>NZ_JBNBPI010000001.1:4800000-9434339 GCF_050106155.1 Streptomyces nidicola
GCGCAGCGCCTGCTCCCGCACGAAGCGCAGCAGGGTGTGGGCGTCGGACTGCTGCAGTACCTTCGCCGCCACATAGCGGCGGCGCCGGTGGTCCCAGGCGCGCCAGACCGCGCCCACTCCCCCGCGGCCGATCGGATCGGCCAGTTCGTACCGGCCGGCGAAGACCTCACCCATGGTCGAGCTTCGCTCCCCTCCCGGAGCCGGACAAGGCGCCGCGCCAGGCCGGGGTCAGCTCTGGTGCGACTGGTAGTGGGCGACGGCGTCGGAGGTGCGTCCCGCGCCGTACACCCGGAGGAACTCTGCCAGTTCGGGGTGGCTGGGGGCGAGCGAGTCCGCCGCCTCGATGATGTCGCTCGCGGCCGAGACGGAGCGCAGCAGCGACTGGATCTCACGCACCACGCGCTTCACCGTCGGCGCGCCCGAACTGTTCGTGGACTGCCCGGTGTTGCTGAGCACCGACCCGCCCTGAGACTTCTTGATCTCGTCCATCCGCTCGGTGGCCTCGGCGGCGCTGACGCTGCCGTCGGCGACCTGTCCCGCGAGCGCCTGCAGCAGCTGTACGCGCTGCACCACGGCAGGGTTGCCGATCTTCGCGCGCTGACCGCTCATCAGCTGGGACAGCATGGGGGCGGAAAGCCCGAGCACTCCCGCGAGGCGGGCCTGATTGAGCCCCAGGTCCTCGATCAGCCGACGGAAGAGCGCCCCCAGCGGCTCCCCGTACCAGTTCCGCTGGAGCTCCCTGGCTCTTGCGGTGGCTTCCTGTTGTGCGGCGTCCATTGCGTCTCCCCATCGCTTCCCCAAGTACGGTCCTTCGCTGCCGCGAAGCACGTGGGGCATCTTACGGAGCGTGGTCGCCCGCCGGGAGCCCCAATCTTTTTGCAGGTTTCAGGGGGTGACCCGGTACTCTGGTCTGCGGTGCCGAACCGGAGCATGAACCTTCCGGTTGGACGCATCGTTTTCGGGGCCTTAGCTCAGTTGGTAGAGCGCTGTCTTTGCATGGCAGATGTCAGGGGTTCGACTCCCCTAGGCTCCACAGCAAAAAGCCCCTCCGACCAGGTTCTCCCTGGTCGGAGGGGCTTTCGCCGTATCTGGCGCTGTATCTGGCGTCAGCGCTCGTCCTCCACGGACGTGTCCGCCTCGGCCTGCTTCGCCTCAACTTCCGGGTCGAGGATGTCCCGACCGCTGCCGTCGACGGAGGTCAGCGGAGCGCTGTCGGGGACCTCGGTGGCGGCCGGCGGTTCCACCAGCCAGTCCGGGTTGGCCTGCTTGTCCCACCACTTCCACGCGGCGAACGCGCCGCCCGCCAGGATGCCGAGCACGACGAGACGCTTGGCGATACGGCCGGAGCGGGCGCGGCGCTCGTGCTTGCGCACCAGCTTGCGGATCTCCTTCGGCGAGACCTCGCCGCGCAGTCCCGAGTAGGCCGCGCTGCTGCGGGCGACGGCCTCCTTGCGAGCCGGCTCGGACGCGGCCACCGCCTGCTCGATGCGCGGCTTCGAGTACGCCGCTGCCTGCCGGGCGGCCTCGCGGGTGCGGGCCGCCGCGTCGTGCGCGGCCTGGTCGAGCTTCGGCGGGACATGTGTCCGCGCCTGCTCGAGGCGCGGAGCGAGGTGCGTGTCGTACTGGGCACGCGCCTGGTGCGCGGCCTGCGAAACCTTGGGCCCGAGCGCGACGCGCGCCTCTTGCGCGTACGTCGTGGCCCGGTCCCTGGCCGACTCGGCGTAGGGCGCCACCACTTCCGCGGCATGCAGCACGCTGTCCTTCGCCGAGCCGGTCGCGGCACGCACGCTGTCGATGCGGGTCACGGGATCCTCCTCCTCGGTGGCGTACAGGTTTTTCACCTTTCCACCCTTTCGCGGATCATGCCTGCCGGGAGCGTCAATGCGGTGGTAAGGCTTGGTACGGCTTGATAAAGGGACTTGGCGACGACAATGCCACGGATCGCGGCGGGGCGCGCCTCTTCGACTGCGAGTAGACCGGTTTTCGGCTGCTGAAACCCCACGCACAACCCTGACAAGTCCGTCCGGGGCCGCCGGGGGTGCGCCGTGCGAGGATCGGGGGGCACAAATGTCAACGGAAGGCAGATCGTGGCCGAGCAGCTGTACGCCACTCTCAGGACCAACCAGGGCGACATCGAGGTCCGGCTGCTGCCGAACCACACTCCCAAGACGGTCAAGAACTTCGTGGAGCTCGCCAAGGGCGAGCGTGAATGGACCAACCCGGAGACCGGGGAGAAGTCCACGGCACCCCTCTACGACGGCACGATCTTCCACCGCGTCATCGGCGGCTTCATGATCCAGGGCGGCGACCCGCTGGGCAACGGCACGGGCGGCCCGGGCTACCAGTTCGAGGACGAGTTCCACCCCGACCTGGCCTTCACCAAGCCGTACCTGCTGGCGATGGCCAACGCCGGGCCCGGTACGAACGGTTCGCAGTTCTTCATCACCGTCTCGCCCACCGCCTGGCTGACCCGCAAGCACACGATCTTCGGTGAGGTCGTCGACGAGGCCAGCCAGAAGATCGTCGACGCGATCGCCGGTACGCAGACCAACCCGCGCACCGACCGGCCGGTCAACGATGTGGTCATCGAGACCGTCTCCGTAGAGACCCGGTAGTCCCGCAGGGAACCAATACGCCCCGCCGTCCGTCGCCTGTTCGTAGGCACGGGGGCGGGGCGGTGCGTTGCGCAGCCGCGCGGCGCCGACGTCACCACATCCGACCACTCGATCCGAGACCCGAGACCTGAGACCCGAGGGGACGACCGCCATGGACCAGGCGCCCGGCAGCCCGCAGGAACCGAAGGACGCCGAGGGCCTGCCCGGCTGCTACCGGCACCCGGACCGCCCGACCGCCATCAGCTGCACCCGCTGCGAGCGGCCCATCTGCCCCGAGTGCATGGTCAGCGCGTCCGTCGGTTTCCAGTGCCCGGAGTGCGTGCGCAGCGGCTCGGGGACCGGGCACGCGCCGAGCGCGAACCAGCCGAGGACCATGGCGGGCGGCACGATCACCTCCGACCCGCGCCTGGTCACGAAGGTGCTGCTCGGGATTTGTGTGGCCGCGTTCGTGGTGCAGATGACGGTCGGCGACCGGTTCACCGAGCGGTTCGAGATGCTCGGCCTCGCCTGGGTGCCCGACCTCGGCGGCCTCGAAGGCGTGGCGGAGGGGCAGTGGTACCGGCTGCTCACCGCGATGTTCCTGCACGGCTCCTTCGTCCACATCGCCTTCAACATGCTCAGCCTGTGGTGGATCGGCGGCCCGCTGGAAGCGGCCCTCGGCCGCGCCCGCTACATCGCGCTGTATCTGGTCTCGGGCCTGGCGGGCAGCGCCCTCACCTATCTGCTCGCCGCGCAGAACCAGCCCTCGCTCGGCGCCTCCGGCGCCATCTTCGGTCTGTTCGGTGCGACGGCGATCCTGATGCGGCGCCTCAACTACGATCTGCGGCCGGTCATCGCGCTGCTCGTGATCAACCTGATCTTCACGTTCAACCCCGCCTTCAACATCGCCTGGCAGGCGCACATCGGCGGGCTCGTCGGCGGTCTGATCGTCGGCTACGCCATGGTCCACGCCCCGCGGGAGCGTCGGACGCTCGTGCAGTACGGGACCTGCGCGCTGGTTCTGATCGCCGTGCTGGTCACCGTCGTCGTCAGGACCGCGCAGCTCACCTGAGCCCGGTTATCCACGGATGATGACCGGGGTTGTCCACAGCGTGTGGCGGATCTTGTGCATCGTGTGGGGAACAGCTGTGCCCCTTGTCATCAACCCGGGTTTGACCAGGAGGGACAAGGGGCGAACAGGTGGTCGAGCGGAGTCGACCCGGTCACACCGGCGTCAACACCCAGTGGGTTATCCACAGATCATGCGACCTTTTCCACGGCTGTGGAAACTCGCCGAAAGTCTGTGGATAACTCAGTGGATAGCTCAGGGCAGAGCTACTTCCGTGGCTACTTCCACAGGCGCGGCAGAGCTACTTCCACTGCGTGGAGACGCCGAAGCCGCCGGCGATGAAGCCGAAGCCCACGACGATGTTCCAGTTGCCGAGCGCCTTGATCGGCAGCGTGCCGTCGGCCACGTAGAAGACGACGATCCAGACGAGCCCGATGAGGAACAGCGCCAGCATTACTGGTGCCACCCACCCGCGGTTGGTCAGCTTGATATTGGCTGCCTGCTTCGACGCCGACGGCGGCGTGTAGTCGGCCTTCTTGCGGATACGTGACTTCGGCACGAGGGTCTCTCCTGTCGATGCGCTGCGTGGCCGCGCAGAGTACGTGGGCTGGCTCCGGAGCAGCGTACAAGGGGAAGTTGTGGGGATTCCCCGTGCTCCTCCGGGCGTCCGTTAGCGTAGTGCTTCCGTGGCGTCGAAGGAGATAAGGGTACGTTGAGCAATTCCGTCGACCCTGCCAAGAGTTCCGCCCGTGGGCGCCTGCGGCCCGTGCGGTTGCTCACCATTGGCGTTTTCGCGCTCGCCGGCCTCATCTTTTTCACCAGTTTCAATACGGCCAAGGGCACCAATATCCGGACGGACGGGTCCCTGCTGAAGCTCTCGGACCTCATCCAGGAGCGCAGCCGCAAGAACAAGGACCTGGAAGCGGTCAACGGCGGGGTCCGCGGCGACGTCGAGCGCCTCGCCGAGCGTGACAACGGCTCGACCAAGGCCGACGACGAGAAGGCGGACGCCCTGGAGAAGGCGTCCGGGACGAAGAAGCTGAAGGGCGAGGCGATCTCCGTCACACTCGACGACGCCCCGCCGAACGCCGCCCCCAAGCTCCCCGGCTACCCCGACCCCCAGCCCAACGACCTGGTCATCCACCAGCAGGACCTGCAGGCCGTGGTGAACGCCCTGTGGCACGGCGGCGCCAAGGGCATCAAGGTCATGGACCAGCGCCTCATCTCCACGTCCGCCGTCCGCTGCGTCGGCAACACCCTGATCCTCCAGGGCCGGGTCTACTCGCCCCCGTACAAGATCACCGCGGTCGGGAACCCGGAGAAGCTGAAGCAGGCGGTCGCGGCCTCGCCCGAGATTCAGAACTACATGCTGTACGTCAACGCGTACGGGCTCGGCTGGAAAGTCGAGGACGACGGGGCAGTGACTCTTCCCGGCTACTCGGGCACAGTGGATCTCCATTACGCGAAGCCCGTGAGCTAGCCATGGAGTAGCCGCCGTACTGGGGGGCCTGTGTCGGTACGTGTCGCCATCAGGACATTCAGCGAACTCTGCATCACCGTCGGCGCCTTGATCGTGCTGTTCGTGGCGTACGTGCTGTTCTGGACCGGTGTGAAGGCGGACAGCGCCATGGGTAGCCAGATCGACGACCTCCAGGACCAGTGGGCGAAGCGGCCGGTGGCCAGTGCGGCGCCCGATGGCGGTACCAGTGCGGCGCCGCCGAAGCAGGGCCCGTACAAGGACGGCAAGCCTTTCGGTGTGATGTACATCCCGCGGCTTGGTTTCACGTGGAACAAGCCCGTCCTCCAGAACACGAAGGTCGACACCCTCAAGAAGGGGCTCGGGCACTACGCCGGCACGGCCCGGCTCGGGGAGAAGGGGAACTTCGCGGTCGCAGGACACCGGCGCACGTACGGCGACCCGTTCAAGGACTTCCCCAAGCTCAGGCCAGGTGACCCGGTGGTGCTCACCGACGGGACCACCTGGTTCACGTACGTCATCGACACCAAGCCGTACAAGACGCTGCCCAGCGATGTCGGAGTGATCGATCCGGTGCCGAGCAAGTCCGGTTACCAGGAGCCGGGGCGCTATCTGACGCTGACGACGTGTGAGCCCGAGTGGGGCCACAGTCACCGTCTGATCGTCTGGGCGCATCTCGATGCCACTCAGCCTGTGGAGGCAGGCAAACCGAAAGCGCTACGCCGTTAGTCTGGTGCCGTAATCGCAGAACGGTGGAAGGGGAGCCCGGCATGTACGGCTGGATCTGGCGGCATCTGCCGGGGAACACCTGGGTGAGGGCGGGGATCTCGGTCCTGCTGATCCTGGCGGTCGTGTATGTCCTCTTCCAGTACATCTTCCCCTGGGCCGAGCCGCTGCTGCCCTTCAACGATGTGACGGTGAACGGCCAGTGAGCACCCGAAAGACCCGCATTCTCGTCGTCGACAACTACGACAGCTTCGTCTTCAACCTCGTCCAGTACCTGTACCAGCTGGGTGCCGAGTGCGAGGTGGTGCGCAACGACGAGGTGACGACCTCGCATGCGCAGGACGGGTTCGACGGCGTGCTGCTCAGCCCGGGTCCCGGCGCCCCCGAACAGGCCGGTGTCTGCATCGAGATGGTGCGGCACTGCGCGGCGACCGGTGTGCCCGTCTTCGGTGTCTGCCTCGGCATGCAGTCGATGCAGGTGGCGTACGGCGGCGTCGTGGACCGCGCGCCCGAGCTGCTGCACGGCAAGACCTCGCTCGTCGGCCACGAGGGCAAGGGCGTCTTCGCGGGCCTCCCCGACCCGTTCACGGCCACCCGCTACCACTCGCTGGCCGCGGAGCCCGGCACCGTACCGGAGGATCTTGAGGTCACGGCGCGCACCGAGGACGGCATCATCATGGGCCTGCGCCACCGTGAACTGCCCGTCGAGGGCGTGCAGTTCCACCCCGAATCGGTGCTCACCGAGCACGGGCACCTGATGCTCGCGAACTGGCTCGTCGAGTGCGGGGACAAGGACGCGGTGGCCAGATCGGCCGGGCTCGCGCCGGTCGTGGGCAGGGCCTCGGCGTGACCGCGTTGCGCCCCGAGCAGGACGGCGATGCCGGCGGGTTCGAGGACGCCGTGCGTCGCCTCGACGACCCGCTGAACGACCCGTTGCCGGGGCAGCACCCGTCGCCGTGGTTCCGGCCGTCGGGAGCGCAGGAGCAGGAGCAGGAACCGCAGCCGGAGCCCCAGCAGGGGCGGCGGGCCGAGGAGCCGAAGCCCCGCCTCGAACCGGAGCCCGAGTGGTACGACCCGCAGGGGTACGCCCAGGACTGGTACGGAGGCGGGCGGCGGCAGGCCCAGGAACCGGCTGCCGCCGCGCCCGTGGCCGTGCAACACACCCCGGAACAGGCCCCCGAGCCCGCCTACACCCCCGTACAGGAAGAACCCGAGCCCGAGCCCGCTGGGCCGTCGGTGCTGGACGACGAGACCGTTGCCCTGCGCACCGCGGACACCCGGCGAATAGTCGAGACCCCGGCGCCCACCGGTGGCCGTGCCGCGCGCAGGAAGGCCGCCAAGCGGGGCGGCGGACGGCATTCGGCGGCGGCGACCGCCACCGGGCAGGAGCCGGAGGCGGGGGCGGACGGCAAACCGCTGTCCCGGGTCGAGGCGCGCGCCGCCGCGCGTGCGGCCAAGCCGGGTGCCGGCGTGATCGCGAGCCGGGCGGTCGGTGAAGTCTTCATCAGCATCGGGGTGTTGATGCTGCTGTTCGTCACCTACCAGCTGTGGTGGTCGAACATAAGGGCCCACGACATCGCCGGCAGCGCCCGGCACAGCCTCGAGGACGACTGGGCCAACGGCAAGCGCAAGCCCGGCGCGTTCGAGCCCGGGCAGGGCTTCGCGATCCTCTACATCCCGAAGCTGGACGTCGTCGTGCCGATCGCCGAGGGCATCAGCAAGCCGCAGGTCCTCGACAAGGGCATGGTCGGGCACTACGACAAGGACAGCATTCCGACCGCGATGCCGGACGCGAAGAAGGGGAACTTCGCGGTCGCGGGACACCGCAACACCCATGGTGAGCCGTTCCGCTTCATCAACCGTCTCGAACCGGGCGACCCGATCGTGGTCGAGACGCAGGACAAGTACTACGTGTACAAAATGGCGAGCATCCTGCCGCAGACACCGCCGTCGAACACGGCCGTGCTCAACCCGATCCCGGCGGGCTCCGGATTCACCAAGCCGGGGCGCTACATCACTCTGACGACGTGCACTCCGGAATTCACCAGTACGTATCGAATGATCGTCTGGGGCAAGATGGTCGAGGAGCGTCCGCGGAGCAAGGGCAAGCCGGACGCGCTCGTCGAATAACCGGGGACCACCGGGCACCAGGCATCGGGCAGTACGGCGCACAGAGACGGGGCATGACGCAGTGGCAGCGACGACCGACCATGGGGAAGAAGCCGCACCGAAGGGCGCCTCGCCTTCGCCCTCACCCCGGCGCGGCCGGATCGCGACCGCCGTCAGCGTCTTCGGTGAACTGCTCATCACCGCGGGCGTGATCCTCGGTCTCTTCGTCGCCTATTCACTGTGGTGGACCAACGTCGTCGCCGATCGTGCGGCGGGCAAGCAGGGCGACAAGGTCCGCGACCAGTGGAAGGGCAACAGCGGCCCCGGCGCCCTGGACACCAAGAACGGCATCGGCTTCCTGCACGTGCCCGCGATGAGCAAGGGCGACGTGCTGGTCGAGAAGGGCACCGACGCCAAGATCCTCAACGACGGTGTCGCCGGCTACTACACGGACCCCGTGAAGTCGGCGCTGCCGACGAACGGGAAGAACGGCAACTTCTCGCTGGCCGCGCACCGGGACGGGCACGGCGCCAAGTTCCACAACATCGACAAGATCGAGAAGGGCGACCCGATCGTCTTCGAGACGAAGGACGACTGGTACGTCTACAAGGTCTACAACATCCTCCCGGAGACCTCGAAGTACAACGTGGACGTCCTCGACCGGGTGCCCGAGGAGTCGGGGAAGAAGAAGGCCGGGAAGTACATCACGCTGACGACGTGCACGCCGGTCTACACGTCCACGTACCGGTACGTGGTGTGGGGCGAGCTGGAGCGGGTCGACAAGGTGGACAGCGACCGGACGCCGCCGAAGGAACTGCGCTGACCGCCCGCGTCGGCCAACTCCACTGACCAGCTGCCCTGACCAACGCACCGCGCCCGCTGTACGGACTCCGTACAGCGGGCGCGGTGCGTTGCGGTGGGGCGTCAGCCTCCGAGGTTGCCCCCGAAGATGCCGCCGTTGTCGTTGCCGCCGTTGCCGTTACCGCCGCCGCCGACCGTGGTCAGGGTGACCGTGGTGTTGGCGGGGTCGGACGCGGTGTTGGCCGCCGGGTCCTGGGTGATGACCCGGGCTTCGTCGCTCTGGTCGGCGCCGTCGGCGAACTGGACGTTCTTGAAGCCGGCGTCGTCCAGGATCTTCTTGGCGTCCTTCACCTTCTGGCCGACCACGTTCGGGACCGGCGTCTGCGCGCCCTCCTTGGCGACCTTCAGCGTGACCGTGGAGCCGGGCTCGGCCTGGCTGTCCGCGGGGAGGCTCTGGGCGAACACCTTGCCGGGCTCGGCCGCGGTGCTCTCCTCCTCGGTGCAGCTCGCCTCCAGCTTGCTGTCCTTGAGCTGCTGGGTGGCCTCGTCGCAGGAGAGGTTGCCGCCGGCCACGTTCGGGACGGTGACGAGCGCCTTCTTCTTCGCGACGGTCAGGGTGATCTCGGTGCCCTTCTCGACCTTGCCGCTCGAGGGGTCCTGCTTGGTCACCGTGCCGGGCGTCCGCTCGGACTCCTCGGTCGTCCTGGTGACGTTGTCGAAGCCCTTGGCCTTGAGCTCGGAGACGGCCTCGTCGTACTGCAGGCCCGTGACGTCCGGGATGGAGACCTTGGGAGCGCCCGTGGAGACCGACACCGTGACCGTGTCGTTCTTCTCGACCTGGGTGCCGGACTCCGGGGTCTGCGAGCAGATCTGGCCCTTGGGGTAGTCCTCGCAGGGGCCCGACTTGCTGGAGTCCAGCTTGAGGTCGCGGTTCTCGGCCATCTTCTCGGCCTCGTCGACCGTCTTGCCGACGAAGTTCGGGGCCTTGAACGACTCGTTGCCGACGCTTCCGCTGCCGAAGATCTCCCGGCCGATCAGGATGGCGCCGACGAGCACCAGGATGCCCGCGAGGACCAGGAAGATCGTCGACGTGCGGTTCTTGCCCTGCCTGCGCCGGTCGGCCCGCTCGTCGTAGCCGAAGCCGCCGTCGTCCGGGTTGGTCGGCGGCAGCATCGACGTCTGGCCCGCACCGTTCTGCGGGCGCAGCATCGCGGTCTGCTGGTCGTCGGGGTGGCCGCCGCCGTAGCCGACCGCGCCCATGGCGGCGGTGGCGGCGACGGGCTGGCCGTCGAGGCAGGCCTCGATGTCGGCGCGCATCTCGTCGGCCGACTGGTAGCGGTAGTCGGGGTCCTTGGTCAGCGCCTTGAGGACGATGGCGTCCATCTCGGGCGTGATCTCGGAGTCGAAGACCGACGGGGCCTGGGCCTCCTCGCGGACGTGCTGGTACGCGACGGCGACCGGGGAGTCGCCGACGAACGGCGGCCGCACGGTCAGCAGCTCGTACAGCAGGCAGCCCGTCGAGTACAGGTCGGAGCGCGCGTCGACCTGCTCGCCCTTGGCCTGCTCGGGCGACAGGTACTGCGCGGTGCCGATGACCGCGGCGGTCTGCGTCATCGTCATGCCGGCGTCGCCCATCGCGCGGGCGATGCCGAAGTCCATGACCTTCACCTGACCATTGCGGGTCAGCATGACGTTGGCCGGCTTGATGTCGCGGTGCACGATGCCCGCGCGGTGCGAGTACTCGAGAGCCTGGAGGATGCCGACGGTCATCTCCATGGCGCGCTCGGGCAGCAGCTTGCGGCCGGAGTGCAGCAGCTCTCTGAGCGTGGATCCGTCGACGTACTCCATCACGATGTACGGGATGGAGATCTGGTCGACGTAGTCCTCGCCCGTGTCGTACACCGCCACGATCGCGGGATGGTTGAGCGAGGCGGCCGACTGGGCCTCCCGGCGGAACCGGGCCTGGAACGACGGGTCGCGCGCGAGGTCCACCCGCAGCGTCTTCACCGCCACGGTGCGGCCGAGCCGGGTGTCATGGGCGAGGTAGACCTCCGCCATGCCACCACGGCCGAGCACCTGGCCCAGCTCGTACCGGCCGCCGAGGCGACGCGGCTCTTCCATTACCTACCAGCCCTCTCCGTCGGTCCCGACCGTCCCGTGCGGGGTCGGGCGGTGTGCTGTCCGGGCATACCGTACCCGGCTTGCTCAGCGTGACCTGGCCACCACCATGACCCGTGACAGGACCGGTATCGCCACGTGCGTCTATGTGAACAACGAGTGACCGGGCTCACAAGGCGCGGTGAAGCCGAGTTCCGCCGCGTCACTTCTTGCTGTCCACGACCGCCTTCATCACGTCCCGCGCGATGGGGGCGGCCAGGCCGCCACCGGAGATGTCCTGCCGGCCGGCGGCGCTGTCCTCGACGACGACGGCCACCGCGACCGGCGAACCCGAGTCCGTCTTCGCGTAGCTGACGAACCAGGCGTACGGCTTCTCGCTGTTGTCGACACCGTGCTGGGCGGTACCGGTCTTGCCGCCGACGGTGACGCCGGGGATCTTGGCGTTGGTGCCGGTGCCCTCGTTGACGACCGTCTCCATCATCGACTGGAGCTTCTGCGCGTTCTCCTCGGTGAGCGGCCGGCTCAGCTCCTTCGGGTCCGTCTTCTCGATGGTGTCGAGGTTCGGGGCCTTCAGCTCGTCCACCATGTACGGGTCCATGAGCTTGCCGTCGTTGGCGACCGCGGAGGCGACCATGGCCATCTGGAGCGGAGTCGCGGCGGTGTTGAACTGGCCGATCGAGGAGAGCGCGGTCTCCGACTTGTTCATGTCCTTGTCGAAGTTCGACGCGTTCGAGCGGACCGGGGTGTACTGCTCCTTGTTGAAGCCGAACTTGTCGGCTTCCTCACGCATCGCGTCGACACCGAGGTCCGAGCCGATCTTGCCGAAGACGGTGTTGCAGGAGACCTTCAGGGCGACCCTCAACGTGGCGTTCTTACAAGGGATGTTGCCCTCGTTCGGCAGCGGCGTCGTGGTGCCCGGCATGGTCCACGGCAGCGGGGTGTCGGTCTTCTGGTCCGGGTCGTACTTCCCGCTCTCCAGCGCGGCCGCGGCCGTCACCAGCTTGAACGTCGAACCCGGCGGGTACGTCTCGCGCAGCGCGCGGTTCAGGAGCGGCTTGTCCTTGTCCTTGTCGAGCCGCGAGAACGTCTTGCTGTCGTCGGTGGAGTTCCCGGCGAAGGACGAGGGGTCGTACGACGGGGTGGACGCGAGCGCGAGGATCTTGCCGGTGGACGGCTCGATGGCGGCGACGGCACCCTTGCCGCGGTTCTTCAGGCCGTCGTAGGCGGCCTTCTGCGCGTCGGCGTTGAGGGTGGTGACGACGTTGCCACCCTCCTTCTGCTTGCCCGTGATCATGTCGAGGGTGTTGCGGAAGAAGAGGCGGTCGTCGTTGCCGCTGAGGATGCCGTCCTCGAGGTTCTCGATCTGGCTGGCGCCGACGACCTGCGAGGCGTAACCGGTGACGGGCGACCACATGGGCCCGTCCTTCCAGGTGCGCTTGTACTTCAGGTCGGTGCCGGTGGTCGCCTTGGAGCCGGTGACCGACTTGCCGTCGACGATGATGTCGCCGCGCGGCGTCGAGTACCGCTCGATGGCGACGCGACGGTTCTCCTTGTCGGAGGCGAGCGAGTCGGCCTTCACGTACTGGAGCCAGTTGTCCCGGATCAGGAGGCCCAGGACCAGGAGGCCGCAGAAGATCGCGATGCGGCGCAGGGGCTTGTTCACGGTCGGACCACCTGGGTCATCTCGGCGTCGGGACTTGGCGTGGGGCTCGGGGCGGGCCGCCGCGCGGTGTCGCTGATGCGGATCAGGATGCCGATGAGCGCCCAGTTGGCGATGACGGAGGAACCGCCGTACGCGAGGAAGGGCATCGTCATACCGGTCAGCGGGATGAGGCCCATGACGCCGCCCGCGACGACGAAGACCTGCAGCGCGAAGGCGCCGGACAGGCCGACGGCGAGCAGCTTGCCGAAGGGGTCGCGGGCCGCGAGGGCGGTGCGCACGCCGCGCTCCACGATCAGTGCGTAGATCAGCAGCAGCGCCATCAGGCCCGCGAGGCCCAGCTCCTCGCCGAAGGTGGCGAGGATGAAGTCGGAGTTCGCGGCGAAGCGGATCAGCTCGGAGTGGCCCTGGCCCCAGCCGGTGCCGAGGGTGCCGCCGGAGCCGAAGGCCCACAGCGCCTGCATCGCCTGCTCGGAGTGGCCCGCCACGCCCTGCCGGCTGAGCATGTACTCCTTCATCGGGTCGAGCCAGGCGTCGACGCGCTGCTGGATGTGCGGCTCGAACGTGGCCACGCCGACGGCGCCGACCGCGGACATCATCAGACCGAAGACGATCCAGCTGGTCCGCTCGGTGGCGACGTACAGCATGATGACGAACATTCCGAAGAACAGCAGCGATGTACCGAGGTCGGTCTCGAAGACCAGGATGAGGATCGAGATTCCCCAGACCACGAGGATCGGTCCGAGGTCGCGGCCGCGCGGCAGGTACAGGCCCATGAAGCGGCGCGAGGCGAGCGCCAGGGCGTCCCGCTTCACCATCAGATAGCCGGCGAAGAAGATCGCGAGAACGATCTTCGCGAACTCACCGGGCTGGATGGAGAAACCGCCGATGTTGATCCAGATCCGCGCGCCGAAGATGTTCTGGCCGAGGCCGGGAACCAGCGGGAGCAGCAGCAGGACGACGGCGCCGAGCATGGAGATATAGGTGTAGCGCTGCAGGGCGCGGTGGTCCTTGAGGAAGATCAGGACCACGATGAACAGCGCGATGCCCATGGCCGTGTACATCAGCTGCTTGGGCGCGGCGCTGCCCGCCTGGTCGATCGACTGGAGCAGCTTCGACTGGTCGAGCCGCCAGATGACCACCAGGCCCAGACCGTTGAGCAGCGTGGCCAGCGGCAGCATCAGGGGGTCCGCATACGCCGCGAACTTGCGTACGACGATGTGGGCGACGCCCGCGAGCAGGCCGAGGCCGAGACCGTAGCCGAGCAGGCCCGTGGGGACCTCGCCGTCGAGGGCGAGGCCGACATTGGCGTACGCGAACACCGGGATGATCACGGCGAACACCAGGAGCGCGAGCTCGGTGTTGCGCCGGCTGGGTGCTCCGATCGCTCCAATGGTCGACGTATGGGTCGTGGAGTTACTACTCATGGCGTGCTGGGGCCCCCAACGGCTTCTACTGCTGCGCGCACGCCTTGGCCAGCTGCTGCTCTTCGTCGGAGAGAGTGGGGCCAGGGGTGGGCTTGGGAGAGGTCTTGGACTTACCGGTCGAGGATCCCGACGGGTTCGGCGTGGGTGTGGCGGTTTCCGCGACGCGGTACGACGCCTTGGACGCCGTGCCCCCCGTGGAGGTTCCGCCGGCTTCGCCCTCGCCGGTCTTCGCGTTCTTCTCGTTCTCGGCCTTGTCCCGTGCGGCCTGCTTCTCGCATGCGGTGGCCTGCGCGGACAGTTCCTGGATCTTGTCCTGGGCGGCCGCCAGGTCGCCTTCGGCGATGGTCGCGTCGACCTGCTTGCGCTGGTACGGCGGCAGGTACTTGAGCTCGATCTCCGGGTGGTCCTTCTCGACATCGGACAGGCTCACCCAGGCGAGGTCCTGACTGATGCCGCGGTACAGCGCCACATGCGCCTCGTTGGTGCCGACGTAGTACTGCGTCTGCGTCCAGCGATAGCCGCCGTAGAGCCCGCCGCCGATGACGGCCAGCGCGAGCACCGTGTAGAGGGATCTCTTGAGCCACCTCCGACGGGGCCGCGGCTTCACGAAGTCCTCGTCGGAGTAGGAGAAGCCCTCCACGGCGCCGCTGTCGGGCGGGCCGAACTCGCCGCCCCCGCCCGCGGATCCACCGTGGGCCTGGCGGCCGAGTCCGGCGGCGCGGCCCGCGGGGGTCTCCATGGCGCTGCCTTCGTGCAGCGCCTGCTGGTTCTCGGCGACCGCGCCGACGATGACGGGTGCGTCCGAGAGATGACCGGCGAGGGTGTCCCCGCTGTCGATGTCCAGGACGTCCGCGACGATCACGGTGATGTTGTCGGGCCCGCCGCCGCGCAGCGCCAGCTGGATCAGGTCCTGGACCGTCTCCTGCGGGCCCTGGTAGCTGGCGAGCGTCTCCTCCATCGTCTGGTGGGAGACGACGCCGGACAGGCCGTCGGAGCAGATCAGGTACCGGTCGCCGGCCCGGACCTCACGGATGGAGAGGTCGGGCTCGACGTGGTCGCCGCTGCCCAGCGCGCGCATCAGCAGCGAGCGCTGCGGGTGCGTGGTGGCTTCCTCTTCCGTGATGCGGCCCTCGTCGACGAGGCGCTGCACCCACGTGTGGTCCTGGGTGATCTGCGTCAGCACGCCGTCGCGCAGCAGGTAGGCGCGCGAGTCGCCCACGTGTACGAGGCCGAGCCGCTGGCCCGTCCACAGCAGTGCGGTCAGAGTGGTCCCCATGCCCTCGAGCTGGGGGTCCTCCTCGACCATCATCCGGAGCTGGTCGTTGGCCCGCTGCACGGCGGTGCCGAGCGAGGTCAGGATGTCCGAACCGGGCACGTCGTCGTCGAGCGCGACGATGGTGGAGATCACCTCGGACGAGGCGACCTCACCGGCGGCCTGGCCGCCCATGCCGTCGGCGATCGCGAGCAGCCGGGGGCCGGCGTAACCGGAGTCCTCGTTGCCCTCGCGGATCATGCCTTTGTGTGATCCGGCGGCGAAGCGCAGTGACAGACTCATGCGCACCTGCCCAGCTGGCTCAGACTCCGGGTACAGCCGGTCGTGTCGAACCACACTGCCCACCCTCCGGTCGGGAGCGCGCCGGTGTCCGGGGCAGCAAGGGCCCGGACGTCCGCGTCGGCCCGCTCGCTCCGCTCGCGCTCATTCATGACGTAGCACTACTTCCGCAGCTCGATGACGGTCTTGCCGATGCGGATCGGCGCACCCAGCGGAATCGGCTGGGGCGTCGTGAGGCGGGTCCGGTCGAGATATGTGCCGTTGGTGGACCCGAGATCCTCGACGATCCACTGGCCGTCCCGGTCCGGGTAGATCCTGGCATGCCGGCTCGACGCGTAGTCGTCGTCGAGCACGATCGTGCTGTCGTGCGCACGGCCGAGCGTGATCGTCTGCCCCTGCAGCGCCACCGTCGTACCGGTGAGCGTGCCTTCGGAGACGACCAGCTTGGTGGGGGCGCCGCGCCGCTGGCGGCCACCGCCCCCTTGCTGCTGTTGCCGCTGCTGCGGAGGCGCGGCGGCTTGACGTGCGGCCTGTTGCGAGCGCCCGCTTTCACGGCGTGAGCCGCGTGCGGTGACGCGCGTACCGAACAGGTCGCTGCGGATGACCTGGACGGCCACGATCACGAACAGCCACAGTACGGCCAGGAAACCCAGCCGCATGACCGTCAGGGTCAGCTCTGACATTGCCCCCGCTTCACCCTTCGGCTTGCCGGTAAACGATGGTGGTTTGGCCCACGACGATCCGCGAGCCGTCGCGGAGCGTAGCGCGGGTGGTGTGCTGCCCGTCCACCACGATGCCGTTGGTGGATCCGAGATCCTGGATCGTCGAGGGCGTTCCGGTCCGGATCTCGCAGTGCCGGCGCGATACGCCGGGGTCGTCGATCCGCACGTCGGCCTCGGTGGACCGACCGAGCACGAGGGTGGCGCGCGAGATCTGGTGGCGTGTGCCATTGATCTCGATCCAGTGGCGCATACGGGCGCCGGGCAGCGGGCCCGCGTCGGGCTGCTGTCCCTGTACCGCGGGTGCCGACTGCGGTGCATGCTGCGGCGCCTGTGCCGGACGGCCCGGCGGCGGGGCCGAGGGCATCGGCGGGGCCGCGGTGGGCCCCGGGTATCCGTAGCCACCGGGCGCCTGGTTCGGCCGGGCGGCCGGGGCGGGGCGCTGCTGTTGCTGGGGCCGGTCCTGGCTGGTGGAGGACGCGAGGGTGCGGCTGCGTACCCGGTACAGACCCGTGTCCAGGTCGTCCGCCTTCTCCAGGTGCACCTTGATGGGGCCCATGAAGCTGTAGCGCTGCTGCTTCGCGTAGTCGCGCACCATGCCGGACAGCTCGTCACCGAGCTGGCCCGAGTAGGGGCTCAGCCGCTCGTAGTCGGGCGCGCTGAGCTCCACGATGAAGTCATTGGGGACGACGGTCCGGTCGCGGTTCCAGATCGTGGCGTTGTTGTCGCACTCGCGCTGCAACGCACCGGCGATCTCGACGGGCTGCACCTCGGACTTGAAGACCTTGGCGAAGGTGCCGTTGACCAGCCCCTCCAGGCGCTGTTCAAACTTCTTCAGGACTCCCATGGGGCACCTCCTCCTTCTTTGCCGCCCTGCCTACTTGGTACTGCTTACTGATCGTATCCACGCGTCGGGAAATCGGCTGGTTCCCCCTGTCCGCCTGCTCGATGAGTGTCGACGCTCACAGCCCCTCAACCGGGCCCCTTGTCTGGGGATCGTAGAGGTGGCCTCCACACAGTGTCCCGTACGCGGCTGTGGACCGTGGGCGATCCAGGCCCCGGGTGCCCGGCGGGAGCCCGCAGGAACGGATGTGAATCCACCGTCCGCAGCGTGCTAATGTTTTGTTCGTCGGAAGGCGCCGGGCCCACAAGGGCAAGGGGGCCGGAAGACACACCCAATGCGCGGGTGGCGGAATAGGCAGACGCGCTGGATTCAGGTTCCAGTGCCCGAAAGGGCGTGGGGGTTCAACTCCCCCCTCGCGCACAGCGAAAAGCCCCGCAGATCTTCGGATCTGCGGGGCTTTTGCGTTGCCCGCCGAGAGCGGGTGCGCATGCCCACAGGGCCCCACGACCGCTCGGTCGTGGGGCCCTGTGGGTTATGTCACGTCGCTACGCGCGCGTGACGCGCGCGCGTGCTCGCGTGCTCAGGCGGCGAAGCGGGAGGCGAGGGCCTTGCCCTTCTCCTCGGCGTCCGCGAGGGCCTTGTCGCGGGAGGCCTCGAAGAGCGGGATCAGCTCGGCCATCGCCGGGTTCTGCGGGGCCATGGTCAGCTCCGGGACGATGAAGTCCAGGTCGAGACCGAGGCCGTCACGCAGGGCGGCGCCCAGGAAGTTCTGCACGTACTCGAAGCCCTCGCGCGGGGTGCCCGGCGCGTAGGAGCCGCCGCGGCTGGCGACGACGGTGACCGGGGTGCCCTTGGCGGACTGGGTCTCGGGGCCCGAGGTGCGGCCCATCAGGATCACGTTGTCCAGCCACGCCTTCAGCGTGGAGGGGATCGAGAAGTTGTACATCGGGGCGCCGATCAGGATGGCGTCCGCCTGCTCCAGCTCCTCGATGAGCTTGACGCGCTCGGCGAAGGCGGCGGCCTGCTCCGGCGTGTGCGCGTCGGCGGGGACGAAGCCGGCCACGTGGGCGTCGGCGGTGATGTGGGGCACCGGGTTCGCGGCCAGGTCGCGGTAGACGACGGTGCCCTCCGGGTGCTGCTCCTGCCAGGCCTTGCGGAAGGCGTCCGTGACGGCACGGGACGCGGAGGCCTGGCCGTCGAAGACGGAGGAGTCGATGTGGAGCAGGGTGGCCATGATTCTCTCCCGTGAGGGTTGAGGGCGCCCCGCGAGGGTTGAGGGCGCGGTAATTGAGTATGTAACTAGTAATAGCACAGGGGCTTACTTTTTTTCACCCCCATACGAGAACGCAGTACCCTGGAGGCATGGTGGGCAACGGGGAAGACATGAGCGAGGCGTGTGCGGGAGCCGCCGTGACCCACGAACCCCAGAGGTGTTCGACGGTCGACATCGGTATGACGCGCGTCTTCGGGCTGCTGGGCAAGCGCTGGACGGGACTGATCGTGTCCGTCCTCATGAGTGGACCGAGACACTTCGCGGATCTGCGCAGGGCCATTCCCGGCATCAGCGAGCGGATGCTCTCCGACCGGCTGACCGAGCTCGGCGCGGCCGGCCTCGTCGTGCGGCAGGTCGACGAGGGGCCTCCGCTGCGCGTCTCGTACCGGCTCTCGGCGGCGGGGGCGGCGCTGCAGCCGGCGCTGGGGGAGCTGGGGGACTGGGCCGAGAAGTATCTGGGGGCCGAGGGCGGGACGTGTCCGGAGGAGTTCCGGAAGTAGCGGACCGGAGAGGTTCCGCCCGCGGAGTGAGTGAGTTGTGCACGTGCTGAGGGTTTTCCACAGGCCCTGACGGGTTTTCCGGACCGGCGGTACGGTCGTGACCGATTGCACGCGACGTGCGGGGACGGCCCCGTGCGGCGTGCGTACGGGACGTTCTCAGGGGACGGGGGAGGCGGTCGGTCATGGGCGGATCGGATCACGTGGCGGTGCCGAGGCAGAGCGGGGCGCCGGAGCCCGGGAAGGCAGGGGCGCGGCGGCTGCCGCGGGTGCCGGGGTTCGCGGCGGCCGCGGGAGGCTCGGGCGGCACACCCAAGGCGGCGGGCAAGGCGCTGCGCGAGAAGGTGCCGCGGTCCGCGCACCGGGACTTCGCGTCGGACCCGGACCGGCCCGACGGTTCGGCCGCCGTCGAGGAGTCCAACCGCGGCAGGATCCCCGAGCTCACACCGATACGCGTCGGACGCATGGCCGCCACCCCCTTCGCGTTCCTGCGCGGCTCCGCCGGCCTGATGGCGTACGACCTCGCGCGCACCCCGGTGACCGGCATCGGCGCCCAGATCTGCGGTGACGCGCACGCGGCCAACTTCGGCCTGTACGCGGACGCGCGCGGCGGCCTCGTCATCGACCTCAACGACTTCGACGAGACGGTGCACGGCCCCTGGGAGTGGGACCTGAAGCGGCTCGCCACCTCGCTCGTGCTCGCGGGCAGGGAGGCGGGGGCCGACGAGGACACCTGCAAGGAAGCGGCGCACGACACCGTCGGTGCCTACCGGCGCACCATGCGGCTCCTCGCCAAGCTCCCCACCCTGGAGGCGTGGAACGCGATCGCCGACGAGGAGCTCGTCTCCCACGCGAACGCCCGCGATCTGCTCGGCACCCTGGAGCGCGTCTCGGAGAAGGCCAGCAGGAACACCAGCGGACGGTTCGCGGCCAAGTCCACGGTCGCCGTCGAGGGCGGTGGACGGCGGTTCGTGGACGCGCCGCCGGTGCTGCGCTCGGTGCCCGACGAGGAGGCCGCGGCCGTCGCGAGCGCGCTGGGCCCCTATCTGGACACCCTGTCCGCGGACCGGCTGCCGCTGCTCGGGCGGTACGCGATCCATGACGTGGCGTTCCGCGTCGTCGGCACCGGCAGCGTCGGCACCCGCTCCTACGTGGTGCTGCTCCTCGACCACCGGGGCGAGCCGCTCGTGCTGCAGGTGAAGGAGGCGCGGGCATCGGCGCTGCTCCCGCACCTGCCGACGGCCGGGTTCGCGGCGGAGCCCGTCGGGCACGAGGGCCGGCGGGTGGTGCTCGGGCAGAAGCGGATGCAGGTCGTCAGCGACATCCTGCTCGGGTGGACCACGGTCGACGAACGGCCGTTCCAGGTGCGGCAGTTCAGGAACCGCAAGGGCAGCGTCGACCCGGCCGCGCTCGCCGCCGACCAGATAGACGACTACGCCCGGATGACCGGCGCCCTGCTCGCCCGCGCCCACGCGCACAGCGCCGACCCGCGGCTCGTCGCCGGATACTGCGGCAAGAACGAGGAGCTGGACGAGGCGGTGGCCGCGTTCGCCGTGGCCTACGCGGACCGGACCGAGGCCGACCACGGGGAGCTGGTGCGGGCCGTGCGCGAGGGGCGGGTGGCGGCCGAGGCGGGCGTCTGAGGGGCGGGCCGCCGCAGCCGTTCCGGCCCGGTCAACACCGTGCCCTACGCTGGTCGTGTGACGACCCCGGAGACCGACGATGTGGCAGGGCAGCCGGAGGAGCAACCTCGGGAGCGCCTCAAGGACCGCCTGAAGGAACGCCTCAACGAGCGGGCCCAAGAGCGGAGCGCGGAGCGGCCCGAGGCACGCCTCGAGCGGGCCGTGCGCGCCGCCGAGCAGGCGTTGATCGAGTTCGAGATCGCCGTGGAGACCTTCCGGGTCGAGGTGGAGAACTTCTCGCGCCTGCACCACCAGAAGCTCGGGCCGATGTACAGCCGGCTCGACGAGCTGGAGGCGCTGATCGCGGAGGCGACGGCGGCCCGCACCGGTGATCCGGAGGACCGCCGCAAGGCCGACGAGGCGCGGGCGCGGGTGATGCCGATGCCGGGCGTCGAGGAGCTGTTCCACGGCTGGATGGACGGGGACGGGCTGTTCCCCGAGGCCAGCGCGATGCTGACCGATCAGCCGGTGCGGCCGCCGCAGCGGGTGCGGCCCAGCGAGGAGGCGCGCAAGCTCTACCGTGCGCTGGCCCGCAAGGCGCACCCGGACCTGGCGCAGGACGAGAGTGAGCGGGAGCGCCGCGACGAGTTCATCGCGCGGGTGAACGCGGCGTACGGCCGGGGTGACGCGGAGTTGCTGCGCGAGCTGGCCGAGGAGTGGGACGCGGGTCCGGCGACGCCCGAGCAGCAGCCGAGCGAGAGCGAGGAGCTGTACGCCCGCCTCGAGTGGCTGGCGCAGCGCAAGGAACTGCTCACGGCGGTGGCGCAGGAGCTGGAGGAGAGCGCGATCGGCTCCATGCTGCGGATGGCTCCCGATGATCCGGACACCTTGCTCGACGAGATCGCCGAGAAGCTGCTGGCGCAGGTCGCCGAGCAGGAGGCGGAGCTGGAGCGGCTGACCGCCTCCTGAGCTCCGGGGCCCGAGGGGGTAGCGTCGGGGGCATGGTTTTCGGTTCTGGTGTGCCCACGGTCGCTGTCGACGAGCTCAAGGAAGAGGACTTCCTCCTCGACGTCCGTGAGGACGACGAGTGGCAGGCGGGTCACGCGGCGGGTGCGCTGCACATTCCGATGAGCGAATTCGTCGCCCGCTACGGCGAGTTGACGGAGGCGGCGCCGCAGGACGGCCGGGTCAACGTGATCTGCCGCTCCGGCGGACGCTCCGCCCAGGTGACGATGTATCTGGCGCAGCAGGGCGTCGACGCGGTGAACGTCGACGGGGGCATGCAGGCCTGGGAGGCGGCCGGCCGCGCCGTCGTGGACGACAACGGGCAGCCGGGCGCCGTGGCCTGAGAGCTGTTCTTTCGGCTTTCGGGGCCTGACATCTGCTTTTGGGGATGATCACCCCAGGGGGTGTGCCGCCAGCAGGTCGCCGAGTGCCTCCTCGTGGGCGGCGGCCGGGCCGAGCGAGAGCTCCAGGTGCTTGGCCCACGCGTGATAGCGGTGCAGCGGGTAGTCCGTGTCCGCGCCGAAGCCGCCGTGCAGATGCTGTGCGGTCTGTACGACGCGTCGTACGCCGTCGGACGCCCAGGTCTTGGCGACCGCCACGTCCCCCGCGACCGGCAGCGGGCCGCTCGCGTCGCTGCTGATGCGCCAGGCCGCCTGCCACAGGGTGGCCTCCATGGCGCGCAGATCGATATAGCGGTCGGCGGCCTGCACGGCCACGGCCTGGAACGTGGCGATGGGATACCCGAACTGCTCGCGCTTGCCCGCGTAGTCGCTGGTCATCTTGAGCACGCCTTCCCCGAGGCCGAGGGCGAGCGCGCAGGTGCCGGTGGCGAGCAGATCGTGCAGGCGGGACCAGGCCGTGGCGTCCTCGATGAGGTGCGCCCCTTCGACGCGCACGCCGTCCAGGCGCAGCTCGGCCTGGCGCTCGCCGGTCGTCGATATCTGCTCGGCGAACGTGAGCCCCGGTACGTCGGCGAACGGGCCGGGGAGCACCGCCAGCACCGCTTCGCCCTCGCCGGTGTGCGCCGGGACGAGGATCCGGTCGGCGCCGTAGGCCCAGGGCACGGCCGTCTGGGCGCCGTCGAGCACCCAGGTGTCGGGTCCCGCGTCGGCTTCCTTGCGCGCGGTGACGGCCAGTTCGGCCGGGTCGTGTCCGGTGTGGCCCGCGGAGGCGACGGTCAGCACGAGCTCGCCGCGCGCGGCGCGGGGGAGGATCTCCTGCCGCAGCTGCTCTCCACCGCAGGCCTCCACGACCGTCGTGGCCGCGCCGTGTTCGAGCAGCGGGATCCGGGCGAGGACCTTGGCCGACTCGCGCAGCACCAGGCAGAGCGCGGTGGCGTCGAGTCCCGCTCCGCCGTGTTCCGGCCCGATCAGCAGGCTGAGCAGATCGGCGTCGGCGGCCTTCGCCCACAGCGCCCGGTCGAAGTCCTCGGCGACCGCGCCCGAGGTGAGTGAGGGGCTGGGCACACCGTCGGGCGCGACTGACCCGAACACCGCTTGCGCCGCCTCGACGGCCGCTTGCTGCTCCTCGGAGAAGGTGAAGTCCACTGGCCTTTCCTCCCGTTACGCCATTCCTGCCGTGCCTGCCGTACCGCGCCCGTGATCTGACGGGTCGTCAAGATAGAACAGGTTCTACAAGAAGGGAACAGTGTCCGGCGGGGCGCCGGGCTCAGCGGTCGAAGTCCAGCTCCACCTTCTCCGTGGTCGGGTGCGACTGGCAGGCCAGCACATAGCCCGCCTCGGTCTCCTCTGCCTCCAGTGCGAAGTTCCGGTCCATGCGGACCGAGCCCGAGACCAGGAACGCGCGGCAGGTCCCGCAGACGCCGCCCTTGCAGGCGTACGGCGCGTCCGGGCGGTTGCGCAGCACGGCCTCCAGGAGGGACTCGCCGTCCTCGACCGCCCAGCTGCCCGAACGGCCGTCGAGCTGCGCCGTCACCGTGCTGTGCGCGGGCGCCGGCGCGGCCCCCCGGTCCCGGGTCGGGCCGCCGTCGTCGACGTGGAATATCTCCTCGTGGACACGCTCGCGCCGCACGCCGAGTGCGCGCAGCGCCCGCTCGGCGCTCTGCACGAGCCCGTACGGTCCGCACAGGTACCAGCCCGCCACCCGCTCCATCGGCAGCAGCGCGGGCAGGAGTGCGGTGAGCCGCTCCTCGTCGAGCCGGCCGGATGCCAGACCCGCCTGCTGTTCCTCCCGGGAGAGCACGGTGACCAGCTGGAACCGGTCCGGGTACCGGTCCTTCAGGTCGGCGACCTCCTCCAGGAACATCGTCGACGCGGTGCTGCGGTCGCTGCGTATCAGGCAGAACCGGGCGTCCGGCGCCCGCTCCAGGAGGGTGCCGGCGATGGACAGGACGGGCGTGATGCCGCTGCCGCCGACCACCGCGGCGTAATGGCCGGAGACGGGGGTGGGCGCGGGTGTGGGCGCGGAGCCGGTGGCGGCGTCGGTGTCAGTGGCGGCGGTGTCGGCGGCGGGGCACGGGTCGAGGGTGAACCGGCCGGCCGGGGTCATCACCTCCAGCTCGTCACCGGCGGCGATCTCCTTGTGCGCGTACGTGGAGAAGGCGCCGTCGTCGACCAGGCGCACGCCGACCCGGAGACTGCTCGGCGCCTCGTGCGCCGGGGCGGTCGAGCAGATCGAGTACGTGCGCCGGATCTCCGCGCCGTCCACGGTGCGGCGCAGGGCGAGGTGCTGTCCCGGAGCGAAGCGGTACGCCTCGCGCAGCTCGGGCGGTACGGCGAGGGTCAGTGCCACGGAGTCGTCGGTGAGCCGGTCGACCGCCGCGACGCGGAGCCGGTGGAAGCGGGCCCTTCCCCCTTCGTGCGCCATCACAACTCCTTGAAGTGGTCGAAGGGCTCGCGGCAGGACAGGCAGCGGCGCAGCGCCTTGCAGGCGGTGGAGGAGAAGCGGCTCAGCAGCTCGGTCTCCGTCGACCCGCAGTGCGGGCAGGCGATCGCTTCGGCGGTGGGCGGTGAGGCGGTGTGCCGGGTGGGGCCGAGGGAGAGCGTGACCGGGCCTGCGGGCGCGCGTGTCGTACGCGGTGGCGCTATGCCGAACTCCCGTAGTTTGCGGCGGCCTTCGGGGGTGATGTCGTCCGTCGACCAGGCCGGGGAGAGCACCGGGCGGACGGTGACCTCGGGGATTCCGTGCTCGTGCAGCACCCGCTCGATGTCGGCCGACATGGTCTCGATCGCGGGGCATCCCGTGTACGTCGGGCTCAGCTCGACCTCCACGCGACCGGGCCCGCGCGTGTGCACGGCGCGCAGTACGCCCAGCTCCTCCAGGTTCAGGACGGGCAGCTCGGGGTCGGGCACGGACCCGGCCAGCCCGCGCAGTTCGGCTTCGAGCGGCGTCTCCTGCTGGTCCTGGTGGGTGTGCGCGGGGGTCACCATGACGCCCCCGGGTGGCTGCGGTGCAGGTGCTGCATCTCGGCGAGCATCCGGCCGAAGGACTCGGTGTGCACGCCCTGCCGACCGGCTCCGGCGCTCCATGCGCCGAGCTGGGGGCCTTCGGGGGCGGTCAGCGTCGCCTCTTGCAGAGTGTCGGCGACGGATGTGGCCCAACTCGCCTGTAGTTCCTGCGGGTCTATGTCCAGGCCGGGGACCGGCTGGAACATCTCGCCGGTGTACCGCCACAGCGCGTCGACCGCGCGCTGCATCCGCTTGTGGCTCTCCTCCGTGCCGTCGCCGAGGCGCAGCGTCCACTGCCGGGCGTGGTCCTGGTGGTAGGCGACCTCCTTGACCGCCTTGGCGGCCAGGGGAGCGAACTCGGATCCCGTCTCGGTCAGTTGGGCGTAGAGGAGATGCTGGTAGGTCGAGAAGTAGAGCTGCCGGGCGATGGTGTGGGCGAAGTCCCCGTTCGGCTGCTCGACCAGCTGCACGTTGCGGAAGGCGCGCTCCTCGCGCAGGTACGCCAGCTCGTCCTCGTCCCCGACGAGACTCAGCAGGACGCGGGCCTGGCCGAGCAGGTCGAGCGCGATGTTCGCGAGGGCGACCTCCTCTTCGAGGACCGGCGCGTGGCCCGCCCACTCCCCCAGGCGGTGCGAGAGCACCAGGGCGTCGTCGCCGAGCGCCAGGGCGGCGGCGGTGTTTTGTGTCTGCTGCACGGGCTGCGTCACAGGTGCTTCACCCCTTCCGGGATCTCGTAGAACGTCGGGTGCCGGTAGGGCTTGTCGGCGGCGGGCTCGAAGAACGGGTCCTTCTCGTCCGGCGAGGAGGCGGTGATCGCCGCGGAGGGCACGACCCACAGGGAGACGCCCTCGCCGCGGCGGGTGTAGAGGTCCCGCGCGTTGCGCAGTGCCAGCTCCGCGTCCGGGGCGTGCAGACTGCCGGCGTGCGTGTGGGACAGGCCGCGGCGGGAGCGTACGAAGACCTCCCACAGGGGCCAGTCCGGGGTGCCGGAGGCGCTGCTCGGGGTGTCGCTCATGCCGCCCTGCCTTCTCGCGTCGCCGTGGTGGAGTGCTTGGCCGCGTGGGCCGCGGCGGCCTCGCGCACCCACGCGCCCTCGTCGTGGGCGCGCCTGCGCTGGGTGATGCGCTGTTCGTTGCACGGCCCGTTGCCCTTGAGGACCGCCTTGAACTCCGACCAGTCGATCGGCCCGAAATCGTGCTGCCCGCGCTCCTCGTTCCACTTCAACTCCGGGTCGGGGAGCGTGAGTCCGAGGGATTCGGCCTGGGGGACGCAGATGTCGACGAAGCGCTGGCGCAGCTCGTCGTTCGAGTGGCGCTTGATCTTCCACTCCATGGACTGCGCGGAGTGCGCGGACTCGTCGTCGGGCGGGCCGAACATCATCAGGGACGGCCACCACCAGCGGTCCACGGCGTCCTGCGCCATCGCGTGCTGGGCCTCCGTGCCACGGCTGAGCGCGAGCAGCAGCTCGTACCCCTGGCGCTGGTGGAAGGACTCCTCCTTGCAGATCCGCACCATCGCCCGCGCGTACGGACCGTAGGAGCAGCGGCACAGCGGCACCTGGTTGGTGATCGCCGCGCCGTCCACGAGCCAGCCGATCGCTCCGACGTCGGCCCAGGTCAGCGTCGGGTAGTTGAAGATCGAGGAGTACTTCTGGCGACCGCTGTGCAGCTTGTCGAGCAGCTCGTCACGGCCGGTGCCGAGGGTTTCCGCCGCGCTGTAGAGGTAGAGGCCGTGCCCCGCCTCGTCCTGGACCTTCGCCATCAGGATCGCCTTGCGGCGCAGCGAAGGGGCGCGCGTGATCCAGTTCGCCTCCGGCTGCATGCCGATGATCTCGGAGTGGGCGTGCTGGGCGATCTGGCGCACGAGCGTCGCGCGGTAGGCATCGGGCATCCAGTCGCGGGGCTCGATGCGCTCTTCCGCCGCCACCGCCGCGTCGAACACGGCCTGGAACGCGGCGTCGCCCGGCTCGGCGCCGGCGCCGGTGTCGTCCGGCCGCGCTCCGGCCGCGCGGTGCTGCGGGGTTGCTGTCGCCATGCCCGGTCCCCCTCGACCTTGGGTGCCCGACCTCCGGTCGAGGGCCCCACTGACTCCCGACCGATCGTTCGGTTCGTCGGATTCAATGGTGGGTCTCGGCGCCGTAAGGTGTCAACCCTGTGCGGGCGGCCTGTGGATAACCTCGGATGTCTGTGCCGTACGGGCGCTCCCCAGTACGGTTCCGGTGCGTCGTCCCGTGGGGCGACGGCTCGGGATCGGTTTGTCGCGGGGGCGCCGATCGGCGGATGGACCGGGAACCGGGCAGCACCGGATCGGGATCGGGGAGCACCGATGGAGACAGAAGCAGGCGCCGCGGACGAGGGTGCGCGGCTCACGACGGAGCCGTCCGCTCCGCCGCGACCCCGCCTGCCCGAGCCGTCGGGCTCATCGGGGCCATCGGAGTCGTCCGGGCCATCAGGCTCATCAGGTCCGTCGGGCTCGGAATCGGGCGGGGAGCCGTCCGGGACACCCGAGCAGCGACGCGGGCTCGCGGCGCTCTCCCCCGGTCATCAGCTGACCGCCGTCCTCGCGCTCATCGGCATCGCGCTCGTCACCTGCGTACACATCCTGATGGTGTTCCTGCACGTCGCGCCGTCGAACACGATCACCAAGAAGCACGGTGAGCTGGTCGGCGCGTGGGTCTACCCGGAGTTCGAGCAGAACTGGAAGCTGTTCGCGCCCAACCCGCTGCAGCAGAACATCGCGGTGGAGGCCCGCGCCGAGGTGCGCACGCCCGACGGCGAGCTGCGCGCGACCCGCTGGTACGGGCTGTCCGCGCAGGACGGCGCCGCCATCGACGGGAACCTGCTGCCCAGCCACACCCAGCAGAACGAGCTGCGCCGCGCCTGGGACGTCTACACGGGCACCCACGACGCGCAGAACCGGCCGAACGGTCTGCGTGGCGCCCTCTCCGAGCAGTACCTGCGCCGCATCCTCGTGCTGCGCCTCGACCGGCTCGGGGCCGCGGGCAAGGGCGAGACCGTCGAGCGCGTTCAGATCCGCTCGAAGACGACCATGGTCGAGCCCCCGAAGTGGAGTGACGAGAAGGTGAACCAGAAGCCGGTGTACCGGCAGGTGCCGTGGTGGACGGTCACCTCCAGCGACGCGCCGCTCGACAGCGGCACGCGCGTGCGGGTGCAGTCGTCGGTGGCGCCCTCGGCGGGCGGTGACCGATGAACGGCGCGCCTTCCGTGGGGCTCATGGACCGCATGCAGCGGAGGCTGGGCGACGGCCTCCAGTGGATCACCGGGTCCGCGCTCGCCCCCTATCAGAGCGCCGTGATCCGCATCGGGTTCTCCGCGACCTGGCTGCTCTTCCTGCTGCGCGAGTTCCCGCACCGCCAGGAGATGTACGGCCCCGACGGGCCGTGGAGCTGGGGCATGGCGCAGCAGCTCATCGAGGACAACCACGCGTTCAGCGCGCTCATGTGGTCCGACGGGCAGGGCTGGTTCGAGCTGGTCTACATAGTGGCGGTGGTGTCGTCCGCGCTGCTGATGCTGGGCTGGCGCACCCGCACCATGTCGGTCGTCTTCATGATCGGCGTGCTGTCCCTGCAGAACCGCAGCGTCTTCATGGGGGACGGCGGCGACAACGTCATCCACCTCATGTCGATCTACCTCGTCTTCACGCGGTGCGGGCAGGTCTGGTCGCTGGACGCCCGCAGGGCGCGGCGCGGGGCCGAGGACCGGTTCGGCATCGTGCTGTGGTGGGTCATGGGGCTCGTGCTCGCCGCGATCACGTTCACGGGGAAGGTCGGCGGCGGCTGGCTGCTGTTCTTCTGGGGTATCTGGGCGGCCCAGGCGGTGTGGTGGTCGGTGAACCGCCGCGATCGGCAGGGCGATTCCCGCCTCCTGTGCGACGTCGTCGCCAACCTGCTGCACAACGCCGGGCTGCTCGTGGTGATGGTCGAGGCGTGTCTGATCTACGCGACGGCGGGCTGGTACAAGATCCAGGGCAGCCGGTGGCAGGACGGCTCCGCGGTCTACTACCCGCTCCACCTGGACTACTTCTCGCCCTGGCCCGCCCTGGGCGATCTGCTGACCCAGTTCGGCCCGATGGTGCTGCTCGTGACGTACGGGACCGTGGCCGTCCAGGTCGCCTTTCCGTTCACCGTCTTCAACCGGCGCCTCAAGAACGTCCTGTTGGTGTTCATGATGCTGGAGCACGCGGTCATCGCCGTCGTGCTCGGGCTGCCCTTCTTCTCGCTCGCGATGATCGCCGCGGACGCGGTGTTCCTGCCGACGTCGTTCCTGGTGCGCGTCGGCGGCTGGGTGGCACGCGCGCGTAGTCGCGTTCTCTCCTCTACGAAGGCCCCGGCCGAGCCCGGCCGGCCCGTGGAGGACGAAGGCGAACCGGTGGCGGCGGAGCAGTCGGCCGTGCGCACGTAGGCTTCCTGCCGTGAACGGGACGAGTACGGCGGACGGCGCGGGCGGCATGCGGGACGAGCGGCCAGAGGGCCCACGGAGCGCGGGGACCGCCGAGGACGCCGTGCGTGCCTGGCGGCGGCTCGCGGACTCCGCGGTGCTGCTCGACGGTTTCCACGCCCTCAAGCACGCCCTGCGCTTCGGCGCCGACGTCCCCGTCGCGCTCGCCGTCGACCGTGCGTCCGCGCTCGCCCTGGCCGACGAGCTCGCCCCCGATGTCGTACGGGAGCTGGCTGGGCTCCTCGTGGAGGTTCCGGACGAGGTGCTGCGGGGGCTCGTGCCGCGGCTGCACCCCACCGGGGTCGCCGCGCTCGCCGGGCGCCCCGCGCGGGCCGACAACCTGGCCGCCCTCGGGCGCCACGCGCGCACCACCCCCGTCGTCGTGCTCGACAACCCGCGCAACCTCGGCAACGCGGGCGCCGTGATCCGCCTCGCCGCCGGCTACGGCGCCACCGGAGTCGTCACCACCGGCGATCTCGACCCCTGGCACCCCACCGTCGTACGGGGCGGTGCAGGGCTGCACTTCGCGACCGCCGTGGAGCGGCTCGCGGTCGACGAGCTGCCGAGCGGGCCGCTGTACGCGCTCGACCCCGAAGGCGCGGACATCCGCGGCCTCAAGCTGCCCGACGACGCCCTGCTCGCCTTCGGGTCCGAGCGCAGCGGCCTCTCCGCCGAACTACGCGCGCGTGCCGACCAGCTGGTGTCGCTGCCGATGCGGCCCCAGGTCTCCAGTTACAACCTGGCCACCAGCGTCGGCATGACGCTCTTCCACTGGAGCGCGCACAGCACCCAGGCCCCTTAGGAGGCCTCCCGCCGCACCTCCACCACCCGGAAGCGGTTCGCCACGAAGGCGCTGTCGCACAGGGCCGCGTTCGCCGCCGGGTTGCCGCCCGAGCCGTGGAAGTCGGAGAACGCCGCCGTCTGGTTCACGTACACCCCACCCGTCAGGTTGAGCGAGAGCTGCGCGCACTCCTCCAGGCAGACGTCCTCGACGGACCGCGCCACCTCTTCGGAGGTGGTGTACGCGCCGACCGTCATGGCGCCCTTCTCGCGCACCGTGCGGCGCAGGAGGTCCACCGCGTCACCGGTCGAGTCGACGCAGACCGCGAAGGACACCGGGCCGAAGCACTCGCTCATGTAGGCGGCCTCCGCGTCGGCCCCCTCCCAGTACTTCCGCGCGCCGTCCTGCTTCACGATCACCGGCGTACGGACCACGGCGTCGGGGAAGTCCGGGTTGCTGATCTCCCTCGAGGGCAGGGCGACTTCGCCGATTCCGGGGGCCGCGTCCAGCCGCGCCTTCACGTCCGGGTTGACCAGCGCGCCCAGCAGCCCGTTCGCCCGGGCGTCGTCGCCGAGCAGGCCGCCGACCGACTTCGCGAGGTCGGCCACCACCTCGTCGTACGCCTTGGGGCCCTCGTCCGTGGTGATGCCCTCGCGCGGCACCAGGAGGTTCTGCGGGGTGGTGCACATCTGGCCGCTGTACAGGGACAGCGAGAACGCGAGGTTCGCCAGCATGCCCTTGTAGTTGTCGGTCGAGTCGATCACCACTGTGTTGACGCCGGCCTTCTCCGTGTAGACCTGCGCCTGCCGGGCGTTCGCCTCCAGCCAGTCGCCGAAGGCCGTGGACCCCGTGTAGTCGATGATCCTGATCTCGGGGCGTACGGCCAGCGCCTTGGCGATGCCTTCTCCGGGCCGCTCGGCCGCCAGCGCCACCAGGTTCGGGTCGAAGCCCGCCTCGGCGAGGACCTCGCGGGCCACCTGCACGGTGAGGGCGAGGGGCAGCACCGCGCGCGGGTGCGGCTTCACCAGGACCGGGTTGCCCGTGGCCAGGGAGGCGAACAGGCCCGGATACCCGTTCCACGTCGGGAAGGTGTTGCAGCCGACCAGCAGGGAGATGCCGCGCGCCACCGGCGTGAACTCCTTGGCCAGGACCAGGGGATCGCGCTTGCCCTGGGGCTTGGACCACTCCGCGGTGTCCGGGGTCCGCACCTGCTCCTCGTACGCGTACGCCACCGCCTCCAGGCCGCGGTCCTGCGCGTGCGGGCCGCCCGCCTGGAACGCCATCATGAAGGCCTGGCCGCTGGTGTGCATGACCGCGTGCGCGAACTCGTGCGTCCGCGCGCCGATCCGGGCCAGGATCTCCAGGCACGTCACCGCGCGCGCCTCGGCGCCCGCGTCACGCCACGCGCGCATGCCCGCGCGCATGGCCGGAAGCAGCACGTCGATGTCGGCGTGCGGATACGTGACGCCCAACTCGATCCCGTACGGCGACACTTCACCGCTCACGAACTCGTCCGTACCGGGCTGACCGAGGTCGAGGCGGGTGCCGAGCAGGGCGTCGAAGGCGGCCTTGCCCTCGGGCATGCTCAGGCTCCCGTTCTCCCCGTACGCCTTGGGGTGCTCCGGGTGAGGGGACCAGTACGCGCGCGTGCGGATCGTCTCCAGCGCCTGGTCGAGCGTCGGCCGATGCTTGGCGATCAGGTCGTGCGCGGTGAGTTCGGCGGCGGCCATGGGGGACCAACTCCTCCTGGGCTGCGGCTCCTCGTCGAGCCGGCGAGCTGGGCGGGACTGGACGGGACTGGGCAGGCTGATCTGTGCAGGCTGGTCTGGGCAGGAACGAACCAACAGAGTTAGAGTAACCGAACGATCGGTCGGGACAAGGGGGTGCGGAAAAGCTGTGGAAAAGCCGGAGAAAATCGGCCGCACGAGCCCCCGAACCTCATGGCTCGGCCCGGTACGGGAGGATCACGTGCATGACAGCACATGACCGCCTCGTCGGCGTGGTGGGCACCGGCACCATGGGGCAGGGCATCGCCCAGGTCGCCCTCGTCGCCGGGCATCCCGTCCGCCTGTACGACGCCGTGCCGGGGCGTGCGAGGAGCGCCGCCGAGTCGATCGCGGCGCGCCTCGGCCGGCTCGTCGAGAAGGGCCGCTTGGACGACGCCGAGCGGACGGCCGCGATCGCCCGGCTCGAACCCGCGCAGACGCTCGGCGAGTTGGCGCCCGCGACGCTCGTCGTCGAGGCCGTCCTGGAGCGGCTCGACGTCAAACAGGACCTGTTCCGCGAGCTGGAGGACGTCGTCGCGGAGGACTGTCTGCTCGCGACCAACACCTCGTCCCTGTCCGTGACGGCGATCGGCGGGGCGCTGCGCCGGCCGGGCCGCTTCGTGGGGCTGCACTTCTTCAACCCGGCGCCCCTGATGCCGCTGGTGGAGGTCGTCTCCGGCGCCGCCACCGACGTCACCGCGGCCACGCGCGCGTACGAGACCGCCCGCGCCTGGGGCAAGACCCCGGTGGCCTGCGCGGACACCCCCGGCTTCCTGGTCAACCGGATCGCGCGGCCCTTCTACGCGGAGGCGTTCGCCGTGTACGAGGAGCAGGGCGCCGACCCCGCCACCATCGACGCCGTGCTGCGGGAGAGCGGCGGCTTCCGGATGGGGCCTTTCGAACTCACCGACCTGATCGGCCAGGACGTCAACGAGGCAGTGACCCGCTCCGTGTGGGAAGGCTTCTTCCAGGACGTGAAGTTCCGGCCCTCGCTGGCCCAGCGCCGTCTGGTGGAGGCCGGCCGCCTGGGCCGCAAGTCGGGCCAGGGCTGGTACGCGTACGGGGAGGACGCCGAGCGCCCCGAGCCGCACACCGCGGGGCCGGCCGGGCCGCCCGCGCGCGTGACCGTCGAGGGCGACCTGGAGTCCGCGGGTGAGCTGATCCCGATGATGCGCGAGGCGGGCATCGAGGTCGTCGAGGAGGACGAGGACAAGGGCACGCGCATCGTGCTGCCCAGCGGTGGCCAGCTCGTGCAGGCGGACGGCCAGACGTCCGTCGAGTTCCGCGACGTCGTCTACTTCGACCTCGCCCTCGACTACCGCAAGGCCACCCGCATCGCCCTGGCCACCGGCCAGGAAGGCAACCCGCGCACCATCGGCGAGGCCGTCGGCCTCTTCCAGGCGCTCGGCAAGGAGGTCAGCGTCATCGGCGACGTGCCCGGCATGATCGTGGCCCGCACCGTGGCGCGGATCATCGACCTGGCGCACGACGCGCTCGCGCGCGGGGTGGCCACCGAGGGCGACATCGACACCGCGATGCGCCTGGGCGTCAACTACCCGCTGGGGCCCCTGGAGTGGGGCCGCAGGCTCGGCCGTGGCTGGGCCTGCGGGGTGCTCGAGGAACTGCACGAACGCGACCCCTCGGGGCGGCACGCGCCGTCCCTGGCCCTCTTCCGGCACTCGTACACCCCCAAGAAGTGGGAGGGCTCCGCATGACCACCGCACGACGGGACACGGGCGCGCGCCGCGACACCTACACGCCCGAGAGCCTCCTCGCGGTCGCGGTCACCGTCTTCAACGAGCGTGGCTACGACGGCACGTCCATGGAGCACCTCTCCAAGGCTGCCGGCATCTCCAAGTCGTCGATCTACCACCATGTGACGGGCAAGGAGGAACTGCTGCGCCGCGCCGTGAGCCGCGCGCTCGACGGCCTCTTCGGGATCCTCGACGAGCAACCCGCGCGCGCGGGACGCGCGATCGAGCGCCTGGAGTACGTCACGCGGCGCATGGTCGAGGTGCTCACCGGTGAACTGCCGTACGTGACCCTGCTGTTGCGGGTGCGCGGCAACACCGACACCGAGCGGTGGGCCATGGAGCGGCGCCGGGAGTTCGACCACCAGGTCGCCCAGCTGCTCAGGGCGGCCGCCGCCGACGGGGACGTACGCGGTGACATCGAGGTGCGGCTCGCCACGCGGCTCGTCTTCGGGATGATCAACTCGCTGGTGGAGTGGTACCGGCCGGACGGCGGCGGGCTCGGCGACCGTGAAGTGGCGGACGCCGTGGTCGAGCTGGTCTTCCAGGGGCTGCGCAAGGCGGGCTGACGCTCCGGTATCACCGAGCCCGTCCGGGGCCCTCAGGAGTCCGGCGAGCTGCCTTCAAGGTCTTCCTCGTCGAAGACCAGCAGCGTGCGCGTGCTCAGCACTTCCGGGATGGACTGGAGCTTGGTGAGGACCAGTTCGCGCAGGGCCCGGTTGTCCTCCGTGTGCACCAGGATCAGAACGTCGAAATCGCCGCTGACCAGCGCGATGTGCGAGGCCTCCGGGAGTCGGCGCAGCTGCTCGCGCACGGTCCGCCAGGTGTTCTGGACGATCTTGAGCGTGATGTAGGCGGAGGCGCCCTGGCCGGCCCGCTCGTGGTTGACGCGGGCGCCGAAGCCGCGGATCACGCGGTCCTCGATGAGGCGGTTGATCCGTGCGTAGGCGTTCGCCCGGGACACATGGACCTGCTCGGCGACGGACCGTATCGACGCGCGTCCGTCCTTCAGCAGCAGCTGCAGAATGTCCCGGTCGATGGCGTCCAGCGGGCGGGCCGCGGGGTCCGGCACCGGGCTCCCGGAGCCTTCGGCCATTTGTTCAGATGCCATCCGCCCCCGCCTCCTTACCATGGACGTACTGCATTCATCTCAGGCTGTGGAGAACCGATTGTCCACAGCCTGGAGGTGCCTGTAGCCAAAATGTGCCGTCGACCGAACAATCGGTAGGTGAGGCGCATCACATCCGACGCGCCGTCCGAGCCGCTCCCACGAGGAGGTGCCGTCATGACGGTCATGGACCAGCGGGCCACGCGCGAGGGCAGGCCCGTCCCGCCGCCCGCCTGGCAGCCCCGCACGGATCCCGCGCCGCTGCTGCCCGACGCCGAGCCCCGCCGGGTCCTGGGCACCGACGCCGCCGCCCACGTCGACCCCGAGCTGCTGCGCCGCCTGTACGCGGAGGTGGTGCGCGGCCGCAGGTACAACGCGCAGGCGACCGCGCTGACCAAGCAGGGCCGCCTCGCCGTGTACCCCTCGACGACCGGCCAGGAGGCCGCCGAGGTCGCCGCTGCGCTGGTCCTCGAGGAGCGCGACTGGCTCTTTCCCAGCTACCGCGACACCCTCGCGGCCGTCGTCCGCGGTCTCGACCCCGTACAGGCGCTGACGCTGCTGCGGGGCGACTGGCACACCGGATACGACCCGCGCGAGCACCACATCGCGCCGTTGTGCACCCCGCTCGCGACGCAGCTCCCGCACGCCGTGGGCCTCGCACATGCCGCGCAACTAAAGGGCGACGATGTGGTGGCGCTCGCCATGGTCGGCGACGGCGGCACCAGCGAGGGCGACTTCCACGAGGCGCTCAACTTCGCCGCCGTGTGGCAGGCACCGGTCGTCTTCCTCGTACAGAACAACGGGTTCGCCATCTCCGTGCCGCTGGCCAAGCAGACCGCGGCGCCGTCCCTGGCCCACAAGGCCGTCGGCTACGGGATGCCGGGCCGCCTGGTCGACGGGAACGACGCGGCCGCCCTGCACGAAGTGCTCGGTGACGCGGTCTCCCGCGCGCGCGGGGGCGGTGGTCCGACGCTGGTCGAGGCCGTCACGTACCGGATGGACGCGCACACGAACGCCGACGACGCGACCCGCTACCGCACCGACGCCGAGGTCGAGATGTGGCGCGCGCACGACCCGGTCCTGCTCCTGGAGCGGGAGTTGACCGGGCGCGGCCTCATCGACGAGGACGGCATCCGGGCCGTGCGCGACGGCGCGGAGGAACAGGCGGCCGAGCTGCGCGCGCGCATGAACCAGGACCCCGCCCTCGATCCGATGGACCTCTTCGGTGACGTGTACGCGGAGCAGACCCCCCAACTGAGGGAGCAGGCGGCCCTGTTGCGTGCCGAGCTTGACGCCGAAGCGGAGGGGGAGCAGGCATGACGACTGTGGCCCGGCCACCCAGAAGCAAGCCCGCGACCAAGCCCGCCACCATGGCGCAGGCGCTCGGCCGCGCGCTGCGCGACTCCATGGCCGCTGACCCGGCCGTGCACGTCATGGGCGAGGACGTGGGCACCCTGGGCGGCGTCTTCCGGATCACCGACGGGCTCGCGAAGGAGTTCGGCGAGGACCGCTGCACGGACACCCCGCTCGCCGAGGCGGGCATCCTCGGCGCCGCCGTGGGCATGGCGATGTACGGCCTCCGCCCGGTCGTGGAGATGCAGTTCGACGCGTTCGCGTATCCCGCCTTCGAGCAGCTGATCTCGCACGTCGCGCGGATGCGCAACCGCACGCGCGGCGCCATGCCGCTGCCCATCACCGTGCGGGTGCCGTACGGCGGCGGGATCGGCGGCGTCGAGCACCACAGCGACTCCTCCGAGGCGTACTACATGGCGACGCCCGGCCTGACCGTCGTCACGCCGGCCACGGTCGCGGACGCGTACGGGCTGCTGCGGCAGTCCATCGCCTCGGACGACCCGGTCGTCTTCCTGGAGCCCAAGCGCCTTTACTGGACGCGGGATTCCTGGAACCCCGAGGCACCGGAAGACGTTCTTCCGATAGGTACGGCAGTGGTTCGCCGCCCCGGCACCAGTGCCACGCTGCTCACGTACGGACCGTCCGTCCCCGTCTGCCTGGAGGCGGCCGAGGCGGCCCGAGGGGAGGGGTGGGATCTTGAAGTGGTCGACCTGCGCTCGCTGGTGCCGTTCGACGACGCGACGGTCACCGAGTCCGTCCGGCGCACGGGACGCGCGGTCGTCGTGCACGAGTCGGGAGGCTTCGGCGGGCCCGGCGGGGAGATCGCCGCGCGCGTGACCGAGCGCTGCTTCCACCACTTGGAGGCGCCGGTGCTGCGTGTGGCCGGTTTCGACATTCCGTATCCGCCGCCCATGCTGGAGCGGCACCATCTGCCCGGAGTGGACCGGGTACTGGATGCGGTGGCCCGGCTGCAATGGGATCAGTGAGGGACGGTGGGGTAATGGCGCAGGTGCTCGAGTTCAAGCTGCCCGACCTCGGGGAGGGGCTCACCGAGGCGGAGATCGTGCAGTGGCTGGTGGGAGTCGGTGACGTCGTCGCCGTCGACCAGCCCGTCGTCGAGGTGGAGACGGCCAAGGCGATGGTCGAGGTGCCGTGCCCGTACGGCGGTGTGGTCACGGCCCGCTTCGGCGACGAGGGCAGCGAACTGCCGGTCGGGGCGCCGCTGTTGATGGTGGCCGTGGGCGCGAAGTCCTCGTCGGAGGTGCCGCTGTCGGACGTTCCCGCACCGACTTCGACCGCGGCCGAGGAGCCCGCGAAGGCGCACCAGGAGGTGCGACGGGAGGCTCCCCAGGCGTCTCCTGAGAAGGCCGAGAACGCGCCGAGCGCGGACAAGGCGCAGAAGGCCGAGGGCTCGGGGAACGTGCTGGTGGGGTACGGAACCACCACCGCGCCGACCCGGCGCAGGCGCGTGCGGCCCGCGCCGCTGGACAGCGTGCCCGCCGCACCGGAGAGCGCACCGCGCGCCCAGGGGCCCGTCCCCGTGATCTCCCCGCTCGTCCGCAAGCTCGCCCGCGACCGCGGCGTGGACCTCAGAGAGCTGACCGGGTCCGGGCCCGACGGGCTCATCCTCAGGGGAGACGTGGAGAACGCGGCCAACGCCGCGAGCACAGCAGGCACGGTCAACGCGACGAACGCCGCCACCGAGGCGCCCGCCGCCCCTGAGCGCACCCCTGCACCCGCCCCCGCTCCGGCCCCCGCCCGGCAGGAGCACCGCACCCCCCTGCGCGGCATCCGCGGCGCCGTGGCCGACAAGCTGTCCCGCAGCCGGCGCGAGATACCCGACGCGACCTGCTGGGTGGACGCCGACGCCACCGAACTCATGCACGCGCGCGTGGCGATGAATTCGGCGACCGGCCCCTCCGCGGGCCCCAAGATCTCCGTGCTCGCGCTCCTCGCCCGCATCTGCACCGCGGCCCTGGCCCGCTACCCGGAGCTGAACGCCACGGTGGACACCGAGCGGCGCGAGATAGTCCGGCTCGACGAGGTGCACCTCGGGTTCGCCGCGCAGACCGACCGCGGCCTGGTCGTGCCCGTCGTACGGGACGCCCACGTGCGCGGGGCCGAGTCGCTGAGCGCCGAGTTCGCCCGGCTCACCGAGGCGGCCCGGTCCGGGAAGCTGTCGCCCTCGCAACTCACCGGCGGCACCTTCACGCTGAACAACTACGGGGTGTTCGGCGTCGACGGCTCCACGCCGATCATCAACCACCCCGAGGCGGCCATGCTCGGCGTCGGCCGAATAGCCGCCAAGCCCTGGGTGCACGAAGGGGAGTTGGCGGTCCGCCAGGTCGTCCAGCTCTCGCTCACCTTCGACCACCGGGTGTGCGACGGCGGCACGGCGGGCGGCTTCCTGCGGTACGTCGCGGACTGCGTGGAACAACCGGCCGTGTTGCTGCGCACCCTGTGACCGGCCGGACCGGCCGGACCGGCCGGACCGGCCGGACCGTCGGCAAGGATCGCGCGCCCGCCTGGTGGCAATGATCGCCTGCCCGCCTAGTGGCAATGATCGCCCGTGAGCCCATACTCGGGGGATGAACGCGTACGACGCCATCGTCCTCGCCGGGGGCGGCGCGCGCCGGCTCGGCGGCGCGGACAAGCCGGGTGTGCGGGTCGGCGGTCGCGCCCTGCTCGACCGGGTCCTGCACGCGTGCGCCGGGGCCCGCGCCACCGTGGTGGTCGCCGAGCCGCGCCGCACCGCGCGCCCCGTCGTCTGGGCCCGCGAGGAGCCACCGGGCGGGGGGCCGCTCGCCGCGCTGGAGGCGGGGGTTCGGGCACTCGAGGCCGCACCGGGCCCGGTGGCGGAGAGCGTCGTCGTGCTCTCCGCCGATCTGCCGTTCCTGGGCGACCACACCGTACGGGGACTCCTCGAAGCCCTTGAGGGCGATACGGGCGACGGCGCGCTGCTGGCCGACGCCGATGGCCGTGACCAGCCGCTCGTCGCCGCCTACCGGTACGCGGCACTGCGACGCGTCCTCGGCGAACTCAAGGCGGAACACGGTGACCTCACGGGCCTTCCGTTGCGTCTGTTCACCCGTAACCTCAGGCTGACCCGCATCACCGACCCCGTCGCGTCGTTCGACTGCGACACCTGGGACGACATCGCCGCCGCCCGGTCACGTATCAGGGAGCATGGACGAGTGCTTGACGAATGGATCACCGCAGCCAAGAACGAACTGGGCATCGAGTTGGACGTCGACACGGGCGTCCTGCTCGACCTCGCCCGTGACGCCGCGCACGGCGTCGCGCGCCCCGCGGCGCCGCTGACGACGTTCCTCGTGGGATACGCGGCGGCGCAGGCGGGAGGCGGCCCCGAAGCCGTGGCAGCGGCCGCGGCGAAGGCGGCCGAGCTCGCCAATCGCTGGGCGCAGGAGGCCGAGGCCAAGCCGGACGACGCGGGATGAGCGCCCCCCACGGGCGGTCGCCGCAGGCCGCCCCGGTGGGCGTCGACCCGATGGACGTCGACGTGGACGAGGCACTCGCCCTCGCCAACGACAACCGCCCCCACGGCGGCCGGCACCACGGAGAGCGGCACCAGGACGACCGGCGCCGCGCCGAACAGCCCACGGGCGAGCGGACCACCGAGCGGACCAGTCCGGAGAGCTCCGCCGCGCCCGGGACCCCGGCCCCCGCCCCGTCGCACCGCCACGCCGCGACCTCCTGGGCCACGGCCCGCCGCACCGCCGCACGGGCCGAACGCGGCACCCGTGCGGCGATCAGCGTCCCGCTCGACCGGGCCCTCGGCCTGGTCCTCGCCGCCCCGCTGACCGCCCTCACGGACCTGCCCTCCTTCGACACCTCGGCGATGGACGGCTGGGTCGTCGCGGGCCCGGGCCCCTGGGCCGTGGGCGGCGAAGGGCTGCTCGCCGGGCACGAGCCGCCCGCCCCGCTGACCGACGGTGAGGCCGCGGCGATCGCGACCGGCGCCCGCGTGCCGCCGGACGCCACGGCCGTCATCCGCAGCGAGCACGGCCAGATCGACGCGGGCGGCCAGTTGCACGCGCTGCACGCCGTCGCCCACGGTCAGGACATCCGCCCGCGCGGCCAGGAGTGCCGCAGCGGCGATCTGTTGCTGCCCTCGGGCGCCCTCGTCACCCCGGCCGTCCTCGGTCTCGCGGCCGCCGCGGGCTACGACACCCTGACCGTCGTCCCGCGGCCGACGGTCGAAGTCCTGATCCTCGGCGACGAGTTGCTCACCGCCGGTCTCCCCCGCGAGGGCCTCATCCGGGACGCGCTCGGCCCGATGCTCCCGCACTGGCTGCGCGCGCTCGGCGTCGAGGTGACCGCCGTACGCAGGCTCGGCGACGACGCGAAGGCGCTGCTCAAGGCGGTACGAGAGGCCGGCACCGACCTGGTCGTGACCACCGGCGGCACCGCGTCGGGGCCCGTCGACCACGTGCACCCCACCCTGCGCGCCCTCGACGCCGAACTCCTCGTCGACGGGGTCGCCGTCCGCCCCGGCCACCCGATGCTGCTCGCCCGGCTCAAGGAGGGGCAGCACCTCGTCGGCCTCCCCGGCAACCCGCTGGCCGCCGTCTCGGGCCTGCTCACGCTCGCCGAGCCGCTGCTCCGGGTGCTCTCGGGCCGGGCACAGGACCTGACGCACAGCTCCGCGCAGCGCCAAGCCCACGACGGGCAACGGAAGTTGGACGGGGGCCGGAACGCGGACGCGTACACCGCCCCCCTGCACACGCCCGTCCCCGGCCACCCCCATGACACGCGCCTCATCCCCATCGTGCTGCGGCAGGACGACGGCAGTGGGCACGAGTGGGCGGTGCCGCTGCACTACAACGGTCCGGCCATGCTGCGCGGCATCGCAGCCGCCGATGGGCTCGCCGTCATCCCGCCCGGCGGTGCCACGGAGGGCCAGGAGGTGGAGATCCTCGACCTTCCGTGGTCGTGGAACCCTGGCCTGCCCGGTCTCAACCCGGCGGGAAACGAAGGGTGTTTCACGTGAAACTGGCCGGCGATGACGCCATCGCACGCCAAGAGGAAGAGCGGACCGCGACCTACCGGGTGAAACTTCCCCGGCAGGTCGTCGAGCGTCCGCTTCTCCAAGTGGCCCGGCGCGTGCTGATAGCGCTCACCGTGCTCGTCGTCACCGCACTGATCGTGTGGATCGACAGAGACGGCTACAACGACAATTCAGATGGCCATGTCGACCTGCTCGACTCGTTCTACTACGCGACCGTCACGCTCTCCACCACGGGATACGGCGACATCACGCCGGTCAGTGACGCCGCGCGGCTCACCAATATCTTCGTCATCACGCCGCTGCGTGTGCTCTTCCTGATCATCCTGGTCGGCACCACGCTCGAAGTCCTCACCGAACGGACGCGGGAGGAATGGCGCCTGAAACGCTGGAGGTCCACCTTGCGTGACCACACTGTCGTCGTCGGCTTCGGAACCAAGGGTCGCAGTGCCGTGGAGACCGTCTGCGCGAGTGGCCTGAAGCCCGAACAGGTCGTCGTGGTCGACCCCAGCCCCAAGGTCGTCGAGAGCGCCAACGCCCATGGATACGCGGGCGTGACGGGCGATGCCACCCGCAGTTCGGTCCTGTTGCAGGCCGAGGTGCAGCGGGCGCGGAAGATCATCATCGCGACGCAGCGCGACGACACGGCGGTCCTGGTGACGCTCACCGCGCGGCAGTTGAACCGCGGGGCGAAGATCGTCGCCGCGGTCCGCGAGGAGGAGAACGCGCCGCTGCTGCGCCAGTCCGGCGCCGACGCCGTCATCACCAGCGCCAGTGCGGCGGGGCGGCTGCTCGGTCTGTCGGTGCTCAGCCCGCACGCGGGCATGGTCATGGAGGACCTCATCCAGAAGGGCTCCGGCCTCGACCTGGTCGAACGCCCGGTCACCAAGGCCGAGGTCGGCCTCCAGCCGAAGGAGACGGAGGACCTGGTCGTCAGCGTCATCCGCGGGCATCGGGTACTCGGTTACGACGACTCGGCCGTCGGCTCGCTCAAGCTGACGGACCGCCTCATCACGATCACCCGCGTCACGCCCAAAACCCAGCTGGCACCGGACATGAAGCCCACCCCGCGCAGCTGATCGTCTCCCCGCGGTCGGCCCTCTCCACTCGGCTGATCCACGGGAGTAGCCTCGCGGCCATGCATGCGATCACGATCCCGGAACCCGGCGGACCCGAGGCGCTCGTCTGGACGGAGGTCCCCGACCCCGTACCCGGCGAGGGCGAGGTCCTGGTCGAGGTGGTCTCCAGCGCCGTCAACCGCGCCGATCTGCTCCAGCGGCAGGGCTTCTACAACCCGCCGCCCGACACCTCCCCCTACCCCGGTCTGGAGTGCGCCGGCCGGATCGTCGAGCTCGGCACCGGCGTCTCCGGCTGGTCGGTCGGCGACGAGGTGTGCGCGCTGCTCGTGGGCGGTGGCTACGCCGAGAAGGTCGTCGTCCCCGCGGGACAGCTCCTCCCGGTGCCAGGGGCCCTCGACCTGGCCACGGCCGCCGCGCTGCCCGAGGTGACCTGCACCGTCTGGTCCAACGTCTTCATGATCGCCAACCTGCGGCCCGGCGAGACCTTCCTCGTGCACGGCGGCTCCAGCGGCATCGGCACCATGGCGATCCAGCTCGCGAAGGCGGTCGGCGCCAAGGTCGCGGTCACGGCCGGTACCAAGGAGAAGCTCGACTTCTGCGGTGAGCTCGGCGCGGACATCCTGATCAACTACCGCGAGCAGGACTTCGTGGAAGAGATCAAGAACGCCACGGACGGGGCGGGCGCCGACGTCATCCTCGACAACATGGGCGCCAAGTACCTGAACCGGAACGTCGACGCCCTCGCCACCAGCGGCCGGCTCGCCATCATCGGCATGCAGGGCGGGGTGAAGGGCGAGCTGAACATCGCCACGCTGCTCGGCAAGCGCGGCGCCATCACCGCGACCACGTTGCGGGCCCGCCCGCTGACCGAGAAGGCGGCGGTCGTCGCGGCCGTGCGCGAGCACGTGTGGCCGCTGGTCGAGGGCGGCCATGTGCGGCCGATCGTGGACCGGACGCTGCCGATGAGCGACGCCGCGCAGGGCCATCGGGTCCTGGAGGAGTCGGGTCACATCGGCAAGGTTCTGCTCACCAACCAGTAGCCGGCAGGCGTCACCGGCGCAGCCGCAGCGCCAGGAACCCGAGGCCGAGCCCCGTGAGCAGCAGCCCTGCCCCCAGCGGCAGCACGTTCACCAGGGGCCCGGACCCGGGCTCGCCGACGGCCTGCCCTTCGGGGGCGGTGGACCGCTCGGGGCGCGGCTCCCGCGACACGGCGGGTGGCGGGGGCTCGGTCGGGGCCGGGGGCAGCACGGCCCCGGTGGTGTCCGGCGTGGGCAGCTCGCGCCCCGGCGGGGTCCGGCCCACTCCCGCACGGCTCCCCGCGAGGGACCCGTGCGGCGAGGGCTCGGCGACGTACGCATGGGGCCCGGCGGCGCCCGAGCGGGCCTCGGTGACGTACGAAGAGGACCCGCCCGCGTACGAAGAGGATCCGGCGGCGTACGACAGGGACACGGGCGCCGCCAGGAACAGCAGCGCGGAGAAGAGAAGCCCGGCCACCCAGCGAAGCCGCCGCATCCCCAGCCCCCTTCCGCTCCCGGTTCGTCCAGATGCTTGTGCCAAGCCTCACATAGCCGGATAAAACAGGCACGCCGGATTTCGGCCCTCCAGGCATGGTGGATCAGCTCCGAACGGGGGCACCACGGAGATGTGACAGCGACGTACGAGAGAATGGCGGCATGGAGATGCCGAGGAACGAACAGTCGCCGGAGAACCCGCAGGTCCTGGTCGTGGGCCAGGACGGCATGGCGCTTGGCGGCGGTGGCGGCGACGAGTCCCGCGAGATCCCGGTGACCGACATGGTGGAACAGCCCGCCAAGGTGATGCGCATCGGCAGCATGATCAAGCAGCTGCTCGAAGAAGTGCGCGCGGCTCCCCTCGATGAAGCGAGCCGGCAGCGCCTCAAGGAGATCCACGCCAGTTCGGTCAAGGAGCTCGAGGACGGCCTCGCCCCCGAACTTGTCGAGGAACTGGAGCGGCTCTCCCTGCCCTTCACGGAGGAGGCGACCCCGAGCGACGCCGAGCTGCGCATCGCGCAGGCCCAGCTGGTGGGCTGGCTCGAGGGGCTCTTCCACGGGATCCAGACGACGTTGTTCGCCCAGCAGATGGCGGCGCGTGCCCAGCTCGAGCAGATGCGCAGGGCCCTGCCGCCCGGCGTCGGCGGCGGCGAGGAAGAGGGCGAGGACCCGCGCGCGGGCGGCCGCTCGGGCGGCCCGTACCTCTAGGACCTGATCCCCACAGGACCTGATCCGAACGGCAGACCCTGGGTCAACGGCCAGGTCAACAAGTACATAGGTGCACATACGTAGGGGCCCGCCTTCAAGGCGGGCCCCTACGTATGTGTGAAGCGGGCCCCTACGTATGCGTGAACTTGGCCACCGGACGACAGGCGCCGATCGCCCCAAGTGATCACGAATTCGTCATCGGCCGCCTACAAATATCCTGCTCACGATTTGCAAGGCCTGCACGGCAACGGGTTGGATGTCCCGTCCATCTCGGAACAGCGACATGGCCGATGCCTGTAGCGTGGCCCGACGGAGTCGGTATTTCGCAACCGCGCGTACTCCGATATATGGATCCGGCAGCACGGACAGAAACGACGGCGAGGACTGATGGCACAGCAGCAGCGCGCTCAGGGCCCGTCCGACCCCGAGGCGACTGGCGGCGGTATGTCAGATGCGCCGGAGATGTGGGGTAACGGCGGGCTCGTCGGGGACGGTCGGTATCGACTGACCGGCAGACTCGGCCGGGGTGGCATGGCGGAGGTCTTCGCGGCCGAGGACGTACGCCTCGGGCGCACGGTCGCCGTCAAGCTGCTCCGCTCCGATCTCGCCGAGGACCCGGTCTCCAAGGCCCGCTTCACCCGCGAGGCACAGTCGGTCGCGGGGCTCAACCACCACGCGGTCGTGGCGGTCTACGACTCCGGCGAGGACGTCGTCGCCGGCAGCACCGTCCCGTACATCGTCATGGAGCTGGTCGAGGGCCGCACCATCCGTGACCTCCTGCTCAGCGCGGAGGCGCCGGGTGCGGAGCAGGCCCTGATCATCGTCTCGGGTGTCCTGGAAGCGCTCGCCTACTCGCACCAGCACGGCATCGTGCACCGCGACATCAAGCCCGCGAACGTGATCATCACCAACACCGGCGCGGTGAAGGTGATGGACTTCGGCATCGCGCGCGCCCTGCACGGCGCGCAGTCGACCATGACGCAGACCGGCATGGTCATGGGCACCCCGCAGTACCTCTCGCCCGAGCAGGCCCTCGGCAAGGCCGTCGACCACCGCTCCGACCTGTACGCCGTCGGCTGCCTGCTCTACGAACTTCTCGCGCTGCGCCCGCCGTTCACCGGTGAGACCCCGCTGTCCGTGGTCTACCAGCATGTCCAGGACACCCCCGTGCTGCCGTCCGAGGTCCTGGACGAGGTGCCGCCGGAGCTGAACGGCCTCGTCATGCGCTCGCTCGCCAAGGACCCGGACGACCGGTTCCAGACGGCCGAGGAGATGCGCGGGCTCGTCCAGTACAGCCTGCAGATGCTGTACGAGCAGGGTGGCCACACCGGCACCTGGAACACCGGACCCGTCGACGTCCACGAGGGCGGCTCGACGCCCGCGATGGGTGTCGCCGCCACCACGGCGATGCAGCACCCCGGTGACTCCGGCACGGCCCAGCAGCCGATGCTGCGCCCGCCGGGCGGAGACGACGGCGGCTTCGACGGGAACGGGAACGGGGGCAAGGGCGGCGGCCGCGGCAAGCTGTGGATCGTCGCCGTGCTCGCGGTCATCGCGATCGCGGTGGGCGTCGCCTGGGCGCTCAGCGGCGGCGACGGCAGCGACAAGGACCCCGGCAACAAGAAGTCGCCGAGCGCCACGAAGTCCGAGAAGAGCTCGGAGCCCAGCGAGACGGCCTCGGACGACGAGTCGCAGGGTGCGACCGAGGAGCCGGGTACGAGCACGGGCGGCGACACCGGCTACACGCCGACGCAGCAGCCCACGACGACGAACCCGTCGCCGACGCAGTCCGATGAGCCGACGGGCGACCCGACCAGCGCGGACCCGACGCCGACGCCGACGCCGACCAAGCCGACCCAGACTTCTTCGCCGCCGCCGGACGACAACAGTGGCGGTACGGGTGGTGACGACGGCGGCATCATCGGTGGTGAGACCGGTGGTGACGCGGGTGGTGACACCGGCGGCGACGGGACCGAATAGCCCGTCCGGCCAAACCCCCGGGGCTCCGCCCCGGACCCCGCTGCTCAATCGCCTCAGGCGCTTGAACCGCCCCGCAGCTCGTGCACCGTCACGAACTGCGGGGCGACGTGCAGGTAGACCGGGTCGAAGTGCTCGTCGTCCGCGTAGTGCGGGGCGGGACCGAAGCGTTCGAGGTCGGCCGCGGTCGGCTCGACCTGCTCGCAGGTGCCGACGCACTGCACCGACCACTGGCCGCCGTCCCCGGGGCGCTCCTGGCCCAGGTTGTCCGCCCCGTAGGCGACGACGCTGCCGATGCACGCCTCGTGGTAGCCGAAGCCGCGGTGCATGCGCAGCAGAAGGCGTCCGCCGGTCACGATGTGGCGGGCGGAGGCGAGGAAGGGCAGGGCGCGCATGCTGGTCGCGACGCGGCCGTAGGGCACGCGGGCCAGCAGTTCGAAGGCGCGGTCCCGGTCCGGCCGCGGGTGCGCCTGCTGCGGGTCCTTCTGCGGGTCGGAGGGCATGTACCCACTCTGCGCCGCGGGCCCATCCGTAAACCAGAGGAGCCCGCCCCCAGGACGCGTGACCTAGGTCCTGTGCGGGCGGGCATCCCTGGAGGGGGGCGGGGGAGCCGTCAGTGCTTCTCGGCCTGCATACGGGCCACGTACGCGGCCGCCTGGGAGCGGCGCTCCATGCCGAGCTTCGACAGCAGGCTGGACACGTAGTTCTTGATCGTCTTCTCGGCGAGGTGCAGGCGCTCGCCGATGACCCGGTTCGTCAGGCCTTCCCCGATCAGGTCGAGGATCTTGCGCTCCTGGTCGGTGAGGCCGGAGAGCTTGTCGTCGCCCTTGCGGCCGCCGTCGCGCAGCCGCTCCAGGACGCGGGCCGTGGCGACCGGGTCGAGCAGCGACTTGCCACCGGCGACGTCCCGTACGGCGGTGAGCAGCTCGTTGCCGCGGATCGCCTTCAGTACGTATCCGGAGGCGCCGGCCATGATCGCGTCGAAGAGCGCCTCGTCGTCCGCGAACGACGTCAGCATCAGGCACTTGACCGACTCGTCCTGCGAGCGGATCTCCCGGCACACCTCCACCCCGCTGCCGTCCGGCAGGCGCACGTCGAGCACCGCCACGTCGGGCCGGGTCGCGGGGATGCGCACCAGGGCGTCGGCGGCCGTTCCGGCCTCTCCGACGACCTCGATGTCGTCCTCGACGGACAGCAGCTCATGGACGCCACGGCGGACCACTTCATGGTCGTCGAGCAGAAATACGTGGATTTTTCCGTCTTCGCGCACGGCCTCAGTCTCACATAAGAACCTTGGCCGCGCCCTAGATGATGGCGGGGTGACCGGGATAACGTGCCGGTGTTCCGGCCCCCTGCCAGGCTGAGATCCAGGACTCGTCGCACAGCTGTGACCTGCGACGCTTCGTCTTCCCTCGCGATACTAGGAAATCCAACCAACCACTTACTTGGAAATCCAAGCAAAATCGCAGGTCAGATGGGGTTTCGCAGATGTGTGACCCACTGGGTAACGTGCTGGGTGAAGGGTGTTTGCCGGAGCACTTGTCACGCCTGTTGCCGGCGCCTCGCACCCACCCCGTGCGTGGACGGATCAGGCGAGCCGAGCCGACTGGCCATCCGGCAATCCCGGGGCCGGACCGACGGAGGAGCACACGTGACCGTAGACAGTGCGGACAGCACTGCCGCAGCGCAGAAGGCACAGCCGGCGCGGGGGCGGACCGCTGCGAAGAAGTCTGCGAAGAAGTCCCCCGGCAAGACGCCCGCGAAGAGCACCGCTGCCAAGGCGCCCGCGAAGACGCCTGCCAAGGCCGGAGCGCCGCAGGGCGACCTGGTGCAGCTGCTGACCCCTGAGGGCAAGCGGGTCAAGAACGCCGAGTACGACCGCTACGTCGCCGACATCACCGACGACGAGCTGCGCGCCCTGTACCGCGACATGGTCCTCACCCGCCGCTTCGACGCCGAGGCCACCGCGCTTCAGCGCCAGGGCGAGCTGGGCCTGTGGGCGTCGCTGCTCGGCCAGGAGGCCGCCCAGATCGGTTCGGGCCGGGCCACCCGCGAGGACGACTACGTCTTCCCGACCTACCGCGAGCACGGCGTCGCCTGGTGCCGCGGGGTCGACCCGACGAACCTGCTCGGCATGTTCCGCGGCGTGAACCACGGCGGCTGGGACCCGAACAGCAACAACTTCCACCTGTACACGATCGTCATCGGCTCGCAGACCCTGCATGCCACCGGCTACGCCATGGGCGTCGCCAAGGACGGCGCGGACAGCGCGGTGATCGCGTACTTCGGTGACGGCGCGAGCAGCCAGGGCGACGTCCTGGAGGCCTTCAACTTCGGGGCCGTCTACAACGCCCCCGTGGTGTTCTTCTGCCAGAACAACCAGTGGGCGATCTCCGAGCCCACCGAGCGCCAGATGCGCGTGCCGCTGTACCAGCGCGCGCAGGGCTTCGGCTTCCCCGGCGTGCGCGTCGACGGCAACGACGTGCTGGCCTGCCTCGCCGTGACCCGCTGGGCCCTCGACCGGGCCCGCCAGGGCGAGGGCCCGGCGCTGATCGAGGCGTTCACGTACCGCATGGGCGCGCACACGACCTCCGACGACCCGTCGAAGTACCGGTCCGACGACGAGCGCGTGTCCTGGGAGGCGAAGGACCCGATCCTGCGCCTGCGCGCGTACCTGGAGTCCCAAACCGACACGGATGAGGGATTTTTCGCGGAACTCGACGCCGAGAGCGAGACGTTGGGCAAGCGAGTACGCGATGTCGTGCGGGCCATGCCGGACCCGGACCTCATGGCGATCTTCGAGAACGTGTACGCGGACGGGCACGCGCTCGTCGACGAGGAGCGCGCACAATTCGCCGCCTACCAGGCGTCGTTCGCGGACGGGGAGGCCTGACGGTCATGGCTGTACAGAAGCTTCCGATCGCCAAGGCGATCAACGAGTCGCTGCGCACCGCGCTCGACAACGACCCGAAGGTCCTCGTCATGGGCGAGGACGTCGGCAAGCTGGGCGGCGTCTTCCGCGTCACCGACGGCCTGCAGAAGGACTTCGGCGAGGACCGGGTCATCGACACCCCGCTCGCCGAGTCCGGCATCGTCGGCACCGCGATCGGCCTCGCGCTGCGCGGCTACCGGCCTGTTGTGGAGATCCAGTTCGACGGGTTCGTCTTCCCCGCGTACGACCAGATCGTCACGCAGCTCGCGAAGATGCACGCCCGCGCGCTCGGCAAGATCAAGACGCCGGTCGTCATCCGCATCCCGTACGGCGGCGGCATCGGCGCGGTCGAGCACCACAGTGAGTCGCCCGAGGTGCTGTTCGCGCATGTGCCGGGCCTGAAGGTCGTCTCGCCCTCGAACTCCAGCGACGCGTACTGGATGCTCCAGCAGGCGATCCAGAGCGACGACCCGGTGATCTTCTTCGAGCCCAAGCGGCGCTACTGGGACAAGGGCGAGGTCGACACCGAGGCCGTGCCCGGCGATCTGCACAAGGCCGCCGTCGCGCGCGAGGGCAGCGACCTGACGCTCGCCGCGTACGGGCCGATGGTGAAGGTCTGCCTGGAGGCGGCCGCGGCCGCCGAGGAGGAGGGCAAGTCCCTGGAGGTTCTCGACCTGCGCTCCATCTCGCCGATGGACTTCGACGCCGTGCAGAAGTCGGTGGAGAAGACGCGCCACCTCGTGATCGTGCACGAGGCGCCGGTCTTCCTCGGCTCCGGCGCGGAGCTGGCGGCCCGGATCACCGAGCGGTCCTTCTACCACCTGGAGGCGCCCGTGCTGCGGGTCGGCGGGTACCACGCGCCGTATCCGCCGGCGCGCCTGGAGGAGGAGTACCTGCCGGGTCTCGACCGGGTGCTCGATGCCGTCGACCGTTCCCTTGCGTACTGAGAGGAGGCCCCATCATGGCTCGTGAGTTCAAGATGCCCGACGTGGGCGAAGGCCTGACCGAGGCCGAGATCCTCAAGTGGTACGTCCAGCCGGGCGACTCCGTCGAGGACGGGCAGGTCGTGTGCGAGGTCGAGACCGCGAAGGCGGCCGTCGAGCTGCCGATCCCGTACGACGGGGTGGTGCGGGAGCTGCTCTTCCCGGAGGGGACGACGGTCGATGTCGGCCAGGTGATCATTTCGGTGGACGTGGCCGGGGAGGAGCCTGCGCCTGAGCCTGCGGCGGCTGAGCCGGAGGTTGAGGCCGCCGAGCCGCAGGGGCGGCAGCCCGTGCTGGTGGGTTACGGCGTTGCCGAGTCCTCCACGAAGCGTCGGGCTCGCAAGGGGGCCGAGGGCGACGCGGTGCCTGCCACCAATGGCACGGCCGCCCTGGAGCGGCCGCTGGCCAAGCCGCCCGTGCGGAAGCTTGCCAAGGATCTTGGGGTCGACCTCGCCACCGTGATTCCGTCCAGTGCCGACGGGATCATCACGCGGGAGGACGTGCACGCCGCCGTCGCACCCGCGCCGGAAGCACCGGTGTCCGCACCGGCACCGGTACCGGCCGCCGCACCCGCCTCGTACGACTCCGTCCGCGAGACCCGGATCCCGATCAAGGGGGTGCGGAAGGCGACCGCGCAGGCGATGGTGAACTCGAAGTTCACGGCGCCGCACGTCACGGAGTTCGTGACCATCGACGTCACGCGCACGATGAAGCTCGTCGAGGAGCTCAAGGCCGACAAGGACATGGCGGGGCTGCGGGTCAACCCGCTGCTGCTCATCTCCAAGGCGCTGCTCGTCGCGATCAAGCGCAACCCCGAGGTCAACTCCGCCTGGGACGAGGCCAACCAGGAGATCGTCCAGAAGCACTACGTGAATCTGGGCATCGCCGCCGCCACCCCGCGCGGTCTGATCGTGCCGAACATCAAGGACGCGCAGGCCAAGACCCTGCCCGAACTGGCGTCCGTGCTCGGCGAGTTGGTGTCCACCGCGCGTGAGGGCAAGACGTCCCCGGCCGCGATGCAGGGCGGGACCGTCACCATCACCAACGTGGGCGTCTTTGGCGTCGACACCGGTACGCCGATCCTGAACCCCGGTGAGTCGGCGATCCTCGCCGTCGGAGCGATCAAGCTTCAGCCGTGGGTCCACAAGGGCAAGGTCAAGCCGCGTCAGGTGACGACCCTCGCCCTGTCCTTCGACCACCGTCTGGTGGACGGGGAGCTGGGCTCCAAGGTGCTGGCCGACGTGGCGGCGATCCTGGAACGCCCGAAGCGGCTCATCACGTGGGCTTAGTAAGCCCCGCCGGCGATTGAGGCGCGGGGTCTGGGGCAGAGCCCCAGGCCCCGGCCCCGTCGCAGGGCAGGATGACGGCTACCTCTTGAAGCCGTAATCCATCAACTTCTTGGCATCGGATGTCCGCGCACTCACGGACGTGGACTTCAGCACCGTGCCGATCACGGTCTTCCCGCTCCGCGTCGCCGCGAAGACGAGGCAGTACCCCGCCTGCGGGCCGGAGCCCGTCTTGACGCCGATGGTGCCGGAGTACGTACCGAGCAGGTTGTTCGTGTTGGACCACGACATGTAGCGGTAGCCGCCGGACTTCGTCGTGACCTTCTGCTTCGTCGACTTCGTCTTCACGACCGAGCGGAACGTCGAGTTCTTCATCGCCGAGGACGCGATCTTCGTGATGTCGCGCGGCGTCGAGTAGTTGGCGCCCTGGCCGATGCCGTCGAACGAGTCGAAGTGGGTGTTCTTCAGGCCCATGTCGGTGGCGGACTTGTTCATCTTGCCGATGAAGGACTTCACGCGCGCCGCACGGGTCGAGCCCGAGCCGAACTTGTCCGCGAGCGCGTACGCCGCGTCGCAGCCCGACGGCAGCATCAGGCCGTACAGCAGCTGGCGGACGGTGACCTTGTCGCCGACGATCAGGCGGGCCGACGACGCGGTGTTCTTGACGATGTAGTCGCTGTACGCCTTCTGGATCGTGACCTTGGAGTCCAGGTTCAGATTGCTCTGGGCCAGCACCACCTTGGCGGTCATGATCTTCGTGGTGGAGCCGGTGGACCTACGGGTGTCCGCGGCCTTCGTGTACAGGCTCGAACCCGTCCCGTTGTTCATCACGTAGCCACCGGCCGCGGCGACCGAGGGCTTGGCCGGAGCCGTGGCGGCCTGCGCGGTGGTGGTCAGCGCGCCGCTGGTGATCACGGATCCCGCGACGAGAACAGCAATGCCCGCAATGCGAGTTTTCAAGTCGAGTGCTCCAAATGTGCCTGGAATCGGGCCCCTTGGGGTGGGGCCGCGTTGTGTGAGACACGCGAGGAGCCCCGGTGGTTGCGTGGGGCGGGTGGTCCGCATCATGGACGCCCGTCGGCTTGCGTACGTGTTGTATCTATGATGTGCGCATGTCCGCAGCAGCTGTCACAGAGAAACGACCACCCGCCGCAGAGCGCGTCTACGACCATGTGAAGCGAGGCGTCCTGGAGCGCCGCTACGAGGGTGGGACGCTGCTCACCGAGGGCGAGCTCGCCGAGGCCGTGGGGGTCTCTCGCACGCCCGTGCGCGAGGCGCTGCTCAAGCTGGAGGTCGAGGGGCTGCTCAAGCTCTACCCCAAGAAGGGCGCCCTGGTCCTGCCGGTCTCCGCGCAGGAGATCGCGGACGTCGTGGAGACCAGGCTGCTCGTCGAGGAGCACGCGGTGCGCAAGGCGATGCCGGCGCAGCCGCAGCTCATCGCGCGCCTGGAGGAGCTCCTGGAGGAGCAGCGGACGCAGGCCGCCGCCGGACAGTTCACGGAGGCCGCCACCACCGACCGCTGCTTCCACGCGGAGATCGTCCGCAGCGGGGGCAACGAGATCCTCTCCCGCCTCTACGACCAGCTGCGCGACCGGCAGCTGAGGATGGGCGTCGCCGTGATGCGCTCGCACCCCGACCGCATCGCGAAGACGCTCTCCGAGCACAGCGAGATCCTCGACGCCCTGCGGGCCGCGGACGAGGAGGCCGCCGTCGCCGTCGTGCGCCGGCACGTGAGCTGGGTGCAGGGGCTGGCGCGGGGTGACGAGCGATGAGCTCAGCCACCTCTCCCTCGGTCTCGCTGCCCGGGGATCCGCCCGGCGGGCGGCGGGCCGTCGCCGTCTGGTCGATCGGCGTCGCCGTCTACTTCGTCGCCGTCATCTTCCGTACGTCGCTGGGTGTCGCGGGCCTCGACGCCGTCGAACGTTTCCACATCAACGCCTCGGCCCTGTCCACCTTCTCCATCCTCCAGCTGCTCGTGTACGCGGGCATGCAGATACCCGTCGGCCTGATGGTCGACCGGCTCGGCACGAAGAAGGTCCTGACCCTCGGCGTGATCCTGTTCACCGTCGGACAGCTCGGCTTCGCGTTCTCCTCCTCGTACTCGATGGCGCTCGTGTCGCGCGCGCTGCTCGGCTGCGGTGACGCCATGACCTTCATCAGCGTGCTGCGGCTCGGCACGCGGTGGTTCCCGGCGCGGCGCGGGCCGCTGGTCGCGCAGCTGGCCGGGCTCGTCGGCATGGCGGGCAATCTGGTCTCCACGTTGGTGATCGCGCGGCTGCTGCACGGCATCGGGTGGACCGCCGCGTTCGCGGGCAGCGCGCTCGCGGGTGTCGTGGTGCTCGTACTGATGCTGCTGTTCCTCAAGGACCACCCCGAGGGGTACGAGCCCGCTCCGCCGGCCGGTACGCACAAGGGCGCGGCGTATCTGCGCGGGCAGATCGCGGCGACGTGGCGGGAGCCGGGGACGCGGCTCGGGCTGTGGGTGCACTTCTCGACGCAGTTCCCGGCGATGGTGTTCCTGTTGCTGTGGGGACTGCCGTTCCTGGTGGAGGCGCAGGGGCTCTCGCGGGGGACGGCCGGGGAGCTGCTGACCCTGGTCGTGCTCTCCAACATGGTGATCGGGCTGGTGTACGGGCAGATCGTGGCGCGGCACCATGCGGCGCGGTTGCCGCTCGCGCTGGGGACCGTGGGGGTGACCGCGGTGATGTGGGCGATGCCCATGGTGTGGCCGGGGCGGGCGCCGATGGCGTTGCTCGTGGTGATGTGTGTGGTCCTTGGCGCGTGCGGGCCGGCGTCGATGATCGGGTTCGACTTCGCGCGGCCTGCGAATCCGCCGGAGCGGCAGGGGACGGCGTCCGGGATCGTCAACATGGGCGGGTTCATCGCCTCGATGACGACGTTGCTGGCGGTGGGGGTGCTGCTGGATGCGACCGGGGACAACTACCGGGTGGCGTTCGCCGCGGTGTTCGTGCTCGAGGTGCTCGGTGTGAGCCAGATCCTCCGGTTGCGGGGGCGGGCGGCCCGCGCGGAGCGCGAACGCCTGGTCGCCTCCCGGGTGGCGTCGGTCCACGTGCCGGTGTGACGGGGCGGGGCCCTGACGTGGGTGCGGCCTGCGCCGCGGCCCTGGCTGCGCCGGGGTGGGCGCCCTCGTGATGTGCGACCTGCGCCGTGGTTCTCGCTGCGCCAGGGTGGGCGCCCTCGTGACGTGCGGCCCGCACCGTCGATCTGGCTGTGCCGGGGTCGGCGCCTGACGTTCCTGTTGCGCGGCACCGGGCGCCGCCTTGCCCACCCTGCCGCCCCAGGCGGCAGATTGCCCAAGTCGGTGGCGGTCGATCGTCCCGGGCGGGGAGCCGTGGGCGGGCAGATTGCCCAAGTTGGTGCCGGTCGACCGTCCGGGGTGGGGAGCCGTGGGCGGCGGCAGGTTGCCCAAGTCGGGTGACGTCGGCCGTTTCGGGTGGGGAGTCGTGGTTGGCGGTGGATTGCCCAAGGCGGTGCGGGCCGGCCGTCCGGGGTGGGGAGCCGTGAGCGGCGGGTGATTGCTCAAGGGCGGGTGATGTCGGCCGTCTGGGGTGGGGAGCCGTGGGTGGTGGCGTCGGATCGCCCGAGACGGCTGGCGGTGCCCCGTCGGGCCGACGCCCCCGGAGGGGGCGGGTGGGTGGGAGATGGGCGGGAGCCGGGCGATTGCCTGCGGGTGGGACACTCGAGCCGTGCGGCGGGTGGGCATTTCAAGCCCCTGCGGCGATTGAGCAGCGGGGTCCGGGGCGGAGCCCCGATCTTTGAGCCCCGTTCGGGCACGAGAACCCGCGGGGCCCGGGGCGGAGCACCGATTTCGTTCAAGCCTCGCCGGCGATTGAGGCGCGGGGTGCGGGGCGGAGCCCCGGTCTTTTGGCCCCGTTCGGGCGCGAGAACCCATTTCCAGCCCCGCCGGCGTTTGAGGCGCAGGGTCCGGGGCGGAGCCCCGTGGCGTAGGGGCACGGGGCCGGCCCGTGACGTCAGGGCGTGACCCTCAAGGCCGACAAGATCGCGGACGCGAGATCCGCGTCGCCGTCCGTCTTCACCCGATCCGCCACCGCGTCCACCGCGACCCGGCCACACGACAGCCGTACGTACGTCTCCCAGTCCAGGGCGATCGTCACCGCCGGCCCGAGCGACGGAGAACCGTCGATCGTGCCCCTGCCCTCGGCGTCGACGCGCACCGTGCGCAGGAACTCCACGGGCCCATGCACATCGAACACGACGGCCGAGTCCGCCGGCGCCCCCGCGTCCTTCGTGACGATCTTCGGGAGGATCGAAAGCAGCAGGTCACGCGTGACGTACGCGCCCGGGGAGTCGAGGTTGCCGGGCTTGCCGAGAGCCCAGCGCAGATCCTGCTCGTGCGCCCAGATGTCGAACGCCCGCCTGCGCATGGCGAATTCGAGGGTCTCCTCGATGCCGCGCGGCCCGCGCACGATGGTCGAGGGTTCGCGGGACTCGTTCCGCAGGTGCCGGTTGCGGCGGATGATCGTGTACTCGAGCTCGGAGACCATTTCGGGTGCCGTGTGGTGCCGGCGGATGTCGACCTGGATCTCCTGGTACCGCTGCGACTCGGTCTGCACGTGGTAGAGGTCGCGGGGCAGCGTGTGGATGGGCCGCGGGTCGCCGAGCATCTCGCAGTCGGTGCCGATCACGTGCGAGACGATGTCGCGCACCGACCAGCCCGGGCAGGGCGTGGCCCGGTTCCATTCCCCTTCGGCGAGCGGTGTGACCAGCTCGGATATCGCTTCCACGGAGTGGGTCCAGGCGTCGGCGTAGGTCTGAAGACTGGGGTGGAGACTCACGGAAGGGGACCCCTCGAGCGGTGGTACACGGGCGTTTAGACAGTCGTCGGGCACGGGCGTGGGTGTCTTGAGAGGCTAAGTTACGCTGCCCGTAGGCACCCCGGCAGTGCTTTGGTGTGACGAACGCAGGGCTGTTGTTGACGTAGAGCCGACGGCTCGAATGCCAGGACGGTGGTAGTGTGCGCGCCTCGCTCATCCAGATCGCGGTAAATGACGACAAGGTGACCGAATCGGTCAACGCCCGTCGTGAGCGCGTGAGTTCACTGGTGCGAGCGGAGGCGGGGGCCGCCGACCTTGTCGTACTCCCCGAGTTGTGGACCACCGGGGCCTTCGCCTACGAGCTGTTCTCCGAGGAGGCCGAGCCCCTGGAGGGCCCGACCTTCGAAGCGATGGCCAAGGCCGCGCGCGACGCGGAGGTGTGGCTGCACGCGGGCTCGATCCCGGAGCGGGCGGCGTCCGAAAGCGGCTCCGCCGGAGAGGGCCCCCTCTACAACACCTCGCTCGTCTTCTCCCCCGACGGCGAACTCGCCGCCGCCTACCGCAAGATCCACCGGTTCGGCTTCGACAAGGGCGAGGCCGTGCTGATGGGGGCAGGCGAGGAACTGGTGACGGTGCGGCTTCCGGAGACCGTGGCGGGCGTGACCACCTGCTACGACCTGCGCTTCCCCGAGCTGTACCGGGGCCTGGTCGACCGCGGCGCCGAGACGCTGATCGTGTCCGCGGGCTGGCCCGAGCGCCGCCGCTCGCACTGGACGCTGCTCGCGCAGGCCCGCGCCGTGGAGAACCAGGCGTTCGTACTGGCATGTGCAAGTGCCGGTACGCACGCGGGGGTTCCGCAGGCGGGGCACAGCATCGTCGTCGACCCGTGGGGCGCGGTGCTCGCGGAGGCGGGGGCCGGGGAAGAGGTGCTGCGGGTGGAGTTCGACCCGGCGAAGGTCGGCGTCACGCGCGAACAGTTCCCGGCCCTCAAGGACCGCCAACTGGGGCTCGCCGAGCCGCCCCGCCGGGCCTGAGCCCCGCGAGCGGGCGTCAGTCCACCACCCCCCGCTCCTTCTCCGCCAGATGGATCACGCACACCGCCACCGCGATCAGCAGCGCCGGATCCGCGTCCTCACGGACCACGTTGACGCCGTAGGTGTCCCGCACCCGCAGCCAGCGCCGCGAGATCTCGGCGAGGAGCTCACCCTCGTACTCGACGGCGAACTCCCGGTCCAGGATCTTTCCGCTGACGTCGAGTTCCGTGCTGCCGTCGGCGAGCTGGACGCGGTAGTGGTTGCGCAGCAGGGAGAGCCGCTTGCGCTTGATTCTGGCCAGTTCCTCGTCGCCGCGCTCGATGACCATCGTGTCGCGCAGCGCGAACACCTTCTTGTGGATGTCGATGAGGACCTGGCCGTCGGGGCCCTTGATCTCGAACGTGTCCCGCAGGCGCATCGCCTTGCCGTCGACGAGGAACGCCTTGCGGCCCTGCTCGTCCTCGATCCAGTAGTCCTCGCCGATCCCGAAGATCCGCTCTCTCACTTCGTAGCGCATACGTCGAACAGTGCCCGAAAGTCGCGCGGGGGACCCCCGTCGCGACGTCCTTCGGGACCGGATGGGGGAACTCGCGCGGAAAGCGCGGGGCCGGCGTGGGGAGCCCATGGGGGAGTCCGGGATTCCGGTTGACGCCCAACGGGCCCTCGGGACAATACAGTTACATGGTGCGTGCAACCGTTCGAGGGATTAATGGGTCGTATGAGGTGGACGTGACCTTACGACCAAAGGAACCGCATGTTGCGCGCACGACCCCACAGTGTCCGCAGGACCCGGATCGGCCTGCTGTCCGCGGCCCTCGTCGCGGGCGGCCTGACCGCCGTGTCACTGGCCCCGGCCCAAGCGGCCACCGGGGCAATCTCCACCGGAACCGCCGCCGCCGGAAAGGCGGCCGCGGGACAGGCCGACGCCGCCGATGACTTCAACGGCGACGGGTACGCCGACCTCGTCACCGCCGCGACCGGGGGCACCATCTCCGGCCAGGCGGGGGCCGGCTACGTCGCGGTGACGTACGGCTCGGCGAACGGGCTGGACCCCGCGAACAAGAAGCTGATCTCCCGCTCGACCAGCGGGATCCCGGGCTCCGCCGCGGCCAAGGAGGCGTTCGGCCAGTACCTCACCAAGGGGGACCTGGACGGCGACGGCTACAGCGACCTCGTCATCGGCTCCAAGAGCAAGAGCGCCGGCAGCGTCATCGTCTGGGGCTCGGCCTCGGGCCTCACCGGCGGCACGAAGATCGCCACGTACGGAAGGTCGCCGCAGATCGGTGACTTCGACGGCGACGGCAAGGCCGACCTGGCCCTGCTCGCCGACATGGGCAGCTACGGCGACGACCCCGAGCACCAGGGCGCCGCGCTGTGGAAGGGACCGGTCTCCCGCGCCGGCGCCCCCGCCCAGAAGCTGAACTTCATGGACAAGTCCGAGTGGTGGGGCTACGGCAAGGACGACGCGACCTGCGTCGACGACCCGTCCGGCTGCGTCGACGGGCCGGACTCGACGACGGGCCCCGTGTTCTTCAACGCGGTCGGCGACCTCAACGGCGACGGCCGCGACGACCTGGCCCTGCGCTCGTACAACGGCGACGGCATGTGGAACAACACCGTCCTGTACGGCAGCGGTTCGGGCTTCAAGCGCGGCTGGGCACCGGAGACCCAGGGGGAACTGGCCTCCGGTGACGTCAACGGCGACGGGATCGACGACCTGGTCGTCGGCTCCGACCCCGAGGAGTCCGACATCGGCGAGACGAACCAGAAGGTCACCGTCGCGTACGGCTCGAAGGACGGCCTCACGGGCGACGCCACGCAGGCCTTCGACCAGTCCCTGCCCGGCTTCTACGGCGCCCAGGAGGACGGCGACAAGCTCGGCTCCTGCGTCTCCGTGGCCGACGTGGACGGCGACGGCAAGGCCGAGGTCGCCCTCGGCATCGCGGGCGAGGACTTCAGCGGCCTGACGGACGCCGGCGCCGTCGCGCTGCTGCACGGCACCGCGGACGGCGTGACCGGCGAGGGCTCCCAGGTGTTCAACCAGAACACGGCGGACGTGCCCGGCGTCGCCGAGTCGGACGACGCGTTCGGCTCGGGCTGCCGGCTGCTCGACACCAACGGCGACGGCAAGCGCGACCTCGCGGTCTCCGCGACCGGCGAGAACGCGTCGGCCGGCGCGACCTGGTCCTTCCCCGGCACGGCCACCGGCATCACCGCCACCGGCTCGACCGCCATCAACCCGAAGGACCTCGGCGCCCCGGACACCAAGGCCCTCTTCGGCAACCCCCTGCGCTGACCACGCACGGACGGGCCGCACCCTCGTGGGGGTGCGGCCCTACGCCGTTTCAGGCACCCGCAACAGCCGCGCCACCGGCCGCTCCCGCGCGACGACGTGGCCCACCGCGATCCCCGCGCACACCACCGTGAACAGCACGATCAGCCACGACAGCAGCGTGAACACGAGCCCGAACGGGCCGAACTGGGCGAGCGAACGGTTCAGCACGCGCGGCATGTACAGGTGCGAGGCCCACGACAGCGTGACCACGCCGACCCCGGTGAGCACGGCTCCCGGCAGCAGCGGCAGCCACGCCACCCGGCTCCCCAGCAGCAGGTGCTGCGTCCACCACCACAGCAGCACGCTCGTCACGTACGACAGCGGAATCCCCAGCCAGGCGCCCGCCCCGAACCCGTCGCGCAGCACGCCCTGCGCGAGGATCGCGGTCAGCCACACGCCCAGCCACGCCGCCCACCGCCAGGCCACGAGCCGCAGCCCGGCGGGCGGCAACTGCCACGACCGCTCGCACACCCGCTGCAGCGCCCGGCTGCACGCGGTCGCGGACACCAGCGTGACCAGCACACCGACCGCGCCCGAAGTGTCGCGCGTGGCCGGGTCGTTCACGCCGTACACCTGCCGCACCTGGGCGAGCGAACCGTCGCTGAGCCCGATCGCGGTGCGCGACGAATCGAGCAGCTGCTCCCGCACGGCCGCCGGCGCGAACGCGGCGATGACGAACAGCACCGGGATCGCCGTGAGGAACGCCTGCGCGGCGAGCCGCGTCGACGAGTCCAGCAGCCGCACGGAAACGATCTGCCGCGCCGTACGCGTGACAAAGGGAACCCGCTCCCGCACGGACTCGACCTGGCCGGTGGCCCACTGGACGGTACGGCTGACGCGCCCGCTGCTGTCGCTCATAGCAGCCCAGCGTCGTTCACACCCCGCCCGACGCCCGCTTGCCACACCGGAGTCCGGCCCCTACGCCCCGAACCTCTTCCGGTACGCCGACGGGCTCAGCCCCGTCGCCCGCTTCAGGTGCACCCGCAGATTGGCGGCGCTGCCCAGGCCGCTCCTGGCCGCCACGACGTCGATCCGCTGCTCGCCTTGCTCGAGGATCCGGCAGGCCAGGGCGACGCGCTCACCCAGCAGCCAGGCCAGCGGCGGCGTACCGAGTTCGGCGCGGAAGCGGCGGTGCAGGGTCGCCGGGCTGACGGCGGCGCGGGCGGCCAGGCCGGCGACGGTGAGCGGTTCGTCGAGCCGCGCGAGCGCCCAGTCGAGCACGGGCGCGAGCGAGGTGTCGGGCACGACCGGCATCGGCCGCTCGATGAACTGCCGCTGTCCGCCGTCCCGATGGGCCGCGAAGACGAGCCGCCGCGACACCGAGGCCGCGACCTCCGCGCCGTGATCGCGCCGCACGAGATACAGCCCCAGATCGAGCGCGGCCGCACTCCCCGCCGCGGTCAGGACGTCACCCTCGTCGACGAACAGCACGTCCGGCTCCAGCAGCACCTTCGGATGCAGCGCACGGAACTCCTCGGCCCACCGCCAGTGCGTCGTGGCCCGCCGCTCGTCGAGCAGCCCGGCCTCGGCGAGCGCGAACGCCCCGGTGCAGAAGGCGGCGATCCGGGCACCGCGCGCGTGCGTCCGCCGGATGGCCTCCAGGACGGCCCCGGTGCGCGGCACGACGTTGTCGGGCCGCCCCGGCACGATCAGGGTGTCGGCGCGGTCGACGGCCTCGAGCCCGGCCGCCCCCGCCATCGTGAAGAACCCGTGGTTCATCCGGATGTCGGGCTCCGGCGCGCACAACGTCAACGTGTACAGCGGGCCCCGTGCACCGAGTTCGGGCCGCGGCAGCCCGAACACCTCGGTGGCGACGCCGACTTCGAAGGGGTTGACGCCCTCGTCGACGAGGACGACCACGTGCGGGACACGGTGCGAGGATCCTTGCGCCATACGCGATTTCTAGCACTCGTACGCCCGCGGCGGCAGGCCCAGGATGACCGCATGGCATCCGCACCCGTATCCCTCACCCAGGCCCTGACCACCTTCGACGAGACCTGGAGCCCCCGCATCGTCACGTCGGTCAACGACTACGACGTCCGTCTCGCGAAGGCCGAGGGCGAGCACGTCTGGCACGTCCACGAGGACACCGACGAGTTCTTCCTGGTCGTCGAGGGCGAGCTCACCATCGCCCTTCGCGAGAAGGACGGGGAACGGGACGTGGTCCTCCCCCGCGGCTCGGTCTTCACCGTCCCCCGAGGCACCTGGCACAAGCCGCACGCGACCCCCGGCACCGCGATCCTCCTCCTGGAACCCACCGGCACCCCCACGACGGGCGACGCCCACGACCCCGTCCCGGACCACGTCGACTCGACGACGGGACACGCGTGGCACGCTTGAACCATGAACGACTCCGCGCCCGCCCGCACCACCCGCCGAGCCCGTGTCCGCGCCCCCGAGCTGGTCGGAAAGGGCGGCTGGCTGAACACGGGAGGCAGCGAGTACTCCCTCGCCGACCTGCGCGGCCGCATCGTGATCCTGGATTTCTGGACCTTTTGTTGCATCAACTGCCTGCACGTCCTCGACGAGCTGCGGGAGCTGGAGGAGAAGCACCGGGACACGGTCGTGATCATCGGGGTGCACTCGCCGAAGTTCGTGCACGAGGCCGAGCACGCGGCGGTCGTCGACGCCGTCGAGCGGTACGGGGTGGAGCACCCGGTCCTCGACGACCCGGAGCTGGCCACCTGGAAGCAGTACGCCGTGCGCGCCTGGCCGACGCTCGTCGTGATCGACCCCGAGGGGTACGTCGTCGCGCAGCACGCCGGTGAGGGGCACGCGCACGCGATCGGGACGCTGGTCGAGGAGCTGGAGGCGGAGCACGCGGCGAAGGGCACGCTGCGGCGCGGCGAAGGGCCGTACGTGGCGCCCGAACCGGTCGCGACCGACCTCCGCTTCCCCGGCAAGGCGATCGTGCTCCCCTCGGGGAACTTCCTGGTCAGCGATACGACGCGGCATCAGCTGGTGGAGCTGGAGGGCGACGGGGAGACCGTCGTGCGGCGGCTCGGCAGCGGGGAGCGCGGCTTCGGCGCCGACTCCTTCAACGAGCCGCAGGGGCTCGCGCTGCTCGACGAGAACACCGTCGTCGTCGCCGACACCGTGAACCACGCGCTGCGCGCCCTGGACCTCACGGCCGGCTCCGTCACGACCCTCGCCGGCACCGGAAAGCAGTGGTGGCAGGGCTCCCCGACCAGCGGCCCGGCCCTCGACGTCGACCTCTCCTCCCCCTGGGACGTCGCCGTCTTCGGCGGCAAGGTGTGGATCGCCATGGCGGGCGTGCACCAGCTGTGGACGTACGACCCCGAGACGCGGACGGTCGCCGTCGCGGCGGGGACGACGAACGAGGGGCTGGTCGACGGGCCGGGTGACGAGGCCTGGTTCGCCCAGCCCTCCGGCCTCGCCGTCTCCCCGGACGGGACGCGGCTGTGGGTCGCCGACTCCGAGACCAGCGCGCTGCGGTACGTGGACGGGGACGGCGCCGTGCACACCGCCGTCGGCACCGGGCTCTTCGACTTCGGGCACCGCGACGGCGACGCCGAACAGGCCCTGCTCCAGCACCCGTTGGGCGTCACCGCGCTGCCCGACGGCTCGGTCGCGGTCTCGGACACGTACAACCACGCCCTGCGGCGCTACGACCCGGCGACGGGACAAGTCTCGACGCTGGCAACGGACTTGAGGGAGCCGAGTGACGCGCTCGTCGTCGACGGGGACGTGGTCGTCGTCGAGTCCGCGCGGCACCGGCTGACCCGGCTGCGCCTGCCCGAGGAGGCCGTGCGCGTCGAGTCCGTCGCCCACCGCACGCAGCGCGCGGCGACCGAAGTGGCGGGCGGGACACTTCAGTTGGATGTCGTCTTCCAGGCGCCGGCCGGGCAGAAGCTCGACACCCGGTACGGGCCCTCGACCCGGCTGCTCGTCTCGTCGACGCCGCCCGAGCTGCTGGCGGCGGGGGACGGCGCGGGCACGGACCTGGCCCGCGAGCTGACGCTGAACCCCGCCGTCACCGAGGGCGTGCTGCACGTGTCGGCGATGGCGGCGTCCTGCGACGACGACCCCGCGAACGAGTACCCGGCCTGCCACGTCCACCAGCAGGACTGGGGTGTGCCGGTCGTGGTGGTGGACGAGGGCGGGGCGGAGCGGCTGCCGCTGGTGCTGGCGGGCATGGACGACCGGGGCGAACAGGGCGCCTAGGGCGTTCAGGGCTCTAGATGTGGCGGTCCCTGTCCTCCTCGATCACGGTCGTGTGGCCGGCCGGTGGGACCAGGCCGCGGCGTTTGCCGATGCTGCGGAACACGAAGACCCCGATCAGGCCGACGATCATCAGGATCCATCCGACCAGGTCGAGGTTGACGCTCTCCATGTGCCAGTCCGTCGCGAACGCGAGGATCGCGCCGACGGCGATCAGGATGATGGAACCCCCAAGGCTCATCAGGTCCGCCTCCTGTGGTGTGTTCGGAACTGCGTGAGGGGCCCGGGTACCCCCGAACCCCTCCGCATCACACCGCAGTTGGCGGGTGGACCCGCTCAGCCCTCCAGGAACGCCGTCAGCGCGTTCGCCAGCAGGTACGGGTCGTCGGCGCCGCACAGTTCGCGCACGCTGTGCATGGAGAGGATCGCCGCGCCGATGTCGACGGTCTTGATGCCGTGCCGGGCCGCGGTGATCGGGCCGATCGTCGTGCCGCACGGCATCGCGTTGTTCGACACGAACGACTGGAACGGCACGCCGGCCTTGTCGCACGCCGCCGCGAACACGGACCGGCCCGAACCGTCCGTCGCGTAGCGGTTGTTGACGTTCACCTTGAGGATGGGGCCGCCGTTGGCGCGCGGGTGGTGCGTGGGGTCGTGGCGCTCGCCGTAGTTGGGGTGCACGGCGTGGCCGGTGTCCGAGGAGAGGCAGATCGTGCCGGCGAAGGCCCGCGCCCTGTCCTCGTACGAGCCTCCGCGCGCGAACACCGAACGCTCGAGGACCGTGCCGAGCAGCGGGCCGTCGGCGCCGGTGTCGGACTGCGAGCCGTTCTCCTCGTGGTCGAACGCGGCGAGCACGGGGATGTACGGGAGGTCCTCCTGCTTGCTGACCTCGGCGAGCGCGGCGGTGCAGGCGTGCACGGAGAGCAGGTTGTCCATGCGGGGGCCCGCGAGGAGTTCCTTGTCGCGGCCGAGGTAGGACGGGGCCTCGATCGCGTACGTCATGAGGTCCCAGCCGGTGATGTCGCCGCGGCCGAGCCCGTTCTCGTCCTCAAGGAAGGCCATCAGGTCGCCCTCGTGGACGTCGCCGCCGAGGCCCCAGATGGGCTGCATGTGGCGCTGCTTGTCGAGCTTGAGGCCGTCCGTCGTGACGGAGCGGTCCAGGTGCACGGCGAGCTGCGGGACGCGCAGCAGGGCGCGGTCGACGTTCACGAGGCGCTCGGAGCCGTCTCGTAGGGAGACGCGGCCCGCGAGGCCGAGGTCGCGGTCGAGCCAGGAGTTGAGCAGCGGTCCGCCGTAGATCTCCACGGCGACCTGGCGCCAGCCGTTGCTGGCCATGTCGGGCTGCGGCTTCACGCGCAGGTTCGGGGAGTCGGTGTGCGCGCCGACGATCCGGAACGGGGTGTGGGCGCCGGCCCCCTCCGGCACGTACCAGGCGATCACGGCGCCGCCGCGCGTGACGAACTTGCCTCCGCTCGTGCCGTCCCAGGCGTCGGTCTCGGCGACCTGCTGGAAGCCCGCCTTCTCCAGGCGTGCGGCCACGTTGGCCACGGCGTGGTACGGCGTGGGGCTCGCCGCGAGGAAGGACATCAGGTCGTCGGTGTGCCCGCGATCGAAGGGGCGGGAGGCGGTGTTCATGCGGCAAGGGTAGGCCAGTGCCTCCGGGTGGGCGCGGCCCCATCGTCCTGCCTGCGGCGGCCCCCGCGCCTGCCCTTGCCGGGCGCGGTTTGTTCGGCGTCCTGCGGCCCGTCTGTGGTCACGTTCGCGCAGTTCCCCGCGCCCCTCAAATACCGCGCCATCCCCCGCGGGGCGGGTGCGTTCGGCGTCCTGCGGTCCCGCTGTGGTCCGGTTTGCGCAGTTCCCCGCGCCCCTTTAGGGGCGCGGGGAACTGCGCGCGCAACCTCCAGTGGGCGCGCCTCGCCGCCGACGTCAGCCTCTGTGGCCAAAGGCGAAGGCCCGTCGTCCCTCCACGGGGACGACGGGCCCAAGCACGACCGGGTCGGCGGAGCCTAGAACGCCGACTCGTCCAGGTCCATGATGTCCACGCCGGACTCGCTCGTGGTCTGGGCGAGCTTGCGGGCGCCCGTCACACCCGGCAGGACGTTCGCCGCGAAGAACTTCGCAGCGGCGATCTTGCCCTGGTAGAACGGCACGTCCTTGCCGGAGGCACCCGCCGCCAGCTTCTCCGCCGCGACGGCCGCACCCTTGAGGAGCAGGTAGCCGACGACCACGTCGCCGGAGGCCATCAGCAGGCGGGTCGTGTTGAGGCCCACCTTGTAGATGGACTTCACGTCCTGCTCGGTGGCGACCAGGTCGTTGATCATGAGGCCGACGATGGCCTCCAGCTCACCGGCCGCCTTGCCGAGCGTCTCGCGGGCCGCGGTCAGCTCCTCGCCGCCCGTCTCCACCGCGAGGAACTTCTTGATCTCCTCGGAGAGCGCGTTCAGCGCGGCACCCTGGTTGCGGACGATCTTCCGGAAGAAGAAGTCCTGGCCCTGGATCGCGGTCGTGCCCTCGTAGAGCGTGTCGATCTTCGAGTCACGGATGTACTGCTCGATCGGGTACTCCTGCAGGAAGCCGGAGCCGCCGAACGTCTGCAGCGACTGGGCCAGCTGCTCGTAGCCCTTCTCGGAGCCGTAGCCCTTGACGATCGGCAGGAGCAGGTCGTTCAGCGCGTGCTCGGCCGAGGCGTCCTCGCCCGCGGCCTCCTTGACCTGGATCGCGTCCTGCACGGAGGCCGTGTAGAGGACCAGCGTGCGCATGCCCTCCGCGTACGCCTTCTGCGTCATCAGGGCGCGGCGCACGTCCGGGTGGTGCGTGATGGTGACCTTCGGCGCGGTCTTGTCCGTGCTGCGGGCCAGGTCGGAGCCCTGGACGCGCTCCTTGGCGTACTCGAGGGCGTTGAGGTAACCCGTCGACAGCGTGGAGATCGCCTTCGTGCCGACCATCATGCGGGCGAACTCGATGATGCGGAACATCTGGCGGATGCCGTCGTGCTTGTCGCCGATCAGCCAGCCCTTGGCGGGGTGCTGGTCGCCGAACGTCATCTCGCACGTGTTGGAGGCCTTGAGGCCCATCTTGTGCTCGACGTTGGTGGCGTAGACGCCGTTGCGCTCGCCCAGCTCGCCAGTCTCCCAGTCGAACTCGAACTTCGGGACCAGGAAGAGGGAGAGGCCCTTGGTGCCCGGGCCGTGGCCCTCGGGGCGGGCGAGGACGTAGTGGAGGATGTTCTCCGACATGTCGTGCTCACCGGACGTGATGAAGCGCTTCACGCCCTCGATGTGCCAGGAGCCGTCCGCCTGCTCGACGGCCTTCGCGCGGCCGGCGCCGACGTCCGAACCGGCGTCCGGCTCGGTCAGCACCATCGTCGAGCCCCACTGCTTCTCGACGGCGATCTCGGCGACCTTCTTCTGCGCCTCGTTGCCCTCCTCGAAGAGGATGCCGGCGAACGCCGGACCGGACGAGTACATCCAGACCGCCGGGTTGGCACCGAGGATCAGCTCCGCGTGGGCCCAGATGAGCGAGCGCGGGGCGGTGGTGCCGCCGATCTCCTCGGGCAGGCCGAGACGCCAGTACTCGGCGTCCATGAAGGCCTTGTAGGACTTCTTGAAGGAGGCGGGGACCGGCGCCGTGTTGGTCTCCGGGTCGAAGACCGGCGGGTTGCGGTCGGCGTCCGCGAAGGACTCCGCAAGGTCGTTCTCGGAGAGGCGGGTGACCTCTTCGAGGATGCTCTTGGCGGTGTCGACGTCCATCTCCGCGAACGGTCCGGTGCCGTACAGCTTGTCGCGGTCGAGTACCTCGAAGAGGTTGAACTCGATGTCGCGGAGATTCGACTTGTAATGCCCCATGGCGACGGCTCCGTAAAGATCGGGGAGGCGGGTCGTCCGGGGTCGCCCGGACCGTCCTCGTACGCATACCAACTAGTAACCACCACAATGCTACCCGTGGGTAATAAGAATCAACCCCCAGTGGGCATCTGTGACGAACAAGGCGCCTCGGCGCTCTCGTCCCGCCACCCCCTCGGGCGTCGGTAGTCTTTCCCTCATGTACGGCTACGACCAGAGCCCGGGTGCCGGGCAGCAGCAGTACGCGCCGCCGCAGGGCGGGTACGGGCAGCAGGCTCCGCCGCTGTACCCGGAGCCGTCGCCGCCCTCGCTCACGGACGCGGTCCGCGCGTTCACCACGGGCTCGATGTCCGCCGAGGACTTCCAGCAGATCTTCGCCTCGTCGAAGGTCTACTGCCCGCGCGGGGACAACCCGGGTTTCCTCGCGCTGCACAACACGCAGCAGCCGGTGATCCCGATGTTCAGCACGCTCAAGGAACTGCGCAGGTACGCGGGCAAGGAGTCCAAGTACTTCGTCATCACCGGCGCCGAGGTGATCGACCTGCTGCCCACCGGGTACGGCTTCGTCCTCGACATGGAGGGCGAGCACCGGATGGTCTTCGACGCGAAGGCGGTCGAGGAGATGGTCGACTTCGCGATGCGCCGCATGTACGGCTAGCCGCACCCCTGAACACTTCCTACGGGCCCGGACGTATGAGCGTCCGGGCCTTTCGCGTGCCCGGGAACGGGCCCGGGAATAGCGGGCGACTTGCTGGATGTTCACCGTTCAACTAAATTGATGGCAGACCCCGAGGAGGCCGCCATGCCCGCTGTGACCGTCGAGAACCCGCTGACCCTGCCCCGTGTGGCCGCGCCGGCGGACGCCGTGGCGCGCCCCGTGCTCGCTGTGACGACCGCGCCCAGCGGTTTCGAAGGGGAGGGATTCCCGGTGCGCCGCGCGTTCGCCGGGATCAACTACAAGCACCTCGACCCGTTCATCATGATGGACCAGATGGGTGAGGTGGAGTACGAGGCCGGAGAGCCCAAGGGCACGCCCTGGCACCCGCACCGCGGCTTCGAGACCGTCACGTACATCATCGACGGCACCTTCATCCACCAGGACTCGCACGGCGGTGGCGGCACCATCACCAACGGCGACACCCAGTGGATGACGGCGGGCAGCGGCCTCCTGCACATCGAGACGCCGCCCGAGTCGCTCGTCATGTCCGGCGGTCTGTTCCACGGGCTCCAGCTGTGGGTCAACCTGCCCGCCAAGGACAAGATGCAGAACCCGCGCTACCAGGACATCCGCGGTGGCCAGGTCAAGCTGCTCACCACCGAGGACGGCGGCGCGCTGCTCCGCGTCATCGCCGGTGAGCTGGACGGCAACGAGGGACCCGGCATCACGCACACCCCGATCACGATGGTGCACGCCACCGTCCGCCCGGGCGCCGAGGCGACGCTGCCGTGGCGCGAGGACTACAACGGGCTCGTGTACGTGCTCGCGGGCAAGGGCACCGTCGGCGCCGACCGGCGTCCCGTGCACACGGGGCAGACCGCCGTGTTCGGTGCGGGCTCGTCCCTGACCGTGCGCGCCGACGAGTCGCAGGACGCGAACACCCCCGACCTGGAAGTGGTCATCCTGGGCGGGCAGCCGATCCGTGAGCCCATGGCGCACTACGGCCCGTTCGTGATGAACAACAAGGCCGAACTCCAGCAGGCCTTCGACGACTTCCAGGCGGGACGCCTGGGCGTCATCCCCAGCAAGGAGCGCCTGCCGCACACGTAAGGCATCGCGTGAGGCATCGCGTGTGATGTGACGCGTGATGTGACGCCCCGTCACTCGGCCGGACCCGGCCGGGGGGCGGGGCGTTCGCGCGCATGATCGTCTGGCGGGGTGCAGACCGGTAAACCGCTCCTCCCCGACCCCGCCCGCCGCCTCGCCGCCTGGTGCGCCGTCGTGCTGCTCGTCACCGCGGTCGCGGGCGTCGGGATCGCGCTGGTCATCATCTTCCATTCGGCCGTCACGCCCGTGCTGCTCGCGCTGCTCGGCACCGCGCTGCTCGGCCCGGTCTTCGAGTGGCTCACCAAGCTGAAGCTGCCGCGCGCGCTGGCCGCCATCCTCACCTGCGTCGCGCTCATCGCCGTGGTCGGCGGCGCCGGCTACATCGTGGTCACCGCGCTGATCGACACCGGGGAACAGATCGTCGACTCGGTGCGGCAGGCCGGGGACTGGCTCAGGGACCACGTCGGCCTCACCGGCGCCGATGACCTCGGCGATGTCGCCGACAACGCCAAGGAGCAGGTCGGCAAGTGGGGCTCCAATCTGGCGGGCGGGGTGATCGCGGGGCTCTCCGCGCTGGGCTCGCTGCTCGCGACCAGCGTGCTCGCGCTGCTGCTCACCTTCTTCTTCCTGAAGGACTCCAACCGGGCCACGGGGCTCGCTCGCGCGATCGCCCCGCACCACGGTGAGGTGCTTGAGGCGATGGGGCGGCGGGCCTTCGAGGCGATCTCGGGGTTCATGCGCGGCACGACGTTCATCGCGCTCATCGACGGCATCTGCATCACCGTCGGACTGCTGATCCTTCAGGTGCCGGGCGCGGTGGGCCTGGGCGCGCTGGTCTTCGTCGGCGCGTACATCCCCTACCTCGGTGCGACCCTGTCCGGGGCCGTCGCCGTGCTCGTCGCGCTCGCCGACCGGGGGCTGATCATCGCCCTGTGGACGCTCGGGGTGATCCTCGCCGTGCAGCAGCTGGAGGGGCACATCCTGCAGCCGATGATCCAGTCGCGCACGGTCCAGATGCACCCGGCGATGGTGATGCTGGCGATCACGGCGGGCGCGGCGGTCGCGGGGATTCTCGGGATGCTGCTCGCGGTGCCGCTGGTGGCCGCCGCGTTCGGTGTCCTCGGGGAGCTGAGGAGGCGTTACGCGCCCGATGACATGGGCGAAGGGCCGCCTTCTGTTTCACGTGAAACGGGTGACGGGTCCTCCGGGCCTTCCGGTTCCACCGAGGCCTCGGGGCCCTCTGGGGCTGCCGGGCCCGCCGGAGCCTCCGAGGGTTCGTAGAGTTCGAACCAGATGCTCTTGCCCTCGCCCCGCGGGTCCACGCCCCAGCGGTCGGCCAGCAGCTCCATGAGCACCAGACCCCGCCCCGATGACGCCAGTTCACCGGGGCGGCGCTTGTGCGGCAGGTCGTCGGAGGCGTCCGCGACCTCCACGCGCAACCGGCGCGGTTCGGCGCCGTGCCGGGTGACCTCGGCGACCAGGAGCGCGTCGCCGTCGGTGTGCACCAGGACGTTGGTGACCATCTCGGAGACGAGCAGCACCGCCGAGTCCAGCTGATCCGTGTCGGTCCAGTCGTGCAGCAGCTCCCGCAGCTGCTGGCGGGCGGCCGCGATCCGCTCGGGCTCGGCCTGGGCGATGGTCATCGCGGTGCGCCGGGCCACGGTGGCAGCGGCCGACCGAGTGGTGCGGCGCAGCAGCAACAGCGCGATGTCGTCCTCGCGGCGGTCCGCGAGCGGTCCCGTGGTGTGGTGCGAGGAGGGGCCGTGCACCGCCTGCACCAGGGCGTCGGCCAGCTCTTCCAGGCGCTCGTCCGGGCCGGCCTCCAGGGCCGCGCGGATCCGCGACCAGCCGGTGTCCAGGTCGTGCCCGCCCGTCTCGATCAGGCCGTCCGTGCAGATGAGCAGCGTCTCGGCGGGTTCGAGGACGAGACGGGTCGTCGGATAGTCCGCGTCGGGGTCGACGCCGAGCGGCAGGCCGCCCGCGGTGGGGCGGACGAGGACGGTGCCGTCGGCCATCCGGATCGCGGGGTCCGGGTGCCCGGCGCGGGCGATCTCCAGGACGCCGGTGGCGGGGTCGGCCTGCACGTACAGACAGGTCGCGAAGCGCGGGTCGGCCCCCGGTTCGTCGGTGTCGCCGATGCCGTGCAGGAAGCGGGAGGCGCGGGAGAGCACGGCGTCGGGACGGTGCCCTTCGGAGGCGTACGCGCGCAGGGCGACCCGGAGCTGTCCCATCAGGCCCGCGGCGCGCACGTCGTGGCCCTGTACGTCGCCGATGACCAGGGCGATGCCGCCGCCCGGCAGCGGGATCATGTCGTACCAGTCGCCGCCGACCTGGAGGCCGCCGCCGGTCGGCACATAGCGGGCGGCGACGCTCATCCCCGGGATCTCCGGGCCGAGCGTCGGCAGCATCGACTTCTGCAGGCCGTCGGTCAGCTCCCGCTCAGACTCGGCGACCCCGGCCCTGGAGAGGGCCTGCGCCAGCATTCGCGCGACCGTGGTGAGGACCGAGCGCTCGTCGGGCGTGAATGACACCGGGTAGGTGAAGCCCGCCATCCACGCGCCGATCGTGCGGCCTGCGACGATCAGCGGCAGGAACGCCCACGACTTGCGCTCGAAGCGGGCGGCCAGCGGCCAGGCCGCCGGGTAGCGGGCGCGGTACTCGTCCGGCGAGGACAGATAGACCGCGCGCCCGGTGCGGACGACCTCGGCGCCCGGGTAGTCCGTGGCCAGCTCCATGTCGGTGAACGGGGACTCGTCGCCGTCCTCCTGGCCGTGGTGCCCGATGACGGTGAGCCGGTCGCCCGCGACGCCGAACACCGCGAGGCCGTCCGGCGAGAAACCCGGCATGGAGAGCCCGGCGGCGACCCGCAGCACCTCCTCCGTGGACCCGGCCTCCGCGAGCGCCCGCCCGGCGTCCAGCAGGAAGGCCTCCCGCGAGCGCCGCCAGTCGCCGGTCACCGGGGTGCGGGAGGCGGCCCCGGGCGGCGGCTCGGTCACTTCCTGGAGTGTGCCGATCAGCTCGTACGAGTCCGGGGCGTCGCCGTGCGCGATCGGCTTGGAGCGGCTGCGTATGGTGCGCAGGACATGGCCCTGGTCGTCCATGACGCGCAGCCGGGCCTCGGCGAGGGTGCCCTCGGCGACGGCGAGCTGCACGATCCCGTCTATCTCGTTCCAGTCGACCGGGTGGAAACGGGCGCGGGCCGCGGACTCCGTCAAGGTGACGGGCTCGCCGGGGGCGGCGGGCAGGCCGATGAGCCGGGCGGCCTCGGCGTCGAAGGTCACGAGCCCCGCCCGGTTGTCCCATCGCCACAGCCCGGTGGCCAGAGCGGCGAGGACGTCCTCCACGGGAGGGAGGTCACCGGTGCGCATTGCCCCACTCTAGGAAGAGGTGATCGCATGCGGCCACCAGAGGCTTCGCCGGGGCGGGTGGGGGTGTTGCGGTGGGGCGGGCTGCCGGTGGGCCGCGACGGGGGCTGGGCGGGCGCCGCGACGGGGCTGGGGCCGATCGGAGGCGCTGCCCGCGCCGGGGTGCCGCCTTGCCCACCCTGCCGCCCTTGGCGGCAGATTGCCCAAGGCGGCGGAGGCAATTGCCCAAGGCGGCGGAGGCAGAGGGCCCGAGGCGGGGCCGGTAGGCTTGGGGGGATCCCGGTTGTCTCCCGGGGAACCCCAAGCGCAAAGGCTGGATGAACGACGATGCATCGGTACAGGTCCCACACCTGCGGCGAGCTCCGCGCCTCTGACGTCGGCTCCGACGTCCGGCTGAGCGGCTGGCTGCACAATCGCCGAGACCTGGGCGGCATCCTCTTCATCGATCTGCGCGACCACTACGGCATCACGCAGCTCGTCGCCCGCCCCGGCACCGAGGCCGCCGAGGTCCTCGACAAGCTCACCAAGGAGACCGTCGTCCGCATCGACGGCAAGGTCGTCTCCCGCGGCGCGGACAACGTCAACCCGGAGCTGCCCACCGGCGAGGTCGAGATCGAGGCCTCCACGGTCGAGGTGCTCGGCGCGGCGCAGCAGCTGCCGTTCCAGATCAACCAGGACGACGGGGTGGGCGAGGAGCGCCGCCTGGAGTACCGCTTCCTGGACCTGCGCCGCGAGCGCATGCACCGCAACATCATGCTGCGCAGCGAGGTCATCGCCTCGATCCGCTCGAAGATGGTCAACCTCGGCTTCAACGAGATGGCGACGCCGATCCTCGCCGCGACCTCCCCCGAGGGCGCCCGCGACTTCGTCGTCCCGTCCCGCCTGAACCCGGGCAAGTTCTACGCCCTCCCCCAGGCGCCGCAGCAGTTCAAGCAGCTGCTGATGATCTCGGGCTTCGACCGCTACTTCCAGATCGCGCCGTGCTTCCGCGACGAGGACGCGCGTGCGGACCGCTCGCCGGGCGAGTTCTACCAGCTCGACATCGAGATGAGCTTCGTGGAGCAGGAAGACGTCTTCCGCCCCATCGAGAAGCTCATGACGGAGATCTTCACGGAGTTCGGCGGCGGCCGCGAGGTCACGTCCCCGTTCCCGCGCATCCCGTTCCGCGAGTCGATGCTGAAGTACGGCAACGACAAGCCGGACCTGCGCGCGAAGCTCGAACTCGTCGACATCACCGACGTGTTCGCGGACTCGGAGTTCAAGGCGTTCGCCGGCAAGCACGTGCGTGCGCTGCCCGTCCCGGACACCGCGTCGCAGTCCCGCAAGTTCTTCGACGGCCTCGGTGACTACGCGGTCGAGCAGGGCGCGAAGGGCCTCGCCTGGATCCGCGTGGGCGAGGACGGCACGTTCGCCGGCCCGATCGCGAAGTTCCTCACCGAGGAGAACGTCAAGGTCCTCACCGAGCGCCTCGGCCTGAAGGCCGGCCACGCCGTGTTCTTCGGCGCGGGCGAGTTCGACGAGGTCTCGAAGATCATGAGCGCCGTCCGCGTCGAGGCCGCCAAGCGCGCCGGCCACTTCGAGGAGGGCGTGTTCCGCTTCTGCTGGATCGTCGACTTCCCGATGTACGAGAAGGACGAGGAGACCGGCAAGATCGACTTCTCCCACAACCCGTTCTCGATGCCGCAGGGCGGTATGCAGGACCTGGAGGAGAAGGACCCGCTGGACATCCTGGCCTGGCAGTACGACATCGTCTGCAACGGCATCGAGCTGTCCTCCGGCGCCATCCGTAACCACGAGCCCGACATCATGATCAAGGCGTTCGAGATCGCGGGCTACGACGCCGAGACCGTGGAGGCCGAGTTCGCGGGCATGCTCCGCGCGTTCCGCTTCGGCGCCCCGCCGCACGGCGGGATCGCCCCGGGCGTCGACCGCATCGTCATGCTCCTCGCCGACGAGCCGAACATCCGGGAGACCATCGCGTTCCCGCTGAACGGCAACGCGCAGGACCTGATGATGGGCGCGCCCACCGAGCTGGACGAGTCGCGTCTGCGCGAGCTCAACATCCAGCTGCGCAAGCCGGTCGAGAAGAAGTAACCAACTCACCGGCGCCGTACGGCAGTTCACGCCAGGGCCCCGCTCCGCACGTCGGAGCGGGGCCCTGGCGTTTCCGGGTGATGCACAGTCTTGATTCACAGTCCTGATTCACAGCCCGCACCCACGCCCCTGACAGCTTCGGCCCCTAGCGTCCACGCCCATGACCGAGCCGACTGAGCAACCTGAGCCCCAAGTAGCGTCACACAGACGAGAGTTGACCCGCCGTAGGGCGATCCTGGCGGGTGGTGCGGCCGTCGCGGCCGTGGGGATCGCCGGCACCCTCACGGAGGGCGGAGCGTTCGCCGACGAAACGGCGTCGGACACGGAGACCTGCTACCGGCTCACCACGGAGACCACCGAGGGCCCGTACTACATCGACGCCGACAAGCTCCGCCGCGACATCACCGAGGACCAGGAGGGCATCCCGCTCCTGCTGAGCCTCAAGGTGATCGACGCGGACACATGCGAGCCGCTGAAGAACGCCGCCGTCGACATCTGGCACTGCGACGCCGTCGGCATCTACTCCGGCTACGAGGACATGAGCTCCGGAAGCGGCGGCACACCTCCCACCGGCGCCCCCACGGACATGCCCACCGGCACGCCGACCGGTGAACCCCCGACGGGCGGCCCCGGCGGCCCCGGTGGCGGCGGTGGCGGGCACCAGGAGCCCACCGACGACGAGCGCTATCTGCGCGGCACGTGGAAGACCGACAGACACGGCCGCGTCGCGTTCAAGACGGTCTTCCCGGGCTGGTACCAGGGCCGCTGCGTGCACATCCACGTCAAGGTGCACGTCGACGGCGAGTGGACCGACGCGGGCTACGAGGGCGGCCACACCTGCCACACCGGCCAGCTCTTCTTCTCCGAGGCGTCCGTCCTCGCCTCGGCCGAGGTCGCGCCGTACTCGACGAACACCACGACCCGCACGACGCTCGACGGGGACACGATCTACCCGGACAACGGCACCGAGGGCGGCCTCCTCCATCTCAAGTACCTCAAGAAGCACATCGACAAGGGCGTCGTGGCGTCGCTGACGATGGGGGTGTCGCCGGCCGAGACCCACGACTCGACGGACACGATGCCGTCGCCCGCCGCTTCCCGGTCCTCCTGAGCTCACCCGGAGCGCGGCACCACGAGTCCCGACTCGTACGCCGCCACGACCGCCTGCGCCCGGTCGCGGACGCCGAGCTTGGCGAGGACCCGGCTGACGTGGGTCTTCACGGTCTCGCCGCCGACCACGAGGCGTCCGGCGATCTCCTGGTTGGACAGGCCCTCGGCGATCAGTCGCAGCACCTCGCGTTCGCGCGGGGTCAACGCGTCGACGGCGAGGGCCTGTTCGGGCACCGCGCGCGGGCGGAGCCGGGTGAACTCGGCGATCAGGCGGCGGGTGACGGTCGGCGCGAGCAGCGCCTCGCCCGCCGCGACCACCCGCACCGCCTCGAACAGCCGCTCGGCCTGCATGTCCTTGAGCAGGAAGCCGCTGGCCCCTGCGGCGAGCGCGTCGTACACGTACTCGTCGAGGTCGAAGGTCGTCAGCATCACGACGCGGGTCGCGGGCAGCTCGCGCGCGATGCGGCGAGTGGCCTCGATGCCGTCCATGCCGGGCATGCGGACGTCCATCAGGGCGAGGTCGGGGCGGGCCTCGCGGCAGACGCGGACCGCTTCGGCGCCGCCGGGTGCGCTGCCCACGACCGTGAAGTCGTCCTGGCTGTCGAGAAGTGCGCCGAATCCGGCCCGTACGACGTCTTGGTCGTCGGCGACGACGATCCGGATGGCGTTCATAGGGGTGTCCATGGGGGCGTTCGTGGAGGTGTTCATGCGGCCGGGCCCTTGACCGGCAGGGACGCCTCGACCAGGAAGCCGCCGGCCGGAGCCGGGCCCGCGTGCAGCGTGCCGCCCGCCATCGCCGTGCGTTCCCGCATGCCGAGCAGGCCGTGGCCCGGCTCGCCGGGGCCCGTGCCCGGGCCGCAGTCCCGTACGCGTATCGCCAACTGGCTTTCCCTGTAGTGCAGTTCGACGTCCACGGCGACACCGGGCGCGTGCCGGCGGGCGTTGGTCAGGGCTTCCTGGACGATGCGGTACGCGGTGAGTTCCAGGCCGGGATCGAGTGCGGTGACGTGGCCTCGGACGATGAGGCGGACCGCGGTGCCGGTCGCCGCGCGGGCCTCGTCGACGAGGGTGACGAGCTGGTCGAGGCCAGGCTGCGGCGAGCGGGGCGCGGCCGCGGCGGATTCGGCGGGGGCGTCCTCGCGCAGGACGCCGAGCAGCCGGCGCATCTCGGTGAGGGCGAGTCGGGCCGTGTCGCCGATCGCCAGGAAACGCTCGGCGCCCTCCGGCGGCAGGCCCGGGGTCGTGTAGCGGGCGGTCTCCGCCTGCACCGAGATCGTCGAGATGTGGTGGGCCACGATGTCGTGCAACTCCCTTGCGATACGGGCCCGTTCGCCGAGCGCCGCATGGGCGAGGGCCGTGTCCGCGTACGCCCAGTCGGCGGCGGAACGGCGGGCCGCCTCGGCCTGCGCGCGCCGGGCGCCGCCCGCGGTGAGCGCGGCCGCCGCGCCCGCGAGGAGGACGACGCCGTAGGGGCCGCCGGCGTCCGTGAGCGCGTACGCGGTGAAGGGCACGGCGAACAGGACGGCGGTGCGGCCCGGTTGGCGCAGCCCCACCAGGTACAGGGCGGCGGCGAGCGCCGGGAGGCCCGCGTACAGCGTCTGGCCGTACGTGAGAGGGGCGAGCAGCGAGGCCGCGGTGAGGGCCGTGGCGGTGAGGAGGAGCTGGGAGCGGACGAAGGCGAGGGGGACGGTCGCGCCCAGTGCAAGGGCGAGCAGGCCGGGGAGTTCGGGGGCGGGATCGCGGCCCTGTCCGGTGACCTCGGCGAGGGCCGCGAGGGCCAGGACCGTGGCGGCGAGCAGCGGCAGGTCACGTGCGGCCGCCGCGCGCCGCACCCCTGCCCGTGCCGCGCTCCAGGTCCCGGTCATGGCGGTCATTATCGGCTTCTCCCCGCGCGGGCGGCGTCCCCCTGCGGGGGGAGCGGGCCCCCCGGGAGACCACGCCCGGGCGGGACGCCGCCGCGGCGCCCGGTCCCTAACGTCAACTGGCATGACCGATATGACGATCGAGGCCCGCGGGCTGTGCAAGCGGTACGGGTCCACCGTGGCCGTGGACGGGCTCAGCTTCACCGTCGAGGCGGGGCGGGTGACCGGGTTCGTCGGGCCCAACGGGGCGGGGAAGTCGACGACGCTGCGGATGATGCTCGGGCTCGACCGCCCCGACAGCGGCGCAGCGCTCATCGGAGGGCAGGACTACACCCGGCTCGCCGACCCGCTGTCCACGGTCGGCGCCCTGCTGGACTGCGAGGCGCTGCACCCGGGCCGCCGGGCCCGCGACCACCTGCTGTGGCTCGCCCACTACAACGGCCTGCCGAGCCGCCGCGTCGACCACGTCCTCGACCAGGTCGGCCTCGCCTCCGCCGCGAAGAAGCGCGCGGGCGGCTTCTCCCTCGGGATGCGCCAGCGGCTCGGCATCGCGGCCGCGCTACTGGGCGATCCGCCCGTGCTGATCCTCGACGAGCCGGTCAACGGGCTCGACCCCGAGGGCATCCAGTGGATCAGGCGCTTCCTCAAGTCCCTTGCGGCAGAAGGGCGTACGGTCCTCGTCTCCTCGCACCTGATGAGCGAACTCCAGGACACCGCGGACCACGTCATCGTGATCGGCCGGGGGCGGCTGCTCGCCGACACCGACGTCGCCGCACTGCTCGACGAGGCGTCCGGCGAGCGCGTCGCCCTGCGCACCAGCAGGCGCGCCGAAGCCCTGGCGGTGCTCGCGGGCGCCGACGCCACCGTCGCCGTGACCGGGCCCGACGCGCTCACCGTCACCGGGCTGGCCGCCGAGGAGGTCGTCGCCCGGCTCGGCGCGCACCGCATCCCCTTCTCCGAACTGTCCCGGCACCGGGCCACGTTGGAGGAGGCGTATATGGAACTCACCGGTGCGGCAACGGAGTTCGCCGCTACCGCACTGAGCGCACAGGAGGCGTCCTCATGAGGTCGCCGATGGTCCGTGCCGTGCGCGCCGAGTGGACCAAGCTGCGCAGCGTCCGCAGCACCCCTCTCGCCCTGATCGCACTGCTCGCGCTCAGCCTGCTGCTGACCGTCGCGTCGGCGAACGGCAGCACGTTCAGCTACGGCGGCCCGAAGAAATACGACGCCTCGACCTTCGTGCACCGCACCGCCGCGGGCGACGGCACCTTCACCGTGCGGGTCGCCGCGCAGAAGAACAGCGCCGCCTGGGCGAAGGCGGGACTGCTCCTGAAGGACGGCACCGCGAGCGGATCCTCGTACGCCGCCCTGATGGTGACGCCGGAGCACGGCGTGCGGATGATGGCCGACGGGAAGCACGAACTGACCGGCTCCGGCGGCGCGGACGCCCCGCTCTGGCTGCGGCTCGTACGGTCCGGGGACCGGGTCACCGGCTACGAATCCGCGGACGGCCGCGCCTGGCACAAGGTCGGCACGCTCACCGTCGCCGGGCTGCCGACCACCGCCGAGGCGGGCCTCTTCGTCACGTCGCCGATGGACGGCAAGGAGGAGCGCAGCGGCCCCGGCGACCTGCGCATGCACCCCGAGGCCACGCTCGGCAGCGCCGTCTTCGACCACGTCACCTTCCCCACGCGGGCCGGTAGCGGCGGCTGGCGGCAGACTGACATCAAGCAGACCGTGAAGAAGGGCGAGATGGCCGACCCCGTCGCCCCGCCGAAGCCCTTCCGCGAGCAGGCCGGCACCTTCACGATCACCGGCAGCGGTGACCTGGGCGGCCTCGGCATGGGCGGTGTCGGACAGCTCGGCGGACAGCCCGACCTGGTCAAGATGGCGCTCGACGACGGCATCCAGATCGCGACGATCGCGGTGATCGCCCTGGGCGTCCTGTTCATCACGTCCGAGTACAAGACCGGGACCGTGCGCACCACGTTCACCGCGAGTCCGCGGCGCGGCCGAGTGCTCGCCGCGAAGGCGCTCGTCCTCGGCGCGACGGTGTTCGCCGTGGGCCTGGTCGCGTGCGTGGCCGAGTTCCTCGTCGCCCGCCCCGCGCTGCGCGACAACGGCTTCGCACCGCCGCTCTTCCCCGAGCTCTCCCTCACCGACCCGGCGACCGTGCGGGCGATCGTCGGCAGCGCGGCGTTCCTCGCGCTGGCCGCCGTGCTGAGCCTGGGGGTCGGGGCGCTGCTGCGGCGCGCCGTGCCGGCCGTGGTCCTGATGATCGTCACGTTCGTGGTGCTGCCGATCGTCGCGCAGAGCACGTCCATCGGGTTCAGCGACTTCGTCGGCCGGGCCACACCCACGGCCGGCCTCGCGGTCCAGCAGACCCACCGGCTCCTCGACACCGTCATCACACCGTGGGCGGGCTTCGGGGTGCTGTGCGTGTACGTGGCCGTGGTGCTCGGGGCGGCGCGGTGGCGGCTGACCGGGCGGGACGTATGACGGCGGCGGGGGCGGCGCGCGCCGTGCACGGGGAATGGACCAAACTCCGCACTGTTCCTGGCCAGTTGTGGACTGTGGTGTCCGTGACGGGGGTGATGGTGGCATTCACCGCGCTGATCGCGGCGAGCGCCGGGAAGGACCAGTCGGGGGTCCTCGCGCCGACCGCGCTGTCCCTGTCCGGGGTGTACCTGGCGCAGACGGCGGCCGCGCTCGTCGCGGTCGCCGTGGTCTCCAGCGAGTACCCGCGCATGATCCGTACGACCCTCGCGGCGAACCCGCGGCGCACCACGGTGTTCCTGGCGAAGACAGTGGTGACCGCGGCGGCGGTCCTGGCGGCGGCGCTCCCCGCGGTCCTCGGCTCGCTGGCGGCGGGCCGCACGGTCCTGTCGGGATCATCGGGATCGTCGGGGTTCTCCCAACTCCCGCTCACCTCGCCCGAGTTGTGGCGGGCGACGCTCGGAACGGTCGTCTATCTGCTGCTCGTCGCGCTGCTGAGCGTGGGAGTGGCGCTGGTGGTGCGGCACGCGGCGGGGGCCGTCGGCGCGGTGATGGCGCTGCTGTACGGGCCCTACCTGGCCACGTTGATCATCACGATGCCGGAGCACGTGCTGCACCGGGTCCAGAAGTTCTCTCCGATGACGGCGGGCCTCGCCGTCCAGACGACGACCGGCCCCGGCACGGCCCCGCTCGCCCCCTGGACCGGCCTCGCCGTCCTCGCCGCCTACGCGGGCGGGGCGCTGGTAGTGGGGTGGGCGGTGCTCAGGCGCCGGGACGCCTGAGCACCGCCGACAGACCCTACGCGGCCGGCTCGCCGCCGAAGCGTTCCTTGTAGGACTCCAGGTCCTCGTCCGTGATCTTGGCGAAGAGGACCGGGGGGACGGTGAAGGGGGTGCCGGCCGGGACCGTGGTCAGGGCCGTGGCCTCCTCCGGGGTGACCCACGTGGCGTCGTCGCCGGGGAGGTCGAACGCCGCGCGCATGGCGGCCGCCGACGCCGGGATGAAGGGCTCGGAGACCACCGCGTAGAGGCGGATGAGGTTCATCGCCGTGCGGAGGGTCAGCGCGGCCGCGTCCTTGTCGGTCTTGATCTCCAGCCAGGGGGCCTTCTCCTCCAGGTAGGAGTTGCCCGCCGACCACAGGGCGCGCAGCGCCGCCGCGGCCTTGCGGAACTGGAGGGCCTCCATCTGGTTCTCGTACTCGGCGAGGAGCGTGGAGATCTCCTGGCCGAGCTTCGTCTCGGCCTCGCCCGGCTCGCCGCCCGCCGGGACGTCGTCGCCGAAGCGCTTGCGGGAGAAGGAGAGCACGCGGTTGACGAAGTTGCCGAGGGTGTCGGCCAGGTCCTTGTTCACCGTCGCCGTGAAGTGCTCCCAGGTGAACGACGAGTCGTCCGACTCCGGCGCGTTCGCGATGAGGAAGTAGCGCCAGTAGTCGGCCGGGAGGATCTCCAGGGCCTGGTCGGTGAAGACACCGCGCTTCTGCGACGTGGAGAACTTGCCGCCGTAGTACGTCAGCCAGTTGAAGGCCTTGAGGTAGTCGACCTTCTTCCACGGCTCACGGATGCCCATCTCCGTCGCCGGGAACATGACGCTGTGGAACGGGACGTTGTCCTTCGCCATGAACTCCGTGTACCGGACGTCGGAGGCGCCGGCCGGCTCGTACCACCACGACTTCCAGTCGCGCGTCTCACCGTCGGGGGCCTGGTCCGCCCACTCCTTCGTCGCGCCGATGTACTCGATCGGGGCGTCGAACCATACGTAGAAGACCTTGCCCTCGGCCGCCAGCTCCGGCCACGTGTCCGCCGGGACCGGAACGCCCCAGTCCAGGTCGCGGGTGATCGAGCGGTCGTTGAGCCCCTCGGTCAGCCACTTGCGGGCGATGGAGGACGCGAGCTGCGGCCACTCGTCGGCGACCTCGTCGATCCACGCCTCGACCTCGACCTGCAGCTTCGACTGGAGGAGGAAGAGGTGCTTGGTCTCGCGGACCTCGAGCTCGGTGGAGCCGGAGATCGCGGAGCGCGGGTTGATCAGGTCGGTGGGGTCCAGGACGCGTGTGCAGTTCTCGCACTGGTCGCCGCGGGCCTTGTCGTAGCCGCAGTGCGGGCAGGTGCCCTCGACGTAGCGGTCCGGGAGGAAGCGGCCGTCGGCGGGCGAGTACACCTGCCGGATGGAGCGCTCCTCGATGAACCCGTTCTCGTTCAGCTTGCGGGCGAAGTGCTGGGTGATCTCCGCGTTCTGCTGCGACGAGCTGCGGCCGAAGTGGTCGAACGCGAGGCCGAACCCGTCGTAGACCGCCTTCTGCGCGTCGTGCGCCTGCGCGCAGAACTCGGCGACCGGGATGCCGCGCTCCTTGGCGGCCAGCTCGGCGGGGGTGCCGTGCTCGTCCGTCGCGCAGATGTACAGCACGTCGTGGCCGCGCAGGCGCAGGTAACGGGAGTACACGTCGGCCGGGAGCATGGACCCCACCATGTTGCCCAGGTGCTTGATCCCGTTGATGTACGGAAGGGCGCTGGTGATGAGGTGTCGAGCCATCGGGGGCTGCTCCCGGGTTGTGACGTGAATGGAATTGACGTGAGTGGAATCTAGAAATCGTAGCCGACATGGGGTGGCCGCCCGCGCGGTGTTTTACTGCGCGGACGGCCATGGGGTGTCGGGGGCTCTTGGGGGAGAGCGGGGTTACGTGGTCACGGGGCGGGGGTTACGGGCGCCAGGCCTCCAGGAGGCCCTTGTAGAGCTCCGCGTCCGTGAGTTCCAGCGGGGTCTCGCCCGCGTGGAAGACCGCGGCGTTCTCCGCCTTCAGCTTGCGGAGGTAGTCGAAGTTCTTCGAGTCCGGGTCGCCGAACGTCACGAACTGGAAGAAGAGGGGGTGCTCGGCCGCCTTCGCGAGGGCCTCGTTCGCCGGGCGCTGGACGTCCGGGGGGCCGTCCGTCTGGAAGATCACCAGGGCGGGGGCGGTGGGGTCGTCCGACTTCTCGTGGTGGGCGACGACCTCTTCGATGGCGCGGTGGTAGCTGGTGCGGCCCATCCGGCCCGCCTCCGCGTGCCACGCGTCGACCTTGCCCTCGTACGCGTCCAGGGTGAGGTCGCCGGCGGCGTCGATGTCCGTCGAGAAGATCACCGTGTGGACGGTGGGGGTCTCGCGGGTGTCGAGGTGGGCGGCCAGCGCGACGGTTTGCTCCGCGAGGGCGGCGGTCGAGCCGTTCTTGTAGTACGAGCGCATCGAGCCGGAGCGGTCCAGTACGAGGTAGACCGTGGCACGGGTGCCGGTGAGGTCGCGGTTCTTGAGGGCGGCGCCGGCGGCGGAGTGGGCGGCTGCCAGGCCGGGGGCGCGGGTCTTGATCTTTACCGGGGTGGGGTCGACGTCCTCGGTCTCTTGGGCCTGCGCCGGGGTCTTCGCCGCGACGGGGTCGACCTTTTCGGTCGCCTCGGGCTGCGCCGGGGCGGGCTCTTCCGCCGCGGCGGGGGTGGGCCCCTCGGCCTCTTCGGCCTGCGCGGAGGTCTTCGCCGCGACGGGGTCGACCTTTTCGGTCGCCTCGGGCTGCGCCGGGGTGGGTTCCTCCGCCGCGGCGGGGGTGGGCCCCTTGTCCTCTTCGGCCTGCACCGGGGGCTGTGCCCACCCGTCCCGCCGTGCGGGACGCTTGCCCACAGCGGGGGCGGGAGCCGGGTCTTCGGCGTCGGCCTTGGTCTCGGCCTTGGCCTTGCTCTTGCCCTTGGCGGGCTTCGCGGCCTTGGTCTTGGCGGGGGCTGCAGCCTTGGTTTCGGCGGGAGCCGCTTCCTCGACGTCGGCGATGGCCTCGCTCTTGGCAGGGGCCGCAGCCTGGGCTTCGGCGAGGGCCGGGGTCTTGGCTTCGGCGGGGGCCGGGGTCTTGGCTTCGGCGGGGGCCGGGGTCTTGGCTTCGGCGGGGGCCGGGGTCTTGGCTTCGGCGGGGGCCGGGGTCTTGGTTTCAGCGGGGGCCGGGGCTCCGGTGTCGGTCTTGGTGTTGCTCGCGGCGGGGGCCGCTTCCTCGACGTCGGCCTTGGCCTCGCTCTTGGCAGGGGCCGCATCCTTGGCCTTCGCCTTGGCGGGCCTCGCAGCCTTGCCCTTGGCGGGGGTTGCAGCCTTGGCCTCGGCGGGGGCCGGGGCTTCGGTGTCGACCTTGGTCTCGCTCGCGGCGGGAGCCTGATCCTCGGCGACGGCCTTGCTCTCGGCGGGGGTCGGGGCTTCGGTGTCGCTCGCGGCGGCGGGCGCGTCCTCGGCCTTGGCCTCGGTCTCGGTCTCGGTCTCGCTCTTGGGCTCCTCCGGTGCCGAGGGCGCAGCCTCTTCCTTGGCCGGAGCCGCAGCCTCTGCCTTCTCCTCGGCCGCAGCCGGAACCGGAGCCGCGTCCTCGGACTTGGGCTCGGCCTTCTCCTCGGCCGGCGCCGCGGCTTCCGCCTTGGCCGCATCCTCCGACGGAGCCTCAGCAGAAGCCGCCTCGGTCTCGGCCTCCGCCGGTGCCGCGGCCTCCGTCTTCCGCTCGGCCGAAGTCGACTCCTCGGCCGGAGCCGGAGTCGGCTCCTCGGTCGGCGCCGCAGCCTCCGCCCCGTCCCCCGCGTCCCGCGTCAGGCGCTCGCCGCCCACCGGGCTCGACGGTTTCGGGACCGAGATGTTGTCGAAGGCCGCCGAGACCAGGTCGTCGGCTTCGCCCTTGGACGGAGCGGGGACCGTTGGTGCCTGGTCGGAAGCGGCAGCGTCAGGCGCAGCGCTCTCGTCTTTTTTGCGCGACCGCCCGAACGCGTTCCGCAGCAGATCCAGAATGCCCATGTGCGCAACCTTCCGCATGAGTTGTCCCCGACGTCCCTGCTCCCTGGAACCCCTGGCCAGGGCGGACACGTAAGGTTAGCCGCCGCGGGCCGTGATCTTGGGCAGGGTCGGGTCGTTCGACCGAGCGGACAACTGCCGCCCTTTCTGTATGGATTCAGTCGATCACGCCCGACTCCGTGAGACGTGTCCGATACGCCGGTGACTGGTGCGCCGACTCCCAATAGGCCTCCCGCAGGGCCGGAAGCACCGCGTCCAGGACGGGTGCGGAGCGGGCCGCGAGGAGGAGGCGTACGGCGACCGGGTCGCCCTCCAGGGGGCGGATCGCCATGTCGGGGCGGGCCAGGGACGTCGGCTGGCAGAGCGTCACCACCTCGCCGGTCGCGACGAGGTTGGACGCGGTCAGGTAATCACCGTGCAGCACACGGGGGTTGACGCCCGCCGAGCGGAACGCCCGGAGCAGGCCGTCCCATTCGCCGTCGACCGTGGGGTCGATCATCCAGCGGTCCTCCGCCAGGTCCGTGAGGCGGACGACGGGGCAGCGGGCCGCCGGGTGGTCCGCCGGCAGGGAGACGTACTGCGGTTCGCGGGCCAGGAGGACCTTGCAGGTCAGGGACTCCGGTATGCGCAGCGGGCTGCCTTCCACCTCGTGGACGAACGCCACGTCGAGGCCGCCCTCGGCCACCAGGCGGAGCAGCGCGTGCGCCGAGACGTCCATGCGCAGCGACGGCTCGTGCGGCGAACTCGCGCGCAGGCGGCGCAGCCAGCCCGGTATCGCGCGGCTGGCGGTGGAGCCGATGCGCAGGAGGTCGCCGGCCGAGTCCCGCGCCATCGCGCGCGTCTCGTCGACCAGCGCGCGCAGGTCGTCCACCAGCGGGCGGGCCCGCGTGAGCAGGGTGCGGCCGAGCGGCGTCGCGCGGCAGCCGGTGCGTTCGCGGGTGAACAGGCGGCCGCCGAGGTGGTCCTCGATGCGGCGCAGCTGGGTGCTGAGGGCGGGCTGGGTCATGCCCAGGTGACGGGCCGCCTTGTGCAGGCTGCCGGTGTCCTCGATCGCGCACAGGACGCGCAGGTGCCGCACTTCCAGCTCCATGGGCGTCGAGCGTAGGCCGGTCCCGTACGTCGCACCAGAGTCACCGGCGTCAACTGTGTGGGGATAACGCGGAGTTATCGCGCAGTGGCATCTATCCCGTGCGTCCCGTCCGCCCCAGACTCTCACGCATGAACATGACACCCCCCACATCTGTTCGTCTGCTCGCCTGCGCCCTCGGCGCCGGGCTCACCGTCGCCGCCCTCGCCGCGGCCCCCGCGACCGCCTCCTCATCCGCCGTCTCCTCCGCGTCCACCGAGCGGGTCGCGCACTACGTCGGCTCGCACTACGCCGGCTCCGCCGAGGAGGCCGCCGCCAACAAGGCCTTCTTCCAGGCCGTCCTGAAGTCCGTCGCCGAGAAGCGGGCCGCCAACCCCGGCGCCGCGTCCGTCACCGTCTCGTACGACGCCTCGGGGGCGCCCACCTTCCAGCAGCAGATAGCGAAGAGCACGTCGATCTGGAACGCGTCGGTGTCGAACGTGAAGCTCCAGGCCTCGTCCGGCGGGGGCGACTTCTCGTACCGCGAGGGGAACGACTCGCGCGGTTCGTACGCGTCGACGGACGGGCACGGCAGCGGCTACGTCTTCCTGGACTACGCGCAGAACCAGGAGTACGACTCCACGCGCGTGACCACGCACGAGACGGGCCACGTGCTCGGGCTGCCCGACCACTACGAGGGGCCGTGCAGCGAGCTGATGTCGGGCGGCGGGCCCGGCCCCTCGTGCACCAACGCGAACCCGGACGCGAACGAGAAGGCCCAGGTGGAATCCCTGTGGGCCAACGGGTTCGCCAAGGCCCTGCACAAGGCCGAGGCCGCGCTGCGCTAGGACCCTGGCGGGTCAGAAGGCCGAGGCGCGCGGTCCGGCCCCCACCTGCGACCTGACCGCAGCGGGCCGCCGCCTCTCGCACGCACCGGGCCGCCGCCCGTCTCCCCATGGGCGGCGGCCCGGTGCGTGCGGTGTACGGGCTCAGCCGTGCAGCGTCAGGTCCACCAGGAGCGCCCGGTGGTCCGTGTCCGCGAGGTCGATGAAGCGGGACTTGTCCGCGGAGAAGTCGTCGGTCACCAGTACGTGGTCGATCTGCGTGCCCAGCGGGCCGGGCGCGGTCGACGGCCAGCTCGGGGTGCGGGCGTGGCCGGTGAGGCGGGCCGCGTCGTGCAGCGGCCCCGCGTCGAGGATCCGGCGGAACGCCGCGTGGTCCTGCGTCGCGTTGAAGTCCCCCGCCATGATCCCGGGCCCTTCGGCGGACCGCGCCGCGTCCGCGAGGCGGCCCAGCTCCGTCCTCCACACGCCCACCTGGTCGGGCAACGGCGGCATGGGGTGCACGAGTTGGAGGCGCACCGCGTGACCCCGTACGTCGGCGGTGGCGGCCGGCATGCCCATCGTCCCCGCCACCGTCGGAGCCGCCTTCAGCGGGAACCTGCTGAGGATCATCGAACCCTCCGAGCCGTCCGCCGCCACGGCCTGCCGGTGCGGGTAGCGGGTGCGCAGCGACTCCCGGTCCAGCGCGTCCCGGCAGGGCCGCCCGCACTCCTCGACGAACACGATGTCGGGCCGGTGCCGGGCGACCGTGTCGATCAGCGCGTTGGTGGCGCGGCTGAACTGCACGTTGGACGCCAGCACCCGGACGCCGGAGACGGGGGCGCCGTCCGGCTCGCCGCCGTCCTTCCCGTACGGCTCCATGTACCAGGCGAGCGCGCCGAGTACGGCGACGCCCCAGACCATCCCCGTACGCCAGCGCGACAGCAGCGCGAGGAGCAGGGCGGCGGCCGTGGGGGCGAGCAGCCAGGGGAGGAACGCGAGGAGCTGCGGTACGGGGGTCACCGCGTCGCGGTCCGCGGCCCGGCAGCCGACCACCACGCTGACCCCCGCGAGCAGCAGCGCCGCCGCCCAAGCCCCCGCCCTGTTCACACGGCGGCGCCCGGCGCCCCGCGGCTCGTACCGCGGGGCGCCGGGCGCTTCGTCCGTGATGTGCTGCTGTCGCTGGTCCAAGACCCGGCCCCCGTCTCCGTACCGGTCTGTTCGGAGTCCTCCAGGTTAGCCGGGGTCGCGCACCGTCAGGCCGGTTTGGTGGTCCGGGGGTCGGTGGCGCGGCCGTGGTCCGTGGCGAGGGCCCAGATGACGAAGACGCCGATGGCGATGGAGATGAGCGACCACACGGGCGCGTACGGCAGGAACAGGAAGTACTCGACGACGTAGAGCGCGCCGAAGCCGATGCCCGCGCCGCGCGCCCAGTCCTGGCCCTTGAGCACGCCCCAGCCGGTGACCGCGACGAGCGCGCCGATCACCAGGTGGATCCAGCCCCACGTGGTCAGGTCGAACGCGTAGACGTAGTCGCCGATCCGGCTGTAGACGTCGTCCTTGGCGATGGCCGCGATCCCGTTGAGGACGCCGAGGCAGCCGCTGACCAGCATCAGGACGCCGGCGAACAGGGTGCCGCCGGCCGCCCATTCGCCGCGCGGGCCCTCGCCGCGCGTGGGGTCAGGGTCGGGCGTGCGGTGGTCCTGGGACCAGGCGGTCGTCGACCCGGTCTCCGGTGGTGTTTGTGTCATGCGGGCGCCTCCTCGTGTCACCGGAATGCTCGCGCCGGAGCAGGGCGGAGGCATTCCGTGCGCGGCTGAACGGGTGTCGGCCGAGCCACACCACGAGCGCCACCACCACGCCCACCGCGACGATCACCCACGACGCGGTGCGCAGCGGCGAGGTCAGGGCGTCGTAGACCGAGCCGGTCGCCGCCTTGTTCGCCGCGTCGGAGATGTCCGAGAGCGTCAACGCGCGGGCGAGCGGCAGCGCGATGAGCAGCGCCGCCGCGCCCAGGGCGGCGCCGAGGGCGGTCAGGGCGAGCGCGGGACGGCGCCGCCGGGCGAGCGCGAGGCCCACGACGGCGCACACGACGGCGGCCAACGGGAGCCACAGTCCCGCGAGTTGGAAGGCGTGGAAGCCCTTCCGCAGCCCGGCCAGGTCCCCGGCCGACAGCAGCGTGACCTCGGTGTGGGCGACCGGGATCCGCTCGGCGAACGGCACCCCGTTCTCCTCCAGCTGCTGCTTGACCTGCCGGGTGACGGGGGCCAGGTCGAGCGTGACAGGCCCGGTGGTGCCCTCGTCGAGGGCCTGTTGCACGGCGTCGTGGGCGGCGCGGTTCGCGGTGTTCCAGGCGCCGCGGAAGGCGTCGGTGTCCGTGAACGAGACGACCGCGTCGTGCAGATAGTCCTCGACGACCGATTCGAGCGCGCCCACGTCGAGGTTCTTCATGACCCCGGTGGTCACCGCGTCGGCGACCGCGTTCCGCACGTCCGGGTCGCCGGCCAGCGGCGCCATCGCGGACACGTACCGGTCGCCGTCCCCGATCTCGTACTTCGCCCAGGTGGAGAGCGTGCCGAGCGGGACGAGGAGGCAGGCGAGGACGAGCAGAACGGCGGAGGCGGTTCTTCGGATCACCGTTCCAGGCAAGGCCCCGGCCGCGCCGTGCGCGACCGGGGTGCCTGCATACGGACTACCGCCGAAAAGCCTCGGCCCCCTACTTCCGGTTGTAGAGCCGCATCGTGACGGGCCCGAACACGGCGATCAGCAGCGCCGCCCAGCCCAGCGACCACAGCACCTCGGCCGTCGGCCAGTCGCCGTCCATCAGGCCGCGCACGGCGGACGCGACGTGGGTGACGGGGTTGTTGTTGACGAAGGCCTGGAGCCAGCCCGGCATCGTCTCGGGCTTCACGAAGATGTCGCTGAGGAACGTCAGCGGGAAGATCACCATCATGCTGACGCCCATCACCGACTTCTCGGTGCGCAGCAGCAGCCCGAACATCGTCCAGATCCACGAGAACGCGAAGGAGAAGACCAGCAGGACCGCGACGGCCGCGAGGACGCCGAGCACCCCGCCGTCCGGCCGGAAGCCCATGATCAGGCCGACCGCGAGCATCACGATCGACGCGATCGTGTAGCGCAGGGCGTCGCCGAGGAGGTACCCGACCATGACGGAGGGGCGCCAGATCGGCAGCGTACGGAAGCGGTCGAAGACGCCCTTCTCGATGTCGGTGTTGACCGAGACGCCCGTGTACATCGTGATCATCACGACCGACATCACGAGGATGCCGGGCAGCAGGTACTGGATGTACTCGCTCGGGGAGCCGGCCAGGGCGCCGCCGAACAGGTACGTGTACATCAGCACCATCATCACGGGGAACGCCGTGACGTCGAAGAGCTGCTCCGGCACGTGCTTGATCTTGAGGATCGCGCGCCAGCCGAAGGTGAGCGACGCGGACACGGCGCTGGGCCGGGGCGGGCGCTCCTTGGCGATGAGCAGCTCGGCGAGGGACTCGGCGCTGACCGGGGCGAGTTCCTGCGCTTCGGTACCGGGGGTGGTGGCGGTGGTCATGCCGTCGCCTCCTCGAGAGGGCCTGCGGGCTGGACCGCGGGCTGGTCGGTGAGGGCCAGGAACACCTCGTCGAGGCTGGGCTGGCCGAGGGCGAAGGTGTCCACGGTGATGCGGGCGGCGGCCAGTTCGGCCAGCGCGCGGGAGGCCTGCTCGGCGGCGCCCCGGCCGTTGTCGGACCCGCCGACGCGGGCGGTGAGCGCCACCGGGTCGGGCTCCAGGATCACCTGGGCGTCGAGCACGGAGGTCAACAGCCGCTCGGCGTCCGGGCGTTGGTGCGCATCGCGCAGGCGTACGTGGACGGATCCGGAGCCGACCGACGACTTCAGCTCGCCCTTGGTGCCCTCGGCGATCACGCGGCCCTTGTCGATGACGGCGATCCGGGCCGCCAGCTGGTCGGCCTCGTCGAGGTACTGGGTGGTCAGCAGGACCGTCGTGCCCTGCGCGACGACCGCGCGGACGATCTCCCACACCTGGTTGCGGCTGCGCGGGTCGAGCCCGGTGGTCGGCTCGTCCAGGAACAGCAGGTCGGGGGTGTTGAGGATGGACGCGGCGATGTCGATACGGCGCCGCATGCCGCCCGAGTAGTTCTTCACCTGGCGGCCGGAGGCCTCCAACAGGCCGAAGGCATCGAGGAGTTGCTCGGCCCTGGCTGCCGCCGGCTTCTTGCCGTGGCCGGTCAGGCGGGCGAGCAGCACGAGGTTCTCGTGGCCGGTCAGGTCCTCGTCGACCGACGCGTACTGGCCGGTCAGGCTGACGCGGGAGCGCACCGCGTCGGCCTCACGCACCACGTCGTGGCCGAAGACATGGGCCTCGCCCGCGTCGGGCCGAAGCAGCGTGGCGAGCATCTTCACGGCGGTGGTCTTGCCCGCGCCGTTCGGCCCGAGCACTCCGTAGACCGTGCCGGCCGGGACGGTCAGGTCGATGCCGTCGACGGCGCGGTTGTCGCCGAAGGTCTTGACGAGGCCCGCGGTCTCGATGGCCAGGCCGGTCGTGGTGGCGGTGGTGCTCATGTCGGGTGCCCCTCTCGGTCACGTCACAGAGGAAGACCGGGGCCGCGACGGGAACTCATCGGCCGGGCGGCCGGGGCTCGGGCGGAGTACCGGCAGGGTCGCCGGGCCTCCGGTGGAGCACTGGGCCGAACGGGTGTTTCCTGGACGTGGGGGCGTGAAGATCTTGGGGGGCCGGGGGGTCACTCTGGGAGGCCGATCATGCGCCGAACCACTCCGGCCCTGGCCGCCGCCGGGCTACTGGCGGGCGGACTGCTCGCCGTGACCGCCGCGGCACCGGCCAGTGCGAACAGCGGGGACGTCGTCTGGGGGACGGTCGTCTCCCGTTCCGATCTCAACCTGCGCTCGGGGCCGAGCGCCTCGGCATCCGTCGTGTACCGGCTCGCGCCGGGCAGCCAGGACCGTATCGAGTGCGCCACCGACGGCTCGTCCGTGCACGGCACCTCGACCTGGTACTGGTTCACGGGCGCCCGGGGCTGGGCCAGCGCCGCGTACGTGGACACGGGTGGCCAGGGCGTGCCGAGCTGTACGTCCGGGGCGCCGTCCGACGGGCCGCGGCACGATCACGGTCACGATCATGACCACGGCCCGAGCGGCTGGTACTACAAGGAGACCGAGTCCCGGGAGTTCGGCGTCTGGTACTAGAACGTACGTTCTAGTACGGCTGTCCGGGCGGCGGCTATACGGGCGCGTACTCGCTCGCCGAGTAGTACCGGTAGTACGTGCCCACGAACGTGGACGCCCCGACGACCAGGCCGAGCATGATCGACCACAGGATCGCGGGATCCGACAGGCTGTGCAGGAAGCCGACCGCGATGCCGGCGAACGCGCCCCAGGCCGAGGCCCGCGCGAGGAAGTGCCGGCCGGCCTGCTGCTTCGACCAGTGGTGGATGCCGAAGCAGAGCGCCGCCACGATGATGCCCGTGACGAAGCCGAGCGCGATGTTGCCCCCGGTGACCTCGCCGCCGAAGCGGTCGATGCTCGCCGCCCAGAAGCCGTACGCGATGCCGGTCACGACGGGAACGACGACGGCCGCGCTCGTCGGGGAGAGCGCCGCACCACTGGTGCCGCGTCCGGGTGCGGGTGCCGCATGCTGAGCCATGACGGGCTCCTTTCTGCCAGGCCCCCTCGGATGCCCCGAGTTCAGCTTCCTTCGCCTTCCATTGACCTCTCGTGGCACGCCCTTCGCAACATGCGCGCGGTGCCGCACCGTGTTTCGCTGACCCCATGAACATCCTGCTCCTGGGCGCCACCGGCATGGTCGGCAGCCGTATCGCCGCAGAGGCCCTGGGCCGCGGCCACAGCGTGACCGCCGTCAGCCGCTCGGGCGACGTGCCCGTCGCCGGTGTCACGGCCGTAGCGGCGGACGTCTCCGACGTGCAGCGGCTGTCGGAACTCGCGGGCGGGCACGACGCCGTGGCCTCCGCCCTCGCGCCGCCCCGTGACGGATCCGATCCGCAGAAGCCGTTCCTCGCGCTCAACCAGGCCGTGGTCGCCGGGGTGCGCGGATCCGGGGTAGCGCGGCTCGTGGTGGTCGGAGGGGCGGGCAGCCTGGAGGTCGCGCCGGGCGAGGCGCTGGCGGACCAGCCGGACTTCCCCGACGCGTACCGCGGCGAGGCGCTCGCGCACCGGGACGTGCTCGCGTATCTGCGCACGGTCGACGACCTGGACTGGACGTACATCTCGCCGGCCGCGGAGATCGGCCCGGGGGAGCGCACCGAGGAGTTCCGGATCGGCGGCGACCGGCTCATGAAGGACGCGAACGGCGAGAGCCGGATCAGCGCGGAGGACTACGCGCTGGCCTTCGTCGACGAGATCGAGCGCGACGCGCACTCCAGGAAGCGCATGTCGGTGGCGTACTGAACCGTGGGCCCCTGAGTGGCGTACAGCTCGGCGTCCGCCTCGTTCCGGTACGGCGCGCGCTCCGCGGTCCTGCGGATCACGGTGATCGCGGCGTCGTCGCCCGGCGGCCCGTACCGGTGTTCGCGCAGGTCCTCCGCCAGGCGGCGCAGCAGCGCCCCGGGCGGCTCCTGCGCGCCGCGCGGGGACAGCAGGCGCGGCAGCCGTTCGCGTACGGGGTAGAAGGTGCCGTCCTCGTCGCGGCACTCGGTCACGCCGTCGGTGAAGAGGATCAGCGTGTCCCCGACCCCGAAGGGCAGCCGGGCCGCGCCGGGCCCCGCGGCGCTCAGCGTGCCCATGCCGAGGGGGAGCCCGGCCGGGAGGTCGGGGGTGTGCACGCGGCCGTCCGCGGTGACGACCAGTGGCGGCTCGTGCCCGAAGTTGACGACGTCGACGTACTTCGGGGCCCCGTCCGCCGTCGGCGGGAAGTGCAGCAGCAGGCCCGTGGAGAACGCGTCCGTAAGGCCCTCGCCGTCGGTGAGCCGGGTCCAGGCGCTGTAGCGCTGCATGGCGATCTCCAGGCGCCGGGCCACCTCCTCGATCCGCTCCTCGTGGTACGCCGCCTCCCGGAACGCGCCGAGCAGCCACGCCGACGCCGACACCGCGGGCAGGCCCTTGCCGCTGACGTCGCCGAGCACGGCGCGCACCCCGTACGGCGAGGGCTGGAAGTCGTACCAGTCGCCGCCGACGCGGGCCGCGCGGGCGGCGGGCTGGTAGAAGTCGGCGATGCGCAGGTCCTCGATGCGCTCCGGCAGTCCGCGCATCACCGCGCGCTGCGTGGCCTCGGCGATGTCCGTGAGGGCCTGGAGGCGGGCCCGCTGCTCCTCCCTGCGGCGCGCGATCAGCACGCCGAGCAGACCGCCGGTGCCGATCATCAGCGGGCCGAGCACGGCCCAGCCGCCGCTCGGCAGCGGCGCCACGGCCTGCAGACCGACGTAGAAGCAGATCAGCAGCCCGGTGACGACAGCCGTGACGGACACGGGCGCGAGCAGCGCCACCATGACCGGCACGAGGCCGAGCAGGGCGCGGGCCCGGAAGTCGGCGGGCGTCGCCACGTCGAGGGTCGTGATGATGAGCGCCATCACCGCGACGAGCAGTACGACGGCACGCCAGCCGCCCGTGGGGCGGGAGTCGGAGGGGGCCGCGCCACGGATCGAGGAGTAGAAGCCGCTCGAGCCACGAGATGTCATCACGTATGAGGATGCGGGGCATTCGTCGCGAGGAGTAGGGACCAAGGTCCGTACGCCGGTGAGATCCGGGTCTCAGTGCACCGGGACGCTCACGAAGCGCGAGGTCACGTGCAGGTCCGCCGCGATCAGCGCCGCGGTGTCCCGCAGCGCCTCCGTCCACGCGTCGTCGTCCCCGCGGCCCTGGTGGGCGGTGACGTCGAGCGCGGACACGACGCGGCCCGCCCGGTCCCGCACCGGCACGGCGACCGACCGCAGCCCTGCCTCGGGCCCGTCGGCCACGGCCGACTCCCCGCCGCCCTGCAGCAGCCGCCCGGCGGCCGTGTCCTGCGCGGGCAGCCGGGAGCCGACGCCGATGTCGACGCTCATGACCCGGCGCGGCGTCACCCGCGCGGTGCACCGCACACGGTCGCCGTCCGGCACGGACAGGCCGACGGACTCGCCGAGCCGCTGCGACAGGGCGGCGAGGTGCGGGGCGGCGATGCGGGGGAGCGTGGTGCGGGAGAGCGGGGCGCAGCCGAGGGTGAGGACGCGGGGGGTGAGGCGGTAGGCGCGGTCCTCGTGGGTCACGTAGCCGAGGTGCTCGTAGGTGATGAGGGCGCGGCGGGCCGTGGCACGGGCGAGCCCGGTGGCCTCGGCGATCTCGGTGAGCGTGAGGGTGGGGTGGGCGCCGTCGAACGCGGTGAGAACGGTGAGGCCTCGGGCGAGCGACACAACTGGGGCGCGTTCCATGTCAGCCCCGCTCTTGGACGGGAGCCCGCGGGGTCCGGGGCGGCGCCCCGAGGCGTAGGAAGAGGTGGCCAGCACGGATTCCATCGACCGCACACACGACTCCAACGGCCCCCGCACCGCCCCCGGCAGCTCACCCGCCGTATGCCGGCTCGTATGGCTGACCACGCTCACCGCGCACACCACATCCCCGGAGGGGCCCCGCACGGGAACCGCCACCGCGACCAACCCCCGCTCCACCAGCTGGTCGTCCACCGCGAGCGGAAGGTCGTCGCGGAACACCAGACCCGGCGCACACCCGCCCCCCGGCAGCGCGTCGCCCACCCGGAAGCTGATGGACAGGGCGCGCCTGCGCAGCACCTGGTGGACGAAGCGGATGTCGTCGCCGTCGGGGACCGCGAGGGAGACGGATTCGTCGAGCTCGTCGGCCAGTTCGTCGGCGAGCGGGCCGAGGGCCCCCGGCACCCGCAGCGCGTCCAGGCAGGCGTTGGCGACGGTCATCAGGGGCGGGGCGAGCGAGGCGTCACGCCCGTCGAGGCGTACGAAGCCCAGGTGGGCGAGGGTCGCGCAGATCCGGTCGACCGTGGAGCGGGCCAGGCCCGTGACGCGGGCGAGGTCGGCGAGGGCGAGCGTGCCGTCCCCACTCTCGGCGTCCGTGAGGCTCCGCAGCACGTCGAGGCCGCGCATCAGCGGGGCGACGGCCTCGGCGGGCGGCTGCGGGGTCAGGGTCGTCGACGGCATGGTCGGCACGGTCGGCACTTCGAGCACGGGGCCACGGTAAGCGACCACGGAGACCGTGTGGACGACACGGTCGACTATCGGCCGAGCAGTTCGATGATCCGGTCGAGGGTGGCGGGGGCCAGATGCCGGCGCAGCGCCTCGACCACATCGTCCGGGGTCCCCCGGCTGTCGATCTTGATTACGCCGTAATCGCGGCCGCGCTTCTCCTTGCGGGCGGCCGGGACGGTGGCGGCGGCATCCGGCTCGCCGGGGAGCACCTGCTCGTCCTTCGGGAGGCGGGCGATGCGGCGGGCGTCCTCGATGGAGACACGGCCGTCGGCGAGCGCCTCCTGGATGTCCTCGCGCAGCTTCATCAGCGACAGGCGCTGGGAGATGAAGCCCTGCGTCTTGCCGATCCGGGCGGCGACCTGGCGCTGCGAGTAGCCGTAGGAGGTGATCAGGCCCTGGATGGCCTGGGCCTGCTCCAGTTCCGTGAGGTCGTCGCGCTGCACGTTCTCGATCAGCGCGTCCTCGTCGGAACGCGTCGCATCGTCCCTGACCAGCACCGGAACCTCGTCCAGGCCCGCCATCCGGGCCGCCGCGAGCCGCCGGTGGCCGTGCAGGACGACGTACGGGGCGTCGCCCACGGCCTCCTTGTGGTGCGGGCGCGCGGCGAGGAAGACGGCGGCGGAGACGACGCCGAGGGCCTGGAGGACGCCGCGTTCGCGGACCGTCTCGGCGAGCCCGTCGAGGTCGCGCAGCTCGTGCCGCGGGTTGTCCGGGTTCTCCGTGAGGTCGCCGATCGGGACGGTGAGCGGCTTGGTGTCGGGGCGTCTGCGCTGGGCCGGCGCCGCGGCCTGCTCCTCGGCGGCCTCCTTCTCGGCGGACAGGAGCGAGGACAGGTCGGTACGGCGCCCCATCAGACGGTCACCTTCTTGCTGCGGGAGGACTTCGTGGCGGTCTTGGGGGCGGGCTTCGAGGCGGCCTTCGAGGCGGCCGGAGCGGCGGTCTTCTTGGCGGCCTTCGAGTCGGTCTTCGATTCGGTCCTCGCGGCGGTCTTCGCGTCGGCCTTCTTGGCGGGCTTCCTGGAGCTGCGGGCCGGGGCCGGGATCGCCGCGAGGCCCACCTCCAAAGCGAGCCGGAAGAAGTCCTCGCGGGCCTGGAGCGCGACCCGGTTGGCGCCGTACTGCGTGACGACGAGGCCGTCCGCCGACGCCCGCGTGTGCAGCTTGTAGTGGCGCACGACGGTGCGCGCGAGCGGCCAGTCCTGCGCCTCGACGAACTTGCGGGTCTGCGCCAGATCGGCCTTGCCGTCGCGCGGGTCCCAGTTGTTGATGACCACGCGGAAGGGCAGTCCGCGCGGCTTCACCACCCGCTCCACCGTGCGCTGCGTGGGCTGGAAGCCGAGCGGCTCCGGCTCGATGGGGACGATGACGTCGGTGGCGTTGGAGAGCACCGCGCGCAGGGCGTCGGCGGCCGCGCCCTTGCCGAGCGGGTCGGTGCCGTCGTCGTCGGCGAGGTCCAGCCAGCCCGGGGTGTCGACGAAGACGTGCTGGGCGGACGGGATGCGGGAGAGCGCCGCGAGCCCCGAGAGGTCGTCGTGGGCCTGCACGAAGTCGAAGGGGAGGCCCTCGCCGACCCGCTCCGACCACCACACCGCCGAGCCCTGCGGGTCGATGGAGACGGCGACGACGGGCGGGCGTTCGGCGTCGGGGGCGCCCGCGCCGAGCACGTCGGCGGTGACGGCCGCGAGGTTCACGGCGAGCGTGGACTTTCCCACGCCGCCTTTCTGATTGAGGATCACGTGTACGTTTGCCACGAAAGCTCCCTAACTCCCTGAACCGGAAAATCCGGTGCATTTGGGTGTTTGTTCGTGGTCACTCTGGCAGCGTGGGCGCCGCGGGGCGGGGTGTACACGCCGGGGAGCGCAGGCCGCGCAGCAGCAGGGGCGTCGCGAGGAGCAGCACTCCGGCGAGCGCCAGCGCCCCGCGCGTCCCGATCAGCGCCGCGAAGCCGCCCCACACCAGCGTGAGCGCGGCGGTGACGGCCCGCTGGGTGACGGTCCAGGCGGACAGCACCCGCGCCACCCGGTCGTCGTCCGTCAGCCGCAGCCGCTCGGCCGCCATGACGGGGCTGAAGACGGCGGAGCACGTGATGAGGCCGAACTCCACGAGCACCACCACGAGCATCCCCGCGACCCCGGGCCCCACGAACGCGAGCCCGATCGGCCAGCACGCCCGGGCCGCCCCGCTCACCAGGAGCACCCGCCGCTCCCCGTACCGCCGCACCAGCGGCCCGGTGAGCCGGGAGCCGGCGAGGCCGCCCAGGCACGGGATCCCGAAGACCAGGCCGTACTGCCAGGGGGCGAGGCCCAGGTCGTCGAGGAGCAGCACCGCCATGAGCGGGGAGCCCACCATGATCAGGGCGTTCACCAGGCCGTTGTTGAGGAACAGGGCGTGCAGCCGGGGCTGCCGCCACAGATGGCGCCAACCCTCCGCGATGTCGGTCGCGTTGAACCGGCCGCCGTTCGCACTGCGCGCGGGCTTCGGTTCGGGTGCGCGGATGGCGCGGACGCCCACCGCCGACAGGACGTAGCTCAGCGCGTCCAGGACGACCGTCGTCAGCGGCCCGAAGGCGCCGATGAGCGCGCCGCCGAGCGGCGGTCCGACGGCCGTGGCGGTCCACTGCGTCGACTCGAACCGGGCGTTGGCCGCCAGCAGGCCCTCGTCCGGGACGAGCGCCTTGAGGTGGGCGCCGCTCGCAGCCCGGAACACGATGTCGGCGGCGGCCACGACCACGGAGACCAGGACGAGTTGAGTGAAGGTCAGCGCGTCGAGGGCGTACGCGAGGGGCAGCGTGAGCAGCGCCGCGCAGCGCACCAGGTCCGCGAGGACCAGCACCGGCCGCTTGCGCCGGAACTCGATCCACGGCCCGAGCGGCACCGCCAGCAGCGCGCCGACCGCGAGCCCGGCGGCCGACAGGAACGACACCTGCGCGGCGCCGCTGTGCAGCACCAGGACGGCGATCAGCTGGAACGCGTCGAGCGCGAGCCACGAACCGGCGGTGCTCACCGCGAAGGCGGCCCACAGCCACCCGAAGTCCCGCCCGAGCCGCATGCGCCGTCCTCCCGTTCCGCCCCTGATTCCCGCCTCCGACCGGGAGATACAAGCGCCGAGCGGCGCGCCGCGGCAAACAACCGGCACCCATATCCGTACAACCAATGGTTGTATGGAGAGCGTGGACCCGGAAACCGTACGCACCTTCGTCGCCGTCGCCGACGAGGGGCAGATCCAGATCGCCGCCGCCGAGCTCGGCATCACCCAGCAGGCCGCCTCCAAGCGCGTCGCCGCCCTGGAGCGGGAGCTCGGCGTGCGCCTCTTCACGCGCGCCCCGCGCGGCGCGCGCCTCACCCTCGACGGCGAGACCTTCCTGCCGCACGCGCGGGAGCTGCTCGCGGTCGCCGAGCGGGCCGCCGACTCCGTGCGCGGCGGCGGGCGCCCGCTGCGCGTGGACGTGCTCGGCGCCAACGTGATCACCAACGGTGTCGTGCAGGACTTCCACCAGGCCCACCCGCACCTCCCGCTCGACGTCGTCGCCCTCGGCCAGGGCGGGCGGGCCGCGCTCGCGTCCGTACGGGAAGGGCGCATCGACGCCGCGTTCTGGACGCGTGCCGTGCCCGAGGACCGGCTGCCGCGCGAGGTGCGCAGCGCCCGCGTCATCGACGAGCCGGCCATCCTCGTCACCGGCGCGGCGCACCCCCTGGCCGACCGCCCCGAGGTCACGCCCGCCGAGCTGGTCGGGCACCGGATCTGGATGCCCGGCATGGCCAAGGGCAGCGAATGGGCCGCGTATTACGAGGAGTTGGAGCGCGCCTTCGGCCTCACCATCGACGTCGGCGGCACCACCTTCGGCGGCGGCCACCTGCTGCGGACGGTCGCGGCGGCGGACGACGTGGCCACCATCATGGGCACCCGCACCCCGCTGACCCGGCCCGCCGACACCGAGCTCCGGTTCATCCCCGTACGCCGTCCGACGCCGCTCTACCCGCTGTCGCTGCTGTGGCGGGACGACAACCGGCACCCCGGTCTCGCGGCGCTCCGGGCGTATCTGACGGACCGGTACGAGCGGCAGGAGGACGGCTCGGGCGACTTCTGGACGCCAAACTGGGCGCGGTAGCACCGCCGTAGCCCACACGGCTGGCCACCACATGCGTGAGGCGGCGGGGGCCCGCAGGCTCGGATCATGCGCATCCGTACACCGCTCGTCGCCGCCACCGTCGCCAGCCTGCTGCTCCTGACCGCTTGCGGGGACGACAGCAAGCCGGACCCCATGCGGAAGGACCAGTGGGCCCTCGACGCGATGAAACTGCCGGCCGCCTGGGACACGTCGAAGGGCGACGACACGACCATCGCCGTCGTCGACTCCGGCGTCGCCACCGACCACCCCGACCTCAAGGGCCGGCTCGTCGAAGGACACGACTTCGTCGACGGCGACGACGACCCCAAGGACCTCAACGGCCACGGCACCCACGTCTCCGGCATCGCCGCCGCCCACACCGACAACGGCGTCGGCGTCGCGGGCGGCGCGCCCGGCGCGAAGATCATGCCGGTGCGGGTGCTCGGCGCGAACGGCTCAGGATCCAACGGCAACATCACCAAGGGCATCGTCTGGGCCGCCGACCACGGCGCCGACGTCATCAACCTCTCGCTCGGCGAGGGCGTCCTGATGACGAAGCTGCTCCAGGGCGGCATCCTCAACCAGGCCATCCAGCACGCCCACGACAAGGGCGCGGTGGTCGTCGCCGCGGCGGGCAACGACGGCGCGGACACCCAGCCGTACAAGGTGCAGACGCCGGTCCTGGTCGTCGGCGCCAGCACCGAGAAGGGCACGGCTGCCGACTTCTCCAACTTCGGCGCGGAGCAGGCCGTTTCGGCCCCCGGCGAGGACATCCTCTCCACGCTGCCGACGTACACGACGAAGGAGACCCTGAAGGACACGTCCGGCTACGGGAAGCTCTCCGGCACGTCGATGGCGGCGCCCTACGTCTCCGCGCTCGCGGCGCTCCTGCACCACCAGGGGCTCGACCCCGACGAGATCATCTCCACGATCCGGGAGACGGCCGCCAACCCGAAGAAGAACGCCAAGCTGGGCCTCGGGATCGTGGACGCGGAGGCGGCGGTGAAGAAGGCGGACAAGGACTCGTAATCAGTCGTGGTCAGTCCTTCTGAACGCTCTCGTCCTGGCCGTCACCGTTCCCGTTCCGCCTGCGCACCCGGCGCATCCGGAACACCGCGGCCAGGACGATGAGCCCGACGCCCGCCGCCACCACGGCGATCGCCCCGGACGACACCGACGTCACGTCGACCTCGAAGGTCATCTCGTCGCCCCACGGCTTGCCGTCGCTCGTCGTGTAGAGCTGGGCCGTCAGACGCGCCTTGCCGTTGGCCTTCGCGGTGACGTCGATCTGGGAGGTGTGGCTCGCCGAGCCCTCGGCCGACACGGAGATCACGTCGTCGTTGACCTTGAGTCGCTCGGAGTCGCTCGACGTGACGCGCAGTTCGAGCCCGGAGACCTCCTGCTGGAGCGCGTTGTCGACCGTGACGGGGATCGAGGCGTCGCCCGACGTGAGGGTGACGGTCGTCTTCGGCACCAGCCGCAGCGACTTCACCGACGTCGACAGGAAGTCCGTCGTACGTTCCTGGAACGTCCGCTGCGCCGAGTCCTCCTCGACCCGCCAGGCAGTGGCCAGCGCGCGGGCCATCGCCGCGTGCACGGACGCCGTGGTGTCCTTCGGGTCGGCGAGCACCTTGCTGAGGGTCGCGAGCCGGTCCAAGTTGCCTGCCGCGTCGGTCAGTTGGTCCTTCTCCAGCTCGCTGCCGCGCAGCCGTGCCGGGTACGCGGACGGGGACCCGGCCGTCCCCTTCACCGGGTCGTCGTCGGCCGCGCGGAGGCCCTGGAGGTCCAGCCAGCCGTCGTCGGTGCCGGAGTCGATGGCTTCGCCGAGCGCGTCCGCCGCCGTGCCCGAGAGATTGCGGGGCGGTACGAGGACCGGGCGGGCGTTCGCCTTCACGAGCGCGGTGATGTGGTCGACGGTGTCCTTGTCGGCGGTGTCGGGGCTCGCGGAGGCGCTCGCGCTCGGGGACGGCGTGGAGTCGCCGGGCGAAGGTGACGACGACGGTGACGGCGTCGCGGAGGGAGTGGGGTCGGGCGCCTGGTCCTTGATACGGCCGAGCGCGGTCGTGAGGTCGGCCTCGTAGGGCAGCGCCGTCAGCTTGTCGTCGCCGCTGCCCACGGTCACCGGGTCGGCGCCCGCGGGCGTGAGCCCCTGGCCCGAGGCGAGGACCCGGGTCACACCCAGCTTGGCGCCGAGCGCGGTCACGGCGGAGTCGAGCGCGCCGTCGGCGGGCCAGCCGAGCCCGGAGCGGGTGCTGATGTCGAGGATCCGGTCGACCCGCTTCTTCGTGTCGGCCGCGAGCCCGGACACGACCTCCGTGAGGTCGTCGGTGTCGGTGCCGGGGTGGTGGGCCAGCGAGGCGAGGTCCGTGTCGGCGTACGGGAGGAGCCAGACCTCGCGGCCCTTGACGGCCTCCTTCAGCGCCGTGAGCCAGGAGCGGGCCGCGCCCTGCCCCGTGCCCTCGGTGGTGTCCTGGGGGCTGGCGGAGTCGGCGTTCTTCGCGACGCGGTAGCCGGTGGACATCTCCTGCGCGGCGATCACCACGTCCGGGTCGAGCACCCAGCTGACGTCGCGGCCCTTGCCCGCCTCGACGACCTCGCGCAGCCGGCCGCCGGGCGCGAACAGGCCGGCGAGCGAGTCGTCGTCGAAGACCGGCTTCGCGTCCGCCCCCGAGCCGAGGGCGGCCGCCGTCATGTGCGGGGTCGTGGTCACCGGCCAGACGACGGCGGCCCGCGTGGGGTCGTCCGCGGCGCTCGCCTCCGGCGTCGTACCGGGAAGGGCCGTGGCCCCGAGCACCATGGCGCACACGACCCAGGCCCGTGCCGTCCCGTTCCTCGCCATGCCGCCTCGTTCCCCTCTGCCGCCGGTCCCTGAGGTCTTGAGGTAACACCGTGGAGCAGGCCGGTACGAGGACCGTGCGGCCGGGCGGCGCGTCGGCGTCAGCCCTCCCGCTCCTCCAGTACGGAGCCGATCCGCAGCAGGTTCCCGTCCGGGTCGACGAGCGCGAACTCCCGCATCCCGTACACCGTGTCGTCCGGCTCGACGAGCCGCGGCGTCGCGTCGGGGGCCTGGCTCAGGCCGACGCCCCGCCACTCCTCGTACAGGGCGTCCGCGATGTGCGCGCCCCCGTCGAGCCGCAGGTACGCGGCGTGCGCGGTGCTCAGGGGATCGGTGTCGGGGGCGTGGAAGAAGTGCAGTTCGACGGTGTCGCGTACGAGGATCAGATAGCCGTCGTCCGGATAGTGGGCGTCGGCCGTGAAGCCGAGGTCCGCGTAGAAGGCGACGGTCGCCTCCAGGTCGCGGCCGGGCATGACCGGGGCGACGCGGCCGGTCGTCGGGGTGCGGGACATCGGGCCTCCAGGGGCGCTCGGCCGGGGCGCCGATGTCGCCCGATAGAGTGCGGCTCCCGACGTCGACGGCCTTGACGTGACCTTCCGAGCATGACGTACGACCTACGAGGTACCTGGCAGTGACTCCCGCGACCCCCGCGTCTCCCGCGCACCCCGCAGGACCCGTGGCGACCGTCGTCGGGATCGGGGCCGACGGCTGGCCGGGCCTCCCGGACACCTCGCGCACCGCGCTCCTCGCCGCCGACGCCGTCCTCGGCGGACCGCGCCAACTCGCCCTGCTGCCCGCCGAGTGCGCCGCCGAACGCGTCCCGTGGCCGTCGCCGCTGCGCCCCGCCGTCCCGGAGCTCCTGGAGCGGTACGCGGGCCGCCGCCTCGCGGTGCTGGCCAGCGGCGACCCGATGTTCTACGGGATCGGCCGCACGCTGACCGAGACGGTGGGCGCCGACTCGATCAACGTTCTGCCGCACCCGTCCTCCCTCTCCTACGCGTGCGCACGGCTCGGCTGGCCCGTCGAGGACACCGAGGTCGTGACGCTGGTCGGCCGCCCGGCGGACCGCCTCACGGCCGCGCTGCACGACGGCCGCCGTGTGCTGGTCCTCTCGGCGGGCGCGGACACTCCCGCCGAGGTCGCGAAGCTGCTGTGCGAACGGGGCTTCGGCCCCAGCCGCCTCACCGTCCTGGAACAGCTCGGCACCGAGCAGGAGTCGTCGTACGAGGGCGTGGCCGAGCACTGGCCGCACGCTCCCGGCGACCCCCTGAACGTGATCGCGGTCGACTGCCGCCGCGCCGCCGACGCCCTGCGCCTCGGCGCGGTACCGGGCCTGCCCGACGCCGCGTACGACAGCGACGGCCAGCTCACGAAGCGCCACATCCGCGCCGCGACGCTCGCGGCACTCGCCCCCGCGCCGGGCGAACTCCTGTGGGACGTGGGCGGCGGCTCCGGCTCGATCGCGATCGAGTGGATGCGCACGCACCCGTCGTGCACGGCGTACACGGTGGAGAAGAACCCGGCACGGGCCGAACGCATCGCAGGCAACGCGTCCCGCCTCGGCGTCCCGACGCTGCACGTGGTGACGGGCCCGGCCCCCGCCGCCCTCGCCGAACTCCCTCCGCCCGACGCGGTGTTCATCGGCGGCGGCCTCACGGCACCTGGCTTGCTCGACGCCTGCTGGGCGGCGCTCCGACCGGGCGCCCGCCTGGTGGCGAACACGGTCACCCTCGAATCCGAGGCACTTCTGGCGGACTGGTACCGCCGCCACGGAGGCGAGTTGGTGAAACTCTCCGTCGCCCACGCCGTGCCGGTCGGCGGCTTCACGGGTTGGCGGCAGGCGATGCCGGTCACGCAATGGTCAGTAACGAAAACAGGGGTTGAGGATCGATGACCGTCTACTTCATCGGGGCGGGCCCCGGAGCCGCGGACCTGATCACCCTGCGCGGCGCGCGCACGCTGGCGGCGTGCCAGGTGTGCCTGTACGCGGGCTCACTGGTCCCGCAGGAACTCCTCTCCGAATGCCCCCCGGACGCACGCCTCGTGGACACGGCGAACCTCGACCTGGACGCCATCGAAAGCGAATACGTGGCGGCGCACGAGGCGGGCCACGACGTCGCCCGCCTCCACTCCGGCGACCCGTCCGTCTTCAGCGCGGTGGCGGAACAGATGCGCCGCCTGGACGCGCTCGGCATCCCGTACGAAGTGGTGCCCGGCGTCCCGGCGTTCGCGGCGGCGGCAGCGGCGCTCAAGCGCGAACTGACGGTCCCCACGGTCGGCCAGACGGTCATCCTGACCCGCATCGCCCAACAGGCCACCCCCATGCCCGCCGGCGAGGACCTGGCCACGCTGGGCGCGAGCGGCGCGCTCCTGGTCCTCCACCTGGGCGCCCGCTACGTGGACCGCATCGTCTCGGAACTCCTCCCCCACTACGGCGAGGACTGCCCGGCGGCGGTCGTCGCCTACGCCAGCCGCCCCGACGAACTGGTCCTGCGCGGCACACTCGCCGACATCGCGGACCAGGTGAAGGCGTCGGGCGTGCTGCGCACGGCGGTCATCCTGGTGGGCCGCACGCTCGGCGCGTCCCAGTTCCGCGACAGCCACCTGTACTCGACGGAACGCGACCGGCACGTGTGCTGAGCCGGGGAGCTCAGGTGTCGTAGACGGTGGACCGGTGCCCGATGTGCACGACCCAGACCACCAGCTCGCCGTTGTCGATCGTGTAGATCACGCGATAGTCGCCCACTCGGAGGCGGCGCCTGTCGGGCTGGGAAACCAGCGCGGTGGTGTTGAAGCCGAGCGGATCGCTCTCCAGCTCGGTCAGTTTGGCCAGGATGCGGAGTGCCGTGGCGCGCGGGATCTTGCGCAGTTCGGCCTGTGCCTCGGGGTGGAAGACGGTGCGGTACTCACTCACTGCGCGCCAGCGTCTCCCTCATGACGTCCTCGATCGGGACGCCCGCCGAGGGCTTCGCCATGCGTTCGTCGATGATGCGGTTGATCTCGCGCTCTTCCCATTCCTGGTACTTCCGCAGCACCTCGATGGACACAACGGCGGCGACCTCTTTGCCACGGCGCGTGATCACCGTGGGCACGTCGTCCCGGTCGGCCCGCTCCACCACCTCGGCCAGGTGCGCGCGGACATCGCGGATGGACTCTATGGGTAGCGGCTGCGTCATACGCTCAAATGTACCCAGTGTGCCATGTGTACACAAGGTGGGGTAGTGGCCGTTGAACCGGCTCACCGGGCCCTCCTGCGTGTGAACGTGAGCCTCGCACCCGCCTTCGCGGCTTCCGGAGGTCTGCTCCTGAGCCACGGTCGGGTCGGCAGGACGGGCAGTCTGCCGGTGTTCAGGGCGAAACGCGGCAGCGAGACGTCGAACGTCGCCGCTGTCGCGTCCAGCGCGCGGCGCTCGTCCGAGAGGTCGGCGGCGGGTCCCGCGGGGTCGGGGAACAGCAGGGCGGGGGAGAGTGCGGCGGGGATCGCACCCGTTTCCCGCCGCTCGTTCTCGTGGACCGTGAAGGCGTACCGCTGCTCGCCGTCCTCGGCGCACGCGAAGTGGAACAGGCCGGGCTCCCACCAGACCGTGAGGGCGCGCGTGCCGTGCGACAGGGCGGTGCCCGGGTGCGTCAGGCGGTCCGGGGCGAAGGCCGGCAGGCGCCCCGACTCGGCGTCCGGCCAGAGTCCCGACTCGAAGGCGAAGCTCCAGCCGTCCAGGGCGCCGATCCTGGCCAGAGGGGTGCGGGGGCCCTGTCGCTGCGGCCGCGCGAAGGGGAGGTTCCGCAGCTCGGACTCGGCCGCCACGGGCTCCAGCGGTCCCGTACCGAACCGCTCCGCCAGCTCCTCGGGGCGGATGTCCTCCACAAGAACGAACCGGTAGGCGTCCCGGCGCAGTTCGGCCCTCGGGTGCCATTGGGTCAGCCATCCGAGCCCGTCGGGCACCACCACCGGCTTCGGCTCATTCCGGTCGGCGGGCGCGGCTGCCGTCTGACCGGCGCGAGGCGTGGTGAGCAGTTCCCGGCCGCGTTCCGGCGTGACGACCGGGCCCAGCAGCGGGTCCGCGAGCAGGCCGAACGGCGCCACATGGTCGTCCCGGTACGGTTCCCAGCGCGGGACCGCCGCCGCGAGCACCCGCCAGGCGCCGTCGGTGTCGCCCCAGCGCGCCAGTTCCCTGGCCTCGACGACCGCGCGCCCGAAGGGCCCCGGCGACGCGTACTCGTACGTACGCTCCCTGATCCGCGCCAGCACCGCCCCGGCCCGCTCCCGGTCCGTCGCGTGGTCCTCGGTCGCCGGGCCGAGCACGAGGTCGTCGCGCTGCCCGCCCTCGCGCACGTGGTGGAGCGCCTTCAGGGGCAGCACCTCGCCCGCGTACAGCGGATCGTCCATGCGCGGGTCGACCGGCACCCAGCCGCCGTCGCCGAGCAGTGTCCGCAGTTGTGCGGCCAGCAGGCCGGCCCGGGGCCTGCCGAGTTCCCCCGCCTCGTGGAAGACGTCGAGCGCGTCGTCCAACTCGCCTCTCAGGCAGGCGAGTCGGGCCTCCTCCACCCGGGAGTCGAGGTCCCGCGTCACCGTGTTCTCGAAGCCGGAGTGGTCGCCGCCCAGGCGGTAGAACTCCTGGTACATGTCCTCCATGAACGCGCGGAACGACGTGTACCGGCCCGGCCGTTCACCACTCCACCCGCGGTGCACGTACACCGCCCACTCCCCGTCGGCGCCCACGTCGCCCGGGTCGAGCAGCACATCCGTCATGTCCGAGTCGAGCGACAGTTGCAGCGCCCGGCCCCACATGCCGACCAGGAGCACCTGGTCGTCGGGCGCGTCCTCGTCCAGATACTCCTCGTACACCGCCTGCTGCCCGAGCGGATCCCCGTACGGCCCGATGTCCTCAGCCCCTGCCAGCAGATAGACCGAGCCGCCCGCGTGCCGCCACCCGTTCGTCGTCTGGAGGAACCCGCGCAACGACGGCGGCAGCGGCACTTCTATCCCGAGCCCCCGGATCCGCTCCTCCAACGCTGCGATGGCCTCCGCCCCGGCCGGTTCGAACCCCAGCCAGCGGTCCCGCACGACGGCCTCGTCGAGGTCCTCGAACACGTCCGGGTCCTCAGCGGCCCGCGCTTCCAGCCATTCCTCGCTCCACCGCTTGAGCAGCGGACCCCACCCCGAGTTCCCCATGAACGACAGGATGGCACCCGCCACTGACAACGGTCGTGACGTGTCAGCGCGGTCCCTGCGTCCCGCTCCGGCCGACGACCGTTCCCGCCCGGTCGATGCAGATCACGTCCACCGCGACAGGCGCGCCGCGGAGGACCGAGAGGGCCTCGTCGCGGGCCGTGTTCGCCACCAGGTCGCCGAGGGGGACGCCTGCTGCCGTGCAGAGTTGGAGGGCGGCGAGGCCTGTGTTGGCTTCGGTGACCTCCTGGGCCAGCGCCTCCGACGCTCCGCCCTGCCGGGCCAGGTCCGCCAGGAAGGTCTTGTCGACCTGGGAGCGGCCCGAGTGGAGGTCGAGGTGGCCGGCCGCCAGTTTGGAGAGTTTGGCGAAGCCGCCGCAGATGGTGAGGCGGTCGACCGGGTGGCGGCGGATGTACTTCAGGACCGCGCCCGCGAAGTCGCCCATGTCGAGCAACGCGTCCTCGGGCAGGTCGTGTTCGCGGACGACCGTCTTCTCGGATGTCGAGCCCGTGCAGCCGGCGACGTGGGTGCGGCCCGCGGCCCGCGCCACGTCCACGCCGCGGCGGATCGAGTCGATCCACGCCGAGCACGAGTAGGGGACGACGATTCCCGTCGTGCCGAGGACGGAGAGGCCGCCGAGGATGCCGAGGCGGGGGTTCCACGTCGAGCGGGCGATCTCCTCGCCGTGGTCGATGGAGATCGTGACCTCTATGTCGCCGGGGGCGTCGTGCGCTGCCGCCACCTGCGCGATGTGGGTGCGCATCAGCTCGCGGGGGACCGGGTTGATGGCCGGTTCGCCGACGGGGAGAGGAAGTCCGGGGCGGGTGATCGTGCCGACGCCGGGCCCGGCCTTGAAGACGACTCCCGAGCCGGGTGGGAGGCGTCGCACCGTGGACCGTACGAGCGCGCCGTGCGTGACGTCCGGGTCGTCGCCCGCGTCCTTCACCACGCCGGCCGTGGCGGAGTCCCCGTCGTGGGACTCGACCGCGAGGGCGAACGACGGCGTCTGGCCCTTCGGGAGGGTGATCGTCACCGGGTCGGGGAAGTCGCCCGTCAGGAGTGCCGTGTACGCGGCCGTGGTCGCGGCGGTCGCGCAGGCGCCGGTCGTCCAGCCGGGGCGCAGGCCGGTGTGCTTGAGTTGGGCGCCGCGTCCACCCTTCGCTTCTGTCCCACCACTCGTTTCCGTCTCACCACTCATGGAGTTCCCCGATGCCGCACGTGCTGATTCTCGGCGGGACGACCGAGGCCCGGCGCCTGGCCGAGGCCCTGCATCCGCACGTCCGTGTGACCAGTTCGCTCGCGGGGCGCGTCGCGGCGCCGCGGCTGCCGGTCGGGGAGGTGCGGATCGGCGGGTTCGGTGGTGCCGAGGGGATGGCGGAGTGGGTGTGCGAGCACGCGGTGAGCGCGGTCATCGATGCGACCCATCCCTTCGCCGAGACGATCAGTTTCAACGCGGCGCGGGCCGCCGCCACCGCCCATGTTCCCTTGCTCGCGCTGCGGCGGCCCGGGTGGGTGCCGGGTGCGGGGGACGACTGGCGGGAGGTCGCCTCCCTGGAGGAGGCGGCGGAGGCGGTGCGCGGGGCGGGGCGGGTCTTTCTCACCACGGGGCGGATGGGGCTTGCGGCGTTCGCCCATGTCGACGACGCGCACTTCCTCGTACGGTCCGTGGATGCGCCGGAGCCGCCGGTTCCGCCGCGGATGGAGGTGTTGCTGGACCGGGGGCCGTTCACGCTGGACGGCGAACGCGCGGTCCTCGCGGACCATCGCATCGACGTCCTGGTGACGAAGGACAGCGGCGGGGCCGCGACCTCCCCGAAGCTGACCGCCGCGCGCGAGGCCGGGGTGCCGGTGGTCGTGGTCCGCCGCCCCCCGGTGCCCGACGGGGTACCAGTGGCCACCACCGTGGAGGAAGCCACCGAGTGGCTCAACGCCACAGTGACTTAAAACCCGGGGCTCCGCCCCGCACCCCGCGCCTCAATCGCCGGCGGGGCTTGATTTTGCCCACCTTCGCGCCACGGCGGCGGTTGGCAACATCAAGCCCCTGCGGCGATTGAGCAGCGGGGTATGGGGCGGAGCCCCAATCTTTTGACCGGCGGAGTCCCCTCGGCGTCACACGGTGTCGGGGTCGGGGTACCGGCGCGGGGTCCACGTCACCGTTCGGCCGTCCGCGCGGACCACCGCCTGGGTCTGGGACGACCCCACGATCAGCAGCGTACGCATGTCGACGACCTCCGGGTCCAGGTCCGCGAGACGGATGACGCGGACGCTCTCCTCGGGGCCGCCGACGTCCCGCGCGAGCACCACCGGGGTGTCCGGCAGGCGCAGTTCCAGGAGCAGCTCGCGCGCCTTGCCCACCTGCCAGGTCCGGCTGCGCGAACCAGGGTTGTAGAGCGCCAGGACGAGATCCGCGGCCGCCGCCGTACGGAGGCGTTCCGCGATGACCTCCCACGGCTTGAGCCGGTCGGAGAGGGAGATCGTGGCGTAGTCGTGGCCGAGGGGGGCGCCCGCCTTCGCCGCCGCTGCGTTGGCCGCCGTCACGCCGGGCAGAACGCGCACCGGGATCCCCGAGTAGCGGTCCTCCGAGGCGACTTCGAGTACCGCCGTCGCCATCGCGAAGACGCCGGGGTCGCCCCCGGAGACGACCGCGACGCGATGCCCGCGCCGGGCCAGGTCGAGGGCGAACTCGGCGCGCTCGGACTCGACCTTGTTGTCCGAGCCGTGCCGCACCTGCCCCGGCCGTTCGGGCACGCGCGCGAGGTACGTGGTGTAGCCGACGAGGGCGTCCGAATTCGCGAGGGCGCCGCGTGACTCGGGCGTAAGCCAGGGGGCGCCGGCCGGACCCGTGCCGACGACCACGACCTCGCCGCGAGCCGGGTCCGGCTCCGCCACCGGTTCCGCGTCGACCCGCGAGGGCAGCACGGCGACGGAGAAGTACGGCACGGACGCCGGGTCGATGTCGGCGAGCGCACCCGTCCGCTCGCCGTCCATGAACGCCCGCTCGACATAACGCGCGTCGTCAAGGCGCCCCGAACTCTCCAGCGCCGCGCGCACCTTGGTGAACGTACGCCCCAGCTTCATGACGACCGCGGAGTCCGCCGCGGCGATCCGCGCGGACAGCTCGTCCTCCGGGAGCGTGCCGGGGATGACGGTCAGCGTCTCCTTGTCCTCGCACAGCGGCTGCCCGAGCCGTGCGGCCGCCGCGCTGATGGACGTGACCCCCGGGATGACGGTCGTCTCGTAACGGTCGGCGAGCCGCTTGTGCATGTGCTGGTACGAGCCGTAGAACATCGGGTCGCCCTCGGCGAGCACAGCGACCGTGCGGCCCGCGTCGAGGTGGGCCGCGAGGGTGGCGGCGGCCTCGGCGTAGAAGTCGTCGAGCGCGCCCCGGTAGCCGCCGGGGTGGTCCGTGGTCTCGACCGTGAGCGGGTACATCAGCCGCTCTTCGATCTGCTCCTCACGGATGTGCTCCGCGGCGATCGAGCGGGCGATGGAACGCCCGTGGCGCGCGCAGTGGTACGCGATGACGTCCGCGGAGGCGATCGCCTTCACCGCGGCCACGGTCATCAGGTTCGGGTCGCCGGGGCCGAGCCCGACCCCGTACAGCTTGCCCGGCTGGGAAGGGGTGGTGCTCATGCCCGGTCCTCCATGATCTCCGCCTCGGTCGCGATCGCGTTCAGTGCGGCGGCGGTGATGGCGCTGCCGCCCCTGCGTCCCCGTACGACGAGGTGTTCGAGGCCCAGTTCGTTCGCGGCGAGCGCGTCCTTCGACTCGGCGGCGCCGACGAAGCCGACGGGTATGCCGAGAACGGCGGCGGGCTTCGGCGCGCCCTTCGCGATCATCTCCATGAGGTGGAAGAGCGCGGTGGGCGCGTTGCCGATGGCGACGACGGCGCCGTCGAGGCGGTCGCGCCAGAGTTCGAGTGCGGCGGCGCTACGGGTGGTCCCCAACTCGGCTGCCAGCGACGGGACTTGAGGGTCCCGGAGAGTGCAGATGACCTCGTTGTCGGCGGGGAGCCGCTTGCGGGTGACGCCGCTGGCGACCATGTGGGCGTCGCAGAGGATGGGCGCCCCGGCGCGCAGCGCGGCCCGCGCGTTCGCCACGACGCCGGTCGAGTGGCCGATGTCCTGTACGAGATCCACCTGGCCGCAGGCGTGGATCATGCGGACGGCCACCTGGGCGACGTCGGCGGGCAGCGCCGCGAGTCCGTCCGCGGCTTCCGCGCGGATCGTGGCAAAGGACTCGCGGTAGATCGCCGCACCGTCCTTCTCGTAGTCGAACACGGTTGGTCTCAGCTCTCGGTGTGGTGGGGGACGGAGGGGACGGTGGTGGTGTACGCGCCGTCGGGCCGGGCCACGACGTCGACGTACGGTCCGACGGGATGCCCGCAGCGGCGCTCGCAGCCGGACCAGTAGGTGGGGAGTTGCGGGTGGGCCTCGTCGATGTGGGCGGCGGCGTCGTGTCGTACGTCGGCGTGCGACTTGGCGCACCCGGGCCGCCCGATACAAGCAGCTACGCGGGTCCAGGGGGATGTGGGGTCGCTCACGAGCCCGGTCTCGGCGAGCCGCTCGATCTGCTCCGGCGTGGCCCCGGGCACGACGACGCTCCGCCAGGGCGTCAGCCGGAGCTCCCGCGGGGGAAGCTGCCCGGCGAGTCCGGTGAGCGCGTCCCATTGGCGGGGCTCGATGGCCCCGAGCGGCACGGTGACCACCGGCCGGGCACCGGGGCCGACGCCTCCTTGAGGGCTGCGCGGCACCGGGCGCCGCCTTGCCCACCCTGCCGCCCAAGGCGGCAGATTGCCCAAGGCGGTGGCGGCCGAATTAAGCCCCTGCGGCGATTGAGCAGCGGGGTCCGGGGCGGAGCCCCGTGGCGTCAACGCCGGTTCGGCAAAATCCAGCCCCGCCGGCGTTTGAGGCGCGGGGGCCGGGGCGGAGCCCCGAGGCGTCAACCACGGGTGGGCGGACAGGAGACGGGTCAACTCCTCGGCGGAGAGGTCAAGTTCAGCAACACGCCACACCCGCCCCGACGCCTCCCGCGCCGCCGCGACAAACACCTCCGCCGCGGCAACCGCGACCTCCGCCGCCCGGCCGTACGGAACCCGCACCCCCGCCTCCCCGAGGAACACCTCCGCCTCCCCGGACGGCAGCCCCTGAACCAACACGTCGGGCCGCAGCGCGGCCACGTCCCCCCGGCCGTCGTCCAACCCGAACAGGAACCGCCCGGACAACTCCGGCGTGACGGAACTCGCACACAGCCCCGCGTCGAGCCCGGTCAGCCACTCCCGTACGTCCACGAACCCGCGTCCGTCGAGCCCTGACATCGGCGAAGCCACCACGTTGCGGACCCGCTCGTGCGCGGCGGACGGCAGCAGTCCGGCCGCCCCGAGCACCCCCGCCAACTCCGCCCCGCACCCGTCCCGCAAACCCCGCAACTGCACATTCCCCCGCGAGGTGAGATGCAGCATCCCGTCCCCGAGTCGCCCCGCCACCCCGGCGAGCGCCCGCGCCTGGTCCACGCTCAGCACCCCGCCAGGGATCCGCACCCGTGCGAGAAACCCGTCATCGGCCATATGCAGCCGCAAAGCTCCGGGGCAGGCGTCACCGGAGCCCGTCGAGGCTGCACCCGGCTCAGGGGGCGGGACGGATATGGGGGAGGGGGACATGCCGGGGAGCATACCTATGGGCTCTTTCCACCACCCCGTACCAGGTCGTCGCCCGGCACCGTACGATGCTCGGTGGCTGCCCGGACCCGGTCGGCCACCGCCGGCGACGGCGGCAGGGGAGGAAGCCCGGTGTGATTCCGGCGCGGTCCCGCCACTGTGAACTCTCCACCGGAGAGCGAGCCAGGAACTCCCTGTACACACGACCACCCGGGGCGCGGACACCCCGAGGAAGGCCAGACGACGCATGCCTCAGCAGCTCCTGCTCCTGTCGACGTCGGACACCGACCTGCTCAGCGCCCGTGCGGCCAACGCCGCCGACGCCCCGGTCGCGTACCGCTTCGCGAACCCCTCCCGCATCGACGTGGAGACGGACCTGCCGGGCCTCCTCGACGGCGTGGACCTGGTGGTCGTACGCCTCCTCGGCGGCGTCCGCGCCTGGCAGGACGGCATCGACCGGCTGCTCGCCGCCGGGGTCCCGCTCGTCGTCCTCACCGGTGAACAGGCCCCCGACGCCCAGCTGATGGCGACGTCCACGGTGCCGGTCGGCATCGCGGCCGAGGCCCACAAGTACCTGGCGCACGGCGGCCCGCAGAACCTGGACCACCTGGCCCGCTTCCTCTCGGACACGGTGCTGCTTACCGGCCACGGCTTCGAGCCGCCGGTGGCCGCGCCGACCTGGGGCCCGCTGGACCGCGAGCCCGCCACGGAGCACGGCGACGCCCCCACGGTCGCCGTGCTCTACTACCGCGCCCACCACATGAGCGGCAACACGGCGTTCGTGCAGGGCCTCTGCGACGAGATCGAGCGCGCGGGCGCCCGCCCCCTCCCGCTGTACGTGGCGTCGCTGCGCGCCCCCGAGCCGGAGCTGATCGACGCCCTGCGCCCGGTCGACGCGATCGTCACGACGGTCCTCGCCGCGGGCGGCACGCGACCGGCGGAGGCGAGTGCCGGTGGCGACGACGAGTCGTGGGACGCGGGCGCGCTCACCCAGCTCGACGTCCCGATCCTCCAGGCCCTGTGCCTGACGTCCTCCCGGGCCGACTGGGAGGAGAACGACGAGGGTGTCTCGCCGCTGGACGCCGCGAGCCAGATCGCGGTGCCGGAGTTCGACGGCCGCCTCATCACCGTCCCGTTCTCCTTCAAGGAGATCGACGAGGACGGGCTCCCGGCGTACGTCGCCGACCCCGAGCGCGCGGCCCGCGTCGCCGGGATCGCCGTACGGCACGCGCGACTTCGGCACATCCCGGCGGCGGACAAGAAGCTCGCGCTCGTCCTGTCCGCGTACCCGACGAAGCACTCGCGCATCGGCAACGCGGTGGGCCTCGACACTCCGGCCTCTGCTGTGTCGTTGCTCAAGCGGCTCCTCGACGAGGGCTACGACTTCGGGGACCGGGCCGAGATCCCCGGTCTCGCCTCCGGTGACGGCGACGAGCTGATCCGCGCGCTCATCGACGCGGGCGGCCACGACCAGGAGTGGCTGACCGAGGAGCAGCTCGCGAAGAACCCGGTCCGTATCCCGGCCGCCGACTACAAGCGCTGGTACGCGACGCTGCCGCAGGAGCTGCGGGAGAGCGTCGAGCGGCACTGGGGGCCGCCGCCCGGCGAGATGTTCGTGGACCGGTCGCGCAATCCGGAGGGCGACATCGTCCTCGCGGCGCTGCGCCGCGGCAACCTCCTCATCCTCATCCAGCCGCCGCGCGGCTTCGGCGAGAACCCGATCGCGATCTACCACGACCCCGATCTCCCGCCGTCCCACCACTACTTGGCGGCGTACCGCTGGATCGCGGCGTCTTCGGGCGACGGCGGTTTCGGCGCGGACGCGATGATCCACCTCGGCAAGCACGGCAACCTGGAGTGGCTGCCGGGCAAGAACGCGGGGCTGTCGGCGGCGTGCGGTCCTGACGCGGCGCTCGGCGATCTGCCGCTGATCTACCCATTCCTGGTCAACGACCCGGGTGAGGGCACGCAGGCGAAGCGGCGCGTGCACGCCACGCTCATCGACCACCTGGTGCCGCCGATGGCCCGTGCGGACTCCTACGGTGACATCGCCCGGCTTGAGCAACTCCTCGACGAGCACGCCCAGATCGCGTCCATGGACCCGGCGAAGCTGCCGGCGATCCGGGCCCAGATCTGGACCCTCATCCAGGCCGCGAAGCTCGACCACGACCTGGGGATCGAGAACCGGCCCGAGGACGAGGGCTTCGACGACTTCATCATGCATCTCGACGGCTGGCTCTGCGAGATCAAGGACGTCCAGATCCGCGACGGCCTGCACGTCCTCGGCACGGCGCCCTCCGGGGCGGACCGGGTCAACCTGGTCCTGGCGATTCTGCGTGCGCGGCAGATCTGGGGCGGCAACCAGGCCCTGCCGGGGTTGCGGGAGGCGCTGGGCCTGGACGAGTCGGCGGCGACCCTTACGTCTGCCGACGAGGCGGAGGCCATGGCCAGGGCCCTCGTCGAGGCCATGGAGGCGGCAGATTGGGACCCGGAGGCGGTCGGTACCGCCTTGTCCGCCCTCACGCCTCGGGGCTCCGCCCCGGACCCCGCTCCTCAAACGCCGGAGGGGCTTGATTTGCGGTCGGCCGCCACCGACTTGGGCAATCTGCCGCCTGGGGCGGCAGGGTGGGCAAGGCGGCCCACGGCGCCGGGCGCCGATGACGAGGGCCCCGACCCCGTTGCCGCCATCCTCGACTTCGCGGCTCGCGAGGTCGTGCCTCGGCTGAGCGCAACCACGGACGAGCTGGACAACGCCGTCCGCGCCCTGGAAGGCCGCTTCGTACCGGCGGGGCCGTCCGGCTCGCCGCTCCGCGGGCTCGTCAACGTGCTGCCGACCGGGCGGAACTTCTACTCCGTCGACCCGAAGGCCGTCCCGTCCCGCCTCGCCTGGGAAACAGGCCAGGCGCTCGCCGACAGCCTCCTCGCCCGGTACAAGGACGACAACGACGAGTACCCCACCTCCGTGGGCCTCTCCCTCTGGGGCACGAGCGCCATGCGCACCGCCGGCGACGACATCGCGGAGGCCCTCGCCCTCCTCGGTATCCGCCCGGTCTGGGACGACGCCTCGCGCCGCGTCACCGGCCTGGAGCCGATCCCGTACGAGGAGCTGAACCGCCCCCGCATCGACGTCACCCTCCGGATCTCCGGCTTCTTCCGCGACGCGTTCCCGCACACCATCGGCCTCCTCGACGACGCGGTGCGCCTCGCCGCGTCGCTCGATGAACCGGCGGAACACAACTACGTACGCGCGCACACCCAGGCCGACCTCGCCGAACACGGCGACGAACGCCGCGCCACGACCCGGATCTTCGGCTCCCGCCCGGGGACGTACGGCGCCGGTCTGCTCCAGCTGATCGACTCCAAGGACTGGCGCACGGACGCCGACCTCGCCGAGGTCTACACGGTGTGGGGCGGATACGCGTACGGCCGCGGCCTGGAGGGTCGCTCCGCCCGTACGGAGATGGAGACGGCCTACAAGCGGATCGCGGTCGCCGCCAAGAACACGGACACCCGCGAGCACGACATCGCCGACTCCGACGACTACTTCCAGTACCACGGCGGCATGGTCGCCACCGTGCGCGCGCTGCGGGGCAAGGCCCCGGAGGCGTACATCGGCGACTCGACCCGTCCCGAGACGGTCAAGACCCGCACGCTCGTCGAGGAGACGTCCCGCGTCTTCCGCGCCCGCGTCGTGAACCCCAAGTGGATCGAGGCGATGCGCCGCCACGGTTACAAGGGTGCCTTCGAACTCGCCGCGACGGTGGACTACTTGTTCGGCTACGACGCCACGACCGGCGTCATCGCCGACTGGATGTACGACAAGTTGACCGAGACGTACGTCCTCGACGAGACGAACCGCCAGTTCCTCTCCGAGAACAACCCGTGGGCCCTGCACGGCATCGCGGAGCGGCTGCTCGAAGCCGAGTCGCGCGGCATGTGGGAGAAGCCGGACCCGCAGACGCTGGAGGCCCTCCGCCAGGTGTACCTGGAGTCGGAGGGCGACCTGGAGGCGGACGAGTAGGCCTCACGGCCTCCCACCGTCCTACCGCTTCAGCGTCACCGCGAAGCTCCGTCCGTACGCGTGGTGCGTGTCGACGTCGAGCCGGGTTCCGCCCGGCACGGCGGTGACGCGCACCGCGTCGTCGCCGTCGGCCTTGCGCAGGCGGCGACCGCGCAGCACCAGCGTCACCGTGTCGCGTTCGGTCGACGGGTCGGACACCGCCACCGTGACCTCGCCGCCCCGGCGCCGCACGAGGACGGACGCGGGACCGTCGACGTCGAGTCCCGCCGTGCGGTGCGCGCCGGACGTGAAGGTGTTCACCCCCGTGAGCCCGAGCCCGTCGTGGGCCACGGCCTGCATCCGCGACGTGTTCGCGAGCACGCGCGCACCCTCGTACGCCCGCACCGCGGACTCGGACGCGTTCGGCAGCAGCGCGTACGCGAAGGACACCGGTTTCGCCCCGGCCGCCTGCTCGACCGTCAGCGAGAACACCTGCTTCGTCACCGCCGTGTCCGGGTTCGAGGTCCGTACGACGCGGCGGCTGCGCGTCACGGTGTCGAGCCGCGCCTTCGCCTCCGGTCCGGCCAACCGCACATACCCCACCGCCGCGTCCCGCGTCCCGTCCGCCCAGCGCACCCAACCGTCGCCCTCGGCGATGGTCACCGAGTCGCCCGCCGGGGCCACGCGCGCGTCGACGGTCGTCGTCACGGCCCGCCCGCCGCCCGGAGCGTCCCCGACCCCGGCCGCGAGCACCACGATCTCGTCGTCGAGCAGGAACCACGACTTGGTGGCCCGCGCGCTCCGGTACGCCACGAAGTCCTCGGGCAGCAGCCCCGCCCGCTTGTCCCGCCACGGCACGTCGTCCGACGCGACCCACCCGACAGCTCCGTACGTGTCGTCGAGCACGGCGCCGCCCGAGTACGCCTGCGTGGCCGTCGGGAAGTACACGTACTTGTTCTGCGACTCGGACGACGCGGTGAAGTTCAGGGGGTGGCCCGGGTTGTCGTAGAACAGCTTGCCTCCGTACAACTCCGGTACGGATCCCCGGTGTTCGACGGGCGCCGTCACGCCCGCGAGCCCGTACGGCGACACGGTGGTGAAGTAGTCGACGCCGAACGCCTGTGTCTGGTCCTGTCCGGCGAGATACAGATAGTGCGTGCCGTCGCCCTGGAACCAGGGCAGCAGGTTCTCGCCGCTCATGTACTCGTACTTGCTGATGCGGGACGACGACCGGGACAGCGTGAACGCGTAGTCGGGGCGGCGGTGCACCGTGCGGTCCATGGCGTTGAAGGCGACGGAGCGGGCGGGCGGGTTGAGGTCGGCGGCCGGGACGGAGGAGTCCGCGAGGATGTCGGCGTACCGGACGATGCTCAGCGGCGAGACGAACGTCGCGGGGTCGAGCGAGGCCTTCGACGTGCCGCGGATGTGCTTCACGTACGACTTGAGCGCGGTCGCCGCGTCGCCCGTCGACAGGGACGCGAGGTCGACGACGGCCTCGACGACGACGGCGGAGTCGGTGTACCCGCTGGCCGTCCGCGATACCGCCCGCCCCTTGACCGCCTCCATCATCCAGCCCTCGAAGATCAGCGGCGCGAACCCGTCGCGCACCCACTTCTGCACCGTCGGGATCAGCTCGTCGCCGTACGCGAACCCGGTCCCGTCGAGCAGCTTCAGCGTCTGGATCACGCGCGTGAGCAGGCCCTTTCCGTACGAGCCCGTGTACGCGACGGAGGAGTGCTGGATGAAGGAGCCGTCGGCGTAGTGCCCGTCCGTGACGCCGTGCTTCAGGTCGTACGGGTCGATTGTCGCGAAGACCGTCAGCTGGTCGGTGAGGGCCTTGCGGATGCGGGCCTCGTCGCCGGTGAGGGCGCCCTGGAGGATGCGGTTGGTGGTGATGTCGGCGAGGTTGGCGCCGGTGTGGAAGCGCGAGTCGAGGTCGACGTCGCCGTTCTCGCCGCTGCGCAGATAGGCGTCCATGGAGGCGATGTACGTGGTGGTCAGCTCGGCGGACGCCGCGTCGCCCAGCAGCACCAGGGTGCGGCTGACGTGCTGCGAGACGCCTATCTCCCAGGTGAACCAGTTGCCGTAATAGCCCTTGGACTGGTCGCCGTAGTACCGCTCGTGCAGCCACGTCAGCGCGTCGACGACACGGCCGCGCACGGCCGAACTCCCGTACAGATCGGGGGAGATGCCGGGCGTCCTGGTCGCGAGCGCGATCTCGTACACCCGCTGATACGTGGTGTTGAGGTTCGGATCGCTGCTGCCGAGCGGCACGCCCTTGAACAGCTCGCCGTCGCCGGACGCCGCGTCCATCGCGGCGAGGTTCGTCCGCGCGGTCTTCTCGATCGCGGCGAGCTTGGCGGCGGTCTCATCGCGGGCGTTGGACGCGGCGGTGCCCGCGAACATCTCGACCGTATTGGCGAGCAACCGCGCGGTCCCGTCCGCGAGTTGAGCCGCACTCGCCCACTGGGTGGGCACGGCGGCGAGCACCCCGCTCGCGGCCAGGACACTCAGCAGACGTCTCCGGGTGATCTCCATCGGTCGTCCGTCCCTCCGTCGTTCGCCCACGATCGGCACGCGCGCGCCGGAGTCAAGCAGACGGGGTGATCCCCGACAAGAGCTGTCGGCTCAGAACGCCAGGTCCTCCCAGCTGACGCTCATCGCGAAGGGCTCGGGGAACTCGATGCCGAGGCCGGCCGGCTCCCACTCGCCGACGGGGACGTACGCCGTGGGATGCAGCGGTTTCACGGCGAGCCTGGCCTGGATGATGGGGGCCAGTACGTACGCCCGCACCGACATGACGTCCCATGCCTTGTTGGGGTCGAGTTCGACCTGCCAGTACCAGGGGACCCCGGCCTCCGCGTACCGGTACATCCTCCGATCCGGGCGGTGGTTGTACGGGCCGGAGACCACCTCGCCGACCAGGACGGTGTCGTCGGCGAAGGCGTCGGCTCCGGGCAGGCCGCGGCGGACCAGGAAGTCGGGGGTGAGGAAGCTGGACTTGTCGGGCTTGAAGAAGACGTTGGTCTCCACTTCGACCGCTTGCCGGCATGCCGCCTCCACGGTTCGCGTTCCGTCCCTCACGGTAGCCGCCTCGGAAGGTCGACTTCGTGCGGCTGAGTCCACTCGGCGCACTGCGGGCACGCGTACACGTTGAACCCGGGGCCCGTGCCCTGGTGCACCTCGGCGACGAGCACGGGTTCGTGCGTGATCACCTCGCACCACACGCACATGCGGACGGGGCGGTGGGGGTTGTCGTTCATGCGGCTGCTCCTCGTACGTGTCGGTCGAGATCGATCCCGCAATCTGCGGCGAGCACGAGGGCGAGGCGCCTCCGCGCGAGGGGGTAGGGGTTTCCGGCGCGGTGCCGGCCGGTCCCCGGAAGTACGAGATGCAGCACCCAGGTGAGGGTGAGGCGGATAAGGTCGGACATCGTCAGCGCTCCTGCTTAAGCGTTGGCCGTGCCCCCGGACGTTGGCCCGTCGCGGGGGTCTTCCATTGCTGAAGCTAGAAGCTTCTTGAAGCGATAAGAAGCGGCTGACCGCTACTGACCGATACTGATAGTGCATGGCCGTGGTCGACCCATTACGGTCGCTTTCGTGAGCGACAAGATTGACCCCGAGGGCATCGACTACCACTACGTGCAGCTCGCCAACATCATTGAGCGGCGCATCCGTGAGGGCACCTATGCGCCGGGGACGCGGCTTCCCGGCGAGATGACGATGGCGCACGACTTCGGCGCGGGCACCATTACGGTGCGCCGCGCCCTGTCGATCCTGCGCGACAAGGGTCTCGTGGTCACCGTCCACGCCCGCGGCACCTTCGTAGTCCGCGAACTGCCAACGGAAGAGGCCCCCGCCGAATAGCGGGGGCCCCAGGGCTCACGGCAACAGCCGCGGCGCGCGTTTCGCCGCGACGTCCTCCACCCACCCCCACATCGGCACCGCCACCGCGATCAGCAGCCACCCCACACCGAACAAAAACCACTGGCTCTCCAGCGGAAGCCACCGCTCGAACGCCGGAACGTTCCAGAACGTGTCGACCAACGGCACCGCGAGGATCAGCGCGATCTCGTGCCACAGGTAGATCGTGACGGCACGCGCGTTGAACACGGTGACGACCCGGTCGAGCCGCCGCCACCGTGCGAGCCACGCGAAGTCGACGCGCCACCGCACCTTCACGTAGAAGAGCAGCGTGACGAACCCGGCCGACCAGAACGCCTGCGCGAGCGGCACGTCGTCCAGGTCGTACGTCCCGTACTCGCCCTGGTGGCTGAGCGCGTACCAGAGGCCGAACGCGAGCGCACCCAGCGAAAGCACGACGACGGCCGACGCCCTCCACCGCTCCAACAACCCGTCCCGGTGGGCGAATCCGAGCAGCCAGCAGAAGACGAAGATGCAGAAGTCGGTCGCGTCCCCGGTGTCGAACAGCGCGATCGGAACGAGCGACAGCAGCAGCACCGGCACCGGCGCCCACCGGAACACCCGCAGCAGCAGCGGGGACAGCAGCACGAACCACAGGTAGCAGCGCAGGTACCAGAGGATCTCCCACGCCTGCTCGCCCCAGGCGTTGCCCGGCGGATCGCCGAGGGGGACCACCCAGTAGACGATCCGCCAGTCCGGCATCCAGCCATGGATCAGCATCGCCGCGACGACGATCGCGCCCCACGCCCAGAACGGCACGAGCAGCCGCCGCATCCGGCTGCGGATCACGGAGAGCGCGGGCCGTTGCAGGGACCGGGCCATCAGCGACCCCGCCAGCGCGAACATCACGCCCATGGACGGAAACACAAGCCCAGCCCAGGCCCACCCGAAGCAGTGGTACGTCACCACACGCACCAGCGCTACCGCCCGCAACGCGTCGAAGTACCGGTCGCGCCCCGCCGGAGGCGCGGAAGGCATGGGACCCGGCGGCACGCCCACCGCCCGCAGCTCCCGCGTCGGAGAGTCCTCGATCACCGACCCGCCCCCGTGCCGGCCGTCGGCGTCCCGACCTCGCCCGTGCGCTTGAGCTTCTGCCAGCGCAGCCGGCCGCCCGTGAGGGCGGTGACGCAGGAGTGGATCAGGACGAGATACATCATCTGCCGGTACGCGAGCTGTTGCAGCGGCAGCATCAGCAGATACCGGTACTTCTCCTTGTCGAGCCTGAACGCGTAGGCGGCGCACGCGAGTTGAACCCCGAGCACGGCCAGCCACGCCAGCAGCGACGCCTTGAAGTCCACGAAAATCATCGAGTAGACGGTGAACACGTCGATGAGCGGCGCGAAGACCGGCGTGACGATCTGGAAGAGCACGACGAGCGGCATGCCGACCCGCCCGAACCGGCCCGAAGGCCCCTTGTCCGTAAGGGACTTACGGTGCTTCCACAGGGCTTGCATCGTGCCGTACGACCAGCGGTAGCGCTGGCTCCACAGCTGCTTGAACGAGCCCGGCGCCTCTGTCCACGCCCGCGCGTGCTCCTCGTAGACGACGCGCCAGCCCGCCCGGTGCATGGCGATGGTGATGTCGGTGTCCTCGGCCAGCGTGTCCTCGCTCATGCCGCCCGCGGCGAGCACCGCGTCCCGGCGGAACGCGCCGATGGCGCCCGGGATGGTGGGCATGCAGCGCAGCGTGTCGTACATGCGGCGGTCCAGGTTGAAGCCCATCACGTACTCGATGTGCTGCCAGGCGCCGATGAGCGTCCTGCGGTTGCCGACCTTGGCGTTGCCGGAGACGGCGCCCACCTCGGGGTCGGCGAAGGGCTGCACGAGCTTGGCGACGGTGTCCGGCTCGAAGACCGTGTCGCCGTCCATCATCACGACGATGTCGTAACGGGCGTGGCGCACACCGTTGTTGAGGGCGGCGGACTTGCCCGCGTTCTCCTGCCGGACGACGCGCACGTTCGGGTGGCCGAGGGACTCGACGATCTCCGCGGTGCCGTCCGACGATCCGTCGTCGACGACGATGACCTCGATCGGATGCGTGCCCGCCATCAGCGAGTTCACCGTGTTCGCGATGCACTCCTTCTCGTTGTACGCGGGCACGATCACGCTCACCGGGCGGGTGACGGGCGGCCCCCAGGAGAAGGAAGGTCTGTTGCGCTGCCGGTAGTGGCGCCGGGCCACGAGCAGCATCAGCAGGAACCTGGCCAGGACGGCGGCGCCGACGACGGCCAGGAACCCGGAGAGCACCGGCATCGTCCACTCGGCGATCGCGGTGGCCACGATGAGGGACTTGCCGACGTACAGCAGGGAGCCGGTCGCCTTGTGCATCGCGGACTGCTCGGCGGCCGTGGAGGTGGGATCGAGGCTCCGCCCGCCCCGCTCCCCGCCCGGCATCCGGGCCTTCTGGTTCATCGCCTGTGCGCCGCTCACCGTGGTGAAGGTGTAGCCCTTGGCCTTCATCTTCTTGATGTACTGCGGCAGCGCCTTCAGCGTCTGGTCCCGGTCGCCGCCCGCGTCGTGGAAGAGCACCGAGGCACCCTTGCCGGACTTGGGCGTGGCCGTGTCGACGATGCTCTTGACGCCCGGCTGCTTCCAGTCGTCGCTGTCGGTGTCGATGAACACGCTGGTGTAGCCGAGCTTCGCGACCTTCTTGTAGACGCCCAGGCTGTAGTTGTCGATGGCGTCGGTCTCCGAGGAGTACGGCGCCCGGAACAGCGTCGTGGTGACGCCCGCCGCGCCCGCGATCGCCAGCTGCGTCTGCTTCAGCTCCCGCTTCAGGCGCGCGTACGACTGGTACGAGAGGTCCACGTGCGAGAACGAGTGGATGCCGACCTCATTGCCCTGGTCGACCGTCTGCTTCACGAGGTCCGGGTAGCGCGCGGCCATCGAGCCGACCAGGAAGAACGTGCCGGGCACGTCGTTCTCGTCGAGGATGTCGAGGACCTTCGACGTGTACTCGGGGTTCGGGCCGTCGTCGAAGGTGAGCACGATGGTCTTGTCCGGCACGGACTCGTCCTGGACCTTCCCGTTGCGGGACGTCCAGATCGGGCCGGAATCCAGGACGGAGTCCGACACCTGGTCGTACGCGGCTCCGTCCCGGACCCGGTGGTCGTTGAACACCTCGCCGCGTACATAGCCGTCGAGCAGCAGCGCGCAGCTCAGAGCCAGCAGGAGCAGCAACGCGAGGAGTGTGCGCGGGCGTTGGAGCGTCGCGGCGCGGCGGCCCATGCGGGCGATACGGCTCGGATTGGCGTGCCGGCGTCCGCCGCGCGGCGCGGGCGGCTTCGTCATCTGGGTCATAACTCGGTCTGTCCTCCGCTCAGTTGGCGCCGGGGGCACCGGGGCCGCCGTTGGCGCCGTAGGCGGGAGCGGAAGGGGGCGCCGGCCGGGCGTCACCGAAGGGCAGCAGGTCCGAGGAGGTCAGCGGGATGCCCACGCCCATGAACGCGAGCACCAGCAACATCACGTATCCCGCGCAGCCCACGCACACGGCGATCCCCAGGCGGCGCAGCAGTCGTGCTCTGCGGCCTGAGGAGTCGACGAACACGGGACCTTCGCCAGGGGCACCACGGGGTTTCCGGCGGCGACCGCGACCTGCGGAAGGGGTTTCGAGAACGGCATCGGAGCGCATTCCGCGGAGAGTATGCAGCCTTCTGTGGCCCATGCTGAGCGCTACTTGTCAGCCCGCCGTGAAAGGCGCCGAAGGCTGTCAGCGGCCTGGGCAGGTCGGGGGTTACCGGTCGTTCTGCCCCGGTTCTCCTGTGCAATTCTTGGGCGAAAACGGCCGGCCGACACAGTTTCGGGTGCGAGGTTCTCCGTATGCCGATTCCGCTGAAGTCCGTCGCCGGGATGCTGGGCGTGGCCGTGCTCGCGTGCGCGGGCTGCGCCACGTCGTCCGACACCGGTTCCGACACCGGTTCCAAGGCCGGCTCCGACGCCGACTCCTCCGCCGCCACCGAGTACGCCCCGTACGTCAGCGCCTCCACGGCCTACGCCACCGACTCGGCCGGTTCCCCGGACGCGTACAACCTCGCTTTCGTCGTCTCCAACGGCAGTGGCTGTACGCCGAGTTGGGGCGGCCACACGAAAATCGCCGACGCCGCGGTCGCCTCCCGCGTCAAGAAACTCGCCGCCTCAGGGGCCACACTCCGCGTCTCCTTCGGCGGCGCCGACGGCAACGAGCTCGCCACGACCTGCGACACCGCGTCCGACCTGGCCGCCGCCTACGCCAAGGCGCTGGACGCGGCGGGCGGCGCCACCCACGTCGACTTCGACATCGAGGGCGACACCCTCAAGGACTCCGCCACGAACACCAAGCGCGCCAAGGCGATAGCCCTGTTGCAGAAACAGCGCGACGTGGACGTCACCTTCACGCTGCCCGTGATGCCGTCCGGCCTGGACGACGACAGCGTCGCCCTCCTCGAAGCCGCCAACGACCAGTCCGTACAGGTCTCCACGGTCAACGTCATGACCATGAACTACGGCGAGTCCTACCAGGGCGACATGAGCGACTACGCCCGCACCGCGGCCGACGCCACCCACACCCAGCTCAAGAAAATCTTCGGCCTCTCCGACGCGAAGGCCTGGCGCGGCATGGCACTCACCTCGATGCTCGGCGCGAACGACATCGACGGCGAGACCTTCACCCTCACGGACGCCGCGCAGCTGCGCTCCTTCGCCGAGAAGAAGGGCATCGCGTGGGTCTCGACGTGGGCGACGTTCCGCGACGTGCAGTGCGAGTCCGGCACGGACACGGACGACGCGGCCACCAATTGCAGCGGAGTGCGGCAGAGCGAGGGGGCGTACGGGCGGGCGCTGTCGGGCTGAGCGCGGTGCGGGTCCCGGTCGCCGTCCATGCCGCCGGACGGGCGAAATAACTGATAGACCGTCAATCGCCCGGCATGCCGTAACAGTCACATAAGACGCAAACTCCTACCGTCGCGATCACGTCCAAGAATTCGGCTCTGGAGTTGACGTGATGCGCATGCGGAACGGGTCTTTGCTCAGAGGCAGACCGACACGACTACGAGCCGTGGTCGTGCTGGCAGCGGTGCTCAGCCTGCTGTTCGGGTCCCAGGCGCTGGCTGCACCACTGGCGGCTGCCGATGACCCGATGAGCGAAGTCGGCATCACGAAGACCAACGACGCCGACGGCCCGCTGGAGCCCGGTGACGAGTTCATCTACACCATCAGCGGGCAGTGCTCCGGCCTGGACGTGGACTGCGTGGACTTCACGGTCACCGACACCCTGCCGGAGGGCCTGGACGTCACCAGCCTCCCGAAGTCCGACAGCACCCGCGACGTCACCTACGACGAGGCGACGCGGCAGCTGACGATCGTCTACCACCAGCCACTGCAGAACCCGGAGGGCAAGACCGGGCTGCGTGCGGGCCAGTCGGGCTCGGTGGAGATCGGGATGCGGGTGCCGGCCGACACGCAGCTGGAGGACGGCACCACCATCACCAACACCGCGAAGGCCGAGGCCGACAACGCGGACCCGAAGACCTCCGACTCCGACGTCACCATCTCCATCCCGCGCGTGGTCAAGCCGGTGACGACCAAGGAGTGGGAGGACGGCTCGGCGGTCGCGATGAGCGGTGAAGAGTCCACGATCAAGCTGAACGTGCGCAACAACTCCTCGTCCTCGGCCGAGGTCACCGAGCTGTCGGTGTCGGACGACACCGAGGAGACCTTCGAGTACTTCGACTTCACCGGCGCCACGGTGACCGCGTTCCCCAAGGGCGCCGACCAGGCACACCTCGTGGTCACCACGGCCGACGGCACCGAGCACACCGGCCGGAACATCTCCTCTCCGGGCGATCTGCCGCTGCCCATCGGGGTCGACCCGGGCGACGTCGTCGGCTTCGAGGTCGTCTTCACCAACAGCAACGGCGACCCGCTGCCGTACGACGAGAACGGCGGCAGCGTCGAGGTCGGCATGAAGCTGCGGGACACCAAGCGCTCGGACGGCTCGGAGCTGAAGCCCACCGACAAGATCACGGTCAACAACTGCGCGACCCCGTCGGCCAAGGAGCAGACGGACGGCGACGTCGACGGCGAGCAGGCCTGCGACACGTACGACATCCTGCCGGACATCCTGGTCCTGGACACCACGAAGAAGTACTACGCCGACACCAACGGCGACTTCTCCCACGGTTCCAACGAGCACGCGGTGATCGGCGAGAACTCTCCGGTGAGCACGGGTGTCGACCTCACGAACAAGTCGCCGTTCAAGGTGAAGACGCTGACGATCACCGAGCCGGACTCCTCGGCGGCGGGCAACGAGTTCGACAAGCTCGACGTCGACAAGGTCCGGCTGCGCTTTCCCGAGGGCGCCACCGAGGCGAAGCTGACCGTCACCTGCGAGGACGGGACCACCCGCGAGGAGACGTACACGGAGAACGCGACCTACGACGTCCCCGCCGACTGCAAGCAGGTCAGCAAGGTCGAGGTCACCTACACCGGCGTCGACGACGACGGCAATCCGTCCATCTCCGAGGGCGCCACCGCGGGACTCGACCTGCACGGCACCCTCACCGATGACGTCGACGCCCAGGACGTGGCCGACGGCGTCCGCAACTGCGCGGGCACGAAGGGCGACGCGGGCCGCAGCGACGGCAGCGGCACCGCCTCCGGCAGCGCCTGCCAGGACCTCGTCGTCGAGAACCCGAACGGCAACGGCGACGGCGTCAAGACCGTCAGCCAGACGGACGTACCGCCGGGCCAGCCCATCGACATGGACCTGAAGTTCACGAACACCGGCAACCTGCCGCTGCACGACGTGGTCATCACCGACCCGGCCGCCGACGCGGACGGGAAGCCCGGCAGCGCCAGCCCCTTCGACACGCTGGAGATCACGTCCGTCTCCGTCACGCCGTCCGACGCACCGGTGACCCTCCAGGTGTACGACCCGAATACGAATGCCTGGGTCGATTACGAGGGCGTGGACCCGGCCGTACTCGCGCGGGCCACCGGCGTGCGCGCGCTCTACAACGACGAGTTGGCGCCGGGCGACACCGTCACCATCCACGTCACCGGCGAGCGCCGCGAGGATGTCGAGAACGGCGAGACGTTCCAGAACTGCTTCTCGGTCACGGCGAAGGACAGCCAGGGCAACGACGTCGACGGCAGTGACTGCAAGACCCTCGAGACCGGGCCCGCCGCCGACGGCGCCTCCCTGAACAAGTCCATCTCGCCCGGCGAGCTCCCCGAGTACGTCGCGGGTCTGCCCCGCCAGCACGCGGACATGACGCTCACCGTCCGTAACACCGGCAACATGTCGGCGAAGTACCTGCAGATCACCGACCAGGACGACGACTTCTTCGACGCCGTGGACCTCGTCGGCATCAAGTCCAACCAGATGCCCGCCGGCGCCAACCGCGTACAGATCGACGCGTACGTCAACGGCCAGTGGGTCAACGGCACCCCGTCCTCGTCGGCCGCCCTGCCGTCCGGCGTGAACGCCGCCGACGTCACCGGCATCCGAGCCACGTACACCTCGACGGACACCAAGAACGACGGCTACGTGATCAAGCCGGAGTGCGCCGCCAGCAGTTGCGACGGCATCCTCGTCCTCGACGTCAGCCCGCGGCCCGCCTCACGCAGCACCGGCAAGCCGATCCCGGACCACCTGGAGGACACGGCCACCGGCCAGTTCATCACCAAGGTCGAGGACGAGGACAAGCCCCGGGCCATCGACCCGGTCAACGCCACCCTCGACCTGGTCAAGGGCGACCCCAAGCTCGACGTCGACAAGACCCCGGACACCGTTCTCTCCCCCGGTGAGGACGCCCCCTTCTATCTGAAGGTCACCAACACCGGTACGGCCAACGTCCCGAACCTGGTGGTCAAGGACGACCTGCCCGAGGGCATCGCGTTCGACGACACCTTCCAGGGCGACAACGGCGAGCCGTACAAGATCACCGACAAGAAGGAGCCGGACGGCACCGTCGCCATCCCGACGCCCGTCTTCTCCCAGACCACTGACGGCGACCGAGTCTCCGGTCTCACCTGGGACTTCTCCAAGGACGACGACGGCAAGGCGTGGAACTTCCCGCCCGGCGGCAGCTTCACCATCGAGATCCACGTGAAGCTGGAGGCCGGCATCCGCGCCGACGAGACCGTCACCAACACCATGGGTGCTACCTCGTCCGACCCGGACCTGGCCTGTGAGGACCCGAGCGAGGCGGAGGAGAACGGCGCCATGTTCGGCTCCGGTCTGTACTGCGTCGACGACGCGAAGCTGACGGCCAAGTCCGGCGCCGCGTTCACCGCCCGCAAGTGGGTCTCGGGCAACGACTCCCTCGGCTGGTACAACACCAAGACCGGGAAGACCGTCCCCGTCGGCGACGACTCCTGCCTGATGACGACGGACTCCACCGGCCGCAGGTACACCGCCAACCCGTGCATCGCCCTGGTCAACCCCGGTGACCAGTACCACTACTTGATGCGCCTGCGGAACTCGGGCACCGAGGACGGCACCAACATGCGCATCATCGACCGGTTCCCGGTCGCCGGTGACAAGGGCGTCATCCTCGACCAGGACCGCCAGACGGCCTGGGACAAGCGGCCAACGCTCGCCTCCGAGCCGCAGCTCGACGGCGACAGCCCCGGCCAGATGACCACCAAGTACGAGAACGACGAGCCGCTGTGCACCGACGACCTGAACATGGGCGGCGCCGGTTCGAGCGCGGACCAGTGCCCGTCCGACACCTGGGACGACGCCTACAGCAGCAGGGCGCGCGGCGCGGACATGGACCTGAAGTTCCCGACGCCGCTGGAGCCCGGTGGCACCGTCGACATCACGTACGCGATGGACACTCCGCTCGACGTCGCCCACAACGGCGACCCGACCATCGCGTGGAACTCCTACGCCCACAACGAGACCACCGACCGCGCCGGCTCCCCGCGGGTGCTCCAGGCCAATGAGCCGATCAAGGTCGGCGTCGCCCTCTCCTACGGCGAGCTGCGGCTGGTGAAGCGGCTCGGCAAGCACCCCGACGCGGCGACCGACCTGCTGCGCAAGGTGCCGTACCCGTACCACGTGACCTGCACCATCCACCCGCAGGGCAGACTGCCCCGCGTCGTCCTCGACGAGGACTACCGGGTGTCCGCGGACAAGCCGGTGACGGTCGAGGGGATCCCGGCTGGCGCCGAGTGCAAGATCTGGGAGACCTCGGCCAGAGGCGGCCAGACCGACCACACCAGGAGTGACCCCGTCGAGGTCACCATCAAGCCGAACACCGACACGGAGGTTCCGCAGACCGCCCGGATCACCAACACCTACGAGTTCGGCGCGCTCCAGCTCTCCAAGGAACTCACCGGCGACGCCGCGGACTACGCCGACGACGGCCGCACCTACAGCGTCGACGTCTCCTGCACCCTCCCGAACGCCTCGGGCGAACCGAGCGACCGGATCCTGCACAAGACGTACGAGGTCAAGGCCGGCGAACCCGTCACCATCAAGCCGCTGCCGGTGAACACCCGTTGCTGGGCCGAGGAGGTGGGCACCGGGGGCGCGGCGAAGGCGACCGTCGACCACGGCTCCGCCGACAACCCGACGGTGATCACGACGGCCGACTCCGACGAGCAGGCGGCCATCAACATCACCAACACCTTCCCGGCGGCCGACCTGACCGTCACCAAGCACGTGGTCAACGGCGGCGCGGGCCCGTACGACTTCTCGCTCGCCTGCACCACGGACCAGGGCGACGTGGCCCTCTCCTCGGACGACAGCGCCTTCTCCCTGAAGGACGGGGAGTCGCGCACGATCAAGGTCCCGGAAGGCGCCACCTGCACGGTCACGGAGACCGACGTGCCCACCGGTGACACGGTGACGTACGAGGCCTCCGACGACGGTTCCGACGGCACGGTCCAGGTGAACGACGCGGCCTCGGTCGACGTCACCAACACCTTCCCGGAGGACGGCGGCAACGGCGGCACCGGCGGCCACGACGGCGGCGGCCACCTCGCCGACACCGGCTTCCGCGACTGGACGCTCCTGGGCGCCCTGCTCACGGTCCTCGCCCTCGCGGCCGGCCTCACGGTCCGCGCGATGTCCCGCAGGGGCCGCGGCTGATCCTGCACCGGTTCCTCTGAAGGGCGGTGGCCCCCGGCGATCCCAAATCGCCGGGGGCCACCGCCCTTCCGGCGTCGAAGTACGTGAATCCGCACAGCAAAAAGCCCCGGGTCTATGACCTGGGGCTTCTTCGTGGAGCGGGTGACGAGAATCGAACTCGCGCTCTAAGCTTGGGAAGCTTATGTTCTACCATTAAACTACACCCGCGCGGTACGGCCGTTGAAGCGATCCGTACTGGCGACACTGTACCTCATGCCGGGCCCCGGGCGCTGAAGCCCCGGGGCCCGGCTGCGTTGTGAGGGGTGGAAGTGACTGCGGGTGAAGGGAGTTGGAGCGTACGGTGGGGATTCCGGCCGAGGACGATTCACCGCGGGGTGCCGCCTGGATTGGCGTCCCTTTCATCCCGTAATGTTGCGCTTCGTCGTCGGTCAGGAAACTGGCCCAATGGCTCCGTGGGGAAGGGACTCCGGGACTTGATGGACTCGATGGATCGCACCGTCGTCCGATGTGCCGAAGGGCACGTGTTCAGCACCGCTTCGTTCCCGATGCAGCAGGCGGACCGTCTCGGTCCCAGCCGGCTGATTCGGTGTCCGCGGTGCGCGCGACTTCGGCACGCCGTTCCTGTGGGACCGGACGAGCGGTAAGCGGCACCGATGACAGTGGGCGCGGGCCCCGCCGATTGTGGCGGGCCCGCGCCCACTGCGTATCCTCGCTACGTGCTTCTCTCAGACAAGGACATCCGGGCCGAGATCGACGCCGGACGGGTGCGCATCGATCCCTACGACGAGTCGATGGTTCAGCCGTCGAGTATTGATGTGCGTCTCGACCGGTACTTCCGGGTGTTCGAGAACCACAAGTACCCGCACATCGACCCGAGCGTCGAGCAGTCGGAGCTGACGCGGATGGTGGTGCCGGAGGGCGACGAGCCCTTCATCCTGCACCCCGGTGAGTTCGTGCTCGCGTCGACGTACGAGGTCATCTCCCTGCCCGAGGACCTCGCCTCGCGCCTCGAGGGCAAGAGCTCGCTTGGTCGCCTCGGCCTCGTCACGCACTCCACGGCCGGATTCATCGACCCCGGCTTCAGCGGCCACGTGACGCTCGAACTCTCGAACCTCGCGACGCTCCCCATCAAGCTGTGGCCGGGCATGAAGATCGGCCAGCTGTGCATGTTCCGGCTGTCCTCACCCGCCGAGTTCCCGTACGGCAGCGAGCGCTACGGTTCGCGGTACCAGGGACAGCGCGGCCCGACCGCCTCCCGTTCCTTCCTCAATTTCCATCGGACCCAGGTGTGAGCAGCAGCAACATGAGTGATGTGGCGCCCGTGCGCGAGAACCTTACGTACGAGAAGTTCGGTGTCGCCATGCGCGAGCTCGCGCAGACCATCGCCGACGACGGGTACCGGCCCGACATCATCCTCAGCATCGCGCGCGGCGGCGTCTTCGTCGCCGGCGGGCTCGGGTACGCGCTGGACGTGAAGAACATCCATCTTGTGAACGTGGAGTTCTACACCGGTGTGGGCACCACCCTGGAAATGCCGGTCATGCTCGCGCCCGTGCCGAACGCGATCGACTTCAGCGACAAGAAGGTGCTCATCACCGACGACGTCGCGGACACCGGCAAGACGCTGAAGCTCGTCCACGACTTCTGCCTCGACACCGTGGCCGAGGTCCGCTCGGCCGTCGTCTATGAGAAGTCCCACTCGCTCGTGAAGTGCGAGTACGTGTGGAAGCGGACCGATGAGTGGATCAACTTCCCGTGGAGTGTCGAACCGCCGGTCGTGAAGCGGGACGGGCAGGTTCTCGACGCCTGAGCACGCGTCGGATGCACGAAATGAGGGGCCCCGCGGGGCCCCTCATTTCGTGTGCCGGAAGGCGCTGGCCGGGGACGTCTAGAACGTGCCGAGCTTGATGATCGAGAGCAGGGCGATCAGTTGGATCGCGGATGCCGCGAGCGCCTTCGGCCAGGGGAGGTCGTGGGACTTGGAGACCATCGTGGTCAGCAGGGCGCCCGCCGCGACCCAGGTCGCCCAGCCGATCAGCTGGACGAACATCGCGTCGCCGCCGAGGAACATGCCGAAGAGCAGGCGCGGGGTGTCGGTGAGGGAGGCGATCAGCATGGACAGGCCGACCGTGGGCTGCCAGGCGCCGTCGCCGCCGAGCTGGCGGGCCAGCGTGTGGGTGACCACGCCGAGCACGAAGAAGCTGAGCGTGATCGCGATGCCGGTCGTCAGGACATAGGGGATCGCCGAGGACATCGTGGCGTTGATGACGTCCTCGCGGGCGCCGTCGAAGCCGAAGATCGCCAGGAGCCCGTAGAGGAACGTGACGATCAGGGCCGGGCCCCACATCGCGTAGTCGCGCATCTGGAGATACGTCGGCGCGGGGCGCAGGACGACCCCGGACAGCAGCGGCTTCCAGTGCAGGCGGGGGCCGATCGGTCCGGCCGGGGCGGCCGCGCCCGCCTGGTAGGTGGAGCCCTGGCCGTACGCGTACGGGTCGTCGCCCGGGTTCACCGAGAACGCCTGGGTGTGACCGGGGTTGTTCGCCGCGTACGGGTCGTGGGCGCGGGGCGCGTTCGGCTCGCCGAAGTACTCCGGCTCGCCGTGCCCGCCGTTCGGCTGCGGCCACTGCTGCCGTTGTTGCTGCTGTTGCGGTTGCCCGTACCCGTGTTGCTGCTGCTGAGGGGGCCCGTACGGAGGGTGCCCCTGCGGCGCTTCGCGGTTGTCCCGGCCGCGTCCGTTCCTGAATCCAGCCACGTACTCGAACGTACCTGGTTTCCGTGAACGGAATGCCGGGCCCGGGGTTCGGGCCCGGCATTGCGGCTGACCTGTGACATCCCTTAAGGGGCGGGCCCGGGGCGGTCTCAGGGTTGGAGGAGGGCGTCGACCGGGACGGCGTCGGCCGATGCCGCTCCCGTCGTGGTGATGCCGGAGGACGCGCCGGGCAGCCGCAGCGAGCTGAAGCCTCCCGACGCGTACAGGTCGGCGTACCGGTCGCCGTCCGTGTCGCGCAGCCGGACCAGGCCGCCGAATCCGTCGTACGACTCCAACGTGCCCGGCACGCCTGGGCTGTTGCGGGCGAACCACTGGGAGCCGGTGCCGGACAGACCGCTCGCCCGGCCCTTGAGGACGTGGACGCCGCCCGCGTTGTCCTTGCCGTCGATGGCCTCGTTGCTCACGCCGATCGCCAGGTCCTGGTAGCCGTCGCCGTTGACGTCGCCCGCCGAGATCGAGGAGCCGAACTCGTCGTAGTTCTCGGGGGTTCCGGCCATGCCGCGCGACGCCTGGGTGATGCGGGTGCTGTCGGCGGGGCCGGTGGACGAGCCGTACCAGAGGCTGACGCGGCCCTTGTGCTTCGAGTAGAGGGCGGTGCCGATGGCGATGTCGCCGTAGCCGTCCTTGTCGAAGTCGGCGATGACGCCGTCGCCGCCGCGGTCGGCGCTGCCGCCGTCGCCGGACTCGGACTCGAGGCGCAGGGTCTTGCCGGAGGTGAGCGAGGAGCTGCCGCCCTTGATGAACCAGGCGTCCGAGGCCACGTACGAGGACGTGACGACGTCGCCGATGATCACGAGGTCGGTCTTTCCGTCGCCGTTGACCTTCCCGGGGATCAGGGCGGTGGAGTAGAAGGACGACGTCTTGTCGAGCTTGGTGACCGCCCCGGTGGTGCCGGAGCGGGTGAGCGGGCCGCGGTAGACGTAGGTGACGGAGCCGTTGATGACGGCCAGGTCCTGCTTGCCGTCGCCGTTGAAGTCGCCGGTCGCCAGGTCCTTGCCCATGGCGTTGTGCGAGCCGGGTTTCTTGTTCGGCAGGGTGGTGCCGGTCGACAGGCCCGTGGGAGAGCCCCACAGGAGGGTGACGGAGCCCTGGTCGGCGCCCGCCGCGCCGTTCTCGCCGGTCGCGGCCACGGCGAGGTCGCCGTATCCGTCGCCGTCGAAGTCGGCCGCGGCCCGCACCTCTCCGAACATGTCGTCGGCCTCGTCGGCGCCGGGTACGCCGGTGCTCGCCTGGCTGATGCGCTTGGTCGTGGTGCCGGGGCCGTTCGCTGTACCGGACACGACGGCGACGCTGCCGCCGCCCTTGGAGCTGTAGCTCGCGTACGCGTAGTCGCGATAGCCGTCGCCGTTGAAGTCGTCGGCGTACTTCGCGGGGGCGGCCGACGCCGTTGTGGCCGGCGTCAGCAGGGCGGCGGTGAGCACGGTGCCGATCGCGAGGGTGAGCCGTAGGCGGGTGGTGCGGGCGGGCGGACGTACGGCGTGAGCCATGGGGTGCACTCCGGGGACGTGGACGCGGCGGCGGGCCCGCCCCCGTGGGGCGGGCCCGCGGGCCAAGTGGAATGTGGGGGAGGTCAGTTGGCGGCGTTTGCGGCGAAGAGGGGGGAGGCGTCCGTGCTCACGCCGGCGGCCGACGTGGAGATGGAGCGGGAGCCGGTCGTGGTGAGCTTGGTGCCGTTGGACGGGAGGTAGGTCAGGGCGCCGTTGCCGCCGTTCTCGCCGAGGGCGCCGACGACCAGGTCCGCCTTGCCGTCCTTGTCGGCGTCGGCGAGCTTCACCTCGCCGCCGAAGTAGTCGTTCTTCTCGTCGCTGCCGGGGACGCCGGCCGTGGACTGGGCGAAGAACTGGGTGCCGGAGGTGGTGTTCAGGCCGTTCGCCGAGCCGTAGAGGACCGTGACGGAGCCGGTGTTGACGACGCCGCCCAGGTTCTCGCCGGGCGCGCCGACGGCCACGTCGACGTAGCCGTCGCCGTTGACGTCGCCGACGGCGAGCTCGCTGCCGAACCAGTCGCCGCGCTCGGAGCCGCCGGGCACGCTGCCGGTGTCCTGCGAGATGTCCGTGGCGGCGGCCGGACCGGCCTGGGAGCCGTACGTGACGTGGATCTGGCCGCCGGTGACGGAGCCCGGGACCGTGACGGTGCTGCCGTCCGCGTTCTTGAGGTCCGGGTCCCACTCCTGACCGGTGACGATGTCGCCGAAGCCGTCGCCGTTGACGTCGCCGATGCCGGTGATCATGCCGCGCTTGAGCTGCTGGGCGCCGGACGTGGTCAGGCCGGAGGCGGAGCCGGGCACGTAGTAGTTCGTGTTGTAGCCCATGTCGCTGCCGGTCTCGTAGCCGTTGACGACGAGGTCGGAGCGCTTGTCGCCGTTGACGTCACCGGCGAACAGGTTGAGCGGGCCCGCGTCGCCGCCGCTGACGATGGCGGGGCGGACGGTGTAACGGCCGCCCAGGGAGGCGGACTTGGCGGTGCCGCCCTTGAAGACGTAGACCGTGGCGGAGGACGAGCCGATGGCGAGGTCGTCCTTGCCGTCGCCGTCGAAGTCGCCCGCGGCGAGGGAGTCACCCCACTTGTCGTGCGAGGAGACGGCCGGGTCGGTGATGGTGGTGCCGCCGGACAGGCCGGAGGCCGAACCCCACAGCACCGCCACGGTGCCGCCGTTGGCGTCGTCGCCGACCTTCTCGTGCGGCGCGGAGACGGCGAGGTCGTCGAAGCCGTCGTGGTTGAAGTCGCCGTACGCGCTGACCCAGCCGAAGCCGTCGGCGGTCTCGGACGTGCCGGGGACACCGCTGCTGTTCTGGCTGAAGGTGGCGCGCTCGGTGGCGGTGACGCCGCTCGCCGAGCCGTACAGGGCGACGATGTTCCCGGCGCCCTTCTTGCCGGAGACGGTGGCGTCACCGGCGGAGACCGCGACGTCGCCGTAGCCGTCGGCGTTGAAGTCGGCCTGCGGGTGGTGCACGGAGTCCGCGGCGCCTGCGGTGCCCGCGGAGGCGGCGAGGAGACCGCCGGTGAGGGCGGCCGCGGCGGCCGTCGCGAGGGCGAGGCGGATGCGGGCGGAGGTGCGTCTGTGCTCGGTCATGCGTGTGGTGATCCTTTGCGTGGCGCTCCTGCGGCGGAGCGTGGTGTCGGTGGGGACGGCCGGGCCCTGAGCGGGCCGCGGGCCGCCCGTCGGGTCAGTCCGTGAAGTTGGCGCCCAGGAGGGGGGTGCCGGTGGCGGAGACACCGAGGGTCGAGGTGTAGATGCCGGAGGACGCGGCGAGGGAGCCGTCGGCCTTGAACTTGACCGGGTAGACGGCGCCGTTGGAGCCGTTCTCGCCCGCGGCGCCGATGTACGCCTCGTCGCGTCCGTCGCCGTTGAGGTCGTCGAGGTGGACGTCGGAGCCGAAGAAGTCGCGTGCCTCGTTGCTGTTGGGCACGAAGGCGTTGTTCTGCTCCAGGAACACCGAGCCCTGACCGGTGATGCCGGTGCCGTCGGCCTTGCCGTACATGACCCACGCGGCACCGGTGTTGGCGCCGCCGGTCAGGTCCTCGTCGGGCGCCCCGACCACCAGGTCGAGGTGGCCGTCGCCGTTGACGTCGCCGAGGTCGACCTCGGCGCCGAAGGCGTCGCCGGCCTCGCTGCCGCCGGCCACGCCGGCGGTCTCCTGGGTGAGGGTGGTGCGGGTGGCGGCGGGGCCGGCGCCGGAGCCCTTGACGATGTAGACGGCGCCGCTGGTGTCCTTGCTGTTGCTGTTGGCCCAGTAGTTGCCGACGACGATGTCGTCGTAGCCGTCGCCGTTGGTGTCGCCGAGGTCGGTGATGACACCGCTCGGCAGGCGGACCGCGCCGGAGGTGCTGGGGCCCGAAGCGGTGCCGGGCAGCCAGAAGTTGGCGTTGGTGCCGTTGTCCGCCGCGTAGCCGTTGACGATCAGGTCGTCCTTGCCGTCGCCGTTGGCGTCGCCCGAGTGCAGGTTCCAGACGCCGGCGCCGGTGTCGCTGATGACGGGGACGGTGACGACGCCGCGGTGGGGGTTGTCGCCGGTGCGCGAGAAGGGGCCGTCGAGGACGTCGACGGTGTTCTTGTTCTTGGCGCCGATCGCGAGGTCGGTGGAGCCGTCGCCGTCGAAGTCGCCCGCCTCGATGGGGCCGCCGAAGCCGTCGTGGGAGCTGGGGCGCGGGTCGTCGATGGTGGTGCCGCCCGTCAGGCCGGTCGGCGAGCCCCACAGGATGGCGGCGGTGCCGCCGTCGGTGTCCGAGCCGACGTCCTCGCCCGGGGCGGCCACCGCCAGGTCGTCGTATCCGTCGCCGTCGAAGTCGCCGTACGCGGAGTCGGCGCCGAAGTAGTCGCCGGTCTCGGCGGTGCCGGGTACGCCCGCGGTGTTCTGGCTGATGGTGACGGTGCGGGTGCCGGTGGCGGAGCCGTAGAGCACGGCGATCTGGCCGGCCTGCTTGTGCCCGTTGACGTAGGCGTGGGAGGCGCTGACCGCGAGGTCGCCGATGCCGTCTCCGTTGAAGTCCGCGTCGGCGTCGGCCTGGGACGCGGCCGGGGCGGCGGCCGCGGAGCCCGCCGCGGCCGTGAGGACGCCGCCGGTCAGGGCTGCCGCCGTGGCGGTGGCCATGGCGAGCCGGAGGCGGGTCTGGGAGGGAGCAGGCGTGCGTCTGTGCTTGGCCATTCGGTTGGCTCCTGCGGGAAGGGGACGCCTGGCGGGCGTCCCGTCAACGGGGTGCCGTTCGCGGGGTGTTGGCCGGGAGTTGCCCCGGCCGTGACCTCGCGGTCGGCTAACAGGAGACCGTTGGTGGGGCGGGAGGGTTGTACGTGGCGACGGAGTTTTTGCAGGACAGGAGCCGGTTGCTGAACGCTGGGGTGGAGAGCCGGTTGCTGAACTCTGCCGTGGAGGACTAGTTGCTGAACTCCGCTGTGGAGAACGTGAGCTGTGGGGTGTCCGATACGAGCGTGGCGGCGCGGTTGCCCGTCAGTACGGTCACCGTGTCCGTGGCGCCCGTGGTGCCCGTGGTGTGTTGCAGGACGAGGTCGTCGCGGCCGTCCCCGTCGTAGTCCGCGACCGCGATCACGTGGCCCTTCGCCGGGGCCCTGCGGGGCTCGCCCGGACCGATGAGACCGATGAGGTGGACGCCGTCCGAGGCCGCGTCCGACACGGCTAGTTCGTCGCGGCCGTCGCCGTTCAGGTCCGCCGCTGCGAGCCGGTCGCCGGTGACCCGGACCGTGCGGGTGGCCCGGCCCCCGGGCGCGTACAGCTTGAGGCCGGCCTCGCCGAGGACCGCCGCTCCGAAGCGGCCGAAGACCGCGTCCGTGCCCGCCGGGTACGTGGCGCCCTTGGTGAAGCCGCCCGGGCCGCCGAGGGCGACGGCGGAGCGTGCCGTGCCCGCGTGGGCGCGGACCAGGACGTCGTCGGTGCCGTCGCCGTCCAGGTCGGCGGCGGGGCCCGTCGGCACGTTCCCGGAGGCCTGCGCGATGCGGGCGGTGCCGCGCGGGGCGCCGGCGCGGGTGAACGGGCCCGGCAGCACGCTGAGCCGTCCCCCGCTCGCGTGCACGACCAGGTCGTTCCTGCCGTCGCCGTCGAAGTCACCGCACACCGGCTGGTCCGGCCACTCGTTGCCGAACCGGGCGCGCGCGGGGATCTTCAGCGTGACGCCCTTGCCGGAGATCCCGGTGGGCGAGCCGAAGAGGATCTGGAGCGGGACCGGCGGCATGCCCTGGCCGTCGTACGGCGGGTCCGTCGACACCACGAGGTCGGCGTATCCGTCCCGGTCGAGGTCGCAGCTCGCCTCCGAGGCGAACGTGGCCGGGGCCTGCCCCTTGACCCGGGCCGCGTACTTCGCCGGGGTCAGCAACAGCCGGGTCCCGGCGACGAGTCCGTGGTGCTTCCTGCCGTAGACGACGCCGATGCCGGGGTCGTCGCCGAGCCCGTCGTGCGCGAGGTCGTCGAGGACGAGGTCGGGGGCGCCGTCGCCGTTGAAGTCGCTCGGGAGCCTGCTGCCCTTGCCGCGCGGGACCGGCAGCGGCGCGCTCCGCTGTTGCTCGCCCGCCACGGTCGCGGGGCGGTGGGTGCCCGCGCTGTCGCTGTCGTGGCCGCCGCACGCCGTGAGCGCGGCGGCGAGCAGCACGGCGCACAACGCAGCGCCGCCACCTCTTCGTACGCCGGATCTTTGTATGTGCCCCGGTATCAACAACGCCCCCGCCCCTCCCATGAGTTCACAACTTCCACATGATGGCAGGGGCAAGGAAGGAAACGTCAGCGCAGGGACGTCCCGAATGCGATGCCCGCTCCCGGCAGGCCGAAGTCCGCGCCGTTGAACGAGGTCGCGCCCGTCGTCGTCGGGTACGGCGACGAACCCTTCAGCACCGTGACGGCGCCCGCGTCCGCGGCCGAGCCGATGTCCTCGCCGGACGCGGCGACGGACAGGTCCGCGCGGCCGCCTCCGTTGATGTCCTTGAGCCGGACGGTGGAGCCGAAGCGGTCGCCGGTCTCGGCGATGCCCGGCACTCCGCTGGTCTCCTGGTGGTAGGAGCGGCCCGCCTCGATGGAGCCCGCGGAGCCCTTGAGGACGACGACCGAACCCGTGCCCCGCACGCCGTCGACACTCTCGCCGGGCGCGCCGACCGCGACCTCGTCCCGTCCGTCGCCGTCCACGTCACCGACGGAGACGGAGGCACCGAACCGGTCCTCGGCCTCCGTCGCTCCCGGGATCCCCGGGCTGTCCTGGGTGACCTTGTCCATGCCCTCCATCTCGTCGGTGAAGATGGTGGATCCGCCGTAGAACACCCAGACCGAGTTGTCGGCGGCCTGCCCGGTGACGAGGTCGGGGTAGCCGTCGCCGTTCACGTCGCCGGTGGCGGCGGCCTCGGTGGTGGAACCTGCGAACTGACCGTCGATCCGCCCGGAGTGGTAACCGATGTCGCCGGGCCCGCCGTCGACCCACCCCGTGTAGGGGCTGCCGTCGGCGTTCTTGCCGTAGAGGACGTACGTGTACGTCTTCCCGGCGCCCTTGCCGTGGAACTGGTCGGCGGTGAGGCCCTCCAGCGTCACGCCCTCGGGCACGAACCCGACCTCGGGCGCGTAGGCGTCCTCGGGGGCGTTGCTGTCCGAGTACCACCAGTACTTCTTGGCGCTGACGACGGCGAGCTGCGCGTGGTCGTCGCCGTCGAGGTCGACGAAGACGGCGCCCTCGCCGAAGCGTTCGTCGTCGGCGGAGGGCGCGTGGTAGACGGTGGCGCCCTTGCTGAAGCCGTTCGGGCCGCCCCACACCACGTTCAGCGAGCCGCCCGCCCAGTCGGTGACCCGCTCGCCGGGGGCGCCGACGATCAGGTCGGCGTACCCGTCGCCGTTGACGTCACCGCTGGTGACGTTCTCCCCGAACTCGTCCTCCTGCTCGGTGACTCCAGGTACGCCGGAGGTCTCCTGCGTGATCGTCACGGCCTTGCCACTGCCCACCCCGGACGAGGAACCGAACGTCACCGTCACGGCGTTGGCCTTCGGCGTGCCGATGGCGAGGTCGCGGTACCCGTCGCCGTTGAAGTCGTCCTTCAGGGTGCTCGCCGCGGAGGCGGTCCCCGCGAGGGGGAGGGTGAGGCCGCCCGCGGCGAGGGCGGCCACCCCGGCGACCATGGCGATTTTCTTGAGGCGCACGTCAACTCCAGCGTTGGATGGGGCAGTTGTTGTCGGTGGTCGCTGGTGTGACGGATGGGGGCCGGTGAATGGTTGTACGCGGGGCGCCCGGTCGTCGATCAGTCGTCGGCCGGGCGCCGACCGTGCGTCGATCAGTCGTCGATCGCCGCGCCGAACCGCGCGTCCGTGGCCGGGCCGCCCAGCGCCCCCGCCCCGTACGTCCACGACCCGGCCGCCGTGATCCCGCCGGACCCCGCGGAGAACACCCACACCACACCGTCGTTGGTGTTCTCGCCGGGCGCCGCCGCGAGGAGGCCGAACCGCCCGTCGTCGTTCGGGTCGGTGAAGGAGACCTGGCCGCCGAACTTGTCGCCCTTCTCGGCCGCGCCGGGGACGTCCGCCGAGTTCTGGTTGAAGTCCCGTACGTCGCTGGTCCGCAGGCCGAGCGAGGTCCCCCGCATCACCGTCACGGCGCCCGCGTCGGCGACCGTCCCGATGTCCTCGCCGGGTGCGCCGATCGCGACGTCGGCGAACCCGTCACCGTTCGTGTCGCCGACGGACAGGTCTGCGCCCCAGCCGTCGCCCTTCTCCGCGGTGCCGGGCACGCCGTCGGAGTCCTGCGTCCACCACTGCGGTTCCCCGGTGAGGCCCGAGGCCGAGCCGTAGTGGACGCCGACCATGCCGCCCGTCGTCCACGGGCCCCCGTCGTCGGGGCTGTTCGGCTCGCCGGTGACGAGGTCGTCCTTGCCGTCGCCGTTGACGTCACCGGAGGCGGCGACCGGGCCGCCGCGCAGCGTGAGGTTCGGCAGCGGGTCGGCGTCGGCGGCCGTGCCGGGGATGACGTACGACCAGCCGTCGCCGGACTCGTCACCGACCGAGAGGCCGGACACGACGAGGTCGGCGAAGCCGTTGGCGTCGTAGTCGCCGGTGGACAGGGACTTGGGCTGGATGCCGGTCGGCGCTGCCAGGGTGGCGGCGCGTGCGGTGGCGCTCGGCGCCTTGCCCTTCGGGGCGGCAGCCTTCGGTGCCTTGGGTGCGAAGTCGGTCCGGGAGTCGCGGACCAGCTTCTTCGTCGCGCCCGCGGTGGATCTGGCGGCGGGCGCGGCCTCGTAGCGGAAGATCGCGAGGCCGACCGAGTCGAGGACGGCGAGCAGGTCGCCGTCGCCGCCGTCGGTGAACCGGGCGGCGGCGAGCGACGAGCCGAACTTGCCGCCCGTGGCGGGCTCGTCGGCCTCAAGTCCCGTGCTGGCGCTGCCGACCAGGCCCTTGGGCGTGCCCCACAGGACGACGCCGCCGCCCGAGTCGGTCACCGTCCCGAGGTCCTCGCCGGGGGCGCCGACGATCGCGTCGTCGTAGCCGTCGCCGTCGAGGTCCCCGGTGGCGACGGCCTGCCCGAACGCGTCGCCCTTCTCGGCGGCTCCGGGCACCCCGGTCGTGTTCTGGCTGAGGACGGCGGCGCGGGAGGTCCCCATCCCGGTCGATGCGCCGTACTGCACGGTGACGATCCCGGCCCCGGCGTGCCCGCCGACGGTGGCGCCGGGGGCGCCGACGAGCACGTCGTCGTAGCCGTCGCCGTTGAAGTCGGTATTGCGGTCGTTGGCGCGGGTGCTGCCCGGTGTACCCGCGTACGCGGACGGGGCGGCGGCGATGAACGTACCGGTGAGAAGAAGGAACGAGGCCGCCGCGAGGGCGGCCGAACGGTTCTTGCGCACGTGCGGCTCCTTGGCTGAAGGATGACCGGGCAGCGCGGGGGGATGGCCGGAAAGGGCCCGTTCCTCGTCCGGCGCACCGTTTGACACGGGATGGGCCGGAAGGGTTGTACGGGACGCAACAAGTGATGTGGGCACGCCGCACAAGCCCCCGTACAAGTCCCCGTACAAGCGAAGAGGGCACCCCGTCGTGAACGGGGTGCCCTCAAGTGACGTACGGGACCGGTTACTTCACCGGCTCCGGCTCCGGCGCGTCCTCGGTCTCCGCCTCGCCCGCCGGGTCGACCGGCGTCTTGACGGAGTCGAGCAGCAGCTGGGCCACGTCGACGACCGTGACGGACTCCTTCGCCTTGCCGTCGTTCTTCTTGCCGTTGACGGAGTCCGTCAACATCACCAGACAGAAGGGGCAAGCAGTCGACACGATGTCCGGGTTCAGCGAAAGCGCCTCATCGACACGCTCGTTGTTGATGCGCTTGCCGATCCGCTCCTCCATCCACATGCGGGCACCACCGGCGCCGCAGCAGAAGCCGCGCTCCTTGTGGCGGTGCATCTCCTCGTTGCGGATGCCCGGGACGCTGGCGATGATCTCGCGCGGCGGGGAGTAGATCTTGTTGTGACGGCCCAGGTAGCACGGGTCGTGGTACGTGATGATGCCCTCGACCGGCGTGACCGGCGTCAGCTTGCCCTCGTCGACCAGGTGCTGGAGCAGCTGCGTGTGGTGGATTACCTCGTAATCCCCGCCGATCTGCGGGTACTCCTTGCCGATCGTGTTCAGGCAGTGCGGACAGGTCGCGACGATCTTCTTCGCCGTACGAGGCTTCTTGGACTCCTCGGTGACCTTGCCGTCCTCGTCGTACTCCTCGCCGAACGCCATGTTGAGGGACATGACGTTCTCCTGGCCGAGCTGCTGGAACAGCGGCTCGTTGCCGAGGCGGCGGGCGGAGTCACCGGTGCACTTCTCGTCGCCGCCCATGATCGCGAACTTGACGCCCGCGATGTTGAGCAGCTCGGCGAAGGCCTTGGTGGTCTTCTTCGCGCGGTCCTCGAGGGCGCCGGCGCAGCCGACCCAGTAGAGGTACTCGACCTCGGTGAGGTCCTCGATGTCCTTGCCGACGACCGGCACCTCGAAGTCGAGCTCCTTGAGCCACTCCAGGCGCTGCTTCTTCGCCAGGCCCCAGGGGTTGCCCTTCTTCTCCAGGTTCTTGAGCATCGTGCCCGCCTCGGACGGGAACGCGGACTCGATCATCACCTGGTAGCGGCGCATGTCGACGATGTGGTCGACGTGCTCGATGTCGACCGGGCACTGCTCGACGCAGGCGCCGCAGGTGGTGCAGGACCACAGGACGTCCGGGTCGATGACGCCGTTCTCTTCGTGCGTGCCGATCAGCGGGCGCTCGGCCTCCGCGAGAGCGGCCGCCGGGACGTCCTTGAGCTGCTCCTCGGTGGCCTGCTCCTCGCCCTCCATGGACTTGCCGCCACCGGCGAGCAGGTAGGGCGCCTTGGCGTGCGCGTGGTCGCGCAGCGACATGATGAGCAGCTTCGGGGAGAGCGGCTTGCCCGTGTTCCAGGCGGGGCACTGCGACTGGCAGCGGCCGCACTCGGTGCAGGTGGAGAAGTCGAGCAGGCCCTTCCAGGAGAAGTGCTCGACCTGGGAGACGCCGTAGACGTCGTCCTCGCCCGGGTCCTCGAAGTCGATCGGCTCGCCCTTGGAGGTCATCGGCTGCAGCGCGCCGAGCGCGACGTCGCCGTCGGCCTGACGCTTGAACCAGATGTTGGGGAAGGCGAGGAAGCGGTGCCAGGCGACACCCATGTCGGTCTTCAGGGCGACCGTGATCATCCAGATGAACGAGGTCGCGATCTTCACCATCGCGGTGAAGTACACGATGTTCTGCAGCGCGCCGAGGCTCAGCCCCTTGAAGGCCAGGACCAGCGGGTACGTGACGAAGAACGACGCCTCGTAGTGGTCGAGCCCGTGCATCGTCGCTTCGAGTGCGTGCAGCACCAGGATGCAGACGCCGATGATCAGGATGACGGCCTCGACGAAGTACGCCTGGCCGAAGTTCGAGCCCGCGAAGCGGGACTTGCGGCCCGCCTTGTTCGGCTTCGACAGCTGGCGGATCACGATCAGCGTGAGGATGCCCAGCGACGTCATCAGGCCGATGAACTCGACGAAGATGTTGTACGGCGCCCACTCGCCGATGATCGGCAGCAGCCAGTCGGCCTGGAACAGCTGGCCGATGGCGTTCACGATCGTCAGGATGAGCGAGAAGAAGCCGACGGCGACGAACCAGTGCGCGAAGCCGACGATGCCCCACTTGTTCATGCGGGTGTGGCCGAGGAACTCCTTGACCACGGTGACGGTGCGCTGCACGGGTTCGTCGGTACGCGTCCCCGCGGGGACGTTCTGGCCGAGCCGCACGTAGCGGTAGATCTGCGCGATGGCTCGGACGAACAGAGCCACGCCGACGACGATCAGGGCCAGCGACACGATGATCGCGGCGAGTTGCATTTGGGGGCTCCTCGGGCCTGCGTTACTAAGCGGTAACTTAGGTTGTCCGTCTGAGACTACCCACTTACCAGTGCGCAATGTAGTCGCCAGGCTGGTGATCTGTGTCGCGCAGGTACCCCTGTGCGGATCATCCGTGGATCACCGCTGGGCCCCAAAGCGGATCGTGTTATTCACCCCATATTTGGACATAACGGAATAACTTATGGGGATGAGCGCACCGTTGACGACCGCACCCTCCATGACCGCACCTTTGACATACCTGGTCACCGGTGGCGCGGGCTTCGTCGGCTCGCACCTCACCGATGCGCTGCTTGCCGAAGGACACACCGTCGTCGTCCTCGACGACCTCTCCACGGGCGACCGCGCCAACCTCGCCGCCGCCTGGCCGAGCCCCCGGCTCCGCTTCGTGCGCGGCTCGGCCCTCGACGCCCGGCTCGTGACCGAACTCGCGGGCCGGTGCGATGCGGTGGTCCATCTGGCGACGGAGGGGGCCGGCCCCGTCGTCGAGGCCGCCCGGCAGCACGGCCGCCGCCTGCTCCTCGCCGCCACGGGAGCCGCGGGCGAGGCCCTCGACGGCGACGTGACCGTGGTCCGCCTGTACGACACCGTCGGGCCGCGCCAGTCGCCCGCGTCCGGCGCCCTCGTGCCGCGCCTCGCCGAGCAGGCGGTCGCGGGCCTGCCGCTCGTCATCCACGGCGACGGCACCCGACGGCTCCGCTTCACGCATGTCGCCGACACCGTCGACGCGCTGCTGCGGCTGCTCGCCGAGCCCGCCGCGTCGGGCCGCGCCTTCGACGTCAGCGGCACGCAGGAAACAGCCGTCGCCGACCTGGCGGGCGTCATGGTGGAACGTTCCGGCACCCCCTCCCGGCTCCGCTTCGTCCCGTACGGGTCCGTTCCTGACGAGGAAGTACGCGCGGAAGTGCGCGCGCCGGAGGCGGGCCCCCTGCGGGAACTCACCGGATGGGAGCCCGCGTTGGGGCTGCTCGACATCGTGGACGCGGCCCTCGTCGACGCGGGCGGCGCGTTCGGCGTGGTCACGACCGCCGGGGCCAGGGTCTGACCATGAGGATCGCCGTCGTCCACGGTTTCGGCGCCCCGGGCGGCGAGGACGAGGCCGTCCTCGACCAGGTCGCCGCGCTCACCCGCGCAGGACACGAGGTGCGTCTCGTCGCGGCGAACGGCCGTGGCCGCGACCCCCTCGCCACGCTGCGGGCGTTCGGTCCGGACGTCGTGCACGTCCACAACCTGTACCCCGCCTTCGGCCGCGCCTGGATCACCGAGTGGACGGGCCCGGTGGTCGCCACCCTGCGGCACGGGCCCCACCGCGGCTCCCGGTTCGCCGCGCTGACGTTCCCGTGGGCGGCGCGCGGCGGGCTGCGGCAGGACCCGCTGCTGCGACGGGCCGACCGACTCGTGGTCCTCTCCGAGGCCAGTCGGGACGCGTGCGCGCGCGCCGGGCTGCCCCGCGAACGCCTCGACGTGGTGCCCGACTTCGTACCCACGGTCGCGGAACCGGAGGTCGGGGCGGGCGGGGTCGACGGGGGCGGCGGTGCAGGCGGGGCCGGTGACGCCTGGGTGTGCGTCGGGCCGCTCGCGCCAGGGCGGGGCGTGCTCGAACTGCTGCGCCGCTGGCCCGCGGGTGAGCGCCTGGACGTGGTCGGGGCCGGGCCGCTGGAGGGGCGGTGCCGGGCGGCGGCGCCCGCGTCGGTGCGGATGTGCGGGGCCGTGGGGCGGGGGGAGCTGAGGCGGGCGCTTCCGGGATATCGGGGGATCGTGCTGCCGGGGCGGGCGCGTGGGGCGGTGCCGCTCGTGTACGCGGAGGCGCTCGCGGCGGGGCTGCCGGTGCTGGCCTTCGAGGGGGCCGGGGCGTCGGCGGTGCCGCGTGCCGTACGGTCCGAGGGCACGGGTACGGTCACCACCCCGGACGCGCACCTTCCCGGCGCGCTCGACGTGGCCGCCAAGATCTTCCCGACGCTGCGGGAGCACTGCCGCGCCGTGTACGCGAAGCGGTACGGGGAAGGCGCCTGGACCGAGCGCACCGAGTGCCTCTACGCCTCGCTCGTAGCGTAATCACCTCCGTACGAGCACATGACACTTCACAAAAGCCCAGGTCAGAGCTGTGTCTCCAGCGGTCTGCCGATAAGGGCAGGATAAAACTTGAGTGGGTGGGACTCAGGTCTGTTGACGCCGAGGGGGAGGGTGTTGCAGTCTTGAGCCAGTTCCACTCAAGTAGGTAGCTGGAGGAATCGAAATGGCACGTGCGGTCGGCATCGACCTGGGCACGACTAACTCCGTCGTAAGCGTTCTGGAGGGCGGTGAGCCCACCGTCATCGCGAACGCCGAGGGCGCCAGGACCACGCCGTCCGTCGTCGCTTTCGCGAAGAACGGCGAAGTGCTGGTCGGCGAGGTTGCGAAGCGCCAGGCGGTCACGAACGTGGACCGGACCATCCGCTCGGTGAAGCGCCACATGGGCACCGACTGGAAGATCGACCTGGACGGGAAGGACTTCAACCCGCAGCAGATCTCCGCGTTCATCCTGCAGAAGCTGAAGCGCGACGCGGAGTCCTACCTCGGCGAGAAGGTCACGGACGCGGTCATCACCGTCCCGGCCTACTTCAACGACTCCGAGCGTCAGGCGACGAAGGAAGCCGGCGAGATCGCGGGCATGAACGTCCTGCGCATCGTCAACGAGCCGACGTCCGCGGCCCTGGCCTACGGCCTGGACAAGGACGACCAGACCATCCTGGTCTTCGACCTCGGTGGCGGCACCTTCGACGTCTCGCTCCTGGAGATCGGCGACGGCGTCGTCGAGGTGAAGGCCACGAACGGCGACAACCAGCTCGGCGGTGACGACTGGGACCAGCGCGTCGTCGACTACCTGGTCAAGCAGTTCAACAACGGCCACGGCGTGGACCTGGGCAAGGACAAGATGGCGCTCCAGCGCCTGCGCGAGGCCGCCGAGAAGGCGAAGATCGAGCTGTCCTCCTCCACGGAGACCACGATCAACCTGCCGTACATCACGGCCTCCGCCGAGGGCCCGCTGCACCTGGACGAGAAGCTCACGCGCGCCCAGTTCCAGCAGCTCACGTCGGACCTTCTGGAGCGCTGCAAGACGCCGTTCCACAACGTCATCAAGGACGCGGGCATCAACCTGTCCGAGATCGACCACGTCGTTCTCGTCGGTGGTTCGACCCGTATGCCGGCCGTCGCCGAGCTGGTCAAGGAACTGACCGCGGGCAACGAGGCCAACAAGGGCGTCAACCCGGACGAGGTCGTCGCCATCGGCGCCGCCCTCCAGGCCGGTGTCCTCAAGGGTGAGGTCAAGGACGTCCTGCTCCTCGACGTCACCCCGCTGTCCCTCGGCATTGAGACCAAGGGCGGCATCATGACCAAGCTGATCGAGCGCAACACGACGATCCCGACGAAGCGTTCGGAGATCTTCACGACGGCCGAGGACAACCAGCCGTCGGTGCAGATCCAGGTCTACCAGGGCGAGCGCGAGATCGCGGCGTACAACAAGAAGCTCGGAATGTTCGAGCTGACCGGTCTGCCGCCGGCCCCGCGTGGTGTCCCGCAGGTCGAGGTCGCGTTCGACATCGACGCCAACGGCATCATGCACGTCACGGCCAAGGACCTCGGCACGGGCAAGGAGCAGAAGATGACCGTCACCGGTGGCTCCTCGCTGCCGAAGGACGAGGTCAACCGGATGCGCGAAGAGGCCGAGAAGTACGCGGACGAGGACCACGCCCGCCGCGAGGCCGCCGAGTCCCGCAACCAGGGCGAGCAGCTCGTCTACCAGACGGAGAAGTTCCTCAAGGACAACGAGGAGAAGGTTCCCGCCGAGGTCAAGACCGAGGTCGAGGAAGCCGTCACCGAGCTGAAGGAAAAGCTCAAGGGCGAGGACTCGGCCGAGATCCGCACCGCCACGGAGAAGGTCGCCGCCGTCTCGCAGAAGCTGGGCCAGGCCATGTACGCCGACGCCCAGGCCGCGGGCGCCGAGGCCCCCGGTGCGGACGCCCCGCAGGGTGACGCCAAGGCCGACGACGACGTCGTGGACGCCGAGATCGTCGACGAGGACAAGGACCGCAAGGACGGTGCCGCGTGACGGAGGAGACCCCGGGCTTCGAGGAGAACGAGAAGCCTGACGTCCCCTCCGGCGCCACCCCCGACGACGCCGAGCCGCAGGCCGCTCCCTCCGACACGGAGGGGGCGGCCCCGGCCGGGGACTCAGCTTCCGCATCGGACGTTGCCCTGACCGCACAGCTGGACCAGGTGCGCACCGCGCTCAACGAGCGCACCGCGGACCTCCAGCGCCTGCAGGCCGAGTACCAGAACTACCGGCGCCGTGTGGAGCGGGACCGCGTCACGGTCAAGGAGATCGCCGTCGCGAACCTCCTGACCGAGCTGCTTCCCGTTCTCGACGACATCGGCCGTGCCCGTGAGCACGGCGAGCTCGTCGGCGGCTTCAAGTCGGTGGCCGAATCCCTGGAGACGGTCGCCGCGAAGATGGGCCTTCAGCAGTTCGGCAAGGAGGGCGAGCCCTTCGACCCGACCGTGCACGAGGCCCTGATGCACTCCTACGCGCCGGACGTCACGGAGACGACCTGCGTGGCGATCCTGCAGCCGGGTTACCGGATCGGCGAGCGCACCATCCGCCCCGCGCGGGTGGCCGTGGCCGAGCCGCAGCCGGGTACGCAGGGCAAGTCCGAGGACGCTGCCGAGTCGGCCGACGCCAAGGGCGACGAGAAGGACAACGGTGGCCCGGAAGAGGGCTGACGTCGTACACGTACTGATTGATGTGAGTGAGGAGGGACGTCGAGGCCGATGAGCACCAAGGACTTCATCGAGAAGGACTACTACAAGGTCCTCGGCGTCCCGAAGGACGCCACCGACGCCGAGATCAAGAAGGCGTACCGCAAGCTCGCCCGCGAGAACCACCCCGACGCCAACAAGGGCAACGACAAGGCGGAGGAGCGCTTCAAGGAGATCTCCGAGGCGAACGACATCCTCGGTGACCCCAAGAAGCGCAAGGAGTACGACGAGGCGCGCGCCCTGTTCGGCAGCGGCGGGTTCCGTCCGGGACCCGGCGGCGCGGGCGCGGGCGGCTCGTTCAACTTCGACCTGGGCGACCTCTTCGGAGGCGGCGCCCAGGGCCAGGGCGGTCCGGGCGGCTTCGGCGGCGGCATCGGCGACGTGTTCGGCGGCCTGTTCAACCGGGGCGGCGCGGGCGCGGGCACGCGTACGCAGCCGCGCCGGGGCCAGGACATCGAGTCCGAGGTGACGCTGAGCTTCACCGAGGCCGTGGACGGCGCGACGGTACCCCTCCGTATGTCGTCCCAGGCTCCCTGCAAGGCGTGCTCCGGCACCGGCGACGCGAACGGCACACCGCGCGTGTGCCCGACCTGCGTCGGCACCGGACAGGTCTCGCGGGGCGGCGGTGGCGGCTTCTCCCTCACCGACCCGTGCGTGGACTGCAAGGGCCGCGGCCTGATCGCCGAGACGCCGTGCGATGCCTGCAAGGGCAGTGGGCGGGCGAAGTCCTCCCGCACCATGCAGGTCAGGATCCCCGCGGGGGTCTCGGACGGCCAGCGCATCCGGCTCCGCGGCAAGGGCGCTCCCGGTGAACGGGGCGGCCCCGCGGGCGATCTGTACGTCGTCGTGCACGTCGACGCGCACCCGGTCTTCGGCCGCAAGGGCGACAACCTCACCGTCACCGTCCCGGTGACGTTCACCGAGGCGACGCTCGGCGCCGAGGTCAAGGTGCCCACGCTCGGCGGCCCGCCGGTCACCCTGAAGCTGCCCCCGGGCACGCCGAACGGGCGGACGATGCGGGCCCGCGGCAAGGGCGCCGTCCGCAAGGACGGCACGCGCGGAGACCTGCTGGTGACGGTCGAGGTGGCCGTCCCCAAGGACCTTTCGGAGGACGCCCGCGACGCCCTCGAGTCGTACCGCAAGGCGACTGAGGACACCGATGTGCGGGCAGAACTGTTCAAGGCCGCGAAGGGAGCGTGAATGTGATGGACGGGCAGCCCGGCCGTCGGCGCCACAACCCGTACGAACTGACCGACGAGACGCCGGTGTACGTCATTTCGGTGGCGGCACAGCTGTCCGGCCTGCATCCACAGACCCTGCGCCAGTACGACCGCCTCGGCCTGGTCTCGCCCGACCGCACGGCCGGGCGCGGCCGGCGCTACTCGGCGCGCGACATCGAACTGCTGCGTACGGTGCAGCAGTTGTCGCAGGCCGAGGGCATCAACCTGGCCGGCATCAAGCGCATCATCGAGCTGGAGAACCAGGTCGCCGCGCTGCAGTCCCGGGTCGCCGAACTCTCCTCGGCAGTGGAGAGCGCGGCCTCCGCGATCCAGCAGCGCGAGGCGGCGGTGCACGCCTCGTACCGCCGGGACCTGGTCCCGTACCAGGAGGTCCAGCAGACGAGCGCGCTGGTGGTGTGGCGGCCCAAGCGGTCGTCCGAGCAGTAGCCCGCACTCACGCGTGAAGGGCCCCGGGGGCGTTGTCCCCGGGGCCCTTTCGTATGCCGCAGGATGGAGTCATGACCGAGATCCGCACCCCCCGCCTCCTCCTGCGCCGCTGGCAGCCGGACGACGACCTCGCGCCGCTCGCCGAGATCCAGGCCGACCCGGCCGTGATGAGCCGGATCGGCGACGGCACCCCGCGCTCCCTCGACGAGACCGCCGAGGACATCGAGCGCTGGGAGGAGGAGTGGGACGACGAGGGCTTCGGGGTCTTCGCCGTGGAACTCCTCGGCTCCGGCGAGCTGGCCGGCGCCGTCGGCCTGTACGTGCCGGACGCCCCCGAGCAGGTGGCGGGGCACATCGGCATCCAGTGGCGGCTCGCGCGGCAGTTCTGGGGCCAGGGGTACGCGTCGGAGGCGGCGCAGACGACCCTGGAGTTCGCGCTTCAGGACCGTGGCATCGACCGGGTCGTGGCGGTCACCGCGGAGGGCGACACATCGTCGGCGAAGGTCCTGGCGAAGCTCGGGATGGACGTCACGGGCGACGCCGACGGCGCCCGGCTGTACGCCATCGACCTCAGCGAGTACCAGGGCTGACCGGAACCCGGAGCCGGACACCGGCACCTGTGAAATTCCTGTGCGGCAAGCGCGGACACCTTGCGAAGGTGTCCGGTATTCGCCGTCTTCGGCTTCATGTGAAGAAGTAATGGCCCCGTTTTCGTTGCGGTGTGGCTTCACCTATTGACGGTCCCCGGGCGGGCGAGTTGGCTTCGAGCCACCTCGGCCGCACCGTCGCGGCCACGTCAGGGAGGTATCCGCACATGAACACGCGTATGCGTTGCGCCGCCATGGCCGGCGCCGCATCCGTCCTGGTCGTCTCGCTCTCGGCCTGCGGTGGCGTGCTGCCGGGTGGCGACAGCGGACCCAGCGCGTCCGCCACCAAGGGCAACGATGTCAAGATCGGTCTGCTGCTTCCGGAGAAGGAGACCGCCCGCTACGAGAAGTTCGATCACCCGATATTCGAGCGTCAGGTGGCGAAGCTGACGTCCGGCAAGGGGGAACTGGTCTACGCCAATGCCAAGCAGGACGCGGCGCTCCAGCGCAAGCAGTTGCAGGAGATGATCGCCGCGAAGGTCGACACGATCGTCGTCGACGCCGTGGACGCCAAGGACATCGCCCCGGCCGTGCGCAAGGCGAAGGACGCGGGCGTCCACGTCATCGCGTACGACCGGCTCGCGGAGGGGCCCGTGGACGCCTACGTCGGCTTCGACAACGAGCTCGTCGGGCAGACCCAGGGCAAGGCGCTGATCACCGCACTCGGCGGGACCAAGGCCACCAAGCGCGACAAGGTCGTGATGATCAACGGCTCGCCCAGCGACCCCAACGCCGCGCAGTTCAAGTCCGCCGCCCGCGTGGAGCTCGGCAACGCCGTCACCGTCGCGAAGTCGTACGACACCGAGGGCTGGAAGCCGTCCAACGCCAAGGCCAACATGGAGCAGGCCGTCGACGCGCTCGGCGTGGACAACATCGCGGGCGTGTACGTCGCCAACGACGGGATGGCCGGCGGCGTGATCGCGGCCCTGAAGGAGGTCGGCGTCCGCGAGATGCCGCCGATCACCGGGCAGGACGCCGAACTCGCCGCCGTGCAGCGGATCCTGGACGGCGAGCAGTACATGAGCGTCTACAAGCCGTACCCGGACGAGGCGCAGACCGCCGCCGAGATGGCCGTGCGGATCTCGCAGGGGCGCGACATCGAGTTCGAGGCGCTGGCGATGGACCGCACCGACAGCCCGACCACCAAGCAGATCAGGACGGCGAGCGTCAGCGTCGTCGCGCTCACCAAGGACAACATCAAGAGCACCGTCGTCAAGGACAAGATCTTCAAGGTGTCGCAGATCTGCACGGCGAAGTACGCACAGGCGTGCGCGGAGGCCGGGTTGAAGTAGCCGTCGGGCGGGGTCGCTAGTCCGTGTCCTCCAGGATGCCCGACTGGCCGATCAGATAGCCCAGTTGGGCCCTGCTGTCGCTGCCCAGCGTCGCCGCCAGCTTCGCGATGTGCACGCGGACCGTACGGACGTTCATGCCGAGCCGCTCCGCGATCACCGCGTCCGTGTGGCCCTCGATGAGGAGCGTCGCGATGGTGCGCTGGCGCGTCGTGACGCCGTCCGAGGCCGGCTCCTCGACCGCCGCCTGCGGGAACATCGGCGTGGCCAGCCGCCACAGCCGCTCGAACGTGGTCGCCAGGTAGGCGATCAGCGCCGGGTGCCGGAGCTCCAGGGCCACCGTGCGGTCCTGGTTCGCGGGGATGAAGGCGACGGTGCGGTCCAGCATGATGAGGCGCTCGGTCACCTCGTCGAGGGTGCGGACCTGGACGTCACCGGCCAGCTGCTCGAAGTGGGCGAGCACGGCCTGCGAGTGGCGTGACGTGTGCTGGTAGAGCGTGCGCATCCGACAGCCACGGGCCAGCAGTTGCTGCTCCTTGGGCAGCGCCGAGGCGAGCAGGGGGGCCGGGCGGTGGCCGCCCGGCTGGATGGTGAGCAGCTCGGTCGACGAGGTGGACATGGCCTCGCCGATCGCGTCGTTGATGCGCTGGAAGCCGAGCAGGACGGTGATCATGGGGGCGTCCGGGACGGCCGCCCGCTCGGCGTCCAGGGCCATCAGCGGGGCGAAGGTCTCGGCGAGCTTCGCCTCCTGGCTGCGGCGCAGGGCGATGTTCTCCTCGACGGCCCGCAGCAGCCGGGGCAGCGCGATCGCGGGGGGAACCGGTCGCAGCCACCCGGGGTCCCCGGTGTCCGGGCGGAGCAGTGCGTGCGCTTCGAGGCAGGGGACCGGCTCGGAGTCCGCGCGCGGTACGCGGCCTTCGCGCAGGGCGCGGGTGTAGAGCCGCATGCCTGCCTCGCACACCTCGCCGACGTCGTGCGAATGAGCCCTGAGGGTCACGACTCGCTCCCTCTGCTCGGTGCGGGGGTGTCTGTGTCGAGCATTCCGGACTGCGCGATGAGAAAGCCGAGTTGGGCCCGGCTGCCGCTGCCGAGGGCGGCCGCGAGTTTGGCTATGTGGGCGCGGCAGGTGCGTACGTTCATACCCAGCCGGCGGGCTATCGCCTCGTCGACGTGGCCTTCGACGAGGAGTTTGGCTATGGAGCGCTGGACGCCCGTGATGCCGTCGGTCGGTGGCCCGTAGGGGGTTTCGTCGAGCAGCGGGACCGCGCGCTGCCAGAGCTGCTCGAAGACATTGGCCAGGTATTCGACCAGACCCGGGTGGCGCAGCTCCAGGGCGGCCTGCCGGTCTTCGCGTGCGGGAATGAACGCGACCGAGCGGTCGAAGATGATCAGCCGCTCGATGAGCTCCTCAAGCGTGCGTATGTCGACGTTCCCCTGGGCCAGGGCTTCCGCGTAGGCGAGGGTGCCGTGACTGTGCCGCGCCGTGTGCTGGTAGAGCGTGCGCATCGTGATGCCGCGATCGGTGATCTCCCTGCCCATCTGCAGGGCCTTGGTGAGCGTGTGCTCGTCCCGGCCCCCTCCGGGCTGGACGGTGAGCATCTCGGTCTTGCACTCCGCGAGGGCCAGTTCGATGGCGGCGTTGATCCGCTCCTTGCCCTCGAGCACCGTGATGGAGTGGGTGGTCGGTTGCCGCTGGGCGCTGATGGCCAGGAATGGCTCGAAGGCATCGGTGAGTTCGATCGCGAGAGCCCTTCTTTCCTGTATCTCGCGTTCGAGGGGATGCAGCCGTTGCGAGAGCGCCGCTGTCGGCGGAACCGGCCGGAGCCAGGCGGAGTCATCAGGATCGGGATGCAGGAGAGCGAAGTCCAGCAGGCAGGGAGCCGAGGAGATTTCGCTGCGTGCGATGCGTCCTGAGCGCAGGGCTGTCGCGTACAAGTGCCTCCCGGCGTCGCACAGCTCGGTCATGGCGTGTGGATGTGCCTGATTTGAGCTGGTATTGGGCATAGCTCCACCCCCCAGGGTCCTGAACGTGCAGGAACATGATGCATCGACCCTGTGGTGTTTGCGTGGCCGAATGAGCCATCGTCGTGGAGAGCCGGGGGAGAGAATCCATGAAAGTGAGGACGAGACCCGCTATGCGTAAGGGAATACTTCGCGCCGTTGTTGCCGGCGCTTTCTCCGCCGGGCTGGTCCTCGGCGCGATCGGGCCGATGGACGCCATCTGGAACACCGCACCCGCGGCCCAGGCGGACGCGATCTGGAACGTGGCGCCCACGACCGTCCAGGCACTTCCCGCCGACGCGATCTGGGACTCCGCGCCCACGGACGCAGGCGCATGATCACCCCGCCCGACGACCGGTCGTTACGCCGGGAGATGGCGATCGCCTACCGCTCCGGTTGGCACACCATCGACCTCGTGACCGCGATTCCGAGCGACGGTGACTCCCTCATGGTCACCCTCTTCGGAGAGCCCATCATCGTGGTCCGCGAGGGCGACGACATCAGGGCCTACCGGTGTCTGCGCCGACCGCGCGGAGCCCCACAGCCGGTACGTACGGTCGTCCGATACGGAATGATCTTCGTCAACCTCGACCAGCGGGACCATGAACTGGTCGGCGAGGCAGGACCCGAGCCCTCGCAGTCCCACCCACGCTCCACAGCCACCCCCCGCAGTGCCTGACGCGATGCCCCCGTCGTTGTAATCGCGCAGGTGCTTCCCCCCTGCAGCGGCGTCACCGTGAACCTGACACGGTGGCGCCGCTGTAGTTGTGTACGGGGGCGTACGGGGCCGGGGGCCGGCGGGTTCGGGTGCTACGCGGTTTCGGGGGCGGGGAGGTTCGCCGTGGCCCGGCCGACCGCTATCTCTATGACCACCCGGTCCGGGTTCGGCCGGGGCGCGCGCGAGTAGCGCTCGGCGTAGCGGCGCTCGGCGTCCGCGACGCGCTCCGGGTCCGTGTGCACCGTCGCCCGCCCCTCCAGCGTCGCCCACCAGCGGCCGTCGACCTGGCACACAGCGGCGAACCCCGACCCCTCGACGACGTGGGCGGCCTTCCTGGTGGACTTGCCCGTGATGATGCGGGCGACCCGCGCCTCGGCGTCGTACGTCACCCCGACCGGGACCACATGCGGCGTGCCGTTCGCGCGCAGCGTCGTCAGGGTGCACAGGTGCCGCTCGCGCCAGAAGTCGAGGAAGGCGGATCCGGGGGCGTCGAGGTCGATGCGCTTGGCCATGAACGGGAACCTATCCCAGAGGGCACGGGCCCTTTCCCCGGACGCCCTTGAGTGGAATAGACTCAACTTTGTACACGTTGGACGAGTCAGAGTTTCCCGCAGGGATCACCCAGCCGTACATGGAGGAGAACAGGCACGTGGACGCCGAGCTGACGAACCGGAGCCGCGACGCGATCAACGCGGCAAGCAGCCGGGCCGTGTCCGGGGGCCACCCGGATCTGACCCCGGCGCACTTGCTCCTGGCTCTGCTGGAGGGCCAGGACAACGAGAACATCACCGACCTCCTCGCCGCGGTCGACGCCGATCAGGCGCAGGTACGGGCGGGCGCCGAGCGGGCACTGGCCGCGCTGCCCAGCGTCACGGGATCCACCGTCGCGCCGCCGCAGCCCAACCGCGACCTGCTCGCCGTCATCGCCGACGCGTCCGAGCGCGCCAAGGACCTCGGCGACGAGTACCTCTCCACGGAACACCTGCTCATCGGCATCGCGGCCAAGGGCGGCGCCGCCGCCGACGTACTCACGCAGAACGGGGCCAGTGCCAAGAAGCTGGTCGACGCATTCACCAAGAGCAGGGGAGGGCGCCGGGTGACCACACCCGACCCCGAAGGGTCCTACAAGGCGCTGGAGAAGTTCGGTACGGACTTCACGGCGGCGGCCCGCGAGGGCAAGCTCGACCCGGTCATCGGCCGCGACCAGGAGATCCGCCGCGTCGTCCAGGTCCTGTCCCGCCGCACCAAGAACAACCCGGTGCTCATCGGCGAACCCGGCGTCGGCAAGACCGCCGTCGTCGAAGGCCTCGCCCAGCGCATCATCAAGGGCGACGTACCGGAGTCCCTCAAGGACAAGCGGCTCGTCTCGCTCGACCTCGGCGCGATGGTCGCGGGCGCCAAGTACCGCGGCGAGTTCGAGGAGCGCCTCAAGACCGTCCTCTCCGAGATCAAGGAGAGCGACGGCCAGATCATCACGTTCATCGACGAGCTGCACACCGTCGTCGGCGCGGGCGCCGGCGGCGACTCCGCCATGGATGCGGGCAACATGCTCAAGCCGATGCTCGCCCGCGGCGAACTCCGCATGGTCGGCGCGACCACGCTCGACGAGTACCGCGAGCGCATCGAGAAGGACCCCGCCTTGGAGCGCCGCTTCCAGCAGGTCCTCGTCGCCGAGCCCTCCGTCGAGGACTCCATCGCGATCCTCCGTGGCCTCAAGGGCCGCTACGAGGCCCACCACAAGGTCCAGATCAACGACAGCGCCCTGGTCGCCGCCGCCACGCTCTCCGACCGCTACATCACCTCCCGCTTCCTCCCCGACAAGGCCATCGACCTCGTCGACGAGGCGGCCTCCCGGCTCCGCATGGAGATCGACTCCTCACCCCTGGAGATCGACGAACTCCAGCGCGCCGTCGACCGGTTGAAGATGGAGGAGATGGCCCTCGCCAAGGAGACCGACCCGGCCTCCCGCGACCGCCTGGACAAGCTCCGCCGCGACCTCGCCGACAAGGAGGAGGAGCTGCGCGGCCTCACCGCACGCTGGGAGAAGGAGAAGCAGTCCCTCAACCGCGTCGGTGAACTGAAGGAGAAGCTCGACGAACTGCGCGGCCAGGCCGAACGGGCGCAGCGCGACGGCGACTTCGACACGGCATCCAAGCTCCTCTACGGCGAGATCCCCACCCTCGAACGCGACCTGGAGGAAGCCTCCGAGGCCGAGGAAGAGGTCTCGCGCGACACCATGGTCAAGGAGGAGGTCGGCCCCGACGACATCGCCGACGTCGTCGCCTCCTGGACCGGTATCCCGGCAGGCCGCCTCATGGAGGGCGAGACGCAGAAGCTCCTGCGCATGGAGGACGAGCTCGGCAAGCGCCTCATCGGCCAGACCGAAGCGGTCCGCGCGGTCTCCGACGCGGTCCGCCGCACCCGCGCCGGCATCGCCGACCCCGACCGCCCCACCGGCTCCTTCCTCTTCCTCGGCCCGACGGGCGTCGGCAAGACGGAACTCGCCAAGGCCCTCGCCGACTTCCTCTTCGACGACGAGCGGGCCATGATCCGCATCGACATGTCGGAGTACGGGGAGAAGCACAGCGTCGCCCGCCTGGTCGGCGCGCCGCCCGGCTACGTCGGCTACGAGGAGGGCGGCCAGCTCACCGAGTCGGTCCGCCGCCGCCCGTACTCCGTGGTCCTCCTCGATGAGGTCGAAAAGGCCCACCCCGAGGTCTTCGACATCCTCCTCCAGGTCCTCGACGACGGCCGCCTCACCGACGGCCAGGGCCACACGGTCGACTTCCGCAACACGATCCTCGTCCTGACGTCGAACCTGGGCAGCCAGTACCTGGTCGAACCCCTCACCTCGGCGGAGGAAAAGAAGCAACAAGTCCTGGAGGTCGTCCGCTCCTCCTTCAAGCCCGAATTCCTCAACCGCCTCGACGACCTGGTGGTCTTCTCGGCCCTGGACAAGGACGAGCTCTCCCGCATCGCCCACCTCCAGCTGAACCGCCTCGCGAAGCGCCTCGCCGACCGCCGCCTCACCCTCGACGTCTCCGACGAGGCCCTGGCCTGGCTCGCCGACGAGGGCAACGACCCGGCCTACGGCGCCCGCCCCCTGCGCCGCCTGATCCAAACCGCCATCGGCGACCGCCTCGCCAAGGAGATCCTCTCCGGCGAGGTCAAGGACGGCGACACGGTCCGCGTCGACGCGTTCGGCGACGGGTTGATCGTGGGTCCTGCGACGGGGAAGACGCTGTAGTCCGCCCGCCGCGAAACGCCCGCGTCCCTGGGAAGGGGCGCGGGCTTGCCCTTGGGGGGCCTCGGTGGGAGAGGATGGCGGCATCCATACGAAGGGACCAAGCAAGTGAGCATCGACCCGTCCTCGATTCCCAATTTCGGGGGACAGCCCGAGCCGCAGGAGGGCGCGGGACCGGCCGGTCCCGTGGTTCCCGACCAGGACCTGGTCAAGCAGCTTCTGGAGCAGATGGAGCTCAAGTACGTCACCGACGAGGAGGGTGACCTCGCGGCGCCGTGGGAGGAGTTCCGTACGTACTTCATGTTCCGCGGCGAGGATGACCAGCAGGTCTTCTCGGTGCGGACGTTCTACGACCGGCCGCACGGCATCGAGATCAAGCCGCAGCTGCTCGAGTCGATCGACGACTGGAACCGCCGCACCCTGTGGCCGAAGGTCTACAGCCACACCCACGACGACGGCACCGTCCGCCTCATCGGTGAGGCGCAGATGCTGATCGGCACCGGGGTCTCGCTCGAGCACTTCGTGTCGTCGACGGTCAGCTGGGTGCGCGCCGCGATCGAGTTCGACCGGTGGCTGGTGGAGCAGCTCGGCCTGGAGGCCGACGTCGACTCCGCGGAGAAGCCGGAGGACGGCGACGACTCCCAGTGAGTTCGCGTGAGTTCGCGTGAGAGCCCGGTCGGTGTTTCCGTCACCATGACGGTGTGCACCGGCCGGGCTCTTGGCGTGGCTACGAGTCCGTGGGTGACGGCTTCGGGTCGATGCGGAACAGTTCGCTGTCGACCTGGCCGATGAGGCCGTGGCGGCCCTCGGTCATCAGCTCGGGGGCGACGCCGCCCCGCACCGGCCGCTCGGGCAGCTTCACCTTGCCGCGCCAGCGCACCGCGCCGTTGTCGAGGTCGAGGCCCACCATGTTCCCGGTCGGGTCGAGGAAGTAGGCGACCCGGTCGGTGAGGTTCACGGCGGCGGCGGAGGCCAGTTCGTACATGCCGGGGCCGCTGGGGTCCTTGCGGAGCCTGAGGCCGGATGGGCTCGCCCACAGTTGTTTCCCGTCGGCGGCCGACCACGCGAGGGCCGTGCCGTCCTTGCGGACCGCGAGCATGACGCCGTCCGCGATCACGCCGCCGCGCGGTCCGTCTGCGCGGTGCTTCGTCACCTTCCCGGTGCCCGTGTCGACGCGGATCAGGTCGGTGGGGCCGCGATCACCGAAGAACTTCTGGTTTCCGGCCATGGCGTTGAGCAGCACCGTGTCGCCGTCCCTGCCGACGTAGGACGTCATGCCCTTGAGCGTCGCCACCGTGTGCGGGCGGCCGGTCGCCGGGTCGAGGCGGACGACGGTGCTGCGCTGCGGCGCCTTCTCGCTGTCGGGCGAGCACATCAGGTACGGGACGCCGCCGATCGCGGCGGCGGTGCAGTCGGCCCGCTTCCACTTGTGCGTCCACAGCGTGCGGCCGGTCCTGGGGGCGAGGGCCGCCGCGCTCTTGAACGTGGGGGTGTTGGCGAGGACGCCGCCGTCGAAGAGCACGGCGGAGTCCGCGTCGCGGCTGTCGTCGGCCAGCTTGTGCTTCCAGAGCACCTTGCGGCTGTCGAGGTCGACGGCGACGACGTCGGTCCCGGGGTTCGAGGTGCCGGGCGCGTGGTCGGCGTAGGTGTAGAGGATTCCGTCGCGGACCCCGGCCATCGATCCCGCGGGGGTGCCGCCGCCGTCGTCGTTCGCGGACGGGCGCTGCCAGACGACCTTTCCGGTGCGGGTGTCGACGCCGAGGCCGTCGTACCCGGCGCCCCGGCAGTACACGGCTCCGGAGCCGTTCATGCAGGCGTCCCACGTGGTTTTGCCGGGGAGCGTGGTCTGCCAGCGCAGTTTGCCCTCGCGGCTGACGTGGGTGGCCGGTGCCGGGGCCTCGCTCCCCGTGCCGGTGACGAGGACCGTGCCGAAGGCGATGGCGGTGAGGCCGAGGGCGGCGCCGGTGACGCGCAGTGTGGTGCGGCGCCTGCGGCGGCGTACGAGACGGTCGCTGAGGTCCGTGGGGGCGGCGGTGGTGTCGGGGGTCCACGTGTGCAGGGTGTCGCGGAGCGCCCGGTCGAGCTGGTCGGCGTTCATGCGTGGGCTCCCTTCGGCGCGGTGCCGTTGGCGGGGCGGTCGGGATCGGTGGCCGCGGCGGGGTGCCGGGCGTCGAGTTCCGGCGCGAGCGCGCGCAGCCGGGCCAGGGAGCGGTGGGTGGTGCTGCGTACGGTGCCGACCGAGCAGCCGAGGGCGGCCGCCACCTCGGTCTCGGACAGGTCCTCGAAGTAGCGCAGGACGAGCATGGTGCGCTGGCGCGGGGTGAGCCGGGCCAGCGCGCCGGCCATGGTGATCCGCAGGTCGGCGTCGGCGGTGCCGTCGGCCGTTCCCTCTTCGCGCCACACCGTGCGCGAGGCGTCGAACGTCGGTTCGCGGTGCGGCCGGCGCAGCCGCCAGCGGCTGATCTGGTGCCGGTACATCACCTTGCGGACGTAGCCCTCGGGGTCGTCGATGTGCCGCCAGCGCCCCAGGGTCTTCAGCAGCGCGGTCTGTACGAGGTCTTCGGCCTCGTGCCGGTCGCCGCCGGTGAGCAGGTTCGCCAGGCGGAGCAGGGTGCCCCACCTGGCGTCGACGAAGTCCCGGAATCTGAGCTGATCCTGCGGGTCCATTGGCCCTCCCGTTCTCTGACGCCCACAAGGACGCGCGGAGCACGGGACATCTATGCCTGCCGTGCGGGCCTTCTTCTTCACAGGCCTTCTTCACGGGCCTTGTTCAATGGGACGCCGTGAACCGCCCTATCGCGTACGCACCTTGGCGAGCCGCGCCGCCGCCTCGCTGAGTACCTCGTCCTGCTTGCAGAAGGCGAAGCGGACGAAGGGGGCTCCCGCGGCGCGGTCGTCGTAGAAGACGGCGTTGGGGACCGCGACGACGCCGCAGCGTTCGGGGAGGGCGCGGCAGAATTCGAAGCCGTCGTCGAAGCCGAGGGGGCGGATGTCGGTGGTGATGAAGTAGGTGCCCTGGGGGCGGAAGACGGTGAAGCCGGCGTCTTCGAGGCCGGAGGCGAGGAGTTCGCGCTTGGCCGTCATGGTGGCGCGGAAGTCGGAGAAGTAGCTGTCGGGGAGGGCGAGGGCCTCGGCGACGGCGTACTGGAAGGGGCCCGCGGAGACGTACGTCAGGAACTGCTTCGCGGAGCGGACCGCCGTGACGAGCTCCGGCGTGGACGTCACCCAGCCGACCTTCCAGCCGGTGAACGAGAACGTCTTGCCCGCGGAGCCGATGGTGACGGTGCGCTCGCGCATGCCGGGGAGCGTGGCGAGCGGGATGTGTTCGGCGTCGCCGTAGGTGAGGTGTTCGTAGACCTCGTCGGTGACGACCAGGAGGTCGCGCTCGACGGCGAGTTCGGCGATGGCGGTCAGTTCGGCGCGGCTGAGGACGGTGCCGGTGGGGTTGTGCGGGGTGTTGATGAGGAGGAGGCGGGTGCGGGGGGTGATCGCGTCGCGCAGTTCGTCGAGGTCGAGGCGGAACGACCCCTCGTGGGGACGCAGGGTGACCGGGACGCGGGTGCCGCCGGCGAGGGCGATGCTCGCCGCGTACGAGTCGTAATAGGGCTCGAAGGCGATGACCTCGTCGCCGGGCTCGACGAGGGCGAGGAGGGAGGCGGCGATGGCCTCGGTCGCGCCCGCCGTGACCAGGACCTCGCGGTCGGGGTCGAACTCCATGCCGTAGCGGCGCTGCTGGTGGGCGGCGATCGCGGTGCGCAGCTCGGGGATGCCGGGGCCCGGCGGGTACTGGTTGCCGTGTCCCGCGCGCAGCGCCCGTACGGCGGCCTCGCGCACCTGCTCGGGGCCGTCGGTGTCGGGGAAGCCCTGGCCGAGGTTGATGGCGCCGGTCCGCACGGCGAGCGCGGACATCTCGGCGAAGATCGTCGTTCCGAACTCGGCGAGGCGGCGGTTGAGCAGGGGGCGTGCGCTGGAGGTCATGCCGGCCATCCTGCGCCGAACCTCTGGACTTCCTCAACTCCTGCTTGGCGTGCTCCGGGCGGGGGCATTCCCCTGTCACGCCCGCACGGGGCGGCCCCTCGGGGGATACGGGGGAAGAGAGAGGAGGGCCGGTGATGAACGTGTTCTTCATCGTGGTCTTCGTGGCGCTGGTGCTCGCCATCGTGCTCGGAACGGCCAGGGCGGGCGGCAGTGGCCGCTCATCCAGTACATCGTTGAAGAAGAACCGTGCCGGCAGGAGCAGCTGGTGGGCCGGTGGCGGTGCCGCGAGCGGCGGCGGGAGTTACGGGTGTTCCTCGTCGGGTGACTCGGGCGGCGGCCATCACGGCCACTCGTGCGGCGGCGGCTCCTCCTGTGGGGGAGGCGGCTCGTCGTGCGGCGGTGGCGGTGGTGGATGCGGGGGCGGCGGAAGCTGACACACCGTTGTCCGGGCGTGCGGCCCGCGCGGAGACGACTGACACGGGGCAGTCGGTCCGCGTGGGCCGCACGCTTGTCCGGTTGTGCCCTCGCAGGTTGTGCGCCGGGCGCGAAAGGTGCTCGTTGAAGTTGAACAGTTGAGCTGTGCTGCCCTCGGGGGGATGGAAACCCTCCGAAGTTGGGTAAAAACGCTGTGACGGCGTCGCCCACCATGATTCCCTTTAACCGTCAACGCAGCCCTCGTACTACGTAGTTATCGCGTTCTCGTGGGCACGAGCCGGCCCCTTTGATCCAGCCGGCCCCACTTCCCTTTGCGTGCTAGCGGAGCCGACCCATGCTCACGACCCTGAACACCGCCTATTCCGATACGAGCGCGGCCGATCTGGCCTGGGCCCTCGGCCGGGAGCCCCTGCCCGCGCTCGCCACGCTCGACCTCGACATCGACGATGCCAGGCTTCAGCTGAGGCTGCTCGGCGCCTCTCACCAGGTACTGCTCGAGGAGGAGCGCGGCAGCTGTTCGGAGACCGTGGCGTGCATCCCCGGCAGCAGTACGCCGCTCCCGCTGGGCGTCGCGAAGCGCCTCGGCGACTGGGAGTACGAATTCGCGGCCCGCGTCGAACATTTGACGGCGGGCCAATTCGCGGGCCGCGCACAGGAGTTGCTCGCACTCGTCGCCGACCATCCGAACGGTCTGGCGGGCGTCTTTCCCGGCAGCCCGCACGCCTTCACCGCGATGCTCGCGCAGCGGTACGAGGGTCAGGTGCAGTGGCGCACCTGGCACGCCTACCCGCAGGACGGCCAGTTGGTCGCCACGCGTACGCGGGTGGGGGCGCGGATGCCGGTGGCCGCCGCGCTGTAGCGGCGCGAGCGGCGGTGCGGGTATGCCTGCGGTGCACCGGTTCCACACGTGTGGGTGACTGGACGGAGTCAAACCGTGACGTAGCGTTCCAGGCGTGATCGAACCGCACCCACCCGTGACGACCCGAGGCCCCAGGCCCCTGGGCGGCCCGGTCCGGTCCCCGCTCCCGGTGAAGCCGGGCACCGGGCGCCTCCTCGTCCTCGCAGGAGTCTTCGTCTGCGCGGCCTGCGGGCTGGTCTACGAACTCGAACTGGTCGCGCTCGCCTCGTACTTGATGGGCGACTCGGTCACCCAGGCCTCCGTCGTGCTCTCCGTCATGGTCTTCGCGATGGGCCTCGGTTCGCTCGCCGCCAAGCGGCTGCGGCTGCGCGCCGCGGTCGGCTTCGGGATGATCGAGGCGCTGCTCGCGCTCGTCGGCGGGTGCAGTGCCATGGCGCTGTACGCGGTGTTCGCGTGGACCGGGGACTGGGGCGGGGCCTGGGCGGACGGGCCGCGCTGGCTGCTCGTCGGGTTCTCGCTGGCCATCGGGGTGCTGATCGGGGCGGAGGTGCCGCTCCTCATGGTGCTGATCCAGCGGATCCGGCGGCAGGACGCGGGCGGGGCCGTGGCCGACCTGTTCGCGGCGGACTATGTGGGTGCGCTGGTGGGCGGCCTTGCGTTCCCTTTCCTTCTGCTGCCGCTGCTCGGGCAGTTGACGGGGGCGCTGCTCACCGGGGCGGTCAACGCGGTGGCGGGGGCGGTGCTCGTCCTCGGCCTGTTCCGGCGGGACCTGAGCCGGCGGGCCCGCTGGCTGCTGATCGTCGCGAACGTCACGGTGCTCGGCGTGCTCGCCACGTCCTGGGTCCTCGTCGACGACTTCGAGCGGGCGGCCCGGCACGCCCTGTTCGGGGCGGATGTGCGGGTCGCCGTGCAGACCGGGGCGCAGGAAGTCGTGCTCACGGGCGGTGGGCGGCGACCCACGTCGCTCTTTCTCGACGGGCAGTTGCGGGCCGACGGGCGTGAACGGGGCCGCCCCTACCGGCAGTTGGTCGGCCCCGCGCTGCACGGTGGTCCACGTGCGCGGGTCCTGATCCTCGGCGGGGGCGACGGGCTGGCCGCGCGGGAGGCGCTGCGGGTCCGCGGGGTGCGGCGCGTGGACGTGGTCGACCCCGATCCGGCGGTGGTGCGCCTGGCCAGGACCGATCCGGGGCTGAGTGGGCTGAACGGGCGGGCGTTCAGGGATCCGCGGGTGCGGGTGGTGACGGGGGACGTGTTCGCGTGGCTGCGGAGCGCTCCGCGGGCGCTGCCGTACGACGTGGTGGTGTGCGATCTGCCCGACCCCGGCAGCACGGCGAGCACGAAGCTGTACTCGCAGGAGTTCTACGGGTTGGTGGGGCGGGTCCTCACGGACCGGGGGCGAGTGGTGGTGCGGGTGAGGGGTGCGGCGGCGCCGCTGGACACGGCGGCGTCGACGGTTCGCTCCGCGGGGTTGCGGGCGGTGGCGTATCGCGGGGACGGGGGTGTGGGGTTCGTCCTGGCGGGCTGGACACGACCGGGGCCTCCGGCGGGGGTGCGGGTGGTGCGGGCGGGGGTGGGGGTGGCGCCGTCGACGTTGGTGCATCCGCGGTTCGGCGACTGACGCGGGGCCCTGCGGGGTGCGGGGTGCGGGTTCCGGGGGCCGGTGGGCGTCGGGTTGTTGCGCGGCGGCGGGGTTGTGGGGCGGTGCCGGGGCGGCGCCCACGGTCCCGGTTCGCGGCGCCGTGCTTTCCGGCTGCGCCGGGCTTCGGTCGTCTCCCACCCGCCCGCCCCCTCCGGGGGCTTCGGCTCCCCGGGGCGGGGCGTGTGTGGCGGGGCTGCGAGTCCGCCGACTGAGGTTCTCTTCCCCCGCCCCACCCCTTCCCGAAAGTCCTGCGGACGGCCGCCTCAATCGCCGGCGGGGCTTGATCTACCAAGCCCCGCCGGTGCGGCTGGGCGGGACTTCGGTCGTCGACCGGGCGCGCCCCCTTCGGGGCTCGGCTGCCCGGGGTGGTGCCTGATGCGCGGTGCCGGGGCAGCGTCCGGCGGTGTTGATGTGGTGGCGTCCCGGGCCCAGTCGTGGTCGCAGTAGCACAGGTGCACCCTGGGGCGGTGGAAAGTCGAAAGGTGGAGGGCGAAGGGGGTACATGTGAGCGATGAGGTCGCTAGGCTCGGCGGCATGGAGCATGAGGTGTTCGTTCCGGTTCCGGCGGAGTCACTGCGGGCGGTGCTCTGCGATTCCCAACGCGTCGACCGGGCCCTGCCCGGCTACCAGCGTGACGCCTCCGGTGGCGGAGGCCGCCTGAAGGTACGTATCGGCGGGCACACCATCACGTACCGGGGCGGCGTCACCGTGACGCAGTCGGCGGACGGTTCCTTCGCCGTGACGGGTGAAGGCAGCGAGGCCCGCGGCACGGGAGGCGTGAAGTTCGCCCTGACCGCCCGGGTCGCGGCGGCGGCCGGCGGCTCCGCGGTCACCTTCTCCGGCACCGGTTCCGGCGACGGCCGGGTCGCGGAACTGCCGCGCGAGGCCGTGGCGTCGGCTGCCCATCGTCTGCTGAACCGTTTCGCGGAGAACCTGGGCGCGACCGGCCAGGAGCCGGGGTCGGACCCCGACGAGGACATGGGCGCGGGCCCGGGCGAGGGCGTGAGTGGCGGCTCGGTTGAGGACGCGTATGAGGGCTCGGGTGAAGAGTCCGTCGACGACACGGTCGAGGGCTCGGGCGACGAGCCCGCCGACGACACCGTCGAGGGCGCCGGCAGCAGCTCGGTCGGCGACCCCGCCGACCGCGACGGCGAAGGTGGGCGGGCCGAGGTGTTCCCGTCGGCCGAAGACCACTCCGCCCTCTTCGACACCGAGATCCCGCCCCCGTCCCTCGACCCCGACGCGGACCTCGCGGCCGCCGAGGGACCCGAATCCGACCTCCCGGCGGAGCCGGTCGCCGCGCACGCCCGGCGCACGATGATCGGCCGCAGCGCGGAGGAGGTCGACCACGCGCCGCCGCGCGGCCGGTACGCTCCCGTGCCCGCCCCCGAGGGCGTCACGACCAGCGCCACGTTGCGCTGGGCCGCTCCCGCGGCCGCCGTCGCACTCGCCTCGGCGATCGTCGTCGGCCGGGTCCTCCGCAGGCGCCGCTAGGGCCCTCCGCGTAATCGGCGCGGCCTTCCGCAGCGCCGCCAGACACCCTCCCCACAATCGACGGAGCTTTCCGCAGGCACCGCTAGGTCCCTCTGCGTAATCGGCGTGGCCGCCAGCCCCCTCCCCGCAACCGGCGGAGCCCTCCGCAGGCGCTGCCAGGCGTACGCCGCATAGGCTCAGGACCCGTGACGACACAGGAAACGACGTTGACCGCGGGTGACGCGGAAGTGACCGTGGCGCCGGGCAACGGCTGCCGTATCAGCAGCCTGAAGATCTCCGGGACGGAACTGCTGCGGCAGGGCGAGAAGTACGGCTGCTTCCCGATGGTGCCGTGGTGCGGGCGCATCAGGGACGGGCAGTTCCGGGATGGTGGCCGCACCCACCAGATGCCGCTGAACTCCCCGCCGCACGCCATCCACGGCTTCGGCCGCAACGCCGAGTGGACCACCGCGCGCGAAACCCGCACCGAGGCCGCCTTCACGTACGACCTCACCGACCCCTGGCCGTACAGCGGACGCGTCACGCAGCTCGTCTCGCTCACCGAGGACTCCCTGACCCTGTCGATGGGGATCGAGACGTACGGCGACTCGTTTCCCGCGCAGATCGGCTGGCACCCCTGGTTCAACCGGACCATCACCGACGGCGGCAGCAGCGTGCAGATCGCCTTCGACCCGGCCTGGCAGGAGGAGCGCGGCGCCGACCACCTGCCGACCGGCAAGCGCATCGAGGCCACCCCCGGCCCCTGGGACGACTGCTTCGGGATGCCCGACGGCGTCGACGTCACGCTGTCCTGGCCCGGCGCCCTCCAGGTCCAGGTGAAGAGCCCCGAGCAGTGGGTCGTCGTGTACGACGAGCAGGATGCGGCTGTGTGCGTGGAGCCGCAGACCGGGCCGCCGAACGGGTTGAACACCGCCCCGCGACTGGTCACGCCCGTGGAGCCGCTGGAGGCGAGCACGACCTGGACGTGGAGCCACCTGTAGAGACGTGGAGCCACCTGTAAAACCGGCTCCCGCGCCGGGCCCTTAAGCTCATAGCCATGACTTCGAACGACGTGCGCGACGCGCTGCTCCAGCAGATCAAGGACAAGGCCGTGGTGCACGGCAAGGTGACGCTCTCCTCCGGGATCGAGGCCGACTACTACGTAGACCTGCGCCGCGTCACCCTCGACGGCGAGGCCGCCCCGCTGGTCGGTCAGGTGCTGCTCGACCTGACCGGCAAGCACGGGCTCGAGTTCGATGCGGTCGGCGGCCTCACCATGGGCGCTGACCCCGTCGCGGGCGCGATGCTGCACGCCTCCGCCGCCCGCGGGCAGCGCCTCGACGCGTTCGTCGTCCGCAAGGCCGCCAAGGCGCACGGCATGCAGAAGCGCGTGGAGGGGCCGGAGATCAAGGGCCGTCGCGTGGTCGTCGTCGAGGACACGTCCACGACCGGCGGCTCCCCGCTGGAGGCCGTGCAGGCGGTGCGCGAGGCCGGGGCCGAGGTCGTCGCCGTCGTGACCATCGTGGACCGGGCCACCGGCGCCGCCGAGAAGATCACCGAGGGCGCCGGGGTTCCGTACCTCTTCGCCTTCTCGAAGGACGAGCTCGGACTGGACTGAACCGCTCCGCCGCACCGGACTGGAGCATTTGGCCGAGTCTGGAAAGATGGGGTCGACGATGATGTCACCCCCTTGGTGAGGGTCACCCAGAACGACAACCCGAACCCGCAACCCGCGCGCTTTACGAGGAGACGGCAGATGGCCATCGCAACCCCGGACCAGTACAACGAGATGCTCGACCGGGCCAAGGCGGGGAAGTTCGCCTACCCGGCCATCAACGTCTCGTCGACGCAGACCCTGAACGCCGCGCTTCAGGGCTTCGCCGAGGCCGAGTCCGACGGCATCATCCAGATCTCCACCGGTGGCGCCGAGTACCTCTCGGGCCAGGGCGTGAAGGACATGGTCGTCGGCGCCGAGGCGCTCGCCGAGTTCGCGCACGTCGCGGCCGCGCGCTACGGCAACAAGATCGCGCTGCACACCGACCACTGCCCCAAGGGCAAGCTGGACGGCTACGTGCGCCCGCTGCTCGACATCTCCGCCAAGCGCGTCGAGGCCGGCGGCCTGCCGCTGTTCCAGTCGCACATGTGGGACGGCTCGGCCGAGACCCTCGCCGACAACCTGGAGATCGCCCAGGAGCTGCTCGCCAAGGCCAAGGCCGCGAACATCATCCTCGAGATCGAGATCACGCCGACCGGTGGCGAGGAGGACGGCGTCTCGCACGAGATCAACGACAACCTCTACACCACGGTCGACGACGCGCTGCGCACCGCCGAGGCCCTGGGCCTGGGCGAGAAGGGCCGCTACCTGCTGGCCGCGTCCTTCGGCAACGTGCACGGCGTGTACAAGCCGGGCAACGTCGTGCTCCGCCCCGACCTGCTCAAGGAGCTGAACGAGGGCGTCGCCGCGAAGTACGGCCAGCCGGCCGGCTCGAAGCCGTTCGACTTCGTCTTCCACGGCGGCTCCGGCTCCACGGTCGAGGAGATCACGACCGCCCTGGAGAACGGCGTCGTGAAGATGAACCTCGACACCGACACCCAGTACGCCTTCACCCGCCCGATCGCTGGCCACATGTTCGAGAACTACGACGGCGTCCTGAAGGTCGACGGCGAGGTCGGCAACAAGAAGACGTACGACCCGCGCGTGTGGGGCAAGAAGGCCGAGGCGAGCATGACCGCCCGCATCGTCCAGGCCTGCGAGAACCTGCGTTCGACGGGTACGCGCATCAAGTAGGGCACTTCCTGTGTACGGGCCCGGCATCCCCTCGGGGAGCCGGGTCCGTCGCATGTCACGAGGGCGGACCGTGGCTTGCCACGGCCGGGTCCTGTCGTATGTCACGAGGGCGCTCGACAAGCAACCGTCCGGGCGCGGCACACTTGACCCCATGAACCTTCACGAGAACCTCCTCGGCGGTCCGCCCCCGACCGAGCTCCCGGACGACCCGGAGCCCCGCGAACTGCTCGCGGCCGGGACGCCCCCTGCGGACGTCGCCGCGAAGTACCCCACCTCCTCGCTCGCCTGGGCGCAGCTCGCCGACGACGCGTTCGAGCGCGGCAGCGTCGTCGAGTCCTACGCCTACGCCCGCACCGGCTACCACCGCGGCCTCGACTCGCTGCGCCGTGCCGGCTGGAAGGGCCACGGCCCGGTGCCGTGGGAGCACGAGCCCAACCGCGGCTTCCTGCGCGCGCTGCACGCCCTCGCGCGGGCCGCGGGCGAGATCGGTGAGCAGGCGGAGTACGAGCGCTGCACGCAGTTCCTGAAGGACTCCTCGGAGGCGGCGGCGCAGACGCTGACCTGAGGTTTCGTGGTGCCGTGAGGCCCGCCCGGTCCATTGTGACCAGGCGGGCCTTGCCGTTTCCGGGGACGATTGCGGAGGATGCCCGTGGGGACCGGGGCCCCGTGTCGGTAACGGCAGGGCGGACCGCTACCCGGAGTACACAACAGGAGACAGCGATGTCCCACGACGCGGAACACGACGCGGGTCGCGACACAGAGGCGCCCGACGCACCGCATCTCGACTTCGCGGGCACCACGCCCTACGAGGACTACGTCCAGGCCGACGTCCTCACCCACCTCCAGCACCTTCGCTCGGACGATCCCGGCGAGATGGTCTTCCTGGTCACGACCCAGGTCATGGAGCTGTGGTTCACCGTCATCGTGCACGAGTGGGAGACCGCATCGCGGGCCCTCGGCGCCGATGACGTGCCGACCGCCGTGGCCGCGCTGAAGCGTTCCGTACGGGAGTTGCGGGCGCTGAACGATTCCTGGCGGCCGCTGGCGCAGCTCACTCCGGCCCAGTTCAACTCGTACCGCTCCGCGCTCGGCGAGGGCTCCGGCTTCCAGTCGGCGATGTACCGGCGCATGGAGTTCCTGCTCGGCGAGAAGTCGGCGTCGATGCTCGTGCCGCACCGCGGCGCGCCCCGGGTGCACGGCGAGCTGGAGAAGGCGCTGCACCAGCCGAGCCTGTACGACGAGGTGCTGCGGCTGCTCCACCGGCGCGGGCACGCGGTGCCGCGGGCCGTGCTCGACCGTGACGTGTCGAAGAAGTACGAGCCGTCGGCGGAGGTCGAGGCGGTGTGGACGCGTCTGTACGCGGGCGACGAGAGTGATGAACTCGCCCGTCTGGGCGAGGCGTTGACCGATGTCGCCGAGCTGGTGTGGCGCTGGCGCAACGATCATCTGGTGGCCACGCGGCGCGCGATGGGCGCGAAGACGGGCACGGGTGGCTCCGCCGGTGTGGCGTGGTTGGAGAAGCGGGCGCGCGGCAACGTGTTCCCCGAGCTGTGGACGGCGAGGTCTCATGTCTGATCTGTACGAGCGGGCGCGCGAGCTGGATGCGAAGGATGAACTCGCGGGTGTGCGGGGGCAGTTCGTTCTCGATGATGCCGTTGTGTATCTGGATGGGAACTCGCTCGGTGCGTTGCCCGCGAATGTGCCGGGGCGGGTCGACGACGTCGTCCGGCGGCAGTGGGGCGAGTTGCTGATCCGGTCCTGGAGCGAGTCGGGGTGGTGGACCGCGCCCGAGCGGATCGGGGATCTCATCGCGCCGCTCGTGGGCGCGGACAGCGGGCAGGTGGTTGTTGGCGACTCCACAAGTGTCAATGTTTTCAAGGCACTTGTGGGTGCGGTGCGGTTGTCGGGCGGGCCGGAGGCCGGGCGGGACGAGATTCTCGTCGATGCCGCGACGTTCCCGACGGACGGCTATATCGCGGCCTCGGCGGCGCGGATGACGGGGTGTTCGGTGCGGGCCGTGGAGCCGGGGGAGGTGCCGGGGGCGCTTTCGCCGCGGACGGCGGCGGTGCTGCTGAATCACGTCGACTACCGCAGTGGGCGGCTGCATGACCTGCCGGCGCTGACCTCGGCGATCCGCGGCGCGGGTGCGATCTCGGTGTGGGATCTGTGCCACAGCGCGGGGGCCCTGCCGGTCGGGCTCGACGCGCATGGGGTCGACCTCGCCGTCGGCTGCACGTACAAGTTCCTGAACGGGGGCCCGGGTTCACCCGCGTACCTGTATGTGCGGCGCGAGCACCAGGCGGACTTCGACTCGCCGTTGCCGGGCTGGAACTCGCATGCCGAGCCGTTCGGGATGCGGCCGTCGTACGAGGCGGCGGACGGGATCGTGCGAGGGCGGGTCGGTACGCCGGACATCCTGTCGATGCTGGCGTTGGAAGCGGCCCTTGAGGTGTGGGCGCGCCCCGATGTCTCGGTCGAGGCGGTGCGGGCCAAGTCGCTTGCGCTGACGGACTTCTTCGTGGAGTGCGTCGAGGCGTACGTTCCCGGGGGGCGGGTCGAGGTGGTGACGCCGGCTGCGCACGGGGAGCGGGGGAGTCAGGTGGCGTTGCGGTGTGCGGATGCGGGGGAGGTGATGGGGCGGTTGATCGCTGCGGGGGTCGTCGGGGACTTCCGGGCGCCGGATGTGCTGCGCTTCGGCTTCACGCCGTTGTACGTGTCCTTCGCGGACGTGGAGCGGGCGGGGTCGGTGTTGGCGCGGGAGTTGTCCTAGCGGTACCCGTTCGGGCGGCTGGGGGCGGGTGGCCTCCGGCCGTCGGGGGCGGGTGGGTGGGAGATGGGCGGGCAAGCGGCCCGATGTCCGTTCGGCGCATCCCATGGCCCGGCGGCCCGGCGGCCCGGCGGCCCGGCGGCCCGGCGGCCCGGCGGCCCGGCGGCCCGGCGGCCCGGTAGCCCGGTGAGCGGCGTTCGGGCCATAGGCACGGTGGCCCGCTGGCCCCGTGGCCCGGTGAGCGGCCTTCGGCCCATCGGCCACCTCGCCGAGCCGCCCCGCCCATCCCCCGGCGGAGTCGTCCCGCCCATCCCCCCCCGGCGGAGTCGTCCCGCCCATCCCCCCCCCCGGCGGAGCCGTCCGTCCCGCCTCCCGGCGGAGCCACCCCGCCCCGGCGGAGCCGTCCGTCCCGCCCCCCGGCGGAGCCACCCCGCCCCGGCGGAGCCGCCCTCACCCCGCATAAACCCCCGCCACCGCCGCCGCGACCGTCGCCTCCACGGAGCGGGTCGCGTCCCTTTCCGTGGGGGCGGAGCCCGTCGTCAGGAAGCGGTAGTACAGCGGGGCGGAGACCGCGCGGATGACCTCGGACGGGTCCGTGCCGGACGGCAGTTCGCCGCGGGTCACCGCCTGTTCCACGCAGGGGGCCCACTCGGCCACCCGGACCTCGTAGAAGTGGGCCAGCGCCGAAGATGTCCGTGCGTCGCACGTGGCCGCGGCGATCACCGCGCGGAACAGGGCGCCCTGCCGCGCGTCCGCCAACGTGCGTTGCACCAGGCGGGCGTTGGCGGTCAGGTCGCCGTGGAGGGTGCCCGTCTCCGTGCGGGGGAGCGACTCCTGGGCCATCTGGTCGAGGAGGTCGGCGACGAGGCCCGTGGGCGAACCCCAACGCCGGTACACCGTCGTCTTGCCGACGTCCGCGCGCCGCGCGATGTCGCCCAGGTCGAGCCGGTCGAAGCCGTGCTCGGCGAGGACGTCGCCCGCCGCGTCGAGCACCGCCGCGCGGACACGGGCGGTGCGCCCGCCGGGACGGAGCGTGCCGGGTTCGGGCGCATCGGTGGACGCGGCGTTCTGCTCGCTGCTCATGACCGCCAGGGTAACGGAACGAAGGAACCGTTTGTGCGGTCACTGTACGTGTTGACGCACGTCACGGGCCTGGTAGCGTCCGCATACCCGTAACCACAAGTTCCGCACGACGTCGAGAGGTTGGAGCATGCCAGACCCCGACAAGTCCGGCGCCGCCCGTGAGGAGGCGGAGGAGGCGTCGGCCTTCTCGCACCCTGCCGTGCCGCCGGACGTCAGCGCCGCGTACGGCGATCACCCGGATCAGATCGTCGACTTCTACGTCCCGAGGAACGGCGCGACCGCGGCCCCGCTCGTCGTGGTCCTGCACGGCGGCGCGTGGCGGGCGCCGTACGACCGGCAGTACCTGACCCCGTTCTGCGACTTCCTCGCGAGGCGCGGGTTCGCCGTCGCCAACGTCGAGTACCGGCGGGGGCCGGGCGCGGCGGTGCCGCATCAGGGCGCCGAGGGCCCTGTCGCCGGTCGCTGGCCGGAGACCTTCGACGACGTGGCGACCGCGCTCGACGCGATGCCCGCGCTCGCCGCCGAGCACCTGCCGTCGGCCGACCCCCGCCGCACCGTCGTCACCGGTCACTCGGCGGGCGGCCAGCTCGCGCTGTGGGCGGGGGCCCGGCACGTGCTGCCGGAGGGCGCGCCCTGGCGCACCCCGAACTCGGCGGCGCTGCGCGGCGTCGTCGCCATCGCCCCGCTCGCGGGCTTCGTGCTCGCCGAGGAGCTGGGGGTCTGCGACGGCGCGTGTGTCCAGCTCCTGGGCGGGATGCGGGAGTTGTTCGACGAGCGCCGCCCGTACGCGGACCCCGTCGAACTGCTGCCGACCGGTGTCGCGACGACCGTGGTCCAGGGGCGTACGGACACGACGATCCCCTTCGAACTGGCCGAGGCGTACGCGGACGCGGCGGCGAAGGCCGGCGAGGTCGTGGGCGTCACGTTCCTGGAGGACGTCGGCCACTTCGCGGTGATCGACCCGGCGGCGGACGCCTGCGCGGTGGTCGCGGAGGAGATCGCGCAACTGGCCTGGTGACCGCGCCCCCTCCGCCATCTAGTCCTTGCGACGGACGCCGGCGAACCCTCCTTCGTACGGACGCGGGCGGGTGCACCCGCGTCCTACCGTGAGTGCCATGACCGACACGACCATCATCCAGGGCCCACGCGAGCACAGCCCTGAGATCAATCTCGCGAAGTCGGCGCTGCGGGGGCTGCGCGAGGACCTGTTCCGGGGGGTGCTCGCGTACCGGCCGATGCCGCGGGCGGGCACGGACGGGCCGTGGGCCCGGCAGTTCCCCGACCGCTTCCGGAAGCACCTGGGACTGCTGCCGCATGCCGTCGTGCTCGGCCTGGCCGGGCTCACGCTGATCACCGGCATGGCGAGCTACGGCGCCCTCGACGACAGCTTCTTCGCCCTCGTCGCCGGGCTGATGGCATCGGTCCCGGTTGCGCTCACCCTGCTCCGCCCGATCCTCGCCTGGTGGCTCTCGCTCGCGGCCGCACCGATCCTCGTCTGGGCGACGAGCGACGACCTCTACCCGTGGTCCGGCGGCAGCCTCATGGGGCACACGATCGTGATGATGGTGGTCGCGGCGCGCACCCGGCCGCGTACGGCGGCCTGGATGTGGGCCTTGTCCACGCTGTACTCGCTGCTCTCGGCGGCGGTCTTCGGCGGCCTGGACGGCGGCGTCGCCGTCCCGATGGCGGTGCTGTCCGGCATCGGGGTCGGGATCGTCGCTCTCGTCCACGTCAACCGCACCGCGCGGCGCCAGGTCGTCCAGGAGCGTACGGTCACGGCCGTCGAGCGGGACCGGCGCACGCTCCTCGAGGAGCGCACGAACATCGCGCGCGAGCTGCACGACGTGGTGGCGCACCACATGTCGGTCGTCGCCATCCAGGCGGAGGCCGCGCCCTACCGCGTCGAGAACCCGCCGCCCGAGCTGGAGCAGGCCTTCGTCACGATCCGGGAGAACGCGGTGGCGGCGCTGACCGAGCTGCGCCGCGTCCTCGGTGTCGTACGGGCGGAGGACTACGAGGCGCCCGACGCCCCGCAGCCCACGCTCGCCGACCTCGACAGGCTCCTGGAGAACGTGCGGGAGGCGGGCCTGACCGTGACGCGGACGGTGACGGGCGCGGCCCGTGAACTCCCGCAGGGCGTCGAGCTGTCGGCGTACCGGATCGTGCAGGAGGCGCTGAGCAACGCGCTGCGGCACGCGCCGGGTTCACAGGCCGCGGTCGAGGTGTCGTACGTCCTCGGGGGCCTCGGCCTCAGGATCGTCAACGGACCGTCGACCGGGCTCATAAAGCCGAGCCCCGGAGCCGGACACGGCCTCACCGGGATGCGTGAGCGCGTCTCCATGCTCGACGGCGAGATGACCGCGGAGGGGACGGCCGACGGCGGCTACGAGGTGACGGTCTTCATCCCCGTCGCCCGCGCCGCGGCCACCGGGACGGAGGACGAGGCGTGATCAAAGTGCTGGTCGCCGACGACCAGATGATGGTCCGCGAGGGCTTCTCGGTCCTGCTGAACGCCATGCCGGACTTCGAGGTCGTCGGCGAGGCGGTCAACGGCGTGGAGGCGATCGCCAAGGTCCGCGAGCTGCGCCCCGACGTCGTCCTGATGGACATCCGCATGCCCGAGCTCAACGGCATCGAGGCGACCCGCGAGATCGTCGCGGCGGACGCGGGCACGAAGGTACTCGTCCTGACCACCTTCGACCTGGACGAGTACGTGTACCAGGCGCTGCGGGCCGGGGCCTCAGGATTCCTCCTCAAGGACGCCTCGGCGCGCGAACTCGCCGACGGTGTACGGGTGGTGGCGAGCGGCGAGGCCCTCCTCGCGCCGACCGTGACCCGCCGCCTGATCACCGAGTTCGCCAAGCTGTCCGAGACGTCGAGGTTCCCCGTGGGGCGGCAGGCGGGCGCGTACGGGGAGCTGACCGAGCGCGAGACGGAGGTGCTCGTCCTGATCGCGCAGGGCCTGTCGAACATCGAGATCGCCGAGCGGCTCGTGGTCGCCGAGTCGACGATCAAGACGCATGTGAGCCGGGTCCTGGTGAAGCTGGGGCTGCGCGACCGGACGCAGGCGGCGGTGTTCGCGTACGAGGCACGTCTGGTCACGCCGGGCTGAGCGGGGCTAGCGTCCCTCCATGGACGCGCTCGTGGAGAAGTTCGACCCCTGGTCCCCGGCCTTCGTCGCCGACCCGTACCCGGCCTACGCGGCCCTGCGCGAGGCCGGCCGGGTGCACTGGTTCGAGCCGTCGAACCAGTACCTGATCCCGCACCACGCCGACGTCTCGGCGCTCCTGCGCGACCGCCGCCTGGGCCGCACCTACCAACACCGCTACGCCCACGAGGACTTCGGCCGCACGGCCCGGCCGCCCGAGCACGAGCCGTTCCACACCCTCAACGACCACGGCATGCTCGACCTGGAGCCCCCGGACCACACGCGCATCCGCCGCCTGGTGTCGAAGGCGTTCACGCCGCGCACGGTGCGGCAACTCCAGCCGTACGTGGAGAAGTTGGCGGGCGAGCTGGTCGCGGGGCTCGTCGCGGACGGTGGCGGCGATCTGCTCACGGCGGTCGCCGAACCGCTTCCGGTGGCCGTCATCGCCGAGATGCTCGGCATCCCCGAGTCGGACCGGGCGCCGCTGCGGCCGTGGTCGGCGGCGATCTGCGGGATGTACGAGCTGAACCCGTCGCAGGAGACGGCGCGGGCGGCGGTCACCGCTTCGCTCGAATTCAGCGAGTACCTACGGGAGTTGATCGCGGCCCGCCGCGCCCGCCCCACCGACGACTTGATCTCGGGTCTCATCGCCGCCCACGACGACGAGGACGGCGCCCGTCCGGCCCGCCTCACCGAGCAGGAGATGATCTCCACCTGCGTCCTGCTCCTCAACGCGGGACACGAGGCCACGGTCAACGCGACCGTGAACGGCTGGTGGGCCCTGTTCCGCCACCCCGAACAGCTGGCGGCCCTGCGCGCGGACCACTCCCTGATCCCCACCGCGATCGAGGAGCTGATGCGCTACGACACCCCGCTCCAGCTCTTCGAACGCTGGGTGCTCGACGAGATCGAGGTCGCGGGCACCACGATCCCGGCAGGATCGGAGGTGGCCCTCCTCTTCGGCTCCGCCAACCACGACCCGGCGGTCTTCACCGACCCGGCCCGCCTGGACCTGACCCGCCCCGACAACCCCCACATCTCCTTCTCCGCCGGCATCCACTACTGCATCGGCGCCCCGCTCGCCCGGATCGAACTCGCCGCGTCCATGCGGGCGTTGCTCACGCAGGCGCCGACGCTGCGGCTCGCGTCGGAGCCGCGGCGCAAGCCGAACTTCGTCATCCGGGGCCTTGAGGGGCTTGCCGTGGAGCTGTGACGGCCCCGTCAGTTGGACATGTCCCGCCGCCGCAGGCCGACCAGGCCCACGACCACGAACACCGCCGCGAGCAGCACCTCGACGAGCACCGGGCCCCACGTCATGTCCCCACCCGGCAGCTTCGGCAGATGCCCGAACGGGGAGATGTCCATGACCGACTGCGGCAGCTTCAGGGCCGGGCCGATCCAGCCGATGAGGAGCGCCGCACCCGCCGCAGCCCACGCGGCGACGGCGGCCCGCGGCCACACCCCGTAGAGCAGCACGGCCACCCCGCCGAGCGTCCAGATCGCGGCGAGCTGGACGAGGCAGGCGCCGATGACCGCGCCGAACTCGTGGCCGTAGCCGACCGCGAGGCCGACCCCGCCGAGGAGCATGATCAGCGCGGCCCCGGCGAAGGCGATCGCCAGGTGGCCGCCTGCCCAGGCGATCCGGCCCACCGCGTTCGCGAGGATCGGTTCGGCGCGCTGCGAGGTCTCCTCGCCGTTCAGCCGGAGCACCGTCTGCACGATGTAGAGCGCGGCGACCATCCCGAGCATGCCGACCATCGTGGCGAGGAAGGCGTCGGTGATGCCGGACTGGCCGCCCATCCGCTCGATGATCTCCTTGGTGTTCTCGCTGTCGCCGACGAGGTCGGCCGCCCCCTCGGTCATTCCGCCGAAGACGACACCGGCCGCGAGGAACCCGATCGACCAGCCGATCACGCTGCCCCGCTGAAGCCGCCAGGCCAGCGAACCCGCCGTACCGAGGCGCCCGTTCGCCGGTCCCGGCCGGGTCGGCAGGAAGCTCATGCCGATGTCGCGCCGACCGGCCAGCGCGTAGCCCACCGCGCCCTGGATCAGGACGGCCGCGAGGAAAAGACCGAGCACCCACCAGCGCTCGTCGGCGAAGGCACGGACGTTCTCGACCCAGCCGACCGGCGAGATCCAGGTCAGCGGGGACGAGCCGTCGTTCGTACCGGAGTCGCCCGCCGCACGCAGCACGAACGCCACACCGAGCACCGCCGAGGTGGCGCCGCGCGCCAGCCGCGCGCTCTCCGTGAACTGGGCGACGATCGCCGCCATCGTCGCGAACACCATCCCGCAGCCGCCGATTGCGAGCCCGAGAGCGAGCGCCCCCGCGCCGCCCTGGGCGGCGAGCCCGCCGGCGATGAGCAGCGCGAGCACCCCGTCGGCCACGAGGGCCGTGAGCAGCGCGGCGGTCAGCGGCGCGCGCCGCCCCACCATCGCCGACGACACCAGCTCCTGCCGCCCGCTCTCCTCCTCGTCACGGGTGTGCCGCACGACGATGAGCAGGCTCATGATCGCGGCGAAGACGGCGGCGAACGTGCCCGCGCGCCAGGCCGTCAGCGCGCCGAGCGAATCCCCGAACACCGGCCCGTACATGGCGCGCATCGAGCTGTTGGTGTTCATGGACGCCACGATGTCGGCCCGCTCGGCGGCCGTCGGCCACACCGAATCCAGCGAGTTCGGCATCGACACGACCATCACCGCGGTGATGGCGATCCATACGGGCATCATCACGCGGTCACGCCGCAGCGCGAGCCTGAGCAGCGTCCCGGTGCCCGCGAGGTGCCGCGCGCCGCCGGTGCGCGGCGTGTACGCGGAGGTCAGGGTGGTCATCGCGACACCGCTTCCTTCTCGGCGCCCCGTACGTCCGCCACGTCGTCCTGGTAGTGCCGCATGAACAGCTCTTCCAGGGTGGGCGGCGTGCTGGTCAGCGAGCGCACGCCGGACTCGGCGAGGGAGCGCAGGACGGCGTCCAGCTTGTCGGTGTCGACCTGCAGCTTGACGCGCTTGCCCTGTACGTCGAGGTCGTGCACACCGGGAAGGTCGCCCAACCCGGCCTGCTCACCCGCGAGTTCGGCGGTGACGCTGGTCCGCGTCAGATGCCGCAGCTCGGCGAGCGAACCGCTCTCCACGGTCACGCCCTTGCGGATGATGCTGACCCGGTCGCACAGCTCCTCCACCTCGCTGAGGATGTGCGAGGACAGCAGCACCGTCCGCCCGTGCTCGCGCGCGGCCTCCTCGACGTAGGACTGGAAGACGTCCTCCATCAGCGGGTCGAGGCCGGAGGTGGGCTCGTCGAGGATGAGCACGTCGATGTCGACCGCGGCGAACGCGGCGACCAGGGCCACCTTCTGCCGGTTGCCCTTGGAGTACGTGCGGCCCTTCTTGGTCGGGTCGAGTTCGAAGTGCTCGATGAGCTCGGCCTTGCGCTTCTTGTCGAGCCCGCCGCGAAGGCGCCCGTAGAGGTCGATGACCTCGCCGCCGCTGAGGTTGCGCCACAGCGTCACGTCACCGGGTACGTACGCGACCTTGCGGTGCAGCTCCACGGCGTCGGCCCAGGGGTCGCGGCCGAGCATCTGGACGGCGCCGGAGTCGGCGCGCAGCAGGCCGAGCAGGACGCGGATGGTGGTGGACTTGCCCGCTCCGTTCGGCCCGAGGAAACCGTGCACTTCTCCGGCCTCGACATCCAGGTCGAGACCGTCGAGCGCGTGGGTCCTGCCGAACGACTTGTGCAGTCCGGAGACCGTGATTGCCTTCGTCATGCTTTTGAAGCTACGCGCACTTCACAAAGTTGTGAAGTTAAGGAAGCGTATAAACTGACGTCGCGGACCGGACAAGGGGAGAGGATCGGGACATGGGCGCGCAGGGCATGGACGAGACGCAGGCACGGGAGGCCGAGGAGGCCCGCTCGCGGTTCGTCGAGCGCTTCGCCGCCGAGCTCGTCGAGGCCGGCATGACCCGGATGCCCGCCCGCGTCTTCGCGGCCCTCCTCGCCTCCGACTCCGGCGCGCTCACCTCCGCCGAACTGGGCAAACAGCTCCAGGTCAGCCCGGCCGCGGTGTCCGGCGCGGTGCGCTATCTGACCCAGCAGCACATGGTCACGCGCGAACGCGAGCCGGGAACGCGCCGCGATCTCTTCCGGGTCCACAGCAACCAGTGGTACGAGGCGCTGACCAATCGCGACAGCGTCCTGAACCGCTGGCAGGGCACGCTCAAGGAGGGCGTCGACAGCCTCGGCGCGGACACCCCCGCGGGCCGCCGCATCTACGAGACGCTGGCGTTCTTCGACTTCGTGCAGACCGAGATGACCGAAATGATGGGCCGCTGGCGCGAACACCGGAAGACGTTGGACCTCGATTGATTTGAGCCCCAATCACGCCTCTGAGGTGACTGAGCAGCGGGGCAAATCCAGCCCCGCCGGCGTTTGAGGCGCGGGGTCCGGGGCAGAGCCCCGCGGCCGCAACCCCGGCGCCGGTCAAGGTCACGGCAGCGCCAACCCCCACGCCCGAGCCCGCACGGACCACGTCCTCCTCCGCACCGGCCCCCCGATCGTCACCTGATCCGCCCGGTACCGGAAATCCGCCCCGGTCACCGTGACCGTACGGGCCCGCACACACACCGGCCCCGCCCCGGCCCTCCGCACCTCCACCCGCGCGAGCCCGTCCCCGGCGGACGGCGCCACCGAAACCCCCCGCACCGGCTGGTCGAGGTCGACGAGCGTCGCCCCGTCCACCTCGATCCGCAACCGCGCGGCCGGCGCCTCGTCCGCCTCGGCACCGAGCGGCGAGCGCGCCGCGAGGTTCCGCACGAGCGAGCCGCACGTCCGCCACCAGTGCCGCCCGTCCTGCGACCCCGAGGCCGAGGGGTCCGCGATCGGCGGGATGCTCAGGCCCCCGAGCACCACCCCGTCGCTGTCGTCCACCAGCAGATCGAGTCGCCGCGGCGCCCCGTCGAGCGCCGAGCGCGCCGCTTCCACCGTCCCCGCGGGCACGCCCAGCGAGTGCGCGAGCGACACCGCCGCCCCCACCGGCACCATCGAGAACACCGCCCCGGCCAGCTCCCGCTCCCGGTGCAGCAAGGACACCGCACGCAGCAGCGCCCGGTCGTCGCCGACCACGACGGGCCGCCGCACACCCCGCTTGGCCAGCGCTTTCGCAAAATCGGCGGGGCCCTCCGGCAGGCACACCTTCGCCGTCGAACCCGCGCACAACACGTCCTTGGCGATGCGCACGGACTCCCCGTCGGCACGCATCGCGACCGGATCGACGATCACCAGAAGCTGCCGCGACAGCCTCCCGCTCGCGTCGTCCGCGCGGTCAGATGGATGATCCAAAGCCGCCACCTCGGCCTTGCCTCGCTTCCTCGGGTAGCATCTTTGTGCAAGAGCCCCTTGCGCTATTGCGCCAGGGGCTTCGTCTATTCCGGGGCACCCCAAGGCTCACGAAGGCATGCCGCACAGCCGCGGCCACAGCCCCTGACCTTGGACATGCCCCGCCCGGAAGGGGTGTACGCCTGTGCCCGCACTTGTGCTGCTCGGTGCTCAGTGGGGTGACGAAGGCAAGGGAAAGGCCACCGACCTGCTCGGTGGATCCGTGGACTATGTAGTGCGCTACCAGGGCGGCAACAACGCCGGCCACACGGTTGTCGTAGGCGACCAGAAGTACGCGCTGCATCTCCTCCCTTCCGGAATCCTCTCCCCGGACTGCACGCCGGTCATTGGGAACGGTGTCGTCGTCGACCCGTCGGTCCTGCTCTCCGAGCTGAGCGGTCTGAACGAGCGCGGCGTCGACACGTCGAAGCTCCTGCTCAGCGGTAACGCGCACATCATCACGCCCTACAACGTGACGGTGGACAAGGTGACGGAACGCTTCCTCGGGAAGCGGAAGATCGGCACCACCGGCCGCGGTATCGGCCCGACGTACGCGGACAAGATCAACCGCGTCGGCATCCGCGTCCAGGACCTCTACGACGAGTCGATCCTCACCCAGAAGGTCGAGGCGGCCCTCGAGGTCAAGAACCAGCTCCTCACGAAGCTCTACAACCGCCGCGCCATCGAGGCGCAGCAGGTGGTGGAGGAGCTCCTCGGCTACGCGGACAAGATCAAGGGCTACGTCGCCGACACCACGCTGGTGATCAACGACGCGCTCGACGAGGACAAGGTCGTCCTGTTCGAGGGCGGCCAGGGCACGCTCCTGGACATCGACCACGGCACGTACCCCTTCGTCACCTCCTCGAACCCGACCGCGGGCGGCGCCTGCACGGGTGCGGGCGTGGGCCCGACGAAGATCAGCCGCGTCATCGGCATCCTCAAGGCGTACACGACGCGTGTCGGTGCGGGCCCGTTCCCGACCGAGCTGTTCGACCAGGACGGCGAGGACCTGCGCCGCATCGGTGGCGAGCGCGGTGTCACCACCGGCCGCGACCGTCGCTGCGGCTGGTTCGACGCGGTGATCGCCCGCTACGCGACCCGCGTGAACGGCCTCACCGACTTCTTCCTGACGAAGCTCGACGTGCTCACCGGCTGGGAGCAGATCCCGGTCTGCGTCGCGTACGAGATCGACGGCAAGCGCGTCGAGGAGCTCCCGTACTCCCAGACCGACTTCCACCACGCGAAGCCGGTCTACGAGTACCTGCCGGGCTGGTCGGAGGACATCACGAAGGCCAAGACCTTCGCGGACCTCCCCAAGAACGCGCAGGCGTACGTGAAGGCGCTGGAGGAGATGTCCGGCGCCCCGATCTCGGCGATCGGCGTCGGCCCCGGCCGCGACGAGACGATCCAGGTCAACTCGTTCCTGTAAGCCCTCACCGGCTTGTCGCGCCCCGGTCCGCTTCGGCGGGCCGGGGCGTTCGCGTTCCGCCCCCGCCCTCCGTCCCCTCCGTCCCCTCCGTCCTCAGCCCGTCCTGTCGTACGTCAGCGGGGCCTCGCCACCCGACATGGCGCGGGTCAGACCGCCGCTCTCGGTGAGGGAGATCGTGCTTGGCTGCCCCGGGTCGCAGGCCCCGCTCGGCTGGGCGATCGTCGGGTCGGTGGGGCCGATCCGGACCGTGGAGGACGTCGCCGACTCCAACTGGCCCTGGAACACGCAGTGGTAGGGGGAGCCGTCCTTCTGGTAGCCGTCCGCCGTGAGGGAGAAGACCGTGTCGCCGGACGCGCCCTGCTGGAGTGTGATGCTGCGCGTGTGGTGGCCGTTGGCGTTGTCGATCGCGCCCTCCCACGTGCCGAGGAAGTCGGCCGGTATGTCACCCGCGGCGGACTGCGGGGTCTCCTCCCGGGGCGAGGACGCCTCCTGGCTCGGGGAGGTCGGGGAGGTCGGTGAGATCGGGGAGCCGAGGGTCGTCGGGGCGGAGGTCGCGGACGTGGGGGAGACCTTGGCGTCCGTCCGGCCGGACGGCTTGTCCTTGCCGTTCATCAAGGCGTACACCGAACCGCCCGCCCCGAGCGCCACGATCAGCGCGACCACGATGAGCGCCGGGGTGGAGCGATTGCGGCGCGGAGGCTCGGGCGGCGGCGGGCCGTAGGGCGGAGTCTGCCCCCAACCGCCGGACGGATGGCCGTGGGCGGGCGGCTGCGGGAGCGGGGGAGGGTGCGGGTAGCCGTACTGCGGCGCGGGTGCGGGCGGCGGCGGGGCTTCGTGGGAGACCACGGTCGGCAGGTGGTTCAGCGAGTCCCCGCCGGGAGTGCCGGGTGGTGGGGGCGCCGGGTCGGGGACGGTCGGAGTGTCGGGTGGTGGTGCGGGCGAGGGAGTCCGGGCCGTGTGCGCCGTGTGTTCCGGGTTCTCCGTGTCGAGCAACTGCACGGCGTGCCGCCCGAGTTGGGCGACGAGGGCGCCCGGCAGCCACGGGTCGCGGGTGCGGCCCTCGTCGCCCAACGCGTCGTCCACTCCGGTCCGTTCGAGTATCTCGTCGAGCGTGGGGCGGTCGCCGGGCCGCTTGTGCAGACAGTCGCGGACGAGGTCCTGCAACCCCTCCGGCAGCCCGTCCAGCTCCGGCGGCTCCTGCGCGATACGGAACATCAGGGCGTGCACCCCGCTGGTGGACGTACGGAACGGCAGCTTCCCCGACGCCGCGTACGCGAGGACGGAACCGAGGCAGAACACGTCGCACGCCGGGGTGATCCGGTCGCCGCGCACCTGCTCGGGCGCCATGAAACCGGGCGAGCCGACGAGCGCCCCGGTGCGGGTGAGCCCGCCGTCGGTCACCGTCTCCAGGGCGCGCGCTATGCCGAAGTCGATGACGCGCGGGCCGTCGATGGTGATCAGCACGTTCGACGGCTTGAGGTCGCGGTGGATGATGCCCGCCGCGTGGATGTCCTTGAGCGCGTGTGCGAGGCCGCCCGCGAGGATGCGCACCGAGCGCTCGGGCAGCGCGCCGTAGTCGTGCGAGACGACCTGCTGGAGGCTGGGCCCCGCCACGTACCCGGTCGCCACCCAGGGAATCTCCGCGTCGGTGTCCGCGTCGAGCACCGGAGCCGTCCACGCGCCGCCGACCCGCCGCGCGGCCGCCACTTCCTGCCGGAACCGGTTCCTGAACTCCTCCTGCTCGGCGAGCTCTTCACGTACGACCTTCACGGCGACCGTGCGACCGCGCTCCGAGCGCGCCAGATACACCTCGCCCATGCCGCCCGCGCCGAGCCGGCCGAGCAGTCGATACGCGCCGATCCTCTGCATACCCTCCATGTCGCGCCACCCTCCCCCGGTATGTGTGCAACTAACTGAGAATAATGCGGACATACGACAGAGAGGGGCCCCGCGGCTTCAACGGTTCCGTTCGTCGACGTACGTTGACGCGGATACGTGACGGGACACGTGACGCGGATACGTCGGCGGGGATCGTTAACCGTCACCAAGCGCGGCGTTAACCCGGCCGTTCGTAGCGTCTGGGGCATGGACAACATCCCACCTGCGGCGGAGCTCGGCGCCCATCTCGGCCTCGACCTGATCGCCGTGACCCTGCTGACCTTCGGCATCTTCTACCCGCGGCATCGCAGGCGCGAGCTCGTGCCCGCGTATCTCGCGCTGAACGTCGCCCTGTTCGCGGTCGTCGCCGCGCTCGGCGAGGTCGGCAAGGGTGGCGGGCTCGCCCTGGGGTTCGGCCTGTTCGGGGTGTTGTCGATCGTGCGGCTGCGCTCGGACGCGCTGCGGCACCAGGAAGTGGCGTACTACTTCGTCACGCTGGTCCTCGGGCTGCTGTGCGGGCTGCGCGCACTCGGCCTCGGAGTGACCGCCGCGCTCGCCGCGCTGCTGCTCGTGGTCGTCTACACAGCCGACCATCCGCGCCTCTACGCCCGTGACCGCAGGGCCGTCGTCACCCTCGACGCCGTGTACGTCGACGAGGACGCGCTGCGGGCCGAACTGGCGAGGCGCGTGGGACAGCCCCATGGTTGGACCGTGCAGGAGATCGACTACGTACGCGACTTGATGGTCGTGGAAGTTCGATTCCGCCAGCCGGAGGCACGGGAACGATCGGAGGCGCCCATACGTACCTCTCGTACCCACAGGGGCGCTCATGACCGTCATGAGCCTCGCAGTACGACGAAGACCGCAGCCGCCTATCACCAGGAGACCGTGTGATCCCCGCCGTACGCGCCATCGGGCGCGCCGCACTCGCCGCCAAGCCGCTGTCGCTGGACGAACTGAACAACAGGGCAGAGTTGTTGGCCCGCTACGACAACAGCTATCTGGTGCCGGTGGAGGTCTTCGAGGACTTCGCGGCGCTGCTGACCGACCCGCGGCGCGCGGAGGGCCCCTTCCGCTCGCTGTCCGTGAACGGCCGGCGCTGGTTCTCGTACAGATCGACCTATTACGACACCGCCGACCTGAGCACGTACCACGACCACCGGCAGGGGCGCCGGCTCCGCTACAAGATCCGGGAGCGCACCTACCAGGACACGGGGGAGCGGCAGTTCGAGATCAAGCTCAAGAACGGGCGGGGCGAGACCGTCAAGCACCGTCGCAGGCTGGAGGGCGAGGAGCGTCCGCTCGACGCCGCGCAGCAGGGCTTTCTCGCGGGGGTGCTCGGCGGGGCGTACGGGATCGAGGCGCCGGAGGGCCTGGCGCCCTCGCTGGTCACGGACTACCAGCGCGCCACGTTCGTCGCCGACGGGCAGCGGATCACGTGTGACGCGGGGCTCGTGGTCCGGGACCTCTCCGACGGCCGCACGGTCCGGGCGGACGGCGGGCTCGTCCTCGTGGAGACGAAGACGCGGGGGTCGCTGACCGAGGCGGACCGCATGCTGCACCGGTTCGGGGTGCGGGCGGCGGAGTTCACGAAGTACTGCGGAGGCTTCGCGGCGCTGCGCCCGGAGTTGGGGGTCAACCGCTGGTCCCGGTCCGTCCGGGAGGCGTTCCCGAGGCCTTCGGCCGCGTGACGTGGCTGCGATCGCCGGCGGGGCTGGGGAAATCCAGCCCCGCCGGCGTTTGAGGCGCGGGGTCCGGGGCGGAGCCCCGAGTCCGCGCCCCCGTGCGACCGTCCCCCGCCCTGGGGCTCTGCCCCGGACCCCGCTGCTCAATCGCCGCAGGGGCTTGAATGGGGCCTGGGTCAATGCCACCGCAACGTGACCGTCGCCCCCGGCCCCCCGGAACTGAAGGAGACCGTCCCCCCGGACTCCTCCGCCGTGCGCCGCACGATCGAGAGACCGAGCCCCGTGGAGCCGCCACCGGAGGAGCCCCGCTCCTCCGATTCCGGCGGTATCCCGGGCCCGTCGTCCGCGACCACCAGCTCCACGGCGGAGCCCTCCGCCCGGACGGAGATCCGGAAGCCGACCCCCTGCGGGGTGTGGTCCAGCACGTTGCCGATCAACGCGTCGAGCGCCGCGACGAGTTCGTCCTCCGGCACGGGCGCCGGAACCGGCGCGTCCGGCACGGAGACGCCAAGCTCTCGCCCCTGGTCCGTGGCGAGCGGCTCCCAGAACGCGGCCCGGTCACGGGCGACCGCCGCGAGATCCGCCCCCGCCACCCCGCGGAGCGGCTTGCGGGCCTTGCGGATGACCTCGTCCACGCCCATTTCGAGCGCCGCGACCCCCGCCGCGATTCGCTCGGCCTCCTCCGCGTCCCGCAGCCCCTCCGCGTCGAGGCGGAGCGCCGCGACGGGGGTGCGAAGCCGGTGCGCGAGGTCGGCCGCGTTCTCCCGCTCGGCGGTGAGCAGCTCGTCGATGCGGGCGGCGAGGTGGTTCAGCTCGGCGGCAACGGAGCGCAGCTCCGGCGGCCCCTGAGGCTCGGCGCGGGCGGTCAGATCGCCGCCGGCGAGCCGGTCCGCCGTCCCGGCCAGCGCGCGCGTCGCCCCGACGAGCCGCGCGCCGAGACGGTCCGCGAGCAGCAGCCCGATGAGCACGAGGCCGAGCCCGATCCCGGCCAGCGTCAGCCACGACGAGAGCACCCCGTCGTACAGCTCCCGGCTGGTCAGGCTGACCTGGACGACGGCCGTGCCGCCCTCCGCGCCCTGCACCGGCACCAGGACCTGCCGCCCGCCACCCGGCGGCTCGTACGTGAACGCGCGCCCCGCCCGCGCGAGGCGTACGGCGTCGGTGACGGCGGTCGGCGCGCCGATCACCCTGCCGTCGGCGAAGACGAGTGAAGTGTCGGGCTGGGAGGGCGAGTTGACGCTCTCCACCGCCTGTTCCGCGCCCGCCCGCTCGTCCGGGCTGTGCAGCGTGGGGCCCATGGCGGCAGCCACCCACTGGGCGCGGGCGGTCGCCTCGGCGGTCGTCCGATCCGCGGCGTGGCTGCGGGTGAGCAGGGTCAGCGGGACGAGCAGCGCGGTCAGGACGAGGGCGGTGGTGGCGGCGGTGAGCAGCAGCAGGGTGCGACGCATTACGAGGCGTCCCCGGCCTCGGGGGCCAGCAGCTTCACACCCACCGTGCGTACGGTGTGCAGATAGCGCGGCGACTGGGCCGATTCGCCCAACTTCCTTCGCAGCCACGACAGATGGACGTCCACCGTCTTGTCGGCACCGCCCAGCGGCTGCTGCCACACCTCGGCGAGCAGTTCGCGGCGCGAGACGACCTGGCCTGGCCGGTTGGCGAGATAGGCGAGCAGATCGAACTCGCGCGGAGTCAGATCCAGCGGCTGCCCGTCGAGCGTGATCTCCCGGGAGGCGGGAGTGATCACAAGGCCGCCGACCGTGAGCGGCTCGTCGACGTCGCCCGGCAGCCCGAGGCGGCGCAGCACCGCCTTGATCCGGGCGTCCAACTGGGCCGCACCGAACGGCTTCACGATGTAGTCGTCGGCCCCGTCCCCGAGCACCGCGACCATCTCGCCCTCCTCGTCGCGGGCCGTCGCCACGATCACCGGTACGTCGCTCACCGCGCGCAGCATCCGCAGAACTTGGGCGCCGTCGACATCGGGCAGGCCCAGGTCGAGCACGACCAGATCGGGCCGGTCGGTGACGGCGGCGTCGAGGCCGGCCATGCCGGTGGCCGCGGTGGCGACGGCGTGGCCACGGTCGCGCAGGGCGCGGACCAGGGCGTTCCGCAGGGCGGGATCATCTTCGACGACGAGGAGATGGGGCATTCGATCACCGTAAGTGGGTGCGTCGGAGGGCCCCCGGCCGGGTCCTTTCGGCGTCAGTCGTCGTCATCGTCGTGGTCGGGGACCTGCACGGCGCGGGGCGTGCCCGAGCCCGCCGAGCACCGGATCTCGTAGTGCCGGTCGGGCCCGTCATCGTCGTCGGAGGGCTCCGCCTCCAGGCGGGCCACGCGGCCCGGTCCGCGTACGACGTCGTCGTCATCGATCTCGTAGCCGTCCGACGGGCTCCACGACACGAGGTAGACGCTGCCGTCCGCCCCGCACTCGACCGTCGCCGAGCCGCCCGTGAAGCGGAGGGTGCGGCGCTGGTCGGCGGGGGCCGGGGCTTCGGAGGAGGTGTCGGCGCGCGGCGTCGTCGCCTGCGCCGACGCCAGGGCGCGGTGCACCGCGGCGTCGTCGAGCGGATGGCCGTGGGTGCCGGTTCCGGCGTTCGCGTCGGTGCCCGCGAGCTGCCAGGCGCCGAGGGCGCCCGCGGCCGTTCCCACGGCGACCCAGGCCGCGGTCACGGCAACGTTGCGCCAGCGGTGCGCGATCGGCTGTCTCATGCGGACCAGCCTGCCCGACGGTTTCCTAACGCCACGCTAAAAGCAGCTCAGGAGGAGGCCGGAGGGGGTGGGGCGACAGGTTGTCGGGTTCGGCGGCGTCCCACAGACAGGACGCCGATGGTGTCCCGGTGCGGCGCCCCTTTACCCTCGGCCCCATGACCCCTCAGCCGAATCCCCAGGTCGGCGCCGCCGTGAAGGCCGCGGACCGCAAGCACGTCTTCCACTCCTGGTCCGCGCAGGAGCTGATCGACCCGCTGGCCGTCGCCGGCGCCGAAGGCTCCTACTTCTGGGACTACGACGGAAACCGCTACCTCGACTTCACCTCCGGCCTCGTCTACACGAACATCGGGTACCAGCACCCGAAGGTCGTCGCGGCGATCCAGGAGCAGGCGGGGAAGATGACGACCTTCGCCCCGGCCTTCGCCATCGAGTCGCGCTCCGAGGCCGCACGCCTCATCGCCGAGCGCACTCCCGGCGACCTCGACAAGATCTTCTTTACGAACGCCGGCGCCGACGCGGTCGAGCACGCGCTGCGGATGGCCCGTCTGCACACGGGCCGCCCGAAGGTGCTCTCCGCGTACCGCTCGTACCACGGCGGCACCCAGCAGGCCATCAACGCGACCGGCGACCCGCGCCGTTGGGCCAGCGACACCGGCACCGCTGGGGTCGTCCGCTTCTGGGCCCCGTTCCTCTACCGCTCGCGCTTCTACGCGGAGACGGAGGAGCAGGAGTGCGCCCGCGCCCTGGAGCACCTGGAAGCCACGATCCAGTTCGAGGGCCCGCAGACGATCGCGGCGATCATCCTGGAGACGGTGCCGGGCACGGCGGGCATCATGCTCCCGCCGGCGGGTTACTTGGCCGGGGTCCGGGACCTCTGCGACCGCTACGGCATCGTCTTCATCCTCGACGAGGTCATGGCGGGCTTCGGGCGTACGGGCAAGTGGTTCGCGGCCGACCTGTACGACGTGACGCCGGACCTCATGACCTTCGCGAAGGGCGTGAACTCGGGTTACGTCCCGCTGGGCGGCGTGGCCATCTCCGGGGCCATCGCCGAGACGTTCGCGAAGCGGCCGTACCCGGGTGGTCTGACGTACTCGGGTCACCCGCTGGCCTGCGCGGCTGCCGTCGCCACCATCAACGTGATGGAGGAGGAGGGCATCGTCGAGCACGCGGCGAAGCTCGGCTCCGAGGTCATCGAGCCGGCCCTGCGCGACCTGGCCTCGCGGCACCCCTCGGTGGGTGAGGTGCGCGGCGTCGGCATGTTCTGGGCCTTGGAGCTCGTACGTGACCGCTCCACGCGCGAGCCGCTGGTCCCGTACAACGCGGCCGGTGAGGCGAACGCCCCGATGGCGGCGTTCGGCGCCGCCGCCAAGGCGAACGGCCTGTGGCCCTTCATCAACATGAACCGCACGCACGTGGTGCCGGCGCTGAACATCACGGAGTCGGAGGCCAAGGAGGGCCTTTCGGCGCTGGACGTTGCACTGGCTGCGGCGGACGAACACGTGGCGTAGTCCGGATGGCCGGGGGCCGGGGGCCGGGGGCCGGGGGCCGGGGACCGGGGCCGGGGACCGGGGCCGAGGACCGGTGCCAGGGGCCGGTGACCGGCGATCGGTGACTTGGACCGGGGAGCCGGGGCCGGGCCGGGGGCCGAGGGCCGGGGCCGGGGTCGGGTGTGGGTGTGGCCCAGGGGCGGGGTGTGACCGGCGGTGGGCGGAGGCTTGATCGGGTGCCGGGGCTCGGCCCGGTTTCCTCGCCCACCTCCCACCCGCCCGCCCCCTCCGGGGGCTCAGGTTGGGAGCCCCCGGCCCTTGGTCCCCGCCACCGGCACCGGGGTTGAGCCCCGGGGGCTGCGCCCCCAGACCCCTCTGTCCTCAAACGCCGGACGGGCTCGACACCGGCCGCCCTCCACCACACCCGCCCGCAAGTACCCCCACCGCTCCCCACCCTGTCGGTGGACGCCGCCCCCGTCTTGGGCGGTCTGTCGCCGACCACGGCTCCCCACCCTGTCGGTGGACGCCGCCCCCGTCTTGGGCGGTCTGTCGCCGACCACCGCTCCCCGCCCTGGCGGTCGACGCCGCCCCCGCCTTGGGCAATCTGCCGCCTGGGGCGGCAGGGTGGGCAAGGCGGCCCCCGGTGCCGCGCGCCCGACACCACAGGCGCCGGCCCCGGCGCAGCCGGGAAGGGGGCGGTGCCGCGCGCCCGACACCACAGGCGCCGGCCCCGGCGCAGCCGGGAAGGGGGCGGTGCCGTGAACCAGCACCGCAGGCGCCGGCCCCGGCGCAGCTCTCGGCTCCGGTGGCGTGCACCGGCGGCCGTGGGCGTCGGCCACGAACCGCCCCGCACCCCCGCAGGCGTAACCTGACCAGCCACACCACACCGCACGACCACGCCAGCCGAACCGGGGGACCCGACCCGTGCCCGTATCCGACGGCCCCGCCGTCACCCGCTCCACCCTGCGCCAGCAGATCGCGGACGCGCTGCGCGACGAGATCCTGGCGGGCCGCCTCAGCCCCGGCGAGGAGTTCACCGTCAAGGAGATCGCCGAGGGGTACGGGGTGTCGGCCACCCCCGTCCGCGAGGCCCTCGTCGACCTGAGCGCCCAGGGCCTCCTCGACTCCGCGCAGCACCGCGGCTTCCGCGTCCACGAGTACTCGTTCGCGGACTACCGGGCGATGATCGAGGCCCGCAGCCTCGTCGCCGACGGAATCTTCCGCGGCCTCGCCGAGGACCCGTCGCGCGCCCCGCAGACCGCCGCCGACCTCGCCGGGGTCCGCCGCCGCGGCGAGGAGGCGTCCCGCGCGGCGGGAGCGGGCGACCTGAACGTGCTCATCGGCTACGACCTGCGGTTCTGGCGCGAGCTCTCCGCCCTCTTCGGCAACCCGTACCTCTCCGACTTCTTCCACCGCCTGCGGGTCCAGTCCTGGATGTGCGCGGTCCCGCACCTGCGCGCCGCGGGCGACCTCAGGGGCCGCCTGTGGTCCGGCCACTGCGAACTGGTCGACGCGCTCGTGGCCCGCGACCCCGACGCCGCGCACGCGCTCATCGCCTCGTACAACGACGACTCGCTTTCCTTGATCGAGGCTCTGACAGGCAACTGAGCGGGTAGAGCGGGGACAACGGGTAGCCGCAAGACAGGTCAACCCTGACCCGCGTCGCACTACCCTGGTTCTGACGCCGATACCGTCCAACGCGCCGGAGCGATCCGGAGCACTGAGGAGCCCCCTTGGCCTGTGACCTGTGGCTCGTCCCCCTGGTCGACGTGCTGTGCCACAGCCCCGAGAATCCGTTCGCCGACGAACTCGCGCTCTACGACAAAGCGTTGAACGAGGCGGGACTGCCGCCGGTTCCGGTCCACGCGTACATGCCGGGCCTGTCCGGGGACGTGGCCCCGATCGCGGGCTTCGACTACGACGCGCTGCACTTCCTGCGCCGGGCCTACCTCCTGCAGATCTGTGGCCTCGCCGTGACGCCGGTCGACGAACTGGGCGGTGACTACGAGCAGTTGCTGGAGATGTTCGAGTCGACGGCCCAGAGTTCCCATCTGGTCTGGCATTACGACCATGCGGGCGCGTACGTGCCCGTGGACTTTCCCGAGCCGCTGTCCAACGACGAACTCCTGGCGGGGGGCGGTCCGTTGGGGTCGTGCCATGCGCTGTTGCGGGAGCTGGAGTTCGTGGCGCCGGCGATCGGGATCGATCCGGCCAATCCGCCGCGGCCGCCGGCTCCGCCGGTTGCGCCGACGTCGTTGGAGGAGCCGGCGGCGGCGGTGCCGTTGGACGACGGTCCGTTCGGCCGGGAGCGGCACGTCTGGCTGGGCCTCCACCAGGCGGCCACCCGCAGCTTGGCGCAGAGCTCCATGCTCATCTTCAGCTGACCGGAATGGTCGCGGCCGACCGCCCCTACGCCCCGGGGCTCCGCCCCGGACCCCGCTGCTCAATCGCCGCAGGGGCTGAAAATGCCCACCCGCCGCAGGGCTCGTATTGTCGTCCCGCCCACAGGCAATCGTCGGCCGCCCCCGCCTTGGGCAATCTGCCGCCTTGGGCGGCAGGGTGGGCAAGGCGGCACCCCGGTGCCGTGCAACGGAACCCTCGGGCGTCGGCCCCGGTGCCGCGCAACGGGACCTGCGGGCGTCGGCCCCGGTACCCCTCGGGAGCCCCGGTGCCGCGCACCCCGTGCTCCCGCCCCGCTACCTCGGCTCCGGCGGACGCTGTCGCGGCATGTTGGGGCGGGTGCCGGGCGGCAGCGGGAAGCGGTTGGTCGGCTGGTCGGCCGGGCGGGAGGCCGGGACGGACGCCTGCATGGTCAAGGGCGCGGGGCCGGACTTGAACTCCACCATCCAGTCCGCCGTCTCGGCCCGCACCAGCTCCGTCACGTCGTCCGAGAACCGCCGCAGCACCCCGAGACACCGCTCGGCCGCCTCACTGGCGGTGCCCTCGGTCGGCCCGAGCACCTCTCGTACGTTCTCCGAGGCCCAGTCGAACTGCAGCACCTGCAACCGCCGCTGCACGGCCTGCGCCGTGGCCACATCCCGTATCCAGCCGGACGTCAGCCCGAAATACCGGTCGCACGCGACGCACGCCACCGCGAGCAGCAGCGACAGATACCCCCAGGGGGCCGCGCCGCCGAGGACGCCCGTCAGGTCGAGCAGCGGCAGCACCCCGCCGCAGATCGCCCCAAGCACCGTGCCGCCGCGCAGCGCCCGCGCGGCCCGCCGCTTCCACACCCGGTCCGAGAGGTACCAGTCCGCCGTGCGCAGAGCACCCTGTTCGACCCAGCGGTACAGCTCGTCGAGCCGCTCGGCGGGTTCGCTCCAGTCGCCGAGCGGGAGCGCCCGGCCGGTGAGATCGCCCTGCCGGGGAACCCTCTTGCCGCCGCTGCCCCGGTCGCCGTCCTCGCCCGCGCCCGCCCCCTCCTGGGGCGCACCTTCGGGCTGCATCTCCGGCTGACTCACCCGGAACTCCCTCGACAGATCACGGCTGGGGCGAGGCCCCGCACTCGTCGTCAGGGCCTGATGTGCAGCATCTTCCTACCGCCCAACGGGTGGCCGAACCCCAGTTTTCACCGGATCTCCGCCCGGAAGTGGTCCCGCATCAGGTATAGAAAGCAACCCATCTCACTCGAAAGAGTGCAGACCGGAAATGCGGCCGCGCATGCCCCGGGAGGCTTCAGGTCACCGGGGCGGGCGGCCCCCCGACCACGTAGGCTCGGATCCAGGGGCATCGGCGGACATCCGTCGCGTAAATACGCCCCGCCCCGACGACGTGGACGGACCGGAAGCGGACCGGAACAGGAGCTGATCGTGATCCCCGGTGGTGGCCAGCCCAATATGCAGCAGCTGCTCGAGCAGGCCCAGAAGATGCAGCAGGACCTCGCGAAGGCTCAGGAAGAGCTGGCGCGGACCGAGGTCGACGGCCAGGCGGGCGGCGGTCTCGTCAAGGCGACGGTGACCGGCGGCGGTGAGCTGCGGGGTCTCGTGATCGACCCGAAGGCGGTCGACCCGGAGGACACCGAGACCCTCGCCGACCTGGTGGTCGCGGCGGTCGCGGCGGCCAACGAGAACGCGCAGAACCTCCAGCAGCAGAAGCTCGGCCCGCTCGCCCAGGGACTCGGCGGCGGCAGCGGCATTCCGGGTCTCCCCTTCTGACCCCGCCGCCAACTACCGTACGTACCAAGACGCAGCATCCACAGACGACGACCTGAAGGCGAAGGCAATCCGTGTACGAAGGCGTGGTCCAGGACCTCATCGACGAGCTGGGCAGGCTGCCCGGCGTCGGTCCCAAGAGCGCGCAGCGGATCGCCTTCCACATCCTGCAGGCGGAGCCCACCGACGTACGGCGGCTCGCGCAGGCCCTGATGGAGGTCAAGGCGAAGGTCCGCTTCTGTGCGACGTGCGGCAACGTCGCGCAGGAGGAGCTGTGCAACATCTGCCGCGACCAGCGGCGGGACGGTTCCGTCATCTGTGTCGTGGAGGAGCCCAAGGACGTCGTCGCGATCGAGCGCACCCGTGAGTTCCGCGGGCGGTACCACGTGCTCGGCGGCGCGATCAGCCCGATCGAGGGCGTCGGTCCCGACGATCTGCGGATAAGGGAGCTTCTCGCCCGCCTCGCGGACGGCACGGTGACCGAGCTCATCCTCGCCACCGACCCGAACCTCGAGGGCGAGGCCACAGCGACGTACCTCGCCCGCATGATCAAGCCCATGGGCCTCAAGGTCACCCGCCTGGCCAGCGGCCTCCCCGTCGGGGGCGACCTGGAGTACGCGGACGAGGTGACCCTCGGCCGCGCCTTCGAGGGGAGAAGACTCCTAGATGTCTAAGACGCCAACGCCACAGAAGTCGCCGACGCCGCAGAAGTCGTCGCAGGCTCCGCAGCCGTCGACGCCCGACGCGGTCACGCTGCACTCCACCACCCAGGACCCCGACGACTTCGCCGTCCAGATCTCGGACCAGATCGAGTCGTTCATCGTGGCCGTGACCGAGATCGCCAAGGGCGACGAGCCGGACTCGGCCGTGCCCTTCCTGCTCCTAGAGGTCTCCCAACTGCTGCTCGCCGGCGGCCGGTTGGGCGCGCACGAGGACATCCTCCCGGACGAGCGCTACGAGCCGGACCTGGGCGCCGAGCCGGACATGGACGACCTGCGCGAGCGGCTCGCCGTGATGCTCGACCCGGTCGACGTGTACTCCGAGGTCTTCGACCCGTACGAGCCGCGCAAGGCGCCGGTCGCCGCGCGGATCTCGGACGATCTGGCGGACGTCGTCTCCGACCTGCGGCACGGGATGGCGCACTACCGCGCGGGCCGGATCACCGAGGCGCTGTGGTGGTGGCAGTTCTCGTACTTCTCCAACTGGGGGTCGACCGCCTCCGCGACGCTGCGCGCCCTGCAGTCCCTCGTCGCCCACGTGCGCCTGAACCAGCCACTCGACGACCTCGACGGCCTCGACACCGACGAGGAGCTGTCAGCAGCGGAAGGCACGCTGGAGGAAGAGGCCGGCCAGGTCATGGCAGAAGAGATCGCCGGCCCCTTGGGCCTCCGCCCGGTGAAGTGATTGGGGGCGCGGGGAACTGCGCACGCCAACCCCGGCCGACCGCCACACGAATGTGACCCGCCCCACGTTCCCGGTTACCCCGGCAGGACACGGGCATGCGACTGTCCGAGCGGCCGGACGTCGGCAAACGGAAACCTGGGTGATCAGGTCGTGGGCGGGACATCTCACGATGTGATATAGCCGGGGCGGATTTCGGCCGCTCGTTAAACTGAGCCGACCGCAGTGCGCATACGTACATGCGGTGACAGACGGACTGAGCGAGGAGCGCACGTGGGCCTTGTCGTGCAGAAGTACGGAGGCTCCTCCGTTGCAGATGCCGAGGGCATCAAGCGGGTCGCCAAGAGGATCGTCGACGCCAAGAAGAACGGCAACAAGGTTGTCGTTGTGGTGTCCGCGATGGGTGACACGACGGATGAGTTGATCGATCTCGCCGGGCAGGTATCTCCGATCCCTGCAGGGCGCGAATTCGACATGCTGCTGACCGCCGGAGAGCGGATCTCCATGGCCTTGCTGGCGATGGCGATCAAAAACCTGGGTCACGAGGCCCAGTCGTTCACGGGCAGTCAGGCCGGTGTCATCACCGACTCGGTCCACAACAAAGCACGGATCATCGACGTCACCCCGGGGCGCATCCGGACCTCGATCGACGAGGGCAACATCGCCATCGTCGCCGGGTTCCAGGGCGTCAGCCAGGAGGGCAAGAACATCACGACCCTGGGTCGTGGTGGATCCGACACCACCGCTGTCGCCCTCGCCGCCGCGCTCGACGCCGAGGTCTGCGAGATCTACACGGACGTCGACGGCGTGTTCACGGCCGACCCGCGCGTCGTGAAGAAGGCGCGGAAGATCGACTGGATCTCCTTCGAGGACATGCTGGAGCTCGCGAGCTCCGGGTCGAAGGTGCTGCTCCACCGCTGCGTGGAGTACGCCCGTCGGTACAACATCCCGATCCACGTCCGCTCCAGCTTCAGTGGGCTGAAGGGCACGTGGGTCAGCAACGAGCCGATCGAGAAGAACCAGCAAGGGGAAAAGGGCGTGGAGCAGGCCATCATCTCCGGTGTCGCGCACGACACCTCCGAGGCGAAGATCACCGTCGTCGGAGTTCCGGACAAGCCGGGCGAGGCCGCGAAGCTCTTCCGGGCCGTCGCGGACGCCCAGATCAACCTCGACATGATCGTGCAGAACGTGTCGGCCGCGTCCACGGGCCTGACCGACATCTCCTTCACGCTTCCCAAGACCGAGGGCCGCAAGGCCATCGACGCCCTGGAGAAGCAGAAGGACGCGGTCGGCTTCGACTCGCTGCGCTACGACGACCAGATCGCCAAGATCTCCCTCGTCGGCGCCGGCATGAAGACGAACCCGGGCGTCACGGCCGGCTTCTTCGAGGCGCTCACCGACGCGGGCGTGAACATCGAGCTGATCTCGACCTCCGAGATCCGCATCTCGGTCGTCACGCGTGCCGATGACGTGAACGAGGCGGTGCGCGCCGTGCACTCCGCCTTCGGACTCGACTCGGACTCCGACGAGGCCGTGGTCTACGGAGGCACCGGCCGCTGATGGCCGAGGCACCCGTGCGGCGTCCGACGCTCGCGGTCGTGGGAGCGACCGGGAGCGTCGGCGCCGTTCTGCTGCAGATCCTTTCGCAGCACGCGGACATCTGGGGCGAGATCCGGCTCGTTGCCTCCTCGCGCTCGGCGGGGCGCAAGCTCACCGTGCGCGGCGAGGAGGTCGAGGTCGTCGCTCTGGAGGAGTCCGTCTTCGACGGGGTCGACGTCGCGATGTTCGACGTACCGACCGAGGTGTCCGCGCAGTGGGCGCCCATCGCCGCCGCCAAGGGCGTCGTGGTGGTGGACAACTCGCCCGCCTTCCGGATGGACCCGGATGTGCCGCTCGTCGTACCCGAGGTGAATCCGCACGCCGCGCGCGTGCGGCCGCGCGGCATCATCGCCAACCCCAACTGCACGACGCTGTCGATGATCGTGGCGATCGGGGCGCTGCACGCCGAGTTCGGGCTGCGCGAGCTGGTCGCGTCCAGCTATCAGGCGGTGAGCGGGGCGGGCCGCGCCGGGGTCGAGACGCTGCGGGCGCAGCTCTCCCTCGTGTCCGGCTCCGAACTCGGGACCACCCCCGGTGACCTGCGGCGGGCCGTCGGCGATCGGACGGGCCCCTTCCCCGAGCCGGTGGCGCTCAATGTCGTGCCCTGGTCGGGCACGCTCTGCGAGGACGGCTGGTCCTCGGAGGAGATGAAGGTGCGCGGCGAGACCCGCAAGATCCTCGGCCTGCCGGACCTGAAGGTCGCCGTCACCTGCGTCCAGGTGCCGGTCGTGACCACGCACTCACTCACCGTCCACGCCCGCTTCGAGAACGAGGTCACCGTGGACCGGGCGCGCGAGATCATCGCGACCGCGCCGGGCGTCGTGCTCTTCGACAATCCGGCCGCCGGTGAATTCCCCACGCCGGCCGACGCGGTGGGAACCGATCCGACGTGGGTGGGCCGCGTACGGCGTTCGCTCGACGATCCGGCCGGGCTCGAACTCTTCGTATGCGGGGACAATTTGCGCAAAGGCGCAGCTTTGAACACCGCGCAGATCGCCGAACTGGTCGCGGCGGAGCTCTCCGCCATGTGAGCTGCGGCTCTTTCGGTGCCCGCGATGCGGGATGCCCCTTCCCAAGCGTGGTTCCGCTCATAAGATTCTGTGTGAGTTTTGTGTAAGCGGGTTTTCCCTCCCCGTCCTGCAACCGTGCGCAGGGCGGGGAGCGTCTTTGCGGTCGCCCTGGTGGGGAGCCGACCGGCATCGGACTACGGGGCATAGGGGAAGAGTGGTGCGCATGTCGGCATTCGAGGTGCCGTCATCGGTGGGGATGACGAGGCCTGTCGCAAATGGGGCGCCTGACGCGTACAACCTTGACGGGGGGAAGCTTGTCCAACAGGCGTGGCAGAAGTACTGGACTTCACAGCGGTACGGGCGACGGGCGCAGCAGCCCTTCGTCCGACTCTCGCACCCCTTGGAACCCGTCGCGTGCGCGCGGCCGGTGGCATGCCGGTGATCGCGCCCATGCCAGCGGCGGGACCGGCGCGCATTCCGGCACAGGCACAGGGTGCTGACGAGTCGATGACGGAAGCCGGTACCTCCGTCGACCATCTCACCGAGACCTATCGCGCCCACTACCGCTCCCTGTTGGGGCTCGCGGCGCTGCTCCTCGACGACACCGCCTCCTGCGAGGACGTCGTGCAGGAGGCCTTCATCCGCGTGCACTCCGCGCGCAAGCGCGTGCGCGATCCGCAGAAGACGCTCGCGTATCTGCGCCAGACCGTCGTGAACCTCTCGCGGTCCACGCTGCGCCGCCGCATCCTCGGCCTGAAGCTGCTCACCAAGCCGATGCCGGACATGGCGAGCGCGGAGGAGGGCGCGTACGACCTCCTGGAGCGGGACGCCCTGAAGAAGGCGCTGCGCGGGCTGCAGCGACGTCAGCGGGAGGTCCTCGTCCTGCGATACTTCGCCGACATGACGGAGGCGCAGGTGGCCGAGTCGCTCGGGATATCGCTCGGCTCGGTCAAGGCCTACGGATCGCGAGGTATCGCGGCGCTGCGCGTCGCCATGGAGGAGCCGGCATGAACCACCATCTCGACGGCGGCCCGGGCCGGGCGGCCGACGAAGTGAGTGAGCCTGTTGACGCTCCCGAACCCGGCGGCCCCGGCCTCGGTGACGACGAGCTCGCGGTGCGGCGGATGATGCGGCAGGCCGTCGCGGATCTCGAGCCGTCGGAGCAGGCGCTCGACGAGCTGCACCGTGCGGTGCCCGCACGCCGCGCGCGCAAGCGGCAGGCCGCCGTGGGCGCGATCGCCGTGGGTGTGTTCGCGGCGATGGCGGTGCCCGCGGTGCTGCACGTGACGAACCCCGACCCCACCGGCGAGCGGCCGGCCATCGCGGGCAACAGCAGCGATGCCACGCACGGCGGGGCGACCTCGGGCACGGCGTCCGGCGGCGCGGGGCAGGGCGAATCGGGCAAGCCGTCGCACGCCAAGGACAAGGGCAAGGGCGCCAAGAAGGACAAGAAGGGCGGCGAGCGCAGGGCCACGGGCGGCGCCACCGCGGGGGCCGATCCCGGCTCCACGGCGGCGGCCACCTCGCCCACCTGTGAGGCGAGCGCGCTGGGCAATCCGCAGGCGACCGTCGGCGCGCCCGACGGCGGCGGCAAGGTCTACGGCTCGTTCCGCGTCTCGAACGTCTCGGGCTCCAACTGCACGGTGGACAGCGCCGGGTCCGTGGTCACCGTCGCGCAGGGCGCGGCCGATCCGGCCAAGGTGAGCGTCGTCGACCACACGTCGGGCGACGGCTCGGGGCTGCCCGACCCGTCGACCGAGCCGAGCCAGGTGATCCTCGAACCGGGCAAGGCGTACGAGGTGCGGTTCGCGTGGGTGCCGTCCGCGTCCTGCTCCGCGACGGGGGGCAGCGGCGGGGGCAGTGGCGGCGGCGATCCGACGCCCTCGCCCTCGCCGACCGGGGACGGCACCGACACCGGTGACGCCACGACCAGCTCCGACCCCCAGACGACGACGCAGCTCGGCTCGGACGGCGGCGACGAAGGCAGCGTCGCGGTGTCCCACACGGCGGAACCGGGCGCCCCGGTGGCCGCCACCACCATCTCGAACGCCTGCGAGGGCACGGTCTACCGCACGGGCCTGCTCCCCGCGTCGTAGCCGGCCCCGCGGCCAACGCCACCGTCGACTGGCACGCGGCACCGGGGTGCCGCCTTGCCCACCCTGCCGCCCAAGGCGGCAGATTGCCCAAGGCTGTGACGGCTCCCCGTAAGCCTGCGCGGCAAGTTGCCCCGGGCGGGGCGACGCCCCCGGAGGGGGCGGGCGGTGGGAGGTGGGCGGGGCACATCAGGCCCCTGCGGCGGGTGGGCATTTTCAGCCCCGCTCTTGGACGAGAGCCCGCGGGGTCCGGGGCGGAGCCCCGAGTCCGTAACGCCGGTTCGGCAATATCAGCCCCGCCGGCGTTTGAGGCGCGGGGTCCGGGGCGGAGCCCCGTGGCGTAAGGACGGTCGGGCGGAAACGAGCGGGGTCGCTAGACCGACGCCCCGGTCTCCGCCGATGGCACCGGCTCCGTGATCCCCAGCTCCGCATCCCGAAGGGCCTCCGCCTCGCGGCGTACCAGCCGGAACCACATGAACACCACGAACCCCGCGAACACGAACCACTCACCCGTGTACCCGAGGTTCTGGAACGCCTTGAGGTCGAGCCCGCTTCCCTCCGGCGCCGTCGCCGGAACCGCCGTCATCCCGGAGTCCGCCTTGTCGAGCGTGACCCACCCGTCGTAGACCTCGTACGGAACCAGGTTCACCAGCGACGCCGCGCTGATCACGCCGACCTGCCCGGAGGGAAGCCCACCCGAGGCCGTCACCCCGTTCGAGGTCGCGGACTCCGAGGCCTGAAGCGCCCCGACGACCGTGACCTCCCCCTTGGGCGCGGCCGGCGCCTTCGCCGCGGACGCCTTGCCGGGCATCCAGCCACGTACGACGGGCAGCGCCTTGCCGGTTCCCTCGACCTTGAGGAGCGTCACGACGTAGAAGCCGCTCCGCTCGTCGAGGTCCCGGTTCGGCACGAGGAGCTGCTTGCCGTAGTGACCGGTCGCGGTGGTCCGCTTCCCGGATGTCTTCTGGTCCACGGGCAGCACGGAGGCGAGCGGCTCGGGGGCCGCCGTCTCGTTCACCTTCGTCTGCTCGGACGCGGTCTTGTGGTCCTGCACCCGGTCCTCGAAACGACTGAGCTGCCACGAGCCCATGAAGATGCACACGGGGATCGCGAGCAGGACGAAGATGTTGATCCCCCACCAGCGCGGGGTCAGGAGGAACCGGTACACACCCCCACGGTACGGGGTCCGAAGTAAAGACCCGCGCACCGGCCCCTCCCTCGCCCCGCGGCACCGGTCAGCTCGGCAAGTGCCGCTTCGCGAAGTCCAGTTCGAGCGCGACCTGCTTGATGCGCTCCTCGACGACGAGCGAACCGTGCCCCGCGTCGTACCGGTACACCTCGTGGGTCGCGCCGCGCGCCTTCAGCCGGTCGACGTAGTTGAGGATCTGCTGGAGCGGGCACCGCGGGTCGTTGACCCCCGCCGAGATGTAGACCGGCGCCTTCACGTCGTCGACGTACGTGATCGGGGAGGACACCTCGTACCGCTCCGGGACCTCCTCCGGGGAGCCGCCGAACAGCGTGCGGTCCAGGGCCTTGAGCGCCTCCATCTCGTCCTCGTACGCCGTCACGTAGTCCGCGACCGGCACCGCGGCGAGCCCCACGGCCCACGCGTCCGGCTGCGTGCCGACGCCGAGCAGCGTCAGGAACCCGCCCCAGGATCCGCCCGCGAGGACGAGCCGCGCGGGGTCGGCGAGTCCGGAGGAGACGGCCCACTCGCGCACGGCGGCGATGTCCTCCAGCTCGATCAGGCCGACGCGGTGCTTGAGCGCGTCCGTCCACTCACGGCCGTAGCCGGTCGAGCCCCGGTAGTTGACCCGGACCACCGCGTACCCGTGGTCGATCCAGGCCGCCGGGCCCGCCGCGAACGCGTCGGAGTCGTGCCAGGTCGGCCCGCCGTGGATCTCGAACACGGTGGGCAGCGGCCCGGCGGGAGCATCGGCCGGCTTCTGTACGAGGGCGTGGATACGGCCGCCGGGGCCCTCCACCCACACGTCCTCGACGGGCACGGAGGCCGGGGCCTTCATGCCGGGCGGGTCGAGGACGACCTCGCCCGTGGTGGAGCGGACGACCGACGGCTCGGCGGCCGACGACCACAGGTACTCGACGCTGCCGTCGGGCCGCGCGGTGGCGCCGGAGACCGAGCCGACCGGGGTGTCGACCTTCGTCAGCGCGCCCGTCGCGAACTCGTAGCGCCACAGCTCACCGCGCGCCTCGAATTCGTGCACGACGAGCAGCGCCGAGCCGTCCGGGTACCACTCCGCGGACACGTCGCCGGGCAGGTCGAGCGCCAGGTCGGTCTCCTCGCCGGTGGCGACGTCCCACACCATCGGCTCCCAGCGGCCACGCCGCTGATGCCCGACGAGCAGCCGGGTGTCGCCTTCGACGGGCGCGAAGCCGAGGACCTCCAGGCCGAGCTCCTCGGTGCCGCCCTTGGAGTCGTCGAGCTCGGCGACCGTCGAACCGTCGAGGCGGAGCACGCGCAGCGCCCCGTGCATCGCGTCGCCGTGCTCGGTGTGCTCGATCGCGATCAGCGTCCCGTCGTACGACAGGTCGCCGACGCCCGCCGACTCGCGGTGCCGGTAGATCTCGGCGGGGGAGTTGGAACCGGGTCGTACGACGTGGATCGTCGTGCCGTCGTCGTCCGTGGAGCAGCCGATGACGGCGGTGTGCCCGTCGCGGCCGAGGGCGAGGCCCGCCGGGTAGGAGGCCGCGAGGCCGGGCACCGCCTCGACGTCCTCGCCGCCGCCGAAGGGCTGCCGCAGCCAGGTCCCGAACTCGTCGCCGTCCGTGTCGTTGAACCACCAGATCCACGCGCCGTCGGGAGTGAGCACGCCGTCCGTCGTCCCGTTCGCCCGGTCCGTCGCGCGCCGCTGCTCACCCGTGGCCCGGTCCCACGCGTACAGCTCGTACGTGCCCGTCGCGTTCGACACGAACAGGGAGCGGTCGGGCGCGTCCTCGGCCCAGTCGGGCAGGGAGACGCGCGGCGCCCGGAACCGCTTCTCCCAGTCGGGCATGGACTCGGTGGCGGGCGTGGCGTTGCTGTCAGTCATGCCCCCCAAAATAAGCCCCTGCGGCGATCGGGCAGCGGGGTCCGGGGCAGCGCCCCGAGTCCGCGACGCCGGGTGAGCGCATGAGAAGCCGACCCGACCGGAATGTGCGTTCCGAGGGGAGTGGCCGGGCCGGCCTTCGCAGGTGCTCCCGCTGGCTTGCGCCTGCTTTCCGCCTCCGGCAGCGCGCGAGCGACGGATGAAGAGCACCGACGCAATTCATCCGGGCGACCGTGCGTGCTGCGACGGTGAACCGAATGTACGCCCGAGTGCCCCGCCCAGGAACAGTCCTCACGCACATCCGTGGGAGCGGTTCCGCCGGCCGCGTCCAAGGCGCCCGCGACCGCCGAAACCTCCGCTTCAGCTCCCGCCGCTACTTCAGCCCGTGCCTCCTGGCCACCATCCGTTCCGTCGCCGAGCGGGGCAGCGCCCGGCGCAGCGCGAACACGAGGGGCGCGTTGCTGCCCACCGCGTACAGCGGCCTCGGCCGCCCCGCCTCGATCGCCGAGACGACCTTCGCGGCGACCTTCTCGGCCGAGATCCCGTGCGCCTCATTGGAGTTGAGGGCGGCGAGCATCGTGTCGTAGGCGGCGCGGAACGGCGAGTCCTTCCCCACGTACTGCGTCCTGCGCTCGCTGATGCCCGTCGCGATGGAGCCCGGCTCGACCGTCGTGATGCCGACGCCGTACGGCGCGTACTCGCGCCGCGCCGCGTGCGCGAAGCCCTTGATCGCGGCCTTCGACGCGACGTACGAGGACCGGTACGCGAGCGGGAAGCTGGCCAGCATCGAGCCGACCATCACCACCCGGCCGCGCCGCCGCTCCCGCATCCCCGGAAGCAGCAGCTGGCTGAGCCGCACCGCCCCGAACACGTTGAGCTGGAAGAGCCGCCGCACCGCGTCCATCGGCAGCTCCTCGAACGGGCCGCTCTGCGATTCCCCGGCGTTGTTGACGAGCACGTCGACCTCGCCGACCGACCGCGCGAGGGTCTCGATGGACTCCTCGTCGGAGAGGTCGAGCGGCAGGTACTCCACGCCCGGCACCGGGGAGGCGACCTTCCGGGGGTCCCGGCTGGTCCCGTACACCTTGTAGCCGCGCCGCAGGAGCGCCGCCGCGACCGCCGCCCCGATGCCCGAAGAGGCCCCTGTCACGAGGGCCGTGCCCCGCGTACTCATGCGAGGCTCCGCGCGAGCGCGCGCCCGGCGGCGCGACCGGAGAAGATGCAGCCGCCGAGGAAGGTGCCCTCGAGCGCGTTGTACCCGTGGACACCGCCACCGCCGAACCCGGCGACCTCCCCGGCCGCGTAGAGGCCTTCGAAGACGGACTTGTCGGGCCGCACGACCTGCGAGTCGAGGTTGGTCTCCAGGCCGCCGAGCGTCTTGCGCGTGAGGACGTGCAGGCGGACGGCGATCAGCGGGCCCTGCGCCGGGTCGAGGAGCCGGTGCGGCTTGGCGACGCGGGTGAGGCGGTCGAAGAGGTACGAGCGGGCGTTGCGGATCGCCATCATCTGGAGGTCCTTGGAGTACCCGTTGTCGACCTCCCGGTCGCGCGCGACGATCTCGCGCTCCACCTGCTCGTACGAGACGGGCGTTTCGGGTGTCAGCTTGTTCATGCCGGCGACGAGGTCCTTCAGGTTCCGCCGCACGACGAAGTCCTCGCCACGGTCGAGGAACGCCTGGATCGGTCCGGGCGCGCCCTTCTTCACGCGTTGCAGGACCAGCTTCAGGTCCTTGCCGGTGATGTCGGGGTTCTGCTCGGACCCGGAGAGCGCGAACTCCTTCTCCACGATGGCGCGGGTCAGGATGAACCACGTGTGGTCGTGCCCGGTCCCGGTGATGTGCTTGAGCGTGGCGAGGGTGTCGTGGCCGGGGAAGAGCGGCGCGGGCAGCCGCTTGCCCTCGGCGTCCAGCCACATCGAGGACGGGCCCGGGATGATCCGGATGCCGTGGCCCGGCCAGATCGGGTCCCAGTTCTTCAGGCCCTCGGTGTAGTGCCACATGCGGTCGCGGTTCACGAGGGAGGCGCCGGCGTTCTCGGTGATCTCCAGCATGCGCCCGTCGACGTACGCGGGGACGCCGGTCACCATGGACTCGGGCGGGGTCCCCATGCGCTCAACGGGCCAGTTCTTCCTGACCAGTTCGTGGTTCGCGCCGATGCCGCCCGAGGTCACGATCACGGCCTTGGCGCGCAGTTCGAAGTCGCCGACGGTCTCGCGGGACGAGGCGACGCCGCGCGCCGCGGCGGAGGGTTCGAGCAGCGAGCCGCGCACGCCCACGGCGGCGCCGTCCTCCACGATCAACTCGTCGACCTGGTGCCGGTACTTGAAGTCGACGAGCCCGCGCTCGGCGGCCGCGAGCACCGGCTCACGGAAGACCCGCACGACCTCGGGGCCCGTCCCCCACGTGATGTGGAAGCGCGGCACGGAGTTCCCGTGCCCGGTCGCGGTCCCGGAGCCGCGCTCGGCCCACCCCACGTTCGGGGTGACCTTCAGCCCGAGCCCCTGCAGATAGTCCCGCTTCTCCTCGGCCGCGAACCGTACGTACGCCTCGGCCCACTTGCGCGGCCAGTGGTCCTCGTCCTCGCGGTCGAATCCGGCGGAGCCGAGCCAGTCGGCGAGGGCCAGCTCGTAGGAGTCCTTGATCCCCATCCGCCGCTGCTCGGGGCTGTCGACCATGAAGAGACCGCCGAGCGACCAGTACGCCTGGCCGCCCAGGTTCGCCTCGTTCTCCTGGTCGACCAGCACGACTCGCTTGCCCGCGCGAGTGAGTTCGTACGTCGCCACGAGCCCGGCGAGGCCGGCTCCCACGACGATGACATCGGCAGTGGTGTCACTCATGCGCTCTCCAACGGTGTGCTGTAGGCGTCCAGTACGTTCATGAAGAGAGCCTCGCGACGGGCCCGTACGGCCGCGTCGTCCGGCTGCAGCAGGACCTGCACGGCGGTCCCGTCGTGCACGGCCACCAGGGCGTCGCCCAGGGCCCGTTCGTCCGTGACCCGCCGCCCGAGCCGGCCGAGCGCGGTCACGAACACCGGCAGGATCGCGTCGCGGATGGCCTCCTCGCGGGCGGCCATCACGCGGCGCAGGCCCGGATTGCGCAGCGCGTGCGCGGTGAACTCGGCGGTGATCCGGAACCAGGCGTCGTCGACCGGGGTGGCGTCGATCGCCGCCCGCACGGCGGCCTCGGGATCGTCCGGGTCGACACCGGCGAGGGCGGTCCGCACATCATCGAGCATCCGCGCGGACCGCTCCTCCCACAAGGCGAGAAACAGCTCGTCGAGGGAGGAGAAATTCGAGTAGAAAGCGCCGCGGGTGAAACCCGCGCGCTCACAGACCTGTTCGACCGTGGAGCGCCCGAAGCCCTCCTCGGCGAACACGTCGAGCGCGGCGTCGAGCAGCCGCTGCCGCGTCCGCGCACGCCGCTTGGTGACGGGCATCCTCGCCTCCCCGGTTGGATACGCGAACGTATTCGATACGTTCGTGTATCCACAAGGGGTGTGCCGGCGTGTGCCGGGGTGCGCGGCCGGTGCGTCAGCCGGTGAACACCTCGACGAACGACCAGATCGCCAGCGCCAGCATGCAGAAGCCGCCCACCCGCTGAACGGTCTTCAGCGGCACCCGCTTGGCGATGAAGCGCCCGGCGACCAGGGCCAGCGCGGACACCGACATCAGGGCCGCCCACGAGCCGATGGCGGTCGACCAAGTGCCGTTCGTGGCTGCCAGGTTGGCGGTGGTGATCTGCGTGAGGTCGCCCCACTCGCTGATGAACACGGCCATGAACGCCGTGCCGAAGACCGGCCAGAAACCGGTGACGGTCTTCGGGCCCGCCGAGTCCTCGTCGTCCTCGTCGTCGCCGCCCTTGAGGAGCATGAACGCGCCGAACAGGAACATCAGGCCGGAGACGACCTTCACGATCCAGCCGGGGAGGAGGCCGAGCAGCGAGCCCGCGCCGACCGCGATCGCGACGTGCACGAGGAAGGCGGCCGACGTGCCGAACCACACGTAGAGCGGCTTCATCCGGGTGCCCATGGCCAGTGAGGCGAACATGGTCTTGTCCGGGAGTTCGGCGAGGAAGATCAGCCCGAAGGCGGTGACGATCGCCAGGGGATCGAGGTCCATGGGGACGCTTTCTGTGCGGGCCGGGCCGATGTGAACCCCGCCCCGCTGCGTAGGGAGGACCACTCGACCCGGCAGCGGACACACGTAGCGGGATGCGTACGTGTGCAGTGTTCTGCCTGGTCGAAGGTCTCGCCCGCCCTCATCTGCGCGATGTGGGCCCGGCCACCGGGAACCCGGGGGTTCCAGTGTGTCGACGACCGGTTCGCGGGGCTACTCCCCTTCGCTTGCACGTCAAGGGTACACGGGTTCGGGGCGGATGCCTGTTCGATCTTTCTTGGGCCGCACGGGTGGAATCGGGCCGCTAGCCGACCATGTGCCGTTCGTCACATAAGCGGCGTGTGAACTTTCTGTCATTCCTGGTTACTTTCCGTGACGGAGGCGGAGTGATGGGCGGCCCGAGGCAGTGGTTGCGGCGATGGTGGGTGCCACGGCGCGCGTCCGCGGCGGGGGTGGTGCTCGGCGCCGCGCTCGCGATGGTGGCGGCGCCGCTGCCCGCGGTGGCGGCGGGCGCCGCGCAGGCACCGGCGGCCGGGCGGACGGAGAGGGCCGCGGCGCCGGCCGATCCGACCGTGGTCTACAAGGAGGACTTCGAGTACCTGACCGGTGATCCGACCCTCCTGGACGGCTACACCGGCGCCCCGCCGCGGAACATGACGTACACGGCGCACCCGGGCTGGCTCAAGGGCTGCAACGGGTGGGTGCTGAACAAGGCCGACTCGGCCGGCTACGCGCCCGGCACCGCCGACTGCGGCACGTGGTGGAACTCGACCCGCGATCTGGCGGGCGCGCTGGGGCAGTTGAACGGTTCGGCGGACCCCGACGCCAACCACGCGGTCGCGGCCTTCACCGTCACCGCCCCCGCGGCGAACTCGGTGCAGTTCGAGACCGAGCGGCCCGTCTCCGTCACGCCCGGCCGCTTCTACACGTTCGCGGCCTCCTCGGCGGCCTTCAACTGCCATGTCTCCGGGCCCCAGTTGAAGTTCTTCCTGATGGACGGGGCGACGGCGATCCCCGCGTCGGCGAAGCCGGTCAACCCGTGCACCGACCGCGACGCGCGGACCATCACGGTCGGCGGCAGGAGCGCGAAGGCGGTGCACACGACCAGCGACGCCCCCGTGCTGTTCGACGGCGACGCGCTCGGTGTGCGGATGGTGAACGGCAACGGCAGCAACGCGGGCAACGACGCGGCGTTCGACGACATCGAGGTCATGGACGTCACCCCGCGGGTGGAGAAGGCGTTCTCGCCGGTCCACGCCGCCGCGGGCGGCACGTCGACGCTGACGTTCACCGTCACGAACACCTCGGACCTGCGGACGAAGAAGGGCTGGTCCTTCTCGGACGACCTGCCCGCGGGCCTGACCGTCGCCGGTCCCGGGAACACCAGGACGACCTGCGCCAACGGCTCGGTCAGCGCGACGGCGGGCGGCGGATCCGTGGGGCTGAAGGGCGACCTCGCCGAGGGGCAGGAGTCCTGCACGCTCAGCGTGGACGTGACCGCGGCACCGGGTGAGTACAAGAACTGCCCGGAGAACGTCGGCGACCTGTCGGGGATGCGGCCGCCCACCGAGTGCGCCACCGTGCGTTTCTCGGACCCCGGCTACAGGATCACCAAGACCTCGTCCCCGGCCTCCGGCGCCGAGGCGCAGCCGGGCGACAAGGTCACGTACAAGGTGGTCGTGGAGAACACGGGGCCGACACGGATGGATACGCCCGTCACCGACGACCTGACGGGCGTGCTCGACGACGCGACGTACAACGGCGACGCGCGGGGCACCGCCGGCGCCCCCGCCTACACGTCCCCGCGTCTCACCTGGTCACCGACGCTCGACGCGGGGCAGAAGGCCACGCTCACGTACTCGGTGACGATGAAGGACCCGGCCACCGGGGACGGCGTCGCGAAGAACGTCGTCAAGGGATCGAGCGCGTCCAACTGCGTCACCGGCGCCGAGGACGGCTGCACGACGGAGGTCACCGTCCCCCGGCTCGACATCGCCAAGTCCTCCGACAAGGCGGCCGCCAAGCCCGGCGACAAGGTCACGTACACCGTGACCGTCACCAACCAGGGCAAGAAGGCGTACAAGGACGCGACCGTCACGGACGACCTCACCGACGTCCTCGACGACGCGAAGTACAACAAGGATGCGGCCGCGACCTCCGGTTCCGTCTCCTACGAGGCGCCGAAGCTGTCCTGGAAGGGCGATGTCGCGGCCGGGGCGACGGTGAAAATCAAGTACTCGGTCACCGTCGACGCGCCGGACACCGGCGACAAGGTGCTCGGCAACGTCGTGACGGGACCGCCCGGCTCCGACTGCCCCGACGGCTGCACGACCGAGACCCCGGTCGGAACGCTCCACATCGAGAAGACCTCGGACAAGGCCGAGGCCAAGGCCGGCGACAAGGTGACCTACACGGTCACCGTCACCAACACCGGCAAGGCCGCCTACAAGGACGCGAGGATCGCGGACGACCTCACCGGGGTCCTCGACGACGCGACGTACAACGAGGACGCGGACGCCACCTCAGGCACCGTCTCCTACAAGTCGCCCGAGCTGGCCTGGAAGGGCGATGTCGCGGCCGGGGCGACGGCGCGCATCACGTACTCCGTCACCGTCGCCACCCCGCCCGGCGGCGACAAGAAGCTGACCAACACCGTGGTCTCGCAGGACCCGGGCAGCAACTGCCAGGCAGGGTCGGACGACCCGGACTGCGGCACGGACGTCGGCCTCCGCTCTCTGAAGATCAAGAAGACGGCCGCGCCGAGGAACCCCAAGGAAGGGGACACCCTCAGCTACAAGGTCGTCGTGACGAACGACGGCCACGCCGGCTACCCCGGCGCCACGTTCACCGACGACCTCACCAAGGTCCTCGACGACGCGACGTACAACGGTGACGCGGCCGCCGACTCCGGGCGCGTCTCCTACGCCGCGCCGGAGCTGACCTGGACCGGTGATCTGGCCGAGGGCGAGACGGCGACCGTGACCTACACGTTCACCGTCACCGACGCGGGCAACGGCAGGTTCGTGAACGGCGTCGTCGGCCCGCCCGACTCCAACTGCCCGGAGGGCGAAACCGATCCGGACTGTACGACGGTGCTCCCGGCGCCCGATTACGACTTCGGTGACGCCCCCGACACGTACAAGACGCGGCGCGCCAGCGGCGGCGCGTTCCACGAGATGGTGGACGGGCTGCGCATCGGCCGGTCCGTCGCGCCCGAGCGGGACGGTGAGCCGCACAGCAGGGCCGGTGACGACAGCGACGACGACGGCATGGCGGCCGTGACGCTCCATCAGCACCAGGGGAGCCACACGGCGCGGATCCCGGTCACCAACACCACCGGCAGGGACGCCACGCTGGCGGGCTGGATCGACGCCGACGAGAACGGCGCCTTCGACCGCGGCGAGATGGTCACCGCCGACGTTCCGGACGGTGCCACCGAGGCCACGCTCACCTGGCACGGGTTGCAGGACATGCGGCCCGGCGAGAGCTTCGCCCGGCTGCGGCTCTTCGGGGACGAGGAGCTGTCCGCCGCCAAGAGGGCCGGCACCCGCGCCGCCACGCACGCCGTCACGGCGACCGGCTTCGGCGGGCCCGGCGAGGTCGAGGACCACATGGTCCGCGTCGAGCCGGCCCACCTGGAGCTCACCAAGTCCGCCTCGACCAGCGCGCCGGAGCCGGGGGACACCGTCACCTACACGGTGACCGTCGCCGGCAGCGGCGGCGCCGAGTACATGGGCGCCGCGTTCACCGACGACCTCACCGAGGTGCTGGACGACGCCGCGTACAACGGCGACGCCGAGGCCAGTGCCGGTGACGTCTCCTACGACGAGCCGAGGCTGAGCTGGTCCGGGACCGTTCCGGCCGGGGAGAAGGTGACCGTCACGTACTCGGTCACCGTCGACGACCCGGTCAGGGGCGACCGGACGCTGACCAACGCGGTCACGGGCCCGCCCGGCTCCACGTGCGCGGCGGACTGCACCACGACGGCCGAGGTCCCGCCGCCGGGCCCCGACCCGAGCCCGGAGCCCCCGACTCCCGGGAACCCGGACGGCCCCGACACCCCGGCCGACAACCCGCCCGGCAAGCCCGGTGAGCCCGGCGGCGGCCATCTGCCGGACACCGGCTTCGACGACGTGACCGTCCTCCTGGCCGCGGCCGCCGCGCTGGCCCTCGGGCTCGGCGCCCTGGTCCTGGCAGCCGCCCGCCGGAGCCGCAGGAGGACCTGACGCCCGATCGGGCACCCGCACAGGAAACGGCCGTGGGCCGGTCCATCAGGACCGGCCCACGGCCGTTCAGGTATCTCCGGGCGCCCCTCTCGGGGTGTCTGCGGGTAACACCGTCGCGTGTAGTGCGTCCGATGGACTCCGGACGCGCGACACGGCGACGTCCAGCCGTCCGGCTTGTCTTTTTTGCGACATTCGGTCGATGCGATGTGTACGACGGAACGCAACGAGGCGTACGGCGGCGGCCGCATGCGTGGCCGCGGCGATCGCCGCGCTCCTCGCCTCCGGCACCGGCCCGGCGTCCGCGGACGACGGCCCCGGCATCGGACGGCTCTCGGCCCGCGCCGACCGGCTGATGCGGGAGGCGTCGAACGCCGTCGCGGCGCACGAGAAGGCACGGGACGCCGTGCGCGAGGGCGAGCGCCGGCTCGCCGACGTCGCCCGGCGGCAGGCCGCGGAGCAGCGCCGGCTCGACGCGCTCAGGGCAACCCTCGGCCGCCAGGCGCGCAGCGAGTACCAGGGCGCCTCGGGCCTCGGCACGATGCTGCCGCTGCTCACCTCCTCCTCCCCGCAGCGGGCCCTCGACGCCACCGTCCGCGCGAGCCGCGGCGATCGCGCCGCCCGGCAGCTCACCGACCGCGTCACCGAGTCCCGGGACCGGGTCGCCGACCGGCGCGCCGAGTCCGCGCGCCTGGTGAAGGGGCTCAAGGCGCAGGAGAAGCGCCGGTCGGCCGCCCGCGACGACATCGAGGCGAAACTGGCGAAGGCCGAGGCGGAGGTGCGGCGGGCCCGTGCGCGGGTCCTCGCGGCCGGGCCGATGCCGACGGGCGGCGGGAACTGCGCGCGCGGCGACGTGGGCGGGCACGAGCGGGCCGGCAAGGGGCGGACCTGGGTGAAGCCGGTGAGCCACGCGACGCTGTCGGCGGGCTTCGGCTCGGGCGGCCACCTGTGGGCGCACACGCACACCGGCCAGGACTTCGCCGTGCCCACCGGGACGCCGGTGCGCGCGGTCGGCGCGGGGACCGTCGAATACGTCGGGTGCGGCGACGGCTTCGGGAACCAGGTGGTCCTGCGGCACGCCGACGGCTACTACACGCAGTACGCGCACCTGTCCCGGATCGGTGTCTCTACGGGCGACCACCTCGACGCGGGCGAGGTCCTCGGCCTCTCCGGCGCGACCGGCAACGTCAGCGGCCCGCATCTGCACTTCGAGGTCCGGATCACGCCGCAGTTCGGCTCGGCCATCGACCCACTGCCGTGGCTGCGGGCGCGGGGGGTGGGGGTGTGACCAGGGCGTTCGCCGTGCGCCCTACCCTGCTCCGCACCGTGCCGTGCCGGGAGCCGCAGGCGGCAGTAATGGCGCAGTAACGGCCCCTTCCTAGCGTGCATCCTCCCCGTCATCTGTCCCGGAGGAGCGCACCCGATGCACCTGCCCCGACCGCCCCGGCGCAGACGCGCCGTGTGGGCGGCGGCCTCGCTGACCGCGACCGCCGCCCTGTTCAGCAGTCCGTTGCCCGCCGTCGCCGACTCGGCCGCCGCTCCCCGCCCCGCCAAGGTCGACTCCGCGCTGGAGAAGGCCGTGGCGCACGGGGACGAGGCCGCGTTCTTCGTCGTCCTGAAGGACCGGGCCGACCTGACCGGCGCCAAGAAGCAGCGCACGCACGCCGCCAAGGCGAAGACCGCCTACAACGAGCTGCGCGCCCACGCGAAGGACTCGCAGCGCTCCCTGAACTCCTTCCTCGACAAGGAGAAGGTGGGCCACAAGGACTTCTGGATAGCCAACGCCGTCCGCGTCACCGGCGACCAGGACCTCGTCGCGGAGCTGGCGAAGCGCGACGACGTCGAGCAGCTGGTCAAGGTACGGAAGTTCAAGCTCGACGACATCGAGACGTCCGACGCCAAGGTCGCAGAGGCGCGCACCGCGCCGGCGGCGTCCGGCGCGTCCGCCGAAGGCGACGGGGCCCCCGAGTGGGGCGTCGCCGACGTCAAGGCCGACCAGGTCTGGGACCAGTACGACGACCGCGGCGAGGGCATCGTCGTCGCCAGCGTCGACTCGGGCGCGCAGTTCGACCACCCGGACCTCGTGGACAACTACCGGGGCAACAACGGCGACGGCACGTTCACGAACGACTACAACTTCTACGACGCCACGGGTACGTGCGCCACCAGCAGCACCCCGTGCGACAACTCCGGTCACGGCACCCACGTCATGGGCACGATGGCGGGCAGGAACGGCATCGGTGTCGCGCCGAAGGCCAAGTGGATCGCCGCCAAGGGCTGCGCGACCTCCGACGCCTGCTACAACGACGAACTCCTCGCGGCCGGCCAGTGGATCCTCGCGCCGACCGACCGCAACGGGCAGAACCCGCGCCCGGACCTCGCCCCGAACATCGTCAACAACTCCTGGGGCGACACGGGCGGCACCGACCCCTTCTACGAGGACATCCTCGCCGCCTGGGACGCCGCGGGCATCTTCGAGGCGTTCGCGGCCGGCAACGCGGGCAACGGCACGGCCTGTTCGACGACCGACCCGCCCGGCGCGCAGGTCTCGTCCTACGGCGTCGGCGCCTATGACTCGGCCGGCAAGATCGCCAAGTTCTCCGGGTTCGGCCCCTCGCGGATCGACGGCTCGGCCAAGCCGAACATCTCGGCGCCCGGCGTCGACGTCCGGTCCGCGTGGCCGGGTTCGGCGTACAACACCATCAGCGGTACGTCGATGGCGACTCCGCACGTCGCGGGCTCCGTCGCCCTGCTGTGGTCGGCGGCCCCCTCGCTCATCGGCAAGATCGACGAGACCCGCGCGCTCCTCGACGAGGGGGCGCGTGACGTCGACGACACCCACTGCGGTGGCACCGCCGCGATGAACAACGTGTGGGGCGACGGCAAGCTCGACATCCTCGCCTCCATCGACAAGGGCCCGCACACCGCGGGCACCGTCACCGGAAAGATCACCGACAAGGCGACCGGCAAGGCGCTGACCGGCATCACCGTCAAGGCCACAGGCGCCACCGGCACCCGCACGATCACCAGCGACACCGACGGCGGCTACCGCATCTCGCTCGTCCCGGGCACGTACGACTTCACGGTCAGCGGCTACGGCTACGTCGAGTCCAGGACCACCGGCGTGGAGATCGGCGAGGGCAAGAGCCTCACCCAGGACGTGGCCCTGACCGGGGCCGTCTCGCACAAGGTCACCGGCACGGTTCTCGACGTCTCCGGCAAGGCCCTGGCGGGCGCGACCGTCGAGGTCGCCGGCTCCCCGGTGCCGCCCGTCACCACCGACGCCAAGGGCGTGTACACGCTGCCCGAGGTCGCCGAGGGCGCCTACTCGCTGAGCGTGGAGCCCGCCGCGCCGGTCCTGTGCAACGGGGTCTACAGCGGCGCGCTCACCGTCGCCGCCGACCTCACCAAGAACGTCCGGGTCCCGGCCCGCACCGACGCCACAGGCAACAGCTGCGCCCCGGCCACGTACTCGTGGATCGCGGGTTCGCAGAAGGTCGCCCTGACCGGCGACGAGGACGCGAAGACGATCTCGCTGCCGTTCCCGGTCAAGCACTACGGCGTCTCGTACTCGACCACCTCGGTCACCACGAACGGCATGCTGAACTTCCTGGCACCGCGCGTCGGCGACTACGCGAACACCGCGCTGCCCACCCTGTACAACCCCAACGGGTTCGTCGCGCCGCTCTGGGACGACCTCGTCCTCGACAAGAAGTCGTCCGTGCAGACGGCGACCACCGGCACGAAGGGCGCGCGCAAGTTCGCCGTCGTGTGGAACAACGCCGCCTACGCGAACGGCACTTCGGGCCGCGCCACCTTCGAGGTCGTCCTCGACGAGGCATCCGGCGCCGTGACCCTCCAGTACAAGACGGTCGCGGACAAGGGCGCGAGCGCCACCGTCGGCATCCAGAACCAGGCCGGCACCGACGCCCTCCAGTACTCCTTCGACCAGTCGGTCGTGACCGACGGTTCGGCCATCCGCTTCACCCAGGGAGCCTGATCATGAGACCCACCCACGCGCGGCGCGGCCTCCGGCTCGCCTCCGCCCTCGTCGCCGCCGGGCTCTGCCTGAGCTCCGCCCCGGCGGTCATGGCCGCCGACGGCGGTGACGGCGGCGTCATGAAGCTGACCGAGGCCCAGGAGAAGAAGCTCACGGCCGACGTCCGGCTCGACCCGTACGGCGACGCCGACAAGGCCACCGTCAGCCCCGCCTCCGAGGACTCACCGGAGGCGGTCGACCCGACGAAGAAGCCGGCCACCACCGCGGCCGCCACCGACCCGGTCACCTTCACCGGAAAGTCCACGATGGAGGGCGTCCTCGGCATGGGCGCCACCGTGCCCGCCGGCAAGAAGGGCGACTACTTCACCGTCCACAGCCGCGGCAACGTGCAACTGCACTCCGCCGACGGCGAGTCCAAGTGGGAGCGCAGCAACACTTCGTACTACGAGGACTGGCAGGTCAAACCGCAGCGCGTGTGGATGCAGGAGCCGTTCCCGATCCGGATCCTGATGGGCTTCAACGCGGTCTCGCCGTTCACGCCCTCCTCCGACTCCGGCTACTCGACGGGCGACCTGACCGGTGACGGCGTCGACGACATCGTCTTCTCGGCGAGCGTCGGCATCTCGTCCTACCGCCCGTTCACCTCGCCCGGCTCGTCGCTGCCCAACGGCACGTTCGTGACGATCCTCGACGGCAGGACCGGCGACACGGTGTGGTCGAAGCTGTACGACTACGTCACCCACGTCAAGATCGTCGACGACACGCTGCTCGTCGCCGACGTGCCCAGCCTGAACATGAACTCCCCGGCCGCCGACACGACGAAGCTGACCGGCATCCGCTTCTCGTCCGCGGACGGCAAGCTGACCCCGTCGTCGACGTGGACGTACGACACCAAGGAGACCGGGGACTCCGCCTGGGGCGACATCCAGGACCTCGGCAAGGGCAAGGTCGTCGTCTCCTGGGACCGCGCGAGGACCGACACCGTCGAGGGCCGGGGCCGCACCCTCGTCCTGGACGTGGCGGACGGCTCGGTCACCTGGCAGACCGACAGCCTGCTCTACAGCCGCCAGCTCCGCGTCGACGCGGGCCGGGGGCGGCTCGTCGCCGTCGAGCAGGCCGACGTCAACGACGCGGTGAAGTACGAGATCGCCGCGTACGACCTGAAGAACGGCAACCGCACGACGCTGGACACCCGCGTCAACGTGCTGCCCACCGCCCTGACGGTCGGCGACCTGACCGCCAAGGCGGGCGACGAGTACGCGGTCGCCGAGTCCTCCCTGGACAACTACCTCCAGGTGAACGCCAACACGGTGCGGGTGCTGAACGGCGCCGACCCCGGCACGCTGCTGTGGTCGCGGACGACCAAGCGCGACGCCGACAACAACTCGAACGGGCCGAACACCTGGCGCCTCCAGGTCGCCGGCGGCAGGCTCATCGCCGCGGGCGACGACGACCGCCAGATCTTCGAGGCGCAGAACCAGGGCGGCGGCCGCTTCGCCGCGACGACCGTGTACTCGGGCAAGGGCGCCGTCGTCTGGCAGAACAAGGGCCTGACCGGCGCGCCGATGTACCAGGACGTCTTCACCGACGCCGCGGGCACCCACGTCCGCGTCATCGACCAGAGCCAGAACATCCGCACGTTCAAGCTCACCAACGGAAAGCAGGAGGGCATCACGCCGCTCCAGGCGGACATGTCCTACGCGCAGACCGCCGACGTGAACAAGGACGGCAAGCCCGATGTGGTGATGGCCGGTTCGTCGAACGGCGTGTGGGCCTACTCCGGTCCCTCGCTGCTGAACGGCAAGCCGGAGAAGCTGTGGCGGGCCACGGTCCCCGGCGCGGTGCACGACATGCGGAAGGGCGACGTCAACGGCGACGGCAAGGACGAGATCGTCGTCGCCGCCGACTCCGCCGTGGTCGTCCTCAACGCCCAGAACGGCAAGACGCTCGCCACCATCGACGGCGGCGGCCGGTTCGTCCACTCCGTGAAGCTCGCCGACCTCGACGGCGACGGCGAGCAGGACATCGTCGTCCCCACGAACACCCTGAACGCGTACCACGGCGACGGCCACAAGATCTGGTCGTACGCGGCGCCCGAGGACCTCGGCGATGTGGTCTTCTCCGACCCGTCGGTCCAGGACGGCAAGGTCTACACCTCGTACTCCAAGGCCGACTCGATCGACCTGGCCGACCCGGGGGCGAACGCGGTCGCGCTCAACGCCAAGAGCGGCAGGGCGAAGTGGAGCGTCACGCCGAAGGTCCCCGACGCGTCGACCGACGGCGTCATCCACGCCGCGCTCACCTACAAGGGCACCTTCGCCTCCCCGGAGATCCCGTACGCGGACGGCCACGCGGTCGTCTACACCTGGGACATCCAGTCGCAGGCAGGCGTCGGCTCCACCGAGGCCTCCAGCCCGCACACGTACATGGAGATCCGCGACGGCCGCACCGGCGAGGTCGTGCACTCCACGACCATGGGCGGCCTGTGGACGCACGGCGGCTTCTTCACCGACGACGGCAAGCTGTACCAGGCGGGCACCTCGACCTTCCGCAGGTTCTCCGGTGAGGGCACGGAGGACGCCGTGGCGTCGGTGATCGGGCAGACCTACAGCGGCGCGTTCGCCACCGGACCCGGTGGCCGGAAGGTGCTGATCGCCGGCAGCGAGGGCTCCATCGCCGCCTACGCAGGGGACGCGGACTTCTTCGAGAGCGGCACCTCCTTCCAGTCGTCCCTCGGCGACGCCGACCTGATCGGCGCCCGCAACTTCCTGGCCGCCGACCTCGACGGCGACGGCACCGACGAGGTCCTCTCGCTCCAGGGCGACGACTACGGTCTGAACCGGCTGGCCCAGGACCTCGGCGGCGGCTACCTGCTCCAGGACAACGGCATCCACCAGGTCACCACGTACAAGCTGTCCTGAGCCGGCGCGCAGCCGACCGGCAGCCGGCCTGACCGACCCGAACCCCCCGGGCCTCGCCCAGGGGGTTCGTGGCGTGCTCGGTTACAGTGTCGCCCTCATGAGCACACGTCAGACGAACGGGACGGAACCCGCCGCTCCACTGCTGCGTCTGCGCCTTCTCGGTGGGTTCAGCGCGACCCGTGACACCGGGTCCCCGCTTGCCGAGCGCTGGCCGCGGCCCAGCGCCCGGACCCTGGTGAAGCTCCTCGCCGTCGTCCCGGGACACCGCCTGCACCGCGAGCAGGCCATGGACATCTGCTGGCCCGACGCCGAACCGGGGTCCGCGGCGGGCAGCCTGCGCGTCGCCCTGCACGCCGCCCGGCACGCCCTGGAACCCGAACTCGCCCCGCGCGCCGCGTCGTCGTACCTCCTGTCCGACGGCGGCATGCTCCTCCTCGACCCGGCGACCGTGTGGATCGACGCCGACGAGGCGGAGACGGCGGCGGAGTCCGCCCTCGCGGACAAGGGGACGGACCGACTCGCCCGCGCGCTCGACCACTTCACCGGCGAACTGCTCCCCGAGGACCGGTACGTGGGCTGGGCCGAGGAACGCCGCGGGCGGCTCGCGCGGCTGCGGGAGCGGCTGCTGCTCGCGCTCGCCGGGGCCCGCCTGGCGCAGGGCGCGGCGGCGGACGCGGCCGCAGCCGCGGAGCAGGTCCTCGCCACCAGCCCCGCCGAGGAACTGGCCCACCGCGTCCTCATCGACGCCTCCCTGCGCCAAGGCCTGCGGCGGCGCGCGCTGCACCAGTACCACGCCTGCCGCGAAGCGCTCGACGCCGAACTCGGCGTGCGCCCCGGGCCCGAAACCGAGCAGCTGCACCGGGCCGCCCTCGCGGCGGCGCCCGCGCCCGTGCCGATCACGACAACGTTGCCGTCGCCGCTGCGGGCCGCCCCCGCCACCCCGCTGCACGGCCGCGACGCGGTGCTCGACCGGCTGCTCGCCACCGAGGGGCCGCCGGTCACGCTGCTCACCGGCGAGGCGGGCGTCGGCAAGACGCGCCTGGTGGGCGAGGTGGCGCGGCGGGCCGCGGCGTCCGGCACGGCCGTGCTGTGGGGCGGCGGCCAGGACGCGGAGGGGCACACGCCGTACGGGGCGTTCGCGGAGGCGCTCGACGGGTGGCTGGCCGAGCACGACGCGGCGGAGCGGGCCCGGGTCGGCGCCGAGTACCCCGAACTGGCCGTGTTCCTCCCGTCCTTGGGGCAGATACGGACTTCCGGCGAACGCAGCCCCGAGGAGGAGCGCGACCGGCTGTTCCGGGCGAGCGCCGCGCTGCTCGGGGACCTGGCCGCCGCCCGTCCGGTGCTCGCGGTCCTCGACGACCTGCACGCCGCCGACACCGGCTCGTACCAGCTCATGAGCCACCTGGCCCGCCGCGCGGCCGACCGCGGGATCCGGCTGCGCTTCCTGGTGACGTACCGCGAGGAGGAACTCCCCGAGGCCGACGCACGGCGCACCGTTCTGAGCTTCCTCGTACGCCAACGGCTCGCTGTGCGCGAGGAGTTGGGGCTGCTCGACCGGGAGGCGTGTCTCGCGGTGGCGCGCGACGCGGCGCCACGCCCCGGGCAGGAGCAGCGGGTGTGGGAACTCTCCCTCGGCAACCCGCTGTTCGCCGTCGAACTCGCCCGTGGCCCGGCCGAGGGCCCGGCAGGCGCGGGGGCACCCCAGGGTGTGCGGGAGCTGGTGGCGGACCGGCTCGTGCGCCTCGACCCCGACGCGCGGCGCCTGGTCGAGGCGCTGTCCGTGGCCGGGGGAGAGGCGGCCCTGTCCGAACTCCTCGACGTCGCCGAGCGCGGCCTGCGCCCGCCGGTGACCGGGGCCGCGGCCGCCGACGGCGTCGAGCGGGCCATCGCGGCCACGCTGGTGGAGGAGCGGCAGGTCGTGGTGGCCGGACGGCCCGAACCGGGGCTCGCCTTCCGGCACCCGCTGGTCCGTCTCACCTGCTACGAGCGGCTGACCGCGGTCCGCCGCAGGCAACTGCACGGCGCGTTCGCGCGGGCCGTCCTCGCCCGCCGCCCCGACGCCGTCGACGCGCTCGCCTCGCACTTCGCCCGCGCCGACGACCCACGCGCCGCCGAGTACCTGCGCCGCGCCGCCGAACGCGCCGCCGCCCTCTACGCCAACGACACCGCCGACCGCTACTACCGCGACCTCGTCGCCCGCCTCGACGTCGACGCGGCCCGCGCCCGCCTCGCCCACAGCCAAGTCCTGGCCCGCATGGGCCACTTCGGCGCCGCGGCGGACGCGCTGCGCCAGGCCCTCGCCGAGTTCGTCCGCCGCGGCGCCCACGACGACGCGGTGCTCACGGCGGCCCGCCTCGCCGAGTCCCTCGTACGCACCGGCGCCCTCGACGCAGCCGCCGACGCGCTCCGCGCCCACCCGGCCGCCCCACGGACCACCCCCGAACCCCTCGCCGTGCACCACCTGTCCCGCGCCATGCTGCACAGCGTCAAAGGCGCGTACGACGACGGTCACGCCGCCGCCCGCCGGGCCCTGGACGCCGCGCGACAGGTCCCGGGACCGCACGGCCAGGGCCTGCTCGCCCGCTCCTACGCCCTCCAGGCCACCAACCTGGGCCTCTCGGGCCGGCTCGGCGAGGCCCGCGAGGCAGGCGACCGGGCGCTCGCCCCGGCCGAGGCGTACGGCGACCCGACGCTGCTCGGCACGGTCCTCTCCACCCTGCGGGAGAACGCGCGCCGCCACGGCCGGCTGCGCGAGGCGGTGGCGAGCGGCGAACGCGCCCTCGACCTCGCCGACCGCTCGGGAAACCCGACGGCGGCCTCCTTCGAACGCCTGAACCTCGCCGAACTCCACCTCCTGCTGGAGGAGTTCGACGAGGCCACCGCCCTCGCCGAGGCCTCCGTGGCGCTCGCGGAGGGCGACGGCGCCTGGTGCCTGCCGTACGCGCTCGCGACGCTGGCGCTGGTCCGGCTCCGTACGGGAGACACGTCGGCGGCCTCGGACCTCCTGGACCGCGCCGCCCCCGCCGCCGACCACCTGGGCGACCGCCAGGCGCGCCACGAGGTGAGCGCCGCCCGCGCCGAACTCGCCCTGCGCACCGGCGAGCCGGAGGCCGCCCTCCGCGCCCTCGCCGACTGCCCCGACGCCGCGCCGTCCCTGACGGCCTGGGCCCAACTCCACGCGGGCCGCCCCCGGCTGGCCCTGGAACTCGCGACAGCGGAGGCCACCCGCGCCGCACGCACCGGCGAACGCCTGGCCGAGGTGGAAGCCCACCTGGCCCACGCGGCGGCCCTGTCCCACCTGGCCGCCCCCGACCAGGCCACCCACGCCCTGACCCACGCCACGAACCTGGCGCGGTCACTGCCGTACCCGGCGGGCCTGCGAAGGGCAGCGGAGGTCCACACCCTGCTCGATTCAAGCCCCGCTTAGGGACGAGACTCGCGGGGTCCGGGGCAGAGCCCCGAGACGTGGGCACCCATCGACCTCACCGGGACGGCGACTGGTCGAACAGTTGGCCCTCACGGGTGGGCCCGCCGTGAACCCCGTGTCCGCCCCCGCGGCCCCACCGTTAGCCGGGCATGATCTCAACTCGTCGCGCCCTCAGCGCCGTCCTCCTCGCCGTCGGAGCCGCGGCGGCCGCCACCCCCGCGGCCCACGCCGTCGAACCCATCTCCCCCACCGGAACCGTCGACTCGCTGACCGCGATGGCGACCCCGGAGGACCAGCAGGCACAGCTCCCCAGCACCGCGGAACAGCTCTCCGGGCTCAACGGGCTCAACCACCTGAACGACCTGCACCAGGCCACCGACCTCGTGGCCCCGGTCACCGGCCTGCTCCCGGCGATCCAGTAGCCCGTAGCCAGTAGCGCGAGAGCGCAGGACAAAGGCGGTGGACCGGAATTCGGTCCACCGCCTTTGGCGTGCCTGGCGTACGGAACACCGTACGGAGGAGGGGCGGTCGCGCGTCCCGGCGACCGCCCCTCAGTCCGTTCAGTGGTTCGCGGTGCCGTTCCCGGCGAGAACCGGGATGTCGCTCAGGATGTGGGAGAGCGGCTCGTCACCCTTGGCCTGGGTGGAGTTCTCGGTGCACTGCTGGTTCTGCGGCGCCGACAGGACCGGGATGTCCTGGACGGAGACCGGGACGACGCCGACGAGCGAGCCGACGTTGGCCTTGGCCGGCAGGCCGATGCAGGGCTTGTTCAGCGAGCCCTGGACGAGGCCGAGCTGCGGGCTCATGTCACCGGCGGTGGCGGAGTTGCCGTACGTCTGCGACGAGCCGTTGCCGCTGGTGGACGTCGTGCCCGTGTCGTCGCCGATGGCGAGCGCCTGCGGGGCGGCCACGGCCGAGAGACCGGCGACGGAGGCAGCGATCGTGGCGGCTGCGAAGAACTTCTTCATGGGGTGGTTCCCTTTCGATACGCGCGCTCCGGATGAGGAGCTACGTGTGGTCAACTGGATTGCATTCCGGGCAGTTGCGGACCGAAACCCGTTCGGACCATTCCCGCGCGAGCCAATCGCAGGAAATTCGGCACTGTGCGCGACCTCCCGAACATCCGGATGCGGCGGATCAAAAGGCTCGTACAGCTACCTGAATTTCCGGCCGGCGCCGGAACAGCAGACCGGGCCGCCGGAGCGACGGCCCGATTCATGCAACGGATCCTCAGTTGTTGCCGGTGCCGTTGCCGGACAGGACCGGGATGTCGTCCAGGACGTGCGACAGCGGCTCGTCGCCCTTGGCCTGGGTGGAGTTCTCGGTGCACTGCTGGTTCTGCGGCGCCGACAGGATCGGGATGTCCTGGACGGAGACCGGGACGACGCCGACGAGCGAGCCGACGTTGGCCTTGGCCGGCAGGCCGATGCAGGGCTTGTTCAGGGAGCCCTGGATCAGCGCCATCTGCGGGCTCATGTTCCCGTACGTGGCGGAGTTGCCGTACGTCTGCGAGGCGTTGTTGCCGCTCTCGGACGTGGTCCCACCGTCGTTGCCGACAGCCAGGGCCTGCGGGGCGGCGGCGGCCGCGATACCGACGAGAGAAGCGGTGGCCGCCGCGGCAGCCATGGCCTTCTTCAGCATGAGGAAATTCCCCTTCTTATTTCCGTCTGGGAGCACTTGTATCAACTCCCCAGCTCGCCATCGGTTGCTCACGTTCACTCGGACGTGGACCTGATCGATTCCGATTGGGGTCCAGGTTCGATGAAATGAAAATCTCGCCAGTGCGGGCCGTGTGGCGGGGGCACGGATGATCGATCGGGTTTCGATGTCTGTCCGATCGGGTGGATATGCGGAACCATTTCCGCTCTTCGCAGTTGCGCTCAGTGCAGTAACCGGTGCCCGTCAGAAAAGGAAACAGAACCATGCTCAAGAAGGCCATGGCCGCCGCAGCGGTCGCCGTCTCCGTCGTCGGCGTCTCCGCCGCAGCCGCTCCGCAGGCGCTCGCCATCGGCGACGACCACGGCACGACCTCGACCAGCGGTAACGGCTCGTCGCAGAGCTACGGCAACTCCGCCACCGCGGGCGACCTGAGCCCCCAGCTCGGTCTCGTCCAGGGCTCCCTGAACAAGCCCTGCGTCGGCCTGCCCGTCAAGGGCAACGTCGGCTCGCTGGTCGGCCTCGTGCCGGTCGCGGTCCAGGACATCCCGATCCTGTCGGCGCCGCAGAACCAGCAGTGCACCGAGAACTCCACCCAGGCCAAGGGCGACGAGCCGCTGTCGCACGTCCTGGACGACATCCCGGTCCTGTCCGGCAACGGTGTGCACAACGGCTGATCGGCCGAACGCACACACGGCTCGGGCCGCCGGCTTTCCTCATTCGCCGGCGGCCCGAGCTCTGTCATGGGGCGCCGGGCCGGAGGAGTCACGGGGCGCCCGGGTCGGGGGCCGCCCTCCCAACGGCGTGGAGCCGACGGCTGACAGGAAGGCGGCACGGCCGATCTCATGACGGCCCCCAGTGGACCACCGGCCCGTCGCCCCGCAAGAACCGGTTCACCCGTTCGCTGACGACGTCACCCCAAAGGGGCCGCCGCGACGGCCAGTCACCCGTTCGGAGCCGCAACCCCTTGTACGGCCGCTCCGTTGCACCACGTGCCAGGCACCCGCGCTGGCCGAACAGAACGACCTCCAAGGAGCATGCTTCATGTCGCGTACCGCGAAGGCAGTCGTCTTTTCCGCAATGGCCGCCGCTGCCATGGCCGGCTCGGCCGGCGTCGCCGCCGCCGACTCCGGCGCGCAGGGCGCTGCCACCAACTCCCCCGGCGTGATCTCGGGCAACAACGTGCAGGTTCCCGTGCACGTGCCGGTCAACGCCTGCGGCAACACCGTCGACGTCATCGGCCTGCTGAACCCGGCGTTCGGCAACACCTGCGCCAACGACTGACGGGCCCGGCCCGACTCTTCCGCAGCCGCCCCTCCCCGAGGGGCGGCTGCTCCGTTGTGCGGCTGTTTTCGTTGTGCGGCTCCTTCGGGTTTCGGCGCAATGACGCACACCCCGAGGTCGAGACGCTCGTTGAGCAAGCAGAAGCGAATTTTCCAGACCGACGACGCGAGTCGTCGAGGGAAGGCATAAACAATGAAGGTTCTGAAGACCGCTGCCGTTGTCGCCGGATCGATGGCGATTGTCGGTGCCGCCGCTCCGGCATTTGCCTCGGACCTCACGCCGATGAGCCTGAACGGCGCGGTGAACACGATCACCAGCCAGCCGACGCTGGACGTCTCGCCGGTGGACAGCAACCTGCTCGACCCGAAGAACGACGGGGGCGCCGTCAGCACCGTGAAGGGCGCCGTCGACGGGCTGAACGAGAGCGGCTCCGGCTCCGGCGCCGGCAGCATGCTCGGCGGTCTCCCCGTCGGTCAGTAGGTCCGTACGTCAGGTTCGTACGTCGAGCCATTCGTCGAAGGCTGGTTCGGGACCCAGGGTTCCCGGATCAGCCTTCGGTATTTCCTCCACGGAATGCGTTCCGCCAAACGTGTGAACCGTGGCCGGTGCGCCGGACGGGCCTGGCTAGGCTTCTTCGATGACTTCAACTGTGAGCAGTGGCCCGGCATTTCGAGCAGTCGATCTGGGAACTCTGGCGGTCATCGCCTGGAGTGGAGAACACCCCGACGGGCAGGGCGACATTCCCTTTCTCCTCGCCTACTCCATGGGTGATTCCCCGGCGGGACCCGAGGCCGCGGAAGTGGCCGTGCGCGGCCTCCTGGAGACCAACGGACTGACGGTGGGCACCACCGTCCACGACGCGTCGGGCCGTCCCAGCTTCCCCGTGTCCCTGCTGGTCGAGGCCGGCCAGGCCGTCGTCACCATGCCGCTCCTGAACGCCCAGTGCCCCGTGCCGCCCGAGTGGCTGGCGGCGGCGGAGGCCCGGGGGAGCGCGTACTTCCTGTTCACCACGCGCGTGTGGCCCACCGCGACGCCGGGATCCGCGGTCACCGAGAAGGAGTTGGAGGAGTTCGCGGGCTCCGAGGAGACCCTCATGGCCGCCGCGCACTGCCTGCTGCCCATCCGGCGCGTGCGCGCGTGACGACCGCCCCTGCCGCGCACCGGCCGGTCAACCGGCACCGCAGCACCGGAAGTTCGAGAGCGGACTCCCGCGTCGGGGGCGCAACGACACTCGCCTGGCTGCTCGTCGTCACGGGCGCCGCCGGAGTGCTCGCGTCGTGGGTCATCACGATCGACAAGTTCAAGCTGCTTGAGGACCCGAACTTCACGCCCGGGTGCAGCCTGAATCCGGTGGTCTCCTGCGGCAACATCATGAAGAGCGAGCAGGCCGCCGCGTTCGGTTTCCCCAATCCGATGCTCGGGCTCGTCGCGTACGGCCTGGTGGTCGGCGTCGGCGTGAGTCTGCTGACCGGGGCCCGCTTTCCCCGCTGGTACTGGCTGACCTTCAACGCGGGCACGTTGTTCGGCGTCGGGTTCGTGACCTGGCTGCAGTTCCAGTCGCTGTACCGGATCAACTCGCTGTGCCTGTGGTGCTGCCTGGCCTGGGCGGCCACCATCGCCCTGTTCTGGCACCTGGCCGCGTTCAACGTCAGCAGCGGCTTCCTCCCGGCATCCCGGGGCGTACGGGCCTTCTTCACGGACTTCCCCTGGGTGCCGACCGCCGCCCACATCGGCGTCGTCGGTGTGCTGGTCCTGACCCGCTGGTGGGATTTCTGGACGAGCTGACGGACACGCCCCCCGATGGCGCAATTCTCCCGGTTTGGTGCGGTCCGGCGGTGTGATTGGCGAGTCATATTCCCTCACCTCTCTAGGGAGCAACGATGCGTCTTCGCACCTTCGCGGCCGCGGCCGTGCTGGCCGGGACCGCTGTCATGGGATCCGCTGCCATGGCCTCCGCGGTGGACGGTCCCGACGGCGCCAGCGCCACCGGTGTGGCCCAGAACAGCCCCGGCGTACTGTCCGGGAACGTCATCCAGGTTCCGATCGATGTCCCGATCAACGCCTGTGGCAACTCGCTCAACCTGATCGCCGCGCTCAACCCGGCGGCCGGCAACGCCTGCGCGAACAGCTAGTCACCTGGCTCGCGTTCGGACGACAGCGCCCGGAACGGCTTCGGCCGTCCCGGGCGCTGTTTCCGTCACCGGCTACTGTCACCGGCTCTCGTCACCGGCCCGGTCGGCCGCTCACCGGCCCCCACCACCGCTTTCCGGCGGAAGGCCTGTCGCTCGATAGAGGGTGAGTGGGCCCGTCCGCCGTATCCGGAGGGCGGGGACGGTCAGGACAAGATCACGGTGCCCCACGACAGGAGGCACCGTTTTCCTGTCTCCCGGAGGTACTCGCTCGTGGTCATCGCCATCGTCGTCGCCGCCCTCGCCCTGATCGCGGGGATCGCGGCCAACCGATATCTGCGGCCGAGGCTGCTGACCGAGGACGACGACACCGGCATGGCCGTCAAGGACCTCGTCGGCCCCCTGCTCACCCTGACCGTCCTGCTGCTGGCGTTCGTCCTGGTGACCGCCAACGGCTCGTACGGAAAGGCGGAAGTGGCCTCGCGCGGCGAGGCGCGCGCCCTGGACCAGCTCGTCGAGACCGCCGAGTACGCCCCCGCGAAGCAGCGGGCGGCCGTCCAGGCCGACGCCGTCTGCTACGCCCGCGCCGTCCGCACCCAGGAGTGGCCCGCCATGGCCGACGGAAACGGCTCGGCGGCGCCCAGCGTGTGGTCCACCGACCTGCGCCACACCTTCCGTGCCCTGGAGGGCGAACCGGTCTTCGGCATGCTCGTCAGCGCCGACCACAAGCGTTCCGAGGAGCGCGAGGAGCGCCTCACCCAGGCGACGGCCAGCATCCCCGGCGCCATCCTCTGGTTCCTGCTGGCGGTGCTCGCGGTCACGGTGGCGGCCCTCGGCCTCTGCCTGCCGCGCAAGCACAACCGCGGGCAACTGGCCGCGCTGACCCTGGTGACCGTGATGCTGACGGCGACGCTGTGCATCATCCGCGACGTCGACCGCCCCTTCGGCGGCATCATCGACGTACAGCCCACCGCCATCTCCGATGTCGAGAAGCAGGCGACCCGCGACTTCCTCGCCCACAGCGAGCTCTCGGACCTCCCCTGCGACAAGAAGGGCAACCGCGCGACGCAGTAGCCCCGGCCCCGCTGTTCCGTCCGTCTGTACTCGGCAAACGTCCTGGCCACACCGTGCGGCGAGGAGGAGAGTGGGGGCAATCACGGGTGGACGGCCTGTGGGAGGGTGATGGCCGAATCACCCCGGGAGGTGGGCAGGCATGGCCGAACTGCCGCACGAGGAGCAGTTGGCGGCGGCATTCGTCGACCTCGCCGACACGTTGGGGCAGGACTTCGACGTCATCAACTTCCTGCACATGCTGACCGAGCACTGCGTGCACCTGCTGGATGTGGCGGCCGCCGGCGTCCTGCTGGCCACGCCGAGCGGCCGGCTCGTGGACGCGGCCGCCTCCGACGAGCGCACCCGCACGCTGGAGCTGGCCGGCGTCGAGTGGGACGAAGGCCCGTGCCAGGACTGCTACCGGACGAAGCGGCAGGTCGCCGACGTCGCGCTGGACACGAAGGCCGCGCGGGACCGGTGGCCGAAGTTCGCGCCGCGGGCCGTGGAGCTCGGCCACACCTCGGTCGTGGCCTGCCCGTTGCGCTTGCACGACCAGGTGATCGGATCGCTGAACCTCTTCAGGGACAGCCCGGGGCCTCTGGGCGCCTCCCAGTTGCGGCTGGCGCAGGCGCTGGCCGACACGGCCACCGTCGGCGTCCTGCAACAACGGGCGGTGAGTGAGCAGATGACGGTGACCGCGCAGTTGCAGGCGGCCCTGGACAGCCGCATCGTCATCGAGCAGGCCAAGGGGTATCTCGCGCACCGTCTCGACATCGGTGTCGAGGACGCCTTCGCGCGGATGCGCCGCCACGCGCGCAGCAACCACCTGCGGCTCACCGAGGTCGCCCGGCACGTGCTGCGGGGCACGGCGGACCCGTCGCTGCTGCGACGGCACGGTCGATGAGAGGCCCCTGCACCGACAGGGATCAGCGGACTGCCCTCCGGCGGGCCCGCACCTCGCCCGGAAGGGGGCGGCAGCGGTGACTCATCCGGTCATGACCGCCTATCTGCGCGCCCTCAGCTCGCACACCGGCCCGGGCATGGCGCCCCTGCCGCTGGAGGCCTTCGCCGACATGCTGGACCTGGACGGTCTCGCCCTGCTGCTGTCGCCCACCGGTGGCCCGGCCCAGCTCGTGCAGTCCCACGGCGAGCGCACCGCCGCGCTGGAGGATCTGCAGCAGGTTCAGGGGCAGGGGCCCAGCCTGGATGCGGCCCGGCACGGCGCCCTGCTGCTGGTGCCCCGTGTCACCGAGTTCACCGACAGCCGGTGGCCGGGTCTTGCCGCCGCCATCGAGGCGCTCGACGTGCACGCCGTGTTCTCCTTCCCTCTGCGTATCGGGGTCATCGGACTCGGCGCGCTCACCGGCCACCGCATCCGCCCCGGGCCGATGTCCACCGATCAGCTGACCGACGCCTTCGGCCTGACCGACACCCTTGCCCAGCTCACGATCGCCACCGCGGCGCACGCGGACTTCACGTACGCCGCGCTGCTGGACGAGCCCGGGCTCTACTTCGCCGAGGTCCACCAGGCCACCGGAATGCTCGCCGCCCAGCTCGACGTCGACTGCGACCACGCCCTGATCCGGCTGCGCGGCCATGCCTTCAGCCACGACAGGACCCTCCTCGACGTCGCCCGTGACGTACTCGCCCGTCGGCTGCGCCTCGGCGACAACGGGGACACGTCGCGCTGACCGCCGCTCAGGTGTCCGGTGGCTCCTGCGCACGGAGGTCGTGGAAGGGGAGCAGATCACGCAGGACGCTGTGCGCGAGGGCGAGCCGGACGCAGCGGCTGGGGTCGGCCAGGGTGAGGCTGCCGCCGGCGTGATGGGCGGCCTCACGGATGCCGAGGAGCGTGAAGAAGCTGGCGTTGTCGCAGCGGGTCACCTCGGACAGGTCCACGATCAGGTGCCGGCTGCCCTCGCCCAGGACCTGGGACATGAGTTCACAGAGCGCGGGGATGCTGCCGGTGTCGAGCTCCCCGGCCACGGTCAGGGTCATGAAGTGGCCGGGCGTGACGGGGGTCCGCTCCAGCGTCAGCCGCAGCCCTCTGCCCTGCTGACCCGGACGGGGCGGGGTGCTCGCTGCCATGACGCGGACCCGTCTTCGGAGCGACGCGAACGGTCGTCCCCGATGCCGTTGCTCACCGGGGACGAGACCCGCGCGGATGCCGGCGTACGACGTGCCCTCGGCGACCCCAACGTACGCCTACGCACACGATGGTGATGGGTTGTCACACGCCGTCATTCGTTCGTGGTGGAGCGAGGGCCGCCGCCGGGCCGGGTGGCCGGGCCGGCGGTGGCCCTCGCAGCGGCGTCGCTGTGTCCCCCTGCACAAGTGCGACGCGCGCGGGCAGGCCGGGCCTGTGCGTCGGCAACACACACCCGGCGCGTCCTTGCGGGCGAAGGACCGCCCCACAAGGACGACGGATCAGGAGGGAAACGGATCAACGAGGAGATCAACAGGGAGATCGACAAGGAAAGGAGGAAGGAACGTCAGGTCGCGACGCGGAAGCACGGACCGCGACCCGACCTCCTCGAACTTCTCGAAGGCGGAGGCCGGAGTGCTGGGGGTCCGGGGCCGGGGACCTGGTAGCCGCTCGTTGTCGTCGGCGGCTGCGCTAAGTGCCGTATTCACGCTAGTCCTGCCGACGGGGCAGCGACACCGGCCACCAGGATGAGTCTGGCTGCGCCGAATCCAGTAGGGCATCCGGACATGCGGGGCAGCCCGGCTTCCTGCGGTGGACAGGACGCGACCAGGCGTGGCCCGAACGGGCCGCAGGCCCGGGACCACCGATCTGCGCGCCCTACCGATCAGTGTGACGGCCGCAGTACGCTCCGTTTGGCCGGCTGCCGGCCCCGCCTCGGCGCGCACGTGTCCCGGGCCCGCTGGAGTCGCGCATCGCCGACGAGGCGCGACTCCAGCCCCTGCCCTCCTGCGTGATCGCAGCGGGGAACTCCCGCGCCCCGCTGCCGCAGTTGGGCCCCGCGCGAGGAGCGGATGGGGGAGCCACTGCTCCTCGCGCCCGACGGCCGCCCCGGTCACTTGATCGGCGGCGGCCGTCCCAAGTCCTTTTACGGACTGCCCAGTTGAAGGCATTTCCGGTGTTCAGCCTACGCCCGGAGAGGGCCGATCGCGCCTCCTCACGGCATCTGCCGCCCACGCGGCACCAGGGAGCCGTTTCCGGCCGCGCAGGAGTACGGTGCAAGAAGGCGGGGGCGTTCGGATGGCGGTGTCCGGTCACCGCGCAACGCCATGCTCCCTTTCCCCGCCGCTCACTCAGGGGCTGCCCTCGACCCCGGCCGCGCCGCCGCTCACCAGTCGAGGAGCCCGCACATGTCCCCGGAGCCCGCCGCGCACACACTCGCCCGCTCGCCGGACACCGCCGCGCCGCCGACGCCCTACGACGGCAACTCGCCCTTCCCGCCGGATGGTTCGCCACCTGCCCGGGACGGCGGAGAGCGGCTGTACGTGACGGTGACCGCGGTGATCGTGGTGCTGCCGTTCGTGGGGCTCGGCGCTGCCGGATGGCTGCTGTGGGGGCGGCTGATCCATCCCGCGGACATCGTTCTCGGGCTCGCCCTGTACGTGCTCACGGGCCTCGGAGTCACGGTCGGCTTCCACCGCGGTCTCACCCACGGCAGCTACCGGGCCGTCCGTCCCGTGCGCATCGCCCTCGCGGTGGCCGGGTCGATGAGCTTCCAGGGCGACGTCGTCGGCTGGGTCGCGACCCACCGCCGCCACCACGCCTTCACCGACCGCCCCGGCGATCCGCACTCCCCGTACCGCTACGGCACCCATCTGCGCGGCCAGTTGCGCGGTCTGCTGCACGCGCACATAGGCTGGCTGTTCCGCAACGACCGTACGGAGCCGGAGCGTTACGCCCCCGACCTGCTGGCCGACCGCGACATCCGCGGGGTCTCCCGCGCCTTCCCGGTCCTGTGTCTGCTCACGCTCGCCCTGCCGTTCGGCCTCGGCTGGGCGATCGGCGGCAGCTGGCTGCACGCGGTGACCGCCCTGCTGTGGGCGGGACTCGTCCGCATCGCGCTGCTCCACCACGTCACCTGGAGCGTGAACTCGCTGTGCCACATGATCGGCGAGCGCCCGTTCCGTACCCGTCGGCACGACCGGGCCACCAACCTGTGGCCGCTCGCCCTGCTCTCCTTCGGCGAGAGCTGGCACAACCTCCACCACGCCGACCCGACCAGCGCCCGGCACGGGGTGGAGCGCGGCCAGGTCGACCCGTCGGCCGCGGTCATCCGGGCCCTCGAACGCCTCGGCCTCGCACACGACGTGCGCTGGCCGACGCCGGACCGCGTCGCCGCCCGCCGCATCTGACGCGCGCCCCGTCGCCCACTCACCCACTCACCCGCGCACGCAGCCGGCAGGAGTCACCCCTCATGACCCTCGCACCGCACCTTCCGCCTCCCTCCCAGCCCCTGCTGCGCCTGCGTCTGGCCCCGCACGCCGGCGGGCCCCGAGCCATCGACGGGGCCTGGTGGCCGCGTTCGTACGACCTGGTCTCCGAACTCCCCACGCTGCTCGCCGGGTTGCCGCGGACCTGGGGTCACATCAGCAGCGTCCTGTTCGACGGGGCCGCGTGGCCGGCCACACCGGGCCGGATGCTCGTCGCCGACCAGGTCGTCCGCCTGCGCAGGAGCCTGGCGGTCACTCCCTTGCACACCGTCGTCCTCGTCGCCCCCGGCCACGGACGCTGGGACCTGCTCGTCGTACCGCCGGACACGCCCGAGGAGGAGGCGGAACCGATCATGGCGGGGGCATCGGGCGTCGACGACCTCCGCCACCCCGCCTGACGGGCACGGGACGGGAGCGGATGCCCGGGTGCGGCTCCTCGGCGGTGGCCGCCCCGGCCCGGAGTACCGTGGAAGGACCGAGGGTTCTCCGTGCACCGGCTCCGTGCCCGCGCCGCTCTCGGCGAGCGACGACGCCGGGTCCGCCGCGACCGCGCCCGGGACAGGGTCCGCCACATGACAGCACAAGCGTCCCGGCCGGCCGACGCGCCCCCGTACCCCCATGTGCGGCATCTCGCGCCCTCCCCGTGGGAGGCCGAGCACATCCGGCAATTGACCCGCTGTCAGATCGCGGACCGAATGGTGGAGTTGGGGGCGCTACGGGCCGCCACGTCCGGGGCCGGCCCCCTGGAGTGGAACCGGCTGAGCCGGACGTTCCTGCACCGGCTCGTGATCGACTTGCGACGCCCCGGATTCGCCCTGCTGATCGCGGAGAACGACACGACGACGGCCTGCGCCTACGGATATCCCCGGAGCCCGGGACTGTTCGAGATACGCGAGATGGTCGTACCGCGCCGGGTACGCGAACAGTTCACGAACCGTGACTGGAACCTGGCCCGCCGCCTCCAGCGACGCCTCCTGGACGACCACGGCCACGCCACCGGCCTCATCTCGATCGACCGCTCCGACCTGCGGGGCCTCAGGGCGCTGGAGGCCTGGGGCTGGCAGGAGCCCGCGGGCCCTCCTCACGGCCTGCCCTCATGGAACCCGCACCGCGTCCTGCTGCTCACTCCGTGAACCCACGTGCGGCCCGGTACGCACCCCCGAACGCAGAACAGGCCCGGTACTGATTCCTCAGTACCGGGCCTGACCTGCTGTTTCAGCTGTCGGGGTGGCGGGATTTGAACCCACGACCTCTTCGTCCCGAACGAAGCGCGCTGCCAAGCTGCGCCACACCCCGATGTCGTTGTTCCGGTCTCTGCTGTTCTGCAGGTCGCGGCGACGTCGTTTACTTTAGCGGACTGTCGGCCTGAGACGAAATCCGGTTTTCGGCGGGCGCTCGGGCGGGGCCTCAGGCGGCCACGGGCGCCAGCGTCAGCAGGGTCGCCTCGGGCGGGCAGGCGAAGCGGACCGGGGTGTAGCGGTTGGTGCCGCAGCCCGCCGAGACGTGGAGGTAGGACGTGTTCCCCGCCGCCTCGTGCGTGGACAGGCCCTTCACGCGGTCCGTGTCCAGGTCACAGTTGGTGACGAGGGCCCCGTAGAAGGGGATGCAGAGCTGGCCGCCGTGGGTGTGGCCCGCGAGGACCAGCGGGTAGCCGTCCGCGGTGAAGGCGTCCAGGGTGCGCAGGTACGGGGCGTGCACCACGCCCATCGAGAAGTCCGGGCCCTCCAGGGGGCCGCCGGCCACCTCCGCGTACCGGTCGCGCTTGATGTGCGGGTCGTCCAGGCCGGTGAGGCCGATCTCCACGCCCGCCACCTTCAGCGAGCCCCGGGTGTTCGTGAGGTTCTGCCAGCCGGCCGCGTCGAAGCCGTCGCGCAGGTCCTCCCACGGGTTGTGGATGGCGCCGACGATGGGCGCGTTGCCGTTCAGACCGTGCTTGCCCGAGATCTGCTGCTTCAGGTAGCGGGCCGGGTTGAGGAGCTTGGGGCCGTAGTAGTCGTTGGACCCGAAGACGTACGCGCCGGGGAACTCCATCAGCGGGCCGAGCGCGTCGAGGACCTCGGGGACGCCCTCCGTGTCGGACAGGTTGTCGCCCGTGTTGATGACGAAGTCGGGGCGGAGCCCGGCCAGCGACTGGAGCCAGCGGCGCTTCTTGTTCTGGCCGCTCACCATGTGGATGTCGGAGACCTGGAGCACCCGCAGCGGGCGCATTCCCGCAGGCAGGACCGGGATCGTGACCCGTCGCAGGCGGAAGGAGCGGGCCTCGAAGCCCGCCGAGTAGATCAGCCCGGCGGCGCCCACCGCCGCGATACCTGCCGTCACCTTCAGAGAGGCCTTCAGGGGAGTCCCGTATCGAGCGCGCATGGGTCCCATCGTGTCAGACCCGCCCTGCCCCGGAAATCCGCGGGCGTGGGGCCTCGGGCACCTGCGACAATCAAGTCATGACCACGCTCAAGTCGAAGCTGCAGGACGACCTCAACGCCGCGATCAGGGAGCGCGATGAGCTCCGCTCCTCGACGCTCCGGCTGACCCTCTCCGCGATCACCAATCAGGAAGTCGCGGGCACGGAGAAGCGTGAGCTGACGGACGACGAGGTGCAGAAGGTGATCGCCAAGGAGGCGAAGAAGCGCCGCGAGGCGGCCGAGGCCTTCGAGAAGGCGGGCCGCGCCGAGTCCGCGAGCCGCGAGGAGGCGGAGGGCGTGGTGCTCGCCGAGTACCTGCCGCAGCAGCTGTCCGACGCCGAGCTCGAGCAGATCGTCGCGCAGGCGGTCGAGGAGGCGAAGGCGGCCGGCGCCGAGGGGCCGAAGGCCATGGGTCAGGTCATGAAGATCGTGAAGCCGAAGGTCGCGGACCGCGCCGAGGGCGGCCGCGTGGCCTCCACGGTCAAGCGCCTCCTGGCGGGCTGAGCACCGCTAGGAACGAAGAAGAGACGAAGAAGAGACGAAGAAGAGGGCGCATCCCTTTGCGGGGTGCGCCCTCTTCTTCGTCGTGTCAGGGGGTACGTAGGGGTGCTGGCCTTACCGGCCCGCGGAGGCCTCAGCGGCCCCAGCCGCCCCCGTGTCCGTTCCCGTTCCCATTTCCGTTCCCGTTGCCGCCGATCAGGTCCGGCGGGATCGAGATGTCGGGCAGCGGGTCGGTGTCGCCGTTGCCCCCGTCGTCCCCGGGCTCGGGCTTGTCGCCCTTGTTCTTGCCCTTGTCCTTCTTCTTGTCCGGGTCCGGGATGTTCACCTTGTTGAAGGTGGGCGCGTCCCTGCCGGACAGTGCGCCGGTCATCGCGTCCCGCCAGATCGGCCCCGGCGTATCGGCGCCGAAGACCTTGTCGTGGTACTGGCCACCGATGGTGATGTTGGTCATCGGGACGTTCTGCATGGCGCTGCCGACCCAGACGGCCCCGGACAGGTTCGGCGTGTAGCCGGCGAACCAGGCGTTCTTACGGGCGTCGGTGGTACCGGTCTTGCCCGCGTTGTCCCGGCCGCTGAGGCCCGCCGCCTTGCCCGTACCGGAGTCGATCACGCCGCTGAGCAGCGTATTGATCTTGTCGGCGGTCGACTGCGACATCGCGCGCGAGCACTTCGACTTCGGCACGTCGAGCGCCTTGCCGTTGGGGTCGGTGATCGACTCGATGGCGACGGGCGTGCAGTACGTGCCGCGGTTGGCGAACGCCGCGTACGCGGAGGCCATCGTCAGCGGCGAGAGGCCGGTCGAGCCGAGGGTCATGGACGAGGGCACCTCGTCGACCTTCTTGCCGTTGCCCTGCACCACGCCCAGCTTGTCGGTCATCTTCACGACCGGGCACATGCCGATGTCGCCGATCATCTGCACGAAGTACGTGTTGATGGACTTGGCCATCGCCTCCTTGAGGCGGTACGGGCCGACCTCCGACTCGTTCTCGTTCTCCAGCTTGTAGCCGCCGTCGTTGACCCACGGCTTGCCGCTGCACGTCTGGACCCGGCTCGGATACGGCATTTGGTACGGCGCCGGGTACTGCTTCGTCACCGACGTGCCCTTCTCCAGGGCCGCGGCCGCCACGAACGGCTTGAACGTCGAACCCGTCGGGAAGCCGAGGTTGGAGCCGCCGTCCCGGTAGTTGACCGAGTAGTTCATCTCGGCCTCGTTCTTGCTGACGTCGGAGCCGTACGGCTTGGACTGGCCCATGCCGAGGACCTTGCCGGTGCCCGGCTCGACGAACGCGCCCGCCGCGTCGACCTTGTCCGTCTTGTAGACGTGCTCCTTGACGGAGGAGTCCACCGCCTCCTGCGTCTGCGGGTCGAGCGTCGTCTTCACCGTCAGGCCGCCGCGGTTCCAGATCTTGGCGCGCTCCTCGGACGTCTTGCCGAAGGCCGGGTTGTTGAGGAAGGCGTTCCTGACGTAGTCGCAGAAGAACGCCGCGCCGTGCTCCGCGGTGATGCAGCCGTTCTGCGGCCTGCTGACCTTCAGGCCGATCGGCGTCTTCTTGGCCTCTGCGGCCTCCGCCTGCGTGATGTCGTGCGTCTCCGCCATCCGCTGGAGCACGATGTTGCGCCGCTTCTTCGCCTCGGCCTCGTCGTTGACGGGGTCGTAGCGGCTGGGGGACTGCACGATGCCGGCGAGCATCGCCGACTCCTGGATGTTCAGGTCCTTGGCCGGCTTGGAGAAGTAGCGCTGGGCCGCGGCCTCGACGCCGTACGCCTGCTGCCCGAAGTACGTGATGTTCAGGTAGTTGTTGAGGATCTTCTTCTTGCCGACCTCGTTCTCCACCTGGATCGCGTACTTCAGCTCCTTGACCTTGCGGCCGATGGTCTGCTGAGTCGCCTGCGCCAGCTTGGTCGGGTCGTCGCCCGCCTCTTCCATGAAGACGTTCTTCACGTACTGCTGGGTGAGGGTGGAGGCGCCCTGCGAGACGCCGCCGTTCTGCGCGTTGGCGTTGATCGCGCGCAGGATGCCCTTCGCGTCGACGGCGCCGTGCTCGTAGAACCGCGAGTCCTCGATCGCGACGATCGCCTTCTGCATGTACGGCGAGATGTCGTCGAGCTTCACGACCGTGCGGTCGCGCGAGTAGACGGTCGCGATCTTCCCGCCCTCGTTGTCCAGGATCGTGGTGCGCTGGCTCAGCGGCGGGGTCTTCAACGTCGCCGGGATCTCGTCGAATCCCTCGACCGAGCCCTTGGCCGCGAGGCCCAGCGCGCCTGCCGCGGGCAGGGCGATGCCCGCCAGCACGGCTCCGGCGAGCACGCTGACTCCGAGGAACTTGGCGGCCTGTTGGGCCGGCGACGTACCGCCGCCACCGCCCGAGCGCTTCTTTCCCATACGGGGCAGCCTACGTGTCGATTCTCCGGACAGCCGTATATGCCTTGGCCTAAGCTGCACTCAACTGTCACAGCAGTGCGGTCTCGTATCAAGATGCGGGACGACCCCGAATCGTTCCCGGTACGTATGAAGTGCCTCTTGTAGTCATTCCAGGGCCTGTTCGCGGAGCTTCGCGTAGGTCCGGCGGGGTGTCCGAAACCGCCTTGTGTGTCACTCGACGTCCGTTGTGACTCAAGTGAACTGTCCCGTTTTGCCGGGGTTATTACGCATGTCCCTCGGTCACTCCGTCGGGTGATCTGCCGCTCACGCATAGTCCGTTCGGACCATTCAAGATTGGGCCCGAAGGGGGTGTTGCGCTGTGCCCACCTTCCGTAACGTCCTCAACTGGCGGCGGTGAATATGCCGCTGCCGCCGTGGGGGAGCCTCGATTCGGGAGAGGACGGCGCCGGTATGGGCTGGGTAGTCGACTGGAGTGCGCAGGCGGCCTGCCGCACTACCGATCCGGACGAACTGTTCGTTCAAGGAGCAGCGCAGAACCGGGCGAAGGCGGTGTGCACGGGATGCCCCGTGCGGACCGAGTGCCTGGCGGACGCGCTCGACAATCGCGTCGAGTTCGGCGTGTGGGGTGGCATGACGGAGCGGGAGCGTCGCGCGTTGCTGCGCAGGCGTCCGACCGTCACCTCATGGCGCACGCTGCTTGAGACGGCGCGTACGGAGTACGAGCGCGGCGCGGGCCTGCTGCCCGTGGAACTGGAGAACGACGAGACGTACGAGAGGTACGCGGCCGTCGGCTAGCCGGCGCGCGCACCACGGACGTACGGCTCAAGCTCCGGCCGGAGTGCCACCGGCCGCGAGCCGTTCTCCGATGTCCCTGAGGCCTGTCAGGTCGTGTACGTCACCGGGCAGGGCCGCGACCTCGGTCACGGCGACCTCGGGATGCAGGGCGGTGAAGCGGTCACGCGTGCGCTGTTCGCGCGCGACCATCTGCATGCGCTCCGCGTGCAACCGCAGGAGTCCCGCGGTCAGTTGCTCAATGCCGGGTTCGTCGGGCTCGGCCGTGGGGTCGGCTCCGGATGTCTCGGGGGATGCCCCGAAGGGCGCTTCGGAAGATGATTCGGGGGGTGCCTCGGGAGTGGCACGACCCTCTTCCTTCCCGCCCGTCTGATCCACAATGCGGCGCTCGTCAAGATTTTCCGCGGCGGCGAGCGCCCGCTCGGCCGAGAGCCTGCTCGCGCCGCTGCCGTGCACCCGGTTCAGTACGAGACCGGCCAGCGGCATCTTCTCCGCGGCCAGCCGCTCCACGAAGTACGCGGCCTCGCGCAGCGCGTCCCGCTCGGGCGCCGCGACCACGAGGAACGCGGTGCCGGGCGCCTGCAGCAGCTTGTACGTGGCGTCCGCGCGCGTGCGGAAACCGCCGAACGTCGTGTCCATCGCGGCCACGAACGTCTGCACGTCGCGCAGGAGTTGACCGCCGAGCAGCTTGCCGAGCGTGCCGGTCATCATCGACATCCCGACGTTCAGGAACTTCATGCCCGCGCGGCCGCCGATCTTCGCCGGGGCCATGAGCAGCCGGATCAGCTTGCCGTCCAGGAACGAGCCGAGCCGCTGCGGCGCGTCCAGGAAGTCGAGCGCGGAGCGGGACGGCGGGGTGTCGACGACGATCAGGTCCCACTCGTCGCGGGAGCGCAGCTGCCCCAGCTTCTCCATCGCCATGTACTCCTGCGTGCCCGCGAAGCCGGCCGAAAGCGACTGGTAGAAGGGGTTGTTCAGGATCGCCTTCGCGCGCTCCTCGTCCGCGTGCGCCTCGACGATCTCGTCGAACGTGCGCTTCATGTCGAGCATCATCGCGTGCAGCTCGCCGCCCTCCGCGCCTTCGACGGTGGCGATGTCCTTCACCCGGCGCGGGGTGTTGTCCAGCGAATCGATGCCCATGGACTGCGCGAGCCTGCGGGCCGGGTCGATGGTCAGAACGACGACCTTGCGGCCGCGCTCGGCGGCGCGCAGCCCGAGGGCGGCGGCCGTGGTGGTCTTGCCGACGCCGCCGCTGCCGCAGCACACCACGATGCGGGTCTGCGGGTCGTCGAGCAGCGGGTCCACGTCGAGCGTGCCCTCAGGGGTCAGCGTCATGAATGGCGTCCCGTCGAATGGCGTCCTGTCATGAATGGCGTCCTGTCCTGGATGCGGTTCCCTGAAGCCCTTGGATTCCTTGCTGTCGCAGTTCCTCGGCGAGCGTGTAGAGCCCGGACAGGTCGAGGCCCTCGGTGAGCAGCGGCAGTTCGTGCAGGGGCAGGCCCGCCTCGGTGAGCTGGTCGCGCTGGGCGCGCTCCAGGGCGTAGCGCTCGGCGTACTCCCCGGCCTGCGCGAGCAGCGGGCCGACGAGCCGCTTGGCGCTGCCGAGCCCCGCGGCCGTCAGGGCCTCGGTGACCGCCGGGCGGACCTCGCCGTCGGAGGTCAGCGCCAGGGCGGGTTCCCCGAGGAGCGCGGGTCGCACCATGTTCACCATGATCCGTCCGACGGGCAGCTTGGCGGCGCGCAGCTCGGCGACCCCGTCGAGGGTCTCCTGGACCGGCATCTCCTCCAGGAGCGTCACCAAGTGCACCGCGGTCTCACGGGACTTGAGGACCCGCATCACCGCCTGCGCCTGATTGTGTATCGGTCCCATCTTGGCGAGACCCGCCACCTCGTCGTTCACGTTGAGGAACCGGGTGATGCGGCCGGTGGGCGGCGCGTCCATGACGACGTAGTCGTACACGTAGGCGCCCTGCTTGTCCTTGCGGCGGACCGCCTCGCAGGCCTTGCCCGTCAGGAGCACGTCGCGCAGGCCCGGCGCGATGGTGGTCGCGAAGTCGATCGCGCCCAGCTTCTTCAGGGCGCGGCCGGCGCCGCCCAGCTTGTAGAACATCTGGAGGTAGTCCAGAAGCGCCAGTTCGGGATCGATGGCGAGGGCGAACACCTCCCCGCCACCGGGCGCCACGGCGATCTTCCGCTCCTCGTAGGGGAGCGCTTCCGTCTCGAAGAGCTGTGCGATGCCCTGTCTGCCCTCCACCTCCACGAGGAGAGTGCGCTTTCCCTCGGTCGCGAGGGCGAGCGCGAGTGCAGCGGCGACCGTGGTCTTTCCGGTCCCGCCCTTGCCGCTGACGACCTGGAGCCTGCTCACGTATTCGAGCCTAACCAGTACGTCGGACATCCACGCAGCAGCCTCCGGAACGCTTCGGCCATGTCCGGACGGATACAGTCGGCCCCATGGCAAAGAAGTGGGAATACGCGACCGTGCCGCTCCTCGTGCACGCGACGAAGCAGATCCTGGACACCTGGGGCGAGGACGGCTGGGAGCTGGTCCAGGTCGTGCCGGGGCCGAACAACCCCGAGCAGCTGGTGGCGTACTTGAAGCGGGAGAAGGCCGCATGAGCGGGCAGGTGGAGGCGCGGCTCACCGAGCTGGGCCTGACCCTGCCGCCCGTCGTCCCCCCGGTCGCCGCGTACCAGCCGGCCGTGCAGTCCGGCGTGTACGTGTACACGGCGGGGCAGCTGCCCATGGTCGACGGCAAGCTGCCGCTGACCGGCAAGGTCGGCGACGAGGTCACCGACGAGCAGGCCAAGGACCTGGCCCGCACCTGCGCGCTGAACGCGCTGGCGGCGGTCAAATCCGTCGCCGGTGACCTGGACCGCATCGCGCGTGTCGTGAAGGTCGTCGGCTTCGTGGCCTCCGCCACGGACTTCACCGGCCAGCCCGGTGTCATCAACGGCGCGAGCGAGCTGCTCGGCGAGGTCCTCGGCGACAAGGGCGTGCACGCGCGCAGCGCCGTGGGCGTGGCCGTGCTACCGCTGGACGCGCCGGTCGAGGTGGAGATCCAGGTGGAGCTCACCTCCGAGGCCTGAACTGCCGTTCTCGTACGAGAGGCCGTCCACGATCTTCGTCGTGGGCGGCCTCTCGAACATCCGGCCGTCAGCGGTTAGCCTCCGGCCATGGCAAATGGGCAGTGGTATCCCCCGGAGTGGCCGGAACGCATCCGTGCCCTCGCCGCCGGCACGCTCACACCCGCGACTCCGCGCCGCGCGGCCACCGTGATGCTGCTCAGAGACGCCTCGCCCGGCGGCCCCGAGGTGCACATGCTCCGCAGACGTACGTCGATGAAGTTCGCGGCGGGCGCCTACGCGTATCCGGGCGGCGGCGTCGACCCGCGCGACGACGACCGGCTGGTCCGCTGGGCGGGCCCCACGCGCGCGGAGTGGGCCGAGCGGCTCGGGGTGCCGGAGCGGGAGGCCCAGGCGATCGTCTGCGCCGCCGTGCGGGAGACGTTCGAGGAGGCGGGTGTGCTGCTCGCCGGGCCGACCCCGGACACCGTCGTCGACGACACGACGGGCGAGCAGTGGCAGGCCGACCGGCAGGCGCTGATCGACCGGGACCTGTCCTTCGCCGGGTTCCTGGAGAACCGCGGCCTGGTGCTGCGCTCCGACCTACTCGGCGCGTGGGCCCGCTGGATCACCCCCGAGTTCGAGCCGCGCCGCTACGACACGTGGTTCTTCGTGGCCGCGCTCCCGGCGGGCCAGCGCACCAGCGACGACTCCTCCGAGGCCGACCGCACGGTGTGGATCATGCCGGGGCGGGCCGCGGCGGAGTACGACCGGGGCGAGCTGACGATGATGCCGCCGACGATCGCGACGCTGCGCACCCTGGAGGCGTACGACGACGTGCGCGGCGCCCTCGCGGGGGCGCCGGGGCGCGATCTCACTCCCGTACTCGCGCAGGCGCGCATGGAGGACGACGAGTTGGTGCTGTCCTGGCCGGGACACGACGAGTTCACGAAGCACATCCCGACCGGCGGACAGGGCCGGAACGGGCAGAACGGGGGAACCTCCGCATGACCGAAGCAGCCGCCCTCCCGGGCCAGCCGCGCGGCGGGGTCCTCACGGGCCCCGCGACCGCCCGCGCGGTCAACGTCCTGGCGCCGAACCCCTCCGCGATGACCCTCGACGGCACCAACACCTGGATCGTCGCGGAACCGGACAGCGACCTCGCCGTCGTCATCGACCCCGGGCCGCTGGACGACGAGCATCTGCACGCCGTCCTCGACATCGCCGAGAAGGCGGGCAAGCGGGTCGCGCTCACTCTCCTCACGCACGGGCACCCGGACCACGCCGAAGGGGCGGGCCGGTTCGCCGAGTTGACCGGGACGAAGGTGCGGGCGCTCGACCCGGCGCTGCGGCTCGGCGACGAGGGGCTTGCCGCCGGTGACGTGATCACCACGGGTGGCCTGGAGCTGCGCGTCGTACCTACCCCCGGCCACACCGCCGACTCCCTCTGCTTCCACCTCCCCGCCGACCAGGCCGTGTTGACGGGTGACACCATCCTCGGGCGCGGCACGACGGTGGTCGCCCACCCGGACGGCCGCCTCGGCGACTACCTGGACTCGCTGCGCCGACTGCGTTCCCTGACGGTCGACGACGGGGTGCACACGGTCCTTCCGGGCCACGGCCCGGTCCTCGAGGACGCCCAGGGCGCCGTCGAGTTCTACCTGGCCCACCGCGCGGGCCGCCTCGCCCAGGTGGAAACAGCCGTCGAGAACGGCTACGTGTCCGCCCCCGACGTCGTGACCCACGTGTACGCGGACGTGGACCGCTCCCTGTGGCCGGCAGCGGAACTGAGCGTGCGGGCGCAGCTGGACTACCTGCGGGAGCACGGGCTGATCTAGGACGGCCGTTCGGCGCCCGTGGTGGCCAGATCAAGCCCCCGCGGCGATTGAGCGGCGGGGTCCGGGGCAGAGCCCCGATCTTTTCAGCCCCGCCGGCGCTTGAGGCGCGGGGTCCGGGGCGGAGCCCCGAGGCCGCAACCCCGGTTGGGCCAAGGCCGCAGGGGGCCGCCCCTCACTCGCCGCCAGGGCCCACCCACCCAACACCAAACGCAGCGAGCCGCCGCGGATCCGCGATGATGTCGACCCCGACGACCAGGCCCTCCCGGAACGTGAAGGCGAGCACCGCGACGACCTGGCCGCGAGGCGCCTGCACGATGCCGAGGCCGTCGCCGACGAACGCCGGGTACGCCGCCTGCGCCAGCTTCCCGTAGAACGCGGCCTGCTTGGCCACGGCAAGGCTGCCCCGCAGCAGCCCGGAGGCCGTGCCGCTGCCCGCGTCGACCCGCAACAGGACGTCCGGGTCGAGAAGTTCCAGCAGCGCCTCGAAGTCGCCCACGCGCGTGGCGGCCAGCCAGGCGCGGACGACCTCGCGCTGCCGGGCCAGCGGCGTGTCCCGGGGCGCGGTCGCGCCCTGCACACGGCGCCGCGCCCTGCTCGCCATCTGCCGGGTCGCCGCGGGCGTGCGCTCCACGATGGGGGCGAGCTCCTCGAACGGCACGGCGAACATGTCGTGCAGCACGAAGGCGAGGCGTTCGGCGGGCGCGAGCGTGTCCAGCACGACGAGCAGCGCGAGCCCTACGGAGTCCGCGAGTTCGGCCTCGTGAGCAGGGTCGGCGGGGCGGATCACCGGGTCGGGGACACGGGTCTCGGCCGACCCGCTCTCCAACGGCTCCTCGCGGCGCGCGTTGCGGGAGCGCAGCATGTCCAGGCAGATCCGCCCGACGACGGTCGTCAGCCAACCGCTCAGGTTCCGTACCTCGTCCGTATCCGCCCGCTGCAGCCGCAGCCACCCCTCCTGGACGGCGTCCTCGGCCTCGCTCAGCGAACCGAGCATCCGGTATGCCACGGCACGCAGCCGCCCGCGCTCCTCCTCGAAACGGGTGACGAGATCATCGGGCGGCTGTGTCATGAAGGACTCCCCTGTGGGCCTCTACGTAGACGGGCCCCGCCACGAGATGTGGCGGGACCCGTCTACGTAAGCGTGTGGTGTCAGCGCGAGCGCTTCGCGAGGCGCTCCACGTCCAGGAGGATCACGGCACGGGCCTCCAGGCGGAGCCAGCCGCGGCCCGCGAAGTCCGCGAGCGCCTTGTTGACCGTCTCGCGGGAGGCGCCGACCAGCTGGGCCAGCTCTTCCTGCGTCAGGTCGTGCACGACGTGGATGCCCTCCTCGGACTGCACGCCGAAGCGGCGCGACAGGTCGAGGAGCGCACGGGCCACACGGCCGGGCACGTCGGAGAAGACCAGGTCGGACATCTGGTCGTTGGTCTTGCGCAGGCGCCGGGCGACGGCGCGCAGCAGCGCCGTGGCCACCTCGGGCCGGGCGCTGAGCCAGGGCTGGAGGTCGCCGTGGCCGAGACCGAGCAGCTTGACCTCGGTGAGGGCGCTGGCGGTGGCGGTGCGCGGACCCGGGTCGAACAGCGACAGCTCGCCGATCAGCTCGCCGGGGCCGAGGACGGCGAGCATGTTCTCGCGCCCGTCGGGGGAAGTGCGGTGGAGCTTCACCTTGCCCTCGGTGACCACGTACAGGCGGTCTCCGGGGTCGCCCTCGTGGAACAGGGCGTCGCCGCGTGCGAGGGTCACCTCACTCATGGAGGCGCGGAGCTCCGCGGCCTGCTCGTCATCGAGCGCCGCGAAGAGCGGGGCGCGCCGCAGAACGTCGTCCACGAGTTTCTCTCCTATGTCGCCTGCATCGGGAACGGACCCGATCGAATCGACCGGATCGCCCCGGTTGTCGATCATTTCCACTGCCCATTTTGCCGGACGGTCCAAACAGTGTGATCAGTCACTCGTACACAAGTCTGCCGCACCCGCGCCACAACCCGAGGGGGAGGGGGCCAATCGTGGAGCGATCCGGCGGCTTCGGGGCGGATGTCAGTGCCGGGCTTTAGGCTGGCCGAGTGTTCAAAATGCCGGTGAGAGCGCAGGCGAAGGGGGTTGTGGCGGTGCCGAGTGACCTTGATTCCGCTGTCGGCGAACAGTCGCGGAAAACTGCCCCCGAGGCCGTGACCAGGAGGCCGGGGACGGCGCCGGTGAGCATGATCGGGGCCGCGCCCGTACTCAAGTCCGTGTCCGAACAGGGGAAGGCCGCCCAGCGATGACCGCGCCCGCGAAGAAATCCGCCGCGAAGGCCGCCACCTCGAAGAAGGCGGCCGCCGCGAAAAAGACGGCCGCCACGAAGGCCGCCGCTTCGAAGCAGACGCCTGCCGCGAAGAAGCCCGCCGCGAAGAAGACGACCGCACGCCCCGAGACGCACACCGCGCTCGTCCGTCGCGCCCGGAAGATCAACCGCGAGCTCGCGGAGGTGTACCCGTACGCCCACCCGGAGCTGGACTTCGAGAATCCCTTCCAGCTCCTGGTGGCCACGGTCATGTCGGCCCAGACGACGGACCTGCGGGTCAATCAGACGACGCCGGCCCTGTTCGCGAAGTACCCGACCCCGGAGGATCTGGCCGCGGCCAACCCGGAGGAGGTCGAGGAGCTGATCCGGCCGACCGGCTTCTTCCGCGCGAAGACGCGCTCGATCATGGGCCTGGCCAAGGCGCTCAGCGACGACTTCGGCGGCGAGGTGCCCGGCCGCCTCGAAGACCTGGTCAAGCTGCCCGGCGTGGGCCGCAAGACGGCCTTCGTGGTGTTGGGGAACGCGTTCGGGAGGCCCGGCATCACCGTCGACACGCACTTCGGCCGCCTGGTGCGCCGCTGGAAGTGGACCGACGAGACGGATCCCGACAAGGTCGAGCGGGCGATCGGCGAGCTGTTCCCGAAGAGCGAGTGGACCCAGCTCAGTCACAACGTGATCTTCCACGGCCGCCGTATCTGCCACTCCCGCAAGCCGGCCTGCGGTGCCTGCCCGATCGCCCCGCTCTGCCCGGCGTACGGGGAGGGCGAGACGGACCCGGACAAGGCGGAGAAGCTGCTCAAGTACGAGAAGGGCGGCTTCCCCGGCCAGCGCCTCAAGCCCCCGCAGTCCTACCTGGACGCGGGCGGCCTGCCTGCCCCGCCGCTGCCCGGCCGGGAGGCGTGACGGACCGTATCGGAGGGCAGTCGGGGCTTGGCCCAGCACACCGCGAGGGGGCGGCGATGAAGCACGTGAGCGAGATCGGCGGGATGAGCGGCGGGGCGAAGGGGGCGGCCGGGGCGCACGGCACGACGGGGGCGCACGGGCCGGGTGGCTCGCCTCCCTTCGACGTGACGCTCCGCACCGAGGGCCTGCCCGCCTGGCTGGACCCCGTGGCGCACGCCGCCGCCACCGTCCGCGGTGAGCAGCTCAGCCGCTTCCTGCCGCCGGAGAGCGGGGCGGGGCGGCAGTCCGCCGTGCTGATCCTTTTCGGCGAGGGGGAGCGCGGACCCGAGCTGCTGCTCATGGAGCGCTCCGGCTCGCTCAGATCCCACGCGGGCCAGCCCTCCTTCCCCGGCGGCGCCCTCGACCCGGAGGACGGCGACCCGCTCGGTGACGGGCCGCTGCACGCCGCCCTGCGGGAGGCGTGGGAGGAGACGGGACTCGACCCGGGCGGCGTCCAGCTCTTCGGCGTGCTGCCGAAGCTGTACATCCCGGTGAGCAGCTTCGTCGTCACGCCCGTACTTGGGTGGTGGCGGGTGCCCTCACCCGTCGCGGCGGTCGACCCTGCGGAGACGGCGCGTGTCTTCACGGTCCCCGTGGCGGATCTCACGGACCCGGAGAACCGGGCGACGACGGTCCACCCGAGCGGCCACAGGGGGCCTGCCTTCCTGGTGGAGTCGGCTCTGGTCTGGGGGTTCACCGCGGGCGTGATCGACCGGCTGCTGCACTACGCGGGGTGGGAGCGCCCCTGGGACCGATCAAAGACGGTCCCACTCGATTGGCGGTCGTGACAGGGTGGGCGCCGTGAATCAGGAGCAGGGGCCTACAGGGGCGAGGCGAGATGCAAGGCGGGGCGTGAATCGGTGAACGTGCTGGACTTCCTGCTGCTCGCAGCGGCCGTGTGGTTCGCGATCGTCGGCTACCGCCAGGGTTTCGTCGTCGGCATCCTGTCGGTGATCGGTTTCCTCGGTGGCGGCCTCGTCGCGGTCTACGCGCTGCCTCTCCTGTGGGACGCGATCACCAGTGACGCGGAGGTCACCACGACCGCCGCGGTCGTCGCCGTGGTCGTCGTCATCGTCTGCGCCTCCGTCGGGCAGGCCTTCACCACGCACTTGGGCAACAAGCTGCGCAGATACATCACTTGGTCCCCGGCCCGCGCGCTCGACGCGACGGGCGGCGCGGTGGTCAACGTGGCGGCGATGCTCCTGGTGGCCTGGCTGATAGGTTCCGCGCTGGCCGGCACCACCCTGCCCACGCTCGGCAAGGAAGTACGCAGCTCGAAGGTGCTGCTGGGCGTCTCGCAGGCGCTGCCCACGCAGGCGGACACGTGGTTCGCGGACTTCTCCTCGACCCTCGCGCAGAACGGTTTCCCGCAGGTCTTCAGCCCGTTCGCGAACGAGCCGATCGCCGACGTGAAGCCGCCGGACCCGGCGCTCGCGGGCAGCCAGGTCGCGCGCAACGCGAAGCGGTCCATCGTCAAGGTCGTGGGCCAGGCGCCCAGTTGCGGCAAGGTCCTGGAGGGCACCGGCTTCGTCTTCTCCGACCGCCGCGTGATGACGAACGCGCATGTGGTCGGCGGCGTCGACGAACCCACCGTCCAGATAGGCGGCGAGGGCGTGAAGTACGACGCGAAGGTCGTGCTCTACGACTGGAAGCGCGACATCGCGGTCCTGGACGTGCCGGCCCTGAAGGCGCCCCCGCTCCGGTTCACGGGCACCGACGCGCAGCGCGGCGGCGGCGCGATCGTCGCGGGCTTCCCGGAGAACGGCGCGTACGACGTCCGCCCCGCGCGCGTGCGCGGGCGCATCACGGCGAACGGCCCGGACATCTACCACCGGGGCACCGTGCGCCGCGATGTGTACTCGCTGTTCGCGACGGTCCGTCAGGGCAACTCCGGCGGACCGCTGCTCACTCCGGACGGCCAGGTCTACGGCGTGGTGTTCGCCAAGTCGCTCGACGACTCGGAGACGGGCTACGCGCTGTCCGGTGACGAGATCAGCACCGACATCGCGCGCGGCCGCGCGGCGAACCAGCAGGTCGACACGGACGCCTGCGCGCTGTAGGCCCGCTCAGCGGGTCACCGGCCCCCGTGCCGGATCCGCGCGGACACCCACCGGGCGCGGCGCCGCAGAATGCGAGGAATGCCCAGCCGGGGATCGTGCGCCGACCAGCCGTCAGGCGCTCCTCTCCGGGGAGAGCCCAGCGTCATCGCTGGGCGGCGATTGCGTGCTGCGTCACTGTAGTCGTGCGTCCAGCCCATACCCCGACGTGTGCCCCTGCCCCATGGTCGGTAACCGCCCTCACGCTCCCCAAAATGGCGTATGCGCCGGGCAATTGGCCGTTCGAAGCACAGGCGTTCCCCTCGGCATTCCTTCACCAAACAGGGCTCACCGGTCCGGTTCGCCCGGGTCTACCGGTCGGGCTCCGGGTCCTTCAACCAGTTGACCAGTTCCTTGGAGAACGCGGCCGGATCCTCCTCGTGCGGGAAGTGTCCGAGGCCGTCGAAGAGGCGCCAGCGGTAGGGGGCCTCCACGTACTCGCCGGAGCCCGCCGCGCTCCGCGTGCGCATCACCGGGTCGAGGGAGCCGTGCACGTGCAGCGTCGGCACCCGCACGGGGCGCTTCATCCGCCGGTTGAACTGGATCCCGTCGGGGCGCGCGAGGGAGCGCACCATCCACCGGTACGGCTCGATCGAGCAGTGCGCGGTCGACGGGATGCACATGGCCTGCCGGTACGTCTTCACCGTCGCGTCGTCTGGCTGGTGCGGCCCCGACCAGTCCCGGACCAGCTTGCCCACCAACTCGCCGTCGTTCGCGAGAAGCTGACGCTCGGGCAGCCAGGGGCGCTGGAAACCCCAGACGTACGAGCCCGAGCGCGACTGCCGGTAGTCCGCCAGCATCGCCGAGCGCCACCGGCGCGGATGCGGCATCGAGGAGACCACGAGCCGGCGCACCAGCTTGGGCCGCATCACGGCCGCGGTCCAGGCGAGATATCCGCCGAGGTCATGGCCGACGAGCGCAGCGTCGGGCTCGCCGAGCGAGCGGATCACCCCGGTGACGTCGAGCGCGAGGTTCGCCGGGTCGTAGCCCCGCGGCGTACGGTCGCTGCCGCCCACCCCTCGCAGGTCCATCGCCACGGCCCGGAAGCCCGCGTCGGCGAGCGCGGTGAGCTGGTGCCGCCACGTCCACCAGAACTGCGGGAAGCCGTGCAGGAGCAGGACCAGCGGCCCGTCCCCCATCTCGGCGATGTGGAAGCGCGCGCCGTTGGCCGCGACGTCCCGGTGGGTCACCTTGTGCCCGCCGGGAACGTCGAGGAGCACGAAGGACGCGGGCGGCTGGGCCGAAGGAGTGGCAGGGTCCGTCATGCAGACGAGCGTGCCACAGCCTCGATGGCCTTTGTGTCATGCCCGTCCGCGGTCACCTCGCGGGGGTGCGGCTTGGCGTTCTGCAGTACGCCTGCCGTCTCCTTGAACGAGGCGGCGGTCTTCTGCGGACCCTTGCCCTGCTTGGCCTTCTTGGCGAAGACGACACCGACGAGCGCGAGCAGCAGGAAGACGACCACGCTCGCGGCGAAGGACAGCAGGAAGCACCAGGCCATGTTCCAGCCGCCGTCGCCGTTGAACCCGCCGGTCCACGCGTTGATCCCGTACGCGAGCGCGAAGCTCAGCATCGGCAGCGAGAAGGTCAGGACGACCACTCCCGCCATGAACGCACCGCCACTGGTCGCGCCGCGCTTCACGTCCTTCTTCAGCTGCGCCTTCGCAAGGGCGATCTCGTCGTGCACCAGCGCGGACATCTCGGCCGTCGCCGATGCGAACAGCTGGCCGACGCTGCGTTCGGCGCCGACCGGGTTGTCGTCGGGTGCGCTCATCGCGTACTCCCCTGTTCTTCTGTGGCTGCTTCGTATGCGCGTACTGCGCGGATTCTCCGTCAGATCATGCCGGACGCTCGTCCTCGCCGCCTGCCCCGGCCGCCACTTGCGCAAGCCTTCGGTGTTCCGCGGCTTTCCGCTCGTAGATCTCGGCCATCCGAAGGTGGTACTCCGGTTTGCCGACCTCGTAGATGTCCGGGACCCCGGAGAGGTCCTCGTCGCGCTCCTCGTCCTCCCACAGGGACCGGTACTTGGCGTTCCGGATCTTCAGCAGCACGCTCGCGATCACCGCCGCGATCAGCGAGCCCATCAGCACGGACGCCTTGATCTCGTCCGTCAGCAACGGGTCGTCGGTGAAGGCGAGTTCCCCGATGAGCAGCGAGACCGTGAAGCCGATGCCGGCGAGCGAGGCCACCGCGAACACATCGGGCCAGGCCAGCTCGTCGGAGAGCGAGGCCTTGGTGAACCGGGCGGTCAGCCACGTACCGCCGAAGATCCCGACGGCCTTGCCGACGACCAGACCCAGCACCACGCCCAGCGTCTCCGGCTTGGTGAAGACGTCGCCAAGGGCCCCGCCCGACACCGCGACACCGGCGCTGAACAGCGCGAACAGCGGCACCGCTAGCCCGGCCGAGAGCGGCCGCACCAGGTGTTCGATGTGCTCGCCGGGCGACTGCTCCTCGCCCTCCTCCCGGTGGCAGCGCAGCATCAGACCCATGGCGACACCGGCGATGGTGGCGTGGACGCCGCTGTTGTACATCAGCCCCCAGATGACCAGAGCCAGCGGTACGTAGATGTACCAGCCGCGCACCCGCTTCTTGAGCAGCAGCCAGAAGACGGCGAGGCCGAGGAACGCGCCGCCGAGCGCGGCGAAGTTCAGGTCGTCCGTGAAGAAGATCGCGATGATCAGGATCGCGAAGAGGTCGTCGACGACGGCGAGGGTGAGCAGGAACGCGCGCATCGCGCTCGGCAGCGAGGTGCCGATGACGGCGAGCACGGCGAGCGCGAAGGCGATGTCGGTGGCGGTCGGCACGGCCCAGCCGCTCATCGAGCCGCCGCCGACCGCGTTGACGATCACGTAGACGATCGCGGGTGTCGCCATGCCGCAGAGGGCGGCGACGACGGGGAGTGCGGCGGCCTTGGGGTCGCGCAGATCACCGGCGACGAGCTCGCGCTTGAGCTCGATGCCGGCGACGAAGAAGAAGATCGCGAGCAGCCCGTCGGCGGCCCAGTGCTCGATGGAGAGGTCGAGGCCGAGCGAGGCGGGCCCCAGGTGGAAATCACTGACGGCCTCGTAGCTGTGGTGCAGGGCCGGGATGTTGGACCAGACGAGCGCGGCGATCGCCGCCACCAGGAGCAGGACGCCGCCGACCGTCTCGGTGCGCAGTGCGTCGGCCACGAAGGTCCGCTCGGGCAGCGAGAGCCGGCCGAGTGCCTTGCGGTCCTGCTTGTTCTTGGGCGCGCTCACGGGGGAGACCTCCGGTCGGGTACGGCTGACTGCGTTGCCGACCAGACTTCCCGGCGCACCTGTTGGATCTTTGTCGCGTCGTTGACGCGACTTTTACCCTACAGGGTGCCCCGGCCTGCTTGGTGATCATCACCTTACGTACGAAACGGGCACCCGGCGCGCTCGCCGGATGCCCGTTCCCGTGGGTTCGTACGCGGATCAGTCCTCGCTGGACGCCGACGGCAGCTCGGCCTGGATCAGGTCCATCACGGAGGAGTCGGCGAGCGTCGTCACGTCGCCCACCGCCCGGTTCTCCGCGACGTCGCGCAGCAGGCGGCGCATGATCTTGCCGGAGCGCGTCTTGGGCAGCTCGGCGACCGGCAGGATCCGCTTCGGCTTGGCGATCGGGCCGAGGGCGCCGCCCACGTGGTTGCGCAGGTCCGCCACCAGCGACTCGTCCTCCGCGTTCGCGCTGCCGCGCAGGATCACGAAGGCGACGATCGCCTGACCGGTCGTCTCGTCGGCGGCGCCGACCACGGCGGCCTCGGCGACGGACGGGTGCGAGACGAGCGCGGACTCGACCTCGGTGGTCGAGATGTTGTGCCCGGAGACGAGCATGACGTCGTCGACCCGGCCGAGCAGCCAGATGTCGCCGTCCTCGTCCTTCTTGGCACCGTCACCGGCGAAGTACTTGCCCTCGAAGCGCGACCAGTACGTGTCGATGAACCGCTGGTCGTCGCCCCAGATGGTGCGCAGCATCGACGGCCACGGCTCGGTGAGGGCGAGGTAGCCGCCGCCCCCGTTCGGCACCTCGTTCCCCTCGTCGTCGAGGACGGTCGCCGAGATTCCGGGCAGCGCGCGCTGGGCGGAGCCGGGCTTCGCCTCGGTGACGCCCGGCAGCGGCGAGATCATGATCGCGCCGGTCTCGGTCTGCCACCAGGTGTCCACGACGGGGCACTTGTCGGCGCCGATGTTCTTCCGGTACCAGACCCAGGCCTCGGGGTTGATCGGCTCACCGACCGACCCGAGCACGCGCAGGCTGGACAGGTCGAACTTCGCGGGGATGTCGTCGCCCCACTTCATGAACGTACGGATCGCGGTCGGCGCCGTGTAGAGGATCGAGACGCCGTACTTCTGCACGATCTCCCAGAAGCGGCCCTGGTGCGGGGTGTCCGGGGTGCCCTCGTAGATGACCTGCGTCGCGCCGTTCGAGAGCGGGCCGTACGTGATGTACGAGTGCCCGGTGACCCAGCCGATGTCGGCGGTGCACCAGTAGACGTCGGTCTCCGGCTTGAGGTCGAAGACCGCGTGGTGCGTGTACGACGCCTGGGTGAGGTAGCCGCCGGAGGTGTGCAGGATGCCCTTCGGCTTACCCGTCGTACCCGACGTGTACAGGATGAACAGCGGCTGCTCGGCGTCGAAGGCCTGCGGCGCGTGCTCGGTGGACTGGCGGCCGACCGTCTCGTGCCACCACAGGTCGCGGCCCTCGGTCCAGGCGACGTCCTGCTTGGTGCGCTGCACGACCAGGACGTGCTCGACCGATACGCGGGTCAGCGCCTCGTCGACCGCGGGCTTGAGCGCGGACGGCTTGCCGCGCCGGAAGCCGCCGTCGGAGGTGATGACGACCTTGGCGTCGGCGTCCTCGATGCGCTTGGCGATGGCGTCGGCCGAGAAGCCGCCGAAGACCACCGAGTGCGCGGCGCCGATGCGCGCGCAGGCGAGCATCGAGATGACCGCTTCCGGGATCATCGGCAGATAGACGGCGACCCGGTCGCCGGTCTGAACGCCCAGCTCGGTCAGGGCATTTGCGGCCCGGCTGACCTCGTCCTTGAGCTCGGCGTAGGTGATCGCGCGGCTGTCGCCGGGCTCGCCCTCGAAGTGGATCGCGACGCGGTCGCCGTTTCCTGCCTCTACGTGGCGGTCGACGCAGTTGTACGCGACGTTGAGCTTGCCGTCCTTGAACCACTTGGCGAACGGCGGGTTCGACCAGTCAAGAGTCTCGGTCGGCTCGGTGTCCCAGGTGAGGCGGCGGGCCTGCTCGGCCCAGAAACCGAGCCGGTCAGCCTTGGCCTGCTCGTACGCCTCGGCCGTGACGTTGGCATTCGCGGCCAGGTCAGCGGGCGGCGCGAAGCGTCGCTCCTCCTTCAAGAGGTTGGCCAGGCTTTCGTTGCTCACGACGCTTCTCCCATGCAGTGTTTGTGTCGGAGGCGACCGTTGTGTCCCAGGCCACAGCTCATCAGACCGCGCCCCCTGGTGACAAGGGGGGTCCGCGAACTGGTTTAGACCTGTACGCGTAGGGCTCCCGACCTGGTCGGGAGCCCTACGGTCTCATCTGTTTGCACGGAGGCGGGGACGGGTCGGTTCAGGCCCGCGTGGCGCTGCCTTCGTCGAGGCGGCCGTCGAGGGCGGTGGCCGCGACCTGTCCGAAGACCGGGTCGGCCTCGTCGAGCAGATACGCCTGCGCCTCCCCGACGTGGAAGTACATGCCGTGCAGTTCGAGCGCGCCCCGCTCCAGGGCGCGCGCCACGCACTCGTGCTCCCGCAGGTGCTCCAACTGCTGGACGACATTGGTCAGGCAGAGCTGCTCGACCGCGTCGGCGGGCGCCCGCCCCGCGAGCCGTGCCCACGGCAGTCCCGCGTCGGACATCCGCTCCAGGCTCGGCATTCCGTGCCGCAGCCAGCGCTTGAGCGGCGTGAGAGCCCCGTGGCCGCTCGGGGGACTGCTCAACAGCGCCTGCATCGCCCCGCATCCGGAGTGCCCGCACACGGTGATCGACTGCACTTCGAGCACGTCCACGGCGTACTCGATGGCCGCGGCCACCGAGTCGTCCGCGCTCTCGGCGCCGGGCAGGGGCACGAGGTTGCCCACATTCCGTACGACGAAGAGGTCGCCGGGACCGCTCGACGTGATCATCGACGTGACGAGCCGGGAGTCGGCGCACGTCAGGAACAGCTGCGTGGGCTTCTGCCCCTCGCGTGCGAGCCGCGCCAGCTCCTCGCGCACCAGCGGCGCCGTATTGCGCTGGAACGCGCTGATCCCGGTGGCCAGTTGATGCCCGCCGGCGCGGCGCGGCTCGGTGGCCTCGGGCTTCGTCGCCCGGTCGTGCGAGGGCCGGTCGTCGCAGTGGTGGTTGCGCCACGGCGTCCAGGGGCGGCAGCAGGTGTGGCTCGCGCGCGCGGGTTCGGCGATCCTGGCGCCTCCCCGGCCGGCCACCTCGACCTTGCCGCCCTGCGTGGTGTGCGACTTCTGCCAGTCCTGCAGCGCCTCGTACGCGGCGTGGTCCATGAAGGACCCGTCCAGCTCCACGACGCAGTCCGCGCCGTGCGGCACCTGGTGCAGGGTCCGGCTGAGCCGGGGCACCGCGAGGAACGTCAACTGCCCTCGTACGCGCACGTGGTGGACGCCGCGGGCATCCACCTCGTGCGTGATGCGGGTGCGCGCGAGGCGGTGCAGGGCGACGCCGACGGCGACCGCGACGCCGAGCCCGACGCCCTCGAGCACGCCGAAGACGACGACGCCGAGGGTGGTGACCGCGTACACCAGGACCTCACGGTGGCGGGTGACCGTGCGGATGTGGTTCAGGGACACCATCTGGACGCCGACCGCCATCACCAGGGCGGCGAGCGCGGCGAGCGGGATCAGCTCCAGGACGGGGACCAGGAGCAGCGTGGCGGCTACTACCCAAACGCCGTGCAGCATCGAGGAGTTCCCGCTCACGGCGCCCGCGTTCACGTTCGCCGTACTGCGCACCGCGACCCCGGCGACGGGCAGCCCGCCGAGCGATCCGGAGACGATGTTCGACGCGCCCTGCGCGAGCAGCTCCCGGTCCAGGTTCGAGCGGCGCATCGCGGGCGGCAGGTCCGAGCGCTTGGCGGTCATCTTGTCCACGGCGACCGCCCCGAGCAGCGACTGCACGCTGCACACGAGCGTGGTCGTCAGGACGGCGGCGACGAGGCCGAGCACGGGCCCGTCCGGCAGCCCGGCGAGCGCGTGGCTGCTCCAGGAGGGCAGATCGACCTCGGGCAGGCTGAGCCCGAGCAGCGCGGCGGTCACGCTCGCGGCGGTCACGGCGATGAGCGCGGCCGGTACCTTGCGTGCGTAGCGGCCGATCCGTCCCGGGATGCGCGGCCAGGCGAGCAGCACGGTGAGCGTGAGCGCGCTGACGCCCAGGGCGGCGGGCTGGGCGTCCGCCAACTGCCGCGGCAGGGATGCCACGTTGGCGAGCACGGAGCTCTCGGGGGAGCCGCCGAGCATGATGTGCAGCTGGGCGACGGCGATGGTGACACCGATGCCGGCGAGCATGCCGTGGACGACGGCGGGGCTGACGGCGAGGGCGGTGCGGGCCACCCGCAGGCAGCCGAGGCCGAGTTGGGCGAGGCCGGCGAGGACGGTGACGGCGCAGGTGGTCCGCCATCCGTAGCGCTGGATCAGCTCGGCGGTGACGACGGTGAGGCCCGCGGCGGGCCCGCTGACCTGGAGCGGCGCTCCGCCGACGCAGCCGGCGACGATGCCGCCGACGGCGGCGGCGACGAGCCCCGACTCCAGGGGCGCGCCGGTCGCGAGGGCGATGCCCAGGGACAGCGGCAGCGCGATGAGGAAGACCGCGATGGACGCGGAGAGGTCGGCTCCCGCGATGCGGAAGCGACGGGGCGTCGGCGGTGGACTGTGTGCGGTGCGGGCGGCGTCCGAGGGCTCGCCCGTCCGGCCGGAGTCACTGGTGTGGGTGGATACGCAGGCTGACATGGTTTCCCGTCTCCTCCGGGGTGCAGCGCGGTCGCGGAATGTGGGGTGACCCCTTGCGGTGGGCGGGGTCGATCGCGGCCGTGGTTCACGGCGTGCAGCGGCGGGATGAAATCAACGCTCAGTAGCGGTCGGTAAATGAATCGTAATGCAGAGTAAAGATTGTGGCCGGATAAAAGGTGCAAATGGGTTACCGGTTCACGCTCAGTAGTGAATAAGAAGGTTTGTCGGCTTGTCGGACTAACTCGGTCCGGCCCTCGTGTCACCGTGGCGGCGTTGTCCGTGCATAACGGGCATTCGTCTCTTTTCACCGCCACACAAGCCGACTCCAGGAAGAAGGTGGGCGGAAGATGGCCGCCACCCACAGGACTGCCGCCAAGCGGCTCGCCGCGGGCATCACCGCCGCCGCGGCGTGCGCCGCGGCACTCGCCGGATGCGCCACCGGGAACACCGGCGGATCCAGTGAGCACCGCACCGAGAAGACCAAGCCCCAGCAGGGTGCCCCCGGCCCGAAGAAGGCCAAGCCGGGCAGCGCGATCAAGCTGATCGGCGACGGCTCGACCGCGTACACCGGGCGGCAGCCGAACCTGCCACGGGCCGAGCGCCTCAGACCGGGCCAGAAGCCACCGCAGTTCGTGGTCTTCTCCTGGGACGGTGCGGGTGAGGACAGCCAGAAGCTCTTCTCGCACTTCCGCAAGGTCGCGAAGGAGAACGACGCGACCATGACGTACTTCCTGAGCGGCGTGTACCTGCTCCCGGAGGGCAAGGCGGACAAGTACCACGCGCCGCAGCACTCGGCCGGCCGCTCGGACATCGGCTTCAACGACGCCGAGGGAATCAAGGACACCGTCGAGCAGCTGCGCGGCGCCTGGCTCGAGGGCAACGAGATCGGCACCCACTTCAACGGCCACTTCTGCGGCAAGAACGGCGGAGTGGGCCAGTGGTCGGTGGCCGAGTGGAAGAGCGAGATCCAGCAGGCCAAGTCGTTCGTGAAGGGCTGGAAGTCCAACTCGGGCCTGAACCGGTCCGCGCCGCTGCCCTTCGACTACGACAAGGAGCTCATCGGCGCCCGCACCCCATGCCTCGAGGGCAAGGACAACTTCACGCGCGCCGCGAGCGAGCTCGGCTTCCGCTACGACACCAGCGGCGTCAACAACCAGGTCTGGCCCAAGAAGAAGAACGGCCTGTGGGATCTGTCGATGCAGCTCGTCCCGTTCAAGGGCCACTCCTACGAGCAGCTGACCATGGACTACAACTTCATGGTCAACCAGTCCGGTACGGCGACCCAGGGCGATCCCGCGAAGCGCGAGTACTGGGGTGACCAGATGCGCGACAGCCTGCTCGCGGGCTTCGAACGCGCCTACAAGGGCAACCGCGCGCCGCTCGTCATCGGCAACCACTTCGAGTCCTGGAACGGCGGCACCTACATGCGCGCCGTGGAGGACACGGTCAAGACGGTCTGCAAGAAGCCCGACGTCCGCTGCGTCTCCTTCCGGCAGCTCACCGACTGGCTCGACGCCCAGGACCCGAAGACCCTGAAGAAGCTCGGCGGTCTCGGTGTGGGCGAGGGCCCGAAGAAGGGCTGGGCGTCCTACCTCGGCGGCAAGCGGGCCCCGGCCCCGAAGGGGGTACCGGGCGCCCCGGCCGCCAAGTCGTAGGCCCGGTGCGGCACTTGCTCAGCCGTCGCGGCGGTGCCCTCCCGCAGGTCAGGCAGTAGCCGCGACGCTCTCCCGCAGGACGAAGTCGGGGTCGACCTGGGACGCCAGGTCGGCACCGGTTTTCTCGTTGCCCCAGCTCTGGGCGTTCTTCAGGTGGAAGTGGACCATCTGGCGCGTGTAGCGCTCCCAGTCGCGGGCCTCGTACGTGGCGTCGGCCGCGTCCTGAAGTGCTTGCAGGGAAGCCTTGTTGGGCGCCTCCAGGAGCTCGAAGCTCGGCGGGCGGCCCTTCTCCATGGCGCGCACCCAGTCCGAGTGCCCGACGGTGACGAGCAGGTCCTCGCCGACCTCGGAACGCAGGAACTCCAGGTCGTCCTCGTCCCGCACCTTGTTGCCCACCACCTTCAGGTCGATCCCGAAGTCCCGCGCGTACTCCTTGTACTGGCGATAGACCGAGACACCCTTGCGGGTCGGCTCGGCCACCAGGAACGTCATGTCGAAGCGGGTGAACATGCCCGAGGCGAAGGAGTCGGAGCCCGCGGTCATGTCGACCACCACGTACTCACCCCGGCCGTCGACGAGGTGGTTCAGGCACAGCTCCACCGCTCCGGTCTTGGAGTGGTAGCAGGCGACACCGAGATCTGCCTCGGTGAAGGGCCCGGTGACCATCAAACGCACGGCCTGGCCGTCGAGTTCCACGTCGCGGGCGCAGGCGTCGTACACCGGATTGTTCTCGCGCACCCTGAGCAGCCGCGAGCCCTCGCCGGGTGGCGTGGTCTTGATCATCGTGTCGGCCGAGGCGATCCGCGGGTTCGAGCCGCGCAGATAGTCCTTGATCAGGGGCAGCCGGGCCCCCAGCGCGGGCAGCTCGCCCGCGACGCCCTCGTCGAGCCCGAGCGCGGCCCCGAGGTGCTGATTGATGTCGGCGTCGACGGCGATGACCGGGGAGCCGGTGCCGGCGAGGTGGCGGATGAACAGTGAGGACAGCGTGGTCTTGCCACTGCCGCCCTTCCCCACGAAAGCGATCTTCATGTTCACGAAGGGTATCGGTACGGTCGCTGTCCGTGTCGACGTGGCGTGAAGAAGACCACTCCTTCGTGGGGCGGCGCCGCGTGGCCCGTAGGGTCGTACTCATGAGTACGACAGCCGACCCCCTCGCCGCCCTGGCCGACCTGCCGGGTGTGGCCGATTCCGTGGACTCCGTGCGCAAGGCTGTGGACCGGGTCTACGGGCACCGGGTCATGCGGCGTCGCAGCAACGAGATCACGTCCGAGGCGGCACTGCGCGGCGCGCGCGGCAGCGCGGCGCTCTCCGGTGCCGACTGGCCGCTCGAAGAGGTGCGCAGGCGCACCGACTTCAGTGGCGGCGACGGCGACAAGGAGGCACCCACGGTCGGCGCGGCCCTGCGGCTGACCGCCGAGGCCGGTCAACTTCTCTCCATCTGGCGGCAGTCGCCCCTGCGGGTGCTCGCGCGCCTGCACCTGGTCGCGGCGGCCGACAAGAGCGACGCGGTGGGTCGGCCGCGGCTCGCGGGCGAGCCGGTCGACGAGCCGCTCGTCGAACTCCCGGTGCCGGACGCCGAGGAGGTGGCGGGCCGCCTGGAGGGACTCTCGCAGCTGATCATCGGTGGAAGCGCGGCGCCGGCCCTGGTGAGCGCTGCCATCGTGCACGGCGAGCTGCTCGCCCTGCGCCCCTTCGGCTCGCACAACGGGCTGGTCGCGCGCGCCGCCGAGCGCATCGTCCTGGTGGGCAGCGGCCTCGACCCGAAGTCCGTCTGCCCGGCGGAGCTGGGCCACGCCGAACTCGGCCGGGCGTCCTACGCGGCGGCGCTCGACGGCTACGTATCCGGTACGCCGGAGGGGATGGCGGCCTGGATCACCCACTGCGGCAAGGCGATCGAGCTGGGTGTCAGGGAGTCGACGGCCGTCTGCGAGGCGCTGCAGCGGGGTGCCGCGTAGCGGGGGAAGCCGCGGGAAAAGCCCCGGAAAAGGGTTGCGGCGGTACGAATGCTCGTACCGCCGCTGGCATGTTCACCGGGTTACCAAGCGTCCTCGAAGTGTTGCCCATCAGGTCGGGTTCTTTGCCCGTCGCCTGGTGCGGCTGGCCCGTAATCGACGGGTCGACGTCGCGTGGGTGCTCGGTGTTCATGCATCGGTCCGTGGGGCCTTTTTGCGGTTGAAGGTGTCCTCTCGGATGTCCTTGGTCTCGCGGGCCGTTGAATCCTTTGTACTCCTCCCCTGGAGGAAGCGGAAGCCCTGGCCGCACTTCTTTACTTTTAGGTTCAAATGGGGCGAACCGGTGGCCTCAATGGGCGCCTGACGTCGCGCGACGTCGGCTCGCGTACCAGACGAGGCCGGCCGTGACCGCGGCCGCGCCGACCCCGGCCGCCGCGAGCAGCGCGGGCCGTGAGGGCGCGGACAGATGGGGCAGGCGCTGCTTGAGCCGCACCGGCTTGTGGAAGTCGAGGATCGGCCACCCGCGCGCGAGTGCCTCGCGGCGCAGCGCCCGGTCCGGATTGACGGCATGCGGATGCCCGACCGAGCTGAGCATCGGCAGATCCGTCGCCGAGTCGCTGTACGCGTGGCAGCGCGCGAGGTCGTACCCCTCGGAGCGCGCCAGCTCCTTGATGGCCTCCGCCTTCGTGGGCCCGTACGCGTAGTACTCCACCTCGCCCGTGAAGCAGCCGTCCTCGCCCACGACCATGCGGGTGGCGATCACCCGGTCCGCGCCGAGGAGCTCACCGACCGGCTCGACCACTTCGGCGCCGGATGTGGAGACGATGACCACATCGCGTCCGGCGGTGTGGTGTTCCTCGATGAGGGACGCCGCCTCGTCGTAGATGATCGGGTCGATCAGATCGTGCAGCGTCTCGGCGACGATCTCCTTCACCTGCTGCACGTTCCAGCCGCGGCAGAGCGCCGAGAGGTATTCGCGCATCCGCTCCATCTGGTCGTGGTCGGCGCCGCCGGCGAGGAACACGAACTGGGCGTACGCGGTGCGCAGTACGGCCCTCCGGTTGATCAGCCCGCCTTGGTAGAACGACTTGCTGAACGTGAGTGTGCTCGACTTAGCGATGACCGTCTTGTCCAGGTCAAAGAACGCCGCTGTGCGGGGCGTGGAGTGAGGCAAGGAGTGGTTTTCCACGAGGCCGAGCATAGGCGCCAACCATTCGGCGTAAGCTGTGGCGCGTGGGTTTGCTTGAGAAGGCTCTCGGGTACACCATGGAAGTCACGGATCGTTCGCGACCGTGCTAACCCGGTCTGGCTCCTCCCCCCCCGAGTCGGACCGTGGGGACGACCCCCGCTCTCCCCCCCGGCGGGGGTCGTCGCATGTCCGGACCCGTTTTCGGGTCCTTTTTTCATGCCCGCACAGGGGGTTTCGAAGGCCCGCGCGCCTCGGTCGACGCGCCCGGCGCTCCTCACGCTGCGTGACCGTCGGGCTGCTCTGTGGACAGTTCCATGTCCCGTTCAAGGTGTCACCGGTATGAGTGACCGGGATATTCACAAGCCTTCTTGTGTCCACAGTTATTGACCAAGATCCCCACGTTTTCCGGGATCGCTGCACGGTGATTCCGCACGCGAAGTTCAGATCCGTGTTCATGGCCGGTTTGTTATGGCCGAGCCGTGGCGGACGGTCGGTATTCGGCGCCTTGGACACCGCCGACTTCACGTGCGGAACGGATCGTCCGCATGGGCGGGCGAGCGCGGCGAGAGGGGGACCGGACCATGGCGGGAGTCATCGAGTGCGACGCGCGGGACGTGCGACGCGCCCCGTTGATCGTGACGGAGGACGTGGAACTGCTGGACGACCTGTTGCGGCTGTGCGCGGCGGCGGGTGTACGGCCCGAGGTCGGGCACGGGGCGCCGGCGGGCAGAGGGGGCTGGGGCGGCTGGGAATCGGCGCCGCTCGTGCTGGTCGGGGACGATGCCGCGGGGCGGCTGCGCGGGGTGTCCCGACGGCGTGGCGTGATCTTGGTTGGGCGTGATCAGGACGATTCCGGGGTGTGGCGGCGCGCCGTGGAGATCGGCGCCGACCATGTGCTCGTCCTGCCCGACGGCGAGCAGTGGCTGATGGACCGGATCGCCGATGTCGCCGAGGGAGTGGGGCGGCCCGCCCTGACCGTCGGGGTGCTCGGCGGACGCGGCGGGGCCGGGGCCTCCACGCTCGCCTGCGCGCTGGCCGTGGCATCCGCGCGGTCGGGGCGGCGCACCCTCCTGGTCGACGCGGACCCGCTCGGCGGCGGGCTCGACGTGCTGCTCGGCGGCGAGGCGGTGGACGGGCTGCGCTGGCCCGCCTTCGCCGAGTCGCGGGGCCGGGTCGGCAGCACGGCCCTGGAGGAGTCGCTGCCCCGGCTGCACGATCTGCGGGTGCTCAGCTGGGACCGCGGCGAACTCGCGGCGGTGCCCTCGGAGGCAGTGCGGGCGGTGCTCGCGGCCGGGCGGCGCAGGGGCGGCGTCGTCGTGGTCGATCTGCCGCGCCGGGTCGACGCCGGATCCGTCGAGGCCCTGGCCCAGCTCGATCTGGGGCTGCTCGTGGTGCCACCGGAGCTGCGGGCCGTGGCGGCGGCGCGCCGGATGGCGGGGGCGGCGGGGATGGTGCTGCGGGACCTGCGGGTGGTGACGGCGCCCGCGGGCGGCGCGGGAGGGCTCGCGGCGGACGAGGTGGCGCGGCTCGTCGGGCTGCCGCTGGCCGGCGAACTGCCCGCGGACGTCGACGTGTTGAAGGGCGGGCCCCTTGGCCGGTTCTGCGGGGCCTTCTGGGAGCGGATGCCGGTGGCGGCGGTGGAGGGGGACGCGGCGTGAATCGGGAGGGCGGGGAGCCGGTCGTGGACGAGCGGCCCGTGGAGAGCGCGGCGGCCGGAGCGGTCGGCGTGCGGACGGTCGAGCAGTGGGTGCGAGGAGGGGTGTCATGAGTGCGGTGGTGGGGGCGCGCATGCTGGACGGCGTACGGCAGTGGCTCGCCGAGAACGGGTCGGAGGCGACGCCCGCGCGCGTGGCCGAGGCGCTGCGGGCGCAGGGCCGGATCCTGGGCGACGCCGAAGTGCTGGGCGCGGCGGGCAGGTTGAGGTCGGAGCTGGTGGGCGCGGGGCCGTTGGAGCCGCTGCTCGCCGATTCTTCGGTGACGGACGTCCTGGTGTCGGCGCCGGACAAGGTGTGGGTCGACCGGGGAGGGGGCCTGGAACCGGCCGATGTGTCCTTCGAAGGCGCCGCCGACGTACGGCGGTTGGCGCAGCGGCTCGCGGCCGTCGTGGGGCGCCGGCTGGACGACGCGCGGCCGTGGGTGGACGCCCGGCTGCCCGACGGGACTCGGCTGCACGCGGTGCTGCCACCGATCGCGGCGGGCTGCACGTGTCTGTCCCTGCGGGTCGTGCGGCCCCGGGCCTTCACCCTGGAGGAGCTGACGGCGGCGGGGACGGTGCCGCCGGGCGGCGACCGGGTGCTGCGGGCGCTGCTCGACGCACGCCTGTCCTTCCTGATCAGCGGCGGTACGGGCACGGGGAAGACGACGTTGCTGAGCGCGCTGCTCGGTCTGGTGGGGCCGGGGGAGCGGATCGTCCTGGCCGAGGACTCCGCCGAGCTGAGGCCGGACCACCCTCATGTCGTCCGCCTCGAATCGCGCCCCGCCAACCAGGAGGGTGCGGGGGCCGTGGGCCTCGACGACCTGGTCCGTCAGGCGCTGCGGATGCGGCCCGACCGACTTGTGGTGGGCGAGGTGCGCGGCGCCGAGGTGGTCTCGCTCCTGGCCGCCCTCAATACGGGCCACGAAGGCGGTTCCTGCACGGTGCACGCCAACGCGGCGAGCGACGTCCCGGTGCGCCTCGAGGCGCTGGGAACGGCGGCCGGACTCGACCGGGCGGCGCTGCACAGCCAGCTGGCGGCGGCGGTCTCCGTGGTCCTGCACCTCGTACGGGACCGGGGCGGACGGCGCCGTATCGCCCAGGTCCAGGTGCTGGAGCGGGACGCGGCGGGCTGGGTGCGGGCGGTGCCGGCGCTGGAGTGGGGCGAGCGGGGGTTCGTGGAGCGGGCGGGGTGGGAGCGGCTCGGCGGGTTGTTGGGGGTGCGGGTGGGGTGAGGCGGTGGTCATCGGTGGGCCTGGAGTGAGGGTGCGCGGCCGAGGGGTGGCCGTCAGAAGGTGTGTGGGTCGGTGGAGAGGGGTGTGTGGGCGTGAGTGGTGGGGTCTTGGGTGCTGGTTCCGGAGTGGTGATGGCCGCGTTGGGGGCGGTGGTCGTGATGCGGGCGGTGCAGGTACGGGAGTTGGAGGTGCGGCGGGCCCGGAGGGTGTTGGGGGTCGGGGCGGACCTCGGGGTGTGGTCCGGGTGGCCGGGAGTGGGCGAGCGGTGGTGGGCGTGGGTGCGGGCGCGGCCCGAATGGTGGTGCGCGGTCGGCGGGTTGGTGGTCGGGATCGCCGGTGCCTCGGTGCCGCCGGTTGTGCTCGGTGTGTGTGCCGTGCCCGGCGTGGGGCGGCTGCGCGCGGCCGGGGCGGCGCGGCGGAGGAAGGAGCGGCGCGGGGAGGCGGTGATCCGGCTGTGCGGGCTGTTGGCGGGTGAGGTGCGGGCCGGGCGGCAGCCGGGGGATGCGCTGGTGGTGGCGGTGCGGGGGTCGGAGGCGTTGACCGGCGCGGGGAGTGCGGCCGTGGTGGCGGCGGCCCGGTTCGGCGGGGACGTTCCCGGGGCCCTGAGAGTGGCGGCGCGGGAGCCGGGGGCCGAGGGGTTGAACGGGCTGGCGGCGTGCTGGCGGGTGGCGGTGGACCGGGGCGCGGGGCTCGCGTCAGGTCTCGAACGGCTCGCGGACGCGCTGCGGGCGGAGCAGGACCAACGGGCCGACTTCAGAGCCCAGTTGGCGGGCCCCTCGTCGACCACGGTGATGCTCGCCGGGCTGCCCGTGTTCGCGCTGCTGCTCGGGGCGGGCATGGGGGCGCGGCCCCTGCGGGTGTTGCTGCACACGTGGCCCGGGGTCGGCTGTCTGGTGGTGGGCGGGGCGTTGGAAGCCGCCGGTTTGTGGTGGGCGATGCGGATCGTGCGAGGGGCGGAGGGGTGAGAGGCGATGAACGTTGTCCACAGGCTGGGGGCGGTGCTGTGTATCGCGGTGACGGTGATGTGGCTGGTGCGGGAGGTCGCGGCACGGCGGGCGGAGCGGGCGTTGCGGAAGCGGATGCGGCTCGTGTTCGAGGTGGCCGCGACGGAGTCGGCGCGGCGGGCCGTGGGGCTGCCGGCCGTGCTGCGGCGGTGGGTGCCGGTCGTAGGGGCGGTGTGTGCCGGGTTCGTGCTGGTGGGCGGGGTGGCCGGGGTCGTGGTCGGGGTGGTCTGCGGGGTGGGGGTGTGGCGTTGGTGGCGCGGCCGGGAGGAGGGCGTGAGAGCCGGGGCGGGGGCGGGGGTGAGGGGTGCTGCCGTGCGTCAACTGCCCTTGGCCTGCGACCTCTTGGCGTCGTGCTTGGCGGCGGGTGCCGGGCCCGTGGAGGCGGCGCGGGCGGTCGGTGAGGCGCTGGGCGGGCCCGTCGGGCGGGGGCTCGAGCGCGGCGCGGCGCAGGTGCGGCTCGGGAGCGAACTGGGGGTGGCGTGGCGTGAGTTGGAGGCCGTGCCGGGCGCCGATGGGCTGGTCCGGCTGCTGGAACGGGCGGGCGAGTCCGGGGCTCCGGCGGCGGCGCCGGTGGCGCGGTTCGCCACGGAATGCCGGGCCGAGCGGGGGCGCCGGGCGACGACGGTGGCACGCCGGGCCGCGGTGGCGATCACGGCGCCCGTGGGCCTGTGCTTCCTGCCCGCGTTCCTGGTGGTGGGGGTGGTGCCGGTGGTGATCGGACTGGGAGGAGGGGTCTTTGGAGGGAGATGAGGCGGAACATCCCTGCTGATGGCTGATGGCTGATGGCTGATGGCTGATGGCTGATGGCTGATGGCTGATGGCTGATGGCTGATGGCTGGTCGAGTGAATAACGCTGTGGTTCAAGGGAGTTGGCATGAGTGGAATGCGTGTGGGGCGGGCGTGGTGCGAGCGGCTGCGCGGAGGCGCTCTTCGATGGGCGAGGTCGGTGCGGTCCGTGCGGCGGGACGCCGGGATGGTCAGTGCCGAGTACGCGGTGGGGCTGATCGCGGCGGTGGGCTTCGCCGGGGTGCTGTTCCAGGTGGTGACGAGCGACGTGGTGCAGTCGGCGCTGCAGTCCTTGGTGGCGAAGGCGCTCCATGGCTCGTTCTGAGGTCCGTCGTGACCGGGGGTTCGTGACGGCGGAGGCGGCCGTGGTGCTGCCGGTGCTCGTGGCGTTCACGATAGCGCTGGTCTGGGTGGTGCTCGCGGCGTCGGCGCAGATCAGGTGCGTGGACGCCGCGCGGGCCGGGGCCAGGGCGGTGGCTCGGCAGGAGCCCAGGGGCGCGGCGCTGGCGGCGGCGCGGGAGGCCGCGCCGCCGGGTGCGCGGGTCGAGGTGGGCCGGGAGGGCGATCTGGTGCGGGTGACGGTGCGGGCGAAGTCCGTGGGGCCGGGAGCGCTCGGGGTGGAACTGGGCGCGCAGGCCGTGGCGGCGGCGGAGGAGGCGACGTGAGGGGGCGGGGTGACCGGGGGTCGGCGACCGTGTGGGTCGCGATGGCCATGGCCGCGGTGGGGGTGGTGTTCGGGGCGGTGCTGGCCATGGGGCAGGCGGTCGAGGCGCGGCACCGCGCGGGTTCGGCGGCGGACCTGGCGGCGCTCGCGGCGGCGGACCACTGGGTGGACGGGAGAGCGGAGGCGTGTGCGCTGGCTGAGCGGGTGGCGCGGGCGCAGGGGGCGGATGTGGTGCGGTGCGCGCTGCGCGGCGAGGTGTCGACCGTGTCCGCGGCGGCGGGCCACGGGGCGTTCCGGTCGGAGGTGCGGGCACGGGCGGGCCCACCGGGGTTGGAGCCGTCGTGAGTGGCGCGCGGCACCGGGGGCCGCCTTGCCCACCCTGCCGCCCAAGGCGGCAGATTGCCCAAGGCGGGGCGGCGGCCACCCGATGCGCCCAGACAGCGGGTGGGCAATTCAAGCCCCTGCGGCGATTGAGCAGCGGGGTCCGGGGCGGAGCCCCGAGTCCGTAACACCGGTTCGGCAAAATCAGTCCCGCCGGCGTTTGAGGCGCGGGGTCCGGGGCGGAGCCCCGAGGCGTAGGGGCGGTCGACCGCCACGGTCCGGGTGGCACACCCCACCCACCCCGCCTACCCGACCTACCCCGCCGCCCCCTCCAGCAGCACCGACAGGAGCCGCACCGCCCCCCGCTTGTGCAACGGCTCGTTGCCGTTGCCGCACTTGGGGGACTGGATGCACGAGGGGCAACCGGCATCGCAGTCGCAGGAGGCGATGGCCTCACGGGTGGCGGTCAGCCACTCGCGGGCGGTGTGGAAGGCGCGTTCGGCGAACCCCGCGCCGCCGGGATGACCGTCGTAGACGAAGACCGTGGGAAGGAGCGTGTCCGGATGGAGCGGCATCGAGACGCCGCCGATGTCCCAGCGGTCGCACGTGGCGAAGAGGGGGAGCAGGCCGATGGAGGCGTGTTCGGCGGCGTGCAGGGCGCCGCCGAGGATCTCGGGGTTCACGCGGGCCGCGTCCAGCTGGTCCTCCGTGACCGTCCACCACACCGCGCGGGTGCGCAGCGTACGAGGAGGGAGGTCGAGTTTGGTCTCGCCGAGGACCTCGCCGGTGATCAGCCGGCGGCGGAGGTAGCCGACGACCTGGTTCGTGACCTCGACCGAGCCGTAGCACAACCTGCCGTCGCCCCAAGGGACTTCGACGTCGGTCTCCAGGATGGAGATGGCCGTGGTGTCGCGGGCGGTGGTCGAGTAGGTGGGGTTCGCGGTCTCGACGAGCGCGACGTTGTCGTCGAGGTCGAGCTTCTTCACCACGTACGTGCGGCCCTGGTGGAGGTGGACCGCTCCGTCGTGGACCGAGGTGTGGGCGGAGCCCGCGTCGACGGTGCCGAGCAGCCGGCCCGTGCCGGCCTCGACGACCTGCACGGGAGGGCCGCCCTCGCCGCGGATGTCCGCCAGGTCCGCCGCGGACTCGCGGCGCGTCCAGTGCCAGGCCTTCGTGGCGGAGCGGCGCCGCAGCAGCTTCGCCGCCTCCAGCTGCGGAAGCAGTTCCCCGGTCGCCGGGCCGAACAGCTTCAAGTCGGGTTCCGTCAGCGGGATTTCCGCCGCGGCCGCGCACAGGTGCGGAGCCAGGACGTACGGGTTGTCCGGGTCGAGGACCGTCGACTCGACCGGCTGGTCGAAGAGGGCTTCCGGGTGGTGGACCAGGTAGGTGTCCAAGGGGTCGTCACGGGCCACCAGGACCGCAAGCGCCCCCTGGCCCGAGCGCCCGGCCCGGCCTGCCTGCTGCCACAGGGACGCGCGCGTACCGGGGTAGCCGGAGATCAGCACCGCGTCCAACCCCGAGACGTCGATGCCGAGTTCGAGGGCGGTGGTGGCGGCGAGGCCGAGCAGTTCGCCGGAGTGCAGGGCCGCTTCGAGGGCGCGGCGTTCCTCGGAGAGATAGCCGCCCCGGTAGGCCGCGACCCGCCGGGCGAGCGAGCGGTCGACCTCGGCGAGCCGCTCCTGCGCGATCACCGAGATCAGCTCGGCGCCACGCCGGGAGCGTACGAAGGCGACGGAGCGCACGCCCTGGACCGCGAGATCGGTCAGGAGGTCCGCCGTCTCGGCCGTCGCCGTGCGCCGCACCGGCGCGCCCTTCTCGCCCTGCATCTCCGTCAGTGGGGGCTCCCAGAGCGCGAAGACCAGTTCGCCGCGCGGGGAGGCGTCGTCCGCGACCTCGAGGACCGGCAGACCCGTCAACCGCTGGGCGGAGGCGGCCGGTTCGGCCGAGGTGGCCGAGGCCAGCAGGAAGACCGGGTCGGAGCCGTAGCGGGCACATATGCGGCGCAGTCTTCGCAGCACCTGCGCCACGTGCGAGCCGAAGACGCCGCGATATGTGTGGCACTCGTCGATCACGACGTACTTGAGCGCCTTGAGGAAGGAGGACCAGCGCGGATGCGAGGGCAGGATGCCGCGGTGCAGCATGTCCGGGTTGGTGAGGACGTAGTTTCCGTACTGGCGTACCCACTCGCGTTCCTCGAACGGGGTGTCGCCGTCGTAGACCGCGGGACGAATCGCCGTACCAAGCGGTTGTGAAAGTTCCTTCACCGATCGGCACTGGTCCGCCGCGAGCGCCTTCGTCGGGGCGAGGTAGAGCGTGGTCGCGCCGCGCCCGTTCGGCGCCTCGGATCCGTCGAGCAGGGTCGACAGGACCGGGACCAGATAGGCGAGCGACTTGCCGGAGGCCGTGCCGGTGGCGACGACCACCGAATCGCCGTCCAGGGCGTGCTCCGCCGCGAGTGCCTGGTGGGCCCAGGGGTGCGCGATTCCGGCGGTCTGTACGGCCGCGATGACCTCGGCACGGATCCGATCGGGCCAGACGGCATGACGGCCGGGGCGAGGGGGCAAGTGCTCCGTATGGGTGATGCGCGCAGCCCTGCTCGGACCCGAGGCGAGCCGGTCCAGGACCGCACCGGGAGAGGGGCGGTCTGGGGCGGATGCCGAGGGTCGTTCGGATCGGTGATTCTTGGCCATCGGCACCGAGTGTGTCACTGGCGTGACGGACAATGCTCTCAAGGCGTCGTGCACGCCTGCCGGTAAGTGATTGAATGCCATCGCGGCTGGCGAACCGTCCCGGGGGATCAAGCCGAGGTGTCCCCGAGGGGCGACCGCTCGATAGCAAGGTGCTGGAGGATCCGTGGACCTGTCCCTGTCGACCCGTACCGTCGGCGATCGTACGGTCGTCGAGGTCGGTGGCGAAATCGATGTATATACCGCGCCCAAGCTGCGCGAGCAGCTGGTCGAGCTGGTGAACGACGGCAGTTTCCACCTTGTCGTCGACATGGAGGGCGTGGATTTCCTCGACTCCACCGGGCTCGGCGTGCTGGTCGGCGGCCTGAAGCGCGTGCGTGCCCACGAGGGCTCGCTGCGCCTGGTGTGCAACCAGGAGCGCATTCTCAAGATCTTCCGTATCACCGGACTGACCAAGGTGTTCCCGATCCACACCTCGGTCGAGGAAGCCGTCGCGGCGACCGACTGATCCGGTTGATGCCGGTGGCGACACCGGTGGAGACAAGGGGATCGGGCGGCCGAGGCCGGCCGGTCCCCGGGAGCACGCTCGTACAACCGTGGGCCCGTCTGTCCGAGGGGGATGCATGGCCACTGTCGAACTCCGCTTCAGCCCTCTGCCCGAGCACGTCAGGACGGCCCGTCTGGTGGCGGCCGCCGTGGCGCGCAGGTCGGGCGTGGACGAGGCCGTGCTCGACGAGGTCAGGCTCGCCGTCGGTGAGGCCTGCAGCCGCGCGGTCGGGCTGCACCAGAGCAGCGGCATCTCGGCGCCGGTGCGGGTGGCTCTGATCGAGGAGGAGAAGCAGTTCTCCATCGAGGTCGGTGACGAGGCGCCGCGCACGCCGCACCAGTCGGACACGGCGGGCTCCACCGACGATCTGGAGGCCGAAGGTGAGGACGAGATGGGTCTCGCCGTCATCAGCGGTCTTGTGGACGATGTCGAGGTCACCGCGGAGACGGACGGCGGACTCATTCGGATGAGTTGGCCGACCCTGCCGGCGACGCTTCCGTAGCGCGCCGACCGCTCCGCGCGCTGCCCGGAGATCTTTCGAAGAGGCCCGGTTCACCAGACGGTGAACCGGGCCTCTTCGGTATTTCCTGAGGTCGATCAAGCAATCGGCCAATAAAGGATCTTCGCTAATGCCTTCAGGGGGTTAGTAATTCAGCCTCGGCCTGCCGGGCGAGGTTCACCGAACATTTGCGGGGTAGGAAACAATTCCGTTTGCCGCGCCCTGTTTTGATCAGGGCCCGCTCCCTACAATCCGTCCACATCTTGAGCTCAGTCCAAGCGTCAAGGAGGACGAATGGCGGAGCCCTCTACCCCTGCTACGTTCGCAGCCGCAGTTCTGACCGACGACAACAGATTGATCGTCGTCGTCATCGTCGTCGTCGCGCTCGCGGCGCTCGCCGTCGCCGGAGTCCTGGTGCGCCAGGTACTCGCGGCCGGTGAGGGCACGGACTCGATGAAGGAGATCGCCGGCGCGGTCCAGGAAGGCGCGAAAGCCTATCTGGGCCGGCAGCTGCGAACCCTCGCCGTATTCGCCGTCGTGGTGTTCTTCCTGCTCATGCTGCTTCCGGCGGACGACTGGAATCAGCGCGCGGGTCGGTCGATCTTCTTCTTGATCGGCGCGGTGTTCTCGGCCGTCACCGGCTATATCGGAATGTGGCTCGCGGTGCGCAGCAATGTGCGCGTCGCCGCCGCCGCACGAGAAGCGACCCCGGCGGAAGGCGAGCCGGAAAAAGATCTCACCGCTGTCTCGCACAAAGCAATGAAGATCGCTTTCCGTACGGGCGGCGTCGTCGGCATGTTCACGGTGGGGCTCGGCCTGCTCGGCGCCTCCTGTGTCGTGCTCGTCTACGCGGCCGACGCGCCCAAGGTCCTGGAGGGCTTCGGGCTCGGTGCCGCGCTGATCGCGATGTTCATGCGTGTCGGGGGCGGCATCTTCACCAAGGCCGCCGACGTCGGCGCCGACCTGGTCGGCAAGGTCGAGAAGGGCATTCCGGAGGACGATCCGCGCAATGCCGCGACCATCGCCGACAACGTGGGCGACAACGTCGGAGACTGCGCGGGAATGGCCGCCGACCTCTTCGAGTCGTACGCCGTCACGCTGGTCGCCGCGCTGATCCTCGGCAAGGCGGCCTTCGGCGACGCGGGCCTCGCGTTCCCGCTGATCGTGCCAGCGATCGGCGTCGTCACGGCGATGATCGGCATCTTCGCCGTCGCGCCGCGCCGCTCCGACCGCTCGGGGATGAGCGCCATCAACCGCGGCTTCTTCATCTCCGCGGTGATCTCGGTCGTACTCGTGGCCATCGCCGTCTACACCTATCTGCCGGGGTCGTACGCCGACCTGGACGGCGTCACGGACGCGGCGATCAGCGGCAAGGCGGGCGACCCGCGGGTCCTCGCGGTCGTCGCCGTCGCGATCGGCATCGTGCTCGCGGCCCTCATCCAGCAGCTCACCGGGTACTTCACCGAGACGAGCAGGCGACCGGTCAAGGACATCGGCAAGTCGTCGCTGACCGGCGCCGCGACCGTCGTGCTCGCGGGTATCTCCATCGGCCTCGAATCGGCCGTCTACACCGCGCTGCTGATCGGGCTCGGCGTCTACGGGGCGTTCCTGCTCGGCGGTACGTCGATCATGCTCGCCCTGTTCGCGGTCGCCCTGGCCGGTACGGGGCTGCTCACCACGGTCGGCGTCATCGTCGCCATGGACACCTTCGGCCCGGTCTCCGACAACGCGCAGGGCATCGCCGAGATGTCCGGCGACGTCGAGGGCGCGGGCGCGCAGGTGCTCACCGACCTGGACGCCGTCGGCAACACGACGAAGGCCATCACCAAGGGCATCGCCATCGCGACCGCCGTGCTCGCGGCGGCCGCGCTGTTCGGCTCGTACCGGGACGCGATCCTCACCGCGGCCAGAGACGTCGGGGAGAAGGTCGGCGACGGCGGTCCGATGAACCTGGTGATGGACATCTCGCAGCCCAACAACCTGGTGGGGCTCATCGCCGGAGCCGCGGTGGTGTTCCTCTTCTCCGGGCTCGCCATCAACGCGGTCTCGCGGTCGGCGGGTTCCGTGGTCTACGAGGTGCGCAGGCAGTTCCGCGAGCACCCCGGGATCATGGACTACACGGAGAAGCCGGAGTACGGGCGTGTGGTCGACATCTGCACGAAGGACGCGCTGCGGGAGCTCGCCACGCCCGGGCTGCTCGCCGTTCTGGCGCCGATCGCGGTCGGCTTCACGCTCGGCGTCGGCGCGCTCGGCGCGTATCTCGCGGGGGCGATCGGGACGGGCACGCTGATGGCCGTCTTCCTCGCCAATTCCGGCGGCGCGTGGGACAACGCCAAGAAGCTCGTCGAGGACGGGCACCACGGCGGCAAGGGCAGCGAGGCGCACGAGGCGACGATCATCGGCGACACGGTCGGCGACCCCTTCAAGGACACCGCGGGCCCCGCCATCAACCCGCTCCTGAAGGTGATGAACCTCGTGGCGCTGCTCATCGCGCCCGCGGTGGTCAAGTTCAGCTACGGGGACGACGCGAGCGTGGGCGTGCGGGTCGCGGCCGCGGTCGTCTCGCTCGCGGTGATCGTCGGCGCCGTCTACATGTCCAAGCGGCGCGGCATCGCGGTCGGCGGGGACGACGACGGCGACCCGGGAGGCACCGGACGGGTGCCGGAACAGGCGGATCCCGCCGTGGTCACCACGACGCGGACATGAGGGACGTGCCGTATGTGAGGTGAGTGCGCGTCAGTACCACAGCAACAGGTGGGCGGGCAGTGCGTTTTGACGGACTGTCCGCCCACTGGTGTGCTCTGGCGTAGTTTTCCTACGTATCCGGGGCGGGCCCTTCCGGTTTCCAGTGAGCCTTATCTCTCTTGGTGCAAATGGCTGCTAAAGGTCAATAAAGTGGTCGTATAGGACACCCGGCGTGCGATTGTCGTGTGCGTGGCGTGTAAGTTCCGGGGCCGAGAGCCATGGAAGGGACCAATCCGGTGAACAAGAAGCTTGCTGCCGCACTGTCCGGCGGTGCGGTACTGGTACTGGCGTTGTCGGGCTGCAGCGACGACAGCAACGAGAAGCTGGACTCCTGGGCCAAGCAGGTCTGCGACAAGGTCCAGCCGCAGGCCAAGAAGATCGAGGCCGCGAACACCGCGATCCAGAAGGAGACCTCGGACAACAGCGAACCCGAGCAGGTCCAGAAGACCGACTCGAAGGCGTTCCAGGACATGTCCGACGCGTACAAGGCGATCGGTGACGCGGTCGACAAGGCCGGGGCCCCGCCGGTCGACGGCGGTGACAAGAAGCAGCAGAACGCCGTCAAGGAACTGGACAAGATCTCGACGTCGTACGCCGACCTGAAGAAGAAGGTCGACAAGCTCGACACCGGCGACCAGGCGAAGTTCGCCGACGGGCTCAAGGACATCGCCGGCCAGCTGGACACGCTGAGCCAGGACGGCAGTGACGCGCTCAAGAACCTCGAGGAGGGGGACGTGGGCAAGGCGATGGCGAAGCAGGAGAGCTGCAAGAGCGCTTCCGCTACGCCGTCGGGGTCCTAGGCCCCACGTTTTCTTCTGCGCCCCCGGGGTTGCGCCATTGCCGCGCTGCACCGGGGGCGCCGTCGTGTTCTCCGCGGCCTGCACCGGGGGCTGTGCCCACCCGTTCCGCCGTGCGGAACGCCTGCCCACAGCGGGGGAGCGTCACAATGGGGGTGTGAGTTCTTCCGCCTTTGTATCGCTGCCCTCCGTTGATCGAAAAGATGTCGCCCAGGCTCTGCGCGACGCCCTGGTTGCTGCCGAGTTCACTGCCGATGGGCTGCTCGAGCTGCTCGGGGCGTCCGCCTACGCGGCGCTCGCGCGCAGCGAGACCGTGCCCGCCCTGCGGGCCACCCGGGGCGAGCGGCCCCTGGAGACGCTCGTCCGGCTCTTCCTGTTGCAGCAGCCCGCGCCGCGCGAGCGCGTGGCCGAGGTGCTGCCGCTCGACGCGTGCCTGGAGAGCGGGTGGCTGCGGGCCGTCGGGGGCGACGAGGTCGCGGCGAGCGTCGACGTACGCCCGTACGGCGGCCCCGAGGGCGAGGACTGGTTCATCGTGTCCGACCTCGGGTGCGCGGTCGGGGGCGCCGGAGGCATCGGCAGCAGCGAGGAGGGCGTCGTGCTCGGGGTCGGCGGGGCGTCCACGACGCTCGCCGGGATCACCGTGCGTACGCCCGTCGGCTCGGCCCTCGACCTCGGCACCGGATCCGGGATCCAGGCGCTGCACGCGGCGCGCCACGCCACGCGGGTCACCGCGACCGACCTCAACCCGCGCGCGCTGCACATGACCGCGCTGACCCTCGCGCTGTCGGGCGCGCAGGACGCCGAGCTGCGGGAGGGCTCGCTGTACGAGCCCGTGGGCGACGCCACGTACGACCTGGTCGTCTCCAACCCGCCGTTCGTCATCTCCCCGGGAGCGCGCCTCACCTACCGGGACGGCGGCATGAGCGGGGACGATCTGTGCCGCTCGGTCGTTCAGGGGGCAGGGGAGCACCTGAACGACGGGGGGTTCGCGCAGTTCCTGGCCAACTGGCAGCACGTGGAGGGGGAGGAGTGGACCGAGCGGCTGCGCTCCTGGGTGCCGCGCGGCTGTGACGCCTGGATCGTGCAGCGCGAGGTGCAGGACGTCGCGCAGTACGCCGAGTTGTGGCTGCGCGACGCCGGTGACCACCGCGGCGACCCCGCCGAGTACGCGGCCCGGTACGACGCGTGGCTCGACGAGTTCGAGGCGCGCAAGGTGCGGGCCGTCGGCTTCGGCTGGATCACGCTCAGGAAGACCGCCGCCGAAGAGCCCTCCATCGTCATCGAGGAGTGGCCGCACCCCGTCGAGCAGCCGCTCGGCGACGCCGTGCGCGCGCACTTCGAGCGGGTCGACTGGCTGCGGGCGCACGACGACGCGGCGCTGCTCGGCGCGCACTTCAAGCTGGCCGGGGAGGTCGTGCAGGAGCAGGTCGGGCTTCCGGGCGCCGAGGACCCGGAGCACGTCGTGCTGCGGCAGGGGCGCGGGATGCGCCGCGCGACGAAGGTGGACACGGTCGGTGCCGGGTTCGCGGGCGTCTGCGACGGGTCGCTGAGCGCCGGGACGATCCTGGACGCCATCGCCCAACTCATGGGCGAGGACCCGGTATCGCTGCGCGACCGCACGCCCGCGCAGATCCGGACGCTGGTCGAGCAGGGGTTCCTGGAGCCGTTCACGCCCGTCGGCTGAGACCGGTCGGCCCCAATTCGCCTTGTGGCGCCCGGGAGTTCATCCCGGGTTCGGCTACCCGTGTCAGCGTCGCCCGCCTGGGTACCGGAATTCGGTCCGTAGCTGGGGGAGGCAAGGCGATGGAGAGTGTTCCCGCGGTGTTCGCAGGCGCGGTGTTCGGATTGTTCGGAGCGGGCCTGTTGGCGTGGACCGGGGCGCGCGCGGCGCACCGCGAGCCGGTGGCGTACGGGGTGCGCCCCGTGACGTCGGCGGTGCTCGCGGGGGCGGCCGGGGCGGGGGCCCTGGCGCTCGCCGTGTGGTGCTTCGGCCAGGTGTAGGGCCCTCCGGAGCCCACCCGGGCGCCGCTCAGAACACGTTGCGCACAACCGCCCAGATCAACGCCCCGACCAGGATCGCGGTCGAGCCGCGACCCCCGATCGACGGCGACCAGCGGCGGCCGCGCAGCCCCTCGTACGCCCAACGCCCCAGCAGAGCAAGGGCGAAGGGGGCGGCGAGCAGCAGCGCGGCGTTGTCGTGCCAGGCCATGGCGTACTGACCGTGCATCAGGTCGTAGACCATCCGCGTTCCGCCGCACGCCGGGCAGAGCAGTCCCGTGGCGATGCGGAAGGGGCAGCCCGGCAGGAAGTGGCCCGGCTCGTGCGGGTCCGTGCCGTACAGGTACAGCGCGGCTCCCGCCCCCGCCGCGAGCACCCCGAGCGGGGCCGCCGCAGGGGCGTTGAGCGCGCTCCTGAGGCGGGCCGTGGGGGATGCGGTGCGGGGCACGGGTCAGGAGTCCCGCAGCAGGCGGCCCTGGGAGTCGGTGGCGTTGCCGCCGGCGAGCATCATGATGCCGTCGATCAGGCCCCAGATGCTGCCGAGACCGCAGGTCACCACGGACACGATGAGCATCGCGACGGCCATCCCGGTGTGCCCGGTGTAGAAGCGGCCCGCGCCGAACGAGCCGAGGAAGATGCCGAGGAGACCCGCGGCGAGCTTCGTCTTGTCCGAGTACGGGCGGCCGTACGGGTCGTAGCCGTAGGGCGCGGCCGGGTCGTACGGCATGCCCATGCCGGGGCCCATGTTCGGGGCGCCCATGCCGGGGCCCGGCGGGGGCGGGTACGCGCCGCCGCCGGCCGGGGCGGAGCCGGGGTAGGGGTAGCCGTAGCTGGGCTGACCGGGCTGGCCCTGAGGCTGGCCGGGGGGCGGCGTGCCGTAGCCGGGCTGGCCCTGGGGCGGGGCGGGCTGACCAGGAGGCGGCGTGCCGTAGCCGGGCTGCGAGCCCTGCTGCGGGTAGCCGTACGGGCCGCCCTGCTGGCCCGGCTGGTCCGCCGGGGGCTGGTTGTACGGGTTCCCGCCCGACTGGTCCTTGGGGGGCTGGCCGTACGGATTGTTCTCGGACATGTCGGGAAGCTCCTGGATAGTGATGCCTTGGGGACGAGCCGGAGGCTCCCCGCGGGCTCCCCCAGCCATGCGCCATCTTGTCAGGAAGGGATAAACGGAGGGGTCCGAGGGCACGGGACGGCTCCTCAATAGGGACGTTCGCCACAGGAACCCGGCGCACGGGGCACCCATGCCGATACCCGGAGCCCAGGCGTCCGCTCAACGGTCCGGGGGCAGGATCACGAGGAGTCGGGTTACCGTTCCGAGTGGCTGCTGCGTGCTTTTCCCGTTTGACACACCGGCGGGAGGTACCGTCACACTCCGCAGCAGTGCCGCTGAAACGGCACGATCCCGCGGGAGAAAGCCATCGAAGAGGCCCCGAACCGCCGACCGGAGAGAAGAGCGAAGTTGTCCCCGACCAGCGAGACCGCACAGGGCGGCCGCCGACTCGTCATCGTCGAGTCGCCCGCCAAGGCGAAGACGATCAAGGGCTATCTCGGCCCCGGATACGTCGTCGAAGCGAGCGTCGGGCACATCCGCGACCTCCCCAACGGCGCGGCCGAAGTCCCGGACAAGTACACGGGCGAGGTGCGCCGCCTCGGCGTGGACGTCGAGCACGACTTCCAGCCCATCTATGTCGTGAACAGCGACAAGAAGGCGCAGGTCAAGAAGCTCAAGGACCTGATGAAGGACTCCGACGAGCTCTTCCTCGCCACCGATGAGGACCGCGAGGGCGAAGCCATCGCGTGGCACCTCCAGGAAGTTCTCAAGCCGAAGATCCCGGTCCACCGGATGGTCTTCCACGAGATCACCAAGGACGCGATCCGGGCCGCCGTCGCGAACCCGCGTGAGCTGAACAAGAAGCTGGTCGACGCCCAGGAGACCCGCCGCATCCTCGACCGCCTCTACGGCTACGAGGTCTCGCCGGTCCTGTGGAAGAAGGTCATGCCGCGCCTGTCGGCGGGCCGCGTCCAGTCCGTCGCCACCCGCCTCGTCGTCGAGCGCGAGCGCGACCGCATCGCCTTCCGCTCGGCCGAGTACTGGGACCTGACGGGCACGTTCGCGACGGGCCGCGCCGGTGACTCCTCCGACCCGTCGTCGCTGGTCGCCCGCCTCAGCGCGGTCGACGGAAAGCGCATCGCGCAGGGTCGCGACTTCGACTCGCTGGGTCAGCTGAAGGCCGGTTCGGCGAACACGCTGCACCTGGACGAGGCGAACGCCCGTGCGCTCGCCGCCGCCCTGGAGGACACGCAGTTCTCCGTACGCTCCGTCGAGTCCAAGCCGTACCGCCGCTCGCCGTACGCCCCGTTCCGTACGACGACGATGCAGCAGGAGGCCTCGCGCAAGCTGGGCTTCGGCGCGAAGGCGACCATGCAGGTCGCCCAGAAGCTGTACGAGAACGGCTTCATCACCTACATGCGTACGGACTCCACGACCCTGTCGGACACGGCCGTCGCGGCCGCCCGTTCGCAGGTCACGCAGCTGTACGGCAGCGACTACCTGCCGGACAAGCCGCGTACGTACGCCGGCAAGGTCAAGAACGCGCAGGAGGCGCACGAGGCGATCCGCCCCTCCGGCGACCGCTTCCGCACGCCCGCCGAGACCGGCCTGACCGGCGACCAGTTCAAGCTGTACGAGCTGATCTGGAAGCGCACCGTCGCCTCCCAGATGAAGGACGCGGTCGGCAACAGCGTCACGGTGAAGATCGGTGGCACGTCCGCCGACGGCCGCGACGCCGAGTTCAGCGCCTCCGGCAAGACGATCACCTTCCACGGCTTCCTGAAGGCCTACGTGGAGGGCGCCGACGACCCGAACGCGGAGCTCGACGACCGTGAGCGCCGCCTTCCGCAGGTCGCCGAGGGCGACGGCCTGTCCGCCGAGGAGATCACGGTCGACGGGCACGCCACCAAGCCGCCCGCGCGCTACACCGAGGCCTCGCTCGTCAAGGAGCTCGAAGAGCGCGAGATCGGCCGCCCGTCTACGTATGCGTCCATCATCGGGACCATCCTGGATCGCGGTTACGTCTTCAAGAAGGGGACGGCGCTCGTGCCCTCCTTCTTGTCGTTCGCCGTCGTCAACCTGCTGGAGAAGCACTTCGGCCGGCTGGTCGACTACAGCTTCACCGCCTCCATGGAGGACGACCTCGACCGCATCGCGCGTGGCGAGGCGCAGGCGGTGCCGTGGCTGCGGCGCTTCTACTTCGGTGAGGGTTCGGACGGCCAGGGCGGCGCCGCGGACGCCGGGAACGGCGACGGGGACCACCTCGGAGGCCTCAAGGAGCTCGTGACCGACCTGGGCGCGATCGACGCCCGCGAGGTCTCGTCGTTCCCCGTGGGCAACGACATCGTGCTGCGCGTCGGCCGCTACGGCCCGTACATCGAGCGCGGCGAGCGCGACTCCGAGAACCACCAGCGCGCCGACGTCCCCGAGGACCTCGCGCCCGACGAGCTGTCGGTGGAGTACGCCGAGGAGCTGCTCGCCAAGCCGAGCGGCGACTTCGAGCTGGGCGCGGACCCGGAGACCGGGCGCCAGATCATCGCCAAGGACGGCCGCTACGGCCCGTACGTCACCGAGGTGCTCCCCGAGGGCACCCCGAAGACCGGGAAGAACGCGGTGAAGCCGCGAACGGCCTCGCTCTTCAAGTCCATGGCGCTCGACACGGTGACGCTGGCCGACGCCCTGAAGCTGATGTCGCTGCCGCGCGTCGTCGGCCAGGACGCCGAGGGCGTCGACATCACCGCGCAGAACGGCCGGTACGGCCCGTACCTGAAGAAGGGCACGGACTCGCGCTCCCTGGAGACCGAGGAGCAGCTCTTCAGCATCACGCTGGAAGAGGCCCTGGAGATCTACTCCAAGCCGAAGCAGCGCGGTCGCGCGGCAGCCAAGCCGCCGCTGAAGGAGCTCGGCACCGACCCGGTCAGCGAGAAGCCCGTCGTGGTGAAGGACGGCCGCTTCGGCCCGTACGTCACCGATGGCGAGACCAACGCGACGCTGCGCTCGGCGGACTCCGTGGAGGAGATCACGGCGGAGCGCGGGTTCGAACTGCTCGCCGAGAAGCGGGCGAAGGGCCCGGCCAAGAAGAAGACGGCCAAGAAGGCGCCCGCCAAGAAGACCGCCGCGAAGAAGACGGCGGCGAAGAAGACGGCCGCCAAGAAGACGACCACGGCGAAGAAGACCGCGGCCAAGAAGACGACCACCGCGAAGAAGACCGCCGCGTCGGCAGCCGCCAAGAAGACGGCTTCGGCGGAGTAGCCGGCCGCTCAGCGGAACGAGTGCCTCCCCGTGAAACGTGCGGGGAGGCGTTCACAGCGGGAACACACCTTCGGTGTGTCAGCGGGTCCCTATAGGCTGGACGAATGACCCGTGCCGAGCAGCCAACGGACCCCAACACGGCCCCAGACGACGCCCTGGTCGCGGACTCCCGAGAGCGTGCGGTGCGCGCCTTGTTGCGCGTACCTCAGTTGAAGCGACTGTGGTCGGCGCAACTCGTCGGCGGAGTCGGCGACGTGATCGGGCTGCTCGTCCTCGTGGTGCTGGCGGTGCAGACGGCCATCCCCGAGGAGTCCTTCGGTGGTGGATACCGGGGTGTGGCCTTCGCCGTCGCCGCCGTGTTCGGGGCGCGGATCCTGTCGACGCTGTTGTTCGGTGCCGTCCTGCTCGGACCGCTGACCTCGCTGACGACGCCGGGCGGGCCGCTCGACCGGCGCTGGACCATGGTCGGCGCCGACGGAGTGCGCGCAGCGCTGCTCATCGTCGCCCCCCTGTGGATCGACTGGGTGCCGGACAACGCGCTGGCGATGCTCCTCGTGACGGCGTTCGTCGCCGGGGTCGCCGAGCGGTTCTGGACCGTCGCCAGGACGAGCGCGGCGCCCGCGCTGCTGCCCCCGCCGCCGCTGGAGGGCGCGGCCGTACGGCCGTTGCCCGACCACACGGACGCGCTGCGGCGGCTCTCGCTGCGCACCGGATTCGTCGCCGTGCCGCTCGGTGCGGCCGGCCTGGTCGTCGTGACCCTGGTGCAGAACCTGATCGGCGCGGGCGTGGACTGGTTCGCCGCGCACCAGGTGGCGCTGTCGTCCTACGTAGGGGCGGGTCTGTTCGCCGCCTCCCTGTCGGTCGTGTTCTTCCTGGAGCTGCCCGCCACGCAGACCCCGCGCGCGCGGTCGCCGCTGGAGGGGCTGCGCAGGCCCAGCACCGGTACGGGCGTGGACAAGGGCCGCACGGGCGCGATCCGGCTGCTCGTGCTCGCCTGCTCCTGCGTCGCCGGGGCGATCGCGGCGGCCGTCGCCGTCTCCGTGCTGCACGCCAAGGACCTGGGCGGTGGCCCGGTCACGTTCGGCCTGCTCGTGCTCGGCCTGACCGGCGGCACCGTCATCGGTATCCGCACGGCGCCCAAGGTGCTGCCCACGCTCTCGCGGCGCCGCCTCTTCGCCCTCGCCATCGCGCTCACGGGTATCGCGCTGCTCGCGGCGGGCCTGGTGCCCGATGTGACGAGCGTGATCCTCCTCGTGACGATCGCCGGGGTCACCGCGGGCATCGCGGCGAACACCGGACACGCGCTGCTCGACCAGGAGACCGAGGAGTCCCGTCGGGCGCGCACCACCGAGCACCTCCAGGCCGTCGTACGTGTGTCCGTCGCGCTCGGCGCGCTGCTCGCGCCGGTCCTTGCCGCGCTCATCGGGCCGCACCACCTGGAGAGCGGAAAGTTCGTCTTCGCGCACGGGGGCGCCGCGTTCACGCTGATGCTCGTGGGCGCGCTGCTGCTGCCCGTCGCCGCGCTCGTGCTCGCCAAGGCCGACGACCGCAGCGGGGTGCCGCTGCGGCACGACCTGCGGGACGCGCTGCGTGGCGGGAACGACCCGGTGCAGGCCCCGGCGGCGACCGGCTTCTTCATCGCCCTGGAGGGCGGGGACGGCGCCGGGAAGTCGACGCAGGCCGAGGCGCTCGCGGAGTGGATCCGCGGCAAGGGCCACGAGGTCGTCCTCACGCGCGAGCCGGGCGCCACGCCGGTCGGCAAGCGGCTCAGGTCCATCCTGCTCGACGTCTCGTCGGCCGGTCTCTCGCACCGCGCGGAGGCGCTGCTGTACGCCGCCGACCGCGCGGAGCACGTCGACACGGTCGTCCGGCCCGCCCTGGAGCGCGGCGCCGTCGTCATCTCCGACCGGTACATCGACTCGTCCGTCGCCTACCAGGGCGCGGGCCGTGACCTGTCGCCGACCGAGGTCGCCCGCATCAACCGCTGGGCCACGAGCGGTCTCGTACCGAACCTGACCGTGCTGCTCGACGTCGACCCGGAGGCCGCGCGCGAGCGGTTCACCGAGGCGCCCGACCGGCTCGAGTCGGAGCCGATGGAGTTCCACACGCGCGTGCGCTCCGGTTTCCTGACGCTGGCGGCGAGCGACCCCGGCCGCTACCTGGTGGTCGACGCCGGCCAGGAGCCGGAGTCCGTCACGACCGTCATCCGGCACCGGCTCGACGTACTCCTGCCGCTCTCCGAAGCCGAGATCAAGGCGCAGGAGGAGGCCCGCAAGGCCGCCGAGGAAGAGGCGCGCCGCAAGGCCGAGGAAGAGGCCGCCCGCAAGGCGGAGGAGGAGCGCCTGGAGCGCGAGCGCCAGGAGCAGCTCGCCAAGCTGCGCGCCGAGGAGGAGGAGCGCAAGCGCCGCGAGCTGGAGGAGGCGCAGCGCCTGGAGGCCGAGCGGCAGGCCGAGGAGGCCCGGCAGCGCGCCGAGGAGGAGCGCCGCAGGGCCGAGGAGGAGCGGGCCCGCCTGAAGGCCGAGGCAGAGGCACGCGCCGCCGAGCAGGAGCGGCTTCGTAAGCAGGCCGAGGACGAGGCGCGGCTTCGGGCCGAGGCCGAGGAGCGGCGCCTGGAGAAGCAGCGCAAGGCCGAGGAGGCGCTGCTGCGCGCCGAGGAGGCACGGCGGCTCGCGGCGCAGGCCGCGGAGCAGGCGCAGCGCAGTGCGGGCGCGCCGACCGCGAACCTCCGCAAGGTCGAGCTGCCGAGCGAGGCGCCGGACGACCGGGTGCCGCACGAGCCGGTGCCGGACAACGAGACGACCGTGCCGACGCCGATCGTCGACTTCACCAAGGCCCCCGAGCCCTCGGACGCCGACGAGACCACGGTGCTGCCGCAGGTGCGGGATACGGAGGACGCCGAGGAGACGACGCAGCTGCCGCAGCCGCCCGTGCCCGGCGCGGCGGACGAGACGGCGGTCCTTCCGCAGGTGTCCGAGCCGGCGGACCGGGTGCCGAGCGGTTACTTCCGCGATGAGCGGCCCGCGCGTTCCGGCCCGGACGGGCCCAACGAGCGGACGGCGGAGCTGCCGCAGGTCGACGAGAACGGCAGGCCGCGGCGGCCTCGGCCCGACTGGGCGGAGGAGACGCCGCTCGACGACCTGCCGTCGCTGGCGGACGAGCTGCTCGGTGGCCGTGAGGACGAGGACGAGCGGGGGCGTCGCCGGTAGGCGGCGACGGGGCCCCGGGAGTTCGGTCACGGTTCGGGCGATGTCAGTGGTGACCGGCACAATGGGTTTCGCTGGGGCTCGGCAGTAGCAAGGGACGGTGGCCGCATGGCCGTATGGGACGACCTGGTCGGTCAGGAGCGGGTGATCGCGGAGCTGGGCGCGGCCGCGCGGGACGCGGACGCCCTGGTGACGGCGGCCACCGCGAACACCCCGCCGCCGGCCGCGTCGAAGATGACGCATGCGTGGCTGTTCACCGGTCCGCCGGGGGCCGGCCGGGAGACCGCGGCCCGCGCGTTCGCCGCCGCCCTCCAGTGCGTCAGCCCGGACCGCGCCCTCGGCGGCGCCTCCGGCTGCGGGTTCTGCGACGGCTGCCACACGGCGCTGCTCGGCACGCACGCGGACGTATCGACGGTGGCCGCGGTCGGCACCCAGATCCGCGTCGACGACATGCGTGACACGGTCCGCAAGTCGTACACGGCACCGGCCGTCGGCCGCTGGCAGGTGATCCTCGTGGAGGACGCCGAGCGGCTCAACGAGAAGTCGGCGAACGCGGTCCTGAAGGCGGTGGAGGAGCCGGCTCCGCGCACGGTGTGGCTGCTGTGCGCGCCTTCGGTGGAGGACGTGCTGCCGACGATCCGCTCCCGCTGCCGCCTGCTCACCCTGAGCACGCCCGCCGTCTCCGCGGTCGCCGACATGCTCGTACGACGTGACGGCATCGAGCCGGACGTCGCGGCGGCCGTCTCCCGCGCCACGCAGGGCCACATCGAGCGGGCCCGCCGCCTGGCCACGGACCCGCGCGCGCGGGAGCGCAGGGCCGCCGTCCTGAAGGTGCCGCTGCGCGTCGAGGAGATCGGCGGCTGCCTCAAGGCGGCGCAGGAACTGGTGGACGCGGCCGCCGAGGACTCCAAGCAGCTCGCCGAAGAGGTCGACACCAAGGAGACCGAGGAGCTGAAGGCGGCGATGGGCGCGCAGAGCGGCGGCCGGATGCCGCGCGGCACGGCCGGCGTCATGAAGGACCTCGAGGACATGCAGAAGCGGCGCCGCACGCGCTCGCAGCGCGACAGCCTCGACCTGGCGCTCACCGAGCTGACGGTGGTCTACCGGGACGTGCTCGCGATGCAGCTCGGCTCGCGCGTGGACCTCGCCAACGTGGAGATCCAGGACACGTTGGAGCGGGTCGCCCGCAGTTCGTCGCCGGAGTCGACGCTGCGTCGGATCGAGGCGATCGGGGCGTGCAGGGTGGCGTTGGACGGGAATGTGGCGCCGCTGCTGGCGGTGGAGGCGATGACGGTCGCGCTGCGCGCGGGTTGACCGTTGCGGCCGACCGTCCTCGGGCCACGGGGCTGTGCCCCGGACCCCGCGGGCTCTCGTCCAAGAGCGGGGCTTGATCTTGCCCACCCTTGATCACGCATACGCAAGGTGACCACTCGCGCGCGGAACGTTACTCTCGCTCGATGGACTTCAGGCGCCTCCCCCTCACCTCACGCCTCCGACCCGCCGTTCTCGCCGCCGCTGCCGGGCTGGCCCTCGCCGCCATCTCGGCCTGCGCATCCGGCAGTTCGGGAGCTCCCGGTTCCTCGCTCGCCGCGCTGCCGCGCGCCACCCCGGCCGATCTGGCCCCGTATTACGACCAGGCTCCGAAGTGGCACGAGTGCGGAGTGCCCGGATTCGAATGCGCCACCCTCAAGGCGCCGCTCGACTACGACAAGCCGTCCGCCGGCGACATCGACCTCGCCGTCTCCCGGAAGAAGGCCACGGGCCCCGGCAAGCGCCTCGGTTCGCTCCTGGTCAACCCGGGCGGCCCCGGCGGCTCGGCGATCGGCTACCTCCAGTCGTACGCGGGCATCGGCTACCCGGAGAAGGTGCGCGCCCGCTACGACATGGTCGCCGTCGATCCGCGCGGCGTCGCCCGCAGCGAGCCCGTCAGGTGCCTCGACGGCAAGCGGATGGACGCGTACACGCAGACCGACATCACCCCGGACGACAAGGCCGAGCGGGCCCGCCTGACCGCCGCCTACAAGAGCTTCGGCGCCGGCTGCGAGGCGTCGAACCGCACGTCCGGCCGGGTTCTGCCGCACGTCTCCACGGTCGAGGCGGCCCGCGACATGGACCTCGTGCGCGCGGCGCTCGACGACGGGAAGCTCAACTACGTAGGCGCCTCGTACGGGACGTTCCTGGGGGCGACGTACGCGGGCCTGTACCCGGAGCGGGTCGGCCGGCTCGTCCTCGACGGCGCGATGGACCCCTCGCTGTCCGCGCGTGAGATGAACGAACAGCAGACCGCCGGCTTCGAGACGGCGTTCAAGTCCTTCGCGAAGGACTGCGCGAAGCGGTCCGACTGCCCCCTCGGCACCGGGACCCCCGACCAGTCGGGCAAGCGCCTCAAGGACTTCTTCACCGCCCTCGACCGCTCGCCGATCGGCACCGGGGACCAGAGCGGCCGCAAGCTCGGCGAGGCCCTCGCCACGACCGGAGTGATCGCCGCGATGTACGACGAGGGGGCCTGGCCGCAGCTGCGCGAGGCGCTCACCGCGGCCATGAAGCACAAGGACGGCGCGGGCCTGCTCGCCCTCTCCGACAGCTACTACGAGCGCGACCCCGACGGCACGTACTCGAACATGATGTTCGCCAACGCCGCGGTGAACTGCCTGGACCAGCCCCCGTCCTTCACCTCGCCCGCGGAGGTCGAGAAGGCGCTCCCCGACTTCGAGAAGGCCTCCCCGGTCTTCGGCAAGGGCCTCGCCTGGGCCTCCCTGAACTGCGGCTACTGGCCGGTGAAGGCGACCGGCGAAGCCCACCGCATCACCGCCGACGGCGCCGCCCCCATCGTCGTGGCCGGCACCACCCGCGACCCGGCCACCCCCTACCGCTGGGCGAAGTCCCTCGCCGCCCAGCTCTCCTCCGGCCACCTCCTCACCTACGACGGCGACGGCCACACGGCGTACGGCCGCGGCAGCGACTGCGTGGACGGCGCGATCGACGACTACCTGCTGACCGGCACCCCGCCGACCGACGGAAAGCGCTGCTCGTAGTGCGTGTCCCCTGGCCACAAAGGCTGTGCGGAGCACCCCTGTGGAGCGTGTAGGATTGGCGACGTTGCTGACGCACTCCGGTGCGCGCGGCGGCGCCGCCTTAGCTCAGATGGCCAGAGCAACGCACTCGTAATGCGTAGGTCTCGGGTTCGAATCCCGAAGGCGGCTCAGATCGAAACCCCGGGTCGGATCCCATTCCGACCCGGGGTTTTGTCGTTGTGGCGGCTCCCCTCGATCTCGGCGCGGGCTGGCTCACGACGGCCTTCCTGTCGGTCCTGTCGACCTGGGCGGTCTCCCTCGGCTTCCTCGTACAGGGGGCGCCCTCCCGTGAAGACGATGCTGGTACGAGCTGAACCAGCGGTGAGCGGTTGTGCGGGGCGGTCACTTCGCGTCCGCGTAGCACTCCACCACCGCCACCGTGAACGGGAAACGTACTGGCGTCTCGCCGAAGGTGATCCGGCCCGCGAGGTCCGCCGCCTCGCGGATTGCCGCGCTGACCCGGTCCGTCTCCTCCGCCGGGCAGTGCACGATCACCTCGTCGTGCTGAAAGAAGACCAACTCGGCTGACATGTCCGTGAGTTCGCGGCGTAGCGCGGCGAGGACGAGGAGTGTCCAGTCGGCGGCGCTGCCCTGTACGACGAAGTTGCGGGTGAAGCGGCCGCGGGCGCGGGTGTTCGACGAGGTGTAGCCGTAGCCGTACGTCGATTCGCCGGTTTCCGCGGGCTGGTCGGGGGCGTCCTGGGGGATGCCGGCCTCGTCGGGGTCGGCGGAGCCCACGGCGGGTGGGCAGGTGCGGCCCAGCCACGTGCGCACGAGACGGCCCTCCTCGCCCGCGCGCGCCGCCTCGTCGACGTATGCGACCGCCTGCGGGAAGCGGCGTCTCAGCAGGGCCAGGTTCTTCAGGCCGTCGCCGGACGTCTGTCCGTATATGGCGCCGAGCACGGCCAGTTTGGCCTGGCCCCGGTCACCGGCGAACGCCCGGTCGGAGACCGCCTGGTAGAGGTCGGCGGCCTGGCCCGAGACCTCCATGAACGCCGGGTCGCGGGAGATCGCGGCCAGGACGCGCGGTTCCATCTGGTCGGCGTCGGCCACGACGAGCCGCCAGCCGGGGTCGGCGATCACCGCGCGGCGGATGACCTTGGGGATCTGAAGGGCCCCTCCGCCGTTCGTCGTCCAGCGGCCGGTGACCGTGCCGCCGGGCAGGTACTCGGGTCTGAAGCGGCCCTCCCTGACCCAGTCCTGGAGCCAGGACCAGCCGTGGGCCGTGTAGATCCGGTACAGCTTCTTGTACTCGATCAGGGGCGGTACGGCCGGGTGGTCGATGCCCTCGATCTCCCAGCGGCGGGTCGAGGTGAGCTTGATGCCGGCGTGGGCGAAGGCCTTGATCACGTCGGCGGGGAGGTCGGGGCGCACCGGTCTGCCGAATGCCGCCGACACCTCGTCCGCCAGTTCGGCCAGGCGGCGGGGCTCGCCGCCGCCTCCGTAGCGTTCGCCGAGCAGTTCCTGGAGTACGGACCTGTGCACATCCGCTCGCCATGGCAGGCCCGATGCGTGCATCTCCGCCGCCACCAGCATGCCTGCCGACTCGGACGCGGTGAGCAGCCGCATGCGCCCCGGCTGGGCGGTCGCCTCGTGGCGGCGCTGCTGCTCCGCGTATACGTCGACGAGGTCCGTGAGGGGGACGTCGACGGGTGGGCGGGGCTCGAAGAGGGAGGACTGGGAGCCGGGGGCGGCGACGCGGGGCGGGGGGTCGGGCGGGACCGGCGCCCCTTTGAGGCGGGCGAGGGCCGCCGCGGCGGAGCGGGGGTCGCCGTGCCGGCCCTCGTGGGCGATCAGGAGGTTCTCGGCGGCCTCGATGTCGTAGCAGCGGTCGACGCGGACGCCGGCGGCGAGCAGGTGCGGGTATACGGCGTGGGTGTCGCGCCAGACCCAGCGGGTGACCTCCGGTCGGGTGCGGACGGCCTCGGCGAGGTCCGGCTCCCGGACGGCCGGTCCTGCGGGCAGCCCGTCCGGGCCCAGTGGCGCGAGGTCGGCGCCGCCGTGCTCGGTGGGGGCGAGAGCCCATCGTTCGGTCACGTAGCCGAGTGTCACACCCGGCACTGACAACGTGTGTCCTGCGACGGCGTTGCGGACGCGGGGCTCCGCCCCGGACCCCGCGGGCTCTCGTCCGAAGAACGGGGCTGGAAAGATCGGGGCTCTGCCCCGGACCCGCTGCTCAATTAAAGGCCTGCTCAATCGCCGCAGGGGCTGAACTGCCTAGCTGTCGCCGCCCTCGTCGATCAGGCGGCGGACCTCGCGGTCGATCAGGCCCAGGCGTGCCTCCGCCACCAAGGGGACCGCCCTGCGCTGGCGGCGGGCCTCGTGGACGTCGATGTCGACCGTCACGAGGCCCGGCTCCCACTGCGGCGCCTGCGCCACCGCCGTGCCGCGCGGGCTGATGACGCGGGAGCCGCCCCAGAAGGACGCCCCGTTCTCGTTGCCGACGCGGTTCACGAAGACGACCCAGCACTGGAGCATCTTCGCCGTGTAGGAGAGGAGGGTGTCCCAGTAGAGGGTGGTGTCCATGGCCTCCGGGTCGAGCGTCGCCGCGCTGTTCGCGGGGACGAACAGGACCTCCGCGCCGTCCTGCACCGCCAGCCACGGAAGCACCGGCTGCCACGCGTCGTTGCAGACCAGCGTCGCGGCCCTGCCGTGGTCGCCGGGCAGGTCGTACGCGCGGGAGTGCTGGCCGGGGCTGACGTGCTTGCGCTCCTCCCAGGCCAGGTAGTTCGGGAGGTACAGCTTGCGGTGGGCGTGCAGCAGGGCGCCGCCCGAGTAGTACGCGGAGGTGTTGTACGCGCGCAGGCTGGTGTGTTCGTGCAGGCCCACCATGACGTCGGGGCCGTCCGGCGTCGTGAGGCCGAGCAGGCGCGGGTCGTTCGTGGCGATCGACGTGTCGGACTTCAGGCCGCCCAGGTGGTAGCCGTGCAGGCTCAGTTCGGGGAAGACGACCAGGTCCGCTCCCTGGTCCCCGGCCTGCGCGATCTGTTCGCGGGCCGTGTCCAGGTTGGCGTCCACATCGCCGAGTTCGCAGTCGGTCTGCGCCAGTGCCACTCTCATGCCCCCGAGCCTGTCACGTCGCGGTGGCCTCCGGCATCTCGGCGGAACCGCAACCATCGGGCGGGGCAAGATCGTCGTCGTACAGGTAAAGGTCGAACAGGCCGTCGTCGTGCTGAAGGGACCAACTCCTGCCGTGTCCACTACTCGCCGCGCTCTACTGACCACCGCGACCGCCCTCGGCGCCACCGCGCTCGCGGGTGCGGGTACCGCCACCGCCGGTACCCGTACCGACGACGGCCGCTTCACCGCCCTCGAGCGTCGGCACGGCGCCCGCCTCGGCGTGTTCGCGCACGACATCCGCACCGGGCGCACCGTCCGGCACCGCGCCGACGAGCGTTTCCCGATGTGCTCCACGTTCAAGACGCTCGCCGTCGCCGCCGTGCTGCGCGATCTCGACAAGAACGGCGAGTTCCTGGCCTGCCGCATCCACTACACGCAGGCCGACATCGACCGCGCGGGCGGCGCGCCGGTCACCGGGAAGCCGGAGAACCTAGCGAACGGGATGACCGTCGACGAGCTGTGCGGCGCCGCGATCTCGTACAGCGACAACACCGCGGCCAACCTCCTCATGGAGCACCTCGGCGACCCCACCGCCGTCACCCGCTTCTGCCGCTCGACCGGCGACCGCACGACCCGCCTCGACCGCTGGGAGCCCGAGCTGAACTCGGCCGAACCGGGCCGCGTCACCGACACCACCACGCCCCGCGCCATCGGCACGACGTACGCCCGTCTCGTCCTCGGCCGCGCCCTCGCCCCCGCCGACCGCGACCGGCTGACGAAGTGGCTGCTCGCCAACACCACCAGCGCCGAACGCTTCCGCAAGGCCCTGCCCGCCGACTGGGTGCTCGGCGACAAGACCGGCACCGGCTCGTACGGCACCGCCAACGACGTCGGCATCGCCTGGACGCCGGACGGGGCGCCGGTGATCCTCTCCGTACTGTCGACCAAGCCGGACAAGGCCGCCGAGGGCGACAGCCCGCTCGTGGCGCGGGCCGCCGAGCTGATCGTGGAGTCGCTCGGCTCCTGAGGCGGGGCTGACCCGAGCGGCTGAGATCATGGGCGTATGAGCGGTACGAGCAGTGACAGCACGGTCGAGCGGGCCTTCGCCGCCGCCCTCCACGACGGCGGCGATCTCGACACCGGCGCCTCGCTGCTCGCCGCCGACCCCTCCTCCGACGCCGAACTCGCCCTGCGGGGGCGGGAGTTCGTGCGGCGGGCGTGGGAGCGCGGCTGGCAGCCGGCCGACGTGCTGCGGATGATCGTACGGGCGGAGGGTCTTGACGCGGCCCACGAACGGCTCGCGGCCCGCCTGATCCGCACCGAGACCGAGCGGTACGAGCACCTGCCGCCCCGTTGGGCCGCCCAGCTCGCCGAGCTGCCGGCCGAGGAGCCCGCGCGAACGGACCGGTTCTCGGGCGCCACCACCGCCCTGGAGCTGTACCGGCTCCTTGCGCGGCTGCCCGCCATCGAGCCGGTCGGCCCGGTGCCGGGTGAGTCGATCACCGTCCCCGTGGCGGGTGAGCCGCGCGCCCTGGCGAAGATCCGCGCGCTGCTCGCCAAGGCGGAGCGGACCGGGTACCCGCCGGAGGCGGAGGCGCTGTCGGCGAAGGCGCAGGAGCTGATGGCCCGGCACTCGGTCGACGAGGCGCTGCTCGCCTCCCGTACGCACGCGAAGGACGCGCCCGCCGCCTGCCGGATCGGCGTCGACGCCCCCTACGAGACGGCGAAGGCGGTCCTCCTCGACGCGGTGGCGGGCGCCAATCGCTGTCGCGCGGTGTGGAACTCCGCGTTCGGGTTCTCGACCGTGGTCGGCTTCGAGCCCGATCTGGAGGTCGTCGAGGTCCTCTATACGTCACTGCTCGTGCAGGCCACCGCCGCGATGACGCGTGCCGAGGCCGAGCAGCGGGCGGGCGGCAGGAAGCGTACGAAGACCTTCCGGCAGTCGTTCCTCGCCGCGTACGCGCACCGGATCGGGGACCGGCTCGCCGCCGTCGCCGAGCGGGTGACGGGTGAGGCGGGTGTGGCGGGCGAGGTGTTGCCGGTGCTCGCCGCGCGGGGCGTCGCGGTCACGGGGCGGGCCGAGGAGATGTTCCCCGAGACCGTGACGACGCGGATGAGGGGCGTCACCGACGGGGCCGGCTGGGAGGAGGGCGCCGCCGCGGCGCAGCGGGCCCGCCTCGAAGGGTGAGCCGTCAGGCTGCCGCGCGCTCGACGCGGTCGAGCAGTCGGTGGTGCCGGACGGCGTGCGCGAAGTCGGGGACGACGGACGTGCCGTCGGCCAGATCGCGGCGGAGCTGGGCGTAGGCGGCGCCGACGTTGTACGCCTCCGTGCCGCGCAGTTCCGCGAGCTCGGGTTCGAAGTACCGCTCGGGGACGGCGATTTCGGCCAGTTCGGTGTCGGAGCCGCGGGCCCCGCTGATCGTGTACTCGCCCATCTGAAGGTGGCCGTGGTCGCCGGTCACGACCAGGTCGCCCTCGGTGCCGTTGATCTCCCAGAGGAAGTCGGTGCCGCGCGACGTGCCGCCCCGGTAGTGCACGGAGGCCACCGCGCCGGAGGCGAGCACCCCGCCGAACACCACCTGGTCGGGGACGTCGGGCCGGTGGACCTTGCCGGTGTGCGGGTCCTCGACCTCCCGGCGACGGGTGGCCGTGACGGCGCTGACCTGCGTGGACTCGTCGAAGTCGCCCAGCACCGAGATCAGCCCGTCCAGCGTGTGCCCGAACGGGATGGTCAGCATGTTCGCCCCCGTGGACCGGTCCAGGACATACGCGGAGCCCTCCGGTACCTCCGCTCCCCAGCCACGCCCTGACGCCACCAGGCTGGTGGACAGCACCTCGCCGACGTAGCCGTCCGCGATCAGGTCGCGCAGGTGGCGTACGAGCGGGGCGGAGCGTGCCTGGAGTCCGGTGAAGGTGCGCAGGCCGCGCTCCGCGGCGAGGGCTGCGAGCCCCTCGGCCTCGGCGAGGTCGACGCCCAGCGGCCACTCGGAGAACACCGCCTTCCCGGCGGCGAGGGCGGACTCGATGATCTCCCGGTGGTCCGGCACCTTGACGGTGACCACGACGAGGTCGACCTCGTCGGACGCGGCCAGCTCGGCGGCGGTGCCGAAGGAGTGGGCGATGCCGTACTTCTCGGCGGCCGCCCTCGCGGACTCGGCGCTGCTCGCGGAGAGCGCGCGCACATCGAAACCCTTGAGTCGGCGCAGCGCGGGCAGGTGGGCCCTGGCGGCCCAGCCGCGCTTGGCGGAGAGGCCGACGATGCCCACGCGGACCGGGGACTGCTGGGAGGAGGGCATGACGGAGCTCCTTCGTGAGGCACTAGAGTGTTCGACGAGTAACGAACGCTCGGAGTGTACGCAGATCATCGAACACTCGACAAGGGTGGACACCGGGAACGCAAGGGCGTGGGTGGGCACCGGGAACCGGGAGGACGGCATGGTGGCCACGCGGCCAGCGGCAGACGGAACGGCGAGCCATCGGGCGGCGCCGGTGCATGTCGAACCGGCGGACGTCTCCCTGGAGGCCGCGCTCGTCGCGCTCGCCGACCCGGTGCGCCGCACGCTCGTCCGTGAGCTGGCCGGGGCCACCGACTGGGAGCGCACCTGCGGCACCTTCGACGTGCCGGTCACCAAGGCGACGCTGAGCCGGCACTTCTCCGTGCTCCGCGAGGCGGGCCTGCTGGAGCAGCGGGACGCCGGGCCCCGGCGCCTCAACCGGCTGCGCCGCGCCGAGTTCGACGCCCGTTTTCCCGGCCTCCTGGACCTGGTGCTCCGCGAAGGGGCGTAGAAGGGGAGCAGGAGGGGCGTAGCCCTCGCCGTCCGGAACGGCCGATGCCCGTATTCTGGCGAAATGAGTTGGTTCCGGGCGTTGAAGGTGACCACGCGCTCGGGCCTGACCGTGGAGCGCAAGCGCCTCGAACCGTTGATCGCCCTGCGCGGCGCCGCGGGGCTCGCGATCGTGCTCGCGGTGAGCCTTACGTTGTTCGGTCCCGCGGTGGCGGCCGGTTCGGCCTTCGGCGCGTACCAGGCGGCGATCGCCACGTTCCAGCGGAGCTGGCGGCCGCGGCCCGAACTGGCGCTCGCCTCCGGCGCGAGCCTCGGCATCTCGACGTTCCTCGGCTACCTCACCGGCTCCCACCTCGTCTTCTTCCTGCCACTGCTCGCGCTGTGGACGTATCTCGCCGGTCTCGCCTGGGCGGCGGGCCCGACCATCGGCATCATGGCCTCGTCGAACGTCGCGATGATGCTCGTGACCATCACCCTGCCGACGACGATCGCCGAGGCGGCGGGCCACGCGGCGATGATGGCCTTCGGCGGCCTGGTCCAGGCGGCGCTGGTGATCCTCTTCCCCGTACGCAGATGGGGGGCGCACCGCGACGCGCTCGCCGACGCGCTCGCGGCCGAGGCCGATTACGCGCGGCGGTTGCGGCACGATCCCGTCGCGGCGTTCGATCCGGAGCCGCTGATGCTGGCGCGGAACGCGGCCGCGCTCACGCCGCGGCAGGCCCGGACGCGGCCCGCGCAGCTGCACGGTGCGCGGGGGCTCGCGGAGCGGATCCGGCCGGTGCTGGCCTCGTTGGCGGATCCGGCGGTCGGGGTGCCGGAGGAGGGGGTGGAGCGGGACCGGGTGCGTGAACTGCTCGCCGCGGCGGGGTCGATTCTTGACGCCGCGGCGAGGGCCATCCGGCACGGGTCGCCGGTGAAGATTCCGCCGGGGGCGATCGCGACGTTCCGGTCCCCGGACACCGGGGCGATCCTGTCGGGGCCGTCGCAGCGGGCCGCGAGCCGCCTCGGGTCCCTCCTGAAGGACGTCCTGGAAACAGCGGGCGGCGTCCGCCCGTCCGGCGCCGACGACCCCGCACCCACGCCTCGGGGCTCTGCCCCGGACCCCGCGCCTCAATCGCCGGCGGGGCTTGAAAGGCCTGCTCAATCGCCGCAGGGGCTCGAAAATGCCCATCCGCCGCAGGGTGCCGAGAATGCTCAGCCCCCACAGGGGCCCGACGCCCCCGCACGGCCCCTGCGCCGCCCCAGCATCTTCCAACTGCTCCCCGTCGCCGCGCGAGCGATCCGGCGGGAGGCGCGGCCCGGGTCGCCGGTGTTGCGGCATGCGAATCGCGTGGCCGCGGTCGCCGTCGCCGGGTATCTCATCGGCGACGTCCTCCCGTTCGGGCACGGCTACTGGGCGCCGATGTCCGCCGTGATGATCATGCGCCCCGACTTCTCGCAGACGTACTCACGGGCGGTGGCCCGGTTCGGCGGCACGCTCGTCGGCGTCACCGTGGCGACCGCGATCCTGCAGCTGGCGCACCCCGGCACGTATCTCTCCGCGGTGCTCGCCGTGGTGTGCGCGGGGCTCATGTACCTGCTGATGCGCACGGGGCAGCTCGCCGCCCAGGCCTGCGTCGCCATGTATGTGGTGTTCCTGCTCGGCATGGGTGGGCAGGAGTGGAGTCAGACCGTCCCGGAGCGTGTGGTCCTCACGCTCGTCGGCGGCGTCCTCGCCATGCTGTCGTACGCCCTGTACCCGGCCTGGGAGACCCCGCGCCTGCGCACCCGGCTCGCCGACTGGCTGGCCGCGCTCGGCGAGTACGCCGCCGCGGTCGTCGCCCACTACGCGAGCCCGGCGGGCAAGAGCTGCCCGGATGTGCGCGAGGCCCTGCTGAAGGCCCGTGACGCGCACATCGCCTGGGAGCAGGCCGCGGCCCGCGCCAAGACCGAACCCGTACGCCACCGCGGGCTGTCCAACGCCGCCGCCGACGAGGCCGCGCACGCCCTGCACCACATCGGCCGCGTCGTGATGCTGATGGAGGCGCACCTGCCGGAGCGCGGCGCGACCCCCGTGCCGGCCGCGGACGCGCTCGCCGACGCGCTGCGCACCGCGACCCGCGACGGCGCGCAGGCCATCCGCGAGCGCCGGATCCCGCGCTGGACGCCGGTCCGCGAGGCCCTCGACGCCTGGGACGGCGAGGGCGTCCCCGACCGGGTGGTGCGCCGCGGGGCGGAGCTGTTCCTCGAAACGCTGGAGGAACTCTCCGACGCGCTCGACACCGACGTACCGCCGATGACCCGCGAGTCGACCGACCAGAGGTGACTCAGGGCCGACTCGGGGCTGACTCAGTTCGTCGGGAGGGCGCTGGGCAGCGTGCCGTTCTTCGCCTTCTTGAACGTGTCCTTCTTGCCCGCGTCCCAGGACACCCGCATCGTGCTGCCGTCGTTGGACTCGATCACGCCTGCCGTGCGCTCGGTGTTCCCGTCCGCGCACCGAAGGCTGAGCTCCGGCTTGCCGCCGCCGTCCACGATCCCGGTGCACAGGTGCCCCTCACCGGTGCTGAGGGACGCCTGCTTGCTGCCGACGGCGAGGACGACGGGCGTACCGCCGGTGTGCGTGCTCCAGACGCCTTCGGCGTCCCGCACGGAACCGGAGCCGCTCGGATCGGGGGCCTTGTCGTCGCCCGGCGCGACCGATGAACTGCCCGCCGACTCCGCCGACCCCGCCGACTTCGTGCCGCAGCCGCCGATGGCGAGGGCCGCCACGACGGTGGCCACCCCCGCGACGACCCGTACGTTCCTGTTGCGCACGACTTCTCCCTTTCTTGCCTCAGAACGGGAACTGCGAGCGCCCCCGCTGCACCGATATCCACTTCTGCGTGGTGAACGCCTCCAGCGTCGCCTCGCCGTTGAGCCGCCCGATCCCGGACTGCTTCTGCCCGCCGAAGGCGACGAGCGGCTCGTCGTGCACGGTCCCGTCGTTCACATGGAACATGCCGGTGTCGATCCGCTGCGCGAAGTCCACCCCGCGCTCCACGTCGCCCGTGTGCACGGCGCCGCTCAGCCCGTACGGGGTGTCGTTCACGATCCGCACCGCCTCCTCGTCCCCGTCGAACGGGATGAGCAGGGCGACAGGACCGAAGATCTCCTGCCGCAGGACGGGAGAGTCGGCGGGCAGCCCGGTGAGCACGACCGGTTCGACCACGTTCCCGTCCACACCCCCGCGTACGAGAGCGCTGGCGCCCTCCGCGACCGCGGTGGCGACGACGCTCGAAATCGCCTCCGCCTGCGTGGAGTTGATGACGGGGCCGATGACGGTCTCGGGGTCGCGCGGGTCGCCCGACTTCAGGGAGGCGACCTTCGCCACGAACTTCTCCGTGAACTCCTTCTCCACCTTGCGGTCCACGAGGATCCGGTTCGCCGCCATGCAGACCTGGCCCTGATGGACGTACCGGCTGAAGACCGCGGCGTCCACCGCGTAGTCGATGTCGGCGTCGTCGAGCACGGTCAGCGCGCTGTTGCCGCCGAGTTCGAGGATCGACTGCTTGAACTGCGCGGCGCAGACCGTCGCGACATGCCTGCCGACCTGGTCGGAGCCGGTGAAGGAGATGACCTTGGGCACGGGGTGGGTCAGGAACGCGTCGCCGATCTCGGCGATGTCGGTGATGACGACGTTGAGCAGGCCGGCCGGCAGGCCCGCGTCCTCGAAGAGCTTCGCGATCAGCGAGCCGCCGGTGACCGGGGTGTTCTGATGCGGCTTGAGGACCACGCCGTTGCCGAGCGCGAGCGCGGGCGCCACGGACTTGAGCGACAGCAGGAACGGGAAGTTGAACGGCGAGATGACCCCGACGACCCCGACCGGCACCCGGTAGAGCCGGTTCTCCTTGCCGTCCACCGGCGAGGGGATCACGCTGCACTGCGGGCGCAGCGCCAGCTGCACCGACTCGCGCAGGAACTCCTTGGCGAGGTGCAGCTCGAAGCCGGCCTTGACCCGCGTACCACCGAGCTCGTCGATGATCGCCTCGGTGATCTCCTCCTCGCGGTCCTCCAGGAGGCGCAGGGCGCGCTCGAAGACGGCACGGCGCGCGTACGCGTTCGTGTCCGCCCAGTCCTTCTGGACCCGCTCGGCCGCGCGGTAGGCCTCGTCGACCTCTTCGACGGAGGCGACGGTTATGGAGGCGAGCTTGTCCCCGTTGTAGGGATTGAAGTCGATGATGTCCCATGCCCCGCGTCCGGGACGCCACGAGCCGTCGATGTACTGCCGGTCCAGTTCCGTGAAGTAGGACATGTAATCCCTTGCTGCAGCTCCGGGCACCACTGATGTGCCGTCATCGTACGGCCCGGTAACCGCAGTTACGGAAGGGGTTTCTCCAACTCACAGGCCCCTCATGCCAATTCGGACAGCGCGTCACGCAGCAGTCGCACACTGTCCTCGGGCGAGGGGCACTGGTCCGAGAGTTCCGTCATCGCTTTCTCGTACTGCGCCACGTCCTCGCGCTTGTCCAAATACAGCGCGCTGGTGAGCTGTTCGAGGAAGACGACGTCCGAGAGATCGGACTCCGGGAACGTGAGAATGGTGAACGTGCCGGACTCCCCGGGGTGCCAGCCGTGGCTGAACGGCATGATCTGGAGCGTCAGATGGGGGAGCGAGGCCAGCTCGATGAGGTGCTCCAGCTGTCCGCGCATCACCTCGCGGCCGCCCTGTACGCGCCGCACCGTGGCCTCGTCGAGCACGATGTGCACCTCCGGCGCCCGCTCGTCGACCAGCAGCTTCTGCCGCTCGATGCGCAGGGCGACCCGCCGCTCGATGTCCTCGCGCGCGGCCCCCTTCATGCCCTGCTCGACGACCGCGTGGGCGTAGCCCTCGGTCTGCAGCAGGCCGTGCACGAACTGGGCCTCGTAGCCACGGATCTGGGTCGCGGCGCCTTCGAGTCCGAGGTAGGTCGGGAACCAGCCGGGCAGCACGTCGCTGTAACTGTGCCACCAGCCCGCGACGTTGGCCTCCTTCGCGAGCGAGAGCAGCGCCGAGCGCTCCGCCTCGTCATCCACCCCGTACAGCGTCAGCAGATCGGCGACATCGCGCGTCTTGAAGCTCACCCGTCCCAACTCCATGCGGCTGATCTTCGATTCGGAGGCACGAATCGAGTAGCCGGCGGCCTCGCGGGTGATCCCGTGCGACTCCCGCAGGCGCCTCAGCTGTGAGCCCAGCAGGATGCGTCGCACCACCGAGCCTCCACCAGAGTTCAGCGCCTGGGGCGACCCCCATGCCTCCCCAGCGGTCACGTCCTTCATCCTCCCCATTGGTCCACGGCCGAAGTCTGCCATTAAAACGCTCCCGTCTGTACTCGTTCGGTTACAGAAACGGAAAGATCACGAACTACATGCGCAAGAAGTCGTAGGAAGAAATGCGCGAGAAGCGGTACGGGGACGCTCAAGTCGGGCGCGTGCACGTGCATCTGCCCTTGCATCCGCTGTACGCATTCGGAACGATGGCGCCACCACCGCTCGCTGCGTACTGCGAAAATGGGGAGTACCTCGCATGGGGACGAACGGATCGACCATGCTTGAGCCTTTAGATGCACGGAGGCAGAGCCTGCCTCCGGTCGACCCCTCGGCCGTCTCCAGCACCGCGTCCTGCGCTCTGCCCGCCCGCTACGAAGCGGTGGGCTGCGCACGGGAGTTCAGCCGCAGAACGCTAGCCGACTGGGAAGCGTTGGAGCGCTTCGACGATATTTGCCTCGTCGTCTCCGAACTGGTCACCAACGCCCTGCGGCACGGCCTTCCCGCGGACAGCCCGCGCAGCCACGATCCGCCCGTACGGCTCCACTTGATGCATTGGTCTTCGCGCGTAGTCTGCGCGGTGCGTGATCCCAGTGACGAGAGTCCGGCCGCCCAAGAGGTGGACATCGACGCCGACTTCTCGGCGGAGTCGGGGCGCGGACTGTTCCTCGTCGACTCCTTCGCCGACAGCTGGGGCTGGCACCCCTTGGCCGGAGCGCTGAGCGGAAAGGTCGTCTGGGCGCTCTTCAGGCTGTGAGAAAGGTCATTGACGGCGCGTCAGGCCCCGGCCGTCAGGTGGTCGAATTCCCCGTCCTTCACGCCGAGGAGCATCGCCTCTATCTCCGCGGGCGTATAGACGAGCGCGGGCCCCTCCGGAAAGTTCGAGTTGCGCACGGCGATCCTTCCGCCGGGCAACTTCGCGAACTCCACGCAGGATCCCTGCGAGTTGCTGTGCCTGCTCTTCTGCCAGACCACTCCGTGCAACTCCGTGGCCGCCATGCCGTTGTACACGTGGTGCACGGTTCGCTCCCCGGTGGTGCTGTCAGTGCTGTAACAGTGAATGATTCTGTGGCCAATGAGAAAGCCGGGACAGCAGTGATCAACTGCCCCAACTGTCCAGGATCATAGCTGCGTTCATATGCCCTTGCATGGGCAGATGCACGTGCACGCGGGGTGTTCTCGCAGTTACAGCTCGGAAAGCGCCTGCCCCGGTGCCCGCATTACATGCGAACGCCAACCACCGTCCATGATCTTTCGAGCCACCGGCCGGGCCGGGCCGTCCGGATCAAATCCTTCATGAAGCAAGGAAAGGCGCCTCCCACGGCCTTCGGCGTACACCGTCCAAGGGGTCGTCCAGTCCGCGGAATTGGCCGAATCTCGATCTGTCCCCCGCGGAGATCGGCGGTGATCACTCGGCTTCTTCCGCCGGAACCGCTCGCACGGATGCAGCCGGCCCTGCCGGAGATCCCGGGCCGGGCAGCCGTGTCGAAGCGGTTCGCCATGGGCCCGGCCGGGTGGTGCGCGCGCCCCGACGCTTGACCGGCGGTGGGCCGCTGTGCCCCGGCGTCTACGCTGGACCGCATGTCAGCGATCCGTCTGCTGGTTCTCGGGGCCGTACGCCAGCACGGCCGCGCGCACGGCTATCAAGTACGCAACGACCTGGAGTACTGGGGCGCCCACGAGTGGTCGAACGCCAAGCCGGGCTCGATCTACCACGCGCTCAAGCAGATGGCGAAGCAGGGCCTGCTGCGCGCCCATGAGGTCGCACCCTCCACGGTCGGCGGCCCGCCACGCACCGAGTACGAGCTCACGGATCAGGGGCAGGAGGAGTACCTCGCCCTGGTCCGCGCGTCCCTGACCTCGTACGACCAGCGGCCCGACATCCTCACGGCGGCGCTCGGCTGCATGGTGGACCTGCCGCGCGAGGAGGTCGTGGGCCTGCTCAAGGAGCGGGTGCGGCACATGGAGGAGTGGCGGCGCTCCGTCACGGAGTACTACACACCCGAGGACGGTCCCGAGCAGCTGGGTCACATCGGCGAGATCATGAACCACTGGGTCTTCTCCGCCGACACCGGCGCGCAGTGGACCAAGGGCCTGATCGCCCGCATCGAGGGCGGCGCCTACACCTTCGCGGGCGAGGGCGAACCCTTCGTCGGTGTGCTCGCGGAGGGGCAGGAGAATCCGTTCGCGGCGGGGGAGCGGCCCGAGGGGCACGACCACTAATCAAGTTTGACGAATGACGGCGCCTCGGCTACCTTCGCCCGTCTAGTCAAATTTGAATACGTGGGTGTGGCAACGAACGGAGGGAGCCGGATGACGGACGCGATCGTCGCCGAGGGAGTGCGGAAGCGGTACGGGGAGAAGGCGGCACTCGACGGCCTGGACCTGGCGGTGGGCCGGGGCACCGTGCACGGCCTGCTCGGGCCGAACGGGGCGGGCAAGACCACCGCCGTACGTGTCATGACGACGCTGCTGAGGGCCGACGAGGGCCGCGTCGAGGTGGCGGGCCACGATGTGCGGCGCGGCCCGGACGCGGTCCGCCACCGCATCGGCCTGCTCGGTCAGCACGCGGCGCTCGACGAGGAGCTGAGCGGCCGGCAGAACGTGGAGATGTTCGGCCGGCTCCACCACCTGGGCGCCCGGCGCGCGGGCGTGCGGGCCGACGAGCTCCTGGCCCGCTTCGGCCTCGGGGACACCGGCCGCAAGGCGGTCAAGGCGTACAGCGGCGGCATGCGGCGCCGCCTCGACCTCGCCGCGTCGCTCATCACGGAGCCGGAGGTCCTCTTCCTCGACGAGCCGACGACCGGACTCGACCCGCGCGGCCGCGCCGAGGTCTGGGACGCCGTGCGCTCACTGGTCGGCGGCGGCACAACGGTGCTGCTGACCACGCAGTACCTGGAGGAGGCGGACCAGTTGGCCGACCGGGTCTCGGTGGTCGACCGGGGCCGGGTCGTGGCGGACGGCAGCCCGGACGAGCTGAAGGCGAAGCTGGGCGGCGACCGGATCGACGTCGTGGTCCGGGACGCGGCGCAGCTGCCGCTCGTCGCTGCGATGCTGCCCGCGGGCACCACGGTCGACGCCGACCGCCGCCTGGTGAGCGCTCCGGTGACCGACCGGATGGCCGCGCTCACCGACGTCGTACGAGCCCTTCAGGAGGCCGGAGTCGAGGCGGAGGACGTGGCGCTGCGCCGCCCCACGCTCGACGAGGTGTTCCTGCATCTGACGGAGGTCCCCGCATGAGTACGCCCGCGGTCCTGGCGGTCACCGACTCCTGGACGATGACCCGGCGCGAACTCGCCCACTGGGCACGGCAGCCGGTGCAGATCGTGGTCGGCCTGGTCTTCCCCGTGATGCTGCTCGTGATGTTCGGCTACCTGATCGGGGGCGGCAAGGGGGTCGAGGGCGGCTCCGACGGTTATGTGGCCTTCCTCGTCCCCGGCATGCTTGCGCTGACCATGGCGTTCGGCCTGGAGTCGACGATGGTGGCGGTCACCCAGGACCTCAACAAGGGGGTGATCGACCGGTTCCGGTCCATGCCGATGACCAACGGGGCGGTCCTCGTGGGCCGTTCAGCCGCGGACATGCTGCAATCCCTGGCGTCGATCGTTGTCATGGCAGGCGTCGGCTTCGCCATCGGCTGGCGGGTGCACGGCTCGTTCGGCGCGGTGCTCGGGGCCTTCGGACTGCTGCTCCTGCTGCGCTTCGCGATGCTGTGGATGGGGATCTACCTGGCCATGGTGGCGGGGAAGCCGGAGATGGTGCAGGCCGTGCAGATCCTGGTGTGGCCGGTCGGGTTCCTCTCCAACGCCTTTGCGGTGCCGTCCACCATGCCGGACTGGCTGGGCACGGTGGTCGAGTGGAACCCGATGTCGGCCACGGCCTCCTCGGTCCGCCACCTCTTCGGCAACCCCGGCGGCGCGGACGAGGTGCTGCTCGCGGTGGCGTGGCCGGTGGGGCTCGTGGCGGTCTTCTTCCCGTTGGCGGTACGGAGGTTCGCGAGGCTGAGCCACTGAGCTCAGTGGTGGAACCCGGTGGCCGCACCCTTGTCCGGCACGGTGGGGTGCGGCTGCTTGCGCAGCTCCGGCAGAAGCTGGCCGAGGTCCTCCAGCAGGAGTTCCGCCAGGTCGGACGAGAACCCGTTGCGGCACACCACCCGCAGCACCGCCAGATCCTCCCGGTGCGCGGGGAAGGTGTACGCCGGCACCAGCCACCCCCGCTCCCGAAGGCGCCGCGACACGTCGAACACGTCGTACGCCTTCACCTCCGGTGCCGTGGTGAACGCGAACACCGGCAACTCGTCGCCCCGCGTGAGGAGCCGGAAGTCGCCGAGCGCCTCGATCCGGTCGGCGAGCCCGCGCGCCACCTGCCGCGTCGCCTGCTGCACGGCCCGGAAGCCCTCCCTGCCGAGGCGCAGGAACGTGTAGTACTGCGCGACCACTTGGGCTCCCGGCCGCGAGAAGTTGAGCGCGAAGGTCGGCATGTCGCCGCCCAAGTAGTTGACCCGGAAGACGAGTTCCTCCGGAAGCGCCTCCGCGTCGCGCCACAGCGCCCACCCGACTCCCGGGTAGACGAGCCCGTACTTGTGCCCCGACGTGTTGATCGACGCCACCCGCGGCAGCCGGAAGTCCCACACCAGATCCGGGTCCAGGAACGGCGCGACCATCGCGCCCGACGCCCCGTCCACATGCACGGGGATGTCGAGGCCCGTCTTCGCCTGCAACGCGTCGAGCGCCGCGCACAGCTCGGCGATCGGCTCGTACGAGCCGTCGAAGGTGGAGCCGAGGATGCCGACGACGCCGATCGTGTTCTCGTCGCACAGCTCCGCCGCCGCGGCCGGATCGAGATGGAACCGGTCGCCCTCCATGGGCACCTGCCGCGCCTCCACCTCCCAGAACGTGCAGAACTTCTCCCAGCACACCTGCACGTTCACGCCCATGACGAGATTGGGGCGGGCCTCGCGCGAGGGGTAGCGGTCGGCGTTCCTGCGCGCCCAGCGCCGCTTGAGCGCCATCCCGGCCAGCATGCACGCCTCGCTCGACCCGGTGGTCGAACACCCCACGGTGGCGGACGGGTCGGGCGCGTTCCACAGGTCGGCGAGCATGGCGACGCAGCGCCGCTCCAGCTCCGCCGTCCGCGGGTACTCGTCCTTGTCGATCATGTTCTTGTCCCGGCACTCGCCCATGAGGACGCCCGCCTGCGGCTCCATCCACGTGGTGACGAAGGTGGCGAGGTTGAGGCGCGCGTTCCCGTCCAGCATCAGCTCGTCACGGACGAGTTGGTACGCGGTCATGGGCGCGAGCGGACCGTTCGGCATCCGGTGCTTGGGCGGGGCGTCCGTCATCCCGGCCGTCGGATTCGCCTCCCCGTAGAAGGGGTTGACGGCGACGGGGCGCTCGTCGGGTTTGCCGTAGCGGTCGGCCGGGCTCTGATGTAGAGGTGACATGAGGGCAACTCCTTTGCGAGCAACGGAAGTTGTACGGTTTTCAATGCCTTCAGGGGATCGCTGGAACGCTTTCAGCGGATCGCCGATCCGTCCTCCGACAGTTGCATCTGGGGGCGTCCCGTCACCAGTAGCCAAGCGGGCAAAGATGCGATGCACATGAGGGCGATGATCGCGGGGGACGCGACCAGGACGGCCGCCGTGAAGAGGCTGACCCAGCCCTGCCGGGTGACCGCGAGCAGCACCCCGAGCACCCCGGCGGCGATGCCGACCGACGGGTTCACGCCGGGCACGAGCGCGTGCGCGAACAGACCGAAGGCCGCGCCCACGAAGACGGCGGGGAAGATCCGCCCGCCCCGGAACCCGCACGTGGCGGCGATGACCAGCGCCGCCAGCTTCACCACGGTCATCAGGGCGAATTCCCCGGCCGACCAGCCGTCCGGCGACGCGGCGATCTCCTTGACCTCCGCGAGCCCCTTGAACAGCGTCAGTTCGCCGCCGAGCGCCCCGAGCAGGCCGAGCACGAGCCCGCCCAGCGGAAGCGTCAGCATCGGGTGGCCGAGACGGCCGAAGGCGCGGTGCGCGTAGGGGAAGGCGTAGACGGCGGCCATCGCGAACACCGCGGCCGCGCACGCGATGACGATCGAGGCCAGGAGGTCGCGCCAGTCGGGATCGCTCAGGGCCGGCAGGCCCAGGTCGAAGGAGGGCGAGGCGATCAGGGCGGTGGTCATGGAGCCCGCGGCCGCCGCGAGCAGCGGCCCGAACATGTTGTCCCACAGCGAGCCCTTCATCGGCATCGCCTTCCCGGCCAGCGTCTCCGAGACGAGCAGCGCGGCCGCGATCGGCGTACCGAACAGGGCGCCGATGGTCCCCGCCGTCGCGAGGCTCACCCACATCGTGGCCTGCGAGTTCGGCACCAGCTTCTTGCCGAGCCAGAACGCGAGCCCCACGTTCACCGCGATGACCGGGTTCTCCGGGCCCAGGCTCGGCCCGCCGGCCAGCATCAGCGCCGCGGCGAGCGCGAGCCCCGGCAGCACGTACGGCGGCAGCGGGGCCTCGCCGCCGAGCCCCATCGTCGCCGGGTCGGGGCCCGCGTGACCCGGCACCTTCCAGACCACGAGCCCGACGAGGACGCCCGTGACGGTGAGCATCACGATGATCCACAGCGAGGAGTAGCCGCCGATGCCGAGCGCGTCGGGCAGGTCCTCCCACACCAGATCGGCCAGCTTCTCCGCGATCCAGTCGAGCGCGAGGAACAGCACGCTGCTGCCGACGCCCACCACCAGCGCGGGCAGGACGAACGGCACCAGGGCGCGAGCGGACACGGCGGGCGGGGGCGGCGATTCGATCTCGGTATGCGTGCTCACGGCGCCACCTTAGGCGGACATAAAGGGCATAACACTCCGAAAACCCGCCGGGGCAATCGACTTGCACCTCACGTCACGTGAGGCCCCAAGCTGAATCACGTACGAGAAAGGAGGTACGGCGGATGAGCCACTCCGTGGGTCAGGTCGCCCGCTTCGCCGGAATCACGGTCCGCACTCTGCACCACTACGACGAGATCGGCCTGCTCGCCCCGAGCGAGCGCAGCACCGCGGGACACCGCCGGTACGGCGAGGCCGACCTCGACCGGCTCCAGCAGATCCTCTTCTACCGGGAGCTCGGCTTCCCGCTCGACGAGATCCAGGCACTGCTGGACGACCCGGAATCCGACCCGCGCGAGCACCTGCGGCGCCAGCACGACCTGCTGACCGCCCGCATCGAGAAGCTCCAGAAGATGGCAGAGGCCGTCGAACACGCCATGGAGGCACAGAAGATGGGCATCCAGCTCACACCGGAAGAGCGCTTCGAGGTCTTCGGGGACAAGGACCCCGAGGAGTACTCCGAGGAGACCGAGCAGCGCTGGGGCGGCACGGCGGCGTACGCCGAGTCGCAGCGGCGGGCCGCGACGTACTCCAAGGAGGACTGGCTGCGCATGAAGGCCGAGAACGACGACTGGCTCGCGCGCTACGCGGCCCTCGTCGCGGCCGGCGAACCGGCGGACGGCGAGCGCGCCATGGACCTGGCCGAGGAGCACCGCGACCAGATCTCGCGCTGGTTCTACGACTGCCCGCACGAGATGCACGCCTGTCTCGGCGCCATGTACGTGGCCGACGAGCGCTTCAAGGCGTACTACGACGCCATCGGTGAGGGCGTCGCCGACCACCTGAGCGCCGCGATCCACGCCAACTCGGTGCGGAACGGCTGAACCACAGGTATGCCACAGTTTCCGCACAGTGCATCCTGAGGGGGCCACTGGAACCTGGCGAGGACGATCGGCGTTGATAACTTTGCACCGCCATTGCCTTGCCCTGCCTTTGCCACCGAAGCCCCTCAGGAGTCCGGACCCGTGATGACGCTTGCTCTAGGACCAAGCTGGCTGGACCCGGACTATCTGCTGAACACGTTCGGCATCTGGGGCCTGCTGCTCATCGTGTTCGCCGAGTCGGGCCTGCTGATCGGCTTCTTCCTGCCGGGCGACTCGCTGCTGTTCACCACGGGTCTGCTGATCACCTCGAAGCAGCTGGACTTCCCGCTCTGGGGTGCCATCGGCCTGATCTGCCTCGCCGCGATCCTGGGCGACCAGGCGGGCTACATGTTCGGCAAGAAGGTCGGCCCCTCGCTCTTCAAGCGCGAGGACTCCCGGCTCTTCAAGCAGGAGAACGTCACCAAGGCGCACGAGTTCTTCGAGAAGCACGGGCCGAAGTCCCTGGTCCTGGCCCGCTTCGTGCCCATCGTCCGTACGTTCACGCCGATCATCGCGGGCGTCTCGGGCATGAAGTACCGCTCGTTCCTCACGTTCAACGTGATCGGCGGCGTGCTGTGGGGCGCGGGCGTGACGCTGCTCGGCTCCTGGCTCGGCAACATCGAGTTCGTGCACAAGAACATCGAGGCGATCCTGATCCTGATCGTCCTGGTCTCGGTGGTGCCGATCGCGATCGAGTTCCTGCGGGCCCGCGGCAAGTCGAAGAAGGAGGCCGCCCGGTCCGCACAGGCCGGGGAGGCCGGAGGCGCCGGGGAGGCCCCGCCGCGCCGCCGGCACGCGAAGCGCTAGACCCTGCTGGGGAGGGACCCTAGAAGCCCCTCGTGCGCTTGGCCGCGCGCCGCCCCGCGGCGCCCGGCCCCTGGAGGAACAGGCGGGAGACCTCGCCACCGAGGTTCACGCCGATCGCGATGGCGAGGGCGAGTGCCGCCGCCTTGGACAGCGACAGCAGCCCGCCGTTCACATCGCTGTGGGCGATCGCCAGCAGACCGAAGTACGTCGCCGAACCGGGCAGCAGCGGGCCGATCGCGGCCGTGACGTACGGCAGCGCCGACGCGAACTGGTACCGCGAGAAGAGCTGCCCGAACAGGCCCACGAGCCCCGCCGCCGCGGCCGTCGCGGCCACCGGCGAGATCCCGCCCTGGTAGTGCAGCGCCCCGAAGATCGCGCCCGCCACCCCGCCGTTGAGCGTCACGGCGAGCACCGTCGCCCGCTCCTGCTGCAGCAGCACGGCGAACGCGAGCGACAGCGACATCGACGCGAGGATCTGCCAGACCGGCCGGTCGACGGTCTTCAACGCCTCCTCCGGGTCGAGCTGCGCGTCCAACTGCACGCCTACGTAGAGCATGATCAGGACGCCGATGACGATGCCCACGAAGAAGTACATGACTTCCAGGAGGCGCGCGGCGGCCGTGATGTAGAAGCCGGTCAGACCGTCCTGCACACCGGCCACGAGCGCCCGTCCGGGGAGCAGCGCGAACAGTCCACCGGTGATCACCGCGGACGCCCGCACGTCTACGTAGTTGTGCGCGAGCGTCAGCGCGATGCCCATCGCGGCGGGCGGCATCGCGGCCACCGTGAACTGGTAGAACTCCGGGAACCCGCGCCCCGCGCAGAGCCACGCGAGCCGGTCGCCGAGCATCGCGCCGATCGCGGCGACGAGGAACACCAGCAGGTCACCGCCGACCAGGATCGAGGCGGACCCGGCGAGCAGCCCGCTCGCCCCGGTGAGCGCCCAGCCCGGGTAGGGGTGCCGGTTACGGCGGATCTCGGCGAGGCGCCGGTAGGCCTCCTCCAGGGAGACGTCGGCCTCCTCGTCGCTGATGTCGTCGACGAGCCGGTACACGGCCGCGAGGCGCGTGTAGTCGGTGCCGCGGCGCCGCACGGTGCGCGAGGCCGTCACCGGGTCGTCCACCAGGGACGGCTGGAAGCTGATCGACAGCAGAGTGAACGTTACTGTCGGCTCGCAGCGGTCGAGCCCGTAGGACCGGCACACGGCGAACATCGCCGCCTCCACGTCCTCGGCGCCCTCGCCACCGGCCAGCAGCAGCTCACCGATACGCAGCGTCAGGTCGAGCACGCGCGGAACGGCAGGGCCGGTCTCCTCGTCGTGCTTCTGCACCAGCTCGGGGGCGGGCCGCTCGGCGACCGGCATCCGCAGCATGGTGCGCATCCGGTCCTGCCAGGGCGCCTCCTTGGTCAGCCTGACCATGGGGATGCCCTGCGGGGGAGTGAACGCGGGCGGCGACTCGCGGGCGCTGTACGTCCGCGGCGGCGTGAACGCCGAGCCCTCCGTGTCCACCGGCTCCGGAGCCTGCACGTTCAGCCCATTGGGCACCGCGAACTCCGAAGTGGTCGAGGACTCCTCTTCGACCACCGGGGGCGGCGTGATGATCCCGATCGGCTGCGTGAACGCGCTGCGCGCCTCGTCGGACTGCGGCTTGCGGTCCTCGGGGGCCTCGGACTCCCGCTCCGTCACCTCTGTCGTTCCTCGCCCTTCACATCGCTGCGTATCGCTGTACCGCACGTACGCCTCAGTATGCGCACAGATACGCGAACGGGCCGCCCCAGGGGGGCGGCCCGGATGTGAACGCTGGGGGCTCAGTGGCCGCCGTTGTCCTGCGCGCGCTTGTAGGAACGCTCGATCTCGGCCTCGGCCTCGGTACGGCCGACCCAGTCGGCGCCCTCGACGGACTTGCCGGGCTCCAGGTCCTTGTAGACCTCGAAGAAGTGCTGGATCTCCAGGCGGTCGAACTCCGAGACGTGCTGGATGTCGCGCAGGTGCTCCATCCGCGGGTCCGTCGCCGGGACGCACAGCAGCTTGTCGTCGCCGCCGGCCTCGTCCGTCATCCGGAACATGCCGATCGCGCGGCACTTGATGAGGCAGCCCGGGAACGTCGGCTCGTCCAGGATGACCAGGGCGTCCAGCGGGTCGCCGTCCTCGCCGAGGGTGTCCTCGACGTAGCCGTAGTCCGTCGGGTACGCGGTCGACGTGAACAGACGACGGTCGAGGCGGATACGACCGGACTCGTGGTCGACCTCGTACTTGTTCCGCGATCCCTTCGGAATCTCGATCAGGACGTCGAACTCCACCGGTGGCTCCTCAATGATCAACACAAACGTCTGGTGGTTAAGTGTCCCCTACGCAGATGTGTGATCGCGAAAGGGGCTGGTCCGCGGTGCCGGAGCCGAAGGCTTCGCAGCTCGTGAAGAGTGCGGCGAAGACTGTTGCCGGATCCAAGGCCAAGCACGTCACGGTGGGCGCGACGGCGGTGGGTCTCGCCCTCGCGGCCGTCGTGGCGGTCGCGGCCGGTCCCTGGGACACTTCCGGTCAGCGTAAGGCCGAGGCCGACCGGGCCGCCTCCTCGGAGACCGGAGGTGGCGCAGATCACGGCGGTGCCCCCGAGGCGGCGCCGCGCGCGCCCGTGGTGCTCGCGGCCCCCGGCGCGGCCGTGCCGGGCCCCACGAAGAGCGCCCTGGCCGATGTGCTCGACCCCCTCCTGAAGGGCTCCGCGCTGGGCGGCCGGCGCACGGCCGCGGTCGTCGACGCCGTCACCGGAAAGAGGCTCTACGGAAGGTCGCCGGGCGACACCCTCACCCCTGCGTCCACGACGAAGCTGGCCACGGCGGTGGCGGCCCTCTCGGCCGCGGGCCCCGACCACCGCATCGCCACCCGTACGGCCCTGGAGAAAGGCTCCAAGAAGCTGATTCTGGTGGGCGGCGGCGATCCGACCCTGACGGCCCGCGAGAAGAATCCTTACGGTGCCGCCGACCTGGGCACTCTGGCCGACGAGACCGCCAAGTCGTTGAAGAAGCGGGACACCATCGAGGTGACCCTCACGTACGACACCTCGCTGTACTCGGGCCCCGACATCCACCCCATCGGCCCCAACGAGAACCTCGCCCGGGTCACGCCCCTGATGGCCGACGAGGCCCGCACCGACGACTCCGACAGCGGCCCGGCCACGCGCGAGGGGGACCCGGCGGCCGCCGCGGCGAAGAAGTTCGCGGACCTGCTCGGCGACCGCGGCATCAAGATCAAGGGCGACCCGGCGTCCGGCAAGGCGTCCGGCAAGGCGGTCAGGCTCGCGAAGGTGTCCTCGCCGCCGCTCTCCGCCCTGGTCGAGCGGATGCTGACGCACAGCGACAACGACATCGCGGAGGCGCTCGCCCGGCAGACCGCGATCGCCGCGGGCACGAGCCACGACTTCGACGGCGCGGGCAAGGCCGTCGAGAAGCAGCTCGGAAAGCTCCGGCTGCCGCTCAAGGACACCCATTTCGCCGACGGCAGCGGCCTCGACCGCGCCGACAAGGTCTCCGCCGACCTGCTCACAGGGCTGCTCGCCAAGGCCGCCGACCCGTCCCGCCCGGAGCTGCGCTCCGTCCTCACGGGCCTGCCGGTCGCCGGCTTCACGGGAACCCTCGCGAGCCGCTACGAGGACGCCGCCGACGCCTCCGGAACGGGCCTGGTCCGCGCCAAGACCGGCACCCTCACCGGCGTCAACACGCTCGCCGGGACGGTCGTCGACGCCGACGGACGCCTCCTCGTCTTCGCCTTCATGACAGAGGGCGCCACGGACCCCAAGGCCGCCCAGTCGGGCCTCGACCGCCTCGCCTCCTCGGTCGCCAACTGCGGCTGCAGGTGAACCCTTAAGGGTTTCCAGGGGCCGAAGTGGGGCGGCACTCCGGGGCCGACCCCTCTTCCCGTACGCGGGGGGTCACGTACCGTTGACGCATGACGAGCCTCGGCGGTGCTGCATCTTCGGGAATGGTCGACTGGAATCTCGCGGTGGCGACCGCGACCCGACTCGTACGACCAGGACCGGAGATCAGTCGTGACGAGGCGCGGGCCGTCGTCGCGGAGCTGCGCCGGCACGCCAAGGCCTCCGAGGAGCACGTGCGCGCGTACACGCGCATGGCCACCGACGCCGACCACGACACCCCGGTCCTCGTGGTCGACAGGCCCGGCTGGGTGAAGGCCAACGTCGCGGGCTTCCGCGAGGTGCTGCGGCCCCTGCTCGACAAGATGAACGAGCGGCGCGGTTCGGGCCCGGGCCCCGCGATGCTCGGCGCGGTCGGCGGCAAGGTCACCGGCGTCGAACTCGGCATGCTGCTCTCGTTCCTGTCCTCCCGCGTCCTCGGCCAGTACGAGACCTTCGCCCCCGCCACCCGCGACCTGCCCGCCGCGCCGAACGGCGGCGGAAGGCTCCTGCTCGTCGCGCCGAACATCGTGCACGTGGAGCGCGAACTCGACGTGGATCCGCACGACTTCAGGCTCTGGGTCTGCCTCCACGAGGAGACGCACCGCACGCAGTTCACGGCCGTGCCCTGGCTGCGCGACCACCTCGAGGGCGAGATCCAGTCATTCCTGGAGGAGACCGAGGTCGACCCGACGACGTTCCTGGAGCGCGTACGGGAGGCCGCACAGTCGCTCGCCGGCGGGCGCCCCGAGGGCGAGGAGGACGACGGCGGACGCTCGCTCGTCGAGCTGGTGCAGACCCCGGCGCAGCGCGAGATCCTCGCCCGCCTCACCGCCGTCATGTCGCTGCTCGAAGGGCACGCGGACTATGTGATGGACGGCGTCGGACCGGCCGTCGTGCCCTCCGTCGAGGAGATCCGCGAGAAGTTCCAACAGCGCAGGCAGAAGGGGGCCTCCCGGCTCGACCTGGCCCTGCGCAAGCTGCTCGGTCTCGACGCCAAGCTGCGCCAGTACCGCGACGGCGAGAAGTTCGTACGGGCCGTCGTCGAGGAGGTCGGCATGGACGGCTTCAACCGCGTGTGGACGTCTCCCAACACGCTTCCGACGAAGGCGGAGATCGCCAAACCGGCGGACTGGGTCGCGCGGGTGCACAACAAGTCGGACGGCGCTCACGAAGCCCCGTAAGGCACGCCCATAATTGCTCAGGATCACCCATCCGAGGGACCGTAGGCCGTGGGCTGGCGTGCAATGCTCGGGGAACCGCTCGGCTCTGTCACCATCGACACACTCTGCGTGACCGAACTCACCCGGTCACCGTTGAGCGAATGAGCCGGGTCAGCCGGCGCTGGTCCGGTTCGAGTTGTCCAGCAGCGCCCACCCCCCAGACAACGGAATGAAGGGAACCGGACATGGGTCCCCATCCTGCGGTCGCGGCGATACGCCTGGCGGTCCGCCGCGTCCTCCACGACATCCTCAACGACTCCCCGCCGGGCACCGAGCCCACGGTGCTCGTCGCCTGCTCCGGCGGAGCCGACTCCATGGCCCTCGCCTCCGCCCTCGCCTTCGAGGCCCCCAAACTCGGCATCCGCGCCGGTGGCATCACCGTCGACCACGGCCTGCAGCCCGGCTCCGACGCCCGCGCCGAGGACGTCGTCCTGCGCCTGACCGCCCTCGGGCTGAAGCCCGTCGAGTCCGTCGCCGTCGACGTGGGCCGTGACGGCGGCCCCGAGGCGGCCGCCCGCGACGCCCGCTACGCCGCCCTCGACGCCGCCGCCGAACAACACGGCGCCGCCGCAGTCCTGCTCGGCCACACCCGCGACGACCAGGCCGAGACGGTCCTGCTCGGCCTCGCCCGCGGCTCCGGCATCCGCTCCCTGTCCGGGATGGCCGCCATGTCGGGGGCCGGCGGCCGCTACCGACGCCCCTTCCTCACGCTCGACCGGCAGACCGCCCGCAAGGCCTGCCTCGTCCAGCACCTGCCGGTCTGGGACGACCCGCACAACACCGACCCGGCGTACACCAGGTCCAGACTCCGCCACGAGGGTCTGCCCGCCCTGGAGAAGGCGCTCGGCAAGGGCGTCGTCGAGGCCCTCGCCCGTACGGCCCAGCTGTCGCGCGACGACGCCGACGCGCTCGACACCTGGGCCCGCGACGCCGCCGAGTCCGTACGGGACGCGGCCGGACTCCTCGAATGCGCCAAGCTGTACGCCCTGCCGCCCGCCGTCCGCCGCAGGATCCTGCGCCGCACGGCCATCGAGGCGGGCGCCCCCGCCGGTGCGCTGTTCGCCCGGCACATCGAGGAGGTCGACCGCCTGATCACGGGGTGGCGGGGCCAGGGAGAGATCAATCTGCCGGGCAAAGTTCTCGCTCAGCGGCAGGGTGGCAGACTGGTGATCCGGCAAGGCTGACTCGACTCTCACGTCGCGGCGGCCGGTGGGACGACCGAAAGTGATGCGGGTGGACGCGAAAGACATGGGCACCGACCTTCAGTCGGTGCTCATCACCAAGGAAGAGATCGACGCGAAGCTGGCCGAGCTGGCCGCGAAGGTCGACGCGGAGTACGCGGGCAAGGACCTGCTGATCGTCGGGGTGCTCAAGGGCGCCGTGATGGTCATGGCGGACCTGGCTCGCGCCCTGTCCACCCCGCTCACCATGGACTGGATGGCGGTGTCCTCGTACGGCTCGGGCACCCAGTCCTCCGGCGTCGTGCGGATCCTCAAGGACCTCGACACCGACATCAAGGACAAGCACGTCCTGATCGTCGAGGACATCATCGACTCCGGTCTGACGCTGTCCTGGCTGCTCACCAACCTCGGCTCGCGCGAGCCCGCCTCCCTCGAGGTGTGCACGCTGCTGCGCAAGCCGGAGGCGGCCAAGGTCGACATCGACGTGAAGTGGGTCGGCTTCGACATCCCGAACGAGTTCGTGGTCGGTTACGGCCTGGACTACGCGGAGAAGTACCGGAACCTGCCGTTCGTCGGCACCCTCGCGCCGCACGTCTACGGCGGCTGAGGAGTCGTCAGCCTGATCGCCGGGGACGGGAACCCTCGCGGGTCTCCCGCCGTTGGAGCATGCGAAGGGCAGATTCCCGGCCGTCCCCTGCGGCTTCGGGTGACAATGCTGGGGTACCGTCCGAAGAACAGTTCTTCAAACAGCTACAACAGCACCAAGAGCTCCAAACAGCCTTATCAAACTCACTATGGCAGGAGGGACGGGGCGGCACCGCTCCGTATGGATGGACGTGAAGCGATACTTCCGTGGGCCGGTCATGTGGATCGTGCTGGCCGTCCTTGCCGTGGTCGTGTTGATGCAGGTCGTCGGTTCGTCCGGCGGCTACAAGACGGTGGACACCGGCCAGGTAATTCAGGCCATCAACGACAACAAGGTGGAGTCGGCCAAGCTGACCACCGGCGATGAGAGCACGATCAAGGTCGAGCTGAAGGACGGCCAGAAGGTCGACGGCTCGAACAAGATCCAGGCCAGCTACATCGGCGACCAGGGCGTCGACGTGGCCAAGAGTCTCCAGGCCAAGTTCGAGGACAAGCAGATTCCGGACGGGTACACCGTCTCGCCGTCGAAGCAGAACCCCTTCGTGGGGATCCTGCTCTCGCTGCTGCCCTTCGTTCTCATCGTCGTCGTGTTCCTGTTCCTGATGAACCAGATGCAGGGCGGCGGCTCCCGAGTCATGCAGTTCGGGAAGTCCAAGGCCAAGCTCATCACCAAGGACACCCCCAAGACGACGTTCTCCGACGTCGCCGGCAGCGACGAGGCCGTCGAGGAGCTCCACGAGATCAAGGAGTTCCTCCAGGAGCCGGCCAAGTTCCAGGCTGTCGGCGCCAAGATTCCCAAGGGCGTACTCCTGTACGGCCCGCCCGGAACGGGCAAGACCCTGCTCGCGCGCGCTGTCGCGGGTGAAGCGGGCGTCCCGTTCTACTCGATCTCCGGTTCCGACTTCGTCGAGATGTTCGTCGGTGTCGGTGCATCCCGTGTCCGTGACCTCTTCGAGCAGGCCAAGGCGAACGCTCCGGCGATCGTCTTCGTCGACGAGATCGACGCGGTCGGCCGGCACCGTGGTGCCGGACTCGGCGGTGGACACGACGAGCGCGAGCAGACGCTCAACCAGCTGCTCGTCGAGATGGACGGCTTCGACGTGAAGGGCGGCGTCATCCTGATCGCCGCCACGAACCGGCCGGACATCCTCGACCCGGCGCTGCTGCGTCCCGGCCGTTTCGACCGTCAGATCGCGGTCGACCGCCCGGACATGCAGGGTCGTCTGGAGATCCTCAAGGTTCACCAGAAGGGCAAGCCGGTCGCTCCGGACGTCGACCTGTCGGCCGTCGCCCGCCGTACGCCGGGCTTCACCGGTGCCGATCTCTCCAACGTGCTGAACGAGGCCGCGCTTCTCACGGCCCGCTCGGACCGGAAGCTGATCGACAACACGATGCTCGACGAGGCGATCGACCGTGTGGTCGCGGGCCCGCAGAAGCGGACCCGGATCATGTCGGACAAGGAAAAGAAGATCACCGCGTACCACGAGGGCGGTCACGCCCTGGTCGCGGCGGCCTCGCCGAACTCCGACCCGGTCCACAAGATCACGATCCTGTCCCGCGGCCGTGCGCTCGGGTACACGATGGTGCTCCCGGACGAGGACAAGTACTCGACCACGCGCAACGAGATGCTCGACCAGCTCGCCTACATGCTGGGCGGGCGCGCGGCCGAGGAGCTCGTCTTCCACGACCCGACGACCGGCGCTGCGAACGACATCGAGAAGGCCACCGGTACGGCCCGCGCGATGGTCACGCAGTACGGCATGACCGAGCGGCTCGGCGCGATCAAGTTCGGCGGCGACAACTCGGAGCCCTTCCTGGGCCGCGAGATGGGTCACCAGCGCGACTACTCGGAAGAGGTCGCCGCGCTCGTCGACGAAGAGGTCAAGAAGCTCATCGAGACCGCGCACAACGAGGCCTGGGAGATCCTCGTCGAGAACCGCGACGTTCTCGACAACCTGGTCCTCGCGCTGCTCGAGAAGGAGACGCTGAACAAGGAGCAGATCGCCGAGATCTTCGCTCCGATCGTGAAGCGCCCGGCCCGCCCCGCGTGGACCGGCTCCAACCGCCGCACCCCCTCGACCCGCCCGCCGGTGCTCTCCCCCAAGGAGCTCTCACTGACGAACGGGGCGAACGGGACGGCGCCCGCCATCGAGACCACCACCCCGGTGGACACGGTGAAGGAAGAGCGCCCCGAGAGCTGACCCGGCCCTCATTGGGCAGGCCAGACCCGGAATGCAGGCCGCGTCCCCCACGCTTTACGGTGTGGGGGACGCGGCCTTTGCGCTGCCGCGCGGGATGTAAGTAGAGAAAGAGGCACCTGATGACCGACCCGGTGACGCTGGACGGCGAGGGCTCGATCGGCGAGTTCGACGAGAAGCGGGCCGAGAACGCCGTGCGTGAACTGCTCATCGCGGTCGGCGAGGACCCGGACCGGGAGGGCCTGCGGGAGACCCCGGGGCGGGTCGCCCGCGCGTACAGGGAGATATTCGCGGGCCTGTGGCAGCAGCCCGAGGACGTCCTGACGACGACGTTCGACCTGGGGCACGACGAGATGGTCCTGGTGAAGGACATCGAGGTGCAGAGCAGCTGCGAGCACCACCTGGTGCCCTTCGTCGGTGTCGCCCACGTCGGCTACATCCCGTCCGCCGACGGCAAGATCACGGGTCTGTCGAAGCTGGCCCGGCTGGTCGACGTGTACGCCCGCCGTCCGCAGGTCCAAGAGCGTCTGACAACGCAGATCGCGGACTCCCTGATGGAGATCCTGGAGCCGCGCGGCGTGATCGTCGTCGTGGAGTGCGAGCACATGTGCATGTCGATGCGCGGGGTGCGCAAGCCCGGCGCGAAGACGATCACGTCCGCGGTGCGCGGTCAGCTGCGCGACCCCGCGACGCGCAGCGAGGCGATGAGCCTGATCATCGGGCGCTGATGCGCGGTTCGGGGACGGGCGGCGGGCGGCGGGGCCCAGCCTAGGCGGCCGGTGCCGCCTCTTCGGGGTCCTCGTCCTCCGGGAGCTTGCAGATGCGCTCCAGGAACATGGCCGCCGCGACGACGCCGACCCCGGCGAGCACCGAGAGCCCGGCGTAGATCGCCTGGTCGCGGCGGGCCGGGACGTCAAGGGACTCCAGCAGGAAGACGCCGGTGCCGCCGTACATGCCGGCCACGAGCGCCGCGACCAGCGCGCTGGCCTGGCCGAAGACCAGGGCGCGCGCCGCCATCATGGGGTCGACGCCCTTGGCCTCGGGGCGGCGCTCCCGCTGCGCGCGCAGCCGGGAGCGGATGGACAGGGCCGTCGCGAGCAGTACGACGGCGATCACGGCGAGCACGATGGGCGCGGCCAGCGGGACCTTCGGCAGCGTGCCGAGCGAGTCCCACAGGCGGGCGCCCGCCCAGGACAGCACTCCGGCGACGGCGAAGAGGCCGACCAGCGTCCTGATGCGCAGTTGCTTCATCCCGGTTGGTCGCCCCTCGTCCGTCATCGCCGTGCAGCCAGTCTGTTGTGCTCGCTAGACCCTAACGATTACTCGGGGAGGCGGAGTTCCAGGTCGGCGCGCGGCGCGACGCCCTCGCGGGTCACGGCGTCGAGCAGCTCGGAGACCGGGCCCCGGCCCGGAAGCTGTGCCTCCGGCTCCACGTCGTGCCAGGGGACGAGCACGAAGGCCCGCTCGTGGGCCCGCGGGTGGGGGAGCGTGAGGTACGGGTCGTCCGAGACCACATCGGCGTACGCGACGATGTCGACGTCGATGGTGCGGGCGCCCCAGCGCTCGTCCCGCACCCGGTGGAAGGCCTCCTCGACCGCGTGCGCGCGCTCCAGGAGCGAGGACGGCGGCAGCGTCGTCTTCAGGACGACGACGGCGTTGAAGTACGAGGGCTGGCTCTCCGGGTCGACGCCCCAGGGCTCCGTCTCGTAGACGGGCGAGACGGCTTTGACGCGGACGCCGGGGGTGTCCTCCAGCGCGTCGACGGCGCCCTGGAGGGTCTCCAGGCGGTTGCCCAGGTTCGCGCCGAGGGAGATCACGGCGCGCTTGGGGTTGGAGAGCGTGGTGTCCGCGGCGTCGACCTGCTCCACCACGGAGGTCGGCACCGGCTGGACGGTCGGGTCGAACGGAGTTTGGTTCATACTCGGCTCCGGGTGATGGTGACGGTCACGTCGTCGAAGGGCACGGTGATCGGTGCGTCCGGCTTGTGGACGCAGACCTCGACCTCCTGGACGCCTTCGTGCTTCAGGCATGTCTGGGCGATGCGCTCGGCGAGCGTCTCGATGAGATCCACGGGGTCGCCCGCGACAACGGCCACGACCTCCTCCGCCACGATGCCGTAGTGCACGGTCTTCGCCAGGTCGTCGTCGGCCGCGGCCGCCCGCGTGTCCAGGCCGAGCACCAGGTCGACGATGAAGGTCTGGCCCTCCTCGCGTTCCTTGGGGAAGACGCCATGGTGCCCACGGGCCTTGAGGCCGCGCAGCGCGACACGATCCACGCGAATCACTCCTGCAGTCGTCGTTGAAGGCCGGGCCCATCGATGTGCGGTCGATGTCCCGGCCTCGATCGAATCTACCTGCGAGCACTGACACCACCGGCCCGCGGGGGCTATGAATGATCCCACCCGGCACACCCGCCCCACGGTGCGCTCTGTGCTGGTAGCCGCCCATACCCAAGCGGTCGGGAGCGCAACCTCGCATCCGCGTTTCCGGATCCGTGAGGGCGCCCATCAGGGGCGCCTACCCACTCAGGCGGGTGATCCGCCGTCCTCGCCCTTGTCCATCTCATCGGATTCGTCATCCGAATCGGCGAGCACAGGGGAGGCGTGGTGCGACCAGATCTTCCAGCCCTCGCGGGTGCGCCGGAACACATTGGTGGCGACGACGCGCTGGCCGACGAGCGGGCCGAGCTCGTCGCCCTCCTTGGGGGCGGGGCCGCCGCTGAGGATGTTCTCCGTGCAGGTCACCAGGGCCGTGTCGGCGACGACGCTGATCTGCACATCGGTCAGGAAGAACTGGATGTACTCCGTGTTCGCCATGATCAGCGCGTACGAGCGGAGCACCTCGCCGCGGCCCGTGAGCACCGGCCAGCCGGGGTGCACGCAGCTGACGGAGGTGTCCTCGGCCTCGTCCGGGTCGGCGTCCTCGGCGTACTCGACGTCCTCGGGGGCGAGCCACAGGGCGGTGAGTTCCTCGAACGCGCCGCGTTCGACGGCTTCGTAGTAGGTGCGATTGGCGGTGTCGACGGCTTGTACGTCGGCCTCGGTCACTGGGCTCCTTCGACCGCGCGTGCCACGCGGACGGCATCGGCGGTGGCCCGCACCTCGTGGACGCGGACGGCCCAGGCGCCCGCCTGCGCGGCGAGCGCGGAGACGGCGGCGGTGGCGGCGTCGCGCTCACGGGCGGGCGGCGGGGCGCCCTGCTCGCCGGCCAGGACGTGGCCGAGGAACCGCTTGCGGGAGGCCGCGACGAGGACCGGGTGGCCGAGCGCGTGCAGCCGGTCGAGGTGGGCGAGCAGGGAGAGGTCGTGCTCGGCGTTCTTGGAGAAGCCGAGGCCCGGGTCGATGACGATGCGGTCGGGGGCGATGCCGCCCTCGATGGCGGCCTCCACGCGCGCGTGGAGCTCGTTCACGACTTCGGAGACGACGTCCTCGTAGGTGCCGGGCACATTGGTGCCCTCCAGGAGACCGCGCCAGTGCATCACGACGAAGGGCGCTCCCGTGGCGGCGACGACCGGGACCATCTCCGGGTCGGAGAGGCCGCCGCTCACGTCGTTGACCAGGGAGGCGCCCGCGGCGAGGGACTGCTCGGCGACGCAGGCCCGCATGGTGTCGACCGAGATCGTCACGCCCTCGGAGGCGAGGCCTCGTACGACGGGGATGACGCGCCTGAGCTCCTCGTCCTCGTCGACGCGGCTGGCGCCCGGACGGGTGGACTCGCCGCCGACGTCCACGAGGTCGGCGCCCTCGGCGACCAGGTCGAGGCCGTGCTTGATCGCGGCGGTCGTGTCGAACCAGCGGCCGCCGTCGGAGAACGAGTCCGGCGTCACATTGACGACACCCATGACCGCGCAGCGGTCCCAAACGGGGAGGTTGGCTACGTGGCCCCGGCGGACCTGCGACGTGCTCATGGCCTCAAGCCTAGGCCCTTCACAGCAGGCGGGATCTCGCGGCTTCGGCGGCCTGCGAAGGTGCCGCCGGTTTCGCGTCGGGTGCGCGCCGTGAGGCCGGTCTCGCGGGTCCAGACCGCGCACCCCGTCTCGGAGCAGTCCATGACGGCCGGCGTCCAGGAGTGGGTCCGCGCCTCGTCCATGAAGCGCTCCATGGCCCCCGGCCACGCCTCCACGTCGCCCATGGGGTCGCCCTTGGCCAGCATCACGCCCGACACGACCCGGTAGCGGACCGCCGCCTTGCCGCTGGGCGAGAACACGATCCCCTTGTCGCGGGCGGCCGGGCCCTCGGGGCGGAACGCGAGGTAGAGCGTGGTCAGCGCGGTGACCAGGCCGAGGGTGCCGAGCGAGAGGGCGACGGTGTGCGCCGTGCCGCCTGCGTAGACGAGCGGCCCCTCCATGCCGAGCAGACCACACAGGACGTGCTCCAGACGGTCCACGAGGCTCGGGGCCCCGACGAGCCGCCCCGGGTGCGCGCTGACGACGGCGAGGCCGATCAGCAGCGAACCGGCGCCCAGGAGCACGAAGTTGGACAGGGCGCGCCAGCGGCCGCGCGGGTCGGGCGGCGCGTCGAACCGCTTACGGTCGCGTATCAGGAGCCACAGCGGAACCAGGGCCAGGGCGACGCCGACGACGCCCACGGGCGAGCTCCGGTACACGAACTGCCCGGCGGCGCCGAGCGGCAGCAGCGCCAGGACCGCCCACCAGGCCCGCCGGTTGTGGCGCCGCAGCATGCGCGTGAGCAGGACGATCAGCACTCCGCTGCCGAGCGCGAGTGCCGCGGCGTACGGGCCGTACGTGCCCGGCAGCGCCTCCGTGACGCCGCCCGCACGGCCGCGTGCGAACCGTGGCAGGACGCCGGCCACGATGTCCGTGCCGCCGGCCAGGAGGCAGGCGCCCGCGATCCGCCGCATCCCCGCGCCTCCTGCCGCCGCTCGCACCGCGAGACATGTGAACACGGTGCGAATGCCGCATCCGTGACGTACGACCTGTAGGACGGAAGCGGAGCGACCGGGGTTCACTCGTGAACGGCGAACTCCGGTGGGCTTTCCGGTGGGGCTCTACTGGGGCAGCCGGTGGGGCCTTACCGGGACAGCCGGTGGGGCTCACTGGGGGAGGAGTGGTTCCACCGTCTCCAGTTCGACCTCCGCGCGCGTGATGTCCCGCGCGTCCGCGGCCGTGGAGCGGCGCAGTGCCTCGTGCAGCCGGGCCGGGGTCAGCACGCCGAGGAAGCGGCCCTCGCTGTGTTCGTCGATGACCGCGATCCAGCCCGCGTCGTGCTGGAGCATCGTCGCGAACGCCTGCTTGAGCGGGGCGCCCACGGGCAGCCAGGCCTCCATGCGGCGTGCGTGGTCCCGCACGGTGTCGCCCTTGTTCGCGGCCACGCGCGCGTGCTCGGCGGAGATCCAGCCGTGCAGGTTGTTGTCGTTGTCCAGGACGACGGCCCAGCGGGCGTCGAGCTCCCTGGGCAGCGGGTCGTCGAGGTGGACGACGGGCGGCTGCTCCAGGTCGCCCTCCTCGATGGGCGTCACCGAGAGGCGCTTGAGGCCGCGGTCGGCGCCCACGAAGTCGGCCACGTAGTCGGTGGCGGGTGTGCCGAGGACCGCGGAGGGGGTGTCGTACTGCTCGATACGACCGTCTCCGTAGACGGCGATACGGTCGCCGAGGCGGACGGCCTCCTCTATGTCGTGCGTGACGAACAGGACGGTCTTGCCGAGTGTCTGCTGGAGGCGCAGGAACTCGTTCTGCAGGTGCTCGCGCACCACCGGGTCGACCGCTCCGAACGGCTCGTCCATCAGCAGCACGGGCGGGTCGGCCGCCAACGCCCTTGCCACACCCACCCGTTGGCGCTGGCCGCCGGAGAGCTGCTCGGGGTAGCGCTCGCCGAACACCTTCGGGTCGAGGCCCACCAGGTCGAGCAACTCCGCCGCCCGCTCACGGGCCTTGGCGCGCTTGACGCCCAGCAGGTGCGGCACGGTCGCGGTGTTGTCGAGGATCGACTTGTGCGGGAACAGGCCGACCTGCTGGATCACATAGCCGATGCGGCGGCGCAGTTGGACCGGGTCGACCCCGGATATGTCGTCGCCGTCGAGGAATATCCGGCCCGCGGTGGGTTCGATGAGCCGGTTCACCATCTTCATCGTCGTGGTCTTGCCGCAGCCCGACGGGCCGACGAGCGTGACCAGTTCGCCCTCGTTCACCTCGAAGGACAGATCGTCGACGGCGGTGGTGCCGTCCGCGTACCGCTTGCTGACGTGCTCGAACCGGATCATGGGACCCCATTCTGCCGGGACGCGGCCGGGTTGGGGATGCCCCGGTGAGGCAGTCATGTGAACGCGGTGTTGCGCCTGGCGGCCGGGGCTCGGCCGTTGTCAGTGGTCGGGGCTAGGGTCATTGGCGGTCGGGAAACGTGCATGCGGGTGTGCGGCCGGCTGACATACGTTCGGGGAATCGGGGGAGGTGGCCGGCGTGAGCGAGCAGAACTGCCTGGTGGCCAACGACTGGGTGTGCGGGGAGTATGTGCGCACCCGCAGCCAGGAGTTGGTCGACGCGACGGTCCAGCACCTCGGCATCACGGCGGCGGCGGTGGTGATCGGCGTGCTCATCTCCCTGCCGCTCGCGCTCCTCGCCCGGCGCGCACGCGTCTTCGCGGGGCCGGTGCTCGGGGTGACCACGGTGCTCTACTCGATCCCTTCGCTCGCGATGTTCTCGCTGCTGCTGCCCCTGTTCGGGCTCTCGGCCTCGCTGGTGGTCACGGGGCTCGTGCTGTACTCCCTGACGATCCTCGTGCGGAACATATTGGCGGGGCTTCAGGCGGTCCCGGAGGAGGCGCGGGAGGCCGCGCGCGGGATGGGGTACGGGCCGCTGCGGCTGCTGTGGGAGGTCGAACTGCCGCTGGCGCTCCCGGCGATGCTGGCCGGGGTGCGGATCGCGACGGTCTCCACGGTGGCGCTGACGACGGTCGGCTCGATCGTCGACTACGGCGGGCTCGGCACGCTGATCATCGGGGGCCTGCAGAGCGACTTCAAGGCGCAGGTGCTCACCGCGTCCGTGCTGTGCGTGCTGCTCGCGATCGTGGCGGACCTGCTGCTGCTCGGCGTGCAGCGGTGGCTGACGCCGTGGACGAGGGTGGGGGCGTCCGCCCGGGGCGGGTTCCGAATACGGGGGCTCCGCGGCCGCGACGACGTGGCGCGCGTCGAGCCGGAGAAGGTGGCATGAACGCGATATCGGGGGCCTACGACTGGCTGGCCACGGGTGCCAACTGGCAAGGGGAGAAGGGGGTGTGGCACCGCCTCGCCGAGCACCTCTACTTCTGCGGTGTCGCGCTCGCCGTCTCCTGCCTGATCGCCCTGCCGCTGGCCCTGTGGCTCGGGCACAAGGGCAAGGGCGGCGCGCTCGCGATCAACATCTCGAACGTGGGGCGCGCGGTACCGACGCTGGCCGTCCTCGTGCTGCTCACGCTCACCCCGCTCGGCCGGCACGGCGATGTGCCGACGCTGATCGCGCTGGTGCTGTTCGCGGTGCCGCCGCTGCTCACCAACGCGTACGTGGGGATGCGCGAGGTCGACCGGTCGGTGGTGGAGGCCGCGCGCGGCATGGGCATGAGTGGCCGCCAGGTCTTCGCCCGCGTCGAACTGCCGCTGGCGTACCCGCTGGTGATGACCGGGCTGCGGTCCGCGACGGTGCAGGTGATCGCGACGGCGACGCTGGCGGCGATGGCCGGGGAGGGCGGGCTCGGGCGGATCATCACGGCGGGGTTCAGCCTTCAGGACACGCCGCAAGTGGTCGCCGGGGCGGTGCTCGTGGCCGCGCTCGCGCTGGCCGCGGAGGGCCTGTTCGTTGCGGCGGGGTGGGCCTTCGACCCCATGCGGAGGCGGGCGTGACCCGGGGGCGGCCCGGCCCCGATGGCTTGTGTTTGTTGTCAGTTCCGGCAGTGCGACGAGGAGAGCGATGAACAGCAGAACGCGTCGAGTGGCCCTGGCGGCCGTGACCGTGGGTGCGCTGACCGCGGGGCTGACCGCGTGCGGCGGTGGCGACAGCCTTGAGAACAAGGACGATGCGAGCGCGTCGGGTGGCGGCGGCGGAAAGGGCAAGGTCGTCATCGGCGCCGCGCGTTTCACCGAGGCCAAGGTGCTCGGTGAGCTGTACCGGCAGATATTGGCCGACGCCGGATACGACGCGTCGGTCAAGACGGTGGAGAACCGCGAGATCTACGAACCGCAGCTCGCCAAGGGCGCCATCGACGTGGTGCCCGAATACGCGGCGACGCTCGCCGAATTCCTCAACCTGAAGAAGAACGGGTCCAAGGCGAAGCCGGTCGCGTCGAGCGATGTCGATGCCACGGTGACCGCTCTGCGCAAGCTGGCCGAGCCGCAGGGGCTGAAGGTTCTGGACGCGGGAGAGGCCGTCGATCAGAACGCGTTCGCGGTGAGCAAGAGCTTTGCCGTGAAGCACAAGTTGAAGACCCTTTCGGATCTTGGCAAGTCGGGCGAGAAGGTGAAGATCGCGGCCGGTGACGAATGCGAGACCCGGCCGTTCTGCGCGCCGGGGCTCAAGAAGTCGTACGGGATCGATGTCACGGGAATCGACCCCAAGGGCGTCGGCACCACGCAGTCGAAGCAGGCGGTGAAGACCGGCACGGACCAGCTGGTCCTGACGACCACGACCGACGCGACGCTGGAGAACTTCGGGCTCGTTCTTCTGGAGGACGACAAGAAGCTGCAGAACGCGGACAACATCGTTCCGGTTGTGAACGCCAAGGATGCGGGCGACAAGAAGATTGCCGATGTCCTCGGGAAGTTGACGAAGACGCTCACGACGGATGATCTCGTCGAGCTGAACCGGAAGGTCGATGCCGAGCGGCAGAAGGAAGGCGATGTCGCGAAGGAGTATCTGGAGTCCAAGGACCTCATCGCCAAATGATCTTGATCGGCGCGTGTCGTCGGATCGAGGGATGGGCGGTATCGCTCGCGGTAAGTGGCCTTGCCTGTACGGGGGTTAGGTGGTTTCTGTGACAGGCGTGTCCGAATTTTGCCGGGCGGGGCTTCGCGATTTGCCTACGCGCGGTAAGTTTCTGGCCATGCCACGTGGACGCCACCGCCATTCTCCGCCCCTGCACCGCCTCCTGCCTCCGACGGTGATCGCCGGTGTGCCTCTCGTCTGTGCGGGGGCCGCCTGGCTGTCCGAGGATCCGCTCGTGCTGCGGGGCGTCGCCGCGGCGGCCGCGGCGGCCGCGGTGATCGGCGCCGTGGTGATGCGCCGCTGGGACCGGCTCGCGGGCAAGCGGGTCGCCGAGCTGACGCGCGGCGCCGCGAGCGAGCGGTGGCGGCACGAGGAGGCCGTGGCGGAGCTGGAGGGCGACCTCGACGAGTCGCGTGAGCTGCGCACCCGCCTGGAGGGCAAGCTGCGGGCGAAGCGTGCGGAGCTCGCCGCGCTGCGGGGCGAGCACGCGGCGCTGCTGCGGCGGTATGCGAACGCGGAGACGGAGCGGGCCAGCGCGCTCGAGGGCCGGCGCCGGCTCGCGATAGAGGCCGCCGCCCCGGCGAGGGCGCTGCCGCCCGTGCCCCCGGCCGTGCCGGGCCTGCCGACCCCGGAGATGTATCGGAAGGCCAATGCCGCGCTCAAGCGGCTCGCGCGGCCCGAACCGGCGGCGCACGCGGCGGAGGAGGCCGATTCCCAGGGGAAGCCCGAGGCGGCGGCCGGTCACTTCACCGTGCCTGCCGCCGCGATGGTCGTACCCGCGGCACCCGTGCGGAAGGTCCCCCAGGGCGGTTTCGACTTCTTCGGCGCGGGGAGCTCCCTGCAGGGCGAGGAAGATCTGGCGGACGTCGTGGGGGAGGAACTGGCGGCGGAGGTCGCGGCCGAGGTGGACGAGGCGGACGAGCCAGAGACCGGGGCTCAGGTCGAGGCCGGTGCCCCCGAAGCCTCCGAAGACGCCGAAGCCACCGACGCCTCCGCAGCCTCCGAAGACGCCGAGCGTGAGCAGCAGGTCATCGACCTGACCGCGCACGACGAGACGGAGCAGATCGACATGGGCGAGCTGAGGTCGGCACTTCAGGCATGACGCTTCAGGCGTGACACGTCAGGCATGAGATCGAGCGGGTGAGGGGCGAGTCGGCGGGCAGCCGGCTCGCCCCTCACCCGTTCTCCCGGTCACTCGTTCCTCCGGTCAAGCGTTCTCCCGGTCAAGGAACCCTCACGCCCCCGCCATCCACCGGTCCGGCCGCGCGTCGCGCCGACCCGTGCGGGAACGGTCCGCCTGGGCCCGCAGGAGATCGGACGCCTCGTCCACGTCCCTCAGGCGGGCCGTCACCGTCTTGTTGGCGCCCGTGTCCAGGTGCAGATCGGCGACCCGCCAGTGCCGCTCCCAGGGCCCCTGGGTGAGGCGCACGCTCTGCACCTTGGCGTGCGGGACGAGCGCGATGCGGCGCTGCAGCAGTCCGTGGCGCGCGGCGAACACCGTTTCCGTGACGGCCACTCCGTAGCTCCGCCACCACAGCGGCACGCACCAGCGCCCGCGCCGCGGCACCCCCGCGAAGTCGGCCGGCTTCGGCACCGTGACCCCCGGCAGGATCCGCGCGACGACGTCCTCGGCGTCCTCGCGCGGCGCCACGGGGACGAGCGCGGTGTTCGAGGACCCGGCGACGTGCAGCTCGACGCGGACCCAGCCGCGGCGCCGCCACAGCAGCGGTTCGACGATCCGTACGGTCTGCACCCGCCCCGGCGGCACCGTCTCGTGCACCCGGTCGAGCAGCCCGTGGTCGATGCGCAGCCCGTCCTGGGACTCGCTGACCGTCCAGTCGTACTCCTTGATGAACCGGCCCGCGCTGTTGGTGAAGGCCCCGCCGACCAGCGGCACCGCGACCGCGAGCACTGTCCACAGGTTGTGGGTGGCGAACCACAGGAGCACCGGGACGGCGACCGCGGCGAGCAGCATCGCCCAGGGCGCGCCCGTCAGGAGCAGCGCCACCGCGAGCATCCGCGGGGGCGTGTGCAGGATCGGCCGCGCCGGCGCCTCGCCCACGTCCCGCGCCGACTCGGGCGCGAATCCGGCGGCCCTGGCGAGGAGTTCGGCACGCAGCTTCCCGGCTTCGCGCTCTCCCAGGAAGGCGAGCTCGTCCTTCTTTTCGGTGCCTACTACGTCGAGTTTCAGCTTGGCCACGCCTACGAAGCGGGCGAGAAGCGGCTGCGTGACATCCACCGCCTGGAGGCGGTCGAGCCGGATGTGGGCGGTGCGGCGGAACAACAGGCCCGTACGGATGCGCAGTTCGGTGTCGGTCACCGCGAAGTGCGTGAACCACCAGGTGAGGAATCCGTACAGGGCGGCCGCCGGAACCAGTACGCCGATGCCGATCAGCAGCACGGCGGTGCTGAGATTGGCGAGCTGGCGCTGTGCCTGGTCCATGTCGTGGACGGCCCAGCCGAGCAGGATCGCGATGGGCGCCCATGCGCGGCGCAGCGGCGTGACGGGGTGCAGGCGCCGTTCTCGCGCGTCCTGAGCGGGTTCCTGGGCCGGGGCGCCGTCGGAGGCGCGGGAGGCCGTCACAGGCCCGCCGATCGGGCCTCGCCGAGTTCGGTGAGGCGGTCGCGCAGCCGCTCGGCCTCCGCGGGCACGAGGCCGGGGATCGTCGCGTCGGTGGCCGCGGCGGCGGTGTGCAGTTGCAGGCTGGACAGGCCGAACTTCCGCTCCAGCGGCCCGGATGTCACCTCGACCAGCTGCATCCGCCCGTACGGCACGATCGTCTCCTGGTGCCACAGGATGCCGCGGCTGATCAGCAGGTCGTCGGCCCGCTCCGCGTACCGCCACGAGCGCCAGTTGCGGCCGAGCATCACCCAGCCCCACAGCAGCACCGCCAGGGGCAGCAGCGCGAACGCGGCCCAGGCCGGCCCCGCGAGGATCCACAGCAGCGCCCCGGCCGCCGCGGCCAGCGGCACCAGCCACAGCACCAGCAACAGGCGGCGCAGCCTCAACAGGCCAGGTGGCAGGCCATTCCATGCGGGTTCGGCCTCAGGGGGAGTGCCCGCGACGCCCGAAGTCCCCGTTGCCCCTGTTTCCATGCGCCCACCCTACGTAGGAGACACTGTCGGCATGACGCCCACGACTCAGGCCACGGTCGGCATCGGTGGTGCCGCGGAGAGCACCGACATGGTGCTCAACATCGGTCCGCAGCACCCTTCCACCCATGGTGTGCTGCGCCTGCGTCTCGTGCTCGACGGCGAGCGGATCCAGCACGCGGAGCCGGTCATCGGCTATATGCACCGCGGTGCGGAGAAGCTCTTCGAAGCGCGCGACTACCGACAGATCGTGATGCTCGCCAACCGCCACGACTGGCTGTCCGCGTTCTCGAACGAGCTGGGCGTCGTGCTCGCCGTCGAGCGGATGCTGGGCATGGAGGTACCGGAGCGCGCCGTGTGGCTGCGGACGCTGCTCGCCGAGCTGAACCGGGTGCTCAACCATCTGATGTTCCTGGGTTCGTACCCGCTCGAACTGGGTGGAATCACGCCCGTCTTCCACGCCTTCCGGGAGCGCGAGGAACTCCAGAACGTCATGGAGGAGGTCTCCGGCGGGCGCATGCACTACATGTTCAACCGCGTCGGCGGCCTCAAGGAGGACCTGCCGCTCGGCTGGACCACCCGCGCGCGTGCGGCCGTCGCGAGCGTGCGCTCCCGCATGGACGTCTACGACAACCTCGTCCTCGGCAACGAGATCTTCCGGGGCCGCACGCGCGGGGTGGGCAGGCTGTCCGCCGAGGCCGCGCACGCCTACGGAGTCAGCGGTCCGATCGCCCGCGCCTCCGGCGTCGACTTCGACCTCAGGCGCGACGAGCCGTACCTCGCCTACGAAGAGCTGCAGGACACCCTGAAGGTCGTCACGCGACAAGAAGGCGACTGCCTGGCCCGGTTCGAGTGCCTCCTGGAGCAGGCGCACAACGCGCTCGACCTCGCCGACGCCTGCCTCGACCGGATCGCGGACCTCCCGCAGGGCCCGGTCAACCAGCGCCTCCCGAAGGTCCTCAAGGCGCCCGAGGGCCACACGTACGCGTGGACGGAGAACCCGCTCGGCATCAACGGCTACTACCTCGTCTCCAAGGGCGAGAAGACGCCGTACCGGCTCAAGCTGCGCTCCGCCTCGTACAACAACATCCAGGCGCTGACCGAGCTGCTTCCGGGGACGCTCGTCGCCGACATGGTGGCGATCCTCGGGTCACTGTTCTTCGTGGTCGGGGACATCGACAAGTAGGCCGTCCCCCGGCAGGCGCACCGGTTCGACCAGCCAGCCGAAGTCGCCGAGCCCGCCCCGCGCGGTCAGCTCCGCCGCCTCTCCCGCTCCCGCGAGCGCCCGGACGTACGCCGCCGGGTCCTGCGAGGCGAGGGCCAGCGGCGGGCGGCCTCCGGTGACGCCGAGGGCCCGGAGGGCAGCGCGCTGCGTGAGGAGCCGGGCGGCCGGACCGGTCGCGCACGCGTCCAGAGCCACGTGCGCCGTGATGTCGCAGGAGCCGTCCGGTACGGGAGCCGTCTCGCGGCCCTCGCGAAAGCCCGTGAGCGTGCCGAAGGGCGGCCGGGAGGCCCGCGTGTGCGCGTAGTCCACCGCGACCGCCAGGCCGCGCTCCAGGGCGCGTACGGCCGCTGCCCAGGCATCGTCGCGGGGCAGCCCGACCTCGGCGCGCAGGCCTGGTTCGGGCGGCAGCGGCCACCACTGACGCAGCCAGCCCGCCCACGCCTCGTCGAGCGGCGCCCGGCCGAGGGACTCCGTGCCGTCCTCGCGTACGAGGACCAGCCGTGCCGTGCCGTCCGCGTCCGCTTCGACGACCTCCAGGGGCACGTTGTCGAGCCACTCGTTCGCGAAGAGGAGTCCGGTGACACCGCTGGGCGGCTCGGCCCGCCACTCGATCCGATGGTCGAGCCCTGCGGGAGGTTCCGCCTTCTCCACCGCATAGGCACGCACGCGTAGCGCCACTTTTTCCGGCAGCACCTGGAGGACGCGCGAAACCAGCTCGCCGCGGCCCGCCGCCATGTCGATGAACGCCAACTCGGCGGGTTCGCCGAGGGCCGCGTCCACCCGGCACAACAGCTCGGCGACCGCCCCGGCGAACAACGGCGACGCATGCACCGACGTGCGGAAATGCCCGGCAGGACCCTCGGGCCTCCGGTAGAAGCCGGCCGGTCCGTACAGCGCCTCTTCGGTGGCCGCGCGCCACCCGCGCGGTGCCCCCTGTTGTCCGTTCTCCACACCTGAAGGCTAAGTGCGCCGGGCGCGTGCGCCGTGGGGTCCCTCCACCTTCAGGAGTACGCGCGCCGGGTCCGGATCGACCCTCCGGTTGACCCCTGCACGCTGCACGCTTACCTACTCTGGGTTACGTGCAGCGCGTCTACGACTTCCTCCGCAGACACCCGACGTGGGTCGACGGCTTCTGGGCCGTGATTCTCTTCGGCATGTCCGTGACCATGGTGGGCGCCAACGGGACCGGCGGTGCGTCGTACGGGAACGAGACGGCGCTGCTCGTCAGCGCCGGCCTGATGTCCGTGGTGGTCGCGCTGCGCCGCCGGATGCCGGACAAGATGCTGCTGCTCGCGGTGGCCACGGGCCTCGGCCAGCTGGTGTTCGACGGGAAGGTCAATCCGTCGGACTTCGCGATGCTGGTCATCATCTACACCTGCGCGGTGAACGGTCCGCGCTGGGCGTCCCGCCTCGGCCTGATCGGCGGCCTGTTCGCGGCGCCGCTCTCCCAGCTCCGCTGGCCCACCGTCGGCGACATCAGCACCACGGGCCAGATCCTCGTCACCGTCTTCCAGATGGTGCCGTTCGCCCTCGCCTGGGTGCTCGGCGACTCGCTGCGCACCAGACGCGCGTATCTGGCACAGCTGGAGGAGCGCGCCAACCGCCTGGAGAAGGAGCGCGAGGCGCAGTCGAAGGTCGCGGTGGCGGCCGAACGGGCGCGCATCGCACGCGAGTTGCACGACGTCGTCGCGCACAACGTGTCGGTGATGGTGGTGCAGGCCGACGGCGCCGCCTACGTCCTCGACCAGGCGCCAGACCAGGCCAAGAAGGCCCTGGAGACCATCTCGGGCACCGGCAGGCAGGCGCTCGCGGAGATGCGCAGGCTGCTCGGCGTGCTGCGCACCGGCGAGCACGAGGAGGCCGGCGAGTACGTTCCGCAGCCCGACGTCGAGCAGATAGAGGAGCTCGTCGACGAGGTGCGCACGGCGGGCCTCCCGGTCGACTTCAGGGTGGAGGGCACCCCGCGCCCGCTGCCCAGCGGCGTCGAGCTGACCGCGTACCGCATCGTCCAGGAAGCCCTCACCAACACCCGTAAGCACGCCGGTCCGAACGCGGGCGCCAGCGTCCGCCTCGTCTACTTCGACGACGGCCTCGGCCTGCTCGTCGAGGACGACGGCAAGGGCGCCCCGCACGAGCTGTACGAGGACGGGGGCGCGGACGGCCACGGCCACGGCCTCATCGGGATGCGCGAGCGCGTCGGTATGGTCGGCGGCACGCTGGACGCGGGACCACGGCCCGGCGGTGGCTTCCGTATCAGCGTGCTGCTGCCTCTCAAGCCCGCCCATTGACACGTACAAGTCCACCGATGACGCGTACAGATGCCACGTACAAGTCCACCGGCAAGTCCACCGACACGTACAAGTGAGGACCGCCCGATGTCGATCAAGGTCATGCTCGTCGACGACCAGGTGCTGCTGCGCACCGGCTTCCGGATGGTGCTCGCCGCGCAGCCGGACATGGAGGTCGTCGCAGAGGCGGGCGACGGCGTCGAGGCGCTGGAGGTGCTGCGCTCGACCTCCGTGGACGTGGTCCTCATGGACGTCCGCATGCCGAAGCTCGACGGGGTCGAGACGACGCGGCGGATCTGCGCGGAGGCCGACCCGCCCAAGGTCCTCATCCTGACCACCTTCGACCTCGACGAGTACGCGTTCTCGGGGCTCAGAGCGGGGGCCTCCGGCTTCATGCTCAAGGACGTGCCCCCGGGCGAGCTGCTCACCGCGATCCGCGCCGTGCACAGCGGCGACGCGGTGGTCGCCCCGTCCACGACCCGGCGCCTGCTCGACCGGTTCGCCCCGATGCTGCCCAGCGGCCCCGACCAGCCGCAGCACAAGCGGCTCCAGCGGCTCACCGAGCGCGAGCGCGAGGTCATGGTCCTGGTCGCCCAGGGGCACTCGAACGGCGAGATCGCCGCGCGCCTGGTGCTGTCCGAGGCCACGGTGAAGACCCATGTGGGCCGCATCCTGACCAAGCTCGACCTGCGCGACCGCGTCCAGGTCGTCGTCCTCGCCTACGAGACGGGGCTCGTCCGGGCCGGCGGCGCCGGGGCCTGAGCCCCGACCGGCCGGGCCCGGCCGGTCAGCGCAGCACCCCCTCGATGAAGTCCCCGCCGAGGCGCGAGACCACGCTCAGGTCCAACTGGTGCTGCACATAGCGGCCGCGCCGCCGCGTCGTGATCAGGTCGGCCTTCTTCAGCACCGAAAGGTGCCGGGATATCTCCGGCGCTGACATGCCGTGCGCGTCGGCCAGCTCACTCGTCGTGTACGGGCCCCGGGCCAGATGCCGGCACAGCCGCATGCGCGCCGGGTGGGCGAGCGCCGACATGCGCCGCGTCAGCTGCTCCACGGAGGGCGGTGTCGTGAGCCCGGGGGAGGCGATCGGGTACGTGATCATCGGCTGCCAGCCGCTGCGGTGCAGCACCCACAGATGCGGCCACCCCAGGCTGGTCGGCGTCAGGATCAGATTGCCGCTGCCCGTCTCCGTACGTCCCACGGAGATCTTGTCGACGACGATCGTGCGACCCGCCTCGTCGAGCGCGACCGCTGAGGAGGCCGCCGCGAGCGCTTCCCCGAGGCCCTTGCGGCGCAGCACCTCCGTCTTGTGCCGCGCGTCGGCCGCCAGCTGGTGCCGCACCCGCGCCCACACGTCCGAGAAGAACGCCTCGTCGCAGTCCTGCATCAGCTCGCGGAACCAGGACCTGACGGCGGGCGGGTCCTCCAGCAGGCGCTGGGTGAACCGGACTTGGGGCGCCCCGCGCGCGGCGGCGAGTTCGAGCGCGCGCTCGCGGGTGCCGGGGTCGTCGAGCCGGTTCACCGCGCGCTCCGCGTACTGCGACTGGCATGTGAACTCCAGTGCCGCGTCTACGAATTGCTCGTCGGAGAGCTTGTCGAGCAGGTCGAGCTCCTCGGCGAGCGTGGCGCCGGGCAGCGTGCGCTGCCCCGGTACCCCGGCGGACGGGGTGAAGACGTCCGAGAACGTCGTCCGCCACAGGAAGTCCGCCTCGCACATCCGGTCCGCGAGGCACGGGTCCAGGCACGCGGACACGCTCGTCGTCCACCCCTGCAGCCCCGGGTGGTGGGCGGGCTCCGACAGCGCGTGCAGCGCCATGCCCAGCTCGGCCAGGGGTGAGGGCACGACATGGATCCGCTCGGGCGCCAGGCCCGTGATGTCGATGCTCACGCTCATGACCCCATGGTGCACGCCGCCACTGACAGTCGGGCCGTCGATTGACGACTCCCGTCAATCGACGTGACCGGGCGCCGACGCCCGGCGCAATCTCGTACCCATCGGCCCCGAACAGCAGCAAACAGGCTGATTCCGGGGCACAGCGCGACAATCGAGATGAAGGGCGAGGTGTTCGACATGAGCGTCACCCAGCAGTACGCCATCGACCTCTACCGGGCCGCCCAGCGCGGCGAAGCCGCCCCGCCGGCCCCCGGTCTGAACGACGTCGCCGCCCTCCGGGAGCTGCGCGACTACCGCCGGTTCAAGGCGGTCGTGGCGGGACGCCCGGCCCGCGGCCGGATCCGGGCGGCCCTGACCCGCCGGCTGTCGGGACGACGCTTCTCGGGGCGCCGGGGCCACCCCGCCGGCTGCTGAGCCCGCCCTCAACAGGTCGCTGAGCCCGCCCCCAACAGGTCGCTCAGCCAGCCCCTACGAGCTGCTGAGCCCACCCCCTACGAGGGGATCCGCCCCACGAAGTCCGCGACGGCCGCGCGGACGTCGTCCGGGCCCCACTCCAGACCGGCCCCGGCGACCGTGACCTCCGTGGTCGCGAACCCCGGCACCGAACCCTCGTCCGACCAGCGCGCGAACAACGCCGTCCGCGCCTCCTCCGCCTGCGCGATCCCCGCCTCCGTGAGCGCCTCGGCGTCGTAGGGCAGCCAGACCCGGAACTGGTGCGTGTGCGGCACCTCGGGGAACACCCGCGCCCCGGCGACACCGGCCTCGGCGAACCCCTCCCGCAGCGCGTGCGCGACCACGCGCGCGTGCGCCACGTACTCGGGAAGCCGCGGCAGCTCCCGCTCAAGACCCGCCAGCGCCGCGATCGCCTGCGGGAACTGCTGGAAGACCTGGCCCCCGTAGCGGTGCCGCCACGCCCTGGCCTCGCCGACGAACGACTCCGGGCCCGCGAGGACCGCGCCGCTGAGGCCGCCGAGCGACTTGTAGAACGACACGTAGACGCTGTCCGCGAGCTCCGCGATCTCGTCCAGCGGGCGCCCGAAGTGCACCGTGGTCTCCCACAGGCGGGCCCCGTCGAAGTGGATCACGGCGTCACGCGCGCGTGCCGCCTCGCAGACCTCCTCGAGCTCCTCCCAGGTGGGCAGCACGAACCCGGCGTCCCTGAGCGGCAGTTCGAGCATCAGCGTCCCGAACGGCTCGTCCATGTCGTGCACGTCGTCGGCGCCGATCTGCCGCGCCGCGCGCGTGGGGTGCACGGTGCGCAGCCCCGACACCGTGGTCAGCGCCTCGCGCTCGTGGACCTCCGGGTGCGCCAGCGGGTGCAGGGCCACCGTGGAGTTGCCGGTACGCCCCGCCCAGCAGCGCAGCGCGACCTGCTGCGCCATGGTGCCGGTGGGGAAGAACGCGGCCGCCTCCTTGCCGAGCAGCGCGGCGACCCTCGCCTCCAGGTCGGCCACGATGCCGTCCCCGTAGATGTCGACGTCGCCCGACAGATCGGCCTCCGCCGCCGCGGCGGCGAGGCTCTCCCACCGCTCACCCAGCGTGGCCTCCCTCGGCCCGCCGGCCAGCCTGCGCTTGGCTCCCCGCAACGCGGTGATCAGCCGTTCGTTCTGCGTCTTCTCGGGCGTGGCAGTGTTCTCGGCGGTTCCGTCCATCTGTCGATCATGGCGCACCCACGTGCGCTTGCCCACAGCCTGTGGACAGCCAGGGCTCGCGCCCACAGATAGCGTTAACATGACGAGAAATCGTCCGGTACCCCGAGCGGACTGGAACGGAAGGCCATCGCCTCGTGACAACACCCCCTCCGAACCCACGATCCGAGCCCATGGATCCCAAGGACCGCCCCGCCCGCCTCACCGTTGGCGTCGTCGGTGCGGGCCGCGTCGGTCCCGCGCTCGCCGCGTCCCTGCAACTGGCCGGGCACCGCCCCGTCGCCGTCTCCGGAGTCTCCGACGCCTCCGTGCGCCGGGCGGCGACGCTGCTGCCCGACGTGCCCCTGGTGCCGCCCGCCGAGGTCCTCGCGCAGGCCGACCTGGTGCTCCTCACCGTCCCCGACGACGTCCTGCCGGGCCTGGTCGAGGGGTTCGCCGAAACCGGCGCCGTACGGCCCGGGCAGCTGCTCGTGCACACCTCGGGACGGTACGGCGCAAAGGTCCTCGAACCGGCGCTGCGCGCGGGCGGACTGCCGCTCGCGCTGCACCCCGCGATGACGTTCACCGGCACCGCCGTCGACGTCCAGCGGCTGGCGGGCTGCTCGTTCGGCGTCACCGCGCCCGAGGAACTGCGGCTGGCCGCGGAGGCCCTGGTCATCGAGATGGGCGGCGAGCCCGAGTGGATCGCGGAGGAGAACCGCGCGCTCTACCACGCGGCCCTCGCGCTCGGCGCGAACCACCTGGTCACCCTGATCGCGGAGTCCATGGAACTGCTCCGGGAGGCGGGCGTGGGCGCTCCCGACCGGATGCTGGGCCCGCTGCTCGGCGCGGCGCTCGACAACGCGCTCAGGTCCGGCGACGCGGCCCTCACGGGCCCGGTGGCGCGCGGCGACGCGGGCACCGTCGCCGCCCACATCACGGAGCTGCGCAAGCACGCCCCGGAGACCGTCGCCGGCTATCTCGCGATGGCCCGCGCGACCGCCGACCGCGCGCTCGCGCACGGACTGCTGAAGCCGGAGCTCGCCGAGGACCTGCTGGGCGTCCTCGCGACCGGTGCGGAGGAGACCCGATGAGCCCCACGAGCCCCACGGACTCCATCAAGGCGAGCCCTACGAAGACGTCGCATGCGCGGCTCGTCCACAAGGGCGCGGACATGCGGGCACGCACGCGTACCGGCCGCCGCGTCGTCGTCATGACGATGGGCGCCCTGCACGAGGGCCACGCCACCTTGATCCGCGCGGCCAGGGCCCGTGCGGGGGCGGACGGCGAAGTGGTCGTCACGGTCTTCGTGAACCCGCTGCAGTTCGGCGCCGGCGAGGACCTCGACCGCTATCCGCGCACCCTGGACGCGGATGTGAAGATCGCCGAACAGGCGGGTGCCGACGTCGTGTTCGCGCCGTCCGTCGACGAGGTCTACCCGGGCGGACAGCCCGAGGTCCGCATCACGGCGGGCCCCATGGGGGAGCGCCTGGAAGGCGCCTCGCGCCCCGGCCACTTCGACGGCATGCTCACCGTGGTCGCCAAGCTGCTGCACCTCACGCGCGCGGACGTGGCGCTCTTCGGCCAGAAGGACGCGCAGCAACTCGCCCTGGTGCGCCGCATGGTGCGCGATCTGAACTTCGACGTGGAGATCGTCGCCGTGCCCACGGTCCGCGAGGACGACGGGCTCGCGCTCTCCTCCCGCAACCGCTATCTGTCCCCGGCCGAGCGCCGCACCGCGCTGGCCCTCTCCGACGCCCTGTTCACGGGCCGCGACCGGCATGCGGCGCAGGAGGCCCTTCGCGCGCGTGCCGCCGAGAGCCCGACCCCGCGCGCGCGGGCCAAGGCGCTCGGGAAGATCGGCGAGGCCCGTGCCGCCGCCGACGCGCACGCGGTCGCCACGGCGTCCCCGGGCCGCCCCTCGGCCGTCCTCGCGGCGGCCCGCCTGATCCTCGACGAGGCCAAGCGGCTCCAGCCGCCGGTCGAGCTCGACTACGTGGCCCTCGTCGACCCGCGCGACTTCACCGACGTGACCGACGGCTTCGAGGGCGAGGCCGTCCTCGCGGTCGCCGCGCGGGTGGGCGCCACCCGCCTCATCGACAACCTGCCGCTGACCTTCGGAGGCCACTAGTGAGCAGCACCGGCATACGGTTGCACGCCCCCACACCCGGCTGGAACCTCGAAGCGGACGTCGTGGTCGTCGGCTCCGGAGTCGCGGGCCTGACCGCGGCGCTGCGCTGCCAGGCCGCGGGCCTGCGCACGGTCGTCGTCACCAAGGCCAGCCTGGACGAAGGCTCCACGCGCTGGGCGCAGGGCGGCGTCGCGGCGGCGCTCGGCGAGGGCGACACCCCCGAGCAGCACCTGGACGACACCCTGGTCGCCGGCGTCGGACTCTGCGACGAGCAGGCGGTACGCACCCTCGTCACCGAGGGCCCCGACGCCGTCCGCCGCCTCATCGAGACCGGCGCGCACTTCGACGAGTCCACCGAGGGCGACCTCCAGCTGACCCGCGAGGGCGGCCACCACCGGCGCCGCATCGTGCACGCGGGCGGCGACGCGACCGGAGCGGAGATCTCCCGCGCGCTCGTCGAAGCGGTACGCGCGCGCGGCCTGGAAACCGTCGAGAACGCCCTGGTGCTCGACCTGTTGACGGACACCGAGGGCCGCACGGCAGGCGTCTCCCTGCACGTCATGGGCGAGGGCCAGCACGACGGCGTCGGCGCGGTCCTGGCCCCCGCCGTCGTCCTCGCGACCGGCGGCATGGGCCAGGTCTTCTCGGCGACCACGAACCCGCACGTGTCCACGGGCGACGGCGTGGCCCTCGCCCTGCGCGCGGGCGCCGAGGTCAGCGACCTGGAATTCGTCCAGTTCCACCCGACCGTGCTGTTCCTGGGCGCGGACGCCGAGGGCCAGCAGCCGCTCGTCTCCGAAGCCGTACGCGGCGAGGGCGCGCACCTGGTGGACGCGGACGGCGTGCGCTTCATGGTGGGCCAGCACGAACTCGCCGAGCTGGCGCCCCGCGACATCGTCGCCAAGGGCATCACGCGGCGCATGCTGGAGCAGGGCGCCGATCACATGTACCTGGACGGGCGGCACTTCGGCGCCGACATGTGGGAGAACCGGTTCCCCACGATCCTCGCGGCCTGCCGCGCCCACGGCATCGACCCGGTCACCGAGCCCATCCCGGTCGCCCCCGCCGCGCACTACGCCTCCGGAGGCGTCCGCACCGACCTGTCCGGGCGCACCACGGTTCCAGGCCTGTACGCGTGCGGTGAGGCCGCCTGCACGGGCGTCCACGGGGCGAACCGGCTGGCCTCCAACTCCCTTCTGGAAGGCCTCGTCTACGCGGAGCGCATCGCGGACGACATCGAGCGGCAGCACGCGGAGAACGGCCTCCACGCGCGCGTACCCGCGCCCGTCGAGCACCCGCAGACCCCGGAGCACCCCCTCCTGCCCCCGGAGGCCCGCTTCGCCATCCAGCGCGTGATGACGGAGGGAGCGGGCGTCCTGCGCTCCGCCGACTCCCTCGCCGGGGCCGCGGCCCAGCTCGGCCGCATCCACGCCGAAGCGGTCAACTCCCTCACGGAGAACGGCAAGACGTCCGAGCCGGGGGTCGACACCTGGGAGGCCACCAACCTCCTGTGCGTGGCCCGCGTCCTGGTCGCCGCCGCGCGCCGCCGCGAGGAGACCCGCGGCTGCCACTGGCGCGAGGACCACCCGGACCGCGACGATGCCACGTGGCGTCGCCACATCGTCGTACGCCTGAATCCGGACAGGACTCTGGCCACGTACACCACACCCACAGCAGACTTTCCGGAAACGGCAGAAAACCCTCAGGAGCAGTGACCGACGTGAGCGCCACCCCCGACCTCCCCCTCGCCGAAAGCGGCGGCTGCGGCGACAACTGCGGCTGTGCGCAGGGCAATGACGAGAACGCCGCCGACGTCATGGAGTGCGGCCTCGACCCGTCGCTCGCCCAGCTGCTGGTCGACGCGGGCCTGCACCCGGTCGAGATCGAGGACATCGCCCACATGGCGATCACCGAGGACCTGGACGGCGGCGTGGACGTCACGACCGTCGCGACGATCCCCGAAGCGGCCGTCGCCACCGCCGACTTCACGGCCCGCGAGGCGGGCGTCGTGGCGGGCCTGCGCGTCGCCGAAGCGGTCATCTCCGTAGTGGCCGCGGACGAGTTCGAGGTCGAGCGGCACGCGGAGGACGGCGACCGGGTCGAGGCCGGCCAGAAGCTGCTCTCCGTCACCACCCGCACCCGCGACCTGCTCACCGCCGAGCGCACCGCGCTCAACATCATGTGCCGCCTCTCCGGTATCGCGACCGCCACGCGCGCGTGGGCGGACGTTCTGGATGGCACCAAGGCGAAGGTCCGCGACACCCGCAAGACGACCCCGGGCCTGCGCTCCCTGGAGAAGTACGCGGTCCGCATGGGCGGCGGCGTCAACCACCGCATGTCCCTCTCGGACGCGGCCCTGGTCAAGGACAACCACGTGGTCGCGGCCGGCGGCGTGGCCCAGGCCTTCCAGGCCGTGCGCGAGCGCTTCCCCGGTCTGCCGATCGAGGTCGAGGTCGACACCCTGCACCAGCTGCGCGAGGTGCTCGACGCGGGCGCCGACCTGATCCTCCTGGACAACTTCACGCCGGGCGAGACGGAGGAGGCCGTGGCGATCACGGACGGCCGCGCGCTCCTGGAGTCTTCGGGCCGCCTCACGCTGGAAAACGCCGCTACGTATGCGAAGACGGGCGTCGACTACCTCGCCGTGGGCGCGCTCACCCACTCCTCGCCGATCCTCGACATCGGCCTCGACCTGCGCGAGGCGGACGCCTGATGCTGCTCACCATCGACGTGGGCAACACCCACACCGTCCTCGGCCTGTTCGACGGCGAGGAGATCATCGAGCACTGGCGCATCTCCACGGACGCGCGCAAGACGGCCGACGAACTGGCCGTCCTGCTCAAGGGTCTGATGGGCATGCACCCGCTGCTCGGCGACGCGCTGGGCGACGGCATCGACGGCATCGCGATCTGCTCGACCGTCCCCTCGGTCCTGCACGAGCTGCGCGAGGTCACCCGCCGCTACTACGGCGACGTACCCGCCGTGCTGGTCGAACCCGGCATCAAGACCGGCGTGCCGATCCTCATGGACAACCCCAAGGAGGTCGGCGCCGACCGGATCATCAACGCGGTCGCGGCCGTCGAGATGTTCGGCGGCCCCGCGATCGTCGTGGACTTCGGCACGGCCACGACCTTCGACGCGGTGTCCGCGCGCGGCGAGTACGCGGGCGGCGTGATCGCGCCAGGCATCGAGATCTCCGTCGAGGCGCTCGGCATGCGCGGCGCCCAGCTGCGCAAGATCGAGCTGGCCAGGCCGCGCAGCGTCATCGGCAAGAACACGGTCGAGGCGATGCAGGCGGGCATCGTCTACGGGTTCGCGGGCCAGGTCGACGGGGTCGTGAACCGGATGGCGAAGGAGCTCGCGGACGACCCGGACGACGTGACCGTCATCGCGACGGGCGGGCTCGCGCCGATGGTCCTCGGCGAGGCCACCGTGATCGACGAGCACGAGCCGTGGCTGACGCTGATCGGGCTGCGCCTGGTGTACGAGCGGAACGTCTCGCGGCTCTGATGGGCAGCGCGGCGAGGGCGCGCCCGGAAATTGCCGGTTAAGCCGATTTGTCCGTAATAGGCCGTACCGTCATTTCATGCCCACGCCCTACGGAAACCGCGGCGGCATGGCGTTCGGCGCAGAAGAGCTGCGTGTGCTCCGACGTGCCCTCGCCCTCGCCCTTCATCCCAGCCCTGCCTCGGACGAGGACGTCCGGGCCTGTCTGCGACTCGCGGAGTCGGTCGACGAAGCGAGCCGGGAAGGCATCCGCATGCGGGCCTTCCTCCGCTCCGACCTCGACCGCTACCGGGCCGCCCTGCCCGGCTCCGCTCCCGGCTATCTGAGCCTCCTCAAGGAGGCTCTGGCGGCGGGCCACAAGCCCGGCGCCGAGGACCTCGCGGCGCTGCGCGCGCTGCCCGCGAACCCGGCCGCCGTGGTCCTCCTCGCCCGCTGCCACGACCTGGCGGAACAGGGCGTACGCGACAAGTTCGACGCGCTGTACCGGACCCGCGTCCCGGCCTCCCGCACCCACCTGCTCGCCCTCCCCGGCGGCCTGTCGGCGGCGGACGGCGGCAAGCCCGCCAAGCCGGCCCCCGGGACCCCGCAGCGCCCGGTCCCCACCCCCGCCGAGGTCTTCCCCCCGAAACGCCGCCCCGCCCAACCCCCGGCCCCCACGCAAAGACTGGCCGTGGGGTAGCTACTCTGGGGGCATGGACTACGTCTCCGCGCTCGTGCCCCCGGTCGTGATGGCCGCGTTCTTCATCGGTCTGATCGTGACCATCGTGAAGTCGCAGGGCGGCGACAAGAAGGCCAAGGAGGACGCGGCCGTCGACGCCGCCATCGCGCGCGCCGAGTCCGCCCGGCAGAGTGGCGGCGCGCAGCCGGGCGCGAGCGCCTGAGCGCACCGCGACCGGCACGGAAACCGCAGTGAGGGGCGCCCATTGGGCGCCCCTTTTGTCATTGGTTGGCGGTCGTCGCCACGTCCCACGTTGAATTACCGACTTCTCCCACTATTGTGCTTCTCGTGCCGCGCCCCTTGGGAGAACTCGAAGACGCAGTGATGACGCGGGTGTGGAAGTGGAACCGCCCGGTCACCGTGAGGGAAGTCCTGGAGGACCTCCAACAGGAACGGTCCATCGCCTACACGACCGTCATGACCGTATTGGACAATCTCCATCAGAAGGGCTGGGTGCGCCGCGAAGCGGAAGGCCGGGCCTATCGATATGAGGCGGTCTCCACACGGGCCGCGTACTCGGCCGCGCTGATGAACGAGGCCTGGGCGCAGAGCGACAACCCGGCGGCCGCCCTCGTCGCGTTCTTCGGGATGATGTCGCCGGGGCAGCGCGAGGCACTCAGGGATGCCATGCGGATCGTCTCGCCCGAACTGCCGGCTGAAGTCCCCTCGGCCCCCGAGGAAGCGGGCGACGGAGCCGGGCGATAGCGTCCGGACATGCCAGCAGAGCTCCCCGAAGTCGCGTCACCCGTCGAATCGACCCGTAAAGCAGTCACCGTACGCAGGGCGAGGACGGCCGATGTGCCGGAGGTGCGCCGCCTGCTCGACGCGTACAGCCGACAGGGGATCCTGCTCGACAAAGCCACTGTGACGCTTTACGAGGACATCCAGGAGTTCTGGGTCGCGGAACGCGACGACAACGCGGCCGTGGTCGGCTGCGGCGCACTGCACGTCATGTGGGAAGACCTCGCGGAAGTCCGCACGCTCGCGGTGGATCCGCAGGTCAAGGGGTCCGGTGTCGGACATCTTCTGCTCGAGAAGCTTCTGCAGACCGCGCGCTGGATCGGTGTTCGGCGAGTTTTCTGCCTCACCTTCGAAGTCGAGTTCTTCGCCAAGCACGCCTTCGTGGAGATCGGTGAGACACCTGTCGATACGGTCGACACCGATGTCTACAGTGAGCTGCTGCGTTCCTATGACGAGGGTGTAGCGGAGTTCCTCGGTCTCGAACGAGTGAAACCGAACACCTTGGGCAACAGCCGGATGCTTCTGCATCTGTGATCGCCGCCGGGCGTTATTCCGGCATGCGTGCTTGCAACGGTTCCCTATGTCCGAATCGCGCATGTTTTTGGTCCGGGCGGGCAGTGTTCAACTCCTGGATCTCTCCTCGATCTCAGCCAGGGGTTTGTGTTTTTCGGGCAAAAGCGGTTTGCTTTCCGACGTACTGCAGTACTGCATATAACAAGAGGACGGCGAATCAGCGGCCGTGGTCGCGGGGCCGCCCTTCAGATTTCGATGAAAGGAAATCCGGTGGCACAGAAGGTTCAGGTCCTTCTTGTCGATGACCTCGACGGTGGCGAGGCGGACGAGACCGTGACGTTCGCGCTCGACGGTAAGTCGTACGAGATCGACCTCACCACCGCCAATGCGGACAAGCTCCGTGGCCTCCTCGAGCCGTACCTCAAGGGTGGTCGTCGCACCGGTGGCCGTTCGAGCGGCCGGGGCAAGGCGCGCGCCACGTCCGGCGGCGGCAACCAGGACACCGCGCAGATCCGCGCGTGGGCGAAGGAGAACGGCTACGAGGTCAACGACCGCGGCCGGGTTCCCCAGTCGATCCGTGAGGCCTACGAGAAGGCCAACGGCTGACGGGACGGCCGCATTGGTCGCTTTGTTGACGTGGTCGCCGGCGCAGCCGCGCCGCGACGCAGCCGGGCCCGGTGGCAGTGTGTCGCCGCCGTGTCCACGAGGCGTACGAGATCGGGGGCGCCCCCACCGCCCCCCACGACCGACCAGGTCGAGACGGCCGTCAGGCTCGTCAGGGCCGGTAGCACCGGTTCCACCTCGCAGCCGGGCTCGGGGGGCCGCACCCAGACAGCGGCCTCCTGCGAGCCGGACCACCCCGGAGGCGTCGGCGCGTCCATGAGACCGCCCGCCCCGACGGCCACGAGGTCCAGGGGCAGCGCCCCCCACTCCAGCCAGTCGAGCAGCCCCGGCAACTCGTCCGCGCTTCCCGCGGCGACCAGCAGCCGCATCGTTTCCCCGCGCACGGCCACCGGTGACCGGGGATCGAGTCTGCGCAGCATCGCGAAGCCGGCGTCGGCCGGCACCTCCAGGACGTCGAAACGCAGCCCGGTGTGGAGCAGTGCGCCGTCGGGGCCGGGCGCGGTCGCCCAGCCGAGCTGGTCCTCGTACCACCGCCGAACCGGATCGCGTCCGGTGTCGGTCAGCGGGTGCCGGGGAGCGGGAACGGTCGTGCCGGAGGTGGTGACCATGCCAGGAGCAACAGCCACCGACGCTCCGGGGTTACGCACCGTCGTCGACTGCATGCGTAGTGTGTCCGGAAAAGGGGCGTACGGGAGCGTTGGGCGGCGCAAAGTTGTTCGCCCGTAGCGGAGGGAACCGGGGTGCGCCGCATGGAGTGTCAGTCCGTACGGGTAAGACATCCCTAGTGGGAGGGGCGACACGTGCAGGACGGGCAGCCTGCGTTCGCCATCGGCGTACTGATGGTGGGGGTATCTGCCTGGCCTGCGGGAACATCGTCTCGCACCATCGGGTTGGAGCAGTTGTCGGCGTTCGGGGCAGGAGACCATGAACGGGTGTCGGCAGATGGAATGAGCGGTCCCCGCTTGCGGGACTAAGCTGCGGAAGGACAGGGAGGGGACCGACCCCTAACTGCCTGACCGCTCTGAGGAGCGATTAACGATGTTCGAGAGGTTCACCGACCGCGCGCGGCGGGTTGTCGTCCTGGCTCAGGAAGAAGCCCGGATGCTCAACCACAATTACATCGGCACCGAGCACATCCTCCTGGGCTTGATCCACGAGGGCGAGGGTGTCGCCGCTAAGGCCCTGGAGAGCCTCGGGATTTCGCTCGAGGCGGTCCGCCAGCAGGTGGAGGAGATCATCGGTCAGGGCCAGCAGGCCCCGTCCGGGCACATCCCCTTCACCCCCCGTGCCAAGAAGGTCCTGGAGCTGTCGCTCCGCGAGGCCCTTCAGCTGGGCCACAACTACATCGGCACGGAGCACATCCTGCTCGGCCTGATCCGCGAGGGCGAGGGCGTCGCCGCCCAGGTCCTGGTCAAGCTGGGCGCAGACCTCAACCGGGTGCGGCAGCAGGTCATCCAGCTGCTCTCCGGTTACCAGGGCAAGGAGACCGCCGGCGCCAGTGGCGGTCCTGCCGAGGGCACGCCCTCCACGTCCCTGGTGCTCGACCAGTTCGGCCGCAACCTGACGCAGGCCGCTCGTGAGTCCAAGCTCGACCCGGTCATCGGGCGCGAGAAGGAGATCGAGCGCGTGATGCAGGTCCTGTCGCGCCGTACCAAGAACAACCCGGTCCTGATCGGTGAGCCCGGCGTCGGCAAGACGGCGGTCGTCGAGGGCCTGGCCCAGGCGATCGTCAAGGGCGAGGTGCCCGAGACGCTGAAGGACAAGCACCTGTACACGCTTGACCTCGGCGCGCTGGTCGCGGGCTCCCGCTACCGCGGTGACTTCGAGGAGCGCCTGAAGAAGGTGCTCAAGGAGATCCGCACCCGCGGCGACATCATCCTGTTCATCGACGAGCTGCACACGCTGGTCGGTGCGGGTGCCGCGGAAGGTGCCATCGACGCCGCTTCGATCCTGAAGCCGATGCTGGCCCGCGGTGAGCTGCAGACCATCGGTGCGACGACACTCGACGAGTACCGCAAGCACCTGGAGAAGGACGCGGCCCTCGAGCGCCGCTTCCAGCCGATCCAGGTCGCGGAGCCGTCGCTGCCGCACACGATCGAGATCCTCAAGGGTCTCCGTGACCGCTACGAGGCCCACCACCGCGTCTCGATCACGGACGAGGCCCTCGTCCAGGCCGCGACGCTGGCCGACCGGTACATCTCGGACCGCTTCCTGCCGGACAAGGCGATCGACCTGATCGACGAGGCCGGTTCCCGGATGCGCATCCGCCGGATGACCGCGCCGCCGGACCTCCGCGAGTTCGACGAGAAGATCGCGGGCGTGCGTCGCGACAAGGAGTCGGCCATCGACTCCCAGGACTTCGAGAAGGCGGCCTCCCTCCGCGACAAGGAGAAGCAGCTGCTCGCCGCGAAGGCCAAGCGTGAGAAGGAATGGAAGGCCGGCGACATGGACGTCGTCGCCGAGGTCGACGGCGAGCTGATCGCCGAGGTCCTCGCGACCGCGACCGGCATTCCCGTCTTCAAGCTCACCGAGGAAGAGTCCTCGCGACTCCTCCGCATGGAAGACGAGCTCCACAAGCGCGTCATCGGCCAGAAGGACGCCGTCAAGGCGCTCTCGCGGGCGATCCGCCGTACGCGGGCCGGTCTGAAGGACCCGAAGCGTCCGGGTGGTTCGTTCATCTTCGCGGGCCCGTCCGGTGTCGGTAAGACCGAGCTCTCCAAGGCGCTCGCCGAGTTCCTCTTCGGCGACGAGGAGGCGCTGATCTCCCTCGACATGTCGGAGTTCAGCGAGAAGCACACGGTCTCGCGTCTCTTCGGTTCGCCCCCCGGTTACGTGGGCTACGAAGAGGGCGGCCAGCTGACCGAGAAGGTGCGCCGCAAGCCGTTCTCCGTCGTCCTCTTCGACGAGGTGGAGAAGGCCCACCCGGACATCTTCAACTCGTTGCTGCAGATTCTGGAGGACGGTCGCCTGACCGACTCCCAGGGTCGTGTCGTGGACTTCAAGAACACGGTCATCATCATGACGACCAACCTTGGAACCCGTGACATCTCGAAGGGCTTCAACCTCGGCTTCGCGGCCCAGGGCGACTCGAAGTCCAACTACGAGCGCATGAAGAACAAGGTGTCGGACGAGCTCAAGCAGCACTTCCGTCCCGAGTTCCTCAACCGTGTCGACGACGTCGTCGTCTTCCCGCAGCTCAGCCAGGGCGACATCCTCGAGATCGTCGACCTGATGATCACGAAGGTGGACGAGCGCCTCAAGGACCGCGACATGGGCATCGAGCTCTCGCAGTCCGCCAAGGAGCTGCTGTCCAAGAAGGGCTACGACCCCGTGCTCGGCGCGCGTCCGCTGCGGCGCACGATCCAGCGCGAGGTCGAGGACAGCCTGTCGGAGAAGATCCTCTTCGGCGAGCTGCGCCCGGGCCACATCGTGGTCGTGGACACGGAGGGCGAGGGCGAGAACAAGACCTTCACCTTCCGCGGCGAGGAGAAGTCGGCGCTGCCGGACGCTCCGCCGATCGAGGACGCGGCTGCCGGCGGTGGCCCGAACCTGAGCAAGGAGGCGTAACCCCTCCGGGGCGAGCCTGATACGGGTGGGCCCGAGCTGTTCCTGACGGAACGGTTCGGGCCCACCCGTTTTTGTGCCTCAGCGCTGGTCGACCGTGACCCGCGCCCGCGGGAACAGCCGGGCGTACCGCTCGGGTGGGAAGACCGCGCCGGGGGCCGTCTGCAGGACGAGGCGGCGCACGCCGGGCAGGCGGTACGGGAGGGGGCCCAGGTCCTCGGTGCCGTGCAGGGCCGGGAGGCGCAGCACCTCGATCCCGGGGAGTTCGGGCAGGGCCTCGATGGATTCGGGGTGGTCGGTGAACAGGAGCGAGTTCAGGTAGAGGTGTGTCAGGGCGGGGAGACCGGCGACGTGGCGCCAGTCCTCGGCGGTCGGCGCTGCGGCGAGCCGGCCGAGGCTCAGGGTGGTCAGCGTGGGCCAGTGGCCGAGGCCGCGCAGGCCGGTGGCGCGGGTGGCGTCGCCCCCCAAGAACAGGAAGCCCAGCGGGGCTCCGGTCGGCAGCGCCTCGGCGAGCGAATCGGCGGTGATCTCCCCGTTGAGGGACAGCCGGCGCAACGAGTTCAGGGCGGACAGGCCCGTGAAGTCGCTGTGCCCGTACGTGAGGTCGGTGAGCGGCAGACCGGCGAGCGCGCCGAGCCCGTGGGCGGCCGGGCAGCCCGCCACCCACAGCCCGGACAGGGCCGGGAACGCGGCCAGGGCGCCGAGATCTTCGGCCAGCGGGTTGTCCTGGAAGTAGACGAGGTTCACGGCGTCCGGGTTCGGGATCGTGGCGACCACGTCGGGCAGCGCGTGCGGGCCGCGGAATTCCAGCTGGTGCCAGGGCCGCATCCCCGCCAGTGCCGCGCGCTGCTCATCGGTATCGCAGGTGACGAACAGGCTGTCGCGCTCCAGGTGGTCGAGCACCTCCGCCGCGTACTCCCGCGTGGGGAACCGGCGCCAGGTGCCCGCCAGTTGGCGCCGTACGTCGAACGACGGGTGCGCCCGGAAACGGCGCAGCACGCCGAGCGCGCCCGCCGGTTCGGCGCTGCCGAGGAGCGAGGCCGTGATCACGACCCCGTACGCCTCCGCGTCGGTGAGTCCGTCAGGGCCCGGCAGCAGCTCCAGGGCCAGAGGGCCCGCTTCTGCCAGTTCGCGGGCGGCCTCGGGGGTGCTCGGCGGGATCAGCTCCCCGGCCGCCCGCTCCACCTCGGCACGCACCGCGGGATCCAGCGCCGTCGCGTGCTCCAGGCAGGCGAGGGCGAGCAGGGTGAGGCGCGGGGCACCGTACGAGAGCAGCTCGCGCAGCAGTTGGGCGCGTTCGCCGGGGCGGGCGTGGGCGACCGCCATGCGGATCGAGTCCTCGCCCTGCGGGTCGTCCGCGAGGCGCTGCACGAACGGCAGCGCGTGGCCCTCCTCCACGGCGTAGCGGGCGGCCAGATAGTCCTGGAAGGTGCGGTGCGCGAAGTCGACCGTGTCGGCGGCGGGTTCGCGCAGCAGACCGCTGCGGAGCAGCAGGGTGCGCAGGACGGTCGCCGCGTCGCCGTGCGCCGCCGCCGAGGCCACGGCGGGCAGCCGGCGCTCCAGTGCGCCGATGGCGTGCTCGCGGCTCATCTCGGTTCGGCCGCTGAGGACGAGGGCGTACGCGAGGTGCTGGAGGAGGTCCAGCTGGGCCTCCTCGCTCAGTTCGGGCACGGCCATGCCGCGCTCCCGGTCGCGCCGGGCCAGCAGCATCGTCAGGGCCGCGTCGTACAACTCCTTGCGGCCGGTGGGCAGATAGCCGCGCCGTTCGCGGTGCAGCGCGCAGATCAGGCCGCACATCAGGGGGTTGGTGGCGAGGCGGGCCAGATCGCGTTTGGTGCGCAGCGAGTCCAGGAGCGGGGCCTCGTAGGGGAGGGCGTCGGCCGCTGTGTGCCAGCGGTGCACGAAGGTGGCGACGTCGGCGGAGCGCATCGGCGGCAGCAGGACCTCGCGGAATCCGCCGTCGGCGAGCCATTCGGGGCGTACGGCGGTAGGGCGTGAGGTGAGCAGCCAACGGTTGCCGGGGTACGCGTCGACGAGGCCGCGCAGCCAGTCGCGCACCCGGTGCCGGTCGGCGGTGGGGATCTCGTCCAGGCCGTCCACCATGACCAGGGCGCGGGAGGCGGCGAGGACGCGCCCCACCCACCCGTCGGGTGCGGTCAGTGGGCAGGAAACCGCCGTCAGGAACGCGTCGGGGGCGGGCAGCGGTCCCCCCGCCAGGGTGCGCAGCGGCAGCACGAACGGGATCCGGTCCCCGTCCGCGGCGGCCCGGGTCGCCAGCCACTGGATCAGCGTCGTCTTGCCGGAGCCCGCGTCGCCGCGCAGCAGCACCCGGCCCCGGTCCGGATCCGTGTCGAAGGCCTCGGCCGACGCGGCGGTCGCCTCCAGGCTCAGATACGCCACGTCCAGGGGCCAGCGCTCGGGGGCCTCGAGCAGGTCGATTCCGTAGATGGTCAGATGCCGGTGGCGGTCGGCGATGTACCGGGCATAGCGCTCCTCGAAGGCGGTGTCGGCCGCGTCGGCGGGCGGCGTGCGGGCGATCAACTCGTCCGTCTTGGCGAGCAGCTCGGCCTGCCCCCGGCTCTGCTCCACCAGCGTCCGCGCCACGAAGGTCGACCGCTGCGTGAAGAAGTGCAGGATGTGGACGCAGGACCACTCCGTGAGCGAGTCGAGGAAGTAGGTCGCGTCGGCCGAGAGCTCCGGTGCGGGGGCCGCGCGGCGCAGGGCCTGGGCCAGGGCGCGCGGGCCCAGGCGGACCGCCTGGACGTCGTCCATGGTCAGGTCGCCGAGCGCGTGCAGGGTGCGGGTCAGGGCGAGGACGACCGGTTCCCGCTCCTCGTACGGGAACGGGGGTTCGCCGGGCCCGGCAACCGCCGCGTCGACCAGCTTGCGGGCGAGCCGTTCGAGGTCCGCCTCCGTGAGCGTGCGCTTCTCGCCCCGGAAGGAGACCAGGCCGGAGATGCGTACCGGCTTGTCCGTCAGGCCCGCTCCAGGGCCCTCCTGGACGAGGAGTTTCTTGAGCGCCGGGGCGATCACGCTCGATGCCAGACGGGTGCCGAGGGCAGCGGGATCCATGGTTCGGGAGCGTAGCCCCGGTCACATCCGCGAGGGGTTGGATCTTGCCGGTCGGTGACTTGCCGCACAGGACGTGCGTCACGTACTAACGGAAATAGTGGGATGAGGGGGGTCTGGGTGGGTCGTTACATGGTTGAGGGGTTCTGGTGATTTGTCTGTTTGGTGGGGGAGGTGTGCCCGCCCGGTCCGGGTGTGCGGCGATGAAGTGGGGTTAAACCAGGGATGAGGGCATAAATCGGGCTACTTTCGTCCCGGCTCGGCGGTGGTTCGATCCGGACGACTCTCGGGGTGGGTCTACGAGGACATGTCGTAGATGGGCGTTTTGGGTGGCGATGGGAGGTGGGGTTACCAAGGGATGGCCGGCCCGGCAGCACGAGGCAGTGCGCCGGGCCCCTCCATGTCCCAGTTCGAGAGGTCTGCCCATATGTCGAAGCGCACCCAGTCCCACCGCCCCGGTACGTCGATGCTCCGCAAGCGTGCCGCCGTCGTGGCCGCCGGGTTCGGAGTGTCGGCGCTGCTCGGGACCGGGGCCGCGGTCGCCGACTCCGCAGACGCCACCGCCCTCCCCGGTATCTCCGCCTCCTCCGTCGAGGCCCAGGCCACCGCCCAGGCCAAGGCCGCCGACAACGCCGCGAAGGCGAAGAAGGAGGCCGAGGCGAAGAAGAAGGCCGCCGAGGCCAAGAAGAAGGCGGCCCAGGAGAAGAAGGCCAAGTCCTGGATCGACCCGGTCAAGGACTACGAGCTCTCCGCCGGTTACTCGCAGGGCGGCGCCATGTGGGCCAGCGGCCACCACTCCGGCCAGGACTTCGCCGTCCCGGTCGGCACCGACGTGATGGCCGTGCACGGCGGCACCGTCGTCAAGGCCGGCGGCAACGGCGCCGGTGACGGCGCCGCGTACGGCAACGCCATCGTCATCAAGCACAGCGACGGCACGTACTCGCAGTACGCGCACCTGTCGCGGATCGACGTGAAGGTCGGTGACACCGTCTCCACGGGCAGCCACATCGCGAAGTCCGGCGACACCGGCAACTCCAGCGGCCCGCACCTGCACTTCGAGATCCGCACGACGGCGGACTACGGCTCGGCGGTCAACCCCGTCTCCTTCCTGAAGAAGGAGGGCGTGAGCGTCTGACGACGCCCACCGCACCGGCCCGTCAGCCCTGATGGGCCCGGGTGACCAGGTCGGAGGCGACCTCGAGGATGGCCTTGCGCTTCTCCTCGGGGTCGCCTTCGACGTCTTTGAGGACGAACATTCCGGCGTGCATCGAGAACAGCGCGCTGAAGCAGCGGACCCGGTCGGTCAGTGTGACGTCCTCGGGGAGCAGATGGTCGAGGAGCGACGTCATCCGCTCCTTGAAGTTCTCGCCGATGCTGAGCTCGCGCATCGTCGCCTGGTTCTCCTGCATGAAGCGGAAGAGCGGGGCGGCGTGGGCCAGCGCGTCCGAGTAGTGGCCGAGGATCTCGAGCTTGACCTCCAGCGTCGACGGCTGCTCGGCGGCCCACGCGATCACGTCGTCGATCGGCCTCATCAGGTCCGTGAACAGACTGACGACGATGTCTTCCTTGGTCTTGAAGTGGTAGTAGAGCGCGGCCTTCGTCACACCGAGGCGCTCGGAGATCTCCCGCAGCGACGTCTTCTCGTAGCCCTGCTCGGCGATGAGCTCCAAGGTCACGTCCTGAATGCGCTGGCGGGTGTCCCCGCGGCGCTGCTGCGGCTTACTGCTGCCCGTGACCATCGCTCGCTGCCTCTCGTGCCCTTGTCGAGCCCTTGGGAAAAAACTTACTTGACGCCCGGCTAGTTGGCGCTCTACTTTCCCCATTGTAGGTAACTAGCCGGGCGACAAGTAAGTCCCGGGTGACGCAGGGGGAGTGGGGACCATGGCACAGGCGGCGGCGCAGCCCGCGATATCGGATCAACCGGATCAGTCGTCGGTGAAACAGCCGCGCAGCGTACGGGTCGTGCTGCTCGCGCTGATGCTCGCCATGTTGCTGGCCATGCTCGACAACATGATCGTGGGCACCGCGATGCCCACCATCGTCGGCGAGCTGGGCGGCCTCGAGCACCTGTCGTGGGTCGTCACCGCGTACACGCTCGCGACCGCCGCCTCCACGCCGATCTGGGGGAAGATCGGCGACATGTACGGCAGGAAGGGCGCCTTCCTGACCTCCATCGTGATCTTCCTGCTCGGCTCCGTGCTCAGCGGAATGGCCCAGGACATGGGGCAGCTGATCGGCTTCCGGGCCGTTCAAGGCCTCGGCGCCGGTGGGCTGATGGTCGGGGTCATGGCCATCATCGGCGATCTGATCCCGCCCCGTGAGCGGGGCAAGTACCAGGGCATGATGGCCGGCGTGATGGCGCTGGCCATGATCGGCGGGCCGCTCGTCGGCGGCACCATCACCGACCACCTCGGCTGGCGCTGGGCCTTCTACATCAACGTGCCGCTCGGCATCCTCGCCCTCGTGGCGATCACCGCCGTGCTGCATCTGCCGAAGAAGCGGTCCGGGGGGTCCATCGACTATCTGGGCGCCGCGCTGCTCACCGTCGGCATCACCTCGATCGTGCTCGTGACCACGTGGGGCGGGAGCGAGTACGCCTGGGACTCCGCCGTGATCATGGAGCTGATCGGGATCGGCGTCGCCGCGCTCGTCGGGTTCGTGTTCTCGCAGACCAAGGCGGCCGAGCCGATCGTGCCGCTGCACATCTTCCGCAACCGCAACTTCACGCTGATGTCCGTGATCGGCTTCATCACCGGCTTCGTGATGTTCGGCGCGGTGCTCTTCCTGCCGCTGTACCAGCAGTCCGTGCAGGGCGCGTCCGCGACCAACTCCGGTCTGCTGCTGCTTCCGATGCTGCTCGCGATGATGGTCGTCTCGCTGATCGCGGGCCGGGTCACCACCAACACCGGCAAGTACAAGGTGTTCCCGGTGGCGGGCAGCGTCCTGATGATCGCCGGTCTGTTCCTGCTCGCGCAGATGGACACCCAGACCTCACGGTTCACGTCCGGGCTCTACATGGCCGTGCTCGGCGCCGGGATGGGCTGTCTGATGCAGATCACGATGCTGGTCGCGCAGAACAGCGTGGAGATGAAGGACATGGGCGTCGCGTCCTCGTCGACGACCCTGTTCCGGACGCTCGGGTCCTCGTTCGGCGTCGCCATCATGGGCGCGCTGTTCAACAACCGGGTGCAGGACGTCATGGCGGAGAAGGCGGGGGCGCTCGGCGGGAAGGTCACCGAGCAGTCGGCGCAGCTGGACGCGGCGAGCCTGGCGAAGCTGCCGGAACAGGCGCGGGAGGCCTACCAGTTCGCCGTCTCCTCCGGCACGCACTCCGCGTTCCTGCTGGGCTCCGTGGTGGCGCTCGGCTCGCTGCTCGCGGCGGTCTTCGTCAAGGAGGTCGTCCTGCGGGGGGCCGAGAACCCGAGCCCTGTGGGCGACTGAGGACGGGTGGGCAAATCAAGCCCCTCCGGCGATTGAGGAGCGGGGTCTGGGGCGGAGCCCCGGGGCGGAGGACGGTGCCGACGACGGGGCTTGGCGCGGGACCTCAATCGCCGGATGGCAGCCGCACCATCGGGAAGCTTCCCGTGTTCGTCGGTGCGTGTTCCGGGAGCCACAGCACCGCCACGGCGCCCTCGGCGGGGGCGTCCTGGTCCGCGCCCTGGGGGCGGATGTTGCGGAACGTGAGGCGGGCGCCGAGCACCCGGGCCTGGCCCGCCGCGATCGTCAGGCCCAGGCCGTGGCCGTGGCCCGCGCGGTCGGCGGCGCCGGTGCGGAAGCGGCTCGGCCCCTCCTCCAGGAGCTCCTCCGGGAAACCGGGGCCGTGGTCGCGTACCCGGAGCACCCGGCCCTCGACGCTGACCTCGATGGGCGGGCGGGCGTGCTTGGAGGCGTTGGCCAGCAGGTTGAGGAGGATGCGCTCCAGGCGGCGCGGGTCCGTCGTCACCTCGGACTCGTGGATCACCCGGACGGTGACGCCGTCGCCCGCGCGGGCCGCGATCCGGCGCTCCACGAACTCCCCGAGCATGATGTCCTGCAGCTCCGCCCGCTCGGCGGCGCTGTCGAGCCGGGCCACTTCCAGGACGTCCTCGACGAGCGTACGCATCGCCTGCGCGCGGTCCTTGACGAGTTCGCTGGGCCGCCCGGGAGGCAGCAGTTCGGCGGCGGTGAGCAGCCCGGTGACCGGAGTGCGCAGCTCGTGCGCGATGTCGGCGGTGACCCGGCGCTCGGCCTCCAGGCGCTGCTTCAGGGCGTCGGCCATCGCGTCGACGGCCTGCGCGAGATCGTCCGTCTCGTCGAGTACGACACCGCCGATGGCGCCGCGGACGCGGACGTCGCTCTGCCCTGCCGCGACATCGCGGGCCGCGCTCGCCGCCTTGCGCAGCCGGCGGGAGAGCTGGCCGCCGATGAGGACGCCGAGCGCGCTGCCGCCGAGCACGACGGAGATCGAGCCGATGAGCAGCGCCTTGTCGAGGTCCTTCATCACGGTGGCGCTGCGGTCGGCGAACCGGGTGTGCACCGAGAGGATCCCGCCGTTGCTGAGCGGGACCGCGGCCCAGATGTCGGGGACGCCGCTGGCCGACTCCGACACGTACGTGACACGGCGGCCCTCGCGTGCCTTCGCGCGCAGGTCGGGCGGGAGCGCCGGGTCGTCCACCTTGAAGCCGACGGGCAGATTGCCGCCGCGGGCCTCGTACTGGCGCTGCACGAACTGGATCCGCTCGTCCTGCACGTCCCGCGCGTTGTCCAGCATCGAGACACGGGCCGCGTTGTGCACGACGAGGCTGAGCGCCACGGCGACGAGCGCGCCCACGAAGGCGATGGCGACGCTGATCTTCCAGCGCACGCCGGTCCGCAGTCCGTGCGGGATCCAGGAGCGGGCGGATTTCCGGGCGCCGGCCGACGTCCCGGCGGCGGCCGGCTTCTTCGCGGCACCTGTGGCGCCTGCGGCACCCGTGCCACCCGTGACGCGTGGCGCCGGGACGGCGGACGCCGACGCGGCGGTTGCCGAGCCGGTCCTCGTCGTGCCCCTCCTCATACGCTCAGGTCCCATCAGCCCGGTCAGGCCTTGAGCTTGTAGCCGAAGCCGCGGACCGTCTCGATCCGGTCCTGGCCGATCTTCGTACGCAGCCGCTGCACATGGACGTCGACGACGCGGGTGTCGCCGCCCCAGCCGTAGTCCCACACACGCTCGAGGAGCTTGTCGCGGGAGAGTACGGAGCCGGGCGCGGAGGAGAACTCGAGCAGCAGGCGCATCTCGGTGGGCGTCAGGGCCACCGGCTCCCCGCCCTTCCTGACCTCCATGCCGTCCGTGTCGATCTCCAGGTCGCCGAAGCGCAGCGCTCCGTGGTCGGGCGCGGGGCTCTCCTCGGCCGCGCCGGAGGCCGCCGAGGCGCCGCCCGCGTGCCCGAAGCGGCGCAGCACGGCGCGGATCCTGGCCACGAGCACCGCCCCGTCGAACGGCTTCGTCACGTAGTCGTCGGCCCCGGCCTCCAGGCCGAGCACGACGTCGATGGAGTCGGCGCGCGCGGAGAGCATGATCACCGGAACCGTCGACTCGTCGCGGATGCGGCGGCACAGGGAGACCCCGTCGAGCCCCGGCACCATCACGTCGAGCAGCGCGATGTCCGGCCGGTTCGACCGGAACGCCTCCAGGCCCGCGAGCCCGTCCGGCATCGCGGTGACCACGAAGCCGTCGCGCTCCAGGGCCAGCTGGGTGGCCTCGCGGATGACGTCGTCGTCCTCGACGAACAGGACGTGCGTCGGCTCGCCCTTGCGCTCACCGCCCATGCCCGCCATCCGTTCTCTCCTCCACCACGTGTCTCAGCACTCAGCCTTCGTCACTCAGCCGCCGTCGTCCGAAGGCGCGGGGCTCGTCCCGTCCACCGCGTTGCTGTAATCGTTGTGCGTGCGGCTCTCCTGGGCGAATCCGTGCCCGCTCCACCGGTACGTGAGGATCTCCTCGCCGGACGGTGAGGCGACCGAGTCGCCCTTCTCGTACACCTGCTTGGTTACCACGAGATCACCCCGGTCGATCTCCGCGTACACCGGGGGTTCTTCGTCCCTGAAGACATTCTTGTACGTGCCGCCCTCGTCGCGGTACACGTACGTGCCGATGCCGACCGCGTCACCGCAGGTCATCACGTTGACGACGACGTCGCTGCGGGAGCTGCCGGTCAGTGTTCCGTAGCTCACGTCGACCGGGTACTCGTCCGCCACGCACGGCTTCAGGTCGCGCTTGATGTCCGCGCCGACCTTCGGGTCCCGCTTCACCATCCGGACCGCTTCGGCGGAGCTCGGGGCGCTCGGGGAGGCGGAGGCCGAGGGGCTCGCGCTGCCCGCCGCCGTCGATCCGACCGGGTCCGTGCGGGCGGGGCCCTCGTCACGGGCGCCGGTGCCTCCGGTCGAGCACGCCGCGAGGCCCCCGGCGAACAGCCCGAGGGCGGCGAGCCCGGCGATCGCCGCGCCCCCCGCCTTCATTCCCCGCTTCAGGGCGGACCGCCCTGACATCAGGGCCGTACGAATCCCAGAGGCACGTATGCCTAGGCCGCGCAACGCTCCCGCTCCTCACGTTCGAGCGCGCGGCCGGCCAGTTCCTCGCGCTCCCGCTTCTCCAGCTCCTCACGGAGCCGGGCGAGGGCCCGGTGCAGCGTGCTCTTCACGGTTCCGGCCGACATTCCGAGAGCGGCGGCCGTCTCCTCTGTGGACATCTGCTCCCAGTGTCGCAGCACCACGACGCTGCGCTGCTTCGGAGCCAGCACCTTCATGACGTCCATCAGCAGGGCGCGGTCCGCGTGCTGCTCCGTCGAGTCGTCGATCGAGGACTCGGGCAGCTGCTCGGTGGGCACTTCCTCCAGCTTGCGCGCCCGCCACCACTCGGTCCGCGTGTTGATCATGACGCGGCGCAGATACGCGTCGGCCAGGCGCTTGTCCGCTATGCCGTCCCACCGCCCGTACGTCCGCACGAGCGCGGTCTGCAGCAGGTCCTGGGCGTCGACCGGGTCGGGCACGAGACGCCGGGCGCTGCGCAGCAGAGCGTCCTGCCGCGTCCGCACGTACTCTTCGAACCCGAGCACCTCACCGGCGTGCGCCATGATCAACTGCCTCCCGCTTCCCGCAATCCCCGTGGTCCGCACAGGTTGTGTGCGGTTACGAGGAAGAAGTTACGGAGGAGTTGTCACGGCGTTGTCCGTTCCGGCCAGCGGCGAACGCACGACTACCCGTCGGTTGTGTAACGAAGGGGGCCGGGTGGGGCTCCGCGCCCGGCTCAGCCCTGCGGAAGCCGGTAGAGGCCGCCGGCGAGGGGCTCCACCAAACCGTCGTCGACCAGGCCGTCCAGGGCCCTGGCCCGCTGCACCGGCTCGTCCCACACGCGGTCGAGCGCCGACTGCGGCACCGGGGCGACGGCGTCCCGCAGCACGGCGAGCAGCTTGCCGCGGACCTGGCGGTCGGTGCCCGCGTACGTCTGGCCGCGCCGCGGCGGGCCCTCGTGCGCGGGCTTCCCGGAGAGCCGCCACGCGCACATCGCGGCGATCGGGCAGCGGTGGCACTCCTCGTTCTTGGCGGTGCACACCAGGGCGCCCAACTCCATGGAGGCGGCAGCCCACTTGGCGGCGGTGTCCTCCTCCTCGGGCAGCAGCGCGCGGGCCAGCTTCCGCTCGGCGGCGGTCGTCGCGTTCGGCGGGTACTGCACGCCGGCGACGGCGCGGGCGAACACCCGGCGCACGTTCGTGTCGAGGACCGCGTGCCGCTGGCCGTACGCGAACGAGGCGACGGCGGCCGCCGTGTACTCGCCGATGCCGGGCAGCGCGAGGAGCTGCGCGTGGCTGGTGGGTACGTCGCCGCCGTGGCGTTCCGCTATGGCGACGGCGGCGCCGTGCAGACGCAGGGCGCGCCGCGGGTAGCCGAGCCGGCCCCAGGCGCGGACGGCCTCGCCGGGAGCCTCGGCGGCGAGGTCGGCGGGGCGGGGCCAGCGGGCGAGCCACTGCTCGTACACCGGGAGCACGCGGTTGACGGGCGTCTGCTGGAGCATGAACTCGCTGACCATCACGCCCCACGGGCCCGCGTCGCGGCGGCGCCAGGGGAGGTCGCGGGCGTGCTCGGTGAACCAGTCGATGACCGGTGCGTGGAGATCGGTGTTCGCGGCGTTCTCGGGATTCTTCGTGAGCGCAGTCATGGCACCTCCGATCCTGCCATGGGTGGGGGCGGGGGTGGGGGAGCGTGGTGTGTTGTGCGGGGGTGGGGCGCGGAGACCTGACGATCGGCAGGGGCGGAAGGGGGCGGCTCGCTTGTAGCGTCAAAGGGGTGGAGGATCGACGACGTATCTTGCTGGTCGGGCTGTCGCTCTGGGGTGTGCTCGCCCTTCCGGTGCTCGCCGTCGAGTGGCTGCATCTGCACGAACCGGACAGCACCTGGCAGCAGCTCACCGGAATCGCCGCGCTCGGCGCCGCCACCGCGCTGCACCGCCGGCTCCCCGCCACCGCCTTCCTGCTCGCGGCAGCCCCTGGCCTCGCCGTCGCCTCGTCCCTGTTCACGCTCTCGTACGGGGGCGCGCTCGCCGTCTTCGCGTACCTCATGGGGCTGCGGTCGCCGGCCGTACGTCCCTCGCTCCTCGCCTTCGGGGCGCTCGCCGTCGCCGGCACCGTCAAGATCAGCGTCCGGCAGGTCGACCCGGCCGCCGAGTGGCTCGTGCTCATGGGGACGCTGCTGTTCGGCGCCGTCTTCCCCTGGCTCATCGGGCGGTACTGGCGGCAGAGCGGGGAGCTGACCGCCGCCGGCTGGGCCAGGGCCGAGCAGTTGGAGCGCGAGCACCGGATCGTCGCGGACCGCGCCCGGCTGCGCGAACGGGCCCGGATCGCGCAGGACATGCACGACTCCCTGGGCCATGAACTCAGCCTCATCGCACTGCGCGCAGGCGCCCTCCAGGTCGCACCCGACCTCGCCGACCAGCACCGCACGGCCGCCGCCGACCTGCGCTCCGCCGCCTCCGACGCCACCGACCGGCTGCACGGGATCATCGGCCTGCTCCGCGAGGAGGACGACGAGCAGGCCCCGCTCGCCCCGCCCGGCGAGACCGTCGCCGAACTCGTCGAGCGGGCCGCCGAATCGGGCCTCCCGGTGCACCTGGTGAGCACCCCCGAGAGCACACACGGCACAGAGGACCGCACTGCCTACCGCGTCGTCCAGGAAGCTCTGACCAACGCCGCCAAGTACGCGCCGGGCGCCCCCGTCACCGTAGAGGCGCGGCAGGACGGCACCGGCACGACCGTCACCGTCACCAACGCCCGCCCGGCCGACGCGCCCGCCGCGCCGCCCGGCAGCGGCACCGGACTGCTCGGCCTGCGGGCCCGGATCACCGCGCTCGGCGGCAGCTTCGACGCCGGCCCGCACGACGGCGGATTCCGGGTGACCGCCCGCCTTCCCGCGCCCGGCGCCCCACACCTCCAGCCCGCCGACGCCGGCTTCGGGCACGCCCGCCGCACCGCCAGACGCCGCGTGGGCCTGGCCTTCGGAGCGGCCGCGGTCGCGGGAACCGTCCTGATCGGCGGGGCGTTCACCTGGTACGCGTACACGAAGACGCATGCCGTCCTCACCCCGCAGGCGTACGCGCAGCTGCGTGTCGGCGCGCCCCTCGCCGACGTCGAGTCCCGGCTGCCCGAGCGCACGATCAGCGACCCGCCCGTCGAGCGCGCGCCCACGCCACCGCCCGCGCACGCGGACTGCCGCTACTACCGGGCGAGCGGTGAACTGTTCGTGACCGTCGAGCACTTCAGGCTCTGCTTCGCCGACGACGCGGCGCACACCCTCGTCGACAAGGCGGTGATCCCGAAGGCGGGCACCGCCGACCAAGTGAAGGAGGAGGAGCGTGAATGGGCGCGCTGAGCGAACCGGCCGCCGGCCGACGGATCAGGGTGCTGCTCGCCGACGACGAGGCGATGATCCGGGCCGGGGTCGGCGCGATCCTCGCGGCGGGCGGCGACTTCGAGATCGTCGCGGAGGCGGCCGACGGGCGGGAGGCCGTGCGCCTCGCCCAGGCCCACCGCCCGGACGTGGCGCTCCTCGACATCCGGATGCCGCGCCTGGACGGCCTCGCGGCGGCGGAGGAGATCACGGCGACGGTGCCCGGCACGGCCGTGGCGATGCTGACCACGTTCTCCGAGGAAGCGTACGTGGCGCGGGCGCTCGGCGGCGGCGCGACCGGCTTTCTGCTCAAGTCCGGCGATCCGCACGAACTGATGGCGGGCGTACGGGCGGTGGCGGACGGCGCCGCGTTCCTGTCGCCGAAAGTGGCTCGGCATGTCATCGACGGGCTCGGCGGCGGCCGGCTGACCCGCGAGGCCGCCGCCCGGCAGCGCGTCGAGGCGCTCACCCCGCGCGAGCGCGAGGTGCTCGGCCTGGTCGGCGCCGGCCTGTCGAACCCGGAGATCGCCGACCGGCTGCACCTCGTGGAGGGGACGGTGAAGGCGTACGTCAGCGCGGTCCTGGAGCGCCTCGAGGTCAAGAACCGCGTGCAGGCGGCCATCGTGGCGTACGAGGCGGGGCTGCTGACGTAGCGGTTCCGGAGGCCGACAGACGTAGCGGGCCCCGATCATCTTCGGGGCCCGCTACGTCTGTCTTCAGAAGGTTCAGCGCCGGTGCGCCCCACGCCGCGAGCGGCCGTCGGGCGTCGAACCGTATCCGGACCCGGCAGGGCCCGGCCCGGCGAACCACCGCACGAGCCCGTTCCCGGACCCCCGCATCGCCTCGGTCACCCGCGCTCCCGGCCGCGTCAGAAGGCGTACGACGAGGAATGCGACCAGCGTGCCGAGGAGCAGGCCCACCGCGACGTCGTGCGGGTAGTGCACGCCCACGAAGACGCGCGAGAACGCCATGAGGAGCGCCATCGGCACCGTGAACCAGCCCACCTTCGGCCAGGCCAGCGCGAGGCCCACGGCAGCGGCCGCGGCGATCGTGGCGTGGTTGGAGGGGAAGGACCAGTCTCCGTAGACCGGGCAGTCGATCAGGGACGGCAGGGCGCCCGAGACGGCGCGGCAGGGCCGCTCCTCGTCGATCCCCGACTTGACCACCTCGCTGATCACGTACGCGACCGCGGTGGCCAGCGGCGCGAGCACCGCGACGGCGAAGGCCTTCGGGTCGTTGGCCCGCGCCCGCCACCAGGCGACGACGAAGAGCACGGCGAACAGCAGCAGACCCAGTTCCGTCCACACCTCCATGAGGTGCTGAAACCACGAAGGGGTGTCGTGGGCGAAATCGGTGATGCCGCGATACAGGTCGGAGTCGATGGTTCCCATGGTGACGGACAGTATGCAATACCCAAGGCTTGTCACATCCAGCGATGGTCCCGGGCCCCACCTGACGATCGACAGGGGTCCCGGAGCCCGTTCGGCGGCCCGCGCGTGATGATGATCCGGAAAACTTGGTGTGCGAGGCGGCGGGTAGCGCCGGACAACGGCCCGATCTCTCGTAAGGTTTGAGCCGTGGGATCTCTGCGCAATCCGATCGGGCCGCTCCCCTCCTCCATCTATTGGCGACGGAGGGCTGTTCTGCTGTCCGTGGTGGCGCTGCTCGCGCTGCTGATCGTATGGATCGTCACCTTGGGCGGTGGCGGCGGGAACAACGGCGCCGGCGGCCCAGGCGGCAAGAATCCGACGGAGTCCATCACGCCGGGACCCTCCGGCACGGGGCCCGCGATCAGTGAACACCCGGGCGGACGCGACGAGTCGGGCGGTTCCGGCGGCTCGGGCTCCGGCTCTGGTTCCGGCGGTTCCGGTGGTTCGGGTGCCGGGTCCGGCGGTTCGGACGATGCCGCGGGCGGCGATTCCGGTGACGGCGGCGGCAGCGGCGGTGGCAGCGGGGGTACGTCCTCCGGGGACCAGGTCCCGGCCGGCTCCAGCCTCCCGGACTGCACGGCGGGCGGCGTGACCCTGAAGGTGCGCAGCGTCCACAACTCGTACGCGCCCGGGGACAAGCCGAAGCTCCAACTCGTCGCCAAGAACACGGCGGACAAGTCCTGCAAGGTCGACCTCGGGCCGAAGACCGCGGTGGTCACGATCACCAAGGCGGAGGCCGACAAGCCGTTCTGGTCCTCCGACGACTGCCCGGCCGGGGCGGGCAGCATGGTGCTGCGGGCCCCCGCGGGCGGCACGGTGCAGCGGGACTACACGTGGGATCTGCGGCCGAGCGCGCCCCAGTGCGCGACGCCCTCGGCGGGAGCGGCGGGGCCGGGGACCTACCTGGTCGAGGTGAAGGCGGCGCAACTCCCCGAGGCGCAGACGTCGTTCGTCCTCAAGAAGGACTGAGCCACTCAAGCCCCTGAGGCAATTAAGCCCCTGCGGCGATTGAGCAGCGGGGTCCGGGGCAGAGCCCCGAGACCGCGCGCCGGGTGGCATGACCAGCGGAGCTATACGTACCGCTCGAGGATCGACGACTCCGCCAACCGCGACAGGCCCTCACGAACACTCCGCGCCCGCGCCTCGCCGACCCCGTCGACCGTCTGAAGGTCGTCCACGCTCGCGGCCAGCAACTTCTGAAGGCCACCGAAGTGCTCCACGAGGCGGTCGATGATGGCGCCGGGAAGGCGCGGCACCTTGGCGAGGAGGCGGAAGCCGCGCGGCGAGACCGCCGAGTCGAGCGCCTCGGGGGAGCCGGTGTAGCCCAGGGCCCTTGCCACTATCGGCAGTTCGAGCAGTTCCGCGTGGCTGAGCGCGTCCAGCTCGACCAGCGCCTCCGGGACCGTGCGGGAACGCTTGGCCGTGGGCTCGGGCACGTAGTCCCGCGCGACCAGCTCGCGCTCCGGCTCGACGCCCGCGATCAACTCGTCGAGCTGCAGCGCCAGAAGCCGGCCGTCCGTGCCCAACTCGACGACGTACTCGGCGATCTCCGTGGCGATGCGGCGCACCATCTCAAGGCGCTGTGCGACCGCCGAGACGTCCCGGACCGTGACCAGGTCCTCGATCTCCAGGGCGGAGAGCGTGCCCGCCACCTCGTCCAGGCGCAGCTTGTAGCGCTCCAGGGTCGCGAGGGCCTGGTTGGCCCGGGACAGGATCGCCGCCGAGTCCTCCAGGACGCGGCGCTGCCCGTCCACGTACAGCGCGATGAGGCGCATCGACTGGGACACCGAGACGACGGTGTAGCCGACCTGCTTGGAGACCCGGTCCGCCGTGCGGTGGCGGGTGCCGGTCTCCTCCGTGGGGATCGTCGGGTCCGGCACCAACTGGACGCCGGCCCGCAGGATCTTGTCGAGGTTCGAGGAGACGACGATGCCGCCGTCGAGCTTGCACAGCTCGCGCAGGCGCGTCGCCGTGAACTCCACGTCGAGGATGAAGCCGCCCGTGCACATCGACTCGACCGTTTTGTCGGAGCCGAGGACGATCAGGCCTCCGGTGTTGCCGCGGAGGATGCGCTCCAGGCCGTCGCGCAGGGCGGTTCCGGGCGCGACGGCGCTCAGCGCGGCGCGCATCAGACTGTCCGCACCGGAGCTTCCGCCGGACTTGCCGGGAGTTGCCGCCCGGTCATTGGCTGCCACTGCACTCCTCCGGATCGCAGACTTTGGGGTGCCCTGGGGCTCGGGGCCCACGCCCCGCGCGTTCGCACGCACGGGCGAGACCAGGGCAAAGTCTACCGGCGCTGCTCCGGCTCCCGTGGGGCCTCTCGACGACGACCCTTCGGCAGCACCCGCAGAGCGTCCCCTATATCGGCGACTTCCAGGACCTTCATACCGGCCGGGACCTTTCCCGGATCGGCCGGAACGAGCGCGTGTGTGAACCCGAGCCGGTGCGCCTCGGCGAGCCGGCGCTGCACGCCCGTGACCCGCCTGACCTCGCCCGCGAGGCCCACTTCTCCGATCGCCACAAGGTTCTTGGGCAGCGGGGTGTCGCTCGCGGCGGAGGCGAGGGCGAGCGCCACGGCCAGGTCGGCCGAGGGCTCGGTCAGCTTCACGCCGCCGACCGTCGCGGAATAGATGTCCCGCTTGCCCAACGCGCTGATCTTCCCGCGCTGTTCGAGCACGGCGAGCATCATCGAGACGCGGGAGGTCTCCAGGCCGGACGTGGTGCGGCGGGGCGAGGGGATCTGGGAGTCGACGGTGAGCGCCTGGACCTCGGCGACCAGCGGGCGGCGGCCCTCCAGGGTGACGGTCAGACAGGTGCCGGGCACCGGCTCGGCGCGCCGGGTCAGGAACAGGCCGCTGGGGTCGGCGAGGCCCGTGATGCCCTCGTCGTGCAGCTCGAAGCAGCCGACCTCGTCCGTCGTCCCGTAGCGGTTCTTGACGCCGCGTACGAGGCGCAGGCGCGCGTGCCGATCGCCCTCGAAGCTGAGGACGACGTCCACCAGGTGCTCCAGGAGGCGCGGTCCCGCGATCGTGCCTTCCTTGGTGACGTGGCCGACGAGGAGCGTGGACATGCCGCGCTCCTTGGAGGCGCGGATGAGCGCGCCCGCGACCTCGCGCACCTGCGACACCCCACCGGGCGCCCCGTCGATCTCCCCGGACGCGATCGTCTGTACGGAGTCCAGGATGAGCAGCGACGGCTTCACCGCGTCCAAGTGGCCGAGGACGGTGGACAGATCGGTCTCGGCGGCCAGGTACAGGTGGTCGTCGATCGCGTGGATCCGGTCGGCGCGCAGGCGGACCTGGGAGGCCGACTCCTCGCCCGTCACGTAGAGGGTCTTGTGCTCGTCACTGGCCGCCTTGGCCGCCACGTCGAGCAGCAGCGTGGACTTGCCGACGCCCGGCTCGCCCGCGACCAGCACGACGGCGCCGGGCACCAGGCCGCCGCCGAGCACCCGGTCGAGCTCGGGCACGCCGGTGGTCCTGGCCGTCGCCTGCTTGCCGTCGACCTGGCCGATGGGCAGCGCCGACGTGGTGACGCGGCCCGGTGCGGTGGTGCGCACGGTGGGCGCGCCGTACTCGTCGATCGTCCCCCACGCCTGGCACTCGGGGCAGCGGCCCAGCCACTTGGCCGTCTGCCAGCCGCATTCCGTGCAGCGGTAGGACGGACGGTCCTTGGATTTCGTACGGGCAGCCATGAACGAAACCGTAGCGGGCAGGACTGACAACGGGTGCGCGGCCCGTGGTCCGAGGGTGGGCGCGGCCCGTGGCCACCGTCGCCAAGTCGCCCCGCGTAGCCGCGCTGGCCACGGAATGACGGGTTCCTGTCCTCTTTTGAGGGATCGTTTCACCCGTAAGGATTAAATGTGCTCAAGGGGGAGGAAGCCCCCGCGTGGTGAGCCTACGGTCGCACGGTGATGAGCAGCAGGCCGGAAACTCCCACACAGACCACCGGCGCACACCGGGCGCACCGCGCCGGGGCGAGGCGGCAGGAGCCGCGCACCGCCCCGCAGCGCCCGCCCGCCCGCTACGAGTCCTGTCTGGACGGCCTGTTCACCTACTGCCTCTCCGTGCTCTGCGATCACGACGAGGCGACATCGGCGCTCGGTGACGCCCTCGCGCTCGCGGAGCGACGCGGCTCCCGCGCCCCCGCCGGTGACTCGCCGGCCGAGCGCAGGGCCTGGCTCTACGCGCTGGCCCGCTGGTCCTGCCTGCGCCGTCTGGCCGAGGCCAATCGGCGGCGTCAGAGCGCGCAGGAGGGCGGCCGCCCCCAGGACGGTCTCCTCCAGGAGGAGCGCAGGCGGCAGCTCGCCCAGCTCGCCTGGCCGGAAGCCGCGGGCACGACCCCGGAGCAGCGCGAGGCCCTGGAGCTGGCGGTGCGCCACCAACTGTCGGCGCGCGAGGTCGCCGCCGTCCTCGGCACCGACCCCACCGCCACCCGCGAGCTGCTCTCGGCCGCGGCCTGCGAGGTCGAGCGGACGCGCGCCGCCCTCGCCGTCGTCGAGACCGGCACCTGTCCCAGCGTCGCCCGCCTCACGGGGGACAACCAGGTGCTCCTCTCGGCCGCCCTGCGCCGCGAGCTGGTCCGGCACGTCGACGACTGCCCGCGCTGCCGCCGCACCGCCGAGCGCGCCGCGCCCCGCGCCTGGCCGGGCACCACGGTGACACCGGCCGCGCTGCCCCTGGTGGAGGCCCCGCGGGCGGCCCTGCACCACGCGATGCACGGCCGGCCCACGGGCGCCCCGCGCTTCGACCGGCGCGGCTACCCGATGGATCCCAAGGACCGGGCGGCCCGCCGCGACCGGCTGCGCTCGCGTGCCGTGACGACGACCGTGGTCGCCACCGTGGTCGCCGCCCCGGTGCTCGCCCTGTGGGCCGCCTATCGGGGCGCCCCGCTGACCGGCGAGGCGGCGGACGGGCGCTCCGTGACGGCCAGCGAGGACGGCACGGCCGACAGCCTCGACGGCGAGCGGACCGGCGGCGCGTACGAGAACGCGGGGAACGCGCGGACGAGCCCCGACCCGAGCTTCACCGCGGGCAGCCGCTCGCCCGACGTCTCCGTAGAGGTCACTTCGCCGCCCACGCGCGCGGGGCGCGGCCCCGGCCGCATCACCGTGGAGGCGCAGCCCAGCGGGAACTCGACGGCGATCACGCTCACCGCCTCGGGCCGCTCGCCCGTCGACTGGACCGCCTCCACGGACGCGTCATGGCTGTACCTGAGCCAGGCCGCGGGCACGCTGCGCCCCGGCGAGTCGCTCACCATCCACGTGTACGTGAACGAGTACCGGGAGCCGCGCGGGCACTGGACGGCGCACGTCGGGATCGACCCCTCCGGGGCGATCATCTCCCTTGAGGGGTACGGGGGTTCCGGCTCCGGCGGTGGCACTTCGCGGCCCTCGCCGTCCCACTCCGTCCCGTCGTCCCCGAGCCACCCGAGGCCGACGCCCACGCCGACGCACTCCTCGCCCGACCCGACGCCGGAGCCGACCGAGAGCTCGACGCCGAGCCCGAGCGACCCGGAGCCCTCCGACTCGGCGACCCCGTCCGACCCGGGGTCGCCCTCGGAGACCGGGGGTTCGGGGTCTCCCTCAGGGACTCCCTGAGGCCCGCCCCCGGACCCCGGATGCGCGCGTTACGCCGGGTCGGCCGGGTGCGGGGCGATGAGCGGGAGGCCCTTGGGCGCGGCCGCGAGGCGCTCCTCGCACAGCTCGACCAGCTTGTCGTAGCCGGCCTTGCCCATCAGCTCGGTGAGCTCGGGGCCGTAACTGACGTAGACCGGGTCGCCCGCGCCGTGCGCCGAGGTCGCCGACGTGCACCACCAGTGCAGGTCGTGGCCGCCCGGGCCCCAGCCACGGCGGTCGTACTCGCCGATCGAGACCTGGAGCACCTTGGTGTCGTCGGGCCGCTCGATCCACTCGTACGTACGGCGGACCGGAAGCTGCCAGCAGACGTCCGGCTTGGTCTCCAGGGGCTCGCGGCCCTCCTTGAGCGCCAGGATGTGCAGCGAGCAGCCCGCGCCGCCCTTGAAGCCCGGCCGGTTCTGGAAGATGCACGAGCCCTCGTACGGGCGGGTCTGGCGCTCCCCGTCCTCGTCCGTCGACACCCAGCCGGTCTCGGTGCCGACGTCGTGGTGCTGCCAGATGTCCGGCGTGAGGCGTGCCACGTTCTCCGCCACCCGCTTCTCGTCGTCCTCGTCGGAGAAGTGGGCGCCGAGCGTGCAACAGCCGTCGTCGGCGCGGCCCGCCTGGATGCCCTGGCAGCCGCTGCCGAAGATGCAGCTCCAACGAGAGGTCAGCCATGTCAGATCGCAGCGGAAGATCTGCTCGTCGTCCGCCGGATCAGGGAACTCGACCCACGCGCGCGGGAAGTCGATGGGCTTCTCGTCCGCCTTGGCCCGCTGCTTCGGTTGCTTCTGGAGGTCCTTCTGCTGGTCCTTCTGCTTCTTCAGCTCCTGCTTTGCCGACTTCGTCTTCTTGTCGCTCTTGTCGGCCTTGGCCTTTTTCGTCTTTGGCACCGTTCCAGAGTAAGGGCGTTGACGCGTTCCACCGGACCTTCCTGGACGGGCACGCCGTACAGAGCAGTAGCGTTCCCTACATGAGACTCGGTGTCCTCGACGTGGGTTCGAATACGGTCCATCTGCTGGTGGTGGACGCACACCCCGGCGCCCGCCCGCTGCCCGCGCACTCGCACAAGGCCGAACTGCGCCTCGCCCAACTCCTCGACGACCGCGGGGCGATCGGGCAGGACGGCGTGGACCTGCTGATCGGGACGGTCAGAGAGGCCCTGGAGGCCGCGGAGGACAAGGGCGTCGAGGACCTGCTGCCGTTCGCGACGTCGGCGGTGCGCGAGGCCAGCAACGCGGACGACGTCCTCGCGCGCGTCAAGGAGGCCACCGGCGTCGAACTGCGGGTGCTCAGCGGCGAGGAAGAGGCGCGGCTCACGTTCCTTGCGGCGCGGCGCTGGTTCGGCTGGTCCGCGGGCAGGCTGCTGGTGCTCGACATCGGCGGCGGCTCCCTGGAGATCGCGTACGGCATCGACGAGGAGCCCGACGCCGCGGTGTCGCTGCCGCTCGGGGCGGGGCGGCTGACGGCCGGCTGGCTGCCGGGGGACCCGGCGGATCCGGACGACGTGAAGGCGCTGCGGCGGCATGCGCGGGCGCAGATCGCGCGCACGGTGGGGGAGTTCGCCCGGTTCGGGGCGCCGGACCACGTGGTGGCCACGTCGAAGACGTTCAAGCAGCTCGCACGCCTCGCCGGGGCGGCCCGGTCGGCGGAAGGCCTCTACGTACAACGGGAGTTGAAGCGGAAGTCCCTGGAGGACTGGGTGCCGCAGCTCGCCGCGATGACCGTCCAGGAGCGCTCCGAACTACCGGGAGTCTCCGAGGGCCGAGCGGGCCAGCTGCTCGCCGGAGCGCTGGTGGCGGAGGGCGCGATGGACCTCTTCGGCGTCGAAACCCTCGAAATCTGCCCCTGGGCCCTCCGCGAGGGCGTCATCCTCCGCCGCCTGGACCACATGCCGACGCAATAGGGCCTTGCCGGGCGGGCAAATCGAGTTCCGGCGGCGGGTGGCAATTCAAGCCCCTGCGGCGACGGCCCGTGCGGCTGGTGAGTGACTCAGGTCCGTGCGCCGGGTGGGCAATTTAAGCCCCGCCGGCGATTGAGTCGCGGGGTCCGGGGCAGAGCCCCGATCTTTCCAGCCCCTGCGGCGATTGAGCAGCGGGGCCCGGGGCAGCGCCCCGAGACGTGGGATCGGGTGGCCCCGAGCCGCCGGACGGCGCGATGATCCGGGTGGGCGCCCCCGCCCCGACACGGGGGCCGTACCCTGTCCCCGTGGCAGAACCAGTGGTGCGCATCCCGGATGCGAAGGTCGCGCTCTCCACGGCCTCCGTCTACCCGGAGTCGACGGCGACGGCCTTCGAGATCGCCGCGCGCCTGGGCTACGACGGTGTCGAGGTCATGGTCTGGACCGACCCCGTCAGCCAGGACATAGAGGCTTTGCGCCGCCTCTCCGACTACCACCGCATCCCGATCCTCGCCGTTCACGCGCCATGTCTGCTGATCACGCAGCGCGTGTGGTCGACGGACCCGTGGGTGAAGCTGCAGCGCGCGCGGGCCGCCGCGGAGAAGCTGGGGGCGTCGACCGTGGTCGTACACCCTCCGTTCCGCTGGCAGCGCCAGTACGCACGGGACTTCGTCCAAGGCATCTGGCGGATGGCGGGGGAAACAGATGTGCGGTTCGCCGTAGAGAACATGTACCCGTGGCGCTACCGGGACCGCGAGATGCTCGCGTACGCCCCCGACTGGGACGTGACCAAGGACGACTACCGGCACTTCACGGTCGACCTCAGCCACACCGCGACGGCCCGTACCGACGCGATGCAGATGATCGACCGGATGGGAGACCGTCTCGGCCACGTCCACCTCGCCGACGGCAGCGGATCGGGCAAGGACGAGCACCTCGTCCCCGGCCGTGGCACGCAGCCCTGCGCCGAACTCCTGGACCGCCTCGCCGTGAACGGGTTCGACGGGCACGTCGTCATCGAGGTCAATACGCGGCGCGCCATGTCCAGTGCCGAACGCGAGGCCGACCTGGCGGAGGCCCTCGCCTTCGCGCGCCTGCACCTGGCGTCGGCCGCGCGGGTCCCGCGTTCATGACCGAGCCCGTACGCCGCAGGGGCCGGCCCCCGCGCGCGCAGCAGGACGCCGGTCCCGGCATGCGGGAGCGGATCCTGGACGTGGCCCGCGAGGAGTTCGCCGAGCGCGGCTACGACAAGGCGTCGGTGCGCGGCATCGCCAAGGCCGCGGGCGTGGACCCGGCCCTGGTGCACCACTACTTCGGCACCAAGGAGCAGGTGTTCGCCGCGTCGATCGAGATGGTCCTCGCACCGGCCCTGGAGGCCCCTGCCGCTCTGGTGGACGGACCCTTGGACGGGGCCGGCGAGCGCATGACGCGCTTCTTCTTCGGTGTGTGGGACGCGCCCGCGACCCGGGCGCCGCTGCTCGCGATCGTACGGTCCGCGCTGAACAACGAGGTGGCCGCGGGCGTCTTCCGCGGGCTTGTCGCCTCGCAGCTGCTCGCACGGATCGCCCAGCGGCTCGACCTGCCGGAGGGCGAGGCCGAGCTGCGGGCGTCGCTGGCCGCCGCGCAGCTCGTGGGGACGGCGATGCTCCGCTACGTGATCAAGGTGGAGCCGCTGGCGTCCGCGGACCTGGAGTGGGTCATCGCGCGCATCGCCCCCGTGGTGCAGGTCCACCTGACGGGACCGTGAGCACCCAGCGACGACACGGCCGTGAGCACCCCGTGACGCCCACGCCGTGAGCACTTAGTGAGACAGTCGTCCCGTTATGCGGACACTCTGTCCAGGGCTCGGATCGGCGGCGTAGGCTCGGGAGACAGATTTTTTATCCCTCTGAAGGAGCGAGCGACGATGCCCGAGCTGAGGTCCCGCACAGTCACCCACGGCCGCAACATGGCGGGCGCCCGCGCCCTTATGCGCGCCTCCGGTGTACCCGGTGCGGACATCGGCCGGAAGCCGATCATCGCCGTCGCCAACTCGTTCACCGAGTTCGTGCCGGGGCACACGCACCTGGCGCCGGTCGGCCGCATCGTGAGCGACGCGATCCGCGAGGCGGGCGGCATCGCCCGAGAGTTCAACACGATCGCCGTCGACGACGGCATCGCGATGGGCCACGGCGGCATGCTCTACTCGCTGCCCTCCCGCGACCTGATCGCGGACTCGGTCGAGTACATGGTCGAGGCGCACTGCGCGGACGCGCTGATCTGCATCTCGAACTGCGACAAGATCACCCCCGGCATGCTGATGGCGGCGCTCCGCCTCAACATCCCGACGATCTTCGTCTCGGGCGGCCCGATGGAGTCCGGCCGTGCCACCCTCGTCGACGGCACGGTCCGCACGCTCGACCTGGTCGACGCGATGTCCGAGGCCGTGAACGAGAAGGTCTCGGACGAGGACATCCTCCGCATCGAGGAGAACGCCTGCCCGACCTGCGGCTCGTGTTCCGGCATGTTCACCGCCAACTCGATGAACTGCCTCGCCGAGGCCATCGGCCTGGCCCTGCCGGGCAACGGCTCGGTGCTCGCCACGCACACCGCCCGCAAGGGCCTGTACGAGCGCGCGGGCGCCACGGTCGTCGAGCTGGCGAACCGCTACTACGGCGAGGACGACGACTCGGTCCTGCCGCGCAACATCGCCACCCACGCCGCGTTCGAGAACGCGATGGCGCTGGACATCGCGATGGGCGGCTCCACGAACACGATCCTGCACCTCCTGGCCGCCGCCAAGGAGGCCGAGGTCGACTACAACCTCGACCACATCAACGCCGTCTCGCGCCGCGTCCCGTGCCTGGCCAAGGTCGCGCCGAACGTCGCGGGCTCCAGGACGTACTACATGGAGGACGTGCACCGCGCCGGCGGCATCCCCGCGATCCTCGGTGAGCTGTACCGCGGCGGTCTGCTCAACGACGACGTGAACACCGTCCACTCGTCCTCCGTGAAGGAATGGCTGGACACCTGGGACATCCGCAGCGGTTCGACGAGCGAGGAGGCCAAGGAACTCTGGTACGCGGCCCCCGGCTGCAAGCGCTCCGCCGAGGCCTTCTCGCAGTCCGAGCGCTGGGACACCCTCGACACCGACGCGGCGGGCGGCTGCATCCACGATGTCGCCCACGCGTACTCGAAGGACGGCGGCCTCGCCGTCCTGAAGGGCAACCTCGCCGAGGACGGCTGCGTCGTGAAGACGGCGGGCGTCGACGAGTCCATCTGGACCTTCGAGGGCCCGGCCGTCGTCTGCGAGTCGCAGGAGGAGGCCGTCGAGAAGATCCTGCTCAAGCAGGTCAAGGAGGGCGACGTCGTCGTCATCCGCTACGAGGGCCCCAAGGGCGGCCCCGGCATGCAGGAGATGCTCTACCCGACCTCGTACCTGAAGGGCCGCGGCCTCGGCAAGGCCTGCGCGCTCGTCACGGACGGCCGCTTCTCCGGCGGTACGTCGGGCCTGTCCATCGGCCACGCCTCGCCCGAGGCCGCCGCCGGTGGCGTCATCGCGCTCGTCGAGGACGGCGACCGCGTGCGCATCGACATCCCGAACCGTGGCATCGAACTCCTGGTCTCCGACGAGGAGTTGGCCGCGCGCCGCGAGGCACTGGGCGGCGTCTACGCTCCCAAGGCCCGCGAGCGCAAGGTCTCGGCCGCTCTGCGCGCGTACGCCGCGATGGCCACCAGCGCCGACAAGGGCGCGGTCCGCGACGTGTCGAAGCTCGGCTAGTTCCTCTGGTTCCTGGTAGTCCCTAGGGATCGTCCGCCGTGGCGGCACCGAACACGGTGCCGTCCGGCGCGCTCCCGTAGACCCGGCCGCCGCTCACGACCGGCGCCGGAATGTCGGCCACCACCCGGTCCGAGCGGCCCGCGGGCCGGGGACTGCTCTGGCCGACCGGACGGCCAGTGCGCCGGTCCACGGCGAGCAGCCGGCCGTCGGGCGCCGTCACGTACACCCGGTCAGAGGCGGTGTCGACGGCGGGCGCAGAGCCCCGGCTCACCGAGGTCTCCGACCGCCACACCTGCTTGCCGGACGCCAGGTCCTGCGCCACCAGCGCGCCGCCCGCCGCGAGCAGATACGCGGTGTCGCCGTGCAGCGCCACCGTCGCGGCGGGCAGCGGTAGTGACAGTCGTACGCGACGTGCCACCGCCCCGTCCGTGAGGCGATGGCCGACGAGCGCGACGGTCTCGTTCGAGACATCCCGCTCCGCGCACCAGACGACCCCGTCGGACACCCCGATCGGGGTCGCTGTGCCCGGCGACCTCTGCTGCCAGCGGACGTCACCCGTCTCCGGATCCACCGCGCTCACCAGCGTGTTCGCCCCGTCGGGTGCGGGCGTCGTCGCATAGGCCAGGCCCCCACCGACGTACGAGAGGGCGGGCTGCGTCGTCGATGCCCCGGGGAGCCGGTGGCGCCACACCGGTCTCCCGGTCGCACTGTCGACCGCGCTGAGCGTGCCGTCGGGCGCCGCGAGAAGCACCCGCCCCGCCGCCTGGCGCACCTGCCCCTGGAAGCGCGAAATGTCCATCGACCAGCGGGACTTGCCCGTGTCGGCCGCCATCGCGACGAGCCGGGACCCGTCGGGGGTGAGCGCGTGCACCAGCCCACCCGACATCACCGGCGCCGCCCGGCTGGAAGAACCCCCGGGCGCCTTCCGCTTCCACCGCACCGAGCCGTCCCGCGGATCCAGCGACACGGCCAGCGCGCCGGGCACGGCGCAGTTCAGGCTCCCGGCCCCGTACGAGCAGGCGGGCACGGCACCGGAGCCGAGCTTCCGCTGCCAAGGGTGGAACGTGGCGGGGGAGCCGGCCGGGGCGGTCCGGGTGCCGGTGCCCGAGTCGGAGTCGCTGCCCCACAGGAGAGGCACGGTGAGCGCGCCGCTCAGGGCGAGGACGCCGGCGAGGGTGACGAGGGTGCGGGTGCGTTTTGGTCGGGGGCGCTTCTGCGGTTCCGGTGAACTCGGCGTGTTTTCAAGGGAGTTGACGTCGGTCTGCTCGGCCGGCGGCTGCCGTTGCGCGGGTATGAACGCCTGCGTGTCGTACCGCGCCGAGATGTGCCGCAGCCGGGCCATCAGCTCGTCCGGCGTGGGCCGCTCCTCCGGCTCCTTCGCCAGGCAGGCGAGGACCAGCGGCGCCAGATCCTCGGGGACGCCGGACACATCCGGTTCGTCGTGCACCACCTGGTACGCCACCAGGTAGGGGCTGTCGGAGTCGAAGGGCCCCCGCCCGGTCGCGGCGTGCACGAGCAGCGAACCGAGCGCGAACACGTCGGCGGCCGGGCCGACTTCGCGCGGGCGGCGGAACTGCTCGGGCGCCATGAACGGCGGCGTACCGATCAACTTGCCGGTCTCCGTGCGCAGTTCGCTGTCCTTGGGCCGGGAGATCCCGAAGTCGATGACCTTCGGGCTGTCCTCGGCGAGCAGTACATTGCTCGGCTTCAGATCGCGGTGCACGACACCGGCGCGGTGGATGTCGCGCAGCGCCTCAGCGAGTCCGGCCGTCAGGTGCCGCAGCTGGGCGGGCGCCAGTGGCCCGTTCCGTTTGACGTGCTCGGCGAGGGTCGGGCCCGGGATGAACAACGTTGCCATCCACGGCAGTTCGGCATCCGGGTCGGCGTCGACGACCGGCGCCGTGAAGGCCCCGCTGACCCGCCGCGCGGCCGCCACCTCCTGCCGGAACCGGCCCCTGAACTCGGGGTCCGCCGCGAACTCGGCGTGCACCACCTTCACCGCGATCGGCAGCCCCGCCGCGGACCGCGCCAGATGCACGACGCCCATGCCGCCCGCGCCCAGGCGCTCCTCGAGCCGGTAGTGCCCGGCGTACTCCGGAAGTTCCGCTTCTGCGCCGGTCCCGATGCTGTTGTGTGACGGCATGCCCACCCCCGTGGATGACATCGCGATCTGCGTGCGCGCGCGACGCACGGAGCCTAGTCGATGGTTCGTACGAGACGAACGAGCCTTGCTAGCCTGCGTGTTCGAAAGCTCACCACATACATTTCAACGGGCCCTCAATGAACGCTGAACGGGCTTCGTCCGACGGGGGAGACGCAACGCCATGGCAGTAGACGAACAGTCCGCCGAGTCCAACGAGTCCAGTCGGTCCAGCCAGTCCGTGGAAGCGGCAGCAGCGGCGATGTACTACCGGGTGGCCCCGGGCTACAACGTGAACGTCCGCAGCGGCCCCGGTACCCAGTACCGCGTCGTGCGGGTGCTGCCGCTGGGCGCGAAGGTGCCGATCTTCTGCCAGAAGCCGGGGGAGACGGTCGCGGGCCCGTACGGCACGTCGCGGATCTGGGACAACATCGGCGTCGGCGAGTACGTCTCCGATACGTACGTGAAGACGGGCAGCGACGGTTACGTGGCGCCGCGCTGCGCCTGAGCCGGGCGAGGGGGCGGGGCGCCAGGGCGCGGGACAGGGGGAGCCGGGCTGCGGGTCCCGCGGCCGGGTCCGGTGATAATCGAGGGCGTGAGCGACGAAACCGGCACCCCCAGCACCTCCCCGGCCCCGGGGCCCCAGCCCGAGGAGATCCGCTTCTTCGGTACGACCTGGGTCGACCACAGCGGCAACTACGGCCTGCGCCGGGCCGCGGTCGGCGTGGGCGCGCTGGTCCTGGCCGCCGCCGGCTGCTTCGTGCTGCGCTTCGCCTACGAGGGGCTGGCGATCGCCGACGTCGGGTCCCTCGTGAACCTGCTGCTCATCGCGATGTTCGCGGTCTGCAGCGCGCTCGCCTTCGCCCGTACCCGCACCGGCTTCACCGAGCGGCACGACCCCGAGAAGCAGGCGTCGCTGCGCGGCTTCCTGGCGATCGGTTTCGTGGGCGTCCTGGTCGCCTACGCCCTGCGCTGCCTGGTCGAGGCCCCCGGCGAGAAGCTCCGCCGCGAGGAGTACGAGACGGCTCGCGCCCAGTACGCCCGCCGTACAGCGCGCCGCGCCGGCAACCCGGCCAAGAAGAAGCGCCGGTAGCCCCCGCCGGTCACCTTGCCCGAGGCCGCCGCTTGCCCTACCGGCCCCGGGGCACCTGCCCTGAGGGCGCCGCTTGCCGACCGGCACGGTCCTCCGGCCGCGGGGCTCCGCCCCGGTCCCCGCGCCTCAAGCGCCGGCGGGGCTGATTGTGCCGAACCGCCGTTACGGCCTCGGGGCGCTGCCCGGGACCCCGCGGCACCTGCTCTGAGGGTGCCGCTTGCGGACCGGCACCGTCCTCCGGCCACGGGGCTCCGCCCCGGACCCCGCTGCTCAATCGCCGCAGGGGCTGAAATTGCCCACCTGCAGGCGATCGCCCGGCTTCCGCCCATCTCCCACCCACCCACCCGCCCCCTCCGGGGGCGTCGGCCCGACGGGGCGCCGCCACCGCCTTGGGCGATCCGACCGCAGCCGCGGCCCCCCGCCCGGAACGGTGAGGGGATCCCCGCCATGGGAGATCCGACCGCAGCCACGGTTCCTCACCGGTCGCGGTCGACGCTGCTCCCGCCTGGGGTGACCGGCCGCGGCCCCGACTCCCCACCCGTTTGCGGTCGCCGCCGCCCCGCCTCGGGCAACCCCGCCAACCACGGCTCCCCACCCATTGCGGTCGGCCGTCGCCGACTTGGGCAATCTGCCGCCTTGGGCGGCAGGGTGGGCAAGGCGGCACCCCGGTGCGGCGCGCCGGTACGACGGCCTCAGCCCCGCTGCCGCCCTGAAACTCCGCTGCCGCGTGCCGATACGAGGGCTCCAGCCCCGCTGCCGCCCCGGAGCTCCGGTGCCGCCCGCTCATGCGACGGCTCCAGCCCCGCCGCCGCCCCGGACCCCCGCTGCCGCGCGCCGATCCGACGGCCATACCCCCGTCGCCGCCCCGGCACCCCGCCGCCCGCCGACCCGACGGCCCCACCCCCGCCGCCGCCCCGAAACCCCGGCCCACCCCCACCCCACCGCAAGCCACACCTTGACGCCCCACTCCCTCCGGAGGATTATTCATCGTGTGATGAATAAATCGCCGTCACCCACCGCGCAAACCGCCGTCGAAGCCACCGACCTCACAGTCGTCCGAGGCCCCCACCCCGTCCTGCGCAACCTGAACTTCACCGTCCCCCGCGGCCAGATCACCGGCCTCCTCGGCCCCTCCGGCTGCGGCAAGTCGACCCTCATGCGCGCCGTCGTCGGCACCCAGGCCAAGGTCACCGGCACCCTCACCGTCCTCGACCACCCCGCAGGCCACCCCAAGCTCCGCTCCCGCGTCGGCTACGTGACCCAGGCACCCTCCGTCTACCTCGACCTCACCATCCGCCAGAACCTCGCCTACTTCGCATCCGTCCTGCTCCCCGGCAGGTCCGCCGCCACCCACCGCCGGACCGAGGTCGACCGCGTCCTCACCGACGTAGACCTCACCTCTCACGCAGACGCCCTCGCCGGCAACCTCTCCGGCGGCCAGCTCAGCCGCGTCTCCCTGGCCGTCGCCCTCCTCGGCACCCCCGAACTCCTGGTCCTCGACGAACCGACCGTCGGCCTCGACCCGGTCCTCCGCCGCGACCTGTGGAACCTCTTCCACGACCTGGCCGCCCGCGGCGCCACGATCCTCGTCTCCTCGCACGTCATGGACGAGGCCGAGCGCTGCCACCGCCTCCTCCTCATGCGCGAGGGCGAACTGCTCGCCGACGACACCCCCGACGCCCTCCGCGAGCGCACCGCCACCCCCACCGTCGAAGAGGCCTTCCTCCACCTGGTCGACGAGGCGAACGCCGCCCGCCCCGTCGGCCCCTGACCCCCGGGACCCGCCATGAACACGTACCGCACCACCGCCACCGCGCTCCGCGTCCTGCGCCAGCTCCGCCACGACCCGCGCTCGATCGCCCTGATGCTGCTCGTCCCGTGCGTGATGCTCTTCCTTCTCCGCTACGTATTCGACGGCAACCAGGCCACCTTCAACTCCATCGGCGCCTCGCTCCTCGGCATCTTCCCGCTGATCACGATGTTCCTGGTGACGTCCATCGCCACCCTCCGCGAACGCACCAGCGGCACCCTGGAACGCCTCCTGTCCATGCCCCTCGGCAAGGCCGACCTGATCGGCGGCTACGCCCTCGCCTTCGGCACGGTCGCCGTCGTCCAGTCGTTCCTCGCCACGGGCCTCGCCCTCTGGGTCCTCGATCTCGACGTCACCGGATCGGCCTGGCTGCTCCTCCTGGTCGCCCTCCTCGACGCCCTGCTCGGCACGGCCCTCGGCCTCTTCGTCTCGGCCTTCGCGGCATCGGAGTTCCAGGCGGTCCAGTTCATGCCAGCGGTGATCTTCCCCCAGCTCCTGCTCTGCGGCCTGTTCATCGCGCGCGACCAGATGCAGCCGATCCTCGAGGGGATCTCCAACGTGCTCCCCATGTCGTACGCGGTCGACGGCATGAACGAGGTCCTCAAGCACACCGACCTCACCGCCACCTACCTCCGCGACGTCGTGATCGTCGCCGGCTGCGCCGTCCTGGTCCTCGGCCTGGGCGCGGCGACCCTGCGCCGCCGCACGGCCTGAGCCCCGGCGCCCGCCCGTTCCGCCCACCGGACACCCGCGAACGCCGGGCACACCCGATGCGAGGATGCCCCTGAACGACGGGACGAGGACGAACGCCGCACACGGAAGGCCCACAGTCACATGAGCCAGCACACCCGCCACAAGGTCGCCGTACTCGGCACGGGCAAGATCGGCGAAGCCCTGCTCAGCGGAATGATCCGCGGCGGCTGGGCCCCGAGCGACCTCCTGGTCACGACCCGCCGCCCCGAACGCGCCGATGAGCTCCGCAGCCGCTACGGCGTCACCCCGGTCACCAACCAGGAGGCGGCCAAGCAGGCCGACACCCTGATCCTCACGGTCAAGCCTCAGGACATGGGCACGCTCCTCGACGAGCTGGCCCCGCACGTCCCCTCCGACCGCCTGGTGATCAGCGGCGCGGCCGGCATCCCCACCACCTTCTTCGAGGAGCGCCTCCCGGAGGGCACCCCGGTGGTCCGCGTCATGACGAACACCCCGGCCCTGGTCGACGAGGCCATGTCCGTCATCTCCGCCGGCACCCACGCGACGAGCGCCCACCTGTCGCACGCCGAGGAACTCTTCGGCTCGGTCGGCAAGACCCTCCGCGTCCCCGAGTCCCAGCAGGACGCCTGCACGGCCCTCTCCGGCTCGGGCCCGGCCTACTTCTACTTCCTGGTGGAAGCCATGACGGACGCGGGCATCCTCCTCGGCCTCCCGCGCGACAAGGCCCACGACCTCATCGTCCAGTCCGCCATCGGCGCGGCCACGATGCTCCGCGACAGCGGCGAACACCCGGTCAAGCTCCGCGAGAACGTGACGTCCCCCGCCGGCACGACCATCAACGCGATCCGCGAACTCGAGAGCCACGGCGTACGAGCCGCCCTCATCGCCGCCCTCGAAGCCGCCCGCGACCGCAGCCGCGAACTGGCCTCCGGCAACAACAACTGACCTGCGTACGAGCCCGGGGCGTGAAGTTGACACGCCCTGGGCCCGTCCGTAGTGTTCTCCGAGTTGTCCGCCGTGAGCGCCGACTCCGGTCGGTCCCCGGGCAACCATTCCGCAAGACCTCTTAAACGCTCGACGACTGGCTTCTGCTCGGTCGTCGTCTGCATTTACGTGCGTCTTTGCGAAATGAGGAATCCACGTTCGAAAGGACGTGACCCCGATTAGCTCGGGGGCCGGGAATCCGCTAAAGTCTCACTCGTCGGAACGGCCCAACACCCGGGAAGACAAACCCCCCTGACTGGGAATCAGGCCCGAAAGGATCTGATAGAGTCGGACTCGCCGGAAAGCCGAAAGGCCGGAAAGCGAAGCGGGACCGAGGAAAACGGATCGGAAAACGATCTGATAGAGTCGGAAACGCAAAACAGCAAGACCGAAGGGAAGCGCCCGGAGGAAAGCCCGAGAGGGTGAGTACAAAGGAAGCGTCCGTTCCTTGAGAACTCAACAGCGTGCCAAAAATCAACGCCAGATATGTTGATACCCCGTCTCCAGCATCTGCTGGGGCGAGGTTCCTTTGAAAAGTCCTGCTTAGGTCTCTGACCGGCAGGCGCACAGCGAGGACGCTGTGAACGGTCGGATTATTCCTCCGACTGTTCCGCTCTCGTGGTGTCACCCCGATGACGGGGAAACATTCACGGAGAGTTTGATCCTGGCTCAGGACGAACGCTGGCGGCGTGCTTAACACATGCAAGTCGAACGATGAAGCCCTTCGGGGTGGATTAGTGGCGAACGGGTGAGTAACACGTGGGCAATCTGCCCTTCACTCTGGGACAAGCCTTGGAAACGAGGTCTAATACCGGATAACACTCCCATTCTCCTGGATGGGGGTTAAAAGCTCCGGCGGTGAAGGATGAGCCCGCGGCCTATCAGCTTGTTGGTGAGGTAATGGCTCACCAAGGCGACGACGGGTAGCCGGCCTGAGAGGGCGACCGGCCACACTGGGACTGAGACACGGCCCAGACTCCTACGGGAGGCAGCAGTGGGGAATATTGCACAATGGGCGAAAGCCTGATGCAGCGACGCCGCGTGAGGGATGACGGCCTTCGGGTTGTAAACCTCTTTCAGCAGGGAAGAAGCGAAAGTGACGGTACCTGCAGAAGAAGCGCCGGCTAACTACGTGCCAGCAGCCGCGGTAATACGTAGGGCGCAAGCGTTGTCCGGAATTATTGGGCGTAAAGAGCTCGTAGGCGGCTTGTCACGTCGATTGTGAAAGCTCGGGGCTTAACCCCGAGTCTGCAGTCGATACGGGCTAGCTAGAGTGTGGTAGGGGAGATCGGAATTCCTGGTGTAGCGGTGAAATGCGCAGATATCAGGAGGAACACCGGTGGCGAAGGCGGATCTCTGGGCCATTACTGACGCTGAGGAGCGAAAGCGTGGGGAGCGAACAGGATTAGATACCCTGGTAGTCCACGCCGTAAACGGTGGGCACTAGGTGTGGGCAACATTCCACGTTGTCCGCGCCGCAGCTAACGCATTAAGTGCCCCGCCTGGGGAGTACGGCCGCAAGGCTAAAACTCAAAGGAATTGACGGGGGCCCGCACAAGCAGCGGAGCATGTGGCTTAATTCGACGCAACGCGAAGAACCTTACCAAGGCTTGACATACACCGGAAACGTCCAGAGATGGGCGCCCCCTTGTGGTCGGTGTACAGGTGGTGCATGGCTGTCGTCAGCTCGTGTCGTGAGATGTTGGGTTAAGTCCCGCAACGAGCGCAACCCTTGTTCTGTGTTGCCAGCATGCCCTTCGGGGTGATGGGGACTCACAGGAGACCGCCGGGGTCAACTCGGAGGAAGGTGGGGACGACGTCAAGTCATCATGCCCCTTATGTCTTGGGCTGCACACGTGCTACAATGGCCGATACAATGAGCTGCGATACCGCAAGGTGGAGCGAATCTCAAAAAGTCGGTCTCAGTTCGGATTGGGGTCTGCAACTCGACCCCATGAAGTTGGAGTTGCTAGTAATCGCAGATCAGCATTGCTGCGGTGAATACGTTCCCGGGCCTTGTACACACCGCCCGTCACGTCACGAAAGTCGGTAACACCCGAAGCCGGTGGCCCAACCCCTTGTGGGAGGGAGCTGTCGAAGGTGGGACTGGCGATTGGGACGAAGTCGTAACAAGGTAGCCGTACCGGAAGGTGCGGCTGGATCACCTCCTTTCTAAGGAGCATCTAGGCCGCCAAACGTTGTTTGGTGGTCCAGGGCCATTACGTCGGCAAACGTTCGACGGTGGTTGCTCATGGGTGGAACGTTGATTATTCGGCACGATCGGTTGGCTTCACTAGTACTGCTTCGGCGTGGAACGTGAGAGTGAACAGGTCGGGCCGGGCACGCTGTTGGGTATCTGAAGGTACGGGCTGTAGAGCCTGATCCTTCAGTGCCGGCCCCAGTACACTCGAACCTGCTGGTTCGGGGTGATGGGTGGTTGGTCGTTGTTTGAGAACTGCACAGTGGACGCGAGCATCTGTGGCCAAGTTTTTAAGGGCGCACGGTGGATGCCTTGGCACCAGGAACCGATGAAGGACGTGGGAGGCCACGATAGTCCCCGGGGAGTCGTCAACCAGGCTTTGATCCGGGGGTTTCCGAATGGGGAAACCCGGCAGTCGTCATGGGCTGTCACCCGCTGCTGAATATATAGGCAGTGTGGAGGGAACGCGGGGAAGTGAAACATCTCAGTACCCGCAGGAAGAGAAAACAACCGTGATTCCGGGAGTAGTGGCGAGCGAAACTGGATGAGGCCAAACCGTATACGTGTGAGACCCGGCAGGGGTTGCGTGTACGGGGTTGTGGGATCTCTCTTTTACGGTCTGCCGGCCGTAAGACGAGTAAGAAACCGTTGATGTAGGCGAAGGACATGCGAAAGGTCCGGCGTAGAGGGTAAGACCCCCGTAGTCGAAACATTAGCGGCTCGTTTGAGAGACACCCAAGTAGCACGGGGCCCGAGAAATCCTGTGTGAATCTGGCGGGACCACCCGTTAAGCCTAAATATTCCCTGGTGACCGATAGCGGATAGTACCGTGAGGGAATGGTGAAAAGTACCGCGGGAGCGGAGTGAAATAGTACCTGAAACCGTGTGCCTACAAGCCGTGGGAGCGTCGCGCAAGGAACTTGTTCCTTGCGTCGTGACTGCGTGCCTTTTGAAGAATGAGCCTGCGAGTTTGCGGTGTGTTGCGAGGTTAACCCGTGTGGGGAAGCCGTAGCGAAAGCGAGTCCGAATAGGGCGATTTAGTAGCGCGCTCAAGACCCGAAGCGGAGTGATCTAGCCATGGGCAGGTTGAAGCGGAGGTAAGACTTCGTGGAGGACCGAACCCACCAGGGTTGAAAACCTGGGGGATGACCTGTGGTTAGGGGTGAAAGGCCAATCAAACTCCGTGATAGCTGGTTCTCCCCGAAATGCATTTAGGTGCAGCGTCGTGTGTTTCTTGCCGGAGGTAGAGCACTGGATAGGCGATGGGCCCTACCGGGTTACTGACCTTAGCCAAACTCCGAATGCCGGTAAGTGAGAGCACGGCAGTGAGACTGTGGGGGATAAGCTCCATGGTCGAGAGGGAAACAGCCCAGAGCATCGACTAAGGCCCCTAAGCGTACGCTAAGTGGGAAAGGATGTGGAGTCGCAGAGACAACCAGGAGGTTGGCTTAGAAGCAGCCACCCTTGAAAGAGTGCGTAATAGCTCACTGGTCAAGTGATTCCGCGCCGACAATGTAGCGGGGCTCAAGCGTACCGCCGAAGTCGTGTCATTGCAGCATATACGCCCAACGGCGGCTGTGATGGGTAGGGGAGCGTCGTGTGCCGGGTGAAGCAGCACCGGAAGGTAGTTGTGGACGGTTCACGAGTGAGAATGCAGGCATGAGTAGCGATACACACGTGAGAAACGTGTGCGCCGATTGACTAAGGGTTCCTGGGTCAAGCTGATCTGCCCAGGGTAAGTCGGGACCTAAGGCGAGGCCGACAGGCGTAGTCGATGGATAACCGGTTGATATTCCGGTACCCGCTGTGACGCGAAAGACATCGAATCCAGTGATGCTAAGGCCGTGAAGCCGTTCCGGACCCTTCGGGGAATGGAAAGTGGTGGAGCCGCCGGCCCAAGCTGGTAGTAGGTGAGCGATGGGGTGACGCAGGAAGGTAGTCCAGCCCGGGCGATGGTAGTCCCGGGGTAAGGGTGTAGGGCGCTGTCCAGGTAAATCCGGACAGCTTGTGCCTGAGACCTGATGCCGAGCCGATTGTGGTGAAGTGGATGATCCTATGCTGTCGAGAAAAGCCTCTAGCGAGTTTCATGGCGGCCCGTACCCTAAACCGACTCAGGTGGTCAGGTAGAGAATACCGAGGCGTTCGGGTGAACTATGGTTAAGGAACTCGGCAAAATGCCCCCGTAACTTCGGGAGAAGGGGGGCCATTCCTGGTGATTGGACTTGCTCCATGAGCTGGGGGTGGCCGCAGAGACCAGCGAGAAGCGACTGTTTACTAAAAACACAGGTCCGTGCGAAGCCGTAAGGCGATGTATACGGACTGACGCCTGCCCGGTGCTGGAACGTTAAGGGGACCGGTTAGTCACATTTCGGTGTGGCGAAGCTGAGAACTTAAGCGCCAGTAAACGGCGGTGGTAACTATAACCATCCTAAGGTAGCGAAATTCCTTGTCGGGTAAGTTCCGACCTGCACGAATGGCGTAACGACTTCTCGACTGTCTCAACCATAGGCCCGGTGAAATTGCACTACGAGTAAAGATGCTCGTTTCGCGCAGAAGGACGGAAAGACCCCGGGACCTTTACTACAGTTTGATATTGGTGTTCGGTTCGGCTTGTGTAGGATAGGTGGGAGACTTTGAAGCGGCCACGCCAGTGGTTGTGGAGTCGTCGTTGAAATACCACTCTGGTCGTGCTGGATGTCTAACCTGGGTCCGTGATCCGGATCAGGGACAGTGTCTGATGGGTAGTTTAACTGGGGCGGTTGCCTCCCAAAGAGTAACGGAGGCGCCCAAAGGTTCCCTCAGCCTGGTTGGTAATCAGGTGTTGAGTGTAAGTGCACAAGGGAGCTTGACTGTGAGACCGACGGGTCGAGCAGGGACGAAAGTCGGGACTAGTGATCCGGCGGTGGCTTGTGGAAGCGCCGTCGCTCAACGGATAAAAGGTACCCCGGGGATAACAGGCTGATCTTCCCCAAGAGTCCATATCGACGGGATGGTTTGGCACCTCGATGTCGGCTCGTCGCATCCTGGGGCTGGAGTCGGTCCCAAGGGTTGGGCTGTTCGCCCATTAAAGCGGTACGCGAGCTGGGTTTAGAACGTCGTGAGACAGTTCGGTCCCTATCCTCTGTGCGCGTAGGAATATTGAGAAGGGCTGTCCCTAGTACGAGAGGACCGGGACGGACGAACCTCTGGTGTGCCAGTTGTCCTGCCAAGGGCATGGCTGGTTGGCTACGTTCGGAAAGGATAACCGCTGAAAGCATCTAAGCGGGAAGCCTGCTTCGAGATGAGTATTCCCACCCCCTTTGAGGGGTTAAGGCTCCCAGTAGACGACTGGGTTGATAGGCCGGATCTGGAAGCACCGTAAGGTGTGGAGGTGACCGGTACTAATAGGCCGAGGGCTTGTCCTCAGTTGCTCGCGTCCACTGTGTTGGTTCTGAAACCATGAACAACCGTCGAAGCCGATTGGCTACGGCTCCGGTTGACAGTTTCATAGTGTTTCGGTGGTCATAGCGTGAGGGAAACGCCCGGTTACATTCCGAACCCGGAAGCTAAGCCTCACAGCGCCGATGGTACTGCAGGGGGGACCCTGTGGGAGAGTAGGACGCCGCCGAACTATTTTTAGAGAAAAGCCCCGGACCGGGATACGGTCCGGGGCTTTTCTGCGTTTAGGGTCGAGGATATGGGCATGCGCTATGACCTCGTCATCTTCGACAACGACGGTGTACTCGTCGACAGTGAACCGATCTCCAACACGCTCCTGGCCGGTTATCTCACCGAGCTCGGGCACCCGACCTCGTACGAGGAATCCCTGCGGGACTACATGGGCGCCGCCATGCACCGCGTGCACGATGTGGTTCTCGAGCGGACCGGGCAGCGGCTTCCCGAGGACTTCGATGACGTCTTCCACGCGAGGGTGTTCGCGGCGTTCGAGCGGGAGCTGGAGCCGGTCGACGGGGTCGTCGAGGTGCTGGAGAAGCTGACGGCCGACGGGGTGCCGTTCTGCGTGGCGTCCTCCGGGAGTCATGAGCGGATCCGTGTCGGGCATCGGAAGACCGGGCTCGACAAGTGGTTCGGGGACGAGCGGATCTTCAGCTCGCAGGATGTGGGGCGGGGGAAGCCGGCGCCCGATCTGTTTCTGTATGCGGCGGAGCGGATGGGGGTGCCGCCGGAGAAGTGCCTGGTCGTTGAGGACAGCCCGCTCGGTGTGCAGGCTGCCGTCGCCGCCGGGATGGATGTGTACGGGTTCACCGCCATGACGCCCGCCGAGCGACTCGACGGTGCCGATGAACTCTTCGACGACATGCGGGAGTTGCCGCGGCTCCTCGGCTGACTGCGGCCGAGGTCACGGTCGGCCCATGGTTTTGTGATCCATCTACCCACGGGTAGGGCGGAGGCCTACGCTGTGCCGCCATGACCGATGGCACAGCCGGGACGGCCGGCACGGTGGGTGGGCGGCTGCGGTGGGGTCGCGGGACGCTGGGGTTCAGCTTCTTCGCGCAGGGTGTCGCCTTCGCGCTGCTCGTGACCCGGATACCCGCCATTCAGGACCAGTACGGGATATCCGACGCGCTGCTGCCCGTGTTCCTGGCTGCCGTGCCGGTGCTGGCCGGGGTCGGGAGCGTGGGCACCGAGCAGTTGGTGAAGAGGGTGCGGCCCAGCCGGGTGCTGCGGTGGTCGCAGCCCGTTGTGCTCCTGGCGCTGCTCGGGGTCGGGGCCGGGGACTCGGTGGCCGAAGTGGCCGTCGCGCTCGCCGCGTTCGGTCTCGCCGTAGGGGCCCTGGACGCCTCGATGAACATGCTCGGCGTCAGCCTGCAGCGGGCGTACGGGCGCAGCATCATGCTCGGGTTCCACGCCGCGTACAGCCTCGGTGGGATCGTCGGGGCGTCGCTCGCGTGGGTCGGGGCGCACTGGGATCTGACGCTGTTCGTGTCGTATCTGCCGGTGGCGTGCGTGCTGTTGCCGCTCTGTCTCGTGGCGAGCCGGTGGTACGTGGACGGGCGGGCGGCCGACGCGGAGCAGGCGGTGCGGGAGCAGGAGCAGGGTGGCGGGATCGTTTTCAAGCTGCTGTTGCCGCTCTGCCTGGTGATGTCCTTCGCGTACATCGGGGACTCGACGGTCTCGAACTGGAGCGCAAAGTATCTCCAGGACGTGCTGGGGAGTTCGGAGCAGATGTCGACCGTTCCGTACAACGTCTACATGGTGATGACGCTGGTGGGGCGGTCCGTCGGGGACGTGGGGGTGCGGAGGTTCGGGGCGGTGGCCGTGGTGCGGTTCGGGGCCGTCGTGGCTGCCGGCGGGTTCGGTGTGGTGGCGCTTGCGCCGGGGGAGTGGGTGGGGATCCTCGGGTTCACGCTGCTGGGGCTCGGGTTGTGCGTGATCGTGCCGCAGACGTTCGCCGCGGCGGGGAGGCTGTTCCCGAAGGCGTCCGATGCGGCGGTGGCGCGGCTCAATATCTTCAACTACGTGGGCTTTCTGGTGGGTTCGCCGCTTGTGGGGGCCATCGGGGACGCGTGGAGTTACCGCGGGGCGATGCTCGTGCCGATGGCGTTGGTGCTGATGACGCTGGTGTACGCCCCGTCGTTCCGGGAGAGGGGGGACCGATACGGTGGCGGGCATGAGCGGCCGCGCGCAATTGATGTGGGACCCGGCGGTAGCGGGGTATGACTTCGGGCCCGGACACCCGATGGATCCGGTCAGGCTTGATCTGACCCGGAGACTGGTGGACGCGTTCGGGCTCGACCGGGAGTTGGATGTCGTCGCGGCCAAGGCGGCCGGGGAGTCGACGTTGCGGCTCGTGCATCGCGAGGACTACGTGGAGGCGGTCAAGGCCGCGTCCGTCGATCCTGCGGCGGCCGATCCGGCGTACGGGCTCGGGACCATGGACGATCCGGCGTTCGCCGGGATGCACGAGGTGTCCGCGCTGATCGCCGGGCAGTCGGTGGGGGCCGCGGAGAGCGTGTGGCGGGGGGACGCGCTGCACGCCGTGAACTTCTCGGGTGGCCTGCACCATGCGATGCCCGGGGCGGCGTCCGGGTTCTGCGTGTACAACGATGCCGCGCTGGCGATCGCGCGACTGCTGGAGCTGGGCGCCGAGCGGATCGTGTACGTGGATGTGGACGTGCATCACGGGGACGGGGTGCAGGCGGCGTTCTGGGAGGACCCGCGGGTCCTGACGATCTCGCTGCACGAGCATCCCCGTACGTTGTTCCCGCAGACCGGGTGGCCCGAGGAGACCGGGGCGGACGGGGCCGGTGAGGGGACGGCCGTGAACGTGGCGTTGCCTGCGGGGACCGGGGATGCGGGGTGGCTGCGGGCGCTGCATGCGGTGGTGCCGGAGTTGTTGGCGGAGTTCCGGCCGCAGGTGCTTGTGACGCAGCACGGGGCGGATACGCACTTCGAGGATCCGTTGGCGCATTTGGCCGTTTCCTTGGACGCGCAGCGGGCCGTGCAGGTCGCTTGCCACGAGTGGGCGCACGAGTACGCCGACGGGCGGTGGGTGGCCCTGGGTGGGGGCGGGTACGCCGTGGTGGATGTGGTGCCGCGGTCGTGGACGCATCTCGTGGGGATCGCGGCGGGGCGGGAGATCGCGCCCGAGTCGGTGATTCCTGAGGGGTGGCGGCAGGAAGTGTTCGCCCGTACGCGGCAGTTGGCTCCGCAGCGGATGACGGATGGGCGGTGGCCCGTGTCGTACCAGGGGTGGGAGGCGGGGTACGACCCCGCGGACCGGCTCGACCAGGCGGTTCTGGCTACGCGGAAGGCGGCGTATCCCCTGCGGGGGCTGTTGCCGTGATCGGCGGGCGGCGCCGGGGTCTTTGAGCGGTGCCGGGGTTGGCGCCTTCCGTAGGTGCGGCCTGCACCGGGGTGCCGCCTTGCCCACCCTGCCGCCCAAGGCGGCAGATTGCCCAAGGCGGGTGCGGTCGATCGTGAGGGGTGGGGAGCCGGGGGCGGTGGGCGGTTGTCCGGGGCGGGTGCGGTCGACCGTAAGGCGGGTGCGGTCGATCGTGAGGGGGGGGCGGGGGCGGAGGGCCGTTGTCCGAGGCGGGTGTCGGGCGATCGTGAGTGGGGTTACGGGTTACTCCGACCGTGGGGTGTTTGGGGGAAAGTGGGGAATGGGGCGGGGCAATGGCGCAACATCGCAAGGGTGTTGAGCGTCGGCGCCCTGCGGGCGCATCTGTTGGCGGCTCGGCTTGCCGGGCCCGTGGCGACCTCCCGCGAGGAGAGTCTGCGGAGCTACCGCCTGTTCGAGGCGCGGGATCCGCGGGTGATGCTCGGGCTCGACCCCGAGTGGGCGTGGGGGCACCGCGATCTGCTCGCGCTGATGGCGGACAAGTGCGGGGTCTCCGGGGACCCGGGGCACCGCACGGGGCACGATGTCATCGATCCGGAACGGACCCTGGCCGCGCTCGACGCGTTTGCGGAGCGCCTCGGCCGGGCCGCCGAGAGCCGTTCCCCGGTGCTGTTCGGGACGGGGCATCCGCATCGACTGCTCGGTTTCTACGCCGCGTTGGCGGACGCCCTGTCGGCGGTGGGCTGCCCCGTCCTCACCCCCGCGCAGGGTCGGAGTATCGACATAACGACCCGGTTCGGCCTACGCACGTACAACCTCGACTACGACCGAGGAGTCGCGCTGGTGCGTGAACCGGGCGCGTACCCGGTGCGAAGTGAGACCGGCGCGCACACCCACTCACCACTCCCGGTTCGCCTGGTGCTCGGGGCGCTCTCGGAGGCCGGCGAGCCGCTGCCCGAGTTGGTCATCGGGGACCACGGATGGGTTTGCGGTGCAGGTCAGTTGGGGTTCGACGCCATCGGTCTGGCCGATACGGACGATCCCGCCCTGTTCGTCGGTGAGGCCGAGGGGCAGGTGTCCGTCGTCGTTCCACTTGATGACGCTGTGCGGTCTGATTACTACCGACCGCTTACTCGCTATGTACTCAATCGAGCGTGTCTGTCACAGTAGGCGGCCGATCGCTGCTCCTCTTCCCCACTCGCATCACCCGCCTCTACATTGGGGAGTGAGCACGCAACGACGTTGAGTCACCGGAAGGGGAAGCCGGTGGCCGTCGAGTGCGGAAGGTTCAGGTGTGTCATGGCTGCTGACCAGAGGCCTCTATCCGAGGTGGCGTTCCTGACCGTGGCGGAGGTCGCCGCGGTGATGCGAGTGTCGAAGATGACCGTGTACCGCTTGGTGCACAGCGGTCATCTGCCCGCGATCCGGGTGGGGAGGTCATTCCGAGTCCCGGAGAACGCGGTTCATGAGTACCTCCGCGACTCCTACGTGGGGGTGGACGCCGGCTGATCCAGGGGGTCCCGCGGACCTCGATTTCTGCTCGGCGCTCGGAGCGGGGTAGGCTAGCCCCTCGTAGGTCGTGTGGGCCCCAATGCAGCCCCGCACCGAGTGATTGTCCCTGCATCGCAGGGGTTGTCCGAGAAGTGAGCGAGGGTAGTCGTGGGCTCTGTCATTAAGAAGCGGCGTAAGCGGATGGCTAAGAAGAAGCACCGCAAGCTGCTGAAGCGCACCCGCGTGCAGCGTCGCAACAAGAAGTAAGCGGCAGCTGCTGTACAGCGCGCCTTGTGGCCCTTCCACCATCCGGTGGGAGGGCCACATTGCGTTGTGCGGACCGCGTGTCGGACCGGGTGGGGGCGGCACGGGGGACAGGTCCCTTGAACAGGCAATTGTTCACTTCGGAACCTCCCGTTACCTGCGAGTGTGGCTGTCGTCACTTCCTGCATCGAGCAGACATCACAGCGCAACATCGAACCGCTAACGTGGCCCGCAAGCAGTGATTGCGGAGCGCGGCGGGGCTGGGACGGAAGGTAGGCGCTGATCTTGGGCAAAGTCGTGCTCGTGACAGGGGTGGCCCGACAACTGGGCGGCCGGTTCGTACGCAGGATCCAGCGGGACCCCGAAGTCGACCGGGTCATCGGCGTGGACGCGGTGCCGCCGGCGCACCATCTGGGCGGTGCCGACTTCCTGCAGGCCGACATCCGGCAGCCGACCATCGCGCGGGTGCTCGCCGAGTACGCCGTGGACACGGTCGTGCACATGGACGTGACCGGGACCCCGCTGGCGAGCGGTGGCCGCGGCACGGTCAAGGAGACCAACGTCATCGGCACGATGCAGCTGCTCGGCGCGTGCCAGAAGGCGCCGAACGTGAAGCGCCTGGTGGTGAAGTCCAGTACGAACGTCTATGGCTCCGCGCCGCGCGACCCGGCCGTCTTCACCGAGACGACGCCGCCGAAGTCGCTGCCGAGCGGGGGCTTCGCCAAGGACACCGTGGAGGTCGAGGGCTATGTGCGCGGGTTCGCCCGGCGCCGTCCCGACGTCGCGGTGTGCGTGCTGCGCTTCGCCAACATCCTTGGGCCGACGGCCGATTCACCGCTCGCCGAGTACTTTTCGCTGCCGGTCCTGCCGACCGTGTTCGGCTACGACCCGCGGCTGCAGTTCGTGCACGAGGACGACGTGATCGAGGTGCTGCGGATCGCCTCGCACGAGCCGGCCCGGGCCACGTTGAACAGCGGCACGTTCAATATCGCCGGTGACGGTGTGCTGCTGCTGTCGCAGTGCTCGCGGCGGCTCGGCCGGCCGACGGTGCCGGTTCTCCTGCCCGCCGTGACCTGGGTGGGCGGCGCGCTGCGTACGCTGGGGGCGACGGACTTCTCGCCCGAGCAGATCCGGCTGCTCACGCACGGACGGATGGTGTCGACGGTCCAGATGCGCGACACACTGGGCTTTGAACCCAAGTACACGACCGCGGAGGCCTTCGCGGAGTTCGTACGCGGCCGGGGCCCGGGACTGCTGCCGCCGCAGGCCCTCGCGGGGGCCGTCGACCGGATCGCCGCGCTGCCCTTCCTGGGCGGTGCCCGTACAGGCCCCAGCCACCCCCCGACGCAGAGCGCCAACTGAGGAGCGCATCAACGATGGCGGACGCCAAGGTCATTCCGTTCGACGACGACAGGTCGCGAGGGGCGGCGGCGAAGGGTGCCGCGCGCCGCGGCCGGGGCCCGGGGGCCGGCAAGCGCCGCAAGGGCGAACCCGTGGCCGTACGGGAGGTGCGGCCCTTGCAGCAGCCACCGTCCGAACCCGCGCCCGAACCGGGGCCCGAGGAGCCGGGCGAGCCGTCGCAGGGCGGCGGTTGGGAGCGGAAGATCGCGGGTGGGCTCGCGTTTCTGCGCCGTCGGATCACCGGAGACTACGAGGTCGACGAGTTCGGTTACGACGAGGAGCTCACCGACCAGGTCCTGATGTCGCTGCTCCGGCCGGTCGCGGAGAAGTACTTCCGGGTCGACGTGAAGGGCATCGAGAACATCCCGTCCGAGGGCGGGGCCCTGATCGTCTCCAACCACTCCGGGACGCTGCCGCTCGACGGCCTGATGATGCAGGTCGCCGTGCACGACAACCATCCGGCGGGCCGCCACCTGCGGCTGCTCGCGGCCGACTTGGTGTTCATGCTGCCGGTGGTCAACGAGCTGGCGCGCAAGGCCGGGCACACGCTGGCCTGCGCGGAGGACGCGCAGCGGCTGCTCGAGAGCGGTGAGCTGGTCGGCGTCATGCCGGAGGGCTTCAAGGGCGTCGGCAAGCCGTTCAGCGAGCGGTACAAGCTGCAGCGCTTCGGGCGGGGTGGCTTCGTGTCGACCGCGCTGCGCGCCGGCACGCCGATCGTGCCGTGCTCGATCGTCGGGGCGGAGGAGATCTACCCGATGGTCGGCAACGCCAAGACCCTGGCGCGGCTCCTCGGCTTCCCGTACTTCCCGATCACGCCCACGTTCCCGTGGCTCGGGCCGTTGGGGGCGGTGCCGCTGCCGACGAAGTGGACGATCCAGTTCGGCGAGCCGATCCCGACGGACGGCTATCCGCCGGAGGCGGCGGAGGATCCGATGCTGATGTTCAACCTGACGGACCAGGTCCGCGAACAGATCCAGCACACGCTGTACAAGCTGCTGGTGCAGCGCAGGTCGGTGTTCTTCTGACGGACGGTGCGGCTGTGCCCGGCCGACGGACGGAGTCCGGCGCGGCTGTCCGAAGCCTGCGAAGCAGTGCGAGGGCAGCAGACGGAAGGGGTCAAGCTGTTGGTGCAGCGCAGGTCGGTGTTTTTCTGAAGCGGTGGTTTTCTGAAGTGGCGTTCTTCTGAACGAGACAGGGCCCGAGGCAAGCCTCGGGCCCTGTTTGCTGCGCGGTGCGCTACTTCGCGTCCTCGCCGTCGACGCCCAGGCCCGGCAGGAGGCCCGGGAGCAGCGGGGGCACCGTCACGTCCGGCTTCGGGGAACCCGTGCCGGTGTTGGAGTCCGGGCTGTCGTCCGAGGAGGGCGGGGTCGTCTTGTCCTTCGGCGGGTCGAGGAGGCCGCCCGTGTTCTCACCGAGCAGGCCCTCCTCGTCCTTGCCGGTGTCGGACGTGGACGGCTTCGGCTTCGTCGACGTCTTGTCGTCCTCGGAGGCGGAGCCGGAACCGGACGGGGTGGAGCCGCCGGTGTCCGGGGACCCCGGCGACGTACCGTCCTGGCTGCTGCCCGGGCTCGTCGCGCCGTTCTTCTCGTCCGGGGTCCGCGGCAGCAGGGAGCGCAGCGGGCCGACCTCTTCGTCTATGGCGTCGAAGACCGAGCTGACCTGATCCCGTACGTCCCCGAGCTGGACCGGCAGGCGGTCGCTCAGGGCCGTCCAGCTCTGCCTGTGCGCGTCGGAGAAGGCGGACAGGGCCTGGATCGGGCCGAGGGCGCCGTCGCGCTTGTACGCGTCGCTGAGGAGCCTGTGGCCCTCGGAGGCGTCGTACTGCACGCCGGAGAGCGCGCGCCTGACCTCACCCACGGACTCGTGGTCGAGCTGTCCGGTGCGGCCGCGCTCCATGAGCCGCCGCGCCTCGCTCAGCCGCGTCGATGCCTGGTCGAGGTAGGCCTGCCCCTTGTCGGAGTCGCTGTGCGCCATGCCCAGCTTGAGGTCCTCCATGCCGCGCTTGAGGCCGTAGAGGTGGTCGCCCGGCAGCGCGCTGGACGACGCCGCGGCCACACCGCTGAACGCGCCCGCGGCCACTCCGACCGTGAGTCCGCCCGCCGCGATGCCCTTGCTCAGCCGGGAGCGGGGCCGCAGCTTGCGCAGCGGACTCGCCCGGTGGGCGCCCTTGCCCTGGCGTTGCTTGGGTACGGAGGTGGCCGCGCCGCCCTCCTGGACCATGGCCTCCATGGCGGCGACGAGCTGCGCCCGCTGCACCACCTTGACCTCGGGATCGAACTCCGGCTTCGGCAGCTCGCCGAGCGCCGCGGCCAGGGACAGCAGCCCGCCCTCCTCGGCCGACGCCGCATCGCTGCGCAGGGCGGCCGGTTCTTCTTCCGGTTGCTGCGCCGCCGGGTCCTGGTCGGACTGGTCCTCCAGGGCCTGGGCGAAGGCGTTCGCCCGCCGGTGTGCCGAGACGTTCGCGATCACTGGCGGCACCTCCTCTCAATCATGACGGTCGACTCCCCAGGGGGTCCTGGGGTTGCACCCCCGGTCCGGATACACACCAAAGAGTGAGTGAATTCCGGTCGGGAGTGACCACAGGGAGCCTGCATCCCGCACAACGAGCGGCTCGGTACTTGGGTTACGCGCGAAAGATGATCCGGGCGCGATCCCATCTCGCTTTCACCGTAGGTGAGTTGGGGACTGCGGGCAGTAACGGCCCCAGGGGTGAAGAAGAGACCCCCGGGCTCAGCGGGCGTCGTCCGGCAGAAGGCGCGCCAGGGTGCGCACCGCCCGGTACTGGAGGGTCTTGATCGCGCCCTCGTTCTTGCCCATCGCGCGAGCGGTCTCGGCGACGGACAGGCCCTGCAGGAAGCGCAGCGTGACGCACTCCTGCTGCTGTGGGTTGAGGCGGCGCACGGCGTCGAGCAGGGCCGCGTTCGAGAGGGACTCCAGGACGGAGTCCTCGGGGGAACGCTCCACCTCGTTCGCATCGAGCATTTCGCCCGTGGTCACCTCGAGGCGGAAGCGGCTCGACTTGAAGTGGTCCGCGACCAGGTTGCGCGCGATCGTGACCAGCCAGGCGCCGAAGTCGCGGCCCTGCCAGGTGAACGTGCCGATGCGGCGCAGCGCGCGCAGGAAGGTCTCGCTGGTGAGGTCCTCCGCGGTCGCCTTCCCGCCGACGCGGTAATAGATATAGCGGTACACGGTGTCGCTGTACTGGTCGTAGAGCCGGCCGAACGCGTCGGCCTCGCCCCCCTGGGCGCGCTCGACCAGGTCCATCATGCGGGCACTGTCGCTGTCGGCCGCGGGACGGCGGGCCGTAGGTGTGGCCGACCTGGCAGCGGTGCCCGAGGTGCCGGCGGACCCGGAACGGGCCCGTCTGCCGACGGTGGCCGCGGTCGAATCGGCCATGGCGAAACATGGCGAGGCAGGGGCGGGCACGGCCGACGCCGCCGCAGCGGCGAGGGCGGGGACGGCGTACGCGGTGGGGACGAAACCGCGCAGGCGGTCCACGACCGTCGCGTGCAGCGTAGCCAGGCCCGAGGCGTCAACCCCGACGTGTGGGTACACGGGACTCCCAGAGGCAGAGCTTCCATCACGTGCAGTGCGGGACCGTTCACCCGTCGTGCTGACGCGTGGGTACCGGTTTGCGTCTGAGGAGAATAACGCTTCGTGCAGGGAGGACTACACCCAGTTGCTCAAATCACCGATTACGTCACTTCTGTAGTCGCTCGAAGGCGTTTCAAGTACCAGAGAGTGACCACTTGTTGATCGATTACGTTCAAGTTCAGGCTCTGGTGGTGACGTGTTGTGGCCGAGTGGTACTTGCGGGACTGGCGGGAGCGGGACACGGGTAAGACGTACGGAATGTCGTCCTCGACCGCTCGGTGACCGTAGGCGATCGACCGTCAGCGACGGCGCCGGTGCAGTGCGATCGCCGCGGCAGTGCCGCCCGCGACCGCGCCGACGCCGGCCGCGGCGGGGATCCCGACCTTCGCGGCCTTGCGGCCCGTGCGGTAGTCCCGAAGGCGCCAGTCGCGCTCGCGCGCGTACTTGCGCAGCTTCGCGTCCGGGTTGATCGCGTACGGGTGGCCGACGAGCGAGAGCATCGGGATGTCGTTGTGCGAGTCGCTGTACGCGGCGCAGCGGCCGAGCTCCAGGCCCTCGGCGGAGGCGAGCGCGCGGACCGCCTCGGCCTTCGCGGGCCCGTGCAGCGGTTCGCCGACGAGCCTGCCGGTGTAGACGCCGCCGATGGACTCGGCGACCGTGCCGAGCGCGCCGGTCAGGCCGAGGCGGCGGGCGATGACCGTGGCGATCTCGACGGGCGCGGCGGTGACCAGCCACACCTTCTGGCCCGCGTCCAGGTGGGCCTGGGCGAGGGCGCGGGTGCCGGGCCAGATCCGCTCGGCCAGGTACTCGTCGTAGATCTCCTCGCCGATGGACATCAGCTCGGCGACGCGGTGGCCCTTCACGATGGACAGGGCGCTGTTCTGTGCGTCCTGCATGTGCTCGGGGTCCTCGACGCCCGCGATCCTGAACCAGGCCTGCTGCCAGGCGAATCGGGTCAGTTCGCGGCGCTCGAAGAACTTCCGCTTGTAGAGGCCGCGGCCGAAGTGGAAGATCGCGGCGCCCTGCATCACCGTGTTGTCCAGGTCGAAGAAGGCGGCGGCCTTGTCGTCGCCCGCGACCGGGAACTCCGGTTCCTGTGCGTCCTCGTCGACCGGCGGGGCCTGGTCCTCCAGCTCCTGGGAGGACTTGCGGGCGGCCTCGGCCGAAGCCTCGCCTGCCAGCACGCTCCGCGCGGTGGCGGAGCGCCTACGGGGTGTGAGCCATCCGAGAGCGGCCATGTCGTGAGCATAGCCAGTCTGTTCGGGGGTTCCGGAGTCGAGCGGGTTTCGGGAGCCTGTCCGCACGTGAATTCTCGGCGACAGGAGGGCCGCGTGTGGGGCGAGAATGGCCGGTATGAGTCCCATTTTTCGTACCCGCGAGAAGAAGGATCCGCGTGAGCGGATCGTCACGCTGATCGGGAAGCCCGGCTGTCATCTGTGCGACGACGCACAGTCGGTGATCGAGAAGGTGTGCGCCGAGGTCGGCGCGTCCTGGGAGAAGAAGGACATCACCGAGGACGAGGAGCTGTACCGCAAGTACTGGGAACAGATCCCGGTCGTTCTCGTCGACGGAGCGCAGCACGATTTCTGGCGCGTGAAGGAGGAGCGGCTGCGGCACGCGCTCACTCGGTGACGGTCCGCAAACGAAGCCCCAGGTCGGTCGCGGTCCGGTCGCACACATCACTGACCGACCAGTCCAACTGGTCCCAAAAGTCGCTTAGGATCGGGGGCGGTTTTGGTCTCGGGGGCGTGGATCTTGGCAACGTTGAGGAGAGTGTGCCGTTTTGGCCCCCACAGGTGAGCAACGAAGCTACCTGCGCGCCGGTTCCACGGAGGCGCGCGGGGCGTGCGTGAGCCCGGTCACGTTGGCCGGGCAAATCGGACACCATCTTTGTGCACGCGTTCACAAAGACATAGCCTGCATTCGACGGGGCGGTCGAGTAGCAGGGTGCCGCCCACAGCCCCGCTCTACCCGCAGGAGCACCGTGGCAACTGGCCGAACTCACCGACCGGCGACCCGCAGCCGAGGAATTCCCGAGGCCACCGTCGCCAGGCTTCCGCTGTACCTCCGAGCCCTCACCGCTCTGTCGGAGCGCTCGGTGCCCACGGTCTCCTCCGAGGAGCTCGCGGCCGCCGCGGGGGTCAACTCCGCGAAGCTGCGCAAGGACTTCTCGTACCTCGGTTCGTACGGAACGCGCGGCGTGGGCTACGACGTCGAGTACCTCGTCTACCAGATCTCACGCGAGCTGGGCCTGACGCAGGACTGGCCGATCGTGATGGTCGGTATCGGTAACCTCGGTGCGGCGCTTGCCAATTACGGTGGTTTCGCCTCGCGCGGCTTCCGCGTCGCGGCCCTGATCGACGCCGATCCGGCGATGACCGGCAAGTCCGTCGCGGGCATGGCCGTGCAGCACGCCGACGACCTCGAGAAGATCATCGACGAGAACGGCGTCTCCATCGGCGTCATCGCGACCCCGGCCGGTGCCGCGCAGCAGGTGTGCGACCGGCTCGTCGCCGCGGGTATCACCTCCATCCTGAACTTCGCGCCGACGGTGCTCTCCGTTCCCGACGGCGTCGACGTGCGCAAGGTCGACCTCTCCATCGAGCTCCAGATCCTCGCCTTCCACGAGCAGCGCAAGGCCGGCGAGAGCCCCGTGGAGGAGGCCGAGGGCGCGGTGGGCCTCGAGGGCCCGGCCGCCAAGGTCACCAAGCCCGCCGCCGCGAAGAACAACGACGAGCGCAAGGGACCCGACGGGGACGTTCCCGCCGTGATGCCGGCATGAGCCTCCTCGTCGTAGGCCTGAGCCACCGCAGCGCCCCCGTCAGCGTTCTGGAGCGTGCCGCGCTGAACGCGGACACCCAGGCCAAGCTGCTGCAGGACACGCTTGCCGCCGAGCCGGCCGCCGAGGCCGCGGTGCTCGCGACCTGCAACCGCATCGAGCTGTACGCGGACGTGGACAAGTTCCACGCCGGTGTCGCCGAGCTGTCGACGCTGCTGGCCCAGCACAGCGGGGTCGGTCTCGAAGAGCTCACTCCCTATCTTTATGTGCACTACGAGGACCGGGCGGTGCACCACCTGTTCTCGGTGGCGTGCGGGCTCGACTCGATGGTGGTCGGCGAGGGCCAGATCCTCGGCCAGATCAAGGACACCCTCGCGCGCGCCCAGGAGCTGCACTCCGCGGGCAAGCTCCTCAACGACCTTTTCCAGCAGGCCCTGCGGGTGGGCAAGCGCGCCCACTCGGAGACCGGGATCGACCGTGCCGGGCAGTCGCTCGTCACCTTCGGCCTGGAGCAGCTCGCCGCCGGGCAGCCGGTAGAGGCGTGGGCGCAGGGCAAGCGGGCGCTCGTTATCGGCGCAGGATCGATGTCCTCGCTCGCCGCGGCCACGCTCGCGCGGGCCGGAGTCGCCGAAGTCGTCGTCGCCAACCGGACGATGGAGCGTGCCGACCGCCTCGTAGAGATCTTGGGAGAGTCCGGTACGGCGGCCCGTGCCGTCGCGATGGACGCCGTGGCGGACGAACTGACACGTGCCGACGTCGCCATCTCCTGCACCGGTGCGACCGGTCTCGTACTGACCGCCGAGGCAGTACGTTCCGCGGTCGCGGGCCGTACGCCGACCGCGGGCAGCGAGGTGCCCGTCGCCTCGACTCCCGCCGCCGGCAAGGCCGGAAGCGACAGCCGCTCCGTCGAGACGGTGCGCGGTGGCTTCTCCGTCGAGGGTGAGGCCGCGGTCGCCGGGTTCGACGCCGCCGCCCTTGAGCAGCACGGCGCCTGGGTCGACAACGCGCCCGGCGAGCAGGTCCGCCTCTCCGAGGCCGAGACCATCGCCGCCCTCGCCGTCGCCGGACGGGTGCCGGAGATGCGCCGCGAGCGCACCCCCGAGCCCGTACGACAGGTGGCGCTCGCCCTTCTCGACCTGGCGATGCCGCGCGATGTCGACGCGGCCGCGCACCGGATCGACGGGGTCCGCCTCGTCGACATCGAATCGCTCGCCGACGCCTCCGCGGACGCCCCCATGGCCGCCGACGTCGACCTGGTGCGGACCATCGTGGCCGACGAGGTCGCCGCGTTCGGTGCCGCGCAGCGGGCCGCGCACATCACCCCGACCGTCGTCGCGCTGCGCACGATGGCAGCGGACGTGGTGGCGAGCGAGATCGCCCGGCTCGACGGCAGGCTCCCGGGCCTGGACGAGAAGCAGCGCGCGGAGATCACCCAGACCGTGCGGCGCGTGGTGGACAAGCTGCTGCACGCGCCGACCGTACGGGTCAAGCAGTTGGCCGCCGAGCCCGGCGGCGCCGGGTACGCGGACGCCCTGCGGACCCTGTTCGACCTGGACCAGGAGACGGTCGCCGCCGTCTCCCGGGCCACCCCCCACGAAGCAGAAGGCAAGAATCGAGGCCCGGCATGACCGCCGAGAAAGCCCTGAGGCTGGGCACCAGGCGCAGCAAGCTGGCCATGGCCCAGTCCGGGCAAGTGGCCGAAGCCGTACGTCAGTTGACCGGCCGCGAGGTCGAGCTTGTGGAGATCACCACGTACGGTGACACCTCCCGCGAGCACCTCGCGCAGATCGGCGGCACCGGAGTCTTCGTCACCGCGCTGCGCGACGCGCTCGCCAAGGGCGAGGTCGACTTCGCGGTGCACTCCCTCAAGGACCTGCCGACCGCGCAGCCCGCTGAGCTGGCCCTCGCCGCCGTACCGGTGCGCGAGGACCCGCGGGACGTGCTGATCGCGCGCGACGGACTGAAGTTCACCGAGCTCCCCGAGGGTGCCCGCGTGGGTACCGGTTCGCCGCGTCGCATGGCGCAGCTGAACGCGTACGCGCGCAGCCACGGCATACGGATCGAGACCGTGCCGATCCGTGGGAACATCGACACCCGGATCGGCTTTGTCGAGAAGGGCGAGCTGGACGCGGTGGTCCTCGCGGCCGCGGGGCTCAGCCGTACCGGTCGCAGCGGGGAAGTCACCGAGTTCCTCCCGACCGACATGATTCTGCCCGCCCCCGGCCAGGGGGCACTGGCCATCGAGTGCGCCGCCGACAACGGTGGACTCGTGGCCATGCTCGCCGAGTTGGACGACCCGTTCACGCGGGCCGCCGTGACCGCCGAGCGAACCCTGCTCGCCGCCCTGGAGGCCGGCTGCAGCGCACCTGTGGGGGCGCTGGCCGACCTGCTGGCCGACGGGCAGACTGCCAAGGAAATGCGCCTGCGCGGCGTCGTCGGTACCACCGACGGCTCCGAGCTGGTGCAGCTGACCACCACCGGTCCCGTGCCCTCGTCCGAGGACGAGGCGCTGGCACTCGGGCGGGAACTCGCCGCCGAGATGCTGGCCAAGGGTGCGGCCGGTCTGATGGGGGAGCGAGCACGATGAGCCCCACCACCGCTGTATCGACCGCCTGTGCACCTGGGCACGTCACCTTCCTGGGTGCGGGTCCCGGAGATCCGGGACTACTGACCCTCAGGGCCGTGGAGGCCCTGTCCCGAGCGGATGTGCTGATCGCCGAGCCCGAAGTGCTCGACGTCGTGCGGACGCATGCCAAGGCCGGCGTGACCGTCCTCGACGCCACGGGTGCCCCCGAGCGCGCGGCGACCGCTGACGGCTCGTCAACTGCCGTCATGGTCCCGGCTCTGAGGGACTGGGCCAATCTTGTCATGGAGGCCGCGCGGGGCGGCAAGCGGGTCGTGCGTGCGGTCACCGGGGACCCCGGCCTCGACACGTACGCGGCCGAGGAGATGCTCGCCTGCGCGAGCGAGGGCATCACCTTCGAGGTCGTGCCCGGCATCGCGGCGGCCGTGGGCGTGCCCGCGTACGCCGGAGTGCCGCTCCGTGACGAGCAGGGTGCCGACGTCCGCTTCGTGGACGCGGCCACCGCCTCCGAGCGCTGCTGGACCGAGGTCGGCGCGTCCGACGGCACGGTCGTCGTGTCGACGACGCTCGACTCGGTGGGCGCCGCGGCCGGTGAGCTGGTGGCGGCGGGCCGCAAGCCCGACACCCCGCTGTCCGTCACGGTCGCCGGTACGACGACGCGCCAGAAGACCTGGACGGCGACGCTCGGCACGATCGCGCAGACGCTGAAGCAGGCCAAGGTGCTGCCGTCGCCGGAGGGCAACCGCCCGGTGATAGCCGTGGTCGGTGAGCGTTCCGCAGCCGCCCAGCGCGACCAGCTGTCGTGGTTCGAGTCGAAGCCGCTGTTCGGCTGGCGTGTACTCGTCCCGCGTACGAAGGAGCAGGCGGCGTCGCTCTCCGACCAGCTTCGTTCCTACGGCGCCGTGCCGCACGAGGTGCCGACCATCGCGGTCGAGCCGCCGCGCACGCCGCAGCAGATGGAGCGCGCGGTCAAGGGCCTGGTGACGGGCCGCTACGAGTGGATCGCCTTCACCTCGGTGAACGCGGTCAAGGCCGTCCGTGAGAAGTTCGAGGAGTACGGGCTCGACGCCCGCGCCTTCGCCGGGATCAAGGTCGCGGCGGTGGGCGACCAGACGGCGCAGGCCCTCATCGCCTTCGGCGTGAAGCCGGACCTGGTGCCGAGCGGCGAGCAGTCGGCCGCGGGTCTCCTGGAGGACTGGCCGCCGTACGACCCGGTCTTCGACCCGATCGACCGTGTCTTCCTGCCGCGGGCCGACATCGCGACCGAGACCCTCGTCGCCGGGCTCATCGAGCTGGGCTGGGAGGTCGACGACGTCACGGCGTACCGGACCGTGCGTGCGTCGCCGCCGCCTGCGGAGACGCGTGAGGCGATCAAGGGCGGTGGCTTCGACGCCGTTCTGTTCACGTCGTCGAGCACGGTGCGCAACCTGGTCGGCATCGCGGGCAAGCCGCACAACGTGACGGTGATCGCCTGCATCGGCCCGGCGACCGCCAAGACGGCGGAGGAGCACGGCCTGCGGGTCGACGTGATGGCTCCGGAGCCGTCGGTGCTCAAGCTGGCGGCCGCGCTCGCCGACTTCGGCACCAAGCGGCGGGTCGCCGCGATCGAGGCGGGTGACCCGGTCACCCGGCCAAGCGAGCGGCGACCCGGGTCGCGGCGCAGGCGCGCGGCTCCGTAAGGAAGAGTGTGGGGCGGGCACGTTCGGGCTTGAGGGCCCGGGTGCCCGCCCTTCTGGTTCACGGGTTTCACGTAGGTAGTAGGTAGAGGTGGCAGGTTCAGTGACTCGGTACGGTTCTTTCCCCGGTTCGCGGCCGCGGCGGCTGCGGACGACTCCCACCATGCGGCGCATGGTCGCCGAGACGCGGCTGCATCCGTCCGACCTGATCCTCCCCGCGTTCGTGCGCGAGGGGATCGACGCCCCGGTGGAGATCGGCTCGATGCCGGGCGTGTACCAGCACACCCGTGACTCCCTGAAGAAGGCCGCGGCCGAGGCCGTCGAGGCGGGGATCTCCGGGATCATGCTGTTCGGCGTGCCGCTGGACGAGAAGAAGGACGGGCGGGGCACGGTCGGCACCGACCCCGACGGCATCCTCCAGCTCGCGCTGCGCGACGTGCGCTCCGAGGTCGGTGACGACCTGCTCGTCATGTCCGACCTGTGCCTGGACGAGTTCACGGACCACGGCCACTGTGGCGTCCTCGACGAGCAGGGCCGGATCGACAACGACGCGACGCTGGAGCGGTACGCGGAGATGGCGCAGGTCCAGGCGGACGCGGGCGCGCACATCGTCGGCCCGAGCGGCATGATGGACGGTCAGATCGGCGTCGTACGGGACGCGTTGGACCAGATCGGGCGTGAGGACGTCGCCGTGCTCGCGTACTCGGTGAAGTACTCCTCCGCGTTCTACGGGCCGTTCCGCGAGGCCGTCGGGTCCTCGCTCAAGGGCGACCGCAAGACGTACCAGCAGGACTCGGCCAACGTCCGGGAGTCGCTGCGGGAGTTGGCGCTCGACCTCGAAGAGGGCGCCGACATGGTGATGGTGAAGCCGGCGGGTCCGTACCTGGACATCCTGGCTCGGGTGGCCGACGAGTCGGACGTGCCGGTCGCCGCGTACCAGATCAGTGGCGAGTACGCGATGATCGAGGCGGCGGCGCAGCGGGGGTGGATCGAGCGGGACAAGTCGATCATGGAGTCGCTGCTCGGGATCAAGCGGGCCGGGGCGAGTGCGATTCTTACGTATTGGGCTACGGAAGTGGCGCGCAAGCTGGACTGACGTTTTCGGGGTGCGCGGGGCGGTTCTTGCCGGAAGAATTCCGGCAAGACCACGAACTCGATCTCCGCGCGGGGTCTCAACAGGTCCGAGGCGGAGGGCGTGTCCCGCCTTGGTGTGAGGGCGGCATGACGAAGGGCCGGGCTCGGGGCCCGGCCCTTTCGCTTCTTCCAGCGTGTCTCAGGATATGTGGCTGTCCTGGGGCGACACCGAGATGTGGCTGTCCTGCGGCGTCACGGAAATGTGGCTGTCCTGGGGCGTCTCGGAGATGTGGCTGTCCGCCATCGCGGGCGTCGCGGCGCCGGCGGCAACACCGATCACCATGGCGACCAGGACCAGGGCCTTCTTCGTTCGCATCATGCCAACTCCTTGGTAACCGCATGGTGGTGCAGGTGGGTGAGTGATGTTGGAGGCGTGTGCATCGCGTGTTCGGCCCTGCGGGACGGAATGCGCCAAGGAGCGTCCGCAACCTGCGGTGGGCACGACTCGGCCGCGGCGGTTCCCCCTCCGGTCCGCCGCGGCCGATCCCCGTCGGGATGGTGGTCTAGCTGGGCTCGGACGTCACGTGGGTGTTGTCCGGCTTGAGCTCGCCGTCGTCCGCCGCGACAGCGGCCGGCTTGCTGGTCACGTGGGTGTTCAGCGGCTGGATGTCCTCGCCGTCCTCACCACCCGTGACGTGGGTGTTGTTCGGCTCGACGACCGGGTCTTGTTCTTCGCTCATGGTGATGCCTCCCCTGTGGGCGTGCTGGGCTGGACTGGGACGAGCCCAACCGGCCGCTCCCCCGTGGGCGGCCGGTTGGACCGCGGGCGCTCACCCGGACTTCAGGTGAAGCGGCCCGTCCGGCGGTCCGTCTGCCCCCCGACGCGACGGCCCGGCAACATTGAGACTGCACCCTCGCGATAAACGAACGATGAACGTCCCGGGGACCACTCCGAAGGAGCGTCGCGGCTGAAGTCGCCGCTCGCTACGACGCCGTGGCCGGCGCCAGGAGTGACCGTACGTCAACGGCCTCCGGCGAGCCCAGTTCCTCGTAGATGGCGAGGGCCTCGCGCCAGCAGACCTCCGCTCGACCCGATTGGCCGAGGTCCCTGAGGGCCTTGCCGAGGACGGTGAGCACATTGCCCCGGCGCCACGCTCCGCCAATGCCGCGCAGCATCGTCAGCGCCGATTCGGCGTTGCTCGCGGCGCGCGTCGGCCGGTGGGCGTTCAGGTCCACCTCGGCCAGCCGGCACAGGGCCATGCCCTCCCAGAGCCGCTGGCGGCTGTCCCGGAAGATGGCGAGCGCCCGCTCCAACTGCTCGGTGGCGTCAGCGTGTTGGCCCGTGCTGCCGAGCGCGAGGCCCAGCGCGTAGCGCCCGTTCGCGACCCGGAGCGAGTGGCCGAGCCGCTCGTAGATCTCCGTGCCCTGCCGGGCGAGGGTGACCGCGGAGTCCGCCCGGCCGGTGGCCAGGTGGATCCGGGACAGATTGCACAGGGGGCTGGCCGAGCCGGCCAGGTCCCCGCACGCCGTGAACTCCTCTATGGCCCGGTTGAAGTAGACCTCGGCATCGTTGTGGCGGCTTTGGTAGAAGGCGATGTTCCCCAGGATGTTCGCCGCCCAGCAGCGGGCCAGCGGGTCGTCATGGGTCTCGGCGAGGGCGAGCGCCTGGTGCGCCTCCTGCTCGGAGCGGTCGAAGGCGCCGGAGAACAGCCGTGCGTTGCTCAGCACCACGCAGGCCCTGCCCTCGCCGCGGACGTCGGCCATCTCCTGGGAGGCCTCGTGCAGCAGGGCGGCCGTCGCCTCGTACTCCTTCGAGTTGGCGCCCGACTCGGCCAGATCGACCGCCGCCCACAAGAGGTCGATGCCTCGGTGCAGGGTGCTCTTCCCGGTCGCCTGCCGGGCGCAGGCGAGGAGCGGAACCGCCTCGTTGTAGAGCCAGTCCCGGCCCGTCTGCCGGTCGTCGAAGGAGAGTCCCGCATGGACGGTGGGCGTCAGGTGGTCCACCAGCCGGTCGCCGGGACGCTCGATCGAGTACACCCCTGCCGCCGTCGCTAGGTAGAAGTCCAGCAGGCGGGAGAGCGCCGCGTCCCGGTCCGACCCCGTCTCGTCCCGTTCCGCGCATGCACGCGCGTAGAGGCGTACGAGGTCGTGGTAGCGGTAGCGGCCCGGGGCGGCGGATTCCAGGAGGGAGGTGTCGACCAGGGACTCCAGGACGTCCTCCGTCGACTCGGTGTCGAGGTCGAGGACCGCGGCAGCGGCCGCCAGGGAGATGTCGGGGCCGTCCGCGAGGCCGAGGAGGCGGAAGGCGCGGGACTGGGCCGACTCCAGTTGGCCGTAGCCGAGTTCGAAGGTGGCCTTGACCGCGAGGTCTCCGGCCTGGAGTTCGTCGAGGCGGCGGCGCTCGTCCGCGAGCTTCGCTGCGAGGACCGACACCGTCCACGTGCGGCGGGCCGCGAGGCGGGAGGCCGCGATGCGGATCGCCAGCGGGAGGAAGCCGCAGGCCGCGACGACGTCGAGGGCCGCCTTGCGCTCCGACGTCACGCGTTCCTCGCCGACGATGCGGGTGAAGAGGAGGAGTGCTTCGTCGGGGGACATGACGTCCAGGTCGACCAGGTGCGCGCCCACCAGGTCGACCATCCGGACGCGGCCCGTGATCAGCGCCGCGCAGCCCGCCGTGCCGGGCAGCAGCGGCCTGACCTGCGCCGCGTCCCGCGCGTTGTCGAGGAGGACCAGGGTCCGGCGGCCGTCGAGCGTCGAGCGGAACAGGGCCGAGCGCTCCTCCAGGGACTCGGGGACCGCCGAGTCCGGGACGCCGAGCGCGCGGAGGAAGGAGCCGAGGACCGTCTCGGGCTCGGCGCAGCGCGGACTCGTGCCCTGGAGGTCCACGTAGAGCTGGCCGTCGGGGAACGCGGCCCGCGCCGCGTGCGCCACGTGCACGGCGAGGGTGGTCTTGCCGACGCCGCCGATGCCCGCCACCGCCGAGACCGCCATCACCGAGCCGGCGCCCGATTCGGAGGACGCGGAGGCGAGCGTCTCGCTGAGTTCCTTCACGAAGGAGGCTCGGCCCGTGAAGTCCGGGACGGTGGCCGGGAGTTGGGCCGGACGCTGCGGCGTCGCCGAGGGCTCGGGCGGCTGCGCCGAGGGCTCCGACAGGGACGGGTCCGCCTGGAGGATGCGCTGCTGGAGCTCCGAGAGACCGGGGCGCGGGTCCACCCCCAGCTCGTCGGCGAGGAGGCGGCGGGTGTCCGCGTAGACGGCGAGGGCCTCCGCCTGGCGGCCCGAGCGGTAGAGCGCGAGCATCAGCAGTTCGCGCAGGCGCTCGCGGAGGGGGTGGTCGGCGGTGAGGGCGGTGAGGGCCGAGACCGCCTCCGCGTGGCAGCCCTGCTCCAGGTCCATGTCCAGGCGTGTTTCCAGGAGTTGGAGGCGCCATTCGTCGAGGCGGGTGCGCTCCGTCTCCGCGTGCGGGCCCGGTACGTGGGCCAGCGGTTCGCCGTCCCAGAGGTCGAGCGCCTCGTTCACCAGCGTCCGCGCCCGGCACAGGTCGGCGGACTGCCGCGCCCGCTCGGCCCGCGCCGCCAGCTCCTCGGCCGCCACGAGGTCGAGGGCGTCGGGCCGCGCCATCCGCAGCGCGTAGCCGCCCGCCTCGGTCTCCAGGACGCCGGGGCCGAGGATCTTGCGCAGCCGCGAGGCGTACGTGCGGATCGCGGCCAGCGCCTGCGACGGGGGCTCGTCGCCCCATACGGAGTCGATGAGTTCGGCCGCCGTCGCCGTGCGCCCCTGGCGGAGCAGGAGGGCGGCGAGGAGCGCGCGCTGCTGCGGGGAGCCGGTGGTCAGGGGGTCTTCGCCGCGCCAGGCCCGCACCGGTCCGAGCACGCTGAAGCGCAGGTCGGCGCCGGCGGCCGGGGCCGCGTCCGAGGGGTCCTCGGGCGGGGCGGCACGCCGCTGCTCCGGTACCCGCGGTCCACCGGCCATCTTCACTGCTCCCTGCTGCCACGTCCGCACATCATTCTGCCGCGCCGTCCAACCGGCGCGCCGTGTCGCGCGCACATCAAAGACAACTCCCGTCAGTTTGCCTTGTTCCTGGCGGAAACGTCAGCCATGGAGGGCACCCATCACAGAGACCTCACGCGTGGGCCATTGGGAACCACTGGGCTCCCAATAGCTGACGGGTCGTCAGATCAGCGCTACCGTGAGCGCATGGAGACCACGGAGACAGAAAGCACTCGAAACGCTCAAAATCCCCTGGAATCGGCCGACTTCCCGCGCATCATCTCCGTCGACGACCACACGGTGGAGCCGCCGAACGTCTGGTCCGACCGGCTGCCGAAGAAGTTCCGCGACACCGGGCCCCGTATCGTCCGCGCCCCTCTGAAGGAAATGACCTTCCTGGGCGGGAAGTTCGCGCCGGTCATGGGCGAGCCCGGCGACGAAGGGCCGATCGGCGACTGGTGGGTGTACGAGGACCTGCACCGGCCGCTGACCAGGCTCGACACGGCCGTCGGCTACGACAGGGACGAGATCAGGCTCGAAGTCATCACGTACGAGCAGATGCGGCCCGGGTCGTTCAGCGTCCCGGAGCGGCTCGCCGACATGGACGTCAACCACGTCCAGTCCGCGCTCTGCTTCCCCACGTTCCCGCGCTTTTGCGGGCAGACGTTCACCGAGGCCAAGGACCGGGAGCTCGGGCTGCTCGGCGTCCGGGCGTACAACGACTGGATGGTGGAGGAGTGGTGCGGGCCCGAGGCGCAGGGGCGGCTCATACCGCTCACCCTGGTGCCGCTGTGGGACGCCGAGTTGGCGGCGGCCGAGGTGCGGCGCAATGCCGCGCGCGGGGTGCGGGCGGTCGCGTTCTCGGAGATTCCGCCGCATCTCGGGCTGCCGTCCATCCACACGGACGAGTGGGATCCGTTCCTCGCGGCGTGCGCCGAGACCGGGACGGTCATCGCCATGCACATCGGGTCCAGCAGCAAGATGCCATCGACGTCGCCGGACGCGCCGCCGGCCGTCGGGTCGACCATCACCTTCGCCAACTGCTGTTTCTCGATGGTGGACTGGCTGATGAGCGGCAAGTTCGAGCGGTTCCCGGAGTTGAAGATCATGTACGCCGAGGGGCAGATCGGGTGGATCCCGTACATCCTCGAGCGGGCGGACGTGGTCTGGGAGGAGAACCGGGGCTGGGGCGGCGTCGCCGACAAGGTGCGCAAGCCGCCGTCGGAGTACTTCGCCGACCACGTCTTCGGCTGCTTCTTCGACGACGCGTTCGGGCTGAAGAACCTCGATTCCATCGGGGTCGGGAACGTGCTGTACGAGACGGACTACCCGCACTCGGACTCGACGTGGCCCAAGTCGAAGGAGGTCGGTGAGGCGCAGATGGGGCACTTGGCGCCGGATGTGGTGGACCGGCTGGTCCGCGGCAATGCGATTGACCTGCTCGGTCTGGACCGGGATGGGTGCTGGAGGCCCTGATCGGGCCGGGTGGGGGTGGGGTGGCGGGGGCCGGGGGCCGGGTGGTGGGTGCCCGGTGCTCGGTGCCCGGAGGCGGGGTTGCGGTCGCGGGGCTCTGCCCCGGGCCCCGCGCCTCAATCGCCGGCGGGGCTTGATTTGGGCTCTGCTCCGGGGTCTGCGTTTCGATCGCTGGTGGGCTGGAAAAGATCGGGGCTCTGCCCCGGGCCCCGCGCCTCAATCGCCGGCGGGGCTTGATTTGGGCTCTGCTCCGGGGTCTGCGTTTCGATCGCTGGTGGGCTGGAAAAGATCGGGGCTCTGCCCCGGGCCCCGCGCCTCAATCGTCGGCGGGGCTTGATTTGCCTGCGCCGGACCCTGCGTCTCAATCGTCGGCGGGGCTTGATTTGCCTGCGCCGGGGGCCGCGCCTTGGTCGTTGGCGGGGCTGGAAAGGATCGGGGCTCTGCCTCGGGCCCCGTTGGCTCTCGTCCGAGTGCGGGGGTTGATTTGGGGCGCTGTGCCGGGCCCCGCCGGCGCTCGTCCCAGTGCGGGGCTTGGTGGTCAGAGGTCGTCCGGCAGCAGGCGGAACGCCTTGTGGGGGCTGAGTGGGGCGATTGCCCGGAAGTCGCGGCGGTCGAGCGTCAGGACGGCGTTGGTGTCGTAGTCGCGGGCCAGTACCACGTTCACCGCGTCGGTCAGGTCCAGGTCCAGTGCCGCGTAATGCGCGCGGACCATCTGTGCCTGCTCGAGCGTCGATACGGTCACGGGTGCGGCTTCGGCGCGACCAGAGCGCATGCGACGGCAGAGGTCGTCGACCGCCTCGACGGCGGCCCGCCGGCCCAGCTCGCGGGTGGCGAGGTGATCGAGCTCGCTGAGGATGACAGGGGAGACCACGAGGGTGCTCGCCCTGTCGAGTGCCTCCCGCGTGCCCGGCCCTGCGGGGTGCCCTCTTCCCATGCGGCGGGGAGCCCGGAGGTGTCGGCGATCAGCAGGATCACGCGGTGTCGCCCTTGCTGGCCCGGTAGTGCCGGGCCTTCTCCTCCCGCATGGCTTCCGTGGCCTCGGCCGTGTCCGTCACCTTCCCGGACACGGGTGGGTACGTGCGGGCGAAGAACGGTTCGTCCCAGGCCTTCCGGGCGAGGGCAGCCCTGTGGACGGCCTGGCGGATGATCTCGGCCTCCGAGACGCCGTCCTTGGCGGCGGCTTCCTTGATCACTTGAAGGTTCTCGGCGTCCACGTACACGGTGGTTCGCTTGAGAGTCATGCCACATATGGTGCCGCGTTTGGCGCGACGCTTCCATGCGTGCCATATCGCCGTCGGCTGCCGTGGTCGGTGGTCGGTGGTCGGTGGGAGGCGGGCGAGGGGGTGAGGTCGATCCCGGGCTCGGAGGAAACCGATGTGCACCCGGGGTTGCCTGACGGTGTGTCAGACGTGAGGATGTTTGGCGTCCACCGAATGTGACGGACCGTCAGGAAACCTAGTGGCAGGGGTTCTCATGGCTACGCTCGCCTACGGGATGCAGCTCCCGGTTCAGTCCCAGAGCGCCATCTACGCCGAGCCCTGGGAGGCCGGTGCGGGTCCGGAGGATCTGGCCGAGGTCGCCCGTACCGCCGATCGGAGCGGGTTCGACTACGTCGCGAGCTGCGACCACGTCGCCATCCCGCGCCGGCTCGCCGACGCCATGTCGACGACCTGGTACGACCCCGTCGCCACGCTCGCCTACCTGGCCGGCGTCACCGAGCGCGTGCGGCTGCTCAGCCACGTCGCGGTCGTCGGCCTGCGGCATCCGCTCGTCTCGGCCAAGCAGTACGCGACCCTCGACCACCTCAGCGGCGGACGGCTCGTCCTGGGCGTCGGGGCCGGGCACGTACAGGAGGAGTTCGAGGCGCTCGGCGTCGACTTCGCGCGGCGCGGCGCCGTGCTCGACGAGAGTGTTGATGCGGTGAAGGCGGCGCTCGGGCCCGAGGAATTCCCCGTGCATAAAGGGGAGTTGTGGCGGTTCGAGGGGCTGGGGCAACGGCCCAGGCCCACCCAGGCGCGCGTGCCGATCTGGGTCGGCGGCTCCTCCGCCCCCGCCGTGCGCCGCGCCGCGCTCAAGGGTGACGGCTGGCTGCCGCAGGGCGACCCGAGGGACCGGCTCCCGCAGCAGATCGAGAAGCTGCGGCGGCTGCGCGCCGAGGCCGGGATCGAGGCGCCGATCACCGTGGGCGCGATCACCGAGCCGCTGTACGTGGGCGAGCCGGCGTGGGATGTCGGGCGCCGCACCCTGTCGGGGGCCGGGGAGGGCATCGCCGAGTCCCTGCGTGCGTACGCCGCCATGGGCGTGCAGCAGATCCAGATCCGGTTCCGCAACCGGAGCCGTGTCGAACTCACCGACCAGATGGCGGCCTTCGCCGCCGAAGTGGCTCCGCACCTCAGCAACCTCAACTAGGTACTGCGTAGAAGGAGTTGTACGTATGGGCAAGCTCGACGGACGTGTGGTTCTCATCACCGGTGCGGCGCGCGGGCAGGGGGAGCAGGAGGCGCGGCTCTTCGCCTCGGAGGGCGCGAAGATCGTCGTGGCCGATGTGCTCGACGACCAGGGCGAGGCGGTCGCGAAGGATCTCGGTAACGGCAACGCCGTCTATGTGCATCTGGACGTGAGCAAGGAGGAGGACTGGGTCGCCGCCGTCGGCTCCGCGAAGGCCGCCTTCGGGAAGATCGACGGGCTCGTCAACAACGCGGGGATCTTGCGGTTCAACGAGCTCGTCTCGACGCCTCTGGACGAGTTTCAGCAGATCATCCAGGTCAATCAGGTGGGGGCGTTCCTGGGGATCAAGACCGTCGCGCCCGAGATCGGCGCGGCGGGCGGCGGGTCGATCGTCAACACCTCCTCGTACACGGGGGTGACGGGCATGGCGTACGTCGGCGCGTACACCGCCACCAAGCACGCCATCGTGGGGCTCACGCGGGTCGCCGCGCTGGAGCTGGCCGCGCAGAAGATCCGCGTCAACGCCGTCTGCCCCGGCGCCATCGACACCGCCATGAGCAACCCCTCCCAGCTCGACCCCGAGGCGGACTCCGAGGAGGCGGCCCAGGCGCTCGACGACCTGTACCGCAAGCTCGTGCCGCTCGGCCGGGTCGGGAAGCCGGAGGAGGTCGCGCGGCTCGCGCTCTTCCTCAGCTCCGAGGAGGACTCGGCGTACATCACCGGGCAGCCGTTCGTCGTGGACGGGGGGTGGCTGGCGGGCGTCAGTGTGCTGTGACCCTGCCTGCGTCCGTACCTGACGATGCGTCAGGTATTGACGGTGGGCGGGTCCGGTGGAACAGTCGATCCAACCAATCTGACGATGCGTCAGAAACTGACGAGGACGGTGAACCTCCTTGGAATTCGGGCTCTTTGTACAGGGATACTTGGGCAAGAAGGCGCTGACCGACCCGACGGCCGAGCACCGCGCGCTCATGAACGAGACCGAGTACGTCATCCAGGCGGACAAGTCCGGCTTCAAGTACGCCTGGGCGTCCGAGCACCACTTCCTGGAGGAGTACTCGCACCTTTCCGCGAACGATGTGTTCCTCGGGTACCTGGCGCACGCGACCGAGCGGATCCACCTCGGATCCGGCATCTTCAACCCGCTGGCGCCGGTCAACCACCCGGTGAAGGTCGCCGAGAAGGTCGCCATGCTCGACCACCTCAGCGAGGGGCGCTTCGAGTTCGGCAGCGGGCGCGGCGCCGGCTCCCACGAGATTCTTGGGTTCATGCCGGGGGTCACCGACATGAACTACACCAAGGAGATCTGGGAAGAGACCATCCGCGAGTTCCCGAAGATGTGGCTCCAGGACGAGTACGTCGGGTTCAAGGGCAAGCACTGGGAGCTGCCGCCCCGCAAGGTGCTGCCCAAGCCGTACGGGAAGTCGCACCCCGGCATGTGGTACGCCGCCGGGTCCCCGCCGTCGTACGCCATGGCGGCCAAGAAGGGGCTCGGCGTGCTGGGCTTCAGCGTGCAGAAGGTCTCCGACATGGAGTGGGTGCTCGAGCAGTACAAGACCGCCATCCAGGACCCGGACCCCATCGGTGACTTCGTCAACGACAACGTCATGGTGACGTCCACGGCGATCTGTGCCGAGACGCACGAGAAGGCGGTGCAGATCGCGGTCGGCGGCGGGCTCAACTACCTGCAGTCGCTGCTGTTCCGGTACCACGACACGTTTCCTCGGCCGGAGGGGATACCGGAGTGGCCTGAGCTGCTTCCGGACTACTCCGAGGAGATCATCGAGCTGCTCATCGCCGAGGAGCTGATGATCTGCGGTGACCCGGACGAGGTGCTGCAGCAGTGCAAGCGGTGGGAGCAGGCGGGGGCGGACCAGTTGTCGTTCGGGTTGCCGATCGGGGTCTCGCACGAGGACACGCTCAACTCGATCAAGCTGATCGGGGAGCACGTGATTCCGAAGATCGATACGGATCCGGTGCACCGGACGACCAGGTTCCGGTCGGCCGCGTAGTCCTCTCGGACCGGCCCCGGCTTTCCTCCTCCCGGACGGGAGAGCCGGGGCCCTCCGGGGGTGGGGGTGGCGTGGTTGACGTCGCGGGGCTCTGCCCCGGACCCCGCTGGCTCTCGTCACCAGAGCGGGGCTGGATTTGCCGGGATTGATTGTGCGGATCGCTCCGCCCCTCAACGAAATGACCGCCGAATGACCTCCGTCCGAAGGGAGACGAACTCGTATGCTCGACCACCTCATCAAGGGCGCCACCGTTGTCGACGGGACCGGTGCGCCCGGCTACACGGCCGATGTCGGGATCCGGGACGGGCGGGTCGCCGTCATCGCCGAGCCCGGACGGGTTTCCGAGGACGCCCGCAGCAGCGAGGACGCCTCGGGGCTCGTGCTCGCGCCCGGGTTCGTCGATCCGCACACGCATTACGACGCCCAGCTGTTCTGGGATCCGTATGCCACGCCCTCGTTGAATCATGGGGTGACGACTGTCGCCGGGGGAAACTGTGGGTTCACGCTCGCTCCGTTGAACCCGGAGCAGCCCGGGGACGCCGACTACACCCGGCGGATGATGTCCCGCGTGGAGGGGATGTCGCTGGTCGCCCTGGAGGAGGGCGCTCCGTGGACGTGGAATTCGTTCGGGGACTATCTGGGCGCCCTCGACGGGCGGATCGCCGTCAACGCCGGGTTCATGGTGGGGCACTGCGCCCTGCGGCGGTACGTGATGGGGGCCGATGCCGTCGGCGGGCAGCCGACTCCCGAGCAACTCGACCGGATGGTCGGGCTGTTGAAGGACGCCATGGACGCCGGTGCCTGGGGGCTCTCCACCACCCAGTCGTCCTCGCACTCCGACGGGGACGGCGAGCCCGTCGCCTCCCGGCACGCGAAGCCCGCCGAGATGATCGCGCTCAGCAAGGCGGTCGGCGAGCATGAGGGGACGCAGATCGAGGCCATCGTGGCGGGGTGTCTCGATCAGTTCAGTGATGATGAGATCGAGTTGTTCGTGGACATGAGCGCTGCTGCCGGCCGGCCGCTCAACTGGAACGTGCTCACCATCGACGCCGCCGTGCCCGAGCGCGTGCCGCGGCAGTTGGAGGCGAGCGAGCGGGCCCGGAAGTCGGGTGGGCGGATCGTCGCGCTGACCATGCCGATCCTGACGCCGATGAACATGAGCCTCGGGACGTTCTGCGCGCTCAATCTGATACCCGGGTGGGGGGAGATTCTGGGGCTTCCGATCGATGAACGCATCGCCAAGCTGCGTGATCCCGAGGTGCGCGGCGAGATGCTGCGGCGCGCCGACAGCAAGGAGGCCGGCGTCTTCCGGCGGCTCGCGAACTTCGGGCGTTACGTCATCGGCGACACGTACTCCGAGGCGAATGAGGGGCTGAGCGGGCGCGTCGTCAATGACATCGCCGCCGAGCGCGGGCAGGAGCCCTTCGAGTGTCTCGTCGAGATCTGCGCCAATGACGGGCTGCGGACCGTGCTGTGGCCGATGCCGACCGATAACGACCCCGACTCCTGGGCGCTGCGGGCCGAGACCTGGAACCACGAGGACGTCATGCTCGGCGGGTCCGACGCCGGCGCGCACCTGGACCGGATGTGCGGGGCGCCGTACACGACCCGGTTCATCGGGGACTGTCTGCGGGGGCGGAAGCTGGTCGGTCTCGAGCAGGCCGTGAAGATGCTGACCGATGATCCGGCGCAGCTCTTCGGGCTGCGGGAGCGGGGGCGGATCCAGGAAGGGTGGCACGCCGATCTCGTGCTGTTCGACCCCGAGACCATCGACGCGGGCAAAGCGACTCTCGTGCACGATCTGCCCGGCGACAGTCCGCGGCTCGACTCCAAGGCCATTGGCGTAACGGCCGTGTGGGTCAATGGTGTTGAGGCCATGCGTGGGGATGTCGTGAGTGGTGCCGTGCCCGGGAGGGTGCTGCGGTCGGGTGCCGACACCCGGACGGTGAGTACCAAGTGAGCGAATCCCAGGGGCTGTTCATCGGGGGCGAGTGGGTCGAGCCCGAGGCCGGGCACTACGACGTCGTCGATCCGGCGCGCGAGTCCGTCGTCGGGCACGCCCCCGAGGCCTCGCGGCAGCAGGTGTACGACGCCGCGCGCGCGGCCCGCGACGCCTTCGGGACCTGGTCGCGTACGAAGCCGGAGGAGCGGGCCGCGATTCTCGGCCGGGCCGCCGACCTCATGCAGCGGGACTTCGCCGGCAATGCCGAACTGGCGCAGGCGGAGAGCGGGGCGACGACCGGGACCGCGCGCGGCATGCAGGTCGCCGTGGGCGTCTCGCGGTTCCGGCGGTACGCGAAGGGGGCCCTGGAACCGGTCGAGGAGGCGATGACGCCGCAGATCAACGAGGCCGGGCCGATGGGGAAGGCGGGCGTGACGGGCGCGCTCGCCGTGCGCCAGCCGGTCGGCGTCGTCACCTGCATCACCTCCTACAACAACCCGTGGGCCAACCCGGCGGGCAAGGTCGCCCCCGCGCTCGCCATGGGCAACACGGTCGTCGTGAAGCCCGCGCCGCAGGATCCGCTGTCCGTGTTCCGGATGGCGGCGGCCCTGGAGGAGGCGGGCGTCCCGGCGGGTGTCGTGAACGTCGTCAGCGGGTCCGAGGTCGGCGTCGGCGAGGCCGCCGTCGACTCCCCGGACGTCGACATGGTGTCCTTCACCGGCTCCACCGCCGTAGGGCAGCGCATCGGCGAGGTGTGCGGCCGGTCCATGAAGCGGCAGTTGATGGAGCTGGGCGGCAAGGGCGCGGCCATCGTCCTCGACGATGCCGACCTGGACTCGGCCGTCGCCGGGATCGGCACCACGTACGCCTTCTACAGCGGGCAGATCTGCACGGCCCCGACGCGGGCGATCGTGCACCGGTCCGTGTACGACGAGTTCGTCGCCAGGCTCACCGCGTACATCGGCTACATGAAGGTCGGCGACCCGCGCGCGAAGGGGACCGTCGTCGGGCCCGTCATCTCGGCGGCGCATCGGGAACGGGTCGAGTCCTACGTCGAGTTGGGGCGGAAGGAGGGGGCGACGGTCGTCGCCGGTGGTGAGCGGCCCTCTCTTGAGGCCGGGTTCTACGTCGCTCCCACCCTGCTCGCCGACTGCACCAACGACATGCGGGTCGTCCGCGAGGAGATCTTCGGCCCGGTGGTTGCCGTGGTCCCCTTCGACGGCGACGAGGACGAGGCGGTCGCGCTCGCGAACGACTCCGACTACGGCCTCATCGACTACGTGTGGTCGGGCGATGTCGCGCGGGCCTTCCGGGTCGCGCGGCGGCTGCGGGCCGGCGGGGTCGGCGTGAACACCATCGGCCGGAACATGGAGGCGCCGTTCGGCGGCTTCAAGAAGAGCGGGGTGGGCCGGGACGTCGGCTCGTACGCCCTGCACGCGTACAGCGAGTGGCAGTCGATCGTCTGGCCGGGATAGCGCACCATCACCATCGGCCGGGTGAACAGCACCACCAGCCCCACGGAACCCTCGGGCCGCCCTAGTGCGTGTCTACAACTGGGCATGTTCAAATGCGCAATTGTGGATGGTCACTACGGCGGAACCGGGGGTTCCATGCAGGCGCTGGAGGCGCAGGATCCGCGCACGGTCGGTGCGTACCGGGTGCTCGGGCGGATCGGTGAGGGCGGCATGGGCCGGGTCTATCTGGCCCGCAACGCGGGAGGCCGCTCCGTCGCGCTGAAGTTCATCCACGCCGACATGGCGGCGCAGCCGGGCTTCCGTGAGCGGTTCCGGCGCGAGGCGGACGTCGTGCGGCGGGTCGGGGCGCCGGGGACGGTGCCGGTCGTCGACACCGGCCTGGAGGAGCGGCACCCCTGGTACGCGTCGGAGTACGTGTCGGGGCCCTCCCTCCAGGAGTCGGTGGACCGGTTCGGGCCGCTGCCCGCGGAATCGTTGTGGCGGCTCGCGGCCGATCTCGCGCAGACCCTGGAGCATGTGCACCGCGACCGGCTCGTGCACCGCGACCTCAAGCCGTCCAACGTGCTGCTGTCGGCCGACGGGCCGCGCCTCATCGACTTCGGGATCGTGCACGCCGCGCTCGACGCGGGTCTCACCACGGCGGGCCTCACCTCGACCGGGGCGCGGATCGGCACCCCCGCCTACATGTCGCCGGAGCAGGCGTACGGCGAGAAGGTGACCGCCGCGACCGACGTCTACAGCTACGGGCTCACGCTCGCCTTCGCCGCCACCGGCGTCCAGCCGCACCGGGGCAGCCTCGACCCGCAGCTCCCGGGCGTGGTCGAGGAGCTGCGCGACCTCATCCGGCACTGTCTCGACCCGGAGCCGGAGCGGCGGCCGGACGCGGGGCAGCTCGTCGCCCAGGCACGCACCCGCGACGCCACGAGCGACACGTGGCTGCCCGCGCAGGTCGTCTCGCTGATCGCCCGCACGTCGGGGCAGCTCCTGAACCTGGAGGCGCGGGCCGACACGGTGATGCACGGGGTCGGCGCCGGTCCCGGGTCCACGCGGCCGGACGCGGGCGGCGCGTTCGGGCCGGGCGGTGGAGATTTCCACGACTTCGGGCCGAGCGGTGGAGATTTCCACGACGCGGCCACGCAGGGGCCGGGGGCCGGCCCCGCGTCCCCGCCGCCGCCTTCGACGCCGCCCCCGGCACCGTTCCCGGCCCCGCACTCGACGCCGTACTCGACCCCGCCGGGCGGTGCGCCCTACGGGGGCCACGCCGGGTTCCACGGCAGCGCTCAGCAGTCGACGGTCGATGCCTGGTCCTCCTCGTACGGGCAGCGGCAGCCCGCGGCGTACGGGGCCGGGCCGGTGTCGGGGCCGCCCCCGCGAGGCACCGCCGCGCGGCACGACGGGGGTCCCGGGCTGCCGGGGCGTCCGTTGCTCGGTCTCCTGTGGCTGGTGCCCGCGGGGCTCGCCGCGCTGGTGAAGTTCCCCAACGTGTCGGCGCTGATCGACGGCGCAGCCGTCGTCGTGCTGATCTGCAGGGCGGTCCTGCTGTCCCGGCGGGGTGGCAACGACCGCGAGTACTTGGCGTTCTGGGCCGGTCTGGGGGCCGCGGTCGTGCTCGCCCTCTGCATCTCGACCGGGACGCCCGCGCTGATGGCGGTCCTCGCGCTCCTCACGCTCGCCCTGATCTACGCGGTGCCCACCGCCGTCGGCCGTTTCCGTGGAGGGGGCCGCCCGGCGGGACGGGCGTGACGCAATCGGCACGGGAAAATTTTGAATCGGGCGAAATCGGGCCCGGCTTCGATTACCGAATATCGGACGCCGGGCGCGTTGCCTTGCGATCTGCCGGTAGGCTGAGCCGTACCCCTGTGAATGATGGGTCATGCGCCCGAATTGCCCATGGATACCCAGCCATCGCAGCTGTGGCAATCCCCACCAGATCCAACTAGATGTGGAAACCGCAGGACTTAACGTCCTGTTCATGACTCAGTTGGACGCAGGGCCCTCGACGGGGCGGGCCGCAGACACCACCGGGGGCGGCGGGGGCAAGGGCCTCGGCGGGAACTCCGTCGGGCTGCTCGGCAGCGCCGTCATCGGCGTCTCCACGGTCGCCCCGGTCTACTGCCTGACCTCCACGCTCGGCTCCACGGCCGGCGAGGTCGGACTCCAGATGCCCGCGGTGTTCCTCGCGGGCTTCCTGCCGATGCTGCTCGTGGCCTTCGCGTACCGGGAGCTCAACAAGGTCATGCCGGACTGCGGCACGTCCTTCACGTGGACCGTGAAGGCGTTCGGGCCGCGCGTGGGGTGGATGTGCGGCTGGGGCCTGGTGATCGCGACGATCATCGTCCTGTCGAACCTCGCGGGGGTCGCGACCTCGTACTTCTGGCTGCTCGCAGGCGAGATCAGCAACAACGCCTCGATCGCGTCGCTCGACGACAACAAAGCCGTCCACATCCTCACGTGCCTGGCCCTGATCGCGGCGGCGACGGCGATCAGCTATCGCGGCATGACCGCGACGAAGGGCGTGCAGTACACGCTGGTCGGACTCCAGCTGGTGGTGCTCGCCGTCTTCGTCGTGATGGCGGTGGCCAAGGCGGGCTCCGCGGACTTCGCGGGGACCTCTGTGGACTTCTCGTGGTCGTGGCTGAACCCGTTCTCGGTGCAGTCGTTCGGGGCGTTCACGGCGGGCCTGTCCCTCTCGATCTTCATGTACTGGGGCTGGGACACCTGCCTGACCGCCAACGAGGAGACGATCGGCAGCGACAAGACGCCGGGGCGTGCCGCGCTCATCGCGATGGTGGTCCTGGTCGGCTCGTACCTGGCGACGGGCGTCGCGGCGCAGATGATCGTCGGCTCGGGCGACAAGGGCCTCGGGTTGGCGAACCCGGAAACGTCCGACAACGTCTTCGCCGCGCTCGCCGGACCGGTGATGGGTCCGACCCTCGGCATCCTCCTCTTCATCGCCGTCCTCGCCTCTGCCGCGGCGAGCCTCCAGACGACGTTCATCCCGGTCGCCCGCACGGTCCTCGCCATGTCGACGTACGAGGCGCTGCCGGCGTCGTACGCGCGCGTGCACCCGAAGTTCCGCACGCCGGGCCGCGCGACGGTCACGGCGGGCGTCGCCACGGCCGTCTTCTACACGGTCATGACGCTGGTCTCCGAGCACGTACTCGTCGACACGATCTACGCGCTCGGCCTCATGATCTGCTTCTACTACGCGCTCACGGCGTTCGCCTGCGCCTGGTACTTCAAGGCGGAACTGCGCCGCTCGGCCCGCGACTTCACCTTCAAGGGCCTCTTCCCGCTGCTCGGCGGCGTGCTCCTGTCGGCGGTCTTCATCAAGACCCTCGTCGACATGTGGAACCCCGCGTACGGCAGCGGCTCCTCGGTGTTCGGGGTGGGCTCGGTCTTCGTGATCGGCGTCGGCCTGCTGCTCGTCGGCGTGGTCATCATGCTGGTCATGGGCCGCCGCAGCCCGGCGTTCTTCCGCGGCGAGATCCTGAACCGTCAGACGCCGGTGCTGGTGGTGGAGGAGCCGTAGGGCGCGTCGCCGGCGTGCGGCACCACGACGATCTGTACGTCGTCCTCGTAGAGCACCCGGCCCGGATCGGCCGAGCGCACCAGGTGGCAGTCGACGCCGTGCGCGGCCAGGATCTCCAGGTAGCCGGGGACCCGGTCGAGCAGATGCGTGGCCGACGGCTTGAACCAGGCCGCCGCGCCCGGGTTGACCTCATGGTCGTAGACCGTGGGGTCAACGGTGGAGGGGTCCGGATACGCAGCGTCGTACCAGTCGTTGTTGGTGCGCCGGAAGGATTCCTGCTCGGCGGTCAGCAGGCCGTCCCGGGCCAGGTTGTTGACGAGTCCGAACAGGCCGGTGAAGTGACCCCGCCGGTTCCGGTGCGGCGACTGGAAGCGTACGTAACCGGTGGTGGTGTCACCGGCGGGGCCCTGCGTCGTCATGCCTCGTCCTTTTCGTTCCGGCGCGTTCCGGGGGCGTCGGCCGCCAGGCTAGGCGTTCGATCCCAGGAAGATCGGGTTTGTGAAGGCAGCCAAGGGGCCCGGGAGGCCCTGTGTCGTGGGGGTGTGGCGGATTTCTGCGCGGACGTACGCCGCGTAGGACGCGGTTGTCGTCCAGGTTGCCGTTGGGGCGCCGGGCGCTGATGTGAAGAGGGTGCCCTGGTCCGTGACGAGGTGGAGGGTGCAGTCGGTGGGGGTCTCGGCCTTCAGGGTGATGGTGATCGGGGTGTCGGGGGCGACGGGCAGGCGGTCGCCGATGCCTGCCACCTTGCCCTTGCCGCCGGTTGCCGTGAAGGTGAGTTCGACCGACGAGGACTCCGCCACGTATGAGTGACCGGCCTTGATGCCCGCCTGGATGGCCTCGCGGGTCAGGTCGTCCGCCAGGACCACCGTCTGGGGGCCGCCGATGCGGTCCGGGTCGCGGTGGGCGTCGCTGTTGCCCATCGCGGGGACCCAGCCCGTGCGGCCCTTTGAACGGGCGTACGCGACCAGGGTGTTGTCCCAGTCCGCCAGGGACACCTCGTCGTCCGGGGTGTACGGGCCGTTCCACACCTCCACCGCGTCCGCCTCGCCGAAGCCGAACTTCCAGCCGCAGCCGATGCACGTCGCGTGCGGGTGGGCGGGGACGACCAGGCCGCCCGCACGCCGGACCTGCTGCGCGTACTTCGCCCAGCGGTTGTCGCGGGCCCGGTAGCGCCAGTCGACGAACGTGCCGGGGTCGGTGCCGAGGGCGACCACGTGGCCGTTGCGGGTGGTGATCTCCTCGCCGGTCAGCACGAGGAGGTCGTCGCCCGCCACGTCCGACCAATGGGCGTGCGCGGCGTGCGTGTTGTGGTCGGACGTGTTGATGAAGTCCAGGCCGGCCGCGCGGGCCAGTTCGCCGATCTCCTGCGGCGTGCGGCGGCCGTCCGAGTACCAGGAGTGGATGTGGCAGTCGCCGCGGTACCAGGCGCGGCCCCGGCCGCGGGCGCGCTCCGGCGGATACGTCGGGCGGGGTGTCTCGCCGGACGCGCCGTGCGTCAGCGTCACCGTGACCTCGTACGGGAGGCCCTCCGGCGCCACCGTGTACGGGCCGAGCGCGATGTTCCAGGTGCCGGGGCGGACCGGGCCCGGGATGTAGCCGGGCGTCGCGTCGTCGGCGCGGATGAAGAACTCGGTGCGGGCGCCGCCGGACCAGCCGCGGAAGCCCTTGCCGCCGAGCTCCGTGCCGCGCTCGTCGAAGACGCCGATGTCGAGGGCGTTGTTCTGGGTGCCGGCGGGGAGCCCGGTGGCCTTCTCGTACGTGTACGAGACCCGGATCTCCCGTACCCCGGCCGGTACGTCGACCGGGAGATAGACGTAGTCCGGTGCGCCGGGCGGCAGCGTGCCCTTGAGCGTCTTGGTGGACCGTTCGCCGTCGGCGGCGCTGGCGAAGCTCATGGTGGTGAGCGTAAGCGCGCCCGCGGCGCCGGTCACGAGCAAGGCCCGTCTGCCGATGCCGTGTTCGTCGCCGGGTGTGTCGTCGATGCACATGCTGCGGCTCCCCAGGGTGTCGGACGTGACGTGGGTGACCCTGGCATTGAGCCGTGAACTCCCCCCGAAGGGAAGGGGAGCGGCAGATTGCGTGCGGCTACGACCTCCGGCCGCGGAGGAACCGGGTGAGGGCGAGCAGCACGACGATGACGACCAGCACGAGCAGGAGCAGGCCGAGAACCCCGAACGACTTGCTCTTCTTCTTTTTCTTCTTGCTCTTCTTGCCGATCGATTTGCTGACTGTCTTGGCAGCCGCCTGCTTGGCGACCGTCCTGCTGGTGGCCTGTGTGCCTCCTTGGCTGATCACAGCAGCCGCTGTCGAGGCCCTCGCGGTCGCGGGAGCGGACGCGGATGCCGTCGCCGGAACACCGCCGAGCAGCAGCCCGCCCAGCAGCACCAGTACGGTCGTAGGTCGTGCGCGCAGAAGCATGCCGGGAGCGTAGGGGAGGACGCGGGCGTCGGGAAAGGGCACGGCCGGGCGCCCTCGTGGTGTCCAGATGGCGCTCGTATGCTCGGTTCATGAGTGATCAGGACGCCGTACCGCAGCCCCCCGAGGCAGAACGTCCCACCGCCAACGCGATGCGCCGCGCACTGAAACGGGCCAGAGACGGTGTGGCGCTCGATGTCACGGAGGCCGCCGTGCTGCTTCAGGCGCGCGGCGACGACCTGGCCGACCTCACCACGTCCGCCGCCCGCGTGCGCGACGCGGGCCTGGAGGCGGCGGGCCGGCCGGGTGTCATCACGTACAGCAAGAGCGTGTTCATCCCGCTCACCCGGCTGTGCCGTGACAAGTGCCACTACTGCACGTTCGTGACGGTCCCCGGCAAGCTGCGCCGCGAGGGTCACGGAATGTTCATGTCGCCCGACGAGGTCCTCGACATCGCGCGCAAGGGTGCCGAACTGGGCTGCAAGGAAGCCCTCATCACCCTCGGCGACAAGCCGGAGGACCGCTGGCCCGAGGCCCGCGAGTGGCTCGACGCGCACGGTTACGACGACACCATCGCGTACGTGCGCGCCATATCGATCCGGATCCTGGAGGAGACGGGGCTGCTGCCACACCTCAACCCGGGTGTGCTGTCGTGGACCGACTTCCAGCGGCTCAAGCCGGTGGCGCCCTCCATGGGCATGATGCTGGAGACGACCGCCGAGCGCCTGTGGTCCGAGCCCGGTATGCCGCACTACGGCTCGCCCGACAAGGAACCGGCCGTCCGACTGCGGGTGTTGGAGGATGCCGGCCGCTCGTCGGTCCCCTTCACCAGCGGTCTTTTGATCGGGATCGGGGAGACGTACGAGGAGCGCGCCGACTCGCTGTTCGCGCTGCGCCGCGTCGCCCGCTCGTACCACGCCATCCAGGAACTCATCATCCAGAACTTCCGCGCCAAGCCGGACACGGCGATGCGCGGAATGCCGGACGCCGAGCTCGACGACCTCGTCGCGACGGTCGCCGTGGCCCGCCACATCATGGGCCCGGCGGGCAACATCCAGGCCCCGCCGAACCTCGTCGACGGCGAGTACGCGCGGCTCATCGCGGCCGGAATCGACGACTGGGGCGGGGTCTCCCCGGTGACGATCGACCATGTGAACCCCGAGAAGCCGTGGCCGAAGCTGGAGGAGCTGGCGGCGCAGTCGGCGGAGGTCGGCTTCGAACTGCGTGAACGCCTTTGTGTCTACCCGGAGTTCGTGACGCGCGGCGAGCCGTGGCTTGACCCGCGCCTGCTCCCGCACGTCAACGCCCTGTCCGACGCGGACGGCCTGGCCGTGGCGGACGCCCCCGTCGTCGGCCGCCCCTGGCAGGAGCCCGACGAGGGGTACGTGGCGTCGTCCGGCCGCACCGACCTGCACCGCACCATCGACACCGAGGGCCGCACGTCCGACCGCCGCGACGACTTCGACGTCGTGTACGGCGACTGGGAGGCGCTGCGCGAACAGGCGGCCCCCGGCATGGAGCCTTCGCGTATCGACGGCGACGTACGGTCCGCCTTGAAGCAGGCGGCCGACGACCCGACGAAGCTCACCGACGACGAGGCCCTCGCCCTGCTCCACGCGGAAGGACCGGCCCTCGACGCCCTCTGCGGCATCGCGGACGACATCCGCAAGTCGGTGGTCGGCGACGACGTCACGTACATCGTCACGCGGAACATCAACTTCACGAACGTCTGCTACACCGGCTGCCGCTTCTGCGCCTTCGCGCAGCGCCGCACGGACGCCGACGCGTACACGCTCTCCCTCGACCAGGTCGCGGACCGGGCCCAACAGGCCTGGGACGTCGGTGCAGTTGAGGTCTGCATGCAGGGCGGCATCCACCCGGACCTGCCCGGCACGGCGTACTTCGACATCGCGAAGGCGGTGAAGGAGCGCGTGCCCGGCATGCACGTCCACGCCTTCTCGCCGATGGAGGTCGTCAACGGCGCGTCGCGCACGGGCATGTCCATCCGCGAGTGGCTCACGGCGGCCAAGGAGGCCGGCCTCGACTCCATCCCCGGCACGGCGGCGGAGATCCTCGACGACGAGGTCCGCTGGATCCTGACCAAGGGCAAGCTCCCGGCGGCCGACTGGATCGAGGTCATCAAGACGGCTCACGACCTGGGCATCCGCTCGTCCTCGACGATGATGTACGGGCACGTGGACCAGCCCCGCCACTGGCTCGGCCACCTCCGCACCCTCGCCGGGATCCAGCAGGAGACCGGCGGCTTCACGGAGTTCGTGACGCTCCCCTTCATCCACACCAACGCGCCGGTCTACCTGGCGGGCATCGCCCGCCCCGGCCCGACGACCCGCGACAACCGGGCGGTCACGGCGATGGCGCGCGTCCTCCTCCACCCGCACATCCCCAACATCCAGACGAGCTGGGTGAAGCTCGGCACGGAGGGCGCGGCCGAGATGCTGCGCTCGGGCGCGAACGACCTCGGCGGCACGCTCATGGAGGAGACCATCTCCCGGATGGCGGGCTCCTCCTACGGCTCGTACAAGTCGGTCAAGGACCTGATCGCGGTCGCGGACGCTGCGGGCCGCCCGGCGCGCCCGCGCACCACCCTGTACGGCGAGGTGTCGGAGGAACGAGTGACCGCGGCCCGGTCCTCGGACGGCCATCTGCCGGAGCTGCTGCCGGTGTTGGAGCCGTAGGCACTACGGCGCACTGGCGCCGAACTCGGCGCCGAATTCGGTTCCGGCCAGGCTGGGCTCGGGGATGCCCAGCGTGGCCGGGCCGAACGACATCATCGGCGCGCTGCTCTCCAACGCGAGCCGCGTGCCCGGCAGCACCCACACCGCTCCCGCGTCGCGGAACCGCCCGTCCTCGCCGGACGCGCCGACCGCGAGGTCCGCCCGATGGTCGCCGTCCATGTCGCCCAGCCACAGCGCCGAACCGAACCCGTCGTACGACTCGGCGACGCCGGGGATGCCGTCGAGGCCCTGCCGGTAGGCGAGGGCGTGGGGGGCGTGCGCCGGTGCCCTCGGCGTCGGTGGTGTCTCCTTCGAGCAGGCCCTTCGCGTTGCCCATCAGCAGACAGACGGCGCCGGTGTCGAGCGCGGCGTCCGCGTTCGTGCCGGGCGCGGAGGCCACCAGGTCGTCGTGGCCGTCGCCGTTGACGTCGCCCGCGGCGGCGGGCTCCCGGCCGAAGTGCTCGGTGTCGGCGGCCAGTTGACCGAGCGGCCCCTGCGTGGCGCGACTGATCACCTGTTGCCTGCCGATATCGGGTCCTGCAGGGGAGCCGTACTGGATGCCGATGGCCCCCGCGCCGTGCTCGCCCGCGACATCGGCGGAGGCGGCGGGCATGACGAGGTCCGCGTGCCCGTTGCCGTCGAAGTCCGTCATGGCCTCACGGCCCGACCACCCAGGCCAGGACGCGCCGCCGGAGCCTCCGGGCACGAGAAGCACGGCACGGCCTCCTCGGCCCGACGGGCGGATCGCCGGGTACGACGTGCGGGGCGGTCGGATGGTTGCCCGAGGGATCGGTGCCCGGTTGGAGGGCATGGCTTCACGCACTGGCACATACCATCTGTGCCATATAGCATCGGTGTTATGTCCGGCGAGCGGTATGCCATCGAGATCGAGCCCGAGGTGCGCCTCTGGCTGGAGAATCTGCCCGCCCACCACTATGTGATAGCGGAGCAGAAGGTGGACCGCCTCGCTGAGAACGCCACCACCCTTGGCGAGCCCTTCAGTCGTCATCTCGGCGGCAAGCTCCGCGAACTGCGTTTCGACCTCGGCGGTACTGCTCAGCGCATCACGTACTGGCTTGCTCCGGACCGCCGTGTCGTGCTGCTGACCGTCTTCCGTAAGACGAAGATGCGTGAGGCGGCGGAGCTGATCCGCGCTCGCGCTGTTCAGGCCGAATGCGAGGCTCGTCATGAACCGGCTACGGAGCACGAGGTCTACAGCCGCCCTGTGAAGGAGGAACTCTCATGAACCACGCCGAGTGGAGGACCCGCCGACACCGCGAGCTTCTGGGTGAGTCGGTGGAGGGGAACGCGGAGTACGACCGCATGTACGAGGAAGCCGAACTCGCACATGACCTCGGCCAGCTGGTCTACGACCGGCGTACCGCCCTCGGCCTCTCCCAGGTTGAGCTGGCAGAGCGTTGCGGGATGAAGCAGCCCCAGATCTCCCGGATCGAGGGCGGCGGCACAGTGCCCACGATTCCGCTTCTGAAGCGACTGGCCAGGGCGCTCGACGCCGAGCTGACCATCGAACTCACGCCGCACCACGAAGCGGCGTGAGCGAACGCCCTAGGGGTGATCCCTGGCCGGCCGACAGGTAGTCGACGAAGAGGGGCCCGGGACGTTGTGGGTTCACCTGAACCGTCAGGCCAACAACTCACGCTTGAGGGAACGGAGTTCATCCGCGTCCAGGCCCAGCGCCCGCTTCTCGTACGTCGAGAAGGAACCGAACCTGTCCCGGACCTCGTCGAACCCCGAGTTCAGGTACTCGGCCCGCACGTCCAGCATCGGCTTGTAGACCTTCGCCTGCTCAGGCGGCATCGAGGCGAGGGCCGCCTCGTTCGCCTCGGCGCGGTAGTCGTTGGAGGCGAGGTAGTCCTTCATCACGATGTCGCGGGGGACGCCGAGGGCCGTGAGGAGCGCCGCGTTGGCCCAGCCCGTGCGGTCCTTGCCCGCGGTGCAGTGGAACAGGGCGTCGTCGCCGTCGGCGACACCCGAGAAGACCTTCCGGTAGGCCGCCTTGGCCGTGTCGCCGCTGACCATGAACTTCTCGCCGTCCGTCATCATCTCGACGGCGCCGGCCTCCGTCTTCGGCATCGTGGTCGTCATGTCGGAGCCCGCGAGGACGTCCGCGACCACGTACCGCGTGCCGGACGGCACCCGGTCCGGGGCCGATGAGCGTTCGGACGCCGTCCGCAGGTCGTAGTCCGTGTCGATGCCGAGCCGGCCGAGCTTCGCCAGGTCCGCGTCCGTCAGCTTGTCGAGCGCGTCCGAGCGGTAGATCTCACCCATCTTCACCCAGTGGCCGTCCCGGGTCCGATAGCCGCCCGCGTCACGGAAGTTGACCGCTCCGTCGAGCTTGATCAGGCGGTCGGCGAGGCGCAGGCCCTTGCCGTGGTCGGGCGCCAGCGTGAACCACTGGCGGTCGGCGTCCGCCGGGAGCCCGGTGACCGTGACCTGCCCGGTCGAGCCGCCGGACGCGACCGTGCGGCCGCCCGACGTGATCGTCACGTGCCGGATGCCCGGCGCCTGCCAGGCGATCTTGTACGTGCCCGGGGTCCCGGCCGCCGTCACCGTCGCCTGCGTGAACGGTATGCGGGCGGAGGGCCGGGCGGCCGGGTGGGCCGAGGCGGCCGGGGCGGCGAGGGCCACGAGGAGCGCGGCCGCCGACAGGGCTCCCAGAGCCGGAGTCGTGGACCTGACACGAGTACGTACGGGGGTGATGTGGGTCATGGGATGGATGTTTCGGGGCGCCGGAAACCGGGGCGCGACCGGGCGATGAACGGTGGGCGAAGCGGTGGCGAGCGCATGCCCCGGACCGTGTGGACGCAGGCGTCCACGATCCCATCACTTCGTGAACATTCCTGGTCGACGTCGGTCGATTACAGTGCTGCAAGCCGAAGGGTCGAGGGTTGTGACAGGAGGAGTGCCCCATGGGCGCAGCGCCCAACGCGGCGGCCGTCTGGGGCCGCGCAGAACAGCAGGACTTCCGCAGCAGAGTGCGCGGGACCCTGCTCGGTGGCGCACTCGGTGACACCCTCGGCGCCCCGCTCGACGGCCTCACCCTCGACGGGATCCACGCCGAGCACGGGGACGAGGGGCTCAAGCAGCTGGTGCCCGTGTACGGGCGGACGGGCGCCATCACGGCCGCCACCCAGCTGACCCTGTTCACCGTCGACGGGCTCATCCGCGCCCAGGTCCGCCGCGACACCGGCGCCTGGCACCCGCCGACCGATGTGCACCGCGCCTATCTGCGATGGCTGGCCACCCAACGCGACTGGGGTCCTGACCTGCGCCGCAAGGAGGACGGCTGGCTGGCCCGCGAGGAGTGGCTGTACTCGCGGCGGGGCGCCGCGCAGGCCTGCCTGCTGGGGCTCGGCAACGACGTCATGGGGACGCTCGACCGCCCCAAGAACCTGGACGCGGACGGCGCCGAGGCGGCGACCCGCTCCGCGCCGTTCGGGCTCCTCGTCGGCTGGGAGCCGCAGCTCGTGTTCCAGCTCTCCGTCGAGTGCGCCGTGCACACGCACGGCGCCGCGGAGGCCTACCTGGCGGCGGGCGCGTACGCGGTCCTCGTGCACGCCCTCGCGCGCGGCGACTCCCTCGACGCCGCCGTGCAGCGCGCCCTCGCCCTGCTCGCCGCGCGCCCCGGGCACCCGCCCGTCGCGGACGCGCTCAAGCACGCGCTCGGCGCCGTACGGCAGGGGATGCCGACCGCGGCGCGGGTCGGGGAGCTGGTGGGCGAAGGGGATGCGACCGGTGTGCTCGCGGCCGCCGTGTACTGCGCGCTCGTCAGCGACGACATCCGGCACGGGCTTGGCCTCGCCGTGCACCACGACGGGCCTTCCGCCCAGGTCGGCGCGTTGTGCGGGGGACTGCTCGGGGCGCTGCACGGGGAGACGGCGCTGCCGCCCGCGTGGGTGGCGGAGGTCGAGGGGCGGCCCACGATCCTGGAGCTCGCGGACGACTTCGCGATGGAGATGACGCAGGGCGCTGCGCTGCATGGTCCTGCGTCGGCTTCGGCGGGGTGGTTGGCGCGGTATCCGCGGGCGTAGGCCGCACCCCGGAAGGTGCGGCCCAGCGGTGGTCAGTCCTTCGGTCAGTCCTTCACCCGCGAACCGAGTACGTCGTCGGCCGCGCCCGCCGGCATCGGCACCGCGGCCGCCGCGGCCCCGTCGTCGTCGGAGTTGATGGTCGCGATGATCGCGTCGCGTTCCGGGGTGTCCTCGGGCTTGATGTAGCCGATGAGGATGTAGAGGACCAGCGAGACGGCGAGCGGGATCGACACCTGGTACTGGAGCGGCACACCGCCCTCGATGTTCCAGCTGATCGGGTAGTTCACCAGCCAGAACGCGAACAGGCCCATGCCCCAGCTGGTGAGCGCGGCGGTCGGCCCGGAGCGGCGGAACTGGCGCAGCAGGCCGAGCATCATCGGGATCGCGATCGGTCCCATCAGACCGGCCACCCACTTGATGACCACCGTGATGATGTCCTTGAACGTGGGCGAGTTGACCTGCGTGGCGACCGCCATGGACAGGGCCAGGAAGATCACCGTCGTCAGCCGGGCCGCCACCAGGCCCGTCCGCGGGCCCCACTGCCGCGCCTTCGAGGAGAGCGCGGGCGCCACGTCCCGCGTGAAGACCGCCGCGATCGCGTTGGCGTCGGAGGAGCACATGGCCATCGTGTGCGAGAAGAAGCCGACGATGACCAGGCCCAACAGGCCGTGCGGCAGCAGCTGTTCGGTCATCAGGCCGTACGAGTCCGAGCCGTCCGGCTTCTGCGCCTGTACGAGCAGCGGCGACATCCACATCGGGAAGAAGAGGACGACCGGCCAGATCAGCCAGAGCGTGGCCGACAGGTAGGCGGACCGCTTGGCCTCGCGCCCGCTGCTCGTCGCCATGTAGCGCTGGGCCTGGTTGAGCATGCCGCCGTTGTACTCGAAGAGCTTGATGAAGAGGAACGCGAGCAGGAAGACCGTGCCGTACGGGCCGACCAGCGGCTTGTCGTGGCCCTGGAGCTCGGGCCGGCTCCAGGCGTCGAAGAAGCCGATGTGCTTGTCGCTGAGCTTGAGGACGACCGCGACGAACATCGAGACCCCGGCCAGCAACTGGATGATGAACTGGCCCAGTTCGGTGAGCGCGTCCGCCCACAGGCCGCCGATCGTGCAGTAGACCGCGGTGATGGCGCCGGTGATGAGGATGCCCTGATTCAGGGACACACCTGTGAACACGGACAACAGAGTGGCGATGGCCGCCCACTTCGCGGCCACGTCGACGATCTTCAGCAGCATCCCGGACCAGGCGAGCGCCTGCTGGGTGCCCAGGTTGTAGCGGTTCTTGAGGTATTCGAGCGGCGAGGCCACGTGCAGGCGCGAGCGCAGCCGGTTGATGCGCGGCGCGAACAGCCGGGCGCCGATGGCGATGCCGAGCGCGATCGGGAAGGACCAGGTGACGAAGGACGTCACGCCGTAGGTGTACGCGATACCGGCGTACCCGGTGAACATCACCGCGCTGTAGCCGGACATGTGGTGCGAGATGCCGGACAGCCACCACGGCATCTTGCCGCCCGCGGTGAAGAAGTCGGAAACGTTGTCGACGCGCTTGTGGGACCAGACGCCGATCGCGACCATCACGCCGAAGTAGGCGATGAGCACGACCCAGTCGAGACTGTTCATGTGCCCCCTCCAGGGGTTCCGCTGCACAACGGTTGCCCCCGGTAAGGGTGTTGGGGACGTGGGGGATTGAACCTCCGCGCATGGGGCCGGTCAAGGGTTCTGCAGTCATGGATATGAACCCCGGACAGAATTCAGAACGTGGCGAAACTCGGGGAGGGAGCCGTTCACCCTGGCTGACCTGCGGTATCGGCAGGTGTCCCGAGTCGGTCGGCTACCGCATGAGTTCTCCGGCGTTCACCAGGAGCTGCTGGCCGGTGATCGCGCGCGCCCGGTCGGAGGCGAGGAACACCGCCGCGTCCGCCACGTCCCCGTCCGTCGCGAGGTCGGGCAGCGCCATCCGCTCGGTGAGCCGCCCGAGCACCTCCTCCTCGGGCACGCCCTCGGTCTGCGCGGTGATCTGTACGTAGGCCTGCACGGGCGGGCCCCACATCCAGCCGGGCAGCACGGTGTTCACCCGGACCCGGTGCGGCCCGACCTCCCGCGCCAGCGAGTACATGGCGCTCGTCAGGGCGCCCTTCGACGCCGCGTACGCCGCCTGCCGGACCTGGGAGGGCGCCGCGATCGCCGACTGCGTCCCGATGAAGACGACCGAGCCGCCGCGCTCCTTGAGGGCCGGCAGGCACGCGCGGGTCATCCGCAGCGTGCCGAGCAGGTTCACGTCGACGACCTTGCTCCAGGTCTCGAAGTCGGCATCCTCCAGGCCGCCGAAGTAGCTGTCCCAGGCCGCGACGTGGACGACCGCGTCCACGCCCCCGAACCGCTCGCGCGCCAGCTCCGCGAGCGCCTCGCACTGCGTCTCGTCGCCGATGTCGGTCGAGCGGTAGGCGGTCCGCTTGCCCTCCGGGTCCAACTCCTGTGCGCAGGACGCGAGATTGGCCTCGGTGCGGGCCCCGAGCACCGCGTTCCCGCCGTCGCGCAGCACGGCCTCCACCACCTGGCGGCCGAGCCCCGCGCCGACCCCGGAGACGATCACGGTCTTCCCCGCAAGCAGTTCCGCATTCACCATCGGTTCGCCTCCCGGCTCTGGCTTTCTTTCTGACGGGGCGTCAGAGTATGGGCGTCGAACGGGAGATGGAAGGTGTGAGCGGCATGGAGGACACACGCAGCGAGACGTACGCGGAACTGGCGGCCGTCGGGCCGTACGGGGTGCATCCGGGGCACGCCCTGATCACCATGGTCGAACCGCACCCCGGCCATGAACACGCGTACAACCGCTGGTACGAGGACGACCACTACTACGCCGGCGCCATGGCCATGCCGTGGATGTACGCGGGGCGCCGCTGGGTCGCCACCCGTGACCTCCAACTCCTGCGCTACCCCGAGAAGTCGGCGGTCGCCGAGCCGGTCACGGCGGGCTGCTACATCTCCACGTACTGGATCACCGAGGGCCGCTACGCCGACCACATGAAGTGGACCGTCGGCATCAACAAGCGGCTCAACCGGGACGACCGCGTCCACCAGGACCGCACGCACGTCTTCACGGCGTTCCAGGACCACGAGGCGACGGTCTACCGGGACGGGGACGAGGGGCCGCGTGACTTCCACGCGCTCGACCACCCGTACCAGGGGCTCGTCGTCGAGGTGATCGACGCCGAAGGGCCCGAGCAGCGCGCGGAGTTGCTGGAGTGGCTGCGCACCGAGCATCTGCCGGAGCGGGTGGCGGGATCGCCCGCCGCGATGGTCACGGTCTTCCGCCCGACACCGCTGCCGGGCGACAAGATGACGTACGTGAAGCAGGTCGAGGGCGTCGACACCCGGCTCACCCTGCTCTGGTTCCTCCAGGCCGACCCGCGCGAGTGCTGGCAGGACCACTTCACGGGCCTCGGTGAGGCGGTGGCGGCGTCGGGGCTCGGCCGGGTGGAACTGGTCGCCCCGTTCATCCCGACGGTGCCGGGCACGGACCAGTACGTGGATCAGCTGCGCTGACCCCGGGCCGGCCTGCTCCGGACAGCGCCGAGCCCCCTCGGCCAGGACGGCGGACCAGTCGAGAGGGCTCTGTCAGTGGTGCGGTGTTGCGTGGTGCTGTCGTGCATGTAGCTGTATTGCGTAGTGCTGTGTTGCGCAGTGCTGTGTTGCGTAGTGCTGTGTTGCGTAGTGCTGTCTTGCGTGTTCGGTTGTCTCACGGAGTTGGCTGGGGGTCAGCTGTCGACCCGGCTCATCTCCGTGACGAAGGCGCTCCATGAAGCCGGCGCGAACGCCAGGTTCGGGCCCTGCGGGTCCTTGGAGTCGCGGACGTCCACCGCGTGGGCGGCGGGAGACTTGATCTCCACGCACGCGCCGTTCCCTGCGGAGTACGAGGACTTGATCCAGGTGGGCTGTGCGCCCTTGGTGATTGCCATGATCTGCTCCGGTCTGGCCATTGATCCCTTGCTGAGCCGCGGACTTGCTGCGGCTTTGCGCCAACACCACGTCGGTTGTTGGCGTGATCGACGCTACTCGCCGACCGGGGGCGGCGGTGGGGCCATTCACTCGACCGGATGGCATATTCCAGGTGGGTCTTCCATGAGCCCGTGGGAAAGGTGTACCGTGCGGGGCTTTCCCACGGGCGGGGCCTGGATCGGGGGCCTGAACTCTGCGGTCCGTTACGCGAGTTGGACGTCGGAGCGTGCGTCGCTTCAGCGAGTGTGGCGCTTCGCGGCTTCCAGGATGAACTGCCGGGACTGCTCCACGTTCAGCGCCTGGGCGCGCAGGTGCTCGTACATGACGCTGTACTTCTGCACGTCCTGCGTCTTCTCCAGGTAGAGGTCGCTGGTGACGCCCTCGATGTAGACGACGCTGGAGTCCGCCGCGTCGGGGAACTCCAGGATCGCGTACTGCCCCGTGATCCCCGGATGCGCGCCCATCTCGAAGGGCAGCACCTGCACGGTGACATGGGGGAGCCCGGACACCTCCGCGAGGTGCTCCAGCTGCTCGCGCATCACCGCGGACCCGCCGACGGTGCGGCGCAGCGCCGCCTCGTCCAGGACCACCCACAGGCGCAGCGAGTTGGCCTCGTCGTCGATCCGCTCCTGACGGCGGATACGGACCTGGACGCGCTTCTCGACGTCCGTGAGCGAGGCCTCGGGCATCGCGCCCTGGATCAGCGCCTCCGCGTAGCCGCGGGTCTGAAGCAGCCCGGGGATGCACTGGGACTCGTACACGCGCAGGGAAGCGGCGTCGGTCTCCAGGCCGATGTAGACGCTGTACGGAATGTCGCCGAAGGAGTGCCACCAGCCTTGCTGGCGCGAATCCTTGGCCATTTGCATCAGCGAGTCGATGACCCTGTGGTCCTCGACCTCGTACACCCCGCACAGATCGCGTACGTCGCGCTGGCTGATGCTGCGCCGCCCGTTCTCCAGGCGGCTGATCTTCGACTGCGACACCAGCAGGCGCTCGGCGACCTCTTCGGCGGTCATGCCCTTGAGTTCGCGGAGCCGGCGCAGCTCCTGGCCCAACCGGCGTCGCCTGACGGTGGGATTGACGTTGGACGCCACGGACGTGCACCTCCGGCTACGTGCATTTCTTTGTTCTGCATACGTTGCGTGTCTACTGCTCAGCAGATTGCCACCCCGGGGCGGCCCTGCGCTGGGAAACGGCGGATGTGCACGGGACGCACATGCGGGTTGCACGTGCCTCCTACGCAGCACAAACGCGACCGCGCGGGGTGACGTGCCGGGGCGTCGTCCTCACGCCCGGCGCATCACCCCGCGCGGTACAGCGGCTCCCGGACCGGTTCTTGGGGACTACGGTGCGGCGCTGTGGTGCTACGGGTGGTGCTGTGTGGTGCTACGGGTGGTGCTGGTGCTGCGGTTCGCCTAGTGGGCCACGGCCCGGGCCATGGAACCGCGGCGTGGCTGCATCGGAACGCCGCGAGCGGGCTCCGGTGCGCCCCGACCGGCCGAGGGGGCCGGTGAGCGGCGTGGCTGTACCGCCACACCGTTCTGGACGTCCATCACGGCGTGCGCCACGAGGCCGCCCATCGGGTCGTGCCTGATCAGGTCCCGCAGCCGGGAGCGTGAGGACCTGCCCTCGTTGCCCGGATACAGGTGCTTGCCGAGTCCGACCGCATGGGCCAGGGCGGCGAGCGCCGCGGTCCGTGGGTCCGGTGGGACCCCGGTGCGGATCGCGCTGTCCAGCCGGGCCCTGATCTCCCGGCTGACCGCCGACTCCGTCGCCTGGTAGCGAGTCGTCGGCAGCACTCCGCACATCTGTCCGGCCACGGCATGCACCATGCCGCACCGCTCCAGATGCGAGAGGTAGGTCTGTCGCAGGCCAAGGCGTGGCCCGCCTATCCAGTGGACGGCCCGTACGGGAGCGCCACGCCTTCGCAGCAACTCCAACGCGCAGTCCAGAGTCGGATCTCCGGTCGGCCGTGGTGCCACCACGGCGATACGATCCCCGTCTGGGGCTATCCGTCCGGCCAGCGCCAGCTCTACTAGCTGTGCTCCGGCCAGACCTAGGTCGAGCGACTGCGGCTGCGCTGTGGTACCCGTGGCCGGGTCCAGAGCGAGCAGCAGAAGCTCCTCCGGAAGTGTTCTGCGGCTCCTGCCCATCCATGCCTCCCCGCGTGGATGAATGACAGGGTGACCCCTCTCACATTGGTCTGTCGAGAGTGCGTGGGGGGTTTGGGCGGGAACCTATAGGTATGTCGTTCTCGTCTACCACGTGGGTTAAGCCCCCACACAGGACACTGGTACATGGTTCGGACAGGGCTGGTCTGTCCGGCGACAAGTGGTTGAGTGGTTCATTCGGTCGAGGAGGCATCGGTGGCGGGGACCCCCGACAAGTCGGGAGAGCACAAGGCGTCGGGAGGCCCGGCTCCGGAGGACCCGCGTCTCGCGGTGTCGCGGGGCGTGGACCAGGAGACGGCGGTGTTCTCGGTCCGCGACGCGGCGGGCGAGGACCCGGATACGGGCGCCTCGGCCCCGGATCCGGACGCCGGTGACGAGCGCCTGCGGGCGGCCGTGGCGGCCTGGGTGGCAGGCGACGAGGGCTCCGCCGGGGCGTCTGCGATTGCAAATCCGGGTGGTGGTGACGGGGAGGCGGATTCCGCGGGCGCGGCGGATCCGGACGACGCCGACGCGGGCGCCGAGCCCACGAACTCGGCCACCGGTTCCACTGGTGACGCCAACTCCGATACGGACGCGTCCACGAAGACGTCGGCCTCCGAGAACGACGACAAGGCGGACGCCACGAACGCCAACAAGCCTGCGGCGAAGGCGGGTGCCGGGTCCGACGCCAAGGGCGGCGGCAAGCCCGCCGCCGGGGACGACGCCAAGCCGGCCGCTGAGGCCGACGCCCGGGGCGCCGGGAAGCCGACCGACGCGGCCGACAGCGAGGCGGACGCCAAGTCCGGCGCTCAGGACGACGCGCAGCCGGTCGCGGCCGCCGAGGCTGATGCTCCGGAGGACGCCAAGGCCGATGCCAAGCCGGCCGCTGGGGGCGACAGTAAGTCCGGCAGTGAGTCCGGTCCCATGCCGGCCGCCAAGTCCGGCGCCCGCGGCGACGGGAAGTCGGCCACCGAGGCCGACGCGCAGTCGGCTGCCGAGGCCGATGCTGACGGCGACGGCGAGGCAGACGCCAAGTCCGGCGCTCAGGACGGCGCGAAGCGGGCCGCCGAGGCCGGTGCCAAGGCCGACGCCACGTCCGGCGCGCAGCCGGACGGCAAGGCCGCACGCAAGCCGGCCGACAAGGCCGATGGGAAGTCGGACGCCAAGGTCGACCGCCCCGCGGACGCCAAGGGCGGCGCCAAGTCCGACGGAAAGCCGGACGCCGAGTCCGACCGCACTGCGAACGCCGAGGCCGACGGGAAGCCGGCTGCTGCGGCCGACCGCGCCGCGGACGCCAAGGGCGGTGCCCAGCCTGGCACCAAGTCCGACGGAAAGCCGGAAGCCAAGAGCGGTGCCCAGCCCGGCGCCAAGGCCGACGGGAAGCCGGACGCCAAGGGTGACGGGAAGCCGGGCGCCAAGGCCGACGCGGAGCCGGGCGCCAAGGCCGAGAGTGCCGCGGATGGCAAGGTCGATCGGCCCGTGGATCAGCCCACCGCCGTGTTCAAGGCCCTGCCGCAGCCCGTGGATCAGCCGACCACCACGCTCAAGGCGGCCGGGACCGCGAAGAGCAGTAAGTTCGTGCCGCTCAAGGGGCTCGATGAGGGCACGGGCAAGGGCACGGGCAAGGAGCTGCCGCCGGAGGCCGAGCAGCCCACCGTCGAACCCGCCGAGCGGACGACCCAGCAGCCGTTGCCGCCGAAGCCGCCGCTCGACCTGCTCGCCGAGCTGACCAACACCCCGCCGCCCCCGGAGACCCGGGTCCGTACCGCGGTGCGACGGGTCAAGGTGTGGACGCCGCTCGTCATCCTGCTGGTCATCGTGTTCGGGGTCGTGCAGGCCGTGCGCCCGCTGCCGACGCCGTCCCTCACGCTCACCAGCGACGCCACGTACAGCTTCGACGGAGACAAGGCGTCGCTGCCGTGGCCGGACGAGGGCCAGGGCTGGATGGACGTCCAGGGCATCGGCACGATGGACGACTTCGGCAAGCAGACGCCCGTGCCGATCGGTTCCGTCGCCAAGTCCATGACCGCGTACATCGTGCTCAAGGACCACCCGCTGAAGGCGGGCGACGACGGCCCCTCGATCACCGTCGACGCCACCGCCGAGAAGGAGGGCGGCTACGACGCCGACGGGCAGAACGAGTCGACGCTCAACACCGTCAAGGAGGGCGACAAGATCTCCCAGAAGGACGCGCTCGCGGCAGTCATGATCCCGTCCGCGAACAACATCGCGCGCCTGCTGGCCCGTTGGGACGCCGGCTCCGAGGAGGCGTTCGTCAAGAAGATGAACGCCACCGCCAAGAAGCTGGGCATGAAGAACACCACCTACACCGACCCCTCCGGCCTGAAGGAGAGCACCGTCTCCACCGCCGAGGACCAGGTGAAGCTCGGGAACGAGCTGGTGCAGATTCCGGCGCTCACCGACATCACCAAGTTGCCCACCTGGACCGACCCGTCCGGCAAGAAGTGGACCAACTACAACCGCCTGGTGCCCTACGACGGCGCCATCGGCATCAAGACCGGCACGACGACCAAGGCCGGCGGCAACCTGCTCTTCGCCGCCACCAAGGACGCAGGCGGCTCGACCGTCACGGTCGTCGGCGCGATCCTCGGCCAGCACAAGGCGCCGATCATCGACACGGTCAACGCGGTCAGCAAGACCGCGATGCTCGCCGCCCAGGACGCCGTCACCTCGTCGACGGTCCTGAAGAAGGGCGACGTCGTCGGTTACGTCGACGACCAGCTCGGCGGGCACACCCCGGTCACGGTCACGAAGGACGTCAAGGCCGTCGGCTGGGCCGGCAAGACCGTGCACCTGCAACTCGCCGACCAGGACGGCAAGTCCGTGCCGCACACCGGCAAGGCGGGCGAGACGGTCGGCGTGCTGGAGGTCGGCGACGGTGAGGGCGGCGCAGTGGAGGTGCCGGTGGCCCTCCAGAAGAGCCTCACCGAGCCCGGATTCGGCGCGAAGCTGACCCGCGTCGGCTGACCGCCCCAGGGCCGCGCCAGGGCCGCCCAAGGACCGCTCCCGGTCCGCTCGTGGCCCGTTCGTGGGAGACCGATGCCCCTCGGTCTCCCACGGCGCCCGTCCGTGCCCGCCGTGCTAGCGTCGCGAGACCGGGCAGGCGGGGGACGCCCACCCGTTCATTCACAACGGCACACGGGTAAACGGGAGTGTAGGGAGTGGCCACAGCGAGGCCGACGCGCGCCGACGACGACGCGAAGCCCGGGGCGGGCAAGAGCCGCCCACGGATACGGGTCCCCGAGCAGCCCACAGGGAAGGCCGGCGACGAACCGAACGTCGGTACCGGCGTCAAGCGCTTCGTCCGGCACCCCGTCACCCTCGCCACAGCGGTCGCCGCGCTCCTCCACCTCATCTGGTTCTTCACGTTCGCGAACAGTGGCGGGGACCTCGCGGCGCAGGACGCCTGGGCCGAGTTCGTCGGCCGGCACCCCGACTCCGCGTACAACCTCGCCTGGTACGGCGGCATGCACCCGGTGTCGTACAGCGTGGTCTCGCCGTATCTGATGTCCGTGTTCGGCGTGCGCACGACGATGATGGGCGCGGGCACGCTGTCCGCCGCCCTGCTGACGATGATCCTGATCCGTACGCGGGTCGTGGCCAAACCCCTGTGGCCGGCGCTCGCCGGTGTCTTCGCGCTGCTCTGCAACGCCGCGTCGGGGCGCGTCACGTTCGGCCTCGGCATGATGTTCGGGCTCGCGGCGACGGCCGCGGTGTTCTGCTGGCCGTACCGCTGGCGCTACAAGCGCTGGGCGAAGGCGGCCGTGGCGGCGCCGCTCGCGGGCATCGCGACCGCGTGTTCGCCGGTGGCGGGGCTCTTCGTCGGACTCGTCGCCGTGGCGCTCTTCCTTCAGAAGCGGCGGCCCGGGGCGTACGCGCTGGGGCTCGCGCCGACCGCCGTCGTCGTGCTCTCGGCGTGGCTGTTCCCGTTCTCCGGTACGCAGCCGATGTCGTTCTGGTCGGCGCTGCTGCCGATGGTGTACGGCGTCCTCGCGTACGTCCTCGTGCCCAAGGAGTGGGTGACGGTCCGGATCACGTCCGCCGTCTACGCCCTGTCCGTCCTCCTGGTGTGGCTGATCAGTTCGCAGATCGGCTCCAACATCACCCGGCTCCCGATGCTGTTCGCGGGCGTCGCGCTGCTCGCCGCGCTGCCGTTCACGCAGAAGCGCTCGCGCAAGTGGTACGTCCTCGTGGTCACGTTCGTCGCCTTCAACGCGTGGATCGGCTTCAAGTCGGTCGACGACGTCGTGCGTACGACCCCGGCCGCCTCCTGGGCGCGTGAACTGGCGCCGCTCGTCAACGAGTTGCAGGAGGTCAGGGCCGAGCACGGCCGCGTCGAGGTGGTGCCGGCCCGCTCGCACCGCGAGGCCTCCGCGCTCGCCCCGTACGTGAACCTGGCGCGCGGCTGGAACCGGCAGGCCGACATGGAGCGCAACCCGCTCTTCTACGACGACACCCTCAACTCGGCGAACTACCGCGAGTGGCTGCGGCGTTGGGCGGTGCACTACGTGGTGCTGCCCAAGGGTCCGCCGGACGGCAAGGGCGCGGAGCGCGAGCGGCAGCTGGTGCGGCGGGGCCTGCCGTATCTGAAGCAGGTGTGGGGCGACGCCAACTGGCAGCTGTTCGCCGTCACCGACCCGACGCCGCTCGCCGAGCCGCACGCGGTCGTCGACGCGGCGGAGCAGGGCGAGCTGACCATCGAGGTGACCCGGCCGGGGCGGGTGCTGATCCGCGTCCCGTACTCGCCGTGGCTGTCGGTCGTCGACGCCGAGGGCAAGAGCCTGGGGGCGCCGAAGGAGACGGAGGCGTCGAAGCGGGCACGGGAGGCGAACGACTCCCTCCCGAAGCGGTACGCGAACGTGCACGGGTGTCTGTCGGAGACGGAGGAGGACGAGGCGGGGGACGCGTGGACGGAGCTGCTGGCCCCGAAGGCCGGCACGTATCGCCTTGCGGCGCCGTACCAGTTGCCCCGGGGGACGCCGTGCCCGGAGGAGTTGCGGTGACCCGCGGTTGACGCCGCGGGGCTCCGCCCCGGACCCCGCGCCTCAATCGCCGGCGGGGCTTGATTGTGACTCACCCGCCGTCGGGAGTTGAGTGATGCAACCCGCCGTCGGGTGGGCATTTCAAGCCCCTGCGGCGATTGAGCAGCGGGGTCCGGGGCGGAGCCCCGAGGCCTCAGCCACGGCGCCGCCTGCTCAATCGCCGCAGGGGCTTAATCGGGCGTGATCACCACTCCGCGAAAGAGCCGTCCGCGTGGCGCCACACCGGGTTGTGCCAGCGGTGGCCGGAGGCGGCCGCCTTGATGACGGCCTGCTCGTCGATCTCGATGCCGAGGCCGGGCCCGGTCAGCCGCGCCATGTGCCCGTCCGTGGAGTCGAAGGCGAAGACGGACGGGTCGACGAGGTAGTCGCCGAGGTCGGAGCCCACGTTGTAGTGGATGCCGAGGCTGGTCTCCTGGATGAACGCGTTCGGCGACGCGAAGTCGACCTGGAGGCACGCCGCGAGCGCGATCGGCCCGAGCGGACAGTGCGGGGCCAGGCCCACCCCGTGCACCTCGGCCTGCGCGGCGATCCGCCGGGTCTCCGAGATGCCGCCCGCGTGGCTCAGGTCCGGCTGCGCGAGCGCGATGCCGGAACGCAGCACCGGGTCGAAGTCCCAGCGGGAGTACAGCCGTTCACCGGTGGCGACCGGAATGGACGTGGACGCGGTGAACTCGCCGTACTGCGACGTGAGTTCAGGGAGCAGCGGCTCCTCGATGAACATCGGGCGCAGCGGTTCGAGGGCGCGGGCGAGCTGCTTGGCCAGCGCCGGCGACGTACGCCCGTGGAAGTCGACGGCGACGCCTCCGTCGGGCCCCAGCACGTCCCGCACGGAGGCGACCCGCTCGACGACCGCGTCGATCTCGCGCGAGGTCTCCAGGTGCCGCATCCGGCCGCCGACGTTCATCTTCACGGCCCGGTAGCCCTGTTCGAGGCGCTGCGCCGCGTGCTCGGCGGCCTCGCTCGGGTCGTCGCCGCCGATCCACGAGTACATCCGCATCCGGTCCCGGACGGCGCCGCCCAGCAGATCGTGCACCGGGACGCCGTGGAACTTGCCCTTGATGTCCCACAGGGCCTGGTCGATCCCGGACACGGCGGACGACAGCACGGGCCCGCCCCGGTAGAACCCGCCCTTCGTCATGACCTGCCAGTGGTCCTCGATCCGCAGCGGGTCCTGCCCGACGAGGTAGTCGCTCAGCTCGTCGACGGCAGCGGCAACCGTGTGCGCCCGCCCCTCGACGACAGGCTCCCCCCACCCGGTGACCCCTTCATCGGTCTCAACCTTCAGAAACAGCCAACGGGGAGCAACAAGGTAGGTGGTAAGTGCAGTGATCTTCATGGCGCATCCTTACTCATAGGCTTTGGCGGCGATTGAGCTCAATTCAGCCCCGCCGGCGTTTGAGGCGCGGGGTCCGGGGCAGAGCCCCGCGACGTTCACCCCTGTGGCCGCAACAGCTCGGCCAGCAAAGGAAGTTGCGCCGGATCCTCCAACGCCGACCCCACCGCAACGACCTTCGCCCCCGCCGCCAAATACGCGGCCGCGTTCCCCGCGTCCATCCCACCCGTGGCAACGAACGGCACCTCCGGGAACGGCCCCCGCATCGCCCGGAACCACTCCGTCCCGAGCACGCTCGCCGGGAACGCCTTCAGCCACGTGCACCCGAGCCCCCGCGCGGCCTGCACATCCGTGGCGGTGGCCACGCCGGGCAGGTGCGGCAGCCCCGCCGTGACACTGGCCCGCGCCACCTCCGCGTTCAACCCGGGGGCCACCGTGAACGCGGCGCCCGCGTCCACCGCCCACCCGAGCCGCTCGGTCGTGGTGACGGTGCCCGCGCCGACCGGCTTCCCGCGCTCCCGGCCCGCGGCGACCACGGCGGCCAGCACTCCCGCCGCCTCCTCGGTCTGCACGGGGACCTCGACGCACTCGATTCCCAAGTCCCATGCCCGTACGGCGAGTTCGACGGACCTGTCGGCGGGCATGCCGCGCAGGATCGCCATAATGGGCGCCCCGGCGAACAGCTCATCAAATGTTACGGACGCCATCCCAGCTCCTTGGAGATCGTGTCGGCGGTGGTCATGAGGTCGGGCAGGACATCGGATTCGAGCGCGCCCAGGTCCGCTTTGGCCTTGAGCGCGGTCACGGACGCGGCGGCGACGACCTCGCCGCTGCTGTCCCGTACGGGTACGGCGACGCAGTTCACGAAGTCCTCGTACTCGCCGTCGTCGACGGCCCAGCCGCGGGCCCTGGCCTCGGTGAGGGCCTCGCGGTAGGCGTCGGGGGAGGTGATCGTCGTGCCGGTGTGCGGCGCGAAGTCGCAGTCGGCGAGCAGCGCGTCGGCCCGTTCGCGCGGTACGTACGCCAGGATCGCCTTGGCGACTCCGGCGGTGTGCAGGGTGACCGGGCGGCCGATCTGCGAATAGAGGCGCACCCCGTCGACGGGGTCGACCTTGTCGACGTACACGATCCGCTCGCCCTCCAGGGCGGCGAGGTGCACGGTGTGCCCGCAGCGCTCGCCGAGCAGCCGCAGGTGTTCGCCCGCGACGTCCTTCAGCCCGAACTGTTCCAGGGCGAGGTGGGCGAGCCCGGCGAGCCGGTGCCCGACCGCGTAACGGCCGTCGGGGAGCCGGCGTGCGAGGCCACCCTCGGTCAGGGACTCCAGGATGCGCAGCGCGGTCGAGCGGTGCACGCCCAGGTGCTCGCCGACCTCGGTCTGGGTGCGCGGGCGGCGGGCGACGAACTCGAGGATGTCGATGGCGCGGCGGACGGTCTGTGACATGAGGGTCAGTGCTCCTGTGTGGTGGCGGGAACGTAATCCTCGATGCTGCGCAGCGTCCGCCCGGCCAGCCGGTGCCCGAGCGCGAGCCGCTCGCGTGGCGGCGCCCCCTTGAGCAGCCCGCTCAGATACCCGGCGGCAAAGGCGTCCCCGGCACCCACGGCCTCGACGACATCGACGGCGGGCGCCGCCACGAACTCGCTCTCCCCGTCGGTGAATTCGGTCGCCCCCACGTCCCCGTCCTTCACCACGAGGATGCCGCGCGGCGCGAGGTGTTCCCGTACGTCCTCGGCGGTGGCGGTGCCCCACAGTGTCTCGGCCTCGTCGCGCCCGACGAGTGCGACGTCGGCGCGGCGGGCGAGTTCACGCAGTGCGACGGCCGCCGCGTCCCGTGAACTCCACAACGCCGGGCGGTAGTTGATGTCGAACGACACCCGCGTACCGCTGTCCGCCGCCCGCTTCATGAGGGTGTCCACGAGCTCGGCGCAGCCGTCCGAAAGGGCCGGTGTGATCCCGGTGAGGTGCAGCAGCCGTACGCCCGCCAGGTCCACGCGGTCCGCGTCGGCCGGCGTCATCCGGGACGCGGCCGAGCCCGCCCGGTAGTAGTGCACGCGGGTGCCGTCGGGGCCCGGGTCCTTGAAGTACACGCCGGTGGGGGCGGCCGGATCGGCGAGCACCCCGTCCACGCGGACGCCGCGCGAGGCGACCGCCGCGACGATCCGCCGCCCGAACGGATCGTCCCCGACCCGGCTCACCCAGGCGGCCTCGTGCCCGAGGTCCGCGAGGTACTGCGCCACGGTCGACTCGGCGCCGGCGACCGCGAGCCGCAGCTCCCGGCTCCGCTCGAGTCCTTCGCCGTCGGCGGGGGTGACCTGCGCCATCGTCTCGCCGAGACAGACCGCCGTACCGGACATTCGCCGTCCTCCAATGACATCCCATTGACATCCCGCTGGGGCCATGAAGAACATTAGCAGCCCTTGCGCAACAGGCGTGCACATGTTGCAACACCAGGGTCGTGAACCGCCCGAACCAGCGTGAAAGGGAGTGAGATGAGCCCGACGACGAGCACATCCACCCACGAGGATTCCGCCCCACCGGCGATGAGCGCGCGCACCCGCCAGCGCCGCACGGCCGCCGCGAGCGTGGTCGGCTCGATCCTCGAGTGGTACGACTTCTTCCTCTTCGGCGCGTCGGCCGCGCTCGTCTTCAACAAGGTCTTCTTCCCGGACGTCTCGCCGTTCGCGGCGACCCTCGCGTCCTTCGCGACCTTCGGGCTCGGCTTCGCCGTGCGCCCCATCGGTGGCCTCGTCCTGGCCCACCTCGGCGACCGCATCGGCCGCCGACCGGTGCTGATCCTCACCGTGATCCTGATGGGCGTCGGCACTCTCGCCATCGGCTTCCTGCCGACGTACCACTCGATCGGCATCTGGGCCCCGGTCCTCCTCGTGCTCTGCCGGATGATGCAGGGCTTCGGCGTCGGCGCGGAGCTCGGCGGCGCGTACGTCATGTCGACGGAGGCGGCCGAGGAGGGCAAGCGCGGGTTGTACGGTTCGCTGCCCGGCGCGGGCGAGTTCATCGGCGTCGTGATCGCCTCCGGTGCGGTCGCCGCCGTCTCCACCCTCCCCGAGGACGACTTCCTGAGCTGGGGCTGGCGCATCCCGTTCCTGGCGAGCGCCTTCGTGGTCGTGATCGCGCTGCTGATCCGCAACGCGGCGCCCGAGACCGAGCAGTTCGAGGAGGCCCGGGACAGCGGCAAGCGCGAGAAGCTCCCGGTCCTGGCCGCGATCAAGGCCCGCCCGAAGGCGATCGCCCTGCTCATCGGCTCCGGCTGCGCCACCGCCATCGCCTCGTACGCGATCCAGGGCTATCTGCCCAGCTACCTCACCAACCAGCTGGGCCTCTCCTCCGGCACCTCCGTCCTCGGCATCACGATCGCCTCGGCGGTCTCGATCCTGACGATTCCGCTGGCGGGCGCGCTCTCCGACCGGGTCGGGCGCAAGCCGGTGATGATCGGCGGGGCGGTGGCGATCACGCTCTTCGCGTACCCGTTCTTCTGGCTGGTGGACACGCGCGAGCCGTGGCTGATCTACCTGGCGATCACGGTCGCCTTCGCGCTGATGCTCAACTCGATCTTCGCGGTCACCGGCACGTTCTACGCGGAGTCGCTGCCGACGGAGGTCCGCTACAGCGGGCTCGTCTTCGTCCGTGAGATCAACGGCGTCATCTTCGCGGGGACTTCGCCCTTCGTGGCGACGCTGCTGGTCGACGCGGGTGGCGACCGCCCGTGGTACCTGGCCGGGTACATGGCGCTGGCGGGGCTCGCGAGCGCGCTGTGCGTGTGGCGGCTTCCGGAGACGGCGCCGGTCCGCAAGTCCAGCCCCGCCGGCGATTGAGGCGCGGGGTCCGGGGCGGAGTCCCGAAGCGTTATCCGGATGCGCGTCGCGACCGCGTCCGGCCATGATGCGGATCATGCCGATCGACATCCCGCACATCATCAAGCCGGGCACCTTGGCGTCGGGCCCCCAGCCGACCCTCCACTCCTCCGACGGTGAACTCGTCCTCCGCACACCCGAGTTCACCGACGCCCCCGCGATCCACGACGCCTTCCAGGACCCGACCCTGCGCTACTGGCACATCCGCGGCATGGAGTCCGTGGACGAGGCCCGCGACTGGGTGGCGTCGACGCACGAGGGGTGGCGGGAGGAGACGGCCGCCCAGTGGTTCGTGGCCAGGGCGGCCGACGGGGCCCCGCTCGGCAGGATGGCGCTGCGCCAGATGAACCTCATGGAGGGCGTCGCCGAGGTCGGCTACTGGGTGCTGCCGGCCGCCCGCGGCCTGGGCGTCGCTCCCAGGGCGCTGGCGGCGATGACCGACTGGGCGCTCGATGTCGGCTTCCACCGCATCGACCTCCTCCACTCCACCCGCAACGAGCCCTCGTGCAAGGTCGCGCTCAAGGCCGACTACCCGCTGGAGGGCACCCGCCGCAGCTCCGCGCTGCACACGGACGGCTGGCACGACATGCACGTCCACACGCGGATCAACTCGTAGCCCGAATACCCATGTTGAGTGCCCTACTTGCCCCGATGGACTCTTGACAGCGTGCGTACTGTTTCGCGACCTTTGAGCCCCATGGGGGAAGAGGGGGGCCCATGAGCTGCATGCTCGCGTATCAACGCACCTGTCCGGTTACCGGTCCGAGCGCCGGCCCATGCACCCGCGGTGAAGGGCGGTCGAACCGACGTTGAACATCACGACGTACAGAGCCGACGAGCTCAGCGCGTCCCTGCGTACGGCCTGGCACGAGACGATGGAGCAGTCCCCGGACTTCCAGAACCCGTTCCTGGCACCGGAGTTCGCGGAGGGCGTCGCCAGGTTCAAGGGCCGGGCGCACGTGGCGGTGCTGCGGGAGGGGTCCGAACCTGTCGGTTTCTTCCCGTACGAGAAGGGGCCGGGGGGCATCGGCCGCGCCATCGGCATGGGCCTGTCCGACTGCCAGGGCCTGGTGCACCGCCCGGGAGTCACCTGGGACACCCGCCAACTCCTGCGCGCCTGCGGCCTGTCGGTCTTCGAGTTCGACCACCTCGTCGAGGAACAGAGACCCTTCGGCCGCTACGTCACCGGAACCTTCGCCTCACCCGTCCTCGACCTGAAGGACGGCAGCCATGAGACGTACGAGGAGTGGCTGAAGGCGACGTATCCGGGTCAGGCCAAGACGACGCTCAAGAAGGAGCGCCGCCTGACCCGCAACGTGGGGGAGATGCGCTTCGTCTACGACGAGCGCGACCCGGCCGTCCTGCGCCAGCTGATGCGCTGGAAATCGGCCCAGTACCGCCGCACCGGCCGCATGGACCGCTTCGCCCGCCCCTGGATCGTCCACCTCACGGACCACCTCTTCCAGGTCCGCGAGGACCACTTCACGGGCGTCCTCTCGGTCATCTACGCGGGCGACCGCCCCGTCGCGGCCCACTTCGGCCCGACCTCCAAGACGGTCTTCGCGGCCTGGTTCACCGCATACGACCCAGAGTTCGCCTACTACTCGCCGGGCCTCCTCATGCACCTGCGGATGGTTGAGGCCGCGGGCCGGCACGGCATCCGGCTGATGGACTGGGGCCGCGGCGAGAAGGAGTACAAGGACTGGCTCAAGACCCGCGAACTCCGGGTGGCCGAGGGCTTCGCGACCCGCCCCCACCCCGCCGCAGCCGCCCACCGCCTCTGGCGCCGCCCGGTCCGCGGCCTCCGCAACACGGTCCTCGCCCACCCGGAACTCCGGGAACGAGCGGACCGTGTGCTCCGGACGGTGGGGTCACTTCGGCAGCGGCCGTAGCGGGTGGGGGCGGCCCGCCATCCGGCGGGGCTACGATCCGGTGCATGGAGTGCTTTGCCGCTGGGCGCACGCGGGGCTGAGGGCCCGGCTCGCCGCCCCTTCTTCTGGTCTTCCGGGCGGGAGCGGGCCGACCCATGCCCAGTTCCCCTTGGGTCCCAAGCCCCGGCCCGAAAGGCGCACACACCTCGATGCGAATCCGCGCATTCACCCACGACGACCTGGCTCCACTCACCGACCTGACCATCGACACGTTCCGACCGTTCTTCGAGGACGTCTTCCGCCCCTTGATGGGCGAGGTCATCTTCACTGTCCAGCACGGCAATTGGCGCGACGACTACCGACACCAGGTCGCGGAACTCCACGCCCCCGAGCGCCACTCGTACGTCGCTGTCGCCGAGGTGGCAGGCGTGATCGCCGGCTACGTGGCGTGGGTCGTCGACCCGGACCGCGGACACGGCGAAGTCGTGATCCTCGCGGTCTCGCCCCAGCACCGCCGCCACGCCGTGGGTACGGCCCTGTGCGAGCACGCCTTCGAGCAGATGCGCCTGCTCGGAGCGGAGATCGTCGAAATCGCCACAGGCGGAGACCCCTTCCACGCACCCGCCAGAGCCCTCTACGAGCAACTCGGCTGCACCCCGAACCCGGTGACTGTCTACTTCCGGCGGCTCTAGCCAGAGCGGATGCACGACGTCTGGCGGTCCGGGAGCGTCGGGAGCATCAGCGAGCGAGAGGTCCAGCAGCAGGTGTCGGCCCGCTTGGGGCTCGATGGCCCCCTGGCCGAAGCGTTCATGGCGGATCTCTGGACGGAGTACCTGGGGACGCCGAACGACGAGCTCATCGACTACGTACGAGGGCTGTGGGGGACCTGCAGGCTGGGCATCCTGAGCAACAGTTTCGTCGGCGCCCGCGAGCGCGAGACGACGCTGTACCACTTCGACGAACTGGTGGAGCAGATCGTCTACTCGCACGAAATCGGCATCGAGAAGCCCGACCTGCGCGCATTCGACGCCGCATGCGCCGGCTTGACCGTGCGACCGGAGGACTGCCTGTTCATCGACGATGTCCCAGCCAACATCGAGGCGGCCCGGACGGCGGGCATGCAGGCGCATCTCTTCGAGGACAACACACGGACGATCACGCGCATCACTGCGCATCTGGACGCGAGGAAGAGCGCGGGTGGTGTGGCACGCACACGAACCCGGTAGCCGGTTCCAACCGGTCGCCACTGGTGTTCGGCAGGTCGTCATTCACGGCGTACGCGTTCACCCAGCAAAGCGCCCAGCTCATGAGGCAGACCCCCAGCGAAGCCAAGGAGACCCCGCGCAAGGCGACCGGGACGCGGACTGTATCGGGTCCCGCTGGTGATGCAGTCATGGGCGGGAGAGTACTGCCCGATGCCAGAAGGGGCCCGCCTACGGAAAACCGTAGGCGGGCCCCTTCTGGACTGGTGCCCCCGGCAGGATTCGAACCTGCGACACCCGCTTTAGGAGTTCGATCAGCGGGCGGACCTTGAGCTGCATCCTGACGTTCTGAGGGCCGGGCAGGAGCGTACGTGTACACCCCTGTCCGACGTCGTTGATGTCAGCCGTGGATGTCAGAAGCCTTCTGATCCGTAGCTCTATGTGGGACGGACGACAACGGTCGAAGCCGTTGCTCGACGGCTCTCCACGGTCGCTGCCGGATGGGGTCGGCTGCGGTACGGTCGGGCGCCACCTACGTCTGCCCTGCTCTCTCCGTTTCGAAGACGCAGTCGCATTCCCTGGAGGTAACTGCGCAGTCGTACCGTACAGTTGAGCCTGCTGTTTTGCCGCTCCGAGAGTCGTGGAGTACACCCGGGGGATCTAGTGGTTACGCGCCGCCAGTTGTGGGTCAGGGGAGCCATGGTGGCTGCCGGGGCTGCAGCTCTGCGCACCTTCCGCGAGCACTGCTTTGTTGTCCCCGAGGGGTCAGTTGCTGTAGTGGAAAGGTTCGGCAGATATCACCGCACTCTACAGGCGGGACTTAACTTTACGATCCCGTTTGCGGATAGCCTGCGGAATCGTCTCGACCTACGTGAGCAGACAATCCCCTTCCCAGTCCGAGTTGTCGCTGCTCGTGACGGCGCAAATCTTCCCGTCGAACTCGTAGTTCAATACAGTGTCCAGGATCCGGAAAAGGCGACGTACGGGGTGTCTAGTTATATCGCAGCCCTGGAGCGGCACACACTGTACGAAATCAGCCATGCCTTGTCGAAGCTGTCGACTCAACCAGACCGTGCTTCGCTCGCTCAACTTGCTGCGGATGTGACGACTGCGATCAAGCCCAGAGCTGAGCGGTGGGGACTTCGCCTGCATGAGGTCCTCGCGGTTTCCGGAGAAGTGGAAGTCTCCGAAGTGCACGACGATGCACGGGTTAGCGCAGATCACAACCGTGCTTCCGCGAGTGTCTACGCTTCGACCGTCACCATGAACGTAATGGCTCACGGCCGGGTCGGGCGACAAGATAATTGGGTGGTGGACGAATTGAGCAATTGGCGAATTGATCGCCAAGAGATCCAAGGCAACGCCCAGCAGGGGGACAATAATCTGCAAGACAACAGGACAGGGCTCTCTACCGCGGACGTCCTGCAAATACAAGAGCTGATTTCGCGCTCATTGGAGGTCCTTAGCCAGGCGCCTATCGCCGAAGATGCGGCCTCAGAAAGAAACGTGGTGCTGGTGCAGCTCCGCGATATGAACGATGAGGTGGAGCTAGCACGCCGGGAAGACCGCGCGCCGGACGTCGGGCGATTGCGCCGCGCATGGGCACAGTTGGCTGCGGCTGCAGGGCCAGCAGTCATGGGCGTAGCAGGTGGTGCCGCCGCTGAGCTGATTAGGGACCTGGGGCGCGCCATCGGCGTTTCCTGATCGCGGGCATGCGACCAGCCCCCGCATTCGCGTAACTGGCAGCTCCCATGCCTAGCCAACCCACCACCCAACCCAAGCTCCCATCCCGTCCGCCGTCGACCCACACGCAGTGGAGCGGGCGTGGCCCCTGGTGTCCAGGTGGAGCGCGCCACTGTACGAACGACCTGGACACCAGGGGCCACGTCTGCTCGGCTTTGCCTGGGTCGACGGTGGACGGGATGGGAGCTCCTCGCAACCAACGACGTGCCCGCACTCGGCAGCGCTACCCCCGGCCCCCGGTGCCGGCCGATCCCCCGCCGGAGGCATCGTCTTTGACCGTGGCCGGTGTGTGTCGGGTGCTCGACTCATGGTCCCGGCCTAATCACACGTGGGCGCGCGTCGGCGCAGCGCCCGTAGCGCGGGCCGAAGGCATGAGCGCGAAGGGCAGTGGAGCCGGGAAGCGCGCCCGGCGGAGCGGAGCGCAGCCGGGGCTTGATGAGGTAGAGAAACCTGTAACAACCCCTGAGCCCTGGTCGGTTGGACTAGTTGCCTGCCGGGTCGGTGAGCTTGCGGCCGTCATGGGTTCGGATGTGGGGCGCCATGTCGTCGGTGAGGGCGTCTGCGATGCGGATGCTGTAGGCCTCGCTCATCGCGGCCATGGCTTCGTCCGGGGCAAGCCAGGTGACGGCGGTCGACTCGTCCGAGAGCTGTTCGGTCCCGCCTTCCGGGCTGCACCGGAAGACCATCGCGACGACCCCGACCGTCATGTTCTTGTAGACCCCGGTCAGCCGCTCGACGTGCACCTTGATCCCGGTCTCCTCGAAGACCTCGCGGCACACCCCATCCTCGATCGCCTCGTCCCGCTCCAGCACTCCGCCCGGCGGCTCCCACCGCCCGTTGTCGGCGCGACGGATCACCAACACGCGTCCGTTCTCGCGCACGACGACGCCTGCCACGGATACCGAGTGGAGAGGCGTTGACGGCTTTTGGGCGTCGCTGTTACTCATGTACAGGAGGATAGGAGAGACTGTAGGACTATGGCGAGTGGCAGCGTGTCGTCTTCGGACAAGGCGAAGTACCTACAGATCGCGGAGGACCTGGCCGCGCAGATCAAGTCGGGCATGATGGCGCCCGGCGCCCCAGTGCCCAGTGAGACCGACCTCATGAAGCGGTACGGGGCCGCCTCCGGCACGGTCCGCAAGGCCATCGCGGAACTCCGCGCGGCCCAGCTGGTCGAGACGCACCACGGCCGAGGCTCCTATGTGCGTTCGCGTCCGCCGGTTCAGCGCAAGTCTTCCGACCGCTTCCGGAGGGCGCACCGCAAGGCCGGAAAGGCCGCGTACCTCGCTGAGGCCGAACAGTCCGGCGGCGTCCCCTCGGTGAACGTATTGCTCGTCGGCCCGGTCGATGCGCCGGAGGAGATCGCCGAACGGCTCGAAGTGCCGGCCGGTTCGAAGGTCCTCGCGCGCAAGCGTCGGTACTTCCGCGACGGCACCCCCACGGAGGAGGCGACGTCGTACCTGCCGTGGGACGTGGTGAAGGACATCCCCGAGATGTTCGCCGAGAACCCCGGAGGCGGCGGAATCTACGCGCGACTTGAGGAGCACGGTCACCAGCTCGCGGAGTTCACGGAAACCGTCAGTGCCCGTCTGGCGACGAAGGCCGAGGGGACGGCCTTGGCATTGAGTCCCGGTGCTCCGGTGATTCACCTCGTCCGCAGTGCATTTTCAGACAGTGGCCGTGTGGTCGAGGTCTGCGACACGATCATGGCCGCTGACCAGTTCGTTCTCGACTATCGGTTCCCCGCGAGGGACTGACTAGCGGGCCTCTTTTTCGGCCAACTCGACACGCTCTCGGCCTCTAGCGCTTGACTCATGTACATGAGTTGGGCACTCTCGTACTCATAACTCCTGTACATGAGTGCAGGAGCGAAACTCTACTAGAGGAGACGCAATGCCGTCCTTCAAGATCGACGTTTCGACTGCCGTTGTGTTCGTGGCGACCACCCCCGAGCCGAAGCTGGTCAACAAGAAGACGGGTGAGCGGGCCGTGGACCGGGAGACGGACGCGCCGCTGTCGACGGTGGGCCTGCTGGTCTCGGACGAGGGCGATGGAAACCTCTACCAGGTGACCATCCCGGAGACGGGTCTTCCCGAGGGCCTGACGCCGGGCATGCCGGTGAGCGTGATCGGCCTGAAGGCTCGCGACTGGGAGAACACGTTCAACGGCGAGAAGCGGCACGGGATCGCGTTCCGTGCGGCCGCGCTGACCACGGTGGCCTGATCATGGCCGACCTGACCATGTGGCTTGAGGCGACGGGCGCCATAGCGGGTGCTGGTGGCGTCGGCTACGCCAAGGTCCGTGCGCCCCGCGTGTACTGGGCGACGATCGGTCTGCCGATGGCCTGGGGCCGGTTCTCCTTCTCGTACAAGAACACGATGGACGTGTGCGGGCTGACGGTGCAGCCGTCCGGCCTGCGGGCGTTCATGTCCCGCCGGATCGCCCGTGGTGAGGTTCAGCCGGTGGCGCCGAAGATCCGCCGGGTGCGGGGCACCTCGACCGGCCTGCGGGTCACGCTTCGTCTGCCTGCTGGCATGGAGCCCGCCGATATCGCGGCGGCCTCCGAGCGGCTGCGGCACGCCTGGGGCGTCCACGCGGTCCACGTCCGCCCGACCAAGCCGGGATATGTGGAACTGCGCATGACTGGCTTCGACCTGCTCAAGCGGGTGCAGATGCCGAAGAAGACCGCGCCGCACGGCCTCGTGGTGCCGGTCGCGATCCGGGACGACGGGACCGTGTACGAGCGGAATTACCGCGAGATCCCCCAGGCGCTCACCCTCGGGGCGAACCAGTCCGGCAAGTCCATGTACCAGCGCAACCTGATCAAGGGACTCGCCCAACTGCCCGTCGCCCTGGTGGGCATCGACTGCAAGCGCGGGGTCGAGCAGAACCGCTACGCCCCGCGCCTGTCCGCCCTGGCGACCAACCCCGACGACGCCGCCTCGCTGATCGATGTACTGGTGGCGGAGATGGAGGACCGCTTCGATCTGCTGGCCAAGCACGGCGTCTCGGACCTGTGGGAGCTTTCCGAGGACCTGCGTCCGGATCCGATCGTGGTCCTGGTCGACGAGATCGCCGAACTGTTCCTGATCTCCTCGAAGAAGGATGAGGAGCGTCGCGAGCGGATCGTCACGGGCCTGATCCGGTTGGCCCAACTGTCCCGCGCGGTCGGGCTCTACCTGGAGATCTGCGGGCAGCGGTTCGGCTCCGAGCTGGGCAAGGGCGCGACCATGCTCCGCGCTCAGCTCACCGGCCGCGTGGTGCACCGGGTCAACGACAAGCAGACGGCCGAGATGGGGCTGAACGACGTGGCCCCGGAGTCGGTACCGGTGGCGTGCACCATCCCCGCCGACCGGCCCGGACAGGCCGTCGCTGCGGACTCCTCCGGAGGCTGGGGCCGCATCCGCACCCCGCTGACCACCGTGGACGAAACCGTCGCCGTGTGCCGCGAGTTCGCCCACCTGGCACCGGACCTTCCGGCCCTCGATCCGTTCCGCCCGGCGAGTACGCCGGTTCCCGCGTCGACGATCCCGCCCCGGCCGACCACGGCCCCCGCGATCGGCTGACGCTCCCTCAACCCCGGTTGGCGTGACCGTCTCGCGCCAGGTCCCTACCCCGCCCATGTCTGATCCGAGAGAGGAACCACACTCATGTGCTCGACCTGCGCCGACCTCAGCATCACGTCCGCCCTCATCTCCGATCTGAGCGACTACGCCAACACCCCGGACGCCGACCCCGAGTTCGTCGAGGTCGCCGCGTACGGCCTGGCTGTCGCCCTGTACGGCGCCTACGAGCCCGCGATGTACCCGCCGCCCGGCCACGGCTACCCCCGCAGCAACCGCTGACCGCCTGTCCGGGCCCGACCCCCGCTAGGAGGTGATGACGGTGAACCGCTCGATCCGCCTGGACGCCGTGCTCATCCAAGCCGTGATCGCCGGAGCCCTGTCCTTCTCCCACCTGCACGACCTGGCCGAAGCCGCCGGACAGTCCGGCTGGAAAGCCTGGGCCTACCCGATCAGCGTCGACCTGCTCTTGGTCGCGGCCTGGCGCCGACTGCGCACCGCTCGCGGTGACCGCGCCGCATGGGCCTGGTTCGTGATCGCGCTGTTCGCCTCACTCGGCGCCAACATCGCGACCGCCGGACTCCTCGACCTCGACCACGTTCCGGCCTGGCTGCGCATCGTCGTCGCCGGATGGCCCGCGCTCGCCTTCCTCGGCGGCACGCTCCTCGTGCACACACCGGCCGAGGTGTCTGCGCCGGAGCCGACCGAGGAACCGGCCCCGGTCGACGTGCACCGCGCCGAGCCCACGCCCGAACTCGACGAGCGCCCGGAACCGGCCGAGCCCGCCGAACTCCCGGTCGCCGAACCGACCCCGACCCCGGAGCCGAAGTCGGACCCGGTGAGCGTTCCGCCGGCACTCCTGGACCACGCCCGCAAGCTCGCCGACAAGCACCACGCGACCACCGGCACCCCGCTCCCGGCCGCGAGCCTGCGCGCCCAACTCGGGCTGCCCGCACCGGTCGTCGACTCGATCGCCGCGCAACTCCAACTCACCTGACCAGGAAGGAGCACCACCCTCATGACCGCTTACCGGCGCTTCCGCAACGTCCGCAAGTTCGGCCCGGTCCAGGTCGCCACCTTCTACGACGGACGCGGCCGCGACCGCCACACGGCCGCCTGCACCGCGCCCCGCTGCGACTTCTCCACGGAGTACAACGACCGCTCCGCCGCCGAACTCGCCGCCCGAACCCACCGCTGCTCGGCCTAGGAGACCTCGTGGACGTCCCGCTCTGGCTCGCCGTGATCGTCGTCGGAGTCCTCGGCATCAAGCTCACCCGGCCGCCGATCTGGCTCGTGATCCTGCTCCTGCTCGGCGGCTACCTCATAGCCCACAGCTTCCTCGGCCCCGCCGTCGGCTCCCTCGTCAACTGATCGACTTCAGAAAGGAGTCCGCTCGTGTTCACGCCGAAGATCCCGGTCAACGACCAGCCGACCGGCCAGACCATCCCGCTCAGCGGCGCCGCCGTTGAGCACCACCAGGTCCCGGCGCCCGCCCCGGTCGCCCCCACGCGGCCCACGGTGCAGCTCACCCCCGGCTCGCTGGCGCTCCTCGTCGGCGGTGGAACGGCCGCGGTCCTCGTCATCGGGACCGTGCTCGTCTCCATGCTCCTCGCGGTCGCGATCACCGCTGGATCGCTCGCGATCGTCGCACTCGTCGTCCGCTCGGTCCTCAACCAAGAGCGCAAGTAACGCCCTCCGGGGCGGCCTCGGTCGCCAAACTTCCGCCGCCCCGGACGGCTCCGCCCCTCCAGATCCCACGGACCCGAAAGGGAAGTCTCATCATGGCCCAGCCCACCCCTGCCCGCTCGCGCGTCTGCCGAGACTGCGACGGCTTCCCGACCGTCGCCGTATCCTCCGACCTCGGCCGCGACAATGCCGGACACCTGCACGTCATCAAGGTCACCTGCCGCACCTGCAAGGGCTCCGGCGTCACGTCCGTCCGCACCCTTGCCCGCGTGGGGGTGACGGCATGAAGTCCCTGACCGTTTCCGCCCACATGGAGCCGGACAGCGCTTCGCGGCTCGCCACCTTCGATGACTTCGTCGTCGTCCGCGTCGGCGGCAGCAACGTGGAAATCAGCTTGCTGGCCTCGCCCGACACGTCCAAGGCGCTGCGGGACCTGGCCGCCCGCCTCAACGAGGCCGCGCAGATCCTCGACACCATGGCCACCTCTGCCGAGGTGAGCGCGTGACCAACACCGCCACCACGGCGGGCCTGGACCCGGCCACCCTCGCCGACGTGCTGAGGGTGGCCGGGTCCCCCGGCTTCGACCGCATCCAAGACCAGATCCGCCGCACCGGCGGCTGCTCCGACCCCATCCACATCCAGGGCTCGACCGTCACCCGCGACCGCGCCACCGGCCAGGCCCTCTACTCCTACTCGACCGACAACGAGCCCGGCGGCAGACTCCGGATCGCCTGCGGCAACCGCCGCGCCTCGCGCTGCCCGGCCTGCGCCTGGACCTACGCGGGCGACACCTACCACCTGATCCGCGCGGGCCTCGTCGGCGACCCGGCCAAGGGCACCCCGCCCACCGTGCGCGAACACCCCCGCGTCTTCGCCACGCTCACCGCCCCGAGCTTCGGCCCGGTCCACAACCGGCCCGGCACCCGGCCCTGCCGCTGCGGCACCCGACACCCGGAGGACGCACCCGAGTTGGGCACCCCGCTCGACCCGGCCACGTACGACTACGCGGGCGCGGTCCTGTGGAACAACCACGCCTCCGAGCTGTGGCGCTACTTCACGATCTACCTGCGCCGCGAGATCGCCGCCCGCGCCGGGCTCACGCAGAAGGCGGCCAAGGAACAGTCCCGGCTCTCCTTCGGCAAGGTCGCCGAGTACCAAAAGCGCGGCGCCATCCACTTCCACGCCGTGATCCGCTTCGACGGCCCCGAAGGCCCGGACTCCCCGCCACCGCACTGGGCAACCGTCGACCTCCTCACCGACGCGATCCGTGCCGCAGCTGCTCGCGTCCGCGTCGACCTGGACGCCTCCGGCGACCACCCCGCCCGCGTCCTGTGCTGGGGCGACCGCCTGGACATCCAAGAGATCAAGGCGTTCGGCGACGGCTCCGAGATCACAGAGGCTGCGGTCGCCTCGTACGTGGCCAAGTACGCGACCAAGGCGGCCGAGACCACCGGCACTGTGGACCGCCGCATCGGCAACAAGGAAGCGCTGACGCTCCTCGATGTGCCGGATCACCCGCGCCGCCTCATCGAGGCCTGCCTCGACCTTCACGACGCCTACCCCGATCGCAAGCTGCGCGACTGGGCGCACATGCTCGGCTTCCGCGGCCACTTCTCCACCAAGTCCCGCCGCTACTCGACCACCCTCGGCGCCCTGCGCCAGGTCCGCGCCGACTACCGCGCCGCCCAACACCGCGCCGCGCTCGGCCTGCCCGACCCCGACGAGATCCCGGAAGAGACCACGCTGACGCTCGCCCACTGGACCTATGCCGGCCACGGCCACACCCCCGGGGAGTCCTGGCTGGCGGCCAACGTCCGCCGCGACATCGAGCAGAACCGCGAACTCGCCCGCCAAGAACTGCCCGCACAACTCGACATGGAAGGAACCACCCCGTGACCACCGCAGCTTCCGAACTGCTGACCGTGCCCGAGGTCATGACGCGTCTCAAGCTCGGACGCTCCAAGGTCTACGACCTGATCCGCTCGCACCGCCTGGTCTCGATCAAGATTGATGGCGCGCGACGCATCCCGGCCGACGCCGTACGGGACTTCGTCCTCGGGCAGATCGAGGAGGCCGCCTGATGGCCGGTCAGCGCAAGCGCAACCCCAACGGTGCTGGCACGATCACCAAGCGCAAGGACGGCCGCTACCAGTGCGCGGTGTACGTCCTCCAGCCCGACGGCACGCGGGCCCGGAAGTTCGCCTACGGCAAGACCTGGGCCGAGTGCGACACGAAGCGTCGGGAGCTGCTCGACAAGGTCGACCAGGGCGTGCCCGTCCCGACCCGTTCGGCCAAGCTCTCCGAGTGGCTGCCGTACTGGCTGGACAACGTCATCAAGCCGCGCCGGAAGCTCAGCACGTACGACAAGTACGAGGCCCACACGCGGCTTTACCTGTCGCCGATCCTCGGTGCGAAGCGGCTCGAATCCCTGGGCGTCGCCGACGTGCGCCGCTTCCTCGTCCGCCTGGAGAAGCAGACCACCGCCGCGACTGCCAAGGAGTCGCACCGCGTGCTGCGCTCGGCACTCTCCTCCGCCTGCCGCGAGGAGCTGATCACGCGCAACGTGGCAAAGCTCGTCGAGCCGCCCCGGACCGACTCACGAGAGCTGCACCCCTGGACTCTGGACGAGACCCTCGACTTCCTCACGGCCTCCCGGAAGGACCCGCTCTACGCGGCCTTCGTCCTCGCCATCGCGATGGGCCTCCGCCGAGGAGAGATCGTCGGCCTGCGCTGGTCGGACCTCGACCTCGAAAACCGCGTCCTCTACGTGCGCCAGCAGACGCAGCGCCGTCGTGGCGTCCTGTACGACGACGACCCCAAGAGCCGCCGCCGTCGAGCCGTCCCGCTGCCCGGCCTCTGCATCGCGCCCCTGCGCTGGCACCGGATGCGGCAGGCAGTTGCTCGCGCCAAGGCGGGGGAGAGCTGGGCTACTGGAACGGACTACGTGTTCGCCACTCGCAACGGCCGCCCGGTCGAGCCGCGCAACCTGTACCGCTCGTTCACGCGCGTCGCCGAGTCGGCCGGCATCCGCGTCATCCGCCTCCACGATGCCCGGCACGGCACGGCCACCCTCCTCACGGCGGCCGGAGTCGCGCCCCGTGTCGTGATGGAGATCCTCGGGCACAGCCAGATCAGCATCACCATGGACGTGTACACGCACGTCGTCCAGGACACCCAGCGTGAGGCGATGAGCCACATGGATCGGCTGCTCAGGACCCGTCGCGGTCGTCAGTGACCGCCCGCGTTGATGTCAGCTGTAGATGTCAAAGGCCCCGGACCATGATCGGTCCGGGGCCTTTGCGCTGGTGCCCCCGGCAGGATTCGAACCTGCGACACCCGCTTTAGGAGAGCGGTGCTCTATCCCCTGAGCTACGAAGGCGCGTGAACAGCGTAGCGGATCGGGTTCGGGGTGTGGGGGTGGCCGTGCGTCACGCCAATGGGGGATGTGGGGCGGCCGGGGGCGGCTGGGGCTGTTAAGCCGGAGGGACGTAGGGAAACGAGGGGGGACACGTCTCGTCGGATGCCGTGTTGTGGTGTCCGGCCCCACTGAGTGGAGGGCCACTCATGCTCCAGAACCCAGCCCCCAGCACACTCGCTGTCGACTTCACTCAAGGGCTGAACGACGCGTGGTCGAAGGTCGCCGAGTTCGTGCCGAAGTTTCTCGGCTTCGTCGTCGTCATGGTCATCGGGTGGTTCATCGCCAAGATGATCACCAAGCTCCTCGACCGGGGGCTCAGGAAGATCGGCTCGGAGAGGCTCGCCGAGCGGGCCGGTTCGGCGAAGATGCTCGAGGGGTCGAAGTACGACACGACCGCGATCCTCTGCAAGGTCGTCTACGTCGCCCTGATGCTGATCGTGCTCCAGCTCGGCTTCGGTGTCTTCGGCGACAACCCCGTGTCCGACATGATCAACGGCATCGTCGCCTGGCTGCCGCGCGGCATCGTCGCGGTCGTCCTGATCGTGGTGGCCATGGCCGTCGCCAACCTGGTGCGTGACATCGTCACCAACGCCCTGTCCGGTGTGTCGTACGGGAAGACCATCGGCACCATCGTGTGGGCCTGCATCGTGGTCCTCGGTGCCATCGCCGCGCTCGGGCAGGCGGGCATCGCCACGTCCGTCACGCAGCCGGTGCTGATCGCCGGTCTCGCGGCCGGGGCCGGGATCCTGATCGTCGGTGTCGGCGGCGGGCTCATCGGGCCGATGCGGCAGCGCTGGGAGCGGTGGCTGAACATGGCCGAGGAGGAGACCGCCAAGGCGAAGGGGAACCTCGGCGGTGGCGCCGGTGCCTATCAGGCCGGGCGTGAGGACGCGCTGACCAATCAGCCCGCGCAGGAGCGGGAGCGGTTCGACAACCAGTGACCTAGGCCAGGTTGTGCCGTCTCGCCAGCCAGCTGATGGCGGTGAGGCGGCACACCGCGTAGTCGTGGCCCACGGGTTCGAGCCAGCCGGTCTCGGTGAGCGCGTCGAGGAAGCCGAGTGAGTAGTCGGCGAGCACTTCGGCGTCGGGAGCCGGTGGGTGCAGGTCGGCCGAGCCGGCCTCCAGGCGTTCGCGGAGCTCCGCCACGTGCTGGTCGACCGCGGCCAGGAAGGCGGGCTCGAAGGCGAATTCGGCGAAGCGCGGGCCGTACGCCGCGCTCACCCGGGCAAGAGGGGACATCCGTCCAACGTATGGGCGTGGAAGGTCGATTGGACGTGGGCGGCAGGTGCTGTTGCTCACAAGTGCACCTTTTGTGGTGCCTTGTTCGTCACATCCGGCGGTCCGCACGTGATCGGTGAGACTGGGGGCATGGAGTTTTCCGCGTCCGGCAGGCCGCAGCCCGAGAATCCCGCTCCGGGCGCGGGCCCCACGTTGGCGCAGGTCGTCGAGGTCGTGGGGCGGGACGTCGTGCAGGTCGTGCGGGCGCCGTGCGGGACGGACGTGGCCGTGGGCGGGGTCGGGGTGTTCGACTCCGGCGAGAGCCTCCAGGAGCGGGGGCGGGTGCTCATCGCCGTGGGCGTCGATACCTCTGATCCCGCTGCTGCTGAGGTGTTGCGTGCCGCCGATCGGGCCGGGGCTGCCGCGCTTGTGGTGCGGCGGGGTGCTGAAGGTGTGGCGCCGCTGCTCGGTGAGGTCGCCGATGGCGTGTCCACCGCGTTGCTCGCCCGTGCCCCGTGGGTGGACTGGGGCGAGCTGATCGGGCTGCTGCGGGCCGCGCTCGCGGCGGGTGGGGCGCGGGTGCCCGAACCCGGCGTCGACGTGGGGCTCGGCGATCTGCCCGCCCTCGCCTCCGCGCTCGCCGCGCTCGTCGGGGGCGCGATCACCATCGAGGACCCCGAGTCCAACGTGCTGGCGTACTCGCCCACCGCCGACACCGCCGACCCGTTGCGGCGGCTGACCATCCTCGGGCGGCGGGTGCCGCGGTGGCGGGTCGAGGAGCTGGCCGAGAGCGGGTTCCTCGCGGCGTTGTGGGCGGGGGATGTCGTGCATCGGGCCGCGGACGGGCGGTTTCCCGAGCGGCTGGCTGTCGCTGTGCGTGCGGGGGAGGAGGTCCTCGGTTCGCTGTGGGCGGCTGCCGACGGGGAGCCGTTGCCGGCGGGGGCGCGGGAGGCGTTGCGGCAGGCTGCCGCCATCGCCGTGCCGCATCTGCTGCATCACCGGCTGCGGTCCCGGTCGGCGGAGGGGCGGCGTCGGCACGCGGTGCGGGCGCTGTTCGAGGATCCGTCGCCCGATGTGGACGCGGCGGGCGCCGCGCTCGGCGTCGATCCGGGGCAGCCGTGTGCCGTGCTGGCGGCCGTGGTCGTGGGGGCGGTGGCGCCGGAGGTGCGGGAGAGGGCGTTGCGGGCGGTGGCGTTGCGGGTTGCCGCGTATGGCCTGCCGGCGTTTGCGTATCGGGTGGCGGGGGGCTTGGCCCCGGCGTACGGGGCGGCTCTCCGTGGCCCGGTCTCGGGGCTCCGCCCCGGGCCCCGCTCCTCAAGCGCCCCAGGGGCTGGAAATGCAGACGTCGGCGGGGCCGGAAGTGATGCCGATCGGTTCGACGTGTTGCTCAGCGACCCCCGGCCCGACGCCGCCCAGCGGCTCGCCAAGGACCTCGCCGCCGTGCTGCGCGGCGCCGGGGTCAAGCCGCTGGTCGCCGTGGGGCCGGTCGTCGGCGGGCTGAGGGATGCCGTGGACTCGCGTGCCGGGGCCGGCGAGGTGTTGCGGGTGCTGTGCGAGCGCGGGGAGCCCGAGGTGGCGGGCGCCGACGACGTGCGGTTCGCCCTGGACGCGCTGCGGGTGTCGGACGCCGTCGCCGCGCAGGTGCCGTCGGTCGGGGACGCCGTGGCGGCGCTCCTCGCGCACGACGAGCGGCACGGGACGGATCTGCCGCGCACGGTCGCCGCGCATCTGGCGTTCTTCGGGGACGCCGGGGCCACGGCCCGGTATCTGGGGATCCATGCGAATACGTTGCGGTACCGGCTGCGCCGGGCTCGTGAGCTGGGCGGGTTCGACCTCGGCGATCCCGACGTACGGCTCGTGGTCGAGCTCGGGCTGCGGCGGGCCGGGCTGATCCCGCTGCCGTGAACCCCCGCGCGATCGCCCGCATGGTGCTTCGCCACCACGCCCGCCCACCCACTGTCGTGCGCACGCACCACGCGCGCGTGCCCGTCCGCCGTTCCTTGTGGCGGCCCACAGCACCCCCACCCCGTACTTCGTGCCGGCGCACGCAGACACGCCACCCCGCCACGCTGCACAGTGACGAGTGCCCGACCACGTACCAGTGGATGCACGTACCAAGCAGAAGGCAGGACACCCCCTGATGCCGCAGCCCCCCGCCTCCGCCGCCCGCCGCGACGCCGCCCTGCGCGCCGCCGTCGAGCAGGGGCTCGTAGGGCCCGACGCCCCCGTGCTCGGGCTGCTCGACGTGGCCGGGGTCAGGGAGGCGGCGCGTGCGCTGAAAGCGGCGTTCGCGGGTGTCGAGGCGCGGCACACCTTCGCGGTGAAGGCCGCCTCGCTCGTCCCCGTGCTCGCGCTCCTGAACGAGGAGGGCGTCGGCGCGGAGGTCGCGAGCCCCGGTGAGCTGGCGCTCGCGCGGGCGGCAGGGGTGCCCGCCGAGCGGATCGTCTTCGACTCGCCCGCCAAGACCGTCGGCGAGCTGCGCGACGCGTTGGCGAGCGGCATCGCCGTGAACGCCGACAACCCGCAGGAGCTGGACCGGATCGACGCCCTCGTCGAGGAGTTCGGCGCCGGGTGCGCCCCCGTCGGGCTGCGCGTGAACCCGCAGGTCGGCAGCGGCTCCATCGGCGCGATGAGCACCGCGACCGCCACCTCCAAGTTCGGTGTCGCGCTGCGCGACGAGGGCGCGGAGCAGTGGGTTCTCGGCGCGTACAAGGCGCGGCCGTGGATGACGCGCCTGCACACCCACACCGGCTCCCAGGGCGTCGCCCTGGAGCTGATGGCCGAGGGCGTACGGGCCGCGTACGACCTGGCCGAGAAGGTCAACGCGCATGTCGGGCGCCAGCAGATCGACACCCTCGACATCGGCGGCGGTCTGCCGGTGAACTTCGCGTCGGACGAGGTCACTCCCGGCTTCGAGGAGTACGCGAGCCTCCTGCGCCGCACCGTCCCCGGGCTCTTCGACGGGCGGTACACGCTCGTCACCGAGTTCGGCCGCTCGCTCCTCGCCAAGCAGGGGTTCATCGCCGCCCACGTCGAGTACACCAAGACCTCCGGCGGCCGCCGGATCGCCGTGACGCACGCGGGCGCGCAGGTGGCGACCCGTACCGTCTTCGCGCCCGAGTCGTGGCCGCTGCGGGTCGGCGCGTACGACGCCGAGGGCAGGCCGCGGACGAGCGCGCCGCTGGTGCAGGACGTGGCCGGGCCCTGCTGCTTCGCCGGCGACCTCGTGGCGCGCGGCCGTGAGCTGCCCGAACTGGAGCCCGGCGATCTCGTCGCGCTGTACGACACCGGCGCGTACTACTTCTCGACCCACTTCCACTACAACAGCCTTCCGCGCCCAGCTGTGTACGGATATGTCCGCACGGAGAACGGGACAGAATCGGGCAAGGTGACCTTCGCGCCGATTCGTTCCGCGCAGACTCTCGACGAGGTGCTCGCCGAGTCCGGTGCCCAGTACGCCGGTTCGCTCCTCGGGCTCCCGGTCGGGCTCGTGGATTAGTTGCCCCTGTGAACGGTTTACAGTGGCGTGTCGTCGCGTGGTCCGCCCGCGGCACACTCCACCGAGATCCGTTCCGATCTCGAGGTTCGCCGAATCCGGCGGATCAATCCTGTCCAACAGGTATGTCGCACACGCCTGCCCGCGTTCGCATCTGCGTCCGCGCTCACGTTCGCGTGTGTGGGTGCGGCATGCCGTTTTGCACGAACGTCGGAGAACCATGGAGCACACAGCACAAGCCGAACGCAGTGTGACCACGGGCGGCAAGGCCACGGCCGGAGCCATCCGTGAGGGGGGTTACGCGGCCGGCCTGCGCAATCGTCAGGTCCAGATGATCGCTTTCGGCGGCGCCATCGGCACCGGCCTCTTCCTCGGCGCGGGAGAGCGGCTGAACGTGGCGGGCCCGTCCTTGGTGATCATCTTCGCCATCACCGGCCTGTTCGCCTTCTTCATCACGCGCGCGATGGGCGAGCTGGTCATGCACCGGCCGTCGTCCGGCTCGTTCGTGTCGTACTCGCGCGAGTTCCTCGGCGAGAAGGCCGCGTACACGACCGGCTGGGTCTACTTCCTGCACTGGATATGCAGCGGCATCGCGGAGATCACCGCGGTGGCGATGTATCTGCAGTACTGGGCCGCCTTCCGCGACATCCCCCAGTGGACGCTCGCCCTGGTGGCGCTGCTCGTGGTGCTCGGCGCGAACCTGATCTCGGTGCGCTGGTTCGGCGAGTTCGAGTTCTGGTTCTCGATCATCAAGGTCGCCGCGATCCTGGCGTTCCTCGCCATCGGCTGCTGGCTGCTGGCGAGCCGTCACCCCGTCGACGGCCACGCCACGGGCCCGCAGCTGATCACCGACAACGGCGGCATGCTGCCGAACGGCCTGCTCCCGGCCATCGTCCTGATCCAGGGCGTCGTCTTCGCGTACGCGGCCATCGAGATGGTCGGCATCGCCTCCGGCGAGACGGAGAACCCGCGCAAGGTCATCCCGCGCGCCATCAACTCCGTGTCGTGGCGCATCGTGCTGTTCTACGTCGGGTCCGTGCTGCTGCTCGTCCTGCTGCTGCCGTGGAGCGCGTACAAGGCCGGCGAGTCGCCGTTCGTGACGCTGCTCGGCAAGCTGGGCGTGCCCGGCATCAGCGGCATCATGAACTTCGTGATCCTCACGGCGGCCCTCTCCAGCTGCAACTCCGGCCTCTACTCGACCGGCCGCGTGCTGCGCTCCATGGGACTCGCGGGTTCCGCGCCCGGGTTCACCACGAAGATGAGCAAGAAGGGCGTGCCCTACGGTGGCGTGCTGCTGACAGCCACCTGCTACATCGCGGGCATCATCCTCAACTACATCGTGCCCGAGCGGGCGTTCTCGATCGTCATCAACTTCTCGGCGATCACGATGATCGGCACCTGGGTCATGATCATGATCTGCCAGATGGTGCTGCGCCGTAAGTCCCTGCGCGGCGAGCTGGAGCGCCCGTCGTTCCGGCTGCCGGGCGCGCCCTTCACGAGCTGGCTGACCATCGTCTTCCTGGTCGCGGTCGTGGTCCTGATGGTCGTCGGCGGCGGCGACTCGGCGATGTCGGTGTACTGCTCGCCGCTGATCGTGGTGGGCCTGGTGATCGGCTGGTTCCTGACGCGCAAGCGGGTGGCGGAGCATGCGGAGGCCGCTTCGGCTTCCGCTTCGGCTTCGGTGTCCGCTTCGGCAGCGGACTCGGCTTCGTAGGAGCCCTCAAGGCTGTCGGCGGGCGGTGTGCGTGGAGGACCACGCGCGCCGCCCGCCGTGCTGTACGGGCCCGTTGGCCGGTGCACGTATCTTGACGTGGGTCGGGCCGCCGGACGTACCGTCCGACCATGGACGCTGATGCCGTGGATTCCGTGGAAGCGCTGCTGACCGCTCCGGGCGCCCCCTTCGCCGTCGTACGTGGCGAGGACGGGCGCCTTTCCTATGCCGACGGGCCCCGTACGTTGCGGGAGTTCGCCGAGACGACGTGGGCGTTCGGCGACACCCCGTTCGTCATCTCCGAGAACGGGCGCATGACCTACGGGGAGTTCTTCGCGGCGGCGTGCGCGCTGGCCCGCCGCTTCCTCGACGACGAGAGCGCGGGCGGGTACGGGCTGCGGCCGGGCGACCGCGCCGTCATCGCGATGCGCAACCATCCGGAGTGGCAGGTCGCCTTCTGGGCCGCGCAGTTGGCGGGGCTCGTGGCGGTGCCGCTGAACGCGTGGTGGACCGCGGAGGAGTGCGCGTACGCCCTCGACGACTGCGGGCCCGCGGTGCTGGTCGTCGACGGGGAACGCTACGAACGGGTTCGTCCGTGGCTCGACGGCCCGGCGGGGCCCCGCCCGTGGACGCTGGTCTGCCACGAGGAGGGGCGGGAGGTGGCCGGCGAGCGGACCGAACGGTGGGCGGATCTGCCCACCCCCGACCCCCAACTCGGCCCGCCCGACGTGGACATCGACCCGTCCGCGGACGCCACGATCCTCTACACCTCGGGTACGACGGGTCGCCCCAAGGGAGCCGTCGCCACCCACCACGCCCACATGGGCGCCGTCACGGGTCCCCGCTACGCCGCGGCCCGCACGGCGCTGGCGCGCGGCATCGTGCCCGGCCAGGGCCCGAGCCCCGTCGGCCTGCTCACCTTCCCCTTCTTCCACGTGGCGGCGTTCACCGGCTTCTACGCGGCGATGGGGGTGGGCGGCACGATCGTGGTGCTGCGCAAGTGGGACCCGGACACGGCGCTCGCCATGATCCGCGAACACGGCATCACCAGCTTCGGCGGCGTCCCCGCCACGGCCCTTCAACTCCTGGAGCGCGCCAAGGAGTTGGGCGACGAACTCCCCTCCCTTACGGGGTTCAGCACGGGCGGCGCCGCGGCCCCGCCCGGCATCGTGGCCCGCCTCACCGACCGCTACGGCGAGCGCATCGAGCCGCGCAACGGCTATGGCCTCACCGAGACGCTCGGCGGCGTCCTCTCCAACGCCGGTGAGGAGTACCGGAGTTGGCCGGGCAGCGTGGGCCGTCCGGCGCCGGCCGTGGAGGTACGGATCGCGGACCCCCTCGGCGAACCGCTGCCGGACGGCGAGGTGGGCGAGCTCTGCCTCCGCGGCCAGCCACTGATCCGCGGCTACTGGAACGCTCCGGACGCCACCGGGGCGGCGTTCACGGAGGACGGGTGGTTCCGTACGGGGGACCTGGCGGTGCTCTCGGAGGGCCGGGTCAGTGTCGTCGACCGGATCAAGGACCTGGTGATCAGGGGCGGCGAGAACGTCCACTGCGTGGAGGTGGAGGCGACCCTTCACGACCACCCGGACGTCCTGGAGGCGGCCGTCGTGGGCATCCCGCATCCGGTCCTGGGCGAGGAGGTGGCGGCGGTCCTCCGGACCCGCCCCGGCTCGACGGCGACCCCGGACGACATCCGCGCCTTCGCGGCGAAGTCCCTCGCGGCGTTCAAGGTCCCGAGCCACGTGGTCCTCCAGTCCTCCGAACTCCCCCGCAACGCGACAGGCAAGATCCTCAAGCGCGAGCTGCGGGAGTCGTTGGCGTCCGGCTGACGTGTGCCGGGGCGGGACCGCCCGTTTCCGGCTGCGCGGCGACGGCCCCTCAAGCCACCCGGGGTCTAACTACGCGTCACGTACACCTGGTAGTCGCCGGCGGACGTGATCCCGCCCACGGTCACCCGCACGCCCGCGGACTTGTCGCGGAAGACCTCGCCGGACTGGTACGCCGCGTCGGACAACTCCGCGTGCACGTTGGGCTGTCGCGTGCACCCGCCGCTGTCCGGTGTCGCGTCCTCGACCTTGACCGGGCCCTGGCCCGTGTCCACGTCCGCGTCGACCTTGTAGACGAGGACCCCGGACCGGCACACCGCCTCGTCGTTGCCCCCCTGCGTACGGACCTCGATCGCGTACCCCGTCTTCCGGGTCAGCGGCACGAACACCAGCTTCGACCTGCCGTCGTCGCGGGCCAGCGGCGACAGCCGGTACTCGGTCGTGCCGGGCTGCGCGGCGCAGCCGACCTGGCTGTCGTCGAGCCACCCGAGCTTCCACTTGTGCCAGCCGAGCAGATCGTTCCCGGCCCCCCAGTCCTCGCTCATGATGTCCCAGTGCCCGGCGGCCCCGCCGCCGTCCTGCGTGTAGAGGTCGGGCAGCCCGAACACGTGCCCGTTCTCGTGCGGCAGCACCCGGTACCCGGTCTCGGCGTACGAGCCCGACCCGTCGTCCTGACGGGAGTACACGAACGACGCGTTGGACAGCGGCACCCCGTCGGCGACCGGCGCCTCGTGGTTGCCCGCGAACGTCACCGACAGCACGGTGTCCAGCGCGGAGGGCCCCGCGTTCGGCGTGACCAGGATGTTCACCAGGTCGTACCGGCGGAAGTCCACCTCGGGGTCGGCCGCCGCCGCGATGTCGTCGGCGAGCTCGCGGTAGCCGGGGTCGAAGGGGGCGCCGCGGTCTATCCCGTACGCGGTGAACGGCTTGGGCATCCGCAGCCAGTGGTCGACCGGGGCCTCGGGAACGTAGTCGAGCTTTCCGTACGAGCCGGTGGCGAACCAGTCCTGGGTCTGAGGGAAGAACTCGCCGAGCCGGTCCTTCGCGGAGCCCTGCCCCGGCGCGTCGGGGAAGTCGACCATGAGGTTGAGGGCCCGCACGGTCCCGGTGGAGCGGGCGTAGCCGGCGGCGGTGGGCAGGCCCTCCGACATCTGGACGCCGAACGAGCCGCGGATCATGCAGGGGGCGAGGGAGGTCGTGCGCGAGACGGCGACGGGACCCGCCGCGGTCGTCGAGTCGTCGAGGAGCCTGCCGGTGCTCGCGGTCATCGTCACGGCGAGCGCCACCGCCGTGCTCGCGGCGAGCAGCGCCCCACGGCGGCCCCTGCGTATCCGACGCACTGCTCGCATCCGCACCGCCTCACGCTCGGGTCCCTTTCGATCACCCTGGGTCGGGGCGTGGCGGGCCGCTCGCTGGGTGCGCCGATCGTGGGTTTCCGAGGTCAGAGGTGTGTGAGGCAGGTCACATGAGGCGCGGGAAATAACCGGGGACGCTCTCCCCGTTTAGACCCGTGTCCGCACGAACCGGGGACCAGCTCCCCACTTCACCCGAAGCCCGTGCACTCAGACCCGTGAAGACGAAGACCCGTGAAGGAGGCCGCCGTGACCACCGCGACCGAGAAGCCGCAGCGCCGCGCCCCCCGCCCGCGGGCCGACGCGGTACGCAACAGGGAGCGGATCGTCGACGCCGCGCGCGAACTGCTCGTGGAGCACGGTCCCGTCCTGCCGCTCGACGAGGTCGCGCGCCGTGCCGGCGTCGGCAACGCCACGCTGTACCGGAACTTCAAGGACCGCGGCGAGCTGATGCACCACGTGGTCATCACGGTCACCGACACCATCACCGAGCACGCGGAGCGGGGGCTCGCCGCCGAGGAAGCCGGCGAGACGACCGCGTTCGGCGCACTGCGGACGTTCGTGCACGCCGCCGCAGAGGAGCGGATCGGCGCCCTGTGCCCGATGCTCAATGCCACCTTCGACAAGGACCACCCGGATCTGACCGCCGCCGGCGACCGCCTCACGGGCGCCGTCGAGCAGCTCATCGAACGGGCCCGTACATCCGGTGACCTGCGCTCCGACGTCGGCGTCGGAGACCTGATGGTCGCCCTCTCCCAGCTCACCCGACCGCTGCCCGGCACCGGCTGTCTGGGCTTCGACCGGTACGTCCACCGTCATCTGCAGCTGTTTCTCGACGGCCTGATGGCACCCGCCCGCTCGGAACTCCCGGGCGAGCCCGCGACCTTGGAGGACCTCCGCCAGGACTGACGTCCGCGCGCCTCTCCACCTCTTCGTAGAACCTGGTCTCTTCGTAGAGCCCCAGTCTCTTCGCAGAACCACAGTCGCCACGCGACACCCAGCTTCGTACCAACCCGATTTCTCACGCTTATTCACGACTTGGAGTCCCGCTGTGGGTACCCCCTTGCCGGAAACGGCACCCGATTCGCGCCGCTGGAAGGCACTCGCCTTCATCGCGCTCGCCCAGTTGATGGTGGTCCTCGACGCCACCATCGTGAACATCGCCCTGCCCGCCGCGCAGCAGGACCTCGGCATCTCCGACGGCAACAAGCAGTGGGTCATCACCGCCTACGCGCTCGCCTTTGGAGGCCTGCTCCTGTTCGGCGGGCGCATCGCGGACCTGTGGGGCCGCAAGCGCACCTTCGTCACCGGCCTGATCGGCTTCGCCCTCGCCTCGGCGCTCGGCGGAGCGGCCGGCGGCGAGGCCATGATGTTCGGCGCCCGCGCACTTCAGGGCCTGTTCGGCGCACTGCTCGCGCCCGCCGCCCTGTCCCTGCTCGCCGTCATGTTCACCGACGCCAAGGAGCGCGCCAAGGCGTTCGGCATCTACGGTGCGATCGCCGGTGGCGGTGGCGCCGTCGGCCTGATCCTCGGCGGCTTCCTCACCGAGTACCTGAACTGGCGCTGGACGTTCTTCGTGAACATCCCGTTCGCGATCATCGCCGCGCTCGGCGCGTACTTCGTCATCCGTGAGCCGGCCGGCACACGCAACCGCTCGCCGCTCGACATCCCCGGCGTGCTGCTGTCCACGCTCGGCCTGGTCTCGCTCGTCTACGGCTTCACGCGCGCCGAGACCAACGGCTGGTCCGACGCGACCACCGTCGGCATGTTCGTCGCCGCGGCCGTGCTGCTGCTCGCCTTCGTCGCCGTCGAGGCCCGCGTGAAGCACCCGCTGCTGCCGCTGCGCGTCGTCGCCGACCGCAACCGCGGCGGTGTCTACGCCTCGCTCGGCCTCGCGATCATCGCGATGTTCGGCCTGTTCCTCTTCCTGACCTACTACCTCCAGGTCGTGAAGGGCTTCTCGCCGGTCAAGACCGGCTTCGCGTTCCTGCCGATGATCGCGGGCATGATCACGGGCTCCACGCAGATCGGCGCCCGCCTGATGACGCGGGTCCGCCCGCGCCTGCTGATGGGCCCCGGCTTCCTGCTGGCGGCGCTCGGCATGCTGATCCTGACGCAGCTGTCCGTCGACTCCTCGTACGTCGGCCTGATCCTCCCGGCCCAGCTCCTGCTCGGCCTCGGCATGGGTACGGCGTTCATGCCCGCCATGTCGCTCGCCACGATCGGCGTCGAGCCCCGGGACGCGGGTGTCGCCTCCGCGATGGTCAACACCTCGCAGCAGGTCGGCGGCGCCATCGGCACGGCCCTGCTGAACACGATCGCGGCCTCGGCCACCACCGCGTACATCGCGGACCACGCGGCCGGTGCGACCAACCAGCGGCTGCTTCAGGCGCAGGCCATGGTGAGCGGCTACACCCACGCCATCTGGTGGGCCGTCGGCATCCTGGCCGTCGCGTCCCTGATCGCCTTCACGCTCGTCAACACCGGCGCCCCGGGCGCGGGTTCGGCCTCGGCCTCCGGTGACACGGAGGGTGCGGAGGACGAGGTGCTGGTGCCGGTGGTCGCGCACTGACCTCGTAGAACCCCAAAAAGGGGGGCTAGCGGAGCCAGGGGAGGTCCGCCCCGGCCTCCTTCGGCTGAAGTCCCTCGGCGACGATCATCATGATCTCGCCGAGGGACTTCTGCTGTTCGGGGGTGAGCCGCGCGAAGAGGGCCTGGCGGACGGTCTCGACGTGCCCCGGCGCGGTCCTCTCCAGGACCTTCAGGCCGTCGTCCGTGAGGATCGCGAACTGCCCGCGCTTGTCGGAGGGGCAGTCCTCGCGCCGCACCCACCCGCTCTTCTCCAGCCGCGCGATCGCGTGCGAGAGCCGGGAGCGGGTGATCTTCGTTTCCCGCGCCAGCTCGGTCATCCGCAGCCGGCGCCGGGGCGCCTCGCTCAGCTTCACCAGGAGTCCGAAGTAGACGTGCGGCATCTTCGCGTCGCGCTGGAGTTGCCGGTCGAGGTGGTCCTCCAGGAGCGTGGTGGCATGGAGGTACGCGCGCCAGGTGCGCTGCTCGTCCTCGCTGAGCCAGGTGGTGGCCTCCGCGTCATTGCTGCCTGTGCCCGTGTGCTGCTGCTCCATGGTTCCCATCGTAGTCCTCCTTCTTGAAGATTAAACAAAGAAGGCTTACTTTTGTGGGTAGCCAAAGCTTGAAACTTCAAGGAGGTCGTCGTGAACCGGATGCCTGCGCTCTACCTCTCCCACGGTGCGCCGCCGCTCGCCGACGACGCCCTGTGGCCGGGCCAGCTCGCCGAGTGGTCGGCCGATCTCCCGCGCCCCAGGGCGATCCTGATGATCTCCGCGCACTGGGAGAACGCGCCGCTGGCCCTCGGCGCCACCGAGACCATGCCGCTCGTGTACGACTTCTGGGGCTTCCCCGAGCACTACTACGAGGTGACGTACGCGGCGCCGGGCGCGCCCGAACTCGCGGATTCCGTACGGAAGTTGCTGAGCGGCCCCGGCATCCCGGTCCAGGACGTGCCGGACCGCGGGCTCGACCACGGCGCGTACGTCCCGCTCGTCGAGATGTACCCGGACGCCGACATCCCCATCCTCCAGATCTCGATGCCGACGCTCGACCCGGCCCGGCTCATGGACATCGGCCGCCGCCTCGCGCCGCTGCGCGACGAGGGCGTGCTGATCGTCGGCTCCGGCTTCTTCACGCACAACCTCGCGGCGCTGCGGCAGGGCGGGATCCCGGCATGGTCGTCGGAGTTCGACGACTGGGGGCACCGGGCGCTCGAGGCGGGCGACGTGGACGCGCTGCTCGACTTCACGCGGAAGTCCCCGGCGGGCACGCTGGCGCATCCGCGTACCGAGCACTTCGCCCCGCTGTTCGTGGCGATGGGCGCGGCGGATGCCTTCGGCGATCTTGAGGGGGCGGGGCAGCGGAGCGTGATCGACGGGTTCTGGATGGGGCTGGCGAAGCGGTCGGTTCAGTTCGGCGGCTAGAGGGCCTTCTCGTACCAGGCCACGTCCCAGTACTCCCCGAACTTCCGCCCCACCTCCTCGTACGTCCCCACATGGCGGACGCCGAAGCGGGCGTGCAGCCGGGCCGACGCCTCGTTCGGCTGCGCGATGCCCGCGTACGCGCGGTGGATGTCCTGCGCGGCGAGGGCCTCGAAGAGGGCCTTGTAGAGCTGCGTGCCGACGCCGCGGCCGCCCGCGTCGGGCGCGAGGTAGATCGTGACCTCCACCGAGGTGTCGTACGCGGCTTTCGGGCGGAAACTGCTGGCGGTGGCGTAGCCGAGGATCCGTTTCGAGGTCGTCTCAGTGGCAACCAGTAGCGGATGTCGTTCGTCTTCAAGGTGGGAGAGCAGCCAAGGACGTCGCTCTTCGGGAGTGAAGACGGCGGTGTCGAATGTGATCGGCGTCTCACGTACATAGTGGTTGTAGAGGTCCGTGAGGGCCTTGAGGTCGCCCTCGACTCCCGGCCTGACCTGCACCTCTGTGGACTCGGACACCATCCTGACTCCCCTCTTCGCGCGTTGTGGCGCGACAGGGTACTGCATGATCAGAAAAAAGATGGGCGGCTTGGGAATTCTGTCCGGATTCCAGTCGTTGATTCCATCGGATGCAGGGCACCCGTAAGGCCCCTCAGGGGGCGTACAGCCGACCTACCACCGCAAGGGAGCACGCATGGCAACCCGTGCCGTAGCCCGTCGTAAGTCCGCCGCGTCCGGCGAGACTGATGCGGCACGCAGTGTTCGCGCCGTAGGCGGGGAGATCGCCGACCGCGACCTGGTCGGCATGTACCTCGACGAGATCGCGCGCACACCGCTGCTCGACGCCGCCAAGGAAGTCGAGCTGTCCCAGACCATCGAGGCGGGCGTCTACGCCCAGCAGATCCTCGACGGCACGGTCTCCGACAGCAAGGCCGCCGTCGAGGCGTCCCGCGAGGAGCTGGAAGCTCTGGTCGCGGCTTCGGAGGACGCGAAGGACATCTTCATCAAGTCGAACCTGCGGCTCGTCGTGGCGGTCGCCCGTCGCTACCCGCGGTCCGGCCTGCCCCTGCTCGACCTGATCCAGGAGGGGAACGCGGGCCTGGTGCGCGCGGTCGAGAAGTTCGACTACCGCAAGGGCTTCAAGTTCTCCACGTACGCGACGTGGTGGATCCGCCAGGCCATCACGCGCTCGATAGCCGACCAGTCCCGCACCATCCGCCTCCCCGTCCACCTGGTCGAGGAGCTGGGCCGGATCCGCCGCGTGCAGCGCGAGTTCAACCGCGAGCACGGCCGCGAGCCGGAGCCCACGGAGATCGCCGCCGAGCTCGGCGCGAAGCCGGAGCGCGTCGTCGACGTCCTGGACTGGGCCCGCGACCCGGTCTCGCTGAACATGTCGGTGGACGACGAGGGCGAGACCCAGTTCGGCGACCTGCTCGAGGACACGTCGGCCGTGTCGCCCGAGCAGTCCGTGCTCACGCTGCTGCGCAGCGAGGAGCTCGACGACCTCATCGGCCGGCTCGACCAGCGCACCGCGTCCATCATCAAGATGCGGTACGGGATCGAGGACGGGCGCGAGCGGACGCTCACGGAGGTCGGCAAGGAGCACGGTCTTACGCGTGAGCGGATCCGTCAGATCGAGAAGCATGCGCTTCTTGAGCTGAAGAAGTTGGCGCGTGACACGGGGTTCGACGCGGCGGCGTGACCGGGTTTTCGTTGCGCCGTAGCGGTGTTGCGGTCTCGGGGCTCTGCCCCGGGCCCCGCGCCTCAATCGCCGGCGGGGCTTGAGTTGGCCAGTCGTGCTCCCAGCTCGCGTACCGCTGTTTTCAGTTCCTCCGGTCCCCGCACCCTGAAGTCGTAGCCCGTCATCGCCAGGCGGATCGCCGTCCAGTGGAGCGGGTCCGTCGAGGTCGTGCGGAGGCGGCACCGGCCGTCCGGGAGGGGTTCCGGGACGCCGACCGCTGCCGGGATGCGCTCCGCGATCGATTCCGCGGGGGCGTCGAACTCCACGTCCAGTTCGTACGCCGCGCCCGCACCCCACGACGACACCGAGCGGCGTACGTACTCCGCCGCGTCCCCCTCCGGCACCTCCCGCGGAGCGAACCGCGCGCCCGTGGCGAACGGGTCCGCGATGCGGTCGACGCGGAACGTGCGCCAGTCCTCGCGATCGATGTCGTACGCGACGAGATACCAGCGGCGGCCCGTCGACACCAGCCGGTGCGGCTCCACCAAGCGGCGCGATTCCGCGGTGTCGCGGGCCCGGTAGCTGAAGCGCAGACGCTCGCTGCCCGCGGCCGCGGAAGCGATCACCGTGAGCGTCTCCGGCGCGATCGTCGCGCCGTCTCCCGAGGTCAGGGGGATGGTGGCCGTCTGGAGCGTGGCCACCCGGTGGCGCAGCCGCGAGGGCAGCACCTGTTCGAGCTTGGCGAGGGCCCGTACCGAGGCCTCCTCGACGCCCTCGACCGCGTGCCCCGCCCCGGCCCGCAGGCCCACCGCGATCGCCACCGCCTCCTCGTCGTCGAGCACGAGCGGCGGCAGCGCCTTGCCCGCGACGAGCCGGTAGCCGCCGTCCGTACCGAGTGTGGCCTGCACGGGATAGCCGAGGTCGCGCAGCCGGTCGATGTCCCTGCGCACGGTGCGGCGCGAGACGCCGAGCCGGTCGGCGAGTTCGCCGCCCGGCCACTCGCGCGGGGTCTGGAGGAGCGACAGAAGTTGGAGGAGCCGGGCCGGGGTGTCCGTCGGGGACGGCGTCATGTTCTCCATGGTTTCAGAATGCCGCCCATCTAGGACACGAACTGACCTAGATGGCTTCTAACTTTCCGGCATGACCTCAACGACGACCTCAACCGCGGAACACACCACCGACCGCCGGCGCTGGTTCGCCCTCGCCATCGTGATGACGGCGGCCTTCATGGACCTCGTCGACGTCACGATCGTCAATGTCGCCCTGCCGACCATCCAGCACGACGAGGGCGCCTCGACCGGGCAGATCCAGTGGATCACCGCCGGTTACGCGCTCGCCTTCGCCGCCCTGCTGATCACGGGCGGCCGGCTCGGCGACATCTTCGGCCGCAAGCGGCTCTTCCTGCTCGGGGTCGGCGGATTCACCCTCGCCTCCGCGCTGTGCGGCTTCGCCGCGAACCCCGAGATGCTGGTCGCCTCGCGGATCCTCCAGGGCGGCATGGCGGCACTGATGGTGCCGCAGGTCCTCTCGATCGTGCACGCGACGTTCCCCGCGCACGAACGCGGAAAGGTCTTCGGCCTGTTCGGCGCGATCGTCGGCATGGGCGCCGTGACCGGGCCACTGCTGGGCGCGCTGCTGACCGAGTGGAACATCTTCGGGCTCGAATGGCGCCCGATCTTCCTCATCAACCTGCCCGTCGGCATCGCCGCCCTGATCCTCGGCTCGCGCGTCATCAGCGAGTCCAAGGCCCCCAAGGCGCTGAAGCTGGACCTCGTCGGCGTCGTCCTCGTCACGCTCGCCATGCTGGCGCTCGTCTACCCGCTCACCCAGGGCCGCGAGAACGGCTGGCCGCTGTGGGGCTACGTGATGATGGCGGCGTCCGTCGGACTCGTCGGCGTACTCGTCGCGTACGAGCGGGCGAAGACGCGGCGCGACGGTTCACCGCTGATCGAGCTGTCGCTGTTCAAGGTGAAGAGCTTCGCGGCCGGCATCGCCGTGCAGACCGTCTTCGGCCTCGTCATGGGCATCTTCTTCCTGACCTGGACGCTCTACATGCAACTCGGCCTCGGCTGGAGCGCGTTGCGGGCGGGCCTGACCGGGGTGCCGTTCTCGATCGCGGTCTCGGTCGCGGCCGGGATCTCCGTGCAGAAGCTGGTACCGCGGTTCGGGCGGAAGGTGTTGCAGGCCGGCGCGCTCACGATGGCCGTCGGCGTCCTGATCTACGTATACGAGTCCGGGCACTACGGGCTCGGCATCGCCTCCTGGCAGATGGCGCTGCCGCTGGTCGTGATGGGGCTCGGCATGGGCCTGATCGTCGCGCCGCTGACCGACGCGGTGCTCTCCGAGGTGCCGCGCGAGCACGCGGGTTCGGCGTCCGGGCTCATCAACACGGTGATGCAGATGGGCAACGCGCTCGGCCTCAGCCTGGTCTCCGTCGTCTTCTTCAACGTGGTGGAGGACAAGCTCGCGGCGGGGGTGGGGAACCTGGCGTTCGTGGACGGGTTCCGGGGTGCGCTGGTGTGGGTGGCGGGGATCCTGGCGGGGATCTTCGTGCTGATGTTCGCGCTTCCGAAGGCCTCGGGCGGTACCGGTGAGGTCGTTTCGGGGGACGTGGAGGACGCGGCGGTGGAGCGGGAGCCGGAGCCGGCGCGCGAGTTGGTGTGACGCCGCGGGTCTCTGCCCCGGACCCCGCGCCTCAATCGCCGGCGGGGCTTATATAAGGGCTGACCTGGTCCAGGGCCTCCAGGACCTGTGCCGGGTTGCCGCCGGGAGCAACCGCCCCGCCGATCCGCTCGCGGACCGCTGAGCGCACCTTGGGCCAGGAGCGCAGGCCCACCGGGTGGAACTCCGCGTCCGGCATCTGGTCGACGAACTTCCACAGCTTCCGCTGCGAACGGTCGGCCCGCAGCTCGTCGGAGGCCGTCACGGTCACCGGCAGCGTGGCCTGCGCGCCGCCGTACGTCTTCGCGGAGCCGGTGCCGAACAGGAACGTCAGGAACTTCCCGGCCTCCTCCACATGGCCGCCGCTCCTGAACGCCATCATCCAGTCGTTGAGCCCCACCGGGGGCGCCGCCTCGTTCCCCTCCTTGAGCGGGAACGGGGCGTGCGCGTACGGCAGTCGGGCCTTGTCCGCGGCGCCGAGCAGCACCGGGTGGGCGATGAGCATGCCGACCCTCCCACGGAGGAACTGGGCGTACGCCTGCGTCCTGGTGAGCTCGCCCGGGGCGGCGCCCGCGAGGCCGGGTCCGACCAGTTCGTCGCGCAGCCAGGTCAGCGTCGCCTTGTTCTCGGCGGAGCCGAAGTCGTACCCGCCGAGATCCGCGTAACCGCCGCCGCCCGAGAGCAGCCACGCGAGCAGTTCGTCCTCCGCGGCCTCGGGGCCGAACTGCAGGGCGTACGGGGTGGGGATCCCGATGGCCTTCAACGCCTGTGCTGCGGCGCGGAGTTCGGCCCAGGAGCGGGGCGGGCCCGCGAGCCCGGCCCGCTCGAAGAGGCCCGTGTTGTAGAAGAGGCGCGGGGTGCTGGCGAGGATCGGAATGCCGTACTGCCCGGAGTCGACCCGGCCCGCGTCGGCGAACGAGCGGATGAAGTTCGCCTGCGTCGGTACGTCGAAGAGGCGCTCCGCCGGGTAGAGCAGGTGGTCCTCGGCGTACGGGGCGAAGAGGTGGCCCTGCGCGACGTCGGGGGCGCGGCCGTCCTTGACGCGGCGGGCGAGGACGGCGTCGATCTTCAGGAACGGGACGCGCTCCACCTCGACGTGGATGTCCGGGTGCTTCTTCTCGAAGGCCCGCACGACGTCGTCCCACTGGTCGCCGATGGAGGCGCCGACGCTCTTGTCGTAGCTGGCCACGAGGAGGCCGAGCGTGACCTTGCCGCCGTCGGCGCTCCCGTCGCCCGAACCGCAGCCGGTCAGGGCCAGGGCGCCCGCCGCCCCTGCTCCGGCCAGGCCCGTCGTCCTCAGAAAGTGCCGCCGCCGCACTGCTCTCGCCTCGCTCCGCTCGCCATGACCCCTGCTTGGCATGATCATTACTCGGTGGTGGCAGATTGTGCCACAGAGACATACCATGCACGCATGGCAGGTATGGCAGGTGCTGTGATGACGAGCCCGACCCTCACGGAGCGACGCAAGGCCGCCACGCGCCTGGACATCGCCCGTGCCGCGGCCGAACTGTTCACGCGGGACGGCCTGCGGGCCACGCGCGCCGAGGACATCGCGCGGGCGGCGGGCGTCGCGCCGCGCACCTTCTACCGCTACTTCGCGACCAAGGAAGAGTCGGTCGCACCGCTCCTCGACGCCGGGGCCCACCAGTGGGCGGAAGCGGTCCGCGTGGCGCCCGCCGACCTGCCGGTCCCCGCCGCGCTGCGGCACGCGGTCGAGCGCGCGCTCTCCGGGGACGACGAGGCCACGCTCCTCTGGGTCCGCGCCCTGCTCCGCCTCACCGACGAGAGCCCGGCGCTGCGCGCGGTGTGGGCCGACACCTGCCGCGTCTCGGAGTCGACCCTGCTCACGGTGCTGGCGGACCGCACGGGCGAAACGGGCGCCCCGGACCTGCGCCTGCGCCTGCTCGCCGGGCTGGCGACCACGGCGGTACGGGTGGCAGTGGAGACGTGGGCGCGCTCGGACGCCCCGCCCACGGGCCCGGGGGGCCCGGCAGCACTGGCACTGGAGTGCCTGACCCGGTCGGGCCTTCCGGCGATAGAGGCGGGGGCACTTCAAGCCCCGCTCTTGGACGAGAGCCCGCGGGGTCCGGGGCGGAGCCCCGATCTTTCCAGCCCCGCCGGCGATTGAGGCGCGGGGTCCGGGGCGGAGCCCCGAGTCGTAGGCCACGGGGGCCGCAACCAAAAAGGGAGCCGAACATGAACAACCTCACCGGCAAGACGATCCTGGTCACCGGCGGAGCCCGCGGCATAGGCGCCGACATCGCCCGCCTCGCCATCACCGCCGGCGCCGCCATCGTCATCGGCGACGTACTCGACGACGAAGGCGAGGCCCTCGCCACCGAACTCGGCGCCAAGGCCCGCTACACCCACCTCGACGTCACGTCGGAGGACGAGTGGCAGGCCGCGCTCGCCTACGCCACCGCCGAGTTCGGCGGCATCGACGGCCTGGTCAACAACGCCGGGATCTCCACCGGCATGCCCTTCGAGACGGAGAGCGTGGAACGCTTCCGCCAGGTCCTCGACGTCAACCTCGTCGGAGTCTTCGCGGGCATGAAGACCGTCGTCCCCGCGATGAAGGAGGCCGGCGGCGGCTCCATCGTCAACATCTCCTCCGCGGCCGGACTGATGGGCCTCGCGCTCACCTCCTCGTACGGCGCCTCGAAGTGGGGCGTGCGCGGGCTCACCAAGATCGCGGCGGTCGAGCAGGGCACCGCGCGGATCCGCGTGAACTCCGTACACCCCGGCATGACGTACACCCCGATGACCGCGCAGGTCGGCATCCAGCAGGGCGAGGGGAACTACCCGAACACCCCGATGGGCCGCGTCGGCGAGGCCGGCGAGATCGCGAAGGCGGTGGTGTTCCTGCTGTCGGACGACTCCTCGTACGTGACGGGCGCGGAGCTGGCCGTGGACGGCGGCTGGACCACGGGTCCGACGGTGAAGTACGTGATGGGGCAGTAGCCCCCGCAGTCCGCACAGGGCCCGGCCCTCCTCGCTGGAGGGCCGGGCCCTGTGGTGTGTACGCATCGGAACGGATGCCCGTTTGTGTCTGCCGGATGCCCGAACCTGTTTACTTTCTGGAAATGCGGCCGTAGCCTCACATCAGAGCCACAGATTCGGGCACGCTCGCAGAAGAGGACACAGGTAACCGGACATGTACGCACCCGAGCGCCAGCAGGAGATCCTCCGCCTCGCCCGCGACGGCGGACGGGTCGACGTGCTGTCGCTGGCCGAGGAGTTCCAGGTCACCGCCGAGACTATCCGGCGCGACCTGAAGGCCCTCGACCGTGCGGGCCTCGTCCGGCGCGTGCACGGCGGCGCCATCCCGGCCGGCCGCCTCGACTTCGAACCCGACCTCGCCGAGCGCGAGGGCACCGCGGCCGACGAGAAGGACCGCATCGCCCACGCCGCGCTCGCCGAGCTGCCGGCCGAGGGCAGCGTGATCCTGGACGCCGGATCGACGGTTTCGCGGCTGGCGACCGCGTTGCCGCTGGAGTCCGAACTGACCGTGGTCACCCACTCGTTGCCCACCGCGGCCCGGCTCGCCGACCACCCCGGCATCCAGCTCCACCTCGTCGGCGGCCGCATCCGGCACCGCACCCGCGCCGCCGTCGACGCCTGGTCGCTGCGCGCGTACGGGGAGATCCGCGCGGACGTCCTCTTCCTCGCGGCCAACGGCTTCTCCGCCGAGGCCGGACTCACCACGCCCGACCTCGCAGAGGCGTCCGTGAAGCGGGCGACCGTCGCCGCGGCCCGTCGCGTCGTGCTGCTCGCCGACTCCGGCAAGTGGGGCCAGGAGCACTTCGCCCGGTTCGGCGACCTCGCGGACGTTGACCTGCTGATCACGGACACCGGCCTCGCCCCCGAGGACGCGGCGGCGATCGAGGCGGGCGGCACGGAGGTGCTCCGCGTATGACCCCAAGAACCAGCACCGACCCCGTCAGTACCGGCCCCACCAGCACCATTCGTACGCAAGCAGTGCAAGCAACGGAAGCGGCGACCCCGGCATGATCCTCACCGTCACCCCCAACCCCTCCCTCGACCGCACCTACGAGGTCCCCGGCCTCGACCGCGGCGAGGTCGTCCGCGCGAGCGGCGAGCGCATGGATCCGGGCGGCAAGGGAGTCAACGTGTCACGGGCCGTGGCCGCCGCCGGAGCCCCCACGCTGGCCGTCCTCCCGCTGGGCGGCGCACCGGGCGCCCTGGTCGCCGAACTCCTCGACGGACAGGGCATCAAGGTCGCCCCGGTCCCGGTCGAGGGCCACACCCGCTCGAACATCGCACTCGCGGAAGCGGACGGCACCCTCACGAAGATCAACGCCCCGGGCCCCGAACTGACCGCGGCAGAAGCCGAGTTGCTCCTGACGGTCGTAGGGGAGCGGTCGGCGGGCGCCGACTGGATCGCCTGCTGCGGCAGCCTGCCGCGCGGCCTGGAGCCGTCCTGGTACGCGGCGTTGGTGGCCCGCGCGCACGCCGCGGGCGCCCGCATCGCGCTCGACACCTCGGGTCCCGCGCTCCTCGCGGCGCTCCGTGAACGCCCGGACGTCGTGAAGCCCAACGCCGAGGAGCTCGCGGAGGCTGTCGGCCGCCCGCTCGCCACGGTCGGCGACGCGGTCAAGGCGGCGGAGGAACTACGGGAGTTGGGCGCGGTCGCCGTGCTCGCCTCGCTCGGCGCGGACGGCCAGATCCTGGTCGACGCGAGCGGCGCCTGGTTCGCCTCGGCCCCCGTCGACGCGGTGCGCAGCAACGTCGGGGCCGGCGACTCCTCCCTCGCCGGCTTCCTGATCGCGGGCGGCGAGGGCCCGAAGGCACTGGCCTCGGCGGTCGCCCACGGCGCGGCGGCGGTCCAGCTGCCGGGCAGCGCGATGCCGACGCCGCGGGACCTCCGCCCGGACGCGGTGGAACTGACGGCAGAGGTCCCGGTGGACCGCCCCTTGAAGGAGCCCACGCGATGACGCCGTCCACACCCGCACACCACCGAAAAACCACCCCAGTAGCCACCGGTGTGGTCGCCCCACCACCCACCCCACCCATGCGTAGGCAAAGGAGCCCGCGATGACGGAGATGATCACCGCGGACCTGGTCGACCTCGACCTGTCCGCCGGAACGAAGGAAGCGGCGGCCAGGTCGCTGGCCGAACGCATGGTGGCCCTCGGCAGGGTCACCGACCTCGACGGCTTCCTCGCCGACGTCGCGGCCCGCGAGGCCCAGATGCCGACCGGCCTGGACGGCGGCATCGGCATCCCGCACTGCCGCAGCGAGCACGTCACCGAGCCGACGCTCGCCTTCGGCCGCAGCGCCGAGGGCATCGACTTCGGCGCCCCGGACGGCCCCGCCGACCTGATCTTCCTGATCGCGGCCCCGGCGGGCGCGGACGACGCCCACCTCACGATCCTCTCCTCGCTGGCCCGCCAGCTGATGGACGAGGACTTCAAGTCGGCCCTGCGCGCGGCGACCGACGCCGGGGCAGCGGCGGCGCTGATACGCGGCGACGAGCCGGCCCCGGAACCCGTAGCGGCAGAAGAGGCCGAGTCCCCGGCTCCGGAGCCCGTGGAGCCGGAGCAGCCCGCGGCGGCAGAAACGTTCAAGATCGTCGCGGTCACCTCCTGCCCCACCGGCATCGCCCACACCTACATGGCGGCCGAGTCCCTGGAGAACACCGGCCGTGACACCGACGGCGTCGAACTCGTCGTCGAAACGCAGGGCTCCTCCGGCTTCACGCGCCTCGACCCGGCCGTCATCGCGGCCGCCGACGGCGTGATCTTCGCCCACGACGTCCCCGTACGCGAGAAGGAACGCTTCGCCGGAAAGCCTACGGTCGACGTCGGCGTGAAGGCCGGCATCAACCGCCCCGCCGAACTCATCACCGAGGTCCGGGAGAAGGCGGCTCGCGGCGAGACCACGGGCCACGCCGACGCGTCATCCACACCTGTGGACAACTCCGGCGACTCCACGGACGGTTACGGCACAAAGCTCCGCAAGTGGCTGATGTCGGGCGTCAGTTACATGGTGCCGTTCGTGGCGGCGGGGGGTCTGCTGATCGCGCTCGGCTTCGCGATCGGTGGCTACGAGGTCGCCGACGTCAAGGTCCAGACGCTGCTCAACAGCTTCGACTGGGGCTCGACGACCAGCTGGGCCGCGCTCCTCTTCTACACCGGCCAGGCCGCCTTCGCCTTCCTGGTCCCGGTCCTCGCCGGCTACATCGCGTACGGCATGGCGGACCGGCCGGGACTCGTGCCCGGCTTCGTCGCCGGTTCGATCGCGGTGACCACCAACGCGGGCTTCCTCGGCGGCCTGATCGGCGGTCTCATCGCGGGCGCCGTGGTCATGGCGATCCAGAAGGTGAACGTCCCGGCGGTGCTGCGCGGCATCATGCCGGTGGTCGTGATCCCGCTGCTCTCCTCGATCGTCGTCGGCTTCCTGATGTTCGTGGTGATCGGCAAGCCGATCGCCTCGCTGCAGAGCGCTCTGACGGACTGGCTGAACTCCCTGTCCGGTGCCAACGCGATCGTCCTCGGCGTCATCCTCGGCCTGATGATGTGCTTCGACCTGGGCGGCCCGCTCAATAAAGTTGCCTACGCCTTCGCGGTCGGCGGTCTCGCCAACCCCACTGACGGCTCGCTCAAGGTGATGGCCGCGGTGATGGCCGCCGGCATGGTGCCCCCGCTGGCGATGGCGCTCGCCACCACCGTGCGCGGCAAGCTCTTCACCAAGACCGAGAGGGAGAACGGCAAGGCGGCCTGGGTCCTCGGCGCCTCCTTCATCACCGAGGGCGCCATCCCGTTCGCCGCGGCCGACCCGCTGCGAGTGATTCCCGCCTCCATGGCGGGCGGCGCGGTGACCGGCGCCCTGTCGATGGCCTTCGACGCCACGCTGCGCGCCCCGCACGGCGGCATCTTCGTGGTCCCGCTCATCGGCAACGCCTGGCTGTACCTGGTGGCGATCGCTGCCGGTACGTGCGTCACCGCGGCGCTGACCGTCCTGCTCAAGTCGATGCGCAAGCAGCCGGCCGCCGCCGGGCAGCCGGAGGCCGTGCAGGCTCCGTCGCAGACGGTGACCGTCGCCGAGCCCGAGGCGGTGCAGCCCGCGAAGGTGTGAGGCTTGCCGCGGTTGGTGAGATTGGTGCGGTTGGCATGGTTGGCGGGGCGTTAGGAGCCTTGCGAGATACGTCACGGTCCGGGACCAAAGTCCCGGACTGTGGTGTTCACTGGAACGCATGCCTGAGCACGTGTCGATCCTTCAGCAGCTGGGCCTGGCGCTGGTCGCTCTCGCGGCCGTGGCATGGGTGATCGGACTGGCCCGCCTGGCGCGCGCCGTCGCTTTCGGTCCGCCGCGGCCGCGGACGCAGCTGCCGATGGGCGCGCTGCCGACGCAGTCGCGGGCGCCCGCGCTGGAGTCGGTGCCGCTGACGGCCGACGAGCAGGACGCGTTCGCAGGCCTTGTACGGGAGTTCAGCCGCCGGTAGGCCGGGGGGCGCCCTCTCCGGGAGTCCCGGGGAGGGTTACCGCCGGGCCCGTGGGGACGATGCCGCTCGGTGGTCCATTGCGGCCCGCGCCGCCTCCTGCGTCGCGTAGACCTCGCACATGTGCCGGCCGTCCGGCGTCGCCGTGTGCTCGACCTCCCAGAGGCTGAGTTCGCAGCCGTCGTGCAGCAGGAACGCGTGCTCGTACAGCGCGAATCCGTGGCTGACGCGGCAGCCGAAGGCCTGCGTGATCTGGTGCGCGCACGCCTCCCGCAGCAGTCGCGCCGTGCCGGGGCCCGGTCGCGTCGTGACGTCCGGGTTCTCCGCGCGGCGTAACAGACGGCGCGCGTGGTCGACGGAGCGCTCCGGGTCGCCGGCGCCGAAGGCGTGGCGCATCGGCGGGGCCGGGGGGAGCTTGACGGGGGTCATGGGGACGTGGAGGTCGAACTCCGGCTCGGCCTCCTGGGGGAGCGGGAGCCGTCCCGTCGCCAGGTGCAGCTCGTCCTCGGACACGTAGACCTCGTGCTGCGGTGTGCCGTCCCGCCCCGTGTTGTGCACGAGTTCCCAGAGGGTGAGCGAGCCGCCGTCGACCAGCAGCCAGTTGTGCCGGTACGTCTCGCGGTGGCGGCCGCCGCTGTGGTGCGCCGAGTGCAGGGAGCCCGCGTACGCGAGCGCGCCGTCGAGCCGCTCCAGCGTCTCGTCGGGCAGGTCGAAGGAGTTGAGCGCGCGCCCGAGGAGTCGCCCGAGCTGCGCTTCGGGTGACGCGTCCGGCTCGGTGCCGAACCCGACGTTGGGCTCGGAATCATGCGGAACGCTCAAGGCACCTCCCAGTATTGCTTCGTGTCACCTCGTGGGTGCATACCGTAGTCCTTCGCTCGGACATCATGTCCGTGAAATGACAAACGGGGGGCGGGATTTGAGCAACGTGCCTGGACAACGCGTGGGCCGCGCGGCGGGTTCCCGCGCGGCCCGTGTCGGTGAGAGTGCGTGTGTGTCGGTGGGAGTGCCTGTGTGTCAGGCGGCGCTGCCGGCCGTCCACTGGCTCCACGCCATGTTCCAGCCGTTGAGGCCGTTGTCGGGGGCGATCGTCTCGTCGTGCGAGTTCTTCATGACCACGACGTCGCCGACCAGTGAGTTGTCGAAGAACCACTTGGCGGTCGTGTCGCCGCCCGCGCCCTTCACGTCCCGCATGCCGACGCAGCCGTGGCTGGTGCCCTGGGAGCCGAAGATGCCCGGCGAGCTCCAGTAGTTGCCGTGGATGAACGTCCCGGACTGGGACAGGCGCATCGCGTGCGGCACGTCCGCGATGTCGTACTCGCCGCCGAAGCCGACCGTGTCGCCGTTCATGCGCGTCTGCACGAACTTCTCCGAGATCACCATCTGCCCGTTGTACGTCGGGTGTGCGTTGCTTCCGGTCGAGACGGGGACCGTCTTGATCGTCTTGCCGTCGCGGACGACCGTCATCTCCTGCGTGTTCGCGTCGACCGTGGAGACCTGCGAGCGGCCGACGGTGAACGTCACGGTCTTGTCCTGCACGCCGTGCACCCCGTTCGCCCCTTCGACGCCGTCGAGGTCGATCTTCATGGTGACCTTGGAGCCGGCCTTCCAGTACTCCTGGGGCCTGAAGTCCAGGCGCTGCGCGCCGAACCAGTGGCCGACGACCTTCTGGCCGCCGCTGGACGTCACCGTGATGTGCGACTGCACGTCCTTCTTGTTGGTGATCGCCTTGTCGAACGTGAACGAGACCGGCATCCCGACCCCGACCGTCGACCCGTCGTCCGGCGTGTACGTGCCGATGAAGCTGTTGGCGCTGGAGACCGTCGTGAAGATGGAGTTGGCGGCGGCCTTCTGTCCGCTGTCGTCCTTGGCGGACGCGGAGATCCGGTACTTCGTGCCGCGCTCCAGCTGCTCCTTCGGCTTCCACGCCGCGCCGTTCTTCACGATCGTGCCGGGCACGGTCTTGCCGCTCGCCGACTCGGTCATCTTCACGGTGGTCAGCTTGCCGTCGCTGACCTTCACGCCCGTCGCGTTGATCGACGCGCCGGTCGAACCGTCCTTGGCGGAGATGGTGATCTTCGGGGCGTCGTTGTTCTTGTTGTCGGCGGTGGCGTCGCCGCCGCAGGCCGTGAGGGTCAGTGCGCCGACGGCGATGGCCGCGCACACGACGGCTATGTTCTGCCTGCTCACGGTCTGCTCCTTTTTCGTGGATTCTGCTGTTCCGCTGCTTCTCTACCGATGTGAGGGAAGAGCGCGAGGCAGCCGGAGGGGTTCCGTCCGCTTGTTGTGAACGCAGCCACAGGGACAGTTCTGTTACGCGGCGGTGGATCTCTGTTACACGGCGTCGGGCCGGCCCCCGCAGAGGTCGCTCTACGGGGGCCGGTAGAGGTCGCTCTACGAGTAGAGGTCGCTGTACGAGAGGTGGGTGCGGCCGCCGGCCGATACGGACTCCGCCGTGCGCACGGCCCGCACGATCGCCCGCGTCACGAGGTCCGCGCCCGCCGCGAGGATCTCGTTGAGGGCAAGGGGGTTCGCGGCGTCGAGCGGGCGCTCCCCGGTGGCGAGCGCGAACACCGTGTCCCCGTCGTTGAGCAGATGCACGGGGCGTACGGCCCGCGCGATTCCGTCGTGCGCGGTACCGGCGACCTTCTGCGCCTGGGCGCGGGTGAGGTCGGCGTCGGTGGCGACGAGGGCGAGGGTGGTGTTGAGGGGCGCCGGGTCGGCGGGAGCCGCGGCGCCGCCCCGCGCGTCGGCCCCTGTATCGCCCCGCGCACCGTCCCGCGTACCGCCCCGCGCCCCGTCCGGCGACCCCGCGCCCTCCAGCGGTCCCGCCCCGTTCGCCGCGGCCGCCTCCGCCAACCGCTTCCCCGCCGCCTCGTGCGCCTCCGGCGTCGGGTACGTCACCGGTCCGCGCCCCGTGAAGAACTCGCCGTACAGCGCCCCGGTGGCCGGGTCCACGGCGGAGCCCGCGGCGTTCGCGACGACCAGGGCGGCGACCGTGATCCCGGAGTCGAGGACCGTGGACGCGGTGCCGATGCCGCCGCGCAGCTTCCCGACGAGCGTGCCGGTGCCCGCGCCGATGTTGCCCTCCTGGACGGGGGAGCCGGGCTCCGTCGCCGCGGCGGCCTCGACCGCGGCGCGGCCCAACGCCGCGTCCGGCCGGGCCCGCCAGTCGCCGCCCCGGCCGAGGTCGAACACGCACGCCGCCGGCACCACCGGCACGACCTCCCCGGGGCGGGCGCCGGCCGGGACCCCGCGCCCCTGGTCCTCCAGCCACGCCATCACGCCCGACGCCGAGTCGAGCCCGAACGCGCTGCCGCCCGTGAGCACGACCGCCTCGATCCGCTGCACGAGGTTGCGCGGGTCCAGCGCGTCGGTCTCCCGGGTGCCGGGGCCACCTCCGCGCACGTCCACGGCGGTGACCGCGCCGCCTTCCGGGGCGAGCACGACCGTCGTACCGGTCAGGAATCCGTCCCCGACACGGGTGGCGTGTCCGACGCGCAGGCCGGGGACGTCGGTGAGGGCATCGTTGCGTGTCGTCATGTGCCATGCCTACCACGGGAGTTGGCGCCCGCCCGGGGCGGCCGGTCCCCGTCAGGCGGGCTGCGCCTCGGCCGTCCGCGAGGACAGCGTCACCCCGACCACCACCGTGAGCGCCGCGACGATCCCCGCCGAAAGCACCGCCCAGTGCCCCGCGAACGTGCACAGGAGCACCAGCAACGCACTGACCGGCAACGCCAGTTGCTGCGCGGCGCCCACCTTGAAGTACCGCGAGTGCAGCGCCCACACCAGCAGCAGGAACACCGCGGACGGGACCGTCACGGCGGCGGAGGCCGCGGTCGTGGAGATGTGTGCCTCGCCCACCGCCTGCTCGACGGCGACCTCGATGCCCGCGCCGATCGACGCCGCCGAGGCGAGGATGAAGAAGTGGCCGTAGCCCCACACGAACGCCTGCCGGTTGCTGCGCAGCCGGTCGTGGATCGGCACCGCGAAGTAGATCCACCAGGCGGCGAAGACCACGAGGAGGCCGCCGGCCGCGATCGGCAGGAGCTCGCCGAGCGCGTCGTTCTCCTCGATGCCCGACTTCACGGCGACCGTCGCCGCGGCGATCGACTCGCCGAGCACGATGATCGTGAACAGGCCGTAGCGCTCGGCGATGTGGTGCGGGTGCCAGGACGTCTGCCGGTCCCGCTCCGCGTACACCGGTACGCACATCTCCAGGATCGCCATCGCCAGGAACACCCAGCCCTGCGCCGCCTTGGGCGTGAACAGCAGCGCCAGCCAGCCGACCTGACAGGCGAGCACCCCGCCCGCGTACCGCAGTGCCACCCGGCGCTCGGCCCCCGTGGTGGAGGCGGCGGCGCGCAGCCAGTGCGTGGCCATGGCGACCCGCATGATCAGGTAGCCGAGCCAGACCACCATGTAGTTGTCGTGCGCGAACGCCTGCGAGACCCCGGCCGCGAGCACCAGCACGCCCGCGATCTGGACGAGTGTGATCAGTCGGTAGAGCGCGTCGTCGTTGTCGTAGGCGGAGGCGAACCAGGTGAAGTTCATCCACGCCCACCAGATCGCGAAGAAGACGCGCGCGTAGTCGATCACGCCGGCGCCCGAGTGCCCCTCCGCGACCGCGTGCACCAGCTCCGCCCCGCCCTGCGCGACGGCGACGACGAAGCACAGGTCGAAGAACAGCTCCAGTGGTGAAGCGGCCCGATGTTCCTCGTCGCGCCCCCTCTCGACCATGCGGCGGATGGGGGAGCGCTTGTCTGGCGTGGACGTCATGCGCCCACCCCAGCAGATCGGGCCGCGCCGTGGGGGAATCGGCACGCAGTCCACACGTGCGCGGCGGCCTTCGGTACCACGGAAATCCGGCACATTTCTTGTGAATGTGTTCACAAGCGAACATGGGGCGAAAGTCCCGGAAGAAACCCCAGGTCACCCAGGGTGTGCCAGCGGATTTCGGCCCGAAGTAGGGCCCTACGGTCCTGAACTCAGGACCATTGCCGCCCCTCCGGCGAGCCCCGCAGGAGTGCAATGAACACGTAGCAACCCACTGGTCGAAGAGATGGGGAAGGTGCCGCAGATGACTGCCACTCCCGCGGAAAAGACGACGCACGGCGAGGCCTGGGACGGCTTCAAGGGAGGGCTGTGGCGGGACGCCGTCGACGTCCGCGACTTCGTCCAGCAGAACTACACCCCCTACGAGGGTGACGGCTCCTTCCTCACGGGACCGACCGAACGTACAACCGCCGTGTGGGACAAGCTCCTTGGGATGTTCCCGGCGGAGATCGAGCGCGGCGTCCACGACGTCGACGTGCAGACCCCGTCCCGTATCGACGCCTTCCGGCCCGGCTACATAGACGGCACGCCCGCCGATCACACCGACCTCATCGTGGGCCTCCAGACCGATGCCCCGCTGAAGCGCGCGATCATGCCCAACGGCGGCTGGCGGATGGTCGAGGGCGCCCTCAACGCGTACGGCTACGAGGCCGACCCCGAGGTCCGCGAGATCTACACCCACCTGCGCAAGACCCACAACGAGGGGGTCTTCGACGCCTACACCCCCGAGATCCGCGCCTGCCGCTCCTCCGGCATCATCACCGGCCTCCCGGACGCCTACGGCCGCGGCCGCATCATCGGCGACTACCGTCGCGTCGCCCTCTACGGCGTCGACCGCCTCATCGCCGCCAAGCAGGCCGACAAGGACAAGCTGGCCGCCGAGTGGCCCACCGAGCACGTCATCCGCGACCGCGAGGAGATCTCCGAGCAGATCAAGGCGCTGAACGAGCTCAAGGCCATGGCCATGTCGTACGGCTACGACATCTCGGGCCCGGCCCGCACCGGCCGCGAGGCCGTCCAGTGGCTGTACTTCGCCTACCTCGCCGCCGTGAAGGAGCAGAACGGCGCGGCCATGTCGATCGGCCGCATCGACAACTTCCTCGACATCTACCTCCAGCGCGACATCGAGGCCGGCCGGATCACCGAGTCCGAGGCCCAGGAGTTCATCGACGACTTCGTCATCAAGCTCCGCATCGTCCGCTTCCTGCGCACCCCCGAGTACAACGACCTCTACTCCGGCGACCCCACCTGGGTCACCTGGTCGATGGCCGGCATCGGCGAGGACGGCCGACCGCTCGTCTCGCGCACCACCTTCCGCGCGCTTCAGACCCTCTACAACCTCGGCCCGGCCCCCGAGCCGAACCTGACGGTCTTCTGGTCGCGTGAACTGCCGCGCGGCTTCAAGGACTTCGCCTCCCAGGTCGCCATCGACACCTCGGCCATCCAGTTCGAGTCCGACGAACTGATGCGCCCCAAGTACGGCGACGACACCGCGATCGCCTGCTGCGTCTCCGCGATGGCCGTCGGCAAGCAGATGCAGTTCTTCGGCGCCCGCGTGAACGTCGCCAAGGCGCTCCTCTACGCGATCAACGGCGGCCGCGACGAGAAGTCCGGCAAGCAGGTCGTCGAGGGCTTCGAACCCATCGAGGGCGAGTACCTCGACTACGAGACGGTCGCCCGGCAGTACGACGCGATGCTCGACTGGCTGGCGAAGACGTACGTCCACGCGCTCAACGTCATCCACTACATGCACGACAAGTACGCCTACGAGCGCATCGAGATGGCCCTGCACGACCAGGAGATCCTGCGCACCATGGCCTGCGGCATCGCCGGTCTCTCGGTCGCCGCGGACTCCCTCTCGGCCATCAAGCACGCGAACGTCAAGGTCATCCGTGATGAGACCGGCCTCGCCGTCGACTACGAGATCGAGGGCGACTACCCGGCCTACGGCAACAACGACGACCGCGCCGACGAGATCGCCCAGCGCATCGTCCACGGCTTCATGGAGAAGGTCCGCAAGCACCCGACCTACCGGAACGCCGTGCACACCCAGTCGGTGCTCACGATCACCTCGAACGTCGTCTACGGCAAGAAGACCGGCAACACCCCGGACGGCCGCCGCGCCGGCACCCCCTTCGCCCCCGGCGCCAACCCGATGAACGGGCGCGACGAGCACGGCTACATCGCCTCCGCCCTGTCGGTCGCGAAGCTGCCCTACGACGACGCCGAGGACGGCATCTCGCTGACCAACACGATCACCCCGGACGCCCTGGGCCGCACCCCCGGAGAGCGGATCGGCAACCTGTCCGGCGTGCTCGACGGCTTCATGGCCAGCGACGGCTTCCACATGAACGTCAACGTCCTCGACAAGGCGACGCTCAAGGACGCCATGGAGCACCCGGAGAACTACCCGCAGCTGACCATCCGGGTCTCCGGGTACGCGGTGAACTTCGTCCGCCTGACGCGCGAGCAGCAGCTGGACGTCATCAACCGCACCTTCCACGGCTCCCTCTGAGCCGGTCCTTGCGACCGAGACACCCCGAAGGACACGAGGAGGAACGCCATGACCGTGCTGCTCCCCCGGACCGCGAGTGACCTCGGCGCGAACGAGGCCGCCACCCCGGCCGCCGCCGCGACCCACCGCCCCATCGAGGGCTCGGTGCACTCCTGGGACCTGTCGACCGGCGTCGACGGGCCGGGCAGCCGCTTCGTGACGTTCCTCTCCGGCTGCCCGCTGACCTGCCTGTACTGCCACAACCCCGACACCTGGAAGATGCGGGGCGGCAAGCGCACCGCGGCCGACGCGATCGTCGCCGAAGCCGCCAAGTACACCCGGTTCATCGAGGCCGCGGGCGGCGGCGCCACCATCAGCGGCGGCGAACCGCTGCTCCAGCCGGTCTTCGCCGGTGAGCTGCTGCACCGCTTCAAGCACGAGCTGGGCCTGCACACCGCCCTCGACACCTCGGGCTTCCTCGGCGTACGCGCCACCGACGCCCTGCTGCGCGACGTGGACCTCGTGCTGCTCGACATCAAGTCCTGGGATCGCGCCACCTACAAGCACGTCACCGGGCGCCCGCTTCAGCCCACCCTCGACTTCGCGCACCGTCTCGCCGACCTCGGCAAGAACGTGTGGGTGCGCTTCGTGCTCGTCCCGGGGCTGACCGACGACCCCGGCAACATCGAGGGCGTCGCCGCCTTCGCGGGCTCCCTCGGCAACGTCTCCCGGGTCGACGTGCTGCCCTTCCACAAGCTCGGCGAGGCGAAGTGGCAGGCGCTCGGCAAGACCTTCACGCTGCACGACACTCCCTCGCCCACCCCCGAGCAGGTCGCCTCCGCGAAGGCGATCTTCGAGTCCCACGGCCTCACGGCCGTCTGACCCGGCGACGTACCCTGGAGCCATGAGCACCCCCGCCCCCGACCCCAAGAAGCGCGCCCCCAAGGCCGCGCTGATCTTCGACGATCCGCTGACGGTGCAGTCCTCCGACGACACGGACCGCGGCTGGGGCGAGCGGCCGACAGCCGGCGACAACAGCGCCGCCGACCTGGCCCGCTTCCTCGACGAGAAGCCGCCCCACCACATCTGAAGGGCCGCGGCGAGCCCTGCTAGGGCTCGGTGTGCCCCGAGCCGCGCTGCGCCACGAGCGCGTCGCGGATCTCCTTGAGCACCTCCAGCTCGGAGACCTCCAGCACCTCCTGGGTGCCTTCCTTCTCGGCCTTCTTCGCGGCCTGCCGGGCGAGGTACTTGGCCATCGGCAGCACCATCAGGAAGTACACGACGGCGGCCGTGATCAGGAAGCTGATGGCGGCACTGAGGACAGTGCCCCACATGATCTGAATGCTGTCGTCGCTGCCGGCTTCGCACGTGCCCTTCAGGCAGTACGCGTACTTGTTCAGGTCCTGCGTCCCGAACGCTCCGACGATCGGGTTGATGACCCCTTCCACCACCGCGTTCACGATGTTGGTGAATGCGGCGCCGATGACCACGGCGACCGCGAGGTCGATCACATTCCCGCGCATGAGGAAGGCCTTGAAGCCTTCCCACAGGCTCGGCCCGTTGTTCTCGCTCACCAGAAGGCCTCTCTTCACATGTCCAGGTAGTGGAGCAAACGCTTCCGCAACCTACGACAGTTCGGGTCAGACTTGTCCAATTCGGTAGCTCGATCGGGGGACTTGAGGAGATATACGTCACCACACCGTCACCGCCAACCTAGAGGCGGCTCCGGCGCCCGCGAGCCGCACCGCGGTCGCGCGTTCCACCGTCAGCACCACCAACGCCCCGCCCGTCGTCGAGGTTTCGCCGATATCGCCGCCTTGACCGAGAGTTGGCCTCGGCTTCGGCACGGACGCCACGCGCGCGCCGGACGCGAGCACCCGCACCCCCGGCCCGCCGTCCGCCCGCGCCGCCACCACGTCGACCCGGTCGCCCGGTCGCAGCAGTCGCACCGCCCCCGCGTCCGCGATCCGCACAGGCGCCGACACCGGCGCGGCGGACGAGGCCGCCCGCCCACCCGGTTCCGCGTGCGGGGGCTCGGGCCCGCCTCCCGCCCCGGACGACGGCACCGCGACCGCCAGCGCCGCCGCGGTCAGGACGAGCCCCGCCGCCACGGCCGGCCGGTGTCGGCGCCTGCCCGCGCGCCCCGGCCGCCACCGCGCGCCGCGTACGTGCACGGGAGGGAAGGGCGGCACCTCGGACGTCGGGGGAATGCTGAGCTGGTACGGGAGGGGAACAGATGCGGACACAGTCGCCACCGCCTGCGGATCGGTCGGGCCGGACGGGCACCGCGCCCGTCTCGCCGACCACGTTCCGCCTCCGCGCCACATCCCGCCGGAGCCCGTGCACTACCGAGCGGTTGTGGACAACTCCCTCACCCGAATGGGGAATTCAGGCCTCCCGGCGCCCTCTCGGCAGGATCACGGCAGCCGGAAACCCGGATCCATCCCGCCCAGCGCCCCGGCGCACGCGCAGTCCCGCTCCGCGTCCGCCGGCAGCCCCGCCACCGCGTCGAACAGCACGGTCCGCAGCCGGTCCACGTTGGCCGCGAACACCTGGAGCACCTCGTCGTGCGAGACGCCCTCGCCGCTCTCCGCGCCCGCGTCCAGATCCGTGACGAGGGTCAACGACGTGTAGCAGAGCTCCAGTTCACGGGCGAGCATCGCCTCCGGGTGCCCGGTCATGCCGACCACCGACCAGCCCATGGCGGCATGCCACCGCGACTCGGCGCGGGTGGAGAACCGCGGTCCCTCGACCACCACGAGCGTCCCGCCGTCCACCGGTTCCCAGCCCTTGCCGCGCGCCGCCTTCACCGCGACCCTGCGCCCCGCGGGGCAGTAGGGGTCGGCGGGCGAGACGTGCACGACGTTCGGCACGGTCCCGTCCGGGAGCGGATGCCCGTCGAAGTAGGTCTGCGCCCGCGACTTCGTACGGTCCACGAACTGGTCGGGCACGAGCAGCGTTCCCGGCCCGTACTCGGGCCGCAGGCCGCCCACCGCGCACGGGCCGAGGACCTGGCGCACCCCCACGGAGCGCAACGCCCACATATTGGCGCGGTAGTTGATGCGGTGCGGCGGCAGATGGTGGCCGCGGCCGTGCCGGGGCAGGAAGGCGACCCGGCGTCCCGCCACCTCACCGAGGAAGAGCGAGTCGCTCGGCGGTCCGTAGGGCGTGTCCACCTGGACCTCGGTCACGTCGTCCAGGAAGGAGTAGAAGCCGGAGCCGCCGATCACGCCGATCCCGGCACCGGCGCTTGTGTTCACGTTGCTCGCGTTGGTCCCCATGGATCAGCACAGTAGTCACACCGGGAACGCCGAAGACCCCGTCGTCGGATGACGACAGGGTCTCGTAAGAATTGAGCTGCTTACGCGGCGGAGGACGTCGAAGAGGTCGAGGTCGACGTCGAGGACTTCGAGTCCGAGGACGACTTCGACTCCGCGGGCTTCGAGTCCGAGGACTTCGACTCGGTCGACGACTTCGAGGACGACGCCGGGCTGCTGCTCGACGAGGAGCCGCGGCTGTCGTTGCGGTAGAAGCCGGAGCCCTTGAAGACGATGCCGACGGCCGAGAACACCTTCTTGAGGCGGCCGTTGCAGCTGGGGCACTCGGTCAGGGCGTCATCGGTGAACTTCTGCACCGCCTCGAGGCCCTCGCCGCACTCGGTGCACTGGTACTGGTAAGTCGGCACTGTGTCTTCCTCCTGGCACTCTCACTCGATGAGTGCTAACGACGATCCATAGTGACCTATTCCGCGGGATCAGTCCACTGCCACGGGCTCGCGGTGACCCACACCACGTGCCACGGTCCGTCCCGTCGAGGGCGGCGCGAGCCGCGAGCGCAGCAGGAACATGACCACCAGGGCGAGCACCGTGCCGCCCATCGGGACGAGGAATCCGGCGCCGTCCCAGAAGCGGTCCTCCAGCTGTCCGGACACCGTCACGGCGGCCGCCTGGCCGAGCGCGACCGCCCCGGTCAGCCAGGTGAAGGCCTCGGTGCGGGAGCCCGCGGGGACGATCTTCTCGACCAGCGTGTAGCCCGTGATCAGGGACGGCGCGATGCACACGCCGACCAGCAGGCCGAGCCCGGCGAGCAGCACCACGGACTGCGCCGCCCACAGCCCCGAGGCCATGACGGCGAGGGCCGTGTAGCCGACGAGGAGCCGGCGCTGCGGGGAGATCTTCCACGCGATGGCGCCGCAGACGAGGCCCGAGAGCATGTTGCCGGCGGCGAAGATCCCGTAGAGGACGCCGTTGAGGCCGGGCTCGCCGATCGACTCGGTGTACGCGGCGAGCGAGACCTGCATGCCGCCGAAGACGGAGCCGATGCCGAGGAACGTGACGATCAGGACGCGCACACCGGGCACGCGGAGCGCGGAGGCGTGCTGCACGCGCGCGTGCCCCTCCAGGCCGGCCACGGGCGGCTGGGTGCCCTTCTGGGCGGCGAACAGGAGGCCGCCGACGAGCGTGAGCGCCGCCTCGGTGATCAGGCCCGCGGCCGGGTCGATGCCGGTGCACAGGGCCGTCGCGAACAGTGGGCCGAGCACGAACGTGAACTCGTCGGTGACCGACTCGAAGGCGGCGGCCGTCTGCATCAGGGGCGAACCCTGAAGCTTCACGCCCCAGCGGGAGCGGACCATGGGCCCGATCTGTGGGGTCGAGGCACCCGTGGGCACGGTGGCCAGGAACAGCGCCCATGTGGGCGCCCCGGACAGGGCGAGCACGGTGAGCGTGAGCCCGGCCGCGGAGTGCACGAGCACGCCGGGCAGCAGCACGGCACGCTGCCCGAAGCGGTCGGCCAGCTTGCCGCTGTAGGGCGCGAAGAGCGCCATGGCGACACCGGTCGTCGCGGAGACCGCGCCCGCGGTGCCGTAGGAGCCGGTGGTGTGCTGCACGAGCAGCACGATGGAGATCGTGAGCATCGCGAACGGCTGGCGCGCCGCGAAGCCGGGGAGCAGGAATGTCCAGGCCCCGCGGGTGCGCAGGAGCTGCCCGTAGCCGGGGCGCTCGGCCCGCTGGTTGCCGGGTTCGGTGACCGTGTCCTTCTGTGGCACGGCCCTTGCCTTTCTGCCGCCTGGTAGCGCGCGCTCCTGGTCGAGGGGCGCGCGCCGAGAGCCGTCCTCATGCGCCGGGAACCGAGTGATACCTACGGTCCGCGCCAGGAGAGGCCCTGGGCCGAGCAGATGGGCGCTGTGAAGCACGATGCTGCAAGGGGACCGCGGCCGCTTTGCGGTCGCGCCGGCTCTACGTCAGGCAGAGTCGGTCGTACTTGGTCTGTGCATCCATGCTAACGGGCTTCCGGGCCCGCGGTACCCAACCAGCCGGCCAGCTTGCCGCCGAGGGCGACGGCCCGCAGGCGCGCCTCCGCGGCGTCCCGCACCGGGTCCGTGGCGACGACCAGGAGTTCGTCGCCCCGGCGCAGCACGGTGGTCGGGGCGGGCACGGAGGAGGTGCCGTCGCGGACGACGAGCGTGACGGCGGCGCCCTTGGGCAGCCGCAGTTCGCCGACCTCCACGCCGTGCATCCGCGAGTTCTGCGGGATGGAGACGGACAGCAGGTGCCCGCGCAGCCGCTCCAGGGGCGCCGATTCGATGCCGAGGTCGGCGGCGTCGGAGGACCCGGCCAGGCGCAGCTTCCCGGCGAGCCACGGCAGCGTGGGGCCCTGGATGAGGGTGTAGACGACGACCAGGACGAAGACGACGTTGAAGATCCGCTGGCTGTCGGCGACGCCCGTCACCATCGGGATGGTCGCCAGGATGATGGGCACGGCGCCGCGCAGCCCGGCCCACGACATGAGGGCCTTCTCCGCCCACGGTATGCGGAAGGGCACCAGGCTGACGACGACCGACAGGGGGCGCGCGACCATCGTGAGGACCAGGCCGATGAGGAGCGCGGGCACGATGTCGTCGGCCAGTTCGTGCGGGGTCACCAGCAGGCCGAGCAGGACGAACATGCCGATCTGCGCGATCCAGCCGAGCCCTTCGGCGAAGCCGCGGGTGGCCGGCCAGTGCGGCAGCTTGGCGTTGCCCATCACCATCGCGGCCAGGTAGACGGCGAGGAATCCGCTGCCGTGGGCCATGGCGCCCGCGGCGTACGCGGACGTGGCGATGGCCAGGACGGCGATCGGGTAGAGGCCGGAGGCGGGCAGGGCCACGTGCCGCAGGCCGAAGGAGCCGAGCCAGCCGACCGCGAGCCCGATGGCGGCGCCGATCGCGAGCTCCAGGGCGATCTCGCCGATGAGGACGTACCAGTGCTCTATGGGGCCTGCTGCGGAGAACGCGACGACGAGGATGACGACAGGGGCGTCGTTGAAGCCGGACTCCGCCTCCAGTACGCCGGTCACGCGCGCCGGAAGCGGCACCCTACGTAGAACGGAGAAAACCGCCGCCGCGTCCGTGGAGGAGACCACCGCGCCGATGATGAGTGCCTGTCGCCATTCGAGGCCCACCAGGTAGTGCGCTCCGGCTGCCGTCACCCCCACGCTCACCGCGACGCCCACGAGTGACAGGGCGGCGGCCGCCGGGAGTGCGGGTTTGATCTGCTTCCACTTCGTGCCCAGACCGCCTTCGGCGAGGATCACGACGAGTGCCGCGTAGCCGATGACCTGAGTCAGTTCGGCATTGCTGAAGTCGACGTGGCCGATCCCGTCCTGGCCCATCACGACGCCGATGCCGAGGTAGAGCAGGAGGCTCGGCAGTCCGCTGCGCGAGGAGATGCGCACGGCGGCGACCGCCACGAGCAGCACGAGTGCGCCGACGAGCAGGAGCTGGTTGAGCTGGTGGACAGTCAGGGGCTGTTCCTTTCAGGAGGGACACGCGACAGGGAAGTTACTTCGTTACCTTACCTAATCGTTAACGCTTTCTTGATGCCGAATTGGTCACGCCGCTCTACGTAGAACCCTGCTTCCCGACTCCGCGTCCGGAGCCGTACCGCAGTGCTCGTAAGGTTGCTCTCGCCCGCAGCCAGCGAAGGACAGCAAGGATCCCGATGCCCTCCACTACGAACGCCTCTGCCGGCAGCCCGCCCGGTAAGAAGAAGGGGCGCCGAGCCCGACTGATCGTGATCGTCCTCGTGTTGGCCGTCCTCGCGGGCATCGGATTCGGTGCCTACTGGAGCGTCGACAGCGTCCGCGCGTCCATGCCGCAGACGACGGGGTCCATCCAACTGGACGGGCTCGACGGGCCGGTGCAGGTCAAGCGGGACAGCTACGGGATCCCGCAGATCTACGCGTCCACGGATCACGACCTGTTCATGGCGCAGGGCTACGTGCAGGCGCAGGACCGCTTCTACGAGATGGACGTGCGGCGCCATACGACCTCCGGTCGGCTCTCCGAGATGTTCGGCAAGGGCCAGGTCAAGAACGATGAGTTCCTGCGCACCATGGGCTGGCGCCGGGTGGCACAGAAGGAATACGACTCCAAGCTGTCGCCCTCGACCAAGAAGTACCTCCAGGCGTACTCCAAGGGGGTCAACTCCTATCTGGGCGGCAAGAGCGGCAAGGACATCTCCGCGGAATACGTGGCGCTCGGCTTCGAGAACGACTACAAGCCGCAGAAGTGGTCGCCGGTGGACTCGGTGGCCTGGCTCAAGGCGATGGCCTGGGACCTGCGCGGCAATATGCAGGAGGAGATCGACCGCTCGCTGATGACGAGCCGGCTCGGCCCGAAGCAGATCGCCGACCTGTACCCCGACTACCCGTACTCGCGGCACAAGCCGATCGTGCAGGAGGGCGGCTACAACAGCGCCACGAAGTCGTACGACGCGTCCTCGGGCGGCGGTACGGGCACGCAGGCTGCCGGGGCGGCGGGCACCGGCCTGGCGGGCGACACAGCGGCTCCTGGCGGCCTCCAGAGCCAGCTGGGCGGCCTCTCCAAGGTCCTGGACGAGATCCCCGACTCCGCGGGCCTCGGACCCAACGGCAACGGCATCGGCTCCAACTCCTGGGTGGTCTCGGGCGACCACACCATCACCGGCAAGCCGCTGCTCGCGAACGACCCGCACCTCGCGCCGCAACTGCCGTCCGTCTGGTACCAGATGGGACTGCACTGCACGAGCGTCTCCAGCAAGTGCCAGTACGACACGTCGGGTTACACCTTCGCCGGCATGCCGGGCGTGGTCATCGGCCACAACCAGAACATCTCCTGGGGCCTGACCAACTCGGGCGTCGACGTCACCGATCTCTACCTGGAGAAGTTCAGCGGCGACGGCTACCTGGTCGACGACAGGACGGTGCCCTTCAAGACCCGCAAGGAGACCATCAAGGTCGCGGGCGGCGACTCCAAGACGATCACGGTGCGGGAGACCGACAACGGGCCGCTGCTGTCCGACCGCAACTCCGAACTCGTGAAGGTCGGCAAGAAGGCCGGCGTGGACGCGGCGGCCCCCGACCGCGGCGACGGCTACGGCATCGCGCTGCGCTGGACCGCGCTGCAGCCGGGTAACACCATGGACGCCGTCTTCGGGCTCGACAGGGCGTCGAACTGGTCCGAGTTCCGCAAGGCCTCCGCCGACTTCCAGGTGCCCTCGCAGAACCTCACGTACGCCGACACCGAGGGCAACATCGGCTACCAGCTGCCGGGCCGGATCCCGACCCGCGGCGAGGGCGACGGCTCGCTGCCGTCCCCCGGCTGGGACTCCAAGTACCGCTGGACCGGCTACATCAAGCAGGACGAGCTGCCCTACGAGTTCAACCCGAAGCGCGGCTACATCGTGACCGCCAACCAGGCCGTGGTCGACGACAGCTACCCGTACACGCTGACCAAGGACTGGGGCTACGGCACCCGCAGCCAGCGCATCACCGACCTGATCGAGTCGAAGATCAAGGACGGCGGGAAGATCTCCACCGACGACATGCGCACCATGCAGATGGACAACAGCAGCGAGATCGCCAAGCTGCTCGTGCCCTACCTGCAGAAGATCGACGTCCAGGACAAGGACGTCAGGGACGCGCAGCAGCTCCTGGACAACTGGGACTACACCCAGAACCCGGACTCGGCGGCCGCGGCGTACTTCAACTCCGTGTGGCGCAACATCCTGAAGCTCGCCTTCGGCAACAAGCTGCCCAAGGAGCTGCGTGTCGAGGGCCAGTGCCTGAGCGTCGAGCCGGTCGACAAGACGGGCCCCGCCGACGAGGACCGCAAGGTCCGCGAGTGCGGCGAGCGGGACACGCACTCGGCGCAGCCGGACGGCGGTGACCGCTGGTTCGAGGTCGTCCGGAAGATCATCAAGGATCCGAAGAACGACTGGTGGAAGACGCCGGGCAGCCGCACGAACGAGCCCACCGAGAACCGTGACCAGCTGTTCAAGCGCGCCATGGAGGACGCCCGCTGGGACCTCACGGCCAAGCTCGGCAAGGACATCGACACCTGGAGCTGGGGCCGGCTGCACAAGCTGGAGCTGAAGAACCAGACCCTCGGCACCGAGGGCCCCGGCTGGCTGCAGTACGTGCTCAACCGCGGCCCCTGGAAGCTGGGCGGCGGCGAGGCGGCCGTGAACGCGACCGGCTGGAACGCCGCGGGCGGCTACGGAGTCGACTGGGTGCCGTCCATGCGGATGGTGGTCAACATGGCGGACCTCGACAAGTCCAAGTGGATCAACCTCACGGGCGCTTCGGGGCACACCTTCAGCGACCACTACACGGACCAGACCGAGAAGTGGATCAAGGGTGACCTGCTGCCGTGGCACTTCTCCGAGAAGGCCGTCGGTGACAGCACCGAGGACTCGCTGGTCCTGAAGCCGTAGCCGGATCGACACCGACCGGATCGACACGGAAAGGGGCCTCCACGCGCGCGTGGAGGCCCCTTTCCGTGTGCGGTGGCGGGTCAGAAGCGCCGCACTCCCGAGGGCGTCACCACCGCGTCCACGGCCTTGTCGTGCGCCTCCTGGGGGAGGTGTGCGACGACCTCGCTGTCGTGGAGCAGTACGACCAGTGCGGGCCGGGTGCCGGCCGCCTCCAGGCGCGCGAGCACCCGGTCGTACGAGCCGCCGCCGCGGCCGAGCCGCATGCCGCGCGCGTCCACGGCGAGCCCCGGCAGCAGCACCACGTCCGCCTCCAGGACGGCGGCGGGGCCGAGCCGTTCGCCGCCGGGCTCCAACAGGGCCATCTTTCCCGGGTGTCGCACCGTGGTGAGCGAAGCCGGCCCGTCGTACGCGCCCCAGTCCAGGTCGTTGTCGGGCAGCAGGGCGGGCAGCAGTACGCGCGTCCCGCGCGCGCGAAGGGCGTCGAGGAGTGCGCCCGTCCCCGGTTCGCCGCCCACGGAGACATACGCCGCCACCGTGCGGGCGTTCGCCAACTCGTCGAGTTCGAGGGCCCGGCGGGCCACGGCCCGCTCCGTCTCCCGTGTGTCATCCTCCGTCAATGCGTTCCTCACCCGGAGGAACTCCCTGCGCAATGAACGCTTGTCAGGGTGGGCGCCGAGCGGGTCTTTTGCGGGCTCATCGGTGTGCGGACTCATAGCCGGGTCACAAACCTCTCCTATTCGACGCATATATGTGCCTTCAAAGCGGACCCACAGATTCCGCCCATAGCAGCCGGATATGGTGACCCGCATGACTGACGCGCACACCAGGATCACCAAGGCTGTCATCCCCGCAGCGGGCCTCGGCACCCGGTTCCTGCCCGCCACGAAGGCGACGCCCAAGGAGATGCTCCCGGTCGTCGACAAGCCGGCGATCCAGTACGTGGTCGAAGAGGCCGCGGCCGCGGGACTCGGCGACGTACTGATGATCACAGGTCGCAACAAGCGCCCGCTGGAGGACCACTTCGACCGCAACCACGAGCTGGAGGCGGCGCTTCAAAAGAAGGGCGACGCGGGCCGCCTGGCCAAGGTCCAGGAGTCCAACGACCTCGCCACGATCCACTACGTGCGCCAGGGCGACCCCCGCGGCCTCGGCCACGCGGTCCTGTGCGCCGCCCCCCACGTGGGCGACGAGCCGTTCGCGGTACTGCTCGGCGACGACCTGATCGACCCCCGCGACCCGCTGCTCCAGAAGATGGTGGAGGTCCAGGAGGAGCACGGCGGCAGCGTCATCGCGCTCATGGAGGTGGAGCCCTCCCAGATCCACCTCTACGGATGTGCCGCGGTCCAGGCCACGGCGGACGGCGCCGTCGTCCAGGTCACCGACCTCGTGGAGAAGCCGGACCCGGCCGACGCCCCCTCCAACTACGCCATCATCGGCCGCTACGTACTCGACCCCGCCGTCTTCGACATACTGCGCAAGACCGAGCCCGGCCGCGGCGGCGAGATCCAGCTCACCGACGCGCTCCAGCAGCTCGCCGCCGACGAGAAGATCGGCGGCCCCGTGCACGGCGTCGTCTTCAAGGGCCGCCGCTACGACACCGGCGACCGCGGCGACTACCTCAAGGCGATCGTCCGCCTCGCATGCGAACGTGAGGACCTGGGGCCGGAGTTCCGCGCCTGGCTGCGCGGCTACGTCGCCGAGGAGGTCTGACACCCCGCTCTCCCCGGCGGACCTGCGCCCCGGTACGGCACACCACCTCCAGGGCATCACACAAGGCCCGTGGTAATAACACCGGAGTATCAGGAACACCGGCACGAGGAGCAGGGAGCAGCAGTGAACAGTTTCAGTGCCACGACGGACCGGGCGCAGATCTGGTCGGTGGACGAGCATCTGGAGGACATCCTCGGCACCGTCACCGCGCTCGACCCCATCGAGCTCCAACTCCTCGACGCACAGGGCTGTGTGCTCGTCGAAGAGGTGACGGTCCCGCTGTCGCTGCCACCGTTCGACAACAGCTCGATGGACGGGTACGCGGTGCGTGTCGCGGACATCGCGGGCGCGAGCGAGGAGTTCCCCGCCGTCCTCACGGTGATCGGCGACGTCGCCGCCGGCCAGGCCGAACAGCCCACCGTCGGCCCCGGCGAGGCCGCCCGCATCATGACGGGCGCCCCGCTGCCGCCAGGGGCCGAGGCCGTGGTCCCCGTGGAGTGGACCGACGGAGGACTCGGCGCGGGACCCGTCGCCTCGATGGCCGCCCACAGCGCTGCCCCTGAGGGCGCCTCAGGAGAGGTCCGCGTACACCGCCCCGCCGAAGCACGCGCGCACGTACGCGCGCAGGGCAGCGACGTACAGGCGGGCGACAAGGCGCTCTCCGTCGGCACCGTCCTCGGCCCGCCGCAGATCGCGCTGCTCGCCGCCATCGGCCGCGGCACCGTACGCGTGCGCCCGCGCCCGCGCGTGGTCGTCGTCTCCACCGGCACCGAACTCGTGCAGCCCGGCGAGCAGTTGGCGCCGGGTCAGATCTACGACTCCAACAGCTTCGCCCTCACCGCCGCCGCCCGGGACGCCGGAGCCATCGCCTACCGGGTCGGCGCGGTCGACGACGACGCGGAGACGCTGCGCTCCACCATCGAGGACCAGCTGATCCGCGCCGACCTCATCGTGACGACGGGCGGCGTCAGCGTCGGCGCGTACGACGTGGTCAAGGAGGCCCTCACCGGCATCGGCGACCCGGACGACGAGGAGGGCATCGGGGCCGGCAGCGGCGTCGAGTTCCGCAAGCTCGCCATGCAGCCCGGCAAGCCGCAGGGCTTCGGCTCCATCGGCCCCGACCACACGCCGCTGCTCGCGCTGCCGGGCAACCCCGTGTCGTCGTACGTCTCCTTCGAACTGTTCGTACGCCCCGCGATCCGCACCCTCATGGGCCTGCCCGACGACGCTGTGCACCGCCCGAAGGCCCGCGCGACGCTCACCGCCGACAAGGCGCTGACCTCGCCTTCCGGCCGACGTCAGTTCCTGCGCGGCGTGTACGACGCCGAGGCCGGCGAGGTCGCTCCCGTCGGCGGCGCCGGTTCGCACCTCATCGCGGCGCTCGCGCAGGCGGACTCACTGATCGTGGTCCCCGAGGACACGACGTCGGTGGAGCCGGGCACCGAGGTGGACGTCGTCCTGCTGGGCTGACAGCGGCGGTTGTCGGAGGCTCGCGATAGCGTGTCGCGCACAAATCGTCCGGCGCGCCGCACCGCGCACGGCTCGGATCGGGAGCGCCACAGCAGCATGAGTACTTCGCCAGACCAACAGGACCAGCAGGACGGGACCGGCCGGCTCACGCACATCGACGAAGCGGGCGCCGCCCGCATGGTCGACGTATCGGAGAAGGACGTCACCGCGCGCACCGCCCGCGCCAGCGGCCGCGTCCTCGTCTCGCCGCGCGTGGTGGAGCTGCTGCGCGGCGAGGGCGTGCCCAAGGGGGACGCGCTCGCCACGGCGCGCATCGCGGGAATCATGGGCGCCAAGCGCACCCCCGACCTGATCCCGCTCTGCCACCCGCTGGCCGTGTCCGGAGTGAAGCTCGACCTGTCCGTGGCGGACGACGCCGTGGAGATCCTCGCCACCGTGAAGACCACGGACCGCACGGGCGTCGAGATGGAGGCGCTCACGGCGGTCTCGGTCGCCGCTCTCACGGTCGTCGACATGGTCAAGGCGGTCGACAAGGGAGCGGTCATCTCGGACGTACGGGTCGAGGAGAAGACCGGGGGCAAGTCCGGGGTCTGGAACCGGGAGGCCCGGTCATGACCGGCGCCTACCGGGCGCTCGTCGTCACGGCCTCCAACCGGGCCGCCGCCGGGGTCTACGAGGACAAGGGCGGCCCCCTGATCGCGGAGGGCCTGAGGGAGCTGGGCTTCGCCGTCGAGGGCCCCCAGGTGGTGCCGGACGGCGACCCCGTGGAGGCCGCCCTGCGGGCCGCTGTCGAGGCGGCGTACGACGTCGTGATCACCACCGGCGGCACCGGCATCTCGCCCACCGACCGCACCCCCGAGGCGACGGCCCGCGTTCTCGACCGCGAGGTACCGGGCATCCCGGAGGCGATCCGCGCGTACGGCCGGGAGAAAGTGCCCACCGCGGCGCTCTCGCGTGGCCTCGCGGGGGTCGCCGGGCGCACACTGATCGTGAACCTGCCGGGTTCCAGCGGGGGCGTGAAGGACGGGCTCGCCGTTCTCGGGCCGCTGCTGACCCACGCCGTCGACCAGATCCACGGCGGCGACCACCCCAGAAGCGATCCCAGACCCGATGTCCAGGCACCCGGGGGTGCGCACTGAACAGCCCGTCGTGGCCCGTCGTGCTGGTGGAGGGCGATGTGGTCCTCCGCCCCATAAAGCTGCGCGACCAGCGTGCCTGGCGCGAAGTGAACCGGCGCAACCGCGACTGGCTGCGCCCCTGGGAGGCGACCATCCCGCCGCCCACCCCGAGCGGCCCGATCACCCATCGCCCGACATACCGTCAAATGGTGCGCCACCTGCGCTCGGAGGCGAACGCGGGCCGGATGCTGCCCTTCGTCGTCGAGTACCAGGGCCGCCTCGTCGGGCAGTTGACCGTCGCCGGGATCACCTGGGGATCGATGTGCTCAGGCCATGTCGGGTACTGGGTGGACCAGTCGGTGGCGGGCCGGGGCGTGATGCCGACGGCCGTCGCACTCGCGGTCGACCACTGCTTCCGCACCGTGGGGCTGCACCGCATCGAGGTCTGTATTCGGCCGGAGAACGGGCCGAGCCGCAGGGTCGTGGAGAAACTCGGATTCCGCGAGGAGGGGATCCGTCCACGGTATCTTCACATCGACGGGGCCTGGCGCGATCATCTTGTCTTCGCGCTCACCGCCGAAGAGGTCCCGGAAGGTCTCCTGAAGCGTCGCCGTCGCGAGCGGCGTGGGAACGCCGCAGGTCCGAGCGCCCCCAATACGGCCGATCCGGGCACCCCCTCGAAATGAAATAAATGTTCGAAATTGATCGATGAGGCACCGTCAGGGGTCATTGAATTCCTCAGAAGGTCGTCCTGTTGATCACATCGATCGCAAAAAAGCTCGGATTATCAGCCAGATCGTGCGACACACCGGCTCAATTGGCGGATGGCCCCCCGCAAACCCCTCTACGGTGTGTCCGTGAGCAGCAGCGGCCTCATCTACGCAGTCATCGTCGGGGCCTGGGCCGCCTACTTGGTGCCGATGTGGCTCCGTAGGCAGGACGAGTTGAACGAAGCTCGTCCGACGGAACGCTTCAGCACCGCCATCCGGCTTCTCTCCGGCCGGGCGGGCATGGAGCGCCGGTACGCCAAGGACCTGCAGGCGCGCTCGCCCGAGTCGGACGAGCGGCGCGGCGACCCGGTCGACCCGGACGCACCCACCGAAGGGGTGGACGTCCGGGACGTCGGCATGTCTCCGTCCGGGGAGCGGCGCGCCCCGCACGCGGGGCGCGAACGTCGCGAAAGCCGTGAACATCACGATTCCGCCCGGGAGTTCGCGGAACCGCACCACGAGCGGGCGGAACCCTCCCGGGAGCGCGGGGAACCCGCCGCCCGCGAACCCGAACCGGCGGCCGAGGCCACGGCACCCGCCAAGTCCCGCGCCGCCCGCGCCGCTTCCGCCTCCGCGTCCGCCGAGGCACAGGCCGCGCGCGCCCGGCGCACCAAGGTGCTCGCGCGCCGCCGCCGCACCACCGTGCTGCTCTTCGCCGCCTTCACGATCGGCGCCGTCGTGGCCGCCGTCGGCGGCGTCGCGTTCCTGTGGGCGCCCGCGGCCCCCGCCCTGCTCCTCAGCGCGTACATCGTCTACCTGCGCACCCAGGAACGACGCCGCTACGCCTACGTCATGGACCGCCGCCGCGCCGAGGTCGCCGCCCAGCGACTGCGGGAGCGCCAGCCGCGCAGGCGGCAGCCGGCCGCGGCACGCGCCGCGGCCGAGGACCAGGAGGAAGGACCATCGGTGGACGAGACCGCCACCGACCCCGGCCTCGAGGCCCTCGCCGCCGACCGGCGGGCCCTCGTCGAGCAGACCGACCATCAGGAGTGGGTCGACCAGCAGCGCGAGCGGCAGCGCCACCCGGGCCCCGGCGACAGCTGGGACCCGGTCCCCGTGCCCCTGCCCACGTACGTCACCGCCCCCGTCGCCCCGCGCGCCACCGGCGGCATTGACTACAACGCACCCGAGACGTGGAGCTCCGCCCGCTCCTCCGCCGCGGAACAGGCTGCGCAGCAGCATGAGCCGCAGCAGGCGCAGGAGGAGCGCACCTCGGAGTCCGCCTCGGAATCCGCCGAGCCGGTGACCGACGACGGCCGCAGCGACGCCCGCCGCGCCGCCTCCGCACGCCGCTCCCGCGAGCGCGGCCGCACGCCGCTCTTCGACCAGTTCGACGACGACGCCGACGGCAGGCCGCGCGCCGCCAACGAGTGAGCCGGACCACTTCGGAACCCGCCCGGCTGACCAGCCAGGGAACGGATTTCCAAGCACCCGGATCGGGGTGCTAGAGTTTCACTCGTTGCAAGGGCGTGTGGCGCAGTCCGGTAGCGCACCTCGTTCGCATCGAGGGGGCCAGGGGTTCGAATCCCCTCACGTCCACAGCAACGAAAACCCCCGGCGGGAAACCGCCGGGGGTTTTCGCATGTTCAGAGCTTCTTCGCGAAGCACCGGCTCAACTCGTCGAACCGATAGTGGCCGAACTTGGCACACGGCTCGTAACCGCTCGACGTGTACAGGGCTATCGCCTCCGGCTGCTTGAGGCCCGTCTCCAGAACCATGCGGGTGCGCCCCGCCGTCCGGGCGTCCTCCTCCAGCGCCGCGAGAATCTGCCGGGCCAGGCCCAGGCCGCGCGCCTCCGGAGTGACGTACATGCGCTTCAGCTCGGCGTCGCCGTCCGCGTACCCCTCGTCGTTCTCCTCCTGGCCGCGCCAGCCGCCGGTCGCGAGCGGAGTGCCCGAGGCGTCGTACGCGATCAGGTAGAGGCCGCGCGGCGGCTCGAACATCGTCGGGTCCAGCGGCGTGACATCGCCCTCGTCGCCGTAGCGCTCCGCGTACTCGAGCTGGACGCGGTCGTTCAGCGCGATCGCGTCGCGGTGGCCGAAGGAGGTGGGGCGCAGGACCGGGTCCTCGACACCAGAAAGCTGAATACTCATACGCACCATCGTAACTCTATGCGGGGCGCTTGCGGCCGGATCGTCCAGTCTGCCGGTATCGTGCCGGGGTGCTGACTGTGACCTCTGTGAATGTGAACGGGCTCCGGGCCGCCGCCAAGAAGGGCTTCGTGGAGTGGCTCGCCGAGACCTCCGCCGACGCCGTCTGCCTCCAGGAGGTGCGCGCCGAGCCGCACCAGCTGCCGGAGAACGTGCGCGAGCCCGAGGGCTGGCACGTCGTCCACGCGCCGGCCGCCGCCAAGGGCCGGGCGGGCGTCTCCCTCTATACGCGGCGCGAGCCGGAGCGGGTGCAGATCGGATTCGGCTCGGCCGAGTTCGCGGACAGCGGCCGCTACGTCGAGGTGGACCTGCCGGGCGTCACCGTCGCCAGCCTCTACCTGCCCTCCGGCGAGGTCGGCACGGAGCGCCAGGACGAGAAGATCCGCTTCATGGGGGAGTTCCTGCCCTACCTGAAGTCCCTGCGCGAGCGGGCCGCCGCCGACGGCCGCGAGGTCGTGGTCTGCGGCGACTGGAACATCGCCCACCAGGAGGCCGACCTCAAGAACTGGAAGGGCAACAAGAAGAACTCCGGCTTCCTGCCGGAGGAGCGCGCATGGCTGTCGTCCGTCTTCGAGCCCACGGACGGCGGCTACGTCGACGTGGTCCGCTCCCTGCACCCGGACGTCGAGGGCCCGTACTCGTGGTGGTCGTACCGGGGGCGGGCTTTCGACAATGACAGCGGATGGAGAATTGACCTGGCCGTGTCAACTCCTGGACTGGCCGACCGTGCCCTGAAGGCATACGTCGAGCGGGCCGCCACGCACGACGAGCGGTGGTCGGATCACGCACCCGTCACGGTCGTCTTCGACCGCTAGCGGTGCCACGCGGGGCGCCCTGCCGCGCCCCGCGTGGATCCCGGCGTCACGCGGGAATGTGCGGCGTCTCTCCCATCGTGAACGTCAGTCGTGATGTGTCCGGACCTGCGAGGCGCTCGGCGCCGCCTCCGCAGCGGCCCTTGGAGACGACGACGCGGGCGCCGGCGGCCAGTAGGTCTGTGCGGCTCACCGGCCCGGAGGCGTCTGTCGCCGCGCGGTAGCAGCCGAGTACGTAGTCCTCCAGCCAGTCCGACCGCATGGCGGCCGCTGCGGGGCACCTCAGCCCGCTCGCTGGGGCGGCGCAGACGTAGTCGCCGTACGGGTAGGGCTTGCGGGCGCGGTAGTACATGCGGCCACCGCAGGCGGCGCAGTGTGCGACACGGGTGAGGAGGGCGAAAGTCGGGCGGCGCTCGCCCCTTGTGCCGTTGGACCGGGCCTTCAGGACGTTCTGAAGGGTCTGGAACTCGCTTTCGCTCAGTACGGGTTCACCGATGAGGATCGGGCGTCCGTCCTCGCTGAGAACGGTTTGGCCGCGGTGGACGCGGTGCCCCATCAAGGAGGGGGAACGCAGCACCTTCGACAGCGTTCCCGACGTCCAGCGGAATCTGTCGAACGAGTGCCCGTGCCGAACGCCGCCGGTGGCGCGCCCCTGAAGCTGTGCGTGCCGATCGCGGGGGACGAGCACCCGCTCGTCGTTGAGCCGTCGGGCGATCGCCGACAGGGACTGCCCGGCCCGGACTTGGTCCACGATGATGCGCACGAGTCCGGAGACCTCCGTGTCGGGCGTCAGACACCATCCCGTGCCGGAGGGATGCGGTGCCTTGCGGTACCCGAAGGGGACAAGACCGCCGCCGTACCGACCCGCTGCGCGCAGAGCGTCGTGGGCGCCGGTGAGGCGGGAGGAGATCGCGCGGGACTCCTGTTCGGCGGCATAGGCCAACTCCATGGCGCGGCGGACCGTGTCGCCGTCCGCTTGGGGAGTGACGGTCAGCGGCAGCGTCTCCTCGGGATCCCCGAAGATGAGGGTGATGGCGTGCTCGCATCCCCAGGCGATCAATTGGGACATGTGCCCCACGGACCGCACGGCGCGGTCGACATGGGACCAGATGACGGCGTCGAAGCTCTCGGGGCGCTGGAGCCATGGCCCGAGGGATGGACGTTCGAAGGGAGAGACCCTGCGTGCGGAGACGCCGAGGTCGGCGGCTTCGCCGATCAAGGTGAACCCCAGCTGATCGGCGTGGTGCCGGACGGTCGCGCGCTGCCTGGCGGGGGATGTCGTCACCTTGGTGACGTAACTGAGCCGTACGGCGCCGAGTGCCCGTCGGTGCTCGACTGTCAGTGCGGGCGGGGGCGGTTGATGGCTAGGGTCGGACATGTTGGCACTCCCAGAAGTGTCGGCCACGCCCCGGGGCTGGTAGGACAGCCGCCGGGGTCTTTTCGGCTCAACTCTCGGGTGCCGAACGGGGATTCGCTCCGGATCGAAGAGAAGCCCCTCGAAGGGGTGAAGGTGGGCGAAAGGCCGCACGCGGTCCGAAGTGCTCACATGACTGGGCCCCGTCCGGATCTCCGGACGGGGCCCAGTCACGTGTGTTCAGGTGGCGTCACTGCTGGAAGCGGTCCTTGGCCTCCTGGGCGGCGTCCTGCGCCTTGTCCTTGGCCTGGTCCATGCCTTCCTTGGCGCGGTCCTGGCCTTCCTCGGACTTGCCCTCGGAGCCGCCCATGGCGTCCTTGGCCTTGTCCTGCAGCTGCTCGGCCTTGTCCTTGAACTGGTCAGAGATACCCATTTGATGCACTCCATGAAGGGTGGGGGGTGGGCCTCGACCAGACTTACATGACGACCCGATCGCCGCATTTTGATCAATGACGGGCTGTGTTCGGGACAGCGGGTGGGGCTAGGAAAGTGCAGGTCAGTGGCCTCGTGCGGCTTCGTCGGCGGCGCCGCCCGCGCCCACGAGGCCCTTGGAGACGGTGTCGAGGCGGCCCTCGAAGCGGCGCATCCGCTGCTGGCCGATGACTCCGATCGCCGCCGGCAGGTAGCCGCGTATGCCCTGCATGCCGCGGAGCCACCACTGTGCGTACACGTGGGGAGAGCGGCGCTCGATGCCCGCCACGAGGCGGTCGACCGCCGGGCCCAGCGGGTACGTCTTGTTCGACGGCCACGGCAGCTGCTGGCGCAGCTCGCGCATCACGTCGTCCTGGTCGGCACCGCGCACCATGTCGGTGTCGGTCCACGACAGGTAGCCGACGCCGACGCGTACGCCCTTGTGGCCGACCTCGGCGCGCAGGCTGTGCGCGTACGCCTCCACGCCCGACTTGGACGCGCAGTAGGCGGTCATCATCGGGGCGGGCGTGATCGCGGCGAGGGAGGCGATCTGCAGCAGGTAGCCGCGGGACTCGGCCAGTACGGGGAGGAAGGCGCGGGCCGTCACGGCGGAGCCGATGAGGTTGACCTCGATGACGCGGCGCCATGCCACCGGGTCGGAGTCGGTGAAGGGGCCGCCGGTCGCGACGCCCGCGTTGGCGATGACGATGTCGACCTTGCCGAAGCGGTCCTTGACCTCCTGGGCGACCTGCGCCATCGCCACGTGGTCCGTGACGTCCGCGTGCCACCAGTCGGCGTCGGAGTGCAGCCGTCCGGCCACCTGCTTCAGCTCGTCCGGTTCGAGCCCGACGAGCGCGATCTTCGCGCCGCGTGCCGACAGCTTGCGTGCGAGCAGTTCGCCCACGCCGCGCGCGGCTCCCGTGACGACCGCGACCTGACCTTCGAGACTGACCCTGCTCATGCGGCATCGGCCCCCTTCTGCGACTGAGACTGTGACTGTGACGGCTTTTCCGGCTGCGACTGTGCGTACTTCTGGGAGAGGTCGCGGATCTTTGCCGTGATGGCCTCGGGGGCCTCGACGGGTGTCATGTGGCCGAGGCCCGCCAGTTCGGTCAGGCCTTCGGAGTTGGGCAGTGCGGCGGCGATCCGGCGGGCGTGCGCGACCGGGGTGAGGCGGTCGGCGGTGCCGGCGATGACGGCGACCGGCATGGTCAACCCCTCGACACCGGCGTCCAGTTGGAGGTGTTCGAGTACGTGCGACCAGCCGTAGCGGACGTCGCGCGGGCAGGCGTGCACGATCCGTGCGCAGGCCTCGACCTTGTCGGCGGCCGAACCGGGGCCCATCGTCGCGTACTTGAGGACCCGCTTGCCGATCGGTGTGACGGGACCGAGCGGCGCCTTCGAGCCGAGGATCGCGCGGGTGACGCGGGTACGGAGGCCGCTCGCGCGCATCAGCGGAACCACGGTCGCCTCGGCCACGAGCTGCGAGCTTCCGGTGCTGCACAGCAGGACGGCGGCCGCGTGCTCCTGGAACTTGGGGCGCCCGGCGGCGGCCATCATCGTCATGCCGCCCATGGAGTGCCCGGCGAGCACCGCCTGCTCGCCCGGCTCCAGCGTCGCGCCGAGCACGGCCTCCAGGTCGTCGGCCAACATGTCGGTGGTGTACGGGAGTTGGGTGGCGGCCGGGCTGCGGCCGTGGCCCCGCTGGTCGTACACGATCACCCGGTGGTCGGTGGCGAGGGCGCGCACCTGTGCGGCCCAGAACGCCGTGGAGCAGGTCCAGCCGTGCGAGAGCAGCACGGCGGGGGCACCGTCGGGTCCGTGCACCTCGACGTGGAGCCGTGCCCCGTCCGCGGAGGTGACGGTCAGCTCGCGGGCGGCGACGGGCGGTGCGTACGGTCCCGTCGTCACATGGCGCATCAGACGGCTCATGCGGCGTTCACCTCGGCCTTCTTCTTGGTACGCGTCGTGGGCGCGGCCGGCTCCGCGGGAGCGCGCACCACCTCGTACTCGCCTACGTCGACATGCCGGGTGGCGTGCCGGAATTCGGTGGTCGTGCCCGGCCACACCGTCGTGTTGACCCCGTTCTCGTCGAGGTACCAGCTGTTGCAGCCGCCGGTGTTCCACACGGTGCGCTTCATGCGGTCCTGCACGCGGTTGTTCCAGCCGTTGACGGCGGTCTCGCGCGGGTTGAGGGCGACCCGGCCGCCGAGGACGTGCAGCTGCCGCATGTAGTCGGCCAGGTAGTTCAGCTGGGCCTCGATCATGAGGATCATCGAGGAGTTCCCGAGGCCGGTGTTCGGGCCGATGACGGTCATGAAGTTCGGGAATCCGGCGGCCGTGGCGCCGCGCAGTGCCTTCATGCCGTTCTTCCACGACTGCATGAGCGTGTCGCCGTCGGCGCCGATCACCCGGTCCGCGATCGGCATGTCGGTGACGTGGAAGCCGGTGCCGAAGACGATCGCGTCGACCTCGGCCTCGCTGCCGTCGGAGGCGACGAGGGTGTTCCCGCGGATCTCGCTCAGTCCGGAGGCGACGACGTCGACGTTGGGCTGGGCGAGCGCCGGGTAGTACGTGTTGGAGAGCAGGATCCGCTTGCAGCCGATGCGGTAGTCCGGGGTGAGCTTGGCGCGCAGCCCCGGGTCCTTGATCGCCCGGTGCATGTTGCGCTTGGCGAGCTGCTCGACCATGCCCAGTTCGTTCGGGTGCTTGGTGAACGCCTGGACCTGCAACTCCCGGATGCCCCACAGGAGTCCGCGGCGCGCCTGGGTGGTGAAGGGCAGCTGCCGGTGCAGCCAGCGTTCGGCGGGCGAGATGGCCCGGTCGGCGCGCGGCATCACCCACGGCGGCGTGCGCTGGAAGAGGGTGAGGTGCCCGACCTCCTTCTGGATGGCCGGAACGATCTGGATGGCGGAGGCGCCCGTGCCGATCATGGCGACGCGCTTGCCCCGCAGGTCGTAGTCGTGGTCCCACCGCGCGGAGTGGAAGACCTTGCCGGGGAAGGTGTCGAGCCCGGCGATGTCCGGCGTCTTCGGGTCGGACAGCGGTCCGGTGGCGGACACGACGACGTCGGCGGTGAGTGTCCCCTTCGCCGTGTCGATCTCCCACCACAGCTTGTCGTTGTCCCAACGCAGCTGGTTCACCTCGGAGTTGAGGCGAATGTGCGGTCGAAGCCGGAAGGTGTCGGCGACGTGTTCCAGGTACTCCCGGATGTGCTCCTGCCCGGAGAACGTCCGCGGCCAGTCGGGGTTGGGCGCGAACGAGAAGGAGTACAGGTGGGACGGGACGTCGCAGGCGCATCCCGGGTAGCTGTTGTCGCGCCAGGTCCCGCCGACCGCGTCGGCCCGCTCCAGGACCACGAAGTCGGTGATCCCCTCGCGCCGCAGCCTGACCGCCGCGCCGAGGCCGCCGAAGCCGGATCCGATCACCGCCACTCGTACGTGCTCGTGCTCCTGCTCGGCCATGCCGGCGCCTCCTTTGCCGCAGCGACTCTGCCAGTGAACACTGGCGTAATTCGGAGAGTAGAGGCTCCGCGTACTCATGGGTAGGGGTCGGGCCAAGGAAAGTTACTGCCGGTACGGCATAAGGTCTCCGGCGTGGCACAAGATGAGACGGGACCCGGAACCAAGCGCGAGTACCGCATGGAGGAGCTGGCGAAGGCGGCCGGCATCACGGTCCGCACCGTGCGCTTCTACCGTGAACGCGGGCTCATCAAGCCGCCCCGCCGCGAGGGCCGCATCGCCTGGTACGACGAGACGCACCTGGACCGGCTGCGCACCATCGCCTCGCTCCTGGACCGCGGCCACACCCTCAACGGGATCAGCGAGCTCTCCGAGGCCTTCGACCGGGGCCGCGACGTCGGCGAACTCCTCGGCATGCAGCCCACGGAGGAGGTCCCCGTCCGCCTCTCGGCCACGGAACTCGCCGACTACTTCGCCGACGATGTGACGCCCGAGAACCTCCAAGCGGCCCTGGATCTCGGATACTTGGGCATCGACGGCGAGGAGATCGTGCACATCAGCCGCCGGCTGCTCGACATCTCGGCGGCCCTGGTCCGCGAGGGCATCCCGCTGGCCGACGTCCTGGCGGCGGCCAGGCGCGTGCGCGAACACGCCGACGCCCTGGCCTCCCTCTTCACCGACCTCGTCGCCGAGCACGCCTCCGACAAGGACATCGACCGCCTGCGCCCGCTGGCGAAGGGGGTCGTGGAGGCGGAGCTGTCCCTCGCGATCGACCGCAGGCTGGACGCGTCCGACGGGTAGTCGTCCGACGGGTCACCTGGGTAGCCACCAACGGGCCTTGTAGATACCGCCGTTGACGTACCTGAAGGACCCGGCGGGCCGGTGCAGGCTCACGGTCGTCGTCCACCAGGTCTCCCCGAGCCCGCGTTCCGGCACGGTGGTGACCACTCGCCCGGTGCGCGGATCGTCCCCCACGCACTTCACGGACTTCCGGACGATCTCCGACGCCCCCGCGAAGTCCTGTACGAAGCTCCGGCTCGCGATGTCGTACTGGAACACCGACGCGGACGTCGTCACCCACATCCGCCCCGGCACCCCGGCCACGGGGAACAGGTCGTGCCCGCCGGCGGACTTCCCGGGAGTCGCGACCGGCAGGGGCACGCCGAACCGCCGCACCAGCGAGGGTCGTACGCGCGACCCCTCCACCCCGTAGGCCACCAACTCGTCGTCGCCCATGGCCCACAGCACCTCGCGCGCCCGATCCCAGTGCAGCCCGTGCGCCCCCTTCAGCTCGGCCTCGGTGTACCGCGTGGAGTGCGGACCGAGGGATGCCGCGTACAGGCGCACCCGCGCGCCCGTGCTGCACGCGACGGCGACGTTCCCGTCCGGCAGGATCTCGGCGGTGTGCGGGTTGACCAGATCGTCCCCGGGGCCGAGCGCCCCGGCCCAGTAGCGGCGCCCGCTCGGCCACTCCACCACTCCCGCGAACCCGAACGAGGCCGTGGTCAGCACGAACGTACGCCCGCGATGCCTGCGTACCTTCGCCTCGCTCGGGTACACCCAGCTGATGTCGGGCTCGACGTCGCGGTACCGGGGGTCGCCCAGGGGTGAGAACGCCCAGCGCACGACAGCGGGATCCACCGCCGGATCCCACACGCCCACCCGCGAATCCATCACCAGCAGCCGTTTGCTCGCCTGCTCGGTGATGAGAACGGGTGGCAGTCCGGGAGTCGCGGCCTCGGCTCTTCCCGTACCGCCGATTGCCAGCCCCGCCCCGATCCCCACGGCGCCGAGCAGTACCTCTCTTCGCGAACCGTACGACGAACCGCGCGACGAGCTGTGCGATGAACCGTGCGACATGAAATCCCCCTGGGTGGCAGGTAGTTGACCGCGTCATCGCCAGGTACGCGCCCAGAATCTGTCATGCCAGGGGGGGGAAGGGGTAGGCCCTCCGCAGGACATTGGTCCGGCACTGGTCCGGTGTTGGTCCTGCGGAGGCGCCGGTCAGCGCGGCGGCAGTCTCGGCCGCCTCCGGTCGGGGACGTCCGAGTAGTCCGGCGGCGTCGTCGCGCCCTGTTCCTTCAACAGGTCGAGCGCCAGCTCCACCGCGTCGTCGAGCTGGGCGTGCCGGCCCTCCGCCCAGTCGAGGGGGGTGCGCAGGGCCTCGATGTCCGGTTCCACGCCCCGGTTCTCGATGGACCAGCCGTACTGGGGGAACCAGGCCGCGTTCATCGGCACCGTGATCACCGTGCCGTCGCCGAGCTTGTGGCGTCCCGTCATGCCGACGACGCCGCCCCAGGTGCGCTGGCCCACGACCGGGCCGAGCGCGAGCAGCTTGAACGCGGCGGCGATCATGTCGCCGTCCGACGAGGTCGCCTCGTCGGCGAGCGCGACGACGGGGCCGCGCGGCGCGTTCGAGGCGTACGAGACGGCCTGCGCGTTGCGCGTCAGGTCCCAGCCGATGATCTTCCGGGTGAGTTTCTCGACGACCAGTTCGCTGATGTGGCCGCCCGCGTTGCCGCGTACGTCGACGATGAGCGCGGGCCGGGAGACCTCCATGCGCAGGTCGCGGTTGAACTGGGCCCAGCCGGATCCGCCCATGTCGGGGATGTGCAGATAGCCGCACTTGCCGCCGCTCAACTCCCGTACGACGGCGCGGCGTTTGGCCACCCAGTCCTGGTAGCGCAGCGGTCGTTCGTCGACGAGCGGGACGATGGCGACGCGGCGGGGTCGGCCGCCGCCCTCCGCGGGTGTGAAGGTCAGCTCGACGGTCGTGCCGCCGGCGCCCGCGAGCAGCGGGTACGGGCCCGTGACCGGGTCGACCGGGCGGCCGTCGACGTGGGTGAGGACGGCGCCGTCGCGGATGCCGGTGCCGGCGAGCGGGGAGCGGGCCTTGGAGTCGGAGGAGTCGCCGGGCAGGATCCGCTGGAGTGTCCAATTGCCTTCGCGGCAGACGAAGTTGGCGCCGAGGAGGCCCTGTGCGCGCTGGTAGTGCGGCGGGCCCTCGTTGCGGCGGGCGGCGGCCACGTAGGCGTGGGACGTGCCGAGTTCGCCGAGGACCTCTCGCAGGAGATCCGCGAACTCGTCGGGGGACGCGACCCGTTCGACCAGCGGACGGTACTGGTCGAGCACCGCGTCCCAGTCGATGCCGCACATGTGCGGCTCCCAGAAGTAGGCGCGGATGATGCGGCCCGCCTCGTCGTAGGCCTGCCGCCACTCGGCAGCCGGGTCGACCTCGTGCAGGATGCGGCGCAGGTCGATCCAGACGGTGGTGTCGTTGTCGCCCGCCTCCGTGGCGGGCACGGCCTCCAGTTCGCCCTCGTCGACGACGACGAGCCGGGAGCCGTCGCCGCTGACCGCGAACCAGTCCATGTGGGCGACGAGTTGGGACTTCTTCCCCTTGACCAGGTCGAAGTGTTCGAGGGTGGGCTGGGCCGAGGGGTCGGCCGGGTTGGCGAAGGTCTCGCCGAGCGCGCCCGAGATCGGCCAGCGCAGCCACACCAGGCCGCCGCCTGCGACCGCGTGCAGCGACGAGTACTTGGACGCCGAGACGGGGAACGGCACGACACGGTTGGCGAGGCCCTCGATCTCCACGGTCGGCGTGCCGTCGCCGCCCGCGTCCTCGACCGGGTCGAGGCCGCCCGCCGCCGTCCGCCCGTCGGGGGAGAGGGCGAACGGGGACGGCGTCGCGGACGACAGCGGTACGAGGTAGGGGCGGCAGCCCAGCGGGAACGACAGGTCGCCGGTGTGCACGTCGTAGACGGGGTCGAAGCCGCGCCAGGAGAGGAAGGCGAGATAGCGGCCGTCCCGCGTGAACACCGGGTTCTCGTCCTCGAAGCGGCCGTTGGTGACGTCGACGATCGTCGCCGACTCGCCCTTTCCCGGCGGGACCGCGCCGATCGCGGTGGAGCCGCCGCCCCGGTTGATCCGGGCCATCTTGATCTGCCGCAGCGAGCGGCCGATGCCCGGGTGCGACCAGGTCAGCCAGGCGCCGTCGGGGGAGAAGGCGAGGTCGCGGACGGGGCCGTTCGTGGAGCGGATCAGCTCGGTGACGGTCGGTTCCTCCAGCGGTGCCTCGCCGCCCTCGTCCTCGCCCACGTCGACGAGGAGCAGCCGCCCGTCGTTCGAGGCGATCGCGAGCCGCTCCCCGTCCGGGTCCGAGACCAGCTCCTGTACGCGGCCCAGCCGGCCGGAGGCGATCCGGCGCGGCGCCCGGTCGCCGCTGGCCCGCGGCAGGTAGGCGATCTCGACGGCGTCCTCGCCGTCGGCGTCGGTGATGTAGGCGACCTGGCCGCCCGAGCCCAGCATCTCGGGCAGGCGTACGCGCACGCCCGGGGTGTCGGCGATGGTGCGGGCGGGGCCGTCGCGGTGCGTGAGCCAGTACAGGCTGCCGCGGACGACGACGGCGCTGGCCCGGCCCGTCTCGTCGACGGAGAGCGAGTCGACGTGCTGGGCGGCGGGGACCTGGTAGCTGCGGCGCCCGGCGCGGGGGCCGCCGAGCCGGACCTTCAGCTTGCGCGGCACCGAGTCGGGGTCGAGGTCGTCGAGGATCCACAGGTCGCCCGCGCACTGGTAGACGACGCGGCTGCCGTCGGTGGTGGCGTGCCGGGCGTAGAAGGAGTCGTGGTCGGTGTGGCGGTGCAGGTCGGTGCCGTCGGGGCGGCAGGAGTAGACGTTGCCGATGCCCTCGTGGTCGGAGAGGAACGCGATGCGGCCGTCCACGAACATCGGGTCGTCGAGATGTCCGTCGAGGTCGGCGAGGATGCGCTGCCCGTGCACCCACAGCCGGCCCTGCGCGCCGCCCCGGTAGCGCTTCCAGGCGGCCGGTTCGTGCGGCGCCGTACCGGTCAGGAGCAGGGTCTGCCGCTCCCCGTCGATGTCGGCGACCTGGATGTCGGAGACCGGTCCCCAGGGGAGCTTGCCGCCGGGGGAGCCGTCGGTCGGGACGCTGTAGGCGAAGGTGAAGTACGAGAACGGCTCACCGTGCGAGGCGACCGCGAGGATGTCGCACCGGCCGTCCTTGTCGGGGGGAGTCCAGCCGCGCACCTGGGTGTCGACGCTGCCCCAGTACGTGAGCCGGCGCGCGGAGCCGCCGTCGACCGGCGCCACGTGGATCTCCGGGTCGAGGCTGCGCCACGTCGTGTACGCGATGTGCCGGCCGTCGGGGGAGAAGCGCGGGTGGCTGACCTTCGTGCGGTCGACGGTGACCCGCCAGGCCCGCGTCGAGCCGTCGAGCGGCGCGACCCACAGGTCGTCCTCGGCGGCGAAACACAGCCGATCGCCGCTGATGTGCGGGAAACGCAGGTACGCCCGGCCGTCCGCATCCTCGGTTGCCTCAGTCGCCTCAGTCACCTCCTCATGCTTTTCCGCGCCGCGGGCTCCGGCAACCGGGACTCGCCGACAAGGTGTGGCGCAGCGCACGTACGAAACGGTTTCGTTTCGCTAGCGGGCAGGGTACTTTTAGGGCGTACGAATACGGAGAGGTCGGGTGGGTGACATGGTCGCCGAGGCAACGACGCGTCGCAGCCGGATCACGCCCGAGCGCGAGGCCGAGCTGTACGGCGCCGTGCTCGAACTTCTCCGCGAGGTCGGCTACGACGCCCTGACCATGGACGCCGTGGCCACCCGGACCCGGTCGAGCAAGGCCACGCTCTACCGCCAGTGGGGCGGTAAGGCCGAGCTGGTGGTGCGGGCCCTGCGAAGTCAGAAGCCGCACTTCGACGAGGTCGACACCGGTTCGCTGCGCGGTGATCTGCATGCGATGGCCGTCCGCGAGGACGACTGTCACATGGAGCAGAACAGCGCGCTGATGCGCGGCCTGATGGTGGCCGTGCACGCCAATCCGGATCTGCTCGCGGCCTTCAAGGAGTGGATCGTCACTCCCGAGCTGTCCGGCCTCGACCGGCTGCTGCGCAGAGCGGTGGACCGGGGCGAGATCCGGGCCGACAACCCGGCGCTCGGCTACGCGCTCCACATGCTGGTCGGCGCGTTCGCGACCCGCACGCTCATCGACGAAGAGCCACCGACGCAGGAATACCTCGTCTCGTACATCGACGCTGTGGTCCTCCCCGCCCTCAGTGCCTGACCCTTTCCCAGCGCCTGACCTTCCCCACCGTTCCACCTGACGCACAACCGCTCATGTCGTCGGGCCGATCACACCTGCCCCGTTGTCCTGCTGGACCCACGACCTGACCGGGAGTACGCCTCCGTGGCCACATTCCTCTACAAACTCGGCAAACTCGCGTTCCGCCGACGGCACTTCGTCGCCCTGATCTGGGTGGCCCTGCTCACGCTCGCGGGCGTGGGCGCCGCCACCGCGCCGACCGCCGCCTCCAGTTCCTTCTCCATACCGGGGACCGAGGCCCAGAAGGCCTTCGACCTGCTCGACCAGCGCTTCCCCGGATCCGCCGCCGACGGAGCCACCGCCCGCGTCGTCTTCGAGGCGCCGAAGGGGGAGAAGCTCACCGACGCGGCCAACAAGGCCGACATCCAGGACACCGTCGCCGAGATCAAGTCCAGCTCGAAGCAGGTCGCGTCCGTCGCCGACCCCTTCGTCGCCAAGACGCTCAGCAAGGACGGCCGGATCGCCTACGCCTCGGCGACGTACAAGGTCTCCTCCATGGAGCTGACCGACGCCGACCGGGACGCGTTGCAGGACGTCATCGACGAGGCCAAGCAGACCGGGCTGACCGTCGAGGTCGGCGGTGACGCGCTCCAGGCCATGCCGGAGACGGGCGTCACCGAGGTCATCGGCATCGCGATCGCGGCCGTCGTCCTGGTGATCACGTTCGGCTCGCTGATCGCGGCAGGTCTTCCGCTGCTGACCGCGCTGATCGGTGTCGGCATCGGCGTATCCGCCATCACGGCGCTCGCCAACGTGCTCGACCTGGGCAGCACCACGTCCACCCTGGCGATGATGATCGGCCTCGCGGTCGGCATCGACTACGCGCTGTTCATCGTGTCCCGGTACCGGGGCGAACTCGCGGAGGGCCGGGACCGGGAGGAGGCCGCGGGGCGGGCCGTCGGGACCGCAGGGTCGGCCGTCGTCTTCGCCGGGCTCACCGTCGTCATCGCGCTGGTCGGCCTGGCCGTCGTCAACATTCCGATGCTCACGAAGATGGGCATCGCGGCCGCCGGCACCGTCGCCATCGCCGTGCTCATCGCGCTCACCCTGATCCCGGCGCTGCTCGGCTACGTCGGCAAGCGGGTGCACGGCCGCAAGGCCCGTAAGAACCTGTCCGAGGAGAAGCAGCCCAAGGTCAACATGGGCACCCGCTGGGCCGGCTTCGTGCTTCGCCGCCCGGTCACCGTCCTGATCGCGGGCATCGTCGGCCTCGGCGCCATGGCCGTCCCGGTCGCCTCGCTCGAACTCGGCCTGCCCGACGACGGCGCGCAGCCGACCAGCACCACCCAGCGCAAGGCGTACGACCTGCTCTCCGAGGGCTTCGGCCCGGGCTTCAACGGCCCGCTCATGACGGTCGTCGACGCCAAGGGCGCGGCCGACCCGAAGGCCGCGGTCTCCGAGGTCGTCCGGGAGATCAAGGGCACGGACGGGGTCGCGGCCGTCACCCCGGCGACGTTCAACAAGGCCGGTGACACGGCGATCATCAGCGTCGTCTCGAAGTACAAGCCGTCGTCGGTCGACACCGAGAACGTCGTGCACGACATCCGTGACGCCGGCAAGGACATCAAGGCGGACACCGGCGCCGAGTTGAGCGTCACCGGCTCCACGGCGATGAACATCGACGTCTCGCAGAAGCTCAACGACGCGCTGATCCCCTATCTGGCGCTGGTCGTCGGCCTCGCGTTCCTGCTCCTGATGGTGGTCTTCCGCTCGATCCTGGTCCCGCTGAAGGCGGCGCTCGGCTTCCTGCTGTCGGTGCTCGCGGCGCTCGGCGCCGTCGTCGCGGTGTTCCAGTGGGGCTGGCTCGGCTCGCTGTTCGGCGTCGAGCAGACCGGACCGGTCATGTCGATGATGCCGATCTTCATGGTGGGCGTGGTCTTCGGCCTCGCGATGGACTACGAGGTGTTCCTCGTGACGCGCATGCGTGAGGCGTACGTCCACGGGGAGCGGCCGGCGCAGGCCGTCGTCACCGGGTTCAAGCACGGGGCGCGGGTGGTCACGGCCGCGGCGGTGATCATGATGGCGGTGTTCGCGGGCTTCATCGGAAGCTCCGAGCAGATGGTGAAGATGATCGGCTTCGGCCTCGCCATCGCGGTCTTCTTCGACGCGTTCATCGTCCGTATGACGCTGGTGCCCGCCGTGCTCGCGCTGCTCGGCAAGAAGGCCTGGTGGCTGCCGAAGTGGCTGGCCAGGGTGCTGCCGAACGTGGACGTGGAGGGCGAGGGGCTGAGGACGGCCGCCGCCGACGATCCGGACGGGAAGCGGGAGCTCGTCAGCGCGTGATGCCCGTCAGCGGGTGACGCCCTTCAGTGGGTGACGCCCTGCGGGGCCTTGGCCGGGGTGACGGTCGTGTAGGTGCGGCGCAGGAAGCGGACCAACGCTTTCGTGTCGAACTGCACGACCGTCACCCCGCTCGGCTTGTGCGGCGCGTGGAACTCGATGACCGTCTGCACGCGGCCGCACGGCCAGATGCGGACGGCGCCGCCGGTGACCGGGGCGCGCAGGCCGCCTTCGAGGAGCTCGCGGGGGAAGGCTCCCCACTCGCCGGAGCCGGGCAGTGCGACATGGACCGTGCCGCTCTCGTGACGCAGCACGACGGGGACCGCCCGGCCGGCCTCGGGGGAATCGGTGACGACCCGGGCCCGCGCGTACTGCTCTACGTACTGCTCGACAACCGTCATGTCCTTAAATGTCGCATATGTGGGTGTGTACAGACCAGGGATGACCGGGCGCAATGGGTGCTGAGACGCTATTGCAAGGCGTTCGCAACAAAGCACTATCATCGAACGGTTCACCGGACGCCGAAACCGTACGTACGCCGATCCCGGACCCTGCCCCCGGACCCGAGCGGAGCCCCCTGCCATGCATGTCCCTGACGGATTCATCAACGCCCCCGTGTCGGCCGCCACGGGCGTCGTCGCCGCGGGCGCCGTCGCCGTCAGCCTGCGCGGCGCCCGCCGCGAGCTGGGCTCCGAGCGGGCCGCGCCACTCGCGGGCCTGGTCGCGGCGTTCATCTTCGCCGTGCAGATGCTCAACTTCCCCGTCGCCGCGGGCACCAGCGGACATCTCCTGGGCGGTGCGCTGGCCGCGATACTCGTGGGGCCCTACACCGGGGTCCTGTGCGTATCGGTGGTGCTCCTGATGCAGGGCGTGCTCTTCGCCGACGGCGGCCTGACCGCGCTCGGCGTGAACATCACCGACATGGCGATCACCACGACCGTCGTCGCCTACCTCGTCTTCCGCGGCCTGGTGAAGCTGCTGCCGCGCAAGCGCCGCTCGATCACCGTGGCGTCCTTCGTCGCGGCGCTGCTGTCCGTCCCGGCCGCCGCCGTCGTCTTCACCCTGATCTACGCCATCGGGGGGACGACCGACGTCTCCATCGGCAAGGTCGCCACCGCGATGGTCGGCGTGCACATCCTCATCGGCATCGGCGAGGCCGTGATCACCGCGCTCACCGTCGGCGCGGTCGTCGCCGTGCGCCCGGACCTCGTGTACGGGGCCCGGGGCCTCAACCAGCCGCTGAAGCTGAAGGTCGGCGGGGAGCTGGTCGACGCGCCCGCACCCGAGGCCGCCCCGGTCGCGGCCCGTTCGCACCGCAAGGTCTGGGCCATCGGCCTGGCCGCCTCCGTCGTCCTCGCCGGCTTCGTCTCCTTCTACGCCTCGGCCAACCCCGACGGACTGGAGAAGGTCGCCCACGACAAGGGCATCGACCGTACGGAGAAGCAGCACGCCTCCTCCGACTCGCCGCTCGCCGACTACGGCGTGAAGGACATCACCGACGCCCGCCTCTCCGGCGGCCTCGCCGGGATCATCGGCGTCGGCGTCACCGTCGTCGCCGGGACCGGGATCTTCTGGGCGCTGCGCAGGCGGCGCACCGGCGACGCGGCCTCCACCGAGGTGCCCACCGCTTCGGAGCGGGTGTCCTGACATGGGCGCCGGTCACGCCCACCAGCTCTACCGCGCCGGGACCTCGCCCGTGCACGCGCTGCCGCCGCACACCAAGCTCGCGGCCGTCCTCTGCTTCGTGATCGTGGTCGTCTCGACGCCGCGCGAGGCGATGTGGGCTTTCGGGCTGTATGCGGTGCTGCTCGCGGTCGTGGCGGCGACGGCGCGGGTCCCGGCGGGCTTCCTGCTGAAGCGGCTGCTCATCGAGGTCCCGTTCGTCGCCTTCGCCGTCCTCATGCCGTTCGTGGCGGAGGGGAGCCGGGTGCAGGTCCTCGGGATGTCGCTGAGCGAGAGCGGACTGTGGGGCGCGTGGAACGTGCTCGCCAAGGGCACGCTCGGCGTCGCGGCGGCGGTCCTCCTCGCCTCCACCACCGAACTGCGCGAACTGATCCTCGGCCTGCAACGCCTCAAGCTCCCCCCGCTGCTGGTCCAGATCGCCTCATTCATGATCCGCTACGGCGACGTGATCACCGACGAGATGCGCCGCATGAAGATCGCCCGGGAGTCGCGCGGCTTCGAGGCGAAGGGCGTACGGCACTGGGGCGTGCTCGCCAAGTCGGCGGGCGCCCTGTTCATCCGCTCCTACGAGCGCGGGGAGCGGGTGCACCTCGCCATGGTCAGCCGTGGCTACGCGGGGTCGATGCCGGTGATCGACGACCTTGCGGCGAGCCGGGCCCAGTGGTCGTACGCGCTGACCCTGCCGGGTGCGGCGCTCGTGGTGTGCCTGATGGGATGGACGCTGTGACTTCTTCTGCTTCTTCCTCCGTGCCGGCTTCCCTGGAAGTCTCCGGTCTCGCCTTCGCCTACCCCGACGGGCACCAGGCCCTCTTCGGAGTGGACCTGCGCATCGGCAAGGGCGAGCGGGTCGCGCTCCTCGGGCCGAACGGCGCGGGCAAGACGACCCTCGTCCTGCACCTCAACGGCATCCTGGCGGGTGGCGCGGGCACGGTGACGGTGGCCGGTCTTCCGGTCTCCGCGAAGAACATGGCGGAGATCCGCCGCAAGGTCGGCATCGTCTTCCAGGACCCGGACGACCAGCTGTTCATGCCGACGGTCCGGGAGGACGTCGCGTTCGGCCCCGCGGCGGCGGGCATGAAGGGCCCGGAGCTGGAGGCGCGGGTCCGCAAGGCCCTCGCCCTCGTCGGCATGGAGGAATTCGCGGACCGTCCGCCGCACCACCTCTCCTTCGGCCAGCGCCGCAGGGTGGCGGTGGCCACGGTCCTCGCGATGGAACCCGAGATCCTGGTCCTCGACGAACCGTCCTCCAACCTCGACCCGGCCTCCCGCCGCGAACTCGCCGACATCCTGCGCTCGTTGGACGTGACGGTCCTGATGGTCACGCACGACCTGCCGTACGCCATGGAGCTCTGCCCCCGCGCGGTGATCCTCAGCGGCGGCGCGATCGCGGCGGACGGCCCGACGGCCGACCTCCTCGTCGACGAGGACCTGATGACGGCGCACCGCCTGGAGCTCCCCTTCGGGTTCGACCCGCGGTCTGTGGCGGGGCGGGGGGCGTGAGCGCGAACGGGACGGCCTGGCTCAGAAGGCCAGGTCATCCCATGTGATGCTCAGGTTGAAGGGCTCGGGGAACTCGATACCGAGGCCCTCCGGGTCCCATTCGCCGACGGGGACGTAGAGCGCCGGGCGTAGCGGCTTGACGGGAAGTCCGGTCCGCTCCAGGACGGCAAGCCCGTACGCCCGCACCACTGTGACGTCCCAGGTCCCGCCGGTGTCGAGCTCGACCTCCCAGTATCAGGGGATGCCGCCCTCCGCGTAGCGGTTCATCTTCCACTGCCTGCGCTTTACGGTGTCCGAGCCGGAGAGCACCTCGCCGACCAGGACGGTGTCGCCGACGAAGGAGCCGTTGCCGCGGAATTGACGCACGCACTGGCGGACACGCCGCGCGTCGCCGTGCGGGGCCGGGAGTTACGGGAAGTTTCAGGCCCGCCCGAATGTTCCCCTACCCGTGAGCAATGAGGTGAAGGGCCAGGTGGCCGACGGTTTCGAGGCCGTCAGGGAAGCGTTCGGGCGCAACTTCGAGGCGCTGGGCGAGCGCGGCGCCTCGCTGGTCGTCTATCGCGACGGGCGCCGGATCATCGACCTGTACGCGGGCACGCGGGACGTCGACGGGGGCGCGCCCTGGGAGCCGGGCACCGCCCAGATCCTCCGCTCCGGCACCAAGGGGATCGCCGCCGCGGCGCTGCTCCTGCTGCACCAGCGCGGTGAGCTGGACCTGGACGCGCCCGTCGGCTCGTACTGGCCGGAGTTCAAGGCGCACGGCAAGGAGGACGTCCGCGTACGGGACGTGCTCGCGCACCGCGCCGGAGTCCCGGCCCTCGACCGCCCGCTCACCCCCGCCGAGGCCGCCGACCAGGACCTCGCCGCGGCCGCCGTCGCCGCGCAGGTGCCGTTCTGGGGGCCCGGAACCGACCACGGCTACCACGCGCAGACGTACAGCTGGCTCACGGCGGAGCTGGTGCGGCGGATCACGGGCCGGTCGATCGGCGAGTACGTCGCGGAACAGATCGCCGCTCCCGTCGGCGCCGACATCTGGATCGGCCTCCCGGACGCCGAGGCCCACCGGATCGGCCGGGTCGGGCCGGTGGAGCCTCCGGCCACCGGACAAGGCCTCCGCTCGCGCCCCAAGCGCGCGATAGCCGAGGCGTACGAGAACCCGGACTCGCTCACCCGCCGCGCCTTCGGCACGATCGCCCCGGCGGCGGACGAGAACGACCCGGCCTACCGCGCGGCCCAGCTCCCCGGCTCGAACGGCATCGGCACGGCGGAGGGCCTGGCCCGCTTCTACGCGTCGCTGATCGGCGAAGTGGAGGGCGGGGTGCGCCTGTTCACCCCGGAGACGGCCCAACTCGCCCGTACAGAAGCCTCGTCCGGTCCCGACCGCGTCCTGATCTCGCCGTCCCGCTTCGGCCTCGGCTACATGCTGCACGGCGTCGCCTCGCCGCTCCTCTCCCCGAACTCCTTCGGCCACCCGGGCCGCGGCGGCGCCCTCGGCTTCGCCGACCCGGAGGCGGGGATCGCGTTCGGGTACGTGACGAACGGGATGCAGAAGGGCGTCACGGCGGACCCGCGGGCCCAGGCCTTGGTGAAGTCGGTGCGGGAGGCACTGAACGCGGGTTAGCGTCCGCGTATGAGGCGCTTCGAGGGGTACGCGGTACTGATCACGGCGGCCGGGAGCGGCATCGGTGCCGCCACCGCGCACCGGCTGGCCGAGGAGGGCGCGAGCGTCCTCGTCAGTGACATCGACGGGGCGGCGGCCGGGAAGGTCGCCGCCTCGATCCGTGAACAGGGCGGCACGGCAAGGGAGTTCGCCTGCGACGTGGGCGACAAGGCCGCCGTGGAGGCCGCGGTCGCGTACGCCGTCGAGGCCTTCGGCCGGCTCGACGTCCTCGTCAACAACGCCTGCGCCTGCCACCCCGACGCTCCGCTCTTCGAGGACGAGGACGACGGGGAGTGGGCCGTCGACCTCGACATCACGCTCACCGGCGCCTATCGGTGCGCCCGCGCCGCGCTCCCGCACCTCGTCGCCTCCGGACGCGGCGCCATCGTCAACATCGGCTCCGTCAACGGCATCCAGGACTTCGGCAACCACGCGTACAGCGCCGCGAAGGCGGGGCTCGCGTCCTTGACCCGTACGTTGGCCGGGCACGCGGGGCCGCGCGGCGTCCGCGTCAATCTGATCGCACCCGGCACGGTCCGCACCGCGGCCTGGGCGGGCCGCGACGAACAGCTCGACGCGATGCGGGAGTTGTACCCGCTGGGGAGGGTGGGCGAGCCGAAGGACATCGCCGCGGCGGTGGCGTTCCTGGCGTCGGCCGATGCGGCGTGGGTGACGGGCGCGGTGCTTCCGGTCGACGGCGGGACGACCGCGGTCAGCAGTGGCTTCAAAATCATGCGCGGTTGAGCCCAACTCCGGCTTATGGTCACGCCCATGAGTTCACTGGTGCGCCACATCACTTTCGACTGTGCCGACCCCTACGCCCTGGCGACGTTCTGGACCGGCGTCCTGGACGGCAAGCTCTCCGAGGAGGACGTTCCGGGCGACCCGGAGGTCCTCGTGCACAGCGCGAACGCGACGCTGCTGTTCATCCGCGTCGACGAGGGCAAGACCGTGAAGAACCGGGTGCATCTGGACCTGCAGCCGCAGGACCGCACCCGTGACGAGGAGGTCGACCGCCTCCTCGCCCTCGGCGCCACGCTCTACGAAGACCACCGTCGGCCCGGCGGCAGGGGCTGGGTGACCCTGCACGACCCCGAGGGCAACGAGCTGTGCGTGGAGCGAGAGGCCGGCGCCCGTACGGCTTGAGGCCCGGGGCAGAGCCCCCGAAGCCACGGCTCACCCTCACCCGGCGTGCAGCATCAACCCGATCCCGGCCACCACCACACCCGCCGCCAAAAGCCTTGGCGCGCCGAAGCGTTCCTTGAAGAAGACCGCGCCGATCGCCGCCCCCACGATGATCGACGACTCCCGGAGCGCCGAGATCGGGGCGAGGTCGGCGCGCGTCTGGGCCCAGAGGACCAGGCCGTAGGCGAGGACCGAGAGCGCCGCCCCCAGCAGGCCCCGCCACGCGAACGGCCGCAACCGCTCCACCAGTTCACCGCGCCAGCGATACGCCGCGTACACCGGGACCGCGATGCCCTCCAGCACCATCAGCCACGCGATGTAGCCCAGCGAGGAGCCGGACGCGCGTACGCCCAGGCCGTCCACCACCGTGTACGACGCGATCGCCACACCCGTGGCCAGCGCGGCGCCCAGCGCCCGCCAGTCCGGCCTGCGCCCCGATCCCCGTAGACCCCACAGCGCCAGGCCCGTCAGGCCCGCACTGGACACCGCGACGCCCGCCGCCTGCCAGCCGCCCGGCACCTCGCCCGCGAAGAATGCCGCGAGCACCGTCACGACGAGCGGCGCCGTGCCGCGCGCGATCGGGTAGGCCTGACCGAAGTCGCCCAGTTTGAATGAGGTCATCAGCAGGGCGTAGTAGGCGATGTGCAGGAGGGCCGACGCCACCAGGTACGGCCATGCGGCTGCCGCCGGGAGCGGTGCGAAGGCCGCCAGTACCAGGCCGATCAATGTTCCGCCGCCCGATATGAGAGTGAAGCCGACCAGCTTGTCCGTGATGTGGTGGGCGAGGGCGTTCCACGAGGCGTGGGTGACCGCGGCGAGCAGGACCGCCGCCGCGACCAGCGGAGTCATGCGCGCACGTCCACGAGCGCGGCACCCGCGTGCGCGATCAGCTCCTTGGGCTCCATGGGGAAGACGGCGTACGGGCTGCCGGCCGCCGCCCACACCGTGTCGTGGGTGAGCAGGGAGCGGTCGGCGAGGACCCGCGTCTTGTTCGCGTGGCCGAAGGGCGGGACGCCGCCGATCGCGTAGCCGGTGAACTCCCGGACGACGTCGGCCTTGGCGCGCGTGACCTTCTCCGCGCCCAACTCGTCGCGTACGAGGTCGAGGTCGACGCGGGACGCGCCGTCCATCAGGACGAGCACCGGCACCCCGTCCGCCGCGAAGATCAACGACTTGCAGATCTGGCTCAGTTCGCAGCCGATCGCCTCGGCCGCCTCCTGCGCGGTGCGGGTCGCCTCGGGGAAGCGCCGCACCCGCGGCAGGAGTTCGGTGAGGCCCATCGTGGTGACGGCCTCGGCGAAACGGGGGTGTGCGGCCGTGCTGTTGGTGTTGCTGTTGCTGCTTTCCGCTGTCGTCATGGTCCGCACGCTAGCTCTGCGTGTACCGGCCACGCGACCCCGTATCGGGCCCCCGGGTCAGCCGCCCGCGAGCAGCATCTTGCGGACCACCGGACCGGCCGAGTCGCCGCCGTGCCCGCCCTGCTGCACCACGGCCGCCGCCGCGAGGTCCCCGCGCCAGGCCGTGAACCAGCCGTTGGGGTCCTTCTGCCCGTCGACCTCCGCCGAGCCGGTCTTCGCGCCCATGTCGGCGCCGAGCCCGGACATCGGCTTCACGGCCGTACCGGCGATCGCCGTGTAGTGCATCAACTCCCGCAGCTTCGAGGCCGTCGAGGCGGAGATCGGCTTCGACGCCTTCGCCAGCGTCCGGTCGTCGAAGTCCGGCGACACCAGGTACGGCTGGTGGAAGGCGCCCGCCTTCACGGTCGCCGCCACCGAGGCCATGTTCAGCGGGTTCATCCGGACGCCGCCCTGCCCGATCAGCGAGGCCGCCATCTGCGCGTCCGACATCACCGGCACCGCGCCGTCGAAGCTCGGCACCCCGATCGACCAGTTGTTCATGCCGAGGCCGAAGACCGACTGCGCCTGCTTGGTCAGCGAGTCGTTGTCGAGCTTCGGGGCCTGGCTGATGAAGGCCGTGTTGCAGGACGCGGCGAAGCTCGCCTTGAACGTGCCGTCCTTGATCTGGAACTTGTCGTCGTTCTGGAACTTCCAGTGCCCGTACGTGAAGTACTTCGGGCACGGGTGCTTCTTGTCGACGTCGGTGATGTTCTTGTCCAGGAGCATCGACGCCGTGATGACCTTCATCGTGGAGCCGGGCGCGAGCGAGCCCTGGAACGCCGTGTTGAACCCGGTGCTGGAGTTCGCCACCGCCAGGATCTCGCCGGTCGACGGCTTCACGAGCACGACCGAGGCCTTCTTGCGCGACTTCACCTGCTCCTCGGCGGTCGCCTGGAGCGCCGGGTCCAGCGTGGTCTTCACGGTGCCGGGCGTGCCCTTGGAGAGCGTGAGCAGCGTCTTGTCGGGCAGCGCGTTCTTGTCCGACTTCCCGCCGGACTCCTTGCGTACGACGCGCAGTTCGACGCCCGCGGTGCCGCCCGCCTTCTTCCCGTACTTCTCGCGCAGTCCGTCGACGATGGTGCCGATCGACGGGTACTTCTTCGCGTCCAGCTCGGTACCGTCCCGGTCGACGGCCTTGACCGGCGGATCGCCCGCCTCGCCGGTCTCCAGGTGGTCGCCGTCCTTCAGGTCCGGGTGCACGACGGAGGGCTGCCAGTCGACGAGGACCTTGCCGTCGCTCTTGCGGCGCTCGGCGGTCAGCGCGGAGTCGTACGCGAAGGGCTCGCTCAGCTCGGCGCCCGAACCGCCGCCCTTGCCCTCCTTGTACTCGACCGTGGACGTGACGTGGAAGGGGACCTCGGCGGCCTTGCGGGTGCCGGGAGCGAGCTTCAGGCCGGTGAGGTGGGCGTCCTTGGTGAGTCCTGCGAGCGCCTTCTTCGCGGCCGCCGCGTCGTTCGTGTACGCGGCCGCCTTCGCGGTGTCGCCCTGCTGCCAGGCGGTGAGGAAACCGTCGGCGACGGCCCGTACTTCCTTGGCGGTCGGCGGGCCCTTCGGGATCTCGGGCTTGCCGTCGTCCGCCGAGGCCGAGGTGCTGCCCGCCGGGCCCCCGCTCCCGATCAGCGCGTACGCGCCGACGCCTGCCCCGATGACGGCGACGGCGGCGACGCCACCGATCACCAGGGCGTTCGTGTTGCGCCGCGTCTCACCGCGACGCTTGCCTCTGCTGCCCACCTGAGTCCTCCGGAGATATACGGGTGGCCCAGGGTACGGGGTGGCCCTGAACGCACTTTCCGTAGGACAGAACGACGTGGTAACGCCTGGCGATGCGTGGATTCACCGCCAGGCGCAGGGAGTCGTAGGGGAACTACGCTCCGGGCCGCAGTCGTGGCGTGCGGACCCATGAACCGGCCCGTGGTCGTGGTGTACGGAACTACGACCCGGCCCGTGGTCGTGGTGTACGGAACTACGACCCCGCCCGCAGCACCGCCGCGACGACCGGGCCCGCCGCGTCTCCGCCGTGCCCGCCGCGCGGCACCGTCGCGGCGGCCGCCACATCGCCGCTGTAGCCCGTGAACCAGGAGTTGGCGTTGCCCTGGCCGTCGACCTCCGCGGAGCCGGTCTTCGCGCCCTTGTCGCCGGGCACGCCCGCCATGGCCGCGGCGGCGGTGCCGTTGGTCGCGGTCAGCCGCATCATCTGCCGCAGCTGCTCGGAGGTTCCGGGCTTCAGCCCCTTCGCCGTGGCGAGCGGGTGGTCGTCGACCTCGCGGGAGACGAGGACCGGCTGGTGGAACGTGCCGGTGATGGCGGTCGCCGTGACCGACGCCATGTTCAGCGGGTTCATCTTGACCCGGCCCTGGCCGATCATCGCGGCGGCGTCGTCGGAGTCGCCCGGCAGCTCGACCGAGCCGTCGCGGGAGACGATGCCCGTCTTCCAGTCCTTGCCGATGCCGAACCGGTCCTCCGCCTCCGCGGCGAACTTCGCCGGGCCCAGGTCGTCGGAGAGCTTGATGAAGGCGGTGTTGCAGGAGCGGGCGAAGCTGTCGGCCAGCGTCGCCTTCTCGTTGGGCCGCATGCCCTTGAGGTTGTGGAAGGTCTGGCTGAGCGCGACCGCCGAATCGGGGCAGGGCGCCGAGCCGTTCGCCGAGGTCACACCGTTGTCGATCAGTGCGGCCGCGGTCAGGATCTTCATCACGGAGCCGGGCGCGGTGCCGCCCTGGAACGCCGCGTTGAACTCGCCCGGCGCCTGGTTGGCGACCGCGAGCACCTCACCGGTGGACGGCTTGACGGCCACCACCGACGACTCCTGGTACTTCTTCACGGCCTGCTCGGCGGCCGCCTGCGCGGTCGCGCTGATCGTCGTGTGCAGCTTGCCGGGCTTGCCCTTGGCGAGCGTGAGGAGCGTCTTCGCGGCGCTCGTCTCCCCGCCCTCGTCGGTCCGCTCCACGTACGTCTCGATACCGGGCGAACCCCCGGCGGAATCCCCGTACTTGGCGCGCAGCTGGTCGAGGACGGGGCCGAGCGAGGGGTACGCGTCCTTCGTCAGCACGGTGCCGTTGCGGTCCACGGCCTCGATCGGGGGCGCGGGCGCCTCTCCGGTGACGAGCGTGTCGCCCTTCTTCATCGCCGGGTGCACCACCGCCGGCGACCAGTCGACCAGCGCCCGTCCCGTGGTCTGCCCGCGCACGACCGTGAGCGAGGAGTCGTACGACAGCGTCTTCGTCTTCTTGCCGTACGCGACGGTGGCCTTGACGTGGAAGGCGACCTTCGCGCCGTCCGCCTTGGTCGCGGTCAGTTCGGTGTGTGTGACGTGCGCCTTGTCGTGCCAGTCCTCGAGGACGCGCATCGCGTTGTCGGCGTAGTCCGTGAGCCGCGCCGCTGCCGCCGCGTCGTTCTTCTGCCATGCCGCCAGGAACTGCTCCGAGGTCTCCTTCACCTCGTCGCCGCTCGGCGGTCCCGACTTGTACTCCGACCCCTGCGACGACACGGTGTTCCCGCCCGTGACCGCCGTGACGAGGTTGTACGCCCCGTACCCCGCGCCGCCCACCATGACGGTGCACACCCCGCCGACGATGGCGATCTTGGCCCCCTTGCGCATGACGCGCTCCCCTCCCCAGGTTTACGGGAGGGACTGTAAGCACGGCAGGTGCCTCAAGTACCGCGAGTTCTTCAGATGATGTCCGAAGGTGTCCGGATTGAGATCACAAAGGTGACCGAAACCGACTCACACCCACGTGTCCAGCCACATCCGTGAACGCCAGGAGTCGACCGGGATCGCGTCGCCCGTGTAGATCGGCCAGAAGTAGATGAAGTTCCACGCGATCAGCAGCACCAGGGCGCCCGCCGCCGTCGCGCCGATCACCCGCCGTCGTTCCTGGGAGCCCGGTTTGCCGATGATCGCGCCGAGCATCATCGCCAGGGCCAGGCAGAGGAACGGGGCGAAGACGACCGCGTAGAAGTAGAAGATCGTCCGCTCCTGGTAGTTGAACCAGGGGAGGTAGCCCGCCGCGACGCCGCACAGGATCGCGCCCGCCCGCCAGTCGCGGCGGAAGAACCAGCGCCACAGCACGTACAGGAGCGCGAAGCAGGCCGCCCACCACAGCAGCGGCGTGCCGAGGGCGAGGACCTCGCGGGCGCACTTCTCGGTGGCGTCGGCGGGGCAGCCCTGCGCGCCCGGCTTCGGCGACTCGTAGAAGTACGAGACCGGGCGGCCGTCGACCATCCAGCTCCACGGGTTCGACTGGTAGGTGTGCGGCGAGCTGAGCGTGGTGTTGAAGTTCCACACCTCGTGCTCGTAGTGCCACAGGCTGCGCACCCAGTCCGGCAGCCAGGTGAAGGTGCCGCCCTTGCCGTCGGTCGCCGCCCAGTTGCGGAAGTAGCCGCCGGAGCCGTCGCTGGGGGAGAGGATCCAGCCGAGCCAGGACAGCACGTAGGTGGCGATGGCCACGGGGACCGTCGAGACGAAGGCGGGCACGACGTCCCGCTTCAGGACCGCCCGGTACGGGCGCTCGGCGCCCGCCACCCGCCGCGAACCCACGTCCCACAGCACCGACATGAGGGCGAACGCGGCCAGGAAGATGAAGCCGTTCCACTTCGTGGCGGCGCCGAGCCCGAGGCACAGGCCCGCGAGCAGCCGCCAGGGCCGCCAGCCAAGCCGCAGCGTCTCGGCGACCTCGGTGTCGGGGTGCGGAATGCCGTGCTCGTCCACGGGTAGCGCGGCGGCCAACTGCCCGCGCGTGCGCTCCCGGTCGAGCACCAGGCAGCAGAACGCCGCCACCACGAAGAAGACCAGGATCGAGTCGAGCAGCGCGGTGCGGCTCATCACGTACGAGAGGCCGTCGACGGCGAGCAGCGCGCCCGCCAGGCAGCCGAGGAACGTGGAGCGGAAGATGCGCCGCCCGATCCGGCAGACCATGAGCACGCACAGCGTGCCGAGGACCGCCGTCATGAACCGCCAGCCGAACGGGTCGAACCCGAACATCCACTCGCCGATGCCGATGACGTACTTGCCCACCGGCGGATGCACGACGTACGAGGCGTCGTGCGGGATCGGTACGTTTCCGCCCGTGGCCAGGATCTTGTCGTTGGCGTCCTTGGGCCAGTTCACCTCGAAGCCGCGGTGGATGAGCGCCCACGCGTCCTTCGCGTAGTACGTCTCGTCGAATATCACGGCCTTCGGGCTGCCCAGGTTCCAGAACCTGGCGAGACCCGCGACGAGCGTGACGAGCAGCGGCCCGACCCAGCCGACGATCCGCTCCGCCTGCGCGGCGGAGAACCGGCTCAGCCCGAAGGACGCCCACAGGCGGCCCCCGAGCGGCGGGAACGGCGGCACCAGGCGCGTGCCCACGTCCCCGCCTCTGGCCTGCGCCCGGTATCCGAACCTGCGCAGCCCGCGCAGCCACGACGACTGCTGCGGCTCCACGCCTGCGGCCTGCTCGGTCGGTGCGCTGGTCGGAGTCGCCCCGGACGACGACGCGGTACTGGTCACGCGCGCCATCGTAGGGAACACGACTGTGCGAGTCCCGCGGCCCGCTCCTGCGAGACTGGAAACGTGACTGGAACCGCAGAATCCCCCGAGTCCGCCGGAACCCTCGTGCTGGCAGGCACGCCGATCGGTGACGTGGCGGACGCGCCGCCGCGGCTGGCCCAGGAGTTGGCCGGCGCCGATGTCGTCGCCGCCGAGGACACCCGGCGCATGAAGCGGCTCACGCAGGCGCTCGGGGTGCAGGTCGGCGGGCGTGTCGTGTCGTACTTCGAGGGCAACGAGTCGGCGCGCACGCCGGAGCTCGTCGAGGCGCTGGCCGGCGGGGCGCGGGTGCTGCTCGTGACGGACGCGGGGATGCCGTCCGTGTCCGACCCCGGGTACCGGCTGGTCGCCGCGGCGGTCGAGCGGGACATCCGCGTCACGGCGGTTCCCGGCCCCTCCGCCGTGCTCACCGCCCTCGCGCTGTCCGGGCTCCCCGTCGACCGCTTCTGCTTCGAGGGCTTCCTGCCGCGCAAGGCGGGCGAGCGGCTCTCCCGGCTCAAGGAGGTCGCCGAGGAGCGCCGCACCCTTGTCTACTTCGAGGCCCCGCACCGCCTCGACGACACCCTCGCCGCGATGGCCGAGGCCTTCGGCGAGGACCGCCGCGCCGCCGTGTGCCGCGAGCTCACCAAGACGTACGAGGAGGTCAGGCGCGGCCCCCTGAAGGAGCTCGCCGAGTGGGCCGCCGAGGGCGTACGCGGCGAGATCACGGTCGTCGTCGAGGGCGCGCCGGAGAAGTCCGCCGACGACCTCACCCCCGATGAGCTGGTGCGCAGGGTGCGGGTGCGGGAGGAGGCGGGGGAGCGCCGCAAGGAGGCGATCGCCGCCGTGGCCGCCGACGCCGGGCTGCCCAAGCGCGAGGTCTTCGATGCCGTCGTGGCGGCAAAGAATGCGGCTCGGACCGCCCCATAGGTGCGTAAAGGACTAACCTGAAAAGCAAAGCGAAGACCGCGCGTCAGGGCCGTTTCGGCAGGGAAAAGCCAAATCGGATCCAATAGTCGACAGGCCTTTTGCGCTCGGCCCGGCGGAGGCGTCCACTGGTTGAAGGGGACGCACCCGTCCCCACGCTGCCGCAGGGCGGCGTTTGTCCAGCGGGCAAGAGGAGCTGGCATGAGCGAGTTCGCAGTCTCCAAGACAGCCATTGGTGCGCAGGCGCCCCCGGTCCCGAATCGCAGCGCGGCGACATCGATCGCCCACGAGTCGTATTCCTTCGCCTGCATGCGGTGCGGGCACGGCTGGGAGCAGTCCTACGAGATCGAGCACCACGTCGACGGGGACGGCGCGGACTTCGTGATGTACGTGGTCGGGGGCGAGCGGGTGCCGTCGCCGCTGACCAGGCCCACGTGTGTGAACTGCGAGGGCCACGTCGTACGCATCATGCGCGCGGGGCGCGTCTCCTCCGCACGTGACGCGCTGCAACACCACCGCACCCCGCAGGCGGGGCCGGTGGAAGTGCCGGAACCGGACGCGGCGGAGCGCGAGGGGCACCACCACTGGCACCTGTCCGACCTGCTGCACCCCTTCAGCCACCACCACAAGCGGGACGAGTGACACCGGCTTCGTAGGATCGGGGGCATGAGCCCCAGCACCAAGGACGTCACCCCGCCGCCGCTGCCCGCGCCCCTGGAGGTCGAGGTCGCCGACTCCCACACCCACCTGGACATGCAGGAGGGCACCGTGGAGGAGGGCCTCGCCAAGGCGGCGTCGGTGGGCGTGACCACGGTCGTCCAGGTGGGCTGCGACCTCGCGGGCTCGCGGTGGGCGGCCTCCGTGGCGGAGGAGCACGCGCGCGTGCACGCGACGGTCGCCCTGCACCCCAACGAGGCGCCGCGCATCGTGCACGGCGACCCGGACGGCTGGTCCCGCCAGGGTGCGAGGGAGCCGCTGGGTGACGCGGGCCTGGACGAGGCCCTCGCCGAGATCGACCGGCTCGCCGCCCTCCCGCACGTGAAGGGCGTCGGCGAGACCGGCCTCGACTACTTCCGTACGGGCCCCGAGGGCAAGGCCGCGCAGGAGAAGTCCTTCCGCGCCCACATCGAGATCGCCAAGCGGCACGGCAAGGCGCTGGTCATCCACGACCGTGAGGCGCACGCCGATGTGCTACGCGTCCTGAAGGAAGAGGGCGCGCCCGAGCGCACCGTCTTCCACTGCTACTCCGGCGACGCGGACATGGCCCAAATCTGCGCGGAGAACGGCTACTTCATGTCGTTCGCGGGAAACGTGACGTTCAAGAACGCGCAGCCGCTGCGCGACGCGCTCGCGGTGGCCCCGCTCGAACTGGTTCTGGTCGAGACGGACGCACCGTTCCTGACGCCCGCCCCGTACCGCGGTCGGCCTAATGCCCCGTATCTCATTCCGGTCACGCTGCGCGCCATGGCCGCGGTCAAGGGCGTCACGGAGGAAGCCCTCGCGACGTCGGTCTCCGCCAACACCGCGCGTGCCTTCGATTACTGAGCGATAACGGTCACGGGCGCTCGCACCCGCTCACCTCCGGGCAAAGTAGCCACGCAGAGTAGTCGCGGTGCTTTGGAGAGTGACGGACGCTCCGCTAGGTTCTGCTCGCCCGATCCGCCCCTCACCGGGGACCGGACACCTGTGAGTGGCCTGGAGCGTCGTCGTGAGCATTACGCCGCAGGAGACGTACGAGCGGCACGAGCCGTACGAGCGGTACGAGACGCACGTGCCGTACGGGGCGCACGAGGAGGGGGCCGAGGAGCCCCAGGTCCCCGCCTCCGCACCGACCGGCGGGCGGGCCGCCGCCAGGCGTGCCGCGCGGCGCAAGAAGGTGGCACAGCGGCCCGAATCGCTGCGCAGGCTGCTGCCGCAGGCGCTGGTCGTCGCGTTCCTCGCGGGCGGCACGTCCGCCTTCCTCGCCGACGACAAGGCGATCCACCTCAGCGTCGACGGCAAGGAGCGCACCCTGCACACCTTCGCCGACGATGTCACCGAACTCCTCGCCGACGAGGGCGTGGACGTCGGCGACCACGACGTCGTGGCGCCCGGCGAGACGGCCGAGCTGGCCAGCGGGGACGAGGTCGCGGTCCGGTACGGGCGGCCCGTCCGGCTCACCCTCGACGGGCAGCGGCGCGAGGTATGGACGACGGCGCGGACCGTGCACGGGGCGCTCAGGCAACTCGGGGTGCGGGCGGAGGGCGCGTACGTCTCGGCGTCGCGCTCCCAGCGCATCGCCCGGCACGGTCTGGCCCTCGACGTACGCACGGAGCGCAGCGTCACGATCATGGCCGACGGCAACCGCCGCACCATCCGCACGAACGCGGCGACCGTGGGCGGGGCCGTCGAGGACGCGGGCGTGACGCTGCGCGGGCAGGACACCACGTCGGTGCCGCAGAGCAGCTTCCCGCGCGACGGGCAGGTGATCACGGTGATGCGGGTGACCGGGGCGAAGGAGGTCCGGGAGGAGCCGATCCCGTACGCGACCGAGCGCACGGAGGACGCCTCGCAGTTCCAGGGCACGGAGGTCGTCACGCGGGCCGGTGAGCCGGGCATGAAGCGGGTCACGTACTCGGTGCGGACCGTCAACGGGGTACGGGAGAGGCCGCGCCGCGTGCGGGAGGAGGTCGTACGGGAGCCGCGCACGCAGCAGGTCAGGGTCGGTACGAAGCCGATGCCGACGTCGGTGGCCGGGGCGGACTCCCTCAACTGGTCAGGACTCGCGGCGTGCGAATCCGGCGGCCGGCCGGGAGCCACGGACGCGACCGGCACCTACGGGGGCCTCTACCAGTTCGACACGCAGACGTGGCACAGCCTCGGCGGCTCGGGCCGCCCCCAGGACGCGCCTGCGGCGGAGCAGACGTACCGGGCGAAGAAGCTTTACGTCAGCCGGGGGGCGACGCCGTGGCCGCATTGCGGGGGCCGGTTGTAGGCGTTGCGGTCACGGGGCACTTGCCCTCGCCTTGGGCAATCTGCCTTCCCCAAGCTCTCCGACAAGCTCCGAGCAGGGGAGACCCCATCGGGCGGCAGGGTGGGCAAGGCGGCACCCCGGTGCCGCGGAACACGGGCGGGAGGCCCCCGCCACCACACGGCTACCCTTGAACGGTGAGCAACAGTGACCCCCAGGGCCCCCTCCTCGGCGCCGCGGACATCCGCGAACTCGCCGCGGCGCTGAACGTCCGGCCGACCAAGCAACGCGGCCAGAACTTCGTGATCGACGCCAACACCGTCCGCCGCATCGTCCGCACCGCGGAAGTGACCGAGGACGACGCCGTCGTGGAGGTCGGGCCCGGCCTCGGCTCGCTCACCCTCGCCCTCCTCGAAGCGGCCCGCCACGTCACGGCCGTGGAGATCGACGACGTACTGGCCTCGGCCCTGCCCGCCACCATCGCGGCCCGCCTCCCGGCCAAGAAGGACGCCTTCGACCTCGTCAACATCGACGCGATGCAGGTCACCGAGCTCCCCGGCCCGGCCCCCACCGCCCTCGTCGCGAACCTCCCGTACAACGTGGCGGTCCCCGTCCTCCTCCACATGCTGGAGTCCTTCCCGACCATCGAGCGCACCCTCGTGATGGTGCAGGCCGAGGTCGCCGACCGGCTCGCCGCCGGGCCCGGCTCCCGCGTCTACGGCGTCCCGTCCGTGAAGGCCAACTGGTACGCGGAGGTCAAGCGCGCCGGCAGCATCGGGCGCAACGTCTTCTGGCCGGCCCCGAACGTCGACTCCGGCCTCGTCTCCCTCGTACGCCGCACCGAGCCGATCCCCACCACCGCGTCCAGGCAAGAGGTGTTCGCGGTCGTCGACGCCGCGTTCGCCCAGCGCCGCAAGACGCTGCGCGCGGCGCTCGCCGGGTGGGCGGGGTCGGCGCAGGCCGCCGAGGAGGCCCTCGTCGCGGCGGGCGTCTCCCCGCAGGCGCGCGGCGAGGCGCTCACCGTCCACGAGTTCGCCCGCATCGCGGAGGCCAAGCAGCAGTGACATCGGATACGTCGGTGACCGTACGCGTACCCGCCAAGGTCAACGTCCAGCTCGCGGTCGGCGGCGCCCGCCCCGACGGCTTCCACGACCTGGCGAACGTGTTCCTGGCCGTGGGCCTCTACGACGAGGTGACGGTGTCGGAGGCGGACACCTTCGAACTCACCTGCACGGGCCCGGGCTCCGACCAGGTCCCCCTTGACCGTACGAACCTGGCGGCCCGCGCCGCGTTCGCGCTGGCGTCGCGACACGGCCTCGGCGAACCCGCCGTCCATATCCACATCGCCAAGGACATCCCGGTCGCCGGCGGCATGGCGGGCGGCTCCGCGGACGCGGCGGGCGCGCTTGTCGCCTGCGACGCGCTCTGGGGGACGAAGGCCTCCCGCGAGGAACTCCTCGACATCTGCGCCGAGTTGGGCAGCGATGTGCCGTTCAGCCTGGTCGGCGGGGCGGCGCTCGGTACCGGGCGGGGCGAGAAGCTCGAACTCCTCGACGTGGGTGGGGAGTTCTGGTGGGTGTTCGCGGCGGCGGACGGCGGCCTGTCCACGCCGGCGGTCTACCGCGAGTTCGACCGGCTCAGCCCCGACGCTCCCGACCCCGTCGCCGCGCCCGCCCTTCTGGAGGCGCTGCGCACCGGCGACGTCGAGGCCCTCGCGGCCACGGTCACCAACGACCTCCAGCCCGCGGCGCTCTCCCTCTTCCCGTCCCTGAAGGACACGCTTGACGCCGGTACGTCGGCGGGGGCGCTGGCCGCGCTGGTCTCGGGGTCCGGGCCCACGACGGCGTTCCTGGTGGCGGACGAGACCTCGGCCCGAACGGTGGCCGAGACCCTGACCGCTTCGGGGTTGTGCCGCACGGCCCGGGTGGCCCCGTCCCCGGCCCCGGGCGCGACACTCCTCTGACCCGGGGGCCCTGTTGCGCGCCACGGTGCCGTGGCTGGCGCCTCCGGTCCTGGGCGCGGGGCACCGGGGTGCCGCTGTGCCGTGGCTGGCGCCTCTGGTCCTGGGTGCGGGGCGCCGGGTGTCGGGGCTTGGCCGGGGTGAGCGCGCTTGCGTTCGGCGCACGGCACAGGGTGTTGGGGCTGTGCCGTGGTGGGCGCTTTTGCATTCGGCGCACGGCACCGCCCCCTGTCCGGCTGCGCCGTTGCCCGCTCATCTCCCACCGCCCGCCCCCTCCGGGGGCTTCGGCCTGTCCGGGGTCCGGGTTGCTGTGCCGGGGCGGGCGCCTGTCGTACCTGTTGCGCGGTACCGGGGTGCCGCCTTGCCGTGGTCGGCGCCTCGCGTCCTGGGTGCGCGGCACCGGGTGTTGGGGCTGTGCCGGGGTGGGCGCCTTTGCATTCGGCGCACGGCACCGGTCCTTGTCCGGCTGTGCCGGTGCCCGGTCATCTCCCACCGCCTGCCCCCCTCCGGGGGCTTCGCCCCGTCCGGGACTCGGTCGCTGTGCCGGGGTCGACGCCTCCCGCCCCGATTACGTCGCACCGGGATGCTGCCGTGCCGTGGTCGGCGCCTCGCGTCCTGGTTGCGGGGCACCGGGTGTCGGGGCTTTGTCGGGGTGGGCGCCCTTGCGTTCGGTGCCCGGCACCGTCCCTTGCGTTCGGCGCGCGGCACCGGTCCTTGTCCGGCTGTGCCGGTGCCCGGTCATCTCCCACCCTCCCGTCCCCTCCGGGGGCTTTGGCCTGTCCGGGGTCCGGGTTGCTGTGCCGTGGTCGGCGCCTCGCGTCCTGGTTGCGGGGCACCGGGTGTTGGGGCTGTGCCGGGGTGGGCGCCTTTGCATTCGGTGCACGGCACCGGTCCTTGTCCGGCTGTGCCGGTGCCCGGTCATCTCCCACCGCCCGCCCCCTCCGGGGGCTTCGCCCCGTCCGGGACTCGGTCGCTGTGCCGGGGTCGACGCCTCCCGCCCCGATTACGTCGCACCGGGATGCTGCCGTGCCGTGGTCGGCGCCTCGCGTCCTGGTTGCGGGGCACCGGGTGTCGGGGCTTTGTCGGGGTGGGCGCCCTTGCGTTCGGTGCCCGGCACCGTCCCTTGCGTTCGGCGCGCGGCACTGGTCCTTGTCCGGCTGTGCCGGTGCCCGGTCATCTCCCACCCTCCCGTCCCCTCCGGGGGCTTTGGCCTGTCCGGGGTCCGGGTTGCTGTGCCGTGGTCGGCGCCTCGCGTCCTGGTTGCGGGGCACCGGGTGTTGGGGCTGTGCCGGGGTGGGCGCCTTTGCATTCGGTGCACGGCACCGGTCCTTGTCCGGCTGTGCCGGTGCCCGGTCATCTCCCACCGCCCGCCCCCTCCGGGGGCTTCGGCCTGTCCGGGGCCCGGTTGCTGTGCCGTGGTCGGCGCCTCGCGTCCTGGGTGCGGGGCGCCGGGTGTTGGGGCTTTGTCGGGGTGGGCGCCCTTGCGTTCGGTGCTCGGCACCGTCCCTTGCGTTCGGTGCCCGGCACTGGTCCTTGTCCGGCTGTGCCGGTGCCCGGTCATCTCCCACCCTCCCGTCCCTCCGGGGGCTTTGGCCTGTCCGGGGTCCGGGTTGCTGTGCCGGGGCGGGCGCCTGTTGTAGCTGTTGCGCGGTACCGGGGTGCCGCCTTGCCGTGGTCGACGCCTCCCGCCCTGGGAGCGCGGCACTGGGGCCTTGGGGCTGTGCCGGGGACGGCGCCTGTCGTGAGGGGTGCGCCGCACCGGGGTGCCGCCTTGCCCACCCTGCCGCCCCAGGCGGCAGATTGCCCAAGTCGGCGACGGCCGACCGCAGAGGGTCGGGAGTCGTGTTTGCGGCGGGTGCCCATGGTGGTGGTTGGTCGCAGTGGGTGGGGGCTGTGTCGGGTGGCGGGTTGCCGAAGGTGCGTGCGGTTGGCCGGAGAGGGTGGGGAGTCGTGGTTGCGGCGGATGCCCAAGGCGGTGGCGGTCGACCGCAGCGGGTGGGGAGGCGTGGTGGGCGTTACCCAAGGCGGGGCAGCGTCGACGGCAATGGGTGGGGAGCCGCGGCCAGCGGAAGCCGCCCAAGGCGCGTGCGGCCGACCGCAACGGGCGGGAGTCGCGGCTGGCGGAGGTTGCCCGAGGCGGGGCGGCGTCGACCGCAGCGGGTGGGGAGTCGCGGCCGGCGGAAGTCGCCCAAGGCCGTGGCGGCGTCGGGCGCAACTGGTGGGGAACCGTGGCGGCCGCCGGATTGCCCAAGACGGGGCACCGCTCGCCGTCCCCTGTGGGGAACCGTGGCTGCCGCCGGATCGCGGTGGCGGCACCCCGTCGGGCCGACGCCCCCGGAGGGGGCGGGTGGTGGGAGATGGGCGGGAGCCGGGCGATTGCCCAAGGGCGGGCGGGACAATTCGATCCCCTGCGGCGGGCGGGCATCTCCAGTCCCGCTCCGGGACGAGACTCGCGGGGCCCGGGGCAGCGCCCCGAGCCCGTAACGCCGATTCGGCACCATCAGCCCCGCCGGCGCTTGAGGCGCGGGGTCCGGGGCGGAGCCCCGAGGCCGCAACCCCGGTGCGGGTCCCCGGGGCGGAGCCCGTGGCGTGGGCACCGGCCGAGGTCCGGGCGGAGCCCGTGGCGTGAGGACCGGCCGGGCCTGGGCCCGGGGCCGCGCCCCGTGGCCGGCACCCCGGTGTCCGCGACCGGCACCCCGGTCCCCGTGACCGGCACCCCGTGCCCCCGTGACCGCCCCCCCGGCGCCCCGCGCCGTAAAGGCACCCCCGTACCCCCACTACGCTTGAAGACCGGCCCACCCCCGTGGCCCACCCCCCGGAGCGGAGCGAAATGGCAGTCAATCTGGTCAACGTCGAGAACGTCTCGAAGGTCTACGGCACCCGTGCCCTCCTCGAAGGCGTATCCCTCGGCGTACAGGAAGGCGACCGGATCGGTGTCGTGGGACGCAACGGAGACGGCAAGACCACCCTCATCCGGATGCTCGCCAAGCTGGAGGAGGCGGACACCGGCCGCGTCACCCACAGCGGTGGCCTGCACCTGGGCGTGCTCACCCAGCACGACTCGCTCGACCCGAAGGCCACCGTCCGGCACGAGGTCATCGGTGACATGGCCGACCATGAGTGGGCGGGCAGCGCCAAGATCCGCGACGTGCTCACGGGGCTGTTCGGCGGGCTCGACCTGCCCGGCTTCCCGCAGGGGCTCGACACCGTGATCGGCCCGCTCTCCGGCGGCGAGCGGCGCCGTATCGCGCTCGCCAAGCTGCTCATCGCCGAGCAGGACCTGATCGTCCTCGACGAGCCGACGAACCACCTCGACGTCGAGGGCATCGCCTGGCTCGCCCAGCACCTCCGCAACCGCCGCTCGGCGCTCGTCTGCGTCACGCACGACCGCTGGTTCCTCGACCAGGTCTGCACCCGCATGTGGGACGTGCAGAAGGGCGACGTGTACGAGTACGAGGGCGGGTACAGCGACTACGTCTTCGCCCGTGCCGAGCGGGAGCGGATCGCCGCGACCGAGGAGGCCAAGCGGCAGAACCTGGTCCGCAAGGAGCTGGCCTGGCTGCGCCGCGGCGCCCCCGCCCGCACCTCCAAGCCGCGCTTCCGCGTGGAGGCGGCCAACGAGCTGATCGCCGACGTCCCGGAGCCGCGCGACAAGAGCGAGCTGATGAAGTTCGCCAACGCCCGCCTCGGCAAGACCGTCTTCGATGTCGAGGACGTCACCATCCAGGCCGGTCCGAAGGTGCTGCTCAAGCACCTGACCTGGCAGCTCGGCCCGGGCGACCGCGTCGGCCTGGTCGGTGTGAACGGCGCGGGCAAGACGTCCCTGCTGCGCGCCCTCGACGAGGCCGCCCGCAGCCAGGGCGACGTACAGCCGGCCGCCGGAAAGATCGTCGTCGGCAAGACCGTACGGCTCGCGTACCTGTCGCAGGACGTGACCGAACTGCCCTCCACGCTGCGGGTGTTGGAGGCCGTCCAGCAGGTCCGCGACCGCGTCGACCTCGGCAAGGGCCGCGAGATGACCGCGGGCCAGCTGTGCGAGCAGTTCGGCTTCGCGAAGGACAAGCAGTGGACGCCGGTCGGCGACCTGTCCGGTGGCGAGCGGCGCCGGCTCCAGATCCTGCGCCTCCTGATGGACGAGCCGAACGTCCTCTTCCTCGACGAGCCGACGAACGACCTGGACATCGAGACCCTCACCCAGCTCGAGGACCTGCTCGACGGCTGGCCGGGCTCGATGGTCGTGATCTCCCACGACCGGTTCTTCCTGGAGCGCACCACCGACAACACGTACGCCCTGCTCGGCGACGCCACCCTGCGGATGCTGCCGCGCGGCGTCGACGAGTACCTGGAGCGCAGGCAGCGGATGATCGAGGCCGCGTCCCCGGCTCCCGCCGCCGCCCCGGCCGCGGCCGAGAAGGCGGGTCCTTCCGCGGCCACTGGGTCTTCTAAAGATGTACGCGCCGCGAAGAAGGAACTCCAGAAGATCGAGCGGCAGATGGACAAGATCTCCGAGAAGGAGACCAAGCTGCACACGCAGATCGCCGACAACGCCACGGACTTCGGCAAGGTCGCGAAGCTGGACGCGGAGCTGCGTGATCTGGTCGCGCAGCGCGAGGAGTTGGAGATGCGCTGGCTGGAGCTTGCCGAGGACGCGTGAGCGAGGCCCTCTCCTCACCTTCCCGTCCGCACCGCGGGCCGGTCCTCCCCTGGGTACGGGGACGGACCGGCCGCTGCCTGTCAGCCGTGCGTGACAGACGCGAGTGATAGAAAAGGGCCGCCGGGACGAGAACGTCCGATCCGGCCCACGGCGACTGGCCTTGCCGCAACTCAACGTCCCCGAGGTACCCAGGTCATGACCCAGCCACCCCCGCCCCGCCCGCCGAACGAACCCCCGTCCCCACAGGGCGAATTCGGCGCCCCACCGCCCATGCCGCCGTACACCACCCCCGGTTACGGCACCTTGCGCACACCGCTCCCGCCCGTGCGGCAACAGAGGCAACAGCCGTACGAGCAGTCCCAGTACGGCCACCCGCAGCCACCCACCCGTAAAAAGGTGCCGCCGATCGCGCTCGTCATCGGCGCCGCGGTCGTGGCCATCGCGCTGATCGTCGGCGGCGGCTTCCTCTACGCCACGACGTCGGGTGACGACCCCGGCGTGGGCGCCACGGGCTCCGGCGGCGACAAGAGCGGCGACGGCTTCGGCGATTCCGCGGCGGAGCGGGCCCCGGCCGACCCGTCGGCGAGGCTGACGCTGCGGCTGCCCGCGCCGAAGGTGGCGAAGCGGCAGGTGGACAGCGTCCAGGGCTCCTGGCTGACCGACAAGACGTACGCCAAGGCGGGCGTGAACCAGATCGTCGGCTACGACGCCGCGAGCGGCAGGAAGACCTGGACGCTCCCGCTGTCGGGGCAGACGTGCGCGGGGACGGACACCGTCACCGACGACGCGCTCGCGGCCGTGGTCAGCGAGGCCGGCAAGCGGCCCAGGAACGGCGACCACAAGCCGTGCAGCCAGATCACGGTCTTCGACGTCAACACGGGGCACAAGCTCTGGACGCAGAGCCTCGGCCAGGGCTCGAACCGGCGGATCTTCGAGGAGCTCTCCCTCTCGGGCACCACGCTCGCGGCGGGCGGCGGTCTCGACGGCGGCGCCGCCTTCGACCTCAAGTCGGGCGCCATCCGGTGGCAGCCCGACACCGGGGAGTGCCAGGACCTCGGCTACCACGGCGGCGCCCAGCTCGTGACGGTCCGCAAATGCGGTACCTACGGCGAGCACGCGACGTACGACGTCCAGCTCCTGGACCCGGTGACGGGCCAGCCCAGGTGGTCCTACAAGATCCCCGCGGGCCTCGCCGGCGTAAAGGTCCTGTCCACCAAGCCGGTCGTCTTCGGCGTGGGAAGGGGCGCGAACTCGGCGGGAACGATCACCGACGTATTCGCCCTGGACAGCGGTGGAAGGCTCGCGAGCAAGATCTCCATCGACCCCAAGAAGTACGACTTCGCCTGCGAGGTCGGAAAGACCGAGGGCTGCGCGAAGATCACTGTCGGCAATGGCCGGATCTATTTCGCGACCCGGTCGCACGAGACCGACGGCGGCACGGGACCGGCCGACGAGATCGTGTCGTACTCCCTGGAGACGGGAAAGCGCACGGGTGACCGCATCACGGGAGGCGAGCACCACGACATCTTCCCGGTGCGCATGGACGGCGGAAACCTCCTGGCGTTCAAGACGGGGGCCGCCGCCAAGGGCAGCCAGATCGTGACGATCGACCCCCGGACCATGAAGCAGTCGACGCTGGTGGAAACACCGGCCACGCCTGCCGTACGGAACATGATCAGTGGCATGGCGCCGGGCCGCTCGAATTCCGAACTCCACTATTCCAAGGGGAGATTGTTCCTCGCTCAGCCCCTGATCGGCGAGCCCTACGCGGACGACGGCAAGCGGTACACGGCGATCGGTTTCGGCACCGGCTGAAAGAGGCCGCGAAGTCGCCCCGGGCAAAGGCTGCTTGGCGCTGGCTTTGCGTTCCTGTACCCCCAAACATCCCTCAATGCACTGGATTTCAGCATTGAGGGCCGCTTCTGGCCGGTAGGGGGCGCGCATCCTCGAACAAGCGTGTAGCTTCCGGGGGATGAAGGAGGACGGGGAGTCGGGGGGGCTCGCCTGTCCTTGGGGGGCCCGGGGGTTCGCGGGGACACCCGGGGTGGATTGGGGGGTTGGCCCGATGGGAGTGCGGCTGATGGTGGTCGACGACCACCGATTGCTGGCCGAGGCGTTGGCCTCGGCCCTGAAGCTGCGCGGGCACCGGGTGCTCGCGGCGGCCGCGCCCGCGGCCGGTGCGGCGGATCTGGTCATCTCGCGGGCGCCGGAGGTCTGCCTGCTCGGCACGGCGACCCCCGCGGAACCCGGCACCTTCGACCCGGTGATCCGCATCAAACGCGAGCGCCCGCAGGTGGCGGTGGTGGTTCTCGGCCCCGTCCCCTCACCAAGAGGCATCGCGTCGGCCTTCGCGGCCGGCGCCTCCGGCTACGTACGGCACGACGAGCGGATAGAGGGCGTCGAGCGCGCCCTGATGAAGGCGCGGGCGGGGGAGGCCGCGGTGGCCCCCGCCCTGCTCCAGGGCGCGTTCGCGGAGCTGCTCAACCCGGCGGCCCAGCCGGACGACGAGGGCCAGCGCCTGCTGCAGATGCTCACGCCGCGCGAGGTCGAGGTCCTGGTGCGGGTCGCGGACGGCGAGGACACCCGGCTGATCGCGGCGGGCATGGGCATCGCCCCGTCCACGGCCCGTACGCACGTTCAGCGTGTCCTGATGAAGCTGGGCGTCGGCTCCCGCCTGGAGGCGGCGGCGCTCGCGGCCCGCACGGGTCTGCTGGACCGGGCGGGCCCGGTGGGCTCGCCAGAACCCGAGTCCTGAGCTACAGTTGATCTTGTTGGTCGCCGCAACTCGCGGCGGGTGACCGCGCGTTGGTGGTCCAAGGAAAGACGCCCCGCTTCCTGCGGGGAAATGCAGGTGCAAGGCCTGCCCGGCGCTCCAGAAGTCAAGGCCCATTCCGTTCAGGCGGGATGGGCCTTGTGCGTTGTCCGGCGCGCCTACGGCAACCGCCGCCCCATCTTCGCCGAGCGGCGGTTGTGGCCCTTCGTGGCCCACCACTCCTCCAGCAGGGACCTGACCAGGTGGACGAGTTGGTCGAGGCGCTCGGGGTCGGGGGCCGCCGATGTGAGGACGTCGGTGAAGGACTTGTCGTCCCAGTGGAGGGTGAAGAGCCAGCGCTCCGGTGGCCGGGAGGGGGCCGTGACCGTGAGGTGGTACGTCAACAGGGCTGTTCTGTCCGGGCGGTGGCCCACCGTCAGGTCTTCGACGTCGAAGCGCTCCGCCCCGGCGCCCGCCGTGTACGAGCGTCGAAGCGCCCGCTCGGCCGGCGTCCCGGCTGCCCTTTCCGTTCCCATCCGCGCACATTAGCGAAGAGCAGGGGCCCACCGCTCTCCCAAGCGGTGGGCCCCTGCCCTGGTCTGCTGCCGGTTACTCGGACTTCTCCGTCGCCTCAGCCAGCTCCTCCGCTGTCGGCGGCTCCGTGGGGCGCAGCTTCATCCAGACCAGGAAGAACACCCCGAGGATCAGCATGCCGATGCCGGTCCACAGGTTGATGTTGATGTCCTGGGCCTTCTTGAGGTCGGCGTCGGACGCCGTGAAGCCGGCGATCGTGACGATCACGCCGTACACCACGAAGAGGCCGCCGATGATGCGTCGCACGTCGAAGAGGCGGGCCGCCGTCGCCGACTTGGCCTCGAGCTCCTTCACTTCCTCGACGTGCTGGTTCATTTCGTCGCTCATGTCGTGTTACCTCGGACCTCAGAAGGAGAACGGGATGTAGCAGATGACGGCGAGGACGATCGCTCCCCAGCCCAGCAGGGCCGGCTTGCGGTACCAGGCGTCGTCACCCTCGGCCGGCGGCTCCTCCATGCCCGGCGACTTCGTGCCGTACACGAGACCGGCCAGCTCCTCGGCGGGCTTGGACTTGGTGCAGAGCGTGACCACGAACATCACCACCGCGCCGACCACGAAGGCGACGATCGAGGAGACGAAGTTGGCGCCCTGGTCCGAGGGGATCGAGATGACGCCCTGCTTGTAGAACCAGAAGTAGTTCACCATCGCGGCCACCGTGCCGGACAGCAGCCCCCAGAAGCCCGCCGCCGGCGTCGTCCGCTTCCAGAACATGCCGATGATGAAGACCACGAACAGCGGGACGTTGAAGAACGAGAACAGCGTCTGCAGGTAGTTCATGATGTTGCTGAAGCTGCCCGCGATGAACGCGGTGCCCATGCCGATCACGACGCCGACGGCGGTGACGACGCGGCCGGTCGCCAGGTAGTGCCGGTCGCTCTGGCCCTTCTTGATGTACGCGGCCCAGATGTCGTTGGTGAACACCGTGTTGAACGACGAGACGTTGGCCGCCATGCCCGCCATGAACGCGGCGAGCAGACCCGTCACCGCGATGCCGAGGACACCGTTGGGCAGCAGGTCGCGCATGAGGACCGGGATGGCGTCGTTGTACTGCAGGCCGTCCGCGGACTTGCCGATGGACGGCTCCATGACCAGGGCGATCAGACCGGGGATCACGACGACCATCGGGATGAGGATCTTCGGGAACGCGGCGATCAGCGGGGTGCGCTTGGCGGCGGAGAGGTTCTTCGCGGACAGTGCGCGCTGCACCTCGGCGAAGTTCGTCGTCCAGTAGCCGAAGCTCATCACGAAGCCGAGGCCGAGCACGATGGTCAGCCAGTTGGCGCCCAGCGGGTTGGCGTCGCCGATGCCCGTGCCCTGCCAGGCCGTCATGAACGAGGAGCCGTGCGAGCTGGTCAGGGAGTCCGAGATGCCGTCCCAGCCGCCGACGCGCTTGAGGCCGACGATGGTCAGCGGGATGAGCGCGGCGAGGATGACGAAGAACTGCAGGACCTCGTTGTAGATCGCCGAGGAGAGCCCGCCGATCGTGATGTACGCGAGGACGAAGAGGCCCGCGATGACGATCGCCACCCACTGCGGCCAGCCGAGCAGCGCCTGGAGCACCAGGGCCATCGCGTACAGGTTGACGCCCGCGATCAGCACCGAGGAGACGGCGAAGATGATCGAGGACAGCAGGTGGGACGAGGGCCCGAAGCGGTGCAGCAGGAACTCGGGGACCGAGCGCACCTTCGACGAGTAGTAGAAGGGCATCATCACCAGGCCGAGGAAGACCATGGCGGGGATGGCGCCGATCCAGTACCAGTGCACCGTGTAGAGGCCGTACTGCGCCCCGTTGGCCGCCATGCCGAGGAGCTCGGTGGCCCCCAGGTTCGCGGCGACGAACGCGAGACCGGTGACCCAGGCGGGCAGGGAGCGTCCGGACAGGAAGAAGTCCAGGCTGGTCTTCACGGACCGGCGAGCGGCGAAGCCGATGCCCAGCACCACGACGAAGTAGATCGCCATGATCGCGTAGTCGAGGCCATTGGTGGGCAGCCGGAGCCCCTCGGCCAGGGTTGTTGTGGGGGACAGCATGTAGATCTCGCTTCGTTGCGCGAACTGAAACAGTCCGGAACCTACGCCTCCGGCTTCAATAAGTGAACAGTTCCGCTGACGTTCTTTGTTGGATTGTGATCGAGATCCCGTTCCGACCCCTCGGGACGACACGAGACAGCACAGAAAGCGCACAGCCCGCTGCGGGTAGTCGGTGCGGCCCGCTTCTCTTGACGCCGCTGTTGGCTTATGCTTTGTTGTGTTTGGTTCTGTTTGGTTGGTGTGATGAGGAGCATCGGACGTGAAGAAGACGTCGACCCGGCTCGCCGACGGTCGTGAGCTCATCTATTACGACTCGCGCGACGACGTCGTCCGGGACGCGGCCGACCGCCGCCCCCTCGACCCCACCGTCACCACCTCCGAGGTGCGCCGCGACCCACTGCTCGGCGACTCCGTGGCGATCGCCTCGCACCGCCAGGGTCGCACGTACCACCCGCCGGCCGACGAGTGCCCGCTGTGCCCCTCCGAGGGCGAGCGGCTGAGCGAGATCCCCGACTCCTCGTACGACGTGGTGGTCTTCGAGAACCGCTTCCCCTCGCTCGCCGGGGACGCGGGCCGCTGCGAGGTCGTGTGCTTCACGTCCGACCACGACAAGTCCTTCGCGGACCTCACCGAGGAGCAGGCGGGCCTCGTCCTCGACGCGTGGACGGACCGCACCGCCGAGCTCTCCCACCTCGACTCCGTCGAGCAGGTCTTCTGCTTCGAGAACCGCGGCGCCGAGATCGGCGTCACCCTCGGCCACCCGCACGGCCAGATCTACGCCTACCCCTTCACCACCCCGCGCACGGCCCTGATGCTGCGCTCCGCCGCCGAGCACAAGGAGCAGACCGGCGGCCGCAACCTCTTCGCCGATGTCGTGGAGAAGGAGGTCGAGGACGGCTCGCGGATCGTTATCGACGGCGAGCACTGGGTGGCCTTCGTGCCCTACGCCGCCCACTGGCCCTACGAGGTGCACCTCTACCCCAAGCGCCAGGTCCCGGACCTGCTCGCGCTCGACGACGACGCACGCACAGAGTTCCCCAAGATTTATCTGGAACTCTTGAGGCGCTTCGACCGGATCTTCGGTGAGGACCAGCCGGCGACGCCGTACATCGCGGCCTGGCACCAGGCCCCGTTCGGCTCGCTGGACGAGTTCGAGGGTGTCAACCGCGATGATTTCGCGCTGCACCTCGAGCTTTTCACCATCCGACGCACTTCCGGCAAGCTGAAGTTTCTCGCGGGTTCCGAGTCCGGCATGAGCGTGTTCATCAACGATGTGCCGCCGGAGACCGCGGCCGAGCGACTGCGAGAGGTAGCGAGCAAGTAATGGGTAAGGCCGTTTCCAAGAAGTACCTGGTCACTGGCGGTGCCGGCTACGTCGGCAGCGTCGTCGCGCAGCACCTGATCGAGGCGGGCCACCAGGTCACCGTCCTCGACAACCTCTCCACCGGTTTCCGTGAGGGCGTCCCGTCCGGCGCCGCCTTCATCGAGGGCGACATCCGCGACGCCGCCAAGTGGCTCGACTCCTCCTACGACGCCGTGCTGCACTTCGCCGCGTTCTCGCAGGTCGGCGAGTCCGTCGTGAAGCCCGAGAAGTACTGGGCCAACAACGTCGGCGGCACCATGGAGCTGCTCGCCGCGATGCGCGCGGCGAGCGTCCGCAAGCTCGTCTTCTCCTCCACCGCCGCCACGTACGGCGAGCCGGTCAACACCCCGATCACCGAGTCGGACCCGACCGCGCCCACTTCCCCGTACGGCGCCTCGAAGCTCGCGGTCGACCACATGATCACGGGCGAGGCGGCCGCGCACGGACTGGCTGCAGTGTCCCTTCGGTACTTCAACGTCGCGGGCGCGTACGGCAGTTGCGGCGAGCGGCACGACCCCGAGTCGCACCTCATCCCGCTCGTCCTCCAGGTCGCGCAGGGCAAGCGCGAGGCGATCAACGTCTTCGGTGACGACTACCCGACGCCCGACGGCACCTGCATCCGCGACTACATCCACGTCGTGGACCTCGCGGAGGCGCACCTGCTCGCCGTCGACGCCGCGCAGCCCGGCGAGCACCTCATCTGCAACCTCGGCAACGGCAACGGCTTCTCCGTCCGCGAGGTCATCGAGACCGTCCGCCAGGTCACCGGGCACCCGATCCCCGAGGTCGTCGCCCCGCGCCGCGGCGGCGACCCGGCCGTCCTGGTCGCCTCCGCCGGCGCCGCGCGCGAGCGCCTCGGCTGGAACCCGTCCCGCGCGGACCTCGCGGGCATCGTCACCGACGCCTGGGCCTTCGCCCAGGCCCGCCAGTAGGAATCAGGGGCTTCAACTCATGTCCGTCGACGCGCAGTTCAAGGACCTCTACGGGTACGAGCCCGCCGGAGTGTGGGCGGCCCCCGGCCGCGTCAACCTCATCGGCGAGTACACCGACATCAACGAGGGCTTCGTCATGCCGCTCGCGCTGCCGCACACCGCGGTCGCCGCGGCGGCCCGGCGCGAGGACGGCGTGCTGCGCCTGCACTCCGCCGACATCGACGCCCCGGTCGTGGAGCTGCGCGTCGACGACCTGGCCCCGCTCAGCAAGTACGGCCAGGGCGGCTGGGCCGCGTACCCCGCGGGCGTCGTCTGGGCGCTGCGCGAGGCGGGCCACGCGCTCACCGGCGCCGACATCCACCTCGCCTCCACGGTCCCGACCGGCGCCGGCCTCTCGTCGTCGGCCGCCCTCGAGGTCGTCACGGCGTACGCGATGAACGACCTGTACGAACTCGGGCTCACCGGCGCCGAGTTGGCGGTGCTCGCGCAGCGCGCCGAGAACGCCTTCGTCGGCGTGCCGTGCGGCGTCATGGACCAGATGGCCTCGTCCTGCGCCACCGAGGGGCACGCGCTGCACCTCGACTGCCGCGACCTGTCCATCCGCCAGGTCCCCTTCGACCTGGCGGCCCACGGCCTCCAACTGCTCGTCGTCGACACCCGCGTCAAGCACGAGCTGGGCGACGGCGCGTACGCGGAGCGGCGCGCGGGCTGCGAGGAGGGCGCGCGCGTCCTCGGCGTGAGTCACCTGCGTGATGTCCCGTACGCCGAACTGGGCAGGTCCGTCGCGGAGTTGGAGCTGGCCGGGGTCGACGAGAAGGTCGTCCGCTACGTCCGCCACGTCGTCTCCGACGACCACCGCGTCGAGCGCGTCATCGAGCTGCTCGACTCCGGCGACGTCCGCGCGATCGGCCCGATCCTCGTCCAGGGTCACGTCTCGCTCCGCGATGATCTGCGCATCTCCTGCCCGGAGTTGGACCTCGTCGTCGGCACGGCGATGACGTCCGGAGCGATCGGTGCCCGGATGACGGGCGGCGGCTTCGGCGGCTCCGCGATCGTCCTGGTGGAGTCGGACGAGGCCGACACCGTCACGAAGTCGATCGCCGACGCCTTCGCGGAGGCCGGCTTCACGGCGCCGCGGGTGTTCCCGGCGGTGCCTTCGGCGGGGGCGCGCCGTACCTCGTGACGGCTACCCCAGCCGCTTCGTCAGTGTGAACTCCTTGACCCCGGGCGGGTAGTCCGGGATCACGGACACCACGTCGTATCCGTGCAGCCGGTAGAAGCCCGGGGCCTGGAAGTCCCAGGTCTCGACACGGGAGCCCCGGCACTCGCGCTCCTCGTGAGCGAGGCGCTCCGCCTCCGCGAGGAGCCGGGAGCCGAGCCCCGCCCCGCGGTGCCGCTCGGCGACCCACAGCAGATCCACGTGCAGCCAGAACGCCCACGTGTACGCGTCGAGCCCCGCCGCCAGTGCGCCCTCCTCGTCCAACACCCATACCTGGAGCGGGACATGCTGGTCGGCAGGGGTGCCGCGCAGCTCGCGAAGCTCCGGTGACGCCGCCGTATTGGTCTCCCTCAGCAGCGACCGGAGCAGAAGGGCGCGCTCCTTGTCGACTTCTGTCTCGATGCGAAACATGCGCATCACCATAAACGCGCGGGACAGTCGCTGCTCCGCCAACCGGCAACCAGTTCTGCGAATTGACTTCCCCTGTGGGCCTTCGCCTCTACTCTGAGGACAGCACCGGTGGGGGCCGGTGCCGATCAGGGGGCGAGACAGCCGGGTACGACGCCCGGAGCGGGGGTAGCAGTTCTGCGCACGGCGGCGGCCGTGCCGCTGCGGCGACCCGTACTCCGGGCGCCGTACCTGTGTTGGTCCGACCCCGGCGATGGGGTATCCCCTGCTCCTTCAGGGAGCTCGGGGAAGGGGGTAATCACGTGGTTCGTATCCGGGTCCTGGTGGTCGACGACCATCGCATCTTCGCCGAGTCGCTCGCGGCGGCGCTCGCCGCCGAGCCCGATGTCGACGTGTCGGCCGCCGGGAGCGGCCCCGCGGCCCTGCGCTGCCTCGACAGGGCGGTCGCGGAGGGACGCCGCTTCGATGTGCTGCTGATCGACGCGGACCTGGGCGCGGCATCGTTCCAGGGCATGCGCGCGCCGACGGCGGTACCCGACAGCGCCTCGCAGGACGGCCTCGTCGACGGCATCTCCCTGGTGGCGGGCGTCCGTTCGGGCCAGCCCGCCGTCCGTACGGTGGTGCTCGCCGAGCGGGACGATCCGCGCCGTGCGGCGCTCGCGCTTCAGGCGGGGGCGTCCGGCTGGGTCGCCAAGGACTGTTCCCTGTCGCGCCTGTTGACCGTCATACGGGGCGTGCTGCGGGAAGAGACGCATCTGCCGCCGGCGCTGCTCACGGGCGTACTGCGGGAGTTGACCGCGGCGCGCAAGCACCGCACCGAGTCCGAGCGGCTCGTCGAGTCCCTGACGCCCCGGGAGCGCGAGGTGCTGCGCTGCATGGTGGCCGGTCTCGGCCGCAAGGCGGTGGCGGAGCGGCTGTTCCTGTCGCCGCACACGGTGCGGACGCACATGCAGAACGTGCTGGGCAAGCTCGGGGTCCACTCGACGCTCGCGGCGGTCGCACTCGCCCGCAGGGCGGGCGTGGGCCCGGCAGACCTGGAGGCGGCGAGCTGAGGCCTTACGCCTTGGCCCTCAGCTCGGTCCTCAACCCGGGATGTTGTCGAACGGTGCGGTCAACTGGCGGAGCAAACCCGCCAGTTCACCGCGCTGCGTACGCGACAGCTCCGCCAGGATCGCCCGCTCCTGGTCGAGCAACCCGGCCAGGGCCTGGTCGGCGCGGTCGCGGCCCTCGTCCGTGAGCCGGACCAGGACGCCGCGGCGGTCACTGGGGTCCGGCAGGCGCTCGACGAGGCCCTTCTTGGCGAGCCGGTCGATACGGTTGGTCATCGTGCCCGAGGTCACCAGCGTCTGCGTGAGCAACTGGCCGGGAGAGAGCTGATACGGGGTGCCGGCGCGGCGCAGTGCCGTCAGGACGTCGAACTCCCACGGCTCCAGGTTGTGCTCGGAGAACGCCAGGCGGCGGGCCCGGTCGAGATGGCGCGCGAGCCTGCTGACCCGACTGAGCACCTCAAGGGGCTCCACGTCGAGGTCGGGGCGCTCTCGGCGCCACGCTGAGACCAGACGGTCGACCTCGTCCTCCATGACGATCAGTGTAGGGGGTGTGTCGACATGAAGTCTCTTGAGGTCGACTATCTTGACATCGAGATACCTGCGGAAGACGCTTGACGACATGACGCCCACACCCACCTGGGACCCCCACCAGTATCTCCGCCACGCCGGCCACCGCGGCCGCCCCTTCGTCGACCTGCTCGCCCGCGTCCCCGCCCTGCCGGGGGAGCCCGCCCGCATCGCCGACCTCGGCTGCGGCCCCGGAAACGTCACGACGCTGCTCACGGAACGCTGGCCCACGGCCCGCGTCACCGGCTACGACAACTCGCCCCAGATGCTGGAACAGGCGGCCGCCCACGCCACCGACCGCCTCGACTTCGCGTACGCGGACGCGGCCGACTGGGCGCCCACGGAGACGTACGACCTGCTGCTGTCGAACGCGACCCTGCAATGGGTCCCGGACCACGCCGACGCCTTCCCCCGGTGGATCGACGCGGTGGCCCCCGGCGGCACGTTCGCCTTCCAAGTGCCCGGCAACTTCGACGCGCCCAGTCACGTCCTGATGCGGGAGCTGGCGGAATCGGCCCGCTGGAAGGACCGGTTGGCCGGGGTGCTGCGCCACGGGGACGCGGTGCTCACGCCCGCGGCCTACCTGGAGCGGCTCGCCGGCCTCGGCTGCGAGGTCGACGCCTGGGAGACGACGTACATGCACCTGCTGTCGGGCGCCGACCCGGTCCTCGACTGGGTCAAGGGCACGGGCCTGCGCCCGGTCCTCACGGCCCTCGCCGACGACCCGGAGGCGCGGGACGCCTTCGTCACCGAGTACCGGGACCTGCTCCGCGAGGCGTACCCGGCGACGGAGCACGGCACGGTGCTGCCGTTCCGGCGGATCTTCGTGGTGGCGACGCGCTCATGACGCTGGTCGGGGTGGACCACGTACAGCTCGCGGCGCCACCGGGCAGCGAGGAGGTCCTGCGGTCCTTCTACGTCGACGACCTCGGCATGACCGAACTCCCCAAGCCACCGGCGCTCGCGGCGCGGGGCGGCTGCTGGTTCCGGGCCGGGGCGGCGGAGCTCCACCTGGGCATCGACCGGGACTTCCGCCCCGCCAAGAAGGCGCACCCGGGCCTCTTGGTGCGGGACATCGAGGCGTACGCGCGGCGCCTGGCCGGGCGCGGGGTCAAGGTCGAGTGGGACGACCTGTTGCCGGGGTGGCGGCGCTTCTATTGCGCGGACCCGGTGGGAAACCGGCTGGAGATTTTGGAGCCAAAATCTCAACAATCCAGCCCCTGCGGCGATTGAGCAGGCGGCTCCGGTGTTGCGGCCTCGGGGCTCCGCCCCGGACCCCGCTGGCTCTCGTTGGAAAGGCGGGGCTTAATTTGCCCAGCCGTCGCAAGGGGGCCGGAGGGGCTCAACTCTTCCGGTGCCCTATCAGCCGCGGCTTCGGCTCCAGGCCGTCCAGGCCATGCCACGCCAGATTCACCAGATGCGCCGCGACCTCCGCCTTCTTCGGCTTGCGGGCGTCCAGCCACCACTGACCCGTCAGCGCGACCATCCCCACCAGCGCCTGCGCGTACAGCGGCGCCAGCTTCGGGTCGAAGCCGCGGTTCTTGAACTCGCGGCCGAGGATGTCCTCGACCTGCGTCGCGATGTCGGAGATCAGGGACGCGAAGGAACCCGTGGACTGCGGGATGGGGGAGTCGCGGACCAGGATGCGGAAGCCGTCCGTGTACTCCTCGATGTAGTCCAGGAGCGCGAACGCGGCCTGTTCGCACAGCTCACGCGGGTGGCCCGCCGTCAGCGAGCTGGTCACCATGTCCAGGAGCTGGCGCATCTCGCGGTCCACGACCACCGCGTACAGGCCCTCCTTGCCGCCGAAGTGCTCGTACACCACCGGCTTGGAGACCCCGGCCTTCGCCGCGATCTCCTCCACCGACGTGCCCTCGAAGCCCTTCGCGGCGAAGAGGACGCGACCGATCTCCAGGAGCTGCTGTCGCCGCTCCGCCCCCGTCATCCGCGTTCTGCGCGTGCGCCGAGCCTTCTCCGGCCGCTCGGGCCGGTCACTGCTCGCGTTGCCAGGGGTGCTTGAGTCGGTCGCCACGTCCCCATCATGCCGTGCCGCGCTCACGCGGCACCGGCGACCTTCTCCTTGCGGCGGGACGCGATGCGGTCCTGCGACGGCCAGCGCACGTCGTGCGCCCAGCCCAGCCGCTCGAACCAGCGGATGAGGCGGGCCGAGGAGTCGATCTGGCCGCGCTCCACCCCGTGCCGCGCCGACGTCGGGTCCGCGTGGTGCAGGTTGTGCCAGGACTCGCCGCAGGACAGGACGGCCAGCCACCACACGTTGCCCGACTTGTCGCGGGACTTGAAGGGGCGCTTGCCGACGGCGTGGCAGATCGAGTTGATCGACCACGTCACGTGGTGAAGGAGCGCCACCCGGACGAGGGAGCCCCAGAAGAACGCCGTGAACGCGCCCCACCACGACATCGTGACGAGGCCGCCGATCAGCGCGGGGAGGAAGAGCGAAAGCGCCGTCCACAGGACGAACTGGCGGGAGATCGCGCGGATCGCCGGGTCCTTGATCAGGTCCGGCGCGTACTTCTCCTGTGAGGTCTGCTCCTCGTCGAACATCCAGGCCATGTGCGCCCACCACAGGCCCTTCAGCAGGGCCGGCACCGTCTCCCCGTAACGCCATGGCGAGTGCGGGTCGCCCTCGGCGTCGGAGAACTTGTGGTGCTTGCGGTGGTCGGCGACCCAGCGCACGACCGGGCCCTCCACCGCGAGCGAGCCCATGACCGCCAGCGCGATCCGCAGCGGGCGCTTCGCCTTGAAGGAGCCGTGCGTGAAGTACCGGTGGAAGCCGATCGTGATGCCGTGGCAGCCGATGAAGTAGAACGCGACGAGCAGCCCGAGGTCGAGCCAGCTCACTCCCCAGCCCCAGGCCAGCGGCACCGCCGCGAGCACGGCCAGGAACGGGAGGACGATGAACAGGAGCAGTGTGATCTGTTCCACGGAGCGCTTCTTCTCGCCGCCGAGCGTCGCGGAGGGCGAGGTGGCGGGCGGTTCCGGCGCCGGACCGGGAGCTTCTTCGATCACATCGGTACTGGTGGCCATGGGAGTCCCCTGTAAGTCGAGGGTTGAGACGGGCTGAGACGGGTCAGGAGATCCACGGGGATCCGCGGACAGCTTGCTTACGGTTCCGTAACCTACGGCACCGTAAGTACGTAAGCGTGCAGCCGGGCGGCACGAGGCTCCAAGCCTCGCCGTCGGCGGTGGCACATATCCTTGGAATCGGTCGGACAGCGCGGTCCGCTCTGAATCTCCACCCCGGGTCTAGTACCCGGATCCGGGGATCCTTCCTCCCGTGTCACGTGCTTCACCATTGCAAGGAGCCGCACCTGTGAGCAGTGCCGACGAACAGACCGCTGCGACGAGCACCAGCGCCGAGCTGCGCGCCGACATCCGTCGGCTCGGTGACCTGCTGGGCGAGACCCTGGTCCGCCAGGAGGGCCCGGAGCTCCTCGAGCTGGTCGAGAAGGTCCGCCGACTGACCCGCGAGGACGGCGAGGCCGCCGCCGAGCTCCTGCGGGGCACCGAGCTGGACACCGCGGCCAAGCTGGTCCGCGCCTTTTCCACGTACTTCCACCTGGCCAACGTGACGGAGCAGGTGCACCGTGGCCGCGAGCTGCGCGCCATGCGGGCCGCCGAGGGCGGACTGCTCGCCCGCACCGCGGACCGTCTCAAGGACGCCGACCCGGACCACCTGCGCGACACGGTCAAGCACCTGAATGTACGACCCGTCTTCACGGCGCACCCGACGGAGGCCGCCCGGCGAAGCGTCCTCAACAAGCTGCGCCGCGTCGCCGAGCTCCTGGAGACCCCGGTCCTGGAGACCGACAGGCGCCGCTACGACACCCGCCTCGCCGAGAACATCGACCTGGTGTGGCAGACGGACGAGCTGCGCGTCGTACGCCCCGAGGTCACGGACGAGTCCCGCAACGCGATCTACTACCTGGACGAGCTGCACGCCGGCGCCGTCGGCGACGTCCTGGAGGACCTCACCGCCGAGCTGGAGCGCGTCGGCTTCAAGCTCCCCGAGGACAGCCGCCCGCTCACCTTCGGCACCTGGATCGGCGGCGACCGCGACGGCAACCCGAACGTGACGCCGGCCGTCACCTGGGACGTCCTGATCCTCCAGCACGAGCACGGCATCAACGACGCGCTCGACATGATCGACGAGCTGCGCGGCTTCCTGTCGAACTCGATCCGCTACACGGGCGCCACCGAGGAGCTGCTCACCTCGCTCCAGTGCGACCTGGAGCGCCTCCCGGAGATCAGCCCCCGCTACAAGCGGCTCAACGCGGAGGAGCCCTACCGGCTCAAGGCCACCGCGATCCGGCAGAAGCTGGAGAACACCAAGACGCGGCTCGCCGACAACACCCCGCACCGGGAGGGCCGCGACTACCTCGGCACGGCCGAGCTGCTGCACGACCTCAAGCTCATCCAGACGTCGCTGCGCGAGCACCGTGCCGGACTGTTCGCCGAAGGCCGCATGGACCGTACGATCCGTACGCTCTCCGCCTTCGGTCTGCAGCTCGCCACGATGGACGTCCGCGAGCACGCCGACGCGCACCACCACACGCTCGGCCAGCTCTTCGACCGGCTCGGCGAGGAGTCCTGGCGGTACGCGGACATGCCGCGCGACTACCGGGGCAAGCTGCTCGCCAAGGAGCTCCGCTCCCGCCGCCCGCTGGCCCCGACCCCGGCGCCGCTCGACGCCGAGGGCGAGAAGACGCTCGGCGTCTTCCACACCATCACCAAGGCGCTCGACGTGTTCGGGCCCGAGGTCATCGAGTCGTACATCATCTCGATGTGCCAGGGCGCCGACGACGTGTTCGCCGCCGCCGTCCTCGCGCGCGAGGCGGGCCTCATCGACCTGCACGCCGGCTGGGCGAAGATCGGCATCGTGCCGCTCCTGGAGACGACGGACGAGCTGAAGGCCGCCGACACGATCCTGGAGGACATGCTCTCCGACCCGTCCTACCGGCGCCTCGTCGCGCTCAACGGGGACGTGCAGGAGGTCATGCTCGGCTACTCCGACTCCTCGAAGTTCGGCGGCATCACCACCTCGCAGTGGGAGATCCACCGCGCCCAGCGCCGCCTCCGCGACGTCGCGCACCGCTACGGCGTCCGGCTGCGCCTCTTCCACGGCCGCGGCGGCACCGTCGGCCGCGGCGGCGGCCCCTCGCACGACGCGATCCTCGCCCAGCCCTGGGGAACCCTGGAGGGCGAGATCAAGGTGACCGAGCAGGGCGAGGTCATCTCCGACAAGTACCTCGTGCCGTCCCTGGCCCGCGAGAACCTGGAACTGACCGTCGCGGCCACACTTCAGGCCTCCGCCCTGCACACGGCGCCGCGCCAGTCCGACGAGGCCCTCGCCCGCTGGGACGCCGCCATGGACGTCGTGAGCGACGCCGCCCACACGGCGTACCGCAAGCTCGTCGAGGACCCGGACCTGCCGAACTACTTCCTCGCCTCCACGCCCGTCGACCAGCTCGCCGACCTGCACCTCGGCTCGCGGCCCTCCCGCCGCCCCGGCTCGGGCGTCTCGCTCGACGGACTGCGCGCCATCCCGTGGGTGTTCGGCTGGACCCAGTCCCGGCAGATCGTGCCCGGCTGGTTCGGCGTCGGCTCCGGCCTCAAGGCGCTGCGCGAAGCGGGCCTCGACACCGTGCTCGACGAGATGAACGAGCGCTGGCACTTCTTCCAGAACTTCATCTCCAACGTCGAGATGACGCTCGCCAAGACCGACCTGCGCATCGCCCGCCACTACGTCGACACGCTCGTGCCCGAGAACCTCAAGCACGTCTTCGACGAGATCGTGGCCGAGCACGAGCTGACCGTCGCCGAGGTGCTGCGCATCACGGGTGAGGACGAACTCCTCGCCGCGCAGCCCGTGTTGAAGCAGACGTTCGCGATCCGCGACGCCTACCTCGACCCGATCTCGTACCTCCAGGTCGCCCTGCTCAAGCGGCAGCGCGACGCGGCGGCCGCGGGCGAGGAAGCGGACCCGACGCTCGGCCGCGCCCTGCTGCTCACCGTGAACGGTGTGGCCGCGGGCCTGCGCAACACCGGCTGACCGAGGGCCACTTCTACAGGCTCACGGCGGCGAAAGCCGCCGTCAGCAGCGCGATTCCGGCGCCTCCCGTGACCCACGTGAGGCGCCGGTTGCGTATCCCGCCCGCGAGCACCACCGACGCGAGCAGCAGCGCGCCGCCGAGCGGCACCCAGGCGTGCAGAAGTCCGGCGGTGCCCGCACGGACCGCCGAGGTCGAACTCGGCTTGAGGATGACAGGGAAGCGCGCGCCCTTCTTCTCCCCGATCGAGCGGTCGATCGTCACGCTCTTGTGCCGTACGGCGGTGGGGGAGGCGGGCGAGAACGGGCCGGCGCAGGTCTTGTCCGCGCACCGGCTCACCGTCATCGTGCCGCGCTCACGGCCCGTCGGGAACATCACGTGCTGCGCCGCACCCCACGAGGCCCACACGCCGGCGATCAGCAGCAGCGCGGCGACCACGGCCGCCGCGACTTGACGGGCAACTGGCAACATGGCCGGGATCCTTGGCCATCACCCTGCGTACGGTCAACTCCCGGCGGAATCCCGCCCCGACAAGTCCGTACAGGTCAGGAGTTGTAAGTCGACTGCGCGCGCTCCAGGCCCTCGATCACCAGAGCCTCTGCCGCGTCGGCCGCCCGGTCCACGAAGTAGTCGAGCTCCTTGCGCTCCGTCGACGAGAAGTCCTTGAGGACGAAGTCCGCGACCTGCATCCGCCCCGGCGGACGCCCGATCCCGAACCGCACACGGTGGTAGTCGGGGCCCTTCGACTTGGTGATCGACTTCAGACCGTTGTGCCCGTTGTCGCCGCCGCCCAGCTTCAGGCGCAGCACCCCGTAGTCGATGTCCAGCTCGTCGTGGATCGCCACGATGTGCTCCGTCGGCACCTTGTAGAAGTCGCACAGCGCCGTCACCGGACCACCCGAGACGTTCATGTACGACATCGGCTTCGCGAGGATCACCCGGCGGTTCAGCGGCCCCGGCGGGCCGATCCGCCCCTCGACGACCTGCGCCTGCCCCTTGGTCGCCCGCTTGAACTTGGCGCCCATCCGCTGCGCGAGCAGATCGGCCACCATGAAGCCGACGTTGTGCCGGTTCATCGCGTACTCGGGCCCAGGGTTGCCCAGCCCGGCGATCAGCCAGGGAGCGTTCTCGTCGGACATGCACATTCCTTAGGTGTACGTCGATACGTCGCGATACAGCGATACGGGGTGGTGGGCCGCGCCCACCACCCCGTACAGGTCAGACCCTGAAGGCTCAGGCCTCCGCGGCGGCCTCGTCGCCCTCGGCCTCGGCCGGGGCCTCCTCGGCCTGCGCGGCCAGGACCTGGAGCACGACGGCGTCCTCGTCCGTGGACAGCGTGGTGCCCTTGGGGAGCTTGATGTCCTTGGCGTGGACCGAGGCACCGGCCTCGAGGCCCTCGATGGAGACGGTGACCGACTCGGGGATGTGCGTCGCCTCGGTCTCGACCGACAGCGTGTTCAGCACGTGCTCGAGCAGGTTGCCACCCGGGGCCAGCTCGCCCTCGGTGTGGACGGGGAGCTCGACGGTGACCTTCTCGCCGCTCTTCACCTGGAGCAGGTCGACGTGGACCAGGAAGCTCGTGATCGCGTCACGCTGCACGGACTTCGGGATGACCAGCTCGGTGGACTTGCCGCCGTCGATGTCCAGACGGATCAGGACGTTCGGCGTACGCAGGGCCAGCATCAGGGCGTGCGAGTCGAGCACGATGTGCTTCGGCTCGTCGCCGTGGCCGTAGACGACACCGGGAACCTTCTCGACCTGGCGCAGACGGCGCGAGGCACCCTTGCCGAACTCGGTGCGGGTCTCGACGGAAAGCTTGACCTCGGACATGCTCTTCAACTCCTCGTAGAACTAGGGGAAATAGTCACCCGGCCACGAACGGCCTGCTACGAAGAGCGCGTCGATAACGGACAGCCGGCACTTCCGAAAACAGAAGTACGGCCTCCCTCGCCGAGCAACTTCAGCAGTTTACCCGGCGGAGGAGGCCGCACCCAAATGGATCTTCAGTGAGGAGATCCCCTACGGGATCAGGCCTCGCCCTCGAAGAGGCTGGTCACCGAGCCGTCCTCGAAGACCTCGCGCACCGCGGAGGCGATCGTCGGCGCGATCGAAAGGACCGTGATCTTGTCGAGCTCCAGCTCGCCCGGCGTCGGCAGCGTGTCCGTGAAGACGAACTCACTCACCTTCGAGTTCTTCAGACGGTCCGCGGCCGGGCCGGAGAGCACACCGTGCGTCGCCGTCACGATGACGTCCTCGGCGCCGTGCGCGAACAGGGCGTCGGCGGCGGCGCAGATCGTGCCACCGGTGTCGATCATGTCGTCGACGAGCACGCAGACGCGGCCCTTCACGTCACCGACCACCTCGTGGACGGTCACCTGGTTGGCGATGTCCTTGTCGCGGCGCTTGTGCACGATCGCGAGCGGGGCGCCCAGACGGTCGCACCAGCGGTCGGCGACACGCACACGGCCGGCGTCGGGGGAGACGACCGTCAGCTTGCTCCGGTCCACCTTCGCGCCCACGTAGTCCGCCAGGATCGGCAGCGCGAACAGGTGGTCCACCGGGCCGTCGAAGAAGCCCTGGATCTGGTCCGTGTGCAGGTCGACCGTGAGAATGCGGTCCGCACCGGCGGTCTTCATCAGGTCCGCGACCAGGCGCGCCGAGATGGGTTCACGTCCACGGTGCTTCTTGTCCTGCCGCGCGTAACCGTAGAACGGCACGATGACGGTGATGGAGCGGGCCGACGCGCGCTTCAGCGCGTCGATCATGATCAACTGCTCCATGATCCACTTATTGATCGGAGCCGTGTGGCTCTGGATCAGGAAGCAGTCGGCACCGCGAGCGGACTCCTGGTAGCGGACGTAGATCTCGCCGTTGGCGAAGTCGAACGCCTTGGTCGGGACGATCCCGACACCGAGCTGGTGCGCGACCTCCTCGGCAAGCTCGGGGTGGGCGCGGCCAGAGAAGAGCATCAACTTCTTCTCGCCCTGCGTCTTGATCCCGGTCACAGCACTAGTCTCCTCAGACGAGTTCGTCCGCCGCAGCTGCCCGCGCGTCCCATTAGCAGCGAGCCAGGCGAATCGTGAGCACCTATCACGGTACGCCGTGTCGGGCGCACCTGTTTCCGGTCAGACCACGTCAGTCCGCGGTTTCCGGATTCCGGGAAGCCGCCTCCGCCGCCTTGGCGGCCGCGCTCCCCGGACGCTTTCGGGCCACCCAACCCTCGATATTCCTTTGCTGGCCCCGCGCCACGGCCAACGAGCCGGCCGGCACATCCTTCGTGATCACGGACCCGGCAGCGGTGTACGCACCGTCCCCAATAGTGACAGGAGCCACAAACATGTTGTCCGAACCGGTCTTGCAGTGGGACCCGACGACGGAGTGGTGCTTGCTCTCCCCGTCGTAGTTCACGAAGACGCTCGCGGCACCGATGTTGGTGTGATCGCCGATCGTCGCGTCACCCACGTACGACAGGTGCGGCACCTTCGTGCCCTCACCGATCGACGAGTTCTTCGCCTCGACAAACGTCCCGATCTTCGACTTCAGACCGAGCCGGGTACCGGGCCGCAGATACGCGAACGGACCGACGGACGCCTCCGGACCCACCTCCGAGCTGTACGCCACCGTGTTGTCGACGTGCGCGCCCGCACCGACACGGGTGTCCGTGAGACGGGAGTTGGGGCCGACCACGGAGCCCTCGGCGAGATGCGTGGCACCCAGCAGCTGAGTGCCCGGCAGCACAGTGGCGTCCCGCTCGAACGTCACGGTGACATCGACGAAGGTGCTGGCCGGATCGACGACCGTCACACCCGCGAGCATCGCCTGCTCGAGCAGCCGGTCATTGAGAGTGCGGCGGGCCTCGGCCAGCTGCACCCGATTGTTGATCCCGGCGATCTCACGGTGATCGCGCGCCACGGACGCCCCGACCCGATGCCCGGCCTCCCGCAGAATCCCGAGCACATCGGTGAGGTACTCCTCACCCTGCGAGTTGTCCGTCCGCACCTGCTTCAACGCCTCGACGAGCAGCCGCCCGTCGAACGCGAACACACCCGAGTTGATCTCACTGATCGCGCGCTGCGCCTCGGTCGCGTCCTTGTGCTCGACGATCGCGGTGACCGCGCCCGAGACGTTGTCCCGGACGATCCGGCCGTAGCCGGTGGCGTCGGGGACCTCGGCGGTCAGCACGGTCACGGCGTTGCCGTCGGCGGCGTGCGTGGCGGACAGGGCCTGGAGCGTCCCGCCGGTGAGCAGCGGGGTGTCGCCGCAGACCACGACGACGGTGCCCTCGACGTTCGCACCCCCGCCGTCCAGCCCCTCGAGCCCCATCCGCACGGCGTGCCCCGTGCCGTTCTGCTCGGCCTGCACGGCGGTGCGGGCCTCGGCGTCGACCGCGCCCACGTGGGCGGCGACCTTCTCCCGCTCGTGGCCGACGACCACGACGAGCTGCTGGGGGTTCAACTCACGGGAGGCGGCGAGCACATGGCCGACCAGTGAGCGGCCGCAGAGCTCGTGCAGGACTTTCGGCGTGGCCGACTTCATACGGGTGCCCTCACCCGCTGCGAGTACGACGACGGCTGCCGGGGTGTTGGCGCTGCTCACGGGTGGGCCCTTCGGCGTCGGATGCGTTGTGGGGTGGACATCCGCAGGATACCGGGGCGTTTTGGGCCGGGCATGGGGGCGGGGCCCGACCGTTTCGATCGGGCCCCGCAGCGTGCTCCCGGGGAAGGAATCGAACCCTCATTCAATGGACCAAAACCATTTGTCCTGCCATTAGACGACCCGGGATAGATCGTCCGCTATGTCCAATTGCTTGGATCACTCGCGGAGGCAGCCCCTACTATGCCGTACCAACAGCCTTCGATGCGACGGTACAGCTCGGCGCTCTGCAGAACCTTGATCACGAGGCAACCTCGGTAGGCCTCACCGGTGTTCTTGCGCACGGTTTTCGGGTTGTGCTTCTTGAGCGTCGTCTTGTAGAAGGCGTCGCGGTCCGAGCCGACGAGATCTGCCCAGTACTGCTCGGAGGCAGGCACGTCCGCTGTTTCGTGGATCATCACGCAGAAGCGCAGGCGGCGGCGCTCGACCCCGAGCATGTCGAGCCATGCCAGGAAGACCTGGATCATGCCCGGATCGCTGTTGACGAATGTGACGGTCTCGCGTCGCGCGTGCGGCTTGTCCTTGGTGCCCTCGGCCCAGTACAGGGCGGCGCCGACGAGGAGCAGCTCGCGGTCCGACATCCGGCCGATTGCCAGCCGGGCGGCTTCCTTGGTACGTGACCGTTCGGCCTCTCGTACTGCGTGCTCGTGCTCCCACCTCTTCCGTGCCGCCAGCTTGGCCTGGTCCGACCGGGATGACTGTTCCGGCTTCGGCAGGTCCCGTACCCACAGCGAGATCGAACCCTTCGAGCAGCCCAGTTCGACCTGGATGCGGTCGTACGTCCAGCCCTGAAGGCGCAGTTCGCGGGCGCGGTCGCGCAGATCGTCCTTCGCGTTGGGGCGGCGGGTCCAGTCCGGGGGCGGCTCACCTTCGAGGAGGCGGTTGAGGATGTCGTTGTTGTCGATGTGCAGGGTGTCGCGGATCTGGCGCCGGCTGAGGCCCTCGCGGCGCAGCTGGACCGCTCGCTCGCGGAGTGCTTCGAAGTCGGCGTACTTGCCTGTGGCGTGCGTCATGGGCAACAGATTGCGGCGGAACCTCACGCTCCGGCGGATGTTCGATTACGGATCACCAGTTCGCGTGGTCGAGTTATCCACAATGCGGGCCGTGCGGAGCGGGGTGGTGGAGACCACTGCGTAAAACTCGCCGGAAATCGGGCACCCGGCGCCCGTAGTCTGGAGGGCATGACCACAGCGGGGGAAGTTCACCGAGCCGCGGCCGGGGGGCCGTGGTGGTGGGCGCGGCGCAGGGCCGCCGCGCTGGATGTGGTGCTGGCGGTGGCGTCCGCGGTGGAGTGTGCCGTGGAGGGGGTGCCGTTCGCGCACAAGGCCGGGCTGCCGGTCTGGGTGGGGGTCCTTTTCGGGGCGCTGACCGGCTCGACGCTCGTGCTGCGGCGGCAGTGGCCGATCGCCGTGGTGCTGATCTCGGTGGCGGTGACGCCTGCGCAGATGGGCGTGCTGCTGACGGTCGTCGGGCTGTACTCGCTTGCGGCGTCGGAGGTGCCGCGGCGGATCATCGGGGCGCTCGCGGGCATGTCGTTCCTGGGCACGTTGATCGTGTCGGTGGTGCGGGTGCAGCAGGACTCCGCGGCGCACGCGGACACGTTCCAGGTGGCCAACTGGGTCGTGCCGTTCCTCGCGATCACCACGGCGCTCGGGGTGACGGCTCCGCCGTTGCTGCTCGGGCTCTACGTGGGGGCGCGGCGCCGGCTGATGGATTCGCTGCAGGAGCGCAACGAGTCGCTGGAGCGGGAGTTGGGGCTGCTCGCGGAGCGGGCCGAGGAGCGGGCCGAGTGGGCGCGGGGCGAGGAGCGGACCCGGATCGCGCGGGAGATGCACGACGTGGTGGCGCACCGGGTGTCGTTGATGGTGGTGCACGCGGCGGCGTTGCAGGCGGTGGCGCGGAAGGACCCCGAGAAGGCCGTGAAGAACGCGGCGCTGGTCGGGGACATGGGGCGGCAGGCGCTCACCGAGCTGCGGGAGATGTTGGGGGTGCTGCGGGCCGGGGAGCCGGTGCCGCGGCGGGTGGACCGGATGCCGTTGGAGGCGGTGGGGGTGGCCGCCGCGGCGGCGGCCTCGCGGGCCGAGGCGGAGGTGGAGGCCGGGCCGTGGCTCGCCGAGCTGGAGGATCTGGTCGGGCAGTCGCGGGCGGCAGGGATGGTCGTCGAGGTGTCCGTGGAGGGGGAGTCGCGGGGGTACGCGGCGGTGGTGGAGCAGACGGCGTACCGGGTGGTCCAGGAGGCGCTGACGAACGTGCACAAGCATGCGGCGGGCGCGAAGACGTACGTCCGGCTCGCGCATCGGGGTGCGGAAGTGGCGATGCAGGTGGAGAACGAGCCGCCGCCGGAGCCGGGTGCTGCCGCGTCGGCCGGGCTGCCTTCCGGGGGAAACGGTTTGGTGGGCATGAAGGAACGTGTCGCCGGGCTCGGCGGAGTGTTCGTGTCGGGCCCGACGGACGCGGGCGGCTTCCGCGTGTCGGCGGTGCTGCCGGCGGTGTTGTAGGGGGCGGGTTCCCTCCGGGGGCCTTCCGTGATGGTTGGGCGGTGCCGGGGTTTTGGGTTGGGCCGGGGTGGTGCCGGTCGTGATGGGTGCGCGGTGCCGGGGTTTTGGGTTGGGCCGGGGTGGCGCCCGCCGTGATCGTTGCGCGGCACCGCGGTCCTGAGCTGCGCCGGGGTGGCGCCTGCCTTTTCTGCCGCGTGGCACCGGGGGTGCCGGAGTTGGCGTCTGGCGGGGTGGTTGCGCGGCACCGGTCGTTGTCCGGCTGTGCCGGTACCGGCGTTGGTATCCGACGTGGTGGTTGCGCGGCGCCCGTCCTTGTCCGGCTGTGCCGGTGCCCGCTCAGCTCCCACCGCCCGCCCCCTCCGGGGGCTTCGGCCCGACGCCCGCGTGATCGTTGTGCGGTGCCGGGGCTTGTCGCTGGGCTGTGGTCCGGGTTTGCCGCGAGTGGTGCGCTGCGTGCCCGGGGGGTGAGCTCGCCTCTTTCGCTGCGTGGCACCAGGGGGTGTGAGTGGTGTCTGGCGTGGTGGTTGCGCGGTGCCGGTTCCTGTCCTCCGGGAGGCTTCGGCCCGATGCTTGGCGTGATCGTTGCGCGGCACTGGGGCGTTTCGCCGGGCTGTGGTCCGTGTCTGCCGCGAGTGGTGCGCTGGTTTCGCTGCGGGGCACCGGGGGGTTGTGGGCGGTGCCGGAGTTGGTGCCTGGCGTGGTGGTTGCGCGGCGCCGGTCCCCGTCCGGCTGTGCCGGTGCCCGCTCGGCTCCCACCGTCCGCCCCTGGGTGGCTGGCGTATTGCTGCACCGTTCCCGGCGTCTGTCGTGAACGGCGTGCTGCGTCAGGGGGTGGGGCCGCACGCCCGCGTTGCGTGGCGATGGCCCCGTCCGGCTGTGCCGGTACCCGCTCAGCTCCCACCGCCCGCCCCCTCCGGGGGCTTCGGCCCGACGCCCGGCGTGATGGTTGCGCGGCACCGGGGCTTCTCTCCGGGCCGTGGTTCGCGTCTGCCGTGAACGGTGTGCTGCGCCGGGGCGTCTTGACCACCCCGTCGCCCGGCGAGGGCTTCCCCGCCCGGATCGGAGCTTGGCGTAGGCGGATTGGCCAAGGCGGCGGCCACCGACTGCCGATGGTGGGGAGCCGTGGGCGGTCGCACGACCGCAATCGCTGGGAGCCTCGCCCCTCTGGGCCGGAGCCCTCGGAGGGGTCGGGTGGCCAGGAGACGGGCGGGGGGAGACGGATCCGGTGGGGTCGGCCGTGGCCGGGCTCGGCGTCTGCCGTGAACGGTGTGCCGCGCCAAGGGCTGTGCTTGGCCGGAGCCGGAGCCGGAGCCGGAGCCGGAGCCGGAGCCGGAGCCGGAGCCTGAGCCGGGACCGGGGCCGGGGTTGGGGCCTGAGCCGGGACCGGGGCCGGGGTTGGGCCCCACGCCCACGTTGCGCGGCACCGGTCGCCAACCGGGGTGCCCGACCCCTCTGGTCCGCCCTCTCTGGGCCACACACCCCTCTGGGCCGGAGCCCCCGGAGGGGGCGGGCGGGTGGGAGATGGGCGGCGGATCAGGCGGAGTCGGCCGTGGCCGAACGGGGCCGAACGGGGCCGGACGGGGGCGGACGGGGCCGGACCAGAAGGTTGCGGCCCCGTTCGACACGGGCGGGGAACACCGTGCCGCGGGCGGCCAGGTCCGGTCCCCCGGCAGGGGTCGGCAACCTGGCCCGGTCGCCCCGGCGGGAGTCGGCGGCCAGGTCCGATCGCCCCGGCGGGAGTCGGTAACCCGGCCCGGTCACCTTGGCGGGAGTCGGTAACCCGGCCCGGTCACCTTGGCGGGAGTCGGTAACCCGGCCCGGTCACCTTGGCAGGAGTCGGCAACCCGGCCCGGCTACCCCGGCAGGGGTAGGCAAACCCGGCCCGGTCACCCCGGAGGGGAGAGGCGAGGGGGTTGGAGGCCTGTGATCAGGGTGGAGAGGGCCTCGTCTATGTCGGGGCCCAGGTACCAGTCGCCGCTGTGGTCGAGGGCGTAGATGCGGCCCTCCGTGTCGATCGCCAGCAACGCCTCCGTGCCCGACTCCGCCCCCAGCGGCGCGAGTTCCGTGTCGAGGGCGCGGCCGAGGTCGCCGAGGGTGCGGGCCGCGTGGAGGCCGTGGAGGGGGTCCAGGTGCGGCTGGGCGGGGGCGATGTGGCGGCCGGGGCCCGTGGGTGTGAGGTGGAGGCCGCCGAACTCCGCCCAGGCCTCGACCGCCGCCGGGAAGACCGAGTGGCGGTGGCCGGCGGGGGAGACGTGGGTGCGCAGGGCGTCCGCCCAGAACTCGGCCTGCTTGATGTCCCAGCGGCCCGGCTGCCACCCGGCGACCCGCAACGTGGCGTCGACCAGGTCGGAGAAGCGGGCGTCCTGAGAGATGGGGTGGGGCATCAGTGCGCGGCCTCGTTGTCGTCGTGCGGGGTGCTGTCCGTCTCGGGGGCCACCACGTGGACGCCGAAGTGGGCCGTCAGCGCCGTACAGGCGCGGCAGGGGCGGGCGAAGCCGCCGTGCAGCGGGTCCCCGTCCTCGCGGATGCGCCGGGTGGTGAGCTTGGACTGCTTGAGGGCCTTGCGGGCCTCTCCGATGGTCATGGGCCTGCGGCGGGCCCGCTTCGACTTCTCCGCGCGCTCGGTGTCGCTCGCCGTGAGGTGCCGGGAGACGAGGATGGCCTCGGCGCAGCGCCCGGTGAAACGGTCGCGCTGCGCGCTGGTCAACGTATCCAGGAAGTCCTGGACCAACGGGTGCAGGGCCGGGGCCTTTTCGCCGCGGGCCGCGGTCGCGGTGAGGGTGGTGCCGCGGACGGAGAGGGCGGCGGCGACGGTGGGGAGTATGCCGTCCCGGCGCACGCGAAGGGTGGGTACGGCGCCGGCGTCGGTGGCGCTCCAGCCGACGCGCGGGTCGTCGCCTGGCTGCTCGTCCGCGGGTGCAGTTTCCTCTGCGGTACCGCTGCGCATCTGTTGTTTCCCCTCCTGCAGTTCCCCACTGCAATCCCCCTGGTTGCCTGCACAGACTGCCAAACGGGTCGGCGGGTGCGGAAGCCGGTACCCGGCGACACGCCCGATCGTCACGTCGTGGTGATGCTCAGGTGACTGCTGGTCATGGAACCGGAGGCCCGGTGACCGGTGTCGCACAACCGCATAGGCTGTCGTTTGATTCGTACGGATCAGGAGCAGGTCCGGAACAGACCCGGGACAGCCCCGGGACAGATCCGCAACCGTCACGAGCGCCGCAGGGGGCAACAGCCATGACGACAGGTCGGCTCGGGCAGCAGGCCGCGCCGCCGAACGCGGCTTATGCCGGGCAGGTCGTGCACTTCCCGGACCCGGTCCGCGCTGCCCGTCATCCGCGCGGAGTTCGCGTGGACGAGGACGGTTTCCCGGATTTCTCCCCGTACGCCCGTGCCGTCGCGGAGATCGCGGATCCGCCGCAGGGCTTCGGTGTCGACGAGTTGCGGCTGACGGACTACGTGTCGGCGAACGCGGCGCTCGCCGCGTCCGGGCACGAACTGTGGGACATGATCCCGCCGGTGGCGACGCCGCACGGCTGGACGTGGCACCACGCGCGCGGCTCGCGGCGCCTGGAGTTGGTCCCGGTCGAGGTGAAGGCGTTGCTTCGACACCACGGTGGTCTGGCGACGGCTGCGGTGGACCAGAACAAGCGTGGCACGCGGCCGTTGCAGGACACGCGGCCCGTGCACTTCGGTCTCCCGAAGTCCGGGGTCGCGGTGTCGGAGAGCCAAGTGCTCTCCGCGGAGGAGGACTTGGGGTACCGGCTGCCGGGCGCGTACCGCTCGTTCCTGAAGGCGGGCGGCGGCTGCGCGCCCGTCGGGACGGGCCTGGACGCCGAGTTGGGGCTCCTGGTCGACCAGCCGTTCTTCACGGTGCGCGACGAGGCGGCCGTGAACGACCTGGTGTATGTCAACAAGTGTCTGCGCGATCACCTGACGAAGGACTATCTGGGTGTCGCGTTCGTGCAGGGCGGGTTGCTCGCCGTGAAGGTGCGGGGCGACGCGGTCGGCTCCGTGTGGTTCTGCGCGTACGACGACGCGCGGGACAGCGGTGAGACGGCGGTGCTGCCGGTGGCCGAGCGGGTGGAGCGGCTGCTGCTGCCCTGCGGTGCGGACTTCGACGGTTTCCTGTCCCGACTCGCGGGCAGTCCGCCGGAGTTGGAGACGGTGGCGAATCTGATGGTGGACGGCGGCTTCGCGCGTGCCGTTCCGGTCGCCGGTGGGGAGTGAGCTTGCGATGGTGACGTTCGCGCAGGCGCAGGAGCGCGCCGAGGAATGGATCAACGGGGAGGTGCCCGCGTACCAGCACCGTGAGGTGCGGGTGCGGGAGTTCGAGCTGGGCTTCGTCGTGTGGGCGGAGGACCGGGAGGCCGGTCCGGTGTCCGACGGCGGGCGGCAGCGCCTCGTGATCGCGCGGGACAGTGGTGACGCCTCGCTGTGGCCCTCGCTGCCGGTGGGCGAGGTGATTCGGCGGTACGAGGAGGAGTACGGGCTGCCGGACGCGCCGGCCGAGCCGTCGGCTCCGCGGTCGCCGGAGCGGGTGGACCTGAACCAGACGTCGTTCCTGCTGACTCCTCCGGAGTGGTTGCAGGAGGAGGCGGACCGGCGTTCGGACGCGCCGGCCGAGCCGGTGGATTCGGTTCCTGCGCGGGTCGATGCCGAGCCGCAGGACGCCGTGCCCCCGGTCCCGGTCCCGGTCGACGCGACGCCGTGGGCCGGTACGGACACGAACGGGGTGGGCGACGAGGAGGACCGTTCGGTTCCGCTGCCCGACACGGTGTTCTCGCCGCCGCTCGCCGAGGACGCGCCGCCGCCCGGTGTCACGCCGGACGCGCAGACGGCCCGCATCGTGGGTGGCAGCCAGTTGCCGCCGACGGCGACGTCCCCGGCCCTGGACAAGCAGCCGGAGAGGTCCTCGTACGGCTACCCGGCGGGTCCCCCCGAGGCCGCCCAACCACCGACGGCGCCGCCTTCGTACGGCTACCCCCAGGGCAGCATCCCGCCGCCCCCTCCACCGCCCCCGTCGGACGTCCCCGTGACGTACGCCAACCAGCAGTCCGCGCCCGACGCGTCTGCCCAGCCTCCGTCGGCTCCGCCCTTCCCGCCGGCTGCGTCGGACACGGGTGCTCAGCCTCCGTCGGCGCCGCCTGCCCCTTCGCACGGCTTCCCGCCTGCCGCGTCCGACACGGGCCCCCAGCCTCCGTCGGCTCCGCCCGCGCCGCCCGCCGCTCCGACGCCTCCTCCCGCCGAGCGGTCCGACTCGTACGGCTATCCGCAGGGCGCGGCCCCGGCCTCGTTCCCGCCGCCCGCTCCGGGGACCGCGGTTCCCGGGCCGCCGCCTCCCGGGGCTTCGTACGGCTATCCGCAGGGCGGTCCCGAGTCCCGTGACTCCGCAGGTCGGCCGCTGCCGCCCGGCGCCGGTGACATCGCGAACGCCGCGACCAGCAAGGCCGAGCCCCCGCGGGGAGGCGGCGCGCAGACTCCGCCGCCGCCGGGACCTCCCGGCGCCCCGGCGGGTGGCCACGTGCCTACGCAGATGATGTCGCCGCCCGGCCCGGACGGGCCCCCGCAGACGCCCGGCGAGCCCGGCCCGCCCCCGCCGCCCGGCGCACCCGGCGAGGGCGTCCACCATGCCGCGACGATGCTCTCGGGCCCGCCTCCCGGTGGCCCCGCGGGCCAGGCCCCGCCTCCGCCTCCCGGCGCCCCTGGCGCTCCCGGCGCTCCCGGCGAGGGCGTGCACCATGCCGCGACGATGCTCTCGGGCCCCGGCCCGCAGGGCCCCGACCAGTCGACGCCGCCCCCGCCCCCGCCCCCACCCCCCGGCGCTCCCGGCGAGGGCGTGCACCACGCCGCCACGATGCTCTCGGGTCCCGCCCCGCAGGGTCCCGGCCCCATGCCCCCGCCCGCTCCCGGCCAGCAGATTCCCGGCGCGCCCCCGGCGGCGTACGGGTATCCGCAGCCGCCGCAGCCTCAGCAGCCCGCCCAGCCGACGGGGCAGCCGACCGTGGGGCCCGGGTATCAGGCCGTGCTGCGGTACCGCGCGCCCGACGGGTCCGAGCAGCAGCTCATCCGGCGGTCCGCGCCGGGGACGCCGCACCCGGAGTGGCAGATCTTCCACGAGCTGCGCGGCATGAACGTGCCGCCGGACCAGGTCCTCGAACTCCACACGGAGCTGGAGTCCTGCTCGCTGCCCGGCGCGTACTGCTCGCGCATGATCCAGGAGCAGTGGCCGCAGGCGCGGATCACGTCGATCGCGCCGTACGGCACCGATCACGCGAGCCGTCAGCAGGGCATGCAGCAGCTCCTCGCGCACCAGGGCGAGCTGCACCAGGTCGCCGACGGCCCGGCGCGCCCGGCCCCGGTGCGCGCCCCGCTGCAGCCCGCGCACCCCGCGCCCCCGGTCCCGCCGGAGGCGATCGCGCAGGAGCTGGCGGCGGCGTTCGGCCCCGGTGTGTTCCGGTTCGACCAGCGGGCCGTGTCGCGGCAGGGCGTCCCGGACACCGTGGCGCACACGCTCGTCGTCGCGGGTCTTCCGTCGGACTTCGGGCCGTTCTTCTGGGCGCAGGCCCAGCCGGGCCGCCCCGTGCCGACGCTCGCCGAGCTGGCGCAGGAGCGTGGCGTGCAGGCGGCGTCGGACGCGGGCTCGTACCTCGTGATGGGCAGCGACTTCGGCAAGGCGCTGTGCGTGCAGTACGGGACGGCGAACATCGTGGCCGTGCCGGTGGAGGCGGGTCCTGACGGCACCCCGGCGCCGCCGCAGTTCGTGAACAGCGGGCTGCCGGAGTTCGCCCGCTCCATCGCCCTGCTGGGCCGGATGTGGCGGCTGCGCTTCGGGCTCAACCAGGAGCAGGCGGGCCGCTGGACCGTGGACTTCCAGGCGGAGCTGAGCGCGATCGACTCGGCGGCGCTCGGCTCGCCCGAGACCTGGTGGTCGGTGCTGCTCGAGCAGATGTGGGACGGGCTGCTGTAGGCGGCCTCGTACGGCGGCCTCGTACGGCGGCCTCGTACTGCGGCCTCGTAAGGCAGTGACAGGGCGCTCGACCTGCGCGACGGGTCGGGCGCCCCGATCATGCGCACATGGCAGCTGAGTGGAGTGAGCCGACGACGGTGCGGGCGAAGCGGCCGCGGCGGCGCTGGCCACGGCGGGTCGTGCTGACCCTGCTCGTCGTCCTCGTGGTGCTCGCCGCGTACGTCGTCGGCCTGTATTTCTGGGCGGGTTCGCGGCTTCAGACGACGGACGCGTTCAGCGACTACGACGGCCGTCCGGCCGCGGGCGCGGGCACGAACTGGCTGCTGGTCGGTTCGGACTCGCGGGAGAACCTGACGCCCGAACAGCGCAAGGACCTGCACGTCGGCAACGACGAGGGCAATCGCACCGACACGATCATGGTGCTGCACTACGGGGACAGCGGCCCGTATCTCGTCTCGATCCCGCGCGACTCGTACGTCTCGATCCCGGGGTACGGCAAGAACAAGATCAACTACGCGTACTCGGTGGGCGGCGCGAAGCTGCTCACGCGGACCGTGGAGCAGTCGACGGGGCTGCGCATGGACCACTACGCGGAGGTCAGCTTCCTGGGCCTCGTCGATGTCGTCGACTCGCTCGGCGGCGTCGAGATCTGTGTGGCCGACGGCGGTCTGCACGACGAGAAGTCGGGCGCCGACTTCGACGCGGGCTGCCAGACGATGAACGGCACGCAGGCCCTGCAGTACGCGCGTGCCCGCTACTCCGACCCGACCGGCGACCTGGGCCGGGTCAAGCGGCAGCAGCAGCTGGTGGACGCGATCGCCCACAAGGCGCTCAGCGCGGGGGTGCTGGTGCCGCCGTGGAAGCTCATTCCGTTCGTGAGCGCCTCCCTCGACGCGCTGACCGTCGACAAGGACACCGGGGTCGCCGCGCTGGCGAACATGGGTGTGAAGATGTCCGACCCGGCCGCGACGACGACCGTCCCTGTGGGCAGTGAGCCCGATGTTTCGGGGGTCGGGGACGTGGTGATGTGGAACGAGAGCGAGGCCGATCAGCTCTTCACCGCGCTGCGCGAGGACAAGGCGATTCCGACTTTCGACGGCAATTGACGCATCCTGGACCGAGTGGGTCGACCTGGGTGTCACGTGTGTCGGATTGTGGCCGCCTCCGGTTGTTCCATCAAGATGTGCGCCAATCGCGCAAAATGTCGTAGATCGGGCTTGCCGGTGCCGGTCGGTGCCTTGCCGGAGAGGGGATCCAGATGAGCGGTGCGGGTGGAACGGAGTCGTCGCAGTACGGCTTCGTCGGCGTACGGGGCCGGGGGTATCGGCCCGAGCAGGTGGAGGCCGCCGCCGCCAAGCTCTCCGGGGAACGGGACGAGGCCTGGGAGCGGGCCGCGCGCCTGACCGTCCTCGCCAAGGAGATGGAGGAGGAGGCCGAGCGGCTGCGCGAGGCCGTCGCGAACCTCGCCCCGCAGACGTACGAATCGCTCGGCAAGCGGGCCCAGTACCTCCTGGAGCTGGCCGAGGAGGAGGAAACCGCCGTGCGCGGCGCCGCGCTGGCCGACGCGCAGGCCGAGGCCGATGCCGCGCGCGCGGCGGCGGACGAGGCGCGGGACGACGCGCAGGCGCACTCCGACGAGGTGCGCGGCAAGGCGGAGGAGTACGCGCAGCGGCGCATCGCGGCCGGGCAGGCCGAGGCCGACGACATCCGGGCGTCCGCCCGGCGCGACGTCAAGGAGATGCGCAGCGAGGCCCTCACGGTGCTGCGCGAGATGCGTGAGCGCACGGACGCGCACCTCGCCGACCAGGCCAAGGAGCACGCCGAGCGGATCGAGGAGGCGGACCGGGAGGCGGCCGAGCAGGTGGCCGCGTCCGAGGCGTGGGAGGCGAGTGCCGTCGCCGAGGCCGAGGAGCGGCTCTCGGAGGCGAAGCGGATGCTCGGTGAGACCGAGGAGGAGGCGCGGCACGGCCAGGAGGACGCGGAGGCCGCGGCCGCGGAGCTGCTCGCGCAAGCGCGGGCGCGGGCGGAGCGGATCGAGCGGGAGACGGAGTCGATCCTCGAGGGGCACGAGGAGGAGCGCGAGGAGATGCGGTCCCACATGGAACACGTCCGCGCCTCACTGGCCACGCTCACGGGTAAGACCCCGGCCGAGACAGAGTGACGCCCGGCATCTCCAGCCCCGCCGGCGTTTGAGGCGCGGGGTCCGGGGCGGAGCCCCGTTCTTTCCAGCCCCGCCGGCGATTGAGGCGCGGGGTCCGGGGCAGGGCCCCGTGGCGTGGGGGCGGACGAGTGCACCGTTAAGGTTGGGCGGTCGTCAAGTGGTGGGCGGATGCGAAAGGTTGAGTCGACATGGGTGATGGCCAGCTGCTGCCGGAGGTGGAGCGCGGCACGGTCCGCCGCATCACGATCGTCGGCGAGGACGTACTGCGCCGCCGCTGCGAACCCGTCACCGACGCGCACTTCGGCACCCCGGAGCTGGATCGCCTGATCGACGACATGTTCGCCACGAACCACGTCGCGCACGGCGCGGCCATCGCCGCCAACCAGGTCGACGTCGACCTCCAGCTCTTCGTCTACGACATGGAGGACGACTGGGGCGTCCGGCACACCGGCCACATCTGCAACCCCGTGCTCGACGAGCAGCCGCCGGCGGACCGCAGGCTCGTCGACGAGATGGAGGGCTGCCTCTCCGTGCCGGGCCCCTACAAGACGGTGGCGCGCGCCGACCACGCCGTCGTCCGCGGCCAGGACAAGGACGGCAACCCGATCGTCGTCGAGGGCCGCGGTTACTTCGCCCGCTGCCTCCAGCACGAGACGGACCATCTGTACGGCCGCCTCTACATCGACCGCCTCGCCAAGCGCGAACGCCGGGACGCGCTGCGGGAGATGGAGGAACTGAAGGGCGATGTGCTCGCGCGCCGCGCCGAGTTGGCGGAGCGGCTCGGCAAATAGCGCCGACGCGCGCTCAGTTCCGCGTACTTCCGCTCGGCGCCGTCGGCGAACCCGCCAGGATCCACGCCTCCACGGCCTCGTACTGCTGCCGCTGCGCGTCGGCCTTGCGCCGGTCCGTGAGGACCGTGCCGAGCCAGCCGAACAGGAAGCCCAGCGGGATGGACACGACGCCCGTCGTCGTGAACGGGAACCAGTTGAAGTCCATGCCGGGGAACGCCGAGGTCGGGGAGCCCGACACCAGGTTGGTGCCGGTCATCAGGACGAGGCAGGCCGCCGTGCCGCCGAGCAGTGTCCACAGCAGACCCGCGCGCGTGTAGCGGCGCCAGAAGAGGCTGTAGACGAGGGCCGGGGCGATGGCCGACGCGCTGAGGCAGAAGGAGAGCGTGACCAGCGGCTGCAGGTTGCGGTGCTGGAACACGCAGGCCAGGGCGATCGCGAAGGCGCCGACGCCGAGGGCCGACATCCGGGCGATGGTCAACTCCGAACGGCCCGTCAGCTCCCGCTTGGTGTAGGCGATCACGTCGTGCGCGAGGGAGTTCGCGCAGGCCAGGATCATGCCCGCGACCGAGGCGAGCAGCGTCAGGAACAGTGCCGTGGTGACGGCGGTGAACATCAGGGACTCGCCCGTGCTCGTCGTCGCGCCGAAGACGGCCCGCGCCCCGAGCAGATACGCCGTTTTGCCCTGCCGGTCGGCCTGCGTGATCGCCTGGCTGCCGAGCATCGCCGTCGCGCCGAAGGCGACCACGGAGATGATCAGGACGAAGAGGCCGACCGCGGACACCGCCCAGGTCATCGAGCGGCGCACCTCGCGCGCGTGCCGGGCCGTGTACATGCGCATCGTGACGTGCGGCAGCGCGGCCCCGCCGACGACCACCGTCAGCTCCGAAGTGATCATGTCGAGGCGGGGTGCGGGGCTGCCCGCGAACTGGAGGCCCGAGCTCAGATAGGCGTTGCCCGCGCCGCTGCCGCGCGCGGCAGCGGCGAGCAGGGTTCCGGGGTCCCAGTCGAAGCGGCGCAGCACGAGCAGGGCGATCACCACGCCCGAGCCGAGCAGCATCACGATCTTGAAGATCTGGATGACGGCGGTGCCCTTCATGCCGCCGATCACCGCGTAGCTGATCATGAGTGCGCCGAGCGCGATCACGGCGGCCGTCTTGAAGGTGTCGCTGGTGAAGCCGAGCAGGAACGCCAACAGGTCTCCCGAGCCCGCCAGTTGGACCAGCATGATGGGCATCAGGGCCACGATCGTTGCCGCGCAGGCCGCCATCCGCACCGAGCGGCCCGGCATCCGCCGCGCCAGGGTGTCGCCCATCGTGAAGCGGCCCGCGTTGCGCAGCGGTTCGGCCAGCAGGAACATCAGCAGCATCAGGGAGAGCGCCGTGCTCAGGGCGAGCACCACGCCGTCGTAGCCGAGCAGCGCGATGATGCCGCCGGTGCCGAGGACGGTGGCCGCGGAGATGTAGTCGCCCGCGATGGCCAGACCGTTGCGGATCGGGCCGAGGCGGCCGAAGCCCGTGTAGAACTCCTCGAGGCCGTCGCGGTCGGGGCCGGTCATGATGCACAGCAGCAGCGTGATCGTCGCCACCGCGGTGAACGCGACCAGGGACATGGCGTCGGTGGACGCGACGGCGACGGCCGGGCCCGTGGTCATCGCGCGTAGCCCCCGCCCTTGCGGCACTGCCGGCGGATCCGGTGGACGAGCGGGTCCACGCGGCGTCGTGCCGTGTACTCGTACAGGAACAACGCCACGCAGGTGACCGGGAGTTGGCACAGGCCGATGAGCAGGCCCGTGGAGAGGCCGCCGGTGGCCGAGCGGTTCATCAGGCCCGGTGCGAACGCGGAGAGCAGCAGGAACAGCGTGAAGTAACCGAGGGCGGTGAGGGTCGCGACGCGGCGCTGCCAGCGGTAGGCGGTGCGCAGCAGGCGCAGTTCGCCGCTGGGGGCGTCGGGATGGCGCGGGAGACGGTGCGAGTGGGGGTGAGCGGGGGGACGCGTGTGGGGCGGGGGGTACGCCTGGAACGGATAGGGCTGCGATGGGTGCGGCTGGTACGACATCCCTGTTCTCCTTGCGTGGCTCGGGTCCGCCGGGGACTGGACGGACCGCAGGGAGTGTGTGGGGAGCCGGAACGTTACTCGTAGGTAGACGAGTTGGGGAGCGTTTGGATGAACGATCAGTCCGTGCCGGGCGACTTTTCTTGTACGTGAGGTGAGTGTTGCTGGTGGGGGAGTTGTGCGGCGGATGACTTTTCTTGCCCGCTCTTCTCCGCTACGGGGTCGCTCTTCTCCGCTACAGGCTCGGGAGGCTCCGATTCCAGTACGGGGAAGCGCCGCGGGGCGAGCGTGAGGAGGACGAGCAGGGCGATTCCGGCGGCGCAGGCCGCGCCGACGTACACCGAGTCGACGGCCGCGTCGATCGCCCGGCGGACCTCGTCGGCGCCGGTGTCGCGGGCCACCGAGTCGAGGTCGGTGCCGGAGCCGAGGCGGCCCGCGATCACCCCGTTGGCGACCGCTCCGAAGGCGGCGGCGCCGACCGTCTGCCCGATCTGCCGGTAGAAGAGGACCGACGCGGTGGCGGTGCCGCGCTCCGCCCAGCCGACCGTGGACTGCACGCCGACGATGAGCGGGAGTTGGAAGAGGCCGAGGGCGGCGCCGAGCAGCAGGCTGAGCAGCGTCGGCTGCCAGACCTCACCTGGGTACGGCAGCAGCAGCGGGAACGCGGCGAGCAGCACCAGCGCGCCCGCCATCCCGATCGCGGCCGTGTCCCGGAAGCCGATCCTGCGGTAGACGTGCTGGCTCAGGGCCGCGGAGACCGGCCAGCTCAGCGTCATGACGGAGAGCACGAAGCCTGCGGCCGTGGGGGACAGGCCGAGGACGGACTGCGCGTACGTCGGCAGGAACGCGGTCGGCGCCACCATCAGCAGGCCCATCGCGCCGAGCGCCAGATTGACCGCGGCGATGGTGCGCCGCCGCCACACCCAGCCCGGCAGGATCGGCTCGGCGACCCGCCGCTCGATCAGGAAGACGGCGCCGATGAGGACAACTCCCGTACACAGCAGGGCGAGCGAGGGCGCCGATCCCCACGCCCACGCGACCCCGCCCTGCACCAGCCAGGTCAGCAGCGCCCCGCCGGCCGCGAACACGGCGAGCGCGCCCGCCCAGTCGATCCGCGGCCGGGCTGCCCGCTCCCGGTCCGCCCGAGGTTCGTGCAGGTGACGTACGAGGAGGAAGAGCGCGACGGCGCCGATCGGCAGGTTGATCAGGAAGATCCAGCGCCAGCCCGCGAACGAGGCGAGCAGCCCGCCGAGCGCAGGCCCGAGGACCGACGAAGTGGCCCACACGGTCGACAACTTGGCCTGGATCTTGGGGCGTTCCTTCAGGGGGTAGAGGTCGGCCGCCAGGGTCTGCACCGTGCCCTGGATCGCGCCGCCGCCGAGGCCCTGCACCACCCGGAAGGCGATCAGGGCGCCCATGTTCCACGCGGACGCGCACAGCAGCGAGCCGACCAGGAACAGCACGCTGCCCGCGATCAGCACGGGCTTGCGGCCGAAGGTGTCCGACAGCTTCCCGTACACGGGGAGGGTGACGGTCACCGCGAGCAGGTAGCCCGAGAACAGCCAGGAGAAGACGGAGAAGCCACCGAGGTCGCCGACGATCTGCGGCACCGCCGTCGAGACGATCGTCGTGTCGAGCGCGGCGAGCGCCATGCTCAGCATCAGCGCGGCGACGACGGCACCGCGCCGCCGGTCGGTGGACCCCTGCATGTGTTCCCCCTGCACGTATCTACGTCAGGAGCTTATGCGGGTGGAGGCGACCCTGAGTAGAGGTCCACCGAGGGGTGGACCTCCCCTAAGGGGACCTCCGTACAAGGGGGCAGGGTCGGTTCGTTCCGCTGGAGGACGAGTGGGCGCGGGGACCTTCGTAGCGTTCGAGGGGTGGGGTTAACCCCCGCAAAAGACGGGGCTTTTCCGGGGCGCGGCGGGGCACCCCGCTCCACCAGACTTCTACTCACAGGGCACCGATCCACGCATTCGACGCGTGACCGACTTAGGAGACTTACCGTGACTACGGCTGCAACGATTCCCAGGCACGGGGGCACTGGACAGAGTTCGGCCGTCGCGGCACGTGCGCGGCAGCTCGTGAAGGCGTACGGGTCGGGGGAGACCCGAGTCGTCGCGCTCGACCACGTCGACGTGGACATCGCCCGCGGCCGGTTCACCGCGATCATGGGCCCGTCGGGCTCGGGCAAGTCGACACTGATGCACTGCCTGGCGGGCCTGGACACGGTCACGTCCGGGCAGATCTTCCTCGACGAGACCGAGATCACCGGCCTCAAGGACAAGAAGCTCACCAAGCTGCGCCGGGACCGCATCGGCTTCATCTTCCAGGCGTTCAACCTGCTCCCGACGCTGAACGCGATCGAGAACATCACGCTCCCGATGGACATAGCGGGCCGCAAGCCGGACGCCGCGTGGCTGCGCCAGGTCGTCGAGACCGTGGGGCTCGCCGAGCGCCTGAAGCACCGGCCCACCCAGCTCTCCGGCGGACAGCAGCAACGGGTCGCCGTGGCCCGGGCGTTGGCGTCCCGGCCGTCGATCATCTTCGGTGACGAGCCGACCGGAAACCTCGACTCGCGCGCCGGCGCCGAGGTCCTCGGTTTCCTGCGCCGCTCCGTCGACGAGCTGGGCCAGACGATCGTGATGGTCACGCACGACCCGGTGGCCGCCTCGTACGCGGACCGCGTCCTCTACCTCGCCGACGGCCGCATCGTCGACGAGATGACCCGCCCGACCGCCGAAGCCGTCCTCGACCGCATGAAGGACTTCGACGCGCGGGGTCGCACATCATGAGTGCCAACACGGTCATGAAGACCTCGCTGCGCAACTTCGTCGCGCACAAGGGCCGGATGGCCCTCTCGGCGGTCGCCGTGCTGCTCTCGGTCGCCTTCGTCACGGGCACCCTCGTGTTCACCGACACGATGGACAAGACCTTCGACAAGCTCTTCAGCGCCACCGCGTCCGACGTCACCGTCAGCCCCAAGGGCGCCGAGACCGAGGGCAGCGCCACCGGGCGGCCCGAGTCGCTGCCCGCGTCCACGCTCGGGGCCGTCCGGAAGGCCGAGGGAGTCAAGTCGGCCGAGGGCGCGGTCAGTTCGATGAACGTGACCGTGGTGAACTCCGACAACAAGAACATGGGGTCCACCACCGGCGCCCCGACCATCGCGGGCAACTGGACGCACAACGACCTGCGGTCCATGGAGATCACCTCCGGGCACTCGCCGCGCGGCCCCACCGAGGTCATGGTCGACGCCGACACCGCGAAGAAGCACCACCTGAAGCTGGGCGACGAGCTGCGCACCATCGCCGCCACCGGAGACTTCAAGGCGAAGATCACCGGCATCGCCTCCTTCAAGGTGACCAACCCCGGCGCGGCCGTCGTCTACTTCGACACCGCGACCTCCCAGCGTGAACTCCTCGGCAAGACGGGCCAGTTCACCCAGATCAACGTCGCCGCGGACAGCGGAGTCAGTGACACGCAGCTCAAGAAGGACGTCGCCGCGACCCTCGGCACCGGCGGCGCGTACAAGATCCAGACCCAGCAGGAGACCGCGGACGCCAACGCCGCGGACGTCGGCTCCTTCATGGACGTCATCAAGTACGCCCTGCTCGGCTTCGCCGGCATCGCCTTCCTCGTCGGCATCTTCCTGATCATCAACACGTTCTCGATGCTGGTCGCCCAGCGCACCCGTGAGATCGGCCTGATGCGCGCCCTCGGCTCCTCGCGCAAGCAGGTCAACCGCTCGGTGCTGGTCGAGGCGCTGCTGCTCGGCGTCGTCGGCTCGGTGGTCGGCGTCGGCGCGGGTGTGGGTCTGGCCGTCGGCCTGATGAAGCTCATGTCGTCCATGGGCATGGAGCTGTCCACCGGCGACCTCACCGTGAAGTGGACGACCCCGGCGATCGGCCTGCTGCTCGGCATCGTCGTCACCGTCCTCGCCGCGTATCTGCCGTCGCGCCGCGCGGGCAAGGTCTCCCCGATGGCCGCGCTGCGCGACGCGGGCACCCCGGCCGACGTCAAGGCGGGGGCCGTACGCGCAGTCATCGGCCTCGTCCTCACGGGCGGCGGCGGATACGCGCTGTACCTCGCCGCGCAGGCCGACAAGGCGAGCGAGGGCTCGCTGTTCCTCGGCGCGGGGATCGTCGCCTCGCTCATCGGCTTCGTCGTCATCGGCCCGCTCCTCGCCGGGATCGTGGTCCGCGCCATCAGCGCCGTGCTGCTGCGGATGTTCGGCCCGGTGGGCCGCATGGCCGAGCGCAACGCGCTGCGCAACCCGCGCCGCACCGGTGCCACGGGCGCGGCCCTGATGATCGGCCTCGCGCTCGTCGCCTGCCTCTCCGTCGTCGGCTCCTCGATGGTGGCCTCGGCGACCGACCAGCTCGACAAGTCGGTCGGCGCGGACTTCATCGTCGAGCCGAGCAACGGAGACATCACACCGCAGGCCGCGGCGGCCCTGAAGAAGGTCCAGCAGGGCGGGAGCGTCTCCCATGTCACCGAGGTCAAGTTCGTCAAGGCGACACTGACCACCCCCTCCGGCGCGAAGGAGCACGAGGAGCTCTCCGCGGCGAGCCCGAGCTACGCCGAGGATCTGCGGCGCGACATGACCTCCGGGCAGCTGTCGGCGGCGTACGGGAAGAACGCGATGTCGGTCGGCTCGGAGTTCGCGAAGCGCCACCACATCAAGGCCGGCGACACGATGACCGTCGCCTTCGACCACGGGCGGACCGCCGAGCTGAAGGTCGCGGCGATCACGAACGACGAGAACACGGTCTTCGACAAGGGCGCGATGTACACGAACGTCGCGACGGCCGCCCGGTACCTGCCGGCGGACCGGGTGCCGCTGAACGGGATGATGTTCGCGAAGGCGGAGCCCGGCAAGACCGACCAGGCGTACAAGGCCCTCAAGGCCTCCGTCGCCGCCGACCCGACGGTCAAGGTCAAGGACCAGACCGACTACAAGCAGACGCTGAAGGACCAGATAGGCCAGCTCCTGAACATGATCTACGGGCTGCTCGCGCTCGCGATCATCGTGGCGGTGCTCGGCGTCGTGAACACGCTGGCCCTGTCGGTCGTCGAGCGGACGAGGGAGATCGGCCTGATGCGGGCCATCGGCCTCTCCCGCCGCCAGCTGCGCCGCATGATCCGCCTGGAGTCGGTGGTCATCGCCGTCTTCGGTGCGCTCCTGGGCCTCGGCCTGGGCATGGGCTGGGGCGCCACCGCACAGAAGCTGCTCGCCCTGGAGGGCCTCGGCGTCCTGGAGATCCCCTGGCCGACGATCATCGCGGTCTTCATCGCCTCGGCCTTCGTGGGCCTCTTCGCAGCCCTGGTCCCGGCGTTCCGCGCAGGCCGCATGAACGTCCTGAACGCCATCGCGACGGAATAGCCGTCCGGCGGGAGACGGGGGGGCGGAGGAACGGGGCCCGGGAAGCACACGCTTCCCGGGCCCCGCCCGCGACGCAGGCGCGCATTCCCCGCCCGCGCGACAGTCGCGCATTCCCCGCCCGCGCGGCGGTCGGGCATTCCCCGCCCGCGTGGCGGTCGGGCAATTCAAGCTCGTGCGGCCGGGCGGGCCATCCAAGCCTGTCGGTCGGGTGGGCCATCCAAGCCCGCGCGGCGGGCGGGCCATCCAAGTCCCTGCGGCCGGGTGGGCAAATAGAGCCCCTGCGGCGATTGAGCAGCGGGGTCCGGGGCGGAGCCCCGATCTTTTCAGCCCCGCAGGGGGCACCTCCCAGCGTTAGCTGGGGGAGATTGAGGCGCGGGGTCCGGGGCGGAGCCCCGAGGCCGCAACCCCGGGTGGGCCCACCGGGACGGACCGGGCGGAAGCGATCAAACGGGTGAGCCCCCGGAGGACGACGTACGCTGGAACCCCCGGCCCGTACCACGTGTCGGGCCCTTCGCGTTGCCCACTGACCCGGGACGGATCTTCTCCATGAGCCTGCACGGACTGCTCGACGCCGTAGTCAAGGACGCGGCCCTCGCCGAAGCGGTGAAGGCCGCAGGGGACGGCAACCGGATGCACGTCGACCTGGTGGGCCCACCCGCGTCCCGCCCCTTCGCGATCGCCGCGCTCGCCCGCGAGGCGCAGCGCCCCGTCCTGGCGGTGACCGCCACGGGTCGCGAGGCCGAGGACCTGGCGGCGGCGCTGCGCTCGCTGCTGCCGGAGAGCGGGATCGTCGAGTACCCGTCGTGGGAGACGCTGCCGCACGAGCGCCTCAGCCCGAGGTCGGACACCGTCGGCCGCCGCCTCGCCGTGCTGCGCCGCCTCGCCCACCCGAGCACCGACGACCCGGAGACGGGCCCCGTCTCCGTCGTCGTCGCGCCCATCCGCTCCGTGCTGCAACCGCAGGTCAAGGGCCTCGGCGACCTGGAGCCCGTGGCCCTGCGCAGCGGGCAGAGCGCCGACCTGGAGGAGACCGTCCAGGCGCTGGCCGCGGCCGCGTACGCCCGGGTCGAACTCGTGGAGAAGCGTGGCGAGTTCGCCGTGCGCGGCGGCATCCTCGACGTCTTCCCGCCGACGGAGGAGCACCCGCTCCGCGTCGAGTTCTGGGGCGACGACATCGAGGAGATCCGGTACTTCAAGGTCGCCGACCAGCGCTCTCTCGAAATCGCCGAGCACGGCCTGTGGGCGCCGCCCTGCCGCGAGCTGCTGCTCACCGACGACGTACGCGCGCGTGCGGCCGAGCTCGCCGAGCAGCACCCGGAGCTCGGCGAACTGCTCGGCAAGATCGCCGAGGGGATCGCCGTAGAGGGAATGGAGTCCCTCGCCCCCGTCCTCGTCGACGACATGGAGCTGCTGCTCGACGTGCTGCCGGCCGGATCGATGGCCATGGTCTGCGACCCCGAGCGCGTACGGACCCGGGCCGCCGACCTCGTAGCCACGAGCCAGGAGTTCCTCCAGGCGTCCTGGGCCGCGTCGGCCACCGGCGGCAAGGCCCCCATCGACGTAGGGGCGGCGTCCCTGTGGGCCATCGCGGACGTCCGGGACCGGGCGCGCGAGCTCGGGATGATGTGGTGGTCGGTGTCCCCGTTCGCGGCGGACGCCGAGGGCGACCTGGAAGCGGACACGCTCCAGCTCGGCATGCACGCCCCGGAGACGTACCGCGGTGACACCGCCCGCGCGCTCGCCGACACCAAGGGCTGGCTCGCCGACGGCTGGCGCGCGGTCTACGTCACCGAGGGCCACGGCCCCGCGGCCCGCACCGTCGAGGTGCTCGGCGGCGAGGGCATCGCGGCCCGCCTGGAGAAGGACCTCGGTGAACTCGCCCCGTCCGTCGTCCAGGTGTCCTGCGGCAGCCTCGAATTCGGTTTCGTGGACCCGGGGTTGAAGCTCGCCGTCCTCACCGAGACCGATCTCACCGGGCAGCGGGCCGCCGGCAAGGAAGGCGCCCGCATGCCCGCGCGGCGCCGCAAGACGATCGACCCGCTCACCCTCGAATCCGGCGACTACATCGTGCACGAGGCGCACGGTGTGGGCCGCTACATCGAGATGGTGCAGCGCACGGTGCAGGGCGCGACCCGCGAGTACCTCGTCGTCGAGTACGCGCCCGCCAAGCGCGGCCAGCCCGGCGACCGCCTCTACATCCCCACGGACCAGCTGGAGCAGATCACCAAGTACGTGGGCGGCGAGGCCCCGACGCTGCACCGCCTGGGCGGCGCCGACTGGACGAAGACGAAGGCGAAGGCCAAGAAGGCGGTCAAGGAGATCGCCGCGGACCTGATCAAGCTGTACAGCGCGCGCATGGCGGCGCCCGGCCACGCCTTCGGCGCGGACACCCCCTGGCAGCGCGAGCTGGAGGACGCGTTCCCGTACGTGGAGACGCCCGACCAGCTGACGACGATCGCCGAGGTCAAGGAGGACATGGAGAAGACGGTCCCGATGGACCGGCTGATCTGCGGCGACGTCGGTTACGGCAAGACGGAGATCGCGGTCCGCGCCGCGTTCAAGGCGGTCCAGGACGGCAAGCAGGTGGCGGTCCTCGTGCCGACGACCCTCCTCGTGCAGCAGCACTTCGGCACGTTCACCGAGCGGTACGGCCAATTCCCCGTCAGCGTAAAGGCGTTGAGCCGGTTCCAGACGGAGACCGAGTCGAAGGCGACGCTCGAAGGGCTGCGGGACGGCTCGGTCGACATCGTCATCGGCACGCACCGCCTGTTCTCCTCCGAGACCAAGTTCAAGGACCTGGGCCTGGTCATCGTCGACGAGGAGCAGCGCTTCGGCGTCGAGCACAAGGAGCAGCTGAAGAAGCTCCGCGCGAACGTCGACGTGCTGACCATGTCGGCGACCCCCATCCCTCGTACGCTCGAAATGGCGGTCACCGGCATCCGCGAGATGTCGACGATCACGACGCCGCCGGAGGAGCGCCACCCGGTCCTGACCTTCGTCGGTCCGTACGAGGAGAAGCAGATCGGCGCGGCGATCCGCCGCGAGCTGCTGCGCGAGGGCCAGGTCTTCTACATCCACAACCGGGTCGAGTCCATCGACAGGGCGGCGGCGAGACTCCGGGCGATCGTCCCGGAGGCGCGGATCGCGACGGCGCACGGTCAGATGTCCGAACAGGCCCTGGAACAGGTCGTGGTGGACTTCTGGGAGAAGAAGTTCGACGTCCTCGTCTCGACGACGATCGTCGAGTCCGGCATCGACATCTCCAACGCCAACACGCTGATCGTGGAACGCGGCGACAACTTCGGCCTGAGCCAGCTCCACCAGCTGCGCGGCCGCGTGGGCCGAGGCCGCGAGCGCGGCTACTCCTACTTCCTCTACCCGCCCGAGAAGCCCCTGACGGAAACGGCCCACGAGCGTCTCGCCACGATCGCCCAGCACACGGAGATGGGCGCGGGCATGTACGTCGCGATGAAGGACCTGGAGATCCGCGGCGCCGGAAACCTGCTCGGCGGCGAACAGTCCGGCCACATCGCGGGCGTCGGCTTCGACCTCTACGTACGCATGGTCGGCGAGGCGGTCGCGGACTACCGCGCCTCGCTCGAAGGCGGCGTGGAGGAGGAGCCGCCGCTGGAGGTCAAGATCGAGCTCCCGGTCGACGCGCACGTCCCGCACGACTACGCGCCCGGCGAGCGCCTGCGCCTCCAGGCCTACCGGTCCATCGCCTCCGCGAACACGGAGGACGACGTCAAGCAGGTCCGCGAGGAACTCGTCGACCGCTACGGCAAGCTGCCGGAACCGGTGGAGAACCTGCTGCTCGTGGCGGGCCTGCGGATGCTGGCGCGGGCCTGCGGCGTCGGCGAGATCGTGCTCCAGGGCAACAACATCCGCTTCGCACCGGTGGAGCTGCGGGAGTCCCAGGAACTCCGCCTCAAGCGCCTCTACCCCGGCACGGTCATCAAGTCGGCCACCCACCAACTCCTCGTCCCCCGCCCCAAGCCCAAGAAAATGGGCGGCAAGCCGGTGGTCGGCCGGGACCTGCTGGCCTGGGTCGGAGAGTTCCTGGCGTCGATCCTGGGGGCGTAGGCCGCGGCCGCACGACGGGTGGGGCGGGCATGCGCCCGCTCCACCCGACCTCAAATAACCGAACAGGCTCCCCGTACGGCGCCTCGTGGATTACTGTGCGCGACTACCACGGTTCTTCACGTTTTCTTCATACGGGGTTCACATGCTCAACAGATCTCGTCAGGCGTCGATACGCAGACGCTCCGCAGGCTTCGCCGCCGCCTGGGCTGTCGCCTTGTCCCTGGCCGTCGGTGCCTGCGGGGCAGGATCCGGCACGGACGACGCGGCCGACGCGCGGCCCACGAAGTCCGTCTCCGCGACGCCCACTCCCAGCCCCACCCCCTCGACGGAGTCGCCCACCCCGACTCCCAGCCGCACCCGCACCACGCATTCGCCCACCCCGAAGGCGACCCCCACCCTTGAGGCGACCCCTACGCCTACGCGGGCGAAGACCCGGGCCCCCGCGCCCGCCCCGACACGGACCAGGGCCCCGGCGCCCGTTCGCACGACCGCCGCCCCGAAGCCGGCCAAGCCGGCCGCTCCCACCTGCGAGATCGTCTCGAACGCGGGGAACTGCTACAACGCGGGCCAGTTCTGCCGCAATGCCGACGTCGGCCGCACCACGCACGCCGCCAACGGCCGGATCGTCAAGTGCACCTTCAGCTCCGGTTCCAACCGATGGGTCTACGCCTGACCGACCCGCGGAAAACCGGCTGCGATGTCGACCCGTCCGCTGCACGATGTGGCGCATGAATTCCGACCCCGGCCCCGGCCCCGAATCCGGCCCCGAGCCGACGATCAGCACGCTTGCCGAGCGGCCCGAGCTTGCGGTTCCCATGTGGACGATGCCGGACACCTGGCCCGCGTTCATCGGGCACGACGTGTGTGCCGGGATCTTTCTGCGGCGCATCTGGGAGGAGCTGCCCGAGTACGCGTTCGTGGCGACGGACGCCGGAGGGGACGTGGTCGCCAAGGCGTACAGCGTGCCGTTCGCGTTGCGCGCCGAGGGGCGCGGGGCGCTGCCGGACGGGGGCTGGGACCAGGTGTTGCAGTGGGCGTTCGCCGACCTGGCGGGCGGGGTCGCGCCCGACACCGTGAGCGCCATCGAGATCGCCGTCACGCCGGGGCTCCAGGGGCGCGGCCTGTCGGGCCGGATGCTCGCGGCGATGCGGGAGAACGCGCGGGCCCGCGGGTTCGGCGAGGTCGTCGCGCCCGTGCGGCCGAGCGCCAAGCACCTCGAACCCGGGGCGCCGATCGGCGAATACGCGTTCCGGGTGCGGGAGTCGGACGGGCTGCCGCACGATCCGTGGCTGCGGGTTCATGTGCGGGCGGGCGGCGTCATCGAGAAGGTCGCGCCCGCGTCGATGGTCGTGGCCGGGTCGCTTGACCAGTGGCGGGAGTGGACCGGGCTGCCCTTCGACAAGGAGGGGCCCGTCGAGGTGCCCGCCGCGCTGGTGCCGGTGCGCTGCGAGCCCGAGCACGGCTACGGCGTGTACGTCGAGCCGAACGTGTGGGTGCGGCACGTGCTGTGAACCGCCCCCCCGGGGGGGGTGGTTCCTTGTGAACACGCGGACGCGGCACGCGCGTTGAGCGCGTGCCGCGTCCACTCCCCCCATTTTCCGAAGCCGGTTACAGCTTCAGGTCCCATTGCGTGCCGTCGTAGTCGAAGCCCGGCGTGACCTCGACGGTCAGGTTCTTCGCGTCCCCCGGGGCGTCGAAGCCGTAGACGACCGTGGCCTTCTTGCCGGGCAGGATCGTGCCGGTGAAGGCGTCGCCGACGTTGTCGTCGAAGATCTGCTCCGCCTTGGTGCCGTCCTCGCCCGCGCGGGCGTTCGCGGTGAGCAGGGTCGCGTCGAACTTCTCCTTGGAGTCGTTGGTGACGGTGACCGTGACCTTGTAGGCGTGGTTGCCGTTCTTGTGGCCCGCCGCGAACTCGCTCGGGCTGAACGTGACCGCGTTGGAGACGGCGACGTTCAGGTCGTCGTCATAGACCACGGCGTCGCCCGCGGCGAGCGTCTTGCCCGCGGCCGGCTTCTCCCCGCCCTTGCCGCTCCCGCCGTCCTTGCCCTTCGCGTCGCCGGACGACTTCGAGTCCTTGGCCTTCGTGTCGGACACCGACTTGTTCAGCTCGTCGACCAGGTCGTCCGCCGCCTTGAACGTCGTGTACGCGCCGAAGACCGCGAGGCCCATGGCCGCGAGGCCGAGGATCGTGCCGGTCAGGGCGACGCCCTTGTTCGTGGCCTCGCCGCGCTTGGCCCTGCCGCGCCCCGTCAGGCCCAGGATCAGGGCGATCACACCGAGGATCCCGGCCAGCCAGAACAGCAGCGGGATCAGCCCCGACAGCGCGCCGATGACGCCGAGGATCAACGCCGCAGTCCCCAGCCCGTTGCGCGCGACCTGCCGCGGCGGCTGCTGCTGGAACGGCGGGTACTGGGGGTACTGCTGGGACGACTGGGGCGGCTGGGTCTGGGACATGGCTGTTCCTCCGATGAGAGATGCCAACCTCCCCCCGGCTTTCCGTGTATCCGGCGGTTGGCTGAGGCAATAACAGCACTGTCTGTGAACCGAGTCAACCGCGTACACAAAACTTGATGCGCTCACGGCTGTGAATGCGGGTCTTACGCGGGAGTCTGTATGGTCGGTCGCACAGGCACGTCAGGACGCATCGGTGGGACAGGCGTCCGGAGAGGAGTCGGCTCGGTGCAGGACAACGCGACAGAGGTGACGGCCGCGGGAATCGCCCGGCTCGCCGGGGTGGGGCGCGCCGCCGTCAGCAACTGGCGCCGCAGACACGCGGACTTCCCCAGGCCGGTCGGCGGCACCGAGACCAGCCCCTCCTTCGCTCTCACCGAGGTCGAGGAATGGCTGCGCGACCAGGGCAAGCTCGCCGAGGTCCCGCTGCGCGAGCGCGTGTGGCAGCAGCTCGCCGGTCACCCGGCGGGCCCGGTCACCGCCCTCCTGCACGCGGGCTGCGCCCTGCTGCTCGTCCATGACCGGCCCACGGAATGGCTCACGCTCGCCGCGACCGACAAGGACCGGGACCTGGCCCAGCGCCTGTCGGCCGCCCTCGAAGGCGTCCTCACCCCCCGCTTCGGCCACGCCACGGAGCGGGCGGTCGGCACGCCGTCGCCCGCCGACCTGCTGCCTTCGGTGCCGCTGCTGCGCGGCGCCGCCGAACTCGCCGCGGAGCTGGGCGCCCGCGGCACCTTCGCGTTCCTGCTCGGCCGGCACCTCGACGCCAACCCGCGCCAGTACACGCTCACCCCGCAGGGGCCCGCCGAACTGATGGCCGCGCTCGTCGGCCCCGCCACCACCGCACTCGACCCGGCCTGCGGCACCGGCGCCCTCCTCGACGCCGTACGCGCCCACGACCCGCGGCCCGGCCGCACCCTGTACGGCCAGGACGCCTCCGCCGAACTCGCCGCGCTCACCGCGCTCCGCCTCGCCCTCGACGGCAACGGCGGGACGGACGCCCCTGCCGTGCGCACCGCCGCCGCCGACACCCTGCGCGCCGACGCCCTGAGCGACGTACGGGCCGACGCGGTGCTCGCCCACCCGCCGTTCAACGAGCGCGGCTGGGGCCACGACGAGCTGGCCTACGACCCGCGCTGGGAGTACGGCCTCCCCGCCCGCACCGAGTCCGAACTGGCCTGGGTGCAGCACGCGTTGGCGCGCCTGAAGGACGGCGGCAGCGCCGTGCTCCTGATGCCGCCCACCGTCGCCTCGCGCCGCTCGGGCCGCCGGATCCGCGCCGACCTGCTGCGCCGCGGCGCCCTGCGCGCCGTGATCGCGCTGCCCGCAGGGGCCGTCCCGCCCAACAACATCCCGCTGCACCTGTGGGTGCTGCGCCGCCCCGGCCCGGGCGCGCCCGCCGCCCCCGAACTGCTGCTCGTCGACACGACCTCGCTCGCCGAGTCCGGCGACGTACGGGAGCAGCAGGTGTGGGACGAGGTGCGCGGCACCGTGCTCGACGCCTGGCGCGCCCACGACCGGGACGGCTCCCTGGAGGAGCGGCCGGGCCTCGCCCGCTCCGTGCCCGTCATCGACCTGCTCGACGACGAGGTCGACCTCGCGCCCGCCCGCCGCCTGCCCCCGCCGGCCACGGGCGGCGGCGCCGCGGAGCTGACCGCCGTACGCGAGGAGCTCGCCGACACGCTGCGGCTGACCACGAAGCTCGCCCCGCGGGCCGTCCCCGACGCCACGGCCCCGGCCCGCTGGCCACTGACCACGGTCGGCGAACTCGCGCGCGCGGGCGCCCTGACACTGCGCACGGCGGCGACCCACTCAGGGGCGGGGGGCCACGCGCGCGTACCCGTCCTCACCGACCACGACGTGCTGACGAGCACCGCGCCCTCCGGCGCCCATGCCGCGGACGACGACCCCGTGATCCTCGAAGTCGGGGACGTCGTCGTGCCGGTGGTCGGTGGCACCGCCGCCGTCCGCGTCGTCGACGAGGCGGACGCGGGCGCCGCGCTCGGCAGGGGCTTGGCCCTGCTGCGACCCGAACCGGCCGCGCTCGACCCGTGGTTCCTCGCCGGCTTCCTGCGCTCCACCGCCAACAACCGGCAGGCCTCCAGCCACGCCTCCACCGCCACGCGCCTCGACGTCCGACGCCTCCAGCTGCCCCGCCTGCCCCGCGCCGAACAGTCCGAGTACGGCGAGCGCTTCAAATCCCTGGCCACATTCGAGGACACCCTCCGCCACGCGTCCCGCCTCGGCGAACAACTCGTCCAGGGCCTCCACGACGGCCTGACGGCGGGCACGTTGCCACCTGATTGAGCCCCGCTCTTGGACGAGAGCCCGCGGGGTCCGGGGCAGAGCCCCGCGGCGCAGGACCGGTCGGCCGGCCACCACCGGAGGCCCCCGTTCCACAAGAACCCGGTGTGAGCGGAGCGACATCCGTTCCGTACAACCCCGGGCCCGTTGTCCGAGTCCGCCTATACGCTCGAAGGAACCGGCATCGCATTGCCGCGTGTTCCACCCCGGACAAGTGACCAGGAGCTGCCATGTACGGGCCCGGCGCGGTGCCGCCCCGACGCGAGAGCGACGGCGCGGTCATCACCCTGAGGGTGCTGTTCCCTGCGCTGTCCGTGCTGACGTGCGGCCTGCTCTCCTGCGCCCCACTGTTCCGCATCGCGACACTGCGGCGCAGGCCGCTCGACTGGGCCCTGGCCGTCGCCTCGCTGCCGGTCAGCATCACGCTGTTCGCGATCATCGGCTCGCTGCCGGAGGAGGACACGCGCACCGACGTCGCCCTCGCCCTGCTGCTGCTCCTCGCGCTCGGCAGCGCCGTGTACTTCCTCGTGTACGACATACGCAGGCTGTCCTCCGCGCCCCCGCTGACCGCGTACGCGCCGAGGCCCCCGTCCGGGCCGTCCGCCTACGGCCACCCGCAACCGCAGCAACCCTGGCCCGCCGCACCGCCGCAGGCGCACACGACGATGGGCACACCGGGCACACCCATGCCTACGCCTACGCCGCCGCCCACACCCGCCCCGCCGCCCGCGCCCCCGCAGAACCAGGCCCAGCCGCCGCACCGCATGGACCAGGTCCGCGCGGAGCTGGACGAGCTGAGCGACTACCTGCGCAAGCAGGACGGCGGCCAGTGACCGGGCACCCCCAGGCCGGCGGCCGCGTCGTCGCCGGACGCTACGAACTGTCCACGCTCATCGGCCAGGGCGGCATGGGCCAGGTCTGGACGGCGTACGACCAGCGCCTCGACCGCCGCGTCGCCGTGAAACTCGTACGCCCCGACCGCGTCGCGGGCGCCGAGGCCGACGAGCTGCGCCGCCGCTTCCTGCGCGAATGCCGGGTCACCGCACAGGTCGACCACCCCGGCCTCGTCACCGTGCACGACGCGGGCAGTGACGGCGACGAGCTGTACCTCGTCATGCAGTACATCGACGGGGCCGACCTCGCCGACCACCTCGCCGAGCACAGCCCCTTCCCCTGGCCCTGGGCGGTCGCGGTCGCCGCGCAACTGTGCGCCGTGCTCTCCGCCGTGCACGCGGTGCCGATCGTGCACCGCGACCTCAAGCCACGGAACGTCATGGTCAAGCAGGATGGCACGCTCACCGTCCTCGACCTCGGCGTCGCCTCCGTCCTCGACACCGACACCACCCGCCTCACCCACACCGGCTCGCCCATCGGCACCCCCGCCTACATGGCGCCCGAACAGGCGATGGGCGGCGCCGTAGGACCGCACACCGACCTGTACGCGCTCGGCGTGCTGCTGTACGAACTCCTCAGCGGCGACGTCCCGTTCGCCGGCACCACCGCCCTCGGCATCCTCCACCGCCACCTCTACGAGGCCCCCGTCCCGGTCCGCCAACTGCGCCCCGAAGTACCGCAGGCCCTCGAACACCTGGTGCTGCGCCTGCTCGCCAAGGACCCCCAGGACCGCCCGGCCTCCGCCCAGCAGACGTACGAGGAACTGCTCCCGCTGCTGCCCGCGCGCGGCGTGCCCACCGGCCGCCCGCTCGACCCCACCCGCCCCTTCCTGCGCCCGCACGCCCCCTGGCCGGACCGCGCCGTCACCCCGGCCCCGCAGCCCCCGGGCACCGACCTCCAGGGCGACCGCCCCGACGTGGCACGCGCCGTCGACGAAGTGAAGGTGCTGCTCGGCGAGGGCCGCATCACGCAGGCCGTCGACATCCTCGGCGCGATCCTGCCCGCCGCGGCCGTCCAGCACGGCGAGCACTCACCCGTCGTCCGCACCCTGCGCAAGCAGTACGCGGCCACCCTCATGGACGACGGCCAGTACCGGCGCGCCCTGCCCGAACTGCGCCGCCTCGCCGACGAACGCGCCGCGGAGGCGGGCCACGCCGACCCGCAGTCCCTCCAGTTCCGCTACGAGGCGGCCCAATGCCTCGAAGCCCTCGGTGAACCCGCCGCGGCGCTCGCCGAATACCGCTCCCTCCTCCCGTACTACGAGAACCAGTACGCGACCACGGACCTCAGGCTCGCCCTCGAAGTGCGGCGCCGCATCGGCCAGTTGCTGCTCTCCGTGGGCGACCGGGGCGCGGCCCACGAGACGCTGACCCGGCTCCTGCACGACGCCGAACGGCTGCACGGCCCCGGCCACCCGTTCCCGGCGGAGGTGCGCCGCACCTTGCAGTGGCTGGGGCAAGTGCGCGGCTGAGCAGCGGCCTTACGGTCAAGCCCCGGCCAAGATCCTCCCAAGGCGCCGTTCCAGGGGCGGTGACGGCGAATTGATCGTGCACAATCAGTCAGCTCCCTGTGTGCATCCCCCCGGCGCGCCCGGGTCCCGCCCCACCGGACCCCGCGCATCCCGCCCTCGGCGGCGCCCACACGGCGTTCCCCCCACGCATGTCCCCACCCCGCAAGTCCCCAAGGAACCTCATGCGTACCGCTGTCCGTGCCGCCGCCGTGCTCGCCCTGGCCGCCCTCCCGCTCACCCTGACCGCCTGCTCGTCCGGCAGCTCCCACGACGACTCCGACGGCGCCGCCGAGCCGGCCGCCAAGGCCTCCCGGAACCCCGACGCCGGACTCGCGAACGGAGCCCGCCTGAAGACCGCGCTCGCACCCGCGTCGTTCTTCGGCGCCGGCTACCGGATCGACCAGGACGCCGCCCGCGACACCGGCGGCACCTACCAGGAGCCGAGCAGCGACCCGGCCGCCCTGAGCAAGCCGGACTGCACCAAACTCGGCGGCACCAGCTGGCTCGCCCTCACCGGCGACGAAGGCGTCTCCTTCGCGCAGAACGACTACACGAACGCGAAGACCACCGCAGACATCGCACAAGAGGTGGACGTCTTCCGCGGCAGGACCGCGGCCACCGTCATGCACCACCTCCAGAAGGCCGTCGCCTCCTGCCCCACCTACAAGGACGCCGACACCAAGAGCGACGTGAAGGTGGCGGGCACCACGACGTCCGGGCTCGGCGACGAGGCGTACACGATCACCCTCACCGACCCGACGTGGGAGAACGGCACGACCCTGATCGCCGCCCGCACCGCAACCGCCGTCGTCACGGTCATGTCGACGGACGGCCACGACAACGGCGCGGCCACGGCGAAGAAGCTCGCCGCGAAGGTCACCGCCGCCGTCGCCGCCCTCAACTGACGCCGCACCCCCGCCCGCCCGCGTACGACGAAGGAAGACGCATGCCCACTCCGGTCCGGCACCGCCGCTCCCGCACAAGACGCCGCCTCGCCATCGGCGCGGTCGGCGCCGCCGTCCTCGCGGGCGGGATCACGGTCCAGCAGTCCCTCGCCACCACGACCACCTGGCCCGCCGCGAAGTACTACACCGGCCGCGCCTTCGACGCCTGCACCGCGCCCACCGCCTCCGCCATGAAGGCCTGGCACACCGGCTTCTACGGCGCGGCAGCCGTCTACGTAGGCGGCAAGAACCGCGGCTGCACCCAGGCCAACCTCACCGCCTCCTGGGTCAAGACCATCAACTCCCAGGGCTGGAAGCTGATTCCGCTCTACGTAGGCGCGCAACCGCCCTGCGCGAGCGGCACCAACCCCGAGAGGATGACGACCACGACCGCCGCCTCCCTCGGCGCCACCGACGGCGCCGACGCCGTCGCCAAGGCCTCCGCGCTCAACATGAAGGCGGGCAGCGCGCTCTACCTCGACATGGAGGCGTACGACACCACGAACTCCTCCTGCAACACGGCCGTTCTCACCTACATCCGCAACTGGCAGAAGGCGGTCCACGCGAAGTACTACCGGACCGGCCTGTACGGGTTCTCCAGCTCGAGCGCCAAGGCCGTCGCCACGACGACCGACCGCACGAACCTGCCGGGCACCCTCTGGTACGCCAAGTGGGACAAGGTGAACACGACCACCACCGACTGGCCGTTCGCCTCCACCCTGTGGACCGGCCACCACCGCGGCCACCAGTACATGGTCAACAGCAAGGAGACGCGCGGCGGTTACGCGATCACCGTCGACCGCGACGCGTGGGACGCACCGGTGGCCGTGGTCGGCTGAGCGCCGGTCGATACCCCGGTCGATACCTCGACCCGCGGCGAATCGTTGTCGAATAGGTGGCCTAGCACGCGGCCACCTCCTAACATCGATCACCGCCGGACTTTGTGCACCGACGCACAAACTCTTCGCAGGGAGGCCCACCTTGCACCGCCGCAACAGCCGCCGCACCGTAGTTGCTCTGTCCGTCGCCATCGCCGCAGTACCCGCCCTGACCGCCTGCGGCAGCGAAGCGCACCCCGGTGCCGCGGCCGTCGTCGGCGGCCAGCGGATCACCGTCTCGCAACTGGAGAGCCGGGTGAACGAGGTGCGGGACGCGCAACAGACCGCCACCAAGGACTCCGCGCAGTACGAACAGGCCATCGCCAAGACCGGCGGCCTCACCCGCAACACGCTGCACACCATGGTCCTCGACCGGGTCCTGCACCGCGCCGCCACCGACGCCGGCATCTCCGTCACCCGCAAGGAGATGCAGAGCATGCGGTCCGGCCTGGAGCAACAGGCGGGCGGCGCGAAGCAGTTGGAGGTCGCCTGGCTCCAGCAGTACAACATCCCGCCGAACCGGCTCACCGAGAGCCTGCGCACCGAGATCGAGGCGCAGAAGCTGTCGACCGCGCTCGGCGCGGACATGCAGACCCCCCAGGGCAAGGCCGTCTTCTGGAAGGCACTCTCCAGCGCCTCCAAGGAACTGAACGTCGACCTCAACCCCCGCTACGGAACGTGGGACGTCACCAAGAACAGCCGGGTCGACGCGAAGACGCCGTGGCTGAGGCAGATCACGAAGGAACCCGCGGCGGAGCAGCAGACCGCATAGGCACGTGAGCGGCGGGGATGTCAGTGGTCTGCGTTACGTTCGAGGGGTGAACGAACCCGAGGCGCACGACCACCACACCCCCGCCGACGCAGGCGACACCGCCGGCCGCGTCGTCCTGCTCACCACCAGCCACCGGGTCGCCCCCGGCCTCCTCTCCTGGCAGGCGTGGCAGACGCTGCGCACGGCCGACGAGGTGCTGTGCGCCGACTCCGCGCACCCGCAGCTGCCGTACGTGAAGGACGCGGGCGTCCAGGTCACGATCGCCTCGCCCACCGCCCGCGAGCTCGTCGACCGCTGCGCCGACGGCGGGCGCACCCTCGTCGTCCTCGCCACCGCCGAGGGCGACCGGCAGCTCACGGACGGCCTGGCGCGCCTCGCGGGCTCGGGCCGCGAACAGATGCCGAACCTCGAACTGCTCCCCGGCTCCTACGACCTGCCGGGCGCCCGCCTCCTCGACCTCGTCCAGGTCATGGACCGCATCCGCCGCGAATGCCCCTGGTCGAAACAGCGCACCCACGAGGACCTCGCCAAGTACGCGATCGAGGAGGCGTACGAGCTGGTCGAGGCCATCGAGACGGACGACCGGGAGGAACTGCGCGAGGAGCTCGGCGACGTACTCCTCCAGGTCGTCTTCCACGCGCGCATCGCCGAGGAGGACACCGACGAGCCGTTCTCGGTGGACGACGTGGCGGGCGGCATCGTCGACAAGCTCATCCACCGCCATCCGCACGTCTTCGGTGACGACACCGCCACGACCCCCGAAGAGGTCAAGGAGCACTGGCTGCGCACCAAGGCGGAGGAGAAGCGCCGCGCCTCGGTCACGGACGGCGTCCCTGTGGGCCAGCCCGGCCTCGCCCTCACCGCCAAGCTCGGCTCCCGGGTCCGCACCGCGGGCCTGGAAGTCCCGGTCCCCACGGGCGAGGGCGTCGGCTACGAACTCCTGGCCCTCGCCCTGCGCGCCGAGGCGGAGGGCGTGGACCCGGAGGCGGCACTCAGAGCCGCCGCCCGCGCCTACCGTGACGCGGTACGGACCACCGAGGGACTCACCGACCGGTAGGCCCCGATACCGTCGGGTGGTGACCGAGAGCCCCACCCCCTCCAGCGCCCCCGAACTCTTCAGCTGGGAGTTCGCCAGCGACCCGTACCCCGCCTACGCCTGGCTGCGCGAGCACGCCCCCGTGCACCGCACCACGCTGCCGAGCGGCGTCGAGGCCTGGCTGGTCACCCGGTACGCGGACGCCCGCCAGGCGCTCGCCGACCAACGCCTCAGCAAGAACGCGGACCACCACGACGAGCGGAGCCCCGCCAAGGGCAAGACGGGCATCCCCGGCGAACGCCAGGCCGAGCTGACGACCCACCTCCTCAACATCGACCCGCCGGACCACACCCGCCTGCGCCGCCTCGTCTCGAAGGCGTTCACCCCGCGCCGGGTCGCCGAATTCGCGCCACGCGTCCAGCAGTTGACGGACGACCTCATCGACGCCTTCGCGGCCAAGGGCGAAGCCGACCTGATCCACGACTTCGCCTTCCCCCTCCCCATCTACGCCATCTGCGACCTGCTCGGCGTCCCCCGCGAGGACCAGGACGACTTCCGCGAGTGGGCGGGCATGATGATCCGCCACGGCGGGGGACCACGCGGCGGGGTGGGCCGGGCCGTGAAGCGGATCCGCGCGTACCTGGTGGAGCTGATCCACCGCAAGCGCGGCGACCTCACCGACGACCTGATCTCCGAACTGATCCGCGCCTCCGACCACGGCGAACACCTCACGGAGAACGAGGTGGCGGCCATGTGCTTCGTGCTGCTCTTCGCCGGTTTTGAAACTACGGTCAACTTGATCGGCAACGGCACGTACGCCCTGCTCACGCACCCCGACCAGCGCGAGCGCCTCGCGACGTCGATCGCGGCGGGGGAGACGGGGCTGCTGGCGACCGGGATCGAGGAACTGCTGCGCTTCGACGGGCCGGTGGAGATGGCCACGTGGCGTTTCGCCAGGGAGCCGCTGACCATCGGCGGTCAGGAGATCGGCGCGGGCGACCCGGTGCTCGTCGTGCTCGCCGCCGCCGACCGCGACCCGGCGCGCTTCACGGAACCCGACACCCTCGACCTCTCCCGCCGTGACAACCAGCACCTCGGCTACGGCCACGGCATCCACTACTGCCTCGGCGCCCCGCTCGCCCGCCTGGAGGGACAGACCGCCCTCGCCACCCTCCTGACCCGCCTCCCGGACCTGCGACTTGCGGTGGAACCTACCGATTTGCGGTGGCGTGGCGGCCTCATCATGCGTGGACTGCGCACGCTCCCGGTGGAGTTCACCCCGCGTCAGATCCCCACCGGAACCGACGGGTCAGCTGACGGGCCGTCAACACTGTGACTTTCACGTGATCTACGCTGCATCGACTTGTGACAGGTGTTCGAGTGCCGCTACGTTCACGGATCATCGCGACACATGCACAACCCGCACCACTTGCACCACCCGTCGCGCGTAGCAGCATCAGTCTCGCGAAAGGCAAACGCATGCTCTCCGGGAACGGTCGTCACCGTCGCCCCCGTCAGGCCCCTGCTCTCGTCGTCGCAGCCGGAGTCGCCGGCAGCGCCATCGCGATCCCGCTGTTCGCCGCGAGCGGCGCGAGCGCCGCGACCACGCAGGCGTGGGACAAGCTCGCCGAGTGCGAGAGCGGTGGGCAGTGGAGCCTGGACGCCGGTAACGGCTACTACGGCGGTCTCCAGTTCACGCAGGAGAGATGGGAGGAGTACGGGGGGCTCGACTACGCCCCGCGTGCCGACCAGGCCAGCCGCTCGCAGCAGATAGCCGTCGCCGAGAAGGTTCTTGACGACAAGGGCGTGAGCGCCTGGCCGATGTGCTCGCTCACCGCCGACCTCACCGAGGACGACGGCTCGGCGGACGTCGACCCGGGCGTGTCCGCGTCGCCGCAGCCGTCCGAGTCCTCCACGCCGTCCGGCACCGATGCCGACAGCAAGTCGGACGACGGCGGCGACAACAGCGCCGACGAGGACGCCGACAAGGCGGGCTCCACGGACGCGACGGATTCGACCGGCGCGAGCGATTCGACCGAATCGGCGGATTCGGGAGACAAGGGTCACGACGGGGCCGAGGACTCCGCCGCGTCGGACCGCCCGTCGGCCGACGAGTCGGGCGATACCTCCGGTAACAAGGCCGAGGGCTCCTCGGCCCCTTCAAGTGACAAGTCCCACGCGCCTTCTGACGGCACCGCCTCCGAGACGGCCCCGCCGTCCGCCTCGCCCTCCGACGAGGCGCAGGACAGCGCCACGTCGGGCCGCCATCGCGGCGATCGCGCCGCCGAGGACGGCTCCGACTCCCGTACGGGGGAGGGGCGTCACGCCTCGCGCGACGAAAGGCGCGACGGCGACACGTACAAGGTGCACGCCGGCGACAACCTCTGGGACATCGCGAAGGCCCAGGACGTGCGCGGCGGATGGGACGCGCTCTACGAGCGGAACAAGGAGACGGTCGGTACCGACCCAGACCTCATCCTTCCTGGTCAGAGCCTGGACCTTGGGGACGGATCGGACAAAAAGTAGCGGGAGTTCGGGGCGGTTGAAGGGGCTTTGTCCGATCTTGATCGAGTGAGATATGGGTCTCAAAGCCCCTGATCGACTTTGAAATCGGACGGATCGACCGCTTACGTTCGTGACCGCTCGCTTCAGCGGGCCCCGATGGACGTCACGCCGAATCCTGCCAACGTCCGTACGGGAACAGTCGACGCTTATGCGCCGTAGGCAGGAGCGGGGGACCCAGGTAAGCGCCCTTCCGGGAGACCGGACGGGCTTGGGGTTAAGCAGCGCACAAGGATGCGTCTGCCGGGCACTCACTGGCCCGAACCCGACAGCTCACCTCGCAGGCGTCGGTGAGGAGATATCTCCATGCTGTTTTCCGGCAAGAACAAGCACCGCCGCCCGTCCAAGGCCGTCCGCGTCGCCACGCTCGGTGGTGTCGCCGCTGCCGCCGTCGCCGTGCCGCTGATGGGTGCGACCTCCGCCTCCGCCGCGACCACGTCCGAGTGGGACCAGGTCGCGCAGTGCGAGTCCGGTGGCAACTGGTCCACCAACACCGGCAACGGTTTCTACGGCGGCCTCCAGTTCTCGTCCTCCACCTGGTCCGCCTACGGCGGCGACCAGTACGCCTCCACCGCCGACCAGGCCTCCAAGGCCCAGCAGATAGCCGTCGGCGAGAAGGTCCTCGCCTCCCAGGGCAACGGTGCCTGGCCGAACTGCGGCTCGGGCCTGTCCTCCACCCCGAACGAGGGTGGCGCCGACGACTCGTCCTCGCAGCAGCAGAACACGCAGCAGCAGAACACCCAGCAGCGTGCCGACCGCTCCGAGCAGCGCCAGCAGCCGAAGCAGGAGGCCCCCAAGCAGGAGGCCCCCAAGCAGCAGGCGGCTCCGAAGCAGGACACCGTCACCACCCCGACCGGCAACAAGGTCGAGAAGGGCGACGGCGAGTACAAGGTCAAGACGGGCGACACCCTCAGCAAGATCGCCGAGGCGCACGACACGACCTGGCAGCAGCTGTTCTCGAAGAACAAGGACATCGTCAAGGACGCCAACCTGATCTACCCGGGTCAGCAGCTGCACCTCAGCTAAAGCGTCCGGTCCGCGCAGGACCACCGGTCCGTACCGGACCACGGTTTCGTACCGGACCACGGTTTCGTACCGGACCACCCAAGGCCCTCCCAGGCCATCAGGTACGGGCTCGGCATCGGCGGACGCCGAGCCCCGCCGCACCCCGTCCCCACGGGCCGCTCACTTCGGCGACCTCCGTCCCGGCACAGCCGGGACGGAGGTCGCTGTTTTTGTTCAGTTAAGGAACATTTCGCTATCGGCGTTGTCCACGAGGCGGGCGTTCGGATGGCCGATGCCCGCGAGCCGGTTACGCTCAGGGGTGCGGGACCACGTACCAAGCAGCCGCCCGCATAGCCTGCGTCACATCCAAGAAGGAGATGCTCGTGCCGTCCATCGACGTCGTCGTAGCCCGGGAAATCCTGGACTCCCGAGGCAACCCCACGGTCGAGGTCGAGGTCGGCCTCGACGACGGGAGCACCGGCCGTGCCGCCGTCCCGTCGGGCGCCTCCACCGGTGCCTTCGAGGCCATCGAACTCCGCGACGGTGACCCGAACCGTTACCAGGGCAAGGGCGTCGAGAAGGCCGTCCTCGCCGTCATCGAGCAGATCGGCCCGGAGCTCGTCGGTTACGACGCCACCGAGCAGCGCCTGATCGACCAGGCGATGTTCGACCTGGACGCGACCGACAACAAGGGCTCGCTCGGCGCCAACGCCATCCTCGGCGTCTCGCTCGCCGTGGCCCACGCCGCCTCCGAGGCCTCCGACCTGCCGCTGTTCCGCTACCTCGGTGGTCCGAACGCGCACCTGCTGCCCGTCCCGATGATGAACATCCTGAACGGTGGGTCGCACGCCGACTCCAACGTGGACATCCAGGAGTTCATGATCGCCCCGATCGGCGCGGAGTCCTTCTCCGAGGCCCTGCGCTGGGGCGCCGAGGTCTACCACACGCTGAAGAAGGTCCTGAAGAGCAAGGGCCTGGCCACCGGCCTCGGCGACGAGGGCGGCTTCGCCCCGAACCTGGGCTCGAACCGCGAGGCCCTGGACCTGATCCTCGAGGCCATCAAGGAAGCCGGTTACGTTCCCGGCCAGCAGATCGCCCTCGCGCTCGACGTCGCCGCCTCCGAGTTCTACAAGGACGGCAAGTACCAGTTCGAGGGCAAGGAGCGCTCCGCCGCCGAGATGACGGAGTACTACGAGGAGCTCGTCTCCGCGTACCCGCTCGTCTCCATCGAGGACCCGCTGTACGAGGACGACTGGGCCGGCTGGAACACCATCACCGAGCGCATCGGTGACAAGGTCCAGCTCGTCGGCGACGACCTCTTCGTCACCAACCCGGAGCGCCTCGCCCGCGGCATCGAGGAGAACTCGGCGAACGCCCTGCTCGTGAAGGTGAACCAGATCGGTTCGCTGACCGAGACCCTGGACGCCGTCGAGCTCGCGCAGCGCAACGGGTTCAAGTGCATGATGTCCCACCGCTCCGGCGAGACCGAGGACGTCACGATCGCCGACCTGGCCGTCGCCACGAACTGCGGCCAGATCAAGACCGGCGCCCCGGCCCGCTCCGAGCGCGTCGCCAAGTACAACCAGCTCCTGCGCATCGAGGAGATCCTGGACGACGCGGCGGTCTACGCCGGCCGTTCGGCGTTCCCGCGCTTCAAGGGCTGAGCCTCACTGAGGTAGCAGTTACGTACGTCCCCGCACTCGGTCCCGTACCGTGTGCGGGGACGTACGTACGTGAGCGGGGAGGCGGGAGCAGGCGATGCCCGGAAAGGTCCGGAACAGGGACTCCAGAGATCGCTTCTCGACGGCCACCCGCCTGCGCGTCCTGGGTGAGCAGACCGCCGAGCGCGTCTACCGCTCGCAGAGCAAGCGGCAGGCCCGCCGCTCCCGGCTCACCGGCCGCGCGGCCCTGCTCGCCCTCGTCCTGTGCACCCTCGTGGTAGCGCTCGCGTACCCGATAAGGCAGTACGTGTCGCAGCGCGGCGAGATCGAGGACCTGCAGCGCCAGCAGCAGGAGGCCAAGGCGCGGGTCGACAAGCTGCGCGACCAGAAGGCCCGCTGGCAGGACGACGCGTTCGCCGAGCAGCGGATCCGCGAGCGCCTGCACATGGTGATGCCGGGCGAGACCGGCTACGTGGTGCCGAACGAGCGCACCGCCGCAGCCGAGCGCGCCGAGCAGGGCGCGGAGGACCGCCCCTGGTACTCCAACGTCTGGGACGGCGTCGACAAGGCCGACCAGGCGGACAATTGACGTTCACCGCCGACAACTGACGATCACTGAAGGAACACCCGAGCGATGGAAACGCCCCCGCCGCAGACCGAGCCCACCGCGCCCACGGACGCCGACATCCAGGCGTTCAAGGAGCAGCTGGGGCGCCCGCCGCGCGGACTGCGCGCCATCGCGCACCGCTGCCCCTGTGGCAACCCGGATGTGGTCGAGACGGCCCCGCGTCTGGAGGACGGGACGCCGTTCCCGACGACGTACTACCTGACGTGTCCGCGGGCGGCGTCGGCGATCGGGACGCTCGAGGCCAACGGGGTGATGAAGGAGATGACGGAGCGGCTCAAGACGGATCCTGAGCTGGCTCGTCAGTACCGCGCCGCGCACGAGGACTACATCGCGCGGCGTGACGCCATCGAGGTCCTCGAGAACTTCCCGAGCGCCGGCGGTATGCCCGATCGTGTGAAGTGCCTGCACGTCCTGGTCGGGCACTCCCTGGCCGCGGGGCCCGGTGTGAACCCCCTCGGTGACGAGGCGATCGCCATGCTGCCGGAGTGGTGGCGCAAGGGCGCCTGCGTCACGTCCGAGTCCACCGACTGACCTTCTCCTTCCCCACCCCACCCCTTCCCGAAAGTCCTGCGGACGGCCTCCTCAATCGCCGGAGGGGCTTGAAGATCAGGAAGTCCTGCCGGACGGGCCGCCTCAATCGCCGGCGGGGCTGAAAATTCAGCCCCGCCGGCGATTGAGGCGCGGGGGTCTGGGGGCGGAGCCCCCAGCGGCGAACCGTAACCATCCGAGGACCTAAGGAGCCCACCCGCCATGACCAGGGTCGCCGCCATCGACTGCGGCACGAACTCGATCCGACTCCTCGTCGCGGACGCGAACCCGGAGACCGGTGAACTCGTCGACCTGGACCGTCGGATGACGATCGTCCGGCTCGGCCAGGGCGTCGACAAGACGGGCCGCCTCGCCCCCGAGGCCCTGGAGCGGACGTTCGCGGCGTGCCGCGAGTACGCCGAGGTCATCAAGGAACACGGCGCCGAAAAGCTCCGCTTCGTGGCGACCTCCGCCTCCCGCGACGCCGAGAACCGCGCGGATTTCGTGAGCGGCGTCCTCGACATCCTGGGCGTCGAGCCCGAGGTCATCACCGGTGACCAGGAGGCCACGTTCTCCTTCACGGGTGCGACGAAGGAACTCACGGGCCGGGCCGACCTGGACAAGCCCTACCTGGTCGTCGACATCGGCGGCGGCTCCACCGAGTTCGTCGTCGGCGACGACACCGTGCGCGCCGCCCGCTCCGTGGACATCGGCTGCGTACGGATGACGGAGCGCCACCTCGTCGCCGAGGACGGCACGGTCTCCGACCCGCCGACCCCGGCGCAGATCGAGGCGATCCGCCAGGACATCGGCGAGGCCCTCGACCTGGTCAACCAGACGGTGCCGCTGACCTCGGCCCGCACCCTGGTCGGCCTGGCCGGCTCCGTCACCACGGTGGCCGCGCTGGCCCTCGGTCTGAGCGAGTACGACTCGACGGCGATCCACCACTCCCGGATCTCCTTCGACAAGGTCGCCGAGCTCACCGACTGGCTGCTGACGTCCACGCACGACCAGCGCGCGCTGAAGCCGGTCATCCACCCGGGCCGGGTCGACGTCATCGCCTCGGGCGCGCTCGTACTGCGTCTCATCATGGAGTGGACCGGGGCGCGCGAGGTGGTCGTCAGCGAGCACGACATCCTCGACGGCATCGCCTGGTCCATCGCCTGAACAGGGCCCCGCAACAGGCCCGGAACAGCCCCCGAACCACCCCCGAAATCGTCTCTCCTGAGCGCCCCACGCAGCGTCTGAGCGCCCCGTGGGGCGCTTCCGACACCCCGCCGCGACACGCTGTCGGGAAAGTTCGTGAAGTTCTTCACAAGGAAATCGGCCCACTTGGTCGCTGTTACGCGCTCTCGGGTCCGTTCAGGGGCTCACGGGGGACCCGTCGAGGGTCGCGCGTGAGGTTGCCGCAGTGTTGCGAGCCGGTTGCGGACCGAAGTGGTCCAGTACCGCCAAATGCTCACTATGGCTGCTCAAGAGGGGTGAGCAACGTCTGGGACGGCCCGGTGGTTCCCCCTGGATGTCATGACATGGGTCACGTGGGCGGCGCAGTGTAGCAGAGCCCCCCTACAAGCTTGTGAAGGGGCGCACGAGCGACCCCCGCCAGTCGGGTGGATACTCGATGGCATGAGCACCACGGAGCGTCCCAGGATCCTCATTGTCGGGGGTGGGTACGTAGGCCTGTACGCGGCGCGGCGCATTCTCAAGAAGATGCGCTACGGCGAAGCGACCGTCACGGTCGTGGACCCGCGCTCGTACATGACGTACCAGCCCTTCCTCCCCGAGACCGCCGCCGGCAGCATCTCGCCGCGCAACGTCGTCGTCCCCATGCGACGCGCTGTGCCGGGCGCAGAGATTCTCACCGGCCGCGTCACCTCCATCGACCAGGACCGCAAGGTCGCCTCCGTCGCGCCGATCGTCGGCGAGGCGTACGAGGTTCCCTTCGACTACCTGGTGATCGCGCTCGGCGCGGTCTCCCGCACCTTCCCGACGCCGGGCCTCGCCGAGGCCGGTATCGGTATGAAGGGTGTCGAGGAGGCCGTCGGCCTGCGCAACCACGTACTTGAGCAGCTCGACAAGGCCGAGTCGACGACGGACGAGGAGATCCGCCGCAAGGCGCTCACCTTCGTGTTCGTCGGCGGTGGCTTCGCGGGTGCCGAGACCATCGGTGAGGTCGAGGACCTGGCGCGCGACGCGGCCAAGTTCTACAAGAACGTGAAGCGCGAGGACATGCGCTTCGTGCTCGTCGACGCCGCCGACAAGGTGCTGCCCGAGGTGGGCCCGGAGCTCGGCGTCTACGGCCGCAAGCACCTGGAGTCCCGCGGGATCGAGGTCTACCTCTCCACGACGATGCCGTCCTGCGTCGACGGTCACGTGGTCCTCAGCAACGGCCTCGAGGTCGACTCCAACACCATCGTGTGGACCGCCGGCGTCAAGCCGAACCCGGCCCTCTCCCGCTTCGGTCTGCCGCTCGGCCCGCGTGGTCACGTGGACACGCAGGCCACGCTTCAGGTCGCCGGCAGCGACTACATCTGGGCCGCGGGCGACAACGCCCAGGTTCCGGACCTGGTCGGCCGCGCCAACGGCAACCCGAACGCCTGGTGCCCGCCGAACGCCCAGCACGCGATGCGCCAGGCCAAGGTCCTCGGCGACAACGTGGTCTCGGGCATGCGGGGCTTCCCGCAGGGCGAGTACAAGCACGCCAACAAGGGTGCGGTGGCCGGTCTCGGCCTCCACAAGGGCGTCGCGATGATCGTCATGGGCAAGATGAAGATCAAGCTCAAGGGTCGTCTCGCCTGGTACATGCACCGTGGCTACCACGGGCTCGCCATGCCGACGTACAACCGCAAGATCCGTGTGATCGCCGAGTGGACGATCAACATGTTCCAGAAGCGCGACATCACCGCGCTCGGCGCCCTGGAGACTCCGCGCGAGGAGTTCTACGAGGCCGCCAAGCCGGCTCCGAAGCCCGCCGCCGAGGCGCCGAAGGCCGAGGAGAAGAAGGACGAGAAGGTCGAGGAGAAGGCCAAGGCCTCCTGACCTGCAGATAGTTCATCCCGAAGGGGTCGCTCGCCATCCGTGGTGCGGGCGGCCCCTTCGGCATTTCCGCACCGATGTGCGTGGTGGCTACAGGTATTTTGCCGTTCCGTGACTCGGTAACGGGACTGCGCAGGCGGCCTGTCGGTGTTTACGTGGTGTTGAACCGTTCCGGGATTTCCGAGAATTCGTCTCGTCACGGAGGTGTCCGCCATGCAGAACGCCGCACAGCGGCTGAAGAATCTCGCCGAGCAGTTGTTCGGCGTCGAGCTCCCGGTGCGCCTGCGCGCCTGGGACGGTACGGAGGCAGGTCCTCCGGACGCCCCCGTGCTCATCGTCCGCAGCCGTCGCGCGCTGCGCCGACTGGTCTGGAAACCCGGAGAGCTGGGCCTCGTCCGTGCCTGGGTGGCCGGTGAACTGGACGTGGAGGGCGACCTCTACGCGGCCCTCGACCGGATGGCCGGACTCATCTGGGAGCGGGATCCCGACGACGACGCCGAGGGGTCCAGAAGCCTCGCACAGGCCCTCAAGGACCCCAAGGTGCGCTCCGCGGCCAAGGAGCTGGTGAAGCTCGCCGGCGCCCCGCTGCCGCCCGCGCCGCCGCCCGAGGAGATGCGCAGGGGTGGCCGTCTCCACCTGCACACCAAGGGCAGCGACAAGCGGGCCATCAGCCACCACTACGACGTCGGCAACGACTTCTACGAGCTGGTCCTCGGCCCGTCGATGGTCTACTCGTGCGCCTACTGGGAGTCGCCCGAGGCCGGTCTCGAATCGGCCCAGCGCGACAAGCTGGAGCTGATCTCCCGCAAGCTCGCGCTGAAGCCCGGTATGCGGCTGCTCGACGTGGGCTGCGGCTGGGGCTCCATGGCGATCCACGCCGCGCGTGAGCACGGCGTGAGCGTCGTCGGTGTGACGCTCTCCCAGGAGCAGGCCGCGTACGCCAGGAAGCGGGTCGCCGACGAGGGTCTGACCGACCGCGTCGAGATCCGCGTCCAGGACTACCGCGACGTGCGTGACGGCCCGTACGACGCGATCTCGTCCATCGGCATGGCCGAGCACGTGGGCGCCGAGCGGTACCTGGAGTACGCATCCGATCTGTATGCCCTCCTCAAGCCCGGCGGGCGGCTGCTCAATCACCAGATCGCGCGGCGGCCGCAGCGGGACGAGTCGGCGTACGAGGTGGACGAGTTCATCGACGCGTACGTCTTCCCGGACGGTGAGCTCGCGCCGGTCGGCTCCACCACGGGGCAGCTGGAGCGGGCCGGTTTCGAGGTGCGGGACGTCGAGGCGATCCGCGAGCACTACGCGCTCACGCTGCGCCAGTGGGTCAGGAACCTGGAGGCCCGCTGGTCCGAGGCCCTGAAGCTGGTCAGCCCCGGCAGGGCCCGGGTCTGGCGGCTCTACATGGCCGCGTCCGCGCTCAGCTTCGAGCGCAACCGCATCGGGGTCAACCAGATCCTCGCGGTGAAGACGCCGGAGAGCGGGGCGTCGGGGATGCCGCTGCGGGCGCGTACCTGGAACGTCGTCAGCTAGCCCGTCCCGTAAGCGAATTGGGGCGCATCCGCAGTCGCGGATGCGCCCCAGTTTCGTAACTCCGGTACGGCTACTCGGACTTGATCGCGTCGAGCATGTTCAGGCGGGCCGCGCGGCGGGCCGGCCACAGGGCCGCCAGGATGCCGACGACCGCGGCGAGCGCGAGGAAGATCCCCATCCGGCCCCAGGGCAGGATCAGTTCGTACGTCGACATGGAGTTGCCGATGAGCTGACCTGCCGCCCAGCCGAAGAACACGCCGAGGCCGATGCCGAGCACGCCGCCGAACAGGGAGATCACCAGGGACTCCAGGCGGACCATCCGCTTGATGCCCTTGCGGTCGATGCCGATGGCGCGGAGCATGCCGATCTCCTGCTGGCGCTCGAAGACCGACATCGCCAGGGTGTTGATGACGCCGAGCACGGCGACGATGACCGCCATGGCGAGCAGGCCGTAGAGCATGTTCAGCATCAGCGTGAAGACCTGGGCGATCTCGTTGGAGACGTCCTGCTTGTCCTGGACCTTGATCGCCGGGTTCTCGCCGAGCGCCTTCGTGAGCTTGTCCTGCGTGGCGTCGGAGGCGCCGCCGGACGTCTTCACCATGACCTGCATGTCACCGGCGTCCTTGGCGAGGTGCGGGGCGAGAGTCGGGCTGTCGATCATGATGCCGCGCATCATCTCGTTGGCCTCGTAGACGCCCGCGACGGTCAGCTTCTGCTGCTTGCCGTCCTCGTAGTGCGTGGTGAAGGTCGAGCCTGTGGTCCAGTCGTGGTCCTTCGCGGTCTTGTCGTCGACGACGACGTGGCTGCCGCCGACGGTGAACTTGCCGCTGTCCAGCGGGAGTTCGGCGAGTTGAGTGATCGTCTTCCCGTTGACGCCGGTCAGGAACTCGGTGCCGCCGTCGATGCGGGCGGGGGAGTTGGTCAGGCCGCTGACGGCCGTGACACCGGGCGTCTTGTCGAGGGTCTGTACGACGTCGGGGGAGAGCTGGTTCCCGTTCGCCATGGAGACGGTGTAGTCCGCCTTCAGGGAGTCCGCCGCCATCTTGTTGATCGCCGACTGCACGCTGCCCGCGATCACCGTGAGACCCGTGATCAGGGTCAGGCCGATCATCAGCGCCGACGCGGTGGCGGCGGTGCGGCGCGGGTTGCGCACCGAGTTGAGGCGGGCCAGTTTGCCGGAGATGCCGAAGGCGCGCAGCACCGGGGCCGCGAGCGCGATCAGCGGGCGGGAGAGCAGCGGCGTGAGGATGAAGACGCCGATGACCAGGAGCGCGGCGCCGAGCCCCATCGGGGCCTGGCCGCTGTCGCCGCTGAGGGTCGTCGCGTAGAGCACGGCGGCGACACCGGCCGCGGAGACCAGGGCGCCCAGCGTGTTGCGCAGCACCAGGCCCTTGGCGGTGGGCGCGGCGTGCACCGAGTTCATCGCGGCGACCGGCGGGATCTTCGCGGCGCGGCGGCCCGGCAGCCAGGCGGCCAGCATCGTGATCAGGATGCCGACGACCAGTGCGGCGGCGACGGTGTCGGGGGAGACGACGAGCGGCCCGTCCGGGATGATCGCGCCCGTCGTGCCCATGAGTTCCCGCATGCCTGCGGCGATGCCGATGCCGACGCCGAGTCCGGTCACGGCGGCGACCGCGCCCACGACGAAGGCCTCCAGGAGCACGGAGCGGGTGACCTGACGGCGGGAGGCGCCGACGGCCCGCATCAGGGCGAGCTCCTTGGTGCGCTGGGCGACCAGCATCGTGAAGGTGTTGGCGATGATGAAGATGCCGACGAAGAGCGAGATGCCCGCGAAGACGAGCAGCATCGTCTTCATGGAGCTCATCGACGACGAGATCTGCTCCGCCTGGTCGTCGGCGAGCTGCTGCGCGGTGGTGGTCTCGGTCTGTCCGGTGGGCAGCGCCTTGTCCAGCGCGGACTTCAGCTGACCCTGGCTCGTCCCGGCCGCGGCCGTCACATCGATCTCGTCGTACGCGCCCGGCTTGTGGAAGAGCTGCTGTGCGGTCGGGGTGTCGAAGAGGGCGAGCGAGCCGCCCGCGGCGACGTTGCCGTCGTCGGTGGTGAAGATGCCGGTGAGCGTCGGGGTCAGGACCGGCCCGTCGACGGACATCCGCACCTGGTCACCGACCTTGTAGCCGGCGCGCTCGGCGGTCTTCGCGTCGAGGGCGACCTGGTTCGCGCCGTGCGGGGCGGTGCCCTTCTTCAGGGGGTACCGGGCGTCGTCCTTGCCCCAGTAGTTGCCGCCCTTGGTGGAGAACCCGTCACCGACGAGCTTGCCGCTCTGGTCGGCGACGGCGGCGTAGCCACTGAGGACGCCGTACGCGGAGCCGGCGCCCCGGGTGTCCCGGGCCGCCTTCAGGGTGGCGTCGGTGAGCTTGTACTCCTTGCCGACGGTGTCGCCCTTGTCCTCGGCGTACTTGCCGGTGACGGCCACGTCGACGTGGCTGAAGCCTTTGGCCGAGGACTTCTCCATGGCGCCGGAGATGGTGTTGGTGAAGACGAGGGTGCCGCTGACGAAGGCGACGCCGAGCATGACGGCGAGCACGGTCATCAACAGCCGTGCCTTGTGCGCGAGCACGTTGCGCAGGGCGGTTCGGAACATGGGTCTACTCAGTCCTGGGTCGGTGGCTTCAGCGGGGCGCTCGGGTCGTACGGCCGGTCAGCTCGTCCGGCCCTTGGCGTCGAACCGCTTCATGCGGTCCAGAACCGCGTCCGCCGTCGGGTCCCGGAGCTCGTCGACGATGCGGCCGTCGGCCAGGAAGATCACCCGGTCCGCGTACGCCGCCGCGACGGGGTCGTGCGTGACCATGACCACGGTCTGACCCAGCTCCCGCACGGAGTTGCGCAGGAAGCCGAGGACCTCCGCCCCGGACCGCGAGTCCAGGTTTCCGGTGGGCTCGTCGCCGAAGATGATGTCCGGCTTGGAGGCGAGCGCGCGGGCCACCGCCACGCGCTGCTGCTGACCACCGGAGAGCTGCGCGGGCCGGTGCCCGAGGCGCCCGGAGAGCCCCACCATGTGGATCACGTTCTCCAGCCACTGCTTGTCGGCCTTGCGGCCCGCGATGTCCATGGGAAGCGTGATGTTCTCCAGGGCGGTCAGCGTCGGCAGCAGGTTGAACGCCTGGAAGATGAACCCGATCTTGTCGCGCCGCAGCTTGGTCAGCTGCTTGTCCTTCAGCGAGCCGAGCTCCGTGTCGCCGATCCGGACGGATCCGGAGGAGAACGTGTCGAGGCCCGCGACGCAGTGCATCAGCGTCGACTTGCCGGAACCGGACGGTCCCATGATCGCGGTGAACTCGGCCTGCCGGAACTCGACGGAGACCTGGTCGAGCGCGACCACCCGGGTCTCGCCCTGTCCGTAGATCTTCGACAGATCCGTGGCGCGGGCGGCGGCCGTGGTGGTGGGGCGGCCCGCGAGCGGGGTGGTGGTCACGGGAGGGTGCTCCTGTCGGTCTGTGTGCTGCTTACGGGGACGTTTCCATCCTCCCGGCGGATCTGGCGGGGGAGGTCAGCCGCAGCTCTCGTTCCGGAGGGCGACTTCGGAGGGATCGGGGGAGCCCGAGTCATACCTGGGGATGACCCCGGCCCCTGAGAGGTGCCGGACCCGGGTGTGCGGACCGGGACGGTGAAATTCCGTCAATCCCCGGGGACCCGTCCCCGGGGGCCGCAGCGCTCCCGGCAGGTGCTGAAGGGCCCCGGCGTGTGCTGATGCACCCTCAGACGTCAATAAAATAAGACAACGTGGGGATGTACTTCCGCTGATCGGGGGACGCCGCCGGATAGGCTCGGAACGTCGACGCGGAGCCCCACAGCCTGCCCGGATGGTGGAATGCAGACACGGCGAGCTTAAACCTCGCTGCCCTTAACGGGCGTACCGGTTCAAGTCCGGTTCCGGGCACCTCCGAACTTCCTCTCCGGTCCGCGTCGCGACCTCCAACGTCCTTGGTTCTCAAGGGCGTTGGCGTGCGTTCTCCCAGCTCCCGCGTGGCCCGGCCGGCCCGGGGGCCCTCGACACCATTGACACCTGCCCCGTGCGGGGCGAGGATCCGCTCAGAACTTGATGAACGAAAGTTCACCAGGCGAACACGTGCCATGACAAGGCACGGCGCCACGCACGGCACCACAGGCGAACAACCGCAATGACGCGAGAGGGATCCCGTATGCGCACCACCGTCGGCATCATCGGAGCGGGCCCGGCCGGGCTGCTCCTGGCCAGGCTCCTGCACAACGCCGGCATCGAATCGGTCGTCCTGGAGAGCCGCGATCGCGCCTACGTGGAGCAGCGGCAGCGCGCCGGGATCCTGGAGCAGGGCACCGTCGACGTGCTGCGCGAGGCCGGTGTCGGCGCGCGCATGGACCGCGAGGGCCTGCCGCACGACGGCATCGAGCTGCGCTTCGACCGGCGCCGCCACCGCGTCGACTTCCCCGCCCTGACCGGTGGCAAGCAGGTCATGGTGTACGCGCAGACCGAGGTCTGCAAGGACCTCATCGCGGCCCAACTGGCCGACGGTGGCCCCCTGTTGTTCGAGGCGGAGGCGCTGGCGGTGGAGGGCGCCGACACCGGGAGCCCCCGCGTCCGCTTCCGTCACGAGGGCCGCGAGCAGACCCTCGACTGCGACTACGTAGTGGGCTGCGACGGCTTCTGGGGCGTGGCCCGCAAGGCCGTCCCCGAGGAGCTCTCGCGGACGTACGAGCGCACCTACCCGTACGCCTGGCTCGGCATCCTCGCCGATGTGGCGCCCTCCCACGACGAACTGATCTACAACCGCTCCGACCGCGGCTTCGCCCTCATGTCCATGCGCTCACCGCACGTCACGCGCGCGTACCTCCAGGTTCCGGCCGACACCGACGCCGAGTCCTGGTCCGACGACGAGATCTGGGCCGAACTCGACCGCCGCCTGGAGGTCGACGACCCGACCTGGCGCCTCGCCCGCGGCCCCATCACGTCGAAGTCCGTCACCCCCATGCGCTCGTACGTCCACGAGCCGATGCGGCACGGCCGCCTCTTCCTCGCCGGGGACGCGGCGCACATCGTCCCGCCGACCGGCGCCAAGGGCCTCAACCTCGCCGTCGGCGACGTCATCACCTTCGCCCGCGCGCTCACCGCGTACGTGGAGAAGGGCGACGCGGAAGGGCTCGACACGTACTCGGGGACCTGCCTGCGCCGCGTCTGGCAGGCGGAGCGGTTCTCGTACGCGATGACGACGATGCTGCACCGCGCCCCCGACGCCACCGCCTTCGACGACAAGATCCAGCTGGCCCAGCTGGACCGCGTGACCACGTCGAGGGCGGCCGAGACGGATCTTGCCGAGGCGTACACGGGATTCCCCGTCTGACGGGGGCCGGAAGGCGGAACACAGAGGGTGCACGGGACGTTCCTCGTAACAGGATGGGAAAGATCCTCCCTGAGCACTAGGGTCGGATCTTTGCCAGACCATTACTCTTGATGGCAAGGCCATACAGGGTGGCCATGGAGGAGTGAAATGAGGAGCAGCAACCCGGTCTTCTCGCGACGGGGGTTCAGCCGCGACAACGGCTACGCGCAGTTCAACGCGCAGCAGCCGCAGGCCGGGGGCCCCGCTGTCGGCACGGCGCAGGGGAACCCCTACGCCCAGGCCCCCGCCGGCAACCCGTACGCGCAGAACCCCTACGCGCAGCAGGACGTCCAGTACGGGGCTCCGCAGGCGCCCGCCACCGGCCGCATGACGATCGACGACGTCGTCACGCGGACCGCCACGACTCTCGGCCTGCTGATCGTGACGGCGGCGCTCTCCTGGGCGCTGCTGCCGATCGACGAGGCCAACATGGGCAAGTCGTACGGCATCGCGATCGGCGCGGGCCTCGTCGCGATGGTCCTGGGCTTCGTCCAGGCCTTCAAGCGCAAGGCGTCCCCGCCGCTGATCCTGGCGTACGCCGCCCTGGAGGGTGTCTTCCTCGGCGTGCTCTCGAGCATCGTCGACACGTACATCGCCCCCGGCGCCGCCATGCAGGCCGTGCTCGGCACGATGGCCGTCTTCACGGCGGTCCTCGTCGCGTACAAGGCGGGCTGGATCCGCGTCAACCGCCGCTTCTACGGCTTCGTGATGGCGGCGGCCCTCGGCTTCGTGCTGCTGATGGCCGTCAACCTGCTGTTCGCCGTCTTCGGCGGCGGTGACGGCCTCGGCTTCCGCAGCGGCTGGCTCGGTGTCGTGTTCGGCATCGCCGGCATCCTGCTCGGTGCCTGCTTCCTGGCCCTCGACTTCAAGCAGGTCGAGGACGGCATCGCCTACGGCGCCCCGAAGGAAGAGGCGTGGCTGGCCGCGTTCGGCCTCACCATGACGCTGGTCTGGATCTACATGGAGTTCCTGCGGCTCATCGCGATCCTGCAGGGCAACGACTAGGCGTAACGCCCGACGGTCGAGCGACAGGGGCCCGCACACCTTCGGTGTGCGGGCCCCTTGCCGTGAGGTGAGGTTGTGAAGGGGAGCGGGGCGCTACCGGAATCGCCGTGCGGCGCGCCTCAGGTCGTACTCGTGGATGATCGCTTTCGCGTGGCCGTACGCGAGATCGTGCTCGCCACGCAGCCAACTGACCTTCTCTTCGAAGCGAAGGAAGCAGGGGCCTTCTTCAACGGTGCGCATCCAGTCGCCGAGTTCACGACCGGTGCAGTGGGGGATGCGAGCCAGCAGATTGCGGTGGGTCTCCTCGGAGAAGACTTGGGACATCGGCGCCTCCGGAACGCTTCGATGTGGCCGGTCCTTCACGCCACCGTGCCTGAGCGTTGGGGCCTTGTAAACAGCTACAGTCGGCGCGTGCTTGATACGACGCCTTTGACCGCCGCAGTGGATCAGTTCGCCGACCGGCTCCGGGCCGCGCCGCAGAGCAGATTGCAGCGGGGCGGTGCCGCGGAGGCGCTGGCGCTGGCCAGGGAGCTTTCGGAGCGGGCCCAGAAGTTGGACGAGCCCGGCGTGCCCGTGCGGGAGATGCCCGATGCGGGGATGTTCGCCGCGGCCGACCAAGTGACGGTCGCGGGGCGGGACTTGGCGGTTTCCCTCCGGGATGCGGAGGGCCTCGCGGAAGCGGTGGAGCTGGTCGAGGCGGCGATGAAGCGGGCCGGTATCTGACCCGTTACGGCCTCGGGGCTCCGCCCCGGACCCCGCGCCTCAAGCGCCGGCGGGGCTGAATTAAGCCGAAGCTATGACGCGGTCGGCCAGGATGTAGACGTTGGAGCGGGCGCACTCGAAGGTCAGGGCGTACGCGCCGGAGACGCCGGAGCCGCCGAGGAGGACCGGGGTCTCGCCCTCGCGCAGGGCGGACGCCAACTGCTCCGCCGTCTCGCGGTGGCCGGGCGTCATGCAGAGCGTCGTGCCGTCGGCGAACACGTACACGTCGAGCGTGCCGAGCGGGCCGGGCCGGACGTCGGCGAGGGCGGTACGCGTCTGCGCCAGCTCCTCGAGGCACTGCACCGTGCGCTCGTGGTCGCCCACGACCGGCGACTGGACCGGAACGAAGTCGGGGTGCGAGGGGTGCCGCCGGCGCGCGGCGGCCAGCTCGGGCGACTCCTCGACGATCTCGTCGAGCGCGGCCGTGCCGGCGAACTCGTCCTCCGGCTCGAGCGAGGGCTCCCCGAAGGGCTCGAGGCCCGCGAGGTCCGCCTGACGCGGCAGGAACATGTCGTCGCCGAGCGCGCCGCCGGCCAGGAACGGCGGCAGCTCCGAGCTGTCCCGCGCCTCCTGGGCGGCCCAGAACGCCCGGGCCTCCGCCAGCTCCCGCTCCCGCTCCTCGGCGAGGGCGTCGGCGACGGCGGTGCGTATCGCCTCGGCGTCCGGCGTGGTGCGGGCGGCGGGGACGCCGGGAAGCGCCTGGACGGCGCGATCCCTGCTCAGCTCCTCGCGCAGCTCCGAGACCTGTCGGCGCAGACCCCTGACGTGCTGCAGGGTGGCGACGCCGACGGCCGTGGCAGCGGCCGTAGCAAGCACAAGGACACTTATGGCGGCAGGCATGGCGCTCACTGACGTACTCCCGGTTTCAAGTCGACCCCCGACTTCCTACATCAGCTTGAAGCCTGGACGAACCAGCTGTCAGTGCATTACGTCACGAAACGGACAGGTCTTTTGGCGGGTGTTTAGCACCGGTATGGGGTGGGAACGGGGTTGACCTGCGAAAATGAATCTCCCCCGAGATGCACGTCACATCCTGGGGGAGATTGGATCACGAACGGGTAGACCGCCTCGGTCCTGCGGGGGTCAGCTCAGTCGCTCGATGACCATCGCCATGCCCTGTCCACCACCCACACACATGGTCTCCAGACCGAACTGCTTGTCGTGGAACTGGAGCGAGTTGATCAGCGTGCCGGTGATCCGGGCGCCGGTCATGCCGAAGGGGTGGCCGACGGCGATGGCGCCACCGTTCACGTTCAGCTTGTCCTCGTCGATGCCGAGCTCGCGGGCGGACGGGATGACCTGAGCGGCGAAGGCCTCGTTGATCTCGGCCAGGTCGATGTCGTCGATGGTCAGGTTGGCCCGCTTCAGGGCCTGCTTGCTGGCCTCGACCGGGCCGAGGCCCATGATCTCGGGGGACAGGCCCGAGACGCCGGTGGAGACGACGCGGGCGAGCGGGGTCAGGCCCAGCTCGCGCGCCTTGGTGTCGGACATGATCACGAGGGCGGCGGCGCCGTCGTTCAGCGGGCAGCAGTTGGCGGCCGTGACCAGGCCGTCGGGGCGGAAGACGGGCTTGAGGCCCGAGACGCCCTCGAGGGTGACGCCGGCGCGCGGCCCGTCATCCTTGCTCACGACGGTCCCGTCCGGGGTCGTGACCGGGGTGATCTCGCGCTCCCAGAAGCCGTTCTTGATGGCTTCCTCGGCGCGGTTCTGCGAGCGCACGCCGAAGGCGTCCATCTCGGCGCGGGTGATGCCCTTCACGCGGGCCAGGTTCTCGGCGGTCTGGCCCATCGCGATGTACGCGTCCGGGACCAGGCCGTCCTCGCGCGGGTCGTGCCAGGTGGTGTTTTCCTGCTGGGCGACCTCGGCGGTGCGGGCCTCGGCCTCGGCGAAGAACGGGTTGTGGGTGTCCGGGAGCGAGTCCGAGTTCCCCTTCGCGAAGCGGGACACCATCTCGACGCCGGCCGAGATGAAGACGTCGCCCTCGCCGGCCTTGATGGCGTGCAGCGCCATGCGGGTCGTCTGGAGCGAGCTGGAGCAGTACCGGGTGACGGTGCAGCCCGGGAGGTGGTCCATGCCCATCTGCACGGAGACGATGCGGCCGAGGTTGTTGCCCTGCTCGCCGCCGGGGAGGCCGCAGCCGAGCATCAGGTCGTCGATCTCGCGGGGGTCGAGCTCGGGGACCTTGGCGAGGGCGGCCTGGATGATCGTGGCGGTCAGGTCGTCAGGGCGGAGGTCCTTGAGCGACCCCTTGAAGGCGCGGCCGATGGGGGAACGGGCGGCTGAGACGATCACTGCTTCGGGCATCACGCGGCTCCAAGAGTTCGATACGGCTGACCGTGAGGGAAGTTACCCGTACGTACCGGCTGGGTCACCGGGTGAGGTGTGTGACCCGCACCGCATTTTACTAAGCGCTTGCTCAGGGCTCCGCAAATTAAGCCCCTGCGGCGATTGAGCAGCGGGGTCCGGGGCGGAGCCCCGGGAGCCGATCGCCGGACGGGGCGAAAGGCTGGGGCTCTGCCCCATACCCCGCTCCTCAATCGCCGGAGGGGCTGGATATGCGCGGTCAAGCGCTCGGTTGCGATACCGGTTCCTCCGTCGTGACCCGACGCCTGCGGCGCCGCTTCAGCAGCGCCCAAGGACCCCGGGGACCGGTCGGCATCGCGGCCGCGACCTCCGTACCGCCCTCCTGGGCGGCCTGCGCCGCCGCGCGGGCCACCGGGAGGAAGCCCTCGGCGCGGGAGGCGTCCGGACGCTCCTCCTCCGGCCACAGGCCCAGCGCGGCGCAGAGCGTGGGCAGCACCGCCATCGCCGCGGTCGCGTACCCCTCCATGGAGGGGTGGTAGTTGTCCGGGCCGAACATTTCGCGGGGGTTCGCCGAGAACTCGGGGCCCAGCAGGTCGCCCAGCGACACCGTGCGGCCCCCCTGCTCCACCGTGCCGATCGTCTGCGCCGCCGCGAGCTGCCGCGAGGCACGGCGGGCCAGCCACCGCAGCGGCTGCTGGACCGGTTCCACCGACCCGAGGTCGGGGCACGTGCCGACCACCACCTCGGCGCCGGCCGTCCGCAGGCGGCGTACGGCCGCGGAGAGGTGGCGTACGGACTTCGTCGCCGGGATGCGGTGCGTGACGTCGTTCGCGCCGATCATGATCACGCAGACGTCGGGCTGCCAGTCGGGGTCGGCGAGCCCGAGCGGCACCTGACGGTCCAGGTCGTCGGAGCGCGCGCCCGGCAGCGCCACATTGCGCAGCTCCACCGTCCGCTCCGCCACCGCCGCGAGCCCGGACGCGAGCAGCGCGCCCGGCGTCTGCCCCGCCCGGTGCACGCCCTGCCCCGCGGCCGTCGAGTCGCCCAGCATCAGGAAGCGCAACGGTTCGCCGTCGCGAGGGCCGTACATCCGCCGCCCGTACACACCGTCCGCGGCCGGCACGTGCACCGGCTCGGAACCGTGGTTGCCGACCTGACGGCGCGCGATCTGCACCTCGGCGAGCACCACGCCGACCGTGGCCGCGCCCAGCAGCCCGATCCCGCCGCCGCCGTACGCGGCGCCCGCCGCGATCCGCCGTGCCACCCTCGCCCTGCTCGACATGTTCCGCGGCCACCTGCCTCTGCGACTCTTTTACGGCTACAAGGACTCCTTGCCCCGTTATCCCTGTCGGCCAATCGCAACGCCGGATGAAGCGACATGGTCCATGGTGTGCCGCTTACCCTGGCGGCACCATTACGGAGGAGAACCCGGAGACCACGGTGCGCATCCACGAATCGATGATCGACCTCGTCGGCAACACCCCGCTGGTGAGGCTCAACAAGGTGACCGAAGGGCTGCGGGCGACCGTCCTGGCCAAGGTCGAGTACTTCAACCCCGGTGGCAGCGTGAAGGACCGCATCGCGCTGCGCATGATCGAGGCGGCGGAGAAGAGCGGGGAGCTGGAGCCAGGAGGCACCATCGTCGAGCCGACCAGCGGAAACACCGGCGTCGGCCTCGCCATGGTGGCCCAGCAGAAGGGCTACAAGTGCATTTTCGTCTGCCCTGACAAGGTCTCCACGGACAAGATCAATGTGCTGCGCGCGTACGGCGCCGAGGTCGTGGTCTGCCCCACGGCGGTGGACCCCGAGCACCCGGATTCGTACTACAACGTCTCGGACCGGCTCGTACGCGAGACGCCCGGCGCCTGGAAGCCGGACCAGTACAGCAATCCGCACAACCCCGAGTCGCACTACCACTCCACCGGACCCGAGCTGTGGGAGCAGACGGACGGGCGGATCACCCATTTCGTCGCGGGCGTCGGCACCGGCGGCACCATTTCCGGGACCGGGCGCTATCTGAAGGACGCGAGCGAGGGGCGCGTCAAGGTCATCGGCGCGGACCCCGAGGGGTCCGTCTACTCCGGTGGCTCCGGGCGTCCGTACCTCGTCGAGGGCGTGGGGGAGGACTTCTGGCCCACCGCGTACGACCGGAACGTCGCCGACGAGATCGTCGCGGTGTCCGACAAGGACTCGTTCCAGATGACGCGGCGCCTCGCCAAGGAGGAGGGGCTCCTCGTGGGCGGCTCCTGCGGAATGGCGGTCGTGGCGGCGCTGCGGGTCGCGGAGCGGCTCGGGCCCGACGACATCGTGGTCGTGCTGCTCCCGGACAGCGGGCGCGGTTACATGTCGAAGATCTTCAGCGACGACTGGATGGCCGACTACGGCTTCCTGGAGGACGCCGGGCCGAGTGCGCGCGTCGGCGACGTACTCAAGGACAAGGAGGGCGGCGCGCTGCCCTCGCTCGTCCATATGCACCCGGAGGAGACGGTCGGTGAGGCCATCGACGTGCTGCGGGAGTACGGGGTCTCGCAGATGCCGATCGTGAAGCCGGGCGCGGGGCACCCGGACGTGATGGCCGCCGAGGTCATCGGGTCCGTCGTGGAGCGGGAGCTGCTCGACGCGCTGTTCGCCCAGCGGGCCTCCCTGCACGACCCGTTGGAGAAGCACATGTCGGCGCCGCTGCCGCAGGTCGGCTCCGGGGAGCCGGTGGCGGACCTGATGACCGTGCTCGGTGCGGCCGACGCGGCGATCGTGCTGGTCGAGGGCAGGCCGACGGGTGTGGTGAGCCGTCAGGACCTGCTGTCGTTCCTGGCCAAGTCGGGTGCCAGGTAGTCGGAAGCGGGGGTTCGCGAAAACGGTACGAGCGCGACACGTGCGCGCAGCACCGGCTTAACACGGCTCCGGCAGATTGGTGGATGTCGGAAGGGGCGGGAGCGGCTCCCCGCCCCACCCGGCACCGAGCGGCGTCAAAGGAACCTCCGGAGCGGCTCCCGGACCTCCATGGACGCCCTGGGCGCGCACCCGGCCTGACCGGGGCGCGTCCCTCGCGGGGACCGCCGTCGTCCCGCCCCCCGTCACACGGGGGTGCGGCGGTCCCCGCGCAACTCACTTTCCCCGTAAGGGTGTTACTCCACGAACAGGCCGCGCTCCGCCGCCCGTACGTCGAACTCCTCGAGGCGCGCCTGTGCCTGCGGCAGCCCGTCGCACATCGCCTCGAGCAGCACCCGGCCCAGCAGCATCGGCGAGCACGCCGTGTCGAAGGCGAGGCCCGTGCCGACCGCCGCGGGCAGCAGCAGGTCGGAGTGGCGGGCGACGGGGGCGAAGGCGGAGTCGGCGACCGTGACGACGGTCAGGCCCGCCTCCTTCGCGTACGCGAGGGCGTCGACGACCTCGCGCGGGTGGCGGGGGAGCGCGAAGCAGAGCAGGGTCGTGGCGCCCGCGCGCACGGCCGCGTCGATGCGGTCGGCGAGCATGGTGCCGCCCTCGTCGAGGAGGCGTACGTCGGGGTGGACCTTCGCGGCGAAGTAGGCGAAGCCGAACGCCTGGGACGCGGCCGCGCGCAGCCCCAGGACGAGCAGCGTCGGCGAGGCGGCGAGGATCCTGCCCGCGCGCTCGACCGGTTCCGGGTCGGCGAGCAGTTCGGCGAGGTGCCGGAGGTTGGCGATCTCGGCTTCCACGGCCTGCTGGTACTCGTTGGCCTTGGTGGCGGTGGCCGGCCCGGAGGGCGCCGTCTCGCGCAGGTGTTTGCGCAGCGCCGGGTAGCCGTCGAAGCCGAGCGCCACCGCGAACCGGGTCACGGAGGGCTGGCTCACGCCCGCGAGCTCGGCCAGCTCCACGGACGACAGGAACGGCACCTCGGCCGCGCGCCGCACCATGCAGTGCGCGATGCGGCGCTGGGTGGGGGTGAGGCGGTGCCCCTCGAAGAGGCTCTGGAGGCGGGCGGAGGGGCCCTGTGCCCCCGCGTCGTTGTCCGACCCGCTCCGGGTGCTGTCCGTGCGCTCGCTCATGTCTCCGCCGGTCCATTCAACGGTGCCGAATTGTGCATGATTCTATTCAAAACGAAGGGGTGGGGGCTAGAGGGCCAGAGGGCCAGAAGGTCGGGGCTACGGGGTCACGAACCGGCCCAGCAGTCGCGCCGCGCGCTCCACGTCCTCCGTCAGCGGCCGGTCCGCGATCTCCGCCGACAGTTCCTGCGACGCAAGCTCGAACGCCCGGCCCACCGGAAGCTCCGCGTCCGGGTGCAGGTCGCGCAGCCTCAACGCCCGTACCGCCGCGACCAGTTCACACCCCACCACCTGGCGGAACGCCGCGCACGCGCGCAGGGTCTGGCGGGCCGCCAGGGAGGCGAAGCTGGCCTGCTCCTCGACGCCGCGGGAGAGCACGGCGTGGCCGAGCGAGGCGGGGGCGGAGAAGGCGCGCAGGTCGGCGAGGGCGCCACCGGCCGCGTACTCCAGGATCATCACGCCGGACGAGGCCGGTTCGCCGTCCGCGAGGAACGGGCGCAGGCGGGTGAAGTTCGGTTCGTTGAGGGTGGAGAGGCGGGACGTGGAGAGGCGGGCCACCTGGCTGACCGCGAGGCGGAAGTGGTCCAGGGCCAGGGCGAGTTGGGCCATGTAGAAGCCGCCGTGGTGGTAGGCCGCCATCTCCGTGTACGAGATCAGGGGGTTCTCCGCCGCCGCGTTGATCTCGACCGTAAGGACGTCCTCCAGGGCGTCTGCCGCGTCCTGTGCCGGGCCGTGGATCTGCGGTACGCAGCGGAAGCCGTACGGGTCCTGGATGCGGCCGAGCGGGGGCGTCGGGTGGTCGTCGGCGCCGAGGATCTCGCGCATCCGGGCCGCCACGTCGAAGCTGCCCCGGTGGCGCCGCGACTCGTGCACGGGCAGGGCGTACGCCTCGTAGGAGCCGTCGACCGCCAGCAGGCTCAGGGCCGCCACCAGGTCCGTCGCCGCCAGCAGGTCGCGCATCTCGTGCAGGGCGAGGGCCGCCTGGCCGAGGGTGAGCGCGTTGGAGGAGATCAGGGCCAGGGCGTCGTTGTTGTCCAGGGGCTGCGGCTTGGGCGGGGTGCCCTTGCCGCGCCACGGGTGCTCGCCGGCGAGGGCCAGGCCCATCTGGGCCAGGGGCGCGATGTCGCCGGTGCCGACCGAGCCGTGCTCGTTGACCGCCGGGTACGCGCCCGCCTCCAGGGCCTCGCAGAGCGCCGTGACGACCGTGGGGCGCAGGCCCGCGCCGCCGGCCAGGAGCTGGTTCGCGCGGACCGCGAGCATCGCCCGGACCTCGCGCTCGGGCAGCTCGTCGCCGATCGCGCCCGCGTGGCTGCGCAGCAGGCGCAGTCCGTGGTCGGCGGCGGCCTCGGTGGGCACGTCCTCGCTGCGGTTGGCGCCGACGCCGGTGGAGCGGCCGTAGACCCTGCCCCAGGCGGCGATCTCCCGCGCCGCGTTCCAGGACCGGTCCACGCGGTTCATGGCGTCCGTGCCGGGGACCGGACGGGCGCTCGCGTGGGCGAGGCGGACCACGTCGGCGACCGGGAGGCCGTGGCCGTCGAGCACGACGACCGGCTGTGACACCATGCGCTGTTCCCCCTTGATCAGTGTTCAAATGCCCCGAAAAGGGCGTCCGCGTCTCATAGTTCGGTCCCCGGTACGGGGATTTACCTGCGATTTACGCGGGGGCATTGACAAGTTATTCACGTACCGAGAACTCTGCATGACGATATGCAGGACGGGCAAGAGGACTCCAGAGGCGCTCCATGATCCAGTTCGACGCGGTCCACAAGCGGTTCCCGAACGGCACGACAGCGGTGCACGATCTCTCGCTCGACATGCCGGAAGGGGGTGTGACCGTCTTCGTCGGCTCGTCGGGCTGCGGCAAGACGACCAGCCTCCGGATGATCAATCGTATGGTCGAGCCCTCGTCGGGCACCATTCGGGTCGGTGGGCGCGATGTTCTGGAGCAGGACGCGGCCGAGCTGCGGCGGTCCATCGGGTACGTGATCCAGCAGGCGGGTCTTTTCCCGCACCGCACCGTGCTCGACAACGTCGCCACGGTGCCGCTGCTGCTCGGGTGGGGGCGGAAGAAGGCGCGGGCCGCGGCCGGCGAGCTTCTTGAGCGGGTCGGGCTCTCGGCCGAGATGGGGAAGCGGTATCCGCATCAGCTGTCCGGTGGTCAGCAGCAGCGGGTGGGCGTGGCGAGGGCGCTGGCCGCGGATCCGCCGGTGCTGCTCATGGACGAGCCGTTCGGGGCGGTCGACCCTGTCGTGCGCACGCAGCTTCAGGACGAACTGCTGCGGCTTCAGACCGAGTTGAGCAAGACGATCGTCTTCGTCACGCACGACATCGACGAGGCGGTGCGGCTGGGGGACCGAATAGCCGTGTTCCGGGAAGGCGGGCACCTCGTGCAGTGCGCTCCGCCGGAGGAACTGCTGGCGCGGCCCGCGGACGAGTTCGTGGCGGACTTCCTCGGTGCGGAGCGCGGGCTCAAGTTGCTGTCCCTGACCACGCTCGCGGGCGTCGGGCAGGGCGAGTACCCCGCGGACACCGGCTGGGAACTGGTCCTCGACGCGGCGCGTAAGCCGTTGCTCTGGCGTGACGAGGGGACGGGCGCTGAGCTGCCCATCCGCCCCCTGCGGGACACGGACTCCCTCCTGTCGGCGCTGAACGAGTCGATCGCGGCGCCGGGTGGGTTCGTGGCCCGGGTGGACGCGGACGGCGTGCTGGTCGGTGTCTCGTCCCGCGACGAGATCCACGACCGGGCCGGCCTCGCCCACGCCACCGCCGGGCCCCGTACGGAACAGGGCGCGGGAGCAGACAAGGCCGAGGCCGCCGAGGACACGGACGTGACGTCATGACCATCGACTGGTCCTGGATCGGGTCGCATCAGGCCGATCTCGCCACCCTCACCCTCTCCCACCTCCAAGCCGCCTTCAGCGCCGTGCTGTTCGGGCTGGTGATCTCGTTGCCGCTCGCCGTCGTCGCGCACCGGGTACGGCCACTGCGCGGGTTTCTGCTCGGGATGTCGAACGTGCTGTTCACCATCCCCTCCATCGCCGTCTTCGTGCTGCTGCTGCCCGTCTCCGGGCTCACCCGCACCACCACCGTCATCGGCCTGACGATCTACACGCTCGTCGTCCTCCTGCGGAACACCGTCGAAGGCCTCGACTCCGTGCCCGCGAAGACGAAGGAGGCCGCGAAGGCGATGGGGACGCGGCCGATGCGGACGCTGCTCACCGTCGAGCTGCCGCTCGCGCTGCCCGTGATCATGGCGGGCGTGCGGATCGCCACCGTGATGGCCATCTCGCTCGTGTCCGTGGCGACGTACATCGGGGACGGCGGCCTCGGTCAGCTGTTCACCGACGGGTTCCAGCGGAACTTCCCGACCCCCGTGATCGTCGGCGTCGTCCTGACCCTGCTGCTCGCGCTCGTCGCGGACGCGCTGCTCGTCGGCGTGCAGCGGCTGCTCACTCCGTGGGCCCGTACCCGTACTCGGACCCGGAAGGCCTGAACCCGCCATGTTCGAACTCTTCAAGAACCTCGGGGCCTGGCTGGTCGGCGGGGAGCAGTGGGCGGGGAGCGACGGCATCGCGACGCGCGTCGCCGAACACCTCCAGTACTCGCTGCTCGCCACGCTCGTCGCCGCCGCGATCGCCCTTCCGGTCGGGCTGCTCATCGGGCACACCGGCCGTGGCGCCTTCGTCGCCATCAACCTGTCGTCCTTCGGGCGGGCCCTGCCGACCGTGGGCCTGGTCGTGCTCGTGTTCCTCGCGAGCGGTCTGTCGATGTGGCCCGTCTACATCGCGCTCGTCGCGCTCGCGGTGCCGTCCATCGTCACCAATACGTACGCCGGGATGACCGCCGTCGATCCCGAGGTGCGGGATGCCGCGCGCGGGCAGGGCATGAAGGCCCACCAGGTGCTGTTCCAGGTCGAGTTGCCGCTCGCGCTGCCGCTCATCATGACCGGGCTCCGGCTCGCGCTCATCCAGGTCGTCGCCACCGCCACCATCGCCGCGTACGTGTCCTTCGGCGGGCTCGGCCGCTACGTCTTCGACGGGCTCGCCCAGCGCGACCTGGTGCAGGTGCTCGGCGGTGCCGTGCTCGTCGCGGTGGTCGCCATCGTGCTCGACCTGGCGCTGTCCGGGCTCCAGAGGCTCCTCTTCCGCAACCGCCCCACCACTCTCAAGTCCGCCTAGGAGCAAGCAAGATGCGCAATCTCAACCGACGTGCCCTCCTGGGCGGCCTGGCGGCCGCAGCCTCCGTCCCGGCCCTGTCCGCCTGCTCCAGCGGCATCACCTCGCTCGACCAGCAAGGCGGTTCGCTCTCCGGCGGCGGCTCCAGCAAGAAGGGTGTCACCATCGGCACCGCCAACTTCACCGAGAACCAGGTGCTCGGTTACCTGTACGCGGCCGCGCTCGACGCCGCCGGTGTGAAGACGAGCGTGCGGCCGAACCTCGGTACCCGCGAGATCCTCATCCCCGCCCTCAAGGGCGGCGACATCGACCTGCTGCCCGAGTACCAGGGCGCCCTCCTGCACTACCTCGACAAGAAGTCGCAGGCCACCGAGGAGGGCGAGATGCAGAACGCGCTCGCCATGGTGCTCCCGGCCGGCCTCCAGATCCTGCCGTACGGGCTGGCCGAGGACTCCGACGCGTTCGTGGTGACCCGCGAGACCGCGAAGAAGTACAAGCTCAAGTCGCTCGCCGACCTCGCGGAGCACAACGGGAAGCTCGTCATCGGCGCCGCCCCGGAGGTCAAGAAGCGGCAGGTGGGGTCCGTCGGGCTCAAGGACGTCTACGGCGTCGAGTTCAAGGAGTTCAAGTCCCTTGATTCGTCGGGGCCGTTGGTGAAGGGCGCGCTGAAGAAGGGCGACGTCGACGTCGCCAACCTCTTCACCACCGACACCGACATCGCCGCCAACGACTGGGTCGTCCTCACCGACCCCAAGAACCTGGTCCCCGGCCAGCACGTCGTCCCGCTGATCGCCGACCGCAAGGCCGACTCGACCGTCCGCAAGGCCCTCGCCCGGCTGGGCAACGTGCTGACGACCGAGGACCTCACCGAGCTCAACCGGCTCGTGGACAAGGACAAGAAGGACCCCGAGGACGTCGCGAACGACTACGCGCGCAAGCACGGGCTCACCAAGAAGCAGAAGTAGGGAGGACGGCTGTGGCAGCAGGAGTAGTGGAGAAGCACTCCATCGACGTCGTGCCGGACAGCGAACGGCACGGCAGCGCGTTCAACCAGTTCACCCTCTGGCTCGGCGCCAACCTCCACATCACGGCCGTCGTCACCGGCGGGCTCGCCGTCGTCTTCGGCGGCGACGTGGTCTGGTCGCTGATCGGCCTCGTGCTCGGCAATCTGCTCGGCGGCGCCGTCATGGCGCTGCACTCGGCGCAGGGCCCGAAGCTCGGGCTGCCCCAGATGATCCAGTCCAGGGCCCAGTTCGGGGTGAAGGGCGCCGTCGTCCCGCTGCTCCTCGTCATCCTGATGTACGTCGGCTTCTTCGCGAGCGGCACCGTGCTCGCCGGGCAGGCCACCGCGGAGCTGACGCACACCAACGACACGACGGGCATCATCGTCTTCGCGCTCGTCACGGGGATCGTGGCGACGGTCGGCTACCGGGTCATCCACGTCCTCGGGCGGGTGGCGAGCGTCGTGTGCGCGCTCGCCTTCGTCTACCTGGGCGTGCGGCTCTTCGACAAGGCCGACGTCGGCGCGCTCCTGTCCGACGCGCACTTCTCGCTGCCGATGTTCCTGCTCGCCGTCTCCCTGTCGGCCTCGTGGCAGCTCGCCTTCGGCCCCTACGTCGCCGACTACTCGCGCTATCTGCCGCGTACGACCAGCGGCAAGGCCACGTTCTGGTGGACGCTCGCGGGCTCCGCGCTCGGCTCGCAGTGGTCCATGGCGTTCGGTGTGCTGGTCGCGGCGAGCGCGGGCGAGAAGTTCATCGACAACCAGGTCGGGTACGTCGTGTCGCTCGGCGGGGCGGGGCTCGTAGCCTCGTTCTTCTACTTCGTGATCGCGCTCGGCAAGCTCACCGTCAACGTGCTCAACACGTACGGCGGCTTCATGTCGATGGTCACCGGCATCAGCGGATTCCGCGGGCAGCGGGTGCTTTCGCAGCGCGGCCGGGCGGTCTACATCGGGATCATCATGGTCGCGGGCACGGTGGTCGCCCTCGCGGGCAAGGACAGCTTCCTGACCTCGTTCAAGGACTTCCTGCTGTTCCTGCTGACGTTCTTCACGCCGTGGTCCGCGATCAACCTGGTCGACTACTACCTGATCTCGCGCGAGCGCTACGACCTCCCGGCCCTCTCCGATCCGAACGGCCGCTACGGCGCCTGGCGCTGGGACGCGCTCGTGGTCTACGGGATCGGGCTGCTCGCCCAGCTGCCGTTCCTCGCCACCGCCTTCTACACGGGCCCGCTCGTCGGGCCGCTCGGCGGGGCGGACGTGTCGTGGATCGTGGGGCTCGTCGTCCCGGCCGTCCTGTACTGGCTGCTCGCCCGCCGCGATGCGGGGGAGTGGCCCAGTGCGAAGACGGGGGATAGCCCTACTGCGGTGGGGGCCACCGCTCCGTAACGTCGAGCGGTATGGAAGCCCGCGAACGCGCAAGCGACGCCGAACTCAAGAAGGAACTCGACGCCACCCTGCACGCACGCAGGGAACTCGGCGACGACTACGAGCCGGCGCTCGTCGACTCCTTCCTGGAAAAAGTCGAGCAGCGGCTCGACTCCGTCGTCGACCGCAGGGTGCGGCGACAGCTGGCCGAGCACCGGATCACCGTGGCCCGCGGGGCCCGCGACACCGGCGCGGAGAACTGGGGCGAGCGCTTCGGCTTCGCCGTGGTCTCGCTCGTCCTCGCCATCCCGCTGTCCGCGATCGCCGTGGTCAACGCCGGACTGCCCGGGCTCTTCGTGGCCTGGGGCGGGATCGTCGGCGTGAACGCGCTGCACGCGGTGCGGTGGGGACCCGTCCGGCGCCGCGAGCGCCGGGAGCGCGAGGAGTCCGACTGGGAGGGGTAGCCGGGGGCGTGCCCGGGACGAGGTGAAAGGCGCCGTGCTCTGTCGAGCGCGGCGCCTTCGCGCGCTCAGACCTCCAGCTCGGCCTCGATCTTCTTCAGCTGGTGGCGGGCCATCGCCAGGTTCGCGCGGGACTTGTCGAGCACCAGGTACAGGAACAGTCCGTTGCCGCCGCGCCCCTGGATCAGGCGGATCAGGTGGTACTGGGAGCCGAGGGTGATGAGGATGTCCTCGATGCCGTCCTTGAGGCCAAGCTGCTCCATGGTGCGCAGCTTGGAGCGGACCACGTCGGTGTTGCCGGCGGCCGCGACCTCCAGGTCGAAGCTCTTGGTGCCGCCGATGGTGCCGAGGGCCATGCCGCTCGTGTAGTCGACGAGGGCCGCGGCGGTGGCGCCTTCTATGGAGGCGAGGGCGTCCTTGAGTGCGGTGTCGGTGTTGGCCATGGTGCTGGTCCTTTCGTGCTTTCCGTGGGCGTGCCGGTGGTCAACGCGTGGGCTGGGGCGGCACGTTGGTGGGCGGCCGGACAGGGAGTCCGGTCTCTGTCGTCGTGGTGGATGCCGTGCGGGCACGGGCCCGGCCGCGGACGCGGGGGGCCGGCTCGGGCGGTGTTTCCTCCTCCGGGGGAGCCGTGAGCTCCCCGATGCGGATGCTGGAGCGGCGACCCTCGAGGTGCAGCCGGCCGACATTGATCCGGTCCTCCGCGAGGAGCGTGAGGACGGCGGTGTCCCCGGCCGCGTACGTGGCGACGTAGCCGTCGGCGCCGCGCACCAGGAGTTCGCGGAAGGCGCCCTGTGCGGTGGCGTCGGCGAGGCGCTGGGTGACACCGAGCGCGGTGGCGGTGAGCGCGGCGACGCCCTCCGGTTCGACGCCCGGGGCGTCATGGGCGAGCACCAGGCCGTCGACGCTGGCGACGAGGGCCCCGGTGACCTGGGGTACGCGGACTCTCAACCGCTGCAGTTCGGCGAGGAGCGCGCCCTGGTCGGCCATCGGAAGTCTCCTTTCTGGGGTTCGGGAGGAACGCAGCAGGCGTTTCACAGGGCCTCCAGACCGGCGCGCAGCCGCCGCAACAGGGCCACGTCGGGGTCCTCGACGACGGCCTGCTCGGGCAACGTGGGCGGAGCCGCGGCGGGGACCGGGGTCACCAGTCCGCACGCGGCGAGGCGACGCAGGTCGACAAGGGTGTGGAAGGCGGGCCTGCCCAGGGTGAGCGCGATCTGGGAGGCCGTGCGCGCGCCGTCGACGAGGTCGAGGACGTGACGTCTGCGCGGTGGTACGCACACCTCGCCGTGCCGGACGATCCGGTTGAGCGGCGCCGTGTCCGTGTCCGGCTCGGGCCAGATCCGCTGGAGCAGGTCGCGGCGGCGCAGCGTCTCGCGCTGGACCGCCGCCACCGGCACCGGGCGCACCGACCCGAACCAGTGCGAGACGCCGTACCGGAACCGGGTCGGCCCGCTGCTCGGGGCGAGCGTGAAGTACGCGGCGTCGAACAGGGCGCCCAGGTGGCACAGTTCGAGCGCCCCGTCGGAGAGCCGGCCCTGCTCGACGAGGTAGCGGCCGACCCGCTGCCGCGCGCCCGCCCGGTCCACGGCCTCCGACCAACCCTCGGCCTGCACGGCGCCGCCTCTGGTGAGCAGCACGTCCATGCCGGGGGTCGCGGGCGATTCGGCGTGCACGACCCGGCCGTCCTCGAGATAGAGGGTGCCGTGCTCGCGGATCAGGGCGCCGGTGGCCCCCTCTTCGGCGAGGCGGACGAGCATCGGCGAGACACCCGTACGGACGTCCGTGCGGACGTCGGTGCTCATCCCAGCACCATCCGGTCGGCCACGTCGGTGAGCCGCAGCCGGGCGAGCGCGAGGTTGCCCTCGTCCCGGTCCAGCCACAGGTGGATGAAGACACTGCTGTCGAAGGTGGTGCGCACGAAGCGCAGCAGGTGATAGCTGTCGCGGTTGGTGACGATGACGTCCTCGACGGGGGGCGCCTTGTCACTGGCGGAGCCCTGCGTCCAGTCGCTGCCGTCGGCGGGGGCGAAGGCGCGGTGCTCGGCGGCGAGCCGGGCCAGTTCGGCGGACTCGGCGGCGTCCGCCTCGTGGTCCCCGTTGCGTGCGTCGCCGACGGTGCCGAGGGCGAGTCCGCTGGTCCAGTCGACGACGGAGGCGCCTCGTGCTCCTGGAAGCCGCATGACCTCCAGGAGACATTCGTCGATTCCGGGCACCCCTGAACCTCCCCACCCGATCGCACACTTTGTGCACCGCTCGTACACGCGTGACGACGAAGCTACGCACGGTACGGAGAGCAGGTGAGGCTTCTGGCATTTCCCGGTGGAACATGCGCAGGGCGACTAAAATCCGCCAACCGGTCGCGGGGTCAGGCGGATTCAGGCCGCCCGTGCGCTTCGGAGCCCCACTCCTCCCCGTGTGTCTTCATCACCACGTTGCTGTCGCCGAGCCCCGTCGGCAGGGATTCCCCCGAGCACCTCTTGACTAGACCTATTCATGTCGCCAGGATGTGAATAGAAGGCTGAACAGTTGATTGATACGCACTCCAGGAGGCCGCCGATGTCAGGACCCCGCCCCGTACGAGCCCCGCGCGGCACCGAGCTCAACACCCTGGGGTGGCAGCAGGAGGGCGCCCTGCGGATGCTCATGAACAACCTCGACGGCGAGGTTGCCGAGCACCCCGACAAGCTCGTCGTCTACGGCGGCACCGGAAAGGCGGCCCGGTCCTGGGAGGCGTACGACGCGATCGTGCGCACGCTGAAGACGCTGAAGTCCGACGAGACGCTCCTCGTCCAGTCCGGCAAGCCGGTCGGCGTACTGCGCACCAACGAGTGGGCGCCGCGGGTGCTGCTCGCGAACTCCAACCTCGTTGGCGACTGGGCCAATTGGGAGGAGTTCCGCAAGCTGGAGGCCGAGGGCCTCATGATGTACGGCCAGATGACGGCCGGCTCGTGGATCTACATCGGCTCGCAGGGCATCGTCCAGGGCACGTACGAGACCTTCGGCGCGGTCGCCCGCAAGAAGTTCAACGGCACGCTCGCCGGAACGATCACCCTCACCGCCGGTGTCGGCGGCATGGGCGGCGCCCAGCCCCTCGCGGTCACGATGAACGAGGGCGTCGCGATCTGCGTCGACGTCGACGAGACCCGCATCGACCGCCGCATCGGCACCCGCTACCTCGACGTCAAGGCCGACAACCTCGACCACGCCCTCGAACTGGCCGTGCAGGCCCGCGACGAGCGCCGCGGCGTGTCCATCGGCGTCGTCGGCAACGCGGCCGAGGTCTTCCCTGAACTCCTTCGCCGCGGCGCCCCCATCGACATCGTCACGGACCAGACCTCCGCCCACGACCCGCTCGCCTACCTGCCCGTCGGCATCTCGGTCGAGGACTGGGACAAGGAGCGCGAGGCGGACCCGGCCGGCTTCACGGAGAAGGCCCGGCAGTCGATGCGGCTGCACGTCGAGGCCATGGTCGGCTTCCTGGACGCGGGCGCCGAGGTCTTCGACTACGGCAACTCGATCCGCGACGAGGCCCGCAAGGCCGGCTACGACCGCGCCTTCGACTTCCCGGGCTTCGTGCCCGCGCACATCCGCCCGCTGTTCGAGGAGGGCCTCGGCCCGTTCCGCTGGGCCGCGCTCTCCGGCGACCCGAAGGACATCGAGGCCACCGACAAGGCGATCAAGGAGCTGTTCCCCGAGAACAAGCACCTGCACCGCTGGCTCGACATGGCCGGCGAGCGCATCGCCTTCGAGGGCCTCCCGGCGCGCATCTGCTGGCTCGGCTACGGCGAACGCCACCTGGCGGGCCTCAAGTTCAACGAGATGGTCGCGTCCGGCGAACTCTCGGCCCCGGTCGCCATCGGCCGCGACCACCTCGACTCGGGCTCGGTCGCCTCTCCCTACCGCGAGACGGAGGCCATGAAGGACGGCTCCGACGCGATCGCCGACTGGCCGCTCCTGAACGCCCTGGTCAACACCTCCTCCGGTGCCACCTGGGTCTCCCTCCACCACGGCGGCGGCGTCGGCATGGGCCGCTCCATCCACGCGGGCCAGGTCTGCGTCGCGGACGGCACGGACCTCGCCGCCCAGAAGATCGAACGCGTCCTCACGAACGACCCGGCGATGGGCGTCATCCGCCACGTGGACGCGGGCTACGACCACGCGGCGGACGTTGCGGCAGAGCGCGGCGTACGGGTCCCGATGCGGGAGGGCGAGTGACCGACCAAGCCCCTCTGGCCAATCAGGCGGCTCCGGCAAATCCAGCCCCGCCGGCAAATCAGGCGGTTCCGGTAAATCCAGCCCCGGCGGCGTTTGAGGCGGCCCGTCCGGCAGGACTTTCGGGAAGGGGCGGGGTGGGGGAAACTCCTGGCTTCCTGGAGATGTGGCGCGATCTGCACCCCATCGGCCGCAACGCCGACTCCGGCGGCTACCGCCGATTCGCCTGGACCGGCGCCGACGCCGACTGCCGGGAATGGTTCAAGGCCCAGGCCGAGACCCGCGGCCTGACCTACGAGGTCGACCGCAACGGCAACCAGTGGGCCTGGCTCGGCGACCCCGAGGCCGGCGACGCAGTCGTGACCGGCTCCCACCTGGACTCCGTCCCGGACGGCGGCGCCTTCGACGGCCCCCTCGGCGTCGTCTCCTCCTTCGCCGCCCTGGACGAACTCCACCGCAGGGGAGCGGAGTTCACCAAGCCGATCGCCATCACCAACTTCGGCGACGAGGAAGGCGCCCGCTTCGGCCTCGCCTGCGTCGGCTCCCGCCTCACCGCGGGCGTCCTCACCCCCGAGGCGGCCCACAAGCTCACGGACGCCGACGGAATCACCCTCCCGCAGGCGATGGAACGCGCCGGCTACGACCCCGACGCGATCGGCGCGGACCGCGAACGCCTGGACCGCATCGGCGCGTTCATCGAACTCCACGTGGAACAGGGCCGCGCCCTCGACCTCTCCGGCGACGCCATCGGCATCGCAAGCTCCATCTGGCCGCACGGCCGCTGGCGCTTCGACTTCCGCGGCGAGGCCAACCACGCGGGCACGACCCGCCTGGTCGACCGCCGCGACCCGATGCTGTCCTACGCGGAGACGGTCCTGGCGGCCCGCCGCGAGGCCCAACTGGCAGGCGCGGTAGCGACATTCGGCAAGATCTCGGTCGAGCCGAACGGCGTCAACGCCATCCCCTCTCTCGTCCGCGGCTGGCTCGACTCCCGCGCCGCCGACCAGGAGTCCCTGGACGCGACGGTCACCGGGGTCGAGAAGGCGGCCCGCGAGTACGCGCAGGCGCACGGCATCGACGTATCGCTGACCCGCGAGTCGTTCACGCCGATCGTCGAGTTCGACGACGCGCTCCGCGACGAGCTGGCCCGCATCCTGGGTACGCGGGACGCTGCAGCGGATCTGAAGGTCCCCGTCCTCGGAACGGGAGCGGGACACGACGCGGGAATCCTCGCCCAGTCGATCCCCACCGCCATGCTGTTCGTGCGCAACCCGACGGGCGTCTCGCACTCCCCGGCCGAATCCGCGGCCGAGGACGACTGCCTGGAAGGGGTGCGCGCACTGGCCGACGTACTGGAAGGACTGGCCTGCACGTGACGCAGACGACGACGTACTGGTTGGAACACGCCTGGCTCGGCACGCATGTCGAGCCGGGCGTGGCGGTGGACGTGTCCGATCAAGAAGGGGTGGGCCGCTTCACGGCGGTCCGCACGGGGGTCGGCGCACCCCCGCCCGGCGCGACGGCCCTGCGCGGCCTGACCGTCCCCGGCCTCGCGAACGCCCACAGTCACGCCTTCCACCGGGCACTCCGCTCGACGGTCCAGGTCGGATCGGGGACGTTCTGGACGTGGCGCGAGGTCATGTACTCGGTGGCGGACCGCCTGACGCCGGACACGTACCACGCGCTCGCGCGGGCGGTGTACGCGGAGATGGCACTCGCGGGCATCACGTCGGTGGGGGAGTTCCACTACCTCCACCACGCCCCCGGCGGCACCCCGTACGCCGACCCGAACGCGATGGGCGAGGCGCTGATCGCGGCGGCGGACGAGGCGGGCATCCGCATCACCCTCCTCGACACGGCGTACGTCTCGTCGGGCTTCGGCAAGGCCCCGGACCACCACCAGCAGCGCTTCAGCGACGGCACGGCGGAGGCGTGGGCGGAACGCGCGTCCCTGCTGAAGGAGCGGCCGGGGGTACGGATCGGTGCGGCGATCCACTCGGTACGGGCGGTCCCGGCGACCCAACTGTCAACGGTCGCGAACTGGGCCGCGGCCCGCAGCGCCCCACTCCACGTCCACCTCTCCGAACAGACGGCGGAGAACGACGCATGCCAGTCGGCACACGGCTGCACCCCGACCCAACTCCTCTCGGACTACGGGGTGTTGGGCGCCCGCACGACGGGCGTCCACAACACGCACCTCACGGACACGGACATCGCCCTGCTCGGCGGCTCGTCCACGGGAACGTGCATGTGCCCGACGACGGAACGTGACCTGGCGGACGGCATCGGCCCGGCGGTGGAACTGGAGCGCGCGGGTTCACCCTTGTCGTTGGGCTCCGACAGCCACGCGGTGATCGACCTGTTCGAGGAGGCGCGCGCGATGGAGCTGAACGAGCGTCTACGTTCCCGTACGCGCGGCCACTGGACGGCGGCGGCCCTGCTCCGCGCGGCCTCCGCCACCGGCCACGCGTCCCTGGGCTGGGACGACGCGGGCGCCATCGAACCGGGCGCGCGGGCCGACCTGGTCACGGTGTCACTGAACTCCGTCCGCACGTCGGGCCCCGAGCCCCGCTTCGGCGCGGAAACAGCGGTCTTCGCGGCGAGCGCCGCCGACGTGACGGACGTGGTGTCGTCCGGCCGCGCGGTGGTCCGCAACGGCGAACACGTCCGGATCGGCAACGTGGCGGACGCCCTGACGGAGTCCATCGCCGCACTCCACACCTAACGCCACGGGGCTCCGCCCCGGCCCCCGCTCCTCAATCGCCGGAGGGGCTCCAATGGAGCCCCTCCGGCGATTGAGGAGGCCCGTCCGGCAGGACTTTCGGGAAGGGGCGGGGTGGGGAATCAACACCCCACCACCCACGGAGAGGAACCATGACGAACCCCACCACGGCCATCACCAACATCGGCACCCTGGTCACGAACAACCCCGACCTGGGCGAAGGCCCCCTCGGCCAGATCCACAACGCCGCCCTCGTCATCGAAAACGACAAGATCGCCTGGGCGGGCCCGACGGCGAAGGCCCCGGCGACGGACGAGTCCCACGACGCCGCCGGCCGCGCCGTGATCCCCGGCTTCGTCGACTCCCACTCCCACCTCGTCTTCGCAGGCGACCGCACCGCCGAATTCAACGCCCGCATGTCGGGCCAGAGCTACTCCGCGGGCGGCATCCGCACGACAGTCGCGGCAACGCGCGCCGCAACGGACGAAGCACTCGAAGCAAACCTCAAGCACCACCTCGCCGAGGCCCTCCGCCAGGGCACCACAACCTTCGAAACCAAGTCCGGCTACGGCCTGACGACAGCCGACGAGGAACGCGCCCTCCGCATCGCAGCAGCCCACACGGACGAAGTCACGTACCTGGGCGCCCACATCGTCTCCCCGGACTACGCGGACGACCCGGCCGCGTACGTCGATCTCGTAACCGGCGAAATGCTCAACGCCTGCGCCCCCCACGCCCGTTGGGTAGACGTCTTCTGCGAAAAGGGCGCGTTCGACGGCGACCAGGCAAGGGCGATCCTGACGGCCGGCAAGGCCAAGGGCCTGCTCCCCCGCATCCACGCGAACCAACTGTCGTACGGCCCCGGCGTCCAACTCGCGGTCGAACTGGACGCGGCATCGGCCGACCACTGCACGCACCTCACGGACGCGGACGTGGACGCCCTCGCGCAGGGCAACACGGTGGCGACACTCCTCCCCGGCGCCGAATTCTCCACCCGCGCCGAGTGGCCGAACGCCCGCCGCCTCCTGGACGCGGGCGCAACGGTCGCGCTCTCCACGGACTGCAACCCGGGCTCGTCCTACACGTCCTCGGTCCCCTTCTGCATCGCCCTCGCCGTACGCGACATGGGCATGACCCCCGACGAGGCCCTCTGGTCGGCCACGGCAGGCGGCGCCAAGGCCCTCCGCCGCACGGACATCGGCCACCTCTCCCCGGGCGCAAAGGCCGACCTCACCTTCCTGAACGCCCCGAGCCACGTCCACTTCGCCTACCGCCCGGGCGTCCCGCTGGTGTCGGAGGTGTGGAGGTCGGGGAACCGCGCTGCCTGAAGGCTGCACCGCTCGCGAGCCGGAGGTTTCTACTAGGCTGGCTCAGGCCATGTGGCCCGCATCCGCGATCCGGGATCACGCCCTTGGACCGTCGTTGTCAGGCGCTGGAGGAAGCCGTGACCGCTGAACTCCCCGACTGGATGATCCCGCCCCGGCCGAGCGGCTGGGAGGCGGACGATCTCGACTTCCTTCCTCAGGCGCCGCGGCACACCGAACTCATCGACGGAGCCCTGATCTTCATGATGTCGCCGCAGCGGTCCTGGCACTCCCGGCTGGTGGAGAACCTGACTTTTGCCCTGCGGCAGGCGGCTCCGGCGGGGTTCGACACCGAGCGGGAGATGACTGTCCGCCTCGACAAGAAGAGCCGCCCCGAGCCGGACATCGTGGTCACCACCGCTGCGTACGACCCGGACCGTACCTGGTACGCACCGGAGGAGGTCGCGCTGGTCATCGAGGTGGTCTCGGACGAGTCGGCCGACCGTGACCGATCCATCAAGCCCTTCAAATACGCACAGGCCAAGATCCCCCACTTCTGGCGCGTAGAGGATGAGGCGGGCACCCCCGCCGTTCACACCTACGAACTCGACACCATGACCCACACCTATGTGGCCACCGGCATTCACCGCGCCCGTCTGAAGACAGCCGTACCTTTCCCCTTCGACATCGGACTCGAGGGCTTGGTGCCCTGACGTACGAGGCGAGATGGATTACCGGGGATCACCGGACCTCTTTTTCACGCATCTGGAGCAGCACGGCGGACAGCTTGGACGGCCCGCTCGGGCGGGCGGCCAGCCGCGCCCACACCAGCTTCCCGTCCCGCGTCGGCATGGTGCCCCACAGGTCGGCCGTCGCCGCGATCAGGAACATTCCGCGTCCCGACTCGGCCTCCCAGTCGGGCTCGGCGCACAGCACCGGCAGGGCGGGGGAGCGGTCGGCCACGGACACCTGTACCGCGTCGGTCTCCGGCAGTACCCGCAGCCGGACCTCGCACTCGGGCACCGCCACGTGCCGGTGCACGTTCGCCAGTATTTCCGTCACGCAGAGCTGCGCCGCGTCGATGAGGGCGGGGTGCCCCCAGGCCCGTAGGTGCGTGGCGACCGTGCGTCGTACGTCCGTGAACCGCTCGGGGTCCGCCCGCAGCTGGAGAACGACTTCGGGTGGAGATTGCGTCTTCATGTGCTCACAGTGCGTGACCGATGGCTAGCCTGACCAGGGCCGACAGCTGCACACAACGAGGTGTGCAGGCGAGGGGGTTCCTTGTGCAGGACTGTGTCGACGGGTCGTCGAGCATGCGGATGTTCGGCGCGGTGGTACGGGCCCTGCGGGAGGCGCGGGGCGGATCGCGGGACGACTTCGGGGCGTACGTCGGGTATTCGGCGTCGCAGGTGGCGATGGTCGAGCGCGGCGAGCGGATGCCGAGCGCGCGGTTCGTGGCGCGGGCGGGGGAGTTCCTGGGCGCGCGGGCGGCGGTGGAGGCGGCGGCCGCGCATCTTGAGCGGCGGCGGTATCCGGCGTGGTTCGACGACTACGCGGAGAGGGAAGCGGTGGCGGTCAGCCTGTGGACGTACGACACCCACGTGATCATGGGCCTGGTGCAGACCGAGGACTACGCACGGGCGGTGCTCGGCGCACGCGTCCCGGTGTTGGAGGACGAAGAGATCGAGCGCCGCGTACAGGCTCGCCTGGAGCGGCAGGCGCTCCTCACCAGAGTGCCGCCCGTGTCACTGGCGCTGGTCATCGAGGAGTGGGTGCTGCGGCGGCCGGTGGGCGGATCGGGCGTCCTGGGGGGCCAGTTGGAGCACCTGCTGGAACTGAACGCGAAGCGCAACATCTCGATCCAGGTCATGCCGACGGCGATCGAGTCGCACGCGGGGTTCAACGGCCCGTGGACGCTTCTGGAGACACCCGCGCGGGAATGGGTGGCGTACGTCGAAGGGCAGGCGGGCGGCTTGGTCCTCGAAGATCGCACAGAGGTAAGCGAGTTGTTCCAGCGGTTTGGCATGATCCGGTCCCAGGCCCTCGCTCCAGGGGACTCCGTGAAGCTCATCGAGAGGATGGCGAGCGAACTATGACCACCGCAGACCTCACGTGGTTCAAGTCCAGCTACAGCGGCGACGCAGGTGGCCAATGCCTGGAGGTCGCTCACGCCTCCGCGATCCACGTCCGCGACTCGAAGAACGCCGAATCCAACTCCAGCCCCACACTGGCCATTTCGGCCGACAGCTGGACCGCTTTCGTAAACTTCGCCTCGAAGTCCGCGCTACAGTAATCGCGTCATCACGCTCCGTGTGTAAGCGCGGAGCGGCCCCCAGCGGTGCTACCAACACCAATCTGAGGGCCTTCACCGACGAATGGATCAGAGGTCCATCGCGATGCTCAAGCATGCTATCCCTCCTGCCCGTTTCTTCTCCCAGGTGCCGAACGAGATCATCCGGAACCCGCGCCTGAACGGGACCGCCGTACGGCTCCTCCTCTGGGCCCTGTCCCTCCCCGAGGGCTCCCGGGAAACCGTCCAGTCCCTCGGCGAGAAGATGCCGGAAGGCCGCCTGGCCGTACGCAAGGCCAGGCGGCAGCTGGAAGAGGAGGGGTACCTCCACACACGACGTTCGCAGGATCCGGACACGGGGCGCTGGACGACCCAAGTCCTCGTCTCCAACGTGCCGTTGACGTCACCCGAAGAGGTCACCGCCGCCTTCGGTCCGAGTGACCAGGACCCGCCCGTCGGTGGCGCGACCGAGCGGGCCGTCGGCGCATACCCCTTGGGCGAAACCCCGAAGGACAACACCCCCAACCGTGGGGTGACGTTCCTGGAACGCCTCGCCGACCGCGAACCGGCGCTGCGCCTGGGCGCCCGCGACGTCGAAAGCCTCGCGCCGCTCATCGACGGCGCACTGGCGACCGGCGCCACCGAAACCGACCTCCGCCGCTGCCTGGCCACGGACCTGCCACGCACCCTCCGTTCCGCTGCCGCCCTCGTCAGGTACCGCCTGGAGAACCGGCCGCCTGCCGCTGCCCGGCCAACTCCCGCCGTGGACAAGCGCGTGGCTCCCCTCGGTGAATGCGCGGAGTGCCGCGACCCGCTGCCGCGAGGAGCCGGGAAGGGGATCTGCCGTGCCTGTGCCGGGATCGCGGCGAAGCCGGCGTCGGCACCGGCGCCTGCCCCGGGCCAGGGCCTGCGTGACGTGATCGCCCTCGCGAGGGCCGCCCTCCGCCCCGTCGACTAGGGGTTACAGGCTCTCCCCCGCCCGCCACCGCTGCTCGTCCCCGCCGTGGAACTTGCGTTGGCCGAGGTGGAAGGAGCCGTCGTCGAGGGGTGTCACGGCGGACTTCCAGTCGGAGGCGGGGCGGATCGAGCCGTCGCCGTGCACGGAGAAGGTGAGGTCGGCTCCGTGGTCGTCGTCGGCGGCCGTGCAGTGGCCGAGGCCGATCGTGCGGTCGGTGTCGCCGCGGTTGTCCAGGCAGAAGTCGGGGTTGGCGGCGGACTGGATGACGCCGAGAGCCGGGTCCACGCGCCACTGCTGGCTGCCCGTGCGGTCGCACTTCGCGGCCACGACGTCGTCGCCGTCCGTCATGGGCGTGCGGGAGACGTCGAGGCACAGGCCGGAGGCGACGTCGATCACCTCCGCGTACTCCTCGCCGGGCGGGCGGAAGCGCGGTGGCTTCGGTTTGCCGGACGGAGGCGAGGACGGGTTCGAACTCGGCTTCCCCCGTGGGGGGTTGGTGGTCGGGCTCGGCGACGGCGGCACCGTGACCGTCTCCGTGCTCCGCGCCGTCGTCGTCGCCGTGGCGGTCGTCGTTGTCGTCGTGGTGGCCGTCGTCGTCGCCGTGACCGTCACCCGGACCGGGGGCGGTGTCGTGGGCGTCGCGCCCATGCCCTGGCCCACCGCCGACAGGTCGGGGCGGCCCTCCGTCAGCGTCAGGATCAGCAGCGGTACGAGCAGCACGCCGACCGCGGCCGAGGCGAGCGCGAAGCCCATCGGCGTCGCGCGGACGGCCGACGGGCGCCGGGCGGCCTTCCGGCGGGCGCCGCCGGCCGGGCGGCGGCGTCGGTCGGCCCTGGGCCCTGTCGTGGGCGTCGCGCGGTGGCGGTGCGGGGCGGTCTGCTGGGGCGCCGGAACCGTAGGAGCGGGAGCCGTCGGCGGGGGCTCCGTCAGGAGGTAGTCCGTGCCGCCCCACGGCAACAGGCCCTCCGCCAGCGCGCGGCGCGGATCGTCGCGCAGGGCCGTCAGCTCCAGGTACGCGGCCGTGCAGCTAGGGCAGCGGGCGAGGTGGGCGTCCAGGTCGGCGGTGTTGCGGGGCCGGCCGGGTCTGGTCGCCTCCTCGATGAGGCGCCCGTAGCCCCGGCAGTGCGTGCCCTGCGCGCGGGCCACCCGCGCCGCGAGGCACGCGTCGCGCAGCGCGTCGAGCGCCGCGCCCCGCGCCTGCGCCACGTCCCGCGCGGACATGCCGGTGACGATGCCGGTCGCGGCGTCGGAGTCCCCGTCCACCACGGAGTGCCAGAGCAGCGTCTGGGTGCCCGGCGACAGCGTATGGAAGGCGGAGAGCAGCGCGGCGGGTGCCCGGGGGGCGTCCCTGTCCCTTGGGACGAGGGTGGTCAGTAGGCCGGGGGAGAGGCGCGCGCGGCGCTCGTCGGTGGCCCACTCGGCCGCGGTGCGGTGGACGAGCAGCAGCGCGTGATGGCGCCAGGAGCCGCGCGGTTCGACGCCGCGCGCGACCTCGCGTGCGGCGCGTGCGAAGGCCTGCGCCCCCAACTGCCGTGCGGCGTCCGTGTCGTTGGCGCACACTCTCGCGTACGCCAGGAGCGCGTGCCGGTGCCTGCCGCGCAGCTCGCCGAGCGCCGGGTACGCGGTCGGGGTGTCGGCCCGCAGCAGGGCGACGAGCCGGTGGTCGGGCGCCGTGGCATGGGCGCCACCGTTCGCAAACACCGTGTCCTCCTGTCACCGGGTGCCAGATGGGTGCTCATAGTGGTGCAGGAGAGGTGCTACGGGTAGGTGTTTCTCCGGGTAACCGGCCGTGGAGGAGCGGGAGTTGGCGAAAACACACCGAGGGGGCCGACCGTGTGACGGTCGGCCCCCTCGACGTGACAGGGTGTTACGGGTGGTGCCGGTGTTACGGGTCCGAGCGATTACTCCTCGAGCGTCAGACCCTTGCGCAGGCGCACCAGCGTCCGCGACAGCAGCCGCGACACGTGCATCTGCGAGATGCCCAGTTCCTCACCGATCTCGGACTGGGTCATGTTGGCGACGAACCGCAGCGAGAGGATCTTGCGGTCGCGCGGGGGAAGGTCGGCGATCAGCGGCTTCAGGGACTCGACGTACTCGATGCCTTCGAGCCCGTGGTCCTCATAGCCGATGCGATCCGCGAGCGCACCCTCGGAGTCGTCCTCCTCGGGCTGGGCGTCGAGCGAGCTGGCGGTGTAGGCGTTGGACGCCGCCATGCCCTCGACGACCTCTTCCTTCGACAGGCCCAGGCGTTCGGCGAGCTCGCCCACCGTGGGGGCGCGATCGAGCTGCTGGGCGAGTTCGTCGCCCGCCTTGGCGAGGTCGAGACGGAGTTCCTGGAGGCGGCGCGGTACGCGCACGGACCAGGAGGTGTCGCGGAAGAAGCGCTTGATCTCGCCGACGATGGTCGGCATCGCGAAGGTCGGGAACTCGACCCCGCGGCTCAGTTCGAACCGGTCGATCGCCTTGATCAGGCCGATGGTGCCGACCTGGATGATGTCCTCCATCGGCTCGCTGCGGGAGCGGAACCGGGAGGCCGCGAACTTGACCAGAGCCAGGTTCAGCTCGACCAGCGTGTTGCGGACATACGAAAATTCGTGCGTGCCTTCTTCGAGGGACTCCAGTCGCTCGAAGAGGGTCTTGGAGAGGGCTCGGGCGTCGAGCGGTCCCACCTCGTCGTACGGAGGGATCTCCGGAAGGCCTTCGAGGCCCTCAAGGCTTTCGGCCTCGACGTCGACATGAGTTTCCGGGGGGAGTGTCGACGTCGCCTGGTCAGTACGCGATTCGTCGAGCCGGGCTGACATGATGTCCTCCATGCGTTCTCGGCATATGGCTGCCGATGCCAATGCGTGCACTGCTTCTAAGTGCGGCGCCTCCAAAGCCGGCCGTGGTCGAATGTTGTCCTTACTAGGCCTACCCGTTTTCCACACCGGGTCGCAAGTGCGTTCTGAGTCGAAATGTCCGAATTCTAGAGGTTGTTCGGGTGTCGATGCACAGCCTGAGGGCGTAGTGTTCGAGGGCGTCAATCGGCACGTCGAAGGCAGCGAGAGAGAGACGTCATGGACCGCGGGACAGTCGGCAGTGCGCATCGGGGCCGGCTTCTGGTCGAGGTGCGACAAGAGGGCACCAGTGCCGTCGTGACCCCGGCCGGTGAGTTGGATCACCATACGGCCGACCTGCTGCGTGAACCCCTGGATGAATGCCTCAGTAATGGACATTCCCGGCTGGTGATCGACTGTTCTCGCCTCGAATTCTGCGATTCGACGGGGTTGAACGTGCTGCTCGGGGCCCGGCTCAAGGCCGAGGCGGCCGGTGGTGGAGTGCACCTCGCGGGCATGCTTCCGGTGGTTGCCAGGGTGTTCGAGATCACTGGTGCGGAGGCCGTCTTCACGGTGCACGCGTCGCTCGACGAGGCCCTCCAGCCGGACCCCTCCGGCGACTGACCGGAAGCGGGCGGCTGCGTACTGTGGTCGACAGCAGAAGTTACGCTCCAGTTGTCGCTGTGTGATCTCGGCGTTACCAGCGTCACAGGAGCCGTTCTGAACAAGTGGGTGTTTCCGTCGTTCCCTCGGGCAGGAGACCCCCCGAACACGACCCCGACCCTGCGACTCCGATGACCCTCCGACCCCGATCCGCGACCCGGGCTTCATGGCCGGGCAGTGGGAACTCGGACCCTGAATCCTGAATCCTGAAGCTGAATTGGTGAATCGGTGAGGTGAAGTGCTGATGAGCACCACCCGGCCTTACTCGCCGGGCGACCACGGCCCCGAGTCCGGTGAAGTGCCGGTCGTCGCGGGTACGCGGGTCCGCAGGCTGAGCCTCAGCGGCGCGAGCGGGATCGTTCCGCTCGCCCGTGACTTCACCCGCGAAGCGCTGCACGCCTGGGGCTGGCTGCCGGCGGCGACCGCGGACCGCCGGGCCGCGGCGGAGGACGTGCTGCTCGTCGTCTCCGAGCTCGTCACGAACGCGTGCCTGCACGCCGAGGGGCCCGACGAGATCATCCTGTACTTCGGCGACTCCCCGGCCAACAAGGTGCTGCGCATCGAGGTCGCGGACCGGGGGGCGGGCCAGCCGGCGCCGCGCACCCCGCACCGGGCGGGACGGCCCGGTGGGCACGGCATGTTCATCGTCCAACGCCTCTGCCTGGACTGGGGAGTTGTCCGCACCCCGGGAGTCACGGGCAAGGTCGTGTGGGCGGAGGTCGGCGCCCCCGCATAGCCCCCTTTCGTGCGTTCTGAAGAGCACGCCGGATCGACTTCGATCCGGCGTGCTCTTTGTCTTCCCTCGGCAGGGTCCCCGGCGTACCTTGAGCCACCCAGATCTGATGAACCGTCAGTAACCTTCGGTTTGAAGGGACTTCGAGGTGACGTACCGGACGTACCAGAAACGAACCGCCGCGTTCGCGCTCAGCGCGGCCCTGGCAGGCTCGGCGGTGCTGATGGCCGCCCCCACCGCCTCGGCCACGGTGCAGAACGTGAACTACCAGTGCAAGACGCCGATCGGGAACAAGGGAGCCGTCTCCCCGATCGACATGAAGAGCGCCAAGAGCGGCAGCGGCTACAAGATCACGATGTCCTTCCAGAAGGGCGTCTCCTCCAGCCCCGTCGAGCTCGGCAAGGGCGCCATGCACCCGAGCGCGGTGATCAAGGTGGGCGGCGCGGACAGCGGCCAGTTCACGGCGACCGGGCCGCCCAACGACAAGGCGATCCCCGCCAACAGCCCGATCAAGATCAGTGACTTGACGGGTACGTACACGCCGAAGAAGAGCGGCAAGGTGAACTTCACCGCCGGCGTCCTCACCATCAAGGCGCTCGGTACGAACACGACGTGTACGCCGTCCAACAGTCCGAAGCCCTCGCTCGAGATGGACGTGAAGGCGGCGGCGGGTGGCGGCGGGGCCGCGGATTCGGGTAGCGGGTCCTCGGCGTCGGCGCCGTCCGGCGGGGAGCTGCCGCAGACCGGGCCGGAGGATTCGGCGATTGCGCTCGGGACGCTGGGTGGCACGGTGCTCCTGGCCGGAGCGGCGGGGGTGCTGTGGTTGACGCGGCGTCATCAGGCGGCGTCCCGTTAAGGGGGCGTGAGTAGCTGCGATGACGTTGCGCTCGTCGATGCGAGGTGGGGCTCCGCGGTGCCTGCGCCGCGGGGCTCTGCCCCGGACCCCGCTGCTCAATCGCCGCAGGGGCTCGAAAGATCCGCTCAATCGCCGCGGGGGCTTGAAAGGTCTGCTCAAGCGCCTCGCCGGCTTGAAAGATCTGCTCAAGCGTCGCGGGGGCTTGATTGTTGCTGCTGCGGCTCTCCTCATGGGTGGACTCTCGGTCCCGGTCGCCGCGGCCGGACCCGGCTGGACCGTTGCGCCCTCGTCTGCCGGGGGGACTCGGCCCGCCGACGGCGACGGGCGGGCGTACATCTATGCCGAGGGGACGCCCGGGTCCGTGTTGGAGGACAAGGTGGCGGTGGCGAATCCGGGGGACAAGCCGTTGAAGGTCTCCCTGCGGGGGGCCGACGCCGACAATACGGGCGACGGGGCGCTGGATGTCCGTAAGAAGGCCACGGACACCGGGGCGTGGATCCGGTTCGCCGAGGAGAGCGTGGAGATCCCGGCGCGGACCCGTGCCGAGGTTCCCTTCACGGTTTCGGTGCCCGCGGGCGCGACCCCCGGCGACCACCCGGGCGCCGTCGTGGCGCGGGCGGGCGGGCGCGACGCCGGGGTCAGTGTCCATCTGCGGGTCAGCGGCCCCACGCTGTCCGCGCTCACGGTCGAGAACGTACGGGTGCACAAGGGCGCCATCGCCTACGACGTGGTGAACCGCGGCAACACGACGCTCTCGCCGCGCCTCGCGGTGCACGCCGACGGGGTGCTCGGCGCCGCCCTCGACAGGAGCCGGGCCCTGCCGGTGCAGCTGCTGCCGGGCCGCAGGGTCAGCCTCACCGAACCGTGGAAGAACGCCCCCGCGCTCGACGCCGTCGACGTGAAGGTGACGGTCACCGCGGGCGGCGGCGCGGCGGACTCGGCCACGGCGAGCGCCCGGTTCGTGCCGTGGGCGGCGGTCGGCGGGATCCTCGCCGTGCTGGCGGGGGCGGGGTGCGCCGCCTACTGGTACCTGCGCCGCCGGCGGCCCTCCTGGCCCGTACCGCCGCACCTGCTCCGACTGCTCCGCCGACAAGGGAACGTAAGGAGTGCGCCATGAACCGCCGCAGCTCGCGGCTGCTGACCGTCCTCGCCCTCGTGGCGGCCCTGCTCGCGGGCACCGCGCCGTGGGCGGCCGCCGCCTCCGCAGCCGCCGAAAAGCCATCCGTGACCCTCTCCAAGTCCCAGGCGGGGACCGGGGGTTCGATCACCGTGAAGGGCGCGGGCTGGCGGCCCGACACGCTGCTGATGATGCTGATCTGCGGGCAGTCCAGCCCGTCGCGCGGTGTCATCGGCGGCACCAACTCCTGCGCCAACTCCGAGGGCCGCGCGGTCACCACCGACACGGAGGGGGCGTTCAGCAAGTCGCTTCCGGTCGCCGAGCCGCCGAACCCGTGCCCGTGCGTCGTCCATGTCGCCACGGTGACCGGGCAGAAGGCGCAGGCGGACGCCGTGTTCCAGGTGGCCGGGCATCCCGTGAAGGCGCTGCCGAAGGCGTCCGGCAGCGGGCAGCTTTCCATGGTGGCCGACACCCGGCTCGAGGGCTCCAGCGGCCTGCTGACCTGGTTCGGCGCCCCGCCGTCGCGGTCCTTCACGTTCACCGTGGGCAACGTCGGCTCGACCCCGGTCAAGAACCCCATATTCCAAGTCGGCACCTCCCACGGTGTGTTCGCGCCGCAATGGGAGGACCAGCAGTGGCGCGGCACGATCAAGCCGGGGCAGAAGGCGCAGGTGAAGCTGCCCGTCGAACTGTCGGCGGGCGCGCACGGCGACTATCTCGTCTCGCTCAAGTACGGCGGGAAGGTGCTGGCCGAACAGCCCTGGGGCGTGGGCCGTCCCTGGGGCGTCACGCTCTTCTGGATCCTGCTGTGCATCGTCGTGCCGGCCGCCGTCTTCCGGATCGGCATGGCGGTCGTGGACCGCGTACGGCCGCGTGATCGCCGGTCGGGGCCGTCGAGGTCGTCGAGGCCGTCGAGGCCGTCGAGGTCCAAGGGGTCGCGGGCGTCCAACGGGGCGGGCGGGCGCACCGTACGGCTTCCGAAGGTGCGGCCGGCGCCGCAGAAGCCGGCGCCCGCCGACCCGGCCACCGCACCGAACGGCACGACACAGACCACGACCCTGCCCTGGTTCACCCCGGACACCGGTCCCACCGGTCCGGAGCGGCCCGAGGCCGGTCAACTCTCCGCACCGCACGAGAACAGTCCGACGACGAAAGGAAACACGTGATCACCCAACGGAGAGTGAGCGCGGCCGGTGTCGCCCTGATGCTCGGCGGGGCGGGCCTGCTGTTCGTGGCAGCTCCCGCGCAGGCCGCCGAGACCTCGTACAAGACGGAGTGCATACCGCCCTCGATCTCCGGGCTCGACCCGGTGCAGGGCACCACGATCACGCAGATCGCGGCGCCCGCCACGGCGAAGGTCGGCGACACGGTCAATGTGACCTGGAAGTTCATCCAGGGCGCGTCGAAGAACCCGGACGTGCTCGACCTCAGTGAGAACACCGTCCAGCCCACCGGCACGCTCGAGGCGGCCGGCGCGCAGACCGGTGACATCGATATGCAGGGGCCGCGCGAGAACCCCGCGATCCCCAAGAACAGCCCGATGAAGCTGTCCACGATGACGGGCAAGCTGAAGCTGACGAAGCCGGGGGAGGTGAAGCTGACCCCGGACAAGTACAACATCAACGTCAGCAAGCCGATGTCGACGGACACCAAGTGCTCTCCGACGGGGAGCGTGGACCCGGGTGCGGTCATCAAGGTCGTCGAGGGGGCGGCGAGTTCGGGCGGTTCGAGCGGCTCGGGAGGCACGGGAGGCCTCATCGGTGGTCTGCCGGGCACGTCGACGGGTGGCTCGTCGGGCGGCTCGTCGAGTTCCGGTGGCGGTGGCTCGGCCGGGTCCAGTAGCTCGGGCGGCTCCTCCACGGGCGGTGGCGGCGGCAGCGGCCAGAGCGACTTCACCGGCAAGGAGGTCAGCGTCCCCTACGCCTGCAAGACGCCCATCGGCGACAAGAGCGCCACGTCCCCGGTGCAGATCAACGCCAAGAAGGACGGCGGGAACTTCGGCCTCACGGTGAAGTTCAAGAAGTCCGTGATGGACAGCCCCGCCGACATCCCGGCCGACTCGGTGAAGCCGTCGATGGAGGTCAAGCTGGGCGGCTCCGACAAGGGCACCGTCCCCGTCGAGGGCCCGACCAACAAGAAGGCCTTCAAGTCCGGCGACCCGATCGAGATCCCCGACCTGACCGGCACGTACAAGCCAGGCGCCGACGGCAAGTCGACGCTCTCGCCGGGCGTCCTCACGGTGAAGGCGCTGGGCACGACCACCACCTGCACGCCGAAGAGCGCTCCGGTCTCCCTGGAGCTCGACACGTCGAAGCAGGCGGGCGGCGCGGCGGGCGGCACGGGTTCGGCAGGCGGCTCGGGTGACGCGGCGGCCGGCGGCTCGGCGGCCGGCGGCTCCGCGGCGACCGGCGGCGGCCTCGCCGAAACCGGCTCCTCCAGCGACGGCGCCCTCCGCGCCCTCGGCCTGGCGGCCGGCACGGTGATCCTCCTGGGCGGCGCGGTCTTCACGTTCCTCCCGCGGGCACGGCGGGTGGTCCGCCGGTAGCAGGCAACCAACAGGAACGGAGGCCGCCGCACCCGGATGCGGCGGCCTCCGTCTGTTCCCGCACCCGGGAGCCGTCGTGCACGGCGGGAGGGGGCCTGTTGGCAGTTCGCGAACGTGAAAACGTTGGCGACTCACAAGAAACTCCTCGGAGGGGACCTCGACCACGGTCCGCGATCCTCTGAGTCCTGCTGAAGGAAATGCACATGGGGAAGTTGAAGAAGTCCGTGACGGGGGCCCTGGCGGCGGTTCTGCTCGCCTCGGGGGCGGGCCTCGCCACGGCGGGCTCGGCCGAGGCCGCCGGCGCGAAGTACAAGTGCAAGCCGTCGGCCAAGCTGGTGTGGGGGACCGCCCAGTCCACCTCCACCTGCAAGAAGTCGAAGAGCGGCAAGAAGGTCGGCAAGCACCGCGCCCAGATCAAGTGCGCGATGATGCGGGGGCAGGGCAACCAGCACGACATCTACTGGACCGGTTACGGCCCGTGGAAGAAGGCGGGCACCAAGTCCACGGTGAAGTGCCCGATCCGCTCGTCCCTCGCCGGTTACGGCCAACAGGTCAAGTAGTCCGGACACAGCGAAGCGCCGCCGCACCCGTCCGGGTGCGGCGGCGCTTGCTTTGCACTCGCGCTCGAAGGGCGGCTACTTGACGCTGCCCATGAGGTCCTTGACCTTCTTGCGGTACATCCAGAAGGCGACGCCGGCGGCGATCGCGAGGACGGCCTCGACCAGCACCGCGGCTGTCGTATTGAGGTCGACACCACCCGTCGAGAGCAGGCCGGTGACGGAGTCGCCCGCCGTGACCGCGAGGAACCAGACACCCATCATCTGCGAGCCGTACTTGGCCGGAGCCATCTTGGTCGTGACCGAGAGGCCGACCGGGGAGAGGCAGAGCTCACCGATGGTCTGGATGAAGTAGATCGACACCAGCCACATCGGGGAGACGCGGCCGCCGTTGTTGGCCGTGTCGATCAGCGGGATGAGGAAGACGACGAAGGAGATGCCGATCAGGACGAGACCCGAGCCGAACTTGACCGCGGTGCTCGGCTCCTTGCCGCGCTTGTTCAGCCACAGCCAGGCCGAGGCCACCACGGGCGCGATCGCCATGATGAAGATCGGGTTCAGCGACTGGTACCAGGAGGTCGGGAAGTCGAAGCCCAGCAGGTGGTTCGTGGTCGAGTTCTCACCGAAGATCGAGAGCGTCGAGCCGTTCTGGTCGTAGATCATCCAGAAGATCGCGGCGACGATGAAGAACCAGACGTAGCCGGAGAGCTTGGACTGCTCGTCCTTCGACAGCTCCTTGTCGCGCTTCATGCGCACGAGGACGGAGACCGGGATGATCAGACCGATCAGCGTCAGCGGCACGAGGACCCAGTTGAGGGTGTACGTACCGGTGGCGACGACGATCCCGTAGAAGATGGCGGCGACGACCGCCCAGATCAGCGACGTGCGCAGCGACTTGGCCTTCTCCTCGGCCGTGGCGGGCTTCACCACGATGTCGCTCTCGCTGCTGAGGTGGCGGGTGCCGAGCAGGAACTGGGCCAGACCCAGGGCCATGCCGACCGCGGCGAGCCCGAAGCCGAGGTGCCAGCCGACGTTCTCACCGACGGTGCCGATGGTCAGCGGAGCGAGGAAGGCACCCAGGTTGATGCCGATGTAGAAGATGGTGAAGCCGGCGTCGCGGCGCGGGTCCTCGGGGCCGTCGTAGAGGTGGCCGACCATCGTGGAGATGTTGGCCTTGAGGAGACCGGAACCGAGTGCCACGAGCGCGAGGCCCGCGAAGAACGTGCCCGAGCCGGGCAGGGCCAGCGTGATGTGGCCGAGGATCACGATGCTCGCGCCGTAGGCGACCGTCTTGCGGGGACCCCAGAAGCGGTCGGCGAACCAGCCGCCCGGTTGGGCGAGCAGGTAGACCATGGACATGTAGACCGAGTAGATCGCCGTGGCCGTGGCGGGGTTCATGTGAAGCCCGCCGGGAGCGATCAGGTACAGCGGGAGCAGGGCTTTCATGCCGTAGAAGCTGAAGCGCTCCCACATCTCGGTCATGAAGAGAGTGGCCAGTCCGCGGGGGTGGCCGAAGAAGGTCTTCTGCGAGCCGGGGGTACCGGCCGAGTCCTTCGTCAGGCTGGACGCCATGGTCGATCCTCGTGGGGTGTCGGGACGCGCCGCGCAGAAGCGAGTGCGCGCCCGGTGGGGGCGGCCGGCACCGGAGTCCTACCGTCCTCCCCACGCCCTGAAGGGATGTGCCCGCACGAGATTGTCGTGCGGGACGAGGTACGGCGGACCCGAGATCCACACCCGACGCGCGTCATCACACGCGGGGCCCGGCCACAGGTCATTCCTAAAAATGCTGACTGACGTCAGCTCACACAAGAAAGGGACCTTGGGTGCGCAGTGCGCTCCAAAGGTCCCCCAGTAGTGCATCAGGCGTTGAATCACCTTACGAACGACTCAGTGGCATATGGAAGGACTTGAGAGATGGATCACAGGCCTTCACGGAACCACCAGCGCTGTTTCAAAGGTCATCCCCACGATGGCACCCGGACACCGCAGGGCGCGAACCCGGAGGCAAAAATTCCGTTAGCCACGGGAAGCCGCAGTGGGCGATCACCCCACGGGCGTCGTCCGGCGCGGACTACCATCACCTCATGACCCGTGTACTGCTCGCCGAGGACGACGCGTCCATCTCGGAGCCGCTGGCCCGCGCCCTGCGCCGGGAGGGTTACGAGGTGGAAGTGCGCGAGGACGGTCCCACCGCCCTCGACGCCGGACTGCAGGGAAGCATCGACCTCGTCGTACTCGACCTCGGTCTGCCCGGAATGGACGGCCTCGAGGTGGCCCGCAGAATGCGCGCCGAGGGGCACACGGTGCCGGTCCTGATCCTCACCGCCCGCGCGGACGAGGTGGACACGGTCGTCGGCCTCGACGCCGGCGCCGACGACTACGTGACCAAGCCCTTCCGCCTCGCCGAGCTCCTGGCCCGCGTCCGGGCCCTGCTCCGGCGCGGCGCCACCGAGCCCGTCCAGGCCCCGGCCACGCACGGCGTCCGGATCGACGTCGAGTCGCACCGCGCGTGGATGGGCGAGGAGGAACTCCAGCTCACGGCCAAGGAGTTCGACCTCCTGCGAGTCCTCGTCCGGGACGCGGGCCGTGTGGTCACCCGCGACCAGCTGATGCGCGAGGTCTGGGACACGACGTGGTGGTCGTCGACCAAGACCCTCGACATGCACATCTCGTGGCTCCGCAAGAAGCTGGGCGACGACGCGGCGAACCCCCGGTACATCGCGACGGTGCGCGGCGTGGGCTTCAGGTTCGAGAAGAGCTGAGCGACTCAAGCCCGGCCGGGCCGATCAAGCGCGGGTGAGCCAATCAAGCCCCTGCAGGGGGCACCTCCCAGCGGTAGCTGGGGGAGATTGAGCAGCGGGGTCCGGGGCGGAGCCCCGTGTCCGTAACGCCGGTGCCGCGCACCAATCCGGGACACTGAGACCATGCGTCGCCGACTGATCAACTCCACCCTCGCCGTCGTCCTGGTCGTGATCGCCGTCTTCGGCGTCTCCCTGGTCATCGTGGAGACCCGGACCATCACCAACAGCGCCCAGGAACGCGTGGAGTCCGAGGCCGTCCGCCTCGCCTCCATCGTGGACAGCAGAATCCTCGGCGAGGAACAGATCACCGGCAGCATCCTCAAGGACCAGGTCGCGGGGGAGCGCTACGCCGAGATCGACATGCCCGGCCGCCAGCCGCTCACCATCGGCACGCAGCCCGTCGGCGACGTCATCTCCTACACGGCGACGGGCGAGCAGGGCGAGAAGGTCACCGTCGAGGAGGCCCGCTCGGCCGTCACCACGGAGGTCGGCCGCACGCTCCTGATCATCGCCGGCGTCGCCCTCCTCGCGATCGTCGCCGCCGTGCTGCTCGCCGTACGCCAGGCCAACCGCCTCGCGTCCCCGCTCACCGACCTCGCCTCCACGGCGGAGCGCCTCGGGTCCGGCGACCCGCGCCCCCGCCACAAGCGCTACGGCGTCCCGGAACTCGACCGTGTCGCCGACGTCCTCGACGGTTCGGCCGAACGCATCGCCCGCATGCTGACCGCCGAGCGGCGCCTCGCCGCCGATGCCTCGCACCAGCTGCGTACGCCGCTCACGGCGCTCTCCATGCGCCTGGAGGAGATCACCATGACCGAGGACCTCGACGAGGTGAAGGAGGAGGCGACGATCGCGCTCGCGCAGGTCGAGCGGCTCACCGACGTCGTCGAGCGGCTGCTCACCAACTCCCGCGACCCGCGCACCGGATCCGCCGTCCCCTTCGACCTGGACGAGGTGATCAAGCAGCAGCTGGAGGAGTGGCGGCCCGCCTACCGCAGCGCCGGGCGCGCGATCGTCTCCTCCGGCAAGCGCCACCTCACGGCGGTCGGCACCCCCGGCGCGGTGGCCCAGGTGCTCGCCGCGCTGATCGAGAACTCGCTGATGCACGGTGGCGGCACGGTCGCCCTGCGCACCCGCGTCACCGGCAGCCAGGCCATCGTCGAGGTCACGGACGAGGGCCCCGGGGTCCCGCCGGAGCTGGGCTCGCGGATCTTCGAGCGGACCATCAGCGGCCGGAATTCGACGGGCATCGGCCTCGCCGTCGCCCGCGACCTGGCGGAGGCCGACGGCGGCCGCCTCGAAATGCTCCAGACCACCCCGCCGGTCTTCGGCCTGTTCCTCTCCCGTACGCCACTGAAGAAGGCGTCGGGCGAGGCCGAGGACGAGAACCAGATGATCAGGTAGCGGTCACTTCACGCGCTGCACCGGCTTCGCGGTCGACTCGCCGAGGAACGATTCCGCGCTGGCCACGGCCTCCCGCGCGGGCAGCGTCTTGAACACCCACGTCCGGTACGACCAGAACCGGAACAGGGTCGCGAGGCCCATGCCGAGGAACTTGAAGATGTTGCTCTGCAGCGAGCTGTTCCAGCCGAACCCGTACGTCGCCGCGTACAGGACCCCGTTCTCGATGATCAGGCCCGCCGCGCTGAACAGCAGGAACAGCGTGAGTTCCTTGGTCCGCCCGCTCTTGTCGCGGTCGCGGTACGTGAAGTAGCGGAACCCTACGTAGTTGAAGGCGATGGCGACGACCGTCGCGATCACGCTGGCCCGCACCACCTGGAGGTCGGTGCTGTGCCGCATGAGGTTGAAGACGGCGAAGTTCACGAGGACGCCCAGGGCGCCGACGACTCCGAACTTCGCGACCTCACGGGCCACGCCCGCGAGCCGCTGTCGCAGTGCGCCGATGCGGCCGGTACGTCCGGTGATACCCATGTAGTCGCCCTCAGCCCCCGTCGTCTCCTGATCCGGGCCGGTCGTCCGGTCATGACCGACCCAGCCATGCTAACCGGGGCCCCACCCGGACGTCGGGGGACGGCGACGATGGCCGCACCCCGCCCCTCTCTCGCCCCTCCCTCGTCCTCTCCTTGTCCTTTCCTACAGGACGAGGTGCGTACGGGATCCGGTCAAATGGCCGATACCCTGGACCGGTGACGTTCCCCGTAGTCGGCATGGTCGGCGGTGGACAGCTCGCTCGTATGACACACGAGGCAGGCATCCCGCTCGGCATCAGGTTCAAGCTCCTCAGTGACACTCCGCAGGACTCCGCGGCGCAGGTCGTCGGCGATGTCGTGGTCGGCGACTATCGCGACCTGGACACGCTGCGCGAGTTCGCGCGGGGCTGCGACGTGATCACCTTCGATCACGAGCACGTACCGACAGAGCACCTACGGGCCCTGGAGGCGGACGGCATCCCCGTCCGCCCGGGGCCCGACGCGCTGCTGTACGCCCAGGACAAGGGCGAGATGCGTGCGAAGCTCACGTCGCTCGACGTGCCGTGCCCGCGCCACCGGATCGTGACGGATCCGGCGGACGTGTCCGCTTTCGCGGCGGAGGGGGACGGCTTCCCCGTCATCCTCAAGACGGTGCGCGGCGGGTACGACGGCAAGGGCGTGTGGTTCGTACGCTCCGAGGCCGACGCCGCCGACCCGTTCAAGGCGGGCGTGCCGGTCCTCGCCGAGGAGAAGGTCGACTTCGTACGCGAGCTGGCGGCCAACGTCGTCCGCTCCCCGCACGGCCAGGCGGTCGCCTACCCGGTCGTCGAGTCCCAGCAGGTCGACGGCGTCTGCGACACGGTGATCGCCCCGGCGCCCGAGCTCGACGAGTCCCTCGCGGGTGAGGCCCAGGAGCTGGCGCTGCGCATCGCGCAGGAGCTCGGCGTGGTCGGCCACCTCGCGGTCGAACTCTTCGAGACCCGCGACGGCCGCATCCTGGTCAACGAGCTCGCGATGCGCCCGCACAATTCCGGGCACTGGACGATGGACGGGGCGGTGACGTCCCAGTTCGCGAACCACGTGCGCGCCGTCCTCGACCTGCCGCTCGGCGACCCGCGCCCGCGCGCGACATGGACGGTCATGTGCAACGTCCTGGGCGGCGACTACCCGGACATGTACAGCGCGTATCTGCACTGCATGGCCCGCGACCCGCAGCTCAAGATCCACATGTACGGCAAGGACGTGAAGCCCGGCCGTAAGGTCGGCCACGTCAACACCTACGGCGACGACCTGGACGACGTGTTGGAGCGCGCCCGTCACGCAGCCGGCTACCTCCGAGGAACGATCACAGAATGAGTTCTGCAGTGAGTCCCGTGGTGGGCATCGTCATGGGCTCGGACTCCGACTGGCCCGTCATGGAGGCCGCGGCGAAGGCCCTCGACGAGTTCGAGATCCCCTACGAGGTCGACGTCGTCTCCGCGCACCGGATGCCGCACGAGATGATCTCGTACGGGGAGCAGGCCGCCGAGCGCGGCCTCAAGGCGATCATCGCGGGCGCGGGCGGCGCGGCCCACCTGCCCGGCATGCTGGCGTCGGTGACGCCGCTGCCGGTGATCGGCGTGCCGGTCCCGCTGAAGTACCTCGACGGCATGGACTCCCTGCTGTCCATCGTGCAGATGCCGGCCGGCGTCCCCGTCGCCACCGTCTCGGTCGGCGGCGCGCGCAACGCGGGCCTGCTCGCGGCCCGCATGCTCGCCGCCCACGACGAGGAACTCCTCGGCCGCATGCGGGACTTCCAGCAGGAGCTGAACGACCAGGCGACCGAGAAGGGCAAGCGGCTGCGGGCCAAGGTCGAGGGCTCGGGCACGGGCTTCGGATTCGGGAAGTGACGCGCATGAGTACCCCTCCGACTCGTATTGAGGAAGCCCGCTCGCTGCTCGCCGAGTTCCCGGTCGTCGACGGGCACAACGACCTGCCGTGGGCGCTGCGCGAGCAGGTCACGTACGACATCGACGCGCGCGACATCGCCACCGACCAGAGCGCCCATCTCCACACGGACCTGGGCCGGTTGAAGGCCGGCGGCGTCGGCGCGCAGTTCTGGTCGGTGTACGTCCGTACGGACCTGTCGGGCGACGCGGCGGTCAGCGCCACGCTCGAACAGATCGACTGCGTCGACCAGTTGATCGCCCGGTACGCGAGTGAGCTGCGCGAGGCGCGGACCGCGGCCGACATGGAAGCGGCGCGGAAGGAGGGCCGCATCGCCTCGCTCAAGGGCGCCGAGGGCGGCCACTCCATCAACAACTCCCTCGCCACGCTACGGGCGTTGTACGCGCTGGGCGTCCGCTACATGACACTCACGCACAACGACAACATCGCGTGGGCGGACTCGGCGACGGACGAGCCGGGCGTCGGGGGCCTCTCCGCCTTCGGCCGCGAGGTGGTCCGCGAGATGAACCGCGAGGGCATGCTGGTCGACCTCTCGCACGTCGCGGCGACGACGATGCGCGCGGCGCTGGACGTGTCCGAGGCGCCCGTGATCTTCTCCCACTCCTCGTCGCGGGCGGTGTGCGACCACCCGCGCAACATCCCGGACGACGTGCTGGAACGCCTGCCGGGGAACGGGGGAGTGGCCATGGCCACCTTCGTCCCCAAGTTCGTGTTGCAGGCGGCCGTCGACTGGACGGCGGCCGCGGACGACAACCTCCGCTCCCACGGCTTCCACCACCTGGACACGTCCCCGGAGGCGATGAAGCTGCACCGCGCCTTCGAGGAGGCACGCCCCCGTCCGATCGCGACGGTCCCCACGGTGGCGGACCACCTGGACCACATGCGCGAGGTCGCCGGCGTCGACCACATCGGCATCGGCGGCGACTACGACGGCACGGCGTTCACACCGGACGGCCTCGACGACGTCTCCGGCTACCCGAACCTCATCGCGGAGCTGGTCGACCGGGGCTGGTCCCGCGCCGACCTCTCCAAACTGACGTGGCGCAACGCGGTCCGAGTCCTCGCCGACGCGGAATCGGTCGCCTCCGACCTCCGCACCCGCAGGGGCCCGTCGAACGCGACGCTGGGTCAACTGGACGGGTAGCGCGGGGCGCGGACCGGGTGGGGTGGTTCGGGTGCCCTGCCCCCCTCCCGGGCCGGGTGGGGTGTGGTTGCGGTGTCCCGGACCGGGGGCCGGTGTCCCGGGGCGTCGGGGTGGTTGCGGTGCCCCCCCGGATCGCTCGGCTTGCCTCGCCCACCTCCCACCACCCGCCCCCTCCGGGGGCTCCGGTCGGGCGCTCCCAGCTGCCTGCGCCGGGGTCGTGCCTTGGGGCTACGCCGCCCTGCCGGCTCATGCCGTCCGCCCACGAGCGCGCATGCTCCACGACCGCCCGCCGCTCCGGCCCACTGCGAAACCCGCAACCACCACCGCTCGGCGCGGTCCGCCGTCAGGCATGGCTCCCTGAGACGGCCTTGCCTCGGGCGGGTGGTCGGCTGGTGTGGTCCGTCACGCGGGGTTGGCTCTGCGGCCCGTGCCTCGGGCGAGTGGCCGGCTGGTGTGATCCGCCTCCCGGGTTGGTTCCGCGGCCCGTACCTTGAGTGAGTGGCTGGTCGGCGTGGTTCGCCTCCCGGGTCGGCCCCCCCGGCTCCTGCCTTGGGCGAATCGGCCGCAGGCATGGTTCCGTCACCTGAGGCAGCCCCGCCGCCCCTGCCTCGGACGAGCAGGCAGCGGCCCATCCATGGCGCCGGCTGCCGCCGGCGTCGGGTTGTCCGCCGCCGGAGGTGACTTCCCCACCCACCTGCCCCGCCTTGGGCAACTGCCTTTCCCGAGCCGTCCGCCTGGCTCCGCGCGGGTGAGACCCCATCCGACGCCAGGGTGGGCACGTTCGCCCCCCGGTGCCCCGCACCACGCCTCCGGCGCCGCCCCGGCAACGCCCGGAACCCCGCTGCCGCGCGGCTGTTGCGGCAGGCGCTGCGAAGCGTCTGGGACCGGGCCCCGTTGGGCCACCGCCCCCGGAGGGGGCGGTGGGTGGGAGATAGGCGGGATCCGGCACTGCCGGTGCGGTGGAGGTGCAGCGGATCGTGCGGACGGCGTGGGGTGTCGCCCCGGCAAGGCTCGGGGGCCGGTGCCGCGTGCGAGGGCGCGGGGTGGGGCCCCGGTGCCGCGCAGCGAACACGGCAGGCGCCAACTCCGGGTGCGGCGGTTGCGGCACGCGCGGCGACCGGTGCGGCGCCCCGGACCCTGGGGCCGACGCCCCCGGAGGGGGCGGGTGGGTGGGGGATAGGCGGGTGCCGACCCGGTCGGCGAGGGGCGGCGCAGCGCATCGTGGGGATGGCGTGGGATGCCGCCCCCGGCAAAGCTCGGGCCCCGTTGCCGCACACGAGTACGCAGGTCGGCACCCCGTTGCCGCGCACAAGTGCGCCGGGCAGGCCCCGGTGCCGCCCCCCGTCGCCGCGCACAGGTACGCCGGCCGGGACCCCGGCGCCGCACACCAGAGCCCCCGGCCCCGCCCAACCACCCCCTCGCCCCACCCGAACGGCACCGCTCGCCGAGACCCCGCCCCCACCCCGTGCAACGGTGGTCCGAACGACTGTCCCACCGACGTCCGGAGCCCTGCCATGGCAGACCTACAGGACGAACTCACCGCCCCCGCCGAGGCAGGCGATCTGGAAGCCGCGAGGCCCGCCACCGCCGACCTCGCAAGACCCACGCCCACAGGCCACGTCCCGGCCGACACGGGCAACACACCAGCGGCCCCCACACCCGCGGCCCCCGCAGGCCACGCCCCGGCCGACGCGGGCAACGCACCCGCGGGTGACGCACCCGCGACCCCCACACCCGCGGGCAACGCACCCCCGGCCCCCACCCCCACCCCACCCCACGACCTCCTCACCCGCCACCCCGTCGCCGACGGCTACTGCGGGCTCCCGCAGGTTCTGCGCACCCTCCCCTGGTACGACCTGGAGCTGGGCGAGACCGCCGTGGAGGTCGATCTCCCGAGGCTGCGCGCAGGCGGCACCGGCGCTCAGCTGTGGGCACCCCACGTAGCCCCGGACGCCCCCGTCGCCACGACGCTGGAACAGATCGACCTGATCACCAACGTCGTCGCCGGCCACCCGGAGGACCTCCGCCTCTCCCGCTCCGTCTCGGACACCGCCGACGCCCGCGCCCACGGCCGTATCGCCGTTCTCATCGGCCCGGCCCCGGCCACGGCGGCGGCGGACTCGCTCGGCACGCTGCGCTCCCTGCACGCCCTCGGCCTGCGCGCCCTCACGCTGAGCGGCACCTCATGGGCGTCGGACGCCGGCCTGACCCGGTTCGGCGAAGAGGTCGTACGGGAGATGAACCGGCTCGGCATGCTCATCGACCTCACCGGCGCCTCCGTCGCGACCGCCGCCCGCGTCCTCGACGTCTCCAAGGCCCCGGTCGCCCTGACCCGCTCCGGCGCCCACGCCCTGAACCACCACCCCGACAACGCCCCGGACGACCTCCTCGCCGCACTCGGCGAGAACGGGGGACTGTGCCTGGTGCCGTGCTCCGCGGACCGCACGGGCCCCGCCCTGCGCGACGTGGCCGACCACATCGACCATGTGCGCCGCCTCGCGGGCCCCGAGGCGGTGGGCCTGTCAGGGACGTACGACACCGGGGAGGCCCGCCCCGAGGACCTCACCGACGTCGCCGGTTATCCGGCCCTGATCGCGGAACTCCAGGACCGCGGCTGGACCGACGCCGACCTCGCCCTGCTCACCTGGGGCAACGCCCAACGGGTGCTGCGCAGCACGGAGTTCGTCTCCCGTGCCGCGCAACACCGCCGCGGCCCGTCGACCGCCACCCACGAACCGTAGGGACCGGGCCGGCCATCCCTGCTTGATCCGGCCGCTAATCCGCCTCCGGCCGGATCAAGCAGAACGGATGCCCCGCCGGATCCGCGTACACCCGGAAGTCACGCGCGCCGCCCTCGTCGTCCAGGTCGAGCGGGACCGCGCCGAGGGCGAGGATCTGCTCCTGCGCGGCCTCGATGTCCTCCACGTCCAGGTCGAGGTGGAGCTGCTGCGAGTCGTGGTCGGCGGCGGGCCACTGCGGGGGCTTGTGGTCAGGAACCCGTTGGAAGGACAGTTGCTGTCCGCCGGGCACGTGGAGGTTGTACCAGTACCCCTTGCCCTCGTAGTTCTCGATCTCGCCGCCGAGCACGGCCGCGTAGAACTCGGCGAGTGCGAGGGGGTCGGGGCAGTCGTAGGCGATGGTGCCGATCTTCGCGAATGCCATGGGAGGTCCCTCCGTCTCGCCGGCTGCGTCCCACGCGCCTCAGCAGGCGCAGAGGCAGAACGGGTGCCCCGCGGGGTCCGCGTAAACCCGCCAGCTGCGATCACGGTCCTCCGCGTCGAGCGCCGTGGCGCCCAGCGCGAGGACCTCCTTCTCGGCCGCGTCCAGGTCCGCCGCCGTCAGATCGAGGTGGAACTGCTGTGACGCGTCCGCCGCGGGCCAGGAGGGCGCCACGTAACCGGGTGCCTCCTGGAACGCGAGGCGGTGGCCGCCCGGCGCCTCCACATCGACCCAGCCTTCCTCGTCGCCGGTGATGCTGCCGCCGAGCAGGGCGGCGTAGAACTCCGCCAGCTCACGCGGCCGCGGACAGTCCAGGACGACGACTCCGAGTTGTGCGATGGGCATGATGCCTCCTCGTGTTACCCCTATACGGGGTTAACCGGTAACTTCGGCGTTACTGGATACTCCCGCATAGCAGGTAACGTCGCAACCATGAATGCGCGCCCGACCGCACCCGGCGGCCTCGCCCTGATCGAGGCCCTGGTGAACACGCTGCTCGACATCACGACGGGCGAGGACGCACTGGACCTGGCCGAGCAGCGCGAGCGCTTCGGCATCACGGCGGGCGGGCTCGACGAGGCGCGCGAACTGCGCGAGTCGCTGCGCGCGGCCTGCCTGGCCCACGCGGGCCATCCGCCGCACCGCACCGTGACCCCGCTGGGCGAGCTGCTCGCGCGGGCGCCGCTGCGGGTGGCGGTCGACGAGCGGGACGGCGCGGCGAGCCTGGTCCCGGTGCGCGGCGACTCCCTGGCCGGACGCGTCGCGGCGGCCATCGCCGAGGCGCGCGGCGACGGCACCTGGGCACGGCTCAAGGCCTGCGAGGCGGCCGACTGCCACTGGGCGTATTACGACCGGAGCCCCGCCGGCCGCGGTCGCTGGTGCGACATGGCGGTCTGCGGGGCCCGGGCGAAGATGCGGCGCTACCGCGCCAAGTAGTACTTCCGAACAGGTACGGGGCTACCGCGCCAGGTAGAGCTTCCGAACAAGCACGGTCCTACACGGACGGACGGTCCTACGCCGACGGACGCCCCATCGCCCGGTACGTCCACCCGGCCGCCCGCCACAACGAACTGTCCAGCGCGTTGCGCCCGTCCAGGATCACCGGGCTCGTGGCGACCTTGGCAAGCTCCGCCGGGTCGAGCTCGCGGAACTCGCGCCACTCGGTGAGGTGCAGCACGATGTCCGCGCCGCGCACCGCTTCAAGCGCCGAGTCGGCGTAGCCGAGCGTCGGGAAGACGCGGCGCGCGTTGTCCATGCCCTTCGGGTCGTAGACCGTGACCTGGCCGCCCTGGAGGTGGATCTGCCCGGCGACGTTCAGCGCGGGGGAGTCGCGTACGTCGTCGGAGTCGGGCTTGAACGTGGCGCCGAGGACGGCGACCCGCTTGCCCAGGAACGCCCCGCCTCCCGCCCGTCGCCCGCCACCATCCCTACCCGAGAGCGCTCCGCGCTCGCCCCCTGAATCCAAAGCCTCGCGCGCCATCTCGACCATCGCGCCGCGCCGCCGCATGTTGATGGAGTCGATCTCGCGGAGGAACGTCAGGGCCTGGTCGGCGCCCAGCTCGCCGGCGCGCGCCATGAACGCGCGGATGTCCTTGGGCAGGCAGCCGCCGCCGAAGCCGATCCCGGCCCGCAGGAACTTGTGCCCGATCCGCTCGTCGTAGCCGATCGCCTCGGCGAGCTTCGCGACGTCGCCGCCGCCCGCCTCGCAGACCTCGGCCATCGCGTTGATGAAGGAGATCTTGGTGGCGAGGAAGGAGTTCGCCGACGTCTTCACCAGCTCGGCGGTCGGGTAGTCCGTCACGATGAACGGGGTGCCCTCGGCGAGCGGCTTCGCGTACACCTCGCGCAGCAGGTTCTCGGCCCTGTCGCTGTTCACGCCGACCACGATCCGGTCCGGGTGCAGCGTGTCGTTCACGGCGAAGCCCTCGCGCAGGAACTCCGGGTTCCACGCCAACTCCGCGTGCTCCGGCAGCAGTTCGGTGAGGCGGTCCGCCGAGCCGACCGGCACGGTCGACTTGCCGACGACGAGCGCGCCCTCCTTCAGATGCGGGGCGAGCGAGGAGAAGGCCGCGTCGACGTAGCTCATGTCACAGCCGTACTCGCCGTGCTTCTGCGGCGTGTTCACGCACACGAAGTGCACATCGCCGAACTCGCCGGCCTCGGCGAAGTCCATCGTGAAGCGCAGCCGCCCGCTCGAACCCTCGAACCCCGAGACGTGCCGGCGCAGGAGATCCTCCAGGCCGGGCTCGTACATCGGGACCTCGCCCCGCGTGAGCATGTCGATCTTCTCGGGCACGACGTCCAGGCCGAGCACCTCGAAGCCGAGTTCGGCCATGGCTGCGGCGTGTGTCGCGCCGAGGTAGCCGGTGCCGATCACGGTGATCTTGAGGGCCATATCGGGGGCTCCAGAGGTGTGGGTGCTTCAGGGCGCTGCCGAGCATAGCCGTGGCATGTGGAGGCGCCTCACCGGGCAACTTTCCCTTTGTCGCGTAGCTCACGTATCCGTGGTGTGCGCCGAGACCTAAAATTCGGGTTACTTAACGGTAATTAGCATCGACATCTGCACCAGCAGAAGCGTGGCTTGGAGCGTGAGAGACCTTGGCCGGATCGGCTGACTTCGACCTGTACCGCCCGTCCGAGGAGCACGACATGCTCCGCGACACGATCCGCGCGCTGGCCGAGGCGAAGATCGCCCCGTTCGCCGCCGCGGTGGACGAGGAGGCGCGCTTCCCGCGCGAGGCGCTCGACGCGCTCACCGCGTCTGACCTGCACGCGGTGCACGTACCCGAGGAGTACGGCGGCGCGGGCGCCGACGCGCTCGCCACGGTCATCGTGATCGAGGAGGTGGCGCGCGTCTGCTGCTCGTCCTCCCTGATCCCCGCCGTGAACAAGCTCGGCTCCCTGCCCGTGATCCTCTCCGGCTCCGAGGAGCTGAAGAAGAAGTACCTGGGCCCGCTGGCCAAGGGCGACGGCATGTTCTCGTACTGCCTGAGCGAGCCGGACGCGGGTTCGGACGCGGCGGGCATGAAGACCCGCGCGGTGCGCGACGGCGACTTCTGGGTCCTCAACGGCGTGAAGCGCTGGATCACCAACGCCGGTGAGTCCGAGTACTACACGGTGATGGCCGTCACCGACCCGGAGAAGCGCTCGAAGGGCATCTCCGCCTTCGTCGTGGAGAAGAGCGACGAGGGCGTCTCCTTCGGCGCCCCGGAGAAGAAGCTCGGCATCAAGGGCTCGCCGACCCGCGAGGTCTACCTCGACAACGTGCGGATCCCCGCCGACCGCATGATCGGCGCCGAGGGCACCGGCTTCGCCACGGCGATGAAGACCCTCGACCACACCCGCATCACGATCGCCGCCCAGGCCCTCGGCGTGGCCCAGGGCGCCCTCGACTACGCCAAGGGCTACGTCCAGGAGCGCAAGCAGTTCGGCAAGCCGATCGGCGACTTCCAGGGCATCCAGTTCATGCTCGCGGACATGGCCATGAAGATCGAGGCCGCCCGCCAGCTGACCTACGCGGCCGCCGCCAAGTCGGAACGCGGCGACAAGGACCTCACCTTCCAGGGCGCCGCCGCCAAGTGCTTCGCCTCGGACGTCGCCATGGAGGTCACCACGGACGCCGTCCAGCTCCTCGGCGGCTACGGCTACACCCGCGACTACCCGGTCGAGCGCATGATGCGCGACGCCAAGATCACCCAGATCTACGAGGGTACGAACCAGGTCCAGCGCATCGTCATGGCGCGCAACCTGCCGTAGCGCCGCTCACGCCGAGGCCCCTGATCACCCGCACGGATCAGGGGCCTTCGTGCGTCCGCCGCAGCACCAGGCACGCGAAGCCGAAGCAGTGGCGGTAGCCGCGGAGCCATTCCGTGCGGCGTTCGTCGACCAGGGCCAGGAGGTCGGCGCCGGCCTGGTGGGACGGGTGGTCGAGGGACCAGTTCGCTACGGAGCCGAGCCAGGACCATTCGTACGCGTCCAGTTCGTGCCGGGTGCTGAGGTGTGCCGCGACCGGGGTCCAGCCGGCCCCGGCGACCCGGTCGAGGGTGGTCGCCAGGTCGGCGAAGTCGCCGAGCATCTCGACCGCCTCGGCGGAGGGCGTGGCCTCCCAGTAGCCGTCGCCGATCACGACCCGGCCGCCCGGAGCCAGGTGCGCGCGGGCCGCGTCGAGCGTGGGCAGCAGGCCGCCGAAGGCGTGCGCGGCGCCGACGCTGAGCACGGCGTCGAACGGCTTCTCCGGCACGAAGTCCTCGGCCGCCTTGTGGTGCAGCGCGAGCCGGTCGGACACACCTGCTGCTTCCGCCCGTTCGCGGGCCTCGGTGAGGGAGCTCTCGGCGAGGTCGACGCCCTCGGCCCGGACGTCCGGATGCGTCGCGAGGGCGCGCAGCAGCCATTCGGCGGGGCCGCAGCCGAGGTCGAGAACGCGCTCGTCGCCGCGGGGCAGGGCGTGGCGCAGCAGTTCGCTCACGGAGTCGTCGCCGAGCGGGGCCTTGATCGGGTGGTCGGCGTGGGCGATGCGGGAGATCTCTTCGCGATCCATCGGCGCAGCGTGTCAGGGGCGGGGGCCCTCCGCATCACCTTTTGTGACTTCCGGCAGCGCCGCGAGGTAGCCGCCGTCCACGGGCAGGCAGACCCCGTTGACGTACGAGGAGGAGGGCCCGGCCAGGAAGGCGACGACGTCGGCGATCTCCTCGGGGGAGCAGAGGCGGCCGAGCGGGTAGTCCGCCTCGACGCGGGCGCGCGCGGCGGGCTCGCGCCAGCGGTGGGCATTGCGCTCGACGGGCACGAAGCCGGGCTCGACGACATTGGTGCGCACCCCCAGCGGCCCCCACTCGGTGGCCGCCGCGCGGGCGAGCGCTCCGAGCCCCGCCTTGGCGACCGCGTACGGCGCGCAGCCGGGCGCCGCACCGTGCGCGTGCACCGACCCGACGAGGACCACGGACGCGGGCCCCGCACCCTTGCGCCGCACCAGCTCCGCGGCGGCCTGCCAGGCGGAGACGAGCCCGACGTCGAAGACCCGGTGCCACTGCGGCGGCGTCAACTCGCCGAGTGGCGCCCGCAGTTCGTGCAGCAGGGCGTGTACGAGGACGGAGGGCGGCTCGGGGGCGGCGTCGAAGGCCCGTCCGATGACGGCCTCGTCCGTGGCGTCGCCCGCCAACACCGCGTGTGTGCCCGGAAGTTGACGGGCCGTCGGGTCCTGGTCGACCGCGACGACATGCGTACCGCCGGCGGCGAGCCGGGCCACGATCGCCCGGCCGACCCCACCGGCGGCACCGAGTACGAGAGCGGACGTCATGACGACATCCTGGCCTCAGTCGCTGGAGACCGTGACCTTCTCGTCGTTGTTGAACTGGTCGACCAGCTGCTTGACCTTGGCCTTGTCCCACAGCAGGTTGCCGCCGACCGAACCGCTCGTCGGCATGTTCATCGACTTGCCGTCACCGCTGTTGGTGGACTTCATCGCCATGAACATCTTGCCGAGATCCCACAGGCTCATGTCCTTGTCGACGGTGAGCGAGTCGAGACCCGCGCCCATCGTCGGGTACAGCGTGAACGGGTTCAGGATCGTCGAGGGCGAGGACACCTTGTGCGCGAGCGCCCCGAGGAACTGCTGCTGGTTCTTGGTGCGCTGCAGGTCGGACTGGGCGAAGGCGTGCCGCGTACGGACGAACGCGAGGGCCTGCTGGCCGTCCAGGGTCTGCTTGCCCTTCTGGAAGTCGGCCCCGGACCACTTGTCCTTGAAGCCCTCCTTCAGATTCATCTCGACGCCGCCGACCGCGTCCACGATGCTCGCGAAGCCGCCGAAGCCGATCTCCGCGTAGTGGTCGATGTGCAGACCGGTGTTGGACTCGACGGTGCGCACGAGCAGCGTCGGGCCGTCCTCCGCGTACGTGGCGTTCAGCTTCGTCTGACGGCCCGTGGCGGGGTACGTCTTGCCGGACTCGGCGCCCTTGTACGAGGGGATCTCGACGTTCGAGTCACGCGGCAGCGAGACGAGGGTGTCCCCGTTGGAGCCGACGTGCAGGATCATCATCGTGTCCGTGCGCTTGCCCTCGGCGGAGCCGGTGTGCAGCTTCTTCTTGTCCTCGGCGGACATGCCCTCACGGCTGTCCGTGCCGACGATCAGGTAGTTCGTGCCGTCGCCCGCCTCGGGCCGGTCGATGACCTTCGACAGGTCGACGTCGCGGTGCAGCTTGGAGTCGGCCCAGAAGTACGTGCCGATGCTCGCGACGACCACCACGAAGATCACGGTCAGGACGGTCCACTTGATGCGCTTGCCCCAGTTGCGGGGGCGCACCGGCCGGCCGGTCGGCGGCCCGTAGTCGCCACCGTCGTCGAAGCCGGGACCCCGGCCCCCGCCCCGGCCGCTCGGCTGGCCGTAGACCTGGCCGGTGTTGTACCCGTCGTCGTACGACGGGTTGTACCCGCCGCCGTCGTACGCGGGCTGCTGCTGCGGCGGCACGGGGCGCTGCACGTGCCGCATCACGCGGGCGCCTTCCGGGCGTGCGCTACCGCTGCCACGGCCGTATCCACCGTTGCCGGCGCCGCCCTGCCTGTCGCTCCGCCCGTCGGGCCACTCATTCATAGGGCTCAGTGTGCCGTGCTCGAATACGTGCCTTACAAGCCCTGAAGGGAAATCGCACCAGTGCTGTTGCAGAGCTAACACATTCGGTGCGCGCATAAGGTTGGTGGCATGACAGACCAGGCCCACGGCGCGGAATCGGATATTCCGGGCAAGCCGACTTCCGCTTCCCGCACGACGTTGTCGCACATCATGACGCACAACGACACCAACCTTCTCGGCACGGTGCACGGTGGCGTGATCATGAAACTGGTGGACGACGCGGCGGGCGCCGTGGCCGGCCGGCACTCGGGCGGACCTGCGGTGACGGCGTCCATGGACGAGATGGCGTTCCTGGAGCCCGTGCGCGTGGGCGACCTGGTGCACGTGAAGGCGCAGGTGAACTGGACGGGGCGCACGTCGATGGAGGTGGGCGTGCGAGTGCTCGCCGAGCGCTGGAACGAGTCGACGCCCGCGCAGCAGGTCGGCTCCGCGTACCTGGTCTTCGCCGCGGTCGACGCGGACGGCAAGCCCCGCACGGTCCCCCCGGTGGAACCCGAGACCGACCGCGACCGCCGCCGCTACCAGGAGGCCCAGATCCGCCGCCAACACCGCTTGGCGAAGCGCCGCGCAATCAAGGAACTACGGGCGACCAATTCAAGCCCCGCCGGCGATTGAGGCGCGGGGTCCGGGGCAGAGCCCCGCGACCGCAACCCCGGCCGACCGCAACAAGAGGTCAACCACACACGACCTGGTCCCCGGTGACCGCCCCGTACGCCCCCGGCTCCGCATCCTGTGCTCGCACCGCCCGCACACCCTTGTAATCCGCCCCGGCGACGACCTTCAGCGTCGACCCGAGCCCGTCCACCGGCTCCATCTTCGCCCCCGGCAGGGACGCCGCCAGCGACTTCGCCGACCGGTCCCACCCGGGGTCGTACAACACGGTCGTCCGCTTCGCGGTGCGGTCGTCCGCGTTGACCGGCGCCCCGGTCGTCCGGAACCCGGTCCTCTTCAACGCGGAGTCGACCTTCTTGCCGAGCCCGGAGGACATCGTCCCGTTCTCGACCTGGACGCTGATCTCCTTCGGCGAGATGTCGACCACGGCCGCCTTCTTCGCCTTCGGCAGGTGCGGAGCGAGCGGCTTGTCCTCGCGCAGCGCCTTGAACAGCGCCGCGGACTTCTTGTCGTCCCACTTCACGGTGGAGCCGATGTTCGGCACGGGGTAGCTCATGTTCCCGATCGGCACGGTCGTGAACTCCGAGGACGACGGCGAGAAGTTCCGCATGGCCCGCGCCAGGTCCACCATCTCGTCCGACCCGAAGCCCTTGTCGGCACGGACCGAGTTGAGCAGCGTGGAGGCGACACCGCGGAACCGGACCGGATTGAGCAGCACGCCCGACGACGTCGCCTTCGAGATCAGCGCGGCCATGAACCGCTGCTGGCGCTGCATCCGGCCGAGGTCGCCCGCACTGTCCATGTGCCGGGCCCGCACGTACTGCAACGCCTCCCCGCCGTTCAACCGATGCGTGCCGGCATCCAGGTCGAGCCCGGTGTAGGAGTCCTTGAGCGGGGAGTCCGTGCAGATGTCGACGCCGCCGAGCTCGTCGACCGTCTTCATGAAGCTGGTGAAGTCGACCTCCAGATAGTGGTCGAGCTTCACCTTCGTCATGTGCTCGACCGTGCGCAGCGTCAGCTGCGGCCCGCCCTCCGCGTACGCCGCGTTCAGCTTCACGGGGTGCTGGTGATGCTTCTCGCCGCTGTTGATGTCGGTGTGCGCCGGGATCTCCGCGTAGCTGTCGCGGGGGAGGGAGACGACGGAGGCGCGCTCGTGGTCCGCCGAGATGTGCACGATCATCACGGTGTCCGTGCAGTGGCAGGGCGCGCCGCCGAGCTTGTACTTCCGGCGCTCCTCTTCGCTGATCTTGTCGCGGCCGTCGGTGCCGACGAGCAGCACGTTCATGCCGTCGCCCGCGGCGGGCCGGTTCTTCATGTCCTTGAAGGGGTCGATCCGGTGGATCCCGGCGCCGATGCCGGTGACGAGCGCGTGCCCGACGCCTGCCGCGGCGAGCACCGTCACCGACAGCGCCGTCGCCACCCGCATGGCCCACCTGGACTTCTTCCTGAGCGGCGGGCGACCGGGCCTGCGGGCCTGCCCACGAGGGCGGGAAGGCCGCTGCGGACGGTCGGGGGAGCGGGGCGGCGTGGGCACCGGGGGACACCTCCGCGACAGTGGGCGTGGGACGCGAGCACAGTAGGCCCATACGATCTGCTGCCCACGGCAGCGACTCGGCGGCGCGCGCCCGTGTCCCCCATTAGCGGTAACGTGAGCGCCGATGCTGCACTTTCCGGGGGCAACCCCCGGGCCCCCGGCCGTGAAAGACGAAATGGACACCCAGAACACGAATCCCGACCGGCAGCTCCCGGCCGTCTCCGTGATCATGCCCATCCTCAATGAGGAGCGGCATCTGAAGGAGGCCGTCGAGGCGATCCTGGCGCAGGAGTACGACGGCGAGATGGAGGTCGTCCTCGCGCTCGGCCCCTCCACCGACCGTACGGACGAGGTCGCCGCGCGGCTCGTCGCCGAGACCGCCTCTTCGGACAAACGCGTGTCCACGGTGCCGAACCCGACGGGCCGCACCCCCGCCGCCCTGAACGCCGCGATCAAGGCCTCCCGGCACCCGATCGTCGTCCGCGTCGACGGCCACGCCGCGCTCTCGCCCGGCTACATCGCCACCGCCGTCCGCCTCATGGAGGAGACCGGCGCGATGAACGTCGGCGGCATCATGCACGCCCAGGGCACCAACGCCTGGGAGCAGGCCGTCGCCGCCGCGATGACGTCGAAGATCGGCGTCGGCAACGCCGCGTTCCACACGGGCGGCGAGGCGCAGCAGGCCGAGACGGTCTATCTGGGCGTCTTCCGGCGCGAGGTCCTGGAGAAGCTCGGCGGGTACAACGAGGAGTTCATCCGCGCCCAGGACTGGGAGCTGAACTTCCGGATCCGTGAGTCGGGCGGCCTCATCTGGTTCTCGCCCGATCTGCTGGTCGACTACCGGCCGCGGCCCAGCGTGAAGGAACTCGCCAAGCAGTACCGGAACTACGGCCGTTGGCGGCACGTCGTCGCCCGCTTCCACTCCGGCTCGATCAATCTGCGCTACCTCGCCCCGCCGGCCGCCGTGTGCGCGATCGCGGCGGGCGTCGTGGTCGGCGTCGCGCTCACGCCGTGGGGCTTCGTGATCCCCGGCGGCTACCTCGCGGCGATCGTCGCGGGCTCGATCCCGGCGGGCAAGGGGCTGTCGCTGAAGGCGCGCGCCCAGATCCCCGTCGCGCTCGCCACGATGCACATGACGTGGGGCTGGGGCTTTCTGACCAGCCCGAAGTCGCTCGCGAAGAAGGTCATCGCGTCGCGCCGCCCGGCCGTGCCGCAGGAGCCCGCGGTCAACTGACCGTCAACTTCCTTACGGGGCGCGGGAGTTCGTCTCCCGCGCCCCGTTCTCGTAGGAGCCGCCAGGTGTGCTACCAGGTGTAACCCGGTTCCACCTTCATGCACTTGGAGTCGTCCGCACCGTTCTGCGTCTGCTCCTTGTCCAGCGCCTTGCTCGCGTCCTCGTCGTCCGTCGACTTCGGATAGGCGGTCCCCGTCTTCCAGTCGGCGCCCACGATCAGCGTCACCCCGGACACCTCCGTCGACTCCTGCACCGAACTCAGCGGAATCCCGAGGGACTTGGCGACTGCCTGGGCGTCTCCCTCCAGATCGGACGACGGGAAGCGGATCACGGTCTTGTCCTCGACGAGCGACTGCGCCTGGTCCGGGACCGCCTGCGTGAAGCCCTCGGCGGTGAGCGCCTGTGCCACCTGCGCGGCCCGGCCGGGCGCCGCGGGTGTCGTCGCCGTCCGCGTGCCGTTGCGCACCTGCACCGCGATCTTGTCGTCGGCAGCGGCCGGATCGTCGGACGTCTCGTCCTTCGGCTTCTCCTTGTCGGCCTTGTCCTTGCCGTCGAGCGCGATGTCGTCACGGAGCAGGCGCCACAGCGCGTCGGCGTCCTTCTCCTTCGGCACCACGCGCGCACCCTCGTACACGAACGGCATCGTCGTCATCGTGATCCGCTTCGGCGCGGGCCGCTTCAGCTCGTTGCTCAGGTCGTACAGCTTCTTGACCGTGTCGAGGCCGTCGTCGACGCTGAGCGCGTCCGTCGCCTTCTCGGCGAGCGTGCGCAGCTTGGCCGGGTGGCTGAACGTCGCGTTCTCGCGCAGCTCGCGCACCATCGAGCTCATGTACATGTGCTGCGCCTTGGCGCGCGCGATGTCGCTGCCGTCCTCGAAGCCGTGCCGGGTCCGCAGCCATTGCAGGGCCTGCTCGCCCTTGACGGACGTCGTGCCCTTTCTCAGCTTCAGACCCGAGCCCTCGCCCGAGCTGTTCCTGGAGTAGACATTGGCGTTGACGCAGACGGGTACGCCGCCGATCGCGTCCGCCATCGACACGACACCCGAGAAGTCGACCATCATGTAGTGGTCGATGTGGATGCCGGTCATCTCCTCCCAGGTGGCGACCGTGCAGCCGGCGCCGCCGCGGGCCAGCGAGGAGTTCACCATCTGCCGGGAGAACGTCGCCTCGTACACCTTGCCGGACTTCGGGTCGGTGCACTTGGGCAGCCGGGTCAGGGTGTCGCGGGGCATGCTCACCACGGACATGTTGCTGCGGTCGGCCGACAGGTGCAGCAGCATCTGTACGTCGGCCAGCGGGGCGGAGCCGACGCTCTGCTTGTGCCCGCCGAGCTTCAGGTTCTCCTTGGTGTTCCGGCTGTCGGAGCCGATCAGCAGGATGTTCAGCGGCCGTTGACCCGCCGCGTTCGGCGTCGGTTCGGGGACCTTGTGCTCGCCGAGATTGAGCTTGCCCGTCTCGAGGTTTCCGTTCAGATGGCGGTAGTAGAGGTATCCGGCGCCCGCCGTGCCGATGATCAGGACCGCGAGGATGCTCGCGGTCCAGCGCAGTATTCGTCGTCTGCGGCGGCGCGGCCGGACGGCCGCGCGCTGCCTGCTGCGGGTGGTCCGGCCGCGGCTGTCCGCGTCGTCCCCGCCCGGCGCATGCTCGTACAGGCTGTCGTCCCACCCCAGGTCGGACGCCTGTTTCGGTGGTTCGCCCCGCCCGGCAGGCCGCCGTGTGCGCTCCCCACGCACAGTGCCTCGCCCCATGTCGTACCCCGCCCTCCCCGCCCTGTGACAGCGGCTCGGCCGCCCTCTGTCACTTGCTTAGACAGTCAACAGGCGGCCGAGGTTGGTCACTTGGCGCACACAGCCTTGTCCGCTGTTGTCTTGTCGACGTCCGGCGCCTTTGCCGAAGCTCCGTCGACGGGTGTCCCCGCACCCTTGAAGTCGCCGCCGAGGATGAGCGTCATCGCCGGCAGCCCCTGATCGTTGGTCTCGCTCTTGCCTTCCTTCAGCGCGGACGCCGGAAGGCCCATGATGTCCGCGAGCCGCCGGGCCTGACTCGCCTGGTCCGGCGCGTACTCGAGGCTCGTCTTCGCCTGATTCGGCTTGTTGCCCATCTGGCTCGACTTCAGTACGCCCTCATTGTTCTGCAGTTCCGTGAGAGTTTCCTGAGCGGCGCCGGTCTTGCCACTGCCGTTGTAGATGTTGACGCGGACCGCGGAGGCGGCGGACTTGGAGCCCTTGAGCTTCGCGTCCTGCTTCTCCTTCTGCTTCTTCTTCGTCTCCGTGAGGGACACGTCGTTCTTGATCGCGTTGAAGACCGGCGGTCCGGCCGTCGGGTTCACGACGACGGTCACGGGCGTCGGCTCCGCCGGGTTGTCGATCACCGGAACCGTGGTGAACGACAGGTTCTTCGGCGGCACCTTCCTGATCTCGAGGGCCAGGTCCTTGAGGCTGCTCAGGCTGCCGATGCCCTTGTCCACGGTGAGCGCCTTGGTCGCCGCCTCGGCGAGGCTCGTCAGCTTGCGCGGATTGGTGAGCGTGTCGCTCGAACTCATCTTGCGCGCGAGCGAACCCAGGAACTGCTGCTGCACCTTGATCCGGTCCAGGTCGCCCTGGTTGCCGAAGCTGTGCCGGGTGCGCAGGAAGGCCAGCGCCTGCTCGCCCTGGAGATTGTGGGTGCCCGCGGACAGCTTGAGGTGCGAGTCCGGGTCGTTGACGTCCTTGCCGACGCAGACCTGGACGCCGCCCACGGCGCTGGACAGCGTCTTCACCGCGTTGAAGTCCGCCATCATGAAGTGGTCGACGGTGATGCCCGTGACCGCCTTGACGGTCTTCATGACACAGCCGGCGTCGCGCTCGTCCTGCCCGAGGCTGGTGTTGAAGCGGACGTTCGGCGTGCCCTTGATGGTCTTGAGCGAGCCGTCCTTCTGCTTCACCTGGCAGTCCGGCACGTCCACGACGAGGTCGCGCGGAATGCTCAACGCGGTCGCGTTCGTACGGTCCTTGGAGACGTGCAGCAGCACGTTGGTGTCGGCGTGGCCGACGCTGCCCTTGTCGCCGTAGCCCTCGTTGCCCTTGCCGGTGCGCTTGTCGGTGCCCATGACGAGGACGTTGATCGCCTCGTCCTTGGCGAAGCCGTTCTTCGCGCCGACGACGTCCTGCGACGTGATGTTGCCGTTGAGGTGCTCCCAGTACCAGTAGCCGACCCCGGCGCCCACCAGGACGACCATGGCCATGCCGCCGGCCGTCCACAGCATGACCTTCTTGGCCTTCGACTTCTTCTTCGGCCGCGAACGCCGCCGGCCGGGGCCGGGGTCCTGCGCCGCCGGCGCCTCGCGTCGTCTGCGCTGCGGGGGGACGTCGCGTCGACCGCCGCCACCCTGCGGGCTGCCACGGCGGGGGCCGCCGCCGCGCGGGGCGGCTCGGCGGGGGCTGGGCACTGCCGACTGCCCAGCGGAGGGGGTCAGTCGCAGTTCGTAGTCACCGGTGTGGGGGTTGAGCACCCACTGATCTGCGGGGTCGATGTTCTCAGCCCGCCCACGGCCTTGCGCGTCCACGGTTGTCTGTGTCCTCCGTCGGGGCCACGCGGCGCCCCACCCCCCTTAAAAGCGGGCGCCCGGTCAAGTCGGTCAGTAGTGCGCGACCGGGCTCGCAAGCATGGCCGGGTGCACCGGATCGCTCACACTATCCGCCCAGTTCAGCGTCAAGCGAGGACGGTGACAAATTCCACTCCCCTACAACTGGGCAATACGGACCATTTCTTTGAACCTGTGAGTCGGTTGATGACTCGCGCTTTACCCAGGGGCCGTTGAGGCGCCGTCCGGAGGTTCGTTCTCAGCCGCAGGAGGCCTGTCCGGCGGTGTTGCCGCGGAAGGTGGGGGCGGGGGAGGCGCCGGGCTTCCCGACGCTGCCGTAGCTGCCGTATTCGTCGTATCCGTCGTCGTATCCGTCGGATTCACCGTCTGTGCCGTATTCATCCTGCGCGCCGTACTCCTCGGCCGGGGGCGTCTGTTCGGCCACCTTCACGGGCGTGTCCTTGCGCAGCTGCGTGAACAGCCGCTCGGCCGCGGGCTGGACGAGCTGGTCCCGATTGGCGTTGTACTCGTACGACTCGCGGGGCACCGTCAGGAACCGGACGCGCTCGGCGGGAATGCCGCGCATGCCGCGCACCAGGTCGTAGAGCCCGCGCAGGCTGGCGAGCCCGGGGTCGGTGGTCAGCGAGGAGGTGGCGGCGTCGAGCACGGGGTAGAGCCGGGTCGGGTTCAGCAGCACGCCGTTGCTCTGCACCTTCTCGACGAGCGCGCCGAGGAACCGCTGCTGACGGTCCATCCGGTCGGTGTCGCTGCCGTTGCCGAGGCTCTTGCGGGCGCGTACGTAGCCCAGGGCCTGCTCGCCGTTCAGATGGTGGGTGCCCGCGGCCAGCCGCACATGCGCGTCGTCGTCGTCGATCGGCCGGTCCAGGCACACCGTGACGCCGCCGACGGCGTTCACCATGTCCTTGAACCCGTCGAAGTCCACGACCATGTGGTGGTCGATCCGGACCCCCGTCATCTTCTCGACCGTACGGATCGTGCAGGCCGAACCGCCCACCTCGAAGGCGTAGTTGAACATCGCGAACATCTCGTCGTGCCGGGAGCCGTCCCGCTGCCGGCAGGCCGGCACGTCGGTCATCAGATCGCGCGGGAACGAGACGGCCGTCGCGCTCTTCCGGTCCGCCGCGACGTGCAACAGGATCGTGGTGTCGGAGCGCTGGGTGCCGTCGTTGCGGCCGTACTTCCCGTTCTTGCCCGCCCGCGAGTCGGAGCCGATGAGCAGCAGGTTCTGCGCGCCCTCGGCCAGCACGGTGGGCCGTTCCTTCTCGTAGCGCGCGAGCTCGGTGGCGGCGTCCGTGTCCTCGGTGATGTTCCCGTTGAGCCTGTCGTACGCGACCCAGCCGACGCCGCCGGCGACGAGCACCAGGAACGCCGCGCAGATCGCCGAGTACCGCAGCCATCGCCTGCGCCGCCGCGCGCGCCCCGCGCCGGTGGGCGAGGAGCCGTGGGCCGGCCCGGGGTCCGGGGGCGTGGCAGCGGAGTCGGTCACGTACAGGTCCCCCTCATGGAAACGTAGGCGTACCTACGACCATGGACCCCGCCGCGCGAACGGGCCGGGGGAGCTGAGCCGAACGGGTCAGCGGGCGGTCGCGGTGACCCGCTCGCTCTCCACGCGCTTGGCGAGGGCCTCTTCGTCGAGCCGGTCGAGGTTGCGGCAGAGCACGACGGAGCCGCCGGTGGCCAGCGGCGCGTAGAGGCCCGCGGCGAGCCCCTGCCAGGTGTCGTACGCGAGCCCGGACAGCAGTCGCGAACCGGGACCGGTGAGTCCGAGCCCGCCGGCATCGGCGGAGGCCTTCTCCACGACCTCGGCACCCGTCCACTCGGCGCCGGCCACGACGAGCGCGGGCTCGTCCACGTCGACCAGTGCGAAGGGGGCGAACCGGTCGCCCTGCCCCGGCACTTCGACGGCGTAGTCGAGGAAGCCCTCGGGCGGCTGCGGGAACCGTCCACCGAGCGGCCGCAGCGCGAGCGCGACCCGCTCCCCGGAGCAGGAACGGGCGACGTCGAGAGCGTCGGGCCCGCTCACGACCAGATCGGCTCCGGCCGGATCCCCGCCCACATCGGCGACGACACCGACGGACGAACAGGCCAGCAGCCACACCGCGGTCTGCCAGTGGGCGGGCAGCAACAGGGCGAGGCGGTCGCCGGGTTCGGCGTTCAGGTCGCCCTGCAACAGGTTGGCGGTCTTGGCCACCCAGTTCGCGAGCGTGGCCACGGACAACTCCACGCGCTCCCCGGTCGCGTCGTCATAGAAGGTGACGAGCGGCCGCCCCGGATCGGCGACGAGAGCGTCCTGAAGCAGAGCGGCGGGAGTACGAGCAGCAACATTCACACCAACCACCCTACGCACCACCCACCCCCCGTCACGGTCGCCCGCCCCCACCTCGTGCAATCCGCCGCCGGCCCGGCTCCCCACCCGTTGCGGTCGTCCGCCTCCGCCTTGGGCAATCTGCGGCCGGCCCGGCTCCCCACCCGTTGCGGTCGACGGCCTCCGCCTTGGGCAATCTGCCGCCGGCCGCCCCCGACTTGGGCAATCTGCCGCCTTGGGCGGCAGGGTGGGCAAGGCGGCACCCCGGTGCCGCGCAACCAGGACGGGAGGCGCCGACCCCGGCACAGCTCCCCCCGGGCGGCGCCGAGCCAACACCCGTATGACCCTCCCCAATGGCCGACGCCCAAGGATCCGCACAGCATCGTGCGCATGCGTGGATTTCTGGCTTCATCGATCGGTGTCACCTGCGCGGCGGCCCTGGCCCTCCCGCTCACCCTGCCCACGGCCTCGCACGCCGCGCCGTCCCCGACGCGCGAAGCGGTCCCCGGCAGCACCCAGTCCCTGCCCCTCGAATCGTCCCCCGGCAGCACCTCGACGCGCGCCGCGGGCGCCCCGCAAGAACAGGGGCTCACACGCCGCGACGTGCGCCCCTTCTCCCTCGTCGGCGTCGTCTGGGACGACCCGGACGCCCACCTCGACGGCCACGTACAAGTGCGTACGCGGACCACGGACACCACCCGCTGGTCCACCTGGCAGGACGTGGAGACCCACAACGACGACGCCCCCGACCTGGACACCCCGGAACGCGCCGCGGGCAACCTGCACGGCTCGACCGCCCCGCTCTGGGTCGGCGACAGCGACGGCGTGGAAGTACGCGTGAAGGCGGACGAACCCGACGCCGAGCGCGCCGCGCAGCCGAGCCCCCTCCCCAAGGGCCTGCGCCTCGAACTCGTCGACCCCGGCAAGGAGCCCCCGCAGGGCTCCCGCGCGGAAGGCGTCGACGCCGGCGTCATCCCCGCCCTCGACAAGAAGCAGACGGAGGACGAGCTGATCGAGGCCCGCGGCGGCAAGCCGGCCGCGGCCGGGTCCCGCCCGTTCATCGGCCCGCGCCCGCGCATCATCACGCGCAAGGGCTGGGGCGCCAACGAGAAACTCCGGGAACGCAAACTCGGCTACACCAAAACCGTCAAGGCCGCCTTCGTCCACCACAGCGCTTCCGGCAACAACTACCGCTGCTCGCAAGCCCCTTCCGTCATCCGCAGTATCTACCGCTACCACGTCAAGAGCAGTGGCTGGCGTGACATCGGCTACAACTTCCTCGTGGACAAGTGCGGAAACATCTACGAAGGACGGGCCGGCGGCGTCGCCAAGCCGGTCATGGGCGCACACACCCTCGGCTTCAACACCAACAGCACGGGCATCGCGGTCCTGGGCTCGTACGGCAGCTCCAACCCGCCCTCCGCGGCCGTCAAGGCCATCGCGCGTCTCACGGCCTGGAAGCTCGGGCTCTACGGCGCGAATCCGCGCGGGTCGACATATCTGAAGTCGGGCGGTGGCAATCTCTACCGCAAGGGAAAGAATGTACGACTCAAGGTGATCTCCGGTCACAGGGACGGTTTCGCGACCGAATGTCCGGGACGCCGTCTCTACAACAAGCTCGGCAGTGCCCGCTCCAGCTCCGCCCACCTCCAGGGTCGCTGACGCCGGCCGGCCTGGGCGCCTCGCACGGTCTGCATACACTGGCCGGCCGAAAGACAGTTCGGCCGGCCCAAGCAGGAAGCAGAGACGACAGGTGACAGAAGCGATCCTCCTGGTCGGCGGCAAGGGCACCAGACTCCGGCCACTCACGGTGAACACGCCGAAACCGATGGTCCCGGCGGCCGGTGTGCCGTTCCTCACGCACCAGCTGGCGCGCGCGAAGGCGGCGGGCGTCGACCACATCGTTCTGGCCACCTCCTACCTGGCGGAGGTCTTCGAGCCGTACTTCGGCGACGGCTCCCGCCTCGGCCTGCACATCGAGTACGTCACCGAGGTCGAACCCCTCGGCACCGGCGGCGCCATCCGTAACGTCGCCTCGCGCCTGCACTCGGCCCCCGACGACCCGGTCCTCATCTTCAACGGCGACATCCTCACGGGCCTCGACATCGCCGCGCTGGTCGACGAGCACGAGACGACCGGCGCGGACGTCTCCCTCCACCTCTCCCGCGTCGAGGACCCGCGCGCGTACGGCCTGGTCCCCACGGACGACACGGGCCGGGTGACGGCCTTCCTCGAGAAGCCCCAGACCCCCGAAGAGATCGTCACGGACCAGATCAACGCGGGCGCGTACGTCTTCCGCCGCTCGGTCATCGACACGATCCCGACGGGCCGCCCGGTGTCGGTGGAGCGCGAGACGTTCCCCGACCTGCTGTCCTCCGGCGCCCACCTCCAGGGCATGGTCGACTCGACCTACTGGCTGGACCTCGGCACCCCCCAGGCCTTCATCCGCGGCTCCGCCGACCTGGTCATGGGCCGCGCCCCGTCGCCCGCAGTCCCCGGCCGCCGCGGCGACCGACTGGTCCTGCCGACGGCACGGGTGGCCCCGGACGCGAAGCTCACCGAGGGCACGGTCGTGAGCGAGGGCGCGCTGATCGGCGAGGGAGCCCGCATCTCCGGCTCCACGATCCTGCCCGACGCCGTGATCGAACCGGGCGCGGTGATCACGGACTCCCTGGTCGGCACCGCCGCCCGCGTGGGCGCCCGCACGACCCTCAAGGACGCGGTGATAGGAGACGGCGCCCACGTCGGCGCCGACAACGAACTCCAATCCGGCGCCCGCGTGTGGTGCGACACAACCCTCCCCCCGTCCTCCATCCGCTTCTCATCGGACCAGTAGCCGATTGAGCCCCGCCGGCGATTGAGGCGCGGGGGCCTGGGGGCAGAGCCCCCAGTTCCGGGAAGGGGCGGGTCGGGGAAGGAAAAGCCCTACCCTCGAAGCACCACCCGCCCCACCCGAAGGACCCCGTGGCCGGCCGCCGATACGCCCCCCGCACACAACCCACCCGCACAACCGTGCGCGGCGGCGAAACCCGCGTACCCGCCCCCACCCCGGCCACCGGGTCCGACACCCCGACCCTTCACACCCACACCCACACCCACACCCCGGAAACCCCCCTCCACCTGGGCCTCACCCTCGGCCCCCTGCGCCGAGGCCCCGCCGACCCCACCTTCCGCACCACGCCGACCGGCGCCCTGTGGCGAGCCAGCCGCACCCCGGAGGGCCCCGCAACGCTCCGCGTGACCCAGCACCCCGACACGACAGCGGTCGAGGCACACGCCTGGGGCCCAGGCGCCACCTGGTTCCTGGCCCAACTCCCGCACCTGCTCGGCGAGTCGGACGACCCCACCGCCTTCGAACCCCGCCACCGCCTCGTCGCGCAGACGACCCGCCGCCGCCCCGGCCTCCGCCTCACCCGCACGGGCCTGATCCTCGAGTCCCTGATCCCGTCGATCCTGGAACAGAAGGTCACGACGGATGAGGCGTACCGCGCCTGGCGCCTGCTCCTGAACAAGTACGGCGAACCGGCCCCGGGCCCGGCGGGCGAGGAACTGCGCATGCGCGTGATGCCGGATCCCCGCACGTGGGCGCTGATCCCGTCCTGGGAGTGGCACAAGGCAGGCGTGGACAACAAGCGCGCCTCGACGATCATCCGCGCGGTGAAGGTGGCCCGCCGCCTGGAGGAAGCGGCGGCGATGGAGCCGGCGGCGGCCCGCACACGCCTGGAACTCGTCCCCGGCATCGGCCCCTGGACCTCCGCGGAGACGGTCCAGCGCACGCACGGCGCCCCCGACGAGGTGACGACGGGCGATCTGCATCTGCCCGGCATCGTCGGTTACGCCCTCGCGGCCAACAGGGACGCGACGGACGAGGACATGCTGGAACTCCTGGCCCCGTACGCGGGCCAGCGCCACCGGGCGGCCCGCCTGATCATGCTCAGCGGCGTCTCACCGGCGCGCAGACAACCCAAGATGCGCAAGGTGAACATCGCGGAGTGGTGACGCCCGACGGCACCGCGACCGGGTCCTAGCGCACTTCGACAAAGTCGGAGACGACCCGCTCCGGCCGCACCCCCGGCGCCCCCGCCGCATGCCCCACCGCGACGGCCCCCATCGGGTCCCACGACTCCGGCAGATCGAGCACATCGCGCACGACATCCCGGCAGAACATGGTCGACGACACCCACGCGGACCCGAGCCGCTCCCCGGCCAGGGCGACCAGGAAGTTCTGCACCCCGGCCCCGGTGGCCACCACGAACATCTCCCGCTCGGCGGCATCCCGCCGCGCGTCCCCGTACGTGTGCGACCCGTCCATCACGAGGCACGGAACGACCAAGTACGGCGCATTGCGCAGCACATCCCCGCGCCGCACCCGCTTCGCGATCGACTCCTCGCTCTTCCCGTCCCGCCGCAGATCCTCGATCCACGCGTCCCGCATCGCGTCGAGCAGCCGCACCCGCGACTCCTCCGACTCAAGGAGTACGAACCGCCACGGCGTCGTGTGATGCGGCGCGGGCGCGGTGACGGCCGCGGCGACGGCCCGCCGCACGGCCCCCGGGTCCACCGGTTCCTCGGTGAACGCGCGCACGGTCCGCCGCTGTGTCACGGCCTCCCGTACCGCCTCCGACGTGCCGAGCCGGAACATGTCGTCGCGCGCGACCCGCACCAACTCCCTTGCGGATCCGCCCTGTTCACCCTCGGCCGCGGTCGCGTCGAGACCGCGCACCACGGCGACCGGCAGCCCGCCGGCCTTCCCCTTCACGAGGTCACCCGCGGCCGCCAGCTCGTCGGCGGTGGCCACCACGGTGGCGCTGAGCGGATTCCCGTACGCGTCCGTGCCGCCCCGCAGATCGTCGAGTACGCGCACGCCTGCCGCCCCGATGGCGACATCCGTCAGCCCGTTCCGCCACGGTCTGCCGAAGGTGTCGGTGACGACGACCCCGACGTCCACGCCCAGCGCGTCCCGCACGCCGTCCCGGATCGCGGCCGCGGACGCGTCCGGGTCCTCGGGCAGCAACAGCACTGTCCCGGCAGGGGTGTTGGAGGCGTCGACGCCCGCCGCGGCCATCACGAGCCCCAGCTTGTTCTCGACGATCCGCAGGGTGCCGCGCCGCGCCACGACCCGTACGGTCTCGGCGTCGATCGCGGCCTCCCGGTCGTCGGCCTGCATCACGCGGCCCTCGGCCTTGCTGACGATCTTCGAGGTGACGAGCAGTACGTCCCCGTCGACGAGCCCCGGCTCGGCGGCGACGATCAGCTTCGCGATGTCGTCGCCCTCCCGCACCTCGGGGATGCCGGGGACGGCCCACGCGCGAAAGGCGGGGGAAGCGGCGGAGGTTCCGGTCACGCGCCCCGCACCTCCTCCGCGAGCTTCAGGGCCTCACGCGCCATCTCGGCGGCGGCGGTGCCCTCCACGGGGTCCGTCATCATCAGCGGCACGGACCGGCACGGGATCCCGGCCGCCTCGACCCGCTCCACGGCCTTCTCGTCCACGGTGTCGACCAGCCACCCGTCGAGCAGCCCCACTCCGTAGTGCTCGGCGACGGCGGCCGCGCTGGACTCGACGCCCACGGCCGCGAGCACCTTGTCGGCCATGCCGCGCACCGGAGCGTCACCGACGATCGGCGAGAGGCCGATGACGGGCGCGTCGGCCTCGGCGATGGCCTCCCGGATCCCGGGGACCGCCAGGATCGTCCCGACGCTCACCACGGGGTTCGACGGCGGGAAAAGGATCACGTCGGCCTCGGCGATGGCCTCCAGGACGCCCGGCGCGGGCTTCGCCTCCTGGGCGCCGACCGGCACCACGGCCTGCGCGTCCACGGAGGCGCGCAGCTTCACCCAGTACTCCTGGAAGTGCACGGCCTTGCGCTCGCCGTCCACATCGACCGCCACGTGCGTCTCCACGCGGTCGTCCGACATGGGCAGGAGCCGCACGCCCGGCTGCCACCGCTCGCACAGCGCCTCGGTGACCGCGCTGAGCGGGTAGCCGGCGGCCAGCATCTGCGTACGGACGATGTGGGTCGCGAAGTCCCGGTCGCCGAGCCCGAACCACTTGGGTCCGACCCCGTACGCCGCGAGCTCCTCCTTGACCGTGAACGCCTCGTCCGTACGTCCCCAGCCCTGCTCCTCGTTGATGCCGCCGCCCAGCGTGTACATCACCGTGTCGAGGTCAGGACAGACCTTCAGGCCGAAGAGATGGATGTCGTCCCCGGTGTTGCCGATGACCGTGATGTCCGCGTCCGGAGCCGCCCGCTTGAGACCGCGAAGGAACCGGGCACCACCGATGCCGCCTGCCAGAACCACAATGCGCATGTGCCCAGCATCGCAGGCACCTCTGACAATGCGTCGGCCGGTCTCAGACAGTGGCGCCTTCGGCGACCGAGCAGGCGGGGGAGGGCGCCCCCGCCGCCCGGGCGGAGTCATCGGCCTGGGGGTGCATGGGCATCTGGGTCAGGCCGGGGAAGTAGACGTGCAGGCTGACCGCGGGCTCCAGGGAGTCGTTGACGACCTCGTGGGCGTAACCGGGCGCGAAAACCCGCTGCGCGCCGGTGCCGAGCGCCCGCACGCCCCCTTCCGTACGCTCCGTCAGTTCGCCCTGGAGCAGCGTCAGTACGCCGGAGGACGGACCGTGGTCGTGCAGCCCGCTGCCCTGGCCCGGCACCCACGACAGGAGCCACACCTCGTAGCCGGGGCCCGTGCGCAGGCGGTGGTACCAGCGGGTCGTGGCGTCGTACTCGACGAGGTGCTCCCACTGGGAGCGGTCGGCGGCGATGGAGCGCGCGAGACCGACGAATTCGGCCACCGTCTCGGGGTGTTCACGGGCGGGCTGCAGCAGGTGCGTGACTTCGAGGAGGTCGCCGGCGATCTGGAGGTCGCTGTCGCTGTTCATGGGGTGGTGGTGTTCCTCAAGGGAGTGCGGTGCACAGGGCCGTACTGAGATGAGAAGAAGCGTGGTCGGAGCCGACGGGCTCAACGACTCAACAGCTGGAACAGCAACAACACGCGAGGGCAGCGCGGACGGACCCGGCGGTGCGGGTCGTCGAGGATGCCGAATTCGCGAGCATGCCCAACAGGACAGCGGTTCATGCCCTTGTTGTCAACCCAATGTCCGGATTGTGGAATATGGTTCACCTCATCCAGTGCCCTTGGCAGGCGAAAGGTTTGTGCAGCGCGGCCCCCGGACATGTGGCGCAGCAACCAGGCGTGCAAACGTCGGAACGGCAGCGATCTTTGCGGCGTCCTTCCTTGTAGCGGTTCATCGAAGGAGGGGTGACTGCAAGGAGTGCGGCCCGCTCCGCATGAGCCGCGGGCAAGTGTCATGGTTTTTGGCGATTTGAACACTTTCCGCATAGCCTTGGTTCCGCAGAGTGAATAACGGGCCCAATAGCAGATCTCGGCTTGACTGCCCCGGATCGGCACACTTGTAATTTCACTCGTGTCGTTCAGCCGAAATCGGTAGCGGCAACATCACGGGGACGCACGGACAGACGAGGGGCGCACTATGACCGAGTCGTTTCAGGATCTGCTGGTCGAGGACGCGGAAGAAGAACTCGGCTGGCAGGAGCGCGCGCTGTGCGCCCAGACCGACCCCGAATCCTTCTTCCCTGAGAAGGGCGGCTCCACGAGAGAGGCCAAGAAGGTCTGCCTCGCGTGTGAGGTCCGCTCCGAGTGCCTCGAATACGCGCTCGCCAATGACGAACGCTTCGGGATCTGGGGCGGCCTGTCCGAGCGCGAGCGCCGCCGACTGAAGAAGGCCGCTGTCTAGGGGTCTGTTGTCCGGATCGGGCCCCTGGGTCCTGTCTTCGAACTCCCGTCGTCGTCCGAGATGTGCGGTGCTTTCCGGCCCGCTGCCCGTGGTTGTCCACAGGCGGCGGGTCGCTGTTGTTGGCAGCCGTTAGTGTGGGGCCCCGTCCCGGACGCCACCGTGTCCCCAGCGGGCGCGGGCGTCCACCGCAGTCCAACGAACCGGGGCCCGTACCTCGATGTCCGTGCACAGCCACTCGGCAGACCAATTCGGTACTGCCGCCGCCGCGTTCAACCCGGGGCCCGCAGCAGGGGTCGACCCGAGCAGCGCCCCCGAGTTCCCCAGGCATGTCGTCACCGCCGTCGTCGTCTCGCACGACGGAGCGCGCTGGCTGCCCGACGTTCTGACAGGACTGCTCTCCCAGGAGCGCCCGGTACAGAACGCGATGGCGGCCGACACCGGCAGCGCCGACGACTCCGCCGCGCTCGTCGCGCGGGCCATCGGTGACGACCGCGTTCTGCACCTCGCGCGCCGCACCGGCTTCGGCCAGGCCGTCGAGGAGGCCGTGCGCAGCGCGGGCGTCCTCACCCCGGAAGAGCTGCCGTACCTGAAGCGCCCCAGCGGCTGGGACCCCGTCAGCCGCTCCTGGCGCGACGACGCGTACGACCTCCCGGACCTGCCGCACGGCGAACCCGAGCAGTGGCTGTGGCTGCTGCACGACGACTGCGCGCCCGATCCTGACGCGCTCGCCCAGATGCTGCGCGTCGTCGAGATGGAACGCGAGGCCGGCAGCGACGTCGCGATCGTCGGCCCCAAGCTGCGCGGCTGGTACGACCGCAGGCAGCTGCTCGAGGTCGGCGTCTCCATCGCCCACTCGGGGCGCCGCTGGACCGGCCTCGACCGCCGCGAGCAGGACCAGGGGCAGCACGACCACGTGCGGCCCGTGTTGTCCGTGTCCACCGCCGGCATGCTGATCCGGCGTGATGTCTTCGAGCAGCTCGGCGGCTTCGACCGCAGGCTGCCGCTGATGCGTGACGACGTCGACCTGTGCTGGCGCGCCCATGCCGCGGGTCACCGGGTCGTCGTCGCCCCCGAGGCCGTCGTGCGGCACGCCGAGGCCTCCTCCCGCGAGCGCCGCACCGTCGACTGCGTCGGCCGCACCGCCACGTCGCCGCACAAGGTCGACAAGGCGGGCGCCGTCTACACGCTGCTCGCCAACGCGCGCGGGGCGGCGCTTCCGTGGGCCCTGCTCCGCCTTGTGTTCGGCACACTGCTCCGTACGCTCGCGTACCTCGTCGGCAAGGTGCCCGGACAGGCCTTCGACGAGATCACCGGTCTGCTGGCGACGCTGCTGCGGCCGGGGCGGATCCTCGCCGCCCGTAGGCAGCGCGGCAAGGGTGTCGTCGACTCCAAGGAACTGCGACCGCTGTTCCCGCCGCCGGGCGCGACGGTGCGGCTCACCGTCGAGCAGGTGGCGGGAAGCCTCTTCGAGGGCTCCGACCCGGAGACCGCGAGGGCGGGCCGGCACGGTGGCGGTGGCCTCGTGTCGCCCGACGACGCCGAATTCGTCCGGGTCGAGCGGTTCGCGCGCCTCAAGCGCATCGCCCGCAACCCCGGACCGGTGCTCCTGGTAGTGCTGCTCTTCGTCTCCCTCATCGCCTGTAGAGGGCTGTTGGGCGGCGGAGCGCTCGCGGGCGGCGCACTGCTGCCGGCTCCCGCAGACGCGTCCGAGCTGTGGGCGCGGTACATCGACGCCTGGCACGCCACCAGTACGGGCGGCACCCAGGCAGCGCCCCCGTACCTCGCGCTGCTCGCCACCTTCGCCTCCGTGCTGTTCGGCTCCACCGGCCTCGCGGTCACCGTGCTGCTCGTCGGCTCGGTGCCGCTCGCCGGTTTCACCGCGTACTTCGCGTCCAGGCCGCTCGTCACCTCGCGCCTGCTGCGCGCGTGGGCGGCCGTCGCGTACGCCTTCCTGCCCGCCGTCACGGGCGCCCTCGCGGGCGGCCGTATCGGCACCGCGGTGCTCGCGATCCTGCTGCCGCTCCTCGCGCGCGCGGGTCTCGCCGCTTCGGGCCTGACGCACACTCAGGGCGGGCGCGGCAGCTGGCGGGCCACCTGGGCGTACGCGCTGCTGCTCACGATCACGACGGCCTTCACGCCGATCGTGTGGCCGATCGCGCTCGTCCTCGGCATCGCCCTCCTTGTAGTGCGGCGCTCCGACATCACCGCCTACGGGCTGCGTTTCCTGGCCGTGCTCGGCACGCCGCTGCTGATGCTCGCGCCGTGGTCGCTCTCGCTGCTCCCGTTCGGCTTCTTCAAGGAGGCCGGAATCCCGTACGGGGCGGGGTCCGCGACCGGGCTCGGACTGCTCGGCGCGTCGCCGGGCGGCGCCGGGACCACGGGCAGCCTGCTGCTCGTCGGTATCGTCCTCGCGGCGCTGGCCGCCCTGCTGCGCACCGAACGCCGCCGCGCGATCGTCGCCTCCTGGTCCGTCGCCGTCGTGGCGCTCGTCTTCGCGGCCCTCTCGAACGGTTCGGCGTGGGCCGGACCCGCCACCCTCGTGTACGGCATCGCGCTCCTGGCCGCCGCCGCGCTCGGCGCCGACGGCGCGCGCTCGCGGGTGGCCGAGCAGAGCTTCGGCTGGCGGCAGCCGGTGGCCGCGCTCATCGCGTTCGCCGCGGCGGCCGGCCCTGTGCTGCTCGCCGCGGGCTGGATGATCGGCGGCGCCGACGGGCCCGTCGAGCGGCGCGATCCGGTGCAGGTGCCCGCGTTCGTCGCCGAGGAGGCCGGCACCCGCGACCAGGCCCGCACACTCGTCATGGACGGCTCCACGGGCGACGTCGCGTACTCGCTGGTGCGGGGCGCGGGCGCGCGTCTCGGCGACGGCGAGCTGACCGAGGCAGCGGGCGAGAACGCCAAGCTCGACAAGGTCGTCGCCAACCTGGTCGCCGGCTCCGGCGCCGACCAGGCCGACCAGCTCGGCGGCTTCGCCGTGCGCTACGTCCTCGTACGGGGCGGCGCACCGCGCGAGATGAGCCGCGTCCTCGACGCGACGCCCGGCCTGACCCGGCTCAGCCAGCAGGACGGCACGGCGCTCTGGCGCGTCGACCGGCAGGTGGCGCGGGCCGTCGTCCTGCCGAAGGCCGACGCCGGCTCCACGGCGGAGGAGGCCGTGCCGGTCGCGGCGGGCCCCGTCGAGCTGCACACGAAGGTGCCGCAGGGCAAGGAGGGCCGCATCCTGCGCCTCGCCGACCAGTCCGCAGAGGGCTGGACCGCGACGCTGGACGGCGCACCTCTGACGAAGACCACCGTCGACGGCTGGGCACAGGGCTTCGAACTGCCCGCATCGGGCGGCACGCTGGACGTCACGTACGACGCGCCGATCACGCATGTCGCCTGGCTGTGGGCGCAGGGCGCGCTCGCCCTCGTCCTCGTGGTGCTCGCCCTGCCGGGCCGGCGCGAGAACGTCGACGACGACCTGCCGGACGAGCCCGTGGTGACCGCGGAGGACCTCGCGGGCGACGGCCGAAGGGCCCGCCGACTGCGCGCCCAGGCCGAGGCGGAGCAGGCCGCACAGGCGGAGCCCGTGCCCCAGCCTGTTCCCGGAGCCGACATGCCTCCTCCTCCGGAGGAGGCCCCGGTGGCGGGCTTCCCGCACCAGCAGACCTACGCGAAGTGGGACCAGCCCAGCTACGCGGGCGCCGAGTACGGCACGTACGCGGCGGGGGAGCAGCAGTACCAGGGCGGCGCCTACGGGTACGACCAGCAGGCCGACCCCTACCAGGCCGGCCAGTACGACCCGTACGCCTACGGAGGCGGGTACGAGATGCCCCAGGCCCAGCCCCAGCCCCCGCAGTACGACCCGACGTACGAGCAGCAGCACGGCCACGGCAACGGCGCCGACAATGAGCGCCCCGACGGGAGCCAGCAGTGAACCGCACGACCCTGTCCCTGATCGCCGCCGTGACCGCCCTGGCCGCCGTCACGGGCTTCGCCGCGGCCACCACGCCCGGCGGGGACGACACCTCCGGCAACGCGGCCGCCGCGCGCCTCCCTGTCGAGCGCTCCAGCCTGCTGTGCCCGGAGCCCAGCCAGTCCGACCTGGCCGAGACCGCGTACACCTCGTACACGCCCGTGACGAAGGGCACCGAGGGCTCCGGCACGGCCGAGCTGGTGCCCGCCAAGGGTGGCAAGAAGGGCAAGGCGGTCGTCACCCCGAAGAAGCCCGGCACGCCCGTCGCGGGCGACGCCACGGGGGCCGAGGCGCCCGCCCTGACCGGCACCGCCGACGGCCCCCTCGCACCCGGCTGGACCGTCCAGCAGACCACCAGCGTGACCGCGGGATCGGGCCGCGGCCTGCTCGGTGTGAACTGCTCGGAGCCCGACACGGACTTCTACTTCCCCGGCGCCAGCACCGCCAAGGGCCGCAGCGACTACGTCCACCTCACGAACCCGGACGACGAGGCCGCGGTCGTGGACGTGCAGATGTACGGCCCCGAAGGGGCCATCAAGTCCGAGGTCGGCGAGGGCATCACCGTGGGACCGCACTCCAGCGTCCCGGTGCTGCTGTCGACGCTGACCGACAAGGCGTACACGAACCTCACGCTGCACGTGACCGCGCGCAGCGGCCGGGTCGGGGCGGCCCTGTCGGATGTGGACGAGAAGCAGGGCGGGGACTGGCTGCCGGCCGCCGCCGACCCGGCCCCGTCCCTCGTGCTGCCCGGCATCCCGAAGGACGCCAAGAACGTGCGGCTGGTCGCCTTCGCACCGGGGCAGGACGATGCCGACCTGAAGGTCCGGCTCGCGACCTCCAGCGGCAAGATCGCGCCCGCCGGGCACGACACGCTGCACCTGAAGTCGGGCATGACCACGGCCGTCGACCTCGGCGCCGTGACGCGCGGCGACGCGGGCTCGCTGATCCTGACGCCCTCCGAGGGCTCCGTGCCGGTCGTGGCCGCCCTGCGCGTCACGCGCGGCAAGGGCGCCGACCAGGAGACGGCGTTCATCCCGGCCACGCGGAGCATCGGCGCGCGCGCCACGGTCGCCGACAACCGCTCCAAGGGCTCCACGCTCGCCCTGACCGCCCCCGAGTCGACCGGCAAGGTCAAGGTCACCGCGTCCCCGGGCACCGAGGGCGGCACGGCGACCACGAAGGAGTACACGGTCAAGGGCGGCACGACCCTGTCGGTCACCCCGCCCGTCCCGTCCGGCCTGAAGGGCAGCTACGCGCTGACGGTGGAGCCGGTGTCCGGCGGCCCGGTCCACGGCTCGCGGATGCTGGAGGAGAAGCAGGGCTCCGTCCCCGCGTTCACGGTGCAGACGCTGCCGGACGACCGGGGCATGGTGTCGGTGCCGAAGGCGGACGAGGACCTGTCGGTGGTGCAGAAGTAGCTGCCTACGTACAGAGGCGGCTGCCTACGGACCGGAAGCAACTGCCTACGTAAAGAAGCGGCTGCCTGCGGGGCGGCGGGGTCAGTCCTCGCCGTCTCCGTAGTCGCCATAGTCCCCGTAGCGGGGATCCACGGTCTCCGGGGTGAGCCCCAGGACCTCCGCGACCTGCTCGACGACGACCTCGTGCACGAGCGCCGCCTGCTCCTCGCGCCCCTTGGTGCGGATCTCCACGGGCCGCCGGTAGATGACCACGCGCGCGGGGGTGTCGTCCCGCGCGGGGACCGTGCCGCCGAGCGGCACCGTGCCGCCGGTCATCGCCTCGTCCTCGGCCGTCAGCCGGGGCACGTCCAGAATCAGGAAGTCGACCTCGGCGAGCTGCGGCCAGCGCCGCTCCAGGCGCTCCACGGAGTCCTGCACGAGGTCGGAGAAGGCCTCGGCACGGCTGGCGGACAGCGGCACCTGCGGCGGCGCCACGGGGCCGCGCATGCCCCGGCCGTGCCGGTCGCGGCGGCGCGGCGGGCGCGGTTCCCCGGAGGGCGGCGAAACCGCGTCGTCTGTGTTGACTGGCCTTTCCATCACTGACGCAGCGTAGTCCTCCGCGGCGCCGGAAGCGGGGCGGCGCCTGACGGAGCGCTCCATGTCGCTTCCTGACCGATCAAGCCAATCTTGGGGCTGATTCAACTTCTCTCCCGGATCGATGATCTCGCGGCAATTGGCGCTATATGCCCCGAGTGGTGACCGCTTTCAACTGCCCCGTGGGGCGCACAACCCGGGGTCCACGCAGGTCATCGGGGCGCACGCGCGCGGTGGTGTGCGCCGTATCACGCCACGACACGGTGGGGTGACCTCGGGGCGAGTCGTCGCGGCCCGCTCAAGAGTGCGGTACCGTCCAACGCTGTGAGCCCTGTACGTCGCTGTTCGCGCACCGCTTGCGGCCGTCCCGCCGTCGCGACGCTGACGTACGTCTACGCCGACTCGACCGCGGTCCTCGGCCCGCTCGCCACCTACGCCGAACCCCACTGCTACGACCTGTGCGCCGAGCACTCCGAGCGCCTCACCGCGCCGCGCGGCTGGGAGGTCGTCCGCCTCGCCGACACCAGCGGTCCCAGCCGCCCCAGCGGGGACGACCTGGAGGCCCTCGCCAACGCCGTGCGCGAGGCGGCCCGCCCGCAGGAGCGCGCGGCCGAGGCCGGCGGCTCCGGGCCGCGCACCGCGGACCCCATGGAGGTCGCGCGCCGTGGCCACCTCCGGGTGCTGCGCTCGCCGGACAACTGACCGGGCCGACGGCCGGTCAACTTCCTTGTAGGTCGGCTTCCTTGTAGATCGACCCCTTCACGGGATCTTCACAGTCGTACGCGTTGACCCGCGATTGTTGAGGACACGACGATTTCGCCACCCGACTCCGGGATTCCGGGAGGCGAAAGTGTTCGTCCAGCAATTGGAGCCCGTAGGCGGCTCGCTCGGCCTGTCCGCCCTCGTCGCGGCCCTGCCGCTCGTGACCGTCCTCGTCCTGCTCGGCGCCGTGCGCATGAAGGCGCACCGGGCGGGCCTGATCGGCCTCGCCGTGGCAGCCGCCGTCGGCTGGATCGCGTACGACATGCCCCTCGGGCAGACCGTCTCCAGCGCCGCACAGGGCGCGGTCTTCGGTCTTTTCCCCATCATGTGGATCGTCGTCAACGCACTGTGGGTGTACCGGATGACGGTGCGCACCCGGCACTTCGACATTCTGCGCCGCTCCTTCGGGCGGCTCTCCGACGATCCGCGCATCCAGGCGCTCGTCGTCGCGTTCTGCTTCGGCGCGCTCCTGGAGGCGCTCGCCGGGTTCGGGGCGCCGGTCGCCATCTGCTCGGTGATGCTGGTCGCGCTCGGCTTCGACCCCGTGAAGGCGGCGGTCGTCGCGCTCGTCGCCAACACGGCGCCCGTCGCCTTCGGGGCCATGGGCACGCCGGTCGTGACGCTGGCTCAGGTGACGGGCCTCCCGCTGGACACCGTCGCCTCTGTGGTGGGCCGTCAGACGCCGCTGCTCGCCCTCGTGGTGCCGCTCGTGCTCGTCGGCCTGGTGGACGGCAAGCGGGGCTTGCGGGAGACCTGGGTGCCCGCCCTCGCGTGCGGATTCGCCTTCGCCGTCGCCCAGTTCGTGGCCTCCAACTACGTGTCCGCCCAACTCGCCGACATCGGCGCCGCCCTGGTGGGCGCGGGCGCCCTCGTCGCGGTGCCGCACGCGCGCAGGCCGGCCGCCGAGCCCGTACGCGCCGCCGTCCTGACCGGCGTACGCAGTGAGGACCTGGACGAGGAGGACGCGCGGCCCGAGGTGCTGCGCGCCTACGCCCCGTACGCGCTCATCGTCGTGATCTTCTCCCTGGCGCAGATCCCGGCCGTCAAGGACTGGCTCGCCAAGGCCAACTGGGTCTTCGACTGGCCCTTCCTGAACGTCGCCGACCCGAGCGGCAAGCCCGTGGGCGGCAACATCTTCACGCTGCCGCTCGTCTCCACCGGCGGCACGCTCGTCCTGATCGCGGGCGTCTTCACCGCGGTCGTGATCGGGGTGCACGCGCGCGATGCGGTGCGTGAGTGGTTCGGCACCGTGCACGAACTGCGGTTCGCGATCCTGACGGTGACGAGCGTGCTGGCCCTCGCGTACGTCATGAACCTGTCCGGACAGGCCGCCACCATCGGGCACTTCGTGGCGGCGGCGGGCGCCGGGCTCGCCTTCTTGTCGCCGGTTCTGGGGTGGTTCGGCGTCGCGGTCTCCGGATCCGACACCTCGGCCAACGCCCTCTTCGGCGCCCTCCAGGTGACGGCCGCCCAGCAGTCGGGCCTCTCGCCGGAACTCCTCGCCGCGGCGAACAGTTCGGGCGGCGTCCTCGGCAAGATGATCTCGCCGCAGAACCTGACGATCGCCTGCGCGGCGGTCGGCCTCGCGGGCCGGGAGGGCGACCTGCTGCGCAAGGTGCTGCCGTGGAGCGCCGGGCTGCTGCTGGTGATGTGCCTGATCGTGTGGGGGCAGAGCACGGCGGTGCTGGGGTGGATGCTGCCGTGAGGAGGCTCGGCATCGCTCGGTGCTGTTTGGAACTGCTGTGACCAGTGAGGACGTGGGAGGCCGGGTTCCTCGGGAGGAATGAGGGGTTCACGATCCGCTGTCAGTGCGGCCAGGTACTTTGTGGGTCCGTGCAGGACTCCAGGAGGGCTGGGCAGACCGTGGCTGCTGCTGATCTGTCGCAGATCGTGAAGGCGTACGACGTACGTGGGGTGGTCCCGGACCAGTGGGACGAGGAACTCGCCGCGCTGTTCGGCGCCGCGTTCGTGCGAGTGACGGGCGCTTCCGCGATCGTCGTGGGTCACGACATGCGGCCCTCCTCGCCCGGCCTGACAGGGGCGTTCGCGCGCGGGGCCGCCGCCCTCGGCGCGGACGTCACCGAGATCGGCCTGTGCTCGACGGACCAGCTGTACTACGCGTCGGGTGCGCTCGACCTGCCCGGCGCCATGTTCACGGCCTCGCACAACCCGGCGCGGTACAACGGCATCAAGATGTGCCGGGCGGGCGCGGCGCCGGTCGGGCAGGACACGGGCCTCGCGGAGATCCGCCGGCTGGCCGAGGAGTGGAGCGCGTCGGGCGCCCCGGAGCCGGCCGCCACGCCTGGGACCGTCACGCGGCGGGACACGCTGCAGGACTACGCGGCGCACCTGCGCGGCCTGGTCGACCTGACGGCGATCCGCCCGCTGAAGGTCGTGGTGGACGCGGGCAACGGGATGGGCGGGCACACGGTCCCGACGGTCCTCGGAGGACTGCCGCTGGACGTCGTGCCGATGTACTTCGAGCTGGACGGCACGTTCCCGAACCACGAGGCGAACCCGCTGGACCCCGCGAACATCGTGGATCTCCAGGCACGCGTGCGTGCCGAGGGCGCCGACCTCGGCCTCGCCTTCGACGGGGACGCGGACCGCTGCTTCGTGGTGGACGAGAACGGCGACCCGGTGTCCCCGTCCGCGATCACCGCCCTGGTCGCCGCCCGCGAGCTCGCGCGAAACGGCGGCTCGGGAACGATCATCCACAACCTGATCACCTCCTGGACCGTGCCGGAGGTCGTGAAGGAGAACGGCGGCACGCCCGTGCGCACGCGCGTGGGCCACTCGTTCATCAAGCAGGAGATGGCCACCACCGGCGCGATCTTCGGCGGCGAGCACTCCGCGCACTACTACTTCCGCGACTTCTGGAACGCCGATACGGGCATGCTGGCGGCGCTCCACGTCCTCGCGGCGCTCGGCGGCCAGGACGGCCCGCTCTCCGCCCTGGTCTCCTCCTACGACCGCTACGCGGCCTCCGGCGAGATCAACTCCACGGTCGCCGACCAGACCGACCGCCTCGCCGCGATCAAGGCGGCGTACGCGGGCCGCGAGGGCATCACGACGGACGAGCTCGACGGCCTGACGGTCACCGCGGCCGACTGGTGGTTCAACGTCCGCCCGTCCAACACGGAACCACTGCTCCGCCTGAACACGGAGGCCCGGGACACCCCAACGATGGAAAAAACCCGCGACGAGGTCCTGGCGATCATCCGGGGCTGAGGTTCTGCCGCCGACCGCGGATCGCCGCCCGGTCCGGTGGGCCTCGCCGCCTTGGGCAATCTGCCGCCTTGGGCGGCAGGGTGGGCAAGGCGGCACCCGGTGCCGCGCACCCGTTCACGGGGGCCCCGGCCACCGCACGGCACCGGTTCCCGCCGGTAGGCTGGTGACCAGCGCCGCACACGGTGCAGCGCACCTGAACCCCACTCACCCTCGGAGGGAAACCATGCCGCTCGAAGCCGGCCTCCTGGAGATCCTCGCCTGCCCGGCCTGCCACGCCCCGCTCAAGGAGGCCGACGCCGAGCTGATCTGCACCGGCAAGGACTGCGGCCTGGCCTACCCGGTCCGCGACGGCATCCCCGTCCTCCTGATCGACGAGGCGCGCCGCCCCGCGTAGGACCTCCCCGGCGCCGACGGATCAGGGCCGCACGCGACCCGATCCGCCGGACACCCGCCCGGCAGGCCCTGACCCTCCACCACGCCCCGCAGGAGGCCCGACGCCATGTTCGACGAATCGCTCCTGGACGACCCGGACGCACTGGCCAGGGCCGACCACCGCGGCCTGCTGCGCGGCGCCGCAGAGGCCGGCGCCCGCGTCCGCACGGCGGCCCGGCACGCGGCGGAGGCCGGCATCGCCGACCTGAAGCCCGACGGCCGCCCCCGCGCCGTCCTGATCGCGGGCCCCGGCATGGCCGCCGCGGGCGTCGCCGACTTCATCGGGCGCCTGGCGGGCGCGGCCTGCCCGGTCGTCCGCCTGCGCCCCACCGGCGTGGCCCCCGCGGCGGGCGCGCTGCGCTGGGAGCTGCCCGGTTGGGCGGGCTCGGTCGACCTCCTCCTGATCGCCACCCCGGACGGCACGGAGCCGAGCCTCTCGCTCCTCGTGGAGCAGGCGTACCGGCGCGGCGTCACGGCCGTCGCGGTCTGTCCCTCCGGCGCCCCGCTGACCGAGGCCGTCGCAGGGGCGCACGGACTGTCCGTACCGATGGCCACGGCCCCGTACGAGCAGGACGAACCCGCGGCCGCCTCCGCGCCGGGCGCACTCTGGGCGCTGCTCACGCCCCTCCTCGCGCTGCTCGACCGCACGGGCCTCCTCCCGGCCGCGCCGGACACGCTCGAGAAGGTCGCCGACCGCCTCGACCAGGTCGCCGAGCGCTGCGGCCCGGCCGTCGCCACGTACAGCAACCCGGCCAAGACGCTCGCCGCCGAGCTCGCCGAGGCGCTCCCGCTGATCTGGACCGAGGGCGCCGCCGCGGGCCCGGCGGGCCGTCGCTTCGCCGCGGCCATCGCCGAGCTCGCCGGGCACCCCGCGCTCGCCGCGGACCTGCCCGAGGCGATGCCCGCCCATGGCGCGCTCCTCACCGGCGACCTGGCCGCGGGCGCCGACCCCGAGGACTTCTTCCGCGACCGCGTCGAGGAGGTCCAGATGATGCGCGCCCGCGTCGTCCTGCTGCGCGACCGCCCGGCCGGCGGCCTCACCGCCGCACCCGCGGCCCGCGAACTCGCGCTGTCGCACGACATCGCCATCAGCGAGCTGGAACCGGAGGAGGGCAGCGACCTGGAGACCCTCGCGGAGCTGATCGCCGTCACGGATTTCGCCGCCGTTTACCTGGGTCTCGCCTCGCGCGCCTGACAGCTTCAGAACAATCGGCTTCAGAACAGCCCTTGTCGTCCGCCCGGACCTCCGCCCGGACCGCGTATCGAAAGAAAGCCTCATGGACCGCCTCACCAACACCATCCGCCCCTACGCCTGGGGCTCCACCACCGCCATCCCGCAGCTCATCGGCGTAAACCCGACCGGTGAACCGCAGGCGGAGATGTGGATGGGCGCGCACCCGGGCGCCCCCTCGCGCACCGAGCGCGGCCCGCTCAACGAGGTCATCGACGCACACCCGGCCGACGAACTGGGCGACGCCGCCGTCGAAAAGTTCGGCCCCCGCCTCCCGTTCCTCCTCAAGCTGCTCGCCGCGGGCGCGCCCCTCTCCCTCCAGGTGCACCCCAACCTCCAGCAGGCGAAGGAGGGTTACGAGGACGAGGAGAAGCGCGGCGTCCCGATCGACGCCCCGCACCGCAACTACAAGGACGCCAACCACAAGCCCGAACTGATCTGCGCGCTCACGCCGTTCGACGGTCTGTGCGGCTTCCGCGCGCCCGAGGAAGCCGCCCGACTCCTCGAAGGCCTCGGCGTCGACAGCCTCAAGCCGTACGCCGATCTGCTGCGCGCCCACCCCGAAGAGGCGGCGCTGCGCGAGGTCCTCACCGCCGTACTGAGCGCCGATCCGGGGGAGATGGAGCGGACCGTCGCCGACGCCACGGCCGCCGCCCAGCGCATCGGCGGCGCCTACGAGCCGTACGCGGGCATCGCCCACCACTACCCCGGCGACCCGGGCGTCATCGCGGCGATGCTGCTCAACTACGTCCAACTGCAGCCCGGCGAGGCCCTGTTCCTCGGCGCGGGCGTCCCGCACGCCTACCTCAACGGCCTCGGCGTCGAGATCATGGCCAACTCGGACAACGTGCTGCGCTGCGGGCTCACCCCCAAGCACGTCGACGTCCCCGAGCTGCTGCGCATCGTCCGCTTCGAGGCCACCGACCCGGGCGTACTGCGCCCCGAGGCCTCACCCGAGGGCGAAGAGGTCTACGACACCCCCATCGACGAGTTCCGCCTCTCCCGCTTCGTCCTGCCCGAGGGCGGCGCGGACCACGAGCTGACGGCCGCGACGCCGCAGATCCTGCTGTGCACGGCGGGCACCGTCCGGGCCGGCGAGCTCGCGCTCGCACCCGGCGAATCGGCCTTCGTTCCGGCGGGCGAAAAGGTGAATGTGTCCGGATCCGGCACGGTTTTCCGTGCGACGGTGGTGGCCTGAGAGGCACCTGCGACGTCCCGTGCTGCAACAATGACCCACCGCGCACGGGACGTACGCAGAACCTCGAAAGGACACCAGGAACGACATGAGTGCTTCAGGCGGAGCCAAGGCGATCGTGGCGGCGCTGGCCGCCAACCTAGCGATCGCGGTAGCGAAATTCGTGGCGTTCCTCTTCAGTGGCTCCTCGTCGATGCTCGCCGAGGCAGTCCACTCGCTCGCGGACTCGGGCAACCAGTTCCTGCTGCTGATCGGCGGCAAGAAGGCCCAGCGCGAGGCGACTCCGCAACACCCCTTCGGGTACGGACGCGAGCGTTACATCTACGCCTTCTTGGTGTCGATCGTCCTCTTCTCCGTAGGTGGCATGTTCGCCGTCTACGAGGGCTACGAAAAGATCAGCCACCCGCACGATCTGGAGCACTGGTACTGGCCGGTCGGCGTCCTCGTCTTCGCGATCATCGCCGAGGGCTTCTCCTTCCGTACGGCCATCAAGGAGTCCAACGCGCTGCGCGGCAAGCTCACTTGGGGCCAGTTCATCAAGCGCGCCAAGGCGCCCGAGCTGCCGGTCGTCCTCCTGGAGGACTTCGGCGCGCTCATCGGTCTGGTCCTCGCGCTGTTCGGCGTGGGCCTGACGCTCGCCACCGGCGATGCCGTCTGGGACGGCATCGGCACGCTCTGCATCGGCATCCTGCTGATCGCCATCGCGATCGTCCTCGCCCTGGAGACCAAGTCGCTGCTGCTCGGCGAGGCCGCGGGCGCTGAGGAGGTCGCGAAGATCGAGCAGGCCGTCGTCGACGGCGAGACCGTCACCGGCCTGATCCACATGCGCACGCTCCACCTCGGCCCCGAGGAGCTCCTCGTCGCCGCGAAGGTCGCCGTTCAGCACGACGACACGGCCGCCGAGGTGGCCCGCGCCATAAACGAGGCCGAGGCCCGCATCCGCGCCGCCGTCCCGATCGCCCGCGTCATCTACCTCGAGCCCGACATCTACAGCGAGTCCGAGGCCGCGAAGGGATCCGACCGGGAGGCCCGCCCGGGCGGCCCGACGCCGACCCCGGAGCACTGAACACTCCCTCTACGTAGATGGGGCCCAGCCGAGAATCTTGGCTGGGCCCCATCTACGTAGGCACGCGGTGCGGTTACTGAGCTACGTAGGCACCTGGTTCGGTTACTGAACCTCCGGGTTACTGAACCTCCGCCAGCACCCGCAGGATCGCGGCCTCGTCCGGAGCCTCCTGCAGCCGCGCCCGGAAGTCCGTGTCCATCAGCTTCCGCGAGAGCAGCGCCAGGATCCGCAGGTGCTCGTCGCCCGCGGCCGCCTCCGGCACCGAGATCATGAAGACGAGCCTGGCCTTCGTGCCGTCGAGCGAACCCCACTCGATGCCCTCGTCGGACCGCGCGAAGCAGACGACCGGGGCGGTCACCGCGTCCGTCTTGGCGTGCGGGATGGCGATCTCCTCGCCGAGCCCGGTCGTGCCCTGCTCCTCGCGCCGCAGCGCGGTCTGTACGAGCTCCTCCATGTCGGCGACCTTGCCGGTACCGGCGGCGAGGCCCGCCATCTCGCGGATGGCCGCTTCCTTGTCCTGCGCGTCCAGCTGCACCTTGACGGTCCGGTCGGTGAGGTAGCCGGAGAGCACCTCGGGCGCCTGGTCATCGGCGGCGGAGGCGGTAGAGGCCGAGGCGGCCGCCTGAAGGGACGCCGCCGCGGACGCGGAGGCAACAGTCGCCGAGGCGTGCTCCTCCGGCGCGCTCTCGGCGGCGACGGCCGGAGTGGCACCGGCCAGGGCGGGCTCGGCCTCGCCGGAGCCGGCCTCATCGGACTTCGCGGAATCGGCCGCGGCCTGCTTGGCCGCGGAGCGGCGGTTGCTCACGCCGATCAGCGCGTTCGTGGTCATGGCGGTGACCACGGTGCCCGCCGCCATCGCGACGAAGAACATGGCGAGCCCGCTGATCGCGCCGAACACCGCGACGATCGGACCACCGTGCGGCACGGAGTCCTCGACCCCGGCGAGACCGGCGATCGCACCGGCGACCGCGCCACCCAGCATGTTCGCCGGAATGACCTGCGCCGGACGTGCCGCCGCGAACGGGATGGCACCTTCGGAGATGCCGAAACAGCCCATGAACAGCGCCGCGATACCGGCTTCGCGTTCCGCGTCCGTGTAGAGCTTGCGGCGGATCATCGTGGCCAGACCCTGGCCGAGCGGCATGACCGGGATGGCCGCGGCGGCCATACCCATGACGGCGTTGTTCGTCCCGATCAGACCGACGGCGAACAGGAACGCGGTCTTGTTGACCGGGCCGCCCATGTCGAACGCGATCATCAGACCGATCAGCGCACCGAGCAGCACCGCGCTCGACCCGGTCATCCCGCCGAGGAAGTCGGTGAGGTGCGTGAACACCCAGGAGATCGGCCCGCCGAGGATGTAGATGAAGGCGAGACCGACGGCCAGCGTGGACGCGATGGGGACCACGATGATCGGCATGATCGGCTGGATGGCCTTCGGGACCTTGATCTTCCGGATCGCGAGGACGAGATAGCCCGCGAGGAAACCGGTCACGATGGCGCCGAGGAAGCCGGCGTTGGCGTCGGAGCCGTAGATGCTGGCATCGGCGGCGAGGAAGCCGCCGATCATGCCCGGCACGAGCGCGGGCCGGTCACCGAGCGCGTAGGCGATATAGCCGGAGAAGATCGGCAGCATCAGCTTGAAGCCGAGCGTGCCGAGCGCGTTGACGTTGAACCAGAACGTGTCCTTGGGGATCTGGATCCCGTCGGGCGTCGCATGCCCCCCGATCGCCAGCGATACGGCGATCAGCAGACCGCCGACGACGACGAACGGGATCATGAAGCTGACGCCGTTCATCAGCGCCTTGTACGCCGCGCTGCGCTCCTTCCCGCCGGACGCCGCCGCCTCCTGCGCACCGCCGCCCTCCGAGCCGGCCACCGGCGCGCTCTGTACTCGCTCGATCAGCTGCTCGGGGTGGCTGATGCCCTCCGACACGCCGACCGACAGCACCCGCTTACCGGCGAACCGGGCACGGTCGACGTCCTTGTCGGCGGCGATGATGATGCCGTCGGCGTTCTTGACATCGTTGTCGGTCAGGACGTTCTCGGCCCCGATGGACCCTTGCGTCTCCACCTTCATGTCGATACCCGCGGCGTCCGCTGCCTGCTGCAGCTTCTCCGCCGCCATGTAGGTGTGCGCGATGCCGGTCGGACATGCGGTCACCGCGAGCAGCCTCAACTTCTTCTGCTGCTCGACGGTTCCTCCGCCCGCGTGGGGGTCGGCCGGACTGGTCACGTGGCTCTCCTTCAAGCGTTCCGTGCAAGAGCGCGCAAATCTTTGCCGCTCTCCCAGCATGGTGCAACACATACGCACAGGCCCGACAGTTCAAAGGTCCCTGATCCGGTAGTCCGTCGTCATGTATCCCTGTTTCCGCTCCGCCTTCCCCTCAGAGGAGGCCCGGCAGAGGAGGCCCGGTCCGGAACGCGCCCGACCGGATCGAGAGGCGGGGTGGGTTCGGCTGGGCCGATCGGTGTAGCTTTGTACCGAGCCAGACGTCGCTGCTGATGGCGGTCGGGCGGCCCGTACGCCGGGTCGGCCGAGGGAGAGAGGGCCTCCGACGGACTGCGCTGCGAGCGCCAGGGGACACTTGTGTCCCAGGACGCCGCAGGTCAGCTCCATGCGCGCATCGCCCATACCGTGGGCAGGCGCGTCAGCCCACCTCGACCGACTGCAACAGCACCGAGGAGCAGCTCACTTATGACTTCTGTCGCCAACCGACAGGACCAGGACTTCAAGGTCGCCGACCTCTCCCTCGCCGCCTTCGGCCGCAAGGAGATCACCCTCGCCGAGCACGAGATGCCCGGCCTCATGGCGATCCGCAAGGAGTACGCCGCCGCCCAGCCCCTCGCGGGTGCCCGCGTCACCGGCTCCCTCCACATGACGGTCCAGACGGCCGTCCTCATCGAGACCCTCGTCGCGCTCGGCGCCGAGGTCCGCTGGGCCTCCTGCAACATCTTCTCCACGCAGGACCACGCCGCCGCGGCCATCGCCGTCGGCCCGAACGGCACGCCGGACAACCCCCAGGGCATCCCGGTCTTCGCCTGGAAGGGCGAGACGCTGGAGGAGTACTGGTGGTGCACGGAGCAGGCTCTGACCTGGCCGAACACCCCCACCGGCGGCCCGAACATGATCCTCGACGACGGTGGTGACGCCACCCTCCTCGTCCACAAGGGCGTCGAGTACGAGAAGGACGGCAAGGTCCCCTCGGTCGACACCGCCGAGTCCGACGAGCACCGCGTCATCCTCCAGCTCCTGAACCGCACGATCTCGAACGGTTCGCAGAAGTGGACCCAGCTCTCCTCCGAGATCCGCGGCGTCACCGAGGAGACCACGACCGGCGTCCACCGCCTGTACGAGATGCAGCGCGACGGCGTCCTCCTGTTCCCGGCGATCAACGTGAACGACGCCGTGACCAAGTCGAAGTTCGACAACAAGTACGGCTGCCGCCACTCGCTCGTCGACGGCATCAACCGCGCCACCGACGTCCTCATCGGCGGCAAGACCGCCCTCGTCTGCGGCTACGGCGACGTGGGCAAGGGCTGCGCGGAGTCGCTGCGCGGCCAGGGTGCCCGCGTCATCGTCACCGAGGTCGACCCGATCTGCGCCCTGCAGGCGGCCATGGACGGCTTCCAGGTCACCACGCTCGACGAGGTCGTCGACAAGGTCGACATCTTCGTCACGACGACCGGCAACAAGGACATCATCATGGCCAGCGACATGGCCAAGATGAAGCACCAGGCGATCGTCGGGAACATCGGCCACTTCGACAACGAGATCGACATGGCCGGCCTGGCGAAGATCGACGGCATCGTCAAGGACGAGGTCAAGCCGCAGGTCCACACCTGGACGTTCCCCGACGGCAAGGTCATCATCGTGCTGTCCGAGGGCCGCCTGCTGAACCTGGGCAACGCGACGGGCCACCCGTCCTTCGTGATGTCCAACTCGTTCGCGGACCAGACGCTGGCCCAGATCGAGCTCTTCACCAAGCAGTCCGAGTACCCGACCGGCGTGTACGTGCTGCCCAAGCACCTGGACGAGAAGGTCGCCCGCCTCCACCTGGACTCGCTCGGCGTGAAGCTGACGACGCTCCGCCCGGAGCAGGCCTCGTACATCGGCGTCGAGGTCGAGGGCCCGTACAAGCCGGACCACTACCGCTACTGAGCACGCGCCTGCCGGGCACTGGTCTCCTGACCACTCGCCTCGGCACCGCGCACCAGCCGCCCGTCGGCTGACCGCCTCGCAGGACAGGCCCCCGCACCCCCGTGTCGGGGGCCTGTCCCGTGTCCGCGCACACCGCTGGCTACGGTGGACACGTCCTTCGACGACCGCCGACGCCGCACCCGACGGCGGCCGTCACCAGGCCAGACAGAGGACTCCACGAACGCCATGCCCCGCGGCCGTTATTCGCTCCACGATCTGCACGATCACACCCCCCTCGGCGAAGAACACTTCCAGTGCGCGCCCGGCCCTTCCGGCTGGCGCTATGTAGCGCAACGGACCACCCCCTCCGGCGACCACGCCGGCTCGATCGACCTCGCCCTCGACGAACTCGGCCGCCCCATCCGCCTCGAACTGAATGCGGCGAGCTGGCAGGTGAGAGGCGCCGCCATCGACGGCGTCACATGGGTCCGCACCGACCCCACCGGCACTCACGCGACCGAAGGAAACGCCCCCGCGCACGCGTTCACGGGAACCTCCCCCGCGTTCCTCATCGCCACCGCACGTCTGCTCGGTCTCACCCCCGCTTCCCCTCCGACCCGCGTCCGCCTCGTCGCTCTGACGGACCCCGTCCTTGCGCCGCGCACTCTGGACCAGTCCTGGACCTTGCTGAACAGCGAAGCACACGCCACTGACAACGGGCCTCTGACCGTGGACGAATACCAGGTCACAGCCCTGGACACGGGGGAGCAGCAGGCAGTCCACATCAGCGGAGACGTGGTCCTGGCGGCCCCCGGCATCGAGCTGGAGGACCTCGAGACCCCGCCGTCGGTGTTCCGCTGACGCCGCGCGCTCAGGCCGGCGGTACGAACCCGGTGGCCGGCCCGTCCGAACTCCCGGATCCCGCCGGGGAGTTGTCGGCCACACCGGGCGCAGGGGCCGGAGAAACAGGGGGAGCGGGAGGAGCCGGAGGAGCGGGCGGAGTCCACGGCGGCACGGGGCCCGCGGCCTCTCCGTATCCGCCATACGCCCCCGGAGCGGCACCGGCCGCAGGCGAAGCCGCCTGACCACCCGCGGCGCTCGCTCCGAACGCCCGCTGAGCCTCCCGCGCCTGCCGCTCGTGCGTCACGGCCGCCAGGAACGCGGCGGGCGGCACATCACTCGGCACCGGCGCCCCCGTGTGCGCGGCGAGCTCACCCGCGAGCCGCTCGGCGATCCCCCACCCGACCTGCGGATCCAACTGCCCCATCCGCGTCAGGTACTGCCGCACCGCGAGCCACAGCCCCTCCGGCACGGCCGACAGATCCAGCTCGGCGAACCTTCCCACCAGCCACGGCGGGGGAGGCGGCACGACCGCCAACTGCCCGGTCGGCACCCTTTCCCGTACGACGAGGGTCCCGGCGAACACGTCGCCGACCCGCCGGCCCCGCGCGGACACGAGCGAAGCGATGCACGCCACGACCCCAAAGGTCATGAGGATCTCCACGACCCCGACGGCCCCCCGTACCAGCGCATGCCGGAACCGGATCGGCCCGCCGTCGTCCCGCACGACGCGCAGCCCGCACGCAAGCTTCCCCAGCGATCGCCCATGGCTCAACGTCTCCACGGCGATCGGAATCCCGACCAGTACCAACAGAAACGTGGCCACCGCGACGGCGGCGACCGCCGCGTCGTCGAGCGAGGCGGTCGCCGCCGCGAACGCCATGGTCACCGCGATATAGACGGCGAACGCCACCGCCAGATCGATGAGTACCGCAAGCGCCCGACTCGGCAGCTTCGCGGGCCGCAGCTCCAGCGCCACCGCCTCACCCGTCACCAGCTCACTCACGCCGGCCACCCACCCTTCAACGAGCTGCCCCAGGAACCGCCAGTCTGCCAAGCTGAAGGACCATCGCGCCGTACAGGTGCCGGAAAGCGAGGAGCAGCAGACCGGATGGACCTCGACGTCTTCGTGTCCGCCCACCGGGCCGAGTGGGACCGACTGGACTCCCTGCTGCGCCGCCGACGCCGACTCACCGGCACAGAGGCGGACGAACTGGTGACCCTGTACCAGCGCACCGCCACCCACCTCTCGCTCATCCAGTCGAGCGCACCGGACCCCCGGGTGATCGGCCGCCTCACTCAACTCGTGGCCCGCGCGCGTAGTGCAGTGACGGGTACCCGCCGCGCTTCATGGCGCGACGTCACGCACTTCTTGACCCACGGTTTCCCGGCAGCGGTCTACAGAGCGCGCCACTGGTGGGTACCCACCGCACTGCTGTCGACCGCGACAGCCGCCCTCATCGGCTGGTGGATCGGCACCCACCCCGATGTCCAGGCCGCCATCGCGGCCCCCTCCGAGCTCCGCGAGATGACCCGCCCCGGAGGGCAGTACGAGACGTACTACTCGAGCCACCCGGCCGCGTCGTTCGCCGCCCAGGTCTGGACGAACAACGCCCAGGCCGCTGCCATGTGCCTGGTTCTGGGCGTCTTCCTGGGCCTGCCGGTCCTGTGGATCCTCTTCCAGAACATGCTCAACGTAGGTGTGGGCATCGGCCTGATGGCCTCCGTCGGCCGCCTCGACACCTTCCTGGGGCTGATCCTTCCGCACGGCTTGCTCGAACTGACCGCGGTCTTCGTAGCCGCCGGGACCGGACTCCGCCTCGGATGGACCGTGATCGACCCGGGCCCCCGCACGCGCAGAACGGCCCTGGCCGAAGAGGCCCGAGCGGCTCTCGGCATGGCCATCGGACTGGCCCTGGTCCTCTTCATCTCCGGGGCCATCGAAGGCTTCGTCACCCCCTCCGGCCTCCCGACCTGGGCCCGCATCGCCATCGGCATCACGGCAGAACTGGCCTTCCTGGCGTACGTCTATGTCCTCGGCGGCCGAGCGGTTCGTGAGGGCGAAACGGGCGATGTGGCCACGGACGAGCGCAGTGCGCTGCTTCCCACGGCCGCCTGATGTGCGAGCGCCCCGCTGACCTGCTAGTCTCCTCTTCGCCCCGGAAAGACCGTTGACACGGACAGACCGGGGAGGTAGATTCGAACAGTTGCCCCGAACTCGACAGGTTCGATTGCAACGGCTAGTATCTAGCGCGCTTCACGAAATTCAATTCTTCGAGAAGCCCCTCCCGATTAATCGGAAACCCTGAGCCGGTCAGCCCGGCCAAAAACTTCTGATAAAGTCGGCACCGCCGAAAGGCAAAGGCCCTCCAACGGCCACCGGAAATGAAATCCGAACCGGAAACGGAACGGGAAACGGATCTGGTAAGGTTGGAAACACGAAATACCGAAGGGAAGCGCCCGGAGGAAAGCCCGAGAGGGTGAGTACAAAGGAAGCGTCCGTTCCTTGAGAACTCAACAGCGTGCCAAAAATCAACGCCAGATATGTTGATACCCCGTCTCCAGCATCTGCTGGGGCGAGGTTCCTTTGAAAAGTCCTGCAGGCCACTGGCTGGCAGGCACACAGCGAGGACGCTGTGAACGGTCGGATTATTCCTCCGACTGTTCCGCTCTCGTGGTGTCACCCCGATGACGGGGAAACATTCACGGAGAGTTTGATCCTGGCTCAGGACGAACGCTGGCGGCGTGCTTAACACATGCAAGTCGAACGATGAAGCCCTTCGGGGTGGATTAGTGGCGAACGGGTGAGTAACACGTGGGCAATCTGCCCTTCACTCTGGGACAAGCCTTGGAAACGAGGTCTAATACCGGATAACACTCCCATTCTCCTGGATGGGGGTTAAAAGCTCCGGCGGTGAAGGATGAGCCCGCGGCCTATCAGCTTGTTGGTGAGGTAATGGCTCACCAAGGCGACGACGGGTAGCCGGCCTGAGAGGGCGACCGGCCACACTGGGACTGAGACACGGCCCAGACTCCTACGGGAGGCAGCAGTGGGGAATATTGCACAATGGGCGAAAGCCTGATGCAGCGACGCCGCGTGAGGGATGACGGCCTTCGGGTTGTAAACCTCTTTCAGCAGGGAAGAAGCGAAAGTGACGGTACCTGCAGAAGAAGCGCCGGCTAACTACGTGCCAGCAGCCGCGGTAATACGTAGGGCGCAAGCGTTGTCCGGAATTATTGGGCGTAAAGAGCTCGTAGGCGGCTTGTCACGTCGATTGTGAAAGCTCGGGGCTTAACCCCGAGTCTGCAGTCGATACGGGCTAGCTAGAGTGTGGTAGGGGAGATCGGAATTCCTGGTGTAGCGGTGAAATGCGCAGATATCAGGAGGAACACCGGTGGCGAAGGCGGATCTCTGGGCCATTACTGACGCTGAGGAGCGAAAGCGTGGGGAGCGAACAGGATTAGATACCCTGGTAGTCCACGCCGTAAACGGTGGGCACTAGGTGTGGGCAACATTCCACGTTGTCCGCGCCGCAGCTAACGCATTAAGTGCCCCGCCTGGGGAGTACGGCCGCAAGGCTAAAACTCAAAGGAATTGACGGGGGCCCGCACAAGCAGCGGAGCATGTGGCTTAATTCGACGCAACGCGAAGAACCTTACCAAGGCTTGACATACACCGGAAACGTCCAGAGATGGGCGCCCCCTTGTGGTCGGTGTACAGGTGGTGCATGGCTGTCGTCAGCTCGTGTCGTGAGATGTTGGGTTAAGTCCCGCAACGAGCGCAACCCTTGTTCTGTGTTGCCAGCATGCCCTTCGGGGTGATGGGGACTCACAGGAGACCGCCGGGGTCAACTCGGAGGAAGGTGGGGACGACGTCAAGTCATCATGCCCCTTATGTCTTGGGCTGCACACGTGCTACAATGGCCGATACAATGAGCTGCGATACCGCAAGGTGGAGCGAATCTCAAAAAGTCGGTCTCAGTTCGGATTGGGGTCTGCAACTCGACCCCATGAAGTTGGAGTTGCTAGTAATCGCAGATCAGCATTGCTGCGGTGAATACGTTCCCGGGCCTTGTACACACCGCCCGTCACGTCACGAAAGTCGGTAACACCCGAAGCCGGTGGCCCAACCCCTTGTGGGAGGGAGCTGTCGAAGGTGGGACTGGCGATTGGGACGAAGTCGTAACAAGGTAGCCGTACCGGAAGGTGCGGCTGGATCACCTCCTTTCTAAGGAGCATCTAGGCCGCCAAACGTTGTTTGGTGGTCCAGGGCCATTACGTCGGCAAACGTTCGACGGTGGTTGCTCATGGGTGGAACGTTGATTATTCGGCACGATCAGGATGAGGACTGTTAGTACTGCTTCGGCGTGGAACACAGAGCTTCAACTGAACGTGTCGGGCACGCTGTTGGGTGTCTGAAGGTACGGGCTGTAGAGCCTGATCCTTCAGTGCCGGCCCCAGTGCACTCGAACCTGCTGGTTCGGGGTGATGGGTGGTTGGTCGTTGTTTGAGAACTGCACAGTGGACGCGAGCATCTGTGGCCAAGTTTTTAAGGGCGCACGGTGGATGCCTTGGCACCAGGAACCGATGAAGGACGTGGGAGGCCACGATAGTCCCCGGGGAGTCGTCAACCAGGCTTTGATCCGGGGGTTTCCGAATGGGGAAACCCGGCAGTCGTCATGGGCTGTCACCCGCTGCTGAATATATAGGCAGTGTGGAGGGAACGCGGGGAAGTGAAACATCTCAGTACCCGCAGGAAGAGAAAACAACCGTGATTCCGGGAGTAGTGGCGAGCGAAACTGGATGAGGCCAAACCGTATACGTGTGAGACCCGGCAGGGGTTGCGTGTACGGGGTTGTGGGATCTCTCTTTTACGGTCTGCCGGCCGTAAGACGAGTAAGAAACCGTTGATGTAGGCGAAGGACATGCGAAAGGTCCGGCGTAGAGGGTAAGACCCCCGTAGTCGAAACATTAGCGGCTCGTTTGAGAGACACCCAAGTAGCACGGGGCCCGAGAAATCCTGTGTGAATCTGGCGGGACCACCCGTTAAGCCTAAATATTCCCTGGTGACCGATAGCGGATAGTACCGTGAGGGAATGGTGAAAAGTACCGCGGGAGCGGAGTGAAATAGTACCTGAAACCGTGTGCCTACAAGCCGTGGGAGCGTCGCGCATTGAGTTTACTCAATGCGTCGTGACTGCGTGCCTTTTGAAGAATGAGCCTGCGAGTTTGCGGTGTGTTGCGAGGTTAACCCGTGTGGGGAAGCCGTAGCGAAAGCGAGTCCGAATAGGGCGACATAGTAGCGCGCTCAAGACCCGAAGCGGAGTGATCTAGCCATGGGCAGGTTGAAGCGGAGGTAAGACTTCGTGGAGGACCGAACCCACCAGGGTTGAAAACCTGGGGGATGACCTGTGGTTAGGGGTGAAAGGCCAATCAAACTCCGTGATAGCTGGTTCTCCCCGAAATGCATTTAGGTGCAGCGTCGTGTGTTTCTTGCCGGAGGTAGAGCACTGGATAGGCGATGGGCCCTACCGGGTTACTGACCTTAGCCAAACTCCGAATGCCGGTAAGTGAGAGCACGGCAGTGAGACTGTGGGGGATAAGCTCCATGGTCGAGAGGGAAACAGCCCAGAGCATCGACTAAGGCCCCTAAGCGTACGCTAAGTGGGAAAGGATGTGGAGTCGCAGAGACAACCAGGAGGTTGGCTTAGAAGCAGCCACCCTTGAAAGAGTGCGTAATAGCTCACTGGTCAAGTGATTCCGCGCCGACAATGTAGCGGGGCTCAAGCGTACCGCCGAAGTCGTGTCATTCATACACATAGGGCCAACGCCTGTATGGATGGGTAGGGGAGCGTCGTGTGCCGGGTGAAGCAGCACCGGAAGGTAGTTGTGGACGGTTCACGAGTGAGAATGCAGGCATGAGTAGCGATACACACGTGAGAAACGTGTGCGCCGATTGACTAAGGGTTCCTGGGTCAAGCTGATCTGCCCAGGGTAAGTCGGGACCTAAGGCGAGGCCGACAGGCGTAGTCGATGGATAACCGGTTGATATTCCGGTACCCGCTGTGAAGCGAAAGACATCGAATCCAGTGATGCTAAGGCCGTGAAGCCGTTCCGGACCCTTCGGGGAATGGAAAGTGGTGGAGCCGCCGGCCCAAGCTGGTAGTAGGTGAGCGATGGGGTGACGCAGGAAGGTAGTCCAGCCCGGGCGATGGTAGTCCCGGGGTAAGGGTGTAGGCCGTGCGGTAGGTAAATCCGTCGCACACAAGGCTGAGACCTGATGCCGAGCCGATTGTGGTGAAGTGGATGATCCTATGCTGTCGAGAAAAGCCTCTAGCGAGTTTCATGGCGGCCCGTACCCTAAACCGACTCAGGTGGTCAGGTAGAGAATACCGAGGCGTTCGGGTGAACTATGGTTAAGGAACTCGGCAAAATGCCCCCGTAACTTCGGGAGAAGGGGGGCCATCACTGGTGATGAGTCTTGCACTCTGAGCTGGGGGTGGCCGCAGAGACCAGCGAGAAGCGACTGTTTACTAAAAACACAGGTCCGTGCGAAGCCGTAAGGCGATGTATACGGACTGACGCCTGCCCGGTGCTGGAACGTTAAGGGGACCGGTTAGTCACATTTCGGTGTGGCGAAGCTGAGAACTTAAGCGCCAGTAAACGGCGGTGGTAACTATAACCATCCTAAGGTAGCGAAATTCCTTGTCGGGTAAGTTCCGACCTGCACGAATGGCGTAACGACTTCTCGACTGTCTCAACCATAGGCCCGGTGAAATTGCACTACGAGTAAAGATGCTCGTTTCGCGCAGAAGGACGGAAAGACCCCGGGACCTTTACTACAGTTTGATATTGGTGTTCGGTTCGGCTTGTGTAGGATAGGTGGGAGACTTTGAAGCGGCCACGCCAGTGGTTGTGGAGTCGTCGTTGAAATACCACTCTGGTCGTGCTGGATGTCTAACCTGGGTCCGTGATCCGGATCAGGGACAGTGTCTGATGGGTAGTTTAACTGGGGCGGTTGCCTCCCAAAGAGTAACGGAGGCGCCCAAAGGTTCCCTCAGCCTGGTTGGTAATCAGGTGTTGAGTGTAAGTGCACAAGGGAGCTTGACTGTGAGACCGACGGGTCGAGCAGGGACGAAAGTCGGGACTAGTGATCCGGCGGTGGCTTGTGGAAGCGCCGTCGCTCAACGGATAAAAGGTACCCCGGGGATAACAGGCTGATCTTCCCCAAGAGTCCATATCGACGGGATGGTTTGGCACCTCGATGTCGGCTCGTCGCATCCTGGGGCTGGAGTCGGTCCCAAGGGTTGGGCTGTTCGCCCATTAAAGCGGTACGCGAGCTGGGTTTAGAACGTCGTGAGACAGTTCGGTCCCTATCCTCTGTGCGCGTAGGAATATTGAGAAGGGCTGTCCCTAGTACGAGAGGACCGGGACGGACGAACCTCTGGTGTGCCAGTTGTCCTGCCAAGGGCATGGCTGGTTGGCTACGTTCGGAAAGGATAACCGCTGAAAGCATCTAAGCGGGAAGCCTGCTTCGAGATGAGTATTCCCACCCCCTTTGAGGGGTTAAGGCTCCCAGTAGACGACTGGGTTGATAGGCCGGATCTGGAAGCACCGTAAGGTGTGGAGGTGACCGGTACTAATAGGCCGAGGGCTTGTCCTCAGTTGCTCGCGTCCACTGTGTTGGTTCTGAAACCATGAACAACCGTCGAAGCCGATTGGCTACGGCTCCGGTTGACAGTTTCATAGTGTTTCGGTGGTCATAGCGTGAGGGAAACGCCCGGTTACATTCCGAACCCGGAAGCTAAGCCTCACAGCGCCGATGGTACTGCAGGGGGGACCCTGTGGGAGAGTAGGACGCCGCCGAACTATTTTTAGAGAAAAGCCCCGGACCGGGATACGGTCCGGGGCTTTTCTGCGTTTCAGGAGCGTTTTGGGGGAAGCCCCCCCTTTCCTCAAAGGCGGCCGGCGGATTTCAGGGACAGGTAGGCGTCCGCGAGGGCTGGGGCCAATTCGGATGGGGTGGCGTCCACGACGGTGACGCCGTGGCGGGTGAGTTGTTCGGCTGTGCGTAGGCGTTCGGCTTTTGCCTGGGCCGCTGATGCGGCGTCGTAGATGGCTTCTGTGGTGCCTCGGGCCGACGTCATCGATTCGATTTTGGGGTCGGCAACTGATGCCAGGACGACCGTGTGACGCTTCGTGAGGCGTGAGAGTACGGGGAGGAGGCCCTCTTCGATGGGGGCCGCGTCCAGGGACGTAAGAAGGACGATGAGGGATCGGCGGTGCGCTGTGTGCAGGGCTGTCGCCGTGAGGCCTCGGGCGTCCGTTTCGATCAGCTCTGGTTCCAGTGGAGCCATGGCGTTGACCAGGGCAGGAAGGACGTCGCCTGCGGTGCGGCCCTGGACCAGGGCGCGGGTGCGGCGGTCGTAGGCCAGCAGGTCCACGCGGTCGCCGGCTCGGGAGGCCAGGGCGCCCAGGAGGAGCGCGGCGTCCATGGAGGCGTCGAGGCGTGGGGCGTCGCCGACTCGGCCGGCGGAGGTGCGGCCGGTGTCGAGGACCAGGAGGATGTGGCGGTCGCGTTCCGGGCGCCAGGTGCGGACGGCCACCGCGGAGTGGCGGGCCGTTGCGCGCCAGTCGATGGAGCGGGTGTCGTCTCCGGGAACGTACTCGCGGAGGCTGTCGAATTCTGTGCCCTCGCCCCTGGTCAACACGCTGGTGCGGCCGTCGAGTTCGCGGAGGCGGGCCAGCTTGGAGGGGAGGTGTTTGCGGCTGTGGAAGGGCGGCAGGACGCGGACCGTCCAGGGGACTCTGTGAGTGCCTTGGCGGGTGAACAGGCCGAGGGGGCCGTAGGAGCGGATGGTGACGCGGTCGGCCGTGCGGTCGCCTCTGCGGGTGGGCTGGAGGCGCGTCGTGACGCGGCGCCTCTCGCCGGCGGGGATGTTCACGCGGTGGCGGGACGAGTCGTACTCCATGCCGGAGTGCCAGCTGCTCGGGGGCCAGGCGTCGCGGACCCTCGCGCGCAGGGGGCGGCGTGAGGGGTTGGCGATCGTGAGAGTGACGTCGGCCGGGTCGCCGAGGCGTACGGAGGTGGCGCCCGAGCGGGTCAGGCGCAGGCGGCGTACGGGGGCGGCCAGGACGAAGTCGCAGGCGCAGGCCAGGGCCAGCGGGGCGTTGACGGCCAGGATCCCGGTCCAGCTGGGGTCCCAGATGCCGACGGGGAGGGAGCCCAGGGCTGCGAGAAGGGCCGTGCGTCCGGTCAGTGCCATTGTCGTGTCGTCCTCCGTCGGGCGTCGGGCGTCGGGTCAGCGGGGGACGGGGACGTGGGTCAGGATCGCGTTGATGACGGAATCCGGGGTGACGCCCTCCATTTCGGCCTCCGGGCGCAGTTGGATGCGGTGGCGGAGAGTGGGGAGGGCCAGGGCCTTGACGTCGTCGGGGGTGACGTAGTCGCGGCCGGTCAGCCAGGCCCAGGCGCGGGCGGTGGCGAGGAGGGCCGTGGCGCCTCGCGGGGAGACGCCGAGGGTGAGCGATGGGGAATCGCGGGTCGCTCGGCAGATGTCGACTACGTAGGCGGTGATTTCGGGGGAGACCGTTGTCTTGGCGACCGCCGCGCGGGCCGTTTCGAGGTCGGCTGCCGTGGCCACCGGGCGGATACCCGCTGCGTGCAGGTCGCGGGGGTTGAAGCCGGAGGCGTGCCGGGTCAGGACGTCGATCTCGTCCTGGCGGGTGGGCAGCGGAACGTTCAACTTGAGGAGGAAGCGGTCCAGTTGGGCCTCGGGGAGGGGGTAGGTGCCCTCGTACTCGACCGGGTTCTGGGTCGCGACCACCATGAACGGGTCCGGGAGCGGGCGCGCTGTGCCGTCGACCGTGACCTGACGTTCCTCCATCGCTTCGAGGAGGGAGGACTGGGTCTTGGGCGGCGTGCGGTTGATCTCGTCGGCGAGGACGAGGTTGGTGAAGACCGGGCCCGGCTGGAAGGAGAAGCGGGCGGTGTTGGTGTCGTAGACCAGAGAGCCCGTCACGTCGCTGGGCATCAGGTCGGGGGTGAACTGCACGCGCTTCGTGTCGAGTTCGAGGGACGAGGCCAGGGCGCGTACGAGGAGGGTCTTGGCGACGCCGGGCACTCCTTCGAGGAGGACGTGGCCGCGGCAGAGGAGGGCCACGACGAGGCCCGTGACGGTGGGGTCCTGGCCGACCACGGCCTTGGCGATCTCCGTGCGCAGGGCCTCCAAAGACGCCCTTGAGCTGCGGGGATCCGTCGTGGGCCCGGCGTTGTCAGTGGTCGGGTCCATCATGGGTTCCGTACCTCACTTTCGAGGGCGTCGAGGTGGTCGGCGAGTGCGATGAGTGCTGCGTCGGTCGCGGGGGGCGGGCCGAAGAGGAGAGCGTGCGGGTCCCGGGCGGGCGTGGGGAGTTGGCGTGCCAGGGCCGGGAGGAAGGTCTCGGGCGAGTGGGCCTGGGAGACGGGGATGCCGATGAGGGGGGCCAGGCGCGTGCGAGTGGAGATACGTAGGGCCGTGGCGGCGCGGTCGCGGGCGTTCGCCTTGCGGTAGAGGCGGGCACGGCCTTCGACGGTTTCGGAGGCGCGGATCGCGACGGGCAGGCGCTCCTGGACCAGGGGGCCCAGACGGCGTGCGCGCCACAGGGCGGCCAGTGCTGCCGCGATGAAGAGCTGAAGGGTGCCCCAGAGCCAGCCCTTGGGGATCAGGTCGACGAAGCTGCGGTCGTTCTGTGCGTCGTCGGCCGCCGAGTCGTCGGAGAGGGAGGGGAGGTACCAGACCACATGAGGGCGCGAACCGAGGAGTTGAAGGGCGAGCGAGGCGTTGCCCTGTTCGTCGAGGCGGTCGTTGAGAAGGATGTCGGGCGAGCCGAGGACGATCGTGTCGCCTTCGTCGGTGGGGGACGGCAAGCGCAGCAGCGTGGGGGAGCCGTGGCTCGGGAAGCAGGAGTCGGCGCCGGTGAGCGTCGTGCTGTAACGGTGGCCGCCGGTGTCCGCGGGGCCGGCGCGGCGGGCCTCGGGCAGCGCGCAGCCGGGCGCGAGGGGCTTGTCGGCGGCGGGCTCTGGGTCGGTGGTGACGCCGGGGGCCAGCGTGTCGACCGCGGCGGCGCCGGGAGCGACGAGGACGGTGCGGCCGCCGGAGTCGACCGTGGCGGCCTGGAGCCGGGACTGCTGGTGGGCCGTGAGCCGGTCGGGCGCGGCGACCAGGAGGGTCGTGTCGGGGCCTGTCGCCGCGCGGGCCTCGGCGGTTGTGGTGACCACGCGCGTGTCGACGCCCCGGTCAGCGAGGAGTTCGGCGACGGCGCGGCTGCCGCGCTTGTCGGCGGAGCGGGGGTCGAGGGTGCCGTGCTGGTCGCCGGAGCGGACGACCGCGATGATCACGGCTGCGATCAGGAGGAAGGTCAGGGCCAGGGCGATGCCGCGGGTGCGGGTCCAGATTTGGCGGGCGGTGGGGGTGATGGAGGTGGGGCCGTCGGGCGGCGGCGGTGGTGGTGCATGGGGGCCGTCCTCAGGCCGCGGGGCTCCGCCCCGGACCCCGCTGCTCAATCGCCGCAGGGGCTTGAAATGCTCACCCGTGCCTACGGGCTTGATTTGCTGATCCGTGTCACGGGGGTCGGTCGGTTCGGTCACCGGGGCGCTCCCGCGGTGGGCGTGAGGGTGGGGGTGGTGCGTTCCACCTCGGTGTCCAGGGTGGACAGGCGCTCGTACGTCTCCGGGGTCGCGGTGCGGCCGCCGTACGCGACGTCGTCGAAGTCGCGGGCTGCCGCGCGGAGGCGGTCCTCGTGCCGGGGCAGCGGGCGGGCCGCTTCGGCGGAGGCCTCGTCGGCGGTGCGGCCGGGGCGCGGGTCGAGGAGTGCGCGTTCCTCCAGGGAGCGGACGAGGGCGCGCATCCGTTCCTGGACGGCCTGGTTCCAGTGTTCCTGGGCGGCGTGCGCCGCGGCGGCCGCGCGGTGTTCGGCGGCGCTGCGCGGGCGGTCGTCGAAGAGCGGGGGCGCTGAGGCGGGGGAGCGGCGGGGCGTGCCGAGGCGCCACCACAGGGCGGCCGCCACGGCGACGACGGCAAGGAGGATCACGAGCAGGCCGACGGTGCCGCCGGGGGCGGCGCCGGACGCGGCGGAGAAGAGCTCGTCGATCCAGTCCCAGAACTTGTTCAGGGCGCGCATGAACCAGTTCGGGTCGTCCTGGTGGTACGCGGGCTTGGACAGCTCGCGTTTCGCCGCTTCGCGCGCGGGGCCGCGCGGGATCCTCACCGGCGGCTCGTCGCCGCCGGTGAGGACCGACGAGATCGTCGTGCGGAGCACTCCCCCAAGTGCGCTCACGCCATCAACTCCCCGGAGTGGCGCCGGGAGCGGACCCGTAGTCGTGCAGGCCTGCGGCGCGGGCGAGTTCGAGGTCGAGTGCCTCGCGGCGGATCCGCTGGTCGATGTAGAGGAGCACGGTGACACCGGCCGTGATCGGGAAGGTGATGGTGGAGCCGACGACCGAGCCGATGCCGGTGATGATGAGGAAGGCCCAGCCGAAGTTCCCGCCACTGTCCAGGAGACCGGCGAAGCCGTCTCCGCTGACCGCCCCGGCGATGGCGGTGAACGGGAAGAGGATGATCTCCGAGACGACCGCGGCGATCAGGGACGCCAGGATCGTGATTCCGAAGACCCGCCACCAGGAGCCGCGGACCAGCTTGGTGGAGCGGCCCATGGCCTTGCGGACGGTCTGCTTCTCCAGCATCAGCGCGGGCGAGGCCAGCGACAGGCGGACCATCAGCCAGATCGTCACGGCGAAGCCGATGAGACCGCCGACGACGCCGAGTGCGATGCCGCCCTCGGTCGAGCCGAGTGCGCCGACGAGGATGCCGGGCACGATGCTCACCAGCATGATCGCGGCGGCGATCAGCGGGAGCAGCAGCGTCAGGCCGAGCAGCCTGAGGATCTGCGGCCGGGCGTCGCGCCAGGCCTCTCCTATGGTGACGGGCCGACCGAGCACGGCGCGGCTGGTGACCGTCGTCAGCAGGGCTGTAGCGACGATCGTGCCGAGCAGTGTGACGACCGCGACGACCGCGGAGCCGATCAGGAGCGTGCCCAGGGCGCTGAAGATCTCGCGCGGGGTGGCATCGGGATTGTCGAGGGCCGTGGTGGTCGCCGCGTCGTTGAGGACGAAGCCCTGGAGGAGGACCGCCAGGAGCTGGGTGACCACGGCGACCGTCAGGGAGATGCCGAGGACGGTGCGCCAGTAGGTGCGCATCGTCGACACCGCGCCGTCGAGGATCTCGCCGACGCCGAGCGGGCGCAGCGGGATGACGCCGGGCTTGGCCGCGGCGGGCTTGCTCTGCCAGCCGCCGCCCCAGCCGGGGTAGCCGCCGCCTCCGGGGCCGCCGTTTCCGCCTTGGCCGCCCCAGCCTTGACCACCCCAGCCCTGGCCGCCCCAGCCCTGGCCCTGGCCGGGAGCCGGCGGGGGCGGGGGAGGGGCCTGGGCGGAGCCGGAGGGGGCGGACCACTGGGCGGGCGGCGGCTGCTCCTTGGACCACTTCGGGCCCTGGCCCGCGGCGTCCTGCGGGGGCGCGTCCTGCGGACCGCTGCCCTGTGCGTCGCCGTTCTGCTCGGGGCTGTCCTTGCGGGTGCCGTCCGGGCCGTCGGAGGGGGCAGATCCGGGCGATGCCCAGCCCGGAGTGTCGTTCATCGTCGCTCCTTCAAAGTGCCCGACCGCGGTCGCGGCAGCAGGTTGGCTGCCATCGTGCCATGGGGTGGGTGCCGGATGACCTGGCCCCGTGAGGGCTGCACACCTTCAATTGTCGGGTCGGTACGGGGCAGACTGGGCGGATGGCTGATCAGTACGCGCAATCCGGCGAGGACATACGGCCCATCGACGGCGCACAGCCCGAGGCCGTCGACATCCCGGCGATCCGGTGGGAGGAGCCGGCGGAGGGGCCCGTTCTGGTGCTGCTCGACCAGACGCGGCTGCCCGCGGAAGAGGTCGAGCTGGTGTGCACGGATCCGCAGGCCCTGGTGCAGGCGATCCGTACCCTCGCCGTGCGAGGGGCGCCGCTGCTCGGGATCGCGGGGGCGTACGGGGTGGCGCTCGCCGCCGCCCGCGGCTTCGACGTGGAGGAGGCGGCCGACGCGCTGGCGGACGCGCGGCCCACCGCGGTCAATCTGGCGTACGGGGCGCGCAGGGCGCAGGAGGCGTACCGGTCCGCGTTCGAGAGCGGGGCGGGTGACGAGGCGCAGGCCCGGGAGCGGGCTGCCGCGGCGGCGCTCGCCTCGGCGCGGGCGCTGCACGAGGAGGACGCGGCGGCCAGCGCCAAGATGGCCGAGCAGGGGCTGCGGCTCCTCGACGAGCTGGTGCCCGGTGGCAATCACCGCATCCTGACGCATTGCAACACCGGGGCGCTGGTCTCCGGCGGTGAGGGCACGGCTTTCGCGGTCGCGCTCGCCGCGCACCGGGCGGGGCGGCTGCGCCGGCTGTGGGTGGACGAGACGCGCCCGCTGTTGCAGGGGGCTCGCCTGACCGCGTACGAGGCCGCGCGCAACGGGATGGCGTACACCTTGCTCACGGACAACGCCGCAGGGTCGCTGTTCGCCGCGGGTGAGGTGGATGCCGTGCTCATCGGCGCGGACCGGATCGCGGCCGACGGTTCGGTGGCGAACAAGGTGGGGAGCTATCCGCTCGCGGTGTTGGCGCGTTATCACCATGTGCCGTTCATCGTGGTCGCGCCGGTGACGACGATCGACCCGGAGACCGCGGACGGGGCTTCCATCGAGGTGGAGCAGCGGGCCGGGCATGAGGTGACGGAGGTCACGGCGCCGCGGGTGCCGCTGGCCGGAGTGGAGGCAGGTGGCGGGATTCCGGTGGCACCACTGGGGACGCAGGCGTACAACCCCGCGTTCGATGTGACGCCTCCGGACTTGGTGACGGCGATCGTCACGGAGTGGGGCGTTGTGTCCCCTGTGACAAGTGATGGCTTGGGTGAACTGTGTGCCAGTTCACTCCAGGCAACGATGAGCTAATGGGATGATGTGGTCCATGAAGGGACGAGTCCTTGTCGTCGACGACGACACCGCACTGGCCGAGATGCTCGGCATTGTGCTGCGTGGTGAAGGTTTTGAGCCGTCGTTCGTAGCTGACGGCGACAAGGCGCTGGCCGCTTTCCGTGAGACCAAGCCCGATCTGGTGCTGCTCGATCTGATGCTGCCGGGCCGGGACGGTATCGAGGTGTGCCGCCTGATCAGGGCGGAGTCCGGGGTGCCGATCGTGATGCTCACGGCGAAGAGCGACACCGTGGATGTGGTGGTGGGCCTCGAATCGGGGGCCGACGACTACATCGTCAAGCCGTTCAAGCCGAAGGAGCTGGTCGCCCGGATCCGGGCACGGCTGCGGAGATCGGAGGAGCCTGCGCCGGAGCAGCTCGCCATCGGTGACCTGGTCATCGATGTGGCCGGGCATTCGGTGAAGCGAGACGGACAGCCGATAGCGCTGACGCCGCTGGAGTTCGATCTGCTGGTCGCGCTCGCGCGCAAGCCCTGGCAGGTGTTCACGCGTGAGGTGCTCCTCGAGCAGGTGTGGGGCTACCGGCACGCGGCGGACACGCGTCTGGTCAATGTGCATGTGCAGCGGCTGCGTTCCAAGGTCGAGAAGGACCCGGAGCGGCCGGAGATCGTGGTGACCGTCCGAGGCGTCGGTTACAAGGCAGGACCGAGCTGACGTGTCCCGAAACAGTGCCGCTTCGGCGCCCGGGGCCGCGGGGTCCCGCCCGGAGCGGCCTGTGGGGCCCGCGGCGGGACCGACCGCCGCTCGGGGTTCACGGCTGCGCCGGGCCGTCGACGGGAGTCTGCTGCTCCAGGGCGGCATGCAGGGCAGCCCCGTGCTGCGCCTGTTCGCGCGCTGGGTGCGTCGTCCGCTGCTGCCCGCGATGCGGCTGTGGCGGCGGAACATCCAGCTGAAGGTCGTCGTCACGACGCTGCTGATGTCCCTCGGTGTCGTGCTGCTGCTCGGCATCGTCGTCATCGGCTCGGTGCGCAACGGGCTGCTCGATGCCAAGGTGAAGGCCTCGCAGAGCCAGGCCGAGGGCGGTTTCCGCGCGGCCAAGGACAAGGCGGACTCTGCCGCGGCCGGGGTGCGGGACGGTGCGTCCGGTGACAGTCGCACCACGTTGAACCCCAACAACTGGATGAGCGAGCTCGTCACGCAGCTCGCGAGTGGTGGCAAGGGCGCGTTCGACGTCGTGACCCTCAGCTCGAACGATGCCGACAGTGGCAATGGGCGGGCGCCGCGCGGCTCTGGTCTGGTGGACCCGAACCGCAGCGTGCCCGACGATCTGCGGGGGCAGGTCGACCGGATCGCCGGCGCGTCGCAGCAGTACACGAAGATCGTCTACGACGGCGGCAAGGACGCGCAGCCGGGGCTCGTCGTCGGCAAGCGGCTCAACGATCCGCAGGGGCACGCCTATCAGCTGTACTACCTCTTCCCGCTGACGCAGGAGGAGAAGTCCCTGGGGCTGGTCAAGGGGACGCTCGCGACGGCCGGGCTGTTCGTCGTGGTGCTGCTCGGGGCCATCGCCTGGCTCGTCGTGCGGCAGGTCGTCACGCCGGTGCGGATGGCGGCGGGGGTCGCCGAGCGGCTCTCCGCGGGCCGCCTCCAGGAGCGTATGAAGGTCACGGGCGAGGACGACATCGCGCGCCTGGGCGAGGCCTTCAACAAGATGGCGCAGAACCTCTATCTGAAGATCCAGCAGCTCGAGGACCTGTCGCGGATGCAGCGGCGGTTCGTCTCGGACGTCAGCCATGAGCTGCGTACGCCGCTGACGACCGTACGGATGGCCGCCGATGTCATTCATGAGGCGCGGGTCGACTTCGATCCGGTGACCGCGCGGTCCGCGGAGTTGCTGGCCGACCAGCTGGACCGGTTCGAGTCGCTGCTGGCCGACCTGCTGGAGATCAGCCGGTTCGATGCCGGGGCCGCCGCGCTGGAGGCCGAGCCGATAGATCTGCGGGAGGTCGTACGGCGCGTGGTGGGCGGCGCCGAGCCGCTCGCGGAGCGCAAGGGCACGCACATCCGGATCGTCGGCGACGAGCAGCCGGTGGTCGCCGAGGCGGACGCGCGGCGTGTGGAGCGCGTGCTGCGCAACCTGGTGGTGAACGCCGTGGAGCACGGTGACGGCCAGGACGTCGTGGTGCGGCTCGCGACTGCGGGAGGCGCGGTCGCCGTCGCTGTGCGTGACTACGGAGTGGGGCTCAAGCCCGGCGAGGCGACCCGCGTGTTCAGCCGATTCTGGCGGGCCGATCCGGCACGCGCGCGTACTACGGGCGGGACCGGGCTCGGCCTGTCGATCGCCCTGGAGGACGCGCGGCTGCACGGAGGGTGGCTGCAGGCGTGGGGTGAGCCGGGCGGCGGCTCACAGTTCCGGCTCACGTTGCCGAGGACGGTGGACGAGGCGCTGCGCGGTTCGCCGATACCGCTGGAGCCGGAGGATTCGCGGCGCAATCGGGGGCTCGGTGACGCCGGTGTTCCGGGCGCCGACGGCAAGAAGCTCGCCACCGTGCCGGCCCAGGCGCCGCCCGTACCGGCCAGGGCCCCGATCGCCCCGCGCTCCGGGCAGGTGGCGGTGTCCGCCGATCCCACGGCGCTGCCCGGCAGCGGTGCGCGCGTGGTGGCGCGCGGCGGGGCGACGGACGAGCCGCGGCAGGCCGAGGAGCGCGACGAGCACGGTGACCCGGATGGGCACGGTGGGCGTGACGGGCGCGGCGGGCCGCGCGCGGCGGACGACGAGGCGTCGACGGAACCCGGCGCGCCCGCGCGGGCGCGTACGGAGCGGACCGCGGCGACATCGCGCGGTGAGGGGAGCGATGGCGGTCGTGGCTGAACAGCGGGTGCCGCGGCAGCGGCGCGGGATGCGGGCCGGAATGCTGGCCGGGTGCGGGGCGCTCGTACTCGCCGGGTGCGCGTCGATGCCCGACAACGGGGGCCTCGAATCGGTCGAGGCCTCGCAGCGCCCGGACTCACAGGTGCGCGTCTTCGCCCTGCCGCCGAAGGACGACGTCGGGCCCTCCGCCATCGTCGAGGGCTTCCTGGAGGCGCTGACCAGTGACGACCCTTCGTACAGGATGGCGCGCAAGTACCTCACGCCGAAGGCCGCGAAGAACTGGGAGCCCGGGCGGCAGACCGTCGTGCTCGACGACGGGCCCGGTAAGCGCTCGACGGGCCGGCCGAATTCCGAGAACGACGGGCGTTCCTACCAGCTGACCGGCCGTCTGGTCGCCACGGTCGACCAGCAGCAGGCGTACCAGCCGAAGGGCGGGTCGTACCAGGGGGATCTGCACCTGACGCAGGTGAACACCTCCAAGGGCAAGCAGTGGCGGATCGACGCCCTCCCGGAGGGGGTCGTGCTCGGCGAGTCCGACTTCCAGCGGATCTACAGCTCCGTCAACAAGTACTACTACGCGGTGGATTCGACGTCGGGCGGCGAGGCCGGGCAGCGGCGCCTGGTCGCGGACCCCGTCTTCGTACGGCAGTGGACCGACCCGCTGACGGAGACCGTCAAGGAGCTGTTGCAGGGGCCGACGCACTGGCTGAATCCGGTGGTGCGGACCGCGTTCCCGTCGCATGCCGCGCTGAAGAAGGGCACCGACTCGCTGGCGCCGGACGACGCCAACAAGCTGACGGTGCCGCTGAACGAGGCGGGCAGCGGGGCCGGGCAGGCCACGTGCAAGGAGATGGCGGCCCAACTGCTGTTCTCCCTGCGGGACCTGTCGTCGTCGAGCGTGAACGAGGTGGAACTGAAGCGTTCCGACGGCCGGTTCATGTGCGCGATGACCGAGGACGGGGCGGACGCCCTCGCGGCGCCGCGCTCCACCGGGCGAGTCCCGGACCAGTACTTCCTCGACGCCAAGGGCCGCCTGGTGCGGATGCCGGGCAAGAGCAGGTCCGACAAGAGCCCCGAGCAGGTGCCGGGGCCGCTGGGCGAGGGCGAGCAGGTGCTGCGTTCCGTGGCCGTCTCGCGCGACCAGGAGCGCGCGGCGGGGGTCTCGAACGACGGGCGCTCGCTGTACGTGGCGTCGCTGATCGCCGGTGCCTCGCTGGGGGACCCGGTCGCGAGCAGCCACGCCAAGGCGGAGAAGAACGGCTTCACGACACCGAGTTGGGACGGGAACGGCGACCTGTGGGTGGCCGACCGTGATCCGAAGCACCGGCGGCTGCTGATGTTCGGGCAGGGCCAGGCGGACAAGGTGCAGAAGGTCCGGGTCGAGGGGCTCGGTGACGACGCCACCATCGAGACGGTGAAGGCGTCCGCCGACGGAGCGCGCATCGGCCTCCTTGTGGCGGAGAAGGACACCACGTCGCTGTGGATCGGGCGCGTCGAGCGGCACGCGGACGCGAACGGCGACACGGAGGTCTCTGTGACCGAACTGCGCCGGGCCGCACCGCAGATGGAAGAGGTCACGGCCGTGTCGTGGGCGGGCGACAGCCGGCTCGTCGTCGTCGGCCGGGAGCCCGGTGGGCTGCAGCAGATGCAGTACGTACTGAGCGACGGATCGACGCCGACCGGGCAGGCGCTGCCGGGTCTGACCAGGGTCAGCGAGATCGCGGCGTCGGACAACGACGAACTGCCGCTGCTCGCGCACTCCGACGACGGGATCGTCCGCCTGCCCTCCGGGGCGGCGTGGCAGTCGGTGCTGAAGGACGGGACGGCTCCGGTCTATCCGGGGTAGCCGCGCGGGCCGGCGGCCCGGGTGTCACCCACACGTACTCAACCCCTGTTCACAACCGTCGAGTTGTCCACAGGGCATTGTCCACAGGGCTGGTGGGGCGGCCCGCGGGTCGGCACAGTGGTGGGTATGCGGGGGTGGTGGCAGGACCTCTCCGATCTGGTGCTGCCGGCCGAGTGTGCCGGCTGTGGCAGGTCTCGTACGACGCTGTGCGCGCGGTGCTCGGCGGCGTTGCGTGGCGCTGTGCCGAGCCGGGTGCGGCCCCGACCGGCTCCGCCGGGGATGCCGGTCGTGTTCGGCGCCGTCCCGTACCGGAACGCGGTGCGGGCCGTGCTCCTCGCCCACAAGGAGCGTGGTGCGCTCGGCCTCGCCCGGCCGCTGGGTGCGGCGCTCGCCGGGGCTGTGCGGGCCGGACTCGTGGACGGTGGGGCCGGGTGGGGCGGCGGGGCCGGGAGGGCTCCTGGTGGCCCCCTGAGCCCCGTGACGCTGGTCCCTGTGCCGTCCGCGCCGCGGGCCGTGCGGGCGCGCGGGCACGACCCGACGCGGCGGATCGCGTACGCCGCGGCGGCCGAGCTGCGCCGTGCGGGTGTCGCGGCGCGGGTGCTGGCCGTGCTGCGGCAGCGGCGCGCGGTGGCCGACCAGTCGGGCCTGGACGCCCGGCAGCGGCTGGTGAATGTGACGGGCGCGCTGGAAGTGGTGGGCGGTGGCAGCGGGTTGCTCACCGGAATTGGCCGGATCGTGCTGGTCGACGACCTGATCACGACGGGTGCTTCTCTGGCGGAGGCGGCGCGCGCAATAGCGGCCGCGACCGGTTACGTGGAGATCGATAGGGAACGCGAGGCGGATCGGGGCCGCTCCGAGGCAGGCCCGGGAAAGGCCGGCGAGATCACCGGGATCGCGTTTCGGGCAGCTGTGGTGGCAGCGTCTCCGGAATCCTTCGAAATAAACCGGAACTAGTTGGGAATCTGCATCGTTGCAGGTAGAGACAGGGTTCATTCGCTCGGTTGGAGGTACGTGTCAGTAGAGGGTGCCGACAACCGTCCGGGCGAGATATGTTCGGTTGTGAGGAACTCGGCAGAAAGGTCTGAGCCGCTCCTCACCATTGGATTGCCGTGTCAGGCGCATTGCACAGACAATTTCGCAATCACTCGTCGTGGTGGGGTGTAGATCTTGTCCACGGGGGAGGAGGAGGTGGAAGTCACCGAGTCCGAGACTCCGGAAGTGGCCGGAGTCTGGTGCAAGAGGGAGATGCTCCGCCCAAGGAGCGGGGCTATCCGGGAACGGAGTTCTGCGTGGACATCGTCGTCAAGGGCCGCAAGACCGAAGTACCAGAGCGGTTCCGTAAGCACGTGGCCGAGAAGCTGAAGCTGGAGAAGATCCAGAAGCTCGACGGCAAGGTGATCAGCCTCGACGTGGAGGTGTCCAAGGAGCCGAACCCCCGGCAGGCGGACCGCTGCGAGCGCGTCGAGATCACGCTGCGCACGCGGGGCCCGGTGATCAGGGCAGAGGCCGCGGCAAGCGACCCGTACGCGGCGCTGGACCTGGCCACGGACAAGCTCGACGCACGCCTGCGCAAGCAGCACGACAAGCGGTCGTCGCGGCGCGGCAAGCGGATCTCCGCGGCGGAGGTCGCCGAGCACGTCCCGGACGCCGCCCTGCTCAACGTGGACGGCACGATCGCCAAGGCCGAGGAGGCCGAGCCCGACGGCGTACCGACCACCAAGATGGGCTCGCTCGAGGTCAAGGGCGAGGGTCCGCTCGTCGTCCGTGAGAAGACCCACGTGGCGGCACCCATGACGCTCGATCAGGCGCTCTACGAGATGGAGCTGGTCGGGCACGACTTCTATCTGTTCGTCGACTCCGAGACGAAGGAACCCAGCGTCGTCTACCGGCGGCACGCCTACGACTACGGCGTCATCCACCTCAGCACCGACCCCATGGTCTCCCAGGTCAGGGGAGCCGACGCGGGCGACGCCATCGGCGGCTGACCACAACTGACACCCACTCATCGGGTGCCCCTGAGGTGCGTGTGCGCCTCCAGGGGCACCCTCGTGCGACCCCCTGGTGCACCGCACGGCCACCGCGCCGACGCCGGAGCATGAAATCATGGCGGCGCCGGGTCAACCGGCGTGCTGGTGCCTCGGGTTGGCGCGGCACAGGAAGACAGGCCGCGGCCTTCAGGGGGAGGAACGATGGCGGACAGCTTCGGAACGGTTCGGGGCGAGGACGCCGGTGCCGGCGAGGACGGCGTCGGCATGGGGCCGGGTGCCGGATCCTCGCGCGAGGAACCCATCCGGGTGCTTGTGGTGGACGACCATGCCCTGTTCCGGCGCGGCCTTGAGATCGTCCTCAAGGCCGAGGAGGACATCCAGGTCGTCGGCGAGGCGGGCGACGGGGCGGAGGCGGTGGACAAGGCGGCCGATCTGCTGCCGGACATCGTCCTCATGGACGTACGGATGCCCAAGAGAGGCGGCATCGAGGCGTGCACCTCCGTCAAGGAGGTGGCGCCCAGCGCCAAGATCATCATGTTGACGATCAGTGATGAGGAAGCGGATCTCTACGACGCGATCAAGGCGGGCGCGACGGGATATCTGCTGAAGGAGATCTCGACCGACGAGGTGGCCACGGCCATTCGTGCCGTGGCCGACGGGCAGTCGCAGATCAGCCCGTCCATGGCGTCGAAGCTGCTCACCGAGTTCAAGTCGATGATCCAGCGCACGGACGAGCGCCGGCTCGTGCCCGCGCCCCGGCTGACCGACCGGGAGCTCGAGGTGCTCAAGCTGGTGGCGACGGGCATGAACAACCGGGACATCGCCAAGGAGTTGTTCATCTCCGAGAACACCGTGAAGAACCATGTGCGCAACATCCTGGAGAAGCTGCAGCTGCACTCCAGGATGGAGGCCGTGGTGTACGCGATGCGGGAGAAGATCCTGGAGATCCGGTAGGGCGGGTCCCCTGGATCGGGTCTCCTGAGGTGAGGCTGCTAGCGCAGGGCTTCGATCAGGGCCTTCTTCAGGGGCGCCGACTCCATGTGCTCGACTCTTACGCTGTCGCAGCCGACCCAGCTCGCCGCTTCGTGGAGTGCCGCCGCCACCGCCGGTACGGCCTTCGGGCCGTCCAGGGAGACCTGCTTGGCGACCAGGGTGCTGCCCGCTCGCGCGGGGTCCACGCGGCCCACCAGGCGGCCGCCGGACAGGACCGGCATCGCGAAGTAGCCGTGGATCCGCTTCGGCTTGGGGACGTATGCCTCCAGGCGGTGCGTGAAGCCGAAGATCCGCTCCGTACGGGCCCGCTCCCAGATCAGGGAGTCGAAGGGGGACAGGAGCGTCGTGCGGTGGCGGCCGCGGGGCGCTGATTCCAGGGCCGCGGGGTCCGCCCAGGCGGGCTTGCCGCCCCAGCCCTCCACCGTGACCGGGACGAGGCCGGTGTCCTCGATCACCGCGTCGAACTGGTCGCTCTTCAGGCGGTGGTAGTCCGCGATGTCCGCGCGCGTGCCGACGCCGAGGGCCTCGCCGGCCTGGCGGATCAGGCGGCGGACGCACTCCGTGTCGTCGAGGTCGTCGTGCAGGAGGGGGGACGGGATCGCGCGCTCGGCCAGGTCGTAGATCCGCTTCCAGCCGCGGCGCTCCACGCAGACCACCTCGCCGTACATCAGCGCGCGCTCGACGGCGATCTTCGACTCGGACCAGTCCCACCACTCGCCCTTGTTCTTCGCGCCGCCGAGTTCCGTGGCGGTGAGGGGGCCTTCCGCGCGGAGTTGCTTGATCACCTGGTCGTAAGCGCCGTCGGGGAGGTGGTGGTGCCAGTGGGGGCGGGAGCGGTAGGCGCGGCGGCGGAAGGCGAAGTGCGGCCATTCCTCGATGGGGAGCACGCAGGCGGCGTGCGACCAGTATTCGAAGGCGTGGGGGGTGGGGGACGGGCCCGCGCCCGGTGTCCAGTACGCCGACTCGACCTTGGTCCGGGGGACCGCGCCGAGGCGGGCGTAGGGGATCAGTTCGTGCGAGCGGGCGAGTACGGAGATCGTGTCGAGCTGGACCGCGCCGAGGTGGCGGAGTACGCCACGTACACCGGCTTTGCGGTCGGGGGCGCCGAGGAAGCCCTGGGCGCGGAGGGCGATGCGGCGGGCCTCGTCGGCGGACAAGGTGGCGGTGGGACGCGGCGGGGTCGTCATGGCCGGAACGATAGAGGCCGGGTCTGACAACGGGTGCTGGGTGCCGGTGGCGGGGTGCGGGCGGCGGCGGGGTGGGCGCCGACCGTACGCCTGCCCGGCACCGGGGTGCCGCCTTGCCCACCCTGCCGCCCAAGGCGGCAGATTGCCCAAGGCGGGGTGGCCTCGGCGTAGGTGACCGGTCAGTTCGGGGCTGGGAGGTACGGGAGAGGGGTCGGGAGGCCCAGGTCGGTGGGGAGGAGGGAGGCGAGCCAGCAGTCGCGGAGGGTGCCCTTGTTGGGCATGGCGGCGCGGAGGGTGGCCTCCAGGGTGAAGCCCGCGCGTTCCGCGACCGTGAGGGAGCCCACGTTGCCGACCTCCGCGCGCCACTCCAGGCGCGGACAGGAGAGGTCGGTGAAGGCCCAGCGGGCGACGCCCAGGACGGCCTCGGTCATGTAGCCGTGGCCGCGGAACCGCTTGGCCGTCCAGAAGCCGACTTCCCAGCCACCCGCGCGCGGGTGGTGGAGGGAGACCGCGCCGACCACCGGGCCGGGGTCCTCCGTCCGTATCGCGAAGGTGTACTCCGTGTCACCGCGCCAGCCGTCCGCGACGACACGGTTGACGAAGTATTCGGCGTCCACGCGCGCGTACGGCGAGGGAATCGTGGTCCAGCGCTGGATGTCGGGATCCTGGGCCGCGGCGTACACCTCGTCGATGTCGGCGGGCACGAAGGTGCGCAGCTGCAGGCGGTCGGTGGTCAGCGTCACGGGGTCCATCGCCCGATTCTGCTCGGCACGCGACAGGGGCGCCAAGACTTTTCATGGTCAGTACCGGCACCTTCGCGGCGGCCCGCGCGTTGGACCTCATGGCAGACCTCCCGGCACGGTGGGGTCCTCGCATACGATGGCCGTTGCTCTAGTAGTCCTTGGTAGTCCCCAGTAATACTTAGAAGTTTCAGAGAAAACCGACCGTGCCAGGCCCGACCGGCAAGGAGACCAACCCCCGTGTCCGTCCTCCAGAAGATCATGCGTGCAGGCGAAGGCAAGATCCTGCGCAAGCTGCACCGCATCGCGGACCAGGTCAACTCCATCGAAGAGGACTTCGAGAGTCTCTCCGACGCCGAGCTGCGCGCACTCACGGACGAGTACAAGCAGCGGTTGGAGGACGGCGAGACCCTCGACGACCTGCTGCCCGAGGCGTTCGCCACCGTCCGTGAGGCCGCCCGCCGCGTGCTGGGCCAGCGCCCCTACGACGTGCAGCTGATGGGTGGCGCCGCGCTCCACCTCGGTTACGTGGCGGAGATGAAGACCGGTGAGGGCAAGACCCTGGTCGGCACGCTGCCGACGTATCTGAACGCGCTGTCCGGCAAGGGCGTCCACCTGATCACGGTGAACGACTACCTGGCCGAGCGCGACTCCGAGATGATGGGCCGCGTCCACAAGTTCCTCGGCCTGTCCGTCGGCTGCATCCTCGCGAACATGAACCCGGCGCAGCGCCGCGAGATGTACAACTGCGACATCACGTACGGCACGAACAACGAGTTCGGCTTCGACTACCTCCGCGACAACATGGCGTGGTCCCAGGACGAGCTCGTCCAGCGCGGCCACAACTTCGCGGTGGTCGACGAGGTCGACTCCATCCTCGTCGACGAGGCCCGTACGCCGCTGATCATCTCCGGCCCCGCCGACCAGGCCACGAAGTGGTACGGCGACTTCGCCAAGCTCGTCACCCGCCTCAAGAAGGGCGAGGCGGGCAACACGCTGAAGGGCATCGAGGAGACCGGCGACTACGAGGTCGACGAGAAGAAGCGCACCGTGGCCATCCACGAGCCGGGTGTCGCCAAGGTCGAGGACTGGCTCGGGATCGACAACCTCTACGAGTCGGTCAACACGCCGCTCGTGGGTTACCTGAACAACGCCATCAAGGCCAAGGAACTCTTCAAGAAGGACAAGGACTACGTCGTCATCGACGGCGAAGTCATGATCGTCGACGAGCACACCGGCCGTATCCTCGCCGGCCGCCGCTACAACGAGGGCATGCACCAGGCGATCGAGGCGAAGGAGGGGGTGGACATCAAGGACGAGAACCAGACCTTGGCGACCATCACCCTGCAGAACTTCTTCCGTCTCTACGACAAGCTCTCCGGCATGACCGGTACGGCGATGACCGAGGCCGCCGAGTTCCACCAGATCTACAAGCTCGGCGTCGTCCCGATCCCGACCAACAAGCCGATGGTCCGTGCGGACCAGGCCGACCTGATCTACCGCACCGAGGTCGCCAAGTTCGACGCGGTGGTGGACGACATCGCAGAGAAGCACGGCAAGGGGCAGCCGATCCTCGTCGGTACGACCTCCGTCGAGAAGTCCGAGTACCTGTCGCAGCAGCTCTCCAAGCGCGGGGTTCAGCACGAAGTGCTGAACGCGAAGCAGCACGACCGCGAGGCGACGATCGTCGCCCAGGCCGGCCGCAAGGGCGCCGTCACCGTCGCCACGAACATGGCCGGCCGTGGTACCGACATCAAGCTCGGCGGCAACCCGGACGACCTGGCCGAGGCCGAGCTGCGCCAGATGGGCCTCGACCCCGTCGAGCACGTCGAGGAGTGGGCCGCCGCGCTGCCCGCCGCCCTGGAGAAGGCCGAGCAGGCGGTCAAGGCCGAGTTCGAGGAGGTCAAGGAGCTCGGCGGGCTCTACGTCCTCGGTACGGAGCGGCACGAGTCGCGGCGTATCGACAACCAGCTGCGCGGTCGTTCCGGCCGTCAGGGCGACCCCGGTGAGTCCCGCTTCTACCTGTCGCTCGGTGACGACCTGATGCGGCTCTTCAAGGCGCAGATGGTCGAGCGCGTGATGTCGATGGCCAACGTGCCGGACGACGTCCCGATCGAGAACAAGATGGTGACCCGTGCCATCGCCTCCGCCCAGTCGCAGGTCGAGCAGCAGAACTTCGAGACGCGTAAGAACGTCCTGAAGTACGACGAGGTGCTCAACCGGCAGCGCGAGGTCATCTACGGAGAGCGCCGCCGCGTCCTGGAGGGCGAGGACCTGCACGAGCAGGTGCAGCACTTCATGGACGACACGATCGACGCCTACATCGGCGCTGAGACCGCCGAGGGCTTCGCCGAGGAGTGGGACCTCGACCGGCTGTGGGGCGCCTTCAAGCAGCTCTACCCGATCAAGGTCACCGTGGAGGAGCTCGAGGACGAGGTGGGGGACCGGGCCGGTCTCACCGCCGAGTTCATCGGCGAGGCCGTCAAGGACGACATCCACGCGCAGTACGAGGCGCGCGAGGAGCAGCTCGGGTCCGAGATCATGCGTGAGCTGGAGCGCCGGGTCGTGCTGAGCGTGCTCGACCGCAAGTGGCGCGAGCACCTCTACGAGATGGACTACCTCCAGGAGGGCATCGGCCTGCGCGCCATGGCGCAGAAGGACCCGCTGGTCGAGTACCAGCGCGAGGGCTTCGACATGTTCACCGCCATGATGGAGGGCATCAAGGAGGAGTCCGTCGGCTACCTGTTCAACCTGGAGGTCCAGGTCGAGCAGCAGGTCGAGGAGGTCCCGGTGGCGGACACGGCGCCCGCCGCGAACCTGGAGAAGCAGGACGCGGTGCCGGCGCAGGCCGGGGGCCGTCCGGAGATCCGGGCCAAGGGCCTGGACACCCCGCAGCGTCCCGACCGGCTGCACTTCCAGGCGCCGAACGCCGAGGGCGGTGTCGACGAGGGCGACTTCGTGACCGAGGGCGGCGGGCCCACGCGCTCCTCGGCGGACGGGCTGACCCGCGCGGAGCGGCGCAAGCAGCAGAAGGGCCGCCGTCGCAAGAAGTGACGTCGGTTCGAGAGGGGCCGGGCACGGTGTGCCCGGCCCCTCTCGTGTCACTCGACGTCGTCCCGTGGCGGTCGGCCGCCCAGTTCCACCGCCGTGCAGCGCCACCGCTGGTCCTCGCCCAGGGCGAGCCGGAAGGCCAGGGCGTGCAGCCGGGGGCCGACCGCGATGCGGGCGAAGACCTCGTAGCTGCCGGGGGCGGGTTCGAAGTGGCCGATGCCGTGCACGGTCGGGCGGGGCCCGGCGCCGGGCAGCAGGGTGCGGCGTTCCACCAGCCACAGCAGGTCGTCGAAGGCCTGGTGCGCGGCGTGCCGGGCGAACCAGTGCAGGGGCCTGTCGCCGCTGAGCACCAGGAGCAGGCGCTGGGTGAACAGCTCGGTGGGGTGCGGCGGAATCCGTGGTGGGACGCGCCGCGGCCCCGCGCCGGGGCGACGGCTGTCGCGGCGGGTGGGCGGCCGGGTGTTTCCGCGTGGCCCCCGCCTGTTCATGACCTTCTGCATGACGCCTCCCCATACCGACCGGTAACACCTCGTGGGGATCTTGTACGAGGCCGGGGACGCGGCGGCAAGCGCCGGCGGGCGGCGCCGGGGCGCGGCGGCGGGTTCGCCTATCAGGGTGACCGGGGCGGCGCGGGGGCCGGGCTCCCGGGAGCGTACGGGGGTCGGCCGCGGACGGGCGTTGACGCCCGGGCGGACGCGGGCGGCGGCCCGAAGGGGGACGCCCCCACGTATCCTGAAGCCCCCGACGCAGAGCAGAAAGCAGCCGGACCATGCGCGTGTACGTACCTCTGTCCCTGCCTCGACTCGCAGAGGCGTACAAGGCCGGCGAGATCGGGCCCGCGCCCGTCACCGCGTTCGCCGTGACGCCCGCGCTGCGCGAGTGGTACCTGTCCGAGGACATCGAGGAGCTGGAGTACGCGGCGCTCAATCGCGCCGCGCTCGCCTCGCTGAGGCTCGTCGCCGCCGACCCCGCCGCCGCGCGCCGCCGGGTCGTCGTCGCCGTGGACGTGCCGGATCAGGCCGCCGTCGCCGACCCGGACCGCGGGGGCGAGCAGGGCGCGCTCGGTGCGGTGACGGTGCGCGAGACCGTGCCGCTGGCGAAGGTCGCCGCCGTGCACGTCGACTCGGGCGACGCCGACGCCGATGTGGCGGCCGCCGCGGAGGCGCTCGCCGCGGCCGACCGGGGTGAGGACGACGCGCAGTTCGTCGTGGACGGCGCCGAGGACCACGACCTGCTGTGGTTCGCCACGCAGGAGATCCCGGGCCTCGTGGGCTAGGTCCTGTCGTCAAACTCCCGTCGTCGCCCGAAGGGCCGCCGGGCAGACGGGAGTTTGACGACAGGGCCTAGGACGACCGCTGAAGGATTCGCCTCGGGGGTGGGTAGATTCTTGTCATGGGGAGGCACTTCGGGATGCACACGGGCACACACATCGTCTGGGACTGGAACGGCACGCTGTTCCATGACAACGAGGCCGTCATACGCGCCAGCAACGCGGCCTTCGCGGCGGTCGGGCTCGAACCGATCACGCTGGAGAAGTACCGCGAGCTGTACTGCATCCCCATCCCCAAGTTCTACGAGCGGCTGATGGGCCGGCTGCCCACCGACGCCGAGTGGAGGGCGATGGACGGCGCGTTCCACCAGCACTACGAGCGGTACGCGGTGGACTGCCGGCTCACCGAGGGCGTCGAGCTGCTGCTGGCCGGCTGGCAGGAGGCCGGGCGCAGCCAGTCCATCCTCAGCATGGCCGGACACGAGCAACTCGTGCCGCTGGTAACACAGTTCGGCATCGCCGAGCGGTTCGTGCGCGTCGACGGGCGGACGGGTCCCTCCGGTGGCAGCAAGACCGAGTACATGGTGCGGCATCTGAAGGTGCTCGACGGCGTGGCCCCGGAGCGGACCGTGGTCATCGGCGACGCCGCGGACGACGCGGTGGCGGCGATCGCCGCGGGCGCGCAGGCCGTCCTCTACACCGGCGGCTCGCACAGCAGGGCCAGCCTCGAAGGGGTGGGCGCCCCCGTCGTCGACACCCTGGCGGAGGCGGTGCGCGAGGCCGAGCGGCTGGCCGCGGCGGCCTGAGCCGCACCCCCGCCGCCCTGAGCCGCACCCGTACCCGCACCGCACCCCCGGTCGTCAACCCGAGCGGTGAACCGACCCGTATCCGGAACCTTTTGCATCGACTCAGTTCACCCTCCGCTTTCGGCTGCGTACGCTGTGCTGGGGTCACGGGCGTGGCGATACGACGGGGGCGACAGCCATGGGGTTCGGGTTCGGGCAGCGGCGGGGCGGTCAACTTCCCGTAGAAGTAACCACGTTCGTCGGCAGGACGGCCGAACTGGCCGAGGTGCGGGCCGGGTTCGAGCGCGCCCGCCTCGTCACCCTGGTGGGACCGGGCGGCGTCGGCAAGAGCCGTACGGCGATGCGGGCCGCGGCCGGGCTCGCCGGACGGTTCCCGGACGGGGTGTGGCTCGTCGAGCTGAGCGCGCTGCGCGACCCCGAGCTGATCCCCGCGACCCTCGCCGCCGTGCTCGAACTGCCGGAACAGGCTGGCATGGAGCCGCTCGACGCCGTCGTCGCGCACCTTCAGGGGCGGCGGCTGCTCATCGTGCTCGACACGTGCGAGCACCTCGTCGACGCCTGCGCCATGCTCACCGACGTGCTGCTGCGGGAGGCGGCAGGCGTCAGCGTGCTCGCCACCAGCCGGCAGCCGCTCGACGTGCCGGGGGAGCGCTGCTGCGCCATCGCGCCGCTCGCCCCCGACGACGCCCTGGAACTGTTCGTGCAGCGGGCGTCCGCCGTGGTGCCGGGGTTCGCCGTGGACGAGACGAACCGGGAGCAGCTCGCGGCGCTCGCCCGACGGCTCGACGGGATCCCGCTCGCCATCGAGCTGGCGGCGGTGCGGCTGCGGGCGGTGCCCCTCGAACACCTGGTGCAGCGGCTCGGCCAGCGCTTCGAGGTGCTCACGGGCGGCCGGCGCACCGCGCTGACCCGGCACCAGACGCTGCGTACGGCCATTGGCTGGTCGCACGAGCTGTGCACGCCGCAGGAGCGGCTGCTGTGGGCGCGGCTCTCCGTCTTCGCGGGCTCCTTCGAGCTGGCCGCCGCCGAATTCGTGGGCGCGGGCGGCGAGCTGGCGGGCCCCGATGTGCTTGAGCAGCTGATCGGTCTCGTCGACAAGTCCGTCGTGCAGCGGATCGGGGAGAACGGCGGGCGGTACCGGATGCTCGACACCATCCGCGAGTACGGCGCCGAGTGGCTGGAGGAGGCGGGGCAGTCGGCGGCCGTGCGGCAGCGGCACTCCGCGTACCACCGGGAGCTCGGGCAGCGTTACTGGGACGGTTTCCTGACGACCGAGCAGGTCGGCCACTACCGGGTGCTGCGCGCGGCGCGGGCCGATGTGCGGGCCGCGCTCGAATACGCCTACCAGAGCCCCGATTCGGTGGCCGCCGGCGTGTGGTTCGCCGCGCAGCTCGGCCCGTACTGGCGGGCGGTCGGCCAGCTCTCCGAGGGGCGGTACTGGATCGAGAAGGGGCTCGCGCTCCTCGACGAGGTGGGGCAGGAGCAGGCGTGGGGGCGGTTCATGACCGCCCTGTTCTCGGTGTGGCAGGGGGATCTGCCGGGCGCGCTCGAACTCTTCCACCGGGCCGTCGACATCGCGCGCCGCTCGGGCAACGACCGGGTGGAGCTGTTCTGCGACGCGTACCTGGGCGGTCTCGGCGCGCTGTGCGGAGAGCCGGACGGGCTCGACGTCATGGAGGACGCGCGGCAGCGGATCCTGGCGCGCGAGGACGGCCTCGGCATCGGCGTCATCCACTACGAAGCGGCGCTGCTGCTCGGCGTGCTCGGCGACACGGACGGCGCGCTCGCGCTGTGCCGCACGGGGCTCGCCCACCTGGAGGGCACGGGGGAACGGCAGCTGTACGGGTCCACGCTGATGGTGCAGGGGCTCATCCTCTGGTTCGCCGGGGAGCGGGCGGAGGCCGTCGCCTCGCTGTGCCGGGGCCTTGAGGCCGCCGCGGAGATCGACGAGGTGCTGATCGCCGCGCTGTGCTGCCTCGGACTCGCCTGGGCCGCCGCGTACGACAAGCGGCAGGTGCGGGCGGCGTGGCTGCTCGGGTACGCGGAGAACGCGCGGCGGCTCGGGGGCGGGGACCCGGTCGGGATGCTGCCGTCCCTCTTCGAGGAGCAGGAGACCGTGCGGGGCGCCGTGCTGCGGGCTCTGGGCGAGGAGGAGTTCGGGCGGTGGTGGGGCGTGGGGGCGAGGCTTTCGGGGCGGCAGGTGCTCGATGCCGTACGGGCCGGGGCCGACGCGCCCTCGGTGGCGCACGTGCCGGCGGCGCGTGGGGGCGGGGTGGATGCGCTCACCCGGCGGGAGCGGGAGGTCGCGGCGCTGGTGGCGGAGGGGATGTCCAACCGGGAGATCGCGGAGCGGCTGGTGATCTCCAAGCGGACGGCGGATGCGCATGTGGAGCACATCTTGGCGAAGTTGGGGGTGGGGTCGAGGACGGAGATCCCCGCGATTTCCTCCGTCGGTCAGGGGGTTGGGGATCCGGGCGGGCAGTCGGATCGGGTGTAGCCGCGCCGGGGTTTCGGTTGCGGGGCTCCGCCCCGGGCCCCGCGCCTCAATCGCCGGCGGGGCTTGAAAGATCGGGGCTCCGCCCCGGGCCCCGCGCCTCAATCGCCGGCGGGGCTTGGTGTGCCGGCGGGGCTGAAAGATTGGGGCTCTGCCCCGGGCCCCGCGCCTCAATCGCCGGCGGGGCTTGGTGTGCCGGCGGGGCTTGATTTGCCCGGTCCCCCGCCTGGTGGCCGGATGTGCAGGGGCTTGGTCTGGGGGATGGCATAGGTATACGGATTCCGGGGGTGGGTGCGTAGATGCGTATACGGCTCCCCGGCGATACCGATGACCGGGAGTTCCGGGCGCGGCACGCTGTACAGGTGTCGCGTGCTCTGGAGGAACGGCGCGGCGGGGCGCCGGACGGCAATGGTCAACTCCCCACGGCTGTCGTGGCATCGGCCCCCCGTCGCTGCGTCCGGAGTACGGCGCGTTTCGGTGGCTGCCCTCGTCGGCGGGGCAGCCACCGCACTTACCTACCCGCCGGCCGGCGCCTTCGCCCGCAGCACCGTCAGGAACTCCCGCATCCACTGCGCGTTGTCCGACCAGGAGCGGGACGAGACCAGCGTGCCGTCGACGACCACCTCCGCGTCCCGGAAGGTGGCGCCCGCCGCCTGCATGTCCGTCTCGAGCGCCGGGTACGCCGTGACGCGCCGGCCCCGCAGTCCGTCCACCGCCGCCGTCAGGAGCGGGCCGTGGCAGATCTGCGCGACGGGCCTGTCGGTGTCGAAGAAGGACTTGATGATCTTGCGGAGCTCGGCGTCGGCGCGCAGGTACTCCGGCGCCCGGCCGCCCGGAATCACCAGTGCGGCGTACTGGCCCGGATCGACTTCGGAGAAGGCCAGGTCGGCCGGCCAGGTGTAGCCGGGCTTCTCCGTGTACGTGTCGAAACCGGGCTCGAAGTCGTGGACGACGAACCGCAGCTTCTTGCGGGTCGGTGCCGCGATGTCGACCTCGTAGCCCTCCTCGCGCAGCCGCTGGTAGGGGTAGAGGACTTCCAGCGACTCCGCCGCGTCGCCGGTGACGATCAGGATTTTGGGTGCCATTGGTCACACGCTCCCCTCGCCGGGATCCGCCGTGTCGTCCGCCCAACGTGTCGCCGCACCGCTCGGTCCGCAAGAGCCCGTACTACGCAAGGGCTTCAGGGGTTCTGTGCAGAGTGTCAAAGTTCGCCCCCCTGATTTGTACACAAGCGGCTCATGACGATGCCCCCTCGGGGAGCGATAGCCTGGTCCCGTGATCAGCGCGATATCTCGCGGGGGCATCGTCGCCCCCTGCCCGCGCCGGGAGATCACGACCTGCCACAGCGGTCGTGCCCGGCGCTCAGACGCAGATCATTTCGGGCGGATGGCCTCTTCGTTGAAAACGGCGCATTGTCGTCCACCCATCTCTCATCCAGGCATAACGTCGTCTCAGACCGGACACCCCGCGTCGGGACGTTGTGCCGAGCGATTCATCTACGCCACGTCTACGTCTCGCAACGGCGCGCGACAGGAGCCAGAGGACAATGCAGACCAAGCTGGACGAAGCCAAAGCCGAGCTGCTCACCAGGGCCGCCCGGGTAGCTGAGAACAGCCCGGTAGGGGGGAACCTACCGACTGGGGCGACGGGCGAGGGTACGCAAGCCGCCGGGAACACCACCGACACCGACGACGTGCTCGCGTTCCTCCAGCGCTACTACCTGCACACCGCACCGGAGGACCTGAGCGACCGCGATCCGGTCGATGTCTTCGGGGCCGCACACTCGCACCACCGCCTCGCGGAGAACCGCCCGCAGGGCACGGCCAACGTGAAGGTGCACACGCCGACCGTCGAGGAGAACGGCTGGACGTGCAGCCACTCGGTCGTCGAGGTCGTCACCGACGACATGCCGTTCCTGGTGGACTCCGTCACCAACGAGCTGTCCCGCCAGGGCCGCGGCATCCACGTCGTCATCCACCCGCAGATCACGGTCCGGCGCGATGTCGCGGGCAAGCTCCTCGAGGTGCTGCCGGCCGGCTCGTCCGCCGAGGGCCACGACGTGCTCACCGAGTCGTGGATCCACGTCGAGATGGACCGCGAGACCGACCGTTCCGACCTCAAGCAGATCACCGCCGACCTGCTGCGCGTCCTGTCCGACGTACGGGAGTGCGTCGAGGACTGGGAGAAGATGCGGGACTCGGCGCTGCGCATCGCCGAGGAGCTGCCGAGCGAGCCGACCGCGGGTGACCTGCCCGACCAGGAGGTCGAGGAGGCCCGCGAGCTGCTGCGCTGGCTGGCCGCCGACCACTTCACGTTCCTCGGGTACCGCGAGTACGACCTCTCCGAGGACGACTCGCTGGCCGCCGTGCCCGGCACCGGACTCGGCATCCTGCGCTCCGACCCGCACCACGAGCGCGACGAGCACCACCCGGTGTCGCCGTCCTTCAACCGGCTCCCGGCCGACGCCCGGGCCAAGGCCCGCGAGCACCGCCTGCTGGTCCTCACCAAGGCCAACAGCCGCGCCACCGTGCACCGGCCGAGCTACCTCGACTACGTCGGCGTGAAGAAGTTCGACGCCGACGGGAACGTCGTCGGCGAGCGTCGCTTCCTCGGCCTCTTCTCATCCGCCGCGTACACCGAGAGCGTGCGCCGCGTCCCGGTCATCCGCCGCAAGGTCCAAGAGGTCCTCAAGGGCGCGGGCTTCACGCCCAACAGCCACGACGGCCGTGACCTGATGCAGATCATGGAGACGTACCCGCGCGACGAGCTCTTCCAGACGCCCGCCGACGAGCTGCGCTCCATCGTCACCTCCGTCCTCTACCTCCAGGAGCGCCGCCGGCTGCGGCTCTACCTGCGTCAGGACGAGTACGGGCGCTACTACTCGGCCCTCGTCTACCTGCCGCGCGACCGCTACACCACGGGCGTCCGGCTGCGGATCATCGACATCCTCAAGGAGGAGCTCGGCGGCACCAGCGTCGACTTCACCGCCTGGAACACCGAGTCGATCCTCTCCCGGCTGCACTTCGTCGTCCGCGTCCCGCCGGGCACCGAGCTGCCGGAGCTCTCCGACGCCGACAAGGACCGCATCGAGGCCCGCCTCGTCGAGGCCGCCCGCTCCTGGGCCGACGGCTTCGGGGAGGCGCTGAACGCCGAGTGCGGCGAGGAGCGCGCCGCCGAACTGCTGCGCCGCTACGGCCAGGCGTTCCCCGAGGGCTTCAAGGCCGACCACTCGCCGCGCGCCGCCGTGGCCGACCTGGTCCACCTCGAGCAGCTCACGCAGGAGAACAAGGACTTCGAGCTCTCCCTGTACGAGCCGGTGGGCGCGGCCCCCGGCGAGCGCCGCTTCAAGATCTACCGGATCGGCGCGCCCGTCTCGCTCTCCGCCGTCCTGCCGGTGCTCCAGCGCCTGGGCGTCGAGGTCACCGACGAGCGCCCGTACGAGCTGCGCTGCAGCGACCGCAAGACCGCGTGGATCTACGACTTCGGCCTGCGCATGCCGAAGCCGGCGAACGGCAACGGGGACGACCTCGGGGCCGACGGCCGCGAGCGCTTCCAGGAGGCCTTCGCCGCCACCTGGACCGGCCTCGCCGAGAACGACGGCTTCAACTCCCTCGTCCTGGGCGCCGGTCTGAACTGGCGTCAGGCGATGGTCCTTCGCGCGTACGCCAAGTACCTGCGCCAGGCGGGCTCCACGTTCTCGCAGGACTACATGGAGGACACCCTCCGGACGAACGTGCACACCACGCGCCTGCTGGTGTCGCTGTTCGAGGCGCGGATGTCGCCGGACCGGCAGCGCGCCGGGACCGAGCTGATCGACGGCCTCCTCGAAGAGGTCGACGGCGCCCTCGACCAGGTCGCGTCCCTCGACGAGGACCGGATCCTGCGGTCCTTCCTCACCGTCATCAAGGCGACGCTGCGCACGAACTTCTTCCAGGAGGCGCAGGGCGGCAAGCCGCACGCGTACGTCTCCATGAAGCTCGACCCGCAGGCCATCCCCGACCTGCCCGAGCCCCGGCCCGCGTACGAGATCTGGGTGTACTCGCCGCGTGTCGAGGGCGTGCACCTGCGCTTCGGCAAGGTCGCGCGCGGTGGCCTGCGCTGGTCGGACCGGCGTGAGGACTTCCGTACGGAGATCCTCGGCCTGGTGAAGGCGCAGATGGTGAAGAACACCGTCATCGTGCCGGTCGGCGCGAAGGGCGGCTTCGTCGCCAAGCAGCTGCCCGACCCGTCGGTGGACCGCGACGCCTGGATGGCCGAGGGCATCGCGAGCTACAAGACGTTCATCTCGGCGCTGCTCGACATCACCGACAACCTGGTCGGCGGCGAGGTCGTGCCGCCCGCCGACGTCGTGCGGCACGACGAGGACGACACGTACCTCGTGGTCGCGGCCGACAAGGGCACGGCGTCCTTCTCGGACATCGCCAACGAGGTCGCCGAGTCCTACAACTTCTGGCTCGGTGACGCCTTCGCCTCGGGCGGCTCGGCCGGCTACGACCACAAGGGCATGGGCATCACCGCCCGCGGCGCCTGGGAGTCCGTCAAGCGGCACTTCCGGGAGCTGGGCGTCGACAGCCAGTCCGAGGACTTCACGGTCGTCGGCGTCGGCGACATGTCCGGTGACGTGTTCGGCAACGGCATGCTGCTCTCCGAGCACATCCGCCTGGTCGCCGCCTTCGACCACCGGCACATCTTCATCGACCCGAAGCCGGACGCGGCCACCGGCTACGCCGAGCGCCGCCGGATGTTCGAGCTGCCGCGCTCCTCGTGGGCGGACTACAACAAGGAGCTGATCTCGGCGGGCGGCGGCATCTTCCCGCGCTCCGCCAAGTCCATCCAGCTCAACGCGCACATCCGCGAGGCCCTCGGCATCGAGTCCGGCCAGGCGAAGATGACCCCGGCCGAGCTGATGAAGGCCATCCTCCAGGCGCCGGTCGACCTGCTGTGGAACGGCGGCATCGGTACGTACGTCAAGTCGTCGGTCGAGTCCAACGCGGACGTCGGCGACAAGGCCAACGACCCGATCCGCGTCGACGGCAAGGACGTGCGCGCCCGGGTCATCGGCGAGGGCGGCAACCTCGGCGCGACCCAGCTGGGCCGCATCGAGTTCGCCCGCAACGGCGGCCGGGTGAACACCGACGCCATCGACAACAGCGCCGGCGTCAACACCTCGGACGTCGAGGTGAACATCAAGATCCTGCTCAACGGTCTGGTGTCCGACGGCGACATGACGGTCAAGCAGCGCAACAAGCTGCTCGCCGCCATGACGGACGAGGTCGGCCACTTGGTGCTGCGCAACAACTACGCGCAGAACACCGCGCTGGCCAACTCCTGCGCCCAGGCGCCGTCCCTGCTCCACGCCCACCAGCGGTTCATGCGCCGCCTCGGCAAGCAGGGCCACCTGGACCGTGGTCTGGAGTTCCTGCCCAACGACCGGCAGATCCGTGAACTCCTCAACTCCGGGCGGGGCCTGAGCCAGCCGGAGCTCGCCGTCCTCTTCGCGTACACGAAGATCACGGCCGCCGACGAGCTGATCCAGACCTCGCTCCCGGACGACGACTACCTGCGCCACCTGCTGCACACCTACTTCCCGAAGCCGCTGCGCGAGAAGTACGGCGAGGCGATCGACGGGCACGCGCTGCGCCGCGAGATCATCACGACGGTCCTCGTCAACGACACGGTGAACACGGGCGGTTCGACGTTCCTGCACCGCCTCCGCGAGGAGACGGGCGCGTCCCTGGAGGAGATCGTGCGGGCGCAGCTCGCCGCGCGCGAGATCTTCGGCCTCAGTGAGGTGTGGGACGCGGTCGAGGCGCTCGACAATGTCGTCGCCGCCGACGTCCAGACCCGGATCCGGCTGCACTCGCGGCGGCTTGTCGAGCGCGGCACCCGCTGGCTGCTCAACAACCGTCCGCAGCCGCTCCAGCTGGCGGAGACGATCGGCTTCTTCAAGGAGGGCGTCACCGAGGTCTGGGCCGCCATGCCGAAGATGCTGCGCGGCGCCGACGCCGAGTGGTACCAGGGCATCGTCGACGAGCTGACCGGCGCGGGCGTGCCGGAGGAGCTCGCGGAGCGGGTCGCCGGATTCTCGTCCGCGTTCCCGACGCTCGACATCGTGCAGATCGCCGACCGCACGGGCAAGGACGCGCTGTCCGTCGCCGAGGTCTACTACGACCTCGGTGACCGGCTCTCCATCACCCAGCTCATGGACCGGATCATCGAGCTGCCGCGCTCCGACCGCTGGCAGTCCATGGCCCGCGCGTCGATCCGTGAGGACCTGTACGCGGCGCACGCCGCGCTCACCGCCGACGTACTGGCGGCGGGCAACGGGACCTCGACGCCGGAGCAGCGGTTCAAGGCGTGGGAGGAGAAGAACGCGGCGATCCTGGGCCGGGCGCGCTCGACCCTGGAGGAGATCCAGGGCTCGGACTCGTTCGACCTGGCGAACCTCTCGGTCGCCATGCGCACGATGCGCACGCTGCTGCGTACGCACTCGTAGCGGATACGCGAACGGGGGCGCCCCGAGCCGGACTTCCGGCTCGGGGCGCCCCCGTTTTGACGGTCGGGCGCGGTCAGGCGGCGACGGGAGCCTTCGCCTTGGGCTTCGGCTTGGGCTTGGCGGCCCCGGTGGTGGCGTTGGTGAACGCCTCGTACTCCTTGAGGACGTCCTCGGTCGGCCCGTCCATCCGCAGCTCGCCGCGCTCCAGCCACAGCACCCGGTCGCAGGTGTCGCGGATGGACTTGTTGCTGTGGCTGACGAGGAAGACGGTGCCCGCGCGCTTGCGCAGCTCCTTGATGCGCTGCTCGGACCGCTTCTGGAAGGCCCGGTCACCGGTGGCCAGCGCCTCATCGATGAGCAGCACGTCATGCTCCTTGGCGACGGCGATGGAGAACCGCAGCCGGGCGGCCATCCCGGACGAGTACGTCCGCATCGGCAGCGTCACGAAGTCGCCCTTCTCATTGATCCCGGAGAAGTCGACGATCTCGTCGTAGCGCTCCCGCACCTGCTCGCGCGACATGCCCATCGCGAGCCCGCCGAGCCGCACGTTGCGCTCGCCGGTGAGGTCGTTCATGAGGGCCGCGTTCACACCGAGCAGCGAGGGCTGCCCGTCGGTGTAGATATGCCCGTTCTCGGTGGGCAGCAGCCCGGCGACGGCCTTCAACAGGGTTGATTTACCTGACCCGTTGGTCCCGATGAGCCCGATGGCCTCGCCACGATAAGCAGTGAACGAGACGTTGCGCACGGCGTGCACCTTCCGCACCCCCGCCCGCTTCTCGGCCTTCTTCCGGCCGCCGAGGATACGGCTGAGGGCGGCGGTCGCGGCGCCACGGCCCGCGCCCGTTCCATTGACCCGGTAGACGATGTCGACACTGTCGGCGATGACGGTGGGAATCCGCCGGTCGTCCTGGTCGTCGATGTGCTCAGCCACGTCCGTACGTCTCCTCGGCCTTCCAGAAGTAGATGAACCCGCCGACTCCGGCGAGCAGCGCCCAGCCGGCCGCCAACGCCCAGATGTGCGGCGGCAGTTGATCCGCGGTGAAGCTGTCGATGAGCGCGAAGCGCATCAGGTCGATGTAGGCGGCGGCCGGGTTGAGCTGGAGCAGCGTCCGTACGTACGACGGGACGTCCTGCCCCTCCGTCAGCCGGGTCAGGCTCCACATCACGCCGGACGTGTACATCCACGTACGCAGCAGGAACGGCATCAGCTGCGCGAGGTCGGGGGTCTTCGAACCCATCCGCGCCATGATCAGCGCGAGCCCGGTGTTGAACACGAACTGAAGCGCGAGGGCGGGCACCACGAGCAGCCATGACGGCGCCGGCGGGATGCCCGTGGCCAGCAGGATGACCACGAGCGCGCACATGGAGAACAGCAGCTGCTGGAGCTGTTGCAGGCAGAACGAGACGGGGAGCGAGGCCCGCGGGAAGTGCAGGGCCCGGACGAGCCCGAGGTTCCCGGAGATCGCCCGCGTCCCCGCCATCACCGACGACTGCGTGAACGTCCACACGAACACGCCCGTGACCAGGAACGGGATGTAGTCCGGCACGCCCCTGCTGGTGCCCATGAGCTTGCCGAAGATGAAGTAGTACACCGCCGCGTTCAGCAACGGCGTCAGCACCTGCCAGACCTGCCCCAGCTTCGCCCGGCTGTACTGGGCGGTGAGCTTGGCGGTGGAGAAGGACGAGATGAAGTGCCTGCGCTGCCACAGCTGGCGTACGTACACGGACAGCGAGGGCCGCGCGCCGCTCACGCTCAGCCCGTACCGGGCGGCGAGGGCCGCCGGATCCTCGGGGGCGGACCGCGGTGCCTCCTGCGGGGGAGGCGTGTCCAGGACCTGGCTCACATCCGCTGCTTTCGGTCGAGGGGTGGGGCGACGGCCGGTGTTCACCCGCCGTTTACGTCGGGACGGGTCCGTATCGTCGTGACGTGAGCGTAGGACGGATCGACGTCGGAACGCAACCGTTTCGTCGTCGCGCGCCTATGCTTTGCCATATGACGACCAACGCCGACTCCCCCAAGCCGACGCGCCGCAGGGCCCCCGCCGGCGCGGCCGTCCTGCGCGAGGACGTGACGGAAGCCATCCGCGCGGCCGTCTTCGAGGAGCTGGCCTCGGTCGGCTACGCGCGCATGTCCATCGAGGGCATCGCGCGCCGCGCGGGCGTCGGCAAGACGGCGGTCTACCGCCGCTGGAAGTCCAAGCTCCACCTGGTCCTCGACCTGGTCTCGGCGATCGCCGTGCAGGGCCTGCCCGCCCCGGACACGGGTTCCCTGGAGGCCGACCTTCGCCTCCTCTACGAGGTCACGTCACGCGCGCTGCGCCATCCGGTGGCCGGCCAGATCATCCCGGACCTCCAGGCGGAGGCGGCCCGCAACGAGGAGATCGCCGAGGCTTTGCAGAAGGCGCTGCGCGAGGGGCAGCACGGGGTGGCGAGCGGCATCGTGCGAGCGGCGGTGGAGCGCGGAGAGCTGAGCTCCGGCCTCGACGAGGAGCTCGCGCTCGACCTCATCTCGGGCCCGCTGTACTGGCGCACGCTGGTGGTGCGCACGCCGAAGCTGCCGAAGGGGCATCTGAAGAAGCTGTCGGTGGCGACGGCGGCGGCGCTGAAGGCGCTGTGAGGGGTGACTGTGACGTCGAATGACAACTTGGGTGTCGTTCGACGTCACAGTCCCTGCGGACTGCCTGCGGACTGTCTGCGGGCTGTCTGCGGATCAGGTGGTGGCCACCAGGAAGTCCTCGCCGCTCGACGGGCGCAGGGCGTCCTTGCGGGACGCGAAGTAGCGGGTCGCCAGGTCCGCGCCCGGGATGTGGCGGGTGGTCGCGAAGCCTGCCTCGCGGGCCAGGGTGAGCATGTCCTCGGGGGCGTAGAAGCTGAGGAAGGGCGTGCCGGAGGCGCTCGCGCCCTGCTTGCTGGTCTCCATGCCCGACCGGTCCGCCTCGTCGAGGAGGTCGGCCGGGAGGATGAAGGAGAGCGCCAGGGTCGAGCCCGGGGCGAGCTTCGCGCTCTGCTCCAGGGTGGCGGCCGTGGCCTCGCGGGTGAGGTACATGGCGACCCCCGTCGAGACGACGAGCGCCGGGCGGCGCGGATCGAAACCGGCCGCCGTGAGCCCGTCCCACCAGGACTCCCGCGCCTCGAAGTCGACGGGGACGAGGTGCAGGCGCGGCGGGACCCCGTAGTCGAGGGCTTCGAGGCGGGCGCGCTTCCAGGACTGCGGGCCCGGCTGGTCGACCTCGTAGATGTCGAGGCGGGCGGCGAGTTCCGGGCGGCGCTGGGCCAGTGTGTCGAGGCCCGCGCCGAGGATGACGTACTGGTCGACGCCGCGCTCCGACTCCCGCTCCACGAGGTCCTCGACGAAGCGGGCCCGCGAGACCATCGCCGCCCGGAAGCCGCGGGTCGCGGCCGGCTCCATGTCGGGGCGCTCGCGCCAGTCGGCGGGCGGGTTCACCAGCTTCAGGCCCACCTCGTCCTCCAGCACGTGCGGCGCCTCGTCGACCTGGACGTGCATCGCCCGCCACAGGGCGCAGCGCTCCGCCGTGTTGTCCGGTGCGGGCGCCGGGGACGGCTGCGTGCTCACGCCCACTCCTTGGTGAGGTCGAGCTCCTCGTTGCGCTCGGTCAGCGAGTACCAGTTGCCGTTGTCGTCGCGGAAGACGGCCTCGATGCCGTACGGGCGTTCCTTCGGTTCCTGGAGGAACTCGACGCCGCGTGCCTTGAACGTCTCGTAGTCGCCGCGGCAGTCGTCCGTGCGCAGCGCGCCGCCGCCGAGGACGCCCTTGGTGACCAGTTCCGTGAGGGCGCGGGCGGACTCGGGGTCGACGCCGTGGCCGTCGGGGCGCATCAGCGCGAGTTCGAACTCCGGCTGGTCCTTGGCGCCGACGGTGATCCAGCGGGAGTCGCCCATGGACATGTCGGTGCGGAGCTCCATGCCGAGCTTCTCGGTGAAGAACGTCTTCGTACGCTCCTGGTCGAGCGTCCAGATGGTGGTGATGCCGACGCCTTTGATCATGGTGGCTCCCGCGGGGCTGAGTCTGTCCTGGCTCGTCCACCGTAGGCAGCGGGGGTGTCAGTCGGCTTCTTCGGAATTGCTGTCCTCGTCCCCGCTGTTCCTGGTCGCGCTGTCTCTGGTCGGGTGGAAGCCGCCTGCCCACAGGAGGGCGTAGCAGCCGGGGATGAGTGCGGCGCCGCGGGCGATCTTCGATCGGCGGTACTCGCCGGGGGTCTGGCCCATGTGCTGCTTGAAGCGTGTCGTGAACGTGCCGAGGCCGGCGAAGCCGACCAGGTGGCAGATCTCGGTGATGCTCAGGTCGCAGGTGCGCAGCATCTCCGCGGCGCGTTCGATGCGGCGCTGGGAGAGGTACTGGCCGGGGGTCCGTCCGTAGGCCGTCTTGAAGACGCGGACGAAGTGCGAGCGCGAGTAGCCGGCGTGGGCCGCCACCGCGTCCAGGTCCAGGGTCTCGTCGGCCCAGTCGCGGTCCATCACGTCCTTGGCGGCGCGGAGCCGGCGGAGGTGCGTGAGGTGACCTTCCCTCGATCTGCTTCTGGGTCCGTCCATCGGTTCGCATCCTGGCACGAAACTCTTAAGTCGTTTAAGTGTGATGTCCGTTACGCTCCATTTGTATGCCTTCGAGGGCCCGCGCCGCCGCCACCTTCGACCGCACCGACCCCTGGCTGACGAAAGCGCTGCCCCGGCTGCGCGGCATCGAGCCGACCAGAAGTTACGGGTACGGCGGGGAGCTGCTGCACGACGACGGGCGGGCCGACATGGAGGCCTACGGCGCGCGCGTCGCCGAGCTCGCGACGCGGCTCGGGGAGGCGCTCCTGTCGTACGGGGCCTCCGCCGAGGAGGCGGTCGCCGGGATGCTGGTCGTCGCCGAGACGTACGGGCTCAGCTATTGCGAGCCGGGTGTCACGCTCGCCTCTGTGTCGCTGTCCGCGCACGCGCCCGGTGAACTCACGCCGCTGCACGCGAACCGGGTGATCCGTAAGCACGCCACCGACTTCCGTACGTTGGGGCGCATTCACGCCCTCGTCGAGCGGATCAGTGCAGGGCAGCTCGGGCTCGACGAGGCGCGGGCCGCCATAGCGCGCATCCTCGACGTGCCGGCGGAGCGCGGGCGGTGGGCGGTGTGGCGGGTGCCGGTGCAGACCGGGTTCGTGGCCGCGGGCGGTGGTATCGCCTTCGGTGGTGGTGCGCTCGCATCGGTGTGCGCGTTCCTCGCCGGGCTGCTCGGGGCGCTGCTGAGCGGCTGGTTGGGGTGCAACGGCGTGCCCTCGTTCTACCGCTCGGCCGTCGCCGCGATGCCGACCGCCGTGCTGGCCGTCGCGATCAGTCACAGCGCGCCGCCGACGACCGTGCAGTCCGTCGTGGTCGCCGGGGTGCTGGGGCTGCTGCCGACCGTCACCTTCGTCAGTGCCGTGCAGGACGCGCTCACCGGGCACTATCTGACCGCGCTCGGGCGGCTCTTCGACGCGATGCTCGTGTTCGCCGCGGTGGTCACGGGTGTGGTGGCCGTGCTCGGTGTGGGGCGGCTCGTCGGGTTCGAGGCGCCGGTCGTGCCGACGGCGGAGCGGGCCGAGTATCTGGGGGCACCCGTCGTGGGCGCCGCCGTGTTCTCGGTGGCCGTGGCGGCGCGGGCGCGGACGCCGCGGCGGGACTGGTTGCCCGCGGCGCTGCTCGGGCTCGTCGGGTTCGTGGTGGCGGCCGAGTTCGCGGTCCTCGGGCTTCCCTCGCTCGTCGGTACGGCGGTGGTGGCGGCCGGGGTCGGGTGCGCCGCGCATGCCGTGGCCCGGCGGAGGCGGGAGTCGGCGCTGCCGCTCGTCGTTCCTGGTATCGCCCCGTTGCTGCCGGGCAGCGCGTTGTACGTGGCGCTGGCCGCGCTTGCCTCCGGGCGGACCATGACGGGGATCGGGGGGCTTGTGCACGCGGCGGCGGTGACGTTGGCGATCGCGGTGGGGGTGGGCCTTGCGGGGGAGGCTGCGCAGCTTGTCCGGAGGGTTCGGGGGGCCGGAGGTTCTCGTGCGCCGCGACGGGGGCCACGTCACGGGGCTCCGCCCCGGACCCCGCGCCTCAATCGCCGGCGGGGCTTGAATTCGCCCACCCGGCGGAGGGCGAATGCGCTCACTCGGCCTGTGCCGAGTCGGCCGCCGCGGCGTTAGAGCGCCGCGTTGTCCAGCGCGGTTGTCAGGCGGTCGAGTTGGGAGCGGAGGGATTCGATCTCTTGCAGGTCGAAGCCTGTTGCGGCGGCGATTTTGCGCGGGACCTCCGCCGCGCGGACCTTCAGGGTCGCGCCGGAGTCGGTGAGTGCGACGGTCACCGAGCGCTCGTCCGTGGCGCTGCGTTCGCGGCGGACGAGGCCGTTCGCCTCCAGGCGCTTGAGGAGCGGGGAGAGGGTGCCGGAGTCGAGGCGGAGGCGTTCGCCGAGTCGCTTGACCGGGAGCGGGCCCTCCTCGGGGGCGGCCTCCCAGAGCACCAGCATGACCAGGTACTGGGGGTAGGTGAGGCCCAGGTCCTTGAGCAGCACCCGGTAGACGCCGCCGAAGGCGCGCGACGCCGCGTTGAGCGAGAAGCAGATCTGGCGGTCGAGCCGGAGGAACTCGTCGGTGCCGGGGGTGTCGGGGGTGCTGCGCTTGGCCATGCATCCAGAGTAACGCTCGCGCGATTTAGTTGTGCACAATTGAATTGTGTGCTCTATTGGTGGGGTACAGAGACAGTCGCGAAGAGATTCACGAAGACACTCACGGAACCGAGAGGCAGGTCCTCCCATGGACGCCATCTACACCGCCGTCGCCACCGCCACCCACGGCCGCGACGGGCGTGCCGTCTCCTCGGACGGCGTGATCGACCTTCAGCTCGGCATCCCGACGGAGATGGGCGGCAACGGCCAGGGCTCCAACCCGGAGCAGCTCTTCGCCGCCGGTTACGCGGCCTGCTTCGGCAGCGCGCTCGGACTCGTCGGCCGGAACGCCAAGGTGGACGTCGCCGACGCCGCCGTCACCGCCGAGGTCTCCATCGGCAAGCAGGGCGAGGGCTTCGGGCTCGCCGTCGTGCTCCGCGTCGAACTGCCCGATTCGGTCGACGCCGAGACGGGCCGCAAGCTGGTCGAGCAGGCGCACCAGGTGTGCCCGTACTCGAACGCGACGCGCGGCAACATCGACGTGCAGCTCGTCGTCGAGTAGGCCCGCGTCAACCGGCCCTGGACGTACCCCCGTTGACCCGCGCGAGCACCTCACCCGTCTGTGGGCTCCACGCCACCAGCACCGCCTCCGGCGGCAGCCGCTCGCCCCGGTCGAGCAGCAGCCAGCGGACGCGGTAGCGGTCGGCGACGGCCTCCCGTTCCGCGCGGGTGGACGTGGGGGAGAGGTAGGCGCGCACCGCCGCCCGGCGCCGGTCCCACTCGGCCCTGTCCACGACCGGGTCGGGGCGGGCGGGCGCGACCAGCGTCGGGCCGTAGCCCGGAAGCGCCCGGATCGGACGGTAGCCGCTGGTGAGGACCGTGTCGCCGGGTGGAATGTGCTGCGCGGCCCAGGTGTACGCGGGCCAGCTCGGCGGCGGGTCGAGGGCCGTGGCCAGGAAGCCGAGCGCCGCGCCCGTCGCCGCCAGCGCGCCGAGCGCCCGGCGCCGCCGCGGCCAGGGGCGGGGCGCCGCGAGGGCGATCGCCAGGGCGAGCTGGAGCGGCACCACCGTGAGGACCATGGCCGCGCCGTACGCGGAGGGATCGGCCAGTGCGGCGTACGCGAGGGCCGCGATGCCCGCCGCGCACAGCAGTACGAGCGGGTCCTTGCGGTCGCGGCGCAGCCGCAGCCACAGCGGCGGGAGGCCGATCAGCGCGAGCCACGGGAAGTGCGGCTGCGCGGGGTCCGCGTCCGGCCACAGCCATACGAGCCCCACCGCCGCGACCCCCGCCACGGTCCAGCGTGCGCTCTCCCGCGGCAGTCGCCACGCGCCCGCCCACACCCACAGGGCGATCCCGATCGCGAACGTCGACGGGTAGCCGAGGTCGATCATCAGGGAGCGCAGCGCGAGCGGTTCGGTCCGCCAGTCCGTGCTCGTTCCCCAGAGCAGCGTCAGCGTCAACAGGGCGAGAACCGGGGCCCATTGGCGTGATGTGAGCGCCCGGACGAAGCGGTTCAGGCCCGTCAGCAGGACCAGCAGGTTGGCGGGGCCCGCGAGCTTCATGACCTCCCAGCCCGTCAGGCCCGTTGCCCGCGCGAACGCTCCCTCCGCCATCGCGTACGGGGACGAGACGTACGGGTTGCCCGCGCCCGGCAGGTCGACCAGCGGGTGGCGCGGGTGCAGCAGGCTCACCTTCAGGCGTTCGATCACCGCCGCGTGCAGCCCGTAGTCGTAGGCCATCGGCACCCACCAGTACGCCAGCGTCAGCAGCAGCCAGCACAGGCCGCCGAAGACGAAGAACGGGGTCGGGCGCCAGAAGTGGCCGCCGCGCAGCGCCGTGGCGCCGCGCGCCGCTCCCCGGACGAGTGCGGTGGTCGTCATGTACGGCATGGGGCATGCGTGCCCCGCCGGAGCGGCCCGCCCCGCCTTTCGTGGGCCGTGCGGGTGAGCGCCACGGTCCACGAAGGCGGGGCGAGTCCCGAAGGAGCCGCAAGGCCCTGGGGCGTCAGCGGCCCAGCAGGGAGCGCAGCAGGCCCTTCGGACGCGGGCCCTGCGTGGGCACGGCCGACGCCGTCGACTCGTAGCGCGACACCGGCTGCGCCGGGCGCTTCGCCTTCTTGCCGTCGATGCGGATCATCGAGTGCCCGGCGACCTCCTCCGCGCCGTGCCAGAAGTCCTTGCGCCCCGCGAGCATCGCGCCCAGCTCGGTGCGCACCGGCTCGAACGGGCCCCACGTCCCGTAGAACTTGGTCGCCGTGATGCACAGCGGCTTCAGCCCCGTCGTGGCGACGGCGCCCCACGTCGCGGCCGCGACCCCCGGACAGTGCTCGGCGCGGAAGTCGTCCAGCACGACGATGCCGTCCTCGCCGAGGAGTTCGCGGGACGCCTCGATGTCGCCGTGCACGTGCTCGTACAGATGCGAGGCGTCGACATGGACGAAGCGGCAGCTGCCGGGGGCGACCACGGACGTGATCACGTGCGAGGGGCCCTGCACCACCTCTGGCAACTCGTCATGGAACGCTTGGTAGTTGGACTCGAAGGCGGTTCGCGTGAGGGTGCTGTAGGACTTGTTCATCTCCTTGTCGTTCGCCATGTCGTCGGCGGGTGAGTCGAACAGGTCGCAGACCGTGAAGGTCTCCTTCTCCTCCAGGTACTGCCCCATGAAGATGGCGCTCTTGCCCAGATAGACGCCGAGTTCGAGGAGATCCCCGTCCTGGCCGAGCGCGCGCTGCCGGCTCAGGAACCAGTCGAAGAGCACCTGGTCGATGTTGTGGAACCAGCCTTTGACGTCGTCGAGCGCGGCCGGGCGGGGCGGTTCGGCGGGCGCGGGGCGGGACTCGTGCTGCATGTCAGCTCCAGTACGGATGACGTGGGTGCGGGCCCTGCGGACGACGCGTTCGCCCGCAGGGCCCGGGAGGCCATCAGCTCTGGGTAGGTGCACGGGGTGTCCGCGCAGTGGCCGGGAGGGAACGAGAGGCCTTCTCGCTCGATAAATCCCGGTTGTACGCCTCATCCCGATCTTCCTACTTCACGGCGCCCGCCATCACGCCGGACACGAACTGACGCTGGAACGCGAAGAACACGGCCAGCGGGACCACCATCGAGATGAACGCGCCGGGACCGAGCACATCGACGTTGTTGCCGAACTGCCGTACCTGGGTCTGCAGCGCGACCGTGATCGGCTGGCTGTCGGTGTCCGTGAAGATGAGCGCGACCAGCATGTCGTTCCACACCCACAGGAACTGGAAGATGCCGAGCGAGGCGATCGCGGGAGCGCCGAGCGGCAGCACGACCCGCAGGAACAGGCGCAGTTCACCCGAGCCGTCCAGCCGGGCCGCCTCCAGGAGTTCGCGCGGGATCTCCGCGAAGAAGTTCCGCAGCAGGAACACCGCGAACGGCAGCCCGAAGCCGACATGGAAGAGGATCACGCCGAAGATCGAGCCGAAGATGCCGATGTCGCCGAAGAGGCGGGCGATCGGCACGAGCGCGACCTGCACGGGAACCACGAGCAGCCCCACCACGATCAGGAACCACCAGTCGCGGCCCGGGAACTCCATCCACGCGAACGCGTAGCCGGCCAGCGAGCCGATCACGATCACGAGCAGGGTCGCGGGCACCGTGATCAGGGCCGTGTTGACCAGGGAACGTGTGATGTCCGAGTTCTCCAGGAGGCTGCTGTAGCTCTCGAAGGTCAGCTGCGCCGGCTTGCTGAACACCGTCCACCAGCCGCTGTCCGCCATGTCCTCCGGCGAGCGCAGCGAGGAGAACAGCAGGCCGATCGTGGGCACCAGCCACAGCACGCCGATCAGCAGCAGCACGAACTGGACGAACCCGCCGCTGACCCGGTCGCCGATCCGGCGCGCGAGCGAGCGCGGTGCCTTGACGGTCTCGTGGAGAGTGGTCATCGCCTTGTCTCCCGCCGCAGCCGCCGCATGTTGAACCACATCACCGGGATCACGAGCAGCAGGAGCAGCACCGCGATCGCGCTGGCCAGGCCCTCGTTGCCCTCGCTGAACGCCGAGCTGTACAGCTGCAGGGCCAGCACGTTGGCGTCGTCCTGCGAGGAACCCGGCGCGATGATGAAGATCAGGTCGAAGATCTTCAGTACGTTGATCATCAGCGTGACGAGGACGACCGCGAGCACGGGCGCCAGGAGCGGCACCGTGACCCGGCGGAACACCTGCCACTCGGAGGCGCCGTCCACACGGGCGGCTTCGAGGAGTTCGCGGGGGATGCCGGCGAGGCCCGCCCCGATGAGCACCATCGCGAACCCGGCCCACATCCACACGTACGCGACCATGATCGAGGTCGTCACGATGTTGAGGTACAGATCGAATCCGCCGAGGTGGATCGTGAAGAACTTCTTGTCGCCGAGCCAGTCGGCGCCGTTGTACGGCTCCTTGAAGTTGGCCGCGGGCAGCCGGAGTTGGGCGCCGTCGGCCTTGGCCGGAAGTGCGAAGGTGCCGTCGGCTGCGGCCGTAGTGGAAGCCACGACCTTGCCGCCCTTGACGGCCTCGACGCGCATGCCGGGGTAGCCGACCTCGGTCGCGTCGACCTTGTTCAGGCCGCCCGCGCCCTTGCCGAGGGTGAAGTCCTGCCACACCGTGCCGGTGACCCCGGCCTTCCCGGCGGCGGGCTCCTTCGCGGGCTTGGCGTCCTCGGGCATCTGGTCGGCGGCGACGCCGACCAGCGGGAGCAGCACGGGAGTTCCGGCCCGCACCGGTTCCTTGGTGAGGAACGGTCCGCCGCTCTTCCCTTCGAGCGCGCCGTTCCCGCGCGGATGCGCCTTCGGGAACTCGGAGGAGTCGGCGAACGTGTCGTGCACCCCGACCATGACCGCGTTCACCGCGCCCTTCTCCGGGTCCTGGTCGTAGACGAGCCGGAAGATGATGCCCGCGGCCAGCATCGAGATGGCCATCGGCATGAAGACCACCAGCTTGAACGCGGTGGCCCAGCGGATCCGCTCGGTGAGCACGGCGAAGATCAGGCCGAGCGCCGTGGCGACCGTCGGGGCCAGCACCACCCACCAGATGTTGTTGTTGATCGCGGCCTTGGTGTCCTCGCGCGTGAACAGCGTCTCGTAGTTGTCGAACCCGATGAACGAGCCGCCCGAGGCGTTGAAGAAGCTGCGGAAGAGCGAGTAGCCGATCGGGTACACGACCAGGGCGCCGAGCAGGATCAGCGAAGGCAGCAGGAAGAGCCCGGCGACGGACCTGCGGGTGCCGGTGACGCTCTTACGGTTGCGTGGCGGCGTCGCGGCGGCAGCCCCGGGATCCGGGGTGCCGCCGCCGGTGGCGGAGGTCATCGCCGCGTCAGTCCTTGAACGCCTTGGCCGCTTCGGCCTCCAGGACCTTCTGGGTGCCCGCGATGTCCTTGGGGTTCATCAGGAAGTCCTGCAGCGCCTTCCACTCGCCCTTGCCGGGCGTACCGCCGAAGGCCTGCGGCATCTGGTCCGACATGTCGAAGCGGAAGTCGTCGCCGGCCCCTACGAGCGCCTTGGCGATCTCGCGCTGCACCGCGTTCGGGTACGAGGCGAGGTCCACGTTCTTGTTGGGGGAGAGGTAGCCGCCCAGCTTGGCCTGGATGGTCGCCGCCTCCGGCGAGGCCAGCCACGTCACCAGCGCCTGCGACGCCTCGGAGTCCTTCAGGATCACCGCGGCGTCACCGCCACTGACCACCGGCTTGTCACCGGAGCCGACCGCGGGGAACGGGAACACCTTCGCGTCCGTGCCGACCTTCGCCTTGGTCTGCTGGATGTTCACCTGCGCGAAGTCGCCCTCGTAGACCATGGCGCCCTTGGGCTGGTCGCCGCCGGTGAAGGTCTGCTCGACCGACTTCGTGAACTCGGTCCCCACGGCCCCCTTGTTGCCGCCGGCGAGGAAGTCCTTCTTGCCCCACAGCTGGGCGAGCGTGGTGAGCGCGTCCTTCACGGACGGGTCGGTCCACTTGATCTCGTGCTTGGCGAGCTGGTCGTACTTCTCGGGGCCCGCCTGCGACAGATAGATGTTCTCGAACCAGTCGGTCAGCGGCCAGCCGTCGGCCCCGCCGACGGAGAACGGCGTGACACCGGAGTCGTAGATCGCCTGCGAGGTGGCGAGCAGTTCCTTCCAGGTCTTCGCCTCCTTGGCGGCGGCGTTCTCGAAGACCTTGGTGTTGTACCAGACCAGGGACTTGTTGGCCGCCTTGTAGTACGCGCCGTACTGCTTGCCGTCGACCTTGCCGAGGTCCTGCCAGCCCTGGGAGTAGTTCTTGGCGAGCTGCGCCTCGGCGTCCTTGCCGAGCGGTTTGGCCCACTTCTTGTCGACGGCCTGCTTGATGGCGCCGGGCTGCGGCAGCATCGCGACGTCCGGCGGGGCGCCGCCGGCCACCTTCGAGCCGAGGAAGTTGATGATCGGGTCCTGGGCGGGGACGAAGGTGACCTTGGCGCCCGTCCGCTTCTCGAACTCCGTGAGCACCTGCTTGAAGTTCTTCTGCTCGTCGCCGGTCCACACGGCGGCGATCTCCACCGACTTGCCGTTCAGCTTCGGCAGCTTGACCGAGGACGCGGGCGTCTTGTCGCCGCTCCCGTCGGACGTGCCGTTGTCGTCATCGCCTCCACAGGCGGTGAGCGTGAGCGCGAGGGAGCCGATGGCGATGCCCACGAGGGTCGTGCGGAAGGTGTGGGTGCCGCGGGTCCTGCGGGTGCTGGGGGTGCGTGTACGAAAAGTGCTGCGAGTGCTGCCCATCACTGCCCCGTTCTCGTCCTGAACGCTGAACGTACGTACTGAGCGCTGTCCCGTGCGCACTGGTCTACGCCCGACCAGGGAGAACCGGCAAGGGTGCCCGTGCTGTCAACCGGGTGATCGTGACGGGGTCGTGATGAGTCAACTCCTCAAGCCCCTAAGGAGATTGAGCAGCAGTGGCCAGATGTGGTCACAGGAGTGACGGGACCTCGGTTGCCGAGACGGAGCGGGCCGCGCGTTCCAGGGCGCTGGCGAGGAGGGCCAGGTCGGTCGGGCCGTTGCCCAGTTCGCGGACCGGGCGGCGGTCCGGCGGGTCGCCCATGCGGGCCCACTCGAGCGCCACCACCGTGGGCCGCTGCGTCGCCGTACGGGGGATGCGCCCGGTCACCCGCCCCGCCTGCACCTCCACGTCGCGCCCGTCCGCCCCGTGCAACACCCCGCGGCCCGGCGCCGGATCCTCGCTCCCGGTCCCCGGCGCGTCGAGCACGACATGCGGCCGGGCGGCCCACCCCCCGGCCCCGCCGGAGGCGAACGCCGCCACGAGGTGCACCCCGAGCCGCTCCCCGTCCCGCACCACGGCCTCCAGGGCCCGCACGACCGACCCGGCGGCCGGCCGCCCCGGCGAACCGAGCGGCGGTGAGAGCAACGCGTCCAGGTCGTCCACGACCACCACGAGCCGCGGCAACGGAGGCCCGGCCTCCGCCTTCTCCCGCGTGGCACCGGGACGGAGCCGCATCGTCGAACTCGGCGGCACGTCCACGTCCCCGGCGCTCTCGGCGGACGGCGCGCCGCGCTGCGACACGACCCGCCCCGCCACGGCCCGCTGCGTGTGCCACTCCGAGAAGTGCGTACGCCCTATGAGCTCGGCCCGCCGCTTCAGCTCCGTGCTCAGCGCCTGGGCGAACTCCCGCATCCGTACGGGGTCGTTGGCGGCGAGATGCGTCGTGACGTGCGGCAGGTCCGTGCAGACCCGCAGCCCCTCCGCGCGCTCCCCGCCCGACGTCCCGTCGACCAGCACCATCCCGAGCCGGTCGGGACGCTCGGCCGCGGCCAGCGACGCGGCGACCGAACGCAGCAGCTCCGTACGGCCACTGCCCGCGGGCCCCTCGACCAGCAGATGGGGCCCTTCGGCGGCCAGATCCACGGTCAACGGGCCGCGGGGTCCGGCCCCGAGCACCGCCCACACCCGCCCGCCGAGCGAGTCCGGATCGTCCCCGGCCGCCGCCCAACGCGCCATCAGGGACGCCGGGGTGGCGCGGGCGAGCCCCAACTCGTCGAGGAGTCGGGAGGTTTGAGGCAGCGGCGCCGACACACGCGAGCCCGGCCGGTCACCCGAACCACCCACCGCGTCCGTGCGCAACGGCGCGAGCGCCCGCGCGAACCGCTCCGCCCAGGCGAGCGACACCGCGTCGGCCGTGCCGACCGTCCCGTGCCCGACGAGCTGTCCCTGCGCCGCCCGGTGCAACCGCAGCGTCGTCGCCACGTCACCGCTGAGCAGCGCCACGGCCCCGCACGCGCGGAACGCCGGGCTCTGAGCGCACGCCGCTTCGTAGCTCTGTGTGGCCGGAGATGCGGGTGAGGCGGCGGGCGCCTCGGCCAGGCACACGACGTGGATACCGGCCGCGGCCCCTTCGGCGGCGAGCCGCACCGTGGCCTCCCGCAGCGAGGCGCTCCCGGGGTCGCCGTCGATCACGACGACCGTGGCGGCGACGGGCTCGTCGGGCGCCTGCGCCGAGGGCCTGAGCCCCGCCGCGTGGTCGTCGAGGCGGCGCAGCAGCTCGTTCGTACGGGCCGCCGCCTGCTCCCGGTCGTACGCGAGCAGCAGCCGGCAGTCCTGGCCGTGGGCGGGCCGCACCTGGGGCAGCCAGCCGAGCCAGGACCAGTCGGCGACCCGCTCCTCCAGGGAGCGCGCACGGTCGGTCGAGATCAGCACGAGTTCCAGGCTCTCCGGCGCGTGCAGCGTCGTGAGCTGGGCGACGGCGCAGCGCGCCAGACCCGCGAGCCGCGCGCGTGGCCCCGCGAGCCCCAGCGCCCCGGCCTCGGCGAGGCCCACGGTCACCGGCACCGCAGGGAGCAGCCCCACCCCGCCGGGGCCCGGCCGGTCGACGCTGCCGAGCCGCACCGCGAGCGCCTCCGCGTGGCCAAGGCCGCGCTCCCACAGCCGCGGCCCGGGGCCGAGCGCGGTGAGGAGCAGCGCGGCCGCGTCGGGCCACGTCTCGGCGGCGCCGGCGAGGGGCCTGGGCTCCTCCTCGTACGCGGGGGCCGCGGGGGGCGAGGCCGGTCCCGCGACGGGCTCGGAGCGCTGTGGGGTCCGCAGCACGTGCGGTTCGTGGATCTCGTGGTGCTGGTCGGCCATGTCGAAGCCGTCGCGCTCGTCACGCTTGCCGCGGCGCAGCAGCCGGGAGAGCCCGCCGCGCTTGCGCGGGGCGCGTGGCAGCGAGGTGCCGCGCGCGGGGGTGCCCACGCGCGTGTCGTCCGCCTCCTCGGCCGCCTCCGGCTCGGGCACCAGTGACCGCGCGCCCCCTTGAGCGGCGTCGCCGGCCGCGCCCCAGGCGGAGTCCCCGTACGCGTGCCGGGTCTCCTGCTCGGGGCCGGCGGCATCGGCGGCAGCGGTCTGCGCGGGCGCGTCCACCGGCTTCTCGGCGAACAGCACCCGTACGTGCCCCTCCCCGTCAGGCGCAGTCCGCAGCGGCCTGGGGCGGGCGGCGTCGCCCGCGACGGAGACCCGCAGCGCCGATTCGCCGAGGCGCACCAGCGAACCGGGAGACAGGCGGACGGGGCGGGAGTCGAGGGGGCGGCCGTCCACCGACGTCCCGTTCGTCGACTCCAGGTCCTCCACCGAGATCCGGCCGTCGTCGCCGAGCGTCACCGCGCAGTGCAGGCGGGACACGTCCGGGTCGTCGAGGGAGACGTCCGCGTCGGCGGAGCGGCCGATGCGGATCTGCCCGCCGTGCAGCAGATGGACGCCGCCGGCGTCGGGACCCGCCACCACATGGAGCTGGGCCGCCGCGTCGTCCGGCTCGGGGCCGGGGTCCACGGGGGCGCCGAGCGCGATCACCGCGCCGTCGATCAGTGGGGGCTCACCTATGACGCAGCGCTGCGCGTCGAGCCGCTCCGTGCCCGCGTACAACGTCGCGGACCCCGCCTCGCCGCCCGCGACGGCCGTGGCCAGGCCGGAGGCGACCGCGGCGAGCGCCGTGCCCGCGGGGGCCGTGACCAGTACGTCAACACCGCGCGCGAGTGTGTCGTCACCACGTGCGAGCATGTCGGGGCGCGTGCCCAGGGGGTCTACGACGGTAAGCCGGATCTGCATCGCCGCCTGCGGTCCCTTCTGCGCGGGCGCCCGGAGACAGAGGGGCTGCCCCGCGGTCCCCCACCGCAGATCCCCCCACCGCCACGGGCACGTCAGCCAGTGCTGGAGGCATCCTTGCACTTGCCGCTGACAACACGCCCGCCAGCCACCCGTAAGTGATCTTGATTGGTCGGCTCTGCCCGTAAAAGTGCCTGCTCGTTGCCCGGTTGAGATCGGTCACGTCGCCCCTCGGCAACCAACGGCCCCAGCCGTGCGTCTTTCCGTCGAACACGGGTAGGTCCGGGGCCGTACCCGGGTGGTGCGGTCGGCGCGGAACCGAACCCAAAGCCACAGAAGATCGACAGTGGGTACCGGGGGATCCGCCACTAGAGTGGGTCGGAACACCCGGAACCAGGTGACCCAAGCAAGTACCGATGCAGGGAGCGCATGACGTGCGGCCGGTAGGCAGCAAGTACCTGCTCGAGGAGCCGCTCGGACGCGGCGCCACGGGCACCGTCTGGCGAGCCCGCCAGCGCGAGACGGCGGGCGCCGAGGCGGCCGTCGCCGGGCAGCCCGGCGAGACCGTCGCGATCAAGGTCCTCAAGGAAGAGCTCGCCAACGACGCGGACGTGGTGATGCGCTTCCTCAGGGAGCGCTCCGTCCTGCTGCGGCTCACCCACCCGAACATCGTGCGGACCCGCGACCTGGTCGTCGAGGGCGAGCTGCTCGCCCTCGTCATGGACCTCGTCGAGGGCCCCGACCTGCACCGCTACCTGCGCGAGAACGGCCCGTTCTCGCCGGTCGGCGCTGCGCTCCTGACCGCCCAGATCGCCGACGCGCTGGCCGCGTCGCACGCGGACGGCGTGGTGCACCGCGACCTCAAGCCGGCGAACGTGCTGCTCAAGCAGGACACCGGTGAGATGTACCCGATGCTCACCGACTTCGGCATCGCCCGCCTCGCCGACTCCCCGGGCCTGACCCGCACCCACGAGTTCGTCGGCACGCCCGCCTACGTGGCGCCCGAGTCCGCCGAGGGCCGCCCGCAGACCAGCGCCGTCGACATCTACGGCGCGGGCATCCTGCTGTACGAGCTGGTGACAGGACGGCCCCCGTTCTCCGGCGGCTCGGCCCTCGAAGTCCTGCACCAGCACCTCAGCGCCGAACCGCGCCGCCCCTCGACGGTCCCGGACCCGCTGTGGACGGTCATCGAGCGCTGCCTGCGCAAGAACCCGGACGAACGGCCGAGCGCGGAGAACCTCGCGCGCGGCCTGCGCACCGTCGCCGAGGGCATCGGCGTGCACGCGAGCAGCGCGCAGATCGCCGCAGCCGAGGGCGTCGGCGCGCTCCTGATGCCGGACCCCACCCCGGCCCAGGTCCCCGGCACCCCCGGCACCTCGGACGCGGACCCCACGCAGGTGCTGCCGAACAACGCGGCGGCCGCGGGCCTCGCGGGCGCGGCAGGAGCGGCGGCCGGCGCCGCCGCGGCATCGGCGTACGACCCGAACGCGGCCACCAGCGTCATGAACCAGCAGGGCGGCGACCAGAACGCCGACGCGGCCGATCCGACGGCCGTCATGCCGCCGATGCCGCAGGGCCCGCCGCAGCAGATGCCCGACGCCTGGGGCGATCAACTGCGCGCCGCCCGCGACCGCAACGAGCAGACGCAGGTCCAGTACCTCGACCCGAACGAGGACCCGCTGCGCCGCCGCCCGCAGCGCCAGGTCGCGCGCCCGCAGCAGCAGCCCCAGCAACCCCCGCAGCACCAGCCGCAGCAGTACGCGCAGCGGCAGCAGCCGCAGCAGCCCCAGCAGTACGCGCCGCCGCAGCAGCCGCCGCCCCGCCAGGCCCCGCGCCCGGCACCGGAGCCGCGTGAGCCGCGCCGCCGCAGCCCCAACCGGATGCGGATCCCGGGTCTCGGCTGCCTCAAGGGCTGCCTGTTCATGATCGTGATGCTCTTCGTGGTGAGCTGGCTGGTCTGGGAGTTCACCCCGCTCCAGGACTGGATCGGCACCGGCAAGGGCTACTGGGCCCAGATCTCCGACTGGTTCTCCACGGTCTCCGGCTGGATCGGCGACCTGGGGAGCAAAACCGGCAACTAGTCCGTCTTGACGGACTGTCACGACCGACCGCCGAAGGGCAACTGATCGGTGACGTTGGAGATTTGTCGACACCCAGCGGGTGAATTCCCCCTCTGATGCGTAGGTTGGCGTCCGAGCCGCGTAGCTTGGGCGCCAACACGCGTCTGTAGGAGCAGCCTTGGCACGGAAGATCGGCAGCCGGTACACCGCACACCAGATCCTGGGGCGCGGCAGTGCGGGCACGGTGTGGCTGGGCGAGGGACCCGAGGGTCCGGTCGCCATCAAACTGCTGCGCGAGGACCTCGCAGCGGACCAGGAACTGGTCGGCCGCTTCGTCCAGGAGCGCACCGCCCTGCTGAGCCTCGACCACGCGCGCGTGGTCGGCGTGCGCGACCTGGTGGTGGACGGCAACGACCTGGCGCTCGTCATGGACCTCGTACGCGGCACGGACCTGCGCACGCGGCTCGACCGCGAGCGCCGGATGCCGCCCGAGGCGGCGGTCGCCGTGGTCGCGGACATCGCCGAGGGCCTCGCCGCCGCGCACGCCGCGGGCATCGTGCACCGCGACGTCAAGCCGGAGAACGTACTCCTGGACATGCAGGGCGAGCTCGGCCCCGGCGGCTCCCACCCCGCACTGCTCACCGACTTCGGCATCGCCAAGCTGATCGACACCCCGCGCCGAACCCGCGCGACGAAGATCATCGGCACGCCCGACTACCTCGCCCCCGAGGTCATCGAGGGCCTGCCCGCGCGCGCGGCCGTCGACATCTACGCGCTCGCGACGGTCCTGTACGAACTCCTCGCGGGCTTCACGCCGTTCGGGGGCGGCCACCCCGGCGCCATCCTGCGCCGGCACGTCACGGAGACGGTGGTCCCGCTCCCCGGCATCCCCGACGAGCTGTGGCAGCTGCTCATCCAGTGCCTCGCCAAGGCCCCGGCCTCCCGCCTGCGGGCCTCCGAGCTGGCCGCGCGCCTGCGCGAACTTCAGCCGATGCTCACGGGCCTGCCCCCGCTCGACGTGGACGAGCCGGAGACGGAGCCCGCCCCCGACGAGTCGGAGCAGCGGGCCGAGACGCCGCAGGAGCCCCCGGAGCGGCCCCGCCGCGGCGCCGTCTCCCTGATCCCCGGCTCCGCGCCCAAGGACTCCAACCGCGACACCCATACGTCGATGAGGGTCCCGGCCCCGGACGAGCTGGCCGGCGGCGCCCGCGGCACGGCCCGCGCGCCCCGCGCCCACGGGTCGCCACGGCCCGGCTCGGCCCGCAACCGGCACTCCGCGCGCCGCAGACGCATCACGCTCGGGGTGGCAGGCCTCGTACTGGTCGCCGCGGTCGGCGGCGGCGTATGGGCGGCCACATCCTCGGGCTCCGACGAGGCGCCCCCCTCGGACAGCAACAATTCCGCACCGAGTGAGCCATAGGCCGACCCGGGGGCGGCCGACACCGATCACTTGCGCCACCCCTTACGCTTGTCCTGTGGCAGTCGTCGATGTATCCGAAGAGCTGAAGTCCCTCTCCTCGACCATGGAGTCGATCGAGGCCGTCCTGGACCTCGACAAGCTGAGGGCAGATATCGCCGTGCTCGAGGAGCAGGCGGCCGCGCCGTCCCTGTGGGACGACCCGGAGGCGGCGCAGAAGATCACCAGCAAGCTGAGCCACCTCCAGGCGGAGGTCCGCAAGACCGAGGCGCTGCGCAGCCGTCTCGACGACCTCGGCGTGCTGTTCGAGATGGCCGAGGAGGAGGACGACCCGGACACCCGTGCCGAGGCCGAGTCCGAGCTCACGGCCGTCAAGAAGGCGCTGGACGAGATGGAGGTCCGCACCCTCCTGTCCGGCGAGTACGACGCCCGCGAGGCGGTCGTCAACATCCGCGCGGAGGCCGGCGGCGTCGACGCCGCGGACTTCGCCGAGCAGCTGCAGCGCATGTACCTGCGCTGGGCCGAGCGCCACGGCTACAAGACCGACGTCTACGAGACCTCGTACGCGGAAGAGGCCGGCATCAAGTCGACCACCTTCGCCGTCCAGGTCCCGTACGCGTACGGGACGCTCTCCGTCGAGCAGGGCACGCACCGCCTGGTGCGCATCTCGCCGTTCGACAACCAGGGCCGCCGCCAGACGTCCTTCGCGGGCGTCGAGGTGCTCCCGGTGGTCGAGCAGACCGACCACGTCGAGATCGACGAGTCGGACCTGCGCGTGGACGTCTACCGCTCCTCGGGCCCCGGCGGCCAGGGCGTGAACACGACGGACTCCGCGGTCCGCCTGACGCACATCCCCACCGGCATCGTGGTCTCCTGCCAGAACGAGCGCTCGCAGATCCAGAACAAGGCCACGGCCATGAACGTTCTGCAGGCCAAGCTCCTCGAGCGCCAGCGCCAGGAGGAGCGCGCCAAGATGGACGCCCTCAAGGGCGACGGCGGCAGCTCCTGGGGCAACCAGATGCGTTCGTACGTCCTGCACCCGTACCAGATGGTGAAGGACCTGCGTACGGAGTTCGAGGTCGGCAACCCGCAGGCCGTTCTCGACGGCGAGATCGACGGCTTCATCGAGGCCGGAATTCGCTGGCGCAAGCAGCAGGAGAAGTAACTCCAGGATTCAACGAATCAGAGGCAACTGCCGTTCGAGGAGCGGCAGTTGCCTTTCGTTTTGCCCGCCCCGAACTCCAAATGTGCCGTACTTGTGAAGACTGGCCTGGCATTTACGTCACAGTCACATGTTCGTAAGGCGACCAACTCCCCTTAATTGTGGACATAGCGTGCGCAACGCCCTTGACGTTGATCCCAAAAGTGGAAAGGCTGGCGCGCGGCATGCGTATTAGTGGGACGCGTGTGAACGGGGGAGGGGTGAACGAGGCCTCTGCTGCCTCCGGTTGAACGCGGTCCCTGGCGCTGCTCCAATGACGATTGGCTACTGGGGGTAGCAGACAGATGACCAAGAAGACGCGGATCCGCGTTGCGCGGATAGCGGCCGGCGCGGTGATCGCGGCCGGTGCCTCGCTGACCGCCGCGGGTGCGGCATCCGCCGCCACCGTCGACGAGAAGAGCGGCGAGACCTGCGGCCCGCTCGGCCTTATTTGCTGGCCCACCGAGGACGACGGCGCGGACGACGGCGGCGACGAAGGCGGCACCGAGGGGTCGATCGCCGGCGTCGCTGGTGGCGGCGACGGCGGCTCGATTGCCGGCGTGGCCACTGGCGGCAGCGGCGGCGACGATGGCTCGGTTGCCGGTGTGACCACCGGCGGCAATGGTGGCGACGACTCCACCGGTGGCGCCACGACCGGCGGTGACGACTCCACCGGCGGTGCCACGACCGGCGGCGACGACTCCACCGGTGGCAACGGCAATTCGGGCGGCAACGGCAACTCGGGTGGTAACGGCAACTCGGGCGGCAATGGCAACTCGGGTGGCAACGGCACCGGCGGTTCCTCCACCGGTGGCGACGACTCCACGGGTGGCGGCTCCAGCACCGGTGGCTCGTCCACCGGCGGTGGTGACAACACCAACCCCGACGGCAACAACAGCCCCGTCGAGCAGGGTCAGGGCAAGGACAGCCTGCAGGACACCGGTTCCGCTCCCGTCGAGCAGACCGGCACGGGCTCCGGCAACGCCAAGGCCGGCGGTGAGCTCGCCGAGACCGGTTCCTCCGGCACCACGTTCCTGGTGATCGGTGCGGCCACGATGATCGCGGGCGGTGTCGGCTTCCGACTCCTGCCGCGTCTCGCGAACAACCGCGGCGGCGCCGCCGCGTAGTACCGCGCACACGCAAAGGGCCCGGAGCCGATCGGCTCCGGGCCCTTTCGCATGTCTGTGTGCGGCGGCTACACCGTCTGATGCGCGAGGAGCGCCATCGCTGCCACGAGCACCGCCACCAGAGCGACCAGCGCCATGGGGCTGAGCGCGGACAGCGGGTTCTGCTGCTGAAGCCGATCGCGATTCGCCCGGCACACCGGGCAGCGGCCCTCGCTCACCGGGGCCGCGCAGTTCGCGCACACCAATCGGTCGTAGGTCATGCGCTTCTCCTCCTCCCGCGCGGCGGAGCTTGCCACCGGGCACCCCTGGGGTTCTCTCCGCTCAACGCTCCGGGAAACGCAACCGTTCCCCCTACCACTGTGCCAGCTTCCCGGAAATTCGGCGCGTCCCCCTGGAAGTAGCGCCCCTGACCAGGTACTGGGCGGACAATTCCGGCTCCGTATGCGGCATCACAGCGGGACAAAACGCTCAACGGGGGACGGCGCCTGCGCTCCGTGCGCGGCTTCGCGTATGGTCACGCACACCTACCTCCGACGCCCCCCGATGCACCGAGGCGCACCCGTGATCCGATTCGACAACGTCTCCAAGGTCTATCCCAAGCAGACCCGGCCCGCCCTCAGGGATGTCTCCCTGGAGGTGGAGCGTGGTGAGTTCGTCTTCCTGGTCGGCTCGTCCGGCTCCGGCAAGTCGACGTTCCTGCGTCTCGTGCTGCGCGAGGAGCGGGCCAGCCACGGCCAGGTGCACGTCCTGGGCAAGGACCTCGGACGCGTATCCAACTGGAAGGTCCCGCAGATCCGCCGCCAGCTCGGCACGGTCTTCCAGGACTTCCGGCTCCTGCCCAACAAGACGGTCGGTGAAAACGTCGCCTTCGCCCAGGAGGTCATCGGCAAGTCCCGCGGTGAGATCCGCAAGTCCGTGCCGCAGGTCCTCGACCTCGTCGGCCTCGGCGGCAAGGACGACCGGATGCCCGGCGAGCTCTCCGGTGGTGAGCAGCAGCGCGTGGCGATCGCGCGGGCCTTCGTCAACCGGCCCAAGCTGCTGATCGCGGACGAGCCGACGGGCAACCTCGACCCGCAGACCTCGGTCGGCATCATGAAGCTGCTCGACCGGATCAACCGGACGGGCACCACCGTGATCATGGCGACCCACGACCAGAACATCGTGGACCAGATGCGCAAGCGCGTCATCGAGCTGGAGCACGGCCGCCTCGTCCGCGACCAGTCGCGCGGCGTCTACGGCTACCAGCACTGACAAACCGCAGAACCGCGAGAAGTACCGAGAAAAGAAAGCTGCGAAAGGCGTTAGTGACGCTATGCGTGCCCAATTCGTTCTGTCGGAGATCGGCGTAGGCCTCCGCCGTAACCTCACGATGACCTTCGCCGTGATCATCTCGGTTGCCCTCTCGCTCGCTCTGTTCGGCGGCTCGCTGCTCATGAGCGACCAGGTCAACCAGATGAAGGGCTACTGGTACGACAAGGTCAACGTCTCGATCTTCCTGTGCAACAAGGGAGATGCCGACTCCGACCCGAACTGCGCCAAGGGCCCGGTCACGACCGAGCAGAAGAAGGAGATCCGGCGGGACCTCGACAAGCTGCCCGTCGTCGAGTCCGTGGCGCACGAGTCGCAGGACCAGGCGTACAAGCACTACAAGGAGCAGTTCGGCGACTCCCCGCTGGCCAGCTCGCTCACGCCGGACCAGCTCCAGGAGTCGTACCGGATCAAGCTGAAGGACCCGGAGAAGTACAACGTCATCGCGACTGCGTTCAACGGGCGGCCCGGTGTGCAGTCCGTGCAGGACCAGAAGGGCGTGCTCGACAACCTCTTCCGGCTGCTCGGCTACCTCAACTACGCGGCCAGCGCGGTCATGGCGGTGATGCTCGTCGTCGCGCTGCTGCTGATCGTGAACACCGTCCGGGTGTCCGCGTTCAGCCGCCGGCGCGAGACCGGCATCATGCGGCTCGTCGGCGCGTCCGGCTTCTACATCCAGGCGCCGTTCATCATGGAGGCCGCGGTCGCCGGACTCATCGGCGGCGGCATCGCCTGTGTGTTCCTCGCGGCCGGCCAGTACTTCGTGATCGACAACGGAGTGGCGCTCTCCGACAAGCTGCAGCTCATCAACTTCATCGGCTGGGACTCGGTGTTGACGAAGCTGCCGCTGATCCTCGCCGTGAGTGTGCTGATGCCGGCGCTTGCCGCGTTCGTCGCGTTGCGCAAGTATCTGAAGGTGTGACGAGAGTCCTTCGCGCCACGGGGCGTCGTGCGGGTCAACGGCCCGTACGGCGCCCTTGGTTGTCCTAGACTCACCGACATGTCAGGTCCGGAGCTGTACTCCACGCCCCGCCGTATCGGCCGCGGGGCGACCCTGACATTGATCTTCATGACGGTCCTCGCCGCGGGCGCCGCGACCGGCTCCTGGCCGGGGGAGCACCGAAAACCCACGGAGAACGCGGACAGTTCGCTCGTCGCCGCGCACGAGAAGCCGATCGCGGGACCGACCGATCCGAGCGACGCGGCGGCCGAGGCGATGGCCGACGGGAAGTCGCCCACGAAGGCCGCCCAGGACGCCGTCAGCCGCAGCGGCGACCGCTGGGGCTCCGTCTACTCGCAGGGCGAGTACGAGGAGTTCGAGCAGGCCCTCGACGGCGAGTACACCGGCATCGGCCTGCGGGCCCGCCGCACCGCCGACGGGTCGGTGCGGGTCTCCAAGGTCCGGCAGGGATCGCCCGCGCAGCGCGCCGGCATCCGCGAGGGCGACCGGATCGCGGCGGTCGACGGCGAGCCGGTCACCGGGCACCCCGTCACCGAGGTCCTCGCGCTCCTGCGGGGCAAGCACGCGGGCACCCCCGTCCACGTAGGCCTGCAGCGCGGTACGCGCGCGTGGAGCGAGACCCTGCGCCGCGCCAACCTGTCGACCGACTCCGTCACCTCCGCACAGCTGCCCGACGGCGCGACGCTCGTGAAGGTGAGCGCCTTCACCAAGGGCGTCGGCGACCAGGTGCGCACGGCGGTCGCCGCGGCACCCGCGCGCGCGGGCGTCGTGCTCGACCTGCGGGGCAACTCCGGCGGACTGGTCACCGAGGCGGTCAGGGCGTCCTCCGCGTTCCTCGACGGCGGGCTCGTGGCGACGTACGACGTGCGCGGGGCGCAGCGGGCCCTGCACGCACAGCGAGGTGCCGACACGTCCAGACCGGTGGTCGTGCTCGTCGACAGCGGGACGATGAGCGCGGCCGAGCTGCTCACCGGCGCCCTGCAGGACCGCGGCCGCGCGGTCGTCGTGGGCTCCAGGACCTTCGGCAAGGGTTCGGTCCAGATGCCGAGCCGACTGCCCGACGGCTCCGTGGCGGAGCTCACCGTCGGGCACTACCGCACTCCCTCGGGCCGCGCGGTCGACGGCCGGGGCATCACCCCCGATCTGGAGACCGGGGCGGACACGCTGCGGCGGGCGGAGACAGTATTGACTGGCCTCGGGGCCCCCTCGTAGTGCGAAAATGGTCAGCACTATGGCCAAGGCAATGTATGTACCGAAGGAGTCCCAGCCCAAGCAGGGCAAAAAGGGGGCGTCGTCCGACAAGAAGGACGGCAAGCGCAAGATGGTCGCGCAGAACAAGAAGGCGCGCCACGACTACCTGATCATGGACACCTACGAGGCCGGCATCGTGCTGACCGGCACGGAGGTCAAGTCGCTGCGGCAGGGCCGCACCTCGCTGGCCGACGCCTTCGTCCAGATCGACAGGGGCGAGGCCTGGCTGCACAACGCCCACATCCCCGAGTACAACCAGGGCACCTGGACGAACCACGCGGTGCGCCGCAAGCGCAAGCTGCTGCTGCACCGCGAGGAGATCGACAAGCTGGAGTCGAAGTCCGAGGAGACGGGTCACACGATCGTGACCCTGGCGATCTACTTCAAGGACGGCCGGGCGAAGGCCGAGATCGCGCTCGCCAAGGGCAAGAAGGAGTACGACAAGCGGCAGACGCTGCGCGAGAAGCAGGACCGGCGGGACTCGGACCGGGCGATCGCGGCGGCGAAGCGGCGGCAGCGGAACAACGAGCGGATGGGCTGACGCCCGTCCGTCAGGAATACGCTGGCATCGTCGTGCGTTGGTCACGTACGATGGGGTTGTTCCTCACGCAGGGACGCCGGATCGAAAGATCCACGGGTCGCAAGGCCCACGGACCGCAAGGTCCACCTTTGAAAAATCCACATGGGGATGATCGGTTTCGACAGCGGATGTCGAAGCAGGGGAAGCGTGTCGAGGAAGCGGCAATGATCTCGTTAACCATATGTCGCAACCAATAATCGCCAATTCTAAGAGCGATTCCCAGTCCTTCGCCCTCGCTGCCTAATAACAGCGACTGAAGGACCCTAAAAGGGTGTCAGCCCGGGAGTGTTCCCGGCCCGGATCCTGGCATAATCTAGGGAACTAAACTTTTCCGTCCGGCCACGGGGCGGAAAAGGAAATCAAACAGTGGCTGGGCCCGTCGGTGACTTGTTCGCGTGATCACCGGGGCCGAGAAAATCGAAGCGAACTGCACACGGAGAAGCCCTGCTGCTGCACCGTTGGACGCGGGTTCGATTCCCGCCATCTCCACCATCGTTTCATCCCATGCGATACGGGCCCGACTGTTCACACGGTCGGGCCTTTGTCGTTGGTCGTTGGCTCAGTAGTGGGTCTTGGCGGGGCCCTGCGCTTCCGGGATGCTCCTGTGGCATGAGGAGACGTAAGGGATCGAGATGGGCCCTGCCCGCCGTAGCCGTCTGCGTTGCCGCCACGCTGAGTTGGGGAGCGCCCGCCGGCGCGGAATCCACCCCCGGCGGGCTGCCGGAGGCGATCGACACGATTCTCGGGGACGCCCGGATGGAGGGCGGCGCGGCGAGCGTCGTCGTGGCCGACGCGAAGACCGGGGAGACCCTGTACCAGCACAATCCGACCGGGCGGCTGATGCCCGCCTCCAACACGAAGCTCGCCACCTCCGCCGCGGCCATGGGCGTCCTCGGCCCCGACTACCGCTTCGGCACGGACGTGCTCGCGGGTGGGCGGGTGCGGAGCGGGGTGCTCGACGGGGACCTGTATCTGCGCGGCACCGGGGACCCGACCACCCTCGCCGCCGACTACGACAAGCTCGCGGCCGACGTCGCCGCGGCCGGTGTGAAGCGGGTGAGCGGACGCCTTGTCGCCGACGACACCCGGTTCGACGACCACCGGATCGGTGACACCTGGGGCGGCGACGACGAGTCCTCGTACTACGCCGCCCAGATCAGCGCGTTGAGCGTCGCCCCGGACACCGACTACGACACCGGGACCGTCATCGTCGAGGTGAAGCCCGGCGCCAAGGCGGGGGACGAGCCCGCCGTCAGCGTCACGCCGAAGAACCGCTACGTGCACATCGACATGGAGGCGTCCACCGTAGGGGCCGGGGGCGAGGACACCGTCGCCGTCGAGCGGCGGCACGGGACCAACACCATCACCGTGAGCGGCACCGTGCCGGTGGGCGGGGACACCACCAAGGAGTGGGTGACCGTGTGGGAGCCGACCGGGTACGCGGCCGCCGTGTTCCGCGACGCGCTCGCCGCGCACGGGGTGAAGGTCGGCGGGGGTACCAAGCTGGGGCGGGCCACGCCCGCGGGCGCGAAGCGGCTCGCCGCGCACGAGTCCATGCCCCTGAAGGACCTGCTGATCCCGTTCATGAAGCTCTCCAACAACATGCACGCCGAGTCCCTCACCAAGGCCATGGGGTACAAGGCGACCGGAAAACCCGGGAGTTGGGGTGCCGGAATCGACGCCGTCGCCGACTATCTGAAGGGCGCCGGGGTCGACGCCACCAAGCTGCGGCAGGTCGACGGGTCCGGGCTCTCGCGCAAGGACAACTTCGCCGCCCGGCAGCTCGCCGACCTCCTCCTCTCCGTACAGGACGAGCCCTGGTACGCCGACTGGTACAAGTCGCTGCCGGTGGCCTGCGACCCGGACCGGTTCGTCGGCGGGACGCTGCGGAGCCGGATGTGCGACACGCCCGCCGCTCTCAACGCCCGTGGCAAGACAGGGTCGTTGACGGGCGCGTCGGCACTGTCCGGGTACGTGAAGGACGCCGACGGGCGGCTGCTCGTCTACAGCGTCGTCCAGAACAACTACCTCGTCGACTCCGTGAAGCCGCTCGAGGACGCCATCGTCGTGACCCTCGCGAAGTCGACCTCGAAGGAGGCGACGGCCGCCGTGCCGAAGTCCACGCGCGCCGTGCCGGCCGCCGAGCGGGACGGCGACCTGGAGTGCTCGTGGCGCAAGCCGGCCACGTGCTGAGCGGCTACGGCTACGGCTGCGCCTGCCGCGGACGTCGTACGTAGCCGTAGAGCGCCAGCAGCAGTGCCGTCGCCGCCGCGGCGACCGGCACCGTGTACGCCGCGGTGGGGCCCCAGTGCTCCACCGCGGCGCCGCCGGTCGCGGAGCCGCAGGCGATGCCGGCGAGTATGCCGGTCACGGCGAGCGTCATCCCCTCGTTCAACTGGCCCTCAGGGGTGCGCTGTTGGATCAGGGTCATGCCCGTCACCATCGTCGGCGCCGTCGCCATTCCGGCGATCAGGAGCGCGCCCCCGAGGACGTACAGGGAACCCGTGCCCCAGGCCGCGAGCAGCGGGAGCGTCATGAGCGCCGCCATCGCCGCGACGCACAGGGGGTGGCGCCGGGCGGCCGGGCCCGACGGTTTCAGCGTCCCGTAGACGAGGCCCGCCGCTCCCGAACCCGCCGCCTGCAGTGCGAGGACGACGCCCGCCCACGCCTTGTGGCCCTGTGCGTCCGCGAACGCGACCGTGACCACCTCCAGCGAGCCGAAGATCGCGCCCGTCGCGAGGAACGCGATCAGCAGCGGCGGCATCCCGGGGGCGCGCAGGGGTGTTCTCGTTGCCGCCGTACGCGGCCGGGCGGGCGGCTGTGTCGATCGTTGGGCGGCGAACAGGAGCATGCCGCTCACCATCAGCACCACTCCGGCGATGGCGCCCGCCTCCGGGAACAGGGCGCTGCACAAGAAGGCGGCCACGACCGGGCCCAGCATGTAGCAGAGCTCGTCGACGGCCTGCTCGAAGGAGTTCGCCGTGTGCAGCGCCCGCGGTTCGTCCTTGAGCAGGTGCGCCCAGCGGGCCCGCGACATCCCTCCGGTGTTGGGGGTCGCGGCCGTCGGCAGATAGGCCACGAACAGCGCCCAGTCAGGGGCGTCGAAGCGTACGCACAGCAGGAGGGCGAGCACGCCGCCGGCCGCCACCAGGGTCGCGGGCACGGCGACCTGCGCCTGCCCGCGGCGGTCGATCTGGCGCGCGAGCCAGGGGCCGACGAAGACGCCGGCCACGAGTCCGGTCGCGCCGAGCGCCCCGGCGAGGGCGTACGAACCGCGGGCGCCGGATATCAGCATCACGGCGCTGATGCTGAACATCCCGGACGGGAAGCGGGCGATGAGGTTGCCGAGGGTGAAGGCGCGGGCGCCGGGGACGGCGAACAGGCGGGTGTAAGCGGCGACAGAAGCGGCTGTGGGCATGTGGAGAGCATCGCCGCAGGTCACGGGCGGGGTCCAACACTTACTCGGTGCCGATTCACGCCTCTGTGTTGTTAGTTTTCACGCGCCTGCGTTGTAAGTTCGCCCGATGTCTCCAGCGAACGTCGAACCCCGCCTGCTGCGCGCCTTCCTCGCCGTCGCCGACGAGCTGCACTTCACCCGCGCCGCCGCCCGGCTCTACGTCGCCCAGCAGGCGCTCAGCCGCGACATCCGGCGCCTGGAGCGGGAGTTGGGAGTCGACCTCTTCGGCCGCACCACCCGGCAGGTGACGCTCACCGCGGACGGGGCCCGGCTGCTGCCGCACGCGCGGCGCGTGATCGCGGCCCAGGACGAGCTGCTCGCGGCCTTCACCGGGCCCGCCGCCACCGGCCGGCCGCTGCTCGTCGACGTCAACAGCCCGGGTCTCGCGCACGAGCGGGTGCTCGCGCGCGCCCGCGAACTCGCCCCGGACCACGAGCTGATGGCCCGCTACGAGAGCGGCCTGACCGGCGCCGCCGCCGAACTCCTCGCGGGCCGTCTCGACGTGTCCTTCGGCCGGTTCGCCGGGCTCGACCCGGCCGTGCGCGCGCGGCTCTCCCAACAGCCCGTGCGCTACGAGCCGATGGCGATCATGCTGCCCGAGGACCATCCGCTGGTGGCGCTCGACGCCGTGCCCCTGGGCCGGCTCGCCGGTGAGACGGTCTATGCGGGCGCCGGCAACCCCCGCACGCCCGAATGGACCGATCTGGCCCGCCTGTTGTTCGAGGGCCGGGGCATCCGCGTCGCGCCTCCCGCGCCGCTCGCGATCGGCAAGAAGGAGTTCCGCCGGATCATGGACAAATACCGAAATCCGGTCCTCACCGGAGTGGATTTTCCGGCCATGCCGGGGTCGGTGCTGCGCCCGCTCGTCGACCCGGTGCCGCTGTCGCCTGTGTCACTCGTGTGGCGAAAGGGGCGTAAACACCCCGGAATTGAGGCACTCCGGGCCGCCGCGACCGCCCTCGCGGCCGAGAACGGGTGGCTGGAACGGCCCGCGGACGCATGGATTCCAGCCGCAGATGTGCAGATTATGGGGAGTCGTGAATGAGGTGTGTGCGTGAGTGTCACTGGTGTGCGCTACATTCTGGGTTTGGGTGCGATGTGATAGTGGGGGCGCTCGGATCGGGTGGGGGCCCGGTTCGGTCGGTGAAAGCCCCGCGGCGTCGCCCACGCACTCATGAACGTGTCCTTGGGGGGATGTGCGCACGGTGGAGAACTCGCGAGAAGACGGCCTGTCCGGGCCGACTCATGACCCGCACGAGGTGACGGTCCAACTCGACTTCACCGGGCGCCAGTTGGGTGCCACGCCAGGTGCGAGACCCGGCGCGCCCGGGGGCGAAGGGGCCGGTGAGCCCGGCGCCGACGACAAGGAACTCCCCGTCTTCGTCGACGACTCGGGGCGCCGCGGCCGCAACTTCCGCCGCTTCGGCGTGGCCGCGGGCCTTGCCGTCGCGGTCTACGCCGTCGTCATCGCGGTCACCGTCCTCTCCGGGAACTCCGACGCGCCGTGGCTGCCGATGCCCGCGGAGGGCAAGAGCGCGGGCAAGGTGGGCACCGAGTCGTCCGAGCCGTCCCCGTCCCTCTCGTCGTCCGGATCGCCGGGCGCCACCCCGGGGCCGAGCGCCTCCGGCAGCGCCGTGCCGGGCACCTCCGCGGCGCCCGGCGCGAGCGTGGCGCCGTCGACCGGCACCAGTACGTCGCAGAAGCCGTCCACCGGCACCTCGCCGTCCGACAGGCCCACGGGCGGCAAGCCGTCGACCACGACGAGGCCGACCGAGCCGGACGACACCGACGAGCCGACGACGGAGCCGACCGGAGGGAACTCCGCCGACCCGTCGACGACGCCCGGCGACGACGCGAGCGAACCGGCAGCAGGAACCGGGGCCGACGGCTCGGGAACCCTCGCCGACGGCGCCCTCGCGCACCTGCTCACCGCGCCGCTGGTGGCGCCCCTTGTCCCGCCCCTGGAAAGCAGCGTCCTGTAGATGTCCGACCGCCCACGCCACGCGCCGGCCGCTGCCCGCAGGCGCCGCCTCCCGCTGCGCTATCTGCTGCCCTCGCTGCTGCTCGTCGCGATGATCGTGATGCTCATGCTGCGCGGCTACGTGCACAGTGAGATCCTCGCCGACCACCGCGTCCAGCCCGAGGCCGCCATCGACAAGGTGCCGCACCGGGTGCTCGGCGGCGGCCCCGTCATCGACGCCCGCGACAACCACATCAACACGGCGCGAATACCGCACCAGAAGCTGGTGCTCACCTTCGACGACGGGCCCGACCCCGAGTGGACGCCGAAGGTCCTCGACGTCCTGAAGAAGCACGACGCGCACGCCGTCTTCTTCGTCACCGGCACCATGGCCTCCCGCTACCCGGGCCTGGTGCAGCGCATGGTCGCGGAGGGGCACGAGGTCGGGCTGCACACCTTCAACCACCCGGACCTCTCCTACCAGTCCAAGAGCCGCATCGACTGGGAGCTGGCGCAGAACCAGCTGGCGATCGAGGGCGCGGCCGGTATCCGCACGTCGCTGTTCCGCCCGCCCTACTCGTCGTTCTCCGACGCCTTCGACAACAAGTCCTGGCCGGTGACCGAGTACATCGCGAGCCGCGGCTACATCACGGTCGTCAACAACACGGACAGCGAGGACTGGAAGCGTCCCGGCGTCGACGAGATCATCAAGCGGGCGACGCCCAAGGGCGGCAAGGGCGCGATCGTCCTGATGCACGACTCCGGCGGCAACCGCTCGCAGACCGTCGCCGCGCTCGACCGCTTCCTGCCCGGGCTCCAGGACGACGGCTACAAGTTCGCGAACCTCACCGAGGCCCTCGGCATGCCCAGCGCGCACACGCCCGTCAGCGGCGTGGAGCTGTGGAAGGGCAAGGCGTGGGTCTACGCGGTGGAGGCCTCGGAGAACATCACCGGTGTCCTCGTCGTCGGGCTCGCCGTCATCGGCGTCCTCGTCATGTCACGCTTCGGCCTGATGCTGATCCTGTCCGCGGTGCACGCGCGCAGGGTGCGCCGCAAGAACTTCGCGTGGGGGCCGCCGGTCACCGAACCGGTCTCCGTTCTCGTACCGGCCTTCAACGAGGCCAAGTGCATCGAGAACACGGTCCGTTCGCTGGCGCTGAGCGAGCAGCCGATCGAGGTGATCGTCATCGACGACGGCTCCACGGACGGCACGGCCCGCATCGTGGAGAACATGCGGCTGCCCGGCGTCCGCGTCATCCGGCAGCACAACGCGGGCAAGCCCGCGGCCCTCAACAGGGGCCTGGCGAACGCCCGGTTCGACCTCGTCGTGATGATGGACGGCGACACCGTCTTCGAACCGGCCACCGTGCGCGAGCTGGTCCAGCCGTTCGGCGACCCCAGCGTCGGCGCCGTCGCGGGCAACGCGAAGGTGGGCAACCGGGACTCGCTGATCGGCGCCTGGCAGCACATCGAGTACGTGATGGGCTTCAACCTCGACCGCCGCATGTACGACATCCTGCGCTGCATGCCGACGATCCCCGGCGCGGTCGGCGCCTTCCGGCGCAGCGCCCTGGAGCGCGTCGGCGGGATGAGCGACGACACGCTCGCCGAGGACACCGACGTCACGATGGCGCTGCACCGCGACGGCTGGCGCGTCGTCTACGCCGAGAAGGCGCGCGCCTGGACCGAGGCCCCGGAGACCGTCCAGCAGCTGTGGTCGCAGCGCTACCGCTGGTCGTACGGGACGATGCAGGCCATCTGGAAGCACCGCAGGGCCCTGGTCGACAAGGGCCCCTCGGGACGCTTCGGCCGGGTCGGCCTGCCGCTGGTCTCGCTCTTCATGGTGCTGGCCCCGCTGCTCGCGCCGCTGATCGACATCTTCCTCCTCTACGGGCTCGTGTTCGGTCCGACGGAGAAGACGGTCGGCGCCTGGTTCGGCGTGCTCGCGATCCAGGCGGTCTGCGCCGCGTACGCCTTCCGGCTCGACAAGGAACGCATGACGCACCTGATATCCCTCCCGCTCCAGCAACTCCTGTACCGGCAGCTGATGTATGTCGTGCTGCTCCAGTCCTGGATCACCGCGCTCACCGGCGGCCGGCTGCGCTGGCAGAAGCTGCGCCGCACCGGCGTGGTGGGCGCGGGCCCCGGCGGCCGGGTGCCGCCCCAGCGGACGTCCTCCGTCTCCGGTGACGAGCGGAGGCCGGTGGCATGACGCAGCCGACGAACGGAGGAAGCGGCGAGGGAGCGAACGGGCCCTCGGCGCAGGGGAGTTGGTTCGCCAAGCCGGAGCGGGACCGCCCCCTGGGTGTCTCCGAGGCCGGATGGCCGGCCGTGCCGCCCGGCAGGACCGGCGCGACGCCGCCCCGCGGCCCCGGCGGCGGCCCGGTGCTCACCGATGCCGTGTCCACCGGGGGAGTGGCGGCCGAGGCGACCGCCCGGTTTCCCGAAGTGCTCCCGCGGGCCGACGCCACCAGCCCGCTGCCGAAGGCGGACAGTCCGCTGCCGAAGGCGGACAGTCCGCTGCCGGAGGTGGCGCCCGCGCCCAAGAAGCCCGGCCGGGACCGCTACCTCGACCTGCTGCGCTCCGTCGCACTCGTCCGGGTCGTCGCCTACCACCTGTTCGGCTGGGTCTGGCTCTCGGTCGTCTTCCCGTCCATGGGCGTGATGTTCGCCCTCGCCGGATCGCTGATGGCGCGCTCCCTGAGCAGGCCCGCGCTGAGCGTCGTACGAGGGCGGCTGCGGCGGCTCCTCCCGCCGATGTGGCTGTTCAGCGCGCTGGTGCTGCCCCTGCTGTTCATCGGCGGCTGGAACCCGGGCAAGGACCCCGACACCGGCGGCGGCGCCTGGGGCTGGCTCGGCATCGTCAACTATGTGATTCCGATCGGCGCCCCCGCCTACCCGTGGGAGATCGCCAACCCGCCCGGCTTCCTGGAGACCACGTGGGCCGAGCAGGGCATCGGCCCGCTCTGGTACCTGCGCGCCTACCTGTGGTTCGTGCTCGCGTCCCCGCTGCTGCTCAAGGCGTTCCGCAAGCTGCCGTGGGCGACGCTGTGCGCGCCGCTCGCCCTCACGGCCGTGATCGGCACGGGCCTGGTGGAGATCCCCGGCCGCACCGGGGAGGCAGTCACCGACTTCGCCGTGTACGGCAGCTGCTGGGTCCTCGGCTTCGCGCACCAGGAGGGCGTGCTGCAGAAGGTGCCGCGCTACGCCGCGGTGTCCGGCGCCGCGCTGCTCATGGGCTTCGGCCTGTGGTGGGCCTCGGGCCATCTCAGCGAAGAGGGCTGGGACCTGAACGAGATCCCGCTGGCGCAGGCGACCTGGTCCCTCGGGTTCGTCGTCATCCTGCTCCAGTACGCGCCGTCCTGGCAGCAGCTGCCCGGCCGGCTCGCGCGCTGGGACCGCCTCGTGACCCTGGCCAACAACAGAGCCGTCACCATCTACCTCTGGCACAACCTGCTCATCATGGCGACGTTCCCGCTGATCGACCTGCTCTACCAACTGCCGTTCATGGACGACAAGTTGAGCTCGGCGCTGGACTCGACGTACATGCTCTGGTCGTTCGTCCTCATCTGGCCGCTCATCGGCCTCGCGATCGTCGCCACCGGCTGGGTCGAGGACCTGGCCGCGAAGCGCAGACCGCGCCTGTGGCCGGACGGCCGCCGGAGCGGCGGCTCCGGGAAGCGGCGCAAGTAGGCGGAGCAGGGTGAGGCGCCAGGAGGAGGGCGAGGCGCCAGGAGGGGCCTCACCCCCGCCCCGCCCTCCAGGTGAGCGCAAAGTTCCCCCGTGGTCACTTCGCGCCACGAAGCGGAAATCCCGCCTCCCTACCTTCGGTCACACAGACGCGAACCGTGACCTGGAGGCGTGAGATGCCTGGCCCCAAGGAACAGACCCGGAGCCGGAACTGGATCGAGCGATGGGATCCCGAGGACGATGTGTTCTGGGAGGAGACGGGCGCGAAGGTCGCCCGGCGCAACCTCGCCTTCTCCATCCTCTCCGAGCACATCGGATTCTCCATCTGGACCCTGTGGTCGGTGATGGTCCTGTTCATGGGACCCGAGTACGGGATCGATCCGGCGGGGAAGTTCTTCCTCGTGTCGATGGCGACGCTGGTGGGCGCCTTCGCGCGCGTGCCCTACACGTTCGCCGTCGCGATCTTCGGCGGCCGCAACTGGACGATCATGTCGGCGAGCCTGCTGCTTGTGCCGTCGGTCGCCGCGTTCGCGGTGATGGAGCCGGGCACCTCGTACACCACCTTCATGTGGTGCGCGGCGCTCACCGGCGTCGGCGGCGGCAACTTCGCCTCCTCCATGACCAACATCAACTCCTTCTTCCCGCTGCGGAAGAAGGGCTGGGCGCTCGGTCTGAACGCGGGCGGCGGCAACATCGGCGTCCCCGTCATCCAGCTCGTCGCGCTCGCCGTGATCGGAGCGAGCGGCGGGCCGCGCGTGCTGCTCGGCATCTACATCCCGCTGATCGTCGTCGCGACGGTCTGCTCCGCGCTGTTCATGGACAACCTGGCGACGGTGAAGAACGACACCGGCGCCGCGAAGGAGGCCGTGCGCGACGCCCACACGTGGATCATGTCGTTCCTCTACGTAGGGACGTTCGGCTCCTTCATCGGCTACTCGTTCGCCTTCGGTCTCGTCCTGCAGACCCAGTTCGGCCGTACGCCGCTCCAGGCGGCCGGAGTCACCTTCATCGGCCCGCTGCTCGGCTCGCTCATCCGGCCCGTCGGCGGCAAGCTCGCCGACAAGTACGGCGGCGCGCGCATCACGCTGTGGAACTTCGTCGGCATGGCCCTCGCCACGGCCGTCGTGATCCTGGCCTCGGTCGAGAAGTCGCTGGCCCTGTTCTCCGTCGCGTTCATCGCCCTGTTCGTACTGAGCGGGCTCGGCAACGGGTCGACGTACAAGATGATCCCCGGCATCTTCCAGACGAAGGCGCTGGCCAAGGGGCTCACGGGCGAGGAAGCGGCCGCGTACGGGCGGCGGCTCTCCGGCGCCTCCATGGGGCTGATCGGCGCGGTCGGCGCGCTCGGCGGGCTCGGCATCAACCTGGCGTTCCGGCAGTCCTTCCAGACGGCCGGCACCGGCACCGGGGCCTTCGTCGCCTTCCTCGCCTTCTACGCCGTGTGCTTCGCCGTGACCTGGGCCGTATACCTTCGCCGCTCGGCCTCGCGCACCGTCGCGAGCTCCACGACGGAGGCACAGCCGCAGCTCAGCTACGCGGAGGTGTGACATTTGGCCCCCGTAACACGTACGCAATAGCGTTGATCCGGGCCCGACACGGAGCGTTGACAGGCTCGGACGATGCGCCGGTGTGTCCGGCGCACGGGAGACACGTCGAGCGGGGCGAGAACGAGCATGGACGAGGAACAGCAGGCCACGCAGCAGGCCACGAGGCCGGAGCAGGCCCACGGGCCGCTCGCCGGCTTCACCGTGGGCGTCACCGCGGCGCGCCGCGCCGACGAACTGGGCGCGCTGCTCCAGCGGCGCGGCGCCTCGGTGCTGCACGCGCCCGCCCTGCGGATCGTGCCGCTCGCGGACGACAGTGAACTCCTCGTCGCGACCAAGGAGTTGATCGACCACGCGCCGGACGTGGTGGTGGCCACGACCGCCATCGGCTTCCGCGGCTGGGTCGAGGCCGCCGACGGCTGGGGCCTGGGCGAGGACCTGCTCGGGCGCCTTCGCGGCGTCGAGCTCCTCGCGCGCGGCCCGAAGGTGAAGGGCGCGGTGCGCGCGGCCGGCCTCACCGAGGAGTGGTCGCCCTCGTCCGAGTCGATGGCCGAGGTCCTGGAGCGGCTGCTCGACGAGGGCGTCCAGGGGCGGCGCGTCGCGGTGCAGCTGCACGGCGAGCCGCTGCCCGGGTTCGTGGAGGCGCTGCGCGAGGCGGGCGCCGAGGTGGTCGGCGTGCCCGTCTACCGCTGGCTCCCGCCGCAGGACATAGGGCCCGTCGACCGCCTCCTCGACGCCACGGTGTCGGGTGGCGTGGACGCGCTGACGTTCACCTCGGCCCCCGCCGCGCAGGCGCTGCTGCGTCGCGCGGAGGAGCGGGGCCTGGAGGCGGAGCTGCTGGCGGCCCTGCACCACGACGTGCTGGCGGCCTGCGTCGGCCCGGTGACGGCGGTGCCGTTGCAGGCGCGGGGCGTGGACACGGTGCAGCCGGAGCGCTTCCGGCTCGGCCCCCTGGTGCAGCTGCTGTGCAAGGAACTGCCCGCACGCGCGCGTACGTTGCCGATCGCGGGTCACCAGATGCAGATCCGCGGGCAGGCCGTGGTGGTGGACGACGAGCTGCGCCCGGTGCCGCCCGCGGGCATGTCACTGCTGCGGACGCTGGCGCGGCGCCCCGGGTGGGTGGTGTCCCGCGCGGAGCTGCTCCGCGCGCTGCCGGGCGCCGGCCGCGACGAGCATGCGGTGGAGACGGCGATGGCGCGGCTCAGGTCGTCCCTCGGGACACCGAAGCTGATCCAGACGGTGGTCAAGCGGGGGTATCGGTTGGCGTTGGACCCGGCGGCGGACGCGAAGTACGCGGACATTTAGAGCCCCTGCGGCGATTGAGCAGCGGGGTCCGGGGCGGAGCCCCGGGAGCGAGCGCCGGACGGGCCCAAAGATTGGGGCTCTGCCCCATACCCCGCTGCTCAATCGCCGCAGGGGCTTGATCGGAGCCCCCTAACCAGGCACCCCACCGCCCCGGTGCACAGCACCGCCCGGACCACGTTCCACGCCACCCACGGCCCCTCGAAATCCTCCCTCACCCGCGCCGGATCGGAGATCTCCGCGGGGGAGCCGGCCGCGGCCAGCGCGTCGTTCAGTGGCACGTTCACCGTCATCGTCAGCAGGAACGCCACCGTGTAGCAGGCCAGCGCCGCGAACACCCAGCCGCGCGGCCCCCGTTGACGTCGCACCCGCCAGGCCGCGTACCCGGTGAGCACCAGCGCTCCGATGAAGCTCAGGAAGAACACCGGGTTCTGGATGACGTCGTTGATGTTCTGCATCACCTCGATGTACGTACGGTCGCCGCTGCGCGCCAGGCCGGGCATCACGGCGCACGCGAACACGTAGAACGAACCTGCCGCCAGGCCCGTGGCGACCGTGGCCGCCCCCAGCACCCATCCCGTGAAACGCGTCGATGTCGTCATGGCCCCAGTCAAGCCGCGGGCCGTGCCGCCCCGACATCGTCGAGCCGCGCAACCCCATGCGCGAGCGTCCAGGGGGCCGCGTACCGTACGGGCATGCTGATCAGCCCCGACATTGAACTCCGCCGCGCCGTTCCCGAGGACGCCCAGGCGCTGGCCGACGCCGTGGTCCGCAACCGGGAGTTCATGAAGACGTGGGAGCCGTACCGCTCCGAGGAGTACTACACGGCGCGGGAGCAGGCCGAGCGGATCGCCGAGCCGGGCGGGGCGTTGTGGCTGTTGTTCGACCGGGCCGCCGGCGGGCGCGTGGTCGGCCGCGTCGCGCTCAGCGGCATCCACCTCGGCCCCCTGTGCAGCGCCAGCCTCGGCTACTGGGTCGACGCCGACTACCGGGGCCGGGGGCTGATCCCCGCCGCCGTGGAGGAGGCCTGCCGGGCCGCCCGCGACGAGATGGGCCTGCACCGTGTCGAGGCGGGCACGCTCACGGACAACGAGGCGTCCCAGCGCGTCCTCGCCAAGTGCGGCTTCGTCCGGTTCGGGCTCGCGCCCAAGTTCCTCCACATCAACGGGGATTGGCGCGACCACGTCCTGTTCCAGCGGATCCTCCACGACGATCCCCCGGCGTACGGACGGTCCTAGGCCGTCAACTCCGGTTCCGGCAGCGGGGGTTCCGGCCGCGCCCGTGGGCGGGCACTGTAGAGGGCATGGCAGCAGTACCCACAGGGCCCCACCCGCCTGCCCCTGCCCCCTACGAGTTGCGGTTCGACTCCGGGCGTCTCTGCCTGGACCTCGTCGCGACCGCGCACCCCGACGAACGCCTCACGAGCCCCGACCTGCTGCGCGCCTGGCTGGTCGGCGCGGGGCTCGTCCCGGACGCCGCCGCGCTGCCGGACCGCTCGCCCGCCTGGCTCGCCGCGTTCCGTGAACTGCGCGGCCACGTGGCCCATTTGGTGCGCGGCGAACTCTCCGGCCGCCCGGTCCCCGGCGCCCTGGAACGGGTCAACCTGCTCGCCCGCGCGGCCCCGCCCGCACCCCGCGCCGTACGCGCGGCCGACGGCGCCCTCGTCCGCTCCCTGCACAGCGAGCCCGGCTGCCCGGCCCTGCTCGCGGCCGTCGCCCGGGACGCCATCGACCTCCTCACCGACCCCACCGTGCGCGGCTCCCTGCGCCAGTGCGAGGGCGACAACTGCCCCATCATCTACCTCGACATGTCGCGCGGTCGCAGGCGCCGTTGGTGCTCCAGCGAGGTGTGCGGCAACCGGGAACGGGTGGCCAGACATCGGCGCAGGGCGGCGGCTCTGGCGAGGGCGTGAGTCGGGTTTCGTAACTCCCTTTGAACATCCGTGAGTTCGTCTGCGTATCCCTCCCGTGAGCCCAGCCGAGAGACATGGCCGAACAGGGGACACCGGAGGTAGGCGTGCGCAAGGATTCCGCCGTGGCCGATGAACGCCCGCCCCGGGCCCGACATCGCGCTCCCCGGCCCCCCGAGCCGGACGAGGAGCTGATGCGCGCGCTCTACGCCGAGCACGCACGGCCGCTTCTGGCCTATGTGCTCCGACTGGTGGCGGGGGACCGGCAGCGTGCGGAGGATGTCGTACAGGAGACGCTCATCCGTGCCTGGAAGAACGCCGGACAGCTCAACCGAGCGACCGGTTCGGTACGCCCCTGGCTGGTGACGGTCGCCCGGCGCATCGTCATCGACGGCCACCGCAGTCGGCAGGCCCGGCCGCAGGAGGTCGATCCGTCGCCGCTGGAGGTCATCCCCGCGGAGGACGAGATCGACAAGGCGCTCTGGCTGATGACCCTTTCCGACGCGCTGGAGGACTTGACCCCGGCCCACCGGGAAGTACTCGTGGAGACGTACTTCAAAGGACGTACGGTCAACGAGGCGGCCGAGACGCTCGGTATCCCCAGCGGCACGGTGCGCTCGCGGGTCTTCTACGCGCTGCGCTCGATGAAGCTGGCGCTGGAGGAGCGGGGGGTGACGGCATGACGACGGGCCACGGATCGTACGGTCCCTTCGGCCATGAGCAGGCGGGCGACGTGCACGAGACCGTCGGCGCCTACGCGCTCGGCATCCTCGACGACATCGAGGCGAGCGCCTTCGAGGCACACCTGGCGACGTGCGAGCGGTGCGCGCGGAACCTTGAGGAGTTCGCGGGCATGGAGCCGATGCTCGCCGCCCTCGCCGACCTGCCGGCCGAGCGCGGCGCACCCCGCGAGCCGACCCCGCAGATCGGCGACTCCCTCGCGGCCCGCCCGAGCCCCCGCCTCGCGGAGTCCCTCGCCGACGAACTGGGCCGCCGCCGCGCGAAGAAGCGCAGGCGCGGCCTCTACCTGGTCGCGGCCGCCGCGGCCCTGATCATCGGCGGCCCGCTCACGGTGCTGGCGGTGACGGACGACGGCGGCAACAACACCGTCGCCCAGCCGCACTCCACCAGCCCCGCCAAGGACGCCTTCTTCAACCACATGCCCGACAAGGTGAAGGCCACCGACGCCACCACGAACGTCACGGCGACGATCGGCATGGAGAAGAAGGCCTGGGGCACCCACACGGTCCTGGAACTGAAGAACGTCAAGGGCCCCCTGAAGTGCTCCCTCGTCGCGGTCGGCAAGAACGGCGAGCGCGAGACGGTCACCACCTGGGCCGTTCCGAAATGGGGCTACGGCATCGACGACAGTGCGAACGCGAACGCGAAGAGCCCCCTGTACGTGCACGGGGGCGCGGCCTTCGACCGGGGCCAGATCGACCACTTCGAGGTCGAGACGCTCGACGGAAAGCGGCTCGTGGAGGTGAACGCCTGACCGCACGGCGCCGCACGTAGCCCTACGGGGCCCCTTTCGCGTACCTTTGACGGCTGCCCAGCACGTCAGAAGGGGGCCCGGTGGCCGCTCAGGCTCCGCACGATTCAGCGGTGAAATCGGATACGAACCCAGGTGGGGACGAGTCCGCGGATTCGGTCCGCGACCGCGAGCTCGGCGTCGAACAGAACCATCTCGACGCCGTCTACCGACGCCTCGAAGAGAAGATCCACGAGGCCGAGTTCCTGATGGAGGACGCCACCAAGCGCGGCCAGGTCGGCACGCCCGGCGCGCTCGCCGAGCGCGACGCGCAGGTCTTTCGCGCGGGGATCCATCTCAACCGCCTCAACAACGAGTTCGAGGACTTCCTCTTCGGCCGCATCGACCTGCTCCAGGGCAAGGACGGCAAGAAGGGCCCGGACGGCGCGTACACGGCGCTCGAGCCGGCCGACGGCGCCGTCCGCGAGGACAACACGGCCGACATCGCCGAAACGCTGCACATCGGCCGCATCGGCGTGCTCGACGCGGACTACTCGCCGCTCGTCATCGACTGGCGCGCCCCGGCCGCCGCCCCCTTCTACCGCTCCACACCGGTCGACCCGGGCCGCGTGGTGCGCCGCCGCGTCATCCGCTCCAAGGGCCGCAAGGTGCTCGGCGTCGAGGACGACCTGATGCGCCCGGAGCTGACCGCGTACCTGGACGGCGAGCGGCTGCCCGCCATCGGCGACGGCGCGCTGATGGCCGCGCTCGGCCAGGCCCGCAGCCACTCGATGCGCGACATCGTCGCCTCCATCCAGGCCGAGCAGGACCAGGTCATCCGGGCCCCCGCCGCGTCCGTGACGTACGTCGAGGGCGGGCCCGGCACCGGAAAGACGGCGGTGGCGCTGCACCGCGCCGCGTACCTCCTGTACCAGGATCGGCGCCGCTACGCGGGCGGCATCCTGATCGTCTCGCCGACCCCGCTCCTGGTCGCCTACACCGAGGGCGTGCTGCCCTCGCTCGGCGAGGAGGGCCAGGTCGCAATCCGCGCGGTCGGCTCGCTGGTCGACGGCGCGGAGGCCACGGTCTACGACTCCCCGGCGGTGGCCCGCGTCAAGGGCTCGTCGCGGATGCTGAAGGTGCTGCGGAAAGCGGCGCGCGGGGCCCTGGAATCGGGACGCCCGCAGCAGACCGCTGCCCAGGAACAACTCGCGTTCGGCGACGAGGAACCCGAGACGACCGCGAAGGAGACCCCCACCCGGCTCCGCGTCGTCGCCTTCGGCCGCCGCCTGGAGCTGGACGCGGACCGCCTGAACCGGATCCGGCAGGCCGCCCTCGGCGGCACCGCCCCCGTCAACCACCTGCGCCCGCGCGCCCGCAAGCTCCTCCTCGACGCCCTGTGGGACCAGTCCGGCGCCGGGAGCCGGCACTCCGACCCCGAGCTGGCGGCCGAGCTGCGCTCCTCCTTCGACGACGACGTCACGAGCGAGGACGAGTTCATCCACTTCCTCGACGCGTGGTGGCCGGAGCTGACGCCCCGCGCGGTCCTGTCCGCCATGTCCGACGAGCGGCGCCTCGGCCGCTGGGCCCGCCGCATCCTCAACCCCGGCGAGGTCCGCAAGCTCGCCAAATCGTTGCGCCGCGACGCCCTCTCGGTCCACGACGTCGCCCTGCTCGACGAGCTGAACGCCGTGCTCGGCTCCCCGGCCCGCCCGAAGAAGAAGCGCGAGTACGACCCGCTCGACCAGCTCACCGGCCTCGAAGAGCTGATGCCGCAGCGTGAGGAGTCCCAGCGCGAGCGCGCCGAGCGCCTCGCCCAGGAGCGCACCGAGTACGCGCACGTCATCGTCGACGAGGCGCAGGACCTCACGCCGATGCAGTGGCGGATGGTCGGCCGTCGCGGCCGGCACGCGACGTGGACGATCGTCGGCGACCCGGCCCAGTCGTCGTGGTCCGACCCGGACGAGGCGGGCGCGGCCCGCGACGAGGCCCTCGGCTCCCGGCCCCGCCGCCGCTTCACCCTGACCGTGAACTATCGCAACCCGTCCGAGATCGCCGAGCTCGCCGCGAAGGTCCTGGCGCTCGCGATGCCCGGCTCCGAATCCCCTTCGGCGGTCCGCTCGACGGGCGTGCAGCCGCGCTTCGAAGTCGTACGGGACCGGGTCGGGGACACCGTCAGGGCGGAGGCCGCCCGGCTCCTGGAGCAGGTCGACGGCACGGTCGGCGTCGTCGTGGCGATGAACCGCCGCGAGGAGGCGGCCCGTTGGCTCTCCGGGCTCGGCGAGCGCGTCGTGGCGCTCGGCTCCCTGGAGGCCAAGGGCCTTGAGTACGACGCCACGATCGTGGTCTCCCCGGCCGAGATCGCCGACGAGTCCCCTGCGGGTCTGCGGGTCCTGTACGTGGCCCTGACCCGGGCCACGCAGCAGCTCACGGTGGTCTCCGGAGAGCGGGACGAACCGGACGCGAACGGGGTGCCGGATCTGCTCCGCGACTGACTCTTGCCCCCACTGTCTCCGGTGTTACCGTTGATGACGGCACCGGCTCGATCCAAGCCCCCGGGCCCAACCATCGTCCCTTAGAGGGACCACTTGCCGCGAGGCGAGCATGGCGGGTCGGTGTCATGAATGTGAGGCGAGGCCCACGTCACTTCCGTGACGTGGGCCTCGTTCTGTTCCCTCTTCCCGTTTCCCCCCACTTCTCGTATGGTGGAAACCACTTTCCAAAAGATGAATGAACGTTAGCTTCAAAACCCGATGCGACTACCACGTACTCACCGGTAGGTGGGACCATCGGACGGCAACAGCTACACGGTGAAAGCAGAGGAAGTCGGCCATGGCAACGGCGCCCAGCGTCTCCTACTCGATGACGGTCCGGTTGGAGGTCCCCGCGGGCGGTAACGCCGTCTCGCAGCTGACCACCGCCGTGGAGTCCTCCGGCGGCTCGGTGACCGGCCTGGACGTCACGGCTTCCGGTCACGAGAAGCTCCGGATCGACGTCACGATCGCGGCGTCGTCGACGTCCCACGCGGACGAGATCGTCGACAAGCTCCGCGGCATCGAGGGCGTCACGCTCGGAAAGGTCTCCGACCGTACGTTCCTGATGCACCTCGGCGGCAAGATCGAGATGCAGTCCAAGCACCCCATCCGCAACCGTGACGACCTCTCCATGGTCTACACGCCGGGTGTGGCCCGCGTCTGCATGGCGATCGCGGAGAACCCCGAGGACGCCCGTCGTCTGACCATCAAGCGCAACTCCGTCGCGGTCGTCACGGACGGCTCCGCGGTGCTCGGCCTCGGCAACATCGGCCCGAAGGCCGCGCTGCCGGTCATGGAGGGCAAGGCGGCCCTCTTCAAGCGCTTCGCCGACATCGACGCCTGGCCGATCTGCCTGGACACCCAGGACACCGACGCCATCGTCGAGATCGTCAAGGCCATCGCCCCCGGCTTCGCGGGCATCAACCTCGAGGACATCTCGGCGCCCCGCTGCTTCGAGATCGAGGCCCGCCTGCGCGAGGCCCTCGACATCCCCGTCTTCCACGACGACCAGCACGGCACCGCCATCGTCGTGCTCGCCGCGCTGACCAACGCGCTGCGCGTCGCGGGCAAGGACATGGGCGACACCCGTGTCGTCATGTCGGGCGCCGGCGCCGCCGGTACGGCCATCCTGAAGCTGCTGCTCGCGGCGGGCGTCAAGAACGCCGTCGTGGCCGACATCCACGGTGTCGTGCACGCGGGCCGCGAGGACCTCAAGGACGCCGACAGCGACTCGCCGCTGCGCTGGATCGCCGACAACACCAACCCCGAGGGCCTCACCGGCACGCTGAAGGAAGCGGTCGTCGGCGCGGACGTGTTCATCGGTGTCTCGGCCCCGAACGTGCTGAACGGCGACGACGTGGCCGCGATGGCCGAGGGCGCCATCGTGTTCGCGCTCGCGAACCCGGACCCCGAGGTCGACCCGGCGATCGCCCGTCAGACGGCCGCCGTGGTGGCCACGGGCCGCTCCGACTTCCCGAACCAGATCAACAACGTCCTCGTCTTCCCCGGCGTCTTCCGCGGCCTGCTCGACGCCCAGTCGCGCACGGTGAACACGGAGATGATGCTGGCGGCCGCGACGGCCCTGGCCGACGTGGTCACCGAGGACGAACTCAACCCGAACTACATCATTCCGAGCGTCTTCAACGACAAGGTCGCGGGAGCCGTCGCCGGCGCCGTCCGCGACGCGGCGAAGGCGGCCGGAGTGGCTGTGACAGGGGCCACGACCGCTTAATTACCGGCGCGTCGCGGTTTACGGGGCCTCCGGGCCCCATAGGCTGGCCGGGAAACAGGCCCCCCGGGCCCGCCCCTGCAACCGGCGCGGTGGCGCTTTCCGTGTGACCCCAAGGGGTGCCGGATTGGCTTTACCGCCGTGGGTAGGGGCAGGATGCCTCTTCAGGCGCAAGGGTCTGGAAGACGGACCCGGGTCCTGGGCCTGACCGAGACCCTGGCAGCATCAACTTTGCTGTTGCCCAACACGCGGCCTGGCCGCGTGGCACGCCTCAACGGCAAGAAGAACACGGGAGTACAAACATGAACCGCAGTGAGCTGGTGGCCGCGCTGGCCGACCGCGCCGAGGTGACCCGCAAGGACGCCGACGCCGTGCTGGCCGCGTTCGCCGAGACCGTCGGCGAGATCGTTGCCAAGGGCGACGAGAAGGTCACCATCCCCGGCTTCCTGACCTTCGAGCGCACCCACCGTGCCGCTCGCACCGCTCGTAACCCGCAGACCGGCGAGCCGATCAACATCCCGGCCGGCTACAGCGTGAAGGTCTCCGCGGGCTCGAAGCTCAAGGAAGCGGCCAAGGGTAAGTAAGTCCTAGGCGCAACGCCTTGGGGCGGTCACCCGGATTCCTTCCGGGGGACCGCCCCTTTGCGTTGCCGCCCAGGGGCGCGGGGAACTGCGCGCCCAGCCACGGTCGGGCGCGTCTGCCGGCAAGGTTCAGCTCTGTGGCCGTCGCGGCTTTTCGTGTGGTTGCGTTCGCGCAGTTCCCCGCGCCCCTAAAGGCAAAAACAAGGGCCGCCCCGGTCGACCGGGGCGGCCCTTGCCTACGTGGAGCGAGTGGCGGCTAGCCGAGGGCCTTGCCCGGGAGTTCGACCTTCGCGCCGAGTTCGACGAGCTTCTCCATGAAGTTCTCGTAGCCGCGGTTGATCAGGTCGATCCCGTGGACGCGGGACGTCCCCTGGGCCGCCAGCGCCGCGATCAGGTACGAGAAGCCACCGCGCAGGTCGGGGATGACCAGGTCGGCGCCCTCCAGCTTCGTGGGCCCGGACACGACCGCCGAGTGCAGGAAGTTGCGCTGCCCGAAGCGGCAGTCGGAGCCACCGAGGCACTCGCGGTAGAGCTGGATGTGCGCGCCCATCTGGTTCAGCGCGGACGTGAAGCCGAGGCGCGACTCGTAGACCGTCTCGTGGACGATCGAGAGCCCCGTGGCCTGCGTGAGCGCCACGACGAGCGGCTGCTGCCAGTCCGTCTGGAAGCCGGGGTGGACGTCCGTCTCGAGCGCGATCGACTTCAGCTGGCCGCCGGGGTGCCAGAAGCGGATGCCGTCGTCGTCGATCTCGAAGGCGCCGCCGACCTTCCGGTACGTGTTCAGGAACGTCATCATCGAGCGCTGCTGCGCGCCGCGGACGTAGATGTCGCCGTGCGTGGCGAGCGCCGCCGAGGCCCAGGAGGCCGCCTCCAGGCGGTCCGAGAGGGCGCGGTGCGTATAGCCGCCGAGCTTGTCGACGCCGGTGACGCGGATGGTGCGGTCGGTGTCCATCGCGATGATCGCGCCCATTTTCTGCAGGACGCAGATCAGGTCCTCGATCTCCGGCTCCACCGCCGCGTTCGAGAGCTCCGTGACGCCCTCGGCGAGGACGGCCGTGAGCAGCACCTGCTCGGTGGCGCCCACGGAGGGGTACGGGAGGCGGATCTTCGTGCCGCGCAGGCGCTGCGGGGCCTCCAGGTACTGGCCGTCCGCGCGCTTCTCGATCGTCGCGCCGAACTGGCGGAGCACCTCGAAGTGGAAGTCGACCGGGCGGCCGCCGATGTCGCAGCCGCCGAGACCCGGGATGAAGGCGTGGCCGATGCGGTGCAGCAGCGGGCCGCACAGCAGGATCGGGATGCGGGAGGAGCCCGCGTGCGCGTCGATGTCGGCCACGTTCGCCGACTCCACGTGCGAGGGGTCCATCACCAGCTCGCCCGGTTCCTCACCGGGGCCGACCGTCACGCCGTGCAGCTGCAGCAGGCCGCGTACGACGCGCACGTCGCGGATGTCCGGGACATTGCGCAGCCGACTCGGCGCACTGCCGAGAATCGCCGCGACCATGGCCTTGGGCACGAGGTTCTTCGCGCCGCGGACACGGATCTCGCCCTCCAGCGGGGTTCCGCCGTGGACAAGGAGGACATCGTCGGTGACGGTCATGAATCTCGCGTTCCGAAGAGAAGGGCAGGGCCAGGCTCAAGGGTAAGGGCGGTGCGCCCCTTATTCGTATGCCTGCGGGTGTCAGGGAGCGTCATGAGTTCGCTACAACACGAAGCGCGCCGAACAGAGCACAAAGCGTGACGGTTTTGTGAAGTGCGGCTCTTCCACTTCCCCGCGCGCTGAGCTGCGTTCACGCGGTTGTTGCGCTTGGCTCCCCGTACGGCGGGCAGATGCGGGATCATGTCACGCATGACCGAGGTGTCCTCGCTCACAGGGCGGCTGCTCGTGGCCACACCCGCCCTCGCGGACCCGAATTTCGACCGGGCGGTCGTGCTGCTCCTCGACCACGACGAGGAGGGCTCGCTCGGCGTCGTGCTGAACCGGCCGACGCCGGTGGACGTCGGGGACATCCTGGAGGGCTGGGGCGATCTGGCCGGCGAGCCGGGGGTCGTGTTCCAGGGCGGCCCGGTCTCGCTCGACTCGGCGCTCGGCGTTGCGGTGATCCCCGGGGACGACGAGCGGGAGGCTCCGCTCGGTTGGCGCCGGGTGCACGGGGCGATCGGCCTCGTCGACCTGGAGGCGCCGCCGGAGCTGCTCGCGGCGGCGCTCGGCTCCCTGCGGATCTTCGCCGGTTACTCGGGCTGGGGCCCGGGGCAGCTGGAGGACGAACTGACCGAGGGCGCCTGGTACGTCGTCGAGTCGGAGCCGGGCGATGTCTCGGCCACCCGTCCCGAGGGGCTGTGGCGCGCGGTGCTGCGGCGCCAGCGGGGTGAACTGGCGATGGTGGCCACGTATCCGGACGACCCCTCGCTCAACTGACCTCGTTCCGGGACCGGGCGGGCTTAAGTACCCTTGGCGGTTATGAGCACTCTTGAGCCCGAGCGCGGGACAGGTACGGGGACCCTCGTAGAGCCGACGCCACAGACGTCGAACGGCGACGGCGATCACGAGCGCTACGCCCACTATGTCCAGAAGGACAAGATCATGGCGAGCGCGCTGGACGGTACGCCCGTCGTCGCGCTCTGCGGCAAGGTGTGGGTGCCCGGCCGCGACCCGAAGAAGTACCCCGTGTGTCCCATGTGCAAGGAGATCTACGAGTCCATGGGCGCCGGCGGCGACAAGGACAAGGGCGGCAAGGACGGCGGCGGCAAGGGCAAGTAGGCGGCCCCCGCTCCCCTTTCCCGGTGAACCCCGGGCGTGCGGTGACGCATGCCCGGGGTTTCGCGCGTCCGCCCCACCATTGCGCGAATTGGTCCAGTCCTCTTAGCCTCCCGCCATGGAACTCATCCCCGCACCCCGCCGGCTGACGCGCTCGGGCGACGGGAGCCACGCGCTCGGCGAGCGCACCGGCATCGCCGCGGGGGAGGGGACCGAGGACACCGCGCGCTGGCTGCGGGCGACGCTCGGCGCGGCGACCGGCCTCGCCCTGCCGCCCAAGGCCGTGGACGAGGATGAGGATGAGGATGAGGGCGAGGGCGAGGACGAGGGCGACGTCATCGCCCTGCGCATCGACCCGTCCCTGGACCCGGAGGGCTACCGGCTGCGCGCGACGGACGCGGGCATCACGATCGAGGGCGGATCCGCGGCAGGCGTCTTCTGGGGCGCCCAGACGCTGCGTCAACTCCTGGGCCCCGACGCGTACCGCCGCGCCCCGCTCCCCGGCCGCACCTGGACCGTCCCGCACGTCACCGTCGACGACGCGCCCCGCTTCCGCTGGCGCGGCATGATGCTCGACGTCGCCCGCCACTTCACGCCGAAGGACGGCGTGCTGCGCCAACTCGACCTGATGGCCGCCCACAAGCTCAACGTCCTGCACTTCCACCTCACCGACGACCAGGGCTGGCGCGTCGAGATCAAGCGCCACCCGAGGCTGACGGAGCACGGCTCCTGGCGGTCACGGACGAAATTCGGCCACCGCGCCTCGGAGTTGTGGGAGGACAAGCCGCACGGCGGCTTCTACACCCAGGACGACATCCGCGAAATCGTCGCGTACGCCGACGCGCTGCATATCGCGGTCGTCCCCGAGATCGACCTCCCGGGCCACTCACAGGCAGCCATCCACGCGTATCCGGAACTCGGCAACAGCGATGTCGTCGACACGGCTTCCCTCCCCGTCTGGGACACCTGGGGCGTCAATCCGAACGTACTCGCCCCCACTGACAACACCCTCCGCTTCTACGAGGGCGTCTTCGAGGAACTCCTCGACCTGTTCCCGTCGACCTTCATCCACGTCGGGGGCGACGAGTGCCCCAAGGACCAGTGGAGGCAGTCGCCCACCGCCCAGGCGCGCATCAAGGAACTGGGGTTGGCCGACGAGGACGAGCTCCAGTCCTGGTTCATCCGGCACTTCGACACCTGGCTCACCGCGCGCGGCCGGCGCCTCATCGGCTGGGACGAGATCCTCGAAGGCGGCCTCGCGCCCGGCGCCACGGTCTCCTCCTGGCGCGGCTACGAGGGCGGCATCACCGCGGCGAGGGCGGGCCACGACGTCGTCATGTGCCCCGAGCAGCAGGTCTACTTGAACTACCGGCAGGCCCCCGGCGACGAGGAGCCGGTCCCCATCGGCTACGTACGCACCCTGGAGGACGTCTACCGCTTCGAACCCGTTCCTCCGCAGCTGAGCGAGGAGGAGGCGCGGCACGTCCTCGGTGCGCAGGCCAACGTGTGGACCGAGGTGACGGAGACCGAGCAGCGCCTCGACTACCAGGTGTACCCGCGGCTTTCGGCCTTCAGCGAGGTCGCGTGGAGCGAGCTGCCCGCACCCGGCGCACGCGACTTCGCGGACTTCGAGCGCCGAATGACCGCGCACTACCGGCGACTTGACGCCCTCGGCGTCGCCTACCGGCCCCCGGGCGGCCCGTTGCCCTGGCAGCGGCGCCCAGGGGTGCTCGGACGTCCCTTCGAAGGGGAACCCCCGAACGTGTGAGCTTGTGCGGCGGCGGGGTGCGCCCGGCACCGCGCACCTCACCTCATACGTAGGCACAGAACGGCAATTCGCTCCCACAGGTGATCTGGTGCGATATCGGTCATCCGTGAGGTGGAAGGGGCGAATGCCTCCTACCGGACCCCCTATCCAGGCCGGAGGGAAGATGTGCCAGAGTTGCCACGTCCGGCCTGTCAGCACGTACCGTACGGCGGAACAGGCGTAACGGCGGGAACGGCGGTCACGCGCGGACCACGCGGGGACCGGCGCCGTTGCCAGGCACGCGGCCGGACATCGGGAAGGGGCAGCCGGTTTGACCACGCACGCACCGCAGGCGACGACACAAGCCGCGGTACTTCCGGGTTCGCTGGACGAGGCCGTCGCGGCGCTCGCCGCCATGCCCGCCGCCGTACCGGTGGCCGGGGGCACGGACCTCATGGCCCAGGTCAACGCGGGGGGACTGCGCCCCGCCGCCCTCGTCGGGCTCGGCCGGATCAGCGAGATCCGCGGCTGGCAGTACCAGGACGGGAACGCGCTGCTCGGCGCGGGCCTCACCCACGCGCGCATCGGCCGCCCCGACTTCGCCGCGCTGATCCCCGGCCTCGCCGCCGCCGCGCGGGCCGCGGGCCCGCCCCAGATCCGCAACGCCGCCACGCTCGGCGGCAACATCGCCTCCGGCGCCCCGGCGAACGACACGCTGCCCGTACTGGCCGCGCTGGAAGCCACGTTGATCATCGCGGGGCAGGGCGGTGCGAGACGCGAAGTGCCGGTCTCGCACCTGCTGGCCGGCATGGAGATGCTCGCTCCGGGCGAGTTGATCGGGTTTGTGCGGGTTCCGCTGCTGCATGCGCCGCAGGTCTTCCTGAAGGCGACCGGGCGTACGGGCCCCGGCCGCGCCATGGCCTCCGTCGCGCTCGTCCTCGACCCGGCGCGGCGCGGGGTGCGCTGCGCCGTCGGGGCCATCGCGCCGATGCCGCTGCGGCCCCTGGAGGCCGAGCAGTGGGTGGCCTCGCTCATCGACTGGGACGGCAATCGCGGCGCCCTCGTGCCGGAGGCCGTGCACGCCTTCGGTGAATACGTCGCCGCGGCCTGCGTCCCCGACCCGGAGCCCGCGCCGGACGGCACGCAGCAGCAGTTGCCGCCCGCCGTACTGCATCTGCGGCGCACCGTCGCCGTGCTGGCCCGACGTGCACTTGGGAGGGCGCTGTCGTGACGAACGAGTACCCCGGACCCGACGGCTGGGAGCCGGTGCCCCAGGGTGAGTACGACTCCGACGCCACGGCCTTCGTACAGCTGCCCCCCGAGGGCTTCCCGGACGCGGCACCGCTGGAGGCGCCGGGCCACGGCTACGTGCCGCCGCCGATAACGGTGAGCCCGGCCACGGGTGCGGCCGCGACCGATCCCGCGGCGACCGGGGTGTGGATGCTGCCGGAGAACCTGGTCGGGCCGGGCACCTCCGGCGGTGGGGCGGGTGACGCCGTCGCGGCCGAGCCGGTGGAGCAGGCGCCGCATCACGGGCAGACCGGGCAGTGGTCGATTCCGCTGGCCGGGGGTGAACTCCCGGACGAATCCGGGGAGTTCACCGCGTCCACGATGGCTCAGCAGTGGGGTGGGCACCACACGCCGCCGGCGACGTTGCCGGGGGGTGCGCCTGCGCCGTGGGCGGCGGTACCGGGTGTTGAGGCGGAGCCCTCGCTCGTCTCCCCGGAGCGGTCGACCGGGCCTGCGTCGCGGGGCTCTGCCCCGGACCCCGCGCCTCAAACGCCGGCGGGGCTGGATATGGCTCAATCGCCGGTAGAGGTGGATGTACCGGCAGGCCCTGATGGCCACGAGGCCGTCGCCCCGGCCCCCGAGGCAGAGGCCGGCATCGCCCCGGGGGTTCCCGAGGTCGAGGTCGACGGCGCCCCGGACGGGCCGGAGGCCGAGAGGGACAGCGTCCCGCAGGGACCGGAGGCAGAGGCCGACAGTGTCCCGCAGGGACCGGAGGTGCCGGAGGACGACGCTGCCGCTCGTCCTCCGCTCCACGACGACCACCCCCTCGCCAGCTACGTCCTGCGGGTCAACGGTGCGGATCGGCCCGTCACGGACGCCTGGATCGGGGAGTCGCTGCTGTACGTGCTGCGGGAGCGACTCGGGCTCGCGGGGGCCAAGGACGGCTGCTCGCAGGGCGAGTGCGGCGCGTGCAACGTGCAGGTGGACGGCCGTCTCGTCGCCTCCTGCCTGGTGCCCGCTGCGACCACCGCGGGCAGCGAGGTCCGTACGGTCGAGGGACTCGCCACCGACGGCCGCCCCTCGGACGTGCAGCGGGCGCTGGCCGCCTGCGGGTCGGTGCAGTGCGGCTTCTGCGTCCCCGGCATGGCGATGACGGCGCACGACCTCCTGGAGGGCAACCCGAACCCGACCGCCCTGGAGACCCGCCAGGCGCTGTGCGGCAACCTGTGCCGCTGCTCCGGCTACCGGGGCGTCGTGGACGCGGTGCGCCAGGTGGCCGAGGAGCGCCGGGCCGCGGCCGATGCCGCGAGCGAGTCCTCGTCGGCCGAGGGCGGCGCGGAAGAGCCGCTGATCCCGCGCCAGGCGGGCCCGGTGACGAGCGAGGACATCCAGGGCGACGCGAAGCCGCGGAGCGACCAGGCCACGCAGGGCTTCCAGAGCCCGCAGGGTTTCCAGAACCCGGTGGACCTCCCGCGTCCCCAGGGTTTCCAGAACCCGGCTGACGTCCCCCGTCCCCAGGGCTTCCAGAACCCCGAGAACCCGCAGGACTTCCCGGACGGAGGCCAGGCATGACGAACGAGACGGCCACGACCTCCACGGCCCCCGCCGCTCCGGAAGCGGAGAGCTTCCCGCACGGCCTCGGCACGTCGCTCCCCTCGGCGGAGGCGCACGCCAAGGCGGAGGGCACGTTCCCGTACGCCGCCGACCTGTGGGCCGAGGGCCTGCTCTGGGCGTCGATCCTGCGCTCCCCGCACGCGCACGCGCGCGTGGTGAGCATCGACACCAGCCACGCGCGCGAGATGCCCGGCGTCCTCGCGGTCGTCACGCACGAGGACGTCCCCGGCGGCCCGTTGGCGGGACACCGCGCGTCGGACCGCCCGATGTTCGCCTCCGAAGTGGTGCGTCACCACGGGGAGGCGCTCGCGGCCGTGGCGGCCGACCACCCGGACACGGCGCGCATGGCCGCGGCCGCGATCATCGTCGAGTACGAGGTCCTCGACCCGGTCACGGACCCCGAGCAGTCCTTCGGCGCCGAGCCCCTGCACCCCGACGGCAACCTGATCCGCCACATCCCGCTCCAGCACGGCGACGCCGAGGCGACCGGCGAGGTCATCGTCGAGGGCCTCTACCGCATCGGCCGCCAGGACCCGGCGCCGATCGGCGCGGAGGCGGGCCTCGCGGTGCCCCGCCCCGACGGCGGCGTCGAGCTGTACATCGCTTCCACCGACCCGCACGGCGACCGCGATCTGGCCGCAGCCCGCTACGGCCTGGAGCGCGAGCGCGTGAAGGTCGTCGTCACCGGCGTGCCCGGCGCGACGGCCGACCGGGAGGACCCGAGCTTCCACCTCCCGCTGGGCCTGCTCGCCCTGCACACCGGCTGCCCGGTCAAGCTGGCGGCGTCCCGCGAGGAGTCCTTCCTCGGTCACCCGCACCGCCACCCCACCCTCCTGCGCTACCGCCACCACGCGGACGCGGACGGCCGGTTGGTCAAGGTGGAGGCCCAGATCCTGCTCGACGCGGGCGCCTACGCGGACACGTCGTCCGACGCGCTCGCTGCCGCGGTCTCCTTCGCCTGTGGCCCCTACGTAGTGCCGCACGCCTCCATCGAGGGCTGGGCGGTACGGACGAACAACCCGCCCTCGGGACACGTACGGGGAGAGGGCGCGCTCCAGGTCTGCGCCGCGTACGAGGCGCAGATGGACAAGCTCGCGAAGAAGCTGGGCGTCGACCCGGCCGAACTGCGCCTGCGCAACGTCCTGGCGACCGGTGACATCCTCCCGACGGGGCAGACGGTGACGTGCCCGGCCCCCGTGGCCGAACTGCTGACCTCCGTAAGGGACTTCCCGCTGCCGCCGCTGCCCAAGGACTCCCCGGAGGAGGACTGGCTGCTCCCCGGCGGGCCCGAGGGCGTCGGGGAACCGGCCGCGATCCGCCGCGGTGTCGGCTACGGCGTCGGCATGGTGCACATGCTGGGCGCGGAGGGCGCGGACGAGGTCTCCACGGCCACGGTGAAGGTCCAGGGCGGCGTCGCGACGGTCATCTGCGCCGCCGTGGAGACGGGCCAGGGCTTCGCCACGCTCGCCCGCCAGATCGTCCAGGAGACGCTCGGCGTGGAAGAAGTGCATGTGGCGCCGGTGGACACCGACCAGCCGCCGGCGGGCCCCGGCTGCCGGGGCCGGCACACGTGGGTGTCGGGCGGAGCGGTCGAGCGGGCGGCCAAGATGGTCCGCACCCAGCTCCTCCAGCCCCTGGCGCACAAGTTCGGCATGTCCACGGAGCTGCTCCAGATCGCGGACGGCAAGATCACGTCCTACGACGGCGTGCTCTCGACGACCGTCGAAGAGGCCATGGACGGCAAGGAGTTGTGGGCCACGGCGCAGTGCCGCCCGCACCCCACGGAGCCGCTCGACGCCTCGGGCCAGGGCGACGCCTTCGTCGGCATGGCCTTCTGCGCGATCCGCGCGGTGGTGGACGTGGACGTCGAGCTCGGCTCGGTGCGTGTCGTCGAACTCGCGGTCGCCCAGGACGTCGGCCGCATCCTCAACCCCGCCCAGCTCGCGGCCCGTATCGAGGCGGGCGTCACCCAGGGCGTGGGCGCGGCCCTCACGGAGAACCTCCGCACCCCGAAGGGCATCGTCCGCCGCCCCGACCTGACCGGGTACGCCCTGCCCACCTCGCTCGACGCCCCCGAGATCCACATCGTCAACCTGGTCGAGGAGCGCGACGTGGTCGCCCCCTTCGGCGCGAAGTCCGCGAGCGCGGCCCCCGTCGTCGCGTCCCCGGCGGCGGTCGCCTCGGCGGTCCGCGCTGCGACCGGCCGCCCCGTCAACCGGCTGCCGATCAGGCCGCAGGCGGCGGTGGTCACGGACGCGCCGGCTCCGGGAGCGGTCGTGGCGGACGCGACCGGCTGAGGCCGCACCCCGTGCACGACGAAGGGGCGCCCCGCTTCATGCGGGGCGCCCCTTCGTGCGTGGAGGCCGTGACCGGAATCGAACCGGTGTGCTTCGCTTTGCAGGCGAATCCCTAAACCACTCGGGCACACGGCCAAGCTGCGCCTCACGCTACGGGCACGCGATCACCGGCCTCAAGCCTTCCGGGCGCCCTGCAATGCGACTGCCATACGCCGTTCATGATGCGGCGCACGCGGCGCCCGGACCTACGACCAACGGACGACCCGAGAACCCGTCTCACGACAGGGGTCAGGACCCCCTACGCCCCTTACCCTGAACCGCATGGCCGCCCTCGAAGACGTCACCGACGACGTCCCCACCCACCCCGCCCGCACCGCCCCCTCCGAGACCGAAGGTGTCCTCGGCCGCACCTATCGCGCGCTCAGCATCGGCATCGTCACCGTCGTGCTGCTCATCGCCTTCGAGGCGACCGCCGTCGGGACGGCAATGCCCGTGGCCGCACGGGAGTTGGACGGGGTGTCGCTGTACGCGTTCGCGTTCTCCGGCTTCTTTACAACCAGCCTGTTCGGGATGGTGCTCGCCGGGCAGTGGGCCGACCGGAGCGGGCCGCTGGGCCCCGTCACGGCCGGGATCGGGTCCTTCGCCGCGGGGCTGCTGCTCGCCGGGACCGCGGGCGGCATGTGGATGTTCATCGCCGGACGGGCCGTGCAGGGGCTCGGCGGCGGCCTGGTGATCGTCGGGCTCTACGTGGTCGTCAGCCGCGCCTACCCGGAGCGGCTGCGGCCCGCGATCATGGCGGCGTTCGCGGCGAGCTGGGTCGTGCCGTCGATCGTCGGGCCGCTGGCGTCCGGGGCCGTGACCGAGCACATCGGCTGGCGATGGGTGTTCCTCGGGATCCCCGTGCTCGTCGTGCTGCCGCTCGCGCTCGCCCTTCCCGAGGTGCGGCGGCGGGCCGGCGGGCCGCCCGAGGGGACGGCGCCCGCGCGCTTCGACCGGCGGCGCATCCGCCTCGCCCTCGGCATCTCGCTCGGCGCGGGCCTCCTCCAGTACGCCGCCCAGGATCTGCGGCCGCTGTCCCTGCTGCCCGCGGCCGTCGGCGTCGCCCTCCTCGTGCCGTCCGTGCTCGGGCTGCTGCCGAAGGGCACGTACCGGGCCGCGCGCGGGCTGCCGTCCGTGGTGCTGCTGCGCGGGATCTCGGCGGGGTCGTTCATCGCGGCCGAGTCCTTCGTGCCGCTGATGCTGGTGACGCAGCGGGGCGTGAGCCCCACCCTCGCCGGGTTCTCGCTCGCCGCGGGCGGCGGGACCTGGGCGTTCGGCTCGTGGCTGCAGTCCCGGCCGCGGGTCGAGCCGTACCGGGAGCGGCTCGTCGCCGGGGGCATGGTGCTGGTCGCCGCGGCCGTCGCCGTCGCGCCGAGCGTGCTGATCCCGGCCGTGCCCGTGTGGACGGTGGCGGTCGCCTGGGCCTTCGGCTGCCTGGGGATGGGGCTCGTGATCTCGTCCACGTCCGTGCTGCTGCTGCAGCTGTCCGCGCCCGAGGAGGCCGGGACGAACTCCGCCGCGCTCCAGATCTCCGACGGCCTCTCCAACGCGCTGCTGCTCGCCGTGGGCGGCGCGGCCTTCGCGGCGCTCGGCGGGGGAGCGGTGGGCGCGGCGGGCCACGGAGCCGCACAGGGGGCCGGGGGCTCGCATCCGGCCGCGTTCGTCGCCGTGTTCCTGCCGATGGCGGCCGTCGCGCTCGTGGGCGTGTGGGTGGCTTCGCGGCTGCGTGTGCACCGGTGACGTAGCCCTGACTCCGCGTAGAAGTGACGCAGAAGTCGACGCGCCGGGGCGCCAGTTGATCTGTGACACACGTCCCAACCACGCCGTCCCCGGCCTCGCCCAGCGCGCCCGTCAACCTCGGCACCGGTAGGGTGGCCCGGTTGTCATACGTAGCCGTGCCGTCCAGCTTTGAGTAACCGGAGACCGTGACTACTACATCCACCACTCCTTCTGCCTCGTCCGCCCACCTGTCACCCGCCTTCCCCGGCCGCGCCCCCTGGGGCACCGCCAACAAGCTGCGTGCCTGGCAGCAGGGTGCGATGGACAGGTACATCCAGGAGCAGCCGCGCGACTTCCTCGCGGTCGCGACCCCGGGCGCAGGCAAGACCACGTTCGCGCTCACCCTCGCGTCCTGGATGCTGCACCACCACGTCGTGCAGCAGGTGACCGTGGTCGCGCCGACCGAGCACCTGAAGAAGCAGTGGGCCGAGGCCGCCGCCCGCATAGGGATCAAGCTGGACCCCGAGTACAGCGCGGGCCCGCTCAGCAAGGAGTACCAGGGCGTCGCCGTCACGTACGCGGGTGTGGGCGTGCGCCCGATGCTGCACCGCAACCGCAGCGAGCAGCGCAAGACGCTCGTGATCCTCGACGAGATCCACCACGCCGGTGACTCGAAGTCGTGGGGCGAGGCCTGCCTGGAGGCCTTCGAGCCGGCCACCCGCCGCCTCGCGCTCACCGGTACGCCGTTCCGCTCCGACACCAACCCGATCCCCTTCGTCCAGTACGAGGAGGGGCGGGACGGCATCCGGCGCTCGGCCGCCGACTACACGTACGGCTACGGCCAGGCGCTCGCCGACAACGTCGTGCGGCCGGTCATCTTCCTCTCGTACAGCGGCAACATGCGCTGGCGCACGAAGGCCGGCGACGAGATCGCGGCCCGGCTCGGCGAGCCGATGACCAAGGACGCCATCAGCCAGGCCTGGCGCACGGCCCTCGACCCGCGCGGCGAGTGGATGCCGAGCGTGCTGCGCGCCGCCGACGCCCGCCTCACCGAGGTCCGTAAGGGCATCCCGGACGCGGGCGGCCTCGTCATCGCCTCCGACCAGGACTCGGCCCGCGCGTACGCGAAGCTGATCCGCGAGATCACGGGCAGCAGGGCCACCGTCGTGCTCTCCGACGACACCGGCGCCTCGAAGCGGATCGACGACTTCGCGGCGAGCGACGACCGGTGGATGGTCGCCGTCCGCATGGTGTCCGAGGGCGTCGACGTGCCGCGCCTCGCGGTCGGCGTCTACGCCACGACGATCTCCACCCCGCTCTTCTTCGCGCAGGCCGTGGGCCGTTTCGTACGTTCCCGCAGGCGCGGCGAGACGGCCTCCGTCTTCCTGCCCACCGTCCCCGACCTGCTCGGCTTCGCCAACGAGATGGAGGTCGAGCGCGACCACGTCCTCGACAAGCCGAAGAAGGAGGGGGAGGAGGACCCCTACGCCGAGTCCGAGAAGGAGATGGACGAGGCGAACAAGGAGCAGGACGAGGACACCGGCGAGCAGGAGCAGTTCTCCTTCGAGGCCCTGGAGTCCGAGGCCACCTTCGACCGGGTCATGTACAACGGCGCCGAGTTCGGCATGCAGGCGCACCCCGGCAGCGAGGAGGAGCAGGACTACCTCGGCATCCCGGGCCTCCTCGAACCCGACCAGGTGCAGCTGCTCCTCCAGAAGCGCCAGGCCCGCCAGATCTCGCACAGCAAGAAGAAGCCGGACAGCGAGGCCGACCTCCTCGAACTGCCCGCGGACCGCCGCCCCGTCGTCTCCCACAAGGAGCTGATGGAGCTGCGCAAGAAGCTCAACACCATCGTCGGCGCGTACGTGCATCAGAGCGGGAAGCCGCACGGTGTCGTCCACACCGAGCTGCGCCGGGTGTGCGGCGGGCCGCCGAGCGCGGAGGCGACCGGCGGACAGCTGCGCCAGCGCATCGCCAAGGTGCAGGAATGGGCCACCCGCATGAAGTGACATGGGGATCAAGTGCGGGCAATCGCGCACATCTCCGGCCGTCGGCTGCCCGGATTCTGGACGGAGTCTTCCGCTCAGCGGGACGACCTCGCTACATTCCGGGCAACGCACACGCCCCGTGGCAGAGCCGCCGCGGAGCGCAGCCGGTGCGCCAAAAGACAGCCGTAAGCAGCCCAGCGCCTGATCACCGACCGGCGGCCTCTGACGCGCGTCGCCCACGGGACAGGTGACGCGACCCCCGCGCCAGGGATCGCCGTCCCTCACCACTAAGGAGTGGGCGTCGTGACCGCGGAGACCTCCCAGACGCTCGACCGGGGACTGCGCGTCCTCAAACTGCTCGCAGACACCGACCACGGCCTGACCGTCACCGAGCTCTCCAACAAGCTCGGGGTCAACCGCACGGTCGTCTACCGCCTGCTGGCCACCCTCGAACAGCACGCCCTCGTCCGCCGCGACCTGGGCGGCCGCGCCCGCGTCGGCCTCGGCGTCCTGCGCCTCGGCCGCCAGGTCCACCCCTTGGTCCGCGAGGCCGCGCTGCCGGCCCTCCGCTCCCTCGCCGAGGACATCGGGGCGACGGCGCACCTGACCCTGGTGGACGGTACGGAGGCCCTCGCCGTGGCCGTCGTCGAGCCGACCTGGACCGACTACCACGTGGCGTACCGCACGGGCTTCCGCCACCCGCTCGACCGGGGCGCCGCGGGCCGCGCCATCCTCGGCGCCCGCCAGGGCGTGCTCCCGGAGTCCGGCTACACCCTCACGCACGGCGAACTGGAGGCGGGCGCGAGCGGAGCGGCTGCGCCGCTGCTGGGCGTGACCGGCCTGGAGGGCAGCGTGGGCGTGGTGATGCTCTCGGACTCCGTCCCGGAACGGGTGGGCCCACGTGTCCTGGACGCGGCCCGCGAGGTCTCGGACGCGCTGCGGTAGGTGTTTTCAGCCCCTGCGGCGATTGAGCATTTCCAGCCCCGCCTTTCGAACGAGAGCCCGCGGGGTCCGGGGCAGCGCCCCGCGACCGCAACGCCGTCGCCGGTGATCAACGACGACCACGTTAGAGTCACCCCGTGCTCAATCGCCTCAGCCGCCCCGTTGCTATCGCCGCCTGCGCGGCTCCGGTCGTCGCCCTGCTCGCGGTAGCGGGGTTCGCGCCGCTGCCGTTCTCCGTCGCGCAGCCCGGGCCCACGACGAACGTCCTGGGCACGTCGGACGGCAAACCCGTCATCGACATCAGCGGCGCGCCCACCCGCCCCACGGACGGCAAACTCCGCGCGGTGACCATCGTGGCGACGGGCCCCGACGCCTCCGTGCACCTCAGCGACGTGCTCGACGGCTGGTTCGCCGAGAACCGCGCGGTCATGCCGCGCGACGCGGTGTACCCGTCGGGCGACTCGACGAAGGAGGTCGAGCAGCACAACCAGCAGGAGATGAAGGGCTCGCAGGACGCCGCCACCGAGGCCGCGCTGTCCTACCTCGGCAAGTCCTCGAAGGACGTCAAGGTCGACCTCCAGCTCGGCGACGTCGGCGGCCCGAGCGCAGGACTGCTCTTCTCCCTCGGCATCATCGACAAGCTGGACGGCGACGGCAGCGGCGGCGACCTCACCGGCGGGAAGTCCATCGCGGGCACCGGCACCATCGACGCCGAGGGCAAGGTCGGCCCGGTCGGCGGTGTCTCGCTGAAGGTGCAGGCCGCCGACCGCGACGGCGCCACCGTCTTCCTCGTACCGAAGGCGGAGTGCTCGGACGCGAAGGCCTCCGCGCCGGGGTCGATGAAGCTGATCTCGGTGAGCACGCTCAAGGGCACGATGACCGCGCTGACGAACATGGAGAAGGGCTCGGGCACGGTCCCGGAGTGCTGAGCGGTCGGCCCGAGGGGGCCCGCTCGGCTCACTCCTTGACGAACCCTTCCTTCACCAGCCAGTCCTTCGCCACGTCGTGCGGGTCCTGCCCTTCGACGTCCACCTTCGAGTTGAGGTCCTGGGCGACCGTGTTGTCGAGCTTCTTCGTGATCGGCTCCAGGACGTCCGCCATCGCCGGGTACTTCTTGAGCGCCTTGGTGTTGATCGAGGGCGCCGCGTTGTAGTTCGGGAAGAACTTCTTGTCGTCCTCCATGACGTTCAGGTGCATCGCCTTGATCCGGCCGTCGGTCGTGTAGACCTCGCCGTAGGTGCAACTGCCCTTGGACGCCTGGGTGTAGATGATGCCGCTGTCCATCTGCGTGATGTTGGCGGGCGGCACGTTCATCCCGTACGCCTTCTGCATGCCGGGCAGACCGTCGGCCCGGTTGGCGAACTCGCTCTCCACGCACAGCGTGACGGCCTTCGGGTTCTTCTTGGCGAGCGCGGCGACGTCGGAGAGCGTCTTGGTGCCGTACTTCTTGAAGTTGGCGTTGTTCATGGCGAGCGCGTAGGTGTTGTTGAGCTCGGCCTGCGGCAGCCACGTGATGCCGTTCTTCTTGTCGGCCTTGGCCACGGCCTCGTACTGCTTCTGCGGGTCGGTGATCGGGTCCGAGTTGCCGAGGTAGGTGATCCAGGCCGTGCCCGTGTACTCGTACATGGCGTCGGCGTCACCGGACTTGATGGCCTCGCGGGCGCCGATGGAGCCCTGGATGCCGGTCCGGTCGAGGACGTCCGCGCCTGCCGCCTTGAACGCGATGCCCATGATCGCGCCCAGCACCAGCTGCTCGGTGAACTCCTTGGACGTGACGGTGATGTCGGCGCCCTCCAGCGGCTTGCCCTTGCCGATGGAGCCGGGCTGCACGTCGTCGACGAGCGGGCTGCCACTGGTGAGCCCGCAGCCGCTCGCGAGGAGCGCGATCCCGCAGCCCGCCGCCACGGCCACCCGTACGCGGTACTTCGTGGGCTTCATGGGCTTCATGAGCGCACCTCCAACCCGCGCGGGCGCAGCAGCAGTTCGGCCAGCGAGGCCAGCCAGTCGACGAGCAGGGCCAGCGCGATCGTCAGGATCGAGCCGAGCATCAGGACTGGCATGCGCTGGTTGGTGATTCCGGTGGTGATGAGGACGCCGAGGCCGCCGCCACCGCCGAAGGTCGCCAGCGTCGCCGTACCGACGTTGAGGACGAGCGCCGTGCGCACGCCCGCGAGGATCAGCGGTACGGCGAGGGGGAGTTCGACCTTGCGCAGCACCCCCATCGGCGACATCCCGATGCCCTTCGCCGCTTCGAGGAGCGTCGGATCGTTGGCCTTCAGACCCGCGATGGTGTTGGAGAGCACCGGCAGGATCGCGTAGATGATGATGCCGATGAGGGCCGACCGCTCGCCGATGCCCAGCCAGATGACGAGCAGGGCGAGCAGGCCGATGGCCGGGGTGGCCTGGCCCATGTTGGCGATCGCCAGGGCGAACGGGGTCGCCTTGCGGAACATCTTGCGGGTCAGCACGATGCCCAGCGGGATCGCGATGATCAGCACGAAGAACGTCGAGATCACCGTCAGGCTGATGTGCTGGCGCAGCGCCTTCCACACCTTGCCGCCCGAGATGGCGTTCTCGGAGATCGTGTCGAGGTCCGCGTTGCGGAACCAGAGCCAGGTGATCAGCAGGACGAGGATCAGGAACACCGGAAGGAACGTCAGCTTCTTCCAGGTGATGCGGGACGGTTCCTTCCGGGCGGGCGTGACGGGCGGCGGTGCCTCCTGCTCGCCCTGGCCCTCGTCGCGGAACGCGAGGCCCTTGACCTCGTGCTCGCCCTCGGGGCGCGCGCCCTTCGGAGGCGATTTGCGGGACGGTGTGCTCACGCCTTCGCCTCCCCGCCGGGGGCCTGGGAACCCTCCTGCTCCAGATGCGTCTGCTCGGCGCGCTTCTCCTCCAGCTCGTGCTGGTGCTCGACCGCTTCGAGGCGGTCGGCCTCCAGGAGTTCGTGCACGGAGTTCATCAGCGTCTCCATGTCGACGACGCCCTCGTACGCGCCGCGCCGCCCGGTCACCGCGACGCGGCCCGCGTTGTCGGTGAGGACCGCTTCGAGGGCGTCGCGCAGGGTGGCGTCGCGGGTGACGGTGTCGTGCACGAGGGTGCCCGCGCGGGCGAGGGAGCCCTTGGCGCGCATCAGGTCGCCGCGGCGCAGCCACTTGTAGGGCCGGCCGCGCTTGTCGAGCAGCAGCAGCTCGTTGGTGCCGGCCGCCCGCAGCTTGTTGAAGATGTCCTGGAGTGGGTCGTCGACGCCCACTGTCGGATAGTCGGTGACCTCCACGTCGCGTACGCGGGTCAGGTTGAGGCGCTTCAGAGCGGCCCCGGCGCCGACGAACCCGGAGACGAAGTCGTCCGCCGGGTTGGTGAGGATCGCCTCCGGGGTGTCGAACTGCGCGATGTGCGACTTCTCGCGGAGCACCGCGATCCGGTCGCCGAGCTTGATCGCCTCGTCGAAGTCGTGCGTGACGAAGACGATCGTCTTGTGCAGCTCGTGCTGGAGCCGGATCAGCTCGTCCTGGAGGTGGTCGCGGGTGATCGGGTCGACGGCGCCGAACGGCTCGTCCATCAGGAGCACGGGCGGGTCCGCCGCCAACGCCCGTGCCACGCCCACGCGTTGCTGCTGGCCGCCGGAGAGCTGGCGCGGATAGCGGCCGTGGTACTCGGCGGCGTCGAGACCGACGAGGTCGAGCATCTCCTCCACTCGCGCCTTGATCTTCGACTTGGACCAGCCGATCATCTTCGGCACGAGCGCGATGTTCTGGGCGACCGTCATGTGCGGGAAGAGCCCGGAGGACTGGATCGCGTACCCGACCTTGCGGCGCAGCTTCACCGGGTCCATGTCGGTGACGTCCTCGCCGCCGATGCGGATGCGCCCGCCGGTCGGCTCGATCAGCCGGTTGATCATCTTCAGCGTCGTGGACTTTCCGCAGCCGGACGGGCCGACGAAGATGATCAGCTCGCCGGCCTTGATCTCCATGTTGACGCTGTCCACGGCGGGGTCGGTGGAGCCCGGATAGCGCTTGGTGAGGTTCTCCAGCTCGATGCTGGCCCCGGACGCCTGCTGCCCCTGTGGGGTGTCGGTGGTGGTGTCAGGCACGGATCCCCCTCGGGATGGTCAGCCGTCCGATGAGGACGTACGCGGCGTCGAAGAGCAGGGCGAGGATGATGATGCCGAGCGTTCCGGCGAGCACCTGGTTGAGCGCGTTGGCGCTGCCCAGGGAGGCGATGCCGCGGAAGATCTCGTTGCCGAGCCCGGGTCCGGAGGCGAACGCGGCGATGGCGGCGATGCCCATCAGCATCTGCGTGGAGACCCGGATCCCGGTGAGGATCGGCGGCCAGGCGAGCGGCAGTTCCACCTTGAACAGGCGGGCGGTCCTGGACATCCCGATGCCCTTCGCCGCGTCGATGAGCGCCGGGTCGACGCCGCGCAGGCCCACGATCGCGTTCCGCACGATCGGCAGCAGCCCGTACAGGGTCAGCGCGATGACGGTCGGCGCGACGCCGAGGCCCACGATCGGGATCAGCAGACCGATCATGGCGAGCGAGGGGATGGTGAGAATGGTCGAGGTGGCGGTCGTCGCCAGGTTCCCGGCCCATTCGCTGCGGTACGAGACGATGCCGATGACGATGCCGATCAAGGTCGCGAGGACCATGCACTGGAAGACGGCGCTCGCGTGTTGATAGGCGTCGGCGAGCAGTTGCTGGTGCCGGGCGCCCAGGTAGTCCCAGAAGTTCATCGCACCTCACTCCCGGGCGGTGCTCGGATAGCCGTCAGGAATCTCCTGACGCCTGCTCCACGAGCGGGATGATCCGCAGCGGAACAGGATTTTCCATGACGATCGCCGTGGAAGCCCGGACGATGCCATCAAAACCGACAACCCGGTCGATCACACGTTGAAGATCCGCGTTCGAGCGGGCCACGAGCCGGCACAGCATGTCCCCGCTGCCGGTCGTCGTGTGCAGTTCGAGCACCTCGGGGACGCCGTCCAAATGGGTCCTGACATCGGCTCCTTGACCCTGCCTGATCTGGAGCGTCGCGAACGCGGTGACCGGGTAGCCGAGCGCCGCCGGGTCCACCTGGGGGCCGAAGCCGCGGATGACTCCGTTCGAGGTAAGCCGGTCGAGACGGGCCTGCACGGTGCCGCGCGCGACGCCGAGCCGCCGGGACATCTCGAGCACCCCGATCCGCGGTTCGCGCGCGAGCAGCACGATGAGCCGCCCGTCCAGATCGTCGATCGCCATGCACGCCTCCGTCCCCACCCCCGTCGCCGGGTGGTCACCCTGTACAAGCCGCCCGCAGAAACGGACCCTCCACTGGTCAGATTGCCCAGCGAAAACGCAAACTATTGCGCACCTTGCGGACCGGCGGGAGTCTCACGGTATGACGCAGACCACACAGCACACCCCCGACACCGCACGGCAGGCCGATCCCTTCCCGGTCAAGGGGATGGACGCGGTCGTCTTCGCCGTGGGCAACGCCAAGCAGGCCGCGCACTACTACTCGACCGCCTTCGGCATGAAGCTCGTCGCCTACTCCGGACCGGAGAACGGCAGCCGCGAGACGGCGTCCTACGTCCTCACCAACGGCTCGGCCCGCTTCGTCCTCACCTCGGTCATCAAGGCCTCCACCGACTGGGGCCACTTCCTCGCCGACCACGTCGCGGCGCACGGCGACGGCGTCGTCGACCTCGCCATCGAGGTCCCGGACGCGCGCGCCGCGTACAAGTACGCCACCGAGCACGGCGCCCGTGGCATCGAGGAGCCGTACGAGACGAAGGACGAGCACGGCACCGTCGTGCGCGCCGCCATCGCCACGTACGGCAAGACCCGCCACACCCTCGTCGAGCGTTCCGGCTACGACGGCCCCTATCTGCCCGGATACTCCGCCGCCGCCCCGATCGTCGAGCCCCCGGCCAAGCGCACCTTCCAGGCCATCGACCACTGCGTGGGCAACGTCGAGCTCGGCAAGATGAACGAGTGGGTGGCGTTCTACAACAAGGTCATGGGCTTCACGAACATGAAGGAGTTCGTGGGCGACGACATCGCGACCGAGTACAGCGCGCTGATGTCGAAGGTGGTCGCGGACGGCACCCTCAAGGTGAAGTTCCCGATCAACGAACCGGCCATCGCCAAGAAGAAGTCGCAGATCGACGAGTACCTGGAGTTCTACGGCGGCGCCGGCGTCCAGCACCTCGCGCTCGCCACGAACGACATCGTCGCGTCGGTAAAGGCCATGCGGGCGGCGGGAGTTCAGTTCCTGGACACCCCGGACTCGTACTACGACACCCTCGGCGAGTGGGCGGGCGAGACCCGCGTGCCGGTCGAGACGCTGCGCGAGCTGAAGATCCTCGTCGACCGCGACGAGGACGGCTACCTGCTGCAGATCTTCACCAAGCCGGTCCAGGACAAGCCGACCGTCTTCTTCGAGATGATCGAGCGGCACGGCTCCATGGGCTTCGGCAAGGGCAACTTCAAGGCGCTCTTCGAGGCGATCGAGCGGGAGCAGGAGAAGCGCGGAAATCTCTGACCGGCACTCGTAGGCTGGCCTCATGGCCAGGATGAACGATGTAGGCGGAACGACGGGGTTCGGCGCCATCGACACCAGCGATGACGCCGAACCCTTCCACGCGGACTGGGAGGCGCGGGTCTTCGCGCTCCAGCGCGCGCTGCTCGTCCAGAAGGTCTTCAACCTCGACGAGTTCCGGGACGCGATCGAGACGATGCCGCCCCAGGAGTACCTCGCGGCCTCGTACTACGAGCGCTGGTTCCACGCGATCCGGACGCTCCTCGAACGCAAGGGCGTCATCGAGGAGGGGGTGCTCGACCGTGTCTGAATCCGGTCAACCCGCTTACGTCGCCGGGGACCTGGTCCGTACGTACCGGCACGACCCGCCGCACCACACCCGCCTGCCGCGCTACGCCCGCGGCAAGCTCGGCGTCGTCGTCGAGCCGGAGGGCCGGGCGCCGCTCGCCGACGTGCGCGCGCAGGGGCGCCCGGACGCGCCCGTCGAGATGATCTACGCGGTGCGGTTCGCGGCGCGCGAGCTGTGGGGCGAGGGCGGGCACGACGTCGTCCTCGACCTGTCCGAGAGCTATCTGGAGCCTTACGAGGAGGTCGACGGCGATGTCCGGTAACCACGACGACGCGGTGATCTCCCGCCAAGTGCGGCTCCTGGAGAGCCTGTTGGAGGAGAAGGGCATCGTCGGCGGCGAGACGGTCGACGAGGTCATCGACGGCTTCCTCGCGGGGGCCTCGCCGGTCAACGGGGCGAAGGTGGTGGCCCGCGCCTGGACCGACCCGGCGTTCAAGGAGCGGCTGCTGGCGGACGGCTCGTCGGCGGTGGCCGAACTGGGCTTCTCCAGCGGGGGAGTTCAGCCCCAGAGGCTGCGCGTCACCGAGAACACGGGGGCCGTGCACAACGTCATCGTGTGCACGCTCTGCTCCTGCTACCCGCTGCGGCTCCTCGGCCCCTCGCCCGGCTGGTACAAGAGCGAGGCGTACCGGTCGCGGGTGGTGCGTGAACCCCGTGCGGTGCTGGGCGAGTTCGGCGTGACCCTCCCGGACGACGTCAAGGTCACCGTCTGGGACTCCAGCGCGGAGACCCGCTACATGGTCCTCCCGAGGCGTCCCGCCGGGACGGACGGGCTGAGCGAGCCGGAGCTGGCGTCCCTGGTCACCCGCAACGGCCTGATCGGCACGGCGCTGGTGTAACCCCGATTCGGTAAGGGGTTCACACGGTCGGCACGGAGTGCGAGGGTGTGATCATGAGCCGCACACTCATGGAAGAGCTCCGTACGGGCCTGCCCGCGGAAGCCGTCATCGTCGACGCCGACGTCACCGCCTCGTACGCCCACGACATGGCGAGCTTCTGCGACGCCGGCACCCCGGCCGTCGTCGTCCTGCCGCGCACCGTCGAAGAGGTCCAGCACGTGATGCGCACGGCGACCGCGCTGCGTGTCCCGGTCGTCCCGCAGGGCGCCCGCACGGGCCTGTCGGGCGGGGCCAACGCGAGCGAGGGCTGCATCGTCCTCTCGCTCGTCAAGATGGACCGCATCCTGGAGATCAACCCGGTCGACCGGATCGCCGTCGTCGAACCGGGCGTCATCAACGCCACGATCTCCCGCGCGGTGAACGAGCACGGGCTCTACTACCCGCCGGACCCCTCCAGCTGGGAAATGTGCACCATCGGCGGCAACATCGGCACGGCCTCCGGCGGCCTGTGCTGCGTGAAGTACGGGGTGACGGCGGAGTACGTGCTCGGCCTCGACGTCGTCCTCGCCGACGGGCGGCTGCTCCAGACGGGCAGGCGCACCGCGAAGGGCGTCGCCGGCTACGACCTGACGCGGCTCTTCGTCGGCTCCGAGGGCAGCCTCGGTATCGTCGTCAAGGCGACGCTCGCGCTGAAGCCGCAGCCGCCCCAACAGCTCGTGCTCGCAGCCGAGTTCGCCTCCGCGGAGGCCGCCTGCGACGCGGTCTGCCGGATCATGGAGGGCGGGCACGTCCCGTCCCTGCTCGAACTCATGGACCGTACGACGGTCAAGGCCGTCAACGACATGGCCAACATGGGCCTGCCGGAGACCACGGAGGCGCTGCTCCTCGCCGCCTTCGACACCCCGGACCCGACGGAGGACCTCGCCGCCGTCGGCGCGCTGTGCGAGGCCGCGGGCGCCACCCAGGTCGTGCCCGCCGAGGACGCCGCGGAGTCCGAACTGCTGCTCCAGGCGCGGCGGTTGTCGCTCACCGCCCTCGAAGCGGTCAAGGGCACCACGATGATCGACGACGTGTGCGTGCCCCGCTCCAAGCTCGGCGAGCTGCTCGAAGGCGTCGAGCGGATCGCCGAGAAGTACGACCTCACCATCGGGGTGTGCGCGCACGCGGGCGACGGCAACACGCACCCCACCGTCTGCTTCGACGCGCAGGACGCCGACGAGGGGCGCCGCGCCCGTGAGTCCTTCGACGAGATCATGGCGCTCGGCCTCGAACTCGGCGGCACCATCACCGGCGAGCACGGCGTCGGCGTGCTGAAGAAGGAGTGGCTCGCCCGCGAGCTCGGCCCGGTCGGGGTCGAGATGCAGCAGGCGGTGAAGGCGGCCTTCGACCCGCTGGGCCTGCTCAACCCGGGCAAGCTGTTCTGACCGCCGTAAGCGTGGCGGCGAGCGTCGCGGGGAGTGCGGGCCCCGTCACGTAGGGCGCACATAAAGGACGAAAGCCTCATGTGGCGGGCCGTGTTCCGGCGGGATCCTGAACGGGTCGCACCCCCGCAGCCCGATGAGGTCCCGCCGATGAGCACCAGCAACGCCGGCCGTAACCACGACAAGTCCGCCCGCCGCCGCAGGACGACCGCCGCCGTACTGGTCGGCGCCATCGCACTCTCCTCCGTCGGCCTCGCGGTCGGCACCGCGGTCGCGGACCCGGGCCCCGCCCCGGCAGGCACCACGCTCACCGGCACGCTGGACCCGGGCGCGTCTTCCGAGTGACCCGGTCCCCGTGCCGGACCCCTCACAGGTCGTCGGAGGACGACTCGTCCCCCGGCCACGGGTCGCACAGGTACAGGTCGTCCACGGCCGGGGCCGTGGTGAGCAGCTCGGCCAAGGCATCGTCGATGCCGAGCTGCTCCGTCTCCGTCCCGGGCGGCACCGCCCGCAGCGTCCGCTCCAGCCAGGCCGAGACCTGCGCGGTCGGCATCTCGAGCAGCGCATCCCCGTCCGGCGAACTCAGCGCCACCAGAACCACGCTGCGCCCCTCCACCTTCGTCGGCCACACCCGCACGTCCCCGTGCCCGCACGGCCGGAACACCCCTTCCACGAGCAGCTCGCGGGCGAACGTCCAGTTGACCGGGTGGTGCGAGCCGATGTGGAACGTGATGTGGACGGCGTAGGGATCGTCGGTTCGGTAGGACAGTCGGGCCGGAACGGGGATGCTCCGCTCCGGCGAGAGCACCAGCTTCAGTTCCAGTTCGCGTTCCACCACGGTGTGCATGTCGTGCGTTTCCTCTCCGTCGTACGGGTCCGGAGCGGGCCCGTTGCAAGGTGAGAGCACGATCTGCCGGGAGCATTACGCGAGTTCGGCGAAGATATTTTTCAGCGTCCCGGCAGGGGGCCCGCGTTCCCCGGAAAGTGGTCCGTAACGGCGGAGCGGCACGGGCGGGCGCGGCGGTCTGATAGATGTGGAACCCACAACAAGACCCCCGAGCAGATACGGGACGACGGACATGAGTGCGCCAACCCCGGCCCCCGGTGACGACAGGCCCCGCGAAGGCTACTACCCCGATCCGTCCATTCCCGGATATGTCCGGTACTGGAACGGGGCTGCGTGGGTCCCGGGCACCAGCCGCCCCGCCCCCTCCGACGGAGAAACCCTTCCGGCCCCGCCCGGTGGCGGCGCCGCCACCGCCCCCGCCTCGGCGTCCGAGCCCCCTCCCGCGGAGGAGACCGGACCCGTCTTCCTCGACGAGGAGCCCTCCGTGCGTACGGAGATGGGGCCCGCGGACCACGGCGCGCCCGCGGCCCCCGAGCCCGCGTCCGCCTGGGGCGCCAACACCGCCCGGCAGACGGGCTTCGGCGCCGAGCAGGCGAACCGGGTGTCCTGGGGCGCGGGTCCGAACGCCGAGACCCCCGAGCAGGCCTCCCCGGAGGCGTCCCCGCCGCCGGACCGCACGGACGGCACGGTCAAGCTCCGCGCCATGCAGCAGCCGGGAGGCGGGCAGCAGGCCCCCGCCGACGGCACGATGGCGTTCCGCGCGCTGCCGAAGCAGGACGGGCAGAGCGGGCCGGGTGGGCAGAGCGGGCAGGGTGGCCGGGCCGCCACGCCGGGCCAGTCCCAGGCGCAGGCCCGCGCGGGCCTGAACCCGCAGCCGGCTCCGCAGACCCCGGCCGCCCCGGCCCAGCCGAACGTCCCGCAACAGCAGCCGCAGCAGCACCAGACCCAGCAGCCGCAACAGCAGCAGCCGCCCCAGGCGCAGGCGCATCTCCAGAGCCCCATGACGCAGGGGCCCGGCGGCGGCTCCCCTTCGTGGCCGCAGCAGGTGCACCAGCTGGCCGGCCAGGGCCAGGTTCAAGGACCGCCCCAGGGCCAGGCGCCCGCCCCCGCGGCGGACCCGAACGGTCCGGTGACGCCGTTCAAGCCGGTCTCCACCGACCCGTTCCTCGCGGCGGCGCAGGCCGCGGCGGCGGCCCGCCCGGCAAGCCTCGGCAAGCGGTTCGCGGCCCGGCTCATCGACTCGGTCGTCGTCGGCGCGGTCACCGCGACCGTCGCCGTGCCGCTCGGCACCAAGGCCGCCGACCACATCAACGGCAAGATCGACGAGGCGAAGGCCTCGGGGCACCAGGTCACGGTCTGGCTGCTCGACGGCACGACCGGCACGTACCTGGGCATCGTGCTCGCGGTACTGCTCGTGGTCGGCACGCTCTACGAGGCGCTGCCGACGTCGAAGTGGGGCTACACCCTCGGCAAGAAGCTGCTCGGCCTGACGGTCCGTGACATCGAGGAGCACGAGTCCCCGACGTTCGTCTCGGCCCTCAAGCGCTGGCTCGCGTACAGCGTGCCCGGCGTCCTCGTCGTGGGCGTCCTCGGCGTCCTGTGGGGCGCCTTCGACCGCCCGTGGCGCCAGTGCCTGCACGACAAGGCGGCGCGCACGTTCGTGGCGGCGGCCGACTGACGGCAGGGTCGCCCGACTGACGGCAGGGTCGTCCGACCGACGGCAAGGTCATCCGGACGGCGGCCCGCCACGTGCAGGGCGGCGGGGTTCGCGTTCCACTCGGGCCATGAGCACCGAACCGCCGCCCTCCGGGTCCGGCCAGCCGCCGGACGACGACCCGTTCCGTAAGCCGCCGCCCACCGATCAGGGCGGCGGCTCGCCGTACGACAACCCCCAGAACCCCTACGGCTCGGCGCCCCCGCCTCCGCCACCGCCCCCGTACGGCGGTGATCCCTACGGTGGCGGCTACGGCGCCGCCGACCCGCTCGCGGGGATGCCGCCGCTGGCCGACAGCGGCAAGCGCGTCCTCGCGCGGATCATCGACATCATCCTCATCACGATCGTCGTGGGCCTGCTCTCGTGGATCTTCGGCGTCGGCCAGTACGACATCGACACCGACGAGATGGACGCGGGCAAGCGCCTCGCCCAGTCGCTGATCGGAGCCATTCTCTACGTCGGCTACGACACGATCATGACGGCGAGGACCGGGCAGACGCTCGGCAAGAAGTGGCTGAAGCTGCGCGTCGCCAACCTGAGCGACGGCGCGACGCCCAGCATGCAGACCAACCTGTTGCGCGCGGTCGTCCTGTGGGTGCCCGCGGTGTTCTGCTGCGCCTGCATCTGGACAGCGATCTGCGGCGGCTGGAGCTTCTTCGACAAGCCCTACAAGCAGGGCCTGCACGACAAGGCGGCGAAGACCGTGGTGGTCAGCACCGCCTGACCGAAGTCCGCACCGGCGAACCGGCGGGTCCGTGTCTCACGGGCCCGCCGGTTCGCGTGCGCGCGAGGCCTCGGACGGGGCCGAGGGGGAGGGGACCCTGGTGCTGAGGCGCTGCGCCGGCACCCGTTCCTCCGCGGCGGCCGCCCCTGCGGCGGTCTCCCGCTTGCGGGTCGGCACCGACATCGCCACGAACAGGCCCAGGATGAGCGCCGAGACGGCGATGACCGGGATGCCGGGCCCCGATTCCGTCTGGGACAGCAGAACCATGGCGATGGTGGAGCAGACGACGGTGGCCGAACCGTAGGCGAGCTGAGCGACAGTCGGGCGAGGCATGGTGAGATCCGTCCTCGTGACATCGGGGGACTATTCGGACCTGTGCCCGAGCAGGGCACCCGGTAAGCATGCCCTAAGCATTGTGGCCGGAGCATGGGGGGCGCACGGAGTCACCAGGTCCGCCAAGTGGACGGTAAGGCGCGCCTGTTGCTCATGTGGCGGCCTCGATCGCCGCGTCCGCATTCCGAACCGAACGCTCTGCATAGTGCAAAGAGAACGTCTCAGTCAAGGTCTATTATTTCTTCTCTACCTCCGGTCAAATGACGTCACTTGTGACGCGTGGATCTCACGCCACGGAGGAGGGGACCACTCAAGTGACCACCAAGAGACGGGCGTTGAGATCGGTCGCCGTGCTCGCGACCCTCGCCGCCACCGCGGCCACGGGCTCGCTCGCGGCGACCACCGCTCGGGCCGACACCCCGGCCAGGACGAGCGCGACCGCCGACGGAAAGACGTACGGGGGCAAGGGCCACGTCTTCGACGGCCCGTTCAGCAAGCAGCAGGAGAAGCAGCGGCAGGCGGCGCTGCAGCAGGTCCTCCAGGGCGACTCGAAGGTCCAGGAGAAGCACGGCTCCAAGGTCGTGGAGCTGTCGAAGGGCAAGTACGTCGAGCTGGGCCGCGAGCGCACGGACAAGATCTTCACGATCCTGACCGAGTTCGGCGATAAGGTCGACAACACGACGCTGGTCGACCGCGTGGACGACGACACGGACGAGCTGAAGCCCAAGTACGGCGGCACGCCCGGCCCGTTGCACAACCAGATAGCCGAGCCGGACCGTGCCAAGGACAACAGCACGGCCTGGCAGAAGGACTACAACTCCCAGCACTACAAGGACCTTTACTTCGGCGACGGCAAGACCGCCTCCGGCAAGGGCTCCGAGTCCCTCAAGACGTACTACGAGAAGACCTCATCGGGCCGCTACTCGGTCGAGGGCGAGGTCTCCGACTGGGTCAAGGTCGAGTACAACGAGGCCCGTTACGGCTCCAACTACTGCGGAGCCGACAACTGCCCGAACGTCGAGGACCTGGTCCGCGACGGCGTCAACGCCTGGGTCGCGCAGCAGAAGGCGGCCGGCAAGTCGGACGCCGACATCAAGGCCGACATGGCCCAGTACGACCAGTGGGACCGCACGGACCACGACAACGACGGCGACTTCAACGAGCCCGACGGCTACATCGACCACTTCCAGATCGTGCACGCGGGCGAGGACGGCTCGGCGGGCGGCGGCGCGCAGGGCGGTGACTCCCTCTGGGCGCACCGCGGTTACGCCTTCTCCCGTGACGACGGCGACACGGGCCCGTCCGGCTTCAAGGCGGGCGGCACCCCGGTCGGCGACACCGGCATCTGGGTCGGCGACTACACGATGCAGCCGGAGAACGGCGGCCTCGGCGTCTTCGCCCACGAGTACGGCCACGACCTGGGCCTGCCCGACCTGTACGACACGACGTACACCGGCGAGAACTCGGTCGGCTTCTGGTCGCTGATGTCGGCTGGCTCCTGGCTCGGCACCGGCAAGGACTCGATCGGCGACATGCCCGGCGACATGACGGCCTGGGACAAGCTCCAGCTCGGCTGGCTGAACTACGACAAGGCGAAGGCCGCCACCAGGTCGACGCACAAGCTGGGTGTCTCGGAGTACAACACCAAGCTCAAGCAGGCGCTCGTCGTCGAACTGCCGAAGAAGAACGTCACCACGGACATCGTGAAGCCCGCCGAGGGCACGAAGCAGTGGTGGTCGGACTACGGCGACGACCTCGACAACACGCTCAGCCGCACCGTGGACCTGACCGGCAAGACGTCGGCGGCCCTCGAACTCGACGGCTGGTACGACATCGAGAAGGACTACGACTACCTGTACACGCAGGTGTCGACCGACGGCGGCGCGAGCTGGAAGACCATCGACGGCACCGCCGACGGCTCTCCCCTCCCGCGCGACGGCGGCGACAAGCCGGCCCTCACGGGCACCAACGGCAAGTTCCAGCACCTGAGTTACCCGCTGGACGCCTACGCCGGTCAGAAGGTCGACGTGCGCTTCCGCTACAAGACCGACGGCGGAGTGGCCCAAATGGGCTTCGCCTTCGACAACTTCACGGTCGAGGCGGACGGCGCGACGCTCTTCTCCGACAACGCCGAGACGGAGCAGGCCGGTTGGACCACGCGCGGCTTCTCCCGCGTCGGCGCCTCGATCTCCGGCGACTTCCCGCAGTTCTACCTCGCCGAGAACCGCCAGTACGTCTCGTACGACAAGACCCTCAAGTCGGGCCCGTACAACTTCGGTTGGCGTGACGGCGGCGCCAAGCAGAACTGGGTGGAGCACTACTCCTACCGCCCCGGCCTCATGGTCTGGCAGTGGGACACCTCGCAGCGCAACAACAACGTCGGCCAGCACCCCGGCAAGGGCCTGATCCTCCCGGTCGACGCGCACGCGAAGCCGCTGAAGTGGTCCGACGGCAAGCTGATCACCAACAAGATCACGCCGTACGACGCCGCCTTCGGGCGCTACCCGGTCCCCGGCATGACGCTCCACAAGCTGGGCGTCGAGACGAAGATCCCGGCGCAGGCCGGCGTCCCCGTCTTCGACGATCACAAGGGCACGTACTGGTACGAGGAGAACCCCACGGGAAGCGTGCGCACAACTGACACCAACACCAAGATCAGCATCGTGAAGCAGCCGCTCGACGGCTCCTCGATGACGATCAAGGTGGGCCCCTCGGCCAAGAAGTAAGGCAAAACCGCAGGTCAGAAACGTATCGGCCGCGACCCTCTAGCGGGGTCGCGGCCGGTCGTGTTTAGGTGCGTCCTGTGAGTTCCTTATTGACACTACGTCTCACGGGGGTGTGACAGTCATGTCCGCAGGAGGGTTCTGCAAGCTGCCGGGAGGCACGGTGGTGGTCGCTCTGACGCTGCCCGCGCCGGGCCCCGGCGAGGGCGCCGTACGGTTCCTGGTGCACGCCGCGAACCGGGCCCGTGCCCTGACCCGCCTGCGCAATCTGGGCCTGCGCGCGGTCTACCTCAGAGGCAACGCCCAGCCACCGACCCCGGACGAGATAACCGCGGTCCTCCACCACCCGGACGGCCTGATCTGGCGCACGGCCCCGGACGCGCGATCAGGCGAACTCTGGCACCCGATACGCAGCCTCTTGCCGGGCAGAGTGAGCCCGTCGGGCGTCTGAGCCCATCCAGCCCCTCCGGCGTTTGAGGAGCGGGGTCCGGGGCGGAGCCCCGCGACCTAGGCCACGACGGGCTTGCCCGTGAGCTCCACGCCGGCCGAGCGCAGCTCCTCGAGCGCCGCCTCCGTGGAGGAGGCGGCAACCCCGGCCGTCAGGTCGAGCAGCACCTTCGTACGAAACCCGGCCCGCGCCGCATCCACGGCGGTAGCCCGAACGCAGTGATCCGTCGCGATCCCGACCACATCCACCTCGGACACCTCCCGCGCCCGGAGCCACTCCGCCAGCGGCACCCCGTTCTCGTCCGCCCCCTCGAACCCGCTGTAGGCGGCCGAGTACGCCCCCTTGTCGAACACCGCGTCGATCGCGCCGGAGGCCACCGCAGGGGCGAAGTTCGGATGGAACCCGACCCCCTCGGTCCCCGCGACACAGTGCCGCGGCCAGCTGTGCACGAAGTCCGGCGCCTCCGAGAAGTGCTCACCGGGATCGACGTGATGATCACGCGTGGCGACGACGTGCTGGTAGCAACCGCCACCCGCCTGCCCGACGAGATCGGTGATCGCGGCAGCGACATCGGCACCCCCCGCCACCGCGAGGCTGCCGCCCTCGCAGAAGTCGTTCTGCACATCCACGACGATCAGGGCGCGACGCATGATTGCTGTCCTTCTGCTTGGAGACTTAAGAGCGTAGAAGCTTCAAGTGCGTTGCGGGAGAGGGCGTGGGGGACGGCCGTTGGGGCCGCCCGGTCCCGGACGGCCCCAACGGCCCCAAGCGGTCTCAGACGTACTCGGTCGGGATGACCGGCTCGCCCCTGGACAGCTGCGTGGCCGACAGCGGCAGCCGGTCCCGCGCCGCGATGTGCCGCTCGCGCACCGCGTCGAGCGGCTCGCGGGCCACCACCTCGCCGCCCTTGACCAGCTCGACGAGGAGCTGCCGGTCGGCCAGCTCCTCGGGGACCGCCCCCGTGCCGACGACCTCGGCCTCCGCGACCCCGTCCGCGTCCGGCCGGCGCGCGGCCCACTTGCGGCCGCCGACCGAGGTCTTCCCGCCCGCCGACTTCTTCGCCACGGGCACCAGCGGCGCCTTCGGGTCGGCGGACTCGGCGCGCGCGACCAGCTTGTAGACCATGGAGCAGGTGGGGTGCCCGGACCCGGTCACCAGCTGCGTACCCACCCCGTACGCGTCCACGGGCGAGGCGGCGAGCGAGGCGATGGCGTACTCGTCGAGGTCGGAGGTGACGACGATCTTGGTGTTCGTGGCGCCCAGCTCGTCCAGCTGCTGGCGCACCCGGTGCGCGACGAGCAACAGGTCGCCGGAGTCGATCCGCACGGCGCCGAGCTCGGGCCCCGCGATCTCGACGGCCATCTTGACCGCCTCCTGCACGTCGTACGTGTCCACGAGCAGCGTCGTCCCCTTGCCCAGGGAGTCGACCTGGGCGCGGAAGGCGTCCCGCTCGGTGTCGTGGATCAGCGTGAAGGCGTGCGCGCTGGTGCCGACGGTCGGGATCCCGTACCGGAACCCGGCCGCCAGGTCCGAGGTCGTCGCGAACCCGCCCACGTACGCGGCGCGCGAGGCGGCCACGGCGGCCAGCTCGTGCGTACGGCGCGCGCCCATCTCGATCAGCGGCCGGTCACCGGCGGCCGAGGACATCCGGGACGCGGCGGCGGCGATCGCCGAGTCGTGGTTGAGGATCGAGAGGATCACCGTCTCCAGGAGCACGCACTCGGCGAAGGAGCCCTCGACGCGCAGCACGGGGGAGCCGGGGAAGTAGACCTCGCCCTCGGGGTAGCCCCAGATGTCGCCGGAGAAGCGGTAGTCCGCGAGCCACTGGAGCGTCGGCTCGTCCACGACGTCGCGCTCGCGCAGGAAGTCGAGCACGCCCGCGTCGAAGCGGAAGTTCTCGACGGCGTCCAGGACGCGCCCGGTGCCCGCGACGACGCCGTAGCGGCGGCCCTCGGGCAGCCGGCGGGTGAAGACCTCGAAGACCGAGTGCCGGTCGGCGGTGCCCCCGCGCAGGGCCGCCTGCAGCATCGTCAGCTCATAGTGGTCGGTGAAGAGCGCCGTCGACGGAACGTCCACCGGCAGGCCCAGGTCCGCTGTGTTCATAGGATGGATGCTACCCCCCGATTAGCGTCAAGGTGACGATTTCTGCGTCCGTTTGTGCGTGGGGCGGGTGGTGGTGGCAGCATGGGCCCTGTGACGGCTCCAGCACCCCTTGAGATCGAAAGGCCCGAGACGACGGAGGACGCGTCCGTCGTCCCCGAGCCGGACGTCCCCTGGATCACGCTCGTCCACAACGATCCGGTGAACCTCATGAGTTACGTGACGTACGTCTTCCAGACGTACTTCGGGTACTCCAAGGACAAGGCCACCAAGCTCATGATGGACGTGCACCAGAAGGGCCGGGCCGTCGTCTCCAGCGGCTCCCGCGAGGAGATGGAACGCGACGTGCAGGCGATGCACGGATACGGCCTGTGGGCCACGCTTCAACAGGATCGGAAGTAGCAGCATCCCGATGCCAGGACACTTCGAACCGATCCCCGGTGGCGGCGCGGCCGTCGCCCTCGACGACGTCGAGATCTCCATCATCCGCTCGCTGGCGGTCCAGCTCCTGGAGCTGATCGGGCCAGGACCCGGCGGCGAGGTGAGCGACGACCCGCTCGCGGAACTCTTCGCCGAGGGGCCGAGCGAACCGCCCTCCGACGCGGTGCTGCGCCGCCTCTTCCCCGACGCGTACGGCGGCCCGGGCGGCGACGGCGAGAACGCCGAGGACGCCGAAGAGCTGCGCGCCCACTCCTCGGAGTTCCGCCGCTTCACCGAGAACGATCTGCGGGCCGGCAAGCGCGAGGACGCCCTCGCGGTGATCCGCACGCTGGACACGCTGAGCCCGGCGGGCGACGGCGGCGCGGTCCTCAAGCTGTCCCAGGGCGAGTCCATCCAGTGGATGCGCGCGCTCAACGATCTGCGCCTCGCGATCGGCACCCGCCTCGACATCACCGACGAGGAGGACACGGACCTCCTCTACCGGCTCCCGGACGACGACGCGCGCAAGCCGATGGTGATGGCATATCTGTGGCTCGGCGGGCTCCAGGAGACCCTCGTCGAGACCCTGACGGCCTGACCTTCGGTCAGGTTGTGCTGTTCGCTCAGCGGGCCCTCAAATCCGTATAACGATCCCGTCACCGCACCCACCCACATTGCGGCGCGGTGATTTGTTTTGTCCTATTTTGCTGGTGGCGTACGCCACACGCGCCTCGGCCGACCCCGATGAACGCCGTGATAAATCTTCACGACCACCTGACGGACGCCACCCCTGTCCTGTCAGAGGGCGCCCCGACCGGCCGACCGCCGGTAGGCACAAGCTCCATCCATCCAGGGGCCCAGACCCCAAAGGATCGTCACAGTCGATCCGAGCCGAGTACGGCACGGATCGGCATGGAGAAAGGCGCACATCATGACCTCAGTGCAGGTCGACGAGCAGCACGACGGCAATGAGGCCGCGCAGGCCGAGACCGACGAGGGCTACAAGCGGGGACTCGGGGCCCGGCAGATCCAGATGATCGCCATCGGCGGTGCCATCGGAACCGGCCTCTTTCTCGGCGCGGGCAAGGGCATCTCCAAGGCGGGGCCCAGCCTGATCCTGGCGTACGCGGTCGCCGGCGTGGTCATCTTCTGCATCATGCGGGCTCTCGGCGAGCTCCTCATGTACCGACCCGTGTCCGGCTCCTTCTCGGAGTACGCGCGCGAGTTCATCGGCCCCTTCGCGGGCTTCGCGACCGGCTGGACGTACTGGCTGTTCTGGGTCATCACCGGAATGACCGAGGTCACCGCGGCGGCCACCTATATGACGTACTGGTGGGACATCCCGCAATGGGTGTCCGCACTCGTCTTCACCGTCATCCTCTACGGCGCCAACCTGATCTCCGTGAAGCTCTTCGGTGAGCTGGAGTTCTGGTTCTCCACCGTCAAGGTCACCGCCATCATCGGCATGATCCTGATCTGCGCCGGCATCCTCACGATCGGCTTCTCCGACGCCGGTGACACGGCCTCCATCACGCACCTGTGGGACGTCGGCGGCTTCTTCGCCGGTGAGAACGGCATCGGCTCGACGCTGATGACCCTGCAGATGGTGATGTTCGCGTTCCTCGCGGTCGAGCTCGTCGGCGTCACCGCGGGCGAGGCCAAGGACGCCAAGAAGGTCCTGCCGAAGGCGATCAACACCGTGCCGTGGCGCATCGCCGTCTTCTACGTCGGCGCCCTGATCATGATCCTCTCGGTCGTGCCGTGGACGTCCTTCAAGGCCGGCGAGAGCCCGTTCGTGCACGCCTTCGACAAGATGGGCCTGGGCATCGGCGCCGCCATCGTCAACTTCGTCGTGCTGACCGCCGCGCTGTCCTCCTGCAACTCGGGCATGTACTCCACCGGCCGCATGCTGCGCGACCTCGCGCAGAACGGCCAGGGCCCGAACTTCTTCACCAAGCTGAGCAAGAACGGCCTGCCGGTCATCGGCACCACGTTCTCCGCCGCGATGATGCTGGTCGGCGTCTGGATCAACTACCAGTGGCCGGGCGAGGCGTTCAACTACGTCGTCTCCTTCGCGACCATCTCCGGCATGTGGGCCTGGATCGTCATCCTGATCTGCCAGATCCGCTACCGCCTCAAGTCCGACCGCGGTGAGCTCCCGAAGTCCGAGTTCCGCGCTCCGTGGGGCGTCTGGGTCAGCGGCCTCGCGCTGGCGTTCATCTTCCTCGTCATCGTCCTCATGGGCATCGACCCCGACGCGCGCGTCTCCCTGTACGCCGCTCCGGTCTGGGCCGCGATCCTGGGTGTCTCGTACTTCTTCCTGAAGAAGCGCAACCCCGAGGGCGCCGCGTTCGCGAAGCGCAACTGACGCACCGCGTCCCGCCTTCGTCTCACCAAGTGGGCCTCCTTGTACCGCACTTCGGTACAAGGAGGCCCACTTGCTTATGCTGGCCGCATGTTGAAGATTTCCCAGTCCCTGGTCGACCAGATCGTCGAGCACGCCCGCAAGGACCACCCCGACGAGGCCTGCGGCGTCATCGCGGGTCCGGTCGGCGAGGGCCGCCCCGAGCGCTTCATCCCGATGCTGAACGCCGCCCGCTCGCCCACGTTCTACGAGTTCGACTCCGGTGACCTGCTGAAGCTCTACCGCGAGATGGACGACCGCGACGAGGAGCCGGTGGTCATCTACCACTCGCACACGGCCACCGAGGCGTACCCCTCGCGCACCGACGTCACGTACGCGAACGAGCCGAACGCCCACTACGTGCTGGTCTCCACCGCGGACACCGACGACGCGGGCCCCTTCCAGTTCCGCTCGTACCGCATCGTCGAGGGTGAGATCACCGAGGAAGACGTCGAGATCACCGCCTGAGCGCCGCCCGGGCACCGCCCCCGACCATGCAGTTCTCAACTGCCGGACGCATTTCGACCGCATGGTGAGATCACATTCCGGGATCCGGACCGGGAATCGATACGATGAGCCCATGGTTTCCCACGACGTGAGCGAAAAGACGCCGGGCATGCTGCTCGTGGCGCGGCTGCACGTCGACCTGTGCCGCCTCGCCAGCGCCATCTGTCCGCGCTGAGCCGGATCGCCGTACCCGCCGAGGGCCCGCGGCTCCCGCCACCCGCGCACCTGACCGGAAACGCCCGCGCCCAGGCGCGCTCACCCACAGACTTCCGACTCCCGACAGGAGCCCAGCATGGCCATCGAGGTCCGCATCCCGACCATCCTCCGCACCTACACCGACGGCGCGAAGGCCGTCGAAGGCAGCGGTGACAACCTCGGCGCGCTCTTCGCCGACCTGGACACCCGGCACGCGGGCATCGCCGAGCGCATCGTGGACGACGGGAAGCTGCGCCGCTTCGTGAACGTCTACCTGAACGACGAGGACGTCCGCTTCCTCGACGGCATCGACACCAAGCTCAGCGACGGCGACAACGTCACGATCCTGCCGGCCGTGGCCGGCGGAATGCGCTGAGCGGGCTCATGCGCTACGACAGCCCGCTGGCCGCGGTGGGCAACACCCCCCTGGTGCGCCTGCCGCGGCTCTCGCTCTCCGACGACGTGCGGATCTGGGCGAAGCTGGAGGACCGCAACCCGACCGGCTCGATCAAGGACCGCCCCGCGCTCCACATGATCGAACAGGCCGAGAAGGAAGGCCGGATCAAGGCCGGGGACACCATCCTCGAACCCACGTCCGGCAACACCGGCATCTCGCTCGCGATGGCCGCCCGCCTCAAGGGCTACAACATCGTCTGCGTCATGCCGGAGAACACCTCGCAGGAGCGCCGCGACCTGCTCGCCATGTGGGGCGCGGAGATCATTCCCTCCCCGGCCGCGGGCGGCTCCAACACGGCGGTCCGCATCGCCAAGGAGCTGGCCGAGCAGCACCCGGACTGGGTGATGCTCTACCAGTACGGCAACCCGGACAACGCGGGCGCGCACTACGCGACGACCGGCCCGGAGATCCTCACCGACCTCCCGTCCGTCACGCACTTCGTCGCGGGGCTCGGCACCACCGGCACGCTCATGGGCGTCGGCCGGTATCTGCGCGAGCACAAGCCCGACGTCAAGATCGTCGCAGCGGAGCCGCGCTACGACGACCTCGTCTACGGGCTGCGGAACCTCGACGAGGGCTTCGTGCCCGAGCTGTACGACGCGTCGGTGCTCACGACCCGGTTCTCCGTCGGCTCGGCCGACGCGGTGACCCGTACGCGTGACCTCCTCCAGCAGGAGGGCATCTTCGCGGGTGTCTCCACGGGGGCGGCGCTGCATGCGGCGATCGGCGTGGGCAAGAAGGCGGTGAAGGCGGGGGAGTCCGCCGACATCGTGTTCGTCGTCGCCGACGGCGGGTGGAAGTACCTGTCGACGGGCGTCTACACGGCCGCCACCACGGAAGAAGCGATCGAGGTATTGCACGGCCAGTTGTGGGCGTAGGCCCACTCTTAAGCCTCTCAGTGGTTGAGGACGCGGGGCTCCGCCCCGGACCCCGCGCCTCAATCGCCGGCGGGGCTTATTTTTGGCCCAGGTGCCGCACCTGATCCCACAGCCCCGGATCGATCACCCCGGCCGGCCGCCGGAAATCCCCCAGAGGGACTTTGCGGAGCTCATCCGTCTCCAGGAAGCTCGCCCGCCCCCGCGCGTCCCCCACCGTCCCGGGCGGCAGCGCGATGACCCCCGGCCGCTCGTCGTGGTACCGGCTGGTGATCTTGGCGACCGTCGCCACCCCCCGCCGCACCGACAGGACCAGGCACGGCCGATCCTTCCCGCCGGGCCCGTCCTCGTACGGCACCATCGCCCACCAGATGTCACCCGGCTCGGGCCCCCGCGCATGCGCGTCCCGCGGCACATGCCGCTCCCGGCGGCGGTGACGCGTGCCGCGTCCCCACCCGTCGACCAGCGTCGCGACGAGCGCGAGCAGTACGACGGCAGCGAGCGCGAGCCACCAGGACGTGTCCATAGGCATGACGGTACCGGTGGGACACGCGGGGTGCTCCCGCGGCCCCGAAGCCCTCCGAACCGGTGACAGCGCAGGTGAGTTCGCCCACAACAGCCCGTGACGGAGGAGCCACCCGCCCTTTTGCGCCTTACGCTCGACTGACCCCTTCGGCACAGGCCCCGGCCCACGGCCCGTGGCTCCACCCCGCATTTCCGACCGCCAGCGCGGAGGTTGAAAGCTCTTATGAAGCTCACCGTCGTCGGCTGCTCGGGGTCGTTCCCGTCCGCGGATTCGGCCTGCTCGAGCTACCTCGTCGAGGCCGACGGCTACCGGCTGCTCCTCGACATGGGCAATGGCGCCCTGGGCGAGCTGCAGCGCCACGTCGGTCTCTACGACCTCGACGCGATCTTCCTTTCGCATCTGCACGCGGACCACTGCATCGACATGTGCGCGTACTTCGTCGTGCGCTACTACCGCCACGACGGCGGCCGTTGCGCCCCCATGCCCGTCTACGGACCCGAGGGCACCGAGCAGCGCCTGACCACCGCGCACGCCGACACGCCCTCGGCCTCCGCGTTCAGCGAGGTCTTCGACTTCCACACCGTGAAGCCGGGTTCGTACGAGATCGGGCCGTTCTCCGTCCGCATGGAGAAGGTGTGCCACCCCGTGGAGTCGTACGCGATCCGGGTCGAGCACGGCGGGCGCTCCCTGACGTACTCCGGGGACACCGGGCCGTGCGCCGCGCTGGACGAACTGGCGGAGGACAGCGACCTGTTCCTGTGCGAGGCCGCGTTCACGCACGGCAAGGAGAACATCCCGGCGCTGCACCTCAACGGCCGGGAGGCGGGGGAGGCGGCGCAGCGCTCCCGCACCCGCAAGCTCGTCCTGACGCACATCCCGCCGTGGACCGACCCGCAGGTGAACCTCGCGGACGCGCGCGCGGTGTACGACGGCCCGGTCGAGTTGGCCGCGCCCGGAGTGACGTACACGGTCTGAGAGACGTACGAGGAAGGCCCCGGAACCGAAGCGGTTCCGGGGCCTTCCTCGTCGTGCGGTCACACGGGGGAGGGGCTCACGCCTTCGTGAGGTCCTCGATCTCCTCCTCGGGCTCGCGGCCCGGGGTGGTGAGGTTGAACTTGATGATCGCGAAGCGGAACACCACGTAGTAGAGGACCGCCATGACCAGGCCGATCGGGATGATCAGCCATGGCTTGGTCGCGAGGTTCCAGTTCAGGGCGTAGTCGATGAAGCCCGCCGAGAAGTTGAAGCCCGCGTGGACGCCGAGACCCCAGGTGATCGCCATGGAGACGGCGGTCAGGACCGCGTGCAGCACGTACAGCAGCGGCGCGATGAACATGAAGGTGAACTCGATCGGCTCGGTCACACCGGTGACGAACGAGGTCAGCGCGAGCGAGACCATCATGCCCATCACGACCTTGCGGCGCTCGGGGCGTGCGCAGTGCGCGATGGCGATGGCGGCGGCCGGCAGACCGAACATCATGATCGGGAAGAAGCCGGCCTGGTACATGCCGGCCGACGGGTCGCCCGCGAGGAAGCGCGTGATGTCGCCGTGCACGACGGAGCCGTCGGGCTTCGTGAAGTCACCGAGCTGGAACCAGGCCACCGTGTTGACGAACTGGTGCATGCCGATCGGGATCAGACCGCGGTTGATCAGGCCGAACAGGCCCGCGCCACCGGCGCCGAGGCCGGTCATCCACTCGGCGAAGCTGGTGATGCCCTCGCCGATGGGCTCCCAGATCAGGCCGAAGAAGACGCCGACGACGATGCCGACGAAGGCCATGATGATCGGGACGAGCCGGCGGCCGTTGAAGAAGCCGAGCCAGTCGACGAGCTTGGTGCGGTGGTACTTCTGCCAGAAGACGGCCGCCAGCAGACCCATGATGATGCCGCCGAGGACACCGGGGTTGTTGTAGACGGCGGCGACGTCCTCGCCCTTCTTGATGACTGCCTCGTGGACCGGGAAGGCCTCGAGGACCTTGCTGTAGACGAGGAAGCCGACGAGGGCGGCGAGCGCCGTCGAGCCATCGGACTTCTTGGCGAAGCCGATGGCCACGCCTATGCAGAACAGGATCGGCAGGCTGTCCGTGATCGCCGAACCGGCGTTGGCGAAGACCGTGGCGACAGTGCCCCAGCCCAGACCGTCCTTTCCGAAGACGTCATCGGCGCCGAGCCGCACCATGATGCCGGCGGCGGGAAGCACCGCGATCGGCAACTGCAGGCTGCGGCCCACCTTTTGGAGGCCCTGGAAAAGGCCGGAACCCCGCTTCTTTGCGGGGGCCGCCGTAGCGCTGGCGGTGCTCATCAACTTCCTCCATGAAAAGCAGATGGTCTACACCACTCAGTGGTGTAGACCTGTTGTAGCACGGTGAAGGCGGGATAAGGAACCCTTGATTCCCACGGCAATGGGCCCCCGGACCGAGTGGTCCGGGGGCCCATCGCGAAGGAGCCGAAAAGCGTTATGCCTTGGTGATGTCCTCGACTTCTTCCTCGGGCTCGCGACCCGGTGTCTTGATGTCCCACTTCGTGATCGCGAAACGGAAGATCACGTAATAGAGGACGGCGAAGGCGAGGCCGATCGGAATGATCATCCATGGCTTGGTGGCCAGGTTCCAGTTGATCAGGTAGTCGATCAGGCCCGCGGAGAAACTGAAGCCGTCCTTGACGCCGAGCGCCCAGGTCACCGCCATCGAGACACCGGTCAGCACCGCGTGCACCGCGTACAGCGCCGGCGCGATGAAGACGAAGGAGTACTCGATGGGCTCGGTGATACCCGTGACGAACGAGGTCAGCGCGAGCGACAGCATCATGCCGCCGACCACCTTGCGCCGCTCCGGCCGTGCGCAGTGGACGATCGCGAGACAGGCCGCAGGGAGGGCGAACATCATGATCGGGAAGAAGCCCGACTGGTAGATGCCCGCGCTCGGGTCGCCGCTCAGGAACATGTTGATGTCGCCGTGCACGGTCGTGCCGTCGGGCTTCGTGTACGAGCCGAACTGGAACCACAAAGGCACGTTGAGGAACTGGTGCAGGCCGATCACGAGCAGCGCGCGGTTGGCGACACCGAAGATGCCGGACCCGACGGCGCCCAGGCTCTCCAGCCAGTTCGAGAAGCTCTCCAGGGCGTCACCGATCGCGGGCCAGACCCACAGGCACAGCGCGGCGAAGACGATGCCGACGAAGGCCATGATGATCGGGACGAGCCGGCGGCCGTTGAAGAAGCCGAGCCAGGAGACCAACTTCGTACGGTGGTAGCGGACCCAGAAGAACGAGGCCAGAAAGCCCATGATGATGCCGCCGAACACCCCGGGGTTCTGGAACGTCGCGGCGGTCACCGCCCCGTCCGCCAGACAGCCCGTCGCCACCGTCTTCGACCCGGACGGGCAGTCGATCGGGAACTGGTGCAGCACGCCCCGGTAGACGAGGAAGCCCGCCACCGCCGCCAGAGCCGTCGAACCGTCCGCCTTCTTGGCCATGCCGATCGCGACACCGATGCAGAAGAGCAGCGGCAGACCGAGGTCGGCGTCGAGCAGCGCGCCGCCCGCGCCCGAGAAGACCTTCGCGACATTGGTCCAGCCGAGACCGTCGTCGCCGAAGACATCGGGCTGGCCGAGCCGGTTGACGATGCCCGCCGCCGGCAGCACGGCGATGGGCAGTTGAAGGCTGCGCCCCATCTTCTGGAGCCCCTGGAAGAAGTTGCTCCAGGGGCTCGGTCGTGGTGCGGCGGCCGCGTTGGAGCTCATGGGCGTCCTCCCGGAACAGGCCACGTTTGGCGGGCGTCAGATACTCTGGCTACTGGTGTAGACCAGTTGCGGGGACGGGTCGGTCCGTGCTCGTCATCTTTCGTCACGGGCGGGATTACCGCCCGCGAAGATGGGCCAACCGTGGGTTACCGTGACAAAGCGGCCCAGAGGCGGGCCCGGAGAACACAGGGAGAACGAAATGGCCACGAAGGCTGAGAAGATCGTCGCCGGCCTCGGCGGACTCGACAACATCGAAGAGGTCGAGGGCTGCATCACCCGCCTGCGTACCGAGGTCTCCGACCCGAGCCTGGTCGACGAGGCCGCGCTCAAGGCCGCCGGCGCCCACGGCGTCGTCAAGATGGGCACCGCGATCCAGGTCGTCATCGGCACCGACGCGGACCCCATCGCCGCCGACATCGAAGACATGATGTGACCTCGCCCCACTGAGGCCACACGCACGAAGGCCCCACCCCCACGCAAGGGGTGGGGCCTTCGGCGCACCCGATACGCTCCTCCCTATGTCTCGCATCGACGGCCGCACCCCCGAACAGCTCCGCCCGATCACCATCGAACGCGGCTGGAGCAAGCACGCCGAAGGCTCCGTCCTCGTCTCCTTCGGAGACACCAAGGTCTTCTGCACCGCCTCCTTCACCGAAGGCGTCCCGCGCTGGCGCAAGGGCAGCGGAGAGGGCTGGGTCACCGCCGAGTACTCGATGCTGCCGCGCTCCACGAACACCCGCGGCGACCGCGAGGCCGTCCGCGGCAAGATCGGCGGGCGCACCCACGAGATCAGCCGCCTCATCGGCCGGTCCCTGCGCGCCGTCATCGACTACAAGGCCCTCGGCGAGAACACCATCGTCCTCGACTGCGACGTCCTCCAGGCCGACGGGGGCACCCGCACGGCCGCCATCACCGGCGCGTACGTGGCGCTTGCCGACGCCATCTCCTGGGCCCAGGGCAAGAAGCTGATCAAGGCCGGCCGCAAGCCGCTGACCGGGTCCGTGAGCGCCGTCTCCGTCGGCATCATCGACGGCGTCCCGATGCTCGACCTCCCGTACGAGGAGGATGTGCGCGCCGACACCGACATGAACGTCGTCTGCACCGGCGACGGCCGCTTCGTCGAGATCCAGGGCACCGCCGAGGCCGAGCCCTTCGCGCGCGACGAGCTCAACGTGCTTCTGGACCTGGCCGTCGGCGGCTGCGACGAGCTCGCGGCGATCCAGCGCAAGGCGCTGGAGGAGACCCTCCCCTAGGACTGCCGGGTCGCCGCCTGGCTCTCCGACCAGGTAAAGAACTCCCCAAGTAGGGTGGCCGGGCACAGCAACCGCACAGCCATCGACTGCGTCACTACGGGTGGGTGGACGGCGCACGACACCAACTGCCGTCCAGCCGTCCGTACTTCAGGGGGAGGACCCTTCCATGCCCGCGCGCCACCGCCGTCTCGCCGTACTGGCCGCCACCGCGGCACTCGTCGCGATTCCGGTCACCGTCGGCTGCTCGGCCGTCGACAAGGCACTCGACTGTGCCCGCACCGCCGACTCCATCGCCGACAGCGTGACCGACCTCCAGCAGGCCGTGGAGAACGCGTCCAACGACCCGACGCAGGCCGGCGAGTCCCTCGACAAGATCGACAAGAACCTCGACGACATCGGCGACAAGACCGACAACGCGGATGTCTCGAAGGCCGTCGACGACCTCAACAAGGCGGTGGACAACGTCCGTACGTCGATCAAGAACGGCGACGCGGCCCCGGACGTGACCCCGGTCACCGACTCCGCGGGCGAGCTGACGAAGGTCTGCACGTCGTCGTAGCGGTCGCCTGGGACACTGGGGGGCATGACCCGCCTCATCCTCGCCACCCGTAACAACGGCAAGATCGTCGAGCTGCGCTCCATCCTCGCCGACGCCGGTCTGCCTCACGAACTGGTCGGCGCCGACGCGTACCCCGAGGTCCCGGACGTCCGGGAGACCGGGGTGACGTTCGCCGAGAACGCCCTCCTCAAGGCCCACGCCCTGGCCCGGGCCACCGGGCTGCCCGCCGTCGCCGACGACTCCGGCCTCTGCGTCGATGTCCTGGGCGGTGCGCCCGGGATCTTCTCGGCGCGTTGGGCCGGGAAGCACGGTGACGACCAGGCGAACCTGGAGCTGTTGCTGGCGCAGCTCGGCGACATCGACGAGGACCGGCACCGTACGGCCCACTTCGCGTGTGCGGCGGCGCTTGCGTTGCCGGACGGTACGGAGCGGGTGGTCGAGGGCCGGCTCCGTGGCGTCCTGCGCCACGCCCCGGCGGGCTCGGGTGGGTTCGGCTACGACCCGATCCTCCAGGTCGAGGGGGACACCCGTACGTGTGCGGAGCTGACGGCCGACGAGAAGAACGCGATCTCCCACCGCGGGAAGGCGTTCCGGGCGCTGGTCCCGGTGGTCCGGGAACTGTTGGCCAAATAGAGCCCCTCCGGCGATTGAGGAGCGGGGTCCGGGGCAGAGCCCCGAGGGCGGCGGCACGTCACGGCGTGTCGTCCGGCCCCCGGTCGAGCCCCCGCTGGTCCGAGCGGCGGTCCAACTTCTCCTGCCGGCGCGCCGCCTTGAGGCGTTGGCGTTCGGCGCGGGTGACCTTGCGTTCCACGCCGACGCCGCCCCAGAACGCGAAACCGGTGACCACCACGCGCGGCGCGCCCGCGTCGCCCGGCACGCCCTCCTCGCTGTGGTCGAAGCCGCCCATGATGCCGATGCCGCGCACCACGACCTCGACGCCGGGCGGCACGACCACGTTCATGCCGCCCATGACCGCCACGCAGTTGATCACGATCTCCCGCGCCTCGAAGTCCGCCTCGCGCAGATCGATCTCGCCGCCGCCCCAGAACGCGAAACAGTTGAACCGCCTCGGCGCCGTCCACCGCCCCTTGCGCTGGAACCCCGACATGACCCCGACGCCCCACGTGGAACTCGCCTCGCCCCGGATCCGCGAAGCCCAGTCGACGGCCCCCTCCGGCAGCGGCTCCTTCACGAAACTCACGGCCCCCGAAGCGCCCGCCCCGGCCGGCAGGTCCTTCGTCAGCGGCGCCAACTCCCCGTACGTACGCGCCTGATACGCCGCGTCGAGCCGCTCGCCGAACTCCTCCATGTCGAGCCGCCCCTCCGCGAGCGCGTCCCGCAGACGCTCGGCGACGAGCTCGCGGTCGGCATCGGACGCGCGCAGTTCGGGGGTGGCAGCGGAGGGCCTCGGGCGGCCGGATTCGTCCGTCATAGGGGTCAGCGTACGTAGGTCAGGGCGATACGGACGTGTCCCTCGCGTACATTCGCGCGATGACCGCCTCGATGTCCGGCTCGCGCACCGACAGGTCGACCATCGGATACCGCTCGGCGATCCGCGCCACGAGCGGCGCCGCCGACTGCCCGGCCGGGAACGCCAGCCACTGCCGTGCCCCTTCCACCTTCACCACCCGCGCGAACTCGACCTCCAGCGGCGGCAGTTCACGCTCCAGGTCGACCACGAGGGTGCGTTCGGCCGCGGCGCCGCCCGTCGCGTGCAGGCCCTCCAGCTCACCGTCGTACATGAGCTTTCCGTGGTCGATGACCATCACGCGGCGGCACAGCTGCTCGATGTCGGTGAGGTCGTGCGTCGTGAGCAGCACCGTCGTGCCGCGGTCGGCGTTCAAGTCCCTCAGGAATCCGCGTACTTTGACCTTCGAGACGACGTCGAGGCCGATCGTCGGCTCGTCCAGGTACAGCACCTCGGGGTCGTGCAGCAGCGCCGCCGCGATGTCGCCGCGCATCCGCTGGCCGAGCGACAGCTGTCGTACGGGCGCGTCCAACAGGTCGCCCAGTTCCAGGAGTTCGACGAGGCGGGCGAGGTTCTCCTCGTAGCGGCTCTCCTCGATCCGGTACATGCGCCGCATCAGGCGGTACGAGTCGATCAGCGGCAGATCCCACCACAGCGTCGTCCGCTGGCCGAAGACCACGCCCATGCGGCTCGCCAGGCGGGCCCGCTCCCGAGAAGGGTCGATGCCGGCGACCCGGAGCCGGCCCGCGCTCGGCGTGAGGATCCCCGTCAGCATCTTGATCGTCGTCGACTTGCCCGCGCCGTTCGGACCGATGTAGCCGACCATCTCGCCGCGCCGCACGCCGAAGCTCAGCGAGTCCACGGCCCGCACCTCGCGCCGCTCCCGCCGCATGAAGCCCGTCTTGCGCCGTACGTCGAAGACCTTCTCGACCTCGTCGAGCCGGATGAACTCGTCACCCGTCTCGTCACCCATGGGGCCCACTTCCACCATCAACTCCCCGTGCTGCGATACGTACGAAGCGCCGCCCGCCAGGCGGACAGCGCGAGGGCCAGACAGGCGGCCGCCACCAGCGGCGGCGCGAACGCCACCCACCGCGGCAGGTCGAGCGGATAAGGGCGGCCCAGGATGTAGAGGCCGGGCAGCCAGTTCACGAAGGCCAGGGGCAGAACGAACGTGACACTTCTCAGCAAGGCGTCACCGAACACCGTGGGCGGGTAGCTGAGCATGGCGTTGCCGCCGAACGTCGCCGCGTTCTGCACCTCGGAGGCGTCCTGCGCGACGATCTGGAAGGCCGCGCCCGCGATGAACACGGCCGTGAAGATGGCCCCGCCGCTGACCACCAGGACCGGGACCAGCAGCACCTTCAGCGGCGTCCACGCCACGTCGACCACGGTCAGGCCATAGCCGAGCACCACCACGCCCTGCGTGACCCGCCCCAGCCTGCGCAGCGCGAACCGGTCCGCCGCCACCTGCGCGAGCACCGGCGCCGGCCGCACCAGGAACGTGTCGAGCGTGCCGTCCCGCACCCGCTGCCCCAGCCGCCCCACCGACCCGAACGCCAGATCCGCCAGGCCGAAGGACGTGCCCGCCGCCCCGTACAGAAAGGCGATCTCGGGAAGCCCGTACCCGCCGAGCCGGTCCACCTGCGAGAACATCAGCAGGATCCCGACGAACTCCAGCCCTGTCACCGCGAAGTTCCCGAAGACCGTCATCAGGAACGACGCCCGGTACGTCATCGTCGACCGGATCCACATCCCGCCCACCAGCCGGTACGTCCGCAGCGACTCGGCAAGCACCGTGCCCCGCTCAGCCACCCTGCACCACCACCCTCCGTGTCGCGGCGGACTGCAACAGCCGCCCGGCGCCCAGCAGCACCACCGCCCACACCCCCTGGAACAGCAGCGCCCCGCCCACACCCCGCTCACCGAGCAGCACATCCGCCGGCACCTGGAGCAGCGCCGACCACGGCAGCGCGCGGGCGAACTCGCCGAAGGCCCCCGGGAACACGTTCAGCGGCAGCAGCATCCCCGACATGAACGTCGACACGAGCCCCGACATCTGCACGATCCCGCTGCCGTCCATCAGCCAGAACGCCGACAGCGCCACCAGATAGCGCAGCGCGAAACTCACCGTCGCCCCGGCGAGCAGAGTCAACAGGAACGCCAGCCACCTCAACGGGTCGGCGGGCAGCGCGAGTTGGAAGATCAGCGCTCCCACCGCCATCGGCACGACCCCGCGCCCCAGGAACTGAAAGGCCGCCCGGCCGAGGTCCTGCGCCAGCCACCAGCACTGCAGATCCACCGGCCGGTACAGGTCGACCGCGATGTCCCCGCTGCGGATCCGCTCCATCAGATCGGTCTCGAAACCGCCGCCGATCTGCAGGACCATCACCGCGAACATCGCCTGCCCGACCCACACGAACGTCAGAGCCTGCGCCTGGTCGTACCCGCCGAGACGCGGCCGCTCGTCCCACAGCGCGATATAGGTGCAGGCGATGATCAGGCCGAACACCGTGTTCGTGAAGACCCCGGCGAGCGTCGCCCCGCGATAGGTGGCGTATCTGCGGAAACCTCCTGCGGCGACGGTCGCGTACAGCCGCACTGCTCCCACCGGTCCCCCTCGCGAAATAGGCCGAAGCGCAGGAGCCTAGTCACAGGGCGCGTCGCCTGCCACGGATTTTCCATGGGATGTAGCAGTCTTAGAGGTCTTATGTGCCATACGAGGCGTACGTGACGTACGACGCGGATCAGGAGTTCCACAGGACATGAGCAGCGACGAGCCGGAGCAGCCCGAGCAGCCGACGGATCCCCAGGAACCGGGCGGGCCCGGCACGGGCGCCACGCCCGCCGCCGCGGGCAAGGGCAAGCGGCCCAAGCGCACCGGCTGGCGGCGCCTGATCCCCACGTGGCGGATGGTGCTCGGCGGCCTCGTCGCCTTCATCCTGCTGTGCGTCGGCCTGTTCGCCCTCGGCTACTTCCTCGTGGACATCCCCGCCGCCAACTCGGCGGCGACCGCGCAGAGCAACGTGTACCTGTACGCGGACGGCAGCCAGATCGCCCGCGACGGCGAGGTCAACCGCGAGAACGTGAGCCTCACCCAGATCCCCAAATCCGTGCAGCACGCCGTGCTCGCCGCCGAGGACCGCGACTTCTACTCCGAATCCGCCGTCGACCCGCAGGCCATGCTGCGCGCCGCCTGGTACACGATCACCGGCAAGGGCAAACAGTCCGGCTCCACGATCACCCAGCAGTACGTGAAGAACTACTACCTGGGCCAGGAGCAGACCGTCACCCGGAAGGTGAAGGAGTTCTTCATCTCCATCAAGCTGGACCGCGAGAAGTCCAAGGACGACATCCTCGAGGGCTACCTCAACACCAGCTACTTCGGGCGCAACGCGTACGGCATCCAGGCCGCCGCCCAGGCGTACTACGGCGAGGACGTCCAGGACCTGTCGACCGCCCAGGGCGCCTACCTCGCGGCCCTCGTGAACGCCCCGAGCGCGTACGACGTGGCCGCCCACCCCGAGAACAAGGAAGCGGCCACCGCCCGCTGGAACTACGTGCTCGACGGCATGGTCAAGGAGGGCTGGCTCGACGCCTCCGACCGCAAGAACATGAAGTTCCCCGTGCCCGACCAGGCGAAGGCGCCCTCGGGCCTCTCCGGGCAGCGCGGCTACCTCGTGCAGGCCGTGAAGGACTACATCACCGACAACAAGATCCTCGACGAGGACACCCTCGCGGGCGGCGGCTACCGCATCACCACCACGCTCCAGAAGAAGAAACAGGACGCCTTCCAAAAGGCCGTCGACGACCAGCTGATGTCGAAGCTCGACAAGAACGCCCGGGACATCGACAAGAACGTCCGCGCGGGCGGCGCCGCCATCGACCCGTCGAACGGCAAGGTGCGCGCCATGTACGGCGGCGTCGACTACACGAAGCAGTACGTCAACAACGCCACACGCCGCGACTACCAAGTCGGCTCCACGTTCAAGCCGTTCGTGTTCACGTCCGCCGTCGAGAACGCCTCGACCACGCAGGACGGCCGCAGGATCACCCCCAGCACCATCTACGACGGCACCAACAAGCGCCCCGTACAAGGCTGGGACGGCGGCCACTACGCCCCCGCCAACGAGGACGACCGCTCCTACGGCAACATCACCGTCTCCACCGCCACCGACAAGTCCGTCAACGCCGTGTACGCGCAGATGGCCGTCGACGTCGGCTCCGACAAGGTCAAGCAGACCGCCCTCGACCTCGGCATCCCCTCGGACACCCCGGACCTGACGGCCTCACCCTCGATCGCGCTCGGCCCGTCCACCGCGTCCGTCCTCGACATGACCGAGGCGTACGCGACGCTCGCCAACCACGGCGAGCACGGCCGGTACACGCTGCTCGACTCGATCACCAAGAACGGCGAGGACATCACGCTCCCCAAGAAGGAGACCCGGCAGGCCGTCCCCCGCGCGGCCGCCGACACCACGACGTCGATCCTCAAATCGGTCGTCGACGGCGGTACCGGCACCGCCGCCAAGGCCGCGGGCCGCCCCGCCGCCGGCAAGACCGGCACCGCGGAGGAGGACAAGGCGGCCTGGTTCGCCGGCTACACCCCGGACCTCGCCACCGTCGTCTCCGTGATGGGCCAGGACCCGACCTCCGGCGCACAGACCCCGCTGTACGGGGCGACGGGCCTCGACCGGATCAACGGCGGCGGATACCCGGCGCAGATCTGGGCCCAGTTCACACAGGCGGCGCTGTCCGGCACCCCGGCCAACGACTTCGACCTCGACCTCCAGAGCGGCGCCGAACAGGAACCGCTGCCCTCGACCTCGGAATCCGCATCGGAATCGACGACCGAATCCCCCTCGGACACCGCCTCCGCGACCCCCTCCGACGAGGACACCCCGTCCGACGAACCGTCGAGCGAGACACCCCCGTCCGAGGAGTCGACGGGCGGCGGGGAAGACCCCACCGATTCCCCCAGCCCCGACGACACGGGCCTGAACCCCCTCAGTGCCCAGAAGTCACCTTGAGCCCCACGATCGCGACGAGCAGCAGTGCGATGAAGCCGATTCGGGCCGCGGACGCGGGTTCGCCGAGGGCGACCATTCCGACGATCGCGGCTCCCGCGGCCCCGATCCCCACCCACACGCCGTACGCGGTACCGATGGGCAGGGACTTGGCGGCGTAGGACAGGAGCAGCATGCTCGCGACGATTCCGGCGCCGGTGAAGACGCTCGGCCAAAGGCGGGTGAAGCCCTCGGTGTACTTCATGCCGATCGACCAGGCGACTTCGAGAAGTCCGGCAACAGCGATCAGGATCCAGGCCATGACTGGCACCTCCGTCAGTGGTTCTCAACAGGGGTGCGTCGTCTTTGCGAAGTGCGGCTCAGCCCGGTACGGCGCGTCTCGTCGGGGTCCCTCAAAGGTAGCAAAGGACAGATAAAAAGGGCTGGTGACGATGGTCACCAGCCCTCTCCTCATGTGGGGAGGCGGACGGCTACAGGTACAGGCCCGTCGAATCCTCGGAGCCCTCGAACCGGTCGGCCGCCACCGCGTGCAGATCCCGCTCGCGCATCAGCACGTACGCGACACCCCGCACCTCGACCTCCGCCCGGTCCTCCGGATCGAACAACACCCGGTCCCCCGGCTCCACGGCCCGCACGTTCTGCCCGACCGCGACGACCTCGGCCCAGGCAAGACGCTTGCCCACGGCCGCCGTCGCGGGAATCAGAATGCCGCCACCACTGCGCCGCTCACCCTCGGAGGTGTCCTGCCGCACGAGCACACGGTCGTGCAGCATCCGGATGGGCAGCTTGTCGTCATGGCCGGTGCTGTGCTTATCGGGATTGGCGCTCACGCCGACGAACTTACCTGCCCCACGCGCACTTGTACGCCGCCGGGTCGCCCCTTGGTACGCGGCACGGCAGCCCCGACGACGCCCCCGGCTCAGCGCTTGCGACGCCGCGACCCCACCGCGAGAAGCCCCACGACACCCACCACGACGATCGCGACCGGCACGATCCGCTCCAGGCGCGGCGCGCCCTCCTCCGAGACCAACTGCCCCTTCACCTCGGAGACCAGCCGGTTCGCCCCGACGTAGGCCCGCCCGAGCGTGTGGTCGACCTGCGAGGCGACCTTGGCCTTCGCATCGCCGACGATCGTCTTCGGGTGGACCCGGACACCGATCTCGTCGAGCGTCTCGGCCAAGGTCTCGCGACGGCGCTTGATGTCCGCCTCGATCTGGGCCGGGGTCCGCGTGTCCGGGGTATCCGGCGTACTGGACGTGTGCGACACCGCGCTGCCTCCAAGGTCGCTGCTCTCACTGCGTATGAGTAATGGACAGTCTGTCAGCTCACCGCCTCCACCACCCCCCGGCACCCCCCATTACGCTCAACAAGTCCACACGCCACGACGCCCAGGAGGCCACCCATGAGCGAGCGACTGCAGCCCGGCGACACCGCACCCGCCTTCACCCTGCCCGACGCCGACGGCAACGAGGTCTCCCTCGCCGACCACAAGGGCCGCAAGACGATCGTCTACTTCTACCCCGCCGCCCTCACCCCCGGCTGCACCAAGCAGGCCTGCGACTTCACCGACAACCTCGACGTGCTCGCCGAAGCCGGCTACGACGTCATCGGCGTCTCCCCCGACAAGCCGGAGAAGCTCGCCAAGTTCCGGGAGAAGGAGAACCTCAAGGTCACCCTGGTGGGCGACCCCGAGAAGAAGGTCCTCGAGGCCTACGGCGCCTTCGGCGAGAAGAAGCTGTACGGAAAGGTCGTCACCGGAGTCATCCGCTCCACGGTCGTCGTCGACGAGGAAGGAAAGGTCGAGCGCGCCCTCTACAACGTGAAGGCGACCGGCCACGTAGCGAAGATCATCAAGGATCTCGGCATCTGAGAAACCCCGCACCTTGTGGGGGAATCCCACGTGCGAAAGTTCGGTCATTGACGGAAGTTAGGGACGAAAGGTTGTGACGAAGGTCCCGAAAGCAGGGGACTTTCGTTTGCAACCAACGTCTGCGAGCAGGTGGAACCTGGAAGCGCTTTGCAGTCAGAGAAGGGATCCACCCCATGACCACCGACACCGAGGAAGGGCTGGTGCCCGACCCGGAGGCGGTCAAGCGTCACCGCGCCTTGTTCCGCGCCGTCAAGCGGCGCAAGAACCCGCCGCTGCGCCGCACCGACATCACCGTCACCGACGACACCGCGGTGAAGCGCGCGGTCAAGGCGGCGTCGCTCGGTAACGCCATGGAATGGTTCGACTTCGGGATCTACTCGTACCTGGCCGTCACCATCGGCCACGTCTTCTTCCCCTCAGGAAACGACACCGTCCAGCTGATCTCGTCGTTCGCGACCTTCGCGGTCTCGTTCCTCGTGCGCCCGATCGGCGGCATGGTCTTCGGCCCCATGGGCGACAAGGTCGGCCGCAAGAAGGTCCTCGCACTGACCATGATCCTCATGGCCATCGGCACCTTCGCGATCGGCCTGATCCCGTCCTACGCCTCGATCGGCTTCTGGGCCCCGGTCCTCCTCATCCTCTTCCGCCTCGTCCAGGGCTTCTCCACCGGCGGTGAGTACGGCGGCGCCTCCACCTTCATCGCCGAGTACGCCCCCGACAAGAAGCGCGGATTCTTCGGCAGCTTCCTCGAATTCGGCACGCTCGCCGGCTACGTCGGCGCGGCCGGCCTCGTCACGATCCTGACGTCCGTGCTCGGCAGCGACGGCATGGAGTCCTGGGGCTGGCGCGTCCCGTTCCTGGTGGCGGGCCCCATCGGCCTCGTCGGTCTCTACCTGCGACTGCGCCTCGACGAGACCCCCGCCTTCCAGAAACTGGAGGACGAGTCCTCGCACCGCGCGACCGACGCCGCCTCCTCCGTGGAGACGACCGCCAAGGGCGACCTCGCGAAGATCTTCCGCGACTACTGGCCGACGCTGATCCTCTGTATCTGCCTCGTCGGCGCCTACAACATCACCGACTACATGCTCCTCTCGTACATGCCGACGTACCTGTCGGACGAGATGGGCTACTCGGAGACGCACGGCCTGCTGATCCTGATCGTCACGATGATCGTCCTGATGTGCATCATCAACCAGGTCGGCAAGCTCTCCGACCGCTTCGGCCGCAAGCCGCTCCTCATGGCGGGCATGATCGGCTTCTTCGTCCTCTCGGTCCCGTCCTTCCTCCTGGTGAAGAACGGCGCCCTGTGGGCCGTCTCGCTCGGCATGCTGCTGCTCGGCCTCTCCCTGGTCTGCCTCCTCGGCACCATGTCGGCGGCCCTCCCGGCGCTCTTCCCGACCCAGGTCCGCTACGGCTCCCTCTCGGTCGGCTACAACCTCTCGGCCTCGATCTTCGGCGGCACGACGCCCCTGGTCATCACCGCCCTGATCGGCCTGACCGGCTCCGACATGATGCCCGCGTACTACTCGATGGCCGCGGCGCTCATCGGCGTCATCGCGGTGGCCTGTATGAAGGAAACCGCCCAGAAGCCCCTGGCCGGCTCCCCGCCCTCGGTGGAGACGGACGAGGAGGCGGCGGAAATGGTCGAATCCCAGGCGCCTACGCCGAGGTTCTGACACCCCCTCACACCCCTCCCTTGCTCCTTGTGTGGGCGGGCCACACCCCCCGTATGTGGCCCGCCCACACAGTTCGGACCGTTCCGCATTCCGTGCGTGACGGTCCGATTTTCATTTCGTTGCCCTGTACGAGGCCACGAACGCGTGGCCGAAAGGGAGGGGTCACATGGCGGGGCAGCGGTACACGCGGGAGCGGCTGGAGGCGTCGGCGCGCAACGCGGGTTCGTGGGACGAGGCGGTCCGGTATTGCGGGGGTGAGTCGACGGCGGGCCGTCGGGCCTACCTCCACAAGCGGATGGCCGAGGAAGGGATCGATACGTCGCACTTTCCTCGGTACTGGTCACGGCATACGGAGGAGACACTGCGCGTGGCGGTCGCGGAGTCCAGCAGTTTCAAGGACGTTGTGCGCCGCCTGGGTATCAGTGCCGTGGGTGGCAACCAGGCTCACATCAGTCGCCGGATCGTGGCGCTCGGGATCGACACATCGCACTTCGTGCGTCCGGAGCAGAGGCCAAAGGGGGCGCTCGGCAATCCCCTGACCCTGCGTTCCCCAGAGGACGGGCGGCTGCCGGGTCGACGTCTCCGGCGCGAGTTGCTGCGACTTGGCGTCCCCGAGCAGTGCTCGATGTGCGGGACCGGTACGGAGTGGAACAAGCGGCCCCTGCGACTGGAGGTCGACCACATCAACGGCCAGTGGTGGGACAACCGCCGCGAGAACCTGCGCCTGCTGTGCCCCAACTGCCACTCCGTGACCGACACTTACCGCGGCCGGAAGGGGAGGTCAGCATGAGCAAGTACCCACGGGAGCTCTTGGAGGAGGCCGCGGCGGCCTCCTCCAGCCTGGTCGACCTCATGCGCCGCGTCGACGCTCCCATGGCCAGCGAGCCTCGCCGGGATCTGCAGTTGCAACTCGCCCACTACGGCATCGACATCAGTCACTTCACCTGGCGGGGGACAGCGGGCCAAAACCTCTTCCCGGAAGAGGAATTCACGCGAGCCGTCGCCGAGTCGAGAGGGTTGGCCGACGTGCTGCGCCGTCTCGGCCTGTCACCTGTGAACGGAACTGACCGCGCCAGGGCAAAGCGCAGCATTGACGAATACGGGCTGTCGACGGAGCACTTCGTCGGCCAGGGACACCGGGCGGGGACAGTCTCGCCAAGGCGTATGTCCGCACCTGAAATTCTCGTGCGCCGCCCAGCAGGCTCGCAACGAACCCGGGCATCCCTGTTACGCAGGGCCCTCGACGAAGTCGGCGTTCCACATGCCTGCGCCGAGTGCGGCCAGGGCGAGCTGTGGCAGGGGAAACGGCTGGTGCTGGAGATCGACCACATCGACGGCGACAGGCTGGACAATCGCCGGGAGAACCTCCGGTACCTCTGTCCCTCGTGCCACAGCCAGACCCGCACCTTCTCGAACCGTCATCGCAAGGACGCATTAGAGTAGGCACCGCTGCGGGCCCGTATCCCAGTTGGCTAGAGGACGCCGCCTTAGAAGCGGTGCGTCGCGGGTTCAAGTCCCGCCGGGCCCACATGTGAAGGGCGCCCCCCACAGGGGCGCCCTTCGCTGTATTCCGGGCTCAGCCCAGTAACCGCCCGAGACGGGCCCGCGCCGCTTCTGAGCGGGAGCCCCCGGAGGGGGCGGGGGGTGGGAGAGGGGCGGGGCAGAGAGCGGCGTGGCGCCGGAGGTGCAGGCGCCACGTCGGTGACCCGCCCCGGAGAGGTGCTACAGCTCCGCCCCCGTCGACCCCCGCAGGGACGACAGGTCCAGGGATTCCGCCATCTTGCGGTAGCCCGAGTCGCTGGGGTGGAGGTGGTCGCCGGAGTCGTACTGGTCGAGGAGGCGGCGCGGGTTGTACGGGTCGCGCAGGGCGCGGTCGAAGTCGACGTAGCTGTCGAAGACCTTGCCGGCGCGGATCTGCTCGTTCACGGACTGGCGGACCGCCTCGAGGTCCGGGCGGTAGCCGGGGTGACCCTGGAACGGCATGAGCGTCGCACCGACGACCCGCAGGCCGCGCGCGTGCGCCTGCCGGGTCAGCTCGCGCAGTCCGTCGACGATCTTCGCGGGGTCGGTCTGCTGCGGCGTGCGCAGGATGTCGTTGATGCCGAGGTCGATGATGACCGCGCGGACGCCGGAGCGGCTGAGCGCGTCACGCTCGAAGCGGGACAGGCCGCTCGGGTTGTTGGCGGGACGGCCGAAGCCGTCGGCCAGTATCCGGTTCCCGCTTATGCCCTGGTTCACGACGCCGTAGCGCGGGGCACCCGACTCCGTGCGCAGCCGCTCGGCGAGTATGTCCGTCCACCGGCGGTTGGCGCCCATCGTGGAGGTGATGCCGTCGGTGAGGGAGTCGCCGATGACGACGACGGTGCCCTGCGCCTCGTTGCTGAGCACGTCGAGGGCGCTGAGGTAGCGCCAGTACGGGCTCTGCTGGTTGTAGAGCGTGCCGCTGGGCTCCTCGGTGCGGTCGCCCCGGGCGACGTACGACATCTGGCGGGCCTGCGGGTGGTACGTGACCGGTCCGGACGGAGTCGGCGAGTACGTGGTGACCAGCATGTCCGAGTCGCTCGGCACGGTGATCCGCAGTGCGTCGCTGACGGCCTGCTGGCCGGGCTGGATGACGACCGAGGAGTTTCCGGAGAACGTCAGGCGCCGCATCGTGTCGGACAGGGCCGTCGGGTTGTTGGGCGCCGAGGCCACGGCTATCGAGGCGTGCGTGATGCGCAGGGGCGACTGCCCGTACAGGTTGGAGAGGGTGATGCGCGCGGCGTTGCCGCCGACGCTGGTGTGCACGATGTTGCGGATGGAGTGGCCGTAGAAGCCGTTGGTCTCCGTGCCGGGTTCCCCGCCGGCGGGGGAGGCGGACCAGCTGCCGGTCCATGTTCCGGTGGAGGCGGGGGCGGCGGAGCTGCGCGGGTGCGCGCCGCCGGCCTGTATGTCGTCGTCGCCGCCGAAGACTCCGGAGAAGCCCACGTAGATGGCGGCAGAGATCATCACGACGACCGCGACGAGCGCGGTCAACAAGGCATAACCGTGACGCTTGGTCATGCGGTGTGTGTCTCCTCGGGCAGGGGGAGCCCGAGGCTCCGATGTGATGAACCCATGATGCGTCATGGGGCGGGCGGGAGCCGACACTGGCCCCCCTCCGGACAGGTAGACGCCGGGAACCTTTGGTTCGTTCCGGGAGTAGGTCAGGAAGGGACAATGTGTGAGGCGAATGACAGTCGAGTCGAAGTCGACAGGTCGGGCCGATGACCGATGCGGAGTGGGCTGAGTGGACGGCGACGTGAAGCGTGGGGCGCAGGGGTCCCAGGGTGCGTACGACACAGCGGACAAAGCGCTTGAAACGGCTGAAACGGCTGAAGCGGTAGAAGGGTCTGAAACGGCCGAAGGGTCCGAAGGGTCCGAAGCGGTTGAAGCGGACAATGGGCAGTATTCCCGCGCCACATCGGGTCAATCCCGGCCCTCCCGGCCCTCTCGTCCCGCCCGTCGTTTCGTCGCGGAGTTCACCGCGGCCGATGAGGAGAAGCGGCGCGGCGTGCGCCGGATGAAGCTGATGGCGGTCGGGCTGCTCGTCTTCGTGGCGCTGGTCTATGTACTGGCCACGTGGGCGGAGCACGCGGGTGCGGGCGCCTGGACCGGGTATGTCGCGGCGGCCGCGGAGGCCGGCATGGTCGGTGCGCTGGCCGACTGGTTCGCGGTCACGGCCCTGTTCCGCCACCCGTTGGGCCTGCGTATTCCGCATACGGCGATCATCCCGACCAAGAAGGACCAGCTGGGCGTCTCGCTCGGCGAGTTCGTGGGCGAGAACTTCCTGTCGGGCGAGGTCGTACGGGACCGGTTGCGGGCCGTCGGCATCGGCAGCCGGCTCGGTTCGTGGCTCGCGGAGCCGGAGCACGCCGATCGGGTGACGGCGGAGCTGGCGACGGCGCTGCGGGGCGCCCTGACGGTCCTTCGCGACTCCGACGTGCAGGCGATCGTCGGCGAGGCCATCACGCGCCGGGCGGACAACGCGGAGATCGCGCCGGGCCTCGGCAAGATGCTGGAGAAGGTGGTGTCGGACGGCGGTCACAAACGGGTCGTCGACCTGGTGTGTGCCCGCGCCCACGACTGGCTGGTGCTGCACTCGGACTCGGTGATGGACGCGGTGGAGGGCGGCGCCCCCGGCTGGACGCCCCGTTTCGTCGACAAGCGGGTGGGTGAGCGCGTCTACAAGGAGCTGCTGCGGTTCGTCACGGAGATGCGGGACATGCCGGGGCACCCGGCGCGTGGCGCGCTCGACCGGTTTCTCGCCGACTTCGCGGCCGATCTGCAGGGCGACTCGGACACCCGGGACCGGGTGGAGCGTCTGAAGTCGGAGATCCTCGGCCGTTCCGAGGTGCAGGACATCATCGCGTCGGCCTGGTCCGCGGTCCGCGGCATGATCGTCGCGGCGGCGGAGGACGAGCGCAGCGAGCTGCGCCTTCGGGTGCGGGCCTCGTTGCTCTCGCTGGGCCGGCGGATGGCGACGGAGCCGGATGTCCGCTCGAAGGTGGACGGCTGGGTGGAGGGCGCGGCGGTGTATGTCGTGACGACGTATCGCGCGGAGATCACGTCCCTCATCACGGACACGGTGGCGGGCTGGGACGCCGAGCACACGACCCGCAAGATCGAGGCGCACATCGGCCGTGACCTGCAGTTCATCCGGATCAACGGCACGGTGGTGGGTTCGTTGGCGGGCCTGCTGATCTTTACGGTGTCGCGGGCGTTGGGGGCGTAGCGGGGCGCTTTACGGGTTTACGGGGCGGGTCGGCGTTCCGGCGTGGTGGTGGCCGGTCGGCGTGCCATGAACACGTCCACCGGGTCCTCGCTCTCGACGGTGAAACCGTGCCGTTCGTAGAGGCGGCGGGCGGGGCTGCCCCGCAGTACGTTGAGGCGGACCGGGGTGCGCTCCCGGTCGCACCGTTCCAGGAGGTCGCGGAGCACGGCGCCGCCGACGCCCCGGCCGTGCAGTTCCGGGGCCAGGAAGAAGTGCTCCAGCCAGTACGCGGCACCGTCCGGGCGCAGCGCCACGCACCCGGCGAAGGCCCCGGCCGCCTCGATCACCCAGGCGTGCGCGGGCTCGTACGCGTCGCGGAACCGCTGCCGTACGCGCTGCTCGTCGTACCGTCCGAGCTGTTCGAGGTCGGGCCGCATCACGACGGCCCGCAGCTCGGCGATCGGCTCCATGTCGGCGGCGGTGGCCGCGCGTAGCGTCCAGTCGGCCATGTCGTCCCACCCGGTCGTTCGTGCGGGTCGCCCCGCTCGGTCAGCGATGTTCGGGAGGTTAGGCCGGGTGGGGGTGAGGTGTTCGGGCGGGGTGGGGGGATCCCCGGCGCCGCCACCGCGCCGCGCCGGAGCGGTACGCCCGCGCGGCTGGCCAGTCGGCCACGGTCTGAAAGAATCTGGCCATGCGTACGCGGCGTGGAAAGGGCGGCGGTCCGGCCTCGGTGGCGGTCCTCGTACGGGACGGTGTCCTGCCCATGGAGCTGGGCCTGGTCCACCAGCTCTTCGGTACGGCCCGTGATCCGTCCACGGGGGAGCGCCTCTACAAGGTGACGACGTGCGCGCCCCGCCCGGGCCGCATCCGCACGGACGCCGACTTCCCGATCTACGCGGAGCACGGCCTGGAGGCGGTCGCGGCGGCGGACACGGTGCTGGTCCCGGCTTCGCACGAGACGGACGAGTCGCTCCGACCAGGGGTACTTGAGGGGGAGTTGACGGAGGTGCTGGCCGATGTCGTCGACGGCTCACGAGGCCGGGTGGCATCGATCTGCACGGGCTCGTTCGTCCTGGCGGCGGCGGGCCTCCTGGACGGCCGCCGGGCGACGACGCACTGGATGTCATCGGCCCACTTCGCCCGTACGTTCCCGTCGGTGACGGTCGACGCGGACGTCCTCTACGTAGACGAAGGAAAGGTGCTGACCTCGGCGGGGGAGGCGGCGGGCATCGACCTGTGTCTGCACATGATCCGCGAGGACCACGGTGCCGCGGTGGCGGCGGAGTTGGCGCGCCGCACGGTGGTGCCTCCGCACCGGGAGGGCGGCCAGGCGCAGTACATCCAACGTCCGGTCCCCGCCGAGGAGTTGGGAGCGGCATCGACGTCGGCCTCGCGGGAGTGGGCGCTGGGTCGGCTGGCGGAGCCCTTGTCGCTGGGGCAGTTGGCGGCCCGCGACGCCATGTCGATCCGCACGTACAACCGTCGCTTCCGCGAGGAGACGGGCCTGACCCCGATGACGTGGCTGAACCGCCAACGGGTCGACCGGGCCAGGGAGTTGCTGGAGCAGACGGACCACACGGTGGACCGGGTGGCGGCGGAGACGGGCTTCGGCTCCGGAACATCGCTGCGCCAGCACTTCCAGGCGGTGCTGGGGGTGTCGCCGGGGGCGTACAGGGCGACGTTCCGGGGACGATGAGCGCATGGCACCCGACGAAGCACACGCACACGCACACGCACACCGGCACATCCGCAGGGCGGTTCCGAACGTAGAGGTGCCGGGGGAGGAGTCGATGGCGGCGAACCGCGACTTCTACGGCGCGCTGGGCTTCCGCGAGGCCATGAACATGGGCTGGATCATGACGATGGTCTCGCCGTCCGACCCCACCGCCCAGATCCAGTTCTTCACGCACGAGGCGACGGGCCCGGTGGTGCCGGACATCAGCGTGGAGGTGGACGACGTCGACGCGGTGTACGCGGCGATGCGCGCGGCGGGCGCCGAGATCGTCCACGACCTGCGTGACGAGGAGTGGGGCGTGCGCCGCTTCTTCGTACGGGACCCGCAGGGCAAGGTCGTGAACGTCCTGACGCACGCCCGGCCGTAACCGGGAACCGCAGGCGTCAGGCGGCCTTGCGGTCCACGAGGACGTACGAGGCGGCGGCGACGGCCCCGGCGACGCCGAACACCGCGGGCCAGGCCCCCACCTTCTTGGCCAGCGGGTGCGACCCGGCGAACGCCGCCACGTACGCGCCGGTCAGCGCCCCCGCGACCTTCCCGCCCCGCGTCTTCGTCCACTGCGTCGCGGCGGCGGCCCCGGCCACGGCGAGCACGGCCCCACCCAGCTGCCGCTTCTTGGTGAACCGGGCGGTGGCGTAACCCCCGACGAGTCCGGCGGCGGCTATCGGGGCGGTGGGGAGGGCGCGGGCCATGGGGTGAACCTCCTGCGTAGTGGTGTCCGGAAGCGGCTTCCGGAGGGCTGGCCAGGACCCGCCCATTTGTGAGGTTACGCCCTGGGTCCGTCAGCCGAACTGGCCGGGCTGGTAGGACCCGGCGGGCATCTGCACCATGACGTTCACGCGGTTGTAGAGGTTGATGATGGCGATCAGCGAGACGAGGGCGGTGAGCTGCTCCTCGTCGTAGTGCTTCGCGGCGTTCGCCCACACCTCGTCCGGCACGCCGCCGGCCGCGTCGGCGATCCGCGTGCCCTGCTCGGTCAGCTCGAGCGCGGCGCGCTCGGCGTCGGTGAACACGGTGGCCTCGCGCCAGGCCGCGACGAGGTGCAGCCGCTGCACGGTCTCGCCGGCGTGCGCTGCGTCCTTCGTGTGCATGTCGGTGCAGAACCCGCAGCCGTTGATCTGGCTGGCCCGGATCTTCACGAGCTCCTGCGTCGCGGCGGGGAGCGTGGAGTCGGCGACGACCTTCCCGGCGGAGTTGATGTGCTTGATGACCTTCCCCGCGATGGGGCTGGCGAAGGGATTGATGCGGGCTTCCATGGTGGGCTCCTCGTGTACGCCCTGTGCGGGCTTTCTTGGTGGCTACGTAGATGTGACGGGGCCGGGGGCGGAAGTGTGACAGCGCAGAATGTGACTTGGGTCTCACGCTTCGGCGGGACCGTGACGCACAATGACCACGGACCGGCGCTGAGCCGTCACAGTCCGGTCCGTGCCCCGCTACGGACCGGATACGGAGAGGTGAGCACGCACGGGGACGGGCACGAACCCACCGTGAACCACACCCCCACACACCCGCACCCCGCCACCTCCGTGCGCGCGCTCGCCCGCCATCCGCTTGCGCTCACCCAGGACCAACTCCTCACGCGCGAACAGCTGATGGAACTCGGCTGCGCGAACTCGACCACGAACCGCCGTTGTCACCGCGGCGGCCCGTGGCAGCGGGTGCTGCCGCGGGTCCACCTCCTCCACTCCGGCACCCCGACCCCACGCCAACGCATGCGCGCGGCGCTCCTGTACGCGGGTGAGCACGCCCTGCTGACCGGGCTCGCGGCACTCGCGGCACACGGTTTCCGCGCGGCCCCGCGCCCGGAGCGCTTGCGATGGGTGGACGTGCTGGTCCCGTACGAGGGGGCGGGCGCGCGCGGAACGTCGTACGTGAAGGTGCACCGCACGCGCCGTATGCCGGAGAACCACCCGATGGCGGGCCTGGGCTGCGCGGCGATCGCGCGGGCGGTGGCGGACGCGGTGCCCGGCCTCACCTGCGAACGCGACGTGACGGCGCTCCTGGCGGAGGCGGTGCAGCGGGGCTTTTGCACGCCGGAGGAGCTGCTGGCGGAACTGGCCGCGTCGCGGCGCCGCTACGCCCCGTACGTGGCGAGGTCGACGGCCCACTTGATGGCGGCGTTCACTCACCGCTGGAGGCGGACGCCCGCGCGCTGATCCAGGCCTACGCCCTCCCGGAACCCCTCTGGAACCCGAACCTCCACGACCCGCTGACCGGCGCCTTTCTGGCCCGCCCGGACGCGTACTGGCCGGCGGAGGGCCTGGCCCTTGAGGTCGACTCCCGCGAGTACCACTTGGACCCGGGCTCCTGGCGCCGCACCTTGTCCCAGCGCAACCGCCTCGCCACCGCGGGCCTCCCGGTCCTCGCCATCACGGCGGAGGACCTGCGGGGGCGGGCGGAGGGGGTGGCGGGGGAGATTCGGGGGGCGTTGGCGTCGGCTCGGCGCCGCCCCGCACCTCCGCTCCTCGTCAACCCGCCGCGGCGGGCCGCGGGTTCTACCTCACACCCAGAGGGGCGCGGAGGCCGGAGGCCCGAAGGGAGAGCAGGAAGTCACCCCATGACCGGGCGCCGAACGTAGCCACGTTCCCTTCGGGGGCCTTGGAGTCGCGAACGACCATCGAGCCGGCGGTTCGGGCGCACTCGACGCACTCGTTTCCGCTTCCTCCACTGAACGACGAGGTGAACCAGTGGAGTTGCTCCCTGTCGTACATCAAAGTTCCCTGCTTATCCGGTCGATGAGGTGCGCCGAGGCGCCGAGATCGAGTGCCTGTGCGCAGAGGTATTGGAAGGCCAACTTATAGCGTTCGAGTTCCTGGGGCTTCTCCATGAACAGGCCGCCGCCGAGGATGTCGACGTAGACGACGTCGAGTTCGGGAGTCGCCCCACCGAGGATGAGGAAGCTGCCCACGGCCGCGGCGTGGGCGCCCGATGCGAACGGCAGTACTTGCACAGTGATGTTGGGCCGCTCCGACATGGCCATCAGGTGCCGCAGCTGTGCACTCATCACCTCGGGCCCGCCGACCACGCGCCGGATTGCCGCCTCGTCGATGACGGCCCAGACGTGCGGCGGCTCGTCGCGGTCGAGCAACTCCTGGCGCTTCATGCGGATCTCGACCATGTGCCGCACCTCCTGCTCGGGGCAGCGCATCTCGGAAGCACGGTGCACGGCTTCGGAGTAGCCGCGGGTCTGGAGCAGCCCGGGGACGTACATGGAGGCGTAGTGGTCCTCGCGGGAGGCCTCGTCCTCGAGGGTGAGCATGAGATTCATGGACTCGGGGATCGGGTCGGCGAGCGAGCGCCACCAGCCCTGGATCTTCGCACCCTTGGCGAGTTCGACCAGCGCTTCGCGCTCCGCGTCATCGGCCCCGTACTCACGGCACAGCGCGTCGACCGTCGGCCACTTCACGCTGCCTTCTTTGGTCTCGTAGCGGCTGAGTGTGGCCTTGGAGGAGCCGACGCGGGCGCCTGCCTCTTCCAGGGTCAGCCCGGCGCCCTCGCGAAGGCGACGCAGGTCGGCCCCGAGTTGTCGGCGGCGAGTGGTGGGTCCAACTGCCATGTTCCGTGCCCTCCGTGTCGATCCATCAGATCGTGATGGGCGACCGCGTGCGGCGGCAAGGTGGCGCGCGCCAGGGGCGCGCGGGCGAGTCGTGTGCTTCTTCAACCCTCTTTATGAGAGTTCCATTTTGGAAGTTCCAATGCAACTCTCAGTAGTGGGACGAGTGCGCTTCGCGCTCTCAAGTCGAGTCGTGAGGAGCCTGGTTGTGGACTGTGCATCCACTTGCATGTCACGAAAGCCTTGGGACCTGGCCTTCACGGCCGAGCCCGAGGAGGTGGCCGGCCTGCGTAACGTCATGCGGGCACACCTTGAACTCTGGGGCCTGCACGGAGTGATCGAATCGGCCCAACTCTGCGTGAGCGAGCTGGTGGCCAACGTCATCACGCATGTGGGCACCGGAACTCCCACCACTCTCGCCGTTTCGATGAACGGCACGTACTTGCGCATCGAGGTGCATGACCCCGACACGAGGGTGCTGCCCACGCTTCTTGCCGCCGACCCGGGCTCGGAGTCGGGTAGAGGGATGGCTCTCGTCGACGCGGTGACCGACCGATGGGGCGTCCAGCTGAGGGCCGAACGCAAGGTCACGTGGTGCGAGCTGGCCACGGACCTGATGTCCCCGGACGGGCACGGGGGAGGATCTCGGGTCACGCGGGCCGAGGCCGTGCTGACGCTGAGCGGAAGCCTCAAGTCGCCGTACGCGGTGGGCTTCGGAAGGGGCGGCGTCGCTGTGGTGGAGGAGACGGCGATCGACCTGATCGCCGATCTCCTCCACTGGCTACGGGCGCACGGGTGCGATCCGGACTTGGCTCTGGATCGGGCTCAGGACCATTTCGAGGCGGAGGCTGTACAGGAGGGCAGTCAGTGATCCAGGAGATTCCTGAAGAAGCCGATGGTCGGGTCTTCGGGAGTTCCCACGAGGAGGGCCCGGTCGAGCAGGATATTGTTGTGCTCGCAGCTTGTCTCGGGAAGCATCAGGCAGGCATGGCAGGCCGCGAGATTGGCGCCGTAGGTCCCGGAGGGGCCGGACTCTATGCAGAGCGGGTCGGCCGAGCACCAGCAGGCGCGGCGGAGAGCCGACAGCAGGCTGGCCGCCAGCGTCTTGGGCTCGCCCTGGGCGACGAGCCCGCCCAGGCTTCCCGCCGAATCGCTGGTGGCGGTGTAGATCAGGAAGCCCGCCATGGTGGCATCCGAGTAGAGACGCTCGCGCAGTGCCGCGGCGGGATATCCGGCGTCCAGCGACCACTCGTTGATCAGCACATGCGCGAGCGTGTGCAGAAGGACCATGCGGGGCGTGCCGGGAGAGCGGCGCGGGGCCGCACCCTTGGGTGCGGCCTTGACCAGCGCGTCGTCGTGGCGGTTGGTCATCCGGGCGACCCGATGCCGTATCTCGGGGCGCCGAGACCACGCGTCGAGACGGCTGTTCTCGAGGCGGAGGAAGACGCCCTCGCCGCTGACCTCCATCGCCGGGAGCCAGTTCAAGGGCTGCAACGACAAGGGAGCGCCTTGCTTGTCGGGGACGGCGTCGGCCTGGACGATGCGGGTGAGGCCCTTCAGGGCACGCACCTCGCGCAGTCGCTTCACCAGCATCGGTCGATCCAGGCCGAACGGGCCAAGACGGTTCCTGTGGTCCTCCTTCGGTGGCTCGCACACGAACTGTTCACGGCGGTCGGCCCGTTCCGGATTCCCCTCGGTCATTTTCATGTACTCCTGGCGCAGGAGGACGCGGTACTGGGCGTCCGGGAGTTGGGCCTCGTCCGATTCGGGATCGGGGTCGTCCTGTGTCTCGGCGACGAGCAGTTCCGCCACCCTGGCGGCGTTGATCGGCGGGTTGCCGTTGAACTTTCCGTTGAGGACGAGGGAGATCTCTCGCTCGGTCTCGCACTCGCGCAGTTGGTCCCAGATCTCATCCAGTGGGTCGGTGCTGCCGTCGCTCCACGGTGGGATGGACAACGCGGACTTCAGGACGGGCTGCCACACGCTGGAAGCGCCACGCTGCAGAGTCCGGGGCGCGGCGGTGCAGTCCTTCTCGTCCGGCGCGCCCTTCAACCAGGGCCGTCGTCCTTCGCACCGAATCTTCAGGTCCCAAAGAGCCTGGCGGCCGAAGGCGCCCTCCATGGACACCTCCTTGACCGTTCCGCAGGTGCAGGAGATGACGATCGAGCGCAGGGATGCCGTACGCCCGGTGGAATGCAGCATGAGCGTGCCGCCGCAGCCTCCCGTGGTGCCGCCGGGACGGTTGTCCCGGTGCAGCCACTTCCAGTACGGAAAGTCGTCGATGTGCCCCTTCTCGCAGGCGATGACGAAGCGAGAGGGGACGAGATCCTTGGCGCAGTCCTGGCAGGTCGCTTTGCCGGCCGGGGGGTTGAACTTTGAGATCGTCTGGAGCTTCTCGCATCCCGGGCAGCTGTGCATCAACGGGAACCGGCGTACCCGCATGCCGTCCGTACTCCGCTCGTCGGAGCCCGGCGGCAGCCGGAAGTGGGTCACTCCGAGGCTGCGGGCCAGTCGGTGCTCGTGCACCTTGGGTGCTTCCTTCTCCGACCAGCTCGCATCCGCACCGTCGAGGCCACTGACGATGAACGACTCCTGCTCGAAGGCGACGAGGGAACCGACCCCGTACGTGGTGACAGCCTGAGCGCGACGCACGGCGCCCTTGCGGGACAGGGCCTGGCGCGGGGCGCCGGACGTGCCGCCTGCGGTGCGGCGCTGCCTGGGGGGAGTCATCGGGTGGCCTCCATGAAGAGTGCGGTCTCGGCGTCCACGTCGCGCATGCTCCACAACGTCGACCAGGCATCCGCGTTTTCGGACCGGTCGTCGAAGGGACGCAGCAGCGAGGGTGGGCCCTGGCTGGTGGGCGACTCGTACAGCAGCCGTCCGTGTGCTTCGGCAGCTTCGCGCCACCAGTCGACGAACTCGTCGAAGGCGTCCTCGGTAGCCTCGGCCTCCTTCTCGGCGATTCGGCCGACCCGTTCAAGGAGCGCGGGACGTACCAGCGTCTCGATCTTGTCCAGGTGCGCTTCGATCTCACCGGCCCTGTGGTTCTCACGCAGCTCGGGTACGAGGATGCGGGTGAGGGCGACCACCACCGCGTGCAGGCCGCGATCGCGGGAACGGGCCGAGAAGGGGGTCACGGACGTCGACTCGACCTCGCGGTAGAGGGCCGAGTGGAAGTACTGGAAGTTCTCGTAGTGAGAACGGTCCCGAGAGCGTGCCGAGTTGAGCATGACGGCGACCAGGCCGGGGTGACGGCGCCCCACACGGCTGGTGGCCTGGATGTACTCGGCGGTGGTCTGCGGCTGACCCATGACGGCCATCAGGCCGAGTCGGTCGACATCGACCCCTACGGCGATCATGTTGGTGGCGAGCAGCGCGTCGACGGCCTCCGGGTCGCCGTAGCGGCGCTCCAGATTCTTCAGTTCCGTGGGCACTTCGCTGGCCCGGAGCCGGCTGGTCAGCTCGGCGACGATGTCGACGTCACGCGGTTCGATGCCGTCACGTTCGGCGAGCAGCTTCAGGTAGTCCTTGACGTCGTCCTCGACCTGGAGCTTGGCCGCCGAGAGCAGCCGCAGGCTGTTGAAGTAGCCGACCAGCGTCCAGTACGCGTCCCGTACTTCCGGGGCGAGATCGGCCCGCATGGCCTGGTGAAGCAGCGTCGCGTAGGTGCGGATGAGGAGCGTGGACTGGCTGGTGCCGGGAGCGAACAGGCCGACGTACTCTCGTGTCGCCTTGTCTTCGGGGGGTGCCTCGATCGCGAACCACGAGTCACGCGCGTCCAGTCCCGCGGGCGGGAACTGATGTACCTCACGGTCGAAGAGGCTGTGGCCCTGCTCGGCGGCGCGGCGGATCGTGGCCGTGGAGGCGATCACCTTGGGCGTCTCGCACAGGGCGTCCACCGCGGTCTCGTAGAGGCCGGTGAGAGTGCCGAGCGGGCCGGAGATCAAGTGCAGTTCGTCCTGGACGATGAGTTCCGGCGGCGGGGTCGTGTCGCCGTCCCGGTCGCGGTTGAAGAGAGCGGCCGTCTGTGAGCGCCATGGCATCGAGGCGAACTTGTCCACGGTGGCGATGACCAGGGTGGGGCGAGCCGCGTAGACGGCCTCGTCCACCAGGTGCACCGGGAGGCCTTCGGTGAAGTCGCAGTCCCCGCCACGGCAGCGCACCCACATGCGGCGAGCAGCTTCGTCGACGGCGTAGTCGGTGTGGTCGAGGTCGGTACCGCACCATGGGCAGACCTGGAGCTGGACCGGATTCTCGGTGTCCAACTCGCCCTTGTCCGCGATGTCGGCGAGGCGCTTGCCGGCCTTCTCCAAGGTGTTCGGTGTCGCCGATTGGCCGACCCACATGCCCAGCGAGATCTCCTCGCCGCCCAGCTCCTCCGGCATGGTCCGGCGCAGCTTCTCCATGGCGCAGATCAGGATGGTGGCACGCTCGAACTGCTGGAGGGTGAGCAGTCGCAGCGTGTACCGCATAAGGACGGTGACGCCCCCGCCGTCGTCGTTGTCGCGGTGTCGCAGCCGGCGCAGGAAGGCGGTGAAGGCGATCAGACCGAGGTACGCCTCGGTCTTGCCACCACCGGTCGGGAACCAGAGCAGGTCGGAGATCTTACGGTCCGGATGCTTGGGGTCCTCGATACCGGCCAGGCACAGCAGGATGAACGCAATCTGGAACGGTCGCCACTTCGCGGCGTCCCGGTCGGGGGTGCCCTTTCGGCCTTCTTTGATCCAGGCGCTGCGTGAGCGCTGATCGGTCATGACCTGGTTGGCCAGCCGGAACGCCAGCATGACGTCGGGATTCTTGGCCAGGACGTCGATGCCGCCGCGCAGCCGCTTCAAGGCCTTCTCGCACGCCTTGATCTGCGCAAGAGCTCCCTCGTCGTGCGGGCCACCGGCAAGGTCCGCCGCCTCGGCCCTCTTGGAGGACACCCAGGCCTCGTAACCGTCGGCGAGTGCGGTCAGGTCCGTAACGATGTCTGTGGGGGATCGAGTGGCCAGCCCGTTCATGGACAGTGCCGCGGGCGCGATCCGCTCGATCTCCGCGTTGGAGTCGGCGAGCAGCACTTCGTGGCGCGGGAGGAACTGGGTTCGGACCTCCTCCACGGCAGCCCGCTCCTTTTCGATCAACCCCACGGATGCGGGACGCCACGTCCATTCGGCCGAGCACCCGTGCCCGACCGCGAACGTGGGCGCGTGCCGATACAGCAGCCGGCTCGCGGCCACCTCGGCATCGAACGAGCCGCTCGACGCGGGGCGCTCGACAAAGGCTCCCGTTCCATCCGCAGCGGTCACCCTCAGTCCGGGCTGGAACAGGGCGTGTGCGTCCGCGAGTTGGTTCTCACCTATGCGGTTGCCGTTGACGAGCGTGACGGTGACCGTCACCGTGTCGTCGGGGCTCGCCCCGCGGACATGAATGTCCAGCTCCGCTCCGCCGTCGCCCAGCGGCTCGCGGTGGCGCCCCGGGCGTGTGACATCGAACGTGAGCTGATTCAGATCGAGTTGGCGACGTCGCCAGTTCTCTCGCTGGTCGGCAGTGGTGCGGGCGGTCGCACGCGTCGCCTCGACGCGGTTGCCCTTCTCGTCGACCGGCTCGTACACGGCGGCGCGAGCGGTCACCGTGATCGATGACGCGATGTTCGGGGCGACCGCGAAGGTGAGACCGGCCGACGACGGCTTGCGATCGCCCGCGGCGGGAGGCTCGGGTACACCTCCGTCGTCGGAGCCGCCGCCCGACACGATCGGGGCGTCGTCCAAGCCGTCGTCGGGGTTCTGTTCCGAAGCGTCCGAGCGAACGGGTTCGGCGCGTTGAGGATGCAGCACCCCGACGACATACCGGGTGATGGGCGCGTCATCGGTGAGGATCTCCGTGAGGTCCTCGGCATCGTCCGCCTCCGTGGGGCCCAGCAGCTCACGCCGCAGGGCGTCGACCAGGCCGAGCCTGGCCTCGTAGTGGGCGTCATGGCCGGGGGTTTTGTCGCTCTTCGTCACTCCGCGCTCTCCTCGTAGGCCGGCCATTCGAGGTGACCGAGTCCGATGATTCGTGGGGCGAGCCACACCCCCCGCAGGCCCAGGCCCGCACTGTTCGACGCGGCCGGTGTTCCAGCCGCCGTGACCACCGCGTCGACGCGGCAACCAGCCACCGCCAGCGGCCAGATCGGTTCTTTCCGACCGGTCTTGAGGATCCTGTACAGGTCCCGCCGGAAGGTGTCGGACACCTCTCCGATCACATGGTCGCCGTGGAGGATCTCGTACGGAGGGCTCTGTCCTTCGCCCATCATGACCTGATGGATCTGCCGGACCTCGATGAGATCTCCCGGTCGCACCTCGTCCCGGAGGTACGCCTGTACGGCGACGGAGGTGCCATCGGCATCACGTGGCGGCACGGTGTGATCGACGTCGCCTCCGCGCAGTTCGACGCCGGACCGCTGCCACCGCTTGGCACCGAGGCCACCACGGTAGATCCGATCACCGGCCGCGATCTTGCGGAGCTTGGCCACCCAGGGGGACGGCAGGTGGTACAGCTCCTCGCGTGGTCGGGTCATCGCCACGTACAGCCCACGTGCCTCTGCAGGCATGTCCGGTTCATCGTGAATGGCACGCAACTCGGCTGCGGTCGGCGGTGTGAGCACGATGACACGGTCGAACTCCAGGCCCTTGGCCCGATGCACGGTGGACACCACGACGCGGGTGGTCACCGGATCCGCCAGATCCTCAGGAAAACGGTCCTGTTGTATCAATTGGCGTATTCGACCGAAGTCCAGCCCCTGGCTGCCGCGGGCTGCGGCGACCCCGCGCAGCGCACGCCAGGCTCCGGTGGGTTCGTTGCCCTCGGGAAGACTGATGGATTCCAGCAGGGTGTGGAACCTGCTCTCGGACACCGTGGTGGCGTCGGTCCTCGTCAGAAGGTCGGCGACCCAGGCGGGTACCGGCCTGTCCCGGGTGGGCCTCCGCAGAGCGTGCTCCACCCCGTTCTCATACAGGATTTCCGACACCCTCAGCGCCTGCCGGTTGTCCCGGGTCAGGATGGCGACCCGGTCCTGAGTGGTCCGCAGCGACGCCAGGAACAGCTCGTCGTCGACGGATGGGAAACCGCCCTGATCCATCAGCAGGGAACGCAAGCGGTCATAGACGTCCTCGGCCGCCACTTGTGCGGCCGCTCCGAGGGGAAGACTCCGCAGTTCCTCGCCGAACGCGAGCACGCGACGCACTTCGCCGCTCGCAGCGCGGAAGTTGCGGGTGAGGTGGTGCTCCTCGTGGTCGTCGAACGAGTTCCGCACCCAGTCGAAGAACCGGCCCGCCTCCAGATCGCGCTCGCCGCGATCCTCGACCTGGAAGCCGTACACGAACTGGGCGTCGTCGCCGACGACGGTGAACCCGGCGGACTCCCTGTGCACGTCGATCAGAGCCTCGACCATATTCCGACGATCGCCGACGAGGTCCTGGGCCTCGTCGACGACGATGTGCGCGGGCACACCGGCAGCGCTGCTTTCCACGGCCCCCTTTTCGATGGCCGCGGTGGCCTCGCGGATCCGCTCGTCGAAGGGCCTGGTCGACCAGTCGGTGTCCGGATAGGCGCCGGCGAGCAGTTCGAGAGCCCATGAGTCGAACGTCCTCGGCCGCACGGTGCGGGCGGCCCCGCCGTGCCTGCGGAGACGGTCTGCCAATTCGCGCACGGCAGCGCGCGAGAAGCTCAGTACCAGGAGCTCGTCCGCGCTGACGGCCTCCTCGGGATCCGGGTGGCCAACGAGATGATCAAGTCGACCGACCATGGTGTGGGTCTTGCCCGCCCCCGCGCCCGCGGTCACGAGGACCCGGGCGTCCCAGGGGCGTTCCACGATCGCGCGCTGCTCTTCCGTGAGCGTCGGGCGGTCGTCGGAGGTGTGGGTCACTGCTCACTCCACAGGTGATCGAACCGGGTGAAGGCCAGCTCGGTGTCGAAGTTGGTGATGTTGTCCCGTACGTCGAGGATCAGGCAGGTGTCCTTGCCACCGTTGAGCGGACCGCGCAGACCGCGCCCGATCATCTGCATGTACACGTTGGGGCTGTACACCGGCCGGGCCACGACCACCGCGCGGGTTGCCGGGGCGTCGAACCCCTGTGTGAGTACGCCGTAGTTGGTCAGCACCCGAAGCCTCCGGTTGCGGAAGTCGTCCACCCGATGCCGACGATCTGCGGTCGAGGTCGACGCGTCCACCGAGTCCGCGGCGATGCCGGCGAACCTCAACTTGGCCGCGAGGAGCTTGGCGTGGTCGACGGAGGTCGCGAAGACCAGGACCGGCCAGTCCGTCGGCATGTCCCGGATCTCCGCGACGATGCGGGAGCTGCGGTCGTGGTCCCCGGCAAGTCGGTGCTCGGCGGACTTGGACAACGCGCCCATGGTCTCGGCCTGCTCCCGCTCACCACGGTCCAGGGTGATGGACCCGCCCACGAGCTCCCGGTGCTCGACGCGGGCCAGCACCCCCAGCTTCTGCAGTTCCTCGTACGGGTCGTCGCCGTCGAAGATCCCGTGGTCGAGGCGGTCGGCGCCGAAGCGGTTGACGAGGCGGCGGGTCTCCTCCTCGTTGGTGTTGCGAAACGGCGTCGCCGTCAGGCCGAGCAACGGACGATCCGTACGGTGGGCCTGAAGGCCGAGCAGCTTCAGGATCTCGGTGTAGCGAGGGCCCACGGCCGTGTGCGCCTCGTCGACGATGACGAGGGAGGCGCCACGGAGCCACGCGTACGAGTCGGAGATGAGGCATCCGGCGTCCAGTTTGGCATCGGTGGCGACTACCAGATGGGGCATGTCGGTGACGTCACCTGCCTCGTTGGACGACCACAGGCGGCTGATCGCCAAGGGGGTCTCCGCGCCCACCTTTTCCCACACGAACTTCCAGCTCTGGACGGCCTGTTCGCACAGCTCCTCCGTCTGGCCGATCCACAGGATCGGCCCTGGGAGGGCACCGACCTTCTTAACCCAGCGGATCACGGCCTCGGCCGCGACGCGGGTCTTCCCCGCACCAGTCGGCAGCGAGAGCATCGCTCGCTTCGGAGAGATCTGGTCGAGCATGTCGACGATGTTGGCCGCAAGCCGTTCCTGGTAGTCGTGCAGGCGCGGGAAGTCGCGCGGTCCTGCCACCTCGATGCGCGGGTCCAAGGTGGTCTTGCGATAGCCGGCGAAGGACTCCGGGAACTTCAGGTCGGACACGAACTTCACGGACGCGGAGGAGCCGCCGTAGTTCTCCGGGGCGTCCGGATGGGCGAGACGGATCTCGCGGCGATACTGGCGCAGGACGGAGTCGCCGTGCGCGTTGAACGCCATCTGGGCGATGCGATACTCGCTCGGCTCCCCACCGCCGTTCTCGTCACGTTCACCGTCCAGCAGACCGGCCGGGAGTCCCTCGCGCAGGGCATCGGCGCCGACCATCAGAAGCAGCTTGCGGACGATGTCCTCCTCGTCGCGGATGGCCGCGCGACGGGCCAGGGCCTCCTTCGATGCGGCATCGTGGCGCTGCCGTGCCAACAGCTGCTCGCAACCCTGTCGACCGAGACGCAGACCGAGCGCCTCGTCCACAGCACGGAGCGTCGCCAACTCGTCGGCGTCCTTGCCCACCAGGATCAGCCCGTCCTGACGTGTGGTCTTCAGCGGCGTGGCCCGTATGCCGTGGGGGGTGCGGGTGATCTCCTCCAACTCGCTGACACGCTGCAGTTGGAGACCCCTGACCGTGTTCCGGTGCCCGTACTGGCGCAGGACGGGGAGGACCTCGTCCACCGGCCGGGGCTCGCCGTCCGCGACGTAGCGGGTCTCACGGGTGATGACTTCGCTGTGGCGACGCATGCCCCACAGGGAGATCAAGGTCTCGGCCTCGTCGGCCGTGGCGGTGAGCAGGGCGGGGACCCCCTCGGCGCGCAGCGCGCTGTACTCGGAGGGGGAGGAGGTGACGGCGATCTCCTCATCGGTGCGGCGTTGCCAGTCGGCACCGATGCGGCAACGGGTGAGGTACCCCTCGTCGAATTCGTGGTTGATGGTCGCGAGCATGGCGTACGTCGAGCCGACGAAGCTGTCGTTGTCCGTGGCGTCCAACTGCTCGAGCAATCCTTGCCAGAGGCGCCCGGGGACGTTCTCGAGCTCGGCCGGGAGACGGAGAAGACGTGCCTTCTCCTCGGTGATGTCGGCGACCGGGAGCACGGAACGGTATGCGGCGAGCTGCGGCCCGACGGCACCTGCAGGCTCACGCAGGCCTTGGGTGGTCTCGACCCGGCCGTGTCGCTGGAGCATCCAGACGATCGGCGAGCGGACGGCCCTGCGCGTTCCCGCCTGGGCTCCGATCTGCATCGTCCAGGAGCTGATCAGTCCTGACTGGGGAAGCGCGGCGACGAAGCCGGCGCGGGCCTTCTCCGACATGTGCGGCAGCAGGTGCAACGGGCCGCCGATCGCGGCGCCGTCGAGGCGGACTCGGGAGAGAGTGGGCCGCTGAGCGGTGCCGTCAGACAGCTGTTCGCAGTACGTGGCGTGCACCGCGGCCCGGTACTCCTCGAACCACTCCTCGCCTTCCGGCCGGTGTTCCGAGGAGGGCCGCTCGCGGACGCCGATGCTGCTGAGGAAACCCTTGGAGTCAGCGTGGAAACGGACATCGACGGCGATGGTCGGGTCGCTCTCTGCGGTGACCACGGGACCGGGAAGCATCACGTCGCGCAGTGGTCGAAAGGTGCCGTCGGCAGAACGGACGCGCAAGGTGTCGCGAGGGTCGGCGATCCGTCGCTGGACCTCGTGCCCGACCGCGGTGGCGCCGGCATGGTGGAGCAGTTCCCAGAACCGCTGCCATTGCTCGTCGCCGTAGCCGACGAAGCCCTGTTCCAGGACGCTGAGAAAGCGACCTCGGACATCGGCCTCGCGGATGCCGAGCGAGTTCAGGGAGCTCGACAGGGCAGGGTCGTCGGACAGAGCCGGAGCCACGTACACGAGGGACTCGCGCAGGCCGTCCCTGGAAGCGCGGCGGAAAACCTCGCCGCCGACCGGTGCGACCAGACCGTTCTCCTCCGTGAGGACGATCTTCGCGTGGCGGGCCTCGGTCGCGCACTCGGCCCCCGTGTCGATCATGTCGGCGACGATCTCGATCGCGGCGGCGGAGGAGGCCGCTGTGCCGTCCTGGACAAGAGCCTCGAGCCACTCGCGTACGCCTGCCCGCTTCTTTCCCGCCGTGGACAGGATGTGCTCGACCTTGCCCGCGCGTAGGGGCGTGGCCTCTGCGGAGGGGTGCAGCCAGTCGACCGGGCGGCTCGGGTGGGCGTTCCAGTAACTGGTCCAACGCCGCACCGACTTGGTGTCCTTGCTCAGATCGGGGGTGATGTTCAGCTGCTCGGGCCGGCGCAGTACACCGTCCTGGTCGGGCAGTGAGGGCAGTTCGACGGTCGCCTGCCACACCTGGTGGGTCAGGTTGTTGTCGGCCCAGATGACCGCTTCCTTTTCACGACCGGGCAGCAGGGGAAGGTAGGCGCCCGGGTCTTCGGCGGGGGCGAGACTCGGCAGAGAGGACACGACCAATCTGGCGGCGGTCTTGATCATTTCCGTATTGAACGGAGAGGAGTCCAGCAGGTTCTGCCGGTCCTCGTTGGTCTTCCAAGGACCGTTGAGGATGCCACTCAGTCCCATCTCGTACTTGGTCGGGAAGAACGCCCAGAAGCGTCCACGACCGGTGGGGACGGTGAGGAGGTCGTTGTCCTTCGTGTATTCCGGGACAGCCCAACTGAGGTCGAGAGTGGCCCGGTCGTGCAGCTCCCCGGCATCATCGCGGGCGGTGGCGGACGGAGTGTACGCATGCGCGAACACGCGCCACCGCGTCGTCACGGGGTGGCGTCCGGTCCGCTCCTCCCGAATGACGTGCAGATCGTCGTCGCTGTCGACCCGTAGGACGCGTGCGATGGGCGGAGAGACGCGCCGGTCCTCCAGCACGACACGGGAGACGTGCGGTGAGAAGAGCTGGAACCCGAGAGGGAACTCCTCACGGCCGCCGACCTTGCCGCCCCCGAACATGTCCAGACCGAGTTGCTTCGCCGCGCCTGGCAGCAGCGGCAGGCGAACGACCGTCGTGGCCATGCGCATCAGCCCGTCGAGTGTCGGGTCGGCCTCCCGCTCGGCGTGCTCGTCCAGTGGACGGGCCATGCGGAGCACCGGCGTCTCGAAATCTCCGCCGAGCTTCTCCACGACTCCGGGAACCTCTCGGATCAGCCTTGCGGACCATTCGCGATCGAATCCGAAACAACCGGTGCGGCTGAAGAATTGGGGAGTGTCCGTCACAACGAGCACGGATTTGACGCCCACACCGAATCTTCCGATCTGGCCCCCACGCTTTCGAGAGACGCTCATTCGGAGAATGGTTTCCGCGCCTTCGGGGGTGACTGGTGTCCCCTCGTTCGCACAGTAGAGATGCGTCTGCGTGAGCACCACGTGTGTGATGCCGCCCGGTTTGTTGGCGATCTCGTCCGCCGCGTTCTGCACGAGCTCGAAGAGCTGGCGGTCACCGTAGCCACCCTTCGTGATGCGCCGCTCGCCGTTGGCGTGCTCAGGTACGAGGCCGGGGTCGGCCTCGTACGTCCTGAGGACGCGGGCGGACTGATCGACCACGGTGGTCAAGACGGGAAAGGTGGGCTCAGAGGGCATCGAGTGACCTGCCGTTTCAAAAGAGAGGGAACAGGTTCTTCCGGTTCTTGTGCGTACCGAATTTGATTCGGCTGAGGCAGGAATGTCCCTCGATGCAATGCGAATATCGCATGCGGAAAGGCGACGCGGGCTCCCGCACCTTGAGAGTCGAATCACTACTACTGTCGAACTGCTGCTGGAGCAGTGGCAGGTGGGGCCGCTGTTCCAGACGGTAGACCGAGTTTTCGACATTGCGCAAGACGCGAATTGAAGATTCCGCATCTTCTGTGCGAGTCGGGGACTTTCGGCCCGACCCACATAGGGGCGGAAGGCTCGAATTGGGGCATCTCACCCATACCGCCCTCCCCTTGAGTCCTGTCGTCAACCCCGACTGCCGTCAAACAAGATTTGACGACCTGGTCGATGTCAACGACGTCGAGGTACCGTGGTTCGGTTCCCCGGAACCCATATATGTCCCGCGAGGGTCTCTCCGGATCCGAGGCCCCGACTTCGAGAGCAGGTGTACGTGGACGCGAGCGAGGACTTCGGCCCCTGGTTGGCCAGGCAGCTGAAGATCGCCGGCATGACCCAGACCGAGTTGGCCGGAAAGATCGAAGTGACACGTGCGGCGGTCTCCGCCTGGATCACGGGCCGGGCCACTCCGCGTACCGAGACCATCGGACGCATCGCCACGGCCCTGGGTACCGATACCGCGACCGTCCACACCCGCACCACGGACACCCAGGCGGGTCTGCCTGTGACCTGGTACCACCGTCCACAACACACTGACGGCGGACGGGAATTGGGTAATGCTGCAGCCTTCGCCTTCGACCCGGATGTCGAGGTGCTCGCCCGTGAGACCTGCCAGAACAGCCTGGACGAACGACTGAGCGGGAGTGGCCGCCCGGTCCAGGTCCGTTACACCCTGCACGAGTTGACCGGCGAGCACATGCATCGCTTCCTCGAGGCCGCGCAGTGGGACGAACTGCTGCCCCACTACGAAGCCGTCGCCGACCAGGACCAGAAGGTCGGCAGGGTGGTGGCCGCAGGCCTACGTGACATGCGTGAGCGGCAGCGCCTGGTGCTGCTGCGCGTGGACGACTACAACGCCTCTGGGCTCACCGGTGACGACTACGACGACGGCCGCTTCGCGGCCGTCGTCCGCCGCCAACTCGACAGTCGAAAGGAGGCAGGGTCCACCGCCGGTGGTTCATACGGGCTCGGCAAAGCCACCATCTGGGGAACCAGCCGCCTCGGCCTGGTTCTGATCAACTCGACGCTCTGCGAGCCCCACGAGGGCCGCACTCACGGACGCGTCGTAGGCCGTCTCGACCTGCCCTGGCGGCAGGTCGGCGACCAGGCTCTCGCGGGCCCGGCCTGGCTCGGCCGACCCGATCCGGCGTCGACCGGCGCGGAGGTCACGCGTTCCTGGTGGGCCGAGGCCGATGAGATCGAGCGCCTCCATCTGACGCGCGACAGCGACGAGCCCGGCACTTCCTTCCTGATCGTCGGTGCGTACGACATGGCCTCGTTCGATGAACGGACCTCCGACGAGGCGGGCGACGAGGACGAAGGGGCTTCCGTGCTCGCCATGCGGGATCGGTTGCTCAAGGCCCTCGGTCGCAACTTCTGGGCGGCGATGGCTGGTGGCGGGGGCCGAGCCCCGATGCTGCACGCCTCAGTTCGTGTGCTCCGCGACGGTGTCGAGATCGACTCCGAGAAGCATGTAGATCCGGAGAAGGAACAGCCGTCCCGTACCCGCGCCGTCCGTGCTTTCCTGAACGGGACCACCGTCGACAGGCGGACGCACGCCGATGACGTCGCCCTCACCACCGTCACCGTCAATGTGCCCCTCGAGGGCGGCGCCAGGGGTGGTGAACCGCACGACGCCGTGCTCCTGGTGACGCGCGCAGACGATGACGACGACCGGCACAACCGGCTGGTCGCCATGCGAGGCAACCGCATGGTCGTGCGTGACAGTCACGTGCCCGCGCTGCCCGGCAACGTGCGACCGTTCCAGGCCGTTCTCCTGGTCGGACTGGCAGCTGGAGCCGACGTGCGGGGAGCCGGGGCGGCCGAGCGGTTCCTGCGTGCCGCCGAGCCGCCCGAACACAACAAGTGGCGTCAGACCGAAGAGTTGGCCGCTCTCTATTCGTACTCGGCCCACCGGCGTATCTCCACACTCGTCCGTGACACGAATGCGGCCGTCAGACAACTGGTCGCCTTGCCCAAGACGGAGAGCCCTGTAGGCGGGGATGGGTTGGCGAAGGCCATGACGAAGCCGAACAAGCCCAAACCGCGTCCTCGCCGTGGGCGCGGCGCGCCCACGGCGCCGGTCCTCGACACCGTGGAGGCGAAGCCGATCGCCTCCGGCGCCTGGGAGGTATTCGGAGAGATCAAGCCGGGCTCCGTTCCCGAGGCCGTGTTCGCCGTCCCGAGCGCACGGTTCGCCGTGCGCTCGGGGAGCGCGCCGCTCATCGCCTGGGAGACCGTCGAGCCGATCGAAGGATGCGAATGGGTGGAGCAGGAGGGGCGGCTGACGTTCCTGCCTGGATCGCGCCGCGCCACCTTCCGGGCGGTCACCGACCCGTCCACCCACCCCGTCCGCGCGAGCAGCAGTGGCCTCGTCGTCGAACTCCGCACCGGTGAGAAGGAGCAGCGCTGATGGCGAGAGTGATCCGTCCGTACCCCACGCTCAAGGGCACGGTCGCACTGCGTGTGCAGGCGGCGAGCGTCAAGGGACCCGACGGCGACTGGGAGCACCTCGATGTTGCTGTCAGCGCCGACCGCACCACAGCCCTGGGATCCGCCGACACCGTCGGTTGGAACACGGCCCGCCTGCGTGTCTCGGCCACAGTCCCCGCCAAGGCGACAGCCGTGGGTGAACCGTGGGCCGCCGTAACGGTGTGCGCGATCCTCACCGAGGGCGCCACCAACCTCCGTGTCATCACCCTGCTGCGTCCTTCGGAAGAGCCCACCGAGTGGGTCGGCGATCTGGACGTGCTGCGCGCCGACGTTTCGCACCGGGCCACACTCACCGTGCAGGTCGTCGGAACCGTGGGGGGTGTCCCCGGGCGCATTCTGGCTGAGCCGGACGAGAACTGGATCGTCGACGTACGTGCCGCCCAGCCGGAGCGCGGCCAGACCTTCACCGTCCGTGAGACGGCCTTCTCCCGGTCGCCCACGTGGTTGCGGAACCTGCCCGATCTTCCCTGGTCGGTCAACGCGGCCGGCGACCGGCCCGAGGTCCGCCTCAACGCCGATGTGGAGCGCTTGGCCGAACTCCTGGACGCCCAGGGCGACACTCCCGCGGGTGTCGTCGGCGGCCTTCTCCTCGCCCAACTCGGCGAAGCCATGTGGACGGCCACTTTCCATGCTGCGCTCGGTGATCTGGAGTTCGACGAGAGCGACGGCACTCCGCTCTTTCCTGTTGGCTGGCGTGGCGAGGCGCTGCGGGACATGCTTCAGACCGTCCTGCCGGACCGTACTCCCACCGAGGCCCTGCGAGAGGTACATCGACGACGCACCGGGGACCACGGCTGGGCCGAGCTCCAGTCCCGAATCCAGGCAGCCGCACAGGAGCGCGCCAGCCTCGCCAAGGTAGTCCGCGAGACCGTCCGAGCACTGGAGAAGATCGACCGCGAGGAGTCCGAGTGACCACCGAAAAACCCTCCTACATCCCGGAGTTCCTCGGTCTGCTCGATGCGGAGACAGCATCGGAACAGCTCACCGAGGGACTGCTGACCGGCACGGAGAATCCGCGCCCGATCGCCCTCTCGGATCTCGCGCGACCGCTGCCGGAGGAGGACCGGTTCCGGGCCGAACCGGTTCGAGCACTCCTCGATCGGGCCATGCATCTGTGCCGCAACGAGAAGCCGACGGCGGCGGACGAGTGGCTCGCCCCCCGTCTGCACGCGACACTGCGGCTGACCCGTGCCGAGGCGGCGGACGCTGAACTCTGGTCCTACTTGGCGCTTGTCGTGGCACCCGACTATGTCGTGTGGCGCCATGGTGGGTCGGGAAAAGTCAATGCCGACCGCTTCCAGGGCCCGCACTACAAGCAGACGTTCGCGCGCCTGTGGTGGGCCGCCGAACTTTTCCGAGACGGTGGCGACTACCTGCCCGCGGTCCTCACCTGTAGGAACCAGGACATGCTCAACACGGCTCTACGGATGGACGTCATGGACCACCGGCCGGTCGCCCAGTCTGTCGCTGTCCTCTTGAGCCGAGGAACTGTCTCGACCGGTCGAGAGGTCAACGCGCTCTGTTCCGTCGTGAACGCCGCCGCGATGACCCTTGCTTACGACGTGATCGCACCCGATGCCGAGCGCGACGCGAACGCCGTCGCCGACTGGATCCGCTACGAGACCGCTCTCCGCGGTGACCTCGTCCTGCCGACCGGCCCCGCCGAGCCGCATGTCCCGAAGGGGTCGGTCGACACTCTCACGGAACTGTTCGCCGACCTCTTCAAAGACGCTCCGGTCCGCGGCCGTGATCAGGAGGCGGACACGGCCGAGGCCGAGGAGGTCACTTCTTCGTGACCTCGTCCTGCGGAGGACACAGGTCGGTGCATCGGTCCTCATCGCCGCATCCCCGCTCGCGGAGTTCGGCGGCTCGTTCCTCACTCGCGGGTTCCCACTTGAGTGCGGATTCGATCGGGTCCTCCGGCAAGGGCACCTCGAGCGCCGCGCCGAGGACGTGCATGGCGAACAGCGGGGGGACTGCGTTTCCGACCTGCTGCGACCGATCATTTCCGGACCACGGGTAGTTCCCGGGGAACGTCTGCAGAGCACCCGCCTCCGGGATGCTGAACCGTCCGTGGTCCTTGTCGTCGACCAGGATGACGTTCCGCGACACCTTCCCGGTCACTGTGAACGCTGGGAAGTGGCTGGAGCGCCTGCCCCGCTTCTTCGGGTCGCCGCCGGAGCCGTAGTTGGACACCACGACGAAGTTCTCCGGCAGGGCCGTCGTTCCCTCCGCGTGGGGCAGGAACGGACCGGCTGCCTTCAGGGCTGTGTGCATGGAGCGCCAAGGCTCCGGCTCGGCCGAGTCGAGGTGAGCGTCGAACTGCATCTGTTCCTGCACAGGGGCATCGACGGATCGTTCGTACGGAGCCCGTGGATCGAAGCTCCGGAAGATTCCCTTAGGGAGTTCAGGAACGCTTCCGAAGTCCGCCTTCTTTCGCCGCGCGATGAAGATGGCTCGCTGCCTGGTCTGTGGCACACCGTAGCGTTCCGTTCGGAGCACATGCGGTTCGGCGCATTCATATTCGAGTTCGCCGGTCAGGCTTTCCAGGATCTCCTTGTACTCCTGCCACACGGGCAACGCGGTCGGTACCTGTTCCAAGATGATCGCGTCGTAGGGCTTGCCGTACTCGGCATTCCTCTTCAACAGCCAACGCAGCGGCTCCAACACCAGGGCGGCGCGAGGGTCGAGCTTCCCGAGCTCCTTGTCGATCTCAGGGTTCTCGTGATCGTTCACCAGGGCCTTCATGAGGTTCATGAGCTTCCTGAGATCCTCGATCTGCCCCCGGCCTCTCCCCTTCCCTGCGACTGAGAAGGACTGGCAAGGAGGCCCGCCGGCCAGGACGTTGAAGTCCTCGGGAATCTCCGAGAAGCGCTCTCTTCGCACCTTGGAGACATCGCCGTGAATGGTGTCCAAGCCCGCTTGGTAGCGCGTCAGGCAGGCATTTCTGTCCCACTCGATACCCATGCTCGGAATCCCGAGAAAATGTGCCGCGACATCCAATCCGCCAGGACCGGCGAAAAGGTCGAGGATCTTGAAGCGTTGTTCAGGCACAGTGGATTCCGTTGCTTCGGGAGGGTGGTACGGGATCGGATTCTAGCCGGCGGACAGGTGAGACGGGTGCCGCAGGGCGCTCTCGATCGCCCGCCCCAACGCGTTGGCCACCGGCGGCGGGCACGCCTGGGCGATCAGCCCGTACCGCTTGGTCTTTCCGCCGGTGAATCGCCAATCGGCCGGGAAGCCCTGGACCAGCGCCGTCTGCTCCACGGTGACCCGGACCAGGCCCGTGTCCCCCAGGTCCGGATTCCAGACGAAGTCGGGGCCGGGCGGCGTATCGCCGTACGACTTCGTGTACACCCCCATCCGCTGCCATCGCCGTTGGGAGCCACGTGGACCGAAGTCAGGACCACCGCGGTTGGTGGACCCGCCCACGACGGTGGGTGCCACCTGGTCGGCCTGCGCCGCCCATCGTGCGGCGTCGGACCAGCCATGCGAGACCATGGAATCCAGGAGCGCCTCGCCGAGGGCGACCGGTTCACGAACAGTGGACACCGGCAGCCGGAACCTGTCCGCGTACTCCTCGCGTACGGCGATGAGCAGCCCCACTCTGCGGTCCTGAGGTACGCCGAAGTCCATCGCGTTCAGCACCGTCCAGTTCAGCCGGTACCCGAGGTGTTCCAATTCGGCGTGAGCCAGCTCGCGCATCGGTGCAAGCTCCTCCGACTCCACCATGGCGGGCACGTTCTCGATCACCAACACCCTGGGGCGCACGGCCGGTACGAGATACATGGCCGCTCGGAACAACTGCACCGCTTCGTCGTCCGAGGCTCGCTGGACGGTTGCCTTGGACCGAAACCGTGGAACCCCGGCGAGCAGCACGTCGACGTCGTAGACCTCGCTGCTCTCCACCGGGTCGAAGTCCATCAGGTCAGCCATGTCGATCGGCCAGTCGGGCCGGTTGAGGCGGAGGATCTCGCAGGCCAGCGGGTCGTTGTCGAGGAGCAGGCGGGGGTGTAGGCCGGCCTGCTCCATGCCGAGGGCCAGTCCTCCGGCGCCACTGCACACATCGACGAACGTCAGCTCGCTCACTGTTCTCCCCGCCCCCTCGCCGCGCGCCTACGCTCGACCACGTCCGACACGACGGCCACGACATCATCGGGAGCCTCGTGCTCCCAGAAGCGCAACACTTCCCACCCCAGCGACTCGAGATGCGTAGTTGTCTCCGCGTCCCGCGCCATGTTCCGGTCCAACTTCGCCCGCCACCACTTCGAGTTGGCCTTGGGCTGTGTCGCGTGCCGTGGGCAGCCGTGCCAGAAGCAGCCGTCGATCAACACGGCGACCTTGGCCCGCGTGAAGGCCACGTCGATCCTGCGCCGGGCCATGCCGGGCACCGGGTACTCCACGCGGTAGCGCATCCCCTCGGCGTGCAGCAGGCGACGGACGGCGAGCTCGGCCGCCGTGTCCTTGCTGACCTGCCGGGACATGCGGGCAGAGACGCCGGGGGAGGAAGGTCTCACGCTGTCCATGCAGTGGTGCCTCAGGAAGGTTCGTCGCCGGTGTCGATGACGACTGCATCCTGCCGGCTCGAGTCGATGGTGCGGAATCGGACCAGCGGGCGTCCCGCTCCCACGGACGACGCCGGGGCCACGAAGGAGAAGGCCATGACGAGCTCTTCCGGGGCCATCGTCCCGTCGGGGGAGAGCTGCGGCTCGGCTTCCACTACCGGGTAGAGCAGCACGGCGCCACGGCGGGGGCGTACGTGCTCCTCCACTGTCGGGTTACCGACCTCGGTGAGGGCACCGGCGATCCGCAGGGCGGCAGCGCGGTGCTTGGGCTCGCTGATCGCGCCGAACAGCGCTCCACGGCGACGGGCCCGTCGAGCGGGTGTGAACGGGCCGTGGCCCAGGATGCGGGCCTCGCGCCGCCGCGCCGACGTCTGCATCGGCGCGATCACGCACCAGTCGTCGATCGCCGTCAGGCCCGACCCCGCCCCCAGCAGGAACTCCAGATGCGGTGAGAACTGGCTCGGGAGCGACCAACGCAGGTCGCACAGAGTCTTCATCAGCGTGTTGTGGGAGACGGTTCCCACCCGCGCCTCGTACGGGAGCGCCTCTCCGACCGCCAACCGCACCGGGTCCGCGTCCAGAGCAGCGAGCACGGGTTCCCAGCAGTCGGTGTTGTGGGCCAGGCTCCCAGGAACGTCCGGGTATGCCGTCGGCTCCACCCACGCGCCCGGCGACCGCACCTCCACCAACTCCGCATTGAACATCTTGTTTCGAGCCGAAGGCCTGATCCACGGCAGGTGCTGGGACACCAACGGCGGGATCTGGGCCGGGGTCAACTGAGGTTTGCCGTCAACCAGTTCGGCGTAGCGGGAGAGCTGGTCGCGGAAGAGTTCCTCGTCGCGGCAGATGGCCTCGAACGCCTCGTACAGATCCACAGTCGTGGCCGGTCGGGTTGCCGTCGCCGGGCGGAGCGTCTCCTCGCGCCCGATGTAGAGACGCACCAGGTCCCGGTATCCCTCCCGGAACCCGAACCATCGCCCCATCTGCATGAGCGTGTCCGCCTGTTGTGTCTTGCGGCGGTAGTACGTGACTGTCAGCCCCTCCACCGTGAACCCGCGCGACAGCTTGGTGCCGCCGACCAGGATCTTCCAGACATGCGGGGTGCGGTCGAAGTCCAGATCGGTCTTGGCGTAGTCGCTTTCCTTGTCGCCGTTGACGACGACCACGGCCGACTCGCCCTTGTTGATGAGCTGACGGGCCCGGGAGAGGTAGGGACGCAGTTCGTCGAAGGAGGCCGGGGTGGGCAGGCCGTCGGCCCGGGCCTCGCTGACGCGTGCGAAGTCGGATGCGTAGAGGTCGCGGAGCCGGGCCTGTCCGGTAGGGCCGAGCGGCGCCGACTCGTGCCACAACCTGTCGATCCGGTCGGCGAGTTGGTTGTGCTCCGCCATGCGGACAGACTCGTGGACGAGCATGGTGTGGTGGCGGAAGCGCTTCTCCGACACACCATGGGCGGCGCGGTAGAGCTTCATCGCGCCGGCGAGGAGGAACGCATCCAGAGCTTCCTGCAGACGGTCTCCCGTCGAGTCGTACACACCGCGCACGTGCGCGAGTTCCTGGGAGTTCGCGACAGTGCGGTCCTCGGGAGGGATCGGGGACTCCAGGTCGTGGAAGTCCTGTACGCCCATGTACCCCTCGGGGCGCCGCAGGGAGATGAGGAAGTCGTTGGGGAAGATGTCCTCGCCGTCGGCCGGGTCGATGAAGACGTTGGCGAAGGGGGTCGCCGTGTAGCCGACGTACTGGGACCGCGGCAACAGACCCAGCAACTGTGAGATCAGGCCGTTGATCGCCGTGCGCTGCGGGGCGTCGCCTTCCCACTTCTTCGGGTCGGTGGTGTTGACCGACGCCTGGTCCGACTCGTCGTCGATGATCAGCGCGGGGATCTCGGCGAGAAGGCCCTGGGCCTGTATCTGCTTGAGGTCCTTGACCAGCTTGGTCAGGACCGACTTGTTCTTCTTCACCACCACGATGCGGGCGGCGGTGTGGTGCAGGTTCTCCGGGTCGTAGAGGGGCGCCCGGCGGTTTCGCTTCTCGAATTCCAGGGCTCGGATGCCCTGTTGGAGACCGGTGTAGTCCATGTCGCGGGTGGTGAGCCGGTCGATGTCGGGGCGGCCCTGCTGTGACGGTCGGAAGCCGAAGGAGACGAAGTCGTCCCATTCGTCGTCGTCACCGACGTAGTCGATGCCGACGAGAGTGTCGGGGTCGGTCGGGTCCGCGCCGCCGAGGATGTTCTCCTGGCCCACGAGTTCCTTGTCGAGACGGCGCTGGGTCTGGGCGCGCAGCAGATTGAGGGTGCCGCCGAGGACGATGATCAGGCGGTAGCCCGCGTCGATGGCCTTGGCCGCTACGCCCGTGAAGTTGGCGGTCTTGCCGGACTGTACGTAGCCGACCACGAGGCCCTTGGTCTGACAGGGCTTGCTCTGCTCCGGGTCCGCCATGCGTTCCACGACAGTGCGCGCGGCCTCGTCGAGGTGGCCGACAGCCGCTGCGGGCAGGCCTTTGCGTTCCAGTACCTCGCGGTACTTGGGCCAGTAGAAGGCGTTCCGTGCGGCACGGTCCGGCGTGTACCAGGGGGTCCAGGTGGTGGAGCCCCCGGTGATGACCACGGAACCCGGATCCTTGTGGACGGGGGCGACGGCGTCGAGGGCTTTGCGCAGTTCCGGGTCGAAGCCGAGCCGCTCGTAGACCAGTTGACGGCGTTCGTCCGTGCGGGTCTCAGTGCCTTGGCTCCAGCGCGGGGCATCGGCGAAGTCCCAGTCGGTGAGCCTGCGCGTCCACAGGTCGACGAGGGGCGCGTCTCCCGAGGCGAGCAGGGCTCGGAGGGTCTCCTGGCTCAGATCGGCGCCAGGATGGTCCTCCTCGGCGATATCGGCCGCCGCGTCGAGGAAGGGGCGGGGACGGCGCGTCATGCTGTCGAGTGCCTCGGAGTGGATCTCGAGCAATGTCGCAGGGGCGGTTGTCATCAGGCGTTCTCCTCGCCATCGAAGAAGCGCTCCCGCTGGCTCAGCACCGCCGTGAGCATGATTGTGTTCCAGTAGTCGAGCCGGTCCTGCCGTCGCTTCTCCCAGCGGCCGAGCGCGAAGCAGTCCTCCAGGAGGAGGTAGAGCATCGTCTTGGCGACAGGTGCGTCGTTGAGGCCCCCGCGGCGGCCCGCGTTGAAGGCGTCCCGGTACTGCTTGTTGAGCAGGACGACGTGGTCCTCGCGATCGATGTCGAAGAAGCGGTCCTCGGACAGCTGAACCCAGCTGAAGGTGATCGGATCCTCGCTGCCCCGCTCCGGGAGTTCCTGGCGGACCGCGCGGCGGATCTTCGGGTCGAGGCCCTTGCCCGGGTAGATGACGGGCTTGCGCTCGATCTCGGTGCGTGAGTTGCCCTCGCGGTAGGCGGATTGCGCCGCCTCCAGGTATGTACGGAAAGTGCGGCCCTCGGTGTCGACCGCCTTCTCGATGCCGCGCGCGAAGGCGGGAGTGGCGGTGACGCCCTTCTTCTTCACGTCGAGGCTGAATACGTCGTTGGGGGCGACGGGCAGGTCGACCGCGATGCGGGCGAGGCCGAGGTGGCCTTCGGCCGCGCGGTGGCCGTTCCAGCCTCCTGCCTGGACGAGGCGGTCGTTGCGGTAGAAGTAGAAACCCTGGCGGTCCGCGAGAGGGCCGATGTCGCGGTAGCCGGGAAGCTTGGACTTGGCGGGCCAGACGTGGGCGTGCAGGACGACGTCGCCTGCGCCTTCCACGGGGGCGGTCAGCTCGGCCGGGTAGCCCGGGCGGCCCGGGAGCTTGTAGCCGAAGGGGTCCAGGGGCTCGACTCCGATGTGCTCCAGCTCCTCGCCCGGCAGGTCCACGTGCTCGACGACGATGTCGATGTTCAGGTCGTCGCGTGCCAGGAAGCGGTGCAGGTGGAGGCCCAGGTGGCGCTCGAGACGGCCGATCGCCTCGGAGAGGAAGCGCTCGATCTGGCCGGGGGCCACCGTGTCGAAGTCGCGCACCTGGTCCCAGCGGATGATCGTGCCCTGCCACTGGATCACACCGTCGTAGCGGTCGATGAGGTTCTGGGCGTAGTCCGGGTCCACGGTGTCGCAGCGGAAGCCGTCCTCGATGCCCGCCGCCGTGAGCCGGCGTCCGGCGGCCCGGCTGCGGCGGGTGCGGCTGATGACGCTGAGCGAGGCCGCGTTGGAGAGGGAACCGGCCTTGAGGCCGGTGCCGTAGAGGCCGAGGGCGCCGTTCCCGTAGGCGCGACGTCGGCCGACGGTCATCGCGGCGTCGAGGCCACCGTCGTCCATGCCGCGACCGTCGTCGACGATCAGCAGGCTGACGACGCGGTTGTCGTCGCGCAGGAAGTGGACGACGACGTTACGAGCCTCGGCGTCGATGGAGTTGTCGATCAGGTCGGCGACGGCGACCTCGAAGTCGTAGCCCTGGTTGGTCAGGGCTTTGCCGTATCCGGCATCAGGCGGAAGCTGCTTGCTTCCGGTGACGGGGACCTCGTACTGCCAGTCGGCACTGGGTATCTCGGGCATGGTCGCTTCCACTCGCATCCATCTCACGCACGCGGCGGGGCCTACGTGGGGGAGGGGCGGCCCGACGGTTCAGTCAACGAGTGTGAAGATACTGCACGGGTCGGACATAGAGGCCCTAGCCCTCGAAACGGAGGGCTTAGGGCCCTGACGATCCCGTATCAGGAACGTGAGGGGCGCGCTTCAGGAGCGTGGCCTCAGGCTGCGTCACCGTGGCACGACGCATACGCGTTCCCCGACCCACACCAACACCCCGCCCCCGCCGCCGGCGGCCACGCCACCGCCCGCCCCCGCGCCGCCAGCGTCGTCGCGTATTGCGGGAGGAGGGAGACGTCCTCCGGGGAGGAGCCCTCGGAGGCGGCGAAGGCTTCGTAGGAGGGGACCGTGCCCGTGACGATGCCGACGTTGGCCGTGCCCGATGCCGTCAGTTCCCGAAGGGATGCCTCCGTCGACGACAAGTGGGCCTCGTAGGAGGGGTATTCGGAGGTCAGGGTCGGGTATGCCGACAGGAGTTCTGTGTATTCCGGCGATGGCCAGTGCAGGACTGCCACCGGGAAGGGGCGGGACAGGGCCTCCCTGTACGAGCCCAACTCCGCCCGGATGCGGGAGATTTCGGCCTGGAGTTCCGCCGGGTTCTCCGAGCCGAGGGCCCAGGTGCGCTTCGGGTCGTGGAGTTCGTCCAGGGAGACCGGCGTGCGGTTGGCCTGGTCGGCGAGGGCGTCCCACGCGTCGTGCTCCACCCCGAGCATGCGGCGCACGCGGTGGCGGCCGAGGAGCAAGGGGTGCTTCGGCAGAGGGACTCCCGATTCCCGCTCCGAGGAAGGAACCAGGAGGTCGAGGGCCTCTGTGAACGTCTCGTGGGCCTGTTCGAGTTCGTCGTGGGCCTCGAGGGATTCCGCCACGATCACCCAGGGCGCCGGGTCGCGCGGCGCCGCCGTGCGGATTCCCGTGATGATCGCCTGGGCCTCGGCCTCGTGGCCGTACTCCCAGAGGTTCGCTGCCTTGAGTGCGCGGATCAGGGCGGGGGACTGGGGGGCCTCGGCGGACAGCAGGCCGTCGTAGAGGGTGGTCGCGCGGTCGCGGGCCTCGGCCAGTTCGTAGTGGGCCGCGGCCTGGAGGAGCAGGTGCTCCGCGTCCTCCGGGTACATCGCCGCCGTGCGCTCCAGGCGCTCGGCTTCCGCGACATGGTTCGCACGGTCGGTCTCGGCGGGCGTGGCAGGGGTGTCGGGGCGCATGGGGGACACCGTACTGCCGGAACCCTGGCCGGGGACCCCCCGATCGGGTCGGGCGACTCTCCCGGCGCAGGGGCGGGCGGCTCTCCCCGCGCAGGGCGGGGCGACTCTCCCGGCCGAGGGGCGGGCGACTCTCCCGGCGCAGGGTCGGGTGGCTCTCCCGGCGCACCGAACCGTGGGCAACCCCGCCCACGGCGCCACGCCCTGCCCCTGGTGACTTCGCGCCCCGCGATCTATCTTGCGCGCGTGCTGCTGCAACGTCTGCAACGTATGCGTACCGATCGGCCCGCCGTCGTGACCCAAGGGCCCTCGCGGCGGTCCTCCGTGCGGCGCCTGCTCTGGAACGGTGCCGAGGTCGCCGTCACCCTCGGGCTCGTCGTGCTGCTGCTCGTCGTGCACCAGTTGTGGTGGACCAACCGGCAGGCCAGGGCCGGTGCCGATCGGCAGGTAGAGGCCCTCGAGCGGCAATGGGGGGAGGCCTCGGCCGGAAGTGACGGAAGTGTCGATCACACCGAGCCCGCCGCCGGGGCCGTCGAGTCCAGTGGCACCCCGAGCGACGATCCCTCCGTCACTCCGGACGACCACCGCGCCAAGCCCGCGCCGCCGCCCCAGCCGAACTGGGACCAGGCCTACGCCGTCCTCGGCATCCCCCGCCTCGGCCTGCGCGCCCCCGTCGCCCAGGGCATCAGCAAGGCGAACGTCCTCAATCACGGCTACGTAGGCCACTATCCCGGCACCGCCCAGCCCGGCGGCGCCGGGAACTTCGCGCTCGCCGGGCACCGGAACACGCACGGCGAACCGTTCCGCTACATCAACCGGCTGCGGCGCGGCGACACCCTCACCGTCCGGACGAAGACCGCCTCGTACACGTACGTCGTCGACAAGACGCTCGCCCAGACCTCGGCCGGCGACGGGGGCGTGATCGATCCCGTGCCGCGCAGTCGCGTCGTGGCGGGAGCCGGGTACGGCGAACCCGGGTACTACATCACCCTCACCACCTGTACGCCCGAGTTCACCTCCAAGTACCGGCTCATCGTGTGGGGGAAGCTCAGCAAGATGAGCCCTCGGTGACCGGGGTCCCCGGCAGCGCCCGCCACCCCCGATAGGCTGCCGTTTCGTGATCAAACGGCCCCACCTGCTCTGGCTCCTCGTCCCCTTCGTGCTCTACATCGGCGCGCTGCCCTTCGTGAACCGCGTCGAACCCGTCGTGTTCGGGCTGCCGTTCCTGTTCGTGTGGCTGCTGGGGGCCACGCTCGTCACCCCGTTCGCCGCCTGGCTCACCTGGCGCGGCGACCAGCGGCTCAAGCGGGGCCGGTCATGAGCGATGCCGCCGTCGCCACCACCCTCTTCGGCGTCTTCATGGTCGTCACCGTCGCGCTCGGGCTGCTCGCCGTACGTGGAAGGGGCGGCGGAGGCGGGCTCGCCGAGTGGTCCGTGGGCGGGCGGTCGCTCGGGGCCGTGTTCGTGTGGGTGTTGATGGCGGGGGAGGGGTATACGAGTTTCTCGTATCTCGGTGCTGCCGGGTGGGGGTACAACTACGGCGCCCCTGTGCTGTACGTCGTCGCTTACATGTCCTGCGGGTACGCCATCGGGTACGTCGTCGGGCCGTTGTTGTGGGCCTACGCGCGCCGGCACGGGCTCGTGAGCATCACCGACATGGTCGCGCACCGGTTCGGGCAGCCATGGCTGGGTGCCGGTGTCGCCGTTCTCGTCACCGTGTTCCTGCTCCCGTACATCCAGTTGCAGATCACCGGGATGGGCGTCGTCGTCTCGACGATCTCGTACGGTGCCGTCGGCCTCAACTGGGCCTATTTCATCGGCTTCGCCGTCACCACCGTCTTCGTCGTCGTCAGCGGGTTGCGGGGGAGCGCCTGGGTGTCCGTCCTGAAGGACCTCCTCGTCATCGTCACGCTCGCCTTCCTCGCCGTCTACGTACCTCTTCATTACTTCGACGGGTACGGGGACTTCCTCGGGCGGCTCGTCGAGGAGAAGGGGGCCTGGCTGACGTTGCCGGGGAGTGGTGGATCGCCTTACGGAGAAGGGTGGTTCGCCACGACGACCTTCCTGAACGCCCTCACCGTCGTCATCTTCCCGACCACCGTCGCCGGGTATCTCGGCGCCCGGAGCGCGGACGCGCTGCGGCGCAATGCAATGTGGCTGCCCGCGTACAACGTGCTGCTGTTCGTGCCCATGTTCCTCGGGATGGCGGCGCTGTTCGTCGTGCCCGGGCTCACCGGGGCCGAGTCGAACCTCGCGCTCTTCAAGCTCGTCGTCGATTCGCTTCCCGCGTGGGTCGTGGGGATCGTCGGGGTCGCGGCCGCACTGTCGTCGATCGTGCCGATGGCCGTGTTCATGCTGGTCATCGGGACGATGTGGGGGAGCAGCGTGTTCTCGCTCGTGCCGCGCTGGCGGGACTCCTCCCAGGCTCAGAAGACGTGGTCGCAGGTCGTGGTCGTCGTCGCCGGGTCGGTCGCGCTCGTGCTGACGTACGCCGCGCCCAACACGCTCGTACGGCTCTCCCTCATCTCGTACGAGGGGATGGCGCAGCTCGTGCCGATGCTGCTCGTGGGTCTGGTGTGGCGGAGGCTGAGTCTGGTGGGTGCGCTGAGTGGGCTCGTGGTGGGGGTCGGGGTCGTGTGCGGGCTCGTGTTCAGCGGGCACGATCCGGTGTTCGGGGTGAACGCCGGGATCGTCGCCCTCGCCGCCAATCTCGCCGTGACGCTGGTGGTGACGTACGCGTTCCCGGCGGACAGGGACGAGCGGGCGGACGAGGACGTGCTGGCCCGGGAGCCGGTCGGGGCGGAGGCCGGGTAGCCACTCGTACTTCTACCCCCGCGCCTGCCCCTGCCCCTACTCCTGCGCCCCCGCCGCCTCCACCGGCCGCGTACGCAGCGCCGCCCACGCCGGCAGCAGCGTCGCGGCCAGCGACAGCGTGACGGCACCGGCCACGACCGCCCCGTAGATCCACCAAGGTCCTGACGGCATCCAGGTGTTCGCCGCCGCATGGGCGAACGGGAACAGTGACGTGCTCGCGGCCGCCGTGCCGAGCAGCAGGCCGATCGCGGCGACGATCAGGGCCTCGATGGTCAGCATCTTCATGACCTGGCCCTTCGTGGAGCCGACCAGCCGCTGGAGCGCGAACTCCCGGCTGCGGTTGCCGACGGAGAGGACCAGCGAGTTGACCACCGCGAGCACCGTGTAGGCCACGATCATCGCGATGAGTAGGTAGTTGATCCAGGCCTGGGTCTGAGCGTCCTCGGCCGTGGCCTCGATCAGCGACTCGCGGTCGGTGACTTCCAGGCCCGGTGCGAGGGACGCGAGAGCCGGGACGGCGGCCGAGGACGACGTCCGGACCAGGATCTGCGAGGGGCGACCCAGATCCGTGTGGGCCGCGAGCAGACCGGCGGGCAGGAAGGCCGTCTCGTAGCCGGGGCGGCCCTTGAAGAGGGCGACGATGCGGACGTCGACCTTGTCCCGGTCGCCGAGGCGGAGCGTGAAGCTGTCGCCGACCGCCTTGTGCAGCTTGCGCGCCCGTTCGGTGGTCAGCGCCACGGTGTTCCCGTCGAGCTTCTCCAGGCTGCCCGCGACCGGTCGTACGGCCGTGGTGAGGGAGGCCTGCCGCGCGCTGACGCCCTGGAGCGGGATGCCGTCCTCGTCGGTCACGCCGTCGATGAAGCCCGTACTCGTGGCGTAGGCGCTCGCCGCTTCGACGCCCTTGGTGCGGCGGACCTCGGCGAGGAGCGCGTCCGAGACGCCGCCCGCCGCCGGTGAAAGCACCGCGTCCGCGCGGAGGTTGGCCGCGTACGCCGACTTCGTGGCCTCGATCTGCGTGGTCTGGAGGTAGAGGTTGCCGGTCGCCATGCCCGTCGCCAGCATCAGCGGCGTCACCGCTGCGGCCATGCGGACGGCGCGGACCCGGGCGTGCGAGACGGCCAGCTTGCCGCCGGCTCCGGTGAGCCGGCGCACCGGGCCGCCGATCAGCCACGCCATCAGCTTGGTGAGGCCCGGTCCGAGCAGCGCGAACCCGATGACGGCGCACAGCACGGTCGGTCCCGCCGTGCTGCCCGCGATGGGCCCGTCGAACAGCAGGACGGTGAGGATGGCCAGGGCCGCGGCCCCGGACAGGAACAGGACCGCCAGGACGATCCGCAGCGGGTGTGCCCAGCGCAGCTGCACCTCGGCCTCGCGCAGCGCCTCCACCGGCTTGACGTTCACCCCGCGCCGGGCGCCGATCCAGCCGCCGAGGAGCGCGGTGATCAGCAGCGCGCCGGCCGCGGCCACGGCCGGGATCCAGCCCTGCGCGTACGTCACGGAATCGGAGACGAAGCCCGTGCCCTGGAACTCGCCGAACAGCCACCGGCCCACCGGCGGTCCCACGAACCAGCCCGCGCCCGCCGCGACCACGGCGACCAGCAGCGTCTCGGTCAGCAGCATCCGGCGCAGCTGGCGCTGCGTCGAGCCGATGGACCGCAGCAGCCCGAACTCCCGGCGCCGCTGGCCCACCGACAGCGCGACCGTCCCGGACACCACCATGATCGCGACGACGGTGGTCATGCCGCCGAACGCGCCCGCCAGCGCGACCAGATCGGAGCCGCTGGTCAGCACCTCGGGGAACTCCACGGTGCCCCGGCCGTCGCCGGTAACGACCTTGAGCGGCTGCCCGTCGAGTGCGGCGGCGACCCGGTCGCGTACGTCCCCGAGGTCCGTGCCGGGCGCTGTTCGTACGGCGATGTCCGCGACCGCGGGGGCGAGCGCCTGCGCGGCGTCGTCGGAGAGGAACACGGCCGCCCGGTCCATCTCCTGTGCGGCCTTCACCACCGCGCTCACGGTGTACGTCCGCGTGCCGTCCCCGGCCGCGATCCGGACCTCGTCGCCGGGGCCGACGCCCGCGGCCCGGGCCGTCCGGGTGTCGAGGGCGACCTCGCCGTCCCGCGCCGGTGCCTTGCCCTCGGCGATCCGGTACGGCGCGAAGGCGGCCGAGGCCCAGCCGTGCGCCTGCGCCTTCACCGGCGAGGCCCCGCCGCGTGCTTCCGGTACGAGCGCCGCGTCGAAGGTCCGCTCGGCGACGGCATCGCGCACGCCCTCGACGGCCCGCACCCGGTCAAGTGCCGTGGTGGATACGGGCACTTGCTCGGGCATGATCGCCGGGTCGTCGCTGTCATCGGGTTCGTCGCCTTTGGAGGGCGGGGTCACCGAACGGTCGCCCGTCACCACGAGGTCGGCCCGCGCGAGCCGCTGCGCGGGCGCGTTGTTGCGTACGCCGGTCTCCAGCAGGCCGCCGCAGGACATCACGATGACCGTGCCGAGGAAGAGCGCGAGGAAGGTGGCCGTGAGGCTCTTTCCCCGGTACCGGATGGTGCGCCTGGCCAGCTTCCACATGTTCCGTTGTCCCCTCGTCCCCTCCGCCTGATCTCACCGGTCACGCTATGGACGCGGGTCGCGCGCGCCCATGGGAGTGGCGCCCGTGTGCGGGGTGGGGAGAACCCCCGGTTCAGCCCCGGGCAGGCGCCGGCTTCCGCTCCCGCAGCCCGAGCAGCAGGCCCGCCGCCGCGAGGGCCAGCACGCCGGAGGCGATCAGCGCCGCGTTCGTGCCGTCGGCCAGCGCGTGCGTCGACGTGCCCGTGGACGTGGACACCGCGATCATCAGGGCCACCCCCGCCGCCGAACCGATGTACCGCGCCGTGTTGTTGGCGCCCGAGCCCATCGCCGCGCGACCGGCCGGGACCGATTCGACGGCGAGGAGCGGGAGCGCCGCGTTGAGCAGGCCGCTGCCGATGCCGGAGACGACGAGCCCGGGCAGCAGCCGCGTCCAGTGCCCGGAGCCCGCCGCGCCCAGCATCGTGGCGACGGCCAGCGCGTGCAGGGCGAAGCCGACGGCCAGTTGGTGGCGCGGGGAGACCCGGCCCGCCAGGCGCCGCGCCTGAAGCGCGACGAGGAACGACGTGCCGGACCAGACGACCAACAGCCCGGCTGTGCCCATCGGGCTCACGCCCATCGTGCGCTGGACGAGCGTGGGGACGTAGCTGAAGAGCGCGATGACCGACAGGCCGGTGAACAGGCCGCCCGCCGTGGCGGCGAGGAAGAGGGGGCGCCGCAGGAGCGACAGGTCGAGCATCGGGGTCGCGCTGCGCCGCTCGACCGCCACAAATGCCGCCAGAAGCACGGCAGTTGCGGCCAGGAGTACGCCGATGGACACGCGGAGCCAGCCGTCGCGGCCGAGGGTGAGCGCGGCGAGGAGGGCGCCCAGCGCGAGGCCGAGCGTGAGGGCGCCGGGCAGGTCGGGGCGGCCGGCGCGAGGCGAGCGGGACTCGGTCAGGGCCCGGGGTGCGAGGGCCGTGACGAGCAGCGCGGCCGCGCCCAGGACCGCGTACGACCAGCGCCAGTCGGCGAGCCCGGCCACCCAGCCCGCGACCACCGGGCCGAGCGCGATGCCGCCGCTGACGCACGCGCCCCACACGCCGGTCGCCCTGATGCGGCCCGCCGGGGTCGGGAACGCGTGCACCAGCAGGCCCAGGCTCGCCGCGATGATCGCGGCCGAGGCGGCGCCCTGCGCGACCCGGGCGAGGGTGAAGAGCAGGGTGGTGGGGGCCAGTGCGCCCAGGATCGTCGTGAGGCCGAGGGCGAGGGTGCCGAGGACGAAGGCGCGGCGCCGCCCGTAGTCGTCCGCGAGGCTGCCCGCGACCAGGAGCAGCGCGGCGAGACCGAGCGGGGTGCCGTTCAGCAGCCAGGCCTGGGCGGAGAGGCCGGTGTGCAGGGACGCGGCCGTGTCGCCGAGCGTGATCGACGGCGCCGCGTACGTCATCAGCGTCACCGCCGTCGCCGCGCTCGTGACGGCGAGGGTGGCGGCCGGGCGGACGGCGGCGGCCCCCGGCGGGGCCTTCGCGAGTACGGGCCGGGGCGTGGGCTGTGACATGGCTGGACCCATCCAGTCTTAGGTTCAGTGAATGAACTTACCGGGCCACCTGAACGTAGCACGGTGAGTTCATTCACTGAACCTAATAGCGGAGAAGTGGCTACAGTGGGGCCATGGCTCTCGGCAAGGACTACGCGACGCAGCAGTGCTCGGCCGCCCGTGCGCTGGAGGTCGTCGGTGAACGCTGGACGCTCCTCGTCGTGCGCGACGCCCTCTACGGCGTGCGGCGCTACAACGACTTCCTCGTCCACCTCGGCATCCCGCGCGCCGTCCTCGCCACCCGGCTCCAGGCACTCACCGCGGCCGGGGTCCTGGAGAAGCGCCGCTACCAGGAGTCGCCGCCGCGCGACGAGTACGTCGTGACCGCGCACGGACGCGGGCTGTGGCCGGTGCTGCTCTCGCTCAGCCAGTGGGGGCGGACGATCCCGGGGACCCTGCCGGCGCGTGAGTTCCGGCACGCCGCGTGCGGCACCGGGCTCGGCGTCGTGGGGGAGTGCCCGGCCTGCGGGGGCTTCGTGCCACCGGAGGAAGTCGAGATGCTGCCCGGCGCCGCGCTCGACCCGGACCCCGCCGATCCGGTGAGCCGGGCGCTGCTCGAACCGCGACGCCTCCTCCAGCCGGTCGTGACCGAGCCTGTATAACTGGCAGGACGCGTACGCACGCGCGAGCGGCGAGAGGAGGCAGGCACATGGCACGCACGACCAGTGGACCCGCCCGGTCCATGACGCTGCGGCCCGTCGCCCTGCTGCTCTTCGTCCTCCTCGGTTCGGCGCTCGTCGACACCGGCAGCATCGCCGGCGCCGTCGCGCTCGCCGCGACCGCCGCCGCGGGCTCCGCGCTCGCCGCCTGCGCCGTCCTCGCCGCGCGCTCCGCGCCCGCCGTGGCGCGCACCCGCGTCCGCACCGCCATCCGCGACCGCGAGCGGCGCACCGCGTTCCTGCCGCAGCGCGATCCCGACGCCTCGGGCCGCCCCAGGCCCCGAGCACCCGGACGCCTCGTCCCGACGGCCTGCTGAACCTTCCGGTTCAGCGGTCCGTCACGCCGTTTCGCTCACCGATTCAGGCACGACGAGACCCCCGGAGGGCTCATCCATGTCGTCGTTCATGTCCGTTTTCGCCAGCCTGGTCGCACACCTCGCCGACCTCCTCCACCCGCTGCTCGGCGCCTCCGCCACGGCTGCGGCGATCATCCTGTTCACCGCGTTCGTACGCCTCCTCGTCCACCCCCTGTCGCGGGCGGCGGCCCGTGGCCAGCGGGAACGGGCCAAGCTGCAGCCGCGCATCGCCGAGCTGCGCAAGAAGCACAAGAACAGCCCCGAGGCGATGCAGAAGGCGATCATGGAGCTGCACCGCGAGGAGAAGGTCTCCCCGCTGACCGGCTGCCTGCCGATGCTCTGCCAGATGCCGGCGTTCTTCCTGCTCTACCACCTGTTCTCCAACCGGAGCATCGGCGGCGAACCCAACACCCTGCTCGGCCACACCCTCGGCGCGGCGCCGCTCAGCGGCCGGTTCCACGACGCGCTCGCGCACGGCGGGCTGTTCGGGGAGCAGGGGCTCGTCTACGTGGCGTTGTTCGCGCTCGTCGCCGCCGTCGCGAGCTTCAACTACCGGCGGACGAAGCGGCAGATGGCGCAGGCGCAGCAGAACAGGCCGAACGGTGACCAGCCGCAGGTGCCGGGCATGGCGGCGATGGGCAAGTTCATGCCGCTGATGTCCTTCTTCACCCTCTTCACGGTGGCCTTCGTGCCGCTCGCCGCCGCGCTGTACGTCGTCACGTCGACGACGTGGAGCTCGATCGAGCGGGCCGTGCTCTACCGGGACATGCCGTACGCGGGTGGGGCGGCGGCCGCGCCGGCGCTCTGAGCGACGCTCAGCGGTGATCCGGGTCCAGTCCGTGAACGGGGTATTGCGGACTGGACGTTCTCCTTGGAGGATCGACCAGTCCTCCGATGGCTGCACGCCGCACCGGGCCGTGGAGGCTCCTCCTACTGCAGAGGGAGTTACACCATGAAGCTGCTGCGAGTCGGTCCCGCCGGAGCCGAGCGCCCCGCGCTGCTCGATGCCGAGGGAACCCTGCGCGACCTGTCGGAACTCGTCACGGACGTCGACGGGGCGCTGCTCTCCGACGACGCCGCGATCGAGCGCGTACGGGCCGCTGCCGCGGCCGGGGAGCTGCCCGTCCTCGACGCGTCGGGGCTGCGGATCGGCCCGCCGGTGGCCCGTATCGGCAAGGTCGTGTGCATCGGGCTGAACTACCACGACCACGCGGCGGAGACCGGCGCGGAGCCGCCCGCCGAGCCGGTCGTGTTCTTCAAGGCGGCCGACACGGTCGTCGGGCCCGACGACACGGTGCTCGTACCGCGCGGCTCGGTCAAGACCGACTGGGAGGTCGAGCTGGCCATCGTCATCGGCCGCACGGCCCGCTACGTCGAGTCCCACGAGGCGGCGCTCGCGTGCGTCGCCGGGTACGCGGTCGCGCACGACGTGTCCGAGCGCGAGTTCCAGATCGAGCGCGGCGGCACGTGGGACAAGGGCAAGAACTGCGAGACGTTCAACCCGCTCGGCCCGTGGCTCGTGACCGCCGACGAGGTCCCCGACCCCCAGGCGCTCGGCCTGCGGCTGTGGGTGAACGGCGAGCTCAAGCAGAACGGCAGCACGGCCGACCAGATCTTCCCGGTGGCCGAAGTGGTGCGCTACGTAAGCCAGTTCATGACCCTGTACCCCGGCGACGTCATCAACACCGGCACACCGGCGGGCGTCGCCATGGGCCAACCCGAACCGAAGCCGTATCTGCGGGCGGGTGACGTGGTGGAACTGGAGATCGACGGCCTGGGGCGGCAACGTCAGGAGTTGAAGGGGGCGTAGGCGCTCCGCTGGGGTGCGGGGGCGGTGTGGCCTGCGCCGCTCTTCCGTCGGCGGTCGTCCGGGTGCCCGTCTGCCGGGCTGGGGGCGGGCCATCCCGTGTCGGCCCCGGCCCCCGCGCGGGACCTGAGTGCCGAACCGGGGTGGCGGAGGCGGGGCTTCGCCCCGGGCCCCGTGCCTTGGGTGTCGGCGGGGCTCGAGTGCCGAACCGGGGTGGCGGAGGCGGGGCTTCGCCCCGGCCGCCGCGAGTCTCGTCCAAGATCGGGGCCTGAATTGCCGGAACCGGCGCTGCGCCCCGCGAAGGCCGTCGCCGCCGACGCCCTTTTCCCCGCCTATCTCCCACCCGCCCGCCCCCTCCGGGGGCGTCGGCCTGACGGGGTGCCCCCGCCCTGCCCTGGGCGATCCGCCGCTGGCCACGGCTCCCCGCCGGGGTGGTCGATCGCACCTGCCGCGGGCAATCTGCCGTCGGCTACGGCTCCCCGCCCGGGTGGTCGACCGCACCTGCCGCGGGCGATCCGCCGTCGGTCACGGCTTCCCGCCCGTCGCGGTCGGCCGCCCCCGCCTTGGGCAATCTGCCGCCTTGGGCGGCAGGGTGGGCAAGGCGGCGCCCCGGTGCCGCGCAACGCTACGGGCGGCACCGGCACCGGCACCGGCACCATCGGCACCGGCACCGGTACCGCGCTATCGGTAACGCCGGGCAGGCGGGAGTTTGACGACGGGGACTAGGGCCCTTCTGACGGATCTTGCTGGAGTCGCGGGCCCTGGCACGCACATCTGCTGCGTTGTCGTCGGTTGCCAACGCTCCGCGTTGACGCCCTCCTCCGCCTTGCAGCTGCACGCACCAGACCCCACTCGCCTGCACCGCACATGGACGCCGCCCGCATCCAGCCTGATCCGTCAGAAGGGCCCTAGCTGTGCTGTTCTGACACGTTGGTGACGCGGCTGGCTGGTGTGTGGCCGTCGATTCCGGTGTGGGGTCGGTGGTAGTTGTACCAGTCGAGCCAGTCGTCAAACGCTGCCCGGCGTTCGGCGTCCGAGGTGTAGGGCCGCTGGTAGGCCCATTCCTCGAGCAGGGTGCGGTGGAAGCGTTCGACCTTGCCGTTGGTCTGCGGCCGCCAGGGCCTGGTCCAGCGGGGGCTGATGCCCAGCCGGCGGCAGGTCTGTTCCCAGGTGTTCTTGGTGTAGGCCCAGGCGTTGTCGGTCAGCACCCGCTCGACCGGGATGCCGCGGGTGGCGAACCAGGCGGTGGCCCGCTCGAGGAAGCCGGCGCAGGTGGCGGCCTTCTCGTCGGGCAGGTCCTCGGTGTAGGCGAGGCGGGAGTGGTCGTCCAACGCCGTGTGCAGGTAGGCCACTCCGGCCGCTTGCCGGTTCTTGCGGCCCGCGGCCCGGCCCAGCGTCCGGTGTCCGCCGCCGTCGGGGATGCGGCCCAGCTTCTTGACGTCGACGTGGACGAGTTCGCCGGGCCGGGCGCGTTCGTAGCGGCGCACGGGCCGTCCGGTGGCCCGGTCCGTGCAGGACAGCGGCGGCAGCCGGTGGGCCTGCAGGATGCGGTGGACGGTCGAGGCGGCGATCCCCGTGCGCACCGCGATCCGCTGCGGCCCGATCCGGTGTTCCTGGCGCAGCCGGACCACCTCGTCCTCGACGGGGGCCGGGGTCTTGTGGCGTTGGTGGAGCGGGCGGCTGGAGCGGTCGTACATGCCGGCCCAGCCCGACTTTCGGTAGCGGCCTGCCCAGCGTTGGGCGGTGGTGTGGCTGACCTGGAAACGCTCGGCGGCGCGGCGCAGCGGCCAACCGTCCTCGACGATGCACACGGCCAGACGCAGCCTGCCCGTTGGGGTCAGCGGCGCGTTACGGTGGCACATGAGGGCCTCCTGGACTCGGCGGTAGATGTCGCAATCCCCACCGAAACCAGACGGCCCTCACCCATGCAAGACCGCGCCGGCGTCACCAACGTGCCGAGACAGCACACCTAGCCCGTGAACCGCTCCAGGGCCTCCACCACCAGCGCATGGTCCTCGATCTGGGGGAGGCCCGAGACCACGACCGTGCCTACGACTCCTGCTCCCCGAACGGCCAGTGGGAACGCTCCGCCGTGTGCCGCGTACGTGTCCGGGTCGAGGCGGGAGGCGTCCTCGAATGTCGTGCCCTTGGCCCGGAAGCGGCTGCCGACCAGGTAGGACGAGGCGTGGTAGCGCTCCACGACGCGGCGCTTGCGGGCGATCCACGCGTCGTTGTCCGGGGCCGAGCCGGGCAGCGCCGCGTGGAACAGCTGCTGGCCGCCGCGCGTGATGTCGATCGCGACCGGTGCCTGCCGCTCGCGCGCGAGGTCCACGAGGAGGTTGCCGAGGGCCCAGGCGTCGTCGTGCGTGAAGGAGTCGAGGACCAGACGGCGTTCCTGGTCCTCCAGCTCGGGGATCTGCGGGGCGTTTTCGGGGTTCGCGTTCTGGGCGCTCATCAGAGGGTCACCGTCACACCGTCGCGGGCCGAGACGCGGGCCGCCTCCAGGACGTCGAGCGCGTCGGCGGCCTGCGTGGCGGGCACCGGGTTCGGGGCGCCGTCGCGCAGCGCCGCGGCGACGGCGGCGTAGTACGCGGGGTAGTCGCCGTCGACCGTCGCGAGCGGGCGGCCGCCGCCCGTCAGCGGGGACTCGCCGGAGCCGACGCGGCCCCACAGCGACTCGCCCTCGACACCCCACGGCTCACCGGCCGTCGGGCGCTTGCCGTCGCGGAGGGCCGCTTCCTGCGGGTCCAGGCCGTACTTCACGTAGCCGGCCTGCGAGCCCAATACGCGGAAGCGCGGGCCGAGTTGGGCCGTGGTGGCGGAGACGTACAGGTGCGAGCGCACCCCGTTCGCGTGGGTGATCGCGATGAACGTGTCGTCGTCGGCCTCGGCGCCGGGGCGGCGCACGTCCGACTCGGCGTAGACGGAGACGGCCGGGCCGAACAGGACCAGGGCCTGGTCGACGACGTGGCTGCCGAGGTCGTACAGGAGGCCGCCGATCTCCTCCGGGTTGCCGGACTCGCGCCAGCCGCCCTTGGGGTGCGGGCGCCAGCGCTCGAAGCGCGACTCGAAGCGCCAGATGTCGCCCAACTCGCCGTCGGCTAGCAGCTTTTGGAGGGTCAGGAAGTCGTTGTCCCAGCGGCGGTTCTGGAAGACCGACAGCAGGACGCCCTGCTTCTCGGCCAGCTCCGCGAGCTCGCGGGCCTCGGAGGCGGTGCCCGCGACCGGCTTGTCGACGACGACCGGGAGGCCCGCGGCGATGGCGGCCTTCGCGAGCGGCACATGCGTCTTGTTCGGCGACGCGATGACGATCAGGTCGAGCTCGTCCGCGTGCGCCCACAGGTCGTCGGGGGACGCGACGAAGCGCAGGTCCTCGCCGTGCTCGGCGCGCGCCTGGGCCTGCCGCTCGGGGTTCGAGGTGACGACCGTGTCCAGGGTCAGGCCCTCGGTGGCGGCGATCAGCGGGGCGTGGAAGACGGAGCCCGCCAGGCCGTAGCCGACCAGGCCCACGCGCAAGGGGGCACTCGTACCGACACTCGTACCGGTCATGCGTTCCATGCCTTCCGCACCTTCCATGCCTTTCGCACCTTCCATACGATCCATGGCTTCCACTTAAGCAACGGTGTTGCCAAAGTGCAAGCGCGGGGGACAATGGGCGTGATGAACAGGCACGTGAGGAGGACCATGGCGGCGACGGTGGGCGCGAACCTGAGTGCCCTGCGCGGGCACAACGCGGCGCTCGTGCTCGATCTGCTGCGTACGGCGGGGGAGGCAGGGATAAGCCGCCTGGAGCTCGCCGAGCGCACGGGGCTCACCCCGCAGGCCGTCAGCAAGATCACGGCGCGGCTCAGGGGGGACGGTCTCGCCGTCGAGGCCGGCCGCCGGGCCTCCACCGGGGGCAAGCCGCGCACCGTGCTCCGGCTGCTCGCGGGCGCCGCGCACGCGGTCGGCCTGCACCTGGACCGCGACGAGCTGCGCGCCGTGCTGACCGATCTGTCCGGCGCGGTCGTCGCGGCCCGGCGTGCCCCGCTCGACCTCGGCGCGGGCTCCGACGCGGTGCTCGCGGCCGCGGCCTGTGAGGTCGACGCGCTGCTCGACGCGGACGGGGCGCAGACGGTCCTCGGCGTCGGCGTCGCCGTGCCGGGGCCGCTCGACCACACCGGCGGGGTGCTGCACCGGGTCACCGGGTTCCCGCAGTGGGACGGCTTCCCGCTGCGTGACGCGCTCGCCGAGCGGCTCGGCCTGCCGGTCGTCGTGGACAAGGACACGAACGCGGCGGCGCTCGGTCTCGCCCTGGAGGGGGAGGGGGAGCGCTCCTTCGCCTACCTCCACCTCGGTACGGGACTGGGGGCCGGGCTCGTCCTCGACGGCGCGCTCTACCGTGGCGCGCGTACCGGTGCGGGCGAGTTCGGCCACCAGGTGATCCAGTTGGACGGTCCGCGGTGCGGTTGCGGCAACCGGGGGTGCATCGAGGCGCTCTGCCTCGCGGCGGTCGCCTCCGGCGGGGACGGGGGGTTGGACGAGGCGGCGCGGGTGCTCGGCGAGGGGGCGGCGAACCTGGTGAGCCTGCTCGACATCGACGCGGTGCTGCTCGGTGGGCGGACGGTGGCGGCGCACGAGAAGCGTTTCGTACGTGGAGTGGAACGGGTCGTCGCGGCCCGCGCCCGCCGGGAGGGCGGCGGCCCCGCGATACCCGTGCGGGCGGCCCCCGGGGGCGACAATCAGGCGGTGGAGGGCGCGGCTCACATGATCCTGGCCCCTCTGTTCGGCCGAGCGGCTCCGTCGTAACGGTCCCGTGGCCGGAGCCTGACGCGGGTGCGGCCCGCACCGGGGGCCGCCTTGCCCACCCTGCCGCCCAAGGCGGGAGCGGATCATTCACGCCCCGCCGGCGTTTGAGGCGCGAGGTCCGCAGCGGAGCCCCGGGTGCAACGCCGGTGCCGGGTGGGCCGATCGGGGGAAACGTTCCGCGCGCCGCCGCGCGCAACCCCCACCCCGCCGCCCCGCGATGGAAACGTTCTGGCCCACGACTGTCGTCGACTCCGCGACCAGTGAAGGGCCTTCATGCGACCGCGCCGCCCGCTCGCCCTCGCCGCCACCGTCATCGCCACCACCGCCCTCACCGCCCTCGGTCCCACGCACGTGGCCGCCGCCGACACCGGCACCAGGGCCTGCGCCGCCGACAAGCGCGGCGACTTCCCGATCGACACCCGTATCGACGAGGGCCCCGCCACCTATCACCCCGGCGACGCCCCCCGGCACTTCTCGCTCGACCTGACCAACACCACCGCCAGCCGTTGCGCCGACCTCCACCCCGTCCTCGTACTGGTCGACGAGACCCGGAAACTGACGCCGAAGCGCATCACGCTGGAGTTCCGGGACGCGGGCCGCTGGCGCCCCGTGACCGTCGAGCGGACCGGCCGGGACGAGAACATCGGCGTCTTCGACGGCTTCCCCGGGTTCTCGGTCGGCGCGGGCGACACGGTCACCGTCGACGTCCGCCTCGCGTTCGCCGGCGGCACCCGGCCCGACCGGGTCGTCGCCACCGCCGCGCTCGTCCGGCGCAAGGACGACGACGGCGACTGGGTCGGCGAGTCCGACGACTACCCGTTCACCATCGAGGAGGCCGCGGGCCCGACCCTCGCGGAGGAGCTCGCCCGGACGGGCCCGCGCGCCCTGCTCGGACTGGGGGTCGCGGCCGGCACCCTCCTCCTCGCCGGCACGGCCCTCGTGGTGGGAGCCCGGCGGCTCCGCGTCGGCGGACGCTGAGCCCCGGCCCGCCACCGGCCCGGCCGCCGCCCCAGCCGAACAAGCGCGGCGGCCGGGCCCAGGGAACCCGCCCTCCCAGGGGACGCGGGACAGCCGTTCACCCCCATCTGCGACCATCCCCGCGTGGACTACCCGAACGACCAGGCCCCCGGCGCCCCCGTGCGCAACGGCATCCCCGAGCACGGACGCATCCCGAAGTACTACGCCGTGAAGGCCCAGATCGCCGCGCTCGTCGACGAGTTGAGCGAAGGCGAGACTCTCCCCGTCGAGCGTGAACTCGCCCTCCGGTACGAGGTCGCGCGCGAGACCGTGCGGCAGGCGCTGCGCGAGCTGCTGCTCGAAGGGCGGCTGCGACGGCACGGCAGGGGCACCGTCGTCGCGGGCCCCAAGCTGGCGCAGCCGCTCTCCCTCGCCTCGTACACGGAAGGCGTGCGCAGACAGGGCCGGCGCCCCGGGCGCACCCTCATCGGCCTCGAACGCTTCCCGTGTCCGCCCGCGCTCGCCGCCGAGATCGGCCTCGAACGGGGCGAGCCCGTCTGGCACATGGAGCGCGTACTGCTCGCCGACGACGAGCGCGTCGGCCTGGAGTCCACCTACGTCCCCGTGTCCCGAGTGCCGCGCCTGGACGCCGAGTTCGACCCCGACTCCTCGTTCTACTCCTACGTCCACGACCGCCTCGGCATCGAGTTCGGCTCGGCCGACGAGCGCATCGAGACGGTGCTCGCGACCCCGCGCGAGGCCCTGCTCATCGGCACGCCGCCCGCGCTCCCGATGCTGCTCATCCACCGGATCTCGTACGACACCGGGCGCCGCGCCACGGAGCGGGTGCGGACGCTTTACCGCGGGGACCGCTTCTCGTTCACCGCCCGTTTGGGAGCGGAGGGGTGGCAACCCGCCACCTCCTAGCGCCAGTTGACCTTCCGCACGCCATCCGAATAACAAACAGATAACGGGTCTGGTCCAAGCTTGGGTGCCCGTTCACCGTCCCGTTGCCGCGCCGCTCCGCGCGGGACACCCGCCGCCACGAGCGTGGCCGCCGTGAGAGACATCGACCAGAAGCTGAGCGGCATCCGGTTCGACCGGGTGTCGGTCGCGTACGGCGGCACCACCGTTCTCGACTCCCTCGACCTGACCGTCGAGCCCGGCGAGGTGATGGCCCTCCTCGGCCCCTCGGGCTCGGGGAAGACCACCGCGCTGCGCGCCGTCGCCGGGTTCGTGCGGCCCGCGTCCGGGAGGGTGTTCCTCGGCGGGCGCGACGTCACCGACCTGCCGCCGCACCGGCGCGGCATCGGCATGGTCGTGCAGCAGTACGCGCTCTTCCCGCACCTGCGCGTCGAGGACAACGTCGCCTTCGGGATGCGGGCGCAGAAGGTGCCGAAGGGGGAGATCCCCGCCCGTGTCGCCGAGGCCCTCGAACTGACCGGGATGGCCGCCTACGCCAAGCGCTACCCGCGCGAACTCTCCGGCGGCCAGCAGCAGCGCGTCGCCATCGCGCGCGCCCTCGCCGTCCGGCCCGGTGTGCTGCTGCTCGACGAGCCGCTGTCCGCGCTCGACGCGACGCTCCGCTCCGGAATGCTCGCCGAACTGGCCCGGCTGCACCGCGAGTTGCCCGACGTCTCGATCCTGTACGTCACCCACGACCAGGTCGAGGCGCTCACCCTCGCCGACCGTATCGCCGTCATGGACAAGGCCCGCCTCCAGGACGTCGGCACGCCGCAGGACCTGTACCGGCGCCCCCGCACCGAGTTCACCGCCTCCTTCGTCGGCAACGCCAACCTGCTTCCCGTGCAGGTCGGCACGGACGCCGTCTCCTTCGGCCCGACCGAGCTGAAGGTCCCGACACAAGGTGACGTGGTGCCAGGAGCCACCGCCACGCTCTGCGTCCGCCCGCACCTCGTCGGCCTCGGCGAAGGCCCCAACTCCCTTACGGGGAAGGTCTCCGAGGTTCAGTGGCGCGGCTCGATCCACCGCCTCTACGTCGACATCGACGGCCACCGCGTCAAGGCCGACCTGCGCGAACTGCGTGAGCCGCCGGCGCTTGGGGAGCAGGTCACCGTGCACTTCGCGCCGGAGGACGGCATATTGCTCGCCGCGGAGGTGGGCAAGGATGGCTAGCGCCACGCTCGCCGCGCCTCGTCAGGGCGCCACCAAGTCCCCTAAGAGGAGCGCCCGTTGGATATGGGCCCTGCCGCCCGTCGCCGCCCTCGCCGTCGTCTTCCTCTACCCGCTCGTCCTCGTCGTCCAGCAGTCCCTCACCCCCGACACCGGCGGCACCTCCCTTGAGCCGTACGCCGACGTCTTCGCGTCCTCCGCCTTCCGCGAGGCGCTCGGCACGACGGTGTGGCTGGCCGTCGGGTCCACGGCCGGCTGTCTCGTGCTCGGCTTCGCGCTCGCGCTGATCGTCGCGTTCGTGCCGTTCCCCGGCGCGAAGGCCGTCGCCCGCTTCATCGACGTGTTCCTGTCCTTCCCGTCCTTCCTGATCACGCTCGCACTGCTCTTCGTGTACGGGCAGGTGGGCATGGCCAACGGGCTGTGGACGGACGCCACGGGCGCCGCGACCGGGCCCTTCCAGTTCCTGGCCACGCCGTGGGGCGTGCTGCTCGCGGAGATCACCTACTTCACGCCGTTCGTGATGCGCCCGCTGCTCGCCGCGTTCTCGGGGGTCGACACGGCGCAGCTGGAGGTCGCCGCGTCGCTCGGGGCGCGGCCCGCCCGGATCGTGCGGCAGGTGATCCTGCCGGAGGCGCTGCCCGCGCTCGCGGCCGGCGGCAGCCTCGTCCTCGTCCTGTGCCTCAACGAGTTCGGGATCGTCCTGTTCACCGGCGCCAAGGGCGTCACGACGCTGCCGACGCTCGTCTACAGCAAGGCGATCCTCGAGTCCGACTATCCGGGCGCATGCGTCGTCGCGGTCGTCAACGTCCTTGTGTCCGTGAGCCTTTACGGCCTGTACCGGGTGGTGAGCCGCCGTGCTCGTTCATAGCAAGACCGGCAAGTGGGCGACCTGGGCCGTCTTCTTCGTCCTCTTCCTGCCCCTCTTCGCCCTGCCCCTCCTCGTGGTCCTCGCCGCGTCCTTCGCCACGAACTGGTCCGGCGCCCTGCCCTCCGGCTTCACCGGAAGCCACTACGAGGCCGCCACCAGCGGCGACTCGCTCACCGCCCTGACCACCAGCCTGGTCACGGCCGTCACCGCGAGCGTGCTCGCGCTGGTCGTCGGCGGGTGGGCCGCGCTCGCCGCCGGCGCGCTGAAGAAGCGCGGGCGACGCGTGATGGACGCCCTGTTCATGCTGCCGGTCGCCGTGCCGTCCGTGGTCGTCGGCCTCGCCGTCCTCGTGGCGTTCAGCCGGCCGCCGATGCTGCTCAACGGCACCCGCTGGATCGTGATCATCGCCCACACGATCCTCGTCACGGCGTTCGCCTACCAGTCCGTATCGGCCGCCCTCCAGCGCCTCGACCCGGTCTACGAACAGGCCGCGGCCTCCCTCGGCGCCCGCCCCGCGTACGTCCTGTGGAAGGTGAGGCTGCCGCTGCTCCTGCCCTCCCTGAACGCCGCCGCGGGCCTCTGCTTCGCCCTGTCCATGGGCGAGTTGAGCGCCACGATGATGCTCTACCCGCCGGACTGGATGCCGCTCCCGGTGCAGATCTACGCGACCACCGACCGCGGCTCTCTCTTCACCGGCTCCGCGATCGCGGTGGTCCTGATGGCCGCCACGCTGCTCGTCCTGCTGGCCGTCTCGCGGATCCGCACCAAGGCGTCGTACCGCTGAAGTACCGCTGAAAAACCCTGACTTGATACGGGAGTTCACCACGCCATGCGCAAGAACACGCTCACCACCGTCGCCGCCACCACCGGCGCTCTCGCCCTCGCCGCGACCCTGACCGGCTGCGGCGGCAGCTCCGCCGCCTCCGACGACAAGACCGTCACCGTCTACAGCGCCGACGGCCTCAAGGGCGAGAACGGCGACGGCTGGTACGACAAGGTCTTCAAGGACTTCACCAAGAAGACCGGCATCAAGGTCAACTACGTGGAGGGCGGCTCCGGCGAGATGGTGCAGCGCGCCGTCCGCGAGAAGGTCAACACCCAGGCCGACGTCCTCGTCACGCTGCCGCCGTTCATCCAACAGGCCGACAGCAAGGGCCTGTTGGCGAAGTACACACCCAAGGGCTCCGACCAGGTCGACGGCGCCGACAAGGCGGCCAACGGCACCTGGACGTCCGTCGTGAACAACTACTTCGGCTTCGTCCACAACACGAAGGAGCTGAAGAGCCCGCCCGCCACCTGGGAGCAGCTCCTCGACGCGAAGTACAAGAACAAGCTCCAGTACTCCACGCCCGGCATCGCGGGCGACGGCACCGCCCTGCTGGTCAAGGCCATGCACGACTTCGGCGGCAAGGAGCAGGCCATGGCCTACCTGAAGAAGCTCCAGGCCAACAACGTCGGCCCGTCCGCCTCCACCGGCAAGCTCGCCCCGAAGGTCGACAAGGGCGAACTCCTCGTCGCCAACGGGGATGTGCAGATGAACTACGCCCAGTCCAAGGACATGCCGAACCTCGGCATCTGGTTCCCGAAGAAGGCCGGCGGCAAGCCGACCTCCTTCGCCCTGCCGTACGCGGGCGGCCTCGTGAAGAACGCCCCGCACACCGCCAACGGCAAGAAGCTGCTGGACTTCATGCTCGCCGCGCAGCAGCAGAAGGAGGTCAGCTCCATCGGCGGCGGCTTCTCGCCGCGCGCCGACGTGAAGGCCACCGACGACAACGCCGTCGAACTCGCCAAGATCATGGACGGCGTGCAGATCTTCGAGCCGGACTGGAACGACGTGGCCAAGAACCTCCAGACGTACGTGGACGACTGGAAGACGGCGACCGGCAGCTGACCCGCGGCCGGACCGGCCGCCGTACGGAATCCGGCGGATCAGACCAGGTCGACGAGGTCCGCGATCGAGTCGACCACCTTGGTCGGCCGGAACGGGAAGCGGTCGATGTCCGAGGTGCTGGTGAGCCCGGTGAGGACGAGATACGTCGTCATCCCGGCCTCCAGGCCCGCGAGCACGTCCGTGTCCATCCGGTCGCCGATCATGGCGCTGGACTCCGAGTGCGCCCCGATGGCGTTGAGCCCGGTCCGCATCATCAGCGGATTCGGCTTCCCGACGAAGTACGGGTCCTTGCCGGTCGCCTTGGTGATCAGCGCCGCCACCGAGCCCGTCGCGGGCAGCACGCCCTCCGTCGAGGGGCCGGTGTTGTCGGGGTTGGTGGCGATGAACCGGGCCCCGCCGTTGATCAGCCGGATCGCCTTGGTGAGCGCCTCGAACGAGTACGTACGGGTCTCGCCGAGGATCACGAAGTCGGGGTCCGAGTCGCTGAGGATGTACCCCTCCTCGTGCAGCGCCGTCGTCAGACCGGCCTCGCCGATCACGTACGCCGTGCCGTTCGGCCGCTGGCTGTCGACGAACCGGGCGGTCGCGAGGGCGGACGTCCAGATGTTCTCGACCGGGACCTCCAGGCCGATCCGGTTCAGGCGGGCGTGCAGGTCACGGGCCGTGTACATGGAATTGTTCGTCAGGACGAGGAACGGCTTGCCGGAGTCCCGCAGCTTCTTGATGAACGCGTCCGCGCCCGGGATCGGCACCCCCTCGTGCATGAGGACCCCGTCCATGTCGGTCAGCCACGATTGGATGGGCTTGGGCTCTGCCATGTGTGCGGACTCCTCGGCTCAGGATCGACTGACTGCTGCCATCGTATTCACCCGTCCCTACAGGCGTGACGTGCCGCGGGAGCCTCTCGGGATGCGGAACGCGGCCCGAAGCGTGACCCTGCCTAGAGGAGGTTCACGATGCGTACAGGACTGCTTGCTGTCGGTGTCGCGGGGGCGGCCGTCCTGGTGACCGCACCGGCCACCGCGGCCCAGGCGGCCGACGGCGGCGCGGCGATCACCGTCACCCCGAAGGTCGCGCCCGCGGGCACGGAGGTCGACCTGCGGGTGACCGGCTGCGACGGCGTCACGGGCAGCGCCAGTTCCGCGGCCTTCGTGTCCCCGGCCCGGCTCGCGCCCTCCGCCGACGACCCCACCCTGTACGCCGAGGCCCGCGTGAAGTCCGCCGCCGCGCCCGACGCCTACCCGGTCTCGGTGACCTGCGACGGAGTCGAAGGCAAGGTCACCGGCACCCTCCGGGTCCTCGACGGATCCGCCGCGGGCGCCACGCCCTCCCCGTCCCCGACCGCCCCCGTGCACGCGGGCGGCGGCGGCACCGCCGAACGGCAGGCGCTCGCCGTCCACCGGGCCCCGTCCGCCGCCCCCAGCGAGGGCCCCGGCACCCGGCACGCCCTCATCGGCCTGGGTCTCGCCGCGATCGCCGCCGTCGCCGTGGCCGTGCGCAGCACGCGCCGCCGCAGGTCACCCGGTTCGACGTCGAGGCACTGAGCCCGCCATGAGTGACCGGTCGCAGGGCGCCGGGCGGCTCCTCACGGGGGTCGCCTGGGTGGTGCTGCTGCTCGGCCTGTGGCTGTGGGGCCACGGCGCCACCGACCTCAACCTGTCCTCGCCGACGACCGGGGACGCGGCCGCCGTCGGCCGACCCTCGGACGTCCGCCTCCCGGCCGCCCACGAGCCGGTCGCGGGCGCGGACCCGCGGCGCGTCGACATCGCGGCGCTGCGTATCCAGGCGCCCGTCGTGTCCCGCGGCCTGGACGCGGGCGGCGCCATCGACCCGCCGCCGTACGCGCGGGCCGGCGTCGTCGGCTGGTACGGCGACGGGGTGCGGCCGGGGGAGCGCGGCACCTCCCTGTTCGTCGGGCACGTCGACACCGAGAGCAGGCCCGCCGTCTTCTACCACCTCAGCGAGGCGGAGCCCGGTGACACGGTGCGCGTGACGCGGGCCGACGGCTCCGTCGCCGAGTTCACCGTCGACGACGTCCGGGTGTTCTCCCGCGAGAACTTCGACCCGGCCGAGGCATACGGGCCGCACCGCTCCGAGCGCGCGGAGCTCCGCCTGATCACCTGCGGCGGCAGCTTCGACGAGGCCTCGGGCACGTACTCGGCGAACGTCGTCGTGTCCGCGTATCTCTCGGACGTGAACGGTGCGGCACAGAAAGCGAGTTGAGGCGCGGGCCACCTGGTCCGGCCAGCAGCCCACTCCCCCGGGAACCGCCGGCCGGACCGGTCCTCGACCGCGCGGGCGGCGGGCTGCGGGAGGGCCCGGCCTCTGCACGGGAGGCTGTGATGGTCCGTCGGATCGAACCGGCCGAGGACTGGGGCCACTCATCACGACTCTAGAGCGGTTGGGCGGACAAGCACAGAGTGTGGTCGGGGGTTCACGACGGGTCGGGCCGCACCCGGTCGTCGGGCAGGGTGCGGCTGATCACCGAGTACGCGACCTGGTCGAGCGGCAGCCGGTTCGAGCGCGCGTAGTGGCGCAGCGCCGTGAACGCGGCGTCCGGAGCGGTCGCCCAGCGCTCGGCGAGCATGCCCTTCGCCTGCTCGATCCGCACCCGGCTGGCGAGCGCCACGCCCAACTGCTCGGTCAGATCCTGGTAGCGGGCGTGCGCACGGTGATTGTGCAGCCCGGTGGTGGCCGCGTCGGCGAGCACCTGCGCGACCGCGAACTCGCCCTCGCGCGCCGACCCTTCCGCCTGGAAGACGGCGAGCGCTCCCTCCAGACCCTCGGCCCCGCGCAGCGGAACCGCGTAGGCGCAGGCGATGCCGCGGCGCCGCGCGGTCGCCGTGAACGCGGGCCAGCGCGCCGCGCTCGTCACGGAACCCAGATTCACGGGAGCGACCGCCCGGCCGGTGCGCAGGGTGTCGTGCGCAGGGCCCACCGGACTGTCCGATGTCACCAACTCCCGTACGATGTCCGCCCGTTGACGCCGATGGCTGGCCGGGGCGGGGCAGTAGGGGCGGGCGAGGAGCACGCCCGCGCCCAGGGCGCCGAGAAGATCCACGCAGTGGTCGGTCAGGCGGCGCAGATAGCGCGGCGGGTCAAAGGTGTCGCGGAAGATCTCCGCGTACTCCAGAAGGGCAACTGCCAGGCGCAGTTCACTCGTCTCACTGGACAAGTCACGCCCCCTTTCACCCCGCGCATCGGAGTGTTACTGGTCGCGCCTACCCGGGCCGCGCACGCTGTAACAGGTCCTTGACAAGCGGCGTACGCGCTCGTGGCACGACAGGGGCGTATGCCAGGATTGAGAGCCAGACAGTGCACCCAAGGGGGAGTGGATGTACCGGAAACTGAGGGCTGGAGCGGTTGCCGTGGGGGCGGCGCTGCTCGTGTCGGCCTGTTCATCCGGCGGCGGGGACAACAACGAGGGGGACGGGTCGACGGGGCCGGTGAAGCAGCAGCCCAAGGGCGCGGACCCGTTCTGGGTGAACCCCGACAGCAAGGCGGCGAAGGCGGCCGCGGCTCTCGCGAAGGACGGCAAGGACGACGAGGCCGCGAAGGTCCGTAAGATCGCCGAACAGCCCAGTGGGGAATGGCTGTTGCCGGAGAACGCGACGGAACAGGCGCGCGGCTACACCGAGGCCGCCCAGAAGGCGGACCGGGACGCGCTGCTCGTCGTCTACAACATCCCGCACCGCGACTGCGGCCAGTACTCGGGCGGCGGCGCGGCGGACGGCAACGCGTACCGGGAGTTCATCGACCAGGTCGCCGCGGGCATCGGGGACCGCCCCGCGACGGTGATCCTGGAGCCCGACGCGGTGCAGCACATGGTGGACAACTGCACGCCGGAGCAGTTCCACGAGGAGCGCTACGACCTGCTCAAGGGCGCCATCGCGAAGTTCAACTCCCTGAAGGACACGAAGGTCTACCTCGACGCGGGCAACGCGGGCTGGGGCAAGCCGGACCAGATCTACGAGCCGCTGAAGTGGTCGGGCATCGACCAGGCCGACGGCTTCTCGGTCAACGTGTCGAACTTCTACACCACCGAGGAGTCGGTCAAGTACGGCAAGGAGCTCTCGGCGAAGGTCGGGAACAAGCCGTTCGTGGTCGACACCAGCCGCAACGGCAACGGGCCGTACACGGGCGGCGCCGCGGACGAGCGCTGGTGCAACCCGCCGGGCCGTGCCCTCGGCGAGAAGCCGACCACCAAGACCGGCGACCCGCAGGTGAAGGCCTACCTGTGGGTCAAACGCCCCGGCGAATCCGACGGCACCTGCAAGGGCGGCCCGAAGGCGGGCGAATGGTGGGGCGAGTACGCGGTGAAGCTGGCGAATGGATAGCCCCTGCGGCGATTGAGCAGCGGGGTCCGGGGCAGAGCCCCGAGTCGTGTGCACGACTCGGGGCCCGGACCTCCGCCCCACGCCACCCGGCTAGGGCACGTGAACCCACTGCGCCTTGCTGGGTGTTCCCTCGTCGTCCGTGACGAACAGCATGTACCAGCCCGACTCCACCAGCGACCGGCTCTTCGGCACCGTCACCGAAACCGAGTCCGCCGACTTCTTCAGATCGAGCGCGATGGACGTCTGGTCCACATCCGTCACATGCGTCGACGCACTCGGCCGGATCAACCGGGCCGTCTTGATGGACGAGGCGTGCTCCGTCTTGTACGTCGCCGAGCCACCGCGCCGGATCGTCTTCTCGCCGCCCTCCAGGGCAGGCCGCGAGTCCCGGTACAGGTACGGCGGCGTGTACATCTCGATGCGCTGCTCGAACGTGCCCGGCTTGGTGTTGGCCTTGTCGGCGTAGAGCGAGTCCGAACCGAAGAACAGCACGCGGCCGTCGGGCAGGAGCAGTGAGCCCGAGTGGTAGTTGCGGCCCACGTTCGGGTCGGCGACCCGCTTGAACGTGTTCTTCTTCGTGTCGTAGAGCCGCGCCTCGAGGATGTTGGTGTCGCCGCGCCCGCGGTAGTCCTCCGAGCCGCCGGAGACGAGGACCGAGTCGTCCGGCAGGATCGAGGCCTGCGGATAACGCGTCCCCTTGTCCAGCTTCGGCCCGTCCACGAACTTCGGGTTCTGGTCCTTCAGGTCGACGAGCCGGGTCTTCTTGCTGGAGAGCTTGGACTCGCCGACGCCACCGCCGCCGATCACCATGTACTTCTGGTCCTGCGCGGGCGGCAGTTCGACGGTATTGGCCGTCTCCAGACGGTCGGGGTCCGAAAGCCCGGGAATCTTCTCGAACTTATTGGTCGTCAGGTCCCAAACGCCGGGCTTGCGGCCGACGTTGTCCGGACCGTAACCGGCATTCGCGCCCGAGTAGAAGATCTTCCCGTTCTCCATCTGGAACAGCGCCGGATAGGTCGGGAACTGGCGGACGTCCTTCAGGTACGTCCACTTCTTCGTCTTCGGGTCGTACACCTCGTTCTTGCCCGGCACCAGCTGCCCGATCTCGTCGAGCCCGGACACGGAGAGGACCTTGCCGTCGGAGAGCGTGGTCAGCGTCGGATACCAGCGCGCCTCGTTCATCGGGTCGACCTTGATGTACTTCTCGGCGACCGGGTCGAACTCGTAACTGTCCCTGATCCCCTGGAAGTCCTTCTTGTCCAGGGCGAGCTTCTGCGCGATGCCGTACACATTGCGCGCTTCCTGGCCGGTCAGACCCTGCACCCGGTAGTTGTCCTGGGTGCCGGTCTCGTACTTGGCGCCGCGGCGCTGCGCCTCCACGTACACCCGGCCGAGGCCCGGCTCATTGCGCAGGAACCTGCCGGTCGCCTTGTCGAAGACCTTCTTGGCGCGCTCGACCGTGATGTTGTCCTTGGCGACGAACGACTTGCCGTTCTCCTTGCCGGTGAAGACCGTGCCCGCCTTGATGGTCTTGGGCGCGTCCGGGTCCTCGTTGTGCACGATCATCAGGCCGCCGGCCTTGGTGACGTCGCCCTTCAGTTTCTCGTAGCGCTTGGTGCCGCCCGCGATCAGCAGATTCCCGTTCGCCAGCTGCGTATGTCCCGTGCAGAACAGGTCGGTCGGCGTGGGAATCTTCTTGATGGACTTCTTCACCGGGTCGTAGAGCCGGGTGTCGAACTTCTTCGCGTCGAAGTTCTTCTGGTTGTTCCCCGACCCGGCGACGAGCAGGATCTTCCCGGTGTGCAACAGCGCCGCGTGAATCGTGTTCAGGCGCATGTCCTGGGGGAAATCGATGACGTCCCAGTGCCCGTTCTCGGCCTTGTACTCCGGTTTGTTGATCTTGTACTCGTGATACTTGGCCGATCCGAAGCGGTACAGCCAGGGTCCGTTCATCCCGGCCAGCGCCAGGACCACCACCGTGCCGATGACTATGCGCCGGGCACGGCGGCGGCTCGCACCGTCTTTCACTTGTTATGTCCCCCCAGGGAAATCTGCGTGTTCTGGTCGTTGCCCCAGCTGACGACGTCGCTCCTGCCGCTCGGCTGCGCGGCCCAACTCGGCTTGTGCTGGGGCGCGGTGTGCGCCCGCGGCGCGGGCGCCGGCTGCTCGGGGCGCTCCGGCCGCGGGTCCTGCGCGGGCGGCTTCGGCTTCTTCTTGTCCTGGCGGAGCATGTAGCGCCACGCGAACATCGGGGCCGCGGTGATCAGCAGGGCGAAGCAGGCCCACGTGATCATCGCGGGGTGGGAGTGGCCGAAGTAGAAGCCCGCGCCGATGGAGCCGCCGAAGATGAGGATGAAGTACCAGTGGTAGCGGAAGGTCCCGAACCAGCGGTCGGGGCTCGCGGAATCGCCCTTGGGGGTCACCACGAACTTGCTCTTGCGGCGCAGCACGGCGTCGAAGAGCGCCTTCGCGTACAGCGGCGCCGACAGCGCGGACATCACCATGCCGGCCACGCCGCCGGAGCCCTCCGGCTCGTGCGGCGAGACGTTGTGCCGGCGGTTCCAGATGTACAGGCCGATCTGAAGTGCCGACGCGTTGCCGTACAGCATCAGCCAGATCGTCGGGTCGATGTTCACGCCCGAGGCGCCCAGACCCAGGAACAGCGCGCAACTCAGCGCCGCCAGGATCCAGTTCATGGCCGCCATCGGGTAGAAGATGATCATCATCGTGTAGTTGAAGAGCTTGCTCGGCGGGAGCGTGAAGAAGCCCTTCCAGTACTGCTTGAGGATCGTCTCGTAGGTGCCGCGCGACCAGCGCATCTGCTGGGTGAAGAAGTCCGTCCAGGCGCTGGGGCCCTCGCCGACCGCGAGCACGTCCGGCGTGTATACGGAACGCCACTTCTTGCCGGTGGAGGGGTTGCGGTGCCGGTGGATCTCGAAGCCGGTCGCCATGTCCTCCGTGATGGAGTCGTACAGGCCGCCGATCTGCTTGAGCGCCTTGATGCGTACGGCATTCGAGGTGCCGACGAACATGGGCGAACCGTAGCGGTTGCCCGCACGCTGGATCAGCGCGTGGAAGAGGAACTGCTGCGACTCGGCGGCCTTGGTGATGAAGTTGTCGTAGTTGCCGTAGACCTGAGGGCCGATCACGAAGCCCACGTCGGGGTCACGGAAGAAGCCGAGCATCCGCTCCAGGTAGTTGGGCATCGGCACGTGGTCGGTGTCGACGGAGGCGAAGAAGTCGTACTCGTCCCCGTGCGCGTCCAGCCAGGCGTTGTAGTTGCCGTGCTTGGTCTTGGCGCGGTGCGGGCCCTTCGGCTGGTTCCACTTCGCGACGCCCTTGCGGGAGAAGTGGTGCACGCCGAGCCGCTCGCAGACCTCCTTGACCTCCGGGTCGTCGCCCTCGTCGAGCAGCCAGACGTGCAGCAGGCCCCGGTGGCGCAGCTTCACTGCCGCCTCCAGGGTCTTCGTCACCATCTCGAGCGGTTCCTTGCCGGGCACGAACGAGGTGAGGAACGCGACGCGGGTGCCGGTCTCCGGTACGACCGGGATCGGGTCGCGGGCGACCAGCGTCGCGTGCGCGTTCGACAGCACGTTCATGCAGCGGAAGAACTCGATGAGCCCGATGGACACCAGCATCACGATGTCGAGGGCGGGCAGGAAGTCGTAGGCGGGGTAGTCCCGTTCGGTCCAGTGCGTGGGCTGCATCAGCCAGAACAGCAGGACCAGGGAGAGCAGTGGGGCCGCGCCCAGCATCAGCGCGGCCCGGATCCTGTGCGGCTCCTGTGAGAGCAGTGAGCGGTAGCGCACCTTGTACGGCTGGTTCGGATCGGGCTGGGTCAGTGGCCCGGCGAGCCGGCTGTAGTGCTCGTAGTCGTAGCGCGGCAACGATTTTCTGATGCGCCGGAAACCGCCAGTGCGGTGCGGTGGCACTCGCAGCTGGGTCGTCTCGGACGGGTCGAATTCCGGCCGGGCGCCCGTCGGCGTCGACGTCATGAGTCATCCCCCCGCACGCGTCACCGCGTGGTCGTCGGTCCTGCGCCCGGGAACGGGCCCCCTGACCGTGCCCCCGGACGTATCACTGGCGGGCCACCGTCCCACCCTTACCTAAGACTGGTACGGCGGCCTTCCGGTTGCATGATGCCCCCCTCGACATCGCTTCATGAGCGGGGCCCCCTCCCCGCGCGCTCGGCAACCGGCTCGGGCCCGGTGTGACACGGTGCCCATTTCAACTGCCTTGTACCGTAAGCATCTTGGGAGCCAATGGCTCCATGACAGAGTGCTGTGCCCCGGTTCATGATCGCAAGGCCGATACGCCGCGAAACGTGCCGTTTACGCCGGGGGGTGCTTCCGTGCCTGGCGATTGCGGGTGGGTGGGCCCCCGGGCCGAGAGTTCACGCGCACCGGCGTGACGGCCTCGGGGCTCTGCCCCGGACCCCGCGCCTCAAGCGCCGGCGGGGCTGGATGTGCCCACTCGCCGCCGGACGGCAACACGAAGTGAGGCCCCCGCTGCTGCGGGGGCCTCACTTGCTTGTGCGCCATCAGGGACTCGAACCCCGGACACGCGGATTAAGAGTCCGCTGCTCTAACCAACTGAGCTAATGGCGCCGGTCGACCTGCATAACTTTACCCGACCCCCTGGGGTGCTTCTGACCACTCGACACGCCGGGGAGCTGGGTGAAATCTGGGGGTTTCCACCTTTTGGACCGTCAACATGCGATTTGTCATGACAGTTGAGACGCTTCCTGCGTGCGGAATCGAGGCTCGTTATTCCAAAGTCCGGCACCGGAGTGTGAGGGGAATCGCATGGAGCGGATGGAGCACGGGGACACGGCGGAGCCGATGGGCGCCCCGGTCTTCGAGGACGTCGACCCGGCCGAGGACTGCGACTGCGCGGGCTGCGCCGAGTGGCGGCGCGCGGTGCCGCACCCGGTGCGCACCAAGGTGGGCGCCCGCCACGCCCTCGTCCTCGCCGCCGCCGCGGGCACCGTCATCGGCGGCCTCCAGACCACCCCGGCGGCCGCGGCCGAACACCACGAGGCCAGACCACTGACCCCGGCCCCGGACGACGGGGTCGGCACGACGCCGCAGGGCGGGACCGGACCGCTGCACGGAGCGCCCGCCCCGGCCGCCGGCTCCGTTTCGATGGTCCAGTCCAAGGCCCTGCGCAAGACCTCCCGGACCGCGATCCTCGACCGCGCCAAGAAGTGGGTCGCGGCCAAGGTCCCGTACAACATGAACAAGTACTGGAAGGACGGCTACCGCCAGGACTGCTCCGGCTTCGTCTCCATGGCGTGGGGCCTGCCCGGCAACGAGTGGACCGGGAGCCTCGCCCAGTACGGCACCCGGATCACCAAGTCGCAGCTGCAGCCCGGCGACATGCTGCTCTTCCACAACCCGGCCGACCCGGAGAAGGGCTCGCACGTCACGATCTTCGGCGGCTGGACGGACGCCTCCCGCACCCGGTACATCGCGTACGAGCAGACCAAGCCGGGCACGCGGGTGCAGGCCACCCCGTACGCGTACTGGAGCCACTCGAGCAGCTACGTCGCGTACCGCTACAGGGCCGTCACGGACGGCAGTTACGGTTCGGGCGCGTCGTCGACGAAGTTCCCCGGCGCCAAGTACTTCGGCCCCGGCAAGAACAACGCGCACGTGACACGGCTCGGCCAGATGCTCGTCGAGCGGGGCGGCAAGCGGTTCTACAAGGTCGGTCCTGGACCGCGGTGGAGTGAGGCCGACCGCAAGGCCACGCGTGCGTTCCAGCGTGCGCAGGGCTGGCGCGGCGCGGCGGCGGACGGCATCCCGGGCCCCACGACCTGGGCGTATCTGTCGACCGGGCAGGGCCGGAGCATTCCGTCCGCCGGCAGCGGCGGCGCCGAGCGGGCCCCGTCCTCCTCCGGCTTCCCCGGCAAGGCGAAGTTCCGCCCCGGCGCGGAGAACTCCGACGTCACGCGGCTCGGCAAGCAGCTCGTGAAGAAAGGATTCGGCAAGTTCTACACCAAGGGCCCCGGACCGCGCTGGAGCGAGGCGGACCGGCGCAACGTCGAGGCCTTCCAGCGGGCCCAGGGCTGGCGCGGCAAGGCGGCCGACGGCTATCCCGGCCCCGAGACCTGGCGCCGGCTGTTCTCATGACGCGCAACGCGGAGGGTTCCATGACCGAAACCGACGGAGGGGCGCGCGCCGCGCGGCTCATCCGCAACGAGTCCACCACCGAGATCCCGGTCCACCTCCTCTTCCGCGACGACCCGGACCCGGTGGCCGTGCCGCTGCGGCCCGCGGTGGTCACCAAGGCCCAGGTCGAGCGGGCGAGCGCGAAGACGCCGCGCAGGACGCCCCCGGCGCTCACCCCGCGCCGCCCCGTCCCGTCCGTCGACCCCGACCTGAAGGAGCGGGCGGGGCGGGCGCTGCCCGGTGTCCTCGGACTGTTCGGCGGGGCGGTGGGCGCGGCCGGGGCCGGTGCCACGCTCGGCTGGGCGGGCGCGCTGCCCCGGATCATGACCGACCTCGCAGGACTCGACGGATACGCGGGCGCCGGGTTCGGGCCCGCGCAGTGGGCGGCGCTCGCCGGGTCCGGCGCGCTCGCCCTGTTCGGCGTGGGCGGGCTCGCGCGCGGGCGGACCGGCGGGGCCTGGGTGCTCACGCGCTTCGGCCGCTACCGGGGGAGCGTGCGCCGGGCGGGGCTGCTGTGGCTGAACCCGCTGCTCGTACGCCGCCGGGTCGACCTGCGGCTGCGGCACTGGCGCAGCGAGCCGATGCCGGCGGTCGACACCAATGGCGAGGCGCTGCGCGTCGTCGTGCTCGTCGCGTGGCGGATCAAGGACACGGCGCGGGCGACGCTCGGGACCGAGGACCACGAGACGTATCTGCGCGAGTGTGTGGAGGCGGGTCTCGCGCGCGTGCTGTCCCGGCTGCCCGCCGTGGTCGGCGACCGGGACGCGCCCGTGCTGCGCAACGCGGAGGCCCTCGGTGATCTGCTCACCCGGCGCCTCGCCGAGGACGCGGAACCGGTCGGCATCGAGGTGTTCTCGGCGCAGCCCACGCGGATCGAGTACGAGCCGGAGGTGGCCGCGGCGATGCGGCGCCGCCGGATCGCGGCGCTCGACGCGCGGCGCCGGGACAGCGTCCTCACCACGGTCGTGGACTCGGTGGAGGACACCGTGACGCGCCTGACCGCGCGGGGTCTCGTCGATCTCGACGACTACGAGCGCAAGTTGCTCGTGAAGGACCTGACGGTCGCGTTCTACACGGGTCGGGGCGAGTGACGCGCCGGGGGTGACGTGACGGGGGCGCCGCGCCGGGGGTGACCGGAAGGGGCCGTGCCGGGAATTGCGATTGGTCTGGACATGCTCAACTCGCGGTTCTACATTGTGCGTTGGTCTAGACCTGAACCATCGCTGTGCGCACGGCTTCCGGCACTCCCAACACCCCCCAGGAGCGGCAGCATGCGAAAGACCTCGAAGCGTACGAAGGCGTACGCGGCCCTGCTCGGCCTGACGACCGCGGGGGCGTTCGCCCTCTCCGTGGGTGGCGCCAGCGGTCACGGCTACACCGACCTGCCCGTCAGCAGGCAGAAGCTGTGCGCCAATGGCGGCGTCAGCGGCTGCGGCAGCATCCAGTGGGAGCCGCAGAGTGTCGAGGGGCCGAAGGGCTTCCCGGCGGCGGGCCCCGCCGACGGCAAGCTCTGTTCGGCCGGGAACGGTGGCTTCAGCGCACTCGACGCCGCCAAGCAGCCGAACGGCAACGCCTGGCCGACGACAAAGGTGACGGGCGGTCAGAGCCAGACGTTCCGCTGGCAGTTCACCGCGCGGCACTCCACCACGGACTTCCGCTACTACATCACCAAGGACGGCTGGGACCAGAGTAAACCGCTGACCCGGTCGGCCCTGCAGACCGCGCCGTTCCTCACGGTCCCGTTCAGTGGCCAGCCGCCGGCGACGCTCTCGCACTCCGGCACGTTGCCCTCCGGGAAGTCGGGGCATCACGTGATCCTCGCGGTGTGGAACGTCGCGGACACGGGGAACGCGTTCTACGCGTGCTCGGACGTCACGTTCTGAGCCTCCGGCTGCCCCGGTGCGTCGCCCTACGGCGTGCCGGGGCTCCGGTCGAACGCTTCGTCGGTGCCCTCCACATCTGACGGAGTGTCAATTATGGTGCACCCGCATGGGATCCATGACGACGCGTACCTTCGCGGAACTCGTCCAGGAGCGCTGGGGCGACCACAGGCCCGGGCTCGCGTACGAGGATCAGGTGCTCAGCCACCACCAGGTCGCGGCCGGAGCGGCGGCCCGCGCGGCGCTGCTCGGCGAGCTGCTGCCCCGGTCGGCGGAGCCCCACGTCGGCCTGCTCCTCGACAACACCCCCGAATTCCCCCAGTGGCTGGGCGCCGCCGCGCTGTCCGGCGCCGCCGTCGCCGGCCTCAACCCGACCCGGCGGGGCGCCGAACTCGCCCGCGACATCACGCACACCGAGTGCCGCGTCCTGGTCACCGAGCGGGCCCACCTCCCGCTGCTCGACGGACTCGACCTGCCGGGCATCCGGATCCTGGTGACCGACACCGGCGCGTACGAGGAGCTGCTCACGCCGTACGAAGGGGCCAAGCCGGAGGCGGACGACCGGGTCGGACCCGGCACCCGCATGCTGCTCTACTTCACCTCCGGGTCGACCGGGGCCCCGAAGGCGGCGCTGTGCACGCAGGGGCGGCTCGCGGCGGCGGGGCAGTCCCTGGTGGACAACTTCGGGGTCCGCGCGGACGACGTGCACTACATCTGCATGCCGCTCTTCCACGGCAACGCGGTCATCGCGGACTGGGCGCCGGCCGTCGCGGCGGGCGCCGGGGTGGCGCTGCGCCGCCGCTTCTCGGCGTCCGGGTTCCTGGGCGACGTGCGCCGCTTCGGCGCCACGTATTTCACTTACGTAGGCCGAGCCGTCCAGTACATCCTGGCCACCGAGGAGCGGCCGGACGACCGCGAGAACCCCCTCCGGGTCGGTTTCGGTACGGAGGCGGGGGCCGTGGACGCGGCGCGGTTCGAGGGGCGGTTCGGGGTGCGGCTCGTCGAGGGGTACGGGTCCTCGGAGGGCGGGGCCGCGGTGCAGCGCACGGCAGGCACCCCGGCGGGGGCGATCGGCCTGGCGGCTCCCGGCAGTGACCTCGCGGTGCTCGACCCGGAGACGAAGGCGGAGTGCCCGCCGGCACGCTTCGACGGGGGCGGGCGCCTCCTCAATGGAGCGGAGGCCATAGGGGAGCTGGTGAACCGGGGCCGCTCGCCCTTCGAGGGCTACTGGCGCAACGACGCCGCGTACGCCGAACGCGTCCGGGAGCACGGCTGGTACTGGACCGGCGACCACTTCTACCGTGACGCCGACGGATACCTCTACTTCGCCGGGCGCGGCGACGACAAGATCCGCGTCGACAGCGAGAACCTCGCCCCGGCCATGATCGAGAACATCCTCGCCCGCTGGCCGGACGCGGCGGCCGTCGCGGTCTACGGGGTGCCGGACCCGGTGGCCGGGGACCAGGTGATGGCGACGATCGCGCTCCACGAGGGCCGGGCCTTCGATCCGTCCGGCTTCGACACCTTCCTCCGCTCCCAGCCGGACCTCGGTACGAAGATGGCCCCTCGCTTCCTCCGGGTGGTGGACCGTATGCCGGTCACCGCGACGAACAAGGTCCGCCGCGGGGAGCTGCGCCGCGAGGGCTTCTGGAGCGGCGGCGACGTGTGGTGGCGGCCCCCGGGCGCCCCCGCCCACCGCCGCCTGACCGGTCAGGACCGCGCTGACCTGGCGTCGGCCTACCGGGACCACGGCCGCGAGTCCCTGGTCACCCCCACGTGACGCCTGCGCCTCCGGTGGTCAAAAGCACCCCCTGGGGCCAGGTAGTATTTACCTCGTCAACCGGCGCCATTAGCTCAGTTGGTTAGAGCAGCGGACTCTTAATCCGCGTGTCCGGGGTTCGAGTCCCTGATGGCGCACAGAAGCGAAGGCCCCTCGCAGCAGCGAGGGGCCTTCGTCGTGCGTTTCTGCTGCCGGTGTGGCTCAGATCGCCAAGGACAGGAGGACCGGTGCCGCCTCCTTGTTGAGCTGCTCCGCCGCGTCGTGCAAGCGGTGCGCGTGCTCGACCGGGAGGGAGAGTGCCAGGCATCCGACGGACGCGCCCGCCGTGATGGGAACCGCGGCGCACACCGTGCCCACCGCGTACTCCTGGAGGTCGAGGACCGGCACCGTCGCCGGCTGCGCCGCGAGGCGGGACAGCAGCACCTTCTCGTTGGTGATCGTGCGCGAGGTGAGCCGGGCCATCTTGTGGCGGGACAGATGATCCCGCCGCCCGTTCATGTCGAGCTGGCTGAGGAGGCTCTTGCCGATGGCGCTCGCGTGCGCAGAGACGCGGAAGTCCACCCACTCGTTGACCGCGGGCGTCTCGGGCCCCGTCGCCACCTGCGTGATCCGGATCTCCCCGTCGACGTAACGGCTCATGTAGACCGCCGCCCCCACGTCGTCGCGCAGCCGGTCGAGGGTCCGCTGGAGCTTTTCGGTGAGCGCGGCCGCCTGGCCGTCCGCGGCGCCGAGCCTGGTCAGCGTCTCGCCGGTCGTGTACGCCCCGTCGGCGCCCTGCTGGACGTAACCCTCCCTGCGCAGCATCCGCAGCAGGATCGTCAGCTGGTCGGCGGGCAGTCCGGTGACGCGCCCCAGCTCCGTGTCGGTCACGCCCGCGCCTCGGTGGGCGACGGTCTCCAGCACGCGCAACGCGTGCTGCACCGCCTCGTGCGGCTGGTGCGGGGACGCACCTCGCTCGTGCTTCAGCGCCACGGTTCTTCCCCCTGCATGGACCGGTTCCGGACAGCTGGGCTGGGTCCACGATAGCCGCCAACACCCCCTTTGGGGGCGGCGGTTGGGGAGATTGGTGGCGCGTTCCGTGCCTCTCAGCAGGAACGCGCCACCCTGGCATATGCCAAAGTCATGCACCAATCGGTGAGCGGCTGGTCACAGGACCGCGCTCAGGAACTCCCTGGTGCGCTCGTGCTCCGGCTCGCCGAACATCTTCTCCGGCGTACCGGACTCGATGATGCGCCCCGAGTCGAACATCAGGACCTGGTCCGAGATGTCGCGGGCGAAGTTCATCTCGTGCGTCACGCACAGCATGGTGATGTCCGTGGTGTGCGCGATGTCCCGCAGGACGTCGAGGACGCCGGCCACCAGCTCGGGGTCGAGCGCCGACGTGACCTCGTCCAGGAGCAGCACCTGCGGGCGCATCGCCAGCGCGCGGGCGATCGCCACACGCTGCTGCTGGCCGCCGGAGAGCTGCGAGGGGTACGCCTCGCAGCGGTCGCCGAGGCCGACCATGTCGAGCAGCTCCTTGGCCCGCTGCTCCGCCTCGTCCTTGGACAGGCCCAGCACGTTGACCGGCGCCTCGGTGATGTTGCGCAGCACGTTCATGTTCGGGAACAGGTTGAACTGCTGGAAGACCATCCCGATGTTCTTGCGGATCTCGCGGATGTGCTTCTCGCCGGCCTCGACGAGCTTGCCGTCCTTCTGCTCGTGCGTGAGGTACTCGCCGCCGACCTTGATCGTGCCCTCGTCGGGCTTCATCAGCGTCATGAGCAGCCGCAGGATCGTGGTCTTGCCGGATCCGGACGGGCCGATCAGCGTGACGTGCTTGCCGGACGCGACGGAGAAGTCCAGGTCGTCCAGGACGGTGTTGCTGCCGAACCGCTTGGTGACCTTGTCGAAGCGGATGAGCTCGCTGCCGTCGACGGCAGGATTGGGAATTTCCTGGGAAGTGCTGCTGTCAGCGGACAAGACGACGCTCCAAAACTCGCAGAAGAAGAGAAGCCGGGTAGGCGATGACGATGAAGGCGATACCCACGATGCTGATGGCCTCGTAGGTGAAGGTGGTCTGGCTGAAGCCCTGCGCCTCGCCCAGCATGTCGAGGGCGCCGATCGCCATGATCTGCGGCGACTCCTTCAGCATGACGATCACGTAGTTGCCGAGCGCGGGGATCACCCTGCGCACTGCCTGCGGCAGGATCACCGCGCGCCAGGTGCGGCCCTTGGGCAGGCTGAGCGCCTTGGCCGCCTCCCACTGGCCGACGGGCACGCCCTCGATGCCGGCCCGGTAGACCTCGGACGTGTACGTCGAGTAGTGCAGGCCAAGACCGACGATGCCGGTGACCAGCGGGGACATCGAGATGCCCCAGGAGGGAACGACGTAGAAGAGGAAGAACAGCTGCACCAGGAGCGGGGTGTTCCGGATGAACTCGGTGACCACCGTCACCGGCCAGCTGACCCACTTCGTGGACGAGCGCTGGGCGATCGCCCAGACCAGGCCGAGCGCGAAGGCGATGATCACGCCTCCGACGAGCGCCTGGAGCGTGACGAGCACGCCGTCCCAGAACTGCGGCATGAAGTCCGCGACGTTGGACCAGTCCCAGTTCACTTGGCACCTCCGGCACCGGTGACGGCGTCGATCGTCGACTTGGAGCGCATCCCGCCGAGGAGCACGCGCAGGCCACCCTTCTCGGGCGCCTGGCCGACACGGCTCTTGGCGTGGCGCTCAAGCAGGCGCATGAGGCGCGTGAAGATGAAGGCGAACACGAAGTACAGGACGAGCAGCAGCGTGTAGACCGGTGCGCTGTCACCGGAGACGAGCCGCTTGAGGTTGCCCGCGAACGTCATGTCGGCCACCGCGATGAGGGAGACCAGCGAGGTTCCCTTGAGCAGTTCGATCAGCAGGTTGTTGAACGGCGGGATCATCTCCGGCCAGGCCTGCGGGATCTCGATGCGGCGCAGGCGCTGGCTGCGCGAGAAGTTGAGGGCGATGCCGGCCTCGCGCTGCGCGGGCGGCACCGCGGCGAGTGCGCCGCGCACGATCTCCGAACCGTAGGCGCCGTAGGTGATGCTGAGCGCCAGGATGCCCGCGAACATGGGCTGGAACTTGATCTGGAACAGCATCGGCACGGTGAACGCGATCCAGAACATGAAGACCAGCGACGACGTGCTGCGGAAGATCTCGAAGTACGCCCCGGACAGGAAGCGCACGAACCACACGTTGGACGTGCGCAGGACGCCGATGATGAACGCGATGACGAAGGCGATGACCGCGCTGAGGACCGTGACCTCGAGCGTGATCCAGATGCCCGGCAGGAACCAGTTTTCGAAGAACTTCGCGGACATCATGAGGCGGCTCCCTTGGCAGGGGGGCAGAGTTTCTCGACCGTGAGGTCGGTCATCTCCTTCTTCGTGAAGCCGAAGGGCGCCATGATGCGCAGGAGTTCACCGCTGTCCTTGAGCTTGTGCAGCTCCTTGTTGAACGCGTCGCGCAGGTTCTTCTCCGACTTTCGGAACGCGAATCCGCCCGCTCCGTAGACCGGCTTTCCGTCCACGTAGGGCTGGAAGGGTTCGACGCCCTCGACCCCGCTCTTGCCCTTGATCACCCTGCGGACCGTGACGGCCGTGCCGGCGAAGGCGTCGACCCTGCCCTGGCGCACGGCGTCGAGCCCGGCGACCTGGTCGGGCAGGATCAGCATGTCCTTGATGCCCAGGGCCTTGGCGGTATCGATCTCCGCGTAGGCCGTGCCCGTCGCGAACTTCAGCTTCTTGTCCGCGATTTCCTTGTACGTCTTGATGCCGTGCGGGTTTCCCTTGCGCACGATGAACGAGTCGGGCATCAGGTAGTCGGGATCGGAGAACAGCACCTGTTCGCAGCGATCCGGATTGATGTACATGCCCGCAGACACCACGTCGAACTGCTGCGCCTGGGTCAGCCCGGGAATCAGCGCGCTGAACTGCGTCGGCACCGCTTTCACCTTGGGCACACCGAGGCGCGGGAAAATCACCTTGGCGATCGCCGGCGCCTCTCCGGTGACCTCGCCGTTCTCGTCGATGTATCCGAACGGGACCTCCCCCGCCACACCGATCTTGACCTCTCCGGCGTCGCGCAGCCGGTCCAGCAGATCCCCGCCCTCGACCTTCCCCTCCTCCGGCACACGGGCACAGGCCGCGGCGCCGAACACACCCAGCGCCGCCGCCCCCGCACCGTAGAGCAGGGAGCGGCGGCGGACTGGTCTGGCGATGAATCCCTCATTGTTACCAAGTGGTGGAGCCATGGCGCGCCATTACCCGAAGCCCCGAGAGGTATGCCTATCGTTTTCGGCCCTTGATAAAGCCGAGATCTGAATTCACTGCAATACGGCCATGTCCTCACTTCGCGCGATTCAGGCCGTGTTGGGACTGGAGTGACTCGCCACTTCTGCCTCGTAGAGCGTGTGCGCGGTCCGGAGTACGAGATCGTCCCTGTGCCGTGCCGCCACGAGCTGGAGACCGACCGGCAGGCCGCCCCCGTCGAGCCCCACGGGCACGGAGGCGGCGGGCTGTTGGGTCAGGTTGAAGGGGTACGTGAACGGGGTCCAGCCCGTCCATCGGCGCAGACCGGAGCCGCGCGGAACCTCAACTCCGGCCTCGAAGGCGGTGATCGGCACCGTCGGCGTCACCAGCAGGTCGTACGTCGAGTGGAAGGCGCCCATCCGCCGTCCGAGCGCCATCCGCGCATCGACCGCCGCCAGATAGTCGAGCGCGCTGTACCGCGCGCCCCGGGTGCATATCTCCCGCAGCCCCGGGTCGAGCAACTGCCGCCTGGACGCCGGAAGATGCTGCACCACCCGCGCGGCCCCGCTGAACCACAGCGTGTGGAAGGACTCGACCGGATCCGAGAAGTCCGGATCCACCTCCTCGACGTACGCGCCGAGTTCGGCGAGCCGCGTCACCGCCGCGCGCACCACCGCGGCGACGTCGGGCCGCACCGCCACCTGTCCGCCGAGCGTCGGCGAGTACGCGACACGCAGCCCGCGCACCCCGCCGTGCAGCGCGTCCCGGAAGCCGCCGGACGGCGGTCCCGAGGCCGACCAGTCCCGCGGGTCGGGGCTCGAGATCACATCCATCATGAGTGCCGCGTCGGCCGCCGTACGGGCCAGCGGCCCCACGTGCGCCAGCGTCCCGAACGCCGACGACGGGTACAGCGGCACCCGCCCGTACGTCGGCTTGAGACCGAAGATCCCGCAGAAGGAGGCTGGTATGCGCACCGAACCCCCGCCGTCCGTGCCGAGCGACAGCGGCCCCGCCCCCACCGCGACCGCCGCCGCGCTCCCGCCGCTCGAACCACCCGCCGTCCGCGAGGTGTCGTACGGGTTGAGGGTCGCGCCCGACAGCGGCGAGTCGGTCACGCCCTTCCAGCCGAACTCCGGCGTCGTCGTCTTGCCGAGGAGGACCGCGCCGTGCTCGCGCAGCCGGGCCACCGACGGCGAGTCCTCGTCCCAACTCCCTTGCTCCGACACGGTCTTCGAGCCGCGCAGCGTGGGTGCTCCGCGCTGCAGCAGGATGTCCTTCACCGACACCGGCACCCCGTCGAGCAGGCCCATCGGCGCACCCTCGCGCCACCGCCGCGCGCTCGCCTCCGCCCGGGCGAGGGCCCCCTCCGCGTCGACACGCACGAACGCGTTCAGTACAGGGTCGGTCTCCTCGATCCTGGCGAGCACGGCGCGGGTCGCGTCGACGGGGCTGATCTCTCCCTTGCGATATCCCTCGATGAGGTCCTGCGCGGTCAGTCCGATGAGCTCGCTCGTCATCCGCCCTCCAGCACCAGCGATATGTTGCCGGGGACCTACCCAGGATCACCTCGTCAGGCACGGACATCGCGGGGAAACCGTCCGGCAATGAAGATCCGCTTTCCTGGGCGCGAGAAGTCGGGAACAGCCACCCATTTCATGAACACCGGAAAGTTCAAAGACACCTGCCGACATGTGCGGATTGACCCCGCAGGCACCGGAACCTACCGTCGACAACAGAGGACACCACTAGGGTTCCTGCACCTTGTTTCGCGCTGTGTCGCTGTCCCGACGTCCCGGCGGTTCGCCGGCTCATGCACCACACCGGCATTGATCAGTCAGCTGAACATGGGGCCTGCTCATGGACGTCTCATTCCTGGGGGGACCGAAACCGCAGCGCGGTGTGGGCGTCGTCGCCCCGTTCGACTTCGCTCTCGACCGCGAGCTGTGGCGTTGGGTGCCCGACCATGTATCCCTCCACCTCACCCGTACTCCCTACGTGCCCGTCGAGGTCGGCCTCGACCTGGCCCGCCTGGTCAGCGAGCACGAGACGCTCGGTGAGGCGGTCCGTGCGCTCGGTGCCACCGGGCCCGAAGTCCTCGCGTACGCCTGCGCCTCCGGCAGCTTCGTCGGCGGTCTCGCGGGGGAGCGGGCGATGTGCGCGGCGATGCGGCGGGCCGGGGAGCTGCCCGCCGTGACCACCTCAGGGGCCCTGCTCCAGGCCCTGTCCGAACTGGGCGCGCGGTGCATCGCCCTCGTGACGCCCTATACGCGATCCGTCACCGAATCGCTGGAGGAGTATCTGTCCGAGGCGGGCATCACGGTCACGGACCGGGCCTACCTCGGTCTGACCCGGCACATCTGGAAGGTGCCCTACCGGGATGTGGCGGCGATGGCCAGGGAAGCGGGGCGCTCCGGCGCCGACGCGCTCTTCATCAGCTGCACCAACCTGCCGACCTACGACATCATCCCGCAACTGGAGGCGGAGCTGCGGATCCCGGTGATCTCGGCCAATCAAGTCACGATGTGGGCAGCCCTCGCCCGACTGGGTACCCGTGCCGTGGGGCCCTACCAGGCGCTGCTCGATCCGGCGGCGCGGGTGTGGCCCCCGGCGGACGTGCCGGAGGCGCTGCCTCCGGAGGATCTGCCGAGGGAACGGTCGAAGGAACAGGAAGGGTGGGCATAGCGCATGACCTCGCTCGGTTTTCTCTACCCCGGACACTCCGCGGAGGACGACTACCCGCGCATCGAGATGCTGATCGACAGCGATGTGCGGCTGCCCGTCGTCCACACCGACATCGGAGAGGACGCGCACCGTGTCGACGCGCTGCTGGAGATGGGCGCGCCGGACCGCCTCGCCGCGGGGGTCGAGGAACTGCGGCTCTCCGGTGCGGAGGCGGTGGTGTGGGCGTGCACGTCCGGGAGCTTCGTCTTCGGCTGGGACGGTGCGCACGAGCAGGTGCGTGGGCTTGCGCGTGCGGCGGGGCTGCCGGCCTCCAGTACGTCCTTCGCCTTCGCTCATGCGTTGCGGGAGGTGCGGGCGCGGCGGGTGGCGGTCGCCGCGACCTATCCGGAGGATGTCGCGGACCATTTCGCCACGTTCCTCAAGGCGGGCGGGGCGGAGGTCGTGTCCGTCCGGGGGAGCGGGATCATCACGGCGGCCGAGGTGGGGACGTGGGGGTGGGACGAGGTCCTCGCCATGGCCCGGGCCGGCGACCACCCCGACGCGGACGCGCTGCTGCTGCCGGACACGGCGTTGCACACGGCGGCGTACGTCCGTGACCTGGAGTCCGAGCTCGGCAAGCCGGTCCTCACGGCGAACCAGGTCACGGTCTGGGAGGCGCTGCGACTGGTCGACCGGAGGGTCAACGCGCCGGCCCTGGGCGCGCTCTTCACGAAGGAGCCGGTGGTTCAGGTGTGAGTGGGGTGACGCCCACCCGGCCCTACGCCACGGGGCTCCGCCCCGGCCCCCGCGCCTCAAACGCCGGCGGGGCTGGATTTGCCCACCCGCCGCCGGGGCCGAAAAGATCGGGGCTCCGCCCCCGGACCCCGCCGGCTCTCGTCTGTAGAGCGGGGCTTGATCTGCCCCGCCCACCTCCCACCACCCGCCCCCTCCGGGGGCGTCGGCCCGACGGGTGTGCCCGCCCCGCCCGGGGCAACGTGCCGCTCGGGCCTACGGGTGGCCGTCGCCGCCTTGGGCAACCTGCGGCTCGGACCTACGGGTGGCCGCCCCCGCCTGGGGCAACCTGCCGCTCGGGCCTACGGGTGGCCGCCCCCGCCTTGGGCAATCTGCCGCCTTGGGCGGCAGGGTGGGCAAGGCGGCGCCCCGGTGCGGCGTAACAGGAAGAGGGGTCCGGCCACGGTGCCGGGAATAAAGCGGAGTAGCCCTCCGTTACGAACGGGGTCAAGCCACACACACCCGTACGTACGCAGGAGGACCCGTGATCCGCGGCGCAGCCCAGGGCACTGCCCCGACCCCCCTCTCCGTCCTGGACCTGGTCACCGTCGGAGCGGGTCGCACAGCCACCGACGCCCTCCGCACCAGCGTCGACATCGCCCGCCTCGCGGAGAACCGCGGGTACCACCGCTACTGGGTGGCCGAGCACCATTCCATGCCCGGCGTGGCCTCCAGCAGCCCGGCCGTGATCCTGGCCCACCTGGCCGCCCACACGGACCGCATCCGCCTCGGCTCCGGCGGCGTCATGCTCCCGAACCACGCCCCGCTCGTGATCGCGGAACAGTTCGGCACGCTGGAGGCGATGGCCCCGGGACGTGTCGATCTCGGCCTCGGCCGCGCCCCCGGCACGGACGGCGCGACCGCCGCCGCGCTGCGCCGCACGGACCGCCTCAACGAGGGCGCCGACGACTTCCCGCAGCAGCTCGTCGAGCTCACCCGCTTCCTCGACGACGACTTCCCCGACGGCCACCCGTACTCCCGCATCCACGCCGTCCCCGGCCCGGTCCAGGCCACGTCCCCGGGTGGCGTACAGGACCCGAACCGCCCGCCGGTCTGGCTCCTCGGCTCCTCCGGCTTCAGCGCGCGCCTGGCCGCAACCCTCGGCCTCCCGTTCGCCTTCGCGCACCACTTCTCGGCGCAGAACACCCTCCCGGCGCTCGACCTGTACCGCGAGAACTTCCGCCCGTCCGAGATCCTGTCGGAGCCCTACGCCCTCATCGGCGTATCGGCCCTCGCGACGGACGACGACGGCACGGAGGCCCGCCGTCAGGTGCTCGCCGCCGCCCTCAACATGGTCCGGCTGCGCACCGGCCGCCCCGGCCTCGTGCCGACGCCCGAGGAGGCGGAGGCGTACCAGTTCAACGAGATGGAGCGGGACTTCGTCAACTCCTGGAACTCCAACGTCATCCACGGCACCCCCGACGAGGTCCGCTCCGGCCTCGACGAGCTGCAAAAGCGCACGGGCGCCGACGAGTTGATGCTCACGGCCAACGCCCACGGCGGCGACGTACGCCTGCGTTCCTACGAACTCATCGCGGACGCCTACGACTTGCCGCGCCCCTGAGCGTACGAGGACGCCTGACGGCGGCGGATCATCTGCGCTCGGCGAGAAGCCCAGAGATACGATCCGCCGTCACCGGCCGCGAGTAGAGCCACCCCTGCCCGGTGTCGCACCCGAGCCGGCGCAGCCGCTCCGCCTGCTCCGCCGTCTCCACGCACTCGGCGGTCACGGTGAGCCCGAGCCGGTGCGCCAGCTGCACGAGCGCCTCGACGATCATCGCGTCCGCCGGCTCCGCGGGCGCGGACCCGTCGTCCTGGAACCCCCGCACGAACGCCCCGTCGAGCTTGAGCACCGACACCGGCAGCCGGCTGAGGTACGCGAGGTTGGAGTACCCGGTGCCGAAGTCGTCGATGGCGATGCGCACGCCCATGTCGCTCAGCGCCCTGAGCGCCTGCAACGGCCGTCCGGTCGGGCCCATCACGGCGGACTCGATCAGCTCCAACTGGAGGAGTTCCGGCGGGAGTCCGGTCTCGGCGAGGATCCGCGCGACGTCCGCCACCAGGTCCGAGTCCCACATCTGACGAACCGCCACATTGACGCTCATGAACACCGGCGGCGCCTCGGGGTGCTCCACCTGCCAGCGCCGCGCCTGCGCGCAGGCCGTCCGCAGCACCCACCGCCCCAACTCGACGATGGAGCCGTCCTCTTCGGCCAGTCCGATGAACCGATTCGGCGTCAGCAGGCCGAACTGCGGGTGCCGCCAGCGCACCAGCGCCTCGACCCCGCGCAGCGCACCGTCCGCCATCTCCACCAACGGCTGGTACTCCAGGGCGAATTCACCCCGGTCGACCGCGGGCCGCAGGCTGGACGACAGGGCCTGGCGGGTCATCCGGTGGGCGTTGCGCTCCGGGTCGAAGAAGGTCCAGCGGGCCTTGCCGTCCGCCTTCGCCCAGTACAGCGTCGTGTCGGCCGCCTGCATCAGGGCCGTCGTGCTGACGCCCGTGACCTGCCGCTCGACCACGCCGATCGAGGCGGAGACCGACACCTGCTCACCGGCCAGGTCGAAGGGCTCCCGCAGCGCGTCGAGCACCGCCCGGGCGAGCTCGGCCACCTGCTCCGTACCGGTGGAGTCCTCGACGAGCAGCGCGAACTCGTCGCCGCCGAGCCGGGCCACCAGCGGGGCGCCCGAGGCACTCTGCGCGCGGTCCGCGCAGCGCGTGAGCCGCTCGGCGACGGCGACGAGCAGCCGGTCGCCGACCGGGTGCCCGAGCGAGTCGTTGACCGCCTTGAACCCGTCGAGGTCCAGCAGGCAGAGCCCCACGCGCCCGGTCGCGCCCGTGCTCTCGTACGGCCGCGCCTCCAGGGCCGCGGAGACGCGCTCGAAGAACAGCGCGCGATTGGGCAGCCGGGTCAGCGGATCGTGCAGCTCCAGGTGGTGCAGCCGGTCCTGGAGGCCGCGGTGCGCGGTGATGTCGCTGAGCGAGAGCAGCACGGCCTCCGCGTCCGGGAGCGGGGACACCGTGACGCGCAGCCACATCGAGTGGCCCGAGGGGTGCTTGAGGCGGCGGGTGCGGCTGAGCCGGGCCTGCCGACCGCGCAGGATCTCCTGGTAGGCGTCCGCGGTGCGCGGGTCCGAGTGCAGGTCCAGCAGTTCGTCGACGGAGCGGCCCGCGAGCTGCCCGGTGTCCTGCTCGGCGTCCTCCCCGCACAGCAGCGCGCACGCGGCGTCGTTGGCGCCGACGATCGCGCCCTCGCGGTCGACGACCGCCATGGCCAGCGGTGACGTCGCGAACGCCGGCCGGTAGAGCGCCTGGGCGGACGGGGCCCGGGAGGCCGACCCCATGTCATCACCCTCCGTGAAATCCGAGGTCTCCGTGAGCCCCTGGATCCCCGCGAGGGGATCGTGGCGTAGGCCGGGCGGGGCCACCCGGCGCGCGGTCGTGGGCCCTTCGGGCTGTGCGCTCACCGCTCGCTCCCGTGGTGCGTCGGATGGTTGCGTGATCTGCTGCGGCCGGGTCCCGGCTGGAAAGTGTGCCGATCATAGAGGCAGGTCGGACGGCCTATCCAGCCTGGATCGCGGTGCACGCGGGTTCCGGGCCGCCGAACCCCTCCCCGGTAGATCGTTTCTGCTCGCCGGGGACCGACCTTCTGTCGGGGCCCGATCGTGGCCGATCGGCTGTGACGTTCCGTGATCGACCGGAGTGTCGTCCGGTCACTCATCCGGGCCAGATAAACAGGGCAAGTTTCATCAAACACCAACATTCTGGGTTGGGTGTCCCGCATTCCCGTCCCGGAGGTCGACTTGCCGCGTCCGCAGCCACTCGCGGGAGTGGACAAGCCGCGCCCGCGCGCACTCGCGGCGGGGCTCACCGCCTTCGCGGCCGTGGCCGCCATGGGGCTGGTCGCGGGGCCGGCCGCGGCCGTTCCGTTCGCGGGGCCTTGCGCCCTGGAGCGCACGGCGGCCCACCACTCCGAGGGTCTGGACACCTGGAACCCGGCGTACCCGAAGCCCAAGAAGACCCTCAACGCCGTGATGGTCTTCCTCTCGTTTCCCGACTCGCTGCCCCTGGCCACGCCCGACGAGCTGGCCTCCGACTACTTCCCGTCCACCAGCCGCTTCTTCGACCGGGCCTCGTACGGGAAGTTCTCCCTGGTCCCGCATCCGCAGCGGCAGTGGGTCCAGATGCCGCACCCCTCGACCGCGTACGCCATACAGCGCGACTGGGACGCCGCGCACCGCAGCGCGTATCTGCAGGACGCCCTGAAGGCGGCGGATCCGCACACGGACTTCAGCAAGTACGACGTCGTCTACTTCGTCGCCGACCCGGACGCGCCGGGCGTCGACTCCGACGCGACGAAGGTCGTGAACTTCGACCGGCCGATGCGCGCCGACGGCACCGACATCCGCCGCATCGTCACGGTCTTCGAGCGGCACCCGCCGGACCGCAATGTGCTCGCGCACGAGACCGGTCACGTCTTCGACCTGCCCGACCTGTACCACCGGCCCACCGACGGCAAGGGGGACTGGGACACGTACGTCGGTGACTGGGACGTCATGGGCAGCCAGTTCGGCCTCTCGCCGGATCTGTTCGGCTGGCACAAGTGGAAGCTGGGGTGGCTGGAGCGGCGGCAGGTGGCGTGTGTGAAGCGCAGTGGTGAGACGCGGTTGACCCTGGAACCGCTGAGTACGGGGCCGCGGGGGGCGGGTTCTCCGTTCGGTACGGGGGGTGGCACCAAGCTCGCCGTCATCCGCACGGGTGTCGACAGCGCCATCGCCCTGGAGGCGCGAGGCGGCTCCGGCAATGATGCCGCGACCTGCAGCCGGGGTGTTCTCGTCTACCGCGTACGCAGCGACTCCTCGTCCGGGGGCGGCCCCATTGAGGTCCTCGACGCCCACCCCCGCACGGAGGCCTGCTACGGCGAATCCGTCTACCCGCCGTTGGCCGACGCGCCGGTGGGGATGGGGGAGACGTTCACGGTGCCGGGCGACGACATCCGCGTCGAGGCGGAGGGCCGTACGGGTTCGGGGGCGTGGACGGTGAAGGTGACGACGGCGGGCTGATCCCACACGGCACCGTGGTTGCGGCCTCGGGGCTCTGCCCCGGACCCCGCTGCTCAATCGCCGCAGGGGCTTGATTTGCCCACCCGTGCTTGGGCGGGCCGCCGTCGTGACGCACGACGAAGGCCCTCCGCGATTCGCGGAGGGCCTTCGGCTTTAGGTGCGCCATCAGGGACTCGAACCCCGGACACGCGGATTAAGAGTCCGCTGCTCTAACCAACTGAGCTAATGGCGCCGGTTGACGTCGTAGACATTAGCATCAGGATCCGGGGCAGGAAAAATCGAAATCCGTACCGCGGCCTGCGCACTCGCGCGGGCCGCCCGGACGCATGCCCAGCGCATGACCTCGGGGCCCGGCAGCCACGGGTGGCGGGTGTCGGGGGCGACGACCCAGCGGGACTCCTGGCGCTGGTCGGGCCGGAGCGCGGCGCGGGTCGTGGGGGCCGGGCCCGTGACCGCGTCGCCGGCGCCGTGGTACAGCAGCGGCGGCACCGCGTGGCCCCACTCCTCCCAGTGGAGGAGGGACGGTAGGCGCTGGGCCGTGCCCGGCGCGGTGAACAGGAGCATGCGGCCCCGGTGCGTGGCGACGGGCCCGGAGCCGGGCCCCTCGGACCAGAGGTGGTCTAACATCCGCCGGCCGAAGATCGCGGGCACGTTCACCACGTCGAAGGCGGATCCGCAGGGGAGGACGACGGGGGCCGTGGGTCGCGCCTCCCAGTGGGCGAGCGTGGACCGGGGGTACGCCCCGGCGGAGGCGAGCCAGGCGGCGCCCTCGGGGGTGACGTCGCAGATGTCGAAGTGGCCACGCGTGCCAGAGGCCGTGGCCGACGGGGCGTGGGGGGAGTACGAAGGCGTCGCGGTGCTCATGCCTCATACATCTACAGGGGGTGAGGGGGCAATCGCCAAGGGTTGCGGAAAATCGGGACAGGGGTGGGCGGGGTGGAGTATCTTGCCCACCTGGCATATGCCAGATGATCTTTAGGGCCTCGTGGTGCGGCCCCGACGCGGCCTCGTCACGTCGTCTGGTCCTTGGCCCCGCGCAGCAGATCGCGGCCGAACTCGACCATCTTCTTCGCGTAGTCCTCGGTCCAGTCCGCGCGCTCCGCGATGTCCGCCGTGGTGAGCCGGTCGAAGCGGCGCGGGTCCGCGAGCTGCGCCGCGGCGACGGCCTGGAACTCCATGGACCGGTCCGCCGCGGAGCGGAACGCGTGTGTCAGCTCCGTGGCGCGGGTCAGCAGGTCGCGGGGGTCCTCGATGGACTCCAGGTCGAAGAAGTGCTCCGGGTCGGCGGACGCCTCCGCGGGTTCGAAGATCAGCGGGGCGGGTCGCAGCCGGGGCTGGTGGGTACGGTCGGGCTCCGCCATCGTGCGGCCTCCTGTTGCCGGGGTGACCCGCGGTTCGGTGTCGGGCCACCTTCCATTGTCCTTCGGCCCGCAAGAGGGCGGGGGGCTCCGCCCTCTTGCGGGTGGGTGGTCGGGCCGGCCCGGGGTGAAAGATCGGGGCTCTGCCCCGGACCCCGCGAGTCTCGTCCAAGAGCGGGGCTTGAAGGCGTACCCGCTACTCAGAGGTGGACCCGGTGTTCCGCCAAGCGGGCCAGGACCGAGTGGTTCGCCTCCCAGCCGTCCGGGAACTTCACCGTCACACCGAGTTGCACCGGGTCCGCCGACGGGTGTTCGTCCAGGAGGTCCGCGACCCCGGCCCTGCACACCACCACGCACGCGTGCCGGTGCCGGGAGGCCAGGACGCACAGGCGGCCCGTCTCCAAGTGGAACGCCGTCGCGTCGGGGCGTCCGGACAGCGGGTGCAGGACGACGGTGACGTCGAACTCGCGGCCCTGAAGGCGGTTCGCCGTGTCGACGGTGACGTCCTGGACATTGAGTTCGGTGAGGGCCGCCCGTACCGCCGCCGCCTGGTCGCGGTGCGCCGTGCCGACGCAGATCCGGTCCGCCGTCAGCGCGCCCTCGCCGGACTCGGAGCGGGTGACGCCCTCCCGGTCGAGCAAGCGCCGGACGACCAGGGCCACGGCCCGTACCGCCTCCGGGTCCGTACGTGGCGTGTGCGCCGCGGGGAGTTCCAGCAGGCCCCAGCCGGAGGCCGCCGCCTCGTCGATGACCAGGTCCGGGCCCGAACCGTCCGACGCCACCTTGAAGTCCAGCTCCCGGTCGCCCTCGTCCGTGCCGCTGCGGAACGGTGTGTATGGGTAGAAGGCGTCCGATACGAGTGGGGCCGCGGACGCCGGGAGGCGCCAGGAGACCGGGAGGCGGTGCTGCGGGAGGTCCGGGTTGTGGGCGAGGAGCGTGGAGACCGCCGAGGCCGACGGGTCGTAGGACAGGCCCGCCCACTGCTCCGAGCCGACGATCGCGAACGGGTCCAACTGCCCCGGGTCGCCCACGAACAGCGCCCGCTCGAACAGCCCCGCCACGGCGAGCAGCGCGTCGGAGCGCATCTGGTACGCCTCGTCGACGATCGCGTGCGGCCACGGCTCCACGTCCTTGACGTGCGCCCATTTCGCGGCTGTCGAGACGACGATCGGCAGCGGGGCCAGGTCGCCGGCCTTCGTCGACAGGCGGACGTTCGGCAGGTCGTCGAGCGCCTTCTCGTACGCGTCGGGATCGCTGCTGTGCAGCCGGCCGACGGCGAGCTCCGGGTTCTTCGCGTGGAGGCGGAGGACGAGGTCGTCCACCTGCGCGTTCGTCTGCGCCACGATCATCAACGGGCGGCCTGCCTCGGAGAGTTCGAGCGCGGCGCGCACTACGAGGGTGGACTTTCCGGCGCCGGGAGGCGAGTCGACGACGATGCCGCGCGCCGTGCCGTGCAGGGTGTCGCGGAGGATGGCGGCGGTCGCCTGCCCGGCCGCATCCGACGGGCTGAGGGCGGTGGTCGTGGTCATGGTCGTCGTGGTCACAGCACGTCCTCCGAAGTCACGGTGTCGGGCGACTCCGCGCCCGTCCCCGGCGGGCCGCCGTGCGTCCACGGTGTCTCCTCCGGCTCCGGCAGCTTGGGGCCGCCGCGCTGCTCGTGCTCGAACAGCGTCCAGCAGATCCGCTCGCCCTTCTCCGGCAGCGAGCCCTCGGCCGGCTCCTTGCCGCGCCCCATCTTGTCCAGGATCCGCAGCACGACGGAGGCGTCCCCGCCCTCGACGCCCTCGGCTCCCTCGTCTTCGTAGCCCACGAACTCGGCCGTCTGCGGCTTGCCTTCGAGGGTTCGGTACACCTTCACGCCCACGCCGAGGCGCGGACCGTCCTGCGTGCGGACCGTGACGAGCGGGCGGGGCCGCTTCTTCTCGTTGTACGCCGCCACCACCTCGGTCACCTCCCCGGCGAACGCCTCGCCCGCGAGGCGGCGGCCCGCCATCACCAGCGGGTCGTCCAGCGCCTCCTGCGCTTCCAGGCGGGCCTGCTCGCGCTCGCGCGTGGCCAGCTTGTTCGCCGCCGTCACCGCGTCGTCCCGGCGCGGCTGCGGGGGCTCGCCCGCCAGGACCCGGTCGCGGTGCCCGGTGAACGACCAGCGGTCGCGGGTCCAGCGCTCCGCCGCGTACGCGCCCTCGGGCAGCGTGCACAGCTGGTCGAGGCCGCGCCACACCGCGTCCCACGTGGGCCGCGTCCGGGACTCGACCAGGGCGTTGATCTCCCGCTCGGCCGCGGTCAGTTCGGCGAGGCGGCCCTCGGCCTCGACGGCGTCCTCCGCGGCCGCGTGGCGCGTACGGGCCTTGTCGTAGCGCTCGATCGCGGGCGCGAGCAGCTTGTTGTCGAAGGCGGGGTCCGTGGCGGGGCCCGCCGGCGGGCAGAGCAGCTGCCCGTGCCTGTCGCGGTCCAGCTCGGCGCCGAGCGCGGCCGCCGCGCCCGAGGTGCCCTCCGGCGCCTCGATCCAGGCGAGCAGCGCGCCCAAGTGCTGGTCCTCCAGGCTCGACTGGCCCGTCGCCCAGTGCCGCGACAGCAGGTCGGTCATCGCGAGGAGCAGGGCGGAGCCGGGAACCCGCGCCCGCTCCCCGAAGTGCGTGAGCCAGCGGCCGAGGAGCGGGACGTGCGGCGGCGCGGGGTAGGGCGTCTCCGGGTCCTGCTCGGCGGTGCGGCGAAAGCGCATGGAGCGGCCGAGGAGGCGCAGGAACTCGATGCCCGCGCGGCCCGGCACGATCATCTGCGGGGCGTCCGCGCACAGTTCGACCTCGACCTTGACCTTCTTGCCGGTCTCCGGATCCACCTCGCTGCGCTCGGCGGCCTCGACGTCGGTGGCGTACGAGTCGATGTACGGCAGGACCCCGTCGGCCAGTTGCGTCAGGAACGCGAAGCGGAGGTCGCGGTCGCGGGGCTGCGGGACGACCAGGAGACGCGGTGACGTGCGCTCGGTGCCGACGAGCGCGCCGAGCGGCGCGCCGGTCTCGCCGGCCGTCGTGAGCGGTACGACCACCAGGGGGCGCTGGGACAGATGGCGGTGCCGGACCGTGGCCGTGCGCTGCGCGCGGCCCGATCGGGTGGCTTCCAGCCGGGCCAGATGGTTGATCAGGCTCACTGGTGCACACCTCCGAGCGCCTCGGCCCGCAGCGCCGCCGCACGGCGCAGTGCCGCCACCGTCGGATCCGCGGGGTCGCCCGCCTCGCCGTGGGCGGCGGCGAGCACCTCGTCGACCGTCGTCAGCGAGCCGAGTTCGGCGCGCAAGGGGCGGCCGAGCGCGGTCACCGCGCCCTCCCCGCGCGCGTGGTCGCGACAGTGGAACGCCAGCTCGCACGCGGCCAGGCACTCCGGCGCGTACGTCGCGGGAACCGACTCGACCGCCGCCGTCAGCTCATCCGCGGGCAGCTCCGGGTCGAAGACCGTGCCCGGCGGGAGCGCCTCCGCGATGTCCTCCACGCGGGTCAGACGCGCCAACTGGCGCCGCGTCACCGCCCGCTGCTTGCGCACGTCGACGGCCGACGCGGCCGGCAGGTTCGAGAAGTCCTTGGGACAGACGAGGACGATCCGGTCCCTGACCAGCACCTCCGCGTCCGGCATCCGCGCCGCGACCTCCTCCAGGGCCAGCACGTACACCGCCGCCTGGCGGGCCGCCGCGCCCACCTTCGACGCGTCCGCCGCGCCGTCGATCATCGGGAACGACTTGATCTCGACGACCGTCCAGCTGCCGTCCGGATGCACCACCACCGCGTCCGGCTCCAGGAACGCGGGGCTGCCCGCCACGTCGAGCGCCAGCATCGGATGGTCGAGGAACGTCCACGTCCCCGGCGACTCGACGGCCTCACGGAGGGCGAGCGCGGTGCGCGCCGTGCGGCCCTCGGGGCCGATCGCCGACAGGTCGGGGGCCCGTACGACATCGGGCGTCGGCTCCGGCGCGGCGCCGTCCACGCGCGCGCGGACCAGCTTGAGCAGCTCCGCGCCGCCGTCCGACTTCACCCGCGCCTCGAACACATTGCCGCGGGCCAGGGCGAACTGGGACTGGCCGAACGAGGACGGTGAACCCAGCGCATCCGCGATGCGCGCCTTGTCGACCCCCGCACCGTCCAGGAGCGCCCGCCTTCGGCAGCCCGGGTTCGCCGCGAGCGCGGCCAGGGCCCGGGCGTCCAGCGGACGCGGCGGATGGTCCGGGCCGCGCAGTTCAGCGAGCCGGTGCCGCAGCCCCGTCGTCGCTGTCCTGTGACGCGGCTGCCTTGCGCTGTCGGGGAATTCGCTCACCCTGGGAAGTCTGGCATTCTCCACTGACAATCGGGGCGTGCGTGGCGGAAGGGAAGGCCTTGGCCCCCGCGAGCACGGTGTACGCCCGGTCCTTCAGGCGCGCCGCGACGAGCCGCACCGGCTTCGTCAGGAGCAGGCCGAGGGCCATCGCCGCGACCCCGGCGAGCGCGTCGAAGAAGTAGTGGTTGGCCGTGCCCATCACGATGACCGTGGTGAGCAGCGGGTACGCGACGCCCAGCGCCTTCACGTACGGGGAGCGGGCGTGCCGCCACAGCAGGACGCCGCACCACAGTGCCCAGCCGACGTGCAGGCTGGGCATCGCCGCGTACTGGTTGGTCAGTCCGCCCATGCCCTTGGGGGCGCTGGCCGCGCCGCCCCACCAGCCGTACGAGCTGTAGTGGGCCATCGTGTCGATGAAGCCGTGGTGCGCGGCGAGCAGCCGGGGCGGGCTGGTCGGCAGCAGGACGAAGCCGACGAGGCCGATCATCGTCGAGGTCATCAGCCACGTGCGCGCCGTGCGGTAGATCTCGGAGCGGCGGCGGAACAGCCAGACGAGGACGATCGGCGTGACCAGGTAGTGCAGCGAGGCGTACCAGAAGTCGGCGGGGATGCCGAGCCACGGTTCGCGGGTGAAGAGACGGTTCAGCGGGTGTTCGAGGTTGAGGTGGACGGCCTGTTCGGCCCGGAGGATCGCGAGGCCGTGGTCGACGGCCTGCCCCACGTCGCCACGCGCGAGCAGCCGGCCCGCCGAGTACGCGCCGTACACCAGGAGGATCAGCGGCAGTTCCGTCCACCAGCGGAGCCCGGCGCCGGGTATCGCTTCCGTGCGCGGTGCCTCGTCGGTCTGCGACATGCGGGCCGCTCCCCCTCTTCGCTCGTGCGGCGGCCTCTGGCCACGGCCTCACTTTTACGGTGTATATGGGCCTCTGCGTGGGCGACCCTTGACCCTCCTAGACGCAGCGATCACGCTGCGGGTTGCCCGCCGGGCGTCCTCCCTGTGGGTTGCGCGATGATGGACGGGGCGATCCTTCCCGCTCGCCCTATGTTCACCCTTGAACCCTTGTAGTTGCTTGCAGTTTCGAAAGAGGCCCCGCTCATGGCACCGCGCATCCTGTTGGCCCGGCACGGACAGACCGAATGGTCGCTGTCCGGACGGCACACCGGGAGGACGGACATTCCCCTCCTGGAAGAGGGCAGGCGCGGCGCGAAACTGCTCGGCGAGCGGCTCGGGCGTGCGCCGTACGACGGGCTCGACGGGGTGGAGGTGCGGACGTCCCCGCTGGTGCGGGCGAGCGAGACGTGCGAGCTTGCCGGGTTCGGGGAGCGGGCGAGCACGTGGGACGCGCTCATGGAGTGGGACTACGGGGCGTACGAGGGGCTGACGCCGGCGCAGATCCAGGAGCGCAGGCCCGGCTGGTTCATCTGGCGGGACGGGGTGCCGGAGGGGGAGTCGCTCGACGAGGTGACGGCGCGGGCCGACGAGGTCGTGGAGTGGGCGCGGTCGGCCGACCGGGACGTTCTCGTCTTCGCCCACGGGCACATTCTGCGGTCGATCGGGGCGCGTTGGCTCGGTTTCCCGTTGGACTTCGCGGCGCGGATCCGGCTGAACCCGACGTCGCTGTCGGTGCTCGGGTGGGCCTATGGGGAGCCGGCGTTGGAGGCGTGGAACGACACGGGGCACCTGGCGGTGGGCTGAGCGGTGTTGGGGGCGGGGCCGGTGGGTACTGGTCCTTGTCCGGCTGGGCCGGGGGTCGACGTCGGTGCGCCGGGTGCGCGGTACCGGTCTTCGTCCGGCTGTGCCGAGGGTCGAGGCCGGTGCGCTGGGTGCGCGGTACCGGTGCCTGTCCGGCTGTGCCGGTGCCCGGTCATCTCCCACCCGCCCGCCCCCTCCGGGGGCTTCGGCCTGTCCGGGGCCCGGGTTGCTGTGCCCTGGTCGGCGCCTGTCGTAGCTGTTGCGCGGCACCTGGGTGCCGCTGTGCCGTGGTCGGCGTCTCGCGTTCTGGTTGCGGGGCACTGGGTGTTGGGGCTGTGCCGGGGCGGGCGCTCTTGCGTTCGGCGCGCGGGACCGGTCCTTGTCCGGGCGCGCGGGAGTGGGCGTCCCTGTGTTCGGCGCACGGCACCGGTGCCTGTCCGGCTGGGCCGGTGCCCGGTCATCTCCCACCCGCCCGCCCCCTCCGGGGGCTCCGGCTCGTCCGGGGACCCGGTCGCTGTGCTGTGGCCGGGCCCTTCGTGAGGGGTGCGCCGCACCGGGGTGCCGCCTTGCCCACCCTGCCGCCCCAGGCGGCAGATTGCCCAAGTCGGCGACGGCCGACCGTCACGGGTGGGGAGCCGTGGCTGTGGCGGATTGTCCAACGTGGGGACGGCGTCGACTGCAATGGGTGGGGAGCCGCCCCAGGCGGCGGATTGCCCAAGGCGGGTGCGGTCGACCGTCACGGGTGGGCAGTCGTGGTTGGCGTTACCCAAGGCACGTCCGGCCGACCGCAGCCGGTGGGGAGTCGCGGTTGGCGGAGGTAGCGACGGAGGGCGGAGCTCGCCGTCTTGGATGGGGAGCCGTGGTTGCGGCGGGTTGCCCAAGGCGGGGACAGCGTCGACCGTCACGGGTAGGGAGCCGTGGCTGTGGCGGATTGTCCAAGGCGGGTGCAGCCCGATCGCAGCGGGTGGGCAGTCGTGGTTGGTGTTATCCAAGGCGCGTTCGGTCGGCCGCAGCGGGTGGGGAGTCGCGGTTGGCGGAGGTAGCGGCGGGGGCGGAGCTCGCTGTTTTGGGTGGGGAGCCGTGGTTGGCGTTGGCCAAGGCGGGGCGGCGTCGATCGCGACGGGTGCGGGGCCGTGGCCGGCGGCGGATTGCCCACGGTGGCGGTACCCCGTCGGGCCGACGCCCCCGGAGGGGGCGGGCGGGTGGGGAGCCGGGCGATTGCCTGCGGGGGCGCGGGCCAATTCAAGCCCCTGTGGCGGGTGTTCAACTTAAGCCTCGCTCTTGGGCGGGAGCCGGCGGAGCCCCGAGGCCGTAATGCCGGTTCGGCACATCAGCCCCGCCGGCGTTTGAGGCGCGGGGGTCCGGGGCGGAGCCCCGATCTTTGAAGCCCCGTTCTACGGGCGAGAGCCCGCGGGGGCCGGGGCGGAGCCCCGAGGTTGTGACGTCGGGTAGGCGAATCAGCACCGCCGGCGGTTCAGGCACAGGGCCCGGGGCGGAGCCCGTGGTGGAGGGGTGGGTGGTCAAGCCGAGCGGCGTGATGTCGCGTGGGTGTTCAGGAACGTGGAGACGCCTGATGCGCGGCGGTGGGGGAGGAGGACGCGGGCCGTCGTGGCCAGCATGCCCTCGATGCGGGAGGAGCGGACGTCCTGGAGAAGGTTGAGGGCGCGCAGACCCTCGGCAGCCGATTCGTCGGGGTGCCCCGCCCGCGCCAGGTCGTCGGCCAACTCGGCCGTGTACAAAGCCATGTTGCGGGTGAAGTGCGGATCCTGGAGGGCCACCGCGCGCCGCGCGTGCAGGGACGCCCGGTCCCAGCCGCCCAGCGCCGACCAGCACTGCGCCTCCAGGCCCTCCAACTCGGCCTCCCCGTAGAACGACATCCACTCCGGATCCGCGTCCGACGCCCCCCGCGCGAACAGCGCCTGCGCCCGAGCGAGAGAGCGTTCGCAGGACGGCTGGTCGCCCAACCCCGCCCAGCCGCCCGCCTCTCGTAGCGCGAGGAGGGACAGGAGGCGCGGCGAGCCGAGGTGGGACGCCACGCGGGTCGCCGCCTGGGCGGCGCGCACCGCCTCGCGGGGGCGCCCCGCGTCGCGCGCCAGGAACGCCGTGTTGCAGAACGCGTGCGCCTCCAACGCCTCGTCGCCCGCCATCCGCGCCGTCGCGAGCGCCTCCGCGTAGTGCGAGCGCGCGTCGTCGAAGCGGCCCGAGTCATGGGCCAACCAGCCGACGGAGATGGCCAGTTCACCCGCCCCGGCCTGCAATCGCTCGGTGACCTCGCGCCGGCCCGGGCCCGCGTCGAGCAGCTCGAAGGCGGTCCGCAGCGGGGTCGAGGCCCGCCGGTACAGGCCGTCCGCGCCGTGCCGGTCGTCGAGCAGCCGGATCCGCCGGATCGCCTCCTCGACGGCGTTGATCCCGGCCCGCGCCGGATGCCGGTCGAGGTCCGCGGGAAGCGTGGGGACGCCGAAGGGTGCCAGGGCGGCGACGGCCACGGTGGCCGTCGAGCCGGTCATGCCGGTCATGAATGCGCGACGTCGCACGTCGCTCTCCTCGTCGTACGGATACTGCGGGTCGGCGGTGGCAGCGGCGGGGCGCGCACCCCGGCCACGTACCGCAGAGCGGGGCGCGAACCCCAGGTCCGCGAGGGTCCGGCCCGGGAACATGTGCAGGAACACCCGCTCGTACGCGTAGTTGGGGCAGCGGATCTCGCCCGCCTCCACGCGTCCGATGTAGCGCGCGTCGCAGCTGACCCGCTCACCGATCTCCCGCGCCGCGCGCCGCACCGCGGCCGCGAACTCGCCCGGCGAGCGCTGACCGCGCAGCTCCCGGAAGGCGAGGTTCGGTCGTGGAGACTGCGGCGTCGAGGTGTCCGAGGCGATCGGCGACGACGTCATGAGCGGGTCCTCCCGTGCGAACCGTGCCGGACGGCAGGGAAGTTGGGAGCGCGCCCGGCATCCCGGAGGTCCCGGGAGAGGGAGGGCAGCCGCAACTTCCTTGTTCCGGCGAGGCTCGAAGGTACCGGCTGTCACGACCGCGACACGCTGGGTTTGGCTACAAACCGGATATCTCACCCACGATCCGCCATGAACTGCCATCCTTTGCGGCGGTGTGCCGCCGTAGCCGTTGACAGCACGTGCGCGTTGAACCTTGCGGCGAAACCCCACGAGCGAGGAGGGGCCGACGTGTTGGATGCGGCCAAGCCCATGCTGTCACTTCCCACGACCCCCACGACGGTGCGGCATCGACCGAGCGAGGAGTGCAGCGCGTCGCCGCCCGGCGACTGCGACCTGGTCACCGTGCCGGCCCGGCAGGGCCTGGAGGCGGTCGACATCCTGCGCCGCGGCTGTACGGAAACGGTTGGCCCGGTGCTGCACGACGGGGGCGGCGACACCCTCGGCTTCCTCGTCCCGCCCGGCACCGCCGACGGCTGGGACCTGCCCGGCAGCGACTGCACGCACACGCAGGGGCGCGGCCTCGCGCTCGGCGCCCGGCCCGACCCGCCGGTCGAGGGCACGGGCTGGCTGCTCCCGCCGGACCCCGCGGAGCGGCCCACGGACCTGGTCACCGATCCCGCGGTGCTGCGGGCCGCGCTCGACGAGGCGGCGCGCATGATCGAGGCGGCGGACGGCTGCCGCTGAGCCGTTCCGGGGGTGGGCGTCGATAATGGGCGAATGGGAAGGTCGCGAGGGAAACAGGGGCAGGGGCGCGCGGGGCGGGAAGCCGTGGTCGAGAAGGTCGACGGCGGGCTCGCCGAGCTGGTGCCCGACCGGGACCGCCCGGCCGGCTGGACGCTGCTCGTGGACGGTGCGCCGCAGTCGCACGTGGATCTCGACGACCCGGTCCACCTCTCCTTCGAGTACCAGCGCCGCATCGGGCACGTCATCGATCTGGCCGCCGAGCGGGGCCGCCCCGTGCAGGCCGTGCACCTCGGTGGCGGGGCGTTCACCCTGGCCCGCTACGTCGCCGTGACCCGGCCCCGTTCCACGCAGCAGGTCGTGGAGCGTGACGGGGCGTTGATCCAACTCGTGCGCGGGACGCTGCCGTTGGATCCGGGGCAGCGGATTCGGGTGCGGACCGCGGATGCGCGTGAGGCGTTGGCCAAGTTGCCCGACGACTGGGCGGATGTGCTCGTGGCCGATGTGTTCAGTGGGGCCAGGACGCCCGCGCATCTCACCAGTACGGAGTTCCTGGCGGAGGTGCGGCGGGTGTTGCGGCCCGCGGGGACGTATGTCGCGAATATCGCGGACGGGCCGCCGCTCGCGTATCTGCGGGGGCAGATCGCCACTGCCGCGGCCGTGTTTCCCGAGCTTGCGCTCGTCGCTGATCCGACGGTGTTGCGGGGGAAGCGGTTCGGGAATGCGGTGCTGGTCGCGTCCGCGGGGGTGTTGGGGGTGGCGGAGTTGACGCGGCGGGCGGCGGGGGATCCGCATCCGGGGCGGGTTCTGCACGGCAAGGAGCTTGTGGATTTTGCGGGTGGGGTGGTTGCGGTCACCGACGCGTCGGCGAAGGCGTCTCCGGCTCCGCCGCCGTCCGTGTTTCGCTAGTCGTTGCCCACGTCACGGGGCTCCGCCCCGGACCCCGCGCCTCAAACGCCGGCGGGGCTGGATTTGCCCACTCGCCGCTGGGCTTGAAAGGCCGGGGCTCTGCCCCGGACCCCGCGAGTCTCGTCCCAGAGCGGGGCTTGAAAGCCCCGGACCCCGCGGGCTCCCGTCCAAGAGCGGGGCTCAAATGGGTCAGTACTTCGCGATCTCCACCGTCGGCTCGTGGTCGTGCCACGTGCAGAAGACCGAGACCTTTTTCTCGCCCGAGGTGAATTCGACGCGGATCCACGTGGGCTGTTTCCACACCTGGACCGACCAGCCCGCGGCGGGTGTCGCGGAGACGAGGGTGGCCGAGGTCTTCTGGAGGTCGAAGACCGCGCGGCCGCCGGTCGTCGCGTAGCTCTTGACGGAGCCGGAGGACGGCGGTGCGGGGGATGTCGTACGAGGGGTGGGCGAGGGGGACGTCGACCGCGACGGAGGCGGTGACGTATGGCTCGGTGACACCGACGGCTTGCGCGTCGACGTCGACGGCTGGGGCCGGTGGGTCGAGGAGGACACCGGCGGCTTCGCGTCCGGCTCGTCCTGCGTCGCCGCGACGGGGAGCGCCTGCGGAGGGTCGTACACCGTGCCCGACATCACCGTGTGGACGCCCCACCACGACAGCGTCACCGCGGCCCCCGTGGCGAGCAGCCACGCGACGCCGTGAGTGAGCCACCTACGGCCGGAGTGCTTCGGAGGCGGGGGTGTCTCGTGCATCGCGGGCCATACTGCACCACACCCGCCCCGCCTGTCCCGCAGGTCCCCCAGTCACCCGGAAGAGGCCCCAGGGCCCGGGTGGAGTGATGGTCCGGGCTCGCGGGGCGTGGCACGCACGCTCGCCGCGTTACCGAGAAGACCTAGGCCCTGTCGTCAAACTCCCGTCTGCCCGGCGGCGCCTGGCACGCACGCTCGCGGCGTTGCCGAAAAGCCCGAGTAGCTCCGCTACTAGGACTCTCCGGCGCCTTGCGATCGCACGCACCAGGCGCCGCCGGGCCGCCCTGCGGGCGACGACGGGAGTTTGACGACAGGACCTAGTAGCTCCGCTACGAGGACTTCCCGGCGCCTTGCGATCGCACGCACCACGCCCCGCTCCCTTCTCCGGACCATCACTCCACCCAGACCCTGAACCGCCGGATGGCGTACGGTGCCGTCCCATGGCAAGTGTGCTCGTGGTCGAGGACGACCAGTTCGTACGCTCAGCCCTCATCCGGCACCTGACCGACGCCGCGCACACCGTGCGCAGCGTCGGCACCGCGTTGGAGGCGCTGCGCGAGGTCGCTCATTTCCGGTTCGACGTCGTGATTCTGGATCTCGGTCTGCCCGATCTCGACGGGGCCGAGGCGCTCAAGATGCTGCGCGGGATCACCGACGTACCCGTGATCATCGCCACTGCGCGGGACGACGAGGCCGAGATCGTGCGGCTGCTGAACGACGGCGCCGACGACTATCTGACCAAGCCGTTCTCGCCCGAGCACCTGTCCGCCCGGATGGCCGCCGTGCTGCGCCGCTCGCGGGGGAGCACGGGCGCCGAGCCGCCCTCGCGGGTGATCCGGGTCGGCGGGCTCGCCATCGATCCGTTGCGGCGGCAGGCCGAGCTCGATGGTGCGCCGCTGGATCTGACGCGGCGCGAGTTCGATCTGCTGACCTTCCTCGCCGGACGGCCCGGCGTCGTCGTCGCGCGCAAGGAGCTGCTCGCCGAGGTGTGGCAGCAGTCCTATGGGGACGATCAGACCATTGATGTGCATTTGTCGTGGTTGCGGAGGAAGCTCGGGGAGACTGCCGCGCGGCCGCGGTATCTGCACACCCTGCGCGGCGTCGGTGTGAAGCTGGAGCCCCCTCGCGTGGAGCCGCCGGCATGAGGTGGGCGCTGGTGAAGGTGTGCCTCGCCGTCACGACGATGGTGGTGGTCGCCTTCGCCGTACCGCTCGGCCTCGTGATCAAGGAGATGGCGCGGGACCGGGCCTTCTCCAACGCCGAGCGGACCGCCGCCGCCATCGGCCCCACCCTCTCCATCACCACCGACCGCGACCAGCTCGCCCGCGCCCTCGCCACCGCGCAGACCGGCGGCGAGGACCGGATGTCGGTGTACGTCCCGGCTGGCGGTGGGCACGAGGCGATCCGGCTCGGCGAGCAGCGGGTCGGCCGGGACCGGCTCGACATCCGGCAGGCCACCGTCGTGGACGTGCCGGGCGGCTCGGTGTGGCTGCAGCCCATCGCGGTGAGCACGGGCAAGATCGCCGTCGTCGAGGTGTACGTGCCCGAGGCCGAGGTCACCAATGGCGTGACGACCGCGTGGGTCGTGCTCGGTGGTGTCGGCATCGCGCTGATCATCGGCTCCGTGGCGGTCGCGGACCGGCTCGGCGGGCGGATGGTGCAGCCGGCGCAGCGGCTCGTGGGCGCGGCGCACGATCTGGGGGACGGGAAGCTCGGGGCGCGGGTGCCCGAGGACGGTCCCACCGAGCTGCGGCTCGCGGCCGTCGCGTTCAATTCGATGGCCGATCAAGTCGTGCAACTGCTCGCTAATGAGCGGGAGTTGGCTGCCGATCTGTCGCATCGGCTGCGGACGCCGCTGACCGTGCTGCGGCTCAATGCCGCCTCGCTCGGGGACGGGCCCGCCGCCGAGCAGACCCGGGCCGCCGTGGAGCAGCTGGAGCACGAGGTCGACACCATCATCCGTACGGCCAGGGAGGCCAAGCCCCAGACCGCCGCGGCCGGGCCCGGCGCGGGCTGCGACGCCGCCGAGGTGATCCGCGAGCGGATGGACTTCTGGTCGGCGCTCGCCGAGGACGAGGGGCGCAAGGTGCGGGTCGCCGGCGTCGACCGGCCCGTCCGACTGCCGGTCGCCCGCGGGGAGTTGGCGGCCGCCCTCGACGCGCTGCTGGGCAATGTGTTCCGGCACACCCCGGAGGGCACGGCGTTCGCGGTCGACGTGCACCGGGCCGAGGGTGCCGTGATCGTGCTCGTATCCGACGCGGGCCCCGGCATCGCCGACCCGGAGGCCGCGCTGGCCCGCGGCACGGAAGGCGTCGAGGTCGGCTCGACCGGGCTCGGCCTGGACATCGCGCGCCGGGTCGCCGAGTCCACCGGCGGCGACGTGCGCATCGGTTCGTCCGTGCTCGGCGGCACCGAGGTGCGGATCTGGCTCCAGCTGGAGGGGCACCGGCGCGTCGAGGGGCGCCGCGGGCACGGGCGGCGCGGCCGGGACCGAAAGGGAGGGAGCGGCAGCCGAAAGAAATCGGTCGTGCACGGATTGGTATCGACCTTTAACCGCTCCCGATCCCTTACTTAAGCCAACCCTAAGATCCTCAACACCCTTGCCGCTTGCCCGAATTGCCGGGTTGTCGATCGCTAGCGTGCTGCTGCGCCCTCGCCTCCTCGTGGGCGCATCCACCCCCCACGTAGACCTAAGGCAGGCACGCGATGAGCAGCAGCATGCACCGGCGCAGGATCAGCGGCAGGAAGAAGGCGGTGGGCGGTGTCGTGGCCGCCGCCCTCGTGGGCGGCGGCGCGTTCCTCTTCGCCTCCGGCGCGTCCGCCGAGGTGACGGACGCGGCTGCGGGCGCCGGCTTCGCCCCGTACGTCGACACCTCGTTGCAGCCGAAGTTCGACCTTGTCGACTCCTCCAAGGCCACCGGCGTCAAGGAGTTCAACCTCGCCTTCATCACCTCCGGCGGCGACTGCGCGCCGAAGTGGGGCGGCGTCACCGACCTCGGCAGCGACGAAGTCGCCGCGCAAATAGGCGACTTGAGGTCGGCGGGCGGTGACGTACGGGTCTCCTTCGGTGGCGCGTCCGGCACCGAGCTGGCCCAGGCGTGTTCGTCCGCCTCCGAGCTCGCGGCGGCGTACCAGAAGGTCATCGACCAGTTCGACCTCACCAAGGTCGACTTCGACATCGAGGGCGGCGCGCTGCCCGACACGGCGGCCAACACCGAGCGCGCCGAGGCGATCGCGACGCTTCAGAAGAACAACGCGGACCTGAACGTGTCGGTGACGCTTCCCGTGATGCCCGAGGGACTCACCCAGGACGGCGTGAACTTCCTCAAGAACGCCAAGGAGAACGGCGCCTCGCCCGACCTCGTCAACATCATGGCGATGGACTACGGGGCGTCGTACAGCGGCGACATGGGCGACTACGCCGAGCAGGCGGCGACCGCCACGCAGGCGCAGGTGAAGTCGGCCCTCGGCCTGTCGGACGCGGACGCCTGGAAGGCCCTCGCGATCACCCCGATGATCGGCGTCAACGACGTCTCGTCCGAGGTCTTCAAGGTCGAGGACGCCACGCAGCTCGTCTCCTTCGCGAAGGAGAAGGACCTCGGCGGTCTGTCGATGTGGTCGGCGACCCGTGACAAGGCCTGCGAGGGCGGGGCCTCCGACTCGGCGCAGCCGACGTGCAGCTCGATCGAGCAGGAGGCGAACGCCTTCCAGAAGGCGTTCGCCTCGTTCAACTGACATCTCGTCCAACTGGCCCCGGAGGCCCTGGCGTTACGCCTTCGACGTCTGCCACTCCTCCGCGTAGTCGTTGAAGATGCTGCGCAGATGGTGGCCGATCTTCAGGTAGTCGAGGTTGTCCAGGTTGGCCAGCGAGACGCGGACGGACCACGTGGGGCCCTCGAAGCCGCCTCCGTTGAGGAGCACCACGCCGGTCTGCTGGGCGAGCCGGAACAGGGCGTCGACCGGCTCGTAGTTCTTCTCCAGGAAGCTCGCGAAGTCCTTGCCGTGGACGCGCTCGGCCTCGGCGAGGAGGTCCAGCTCGATGTAGTAGGCCGCCCGGTGGGGATCCTCGTGGATCTTCATCTGGGCGCCTTCGAGGAGCAGGTCCAGGCGCTGGTGGACGATGGAGCGGATCTTCTCCTTGTACGCCTGGCCCTCCTCCAGCATGTCGAACAGGGAGAAGAGCGCCATCATCACCTGCTGCGGCAGCGACAGGCCCGCCGTGTGGTTGAGCGCCACCTGCCGGGAGTCCGCGACGAGCCGGTCGATGAACTTGATCTTCTCGGGCTCCAGGGTGAGGGACCCGTAGCGCTTGTTGAGGCGGTCCTTCTCCTCCTGGGGGAGCTGGGCGATCCGCTCGTCGATGACGTTGTCGTCGTGCAGCCCGATCACCCCGAGCCGCCAGCCCGTGCACCCGTAGTGCTTCGAGTACGAGTAGACGAGCAGGGTGTTGCGCGGCAGGTCGGCGGCGATCGAGCGGAAGCCCGGGACGAACGTGCCGTACACGTCGTCGGTGACGAGCAGCAGGTTCGGGTTCTTGCGCGCCACGATCTCCTTGATCTGGTTCGCGACCCGCGAACTCAGGGCAAGAGAGGGCGGGTTGGAGGGGTTCACCAGGCAGACCAGCTTGATCTCCGGGTCCTCCAGCTTGGCGACCTCCTCCTCCGGGTACCGCCACTCGCGCACGCCCGTCTCGGCGAACTTGCTGGCCGAGATGTACGTGACGTCGAACTCGTAGGTGTCGAGTTCGGGGATCTCGATGTACGGGGTGAAGACCGGGGTCATCAGCGCGATCTTGTCGCCCTTCTTCAACAGCCCGTTCTTCATGAGGGAGTCGAAGATGTAGCACATGGCCGCCGTGCCGCCCTCGGTGGCGAACAGCGACAGATTGTCCGCGGGTGCCTTCTTGTCGAACATCTCGTCGGCGAGGTAGCCGCGCACCACCTGCTCGGCGTGGGTCAACATCCGGTCGGGCACCGGGTAGTTGTCGCCCGTGATGCCGTCGGTCAGCTCGTGCACCCACTCGTCCTTGTCGAACCCGAAGCGCTGGATGCCGTGCTGCACGCACTGAGCGAGGAGTTCGATGCCCGGCAGGTCGGGGTGGCGGCGCACGAACGTGTCGAAGCGCTCGTACGCGCCGTGCTTCTCCGGCATCCCGCCGAGGTTGTCGGCGGTCCATACGCGCCGCGACTCCTCCAGGGCGAAGTAGCCGAGCGCGTAGAAGGCCTCGCGGGGGCCGGTGGCGATCCAGTTCGGGTTGCCGCGGCCCGCGTTGAGCATCTGACGGCTGGACTTCTCCTTCTGGCCCGGCTTGTCGGCCTGCGCCTGCTCGGCGAGGTCGATGAAGATGTTCTTCAGCTCGAAGGGGGAGAGCTGGGCGTACTGCTGGATCTCTTCGCGCGTGAACGTCGTCTTGGTCATGAGGGGTCCTTAAGTGCGGTGCGGGGGCTCAGTGTTGGAGGAGGACGATCACGGCGCCCCAGATGGTCAGGAGCACGTTGCCGACCGCGTACGGGATCGTGTAGCCGAGGGTCGGCACCTGGGAGCGGGAGGACTCGTTGATCGCGCCGATCGCCGCGGTGGTCGTCTGGCCGCCCGCGAGGACGCCCATCAGGATCGGGAAGCGCATCTTCTGCACGTAGTGGCCGAACAGGAAGCCGACGATCAGCGGGACGACGGTGGCGACCGCGCCGAAGACCAGCAGGCCCCAGCCGGCGTCGGAGAGCCCCGAGGTGAAGCTCGGGCCCGCGTTGATGCCGACGATGGCGACGAACATGCACAGGCCGAGCGTGTCCATGAACCACTGGGCGCCGGGCGGGACGTTGCCGTATGTCGGGTACTTGCCCCGGATGTAGCCGAAGACCAGGCCCATGATGAGCGCGCCGCCCGACGTGGACAGCGAGATCGGGACGCCGGAGACGGTCAGCGCGGGGATGCCGATGCAGCCGCCGAGGAAGATGCCGAGGCCCACCCAGATCATGTCGGTGGCGAACGAGGTCGGCACCGGCTTGCCGAGGGCCGCTCCCGCCGGGTCCACCAGGCGCTTGGGCCCGGTGAGGACGAGCGTGTCGCCGCGCTCGACCTTCGAGGAGAGGCGGTACGGGAACTCGGCGCCGGACCGGTAGATCTTGTCGATGTAGACGCCGACCATGAACGGCTCGCGCCTCAACTCAGCGACGGTCCTGCCCAGTTGGGCCTTCTCGGACGCCACCACGTGCAGCGTCTCCGTCTCGTAGCCGAGCAGTTCGACGTCGTCGGTCTCCCTGCCGATGTGGGTGCGGGCGTCGTAGTCGACGAGCGAGCCGCGCAGCGCGCTCACCGCCACGACGTCGCCCTCGCGCAGCGCCGTCTGCTGGGTGTGGTCGAGGATCTGCCCGTCCCGGCGCACCCGCGTGAGGTAGATGCGGTGGCCGAGCTCCTTCTGCTGGTTCTCGAAGTCCTCGATGGTGCGGCCGACGATGTCGGGGCGCTCGATGGTGTACGCCCGCAGCACCACCTCGTAGTAGCCCTCGGCGAGGTCCGGGTCGTTGTCCGGGGCGTCCAACTCCTTTGCCATCCGGGCCGATTCGGCGGCGAGGTCCTTCTTGTAGAGCTTCGGCAGGATGTTGGCGAGCAGCATCGCGCACAGGATGGTGCCGAGCGGATACGTCACCGCGTAGCCGATCGCGACGAGGTTCCCCTCGTGCTTGGCCGCCCCGGAGGACAGGCCCGGCAGGGTGCTGATGGCGTCCTGCGCGACACCGATCACGGCGGACTGGGTGAGCGCGCCGCCGAGCAGTCCGGCCGAGAGCCCGGGACCGTAGCCGAGCATCGCGGCGAAGATCCAGCAGATCAGCAGGCCGGAGACGCAGACCACGATGGCGTTGAGCACCTGCGGCAGGCCGTCGGTCTTGAGGCCGCGGAAGAACTGCGGGCCGACCTTGTAGCCGAGGGCGAACAGAAACATGATGAAGAACAGGCTCTTCACCGTGCCGTTGATCTCGACCCCGGTCCAGGCGCCGAGCAGCAGGCCCGCGACGAGGCAGCCGGTGACGGCGCCGAGCGCGATGGCCTTGTAGCGGATCTTCCCGAGCAGGAAGCCGAAGGCGACCGTGAGGAAGACCAGGAGCTCCGGATAGGGCTGGAAGATGTTCCGGTTGAGGAAGTCGATCACGTCGTGAACCGTCCTCTCAGTTGCCGAGGATGCCGACGAGCACAGGGCCCGTCAGGGGGAGCAGGAAGTTGGAGAGGGCGTAGGTGATCGTGTAGCCGAGCATTGGTACGGACGACTGCGCCACCTGGGTGACGGCGGTGATCGCGGGGGTCGAGCACTGCTGTCCGGCGATGGCTCCGATCAGGAGCGGTTTCTCGATCTTGAGGAGCTTGCGGCCGACGATCAGTGAGATCGTCGCGGGGATCAGCACCATCGCGATCCCGGCGAACGGGAGCAGCGCCCCGTACTCCTTGATCAGCGGCCAGGCCTGCGGTCCGGAGACGAGGCCCGTGCAGGCGATGAAGACCGCGAGCCCCATGTCCTTGATCGTCGAGGCGGCCTGCGGCGGGAACGCGCCGAAGGTCTGCGAGCGCGAGCGGAACCAGCCGAACAGCAGCCCCGAGATCAGGCAGCCGCCGCCGGTGCCGAGCGACATCGGGATGTCGCCGAACTTCACCACGACCTGCCCGAGCAGCGAACCGGCCGCGATGCCGAGCCCCAGGTAGATGAAGTCGGTGGCGTCGTTCTTGACCACCGAGCCGATCCTGGCGACCAGCTTGTTGAGGCCCGAGCGGGCGCCCACCAGGGTCACCACGTCGCCGCGGTGCAGCACCGTGTCCCCGTTGGCGGGCATGTCCTGGTCGCCGCGGGTGATGTCGGTGACGTAGACGCCGTCCTTGTAGAACTCGGGGTTGGCCTTCTGCAGCTCGTCGACGGACTTGCCGTCCAGCGCCTTGTCGGTGATGGACACCTCGCGGGAGGCGAGCGGCGAGTCCAGCCCCGGCACGCCCGGCGTCTCCGGGCCGATGACCCGGCCCGCGTCGATCACGTTCGCCCGGCGGCCGACCAGGAGCACCAGGTCGGAGAGGGTGAGCTCCAGGTCCGGGGCGACGTCGAGGACCTTGCTGCCGCGCTTGACCGACTCGACGGTGACCCGGTCCGCGAGCGAGGACTGGAGGTCCCCGACGGTACGTCCGTCGGCGGTCGTCACCAGATACGTGCGGCCCACCATGCCCGGCAGGGCGGGGCGCTCGTCCGCCTCCAGGCTGCCCTTGCTGCGCGTGCGCTCCCACAGCTCACGGGCGGCGTCGCGCAGGTTGATGCGCATCATCATCGGCATGATCTGGCTCGTGTAGAGCACGATCGTGATCAGGCCGAAGAGGTAGCAGACCGTGTACGCGGTGGCGACGTTGCCCTGGTACTCGGTGATCTGAGCGGCTGTGAGGTCGCTGAGCTTGCCGATGGACTCGGTGGCCGTGCCCACGACCGCGGACTCGGTGGCGGCGCCGGCCAGGATGCCGGAGGCCGTGCCGACGTCCAGGTCGAACCAGCTCGCCAGGCCGAGCGCGATGCCGATGACACAGACCAGCTCGATGCCGCACAGCACGAAGAAGCGCAGGCTCTTCTTGTTGAGGTTGCGGAAGAACTGCGGCCCGGCCATGTAGCCGAGCGCGAAGATGAACAGCGCGAAGAACACGGTCTTCACGTCGTCGGAGACATGGGCCTTGGTCCAGGCCCCGAGCAGCAGCGAGACGATCAGCGTCCCGCAGATGCCGCCCAACGTCAGCGGCCCCACGCGCAGCTTCCCCACGAGGTAGCCGAGCGCGAGGCTCACGAACAGGACGAGTTCCGGATGGTCCTTGAGCACACCCATGGCGCTTCAGAACCGCTCGTATTGGTAAGTATCGGGCATATGCGAAAGCTAAGGGCCGGTGCGCCCCGCTGCCACGCGACGCGCACCGGCCCTACTGCCCGCCGGCGTCAGGATTCGGCGGGCAGCCCCCCGCGGCGCGCCACCTGGGAGTACCAGGTGGCGCTGGATTTCGGGATGCGCTCCTGCGTCTCGTAGTCGACGTACACGGCGCCGAACCGCTTGCCGTATCCGTAGGCCCACTCGAAGTTGTCGAGCAGCGACCAGAGGAAGTAGCCGCGGACGTCGGCGCCCTGCTCGATGGCTTCGTGGACGGCGGCGAGGTGGCCGTGCAGATAGCGGATGCGGTCCGGGTCGTGCACGCGTCCTTCGGCGTCGACGACGTCCTCGTACGCCGCCCCGTTCTCGGTCACGTAGAGCGGGATGCCCGGCGCGAGCGCGGTGTGGTCGAGGAGCAGGTCGGTGAGGCCGGTCGGGTCCACGGGCCAGTTCATGGCGGTGAGTTCGCCGGGCGCGTGGTGGAAGAGGACGTCGTCGGCGGCCGGCCACGGGGAGTGCTCGCTGGAGCCGTGCCCGTCGAGGCGCGGGCCGTCCCGGTCGGGACGGGGGCCGGAGACGACGGCGGGCGTGTAGTAGTTCAGGCCGATGAAGTCGAGCGGCTGGTGGATCGCCGCGGTGTCCCCGTCCCGCACGAACGACCAGTCCGTGACGGCCGCGGTGTCGGTGAAGAGGTCGCGCGGATAGGCGCCCTTGAGCAGCGGCCCGGTGAAGACCCGGTTCGCCAGCGCGTCGATCCGGCGCCGGGCGTCCAGGTCCGCAGGTGCATCGGTGAGCGCCCTGACCACGCTCGGGTTCAGGCTGATGCCGACCTTGGCGCGGGCCGGCAGCACGCCGCGTAGGGCCGAACTTGCCAGCCCGTGGCCGAGGTTGAGGTGGTGCGCCGCGCGCAGGGCGGCCGCCGGGTCCGTCCTGCCGGGGGCGTGCACCCCGGAGCCGTAGCCCAAAAAGGCGCTGCACCAGGGCTCGTTGAGCGTCACCCAGCTCTCGACGCGGTCGCCGAGCGCCTCGCCGACGAGCCCCGCGTACTCGGCGAACCGGTAGGCGGTGTCCCGCTCGGGCCAGCCGCCCGCGTTCTCCAACTCCTGCGGCAGGTCCCAGTGGTAGAGCGTCACCACGGGCTTGATCCCGTTGGCGAGCAGCTCGTCCACGAGCCCCCGGTAGAAGTCGAGCCCACGCTGCACGGCGGGCCCGCGCCCGGTGGGCTGCACCCGCGGCCACGCCACGGAGAAGCGGTACGCGGTGAGCCCCAGGTCGGCCATCAGCCGCACGTCGTCGCGCCACCGGTGGTAGTGGTCCACGGCGACGTCCCCGGTGTCACCGTTCAGCACCTTGCCCGGTGTATGGCTGAACGTGTCCCAGATCGACGGCGTCCGCCCGTCCTCCCGCACGGCCCCCTCGATCTGGTACGAGGCAGTGGCCGCCCCCCAAAGAAACCCGGCCGGAAACCGGGTGGCGACGGGTTCGGTGGTGAGCCCGGTGCTGGTGTTGTCAGTGGTGGTCATAGGAGCGCTCCCATAGATAGTGATCAGACGGGGCGGGCACTTCGAGCCGCGCACATCAAGCCCCTGCGGCGATTGAGCAGATCCAGCCCCGCCGGCGTTTGAGGCGCGGGGTCCGGGGCGGAGCCCCGAGGCGTGGGAGCGGCGGGGCGCAACGAGAACACCCCGCCCTCCCCGTGTTCACCCCTTGACGGCTCCCTGCATGATCCCGCCCACGATCTGCTTCCCGAACAGCAAGAACGCGACGAGCAACGGCAACGTCCCCAGCAACGCCCCCGCCATGATCACCGAGTCATCGGGGATGTACCCGGTCCCGAGCGCGTTCAGCGCGACCTGCACCGTGGGGTTCTCCTGGTTGAGCGCGATGATCGGCCACAGGAAGTCGTTCCAGGCCATGACGAACGTCAGCAGCCCGAGCACGGCCATCGCGGGCCGCGCCGCGGGGAACACCACATGCCAGACCACCCGCAGGCTGCTCGCCCCGTCGACCCGCGCCGCCTCGATGAGCTCGCCCGGCAGCGCCTGCACCAGGTACTGCCGCATGAAGAACGTGCCGAAGGCGGAGACGAGCGTCGGCAGGATGACGGTCTGCAGATGGTTGGCCCACCCGAGGTCCGTCATCCACAAGTACAGCGGTACGACGGCCAGTTGCGGCGGAATCATCATCGTGCCGATGGTCATCAGGAGCAGCGTCGTCGAGAACCGGAACTTCAGCTTGGCGAAGGCGAACCCGGCCAGCGTGGAGAACAGCACCGTACCGACGGTGATGGCCGACGCGACGAGAATGCTGTTCCACATCGCCGTGCCGAGGCCGGCCTGGTTCCAGGCGGTCTCCAGGTTCTTGAAGAGATTCCCGCCGATCCAGAACGGCGGCGGAGTCTGGGCGAGGCGTTCGTTGGTGCGCGAGGCCGCGACCACGGTCCACAGCAGCGGGGCGAGGGAGATCGCGGCGAACAGGGCCAGCACGACGTACGTGACGGGACCGGCGTGCAGTTGTTTGCCCGCGCCCAGGATCCGGCGGCGCTTCGTCCGCGTCGCATCTTCGATGGTGGTCATTGGGACTTCCTCAGCCGGCGGGAGATCAGCAGGTTGATCGCGGCGACGATCAGCAGAATGAGGAACATCGACCAGGCGATCGCGGACGCCTTGCCGAGGTTGCCGACGATCCAGCCCTGGTCGTACATGTAGAGGCCGATCGTCTGGTACTGGTGCTCGGACCCGCCCTTGGTGCCGCTGACCCCGCCGAACAGCAGGGGCTCACCGAAGAGTTGCATCGCGCCGATGGTGGAGACGACGATCGTGAAGAGGATCGTCGGCCGCAGCATCGGAATGGTCACGTGCCGGAACTGCTGCCAGCGGTTGGCCCCGTCCAGCGCCGCCGATTCGTAGAGGTCGGCGGGGATGGCCTGCATCGCCGCCAGATAGATCAGCGCGTTGTACCCGGTCCACCGCCAGATCACGATCGAGGACACCGCGAGCTGTGAACCCCAGTCGGACTCCTGCCAGTTGATCTTGTCGAGGCCGATGGAGTCGAGCGCCCAGTTGATCATCCCGCTGTCCGGCGCGAACAGCAGCACGAAGACGAGCGTCGCGGCCGCCACCGACGTGGCGTACGGCGTGAGCACGACGACGCGCCACACGACCGAGCCGCGCAGCCGGTAGTTGAGCATGTGCGCGAGCCAGATCGCCCCGGCCAGCTGCGGAACCGTGGAGATCACACCGATGGTCAGGGTGTTCTTCAGCGCGTTCCAGAAGAAGTCCGACTGGAACAGGTTGGTGTAGTTCTCCAGACCCGCCCAGGTCTGGCCGTCCAGGTTCGCCAACTGCACGTTGTGCAGCGAGTACCAGGCCGTATAGAGCAGCGGCACCAGGGAGAAGGCACCGAAGATGATGAAGAAGGGGGCGATGAACGCGTACGGAGACGCCTTCATGTCCCAGCGGTACAGCCGGCTGCGCCAGGAAGTGGTGTCCGACGGCGGCGTACCGCGACCCTGAGCGCCCCGGGCCGCGCCCGACTCCTCGGTGGAGTCGGACGCGGCGTCGGCGCTCGACGCGGTCTGCGCGAGAGCCTCGTTGGAGCTGGTCACTGGCCGAGCACGTCCTTGACCTCCGCGGTGGCGGCGTCCCAGCCCTGCGCGGGCGACTTGCCCTTCTGCTCGACCTGGAGGATGCCCGTGTCGGTGATCGCCGTGTTGATCGGCTGGTCCTTGATGCCGAAGATCTGCACCGGGATGGTCTTCGCCGAGTCGGAGAAGATCTGCGTGATCGGCGCGTCCGAGAAGTACGCGGTGGTGTCCGCCTTCGGCTTCAGCGTCGCGTACGCCGACGGCGTCGACGGGAAGCTGGCCTGCTTGCCGAAGACCTTCGCCTGCTGCGCGGGGGCGGTCAGCCACTTCGCCAGGGCGATGGCCTCCTTCTGGTGCTTGCTCGCCGTCGGCACACCGATGAACGAGCCGCCCCAGTTGGCCGCGGTCGGCGCGGCGGCGATGTCCCACTTGCCCTTGCCGGAGTCACCGGACTTCTCCTGGATGTAGCCGACCATCCACGCCGGGCAGGCGACGGTGGCGAAGGTGCCGTTCGCGTAGCCCTGGTCCCACGGCTTGTCGAACTGCTTCAGCTTCGCCGACATGTTGGAGGTCGCCACCTCCATCGCGGCGTCCCACGACTGCTTGACGCCCTCGGACTTGTCCCAGATGACGTTGCCGCTCTTGTCGTAATAGCGGTCCTTCGCGCCGCCCAGCGCCGCGTTGTAGACCGACGAGGCGGAGTCCACGAACTTGGTGCCGCTCGGCGCCTTCTTCATGTAGTCCTTGCCGACGTCGACGTACTTCGCCCAGTCGCCCTTCCACATCTCGGCGAGCTTGGTGCGGTCGGTGGGCAGGCCGGCCTTCTTGAAGAGGTCCTTGCGGTAGCAGATCGCCATCGGGCCGACGTCCGTGCCGAGACCGATCAGCTTGCCGTCCTTGGTGGTGGCCTGCTTGTTCTTCCAGTCAAGCCACTGCGACTTGTCGACCTCCTTGCCGAGGTCGACGAACTTGTTCGCCTGCGTCTGCACGGCCTCGGTGATGTTGCCGATCTCGATGGCCTGGATGTCGTCGGTGCCGGAGCCGGCCTGCAGACGGGTGAGGGTCTTGGGCCAGTAGACGTCGGTCCGGGTGGTGACGTTCTCCTTGATGGTGATGTTCTTGTGCAGCTTCATGTACTCGTCGTAGAGCCCGGCCTGCTTGTAACCGAAGGTGCCGAAGGTGCCGACCGTCAGCGTGGTCGCGCCCTCCTTGTCACCGGAGCCTCCGGCGCCCCCGGAGTCGTCGCCGTCATCGCTCGCACAACCGGCAAGCAGGCCAGTGGCCAGGGCGGCGACGACCGCGAAGGTCATCGCGCGTCGGGACGTACGGGCAGTGCGCATTGCGTCCTCCAAGTGCTCAAGTGCTCTTGATGCTGAGACGTGCAGACCCCCGGCCAACTGCCACTGCCAACTGTTGTACTGGGCCCGGTTGTTCACGTGCGGCTCGGGCGGGGAACGTGCGGCTTCTGTATGCGTCCAGTAGGGTGGGAGCGCTCCCATCCGTGATGAGTTGAAGGGTCGTCGCTCGAACCCGGGGTGTCAAGACACCCGGCGGCGACAAGTTCGTGCGGTTATCGGGCTGTTAGATTCCGCTCAAGATCTGGGGAGGTACGAGTCATGGTGGCTCACGGCACGCACGGCAGGCGCCCGACCCTCGAGGAGGTCGCGGCCCGAGCGGGCGTCGGCCGGGGCACGGTCTCCCGTGTCATCAACGGATCGCCGCGGGTCAGCGACCGCACCCGCGCCGCGGTCGAGGAAGCGGTCGCCGAGCTCGGCTACGTACCGAACACGGCGGCCCGTGCCCTCGCGGCCAACCGCTCGGACTCCATAGCCGTGGTGGTCCCGGAGGCGGAGTCCCGGTTCTTCTCCGAGCCGTACTTCTCCGGCATGGTCGGCGGCGTCGGCCTCGCCCTCGCCGAGACCAACCTCCAGCTCCTGCTCACCTTCGCCCGCGGCGAGCGCGAACAGGACCGGCTGGCCACCTACCTCGCCGCCCACCGCGTCGACGGCGTCCTCCTGGTCTCGGTGCACTCCGACGACCCGCTCGCGGACCGCCTCATCCAGATGGACATCCCCACCGTGATCAGCGGCCCCCGCTCCGCGGACGAGCCGCTGCCCTCGGTCGACACCGACAACCACGCGGGCGCCCGCTCCGCCGTCGGGCACCTGGTCTCCCGGGGCCGCCGCTCCGTCGCGATCATCGCGGGCCCGCTCGATGTGTACGGGGCCCAGCGCCGCCTCGCCGGCTACCAGGACGAGCTGGCCGCGAGCGGCATCAGCTACGACGAGAAGCTGGTGACCTACGGAGACTTCACGGAGGAGGGCGGCCGCCGCTGCATGGAGGAGCTCCTGGAGCGCGGCACCGGCCTCGACGCGGTCTTCGCCTGCTCCGACCTGATGGCCTCGGGCGCCCGCCAGGTGCTGCGCGAGGCGGGCCGCCGCATCCCCGAGGACGTCTCCCTGGTCGGCTTCGACGACTCGGTGATCGCCCGCCACATGGAGCCGGGCCTCACCAGCGTGCGCCAGCCCACCCTGGACATGGGCCGGGCGATGACGGAGCTGCTGCTCGACGAGATCGCCCTGGCCGCGGAGGGGAAGCGCTCGTCCGTCCGCCGGGGCACGCAGCGGCACCTGGTGCTGCCGACGGAGCTGGTGGTCCGCGCCTCGTCGTAGATGCGGCCCCGGGGGTCCGGAACCGTTCGGATCCCCCGGGAACGCCGAAGGCCCCGGTTCTCTCGAACCGGGGCCTTCGGACCCTTCAGGGTGAGTGACGGGACTTGAACCCGCGGCCACCTGGACCACAACCAGGTGCTCTACCAACTGAGCTACACCCACCATGTCCGGTCGTTTGTCTTTCTTCCGACCGGCCGAGAAAAAGTGTACAGGGTCCGAAGGGGTGCTCGCGCACACCTTTTCCCGAGCGGGTCCGGACCCCGTACACAGGGGCTTACGAGGGGTTATTCCGCAGGCAGGACGTACTTCGCCGCGATCGACTTCGCGGTGTCCGAGTCCGGCCCCGGCTGCGGGACGAAGACCGCCTCGCGGTAGTAGCGCAGCTCGGCGATGGACTCGCGGATGTCGGCGAGCGCCCGGTGGTTGCCGTTCTTGTCCGGACTGTTGAAGTACGCCCTCGGGTACCAGCGCCTGGCGAGCTCCTTGACCGAGGACACATCGACGATCCGGTAGTGGAGGTAGTCCTCCAGCGTCGGCATGTCACGCAGCAGGAATCCGCGGTCGGTACCGACCGAGTTCCCGCACAGCGGGGCCTTGCCCGCGTCCTTGACGTGCTCACGTACGTACGCCAGGACCTGTTCCTCGGCGTCCGCGAGCGTCGTGCCGCCCGCCAGCTCGTCGAGGAGACCCGAGGCGGTGTGCATGTTGCGCACCACCTCGGGCATCGTCTCCAGGGCCTCGTCCGGCGGGCGGATCACGATGTCCACACCGTCGCCGAGTACGTTCAGCTCCGAGTCGGTGACCAGTGCGGCCACCTCGATGAGCGCGTCGTTCGCCAGCGAGAGTCCGGTCATCTCGCAGTCGATCCACACCATGCGATCGTTCATGCGCCCAACCCTACGGGTCCGACCTTCCCACTGGCAGACGACGGGCATCAGCTCCTGTGCTCGGTGCTGTCCCGCGGGGCTACGAAGCCGTGCGCGGGCCGGGCAGTCCCGAGTGGCCCGTCGGCATCGAGGCCGCGTGCGGGCCCAGCGCGCTCGCGGCCGCCGTGCGCCGGGACTGCGCGGGGACCGGAGCCCCCTCGGCGCCCGGCACACCCGCGAGCTCGACCGTCCTGTCGGGCTTCTCCGGCTTCCCCTGGCCCTCGCCCGGCTGCGGCCTGCGCGCCCGGTACGCCGCCCGGTACGCGGCCGGGGACGAGCCCAGCTGGCGCCGGAAGTGCCCGCGCAGCGCGACGGGGGAGCGGAAGCCGCAGCGGCCCGCCACCTCGTCGACCGAGTAGTCGGAGGTCTCCAGGAGCCGCTGGGCCTGAAGCACCCGCTGCGTGATCAGCCACTGGAGCGGGGCGGACCCCGTCAGCGACCGGAAGCGGCGGTCGAAGGTGCGGCGGCTCATATAGGCGCGGGCGGCGAGCGTCTCCACGTCGAACTGCTCGTGGAGGTGCTCCAGGGCCCAGGCGACGACCTCGGCCAGCGGGTCCGCGCCGATCTCCTCCGGTAAAGACCTGTCGAGGTAGCGCTCCTGGCCGCCGCTGCGGCGCGGTGGGACCACCAGGCGCCGGGCGAGCGCCCCGGCCGCCTCGTTGCCGTGGTCCGTGCGCACGATGTGCAGACACAGATCTATACCGGCCGCGGTGCCGGCGCTCGTCAGTACGTCGCCGTCGTCCACGAAGAGCTCGCGCGGGTCCACGTGGACCGACGGATAGCGCTTGGCGAGCGTCGGCGCGTACATCCAGTGCGTGGTCGCCGGACGGCCGTCCAGCAGGCCCGCGGCGGCGAGCACGAAGGCTCCCGTACACAGGCCGACGATGCGCGCGCCCTCCTCGTGGGCGCGGCGCAGGGCGTCCAACGCCTCCTCCGGTGGCGGAGAAGTGATGGACCGCCAGGCGGGCACGACCACCGTGCCCGCTCGCGATATCGCCTCGAGCCCGTGCGGCGCGGTGAGTTCGAGTCCCCCTGTCGTCCTCAGGGGCCCCTCTTCGCCGGAGCACACGAGCAATCGATAGCGCGGAACTCCCGCGTCCTGTCGGTCGATGCCGAACACGGAGAGTGGAATGGAACTCTCGAAGATGGGTCCGCCGCTGAACAGCAGCACCGCGACGATCTCTCGTCGACGGCGCCCCGACAGCTTGCGAGCCGCCGCCTCCGGCGCGGTGGTGGCGTCGTGGCTCATGCTGCTAAGCCCCCCTCGGTGATCCCGGCTCCCTCAATATTTTGACGGGTCGTTCGCTCCTGCACGTTTCCCCTCGGTGATGCACGAAGTCCCCCGCCGCCTTCAGATCAGACAGTCAAGATCGAATCTACTGCGTCCCATGGTGCCGTCGTGACCAGTTAAGAACCTGACAGATTGTCGACATGGCAACTTGGCGTGAAGCATTCGATCACGAAGCGTCGCACTCAGGGGCGTTGCTGGGAAGTGGGCCTCAACTCCGTGGCCGGTCCCCGTAGGGTGGAAGCGCTTTTCGTCGCCGTTTTTGCCCTGGTGGAAAGGGGGTTGGGGGAGGCGAAACGCAAGGGGAGGCCCGCTGGCCCAAGTTGGCTGAAAATTATCGGAGCGCCGCGTTGAAACCGGTCAGCCAACCGGCGTATCCCACTCGGTCCGACGCCCGCCGTCCTGTGCGTCAGGTCCGTTCCACTCGCGTCGACCACGATGCGCGACGCATTGTTCACTGTGCAACTGTGCAGCCCCGCGCTCCGTCTGTCGAAGGAGTACCCGGCACGCCGCGGTGATCGCGGCGAGCCCCAGGGCGGCGCCGGCGGCGCCCGTGGCGGAGGAGGCGTACCAGACGAGTACGAGCGGGGGCACCAGGACGCAGCTGAACGCGGCCCAGCGCGCGGGCAGGGGCGTGTCGGGGTGGGCCGCGGCGCTGGTTCGCTGGGCGATGGTCGGTCCGGGCACTGAGCGCTCCCCTGTGTCTTTCGGTACGCGAGTTCAACGCCGACGACCGGCCCGGGTCACTTCGCCGGGGGAGGGCAGACGCCCAGTTGAGTGCGCAATCCGCCTGTACGGGGCAGCAACCATTGCCATACGGTCGCCCCTCGTGCATGCTCCCCTGAACGCGGCGGAGCGGAGCCATCGGTGAACGAAGGTGCGGCTCTGGGCCCGGAAAGCAGAGTCTGGGCAGAGGAGGAGTGTCGCCGTACCCTTGGGGGTATGGGGTTGGGAAGATGATTCCCGGACACAGCTCCGCCGATCAGTTGTCGTCCCCTCTTTAGAGGCCCACGAGGTACACGCCGAGACACTCATGGCCGGTCACGAAATCCCTGAACCCGCGGACCGCAAGCGGCAGGTCGCCGATCCCACGGCGACGCCCCGAGCGGCGGAAGAGACACGTCAAGCCTGTGACCCCGCGTTCAAGCACGGTGTCGTCGTCGGCTTCGACGGCTCGACATCGAGTGAGCGGGCACTCGCGTACGCGATCGGCATGGCCCACCGTTCGGGCTCGGGTCTTGTCATCGTCCATGTGGCCAATCGGCTGCCCACCACGGTGTGGGCGGGCTGTGAGCCGCCCGTGTTCGTGGACGTGCCGGATCACCGGACGGAGGTCCTCGGGCTCGAGCTCGCCTGTGCGGAGTATCTGTCCGAGGTGCCCTGGATCCTCGTCGAGCGCGGTGGCGACATCTGCCACGAGCTGGAGGAGGTCGGGCACGAGTACTCGGCCGACGCGATCGTCGTGGGCTCGACCCACGGGCTCGTCGGGCGGATCTTCGGCTCGGTCGCGGGACGGCTCGCGCGGCGCGCGCAGCGGCCCGTCATTGTGATCCCGTAAGTCCCTTTCGGGAAGCGGGAGTTGGGCCGGTGGTTGAATTCGCGCCGTTGGATAAATCTACTCCCGCGTAGAGGTGCTTTGTGCCCTTGTGAAGGGTAAATACGGGGCGTTGGCGTGCTGTTGGCCGGGGGGTGACGGCCGCCGGCCGATGGCCAAGGGCCGGGGCAATGGGCGGCTCCGGCCCTCACGAAAACGGGTCCCGTGCGCATGGTGGCGCGTACGGGACCCGTTTGTGCGGCGCGAGGTGTCTATTCGACCGTGACGGACTTCGCCAGGTTGCGGGGCTTGTCGATGTCGCGGCCGAGGGCCAAGGCCGTGTGGTAGGCGAGGAGTTGGAGCGGGATGCCCATCAGGATCGGGTCCAGCTCGTCCTCGTTCTTCGGGACGACGATCGTGCGGTCGGCCTTCTCCTGCTCCTGGTGGGCGACCGCGAGGATGCGGCCGGAGCGGGCCTTGATCTCCTCCATCGCGGCGCGGTTCTTCTCCAGCAGGTCGTCGTCGGGGACGATCGCGACCGTGGGGAGCGCCGGCTCGATGAGGGCCAGCGGGCCGTGCTTGAGCTCGGAGGCCGGGTAGGCCTCGGCGTGGATGTACGAGACCTCCTTGAGCTTCAGGGACGCCTCGCGGGCCACCGGGTAGCCCCGCACGCGGCCGATGAACATCATCGAGCGGGCGTCCGCGTACTCCTCGGCGATCTTCTTGATCTCCGCCTCCTGCTCCAGGATCTCGGTGATCTGGGCGGGGAGCTTGCGCAGGCCCTCGATGATGCGCTTGCCGTCGGCGACCGAGAGGTCGCGGATGCGGCCGAGGTGCAGGGCGAGCAGGGCGAAGGCGACCGTGGTGTTGGTGAAGCACTTGGTCGAGACGACGCAGACCTCGGGGCCCGCGTGGACGTACACGCCCGCGTCCGACTCGCGGGCGATCGCCGAGCCGACGACGTTCACGACGCCGAAGACGCGGGCGCCCTTGCGCTTCAGCTCCTGGACCGCGGCGAGGACGTCGTACGTCTCGCCGGACTGGGAGACCGCGATGTAGAGGGTGTCGGGGTCCACGACCGCGTTGCGGTAGCGGAACTCGGAGGCCGGCTCGGCGTCCGCGGGGATGCGGGCCAGCTCCTCGATCATCTGGGCGCCGATCAGACCCGCGTGGTACGAGGTGCCGCAGCCGAGGATCTTCACACGGCGGACCGTGCGGGCCTCGCGGGCGTCCAGGTTGAGGCCGCCGAGGTGCACGGTGGAGAAGCGGTCGTCGATGCGGCCGCGCAGCACGCGGTCCACGGCGTCGGCCTGCTCGGAGATCTCCTTGTGCATGTACGTGTCGTGGTCGCCCATGTCGAAGGAGGCGGCCTCGAGGTCCACGGTGGTCGGCTCGTTGGCGGTACGGGTGCCGGCCGTGGTGTACGTACGGAAGTCGTCGGCCTTGAGCGTGGCCATCTCGCCGTCGTCGAGCGTGACGATCTGGCGGGTGTGGGTGATCAGCGCGGCGATGTCGGAGGCGACGAACATCTCCTTGTCGCCGATGCCGAGGACGACCGGCGAGCCGTTGCGCGCGACCACGATGCGGTCCGGGAAGTCGGCGTGCAGGACCGCGATGCCGTACGTGCCCTCGATCAGGTGCAGCGCCTCACGGACCCGGTCCTCCAGCTCGGGCAGCTGGGAGCGGGCGATGAGGTGGGTGAGGACCTCGGTGTCCGTCTCGGAGAGGAACTCGACGCCCTCGGCGACCAGCTTGGCGCGCAGGTCGGAGGCGTTGTCGATGATGCCGTTGTGGACGACGGCGACCTTGTCGTCCGCGGACATGTGCGGGTGCGCGTTGTGGTCGGAGGGGGCGCCGTGCGTGGCCCAGCGGGTGTGGGCGATGCCGGTGGTGCCCTTGAAGCGGGCCGGGACCTTCGCCTCCAGGTCGCGCACCCGGCCCTTGGCCTTGACCATCTTCAGGCCGGTGGCCTTGGGGCTGGTGATGACGACGCCCGCGGAGTCGTATCCGCGGTACTCCAGGCGCTGCAGTCCTTCGAGAAGGAGCGGCGCGACGTCACGCTTGCCGATGTAACCGACGATTCCGCACATATGTGGTGTTGATCCCCTCGGGTAGTGGGTCCGCGGTCAGCCGTAGACGATGCGGCGCAACTGCCGGAGCGAGAGCTCCGGCGGCGCCACCGCCCGGTACCGCAGGTCCGCCGTGATCTGTTCGAAGATCTCCGCGTTCACCAGGCCCTGACCCTGGAGTTCGCGGTGCCGGCGGCGGACGTAGTCCTCCGTCGACTCGTCGAAGTAGGCGAGCACGTCCTGGACCACCCGCAGCGCCTCGCCCCGGCTCAGGGCGCTGCTGCGTGTCAGGTGGTCGACAAGTTCCTCGTGCACGGAAGCGATCCTCGGGGCTGGGGGGTGGTTTTGCAAGAATCCTGCCCGAAATCGGGCAGGAGGTTCGCTCGGGTGGGCGTGGTTGAGGTCGCGGGGCTCTGCCCCGGGCCCCGCGCCTCAATCGCCGGCGGGGCTTGAATGTCGGCTCTCGGCCGACGGCGGGGCTCAATTAGGGGCGCGTTCACGTGGTGTACCCCTCGCGGATAGATGCCTCAAGCATCTTTCCGGGCATGGACATTCCACGTATGGGCGTACCCGCCGAGCTCGCCGACCGGTCCCTCGCCGAGCAGCACGAGTATCTGCGCAGCCGGTTCTCGCGGCGGACGGTGATCCGGGGCGGGGCCGTCACCCTGGGCGCGGTCGCGGGCGGGGTCTTCGTGCCGGGGGCGGCCGGTGCCGCGACGGCCTCGGCGGCCGCGACCGCTCCGGCGGCAGAGGCCGTCGACGGTGCGCTCGTCGCGCCCTTCGGCCGGCACCTCTCGTACGGCGACGACGCGCGCACCGAGATGACCGTGTCCTGGCAGGTGCCGGTCGCGGTGAAGGACCCGTTCATCCGGGTCGGGGCCAGTGCCGGTGAGCTGTCGCGGAAGATTCCGGCGGAGCTGAAGGCGCTCCACACCCCGGCCGGTGTCGGGACCAGTGCCGATCACACCCAGTACTACGTGCACGCCAAGCTGACCCGGCTCAAGCCCGGCAAGACGTACTACTACGGAGTCGGGCACCGGGGCTTCGACCCGGCGTCGCCGAAGTTCGCGGGGACGATCGGTACGTTCACGACCGCGCCCGCCCGTTCGGAGCGCTTCACGTTCACCGCCTTCGGCGACCAGGGCGTCAGCTACCACGCGCTCGCCAACGACAGCCTGATCCTCGCGCAGGGCCCGGCCTTCCACCTGCACGCCGGTGACATCGCGTACGCGGATCCCTCCGGGCAGGGTAAGACCAGCGATACGTTCGACGCGCGCACCTGGGACCAGTTCCTCGCGCAGACCGAGACGGTCGCCAAGTCCGTGCCGTGGATGGTTTCGTACGGCAATCACGACATGGAGGCGTGGTACTCGCCGAACGGGTACGGGAGCCAGGAGGCCCGGTTCGCGCCGCCGGCCAATGGGCCCGACCCGAAGGAACTGCCGGGCGTGTACTCGTTCGTGCACGGCAACACCGCCGTGATCTCGCTCGACGCGAATGACATCTCGTACGAGATTCCGGCGAATCTGGGGATCAGTGGGGGTACGCAAACCGCCTGGTTCGAGCGGCAGTTGAAGAAGTTCCGGGCCGCCGGGTCCGGGATCGATTTCGTGGTCGTGTTCTTCCATCACTGTGCCTACTGCACCGCCACCGCGCATGCCTCCGAGGGCGGTGTGCGCGAGGAGTGGGTGCCGCTGTTCGAGAAGTACACGGTCGACCTCGTGATCAACGGGCACAACCACGTCTACGAGCGCACGGATGTGCTGAAGGGCGACAAGGTCACCAAGGAGCTGCCGATCGGGGGCACGGCGTACCCGGAGACAGACGGGGTCGTGTATGTGACGGCGGGCGCGGCGGGCAAGGGGCTCTACGAGTTCCCGGTCGAGGACACGTACGAGGGGAACGAGAAGAAGGTCGACCCGTTCGCCTCGTACGTGACGAAGGACGGGGGCGGCAAGAAGGCGGTGACCGTCGACTGGTCGCGGGTGCGGTACACCAACTACTCGTTCCTGCGGGTGGATGTGGAGCCCGCGCCAGTAGGACGTACCGCGAAGCTGACCGTGCGGGGGCTGGCCGAGACGGGGGCGGAGGTCGACCGGTTCGTGGTGGCGCGGAAGGTGAGGCGCTAATCGCCGGAGGGGCCTGAAAGGCGTTTCAGGACCGCCGCCTTCGCCAGTGCGAACTCGTCCTCCGTCAGGATTCCGGAGTTGTGGAGGTCGCCCAGTTCGCGGAGGCGGCGCAGGAGGGCGTCGTGTTCGTCCTCGGCGGGAGCCGCCGCGGGTGGGGCCTGTTCCAAGGCCGGGGGCGTGGCGGGTTCGCCCGCGGGGCCCGGGTGGGGGAGGCGGGCCTGGACTGCCGCCGCCACGAGGGCCATCAGCGGGTCCTTCTTGAAGCCCCACAGCTCGATCGAGTTCGGGTCGTACTTCGGTGGCGCCTTCGTGGGGGAGGAGCGGACCGTGAAGCGGAGGCAGCCGTTCTCCAGGCCGATCGCCGGCTGCCACTCGACCGCCGTGATGTCGCCGAGCGCGAGCACCCGCGTGCCCGCGGAGGACTTCGCCTCCTCCGTCTTCCAGTTCCACTCCAGGCGCACGCGCTCCCCGTCGAAGCTCGCCGTGCCGTCCCCCGCGGAGACGGACAGCGGCACGGCGGGGCCCGGCAGGAGGTACGTGTCGGAGGCAGACGTGGGGACCTCGTCCAGGAGCAGCGCGTTGCGCACCTCGTCGACGAAGTACTCGGCGACGCCGTAGCGGTCCGGCTCGACGGTGAGCTGGTACGGGTCCATGCCCTCGGTCAGCTTGCCGCCGGTCGCCTGGAGGAGGGGGTCGGCGCCGTCGCGCAGCCGCAGCCGCAGCCGGCCCGACTTCTTGCCCTGCTCGAAGGACGCGCCGGCGAGCGCCGTCAGCGGCACGGTCAGCTCGCCCAGCGCCTTGCGGAGCGGGCTCACGGCCTTGTCGCGCCCCGGCACGAGCCGCAGCGTGTCCCCGAGATACGTCCACGTGCCGTCGCGCTGGATGATTTCCGCCATGCCGCCATTCTCGTACGAGAAGGGGGCTCGGGAGGACCGTCTCCCGAGCCCCCTGGTCCGTGAGGCCTGCTGAGACCGCCTACGCGATCGGGTTCTCCAGGTCGCCCACCAGCTGAAGGGCGCCCGACGGGTCCGCCAGGTCGACCATCTGCTCGTTGTTGCGCAGCTGGAGCCGGTTCAGGGCGGAGAGCGAGAACTGCGGGGCGAACATGTCGAACTGCTCGAACTTCTCGGCGAGTTGGGGCATCGATGCCTGGTAGTCGCGCACGCAGTCCGCGACCGCCGACCAGAAGGTCTCCTCGTCCACGACGCCGTCCTCGACGAGGTTCGCCGCGAGGAAGCGGAAGAAGCAGTCGAAGACGTCCGTGAAGATCGAGAGCAGCTTCATGTCGTCGGGGACCTCGGCCTTGATCCGCTCCACGGCGGGCGGCAGGACGGCCTCCGTGTCCATCACCGCGATCTCCTCGGCGATGTCCTTGAAGATCGACCGCTTGACGACGCCCTGCTCGTCCAGGACCAGGATGACGTTCTCGCCGTGGGGCATGAACACCAGGTCGTAGGCGTAGAAGCTGTGCAGGAGCGGGGTCAGGTACGACTTCAGGTAGGGCTTGAGCCACTCGCGGGGCGTGAGGCCCGAGCGCTCGATCAGGGCGCCCGCGAAGGACTTGCCCTCGCGGTCCACGTGCAGGAGGGACGCCATCGTCGCCAGGCGCTCGCCCTCGGCCAGCGAGGGCACCGGGGACTCGCGCCACAGCGCCGCCAGCATCTTGCGGTACGGCGAGTAGCGGTCGGTGGCGGCCTCGTACTCCAGGTGCCGGTAGCCGACGGCCGCGCGCTCGCGGATGATCGTCAGGCCGGTGTCCTTGAGCACCTCGTCGTTCTCGATGAGGTTCGCCAGCCAGTCGTTGATCGCCGGAGTCGCCTCCATGTACGCCGCCGAAAGGCCGCGCATGAAGCCCATGTTGATGACCGAGAGGGCCGTCTTCACGTAGTGCTTCTCGGGGGCGCTCTTGTTGAAGAACGTGCGGATCGACTGCTGCGCCAGGTACTCGTCTTCGCCCTCGCCCAGGCACACCAGGTTCCGCTGCGCGACCTCGGCGGCGAACGTGACGGAGAGCTTGTTCCACCACTGCCACGGGTGGGCGGGGATGAGGAGGTAGTCGGCCGGGTCGAGGCCCTGGTCGCGCAGGATGCCGTCGAAGCGCTCCAGGGTGGCCTCGCCCAACTCGGCGCGCAGGAACGACTCGTAGTCGAGGCCCATGCCCGCCGTGAAGGCCGCGCGCTCGCGGCTCGCCGCCAGCCAGACCAGCCGGACGGGGCTCGCGGTCTCGGGGGCGTACGAGAGGTACTCGTGGACGCCGAAGCCGAGCCGGCCGTTGTTCGCGACGAAGCAGGGGTGGCCCTCGGTCATGCCCGTCTCGATCGCCTGGAAGTCGCCGGAGGCGGCGAGTTCGGCGGAGGACAGGTACGGCTTCGTCAGCTTGAAGCAGGTGCCGGAGAGCGTGGAGGAGATCTCCTCCAGGTAGACCGGGAGGGTCGAGTCGCTCAGGCCCAGGCTGTCCTTCAGCTCGATGAAGAACTGCAGGGCGTTCAGCGGGAGTTCGGCGCCGTCGCGGTGACGCGTGATCGAGTCGGCGGACACCTGCCAGTGGTCGAGGCGCAGTCGGCGCGCGGTGAACTCGTAGCGGGTCAGGCCGTCGTCGCTGAGGACGAAGTAGCGGTCAGCGGCGGCGGCCCCCGATATCTCGGGCTTGAGGAGCCGCTCGTGGCTGAATTCCGCGAGGCCCTTGCGGATGAGGAGGCGGTTGGCCTCGGCCCAGCGCTCAGGGGTCAGGTGGGTGGCGGCGTCGGCGATGCTCATGCTCCGGTGGTCCTTCCCGTGGCCGCTTCGAACTGCTCGCGCGTGCAGAAGCTCAGCAGCGCCTTCTTCTCCGGCTTGTCGATCTCACGCTCGGGGACGAAGCCGACGGCCTCGTTCAGGGCGTGCACCGCCTTGTTGCCCACGTCGGGCTCGACGACGACGCGCTTCACCGACGCGTCGGCGAAGAGGTGTTCCATCACCGTCGTGATCACGGCGCGCGTGAAGCCCGGGATGCGGACGTCCGAGGGCGCGGTGAGGAAGTGCATGCCGATGTCGCCGGGCTCGGGCTCGTACAGGCCGACGAGCTCGACGTACCGCGGGTCGTAGCGCTCCATCAGGAACGCGGGCTCGCCGTCGTGCAGGCCGAGGAAGGCGTCGTGGTGCTCGTGCGCCGCGATCGACATGTACTCGCGCTCGACGTCCTGGAGCCTGGCCTCCTGCATCAGCCAGAAGGCGGCCTTGGGGTCGGTGACCCAGCGGTGCAGCAGTTCGGCGTCGGCCTGCGGGTCGACGGGACGGAGGGAGAGTTTCCCGAGGGTCCCGGTGGTGGTGCTTGTGGTGCTCATGCTGCGAACTCCTGGAACGCGATGGTCTTCTCGACGGGGTAGTACTCGGAGCCGAGCAGCTCGCCGATGATGTAACTGTTGCGGTACGCGCCCATCCCCAGGTCGGGGCTGGTGATCGAGTGCGTGTGCACGGACGCGTTCTGCACGAAGATGCCGCGCCCGGTGGTGTCGATCGCGTAGTTGCGGGCGACGTCGTAGCGGCCCTGGCCGTCCCAGCGGATGCGGTCGCGGACCGGCTCAAGGAAGGCGGGCGTCGTGTACTTGTAGCCGGTGGCGAGGATCAGGCCCTCGGTCTCCAGCTCGAACGCCTTGTCCTGCTCCTCCTGGTGCAGGCCGAGCGTGTACGTGCCGTCCTCGTAACTCGCCGTGCGCAGCGCCGAGTTGGTGAGCAGGCGCGTCGGCACGGGACCGTCGAGGCCCTTCTGGTACAGCAGGTCGAAGATGGCGTCGATCAGCTCGCCGTCGATGCCCTTGAACAGGCCCTTCTGCCGCTGCTCCAGCGAGTAGCGGGTCTCCTCCGGCAGCTTGTGGAAGTAGTCGATGTAGTCCGGGGACGTCATCTCCAGCGTCAGCTTGGTGTACTCCAGCGGGAAGAACCGCGGCGACCTGGTGACCCAGTTGAGCCGGTAGCCGTGCACGTCGATCTCGCTGAGCAGGTCCTGGTAGATCTCGGCCGCGGACTGCCCGCTGCCGACCAGGGTGATCGACTTCTTCTGCTGGAGCTGCTGCTTGTGCTGGAGGTAGCGGGAGTTGTGGACGACCCCGTCGCCGCCGAGACCCCGGCAGGCCTCGGGGACGTACGGCGGGGTGCCGGTGCCCAGGACCAGGTGGCGGGCGCGGAACGTCTCGCCCTTGTCGGTGTCCACGAGGTAGACCTCGGCCGCGTCGTCGTAGCGCACCTCGGTGACGCTCGTCGAGAAGCGGATCGAGGACAGCTTGGCGGCGGCCCAGCGGCAGTAGTTGTTGTACTCGACGCGCAGCGGATAGAAGTTCTCGCGGATGTAGAACGAGTACAACCGCCCCGATTCCTTCAGGTAGTTGAGGAAGGAGTACTCGGACGTCGGGTCGGCGAGCGTCACCAGGTCCGACATGAACGGGGTCTGGAGGTGGGCGCCTTCGAGGAACATCCCCGAGTGCCACTCGAAGTCCGGCTTGGACTCGATGAACAGCCCGGTCAGCTCGTCGATCGGCTCCGTGAGCGCGGCCAGACCCAGGTTGAAGGGGCCGAGGCCGATCCCGATGAAGTCGTACGTGTCAGGATGCGCGGTCAAGGGTGTCTCCCAGGTACTGCTCGGCGTGGCCGGCGATGAGGTCGAGGACGACCGAGATGTCGTCGAGGGTCGTCTCGGGGTTGAGCAGGGTGAACTTCAAGTACTGGCGGTCGCCCACCTTGGTGCCCGCCACGACGGCGTCGCCGGAGGCGAACAGGGCCTTGCGGGCGTGGAGGTTGGCGCGGTCGATCTCCGCCGGGTCGGTGGCGTCGGCCGGGATGTAGCGGTAGACGAGCGTGGACAGGCTCGGCTCCACGACCACGTCGAAGCGCGGGTCGGACGCGAGCAGCTGCCAGCCTTCGTACGCCAGGTCGCACACCTCGTCGAAGAGGCCGCCGATGCCCTTCGCGCCCATCACGCGCAGCGTCAGCCACAGCTTGAGCGCGTCGAAGCGGCGCGTGGTCTGGAGGGACTTGTCGACCTGGTTGGGGATCCGCTCGGCGACGGTGCGGCGCGGGTTGAGGTACTCCGCGTGGTACGTGGCGTGCCGGAGCGTGGCCGCGTCGCGGACCAGGATCGCGCTCGAACTCACGGGCTGGAAGAAGGACTTGTGGTAGTCGACGGTGACCGAGTCGGCGCGCTCGATGCCGGTGAGCCGCTCACGGTTCTTGTTCGACACGAGCAGCCCGCAGCCGTACGCGGCGTCGACGTGCATCCACGTGTCGTACTGGGCGCACAGCTCGGCGATCTCCGGCAGCGGGTCGATGGAGCCGAAGTCGGTCGTCCCCGCGGTCGCGACGACGGCCATGGGGACGAGGCCCTCCTCGCGGCAGCGCTGCAACTCGGCGGCGAGGGCCACGGTCTGGAGGCGCTTCTCGCGGTCGACGGGGATCGAGACGACCGACTGCGGGTCGAGGCCGAGCAGCGTCGCGGACTTCTTGACGCTGAAGTGGCTGACCTCGGAGGCGAAGACGCGGAGTTTGGACAGGTCCCGCGACTTGGCCTCCTCCCTGGCCAGCAGCAGCGCCTGGAGGTTGGACTGCGAGCCGCCGGAGGTGAACACGCCGTCGGCCGCGGGGCCGAGGCCGATCCGTCCGGTGGTCCAGTCGATGAGCTTGCGCTCGATGAGCGTGCCGCCCGCGGACTGGTCCCAGGTGTCGAGCGAGGAGTTGACCGCGGAGAGGATCGCCTCGCCGAGCACCGCCGGGATGACGACCGGGCAGTTGAGGTGGGCGAGGTAGCGGGGGTGGTGGAAGTAGACGGCGTCGCGGAGGTAGACGTCCTCCAGCTCGTCCAGGGCGGCGATGGTGTCCTGGAGCGGCTCGTCCAGGTCGACGGCGTCGACGGTGGGGGAGAGGGCGTCGGGGGTGACGCCGGTGAACGGCCTTGTGGTGGTGGCGAGTTTGGCCGCCACCCGCTCGACTCCTTCGGTCACGGAGCTGCGGTACAGCTCCGCGGTGGTGTCATTGAGCAGGTGCGAGCGCATGAACGGTTCCTCCGGGTGGGGTGGGGTGGTTCCCGGGTGGGGCAGGAAAAAGGGCGAGGTCGCGAACCCTTGGATTAGGTTAGCCTAACCTAACTTTGGTTCGCGACCCCGCCCCCTGTTCTGTTGTCACTCACGCAGCGCGCAGCGCGTCCTCGCTCATGCCGCGCCGCCAGTAACCGACAAAGGTCACCGCCCGCTTGTCGTAGCCGCGCTCACGCACCAGGTGCCGCCGCAGCTCCTTCATCGTCCCGGACTCGCCGGCCAGCCACGCGTACGGGCTTACGGCGTCCGGGAGTTGGGCCGCGCGCACGGTGTCGACCACGGAGGGTGCGCCCTCGTCACGGACGAGCCAGGTGACGGAGACGTTCGCGAGCGTGATGATCGGCTGGATGTCCTCGCGGTGCGGAACCTCCAAGTACACGTGCGCCGAGACGTGTTCGGGCAGCCAGGCCAGCACGCCGAGCGCCGCGGGAAGCGCCGTCTCGTCGCCCCACATCAGGATGTGGTCGAAGTCGTCCTGGGGCTGGCAGCGCACGGCGGCGTTGTCCGCGATCGCCGGGCCGAGCACGACGGCGCGGTCACCGGGGGCCGCGGCGCGGGCCCAGCGGCAGGCGGGGCCCGAGGTCGACGGGTCGTCGTCGTGCAGCACGAAGTCGATGTCGACTTCCTCCGCGGGGAAGCGGCGCTGGCCGCTCAGCGTGTACGAGCGCATGATCGCGCGCTCGCCGTCCGGGATCGCCCGGTACGCCGCGTGCCAGGCGCGGCCGTCGTCACCGGCGTTGATCGGCGGCAGTACGGGGGCGTCCTGGCCGGGATGCGGCAGGAAGAGGGAGAGGGACTGGTCCCGGCCGCCGCCGTGAAAGTCGGGGAGGTCGGGGCCCGTGAAAGTGACCCTGAGCAGCGACGGACCGAGCCGCCGGGTGCGGACCACTTGCAGATCGAAGAATCGGAAAGGGGCTACAGCGGGGGCTTCGGTCGTCGCCGTCATGGGATCAGGACACCTTCTTCGCCGTCTCGATGGCCTTCGCGAGGTCTTCCAGGAGCGGGGCGCACTTGTCGTAGGACAGGATCGGCTCGGGGGAGCGGGAGATGACCTGGCCCGCCTTGACCGCAGGCAGCTTCTTCCAGGTCGGCTCGTCGATGTCGGCGGGCTGAATCGCCTGGGCGCGGTCGTCCATCATGATGATGTCGGCCTTGTGCTTGTTGACGTTCTCCCAGCTCAGGTTCTCGAACCAGCCGCCGGACGCCTTCTTCGCGGCCTCCGAGGGCTCCACGAAGTTCACGCCGAGCGCCTTGAAGTACTCCAGGTCGACGGAGAGGTTCGTGCCCGAGACGTAGAAGATGTCGGGGCTCGCGCTGCCCGCCAGCACCTTGATGTCGGGGTGGGCCTTCGCCGCCTTGCGCAGCCGGGCGGCGGCGTCCTCGAAGCGCTTCTTGGCCTTGACGACCTTGTCGGCCTTCAGGTCGGCGCCGAGCGACTCGGCCAGCTTGTAGACGTGCTCGAGCGGCGTCGTGAGCTGGCGGTCGTAGACGGAGATGCCGACGCTCGGGGCGAGCTTCGCGATCTTCTTGGCGGACTCCTCGGGGACGTACCAGAGGGTGCCCGCGCCGTCGAAGATCGTGGTGATCAGCACCTGGGGCGCGATGCCCGCGTACTTCTCGATGTTGAACTGGCCCCACTCGTTGCCGATGACCGTGACCTTGTCGACGGGCATGTCGCCGGCCTGGACGTCGGCCTTGCCGCCCTTCGTGGTGGTCGGGCCGAAGACGCCCTTGACCTGGATGCCGTAGTCGTAGAGGGCGGCGCCCATGCCGGTGAAGGCGACGATGTTCGTCGGGACCTTGTCCAGCTTCACGGTCTTGCCGCGGTCGTCCTTGTACGACCAGGGGCCGGACTTCTCGGCGGAGCCGGCCGAGCTCGAGCCGCCCTCTTTGGAGCCGCCGTCGCCGCAGGCGGCGAGTGCGGCCCCGAGGCCGATGGCGCCGGTCGCGGCGAGGATGCCGCGGCGGGTGGGGCGGGACAGTCGGGCGTTGGACATGCGGGCTACTTTCGGACGTGCCGAGGCGGCGACCGGGCGGGTACGTAAACTCAGGGTAGGTTAACCTAAGTTCCCCGGTTGTCCAGAGGGTGGGGGCGGCCCCTCGCCCCGGCGCCGGTTGGGCAAATCAAGCCCCGCCGGCGTTTGAGGCGCGGGGTCCGGGGCGGAGCCCCGTGGCCTCAGCTCCGGATGCCGGCCCAAAGACATGGGGCTCTGCCCCATACCCCGCTGCTCAATCGCCGCAGGGGCTTAAATTGCCCAACCGGCGCCGGCGCCCTATGACGTCAGCCCCAGCTCCCGCGCAATCAGCATCCGCTGCACCTCGCTCGTGCCCTCGCCGATCTCAAGGATCTTGGAGTCGCGCCACATCCGGGCGACCGGGTACTCGTTCATGAACCCGTACCCACCGTGGATCTGCGTCGCCTCCCGCGCGTTGTCCACCGCGACCGTCGACGAGTACAGCTTCGCCAGCGCCGCCTCCTTCTTGAACGGCTCCCCGCAGACGAGCCGCGACGCCGCGTCCCGCCAGGCCAGCCGCGCCGTGTGCGCCTTCATCTCCATGTCGGCGATCTTGAACTGGATCGCCTGGTAGCTGCCGATGTGGTGCCCGAAGGCGCGGCGCTCCTTGGCGTACTTCACCGACTCGTCGACGCACCCCTGCGCAAGACCCGTGGCCAGCGCGGAGATCGCCACGCGCCCCTCGTCGAGGATCCGCAGGAACTGCGCGAAACCCCGGCCCTCCGCGCCCAGCAGATTCGCCGCCGGCACCCGTACGTCGTCGAAGTGCAGCTCACGCGTGTCCGACGCGTTCCACCCCACCTTCGAGTACGGCGCCGCGACCGTGAAGCCGGGCGTCCCGGACGGCACGATGATCGAGGAGATCACCGGGCGGCCGTCCGCTGTGCGGTCGGTCACCGCCGTCACCGTCACCAGGCCCGTGATGTCCGTACCGGAGTTGGTGATGAAGCACTTCGTGCCGTTGATGATCCAGTCGCCGGTCTCCCCGTCCCGTACGGCCGTGGTGCGGGTGCCGCCCGCGTCCGAGCCCGCCTCGGGTTCGGTGAGCCCGAACGCGCCCAGGACCTCGCCCGCGCACAGCTTCGGCAGCCACTCCTGCTTCTGCTCCTCCGTGCCGAAGAGGTGGAGCGGCATCGCGCCGAGCGAGACGCCCGCCTCCAGGGTGATCGCCACCGAGGAGTCGACGCGGGCCAGCTCCTCAAGGGCGATGCCGAGCGCCAGATAGTCGCCGCCCATGCCGCCGTACTCCTCGGGGAAGGGCAGGCCGAAGAGCCCCATGCGGCCCATCTCGCGGACGATCTCGTAGGGGAACTCGTGCCGCTCGTAGAGGTCGCCGATCTTCGGGGCGACGACCTCGTGCGCGAACTCCTCGACGGTGCGGCGGAGTTCCTCGTGCTCGGGGGAGAGGTGGTGATCCATGACTGCCTCACTGCTCCTGGTCGGCATCGGCGTCCGCGTCGGCCTCGGGTGCGAGGGCGCGGACGGTGCGGGACGGGCTGGGTCGGCCCAGATGCCCGGCCATCCACCTGCTGGTGTCGGTGAGACGGCCGAGGTCGACCCCGGTCTCGATGCCGAGTCCGCGCAGCATCCAGACGAGGTCCTCGGTGGCGAGATTGCCGGTGGCGCTCTTCGCGTACGGGCAGCCGCCGAGGCCGCCCGCGGAGGCGTCCACCGTCGTCACGCCGTGCTGCAGCGCCGCCAGGGTGTTGGAGAGCGCCTGGCCGTACGTGTCGTGGAAGTGCACGCCGATCGCGTCCGTCGGCACGCCCTCCTCGTTCAGCTCCGACAGGAGCGTCTGTACGTGTCCGGGGGTGGCCACGCCGATCGTGTCGCCGAGGCTCAGCTCGTCGCACCCCATGTCCCTCAGGGCCCTGGCGACGGAGACGACCTGGTGGACGGGGACCGGGCCCTCCCACGGGTCGCCGAAGCACATGGAGAGGTAGCCGCGGACGTGCGCCCCGTGCTCCTTGGCCGCCGCCACGACCGGCTCGAACACGGCGAGGGACTCCGCCACGGTGCGGTTCAGGTTCGCCTTGGCGAAGGACTCGGTGGCGCTGGCGAACACGGCGACGCGGTTCGCGCCGAGGGCCAGGGCCCGGTCGAGGCCGCGCGCGTTCGGTACGAGGACGGGGAGGTGGACGCCGGGCCCGAGGTCCTGGATCCGCGGGAACAGGTCCTCCGCGTCCGCGAGTTGGGGCACCCACTTGGGGTGCACGAAGCTCGTGGCCTCGATGGTCGTGAGGCCGGAGCGCGCGAGGCGGTGGATGAACTCGGCCTTCACCTCGGTGGGCACGGCCCGCTTCTCGTTCTGCAGTCCGTCCCGCGCGCCCACCTCGTGGATCCGGACGCGGGCCGGGAGGCCCTGGGTGGGGACGACCATGGGGAGTGCGGAGGGCGTCATCGCGCGGCCCCCTCTTCGGTCGCGTCCGCGTCCGCCGGGGCGACGACGGCCAGCACCTGGTCCATCGCCACCGTCGTCCCGGGTGACACATCCAGCTCCGTCACCGTGCCCGCGTGCGGGGACGTGATCACGTGTTCCATCTTCATCGCCTCCACCACCAACAGGCTCTGTCCCGCCGCAACTTGGTCGCCCGTGGCCACCTTCACCACGGTCACCGTGCCGGGCATCGGCGCCGTCAGGGAGCCCGCGCCGCCGGTGCCCGCCCCCGTCAGGTTCGCCGCCACCGGGTCGTGGTCCCGCACGTGCCAGGCGTCGCCGTCGCGCGCCAGCCAGTCGCCCGCCGTCGCGGTGAGGCGGGCGGGCGTGGTCGGGACGCCGTCGACCAGGACCTCGGTGCCGCGCACCCGGACCTCGACCGGGTCGTGTCCCGCGACCCTCAAGGGGTGCACGGTCCACGCCGGTTCGCCGCCGAGCCGCCAGCCGGTGGGCCGGTCGAACGGGTCCGTCCAGCCCCCGGTCGTGGCCGGGGCAAGACGCTCCTGACGCAGTGCGCCCGCCGCCGCGTAGATCCCCGCCGGGACCTCCGCGTCGACCAGCTCGTCCGTCGCACGCTCCACAAGTCCCGTGTCCAACTCGCCCGCCACGACGTTCGGGTGGGCGAGCAGGCGCCGCAGATACCCGGCGTTCGTCGGCACGCCGAGCGTCACCGTACGGCCGAGCGCCGCCCGCAGCCTGCGCAGCGCCGTGTCCCGGTCGGGGCCGTACGCGATGATCTTCGCGAGCATCGGGTCGTAGAGGCTGGAGACCTCGGTGCCCTCGGTGAGACCGGAGTCGACCCGGACGCCTTCACCCTCGGGTTCGTGCAGCGCCACGATCGTGCCGCCGGAGGGGAGGAAGCCGCGAGCGGGGTCCTCGGCGCAGAGCCTCGCCTCCACCGCGTGCCCGGTGAGTTCGATGTCCTCCTGGGCGAAGCCCAGTCGCTCGCCCGCCGCGACCCGCAGCTGCCACTCCACCAGGTCGATGCCGGTGACCAGCTCGGTCACCGGGTGCTCGACCTGGAGGCGCGTGTTCATCTCCATGAAGCAGTACGCCGCCGGGTCCTCGCCCGGCACGATGAACTCCACCGTGCCCGCGCCCCGGTATCCGCAACTGCGCGCCGCCTCCACGGCCGCCGCGCCCATCGCCGCGCGCGTGGCCTCGTCGAGCAGCACCGACGGCGCCTCCTCGACGATCTTCTGGTGGCGGCGCTGGAGGGAGCACTCGCGCTCGCCGAGGTGCACCACGTTCCCGTGGCCGTCCGCGAGGACCTGGATCTCGATGTGGCGCGGCCGGTCGATCCAGCGCTCCACGAGGAGCGTGTCGTCACCGAAGGAGGCGCGCGCCTCGCGCCGGGCGGACGCGATCTCCTCCTCCAGGGTGGTCAGATCGCGGACGAGCCGCATGCCCTTGCCGCCGCCGCCCGCGCTCGGCTTCAGGAGGACGGGCGCGCCCAGTTTCCTTGCTGCCTCTGCCAGTTCAGGGTCGCGGCCGCCCGGCACCACCGGGACCCCGGCCGCGCTCACCGTCTCCTTGGCGCGGATCTTGTCGCCCATCAGCCCGATCGCGTCGGCGGGCGGGCCGATGAAGGTCAGGCCCGCCTCCTCGCAGGCCCGCGCGAACTCCGCGTTCTCCGCGAGGAAGCCGTAGCCGGGGTGCACCGCCTGCGCGCCGGTCGCCGCCGCGGCCTCGATCAGCCGGTCCGCCACCAAATAGCTCTCGGTGGCCGCCGGCGGCCCGATCCGCACCGCCTCGTCCGCCTCGCGCACATGGCGCGCGTCCGCGTCCGCGTCGCTGAACACCGCCACCGAGCGGATGCCGAGCGCCCGCAGCGTACGGATGACGCGCACCGCGATCTCGCCGCGGTTGGCCACAAGTACCGTCTCGAACACGTCTCGCTCCGCCCCTCACATCCGGAAGACGCCGAAGCCGGCGGATTTCTCCGGCAGCGGCGCGTTGGCACACGCGGTCAGGGCCAGGCCGAGGACCTGGCGGGTCTCCATCGGGTCGATCACGCCGTCGTCCCAGAGCCGGGCCGTCGCGTAGTAGGCGTTCCCCTGCGACTCGTACTGGGCGCGGATCGGCGCCTTGAACGCGTCCTCGTCCTCGGCCGCCCACTCCTCGCCGCGCGCCTCCAACTGGTCGCGCTTCACGGTCGCGAGCACCGAGGCGGCCTGCTCGCCGCCCATCACGGAGATCTTCGCGCCGGGCCACATCCACAGGAAGCGCGGCGAATAGGCCCGGCCGCACATCGAGTAGTTGCCCGCGCCGTACGAGCCGCCGATCACCACGGTCAGCTTCGGCACGCGCGTGCAGGCCACCGCCGTGACCATCTTGGCGCCGTGCTTGGCGATGCCGCCCGCCTCGTAGTCCCGGCCCACCATGAAGCCCGAGATGTTCTGGAGGAAGAGGAGCGGGATGCCGCGCTGGTCGCACAGCTCGATGAAGTGGGCGCCCTTCTGGGCGGATTCGGAGAACAGGATGCCGTTGTTGGCGACGATGCCGACCGGGTGGCCGTGGATGTGCGCGAACCCGGTGACCAGCGTCTGCCCGTACTCGGCCTTGAACTCGGCGAACCGCGAGCCGTCCACGACCCGCGCGATGACCTCTCGTACGTCGTACGGAGTGCGGGAGTCGACCGGCACCGCCCCGTAGAGCCCCGCCGGGTCCACCTTCGGCTCGATGGCCGCCTTCACCGCCCACGGCAGTGGGCCGCGCTCCGGCAGCGTGGAGACGATCGTGCGGACGATCCGCAGCGCGTGCGCGTCGTCCTCCGCCAGATGGTCCGTCACGCCGGACACCCGCGAGTGGACCTCGCCGCCGCCCAGCTCCTCGGCCGTCACCACCTCGCCCGTCGCCGCCTTCACCAGCGGCGGGCCGCCCAGGAAGATCGTGCCCTGGTTCCGGACGATCACCGCCTCGTCGCTCATCGCCGGGACGTACGCCCCGCCCGCCGTGCACGAACCGAGGACCGCCGCGATCTGCGGGATGCCCGCGCCCGACATCCGCGCCTGGTTGTAGAAGATCCGCCCGAAGTGCTCGCGGTCCGGGAACACGTCGTCCTGCATCGGCAGGAACGCGCCGCCGGAGTCCACCAGGTAGACGCACGGCAGCCGGTTCTCCAGGGCCACCTCCTGCGCGCGCAGGTGCTTCTTCACCGTCATCGGGTAGTACGTGCCGCCCTTGACCGTCGCGTCATTGGCGACGATCACGCACTCGCGGCCGCTGACCCGGCCGATCCCGGCGATCACACCCGCGGCCGGGGCCTGCCCCTCGTACATCCCCTCCGCCGCGAGCGGCGCCAGCTCCAGGAACGGGGAGCCGGGGTCCAGCAGCGCGTCCACCCGGTCGCGCGGCAGCAGCTTGCCGCGCGCGGTGTGCCGCGCCCGCGCCTTCTCGCCGCCGCCGAGCCGGGCCGCGGCGAGCTTCGCGCGCAGCTCCTCGCCGAGCGCCCGGTGCGCCGCCTCATTGGCCCGCCAGGCCTCCGACGCGGGCTCCGCCGCACTCGTCAGCTCCGGTGCCTCCTGCATCGCGTCGAGCCCCCTTGCCCGTACGAGGAATGGTGCGGAAGTTAATGAGCGTTAACCCACTCCCGTCAGGTTAACGCTCGCTAACGTCCCTGTCTAGAATTGCTTCATGGCCACCAGAACCGACGCCCCCACCCGCCGCGAGCAGATCCTCAGGGAGGCCGCGCGGCTCTTCGCCGAGCGCGGGTTCCACGGCGTGGGCGTGGACGAGATAGGGGCGGCGGTCGGCATCAGCGGCCCCGGCCTGTACCGGCACTTCGCCGGCAAGGACGCGATGCTCGCCGAGCTGCTCGTCGGGATCAGCGGTCAGCTGCTGACCGGCGGCAAGCGGCGGGTCGCCGAGGCGGAGCAGGGGCCCGAGGCGCTGCTCGACTCGCTCATCGAGGGGCACATCGACTTCGCGCTCGACGACCGCGACCTGATCACGCTCCACGACCGGGAGCTCGACCGGCTGCGCGACAGCGACCGCAAGCTGGTGCGGCAGCTCCAGCGGCAGTACGTGGAGTTGTGGGTGGAGGCCGTGCGGAAGGTCTACCCGCAGCTGGCGGAGGCGCACGCGCGCGTGGCCGTGCACGCGGTCTTCGGTCTGCTCAACTCGACCCCGCACCTGAGCCGTCCCGGCTCGCTGCCCGGGCGGACGGCGACCGCGCGGATGCTGCACAAGCTGGCGCGTGGCGCGTTCGCCGCGGCTGCCGCAGAGTGACCTGTATCTCTGGACGCTCCTCGCGACTCGTGGGTAACCTGACCCTGAGCAAGCGCTTAGTCGCTTGGTCGTCGTCCGCACACTCGTCGTAGAGGGAGAGTTCTCCGTGCGCCGTACCGTTTTTGATGAGGACCACGAGGCGTTCCGGGAGACCCTGCGCGCCTTCATCGAGGCCGAGGTCGTCCCCCACTACGACGAGTGGTTCCAGCAGGGCATCGTGCCGCGCGAGCTCTACTCGAAGATGGCCGACCTGGGCCTCTTCGGCATCAACGTGCCGGAGGAGTTCGGCGGCGCCGGCCTGGACACCCACAAGTTCGAGGCCATCCAGTACGAGGAGACCGCCCGCGCGGGCGTCTCCTTCGGTGGCTCCGGTGTGCACGTGCTGCTCGCCCTGCCGTACATCAAGCTGCTCGCCACCGACGAGCAGAAGAAGCGCTACCTGGAGAAGTTCGTCACCGGCGAGGAGATGTGGGCCCTCGCCATGACCGAGCCGGGCACCGGCTCCGACCTGGCCGGCATGAAGACCACGGCCAAGCTCTCCGACGACGGCACGCACTACGTGCTCAACGGCTCGAAGACGTTCATCACCGGTGGCGTGCACGCCGACCGCGTCATCGTCTGCGCCCGCACCGCCGCGCCGACCGCCGAGGACCGCCGCCACGGCATCTCGCTGTTCGCCGTCGACACCAAGTCCGAGGGCTACTCGATCGGCCGCAAGCTCGACAAGCTCGGCCTGAAGACGTCCGACACCGCCGAGCTGGCGTTCGTCGACGTGAAGGTCCCCGTCGAGGACCTCCTCGGCGAGGAGAACAAGGGCTTCTACTACCTCGGCAAGAACCTCCCCTCCGAGCGCTGGGGCATCGCCTACGGCGCGTACGCGCAGGCCAAGGCCGCGGTGCAGTTCGCCAAGGCGTACGTCCAGGACCGCACGGTCTTCGGCAAGACCGTCGCGTCGTTCCAGAACACCAAGTTCGAACTGGCCGCCTGCCAGGCCGAGGTGGACGCCGCCGAGGCCGTCGCCGACCGCGCCCTGGAGGCCCTCGACGCCGGTGAGTTGAGCGCCGCCGAGGCCGCCTCCGCGAAGCTGTTCTGCACCGAGGTCGCGCACCGCGTCATCGACCGCTGCCTCCAGCTGCACGGCGGCTACGGGTTCATGAACGAGTACCCGATCGCCCGCCTGTACGCGGACAACCGCGTGAACCGCATCTACGGCGGCACCAGCGAGATCATGAAGTCGATCATCGCGAAGAACATGGGGCTGTAACCCGGCAGGAATCTCTGCTCGGTACAACTGACTCCATGCACAAGGCACTCGAATCCCTCCTCGATCTGCTCGACCTCGAGCAGATCGAGGAGGACATCTTCCGCGGCCAGTCCCGGTCCTCCGTCGTCCCGCGCGTCTTCGGCGGGCAGGTGGCGGCCCAGGCGCTGGTCGCGGCCGGCCGCACCGTCCCGGCCGACCGGCACGCCCACTCCCTGCACGCGTACTTCCTCGTCGCGGGGGACCCGGGCGCGCCCATCGTCTACACCGTCGACCGGATCCGCGACGGCCGCTCCTTCACCACGCGCCGCGTCGTCGCCGTCCAGCACGGACAGCCGATCTTCCACCTCTCCGCGTCCTTCCAGACGTACGAGGAGGGCCTCGAGCACCAGGCGGACATGCCGCCCGCCCCCGACCCCGAGTCGCTGCCGACCGCGGAGGAGATGCTCCCGCGCTACGTCGACGGGGTCCTGAAGCCCGACGTCGTCCAGCGTCTGCTCGAAGCCCGCGAGGCCGTCGACCTGCGGTACGTGGACGCGCCGCCGTTCGCCTTCGTCGGCGACCCGCAGCCCCCGCGGTCCCAGGTCTGGTTCCGCGCGCGCGACAAGCTCGCGGACGACCCGCTGCTGCACGTGTGCCTCGCGACGTACGTCTCCGACATGACGCTCCTCGACTCCGTGCTGCTCGCGCACGGGCGGGGCGGCTGGGCCGTCGGCGATGTCGTGGGCGCCTCCCTGGACCACGCGATGTGGTTCCACCGGCCGTTCCGGGCCGACGAATGGCTGCTGTACGACCAGGAGTCGCCGTCCACGTCCGGCGGGCGCGGGCTCGGGCAGGCCCGGATCTACACGCAGGACGGGCGGCTCGCGATCACCGTCATCCAGGAGGGTGTCGTGCGCGTTCCGCGCTGACCCGGGCGGCCGGGCGGGGCGTGGTTCGCGTTCCCTCCTGATCGGACATAACGTCCCGTACATGGATGAGCGTGCGGAAGAAGCGGGCGGGGAGAGCGTCTTCACGGTGGTCGTCGCGGCGGCGGCCAACCTGGGCATCGCCCTCGCGAAGGCCGTCGCCGGTGTCATCAGCGGCTCCAGCGCGATGCTCTCCGAGGCCGCGCACTCCTTCGCCGACACCGTCACGGAACTGCTGCTGCTCACCTCCCTGAAGCGCAGCGACAAGCCCGCCGACGAGGAGCATCCGCTCGGCTACGGAGGCGAGCGGTACGTATGGGCGCTGCTCGCGGCCGTCGCCACGTTCGTGGGTGGCGCCGTCTTCTCCCTGTACGACGGGATCCACACGCTCGTCGCGGGCGAGGAACTCGGCGATCCGGTCGTGTCGTACGTGGTGCTGGCCGTGGCGTTCGTCCTGGAAGGGTTCTCGCTGCGCACCGCGGTCAAGCAGGCGCGGGGCGAGGCGGCCCGGGTGCGGGTGCCCTTCGGTACGTATCTGCGGCACACGCCCGACACGGCGGTGAAGGCGGTCGTGCTGGAGGACAGTGCGGCGCTGGCGGGCCTGGTGCTCGCGGCCGGCGGGCTGCTCGGCTCGCAGCTCACCGGGTCCGGGGCGTGGGACGGGGCCGCGTCGCTGTGCATCGGTGCGCTGCTGTTGTGGGTGGCGTGGGTGCTCGGGCGGGCCAACGCGGAGTTGCTGGTGGGGCGGCCGTTGCCGAAGCCCTTCCGGGACGAGATCCGGCAGATCGTGCTCGGGGTCGAGCACGTCGAGGCCGTCCTTGAGCTGACCACGCTGGTGCAGGGGCCGCGGGAGGCGCTGGTCGCGGCGAAGGTGGACTTCCGGGATGCGTCCACCGCGGCGCAGATCGAGTGGGCCTGCGAGGACGCTTCGCGGAGGATTCGGGAGAGGTTTCCCGCGGTGCGGCGAGTGTTCTTGGACCCGACCCCGGGGTTCGCGGCGCGCCGCACGGAGGGGCTCAATCCGTGGTAGTTCACCCCCTGCGGGGGGGGCAAAAGATTGGGGCGCTGCCCCATACCCCGCTGGCTCTCGTCCAAAGGCGGGGCTTAATTTGCCGGACCGTTAAGCGAGGTCCGCCGCGGACAAGAGGTACGCCGTCATCGGGTCGTAGTGGCGTGGGCTCGTGACGTGGTCGTCCAAGGGGATCGTCACCTGCATCGTGCCTTCGGCCTCGCCAACGAACAGGGCCGGGTCGTTGCAGTCCGCGTAGCCGATGGAGTCCAGGCCCCGCTGGGCCGCGCACCCCGCCCAGCCGTGGTCGGCGACGACCAGGTCGGGCTGCGGGCGGCCCTCACGGGCGAGGCCGTCGAGGATCGCGGCCATGGGGTCGGGGGAGTGCGTGTGCCACAGCGTCGCGCCGCGCTCCAGCATCGCCACGTCCGCGAACTGGAAGACCATGCCCTCGTCCGTGGCCAGGCCCTCGGGGATCGTCATGATCTCGCAGCCCGCCGCGCGCAGCGCCGTCGCCGTCGCCCGGTGGACGTCGAGGAGGCCGCCCGGGTGGCCCGTGGCGAGCAGTACGCGCTGGTGGTCCTCCGCGGCCTTGCGCAGGCGCGCCGCCATCCGGTCCAGGGCGTCGACCGTCAGTTCCGGGTCGATGGTGTCCTGGCCGGAGCGGTGCCCGGGGTCCGGGACGACGCCGCAGCGTTCGGCCATGACGGCGAGCACGTCCTGCTCGTCGGTCCAGCGGTCGCCGAGTTCCAGGCCCAGCCAGTAGTGGCGGTCGCCGTTCGCGAGCTTGCGGTAGTGGGAGAGGTTGTTCTCGCGGGGCGTCGCCACGTCGCCCGCGATGCGGGTGCGGACGAGGTGGTCGATGAGGTCGGCGCGGGTCGGCGTATCGCTGGGCAGTCCGGGTATCGGCATACGCCCATTGTGCCGGGGGTCGCGGCGCGGCGGTGATCGGTTCCGGGGAGTGGACCCGCGGCGTCACCCCATGTGCCGGAGCGCGAACCAGAGTTCCATGCGGGTGTCCGGGTCGTCGACGTCCGCTTCCAGGAGCGTCGCGCAGCGGGCGATGCGCTGGCGGACCGTGTTGCGGTGGACGGTCAGGGCGAGGGCCGTGCCTTCCCAACTGCCGTGCAGGGAGAGCCAGGTGCGCAGGGTCTCCAGGAGCGCCGGCTTGCCGGACAGCGCGGCCAGGGTCGGCGCGGGGGTGTCGTCCGGGCGGTGGTGGGCCAGCGGGCTGCGGGTCGCCCGCGCGCGGGTGAGGGCGTGGGCCGCCTGGGTGTCGGCGAGCGGCAGGTCACGGGCGAGGGCCGGGGCGCTGACGCCGAGCACGTGGCCCGTGTGCGCCGTGACGTCCTGGTCGGACGGGATCAGGGCGCGGGTGAGCGAGTCGTCCGCGGCGGTGGAGGTCAGCGGGGTCGCCAGGTCGGGGGCCGGGCGGGGCGTGAGCGGGCGGGCGTGGATCACCCGCCAGGTGGTGTCCGCGCCCAGCAGCTCCGTCGCCGCCTCCGCGCGGTCCGCGCCGAGGAGGAGGTCGACCAGGCTCGCCGCGCGGCGCGTGTCGCCCGTCGAGCGGTGTTCGCCGGTGAGGAGCGACAGGAGGACCACCGCCGCTCCCGCGATCGTGTGGTCCCCCGGCGAGCGGACCTGCGTCGCGAGGCCGAGCGCGCCGCCCGTGCTCAGCGCGTACGCCGACAGATGCGTGCCGCCCACCGTGTCCGCGGCCGAGGACGGGGTGGGGAAGAGGTGCGTGGCGTGCGGGCGGACGACCGCCGTCAGTTCGGCGAGTGCCTCGCTCACGGCGTGCGGGGGACGCGTCCCCGCGTGGTGCGGCTCGTCGCCCTCCGGAGTGACGGCCACCGCGAACCCGCCGGTGCGCTGGGCGAGTTGACGCAGCACGGACGGGAGCGGGTCCGGCCGCGCCGCCGCCGAGGCCAACGCCTGCTGGGCCTCCGTGACCCGGCGCAGCTCCGCGTTCCTGGCCTGCGCCATCAGCTCCCACACGGCCCGCGCGACCCCGCTGAACGTGGTCCGCGGAGGGACTTCGAGGAGCGGGATTCCGAGGCGCTCGCAGGCCGCGACCAGTTCGGGCGGCACCGTGTCGAAGACCGGCGTCACACCGAAGCCGAGCGCCACCGCCCCGGACCGCGCGACCCGCTCCGCGTACTCCTCGAAGTAGCCGTCGGCGGGCGCGGCGGGCGCGTGCACGCCCGCCGTCAGGAGCAGCTCGCCGCCCAGCAGGTACGGCTCCGGGTCCGTCAGCTCCGACGTGTGCGCCGCGTGCACGAGGACGTCCGCCGCGTCGGGCCCCGCGATCCGGCGAAGGCCCAGGTCGGCGCGGGAGAGCACCGCGGCGAGCGGAATGCCCGGCGTGGGCGGCGCGGTCACGGGCATGTGTGGACGATTCCTTCAGCCATAATCCGATCAGTGGATGAAACGTACACTTCGCAGCTTCTTTTCGGCCACCTAGATTTCTTCCGACCGGTGGGTGCGGGTACGGGCGGATGTCCCCGACACCCCCAGGGGCCCGACAGGGGCTCCGCAGCCGGACAACTCCCTGCACGACACGCCACCGAGGTGGACGAAGGAGGACGCCCCATGGCCGTCGACTATGTAGTGATCGTCGTCTACCTGGCCGGGATGCTGGCGATGGGCTGGTGGGGCATGCGTCGCGCCAAGTCCAAGAGCGACTTCCTGGTCGCGGGCCGGCGCCTCGGCCCCGCCATGTACTCCGGGACGATGGCGGCCGTCGTGCTCGGTGGCGCCTCCACCATCGGCGGTGTCGGCCTCGGCTACCAGTACGGCCTGTCGGGCGCGTGGCTGGTGTTCACCATCGGCCTCGGCATCCTCGCCCTGTCGCTCTTCTTCTCGGCGCGCATCGCCCGCCTGAAGGTCTACACGGTCTCCGAGATGCTCGACCTGCGCTACGGCGGCGGCCGCACCGGGATGATCTCCGGCATCGTGATGTGGGCGTACACGCTGATGCTCGTGGTCACGTCCACCATCGCGTACGCGACGATCTTTGACGTCCTCTTCGACGTGCCGCGCACCCTGGCGATCATCGTCGGCGGCACCATCGTCGTCGCCTACTCGACGCTCGGCGGCATGTGGTCGATCACCATCACCGACATGGTGCAGTTCGTCGTGAAGACCATCGGCGTGCTGCTGATCCTGCTGCCGGTCGCCGTCGTCAAGGCGGGTGGCTTCAGTGAGATGAAGGCCCAGCTGCCCACCTCGTACTTCGACCCGCTGGGCATCGGCGGCGAGACGATCTTCACGTACGTGCTGATCTATACGTTCGGCCTCCTCATCGGGCAGGACATCTGGCAGCGCGTCTTCACCGCCCGCAACGACAAGGTGGCCCGCTGGGGCGGTACCGCCTCCGGCGTCTACTGCCTGGTCTACGCGATCGGCGGCGCGGTCATCGGCACGGCGGCGAAGGTCCTCTACCCGAAGGGGCTCGGCCAGGCCGACGAGGCGTTCGCGCAGATCGTCAAGGACGAACTGCCCGTCGGTGTCCGCGGGCTCGTCCTCGCCGCCGCCCTCGCGGCCGTCATGTCGACGTCGTCCGGAGCGCTCATCGCCTGCGCCACCGTCGCCAACAACGACATCTGGAAGCGGCTGCGCGGCGTCAAGGCCGAATCGTCCGGGGAGGACGAACACGACGAGGTCAAGGGCAACAGGATGTTCATCCTCGGCCTCGGCATCGTCGCGATCGTCATCTCGGTCCTTCTCAACAACGTCGTCGAGGCGCTGACCGTCGCCTACAACCTGCTCGTCGGCGGGCTGCTCGTGCCCATCATCGGCGGGCTGGTCTGGAAGCGCGGCACGGCTCCTGCCGCCCTCGCCTCCGTCGCCGTCGGCGGCCTCACCGTCATCGGCGCGATGTGGCACTACGGCATCCTCGCCAACGAGCCCGTGTACTACGGCCTCACCGCGTCACTCGTCGTCTACGTGATCGTGTCCCTGGCCACCCGGCCCACCGACGCCGCCGTCCTCGCCAACTGGCGCGAGCGGCTCGCCGGGCGCGGCGCCGAGGAGCCCGAGCCGGCTCCCGCCGCCGTCACGCAGTAATCCCGTACGAACCCCGTACGCACTCGCAGGAAAGAAGGCATGCGCGCAATGAACAGCAACGAGACGCCCCGCGTTCCCAACGGCCCCACGGGCGCCGTCGGACCGGTCGACTCCTCCCGGGTCCCGCGCTACGCGGGTCCCGCGACGTTCGCCCGCCTGCCCCGGCTCGACGAGGTGGACGCCGCCGACGTGGCGGTCGTCGGCGTCCCCTTCGACACCGGTGTCTCCTACCGGCCCGGCGCCCGCTTCGGCGGCAACGCGATCCGCGAGGCCTCCCGCCTCCTGCGCCCCTACAACCCGGCGCAGGACGCCTCCCCGTTCTCGCTCGCGCAGGTCGCGGACGCCGGTGACATCGCCGCCAACCCGTTCAACATCAACGAGGCCGTCGACACCATCGAGGCCGCCGCCGACGACCTGCTCGGCTCCGGCGCCCGCATGATGACGCTCGGCGGCGACCACACCATCGCGCTGCCGCTGCTGCGAAGCGTCGCCAAGAAGCACGGCCCGGTCGCGCTGCTGCACTTCGACGCGCACCTCGACACCTGGGACACGTACTTCGGCGCCGAGTACACGCACGGCACCCCGTTCCGCCGCGCCGTCGAGGAGGGCATCCTCGACACCTCCGCGCTCTCCCACGTCGGCACGCGCGGCCCGCTGTACGGCCGCTCCGACCTCACGGAGGACGAGAAGCTCGGCTTCGGCATCGTCACCTCGGCGGACGTCTACCGCCGCGGCGCCGACGAGGTCGCCGACCAGCTGCGCCAGCGCATCGGCGACCGCCCGCTGTACATCTCCATCGACATCGACTGCCTCGACCCGGCCCACGCGCCCGGCACCGGCACCCCGGAGGCGGGCGGCATGACCTCCCGCGAGCTCCTGGAGATCCTCCGCGGCCTTTCTTCGTGCAACCTGGTGTCAGCGGACGTCGTCGAGGTGGCGCCCGCGTACGACCACGCGGAGATCACGTCCGTCGCCGCCTCGCACACCGCGTACGAGCTGACGACGATCATGTCCCGCCAGATCGCCGAAGCGCGCGCCTGATACGCGCCTAAGGAGCCTGACCGCAAGTGACGCACGACCACGACCTTGAGCTGACGCCCACCCCCGAGCAGATCGCCGCGGCGCTCAACCCGCCCGCCGGGCGCAACGGCGGCGACCTCGTCGTCGAGACCCTGCACGGCCTCGGCGCGTCCACCGTCTTCGGTCTTCCGGGGCAGCACGCGCTCGGCATGTTCGACGCGCTGCGCCGGTCGTCGCTCAGGTACGTGGGGCTGCGCGTCGAGAACAACGCCGGGTTCGCGGCGGACGCGTACGGCCGGGTCACCGGAGAGGTGGCGCCGCTGCTCCTCTCCACCGGTCCGGGCTCGCTGATGTCGCTCGCCGCGCTCCAGGAGGCGGCGGCCGCTTCGGCGCCCGTGCTCGCGATCGGCAGCCAGATCCCGGTCGCCGGGCTCGGTGGTGGCCGCCACGGCTATCTGCACGAACTCCGCGACCAGCAGGCGTCGTTCCGGGACGTGGTCAAGTCCGTCCACACCGTCCGTACGCAGTCCCAGATCCCGTCGGCGATCGCCGAGGCCTGGGAGTCGGCGCTGAGCGCCCCGCACGGCCCGGTGTGGGTGGAGATCCCGCAGGACGTGCTCCTCGCCGAGACGACGCTTCCGGTCGTCACGGCGGTGGACGCGACCCCGCACGATCTGGTGCCGCGGCCCGAACTCACCGCCGTGGCCGCCGACTTGCTCGCCAAGGCCGAGCGTCCGGCGATCATCGCGGGCGGCGGCGTCGTCCGCGCCGACGCGACCGGCAAGCTGCGCGCGCTCGCCGAGCGGATCAACGCCCCCGTCGTCTCCACCTTCGGCGGCAAGGGCGCCTTCCCCTGGGAGCACCCGCTGTCGCTCCAGTCCTGGATGGAGGACCGGCACACGACGGACTTCCTGGAGGACGCCGATGTGCTCCTGGTGGTCGGCTCGGGACTCGGTGAACTCTCCTCGAACTACCACACGTTCAAGCCGCGCGGCCGCGTCATCCAGATCGAGGCGGACGCCGGCAAGCTGGAGTCCAACCACCCCGCCCTCGGTATCCACGCCGATGCACGGCTCGCGCTCCAGGCGCTGGTCGAGACGGTCGCCGAGCGCCCGGACGACAAGGCGCCCGCGCGCGTCGCAGCGGTCCTGAAGGCCGTACGGGAACGTATCGACGCCCAGGAACTCACCCTGGAGCAAGAGGTGTTGGCGTCGGTGCGCGAGGCGCTGCCGGCGGCGTCCCCGTCCTTCTGGGACATGACGATCCTCGCCTACTGGGCGTGGTCCGCGTGGCCGGGCGCCCTGCACTCGGCGCAGGGCGCGGGCGGCCTCGGCTACGGGTTCCCGGCGGCCATCGGCGCGGCCGCCGCCGATCCGACGACGCCCGTCCTCGCGGTCTCCGGCGACGGCGGCGCCATGTACTCCATCGCCGAACTGGCCACGGCGAAGCAGTACGACCTGAACGTCACCTGGCTGATCGTCGACGACGGCGGCTACGGCATCCTCCGCGAGTACATGACGGACGCCTTCGGCGAGGCCACGGCGACCGAGCTGGCCCGCCCCGACTTCGTGGCGCTCGCCGAGTCGTTCGGCGTCCCCGGGGTGCGGACCACCCCGGAGACGCTCAAGGACGATCTGGCGAAGGCGTTCGCCGCGCCGGGGCCGCGCGTCGTCGTGCTCCCGGCCCTGCTGCGGATGTTCGCGCCGACGCACCTGGGCTGACGCGGGCCGGGCCTACCGGATCGCGCCTACCAGATCGACTCGACCCACTCCGGGTGGTCGATGAACGGGTTGCGGTTGTGCTGGTAGGTGTCGTAGATGACCTCGTTGCGGTGCTGCTCGAAGGTGTCCGGCGGGTCCTCGTCGCTCCACTTCTTCAGGACCGACAGCTTGCCGATGTTCGGCGCGCTGCCGTTGTCCACGGAGTCGTTGGGTTCGAGGTCGGCGAAGGAGTCGTCGCCTTCGTAGCGGACCGCCATGTAGAGGATCATCCGTGCGACGTCGCCCTTGACGGCGTCGCGCGGCTCGAACGAGTCGGAGTCGGTGAGGCTGCCGCCGCCGTTGCTGACGGCGCTGCCGCCGTTGTCGAAGTCCTTGTTGCCGCGGACCGCGTTGACCTGGACGTCCTCGGGGCGCAGGTGGTGCAGGTCCGTGCCGGGGCCCGTCGCGGTGCCGAAGTCGCCGTGCGACTTGGCCCAGACGTGCTCGCGGTTCCAGTCGCCGCTGTCACCGCCGTTGGCGGACTTGGCGCGTGAGGTGCCGCTGTAGAGCAGGATCACGTTGGAGCTGTTGGCCGGGTCCTGGTCGGTGGCCTTCAGGGCGTCCCAGACCGCGTCGTAGGAGAGCTTCGTCTGGTCGCTGATGATCGTGTGCAGCGCGCTCTTCAGCTCGGTGCCGGTTTTGCCTTCGGCGTCTTGGTAGTACGCGTCGGCCGGGTTGACCGTTGCCGTCGCCGTCGCTGTGGGGAGGGCGACGGCGGCCAGTACGGCCGCGGTGGTGAGGGCGAAGGTGCGTATGTGGATTCCGGGCATGTGGGGTGTCCGTCCGTTCTACGCGGGTTGATTGGGTGGAACGGAGCGTGACATGAACACGTATGGATTGGGTGAATGCGGGGCGTCGATCGTGTGACGACCCGGGTCCCTGACTGGGTGTCAGGGACCCGGGTGGCGGGGGGAGTTGCGGGGTCAGTTCACGTCGGACGGGTCCAGGCGGTACAGCGACTGGGTGTCGGTCGATCCGCCGGCCTTCACCGCCGTGCCGTGCTTCTTCACCCACTTGGTGACCGCGGAGCTGACGTCGTTGCCGCCGCCCATGGGGCCGCCCATGCCGCTCTCGCCGACCTGGATGTAGTGCAACTGGCCGCTTTTGACCAGCTTCTTGAGCTTGGCGACGGTCATGCCCTTGTCGGAGCCGGTGAAGCCGTACATGGAGATGACGGGCTTCTTCGTGCTCAGGATGACCTGTGCGGCGGACTGTGAATTGGACACCGCGAGCAGCCACTTGGCGCCGTCCTGGTGCTTCTCCAGGTACTTGATCAGGTCGCTGGAGACGTTGCCGCCCATGCCACCGCCACCCATGCCGCCGCGTGTGGCTCCGCCGCGTTGGCCGGACTCCTGCTTGCCGGAGCCGGAGCCCTGGTTGCCGTCGCCCTGGCCGCCGGGCATCTCGCCGCCGCCCGGGAAGCCGCCCTCGGGCGCCTGACCGCCGCCGGGCATCTCGCCGCCACCCGGCATCTCGCCGCCGCCCTGCTGCGAACCGCCACCCTGCTGGGAGCCGCCCTGCTGCTTGCCGCCGCCCGGCATCTCGCCGCCGCCGGGGAAGCCGCCGCGGCCACCACCCCCGCCGGGACCACCCATGCCGCCACCCGTCGAGGGCCCGGCCGTCGGGTTCGAACCGCCCATGCCGCCGCCCCCGCCGGAGGAGGAGAACGTCGTCGCGGAGGCGTACGCCGCCGGGCCCGCCACGGACGTGACCACCGCGGCCGCCACCGCCACGGCGAGCAGCCGCAGCTTGCGGCCCGTGGACGTACGGAAGACGAGCAGACCCGCGATCGCGAGCGCCATGACGACCGCGATCACCGGCCACAGCCAGCTGTTCCAGCCGGAGGCGCGCCGCAGCAGCACCGCCGACCAGATCCCGGTCACGGCGAGCGCGACCGGCAGCACCCACGCCCACCGCTTGTCCGTACGGAAGGCGCGCAGCAGCATCACGCCGCCACCGCCGCACAGCGCCGCGATGCCGGGGGCGACGGCCGTCGTGTAGTACGGGTGCATGGTGCCTTCGGCCGTGGCGAAGGTGACGTAGTGCAGGAGCAGCCAGCCGCCCCACAGCACGAGCGCGGCGCGGGTGATGTCGGTGCGCTTGGCGCGACCGCACAGCACCAGACCGCCGACGAGCGCGATCGCCGCGAACGGGATCAGCCACGAGATCTGGCCGCCGAGCGTGTCGTTGAAGAGCCGGCCGAGGCCCGCGGTCCCGGAGAAGCCGCCGCCTCCGCCGCCGGCGCCCCCGCCGTTGCCCTCGCCGCCGAGGATCCGGCCGAAGCCGTTGTAGCCCATGATCAGGTCCCAGGCGGAGCCGTCCGTCGAGCCGCCGATGTAGGGGCGGCTGTCGGCCGGTGCGAGGGAGACGGCCGTCGCCCACCAGAGGCTGGAGACGGCGAGTACCACGGCGGCGAGCACCAGGTTGCGGACCTTCTTCGCCCAGCCGAGGTCGGACGCGTACACGTACACGGCGAAGACCACGGGCAGCGCGATGTAGCCCTGGAGCATCTTGGTGTTGAAGGCCAGACCGAAGCACGCCGCGGAGGCGAGCAGCGGGAGCAGCCTGCCGTCACGGGTGGCGCGCAGCGCGAGGGCCGCGCCGCCCACCATCAGGAGCACCAGGAGGGTGTCCGGGTTGTTGTCCCGGTTGATGGCGACGGTGATCGGGGTCAGGGCGAGGACGAGGGCGGCGACGATCGCCGCCGCGTGGCCCCACACCCGCTTCACGGAGGAGTGCAGGATCCAGATCGAGCCGAGCCCGGCGGCGACCTGCGGCAGCATCATCTGCCAGGTGCCGAAGCCGAAGATCCGGCAGGACAGGCTCATCACCATCAACGAGAACGGCGGCTTGTCCACCGTCAGGAAGTTGCCCGCGTCGATGGAGCCGAAGAACCAGGCCTTCCAGCTCTGCGTGCCGCTGTAGATCGCGGCGCTGTAGAAGCTGTTGAGGCTGTTCGACGACAGGTTCCAGGAGTACAGCACCCCGGCGAGCACGAGGATCGCGAGCAGCGCCGGCAGCGACCAGCGCGGCGTGCGGCGCACGCCCGGCGGGTCCACCGGCGGTGGGGGTGCGGGTGCGTGGGAATGCGATTCGGTCAAGGAGGTCACCACTGCACCGTGCACGGCGCCGGTGGGGGCGGGCTGTGGTGAAGCTGGGTGTCACCTGTGGATGCGGACCGGACATCGGTTCGCGCACCGCACCGTTCAGGAAAAGTCCGCCCACACCGTTCAGGAAAAGCCCGCCCACACCGTTCAGCGAAAGTCCGCCCGGGCGTCGCCGACCGCGTCCTACGGTGACCCCATGTCGCGCAGATCAGTACGTACCGTGCTCGCCCTCGTCGCCGTGTCGGCCGCCTGCCTGACCGTCTCCGGACCGGTGCACGCCACCGGGGCGGCGGGGAACTGCTCCCCGTCCGTGACGGTCACCGGCTACTCCGACGCCCTCGACAAGACGACGTACCACGGCACCTTCGTCGGCAACATCTCCGCGCTCGCCACCGACCGGGGCGGACGGCTCGCCGCGCTCTCCGACCGCTCGTCCCTGTTCACGCTGGACGGGCGGGCGCTCGCGCCCCGCTCCGTGGCGCCGCTCGCCGACGAGAAGGGGGCCGCGCTCGACTCCGAGGGCCTGGTCGTCGACCGCGACGGCACGTACCTCGTCACGTCCGAGACCGAGCCCTCGATCCGCCGCTACGACCGGACGGGCGCCCGCATCCTCGACCGCCTCCCGGTCCCCGCCCGGCTCCGGGACCGGGCCACGGCCAACGCCTCCTTCGAGGGCCTGACCCTGCTGCCCGGCGGCCGCACCCTCCTCGCCTCCATGGAGTCCCCGCTCACCGGCGACGGCGTCAACCGGCTCCAGACCTGGCGGCGCACGCCCACAGGCTCCTTCGCGCCCGCCGCCCAGTACGGCTACCGCGCCGACCCGAATCTCGGCATCTCCGAGGTCACCGCCGCCCCCGACGGCCGCCTCCTCGTCCTGGAACGCGGCTTCACCAGCGGCGTCGGCAACACGATCCGGCTGTACGCCGCCGAGCTCCGCGGCGCCACCGACGTCTTTGGCCGCGACACCCTCACCGGCTCCGAGCCCGGCGTCCGCCTCGCCCGCAAGACGCTCCTCGCCGACCTGGCGAACTGCCCCTCGCTCGGCGCGCCCGCCCACCAGCCGCAGCCCAATCCGCTGCTCGACAACATCGAGGCGATGACGGTCACGGGGCCCGTGGTCACCGGGGCCACGGGCCGCGGCCCGCACGGCGCCCTCCGCCTGCTCCTCGCGAGCGACGACAACCAGAGCGCGAACCAGATCACCCGCTTCTACTCGCTACGGATTGTTACAGCGGGATGAAATCCGATCCCGCTCGCGTTGGCCCTTCGGCAGCTCAGGGCGAGAGGTCAAGCGAGCGGGAGGCGGCACGGAGTGGCGGAGAAACGGGGCTGGGCGAAACGACTCGCGGGATACGCATGGCGGCATCCCAAGGACGTCGTTCTCGCGCTCGGGGCCTCGCTCGGCGGCATGGGCGTCATGGCGCTCGTCCCGCTGATCACGAAGGTGATCATCGACGACGTGATCGGGAACCACTCCCGGTCCATGGCCGTCTGGGCGGGCGCGCTCCTGGGCGCGGCCGTCGTCGTCTACGTCCTCGCGTTCGTCCGCCGCTACTACGGCGGCCGGCTCGCCCTCGACGTCCAGCACGATCTGCGCACCGAGATGTACGGGTCGATCACCCGGCTCGACGGCCGGCGCCAGGACGAGCTGTCGACCGGGCAGGTCGTGGGCCGCGCCACCAGTGACCTCCAGCTGATCCAGAGCCTGCTCTTCATGCTCCCGATGACCATCGGGAACGTCCTGCTCTTCGTCATCTCCCTGGTGATCATGGCGTGGCTGTCGCCGCCGCTGACCCTGGTCGCGCTCGCCGTCGCCCCCGCCATCTGGTTCATCGCCAAGCGCAGCCGCTCCCGGCTGCACCCCGCCACCTGGTACGCGCAGGCGCAGGCCGCCGCCGTGGCCGGGGTCGTCGACGGGTCCGTCAGCGGCGTCCGCGTCGTGAAGGGGTTCGGGCAGGAGGACCAGGAGACCGGGAAGCTCAAGACGGTCGGCCGCAGGCTCTTCGCGGGGCGGCTGCGCACCGTCCGGCTGAACTCGAAGTACACTCCGGCGCTCCAGGCCGTGCCCGCACTCGGGCAGGTCGCCATGCTGGCCCTCGGCGGCTGGCTCGCGGTGCACGGGCAGGTCACGCTCGGCACGTTCGTCGCGTTCTCCTCGTACCTCGCGCAGCTCGTCGGGCCCGTCCGGATGCTCGCGGTCGTCCTCACCGTCGGGCAGCAGGCCCGCGCCGGTGTCGAGCGCGTCCTCGAGCTGATCGACACCGAGCCGAGCCTCGTCGACGGCGCGTTGGAACTGCCCGCGGACGCCCCCGCGACCGTCGAGTTCGACGACGTGTCCTTCACGTACTCGGACGCCGAGCACGCCGTCCTCGACGGCCTCTCCCTGGAGATCAGGGCCGGTGAGACCCTCGCCGTCGTCGGCTCGTCCGGCTCCGGCAAGTCCACCGTCTCGATGCTGCTCCCGCGCTTCTACGACGTCACGCACGGCGCCGTCCTCGTCGGCGGCCACGACGTGCGCGAGCTGACGACGGCGTCGCTGCGCTCCGCGATCGGGCTCGTCCCGGAGGACTCGTTCCTGTTCTCCGACTCCGTGGGCGCCAACATCGCGTACGGCGCCCCGGGCGCGACGCAGGAGCAGATCGAGACGGCCGCGCGCGCCGCGCAGGCCCACGAGTTCATCAGCGCGCTGCCCGCGGGCTACGACACCAAGGTCGGCGAGCACGGCCTCACCCTCTCCGGCGGCCAGCGCCAGCGCGTCGCGCTGGCCCGCGCCATCCTCACCGACCCCCGCCTCCTCGTCCTCGACGACGCGACGTCCGCCGTGGACGCCCGCGTCGAGCACGAGATCCACGAGGCCCTCGCGCACGTGATGGCGGGCCGTACGACGCTGCTCATCGCGCACCGCCGCTCCACCCTCGGCCTCGCCGACCGGATCGCCGTGCTCGACGGCGGGCGGCTCGCCGCGATCGGTACGCACGAGGAGCTGGAGGCGGGATCGCCGCTGTACCGGCGCCTGCTCACGGACCCCGACGAGCTGGGCGGGGTGTCGCCGGGCCACACCGCCCCCGCCGCCGGGGAGCCGGTGGAGGACACCTCCGTACGGGACGAACTCGACGCCGAGTTCGACGCCGAACGCGGCGTCACCCCCAGGCTGTGGACGGGCGACCGCGAGCCGCGGGACGCCGCGCTCGCCGGGACGCCCGCGACACCGGAACTCCTCGCGCAGGTCGACGCGCTGCCGCCGGCCACCGACACCCCCGACGTCGACGAGGCGCGGGCCGTCACACCCGAGGAGTCGTACGGGCTGCGCCGGCTGCTGCGCGGCTTCCGGGCGCCGCTGCTGATCAGCCTCGGGCTCGTCGCCGTCGACGCGGGCATGGGGCTGCTGCTGCCGATCCTCATCCGGCACGGCATCGACGAGGGCGTCTCGCAGCTCGCGATCGGCGCGGTGTGGGCGGCGTCCGCGCTCGCGCTCGTCGCCGTGCTCGTGCAGTGGACCGCGCAGTTCGGCGAGACGCGGATGACGGGACGGACCGGCGAGCGGGTCCTGTACTCGCTCCGCCTGAAGATCTTCTCCCAGCTCCAGCGGCTCGGACTCGACTTCTACGAGCGGGAGTTGACGGGTCGCATCATGACCCGGATGACCACCGACGTGGACGCGCTCTCGACCTTCCTGCAAACCGGTCTGGTCACCGCGTTCGTCTCCCTCGTCACGTTCTTCGGCATCATGGTCGCGCTCCTCGTGATCGACGTACAGCTCGCGCTCGTCGTCTTCGCGACGCTGCCGCCGCTGATCATCGGGACGTTCTTCTTCCGGCGTTCCAGCGTCAAGGCGTACGAGCTGGCGCGCGAGCGGATCTCCGTCGTGAACGCCGACCTTCAGGAGACGGTGGCCGGGCTGCGGATCGTGCAGGCCTTCCGGCGCGAGAAGGACGGAAGCGCCAAGTTCGCCGCGGGCAGCGCCAGTTACCGCAAGGCGCGCATCCGCGGCCAGTGGCTGATCTCCGTGTACTTCCCGTTCGTGCAGCTCCTGTCGGCCGTGGCGACGGCGGCCGTCCTCGCGGTGGGCGCGCACCGGATCGACGCGGGCACGCTCACGACCGGCGCGCTGGTCGCCTATCTCCTCTACATCGACCTGTTCTTCGCGCCCGTGCAGCAGCTGTCCCAGGTCTTCGACGGCTACCAGCAGGCCACCGTCTCGCTCGGCCGCATCCAGGAACTGCTGCGCGAGCCGACGTCGACGAAGAACGCCGAGCGCCCCCGCGAGGTGCCGTCGCTGCGCGGCGAGATCGCCTTCGAGGACGTCGACTTCGCGTACGGGTCCGCCGAAGAGCCGGAGGTGGCGCTCAGCGATGTGGACCTGCGCATCCCCGCCGGGCAGACCGTCGCGTTCGTCGGCGAGACCGGCGCGGGCAAGTCCACCCTCGTCAAGCTCGTCGCCCGGTTCTACGACCCGACGGCGGGCCGGGTCACCGCCGACGGCATCGACCTGCGCGAACTCGACATCACGGCGTACCGGCACCGCCTCGGCGTCGTCCCGCAGGAGGCCTACCTCTTCCCCGGCACGGTCCGCGACGCCATCGCCTACGGGCGGCCCGACGCGAGCGACGCAGAGGTGGAGGCGGCGGCGCGGGCGGTCGGCGCGCACGAGATGATCGCGACGCTCGACGGCGGCTACCTCCACGAGGTCGCCGAGCGCGGCCGCAACCTCTCCGCGGGGCAGCGGCAGTTGATCGCCCTGGCCCGCGCCGAACTCGTCGACCCGGACATCCTCCTGCTCGACGAGGCGACCGCCGCCCTCGACCTCGCCACCGAGGCCCAGGTCAACCAGGCCACGGACCGTATCTCCGGCAAGCGCACCACCCTGGTCGTCGCCCACCGCCTGACGACGGCGGCCCGCGCCGACCGGGTGGTCGTGATGGACCACGGCCGCGTCGCGGAGGACGGCACGCACGACGAACTGCTCCAACTGGGCGGAAAGTACGCTGCGTTGTGGCAGACGTTCCTGGGGGAGCCGGTGGCGGCCGACGAGGTCAGCTCTTCGACGTGATGTCGGAGATCTTCCTGGTCTCCAGATCCGACCGGACGGTCAGGTAGGTGTACGAGACGTGCTTCCCGGTGCCCCAGGTCAGCCGCACCGTGGAGTACGTCTTGCCCATGCCGCTGTCGCCCGCCGTCACCTTCCAGGCGCTCGGCACGTTCTGCGCGCGCAGCACCCCGTCGGCGTCGTGCTGCTTCTCCCAGTTCGCGAGGCGCGAGCGCAGGTCGGAGGTCAGGTAGAACTGCCGCAGCTGCGCGGCCAGCGCGTTGTCGCCCGGATCGTTCGCGACGTCGATGTACGCGCCGTAGAAGTGCGCGACCCGGTCGTATGCGGCGCCCGGGTCGCCGCTGCGGGCGGGGGCGCCGGAGGGGTTGCCGTCGGTGCGGGGCGCGGCGGCGCTCGGGACCGCGAGGGCGGCCGTGAGCAGCCCCGCCGCGAGGACGTAGCGTGCGGTGCGGTGCATGGATGTCATGACGGACCCGCCTTTCGGGCCGGGTCGGCGCGCAACCGCCCGGCCGGTCTGTCGCGTCAGTTCAACAGTACGCTGGTGCGGATGTGACGGGAGGGGCTGCGGTGCGCGGACAAGGGCTCGGTGAGGGCGGCATACGCACGCCGCGCGGGCCACGCCGGGTGCTCGCGTCGGCGCTCTCCGTACTGGTCGCCGCGGTCCTGCTGGTCCTCGGCGGGCCCACGGTCACCGGAGTCCAGGCCGCCTCGCCGTGCGCCGGACACCACGTCCGCACCCTGCGCTTCGAGACCGGCCGCACGGTCCTCTACAAGAACAACGGCTACGTCTGCGCCGTCACCTACGCCAAGCGCACCGGCGCCCGCCGCACCATGACCGTGAGCGTCCAGGCCCGCGGCAACCGGGCCGTCGCCGACAAGGGCCGCTACACCCGGCACGCGGGCCCGGTCACGGTGCACGCCGGGCACCGCTGCGTGCGGGTGAAGGGCTCCGTGGGCACGAAGTCGGTGCGCACCGGCTGGATCCTGTGCTGAACCGGGGCCCGGCCCGTGCGCGGCGGTGCCGGGCGGCAGGCCGGGGCGGCGCCCTCACACCGTGACCGCGCACCCCACCGGCCTGCTGCCGCCCAGCGTCACGTAGAGCGTGGTGGAGGGCGGGCACGCCGAGCGGGACAGCACGGCCTCGGTCACCCGGTACCGCGGGGCGCGAGCGCCCGTGCCGGCGCAGGCCGTCTCCCGGACCTGGCCCCTGCCCGCCGCCGTGAGGCAGTCGCCGACGATCGTGCGGGGGCCGCCACCGCCGCCCGGGTCGCCGGGGTGCGGGGGATCGAGGTTGCGCATGCAGGCGTAGCCGCGGCCCACGGACCCGTCGCCGTTCTCGTCGGCCGCGGGCCGGTTCTCGCTGATGTGCAGCACGAAGTCGGTGCGGTCCGGGCACGCGGACGTGGCCTTCGGCTCCCCGTCGTGCCGGTCGAGGACCCGGGCCACGGCCCGCTCGCTGCGGCACGGCACCTCGTTGAACGACGCGCGCCCGCGCGAACTGCACTCGCCGGCCGCGAGGAACACCGCCCCGTACCCGGAGGACGTACGCGGGGAGGGGGCGTCACCCGAAGAGCCCGGGGAGCCCTGGCATCCGGCGAGTGCGAGCGCGAGCAGCGACACCGCGCACACCACCCCGACCAACCGCGCGAACATGGCATTCCCCCCGGTACACGCGTCCAGCGTGGCCCGTGGCGGCGGGCGCACGCCAGGTGCGCGGGGAGCTTTGCGACAGTTGGGGGTGTTCCGCGTGGATCACGGCGTACGCCCCCTACGGACGGGTCAGTACGACAGCCCGTAGCCGATCGGGTAGAGGACCTGCGCCGGATCGTCGGCCTTCTGCACGGGCACCGGCAGCTTCCCGCGCGGCTCCGCCTTCCCGGCCAACACCCGCACGGCAGCCCGCAGTTCCACATCGATCCACGAGTACGCCGCCACGTGCGCGTCGGCGGCGGACAGCTGGGCGACGTCGTACGGGTTGCGCATCGACAGCGTGACGACCGGCACCCCTGCCTTGGCCACCGCGTTCACCAGCGACTGCTGCGCGCTGCCCTTGGCGACGTTGTACGTGCCGATGACCACCGCGTCCTTGCCCTCCGCCGCCGCCACGGCCTGCGCGATCGTCGCCTGGGTGGGCGCCGTGCCGGTCGCGAGCACCGTGGCGGTGAAGCCGAGTTCGGTGAGCGCCGCGCCGATCACGGTGGTCGGCGGGCCGTCGCTGAGCGAAGGGGAGGCCGGGTTCGCGCCGAGCACGAGGACGTTCTTGTGCGTACGACGGGACAGCGGCAGCAGCTTGCCCTTGTTGACCAGCAGCGTCGTCGTGCGCTCGGCGATCCGGTCGGCCGTGGCGAGGTGCGCGGGGGTGCCGACGGTGCGGTCGACGCCGGCCTGGGTGACGTACGGGTCCTTGAGCAGCCCCAGCTTCGACTTCAGCCGCAGCACGCGCAGGATCGACTCGTCGAGCCGCGCCTCGGTCAGCTCGCCGCCCCGTACGGCCTCCAGCACCGCGTTCCAGGAGACCGACAGGTCGGGCGGGTTGAGCAGCTGGTCGACGCCCGCCTTCAGCGCGAGCACCGGGACCCGCTCGTCGCCGTACTTCGTCCGTACGCCCTCCATGCCGAGGGAGTCGGTCACCACGACGCCGTCGTAGCCGAGTTGCTCGCGCAGGATGCCGGTGAGGATGGGGCGGGAGAGCGTCGCCGGGTCCTCGGAGGGGTCCAGGGCCGGGACGACGATGTGGGCCGTCATGATCGAGTCGATGCCGGCCGCGATCGCCGCCTTGAACGGCGGCGCGTCCAGCTGCTCCCACTGCTCGCGGGTGTGGCTGATGTACGGGATCCCGGTGTGGCTGTCCGTGGCGGTGTCGCCATGTCCCGGGAAGTGCTTGGCGGTTGAGGCGATGTGCGCGGACTGGTAGCCCTTGACCTGCGCGGCGACCAGCCCGGCGACGGCCTTGGGGTCCGCGCCGAAGGAGCGTACGCCGATGACGGGGTTGGCCGGGTTGACGTTGACGTCGGCGTCGGGCGCGTAGTCCTGCCGGATGCCGATGGCGCGCAGCTCGGCGCCCGCGATCTGGCCCGCCCTGCGCGCGTCCTCGCGCGATCGGCCCGCGCCGAACGCCATCGCGCCGGGGAACAGGGTGGCGGGTTTGCCGACCCGGGCGACGATGCCGTGCTCCTGGTCGGTGGAGATCAACAGCGGTATCCGGGAAGGCTGTTGGAGGCCGGCCTTCTGGATACCGTTGCTCAGGTCGGCTATCTGGTGCGGGTCGCGCACGTTGTGCGCCCACGCGAAGTAGATGATGCCGCCGAGCTTGTACTTGTCGATGAGCTCGGCGGCGGTGCGCACGCCGATCTCCTTGAGGTTGGCGTCGATGTCGGCCTGGTCGGGGGCGGTGGCCGAGTGGCCGTACACCCGCATGACGAAGAGCTGGCCGACCTTCTCCTCCAGGGACATCTTGGAGATGAGCTTCTTGAGGGCCTGGTCGGACGCGGGGGCACCCGCGGCCCGTGCGGTGGTGGCGCTGAGGCCGGCCGCGGTGGCGCCGATGGTGGCGGCGGCGAGCACGGTACGTCTGGACAGTGGCACGATCGCTCCTTCCGGAGGAGGCGCGGACCCTGAAAATAACTTCCGCGCGCAACGAGTATCCGGAAAATTTCTGCCAGTCAAGAGCCCGCGCAGGCGCGGGAGTTGGCGGATGATCCCCTTCGGGGAGGGGGCCGCCACCGGCACTATGGAGGGGGCGTACCGGTGACGGCGACGCTGCCGGCCGCAGGCGGCGGAGAGGGTTTGTCAGCGTTCGCAGCCAGCAGCGAGGCCGACACCGCACTGCGGTGACTCTCCGGCAGCGTGTCCTTCTGACGGAAGCATGATGGCCGGGGTTCCCCAAATTCGGGGATTCAGTGAAATCGGTGCGCAGGTGGTGAACGAGGCGGCCGTGGCTGGGCCGTGACCAGGCCCCGTTCAGGTTCCGTCAGAAGGGCCCTGGGGCTGATCCGCCGCCCGCGCCAGGCAGCTGTTCCCCTGGGTGCGCAGTGCCTCGACGGCCGCCCGGACCGCGGGGCGGCGCGATGTGCCGTCGCGCCACAACGCGTACAGCCGCCGCCGCGGCACCGGTTCGAGCCGCACCGTGGCCACTCCGTCGGGCAGCGCCCCGCGCCCGAGCCGGGGGAGCACCGCGATGCCGAGGCCCGCCGCCACGAGAGCGGCCAGCGTCGGATTCTCCTCGGCCTGATGGGCGATGAGCGGCTCGAAGCCCGCGGAGCGCATCGTCCGCAGCAGCCAGTCGTGGCACACCCGGCCCGGCGGCTGCGACACCCACCGCTCGCCCCCGAGCTCCTCGCGGCGCACCGACTTCCGGCCTGCCAGCGGATGCCCGGCAGGCACGACCAGATCGCACAAGTCCTCCCCGATGACGGCCTGTTCGACCCCTGCGGGGGCCGGCAGCGGTGCGATGTCCCAGTCGTGCGCGACGACGAGGTCCACGGCGCCCTTCGCCACGAGGTCCACGGACAGATGCGGATCGACCTCGGAGAGCCGGGTGTCGAGCGCGGGATGCCGGGAGGCCAGGTCGGCGAGCGCGCCGGGCAGCAGCCCCCGCGCGGCCGAGGCGAACGCGGCGATCGTCAGCCGCCCCGCCGCCACCCCGCGCCGCTCCTCGAGCCCCGTCTCGGCGCGCTCCATGATGGCCATCAACTCGCGTGCGGTCTCGGCAAGTTGCAGCGCCTCGTCCGTGAGCCGGACGCCCCGCCCCTCCCGTTCGAGCAGCGCCGTGCGGGTCTCCCGCTCCAGCTTGGCGATCTGCTGCGAGACGGCGGACGGCGTATAGCCGAGCGCGGTCGCGGCGGCGCCGACGGTGCCGTGCACGGAGACGGCGTGCAGGGCGCGCAGCCGCTGCAGGTCCAACATCCTGGCCCTTCCGATCACCAATGATTCTGATTAGCAATGCTTCATCCAACCATGCAGCAACATTCGCTGGTGCTAAATGGTCCCGGGCGGTGATCCTCGACGCATGAAACCCGCGCACACCGGCCTCGCCGTACTCGTCGCCGCCCTGTGGGGCGTGAACTTCGTCGTCATCGACATCGGCCTCGACCACTTCCCGCCGCTGCTCTTCTGCGCCCTGCGCTTCCTGCTCGCGGCGCTGCCCGCGATCTTCTTCGTGGGGCGGCCGAGGGTGGCGTGGCGCTGGGTCGTGGGAGTGGGACTCGCGCTCGGCGTCGGCAAGTTCGGGCTGCTCTTCGTCGGTATGAACGCGGGGATGCCGGCCGGCCTGTCCTCTCTCGTCCTCCAGATCCAGGCGGTCTTCACGGCGGTCATCGCCTTCGCGTTCCTACGTGAACGCCCCGGCCGCGTCAGGGTGTTGGGCATGGCGGTGGCGCTCGCGGGCATCGCGGTGGCGGCGGTCGACGAGGGCGGCTCGGGCCCGCTCGGCGCGTTCGCGCTCGTCGTGGTCGCGGCGGCCTTCTGGGGCGTGTCGAACGTCCTGACCCGCAAGGCGTCGCCCGAGGCGCCGTTCGCGTTCATGGTCTGGTCGAGCGCGGTCCCGGTGCTGCCGCTCCTGGCGTTGTCGTTGATGTTCGAGGGCCCGGACCGCGATGCCGAGGCCCTGTCCTCCCTCGACCTCCCCGGTGCGGGGGCGATCCTCTACGTGGCGCTGGTGACGACCCTCTTCGGCTTCACCGCCTGGAGCGGGTTGCTGCGCCGCTACGACGCGTCGAGGGTGGCGCCGTACGCGCTGCTGGTCCCGGTCTTCGGCATGTCCTCCGCGGCACTCTTCCTGGGGGAGCCGGTGAGCGCGCTCCAGTGGTGCGCGGGCGCGTTGCTGGTGGGCGGGGTGGCGCTCACGTCCCGTGCGGGAAACCGGTCACCGTTGCCGACGCCTCGGGGCTCCGCCCCGGCCCCCGCTGCTCAATCGCCGCAGGGGCTTGAATACGCCCACCCGGCCCAGGGGCTTGCTGGGAAGCGACCTGGCGGACAGGGGGCAAAGCGCCCGAGGTGACCGGCAATTCAAGCCCCGCCGGCGATTGAGGCGCGAGGTCCGGGGCGGAGCCCCGTGGCGTAGGACACGGTTACGCCGACTCGTTCAGCAGGCGCGCCACATGCTCCCGCCCCGCGCCCAAAAGCTCCGGCAGCGGCGCAGCCGACGGATACCACCGCGCCTCGTACTCCCAGCACAACCACCCGTCCCACCCCTCCCGACTCAGCACCTCCACGCACTCGGCCAACGGAAGCACCCCACCCCCCAGCGGCAGCGGAGTCGTGTCGTCGGGCCCCGCGATGTCCTTGACCTGTACGTATCCGAGGTACGGGGACAGCGCCGCGTACGAGGCCACCGGCTGCTCGCCCCCGAGCCACGTGTGCATCACGTCCCACAGTGCCCCCACGTTCCGGTGGCCCACGGTCCCGAGGATGCGGGACGCCGCCGCCCCGGTCCGATGCGAGTCGTGCGTCTCCAGCAACACCCGCACACCCCGGTCCGCCGCATACTCCGCGGCGACGCCGAGCCGCCGCGCGGCCGTGGCATCCGCCTCCTCGGGGCCCTGCTCGTCGCCCCCGCCCGGGAAGACGCGCACGTACCGGGCACCCAGGTCCCGCGCGAGATCCACCAGGACCCGTACGTCGTCGAGCACCGGCCCGTCCTCGCCCGGCGCGGCCACGCGCGCGTACCCGGCCACGCCGAGAACCTCCACCCCGGCGCTCTTGAACCGGGAGGCGGCATAGGCCCGCTGCTCCCGGTCGATCCCGGGATGCACCGGCTCTTCGGGATGGGCACGCAGTTCGACGCCGTGATAGCCGTGCGCGGTGGCGAGCGCGAGCACGTCGTCGAGAGGGAGACCGGGGACACCGAGGGTGGAGAACGCCAGCTTCATGGGGCGGACCATACCCTTCAGTCCGCCGTCCTATGGAGGGTCATTTTCCAGTCCTGGCCGATCAGGTCCGCCCCGAACGAGCGGTGCGGCTTCTCGCCGACGAGTACGAACCCGTGCCGCTGGTAGATCGAACGCGCCGACTTCAGCACGTCGTTCGTCCACAGCGTCATCTCCCGGTACCCGACGCCCCGCGCGAAGTCGATACAGGCCCGCACCAGCCGGTCCCCGATGCCGAGTCCCCGCGCCTCCGGCTCGACGAGCAGCAGCCGCAGCCGCGCGGTGCCCGGAGCCTCGTCGCGTACGCACATCACGCAGCCCACCGGACGGCCGTCCAGCTCGGCGACCCACACCCGCTCCAGGTGCGGGTCGTGGTCCTCGGCGAAGTCGGCGACGATGCGCGCGACCAGGCCCTCGTAGTCCGCGTTCCAGCCGAACTCGGCTGCGTACAGTGCCCCGTTGCGCGCGACGATCCACCCCAGGTCGCCGGGGTCCGGCTCGCGCAGCAGTACGTTCTCGGGGTGCGGGGCGGCGCGGCCGTCGCCGAGGATCTCGCGGACGGTGCGCAGCGCCTCGGACAGCCGGTCGCGGTCGGTCGCGGGGACGGAGTCGAGGAGCGCCCCGACCGTTTCCCGCGAGCGCTCGTCGAGCAGTTCGGCGGTGGTGCGGCCGCGCCCGGTGAGGGTGATGCGACGCCGCCGCGAGTCCTTCTCCGACGAGCCGCGCTCGACGAGCCCGTCCCGCTCGAACTTGCCGAGGATGCGGCTCAAGTACCCGGCGTCCAGGCTCAGTCGGACGCGCAGATCGGCCGCGTCGACCTTCTCCGTGTGCGCCAGCTCGTACAGCACGCGGGACTCGGTGAGGGTGTACGGGGCGTACAGGTGGCGGCTGTAGTCGAGCGCGCCGATCACGTTCGTGTAGAAGCGGTTGAAGGACCGGATGTCGTGCACGGTCATGGGCCACCTCGCGGGTCAGATTGTTGACTCAGTCAGAGGTTCGGGGTGGTGCCCACAGTACGCCGGGGGTGCGGACGCGTCCACGCGACGGACGCATCGGCGCCCGTGAAAGCGACCGCCCGGTCAAGTCCGTGCATACGGCAGGTATAGCGCCTCAAGGGCGTCCCATGGGTTGGGAAAGCGCTCTCCGGGCGTTGTTCCCGAGTTCATCGCGGGCCTCCTCCGCGCCACATCCGGCGCGCAGCACAGTGATCCAACGGCCCGTCGCACGCGGGCCGTTGGCATGCCCGCGCCTTCCGGCATCTCACCCCAGGGGACACTCATGGCCGAACTCACCCGACGTAGACTCCTCGGCTCCGCGGCCGGCGCGGTAGGTGGCGCCGCGGCTCTCTCCCTCCTGCCGCCCAGCGTCCAGAAGGCGGTGGCGGCGGGCCCGCCCCGCAAGGGATCCCTCCGCGACATCGAGCACGTCGTGATGCTCATGCAGGAGAACCGCTCCTTCGACCACTACTTCGGCACGCTCAAGGGCGTACGCGGCTTCAACGACCCCGAGGCGCAGAAGCTGAGCACCGGCCGCTCGGTCTTCTACCAGCCCGACGCCGAGAACCCGAAGGGCTACCTGCTCCCCTTCCACCTGGACACGCACACCTCCAGCGCCCAGGCCATCCCGTCCACGAGCCACGCCTGGTCGGTCCAGCACGAGGCGTGGAACAACGGGAAGATGGACCGGTGGCTCCCGGCCCACCGTAAGGCCGACGGTGTCAACGGCCCCTACGTGATGGGCTATTACACCCGCAAGGACATCCCCTTCCAGTTCGCCCTCGCGGAGACCTTCACCATCTGCGACAACTACTTCTGCTCGGTCTTCGGCCCGACGTGGCCCAACCGCCTGTACTGGATGACGGGCTCGATCGACCCGTCCGGCACGAAGGGCGGGCCCGTCCTCAACAACACGGCCCCGCAGCCCTACCGCTGGACGACCTACGCGGAGCGCCTCCAGGCGGCGGGCGTCAGCTGGAAGGTGTACCAGCAGGACGACGACTACGGCTGCAACATGCTGGAGCAGTTCGCTTCGTTCAGGAACGCGAAACCAGGCTCTGACCTCTACGAACGCGGCATGCGCCCCCAGCCCGAGGGCACCTTCGAGGACGACGCCCGTAACGACCGGCTCCCGGCGGTCAGTTGGATCATGCCGACGTCGTACGAGTCCGAGCACCCGGACTACCTGCCGGCTGCGGGAGCCGACTTCGTGGCCCGCAAAATAGAGGCGATAGCGTCGAACCCCAAGGTGTGGGCGAAGACCGCCTTCATCCTCAACTACGACGAGAACGACGGCCTGTTCGACCACGTGACCCCGCCGACGCCCCCGGCGGGCACCTCCGGCGAGTTCATCCAGGGCCTCCCCATCGGCGGCGGCTTCCGCGTCCCCGCGATCATCGTGTCGCCCTGGACGGTGGGCGGCTGGGTGGCCTCGGAGTCCTTCGACCACACGTCGGCGCTCCAGTTCCTGGAGAAGTTCACGGGAGTCGAGGAGCCCAACATCACCGACTGGCGCCGCGCCACCTTCGGCGACCTGACCTCGGCGTTCCGCTTCTCGCACGCCGAGCCGCGACCGCCGGGGCTCCCCGCCGACACGGCGCAGCAGTGGGAGCGGGCGAAGCAGGAGGTGGCCACGCTCCCCAAACCGACGCTGCCGGGGGCGGACCAGTCGTTCCCCGAGCAGGAGCGCGGGCGCAGGCCGCACGTGTAGGGCCCGTCCCGTGTGCTCACGGCCGCGGCCCGCGAAAATCCCGTACGAGCGCGGCCGTGGCCTCCCACAGGGCACGCTGAACATCCTCGGGCCGCCCGATCTCGGGGCACGGCAACGGCTCTGCGGTCCTGGCGGCGAAGTAACCGCCGGCGCTGTCGGCGAACCCGGGGTCGGTCGCGAGCTTCACGATGATGTCGGCCCCGTGCCGAGGATCACCGATCTTCAACCCGTTGAGAACCTTCTCCAGGGCGCCGGAGAGGGGGAGTTCACGGCCCAGGCCGGTGGCGTTGAAGCCGGGGCAGCAACAGGTGACGGAGACCCCCGTGCCCTGAAGCCTGCGCCCGAGTTCCTGCGTGAACATGATGTCCATCAGCTTGGACCGGCCGTACAACGGGCCCGACCCGCGACGCGTAAAGGGCGCCGTGTCGGTGAGGTCCGCGACCGGGTCGACGGCGCGGGCCCGGAGCGAGGCCCGGGAGGCGACGGTGACGATCCGGGCGGGCGCCGAAGCGATGAGCCTGTCGCGCAGGATGTCGGTGAGCAGCCAGGGTGCGAGGTAGTTCACGGCGGTCATCCCGGCGTACCCCTCAGCGGTGACCCGCTGGGAGAAGGCGTGCAGCCCCGCGTTGTTGACCAGCACGTCGATCCGCGAATACCGCGCGGCGATCTCCTCACCGGCCCTACGCACTTCGGCGAGCAGAGACAGATCAGCGCGAAAGACATCGACCGGGGTCCGCGGAGCGACCCGCTCGACCTCCTCCCGCAGCGCATCGGCCTTCGCCCGGCTCCGGGCGACGACGCCGAGACGGACACCGCGCCGTGCCAGATCGAGAGCGGCGAGCCGCCCCATGCCGTTGGTGCCACCGGTCATGACGACGACGGGCCGCGCATCCATGGGGCCTCCCGCTCACTTAATATTGAGGTACCTCACTAACGTAACACTTCTTGAGGTACCTCAATAGTGGAGCCGGGGAGCCCCGGCCCCGGAACCCGAAGGACGGATGCCATGCCCGTGAGCGGTCGCGAAGCGGATCCCGTGGAGATCGGTCTGCGATACCTGACGCTCGGGCACGACCTGCGCAAAGTGGTCGACGACGCGATGACGGCCGGCGGCCTCTCCCTGGCCCGCACGAAGGTCCTCCAGGTCCTCGAACGCCGGGGCGCCCTCGGCCAGTCGGCCCTGGCCCGCGAACTCGGCCAGGCGCCCCGCTCGGTCACCCAGTCCGTCGAGGCGCTGGAACGCGAGGGCCTGGTCGAGCGAACCCCGGCCCCCACCGACGCCCGCTCCAAACTGGTCCGCCTCACCCCCCAGGGAACCGAGGCCCTCGCCGCGGGCACGGCGGCGGGGGAGCGGGTGCTGCGGCAGGTCTTCGGCGCGATGGAACCCGGCCGGTTGAGGGATCTGGCCCAGATTCTGGGCGAGCTCCAGGCGGGGGTGTCGGGGGCCTCTGGGGGCCGCTAGCGCTGTGACCGCGGAGGCACCCTGACCGACGCCCGTCACCCCGCCGACGTACGTGCGGCAGAAGGTCGCCTCAGGAGGTGGGCGGCTCGATCTCCCCCGCGAAGACGATGACCTGGTCGATGAGGCTCCGCCGCAGATGGACGACGTCCGTTCCCGCCAGGCGGGGGCCGCCGTCCGGTGTGGTGAAGACCCACTGGTACCGGGCCCACTCGTCAGGCATGTCCACCGCTGAGCAGCGCACCATCGTGCCGGTCCCCGCCGGGTGGCTCCGGATGTCCAGCACGAACCGCTCGACCGCCGCGATCCCTTCGCTGCGCCCCAACGGCCCCCAGAAGACCACGTCCGAGGTCAGCGCCTGGGAGAGCAAGGTAGTCACATAGGTGTCGTCCGAGGCGTTGAACGCGGAGATGAACGTGTCGATCGCGGAGCGTGCCGTCTCTTCCTGCATGCCCCAGTAATACCAGCCGTCGCACGTGTGCTCGCCCGGCACTGTTCACTGCCCGCCACGTCACTCCGGCGACTCCGGGGTGAGACGGCGGACGTCAGTCCCGGCCCCCGGCCACGCCGCCAGTGCGAACTCGGCGACCTGTGTGAGTTCGTCCGCGTCCGCGCCGTCGCGGGCGCGTTGGGACAGGCCCTGGACGACCGCGGCGAAGTACGAGGCGAGGGCGGTCGTGTCGGTTTCGGGTGGGAGTTCTCCCGTTGAGCGGGCCTGGCGCAGGCGGTCCTCGAAGGAGGTGACCCCCGCGTTGCGGACGTCGCGCAGGAACGCCGCGATCTCCGCGTCCTGCTCCGTCACGTTGGTCGCGGCGCTGATGGCCAGGCAGCCCGCCGGGTGCGAGGGGTCCGCGTACGTGCGGGCCGCCTCGCGCAGGATGCGGGCGAACGCCCCGTACGCCGTCGGCTCCTCGGTGAGCGCCACGCCGACGAAGGCGCCGACCGGCGATCGCCCGTAGACCTCGACGGCCTCCCGGAACAGGGACTTCTTGTCGCCGAACGCGGCGTACAGGCTGGCCGGGCGGATGCCCATCGCCCCGGTCAGCTCGCCCACCGAGGTCGCCTCGTAGCCCCGCTCCCAGAAGAGCCGGACGGCCACGGCCAGCGCCGCGTCCCGGTCGAACGTGCGTGGCCGCCCGCGGGGCCTGGGCTTCTCCTGGGGCGCGCCGTGTGTCATGGCGCCACTGTATCCGTGTTCGGCAAATATCTTGAGCGGCCGTTCAAGAACGGTGCTAGGGTCCGAGTGGCTTGTTCTTGAGTCATCGTTCAATAAATGATGGTGATCGTGGACTGGGGGGTATGGCGCGTGGTGGCGACGGATGAAGGGCACACCCTTGCCGGGTGGGCCGGTTGTGCGGGAGGTGCGGCGGGTGTTGCGACGGTCGGCCTGGGGGTCATCGGCTGGCGCCCGGGGATCTGGCTCGGGCTCGTCGTGCTGGCCGTCGCCGCGCTGCTCACCTGGGGACTGCATCTCGCGGGGTGGGGGAAGCCGCCCGGGCCGCGGCGCCTCGACCAACACCCCCTACGGGTAAGGGACATGACCGCCCGCGACGGCCATGTGGACTGCGTCGGGTGCCGGCTGGCGGGGCGCGGTCCCCGCGCCGCCGGCCGATAGGAACTACGCCCGCGGCTTCCCCGTCGACCCCCGCACCACCAGCTCCCCCCGCACCTCCACGATCCGCCCCTTGGGCGCCGCCTCCCGGCCCATCGCGATGCGGCCCGCCCGCGCCGCCGCCTCGGCCAGCGGGAGGTGGAACGTCGTCAGCGGCGGGGCCGCGTCGATGCTGAAGGGGAGGTCGTCGAAGCCGACCACCGAGACGTCCTCCGGGATGCGCAGGTCCGCCTCCCGCAGGGCCGCGCACGCGCCGAGCGCCACGCTGTCGTTCGCCGCCACCACGGCCGTCAACTCCGGCTCCCGGCGCAGCAGTTCGGCCGTCGCCTCGTAGCCCGACGTGCGGTCGTACGAGCCGTGCGCCACCAGGCCGTCCGATTCGGTCACCCCGGCCGCGGCCAGCGCCTCGCGGTGGCCCTCCAGGCGGTGCCGGGTCGTCGTGCGCTCCTCGGGGCCCCCGACGTAGCCGATCCGTCGGTGCCCGAGGGCCAGGAGGTGATCCGTCAACTCCCTTGCCCCGGAACGGTTGTCGAAGGTCAGCGCCACCGCGTCCGTGTCCGGCACCGGCGGACGGCCGCAGAGCACGACCCGTGTCCCGGCCTCCGCGAGCCGCCGCAACTTGGCCGCCACGGCCGCGACATGGGCCTCGTTCTCGATCGCCCCGCCCGTGAGCACGACCGCCGCCGCGCGCTGGCGCTGCAACAGGGTCAGGTAGGTCAGCTCCCGCTCCGGCTCGCCGCCCGTGTTGCAGACCACCGCGAGCCGCTCGCCACCCGCCCGGCCGCCGGGCCCCACGATCTCCGACTGCACCGCGGAGGCCATGATCCCGAAGAACGGGTCGGCGATGTCGTTGACCAGGACCCCGACGAGGTCGGAGGTGGCGGCGGCGAGAGCGCTCGCCGGCCCGTTGAGCACGTAGTCCAGATCGTCCACGGCCTTGAGCACCCGCTCGCGCGTGCTCGCGGCGACGGGGTAGTTCCCGTTCAGGACGCGCGAGACGGTGGCGGGGGACACCTGCGCGCGGGCGGCCACATCCGACAGGGTCACGGTCATCGAGTCTTCCTCCGTGAAGGGTCCCGGGTCCGCGGCGAAGCTCCCGGGACCCCGGTCTCGTATCCGCTCTTGTCCGAGCGGCAGTCCAGAGGCTAGCTTCTTCTTAGGTAGAAAGCGCTTGCTACGAAAGATTCCGCAGGCGCCACCTCGCGTATGCAGCAATACGTGGGGCACGAATGGCCGGTCGGCCGGAGGAAGGGACTCACGTGACACGCAAGACGGTGCGCATCGCCATGAACGGTGTGACGGGGCGCATGGGCTACCGCCAGCACCTCGTCCGCTCCATCCTCGCCCTCCGCGAGCAGGGCGGACTCGACCTCGGCGACGGCACGGTGCTGTGGCCCGAGCCGGTCCTCGTCGGGCGCCGCGAGCATGCCCTGAAGGCGCTCGCCGAGAAGCACGACCTCGACCCGGCCAACATCTCCACCGACATCGACGCCGTCCTCGCCGACGACAGCATCGACATCTTCTTCGACGCCGCGATGACCTCGGGCCGCGAGGAGATCCTCAAGAAGGCGATCGCCGCCGGAAAGCACATCTACACCGAGAAGCCGACCGCCAGCGGCCTGGAGGGCGCCATCGAGCTGGCCCGCCTGGCGCGCGAGGCGGGCGTCAAGTCCGGTGTCGTGCAGGACAAGCTGTTCCTGCCGGGCCTGCTCAAGCTGAAGCGGCTCATCGACGGCGGCTTCTTCGGGCGGATCCTCTCCGTGCGCGGCGAGTTCGGGTACTGGGTCTTCGAAGGTGACTGGCAGGAGGCCCAGCGGCCGTCCTGGAACTACCGCTCGGAGGACGGCGGCGGCATCGTCGTCGACATGTTTCCGCACTGGGAGTACGTGCTCCACGAGCTGTTCGGCCGCGTGACCTCCGTGAACGCGCTGGCCCAGACCCACATCCCGACCCGCTGGGACGAGAACGGCAAGCCCTACGACGCCACCGCCGACGACTCCGCGTACGGCATCTTCCAGATCGAGGGCGGCATCGTCGCGCAGATCAACTCGTCGTGGGACGTGCGCGTCAACCGTGACGAGCTGGTCGAGTTCCAGGTGGACGGGACCGAGGGATCCGCTGTCGCCGGTCTCCGTAACTGCCGTGTGCAGCACCGTAGTTCCACGCCGAAGCCCGTCTGGAACCCGGACCTGCCCGCCACCTACTCCTTCCGCGACCAGTGGCAGGAAGTCCCGGACAACACCGAGTTCGACAACGGCTTCAAGGTCCAGTGGGAGCTGTTCCTCCAGCACGTCTACGCCGGCGCCGACTACCACTGGGACCTGCTCGCCGGTGCGCGCGGCGTGCAGATGGCCGAGCTGGGCCTGAAGTCCTCCGCCGAGGGCCGCCGCCTCGACGTTCCGGAGATCTCGCTGTGACCATCCATCTCCCCAACAGCGCCGGTGAGTTGAAGGCCTACGAGGCGCGCGCCGAGCCCCTCACCTTCGACACGGGCGCCCCGCTCGCGTCCCGCGTCGTCTACTCGGCGGCGCACGTCGTCGCCGACCCGCTCGCCGACACCACCCCGGACTCCCCGGCCGCCGTCGACTGGGACGCCACCCTCGCCTTCCGCCGCCACCTGTGGTCGCACGGCCTCGGAGTCGCGGAGGCCATGGACACCGCGCAGCGCGGCATGGGCCTGGACTGGGCGGGCGCCGCCGAGCTGATCCGCCGCTCGTCGGCCGAGGCCAAGTCGGTCGGCGGGCGCATCGCGGTCGGCGTCGGCACCGACCAGATCGCGCCCGGCGCGTCCCTCAAGGACGTGCGCGCCGCGTACGAGGAGCAGCTCGCGGTCGCCGAGGAGGCAGGGGCCCAGGTCATCCTGATGGCCTCCCGCGCGCTCGCCGCCGCCGCGAACAGCCCGCAGGACTACGTCGACGTGTACGGCCACCTGCTCCGCCAGGCCACCGAACCCGTCATCCTGCACTGGCTCGGCCCGATGTTCGACCCGGCCCTTGAGGGCTACTGGGGCTCGTCCGACCTGGACGCCGCCACCGACACCTTCGTCGAGATCATCAAGGCGCACTCCGACAAGGTCGACGGCATCAAGGTCTCGCTGCTCGAAGCGCAGCGCGAGGTCGACATCCGCCGCCGCCTCCCGAACGGCGTGCGCTGCTACACCGGCGACGACTTCAACTACCCGGAGCTGATCGCCGGCGACGACCGCGGCTTCTCGCACGCGCTGCTCGGCATCTTCGACCCGCTGGGCCCGCTCGCCGCGAAGGCGGTGCGCACCCTCGACACGGGCGACGTGCAGGGCTTCCGTGAACTCCTCGACCCGACGGTCGAGTTGTCGCGCCATCTGTTCCAGGCGCCGACCCGCTTCTACAAGACGGGTGTCGTCTTCCTCGCCTGGCTCTCCGGTCACCAGGACCACTTCACGATGGTCGGCGGACTCCAGTCGGCTCGTTCGCTGCCGCACTTCGCGCGCGCCTACGAACTCGCCGACCAGCTGGGCCTGTTCCCGAAGCCGGAGCTCGCCGAGGCCCGGATGAAGAACCTGCTCGCCCTGTACGGAGTGACCTCATGAGCGCCGAGAAGTTCACCGCGGATCCGCGGTTCTCCATCAACCAGATGACCGTGAAGCAGCTCGGACTGCCCGAACTGGTCGACGCCTGCCGCGAGTTGGGTGTCCAGAACCTCGGTACGTGGCGTGCTCCCGTCCAGGAGTACGGCGTCGAGGCCGCGGCGAAGCTGCTGCGCGACGCCGGGCTGAACGTCACGACGCACTGCCGGGGCGGCTTCCTCACCGGCATCGACGAGACCGAGCGCAAGGCCGCGATCGAGGACAACAAGCGCGCCGTCGACGAGGCCGTCACCCTCGGCACGAACGTCCTGGTGCTCGTCTCGGGCGGCCTCCCGGCCGGCTCGTACGACCTGCCGGGCGCCCGGGAGCGTATCGCGGACGCGCTCGTCGAGCTCGCCCCGTACGCCGCCGAGCGCGGCGTGCAGCTCGCGATCGAGCCGCTGCACCCGATGTACGCCTCCGACCGCTGCGTCGTCTCGACGCTCGCGCAGGCCCTCGACATCGCCGAACGCTTCCCGGCGGAGCAGGTCGGCGTCTGCGTCGACACGTACCACATCTGGTGGGACGACCAGGCGCCCGCGCAGATCGCGCGGGCCGGGGCGCAGGGGCGTATCGCGACGTTCCAACTCGCCGACTGGACCACGCCGTTGCCCGAGGGCGTGCTCAACGGGCGCGGGCAGATCGGCGACGGCTCCATCGACATGCGGTACTGGCGTGGCTTGGTGGAGGCGCAGGGGTACGCGGGGCCCATCGAGGTCGAGCTGTTCAACGACGGCCTGTGGGCCCGCGACGGGCGCGAGGTGCTGGCGGAGACGGCTCAGCGGTTCACGGCGCACGCCGTGTGATTCGTGGCGCACGCCGTGTAAAAGTTTTCTCCGCAACCACGTACAACCCTCCGCACCGCCCGAGTGTCGTACTGGGTGTCGGAACACCCAGGGGGGCGATCTGGGGGGATCGGGGTTCCGGCGCAGGAGGGGGAGAGCCCGAGGGGCCCGGTCCGAGGACCGGGCCCCTCGCAGGGTTTTCGGGGTGGATCAGGCCGAGGGCCTGCTCAGAAGAAGACCCCGCAGCGCAGCAGCACGTTCGCGTACGGGCGTGCCTCTCCCGTGCGTACGACGAGACGCGCGTGCGCCGACAGCGCCTTCAGTTCCTCGTGCGTGACGAAACCGAGGGGCTTCAGGCGGTCCTGGAGGAGCTCGGCGGTGTCCGGGTTCGCCGCCCGCACCTCGCGGGCCGCCGTGGCCGCCTCCACCACCAGCTCGTCGAGCAGCCCGTCGAGGACCTCCGCGAAGGACGGCACACCGGCCCGGAACGCGAGGTCGACGACGCGCGGTCCCGCAGGGATCGGCATGCCCGCGTCGCAGATCAGCACCCCGTCGCCGTGCCCCAACTCGGCGATGGCGCCCGCCAGATGGCGGTTGAGTATTCCGGCCTTCTTCACAGCGCGGAGACCTCCTCGGCCGTCGGGTACGAGGCCTGCGCGCCCTCCTTCGTGACGGCGGCAGCGCCGACCTTCGCCGCGTAGGCGGCCGCCTCGGCGAGCGACTCACCGGTGCCGAGCCGCCACGCGAGCGCCGCAGTGAACGCGTCACCGGCACCGGTCGTGTCCACGGCCTTCACCTTCACCGCCGGCACCCGCTGCGAACCCGAGGCGTCCGCGACGAGCGCGCCCTCGGAGCCGAGCGTGACGACGACCGAGCGCGGGCCGAGCGAGAGCAGCTGCCGCGCCCAGTCCTCGGGGTCGTCGCCGAGGTCCTTGCCGGCGATGACCTTCGCCTCGTGCTCGTTGACGATCAGCGGGTCGCAGGCCGCGAGCACCTCGTCGGGGAGCGGGGCGGGCGGCGAGGGGTTGAGGACGAGGCGGGTGCCGTCCGCCAGGTTGCGGACCACCTCCGCGACCGTCTCCAGCGGGATCTCCAGCATCATCGAGACGACCCGCGCCCCCGCGAACAGCTCGCCCGCCGCCCGTACGTCCTCGGGCGTCAGATGCCCGTTCGCACCCGGCGAGAACACGATGCTGTTGTCGCCGGACGGGTCGACGGTGATCAGCGCGACGCCCGTGGGCGCCCCGCCGCGCAGTACCCCGGACGCGTCCACGCCCGCCGACTCCATCGAGGCGCGCAGCATCTCACCGTGCGCGTCGTCGCCGACCCGCGCGAGCAGCGCCGTACGAGCGCCCAACTTGGCGGCGGCGACCGCCTGGTTGGCGCCCTTGCCGCCGGGGTGCAGCGCGAGGTCGGAGCCGAGCACGGTCTCGCCCGCGGCCGGCCGCCGGTCGACGCCCACCACCAGGTCGGCGTTGGCCGACCCCACGACGAGGAGGTCGTACGTGTTCATGTTGTGCCTTTCTTCGTACGTCACGCCAAAGGGTACGAGAGCTGCCTTACGGGGCTGATCACTTGAAGTCGGCGACGTTCTTCGCCGTGACGACCTTCACCGGCACCTTCACCGCCGAGGAGATCTTCTTGTCCTTCGCCGCGGCGATCGCGTTCTGCACGGCCATCTTTCCGAGCTCGCGCGGCTGCTGGGCCACGGAGGCGTACAACGTGCCCGCCTTGACCGCCTTGAAGCCGTCGGGCGTGCCGTCGAAGCCGATGACGGGGACGGACTTGCCGGCCTTGGAGCCGAGCGCCTTGATCGCGCCGAGTGCCATCTCGTCGTTCTCGGCGAAGACGCCGTCGACGTCGGGGTGCGACTGGAGCATGTTCGTCATGACGTCCAGGCCCTTGGTGCGGTCGAAGTCCGCGGGCTGCTTGGCGACGACCTTGATGCCCGGGTAGTTCTTCAGCCCGGCGGCGAAGCCCGCGCCGCGCTCACGGCTGGCGGACGTACCGGCCTGGCCCTGAAGCACCGCGATCTTTCCCTTGCCGCCCAGCTTGTCGGCCATGATCTTCGCGGCCTGCTTGCCGCCCGCGACGTTGTCGGAGGCGACGAGGGTCGCGGCCTTGGCCTTGTTGACGCCGCGGTCGGCGGCGACGACGGGGATGGAGGCCTTGTTGGCGGTCCGCACGGACGGTCCGACGGCGTCGGAGTCGACCGGGTTCACGATGACGGCGCTGAGCCCCTCGCTCGTGAAGTTCTGCAGCTGGTTGGCCTGCTGCGAGGCGTCGTTCTGCGCGTCCGTGACGGTCAGCTCGACGCCCTGCTTCTTCGCCTCGGCCTGCGCGCCCGCCCGCATCTCCGTGAAGAACGGGTTGTTGAGCGTGGACACCGCCATGCCGAGCTTCAGGTCCTTCTTGCCGCCGGAGGAGCCGGTGTTGTTCCACACCGCGAGGCCGCCGACGATCACGATGGCGACCACGGCCGCGAGCACGTACTGCATCCGCTGCCTGGGCCCACCGGTCCCGACACCGGCGGAGGCCGGCTGCGCACCGGCCTTGCGGCGCGCCGTGTCGAGCAGCACCGCGAGGGCGATCACGACACCGATGACGACCTGCTGCCAGAAGGCGGACACCGAGAGGAGGTTGAGGCCGTTGCGGAGCACGGCGAGGATCAGCGCGCCGATGAACGTGCCCGACGCCTTGCCCGTACCACCGGCAAGCGAGGCGCCGCCGATGACGACGGCGGCGATGGCGTCCAGCTCGTAGCCGTTCGCGGCCTGCGGCTGCGCGGAGGCGAGACGGGAGGCGAGCACGATGCCGGCGACGGCCGCGAACAGGCCGGAGAGGCCGTAGATGACGAGCTTCTGCCGCTTGACGCGCAGACCGGAGAGGCGGGCCGCCTCCTCGTTGCCGCCGATCGCGTACATGGACCGGCCGATGAACGTACGGGCGAGGACGACCGCCGTGATGAGCCCCATCACGATCATCACGATGACGGGGACCGGCAGCCAGCCGCCGAGCGTGTCACCGAGCTTGGAGACCGAGTCGGGGAACGGGATCGGGGAGCCCTGCGAGATCACCAGCGAGAGCCCGCGCCCGACCGACAGCATCGCCAGCGTCGCGATGAACGGCGGGAGCTTGCCGTACGAGATGAGCAGGCCGTTGACGAAACCGCAGGCGACACCCGTGACGACGGCGAGCAGCACGGCTATCACCACCGGCACGCCCTCGCTCGTGGCCGCCCACGCGAGGACGGTCGCGGAGAGCGCGGCCACCGAGCCGACCGACAGGTCGATGCCCGCCGAGACGATGACGAAGGTGACACCGAACGCGAGGATCGCGGTGACGGCCGCCTGCACGCCGACGTTCAGCAGGTTCTGCGTGGTCAGGAAGTCGCCGGACATCAGCGACATGGCGATGACCAGGACGACGAGCGCGGTCAGCGCGCCGTTGTCGAGGAGCAGCCGCAGCAGGCTCCCGTTGTTCTTGGCCCCTGGCTTGTTGACTGTCTCAGTGGTCACGGGAGCCCTCCTCTTCGAAGGCGTTGTGCTGCTGGTTGTCGGTGTTCTGGTTGCTGACGGCGAGGGCCATCACGGAGTCCTGCGTGGCGTCCTCGGCGGCGAGTTCACCGGCGATGCGTCCCTGCGCCATAACAAGGACCCGGTCGCTCATGCCGAGCACTTCGGGGAGATCGCTGGAGATCATGAGCACGGCGTGCCCGGCGGCGGTCAGCTCGTTGATGAGCTGGTAGATCTCGACCTTCGCGCCGACGTCGATGCCGCGCGTCGGCTCGTCGAGGATCAGTACCTTGATGTCGGCGAGCAGCCACTTGCCGATGACGACCTTCTGCTGGTTGCCGCCCGACAGAGTGCGCACGTGCTGGCCCAACCCGGCCATCCGGACGCCCAGTTGCTTCGCGATCCGCTCGGCGGCCGTGTGCTGTCCCTGCCGGTCGACGAAACCGGCGCGGGTCGCCTTCCGCATGGTGACGAGCCCCAGGTTCTCCTCCACCGACTGGTCGAGGACGAGCCCCTGCCCCTTGCGGTCCTCGGGGACGAGCCCGACCCCGGCGGCCATCGCGGCGATGACGTCGTGCCGGGGGAGCGCACTGCCCGCGACCTCGACGGAGCCCGCGTCGTACGGGTCGGCGCCGAAGACGGCCCGTACGACCTCCGTACGTCCCGCGCCCACGAGCCCCGCGATGCCGACGACCTCGCCGGCCCGCACCTCGAAGCCCACGTCGTGGAAGACGCCGTCCCGGGTCAGGCCCTCGACCTTCAGCAACGCGCTTCCCGTTTCCGGGCGTTCGCGCGGGTACTGCTGGTCGATGGAGCGGCCGACCATGAGGCGGACGAGCTCGTCCTCGGGGGTGGACGCCGGGACCTGCCCGACACTCCGACCGTCCCGGATCACGGTGACCCGGTCGCCGAGCGCGGCGATCTCCTCCAGGTGGTGGGTGATGAAGACGACGCCGACGCCGTCCTCGCGCAGCTGCCGCACGATCGCGAACAGCTTCTCGACCTCTTCGGAGGTGAGCACGGCGGTCGGCTCGTCCATGATCAGCACGCGCGCGTTCAGGCTGAGCGCCTTCGCGATCTCCACCATCTGGAGCCGGGCGATGCCCAGTTCGCGCACCCGCGCGCGTGGCGACACATTCACGCCCACGCGCGCGAGGAGCTCCTCGGCGTCGGACTCCATCTGCTTCCGGTCGATGAGACCGAAGCGGCGCGGCTGGCGCCCCAGGAAGATGTTCTCGGCGACGGTCAGATCAGGAACGAGATTGAACTCCTGGTAGATCGTCGCGATGCCGAGCCGTTCGGCGTCCTGCGCACCATGGATGCGGACCTGCTCGCCACCGACGGTGATACGGCCCTCGTCGGGCGTGTAGGCACCGGAGAGCATCTTGATCAGCGTGCTCTTCCCGGCCCCGTTCTCACCGAGCAGGACGTGCACCTCCCCGCGGCGCAGGTCGAAGTCGACGCTGTCGAGCGCGACCACGCCGGGGAAGGTCTTCCGTATCCCTTCGATACGCAGCAACTCTTCGGAGCTGCTCATCCGTTGCTCCTCTCCATTGAGGTGGGCGTGTGGGGGGTTTCGCCGGTCTCGCCGCAGGAGCGTCGTACGACGAGGTGGGCGGGGAGGATGACCGACTCGGGCACCCGTCCCTCGATGCGGTCGACCAGGGCGCGCACGGCGGCCCGGCCGAGGTCCTTGGTCGGCTGGGCGATCGCCGTGATCGGCGGATCGGTGTGCACGAACCACGGGATGTCGTCGAACGCGGCGACCGCGATGTCGTCGGGAACGCGCATCCCGCGCGCGCGGATGGCGTCGAGCGCGCCGAGCGCCATGAGGTTGTCGGCCGCGAAGACGACCTGGGGTGGCTCGGGCAGATCGAGGAACGCCTCGGTCACCCGGCGCCCGCTGTCCGCCTGGAAGTCGCCCTGCCCTATGTAGGCGTCCGGCAGCTCGATCTCGTACGAGGCGAGGGCCTCGCGGAACGCGTCGACGCGCTCGCTGCCGGTCGTGGTGGCGGCCGGGCCCGCGATGATCGCGAGGCGGCGGTGGCCGAGCCGGTGCAGGTGGGCGACGAGGTCCCGGACGGCGGCGCGCCCGTCGGAGCGCACCACGGGCACGTCCACGCCGGGGATCCAGCGGTCGACGAAGACCATGGGGGTGCCGGCCCGAGCCGCGTCCAGCATCAGCGGGGAGCCGCCGTCGGTCGGGGAGACGAGGAGCCCGTCGATGCGCCGGTCCAGGAGGTTCTGGACGTGGTGGTCCTGGAGGTCGGGCCGTTCGTCGGCGTTGCCGATGATGACGCTGTAGCCGAGGGCGCGGGCCTCCTCCTCGACGGAGCGGGCGAGCTCGCCGAAGTACGGGTTCAGCACGTCGCTGATGACCAGGCCGAGCGTGCGGGTCTGCGCGGTGCGCAGCGAACGGGCCACCGCGTTGGGCCGGTAGCCGAGCGACTCCACGGCCGCGAGCACGCGGGTGCGGGTGTCCGGGCTGACGGACGGGTGGCTGTTCAGGACACGGGAAACCGTGGCGACGGAAACGCCGGCCGCGGCCGCGACATCCTTGATACTCGCGCTCGCCGACATCACGGACCACCTCCTTGTGGCTACGTGGAATCGATTACATCGATCTGCATGAGGGATTGGAATCGATTACATGGGGTGGGGGCAAGGAGGTGGGGGTGGTCGTGACGGGATCGTGATCGGGCTAACAAGCCCCTCCGGCGATTGAGGAGCGGGGTCCGGGGCGGAGCCCCGGGAGCGCAACCACGTCGCGGGCCGGGGATTGTCGGTGGCGCGTGCGAAGGTGGGTGGCACCGCAACGGATGACGGAGACGGAGCAACGGACGTGAACCACGCGCAGCTCACCGCACTAGGCCGCGCCCTCCGCGTGCTCGGCGAGCACGGCGAGAAGCTCACCGGCGACACCCCGGACGACGTGCTGCACGAGGTCCGCGGCGACCTGACCCGCGCCCTCGACCAGCTCGACGACGCCGTGTCCGGCGAGAAGCCCACGACCCGCTGCAAGGAGCACCCCTACGGCCCGGTCGAGGAATCCGCCCCGGACCTGTGCCTGTTCTGCGAGACCCGCCGCCGCAAGGCCCGCCGCTCCCAGATCTCGGGCGACCCCGGCCCGGCGGCCCGCCCCGCCTCGGAGGGCCCCGTGCTGTCCCGCTACGGCACGCGCGAGGACCGCCCCCAGCCCCAGCAGCGCTGGATCCCGGAGATGTGGAACGGGCAGGTGTGGCAGCTCTGCGGCACCCCCCGCCACGACCGCCGCGAGGCTGACCTCTACCTGGCGGCCCAGCGCCGCCGCCCGGACGCGGCGATGGCGTACCGCCTGGTCCACGAGTTCACGGACTACGAGGTCGTCCGCGTGTGGGGCACGCCGGTGCGGGTGGATCCGGAGCCGATGGGCGGGGTGTGACGGTCGGGGCCTACGCCCCGCGGCCCTCGGCCAGCGTGTGGGCCACGAGGGCGTTGGCGTGCCCGTGGCCCAGGCCGTGCTCCGCCTTCAGCCAGTTCACCAGCTCCATGTGCTTGGTGAGCGGCGAGGAGCGGATGAGGTCCTGCCAGTGGGCGACCGGTTCGCCGTACTTCTTCTCGATGGAGGGGAAGTAGCCGGCGGGTCCCTTGGTGGCGGGCATGGCGCGCTCCTGTCTGCGGGGTGCCGAGGATGTCGTCGATAAGACGTGGCCAGGGCCCGGAAGTCATCGCGGCCGAGAGGTGATCCAGCTCACTCGCTCCGGAGTGGGTCCGAGGCCGGCCCCGGACCTACCCCCGGCGACCCCTCCCGCGTTGTCGGACCCTGCCGCTAACGTCGGATCATGGCGATGCAGCAGGCGGCTGCCGGAGCGCGGCCGATGGCGCGGCTCGAGGGGGTCCTCGAGCGGATCACGTATGCCAACGAGGAGACGGGGTACACGGTCGGCCGGGTCGACACCGGCAGGGGCGCCGGGGATCTGCTGACCGTCGTCGGCTCGCTGCTCGGGGCGCAGGTGGGGGAGTCGCTGCGGATGGAGGGCCGTTGGGGCTCCCACCCGCAGTACGGCAAGCAGTTCACCGTCGAGAACTACACGACGGTGCTGCCCGCGACCATCCAGGGCATCCGCCGCTATCTCGGGTCCGGCCTGGTCAAGGGCATCGGCCCCGTCTTCGCCGACCGCATCACGCAGCACTTCGGGCTCGACACCCTCGACATCATCGAGCAGGAGCCGAAGCGGCTGATCGAGGTGCCGGGGCTCGGCCCCAAGCGGACGAAGAAGATCGCCGACGCGTGGGAGGAGCAGAAGGCCATCAAGGAAGTGATGGTCTTCCTCCAGAGCGTCGGCGTCTCCACCTCCATCGCCGTGCGCATCTACAAGAAGTTCGGCGACGCCTCGATCTCCGTCGTGAAGAACCAGCCGTACCGCCTCGCCTCCGACGTCTGGGGCATCGGATTCCTCACCGCCGACCGCATCGCCCAGTCCGTCGGCATTCCGCACGACAGCCCGGAGCGGGTCAAGGCCGGTCTCCAGTACGCCCTTTCGCAATCCACCGACCAGGGCCACTGCTTCCTGCCCGAGCAGCGGCTCATCGCCGACGCCGTGAAGCTGCTCCAGGTCGACACCGGCCTCGTCATCGAGTGCCTCGCCGAACTGGCCCTGCCCGACGAGGATTCCGGCGAGCCCGGCGTGGTACGCGAGACGGTGCCGGGCGAGGACGGGGAGCCGGTCACCGCGATCTACCTGGTCCCCTTCCACCGGGCCGAACTCTCCCTCTCCGCCCAGCTGCTCAGGCTGCTGCGCACGGAGGACGACCGGATGCCCGCCTTCCAGGACGTCGCGTGGGACAAGGCGCTCGCGTGGCTCGCCGACCGCACGGGGGCGCAGCTCGCTCCCGAGCAGGAGGAGGCGGTCAAGCTCGCGCTCAGCAAGAAGGTGGCCGTGCTCACCGGCGGCCCCGGCTGCGGAAAGTCCTTCACCGTACGGTCGGTTGTCGAGCTGGCCCGGGCCAAGCGCGCCAAGGTCGTGCTCGCCGCGCCCACGGGGCGTGCCGCCAAGCGGCTAGCCGAGCTGACCGGGGCCGAGGCGTCGACTGTTCACCGGCTGCTCGAACTGAAGCCGGGCGGGGACGCCGCGTACGACAAGGAGCGGCCGCTCGACGCCGACCTCGTGGTCGTGGACGAGGCCTCCATGTTGGATCTGCTGCTTGCCAACAAGCTGGTGAAAGCCGTACCGCCCGGGGCGCATCTGCTTTTTGTGGGGGATGTGGATCAGCTGCCGAGTGTGGGGGCCGGTGAGGTGCTGCGGGACATGCTCGTCGAGGAGAGTCCTGTGCCCGCTGTGCGGCTCACGCGGATCTTCCGGCAGGCTCAGGAGTCCGGGGTCGTCACCAATGCGCACCGGATCAACTCCGGCCAGCATCCGGTCACTTCGGGGCTCAAGGATTTCTTCCTGTTCGTGGAGGACGACACCGAGGAGGCCGGGCGGCTCACCGTCGACGTCGCCGCCCGCCGGATCCCCGCCAAGTTCGGCCTCGACCCGCGGCGCGACGTCCAGGTGCTCGCGCCGATGCACCGCGGCCCCGCCGGCGCCGGGAACCTCAACGGGCTGCTCCAGCAGGCCATCACGCCCGGGCGGCCCGAGCTTCCCGAGAAGCGGTTCGGTGGGCGGGTGTTCCGGGTGGGGGACAAGGTCACTCAGATCCGGAACAACTATGAGAAGGGGGCCAATGGCGTCTTCAACGGCACGGTCGGCGTTGTTACGTCGTTGGACGCCGAGGAACAGAGACTCACCGTCCGCACCGATGAGGACGAGGAGGTCCCGTATGACTTCGACGAGCTGGACGAGCTGGCGCATGCCTACGCTGTGACCATCCACCGCTCCCAGGGCAGCGAGTACCCGTGCGTGGTGATCCCCGTCACGACGGGGGCCTGGATGATGCTCCAGCGCAACCTCCTCTACACGGCGGTCACCCGCGCCAAGAAGCTCGTCGTCCTGGTCGGTTCGCGCAGAGCGATCGGCCAGGCGGTGCGTACGATTTCGGCCGGTAGGCGGTGTACCGCCCTGAATTTCCGGCTGTCAGGTGCCGCTGCTCAAAAGATTTGATCGATCAAGTGAGTCACGAAGGTCACAAGCACTTCCGGAACCAGGGCGAAGGGGGCAGGATGAGCAAGTTGACGGCACTGAGTGCCGTCAATGAGCCCAATGGGCGACCCCGAGTGCACTCTGCTGGGCCAAGTGGGGGAAGGTAGAGACAGTCAGGGCACCTCGAAGAAGAGGCACTACGTCGGTGAGGGATGACGTGAGCGAGCAGAACGAGAAGGCTGTAGTACTCCAGTACGGCGACGACGAGTACACCTACCCGGTGATCGACAGCACCGTGGGCGACCAGGGCTTCGACATCGGGAAGCTGCGGGCCCAGACGGGCCTGGTGACCCTCGACAGCGGATATGGCAACACAGCCGCCTATAAATCCGCGATCACCTATCTCGACGGTGAGCAGGGCATCCTGCGTTACCGCGGCTACCCGATCGAGCAGCTGGCCGAGAACTCGACCTTCACCGAGGTCGCCTACCTGCTGATCAACGGCGAGCTCCCGACGGTCGACGAGCTCTCCACCTTCAAGAACGAGATCACCGGGCACACGCTCCTGCACGAGGACGTGAAGCGGTTCTTCGACGGCTTCCCGCGGGACGCCCACCCGATGGCCATGCTGTCCTCCGTGGTCTCCGCGCTGTCCACCTTCTACCAGGACAGCCACAACCCGTTCGACGAGCAGCAGCGTCACCTCTCGACGATCCGCCTGCTCGCGAAGCTGCCGACGATCGCGGCGTACGCCTACAAGAAGTCGATCGGCCACCCGTTCGTCTACCCGCGCAACGACCTCGGCTACGTCGAGAACTTCCTGCGCATGACGTTCTCCGTGCCGGCCCAGGAGTACGTGCCGGACCCGGTCGTCGTCTCCGCGCTGGACAAGCTGCTCATCCTGCACGCGGACCACGAGCAGAACTGTTCGACGTCCACGGTGCGCCTCGTGGGCTCGTCGCAGGCCAACATGTTCGCGTCGATCTCCGCCGGTATCTCCGCGCTGTGGGGTCCGCTGCACGGTGGCGCCAACCAGTCGGTGCTGGAGATGCTCGAGGGCATCCAGGCCGCCGGTGGCGACGTCGACGAGTTCATCCGCAAGGTGAAGAACAAGGAAGACGGCGTGAAGCTCATGGGCTTCGGGCACCGCGTCTACAAGAACTTCGACCCGCGGGCGAAGATCATCAAGGCGGCGGCGCACGATGTCCTCTCGGCGCTCGGCAAGTCCGACGAGCTGCTCGACATCGCGCTGAAGCTGGAGGAGCACGCGCTGGCCGACGAGTACTTCGTCGAGCGCAAGCTCTACCCGAACGTCGACTTCTACACCGGCCTGATCTACCGGGCCATGGGCTTCCCGACCGAGATGTTCACGGTCCTCTTCGCCCTCGGCCGGCTTCCGGGCTGGATCGCCCAGTGGCACGAGATGATCAAGGAGCCGGGGTCGCGCATCGGCCGCCCGCGCCAGATCTACACGGGCGTCGTCGAGCGCGACTTCATCCCGGTCGAGCAGCGCTGACTTCACTGCTTCCCGCAACGCCGGTTGGGCATATCAAGCCCCGCCGGCGTTTGAGGCGCGGGGTCCGGGGCGGAGCCCCGAGGCCGTAACCACTCCAACCGAAACGTTGGGCAGGTCGCGGCCCCCGCACCTCCTGGTCAACCTGCGGCAAGCAGAAAGCGCCCCGCTGTCGGTCCCCCCACGGGCCGACAGTCGGGGCGCTTTCCTTTACCCGGGTCGGATTCCCCCCACGGGATCCGGCCTGGGGGTCTGTGGTGCGTCGGCCGCCGGAACACGTACCGCCGGGCGGGCCGCTCAAGCTTCCCGGCGCACGTGCCCCGGCCAACGCTGTCGGGAACCGTCCCCCAAGACGGGTCCCTCCGGTGCGGAAACGTCCCCCAAGACGTTCCTGCATCGCCTCCTTAGACTCACGAGAGCCGCAAAGGGTTACGTCCGGACCAATGTGATCTGCGTCTCTTGCATATGTCCCGTGCGTGCGCAAGAGGTCCGATATGTGGATATCGGCCTCTGTGGGGGAGTGCTGCAATTGTGCCGTGTGGATTGTGTGGAGGTCCAGCGATCTCGGCAGGTCTCTACGTGAATCTGCGCGCCCGTGTCGAGCGGTCGGCCGGGGCGCCCCGTTTTTGATCGTGGGGGCGGGGCCGCGTCGGGGTACCTCCTCGGCCACCGGGGCGGGCGCCCCCGGGAACTGCGACTCCACGAGTGGTGCTTCTGCGGAGTCCTGCGGGGGCACCCCGACGCGGCCCCTCCCTCGCGCTGGCGGGCGGCGGTCTGGCTTCACTCCCTGTTCGACCTCATCGACCGCTCAGACGAGTTCGTAGCCCGCCTCGTCCACCGCGGCGCGGATCGACTCTTCGTCGAGCGGGGCGGTGGAGACGACCGTGACCTGGCCGGTGGCGGCGCTCGCCTGGACCGAGGTGACGTCGGCGAGCTCCGAGATCTCGCTGGACACCGCGCCCTCGCAGTGGCCGCACGTCATGCCCTTGACCTCGTACACGGTGGTGAAGGCGCCCTCGGCGGCCGGGGCGTCGGTGTGGCAGGCGCCGCCGCAGCAGGAACCGGCGGACTCGGTGCCGGCCTGGGGGAGCTCGGTGTGGGCGCTCATGACGTACTCCTTGGTGGTGAGAGGTGTCTCCTGATGCGATCGACCATATACCCCTAGGGGGTATTTTTCCAAGAAGGGTCCCGGCGGGCGAGTGAGCGCACCCAGGTCAGTGCCAGGAGCGTGATGATGGCCAGTCCGCCGACCGAGAAGAGCGTGAAGAGGTGCTGCTGCGCGTCGGTCGGCTTGGGGATGTAGCCCTCGGCGAAGAGCGTGCGGTCGAGGTTCGTGGTGGTGAGGCGGGCCACCAGCCAGATCGCGATGCCGTGCATGGAGTCCCAGAGGGCGTGGAGGAGGGAGACGCCCAGGTAGGTGAGGATCACCGGCGTTGCGAAGCGGTAGCGGCCATTCGGCTTGCGGAAGGAGAGGAGGACGGCTCCGGAGATCGCTGTCCACAGGCCGTGGCCGAAGGGGGCCAGGAGGCCGCGGAGGACCTCCGTTTCCAGGAGGGCGCGCAGGTCGATGCCCTTCATGGTGATCGCCGCGTTGAACGCGTAGCCCGCGCTCTCGAAGGCCGCGAAGCCGAAGCCGACCGTGGCGCCCAGGACCAGGCCCGCGCGCAGTCCGCTGATGCGCGGGTGGCGGTGCAGTACGTAGGCGAGGGCGAGCAGCTTGACTGCTTCTTCGATGAGGCCGACGGCCACGAACATCCAGGCCGAGGGGTGTACCAGGTAGTACTCCATGACCGACGCGCCGAGCACGCCCAGGATGCCGCCCACCAGGAAGCAGGCCAGGATCAGGCTCACGCCCAGGTCGCGGCCGTGCCGCTCGTACGCCCACAGCACGAAGACCGCCGGGGTGAGGAAGCTGCCCAGCAGGATGAGGGTGGGGAGCAGTGTGGTGTTCTGCGTGGCGTACGTGACGATCGCCGTCAGCACCCATAGTGCGAGGCCGCCCCAGAGGCAGCGCTTCCAGAGGCCGGGGCGGATCTGCGGGCCCGGCGGGGGCGGCTGCTGGGGGATTCGGGCCTGGGGTGCCCCGTAGGGCGGCTGGGGCTGCGTCACTGCGATCCCTCCGGCTTGCCGGTAACTTACGGTCACCTTGGGTGATTTGTCCGAAGTTTATGGCGGGGTCGGATGTGTCGCAGTGTGGGCGCCGGGCCGTGCGTCCGTACGGCCCGGCGCTCCCGGTTCAGTCCTTGCGGCCCCTGTTGCTCGGGCGGGAGGCCACCCAGGCGCGGACCGTGTCGGCGTACCAGTAGGGCTTGCCCGACTCGACATGGTCGGGCGGGGGCAGCAGACCGTGTTTGCGGTACGAGCGGACGGTGTCGGGCTGCACGCGGATGTGCGCGGCGATGTCCTTGTACGACCAGAGCCTGCGGTCGTTCATCGGTGGCTCCTCCCTGGCGGCGCTCACGGCGGCTCGGGGGTGCCGGCGTGATCGACTCAGCCTGTGCCCGGTGAACGAGGTGAACCGAGGTGAAGGGAGGGCCTGTGGGGCCTCTGTGACGCAGAACCCGCGTAGGCCTGACATGTGTGACGCGATAGGGGTGTTTGTGACGCGAATGATGCAAAGGGGGCGCGTCGTGGGCGCATGCCCCGGCGTGTAAATGGATAGGGGTGGCGTCAAACCCCGCAGGAGCGCAGGTAGCGGCGTGTGCGGTCGGCGATCGGGAGGGGGCGGTCCGGCTCGCACGGGTACATGTCCTGCTCGACGATCGCGAACAGGTCGATGTCGAGTTTGCCCGCGGCGGCCAGTACCGGCTCCAACTCCGGTACCCCGCGCGGTGGTTCGGCCATGACGCCCTGGGCCACGGCCGGGCCGAAGGGCGTGCCCTGTTCGTGGACCGTGGCGAGGACCGCCGGGTCCACCTGCTTCAGGTGTAGATAGCCGATCCGCTCCCCGTACGTCTCGATGAGCTTGACGCTGTCGCCGCCGCAGTACGCGTAGTGACCCGTGTCCAGGCACAGCGACACGAGGTCCGGGTCGGTCGCGTCGAGGAGCCGCGTGACGTTCTCCTCCGTGTCCACGTGGGTGTCGGCGTGCGGGTGGAAGACCAGTTTCAGGCCGTAGCGGTCGCCCACTTCGCGGGCCAAGCGCTCGGTCTGCGTGGACAGATTGCGCCACTGGTCGGGGGTGAGGGTGGAGTCCTCCAGTACCTCGCCCGTCTTGTCGTCGCGCCAGAAGGACGGGATGACCACGAGGTGCTGGGCATCCATCGCCCGCGTGAGTTCGGCGATGGAGGACACGTGGGCCCACGTCTTCTCCCAGACCGCGGGGCCGTGGTGCAGGCCCGTGAACACCGTGCCCGCCGACACCTTCAGGCCGCGGCGGCCCGTCTCCTCGGCGAGTACGCGCGGGTCCGACGGCAGATAGCCGTACGGGCCCAGCTCGATCCACTCGTACCCGGCCTCGGCCACCTCGTCGAGAAAGCGCTGGTACGGGACCTGCCGCGGGTCGTCGGGGAACCAGACGCCCCAGGAGTCGGGGGCCGAACCGATGCGGATGCGCGCGGGCGTGGTCGTCATGGACTCAAGCCTTGAACCGTTCGGAGAGGGGTGTCAAGGCGTCGTCCGAATGTCAGGACAAAGTGTTGACAGGGGGCGCTGGTGGGGCTAGATCTGGCGGGGCGACGGAGATTGCCGGGCGTCGCGCCGAAGGGGATGGAGCCGGGCTTGAGTGAGGCAGAGGGCGTTGACCTCCGGTGGCTTGCCCGTGTGCGGGCCGAGGATCCGGCGGCTGTCGCCGAGGCCGCGGGCAGGCGGGAGCGGCGGGCGCTGCTCGGCGCGGGGCGGCGGCTGATGATCGTGGCCGCCGACCATCCGGCCCGGGGCGCGCTCGGCGTCGGGGAGCGCGCCTTCGCCATGGCCGACCGGGCCGATCTGCTGCGCCGGCTGTGCGTCGCGCTGGCCCGGCCGGGCGTGGACGGGGTGCTGGCCTCCGCCGACGTGGTCGAAGACCTGTTGCTGCTGGGGGTGTTGGACCGCAAGGTCGTCATCGGGTCCATGAACCGGGGCGGGCTCGCCGGGGCCTCCTTCGAGCTGGACGACCGGTTCACCGGGTATCGGGCCGAGGATCTGGAGCGGTTCGGCTTCGACGCCGGGAAGTTGTTGCTGCGTGTCGATTACGAGGATCCGGGGTCCGGGTCCGTGCGGACGCTGGAGGCTGCCGCCCGTGCCGTCGACGCCATGGCCGCGCGTCGGCTGCCCGTGTTCGTCGAGCCGTTCCTGAGCCGCCGCGATCCCGAAACCGGGCTGCTGCGAAACGACTTGAGTCCCGAGAGCGTCATCACGTCGATCGCTGTCGCCTCGGGGCTCGGCGGCACCTCCGCGTACACCTGGCTGAAGCTCCCGGTCACCGACGACCCCGACGACATGGCCCGGGTCATGGAGACCTCGTCGCTGCCCGCCGTGCTGCTCGGTGGCGACATCAAGGACGGCGACCAGGACGCCACGTACGAGAAGTGGCGGGCCGCGCTGCGACTGCCCACGGTTCAGGGGCTCGTGGTGGGGCGCTCGCTGCTCTACCCGGCCGACGGGGATGTCGCGGCCGCCGTCGACACGGCCGTGGGCCTGCTGCGCACCACGCGCGCGGACACCTAGGAGGAGAGTAGAGGCATGACGCACCTTCCACGCGGCAGCGCCGCCGACGGGCCCTACGCCCTGTCCGTCGACCCCGACAAGGTCGGCTGGGCCCGGGCCGGGCTGCGGATTCTCGAACTCCGGGCCGGGCGGACGCATGCCTTCGACACCGGGGAGAGCGAGTGGATCGTGCTGCCGCTTTCCGGTGGATGTTCAGTTCGTGCGGATGGGGTGAACATTGAACTGGCGGGCAGGGGCAGCGTATTCAGTGGAGTGAGTGACTTCGCCTACGTTCCGCGCGACACCAGCGTGGAGATCTCCTCCGGTGCGGGAGGCCGGTTCGCCCTGGCAGGAGCGAAATGCGGTCGACGACTCCCCGTCCGCTACGGCCCCGCGCCGGAGGTTTCCGTCGAGGACAGGGGCGGCGGCCAGAGTGCGCGCCAGGTGCGCAACTTCGCCGCCGCCGACGCCTTTGACTGTGATCAGCTCATCGCCGTCGAGGTGATCACCCCCGGCGGGAACTGGTCCTCGTACCCGCCGCACAAGCACGACGAGCACCGGCCGGGCGAGGAGGCGCTCCTCGAAGAGATCTATTACTTCGAGATCGACCGGGACGAGGACGGGCCCGAGGGATACGGGTATCAGCGTGTGTCCCCGTCCAGGCCCGGCGGCACCGATCTCCTCGCCGAGGTCCGCTCCGGCGACACCGTGCTCGTGCCCGACGGCTGGCACGGCCCTTCGATCGCCCAGCCGGGGCACGCCATGTACTACCTGAATGTCATGGCGGGACCGGGGGACGAGCGGGAGTGGCGGATCTGCTTCCATCCCGATCACGTGACGGAGGGATACCGATGAAGACCAGCACCGTCCGCCTCACCGTCGCCCAGGCACTCGTCCGCTTCCTCGCGAACCAGTACACGGAGCGCGACGGCGCCCGGCAGCGGCTGATCGGCGCCACCTGGGGCATCTTCGGCCACGGCAACGTGGCCGGGCTCGGGCAGGCGCTCCTCCAGTACGGCACTGCGTCCAGTGGGGGGACACCCCCCACACCCCCCGTGATGCCCTTCCACCAGGGCCGCAACGAGCAGGCGATGGTGCACGCCGCCGTCGGCTACGCCAGGCAGTCCGACCGGCTGTCCACGCACGCCGTCACCACCTCCATCGGGCCCGGCGCCACCAACCTCGTCACCGGCGCCGCCCTCGCCACCATCAACCACCTGCCCGTACTGCTGTTGCCGGGCGACGTGTTCGCGACCCGGCCCGCCGATCCGGTGCTCCAGCAGCTCGAAGTGCCGTACGCGGGCGATGTGTCGGTCAACGACTGTCTGCGGCCCGTCTCGAAGTACTTCGACCGGGTCGAGCGGCCCGAGCAGCTGATTCCGGCCGCCTTGCAGGCCATGCGCGTGCTCACCGATCCCGTCGAGACCGGCGCCGTCACGCTCGCGCTGCCGCAGGACGTGCAGGCGGAAGGCTTCGACTGGCCGGAGGAGTTCTTCCGGGAGCGGGTGTGGGCCGTGCGTCGGCCTGAGCCGGACAGTGAGGAACTCGCCGATGCTGTACGGGAGTTGAAGCGGGCTCGGCGGCCGCTCGTCGTCGCCGGGGGCGGGGTGCACCACAGTGGCGCCGAGGAGGCCCTCAAGGAATTCGTCGATGCCACCGGGGTTCCCGTCGCCTCCACCCAGGCCGGCAAGGGCTCGCTGCTGCACAACCACTCCGCCGACGTCGGCGGCATCGGGCACACCGGGACCGCCACCGCCAACGAACTCGCCCGCACCGCCGACCTGGTGATCGGTGTCGGCACCCGGTACACGGACTTCACGACGGCCTCCGCCACCCTCTTCGCGCACCCCGACGTCCGCTTCCTGAACCTGAACGTCGCCGCCTTCGACGCCCACAAGCTGTCCGCGCAGCCGCTCGTCGCCGACGCCCGCGCCGGGCTCGCCGCGCTGCGTGAGGCGCTCGGCGGGGAGTACCGGGCCGAGCCCGCGTACGTCGCCGAGTACACCGAGGACAAGGAGCGCTGGGAGCACCGCGTCGACGCCTGCTTCGCCGCCGAGGACGATCTCGTACGCCCGACCCAGGCCCAAGTCCTCGGTGCGCTGGACGAGTTGGCGACCGGGGACGACATTCTCATCAATGCGGCCGGGTCGCTCCCGGGTGATCTGCACAAGCTGTGGCGGGCCCGGTCCCGCGACCAGTACCACGTCGAGTACGGGTACTCCTGCATGGGCTACGAGATCCCGGCCTCGCTCGGTGTCGCGCTCGCCGCGCCCGGCCGGCCGGTGTGGGCGCTCGTCGGCGACGGCACGTATCTGATGCTGCCGACGGAGATCGTGACCGCCGTGCAGGAGGGCATTCCGGTCAAGGTGGTCATTCTGCAGAACCACGGGTACGCCTCGATCGGTGGGCTCTCCGCGTCCGTGGGGGCCGAGGGCTTCGCCACGCAGTACCGGTTCGCGGGGGAGCAGGGGGCGTACGCGGGCGCACCGCTGCCCGTCGACCTCGCCGCCAACGCGGCCAGCCTCGGGATGACGGTGCATCGCGCCAAGACCGTGCGTGACCTGCGCGAAGCGCTCGCCGCCGCGCGTGCCGCGACCCGCCCCACATGTGTCTACGTGGAGACCGAAACGGCAGACACAGTGTCGGGCCCGCCTCCCGCGCAGGCGTGGTGGGATGTTCCTGTGGCCGAGACGGCGGAGCGCAGCGCCGCGGTCAAGGCCCGCGAGGAGTACGACCGGCGCGCCGCCGGTCGGCGCCGTCACCTCTGAGAAGCATGTAGCCGTCACAGGAGTTGCCCGTATGTCTGACACGAAGTTGGTCCACCACTGGATCGGCGGCAAGACCGTCGAGGGCGCGTCGGGCAATCACGGCCCGGTGACCGACCCGGCGACCGGCGCCGTCACCACGCACGTCGACTTCGCGAGCGTCGAGGAGGTGGACAAGGCCGTCGCCACCGCCAAGGAGGCGTACAAGACGTGGGGCCTGTCCTCGCTCGCCAAGCGCACCGAGATCCTCTTCCGGTTCCGCGCGCTGCTCGACGCCAACCGTGACGCGATCGCCGAGCTGATCACCGCCGAGCACGGCAAGGTGCACTCCGACGCGCTCGGCGAGGTCGCCCGCGGCCTGGAGATCGTCGACCTGGCCTGCGGCATCAACGTGCAGCTCAAGGGCGAGCTGTCCACGCAGGTCGCCACCAACGTGGACGTGTCCTCGATCCGTCAGCCGCTCGGCGTCGTCGCCGGCATCACGCCGTTCAACTTCCCGGCCATGGTGCCGATGTGGATGTTCCCGATCGCCATCGCGACCGGCAACACGTTCGTGCTGAAGCCCTCGGAGAAGGACCCCTCGGCCTCGGTCAAGATCGCCGAGCTGCTCACCGAGGCCGGTCTGCCCGACGGTGTCTTCAACGTGCTGCACGGCGACAAGGTCGCCGTCGACCGCCTCCTCGAGCACCCGGACGTCGCCGCCGTCTCCTTCGTCGGCTCGACCCCGATCGCCCGCCACATCCACGCCACGGCCTCCGCCAACGGCAAGCGCGTGCAGGCCCTCGGCGGCGCCAAGAACCACATGCTGGTCCTCCCGGACGCCGACCTGGACGCGGCCGCCGACGCCGCGGTCTCGGCCGCGTACGGCTCGGCCGGCGAGCGCTGCATGGCCATCTCGGCGGTCGTCGCCGTGGGCTCCATCGCCGACGAGCTCGTCGCGAAGATCAAGGAGCGCGCCGAGAAGATCAAGATCGGTCCCGGCAACGACCCGACCTCCGAGATGGGCCCGCTCATCACGGCCGCCCACCGCGACAAGGTCGCCTCGTACGTGAAGGGCGCGGCGGCCGAGGGCTGCGAGGTCGTCCTCGACGGCAGCGACTACACGGTGCCCGGCTTCGAGAACGGCCACTGGGTGGGCCTCAGCCTCCTCGACAACGTGCCGACGAGCGCCAAGGCGTACCAGGACGAGATCTTCGGCCCGGTGCTGTGCGTGCTGCGCACGGAGACGTACGAGGAGGGCGTGGCCCTCATGAACGCGTCCCCGTTCGGCAACGGCACCGCGATCTTCACGCGTGACGGTGGCGCCGCCCGCCGCTTCCAGCTGGAGATCGAGGCCGGCATGGTCGGCGTCAACGTCCCGATCCCGGTCCCGGTGGGCTACCACAGCTTCGGCGGCTGGAAGGACAGCCTCTTCGGCGACCACCACATCTACGGCAACGACGGCACGCACTTCTACACCCGCGGCAAGGTCGTCACGACCCGCTGGCCTGACCCGGCCGACGCCCCCGCCGGCGTCGACCTGGGCTTCCCCAGCAACCACTGAGGGCCGTGCACCGTCCCCGCGCCGTCCGGAGTACGGACAGTTCGCGGTGAACTTCAGCGCTCCGGCTGCGGTTCCCGTACGTAGGGGATGAACCGGGCAGTGTAGGCAGGCCCCGTAAATGACCTTCGTAATCAAGGTCATTTGCGGGGTCCTTCTCTTCTCTCTCGGTCGACTTTGCCAACGCCTGAAGAATCGCGCGCAGTTGGCGGAAGCGGTGGTGCGGATTCCGTAGGGAAACAGGCGTTGACGTTCGGATATCGGCGAGGTTGCATGGCGCCGCCCTGTCGAACGAGTCGATCGGAACCGCTCCATGACCGACACGCTCCGCCCCGCAGCCGCCCCCTCCCCACCAGAGGCGGCCCCCCAGGCTCAGAAGCTCAAGCGTTCCATCGGCGTCGTCGGAGGCACCCTGCTCACGCTGTCCTGCGTGACGCCCGCCTCCTCGCTCTTCGTCGTCGTCCCCGACCTGTTCGGCAGCCTCGGCACCGCCACCGCGCTCACCATCGCGATCGGCTCGCTGATCTGTATCGGCGTGGCGTTCCTCTACTCCGAGCTGGGCACCCTCATCCCCAGCGCGGGCGGCGAGTACGCCATGGTGTCGACGCTGGCCGGGCGCCTCGCGGGCTGGCTGGTCTTCGTCCTGTCCCTGCTCGTCGTGTTCATCGTGCCGCCGGTGATCGCGATGGGCACGGCCGACTACCTGGAGCCGCTGATCCACCTCGACCCGGCGATGACGGGTGCGGGCGTGATGCTGCTGTCCACCCTCGCGGGGCTGCTCGACCTGCGCGCCAACGCGTGGATCACCGGCATCTTCCTCGTCCTGGAGGTCATCGCGGCGGCCCTCGTCGCGGTGCTGGGCTTCGCGCACAGTGAGCGCGGCATCGACTCGCTCGGCTCGATGCAGGTCGCGGGCGGGAGCGGCCACACGGACGCGGTGACCGGCATGCTCGTCGTCTCCGGCCTCGCCATCGCCCTCTTCGTCACCCAGGGCTTCTCGACGGCCGTCTACCTCTCCGAGGAACTGGAGAACCCGCGCAAGTCCGTGGCCCGCACGGTCCTCGCCACGCTCGCCATCTCCTCGGTGGTCATCCTCGTCCCCGTCGTCGCGATCACGATGGGCGCGAAGGACCTCTCGGCCCTGACCTCGGGCGACATCAGCACCATGGTCGTGGCCTGGTCGAACTCGGCGGTCGGCACGTTCGTCTCGCTCTGCGTCGCGCTCGCCATCATCAACGCGGGCATCGTCATGGTCATCCAGAACTCCCGCGTCCTGTTCGCCTCGGCCCGCGACAAGGCCTGGCCGGGACCGGTCAACAACGCGCTGTCCCGGCTCGGCCGCTTCGGCTCGCCGTGGGTCGCGACCCTGGCCGTCGGCGTCCCCGGCGCGGCCCTCTGCTTCGTCAACCTCGACACCCTGTACGGCGTGACGGGCGTCTCCGTCACCGGCATGTACCTGCTGGTCGCGGTGGCCGCCCTGTTCGCCCGCCGCGCCGCCCACAAGGACCAGCCGGCCTGGCGGATGCCGCTGTGGCCGGGGGTCCCCGTGGTCCTGATCGCGCTGATGCTCTACATCCTCGTCGAGCAGGAGGTCGAGTACCTGCTGTGGACGGGCGGCATCATGGCGGTGGCGACGCTGTACTGGGCCTTCTACCTTAGGCCGAGGCAGGGGACGCGGTGGTTGGTGTCGGTGCCTGAGGACGGGCCGGCGTAGCCCTTTCCGGGACATGCGAAGGCGCCGGGGTGCTGGGAACCTCGGCGCCTTCGCATGTCGCGGGACGCCTTCAGACGCGGGCGCTCAGGGCTGGGTAGTCCGTGTATCCGCGCTCGCCGCCCACGTACATCAGGTACTGGTCCCGCAGGGGGTTCAGGGGCGCGGCGGTGCGCAGGCGGTCGGGGAGGTCGGGGGTGGTGAGGAAGGGGCGGCCGAGCGAAATGAGGTCGGCACCGGCCCCGCGCAGACGGACGGCCGCCATCAGGACGGAGTGGGTGGTGAGGGGCGCCGGAGGGTGCGCGGGGTTGGTGATCAGGGTCGCCGGCCAGTGCGCTCGGATGTGCCGGAAGAGGGGGCTGTCCGGGTCCGCGTGGACGAGGTGGAGGTACGCGAAGTCGGGGACCGCCGAGGTCAGGGCGGGGATCAGAGCGCGGTAGAGCGCCTCCGTGTCGCCGGCTTCGTCGATGCCGTTGACCTTGAGGCCGGGGGAGATGCGCAGCCCTGTGCGGGACGGGCCGATCGCCTCCGCCACCGCCTCGACGACCCGCACGGTGAAGCGGATGCGGTTCTGGACCGGGCCGCCGTACATGTCCGTGCGGTGGTTGGTGTTGGGGCTGAGGAACTGGTGGAGGAGGTAGCCGTTGGCCGAGTGGACTTCGACGCCCTCGAATCCCGCGGCGACCGCGTGACGGGCCGCCGCCGCGAAGTCCTCGACCGTCGCGTCGATTTCGGCGGTCGTCAGTGCGCGGGGGGTCGGGGCTGGCTGGTGTCCTGTGGGGGTGTGCACCGTTCCGGGGAGCGGGACGGCGGACGGGGCCACCGGCCGGAGTCCGCTGTTGTCCGGGTGGCCGACCCGGCCGCCGTGCTGGAGCTGAAGGAACATCCGGCCGCCCCGCTCCCGTACGGCGTCGGTCACCCGGCGCCAGCCCGCGATGTGCGCGGCCGTGTGGATCGCGGTGGTGTTCGCGTACGTCTGGCCGACGGCGTTGGGTGTGCTGGCCTCCCCGATGGTCAGTCCCGCGGCGGCGCGTTGGGCGTAGTACGTGGCCATGAGCGGGGTGGGGGTCCCGTCGGCGGCGGCGCGGTTGCGGGTCATGGGGGCCATCACCAGGCGGTTGGGGAGGGGGAGTTGACCCAGGTGGGTGGGGGCGAGGAGGTCGGTGGCGGGCGGCATGGCGGGCATGGTGGGGCTCCTTCGGGCGGATCTTGCGGGGGCGTAGGGGCGTAGGGGCGTAGAGGCGCAGGGGTGCGCGCGTGTCACGTGGTCGCGCGGACCGCCGGGAACGCGTGCTTCCGGGCGGCGGCCACGACCACCAGAACCGGCGCGAGCAGCAGCAGGATCGTCCAGGGGAACGAGCCCGTGCCGACCGCGCCGAGCAGGATGCCGCCGAGGACACCGCCGCCGGCCATCGCCACGTTCCAGAGGGTGACGACCATGGCCTGGACGGCGTCGCCCGCACTGCCTCCGGCCTGTGCGCCGGCGGTCTGGAGGAGCGTCGGCGCGCCGCCCCAGCCCAGTCCCCACAGCACAACAGCCGCGTAGACCAGGGCGGTTGATGATGACCAGGCAGCCAGCAGGGTGGCTGCCGCGCCGATCAGCAGGACGGCCGAGAGGGTGAGGGCGCGCAGGCGGCGGTGGATGAGCGCACCGGTGATCCAGATGCTCACCAGGGAGGCCGCGCCGAAGACGAGGAGCACCACGTCCGTCGACTCGCCCATGCTCAGGCCCTTGAGGAACGTGGCGATGAACGTGTACAGGACGGTGTGCGCGAGGACGAACGTCAGGGTGACGAAGAGGACGGGGCGTACGCCGGGGAGGCGCAGGGTGCGCACCATCGGAGTGCGCTCGCCCGCCTGTTGGCCCGGCTGGTCGGGGACGGCCAGATGGATCCAGGCCAGCAGGACCACCGCCAGAACCGTCATCGCCAGGAACGCGGACTGCCAGTTGACGACCTTGCCGAGGAACGTGCCGGCCGGGACGCCGAGGGACAGGGCGACCGGGATGCCCGCCATGGCGACGGCGATCGCCCTGCCCTGGAGGTGCGGAGCCACCAGACGTCGGGCGTACCCGGCGAGGAGGGACCAGGCGAGACCGGCGGCGACACCGGCCGCGAACCGGGCGGCCATGGTGAGGGCGTAGTCGGTGGACAGCGCGGTGACCGTGTTGGCGACGGCGAACAGTGCCACCGCCGTGAGCAGCAGCGGCTTGCGACGCCAGGCCGCGGTGGCGGCGGTCAGCGGGATCGCGGTCAGGGCCGTGCCGAGGGCGTAGACGGTCACGGTCTGGCCGGCGGCGGACGGGGACACACCGAGGTCGGAGCTCATCGCGGGGAGGAGCCCGGCCGGGAGCGTCTCGGTGAGGCTCGTGATGAACACGGCGGTGGCCAGGGCCAGGAGGGCGAGGAGGGGGAGCCGCTGCGGTGCGGGTTCGGGACCGGGGTCGGGTTCGGGTCCGCGGGACGGGGCGGCTGGGCTGGTGCCGGTGGTGCTCATGGCGGCGTACTCCTTGCGTGCGGGGCGTGGACCGGAACGGTCCTCGGGGCCGGTCGGGAACGACCTTGCCGGTGCGCGCTTCGGGTCTTCTGACGGTCCGCTGATGGCCCGCCGATGGTCGGCATATGAGCGGCCGGTGCCTGCCGCGCACGCCGTGTGTACGGTGCCGACCATGTGGTTCGGGGTGCTGGGGCCGTTGGCGGTGCTGGACGGCGAGGGGGAGCCGGTCAAGGTTCCCGAGGCGAAGGTGCGGGCGCTGCTCGCCGACCTTCTGGTGCACGAGGGGCGGGTGGTGTCGACCGGTCGGCTCGTCGACGACCTGTGGGGCGAGGCGCTCCCGGGCAAGCCCACGGGGGCGTTGCAGGCGAAGGTGTCCCAACTTCGGCGGGCCGTCGGGCGGGAGCGGGTGGTGCACCAGGCGCGCGGGTACCGGCTCGCCGTGGCGGACGACGAGGTCGACGCGCTGCGGTTCCGGTCGCTGACGGAGCGGGCGGGGCGGTGCGGCGCACCGCGGGAGCGGGTCGCGCTCCTCGACGAGGCGCTCGGACTGTGGCGGGGCACCGCTTACGCGGATTTCGCGGACGAGGAGTTCGCGGCCGGGGCCGCGCGACAGCTCGAGGACCTGCGGGTCGGGGCCCTCGAGGAGCGGGCGGAGGCGCGGCTGTCGCTGGGGGAACTCACGGGACTCGCCGCGGAGTTGGGGGACCTGGTCGAGCGGTATCCGCTGCGGGAGCGGCTGCGGGGCGCGCACATACGGGCGTTGGGTCTCGCCGGGCGGCAGACCGAGGCGCTCGCCTCCTACGAAGAGCTGAGGGTGCGGCTCGTCGGGGAGCTGGGCGTGGACCCCGGCCCGGAGCTGACCGCATTGCACGAGGCGGTTCTGCGCCAGGAACGGGGAGTGGTGCGACGGCCCCCGCCACGTGTGGAAGCCCTCGCCGACCGGCCGCCCTCAGGTGGCGAAGAGGGGGAGGGTGTCCCGGGGGTGGGCCCTTCGGTCGTACCGGATGTCTCGGGGGCGGGGCCCACGGGTGTTTCGGGGACGCGCTTCTCGGTTGCCTCGGACGCTGGGGAGCCGCGCGCCTCGGTCGCCCCGGATGTGTCGGAGCCACGTTCCTCGGCCGCCCCGGACGCCCGGGAGCCGCGCGTCTCGGTTGCCTCGGTCGCCTGGGATCCGCGTTCCTCTGACGCCTCGGATGTGTCGGAGCCGCGCTACTCAGTCGGCCCGGTCGCCCGGGGGCCGCGCGTCTCGGTTGCCTCGGTCGCCTGGGATCCGCGTTCCTCTGACGCCTCGGATGTGTCGGAGCCGCGCTCCTCAGTCGGCCCGGTCGCCTGGGATCCGCGTTCCTCTGACGCCTCGGATGTGTCGGAGCCGCGCTCCTCAGTCGGCCCGGTCGCCTGGGATCCGCGTTCCTCTGACGCCTCGGATGTGTCGGAGCCGCGCTATTCAGCCGGCCCGGTCGCCCGGGAGTCGCGTGCCTCGGTTGCCCCGGACGCCTCGGGGCTGCGTGTCTCGATCGTCGCCGCGGCCGGTCTCTCCTCTCTTGTCGGACGGGACCGCGCCATGAGTGATCTCGTCGGGCTCCTCACCCGTACCCGTCTCCTCTCCCTCGTCGGACCCGGCGGCGTGGGCAAGACCCGGCTGGCTCTCGCCGTGGCCGCCTGTCGGCAGGACGGCGACACCGCGGTCGTCGAGTTGGCCGGCCGGCAGGGCGACGTCACCGATCTCGCGGAGACCGTCGCCGCGACGCTCGGGATCCGGGAGGAGGCGGTGGCCGACGGGAGGGGACCCGTCGAACGGCTCGGTGCCGCGCTGCGCGACCGCCGGATCCTGCTCGTGCTCGACAATTGCGAGCACGTCGTCGAGGCCGCCGCCGAACTCGCGGCGCTGCTCCTGCGGGCCGCTCCCGGCCTGCGGATCCTCGCCACCAGCCAGGAGCCGCTGAGCATCGCGGGCGAGACGGTGTTCGCGGTCGAGCCGCTGTCACCCGCCGACGCGGTCCGCCTGTTCACCGAACGGGCCACCGCCGCCGCGCCGGGCTTCGACCCGGCCTCCGCGGCGGACGCGGTGGCCGAGATCTGCCGACGGCTCGACGGCATCCCGCTCGCCCTCGAACTGGCCGCGACCCGCGTACGGACCCTGGGCGTACGGGAGTTGGCGGCCCGCCTGAGCGACCGGTTCCGAGTGCTCACGGCGGGGCAGCGCGGCGCGCCCGCCCGGCAGCGGACCCTGCGCGCGATGATCGACTGGAGCTGGGGGCTGCTCGGTGCGCCCGAGCGGATCGTGCTGCGCAGACTCGCCGTGCACCGCGACGGCTGTACACCGGCCGCCGCCGAAACGGTCTGCGCGGGGGAGGGCATCGACCGGGACGAGGTCCTCGAACTGCTCACCCGTCTCGTGGACCGTTCCCTCGTCGTCATGAACGAGGGGCCCGAAGGGCCGCGCTACCGGCTGCTGGAGTCCATCGCCGCCTACGCCACCGAACGCCTGGCGGAATCCGACGACCTCCCTGCCGTCCGCGACCGCCATCTGCACCACTACCTCGCCCTCGCCGAACAGGCCGCACCCCTCCTCCACGGCCCCGACCAGCAGCTCTGGCTCGCCCGCCTCGACGCCGAGAGCGCGAACTTCCGGGCCGCGTTCTCCCGGGCGGACGCGCCCGCGCACGCCCGCCTGACCCAGGCCCTCGTCTGGTGGTGGCTGCTGCGCGGGCGCCTGAGCGAGGCCCGGCGGGCCCTGGCGGGAAGCACCGAGTCGGACGGGTCCGTGCGCCCCTCCGCCCTGCCCACCCTCCGCACCGCGTTCACCCTCCTCGCCGGCGAGCGCCCCACGGACCCCGCCCCCGCCCTGCCGGCCGACGCCCGCACCGCCTGGCTGCTCGCCTACGCCCTCTTCAACGCCAACTACCTGCCCGCCGCCGAGCGCGTCAACGACCATGTCCTCGCCGCGATCACGGACGACCCCACCGACACCCCCGCGGACGTCTGGGCCACCGCTGCCGCCCTCGGCCTCCGCGCGGCTCTCGCGCTGGCCCGCGACCAGCTCACGTCGGTCGAAGCGGATGCCCGGCGCAGCGCCGACCTCTTCGGTGAACTGGGCGATCGCTGGGGCGAGTTGCTCACGGTCAACCCGCTCGCGTCGCTCGCCGCCATCAAGGGCGACTACGCCGAGGCCGAACGCCGCGAGCGCGCGGGACTCGACATCGCCCGTGCGCTCGGCCTCCCCCGAGAGACGGCCGCCCGCTTCTCGGGGCTCGGCCGCCTCGCCCTGCTCGCCCAGGACTTCACCCGCGCCCACGACCTGCACGAAGAGGCCCGGCAACTGGCTGTCGAACAGGGCTACACCTACGACGAGGTGCACTCCCTGATGGGCCTCGCCCTCGGCGCCCGGCGCGCCGGCGAACTGGACGCGGCCGAGGGCCACCTGCGGCACATCCGCGACCGCCACGTCTCCACCCCCGTCGGTGAACACCTGCTCCACGCGGAGCTCGGCTTCACCGCCGAGCTCCGCGGTGACCGCGCCGGTGCCGAGCGCCACCACCGCCGCGCCCTGGAGATGGCCCGCGCTCTTGGGGAACCCCGCGCCCTCGCCCTCAGCCTGGAGGGCCTCGCGGGCGCCGCGACCCTCGCCCCCGCGTCCCCGGAGCGCGCGGCTCTCCTCCTCGGCGCCGCCGCAGCCGCCCGCAACAGCGTCGGCGCTCCGCTCCCACCCGCGGAACGAGCCGACGTCGACCGCATCACCGCCGCCGCGAAGTCGGCCCTGGGCGAGCCCGCCTTCACCGAGGCGTTCACGAAAGGCGTGTCGACGCCACCCGAGCAGGTCGCCTCAACCCTCTCCGTTGAATGACCACCCCATGCCCCGGTTGATCAGGCCGCCCCGGGGCGTCACCACAACTGGCCCGTCTCCACCGGAAGCCCGGTCGCCAGTGACGAGTTGCCGGCCACGCCGACCGCCAGGGCGAGCGCTCCGTCGCGGGCCGTGGCGCCCTTGCCCGCCGCAGGGGCCGCGCCCTCGTCGGAGCCGTCGCCCAGGGGGCCGAAGAGTTCCTTCAGCATGCGGAGGTCACCGCCGCCGTGCGAGCCCGCCGACCACTCGTACGGGATCTCCCGCGGTGCCTCCCAGAGGGGGCGCAGCAGGATCGACGTGCGGCCGGGGCGGTCCATGACCACTCCGCCGTGCGATGCCCCCGCCCCACCCGCGGTGACCTTCGGCGGCTGCCACGTGTTCTCCTCGACCTCCAGCTCCAGGCGTCCGGCCGTGCCGTTGAACATCACCCGGTAGCCCTCCCAGGGGGAGTACGCCGTCAAGTGGTACGTCATCGTGGCGCCGGAGTCGTAGCGGACCAGGACCGACAGGTCGTCCTCGACGTCGATGGCGTCGCCGAAGACGTTGCGGTCGCGGACGTAGTCGGAGTCGCCCGCCGCTTCCGCCTCCACGTAAAGGGACTTGAGGTGCGGGTCGTCGGAGAGGTGGATCGCGTACGGGTCGTCGGCGGCCGCGGACGAGCCGTGGGCGCGGACGTAGTCGCGGCGCAGGCCGGTCCGTTCGCCGTTGTCGCGGCCGTAGAAGACGAGGCCGCCCTCCGCGTAGACGCGTGAAGGGGCCGCGCCCAGCCACCAGTTGACCAGGTCGAAGTGGTGGCCCGACTTGTGGACGAGGAGGCCGCCGCTGTGCTGCTTCTCGCGGTGCCAGCGGCGGAAGTAGTCGGCGCCGTGGCGGACGTCGAGGAGCCACTCGAAGTGGACCGAGCGGATCTCGCCGATCGCGCCGTCGTGGAGGAGTTGCCAGACCTTCTCGTGGGCCGGGTTGTAGCGGTAGTTGAAGCCGACGGAGAGCTCGCCGCCGGTGCGGTCCACCGTGTCGAGGATCGAGCGGCACTTCTCCGCGTCCGTCGTCATCGGCTTCTCCGTGACGACGCGGCAGCCCGCTTCGAGCGCCGTGTTGATGTACGTGTGGTGGGTCGCGTCGACCGTGGTGACGAGGACCTCGTCGATCCGGTGCGTGCGCAGGGCCTGTGCGAAGTCGGACGGGTCGCAGGCCGCCGCCTCCGGTGCGCCGAGCGACGTGAGCACCCGGTTGTGGTGGGCGATACGGGTCGGGCTCGGGTCCGCGAGGAGTGCTACGTCGTAGTGGGGGCGGGCGCCCAGGGCCTTGGTGTACATCTGGGCGCGGTGGCCGGTACCGATGATCGCGGCGCGCTTCATGGAGGTCAGGATTCCTTTCGGGGGGCGGGTCCTGTGGAGCGGCGGACTATCAACTCGCTGTCCAGGGTGAGCTGTTCGGGTACGCGGCCCGGGTCGTCGAGGCGGCGCAGCATCAGGTCGACGGCGCGTTCGCCGAGCGCGTCGAGCGGGATGCGGACCGAGGTGAGGGCGGGGGTGGCCGTGGTGGCGAGGAGGGTGTCGTCGGCGCCGACGACGCTCACGTCGTCGGGCACCCTCACCCCCCTGTCGGCGAGGCGGGAGAGTACCCCCAGTGCCATCAGGTCGTTGTGTGCGACGACCGCCGTCGCGCCCGCCGCCAGGGCCAGGTCGGCGACCTGCGCGCCCGTGTGGAACTTGGGCTCGTGCGGACCGAACTCGGTTACTTTCAGCTCCAGTTGCTTGGCCGCGTAACGGACGGCGTGGCCGCGCTGTTCGCTCGACCAGGAGTTGCGGGCCCCCAGGATCAGGGCGAGGTGGCGGTGGCCGAGCGCGTGCAGATGCGCCACTGCCTGGCGCAGGCCGTCCTCGCTGGGCGCGACCACGGACGACACGCCGGACACGCTCCGATTCACGGCGACGCTCGGCACCTGCCGGACGACCTCGCCGAGCCGGGCGCCGTCCATCCTCGGGGCGACGAGCAGCAGCCCGTCCACCTGGCGGGCCAACGTGAGCGCCAACTCGTACTCGTCGTCCGGGTGTTCGTCGGTGTCCGCGAGGAACACGGCGTAGTCCTTGCGGCGGGCGCGGGCCTGCACGGCCTTCACGATCACCGCGAAGAACGGATTGGCGATGTCGGGCACGATGAGGCCGAGTGTGCGGGTGCGGCCTTCGGCGAGGGAGCGGGCGATGCGGTTGGGGCGGTAGCCGAGACGTTCCGCGGCCGCGAGGACGCGGGCGCGGGTGTCCGGCCGGACCTGGTGCGGGGAGGCGAAGCAGCGGCTGACGGTGGAGGGGGAGACGCCGGCCGCCTCCGCGACGTCCTCAGCGCCGGGGGCGGCGCCGCTTTGCCGGTCGCTGTTACGCATGGCGTGTTCCCTCACGTGGTCGTTTTCGCGTGTGCGCCGTGGGTGGCCCCGTGGGGGAGGCGGGTGCTGTCGCGCTGTGGTTTGCGCAGTTCCCCGCGCCCCTGAAATGCCGGTCGACCGCCACTGCTGCCAGTGCCAGTACACCTGCCACCAGTGGCGCCAGGATCGTCAACTGCCAGACGCACACTGCCGATACGAGGACCGCTCCCGCGAGCATCGCCGATCCCCGTGGGTCCCGCCCGGGCCGAGCCCAGCGCGACGTCGAGGACCAGGCGGACGCCATCCGCACCTGGTACACGACCACCGCGCCCGCCGCCCCCGCGATCGCCAGTGCCAGCAGCCAGAAGAGCGGCAGGTCCCCCGCGGCAGCGGCCAGGCGCAGGTCCGCGCCGAGGAAGGCCAGGGCCGCGAGGCCCACCGATCCCACCACCGCCCCGCCGGGAAGCGCCGCCCGCCAGTCCGCCGCGAACCGGCGGGCCGTGCCGGGCGAAGGGCCGTCCGGTACACAGCGACGTACCGCCGCGCAGCCCGCCGCCATCGCCGCCGGCCACGTGACCAGCAGCAGGGAACCCGCCGCCACAAGGAGTCCGATCCACAGCACCTCCGCGAAGAGCGTGAACCGCTCGCCGTACGGGGTGTCACGCCGCGCCACAGTGCCGGCCATGCCGCTCATCCCTTCATTCCGGACGTCGCCGCGCCCTCGATCAGCAGCCGCTGGAACGCGATGAAGAAAGCGATCACCGGGAGGAGCGAGAGGACCGACATGCCGAGCATCGCCCCGTAGTCCTGGCTGCTCGTCGAGTCGACGAACAGGCGCAGCGCCACCGGCAGCGGGTACTTCTCCGGTGACTGGAGGTAGACGAGCGGTGCGAAGAAGTCGTTCCAGGACCAGATGAAGGTGAAGATCGCCGTCGTGATGAGGGCGGGCCGCAGCAGCGGAAGGACGATGTGGCCGAAGATGCGGAAGTGGCCGCAGCCGTCGATCAGCGCCGCCTCGTCGAGGCTGCGCGGCAGGTTGCGGACGAACTGCACCATCAGGAACACGAAGAACGCGTCCGTGGCGAGGAACTTGCCGAGCAGCAGCGGGACGTAGGTGTCGACCAGGCCCACCTTCTGGAACATCGTGTACTGCGGGATGAGCAGCAGGTGCGTCGGCAGCAGGATCGTGCCGATCATCACCGCGAACATCGCGCCGCGTCCCCGGAACCGCAGCCGGGCGAAGGCGTAGGCCGCGATCGAGCACGACAGTACGTTGCCGATCACCGAACCCACGGCCAGGACGAGGGAGTTGGCGAAGAAGCGCCACGCCGGGACCTCGGCGATCCCGTCGAGCGCCGTGCCGAATCCGCTCCAACTGACGGAGGACGGGAGGATGTTGAAGCTGGAGATGATCTCGTCGGCGGGCTTCACGGATGCCGTGAACACCCAGACCACCGGATAGAGGAGGACCAGGAGCAGGGCGATCGCGCCCGCGTGCCAGGTCAGGGAGCGGGTCCGCAGTGTCCGAAGGGCCGCATTCGGCGTCGTCGTGGCCATCGTCACTTCTCCTCGCCCGCGTAGTGGACCCAGCGGCCCGAAGTCTTGAAGAGCACCGCGGTGATCACGCCGACGACCAGGAGCAGCACCCAGGTCAGGGCCGCCGCGTAGCCCATCCGGAAGTCGTTGAAGCCGAGTTCGTACAGGTACATCGAGTAGACGTGGGTGGAGCCCGCGGGTCCGCCGGTGCCGTTGGAGAGCACGAACGCCGAGTTGAACATCTGGAAGGCGTGCACCATCTCGAGGACCAGGTTGAAGAAGATCACCGGGGACAGCATGGGGACCGTCACCGAGAGGAAGCGGCGCCAGGGGCCCGCCCCGTCGATCTCCGCCGCCTCGAACAGCTCGTTCGGGATCTGTTGCAGCGCCGCCAGGAAGATGACCATCGGCGCGCCGAACTGCCAGACCGACAGCGCGACCAAAGACATCAGCGACCAGTCGGGGTTGGAGATCCAGCCGCCCGTGTGGATCCCGAAGGTGCCGAGGAACTGGTCGACGACGCTGCCGGTGGAGAACAGCAGCCGCCACACGATGGCCGCGCCGACGCTCGCCCCGATCAGGGACGGCATGTAGAAGGCGGCCCGGTAGAAGTTGCGGCCCTTGCGGCGCGTGTGGAGGAGCAGGGCGACGCCGAGCGCGGCGGCCAGTTTCAGCGGTGTCGCGACGACCACGTAGAGCAGCGTCACGCCGACGGTGTCCCGGACCTCGGGGTCGTCGAACAGGATGCGCTTGTAGTTGTCGAGGCCGATCCAGCGCGGCGAGTCGAACAGGTTGTAGTCCGTGAACGACATGTAGAGCGAGAACAGCATCGGGCCGAGCGTCAGCAGGGCCGCCCCGATCATCCACGGGGTGAGAAAGACGTACGCGGAGCGGTCGTTCTTGCCGCGACGGCGGCGCTTGGCGGGGCTGGTCGAGGGGGAGTCGCCGCGGCGTGCGCGGGGTATCGCGGCGTCGGTCGTCGTCGTAGAGGCCATCAGGGCTCCGTACGTTTGCGGGGAGGGGAGGCGAAGGCGGCCGTGCGTCAGGCGAGAGTGACCTTGGACTGGTCGAAGTAGAGGTCCACGGCCTGGTCCACGGAGATGCGGTCGTAGAAGAGCTTCTCGGCGACGCGCATCAGATACGTGTTGAGGGACGCGCCGCCGTCGGCCGGGGGCGGTGGGGTCGGCGCGAGCGTCTTCTCGACCTGCTTCTCGTACGTCTGGACCTGGCGCACCTTCGGGTCGCTGAGATCGGCGGCGCCCTCCTGGCTCGTCGTGGGCGGCATGCCGATGTTGGTGCCGAGGATCTTGCCCACGCGCCGGTCGTTGATCATGAAGTTGATGAACTGCGCGGCCTCGCTGAGGTACGGGCTCTTCGCGGCGGCCCCCAGGAACATGCCCGGCTTGGAGTAGATGCCTGACTTACTGGTGTCGCTCGGCACCTGGCCGAGGCTGAGCTTGCTGCCGCGCATGTCGCTGCGGCCGCCGACCTGGTTGTCCCACTCCAGGTTGGAGGCGACGCGGCGGGTGGTGATGGGGTAGCCGGGCAGTGACTCCAGGACGACGTCGGGCCCGCCGAGCGCGCCCTCCTTGCGCCACTCGTTGACCTTGGTGAAGTAGCGGCGCATGTCGTCGGGGGAGAAGCCGAGTTCGCCGTTCTCCGTCCACATCTGGAGGCCCTGCTGCCGCATCCAGATCTCGACGCCGAGGTAGTTCTGGCCGGGGTTGTCCATGCCGAACTGCTTGTATCTGCCGTACTTGGACACCTTCAGGGACTGCTCCATGAACGTGTCCCAGTCCATCTTCTTCGTCGGCGGGCGGGCCCCCGCCTTGGCCCAGACCTCGGCGTCGTAGTGCAGCGCGACGCTGTTGTGGGAGAGCGGCAGGCCGACGCGGCGGTCGTCCACCAGGCCCGCCGTGCGCACGGATTCGACCACGGTCGAGGTGTCGATCTCCTTGCCGGAGCCGGACAGGTCGTTCAGGTCGGCGAGCACGCCGTGCTCCCCGAGGGTGCGGATCCAGGCGTAGTCGACGTGCATCACGTCGGGCGGGTTGCCGCCCGCGGCGGCGGTGCTGAGCTTCGGCCAGAAGGAGTCGAAGGCGGCGAAGCTCGACTTCACCGTGATCTTGGGATGTTCTCGCTCGAACACCGCGATGCACTTGTTGATCAGGTCGGCCCTGCCGCTGTCGCCCCAGAAGAAGTAGCGCAGTGTCACGCCGCCGCCGGCGCCGACGGACCGCGAGGGTCCGCCGCAGGCGGTGAGCGCGGCACCGAGGCCGGAGGCGAGCAGGGCGGACAGGGTGGTGCGACGGGAGGGGGCGGCACTGCCCATAGGGGGCCTCCACGAGCGGCTCGGCGGTGGGCGCTGTCGAGGGAGGACGTTTGCATGCGCTCGCAGGCCGGTCAATGGGTTGCGCAAGGATTTCCGGAAGCGAAAATTCCCGTCAACTCCCGCCGTTGCGAGACCTCTTGACGATCCTTGCGAGCGCTCGCAGAATGCTGGGACCCTCCAGCCTCGTCGGCGACTGGGGCATTCCAGCCCCGCCGGCGACTGGGACCCTCCAGCCCCGCCGGCGTTTGAGGCGCGGGGTCCGGGGCGGAGCCCCGTGGCGTGGGACCGGTCGACCGGTCGAGTCCGTGGTTCTCAGCGTCGCCGCCACGTACCACGCCTGCGGTACCCCGGAGGGGCTTCGTACGCCCAGGGGAGGGTGGTTGCCTCGGTCCACCGGATGCGGTGGTTGTCGGTGGTGGCGCCTACCGTTGACGCATGGTTTTTCGACGGCGCGTGTGGCGCGAGCGGATACGCGGGTGGCCGCGACGGTGGATCGCCGTCGCGGCGGCCCTTGTCGTGCTCGCGGGGGCGGGTACGTGGACGGGACTCTCGGCGGCCGCGGACCCGGGCTCCGGCGGGGCATCCGCCGTGCACCGGCAGGACCGGATGATGCCGATGGGCGGCGGGGTGCGCATCGACACGTCGTACTTCACCGCGGGTGACCCGTCCCACAAGCGGCCCGCCGTACTGCTCACACACGGCTTCGGCGGCAGCAAGGCCGACGTCCGCGCGGAGGCGGAGAAGCTCGCCGCCCACGGGTACGCGGTCATGACCTGGTCGTCCCGCGGCTTCGGCCACTCCGGCGGCAAGATCGGCCTGAACGATCCGAAGCACGAGGTGGCCGACGTCTCCCGCATGATCGACTGGCTCGCGAAGCGCCCCGAGGTGGAGCTCGACAAGCCGGGCGACCCGCGCGTGGGCGTCTCCGGAGCCTCGTACGGCGGCGCCGTCTCGCTGCTCGCGGCGGGCCACGACAAGCGGGTCGACGCGATCGCCCCGCAGATCACGTACTGGAACCTCGCGGACGCGCTGTTCCCCGACGGCGTCTTCAAGAAGCTGTGGGCGGGCGCCTTCTTCACCTCCGGGTCCGCGCAGCTCGGCACGCGCACCAGCGAGGCCGGGCTCGCCTGCGGCCGCTTCGAGAAGAAGCTGTGCGACATGTACAAGCGCGTCGCCGTCGCCGGGAAGCCGGACGCCGCGGCGCGGAGGCTCCTGGAGGAGCGCAGCCCCGTCGCCGTCGGCGACCGCATCAAGGTGCCGACGTTCATCGCCCAGGGCCAGACGGACTCGCTCTTCCCCCTCGGTCAGGCCGACGAGATCGCGCGCCACGTCAAGGCGAACGGCGCGCCGGTCCAGGTCGACTGGCTGAACGGCGGGCACGACGGCGGCGACATGGAGCTCGACCGGCTGCACACGCGCGTGACGTCCTGGTTCGACCGCTACCTGAAGGACGAGAACGTCGACACGGGCCCCGCGTTCCGCGTCACCCGCACCGGCGGCGTCGACTCCACGGACGGCGCGGCCACGCTGCGCGGCGCCAGCGGCGACCTGTACCCCGGCCTGCGCGGGGAGCGGCGCACGGCGGTGCCGCTGAAGTCGGCCACCGAGACCTTCCAGAACCCGCCGGGCGGCGGACCGCCGTCGATCTCCTCGGTGCCGGGCCTCGGAAAGGTGTCGAACCTGTCGACGTCGCTCGGCGTCGGCTTCTCCCTCGAGTACCCCGGCCAGTTCGCGCGCTTCGACTCGGCGCCGCTGAAGAAGTCGCTGCGGATCACCGGCTCCCCGACGGTCACCGCGCACGTGAAGTCCTCCACCGGCACGGCCGTGCTGTTCGCGAAGGTGTACGACTCCGGGCCCGACGGGACGCGGCAGGTGCTGCCCTCGCAGCTGGTGACGCCGGTCAAGGTGACCGGCGCGGACGGTGCGGGCAAGGACGTGAGGATCACGCTCCCGGCCATCGACCACGAGGTGCAGAAGGGCCACAAACTGCGGCTCGTGCTCTCCGCGACCGACCTCGGCTTCGCGTCGCCGAACGAGCCCGCGACGTACCAGGTCTCCGTGCACGACAGCCTGAGCGTGCCCTCCGCCCCCGACGTGCGGACGCAGGCCGACCCGCTGCCCGCATGGGTGTGGTGGCTGCCGGCCGGGGCGCTCGTGCTCGCGGCCGGAATCCTGTTCACGGCCCGGCGGCGCACGGCGGCGCCCCCGCCCGACCCGGCGCTCGCCGAGGTCCCGCTCCAGATCACGGACCTCAGTAAGAAGTACGCGGGCTCCACGGACCGGTACGCGGTGCGCGACCTGTCCTTCCGCGTCGAGCAGGGCCAGGTCCTCGGCCTCCTCGGGCCGAACGGCGCGGGCAAGACGACGACCCTGCGCATGCTCATGGGCCTCATCCGGCCCGACGAGGGCGGGATCCGGGTCTTCGGCCACGCGATCAGGCCCGGCTCCCCGGTGCTGTCCCGCGTCGGCGCCTTCGTCGAAGGCGCCGGCTTCCTGCCGCACCTCTCCGGCCGGGAGAACCTGGAGCTGTACTGGAAGGCGACCGGCCGCCCGGCCGCGGACGCGCACCTCGACGAGGCCCTGGAGATCGCCGGCCTCGGCGACGCCCTCGCCCGCGCCGTGCGCACGTACTCGCAGGGGATGCGCCAGCGCCTCGCGATCGCCCAGGCCATGCTCGGCCTCCCGGACCTGCTCATCCTCGACGAGCCGACGAACGGGCTCGACCCACCCCAGATCCGCGAGATGCGCGAGGTGATGATCCGCTACGCCCGCGCGGGACGCACGGTCATCGTCTCCAGCCACCTCCTCGCCGAGGTCGAGCAGACCTGCACGCACCTCGTGGTGATGGACCGCGGCCGGCTCGTCCAGGCGGGCCCCGTCGCGGACATCATCGGCTCCGGCGACACGCTGCTCGTCGGCGTCGCGGGCGAGGTCTCCGACGCGCTCGTGGAGAAGGTCGGCGGGCTCGCGGGCGTAGAATCGGTGGTGCGGGTCGACGACGGCCTGCTGGTCCGCCTCGACCCGGAACCGGGCCTCGACCCGGACCCGGTCGCCGGATCCGACCCGGCCGCACGGCTGGTCGCGGAGCTGGTGCGGCTCGACGTACCGGTGCGCTCCCTCGGCCCGCACCGCCGCCTGGAGGACGCGTTCCTCACGCTGATCGGAGGGACCCCGGCATGACGACGACCGGAGTCGACACCGCGACGCGCGACGTGCCCGAACTCGCCCACGGCTACCGCCCTGCCCGCACGCTCCCGCTGCGCGTGGAGCTCGTCCGCCAGGTGAAGCGGCGGCGCACGCTGGTGATGGGCGCGGTCCTGGCACTGCTCCCGTTCGTGCTCGTCGCCGCGTTCGCGATCGGCGGGGAGCCGGGCGGCGGCGGAGGCGACGGCGGCCAGCGCGTGAACCTCATGGACACGGCGACCGCGTCCGCGGCGAACTTCGCGGCGGTGAGCCTGTTCGTGTCCGCCGGGTTCCTGCTGGTCATCCCGGTGGCGCTGTTCTTCGGCGACACCGTCGCGTCCGAGGCGAGCTGGTCGAGCCTGCGCTATCTGCTGGCCGCTCCGGTGCCGCGGGCCCGGCTGCTGTGGTCCAAGCTGGCCGTCGCGTTCGGGCTCAGCCTCGCCGCGATGCTGCTGCTCCCGCTGGTCGCGCTCGGGGTCGGTGCGGTGGCGTACGGCTGGGGCCCGCTGGACATCCCGACCGGCGGCGCGCTGCCGGCGGGCACGGCGGTCGAGCGTCTGCTGGCCGTGGTCGCGTTCATCTTCGTGTCCCAACTGGTCACGGCGGGGCTCGCGTTCTGGCTGTCGACCAAGACGGACAACCCGCTGGGCGCGGTCGGCGGCGCGGTCTTCCTGACCATCGTCGGCAACGTCCTGGACGCGGTCACCGCGCTCGGCGACTGGCGCGACTTCCTGCCCGCGCACTGGCAGTTCGCCTGGGCGGACGCGATCCAGGCGCAGCCCGAATGGGGCGGGATGATCCAGGGGGCGTCGGTTTCGGTGGCGTACGCCGTGGTGCTGTTCGCGCTGGCGTTCCGGGGGTTCGCGCGTAAGGACGTGGTGTCGTGAGAGGTACGCCGTAGCGGAACGCCCGGCTCCGGTACGCGTGACCGGTTCGGGACCGGGCCGCAACACGTTCGAGCGCTCCTCTCGGCCGCCCCGCGCGTCACAGGTCACATGACACTGACGCAGGGAAATCAGCCGCCCGGTGCGATACGGCTCGGTGCCGCGCTACTCGTCGGCGGGCTGCTGCTCACGGGGTGCGGGGGCGCCGGCGGTTCGGCCGACGAATCGGGCCACAAGTCGAGCCGCGGCTCGGCCGACGAACCGGCGGTGCCTTCGGGCCCCGATGTCCTGGCGCCCGAAGGGACGCCCGAAGGGACGGCCGAAGGGGCGGCCGGGGAGGACCGGCGCTCCACGTTCGCCCTGGACGTGGACACCGCCTCGTACGGGTACGCGCGCCGCAGCCTGGGCGAGGGACGGCTGCCGGAGCCGGGGACCGTGCGGCCCGAGGAGTTCGTCAACAGCTTCCGCCAGGACTATCCGCGCCCCGAGGGCAACGGCTTCTCAGTGACGGTGGACGGCGCCCGTACCGGCGGGGACGGTTGGCGGCTGATGCGGGTGGGCCTCGCCACGGCGCGGCCCCCGGCCGAGGGCGAACGGCCGCCCGCGGCCCTGACGTTCGTCGTCGACATCTCCGGCTCCATGGCGGAACCGGGCCGCCTGGACCTGGTACGGGAATCGCTGACGACGCTCACCGGACGGCTCCGCGCGGACGACTCCATCGCGCTGGTCACCTTCAGCGACGAGGCGCGGACGGTCCTCCCGATGACCCGCCTGGGGCCACCGGGCGGGGAGCACCGCGACCGGGTCCGCGGCGCCGTCGACACCCTCGAACCCACCGACTCCACGAACCTGGAGGCGGGCGTGGAGACGGGCTACGCCACGGCCGTCGAGGGGGTGCGGGCCGGCGCCACGAACCGCGTCGTCCTGCTCTCCGACGCACTCGCCAACACCGGCGCCACCTCGGCCGACACGATCCTCGAACGCATCGCGGACGCCCGCCGCGAGCACGGCATCACGCTCTTCGGCGTGGGCGTGGGCAGCGACTACGGCGACGCGCTGATGGAACGCCTCGCCGACAAGGGCGACGGCCACACCACGTACGTCTCCAGCGCCGCGGACGCCCGCAAGGTCTTCGTCCAACAGCTCCCGGCCCACGTCCAGTTGAGGGCTCGGGAAGCCAAGGCGCAGGTGGAGTTCGACGCGGACACGGTCGTCGAGCACCGTCTCCTCGGTTACGAAAACCGGCGCGTCGCCGACGACGACTTCCGTGCGGACAGCGTCGACGGCGGCGAGGTCGGGCCCGGCCACACGGTGACGGCCCTCTACGCGGTCAGGCTCCGCGACGGCGCCGAGGGCGAGGTCGCCGAGGCGACCGTCCGCTGGCTCGCCCCGGCGACCCGGGCCCCGCGAGAGGCCTCCGGCCGGGTGACCGTGTCCGACCTCGACGGTGAGCTGTGGTCGTCCGACACCACGCCCCGCCTGCGCGTCGCCGCGGTGGCCGGCTACTTCGCCGACCGGCTGGGCGGCACGGCCGAACGACGCGGGTTCCCCGGCACGCCCACGCTGCCGCAACTCTCCGATCACGTGCAGCAGTTGGTGCCGGTGACGGAGGACGCGGACGTGCGGAGGCTGCGCGAGGCGATCCGGGAGGCGATGCGGCTCGGCGTCCGCCAATAGAGGCTGATGTGGCCTATCGGATCTGGCGCCCGGATATCGCTCGCGCGATCACGAGGCGCTGGATCTCGCTCGTGCCCTCGAAGATCGTGTAGATCTTCGCGTCCCGGTACATCCGCTCCACCGGGTGTTCCCGGCTGTAGCCGGCCCCGCCGAGCACCTGGATCGCCTTCTCGCTCGCCGCGACGGCCAGTTCGCCCGCGCGCAGCTTGGACATGGAGCCCTGGCCCGCGTCGAAGACCTTGTCGTTGCGGGCCATCCAGGACGCCTGCCAGATGAGGAGGCGGCAGGCCTCGATCTCCGTCCGCAGATCCGCCAGCGCGAACGCGATCGCCTGGTTCTCGATGATGGGGCGGCCGAAGGCCTCCCGGTCGCCCGCGTATTCCAGTGCGTACTCGTACGCGGCGCGCGCGATCCCGAGCGCCTGTGCGCCCACCGTCGGACGGCTGACCTCGAAGGTCGACATCGCGGCCTGGCCCCGGGAGCGCGACGTCCCCTCGCGGGCCCGCGCGAGCCGCGCGTCCAGCTTCTCCTTGCCTCCGAGCAGGCAGTGGCCGGGGACCCGGACGTCGTCGAGGAAGACGTCGGCCGTGTGGGAGGCGCGCAGGCCCAACTTCTTTATCTTCTTGGCGCCTTCGAGGCCCGGCGTCCCCGGCGGCACGATGAACGCCGCCTGGCCGCGCGAGCCGAGCTCCGGGTCGACGGAGGCGACCACGACGTGCACGTTCGCGATGCCGCCGTTGGTGATCCAGGCCTTCTGGCCGTTGAGGACCCACTCGTCCTTCGCCTCGTCGTAGCGCGCCCGCGTGCGCATCGCCGCGACGTCCGAACCCGCCTGCGGTTCCGAGACGCAGAACGCCGCGACCTTGGGGTCGTCCTCGTCGCCGTAGCACTGCGGCACCCACTCGGCGAGCTGGTCGGGCGTGCCGGAGGAGAAGATCCCGGCGACCGCGAGCGAGGTGCCGAAGAGGGCCATGCCGATGCCGGCGTCGCCCCAGAACAGCTCCTCGTTGGCGATCTGCAGCGAGATGCCGCTCGGGTCGCCGAACATCTCGGCCAGGGACTCGAAGCCGTAGAGGCCGATCTTCGCCGCCTCCTGGATCACCGGCCAGGGCGTCTCCTCGCGCTCGTCCCATTCGGCGGCCGCGGGGCGGACGACGTCGGCGGCGAAGCCGTGCACCCAGTCCCGCAGATCGCGCTGTTCCTCGCCCAGTTCAAGGGAGAAAGCCATGACGGTCGGACTCCTTTCCCTTACGCCTTGGGGATGTCGAAGTAGCGGGTCAGGCCGGAGGCGAGGGCCACATCGCCCGCGATCTTGACCTTGCGCATCATGAACATCGTGACGGGCGAGGAGTTGCCCGAGACCAGCTTGAGGAAGTCGGCGTCGCCCATGATCAGCGTGACGCGCGGCTCGGTGTCCGAGCGGCCCTCGGTGACCGTGCAGGTGCCACCCGAGATCTTGGTCTCGTAGACCGCTTCCGGGACTTCTTCCTGGCCGGTCACCTTCCAGCGGATGAGGGCTTCGAGAGACCCGGCGACGTCCGGCTTGAACTGCCGCTCCATGCGCCCGAAGACCTCCTTGAGGACGCGGGTGCGCAGCTCCTCGTCCCGCGCGATCTGGTTGATCTCCTTCGCGGAAAGCCCCTTCACGATCCGCGCGAACTCCTCGGGCGTGACGCTCGCGAAGTCGAGCGCCGCGATCTCCTCGGCACCGCTCATGGGCGCACTCTCCTTGTTTCTTGTCTCGACTTGCCGCTTACGGCGACCTTACCGCTTAGTAAGTTTACTGATTGGTAAGGTTACGGCGACGTAGATAGGCTGACAAGGGTGACGGGCACATCGGGAGCGGCTCAAGGGCGTACGGCGGCGCGCAGGAAGCGCATGCCGCGCCGGATGCGCGAGCAGCAGATCATCGACGTGGGCGTGCGCGTCTTCGCCAAGCGTGGCTACCACGCGGCGTCCGTGGACGAGATCGCCGAACTCGCCGGAATCTCCAAGCCGATGGTGTATCTGTACCTGGACTCCAAGGAAGGGCTGTTCCTGGCCTGTTTGCGGCGCGAGGCCGCGCGGCTCGTCGCCGCGTTCCAAGAGGCCGCACGGGGCGCGGGGGCCGCGCCCGAACTGAGGCTGCATGCCGGGCTCTCGGCGTTCTTCGCGTTCGTCGCCGAGCACCGCGACAGCTGGGTCGTGCTGCACCGGCAGGCCTCCGAGCTGAGCGAGGCGATCGCCGCGGCCGTGGCCGACGCGCGGATCGCGATCATGGCCGAGGTGGCGGGGCTCATCAGGGACGGCATCTCGGACAGCGGCCGCGGCTCCCAACTGGGCGACGAGGACGCCGACTTCGTCGCGCACGCCCTCGTGGGCGCCGCCGACTCGCTCACCGACTGGATGGAGCGCCACCCCGGCCAGTCCCCGGAGGGCATCACGCTGCGCCTGATGAACATGGTGTGGGTGGGAATGCGGGACGTGCTCGACGGCGAGGTCTGGGCGCCGTAACCGGCGAATCGCCGGCGGTGGTCGCGGATTCGTACGTGACCATTGAATTTTCCTTACGCGTAGGTAAGTTGACTCCCCAGTAAGTACGAGTCGGGCAGCCGCGCACACGGGAGCCGTCATGGGCGTACGCAAGGATCTGAAGCGGGCCGGGGCCCGCCGCGACCTGGCCGATCGCGTCAAGGTCGAACTGGTCAGGGACGAGAACGGGGCCGTGCGCGAGGCGCGCGTCGCGGCGCTCGCCGAGCCGCCGAAGGACGGGTCCACGCCCGCCGACATCCCGTATCGCAACGCCGAGGACGAGCCGGACGCCGTCGTCGTACGGCGCAAGGAGGCGGGGGAGTGGCGGCCGGTCACCGCCGCCGCGTTCGCCCGTGAAGTCACCGCCACCGCGAAGGGGTTGATCGCGGCGGGGCTCGAACCGGGCGGCCGCGTCGCCCTGATGTCGCGCACCCGCTACGAGTGGCAGGTGCTCGACTTCGCGATCTGGGCCGCCGGCGGGCAGACCGTGCCCATCTACGCGACGTCCTCGCCCGAGCAGATCGAGTGGATCGTGCGGGACTCCGGCGCGACGACGCTGATCGTCGAGACGCCGGAGAACGCCGTCGCGGCCGCCGAGGCCGTCGCCGCAATGCCCGAGGCCGACCGCCCCGGCATCCGCCGGATCACGCCGACATCAGCCGCTGCCGCGGCGGGGGGCGCCGTGCTCGAACTCGCCGCCCTGGGCGCCGATGTGGCCGACGAGGAGGTCGTCAAGCGCCGCGCCGCGCTCACCCCCGACACCATCGCGACCGTCTGCTACACCTCCGGTACCACCGGCCGGCCCAAGGGCTGCGTCCTCACGCACGGCAACCTGTACGCGGAGGCCGCGAACACCGTCGAGCTGCTGCACCCGATCTTCAAGGCGATCACCGGGCAGTCCGCGTCGACGCTGCTGTTCCTGCCGCTCGCGCACATCCTCGGCCGGACGATCCAGGTGGCGTGCATGCTCGCCAGGATCGAGCTCGGGCACTGCCCGAGCATCAAGCCCGACGAGCTGCGGCCCGAACTGCGCTCGTTCCGGCCGACGTTCGTGGTCGGCGTGCCCTACCTCTTCGAGAAGATCCACGACACCGGACGCGCGACGGCCGAGAAGCTCGGGCGCGGTTCGTCCTTCGACCGCGCCGACCGGATCGCGGTGCGCTACGCCGAGGCGCATCTGGAGCGGTTCCTGAACGGGGGCAAGGGCCCCGGGCCCGGCCTGACCCTCGCCGCCGGGCTCTACGACCTGCTCGTCTACCGGCGCGTGCGCAAGGAACTCGGCGGCCGGCTCCGGTACGCGATCAGCGGCGGCTCACCCCTGGACCGCAATCTGAACCTGTTCTTCTACGCCGCCGGGGTCATGATCTACGAGGGCTACGGTCTCACCGAGACCACGGCCGCCGCCACGATCACCCCGCCGCTGCGGCCCCGCCCCGGCACCGTGGGCCTGCCCGTGCCCGGCAGCGCCATCCGGATCGCGGACGACGGCGAGGTGCTCGTCAAGGGCGGCATCGTCTTCGGCGCGTACTGGAACAACCAGGCCGCGACCGATCAAGTCCTGGACGTGGACGGGTGGTTCGCGACCGGCGACCTCGGAGAGCTGGACGACGACGGCTACCTGAGGATCACCGGGCGCAAGAAGGACATCCTCGTCACCAGCGGCGGCAAGAACGTCTCGCCCGCCGTCCTGGAGGACCGGCTGCGCAGCCGCTCGCCCATCGGCCAGTGCATCGTCGTCGGCGACAACCGCTCCTACATCGGCGCCGTGATCACCCTGGAGCCGGAGTCCGTCGCGCACTGGCTGAGCGTGTGCAAGATGCCCGCCGACACCCCGATGTCCGAGGTGATCAGCGACCCCAGGATCGTCGCGGACGTCCAGAAGGCCGTCGACTACGCCAACGAGGCCGTCTCCCGCGCCGAGTCCATCCGTAAATTCACGCTGGTGGAGGGCGAGTTCAGTGAGGAGAACGGGCTCCTCACGCCCTCTCTGAAGATCAAGCGGGCGGCCGTCCTCGCCCAGTACGAGCGCGAGATCGGGGAGCTCTACGGTGACTGAGGCCGCGACCACAGTGACGTACGACTATGACGTCCTCGTCGTCGGCTCCGGCTTCGGTGGCTCCGTCTCCGCGCTCCGGCTGACCGAAAAGGGCTACCGGGTGGGCGTGCTGGAGGCCGGACGGCGCTACTCGCGGGACACGCTTCCCCGTACGTCGCTGAAGCTGCGCGACTACCTGTGGGCGCCGCGCCTCGGGATGTACGGGATCCAGCGCATCCATCTGATGAAGAACGTGATGGTGCTCGCGGGGGCCGGTGTGGGTGGCGGTTCGCTCAACTACGCCAACACCCTGTACGTCCCTCCGCCCGCCTTCTTCCGCGACCGGCAGTGGGGGCACATCACCGACTGGCAGGCCGAGCTCGCGCCCTACTACGAGCAGGCGCGGCGGATGCTCGGCGTGCGCACCAACCCGACCGTCACCGAGGCCGACGAGCTGCTGCGGGACGCGGCCGCGCGGATGGGCGCCGGGGACACCTTCCGGCTCACGCCCGTGGGCGTCTTCTTCGGCGACGGGCAGGACGCCGACGGGGCGACGACGGGCAAGGCGGGCGCGGAGGTCCCCGACCCCTACTTCGGCGGCGCGGGACCGGCCCGCGCCGCCTGCACCGAGTGCGGCTCCTGCATGACCGGCTGCCGCGTCGGCGCGAAGAACAGCCTCACCGAGAACTATCTGCACCTCGCCGAACGGGCCGGCGCCGAGGTCCGGGCCATGACGACCGTGACGAGCGTGCGGGAACTCGCCGACGGCGCGGGCTTCGAGGTCACGACCGTGCCCACCGACAAGCGGCGCCGCGGCCGCCGCACCGTGCTGCGCGCCCGTCGCGTCGTCCTGGCCGCGGGCACGTACGGCACCCAGACCCTGCTCCACCGCATGCGCGACGACGGCGTCCTGCCGCGCCTGTCGCGCCGCCTCGGCGAACTCACCCGCACCAACTCCGAGTCCCTGGTGGGCGCCCTGACCTGGCCGCGCCGCTACGGCCGCCCGGACATCGACTTCACGCGCGGCGTCGCCATCACCTCGTCCGTGCACCCCAACGCGAACACCCACATCGAGAACGTCCGCTACGGCAAGGGCTCCAACCTCATGGCCCTGATCTGCGTGCCCCAGTACAAGCAGAATCTGCCGAAGCCGGTCGCCGCCGCGCTCGCGTTCCTCTCCCACCCGGTCCTCGTCGCCCGGACCGTGGCCCTGCGGCGCTGGTCGGAGCGGACCATCATCGGACTCGTCATGCAGACCCACGACAACTCGCTGACGACGAGCCTCGACCGGCGCGGACTGCTCACCGCCGAGCAGGGGCACGGGAGCCCCAACCCCGTGCACATACCGGAGGGTTGGCGGGCGGCCGGGCTGATCGCCGAGTCCATCAACGGCTTCGCGGGGACCAACCTCGGCGAACTCATGGGCAAGCCGCTCACCGCGCACTTCCTGGGCGGCTGCCCGATCGGCGACAGCGCGGAGACCGGCGTGATCGACCCGTACCACCGGGTCTACGGCCACCCCGGCATCTCGGTCGTCGACGGCTCGGCGGTCTCCGCGAACCTCGGTGTGAACCCGTCCCTGACGATCACGGCGCAGGCCGAGCGGGCGATGTCGTACTGGCCGAACAAGGGGGAGACGGACGCGCGTCCCGAACAGGGGGCGGGCTACCGGGAGTTGAGGCCGGTCGCGCCGCGCAGCCCGGTCGTCCCGGCGGGGGCGTACGGGGAGCTGCGGCTGGAGTGACCCCCGAATGGCTCCGGGGTGACCCCACGCCCCACGCCCTCCCCAAATTCCGGCATTTTCCGCCTATTGCCGCATAACGTGAATGTGGCGAGGTCGTGTTCACGGGATTCGGGAGGGCCGATGGGTCAGCGGGACGAGGTCGTCGAGCGGGCGGGGTGGTCGCTGCCCGGCTGGCTGGGCGCGGCGGCCGGGGTGCTGGCGCTCGCGGGCGCGCTGTACGGATGCCGGCTGCTCGGCTGGATCCCGGACACGGTCACCGACTTCCTCGGGCCCGGCGCCCCGGCGCGGGGCGACGACGCCGTCCGGGCGGCGCGGGGCGCGTACGTTGCGGGCTGCGGGGTGCTCGCCGTGCTGGCCTTCGGCGGCCTGACCCGGTGCCGGTCGGGCGACGCGCTGGGGCTGAGCCTCTTCGGCCGCTACCGCGGCACCGTGCGGCGCACCGGCCTGCGCTGGGTCAACCCGCTCGTGCTGCGCCGCCGGATCGACGTACGGCTGCGGCACTGGCGCAGCGAGCCGCTGCCCGCGGTCGACGCGGACGGGATGGCGCTGCGCGTCGAGACCCTGGTGGTGTGGCGGGTGCGGGACACCGCGCGGGCCCTGTTCGCGGTGCAGGACCACGACGCCTATCTGCGCGGGCAGATCGAGGTGGCGCTCGCCCGGGTGTTCTCGCGGCTGGAGCCCGGGGCCTTCCACGAGTCCGCCCCGACGCTGCGCGACCCCGAGGCCGTCGGCGCCGAGCTGGCCCAGGTGCTGTCCGAGGAGTGCGCGGCGATCGGCGTCGAGGTGCTCGCGGTGCGCCCGACGCGCATCGAGTACGCGCCCGAGGTCGCCGACGCGATGCACCGCCGCCGGATCGCGGCGCTCGACGCCCGGCAGCGGGCGGGCGTGCTGACCAGCGTCGTCGACTCGGTGGAGGACACGCTCGAACGGCTGACGGGCCGCGGCCTCGTGGAGCTGGACGAGTACGAACGTAACGCGCTCGTACGGGACTTGACCGTGGCGTTCACGCGCGGGGACTCGGGAACGTGATGGTCGGGACGTGACTGTGGGGGCCCCGTCGCGGAGCCCCCACGGTGAACCGCCCGATCAGCGTTCGGTGTTGACGTCGTACAGCTTGCGCGACCAGACGTGGCCGACAAGGGCGATCGCGGCGCACCAGGCGAGCGAGATCCACCCGTCGTTCCCGATCGCGGAACCGGTGAGCAGCCCGCGCAGCGTCTCGGTCATCGGCGTGAACGGCTGGTGCTCGGCGAACCAGCGCAGGCCCGGCGCCATCGACTCGGCCGGCACGAACGCGGAGCCGAGGAACGGCAGGAACTGGATGAGCAGCGGCTTGTTGCTCGCCGACTCGACCGTCTTGGACTTGAGGCCGAGCGCCGCCGCGAGCCAGGTGATCGCGAACGTGATCGCGACGAGCAGCCCCGCCGCGGCCAGCCACTCGACCGGGTTCGCGTCGGGCCGGAAGCCGAGTGCGATGGCCACGGCCACGACCAGCACCAGGCTCACCGTCGTCGTGAGGACGCTGCCGATGACATGGCCCGTCATGAACGACGAGCGCGTGATGTTCATGGTGCGGAAGCGGTTGATGATGCCCTCGGTCATGTCCTGGCAGACCGCGATCGAGGTCGACATGGCCCCGGCGGCGACCCCCATGATCACGATTCCGGGTGTCAGGTACTCCAGATACGCGTCCCGGCCCGCGCCCCCCGACATCGAGTCCCCGAAGGCGAACACGAAGAGCACCAGCATCAGGATCGGCATCATGGACGCGCCGAGGGACACGGCCGGGTAGCGCAGGGCGTGCTTGATGTTGCGCCGCGTCATCGTCATCGAGTCGTGCACGGCGTACGTGAGGGTGCTCATCGCAGGGTCTCCTTGACGTGAAGCGGGTTGGCGTCGGTGCCGTCGCCGGTCAGGGCGAGGAACACGTCGTCGAGGTCGGGGGTGTGCACGGAGAAGTCGGCGGCCTGCACACCGGTGGCGTCCAGCCGGTCGAACAGGGCGCGCAGCGCGGCGAGGTCGCCGTCGCCCGCGATCCGCAGCGCGAGCTCCTGGTCGTCGCGGGCCGAGCCGGGGAAGGCCTCGGCCGCCCGCTCGTACTCGGCCCAGTCGTTGAACCGCAGCCGTACGTGGCTGCCGGGGATCTGTGCCTTGAGCTCGTCGGCGGTGCCCTCGGCGACGATCCGGCCACCGTCGAGCACGGCGATCCGGTCGGCCAACTGGTCGGCCTCTTCGAGGTACTGCGTGGTCAGGAAGACGGTGACACCGCCGGCGACGAGGTTGCGCACGGTGTCCCACATGGTGCGGCGGCTGCGCGGATCGAGCCCGGTCGTCGGCTCGTCGAGGAAGATCACCTGCGGGTCGCCGACGAGCGTCATCGCGAGGTCCAGGCGGCGCCGCATGCCACCGGAGAAGGTGGCCGCGCGGTTCCCTGCGACATCCGCGATGTCGAACCGCTCGAGCAGTTCCTTCGCCCGTTTCCTGCCCTCGCGCTTGCCGAGCCGCAGCAGGTCGGCCATGAGGAGCAGGTTCTCCTCGGCGGTGAGCATGTTGTCGAGCGCGGCGAACTGCCCGGTGACACCGATCGCGGCGCGGACGCCGTCCGGCGCTCCGGCGACGTCGTGCCCGGCGACCTGCGCCTGCCCGCCGTCCGCGTCGACGAGCGTGGACAGGATCCGCACGGTCGTCGTCTTCCCGGCCCCGTTCGGCCCGAGCAGGGCGAAGACCGAACCGGCGGGGATGCTCAGGTCGATGCCGTCGAGCACGGTCTTGTCGCCGTAGGACTTGCGCAGGCCGACGGTGGAGACGGCGAGCGGGACCCGTCCGGTCTCGCGGTGGGTGGATGTGGACATGACAGATGAAGGCATGGGGCCCTCCGGTGTGAGGGTGCGGGGTGATGGGTGTCCCGGCGAAGCTGAACGCCGGTGAAGTGCTGGGAGACGTACGGGAGTTGAGGTCGTACGGCTCAGTGCTTGGCGCGCCGGATGTCGATGTTGCCCCACTTGGTGCGGGCGCGGACCTTGACGGAGTCCTCGGACTCGGCCGGTGCCTCGGAGGCGGTGAGGGTGTTGCGGACCTGTCCGTTGTCGGCGTTGGCTTCGAGCCAGGCGGCGGTGCCCTCGCGGATGCCGACCTCGATGGCGCCGTAGCTGGTCTCCAACTGGACGGTGCCGCGGGCGACATCGGCCACCCGCAGGGCGCCGTGGGCGGTGGTGGCGACGACCGAGGCCTCGGCGCGCCCGATCTCGATGTCACCGTGGGCGCCGCTCACCCGCAGCTCGCCGGTCACGGCGTCGAGGATGGTGGTGCCGTGCGCGTTCTTCAGGACGGCGTGGCCGTCGACGACGCCGACCCGCAGGCTGCTGGAGCTGGTGGTGATCTCGGCCATGCCCTCGACCCGGTCCACGCGGACCGAACCGTGCGCCGCCTTCAGGTGCAGCGGGCCCGTGGTGTCGAGGCGGACATCGCCGCCCGAGGTCTTCACCCGGACCTTTCCGAGCCGGCCCTCGCCGAGCACCTGGGTCCAGGAGCCGGTCAGTTCGACGGACGAACCGGTGGGCAGCTCGACCGTCACGTGCACGATCCCGCTGGGGCCGATCATCCGGCGCTCCGTCGTCCTGACGGTGAGGACGCCGCCCGCGTACGTGACCTCGGTCTGCTCGGCGGCCCGTACGTCCTTGCCCCGCTTCGGGTTCCCGGGCTTCACCTCGACGACGGTGTCGGGGCGCTCGCTCGCGGTGAACTGGATGGAACCGGCGCCCACATGGGCGTTGACCGAAATGGCTTCGGGGGTCTCGTAAGTAGGCATGGCTGTCCCGTCCTCCTGGCTCGTTGGGGCGTCCCCGCTGATGGGACGTGGTGTGCCGGTCTCTGGCTGTGGTGCGGGTGGTGCGGTGGGACGGGGGCGCGGCTAGCGCACCCACCCCGTGAAGCTCTGTCCGACGGTGCGGCTCTTCTCTGTCGTACGGGGCCCGGCGCCGCCGTCGACCGCGGCGGACACCGCGCGCACCAGCCACGCGTTGACCGAGAGGCCCTCGCGGCTCGCGGCCTCCTCGGCGCGGGCCTTGAGGTGGGCCGGCAGGCGCAGATTGACGCGGGCGGTGCCGCCTTCGTCGGTCTCGGGCGCGGGCGGCGCGGCGGGGGCCTGAACGGGCTCGGCGGGTCCTGCCGGGGTGTCGCGCGGCTGCGGTGTCACCACGAACTCGGGGTCGAGCCCCCGCAGCCGTACGTCGACCGAACCGGGCGCCAGGTCGCGGGTGATCTCGTCCATGGCGGCGGAGAGCACGTTGAGCATCGTGAGCCGGGTCGCCGACTCCAGTGGAGCGGTGAGCCGCTCGGCCAGCTCGCGTGCTTCGTCCCCGCCGGCTTCGGCGGCCACCGCGAGCTCGCGGTGCAGGGTGTCGACGTAGGGCGTGAGGTCCATGACGCCATAGTGGCACCACTATGGCGTCATGTGCAAGCACTTTGGCTCAGGGTGGCACCATGTGGCATCACGTGGCGCCACGGTGTGCCATGCGGTGCCGGCGTGCGGACCGTGCGCGGGTTGCATGTGAGGTGCGTGTGGATCAAGTGACTGCCGGGTGTGAACTACGTGCACACTGAACCGTTTTCGGCTGGGGTGCGTAGCCAACCAGTGACACGTTTATGCCGCACCTCTGAGGAAATTCATGACGCGCAGATGGGCGCTTATCAGCACGATCGCCGTATTGACCGCCGCGCTGGTCTTCGTCGGCGTCCAACTGGTGCGTGGCCAGGACTCCGGAAGCGAGCAGGCCGAGGCGAAACCGGCCGCGTCGTCCAGCCCGAGCGGCGACGCCGAATCGCTGGACGGCCTCGGATGGTGGCCGCTGCACCGGTCCGGCACCGCGAAGGTCGGTGAGCACGACGCCGTGTTCGGCGACGGTGTGGCGTGGACCGAAGGCCCCGAGGGCGGCGCCCTGCGACTGAACGGCACCAGCGGATACGCCGACACCAACACCCGCCTCGACACCGCGGGCGAGGACTACTCCGTCGCCGCGCGCGTGCGCCTCACCGACCAGGACCTGAAGGGCATGCACACGGCGCTGTCCCTGGACGGCGACAAGAACAGCGCGTTCTTCCTCCAGTACTCCGGCCAGGACCAGAACTTCGCCTTCAGTTTCCCCGGCGCCCGTACCGTCGCGGAGTCGTCGGAGGGGCCCAAGCCCGACCGCTGGTACCACCTGACCGGCACGTACAGTCAGAAGGACCACCGGATGCGGATCTATGTGGACGGCAAGCTCGCTGGAACCAGGGTTGCTTCCAGCGGCGTCAAGCCCACGGGCAGCGTGCTGATCGGCCGCGGCAAGTTCGGCGGAAAGGCCACCGACTACTGGAGCGGTGACATCGCCGACGTGCATGTCTACGACCGCGAGTTGACGTCCCGTGAGGTGAGCACGCTCTCCTCCCACGAACCGGGCTGACCGGCGCCCTCGCGCCGAACGTCACCGCCGCCGCCGCGGGCCGCCGTGCGCCACACGCGCGTACGGCTGCCTTCGGCGGTGCCTGCCGGTTTTTCCCGCACCCGGCGGAACCCGTCTTCCCCCACAGACGATCCGGAGAGGAAAGGCCCTTGTCGGCCAGTGCTTCGCCCGAAGACCGGATACCCGGCCCCCGCGCCGCTGACCTCCAGCCCGACGAATTCCTCAGAGCGCTCTACGAATTCCACGGAACCGCGCTCCTGCAGTTCGCCGCGCGGCGACTGGAGGGCGACTGGCACCGCGCCGAGGACATCCTTCAAGAAGTCGCCATACGCGCCTGGCGGCATGCCGCGGAACTCGACCCGACCGCGGACTCGGCGCGGCCCTGGCTGTTCACCGCGCTGCGCAACCTCGTCATCGACGGCCACCGGGCCCGCCAGGCGAGACCGCCGGAGACCGGCGACCCGGAACTCGCCCACCTGCCGGTGTCCGACAACGTGGACCACATCCTCACCACCCAGGTCCTCGTCGAGGCGCTGGGCGACCTGCGGCCGTCCCAGCGCGAGGTCCTGCTGCACGTCCACTACCTCGGACGCACCGTCAACCAGACGGCCCAGGTGCTCGGTGTGCCACCCGGCACCGTCAAGTCCCGCACGTACTACGCCGCGCGCGCCATGCGCGAGGCGCTGAACAGGCGCGGTCTGTACGCGCACGGCGTGGTGGACAGCGAGGCGGCGTGACACTCAGACGGCCAGCCGTCCCGCATGGCCGGTGATCTTCAGGCCGAGCGGACCGGTGTCGAGCGAACCGTCCGCGCCGATGCGCCAGCGCCACCCCGTGGGCGCCTCGCCGAGCACGAGGAGGGCGTCCTCGCGGCGCAGGCCGGAGAACACCTCCTCCCGGCGCGGGAGTTGAGTGGCGTCCACGACGAACAGGTGGGGCACCTCGCCCTGCACGGCCATCCGGCTGCTGCCCTCGATCAGCCGGAACACCTGCGTGACGTCGGCCGAACCGGCCGCCGGCACCCCCGCGTTCGCCGACGCCGCGCTGGCGAAGGCCTCCTCCAGGCTGGCCGCGCTGTGCAGCCGCGAGCTGCGCGTCTCGTCGCCGCTGAGGAGCCGGCCGTCGGCCAGCGAGCCCACCAGCGTGACCTGGGCGAGCGCCCCCACGGGGCCGGCGAGCGCCTCCAGGACGAGGGCCCGCACCATGCGGTGCACCTCGTCGTCCGGGCCCGTCACCGAGATGGGGCCCGCCGCGCGGGAGAGGTCGACGAGCACCCGGTCGGGGCCGTCGAGGCCCACCGTCACCGTCAGTGCGTACGGCAGGGCCGGTTCGCCGTCGGGGCCAGGGCGGTGCAGATCGTCGGGCGAGATCGACCAGCGCTCGCCGTCCTCCTCGGCCGTCCAGGGCGTGGGCGCGTCCTGCTGGGCGCCGGCGAGCAGCAGCCCGAGCCGCCGCTCCGAGTAGACGACGGCGTACAGATCGGGCAACGAGCGGCCGGAGCGCAGGCATTCGCCCGTCAGCCGGCGCAGGCCCGCGTCGACCACGTCGAGGGCGGCGCGGCTCGTGACGGCGGCCGAGGCCTTGACCGGCTTGGGCGGTCGGGCCCGCAGCTCCGTGACGATCAGCGCCGTCACCGCCGCGATCAGCGCAAGACCCAGCACCGCGGCCAGGACGTACCAGATCATCCACTGACTCCTTGTCACAAAACGGGAGCGGCACGGTCGCTGCGCCGTGCACCCGATGGCCACTACGGCGCCGGTCGGCGGATGGTTCACAGGAAAGTTCCGTGAACCGTCCGCCGACCTGCCCCGTAGTCACGTCAGTGGTACGGGAGCCGTCGACCGCGGCTGCCCAGGCCCTCATTCACCCTGGCTGGAGGACGTTTTCGTGTCGTTGATGTTGACCGTGGTCGAGGCGGGTGGTGACGCGTTCGACGTCCATCTCGACGCCGACCCCGACACGCCCATGAGCGCTGTCGCGGAGGCGCTGGCCGGGGCGGGAGGCGTCCACCGGCCCCCGGAGGGCCTCGGCCTGTACGCCGACGACCGGCTGCTGCCCGGGGACCTGCGGCTGCGGGACGCGCCCTTGCAGCACGCCTCCATCGTGGGCCTCGGCCGCCCGGCCGGCACCGCGGCCACCGAACCGGACGGCCTGGTGGAGGTCCGTGCGGTCGGCGGTCCCGGAGCGGGCGCCGTGCACCGGATCGACATGGGGGAGTACCGGATCGGCCTCGGCCACGACGGCTCCGCCCAGGTGCTGCGCGCCGTCCCCGACCGCCCGTCCGCCGTCCTCACGGTCGGCCCCGGCGGACGCTGCCGGATCGCGCCCGACGCCTCCGTGCCGGGCGACGGCTCGCTGCAACTGGACCGCGTGGCGGTCACCGAGGCGGTGGCCTGGCCGGTCGGAGCCCAACTCCTCGTCGGCGGTTCCCTGTTGGAGCTCGCGCTGCCGCAGAAGCCGGACGCCGCCGTGCAGCCCTCCGAGGACGGCACCGGCTGGGACTACAACCGGCCGCCGCGGCTGCACCCCGCCGAGCGCGCCACCCGCTTCACCCTGCCGTCGCCGCCCGCCCCGCTCGCCGCCCGGCCGCTCCCGTGGATCACCGCCGCGGCCCCCATCGTGATGGCCGTCGTGGGCGCGCTGGCCTTCGGCCGCATGTCGATGCTGCTGTTCGGGCTGCTGTCCCCGGTCGTGATCGTCGGCAACTACGTGATGAGCCGCCGCACCGGCAAGCAGTCGCACTCCGACAGCGTCGCCGAGTTCGAGGAGAAGAAGGCGCGCATCGAGGGCGACGCGAACGAGGCCCTGACGGCCGAGCGCACCGCCCGGCGCCGCGGCTTCCCGGACCCGGCCGAGGTCGTCCTCACCGCCGTGGGCCCCCGCCGCCGCCTCTGGGAGCGCCGCGCCACCGACGCCGACTTCCTCGAACTGCGCGTCGGCACCGCCGACATGGACTCCGACGTCGTCCTCCACGACCCGACGAAGGACGAGCACCGCCGCCAGGACCCGTGGACCGCCTACGACGTCCCCGTCACGGTGCCGCTGCGTGAGCACCACGTCCTCGGCATCGCGGGCCAGGGTCCCGGCGCGCGCTCCGTGGCCCGCTGGGCCATCGCCCAGGCCGCCGTCCTGCACAGCCCGCGCGATCTCCAGATCCACCTGCTGACCACCGGCGAACAGGGCCGCGACGGCTGGTCCTGGCTGCGCTGGCTGCCGCACGTCCGCAAGAAGTCGGGCGACACCCCTGCCTCCATCGGCTACGGCACCGAGAGCTGCGCCCTCCGCGTCGCCGAGCTCACCGCGCTGATCGCCGAGCGCGCCACGGCGACTGCGGCCGAACGGCGCGGCAAGCCCGCGGGGCCCGACGTGCTCGTCGTCCTCGACGGCGCCCGCAGGCTCCGCTCGCTGCCCGGCGTGACGCAGATCCTGCGCGAGGGCCCGGCCGTCGGCGTCCGCGCCGTATGCCTCGACGCCGAGGAGCGGCTGCTGCCCGAGGAGTGCCTCGCCGTCGTCGCCGAGGAGCCCGGCGGCACCATCCGGGTTGGCCGCTCCGGCCGCGGCACCGTCACCGGCGTCCGGCCCGACCTGGTCTCCGCCGACTACTGCCGTTCGCTGGCCCGCGCGATGGGCCCGCTGCGCGACCCGGGCGGCGGCGACGAGGAGGCCGCCGTGCTGCCCGCCTCCGCGCGGCTGCTCGACGTCCTCGCCCTCGACCCGCCGCAGGCCTCCGGTATCCGGGCCCGCTGGCTGGCCGGCGGCCGCTCGACCCGCGCGGCGGTCGGCGTCTCCCTCGACGGCCCGTTCCACCTGGACCTCAAGCGCGACGGCCCGCACGGCCTCGTCGCGGGCACCACGGGTTCCGGCAAGTCCGAACTCCTCCAGACCATCGTCGCCTCCCTCGCCGTGGCGAACCGTCCCGACGCGATGACCTTCGTACTGGTCGACTACAAGGGCGGCTCCGCGTTCAAGGACTGCGTCGACCTGCCGCACACCGTCGGCATGGTCACCGACCTCGACGCCCACCTCGTCGAGCGGGCCCTGGTGTCGCTGACGGCCGAACTCACCCGGCGCGAGCACATCCTCGCCGCGGCGGGGGCCAAGGACATCGAGGACTACGTCGACCTCCTGGAGCGCGAGCCGGGCTCGGGCCGCGATCCGATGCCCCGACTCCTCATCGTCATCGACGAGTTCGCCTCGATGGTCCGCGATCTGCCCGACTTCGTGAAGGGCCTGGTCAACATCGCCCAGCGGGGCCGCTCGCTGGGCATCCACCTGATCCTCGCGACACAGCGCCCCAGCGGCGTCGTCTCCTCCGAGATCCGCGCCAACACCAACCTGCGTATCGCCCTGCGCGTGACGGACTCCGGCGAGAGCCAGGACGTCATCAACTCCGGTGAGGCCGCCGGGATCTCGCAGAGCAACCCGGGTCGCGCGTACGTCCGCCTCGGCCAGAACTCCCTCGTCCCGTTCCAGTCCGGACGCGTCGGCGGCCGTCGCCCCGGCGCCTCGACGGTCTCGCTGCCGGCGCCCTGGGCGGTGGCGGTCGGCTGGGAACACCTCGGCGAGCCGCTCCCGGCACGCCCCCGCGCCGCCGCCGCGCCCGCCGAGGTCGAGACCGACCTCACCGGGCTCGTCACGGCGATCCGCGAGGCCGACCGGGAGATGGGCATCCCCCGGCAGCACAGCCCCTGGCTCCCGCCGCTGCCCGAGGCCCTAGTCACCCGCGACCTCCCGGCCCCCGCCCCCTCTCAGTACGACCTCCAGCCCGTCCCGTACGGAGTCGTGGACCTGCCCGCGCAACAGGCCCGGCAGCCCCTGGTGATCGACCCGGCGACCCTCGGCCACCTGCACATCGTCGGCTCGCCCCGCCAGGGCAGGTCCCAGACGCTGCGCACCATCGCCGGCGCCCTGGCCCTCGCCAACCGCGCGGACAAACTCCACATGTACGGCATCGACTGCGGCAACGGCGCGCTGCTGCCCATCGAGGGCCTGCCGCACTGCGGTGCCATCACCCAGCGCACCCAGCCCGACCGGGTGGCCCGCCTCCTCGCGCGCCTCACTCGCGAGCTGACCCGCCGCCAGGAGATGCTCGCGGCCCGCGGCAGCGCCGACCTCCCGGAGCTCCGCCGCGCCCTGCCGGAGGCCGAACGCCCGCCGCACATCGTGCTGTTCATCGATCGCTGGGAGGTCTTCGACAAGCAGCTCGGCGAGTACGACTCGGGCAACCTCCTCAACTCGGTGATGACCCTGCTCAGGGACGGCGCGAGCGTCGGCATCCACCTGCTGATGACGGGTGACCGTGCGCTGTTCTCCAGCCGGGTCAACGGCTCCACCGAGGACAAGCTCGTCCTCAAGCTGAACGAGAAGTCCGAGTACGGCCAGATCGGCATCACCCAGCGCAACGTGCCGGACGAGATCCCGCCGGGCCGCGCCTTCCGCGCCGCCGACAAGGCGGAGGTGCAGATCGCGCTCCTCACGGACAACCCGGAGGGCCAGGCGCAGGCGGGGGCGCTCCACCAGATCGCCGAACACTGCCGCACGCAGTCGTCTCAACTCCCTGCTACGACACGCCCGTTCCGCGTCGACACCCTCCCCGACCGGCTCACCTGGGAACAGGCGATCCAGTACGTGCCGCGCAGGCTGCCGTCCGCGCGGTGGGCCCTGTCCGGAGTCGGCGGCGACGAACTCGCGGCGGTCGGCCCCGACTTCTCCGTCACGCCGACGTTCATGGTCTCCGGTCCCGCCCGCTCGGGTCGCAGCACGGTCCTGTCGACACTGGCGATGTCGCTGCTGTCGACGAAGACGCCCATCGTCATCGGCGCGCCCGCGAGGTCACCGCTGCGCCGGCTCGCCGGGCGGCCCGGTGTCCTCGCGGTCTACGAGGAGTCCGACATCGACCCGACGGCGCTCGAACAGGTACTGGGGTCGGCGCCGCAGGGTGCCGTGGTGATCCTGGACGACGCCGACCTGCTGCTGAAGACGAAGGCCGAGCCCGTCCTCACCCAGATCGCCAAGTCCGGTGCGGAGAACGGCCGCGGCCTGGTGATCGCGGGCCAGACCGACCGCCTCTCCTCCGGCTTCTCCGGCTGGCACACGGAGGCCCGCCGCAACCGCTGCGGTCTGCTCCTGAAGCCGCAGAACATGAGCGACGGCGACCTGATCGGCGTCAAGATCCCCCGCAGCCGCCTCAACGCCCCCACCGCGGGGCGGGCGATCCTGCATCTGGGGGACGGGGTGCTGCGGACGGTGCAGGTGCCGGAGACGGTGTTGCCGGCGGCGGTGAACTGACCGGCTCCGCGCACGATGTGAGGGCTCCCACCGAGCGGATCGGTGGGAGCCCTCTGTGCTGTGCGGACCGCGTTCGCTACCGCGCGACGCGCCAGCGTTGCACCTCGTCCCCGTTCACGGTGAGCCACGTACCGTCCCCGAGCGCCTTCGGATCCGGGCCGTCCGGGAACGGGTAGCGAACCCGATGGCGAGCGGTGAGGTCCTCCGTGTCGAGCAGGAAATGCTCGGTTTCCTCGGACCACCATTCCTCGCCGACGGCGACGATGACGTGGGAGGCGTCGACAAAGCCGGAGTCACCCGTGATGAAGGACTCCTGTGTGGTCCGCAGATCCTCCGGTGACACCTCGGATGCGACCGCCGAAGCACTGGCGGGGGCGGCGCTGTGCACCCGCAGCCGAGCGCCACCGACGTCCTGCACCAGAACCCGGCCGTTCTGCACCGCCGTCACCCGGTCCTCGCCCGCCGCCAGCTCCGTGAGACGCAGGCGGCCGTCGACGATGTCCACCTGCCAGGAAAACGCGCCGTCCTGACCCTGAGCCGCGGACAGGAGGAAAGCCGGCGACCGACCAAAGAGGGCGTCCAGCGTGTAGGCGCCGGAGAACGAGGGGAGTGGCGCCTCGTCGAGCACGTCCCCGTTCTCCGATGCGAGGAGAACGAAGCGGTCGCCCGGGTACTCCCCCGTGCTGTCGGGAGTTCCGGGGACGGCGGCGAGCACGTGGAGCCCGTCGGGGGTCTCCGCACAGGCCCCGCTCCCGATGGCGTCGTCCCCCCAGGAGAAGTGCCTGAACGCCCATTCCACCGCTCCACTAAGGGAGTGGTACGACACCGAGTCCTGCCGGGACGCCGCGACGCCACTCCTGGTCGGTGTCACGTAGTGGCACTCGTCGAGCTCGTCCAGGGGTACGGAGAAGGCGTCGTCGGAGAAGAGCGGTGGCTGGGCGGATGAACGTACCGACCTGATGCTCACCAGCTCCTCGGAACGTGTCACCAGCCGCAACGTGCCGTCCCGGAACTGACGTCCGTCGAGTTCCGCCCAGGCTTCCGCGATTCCTTCGACGGTCTCCTCGCCGACGAGTTGAGGGGTGATGTCTTCGGGCATGGGTGCTTCCCGTTCCTCGGTCAACCTGGAAATTGGAAATGCCGGATCTTGGTTCCGGCGTCCCGGGAGTGTATGGGCCCCGACACTCTGCCCCCGAAGGACCTGATGAGAGGTTCGCAGATGTCCGCGCACACGCTGCGGCTCGCCGCACCGTGCGTGGGCACCCGCCCCACCCTGTCGAGGAATGCCAGAAGGTTCTCCTCCGCATGGGCGGCCAGCAGTCTCGGAGGCATGTACTGGTCGTTGGGCAGGAACTTGGCCCCTCGGGCGGTGACGAGGCGGCGCTGTGCGGGGGTCAGTTTCGCCTTGCTCGTGCCGCTCACCCAGACATCACCGGTCCGGTCACGGACCGCGGCGACCGTCTGGCCTGCCCGGCCTCGCCTGCCCAGCACCCTGTTCACTTCTCGCGCAAGCCTCTCCAGGTCATTGCACGGTGCGAGCCCGAGGGCGTCGAACCACGTATGGGGGTTGTGCGGGTAGGTGCGGGGATTGGGGGCCGGTTCGAGCCCGAGGGGGTCCGGAGTCGTGTACCGGGCGGTCTCGGGGTCGTAGTGCCGGTAGAAGTTGTAGTGCAGGCCGGTCTCGGGATCCTCGTACTGCCCCGGGAAACGCAGCGGTGTGTGGGCGATCGCGTCCCGGTTGCGGGTGGTGACGCCCCACAGGGTGGCCCGGGAGTGCCAGGCGATGTCGCCCTGCTCGTCGACGAGTTCGGTGGGGGTGCCGACGAGGTCGGTGACGATGGCGAAGAACCGGGAGTCGAACTCGTCCTGGCTCCGCGGCTTGCGTTCCAACTGCGTGAGCGGCCGGTGGCCGTCGTGGTCCCACGTGAGGATGACGCCGGTGGCGGTGTCCGTCTGCTCGGCGAGGCTGGTGCCGTCCCAGGTGAAGTACACCGCCTCGGCCACCGAACCGTCCTTCGCCATGCGGTACTTGGCGGTGCGGCGGCCCATCGGGTCGTACGTGTACTGCCACACGGTGCCGTCGGGTGTGACACAGGAGACGAGGTGGTCCTCGGCGTCCCACTCGTAGCGCCAAGTGCCGGGCTTCTTCGACAGGCGGCGCTTCTGGCGCAGCACCATGCGGCCCGCGTCGTCGTACTCGTACCGGACACCACCGGCGGAGAGCAGGCGTGTGTCGGCGTAGGCCCGGGAGCCCCGGGCCTCGGTGCGGGGCGCCTCGTCGGGCCAGGCGGCCTCGGTCTGGTTGCCCGCCCGGTCGTAGGCATAGGACTCGGTCCAGCCTTCGGCGGTGACCGACAACGGGCGCCCTGCCCGGTCCAGTTCCATCCGCCGGCTCGCCCCCGTCACCCCGTCGGTGATGGAGGTGACGTAATCGTCCGCCCGGTACGCGTAGCTGCGGGCCCGTGCGTCCCCGCTCCGGGCGGTCAGCCCCTGCGCGACGGGGCGGCCGGCCATGTCCCAGCTCGTGGTCATGGCGACCGGGGAGGCGGCCGTGCCCAGAGCGCGGACGAGTTCGTGGCCGAGGAGGTCGTGGCCGAACTCCATCCGGTGACCGTCGGAGGTCAGGGAGTCGCGGTTGCCTGCCTCGTCGTAGGTGAGTTCGGTGTACGCGCCGGTTGGCGTGGTGCGGGAGGTGCGGCGGCCCATGAGGTCGTACGTGTAACGGGTGGTGCGTCCGTCGACGGTTTCCGCCAGCAGGTTCCCCGTGAGGTCCCGCTCGAGGGTGAGCGTCGAAGTGGGGGACACCGCGCGGACCAGGGCGCCCGCGGCGTCATAGGTGTAATCGGTCCGCACCCCGGCCGCGTCCTTGGACGTCAGCTGGCTGAGCTCGTTGTACGTGTAGCCGATCTCTTCGCCGAGCGGCGTCGTCCGGGAGATCACCCGGCCCAACGCGTCGTGGGAGTAACGGATTTCGCGCTGGTCGAAGTCGGCTTCCGCGACGAGATTGCCGGCGGCGTCATAGCTGTAGTCCCACTCGAGACCCTGCGGGTTGGTGACCCGGGTGAGGCGGAGCTCGCCGTCGTAGGCGAAGGTGCACCGGGCACCGTCGGGCTCGGTGCGCGCCGCGAGCATGTCGAAGTGGGTGTACTCGAAACGGCTGGTGCTGCCCGCTGCGTCGGTGTGCGTGAGGCAGTTGCCCTCGCCGTCCCAGGTGAGGCGTTCGGTGCGGCCGTCGGGGCCCGTGCGCTCCGCCACGTGACCTTCGACCGTCCACGCCGTGCGGGTGATCGCTCCCAGCGGGTCGGTGAGAGTGGTGGGACGGCCGAACGCGTCGCGTTCGATCAGGGCGGTCCCGCCGGAGGCATCGGTGACGGAGAGCGGCAGTCCTGCGCCGTCGTTCTCGTAAGTGGCCGCAGCGCCCACCGCATCGGTCGCCGTCGCGATGGCACCCGCGCGGTCGTGGGTGTAGCGAATGGTGACCCCGTCCGGGGCGGTCATGACGGTGGGATTGCCCTGCTCGTCGTATGCGCAGTGCCACGTCGTCCCGTCGTGACCGGTCGAGGAGACGGGGAGATTCAGTTCGTTGTACGCCGCCGTGGACCGGCTGCCGCCCGGGAGTTCGACGACCGTGGGGTTGTGGGCCGTGTCGTACTCGTAGCGGGTGGTGTTGCCGAGGGCGTCGGTGCGGGCGAGGAGGTTGTCGTAGCGGTCCCACTCGGAGGTGGTGGTGTTGCCCAGGGGGTCGGTCTCGCCGACGACTTGGTGGTGGTCGTTGAGCTGGTAGACCGTCGTGGCACCGCACGCGTCGGTGTAGTGGGTGCGGAGCTCGGTGGGGTCATAGGACCAGCGTGACGACAGATACCCGTCGGGGCCGATGGTCTCGGTGATGCGGTGGGCGTCGTCGTAGGCGTAGCGGTAGACGGAGTTGTTGCGGTCGGTCCAGGACGTGATGCGGTGTTGGTCGTCGTAGCCGAACACCAGGGCCTTTCGCGACGAGTTGATGATGTGGGTGAGGTTTCCGTCCGCGTCGTGCTCGTAGGACATGACCTCGACGGGGCCGTCCGGCGTGGCGACCGAGAGACCGGTGATCAGGCCGGCGATGCAGTGGACCTCGACGCGGTAGCCGCCGGAGTGGAGGAGCTCGGTGGGGGTGCCGTCCTCGAGGCGGGAGACCGTGACGGTGTTCCCATTGCGGTCGTGCCAATGCGTCAGCCAGTAAAGACCGTTGGCGTCGTCGGGGTGGTCGGCGAAGGTCTGGACGAGGCCCGAGTGGGGGTCGGTGACGCGGTAGGTGACCCGGCCCGTGGTGTCGTCCGTTCCCGCGCAGGTCAGCGGCAGGCGCTCGCCTTCCTCGGGCCACACCGGGTCATCGGACTCGGAGGCGGGAAGGCTCGGGTAGGTCAGGATCGACCCGTCCTCGCGGGTCCACCACACGCGCCCCTGGTCGTCGATCTCCAGACGCTCGTCGAGGGTGGAGGCCCAGGAGGGGCCGAAGAACTGGCCGCAGCGGTAGGTCGACAGATACGTACGGGTGACCGTCAGCGGCAGCACGCCGGGCAGCGTCAGATCGGTCTGGGGCAGCACCATCTCACCGCTGGCCACGTCGACGGGGTCGCCCGCGCACTTGCGAGTGCCCAGGCCCCGGACCACGCTGCGAGCGTCGCCCGCCTTGGCCGAGGCGGGCTTGACGCCCTTGAGGGCCGAACCGATCCCCTTGATCCCCTTGAGCAGCGCACCGCCGCCCGCGACCAGGCCCACGACCCCGAGGATGATCTCGCCGATGTCCCAGTCGCCGGTCTCGGCCATGATCGATATGTTGATGGCGAGTGACGCGGCACCGGCGACGACGGCACCGATCGTGAGCGCGATCCCCAGCCCCTGAAGCCCGGGCACGAGCATCGCCAGCACACCCAACACCGCGCTGATGATGGCGAGGGCCTTGCTGAACGCCTTCTTGATCTTGTCCCAGAGGCTGTAGCCCTCGACGGACTCGTCCCGGGCGTCGTCCAGCTTCTGCGCGGCGACGGCGGCGTCCTCCTCACGCACCTGCCGCGCGTCTTCGGCGAGCATGCGGGCGGCGTCGAGGTCGGCCTGCGCGTCGTCGGCCTGCGCCTGCGCGGAGGACTGCTTGCTGTGCGCTTCGTCGAGGGCGCGCCGGGTGCTGGCCCGTGCTTCCTTGTCGTCCGGCGGATGCTTGACCCCGTCGAGGTGGCTGATGTCGGCGGTGAGCGCACTCACCACGTCGGTGGCCGAATCGAGCCGCGCCTTGGCCTCCCGGCCCTTCTCCAGCGCGTTGTCGGCGTTGCGCTGCTGATCACGCAGCGAATGCACGTACGTATCCAGCGCGCTCGCGGCCTGGTCATACGAACTGTGCAACTTGCGCACCTGCTCGGCCAGATCGCCCAGCTTGTCCCGAAGCTTGTCCATCGTCTTGCCCTCGCCGGTCTGGTTGTTCTCCAGACCGGAGACGAGGGGCAGGGCATCGCCCGCGTTGTCGGCGACGGAGCGGTACTGGCGGGCCAGGTCTCCGAGCATGTCCGCATCGCCGGGGGTCGGGTCGTCCGAGAACCCGAAGACGTCTTCCCAGTCGGACACCGCGGGCCTAGTCATGGCCGTAACCTCAATTTCGTCGGAGTTTTCCGGCCGTCCCCCGTGCCGGTCGTGGAATTAACCGAGAGTCCAGAAGTCGGTCCCCGCTGGGGGCTTGGGGGCAGGCACCCATGAAGAGCGGTCCGCGTTGGGGTCCCAGTCGGGTACGTCTCCGTCGTAGTAGACGAAGAGAGCCCAGTAGTAGTCGTCCTCGTGCAGGATGATGTCGCTGTTTTCCAGGAACTTCTGCTCCGGCCACTGGGCGTTGATCCGCGCCACGGCCTCCGCCTTCGGGATGGAGAACAGGGAGACCATCGTGTCGGCCACTTCGTCCAGTAGTTCCAGCACTTCCGCGGACGCGTTCGCCAGGAATTTGCTCATGACGGCACCTTTCCTTACTGGAGGCTATCGGTGAGGAGCTTCCCTGCCTTGTCTCCGAAGAACACCACCTGGTTTCCCCACCAATTGCCCTTTTCCCACTTCATGAAGTCCTTGGGGTTTCCGAGCATGGGCCCCTCCACCATTTCGTAGGGCAGATCCTTACTGCCCTTTCGGTAGTTGTAGACGAACATGTCGAGCTCTTCACTCTCGCCCCTGAATGTCTTCGACTTAAGGGCGTCGAAGTCCGCCCGGGGGACGCGGAAGTGGAGGACCTCGGCGTTGTTTCCGTGCTTGGCCGCCCAATCCGTTGCCTGCTTGGCGTTCCGCGTGGTGTAGAAGCCGTTCCCGAAGTCCATGGGGCGGGTGCTGAACTTGGTGTCGACGCCGTTCTTTCGGATACTCGCGGCGGCATTCTTATGGGTCCCGTGGAACAGATCCACGTGACAGGAGGGCGCCAGGCCCAGGACGTCGGTCACCGTATGGGGGTTGTTGACGTAGGTGACCGGGTTCGGTGCGGGTTCCAGCCCGAGTGGGTCCGGTGAGGTGTAGCGCCCTGTCTCGGGGTCGTAGTGGCGGAAGTAGTTGTAGTAGAGGCCGGTTTCGGGGTCCTCGTACTGGCCGGGGAAGCGGAGCGGGGTGACGGCCGTGGCGTCCCGGTTGCGGGCGGTGGTGCCCCACAGGGTGGTGCGGGAGCGCCAGGCGATGTCGCCCTGCTCGTCGACGAGTTCGGTGGGGGTGCCGACCAGGTCGGTGACGATGGCGAAGAAGCGGGAGTCGTATTCCTCCTGCTTCCGCGCCTCGTCCTGCGTCTGTGCCGGCGTCTGCGCCCTCGGCCTGCGCTCCAGCTGCGTCAGGGGCCGGTGGTCGTCGAGGTCCCAGGTGAGCGTGACGCCGGTGGTGCTGTCGGTCTGCTCGGCGAGCCCGGTGCCGTCCCAGGTGAAGTGGACGGCCTCGGCCACCGAACCGTCCTGCGCCATGCGGTACTTGGCGGTGCGCCGCCCCGTCGGGTCGTACGTGTACTGCCAGCGGGTGCCGTCGGGGGTGGTGCAGGCGGTGAGGTGGTCCTCGGCGTCCCATTCGTAGCGCCAGGTGTCTGGCTTCTTGGACAGCCGCTGCTTCTGGCGCAAGACCATGCGGCCGGCGGCGTCGTACTCGTAGCGCACGCCTCCCGCCGCCTGGATGCGGGTGCCGGTGTAGGTGCGCTCGCCGCGGGCCTCGGCGCGGCCTGCCTTCTCCGGCCAGTCGGCCTCGGTCTGGTTGCCGGCCTGGTCGTAGGCGTAGGACTCGGTCCAGCCGTCGGCGGTGACCGCCAGCGGGCGGCCGACCGGGTCCAGTTCGATCCGCCTGCCGGTGCCGGTCGCCTCATCGGTGACGGAGGTCAGGTGGTCGTCGGCCCGGTAGCCGTACCTGCGGGCACGCAGCGTCCCGCCCCGCCCCACGAGGTCGTGGGTCACCGGGCGGCCCGCCTGGTCCCACGAGGTGGACATGGTCACCGGCGCGGCGTGCGAACACAGGACGCGGGTCAGCTCACGACCCGCCACGTCGTGGGTGAACTCCATACGACGGCCGTCCGTCGTCAGCGCGCTGCGACGGCCGGCCTCGTCGTACGTGAGCTCGGTGAACGCGCCCGTCGGAGTCGTACGGGAGACGCGTCGTCCCAGGAGGTCGTAGGCGAAACGGGTGGTGCGGCCGTCGACCGTCTCCGACAGGAGGCGACCCATCAGGTCCCGCTCGAAAGCGAGCGCGGAGGTGGGGGAGGCGGCGCGGATCAGGTCGCCCGCGGCGTCGTAGGTGTAGTCGGTCCGCACTCCGGCCGCGTCCTTGGACGTCAGCCGGCCGAGGATGTCGTACGTGTAGCCGATCTCCTGGCCGAGCGGTGTCGTCCGGCAGGTGATGCGGCCCAACGCGTCGTGGGCGTAACGGATTTCGCGGTCGTCGAAGTCGGACTCCGCTATCAGGTTGCCTGCGTGGTCGTAGGTGTAGTCCCAGGTCAGCCCCTGCGGGTTGGTGACCTGGGTGAGGCGGAGTTCGCGGTCGTAGGCGAAGGTGTGGCGGACGCCGTCCGGCGTGGTCCGGGCGGCCAGCTTGTCGAAGTGGGTGTACTCGAAACGGCTGGTGCCGCCCGCGGCGTCGGTGTGCGTGAGGCAGTTGCCCTCGCCGTCCCAGGTGAGGCGCTCGGTGCGGCCGTCGGTGTCGGTGCGCTGCGCGATCAGGCCCTCGACGGTCCACGTCGAGCTGCTGATCGCGCCCAGCGCGTCGGTGACGGTGGTGGGCCGGCCGAACGCGTCCCGCACCACCGAGGCGGTCCGACCGGACGCGTCCGTGACGGAATTCGGCAGGCCCGCGCCGTCGACCTCGTAGGACACCGTTGCCCCCGCCAGGTCCGCGCTGGTGGCGACCGCGCCGGTGGGATGGTGGGTGAAGCGGTTCGTGACGCCTTCAGGGCCGATGACGGCGGTCAGGTTGCCACGCTCGTCGAACTCCTGGTGCCAGGTCACCCCGTCGTGACCGGTCGACGAGACGGGAAGGTGCAACTCGTTGTACGCCGCCGTGGACCGGCTGCCGTCCGCACGCTCGACGACGGTGAGGTCGCCGGCCGTGTCGTACTCGTAGCGGGTGGTGTTGCCGAGGGCGTCGGTGCGGGCCAGGAGGTTGTCGTAGCGGTCCCACTCGGAGGTGGTGGTGTTGCCCAGGGGGTCGGTCTCGCCGACGACTTGGTGGTGGTCGTTGAGCTGGTAGACCGTCGTGGCGCCGCACGCGTCCGTGTAGTGGGTGCGAAGCTCGGTGGGGTCATAGGACCAGCGTGACGACAGATACCCGTCGGGGCCGATGGTCTCGGTGATGCGGTGGGCGTCGTCGTAGACGTAGCGATAAACGGAGTTGTTGCGGTCGGTCCAGGACGTGATGCGGTGCTGGTCGTCGTAGCCGAACACCAGCGCCTTGCGCGACGAGTTGACGACGTGCGTGAGGTTTCCGTCCGCGTCGTGCTCGTAGGACATGACCTCGACGGGACCGTCCGGCGTGGCGACCGAGAGGCCGGTGATCAGGCCCGCGATGCAGCGGACCTGAACGCGGTAGCCGCCGGAGTGGAGGAGTTCGGTGGGGGTGCCGTCTTCCAGACGCTTGATGACGATCTCGTTGTCGTTGCGGTCGTGCCAACGGGTCAGCCAGTACAGGCCGTTCTCGTCATCGGGGTGGTCCGTGAAGGTCTGGACGAGACCGGTGTGCGGGTCGGTGACGCGGTAGGTGGGCCGGCCCGTGGCGTCGTCCGTTCCCGCGCAGGTCAGCGGCAGGCGCTCGCCTTCCTCGGGCCAGACCGGGTCATCGGCCCCGGTGTTCGGGAGGCTCGGGTAGGTCAGGATCGACCCGTCCTCGCGGGTCCACCACACGCGCCCCTGGTCGTCGATCTCCAGGCGTTCGTCGAGGGTGGAGGCCCAGGAGGGGCCGAAGAACTGGCCGCAGCGGTAGGTCGAGAGATACGTACGGGTGACCGTCAGCGGCAGCACGCCGGGCAGCGTCAGATCGGTCTGGGGCAGGACCATCTCACCGCTGGCCACGTCGACGGGGTCGCCCGCGCACTTGCGAGTGCCCAGGCCCCGGACCACGCTGCGAGCGTCGCCCGCCTTGGCCGAGGCGGGCTTGACGCCCTTGAGGGCCGAACCGATCCCCTTGATTCCCTTGAGCAGCGCGCCGCCGCCCGCGACGATGCCCACGACGCCGAGGATGATCTCGTCGATGTCCCAGTCGCCGGTCTCGGCCATGATCGAGATATTGATACCTAGCGACGCCGCCCCGGCGACGACGGCACCGATCGTGAGCGCGATCCCAAGCCCCTGAAGCCCGGGCACGAGCATCGCCAGCACACCCAACACCGCGCTGATGATGGCGAGCGCCTTGCTGAACGCCTTCTTGATCTTGTCCCAGAGGCTGTACCCCTCGACGGACTCGTCCCGGGCGTCGTCCAGCTTCTGCGCCGCTACGGAGGCATCCTCCTCACGCACCTGCCGCGCGTCCTCGGCGAGCATGCGGGCGGCGTCGAGATCGGCCTGCGCGTCGTCGGCCTGCGCCTGCGCGGAGGACTGCTTGCTGTGCGCTTCGTCGAGGGCGCGGCGGGTGCTGGCCCGTGCTTCCTTGTCGTCCGGCGGGTGCTTGACCCCGTCGAGGTGGCTGATGTCGGCGGTGAGCGCACTCACCACATCGGTGGCCGAATCGAGCCGCGCCTTGGCCTCGCGCCCCTTCTCCAGGGCGTTGTCGGCGTTGCGCTGCTGATCCCGCAGCGAGTGCACATACGTATCCAGGGCGCCGGCCGCCTGGTCGTAGGAACTGTGCAGCTTGCGCACCTGCTCGGCCAGGTCGCCCAGCTTGTCCCGGAGCTTGTCCATCGTCTTGCCCTCGCCGGTCTGGTTGTTCTCCAGACCGGAGACGAGAGGCAGCGCATCGCCCGCGTTGTCCGCTACGGAGCGATACTGGCGGGCCAGATCGCCGAGCATGTCAGCATCGCCGGGGGTCGGGTCATCCGAGAACCCGAAGACGTCTTCCCAATCGGACACCGCAGGGCGCGCCATGGCCGCGACCTCACTTTCCCTGATCTGTTGCGCCCATGGGGCTTGCGTCGACGGCTTCCGAGTCCGCACCAACGGGGTCCCCGAACCGGAGCGACTCCGCGATCGCGTCGAAGACCTCGTAGAACTGTTCCGCCAGATCCACGTTGGGGGTGGAGCTGGCGAGCACCAGATAGTCGTGGCTGTTCGGCACCTGGACCAGGGTGTGCCGCACCGCGGTGGGCACCCGCGTCCCGTTGTGGTCGATGTCCTCGATACGGGAGATCCGCCCGGCCGCCCCGACATGTGGCAGCTCCACGAACTCCACCTCGCCGGGCGGCAGTCCACTGCTCTCCGCGTCGGTGCCGAGCTGCACGCCCGCGGCCATGACGAGGTCCGCCAGATCCTCCGCGTCCTCCTCGGGAACGGAGATCCGCAGCACCACCGTGGTGGCGCTGAGCACCAGCGGGCCGCTGCCCGCGCGCAGAATCCTGAGCATGCCCGACGCCCGCAGCGCGCCCTTCGCGTGCGCCTCGCGTGCGATGCGCCGCGTACTGCGGATCAGCCCGTCCACCTGCTCGCGGGTCAGCTGCGGGGACTTCTCCACCTGTGCCTCGATACGGCGGCGGATCGACGCGTCCCGGGTGCTCGGGTCGAGGTCGAGGTGCCACCACGAGTCGGGGAACCTCAGGCTGTACTCCGCGGGCGCGGCCGCCTCCGGCTGCTCCGTGGTCGGTTCCGTCGTCATGGTGCTGTTCCCTTCCGCGCGACGCTCTTCGCGAGGTTCTTCGCGACGTTGCTCACGACGTTCTTCGCGATGTTCTTCCGTCACGCGTCCTGCTTCTCTTCGTCCAGCGACTTGATGGTTTCGTCGTCGGTCTGCGTGAAGTTCTCGGCGATCGTGTCCGTGTTGTCGGAGAACTTCTTCACGTTGTCGTGGACCCGCTCGTGACCCGCCACCCACGCCTTGTCGAACGCGTCGAGGGCGTCCGCGAGCTTGCTGTCGCCGGCCAGGCTCTTGAAGTCCCCGTCGTCGCCCGCGGCGTGGTAGAGCGTCGCGGAGTTCCCGATCAGATCCCCGATGTTCTGGAGCTCCTTGGCGGTGTCCTTCAGGTCCTGCACAGGCACGCTGATGTTGCCCATCGGTGTTCTCCTCTCCTGCCCGTGCCCCAGCCGCCCGGCCCCGCCCTCACGGGGAGGGCGGGGCCGGGAGATGCGGGGGAGTCTCAGCCGATGGAGCCGGCGGTCTGGTCGTCGGTGTCGACGAACGCGTCGGCGACCTGCTTGATGAACTCACTGACACCCTGCAGACCCTCGATGGCCTTCTCGGTGCCGTTCTTGTACTCCTCCCAGTACGGGCGGAACTTGCTCTCCGAGCCGGGCGTCGCGTAGGCCGCCTCGACCATCTCGTCCATCTTCGTGTTGGCCTCGTGCAGGCTCTGCTGCATGAGTTCCTTCTGGTTCTGCAGCCAGGTGGACGCCTCGCGCATCTCGTCGGGGCTGATCTGGATGTTGCCGCCGGCCATCTCGATTTCCTTCTCTCGTCTCGGTTCGCCCGCGGTCGTAGATCCGCGCACACCGGGGTCTACGGGGCACCTGGCCAGGCGGTTCATGGCTGTTGCCGAACGGTGACGAAAGAAGGCGCCGACAAGCGATCAAGGGGGCCGTTCCACCCTGTGAGCGCCTACTGGTGGGCCGCTCGAAAGCTCTGTTAACGTTCCGGCCGGGTTACGGCAACGGGGCTGTTCTCTGGTTCTTTACATTGTGGGAACGGGAACGTGGGAGCACCATGGGCCGCTTGGTGTGGGACAGCCTGACCGATCTGAGACTTCAGCCGGGTGACGGACTCGTATACGAGCGGGTGCTCGACGGCACCCCCTTCGACGTGCCGGCGCTGGCCGCGGAACTGGGCATCACCGACAGCGATGTGACCGGGGCACTGGCGCGGCTGCTGGGCCTCGGCCTGCTGCACCAGGAGGATCCGGACTGCAACCGCTATGCGCCGGTCGGCCCGGAGTCCGCGGCGCTGCTGACCCTGCTGCCGCTGGAGACGGAGCTGCGCAAGCAGACCGAGCTGATCGCGCACGCCCGCCGCGACCTGGAGAGCCTCGCCCCCGTCTACCACAACAGCCTGGCCTGGCGGCAGCGTGCCAAGGGCGTACAGGTGCTCACGGAACTCCAGGACGTGCGCAACGTGTTGGCCGAGCGCGCCGCCAACTGCCAGGAGGAGGTCCTCACCGCGCAGCCCGGCGGAGGCCGCCGCACCGAGGTCCTGGAGGAGGCGATCGAGCGGGACGAGGCGATGCTGGACCGGGGCGTGCGGATGCGCACGCTCTACCAGCACAGCGCACGCTTCAGCCTGCCGACGGCCGCCTACGTCGAGCGGATCACCCACAAGGGCGGCGAAGTGCGCACCGCGTCGGCCGAGTTCATGCGGCTGATCGTGTTCGACCGCCGGGTCGCGGTGATCTCCCACGCGGGCAACAACCTGGGCGCGGTGCTCATCGAGGAACCCAGCGTCGTGAACTTCGCCGTGCAGGCCTTCGAGCACGTGTGGTTCAACGCCGATCCGTTCGAGGTCGACACCTCGCGCGAGCGCATGGAAGTGCTGTCGGAGGACGTCGACAAGGCGCTGCTGAGGCTGCTGGCCAGCGGGATGGACGACGCCGCCATCGCCCGCAGGCTGGGCGTCTCGTTGCGCACCTGCCAGCGCCGGGTCTCCCGCATCCTCGACGGGCTCGGCGCCCGCAGCCGCTTCCAGGCCGGCTATCTCATCCACAAGCACGGGCTGCTGGCCGAACCCGCCAAGTGACCTTCACCGGCGGTGGTCCGGTTCCCCGAACAGCCGCGGGAAGTGGTCGATGTCCCTGGTGAGGGCCTCGTACAGGTCCGTGGGCCGGGTTCGCAGCGCGTCGGTGTTCCGGTCCCGCAGGTGCCGTGGCAGGGGCAGCGTGCCCGCGGACAGGATGCGGATCGCGCCGTCCCGCGCACGCCCCGGGATCACCGCCGAGCGGGCATGCCGGCTGGCGCTGAACGGAATGTCCAGGGTGCCGTCGGCGAAGGCGGCGGCGATGGCCTCGTGGAGGCCGAGGCGGCTGTCGAGGACCGGCGCCACCAGCGCGTCGACCTCGGCGAGCAGCCACTCCAGTTCCTCGGCGATCCTTGCCTCGTCGAGCCGCCACCCCGCGAGCAGCGGCGAGTTGGCGCGGGCGGCGAGGTGCAGACCGTCGACGATGGCGCGGGTGTCGGGGATGCCGTACGCCTCCTGGTACGTCTTGGTGATCAGCTTGGTCGCGCCGCCGTACCGGGCGACGAGCGCGCCGTAGAGGATGAGGTCCTCGGCGTGCGCGCGCTCGCGCGGGTAGACGCCCATGAATTCGTGCAGCACCGCGTGCACCTCGACGCCGGCCGGCAGATGGCGGGCGGCGAGCAGCGGGATGGCCCGCAGCGCCGCCACGTCCTGCTCGGCGTGCCCGCCCTGCGGGTAGGCGACCGAGATGCAGCGCACCCCCTCGCGGGCGGCGGCGACCGCCTCCAGGACGCTGACGGCGAGACTCACCGAGGGCGGCATCAGGACGGCCGTGAGCGTGCCGAACAGCTCACGGTCCACGACGAGACCGAGGTCGGCCAGCTCGCCGCAGGCCGCGTCGACCTCGCGCCAAGCGGCCAGGGACCGTTCGAGCGGCACGTCCTTGGAGTACGGCAGGTTGTACGAGATGCCGCCGCCCTCGAAGGACGTGATGCCGGCGGCGACGGCCGTGCGGAACAGTGTCCGGGCATCGGGGGAGCCGTGCCGGATCTCCAGGGGCGCGCGGACCGCTTCGTTGAGTTCACGGCCGCGCCGCCAGCCGTGCGAGACCAGCGGATAGCCGTTCAGGTCGGCCGGGTTGCGGTCGAGGACCGACCGGGCGTGGTCGAAGCGGCCGAGGCGGGTGTGCGCGTCGATGGTGAGCGACAGGACGTCGGGGGCGGCGTGCCGCTCGATGTCCTTGAGCAGCGTGGACATCTGGGGGTGCGAGCCGACCCCGCAGCGCGGCTGGAGGGCCAGGCGGCCGGCGGCCCTGGCCTCCCGCAGTACGTCGGCGACGGTGTTCTTCCCCAACTCGCGCACGTACGCGACGGATTCGTGCAGTGCCGGGAGCTCGGTGGCGGTCGTCACGAGGCACCCGCCGGGGCCGAGGCAGATGGCGTCAACTCGTCCAGTGCTGCGGGCAGTTCGGACGCGTCGTTCAGTACGCGGTGGACCCCGATGGCGTAGAGCCGCTCGATGTCGGCGGCCTGCTTGCGGCTGCCCACGGAGAGATTGCCGCCCACCAGGACCGGACAGCCGAGCAGGCCCCGGGCGCGCGCCTCGGGGAGGTCCAGCAGATCCTCGTACGCATGGCCGTTGAGGCTGCCGATCAGGACGGCCTCGGCGTCGGGGTGCTCGCGGTGGGCGGCGGCGAACTCGTCGACGGTCGTGCAGGTGCCCAGGTTGATCACCTGGAATCCACGGGCGCGCAGGGTGTGCGCGATGAGCTGGTTGGCCACGGCATGGCTGTCGCTCGCGGCGACGCCGAGGATCACGGTGCGTCTGTGCATGGGGCGGCTCCGGTCGGATCTGGGCGGCTCTCGGACGGGGAAGGTCAGTCGTCGAAGGCGGCGAACAGCTCCCGCCTGCTGACGTCCCGTATCCGTCGTACGTCGAACTCCGCGGGGTCGGCCGCGGACAGCGAGTCGAAGACCAGGTTGATCGCAGGCACCAGCCCCCAGGCGTGGTGATAGGGCGGCCAGCCGGCGCTGCCCCGGTCGGCGTCGGCCTGGCGGGCGAAGAGGTAGTCGGCCCACTCGCGGGCCGCCGGGCGGCGGTGGTGGAAGTCGTGGACGACGGTGTCGCCGGTCAGGACCAGGTAGCGGCTCGGCAGGTGCACGAAGAGCATGCGGGCGGTCCAGCGCAGCCAGGCGGCGGTGGCCCGCAGGGGCGCGGCTCCGGGGGCGGGGGCCGCCTCGCCGATGAAGATGGCGTTGGTGAGGGAGCCGAAGTACGCCTTGCCGCGCCGCTCCGTCTGCTCCGGGTGCGGGAAGGTGTGCTTGACGCACAGGCGCAGGGTGTTGCTGAGCTGGAACAGCGGCACGAGCGGCACGAACCAGACGACGAGCAGCGCCGCCCACGCGCCCGTGAGCAGGCAGGCGACGGCCGAACCGCCGTACAGCACGGACGCCGTGAGCCGCTCGACGCGCGATGAGCCGTGCCAGAAGGAGCGGGCCCTGGCCACGGCGAACGTGGCGTGGAAGACCGGCGAGAGCAGCTTTCCGAGGGTGCGCCGCCACATCTGCCGGCGGGTCATGCCCGGGTGCACGTCGAGGCTGATCAGGAAGGCCTGCACGGTGGGGTCGCGCAGCGTCATGTGGTGGGCCGCGTGGTGGTCGCCGACGTGTTCCTCGCTGTAGCGGGCGAAGTGCTGCACGATCAGCAGGCTCGACGTCGCCCTGCCGATCGCTGTGTCCAGCTTCCTGCGGCGGAACATGTTCCGGTGCGAACACTGGTGGTAGACCATCATGCGCAGGTTGCGCATGCCGTGCAGCGTCATCGCCCAGCCCGGCAGCAGCAGGAGCAGCCAACTTCCCGCCAGCGTCCAGCCGGTGACCGAGACGGCGATCCCGCCGAGCATCGAGACGAGCGCCGCGAAGAGATGGAAGGCGGGCGTCCACCAGCGCAGCGGTGCCTGTCCTGCCAGGGGTCTGCCGGTGAGGAGCGTCAGCGGGTACTGGAGGACGCGGGGCACGCGACCCATGGACTCGCGTACGGGGTCGGGTGCGGGCGTGCCGGGTCCGGCTGCGTGGTCAGGGGCGGTGAGGTCGGACACGACGGTCATCGGGGAATCCTCCTGGGGCTTCGGGTCGAGCGGTTCGGCCGTCGCGATGGTCGAGGTCATGCGGGCGCTCCCGCGAAGCCGGGCGCGGCATCGAGCACGGCCCTGGCCAGCGCGTCGCCGTCGCTCAGGGTCACCGAGTCCACGCCGGGGCCGGTGCCCGTCGCGGTGGCCCAGTGCACGGACTCGGTGGGGACGCCGTGGGCGAAGCGGCGGGGGTGCGGGCGGCCGGTGGCGTCGATGACGTGGTGCGGGCGGTCGGTGACGTCGAGGCCGCCGGTCTCGTACGAGGTGCCGTCCGCGGACCGCACCCGGAACGGGCGGCAGTGGCCGGCCGACAGCAGGTGCCGCAGCAGCGGATCGGCGGTGCGGCGCAGGTCGGGTGCGGGCAGCCTGGCCTCGAACAGGACGCGGCCCGTGAGCCGGACGCCGGGTACGTCGGACTCCAGGACGAAGCCCTCCGGGGTGGCCGTCACCCGGGTGCCCGGGCCCGCGACGCGCAGCATGCCCGCCTCGATCAGTGCCGTCAGCTGCTCGACCCGGTGTGCGGAGGGGCCGTCGGACAGGAACGTGCTGAGCGGCGTGTACCAGCGGTCGAGGTCGTCGCGGTGCGAGCGGCCGTCGAGGCCACCGTGGTCCACAGCGAGCCGGATCGTGTCGCGCAGGTCGCGCAGGACGTCGAGGGCAGCCTTCAGCGGGCCGCTGACATTGCCGAGCCGCGCGGCGCGCGCGTCGGCCCGCAGATGGCCGACCAGCCAGTGCGTGAAGTCCTCGTGCGAGGTGAAGTCCCGTTCCCCGTACGGGTGGTGGACCAGGTCCCAGTTCCAGCGCTCGGCGTCCCGGACGCCCGCCTCCGTCAGCAGCCGCTCTTCGTCGCCGCGCGGCGCCGTGGCGAATCGGGCCGCGAAGGCCTTGGCCTCGGCGCGGTGCACCCGGCCCACCAGCAGCGTCTCGTAGTAGACGGTCTCGACCTCCTTGGCGATCAGCGGCCACAGGTCCGCGCGGAAGTCGAGCCGGTCGCCGCCGCGCAGCCGCTCGATGCGCTCCGGCGTCAGCAGCCGGGGCACATGGTGGCCGTGCGTGCCCTTCTCGTTCCTGCCGTGCGCCCGGTGGGGCACCCCGCGCCGTGAGCCCGCGCAGATCAGCGGTTCTCGTCCGGATGGCCGGTAGACCAGACCGTCGGCGGTGCGCTCGTAGGTGCCGCCGCGGCCCTCGGTGAGCAGGGCCATGTGGTCGAAGAAGTTGAGCCCGAGGCCGCGCAGCAGGACCGGTTCGCCGGGTGCGACGAGCCGGTCGAGGGCGAGGTCGGCGGGGTTGGCGGGCGGTACGTAGACCAGGCCGTGGTCGATGGCGTCGAGGGCGAGTTCCTCCTCGTCGCGGGACAGCCGGGCAGGCACATGGCCCTGGCTGAGCACCACCGCGTCCAGCCGGTCGAGCAGCGTGCCGTCGTCCAACAGGACCTGCTGGTACGGGGGTTCAGCTGCGTCGTCGACGGCGACGGCCCGCGACCTGTGCACCCGCACCGTCAACCGCTCGGGGGCCCGGCGCACCACGCGGCCGAAGGCCCACTCCAGGTAACGGCCGTACAGGGCGCGCGAGGGATAGCTGTCGGGGCCGAGGTCACGCATCTCGGCGAGGGCGGCACCGTCCGCGTCCGCACCGTCCGGGTCCGCCCAGTCCGCGCCCGCACCGTCCGGGGCCGCCCAGTCCGCGCCCGCCCAGGCCTCCGCCCCGCCCTCCATGCCGTCATGCGTGTCGTCGAAGGGGCCCATGAGCGTGCGGAAGCGGGCCCATTCGTACAGGCTCGGCCCCGGCTCCTCGGGTCCTTCGACGGGCGTGCCGGCGTCGGTGAACACGGTGACCCGCGAGGCCACGGTGTTCATCAGCAGATGCCGGGACTGGTCCGTGCGCCACACCCGCCCGGCGCCCGGCCGGTCCGGGTCGACGACATGGACCACGATCGGCCCGGCGGGGCGGCGGTCGCGCGCGTTGGCGCACAGCCGCTCCAGCACGGAGAGGCCGCGCGGCCCCGCGCCGACGACGCAGATCTCAAGGCGCTCACCTGTCATGGGAGTTGGTCTCCGGGGCGGTGTTCAGGGATACGGTGATGAGGTCCGCCGCCTCCCGTGCGACGCGCTCGGCGGCCCGGGCATCGGCACCCGTGGTGATCACGGATCCGAGCCGGTCCCAGGAGGAGCGCACGTCGGTGACGGTGTCGCCCGGCTTGCGGGCGAGGTCGACGCGGACGACACCCGGCCGGGCGCGCACGTCGTCGGCGCCGTCGATGCCGGTGATCGTGCCGGGGCGCGGGGCGGTCAGGAAGCGGATCGCCGCCGCCCGTACGGGAGCCGGCGCGGGCCCGGTGTCCTCGCCGAGGAGCGTGGCGATCCAGCGGCCGTGGAGGTCGTCGTCGTACGCCAGGTCGATCAAGTCCATGATCCGGTCGCCCGGCGGACGTCCGGCGCACTCGATCAGGCGGGGCCCGTCGGCGGTGCGCACCCACTCGGCGTGCAGGATGCCGCTGCCGTAGCCGATGGCGTCGACGAACGCCTGCAACTCCCTTGTCCAGGAAGGGTCCTGGGCATGGACGGTGTGTCCCGTCTCGACCGGGCTCGGTCCGTCGAGGGTGTACTTGCGGGTGACGTTGCAGAAGACGACCCGCCCGTCGTCGACCAGGCCCTCGGTGGAGAACTCGGGCCCATACATCCGCTCCTCGGCGAGATAGCGCCAGGTCATGGGCCGTTTGGCGAGCTGGCGTCCCTCGTCGGCGCCGGTGCAGTGGCGCCAGGCCGCCCCGGGGTCGGCCCCTGCGTCGAGCAGCAGTACGCCGAGGCTGGCCTGCCGCCCCGCGGGCTTGACGACACAGGGGCCGCCGACCGCGAACGCGGCGATGTCCTCGGCGGAGCCGACCTCGCGGAAGGCAGGGGTGGGCAGCCCGGCCGCCCGCATCGTCTCGCGCAGCAGCAGCTTGTCGCGCAGTACGGCGGCGGCCTTGGTGCCGGGGCCGGGAAGGCCGAGCTCCTCCGCGGCGCGGGCGGCGGCCACGACGGCGTACTCAAGGCCGGCCACCACCGCGTCCACGGGGCCGAAGTCCCGTACGACGTCCAGGAACTGCTCGTCCTGCTGATAGCGGCCGAAGCGGACCTCGCCGAGGCAGGGGTGGGCGGCAGCGCGGTCGGCGAGACCCTTCGCCTCCCACAGGTCGGCCTCCTCGACGAGGACGACACTGCCGGCGGGGCGGCTCTCGTCGAGGGCGGCCAGGACGCCGTCGTTGTAGCCGATGAGCATCAGACGCATGTCAGTGGGCTCCCTTCGGGACGGTACGGACGACGGCGGCTGCCACCAGGCCGAGGGCGGCGAGCGTGAACCAGTAGGCGGAGGCCAGGCCGTGCGCGCCCGCCAGCAGGAACAGCGAGCCGCCCGCGAACGAGCCGGCGGACTCGCCGGTGGCGGTGGCGACCTGGCGCAGGTTGAACACCTCGACGACCGGCCGGTCGCCGTCGAGCCCGGCGAAGGCGGTGGAGACGGTCGGCGAGAACACCGTCTCGGCGAGCGTGAACACCACCAGTGCCACGAACGCGGTGACCAGGCCGTCGCTGTCCGCGCCGAGCAGGACGAAGGACAGGGCGAACACCGCCGTGCCAAGCCGCAGATGACGCATCGGCGGCACCCCGCGCGCGAGGTCGCGGTTCATCCACACCGTGACCGGGATCTGAAGGGCGACGACCAGGACGGCGTTGAGTGTGAAGTACCCGGCACGCACCGCCGTGTTGTCGCTGAGTTCGGCGATCCCGAGGACCAGGGCCGAGAAGAACTGCGCGTACAGCAGGCTTCCGGCGGCGGCCAGCAGGGATACGCGGCGCACCGCGGGATCGGTGACGACGACCTTCAGCAGACCCAGCTTCAACGGGGGCCGGGTGTCGCCGTCGGACAGCCGGAGGCCGCGCGGGACGGTGACCGCGACGGTCGCCGCCGCGGCCGCGTACAGGGCGCCGACCAGGACGAGCAGCAGGCCGTAACGGGCCCCGCCGAACAGCAGGTTGGCGATGACCGGGCCGAGCGCGGCGGAGATGTTCACGGCGACCTGGATCGCCGAGAAGACGGTGGAGCGGTCGGCGGCGGCGTCCAGCGTCACGGCCACGTAGGCCCGTGCGGTGAGCGCGTTGACGCTGATCCCGAACCCGGCGACCACCAGACACAGCACCACCGCCCACATCCCCGGCGCCAGCGGCAGCACGGCGAAGGCGCAGGACGCGAGCAGCAGCCCGCCGACCATGGCCGCCCGCACCGGCGTCCGCTGCAACAACCCGCCACAGGTCAGCGAACCGGCCCGGACCGCGACGGTCAGCGACAGCAGCGCGGTACCGACCCACCACGCCCCGGCGCCCGGGTCGAGGCGCGGGACGAGGAGGGGCAGGACCGGGAGCAGGGTGAAGTAGCCGAGGTGGGAGAGGAGATAGTCGAGGGTGATGGTGGCGAGAACGCGCCGAACCGGCCCGCGGGCGACGGACGGCTTCGGCGCGGCGACGGTCACGGGGTGCCTCCCGGCAGGGGGGCGCACCCGTCGAGGCGTACGTCGATCCGGGCCGTCGCCGCGGCGAGGGTCGCGTCGACCCCCGAGAGGTCGGGACCCGTGGCGACGAGTACACCGTGCCGTCCCGCGGAGTCGGCGACCTCGGTCAGGACGTCGCCCGCGCCGACGAAGAGGTGGGCGGCGACGAGCGCCGGGTCCGCGGCGACCGAGTCCCAGCCGGTCACCGACGCGATCCGGCCGGGGCCGAGCACCAGGAAGTCGGAGCCCGCGGCGCCGTGGGCGGCGGGCGGTTCGGCGACCGGGCGGCCCAGCAGGTCGTCCAGGAGGGTGCCGTAGAGCTCGAAGCCGGGCCGGGTCTCCTCCACGAGGGCGTGAATGAAGTCGCCTCCCGGCCGGGCGTGGATCTCGCCCAGCACGATCGCACCCGCGGGCGTGACCCAGAACTCGGCGTGCAGCACCCCGTGCGTGAGCCCGGCCGCGGTCACCGCGGAGGCCACGGCGTCCCGTGCGGCGGCGGCCGTGGCCGCGTCCAGCGGGGCGGGGGTGCGGTGGCCGGTCTCGACGAAGCCGGCGCCGGTGCGCTTGGCGGTCAGGGCGAGGATCCACGGCTTGCCGCCGACCATGAGGCCCTCGGCGGAGAACTCCGCGCCCGCCACGAACTCCTCGACGAGGAAAGGCGGTTCGAGGCCCGCTACGGCCCGGCCGAGCCCGGAGCGGTCCCGCACGAGAGAGACGCCCGCGCTGCCCATGCCGTCCCGAGGCTTGACGATCCACGGGCCTTCGGTGGCGGCGAGGAAGTCCGCGGCCTCCTCCTGGCCGGCCGCGACGGCGAACCCGGGCTGCGCGAAACCGGCCTCCCGCAGCACCGCCCTGCACAGGTCCTTCGTACGGACCGTCCGCACCGCCTCCGGATCGTTGCCCGCCACGCCCAGCGCCCGCGCGAGGTGGGCGACGGCGAGTACGCACCCCTCCTTGACGGTGACCACGGCGTCGATGCCCGGATGCGCCGTGGCGAACTCCCGGCAGGCGCGCGGGTCCGCGTACTCCAGCGGCAGGTTCGTGTCGGCGGGCATCCGCCACACCCCGGACCCCAGCGCCCGCGCCGTGTCCGCGCCGATCAGCCGGAGCCCGCGGGACCGGGCCTGGACCGCAAGCCGGGTCAGCTGGTCCTGGCCGTGCGGGGAGGGGGTGGTGGAGCCGACGACCAGGACCGTCGGGGTGGTGGCCGGGACCCGCCCGGCCACCACAGGCCGGGCGCCCTCAGGCGGCGTCGGCATCCGAGATCCCGATCGTGATCGCGGCCTCGGCGGCGTCCAGGGAAGCCTGCACGGCCGCGGCGCTGCCGCCGGTGGCGATGATGACGCCGATGGTGCTCGACATGTAGTCGGCGGGCGGCAGTTGGACCGCGGCGCCCAGCTTCCGCTCGACGACGATGTGCTCGACGCCGGGCACCCGCAACGCTTCGTCGACGCCTTCGACGCTCGCGAGGACGCCGTCGGCGGGAGCGAGCAGCTTGCGCAGCCCCGAGTGGAGGGGAGTGCCCTCAGCGGCCCGCGGGGGCCGGCCCGTCGCGACGCGTACGGTGTTCTCGCAGAACGGGACCCCGGTCGCGAGACCCACCAGGTGCGAGGTGATGAAGTCGCCGCCCACCCGGGCCGCGCACTCCACCATCCGCGCCCTGCCGTCGGGCCCGACCATCGCCTCCAGATGGAAGGCGCAGTCGTCCATGCCGAATCCCTCGGCGACCGCGTGCGTCAGCTCGTGCACGGCGGCCACGGAGGCCTCGGGCAGCGAGGTCGGGAAGGCGTGCCCGGCCTCCAGACGGTAGGGCTCCGTCGTCGTCTTGTCGGTGATGCCGGCGATGTGCACCTGCCCGCCCTGGACCCAGCCCTCGATGCTGTGCTCGGTGCCGGCCAGGAACTGCTCGATGACGATCTCGCCCGCGTGCCCGGTGAAGACACGGTCCACGTCCGGGCGGACATAGGACGTCAACTGCTCGAAGGCCGGACGCAGTTCGTCCTCGCCGTGCACCTGGTAGATGCCCTTGCTGCCGTTGCCCGTGGCCGGCTTCAGCACCAGCGGGAAGCCGAGTTCTGCGGCCGCCTTCGCGGTCTCCTCCCAGGTGGTGACGCGGGCGAAGCGCGGCGACAGGTCCGGGCGTACGGACGTCAGGGCCTGCCGCATCAGGAACTTGTCGCGGGAGATCCGGGCCGCCTCCGGCGAGGCCGCCGGAAGGCCGAGCCCTCGCGCGATCCGGCTGACCGTCTCCACGGCCGCGTCGGACCAGGTGACGACGCCCACGACGTCGAACTCGGCCGTGATGGCCGCGACCGCGGCGTCCACCGCGTCGTCGTCGTAGGTGTCGACCTGGTGGACCGTACGGACGATCTCCGTCGGCAGCCCGGCCGGCGGCGCGTCGGCGATCAACGCGACGCCGTAGCCGAGGCGATGGGCGGCGTACAGGGCGGAGCGCTGCTCCAGCGGGGTGCGGCGCAGATTCACGTAGACGAGGACCTGCTGCGGCCCAGCGGACTCGGAGGACGGCTCGGATGACGGCTCAGAGGACATGGCTCTCCAGAGAGGGGACGGGGCCGGCGATGGAGGTGCGGTGCCAGCGGTGGTCGAAGGAAGTGACCTCGATCGGGCGCCCGGCGACGGCGGCCGCGGCGACCCGCTCGGACAACTGGGCGAGGAACCGGGCGACATGGGTGACCCCGACGAGGTCCGCCTGGTCGAAGGGCTCCCCGGTGCAGCGCAGCACGCGCAGGTCGGTGAGGCTCTTGAAGGTGATCTCGTCGGTGATGCGCACCGGTTCGGGGCTGCGCGCCGAGAAACGGATCAGGTTGGCGACGTGCCCGCGGTGGTGCAGGTCGGAGTGGACGGCGAGATCCGGCAGGACGTGCGGGGAGAGGAAGTCGCGGGCCTGCACGGCCGGGTCCTTGGGCAGGTTGCCCGGCATCACGTGCCAGGTGTTGTACTGCATGCGCGCCGACATGGCCCACGCCGAGTCGGCGACCTTCAGCCGGTCGCCACCGTGCAGCTCGAAGGCGCGGGCCGAGGGGACGACGCAGCAGTAGAAGTCGGGCAGCTCCCAGGAGACGATCTCCGCCCAGTCCCGCCGGCCGAGCGCGTCGATCAGCTTCGGCAGCGAGCGGATGCCCCGGCTCATCGCGAAGTCCGCGCCGAACAGGTCGACGGCGGCGTGCACGGTCCCCTCCACCAGCGCCTCGAACCCGGTCGCGAACCCGCCGCGCGGCGCCTGCAGCCAGGCGTCGTCCAGTACGTCGAGGACGCCGGCGAAGTCCCGCCCGGCGCCGGGCAGCAGCTCACCGAGACGCTCACAGACGCCCAGCTCGTGCGGACCGGGACGCTCGGCGCGCGGCAGTGCCCGCTCCGACTTGCGGCGGATGGTGGCGTTGATGTCGTAGTGGATGCGCCGCTCGGCCACGAGCCGGGCCCGCGCGGCGGCGATCTGCGCGGCGGAAGCCAAAAGCGCGTCCATGGAGGGGAGTTCGGTGCCCGAGAGGCCTGCGTCCGCCAGCTCGTCGATCACGAGCTCGGGAGCCGCTCGCAGGTAGACATCCCTGGTCGTACGGAAGTTGTCGGCGACGTTCTCCAGGGACAGCTGCACACCGTTGAAGCTCTCGACGCGGTTGGGGCCGCCCGAGGAGTACGCCAGCCACAGGCACGCGACGACCACCGCCTCGTCGTCCGTCCACAACTCCAGCGGCAGCCTGTCGAGATGGTGGAAGAAGCAGTCGGGGTGGGTGGGCAGCAGGCTCTTGCCGGTGAGGTTCTTCTCGTCCTTCAGGTTGGAGAAGACCGAGTCGTCCTTGTAGAGCATGACGGGCGGAACGAGGAAGACGGCCCCGCGAAGGGCGTCGACGGCGGTCGTACGCCCGTCCTGCCCAAGGCTGTCCAACAGGCCCCGGCATTCGGCGACTTCGTGCTCGGTGCGCCGCCGCACGTCGGCGAACAACCGCACGTACTCGGCGAGATCGTCCCGGTTCCAGGTGATCCGGGCGGCGACCCCGGTCGCGGCGGCCTCGGCGGGCAGCGACCGGCGCTGGGGCACGGTGACGACGAGCCGGCCCTGCGGGGAGAGGGCGAGGGTGGAGGTGAACGCGGCTTCTGCACCCGCTCGTTCGGCCCCGTCGGGGTCGCTCGTGGTGCGGGCGCGCTCGGGTCCGCCGGGTTCACCGGCGCCGGGAGCGCGGCCGGGCGCGGTCAGCATCCGCACGGCCGCCGTCTCCGCGCGGGTCAGCGACCGCCGGGCGGTGTCGGCGTCGAGCCGGCCGCCGAGCGTGATCAGGATCTCGACCATCTCGCGGGTGCTCGCCGCGCCGCGGGCGGCGGTGAGGGTCTGCTGAAGCAGCCTCGGGAACCCGGCGTCGTCGAGGGTGCGTTCGGGATGCGGGGACGTCCCGGCCTGCCGGTCGGCCCGGCTCGGACGCTTACTGCGCCGGGCCTCCTCCATGGCGAGCCGCCGGGCACTTTTGGGCGGGGCGACGGCGACCTTGGGTGGGGCGACGGCGACCTCGGGGCGTATGACGAGGCCGGCCGTCGGGGCGGGCCGGGCGTCAGTTGACGACTGCACGGAACTCCTCCTGTCCCTCGACGTACGTCCACATCGCCTGGTCGGTGGGCTGCCAGTTGTCGTCCGGGTAGATGCAGTCGACGGGGCAGGCCTGCACGCACTTGGCGCAGCCGTTGCACAGCTCCGGGATGATCACGACGTCGAGGCCGTGGTTGTAGATCGCGCTGAACTGCGGCGGGCAGGCCCGCATGCACGAGTCGCAGCCGATGCACTCGGCCTGCTCGATACGGCGCGGCGCCTTCTTCCACTCGTCGTTGCGGCGGTGTTCCTTGAGGCGCCGCGAGAAGGTCGTGGCGGGCGGCGGGGCGTCTGTTCCGGTCTCGTCGCTCTGCATCGTTCCGCTTTCCTGAGGAAATCCTTGACGTTCGGGATTCGGTCTTCGATTCCGGTCTTCGGGATTCAGGTGTTCCGGATCCCGAGGCGTTCGGCTCAGCCCCACCCGGTGTCGTCTGCGGACGCCGAGACGGAGGCGCTCACCTGCGACGTCGCCTGCTCCAGCGCCTGGCTGCGGGCCTCGGCGGAGGTCGGGAGGAGCCCGCCGGAAAGCGTCACGGCGCCCAGGGCGAGCGAGAGGCAAGCGGCGAGGCTGAGAGCGATACGGGAGGTGCTGCCGGGGACGGCTCGGGGGGTGGTTCGGGTGCGGCTCGGCATGGTGGTGTGTCGCTTTCTGGCATGGCGGACACCGGGACGGCGATATCCCGGGAAAACGCGGTGAGGTGCCCGTTGCGGAAAGGAGCGACCGGCTCGGACGTCACTCATGTTCAGGTCGGCGCGGCGCGAAGAGCAATGCTGGGCGACCGTCCTGATTGCGCCTGTCGTAACGCGACACAGGGGCATTACCCCCGAAGTTCACAAATCGTCCTATGAGGGACGGCCGCACATTGTCGCCCGCGTCGTACGGGTGCAAGGCTTCCGCCCATGACCGCAGCCGCAACTCCCCAGTCCCAGAGCCGCATTTCGGCCCGGGTCGCCGCCATCTCCGAGTCCGTCACCCTCGCCGTGGATGCCCAGGCCAAGGCGCTCAGGGCCGCCGGACGTCCCGTGATCGTCTTCGGCGCCGGCGAGCCCGACTTCCCCACCCCGGACTACATCGTCGAGGCCGCCGTGACGGCCTGCCGTGACACGGCCAACCACCGCTACACGCCTTCGGCGGGACTGCCGGGGCTGCGCGAGGCCATCGCCGCCAAGACGCTCCGCGACTCCGGCTACGAGGTGGCCCCGTCGCAGGTCCTGGTCACCAACGGCGGCAAGCAGGCCATCTACAACGCCTTCGCCGCGATCCTCGACCCCTCCGACGAGGTCATCGTCCCGGCCCCGTACTGGACGACGTACCCGGAGTCGGTCCGCCTCGCCGGCGGCGTCCCCGTCGACGTCGTCGCCGACGAGAGGTCCGACTACAAGGTCACCGTCGAGCAACTGGAGGCGGCGCGCACGGAGAAGACCAAGGCGCTGCTCTTCGTCTCCCCGTCGAACCCGACCGGCGCCGTCTACAGCGCGGCCGAGGTCGAGGCGATCGGCCGCTGGGCCGCCGAGCACGACCTGTGGGTGCTGACCGACGAGATCTACGAGCATCTGGTGTACGGCGACGCGGAGTTCCACTCCCTGCCGGTGCTCGTCCCCGAGCTGCGGGACAAGTGCATCGTGGTGAACGGCCTCGCCAAGACGTACGCGATGACGGGCTGGCGGGTCGGCTGGATCATCGCCCCCCAGGACGTCGTCAAGGCCGCGACGAACCACCAGTCGCATGCCACCTCGAACGTCAACAACGTCGCCCAGGCCGCCGCGATCACCGCCCTCTCCGGCGACCTGTCCGCCGTCGCCACGATGCGCGAGGCCTTCGGCCGCCGCCGCAACCTGATCGTCCCGATGCTGAACGAGATCGACGGCGTCGTCTGCCCGATGCCCGAGGGCGCGTTCTACGCCTACCCCTCGGTGAAGGGCGTGCTCGGCAAGGAGATCCGCGGCAAGCGCCCCCGGAGCTCGGTGGACCTGGCCGCCCTCATCCTGGAGGAGGCCGAGGTGGCAGTGGTCCCCGGCGAAGCCTTCGGCACCCCGGGCTACCTCCGCCTCTCCTACGCCCTCGGCGACGCCGACCTCACGGAGGGCCTCACCCGCCTCCAGAAACTCCTCGCGGAGGCGGGGGCCTGACACCACGCGCGGGCGGCGGCCTCCACCACGAGCCATCGAGAGGCCGTCCGCCCCTGCCCAGCAAAGTGGCCCTACCGGAGTAGGGCCTTCTTGCTAGGGAGCCTTCGACGGGGCTCGGACCTGCGGCCAGGCGCTTGGAAGAGGGTTCAGCTGATCACGTATGCACCTGCTCCGACCTGGAGATCTCGGTGCGCTGCGCCGGCTGCTCGTGGTCGTCCACGGCACCAGGGACGAGGTGTTCGTCGTCGGTCACGTCAACCCATCCGGCGCGGGGGGACAACCCTCTCGCCCAGTCGGTGGCCAATGACCTCGGCGTCCCCGTCACGGCGCCCACCAATCGTATGGGCGTCGACTCAAGGCTCGGCGTCCAAGAACCGCTCATCGACCGCGGGGGATACTGGCGTACGTTCCTTCCCCTCGCCAACTGAAAGACACGGACATGGCTGTACTGCGAGCAGGGTTCTTCCGGGAGGGAAACGAGGACGCCGACCCCGCCATGTACTCGGAGTCCCTCGTCGAAGCCGTGAACCGTCCCGCGATGCCCGACGAGGAGCAGGTGCTGTCCTACCTCAAGGGTGGGGTGGAGTTCTTCAGCACCATGGGTGCAGAGAAGGACGCGCTCACCGGCGACGAGTACATCGGGGGAGCCGGCTCGTTGCGCACCGACGGCACCTGGGTCTGGCCGGTGGACCTCGAGCACTACATCCGACGCCACCACGCCGTGATCCCCGATGACTTCCACGCCCACATCCGCACGCACAACCACCGGGCGCCGGCGGTCTCCGACGACCGAGTCAACGAGATCGCCGACGAGTGGTTCCCGCCGCGCCCCACTCCGTGGGCGAACCGCAATGCTTGACCGCGTCCACGACTCGACGTGGCGGCTTCGGTCCCGAGCGTGTGCGCAGGTCGTCGTCCCTGATCTCGCTGTAGAAAACCACAGGGGCGTGGTCGAAATCGTGTGCCAGGTAATTTTCCAGTACTGCATGGTCAACTCTTTCGGAGCTGACGATTCTGTGCACTAGGTCCAGTGGTTACTAGTTTGAGACGACGAGGACGTTAGCCCGGTCGGCTCGGCGGCCCCGCTCTTCGCGTCGGCCGCGCCACGGCGACGTGCTGGAAGAGCCGCTTCTTGTCCGGGGGCGCGGGCAGCGTGCCAGCGCGATTACCAGGGCAACGCCCCGGGGCGACGTTGCCACCACCAACGTGGTGGGGCCGCAGGCCCCTTGCCGCCGGCCTGTTCCAGGTATGTCAGCAGCGAGCCGTCATCCGGCACGGTCATGGCCGTGAAGTGCTGGTCGAGTGGTTCGAGGACGGTGGTGATGAGTAGCTGGACGGCGCTTGGGAGTTGGGGCAGCGTGGCGTCGAGCGTGTCGCGGGCTTCCAAGCGCGTCCGGTACAGGTCCGCCGGATACCAGCCTGATGGCTTCCAGTCGTCCCGCATCGTGTCGACGAGCTTCTCCCAGGCGGCCAGGCTCGTGTGCGCGAGCCACAGGGGGGTTCCGGCGGTCTCGTAGGCGACCGGGTCAGCTGCCTTGAGGTCCTTCCTGAGCTTGTCGGTGAGCGGAGACGGCGCGGCTGCCTGCGCATCCCACACCACCTCGGGGAGACGGGTGACCGGAACGTGTGGCAGTTGCGCGACGGGTGTCTCGATGGCGTCGATCGTGTAGCCCTCGTCCTCCGCATCCGCGTCGTCGGGGTCGAGCAGGCGGGCACGGGTGAGGGTGCCGTCCTGGGCTGCCAACCTGTAGGCGCTGGGCCGTGGCTCGTCGGCGGAGAACAGTACGGTAGCCGGTGCTGTGCGGGCGAAGGCGGCGGCCAACCGGTCCTCAGGGGGCTGCGACTGGACCGATGGCTGGACGTAGACGTCCAGAGCCAACGCAAGATCGCCTTCCAGGGAGCGCACGTCGCACAGGACGGGGGCCTCCCAGTTCCGCAGGTCGGCATCGAAGTCCTCGCCCGCAACGTCCACGTCCTGGACTGGTACGTCGAGTGCGTGGGCCAGGGCCCGGACGATCGCTGGATAGGCCAGGGGCTCCACGGTGAGGAGGTTGTACGTCACTGGTATGTCCCGTTGTAGATGGCGAGGGCCTTGTCGACGATGCCCGGGTTATTCGTAAAGCGTGGGTTTCTGGTCAGCTGCGGTGCGGCACTTATGTCGCCCTTGGCCTTGGAAACCTCCTTCAGCGCCGCGTACTCGTTCGCATCGAGCTTGACGATGCCATCGCCGCTGTCGGGGTACACCCTGCCGCTGCGGCGGGGTGGACAAGGCGCTTCCGGACGCCGACCTGTCCGGCGCCGCCTGAGTCGCCGCCGGGATGCTCCACCGCGTATTTACCGCAGCCACCCGCAGAAACCCGGTGGCAGCCGGACAGGGCTGGGCCCTCCCGTGATCTTCGGGGGAGGGCCCGATGCTGTCGTGTCTTCAAGGAGACCCGCTCTGACCAGCAAAAAGGCCCCGCCGAAGCGGAGCCTTAGAAAGGCGCCCCCGGCGGGAGCCAGCGAACTTGGCTGGTCGTGGGGGTGGGGTCGGTGGGGGTGAACTGCGGGTTTGGGCGGCGGTGCGGGTGGAGGGGCGGGGGCGGATGGCGCCGGTCGGACTGCCTGGGTCCGCTGGTGACGGCGAGTCGTGAGGGGGCGAACTCGTGCTCCGGCCCGAAGGACTAAGTCTGCTCAAGTGATGCTCGCCCTCGGCTATGTTCAGGCGGTGAGCAGCTCTTCGGGGAATGAAGCTGGTGAAGCATTGGCCGCTGCGGGCGACGGCGATATCGCGATCCTCTGGCATGGCGACGCCACCGGGTCCCGCAGACATCACCCGGGGCAGGCGTGAGCTGCCTCAAGTTTCGTAGAGCCGGTGGCCTGCTCTCACGCTTCTTCTGGAAGTTCACTCCAACAGGAACCCATTTGACCTGCACGTTCCACGATTGATCGAGAAGTAGCTACCCAAGCACGCCCGCCCGGTTCGCGTATGCCAGTCGTCGCGTCCATGGCGAGCCGCGCCGCTGCCTGTCGAAGTAGGAGTCGCCAACGGCTCGCGTGGAGCACCCCGGCTGGCGCATTGTGTGCATGGGCCCGGATGGTGGGGGTACTCGGGTCCGGTTTGATCGCAAACATTGTGAGTTTGATAATCGTTCGACGGGTGATGAACGTCGCTGACTGGAGGTGGAGCATGCCCGCATCGCGCGCCCTCCAGCTGGAGGACCTCGCACCCGGTACCTCCGTGGCTGGCGTTGTTCCCGGCACGGACGTCGTGATCGTCGCCTTGCAGATGTTCGGCAGCGCCGCCGCTCAAGTCACGTACCGTCGTCCAGACGGAACGGTCGAGGAGACGATCCTCTACCGCGAGCACGAGGACGGGCTCGCCCCCGGTTCTGCCCCTTCTGGACAGCAGATCTTCAGCGCGGACCCGGAGCTCTTCCGCCTCGCCGCCGAAGCCTTGCGAATTCGTATGGCGGCCCGCGGTGACGCGATGCTCGCCGTCTCAACCAGCCTCCTCGACCCGCTCCCGCACCAGATCCAAGCGGTCTATAACGAGCTGCTGCCTCGTACGCCCCTGCGGTTTCTGCTGGCAGATGACCCCGGCGCGGGCAAGACGATCATGGCTGGCCTCTACATCAAGGAGCTGGCTCTCCGCGGCGACCTGGAGCGCTGCCTGATCGTGGCCCCCGGTGGACTCGTCGACCAGTGGCAGGACGAGCTGCTCGAGAAATTCGGCCTCGACTTCACGCTCCTCACCAAGCAGCTCATCGACACCACCATTGACGGCAGCGTTTTCGATAAGCATCCGCGCCTCATCGCCCGCATGGACTCGCTCTCCCGATCGGAGGAGCTCCAGGAGCAGCTCGGCGAGTCGGCCTGGGACCTGATCGTCGTGGATGAGGCGCACCGGATGAGCGCCAGCTATTTCGGCGCCGAGCTCAAGACCACCAAGCGGTACCTTCTCGGCCAGCTTCTTGGCGGGATCACCCGGCACTTTCTCCTCATGACGGCGACTCCGCACGCTGGCCTGGAGGAGAACTTCCAGCTGTTCATGGCGCTGCTGGACAGCGATCGCTTCACTGGAAAATACCGGGACGGCGTCCACCAGCACGACGCGTCCGGGCTGATGCGCCGCATGGTCAAGGAGGACCTCCTCACCTTCGACGGCAAGAAGCTCTTCCCGGAGCGACGCGCGTACACCATTCCGTACGAGCTGTCGCCTGCTGAGCAGGAGCTGTACGAGCGCGTCACCGAGTACGTCCGCGAAGAAATGAACCGCGCAGAGCGGCTCGACGGGCGCCGCGGCAATCAGGTCGGATTCGCACTGACTGTCCTCCAGCGCCGGCTGGCATCCAGCCCGGAGGCGATCGGGAAGTCTCTGGAGCGACGTCGTAGGCGTCTCGAAGCCCGGCGTGACGAGATGCAGGCCGCGAAGCAGCAGGTCGAGCTCGGCATCGTGGCGGAGCCTCTGTTTCCTGTGTTGCCGTCTGGTACTGCGTCCCTGGACAGCGAGCTGGAGGAGCTCTCTGGAGAAGAGCTCGAGGACCTGGAAGAGACCGTCGTTGACTCGGCCTCGGCGGCGCTCACCATCGCCGAGCTCGACCAAGAGATCGACAGCCTGCGTGACCTCGAGCGACTCGCTTCGCGGGTGCTGGCCCTCGGCGAGGACCGGAAGTGGTTGGAGCTCTCGGCCCTGCTCCAGGACAACGAACACATGCGTGACGCCGAAGGCCGCGCGCGCAAGCTCATCATATTCACGGAGCACCGAGACACCCTCGAGTACCTGGGCCGACGGATCCGCTCGTTGATCGGACGCCCTGAGGCTGTCGTCACCATCCATGGTGGAACACCCCGCAAGCAGCGCCGAGACATCAGGGACTCCTTCAACCAGGACCCGGATGTCCAGATCCTTCTTGCCACCGACGCCGCTGGCGAGGGCCTGAACCTTCAGCGCGCACATCTCATGGTCAACTACGACCTCCCGTGGAACCCGAACCGCATAGAGCAGAGGTTCGGCCGTATTCACCGAATCGGTCAGAGCGAGGTCTGTCACCTCTGGAACCTCGTAGCCGACAACACGCGTGAGGGTCAGGTTTTCCAGCGGCTGCTCGACAAGATTGAGCAGCAGAGCAAGGCATACGAAGGAAAGGTCTACAACGTCCTCGGTGAGATCTTCGAGGGCGAGCCGCTGCGCGAGCTCCTCGTTGAGGCGATCCGGTACGGCGACGACCCCGCGGTCCAGTCCCGGCTCGACGATGTCATCGACGCCAGAGTCGGTGAGCGCGCCGTCGAACTGATCAAGGGGCTGGCGCTCGACGCCCAGGTCATGGGCATGGAGGACGTCCACCAAGTACGGCTGCGGATGGAAGAAGCCCAAGCCCGTCGTCTCCACCCGCATTATGTGCAGGCGTTCTTCCGTGACGCCTTCGGCCGTCTCGGAGGCCAGCTCCGCGCCAGGGAGGGCGGGCGGTACGAGATCACGCGCGTGCCAGTGGTTCTACGTGAGACCGGGCGCCTCGGCGGAGGACTGGGCGGTGTCGTGCAGCGAAAGTACGAGCGGGTGTGCTTCGACCGCGAGCGCATCACGCTGTCCGGTAAGCCGCGCGCCGACCTGATTGCTCCGGGGCATCCGCTCTTTGACGCAGTTCTCAACGAGACCGTGAACCAGCATGGAGAGCTTCTCCGTGAGGGGACGGTCCTCGTTGATGCGTCGGACTCAAACGATCAGCCGCGTCTCCTGGTCGCGCTGGCCCAAGATGTACTGGATGGCCATCGCCGCCCAGTAGACCGCACCTTCGCCTTCACTGAGCTCCTGCCCGACGGGTCTGCCCGGAACGCGGGGCCTGCTCCGTACCTCGACTACCGTCCGCCGACTCCTGCGGAGGCCAAGTCCGTCAAGCCGTTGCTGGACGAGGACTGGCTCCGTGACGGGGGAAGCGCTCGCGCCCTGGACTGGGCGATCCGGGAAGCGGTTCCGGAGCATCTCGCCACCACGCGAGGGAGGCTGCTTCCGCTCATTGAGCGCACCCGGGGCCAGGTGGAGCAGCGGCTCAAGCAAGAGATTAACTACTGGCATGCGCAGGCCGGCAGCCTTGAACAGAAGATCGCTGAGGGCAAGAGGGTCAAGCATCGCCCCGAAAAGGCGCGGGCATGGGCTGAGGAGTTGGAAGTCCGTCGGGACAGGCGCCTTGCCGACTTGGATAAGGACGCTGCGCTCCAGGCTAAGCCCCCCGTGGTCGCGGGGCACGCCCTCGTGGTGCCGATCGGCTGGCTGGCCGCGGCGCTCGGAGCGGCTGATGACGACTCTCTGGCATCGCTCCACGCCACCGACGGGTACGAAACCGACCGGCGTGCAGTAGCGGCGGTGCTCCGCGCAGAGAAGCAACTGGGCCGAATCCCAGAGGAGATGGCCCACAACAATCCTGGGTACGACATCCGCTCGCTCACGCCGGACGGCCGCCTGATCCACATCGAGGTCAAGGGCCGCCGGGCGGGCGCGGAGGAGTTCTACATCAGCCGCAACGAAATCCTGGTCGCCAAGAACCGCGGCGACCAACATCGCCTCGCTCTCGTCTCCGTCCATCAGGACGGGCATGGGCACGACGAGGTGCGCTATCTACGTAACGCGTTCTCCGACACCGAGTTCGGGGATCTGAAAGCCGAGGGGCTCCTGCTGTCGTGGCCGGACGCCTGGACCAAGGGAGGAACCCCGCTGTGAGCGGTGCGATAGGCAATGGGAAGACACCGCGCAGGCGGAAGCTTATCGAGGTGGCCCTGCCGACCGAGGCCATCAGTAAGGCCAGCAAGGCAGACAAGGACCGCAAGGTCGGCACGATCAAGAACATCCACAAGTGGTTCGCTCCGATGCCGACTCCTGCTTGGCGGGCCCTCCTGTTCGCGGCAGTTGTGGATGACCCGGATGACGAAGAGCGACGCGCGGAGCTGCTGAAGATTATCGAGGGGTTGGTTCCGGAGAAGGGGACAGCTCCATCGGAAGAGGCCCTGAAGAAGGCCAAGGCGGTACTCGCTGAGCAGGAGGCAGAACTCCCCACAGTGCTTGACCCGTTCTGCGGTGGAGGCTCCACCTTGGTCGAAGCACAGCGGCTCGGATTCCCTACCGTGGCGAGCGACCTCAACCCTGTGCCGACCCTGGTGACTCGGGTAGAGACTCAGCTCGTACCTGCAGTGATGGGTAAACCGCCAGTATCTGGCGACGACGGGGGATTCGAAGGGACAGAGGTAGACCCCATGGCTGGGCTGTTGGCGGACGTCAAACACTACGCGCAGCGCGTCGAGGCAAAGGTCAAAGCAGAGATCGGTGAGCTATACGAGCAGGCGAAAGGCGGGGAGATAGTTGCCTGGATTTGGGCGAGAACGGTCCAGTGCAGCAACCCAGCCTGCGGCTTCGATGTCCCCTTGTACAGCTCTTCCTGGCTCAGTAAGCAGAAAGGGCGTGAAGCGTGGCTGAAGCCAATTCCTGAAAAGGGGCGCGTCCGATTTGAGATCGGCCTGGGCCTCGATGCTGATGTGCCCGCAGCGACCAAGTCCGTGCGTGGTGGCAAGTTTACGTGCGTGGCTTGCGCGAATTTGATGGATGAGAAGCAAATTCGTACGGCAGGTTCCGAGGGTCGTATGTCCATCCAGCTGATGGCGATCGCAGTGGATTGGGAAGCGGGTCGGCATTTCGTGGCCGAGCAGGAATCCCCCGATGTGACCACCGCCCCCCCAATGCCTGATGATGCGCCAGATTTGGAGTTCCCGAAGAAGGCGCTTGGTTTTCGTGTGCAGCCTTATGGATTCACGAAGCATTCGGACCTGTATACGCCCCGTCAAGTTGCCGCATTGAATGCTTTCGCTGATGCAGTAGCCAATGTTCCCGAGTGGGTTAAGCGTGACGGTGGGGGCGAGGCCCAAGCTAAAGCGATCGGCTCGGTACTTGCCGTCGCTGTGGGTAAATTGGCGCAGTCGAATTCCTCGCAAACTCGCTGGAGGATAGATTCTCGAAATGGTGCGGCAAAAGCTGAGCCTGGATTTGGTCAGTCGATTCTTCCTATGACCTGGGATTTCGCGGAGGCGAATCCACTAGGTAGCTCGGTCGGTAGTTGGGGTGCTCAAGTTGCGAGCATTCTTGGTGGGCTCAAAGCGCTATCACGCGGGGTTTCCGTCGGATTGGCGGTTCAAGCCGATGCGCGTTCAGCGAGCTCCCTCGTGGAGCCGGGTAAGGCCCTGATCGCCACTGATCCGCCGTACTTCGCTCAGATCCCCTACGCAGATTTGAGCGACTACTTCTACGTCTGGCTCCGAAGGGCGGCACGCGACCTCCATCCCGACCTCTTCGGGACGATGGCGACGCCAAAAGCAGAAGAACTCATAGCTGAGCCGTCCCGCCATGGAAACCCCGAAGAGGCCAGGAGGTACTTTATTGACGGATTCACCGAAGTGTTCTCGTCGTTGAAGGTGTCATCCCGCGCGGACCTTCCAATGATGGTTGTTTATGCGCATCGACAGGAAGAAAAGAGCGAAGGTGGGTTGGCCTCCTCGGCGTGGGACGCCATGCTCGAAGCGATACTCAATGCTGGTCTGAGTGTTGTCGGGGCATGGCCTCTCCATGCAACAAATAGCACGCGTAAGCGCGGTATCGATTCTAATGCTGTGGCCTCATATATTGTGTTGATCTGTAGGCCGCGTCCGGTCGATGCTGAAGCAATAGACCGTCGCGGTTTTCTTCAGGCATTGCGGCGTGAGCTGCCAGAGCGCATAAGGCCCCTGCAGCAGAGTTCCATTCCGGCTGTGGATCTCGGTCAGGCTGCCATCGGACCTGGCATGGAGATCTTCTCCAGGTACGCGCGGATAACTGAACCTGATGGCTCCGCGATGCGTGTACGCACTGCGCTCTCCCTCATTGCTAAGGCGCTCGATGATTTGCTCTCGGAGTACGAGGTGGACTTCGACGCCGATACTCGATGGTGCATCAAGTGGTTCGAGGAAAATCAATGGGAGACCGCGGACTTTGGTGAGGCCGACAAGCTGGCTAACCGCTACAACACCTCTGTTCGCGGCCTGAGTCATGCAGGAGTTGCGAAGTCCACGGCTGGCAAGGCGGCATTGATCAAGCCTGCCGCCCTTCCCTCCGACCATGATCCAGCCGCTGACGATCGGATCACCGTGTGGGCGGTGGCCATGCACTTGTCCCGGCTCATTGAAGGGAGGGGGGTAGGCGCGGGGATCGATGCGGCAGGTGAGTACCTTGCCGCCGCGCGTGCGCGATCGGAGATCGATGAAGACGCGGTGAAGGGGCTGGCCTACCTCTTGCACAACGTCTGCGAGCAGCGAGGCTGGACCGAGAGCCAACGATGGTTCAACAACCTCACCAGCTCGTGGCAGGACCTGCAGGCGGAGGCCAGTGCTGCCGATCGGCAGAAGGTGAAGGTCATAGAAGACACGATGTTCTAACGCGTGATGCCGGAAGGCACTCAGGGGGCGGGCATGCAGAGCGACGAATCGGCGCGCGGAAATAGCGAGTTCTCTCCGTACGCCACGGAAACGACACAAGACAGGAATACGGAAACCATGGCATTCAGTAACCACGACCGCGTCGGACACATGGTCCGAGCGCTGCCTGACGGGCTGCTCCCGCTCATTGAGCGAGAGATGGTCAAGCGTCAGGGCGATACGTGGTTCGAGGATGCCGAGGTTGAGGAGCGGGCGAAGGGGCGCAGCCTCGCGTCTAAGAGTGACCCTCAATTCCTGCTCAACTTGCTGCAGCGCTACTGGGGTTCTTACTTCCGTCATTCCCTTCCGGGCGCCGTTCGCGGGTACGCCAGCGAAGTCAATGACGTTCGCAATCGATGGGCCCACAACGCAAAGTTCTCCTCGGATGACACAGTGCGCGCCCTCGACACGGCGGAACGCCTGCTTGCCGCTGTTGGTGCTCCGGACGAACTCGTCGATCAGCTCCGAAAGTCACGCGTCGACCTCCAGCGCACCATGATCCAGGAGGAGACGAGGTCGAAGACGCGGCGCTTGGCCGCGATGCCGCGCATCCCTGCCGAGGGGCTCAAGCCGTGGCGAGAGGTTCTCGTCCCGCACGAAGATGTAGCGCGCGGTGGGTTCAACGCATCCGAGTTCGCGGCCAACCTTCACCGGGTCGCGAAGGGTGAAGGCGCTCCGGAATATACGGAGCCGGAAGCCTTCTTCCAGCGGACGTACCTCACCGAGGGCTTGCGTGACCTGCTCAACAAGTCGCTGCGCCGAATGGCCGGTGATGACAACGCCTCACCGACGGTGAACCTCCAGACGAACTTCGGCGGCGGCAAGACGCACTCGATGCTGGCGCTCTATCACGTCTTCGCGCCCGGACTCGAGGCTCATCGGTTGCCCCAAGAAATGCAGGAGCTAATAGCCTCGACACCTGCCAAGGCATTGCCGAAGGAGAAGGTCCGGCGCGCGGTGCTCGTCGGTACGGCGCTCGCTCCGGCGCAGGCCGAGGTGAAGCCGGACGGCACGAAGATCAACACCTTGTGGGGTGAGCTGGCCTGGCAGCTGGGTGGCCGGCAGGCGTACGACCTGATCGCCGAGTCCGACCAGAACCGCACCAGTCCCGGCGCTGAGCTGCTGCAGGATTTGCTCGCGGCGTACTCGCCGTGTCTCGTCCTGATTGACGAATGGGTCGTCTACGCGCGGCAGTTGATCGCCAATGACAACCTTGCTGGTGGAACCTTCGAGACACACTTCTCGTTCGCCCAGTCCCTCACCGAAGCGGTTGAGGCGGTGTCAGGTGCGCAGCTGGTGATGTCTATCCCCGCATCCGAGAAGGAGAACGGGAACGACACGACGGCCGATGCCGCGGAGATCGGCGGAGAAGCCGGCCAGATCGCCTTGGAGCGGCTCCAGAGCGTGATCCACCGCAAGGCGGATGCGTGGAGCCCCGCCAGCTCGGACGAGTCCTTCGAAATCGTCAGGCGCCGCCTCTTCGAGACGCCTTCCGGCGAGGCCCAGGTGGAGACCAACAAGGTCGCCCGCCTCTTCGCGAAGTTCTACGGGATGAACAAGTCGGACTTCCCGGCCGGGGTGGACACGACTGAGTACGAGAAGCGGATCAAGTCCACGTACCCAATCCATCCCGAGCTCTTCAGCCGCCTCTACGAGGACTGGTCGACGCTCGACCGATTCCAGCGCACTCGCGGTGTGCTTCGGCTGATGAGTGCTGTGATTCATGCGCTCTGGCAGAACGACAACAAGAGCCCCATGATCATGCCGGGTGATGTCCCGCTGGATGATCCCCGTGTAGTCAGCGAGCTCACCTACTACTTGGCGGACCGCTGGAAGCCGATCATCGACACCGACGTCGATGGGCCGGACTCAACGCCGGTCTCCGTGGACCAGGAGAAGACGGTCCTCGGGCAGCGAGCGGTGAGCCGCCGAATCGCACGTACCGTCTTCATGGGCTCTGCCCCCACGGTCAACGCCGCCAAGAAGGGGCTGTCCGACCCGTACATCCGGCTCGGGATGGCGATTCCCGGCGACACCTTGGGCAACTTCCGTACGGCGCTCAACGCGCTGGCGGACCGATCGACGTACCTGTATAGCGACTCGGACCGCTACTGGTTCGATACGCACGCCAACATCACGCGAACCGCGAAGGATGAAGCCGACCGACTCCTCGATCGGAACGACGACGTCTGGGCGGAGATTGTCCGGCGGCTCACGCCGATTCAAAACCGGCGAGGGGACTTCGGGGCGGTGCACATCGCACCGCAGCACACCAAGGATGTTCCAGACGTGGACCAGGCACGGCTGGTACTTCTCCACCCGAAGCATGTGTGCGCCGGAGGGAAGGCCGGACCTGATAGCCCCGGCCAGCAGTTCGCCAAGGAGCTGTTGTCTTCGCACGGGTCGAGCAATCGCAAGCATCAGAACATGCTGGTCTTCCTCGCGCCCGACAAGAAGGAACTCGGCACGCTCATGGAGGCCGTGCGTGAGTACCTCGGTTGGCAGAAGGTGCTGGACAGGCAGCTTGAGCTGGATCTCACCGAGAGCCAGCGTCGACAGGCTGAGACCCGGCGTGGCCAGGCTGATGAGAAGGTCGCGCTTCGTATCGGGGACACGTACCGCTGGGTACTCGTGCCGGAGCAGATCCCGGGTGAGCCGATCAGCTGGGAACAGCAGAAGGTGGACGCCGGCCATGCGGTTGATGCAGCAGTACGCACAGCCGAGCAGCTGAAGCGCGAGGCGATGCTGTACCTCCTGCAAGCCCCGTCCTTGCTGTACCAGAAGCTCACTGGCCCGCTGTCTCGAATATGGGATCAAGACGGGCACATAAGTGTGGGGCGCCTCTGGGAGCTCCAGACGGCGTTCCCGTACATGTACCGCCTTGTGAACCGGAGGGTGCTCGACCAGAGCATCGAGGATGTCCTGTCCATGGTGACGTGGGAGACGGAAGGCTTCGCCCTCGCCACGGGGTACGACGAGACGACGTGTCGGTACCAAGGACTTGTGCTTCCGGGAGGGAATGCACGGTTCGGCCAGATTACGGACGACACCCTCCTGGTGCGCGTGGACAAGGCACTCATCCAGCGTCAGCAGGATGAAGAGGCCGCTGCTGAGAAGCGCGCGAGTGTCGCGACTCCCGCTGTCCAGCAGGGTGGAACGTCTGCCGTCAATGTCAGCGTCGACGAGAACAACCGCAGGACTCCAGCGAGCGAAGTTGCGGAGCAGCCGGCACTCCCCAAGATCCCGACGCGCTTCTACGCCACCGCGCAACTCACCCCTGAGCAGTACAGCAAGAACGCCAGCAAGTACGTCCTGGAGATCCTTCAGCACCTCGACCTGATCGGGACCGACGTCGAAGTGAGCATTGAGATTCAGGCCAAGCGGGCCGACGGATTCCCGGAGGACAAGGTTCGGATCCTCAAGGAGAACGCCAACACCCTGAAGCTGAACGCTGAGTTCGAGATCGAGTAGCAGCGACGGGGGCTGCGGCCGTCGCGTGGGAGCGGCGGCCGCAGTGTGCGTTCTGCAGAAGTTCTGGAACCGGCCGCCGCGCCTGCAACTGCGACGCTAACCTGATCATCACAGTGGCGACGGGGGAGTGTTGGTGGCTGCACGGAACCGGGACAGGACAGTTCACTTCTACGAGATCGTGGACGCGAAGGCTCCCCGCGCGCGCATGGAACATCGCGGGTGGGCGGAGAGGCTCCAGGGCATCAGGGATCTGCCGGTTGCAGATCGGACGGTCAATGCCGGTGGAGAGACGCTGATCGGTGCTGTTGACCCGCTACAGCCGGCGCCGCACCTGCTGCTGGTGAAGGTCCGCAAGGATGCCCCGCAGTTGATCAATTTCGATGACGGGTCGCTCAGCCAGCTGCAGTTGGCGGCGAACCGTGGCTTGGTCGACGTGACGACTCTGTACTTCTTGCGGTTCGGGAACGTCATCGCCACGATGAGCGGCGGGATTTCAGCTCCCAGGGTTCGAGCCTTGCAGCGCTGGCTCAACGGCATGAACCTCATTGGGGAAGAGATTCAGCTGCGTCCGGTGGTCGACGCGCGGTCCCGTGACAAGCTCGCTCGGGCAGTGGCGGTGGATAGTCTCACGATTCGCGTGGAACCCGAGGCGTACGACAGCCCCTCGGCGCTCCGTAGCAGCTCCGACATCGGATCCGCGCTCAGCCAGATGCATGCGAGTTACCCGGACATGGTCATCACCCTGACCTTGGAAGTGCCGAAGAAGCGCAGGTGGAGCTGGCCGCGCCGGAGATCGAGGGGGCAGCGTCAGCTCCTCGACTCCACGAACGCCCTGTCCGCCGATATCGGTGACTGGCTCGACAACTCGGACGCGGTGCATACGGCGCGGGCGGCTGCACACGTGGAGGAGTGGCACGAGCAGGCGAACGACGAAAAGATCGACTTTGTGGCGGAGCGCATCACGGCGAAGTGCAGAGTGCCTCTTGAGGCGACGGATGGTCACGCTGTAGATCTCCACGTAGCCCTGACTGAATTGGCCCGCGTGGCACTGGAGCACGAGCGCACTCTCAGGGCCGCTGTCAGTGCCGAGGTCTAGGCTGAGGCGCGACGGGGAGAAGTAGTTCTTACTGGTCGCGCAGGGGGATTCGCGGTGCCTGGCATTGGGGACGGGGCGGGGAGACTGCTCAACAAGTGGCGCTCCAAGCCGAGTTTGGACTGGCTGATAGTCATCGTTTTCGTCGGTGCGCACTTTGCGTGGGTGCAATGGAGCGGTAGCGGCGATCTGCTGGGGCAGCCGAAGCTCGAGCAGCGACTGGAGATCTATACGACCGGTGCCACAGTGGTCGCAATTGTTGGCAGCTTCGTGATTGCGGCGATAGCGCAGTATTCGACTGCGTCGGGGCAGCGTATGAGGGCTCTAAGGGCAGCTGAACACCTCGCATCCCAGTTCCGGCGGAACTGGGTCAGCATCTTGTCGGCGACTCTGGTGATCGCGGGTGCTTGCCTGCTGGCTACGATCCTGGACGTCACAGAAGGCGATGGAGGCGGCGTCCACTGGTTGGTGGAAACTGCTCTGATCTTGGGGTCTGTACGTGCCCTTCGGCTGGTCTGGTTGTTCAATGCTGTGCTCTTCGCGTCGGACCTGGATCTGGCGGACCAGAATCCAGGTGCGACGCGTTCCGGGTCCTGAAGTGCACGGCTATGCGTCACCCGAATCCTGTAGCGGCAGACCTAACCGCCTGGCCGATGTCGAGGTAGGGAGGTGGAGGGGGCCGGGTGGGGCGGCGCTAGTCGCTACACCTCCTTGACGAAGTGATCGAACTCTCCGGCCTGGACGCCATGTGCGAAGGCGTCCCATTTGGCCTGTGTCGTGGTGACGACGACGTGGGGGGCGGAGGTTTCGCGCAGGTACACCAAGTCGCCATCACCAAGGGAGATTTCGATCCAGGGGCCCGGGCCTGTTGCGTCGTCGGGCACGGCCCGCTGCCAGGTGAGCTCCTCGGGAGTGTCCTCGGTCACCGGGCTGCCGCCTTCCGCTTGACCATGGAGAGGAGGGCGGCGAAGGCGTCGGGCGTGGCCGTGAGTATCGATTCGCTGGGGTCGGCGGACTCGGTTATGTGCACGAGGGTGGCGGAGTTGGCGGCGACGTGCAGGCACGATTCGCCCTCGCCGCAGTAGGAAGACTTCTGCCAGTTGTCGAGCTCGGCCATCGGTGCCTCTCAGGTGGTTTGGAGGATGTGGTGGATCAGGGCGCGTGATTCCACTTCGATCAGGCTCAGCGCCATGAGCCGGTCAAGGACGGTGCGGTATTTGGCCAGTTGGGACTCGGCGTCGAGGAGCGCGGGGCCGTGGGACTGGTCGAGTTGCACGGTGTCCAGTTCGGGCACGGGGCCGTGGACGTAGTAGATGGGTTGTCCCGATCCGGGGTAGCCGCCGGCGTCGAACGGGATGACGTGGATCGAGATGTTGGGGTGTTCGCCGAGCTTGAGCAGGTGCTTGAGCTGCTGGTGGGTGCAGTCTCGGCCGCCGAAGCGCATGTGGAGGGCGGCCTCGTGGATGACCGCCTGGTACGGGACTTGCGGGGCCCTGCTGTACAGGACCGCTTGTCGCTTGATCCGGAATGAGGCGCGATGTTCCACCTCGGCCGGTGACAGCTCGGGCACGACCTGTCGGAAGACCTCGCGGGCGTGGTCCATGGTCTGGAGCAGTCCTGGGATGCCGGCGGTGTGGGCGGTTCGCAGCGCCGTTCCGTGGTGCTCCAGTTCCGCGAGGTCGAGCAGCCCCGCCGGGAGGATGTCCCGGTACTCCTCCCACCAGCCGCGTTTGCGCTCTCCGGTCATCCCGGCGAGGGCATCGATCAGTTTCTTGTCGGGGCATTCGTACTGGCAGGCCAGGGTGCGTACGCGTTCGGCGCTCACGCCCAGGCGGCCCGTCTCCATGTTGCTGACCTGAGCCTGTTTCATGCCCAGGAGGCGGGCGGCGTCCGTCGACGTCAGTCCTGCCCGTTCACGCAGTCTGCGGAGTTCGGCGCCGAAGCGGAGTTGGCGGGCCGTCGGGGTGGACCTTACGGGCATGCCGTCGTTCCTCCGTGCTGTCGCGTCACCCACACGGGTGGCCGCAGTAATTATTGAGCGAACTGGGGTGAAGAATATACCCGAAGCCGCTACCTTCGGTCCCGGCGCCTCACCCAGAAGTACCCCGCTCGACGGAGCGACCTGGTCACTGGGCAACCTCCAACTCCCCTTCGAAACAAGGGAACCACCATGGACAAGGTATCCCCACCCTGGGCCTACACCATCCAACTGCCGCATGATCCACGCGCCCCCGGTATCGCCCGCGGTCTGCTCCGTCTGGTCCTTGAAGCACACGGTAGGAGCGAACTCACTGAGGAAGCAGAGCTGTTGGGGTCTGAGCTGCTGACCAACGCGCATCTGCACACCGCCGGCCCGTACGCGCTGCGGCTGGGGCCTGGCGCCCTCGACCCGGGGCGGGTCCGCGTGGCGGTCTGGGACGACGACCCCAAGGTTCCCGCAGGGTTCGAGCGGGGTGCGCCGCGTGCCGACGCGTGTGCGGAAGGCGGGCGCGGGCTGTTTCTCGTGCGGGCCTACGCGGATGACTGGGGTGCGTACTCGTTCCCGGACGGGCGGGGCGGGAAGCTGCTGTGGGCCGAGTGCGGGGGCGCGGGCCGGCGGGGCGGCGGTGCGGGGAGCGGGTCCGCCCTGTGCCGGTGACCGCAGCCTCCACGGCGTCCCGCCGGGAGCGACCGTCTGGCCGGATGGTGCAGCGCGAGCCCCGCCCGGGGTCGGTCGTCGGCGCTATCGTGGACGTGTTCCGCGCAGGAAGGGGCAGCGTCATGACGTCGGCGTACGACTACAGCGATCTGCACGAGCTCATCGACCGTCTGGAGCCGGAGCAGGCCGAAGAGGTACGGCGGCATGCGCTGCGTCTGGTGAAGCCCGCGCCGAGCCGGTTCCGGATACTGCGGAGTTTCGACGGCCCGCCGACCGATCTGGGAGCCCGGGCGAAGGACATCGCCCGGGAGGAGATCGGCGAGGACGATGCTGATCGTTGATACCGGACCGCTGGTCGCCTTCCTCAACCGCAACGATCCGGATCACGAGCGGTGTGCCGATCTGCTGGAGTCGTACGACGGTGAGCTGCTCGTCACGCCGTACGTGCTGACCGAGTGCTGCTACTTGGTGGGGAAGTACGTCGGGGCTGACGCGGAGATCAACCTGGTCGAGTCCGTGGCCGGCGGCGATCTGACGCAGGTATTTCCCGACGGCCAGGACATGGCGAGGATCGTGGAGCTGGTGCGCCGCTATCGGGGCTTTCCGCTGGGGATTGCGGATGCTTCGGTGATCGCGACGGCGGAGCGCCTGAAGGCGACGGAGGTGGCCACCTTGGATCACCGGCATTTCCGGGCGGTCACGCCGTCCCATGTCCCGGCGTTCACGTTGCTGCCGTGAGCGGCTTCGGCAGTGACCGCGGCCGTGGTCACCAATGTGGTCAGGTCACGGCGGCAGCGAGCCAGTGCTGAGCCAATGGAGGCGCCTGTCGGCGGTCGCCCTGTCGCTTCCCCCATCGTTCCGGGTGTCGTTTCCGGTGTCGTACTTGGAAGCGATACCCGAACGACGCCTGTACTACCGGGCGTTCGCAGGTCGCGGCGGGTGTCAGTGGCAAGCCGGCGGGGCCGACTGTATATCGGTATATCGGTGCAGATGAGCTTTCCGATCTACGTGGATGACGACCCGGGCCGGGTTGTAACGGCGCAGTCGGCGCATGGCTGACGTTCACTGTCGGCAGGCGATTTACTGCTGTTGCGTGCGGCGATGCTGGCCTGCGTGCGGGGCTGTCACGTCGGTGCGGCAAGCGCCCGGCAGGGAGCCGGGTTCGACCGCGTCGTCGGCGCCAGCGGGATTCCTGCGGCGGTTACGGACAGATCCAGATCGACCTGGGCGGCACGGATCGGCCAGCACTGGCGCTGGCCGATGCGGGATGGGAAGAACGCCTGGCTGCTGGGGGATTCCGCCGGCGGGCTTGCGAGCGAGGCGGAGCGGACAGCCTGCTTGGCCTGCGCGCCGTCCTGCCCCTGCTCCTATCACGGTCGTCCCGTCCGGCGTCCCACTTGGAAGGGAGCACCCGCGGCGCCCCTGCTTCCCTGTTCAGGGGCCGATCTGCCACGGAAATCCGGGCCAGCCTGCATATCGGCGGATGAACCTTGCCCGATCTGCTGTGGTCGACGTCGCAGCCAGGGGAACGCAACTACGAGTGATCATTTGGCACGATCGGCTGCTTCTTTCTCCATAGGAGGTGTGACCCGAACATCGTGCATCTCGATCGCCGAGGGCCCTCATACTCGCCCGCATCGTTCACCTCGCTGCGGAGGAACACATGACCGTGCCGCGTAAGAGCCGCCCTGCTGGCGACGATCCGAGCGACTCCGTGCCCGCGCTTGACAGCACCCGCCGCGTGGAGCGTCCATCGTCGACGGCGTCCGTCGGCACCGATATCGGCACATCAGTTTCCGTGCCGGTCCACGTGCAGAAGGCACGTCGAGCCGCACCGGTCACCGTGACGGTCCAGTACGTCCTCGTCGAAGGAGGCGACGGTGAAGCGCTCGCCAGACGTCAGGCCGCAGCCCTCCGCTACGCCCTGACCTGCCCATCCCACAGCGATGAACCGGAGACACCGGAACGCAGCGGGCGAAGAGACAGCGGCAACGAGCCGAACGAGGACAACAACAGAGCCGACCACCGCTAGACAAGAGACAGAAGGCACGATGAACGAACCGCCGCAGCCACCGACGCCACCGCCAACGCCGTCGGCTTCACCCGCCCACGCACCGGACCCGCTCGTGCAGGGCGCACCCCCAGGCACTCCCTGGGGCCCACCCGTGCCCGATGAAGCGCTGACCAGGGCCGCAGTGCCGGTGGCGTGGCTCGGCCGTACCTCTACCGAGGACTCTCAGGACCCGACACTCTCCCTGCCCCGCCAGCTCCGCAACGCCCGCGCCGCGCTTCCGCCCGGCTGGGTCATCGTGGCGCACTTCTACGACGTCGAGTCCGGGCGCAAGGATCTCGCCGCCCGCGGGCGCGGTCACGCCCACGAGAACTTCAGCATCCCCATCCCACGTGACGGCGGCATCGCCGATCTCCTGGACGAGGCCAAGAGCCCGGACCGTCGGTTCGCCGCCGTGATCTGCGAGTCAATTGAGCGTGTGGCGCGGCGCACGTACTTCGGTACGAAGATCGAGTTCGAGCTTGAGAGCCACGGTGTCGCACTGTGTGCCGCCGACGAACCGATCATGACCAACAGCAAGGCCAAGCGCGCCACTCCGACCCTCACCCGCCGGGTCAAACAAGCCGTTGCCGAGTGGTACGTGCTGCAGATGCTGGAGCTGTCCTGGGACGGCTTCATCGAGCACACCCAACAGGGCTGGAACGTCGGTAAGCCGCCCTACGGTTACGTTGCCGACCGCGTTCCTCACCCCGTGCCGGCCCGCCGTGCCGAAGGGCGAACCAAACACCGACTCCTGCCCGATCCGGTCTGTGGACCGGTGGTCACCGAGATCTTCCGGATGAGGGCACTCGAACGTCTCGGCTACCGGGCGATCGCCGAGCGCCTCAACCGTCACCTGGACAAGTGCCCGCCCCCTGCCGCCAACCGCGACGACGCCACCGTCGGCCACTGGACCGTGCAGTCCGTGCGCGGCATCCTGACCAACCCCAAGTACACCGGTTACCAGGTCTGGAACCGCAAGGCGCGAAAGAAGCGCGGCAACCGTGCTAACCCCGTCTCCGAATGGGTCTGGTCGCCGCAACCGGTGCACGAACCCCTCGTCACCCGGGAGTTGTTCAACGACGTCTGGGCTTATCGGGGGCGTCAGGGTTCTCGCAGCGGTGCCGAACCCAACAGCCATCCCGCCACCACCCGTACCTACCCGCTGCGTTCGTACGTCGTGTGCGCGCTGTGCGACCGCCGCATGTTCGGGAAAGTCAGCAAGGGGCACGCGCACTACGTCTGCTATCGCGACGAACTCCGGCGCAGCAAGGCCGACTGGTTCGATCGGCACCCGAAAGCCCTCTGGGTCAGCGAGAAGATCCTTCTCGGAGCCGTCCACTGGTTCTTTGCCGAGCGTGTCCTCGGCCCCGACCGCGAGCCGTACCTCCGTGCCCAGCTCGCCGCCGAAGCCGGGACGCAGCAGTGCCCGGGGCCGGTGGACGACAAGACTGCCGACCGTGTGGCCCGTCTTCGTGAACAGGTCGCGGTGCTGGGATGTCGACAGGAAGCCCTGCTCGACCAGCTCGCTGAGGAAGATGGCAACGGAGACCCTGAGACCACCAGGGCGTTCCGCCAGGGAATCCGCTCGCGCTACGACCGGCTCGACGCTGAACGTCGCGCCCTGACAGCAGAGCTGGGCACGCTGCTCCAGGCCGAGACTTCCGTGCCCGGCGGGCAGGCTCGGCAAGGGCTCTCAGACTCTGAGCTCATCAACCTCTTGCCCGTCCTCACCACCCGCTTCGCGGAGCTGCCCGAAGCCGCTCAACGCAAGCTCTACGACGCATTCCGGCTGGAGGTCCGCTACAACCGGATCCACCGCGAGATCGGGCTCACGGTCACGATTCCGGCCGCGCTCGCCGCCGATCTGGGTGAGCTGACCCGCCGCACGGTCATGCCGTCACCCGGCCACGCGCACGGTGACCAGCCAGGATTTGAGCGCCCCCGGCAGGACTCGAACCTGCGGCCAAGCGCTTAGAAGGCGCCTGCTCTATCCACTGAGCTACGGGGGCCGGTGTGTGGCCGGTGGCTTGGTCGGGGGATGTGGGGTGATCCGTGACCTTGCCGGGGACAAGGATAGGGCTCCCGGGTCCCTGCCCTTGCTGCTTCGCCTCCGCGGCACGATGTGGAGGTTCAGTGAAGCGGTCCCGATAATCGCAGGTAGGTACGAATCCTGCAGCGCTTTTGGCTTCATACGCCTCGGGTGTTGTGCACTCGTTATGCCTGCGCCCCCAGTCGCCCCTTCCGTCCCGCTGTGTGCTTCCTGTGCCTTATCGCGTAACTTATCGGCGCGCAGACGCGGTCATATGCTTCATAAAGCGTCCAAAATTGGGCATTCTTCACGTGTGGTGACCTTGGACGTTCGGCCTCAGCTGCTCGACGCAATTACCGCGCTGCGCGACCGTGTCGCCGCCGCGCGCTTTCCGCTCCCGCTTGCGGGGGCGCCACGCGCGCGTGCCAACCGCGGCGAGCTGCTCGCACAACTCGACGACTATTTGGTGCCCCGCCTGCGGGCTCCCGAAGCGCCCCTGCTCGCCGTGGTCGGCGGCTCAACGGGCGCCGGCAAGTCGACGCTCGTGAACTCCCTCGTGGGGCGTGTCGTGAGCGAGGCCGGGGTGCTGCGGCCGACCACACGTACTCCCGTCCTCGTCTGCCATCCGGATGACCACCACTGGTTCTCCGGGATGCGGGTGTTGCCCGATCTCACGCGCGTGTGGATGCCCAAGCAAGCCGATGGCGAGCATGGCGGGCATGGTGCGCGTGGTGGTCATGCGGGTCATGGGGGGCTTGAAGGGGAAGGGGAGGGAGAGGACGGGGATGAGCTCGCTTCCGGTGAGGAAGAGCGGGTTTTGCGTGTGGAGACCTCCGGGGTTCTGCCGCGCGGGCTCGCATTGCTCGACGCCCCCGACATCGACTCCCTCGTCGCCGAGAACCGGGTGCTCGCCGCGCGGCTGATCAGCGCCGCCGACGTGTGGGTCATGGTCACCACCGCCTCCCGCTACGCCGACGCCGTGCCGTGGCGGCTGCTGCGTACCGCCAAGGAGTACGACGCGTCCCTGGTGACCGTGCTCGACCGGGTGCCCCACCAGGTCGTCGCCGAGGTCTCCCGGCAGTACGGCGCGCTGCTCGCCAAGGCCGGGCTCGGCGAGGTGCCGCGGTTCACCGTTCCGGAGCTGCCGGAGTCGACCGGCAATGGTGGGCTGCTGCCCGCCACCGCCGTCGCCCCGCTCCGCGCCTGGCTGACCCATCGCGCCCAGGACTCCGACGCGCGCGCCCGCGCCGTGGCCCGTACCGCCCGCGGCACGCTCGATTCGCTGCGTGCCCGGATGCCCGAACTGGCCGCGGCCGTCGCCGCCCAGCACTCCGCCATGGTCCGGCTCACCTCCGCCGTCGAGGACGCGTACGAGGCCGAGCACGCGCGCGTAGTGGAGCGTTTGCGGAAGGGGGGTGTGCTCTCGGGGAACGCGCTGAAGCACTGGCGGAGTTATCCGGCGGACTGTGGGGCCGGTGAGCTGCTTGACGCGTTGGTGGAGAGTCTTGGCTCGTTGCTGGCATGTGCGGTGACCGCGGCCGATGAACGGGTCGATGAGGCCTGGCGTCGCGAACCCGGGTCGCGTGCCAAGGAACTACGTAGGCAGGAGCCTGGGTCCGAAACCGTCGAGCAGCGGATCGGGCTGGCTGTACGGCGCTGGCGGCGGGTGCTCGAGGAGTACGCGGAGGACGAGGCGCGGGCCGCCGCCCAGGCCATGGACAGTTCGCCGCCCGACGCCGAGGCGGTCGCGGCGCTCGTCGCCACAGGCCTGCTCGGCGGGCGCCGGGGCAAGGCCGCGGGCGAGAACCTGGCCGAGCGGATCGGTGCCCAGGGTGCCCTGCGGCTGCGCGATCGCGGTGGAGAGCTCCTGAGTGAATATCTGGACACCGTGCTCGGTGCGGAACGCGAGCGTCGGCTCGCGCCGCTCGACGCGCTCGACATCACACCCGAATCCCAGGCCGAGTTGATCGCGGCCCTTTCGCTGCTGCAGAAGGAGAGGTGAGGGCGCTGTCCGCCGTCACGGATCAGACCGATCCCAGGGATCCAGCCGGTTCCACGAACTCCGTTGAGAACACGGGGCCTGTCGATCACACGAGTTCCGTCGACGACTTCGTTGAGAACGCGAGGTCCGTCGACGACTCCGAACTGACGGATCTCGCGGACGAGCTCGGCGATGCCCCCGCACCGGAAGCACCGGAAGCCGCATCGTCCTCCGGGTCCTCCGAAGGGGCCGTCGGGGCCACTTCGCACGTGGAGATTCCCGAAGGGCGTACGGAGTCCACCCCCTGGGACGACGGTCTCATCGCGCGGCGCGTCGCCAAGCAGGGCGGCGAGGTGGCGGTGCCGGCCGGATCGGGGACGTACGACGGGCAGTTGAAGCAGCGGCTCGACGCGCTGCGGGAGCTCGTCGGGCTCTCGCGCGCCCGGCTCGACGGGACGACCCTCGCCGAGGCGGGGCAGGTGCTCGACGAGGCAGCGGCCCGGCGGCGGCTCTCCTCGCGGCACACGGTCGTCGCGATCGCGGGGGCCACCGGAAGCGGGAAGTCGACGCTGTTCAACGCCCTCGCGGGCGTGCCGCTCTCGGAGACCGGGCTGCGCAGGCCCACCACCTCCGCGCCGATCGCGTGCAGTTGGACGGACGGGGCCGCCGGGCTGCTCGACCGGCTCGGGATCCCCGGGCGTGCGCGCAGGCGCCCCGCGCAGGGGCCGCAGGGGGAGACGGCGCTGGACGGGCTGGTCCTGATCGACCTGCCCGATCACGACTCCGCCGCCCTCGAACACCGTGAGCAGGTCGACCGGGTGCTCGGCCTGGTGGACGCCGTGGTGTGGGTCGTCGACCCGGAGAAGTACGCCGACGCGATGCTCCATGAGCGGTATCTGCGGCCCATGGCGGGGCACGCGGAGGTGATGTTCGTCGTGCTCAACCAGGTCGACCGGCTGCCCGGCGAGGCCGTCGAGCAGGTCCTGGACGATCTGCGGAGGCTGCTCGACGAGGACGGCATCGCGCTCGGCGAGCACGGCGAGCCCGGTGCCACGGTGCTGCCGCTCTCCGCCCTCACAGGTGAGGGCGTGGACGACCTGCGCGACTGCCTCGACCAGGTCACCACCGAACGCCGGGCCGCCGCGCGCCGGATCGGCGCCGACGTCGACGCCGCCGCCGATCATCTCAAGCAGGTGTACGCGACCGGGCGGCAGAGCGGGCTGAGCGAGGAGGCCCGTGAGGAGTTCGCGGACCGGCTCGCCGAGGCCGTCGGCGCGGCCGCCGCGGGCCAGGCGGCCGGGCGGGAGTGGAGCCGGGGCGCCAACCGGGCCTGCGGCACCCCGTGGCTCAGGCTCTGGCGCTGGTACGAGGACCGGCGCGCGGCCGGGTCGGCCGTCACGGTTCCCGTGGTCTCCGCCGACGAGGAGGAGGTCACGGCCCGGCAGCGCGTCGAGCACGCGGTGCGGGTGGTCGGCGACGCCGCCGCGACGGGGCTGCCCGAGGCGTGGGGGCAGGCCGTGCGGGAGGCCGCGACGCGGGGCGGCGACGGGCTGCCCGAGGCGCTCGACGAGCTGGCGTCCGATGCCGCCTCCGAGCACCTCAAGACGGAGTACGGGGCCGGGCGGCCGCCGCGGCCCGGCTGGTGGCCGGTCGCGGTGTTCGCCCAGGTGGCCATGACGCTGCTGCAAGTTCTGGGCGTGTTGTGGCTGTTGGGGCAGGTCGTCGGGGGCTTCTCGACGAATCTGGGCGTGCCCCTGCTGCTGGTGCTCACGGGGCTCGTGGGCGGGCCGTGCGTGGAGTGGTCGTGCCGGATGGCGGCGAGGGGGCCGGCGCGCCGGTACGGGCAGGAGGCCGAGCGACGGCTCAGGGACGCGGCCGCGGCCTGTGGCAGGGCGCGGGTGCTGGATCCCGTCGCGGCGGAGCTGCTGCGGTACCGGGAGGTGCGGGAGCAGTACGTACGGGTGGCCGGGGGAGTGACCGGGTTGTCCACAACCCGCGGGTAGGACACAGGCGTCGGCGGGGATCGCGGCGCCGGGTGCAGTCTGTGATCGCGGCTCGGGAAGGGCTCGGGCCGCGCACGGACGTCCTGGCCGTCAGGGCCGGGCGGGGGTACGGGAGGGGTTCCGGATGAGCAGCGAGACGATGGTGACCGTGGTGGGGAACGTGGCGACGACACCGGTGTTCCGGGAGTTGCCGACGGGGCCGGTCGCCCGGTTCCGGCTCGCGGCGCACAGCCGCCGCTTCGACCGGGTGCAGAACGTGTGGGTGGACGGGCACACCAATTTCTTCACGGTGTGGGCCTGGCGCGGGCTCGGGACGAATGTGCAGAGTTCCTTGGCGCTCGGTGAACCGGTCATGGTGCAGGGCAAGTTGAAGGTGCGCGACGAGGAGCGGGGCGGGCAGCACTGGACGTCGGCGGACATCGAGGCGGTAGCGATCGGGCACGATCTTTCGCGCGGCACCTCCGCGTTCCATCGGACGCAGCAGGTCCGGGCAGAGGGTGCGCCGCGGGGTGATTCTCCGTGGGGTGGGGCTCCGCAGGGTGATTCTCCGTGGGACGTGGCGAAACCGGGGCCGGCGGGGGCGGAGGCCGAGGCCGGTGCCGGCCAAGCGTCGAACGGGCAACCGGCCGATGCCGAGCCGGATTTGGCCTCGCCACAGCCGGTGGGGTGAGGCCGGCCGAGTAGGTCTGGCCGAATAAGTCTGGCTGAACTGCGGCTTGTCGGCTCCCGCGTGCGGGCGATTTGTCGATAAGCCCAGCTGGGAAACGGTGTTGGCGATAACGATTGCGATTCGGATCGGTTGCCGGAAGGCGGCTCCTGGGATCGGTGAAGATCATTTCCCTAGGATGCCGAGCGTGACTCCTGGGCTCGTCGGGACCTCTGCGCATCAAGTGCAGCGACGGTCGGGAGTGCAAGGGCCAGCCGAATCACTGTGGTTGGCGTTGATTCTGCCGGCGGGACACCACCCCCCATGTGACCACCCGTTCCGCCTGAAGGGAATTACGTGTTTTCTGTGTGCTCACGGACCGCACGGCGTGGACGAGGCGCAGCCCGTCTCGCCGCGGCGGCCCTGATGTCGGGACTCATGGCGACAGGGGCGATATCCGGCGCGAGCGTCGCGCAAGCCGAGGACGGTGCGACGGAGCAGAGCGGTGCGAGCGCCACTCTGGCCGGCCTGGAGACGTACGACGCGGCCGTGATCCACGAGGCCGGGAAGGACGAGAAGGTGTCGGCGGGCCTGTTCCGGATGGCCGTCGACGACGGAGGGACGCTCCAGACGTACTGCGTCGACGTCCACAACCCGACGCAGCCGGACGCCAAGTACCGCGAGACGTCCTGGGCCGGCACGTCGCTGCACGACAACGCGAACGCGGGGCGCATCCGCTGGATCCTGCAGAACTCGTATCCACAGGTCAACGATCTCGCCGCGCTCGCCCGCAAGGCGCACGCGGGGAGCCTCACCGAGCAGGAGGCCGCGGCCGGCACCCAGGTCGCGATCTGGCGCTACTCGGACAAGGTCGATGTGGACGCGGTCAGTCCCGCCGCCGAGAAGCTCGCCGACTATTTGCAGCGCAGCGCGCGTGACCTCGCGGAACCGCGGGCCTCGCTGACGCTGACGCCGCAGGCCGTGTCCGAGCAGCCGGACGATGCGGGGGATGCGGCGGCCGCCGCTCGTACGGATTCGGAAGCCAGGGACCGGGCGGATTCGGAAGCCCGTGGCCGTACGGATTCGGAATCCGGCGACCGTGTGGATTCGGAAACCGGTGACCGTGTGGATTTGAAAGCCGGCGAATCGGAAGCCGGCAACAGGGTCGGGCCGGTCACCGTGCACACGAACGCCGACAGCGTCACGGTGATGCCGCCCGTCGAGGCCGCGGCGGGCGGGGTGAAGCTCGTCGACGAGAAGGGCAGGCCCGTCACCACCGCGAAGGACGGCAGCCGGCTCTACTTCGACGTGCCGGAGCAGGCGAAGGCGGGTTCGGCGGAGCTGACCGTGCAGGCGTCGACGACGGTTCCGGTCGGCCGGGCCTTCGCCTCCGACACCAGAAGCCAGACGCAGATCCTCGCGGGCTCCAGCGAGTCCACGGTCTCCGCGACCGCCACGGCGACGTGGGCGAGCGAGGGTGCCGTGCCCGCACTGTCGGCGCGGGAGAACTGCGCGAAGGGCGGCGTCGACATCACGGTCGCCAACAGCGGGGACGAGCCGTACACGTTCACGCTCATGGGCACCAGGTACACGATCCCGGCCGGTCGGACGCGGACGGTGACGATACCGCTGCAGGAGGACCAGGCGTACGACTTCACGATCAAGGGGCCGCACGGCTTCGAGAAGCGGATACGGGGCGTGCTCGACTGCGCGACGACCTCGGCGGTGGGTTCCACGGCGGGCGGCGGTCTGCGCACCCAGGCGACGACGCAGCCGAGCCCCGCCTCCGTCGGCGGCACGGGGTCCGACGCCGACACGGACCTGGCCGAAACGGGCAGTTCGAACGCGACGCCGATCATCGCGGGCATCGCGGTGCTGCTGGTGCTGATCGGTGGGGCGTCGGTCGTCCTGGGCCGCAAGAAGAAGGCGCCGGGCGAGGGCGGCGCTGACGGCGAGTAGCGAAGGGTAGCCGGGGAACGCCCCCTCCCCGGTCTCCCTGGCTCGGAACGGGCGCGCCGCAGCGGCGCCACCTGCGCTGTCATCCACACACATGTCAGCGGGATGTGATCACGGCTCCCTAGGGTCTGTCGTTTGGATCAGGCCGGATCAGGGAGCGGGGTCTGGTGCGTGCGATCGCAAGGCGGAGGAGGGAGGCGACGCGGAGCGTCGTCGACCGACGACAACGCCGCGAGCGTGCGTGCCAGACCCCGCGAGCCCGGCCTGATCCAAACGACAGGCCCTAGGTGGGGCCGCATGCGGGGGCGGGCGTCGTGAATCGTATGGACGCGATCGGGGTGGTCGTCAGCCACGCCGTGGAGCAGCCCGAGCCGCGACAGGCGACCGCCGATGTGCCTTTGCCGGAGGCCGCGGCCCAGTCCAGCGCTCCCCAGGCGGCGCCAGCCAGCAAGAAGACGGCCATGGCGATCCACCCCGCTGCGGTGTGGAGCTCCCGTCTCGGGCCGTCCCCGGGCCGGCCGAAGCCGCTCAACGGTGACCGAAGGCGACCAACAGTGACAGGTCGGCTACGCGAGCGGGCCACGAACCCCCAGTTCAGGCCCACCCACCGATACACGTTTTCGCCCAGCGGTGGCCGTACGGCAAGATGGGGTGTATCTGCCCTCACGCGGTGGAGCCGCAGCACGCGGGCCCCTTACTGCGATACACACTTCGACTGCCGGACGGTTTCTCTTGGCTGAGTTCATCTACTCCATGCGCAAGGCGCGCAAGGCGCACGGCGACAAGGTGATCCTCGACGACGTCACCCTGGACTTTCTTCCTGGAGCGAAGATCGGCGTTGTCGGGCCGAACGGTGCCGGTAAGTCGACTGTCCTGAAGATCATGGCTGGCATCGAGCAGGCGTCGAACGGTGACGCCGTCCTCATGCCCGGTTACAGCGTCGGCATCCTCATGCAGGAGCCGAAGCTCGACGAGTCCAAGACCGTTCTGGAGAACGTGCAGGACGGCGCCGCCGAGATCATGGGCAAGCTCAAGCGCTTCAACGAGGTGGCCGAGCTCATGGCCACCGATTACAGCGATGAGCTCATGGAGGAGATGGGCAAGCTCCAGGAGGACCTCGACCACGCCGACGCGTGGGACCTCGACGGTCAGCTGGAGCAGGCCATGGACGCCCTCGGCTGCCCGCCCGGCGACTGGCCCGTCACCAACCTCTCCGGTGGTGAGAAGCGGCGTGTGGCGCTGTGCAAGCTGCTGATCGAGGCGCCCGACCTGCTGCTTCTCGACGAGCCCACCAACCACCTCGACGCCGAGTCCGTGAACTGGCTGGAGCAGCACCTCGCCCAGTACAAGGGCACCGTCGTGGCCATTACTCACGACCGGTACTTCCTGGACAACGTCGCCGAGTGGATCCTCGAGCTCGACCGCGGGCGCGCGATCCCGTACGAGGGCAACTACTCGACGTACCTGCAGAAGAAGTCCGAGCGCCTCAAGGTCGAGGGCAAGAAGGACGAGAAGCGGCAGAAGCGGCTCAAGGAGGAGTTGGAGTGGGTTCGCTCCAACGCCAAGGGCAGGCAGACCAAGTCGAAGTCGCGTCTTGCTCGGTACGAGGAGATGGCCGCCGAGGCCGACAAGATGCGGAAGCTGGACTTCGAGGAGATCCAGATCCCGCCGGGCCCGCGCCTGGGCAACGTCGTCGTCGAGGTCGAGCACCTCGGCAAGGCGTTCGGTGACAAGGTCCTCATCGATGATCTCTCCTTCACGCTGCCGCGCAACGGGATCGTCGGTGTGATCGGTCCCAACGGTGCCGGTAAGACCACCCTGTTCAAGATGCTGCAGGGCTTCGAGGAGCCGGACACCGGTTCCATCAAGGTCGGCGACACCGTCAAGATCTCGTACGTCGACCAGAACCGCGCCAACATCGACCCGAAGAAGACTCTTTGGGCTGTGGTGAGCGATGAGCTCGACTACATCAATGTCGGGCAGGTCGAGATGCCGAGCCGTGCATACGTCTCTGCCTTCGGGTTCAAGGGGCCCGACCAGCAGAAGCCTGCCGGCGTGCTCTCCGGTGGTGAGCGCAACCGGCTGAACCTCGCGCTCACCCTCAAGCAGGGCGGCAACCTGCTGCTCCTTGACGAGCCGACCAACGACCTGGACGTCGAGACCCTGAGCAGCCTTGAGAACGCGCTGCTCGAGTTCCCCGGCTGCGCTGTCGTCGTGTCTCACGACCGGTGGTTCCTCGACCGGGTCGCGACGCACATCCTCGCCTACGAGGGTGAGTCCAAGTGGTTCTGGTTCGAGGGCAACTTCGAGTCCTACGAGAAGAACAAGATCGAGCGGCTCGGTGCCGACGCCGCGCGTCCGCACCGCGCCACCTACAAGAAGCTGACCCGCGGCTGATGGCTCGCCACGTATACGCCTGCCCCCTGCGTTGGGCCGACATGGACGCGTACGGCCACGTCAACAATGTGGTCTTCCTTCGGTACTTGGAGGAAGCGCGGATCGATTTCCTGTTTCGGCCCGACAAGGACTTCCAGCAGGGGTCCGTCGTGGCGCGCCATGAGATCGACTACAAGCGGCAGTTGGTGCATCGGCACCGGCCCGTGGACATCGAGCTGTGGGTGAGTGAGATAAAGGCCGCGTCGTTCACGCTGTCGTACGAGGTCAAGGACGAGGACGTCGTGTACGTGCGCGCCTCGACGGTCGTCGTGCCGTTCGACTTCGAGGCGCAGCGGCCGCGGCGGATCACCGCCGATGAGCGGGAGTTCCTGGGCGAGTACCGGGACGACGAAGCGGACCGTTCGGAGGCGCTCGTCGCATGAGTGCGACCGTGTTGTCGTTCGCTGATCCGGGGGAGGCGGCGGATCTCGCCGCCTTCCTCGGCCGGCTGCTGCACTACGACAAGGCGGCCGCCGTGCGGCTGCGGGCGCAGGCCGGTGGGTCGGCGCTCGCGGTGTTCGGGCGGCCGCCCTCGTTCGAGGTGCTGGCCGTGCGTACGGCGCGGCTGCTCAAGCCGTACGAGAACGGGATCGAGGACACCCTCGATGTGACCGTGTCCGCGGGGGAGTTGCTCGACTCCATCGACGAGGCGGGCGCGACCGTCGCGATTCCCGGCGCCGTCACCGGGCCGCCCTGGGCCGGAATGCTGCCACCGCTCGGCGGCTGGGAGCGGGTGGCCGGGTTCCCCGACGCCGACGCGCTGCGTGGGCTCGTGAAGGCGGCCGTGGCCGAATTCCGGGCGCGGGTCGAGGAGTTGGCGCCGGACGCGCGTACGCGCGGTGCACTCGACCGGATCGGCCACGAGGTCTGGTCGCGGGAGATCGGTACGAGTGGGGCCCCGGTGCGGATCGTGCACGCGGCGGCGTCCCTCGGGTTCCTGCGGGGGACCGAGGTCGACCTGGTGGTGGCCGGGTCGTGGCTGCGGCTGCGCACCGCGTACGGGTCCGTGGCCCTGCGGAGGGCGTCCGCCACGTTGGGTGGGCTGTCCGTCAGCCCCGTCTGACTGAGGCGCGGCAGAAGCCCCCTCAGCCCGCCGTGTTCACCATCGAGGCCGCCGCGTACGTCAGGTAGTTCCACAGCGTGCGCTCGTGTTCCTCGGAGAGGTTCAGGTCGTCCACCGCCACCCGCATGTGCTTCAGCCACGCGTCGTGTGCCGCGCGGTCCACCTGGAACGGGGCGTGGCGCATCCGCAGGCGCGGGTGGCCGCGGTTGTCGCTGTAGGTGCGGGGGCCGCCCCAGTACTGCATCAGGAACAGCGCGAGGCGCTCCTCGGCCGGGCCCAGGTCCTCCTCCGGGTACATGGGGCGCAGCAGCGGGTCCTGTGCGACGCCCTCGTAGAAGCGGTGTACGAGGCGGCGGAACGTCTCCTCGCCACCCACCTGCTCGTAGAACGTCTGCTCCGTAAGCGTGTCGCGCGGGATCTCAGTCACCCCTCCATGCTCTCAGACGCACCGGCCGGGGACCGGGGGCCTAGGACCTCTCCGGCCCCGGAGCGGGGGTCGCCGTTTCCCGGTCGGCGCAGGACAGTGGACATATGGGCGCAGAGCACACCCGAGACCTCGAGCAGCTCGCCGTACGGGCGCGGGCCGGACTCGTGCGCGAGATCGATCACAGCGGTGCCTGGGACGCCGACCCGGTCTGGCGGGAGGCCTTCGCGGAGGTGCCGCGGCACCTCTTCGTGCCGTACTACTTCGTCGGCGTGCCCGGAGGCTACGAGCGGCTGTGGGGCGAGCACCCCGACCCGCAGCGGCGCGAGCGCTGGCTGCGCGGCGCCTACGCCGACGAGCCGCTGGCCACCCGGCTGCGGGACGGGGAGCTGGTGTCGTCGAGCAGCCAGCCGTCGCTGATGGCGCGGATGCTCGCGGGCCTGCGGGTACGGGACGGGGACCGGGTCCTGGAGATCGGTGCGGGCACCGGATACAACGCGGCGCTGCTCGCGCACCGGGTCGGTGCGGGGAACGTCACGTCCGTGGACCTCGATCCGGAGGTCGCCGAGTCCGCCCGCACCCACCTCGCCGCCGCCGGGTATCGGCCGACCGTCGTCGCGGGCGACGGGGCGCGCGGCTGCCCGGAGCGGGCGCCGTACGACCGGATCATGGCGACGTGCGCGCTGCGCTCGGTGCCGGCCGCGTGGCTCGGCCAGTGTGCGGCAGGCGCGCGGATCCTCGCGCCCCTGTCGACCGGGATCGTGGTCCTTGATGTGCGGGACGTGGATGACATGGAGGGGCGGCCGTATGCGGAGGGGCGGTTTCTGCATACCTCCGCGTACTTCATGGCGCTGCGCGGCGGCGTCGACCGGGCGTCGGAGCCGCGGGTCGGGGGTCTGCCGCACCCCGTGCTGCGCGACGAGTTGTTCCGGTTCCTGCTGACGCTGACGTCGGGGCACCTGGACCCGCAGGACGCGCTCGCGCTGTGGGAGCGCGAGGGGCGGCCCGCGCGCGAGCGGTTCGGGGTGACCGTGCGCGGCGACCGCCAGTGGGCCTGGCTGGACGATCCGGACGGGCCCCACACATGGGAGTTGCCGGGCACCTAGGGTCTGTCAGGTGCCCGGCAACGTCCTGTGACTACGTGTGCTGCGTGTGTTGCGTGTGCTCAGCCGCGGCGGATCGTGATCGTCGTCCACGCTCCGACGTGCACCCGGTCACCGTCCTGGAGCGGCACGGGGACGAACGGCTGGATCGGTTCGTCGCCGCCGTTCACGGTCGTGCCGTTCGTCGAGTTCTGGTCGACGACCGCCCACGTACCGTCGGGCTGCTGCACGAGGACCGCGTGCTGGTGCGAGACGCCCGGGTCCTCCGGCGGCACCGACAGGTCGATGTCGGGGGACTCCCCGGTGGAGTGCCGGCGCCGGCCGATCGACAGCTGGTTCCCCGTGAGCTGGCGCTGCTGCTCCGGCGAGTACGCGGGCAGGTTCAGGCCCGAGGCCTCGGGGCCGCTGCGCTGCATCATCGCCATGAAGTAGTCGCGGTCGGGGCCGATCGTCGCCGACCACGCCAACGGGCCCTGCGGCTGCTGGGGCGGCTGCTGCTGGAACGGCGGCGGGGTCGTCGAGGGCGCCGACGGGTCCGACGACGGAGGCGGAAGCATCCAGTCGTCCCCGTTCGTCCCACCGGGACCACCGGGACCACCAGGACCGCCGGGACCACCCGCACCACCGTGACCGCCGAACGACGGGTTGGGCGGCGGAGGCGGCGGGCCCTGCGGGTCGTGGTGCTGCGGGAAGCCGGGCGGCGGGGGCTGCATGGGCCCCGGCTGCACGGGCTGCGCCGGTCCCTGCGGCGGGCCGGGCCGGCCGTGCGGTCCGGGCGGCGGACCCGGCTGCGCGGGCGGAGCCGGGGCGGGGGCCGGAGCCTGCTGCTGGAAGCCCTGCGGGGCGCCGCCACCGGTCTCGTACGGTCCGGGGCCGCCCTCGAAGGACTGCGGAGGCGGCGGCGGGGCCTGACCCGACGGCTCGTTCCCGAACGGGGACGGCGGGATCGGCTCCGCGGGCCGGTTCATCTGCGAGGGCCGCGAGCCCTGGTACTCGTACGAGTCCTGGCCGGGCGGCTGCTGCTGGAAGTGCAGCGCCGGGTTCGGGCCCTGCGGCTCCTGGGGACCCGGGAAGCCGGGCGCACCCGGACCGCTCTGGCCGCCCGACGTGGGCAGCGGCGGGTTCGGGGCCGCGGGCGTGTACGACGTCGCCGTGTTCGTGAGGAAGTTCCAGCGGCACTCCTCGCAGAACGGCGCGCCACCCTCACGCGGCGTGCGGCACTGCGGGCACAGTTCGGGCGTACCGGCCCCGCCCTGCGGCGCCTGCGGCGCGGCCGGCTGCGGGTAGCCGTAACCGGCGGCCGGGGGTGGCGGAGGGGGCGGGGGCACGGTACCGGCCATGCGGTGACCGCAGACCTCGCACCAGTCTTCGGAACCCGACTGGTGTCCGTTCGGGCAGGTCGGCATGTCGGCGCTTCCCCCTCTCCTTCAAGTGCAAGCAGGGCTTGCCGTAGTGCGTGGGTGGTTATTTTTTGACGCGAACCGTCTTGGTCGACCGGGTCTCGAGAGTCATCTCGTCGGCCTCCGCGACCTTCGCTTTCAATCGAACAGTACCTTCCGCGGCGTCCACCACGTCCACCACCTTCGAAAGCAGCTTGGCCGTATCCGCGTTCCCCGAGAGGGCCGCGAGCTGCACCGCACGGCCCAGCTTCGCGGTCGCCCCGTCCATATCGCCCGACTTTCGGGCGTCAAGTCCCTGTTGGATGACATCTGCCAGTTCGGCCTGGCCCGTGTAGTGGGCGACCTGCGGGTTGATCGACGTAGAGGCTGCCATGTCGTCCGTCCAGACCGCGCGTACGAGACCTTGCGAGAGGGTCTGCGCCGAGCCGTCCGGCTGCGGGATCACCAGGGAGACGCGGGCGGCGAGCATCTCCTGGCCGAGATCGGCCTGAGGGACCTGTACGCACACGTGGTAGTCGCGGGACTCGTCGCCCCAGGAGCCGGTGGGGTAGTCACCGGCCCGCGGGCCCGCTTCGGTGCGGCGATCCGTCAACTCCTCGACGGTGGGTGCCACTTGCTTCACGAACTTGATCTCGGAGCCGAGCGGGGTCCACAGGCGCAGGGCGACGTCCGCGATCTCCTTGCCCATCGCCGTCTCCATCATCTGCGTGAAGTCCTCGGCGAGATGGGCCGGATCGGCAACGATGTCGGCGGTGCCGAGGAGGGCGGAGGCGATGCCTGTGACCTCCTTCACCTCCCAGTCCGTGCCGACGCCGCGGGCGTCACAGGTGAAGCGGCCCGCGCTCGCGTCCAGCGCCGCGCGCAGATCCTCCGGCGACTCGTGCTCGTTGCGCCCGTCGGTGAGCAGGATGCCGTGCCTGATCGGCACGTCCGCCGAGGCCAGGAGCCGGTCGGCCAGTTGCAGCCAGGTGCCGATCGCGGTGCCGCCGCCCGCGGACAGCTTGCGCAGCGCCTGCTTGGCCTGCCCGCGCGTGGTGCGGTCCGCGACGGCGAGTCGGCCCTCGCCCGGGTAGATCTCCTTGGCCACATGGGTGCCGGCGATCACCGCGAAGTGCACGCCGTCGCGCAGCGCGTCGATCGCGGCGGCCGAGGCCTCGCGCGCGCCGCGCATCTTGGTGGGCGGATAGTCCATCGAGCCGGAGCAGTCCACCATCAGCGCGACCGCGGCGTCCGTGCCCCCGCCCGCGACGCTGAACAGATGGGGGGCGCTGACCGCACCGCCCACGGTGCCGCCCCCGGTGGAGGTCACCGTGACGATCGCGTTGACGTCACGGCCGCCCTCCGGCAGGTATTCGTTCTGGTAGACCTCTACGGCGAACTGCGGACGCCCCGATTTCGAGAAATTTGCCATGGCGACATGTCCCCCCTGAACAAGACCATTTGTGCGGCTTTCCCGCGCTACGCCGATCCTGCCCCCGACTGCGGCACAGGGAACGGCAGCACCGCCACTGTTACGTTGTCGTGGCCCCCGCCGTCGAGGGCGTGGCCGACCAGGACCTGTGCGCTGTGCAGCGGATTGCGGGCCGCGTCCGCGGGCAGTACGCGGGCCATCTCGTCGGCGGACTCCGCGTAGTTCCACAGCCCGTCGGTGCAGACCACGACCACTCCGGGGCGGTCCGGCTTGAACGACGCGGTGTGCGGCTCCAGTTCGTACGCGTCCGCGCCGAGCCAGCCCGTGATCGCGTGCGCCCGCTCGTCCGCGTACGCCTCCGCCTCGCTCATCAGGCCCGCGGCGACCATCTGCGCGGCCCACGAGTCGTCCTCGGTGAGCCGGGCCGCCGGTGCCTCGCGGTCGTCGGGCACCCAGTAGGCGCGCGAGTCGCCGATCCAGCCGACGATGAGCAGCTCCTTGGTGACGACCGAGGCGACGAAGGTGCACGCCGGCGCGTTCTGGTGCGGCTTGTGCTCGCGGGCCGTCTCGGGCTCGTCCGCAAGGGCGTTGACCGCCTCGGCGGCCACGACGATCGCCTCGTGCATGGCCTGCTGCGGGTGGGTGCCGCGCGGCAGCGCCTCGTGCAGGGCCTCGGTTGCGGCGCGGGACGCGGCGAGCGACGCGTCGTCGGGCCGGGTCGCCGATGACACCCCGTCGCAGACCACGGCGACGACGGCCGCGGAGCCGTCGGGCAGCGCGGCCGAGGAGATCACGAAGGAGTCCTCGTTGCGGTGGTGGCGCAGGCCGCGGTCGCTGACCGCGGCGACCGCGCCCAACTCCTGCTCCATGTGGTCGCGTTCGCGGGGCTGGGCGTGGCCGCAGTTCTCGCAGTAGCCGTCCGGGTCGACGTGCCCGGAGCGGCAGGCCACGCACAGCTTGGTGCCGGCCGGGGGCGTTGCGGCGCCGAGCTCCTCGGGTGTCGCGGTGCGCGGGTCGGGAGCGGCGATCCTGAACTCCTCATCGGACGGCGGGCCGTCGAAGCGTACGGCGGCGGGCAGTTCGGAGCCGCCCGAATCCGTGCCCTGCAGATCGGTCGGCAGGTGCACCGGGGCGGGCAGGTCCGAACTGTCCAGGTCGGGGGCGGAGGGCCACTCGACGGAAGCGGGCTCCTCGGCGGCGGCCGGCTCCTCTACGGAGGCGGAAGCGGGCTCTTCGGCGGCATCGCGCCCGGCGTCCCCCGCGCCCGACCGCGGCGGAAGCCCGGTCGAGGAAAGGTCGTATCCGCATGCCCCGCAGAAGCGATCGGCCTCCTCCAGAGGCTCCTCGCAGCTGGGACACACTGACATAGCGGCCGCCTTGTGCGTCTGCGACATCCTCACACCCACGTCCGGGGGCGGTAGCGGTTGGCCCGCTCCACCAGTTCGATCCTCTCCTCGCCGCGCTGAGCGAGCCTGGCCAGAGTCCGGTACGAGCGTTCAAGACCGAGGCGGAGGCCGCGCTCGTCCAGATCGCTGCCGAGCACCACCGTGCGCACGGGATCCTGCGGCGGACCGGAACCCTGCCTACCGGAGAGTACCCAGTCCAGAGCCGTGCCGAGCACCTCGGTGGACAACTGCTCGCGGCGCACCGCGTCGAGGCCGAACGCGTCGAGCGCCTCGACCTGTCCGGCGGCGGCCGTCAGGTCGTGCAGCAACGGGTCCCCGTTCGCCCCCTGCGCCGTCCGGCCGCGCAGCCGCGAGCGCACCGCGGCGACCCGCGCCGCCGTGTAGTGGATCGACGACTCGGGCACCGACTCCAGGGTGCGCACCGCGCCGCCCCGGTCACCGGCGGCGAGTTGCACGCGCGCGAGGCCGAACGCCGCGCTGACGTAGCTCGGGTCGGTCGACCACACCAGGCGGTAGTACTCCGCCGCGTTGTCGAGCTGGCCCAGCACCTCCGCGCAGACGCCGAGCGCCAGCTTCGGCGCGGGTTCGCCGGGGAACGCGTCGTATATGGCGTCGAAGGACAGCGCCGCGTTCGTGTGGTCGCCGGTCGCGAGCGCCGCGACGCCCCGGTACCAGACCACCCGCCAGTCGTCGGGGTGGTCGGCTTCGAGGGCCGCCAACCCCCTTGCGGCGGACTCGAGCTCACCCATTTCGAGGCGTGCCCGCAGTTCCCGCAGGCGCAGTTCGAGTGAGTCGGCGGGCGCCGCGTGCAGGGCCGCGATCAGCTCGGCGGGGGCCGAGGCCATCAGGCCCGCGAGGAACCCGGCGTTCGGATCGGCCGGATCGACGCGCGGCACCGGGAGCGCGAGCGCGGTGCCCTGCGCCTGAAGCGGCTTGACGATCTCGGTGGGCGACGGCGGCAGGGCGGGCGCGGCGGGCGGCGGGGGCAGCGCGGCCGCTCCCTTTCCCGGGCGCTTGCCGTTCCGTGCGCGTACGGGGGTCTCCCGCGCCCCGAGCGGCGACACGTCGCCTTCGAGCCGGCCGAACAGCTCCGTGTCCGTGACCTTCACCTCGGGCCCGAACAGCGTGGACAGGGCGGGCCGCGGCCGGTTGGTCTGGATCGCGACGACCTCGCGCAGGACGCCTGTCAGCTGCTCGGCCATCTCCTGCGCGGAGGCGAAGCGGCGGGCCGGGCCCGGGTCGGTGGCGCGTACGAGGAACCGGTAGAACGACTCGTACGTACGGAAGACCTCGATGTTGTCGGGGTCGGGCAGGGAGTCCACGAACACGTTCGTGTAGCCCTGGAAGTCGAAGGTGAGCAGGGCGAGCGTCCGGGCCACGGTGTAGAGGTCGGAGGCGATGGAGGGCCCCAGCTCGGCGACTTCGGGTGCCTGGAAGCCGACGGTCCCGTAGATCGCGCTCTCGTCGTCGTCCATCCTGCGGACCGCGCCCATGTCGATGAGCTTGAGCTGGTCCTCGGTCTGGATCGCGTTGTCGACCTTGAAGTCGCAGTAGAGCAGGTTGCGGCTGTGCAGATGGCCGAGTGCCTCCAGGGCCTCGATGCCGTACGCGCACGCCTGCTCCACCGGCAGCGGGTCCCGCCTGCCCTCCGGGGTGCGCCGCTCGTTGGCGATCTCCTTGAGGGACTTGCCGCCCACGTACTCCATGACGATGTAGCCGTCCAGGGAGCCGGTGCGCTGGTCGAGGTGCTCGACGAAGTTGTAGATGCGGACGATGTTGGAGTGCTCGATCTCCGCGAGGAAGCGGCGCTCCGAGATCGCGGCGGCCATCGCGTCCTGGTCGCCCGTGTCGAGCAGGCCCTTGAGGACCACCCAGCGGTCGGACACGGCGCGGTCGACGGCGAGATAGACCCAGCCGAGGCCGCCGTGCGCCAGACAGCCCACGACCTCGTACTGGCCGTGCACGACGTCGCCCGTGGCGAGCTTCGGCACGAAGGAGTACGGGTGGCCGCACTTGGTGCAGAACCCTTCCGTACGGCCCGGCCGCTCGCCCCGCGAACGGCCCACCGGGGCACCGCAGTCGGAGCGTGAACAGAACCGCTTCCGCTCGGGCACCTCGGGGTGCTCCTGCACCATCGCGCGCGGATCGGGGCGCGGCACGTCCGGCACGTTGACCAGGCCGACGCCGAGCCGCGCCCGGCCCGAACCGCTCGCGCCCGCCCCGGAGCTGCGCACCGACACCGAACGCGACGTCGAACTCCCGGAAAGGGAGCGGGAGAGCCGGCCCGACACCGACCTGCGGGACTGCGAGGAGCGCGCCGACGTCCTGGCCGAGGCACGCGAACTGGAGCCGGAGTTCTGCGAGCCGCGATGCCCGCCACCGGCGATCCCGGTCGGCGGCGAGGCCACCATCCCGCTCGGCGACACGACCGGGGCGAGCCCGCACGTGTCGCAGTACAGCTCGCCGCCGCCCATGTCCTCGTACGAACCGGTACAGCCGGGCCGCTGGCAGGAGGACTCCGCGGCCACGGGCGCTGCCTGTGGCCGTGCGGCGGGCCGGTGGGTGGGGGCACTGCCCCCGTAGGTGCCGCCGTCCGCCTGCGGTTTCAGGCCGCACGTGTTGCAGTACAGCTCGCCGCCCATGTCCTCGTACGTGCCCGTGCAACCCGCTCTGCCGCACTTCTGTGGCGCCACGCTCACGACTCCCCCCTGGCCGTTCTGTCGGCGGGCGCGGACAGCGCGTCCGCCGCCGCCCGTTGATACCGCAGCACCGCCGCCTCCGCGGCGCGCAGATTGCAGGGCGCGCTCCACAGCATGCGGCGCGCCGCGTCGTACCGCTCCACCAGGAACGGGTCCTCGGCGAAACCGAGCCTGGCCACCTTCGCCTTGTACGCGTCGAGCCGCCCGCGCAGCTCCGCGCGGACCGCCAGCGGGGCCGTCACCGCCGTCAACGACTCACGCGCGCGCAGCAGTTCGTCCTCCGCCTTCGACTCAAGCGACTCCAGGAGCGGCGAGAGCCTGTTCCACTGGCCGTGCCTGCGGTACTCGGCCGCCGTCGCCAACTGCTCCTGCAAGACCGTCGGCGGACCCGACACCGCCGGCACGTCGGACCCGGCTATCTTCGCGAGCACCTCGCCGCGCGCCGACCTCGCCTCCGCGAGCGTGCGGTCCGCGCGCGACAGCACGTCCCGCAGCCGGCCGAGCCGCGCCTCCGCGTCCTGCCGCACGCCGAGCACGGCCTCGATCTCCCGGCGTACGTCCTCCAGGGCGCGGGCCTCCCGGTCGTACGCCGTGGTGTCGGGGCGGCCGCCTCCCGGCGCCGAACTCCCCGAGGCCTTCTGCCAGTACGTGAGCGGGTCGGAGACCACTTCCTCGCGCATCCGGGTCAGCGAGCCGGTGATCCGCTCCAGGTCGTCGCCCGCCGGATGCTCACCGGGGCGCACTCCCACGGAGTGCGCGAGCTGCCGGGTGCGGGACAGCTCGGCGGCGAGCATGTCTATACGGGCGGGCAGCGCCGACCACACCGCGTCGGCGGCCACCACCATGTCGAGGGACGAGGCGTACAGCGTGTTCATCCGGTCGACGAGCGCCGCGAGCGTGAACTGCTCGGACAGCTTCGCGGGCCCGGTGATCGAGGGCGAGGTGCCGCCCGCGCCGGGGCCGGGCGCGATGGTGACGGACTCGCCGCGCAGCAGCTCCGTCAGCTCCGTCAGGTCGCCGCGGCTGGGCAGCCGGCGCCGCGAGCGGATCTCCCGCGCCGTGCGCAGCGCGTCCGCGTACGCGTCGAAGTACGCCCACAGCAGCGTGATCTCCTGGTCGGCCGAGGCCCAGCGCTCCTGGGTCGTCCCGGTCAGCCGGGCGCCCTCCAGGAGTCTGCGCCCGGCGTGGTCCTGCAGGGCGAGCAGGGACGTCTCGATCGCTTCGTGCTCCGCGCCGAGCCGGGCCAGGGCACGGTCCACCTCGTCCCGGTCCATCACTGGGCCGGCGGGTCCCGCGACGCCCATCGATCACCTCTCGCTTTCCCGAGTTCTCGTCAAGTCCCTGCCGCGCCGCTCCGCGTGTCCTGCCTGCTCCTACTGGTACTTCGGCGCGGGCGGCCCCGAGGAGGAGCCGAGCGCCGGCTTCAGCCAGTGGTCGTACGACTTCTGCCAGCCGTCCGACTTGCGGTAGTCGACCAGCACCTGGTTGACGCGGCGCACCAGGTCGTCCGCGCCCTTCTTCATGGCGACGCCGTAGAACTCCTCGGTGTACGGCTCGCCCTTGAGCTCCACCGTCGGGTCCTGCGCGGCCTGGCTCGCGGCGAGCGCGCCGTCGGTGACCACCGCGTCGACCTCGCCGAGCTGCAGCCGCACCAGGCAGTCCAACTGGTTCGGCACGGTCGTGGAGATGTCGGTGCTCTGCGGGAGGCCGCCCTCGTCCACCGGCTTCTTCTTGCCTTCCTCCAGCGACGACGCGGCCGTCGAACCCGTCGCCGTGCAGATCCGCTTGCCCGCGAGCGAGGCACCGTAGCCCTTGATGTCCGAGGTCTTCGGGGCGAGCACCTGCTGGCCGGTCTGGAAGTACCCGGTGGAGAACGCGACGTCCTTGAGGCGGTCGCAGCTGATGGTCATCGTGCGGACCACCATGTCGACGTCGCCGCGCTGGATCGCCGGGATCCGCTCGTTGGTGGGGATGGCGCGGAAGCGGACCGCGTCCCGGTCGCCGAGGATCTCGCCCGCGATCTCGTGCGCGAGATCGATGTCAAAACCCTCCAACTCGCTGGTCTTCGCCGTGCTGTTGGGGTCGCGGTAGCCCCAGCGGTAGCTGTTCTGGTCGACGCCGACCGAGAGATAGCCGCGGTCCTTCACGGCCTGCACCGCGCTGCCGCTCTCGCTTCCCGAAGGGGAGAGGCTGCGCTCCGGCTCCTTGCCCTTCACCGAGGGGTCGCAGTCCTCCGCCCTCGCCTGCCGGCCGTCGGCGACACCACCGGACGCGTAGCTCGTCGTGCCGCTGTCCGTGGGGCGGGGCTGCTGGGTCAGCGGGAGCAGCAGCGCGAACACCGCCGTCAGGGCGCAGGCCACCGCCATGGCGGCCACGCCGCCCCAGCCGCGCAGCGTCACCTTCCGCGCCGTCCTTCGCTCTTCGTGCATCGCCGCACCCCCTCTCACCGGTACTCCGAAAGCCTGCGTCCGATGCCGAACACCGCGCCGGCCGCGGCCAGCACCGCCAACACCGCCGCCCCCACGGGCAGTCCGGTCATCGCGTCGCGACCGCCGCTCGCCTTGTCACTGAACTGACGCTGCTCGTGCACGAGGGCCGTGTCCAGATTCTTGTCCACCAGATCGAAGCATTCACCTGTCGGCTTGTCCTTCTTCGAACCGATGATCTTGTCGAGCGCGCCCTGGTAGTTGCCGGAGTCGTCCTGCTCCCGCGCGTCCTGGTGACGCTTGCGCCACTCCTTCATGCTGTCGTTCGCCTTGGTCACGGGCGCCCGGCCCGAGGTGTCGCCCTCGTCGTCGGCGAGCGCGTACGCCGCGTTCAGCTTGCCGGCGAGCGCCGTCATCTCCTGCTGGAAGTCGACGTCGTACTTGTCCTTCGTCTCGCCCTTCACGGACACCGTCTCCGCGCCGCGGCTGACCAGCGTCAGATTCTCGCTGCCCCGTGCCTTCAGAGAGGCGATGCTCGCGTCGTGCAACACGTTCAAGGACCGTACGCCATGGTCGTAGGACGAACTGAGCCCGCTGCGCGCGACGGTGTGACCGACGACGAGCCACAGCAGCACCACGGTGGACGCCGCGGTGGCGGCGAGCAGCCCCTGGTTGAACACCCGGTTCGTACGACGGTAGTTGCGCCGCTGTGCCCACGCGAGACCCGCGAGGGCGAGGACGCCGAGGAAGATGGCGATCCACGGGTAGGGCGTCGCCGAGTCGTAGTCGTCCCGCAGCCGCTGGTTCTCCGTCTTGTAGAGATCCTCGGCGGCCGGGAGCATCTCGGTCTGCATCTTCTCGTTCGCGTACCGCAGATAGGCGCCGCCCAGCGGGAAGCCCTGCCGGTTGTTGGCCCGGGCGCGCTCGATGAGGCCCTTGTACTGCGGCAGCAGCTTGTTCAGCTTCGCGATCGTCCCCGCCGAGCGGGTGCCCGGGTCGGTGCTGGTCGCCGCGGTCACCAGCTTGTCCGCGGCGTTCCTGATGTCGCGCTCGTACCGGTCGCGCGCCGCAGCCGGTTCCTGGCCCCCCGCCAGGAAGCCGCTGGACGCCGCCGTGTTGGCGTCGGCGAGCGAGCGGTAGATGTCGGCGGCGTCGGCGCTCAGCGGCTGGCTGGAGTGCAGCACGTCGTCCGCGGCCGCCGAGCGGTCCGTCATCTGCCACGCCGTCGTCGCGCCGAACGCGACGACGAGCAGCGCGAGGACGGCTCCGATGATGCGCAGCCGGCCCGGCTCGGTCGTGGCCGCGGCCTTCAGCCGGTCCACTCCCTCCGCCCAGGCGGTACGCCGCCGGGGCCCAGGCGCGCCGGGTGGCCCGGGTGGGCCGCCCCGCTGCGCCTGCGGTGGCACGCCCGGAATGGACGGCGCGGCGGCGGGACGCTCCGGCGGCGCCACGCTCCCGTTCGACGGGTATGTCACTTCGACCCTCCCCCATGGTCGTACGTCGGTCGCAAGTATCGCTTCCGCGACTGACATCCGCACGGGCATTCGCTGGATCTTGTGCGGAAGCGCTCCGCTGTGGAACACGTGGGGGCGGGGGGTTCGGTTCCCCGTTTGTGTTCGCGGCGACGTGGTCGAGGTCGCGGGGCTCTGCCCCGGGCCCCGCGCCTCAATCGCCGGCGGGGCTTAAATTGCGTACTCGGCTCGTGTGCGTGCGTGCACCTCTGGTGGTGCTCCCGTCGCGTCAAGACCCAGCAGCGCTGCGCCCAGCACGGGGCGTTCTGTCACCACCCGGGGGATTGCGTGCGGTGCCTGGGTGGACAGCAACCTCCGTACGCGGTCGTTGAGTTGGGGGTGCTGGGCTGCCAGGACGCTGCCGCCCAGGAGGACAGGGGCCGGTTCCTCCAGGAGGTCGAGGCGGCGCAGGGCCACCGTGGCCATCGACACCACTTCGTCGGCCATCCGCTCGACCAGGGAGCGGGCCACCGGGTCGTCGGCCGCCGCCGTGGCGAAGAGGACCGGGGTGAGTTCGTGGCGGCGGGCGGCCGGGATGTGGCCCAGGTGCAGCGCCTCGATCAGGGCGTACATGGAGTCGAGGCCGAAGTGGGCGGGCAGGGCGTGCATCAGGGCCGTGGGCCCGCCGCGGCCGTCCTCCGCGCGTGCGGCGAACCAGATGGCCTCCTCCGCGAGGCCGCCACCGCCGCCCCAGTCGCCGGAGAGCCGGCCGATCGCGGGGAACCGGGCCGTGCGGCCGTCGGGCAGCATCCCCGCGCAGTTGACGCCCGCCCCGCACACGACGGCGACGCCGCGCGGCTCGGCGTCCTCCAGGAGCCCGGCGCGCAGCACGGCGAAGGTGTCGTTGCGCACGTCGACCCGGGAGCCCCAGCGGCGTTCGGTGAGCGCCTTCGCCAACTCCCGTTCCTCCACCGGGAGATCGGCGTTCGCCAGGCACGCCGACACATGGTCGACCGTGCCCACGCCCGCCTGCGCGAACGCCCGGTCGACCGCCTCCGCCAGGATGTCCACGGCCGGTCCAACGTTCGCCTGGTGGGGCTGGAACCCGCCGCCGCGGGCCGTGCCGACGACGGTGCCGTCGGCCGCGACCACCGCGACGTCGGTCTTGCTGTTCCCCGCGTCGATGGCAAGGACGGTCATGCCCACGCGAGGTGCTCCCGGTTGTGCGCGATCAGGTCGTCCGTGAGGCGGTCGGCGTATTCGATCTGGCCGATGAGGGGGTGCGCGAGCAGCGCGTTGAAGACGCGGTCCCGACCGCCCTTGAGGGCCGCCTCCAGGGCGAGGTCCTCGTAGGCGGTGACGTTCGCGATGAGGCCCGCGTACAGGGGGTCGAGCTTGGCGACCGGAAGGGGCTTCGCGCCCTTTCCGTCGACGGTCGCCTGCACCTCGATGACGGCGTCGTCGGGGAGGAAGGGGAGCGTGCCGTTGTTGTACGTGTTCACGACCTGGTGCGGGCTGCCGCCGCCACCGAGCAGGGACGCGGCGAGGTCGACCGCCGCCTCGCTGTAGAAGGCACCGCCCCGCTTCGCGAGCAGCTCCGGCTTCTCGTCGAGCGTCGGGTCGCCGTACATCTTCAGCAACTCGCGTTCCATCTCCGCTACTTGAGCGGCGCGTGACGGCTTCGTGCGCAGCTCTCGTACGACCGCGTCGTGCTGGTAGTAGTAGCGCAGGTAGTAGGACGGGACGACGCCGAGGCGGTCGACGACCACGCGCGGCATGTGCAGGTCCTCGGCGATGGCGTCGCCCTGTTCGGCGATGAGGCGCGGCAGGACGTTCTCGCCGTCGGGGCCACCGAGGCGCACGCCCAGCTCCCACGTCAGGTGGTTGAGGCCGACGTGGTCCAGGTGCACTTCCTGCGGCGTCACGTCCAGGAGCCGGGCGAACTTCCGCTGGAAGCCGATCGCCACGTTGCACAGGCCGACGGCCTTGTGGCCCGCCTGGAGCAGTGCCCGCGTCACGATGCCCACCGGGTTGGTGAAGTCGATGATCCAGGCGTCCGGGTTGGCGCGGCGGACGCGTTCGGCGATGTCGAGGACGACGGGCACGGTCCGCATGGCCTTCGCGAGGCCGCCGGCGCCGGTCGTCTCCTGGCCGACGCAGCCGCAGTCCAGCGGCCACGTCTCGTCCTGGTTGCGCGCGGCCTGCCCGCCGACGCGCAGCTGGAGGAGGACCGCGTCGGCGTCGGCGACGCCCGCGTCCACGTCGGACGTCGTACGTATAACGCCAGGGTGTCCCTGCTTGGCGAAGATGCGGCGCGCGAGGCCGCCGACGAGTTCGAGGCGGTCCGCGGCCGGGTCGACGAGCACCAGCTCCTCGATCGGCAGCGTGTCCCTCAGCCGCGCGAACCCGTCGATGAGTTCGGGTGTGTAGGTCGATCCTCCGCCGACCACGGCGAGCTTCATAGAAATCCCTTAGCCCTTTACTCCGGTGAGGGTGACGCCTTCGACGAAGGCCTTCTGTGCGAAGAAGAAGACGAGGCAGACCGGCGCCATCACCAGGAGCGTGGCCGCCATCGTCAGGTTCCAGTTGACGCTGTGCGCGGACTTGAAGGACTCCAGGCCGTAACTCAGCGTCCAGGAAGCCGGGTTCTGGGCCGCGTAGATCTGCGGCCCGAAGTAGTCGTTCCAGCAGTAGAAGAACTGGAAGAGGGCGACGGCGGCGATGCCCGGCTTGGCCATCGGCACCACGATCCTCAGCAGCGTGCGCAGCTCGCCGCAGCCGTCGACCTTCGCCGACTCGATGTACTCCTTCGGGATCGTCAGCAGGAACTGACGCAGCAGGAAGATCGAGTACGCGTCGCCGAACGCCATCGGGATGATCAGCGGCCAGAGCGTCCCCGACAGGTGGAACTGCTGTGCCCACACCAGGTACATCGGGATCACGATGACCTGCGGCGGCAGCATCATCGTCGAGATGACGAGGAGCATCGCCGTGCGCCGCCCGCGGAAGCGGAACTTGGCGAGCGCGTACGCGACGGGGATCGCAGAGCACACGGTGAACAGCGTGCCGAGCCCCGCGTACAGCAGCGAGTTCTTCCACCAGTCGAGGAAGCCGTCCGTCTGAAGGACGGCCTTGTAGTTCTCCCAGTGCCAGGAGTCCGGCCACAGGTCGCCGCTCATCGCCTGCCCGTCGCTCATCACGGACGTCAGGAAGACGAACACGAAGGGGAGGACGAAGAGCAGCGCGACCGCGATGGCGATGCTGTGCACGGCGATCCAGTTCAGGATCCGTTGGCGGCGGGCTCGCCGGGCGGCCGGGCCGCTCTCGGGTGCGGGCGCCGTGTCGGTGACGGCGGGGCCCGGCCTCAGTGTCGTAGTGGTCATGTCGATCAGTCCTCCGCCGCGAGCAGACCCGAGCGCTTGCGCATGAGCAGCGAGGTCACGGCCATGGCAATGGCGAACAGGACGAGCGAGAGCACGCACGCCGCGCCGGTGTTGAAGTTCTGGAAGCCCATCGAGTAGACGAGCTGCGGGACGGTGAGCGTCGAGTGGTCGGGGTATCCCGGCTGGATGACGGTGCCAGGGCCGATGGAGACGCCGGACGCGATCTTTCCGGCGACGAGGGCCTGCGTGTAGTACTGCATGGTCTGCACGACGCCCGTCACCACGGCGAACATGACGATCGGGGTGATCGAGGGCCACGTCACGTAGCGGAACTTGGCGAAAGGACCGGCGCCGTCCAGCTCGGCCGCCTCGTACTGCTCCTTGGGTACGTCGAGCAGCGCGGCCATGAAGATGACCATGAGGTCGCCGATGCCCCAGAGGGACAGCAGGACGAGCGAGGGCTTGGCCCAGGTGGCGTCGTTGAACCAGTTGGGGCCCTCGATGCCGACCTTGGCGAGGATCTCGTTGACCGGCCCGCTGCCCGGGTTGAGCAGGAAGACGAAGGCGACGGTCGCCGCCACCGGCGGGGCGAGATACGGCAGGTAGAAGGCGGTCCGAAAGAAGCCGACGCCGCTCTTGATCTTCGTGACGAGCAGCCCGAGCGAGAGCCCGAATACCACGCGCAGCGCCACCATGACCACGACGAGCCACACCGTGTTCCACAGCGCGGGCCCGAACAGCGGCATGTCCCGGAACACGTACACCCAGTTCCGCAGCCCCACGAAGGTGGGCGCCTTGATCTGGTTGTAGTGCATGAACGAGAAATAGACGGTGGCGAGCAGCGGATAGGCGAAGAACGCGCTGAATCCGATCAGCCAGGGGGAGAGAAAGCCCACGGTGCGCAGTCTGCGGCGGGCGGGCCGGGAAAGGGTGAGTGCCATGCGAGAATGTCCCGTTCCTCAGTTCTGCGACTGCAGGGTGTCGGCGTCGATGAGTCTGTCGAGGCGCCGCAGCCCTTTGCGAAGATCGCCGACTTCGCCGGCCTCCTCGCCGTAACTGAAGTCCTGCAGCTGCGCGATGTACATGCCACCGTTCGTGGAGGGCGGCATCACCTGGCTGTACTTGTTCTTCGCGATGCCGAGGAAGGCGCGGAACGTCGGATCGGCGTCCAGCTTCGGCGACTTGAGCGCGGCGAACGTCGACGGCACGTTGTGAATGGCGTTGGCGAAATCGACGACCTGATCCGTATCGGAGGTCAGGAACTTCACCAGTTCCCAGGCGGCGTTCTGGTGCTTGCTGCTGTGCGCGATGCCGGTGACGGTGCCGGTCAGATAGCCGCGCCCGTACGTCTCGGCCTGGTCGTCGGGGACGGGCAGCGGCGCGACGCCCCAGTCGAACCTGGCCTTCGCGTCCTTCAGCATGAGCCCGCGCCATTCACCGTCCATGTGCATGGCCAACTTGCCGCTGAGGAAGGCATTCTGGTTCGACATCTCGTCGCCGAACGACGTACGGAACTTCTCCAGGGCCCCGTATCCGCCCTGCGCGTCCATCAGCTTCTTCGTCGTCTTGAAGTAGTCGTACGTGGCGGGTTCCTCGGCGAGCCGCGCATTGCCCTTCGCGTCGAAGTACTTGGGGCCCCACTGGGCGAACAGCCGGTCCGGGCTGTTCTGGTAGAGCCGGAAGTTCGGCATGAAACCGACACGCTTGTACGAGGAGCCTTCTCGCGCGGTGAGTTTCTTGGAGTCGGCGATGAACTCGGACATCGTCCGGGGCGGCCGCTCGATGCCCGCCTCCTTGAAGGCGTCCTTGTTGTAGTACATGCCGAAGGCGTCGGCGAGGAGCGGCAGGGCGCATTGATTGCCGCGATAACTCGTGTAGTCGAGAAGCGACTTGGGAAAGACCTTCTCCTTCTCCATGTCCGTCTTCTTCATGAACGGATCGAGGTCGACCCACATGCCGGAGTCGCAGTACTGGCCGACGTTGTTCGTGGTGAAGGAGGAGACGACGTCGGGGGCCTCGTCGCCACCGGCCCGCAGGGCCTGATTGGTGGTGGCGTCCGTGACGTTGCCGGTGGCCTGCACCTTGATGTTCGGGTGCAGCTTCTCGAAGCGGGCGATCGACTCGTTGATCGCCTTCACCTCGCCGGGCGCCGACCAGCCGTGCCAGAACTTCAGCGTGACGGGCTTGGTCGGGTCGTCGGCGGCGCTGCCGGTACTCGGATTGGCGCAGCCGGCGAGCAGCAGTCCGGCCGCGGCGAGCCCTATGGGCGCGCGCAGGGGTATGCGCCATCGCGGCATGGCGAACGTCCTTTACGTGTACGGGGGTTGGGGGAGTGGTCCAGCGGTCAGGCGTTGCTGGTGTCGAAGACGGTGGCGCGGGCCTGGGTGAGGGCGGTGCGCAGGGCGCCGGTGAGGATGGGGTCGCCGGCGAGGTCGCTGATGCGCAACTGGGGGCGGGGCAGGGCGAGTCCGGTGAGCTGTTCCTCGACGCGGTCGCGCAGGGCGTCGCCGCCGACCCGGGCGACCTGCCCGGACAGCACGACGAGTTCGGGGTCGACGACGGCGACGACGGCGGCGAGGCCGGTGGCGAGCCGCCGGGCGACCTCGTCGAGTACGCCCTGCGTGCCGAGTGCCTCGGTCAAGTCCTTCGCCCCGCCCGCCAGTTCGCGGATCGCGGCGGCCGCGACGAGGCTCTGGAGTCCGCCGCCCCCGTCCGAGCGGGCCACGGCGTCGGTACCGCCGCGCGCCAGGGGAGCCCCCGGAAGCGGCATGTAGCCGATCTCGCCCGCGCCGCCGGTGGCCCCGCGCAGGAGCGTCCCGCCGAGCACGATCGCGGCGCCCACGCCCTCGTCGACGTACGCGAGCACGAAGTCGTCGTGATCCTGCGCGGCGCCCTCGTACTGCTCGGCGATCGCGGCGAGGTTGACGTCGTTCTCGATGGAGACGGGCGTGCCGAGCACCTGGGCGAGGTCGTCGCGCAGCGTGCGGGAGTGCCAGCCCGGCAGGTGCGGGGCGTAGCGGAGCTGGCCGGTGCCCGGGTCGATGGCGCCGGGGGTGCCGATGACCGTGGCGGTCAGGTCGCCGTGCCCGAGCCCCGCCTGGGCCAGCGCCCCGTCGACGGCCTCGGCGACGAGCTGGGCGGTGCGGTGCCGCACGTCCTCGCTCACGGCGTGGGCCTCGATGCGGCGGCGGCCGCGTTCGGCGCCGGTGATGTCGGCGACGACGGCGGTGATGCCGTGCGGGTCGGCGGAGAGGGCGGCGACGTGCGCGGCGCCGGGGTCGATCTCGTACAGCAGGGCGTTGGGACCCGGGCGGCCGGTCTGGCTGCCGGTGGTCCGCACGAGCCCGGCGGATTCGAGGCGGCCGAGGAGCTGCGAGGTCGTCGGCTTGGAGAGGCCGGTCAGCTCGCCGATCCGGGTGCGGGTGAGCGGGCCGTGGGCGACGAGGAGGTCGAGCGCGGCGCGGTCGTTCATGGCGCGCAGGACGCTGGGGGTGCCGGGAACGGCAGGGGTGCCGGGGGTGCCAGCCGCTGTGCCGACCATTGCGGGGCGCGCCTCCTCATACTGTTAGGAAACTTTCCTATCGGGGTGCGAGGAACGTAAGGCGCGTGTGTGGGGGACGTCAATAGGTGGGCGATCCCAACTGGATGTACGCCCATGGGGAAGGGGCCGCGCACTTCGTGTGCGCGGCCCCTCAAGGCGGATGGAGAGTGGTGGGACGACAAAGACCCGGATCGAAGTTCAGGCTGAGATGCCTTCGATCCGGGCCAGGGCCTCGTCCGCGCCGAACGGCTGCAAGTACGGCAGCCAGCGCGGATCCCTATGCCCGGTCCCGATGATGCGCCAGGCCAGGCCCGACGGCGGGGCCGGCTTGTGGCGCAGGCGCCAGCCGATCTCCACCAGGTGGCGGTCGGCCTTCGTGTGGTTGCAGCGGCGGCACGACGCCACCACGTTCTCCCAGGCGTGCTGACCCCCGCGGCTGCGCGGGATCACGTGGTCGACGCTGGTTGCGACACCACCGCAGTACATGCACCGGCCGCCGTCACGGGCGAACAGTGCGCGTCGGGTCAGAGGAACGGGCCCCCGGTAGGGAACCCGGACGAACCGCTTGAGCCGGACGACGCTGGGAGCGGCGACGGTACGTGTTGCGCTGTGCATAAAGGCGCCGGACTCCTCGAGGCACGTGGCCTTGTTCTCGAGGACGAGTACGAGCGCGCGGCGGAGCGGTACGACGCCGAGGGGCTCGTACGACGCGTTGAGGACCAGGACATGCGGCACGGATGCCTCCTTGTACGCCGGCGGCGCGTGGCTCGCGCCGGGACGATCTCCTAGCCAGTCTCCCCTCACGGCTGGTCATGGCGCCACCATGTCCGCGTAACGGCCTTGGAGTGTTTTCGACCACACACTCCTTCATTCCCCGCCCGGACCTGGTGAAGACCCTTGGTGCGCCACGCGGGTTCACGTGACCACTGTCTCTCCGTGGAATGTGACGACGATCCACACACAATGCCCCGTTAGTGTGGTGGTTCTGCCCGCTCCTGTCCCCGAGCTTCGCCCCGAGGCGGGCAGATGGCTACGCCTGGAGGTACCTGCCGTGATCTTGTCCGTCCTGTCGGCCACGGGGGCGAGCGACGCCTCGTCCGACCCCGCGAAACCCACCCTCAAGGACGCCCAGGAGCAGGCCGGACAGGCCGCCGGCTGGGTCGAGCAGAACTGGTCGACCTGGTTGAGCGTCGGTCTGCGGATTCTGCTGATCGTCGTCATCGCCTTTGTGCTGCGCGCCGTGATACGCCGCACGATCACCAAGTTCGTCGAGCGGATGAACCGCAGGAGCGAGACCGGCGCCACGACCGCACTCGGTGGTCTTCTTGTGAACACGGAGCGGCGGCGGCAGCGTTCGGAGGCCATCGGCTCCGTGCTGCGCTCGGTGGCGTCGTTCCTGATCCTGGGCACCGCGGCTCTCATGGTGCTCGGCGCGTTCAAGATCAACCTCGCGCCGCTGCTCGCGTCCGCCGGTGTCGCCGGTGTCGCGATCGGTTTCGGTGCGCGCAACCTGGTCACCGACTTCCTCTCCGGCGTCTTCATGATCCTTGAGGACCAGTACGGCGTCGGGGACACGATCGACGCGGGTGTCGCCTCCGGTGAGGTCATCGAGGTCGGCCTGCGCGTGACGAAGCTGCGGGGCGCCGAGGGCGAGATCTGGTACGTGCGCAATGGCGAGGTCAAGCGGATCGGCAACCTCTCCCAGGGCTGGTCGACCGCGGCCGTCGACGTCACCGTCCGCGCCGACGAGGACCTCGACAAGGTGAGGGAGACCCTGACCGAGGTCGCCGAGACCATGAGCAAGTCCGAGCCGTGGAACGAGATGCTGTGGGGCCCGGTCGAGGTCCTCGGCCTGGACAGCGTGCTGCTCGACTCCATGGTGGTCGGCGTTTCTGCGAAGACCATGCCCGGCAAGGCCCTCACCGTCTCGCGCGAGCTGCGCTGGCGCATCAAGCGGGCCTTCGACGAGGCGGGCATCCGCATCGTCGGCGGCGTCCCGGCCCAGGTGGACGGCGAGGCGGCGGCCGACCCGGCGGCCGGAGTGTCGGCCCCGTCGGCCTACGCGTCGGCGACGTCGCCGCAGTCGCTCGCGGCGTCGCCGATACCGCCGGCGAATCTGTCGAAGTAGCCAACGGGCCTACGAGGACGGGGGCGCGGGAGAACTTCTCCCGCGCCCCCGTCCTCGTATCCGGTGCCGTCACGCCACCCTGAGCCGCGACGGGTGTGTCGAGCGGTGCAGCAGCGGCAGCGCTGTGGCGGTGGCCAGCAGGCAGGCCGCGCCGACGCCCACCGGGACGAGGAGTGGCAGCGCCCAGGGGACGGACTGCCCCGCGATCCTCGCGTACGCCGTGTGGATCGCCGTGCCGCCGAGCGTCGCGAGGACGAGGGCCGGGGCCAGCGACAGGGCCGTTTCCAGGAGCAGCGCCCGCGTCAGGATCCGGCGCGGCACCCCGGCCGCGACCTGCGCGGCGAGCGCTCGGCGCCGCGAGGACAGTGACTCGGCGGTGCCGGCCGCGAGCGCCGCCAGGCTGATCAGCAGGGCGATCAGCACCGCGGTGGCGGTGAGGTTCAGGCCGTACGTGTAGTAGCCGACGTCCTGCGGCACGCCGGACTCGGCCTCGTTCGCCGCCAGTTGGTCGAGCACCACCTCACGGAGCCCGGCCAGGCCGACCCCGACGACGGTGACCAGGATGACGGCCGCGTGGCTGCGGGCCGCCGACCAAGGGTCCTCCTGCAGTCGGTGCGCGGCCAGCAGCACAGCGGGACGTTCGGTGCGCGGAGCGAACCGCCGCCCGATGAGCCGGGCGGCCGTCCCCGCGACCCAGATGGCACCCGTCCCGCTCAGCACCACGGCGCCGACCACGAACAGCGGCAGGGACGCAGCCGTGCCGGAGCTGCCGCGGACGAGGACCAGGCCCGCGCCGAGCATGACGAGGACGACGGGCAGCAGAAGCCCGAGGAGGAGCCCGGGACCGCGCCCCGCCCCCTCCCGCCGCACGTGCCCCAGCGGCGAGGCGATGACCCGGCGCAGCGCCACCGCGCTCACCAGAACGCCGAGCACCGGCACCGCGAGCGTCACGACGGCGGCGCCCAGCCATGCGACTGGGTCCACCGCCCGGTCCACGCTCAGCGCGGCCGTCGCGAACCCCGCGTATCCGATGAGCGCCCCCGTCAGGCACGCGAGCCCGGCCTCCAACGCCGCGATCCGCCGCACCTGCTTGGGGCCCGCCCCGGCGAGCCGCAGCCCGGCGAGTCGCCGGTCGCGGTGGACCGCGCCGATCCGGGCGCACTGCCCGAGGAAGCCGAGGACCGGGACGAGGAGCAGGAGCAGCCCGGCGACGACGCCCCGACGTGTGCCCGGCTGGTCCAACAGGCCGTTCCCATAAGGGAACTGGACCTGGCCGCGCACGCTCGCGAGGGCCACGGCCGCGCACGCGAACCCGGTCGCCGCCGTGGCGCCGAGCGCCGTGAGCACCGCCCGCCGCCGCTCCAGGCGGTCCGCGCCGCGGGTCAGCAGCCAGGCGAGGCGCAGATCGGAGGAGACGCTCATCGGGTCACCGCCGTCGACGGCGCGGACGCGTCCTGCGTCGCTCCGTCCAGCAGCCGCACCTCCCGGTCCGCGTACGCCGCCACCTGTGCCTCGTGCGTCACCAGGACCACGGCCGTGTGCGTCTCCCGGGTCGCGTGGACCAGGGAGGCGAGGACCTGCTCGGTGGCCAGCGAGTCGAGCGCGCCGGTCGGCTCGTCGGCGAAGACGACCTTCGGCTCCGTCACCAACGCCCTTGCCAGAGCGACCCGTTGGGTCTGCCCGCCGCTCATCGCGCCGGGCCGTAGCTCGCGCTGCCCGCGCACGCCGAACCGCTCCAGCCACGCGTCGGCCTCCGCCTGCGCCGCGGCGCGCGGTCGTCCCGCGAGCAGCAGCGGCAGCGCCACGTTGTCCAGCGCCGTCAACTCCGGGATGAGCTGGCCGAATTGGAAGACGACGCCGAACTCGGTGCGGCGCAGCTCGCTCAGCCGCTCCTCGTCGAACCGGTGCAGGGGTCCACCCGCGTACGTCACCGAGCCCTCGTCGGGGCGCACGATGCCGGCCAGGCAGTGCAGCAGCGTCGACTTGCCGCTGCCGCTGGCGCCCGTGACGGCGACGAACTCGCCGGGGCGCACGTCGATGCCGACGCCGCGCAGCGCCGGGGTCTTTCCGTACGCCTTGGTCAGGCCCTCGGCGGACAGGAAGGAGGGAGTGCTCATGTTGCAGTGACCTCCGCGGTCAAAGTGGCGAGCCTGGCCGCCGTGGACGCCATCCAGCGCAGGTCGGCGTCGAGGTGGGCCAGGGCGTAGTCGGCGGACAGGACGGTGGTGAGGTCCGCGCCGGGGTCGGTCTTCAGCGCGGTGAGCTCACGCATGCGTGCCATGTGGGCGGTGCGCTGTTCGTGCAGATGGGTGTCCGGGTCGGCGCCCTGCTCCGCGACGAGGATGGAGACGACGACCTTGGCGAAGATCTCGTTGGTGACGTGCGGCGCGGGCGGGGTGATCTCCCGTGTCCAGTCGAGGAGTTGGCGCGTCCCGTCGTCCGTCACGCGGTAGAGGGTGCGCTCGGGCCCGCCGTCGGAATCGGTGCCCTCGACCTCCACGAGGCCGTCGCGGACCAGGCGCTGGAGTGTCGTGTACACCTGCGCGTAGGCGAGCGGGCGGGCCTGCGGGAAACGTTCGTCGTGGCGTCGCTTGAGGTCGTAGCCGTGGCGCGGACCGGAGGCGAGCAGCCCAAGGAGGACATGGCGGGTGCTCATGCGAGGAAGTATGTACCGCGTATATGTATCGAGTACATAGTCACTGCGGGAAGTGCCCGAAGTGGTAAGGCCCGTTCCGGATCAGCGGCGCGTGCCGTGCACGCGCCGCCGCTCACTCGTGCTTGTCCGCCACCCCGTACGCCCCCACACTCCACAGCGAAATCCCGTACTGCGTCGCCCTCTTGTCGCCCACGACCCGGACGAACCGCACGTCCTTCGCGTCCATGCGGACCGACTCGTGGCCGCCCTGGCCGTCGCGGACGGTCGCCGCCGTGCGCCAGGTGCGGCCGTCGGGGGAAGTCTGGACGCGGTAGTGCTTGGCGTAGGCGTCCTGCCAGTGGAGGGTGACCAGGCCGAGGCGGGTGGGCCTGGTGAGTTCCACCTGCCACCATTCGCCGTCCTTCACCGGGGAGGACCAACGGGTCGACGCCTTGCCGTCGTTGGCCGCCTTCGCCGGGAAGTCCGGGGTCTCGTCCGCCGAGGAGGAGGCCTTGCCGGAGCGGGCCAGATCGGGGCCTGCCGTACGGGGGTAGGCGCGCACCGAGAGGGTGCGGGTCTCGTCGCCGAAGGTGAACGGGATGGAGTACGTGCCGGCGGGGGTGTTCGCGGGGACTGTGACCTCGACCGGCACGTCGACCTTTGTGCCGCGCGGGAGTTCGGACCGGCGCGGAAGGTCGACCTTGATGCCGTGCGGGGCCTTCGTCGTCAGGCGGCCGCGCACGGCGCCCGGGCGCTGCGCCGTCAGGTGGGCCGTCAGGCGCTGGGGTGCGCCGCCGATTTCGGCGTCGGTCTCCGTGCGGGCCAGGGTGACCGAGGCCGCGGGGGAGTCCGCGTACCAGGGCACCACGTGGCTCACCGCGTCGGACGAGGCGCCCGTGACGCGGACCGCGTCCGCGCGGGTGTTGTGGGCGTCCAGCTCCGTGAAGCCGCCGTCCGTGAGCGCGCCGATCCGCTTCCAGCCCTCGCCGGGGGCGTGCGCCTCGACCGTGCCCGAGGTGCCGGGGTCGGCGAGGACCGTGACCGTGGACAGGGCGCGGGGGCGCGGGAGTTCGGCCTTCGCGCCCTTCGACGCGTCCGCGCGGTCCGTGCCCGACCAGGAGGCGAACTCCTTCTCGGCCTTCGTCAGGAAGGGGTCCAACACGCCCTTGCCGACCGTGACGTTCGACTTTTTCAGGTCCTTGCGGAGGGACGACAGGCGGCGTGCCGCCTTCCACGCTGCCGCCTTGTCGTCGCGGCTCGCCGCCTCCAGCATGTCGACCGCGGCCTCGCCCGCCTGCCCGTAACGGCCCAACTTGTCGGCCCAGGGCCGGACTTCGGAGTCGAGCTCCGTGCCATCGAGGGCCGAGGGCGTGCGCCGCATCTGGGTGAACGCGTCGCGCAGGGCCGCCGCGGTCTTCTTGGTGCTGTCCTCGTCCGTCGTCGTGCGCGCCTTCCGGAACGCCGAGATCAGTGGCTTCAGATACGCCGACTCGTCCGCGCCGAGCACCGACGACGCGTCATTGCCCGCGAGGGCGGCGAGCGCCTCCTCGGTCCGCTTGTCGCCGTCCGCGAGATCGTCGATCGCCGCCTGCCAGGACTCCTGCGCCCGGTAGTCGCGCGGGTTCCAGGCGTAGTCCGCGGTCGTGAACAGCGGGATGCGGGAGGCCGCGGGCTGCTCCATGGCCGTGGCGAGGACCGCCGCCGAGCCGGAGGCCACGGCGGGCTCCCGGCCCATGTACGGGCCCAGGAATATCCGGTCCTGCGCGTAGTCGTTGACCGGGTAGTTGTCCATCGTGAGCAGCTTGTGCCCGCCGCCGAACGCGCCCTGTACGCCCGCCAGTTCACCGCCGGTGATCGTGCGCGGCACCACGCCGACGCCCGTCCAGGCGACCTCCACCGCGTCGTCCAGATCGCGGGCGAGCGCCGTGCGGTACTCCGTCGTCCCGTCCTGGTAGTACTCGGTCGGCATCAGGGACAGCGGGCCCGCGCCCGGGTGCCGGGCCGCGAGGTGCTTCGCCACCGCGTTCGCGACCTTCGCCTGCGCCTTCGCCGCGGAGTCGGGCCCTGAGCCGAACTCCCGCGCGTCCGACGCGCAGTGCCACTCGCTGTACGACACGTCCTGGAACTGGAGCTGGAAGGCCCGTACCCCGAGCGCCCACATCGCGTCGAGCTTGCGGGTGAGCGCCTTGATGTCGTCCGGCGACGACATGCACATCGCCTGGCCCGGAGCCACCGCCCAGCCGAGCGTCACGTGGTTGGCGCGGGCCCGCTCGGCGAGCCTGCGGAAGTCGGCGCGCTGGTCGGCCGGGTACGTCTCGCGCCAGCGGGCCTGGCGGTACAGGTCGTCGCCGGGCGCGTACAGGTAGCGGTTCTGCTTGGTGCGGCCCATGAAGTCGAGCTGGTCCAGGCGCTGCTCCGTGGTCCACGGCGTGCCGTAGAAACCCTCGGTCAGACCGCGTACGGCCGTGCCCGGCCAGTCCCGTACGACGACCCCCGCGATGCTCCGCCTGTCGATCAGCTGCCGGAACGTCTGCGCCGCGTGGAACAGGCCGTCGTCGCCGATGCCCTCGATGGCGACCGTCGGCGTCCCCGCCGCGCGGCCCACGGCGAGCCGGTAGCCGCCGGACGGCAGATCGCCGCGGGCGCTCGCGCCGAGGCCCCGCAGGGTCGCGTCGAGCGGGCCCGCCCGCCCCTTGCCCGAGTCGGGGCGGTAGTCGCCCGCGCCCGCCCTGGCCTGCGGGGACTCGGTGGCGAGCCGCACCACGAGCCGCGCGTCGCGTGGCACGTCGTGCTCGGCGGAGACCTGCCGGACGTCCCGCGCCCCCGCGTCCTTCAGCGCCTTGCGCAGCGCGTCCACGGCGTACGGGTCGGAGCCCGGCGGCACCAGGAGTGTCACCTCGTCCGGGACCGCGACCCCGTCCGTATCGTCCGAAGCCTTGAGGGACTGAGGCCGCGGCCACACCGCGGGCAGCTTCGCGTCCGACTTCAGGTCCCCGGTGGTCGTCCCCGGCGTCGGGGGAGCGGCCACGGCCCCCGTGGCCCCGCCCAGCGTCCCGGCGATGACGGCGACCGCGAGGGCGGCCGCCCTCTTCCTGCGCCGGAGCTGCACGGCGTACTCCCTGTGGTTCGAACCTGACTCAAGAGGCACAAGGATAGAAGGGAGGAAGGCGTCGATGGGCGGTAACCGGCCCTACCGACGAGTTGCCTGGTCGGACGGGATTTTTTTCGGCTGGTCAGGACCTCCGGGAAAGTTCCTTTCGTTGTACACACTGTGACCAGTAACACGTTGTTCCGTGAAAGAGGTCTGCGACCGTGGCTTCTGGGTAGGGCTTTCGACTCCCGACGCCTTACGACGAAGGAGGCCCCCGTGGCCGCATCAGCACAGCTCCTGCTCTCGGCCCTCTCCAAACAGGCGGACCTCAGCATGATCGACGACGCCGACGTCACCAGCACCTGCTCCTTCGAAGCGCCCCTCACCAGCGAACCCGCCTTCGCGGACTACGCCCCCCTGACTTCCGAGCCGCCCATGACGGACGAGTCCCCCCTCACTTCCGAGCCCACCCCCACCGGCCTCGCCGCGGGCTGAGTTCGATGACGCCGGCCCGGCTCGCCGCACTGCACGGAGTGGCCACGTCCTACTCCCCGGCGCCGGGCCGCACCGTCCACGCCTCGGACGCGGCGGTGGCGGCGGCCCTCGCCGCGCTCGGCGTGGACGTGGGCGCGGACCCGGCCGAGCCGCCCGAGCGGCTGCTGCCGCCGACCGTGGTGGTGTGGGCCGACGGCAGCGTCCCGCGCTGGGTGACGGGCCTGCCCGAAGGCGCCGAATTACGGCTGCGGCCGGAGGGCGGGGACCGCTTCGACCCCTGGGACCCGGGCACCGCGACGCCGCCCGGCACGCACCGGCTGCGCGTCGCCGCGCCGGACGGACGCCGCGCCGAGGCCCATCTGATCGCCGCGCCGCCCGCGGCCCCGGCCCCGCCGCCGCGCACCCACGGACTCCTCGTCCAGCTCTACTCGCTGCTCTCCACCCGCTCCTGGGGCATGGGCGACCTCGCGGACCTGGCCGACCTGGCGTCCTGGTCGGCCCGCACCCACGGCACCGGATTCCTCCAGGTCAACCCGCTGCACGCGGCGGTCCCCGCAGGCCCCGACGGCGGCACGGACCCGTCGCCGTACCGCCCCTCCTCGCGGCGCTTCCCCGACCCCGTCCATCTGCGGATCGAGGACATCCCCGAGTACGCGTACGTCCCCCAGCGCGCCCGGGAGGCCGCCCGGCTGCGCGAGGCGGTGCTCACCAAGGGCGAGCTGATCGACCGAGATGCCGTGTGGGAGCTGAAGCGGACGGCGCTGGAGGCGATCCACGAGGTGCCCCTCACCCCCGGCCGCCGCGCCTCCTACTGGGACTACCTCGCCGCCCAGAGCACGGCCCTGGAGGACCACGCCACATACTGCGCGCTCGCCGAGCGGTACGGCCCCGACTGGCACACCTGGCCCGCCGCCCTCCAGGACCCGCGCTCGCCGCAGACCGGGCACGCCCGCCGGGAGCTGATGGACCGCGTCGACTTCCACTGCCGGCTCGCCTGGCTCACGGACGGACAGCTCGCCGCCGCCCAGCGCGCGGCCCGCGAGGCCGGCATGCCGATCGGGCTCGTGCACGACCTCGCCGTCGGCGTGCACCCCGGCGGCGCCGACGCGTGGGCGCAGCGCGACATCTTCGCGCAGGGCATCAGCGTGGGTGCGCCCCCGGACGCCTTCAACGCGCGCGGCCAGGACTGGGGCCTGCCGCCGTGGCGCCCCGACCGCCTCGCGGAGACCGGCTACGCCGCCTTCCGCGACCTGCTCCGCAATCTGATGCGGCACGCGGGCGCCGTCCGCATCGACCACGTGATGGGCCTGTTCCGGCTCTGGTGGATCCCGGAGGGCGAACCCCCGACCGAGGGCTGCTACGTCCACTACGACGCCGAGGCCATGCTCGCCGTGCTGCTCCTGGAGGCCTCGCGCTCGGGAACGTACGTCATCGGGGAGGACCTCGGCACCGTCGAGCCGGGCGTGCGCGGGACGCTGCACGCGCGCGGGGTGCTCGGCACGTCCGTGCTCTGGTTCGAGCGCGACTGGGAGGGTGACGGGCGGCCCGTCCCCGCCGAGGCGTGGCGCACGGACTGCGTCGCCACCGCCACCACCCACGACCTGCCGTCCACCGCCGCCCGCCTGAGCGGCGACGACGTACGGCTGCGCGAGCGGCTCGGCCTGTCGTCGGCGACCGGGGCGGAGGCGGCGGCCGAGGTCGCGGAGTGGCTCGCCCTGTTCGCCCGGATGGGCCTGCTCACGCACGGGACGCACGACGAGGAGGAAGCGGTGCGGGCGGTCCACCGGTTCCTGTGGCGCACGCCCGCCCGCATGACCGGGGTGTGGCTGCCCGACCTGGTGGGCGACAGGCGCCCGCAGAACCTGCCCGGCACCTGGGCCGAGTACCCGAACTGGCGGCTGCCCGTCGCCGACGCCGAGGGCCGGCCCGTCACCCTGGAGGAACTGGCCGCTTCCCCCCGCGCGCACGCCCTGCTCGGCGTGTTCGCGGAGGCGCCCGCGGGAGCCGAAGTGCCCCTTACAGGCCCCCCGGACGCGCGGCCCGTTTAGGCGTTCGCTACGTTGGCACCGTGGACAAGAAGAACGCCCTGCGCGCCGGCGCCCTGGCCTCCGGTACGACGCTGATGATGCTGCTGATGTCGTCCCCCGCGCTCGCGCTCACGCGCGACGACGGCGACGACCCGGGTACCGGCCTGAGCGTGATCGAGACGCTCGGCCTCTACGTGGTGACGCCGATCGTCCTGTTCCTGGTGATCGCGGGACTGGTCTCGCTGGGCGACAAGTCCCGTAAGCAGCCGAAGCAGGGCTGAGGCCCGGCTTCCACACGGTTTCCCCGTCGAGGGCACCCGTCGCGTTCCCTCGCGGCGGGTGCCCTCGACGCGTCTGTACGGGCAGGATGGGCGGGTCGATCCGGGCGTCACCGCTTCAGGAGGCCTCATGGACAGCACAGGCTCATCCCGCACCACCGGCTCAGTGATCGTGGTCGGCGCGGGCCCGACCGGACTGCTGCTCGCGGGGGACCTCGCCGCCGCGGGCGTTCCCGTCACCCTCGTCGAGCGGCGCCCCCACGAGATCAGCAACCTCTCCCGCGCCTTCGCCGTGCACGCCCGCACGCTGGAACAGCTCGACGCGCGGGGCCTCGCCGACGAGCTGGAGACGAAGGGCCAACAGCTCCAGCGGCTGCGCCTGTTCGGCAGCCTCTACCTCGAACTGGCCGAACTGCCCTCGCGCTTCAACCACCTCCTCGTCGTCCCGCAGTACGAGGTCGAGCGGCTCCTGGAGCGGCGGGCCGTCGACGCCGGGGTCACCTTCGCGTACGACACCGAGGTGACGGGCCTGGCGCAGGACGCGGACGGCGTCACGCTCCACGTACGTACGCAGGGGGAGTCGAAGGACCTGCGTGCGGCGTACGTCGTCGGCACCGACGGAATGCGCAGCACCGTGCGCACGGCGGTGGGCCTGCCGTTCCCGGGCAAGTCCGTCATCCGCTCGGTCGTCCTCGCCGACGTACGGCTCGGCGAGCAGCCCGACAACGTCCTCACCGTGAACACGGTCGGCGACGCCTTCGCCTTCATCGCCCCGTTCGGCGACGGCTACTACCGGGTGATCGCCTGGAACCGGGCGCACGACGTGTCGGACGACGCCCCGCTCGACCTCGACGAGATCAAGGAGACCGCCAGGCTCGCCCTCGGCCGGGACTACGGCATGCACGACGCCCGCTGGATGTCCCGCTTCCACAGCGACGAACGCCAGGCGCCGAAGTACCGCGTGGGCCGGGTGCTGCTGGCCGGGGACGCCGCCCATGTGCACACCCCGGCGGGCGGCCAGGGCATGAACACGGGCCTCCAGGACGCGGCGAACCTCGGCTGGAAACTGGCGGCGGTGGTGGGCGGCCGGGCGACCGAAGAGCTCCTGGACACCTACGAGTCGGAGCGCCACCCCGTCGGCAAGGCGGTGCTGCGCAGCAGCGGCGGACTGGTCCGGCTCGCGATGGCCAAGCGCCCCTGGACGCTCGCGGCCCGCTCGGTCCTCGCCAACGCCGTGACCCGCGCCCGCCCCGCCCGCACCCGCGCGGTCGGCCAGATCACTGGCATCGGCTTCCGCTACCCGGCCCCCAGGGGCTCCCACCCGCTCGTCGGCAGGCGCGTCCCCGACGTCGCGCTCCAGGGCGGGGCCCGGCTCTACGAGGCCCTGCGCGCGGGCGAGTTCGTCCTGATCCTGCCGCAGGGGTCGCCGGACAAGATGGACGGCCTGCGGGTCGCCCACTGGGCGAGCGAGCGGCGCACCGCGCTCCTCGTGCGGCCCGACGGATACGTGGCGTGGGCCGCGGACGAGGGCGCGGAAGGTGGAGTTAAGTCCACCGACGTCCCCGAGGCGTTCGCCGGATACTCATTGCGGTAACGGCAATCAGCCGAAGACGCGGTCGAGTTGGGGGAGCCGGGACATGAAACGGGTCGAGGCGGTCAGGCGGAGCAACCGGCTGTGGTGGCTGTCCATGGTGGCGATGCACTGGTCGACGATGGTGCACATCGCGGTGTGGACACCGATTCCGGGCATGCTGCCCTGGGCCGCGGCGGGCATGCGCCGCCTCGTGGACCGCGAGCGGGCCCTGGCGGCCGCGTGGTCGGGCATCGCCGTCGAGGCGACACCCGCGCCGACCGCCGGCGGGGAGAAGGAGCGCTTCTCGCCGCTCGCCCGCTACCGCTGGGTGTTCGGGGACGCCCAGCGGTTCCGCGAGTGGCGCTGGACCACGATGTACTCCTTCGTCGGCGGCCTCATCGCCTGCCTGCCGGGCGCGCTCGTCCTGTACGGACTGTGGGGCCTCTTCCTCGCCGTCTTCGGCTCGTACCTGGCGCGGGACGCCGGCTGGGACGGCCTCTGGTACCTGTTCGTCCACGTCGAGGACGTCCCGACGGGCCTGATGGCGGGCCTGCTCGGCCTCGGCGTCGGCAAGGTCGGCCTGTGGCTCGCGCCCGGCACCGTCGACTGCCACGCCCGCTTCGTCCGCTCGACGCTCTCCCCGAGCGAGCAGGAGCTGATGGCGGCCCGCATCGCCCACCTGTCCGCGACCCGCACCGACGCCGTGGACACCTCCGCCGCCGAACTGCGCCGTATCGAGCGGGACCTGCACGACGGGGCGCAGGCCCGCCTCGTCGCGATGGGCATGACCCTGGACGCCGCCGAGCACCGCCTGAACGACGACCCGGAAGCGGTCAGGGCGCTCCTCGCGGAGGCCCGCGCCTCCTCGTCCGCGGCGCTCCAGGAACTGCGCGACCTGGTCCGCGGCATCCATCCGCCGGTCCTCGCCGACCGTGGACTCGCCGACGCCGTACGGTCGTTGGCGCTCCTCAGCCCGCTGGCGGCGGAGGTCACGGTCGACCTGCCCGCCCGCCCGGAGGCCCCGGTCGAATCGGCGGTCTACTTCGCGGTCGCCGAGACCGTGACGAACGCGGCCAAGCACGCGGAGGCCGAACGCCTGTGGATCGACATCACCTACGACGCCGGGACCGGGGCCCTGCGCGTCGGCGTCGTCGACGACGGCCGCGGCGGCGCGGACCCGGCCAGGGGCGGCGGCCTCGCCGGCATCGAGCGGCGGCTCGCCACCTTCGACGGCGTCCTCGCCGTCAACAGTCCGGCCGGGGGCCCGACCCAGATCTCGATGGAGGTGCCGTGCGCGTTGTCGTCGCCGAAGACCACTTCCTGCTGAGGGACGGTCTCGTGCGGCTCCTCGGCGCGTACGGACACGAGGTCGTCGCCGCCGTGGACAACGGACCTGAGCTGCGCAAGGCCCTCGTCGCCGAGCGTCCCGACGTCGCGATCGTCGACGTACGGCTGCCGCCCGACTTCAGCGACGAGGGCCTGCGCGCGGCCCTCGAAGCGCGCGAACAGGTGCCGGGCCTCCCGGTGTTGCTGCTCTCGCAGTACGTGGAGCCGCTGTACGCGCGGGAGTTGCTGGCGGATGGCGCGGGCGCGGTCGGATACGTGCTGAAGGACCGGGTCACGAACGGCTCCGAGTTCCTGCGCACCATCGAGCAGGTGGCGGGCGGCGGCACGGCGATGGACCCCGAGGTGGTGTCGAAGCTGCTCGCCCGCAAGGTACGCGACCGGCGGCTCGGCTCCCTGACCGGCCGCGAGCGCGAGGTGCTGGCGCTGCTCGCGCAGGGCAGGTCGAACGCGGGGGTGGCCGAGTCCCTGGTCGTCACGGAGAAGGCCGTCACCAAGCACATCGGCAACATCTTCACGAAGCTCGGCCTGTATCCGGGTGAGAGCGACAATCGGCGGGTGCTGGCGGTGTTGGCGTACCTGGAGGGATAGCGGGCGTCGGGTGCGATTGTTCAGTGATTCTGAACGTAAGTGGCAGAAAGTTTCGATGGACGTGATGGGTGGGGCGCTGCGACGGTAATGGGGCAACGGAACCCTTTCGCGAGAGGCCCCACCCTGATGGCAGTCCTGGACCGTACCCGCACCCGTACCTCGGTGGAGCCGAAAGCGGCCGGCGGGCTCGGCGCCGGCCTCGCGCTCGCCGCGCTCGCGACGGTCGTCTGGTCCGGCAGCTTCGTCACCGCGCGCGGACTGCACGACAGCGTGCCGCCGATCCAGCACGCGTTCTGGCGCTGGATGGTGGCGATCGTGGCGGTGGCGCCGTTCGGGGCGCGGGCCGCGTGGCGTCAACGGGCCGTGCTGCGGCGGCACTTGGGGTTCGTGGCGCTGTCCTCGCTGCTCGGCATCGCGGTCTACAACACCCTCGTCAACCAGGCCGGCCTGACGACCTCCGCAGGCAACATGGGCATGATCATGGCCGCGTCGCCGGTGCTCATGGCGGTGTACGAGCGGCTCGGCGGGGCGCGGTTGGGGCCGCGCCGGGTGGCCGGAACGCTGATCGCCTGCGCGGGCGTCGTCCTCCTCGTCAGCAAGGGCTCCCTCACGCCCGACTTCGCGCCCGGCGACCTGTGGGTGGTCGCGGCGGCCGTGTGCTTCGGCTCGTACAGCGCGCTGCTGCGCCGCAAGCCGAGCGAACTCGGCGGTGTGGCCTTCCTGTTCGCGACCTTCGTGCTCGGCGCGCTGATGCTGCTGCCCGTGTACGCGGCGAGCGTGGCGGTGCAGGGCGGCTTCGAGGTGCGGGCGGGCACGGCGCTGCCGCTGCTGTACGTGGGCGTGGTGTCGTCGGCGGTCGCCTTCTTCGCGTGGAACAAGGCGATCGCGATGGTGGGGGCGGCGCGGGCGGGCGTCGTGTACTACCTCCAGCCGGTGTGCGTGGCCGCGCTGTCGTACGTCGTCCTCGGGGAGTCGATGGGGTGGGCGCAGGTGGGGTGCATGGTGCTGATCCTGGGCGGGGTGGTGCTGGCGTCGGTCGCCTCGCCGCGATTTGCCGAACCGGCAACAAGGCGGGGGTCCTGGCGGTCGTAGCGGCAGGATCGGAGGGTGACGTGGAGTTCCCCGGAGCTGGAGGAAACGATGCCCGACCTGCCTGTTCTGCCTGACCTGCCCGAGCCGATCCACCGCCTCGTGCCCTCGCCGGCGGGGCGCACGCATCTCGTGGAGCAGGGGGCGGGGCCGATCGTCCTGCTCCTGCACGGGTTTCCCGAGTCCTGGTACTCGTGGCGGCGGCAGCTTCCGGCGCTCGCCGCCGCCGGATATCGGGCGGTCGCGATCGACGTACGGGGGTACGGGCGGTCGTCGCGGCCCGACGACATCGCCGCGTACCGGATGCTGGAGCTCGTCGAGGACAACGTCGCCGTGGTCCGTGCCCTCGGCGAGGAGTCGGCGGTCGTGATCGGTCACGACTGGGGTGCGAACATCGCGGCCACCTCCGCGCTGGTCCGTCCGGACGTCTTCCGGGCGGTGGGGCTGCTGAGCGTGCCGTACGCGCCGCGGGGTGGGCCGCGGCCGAGCGAGGTGTTCGCCCGGATGGGCGGCGGCGAGGAGGAGTTCTACGTCTCGTACTTCCAGGAGCCGGGGCGTGCGGAGGGTGAGATCGAGCCGGACGTACGGGGGTGGCTGGGCGGGATCTACGCGGCGCTCTCCGCGGACACGATGCCGGGGGCGGATGCGCCCGACCCGCACTTCGTCACGCGGGATGGGCTGATGCGGGACCGGTTCCCCGGGGGGCGGCCGGGGTGGCTCAGTGACGAGGAACTCGACGTGTACGCGGGGGAGTTCGAGCGTACGGGGATGGGGGGTGCGCTTGCCCGTTACCGGAACATGGACCGGGACTGGGAGGACCTGGAGGCGTACGACGGTGCGGCGATCGTGCAGCCGTCCTTGTTCATTGGCGGGGGCCGGGACGCCTCGACGACGTGGCTCGCCGAGGCGATCGCCGCGTACCCGAAGACGTTGCCGGGCCTCGTCGGGTCCCACGTGTTGCCCGGGGCGGGCCACTGGCTCCAGCAGGAGCGTCCCGCGGAGGTCAACGGGTTGCTGGTGGAGTGGTTGAAGGGGCTCGGGTAGCCACACCGTCCCCCGGCCACGGGGCTCCGCCCCGGACCCCGCGCCTCAAGCGCCGGCGGGGCTTGAAAGATCGGGGCTCCGCCCCGGACCCCGCTGCTCAAACGCCGCAGGGGCTGGATTTGCCCACCCGCAGGCAATGGCCCTGGGCTCCCGCCCATCTCCCACCCGCCCGCCCCCTCCGGGGGCGTCGGCCCGACGGGGTGCCGGCGCCGCCTTGGGCGATCCGGCGACGGCCACGGCTCCCCGCTCGTCGCGGTCGGCGTCGCCCCGCCTTGGCAACCTCCGCCAGCCGCGGCTCCCCACCCGTTACGGTCGACGCCGCACCGCCTTGGGTAACGCCAGCCCCGACTCCTCACCCGTTGCGGTCGGACCGCCACCGCCTTGGGCAATCTGCCGCCTTGGGCGGCAGGGTGGGCAAGGCGGCGCCCCGGTGCAGGCTGCATCTGACGAGGGCGTCGGCCACGGCGCCGTCCCGGGGCCCCGGTGCCGCGCGGCGAAGGAGTGCCGGCCGGCGGGCTACCGTCGGGGCGTGAGTGTGACGGAGTGGATGGAGCGGCACCAGGTGCCCGTGTACCTGGGGGCCATGGTGGCCGGAGGCCTCCTCGGACTGGCCGAGCCCGGCGTAGGGGCCGGCCTTGAGCGGGCCATCAACCCCGTCCTCGCCGCGCTCCTCTACGTGACCTTCCTCCAGGTCCCCGCCGCGGAACTGCTCCGGTCGCTGCGCGCCGGGCGATTCCTGGCCGCAGCCCTCACGGTCAACTTCCTCGTCGTGCCGCTCGTCGTCGCGGCCATGTTCACGTTCCTCCCCGACGACCAGGCGGTCCGCCTCGGCGTGCTCCTCGTGCTGCTCTGCCCCTGCGTCGACTACGTGATCGTCTTCAGCGGCCTCGCGGGCGGCGCGAGCCAGCGGCTGCTCGCGGCGACGCCGTTGCTGCTGCTCGCGCAGATGGTGCTGCTGCCGGGGTACTTGTACCTGTTCATGGGCGCGGGGCTGAGCGACCTCGTCGCGGCGGGGCCGTTCGTCGAGGCGTTCCTCACGCTCATCGTCGTGCCGCTCGCCCTCGCCTGGCTCACCCAGGGGTGGGCCGCCCGCCGCCCGGCGGGGCAGCGCTTCACCGACTCCGTGGGCATCACGATGGTGCCGCTCATGGCCGCCACCCTGCTGACGGTCGTCGCCTCCCAGGTCCCCAAGCTGGACGACAACCTCGGGGACGTGGCGCGCGTCGTCCCGTTCTACGTGCTGTTCCTGCTGGTGATGGCGTTCGCGGGCCGCGCCGTGGCCCGCCTCTACCGGCTCGACGTGCCCTCAGGACGCGCGGTCGTGTTCACCGGCGCCACCCGCAACTCCCTCGTCGTCCTGCCCCTCGCCCTGTCCCTGCCGGACCCACTGGCGGTCGCCGCGGTGGTCGTGGTCACCCAGACCCTGGTCGAGGTCGTCGGCATGGTGGTCTACGTGCGGGCCGTCCCGCGGCTGGTCTCCTGAGGCCTCAGTTCCATCAGCGGAAGCACGCGGCCCGGGATCGAGCCCGACGGGATCGCGCCCGCGTGCCGCGCGCCCATCGCCTCGTAGAACGGGACCGCGTTGGGGTCCGCCGCCCAGCTCACCCTGGCGAACCCCGCCTCGCGCGCCGTGTCCCGCACGTGCCCGAAGAGCAGCCGGCCCACCCCGAGGCCCATCGCGTCGGGGTCCACGAACATCAGACCCAGCTCGCCCACCGGCGGCGCCCCTTCGAGCGTCACCAGGCCGAGCAGCCGGCCGTCGTCCGCGTCCACGGCGACGGTCGTACGGCGGCGCGTGACCTCGGACGGGTGCAGCGTCAACTCGTCCACGCACGCCGCCATGAACGCCTCGTCGTACCCCCAGTGCGCCTTCGAGCGCAGCGCGAGCGCCGACAGCCGTTCCGCCTCGTCGGGGCGGGCCGGGCGGAGGCGTACGGAGGGTGGAGTGGGGGTCATGGGGTCAGCGTAGGGCGCGGCCGCGAGCGGATACGTTGTGGCGTATGAGCAGCGAGAAGCGAGTGCCGGGGCCCGACCGGTGGGACGTGAAGAAGCTGGTGATCCTGCGCACCCTGCGGGAGTGCGGCACCGTCACCGCCACCGCGCAGACGCTGCTCATGACGCCGTCCGCCGTCTCGCAGCAGCTCACCAACCTCGCCAAGCAACTCGGCGTGCCACTCCTCGAGGCGCAGGGACGGCGCGTGCGGCTGACCGACGCCGCGCAGCTCGTGCTGCGGCACGCGGAAGCCGTGTTCGCCCAACTGGAGCGCGCCGACGCCGAGTTGGCGCAGTGGGTGCACGGGGAGACCGGGACCGTACGGGTCGCCGCGTTCTCCACCGCCGTGCCCGCGCTCGTCGTGCCCGCCGTGCGGCAGCTGCGCTCCGCGCACCCCGGCATCACCGTCCGGGTGCGGGAGGCGGAGGCCGGGCAGGCGTACGAGCTGCTCGCCACCGGCGACGTGGACCTCGCCCTGTCGCTGGCCGCGCACGCGCCGACGCCCCGCGACCCCAAGTTCACGCGGGTGCCGCTGCTCGCCGACCCGCTGGACGTCGCGCTGCCGGTGGGCCATCCGCTGGCGGGCGAGCCGGGCCTGCGGCTCGCCGATCTCGCCGGTGAGCCGTGGATCTTCGGCGGGTCCGGGCCCTGGTCGGAGATCACGACGGCCGCGTGCGAGGCCGCCGGGTTCGTGCCGGAGCAGGCGCACAGCGCGGCCGGGTGGACCGCGATCCTCGCCATGGTCGAGGCCGGGATGGGGGTCGCGCTGGTGCCGCGGATGGCGGCGGCGCGCCGGGACGGCGTCGTGATGTGCCCGCTCGGCGCGGACCGTCCCGTACGGCATGTGGTGGCGGCCGTACGGAAGGGGTCGGAGGAGGGGACGGCGGTGCGCAGGGTCCTGGAAGCGCTGACCGTTCAGCAGAACTGAAAGGCCACCTCGAAAACTTTCGATGGACCTGTCGGCTCCTCGCGCGTGACAGTGGGCCCATGACCCAGACGACACCCGCTCAGAACCAGGACCAGGACCCGCACGCCAACGACGCCGCCCCCTACGGAGGCGGCGACCCGTACGCCGACTACCGCACCTTCGGTGACGCCGACGCCTTCAGCGAGCTCGTCGACCTCGCCGACCGGCGGCTCGGCGGCGGCGTCATCGCCGCGAACGACGAGTTCTTCGCGATGCGCGAGAACCTGCTGCTGCGCGAGCGTGCCGTCTTCGACCCGGAGCACTTCGGGCACAAGGGCAAGGTCATGGACGGCTGGGAGACCCGCAGGCGCAGGGGGACCGCGGACTCCCCGTTCCCGGCACCCGAGGACCACGACTGGGCCATCGTGCGGCTCGGCGCGCCCGGCGTGGTCCGCGGCGTGATCGTCGACACCGCCCACTTCCGCGGCAACTACCCGCAGAAGGTGAGCATCCAGGCCACGAACGTGCCCGGCGCCCCCGGCCCCGCGGAGCTGCTCGCCGACGACGTGAAGTGGGAGGAGATCGTCCCGAAGAGCCAGGTCAAGGGCCACGCGGCGAACGCCTTCACCGTCACCAGCGAGCGCCGCTACACGCACCTGCGCGTCTGCCAGCACCCCGACGGCGGCATCGCCCGCCTCCGGGTGCACGGCGAGGTCGTCCCCGACCCCGAGTGGCTCGACCTGCTTGGCACGTTCGACCTGGCCTCGGTGCTCAACGGCGGTTCCTACGAGGACGCGTCCGACAAGTTCTACTCGTCGCCGACGCAGATCATCCTGCCGGGCACCTCCCGCAAGATGGACGACGGCTGGGAGAACCGCCGCCGCCGCGTCCACGGCACCAACGACTGGGTCCGCTTCCGCCTCGCGGCGCAGGGCGCGATCCGCGCGGTGGAGATCGACACGGCGTACCTGAAGGGCAACTCGGCCGGCTGGATCGCGCTGAGCGGCCGTGACGGCGAGACCGGCGAGTGGTTCGAGATCATCCCCCGCACCAAGCTGGAGCCCGACACCCTGCACCGCTTCCCGCTCCCGAAGGAGGCCGTGGCCACCCACGTACGCCTCGACGCGTTCCCCGACGGAGGCGTGGCCCGGATGCGCGTGCACGGGTCGCTGACGGAGACGGGCCGCCAGGCGCTCCGCGACCGATTCACGCAGTAACGAACGACCCCCCGTACGTACGGGCGGCAACAGCCCCCGTACGTACGGGATTTCAACGCCCGAGGCGGCGCTCCCGGTCGAACCGGCGCAGCACACGCACGATGTGTGCCACGCCGACGAGGCCGCCGATCACCAGCGCGTGCGGAGTGACGGGCAGCGTCACCGCGATGGCTACCACCGTCACCGCGGCGGCGATCAGCACGCCGCTCACCAACGCGTAGACGATCTCCACCGTCATCGCGTCCTTCTCCACCCGCGATTCCCGCCCGGCCCCCATGCGCCCAGTCTCACACGAGTGAGGGCGCGGGGGGCCGGGCTCCGGCGTCATACGTCCGCGTCCTGCGCCTTCAGCGCACGCTCGACGCCCGCCCGCGACTCCGACACCAGGCGGCGCAGCGCCGCGCTCGGCTCGGCGGACGACAGCCACGCGTCCGTCGCGGCCAGCGTCTCCTGCGAGACCTGGATCGCCGGGTACAGACCGATGGCGATCTGCTGCGCCATCTCGTGGGAGCGGGAGTCCCAGACGGACTTCAGCGCCGCGAAGTACTTCTCCGTGTACGGCTCGAGCAGCTCGCGCTGGTCGGTCTGGACGAAGCCGCCGATCACCGCTTCCTGCACCGCGTTCGGCAGCTTGTCCGTCTCGACGACCGAGGCCCACGCCTCCGCCTTCGCCTCCGGGGTCGGCCGCGCCGCGCGGGCGCTGGCGGCGTGCCGCTCACCGGCGGCCGTCCTGTCCCGCTCGTACTCGGCGGCGATCTCCGCCTCGTCGTGGCGCCCGACCGCCGCGAGCCGCTGCACGAACGCCCACCGCAGCTCGGTGTCGACGGCGAGGCCCTCGATCGTCTGGGATCCCTCCAACAGCGCGTCCAGCAGGTCGAGTTGCTCCGGCGTACGGGCGCTCGCGGCGAACGCGCGGGCCCACGCCAGCTGGTGGTCGCTGCCCGCCTCGGCGGTCCGCAGGTGGGTGAGCGCCGCCTCGGTCCACCGGGTGAGGAGCGCGTCCCGGTGGGCGGGCGCCGCGTACAGGTCGACGGCGAGCTTCACCTGGCGGTGCAGCGACTGCACGACGCCGATGTCGGACTCCTTGCCGACCCCGCTGAGCACCAGGTCCAGGTATGCGCTCGTCGACAGCTCCGCGTCGCGCGTCATGTCCCAGGCGGAGGCCCAGCACAGCGCGCGCGGCAGCGAGGCCTCGAAGTCGCCGAGGTGCTGCGTGACGAACGCGAGGGACTCCTCGTCGAGGCGGACCTTCGCGTACGACAGGTCGTCGTCGTTGAGGAGGATCACCGCGGGGCGGCGCTTGCCGACCAGCTGCGGCACCTGCGTCGACTCCGTTGCCGTGACGTCGAGTTCGACGCGCTCGCCGCGCAGCAGCTTGCCGGACTCGTCGTCGAGGTCGTAGAAGCCGATCGCGATGCGGTGCGGCCGCAGCGTCGCCTCGCCCTTGGCGCCCTCGGGCAGCGCGGGCGCCTCCTGGCGGACGGTGAACGAGGTGATGACACCCTCGGCGTCGGTCTCGATCTCCGGGCGCAGGATGTTGATGCCGGCAGTCTCCAGCCACGCCTTCGACCAGGACTTCAGGTCACGCCCGCTGGTCTCCTCAAGCGCGCCGAGCAGATCGCTGAGCCGCGTGTTCCCGAACGCGTGGCGCTTGAAGTACGCCTGCACGCCCTGGAAGAACTCGTCCATGCCGACGTACGCGACGAGCTGCTTCAGAACTGAAGCTCCCTTCGCGTACGTGATGCCGTCGAAGTTGACGAGCACGTCGTCGAGGTCGCTGATGTCCGCCATGATCGGGTGCGTGGACGGCAGTTGGTCCTGCCGGTACGCCCACGTCTTCATCTGGTTGGCGAACGTCGTCCACGAGTGCGGCCACTTCGAACCCGGCGCGTACGCCTGGCAGGCGGCCTCGGCGAACGTCGCGAACGACTCGTTCAGCCACAGGTCGTTCCACCACTCCATGGTGACCAGGTCGCCGAACCACATGTGGGCCAGCTCGTGCAGGATCGTCGCGGCCCGCACCTCGTACGCGGCGTCGGTCACCTTCGACCGGAACACGTACTGGTCGCGGATGGTGACGGCGCCCGCGTTCTCCATGGCACCCGCGTTGAACTCCGGCACGAACAGCTGGTCGTACTTGGCGAACGGGTACGCGTAGTCGAACTTCTCCTGGAACCAGTCGAAGCCCTGCCGCGTCACCTCGAAGATCTCGTCCGAGTCGAGGTACTCGGCGAGCGAGGGCCGGCAGTAGATCCCCAGCGGCACGCTCTGCCCGGTCTCGGCGTTCTCGTACGAGGAGTGCACCGAGTGGTACGGACCGACGATCAGCGCCGTGATGTACGTCGAGATGCGCGGCGTCGGCTCGAAGGCCCAGACGTCGTCCTTGGGCTCCGGCGTCGGCGAGTTGGAGATCACGGTCCAGCCGCTCGGCGCCTTCACCGTGAACTGGAAGGTCCCCTTGAGGTCCGGCTGCTCGAACGACGCGAACACGCGCCGGGCGTCCGGAACCTCGAACTGCGTGTACAGATAGGCCTGTTGGTCGACGGGGTCGACGAACCGGTGCAGCCCCTCACCCGTGTTCGTGTACGCGCAGTCGGCGACGACCTTCAGCTCGTTCGGCCCCGACTCCAGGTGCTTCAGCGCGATCCGCGAGTCCCGGAACACGGCGGCCACATCCAACGACCGCCCGTTCAGCACCACCTCGTGCACGGCGTCGGCGACGAGGTCGATGAACGTCTCGGCACCCGCCTCCGCGCTGTCGAAGCGCACGGTGGTCACCGACCGGAACGTGCCGCCCTCTTGCGCGCCGGAGAGGTCGAGATCGATCTCGTACGAGTCAACGGTGAGCAGCTTCGCCCGCTGCTGCGCCTCTTCACGGGTCAGATTGGTGCCAGGCACGCGGTCATCTCCTATTAAGCGGTCTACGTTCTACGTTTGTGACGTTTCCGGTCATCCTTCCACGCGGGGTACGCGAAGGCGATGTCCGTTTCCCGCCGGTGAACACCCGCGCCGGGAGCGAGCCTGGAGCCATGACCAGGTACACCGCACTTCCCATCGACCCGACGGCGCTCAAGGAACTCCGCGCCACCGACGACGCGGGCCACGCCATGCGCCCGTTCACCGCGACCGACGAAGCCTCGGTCGGCTCGCCGCTGCGCTGCTGCCTGCGCCCCGTCGCCGAGGGCGAGCACATCGCCCTCGTGTCCTACGCGCCGCTGCGCCGCTGGGCCGCAGAGACGGGCGCGAGCCCCGGCGCGTACGACGAGCAGGGTCCGGTCTTCATCCACGCCGAGGACTGCGGCGGCCCGGCGGACGACCGGACCGGCCACCCCTTCGCCCGCCCCGGCGCGCTGCGCACCCTGCGCCGCTACGACGCCCGCGGCCACATCGTGGGCGGCCGCCTCCTGGAGATCCCGGCGGACGATCCGACGGCCGGCATCGACGCGGCCCTCGACGAGGCGTTCGGCCACCCGGAGGTGGTCCTCGTGCACGTCAGGGCGGTCGAGTACGGCTGCCTGCAGTTCGCGGTACGGAGGCCCTGACCCGGCACGCGCGAGGGGCGGCCACCGGAGAAGAACCGGCGACCGCCCCTACGGCGACGTAGTACCGCTGCTTACTTGGCGGACAGCTCCTTGGCCACCAGCTCCGCGATCTGCACCGCGTTCAGCGCGGCGCCCTTGCGGAGGTTGTCGTTGGAGATGAACAGCGCCAGGCCGTTCTCCAGCGTCTCGTCGTTGCGGATCCGGCCCACGTACGACGGGTCCTTCCCGGCCGCCTGGAGCGGGGTCGGGATGTCGGAGAGCTCGACGCCCTCCGCCTTCGCCAGCAGCTCCGTGGCGCGCTCCGGGGAGATCGGGCGGGCGAAGCGGGCGTTGACCTGGAGGGAGTGGCCGGAGAAGACCGGGACGCGCACGCAGGTGCCGGAGACCTTCAGCTCCGGGATCTCCAGGATCTTGCGGGACTCGTTGCGGAGCTTCTGCTCCTCGTCCGTCTCGTTCAGACCGTCGTCGACGATCGAGCCGGCCATCGGCAGCACGTTGAACGCGATGGGGCGCTTGTAGACGTTCGGCTCGGGGAAGTCGACGGCCTCGCCGTCGTGCGTCAGCTTGTCGGCCTCCGCGATCACCTTCTGCGCCTGGCCGTGCAGCTCGGCCACGCCCGCGAGGCCGGAACCGGACACCGCCTGGTACGTGGCGACGGTCAGGGCCTCCAGGCCCGCCTCGTCGTGCAGCGGACGCAGCACCGGCATCGCGGCCATCGTCGTGCAGTTCGGGTTCGCGATGATGCCCTTGGGGCGGTTCGCGATCGCGTGCGGGTTGACCTCGGAGACGACGAGCGGGACCTCGGGGTCCTTGCGCCAGGCCGAGGAGTTGTCGATCACGACGGGGCCCTGGGCGGCGACCTTCTCGGCGAGGGCCTTGGACGTGGCGCCACCGGCGGAGAACAGCACGATGTCGAGCCCGCTGTAGTCGGCCGTCGACGCGTCCTCGATCGTCACGCCGTCCAGCACCTTGCCGGCGCTGCGGGCCGAGGCGAACAGGCGCAGCTCGTCGATCGGGAAGTCCCGCTCGACGAGGATCTTGCGCATGACCGTGCCGACCTGACCGGTGGCTCCGACGATTCCGACCTTCACAGGGTCCTCCGTGATTTTCGTGCAAGCGGCCATCCGGCCTGGCGGGTGTGTCCATGATGCGTCTGTCCAGGCCCGCCTTGTCCAATCCATTGTCCGTGGTCTGGGACGGTATGGCGCTGGCCACAGTTTCAAGGGCTCCCGGTGAACGTTTCCGGCTGGTGCGGCGTCGTAGGACGGACACGGGGGAGGGGAGGCGCTGTGCTGCGCAGAAAACCGAGGGGTCGGCCGGACGACCCCCTGGACGCCGCCGTCGAGGACCGGGTGCGGGCCGTGCTGTCCCTTGGCGGGGTGCCGTACGCGGATCTGCCCGACGGTGTGCAGCAGGTGCGCCTGCGGTTGCTGGAGCGGGCGGCGAAGGGGCAGGAGGCGCCCCGCGACGTCGCGGCGTGGGCGGCGGTCGTCGCCTCGAACCTCGCCATGGACTGGCACCGGGCGCGGGCCCGCCAGGCGCGGCTGGGGGAGCGTCTTGCGGCGCTGCGCCAGGAGGACGGAGGGGACGCGGCCGACACGCGCGTGCTGTCGATGGCGGTCGCGCAGGGCCTGGACGCTCTTCCCGATCAGCAGCGGCAGGTGGTCGTGCTGCGGTTCTACGCGGATCTGCCGGTGCGGGACATCGCGGCGGAACTAGGGGTGCCCGAGGGCACCGTCAAGAGCCGCCTGCACACGGCGGTGCGGATGCTGCGGGTGCGGCTGCGCGAAGGGGAGGTGGTGTGACATGAACGACGCTGCGTCCGAGGACCGGCTGCTGATGCTGGCCGTGACCGGGGAGCCACTGCCGCCCGACGACCCCGACGCGGGGGCGGTCGCGGCGGATGTCGCGGTGCTGCGGGAGCAGGTGCGGGGGCTGGGGGACGCGCTGGCGTCCCGCCGGGAGCGGGTGCCGGTGTCGCGGCCTGCGCCGGTGCGCCGTCGGCGTCCGCTGCGGATCGCGCTCGGCGGGGTCGTCGTGGCCTGCGCGGCCTCTCTCTTCGGCGGGATCGTGTGGCTGGGCGTGAACGCGCCGGGGGGCGGGAGCGACGACGCGGGCTCCGCGGACAGCAAGGCGGTGGCGCCCGACGGGGGCGGGAAAGCGAAGTCCGGTTCCGCCGCCGCGATGCGGATCGCCTGCTCGCGGGTGCTGGCGGAGGGGCGGGTGGTCAGTGTCACGCCGCGGGCCGACGGCGACGTGCGGGTCGTCCTCGACGTCGAGCGCTACTACCGGCCCGAACGGTCACCACGGGACGAGCCCACGACGACCGTCACCCTCGACGGTTCGGCCCGCGGGGACCTCAAGCCCGGCACGTACGCGCTCCTCCGGGTCCCGGTGCACCCGGAGGACCGCCCGGACTGGGAAACGGGCCGGGACGTACCCGACGCCCGCAAGACCATCCTGCGAGCGCTGCCGGAGGCGCGGGGGTTGAAGTGCGGGGGGCCGTAGCGGGGGCGGGGGCATGTCGTGGTGGACGCCTGTCGTGAGGGTGCGCGGCGCCGGGGGCTTGGTGCCGTGCCGTGGCCGACGTCCGCCGTGAGGGGTGCGCGGCACCGGGGCTGCGGGGCTGTGACGTGGCCGAGGCCTGAGGTGACTGTCGCGCGGCGCCGGTCCTTGTCCGGCTGCGCCGGTGCCCGGTCATCTCCCACCCGCCCGCCCCCTCCGGAGGCTTCGGTCAGTCCGGGGCCCGGCAGCTGCACCCGGGGCGGGGCCTGTCGCGGGGCCCGGCAGCTGTGCCGGGGCCGCCGTGCGTCGTGAAGAGTGCGCGGCGCCAGGGCCTGGAGCCTTGCCGGGGTCGGCGCCGATGCGATCGGCGCACGGCACCGGGTCTTGGCGCCGTTGCGGGGCCGACGATGCTGCGTTCGGTGAGCGGCAGGGGCCCCTCTCCGGCCGTGCCGGTGCCCGGTCAACTCCCTCCCACCCGCCCCCTCCGGGGGCTTGGGCCAGTCCGGGGCCCGGCTGCTGTGCCGGGGCGGGGCCCTTCGTGAGGGGTGCGCCGCACCGGGGTGCCGCCTTGTCCACCCTGCCGCCCCAGGCGGCAGATTGCCCTAGGCGGTGACGGCTGGCCGCAACGGGTGGGGAGCCGTGGCTGCCGGCGGATCGCCAAAGACGGGTAGCGGTACCCCGTCGGACCGACGCCCCCGGAGGGGGCGGGTGGTGGGAGATGGGCGGGAGCCGGGGGATTGCCTACGGGGCGGGTGCCTGCGGGCGGGCGGGCAATTCGAGCCCCGCTCTTGGACGAGAGCCCGCGGTGTCCGGGGCGGAGCCCGCGGTCATGACGCCGGTTCGGCCATGTCAGCCTCGCCGGCGATTGAGGCGCGGGGGCCGGGGCCGGGCCCCGTGGCGTGGGCACGGCGGACCGCAAGCCATGTGGGGCCGGGGCCCGTGGTGTGGGCACGGCAGACCGCGAGCCGCGTGGGGCCTCGTGGCGTCAGGCACGGCGGCCCGTGAGCCACGTAGGGCCGGGGCGGAGACCCATTTCAGCCTCGCCGGCGATTGAGGCGCGGGGGCCGGGGCGGAGCCCCGTGGCGTGCACGACGGAGGAGCGGTCACCCGCAGGTGACCGCCCCCCCCAGATCCCGGTCAGCCGGAGGCTACGGCGTGACCTTCTCGATCTTCACGCTGCCCGCGCCAGCGGTAACGCCCCGCTCGTTCAGCAACTGCACCTGACCGAAGAACTCCCGCCCCTCGGGCGCCGCGGCCGCCGCGACGACCTGCGCGGAGACGGAGGCCGACGCCCCGGTCGCCAACGACACCGGCTTCGACTCGTCGACCTTCACCGTGCCCAGCGCGGGCGCGAAGAAGACGTCGACGTAGTCGTACTCCGTCGAGCCGGACGGCACCGAGTACCCGTCGACCCGCACCGTGTACGTACCGGCGGCCGGCTTCGCGATGCTCACGGACTCCTCGGAGTCACCGTCGGCGGAGGACCCGACGACCTTGCCCGCAGCGTCGAGGACCGTGAGGTCGAGGTCGGCGGCCTGGTCGGAGACGTTGCCGATCGTGACGTCCAGCTTGTCGGCACCCTCGGGGACCTCGACCGTCGACGTCTGCGACGCCCCGTTCGCGATCGTCGGCCGCGCCGTCTTCGACGAGCCGAGCGCACCACCCTTCAGCTTGCCGCCACTGATGGCCGCGAACTTGTTCGCCACCTTCCACGAGACATCGGCGGGCGTGCCCACCTTCGCCTCCGGCAGCGTCTGCACCGCCGGGTCGAAGTCCGCGCCGAACACGGCGACGTCCAGCGTGTACGGGTTGTCGAGCACCGGCGACGTACGCCGCGCCTCGACCTCGATCTCCCAGACGCCCGCCTGCGGCGCGTCGTACGAACGCAGGTCGGGACGGCAGCCGTTGCCCGAACCGTCCCCGTAGTTCGGGTAGCAGTTCGGCGTCGACGTCGTGTCGACCGGAACGCCGTACGGGTGGATGGAGATGAAGCGGGTCTGGCTCTTCGCGGCGAGCCCGCCCATCCGCACCTCGAGCGACTTCGCGCCCTCCGGCACCGTCACGAAGTACGACTTCACGCTGTTGCGCTGCACCGAACCCTTCGCCTGGTACGTGTACTTGACCGGCGACGAGACGACGGCCGTCGCCATGATCTGCTGGTCGACGCCCTCGGTCTTCGGGTCGTCGACGCGCAGGATCGCGCTGCGCAGCCCGGCCGACTTCGGCTTCGCCGCGACCTTCACGGTGACCGGCTTGTTCAGCGGCAGCGAGACGCTGCTCGACCCGACGATCGAGAACGTGTCACCGGAGTTGTTCTTCAGCGACAGCTTGTGCGTCACCGGCTTCGCCGAACCCGACGTACGCGTGACGGTGACCTCGTACGTCTTCTTCTGCCCGGCCTTCAGGCCGCTCTCGCGGTCGTAGATGCCGGTGCCGAAGCCCGGCGTCTTCAACTGGTCGTCGAGCGCGGTGTCGACGGGCGCCTTGACCGTGTACGTGTGCGCGCTCGCCCGGTGCTCGATGGACTTCCACGCACCGACGATGTCGATGAGGCCCGAACCCTCCGCGTACGCCTGCTCGCCCGAGATGTGCTTCGCGGTCGAGGTCAGCGCGGTGCGCAGCTTCGCGGGCGACAGCGACACCTTCTGCTGCTTGGCCGCCGAGATCAGCAGCGCGCTCGCGCCCGCCGCCTGAGGGGAAGCCATCGAGGTGCCCTGGAGCATCGAGTAGCCGGCAGGAAGCGAGTAGCCCGCCTCCGGGGTCGGCGAACCCGGCAGCCAGGTCTGGGTGGAGTTGATGGCGGCGCCGGGGGCCGTGATGAGCGGCGCGAAGCCGCCGTCCTCACGCGGGCCGCGCGAGGAGAACGGCATCATCGCGTACGACTTCTCGACCTTGGAGCCGTAGTTGGCGGCCCAGGTGTCCTTCGAGATGGACGCGCCGACGGACAGCACCTTGTCGGCGAGGCCCGGGTCGCCGATGGTGTTCGCGCCGGGGCCCGAGTTGCCCGCGGAGATAACCAACTGCACGCCGTAGTCGTCGATGAGGCGCGTGTAGAGCACCGCGCGCGCGTTGGCGCCGTCGTTCAGCGCGGGGAGCCCGCCGATCGACATGTTGACGATGTCGACGCCGCGCTTCGTCACGAGGTCGATCATGCCCTCGGTGAGCGCGACGTTGGTGCAGCCGCCGGTCCACGTGCACGCGCGCGAGGACACGAGCTTCGCGCCGGGCGCGGCACCGTTCATGTTCTTGTTGCCCAGCAGGCCGTTGGCCGCGGTGATACCCGCGACGTGCGTGCCGTGCTCGGACTCGATGACGCCGATGTTGACGAAGTCAGCCTTCTTGCCGACCCAGTCACCGCCGTACGGGTCCATCGGGACGTCCTTGCGGACCTCGACGACGAACGGCTGCCGCTCGACGACATCGGTGGACGGGTCGTCCTTGCCGAAGTAGCCGACCTGGTAACCGTCCTTGTACGGCTTCATCGGGGTGTCGTCGGTGAAGTCGCCGTTGTCGTTGAGGTCGACGGTCACCGTGCCCTTGGCCGCGTCGTACAGCACGCCCCACTTGTCGGTGGTGTCGCCGTCCCGGTTCGCGTCGCCCTTGGCGTCGCCGCCGGTCGTCGCGGACTCGGCGAAGGTGGAGATCCCGTACGAGCCCGAAGCCGCCTTGTACGTACGGCCGTTGTACGTGAACGTCGGCCCGGTCACGCTGGTGACCATCGGGCGCCACGTCGCGTCGCCGTCCACGATCGGGTCGGTCGCGGTGACCCAGTCGACGATCTTGCGCTCGCCGGTCGTGGTCTTCTGCAGCGCCGGGTGGCCGAGGTCGACACCCGAGTCGAGGATGCCGATGGTGGTGCCGCGGCCGTCCGCCTTCGGGTGCTGCTTCACGAAGTCGACGGCGCCCGTCTCGAAGGACGGGTTGTACGGGTTCTTGGCGGGGGTGTCCTTGCCGGGCCCGCTGTACGAACCGGTGGCCGGGCCCGCGGAGGCCTTGGCGCCCTTGGCGGTGTCGGCGGCCGGCGTCGGATCGTCGAGCGCGATCTCCTGACGCAGATCGATGCCGCGCACGGAGCCGAGCTTCTCGGCGGCCTTGATCGCGGACTCGGCGTTCTTGGTCGGCACGGTCGCCCGTACGTAGCCGAGCTTGTCGTAGGTGCGGCCCACGGAGCCGCCCTTGACGGAGTCGAGCTGCTCCGCGACCTGTTCGGTCCGCCCGGGATCGGTCGCGACCATCATGGTCACGTTCTTCGTGCCGTCGGCCTTGGCGTCGGCGAGCAGTTCGGCGTCGTGCGCGCCGAGCTTGTCGCTCGCGGACTTCGGTGTCGGGGCGGGGTCCGCGTCCGCTGCGAAGGCCATGGGTATCGGCCCGGTCGCGGTGAGCGCGGCCACGAGTCCCGCGGCCGCCGCGAGCCGGGCCGCGCGTCTCGCGCCGGATATGGGGGCGCGTTGGGGATCGGTGGTCATCTGCATCCCTGTACGTAAAAGGAGAAAGGAATCCGGATTTCGGTGCCGGATGACCGCTCAGCTTTACGCAAGTGACCACAGTTTGGGGAGAGTTGCCCGGGCCGGGAACTCGCCATGGCGTACTTCCGCCATGCGCCATCCCGCCCAAACCGTGACGGGACCGGCAAGGCGCGTAACACCTGCACCAGGGGGCGGATGCCTCTAGCGTCAGGGGATGAACAAAGAGCTGAGGGTGGCGGCCTACGCCGTGTGCGTCAGAGAGGGGCAGGTGTTGCTCGCCCGCTGGATCGCGGGGGACGGAACCAAGCGGTGGACCCTGCCGGGCGGGGGGATGGACCACGGTGAGGACCCCTACGACACGGTGATCCGCGAGGTCGACGAGGAGACCGGCTATGTCGTCGACCCGGTCGTCCTCCTCGGCGTCCACTCCGTGCTGCGACGCTACCCGCGCAAGCTCGGCAAGATGGCGGACTTCCACGGTCTGCGTCTCGTCTACGAGGGGGTGATCACGGGGGGTTCCCTGCGCCACGAGGAGAACGGCTCGACCGACATGGCGGCATGGCACGACCTCGCGGCGGTCCAGGACCTTCCGCGGGTGGAACTGGTGGACGTGGGCATGCAGTTGTGGCGGGACCGGCCGGGGGACGGCCACGTCGTTCCGTGACGGTCACCGGTCCGCCCGTGACGGTCACCGGTCCGCCCGTGACGGTCACCGGTCCGCCCGGCCATGGGTCTCCGCGGCTCACCGCGGACGGGGCGGATGATGCGGCCCCGGTGTCAGGGCCCCGGGGCCTCGCTCCGGCCCCCGCGCCTCAATCGCCGGCGGGGCTGGATTGTGCGGTACCGGCGTTACGGCCTCGGCGTCCACGCCTCAACCGTCGGCGGGGCTGACTTGCCGTACCGGCGTTACGGCTTCGGGGCTCCGTGCCGACGGCCCTACGTGGCTCACAGTGCGCCTTGTCCCACGCCACGTGGCTTGCGGTCTGCCGTGCCCACGCCACGGGGCTCCGCCCCGGACCCGCGCGCCTCAATCGCCGGCGAGGCTGACATTGCCGAACCGGCGATACGGACTCGGGGGCGCTGCCCCGGGCCACGCGAGCCTCGTCCCGGAGCGGGACTGGAAACGCCCACCCGCCGCAGGGGCTCGAATAGCCCGCCCGCCCGCAGGCAATTGCCCCCTGCAGGCAATCGCCCCCCGTAGGTAATCGCCCGGCTCCCGCCCATCTCCCACCACCCGCCCCCTCCGGGGGCGTCGGCCCGACGGGGCCGATCCACCGGCAGGCACGGCTCCCTGCCCGGGACGGTGAGGGGTGCCCCCGCCTTGGGTGATCCGTCGTCGGCCCGGGCTGCCCGCCCGTTGCGGTCGACGCCGCCACCTCCTCAGGCAACGCCCACCATGGCCCTCTCCCGGGATGGCGAGGGGTGCCCTCACCCACGACTCCCCGCCCGGGTCGTCGATACCGCCACCACCTTCGGCAACGCCCGGCCCGGCTTCCCGCCCGGTGGCCGACGTCGCCCCCGCCTTGGGCGATCGGGCACCCACCACGGATCCCCACCCGTCGATGCCGCCACCGCTTGGGGTAACGCCCGCCCCGGCTTCCCGCCCGGTGGTCGACGTCGCCCCCGCCTTGGGCGATCGGGCACCCACCACGGATCCCCACCGGTTGCGGTCGACGCCGCCCCGCCTCGGGCAACCTCCGCGAACCACGGCTCTCCACCCATGACGGTCGACGCCCGCCGTCTTGGGCAATCTGCCGCCTGGGGCGGTCCCCCACCCGTCGCGGTCGACGCCGCCCCGCCTCGGGCAACCTCCGCGAACCACGGTTCCCCATCCATGACGGTCGACGCCCGCCGTCTTGGGCAATCTGCCGCCTGGGGCGGCAGGGTGGGCAAGGCGGCACCCCGGTGCCGCGCACTCATGACGCAGGGCCCGGCCCCGCACACCGGACCCGGCGAACTCCCGCCCGGGGGTGGGTGGAGGGAGATGAGCGGGTACCGGCGTGGCCGGATATGGCGCCCGGCGCCGCGCGTCAGTCACCTCAGCCTCGGCCACGGCACAGCCCGCAGCCCCGGCGGGTGTCGGTCACGCCACCGCACTGCCCCCCCCACGACGGGCCCCGCCCCGGCACAGAACCCTGGGCCCCGGACTGGCCGAAGTCCCAAAAGGAACGAGTGGGTGGGAGATGAGCGGGCACCGGTGCAGCCGGAGAGCCCGGTGCCGCGCGCCGATCGCATCGGCGCCGACCCCGGCAAGGCTCCAGGCCCTGGTGCCGCGCACCCTTCACGACGCACGGCGGCCGCGGCACAGCTGCCAGGCCCCGCGACGGGCCCCGCCCCGGGTGCAGCTGCCGGGCCCCGGACTGGCCCAAGCCCCCGGAGGGGGCGGGCGGGTGGGAGATGACCGGGAGCCGGCGGGGCCGGACACGGACCGGCGCCGCGCGACAGTCACCTCAGGCGTCGGCCACGTCACAGCCCCGGGGCCCCGGTGCCGCGCACCCCTCACGGCGGACGTCGGCCACGGCACACTCCCACACCCCCGGTGCCGCGCGCCCCTCACGACGGGCCCCGCTCCCGGCACGCCGCCAGGCCCCGGAGGGGGCGGGCCTGTGGGGGTGCCCCGGCACCGGTGCAGCTGAACAAGGACCGGTGTCGCGCCCCGATCGCACCGCCGTCGACCCCGGCAAGGCGCCTGGCCCCGGTGCCGTGGACCCGGCACCACAGGTCCCAACCCGGCATAGCTGCCGGGTTCCGCGACGGGCCCGCACCCGGTGCAGCTACCGGGCTCCGGGCTGGCCGAAGCCCCCGGAGGGGGCGGGTGGGTGGGAGATGACCGGGCACCGGCGCAGCAGGGGAAGGCCCGGTGCCGCGTGACAGCCGCCTCAGGCGTTGGTCGCGGCACCCGCCCCGCAGCCCCGGTGCCGCGCACCCTCCCGACGGGTGTCGGTGGCGGCACCGCCCCGCAACCCCGGCCCCGCGCACCGTTCACGACGCGCGTCGGCCACGACACGGCACCAAGCCCCCGGCCCCGCGCACCGTTCACGACGCGCGTCGGCCACGGCACGGCACCAAGCTCCCGGTCCCGCGCACCCCTCACGACGGGCGTCGGCCACGGCACCGCCCCCCGGCCCCCCCCCCCGGATCCCGCCCCCGGCACCCGCCGGCCCCCCTTCCCCGAAAGATGAACACGGCGTGACCACGGGGGCGCCCGCGGCCCACCCCCGCGTGACGATGCGGCACCCCCACACCCACCCCTAGATCCACGTACGTGATCGGCGCCACGCGTTGCGTCGCCGTTCACGCGCAGGTCACCCCCACTGCCAACGATCCATTACGGAAGGGCCGTTCGACCGGACCGGCCCGGCCGTCACTGTCGACGCGTTCGTACTCGGGGAGACCGCGCCATGCCGCGCATACGCTCTGTCACCACAGCCGCCGCAGAGATCGACCGCCGCGCATTCCTGACCGCGACCGGCGCGGTGACCGGTTTGTCGGCCGTCGCCGGCATCGGATACGCCCTCGGACCCGCAGGCGGCACCAGCGCCGCCGCCCACCCGGCGGCCGCCGCCGCCCCGGCACGGGCGATGTCCCGCAAGGCGCCCGCCGCCCCCCTCGCCCCCTACACCCACGGCACCACCCTCGCCGCAGTCGCGACCGCGACCGCCGCCGCGGGCACCGGCTACCGCCGCCTGGGCGACGGCCCGGCCTGGACCCGCGCCGTCCGCACCGAACTCGGCTCCGCCCGAGACGACCGCGAGGCCAAACGCAAGCCACTCGCCGCGTTCGTCCAGTTCACCGACCTCCACCTGGTCGACGTACAACACCCCCTGCGCTACGAGTACTTGAGGTCGCAGACCGCGAGCGCCTGGCGGCCGCAGGAGGCGCTGAGTGTCGCCGGGGCCGTCGCCCTCGTGGAGCGGGTGAACGCCCTGCGCGGCGCGCCCGTCACCGCCTCGCCGCTGCACTTCGTGATGACGACGGGCGACAACACCGACAACAACGCCCGCTCCGAACTGGACTGGTTCCTCAAGGCGATGAGCGGCGGCCGCATCCGCCCCAACACCGGCGACCCCCGCCACTACGAGGGCGTCCAGAACAGCGGGCTCCCCCTCTACTGGCAGCCGGACGCGGCGCTGCGGGACGGCGACAAGCGGGACCACGGCTTCCCCCGCATCCCCGGCTTCCTGGACGCCGCGATCTCCGAACTGCAGAGCCCCGGCCTGAACGTCCCCTGGTACTCCACGGTCGGCAACCACGACTCGCTGCCCGGCGGCTGCTACGCCCCGCACGACTCGTACTTCGCCGAATTCGCCGTGGGCGACCGCAAGTTGATGGACCTCGACACCGCCACGGGCAAGGCGATCTGGGACAACGTACAGAACGGCGGGGACCCGAAGGGCAAGGCGTTCAAGGAGCTGCTCGTCTCGCACAAGCGGAAGATGCGCCGAGTGACGCCCGACGAGACGCGGGCCCCGTTCACGCCGACCGAATACGTCGCGGCCCACCTCGACCCCGCGCACATGGGTCCCGGCCCGATCGGCCACGGCTACACCCAGGCCAACCTGGCCGACGCGACGCAGTACTACACGTTCCGGATCTCCGACGACGTCCTCGGCGTCAGCCTCGACACCACGGACCCGGCCGGCCACTACGAGGGCTCGATCGGCGGGTCCCAACTGGACTGGCTGAAGCGTGAGTTGAAGGCCGCCGAGCGGCGCGGCGACCACGTCCTCGTCTTCTCCCACCACACGTCCAAGACGATGCGCAACCTCCGCGAGGACCCGGACCGCCCCGGCGAACGGCGGCACGGAGGCGAGGAGTTGACCGCCCTGCTCGCCGCCCACCGCCCCGTCCTCGCCTGGGTGAACGGCCACAGTCACAAGAACGACATCACGCCACATGCGGGCACCGGCGACGGCACCGGCTTCTGGGAGATCTCCACCGCGTCCCACGTCGACTTTCCGCAGCTCGCCCGCATCATCGAGGTCGCCGACAACCGCGACGGCACGCTGTCCGTCTTCACGACGCTCATCGAGTCCTCGGCCCCGCACCGCACCGACTTCACGGACCTCACGCAGACGGGACTCGCCGCCCTCTACCGCGAGCTCTCCTTCAACGCGCCCGGCTCACGCGCCACGCTCTCCGGCACGCCGGGCGACCGCAACACCGAACTCGTCCTCCGAAAGGGCTGATTACGGCCCAACCGTCCGACACCGGCTCAACTCCCGCACTCACCCCCGAAGTCCCTCCGCTCGAACGCGATCCCACGGCACCGCAACGGAGGAGACACATGCTGAAGCGCACGGCCCTGCTGGGGGCGGCGACGGTACTGGCGATGACGACCGGGGCGCTCGCCACCCCGGCCCTCGCCTCGGGGTCGGCCCGCGACGACCACCGAGCCACCCAGCGGGCCCTGGACGCCGCCGTACGCGAAGGCGTCCCCGGCGCCACCGCTCAGGTCCGTGACAACGGCCGTACGTGGAAGGGGACTTCGGGCCTCGGCAACCTCGCCACCAACAAGCCGCGCGGTGCCCACGACCACTACCGCGTCGGCTCCGTCACCAAGACGTTCGTCGCCACGGTCCTCCTCCAGCTGGAGGCCGAAGGGGAGTTGAACCTCGAAGACACCGTCGAGCACTGGCTTCCCGGCCTCGTCAGGGGCGACGGATACGACACCGACCGCATCACCCTGCGCCATCTGCTCAACCACACCAGCGGCATCGCCGACTACCTGGAGGACGAGCGGTTCTACGAGACGTACATGACCAAGAACTTCCTCGACCACCGCGACGTCACCTTCGCGCCCGAGGAACTCGTACGCGTCGGAGTGCGCAACAAGGCGCGCTTCGCCCCGGGAGACGGCTGGGACTACTCCAACACCAACTACACGCTCGCCGCCATGGTCATCGAGAAGGCGACGGGCCACCCGTACGGGGACGAGATCGAACGCCGCATCATCGAGCCCCTGAACCTGCGTGCCACGAAGGTCCCCGGCACCGACCCGCGCTTGCCGCGCCCCGCCTCCCGGGCGTACTCCAAGCTGCGCGACAGCGCCGGGCCGACGTACGAGGTCACCGAGTTCAATCCGAGCGGCTCCTTCGGATCCGGCGAGATGATCTCCGACTCCGCCGACCTGAACCGCTTCTACACCGCTCTGGTCCGTGGCGAGTTGCTGCCGCCGGAGCAGATGAAGGAGATGCGGACCACGGCGCCGGGCGGCACCCATGGACCGGACTCCGCCTACGGCCTCGGCCTGCAGCGCATGAAGCTGGAGTGCGGCACGGTCGTGTGGGGTCACGGCGGCGGCATCCACGGTTCGGAGACGCTCGTTCTGACGACGCCCGACGGCCGCCACTCCCTCGCCCTCAACTTCAACGGCGACTGGGCGGGGGACATGATGAAGGTCGCCCAGGCGGAGTTCTGCCCCAAGTAGCCCAGCCGCTCATCGAGGCAGGACCACGACGTACGCCGCCGGGTCCCGGTCACCGGAAGCCATCAACGCGGTCCGCACGATGGCGGCCTGCTGCTCGATCGACTCGCGCAGCTTCTTCGGGGAGATGTGCACGACGGTGATCCCGAGCCGCTCCAGGTGCTCGCGCTTACGGGCGTACTCGCTCCAGAGCACGTCGTCGTCCTGCCGGAGGCCATGGCGCGGCGCCCGGGTGTCCAGCTCCACGGCGACGGAGTGGTCGGGCCAGAAGGCGTCGACGCCGCCGAGGTGCGGGCCGCCCGGCAGCCGCAGATCCACGTTCCACAGGGGGTCGGGCAGCCCGTGCTCGCGCACCATCGCGTACAGCCGGTCCTCGGCGATGGTCCGCCCCTCGGCGAGCAGCGAGTCGACGGCGTCGATGACGTGCGGCCTGGTCAGCAGCCGGGCCTGGGACAACTCCCGTACGACGGCGGCCGGTTCGCAGTGCCCGCCCCGTACGGCCTCCGTGAGCAGCCGTCGCACGGCGCTCGCGTCGGACAGCCGGGCCACCGCGTCGGCGAGGGCCCGCGGCACGGGGACGACCGGAACTCCCTTCAGCTGTACGGGAGTCGGCAGGTCGGTGGTGCGGGTCAGCCGCGCGAAGGCGGTGGAGCGCAGTCGCCGGGTGCGCGGGACGAGCACGTCGATGTGGTCGAGCGAGGACAGCGGGGGAGCGGCGGAGAAGCCGTGCAGCGCGAGGGCGGCGAGGCCGGTGACGATGGTGTCGGAGTACGGCGCGCGGCCGGGGGTGTGCTGTGCGGGCACGCCGTCCGGGCGCCCGCGCCGCTCGGGGGCCCGCCCCGAGTACATCAGCACGGCGTGCAGCCGCTGCTCGTCGCTGGGCGGGCCGGGGTGCAGCAAATACACACCTGGCAGCAACTGTTGCCAGGCCCCTCCGGCCCGGCACTGTTCGGAGACGGCGGCGGCGCCCACGCCGTGGGCCTTCAGCTGTGCGGCGCTCATCAGCTGCCGCTGGTTCTGGTCGAGGTGGCGCAGGGGGCGGGGCGACAGCGGGGCGGGGGTGTTCTGGTTCATGACCCGGCCATTCCCGCCCAATAACCCCCCGCTAACCGCTGTTACACCCCCGTAGAAAACTCCGGACATCCCTGCCCTAAAGCCGACACCCCAACCTGCCGAAAAGCCCAGGCGAACGGCGGGTTACGGCCCTGAATGCCAGCATTCAGTAACACCGGCCACTTCGAGCACCACTGGCCCCTTCAAGCCCCGCTTGTGGACGAGAGCCAGCGGGGTCCGGGGCAGAGCCCCGAAGCCCCGGTGCGGCCGCACCATCCCCTCTAGCCCGCGGCACCGCGATCGCACGCCTGCCCGCGCAGCGCCCGCGCCAAGTCGTCCCGCGCCTCGAGCACCAGCCTCCGCAACGCCGGCGCCGCCTGCTCATGCCCGGACAGCCACGCGTCCGTCGCGTCCAGCGTCGCCTGCGAGTCCTGCAACCCGGGGAACAGCCCCCGCACCACATCCATCCCGATCTGGATCGACCGGTCCTCCCACACCCGCTCGATCACGTCGAAGTACTTGTCCGCGTACTTCGCGGTGAGCGCCCGCTGCGACGGCTGCTGGAACCCCGAAATCGTGGCCTCCACCAGCGCGTTGCTCAGCGCGTCCGACTCCACGACCTGCGCCCAGGCCTGCGCCTTCACGGCCTCCGACGGCCGCGCCGCGAGGCACCGCACCTGGTGCCGCTTGCCGGAGGCGGTGTCGTCCCGCGCCAGTTCCGCCGCCAGCACGCCCTCGTCCGCGGCCCCGTACGTCGCGAGCGTCTCCAGGAACGCCCACCGCAGCTCCTGGTCGACGTCGAGCCCGTCGATCTTCGCGCCGCCGGAAACGTCCAACAGGCCCTGCAACAACTGCAGATCGGCCTCACTCGACGCGACCGCTCCGAAGAAGCGCGCCCACGTCAACTGGTGCTGGCTCCCCGGCTCCGCGATCCGCAGCTCCTTGAGCGCTCCCTCGGCGAGCAGCCGCCCGCCGGTCTCGCGCCACTCGGGCGTCGCGTAGTGCACGAGCGCGGAGCGCGCCCACGCGTGCAGCATCTGGAGCACCCCGATGTCGGACTCGCGCCCCGAGAACCGCAGCACGAGATCGATGAAGTCACGCGCGGGCATCAACGCGTCCCGCGTCGCGTTCCACAGCGCCGACCAGCACAGGGCCCGGGCCAGCGGGTCGGAGATGTCCCCGAGGCGGTCCCGCAGCGTCGCCAGCGAGCCCTCGTCGAACCGGATCTTGCAGTACGTGAGGTCGTCGTCGTTGACCAGCACCAGCTCCGGAGCCTCGGCCCCGGCCAGCTCGCCGACCACCGTCCGCGGCCCGTCCACGTCCACCTCCGCGCGCGCGTAGCGCTCGACGGCCCCGCCGGCCGTACGCCGGTACAGGCCCACGGCCACCCGGTGCGGGCGCAGTTCAGGGTGCGACGCGGCCGCTTCCTGCACCACCGCCAGCTCGGTGATCCGCCCCTCGGCGTTCAACGTGACCTGCGGAGTGAGGGAGTTGACGCCTGCGGTCTGCAACCAGGACCGCGACCAGGTCGCCAGATCGCGCCCGCTCGTCTCCTCGAGGGCCGACAGCAGATCGCCCAGTTCGGTGTTCCCGTAGGCGTGCCGCTTGAAGTAGCGCCGCGCGCCTTCCAGGAACGCGTCCCGGCCGACGTACGCGACGAGCTGCTTCAGTACAGAGGCGCCCTTCGCGTACGTGATGCCGTCGAAGTTGAGCTTCGCGTCCTCCAGGTCCCGGATGTCGGCCGTGATCGGGTGCGTGCTCGGCAGCTGGTCCGCCCGGTACGCCCACGACTTCCGGTTGTTGGCGAAGGTGATCCAGCCGTCCGTGAACCGCGTCGCCTCCACCATCGAGAACGCGCCCATGAAGTCCGCGAAGGACTCCTTCAGCCACAGGTCGTCCCACCAGCGCATGGTGACGAGGTCGCCGAACCACATGTGGGCCATCTCGTGCAGGATCACGTTCGCGCGCCGCTCGTAGGACGCCTGCGTGACCTTCCCGCGGAAGATGAACTCCTCGCGGAAGGTCACCATCCCCGGGTTCTCCATGGCCCCCAGGTTGTACTCGGGCACGAAGGCCTGGTCGTACTTCCCGAAGGGATACGGGTAGTCGAAGTTGTCGTGGAAGAAGTCGAGGCCCTGCTTGGTCACCGTGAAGACGTCATCGGCGTCGAAGTACGGGGCGAGCCCCTTGCGGCACATCGCGCCGAGCGGCACGACGAGCTTCGACCCGTCGTCGAAGGTCCGCTCGTACGAATCCGTCACGTAGTGGTACGGCCCGGCGACGACCGCCGTGATGTACGTCGAGATCGGCTTGGTCTCCGCGAACTGCCAGACGCCGTCGACGAGTTCGCCCGTGCCGTTCGACCACGCGGTCCAGCCCTCGGGGGCCTGCACGCTGAAGCGGTACGGCGCCTTCAGGTCGGGCTGCTCGAAGTTGGCGAACACGCGGCGCGCGTCGGCGGGCTCGTACTGCGTGTAGAGGTAGACCTCGCCGTCCTCGGGGTCGACGAAGCGGTGCATGCCCTCACCCGTACGCGAGTACGCGCACTGGGCGTCGACCACCAGTTCGTTGTCCTCCGCCAGGCTCTCCAGCTGGATGCGGTTGCCGTCGAACACGGCCGCCGGGTCGAGGTCCTCGCCGTTCAGCGACACGGCCGTCACGGACGGCGCGATCAGGTCGACGAACGTGGCCGCCCCCGCCTCGTTCGACCGGAACCGGATCGTGGTCACGGAACGGAAGGTGCGCGGCCCCTCGCCGGCGAAGTCGCCGACCGCGGAGCGCAGGTCGAGCGACACCTCGTACCCGTCGACGGACAGCAGACCCGCCCGCTCGCGGGCCTCGTCGCGGGACAGATTCTCACCGGGCACGGCGGCACTCCTTTGTGACGTAACTGTTCAGCCGCCTACGATCCTCGCACGCGGCTGTGACACCGGACATCGGGGAATGGACCGGGCACGGGCCGCGTTGCCGCTGCCGAGACCACCCGGTGAATCTTGAGGAGAACCATGTCCGAGAAGACCCCCGTCGACTTCTGGTTCGACCCCCTGTGCCCCTGGGCCTGGATGACCTCGCGCTGGGTCCTGGAGGTCGAGAAGGTCCGCGACATCAAGGTCCGCTGGCACGTGATGAGCCTCGCGGTGCTCAACGAGCCGCGCCTCGACGAGCTGCCCGAGGAGTACCAGGAGATGATGCGCACCCAGGCCTGGGGCCCGGTCCGCGTCGTCATCGCCGCGCAGCAGGAGCACGGGGCCGAGGTCCTCGGTGACCTGTACACCGCGCTCGGCACCCGTATCCACAACCGCGGCGAGGGCCCCACGAAGGAGGCCGTCGCCGGAGCCCTGGACGAGGTCGGCCTGCCCGCCTCGCTCCTCGACCACTGGGACGCCACCAAGTACGAGGACGAGCTCCGCGCCTCGCACAAGGAGGGCATCGACAAGGTCGGCCAGGACGTCGGCACGCCGGTCATCGCGGTGCCGGGGGCCGACGGCAACCAGATCGCCTTCTTCGGCCCGGTCGTCACCCCGGCGCCCAAGGGCGAGGAAGCGGCCAAGCTCTGGGACGGCACGCTCCTCGTCGCCTCGGTCCCGGGCTTCTACGAAATCAAGCGCACACGCACGGTGGGCCCGATCTTCGACTGACGCTCAGCGCAGCTTGTGGGGCCCGTCGAACGGTGACTTGTTGAAGCCCGTACGCAGCGTCCTGCAGGTGCCGCCGTTTCCCGTGCAGGTCCAGAAGGACCCCGGATTCTTGACCCCGCCGTCGGCGCGGAGCTGCTGCTGCTCGCTCCGCGAGAGCTGACGGTGGGGTTCGTCCCGCTCGCAGGTCTCGCACCACATGGTCCGTGTACTGGGCATGGCGTTTCCCCCTGTTCGGCTACTCCCTGTTCGGCCAGCCGAGTCGTTCCGGCAGGTTGAAGCCTTTCGACTTGTTGAAGTACAGCTGCACGCGCCGGCAGCTGTCCGTGCTGCACCGCCGGTAGCCGTCGAGCGTTCCGGGGTCGACGTCGTCGCGTTCGGCGGCCAGCGCCCGCTCCGCGGGGCTCAGTTCGACAAAGAGCCGCATGGGGCCCTTGCAGTTTCGGCAGTACTTGTCTGCGGGTGCCATGCAATTACATTCCCCCGGAACCGCCCATACCGACAGACCCCCGCGAGTCACATCCTCGCGGGGGTCCGTCGTTCCACCGCCCGCCAACGTGAAGGGTGAGAAGACGATCACGAGGCGGGACGCATCACGGCGTCACGGCACCAGCAGCAGGTTGTACGCCCGCTCCTTCGCGGCCGCGTACCGCTTGGCCACGTCCTGCCAGTTGACGACCCGCCACATCGCCTCGATGAAGTCGACCTTCTGGTTCTTGTACTGCAGGTAGAACGCGTGCTCCCACGCGTCGAAGACGAGGATCGGGGTCGAGCCCTGGCCGACGTTGCCCTGGTGGTCGTAGATCTGCTCGACGATGAGCCGCCCGCTCACCGGCTCGTACGCGAGGACGCCCCAGCCGGAGCCCTGCGTGGTGGCCGCGGCCTTCGTCAGCTGCGCCTTGAACCCGGCGAACGAGCCGAAGGACTCCGTGATCGCGTCCGCCAGGTCGCCCACACCGTCCGCGGCCAGCGGCTCGCCGCCACCGTCGCCCGTCATGTTGTGCCAGTAGATGCTGTGCAGGATGTGGCCGGAGAGGTGAAAGGCGAGGTTCTTCTCCAGGCCGTTGATGGAGCCCCACTGTTCCTTGTCGCGCGCCTCGGCCAGCTGCTCCAGGGTGTCGTTCGCGCCCTTCACGTACGCCGCGTGGTGCTTGTCGTGGTGCAGCTCGATGATCTGCGGGTTGATGACCGGTTCCAACGCCGCGTAGTCGTACGGAAGTTCAGGAAGCGTGTACGTGGCCATGTCTCTCCGTGCCCTCCGACTGCTTATTGCAACTTATTCGCAAGTGCAGGCTAGCAGCAAGAGTGTCGGGCGCAACGGAAAGGGCCCCCGGACCGATCGGTCCGGGGGCCCTTCGCGTGGAGCGGGTCGTGGCTACCGCCGCTCCGCCAGCTTCTGCCGCGCGTACCCGACCGCCGCGAGGATGATCGCCAGGCCGCCGGAGAAGTACAGCTGGATCCGCGTGTCGTGCTCGCGGGCCATCAGGACGAAGACGGCGACCATGCCGACCAGCGCGATGATCGTGAGGTAGGGGTACGCCCACATCTTCACGACCAGCTTCTCCGGCGCCTCCCGCTCCAGCTTGCGGCGCAGCACCAGCTGGGAGACGGCGATGAAGAACCAGACGACGAGGATGATCGCGCCGATGGTGTTGAGCAGCCAGGCGAAGACGTCGTCCGGGCGCCAGTAGCTGAGCAGCACGCACACGAAGCCGAAGACCGCCGACAGCAGCACCGCGAACCGCGGCACCCCGTTCGTGACCTTGCCGATGACCTTCGGGCCCATGCCGCGGGCGACCAGCGAGGCGGCCATGCGGGAGGCGCCGTAGATGTTGGCGTTCATGGCGGAGAGCAGCGCGACGAGGATGACCACGTTCATGATCTGGCCGGCCGCGGGCACGCCCAGGTAGTCGAGCGTGGCGACGTACGGGCCCTTGGTCGGGATCTCCTTCGCGGTCCAGGGCAGCAGGACCACGACGACCGCCATCGACCCGACGTAGAAGAGGGCGATGCGCCACATCGCGGTGCGGACCGCCTTGGCGACGCCCTGCACCGGGTGCTCCGACTCGGCGGCGGCGATCGTCACCGTCTCCAGACCGCCGTACGCGAAGACCGACGCGAGCAGGCCGACGATCAGCCCCTCCGTGCCGTTCGGCATGAAGCCGCCGTGGCCCGTGAGGTTGGACATGCCGGGGGCGTCGACGTCGGGCAGCACGCCGAGGATGGCGAGGACGCCGATGACGAGGAAGAGCACGATCGCGCCGACCTTGAGCGCGGCGAACCAGAACTCGAACTCGCCGAAGTTCTTCACGGCCGACAGGTTCGTGATCGTGAAGAGGAGCATGAAGAGGGCGACCCAGGCCCACTCCGGCACGCCCGGCACCCAGCCGTGCACGATGCCCGCCGCACCGATGCCCTCCAGGCCGACGGCCACGCAGAGCAGGAACCAGAACGACCAGCCCGCGGTGAATCCGGCCCACGGCCCGATGCCCCGCTCGGCGTGCACGGAGAACGATCCGGACGCCGGGTACGCCGCCGACATCTCGCCCAGCATGCGCATCACGAGCATGACGAGCGCGCCGGATATCGCGTAGGCGAGGATGATCGACGGGCCCGCGGCGGCGATCGCGGTGCCGGAGCCCACGAAGAGGCCCGCGCCGATCACGCCGCCCAGCGCGATCATGGAAAGATGGCGCTGCTTGAGGCCGTGCGACAGCGACGGCTCGGCCGGCGCCTGCTCGCCCGGCCGCGCGTCCGCACTCTCTGCTGTGGACTGCGCTGAGTTCCCAGACATGGGTGTGCCCTGTTCAGTAGCGGTGACGGTCCTGACGTAAACGGTGCGTAAAACCGCCACAGTGTCAGGGTGCGGCCCGCTCAGAGGGAATAGGTTTCCGGTATACGGACACGACGCTCACACGCCGCAATGATCAAGTCGACGTTCGGTGAACGCATAGACACCGTTCAGGCACGCCGCGCGCGCAACTCCCGTACGCCCGCGACCGCGAGGACCAGCAGCGTCGCCCCGGTCGACCACATCAGCTGCGGCCGCGCCGTGGCGTCGGTCAGCATCAGGCCGAAGACCGCGGCCATCGCGGCGATCGCCACCCAGGTCAGCCACGGGAACGCCCACATCTTCAACACCAGGCGCTCGGGGGCCTCCTGCTCGATGCGCCGCCGCAGCCGCAGCTGCGACACGGCGATCAGCGCCCACACGAACAGCAGCACCGCGCCGACCGAGTTGAGCATGTAGAGGAAGATCGTGTCCGGCCACTCCAGGTTCAGGAGTACGGAGATGAAGCCGAAGGCCACCGAGGCCAGGACCGCGCGGCGCGGCACCCCGCCACCGCTCACCTTCAGCAGCGACTTCGGCGCCTCGTCGCGCTCGGCCAGCGAGAAGATCATGCGGGAGGAGCCGTAGAGGTTGGCGTTCAGCGCGGAGAGCAGCGCCACGAACACCACGATGTTCATGATCTGCGCCGCCGACGGCACCCCGATCGAGTCGAGCACGGTGACGTACGGGCTGATCCCCGCCTTCTGCTCCGTCCAGGGCAGCACGGTCACGATGACCAGCATCGAACCGACGTAGAAGAACAGGATCCGGAACACCGCGCTGCGCACCGCGCGCGCCACCGAGCGGGCCGGGTCCTCGGACTCGGCGGCCGCGATCGTGACGACCTCCAGGCCGCCGAACGCGAAGACGACCGCGAGGACACCGGAGACGACGCCCTCCCAGCCGTGCGGCAGGAACCCGCCGTCGCCGGTCAGATGGCTGAGGCCGACCGGGTCCGTGTCGGGGAGGACCCCGAAGATCGCGAGGGTGCCGAGCACGAGGAACGCGATGATCGCGAAGACCTTGAGGGCCGCGAACCAGAACTCGAACTCGCCGAAGTTCTTCACCGCCGTCAGGTTGGCGACGGTGAACACGACCATGAAGAGCAGCACCCACGCCCACTGCGGGACGCCCGGCACCCACCCGTTCGCGATCTGCGCCGCGCCCGTCGCCTCGACGGCGAGCACCACCACGAGCATGAACCAGTAGAGCCATCCGGCGGTGAACCCGGCCCACCGGCCGAGCGCCCGCTCCGCGTGCACGGAGAAGGAACCGGACGCGGGCATCGCGGCGGACATCTCGCCGAGCATCCGCATCACCAGCATCGCGAGCGCGCCCGCGATCAGGTACGAGACGACGATGCCGGGCCCCGCGACCGCGATACCGGCTCCCGAGCCGACGAACAGGCCCGCGCCGATGACCCCGCCGAGGCCGAGCATCGTGAGGTGGCGCTGCTTCAGCCCGGTGGAGAGTGGTTCGTCTTGCATGGGGCTTCAGCCGATCTCGGATGTGCGGGTCGCGCGGGCGTGCGCGGTTTGGCGGGAACCTACAGTCTCCCGTTCAAGCGCCCCCGCGCGCAAAACGGACTCTCCCGCGACCTCTCCCAGTGACGAGCATCACCTTGTACGAGGTGTACGTGCCGTTGTTTGTTCAGAGCCCACCAACCCGGGGCGGGGGCCTTTGTCGACCGGCGACCGTGATCGCCTCAACTCCCCTGGGATAGCGTCACGAAGTCCCACCCTGCCCGCGACCGCAAGGTCCTCTCACTGAACGCGGAGTTCCCATGAGTGCCGCCGCCGCTGTCACGACCGCCGCCCGTCCGGGCAAGGTCCTGGCCGACCTCCTGCCCGCTTCCCGTACCAAGGACATCGCTCTGGTCCTCGGCGGCGCCGCCCTCACCGGTATCGCCGCGCAGATCGCGCTCCCGGTCCCGGGCTCGCCGGTGCCGGTGACCGGTCAGACCTTCGCCGCGCTGCTCGTCGGCACCGCGCTCGGCGCCCGCCGCGGCTTCCTCGCGCTCGCCGTGTACGCGCTCGCGGGCATGGCCGGCGTGCCGTGGTTCGCGGAGGGCGGCTCGGGCATGGCGATGGCCTCGTTCGGTTACGTCATCGGTCTGATGCTGGCCTCGGCCGCGGTCGGCGCGCTCGCCCGGCGCGGCGCCGACCGCTCGATGCTGCGCACCGCAGGCACGTTCCTGCTCGGCGAGGCCATCGTCTACGCGGTCGGCGTCCCGTACCTGGCCCTGTCCACCGGGATGGGCCTCACGGCCGCGATCGCCGCGGGCCTCACCCCGTTCCTGATCGGCGACGTCCTGAAGGCGGCCCTGGCGATGGGCGCGCTGCCCGCCGCCTGGAAGCTCGCCGACAAGTAGGCGACACCACCCGGCACGACGAGGAGGGGCGGCCCACCCGGGCCGCCCCTCCTACGTTTCACCTGCCCCGTTCAAGCCCCTGGGGCAACGGGGCCGCTCACGCCTTCGCCCGCTGCACCTTCTCGCGCACGAGCGCGAACCCGACAACGAACGCCGCGACGAGCAGAGAAAGCAGAACCTGCTCCCGCCCCGCGTCATCCGTCAACATGTACACGAGCACGAACGAGATCATCGCGATCGTCGCCCACGTCAGATACGGGAACAGCCACATCTTGACGACCAGCTTCTCCGGCTGGTCCCGCAGGATCATCCCGCGCATCTTCAACTGCGTGAAACAGATGACGAGCCACACGAACAGCGCGACGGCTCCGGAGGAGTTCAGCAGGAAGTTGAAGACGGTGTCCGGCCACTGGTAGTTGAACCAGACCGCGAGGAACCCGAAGACGACGGACCCGAGGATCGCGACCCGCGGCACACCGCGCGACGTGGTCTTGGCGAACGCCTTCGGCGCGTCACCGCGCTGCCCGAGCGAGAAGGCCATACGGGAGGCGGTGTACAGCCCCGAGTTCAGACACGACAGCACGGCCGTCAGCACGATGACGTCCATGACCTGTCCGGCGTGCGGGATGCCGATGGAGTTCAGAGCGGCCACGTACGACCCCTCCTTGACGATCGACGGATCGTTCCACGGCAGCAGCGTCAGCACGACGAAGATCGAGCCCAGGTAGAAGATGCCGATACGCCAGATCACGGAGTTCGTGGCCTTGGTGACGGCCTTCTGCGGGTCCTCGGACTCACCGGCGGCGAGCGTGACGATCTCGGAGCCCATGAAGGAGAAGACGACCATCAGGACACCGGTGAGGATCGCTCCGGGCCCCTTGGGGAAGAAGCCGCCGGAGTCGGTGAGGTGTCCGAGCCCGGAGCCCGGGTTGTCGGAGCCCGGCAGCAGCCCGAACACGGCGAGCAGGCCCACGATCACGAACGCCGCGATCGCGACGACCTTGATCCCGGCGAACCAGAACTCGAACTCTCCGTAACTGCCGACGGCCGCCAGGTTCACGACGGTGAGCACGACCATCACGATCAGCGCCCACCCCCACTGCGGGACGCCCGGTATCCAGCCGTTGAGGATCTTCGCCCCGGCGGTCGCCTCCACGGCGAGCACCACGACCCAGAAGAACCAGTAGAGCCAGCCGATGGAGAAACCGGCCCAGCGGCCGAGGGCCTGGTCGGCGTAGGCGGAGAAGGAACCGGACGAGGGCCGTGCGGCGGCCATCTCGCCCAGCATCCGCATCACGAAGACGACCATCGCGCCGACGAGGGCGTACGAGACGAGGATGGCGGGTCCCGCGGCCGCGATGCCGGAGCCGGAGCCGACGAACAGACCGGCTCCGATGACACCGCCGATGGCGATCATGGACAGGTGCCGGTTCTTCAGCCCTGCCTTGAGTCCGTCACCGTCGCCGCCGGTGGGCGGCGTACCGGATGAGGCCCCGGTGGTGGGGGGCGACTGCGTGGTCATGCACTGGGTCCTTACGTTTGCGGTAAACGTGGGTTCGCATTCAACGCACCAGGTCGCCCGCGCGGAAGCTTTGAGTCCGGATTGTTGTCAAGGCCACGACGGGCGCCCCGGCGGGCACCCGGAGGCGGCTACCCGGCGCGCGTCGTGCCACACTCGGACCCATGCGCGTGTACCTCGGCTCGGATCATGCCGGCTACGAACTCAAGAACCACCTGGTCGAATGGCTCAAGGCCCACGGCCACGAGCCCGTCGACTGCGGGCCCCACATCTACGACGCCCAGGACGACTACCCGCCGTTCTGCCTCCGCGCCGCGGAGCGGACGGCCGGTGACCCGGACGCCCTCGGCGTCGTGATCGGCGGCTCCGGCAACGGTGAGCAGATCGCCGCGAACAAGGTGAAGGGCGTCCGTGCGGCCCTCGCCTGGAGCGAGCAGACCGCTGCGCTGGGCCGTGAGCACAACAACGCGAACGTGATCTCCATCGGTGGGCGGATGCACACGGAGGAGGAGGCGACGAAGTTCGTCGAGATCTTCCTGGCGACGCCGTACTCCAACGAGGAGCGCCACCAGCGCCGCATCGACATGCTGTCGGCCTACGAGACGTCGGGCGTGCTCCCCGCGATTCCCGCGCACCACCCGCAGCAGGACTGACCCACCCGGGGCCGACGCCTCGGGGCTCCGCCCCGGACCCCGCGGGCTCTCGTCACCAGAGCGGGGCTTGATTCGGGCTGTGCCCTTCAAGCCCCGCGGCGAGTGGGCATTTTCAGCCCCTCCGGCGATTGAGGAGCGGGGTATGGGGCAGAGCCCCAATCTTTTGAGCCCCGCCGGCGATTGAGACGCGGGGGGCAGAGCACCAGATCAAGCCCCGCTCTGGTGACGAGAGCCGGCGGGGTCCGGGGCAGAGCCCCGTGACGTCAACCACGGTTAGCCGAAAGGAACCGGCGTGCCCGAAGGCCACACGATCCACCGCCTGGCCCAGGATCACGCGACGAAATTCGCCGGCCGCAAGGCCACCGTGACCAGCCCCCAGGGCAAGTTCTCCGACGCGGCAGCGCTCCTCACCGGCCAAGAACTCACCCGCACCGAGGCCATCGGCAAGCACCTCTTCCTCGGCTTCGGCGACGAGGGCGCCTGGATCCACATCCACCTCGGCCTCTTCGGCAAGTACACCTTCGGCGACACCCCGGCTCCACCCCCCACGGACACCGTCCGCCTGCGCCTCGCGAACGACGCCCACTACGCGGACCTCCGCGGCCCCACCACCTGCGCACTCATCACGGACGCCGAGAAGCAGGCGATACACGACCGCCTCGGCCCGGACCCGCTGCGCCAGGGAGAGGACCCCGCCAGGGCCTACGCCCGGATCTCCCGCAGCCGCACCACCATCGCCGCGCTCCTCATGGACCAGAAGGTCATCGCCGGCGTCGGCAACGTCTACCGCGCCGAGGTCCTCTTCCGCCACGGCATCGACCCGTACACCCCGGGCAAGAACCTCACCGACGCCCAACTGACGGCCATCTGGGACGACTTGGTGGCGCTCATGCACGACGGCGTCCGCGCCAACCGCATCGACACCGTCCGCCCCGAGCACACCCCCGAGGCGATGAACCGCCCGCCGCGCGTCGACGACCACGGCGGCGAGGTCTACGTCTACCGGCGCGCGCCCCAGCCCTGCCACCTGTGCGGCACCGAGATCCGCACGGCGGAACTGGCGGCCCGCAACCTCTTCTGGTGCCCCACCTGCCAACCCCCGGGCGCCTACTAGAACCCGTGCGGCAGCCACGGCGCGAGCACCGAGCCGAACGCCACCGACGCCTCCGCGAGCGCTCCGGGCCGCAGCTCCCGCACCCGACCGGCCCCGGCCAGCTCCATCAGTGACACGTCACCGAGATAGGCCGCACCCAACTCCCGTACGGACAGGGCGAGATCGGCCGGCTCCTCGGTCCGCTTGCAGGACGCGCCGCCCTTCGCGTCACCCGTGAGCCGCCAACGCCCCTCGTTCCAGGGGCAGAAGGCGTCCGCCACCTCGAACACGACGTCCACGGGCGTGAGATACGTACGCGCTTCGAGTGCCCCGCCCACCTCCACCAGACGTACGTGCATCGAGTCACGCACCCGTACGCCGCACCGCCGGATGTCGGAGACCAGCGAGAACAGCGGATCGTCCACCGGCAGGTTCCCGCACTCCACGGTCTCCGTCAGGTCGATGGAGCACAGGAACCGCCACAGCGCCGCGTACGCCGCGGGCTCGACCGAGGTCACCTCGCGCACCAGGACCCGGTTGCGCTCCACTCCCTCCGCGGACTCCGGCCGGACATGGAAGCGCGCGAACCCGACCGTCTCCCCGTCCCTTTCGGCCATGACGCACTGCAGCGGCGACGCCCCGTCCCGCTCCTGCTCCGGGTCGAGCAGCGGCAGCCGCTCCCAGCCGGGCGTCCGGGCGGGCATCCCGGGCCGCGTCCCCACGGTCCGCAGATACACGGACTCGCACCGCTCGGCGCCCTCCGCCACGTCCACGTACCGCAGTCGCACCTCGTCGGCCGCGGCGGGCGCCTCGATCCGGACCTGCCGGGACTCGATGCGCACCGCGGCCTTGCGGGTCCCGATGCCGTAGCCGAACCGCCCGTAGATGACGGGTTCGGACGCCGTGAGGACCGCCAGGGGCTCGCCCCACCCTCGTACGTCGTCGAGTTGACGGCGCATCATTTCGGTCAGGATGCCGCGCCTGCGGTGCGTCGCGGCGACGCTGACCATGGTCACGCCCGCCGCGGTCACGAAGGCCCCGCCGGGCACCGCGACGCGGAACGGGAAGGCGCCCGCCGTGCCCACGCACTCGTCCCCGTCCCAGACCCCGAGCGAGCGGTCGAGGACGGTCAGCTCCCGGTAGAGCCCGCGCTCCTCGGCCGCCTCGGCCACTCCGCCGAAGGCCCGCTCCAGCTTCCCGTACCAGTGGTCCCACTCGCTGTCCCGCAAGGTGCGCAGATCGGTCGCCATACGCCATCCCTACCAGGGCGGGCAGCGGCGGGCGAGGGAATTTACTCCCTGTACCGGGGCTGTACCGGGGCTGACGGGCGTGCCCGGAAAGGGGGACAAGTGGGACCTCCCGTGCACAGGTCCGGGCCCGGTGGATAAGGTCCACGAACAATGGCGGTACGACGAGAGCGGCGTGGGCGCGCACAGCGCGCGGAGGCCGATACGTTCCCGGCCCGGTTGAGAATGCGTGTCCACCGGGTCCGCACAGCCGTGCGCAAATCCGGAGTGGACTACTTCCGCGGGGACGGCTCGGACTGGATCGCGCTCGTCGGGCTGCTCATCACCATCCCGGTGATCGCCTTCGCCACCATCCTCAACCCGGTGTGGTGCGCCCCCGCGGTCCTCGTCCTGCCGATCGTCGCGGGCGGCCTGCTGCTGCGCCCCGCCAGCCTGCTCGGCCTGTACGCGGCGGCGGCCGCGGCGCTGATCGTGGAATCGTTCCAGCTGGGCCCCTACACGCAGCGCGCGGCCGGGGTCACGCCCGGCACCGTGCTCACGGTCGCGGCCTGCGGGTTCTTCGGCCTGCTCATCGCCCAGTTCCGCAGCCGGGTCGGCGTGCCCTGGAGGCGCGGCGGAACGATGCTCTTCGACCTGCGCGAACGTATCCGCACGCAGAGCCGGCTGCCCAAGCTGCCGCCGGGCTGGCACCGCGAGATGGCGCTGCGCCCGGCGGGCGGCCAGTCGTTCTCCGGTGACTTCGTGGTGGCCGCCCGTACGAACAACGGCCGCACGCTGGAGGTCGTCCTCACGGACGTGTCCGGCAAGGGCATGGACGCGGCCTCGCGTGCGCTGCTGCTCGCCGGCGCCTTCAGCGGTCTGCTCGGCTCGCTGCCGCCGCACGCCTTCCTGCCCGCGGCCAACGGCTATCTGCTCCGCCAGGACTGGGACGAGGGCTTCGCGACCTCGATCCACCTCGTCCTCGACCTGGAGTCCGGGGACTACGAGCTGTACTCCGCGGGCCATCCGCCGGGCCTCCAGCTCAGCGCGGGCACGGGCCGCTGGGAGGAGAAGGCGGCCGAGGGCCCGCTCCTCGGCGTCTACGACGGGGCCGAATTCGACGCCACGAAGGGGACGTTGCGCCCCGGTGACGTGCTGATGCTGTTCACGGACGGCCTCGTCGAGACCTCCGAGCGGGACATCAGCGAGGGCATGGACCGCCTCACCGGGGAAGCCGACCGGTATGTGACCGGCGGCTTCCACGGCGCGGCCTGGCACCTCATCGAGGCGGTGGCCAAGGACGTCAACGACGACCGGGCGTTGCTGCTGATCTGTCGGGACGCGTGAGGGTTTCGACACCCCAGCGCCCTGCACCCCAGGCCGCTACACCCCGGCGCCGACCCGTGGCTCCTCCGTCATGAGCTGACGCTCCTTGATCGGCAGGACCCTGGCCAGCCACCCGGACCGGCCCGCGGCCAGCGGTCCGAGGACCGCGAGCAGCAGCACGTACCCCGCGATGAACGGCGAGAGCCGCTCGTCGAGCCCGGCGGCCGCGGCCATCGTGGCGAGGATCAGCGCGAACTCTCCGCGCGCGAGGAGCGTGGTCGAGATGTTCGCGGCGGGCCCGGACCCGAATCCGTAGATCTTCGCCGCCCCGAGTCCCGCGAGCACGTTCATGACGAGTGTCAGCGCGACCGCCGCGAGCACCGGCCACAGCACGCTCGGCAGGTCACCGGGGTCGATGGAGAGACCGAACCCGAAGAAGAAGATCGCGCCGAAGGCGTCCCGCAGCGGGTGCACCAGCTTCATGATCCGCTCGCCGGAGGCGGTGGACCCGAGCATCAGGCCGACCATGAACGCCCCGATGGCGTCGGCGACCCCGAACCACTCGGAGACCCCGGCCACGAACACCGCGGCACCGAGGAAGGAGATGACGAGGAGCTCGTCGTCCTTGGTGTTGAACAGCTTGCCGACGACCCGCGTGCCGAAGCGCGCCGCGAGGGCGAGCAGCAGCAGGAACCCGAAGGCCTTGCCGCCGTCGAGCACGGCCGCCGACAGCGAGTCGGCCCCGGACAGGATCGGCTGCAACGCGGCCAGATACAGGGCGAGGAAGATGTCCTCGACCACGATGATCCCGAGGATCGGCTTGGTCTCGGGGTTCCCGAGCCGGCCGGTGTCGACAAGGACCTTGGTGACGATCGCGGACGACGAGATGCCGAGCACCCCGGCGAGGACCAGAGCTTCGGATGTGCCCCAGCCGAGGGCGAATCCGAAACCGAGGCCGGCGCCGACGTTCAGCGCGAGGTACGTCCCGCCGGCGAGGGCCATCTTGCGGCCGCCCGTCTTCAGGTCGTCCATGTGGAACTCGAGGCCGAGATAGAAGAGCAGAAGTACGAGGCCGAGCGCGGAGAGCATCTCCAGGTCGTGCGGGTCGGAGAGCAGCACGACGCCCGGCGTGTGGGGGCCGAGCAGGGTCCCGGCCAGGATGAACAGGGGAATGGTGGGGAGGCCTATCCGCCCTCCCAGGCGGGCGAGGACGGCTGCCGCGAGAAAGGCGCCGCCCATGGCGATCAAGGTGTCTGCGTGTCCGATGGGCCCGTTCCTCCTTGGTCTTGAAGCCGTACGTAAAGGTCGAGATGTCGACCAGAGGCTTTGGTCAAGAGAGCGTCAAGAAAACGTCAATACTTAGCTTACCAAAGGACCTGCGGGCCCAGTTCTGAGCCGTGTGAGAGGGTCGGCGGCATGCTCACGCTGAAGGAAGTCGAGGCCCTCGCGCGGCAGGCCCACCAAGGCCAGAAGGACAAGGCGGGCCGCCCGTACGCGGAGCATCTGGCGGCCGTGGCCGAAGGCACGCGGGCCAGGGGAGGCAGCGAGGCCCAGATCGCCGCGGCATGGCTGCACGACGCGATCGAGGACGACGCGCTCACGGAGGAGTGGCTGGACGCGGCCCCGCTCCCGGCGGAGACGAAGGCGGTCGTCCGCGCGCTGACCAAGCGCAAGGGCGAGCCCCCGGAGGCGTACGCGCGGCGCATCCTCGCGACCCCCGGCGCCCGCCTGGTCAAGGAGGCGGACCTGGCCCACAACGCGGACCCGGGCCGCCTCGCCGTCCTCGACGAGCCGACCCGGGACCGACTGGCACAGAAGTACGCGACGATGCGAGCGCTGCTGGGGATCGCCTGATTTTTACGGCCGTGAAAGTCGTAACGGCCCTACGGCAGGATCGAGTCCACGTAACCGCCGTCCACCCGCAGGGCCCCGCCCGTCGTGGCGCTGGAGAGGTCGGAGGCCAGGTAGACCACCATGTTCGCGATCTCCTCGGGCTCGATGAGCCGTTGCAGCAGGGACTGCGGGCGGTGCTCGCGCATAAAGGCCCGCTGCGCCTCGTCCCAGGGCAGGGAGCGGTCGACCAGTTCGTAGACGAAGTCCTCGACGCCGCCCGTGTGGGTGGGACCCGCGATGACGGAGTTGACGGTCACGCCACTGCCGGCGGCTTGCTTGGCAAAGCCGCGGGTCACGGACAGCAGCGCCGTCTTGGACATCCCGTAGTGGATCATCTCGGCGGGGATCACGACGGCCGAGTCGCTGGCGATGTTCTGGATCCGGCCCCAGCCGCGCTCGGTCATGCCGGGCAGATAGTGGCGGATCAGCCGGACCGCGGCCAGCACGTTGACCTCGAAGTAGCGGCGCCACTCGGCGTCGGTGATCTCCAGCGGGTCGGCGGAGCCGAAGATGCCCAGGTTGTTGACGAGGATGTCGATGTGGGGGAGCGCCTCGGCGGCGTCCCGCAGGCCGTCCTCCGTGGTGACGTCGGCCGCGACCGGCACCAGGTCCGCCTCGGGTGCTTCGGCGCGGATGCGGGACACGGCCTCGTCCACGCGCTCCCGCGTCCGGCCGTTGACGCCGACGCGGGCCCCGGACCGGGCGAGGCCCGTCGCGATGGCGGCGCCGATGCCCTGGGTGGATCCGGTGACCAGGGCGGTGCGTCCCGTCAGATCGATCTGCATGGGGCCGGGCTCCTCGTGGTTCGGGTAAGGGCGGGCGGGTTGGCTTCCCGTCCCACCCTTACCCGAACCACGTCAGGCGCGCTGCCTGGCCCGTGCCGTCTCGGTGGCGTCCTTCTTGAACGCCCACGGCATCTTCGGCTCCATGGCGAAACGGAAGACGCGCTGCACCGGTGGCGTGCACAGGGCGGTGACGACCGCACCGGCGATGAGCGTGACGGCGACCTCGCCGTACGGGGTGTGGGTCCAGTCCGCGTCGAACCAGCCCCAGAACCGGGAGCCCTTCGCCAGGAACCCGTGCAGCAGATAGCCGTACAGCGTTCCGGCGCCGAGCACCGTGAACCACATCTTGCGGCCCGGCACCCACGCGAAGAAGCACGCGGTGAGCACGATCGAGCAGCCGAACAGGGCGAGCGTCATGACGACGCCGACCCACCAGGGAACGCCCAGCTCCTGCGCGCTGTCGCGGTGGTAGAACCACACCGACGTCATGCGCGGAGCCGCCCAGTAGGCGAGCAGGAAGGCGCACGCCGCGATCGGCAGGGACAGGATCCGCACCTCGCGCCGCCGCACGAGCTGGAAGTGCTCGGGCTTCAGGAACAGGCCGAGTACGAAGAACGGCAGGAACTGCAGTACGCGCTGCAGGTCCAGGTCGTCGCCGATGTCGGGGGAGACGGAGGCGAGCACGGCGATCGCGATGGAGAGCGGGATCGGCCAGCGGACGACCTTCCACAGCGGCGTGGTGAGCCGCCAGATGAACAGCGCGACGAGGAACCAGGTCAGGAACCACGGGTCGAGCAGGCTGATCGGATGGCCGGGGTCGTTGTCCGCGTACTTCTTGAAGATGCTGTACGCGACCTCGAAGATCACGTAGGGCACGGCGACGCCGGTGATGAGGCGCCGCAGCCGGTCGGGCCGCATGTCGAAGCTGCGCGAGAAATAGCCGGAGATGATGATGAACGCCGGCATGTGGAACGTGTAGACGATCTCGTACAGCGCCTCGGCGGTACGGCTGCCGTCCGTCAGCGGTTCCCAGGAGTGGCCCATCGCGACGAAGACGATGGCCAGGTATTTGGCGTTGTCGAAGAACGCGTCGCGCTGCTTGGGCTTGGGGGAGTCGGCCGGAGCGGGGGCCGGTTTCTGCTGGGGCCGGGGAGCGGCTTCAGCCGTGGGCCGCGCGGTCGGTGGGAGCGGGGTGCGGTGCGAGCCCTGCGGGTGCAGCGAGTTGGTCACAGGCCCTCCCACCAGGAACTCGGGGAGATCGTGGGGGGCCGCACTGCGCCGGTGGGGATGATGGCAGTGTGGAACATCTGAGGCACCTTAGTGCGGCCCCTGTGATTTCGTAAAACCATCAACTCGATTCCTCCTTGGTGTTTCCAGGTACCCCGTTTGTGCGGAAGATGACAGGGAGTTTGTGCGGTTGTGCCCCACTGGTTTGCCCGCCTCCGGTGGGATGACCGATTCGTCCCGTACGGCTTGGTCAGTAATTGGACATCGCATTTCCTTGATTTTCCTGTGTGCAAACCAAGGGGAAACTGAGAGAAGGCCTGCAGGTCGTGGTGACGGCGGGCGCGTGGGGCGGCCGGGACGATAGAAACGATCAAGCCGAAACCAGCCGGTACATGGCCGACGATGCGTCACGGGCCGCATAGGGGCGCCGGGTTGGTGGCACGATGGTTCTGGCGGGGGGTGGGGCTGTACCCCCCGGGCCGGGAGAGCGGACCGACCTAGGGTGTGATCAGTGTGGCCATTTCGCTGTCAGTGGTGCTGTTGTTGGCGATCGTCCTCGTCGTCCTCATGCGCGGCGGCTCGATCAAGGCGGGACCCGCCATAGTGGCGGTGCTCTTCGGCTTCTTCCTCGCATCGACCGGAATGGCGCCTGCGATCAACAACTTCCTCAACTCGGTCGCGGACAGCATCAGCGCGATCAATTTCTGAGGCGGCGGCCAGGACGCCCGGCCGAGGTCCGCGAAAAAGCCTCCGGCCCGGTCCACGAGGAGTGGATCCGGGCCGGAGGCTTTTCACGAGAGCGGGCGACGGGAATCGAACCCGCGTAGCTAGTTTGGAAGACTAGGGCTCTACCATTGAGCTACGCCCGCACGGCTGCACCGCAGGTCGGTGACCGCGGCACGCAGGCATCGTAGCGGGTCGAGGGCGCCGAGTGCACACCCTCTTTCTCACGGCCCGCAGCGCGGGAGCCGCACGGCCTGCAGGCATGTACCCTACGTGTCGCACCGACGGGGTGTGGCGCAGCTTGGTAGCGCGTCCGCTTTGGGAGCGGAAGGCCGTGGGTTCAAATCCCGCCACCCCGACCAGCGTTCGGGCGCAGGCCGCGAGGCCGCCCCGGGGTTCTCCAAGATCGCATTGTGGGTCCGCAGCGGCGTGCCGTTACTATGCAAGCTGCATGCCCGTGTGTCTCTTAAGCCGGGCACGATCCCAGAAGTCAGCCCCCAAGGAGACCCACCGTGAAGAGCGCCGTCGAGACCCTGAACCCGACCCGGGTTCGGCTCAGCATTGAGGTGCCCTTCGAGGAGCTCAAGGACAGCCTCGACGCGGCGTACAAGAAGATCAACCAGCAGGTCACGGTGAAGGGCTTCCGCAAGGGCAAGATCCCGGCCCGCGTCATCGACCAGCGCTTCGGCCGCGGCGCGGTTCTCGAAGAGGCTGTCAACGACGCGCTCCCGAAGTTCTACACCGAGGCCGTCAACGAGGCGGAGCTCAACGTCCTCGGCCAGCCCGAGGTCGACATCACGGACCTGAAGGACGGCGAGACGCTGAACTTCACCGCTGAGGTCGACGTCCGCCCGACGATCGAGATCCCGGACTACTCCGGCATCGAGGTCGAGGTCGACGCCACCGAGGTCACCGAAGAGGACGTCGACAAGGCCGTCGAGCAGCTGCGCGACCGCTTCGCCTCCACCGCGCCGGTCGAGCGCGCCGCCGAGGACGGCGACGTCGTGACGATCGACCTGGAGGCCAAGGTCGAGGGCGAGGTCCTCGAGGACGGCGTCGCCTCCGGTGTCTCGTACACCATCGGCTCGGGCGAGCTCCTTGACGGCATCGACGACGCCGTCAAGGGCCTGGAGGCCGGTGGCGAGGCCACCTTCACCTCCGAGCTCAAGGGCGGCTCCGCCGAGGGCAAGGACGCCGAGGTCACCGTCAAGGTGAGCCAGGTCGCCAAGCGCGAACTGCCGGAGCTGGACGACGAGTTCGCGCAGCTCGCCTCCGAGTTCGACACCCTCGACGAGCTGAAGGCCGACAGCCGCAAGCGCCTCGAGAACCAGAAGCTGAACGACCAGGCCACGCAGGCCCAGGAGCGCGTCCTGGAGAAGCTGCTCGAGCTGGTCGAGGTCCCCGTCCCGGAGAAGCTGCTCGAGGACGAGGTCCAGACCCGCAAGCACAACCTCGAGAACCACCAGCTCGCCCAGATGGGCCTGAACCTCGAGAAGTTCCTCGAGATCCAGGGCAAGACGGTCGAGGAGTTCGACGCCGAGACGAGCGAGCAGGCCGTCAAGGGCATCAAGACGCAGTTCGTCCTCGACGAGCTCGTCAACAAGGAGAAGCTGAACGTCAGCCAGGAGGAGCTCACCGAGCACCTCATGCGCCGCGCCGCTTCCTCCGGCATGTCCCCCGACCAGTTCGCCCAGGCCGTCGTCGAGGGTGGCCAGGTCCCGATGCTGGTCGGCGAGGTCGCCCGCGGAAAGGCCCTTGCCACGGTCGTCGAGGCCGCCACGGTCAAGGACACCAACGGCGAGATCGTCGACCTCTCGGACGACGACGAGGAGGAGACGGAGGCCACCGAGGCTGCCGCCGAGGCCTCCGAGTCCACCGAGGCCGAGGCCAAGTAGGCGCTCCGCTCAGGAACGTGACTGAGGCCCCCGGAACCGTCACGGTTCCGGGGGCCTCAGTGCCCCGTAAGGGGCGCGGGGAACTGCGCGCCCAGCCCCGGTGGGGCGCAAGTCGCGTCGTCCCCGAGCCTCTGTGGCCGCCTGCGGTCATGCACGGGGATTGCGCAGTTCCCCGCGCCCCTGACGGGGCGCTTCCACCCCGCCCGCACGCGAGTGCAACGTACCTGCGCTCACAGCGAACAGTTCCACTCGCGGGATTCCCCGGAGGGGGCCGCGCGTTAGGGTCCATGAAGAGGAGGGCAGGGGAGTCGCGAGCGTGACCCCCGGCCCCAGCTAAAGACGCGAGACGGCGCGTAGCCGTCAGAGACGAGCAGGTGGATCCGTGACGAATCTGATGCCTTCCGCCGCAGGCGAGCCGTCCATCGGTGGTGGCCTCGGCGACCATGTCTACAACCGGCTGCTCGGCGAGCGCATCGTCTTCCTCGGCCAGCAGGTCGACGACGACATCGCGAACAAGATCACCGCACAGATGCTGCTCCTTGCCGCAGACCCGGACAAGGACATCTTCCTGTACATCAACAGCCCCGGCGGCTCGGTGACGGCCGGCATGGCGATCTACGACACCATGCAGTACATCCCGAACGACGTCGTCACCATCGGCATGGGTATGGCCGCCTCCATGGGCCAGTTCCTGCTGACCGGCGGCTCGGCGGGCAAGCGCTTCGCGCTGCCGCACACCGACATCCTGATGCACCAGGGCTCCGCGGGCATCGGCGGTACCGCCTCGGACGTGAAGATCCAGGCCGAGTACCTGCTGCGCACGAAGAAGCGCATGGCCGAGATCACCGCCCGCCACTCGGGCCAGAGTGTCGAGACGATCATCCGTGACGGTGACCGCGACCGCTGGTTCACCACCGAGGAGGCCAAGGAGTACGGCCTCATCGACGAGATCATCACTGCCGCTACGGGCGTTCCGGGCGGCGGCGGCACCGGCGCCTGATCCTCGCGATCACGTCGGCACAGCCAGCCAAGCCCACCTTCACCAGGACGGAACACCGACCATGAACAACTTCCCCGGCAGCGGCCTGTACCAGGGCCCCCAGGTCGACAACCGCTACGTGGTGCCGCGCTTCGTCGAGCGCACCTCGCAGGGCGTGCGCGAGTACGACCCGTACGCGAAGCTCTTCGAGGAGCGCATCATCTTCCTCGGCGTGCAGATCGACGACGCGTCGGCCAACGACGTCATGGCGCAGCTGCTGTGCCTGGAGTCGATGGACCCGGACCGCGACATCTCCATCTACATCAACAGCCCCGGCGGCTCGTTCACGGCCCTCACGGCCATCTACGACACGATGCAGTTCGTGAAGCCGGACATCCAGACGGTCTGCATGGGCCAGGCCGCCTCCGCGGCCGCCGTCCTGCTGGCCGCCGGCACCCCGGGCAAGCGCATGGCGCTGACCAACGCGCGCGTGCTGATCCACCAGCCCTCCGGCGGCACCGGCCGTGAGCAGCTCTCCGACCTGGAGATCGCGGCCAACGAGATCATGCGTATGCGTGCGCAGCTGGAAGACATGCTGGCCAAGCACTCGACGACGCCGATCGAGAAGATCCGCGACGACATCGAGCGCGACAAGATCCTCACGGCCGAGGACGCGCTCGCGTACGGCCTGGTCGACCAGGTCGTCTCGACGCGCAAGATGAACAACGAGGCGATCGCGTAACAACCGCTGTATCGTCTGCCGTCCCCTTGGCACGGTCCACGTCAAAGTGAACCGTGCCAAGGGGGGCCCGAACGGGGGGCCCGGCAAGGTACCGTCGGATACAGGCACCAGGAGCCGCTGAACGTGGCGTCTCCCAGGCGAAGGGGAAGCACCTCGTGGCACGCATCGGTGACGGCGGCGATCTGCTCAAGTGCTCGTTCTGCGGAAAGAGTCAGAAGCAGGTCAAGAAGCTCATCGCAGGCCCCGGTGTGTACATCTGCGACGAGTGCATCGACCTCTGCAACGAGATCATCGAGGAAGAGCTCGCGGAGACGAGCGAAGTGCGCTGGGAGGAACTGCCCAAGCCGCGCGAGATCTACGAGTTCCTCGAGAGCTACGTCGTAGGACAGGAAGCCGCCAAGAAGGCCCTGTCCGTAGCGGTGTACAACCACTACAAGCGCGTCCAGGCCGGCGAGAACGGCGGGGCGAACGGGCGGGACGACGCGATCGAACTCGCGAAGTCCAACATCCTTCTCCTCGGCCCGACCGGCTCCGGCAAGACGCTCCTCGCACAGACGCTGGCGCGCATGCTCAACGTCCCGTTCGCCATCGCCGACGCGACGGCGCTGACGGAGGCGGGCTACGTCGGCGAGGACGTCGAGAACATTCTGCTCAAGCTGATCCAGGCGGCCGACTACGACGTCAAGAAGGCCGAGACCGGGATCATCTACATCGACGAGATCGACAAGGTCGCCCGCAAGTCGGAGAACCCGTCGATCACGCGTGATGTGAGCGGTGAGGGTGTGCAGCAGGCGCTCCTCAAGATCCTCGAGGGGACCAGCGCCTCGGTTCCGCCGCAGGGCGGCCGCAAGCACCCGCACCAGGAGTTCATCCAGATCGACACGACGAACGTGCTGTTCATCGTGGGCGGCGCGTTCTCCGGTCTGGAGAAGATCATCGAGTCGCGGGCGGGCGCCAAGGGCATCGGCTTCGGCGCGACCCTGCACTCCAAGCGCGAGCTCGACGAGAAGGACCAGTTCCAGGAGGTCATGCCGGAGGACCTGGTGAAGTTCGGGATGATCCCGGAGTTCATCGGCCGGCTCCCGGTCATCACCGCGGTCCAGAACCTCGACCGTGAGGCGCTGCTCCAGATCCTCGTCGAGCCGAAGAACGCTCTGGTGAAGCAGTACGAGCGGCTCTTCGAACTCGACGGTGTGGAGCTGGACTTCGAGCGCGAGGCGCTCGAGGCCATCGCCGACCAGGCGATCCTGCGCCGCACCGGCGCGCGAGGACTGCGCGCCATCATGGAGGAGGTCCTCCAGTCGGTGATGTACGAGGTCCCGTCCCGCAAGGATGTGGCCCGCGTCGTCATCACCGCGGACGCCGTCCACTCGAACGTGAACCCGACGCTGATCCCGCGCGACGCCCGCGGTGGCGGCAGCGGCGAGCAGAAGTCGGCGTAGCGGAACGCCAGTCGACAACGCCAGTAGTCAACGCCAGTCGGCACGAGAAGGGCCCCGGTCGGAGATCCGACCGGGGCCCTTCTCATGCGCGTTCCTGCCGTAAGGCCGTCAGGACTTGACGCGCACCTCGTTGCGCAGCTTCGCCGTCGTGTCGGCCGCCTCGCTCAGCGGCTGCTCCTTCTTCGAGATGATGGCGCCGCTGTCGGAGTACACGATGTACGTGACCGTGCTGTGGTCACCCCAGATGCACATCGGCATCTTGAAGCTCGACGGCACGCCCGCGGTGGACGAACTGCCGCCGGGCATCTCGTACTTGGCGTTCTGGCACTTCATGACGCCGTTCTTGAAGCCGGTCGGCTCGAACTTCTGGGGCGAGCCCTCGAAGGAGACCTTGGCGCCGCTCGCGCCGCCGGCCTCTTCCTTGGACTTCTTCTCCATCTCGGTGAACATCGAGTCGACGACCTTCTCCGGGTCCTCGATCTTGCCGTAGACGCCACCGAAGTTGATCGCCTTGACCGAGGTGCCGGAGCCCGCCTTGTAGCTGGCGTTCACGCTCTTGGGGTCGGTCACGCCCCACTTCTTGGCCTCCTCCAGGTCGCTGTCGCTGAAGGTGCCGCTGCTGGAGGTGTTCGAGCTGCTCTTCTGGTACTCGCCGAGGACCGTGGACGGCGTCGTCAGCTTGTGCTGGCCGTCGTCCGCCACGGACCCGCCGCCACTGCCGCTGTCACCGCCACCGAAGATGAAGTAGCCCCCCACCCCGAGAGCCGCCACCACGACGACCGCGCCGAGCACGATGCCCAGCACCTTCTTGTTGCCGCCCCCGCCGGTGGGCGGCTGCTGCGGGTACTGGCCGTACGGAGCCTGCTGCGGCTGACCGTACGGGCCCGGCTGCTGGGGCTGGCCGTAACCGCCGGGCGCCTGCTGCGGCGGCTGGCCGTACGGGCCCGGCGGCTGCTGGGGCGGAACGCCCTGGGGAGCCTGCTGGGGCGGCTGCTGCGGGTAACCGTAGCCGGGCTGCGGCGCCTGCGGCGGCTGGCCGTACGGACCCGGCTGCTGCGGCTGACCGTAGGGTCCAGGCTGCTGGGGCTGCTGGCCGTAGGGGCCCGGCTGCTGGGGCGGCTGGTTCCCGTACGGGCCCGGCTGGTTGTGGCTCATTACTGGCGTTCCCTCCCGTTGCTTATGTGCTGCCGACATCCTGACGTACGTGGGTGCGATCCGTTCCACCGGATTCGGTTTCAGTACGAGCTTGTAACCCCTCTAAACTGGCTCCGTGACCGAGAACTCTCAGCAGCAGACCCCAGCGCCCACCTCCGAACTGCCGACCCAGTACGCGCCGGCCGAAGTAGAGGGGCCGCTGTACGAGCGCTGGGTAGAGCGCGGTTACTTCGATGCCGATCCCAAGAGCGAGAAGCCGCCGTACACGATCGTCATCCCGCCGCCGAACGTCACGGGCTCCCTGCACCTGGGCCACGCCTTCGAGCACACGCTGATCGACGCCCTCACCCGCCGCAAGCGCATGCAGGGCTACGAGACGCTGTGGCAGCCCGGCATGGACCACGCCGGCATCGCCACGCAGAACGTGGTGGAGCGCGAGCTCGCCAAGGAGGGCCTGTCCCGGCACGACCTGGGCCGTGAGGCGTTCGTCGAGCGGGTCTGGCAGTGGAAGGCCGAGTCCGGCGGCCAGATCGCCGGTCAGATGCGCCGCCTGGGCAACGGTGTGGCGTGGAGCCGCGACCGCTTCACCATGGACGAGGGCCTGTCCCGCGCGGTCCAGACCGTCTTCAAGAAGATGTTCGACGACGGCCTGATCTACCGCGCCGAGCGCATCAGCAACTGGTGCCCGCGCTGCCTGACGGCCATCTCGGACATCGAGGTGGACTACCAGGACGACGACGGCGAGCTCGTCTCCATGAAGTACGGCGAGGGCGAGGACACCATCGTCGTCGCGACCACCCGCGCCGAGACGATGCTGGGCGACACCGCGGTCGCCGTCCACCCGGACGACGAGCGGTACGCGCACCTGATCGGCAAGCAGATCAAGCTGCCGCTGACCGGGCGCACGATCCCCGTCGTCGCGGACACGCACGTCGACCCGGAGTTCGGCACCGGCGCCGTCAAGGTCACCCCTGCCCACGACCCGAACGACTTCGCGATCGGCCAGCGCCACGACCTCGAGGCGCTCGAAGTCCTGGACGAGCGCGGCGTCATCACCGCCCACGGCCCCTTCGAGGGCCTCGACCGCTTCGAGGCGCGCTCCGCGATCGTCGCCGCGCTGCGGGCCGAGGGCCGCATCGTCGCCGAGAAGCGGCCGTACGTGCACTCGGTCGGGCACTGCTCGCGGTGCAAGACGACGCTGGAGCCGCGGCTCTCGCTGCAGTGGTGGGTGAAGGTCGAGACGCTCGCCAAGGCCGCGGGCGACGCGGTCCGCGACGGCCGGGTGAACATCCACCCCGCCGACCTGTCGCAGCGCTACTTCGACTGGGTCGACAACCTCAACGACTGGTGCATCTCGCGCCAGCTGTGGTGGGGCCACCGCATCCCCGTCTGGCACGGCCCGAACGGCGAGACCGTCTGCGTCGGCCCCGACGAGCAGGCGCCGAGCGGCGAGGGCTGGCACCAGGACACCGACGTCCTGGACACCTGGTTCTCGTCCGGCCTGTGGCCCTTCTCGACGCTGGGCTGGCCGGAGCAGACCGAGGACCTGGCCAAGTTCTATCCGAACTCGGCCCTGGTCACCGGCTACGACCTGATGTTCTTCTGGGTCGCCCGGATGATGATGTTCGGTCTGTACGCGATGGACGGCGAGATCCCCTTCAAGACCATCGCGTTCCACGGCATGGTGCGTGACGAGCACGGCAAGAAGATGTCGAAGTCCTTCGGCAACGCGGTCAACCCGCTGGACTGGATGGACACCTACGGCTCCGACGCGCTGCGGTTCACGCTCGCGCGCGGCGCCAACCCCGGCATCGACGTCCCGATCGGCGAGGACTGGGTCCAGGCGTCCCGCAACTTCGCCAACAAGATCTGGAACGCGACGCGCTTCGCGCTCATGAACGGCGCGACCGTCGAGGGCCCGCTGCCTCAGGCGTCCGAGATGACGGCGACGGACCGCTGGATCCTCTCCCGCCTGAACAAGACGGTCGCCGAGGTCGACGCGTTCTACGACGACTACCAGTTCGCGAAGCTCTCCGACGCGCTCTACCACTTCGCGTGGGACGAGGTCTTCGACTGGTACGTCGAGCTGTCGAAGACGACGTTCATGGCGGGCGGCGAGCCGGCGAAGGTGTCGAGCCGGGTCCTCGGCGAGGTCCTGGACGTCATGCTGCGCCTGCTGCACCCGGTGGTCCCGTTCGTCACCGAGACGCTGTGGACGACGCTCACGGGCGGCGAGTCCGTGGTCATCGCCGACTGGCCGACCGACAGTGGCTTCCGCGACGAGGCCGCCGAGCAGGAGATCGCGACGCTCCAGCAGGTCGTCACCGAGGTCCGCCGCTTCAAGGGCGACCAGGGCCTCAAGGCGGGCCAGCGCGTCCCGGCCCGTCTCACCCTGGACGGCACCGCGCTCGCCGCGCACGAGCCGGCGATCCGCCAGCTGCTCAAGCTGCAGCCGGAGGGCGAGGGCTTCGCGGCCACCGCCACGCTGCCGGTCGCGGGCGCCGAGGTGGCGCTCGACCTGTCCGGCGCGATCGACGTGGCGGCGGAGCGCAAGCGCCTCGCCAAGGACCTCGCCGCCGCCGAGAAGGACAAGGCGCAGTCCGAGGGCAAGCTGGGCAACGAGGCGTTCCTCGCCAAGGCCCCTGACCACGTGGTCGACAAGATCAAGGGCCGGCTCGCCAAGGCGGACGAGGACATCGCCCGCATCCAGGCGCAGCTTGACCGGCTGCCGCAGGCGTGACCTGACCGTACGCCTCTGAGGGCCCCGGAGCCGCAGGGTTCCGGGGCCCTCGTGCGTCCGCCGTCGCCCGTCCTTGGCGGCGGCACGAGATGCCCGGACGTACCCGGCCAAGGTAAGAAAGGGGCATACCGGGCGCACGTACGCGGAGATGAGGCGCATGCACGACGAGGCCGACGGGGCGGCGGCGAGCGGGGCGGCGACGAGTGTCGCGGGCCGTCGCCTCGGCCGCCTCTGGTCGCGCCTGGAGCGCTGGCGCGGCACCCCGCACGCCGTCGACCTCGTCACGGCCGCCGGCTGCTTCGCCCTGATGGGCCTGGACATCCCGGGCCTCGCCAGAGCGGACAACGCGCTCAACGGGACGTCCGCCACGCTCGTGCTCGCCCTCGGCGCCGCGACACTGCTGCTGCGCAGGCACGGGCCGTGGGGGCCCTGGCTGTCGTTCGCCGTCGGGATGGTCTTCCTCGGCTGGCTGCACGATGTGACCCTGATCCAGTTCGCCCTGTACTCCGTGGCCCGCTACCGGGGCCGGGGCTCCGGCATCCTCGCCTGCTGCGCCTACCTCGTCTGGGCCTGTGCCGCGTTCGCGCTCTTCGAATGGCCCGCGCACCGGGGCGGCGAGAGCGTCAGCCAGTTCCTCGCCCTCGCCGTGCCCATAGGCGTGCTCGCCACCGGCGTCGGCATCGCCGCGCGCCGTATCGACCTCGTCCGCGCCCTGGAGGCCAAGGGCGCCGAGACCGCGCTGCTCCAGGCCGTGCAGCAGGAGCGCTCCGACGTCGCGGGCGACGTGCACGACTTCGTGGGCCGCGAGCTGACGATGCTGTCGGTGCGGGCGGAGGTGCTCTCACGGCGGGCCCGCGGCGAGCACTGGGAGCAGGACTTCGACGAGCTGTCCGAGACGGCGCGGCGGGCCCACCTGCTGCTCAACGAGATCGTCGTGCGCCGCGGCAGCGGAGGCGGCGCCCCCACCCCCGGCCTCGACGCGCTGCCCCGGCTCGCCGAGGAGAGCGCGGCGGCCGGCAACGAGGTCACGGTCGACGTGGACGCCGCCGCCCGAGCCCAGTCCCCGCTGCGCCAGGCCGCGGTCTACCGCGTCGTCCAGGAGTGCCTCACGAACGCCGCGAAACACGCCCCTGGCCAGCCGGTGACGGTGACCGTAGCGGTCTCGGCGAACCGCCTCCACGCCACGGTCACGAACCCGCTCCCGACGCACACCCCGACGACGGCCCCCGTCTCGGCGGGTACAGGCACGGCCGGCATGTCGGAACGCGTCCTGTCCCTGGGCGGCACGTTCAGCGCAGGCCGAACAGACCAGTCCACCTACGAGGTCGAAGCCACCTTCCCGGCAAGGACGTAGTGGGTTTCTTTTAGGGGCGCGGGGAACTGCGCAAACGCAACCACAGCGCACCGCACCCGCCAGCGAAACCCGGCCCAGAGGGCGACTCACGCCGCAAGCATCCGCTGCAACCCATCGAAGTCCTCCACACACTTCCCGCACCCCAACGCGACGGAGTCCAACGGCTCGTCCGCCACGAACACCGGAATCCCCGTGCCGGAGGCAATCCGCAGATCAAGGCCCGGCAGCAACGCACCCCCACCCGTCAGCACGATCCCGTGCTCCATCACGTCCCCCGACAACTCCGGAGGACACTCCTCCAACGTCGCCTTCACCGCGGCGATCACCGACTCCACCGGCTCATCGAGCGCCGCCCGCACCTCCCGCACCGTCAGCTCGACCGTCTTCGGCAGGCCCACCACCTTCTCCCGCCCCCGCACGGTGAACGCCCGCATCTCGAACGCGTCCTCGCCGGGCACCGGCCACGCCGAGCCGATCGCGACCTTGATGTCCTCGGCCGTGCGCTCCCCGATCAGCAGCCCGTGCTCCTTGCGCACGTAGTCCGTGATCGCCTCGTCGAAGCGGTCGCCACCGACCCGCAGCGACTGCGAAGTGACCACGCCGCCAAGGGAGATGACGGCGACCTCGCTCGTGCCGCCGCCGATGTCCACGACCATCGACCCGCGCGCGTCCGCCACCGGGAGCCCCGCCCCGATCGCCGCCGCCATCGGCTCCTCGATCAGGTGCACGGCCTTCGCCCCGGAACGCTGCGCCGCGTGCACGATGGCCCGCCGCTCCACGGGCGTGACCCCGCTCGGCACGCACACCACCATGCGCGTACGGGGCCGCCGCCCCGGCACCGCCTTGCGGACGAAGTGCCGGATCATCGCCTCGGCCGCCTCGTAGTCGCTGATCACGCCGTCCCGCAGCGGCCGGATCGCGGTGATCGACCCGGGCGTGCGCCCGATGGTCTCCTTCGCCTCGCTGCCCACGGCGAGCACGTCACCGCGGCCACCGCCCTTGCCGGAGCCGCCCTTGCCGGAGCCGCTCTTGCCGGAGCCGGCCTTCACGGCGACGACCGACGGTTCGTTCAGCACGATGCCCTGACCGCGCACGTAGAGAAGGGTGTTGGCGGTGCCGAGATCGATGCCTATGTCCATGATCAGCAAGTTTGCCGGGCGGATGGGCGTTCCGGAGGGACCAAGGTCCTGAAACGGACAGGCCGAAAGTCCCGAACCGGGACGTCGGGTGGCGTCGGGCGCGCTGTCGGTGGACCTCCGTAGACTGGCGTGCGTGAGTGACCTCCCCCCGCGCGACAGCAGCGACCCCGGCTTCCCCGACAACCCCGACGACGCCGACCAGTTCGAAGAGATCGTCGGCGAAGAGACCACCCGCGACCCCGACCTCGCGGTGATCGAGGCGGGCAGCCGCACCCTGCGCACCCAGTCGGCCCCGCCGCAGGGCGACGGCATCCCGGCCCGCCCGCAGGACCCCGAGGTGGAGAAGGCGCTGCGGGTGGTGGAGGCGGAGCTCGCCACCCGCTGGGGCGAGACGAAGCTGGAGCCGTCCGTCGACCGCATCGCGGCGCTGATGGACGTGCTGGGCGAGCCGCAGCGCGCGTACCCCTCGATCCACATCACGGGCACGAACGGCAAGACGTCCACGGCCCGCATGATCGAGGCCCTGCTCACGGCCTTCGACCTGCGCACCGGCCGGTACACGTCGCCGCACGTCCAGTCGATCACCGAGCGGATCAGCCTGGACGGCGCCCCGATCGACCACGAGCGCTTCATCGAGACGTACGACGACATCAAGCCGTACGTCGAGATGGTCGACGCCCGGCAGGAGTACCGCCTCTCGTTCTTCGAGGTGCTGACCGGCATGGCCTACGCGGCCTTCGCGGACGCCCCGGTGGACGTGGCGGTCGTCGAGGTCGGCATGGGCGGCAGCTGGGACGCGACGAACGTGATCGACGGATCGGTCGCGGTCATCACCCCCATCGACCTCGACCACACCGACCGGCTCGGTGAGACGCCCGGCGAGATCGCCGGCGAGAAGTCCGGGATCATCAAGCAGGACGCCTCCGTGATCATGGCTCAGCAGCCCGTGGACGCGGCGCAGGTGATCCTGAAGAAGGCCGTGGAGACGGACGCGACCGTGGCCCGCGAGGGCCTGGAGTTCGGCGTCGTCCGCCGCGAGGTCGCCGTCGGCGGCCAGTTGGTGACCTTGCGCGGGCTCGGCGGCGAGTACGAGGACATCTTCCTGCCGCTGCACGGCGCGCACCAGGCGCACAACGCGGCGGTGGCGCTCTCCGCCGTCGAGGCGTTCTTCGGCATCGGCTCGCAGCACGCGCGCCCGCTCGACATCGACACCATCCGCACCGCGTTCGCCTCGGCCACCTCGCCGGGCCGCCTGGAGGTCGTGCGCCGCTCGCCGACGGTCGTGCTCGACGCCGCGCACAACCCGGCGGGCGCCCGTGTCACCGCCGAGGCGATCGGCGAGGTCTTCGACTTCAGCCGCCTCATCGGTGTCGTGGGCGCCAGTGGTGACAAGAACGTACGGGGGCTCCTCGAGGCCTTCGAGCCGATCTTCGCGGAGGTCGTCGTCACGCAGAATTCCAGCCACCGGGCCATGGACGCCGACGAGTTGGCGGGCATCGCGGTGGAGGTCTTCGGCGACGAGCGCGTCCAGGTCGAGCCGCGCCTCGACGACGCGCTGGAGGCTGCGATCACGCTCGCCGAGGAAGAGGGCGAGTACGCGGGCGGGGGAGTGCTCGTCACCGGTTCCGTGATCACGGTCGGCGAAGCCCGGCTGCTCCTGGGGAAGGGCTGATCGCCGTGCGTATTCTCTGTTCCTCGACCCTGCTCGCCGAGTTCTTCGTCATCGGCTTCGCCGGGCTCGTCGCCATGAAGGACCCCGATCTGTCGGCCGGCCTGGTGTGGACGGTCAGCGGCGTCGCGATGCTGCTCAGCGTGCTGCTGTGCGGCATGGTGACGCGGCCGGGCGGCGTGCAGCTCGGCTGGGCGCTGCAGATCGCCCTGATCATCAGCGGCTTCTTCGTCCCGGTCATGTTCTTCCTCGGCGCCTGCTTCGCCGGCCTGTGGTGGGCCTCGGTCCACTTCGGCCGCAAGGTCGACGAGGCCAAGGCCCGCTGGGCCGCGCAGGCGGAGGCGTAGGAGGGGCGGGCGCGGTGCCGCCCGCCTGCCGGGCCGATGGTCACGCCCTGTAACCTCGGGCGTCACCGCACATCCAGGCCTACAAGGAGTTCCGCGAATGACCCAGCGCACGCTCGTCCTGCTCAAGCCCGACGCCGTCCGCCGCGGCCTGATCGGCGAGATCATCGGCCGCATCGAGCGCAAGGCCGGCTGGACGATCAGCGCGCTCGAACTGCGCAGCCTGAGCCAGGAGACGCTGGAGGCGCACTACGGCGAGCACAAGGGCAAGCCCTTCTACGAGCCGCTGGTCGACTTCATGTCCTCGGGACCTGTGGTCGCGCTGGTCGTCGAGGGTGAGCGCGTGATCGACGGCGTACGCCAGCTGGCCGGGCCCACGGACCCGATCGCCGCCGCGCCCGGTTCGGTCCGTGGCGACTTCGGCACCATTGTTCGTGAGAACCTGATCCACGCCTCCGACTCCGAGGAGTCGGCGGCACGTGAGCTGAAGCTTTTCTTCCCGGATTTCGCGTAACGGGTCGAAGGGTCGGAAATCCGGTCTTCTCGTATTCCGGACTTCGGCTCACTCGCGTGAGACACCCGGTGTCCGCTCCATGAGACCGGCGAGTTCGTTTTCTGATGCCGCGTCAGTCACGGAGCGCCACTGACCAGGAGCGGCCCGAGAATTCGGGCCGCTCTTTTGCATATGCGGCCCGATTGGGGGAACGCACTCCTCCGTCGGGACGTCCCCATTAGCGGGGCGGGGACTCCCATGCTGACAATGGCGAAGACCCTCGCGCCGTGATCGTGCAGGCGAGACTACGATGGAGCCTCCACGCCACACCGCGTCCACCTCTCGCCTACCTGACAAGCCATCAAACGCTCCACTTGGGAAGGCCAGACGAATCCTGATGGGGAACTCAATGTCGTTCATCGGCCGTGACATGGCTGTCGACCTCGGGACCGCCAACACGCTGGTGTACGTCAGGGGTCGAGGGATCGTGCTCAATGAGCCGTCCGTGGTCGCCATCAACACCAACACCGGTGGCATCCTCGCGGTCGGCGCCGAAGCCAAGAAGATGATCGGGCGTACGCCGGGCAACATCGTGGCGGTCCGCCCGCTGAAGGACGGCGTGATCGCCGACTTCGAGATCACCGAGCGCATGCTCCGCTACTTCATCCTGAAGGTGCACAAGCGGCGCTACCTCGCCCGGCCCCGAGTCGTCGTCTGCGTGCCGTCCGGCATCACCGGCGTCGAGCGCCGCGCGGTCATCGAGGCCTCTTCGCAGGCCGGTGCCCGCCAGGTGCACATCATCGAGGAGCCCATGGCCGCGGCCATCGGCTCCGGCCTCCCGGTCCACGAGGCCACGGGCAACATGGTGGTGGACATCGGCGGCGGCACCACCGAGGTCGCGGTGATCTCGCTCGGCGGAATCGTCACGGCGCAGTCCATCCGCGTCGCGGGCGACGAGCTGGACAACGCGATCATCCAGCACATCAAGAAGGAGTACTCGCTCCTCCTCGGTGAGCGCACCGCCGAACAGATCAAGATCACGATCGGCTCCGCGTACGACCTCGACTCCGACGAACACACCGAGATCCGCGGCCGCGACCTGGTGTCCGGCCTGCCGAAGACCGTCGTCATCTCGGCGGCGGAAGTCCGCAAGGCGATCGAGGAACCGGTCAACGCGATCGTCGACGCCGTGAAGACCACCCTCGACAAGTGCCCGCCCGAGCTGTCCGGTGACGTAATGGACCGCGGCATCGTTCTCACCGGTGGCGGCGCCCTGCTGCGCGGCCTCGACGAGCGGCTGCGTCGTGAGACCGGGATGCCGATCCATATCGCCGAGGACCCGCTGGACAGCGTGGCGCTCGGTTCCGGCAAGTGCGTCGAGGAGTTCGAGGCGCTCCAGCAGGTTCTGGACGCCTCGCCGCGCAGATGATGTGAAGTGAAAACGTCCGCCGTACGAGTGCCTGCCACCTCGTGCGGCGGATCGTTGATATATAGGCAAGGCATAAGAAATCCTCCGACGTACCGCTCGACACAACCGAGTAACGCTCGACGCAACCGATAGAGGAAGGCACGGCCGCCGCACGTGAGGGACACACGAGAGAGCCGGCTGCTCCTGGTGCTGCTGATCGCCATCGCGTTCGCACTGATCACGGTGGACATCCGCGGCGGCGAGGACTCGCCGGTCGACGGTGCCCGCCACGCGGCCGCCACGGTCTTCGGCCCGGTGGAGAACGGGGTCTCGGGCGCGGTCGACCCGATCGGCAACGCCATAAGCGCGGTCCGCGACTCCGACAAGCGGCACAACCGCATCGGCCAACTGGAGCACGAGAACGCCGCGTTGAAGGCGAAGCTCGGCAGCGGCGACCGCAACCGCAGCAAGGTCCGCCAGCTCGACGCCATGCTGAAGACGGCGGGCGCGGGCCAGTACGGCATCAAGGGCGCCCAGGTCATCGCCATCGGCTCGGCCCAAGGCTTCTCCTGGACCGTGACCATCGACGCCGGCGCCAACGACGGCCTCGAGCGCGACATGACGGTGCTCAACGGTGACGGTCTCGTCGGCCGTGTGACCACGGTCGGCCCGAACACCGCCACCGTGCTGCTCGCCAACGACCCCGACTTCACCGTCGGCACCCGCATGGAGAAGTCCGACGAGCTCGGCTTCGCCTCCGGGCAGGGCGACCGCCCGCTGCGCGTCCAGCTCCTCAACGGCAAGGCCAAGGTGAGCAAGGGCGAACGGCTGGTCACCTTCGGCTCGCAGGCCGACAAGCCGTTCGTGCCCGGCGTCCCGGTCGGCCGCGTCGTCCGCGTCGACCCCTCCGGCGGCGACCTGACCCGCACCGTCTACGTGAAGCCGTACGTCGGCTTCACCAAGCTCGACATCGTCGGTGTGGTCGTGCAGGCGCCGCGCACCGACCCGAGGGACACGGTGCTGCCGAAGAAACCCGCCAAGCCCAAGCCGACGCCCACCGTCACCGTGACGGCCACCCCGGGCGCGAACGCGGGCGGCAACGGCAACGGCAATGGCGAGAACGCCGCCGACAACAACGCAGACCAGCAGCAGTAGCAGGAGGAGCAAGGAATCATGCGCTTCAACCGAATGCTGCTCTCCACGGTCCTTGTCGTCGTGGCCCTCGTCCTCCAGGTCTGCGTCCTGGCCCGGCTGCAACTGCCCGGCGCCGTCCCCGACCTGATGCTCCTCACCGTCCTCGGCCTGGCCCTCGTGTACGGGCACGTGGGCGGCGCCTTCGTCGGCTTCGGCGCGGGACTCCTCGCCGACCTCGCCCCGCCCGCCGACCACGCCGCCGGCCGCTACGCCCTCGTGCTCTGCGTCATCGGCTACCTGGCGGGCCTCGCCAAGCCCGAGAACGGCCAGCTGCGTTCGGCCGCAGGGCCCATGCTCGTGGTCGTCGGCGCCGCCATCGGCACGACCCTGCTGTACGCGGGCGTGGGCGCGCTCGTCGGCGACACCGCCGCCCGCGACGTCGGCCTCGGCAGCCTCATCTTCACCGCGGCCCTCTACGACCTGCTGCTCGCCCCGTTCGTCGTACCCGGGGTGATGGCGCTCGCCAGACGCGCGGAGAACGATCCGCTGGGCGAGACCTCCGGCAGCTCCGCCAAGGCCGCCGACGTCTCCTCCGGCTGGCTCTCCGGCGGCGGCACGGGCCTGAGCGTCGGTGGCAAGAGCGGCGGCCTGCGCATGCGGACGGTCAAGGCGCGCGCCTCCCGCGCGGGCCGCATCAAGGGGGTCAAGCGCCTGTGAGCGCACGGCAGTTGACCGACGACAGCGCAGGCGCGCACAGCTTCGGCGTGTACACCTACTCGTACTCGTACACGTCCTCGTACTGAGAGGGGGAGCACGCCACCGTGACCAACATCCCCGAGACGGGCCGGACACCCCGCGTCCAGATCCGCCTCATCATCCTCCAGATCCTCGTCCTCTCCCTCCTGCTCACCCTCGGCGGCCGCCTCTGGTACCTCCAGATCCGCAATGGCGACGAGTACGCCAAGGAGGCCTCCGGGAACCACGTCCAGCAGGTCGTCACGCCCGCCACCCGCGGCTCGATCCTCGACGCCCGCGGCATCCCGCTCGCCGACAACGAGACGCGGCTCGTCGTCTCCGCCTCCCGCACCGACCTGATGAAGATGGACGACGACGGCAAGGCCGTCCTCGCCAAGCTCGCCAAGGTCCTCGGCCTCAAGCCCAAGCAGGTCCAGGAGAAGGTCAGGCTCTGCGACGCCAAGACGCCGCAGCCCTGCTGGAACGGCTCGCCGTACCAGCCGATCCCGATCACCGACGAGGCCACGCCCAAGCAGGCCCTGCAGATCCGCGAGCGCAGCGAGGACTTCCCCGGCATCACCGCCGAGCCCACCGCCGTGCGCCGCTACGCGGGACCCGGCGGCTCCAACACCGCGCAGGTCCTCGGCTATCTCTCCCCGGTCACCGACGCGGAGATCGAGAAGGCCAAGAACACCGACTCGCCGTATCTGCGCTCCGACCAGGTCGGCCGCAGCGGCCTCGAGCGCACGTACGACAAGGACCTGCGCGGCAAGGCCGGCGTCACCCGCTACGAGGTCGACAACCTCGGCCGCGTCATCGGCCGCGCCGAGAGCGACAAGGCCGAGCCCGGGGCGAACGTCGTCACGTCGATAGACGCCCGCGTGCAGTCCGTCGCCGAGAAGGAGCTGGACGCGGCGATGAAGGCCGCCCGGCACGAGTTCGACAAGAACACCGGCACGAACTACAAGGCCGACGCCGGTTCGGTCGTGGTGATGGAGGCCAAGACCGGCCGCGTCGTCGCCATGGCCTCCAACCCGACGTACGACCCGAACGCCTGGGTCGGCGGTATCTCCGGCAAGGACTACGCCAAGCTCACCGGCAAGAAGTCCAACTACCCGCTGCTGAACCGGGCGATCCAGGGGCAGTCGGCGCCCGGCTCGATCTTCAAGGTCATCTCCAGCACCGCCGCGGTCAACGCCGGCTACCCGTTCAACGGCCGCTACCCGTGCACCAGCTCGTACTCGATCGGCAGCCAGGTCTTCAAGAACTTCGAGTCGGAGAACTTCGGCCCGATCAGCCTCGGCCGCGCCCTCGAGGTCTCCTGCGACACCGTCTTCTACGGCCTCGCCCACAAGGAGTGGCAGAAGCTCGGCGGCATCCACCCCAAGGGCGGCGTCAACACCGACGACTCGTTCTACAAGACGGCCCACCAGTTCGGTCTCGGCAAGGAGACCGGCATCGACCTGCCCAACGAGGTCAACGGCCGGGTCCCCGACCGGAAGTGGAAGCAGCAGTACTGGAAGGCCAACAAGGACGCCTGGTGCAAGGGCGGCAAGAAGGACGGCTCCTACGTCGAGCGCCTCAACTGGGAGAACTGCCGCCAGGGCAACGTGATGCGCGCAGGTGACGAGGTCAACTACTCCATCGGCCAGGGCGACACGCTCGTCACCCCGATCCAGATGGCCAGGATCTACGGAGCCATCTCCAACGGCGGCACGCTCTACCAGCCCGCGGTCGGCAAGGCCGTGATCAGCCCCGACGGCAAGCAGGTCAGCGAGATCGCGCCGAAGAAGCAGGGCAAGCTGCCCATGACGAAGCAGACCCAGCGCCACATCGACCAGGCCCTCGCGGGCGTGGCGACCCGCGGCACCGCCGCCTGGCGCTTCGGCGGCTGGCCGCAGAACAAGATTCCGATGCACGCCAAGACCGGTACCGCCGAGGTCTACGGCAAGCAGACGACCTCGTGGTTCGCCACGTACACCAAGGACTACTCGGTCGTCATGACGATCTCCCAGGGTGGTACGGGTTCCGGAGCCTCGGGCCCCGCCGTCCGCAAGATCTACGACGCGCTCTACGGCGTCGACGCCAAGGGCGGCATCAACAAGAAGAAGGCCCTGCTGCCCGAGCCGGAGAAGAACCTGCCGAAGATCCAGAAGGACGGTTCGATCGACGCCCCGGAGATCAAGCCGTTCCGGCCGGCCAAGGACACGACGCCCGCCCAGCAGGAGTTGGCGGCGACGCTGCCCACCTCCTCGTACAACAGCAGGAGGGACTGACCGGTGACCGGTAACGGCTTCTCCGTCTCCGGCTACGGGCCGCAGCGCGGAGCCATGACGCGGCTCATGGCCCGCGACTCCGTGGTGCGCAGGCTCGACTGGCCGATGCTGCTCTCGGCGGTCGCGCTGTCGTTCATCGGCGCCGCGCTCGTCTTCTCGGCCACGCGCAACAGGACCGAGCTCAACCAGGGCGACCCGTACTACTTCCTGTTCCGGCACCTGCTGAACACCGGCATCGGCGTCGCGCTGATGGCGGGCACGATCTGGCTCGGGCACCGGACGCTGCGCACGGCGGTGCCGATCCTGTACGGGATCTCCGTCTTCCTCGTGCTCCTCGTGCTCACCCCGCTCGGCGCCACCGTGAACGGGGCGCACGCCTGGATCGTCGTGGGCGGCGGATTCTCGTTGCAGCCCTCCGAGTTCGTGAAGATCACGATCATCCTGGGCATGGCGATGCTGCTGGCCACCCGCGTCGACGCGGGCGACCGCGAACACCCCGACCACCGCACGGTGTTGCAGGCCCTCGGCCTCGCCGCGGTCCCGATGCTGATCGTCATGCTGATGCCGGACCTCGGGTCCGTCATGGTGATGGTGATGATCGTGCTCGGCGTGCTGCTCGCCTCGGGCGCCTCGAACCGGTGGGTGCTCGGGCTCATCGGCGTCGGCGCGGCGGGCGCGGTGGCGATCTGGAAACTGGGCGTCCTGGACGACTACCAGATCGCCCGCTTCGCGGCCTTCGCCAACCCCGCGCTCGACCCGGCGGGCGTCGGCTACAACACCAACCAGGCGCGCATCGCGATCGGTTCGGGCGGGCTGTCGGGCGCGGGCCTCTTCCACGGCTCGCAGACCACCGGCCAGTTCGTGCCGGAGCAGCAGACGGACTTCGTGTTCACGGTGGCCGGCGAGGAGCTCGGCTTCCTGGGCGCGGGCCTGATCCTGCTGCTGCTCGGCGTGGTGCTGTGGCGGGCGTGCAAGATCGCGCGCGGCACGAGCGAGCTGTACGGCACGATCGTCGCGGCGGGCATCATCGCCTGGTTCGCCTTCCAGGCCTTCGAGAACGTCGGTATGACGCTCGGCATCATGCCGGTGGCGGGCCTCCCGCTCCCGTTCGTCTCCTACGGCGGTTCATCGATGTTCGCGGTGTGGGTGGCGGTGGGCCTCTTGCAATCGATCAAGGTGCAGAGGCCGATGTCGGCGTGAGGTTGCGGCGGGGTTGTCTGCCCCCACCCCACCCCACCCCGCCCCTTCCCGAAAGTCCTGCCGGACGGGCCTGCTCAATCGCCGCAGGGGCTATGAACAGTCCCGCCGGCGATTGAGGCGCGGGGTCCGGGGCAGGGCCCCGAGACCTTGGCCCCGTCGCCGCAGACGCCTAAATTCAGGTTATGGCGGAGACAAAGCGCGAGATCGAGCGAAAGTACGACGCCCCGACCGACCACTTCCGGCTGCCCGACCTGCTCAAGGTCCCCGGGGTATCGGCCGTCATCGACAAGGGCGTCGTCGAACTCGACGCCGTCTACTACGACACCGAGGACCAGCGCCTCGCCGAGGACAGGATCACCCTGCGCCGCCGCAGCGGCGGCGACGACGCGGGCTGGCATCTGAAACTGCCGGTCGTACTGAGCGAGGGCGTCCGCGACGAGGTGCAGGCCCCGCCCTCCGCCGGCCTCCCGCGTGCCCTCGCGGGCCTCGTACGCTCCCGGGTCCGCGGCGACGAGCTCATCCCGGTCGTCCGGCTCCGCTCGTCGCGGGACGTGTCCCACCTGACCGACGCCGACGGCTCCCTGCTCGCCGAGGTGTGCGTCGACGCCGTGCGCGCCGAGCGGGCCGACGGGGAGCGGGCCACCGCCTGGACCGAGATCGAGGTCGAACTGGCGGACGGCGCCGACCCGGCCTTCCTCGGCAAGGTCGAGAAGCGGCTGCGCAAGGCGGGCGTCGAACGGTCCGCCTCCGTGTCGAAGCTGGCCCGCGCCCTGGAGGAGACAGGGGCCGAGCGACCTACGAAGCCGGAGGCATCCGCCAGAGCCGAAGCGGAACCGGACACCGCCGGCGCCCGCGTCCTCGCCCACCTCCGCGCCCAGCGCGACGCCCTCGTCGAGCTCGACCCCGCCGTGCGCCGCGACCTGCCGGACTCGGTGCACCAGATGCGCGTGGCCACCCGCCGCATCCGCAGCGCGTTCAAGACGTACAAGAAGGTGCTCGACCCGGACGTCACGGGGCCCGTCGCCGAGGAGCTGAAGTGGCTCGCGGGCGAGCTGGGCATCGACCGGGACCGCGAGGTGCTCACGGAGCGGATCACCGGGCGGATCGACGCGGTGCCCAGGACGCTGCTGCTCGGCCCGGTCCGCGGCCGGCTGCGGATCTGGGCCGTCGCCCGCCGCCACGGCTCGCGCCGCCACACCGTCGCCGTACTCGACGGCAGGCGGTACCTGGCCCTGCTCGACGGCCTGGACGCGCTGCTCGCCGAGCCGCCGCTGCTGCCCGACGCCGCCAAGCCCGCCGCCGAGGTCCTGGCGAAGGCCGCCCGCAAGGACAAGGCCCGCCTGGCCGGCCGCATCGAGCACGCCCTGTCCCTGGAACCGGGCACGCGCCGCGACGTCGCGCTGCACGAGGCCCGCAAGGCCGCCAAGCGTGCCCGCTACGCCGGGGAGGCGGCGCGGCCCGTCCTCGGCAAGCAGGCGAAGAAGTTCGCCAAGCGCATGAAGGGCGTACAGAGCGTGCTCGGTGATCACCAGGACTCCGTCGTCGCCCGGGAGGCCCTGCGCCAGCTGGGGATCCAGGCGAACGCGGCGGGGGAGACCGCCTTCACCTGGGGCCTGCTGTACGGGCAGGAGCAGGCCGCGGCAGCCGACCGCGAGCGGGAGCTGCCGGGGGTCTGGGCACGGGCGGAGAAGCAGGAGCTTTCGGCGGGTTAGGCTTGATGGTCACCCCTGTCAGCTCACGAAGGTCAACGGTTATGCCTGCCGAAGCCGCCGCCTCGACGGTGGAGTCTGTCTTTCCGCAGCTCGAAGCCTTGCTGCCCCATGTGCAGAAGCCGATCCAGTACGTCGGCGGTGAGCTGAACTCCACGGTCAAGCCGTGGGAGGAGACCGACGTCCGCTGGGCGCTCATGTACCCGGACGCGTACGAGGTCGGTCTGCCCAACCAGGGCGTCATGATCCTGTACGAGGTGCTCAACGAGCGCCAGGGCGTCCTCGCCGAGCGCACCTACAGCGTGTGGCCGGACCTCGAGGAACTCATGCGCAAGCACGAGGTCCCGCAGTTCACGGTCGACTCGCACCGCCCGGTGAAGGCGTTCGACGTCTTCGGGCTCAGCTTCTCCACCGAGCTCGGCTACACGAACATGCTGACCGCGCTCGACCTGGCCGGCATCCCGCTGGAGTCCAAGGACCGCACGGTCGAGGACCCGATCGTCCTCGCGGGCGGCCACGCGGCCTTCAACCCCGAGCCGATCGCCGACTTCATCGACGCCGCGATCATCGGCGACGGCGAGCAGGCCGTGCTCGACATGACGGAGATCATCCGCCAGTGGAAGGCCGAGGGCCGGCCCGGCGGTCGCGAGGAGGTCCTGCTCCGCCTCGCGAAGACCGGCAGCGTCTACATCCCGGGGTTCTACGACGTCGAGTACCTGCCGGACGGGCGCATCGGCCGCGTCGTGCCCAACAAGTCGGGCGTCCCGTGGCGGGTCAGCAAGCACACCGTCATGGACCTCGACGAGTGGCCGTACCCGAAGCAGCCCCTCGTGCCGCTCGCGGAGACCGTCCACGAGCGGATGTCCGTCGAGATCTTCCGCGGCTGCACCCGCGGCTGCCGTTTCTGCCAGGCCGGCATGATCACGCGCCCCGTGCGGGAGCGAAGCATCACCGGCATCGGCGAGATGGTCGACAAGGGTCTCAAGGCGACCGGCTTCGAGGAGGTCGGCCTGCTCTCGCTGTCCTCGGCGGACCACTCCGAGATCGGCGACGTCGCGAAGGGCCTCGCGGACCGGTACGAGGAGGACAAGATCGGTCTGTCCCTCCCGTCGACCCGCGTGGACGCCTTCAACATCGACCTCGCCAACGAGCTGACGCGCAACGGCCGCCGCTCGGGCCTCACCTTCGCCCCCGAGGGCGGCAGCGAGCGCATGCGCAAGGTCATCAACAAGATGGTCTCCGAAGAGGACCTGATCCGTACGGTCGCGACCGCGTACGGCAACGGCTGGCGCCAGGTGAAGCTGTACTTCATGCTCGGCCTGCCCACCGAGACCGACGAGGACGTCCTGCAGATCGCGGACATGGCGGCCAATGTGATCGCCAAGGGCCGCGAGGTCGCCGGCAACGACATCCGCTGCACGGTGTCGATCGGCGGGTTCGTCCCGAAGCCGCACACCCCGTTCCAGTGGGCGCCGCAGCTCAGCTCCACGGAGACGGACGAGCGCCTCGCCAAGCTCCGCGACAAGATCCGCGGCGACAAGAAGTACGGCCGCTCCATCGGCTTCCGCTACCACGACGGCAAGCCCGGCATCGTCGAGGGCCTGCTCTCGCGCGGTGACCGCCGCATCGGCTCCGTCATCCGCGCCGTCTACGAGGACGGCGGCCGCTTCGACGGCTGGCGCGAGTACTTCTCGTACGACCGCTGGATGGAGCAGGCCGCGAAGACGCTGCCCGCGTACGGCGTGGACGTCGACTGGTACACGACGCGTGAGCGCACGTACGAGGAGGTCCTGCCCTGGGACCACCTGGACTCCGGTCTCGACAAGGACTGGCTCTGGGAGGACTGGCAGGACGCGCTCGACGAGACCGAGGTCGACGACTGCCGCTGGACGCCGTGCTTCGACTGCGGCGTCTGCCCGGCGATGGACACGGACATCCAGATCGGCCCGACGGGCAAGAAGCTGCTGCCGCTGACCGTCGTCAAGTAACGCGCAACCCCGAAGGGGCGGCCGGTTCTCCAACCGGCCGCCCCTTCGCGGTACTTGGGCTACTTGCTGGCGGCGAACCGCATCAGGGCGCGCTCGTCACCCTGCTTCACCTTGCCCGGCGTGTTGATGACCTCCAGCTTCCAGGAGCTGCCCACGCGCATGGCCTTGGCGACCGCGCAGCCGTTGTCGTTGGTCATCAGGCTCGGCCAGATGTCGGCGACCTGCTGCGAGCTGCCGCCCGTCGCGTCGTACACCTTGAAGCTGATGTTGCGGGCCTTCTGGAACGAACTGCCCTTCTTGTACGCGGCGGCCACGAACACGATCGCCGTGATCTGCTGCGGAAGGCGCGAGAACTCGACCGTGACCGTCTCGTCGTCACCGTCGCCCTTGCCGGTCTGGTTGTCGCCGCTGTGGACGAGGGAGCCGTTGCCCATCGGGTCCAGCGAGTCGAGGCCGGCCAGGCGCACCGGATCGCCGCCCTGCATCGCGATGGCGATCAGGTCGAGGTCCGTGCCCTGCTTGCGGCGCAGCGCGCCGAGGACACCTCCGCTGCTGCCGGCGGTGGGGTCCCAGGACACCCCGATGGACAGATGGGTCACTCCGTCCAGGTCGGCGGGGCCGTCTTCTTTAGTAAGCGTGATCATGCGTAATTCCTCCCCCTACAGGTAGAACTGCGGTTTTGCAGACTGCCCCCGAAGATACGACGTGCGAGTTGGGCGGGCCATGCCGGGCCGCATCCGCGAAGGCGTCGCGAGCGTCTGGAGAGACATGGACTTGGAGAAGCGCCCCGAACCAGCCCCCGAACAGGCCCCTGAGGGCTGCCTTGTCACTGCGATCCGGCTGCCGCTGCGGATCCTGATGGTCGTCCTCGTGGTGCCCCTGCGCCTCGTGTGGGACGCGCTCGTGGCGGTCGGCCGGTTCGTCGGCAGATGGCTGCTGCTGCCGCTCGCGCGGGCGATCGGCTGGGTGCTGTACGGACTCCTCGTGTGGCCGTGCCTGATGCTGTGGCGCTACGTCCTCGCACCCGTCGGGCGTGGACTGCGGTGGCTCGGACGGGTGTTGCTGGTGATCCCCGCGGTGTGGCTGTACGTCCATGTCCTCGCCCCCGTCGGAAGGGCGCTGCGGGACTACGTGTTGGTGCCCATCGGCCGTGGACTCGCCTGGCTCGTACGGGTGTTGGTCGTGGTGCCGCTGCTCGCGGTGTGGCGTCACGTCCTCGTGCCGGTCGGCCGGGTGCTCTGGGACGCGCTCGTCTTCGCGTGGCGGATCGCCGGGTATGTGTCCCGTGCCGTCGGCCGGGTGCTGCGGTGGCTGATCGTGGACCCGCTGCGGTGGGTGTACCGCACGGTGCTCACCCCGGTCGGGCACGTCGTGCGCGACTACGTGCTGCGTCCCGTCGCGCGCGTGGCCGCGAGTGTGCGCGCCGCGGCCCGGCAGGCGCGGGCCGATGTGCGGCGCGCCCTGTTCGGTCCGCCGCGGCAGCCCGAACCCCAGGTCAGTGACCGGCGGGAACCGGGCGGCGCGCAGGGACGTACCCTTGATAGGAGTACGACCGCTCTCACGAAGAACACATTCATTAAGGATTAGGACACTGGGCAAGCGACAGCCCGTAGGCCCGCCGCCCGCACCCGCGGTGCAGCGCATCCGACTGCGCTACACCAAGCGCGGCCGCCTCCGGTTCACCAGCCACCGTGACTTCCAGCGCGCCTTCGAGCGTGCGCTGCGCCGCGCCGAGGTACCCATGGCGTACTCGGCGGGGTTCACGCCGCACCCGAAGGTGTCCTACGCCAATGCCGCACCCACCGGCACGGGCAGTGAGGCCGAGTACCTGGAGATCGCGCTCACCGCGCCGCGCGACCCCGAGAAGCTCAGGGCGCTCCTCGACGAGTCGATGCCCACGGGCCTCGACATCGTGGACGCCGTCGAGGCCCGCACCTCGGGCCTCGCCGACCGGCTCGCCGCCTCCGTGTGGGAGCTGCGGCTCGACGGCGTGAGCGTCGAGGAGGCCGCGCGCGCCGCGGAGGCGTTCCGCGCCGCCGAGGCCGTCGAGGTACAGAGGAAGACAAAGAGCGGGATCCGGACGTTCGACGCCCGTGAGGCCGTCGTCAGCCTGGACGCGCTCGAGGTCTCCGACGTTTCGGCTGGTCCGGCTGATAGGCCCGGCGAGGTGGCCTGTGCGATACTGCGGCTGGTTGTTCGGCACGTGACGCCTGCCGTACGACCCGACGACGTCCTGTCCGGTCTCCGCGCCGTGGCCGACCTGGCGCCGCCGGTCCCCGCAGCGGTGACCAGGCTGGCGCAGGGGCCTTTCGACGCAGAGACAGGCACGGTGACCGACCCGCTCGCGCTCGACCGCGAGGCAGACCGGGCCGCCCCACAAAAGGCGGCCGCAGGAACTGCCACCGCGACGGCGCCTGCCGTGGAAGGTCCCGCGTAAGGCGGTCGTCGTAGCGCCGCCCTTGTACTCGGGAGCCATCTGGGTCGGGCAGCGCACCCACCCAAGGACTTTCGCCAGGCCGTACGTACATCGCGTACCGGAACCGGCGAGAACAGACAGAGAGCCTCCGTGCGGCGCCCGCGCCCCGGACCGGCGGCACCGCGCTCGACATGATGCGCGTGAGCCGCAGACGTCACCGGTCACGGATCAGGCGCGGCGCCCGGAGGCCCGACGGGAGATCCACCCGCATGCCCGAGACCGAACCCACCAACCCTCAGCTGGACAGCCCCAGCGACACCCTGCCCCCGCGCCGTCGGCGCCGGGCCGCGTCCCGCCCCGCGGGCCCGCCGGTAGCGGCGACCGCAGGCGCCGAGGACGCCGCTGTGGCCATACCGGCCACCGCCACCCAGACTCCGGCCGCCGCAGAGGCGCCCGTCGAGACCCCAGAGACTTCCGCGGCCGAGGCCCCGGCGCCCGCCGCCCGCCCGCGCCGCCGCGCGACCCGACGCGCCTCCGCGCCCACCGGTGCACCCGCCGCACAGGCAGAGACGACGACCGTGGTGGCGGAGCCCGCCGAGGCCGTCGCCGAGCCGGAGCCGGCCGCCGCCGAGGAGTCCGCGGCCCCGCGCCGCGGCCGTCGCCGCGCCACCCGCACCGTGTCGACTCCGGAGGCCCCGGCCGCCGCCGCTGAGGAGCCGCAGGCCGAGGCCGCCGCTGAGCCCACCCCGGAGCCCGCCGCAGAGCCGGTCGCCGACGAGGGGTCCGGCCCGCGCCGCAACCGTCGCCGTGCCACCCGTGGCGCCTCCGCGCCCAGCGCGCCCGCCGGTCCGCCCGAGATCTCCGACGCCATCGCCGCCGAGAAGACGGAGGCCGGGACCACGGAGGCCGCGGGGAACACCGAGACCGCCGAGAACACCGAGAACACCGAGACCACCGAGAACGGCGAGGACGAGTCGCCGCGCCGTCGGCGCCGCGCCACCCGCAAGGCCGCCGGCGGTTTCGCCGAGCCGAAGGCCACCAAGGCCGCGAAGTCCGCCAGGTCCGGATCGAAGCCGGCGCGGGCCGGCCGGGACGAGCAGGCCGACGACGCGCGCCCGAAGCGGGCCTCCGTCGCCACGTTCCAGGCCCCGGTCTTCACCGAGCCGATGTTCCAGACGCCGGAGCGGGCCGCCGCCGCTGCCGCGGCCGAGGCCGCCGTCGAGAAGCAGCCCGAGCCCGAGCCCACGCCGGCCCCTGCCGCCGTCGAGGAGGAGCAGGGAACGCGCCGCAGCCGTCGCCGCCGTCGCGCCTCCGACGAGCAGCCCGCCGCGCCCGAGGCCGCCGCCAAGGACGTCGAGGCCACCGAGCCCGAGCCCGACACCCAGGACCAGCGGTCCGAGGAGAACGGCGAGAACGACGAGCAGGACGAGCACGGGGACCGCCCGGCCCGCCGCCGTCGCCGGGGTGGCCGCCGCCGTCGCCGCGGCGAGTCCGGCGACATCGACAACGACGCCGAGAACGACAACGAGTCGGACGACGACGCCGAGCAGGCCGCCGGGGAATCCGACGACGACCGGTCCGAGTCCGACGAGCAGCGCGACGAGTCCGCCGGTTCCGGCGGCTCCAGCAGCAGCCGTCGCCGCCGTCGCCGTCGCCGTCGCGCCGGTGACAGCGCCTCCGACGGCGAGCAGCCGACCGACGACCCGGAGCGCACGGTCGTCAAGGTCCGCGAGCCGCGCAAGAAGGAAGAGAAGGCCGAGCGGTCGACGTCCTCGGACGAGGTGCAGTCCATCAAGGGCTCCACGCGTCTGGAGGCCAAGAAGCAGCGCCGCCGCGAGGGCCGTGAGCAGGGGCGCCGCCGCGTCCCGATCATCACAGAGGCCGAGTTCCTGGCGCGCCGCGAGGCCGTCGAGCGCGTCATGGTGGTCCGCCAGCACGGCGAGCGCACCCAGATCGGCGTGCTCGAGGACGACATCCTCGTCGAGCACTACGTCAACAAGGAGCAGTCGACCTCCTACGTAGGCAACGTGTACCTGGGCAAGGTCCAGAACGTGCTGCCGTCGATGGAGGCCGCCTTCATCGACATCGGCAAGGGCCGCAACGCGGTGCTCTACGCCGGTGAGGTCAACTTCGAGGCGCTCGGCATGGCCAACGGGCCGCGCCGCATCGAGACCGCCCTCAAGTCCGGCCAGTCCGTGCTCGTGCAGGTCACCAAGGACCCGATCGGCCACAAGGGCGCCCGCCTGACCAGCCAGGTCTCGCTGCCCGGCCGCTACCTGGTCTACGTGCCCGAGGGCTCGATGACCGGCATCAGCCGCAAGCTCCCCGACACCGAGCGGGCGCGCCTGAAGGGCATCCTCAAGAAGATCGTCCCCGAGGACGCGGGCGTCATCGTGCGCACCGCCGCCGAGGGCGCGAGCGAGGACGAGCTGCGCCGCGACGTCGAGCGTCTGCAGGGGCAGTGGGAAGAGATCCAGAAGAAGTCGAAGCAGATCTCGACCTCGTCGCCGAGCCTGCTGTACGGCGAGCCGGACATGACCGTCCGCGTCGTGCGCGACATCTTCAACGAGGACTTCTCCAAGGTCATCGTCTCCGGTGACGAGGCGTGGGACACCATCCACGGCTACGTCAACCACGTGGCGCCCGACCTGTCGGACCGGCTGACCAAGTGGACGTCCGAGGTCGACGTCTTCGCGACGTACCGGATCGACGAGCAGCTCGCCAAGGCGCTCGACCGCAAGGTGTGGCTGCCCTCCGGCGGCTCCCTGGTGATCGACAAGACCGAGGCGATGATCGTCGTCGACGTCAACACCGGTAAGTTCACCGGCCAGGGCGGCAACCTCGAAGAGACCGTGACGAGGAACAACCTCGAAGCGGCCGAGGAGATCGTGCGCCAGCTGCGGCTGCGCGACCTGGGCGGCATCGTCGTCATCGACTTCATCGACATGGTCCTGGAGTCCAACAGGGACCTCGTGCTGCGGCGCCTGCTCGAATGCCTGGGCAGGGACCGTACGAAGCACCAGGTCGCCGAGGTCACCTCGCTCGGCCTGGTCCAGATGACCCGTAAGCGCGTCGGCCAGGGCCTCCTGGAGTCCTTCTCCGAGACCTGCGTGCACTGCAACGGCCGCGGCGTGATCGTGCACATGGAGCAGCCCGCTGCCAATGGCGGCGGTGGCAAGCGCAAGAAGCGCGGCCGCGGCGGCAACGGCGCGGACCACCAGCACGAGACGCACGAGGCTCCGGCCGCGGAGCAGCCCGAGCCCGAGACCGAGGCCGAGGTCGCCGCGGAGGCGGCCGCCCCGGTGGCGCTGCCCGAGTCGCCCGCGGCGGAGCCGTTGACCGACGCTTTCGTCCCGGACGAGGAGCTGTACTCCAGCGCCGCTGAGGCCGAGGCCGCCGCGGGCCGTGGCCGCTCGCGCCGCCGCGCCACGCGCCGTGCGTCGGCCCCGGCCGGCGCCCCGCAGGCGGAGGCCGAGAAGCCGGCGAGGTCCGGCCGGAAGTCGAGGGCCGAGCGGGCCGCGCAGGCGGAGGAGCGCAAGGCCGCCGAGGCCGGGGCTCCGGCGCCCGAGCCGGTCGTCGAGGAGCCGAAGGCCGCCGAGCCGGCCCCGGCCCCCGCGCCCGAGCCCGCGCAGGACGAGGCTCCCGCGCCGCGCCCGCGCCGCCGTGCCACGCGCAAGGCGTCCGCTCCCGCCGGTTCCCCGAAGGCCTCCTCGGAGGAGGCCGCCGCGGTGACCGTCACGGAGCCGGTCAAGGCCGAGCCCGTGGAGGAGCCGAAGGCCGTCGAGCCCGAGGCGCCGAAGGCCGAGGTGACCGAGGCCGCGGCCCCGGCCCGCCCGCGCCGTCGCGCTGTCCGCAAGGCGACCGCCCCGACCACCACCACTGAGGACACGGCCGTCGTGGTCGTCCCCTCGGCCTCGGAGGAGGCCGCAGGGGCGCCCGCCCAGGACGCCGCGCCGGAGGAGGTCGAGGAGGCGCCCGCCGCCAAGAAGACCGCCCGTAAGACGGCCAAGAAGGCGACGGCGAAGAAGGCCGCCACCAAGAAGACGGCTGCCAAGAAGACGGCCGCGACCGACGAGGGCGCGACCGACGAGGGCGCGACCGACGAGGCCGCGACCAAGACGGCTGCCAAGAAGACGGCCGCGAAGAAGACGGCCGCCAAGAAGGCGACCACGGCCAAGAAGGCGACGGCGGCGAAGAAGACCACCGCCAAGAAGACGACGGCCAAGAAGACGACCGCGAAGAAGACCGCGGCGGCCGAGCAGCAGTCGCTGCCGTCCGTCTCGGCCGCGGCCGACGACGAGGCCTGAGGCTCCGCCCGGACCGAGTGACGACGCCCCGCACAGCACTGCTGTGCGGGGCGTCGCCGTATGTGCGGGCAAGTCGGTCATTGCCGTGGTTTTCGGCGACGTAGGCGATGTGAGAGGTCTCGAAGGGCGCTCGATTCGTCCCCCGCCTCTTGGTGCACGGCCAACTGCCTGTAAAAATCATGCAGTCGTACAAGTGAAGGACACGGGTGGGCGTTGGGGAGACGTGTACTCGTGTCAGGGGAGGGATTGTGATGGCGCACGTGCGTCTCAGAGGCACGGGCAGACACCGTGCCGAGAAGCAGGTCAAGGGCGGGCGGCAGATGGTGGCCCTGGCCACCGTGCTCACGGCGGCGGGGGTACAGGCGGGGGTCGGCGCGGGTACCGCGCAGGCGGACGAGGGGCGGACCTGGACCGAGGGGCCGATCTTCAACGATCCGCTGGGCACCACCCAGGAGCAGTACGCCATCCGCACCAGGCTCGTCGAGCTGACGGACGCGGCGCTGCCCGGCTCGACCATCAAGGTCGCCGTGTACCACGTGTGGGAGCAGACGATCGTCGACGCCCTGAAGCGTGCCAGGGATCGCGGCGTACGCGTCCAGATCCTGCTCGACTCGACGAGCAAGACGGACCGGCCGGACAACACGGTGTACTCGCAGCTGGTCTCGCTGTTCGGCACCAGTCGCGCCAACCCGTCCTTCGTGTCGCTGTGCCCCACGAACAAGTCCTGCCTCGGCGACCCGAAGTTCGGGAAGTCGATCATGCACAACAAGTTCTGGCTGTTCTCGGCCGTCGAGGGCGCCACGAACGTCGTCGTGCAGACCACGTCGAACTCCACGCCGTCCGCGAGCACGCGGTTCTTCAACGACGCGCTCCAGCTGCCCAACAACCCGGTCCTGTACGGCGCTTACTCGGACTACTTCGACGACATGGTCGTCAAGGACTGGGCGAACTGGGACTACCGCACGGTCAGCAACGGCCACTACAAGGCGTACTTCTTCCCGCGGGCCGGCACCACGAACTCCACGGACACGCTGCACTCGGTGCTCAACAACGTCTCGTGCACCTACAAGGACGCGGCGACCGGCGCCACGAAGAAGACGATCGTGCGCGCCGCGATCTTCCAGATCACCCGGCAGGCCATCGCCGACAAGCTGGTCTCGCTGAAGAAGGCGGGCTGCACGGTCCAGATCGAGTACGCGACGTCCGACAGTGGCACCTGGAAGTCGATGCACACCACCGGCGCCCCGCCACTGCGCTGCTACAACGACGACCGGGACCCGCTGAACCCCGGCTCCAAGATCGGGACGCCGTTCATCATCCACACCAAGTACGTGGCGATCGACGGAATGTACGACGGCGCGCGCAACAAGATCACGTTCACCGGCTCGCAGAACGCCTCGAACCCGGCGCTGCGCGAGAACGACGAGGCGTACGTCAAGATCGACGACGACTCCGTGCACAACACGTACGTGCAGCACTTCAACAAGGTGTGGGGCGTCGCCTACCCGGGGGCCTCGGACAACACGAACCTGTGCAAGGGCGTCAAGACGCTCCCGCAGGACGGTGAGGTCAAGACCACGTGAGCCCGTCGGTCAGGGGCCGGTTTGCCCTTCTGTGGGGCGCCCCGTAACCTTGACCGTCGGCGTGTCCATCGACGCGCCTTACTCCCGTAAACCTTTTTCCTCCCGGAGTTCCTCGTGAAATCCGGGAGAGGCCGCCTCGCGCGGCTGGACTGCGGGCGTTCCGTTCCGAGCGAAAGAGAGATCCGCGTGTACGCCATCGTGCGCAGCGGTGGTCGCCAGCACAAGGTTGCTGTCGACGACATCGTTGAGATTGACAAGCTTCCCACCGCCAAGGTTGGCGACACCGTAGAGCTCTCTACGCTGCTCGTTGTCGACGGCGACGCCGTGACCAGCGACCCGTGGGTGCTGGCCGGCATCAAGGTCCAGGCCGAGGTCGTGGACCACCACAAGGGCGCGAAGATCGACATCCTTCGCTACAAGAACAAGACCGGCTACCGCCGTCGCCAGGGTCACCGTCAGCAGTACACGGCGATCAAGGTCACCGGTATCCCCACGGCTGCGAAGTAAGGGACTGAGACAAGATGGCACACAAGAAGGGCGCATCGTCCACTCGGAACGGGCGCGATTCCAATGCTCAGCGGCTCGGCGTGAAGCGCTTCGGCGGTCAGGCCGTCAACGCCGGTGAGATCCTGGTCCGCCAGCGCGGCACCCACTTCCACCCGGGCAACGGTGTCGGCCGCGGCAAGGACGACACTCTGTTCGCCCTTGACGCCGGTGCGGTGGAGTTCGGTACCCACCGTGGCCGCAAGGTCGTGAACATCGTCCCGGTCGTCTGAAACGCCTGAGGGCTTTCTGACCTGGATTTTTTCGCGAGGCGGACCTCACTTCCCCAACGGGGAAGCGGGTCCGCCTTTCGCGTGTTGAAGTAGAGACATTTCCGTACGTTTCTGGAGGCACTGAACCATGACCACCTTCGTGGACCGCGTCGAACTTCATGTCGCCGCGGGTAGCGGGGGCCACGGCTGTGCCTCCGTTCACCGGGAGAAGTTCAAGCCGCTCGGCGGCCCGGACGGTGGCAACGGCGGCCGTGGCGGTGACGTGATCCTGGTCGTCGACCAGGACGTCACGACGCTGCTCGACTACCACCACTCGCCGCACCGCAAGGCCACCAACGGTGCGCCCGGCGCCGGCGACAACCGCTCCGGCAAGGACGGCCAGGACCTGATCCTGCCGGTGCCGGACGGCACCGTCGTCCTCGACAAGCAGGGCAATGTGCTCGCCGACCTCGTCGGCCAGGGCACCACGTACATCGCCGCGCAGGGCGGTCGCGGCGGCCTCGGCAACGCGGCGCTCGCCTCGGCCCGCCGCAAGGCGCCCGGCTTCGCGCTGCTCGGTGTGCCGGGCGACGAGGGCGACGTCCACCTGGAGCTGAAGACCGTCGCGGACGTGGCGCTCGTCGGCTACCCGAGCGCCGGCAAGTCCTCGCTGATCTCGGTACTCTCCGCCGCCAAGCCGAAGATCGCGGACTACCCGTTCACGACGCTGGTCCCGAACCTCGGCGTGGTGACGGCCGGATCGACCGTCTACACGATCGCGGACGTGCCGGGCCTCATCCCCGGCGCCAGCCAGGGCAAGGGTCTCGGCCTGGAGTTCCTGCGCCACGTGGAGCGCTGCTCGGTCCTGGTGCACGTCCTCGACACGGCGACGCTGGAGTCCGACCGCGACCCGGTGTCCGACCTCGACGTCATCGAGGCGGAGCTCAAGGAGTACGGGGCGGGCCTGGAGAACCGGCCGCGCCTCGTCGTCCTCAACAAGATCGACGTGCCCGACGGCCAGGACCTCGCCGACATGGTCCGCCCGGACCTGGAGGAGCGCGGCTACCGCGTCTTCGAGGTCTCCGCCGTCGCCCACAAGGGCCTCAAGGAGCTGTCGTACGCCCTCGCCGAGCTGGTGGCCGGTGCGCGTGCCGCCAAGCCGAAGGACGAGGCGACCCGGATCGTCATCCGGCCCAAGGCCGTGGACGACGCGGGCTTCACGGTCAAGCGTGAGGACGCCGACGGGGAGCCGCTGTTCCGCGTGCGAGGCGAGAAGCCGGAGCGCTGGGTGCGGCAGACCGACTTCAACAACGACGAGGCCGTCGGCTACCTCGCGGACCGGCTCAGCCGTCTCGGTGTCGAGGACGAGCTGATGAAGGCGGGCGCCAGGCACGGTGACGGCGTCGCGATCGGTCCCGAGGACAACGCGGTCGTCTTCGACTGGGAGCCGACGATGATGGCGGGCGCCGAGATGCTCGGCCGACGCGGCGAGGACCACCGCATGGAGGCGCCGCGGCCGGCGGCGCAGCGGCGGCGTGACCGGCAGGCGGAGCGGGATGAGTCGCAGCAGGAGTACGACGACTTCGAGCCGTTCTAGCCTCCGGCGACCGGGACATTTGGGCGGGCCGCACCGAAGGGTGTGGCCCGCTTTGTTGTTGGGGTTTGTGGTGGTGGGTGTGCGGCGCCGGGGGCGGAGCCCCGAGCCCGTAACGCCGGTTCGGCACATTCAGCCCCGCGGGCGATTGAGGCGCGGGGGCCGGGGCAGAGCCCCGTGGCGTAGGTGCGGACGGGCGTACACGCGGACGGGGACGGGCATACACGCGCAACGGCGTACACGCAGAAGGGCCCGGGAGACGTCTCCCGGGCCCTTCTGCGTGTACGCCGCAAAGGCGCTACGCGGTCACCGTGTCCTCCGGCTCCGACTCGGTCGCCGCCTCCGCGGCCTCCGCCTCGGCCGCGGCCTCCTCGACGGAGTCCTCACGGGTGGGCGGCACCTCGTCCTCGCCACGCGCAGCCATCCGCGCACGCCGTTCGTCGGCCTTGGCGCACAGGGCGCGTACGGCGGCGTTGAAGCGGTCGATGGACGGCGGGTCCGAGGGGCCGAGGAGGTGCTCCTTCAGGGCCACACGGGCCTCGGCGTGCGTGTCCTCCGCCTCGCCGCGGACGACCGCGAGCAGCTCGGGGACCTCCGTCGCCTCGGGCGCGAGGACCGTCGCGGCGCGCACCGTCGGGAAACCGGAGCGGAACTCGTCCTCCGTGAGGCCGGACGTGTTGGCCACCGCGTACGGCTTCTCGCTGCTCAGCCAGTCGGAGACGACCGAGGACACGTCGGAGATGAGGACGTCCGCCGCGTTGAAGCAGGTGAAGATCGCGGGCCGCGCCTGGGTGATGATCAGGTGCTCCCACTCGGGGAACGAGGCCCAGTACGCCTCCTCCCACGCCGCCGTCGCCTCGGCCACCGCCGCCGCCCGGTCCCCGTCGGGCTTGCCCTGGAGCAGCATCCGCTCCTGCTCGTCCGTGCCCTTGCGGAACTTGGTGGAGGTCAGCTCGTTCAGCGCCTCGGCGCGGCGCTCCAGCTCGACGGCGGCCTCGGGGCCGGGACGCGTGCCGGAGCGGCGGGTGTTGGCCTCCTCGATCATCGCCATGATGCGCTTGTTGGCCTCACCGGCGGCGGGGACCTGCGAACCGGTCATCGGGTGCGGCTTGTAGATCAGCCGGACCTTGGGGTCGGCGAGCAGGTGCCGCACGATGTTCTCGCCGGCCAGGATGACCGAGGTGTTGCCCGGGTTGCCGTCCCAGCCCTCCCAGGTGGGGGCGTACAGGACCGTCGTGTACGAACCCGTGGCCGGGCGGCCCTCCGCCAGCTTGATGGGCGCCAGCTGCGGGCGGCCCACCTCGACGACGTCCCGGTCGTCGACGCCGACGTCGGCGAGCTGGTAGCGGTCGCGCGCCGCGGGGCCCGCCACCCACACCTCGTCGTACGCCTTCGCGTACGGGTTGCAGGACGACAGCTTGTCGGACTCGCCGTGGTTGATGAAGGCGTGCTTGATCGTGGGGATGCGCAGGACCTGCGAGGTCTTCGCGGCGTTCGCCGGGTGCAGCAGCATCTTCAGCGTCGAGTTCTCCAGGGAGAACATCGTGGCGACCTTCGGGAAGCAGATGATCGGCACATCGGTGGCGTCGATCTTGTTCACCATGAAGCGCTCGCGCAGCACGAGCAGCGGCTTGCCGTCGACGTCGGCGAGCGTGGAGAGCCACATGTTCGCCTGGTACGCGGAGGTGGTGCCGCCGGAGAAGTACATGCCGACGGTCGGCCGGTACTCGGCCAGCCACGCGTCGAGCCACTCCATGACCTTGGCGTCGCTCACCGGACGCTTCTTGGGCAGCAGCCACGTACCGAGGTAGACCGTTCCGAAGAGGAACAGGGCGATCGAGACGCCGATGCCGATGACGCCCCACAGCGCGTTGGTCGTCGCGGCCGTGATCGCCAGGCCGATCGTGGACGGGATCGCGAACGTCAGCAGGCGGTGGGCCGCGCGGCGGGCCAGCAGGCGCGGCGGCGACTTGCACAGGTTCAGCGCGGACGCGTCGATGTTGCGCGTGACGATCGGCAGCGTGCGGGAGCGGCGCACCAGGACCGCGGCCGCCTGGCAGGCGAAGTGCAGCAGGTACATCGCGAGCACCATGACCAGCAGCGGAGCCTGCTCGTCGAGCGGGTTGATGCCGCTGATGCGCAGCAGTCCGACGAAGATCAGCATGTCGCGCAGCAGCTGCCGCACCGTGACGTCGAAGCGGATCTTGCCGAGCAGCGAGAGCAGCCCCGGCTGCTTGTACTGCAGGTAGGTGTCTAGAGCGAGTCCGGCCGCGCTCGCGGCGACGAAGACGGGAACATACGGAACGAGCGCGCTGACGAGCTGGGCCACATAGAGCGCGAACATCGTGAACAGCGCGGAAAGCTGCACGAGGCGGCGCGAGGCACGTCCGGCGGAGGGCACGGGCTGGGCTCCTGGCAGGGGGTCTCGGAGGGTGGGGGGACCGTGGGGGAGGTCCACCTCGCGGAATGCTGACCACTGACCGTATGACTTTCAGTGGCCCGCTAGCAATCCTCCAGGTCTGTAAGCAGGGGAAACAAGGGCAAATGGCGTGAAAGGACAGGGACCAACTCCCTTTCTTGATTACCCGGCGTCCACGGCCCTGTCCGTACCTCGAAACCCAAGAGCGGTCGAAGGGGCAGGTCACGTACATTGCCAGGCATGTCAGGGGCTACAACTGGGGCAGCGTCGGGGACGTCACGGCAGGGCGTGGCGGATGCCCGCCGGATCGTCGTCAAGGTCGGATCGTCGTCACTCACCACGGCGGCGGGAGGCCTGGACGCCGACCGCGTCGACGCGCTCGTCGACGTCCTGGCGAAGCAGCGCGGGGGCGGCGAGAAGGAGATCGTCCTCGTCTCCTCCGGCGCCATCGCCGCGGGGCTCGCCCCGCTGGGCCTGACCCGCCGCCCCAAGGACCTCGCCCGCCAGCAGGCCGCGGCGAGCGTCGGACAGGGCCTCCTGGTCGCCCGCTACACGGCTTCCTTCGCGCGCTACGGGGTCCGCGTCGGCCAGGTCCTCCTGACCAGCGACGACATGGCCCGCCGTGCCCACCACCGCAACGCGTCGCGCACCCTCGACCAGCTCCTGGCGATGGGCTCCTTCCCGATCGTCAACGAGAACGACACGGTGGCCACGGACGAGATCCGCTTCGGCGACAACGACCGGCTCGCGGCCCTCGTCGCCCACCTCGTCCACGCCGACCTGCTGGTGCTCCTCTCCGACGTCGACGGCCTCTACGACGGCGACCCCGCGAAGCCCGGCAGCTCCCGCATCGCCGAGGTGCGCGGCCCCGCCGACATAGCGCACGTCAAGATCGGCTCCGCCGGGAAGGCGGGCGTCGGCACCGGCGGCATGGTCACCAAGATCGAGGCCGCCTCGATCGCCGCGGCCGCCGGCATCCCGGTGGTCCTCACCTCCGCCTCGTACGCCGCCGACGCCCTCGCCGCCCGCGACACCGGCACGTACTTCCACCGCACAGGGCGCCGCAGCGCCGACCGCCTGCTGTGGCTCCAGCACGCCTCGACGCCGCAGGGCGCGATCACCCTCGACGACGGCGCCGTACGAGCCGTGGTGGAGGGGCGCAAGTCGCTGCTGCCCGCCGGGATCGCGGCCGTGGAGGGCGAGTTCGGGGCGGGCGACCCGGTCGAGCTGCGCGACGAGCGGGGGCGCGCGGTCGCCCGCGGGCTCGTCAACTTCGACGCCAAGGAGATCCCGCAGCTGATCGGCCGCTCCACGCGCGAGCTGGCCCGCGACCTCGGTCCCGCCTACGAACGGGAAGTCGTACACAGGGACGACTTGGTCATCCTCCAGGCTTGAAACGGGCCGCGCGCCTTCGAAACCCCCTGTGTGAAAGGCCGAAAGCCTGCCACCCGTGGGGGACCTTCCCCAAAACCGCCCCAAGAAGCTCCGTGTCCTGCTCAACTCTTGAGGCAGGGAGTTCATCCAGGGAAGGTCCGCACGACCATTGCGCAAAGGAGGCCGTCGTGAGACGAGCGCGCCCGGGGGCCGGGTCCACAGGGCCCCGAGGGTCGGCGGAGCGGGCGCTGACGAGCGTGGCCGCGGGAGACGCGTACGAGGAGGAGACCGCGGGAGAGGCCGCTGAGGGGAGCGCCGAGGAAGGCCCCCGTCTGTGGCACGTCACGCTCAGCGTCTCCGGCGCCGAGGCGCCCCTCGCGGAGGTGCGCCGCGGCCTCGAACAGCTCGCGCACGACCACCCCTTCCTGCTGACGAGCCGCTACGCGGTGGACCACGCGGAGATCCGCTACTGGGAAGAGGCCCGCGACCTGCACGACGCGGCAGCGGTGGCCCTCCGCCTCTGGGGCGAACACCGCCGCACCTCCCAACTCCCACCGTGGGAGATCGTCGGCCTGGAAGTCATCGACCGCCAGACCTACCACCAACGCATCGCCGAGGGCTACGGCCCTTTGCCGGCCACTCCGGTGGGCGTGCACCCCTTCTAGGCAAAAGGGGCGCGGGGAACTGCGCGCACAAGCACATGTGACCCCCACGAGGCGGAAACCTCCACACCTGTGGCCGAGGCCATTTCAAGCCACGTCTCACCCCCCGAAACACCCGGTAGACTGCCCCCACGCCCCCGATATCCTGCGGAGCATGACGCTGCCGCTCACCCCGTACGACTCGATGACCCCGGTCACCCAGACCGCGTACCGCGCCAGGTCCGCGGCCCACGACCTCGCCTCCCTGCCGCGCGCCCAGAAGGACGACGCCCTCGGCGCCATCGCCGACGCGCTGGAGGTGCGTACCTCCGAGATCGTCGAGGCCAACGCCAAGGACATCGCCAAGGCCCGCGAGGCCGGCACCCCCGAGGCGATCATCGACCGGCTCACGCTCACCCCGGAGCGCGTCCGCGCCATCGCCTCCGACGTGCGCGACGTCATCGCCCTGCCCGACCCGGTCGGCACGGTCGTGCGCGGCAACACCCTCCCGAACGGCATCGACCTGCGCCAGGTCCGCGTCCCGCTCGGCGTCGTCGGCATCATCTACGAGGCCCGTCCGAACGTCACGGTCGACGCCGCCGCCCTCTGTCTCAAGTCGGGCAACGCGGTGCTCCTGCGCGGCAGTTCATCGGCGTACGAGTCGAACACCGCCCTTGTGCGCGTGCTGCGCGACGCCGTCGGTGGCGCGGGTCTGCCCGCCGACGCGATCCAGCTCGTGCCCGGCGAGAGCCGCGACTCGGTGACCGAGCTGATGCGCGCCCGCGGCCTCGTCGACGTACTCATCCCGCGCGGCGGCGCCTCGCTGATCAAGAACGTCGTCGAGAACTCGACCGTCCCCGTGATCGAGACCGGCACCGGCAACTGCCACGTCTACGTGGACGCCGACGCCGACCTCGACATGGCGGTCGACATCCTCGTCAACTCCAAGGCGCACCGCGTCTCCGTGTGCAACGCGGCCGAGACGCTCCTCGTCCACCAGGACATCGCCGACGCGTTCGTGCCGCGCGCCCTCGACGCGCTCGCCGAGGCGGGCGTCACCGTGCACGGCGACCCGCGGATCCTCGCGTACGCCCCGCAGTCGAAGGCGGAGGTCGTCGAGGCGACCCCGGACGACTGGGAGACCGAGTACCTCAGTTACGACATCGCCGCCGCGGTCGTCGACGACATGGAGCGGGCCGTCGAGCACATCCGCCTGTGGTCCTCGGGTCACACCGAGGCCATCGTCACGACCTCGCAGCAGGCCGCCCGCCGCTTCACGCAGCTCGTCGACTCCACGACCGTCGCCGTGAACGCCTCGACGCGGTTCACCGACGGCGGCCAGTTCGGCTTCGGCGCCGAGATCGGCATCTCCACGCAGAAGCTGCACGCCCGCGGACCCATGGGGCTGCCGGAGCTGACGAGCACGAAGTACATCGTCACGGGCGACGGCCACACCCGCTGACACCCGCCGACGCGCACGGTTCGCCCCCGGTGAATTCCCGTACCGTCTGCCCAAATTGACCCCTTCGGTCTACGCTGGACGGGTGCCGGAGGACGTGGGGGGCTCGCCGTTCCCGGACGGCTGGGAGCCCGACGACGACCAGGACCGCGGGGGCTCGGACGACGAGTTCGCCTCCGTGGTCTTCGACGAGGACTTCATCAAGGCTGCCGAGGTCCATGAACCCACCGCGGTCGAGCGGCTGCTCGCCGCTGCGCAGGCGCGCGCCGAGGCCCAGGAGGCCGAGGCCCGCAGGACCCGCATCCGGCCGTCCCCCGACGACGAGTTCTACGACGACGTGGACGGGTACGGCCGCGGCGAAGACGGCGAATTCGGCTGCTACGGGGACGAGTCGGACGAGCTGTACGAGGAGGAGCTCGACCGCGAGAGCCGTCCCGCGGGCGGCATCCGCTGGCGCAGGCCCGTCGCCTGGGCGCTCGCCCTGCTGATGGGCATCGGCATGGTCGCCCTCGCCTTCACGGCCGTCTACCGGGGCGCGTCCTCGGGCAGCCAGGACGAGGTCCCGCCGCCCGCGACGACCGAGCTGGAGAAGAACGTTCCGGGCTCGCCCTCCGCCTCCGCGGACTACTCGCAGCCGGCGGTTTCGGCCGTTCCGCGGACCCCGTGAGGGGGCGCTCGGGGCGCTCGCGCGGGCGTCCGGGAAGTTGACCGTGCACCAGGGCGTTTACCGGGCGTCGGGGAGACCTACCCTGAAGGTATGAGCGGGCCAGGAGACCCACCGGAGGGGACACCGGACAGCGGTCCCGGTGGTGGCGGCAGCGAGGAAGAGTACCGATCCGTCGTGTTCGACGAATCGTTCGTCAAGGCTGCCCGGCTCCAGGAGTTCTCCGCGCAGGAGCGCATCGGCGACCACTCGCCGGCCGTGCGCCGTCTGCCCGTGCTGCGCCGGGGCCTCACCCGGCAGGCCGTCATACTCGTCGTCCTGATCGTGGTCGCCTTCGGCACGGCCGTCTACATGGGCGTACGCAGCCCCTACCGGACCGCCCCGGTCGCCCGGAACACCGAACCGCTGCGCATGACCGTCATCCCCCTCGCCCCGACGGGCCGCGTCCCCGGCTCCGAGTCCGTGCACGAGCTGTACGAGCACAGCCCCGCCGCCCGGTTCAAGCGCGCCGCCCGCGCCATCGACCTGCCCGACGACCCCAAGGCCACCGCGCACTTCTCCGACAGCCAGGTCGTCACCGCGCTGACCACGGCCAAGGACTACCTCGTCGACTCCTCGCTCGACCCCGACGTGCTCACGCGCGGCGCCGTGCGTCCGGTGCGGATGCTGATCGACCCGCAGCAGCTCCCGCAGTTCGACCAGAGCGTCAACAGGCCGGTCACCGACGGGCGGCACGCGGCCACCGGCTGGCTCGTCCGCTTCGACCCGTCGCAGGCCGCCCTCGCCGATTCGCGCATCCGGGTCCGCGGCGCGCTGCACGTGGCCGAGACCGACGCGAACACCCTCGAAGTGACCTCGGACCACACGTTCGTCTACGCGCTGCGGCCCACGGCGAAGGCGGCCGACGGCGAGAAGGCCAAGGCCTCCCTGTTCACCGTCCGCCGCTCCATGCACTTCCGCTTCGACCGCCAGGACCTGCGCAACCACCAGACCGAGCTGCTGGTCTCGTACGTCCAGGCGGGCCCGCTCGCCTGCTCGTCCGACTCCGCCGGGTATCTGCATCCGCTGCTCGCGGGCCAGAGCGCGAAGAAGGGCGGACCGGCCGGTACCGACCCGTACGCGACGGACAGTGCGACCGCGCTGTGCGGCGCGCTCGCGCCGGACGCCCAGCCGCACGTGTAGTCCGGGCGGTTCGGAGGATCAGCCGGTCCGGGGCGGGGATCAGCGCTCGCCGTTGCCCGTGCCGTTGCTGTCGTCGTCGGTGCCGTGGTTCCCGCTGGCGCCCCCGCCGCCCGTGCCGCCGAAGCCGCCGAAACCGCGCCGCACCCGGCCGCCCAGGTCGCCCGCGCCGCCCGCGATGTCGCTGACCAGCTTCATCAGCGGGTCCTTCGAGGTCTTCACGGAATCCGTGTAGTGCGAGGCCGACTCGCGCCACGAGTCCGTCACCGAGGTGTCCTTGTCCTCGCTGCGGCGCGGGTAGTGACCGTCCATCAGACGCTGGTAGTCGCGGCTCTCCGACCACTTCTTCAGCTCGGCGGCGCGCACCGTGGTGAACGGGTGCGAGCGCGGCATCACGTTGAGGATCTTCAGCACGGAGTCGCGCAGATCGCCCCCGGCCTCGTACTCCTCGGCCTGCTTGAGGAACGCGTCCACGTTCATCTGGTGCAGGTGGTTGCCGCCCGCGATCTTCATCAGGCCGCGCATGGACGACTGAAGGTCCTGGCCGACCAGCAACCCGGCGCGGTCCGCGGAGAGTTCGGACTTGCGGAACCACTCGCGCAGCGCCGTCACGATCGCCATGATCGCGAGGTTGCCGAGCGGGATCCACGCGACGCGCAGCGCGAGGCTGGTCAGGAACAGCAGGATCGTCCGGTACACCGAGTGGCCCGACAGCGCGTGGCCCACCTCGTGGCCGACGACGGCCCGCATCTCCTCCTCGTCGAGGAGCTCCACAAGTCCCGTGGTGACGACGATGATCGGCTCGTCGAGGCCGATGCACATCGCGTTCGGCTGCGGGTCCTGATTGACGTACATCGGCGGGACCTTCTCCAGGTCCAGGATGTAACAGGCGTCCCGCAGCATCGTGTTGAGGTGCGCGAACTGCTCGTCGGAGACCCGCACCGAGTCCGACAGGAACAGCAGGCGCAGGCTCCGCTCGGGCAGCAGTCCGCTCAGCGCCTTGAAGACCGTGTCGAACCCGCTGAGCTTGCGCAGCGCGACGAGCGCCGAGCGGTCCGCGGGGTGCTCGTACGCCCGCGAGGAGATCCCCGGGAAGCGCCGGCGCTGCCTGCTGGGTACGTTCTCGTGCTGCTCGTTCGGTTCGTCGGGCATCCGACTTCCCCCATGTTCCGTGTGTGCGACGTGTCCCGCCGTATCCGGTGTGCCCCCAAGGTGGAGTCCACACTAGGCGGATATACCGTGACGGGGCAGCACACCGAAGGAGCGAACCGTCATGGAGCACATCGATCACGTCATCAGTGCGGCGTCCGAGCAGGGGGCGGGGAACCTGTTGCGCACCGTGCTGATTGTGGGCGTGCTGGGCGCTGCCCTCCTCGCCTGGTTCTTGTTGCGGGGCTACAAGAGCGACGACTGACCCCACCGCTTACGATGGGTCAGAAGTCTTTATCCCGATCCCACACCGGATAGGTCCTGCTGAAGATGAGCCTCCACAGCACCGCTGCCCAGCTCGCCACTCTCGCTGCCGAGGGCGAGAACGGCGGCAACCACGAAAGCCTCAGCCCCCTCGTGACGGGCGGTGCGGCCTTCATCATCCTGATCCTGCTGCTGTGGATCACCACCCGCTTCAACCGCGACCGCTGACCCTCGGGGCCGGACCACTGGGAACGGGCCAGTAGGCTCTGCACGCATGGGAGCGCAGGACATGCCTACCGGCCCGGTCAACAGCCCGGCCGGCGGCCCGGATCGCGAGTGGGCCTCACCGGCCAAGCGACGCCTCGGCGTCATGGGCGGGACGTTCGACCCGATCCACCACGGACACCTGGTGGCGGCCAGTGAGGTCGCCGCGCAGTTCGACCTCGACGAGGTGGTGTTCGTACCCACCGGGCAGCCCTGGCAGAAGAGCGCCAAGAAGGTCTCTCCGGCCGAGGACCGCTATCTGATGACGGTCATCGCGACCGCCGAGAACCCGCAGTTCTCGGTGAGCCGCATCGACATCGACCGCGGCGGTCCGACGTACACGACGGACACGCTGCGCGATCTGCGTCAGCTCAACCCCGACGCCGACCTCTTCTTCATCACGGGTGCCGACGCTCTCGGCCAGATCCTCACCTGGCGTTACACCGACGAGCTGTTCTCCCTGGCACACTTCATCGGAGTCACGCGGCCGGGCCACACACTCGCCGACCCGGGTCTGCCGGAGGGCGGCGTCTCGTTCGTCGAGGTTCCCGCCCTCGCCATCTCGTCCACGGACTGCCGTGACAGGGTCGCCAAGGGGGACCCCATCTGGTACATGGTGCCGGACGGTGTGGTGCGCTATATCGACAAGCGCCAGCTGTACCGGGGCGACTGAACCCTGCACCGCCGAGAGGGGCATCGGTGAACGACCGATACGACGGTTACGACCAGCAGAGTTACGAGCTGGTCGGATATGACGAGTCCGGCCGGCCGGTCTACCGGCCGGTCCAGCAGGCGCCGTCGTACGAGCAGAACTCAGCGTACGGGTACGGCTACGACCCGTACGCGGGCGGGCAGCAGCAGCCGGCCGGGCAGCAGCCCCAACAGCCCCAGCAGTCCCCGTCGTACGACACCTACGGCGGGGCACCGCAGCAGTACCAGCAGCCTCAGCAACCCCAGCAGTACCAACAGTCGCAGCAGACCCAGCAAGCTCAGCAGGCCACCGCGTACATCCCGCAGCAGGCCCCGGCGCCCGCGTCGCAGCAGGCCCAGCAGCCCGATCGTGACTACCGCACCGAGCAGTTCGAGTTCGTCGAGGAGCCGGACGAGGACTCCGAAGACGTCATCGACTGGCTGAAGTTCACCGAATCGCGCACCGAGCGGCGCGAGGAGGCGCGGCGCCGCAGCCGCAGCCGGGGCATCGCCCTCGTCGTCGTCCTCGCCCTGTGCCTGGTCGGCGGCGCCGGCTACCTCTGGTACCAGGGCAAGCTGCCGTTCCTCTCGAAGGACGCGGCGAAGGCCGGTGCGGCCGCCGCGGCCGGTCCGCAGAACCGTGACGTCATCGTCGTCCACCTGCACAACACCAAGGGTGGGGAGACGTCCACGGCGCTGCTCGTGAACAACACCACCACGAAGCGGGCCACGTCCGTCCTGCTGCCGAACTCGCTCGCCCTGTCCGACGAGGACGGCACGAGCACCACGCTCGCCAAGTCCGTCGAGGAGGACGGCTCCTCCGGAACCAGCGACGGCCTCGACACCCTGCTCGGCACCGACATCCAGGGCACCTGGCGGCTCGACACCCCGTACCTCAACAACCTCGTCGAGCTCGTCGGCAACATCGACGTCACCACGAACACGACCGTGCCCGACCCCGCCAAGAAGGGCACCGTGCTCGTCCACAAGGGCGCGGACCAGACCCTCAGCGGCCCGGCGGCCGTGGCGTACGCGACGTACCGGGCCAAGGGCGAGCCGCAGACGGCGCAGCTGGAGCGGTTCGGTCAGGTCATGCAGGGCGTGCTGCGCAAGCTGTCGTCCGACCCGCAGGCCGCGACGACGACCGTGCAGACGCTCGCCCAGATCCTCGACCCGTCGCTGACCGAGAAGGACCTCGGCGCCTTCCTCGCCAAGCTCGCCGACCGGGCCAAGGAGGGCGACTACAAGAGCGAGGTGCTGCCGGTGCAGCGCGGCGGCGCCATCTCCCGGTCCACCGCGGACTCGGTGGTCGAGAACGTGCTGGGCGGCACCGTGAAGTCCCCGTCCACCGGTGACTCGCTGCGCGTCGGCATCGAGAACGCCACCGGTGACAAGGCCCGCACCGAGAAGGCCCGCGTCGCCCTGGTCAACGGCGGCTACACGTTCGTGTCCGGTGGAAACGGCACGGCGGTCGCGACCTCTCGGGTCACGTACGCGGACGCCTCGCACAAGAAGGACGCCGTGGAGGTCGCCAAGACCCTGGGCCTGCCGACGTCGGCCGTGACCAAGGGCAAGGCGGCGAGGAACGCGGACGTCTCCGTGGTGCTGGGCCAGAACTACACCGGTCAGTGACCGTCCACCGGTGGTCCCGCGCCCCGCGCGCGTGGGGCCGCCGGTAAGGCCGTGAGGCGTGTCGGCGGACCGTGAGACCCTTGGGGTACCCCCCTGAGGGATCTTTCAGGGGATTCGGACCGCCTACGGAAAGCCTTGTAGTGACCGCCACTGACCGTTCCATCGAGCTCATCAACGTCGCCGCGCAGGCGGCAGCGGACAAGCTCGCGCACGACATCATCGCCTACGACGTCAGCGATGTGCTGTCCATCACGGATGCCTTCCTGCTCGCGTCGGCGCCCAACGACCGCCAGGTCAAGTCGATCGTCGACGAGATCGAGGAGAAGCTGAACAAGGAGCTCGGCGCCAAGCCGGTGCGCCGCGAGGGCGACCGTGACGCCCGCTGGATCCTGCTCGACTACGTCGACATCGTCGTCCACGTCCAGCACAGCGAGGAGCGCGTCTTCTACGCCCTCGAGCGGCTGTGGAAGGACTGCCCCGAGATCGACCTGCCCGAGGAGGCCAAGGCCACCCGCGGCAAGGGCGAGGAGCACGCCAAGGAGCGCGAGGCCGCGGCCGAGGAGATGCGTGAGCTCGGTGGTGAGGTGCTGTGACCAGCGCCTCACCTCGGGGGCGGCGCGTCGTCCTGTGGCGGCACGGCCAGACCTCCTGGAACCTGGAGCGCCGCTTCCAGGGCACCACGGACATCGAGCTGACCGAGGACGGCGTCGGCCAGGCCCGCCGCGCGGCCCGGCTGCTCGCCTCCCTGAGGCCGGACGCGATCGTCGCCTCCGACCTCAGGCGGGCCGCGGCCACGGCCGCCGAACTCACCGCGCTCACCGGCCTCGAAGCCGCGTACGACGAGGGTCTGCGCGAGACGTACGCGGGTGAGTGGCAGGGCCTCACGCACGAGGAGATCATCGGCCGCTTCGGCGAGCAGTACGCCGCGTGGAAGCGCGGCGAGCCCGTGCGTCGCGGCGGCGGTGAGCTGGAGACCGAGGTCGCCGACCGGGCCGCCCCCGTAGTGCTGCGGCACGCGGACAAGCTGCCGGACAACGGCCTGCTCGTCGTGGTCAGCCACGGCGGCACCATCCGCACCACCATCGGCCGGCTGCTCGGCCTGGAGTCCCACCACTGGGAGGGGCTCGGCGGCCTGTCGAACTGCTGCTGGTCCGTCCTCGGCGAGGGCGCCCGCGGCTGGCGTCTGCTGGAGCACAACGCGGGCACGCTGCCGGAACCGGTCCTCGGCGACGACGACTAGGGCCTGTCCTTTGGGCCAGGCCCTGGGCGCCCGGGGCCGGATTTCACTTTCCGGCAGGTCGCAGGCTAAAGTTCTTCTTGTTCGGCCCGCCGGGGGAAAGCCCGGAGGGGGAAGAACGCGAGGGGCTATAGCTCAGTTGGTAGAGCGCCTGCATGGCATGCAGGAGGTCAGGAGTTCGATTCTCCTTAGCTCCACAGGAATCAAAGATCCCGTCCCGTAAGGGGCGGGATTTTTCGTTGCCGATTTTCGGCCGGGTTGAACTGCCCGGGGCGCCCGGGGCGTATACCTCTGCGGACGTCGTGTCCGGACTGGTACGCGGGCGTCGCTGACCGGGTCGCTTCCGCCGTGGCAGAATCGGACGGCCGGAACGGGGCTGTGTCCGACCGACGAAGGCGGCCCGCTGGGGAGGGAGTGCGCGATGCCCTTGAGCATCAACGAGGAAGCCGTTCGCTTCCTCGGCATGGCAGCGATATCCGCCGAGCCCCCGGCCGGTTCCGAAGACGTCCCGTCCCTCAACTGTCCGTCCTGCGGCTCCTCCCACGTCGCGCAGATGCTCGGCGACAACGGCGGGATCTCGTACGTGTGCACGGCCTGCGGCCACAGCTGGAGCTGAGCGGAACACATGGGTGCACACAGGAGGAAGTGCGACTGGTGCGGCAGCGGCACGCCCATCGTGCGGGACATGGAGCCGCTGAACCCCGACTACCAGTACTGGTGCGAGGAATGCGCGCGGGCGCTGATCATAAAAGGCGACCCGATCGAGACGTACCGCGAGCTGGAGGGCGAGCCGATCTACGGCCGGCTCCTGGACGAGCACTGCACGCTCAAGCGCTTCTATTCGTTCGCCAGAGCCTGACCGCGGAGTACGCCAGGAAGGCGCAGGCCACTCCTACGTAGAGCGCCGAAAGCATCGACTCCCCTACGTTCTGGTGGAGTTCGGGCCGCCCGTCGGTGTGCGGCACCCACCACAGGGCGTAGGTGCAGAACGTCAAGGCCAGGGCGAGCGCGGCCTTTTGGCGGCCCGACTCCCACACGAGCAGCGCCAACGGCACGCACCAGACCCAGTGGTGGGACCACGAGACCGGGCTGACCAGGAGCGCCGTCGTCGCGCACGCCACCACCGCCTGGGCGCGGCGCCCGCGCAGCGCCGCCGCGACCGCGACCGTGAGCCCGACGACGGCCGTCACGGCGGCGGCAAGGGCCCACCAGGCGCCGGGATCCCCGGTGTGCAGCAGTCGGGCCAGTACGCCGCGCAGCGACTGGTTGCCGGTCTCCTCGGCGTGGCCGGGGCGGTCCGACTCGAAGACCATCCGCGTCCAGAAGTGCCGGGAGTCGTGCGGCAGGACGACGGCCGTCAGCACGGTCACGCAGACGAACGAGCCGACCGCCACGCAGGCCCCGCGCACCCATGGCCGCCAGGCCCCGCCCCGCGCCAACTGCGCGAGCCCCGTGCACAGCAGGAAGACGGCGAACAGCGCGGGCGTCAGCTTGATCGCCGCCGCGATGCCGATCCCCACGCCCGTCCAGCGGTGCCCGGGCCGGCGCGTGAGGTCCCACAGGACGAGCACGGCGAGCAGCAGATTGACCTGCCCGTAGCGCAGCGTCGTCCACACCGGCTCGCACCACACGGCGACGGCCGCCACCCACAAGGCGTGCTCCACGCGCGCGTGGCGTCGCACGAGACGCAGGGAGAGGTGCACAAGAGCGAAGAGGAGGGCGAGGTTCAGGGCGGTCGCGGCGACCTTCATGGTCACCACGTCCAGGAACGTCAGCGGCAGGAACAGCAGCGCGGCGAACGGCGGGTAGGTGGTCGGCAGGTCGGCGTAGGTCGCGCGCATCGCGTACAGGTCGCCACCTGTGCGGACCGTCCAGCCCTCCGCCCGGTAGACCATCAGATCGATCATCGAGACGTCGGCCGCGCGCTGGGCGATCACGAAGGCCGCGAACGAGAGCAGGCAGGCTCCGAGCGCAGCCGGTGCGTGGCGGGTGCGGGGCAGGGCGAGCACAGTCACATGAGGGAACACTAGTAGCCGTCAACGGCGACTTTTCCGTACAGAAGGGGGCGGAAGGGAAACGATTTGGTGATGCACCCCGGTGACCGTGTAATGTTGGCGACGCCGCCGGGGAGACCGACAGGGAAGCCCCGGAGGACCAAAGCACGGGGCTATAGCTCAGTTGGTAGAGCGCCTGCATGGCATGCAGGAGGTCAGGAGTTCGATTCTCCTTAGCTCCACAGGAACGTGAAGGCGGGCCATCCGATTCGGATGGCCCGCCTTTCGTTTGTGCGTGAGTGTTTGTGTCGACGGGCTACCTCCGGGCGCGGCTGCGGCCGGGCGGGAGTGCGGGGCGTGCCGGCCTCCGGTCCTGCGGGGCCGCGGAGGCGTCCTCCTCGATCCGCAGCGCCAGCGCGGGGCAGCGGCGCACGGCCCGTACCGCGTTCGCCTCCGAGTAGGCGGGGACCGCCGCCTCCGCGACCGTCGGGAAGCCGTCGGGTCCCAGCTGCAGCAGCTCCGGCACGATGTCCGCGCACAGACCGTGGCCCCGGCACAGCGTCCAGTCGACGGCGAGCCGCTTGCCGCTGGGCGTCGTGCTCGCCGGTGCCTCCGCGTGCAGCGGCAGCACGCCGAGCACCGGGCGGCCGCAGCCGGCGCCCAGGACGTGCGCGGCGAGGTCGTCCGTGAACGCCGAGATCGTCGACTCGATGAACGCCGCCGAACCGTCCGGGTGCTTGCACGCCCCGCGCCGCTTCACCGCGTGCGTGACCTCGCGCAGCGCCTCCAGGGCGGTCGGGCCGCCCCCGTTCAGCACGTCCTCCAGGCCGCGCGCCGCGGCGGGCAGCCCCAGGTAGCAGGGCCCGCACTGGCCCGCGCTCTCCGAGGCCAGCCACTGCGCCACCTTCAGGGCCTCGCCGAGCGGGCAGGTGTCGGGCCCGATCGGCAGGATCGCCCCGGCGCCCAGGGCGCCGCCCGAGGCCTCCAGGGAAGCGCGGGAGACGATGGCGTCCTGCGCGCCGACCCCGTCCAGCCACTTGCCGTGATAGCCGCCCGTGAGGACGCCCTGGGGGAGCGGGGGAGCGCCCGCGAGCTGGAGTACGTAGCGCAGCGGGACGCCGGACGGCACCTCCAGGACCATCGGGCGGGCGACCGCCCCGGAGAGCGTCAACAGGACCGTGCCGGGCTCGTCGTGCAGGCCCGTGCGGCAGTAGCGCTCGGCGCCCGTCCGGGTCGCGATGGCCAGCTGGGCGAAGGTCTCCGCGTTCGACAGGAGTGTGGGGGCGCCGCCGACGCCGGAGTCGGAGGCGCGGACCTTGCGGCCCGGCGGCATGGGCGGGCCGCCGTCCGCCGAGCGGATCAGGGCCGAGGACTCCCCGGTGACCATGCGCACCGGATTGCGCTGCACCCGCGCGCGTAGTGGTGCGCCCCGACGGTTCGTCAGGCCGCGCTCGGCGAGGGCAGCCTGCATCGACGCCTCGGTGCTGTCGCGGGTCACGCCGATGACGAGCGTGCGCGCGCCGATCGCCTCCGCGACGAGCAGGGCGCCGTCCAGGATCAGGTGCGGGGCCCGGTTGATCAGCACGGTGTCCTTGCGGCAGGCGGGCTCGTCCTCGCTGCCGTTGACGACGACCACCGGGCGCACTCCGCGCCGGATCGCGGACTCGGCGACCGCGCGGAGCTTCTTGGCGAAGGGGAAGCCCGCGCCGCCGCGGCCGCGCAGGGATATCGCCTGGGCCAGCTGCGCGAGCGGTTCGCCGGCCATGGGTTGCAGCGGTCCGTGCACCTTCAGGTGCATGTCGAGGTCGAGCCGCTCCACGAGGTCGAACCCCGAAGTGAGCTGGGGAAGTCCGACGACCCGGACTTCCGGGACGTCGGGCAGTGCGGTGTTCACTGCGTGCCTCCGTAGGGCATGGTCCAGGGCTCGCCGGAAGCGGGTGCTTGGTAGGGGCCGGGGAGCGGTTCGGTGGGATCGGGCGCTTCCGTGTAGTCGGGTGCGTCCTTATAGACGTCTTCGTAGGCGCCGGTGTTCACGCCGTCCCCGTAGGAGGCGGGGTAGCCGGGCACGCCTCCGTAGGGGGTGTCGTACGTCGGGTCGTACTGGGAGGGCGGGGCTGGGGCCGGGGGCGGCGGGGAGGGGGCGGGCCAGCGCTCGGGGGCGGCCTGCATGGGGGCCATGGGTTCCGCGTACTGCTGCACGTACGGGACCGACTGCGTGGGCAGCTCCTCGCGGGGGAGGGCGGACACCGCGCGGTAGGCGGCCGCGAAGCCGATGTCTGCCTGCGTCGGGGGAGCGGGTTCGAAGGTGGGCTGCGGGGCGGGCTGCGGGGCGGCCGGTGCGGGCTCACTGCGGGGCCCCGGGAGGGGCGAACCGGCCCGCCTGGTGCCGCCCGCGCGCGGTCCGGCGTCCAGGAATTCGAGGATGCGCACCGCCACCTTGCGCCGTACGGCCTGCGGCGACGCCCGGAGGGCGATCGCGCCGGCGACCGCGACCAGGGCCAGGCAGTACAGGACGGTCACGTACGCCTTCGCGGGACGGCCCGCGTACAGGCCGTGCATGAGGGCGAAGCACCAGGCCGGGTAGGCGAGCATGTGGGTCGCGCGCCAGCGGGTGGCGAGCCGGGCGGGGGAGGCCATGGAGCTGCGCAGCGCGCCCGTGACGCCCGTGGCGATCATGAGGAGTCCGGCGGTCACACCCAGGCCGATCAGGCCCGCGCTGCCGTCGAAGCCCCCGGAGAACGGGATCAGCGCGCCGAGCAGCGTCACGTGCGAGAGCGCGAGCTTCACGCTGATGTGCAGCAGCAGGAAGACCAGCGAGGAGACCGCGGTGATCCGGTGCACGGCCTGCGCGAGCAGCCGCTGCCGCGAGGTGAGGAAGACCCGGTCGGAGGCGACCAGGCCCCAGACGACGGACGAGGTCAGCGAGACCAGGCAGAGCACGCCCGCGCCGAAGTCGAGCGTCGCCCGCAAGGCGTCGCTTCCCGTGGACACGAGTACGGGTAACAGGAGGACGACTCCCGCGATGAGCAGCCCTGTTCTCCTGCGACGGCCGGCGCCGGGAGTACGTGAACTCCTCGGTGCGCGAAGGGAGTTCAGGGAGCGGGGGGTTCGAGGGTTCATGGGGGTGACTCCGAACGGTTCGGCACGGTGGTCCCACGGCCCGCACTCTAGATCGAGGCATACCGGGCAGTACGAGGTTTGAGTTATCTCGCTGTTATCTACGAGATGTTTGGTCTTTGCGTTGTCCCGATAGTGGGCGGTACGCCGAGTAATCCCTGGGGTGCGGTGGGGCGCGAGGAAGCCCGTCGCGGGCCGGGCGAGGGCTGCGGTACCCTGACGCCATGCGTGCCGTACGCCTTCTGCTTAGCGAGCCGCGCTGATCAGTCCCGACCCGCCCCCAGGGCGTGAGGTCGGAATCGGCGCGGCGTCCCCTCCTGTGCGAGGGGCTTTTTCATTTCTGAGCACTGGCCGCTGGCAGAGACAATCGATGGAGCTTTGAGGATCATGAGCGAGACGAATTCCGCCGCCGCTTCCGAGGCGGCGGTCGCGCCGCACCGCTACACGGCGGCCATGGCCGCCGACATCGAGGCACGCTGGCAGGACTTCTGGGACGCCGAGGGCACGTACGAGGCGCCGAACCCGAGCGGTGACCTGGCGGGCGACCCGCAGGTCGCGTCGCGCCCCAAGAAGTTCATCATGGACATGTTCCCGTACCCCTCCGGTGCGGGCCTGCACGTCGGCCACCCGCTGGGGTACATCGCCACGGACGTCTTCGCGCGCTTCCAGCGCATGACGGGCCACAACGTGCTGCACACCCTGGGCTTCGACGCGTTCGGCCTGCCGGCCGAGCAGTACGCCGTGCAGACGGGCACCCACCCGCGCACGTCGACCGAGGCCAACATGGTCAACATGAAGGTGCAGCTGCGCCGGCTGGGCCTGGGCCACGACAAGCGTCGGTCGTTCGCCACGATCGACCCGGAGTACTACAAGTGGACGCAGTGGATCTTCCTGCAGATCTTCAACTCCTGGTACGACGACGACCTGCAGAAGGCCCGTCCGATCGCCGACCTGGTCAAGCAGTTCGAGACCGGTGAGCGCGCCGTTCCCGGCGGCGGCTCCTGGAGCGAGCTGAACGAGGCGGAGCGCGCCGACATCCTGGGCGAGTACCGCCTGGCGTACGCCTCCGACGCGCCCGTGAACTGGGCGCCGGGCCTGGGCACCGTCCTGGCCAACGAGGAGGTCACCGCCGACGGCCGCTCCGAGCGCGGCAATTTCCCCGTCTTCAAGTCGAAGCTGCGCCAGTGGAACATGCGCATCACGGCCTACGCGGACCGCCTGATCGACGACCTGGACGGCCTGGACTGGCCCGAGGCGATCAAGCTGCAGCAGCGCAACTGGATCGGCCGCTCCGAGGGCGCGCGGATCGACTTCGCGGTTCCGGATGCCGACGGCTCCGGCGAGGAGAAGATCACCGTCTTCTCGACCCGCCAGGACACCCTGTTCGGCGCCACCTACATGGTGCTGGCCCCCGAGCACGACCTGGTCGAGAAGATCACCCCCGCCGCCTGGCCGGAGGGCGCCCACGACGTGTGGACGGGCGGTCACGCGACCCCCGCAGAGGCCGTCGCCGCCTACCGCAAGCAGGCCGCCGCCAAGTCCGACGTCGAGCGCCAGGCCGAGGCCAAGGACAAGACCGGCGTCTTCACGGGCGCGTTCGCGACCAACCCGGTCAGCGGCGAGCAGGTTCCGGTCTTCATCGCCGACTACGTACTGATGGGCTACGGCACCGGCGCGATCATGGCCGTGCCGGCGCACGACAGCCGTGACTTCGCCTTCGCGCGCGCCTTCGAGCTGCCCATGCGCTGTGTGGTCGAGCCGAGCGACGATCGCGGCACCGACCCCTCGACGTGGGACGACGCGTTCGTCTCCGGCGACGCGAAGCTGGTCAACTCCAGCGGCGAGGACATCTCCCTGGACGGCCTGGGCGTCGCCGACGCCAAGGCCCGCATGACCGAGTGGCTGGAGCGCAAGGGCATCGGCGCGGGCACGGTCAACTTCCGGCTGCGCGACTGGCTGTTCAGCCGTCAGCGCTACTGGGGCGAGCCCTTCCCGATCGCCTACGACGAGGACGGCATCGCCCACGCGCTGCCCGAGTCGATGCTGCCGCTGGAGCTGCCCGAGGTCGAGGACTACAGCCCCCGCACCTTCGACCCGGACGACGCCGACACGCAGCCCGAGACGCCGCTGTCGCGCAACGAGGACTGGGTCAACGTCACGCTGGACCTGGGTGACGGCAAGGGCCCGCGCAAGTTCCGCCGCGAGACCAACACCATGCCCAACTGGGCGGGTTCGTGCTGGTACGAGCTGCGCTACCTGGACCCGAACAACAGCGAGAAGCTGGTCGACCCGGAGATCGAGCAGTACTGGATGGGCCCCCGCGAGGGCATGCCCACCGGCGGTGTCGACCTGTATGTGGGCGGCGCCGAGCACGCCGTGCTGCACCTGCTGTACGCGCGCTTCTGGTCGAAGGTGCTGTTCGACCTGGGCCACATCTCGTCGGCCGAGCCGTTCCACAAGCTGTACAACCAGGGCATGATCCAGGCGTACGTCTACCGGGACGCGCGCGGGATCGCCGTACCGGCCGCCGAGGTGGAGGAGCGCGACGGCGCGTACTACTACCAGGGCGAGAAGGTCACCCGCCTGCTGGGCAAGATGGGCAAGTCCCTGAAGAACGCCGTCACGCCGGACGAGATCTGCGCCGAGTACGGCGCGGACACGCTGCGCCTGTACGAGATGGCGATGGGCCCGCTGGACGTCTCCCGGCCGTGGGACACGCGCGCGGTGGTCGGCCAGTTCCGGCTGCTGCAGCGCCTGTGGCGCAACATCGTCGACGAGACGACCGGCGAGGTCACCGTCGTCGACGTGCCCGAGGCGGACATCGACGTGGCCACGCTGCGCGCCCTGCACAAGGCGATCGACGGCGTGCGCGGCGACCTGGAGGGCATGCGGTTCAACACGGCGATCGCCAAGGTCACCGAGCTGAACAACCACCTGGTCAAGTCGTACGCGGGAGGCTCGCTGCCGCGCTCCGTCGCCGAGCGCCTGGTGCTGCTGGTCGCGTCGCTGGCCCCGCACGTCGCCGAGGAGCTGTGGCGCAAGCTGGGCCACAGCGACTCCGTCGTCCACCAGGACTTCCCGGTCGCCGACCCCCAGTACGTGGTCGACGAGGCCGTGACCTGCGTCGTCCAGATCAAGGGCAAGGTCAAGGCCCGCCTGGAGGTCTCCCCGGCGATCTCCGACGAGGAGCTGGAGAAGATCGCCCTGGCCGACGAGAGGGTCGTCGCCGCGCTGGACGGTGCCGGCATCCGCAAGGTCATCGTGCGGGCGCCGAAGCTGGTGAACATCGTGCCTGCGTAGCTTCTGGCCGCGGGCTCAGGGTTGTTCCCTACGGGCAGGTTGGGGGTTCCGCTGGAACCCTCGGCCTGCCCGCTCCGTTTACGGTGGAGAGACCGGTTGGGCGGGGCGACCTTGAGGAGAGCGCGCTATGGAAGCCGTGCTATTGATCATTGCGCTGATCTTCGTCGCGTTCTTGGCGTTCGGCGGGTACGTGACGGTGAAGGCGGTCGGCGCGGCCAAGCGCGGGGTGGACCGCAAGGTCGAGCAGGCGCGGCGGGCGGTGGAGGACACCACGCTGCGAGCCAAGAGCTATGTGCAGCCCGGCACGGCGGCCGAGTTGGCGCAGCTGCGGCTGCATCTGCGCACCTCCATGCGGGCCACGCAGGACGCGCTGCACGCGCGCGTGGCAGAGGACGCCTCGCTCAAGGAGTCCCTCGGTCTCTTCGAGCGCCTGAGTGCACACGGGCACGAGGTGGACGCCGAGCTGAAGCGCCTGGAGAGCGAGCCCGACAAGGCACAGGTGGCGCGGGTGCTGCCGGAGCTCAGGACGCGTACGGAGCGGATCACGCGGTCCGCCGACGCGCTGCGGCACGCGGCCCGCGACCGGGCCGGCCGGTTCGCGAGCGACGACCTCGACGCACTGAGTTCGCAGATCGACCTGGAGGCCGGCGCGCTGCGGCACTGGACGACCGAGCCGGGATCCGGAGCGGGATCCGCGGCAGGACCCGAGCCGGAGCCCGCGTGGCAGGCGCCGCGGACGGACCGCGGGCAGGAGCGGGACCGGGAGCGGAACCGGGCCGCGATCACTCCGCCAGGTGTACGCCCCGCGTATCCGTGGGAGAAGAAACCCCGTCCGGAGAGCACGACTTGATCGCCCGCCGGCGCGCGTCGTCCGATGGCCGGGAGGCAGGGGCCGGGCTCCCGCCGGGGGACCTCGGCAGGTAACCTCCGGTGCATGTCCCGCCATGTCGCGATCGTCACCGATTCAACGGCCTACCTGCCGCAGCGGACGATGGAGCGCCACGGCATCACGGCGGTGCCGTTGACCGTGGTCCTGGGTGACCGGGCGCTTGAGGAGGGTACGGAGATCTCCGCCCGCTCGGTCGCGGAGGCGCTGCAGAAGCGCCGGTCGGTGACGACATCGAGACCCGGCCCGGAGCAGTTCGCCGAGACCTACCGCAAGGTGGCCGAGTCCGGCGCCACCGCCATCGTCTCGCTGCACCTGTCCGCCGAGATCTCCGGGACGTACGACGCCGCGGTGCTGGCCGCGCGCGAGGCCCCGGTCCCGGTACGCGTCGTGGACACCGGAATGGTGGCCATGGCCCTCGGCTTCTGCGCGCTCGCAGCGGCGGAGACGGCCGACGCGGGAGGCACCGTCGACGAGGCGGTGAACGCGGCGGAGAAGCGGGCCTCGGGCACCTCCGCGTACTTCTACGTCGACACGCTGGACTATCTGCGCAGGGGCGGCCGGATCGGCGCCGCGCAGGCGCTGTTCGGGTCCGCGCTCGCGGTCAAGCCGCTGCTCCAGCTCGACGGCGGCCGCATCGAACTCCTGGAAAAGGTCCGCACGTCGTCGAAGGCGATCGCGCGGCTCCAGGAGATCGTGGCCGAGCGGGCGGGCAGCGCGCAGGTGGACGTGGCCGTGCACCATCTGGCCGCGCCGGAGCGGGCGGAGGCGCTCGCGGAGTGGCTGCGCGAGCACGTGCCGGGCCTGGCCGAGCTGCATGTCAGCGAGGTGGGCGCGGTGATCGGGGCGCACACCGGGCCGGGGTTGTTGGGGGCTGTGGTCTCGCCTCGGACGTAGGGCGGTGGCGCCTGTTTGCCTGGTTGTCTGCTCCGTCGGCCGTGTGGGTGACGGAGTTGTCCACAACTGCTGGGTAATCCCCGGGAATTGGGCAAGATCCACTTGTTGGTGGCGCGGTGCCTAACGTCTCGTGACATGGCACTTCGATCACGGACACGGACGACACACACCTCCAGCGGGCCGGGGCGCGGACCCGCGTCGGACAGTCGCGCGAGGCAGCGGCATCTGGTGCGGCGGCGCGCGCGGCGCAGGCGGGTCGAGGCGGAGCGGACCCGGTTGCGGGCGGAGGCGCTGTTCGCGCCACCGGGGCCGGGGGCGCCGTCGGCGCGGCCGGTGCGGGTGCCGGAGGCTGTCGCTGGCCCGTCGTGGGCGCGTGAGCCCGAGTCGTCGGTCGAGCCTCCTTCGGCGCCGGCGCCCTCCTGGCGGGAGCGTGCCGCGCTCGCCGTGCGGGACCGCCTGCCGCTGTGGGTGCAGTCCAGGTGTGGCATCGAGCGGCGCGGCGCCGTGGCGCTGGCCGTACTCGTCGGCGTGGTGGGGCTCTTCGCCGTGCAGCACTTCTGGGCGGGGCGTACGCAGCCGGTGCGGGCGCCCGAGACAGTGCGGGCGGCTGCGCCGCGAGCGGTGGCGCCTCCCGGCGCCGGGTCTTCGTCGGCCGCTTCGGGGGCCGCTGCGACCGGCGCGAGCGGCTCGACCGGCGCCGCCGGGATCGTCGTGGACGTCAGCGGGAAGGTGCGGCGGCCGGGGATCCAGCGGCTGCCCGCCGGGGCCCGGGTCGCGGATGCCTTGCGGGCGGCCGGTGGGCTGCGCCCCGGTACGGACACCGAGGGGCTCAACAGGGCGCGGCTCCTCGTGGACGGTGAGCAGGTCGTGGTGGGCGCGCCGGCGCCGGCAGCAGCCGCCGCGCCGTCGGGCGCACCCGCGGGGGCGTCGGCCCCGGCGGGCCCGATCGGCCTCAACACGGCCACCCTGGAACAGCTCGACACCTTGCCGGGCGTCGGCCCCGTACTGGCGCAGCACATCGTCGACTACCGCACGGAGCACGGCGGTTTCCGCTCTGTCGACGAACTGCGGGAGGTCAATGGCATCGGCGATCGCCGCTTCGAGGATCTGCAGAACGCCGTACGGCCATGAGTCGCCGGGGCGTGAATCGGCCAGTCGTGAATCGTCCGGTCATGAACCGCCCGGCCATGCGGGGTGGCCGGGAGCCCGTGTCCACGGTCGGGCGGCTCGGTGACGCGCATCCTCGCCAAGAGGGGCCGCTGGACCTGCGGTTGGTACCGCCCGCGCTCGCGGCGTGGGGCACGGCGGCGCTGATGGTGACCGGTCCGCCGTGGTGGGCGGGGCTCGTGGCGGTGGCGTGTGCGGTCGGTGGGACGGGGCTGTTGGTCGCGGGGCGTGGTGGGGCCGGGAGTGCGACGAGGCCCTGGCGTGGTCCGTCGGCGGCGGCGCTGCTCCTGTGCATCGCCGCGGCCGCGGCCTCCGCCGGGCTGCACGGGGCCGACCTGCGGCGCGGGCCCGTGCCCGAGCTCGGGGCCGAATTCGCCCGCGTGGACGTCGAGTTGGAGGTGACCTCCGATCCCCGGCTCACCCGGCCGAGAATCCGCGGGGACCACGCGGCGCCGACGTCGGTGCTGGTGGAGGCGGACGTGGTGCGGGTGACGGGCCCGGACGGGCGCACGGCGCGGACGCGGGCGCCTGTGCTGGTCGTGGTGGGTGGGGGAGGCAAAGGGGATGGCGGAGACAACAGTGGAGACGGAGGTGAGAGGGGTGCGAGGGGAGACAGGGGTGAGACGGGAGGCGACGGCGACAGAGGGGTCACGTCTCCGCGACCGCCCGGCAAGTCGTCGCAGGTGCACGGCAGTTCGTGGTTGGCGGTGCTGCCGAGTACCAGGGTGCGGGTGCGGGGGAGTCTCGCGCCGCCGATGGTCGCGGGGGACCGGGTCGCGGCGGTGCTGCGGGTCGGGAGCGGGGAGCGGGCGCGGGTCGTGGGGGCGCCGAGCCGGTCGCAGCGGGTGGCCGGGGAGTTGCGTGCGGGGCTGCGCGAGGCCACCGGCGGGCTTGACCCGGATGCGCGCGCACTGCTGCCCGGGCTCGTCGTCGGCGACACGGCGCGCGTGACACCGGAGCTGTACGCCGCCTTCGCGGAGACGGATCTGCTGCACCTCATGGCGGTCAGTGGGGCCAACTTCACGATTCTGCTGGCCCTGTTGATCGGCCCGCCGGGGATGGCGCAACGCGTCGAGCGGCGCGGGCTCGCGCCCCGGATCGGTCTGCCGTTGCGGACGACCGCGGTGCTCGGCGGGGCCCTCACGCTCGGCTTCGTCGTGGTGTGCCGGCCCGAACCGAGCGTGCTGCGGGCGGCGTCGTGCGGGCTGATCGCGCTGCTCGCCGTGGCCACCGGGCGCCGCAGATCCCTGCTCCCCGCCCTGGCCACGGCGGTGCTGCTGCTCGTCCTGTACGACCCGTGGCTGGCGCGGAGTTACGGGTTCCTGCTGTCGGTGCTCGCCACGGGCGCGCTCCTGACGCTGGCGCCGCGGTGGAGCGCGGCGCTGCGTGGGCGCGGGGTGCCGGCGCGGCTCGCCGAGGCACTGGGGGCCGCCGCTGCCGCGCAGGTGGTGTGCGCCCCGGTCGTCGCGGTGCTGGCGGCGCGGGTGAGTCTGGTGGCGGTGCCGTGCAATCTGCTCGCGGAGTTCGCGGTCGCGCCCGCGACCGTGCTCGGGTTCGCTGCGCTGGCGACGGCGCCGCTCGCGATGCCGGTGGCGAAGTCCCTTGCCTGGTGCGCCGGTTGGCCCACCGGGTGGATCGCGGACCTCGCCAGGACCGGGGCCGCCCTGCCCGGCAGCGGGGTGGACTGGCCGGGTGGCTGGCGCGGCGGGGCGCTGCTCGCGCTCGGCACGGCGGTTCTCGTGCTCGCGGGGCGCAGAGCACTCGCGTCGCCGTGGATCTGCGGGGTCTGCGCGCTGCTGCTCGTCCTGGTGGTCACGCGGCCCGCGCCGCTCGTGCGGGGCGTCACGGGCTGGCCGCCGGCCGGCTGGCGGCTGGCCATGTGCGATGTGGGGCAGGGCGACGCCCTGGTGCTCGCGGCGGGGGCGGGGACCGGGGTGGTGGTGGACGCGGGCCCCGACCCGCTGCTCGTCGACCGGTGCCTGCGCTCGCTGGGCGTCACCCGGGTCCCGGCGGTGGTGCTCACGCACTTCCACGCGGACCATGTGGCCGGGCTCGCGGGGGTGTTGCGGGGAAGGGCCGTCGGGCAGATCGAGACGAGCGGGTTCGAGGAACCGCCGGACCAGGTGGCCTTCGTGCGGAGGGAGGCCGCCCGGCGCGGGATCCCGGTGGTGCGCGCCGTGGCGGGGGAGCGGCGCAGGGCAGGACCGCTCGACTGGCAGGTGCTGTGGCCCCCGCCGGACCCGGCCCCGACTCCGGACGGGCCGAACGACGCGAGCGTGACCCTGCTCGTCCGCGTCGCGGGGCTGACCCTGCTGCTCCTCGGCGACCTCGAACCCCCGGCGCAGCGAGCCCTGTTGAGAACGCCCGCCGGAGCCGCGCTGCCTCCGGTCGATGTGCTCAAGGTCGCCCATCACGGCTCGGCGTACCAGGATCCGGAGCTGTTGCGCAGGGCCGCGCCCCGCGTCGCGCTGATCTCGGTGGGCCGCGACAACCCGTACGGCCACCCGGCACCCAGCACGCTGGCGGCGTTGCGGGCGCGCGGTGCGGCCGTGCTCAGGACGGACCGGGAGGGGGCGGTCGCGGTCGTGGGAGGGGGTGGTGGGGAGCTCCGGGTGTTCCCGTAGCACGGTCGGTGCTGTTCAGGGCGGTGTTCTTGTCATGTGGGCGCATGTTGCCTCGAAACGGCTCACGATGATCGAATGCTTGTCGAATGCAGCAGATCAGGTTGTTGTCCAGGCGTTCTGGGGTGGGTAGGGCATGTTCGGCCTTCGATGGAGAAACCGTACTAACCGGTCAGTAGAGTCGAGTTCCCTCGGGGGGAGGGCGGTGCCGCCCGGCGCGGGGGTGCTCAGCGGCCGGATCATCGATGCCGTGAGCGAGCCGGTGCGCGGCGCCGAGTTCCAGGTGAACGACGCGATGGGGCGCAAGGTGGTGAGCGGGGGCGTCGACCCGTTCGGCTCTTTCGTGGCGACCGTGCCCGCGGGGGACTACCGGCTCGCGGTGTCGGCCGAGGGGTACGCGCCGTTCCGCGGCGGAGCCACCGTGGCCGAGGGCGAGCAGGCGGCGCTCGGTGACGTCACGCTCCAGGTGTCCGCGCCGCCGCCGCTGCCGACGCCGGGGGACTGGGAGGTCGAGCCGACGCACTCCTCGATCGGGTTCACGGCGCGGCACATCGGGATGGCGCGGGTCTACGGCCGGTTCAACACGTTCGCCGGTGTGCTGCGGGTGGGCGAGCGGGTCGAGGACTCCGCGATGCACGTCGTCATCGACGCCTCGTCCATCGACACGAACGTCAAGATGCGCGACGACCACCTCAGGTCCGCGGACTTCCTCGACGTCGAGCGCTTCCCGACGCTGGAGTTCTACAGCGACCGCTTCGTGCACAAGGGCGGCAGCCGCTGGGCGATCACCGGGGCGCTCTCGCTGCACGGTGTGACCCGGACGGTCACGCTGGACGCCGAGTACCTGGGTGTGGGCACGGGCATGGAGGGCGAGACCCGGGCCGCCTGCCGCGCGACCACGGAGCTGCACCGCGACGACTTCACCGTGAGCTGGCAGACCATGCTGGCGAGGGGCATCGCCGTCGTCGGCTCCAGCGTCCGCATCGACCTCGACATACAGGTCGTGCCCAAGAGCTGACCCGCCGACCCCGTGCGGCGGCGCCGTCGGCGTGCCGGAAAATGGTGGCGTGAGCGATGTGAGACACGTACTGGTGCTGCCCGACCGGGACGCTGCGGAGGAGGCCGCGGAGGCGCTCCGTGAGCGCTTCGGGGTGGCCGAGGAACCCCAGCTCGTACGGGACGCGCTGGCCGGTGAGGACGACGCCGAGGACGCGCAGTGGTTGCTGGTCGTCGAGGACGCGTCCGGGCGGCTGGCCGCCGCGGAGCTCGACGAGTTCGCGGCCGAGTGGGAGGGCTGGCGCGAGGAGCCGTAGGGCTGGGCCCGTCGTCGGTCCTGCGCCCGGACCCATTGAGCCCTGTGCCCTGTGTGCCCTGTGCGCCCTGTGTGCCCGGGCCGGTCGGGCCCGCCCCGGCTTCGTTCCGTAGGGGCCGGGTTGTCAGTGGCGCGTGGGATGCTTGGCGCGATGGCCAGGAAGACTGCAAACGACGAACCGCTCGCTCCTCTCACCGTCGCGGTGGGGCAGGAGGATCTGCTGCTCGACCGCGCGGTGCAGCAGATCGTGGCGGCCGCGCGCGCCGTGGACGCGGACACCGACGTCCGGGATCTCACCTCCGATCAGTTGCAGCCGGGGACGCTGGCCGAGCTGACCAGTCCCTCGTTGTTCGCCGAGCGCAAGGTCGTCGTCGTACGCAATGCGCAGGACCTGTCCGCGGACACGGTCAAGGACGTCAAGGCGTACATCGGCTCGCCCGCCGAGGAGATCACGCTGGTGCTGCTGCACGCCGGCGGCGCCAAGGGGAAGGGCCTGCTGGACGCGGCGCGCAAGGCCGGGGCCAGGGAGGTCGCCTGCCCCAAGATGACTAAGGCCTCGGATCGGCTGGCCTTCGTGCGCAGCGAGTTCCGGGCGCTCGGGCGGTCCGCGACCTCCGAGGCGTCCCAGGCGCTCGTCGACTCCATCGGGAGTGATCTGCGGGAGCTGGCGTCCGCGGTGTCGCAGCTCGCGGCCGACGTCGAGGGGACGATCGACGAGGCCGTCGTCGGGCGGTACTACACGGGGCGGGCCGAGGCGTCCAGCTTCACCGTCGCCGACCGGGCCGTGGAGGGGCGGGTGGCCGAGGCGCTGGAGGCGCTGCGGTGGTCGCTCTCGACCGGGGTGGCGCCGGTGATGATCACGTCGGCGTTGGCCCAGGGGGTGCGGGCGATCGGGAAGCTGTCGTCCGCGCGTGGGGGGCGGCCGGCGGATCTTGCGCGGGAGCTGGGGATGCCGCCGTGGAAGATCGATCGGGTGCGGCAGCAGATGCGGGGGTGGACGCCGGACGGGGTCGCTGTCGCGTTGCGGGCGGTGGCGGAGGCCGATGCGGGGGTCAAGGGGGCGGGGGACGATCCGGAGTATGCGTTGGAGAAGGCTGTCGTGACGGTGGCTCGGGCCGCTAGGGCGCGGGGGCGCGGGTAGCGGGTCAGCGTCAGTGCGGCACCGCGGGAAGTCGCCCCCGCCGCCCCTTCCCGTCCCGTCCCTGGGGCTGCGCCCCAGACCCCCCTCGGCCTTCGGCCGTGTCCTCAAACGCCGGACGGGCTGGAATGGAACGCCGGACGGGATGCGCAGCAGAACGCACCGATGCCCCGCCCTGGGGAAGGGCGGGGCATCGGGTCAAGCTTTGTGCGAGCCCGCACCCGCGTGGCGAACGCAGATCGCGTGCGGGCTCTTGGGTGTCGGTCGGGGGCGGAGAGAGAGGGCCCGCCCGGGTCCTACCGACGGCAGATCAGTTCAGGTTCAGGCCTGGATGGACGCGACCTTCGAAGCAAGCGCCGACTTCTTGTTGGCGGCCTGGTTCTTGTGGATGACGCCCTTGGAGACGGCCTTGTCGAGCTGACGCGCGGCAACGCGCTGCGCCTCGACGGCCTTCTGGACGTCACCGGAGGCAGCGGCCTCGCGGGCCTTGCGGATCGAGGTCTTGAGGGAGGACTTCACGGCCTTGTTGCGCAGCCGAGCCTTCTCGTTGGTCTTGATCCGCTTGATCTGGGACTTGATGTTCGCCACGAAATGAGCCTTTGCAGGTTCAGGCACGGATCCGGTGAGGGTCCCGTACCGGTGATTGTCACTGAGTGCGTGCCTCGGCTTAGAGGGCAAGAGACACAGCTGCCCACGGTATCAGCCGTCATCCAGGCGGCCCAAACCGAGCGCAGCCCCCCGCTCATGGGACCATGGAGGCTACGTATTGATCCCAACCGAGGCCGACCTGAGGCAGAAGGCCTCAAGAGACAGGACCCTGCGTGCCCGCGATCCCTAAAAATGTGCCCGAGCCGAGCCGCACCGACCCGGCTCTGATTCGCAACTTCTGCATCATCGCGCACATCGACCACGGCAAGTCGACGCTCGCCGACCGGATGCTCCAGCTGACCGGAGTGGTCGAGCAGCGGCAGATGCGTGCTCAGTACCTCGACCGGATGGACATCGAGCGAGAGCGCGGCATCACGATCAAGTCCCAGGCGGTGCGGCTGCCCTGGGCCCCGACCGAGGGGCCCGACAAGGGCAGTACCCACGTCCTCAACATGATCGACACGCCGGGCCACGTGGACTTCACGTACGAGGTCTCGCGCTCGCTCGCGGCCTGTGAGGGCACGATCCTCCTGGTCGACGCGGCGCAGGGCATCGAGGCGCAGACCCTCGCCAACCTCTACCTGGCGATGGAGAACGACCTCAAGATCGTTCCGGTGCTCAATAAGATCGACCTCCCGGCCGCCCAGCCGGAGAAGTTCTCGGAGGAGCTCGCCAACCTCATCGGCTGCGACCCCGAGGACGTGCTGAAGGTCTCCGCGAAGACCGGCATGGGCGTCGAGGCGCTGCTCGACAAGGTCGTCGCCGAGATCCCGCCGCCGGTCGGTGTCGCGGACGCGCCCGCCCGCGCGATGATCTTCGACTCGGTGTACGACTCGTACCGGGGCGTCGTGACGTACGTACGAGTCGTCGACGGCCAGCTCAACAAGCGTGAGCGGATCCGGATGATGTCGACCGGGGCCACGCACGAGCTGCTCGAGATCGGTGTGTCGTCCCCCGAGATGACCCCGGCCGACGGTATCGGCGTCGGCGAGGTGGGCTACATCATCACCGGCGTGAAGGACGTCCGTCAGTCCAAGGTCGGTGACACGATCACCTCCCTGAACAAGGGCGCGACCGAGCCCCTCGGCGGTTACAAGGACCCGAAGCCGATGGTGTTCTCGGGCCTGTATCCGCTGGACGGCTCGGAGTACCCGGACCTGCGCGAGGCCCTCGACAAGCTGCAGCTCAACGACGCGGCGCTGGTCTACGAGCCGGAGACCTCGGCCGCGCTCGGCTTCGGCTTCCGCGTCGGCTTCCTGGGGCTGCTGCACCTCGACGTGATCCGTGAGCGGCTCGAGCGCGAGTTCGGGCTCGACCTCATCGCCACCGCCCCCAACGTGGTCTACCGCGTGGACATGGAGGACGGCACCGAGCACACGGTCACGAACCCGAGCGAGTTCCCCGAGGGCAAGATCGACAAGGTCTACGAGCCCGTCGTGCGCGCCACGCTCCTCGCGCCCAGCGAGTTCATCGGCGCGATCATGGAGCTCTGCCAGACCCGCCGCGGCACCCTCCTCGGCATGGACTACCTCTCCGAGGACCGGGTGGAGATCCGCTACACCCTCCCCCTCGCCGAGATCGTCTTCGACTTCTTCGACCAGCTGAAGTCCAAGACCCGCGGTTACGCGTCCCTGGACTACGAGCCCACCGGCGAGCAGGCCTCCGACCTGGTGAAGGTCGACATCCTGCTGAACGGCGACCGCGTCGACGCGTTCTCCGCCGTCACGCACAAGGACGCCGCGTACGCGTACGGGGTGCGCCTGGTCGCCAAGCTGCGGGAGCTCATTCCACGGCAGGCGTTCGAGATCCCCGTCCAGGCGGCCATCGGATCCCGGGTCATCTCCCGCGAGACCATCCGCGCCATCCGCAAGGACGTCCTCGCCAAGTGCTACGGCGGTGACATCTCGCGTAAGCGCAAGCTGCTCGAGAAGCAGAAGGAGGGCAAGAAGCGGATGAAGATGGTCGGCTCCGTCGAGGTGCCGCAGGAGGCCTTCATCTCGGTTCTTTCGAGTGACGACGGCGGCGGCTCCAAGGGCAAGAAGTAGCCACGGAGCCGTCCTCGGCGGTGGGCCCGGCACGCGTCGCGCGTGGCGGGCCCACCGCTTTTGTGTGGGGCGTGTGAGGGGTGAGGACGTAGGGGTGAGTCCGATGAAGTCGGTGGCCGGAGCCCCTTACGCGGCAGGCGGGTGACCTTTACCCTGATCACTGCCCCATGGTTACTCGCCAGTTAAACAAGCCTCGTATCAACCAGCCGCGCAGTCTGAGACAAGCCGCACTGTCGCGGGCCCCGGAGGACGTCGTGAGCGACACACAGACCTTGATCGAGAACCGTCCGCCCTCCGTGGCGAACCTCTTCCTGGAGCGCGTGACGGCGACACCGGACGCCGAGGCCTACCGCTATCCGGTGCCCTCGGCCACCGGCACGGGCCCCGACGACTGGAAGTCGCTGAGCTGGGCGGGGGCCGCGCAGCGCGTGTACGCCATCGCCGCCGGCCTCGTCGAACTGGGCGTGGGCCCGCAGGAGCGGGTGGCGCTCGCCTCCTCGACCCGTGTCGAGTGGATACTCGCCGACCTCGGCATCATGTGCGCGGGCGCCGCGACCACGACCGTGTACCCGCAGACCAACGAGGACGAGTCGGCGTTCATCCTGTCCGACTCCGAGTCCAAGGTGATGGTCGCGGAGGACGCCGCGCAGCTCGCCAAGGCGCGGGCGCGCCGGGCCGAGCTGCCCGAGCTGCGGCACGTCGTGGTGATCGACGCGACCGGGGTAGAGCCCGACGCGGGCGACCCCGACGGCTGGGTGCTCACGCTTGAGGACCTGGAGGCGCGCGGCGCCGCGTACCTGGAGAAGAACCCCGAGGTCGTCAAGGAGCGGGTCGGGGCGATCCAGAAGGACCAGCTCGCCACGCTCATCTACACCTCCGGCACCACCGGGCGGCCCAAGGGCGTCCGGCTCCCGCACGACAACTGGTCGTACATGGCGAAGGCCATCGCGGCGACCGGCCTGGTGAGCGGCGAGGACGTGCAGTACCTGTGGCTGCCGCTCGCGCACGTCTTCGGCAAGGTGCTCACGTCCGGCCAGATCGAGGTCGGGCACGTCACCGCGGTCGACGGCCGCGTCGACAAGATCATCGAGAATCTGCCGGTCGTGCAGCCGACGTACATGGCCGCCGTGCCGCGCATCTTCGAGAAGGTCTACAACGGCGTCGCCGCGAAGGCCCGGGCCGGTGGCTCCGCCAAGTACAAGATCTTCCAGTGGGCGGCAGGCGTCGCGCGCGAGTACGCGAAGGTCAGCCAGGACAACTTCCGGCGTACGGGCGTCGCCTCGGTGCCGTTCAAGCTGGCCTCGAAGCACAAGGCCGCCGACCGGCTGGTCTACGGCAAGCTGCGGGAGGCCTTCGGCGGGCGGCTGCGGGCGTGTGTGTCCGGCTCTGCCGCGCTCGCTCCGGAGATCGGCTACTTCTTCGCCGGCGCCGGAGTGCACATCCTGGAGGGCTACGGACTGACCGAGTCCAGCGCCGCCTCCTTCGTGAACCCCGGTGAGGCGTACCGCACCGGCACCGTCGGCAAGCCGCTGCCCGGCACCGAGGTGCGGATCGCGGACGACGGCGAGATCCTGCTGCGCGGCCCCGGCATCATGGAGGGCTACCACGGGCTGCCCGACAAGACCGCCGAGGTCCTGGAGTCCGACGGCTGGTTCCACACCGGCGACATCGGCGAGCTGTCGAATGACGGCTACCTGCGGATCACCGACCGCAAGAAGGACTTGATCAAGACGTCCGGCGGCAAGTACATCGCGCCGGCCGAGGTCGAGGGCCAGTTCAAGGCCGTGTGCCCGTACGTCTCCAACATCCTGGTGCACGGCGCCGACCGGAACTTCTGCACGGCGCTCATCTCGCTCGACGAGCCGTCGATCCTTGAGTGGGCGAAGGAGAACGGCCTCAGCGGCTCCTCCTACGCGGAGGTCGTCGCGGCGCCGCAGACGGTGGAGCTCGTCGAGGGCTACGTGAAGGAGCTCAACGAGGGCCTGCAGCGCTGGCAGACCATCAAGAAGTTCAAGCTCCTGCCGCGCGACCTCGACATCGAGCACGGCGAGCTGACGCCCAGCCTGAAGCTGAAGCGCCCGGTCGTCGAGCGGGAGTACAAGGCGCTCCTCGACGAGATGTACGCCGGGAGCCGCGAGGGCTGATCCCCGCCGAGGAGACGCCGCGGATGGTGCGCCCCGGGAACCTAGCCCCGGCGCACCAGCCGCAGCGTCTCCTTCATCTCCCCGATGTCGTGGCGCAGTTCCCGCACATCGGGGTTCTCGTTCTCGGCCAGGCGGCGCTCCATCGTCGTCATGCGGGCCGCCAGGTCGTCCAACTGCTGGTGTTCGCGGGCCAGGAGGCGCTGCAACTGGCGGTTCTTGCGGTGCAGGTCGAGGAAGACCGTCACCTTCGCGCGCAGCACCCACGGGTCGAAGGGCTTGGTCAGGTAGTCGGCGGCGCCGGTCGCGTAACCGCGGAAGGCGTAGCCGGTGTCGGCCTCCGTGCCCGTCAGGAAGATGATCGGGACGTCCTTCGTCTGGTCGAGACGCTTGATGTTCGTCGCCGTCTCGAAGCCGTCCATGCCGGGCATCCGGATGTCCAGGAGGACGACGGCGAACTGCCTGCGCAGCAGCGCCTTCATCGCCTCCTCGCCCGAACGGGCTCTGACCAGCGGCTCGTTGAGAGGCCCCAGGACGGCTTCGAGCGCCGTCAGGTTGTCCTCCATGTCGTCGACGAGGAGGATGCTGGCCCGATCCGCCGAAGTGGACTCTGCAGTGGTCATGATGACGGTGCCTCACTCAGTGGTCGCCGGAGTGCCGGAGGCCTCGGCGGCGGACGGTTCCGCCTCCTCGGGGGCCAGCAGCTCGCACACGACATTCAGCAGTTGGTCGACGTCCACCGGTTTCGGGACGTAGTCGTTCGCGCCCTTGGCGATCGACTTCTCGCGGTCGCCGGGCATGGCCTTGGCGGTGAGTGCCACGATGGGAAGACCCGCCCACCGTGGCGTACCGCGGATGACAGAGATCGTCTCGTAGCCGTCCATCTCGGGCATCATGATGTCCATCAGGACGAGTTCGACATCAGGGTGGCTCTCCAGCGTCTCGATGCCCTCGCGGCCGTTCTCCGCGTACAGGACGGGCATGCCGACGCGGCCCAGCACGTGGGTGAGTGCGAAGACGTTGCGGATGTCGTCGTCGACGATCAGGACGCGGCGGCCCGGCAGGACCAGGCCCGGCCTGCCCGTCTTCCACTGCTCCAGCTTCGTCGGCGCCGGCCAGTTGTCCTCCTGTTCCGGCGGCTGCAGGGGTGCGTACGTGTCCGTGGGGTCGCCCTGCTCGGGTACGAAGGCCGACTGCGGCAGGGCGGACGGCTCCTGCCCCGGGGACAGCTCCTGCCCCGAGGGCGGCTCGTGCCCGGGGCACCGCACGGGGACGTACAGGGTGAAGGTCGAGCCCTCGCCGGGCTCGCTCTCCGCGACGATGTGGCCGCCGAGCAGCGCGGAGATCTCCCGGCTGATGGACAGGCCGAGGCCCGTGCCCCCGTACTTGCGGTTCGTCGTGCCGTCGGCCTGCTGGAACGCCTCGAAGACGACGGCGAGTTTGTCGCGCGGGATGCCGATCCCGGTGTCGGTGACGGCGAAGGCGAGCAGGTCCTCGCTGTCGACCAGCTGGGCCCCTTCGGGGGCCTTGACCAGGCGGACCCGCAGCTCGACCCGGCCCTGAGCGGTGAACTTGATCGCGTTCGACAGGAGGTTGCGCAGGATCTGCTGGAGGCGCTGTTCGTCGGAGAACATCTCGCGCGGCACGTCATCGCCGACCGACACCTCGAAGGCGAGGCCGCGGTCGAGGGTGATGGGCCGGAAGGTCGCGTGGACGTAGTCGAGGACCTTGATGAGGGGGAGCTTCTTGGGGCGTACGTCCATCCGGCCGGCCTCGATCTTCGACAGGTCGAGGATGTCGTTGATGAGCTGGAGCAGGTCCGAGCCGGAGCGGTGGATCGTCGTCGCGAACTGGACCTCCTGGTCGTTGAGATGGCCGTCCGGGTTGTCGGAGAGCAGCCGGGCCAGGATGAGCAGGGAGTTGAGCGGGGTGCGCAGCTCGTGCGACATGTTCGCCAGGAACTCCGACTTGTACTGCGAGGAGGTCGCCAACAGGGCGGCCTTCTCCTCCAGTTGAGCGTTCGAGCGCTGCAACTCGGCCTGCTGCCGCTGGAGTTCGTTCGACCGGTCCTGGAGCTGGATGGCGAGCCGCTGGGACTCGCCGAGCAGCGACTCCGTACGGGAGTTGGCGATGATGGTGTTGATGGCGACGCCGATGGTGTTCACGAACTGGTCGAAGAACGCCAGGTGGACGTCGGAGAAGCGGGAGAAGGAAGCGAGCTCGATCACGCCCAGGAGTGTGTCCTCGAAGAGGATCGGGATGATCACGACCGACGCGGGCGCCGCCTCGCCGAGCCCGCTGTTGATGTTGATGTAGTCCGGCGGCACCTCCTCCACCAGGATCCGCTTCTTCTCCAGCGCCGCCTGCCGTACGAGGCCGTGGACCGGCATCCCGCCCGTGTTGATGACCGAGGCGGAGCCCGAACCGTAACCGGCGATGTACGCGAGTCCCTTGGTGGGTACGGCCATGGGCTGCTGCGAGCCGTCGTCGTCCTCCTCCGCGAGGAAGAACGCGCCGTACTGGGCGTTCACCAGCGGCGTCAGTTCGCGCAGGATCAGGTCGGCGACCTCCATCAGGTCGCGGTGGCCCTGCATCAGCGCGGCGAGGCGGGCCAGGTTCGACTCCAGCCAGTCCTTCGCGCGCGTCGTCTCGCGCAGGTTGGCCACCATCAGGTTGATGTTGTCCTTGAGCTCGGCGACCTCGCCCTGCGCGTCGACCGTGATCGAGCGGGACATGTCGCCCGAGGTCACCGCGGAGGCGACCTCGGCGATGGCGCGGACCTGTGTGGTCAGGTTCAGCGCCAGCTCGTTCACGTTCGTCGTCAGGCGCTTCCATGTGCCGTACACGCCCTCGACCCGTGCCTGGCCGCCGAGTTGGCCCTGGGAGCCGACCTCGCGGGCGACCCGGGTCACCTCGGAGGAGAACGAGGAGAGCGTGTCGACCATCGTGTTGATGGTCGTCTTCAGTTCGAGGATCTCGCCGCGCGCGTCGACGTCGATCTTCTTGGAGAGGTCGCCCTGGGCCACGGCGGTGGCGACCTGCGCGATGTTGCGCACCTGTGAAGTCAGGTTGTCCGCCATGTAGTTGACGTTGTCGGTGAGGTCCTTCCAGACGCCCGACACGCCGTGCACGGTCGCCCGCCCGCCGAGCCGGCCGTCGGTGCCGACCTCGCGGGCGACGCGGGTCACCTCGTCGGCGAAGCCGCGCAGCTGCTCCACCATCGTGTTGACGGTGTCCTTCAGCTCCAGGATCTCGCCGCGTGCGTCGACCGAGATCTTCTTGGAGAGGTCGCCCTGGGCCACGGCCGTGGTGACTTGGGCGATATTTCGGACCTGGGAGGTCAGGTTCGACGCCATGAAGTTGACGTTGTCGGTGAGGTCCTTCCAGACCCCGGAGACACCGCGGACCTGGGCCTGGCCGCCGAGGTTGCCCTCGGTGCCGACCTCGCGGGCGACGCGGGTGACCTCGTCGGCGAAGGCGGAGAGCTGGTCGACCATCGTGTTGATCGTCGACTTGAGTTCGAGGATCTCGCCCTTCGCCTCGACGGTGATCTTCTTGCCGAGGTCGCCCTGGGCCACCGCCGTCGACACGAGCGCGATGTTGCGCACCTGCGACGTCAGGTTGTCGGCCATGAAGTTGACGTTGTCGGTGAGGTCCTTCCAGACCCCGGACACGCCGCGGACCTGGGCGCGGCCGCCCAACTGCCCTTCGGTGCCGACCTCGCGGGCCACCCGGGTCACCTCGTCGGCGAACGCGGAGAGCTGGTCGACCATCGTGTTGATCGTCGACTTGAGTTCCAGGATCTCGCCCTGGGCGTCGACCGTGATCTTCTGGCTCAGGTCGCCGTCGGCCACGGCCGTCGTGACCTGCGCGATGTTGCGGACCTGGGAGGTCAGGTTCGACGCCATGAAGTTGACGTTGTCGGTGAGGTCCTTCCAGACCCCGGAGACGCCGCGGACCTGGGCGCGGCCGCCCAACTGCCCTTCTGTGCCGACCTCGCGGGCCACCCGCGTCACTTCGTCGGCGAACGCGGAGAGCTGGTCGACCATCGTGTTCACGGTCAGCTTGAGTTCGAGCAGCTCGCCCGTCGCCTCGATCGTGACCGTACGTGTCAGATCGCCCTGCGCCACCGCCGTCGTCACGAGCGCGATGTCCCGCACCTGCGCCGTGAGCCGCGAGGCCATGGTGTTGACCGCCTCGGTCACATCGCGCCAACTCCCGGACAGGCCGGTGACCTTCGCGCGCCCGCCGAGTCTTCCCTCGGTGCCCACCTCACGGGCCACCCGGGTCACCTCGCCGGTGAACAGGGAGAGCTGGTCCACCATCTTGTTGACCGAACGCCCCAAGCGCCGTAAATCTCCCCGGAGTTGGCGGGTCCCGTCGTGCAGGTCGACACGCTGCGTGAGGTCGCCGCCCGCGACCGCCTCGAGCACCCGCGTGGCGTTCGCGGCCGGTGCGACGAGCGCGTCGATTATGGTGTTGACGTCGCCGACCCGGGTCACCCAGGCGCCCTGTCCCGGGCTCGCTTCCAGGCGCTCGTCGAGCCGGCCGTGCCGGGTGATCTCCCGCCGCACCCGCGCCAGTTCGGCGTTGAAGTGCACGCTGCGGTCGGCGAGCTGGTTGAATGTCGCGCCGAGCTCACCGACGATCCCGTCCGCCGCGATCGGTACATGCGCGAACGTGCCGTCCCGGGCAGCCGTCAGCGCGGCCAATAACGGCCGGAGATCACTCGGGCGGATGGTGTCGTCACCGTAGCCCTTCTGAGGTGCACGCATACCACTGTTCTCACTCATAGCGGCCTACTTAGGTAACTCCACGCTTATGGGCGCGGCCAGTCTGTCACTCTGTCGGTGTCGCCTGAGGCGTCTTTGCCACAACTACTCAGGAGCCGAAACGTGGGTTCCATTCCGATCCAGCGGGAGAGCGCTTTCAGCGCCCCGGACGCGCCTGACCAGCCGTCCCGGGAGCCGGTGGTCGCATGCACGTCGCTGCCCGGAAACCCGCTCGCGCCCGCGGCCGCCCGCCGCTTCCTGCGGGCCGCGTTCGTCGACTGGACGGAACTGACCGGGCTGTCGGCGGCCCTGACCCTCGACGGGCGACTCATGGACGACGCGACCGTCGTACTCAGCGAACTCGTCACCAACGCCGTCGTCCACGCCGGCACCGGCGTCGACCTGCTGTGCCGCCTGGAGGGCGCCGCCCCCGACGGCAGCGTCACCGCGGGACTCGTCGTCGAGGTCACCGACCGGCACCCGGCCCGCGCCGTCCGCAACGACCGGGCCTTCCGCTCGCCGGAGACCCCCGAGTACGGCCGCGGACTCCAACTCGTCGCGTCACTCTCCGAGTTGTGGGGCATCACCTACGGTCGCGGCGCCAAGACCGTCTGGGCCCGCATCCCCGCCGACGCCCCGACATCCGCCGCGGAGATTCCCGACACTCCGGCCGGCGTGCGCAGCCTGCAGAGGGGCTTGCGCGCCGCGGAGATCCTGGCGCCCGCGTCCCGGCGCGCCCCCCAGGACCAGGACTGGATCAACCGCGGCGCGCTCTCCTTCCTCGCCGAGGCCTCCGACCTGCTCGCGGGACAGCTCGACGAGGACATGGTCGCCGCGCTCGTCGGCCAGCTCCTCGTGCCGCGGCTCGCCGACTGGTGCGCCGTCTGGTTCTACGAGGAGGAGGGGCGCGGCCTGCCGGGCGTCGTCGAGCACGACATGCGCGGCGCGGACCCGATGCCGCTGCCCCGGCTCGCCCGCGTCTGGCACACCCACGAACACCGCACCGAGGAGCTCCGCGGGCTCCTGGAGAAGGAACCCCCGCGGCTGCCCGACCGCCTCTCCGGCGCCGTCCCCGTGCCCTGGCCCTTCGACGGGCAGGGCAGCCCGCTCACCCAGGACACGGGCTCGGCGCTCGCCTACCGGCTCTCCGCCGGCGGCCGCGCCCTCGGCATCCTGCTGATCGGACGGGCCGGGCTGCACCGCTTCCCCGACGAGGTCACCGGGCTCGTCGAGGACTTCAGCCGGCGCGTCGCCCTCGCCGTCAGCGCGGCCCGCCGCTTCACCCGGCAGGCCACCATCAGCCGCATCCTCCAGCGCGGTCTGCTGCCCACCTCCATGGCCGAGATCCCCGGCGTCAAGAGCGCCCTCGTGTACGAGCCGAAGGAGGCGGGAGGACCCGGCGGCGACTTCTACGATGTGTTCCCGGCCGGCGCCGGACGCTGGTGCTTCGCGCTCGGCGACGTCCAGGGAAAGGGCCCGGAGGCCGCCGTCGTCATCGGGCTCGTACGGCCCTGGCTGCGGCTGCTCGCACGCGAGGAGTACCAGGTCTCGCAGGTCCTCGACCGGCTCAACCGGCTGCTGCTCGACGACGCGACCGAGGCCTCCGACGCGGCGGCCCGCGCGCTCGCCGCGGCCGACGGCAGGGGCGTGCCACCGGAGGGGTCCACGTCCCGCTTCCTGTCACTCCTGTACGGGGAGCTGACGCCCACCGAGGACGGTGTGCTGTGCACCATCGCCTCCGCCGGGCACCCGCTGCCGCTGCTCATGCGGCCCGGCGGGGAGGTCGTCGCCGCGGCCTCGCCCCAGGTGCTGCTGGGCGTCGTCGACGACCCGGACTACACGAGCGAAACGTTTGTGATGCGCACCGGGGACACGCTCCTGGGCGTCACCGACGGGGTGACGGAGCGGCGCCGCGGGGCCCTCCAGTTCGACGACGGGGACGGGCTCGCGCAGGCGCTCGCCGGGTGCGCGGGCCTGACGGCGCCGCTGCTCGTCGAGCGGATCCGGCGGCTCGTGCACGCCTTCGGGGACAGCCCGCCGGACGACGACCTGGCGCTGCTGGTGCTCCAGGCGCAGTGACGGTGGTGCGGGTGGAATCCACGGAGGCGGGACAATGGGGGCATGCCTTCCGCACTTCCCGACGGTGAGCCCGTGCCCGACGACGGTTCGCTGCCCGCGTCCGCCCTGGCCGGCGCCGCCTCGCGCCCCCTCGGCTTCTACCTGCACGTCCCGTACTGCGCCACGCGCTGCGGGTACTGCGACTTCAACACGTACACGGCGACCGAGCTGCGCGGTACGGGCGGCGTGCTCGCGTCCCGCGACAACTACGCGGAGACGCTGATCGACGAGGTACGCCTGGCCCGGAAGGTGCTCGGCGACGACCCGCGCCCGGTCCGGACCGTGTTCGTCGGGGGCGGTACGCCGACGCTGCTGCCGGCCGCCGACCTCGTACGGATGCTGGGGGCGATCCGCGACGAGTTCGGGCTCGCGGACGACGCGGAGGTCACGACCGAGGCCAACCCCGAGTCGGTGGACCCGGCGTACCTGGCGGAGCTGCGGGCCGGGGGCTTCAACCGGATCTCGTTCGGGATGCAGAGCGCGCGGCAGCACGTGCTGAAGGTCCTCGACCGTACGCATACGCCGGGGCGGCCCGAGGCCTGTGTCGCGGAGGCGCGGGCGGCCGGGTTCGAGCACGTCAACCTCGACCTGATCTACGGCACGCCGGGCGAGACGGACGACGACTGGCGGGCCTCGCTGGACGCGGCGCTCGGGGCGGGTCCTGACCACGTCTCGGCGTACGCGCTGATCGTCGAGGAGGGTACGCAGCTCGCGCGGCGGATCCGGCGCGGCGAGGTGCCGATGACCGACGACGACGTGCACGCGGACCGCTATCTGATCGCCGACGAGGTGCTCGGGGCGGCGGGGTTCGACTGGTACGAGGTGTCGAACTGGGCGACGTCAGAGGCCGGGCGCTGCCTCCACAACGAGCTGTACTGGCGCGGGGCGGACTGGTGGGGGGCCGGGCCGGGCGCGCACTCGCATGTGGGCGGGGTGCGGTGGTGGAACGTCAAGCACCCGGGCGCGTACGCGGCGGCGCTCGCGGACGGGCGTTCGCCGGGGGCCGGTCGGGAGATCCTCGCGGAGGAGGACCGCCGGGTCGAGCGGATCCTCCTCGAGCTACGGCTCCTTGACGGATGCCCGCTGTCATTGCTGCGGGAAGCCGGGCTCGCGGCGGCGCGGAAGGCTTTGGCGGACGGTCTGCTGGAGGCGGAACCGTTCGCCGCGGGCCGCGCGGTACTGACGCTGCGCGGGCGGTTGCTGGCGGACGCGGTGGTCCGGGACCTGGTGGATTGACCTGGGCCGGGGTGGGCAACGCGGCGGGCAGGTTCAGGCCGGGGCCGTGACGAAGTCGATGAGTTCTTCCACGCGGCCGAGGAGTTCCGGTTCCAGGTCCTTGTACGTGTGGACCCGGGACAGGATGTGCTGCCACGCCTCACCCGTGTTGGCCACCCGCCAGCCCAGCGCCCGGCACACGCCCGTCTTCCAGTCCTGGCCGCGCGGGACGCGGGGCCACGCCTCGATGCCGACCGAGGACGGCTTCACCGCTTCCCAGATGTCGATGTAGGGGTGGCCGACGACCAGCGCGTGTTCGCTCGTCACCGATTGGGCGATGTGCCATTCCTTCGAGCCCTGAACCAGGTGGTCGACCAGGATGCCGAGGCGGGCGTCCGGGCCGGGGCTGAAGTCGGCGACGACCGCCGGGAGGTCGTCGACGCCCTCCAGGAACTCCACCGCCACGCCCTCGATGCGCAGGTCGTGGCCCCACACCCGCTCGATGAGCTCCGCGTCGTGCTTGCCCTCCACGTAGATGCGTCCCGCCCGGGCCACCCGCGCGCGGGCGCCGGGCACCGCCACCGAGCCGGACGCGCTCCGGGCGGGGCGGGTCGGGGCCGGGCCCGAGGGGCGTACGAGGGTGACGACCTTGCCGTCGATCATGAAGCCGCGCGGCTCCATCGGGAACACCCGGAGCTTGCCGAAGCGGTCCTCCAAGGTCACCGTCGGACCCTGCGCCGTCTTCTCGACCCGGATCACCGCTCCGCAGAAGCCGGTCGAGATCTCTTCGACGACGAGGTCCGGTTCGGCCGGGACCTCGGGGACCGGCTTGTTCCGCTTCCACGGGGGCGTGAGGTCGGCAGAGTACTGGCGCATCCGGCAGACGATAAGAGAACAGCGCAGGCCAGGGCTACGACACGCCGAAACGCGCTGCCAATGTGGCGCGTTGCGCGCGGACGAACTGCGCATTCACCGCCGAACCGTGCCCGGGGATGTAGACCGCGTCCTCGCCGCCCAGGTCCAGGAGTCGGTCGAGCGCCGCGGGCCAGTGATGCGGCGCCGCGTCCGGGCCCGCCTGCGGTTCGCCCGACTCCTCCACCAGGTCGCCGCAGAAGACGATCTCCGGGGCCCCCGGAACCAGTACCGCCAGGTCGTGGCCGCTGTGCGCAGGACCGATGTTCGCGAGCAGCACCGTCAGGCCGCCGCCCAGGTCGAGCGTCCACTCGCCGCACACCCGGTGCCGAGGGGTGACGAGGATGTCGACCGCCTCGGTGGCCGCCTCCGGGTCGACGCCGTGCCGCACCGCGTCCGTGCGCAGCCCCTCGGCGCCGCGCTCGAAGAGGACGTCGATGCCCACCGCCCCGTACACCTCGACGCCCGCGAACGCGGCCGTGCCGAGCACATGGTCGAAGTGCGGGTGGGTCAACGCGACATGGGTCACTCTCCGGTGCGCCCCGAGGAGCGCACGGACGTCGGCGCGCAGCCGGGCGCCTTCACGGAGTGAGGATCCGGTGTCGATCAAGAGCGCCGCGTCTTCACCCACGACGAGGCCGCTCGTGCAGTCGAGGCCGGGCAGCCGCACCCGCCCCACGTTCGGCGCGAGACCCTCCCATCCCACCGAGGACCAGTCGATACGCTGCGCGAGCTCCATACCTCGACGCTAGCGCCCTTGCCGGGCCCGTACCCACCGGCCGTACACTGAGCCGGGGACGATTGGCACTCGCCCACAGGGAGTGCCAAAGACAGGATGATCGCAACGGCTGTTTCTGGAGGTGTGCGCCGATGCTCAATGAACGCAGGCTCGAAGTGCTGCGCGCAATCGTCCAGGACTACGTCGGCACCGAGGAGCCCGTCGGCTCCAAGGCGCTCACCGAGCGGCACAAGCTCGGGGTCTCGCCGGCGACCGTGCGCAACGACATGGCGGCCCTGGAGGACGAGGGATTCATCGCCCAGCCGCACACCAGTGCGGGGCGCATCCCCACCGACAAGGGCTACCGCCTGTTCGTCGACAAGCTCACCGCCGTGAAGCCGATGGCCGCGCCCGAGCGGCGCGCCATCCAGAACTTCCTGGACGGCGCCGTCGATCTCGACGACGTCGTCGGACGCACCGTACGGCTGCTCGCGCAGCTGACGCGGCAGGTGGCGATCGTCCAGTACCCGTCCCTGACCCGGTCCACCGTGCGCCATGTCGAGCTGCTCTCGCTCGCGCCCGCCCGTCTGATGCTCGTACTGATCACGGACACCGGGCGCGTGGAGCAGCGGATGATCGACTGCCCGGCGCCGTTCGGCGAATCGTCCCTCGCGGACCTGCGGGCCCGGCTCAACAGCCGTGTCGCGGGCCGCAGGTTCGCCGACGTGCCGCAGCTGGTGCAGGACCTGCCGGAGGCCTTCGAGCAGGAGGACCGGGGCACGGTCTCCACGGTGCTCTCCACTCTTCTGGAGACACTCGTCGAGGAGACGGAGGAGCGGCTGATGATCGGCGGTACCGCCAATCTCACCCGCTTCGGACATGATTTTCCCCTCACCATCCGGCCCGTCCTGGAAGCCTTGGAGGAGCAGGTCGTGCTCCTCAAGCTCCTTGGCGAGCTGGGGGATTCGGGCATGGCCGTACGGATCGGTCACGAGAACGCCCATGAGGGACTCAACTCCACGTCCGTCGTGTCGGTCGGCTACGGTTCGGGCGGCGAGGCAGTGGCCAAGCTCGGCGTGGTCGGACCGACCCGCATGGATTACCCGGGAACGATGGGAGCAGTACGCGCAGTGGCACGTTACGTCGGACAGATCCTGGCGGAGTCGTAAGTGGCCACGGACTACTACGCCGTACTCGGCGTGCGCCGCGACGCTTCCCAGGACGAAATCAAGAAGGCCTTCCGAAGGCTGGCGCGTGAGCTTCACCCGGATGTGAATCCGGACCCGAAGACTCAGGAGCGCTTCAAGGAGATCAACGCCGCCTACGAGGTGCTCTCCGACCCGCAGAAGAAGCAGGTCTACGACCTCGGGGGCGACCCCCTGTCGCAGGCCGGCGGAGGCGGTGGGGCCGGTGGCTTCGGCGCCGGTGGGTTCGGGAACTTCTCGGACATCATGGACGCGTTCTTCGGTACGGCGTCGCAGCGCGGGCCCCGGTCCCGTACGCGGCGCGGCCAGGACGCCATGATCCGGCTCGAGGTCGAGCTCGACGAGGCGGCCTTCGGCACCACCAAGGACATCCAGGTCGACACGGCTGTGGTCTGTACGACCTGTAGCGGTGAGGGCGCCGCGCCCGGGACCTCCGCCCAGACCTGTGACATGTGTCGCGGTCGCGGTGAGGTCTCCCAGGTCACGCGGTCCTTCCTCGGCCAGGTCATGACCTCGCGGCCGTGCCCGCAGTGCCAGGGCTTCGGCACGGTCGTGCCCACTCCGTGCCCGGAGTGCGCGGGCGACGGGCGCATCCGCTCCCGTCGGACGCTGACCGTGAAGATCCCGGCCGGTGTGGACAACGGGACGCGGATCCAGCTCGCGGGTGAGGGCGAGGTCGGCCCCGGTGGCGGCCCCGCCGGTGACCTGTACGTGGAGATCCACGAACTCCCGCACCCGACGTTCCAGCGGCGCGGCGACGATCTGCACTGCACGGTCACCATCCCGATGACGGCGGCGGCCCTCGGCACGAAGGTGCCGCTGGAGACGCTCGACGGCACGGAGGAGATCGACATCCGGCCGGGCACGCAGTCCGGTCAGTCGGTTCCGCTGCACGGGCGTGGTGTCACGCATCTGCGGGGCGGCGGCCGTGGTGACCTCATCGTGCATGTCGAGGTCATGACGCCGCAGAAGTTGGACCCGGAGCAGGAGCGGGTGCTGCGGGAGCTTGCCAAGCTGCGCGGCGAGGAGCGGCCCACGGGGCAGTTCCAGCCGGGTCAGCAGGGGCTCTTCTCCCGCCTGAAGGACGCGTTCAACGGCCGTTGAGTCGGCCGTCGTAGGCAAGGTCGGCCCCCGGTGTGCGGCACCGGGGGCCGACGCGTGTCCGCGGTGCGCGGCGCCGGGTTGCCGGTCGCTGCGCCGGGGGCGGGCCCGTCGTCATGGGCGCGCGGCACCGTGGTGCCGCCTTGCCCACCCTGCCGCCCCAGGCGGCAGATTGCCCAAGGCGGGTGGCGGCACCTCGTCGGACCGACGCCCCCGGAGGGGGCGGGTGGTGGGAGGTGGGCGGGAGCCGGGTGTTTGCGTGCGCGTGTGCGGGCTTACGGACACTCCGAGTCGTGCGGCGGGTGGGCATTTCCAGCCCCTGCGGCGCTTGAGCAGCGGGGTCCGGGGTGGAGCCCCGTGACGTCGATTCGGTTGGTCGCGGGGGACGTGGCACGATGCGGGCATGTCCTCCGCACTGACCGATCTCTCCCCGCTTCCGATCGTGCAGGCCCCCATGGCGGGCGGCGCTTCACACCCCGCGTTGGTCGCCGCCGTGACCGAAGCGGGCGGCCTCGGGTTCCTCGCCGCCGGGTACAAAACGGCCGACGGGATGTACCAGGAGATCAAACAGACGCGGGCGCTGACCGCCAGGCCCTTCGGCGTCAACCTCTTCATGCCGCAGACCGAGCACGCCGACCCGGCCACCGTCGAGGTCTACCGCAACCAGCTCTCGGGCGAGGCCACCTGGTACCGCACCCCCCTCGGAGAGACCGACAACTGCGGCGACGACGGCTACGACGCCAAGCTCGCGATCCTCGTCGACGACCCCGTCTCCCTGGTCACCTTCACCTTCGGCTGCCCCCGGCGCACGGTCGTCCAGGCGCTGCAGCGCGTCGGCACGAAGGTCGGGGTCACCGTCACGACGGTGGAGGAGGCGCAGGCCGCGCAGGAGGCCGGCGCCGACCTGGTGTGCGTACAGGGGATCGAGGCCGGCGGGCATCAGGGCACGCACCGGGACAACCCCGAGGCCGACGGGAGCGGGGTCGGGCTGCTGTCGCTGATCGTGCAGGTGCGCGAGGCCGTGCAGCTGCCCATCATCGCCGCCGGCGGAATCATGCGCGGCGCCCAGATCGCCGCTGTGCTCGCGGCCGGCGCCGACTTCGCACAGCTCGGCACCGCGTTCCTGGTCACCCCGGAGTCCGGGGCACCGGAGCCGCACAAGCAGGCCATGACCAACCCGCTGTTCACCCGGACCGAACTGACCCGTGCCTTCTCCGGGCGGCCCGCCCGCGGGCTCGTCAACCGGTTCATGCGTGAGCACGGCCCGTACGCCCCCGCCGCGTACCCGCAGGTGCACTACATGACGTCGCCGCTGCGCAAGGCCGCCGCCAAGGCCGGTGACCCGCAGGGCATGGCGCTGTGGGCGGGCCAGGGGCACCGGCTCGCGCGGGAGCTCCCGGCGGGGCAGCTCGTGGAGGTCCTCGCGGCCGAACTCGACGCGGCGAAGGCCGCGTTGGCGCAGCGGGGTGCCGCCTGATGACCGCTCCCGTTTTCGTGGTCGAAGGGACAGTACCCGGCGACCGCGCGTATGTGCTCGACGGGCCCGAGGGGCGGCACGCCGTCTCCGTGAAGCGGCTGCGGGCCGGGGAGGTCATCACCCTCACCGACGGGCTCGGCTCGTGGTGCGAGGCCGTCGTCACCGGTAGCGAGGGAAAGGACCGGCTGCTCGTCGACGCGGGCCCCGTCCAGGTGGAGCCCGAGGAGCGGCCGCGGATCACCGTCGTACAGGCGCTGCCCAAGGGCGACCGGGGCGAGCTCGCCGTGGAGACCATGACCGAGACCGGCGTCGACGCGATCGTGCCGTGGGCCGCCTCCCGGTGCATCACGCAGTGGCGCGGCGACCGCGGGCTCAAGGCGCTCGGCAAGTGGCGGGCCACCGCGCGGGAGGCCGGGAAGCAGTCGCGGCGGGTGCGGTTTCCGGTCGTCGGGGAGGCCGCGACGACGAAGGAGGTCGCCGCACTGCTCGCCGGGGCAGACTTCGCGGCGGTGCTGCACGAGGACCGGGACACCCCGAGCGGGGCACTGGCTTCGGCCGAACTCCCGGACAGCGGCGAGATCGTGCTCGTCGTAGGACCCGAAGGCGGCGTGTCGCCCGAGGAGTTGAAGGTCTTCGAGGAGGCCGGGGCGCGGCCGATGCGGCTCGGCCGGAGCGTCCTGCGCACGTCGACGGCCGGTACGGCGGCGGTGGCGTTGCTGCTGGGACGTACGGGACGGTGGGGGTAGGTACCTGTCACAGGTGCCTGTCCGACGGGTGCGCCCACAGTGACTGCAACAGTGGCTGCAACCGCACTACCGAGGCTGTACGTCCGCTGGCATTCTGCCGTGCATGCGGGGATCGAGAGGGTTCAGCGGACTGGTCCTCGTCGCTGCCGTCGTCGCCACGGGCGTCGCGTGCCAGCCGATCGAGGGCGACCTCAATGTGTCCACGGTCGCGATCACCACCGACCAGACGGCCACCGACGAGCTGAACCGGCAGAACGCCAAGGTCGCCTGGCTCAGCTGCAACGGCACGTACAGCAGCAGCTCCCCGTCCGGCAGCGCCACGTCGGGCGAGGTGAAGGTCGAGTGCCGGGGGAAGACCAAGGACGGCAAGGACATCACCGTGGAGGGGTGGGTGTACGGGGTCGTCTCCGGCAAGTGCGTGCGCGGAAAGACCATCGGGCGTATCGACAACAAGGTGTGGTTCAGCGTCGGCGTGCTCGGCAACTGCGCGGCGAACGACGCCACTTCGCCCCCGCAGGAATCGCAGCAACCGGCGCCGTCCGAGGACCCGACGCCGCAGGAGCCGGCGCCGGGCGCCACGAACACGGTCACCGAGACCGTCACCGTGACGGCGCCCCCGCCGACTTACCAGGGCAAGTGATCGGACGGGCTGACGTGGGCGGCGGCCAAATTTAGGCTGGGCCGGGTGACGACTCCTGCGTACCTCCGGTTTCCGCACCTGCACGGCGAGTTGGTGGTCTTCACCGCCGAGGACGACGTGTGGGCGGCGCCCCTCGACGGCGGCCGCGCCTGGCGGATCAGCGCCGACAACATGCCCGTCGCGGGCCCCCGGCTCTCCCCGGACGGCGAGACGGTCGCCTGGACCTCGCGCCGCGACGGAGCGCCGGAGGTGCACATCGCCCCGGTGTCCGGCGGGCCCGCCAAGCGCCTGACGCACTGGGGGAGTTGGACGACCCAGGTGCGCGGCTGGACGGCCGACGGGCGGGTCCTCGCCACCACCACGCACGGCCAGGCCTCGCTGCGCCGCAGCTGGGCGCGGGCCGTGCCACTGGACGGCGGACCCGCCGAGACCCTGCCGTACGGGCCCGTGGGCGGCGTCGCGTTCGGGCCCGGGTCCCAGGTGCTGCTGCTGTCCGCGCCGATGGGGCGGGAGGCCGCCTGGTGGAAGCGGTACCGGGGCGGCACGGCGGGCAAGTTGTGGATCGACCGGTCGGGCGAAGGAGACTTCGTACGGCTGCACGCCGAGCTCGACGGGAACATCGAGTGCCCCATGTGGGTGGGGGACCGCGTCGCGTTCCTCTCCGACCACGAGGGCGTCGGCGCGCTCTACTCCTCCCTCCCCGACGGGACCGAACTGCGTCGACACAGTGGTGTTGACGGCTTCTACGCGCGGCACGCCGCCACCGACGGCGCGCGGGTCGTGTACGCAAGTGCCGGTGAACTGTGGGTCGTTGACGGCTTGGGCGAGGGGGCGGAGGCGCGCCGGCTCGACATCCGCCTCGGCGGCCAGCGCGTCGATCTGCAGCCGCGGCCCGTCGACGCCGCGAACTGGTTCGGCGCCGCGTCCCCCGACCACACCGGACGCGGCAGCGCCGTGAACGTGCGCGGCGCCGTGCACTGGGTGACCCACCGTGCGGGCCCCGCCCGCGCGCTCGCCGCCGAACCGGGCGTACGGGCCCGGCTCCCGCACACCTTCCGCGTGGACGGCGAGGAACACGTCGTGTGGGTGACGGACGCCGAGGGCGACGACGCCCTGGAGTTCGCGCCCGCCACCGGGGCCGCGCCGGGCGCCACGCCGCGCAGGCTCGGGGCGGGCCGGCTCGGCCGGGTGCTCGCCCTGACGGTGGCGCCGGACGGCGGCCGCGTCGCCGTCGCCTCGCACGACGGCCGGGTGCTGCTCGTCGAGCGGGACAGCGGTGACGTACGGGAGGTGGACCGCAGCGAGGACGGGAACGCCAGTGGGCTCGCGTTCTCGCCGGACTCGGCGTGGCTCGCCTGGTCGCACCCAGGCCCGCACGACCTGCGCCAGCTCAAGCTCGCCAACGCCACCGACCTGTCCGTCAGCGAGGCGACCCCGCTGCGCTTCCGGGACTACGCGCCCGCGTTCACGCTCGACGGCAAGCACCTGGCGTTCCTGTCGGCGCGCTCCTTCGACCCGGTCTACGACGAGCACGCCTTCGACCTCGCGTTCGTCAGCGGCTCGCGGCCGCACCTGATCACGCTGGCCGCGACGACCCCGTCCCCGTTCGGGCCGCAGCGGCACGGCCGCCCCTTCGACACCCCCGACAAGGACGAGACGCCCGACAGCGAGGGCGCGCCCGCGACCCGGGTCGACCTGGAGGGCCTGCTCGACCGCATCGTGCCGTTCCCTGTGGAGGCCGCGCGCTACTCCACGCTGCGGACGGCCAAGGACGGCGTGCTGTGGCTGCGGCACCCGGTGCGCGGCGTGCTCGGCGACTCCCGGGCCGGTCTCGACGCGCCGGAGCCGAAGAGCAGCCTGGAACGCTACGACCTGGCCCAGCAGCGCATCGAGGAGATCGGCGCCGACGCCGACCACTTCGAGGTCACGGGCGACGGCAAGCGGGTGCTGCTGTGGACCGGCGAGGTCCTGAAGGTGGTCCCCAGCGACCGGCGGCCCGCGCACGACGACGACAGCGACACGAACATCACCGTCGACCTCTCCCGTGTCAGCCAGATCGTCGACCCGGCGGCCGAGTGGCGGCAGATGTACGACGAGGCCGGGCGCCTCATGCGGGACAACTTCTGGCGCGCCGACATGAACGGGGTGGACTGGGACGGGGTGCTGGAGCGGTACCGGCCGGTGCTAGACCGGCTCGCCACGCACGACGACCTGGTCGACCTGCTGTGGGAGGTGCAGGGTGAGCTGGGGACCTCGCACGCGTATGTGACGCCGAGGGGCGGTCGGGGGTCCTCCGCGCGCCGGCAGGGGCTGCTCGGGTCCGACATCTCCCGTCACGAGGACGGCAGTTGGGTCGTCGACCGGGTGCTGCCCTCCGAGACCTCCGATCCGCGCGCCCGTTCCCCGCTCACCGCGCCCGGTGTCGCGGTGCGCGCCGGGGACGCGATCGTGGCGGTGGGTGGGCGGCCGGTCGATCCGGTGACCGGGCCCGCGCCGCTGCTGGTCGGCACCGCCGACAAGCCGGTCGAGCTGACGGTCTCGCCGGCCGGTGGCGGCGACCCGCGGCACGTCACCGTCGTGCCGCTCGACGACGAGGAACCCCTGCGCTACCACGCGTGGGTCGCGGACCGGCGGGCGTACGTGCACGAGCAGTCGGGCGGGCGGCTCGGTTACCTCCACGTCCCGGACATGCAGGCGCCGGGCTGGGCCCAGATCCACCGGGACCTGAGCGTGGAGGTGGCGCGGGAGGGGCTTGTCGTGGACGTCCGGGAGAACCGGGGCGGGCACACGTCGCAGCTCGTCGTGGAGAAGTTGGCGCGGCGGGTGGTGGGCTGGGATGTACCGCGGGGCAGCCGCCCGTTCACGTATCCGATGGACGCGCCGCGCGGTCCTGTCGTGGCGGTGGCCAACGAGTTCTCCGGCTCGGACGGCGACATCGTCAACGCGGCGATCAAGGCGCTCGGGATCGGGCCGGTGGTGGGTGTACGTACGTGGGGTGGCGTCATCGGCATCGACAGCCGGTACCGGCTCGTCGACGGGACGTTGGTCACGCAGCCGAAGTATGCGACGTGGATGGAGGGTTACGGGTGGGGGCTCGAGAACCACGGGGTGGATCCCGACGTGGAGGTGGTGATGGCCCCGCAGGACGCGGCGGCGGGGCGTGACCCGCAACTGGACGAGGCGGTGCGCATCGCGCTGGCGGCGCTGGAGGAGAACCCGGCCAGGTCCGCACCCACGCTGCCGCGCCCGTCTGCGCAGTAGTGGTTACGCCCACGGGGCTCCGCCCCGGACCCCGCTGCTCAATCGCCGCAGGGGCTTAAGGATCAGGCCCGTCTGATCGATACGATGCCGACGTACCCACACACCAGCACCGAGGGGACCGAAATGGCCGGGGAACCGCAGGCGGACTGCCTGTTCTGCAAGATTGTCGCGGGGGACGTCCCCGCCACACTGGTCCGCGAGACGGAGTCCACCGTCGCGTTCCGGGACATCAACCCCCAGGCGCCCACCCACGTCCTGGTCATCCCCCGTGTCCACCACCCGGACGCCGCCTCCCTCGCCGCCGCCGAACCGGCCATCGCCGCGGACGTGCTGCGCGAGGCCGGCGAGGTCGCCAAGGAGGAGAAGCTGGACAGCTACCGGATCGTGTTCAACACCGGCAGCGGCGCGGGCCAGACCGTCTTCCACGCGCACGCCCACGTGCTGGGCGGCCGCGGCCTCCAGTGGCCCCCCGGATAACCCATGTCCGTAAGGGAATTCGTCGTGCTCGGCACCGCCAGCCAGGTGCCGACCCGGCAGCGCAACCACAACGGCTATCTGCTCCGCTGGGACAGCGAGGGCATCCTCTTCGATCCCGGCGAGGGCACCCAGCGGCAGATGCTGCGCGCCGGCGTGGCCGCGCACGACCTGAACCGGATCTGCGTCACGCACTTCCACGGCGACCACTCCCTCGGCCTCGCGGGCGTCATCCAGCGGATCAACCTCGACCGGGTGCCGCACCCGGTGACCGCGCACTACCCGGCGTCCGGGCAGCGGTTCTTCGACCGGCTGCGCTACTCCACCGCGTACCGGGAGACCGTCGACATCGCGGAGGAACCGGTGGCCGGGGAGGGCGCGGTGCTCGCGGACACCCCCGCGTACCGCCTCGAAGCACGGCGTCTTTCGCACCCCGTCGAGTCGTACGGCTACCGCCTCGTCGAGCCCGACGGGCGCCGCATGCTGCCCGAGCGGCTCGCCGCGCACGGCATCAAGGGGCCCGACGTCGGGCGGCTGCAGAAGGAGGGCGCCCTCGCGGGTGTCACGCTCGACGAGGTGAGCGAGGTGCGGCGCGGGCAGCGCGTCGCGTTCGTGATGGACACCCGGCTGTGCGAGGGCGTGGAGGTGCTCGCCGAGGGCTGCGATCTGCTCGTCATCGAGTCGACTTTCCTCGATGAGGATCATCAACTCGCCGGCGATCACGGGCACTTGACCGCTGGGCAGGCCGCCCGCGTCGCCCGGGACGCCGGTGTGCGGCACCTCGTCCTCACCCACTTCAGCCAGCGCTACACCGACCCGGCGGAGTTCGCGCGGCAGGCCCGCGCCGCCGGGTTCGACGGGGAGCTGACGGTCGCCCGCGACCTGGACCGCGTCCCCGTACCGAAGCGTCGCTGAGCCAAGGCATCCGGCCCTGCGTACGCTGGTCGGATGTCACTCGCACCACTCGCGCGCATCCCCAAGGCCGAGCTTCACCTGCACATCGAAGGCACCCTCGAACCCGAGCTCGCCTTCGAACTCGCCGCACGCAACGGCATCACGCTGCCGTACGCCGACACCGAGGAGCTGCGGAAGGCGTATCTCTTCGCCGACCTCCAGTCCTTCCTCGATCTCTACTACTCGCTGATGGCCGTCCTCGTCACCGAGGACGACTTCGAGGCGCTCGCCGACGCCTATCTCGCGCGCGCCGCCGAGCAGGGCGTGCGGCACGCCGAGATCTTCTTCGACCCGCAGGCGCACGCGGCGCGGGGCGTGGGGATGGGCACCGTCGTCGAGGGGCTGCACCGGGCGCTCGCGCGCAGCGAGGAGCGGCACGGGATCTCCACCAAGCTGATCCTCTGCTTCCTGCGCGACCAGTCCGCCGAGTCGGCGATGGAGACCCTGGAGGCCGCGAAGCCGTACCTCGACAGGATCGTCGGCGTCGGGCTCGACTCCGCGGAGGTCGGCAACCCGGCGTCCAAGTTCCGAGACGTGTACGCGGCCGCCGGCGAGCTCGGTCTGCGCAAGGTCGCGCACGCGGGCGAGGAGGGCGACCCGTCGTACGTGTGGGAGGCCCTGGACGTCCTCGGCGTCGAGCGCGTCGACCACGGGCTGCGGTCCCTGGAGGACCCGCAGCTGGTGGAACGCCTCGTACGGGACCGGATCCCGCTCACGCTGTGCCCGCTGTCGAACGTGCGGCTGCGCACCATCGACATGCTGGAGGACCACCCGCTGGCCAAGATGATGGACGCGGGCCTGCTGTGCACGGTCAACTCCGACGACCCGTCCTACTTCGGCGGCTACGTCGGCGACACCTTCCACGCCGTCCACGAGGCCCTCGCACTCGACCACGACCGAGTGCGGGAGCTGGCCCGCAACTCGTTCGTGGCGTCGTTCCTCGACGGCGGCGAGGAGGACGAGGCGCGCAGGGCGCGTTACATCGCCGAGGTCGAGGCGTACGAGCTGGACGACATCTCCGGCTGACCCGACGGCCAGTGTTCCGGCACCGACGGCTGGGGCTCCGGCTCCACGCCGTCGGGGCCCACCGCCGTGAACGTCGTGAACGCGGGCGCCGGGGCCGTGGGCACCTCGATGTCGAACAGCTCGACCACCGGCTGCTCCAGCACACCCGACGGCGGCACGATCGCGCCGACCGGGGCACCACTGTGGCGCCGTGCCGCCCCCGCGAACAGCGGGCGGCCACCGGTGTGCAGGGTCACCGCGGTCAGCGGCACCGCGAGCAGCAGCAGCGCGACGGCGAGCACCGCGCCCATCACGGGGAAGCCCACCGACTGGGACAGGACGCTGCCGGCCAGCGGGCCGCAGGCCGTGCCGAGCGAGGACGCCGAGCCGATGAGGACCGCCCAGCGGCCGCGCGGGTCGAGCGAGGCCGCGAGGCCGAGGACGTACGACAGGACCACCGGGTAGAGGGTGTTCCAGGCGATCTCGCCCGAGGCGAAGGACGCGAGGCCGTCCGCGCGGGCGCTGAGCAGGACGCAGCAGGCGATCGCCGCCGTGCCCGCCCCGATGGGCAGCGCGCGGCCCAGGCGGACGCCGACCGCGCCCGCGCCGATCACGCCGAGCAGCCCGACGCCGAGCGCCACCGCGAAGACCGAGCCGACCGCGACCTCGGACAGGCCGGCCTGTTCGGTGCCGATGCGGCTGCTGACACCCCACAGCGCGTTCTGCGCCATCGACCAGCACACCAGGGTCACCGCGAGCAGCAGGCCCGAACGGGCATGGGGGAGCGGCGAGTCGGGAGCCTGGGCCGCGCAGTTGTCCGGGGTGGCGGGGTCCGCGAGGCCGCGGGTGGCGGGCCACACGGCGAGCGCGGTGGCGGCGAGCGCCGCGAACGGCAGGGAGCTGCCCTCGCTGATCCGCGGGATGGTCAGGTAGAGGCCGCACGCGAGCGCGGACACGCTCAGCAGGCCGAGCGTGGAGGCGCGGTGCGGGTCCTTCTGCGCGGCGATCCCGGTGGCCGCGACGGCCGTCGCCGTACCCGATCCGAAGCCGCCGACCATCGCACCCGCGACGAGTATCGGAGTGGTGGTGGCGAGGGCGGCGGTGCCGTAGCCGACGGCGGCGAGGATCAGTCCGGCGCGGGCCGCGCGGCGGGCGCCGACCCGTTCGACGCGGGCCGCGAGCGTGAGGCCCGCGGCGGCCGAACTCAGCAGCAGCGCACTGCCGATGAGGCCGGCCTGGGTGGGGGAGAGTCGCAGGCTGTAGGCCACTCTGCCGACGATGGTGGGCAGGAGGTAGGCGGCGAGATAGCCGGCCGTGAAGAGGGCGATGAGCGCGGGCCGGGAGGTGCGCGAGGACACGGGCGTTCCTAGGACGGGCCCCTTGCCTTGGACGCTGTTTTGGGCAAGGGGGTGCTAAGGCAGGTGAGTTGGGAGCGCGACGTCTTTGCGAACGGGACCGAACCGGGGACGTGGGCGCGGCCAATTTGTATCAAGCGCATGGGGGGTGCACGGAAGCCGGGGGGCTGTGACGCGTGACACATTTGGTTTGGGGGTGGTTCGGCCGGGCAGAAGAGGCGATTTTTGCGCGGTGCGGTGGTGGTGCGGTGCGGGGATGCAGCGGTGCCGCTCAGCGCCAGTCGGGGACGCCGGAGGTGCCCCGGTGGGCCGTCGCCTCGATCTTCACGCGGGTCTCGCGCATGACCGCCACGATCCGCTCCTCGTGCCCGGGCGTCAGCCGGAACACCGGCACCGAGCAGCTGATGGCGTCGTGCGCCGGGGCCGCGTAGCGCAGCGCGAAACCGAAGCCGACGATGCCGTCGACGCCCTCCTCGCGGTCGACCGAGTGACCGCGCTCGCGGATCGCGGCGAGATCGGCGGCGAGCGCCTCGCGGGTGGCGTGCGTGCGCCTGGTGGACTGCTCGTACGGGCCCGGCGGCAGCTCGTCGTCCGGGCGCTCGGCGAGCAGCGCCTTGCCCAGCGCGCCGATGTGCGCGGGCAGTCGGCGGCCCACGCGGCTGATCGTGCGCAGATACTCGTGCGACTCACGGGTCGCCAGATACGCGACGTCGAAGCCGTCGAGGCGCCCCAGGTGGATCGTCTCGCCGAGCGCGTCCGACGCCTCGTCGAGGAACGGGCGCACGGCACGTACGTACGGATCCGTGTCCAGATAGCTGGTGCCGGTCAGCAGGGCGCGGATGCCGATGCCGTACAGGGAACCCGTCACGTCCGTACGTACCCAGCCGCGCGCGATGAGCGTCTGGAGCAGCGCGTACATCGAGCTGCGCGGCACCGCGAGTTCGTCGGCGAGCTCCTGGAGGCGGGCCGGGCGGTCGCCGCGGGCGGCGAGCACATCGAGCAGATCGACGGTCCGGGCGGCCGACTTCACCTCGCGGACCCCGCGCTGCGGCTCGCCGTCCTGCCGCTGCCCGGCCCTGCTCTCTGCCATGCGCCGATCGTAATCCTGCCGCTTCGTGACAGGTTGATGTCGTCCCCCGTGGTACGCGAACCGGTCGTGCAGACTGTCCAAACCCGTACCAATGCAGGGAGTGCGACGTGACCTCCGACCGACCCAGAACGGACCCCCTCGCGGCGCTGCGCACGACGGCCGACCCGCCCTACGACGTCTATCTCACCGGCACGGTCTTCCTCGACATCATCTTCACCGGTCTCGACAGCGCGCCCGTGCGGGGGACGGAGTCGTGGGCGCGCGGCATGGGATCGAGCCCCGGCGGGATCGCGAACATGGCGACGGCGCTCGCGCGGCTCGGCCTGCGCACCTCGCTCGCCGCGGCCTTCGGTGACGACCACTACGGCGAGTACTGCTGGGACGCGCTCGAACACGGTGAGGGCATCGACCTGAGCTACGCGCGTACGGTGCCGGGGTGGCACTCGCCCGTCACCGTGTCGATGGCGTACGAGGGCGAACGCACGATGGTGAGCCACGGGCACGAGCCGCCGCCCGTGGAGCCCGCGCCGGACTGTCCGCCGCGTGCCCGGGCCGCCGTCGCCTCGCTCGTGCCCGGCGCGGAGGAGCCGTGGGTCGCGACGGCCGCGCGCTCCGGTACGCGGATCTTCGCCGACGTGGGCTGGGACGAGACCGGCCGCTGGGACTTGGCGGCGCTGCCGGGCCTGCGGCACTGCGAGGCGTTCCTGCCGAACGCCGAGGAGGCGATGCGGTACACCCGTACGTCCTGTCCGCGGGCCGCGGCGCACGCGTTGACCGAGCATGTGCCGGTGGCCGTGGTGACGCTCGGGGCGGAGGGGGCGTACGCGGTGGACGGGCGGACCGGTGAGACGGCGTCCGTCCCGGCCATCGAGGTCGAGGCGCTCGATCCGACCGGGGCCGGGGACGTGTTCGTGGCCGGCTTCGTCACCGGCACCCTGGCGGGCTGGCCGCTCGCCGACCGCCTCGCCTTCGCCGGTCTCACGGCGGCGCTCTCCGTCCAGGAGTTCGGCGGCTCGCTGTCGGCGCCGGGCTGGTCGGAGATCGCGGCCTGGTGGAAGGAGGTCCGCTCCAACGACCACCAGAACCGCTGCGCCCTGGACCGCTACGCCTTCATGTCCCCCCTCCTCCCGGACACGTCCCGCTCCTGGCCCCTGCGCCGCGCGGTCCCAACGATCGGCTTCGGCCGCTCGGCGTAGCGGGCCGGCGGGGGCCGGCGGGGTCGGTGGTTTGGCGGGGCGGTGTCCGCGGCGCGGCCGGGGCCGGCGATCGGGTCCGCTGGTCGGCTTAGCCGGGCCGTGTCCGTTGCGCGGCCGACGCCAATGACCGGGATCGGTGGTTCGGCGTGGCCGGTGCGTGGTCGGCGCCGGCGATCGGGTTCGGCCGCTCGCCGGTGCAGGCGCCCCTGCTGCCTGGCCTATCTCCCACCCGCCCGCCCCCTCCGGGGGCTTGGGCCTCCCGGGGTGCGCTTCCGCCGGGCCGGGTATGTGCCGGTCGGGCGTGGTTGCCGCGTTGTCGGCGCCGCCGGTCGGCTTGGTGGTTCGGTGTGGCCGACACCAGTTGCCTCGCCCAGCCACCGCCTGCCCCCGCCCGGGGCAGGCGCACCCCCACCCGACCCCAGCGGGCCGCCCCGGCCATCGGCCTCCACCGTGATGCCTAACGCGCCCGCGCGTAAATGCCTTGTCCGCCTGACCGCACGCGTGCGAGATTGGCTGCCGTTGCCAACCGGCGGCCCAGCACTTCACGGATCCCAAGGGACTGAAGCCCATGATCTCGGCGACCCGCAGCGGCCGTCGTCCGCACTGAGTCCGGGCTTTCGCGGCAACGGACTCGCTCCTCACGGCGGCCCCACGCACACACGTCACCTGTCAGCTGTGCGCTTCTTTTACGTGAGGACATCACCATCACCATGGACATCGACGTCCAGAGCTTCACCGTCGCCCACCTGCGCCGCCGTCCGGAGCCGGTCGAGGCGGGCGGCTTCGTGCTCGGGTTCGATCCGGCCACCACCAGCCCGTACGTCAACTACGCGACGCCGGTGCCGGGCGCGACGCCCACCGCCGACGATGTGCGCGCGCTCATCGCCGCGTTCCGGGAGCGGGGGCTCACCCCGCGCCTGGAGTTCGCGCCGGACGCCGCACCGCAGGCCGCCGCCGCGCTCGACGCCGCCGGGTTCACGGCCGAGGCCGAGCACACGTACCTGGTCTGCACGGCGCGGACGCTCGTCGTACCCGCGCACCCCACCGTCGAGGCCCCGGCCGACGACGGCGACTACCTCGCGCTCGACGCGACGCTCGCCGAGGCGTTCAGCGGGGAGTTCGCCTCGTCGCCCGAAGGGGCCGCGCGGCTGCGGCGTACCGAGGAGACCGGCGGCGCCGTCCGCTTCGTGCGGGCCGACGACGGCACCGTCGCCGGCGGGGCCCTGTGCAGCGCGCCCGCCGCGGGCACCGCCGAACTGGCCGGCGTCGGCACCCGCCCCACCCACCGGGGCCGGGGCATCGCAGGCGCCGTCACCGCCGAACTGGCCCGCGTGCTGCTGCACGAGCGCGGCGCCGCATCGGTGTGGCTGGAGTACGGCGGGCACGACTCCCGGCGCGTGTACGAGCGCGTCGGCTTCCGCCCGCGCGGCACCCGCCGCTACGTCCGCCTCGACGCCCCGCTCGATGCCTGACCGATCCGTCGGACGGACCCCGACCGGCCCCGGCCGAATCCGAAACCCGCTCGGCGTTGTCGTACCCGCGCCGTACCCTTGGCGGTGCAGTAGAACACCGCAGAAGACCACCGCAGGACACCACCGCAGAGAGTCCCGTACGGGGAGGAAGCAAGGGCCTCGGGCCCGGCTCATGACGCAGACACCATCCAGCGCCCGCGCACAGTTCACCGTTCCGCCGAAGCACCCCATGGTCGAGGTGCTCGGGTCGGGGGACGCGCTGCTGCGAGTGATCGAGAAGGCCTTCCCGGAGGCCGACATCCACGTCCGGGGCAATGAGATCAGCGCGACGGGGGAGCCGGGGGAAGTCGCCCTCATCCAGCGCCTGTTCGACGAGATGATGCTGGTACTGAGGACAGGGGCACCGATGACCGAGGACGCCGTGGAGCGTTCCATCGCCATGCTGAAGGCGGGCGGGAGCAACGGGCAGGAGACGCCCGCCGAGGTGCTCACGCAGAACATCCTGTCGTCGCGCGGCCGCACGATCCGCCCGAAGACGCTGAACCAGAAGCGCTACGTCGACGCGATCGACAAGCACACGATCGTCTTCGGCATCGGCCCGGCCGGCACCGGCAAGACGTACCTGGCGATGGCCAAGGCCGTCCAGGCCCTGCAGGCCAAGCAGGTCGACCGGATCATCCTGACCCGGCCGGCGGTGGAGGCGGGCGAGCGGCTCGGATTCCTGCCGGGGACGCTGTACGAGAAGATCGACCCGTATCTGCGCCCCCTGTACGACGCGCTGCACGACATGCTCGACCCGGACTCGATCCCGCGCCTGATGGCGGCGGGCACGATCGAGGTGGCGCCGCTGGCCTATATGCGCGGCCGCACCATCAACTCGGCGTTCATCATCCTCGACGAGGCGCAGAACACGACGCCCGAGCAGATGAAGATGTTCCTGACCCGGCTCGGCTTCGACTCGAAGATCGTGATCACGGGTGACGTGACGCAGGTCGACCTGCCGGGCGGCACCAAGAGCGGGCTCCGTCAGGTGCAGGACATCCTGGCGGACGTCGAGGACGTGCACTTCTCGCGGCTCACGTCCCAGGATGTCGTGAGGCACAAGCTCGTCGGCCGTATCGTCGACGCGTACGAGAAGTACGACACCGAGCACGGTACGGAGAACGGCACTCACAAGGGCCGTCCCAGAGGGAACCAAGGAAAGTAGTCCAACAGCGCCATGTCGATCGACGTCAACAACGAGTCCGGAACCGAGGTCGACGAGCAGGCGATCCTCGACATCGCCCGCTACGCCCTCGCCCGGATGCGGATCCACCCGCTGTCGGAGCTCTCGGTGATCGTCGTCGACGGCGACGCCATGGAGCAGCTGCACGTGCAGTGGATGGACCTGCCGGGGCCGACGGACGTCATGTCGTTCCCGATGGACGAGCTGCGGCCGCCGATGAAGGACGACGACGAGGCCCCGCAGGGCCTGCTCGGCGACATCGTGCTGTGCCCGGAGGTCGCCAAGAAGCAGGGTGAGGACGCGCCCACGCAGCACTCCATGAACGAGGAGCTCCAGCTCCTCACCGTGCACGGAGTGCTGCACCTGCTCGGCTACGACCACGAGGAGCCCGACGAGAAGGCCGAGATGTTCGGCCTCCAGGCGAGCATCGTGGACGGCTGGCGTGCGGAGAAGGGACTGACGGGGCCGTCTCCGGCGCCGACCGTGTCATGAGTCCTTCGCTGATCGCCGGGGCCGTCGCGCTGGTCGTGATCGCCTGGCTCGCCGCCTGCGCCGAGGCAGGCCTCGCGCGGGTGTCGAGCTTCCGTGCCGAGGAGGCCGCGCGGTCCGGGCGGCGCGGCAGCGCCAAGCTCTCCCAGGTGGCCGCCGACCCGACGCGCTATCTGAACGTGGCGCTCCTGGTGCGCGTCGCCTGCGAGATGGCGGCCGCCTCGCTCGTCACGTACGCGTGCCTGGAGGAGTTCCAGGAGACGTGGCAGGCGCTGCTCGTCGCCATCGGCGTGATGGTGCTGGTGTCGTACGTCGCCGTGGGCGTCTCGCCGCGCACCATCGGGCGGCAGCACCCGCTGAACACCGCCACCGCGGCCGCGTACGTGCTGCTGCCGCTGGCTCGGATCATGGGTCCGATCCCGCCGCTCCTGATCCTCATCGGTAACGCGCTCACCCCCGGCAAGGGCTTCCGCCGCGGCCCGTTCGCCTCCGAGGCGGAGCTGCGGGCGCTGGTCGACCTCGCCGAGAAGGAGTCCCTCATCGAGGACGAGGAGCGCCGCATGGTGCACTCCGTCTTCGAGCTGGGCGACACCCTCGTGCGTGAGGTGATGGTGCCGCGCACCGACCTCGTCGTCATCGAGCGGTACAAGACCATCCGGCAGGCCCTCACCCTCGCCCTGCGGTCCGGTTTCTCGCGGATCCCCGTGGTCGGCGAGAGCGAGGACGACGTCGTGGGCGTCGTGTACTTGAAGGACCTTTCGCGCAAGACGCACATCAACCGGGACGCAGAGGCCGAGCTGGTGTCGACCGCGATGCGGCCCGCGACGTTCGTGCCGGACACCAAGAACGCGGGCGATCTGCTGCGCGAGATGCAGCAGCTGCGCACGCACGTCGCCGTCGTGATCGACGAGTACGGCGGTACGGCCGGCATCGTCACGATCGAGGACATCCTCGAGGAGATCGTCGGCGAGATCACCGACGAGTACGACCGTGAGGTGTCCTCCGTGGAGGAGCTCGGCGACGAGCGGTTCCGGGTGACGTCCCGCCTCGACATCGGCGACCTCGGCGAGCTGTACGGCATCGAGGAGTTCGACGACGAGGACGTGGAGACGGTGGGCGGGCTGCTCGCCAAGGCCCTCGGCCGGGTCCCGATCGCCGGGGCCTCGTCCCTGGTCACACTGCCCGACGGGCGGGCGCTGCGGCTGACCGCGGAGGCCGCTGCGGGCCGCAGGAACAAGATCGTGACCGTGCTCTCGGAGCCGGTCGGCGAGGAGGAGAGCGCCGGGTGACGCCTCAGGAGCTGCGCACGTTCTGCCTGTCGTTCAACGCGGCGGTGGAGGACTTCCCGTTCAGTCCGGAGATCTCCGTGTTCAAGGTGCTGGGCAAGATGTTCGCCCTGTCGCATCTCGACGCCCGCCCGCTGACCGTGAACCTCAAGTGCGCACCCGAGGACGCGGTGCGGCTGCGCGGCGAGTACGAGGGCGTCATCGTGCCCGGCTGGCACATGAACAAGCGGCACTGGAACACGGTGACCGTCGACAGCCCCGATGAGCTCCCGGACCGGCTGGTCCGGGAGCTCATCGAGGACTCGTACGACCTGGTGGTTGCGGGCCTGCCGAAGGCGGAGCGGCTGCGGCTCGACAGGCCCTAGGCCGCTAATCGCGTCGGGTCCGCAGGCCCAGCGCCACCAGCGCCGCCGCCACCAGGGTGATCGCCGCGGCGAGCGTGATCACCGTGTGCGCACCGGTCAGCAGATCCGTGGACGTCGTCGCGAGGACGCCGAGCAGCGGGATGCCGACGGTGATGCCGATCTGCTGGGTCGAGGTGACCAGGCCCGTGGCCAGGCCCTGCTCCTCGTCCGGCACACCCGAGGTGACCGTGAGGCCGTACGAGATGATCGCGCCCAGGTGGAAGGCGCTGGCCAGCGAGACCCCGGCGGTCGCGAGCCAGACCGAGGCGCCGTCGGTGCCGATCCCCAGGAGCGAGGCGATGAGCACGCCCTGTCCGACGAGCGAGCCGATGAGGGTGCGGCGGGCGCCGAAGCGGCCGACGACCTTCGGCGTGTACGCCCCCGCGACCACCGACAGGACGCCCTGGACGCCGAAGACGAGGCCGGTCTCGAAGGCCGACAGGTGCAGGACCTCCTGGAGGTAGAGGGTCAGCACGAAGACGATCGTCGACATCATCGAGAAGGTGACCAGGCCGCCCAGATTGCCCCACGCGATGGTGCGGCGGCGCAGCATCGGCAGCGACACCAGCGGCTGGGCGCTGCGGGACTCGACGGAGACGAAGGCGGTCAGCAGGGCGAGGCCCGCGACGAGCGTGATCAGGACGTCGGCGCGGCCGAAGCCGACCTCCGCCGCCGTGGACAGCGCGTAGATCAGGGCGAGCAGGCCGCCCGTGACCGTGACGGCGCCGGGGACGTCCAGGCGCGGGCGGTCCGGGGTGCGGGACTCGGGCAGCAGGGCGGGGGCCAGCGGCAGCACGATCAGCGCGAACACGGTCAGCAGGCCCATCGTGGAGCGCCAGCCGAGCGCGTCGGTGAGGGTACCGCCGGCGACCATGCCGACGGTGAAGCCGAGGGACATCAGGGTGCCGGAGATGCCGAGCGCCTTGTCGCGCTGCGGGCCCTCGGGGAACGTCGTGGTCAGCAGCGACATGCCGGTCGGCACGATCGCCGCCGCGCCCACGCCCTGGAGCGCGCGGCCCGCGAGGAAGGATGCCGGGTCCCAGGCGAACGTCGCGAGCAGCGAGGCCGCGCCGAACAGGGCGAGCCCGGACAGGAAGATCCGGCGCCGCCCGTACAGGTCGCCGATCCGGCCGAAGAGGAGCAGGAAGCCGCCGGACGGCAGGGCGAAGGCGGTCACCGCCCACTGCAGCGCGGACGTGCTCATACCGAGGTCGGGACCGAGCACCGGCAGCGCCACGTTCAGCACGGAGAAGTCGAGCGCCACCATGAACTGGGCGGCGCACAGGACGAAGAGGACGAGCTTGTCGCGGCCCGACAGGCGGGGCGCGGCGGGTGGTCGGGAGGTGGTGGTGGTCTGCGGGGATGCGGTGTCGATCGCCATGGCCATGAGCTTCGTACGACCGGAATAACCGTGGAGAGTGGGAACTTATGCTGGTGGTCGCACCACCAGACAACCGGGGGAGTCGTACGTGGCCGAGAGCGCAGCGCTCAAGAAGCACCGGCTCAGCGAGTTGCGGGAGTTCCTGATGAGCCGCCGCGCGCGGGTCTCGCCCACCGAGGCCGGCCTGCCCGACGGCGGCGCCCGGCGCCGTACGCCCGGCCTGCGCCGCGAAGAGGTCGCCGTGCTCGCCGGGGTCGGCGCCTCCTGGTACCAGTGGCTGGAGCAGGGGCGGGACATCTCGGTGTCGCCGCAGGTGCTCGACTCCGTGGCGCGGGTGCTGAAGCTGACCAGCGCGGAGCGGCGCCACCTGTACGTGCTCGCCGGGCTCAACCCGCCCGCGTACGAGGTGGATCCGGGCGACCAGCAGATGTGCGACGGGTTGCAGCGGCTCATCGACGCCTGGATGCCGTTCCCGGCGCACATCATGGACGCGTACTACAACTGCGTGATGTACAACGACGCGGCGGCGATCGTCCTCGCGATGCGTCCGGAGAACCGGCAGAACTGCGTCATCGACTTCTTCACCGACTCCCTCTACCGCGCCCGCAGCGAGAGTTGGGAGCAGAACGCGGCGACGGTCGTCGCCCAGTTCCGTGCCGCGTGTTCGGAGTGCCCCGACGACGAGGGCTTCCAGGAGGTCGTCGCCGAACTCAAGGCGGTGAGCCCGGAGTTCGTGGAGCTGTGGGAGCGCCGCGACATCAAGCAGCAGGGGCAGGTCCGCAAGGAGCTCACGCATCCCGTGGCCGGGCTGCTGGTCATGGAGTCGACCGCCATGAAGATCCCCGCGCGGCCGGACCTGACCGTCGTGCTGCACACCCCGATGGCCGAGGCGGACACGGCGGCGAAGCTGGAGTGGCTGGCGTCGCCGGAGGGGCGGCGTGGGGCGATGTACCCCGTCGCGGGGTGAACCCGACCCACTTCCTTATGCTCACCTCATGACTGAGAGCACCGACCTCGGCCCCGAGGACCGCAAGATCGTCACCCTGGCCCGCTCCACGCGGGCCCGCAACGGTGTGCCCGAGGGCGCGGCCGTGCGTGACGAGACGGGGCGCACCTACGTCGCGGGCACCGTCGCCCTCGACTCCCTGAAGCTGAGCGCGCTGCGGACGGCCGTCGCCATGGCGGTGGCGTCCGGAGCGCAGTCCCTGGAGGCGGCGGCCGTCGTCTCCGCGTCCGACGAGCTTCCGGCGGAGGACCTCGCGGCCGTACGTGACCTGGGCGGGGCCGGTACGCCGGTGTTCCTCGCCGGGGGCGACGGTGCGGTGAAGGAGACCCTGCCGGCGGGCTGAACTCCCTTGTGCGCAACGGCTTTGTGAGCACCCTCACGCCCGCCGCTCACCCGGGCCCGACGGCCCGGTGCGGCGGGCGTCGTGCGTGTGGGCGCGGGGGCCCGGGGAGCGTCCTGCGGGACCGATGGCCCGGGGCGAAGGTCCCGGCGGGACGGGACCCCGGGGCGGGACCGAAGGGTGGCGCGGTGGGTCGGGCGGCCCATGGGGCGGTGGCTCGGCGTGGCTCACGGTGGAGTGGTCGCCCGCTGCGGCAGCCGACCGACCGGCCGCCGCACCGGGCGACCCACCACGTCCCCAAACAAAGGTTCTGCTTCGTGTTCTCCGCCGTGCTTCGTCGTCCCTCCGCCGCCCGTATGTCCCGTACCCGTCGTCTTGGCGCGGCCGCCGTTCTGGCCGGGGCCAGTGGGGTGCTGGTGCTCGCCGGTACCGGCAGCGCTTCGGCGGCCACCGGGGCGTCGGCGTCCCAGTGGCAGTCCGTCGCCCAGTGCGAGGCCAGTGGGAACTGGGCCGCGAACACGGGGAACGGGTTCTCGGGTGGGCTTCAGTTCACGCCGTCGACGTGGGCCGCGTACGGCGGTACGCAGTACGCGTCCTCCGCGCATCAGGCGACGGCGTCGGAGCAGATGGCTGTCGCCAACAAGGTTCTGGCCGAACAGGGGCCGGGGGCGTGGCCGGTCTGCGGCGCCAAGGCGGGCCTGTAAGCCGCGCGCTTCAAGCCCCTGCGGCGTTTGAGCAGCGGGGTCTGGGGCAGAGCCCCAGCGGCGCCGCTCAATTTAAGCCCCTGCGGCGATTGAGCAGCGGGGTCTGGGGCAGAGCCCCGGCGGCGCCGCGCGCCCAACGCCACGGGGCTCCGCCCCGGACCCCGCGCCTCAAACGCCGGCGGGGCTGGATTTGCCCGGCCTCGCGCTTGAGTGTGCCGTAGGGGCTGGATTTGCCCCGCCTCGCGCTTGAGTGTGCCGTAGGGGCTGGATTTGCCCCGCCTCGCGCTTGAGCGTGCCGCAGGGGCTGGATTTGCCGGGCCGGGGCTTGAGTGTGCGGTCCGGCGAAGGACGTCAGATCGCCTCCGGGCCCCGCTCGCCGGTGCGGACGCGGACCACCGTGTCGACCGGCGTCGCCCAGACCTTGCCGTCGCCGATCTTCCCGGTCCGTGCGGCCCGCACGATCGCGTCCATCGCCGGGTCGAGGTCCGCGTCATCGACGACGACCTCGATGCGCACCTTCGGGACCAGGTCGACCTGGTACTCGGCGCCCCGGTACACCTCCGTGTGCCCGCGCTGGCGGCCGTAGCCGCTCGCCTCGGTGACGGTCAGGCCCATGATGCCCAGCTCCTGGAGCGCGGTCTTGACCTCGTCGAGGCGGAAGGGCTTCACGACCGCGGTGATCAACTTCATGGCGCGACCTTTCGGGCGACGGGGGCGGCACTCAGGACGCCGTGATCGTACGCACTCTCCGCGTGGGCCGTCTGGTCGAGCCCCGTCATCTCCTCGTCGGGCGCGGCCCGGAAGCCCATCAGCTTGTCGATGGCCTTCCCGATCCCGTACGTGACGAGGAACGTGTAGGCCGCGACCACCAGCACCGCGAGCAGCTGCTTGCCGAGCTGGCCGAACCCGCCGCCGTACAGCAGGCCCACCTTCGCCGGGGACCCCGTCATCGCGGATGTCGCGAACAGGCCGATGAGCAGCGTGCCGACGACACCTCCCACGAAGTGCACGCCCACCACGTCGAGCGAGTCGTCGTAGGAGAAGCGCAGCTTCCAGGCGACCGCGTACGAGCAGACGACACCGGCCACGAGCCCGACCACCGCCGCGCCCGGTACGCCGACGACCCCGCAGGCCGGGGTGATCGCGACCAGACCGGCGACCGCACCCGAGGCCGCGCCGAACGTCGTCGGGTGCCCGTCCCGCCGCTGCTCCACGAACAGCCAGCCCAGCAGCCCCGTGCAGCCCGCGATCAGGGTGTTGAACAGGGAGGCCGCGGCGACGCCGTTCGCGCCGAGCGCCGAGCCGCCGTTGAAGCCCAGCCAGCCGAACCACAGCAGGCCCGCGCCCATGACCACCATCGGCAGGTTGTGCGGGCGCATCGCGTCCTTCTTGAAGCCGATGCGTGGGCCGAGGACGAGACAGAGCGCCAGACCCGACGCGCCCGAGGCGATCTCCACGACCAGTCCGCCCGCGAAATCGAGGGCTCCGAGGTGGTTCGCGATCCAGCCTCCGGGCCCCCACACCCAGTGCGCCACGGGAACGTATACGAGCAGTGCCCAGACGGGTACGAAGACCAGCCACGCCCCGAATTTCGTGCGGTCCGCGACCGCCCCGCTGATCAGTGCCGCGGTGAGGATCGCGAAGGTCAGCTGGAAGGTCGTGAAGAGGAAGGTCGGGACCGTGCCGGTGACGTCGGACGGACCGATGCCCACCATGCCCGCGTGCTCCAGGCCGCCGATCAGGCCCGCGAAGGCGTCGTCGCCGAACGCGAGCGAGTAGCCCGCGACCAGCCACACCACCGTCACGAGCGCGATCGACACGAAGCTCATCATCAGCATGTTGAGGACGCTCTTCGTGCGGACCATGCCGCCGTAGAAGAGCGCGAGTCCCGGCGTCATGAGCAGCACGAGGGCGGTGGCGGCGAGCAGCCAGGCGGTGTCGCCGGTATCGAGTGCGGGGGCGGCGAGGGGCACGGTCGAGGCAGGCATGCCGATCAGCGTCATGGGTCCGCGTTTCCGGAACCGCACGTACGGGTTTCCGCCGTGTTTCTTGTTGCCGGGTGGTTACCGGGGCCTCACTGTGCTGCGGCACCCCCGCCATCGGGGACAATGGGCGCCATGAGCGCTCGTACCCAGCCGTCCCAGTCGTCGAATTCCTCGGAGCCCGTGCACCGCGCCGGCTTCGCCTGCTTCGTCGGCCGCCCCAACGCGGGCAAGTCCACCCTCACGAACGCTCTGGTCGGCAAGAAGGTGGCGATCACCGCCGACCAGCCGCAGACCACGCGGCACACCGTGCGCGGCATCGTGCACCGCGAGGACGCGCAGCTGATCCTGGTGGACACCCCCGGCCTGCACAAGCCGCGTACGTTGCTGGGCGAGCGGCTCAACGACGTGGTGCGCACCACGTGGGCCGAGGTCGACGTGATCGGCTTCTGCCTGCCCGCCGACCAGAAGCTCGGCCCCGGCGACAAGTTCATCGCCAAGGAACTCGCGTCGATCAAGAAGACGCCGAAGGTCGCCATCGTCACCAAGACGGACCTCGTCGACAGCAAGACCCTCGCCGAGCAGCTCATCGCCATCGACCAGCTGGGCCGGGAGCTGGGCATCGAGTGGGCGGAGATCGTGCCCGTGTCGGCCGTCGGAGAGAAGCAGGTGGACCTGCTCGCCGATCTGCTGATCCCGATGCTGCCCGAAGGGCCGATGCTCTACCCCGAGGGCGACCTCACGGACGAGCCCGAGCAGGTCATGGTCGCGGAGCTGATCCGCGAGGCCGCGCTCGAGGGCGTACGGGACGAGCTGCCGCACTCCATCGCCGTCGTGGTGGAGGAGATGCTGCCGCGCGAGGACCGGCCCAAGGACAAGCCGCTCCTCGACATCCACGCGTTCGTCTACATCGAGCGGCCCAGCCAGAAGGGCATCATCATCGGCCCGAAGGGCAAGCGCCTCAAGGACGTCGGCATCAAGTCCCGCAAGCAGATCGAGGCGCTTCTCGGTACGCCGGTCTACCTGGACCTGCACGTCAAGGTCGCCAAGGACTGGCAGCGGGACCCGCGGCAGCTGCGCAAGCTCGGGTTCTGAGCCCGGGGCCATCAGGAAGGCCCTGAGAGAGCTCTACGCGGGGTCGCTCGGCGTCAGGTCCTGGAGGCCGATCACCCGCAGCAGCTCCAGGCGCTCGTACGTCTCCGTGCCCGGCCGCGCCGAGTGCACGACGAGCTGCTGGCCGTGGCCGTTGCCCGTCAGCACCTCGCAGTCGAGGTCGAGGACGCCGACCACGGGGTGCACGAAGCGCTTCGGTGACGGCCGGTTCACCACGACGTCGTGCCTGCGCCACATCGACTCGAACTCCCTCGAAGCGGCGCGCAGCTCGGTGACGAGCGCGGCCGGGCCCGGGTCGTCGGGGCGGGCCGCGGTGACCGCGCGCAGATTCGCCACATGGGAGCGGGCGTGCGGCTCGTGCGCCTCCGGCGGGAACAGGGCCCGGCAGTCCGGCTCCACGAACCAGCGGCGCACCATGTTCTCCCCGACGTGCTCCCCGGTGAGCGCCACCGACATCGGGTTCTGCGCGAGCACCGTGCCCCAGTCGCTCATCACCGACGCCGGCAGGTCGTACAGCCGGTCCAGGATCAGCAGCAGGCCCGGGCTGACGTGCTCCGACGAGGTCCCGGGCCGCGGCGGCTCCTCGCCCGCCAGATGGAACAGATGGTCCCGCTCGACGTCGGACAGGCGCAGCGCGCGGGCCAGGGCGGTGAGCATCTGCCGCGACGGATGCGAGCCGCGGCGCTGTTCGAGCCGCGTGTAGTAGTCCGTGGACATCCCGGCGAGCTGCGCCACCTCCTCGCGGCGCAGGCCCGGGATGCGGCGGCGCGGGCCTGCCGTGAGCCCCACGTCGGGCGGGGACAGGCGGGTGCGGGAGCGGCGCAGGAAGTCGGCGAGTTCGGGGCGGTTCACGTATTCAGGATCGCGCGGGCCGGGCGTCGTATCCAGCCCGTATCCAGGGAGTGCCGGTCCCTGGATGAACGCGTCTCTCCCGCCGGGCGCCCGGATCTCCGAGGCTTCGAGGCATGGCTACGACATCGCTATCGAGGAGGCGGCCATGCTGACACTGGTGACGGGTGCGACGGGACAGGTCGGGCGGCGCTTCGTGCCCCGGCTGCTGGCGGGCGCGCCGAAGGGCGACCGGGTGCGGGTGCTCGTACGGGACGAGGCCCGCGGGGAGCGGTTCGCCGGGCTGGGCGCGGAGGTGGTGGTCGGCGATCTGCGCGACGCCGGCGTGCTGGGCAAGGCGACGGCCGGGGTGGATTCCGTGGTGAACGTCGCGGCGGCGTTCCGCGGGGTGCCGGACGAGGAGGCGCGGGCGGTCAACCGGGACGCGGCGATCGAGCTGGGCCGCGCCGCGGTGGCATCAGGCGTGCGGAGGTTCGTGCAGGTCAGCACGGGGCTCGTGTACGGGGCCGGGCGGCGGCGGCCGCTGGTCGAGAGCGACGAGACGGTGCCGGGCGGCAGTCTGTGGGGCGCCTACCCCCAGTCCAAGTGGGAGGCGGAGCGGGCGCTGGTGGCCATGGACGGCCTCGACGACCTGCGCATCGGGCGGCTGCCGTTCGTGTACGGCGAGGGGGACCCGCACCTCGCGGATGTGCTGCGGTGGGCGCCGAACTGGCCCGCGATGCAGCGCCTGCACATGGGCCATCACGTCGACGTCGCGCAGGGTCTGCGGCGGCTGCTGTACGCGCCAGGGGCGAGCGGCGTCTACAACATCGCGGACGACGCGCCGGTGACGACGGTCGACCTGTTCCAGCTCAACGCCGTGCCGGTTCCTGTGGAGGTTTACGAGACGGGGGACGCCGACTCGTGGCACGGGGTCATGTCGACGGACCGTATTCGCCGAGAGCTGGGATATCGGCCGGTGTTCCCGTCGGTGTGGGCGGCGCGGGACGCGGGCGTGCTTTAGCGCCGCAGGCGCGTATTAGGCGCCCTCCTTCAACACCCGTGAGATCAGCCTGCGTTGTTCCTCCGACAGGCGGGGGTCCGCGCAGTAGACGGTCGTGTCGTCGACCGTGATCGTGTAGCTGAAGCCGTCGGGTACCCCTATCGGCGGCGTGCTCCGGCCGGAGGCCACCGCCTTCTCGGCCAGGGCGCGCCACTCGTCGGCATCGGACCGGCCCGCCGTGTCCACCTCGGCGTGCCGGTCGATGCCGGCGAATCCGCCCGTGCGTGAGACGTGAATACGCATGGGTCCTGTCTACTCCTACGGGCGCCTACTGGGTAGGAACGCCGACCTGTTCCCAGGCCTTGAGCACCGACTGGTACTCCTCGCCCTCCTGGTAACGGGCCTTCGCGGCCTTCAGCGTCGCCTTGGCGAAGTCGGCGAAGAGGCAGTCCTGCGCGAGCTCGCCGCCGGTGAGCGTGTCGTACCAGATCTGGCCCGCCCGCTCCCACGCGTGCCCGCCGAGCGCCTCGGCCAGGATGTAGAACGCGTGGTTGGGGATGCCGGAGTTGATGTGCACGCCGCCGTTGTCACGGCCCGTCTTCACGAAGTGGTCCATGTCGGCGGGCTGCGGGTCCTTGCCGAGGACATCGTCGTCGTAGGCGGTGCCCGGGGCCTTCATGGAGCGCAGGGCGACGCCCGTGACGCGCGGCGCCAGCAGACCCGCGCCGATCAGCCAGTCGGCCTCGGAAGCGGTCTGGCCCAGCGTGTACTGCTTGATCAGCGAGCCGAAGACGTCGGACATCGACTCGTTGAGCGCGCCCGGCTGACCGAAGTACGTCAGGTTCGCCGTGTACTGCGTGACGCCGTGGGTCAGCTCGTGGCCGATGACGTCGACGGGGATGGTGAAGTCGAGGAAGATCTCGCCGTCACCGTCGCCGAACACCATCTGCTCGCCGTTCCAGAACGCGTTGTTGTACTCCTCGGAGTAGTGCACCGTCGCGTTCAACGGCAGACCGCTGCCGTCGATCGAGTGCCGGGAGAACTTCTCCAGGTACAGCTCGAACGTCGCGCCGAGCCCCGCGTACGCGCGGTTGACGGTCGCGTCCTTGCCGGGCTTGTCCCCCTCGCCGCGGACCTTGCGCCCCGGCAGCTCCGTGCGGTGCCGGGCGTCGTAGATGGTGCGGTGCGGCTTCTGGCCCTCCAGGCCCGCGGGCGGGGCGACGGAGGGCGCGCCGATGACGGTCGTCATCCGGCGGTGCGTGCGCTCGAAGGCGTCGCGCTCAAGGGAGCGGCGGGCCCTGGCGGCGATCGCGGAGTCCTCGGCCTGAGCGGCCTTGTCGAGGACGTGGGGCGGCACGATGGTGCAGAACACGGGCTCGAACCCCTGTGGGTTCCCCGTTGGATTTGCGGTCATGCGAGGCAATCTGGCACCGGGTGATGCCGCTGTCACTACCTGCCACCATGATTAGCGAAATAGAGGTATTGATCACCTCTTACCCGTTACCTGTCCGTGGTCCCGCATACTGATACGGGTCTTCGCGTCGGGCGGTACTCGACTAAGGTGCGGTGCATCATGCGTTTCGGGCTGCTTCTCCTTAGCTGCCGCGGCGAGGGCCTGTAGACAAGGCCGGCTCCCTCCCCGCGGAGTTTGGTGTTGCGCCGTCGGCCGCCTTCAAGGCCACCTCCGAGGAGCCCACGCATCATGGCAAACCGTCAGCAGCCCAGCAGCATGCCGATCCACAAGTACGGCCAGTACGACCAGGTCGACATCCCGGACCGCACGTGGCCCGGCAAGCGGATCACCACCGCCCCCCGCTGGCTCTCCACCGACCTGCGCGACGGCAACCAGGCGCTGATCGACCCGATGTCGCCGGCCCGCAAGCGCGCGATGTTCGACCTGCTGGTCAAGATGGGCTACAAGGAGATCGAGGTCGGCTTCCCCGCGTCGGGGCAGACGGACTTCGACTTCGTACGCTCGATCATCGAGGACCCGGCCGCCATCCCGGACGACGTCACGATCTCCGTACTGACCCAGGCCCGTGAGGACCTGATCGAGCGGACCGTGGAGTCCCTGAAGGGCGCCAAGAACGCCACGGTGCATCTGTACAACGCGACGGCGCCGGTCTTCCGCCGCGTCGTCTTCCGCGGCTCCAAGGAGCAGATCAAGCAGATCGCCGTCGACGGCACGCGCCTGGTCATGGAGTACGCGGAGAAGCTGCTGGGCCCCGAGACGAAGTTCGGCTACCAGTACAGCCCCGAGATCTTCACGGACACCGAGCTGGAGTTCGCCCTGGAGGTCTGCGAGGCCGTCATGGACGTCTACCAGCCGGGCCCGGACCGCGAGATCATCCTCAACCTGCCCGCCACGGTGGAGCGTTCGACGCCGTCCACGCACGCGGACCGCTTCGAGTGGATGTCGCGCAACCTGTCGCGCCGCGAGTACGTGTGCCTGTCCATCCACCCGCACAACGACCGCGGCACCGCCGTCGCCGCCGCCGAGCTGGGCGTGATGGCGGGCGGCGACCGCGTCGAGGGCTGCCTGTTCGGACAGGGCGAGCGCACCGGCAACGTCGACCTGGTCACCCTGGGCATGAACCTGTTCTCGCAGGGCGTCGACCCGCAGATCGACTTCTCCGACATCGACGAGATCCGTCGTACGTGGGAGTACTGCAACCAGATGGAGGTCCACCCGCGCCACCCGTACGTGGGCGACCTGGTCTACACGTCCTTCTCCGGCTCCCACCAGGACGCCATCAAGAAGGGCTTCGACGCCATGGAGGCCGACGCCAAGGCCAAGGGCGTCACCGTCGACGACATCGAGTGGGCCGTCCCGTACCTGCCGATCGACCCGAAGGACGTCGGCCGCTCCTACGAGGCCGTCATCCGCGTCAACTCGCAGTCCGGCAAGGGCGGCATCGCGTACGTCCTGAAGGACGGGCACAACCTGGACCTGCCGCGCCGTATGCAGGTCGAGTTCTCCAAGGTGATCCAGCAGAAGACGGACGCCGAGGGCGGCGAGGTCACGCCGAAGGACATCTGGAACGTCTTCCAGGACGAGTACCTGCCGAACCCGGCCAACCCGTGGGGCCGCATCCAGGTCAAGACGGGCCAGACCACGACCGACACGGACGGCGTGGACACGCTGACCGTCGAGGCCGAGGTGGACGGCGAGGAGAAGGTGCTGGTCGGTACCGGCAACGGACCGATCTCCGCGTTCTTCCACGCCCTGCAGGGCATCGGCATCGACGCCCGGCTGCTGGACTACCAGGAGCACACGATGAGCGAGGGCGCCTCCGCGGTCGCCGCCTCGTACATCGAGGTCGCCATCGAGGACAAGGTTCTGTGGGGCATCGGCACCGATGCGAACACGACACGTGCGTCGCTGAAGGCGGTCGTCTCCGCGGTCAACCGCGCGAGCCGCTGAGGCGCTTGAGCTGCGGTGATGCGGCCCCGTGCACCTTTTGTGGGTGCCCGGGGCCGCGTCGTCTCCCGGCCAGGAACGAGAAGTTCCGTGACCTCGGCGTGACCAAGGTACTGACGCCGCATCAACAATGTGGCTAACATCACGCCAACGCCGCGATGATGCGGCGCCACGACGGGAGGTGTGCGACGTGCTGCCGAATCATGGACGCATGGGACTGACCGGGCTCTCGCGGGTGTTCGGGGTGCACACCATATGGACGACCGTCGGCGACGGCGAGTTCTTCTGTCCGGGCTGCGGCGGCGATCGCAACTACCAACGGCGGACCGGGAAACGACGGCTGGTGCTGCTCGGCGTTCCCGTCGTGCCGCGCGGACAGGCGGGCCCTGTCGTCGAATGCGCGGCCTGCGAGGGCCGGTTCGGCACGGACGCGCTCGACCACCCCACCACGCACCGCTTCTCGGCGATGCTGCGGGACGCCGTGCACACGGTGGTGCTCGCGGTCCTCGCGGGCGGTGGCACGTCGCCGCAGGCCCTCGAGTGCGCGGTGGGTACGTTGCGGGACGCCGGGTTCGAGGACACCTCCGAGGAACAACTCGCGGCGCTCGTCGAGGCGTTGGTGACCGATGCGGGGCGCGTCGCGGAGCAGTGCGGGACGGGGGCCGGGCTCGCCATAGAGCTGCACGAGGCGCTCGATCCGCTGGCGCAGCATCTCGCTCCGGCGGGGCGGGAGTCGATCCTGTTGCAGGGGGCGCGGATCGCGCTCGCGGACGGGGTGTATTCGGTGGGGGAGCGGGATGTGCTCGGCACGGTGGGCGCCGCTCTTACCTTGTGCACGGATGAGGTCGGAGAGCTTCTGGTCGTCGCTGCGCGTACGCCGAGCTGAGCCCACGTCTCGGGGCTCTGCCCCGGACCCCGCTGCTCAATCGCCGCAGGGACTTGATTTGCCCGAACTGCCGCAGGGGCTGTCGCGTTCAGCCGTGGGCCGTCCGGTGCAGGGGCTGGTACAGGCCCACCTCGCCGCCGCCGGGCAGGCGGAAGGACGTGAGGCGGCCCCAGCGCATGTTCTGGACGGGGGACGTGAACTCGACGCCCTTGTCCGTGAGTTCGGTGACCGTGCGGTCCACGTCGTCGCACATCAGCATCAGCTCGTGCCTGGGCGCGTCCTCCGTCGGATGCACGGCGATCTCTGAGGGCGGCGCCGTGAAGATCAGCCAGCCGCCCCCGGCGTCGACGTGCGGGAAGCCGAGCACGTCCCGGAGGAAGGCCCGGTCGGCGTCCGCGTCGGAGGAGTAGAGGATGGTGTGCGCTCCTGTGATCATGCGGGTGAGCCTAGGGCCCGTCGTTTGGATCACGCCGTAGCGGCGCGAGGGTGCGGTCAGCCCGGGGCGGCACCGGTTTCCGTGGCCAGGCTGTAGGCGACGCCGTCCGCGGTGTCCATCTCCAGGCCCGCCGCGTACTGCGACTCGTACGCGCTGTCGCCGAGCGCCTCCCGGATGCGGTGCTCCGTGCGGTCCCGCGTGGCCACCAGGTCGGGGGAGCCGAGCTGGGGGCGGCCCAGGCCCAGCCACACGCGCTGGCCGATGCCGAGCAGCCGGGCCGCGCGGCGGGGCTCGCCGAGCGTGCTCAGCGAGGCGGCCAGCGCGTCGATCGCGACGGCCACGCCCACCCGGTCACGGAACCGGGACTTGCCCGCGATGGTGGTGAGCGCGTGCCGCGCGGCCTCGGCGGGACGGTCCTGGCCGTTCGCCGCGAGGGCCGCCGCCCAGCTGGCCCAGGCGCGGGACCACTGCTCGCCGCGCCGGTCGCACTCGGCGACCAGCTTGGCGGCCACCTCGGCGGCTTCCGTGAACTCGCCCGACAGGACGTGGACGACCGAGCGGCACGCCGTCACCACGAACCAGGCCGCATCGTAGGGGCCGGTGTACGCCGGGGTGGCCAGGGCGGTGTCGAGCACTACGGCGGACTCGCGCAGGCGGCCCGTCAGACACAGCGCCACGCCTTCCAGGTAGGCCGCCGCCATCATCTGGCCCGGTGTCGGATCCGGCCCGATGCGCTCGCGGAACAGCCTCGACACCTTCAGGCCCGTCTCCATGTCGCCGCCTGTCATCGCCGCCACCCCCCAGGCCCACAGAGCGAGCGGATGCTCGGTCCCCGGCCGCTCGGACAGGGCCAGCGCCGCCTCCGCGTACCGCCGTCCCTCGCGGGCGAACCCGCAGGGGAACCAGAGGATCCACAGGTGCCCGCAGAGCCGCTGCGCGGCCGGCCCGTCGCGGGTCTCCAGGCAGAAGTCGAGCGCCAGGCGGAAGTTGGGGTGGTCGGTGACGAGGCGCTCGTACCACTGCTCCTGCTCGCGCCCCATCCAGCCCGCGTCCGCCCGCCGCGCGAGCTCCAGGTGGAAGTCCCGGTGCCTGCGCCGCGCCCCCGCCACCTCCTCGGGCCCGAGCTGCGCCAGCCACGACGCCCCGAACTCGCGGACCGTGTCGAGCATGTCGTAGCGCCCGCCGGGCCTGCGCCGCATCAGTGACTTGGCCACGAGCCCATCGAGCGCCCCGGCCACCGCGTCCTCGCCGAGCGGCCCGCCGCGGCCCACCACCCGCGCGCCGGCCGGGTCGAAGCCGCCGGTGAACACGGAGAGCCGCGCCCACAGCAGCCGTTCGAGCGGCGTGCACAGTTCGTGGCTCCAGCCGATGGTGGCGCGCAGCGTGCGATGGCGCGGGGGTCCCGTGTGCCCGTCCGAGGCGGTCAGCGCGTCGAGGCGGTCGCCGAGCAGGGAACCGAGCCGCTCCAGGGGGAGTTCGGCGAGCCGGGCCGCGGCCAGTTCGATCGCCAGCGGGATGCCGTCGAGGTGTCGGCAGACGGCCTCGGCGACGCCCCGCTCGCCGGGCCCGAGCCGGAAGCCGGGGAAGGCGAGCGCGGCCCGGTCGGCGAAGAGCGCGACCGCGTCGCCGGGCCGCTCCTCGTCGCCCTCGGCCGTGACGGGCAGCGGCGCGACCATGAACCGGGTCTCGTCGGCGAGCCCCAGCGGCTGCCTGCTCGTCGCCAGGACACGAAGGCCGGGCGCGACGTCGAGCAGCTCGCGGACCAGCCGGCCGCAGTCCTCCAGAAGGTGCTCGCACGTGTCGAGGACGAGCAACACCCGCTTGTCGGCGAGCCACTGGGCGACGACGTCGGTGGCGGCCTCGTTCGAGTTGTCGGCGAGCCGCAGCTCCTCCAGGAGTACGTTGCCGAGCAGTGCCGGGTCGTGCAGCGGGGAGAGCGGCACGAAGCACACCACGTCCGCCAGGCGCGGGCCCGTGCGCAGGGCCAGGCGGGCGGCGAGCCGTGTCTTGCCGACGCCGCCGACGCCGGTGAGTGTGAGCAGCCGATGGTCGCTCAGCTCCTGCTCCAGGTAAGCGAGTTCGGCCTCTCGGCCGATGAACTGGGTGGCCTCGACGGGCAGGGTTTCCACAGTGACAGTTTGCTCCGTCCGGCGCGCCGACTCGCCGGGATCGGTCGAGCCGAGCGCCTGCGGCGCCCCCTTCCCCGGATACCGGACCGAATGCGACGGAGAGTTACCAGTTCCGGTCCGCACTGGTCCGATGAGGTTCAACGGAGCGTGACCGTCGGTGTGTTGGTCCATAGTGGGCGGTTCACGCACGCGGGGTGGAGCGGCGAGGTCGAGGTCGAGAAATGCTACGAAGTCGGTGGGGAGCCCACGTGCCGTGCGTCGCCCTGCTCGGCCTGTGCGCCGCGCTCGCGGCCTGCGCCGCCGCCTGGCGTCCCGCGCATCCCGCTGTCGCGGTCCTGCTCATCGGCCCGCTCCTGGCCTGCGCCCGGCTCGGCGTGCGGGCCACGCTCACCACGGCCGCGTGGGCGGTGGCCCTCGCGGTGGCGGTGGGCGGCGTACGGCACGTCGGCGCGGGGCCACAGCTCGCGGTCGAGTACCTCGTGCTGTTCGGCGGCGGCCTCACCGCGGTCCGCATCGCCCGCCGGGAGGCGGCCGGTTCGGCCGGGCTGCGCCGGCTCGGCGAGGTCGCGCAGGTGGCGCAGGCGGCGCTGCTGCGGCCGGTCGAGGCGCGGTTCGGCGACATCGACGTGCACACGCGCCACCACTGCGCGGTCGCCTCGGAGACGGTCGGCGGCGACGTCTACGCCGTGGCCAACACCCCGTACGGGCTGCGGGTGTTCATCGGCGACGTGCGGGGGCACGGGCTCGACGCGGTGTGCGTCAACGTGGCGGTCGCCGACGGGTTCCGCGACCTCGCCTATGTCACAGCGGACCTCACGGAGCTCGCCGTGCGACTCGACGCCCGCATCGCCCCCGTGCTCGGCCCGGAGGACTTCGTCACGGCCGTGTTCGCCGAGTTCGCCCCGGGCGAGGTCAGGCTCGTCAACTGCGGCCATCCGCCGCCTCTACGGGTGGGCGCCCACACCAAGGTCCTCACCCCGGTGACCTGTTCGCTGCCCCTGGGCCTCGGTTGTACGCCCACGCAGTCCCGCTACTGGATGCAGTCCGGTGACCGGTTGCTCCTCTACACGGACGGCCTCGTGGAGGCGCGGGACGCCTCCGGCGCGGAGTTCCCGCTTTTCGACCGGGCGTGCGGGGCGCTGTCGCGCACGTTGCCGTGGGAGGCGCTCGACCGGTTGTACGCGGAGGTGACGGCGCATACGGGTGGGCCGCTGCGGGACGACGTGGCGCTGGTCCTGTGCGAGAGCGCTTCCGCTCTTGGGGCGCATCGAGCGGCTCCGGCAAATTCAGCTCCGCAGGCTGTCGTCCCCAAGCGGGGCTCTAATGCAACGGACGCGCGTTGATGACCGGCCCCAGGTCCTTCGCCAACGCCGTCGCCAGCGCGCGGAAGATGCGGACCTCCGGGTTGTCGTCGGTCGCCCGTACCGCGAGGTAACTGCTCTCCCACGGCGCGTCGAGCACCGGCACGAACACCGCGCCGGGCCATGCGTAATAGCGGGCGAAGGAGCGGAGCCCCGAACCCGCCGCTCGCCCGGTCACGACGCCCGTGAGGACCTCCTGCGGGGTGAGCGCGCACTCGGTGCTGCGGCGCCGCGCCCGGTCGTCGAAGTACAGGTAGTCGACGAAGGTGTGCGGCGTGTGCCGGGGCACCCGGAAGATCGGCAGGTCGGCCACGTCCGCGACACCCACTCCGCTCTCCCGGGCGTCGGCCAGCGGCGACCGCTCGTGCACCACCACGATCCGCTGCTCCGTGGTGAGCACGTCGGCCACGACCCGCTCGTCGTCCGGGCTCGGCCGCACGAACGCGACGTCGACCCGGTCCTCCAGGAGCGCGGTCACGTGCTCCGTGAAGTTCAGCTGCCGGATCTCGACCTTCACGTCGGGGCGGGCCCGCCGGTACGCGTTGATGGCCGCCGGGGTCAGCTCGGCCGAGCCGTGCCCCATGATCCCCACCCGCAGCGGTCGGCCGTGCTCCGGTTCCCGGGCGGTGACCTCCGCCACGTCGTCGAGCGCGGCGTTCGCGGCGGCGAGCAGGACGCGCGCGTGCCCGGCAAGGCGCACCCCGGCGGCGGTCGGCACGACAGGGGTCGCCGTCCGGTCGAGCAGCCGCGCGCCGACCTCGTTCTCCAGGCGCCGTACATGCTGTGTGACGGCCGGCGGCGACAGGAAGAGCCGCCCCGCGGCCCGTCCGAAGTGCCCCTCTTCGACGACCGCCAGGAACGACGACAGAAGCCGCAGGTCAAGCGCCATACGCCCAGCGTAGGCGCACGCGCGTGCGGGTGACGCGTGCCGTTCACGAAACGTGAATGTACGGCGCGCGCCGAACGGTCTCGGCCGTAGGAATGAGGGCATGACCGCAGCATCCGCCCTCGCGCCTCCCACCTCCTCAGCGAAGCCCCACGGCACCCGGGCCGCCTGGATCATGCTCGCGTCCGGCTGGAGCGCCAACCAGTTCTCGGCGCTGCTCGGCCCGTACCACTCCGAGCTCGGCCTGACCGCGTCGGCGGTGACGGGCCTCTTCGCGGTGTACGTCGTAGGACTGATCCCGGCGCTGCTGGTCGCGGGCCCGCTGGCCGACCGGCACGGCCGCCGCCCGGTGGCGCTCGCCGCCCTCGGCCTCAACGTCCTGTCGACCCTGATGCTGATGGCGGGCGCCGTGTGGGGCACCGCGCTGCTGCTGCCCGGCCGCTTCCTGACCGGGATCAGCGCGGGCGCGCTGCTCGCGGCGGGCAGCGCCTGGATCAAGGAACTGTCGCACTCGCCCCGCCTCTCCGGCCTCTACGTCTCGGCGGGCTTCGCCACCGGCGGCCTGGCGGCGGCGCTCATCGCGCAGTGGGCCCCGGAGCCGATGGTGACGGCGTACGTGCCGCACGTGGTGCTCGGCACGGCGGCGGGTCTGCTCGCGCTGACGGCCCCGGAGACGGGCAGGCGTCGCTCGAAGGCCCCGATGCCCGCCGTGGAGCCGAACGCCGAACCAGCCTCCGCAGCAACGAACTTGGACACCGAGGCGCGCTCCCGCTTCCGGCGCAAGGTGCTGCCGGTCGCCCCCTGGGTCTTCGTGGCGCCCACCATCGGCTTCGTCACGCTCCCCGGCGCGGTCCACGCGGGCCTGCTGTTCACCGGTGTCGCCACGGCCGTCGTCCCCGGCATCGGCCTGCTCACCGCGCGCCGCGCCGTCGCCACACCGGTGCCGGGCCTGCTCACGACCGCCGTCGGCGCGGCGGCGGCAGCGACCGCCGCCGCGAGCGGCAGCCGCGTCCTCGCGATGGCCGCCGCGGCGGTCCTCGGCGCGGGCTACGGACTGAGCCTCGCCCACGGCCTGACCCGCACGGCGACCCTCGCCCCGCCCCACCAACTCGCGCGCTGGACGGCCAAGTTCTGGACAGCGGCGTACCTCGGCATGTTCACCCCGTACGTCCTGACCCTCCTCGGTGGCACGGCACCGACCTGGGAGCTGCTGGCGGCGGTGGCCGCGCTCGCGCTGGTCGTGGCGGCCGTGACGCGGCTGCGGGCGGCGGGCGCGCCGGTGGCGGAGGTCAGCCGGGCGTGAGGCAGTAGGCGATGCCGTCGTCGGGGGACATCGCGCGGCCCGCGGCGTACTCCGTGTCGTACGTGGCGTCGCCGATGGCCGTGCGGATCTGGCGCTCCGTCGCGGTGTGGGCCGCGACCATCTCGGCGGAGTCCAAGTGGGGCCGGCCCAGCGTCTGCCAGATCCGTTGGCCGATGCCGAGCAGCCGGGCGGCCCGTTCGGAGCGGCCGGTGGCCGTGGTGGCGGTGGCCAGGGCCTCGACGGCCATGACGACGCCGAAGCTGTCGTGGAACAGTGACTTGTGCTCGATGGCGGTACGGGCATGGGCGCCGGCCTCGGAGATGTGACCGAGGGAGAGGGTGGCGAGGGCTCGTACGTAATCCGCGAACCCGCGAATCCAGAGCTCTCCGAGGCGTTCGCACTCCTCCGTCATCTCGGACACCAAGGCCGCGCAGCCCGCCGCGTCCCCCTGGCCGAGACGGGCGTACGAGTGGGTGATGCGCAGCAGGTACCACGTCGCAGGGAACACATCACGAGGCGGCAGCCGGGACGGTGTCGGGCTGACGTCCAACGCGACCTGCTTGTGCTCGCCCCGCAGAGCCAATGTGGCAGCCTGGATGTGGGCCGCCGCGAGTCGCGTGGCCTCGTCGCCATGGGTGGCGGAGTAGGTCCGCAGTTCGTCGGAGAAGCGCTGAGACACCGCGATGTCGCCCAGCGCCAGCGCGACGTAGGCGCGCGCCCACAGTGCCTTCGCCCGCTCGGGGCTGGGCTCGCGGCAGAGGTCGAGCGCCAGCTCCAGATAGTGCGCCCCCTCCCGCGTGTGGCCGAAGCCCGCCCACATCATCCACAGTGACCCGCCGATCTCCAGGGCGGTGCGCCCCTCGCCCCGGGCCAGGCAGAACCGCAGTGCCGTACGGAAGTTGGCGCGGTCGGCGATCAGTCGGGTGTACCAGGAGACCTGGTCAGGGCCGACCCACTCTGCGTCCGCCCGGCACGCCAGGTCCCGGTAGAAGTCCCGGTGGCGCACCTGCACCTCGGTCTCCTCGCTCAGTTCGTACAGCCAGTGCGCGCCGAACTCGCGCACCGTGTCGAGCATGCTGTAGCGCTCGCCGCCCAGGCCATCGGGGTGCTTGCCCACAAGCGACTTCGTCACGAGTCCCGCGAGCACCTCCGCCACCCGCTCGATCGCCAACGGCCCGCCGCAGCCGATCGCCTGCGCGCCCGCGAGGTCGAAGCCGCCGGTGCACACGGACAGGCGCGCCCACAGCAACCGCTCCAGCGGCGTGCACAGTTCGTGGCTCCACCCGATGGTGGTGCGCAGCGTCCGATGCCGGGGCAGCGTCCGGCCCGCCTTGCCGGATTGGGCGACGAGGGTCTCGAAGCGGTGCTGAAGCCGGTCGTTGAGTTCGTACACCGAGTGGTCGGGCAGCTCGGCGAGCTGGGCGGCGGCCAGCTCGATGGCGAGCGGGATGCCGTCGAGCCGGCGGCAGACGGCGGCGGCCGCCATCCGGTCGGTGTCGGCCAGGGAGAAGCCGGTGACCGCTTCGGCGGCCCGCTGGGCGAAGAGCGCGACGGCGTCGCCGCAGGCGGGCGCGTCCCTGGCGGCCACCACCTCCGGAACCGGCAACGGGTCGACGGGGAAGACCAGTTCACCGGGCACGGCGAGCCCCTGCCGGCTGGTGGTCAGGATCCGCAGCCCCGGCGCCGCGTCGAGCAGCATGCGTACGAGACGGGAACAGGCCTCGACGAGGTGCTCGCAGGAGTCGAGGACCAGGAGCAGCTCCTTGTCGGCCAGCCACTCGGCGACCAGTTCCTCGGGCGACCGGTTGAACTGGTCGGCGAGGCGCAAGTCCTCCAGGAGCACGTGCCCGAGCAGCGAGGCGTCGCGCAGCGGGGCGAGGGCGACGAAGCGTGCGCCGTCCGCGAGCGCCGGGGCGACGCGTGCCGCCGCCCGCGCCGCGAGCCGCGACTTCCCGACGCCGCCCACTCCGGTGAGGGTCACCAGGCGGCTGCCCGTCAATGCCTTCTCGATCCCGTCGAGTTCGCGGGCGCGGCCCACAAAGCTTGTCGTCTCGACGGGTAGGTACCTCGTGGTCGACATGCGCCCTCCACTGTCCGTGTGCACTCCGCAGGCCCGGAAGAAGTCTCCTCCGATGCGAGGGCGGTGCGGGGCCGGCCGGGCCCGTTGGCTGCCGGATGGGTGCGCTTCGGTCATACATGGTCGATGTGTGATCGACTCCGGACAACGGGAGGTGAGCGTCCGGTATTTGGGGCATCGTGGCCGACTTGGTACGGCGGGGTGGAGCGTGCGGGGGAAGAAAAGTCAGGAGGCCGCCCATGGCTGAGCAGGACGTGGGACGGGGAGGACGACCACGGCCGGCGGAGGTGATCCCGCTGTTGGGGTCGGGGGTGCTGGCGGCCGGACCGGGACTCCTCGTACCCGGCTGGCCGCCGATGATCGCATTCCTGTTGATCGTGCCGATGCTGGCCGCGCTGCGTCTCGACGCCCGGTGCACGGCGGGCGCGGCCGTACTCGCGATGGTCCTCGCCGTCACCGTGACGGTGGTGCGCGATCTGGTATTGACGCCGTGGGCCGCCGCCGAGTGTCTGGCACTGCTGATGGGCGGCGTGCTGACCGTGCGGCTCTCGATGCGCGACGCGGTGCGCGCGACGGCGCTCTCCCATGCCACGGAGGTCGCCCGCGTCGCCGAGGCGGCGATCCTGCGGCCGTTCTCCGCGCGGGTCGGCGGGATCGCCGTGTGCACGCGGCACCATTGCAGGGTCTCCGGGACCACGGTGGGCGGCGATCTGTACGACGTCGTGCACACCCCGTACGGCACGAGGCTGTTCATCGGGGACGTACGAGGGCACGGCCTGGACGCGGTACGCATCACGGCGAGCGCGCTGAGCGGCTTCCGCGACCTCGCCTACGTGACGCCCGAACTCCCTCAGTTGGTACGTGAGTTGGACGCTCGTCTGGCGTCCGACTTAGGTGCGGAGGACTTCGTCACGGCCGTGTTCGCCGAGTTCGGGCCGAGCGAGGTCAAGAGCGTGAACTGCGGCCACCCGCCGCCGTTGCGCCTCGGGTCCCCGCCCAAACTCCTCGAACCGCACGTCGCCTGCCGGCCCCTGGGTCTCGGCCCGGAACCGGAGCAGAGCAAGTACTGGCTCCAGCACGGCGACCGCCTGCTCTTCTACACCGACGGCCTCTCCGAGGCCCGTGACCGGCAGGGCGTCGAGTTCCCGCTGGAGGAGGCGGCCGCCGACGCCGCCTCCTCCACGGTCCGGCCCGACGACTTCCTGGACACGCTGTACGAGGCGGTGACCACGCACACGGGTGGGCCGTTGCGGGACGACGTGGCCCTGGTCCTCTGCGAGGACGTGGGCTCCGCCGGGGACCGGTTCAGCCCCGCGGCCGCACCGTACCCGTCACAAAGGCGGCCCATGCTGCCGCGCCGATGACGACGACGTGCCCCTCCGGGACCTTGGAATCCCGGACGGGCACGACGCCGGTGACTCCGTCGGCGACCTCGAGGCAGTCGCCGCCTTGGCCGTTGCTGTAACTACTTTTGCGCCAGCGCGCGTTGCTCAGTTCGTACTCGCGCATCGTCTGTGGTCCTCCGCCGCCGATTCGATCAGGGCCAGGGCCACCTCCGGCGACAGCGCGGCGACCCTGAGTAGATCGTATGTGCGCAGCACGTGCTTCACTACGGCCGGACTGTCGATGAGCGTCCCCGAATACTCCGTCTCTGTATAGGCGACCGGTGGGGCGTCCTCGAACTCCATCAGCTTGAGCATCCCGCCCATCGAGGGGAACGACCCCGCGGCGTACGGGATCACCGCCACCCACGTCACGCGCTGTCGCATCAAGTCCGCCACGTGTTCCAACTGCTCAGCCATGGCGGCCGGTCCGCCCACAGGCGTGCGCAGGACGTTCTCGTGCAACGTCACCCAATACTCGGGCCGTGCGGCGTCCCGAAGGATGGTCGCCCGCTCCCGGCGGGCAGACACCATCTCCTCCACGTAGTCGTCCGTGACGAACGGGTTCGCCGAGAGGGTGACCGCCCGGGCATACGCAGCCGTCTGCAACAGTCCCGGCACCACGATGGGTGCGAACTCGCAGATCTTCGTGGCGGTCCGCTCAAGCTCGACCACCTCCGCGAAATACCCCGCGTAGCGATGGTCGTCGATCAGGCCGCGCCACATCCGCTCGAAAATACCGTCGGATTGCAGCGCCTCGTCAATCCTCTGGGCTACATCCAACTGCGGTTTGCGAATTGCCTGTTCGAACTGGCCGATGTAGCCGCCGGAAACGAATACGCGTAACCCCAACTCCACTTGGGTCAGCCCCGCGTCCTCGCGACGCCGCTTCAACTCCACGCCGAAGAACTCCCACGCCGCCTGCCGCGAACCCTTGGCCATGGCCAACCCCCATGTGAAGCCACGCAGTTGTAGTGCGCAGACCTCTCCCCACTGTAGAAGCGGAGCGCCACCGTGGAGACACAAAGCGTGAAATTCAATGAGGCAGGGGAGCCACGTGACGGAACAATCGAAGCACGCCGCGCTGTGCGTGGAGGAAGCCGAGGAAATGGTGGAGACATTGCGAGCCGCACTCGCCGGAGCGGGAATTGTGCTGCCCTCGCTCGGCCTCGATCCCGGGTCAATCGCACGGAGTGCCCCGTGTCCCTTGGTGGAATTGGGACGTTGTCCGGTTGACGCGGCGGCCCGGCTCGCCGCCGTACTCCTCGCAGGGTCGGACGACAGGAGCGCTACGCCATGAAACCGCCGATCGGTTCGTACGCGGTCGACACGAGCACGGGTCAGGTGGGACGAGTGATGGGGCACGAGGGGCCGTACGTACAGTTGCGGCCCTTCGGGGGCGGGCGTGAGTGGGACTGCCCGCCGGAGGTGCTGCGCGTGGCGTCGACGACGGAGCGGGTGCGGGCGGCGACGGCGTACGAGAACAGAAGAAGCCGGGGTGAGGTCCCTTAGCCCTTCGGCTAGGCCCTTCGGCGGGTCGACCACATCAGGGCCGCCGCCACGGCCACGAGCACCGCGAACACCGCCGATACGGCCGTCATCCCGGCCCGCGCGTCCCGCAGGCCGGGTCCGGACACCGCGAAGAACAGCATGCCGAGCAGGGCGACACCCAGTGAACTCGCCGCCTGCTGTGCCGTGTTGAGCATCCCGGACGCCGCGCCCGCCGTCCCGGGTGTCACCCGTGACAGGGCCGCGCCGATGATCGGCGGCATCAGCAGGCCGTTGCCGAGGCCGTTGAGGAGGAGGGCGGGCGTGAGGGCCCAGGGGGAGAGCGTCCCGCCGGACGCGGTGAGCTGGGCCGCGGCGAGGGCCAGGCCGGCCACCACCAGCGCCCCGCCCGCCACCGGCCACCGCACCCCGTGGCGTGCCGTGAGTCGCCCGCTGAGCAGCGAACCCGTGGTGAACATGACCGCCTGCGGGACGAACACCGCGCCGGCCGTGAGCGGGCTCGCGCCGAGGCCCGCCTGGAGCAGCAGCGCCAGCGTGAACATATAGGCGCCGAAGTAGAGCTGGAAGGCGCCCAGGCCCGCGAGCAGGGTCAGATACGGGCGGTTGCGGAACAGGGCGGGGTTCAGGACCGGTTCGCCGCCGCGCGCCCGCAGAGCCCGCTGCCACCGCCACGTCGCCCACGCCACGGGGGCGGCCGCCGCCAGGCACACCCACGTCCACACCGGCCACCCCTCGTCCCGGCCGAGCGCCGGCGGCACCAGGAGCAGGGCCAGCGTCGCGGTGACACCCAGCGCGCCGAGCGCGTCGAACTGCCGCCGGGGGCCTGAGAGATGGGGCGGCAGCATCCGCCACGCGGCGACCGATGCGGCCACGCCCACGGGAACGTTCACCAGGAACACCGCGCGCCAGCCCAGCCCGGACACGTCCGCCTGGAGGAGTACGCCGCCGAGGAGCTGCCCGGCGATCGACCCGATGCCCGCCACCGCGCCGTTCCAGCCGGTGGCCCGGCCCCGGTGCGCCGCCGGGAAGCGGGCCGTCACCAGCGACAGCACCTGCGGCACCATCACCGCCGCCGAGAGCCCCTGCGCCATCCGCGCCACCACCAGCTCCCCGGCCCCCTGGGCGAGCCCGCACAGCAGCGACGTCACCGTGAACGCCACCATGCCCGCCACGAACGTCCGCCGGTAACCGAACCTGTCCCCGAGCCGGCCGCCTGTGATCAGCCCCGCCGCGTACGCGAACGCGTAGCCGGACACGACGAGTTCGAGCGCCGCGTCGCTCGCGCGCAGGTCCGCACGGAGCGCCTCGGTGGCGACGTTCACGACGAAGAGGTCGAAGCTCCCCATGAACGTGGCGCTGAGGGCGACCGCGAGCATCCGCCGGTCGGCGGGGGAGGGCCCGACGGAGGTGTCCTCCTGCTCGGGGGCGGTGCCGATGGTGGTGCCGATCCGGATGTCAGCCATGAGAGCCATCGGTATCATGGACATTGAATATCCATCAAGTGGATGGAAGGGTAGCCTCGGGTTCCATGAAGTTGTCCCAGGGCGTCGAGTGGGGCGTGCACTGCTGCGTGCTCCTCGTGCAGGCACCGCCCGGCGCCGCCGTGCGCCGCTCCACGCTCGCCGGGTACTACGGGCTGCCCGAGGCGTACCTCGCCAAGCACCTCAAGTCCCTTGCCGCCGCCGGTGTGCTGACTGCCACATCCGGTCCGCGCGGCGGGTTCCGGCTCGCCCGCGACCCGAAGGACATCACCGTGCTCGACGTCGTGGAGGCGGTCGAGGGCTCCGCGCCCGCCTTCGTCTGCGGCGAGATCCGGCAGCGCGGCGCCTGCGCCGTCCCGCCCGAGCGGTGCACGGGGCCGTGCGGAGTGGCGCAGGTCATGTACGACGCGGACCGGGCCTGGCGGGAGTCGCTGCGGGCCGTGACGGTGGCGGACCTGAGCGCGGGCCTGAGCAAGACGGTGCGCTCGCGCGGCCGCGCATGGCTGGCGGATCCGGCCGCGCCCCTGCCCCCGTTCCCGCAAACGGGCTCCGTGCGTAAGGGACAATGAGTGGCATGAGCCTGTTCCGCTGCGACGACGAGAAGCGCGAGGGCGCGCGATGAGTCTCATTCGGGACGACGGCGTCGTGCTGCGCACCCAGAAGCTCGGCGAAGCCGACCGCATCATCACGCTGCTCACCCGCAACCACGGCCGCGTGCGCGCCGTCGCCCGCGGTGTGCGGCGTACGAAGTCCAAGTTCGGCGCCCGGCTCGAACCCTTCTCCCACGTCGACGTGCAGTTCTTCGCGCGGGGCAGCGAGTTGATCGGCCGCGGGCTCCCGCTGTGCACGCAGAGCGAGACCATCGCCGCGTACGGCGGCGGCATCGTGACGGACTACGGGCGGTACACGGCCGGCACCGCGATGCTGGAGACGGCGGAACGGTTCACCGACCACGAGGGCGAACCCGCGGTGCAGCAGTACCTGCTCCTCGTCGGCGGCCTGCGCACGCTCGCGCGCGGAGAGCACGCGGCGGGCCTCGTGCTCGACGCGTTCCTGCTGCGCTCGCTCGCGGTCAACGGCTACGCGCCCAGCTTCGGCGACTGCGCGAAGTGCGGATTGCCCGGTCCCAACCGGTTTTTCTCCGTCGGCGCGGGCGGCTCGGTTTGCGTCGACTGCCGGGTACCGGGCAGCGTCGTACCCTCACCGCAGGCCCTCGACCTGCTCGGTGCGCTGCTCACCGGGGACTGGGAGACGGCGGACACGTGCGAGGCACGGTTCGTCCGGGAGGGCAACGGGCTGGTGTCGGCCTACCTGCACTGGCACCTGGAGCGCGGACTGCGCTCGCTGCGCTACGTAGAGAAAAGCTAGCGAGAGCTGGCACTGAGCTAGGGGAGAGGCCCGGAACATGGCACGTCGCGGAATCCTCGGACGGAACCGCCGTGAGTACACAGCGCCCGAACCGCACCCGTCGGGCGCGCGGCCGCCGAAGATCCCCGGCGAGCTGGTGCCCCAGCACGTGGCGATCGTGATGGACGGCAACGGACGCTGGGCCAAGGACCGCGGCCTGCCGCGCACGGAGGGCCACAAGGTCGGCGCGGAGCGTGTGCTCGACGTGCTCCAGGGCGCCATCGAGATGGGCGTCGGCGCCATCTCCCTGTACGCCTTCTCCACGGAGAACTGGAAGCGCTCGCCCGACGAGGTCCGCTTCCTCATGAACTTCAACCGGGACTTCATCCGCAAGACCCGCGACCAGCTCGACGAGTTGGGTGTGCGGGTGCGGTGGGTGGGGCGGATGCCCAAGCTGTGGAAGTCGGTCGCCAAGGAGCTGGAGATCTCCCAGGAGCAGACCAAGGACAACGACAAGCTGACCTTGTACTTCTGCATGAACTACGGCGGCCGTGCGGAGATCGCCGACGCGGCGCAGGCGCTGGCGGAGGACGTGAAGGCGGGCCGCCTCGACCCGTCCAAGGTCAGCGAGAAGACCTTCGCGAAGTACCTCTACTACGCGGACATGCCCGACGTGGACCTCTTCCTGCGCCCCAGCGGCGAGCAGCGCACGTCCAACTACCTTCTGTGGCAGAGCGCGTACGCCGAGATGGTCTTCCAGGACGTCCTGTGGCCGGACTTCGACCGTCGTGACCTGTGGCGCGCGTGCGTCGAGTACGCGTCCCGCGACCGGCGGTTCGGCGGGGCAACACCGAACGAGGTGCTGCTTCAGCTGGAGGCTGGTAAGTAGCGCTTCCCCTGCGGCGGGTGGGCAAATTCAGCCCCTGCGGCGTTTGAGCAGCGGGGTCCGGGGCGGAGCCCCGAGTCGTTGGCTGCGCAGCGCCGCCGGGGCGCTGCCCCGGACCCCGCTCCTCAATCGCCGGAGGGGCTCAAATAGCTCAATCGCCGCAGGGGGTTAAATGGGTCAACCTGCGGCGCACTCCGCGCACGTGCCGAAGATTTCCACCGTGTGGGCCACGTTGACGTAGCCGTGCTCGGAGGCGATGGCCTCCGCCCACTTCTCCACCGCGGGGCCCTCGACCTCGACCGCCTTGCCGCAGACGCGGCAGACCAGGTGGTGGTGGTGCTCGCCCGTGGAGCAGCGGCGGTAGACCGCCTCGCCCTCCGAGGTGCGCAGCACGTCGACCTCGCCCGCGTCGGCGAGGGACTGCAACGTGCGGTACACCGTGGTCAGCCCGACCGAGTCGCCCTTGTGCTTGAGGACGTCGTGCAGCTCCTGGGCGCTGCGGAACTCGTCCACCTCGTCGAGCGCCGCCGCCACGGCCGCGCGCTGGCGGGTCGACCTGCCTCGAACCGGGGCTGCCACGGGTTTCTCCTCACATCCCTGCCACGTACGTACGGCCGCCATTGTGCCAGGCGGCGCCGTAGGCGGGTCAGACCTCGGCCGCGGCCTGCTCCGGGATCGGGCACTCGGAGTGGGCCGGGACCGCTCGTGCCCTGCGCCGGGCGAGCGGCTTCGCGAGCAGCGCGAGGACGATGAACGCCGCGATGGTCAGCAGCACGATCGTCGCTCCGGGCGGCACGTCCTGGTAGTACGACGTGGCGGTGCCGCCGAGCGTCACCGCGACGCCGAGCGCCACCGAGATCACGAACGTCGCCTTGAAGCTGCGGGTCAGCTGCTGCGCGGCGGCGACCGGCACCACCATCAGGGCGGAGACCAGGAGCAGGCCGACCACGCGCATCGCGACGGTCACCGTGACCGCCGCCGTGACCGCGATCAGCAGGTTCAGGAAGCGCACCGGAAGGCCCGTGACCCGCGCGAACTCCTCGTCCTGGCTCACCGCGAACAGCTGCTTGCGCAGGCCCACCGTCACCAGCACCACGAACGCCGCGAGCAGACAGATGGCGAGGACGTCGTCCTGCGACACCGTCGACAGCGACCCGAAGAGGTACGAGTTGAGGTTGGCGTTGGAGCCGCCGGGCGCCAGGTTGATGAACATGACGCCGCCCGCCATGCCTCCGTAGAAGAGCATCGCGAGCGCGATGTCGCCGCGCGTCTTCCCGTACCAGCGGATCAACTCCATGATCACGGCGCCGAGTACGGAGACCAGCGTCGCCATCCAGACGGGGGAGGTGGACAGGAGGAAGCCGAGGCCGACGCCCGTCATCGCCACGTGGCCGATGCCGTCGCCCATCAGGGCCTGGCGGCGCTGCACGAGGTAGATGCCGACGGCCGGGGCGGTGATGCCGACGAGGACGGCGGCGAGCAGCGCCCGCCGCATGAAGTCGTAGGAGAGGAGTTCCATCAGCTCAGCAGTCCTGTCCGGATCGGCTCGGCGGCCGCGTGCGTGTGCGGGTGTACGTGGTCGTGTCCGGGCAGCGCGTGCTGTCCCACGGCCTGCGGGGGCGGGCCGTCGTGCAGCACGCAGCCGTCGCGCAGGACGACCGCGCGGTCGATCAGCGGTTCCAGCGGGCCGAGTTCGTGCAGCACGAGGAGGACCGAGGCGCCGGCCGCGACCTGCGTGCGCAGCGTCGCCGCGAGGATCTCCTGGCTGGCCAGGTCGACGCCCGCCATCGGCTCGTCCATGATCAGCAGCTCGGGTTCGGCGGCCAGGGCGCGCGCGATGAGCACGCGCTGGTGCTGGCCTCCGGAGAGCGCGTCCACGGAGTCCTTGGCACGGTCCGCCATCCCGACGAGCTCGAGGGCGCGGGTCACGGCGTCCCGGTCGGCCTTGCGCATCACGCCGAACCTCGCGCGCGACAGGCGGCCCGACGAGACGACCTCGGACACCGTCGCGGGCACGCCGCCCGCGGCCGTCGTGCGCTGCGGTACGTAGCCGACGCGCGCCCAGTCCTTGAAGCGCCGCCGCGGCGTGCCGAAGATCTCGATCCCGCCGCCGGTGGTCGGGACCTGGCCTATGACGCTGCGGATCGCGGTGGACTTGCCCGAGCCGTTCGCACCGAGCAGGGCGACGACCTCGCCGCGGTGCACGGTCAGGTCGATGCCGCGCAGCACGGGGCGCCCGCCGAGCTCGGCGGTCACCTTGCTCAGCGAGATGACGGCTTCCCGATCACCCATGTCGCCCTCCTTCGAGGTCACTTGGTGCCCAGCGCCTTCTGCAGCGCCGCGAGGTTCGACTCCATGACCGAGATGTAGTCGTCGCCCTTGGACTTGTCGGTGATGCCCTCGATCGGGTCGAGCACATCGGTCTTGAGCTTCGCGTCGCCCGCGAGGGTCCTGGCCGTCTTGTCGCTGACGAGCGTCTCGTAGAAGACGGTGGAGACCCCGTCGGCCTTCGCCGTCTTCTGGAGCTCCTTGACGCGGGCGGCGCTGGGCTCGCTCTCCGGGTCCAGGCCGTTGATGGCCTCCTCGGTGAGGCCGTAGCGCTCGGCGAGGTAGCCGAAGGCGGCGTGCGTGGTGATGAAGGTCGAGGACTTGGTGTCCTTCAGGCCCTTCTCGAACTTGGTGTTCAGCTCGTCCAGGTCACCGACCAGGGCCTTGGTGTTCTTCTTGTACTCGGCCGCGTGGTCCGGGTCGGCCTTCTGAAGGGCCTTGCCGACGCCCTCGGCGACCTCGGCGTACTTCACCGGGTCGAGCCAGATGTGCGGGTCGGCGGCGTCCGCGTCGTGGGTGTGCTCGCCGTGCCCGTGGTCGTGACCGTCGACCTCGTTGCCGTGCTTCTCCAGGGAGGTCAGGGTGCCGGCGTCGACCTTCGTCTTGATGCCGGACTGGTCGATGGCCTCGTCCACGGAGGGCTGGAGGCCCTTCAGGTAGACGGCGACGTCGGACTCCTCGAGCTGGGCGCGCTGCTTGGCGCTGACCTCCAGGTCGTGCGGCTCCTGGCCGGGCTCCGTCAGGTTCGTGACGTCGACGTGGTCGCCGCCGATCTCCTGGGCGAGGTACTGCATCGGATAGAACGACGCGACGACGCTCAGCTTGCCGCCGCTCCCCTTGTCCTCCGCGGCGGAGCTGCCGCACGCGGTCAGGGCACCGAGGCCGAGGGCGGTGACGGCGGCGACGGGTATCAGGCGGCGAGGGCTGCGGAGCACACGTACGTTCATGACTGTCATTTTCAACAAAACTGGAAACGGTTGTCAACAAGATGTTCGTCGAGGTCTTCGTCACGCTCGGTCCCGCTCTGTCCCCGGAACCGATTTGGTTCGGGGGGTGGGCCCGCCGGTAACCTAAAAGCTTCGCTCCCGGAGCGCGTATCCAGCGCGCTCACCGTCGTCGTAATGAAGAGAGCACCGTGGCCGCCGACAAGATCGACACCATCGTCAGCCTCAGCAAGCGCCGTGGCTTCGTCTACCCCTGCAGCGAGATCTACGGTGGTCAGCGTGCCGCCTGGGACTACGGGCCGCTGGGCGTGGAGCTGAAGGAGAACCTCAAGCGCCAGTGGTGGCGCTACATGGTCACTTCGCGCGAGGACGTCGTCGGTATCGACTCGTCCGTGATCCTGGCGACCGAGGTCTGGCAGGCCTCCGGCCACGTCGCCACGTTCACGGACCCGCTGACCGAGTGCACCTCCTGCCACAAGCGGTTCCGTGCGGACCACCTGGAAGAGGCGTACGAGGCGAAGAAGGGCCGGCTCCCCGAGAACGGTCTGGCCGACCTCTCCTGCCCCAACTGTGGCAACAAGGGCACGTTCACCGAGCCCAAGCAGTTCTCCGGCCTGCTCTCCACGCACCTCGGCCCGACGCAGGACAGCGGCTCCGTCGCCTACCTGCGCCCCGAGACCGCGCAGGGCATCTTCACCAACTTCAGCCAGGTGCAGACGACTTCGCGCCGCAAGCCGCCCTTCGGCATCGCGCAGATGGGCAAGTCGTTCCGCAACGAGATCACGCCCGGCAACTTCATCTTCCGCACTCGCGAGTTCGAGCAGATGGAGATGGAGTTCTTCGTCAAGCCCGGTGAGGACGAGGCGTGGCAGGAATACTGGATGGAGCAGCGCTGGAACTGGTACACGGGCCTCGGCATGCGCGAGGAGAACATGCGCTGGTTCGAGCACCCGAAGGAGAAGCTCTCCCACTACTCGAAGCGCACCGCTGACATCGAGTACCGCTTCAGCTTCGGCGGCAGCGAGTGGGGCGAGCTCGAGGGCGTCGCCAACCGCACCGACTACGACCTGTCCGCGCACTCCAAGGCCTCCGGCCAGGACCTCTCCTACTTCGACCAGGAGAAGGGCGAGCGCTACACGCCGTACGTCATCGAGCCCGCGGCCGGTGTCGGCCGCGCGATGCTCGCGTTCATGATGGACGCGTACGTCGAGGACGAGGCGCCCAACGCCAAGGGCAAGATGGAGAAGCGCACGGTCATGCGCTTCGACCACCGCATCGCCCCGGTGAAGGTCGCGGTCCTTCCGCTGTCCCGCAACCCGGAGCTGTCGCCGAAGGCGAAGGGTCTCGCGCAGGCGCTGCGGCAGAACTGGAACATCGACTTCGACGACGCCGGCGCCATCGGCCGCCGTTACCGTCGCCAGGACGAGATCGGCACGCCGTTCTGTGTCACCGTCGACTTCGACACCCTCGACGACAACGCGGTGACCGTGCGCGAGCGCGACACCATGAAGCAGGAGCGCGTCTCCCTCGACCAGATCGAGGGCTACCTGGCCAGCCGTCTGGTCGGCTGCTGACCGGCCCCGCACGTACGAACGCCCCGGCCCGCCGCTTCCGCGGTGGGCCGGGGCGTTCGGTTTTCAGTCCTCAGTCGAATGGTTTTCAGTCGAACTCGCCGTGCAGCGCCCCGAGTTTGAACGCCTCCCACTCATGGGCGGTGAAGCGCAGGACGAGCCCTCGTGGGTCGGCCGGATTGCGCAGGGCCACCGCGCCGCCGCCGAGCGCGGCGACCTCCACGGGGCCGCCCCGGGTCGGGCCGCCGGGGGCACTCAGCCATTGGGCCTCGGAGATGTCGAGCGCATAGAGCCGCTCTTTCTCTTTCTCCAGCGCGATACCGAACGGAATGCTGTCCGTGGTGCCCGTGCTCATAGTGGCAGGACTCCAGAGTTGACGCTTGAAACAAATGCGTGCCACGCCGAGGATTCGAAGACGACCGCTCCGAACTCCCGATGCTTCGTGTCGCGGATTGCCCGCCGGTCCGATGTCAGTTCGGCGTGCTCGACGCATCCATTGGATGCGCCGCTGAACGTACTCTTTCGCCAGACCGCTGACCCGACTTCGACGTGCGAGGCGGTGGGGGCGGAGGTGGGGAGCATCACGGCCCACTTTCTTGCTTGATTCGGTCACTGATGTACCGGCGGGACTGCGCGGGGGACAGCGCGGCGGCCGTCAGGTCGTCCCAGGCCTTCGTGTACATCTCCACGTCGGGGCGCTGCTCGAGGAGCGTGCCGCCGGTCATGTGCTCCAGCCACGCCACCTGCACGGGCGGTTCGCCGCGCATCGTGAAGAGCGTGTACGGAGCGTACTGCGCGAGGGGCAGCGTGATGTCCAATGGCAGCACCTGAATGGTGACATTGGGCAATCCACTTGCTTCCATCAGGTATTCGAACTGCTCACGGATCAATGCCCGCGGGCCCGGTATGCGGTGCAGTGCGGGCATGTCGATGACCACTCTCAGGCGGAATTCCGCGGGTCCGCCGAGTAGATCCTTGCGCCTCATTCGAGTATTCACAAGGGGTTCGACGCGATCCTCTTCGGCCCCCACGGTGAATATCTCGCGCATATATGCTTCTGTCTGCAAAAGCCCTGGCAGTACCGAAGGTTCAAAGGACCGCACGAGCGAGGAATCCGCTTCGAGCGTGAGGTAGTCGCGCAAGTCGTCGCTCAGCAGCGGCCCTTGGCCCGACCACCAGTCCACCTTGTGGATGTCCCGGGCGAGCCGCTTGAGGTTGGTGCGCTGCCGTTCGTCCTCGACTCCGTACAGATTGAGGAGCGTTGTCAGATCGAGCCGGCGGATGCCCCGTTTTCCCGTCTCGATCTGGCTGATCTTCGGCTGCCCGCATTCGAGTGCCAGTGCCGCGTCGTTGACCTTCAGCCCGGCTTCCGAGCGCAGTCGTCGCAGCTCGGCACCGAGGCGACGGCTCCGCATGGTGGGCATCTCGCTCTGGGGCATGGCCACATGATGTCCCGCGCCTTCAGGCCACACAACTGTCATATGCCTACCCGCTCCATCGGAATGGTGATTCTTACGTAATACTTGCCTAAGGCAGGGTTTCGGCACCAAGATGACGGTCCAACGCCCGTTGTCCACAAGCGAGTTCACTCCCATGGGACCCCCGGAGGGGTAATGCCGGACCAGTCGACGGATGAGATCGATGTGATCGACATGCTCGATCAGCCGTGCTCGATCCGTATGGAGTACAGCCCGCACCGCCTGGAGCAGATTCGCCGGATCGTCGGTGCCCGCCTGCGGTGCTGGGGCCTGCACGGGCTGGTGTACGACACCTCGTTCGTGGTGACTGAGCTGTGCAGCAATGTGCGGCACTGCGACGGTGGCACCTTCGAGCTGGCCATCATCCGAACCGTCGACGGTGTCCGGCTCGAGGTGGCGGACACGTCCACCGAGCTCGTGGTCATCCCCGAGGGGCCACCGGACTTCCTCGAACCCGGAGGCCGGGGTCTGTTCCTGGTCTCGGCCTACGCCTCCGCCGTCGGTGTGCGGCCGACGCCCACCGGAAAGGTGGTGTGGGCCGAACTGGCCCTCAAGGACAGAGACGCGGGCGGATCCGGCTGACGGAGCAGGTGCTCCGCAGGGAGGCGTCCTTGTGCGTCTGTGGGGGTTCAAGCGAATCCTCTGGTCGCGCCGTCCGCGGGACTGCCGGGGTCGACTCCGCTGTCGCGGGGGTCCAGGGGTCGACCGCGCCGGGGTCCGGGGCGCTGCTTCCGTTTGGGGCGGAAGTCGGGAGAGCGTGGGGAAGATCTGTGATCCAGCCCTCGTGCGGAGCGTACGAGCGGCTGCGAAAACTTCACAGTGGCAGCCATGTGGATTCGGTCAGATGTTTGGAGGCCTGCATCGGCCGAAGTCAAGCCATGGCCAACGGTGTTACTGCTGGTATTGGCCGCTGTGGTGGCGCAGCATGCCGAGGACGGGCCTGCTGCTCAGCGCTGAAAACGGCCGCACAGCATGGCCGAGAGTGAATGCACGGTTCCGTCGGGAGAGCCCTCGTCAGTGCGCCGAGATCCCGCGCACCACGAGGGACACCAGTGTGTCGAAGGCGTGCTGCGCGTCCGGGCGTGACCACTGCGGTGCGTACACCGGATCGTGGAAGTGGGCCGTCGCCTCGAAGACCGCCCGGGCCGTCGCGGGAAGGTCCTCGAACTCGAACTCGCCCGTGTCCGCGCCCTGTTGGAGGATCACGGTCAACTGGTCCGTCAGTTCGGCGATATGGGTGTGGACCACGCCGCCCTGCTCGTCCGTCAGGACGGTGTACGTGGCGAACAGCTCCGGGTCGTCGCCCGCCTTGTGGCGCTTCGCCTCGAAGAGCGTCGCCAGCCAGTGGCGCAGCTTGCCGGCGGCGGGCTCGTCGGCCGCGACGACCTCGGCGAGCCGCCCCGTCGTGCGGTCCAGCCAGCGCTTGGTGACCGCGCCGCGCAGCTCCGCCTTCGTACGGAAGTGCCGGTACACCGAGCCGTGGCTGACCCCCAGCGCGCGGGCCACGTCGACGACGGTCGCCTTCGCGGGCCCGTGCCTGCGCAGTACGTCCTCGGTCGCGGCGAGGATGCGCTCGGGGGTCAGGGTCTCGGGGGCCATGGCTACGAAGTTACCCGGCGCCGATCAGCGCTCGCTGTCGAGGTGTGCCATCTGGGCCGCCGGGTAGCGCTCGCCGGCCGCGGCGTCGGCGGGCACGGCCGCCTCGATGGCGGCGAGGTCGGCGGCGTCCAGGCGCACGTCGAGCGCGCCGAGGGCCTCCGAGAGACGCTCGCGGGTGCGGGCGCCGACCAGCGGCACGATGTTCTCGCCGCGGGCTGCCACCCACGCGATCGCGATCTGCGCGACGCTCGCGCCCTTCTGCTCGGCGATCTTACGGAGCTGGTCGACGAGGTCCAGGTTGTGCTGGAGGTTCTCGCCCTGGAAGCGCGGGCTGAAGGCACGGAAGTCGCCGGCGCCGAGCTGCCGGTCGCGGGTGAAGTGGCCGGAGATCAGACCGCGGGACAGCACGCCGTACGCGGTGATGCCGATGCCCAGCTCGCGGGTGGCGGGCAGGATCGAGTCCTCGATGCCGCGCGAGATGAGCGAGTACTCGATCTGGAGGTCCGAGATCGGAGCCGTGGCGGCGGCCCGGCGGATGGTGTCCGCGCCGACCTCGCTGAGTCCGATGTGGCGTACGTAGCCCTGCTCGACGAGCTCGGCGATGGCGCCGACGGTCTCCTCGATCGGCACCTCGGGGTCGAGGCGGGCGGGCCGGTAGATGTCGATGTGGTCGACGCCGAGGCGCTGGAGCGAGTACGCGGCGAAGTTCTTCACCGCCTCGGGGCGGGCGTCATAGCTGTTCCACGAGCCGTCCGGGCCGCGCAGGGCGCCGAACTTCACGCTGGTCAGCGCGTTCTCCCTGGCCGCGGCGGGGGCCGTGCGCAGGGCCTCGCCGATCAGCATCTCGTTGTGACCCATCGCGTAGAAGTCACCGGTGTCGAGAAGCGTGACGCCCGCGTCGAGCGCAGCATGGATCGTGGCGACGGACTCGGCGCGATCGGCCTCCCCGTACAGCGCGGACATGCCCATGCAGCCGAGGCCGAGGGCGGAGACGTCGGGGCCGGTGGCGCCCAGAGGGCGGGTGTGGAGGTTCATGCCATCCACCATGACATGACAGGTGACAGATTTCAATATCTGTCACCTGTCATGCGCTCGGGTCGCCCTGGGGTCAGGCGATTGCTCGCGGCAGCCGCAGGCTCATGACCACGGTCACCGCCACCGCCGCGAGCTGCGCGAGCAGTGTCGTGATCAGCGCGTCGCGCATGCCCTGCGAGGGGGCCAGGGAGAGGAACAGTGAACCCAGCGTGGCCACGCCCAGGGCCAGGGAGGCCTGTTGGGTCGTCGTCATGACGCCGCCGCCGACGCCCGCCCGCGCCGCGGGGACCTCGGAGAGGATGATCCGGAAGAGGATCGGGAGCTGGAGCGCCTGGCCCGCACCGGCGAGCACCGCGCCCGGCAGCATCTCCAGGAGCCCGAGGTCCGGCCAGGCGCGCCACGCGGCGAGCGCGATCAGCGCCACCCCGGCCGCCTGCAACAGGCCGCCCACCGTGACGACCCGTGCGCCCCAGCGGGACACCAGGCGCGGCCCCGCGAGCGAGGTCACGAAGAAGACCGCCGCCATCGGCGCGATCGTCAGTCCGGCCTCCGTCGCGCCGAGGCCCTCGCCGCGCTGCAACGCCACCGCGATCACGAACATGAAGCCGCTGAAGCCGATGGAGAAGGGCACCACCATCATCAACCCCCGGCGCAGCGACACCAGTTGGAGGAGCGACGGCGGAATGAGCGGCGTGTGCCCCGCCCGGTCGGCCCGGCGCTCCACCGCGTAGAACGCGTACGCAAGAACCGGGAACGCCGCGAGCGACAGCCACGTCCACAGCGGCCAGCCCGCCGCCCGGCCCTCGGTCAGCGGCGCCAGCAGTGCCATCAGGGCGAGGGCGAGCAGCACCGTGCCGGGCACGTCCACCGGCTCCGGGCGGTCGGAGCGCGTCTCCGGGACCGTACGGGCGGTGAGCACCAGGGCCAGGATCACCACCGGCACGTTCACCAGGAACACCGAGCGCCAGCCCGTGCCGAACAGGTCGGCCGAGACGAGCAGGCCGCCGAGCACCTGGCCCGCCACCATCGAAAGGCCCGCCGTGGCACCGTACTTGCTCATGGCGCGCGCCCGGTGCGGTCCGCTCGTCGTGGCCTGGATCGTGGCGAGGACCTGCGGCAGCATCAGCGCGGACGCGGCGCCCTGCGCGATCCGGGCGGCGACCAGGGTCCAGGCGGTCGGGGCGAGACCGCAGGCCAGCGAGGTGAGGCCGAAGGCGGCCGTGCCGAGGACGAACAGGCGGCGGCGTCCGAGGAGGTCGCCGAGCCTGCCGCCGAGGACGAGCAGCACCGCGTACGTGATGCCGTAGCCCGCCACGACGAGTTCGAGGACGGGTTCGCTCGCGTGCAGATCGCGGCCGATGGTGGGCAGGGCGACGTTGACGATGAAGAAGTCGATCAGGGGCAGGGCCGCGCCGAGCAGCACGGTGAGCAGTCCGAGGCCGCCGAGCGCGGGCGGGGCCAGGTCGCCGGCACGGGTGGGCCGGGCCTGGGTGTGGGTCGTCATGCCATCGAGCGTCGGCCCGATCCGAGACGGGTACCAGAGTGTTCTTATCCTGGTAGAAGCGCTACCTGGAAACAGGATCCGGCCGGGTCCATCCTGGATGAATGGCCACGATGACACGGGACGTACCGAATGTGCGGGACAGCGGTTCGGCCGACATCCGGCGGCACGAGCTGGGGGACTTCCTGCGCAGCCGCCGCGAGCGGATCGCACCCGAGGACGTGGGCCTGCCGCGCGGCCGGCGCCGCCGCACCCCCGGCCTGCGCCGCGAGGAGGTGGCGCACCTCTCGGCGGTCGGCGTCACCTGGTACACGTGGCTGGAGCAGGCCCGCGACATCCAGGTCTCCGCGCAGGTCCTCGACGCGCTCGCCCGGACGCTGCGGCTCGACGCGAGCGAGCGGGCCCATCTGTTCGGCCTCGCGGGCGCCATCGACCCGACACCGGCGGCGAGCTGCGCCACGCTCACCCCTGAACTCCTGGAACTGATGGACCGGTTGGAGCCCGTCCCCGCCTGCGTACAGAACAGCCGCTACGACATCCTCGCCTACAACCGCACGTACGGGATGCTGCTCTGCGACCTCGACGAGGTCCCGCCGGAGGACCGCAACTGGATGCTGCTTGCGTTCACGCACGAGGGCTGGCGCTCCGCGATCTCGGACCTCGACGACGTGCTGCGGATCATGGCCGCCAAGTTCCGCTCCGGCATGGCCGAACACCTCGGCGAGCCCGCCTGGAAGCTGGTCCTCAAGCGGCTCCTGGAGGAGTCGGCCGAGTTCCGTGAGCTGTGGGAGCGGCACGACGTGGTGCAGTCCGTGCCCAGCAAGGTGAAGCACTTCCACAACCCGTACGTGGGTCCGCTCTCCGTCGTCCACACCGACCTGTGGCTCGGCCGGGACTGCGGCGCCCGCATGGTCACGTACACACCCGCGGACGCCGAGACCGGTGAACGCCTCGAAGCGCTCAGGGAGTTGGCGGCCGCCCGGTCATGAGCCCGTGGCCGCCTTCGTGACGGCCGCGTCCTCCGCGTCCTCAAGACGCTCCGCCGTCCGCCGCGCCGTCTCCCGCGCCCAGTGCCCGCTGGTCAGCGCGCCGAGCACCAGCACCGCGAGGCCGCAGCCCGCGATGATCCACCAGCAGGAGCGGCTGGCCTCCACGAAGGCCTTCGCGTACGAGGATCCCGCGACGCCCGACGCGAGCACCGCGCCGATCACCGCGACGCCGAGGGTCTGGCCGATCTGCCGGCTGGTGGAGGCGACCGCCGCCGCGACACCCGCCTGCGCGCGCGGCATGCCGGAGACCGCGGTGTTGGTGATCGGGGCGTTCACGAAACCGAAGCCGATGCCGAACAGGACGTAGCCGATGAACAGCGTGACGTTCGAGGTCTCCGCGTCGAACGCCGCGAAGAGGATCCCGCTCGCCGTCATCATCACGCCCGCGACGAGGAGGGGCAGGCGCGGACCGTGGCTGCCGACCAGGCGGCCGGAGAGCGGGGCGCACACCAGCGTCATCGCCGCCATCGGCAGCATCCACAGGCCCGCGTGCAGCGCGTCCAGACCGCGTACGTCCTGGAGGTAGAGCGTGGAGAGGAACAGGAAGCCACCGAGCGACGCGAAGCCGCAGATCGCGATCACGGTGGCGCCGCTGAACGGCGCCGAATGGAAGAACCGCAGGTCGATGAGGGGTTCCTCGCGCCGGGGCTCGTACAGCAGGATGCCGATGAGCGCGGCGACGGCGATCGCCGCGAAGACGATGATCCGCACCGAGGTCCAGCCCGCCGAGGGCGCCTCGATGATCGCGTACGTCAGCGAACCGAGCAGCGCGATGATCAGGAGCTGGCCGACCGGGTCGGGGCGGCGGGCCTTCGGGGCGCGGGACTCGGGGACGTAGCGGATGGTGAGCAGGAGCGCGGCGAGACCGACCGGCAGGTTGATCCAGAAGATCGAACGCCAGCCGACCGAGTCCACGAGCAGGCCGCCCACCAGCGGCCCGGCCGCCATGGAGATGCCGACGACGCCGCCCCACACACCGATGGCACGGGCCCGCTCGCGCGGGTCCGTGAAGGTGTTCGTGATGATCGACATGGCAACCGGGTTGAGCATCGAGCCGCCGACGGCCTGGAGCATCCGGAACGCGACCAGGGACTCCAGGTTCGGCGCGAGGGAGCAGGCCACCGAGGCGGCCGTGAAGACGATGAGGCCGATCTTGAAGACCTTGCGCCGCCCGACCCGGTCAGCGGTCGAACCGGCCAGCATCAGCAGCGCCGCGAGGACCAGCGTGTAGGCGTCGATCGTCCACTGCATGCCCGAGAGCGTGGCGTCGAAGTCCTTCGCCATGGAGGGGAGGGCGACGTTCAGGACGGTGTTGTCGAGGCTGACGATCAGCAGACTCATGCAGCAGATCGCCAGGACGAGCATGCGCCTGCGGTGGGGGAGGGGGTTGGGTGCATCGGGCATGTGTTTGACGTTAGCCGGATGTGCTGTGTGCGGGCATGTGCGGTGGGCGTGGGCGTGGGCGGACGCGTTCGCGGTACGGCGCGCGGCGGGTGGCGTCAGTCCAGGCTGCGTGGCATGCGCGCGCTCAGGACCGCGAGGCCGAGCAGTCCGGCCGCCTGCACCGCGAGGACGACGGCCAGTGCCGTCCGCATCCCCGCCCCCGGCACCAGCGCCAGGAACAGCGAGCCGAGCGTGGCCACGCCGACCGCGAGGCACGCCTGCTGCACGGTGGCGGCGAGACCGCTGCCGGCCCCGGCGCGTGCGGCCGGCACGGCGGCCAGCACGATCCGGTAGTAGAGCGGCAGCTGGAGGCCGCCGCCGACCCCGATCAGGGCCAGGCCCGGCGCCAGGACCAGCGGAGTGATCCGGTCCCAGGGCACCCACAGCGCGGTCAGCGCCACCGTCGCGAGGCCCGCGACGTGCACGGCGGCGCTCAGCGCCAGTGTCCGCGCTCCGAACCGGGCCGCGAGCCGCGGCGCGAGGACCGAGGCCGCGAACTGGGTCACGCCCATCGGCACCAGCGTCAGGCCCGCCTTCAACGCCCCGTAGTGCAGGCCCTGTTGGAGGGTGACCGCGCTCACGAACATCCAGCTCGCGAACCCGACGAAGACCGGCAGGCCGAGGATCAGCCCGCGCCGCACCGCCGGGGCGGCCACCAGCGAAGGCGGCAGCAGCGGACTGCCGCCACCGCGCTCGGCCCGCCGCTCGACGGAGACGAAGGCCCAGGTCAGGAACGGCGCGGCCAGCAGCGTGAGCACCGACCACAGCGGCCAGCCCGCCGCCCGGCCCTCGGTCAGCGGCAGCAGCAGCGCGGTCAGCGACGCCGCGAGGAGCACCGTCCCGGCGAGATCGCCGCGCGCGGGGCGTTCGGCCCGGCTGTCCGGCACGGTGCGTACGGCCAGGAGCAGGGCGGCAGCGGCGACCGGCACGTTCACCAGGAAAACGGCGCGCCACCCGGTCCCGGCGAGATCGGCGGCGACGAGCACCCCGCCGAGCACCTGCCCGAGCACGACGGAGACGCCGCCCACGGACCCGTACAGGGACACGGCCTTCGCCCTGCGCTCCCCGCTCGTCGTGGCGTGGATGGTGGCGAGGACCTGCGGCAGCATCAGCGCGGACGCGGCGCCCTGTGCGACGCGGGCCGCGACCAGCGCCCACGCGTTCGGCGCGAGGCCGCAGGCCAGCGAGGTCAGGCCGAAGGCGACGACGCCGAGCAGGAACAGCCGGCGCCGCCCGAAGGTGTCACCGAGCCGGCCGCCGAGCACGAGCAGCACGGCGTACGCGACGGCGTAACCGGCGACCACCATCTCCAGGCCCGCCGGGGAGGCGTCGAGATCGCGGGCGATGCTGGGGAGGGCGACGTTCACGATGAAGAAGTCGATCATCGGGAGGGCGGCGCCGATGAGGACGGTGAAGAGGCCGACGGGGCCGAGGCGGGGTGGCGCCGCCGGTGCCGGTGGCGCGGTGGGGGTGGTTTCGACGGTGGTCATGGGACGACCATCGCCGGGCGCTCAGCCTGGTACCAGAGTCTCCTCGTCCTGTTACAGGCAGTACCTGGCAACCGGATGACGGGCGGGGCATCCTGGTGGCATGTCGACCCGACCCGTGTCCGAGGACCCCCGCAGGCTGGAACTCGCCGCGTTCCTGCGCAGCCGCCGCGAGCGGATCACGCCGGAGCGGGCCGGACTGCCGCGCACCGCGCGCCGCCGCACCCCGGGGCTGCGCCGCGAGGAGGTCGCGCACCTCTCGGCGGTCGGCGTCACCTGGTACACGTGGCTCGAACAGGGCCGCGCGATCAACGTCTCGCCCGGCGTCCTCGACGCGATCGCCCGCGCCCTCCAGATGGACCCGACCGAGCGCTCCCACGCCTTCGCGCTCGCCGGCACCACCGACCCGCACGCGGAGACCGTCTGCCCGGCCGTCACGCCGACGATGCTGCGCCTCATGGAAACCCTGGCGCCGTACCCGGCGTCCCTGCAGAACGCCCGCTACGACGTGCTCGCCTACAACCCCGCCTACGCGGCCGTCTTCGGCGACCCCGCCGAACTCGCCCCCGAGGAGCGCAACTGCATGTGGCTGCTCGCCATGAGCGACCGGTGGCGCGAGGAGTTCCTCGACCGCGACGAGATGCTGAGCGACCTGGCCGCCAAGTACCGCACGTCGATGGCCGAGCATGTCGCCGAACCGGCCTGGAAGGCGCGGGTGGCCCGCCTCCTGGAGGCGTCGGCGGAGTTCCGCGCGATCTGGGAGCGGCACGAGGTCGCGCCGATGGCGCCGCACGTGAAGCGGTACCGGCACCCCGAGGTGGGGCTGCTGCGCCTGGAGCACCGCAACCTGTGGCTGTCGCCGGAGAACAGCGCGTACCGGCTGGTCGCGTACGTTCCCGCGGACGAGGAGACCGGCGGGCGCCTGGAGGAACTGGCGGCGCTCACGGCCGTGGCGGGCTGAGTCGGCGGCCGTGCCGGCCGGGCGGGGGCCGGGCGGGGAGTGAGGGACAGCGGCCGTGACGGGCTGAGCGGGGAGTGAGGGACAATGGGTGCTTGCCCCCACCCGTCGTCCGTCCCGGAGAGCCCTGAGATGTCCGCTCTGACCATCGGCCCCCACCTGGTGCAGCCCCCCGTGGTGCTCGCACCCATGGCGGGGATCACGAACGCGCCGTTCCGCACCCTGTGCAGGGAGTTCTCGGGCGGCAAGGGCCTGTTCGTGAGCGAGATGATCACGACGCGGGCGCTGGTCGAGCGCAACGAGAAGACGATGCAGCTCATCCACTTCGACGAGACCGAGAAGCCTCGCTCGATCCAGTTGTACGGGGTCGATCCAGCCACCGTCGGCAAGGCCGTCCGCATGATCGCGGAGGAGGATCTGGCCGACCACATCGACCTGAACTTCGGCTGCCCGGTGCCGAAGGTGACGCGCAAGGGCGGCGGGTCCGCGCTGCCGTACAAGCGTCCGCTGCTGCGCGCGATCCTTCGGGAGGCGGTCTCGGGGGCGGGTGACCTGCCGGTCACGATGAAGATGCGCAAGGGCATCGACGACGACCACATCACGTTCCTCGACGCGGGCCGGATCGCGGTCGAGGAGGGCGTCACGGCGATCGCGCTGCACGGGCGTACGGCGGCGGAGCACTACGGCGGCACGGCGGACTGGGACGCGATTGCGCGGTTGAAGGAGCACGTCCCGGAGATCCCCGTCCTCGGCAACGGCGACATCTGGTCGGCGGACGACGCGTTGCGCATGGTCCGCGAGACCGGGGTCGACGGGGTGGTCGTGGGACGCGGCTGCCTCGGCCGCCCGTGGCTGTTCGCCGACCTGGTGGCGGCGTTCGAGGGGCGCGAGGAGCGGGTCCGGCCGACGCTGCGGGTGGTGGCGGACGCGATGGTGCGCCACGCGACGCTGCTCGGCGAGTGGATCGGCGACGAGTCGCGCGGAGTCATCGACTTCCGCAAGCACGTGGCCTGGTACCTGAAGGGTTTCGCGGTCGGCGGCGAACTCCGCAAGCGTCTCGCGACGACGTCGTCCCTGGCCGAACTCCGTTCCGGGCTGGACGAGTTGGACCTCGACCAGGGGTGGCCGGCGGGTGCGGACGGCCCGCGGGGCCGCACGTCGGGCAACGGCCGAGTGGTCCTGCCGGACGGCTGGCTGAACGACCCCAACGATTGCGCGGGCATCTCGGCGGACGCGGAACTGGACACGTCCGGCGGCTGACGGGTCCTGTCGACCGGCACCGCCCTTACGCCACGGGGCTCCGCCCCGGCCCCCGCGCCTCAAACGCCGGGGCGGGGCTCGATTTACCCGCCCACCGCACTGAGCAGCGCCAACGGAGTCGCCGCCGAGCGAGATTCGCGGGTGCACGCGTGAGGGTAGGGGACCGGTGCCGGGTAGGCCGAGCTTGCGTAGCCCGCGATCACCTCCGGGAGGCGGCCGCCGCACGCGGTCGACGCCGCGATCAGGCCGCCCGCCACCGTCCGTGCCTCGTCATGCAGCCCGTACCGGGCCAGGCCCAGCGCGATCAGGGCGTTGTCGTGCGGCCACACCGAACCCCGGTGGTACGAGAGCGGGTGGTACGCGGCCTGGCCGGAGGCCACCGTGCGGACGCCCCAGCCGGAGAAGAAGTCCGGTTCGAGGAGACGACGGCCGACCGCCTCCCCGTACTCCTTGTCCAGCAGGCCCGACCAGAGCAAGTGCCCCGCGTCCGAGGCGAGGGCGTCCAACTGGCGTCCCTCTCCGTCGAGCGCCAGGGCCGGGAACCCTGCCTCCTCCATCCAGAAGTCCCGTACGAAGCGGTCCCGCAGGTCCGACGCCGCCTGCGTCAGCAGATCCGCGTACACCGTGTCGTCCCAGATCGTGCGGGCGAGCGTCGCCGTGCGCCGAAGTGCGTCGTACGCGTAGCCCTGCGCGCCCGCCGCCATCACCGGACCCGTCGCCCGGCCGCCGTCCGCCGAGCAGATCGCGCCGGGGGAGTCCTTCCAGTTCTGGTTGGCGAGCCCCCCGCCCCGGTCGGCCCGGTAGACGAGGTAGCCGCGGGACGTGAGGCCGCCGTGGTCGAGCATCCAGCCCACCGCCGCCCGCGCGTGGGACTCCAACCGGCGGGCGAGCGTCACGTCCGCCGTCTGTTCCACGTACGCCCCGAGCAGGATCAGGAACAGTGGCGTCGCGTCCACCGAACCGTAGTAGCGCCCGTACGGCACCTGCCCGAAGTGCGCCAACTCCCCGTGCCGCACCTCGTGCACGATCTTCCCGGGCTGCGCCACCGCCCCCTCCACCTGCTCGGTCGCCTGCGTCGCGGCCAGCACGGGGAGCGTCGCCGCGGCCAGTTCCGGCCGGTAGGGGAGGGTGAAGAGCGAGGTCAGCAGCGCGTCCCGGCCGAGCAGGGTGAGGAACCACGGCACGCCGGCCGCCGGCACCAGATGCCGCTCCCCGTCGGGCCCCGCCGCCGGCACCCGCAGCACCGCCAGATCGGCGAGGCCCCGCGTACAGGCGTCCGCGAGCTCCGGCCACGCACCCGGCAGCTCGACACCCTCCGTGAACTCCCCGACGGTCCGGGCGAGTTCGGCCGCCACCGCCGCCGGACTCGCCGCCGCCCCGTCCGCCGACACCCCCGTCGGCTCCGCCCCCGACGGCCGTGCCACCACCCGCAGCGCCAGCTCCGCGCCGCCCTGCCCCGCGAGGTCCAGCGTCCACACGAGGCGGCGCGCCCCGGTTCCTGTCTCCTCCACCGCGTCCGGCGCGGGCTCGCTCGTCACCGTCGTCGACGAGCGCCAGTCGCCCCGCGTATACGTGAACTCCACGCCGTCGTCCAGGACTTCACGCGTGCGCACCGCCCCGGGCTTCTGGTACGTACGGTGGTCGGAGCGCAGCTCGAACTGGTCGGTGAAGTCCGCGTCCACCGTGAGCGCGACGCGCACCGTCGTCGGCGCCGGGCGGTTCGAGACGACCTTGAGGAGCTCCACGAACGAGCCCTCCGTCACCGCCTGTTCGCGGAACAGGGTGTACGCCGAAGGCTCCTGGCGCCCACCGCGCGGCACGAGCACGCAACGGCCGACGCCCTCCTCCTCGTACGACATCGGCATCAGCACCTCGGGCGCCGCCCCGTCGACCGTGAGCTGCCAGCGGCACAGGTGGCGCGCGTCCCGCACGAACAGGCCGTCCGGCGAGGAGCCGTCGCGCACCGCGGTCAGCGCCCCGGAAGGGTCGGTCGCCGCGAACGTCTCTCCGCGCACCAGGAGTTGGCGCCCCTGCCCGTGTCCGTACCCGTCCGTCATCGTGTCGTCCTCTCGGCCAGCAGATCCAGCGTCAGCGCGGCCGTCCAGCCGAAGCCGCGGGCGCCGCAGCCCGCCCCCGTTCGGGGATCCACGTACTCGGCGAAGTCCGAGGCCCCCGCGACGTCGAGCATGGCGGCGCGCAGGCGCCCGGCCCGCGCGTCCTCGCCGTGCAGCCGCAGCCCGTACTCCAGAAGCCAGTTGGTGTTGAACCAGGCGGGTCCGCGCCAGTAGCGGTGCGGGTCGAAGGCCGGTCCGAGCAGGTCGTAACTGGGCGCCATCCGCACCAGGTCCCCGACGCCGAAGTGCGGTCCGCATGCCGTGTCGACGAGCGCCCGCACCACCTCGCGCGGCAGCGTCGGCAGGATCAGCGGCAGCAGCCCGGAGACGCCGTACTCACGGACGAGGCCGCCCCCGCCCCGTAGATCCCGGCAGAAGAACATCCCGGCCCGCGGGTCCCACAGCCGCCGCACCAGCGCCGCCGTCAGCCGCTCCGCGCGCGCGTGCCGCGCCGTCCCCACGGCCCCCAACTCGCAGGCGATCCGGGCCAGTGCGTGCTCGGAGGCCGCGAGCAGGGCGTTGAACGACGGGTCCTCGACCGCGAACTCCCCGCCCACGTCCGCGTATTCGGCGTCCCGGTAGTCGGCCGCAAGGCGTACGTACCGTCCGTAGTCGAGGTCCGTCGGGCGGTCGTCCGCCGCGCCGTGCTCCAGATCCGCGCGGCGGAACGAGAGCGGGGGCGCGGGGGAGACACGGCTCAACGGGGCGTCCCAGCACGGGCTGTTGTCCATGCCCTGCTCCCAGGGGTGGACCACGGAGACGAGGCCCGCGCCGCCGTGGTCGCGGCGGTGGAGGAGGTAGCGGTGCCAGGCGGCGAGGCCGGGGTACACGCGCGCCAGGAAGCCGCGGGAGCGGGAGAGGCCCGGGTCCGCGCGGTGCACCAGCCAGGCGGCCAGCGCGTGTACGGGCGGCTGCACGATGCCGGAGGTCTGCACGGCGGACGGGGCGCCCGCGGCGCGGCCCGCGGTGGAGGAGCGCCAGAAGTCGGGGCTGGGAAAGTACGCGTCGAGCGCGACGGCGGGGTTGAAGACGATGTGCGGGATCCGGCCGTCGCCCCACTGCGCGGCAAGCAGCGTCTCCAACTCGCCCTGGGCGCGCAGCGGAGAGACATGGCGCAGGCCGATCGCGATGAACGCCGAGTCCCACGACCACTGGTGGGGGTAGAGCGTGCGCGAGGGGACGGTCGAGGTCCCCGTCCAGTTCGCGTCGAGCACGCGCGCGGCGCGGTCCCGTAAGGAGGAGCGTGGCCGCGCGGGCCGCAGCGCTGCTCCTCGCCGCTCGGTCGTGTGCTCCACAGGCTTTCCCACACCCCTTCCAACGGGTGTCGGTTACGCGGTTCGCCGCATAGGGTTACGTCTATTTAACACGCAAAACCTAGAATGTAACGCACAGTTGATGAACGCAAGGGGGCCGGACGGCCCGTGAGGGGGTCGGAACGGGATGGCGGGGAATCAGGCGAGCGCCGGAGAGCTGCTGCACCTGGTGCGCAGCGGCAGAGCGACCACGCGAGGCGCCCTCCAAGAGGTCACGGGCCTGTCCAGGGCCACGGTCGGCCAGCGCCTCGACCGGCTCTTCCGCGCGAGCTGGCTGCGCGAGGGCGCCGCGGGCCCCGTCAACTCCCGGCTCGGCGGCCGCCCTTCGATCCACCTGGAGTTCGACGACGCGCACGCCGTGGTGCTCGCCGCCGACCTCGACACCCGGCACGCCCGCGCCGCCGTCCTGACCCTGACCGGCGAGGTGCTCGCGGAGCACATGGACACCCTCACCGTCGACGACGGGCCGGAGCGGGTGCTGTCCCAACTGGGCGGCTGGTTCGGTGACTTGCTGCGGAAGGCGGACCGCTCGCCGGGCCTGGTGTGCGGGATCGGCCTCGCGGTGCCGGGCCCCGTCGACTTCGCGTCCGGCCGGGTCGTCCAGCCGCCGATGATGCCCGGCTGGGACGGCTACGACATCGTGGGCCGGCTCGCCCGCGCGGCGGCCGAGGGTGCGGGCACCCCGGCGGACGTCCCGGTCCTCGTCGACAACGACGCCAACCTCATGGCGTACGGGGAGCAGCGCGGCGCCCACCCCGACTGCCGCGCCTTCGCCCTCGTCAAGGTCTCCACCGGCATCGGGGCGGGCGTCGTCGTGGACGGCGCGATCTACCGGGGCATCGACGGCGGCGCGGGCGACATCGGGCACATCCGCGTGCCGGACGGCGCGGACGCGCTGTGCAAGTGCGGCTCGTACGGCTGCCTGGCCGCCGTCGCCAGCGGCCGGGCCGTGGCGCGCCGGCTGACGGAGGCGGGCGTGCCCGCGACGTCCGGCTCCGATGTGCGCGAGCTGCTGGCCGCAGGGCACCCGGAGGCGCTGCGGCTCGCGCGGGAGGCGGGGCACGCCGTCGGCGAGGTCCTCGCGACCGTCGTGACGCTCCTCAACCCCGGCGTTCTCATGATCGCCGGAGATCTGGCCGGAACTGCCTTCCTCACCGGCGTCCGTGAACTCCTGTATCAACGGGCCCTGCCGCGCTCGACCGCGCACCTGGACGTGGTCACGTCCCGGCTCGGCGAGCGCTCGGCGCTCATCGGAGCGGGAGCGCTGGTGGTGGAGGAGCTGTACGCCCCCGCGCGGGCCGAGCGGCGGTTGGCGGCTCTGGGCCTGTGACGCGCCCGTTTCGTCCCCGATACGCGTCCGCATACTGGAACGGGAGCGTCCGGGAGCCGCTTCAAACGGCGTGATTCTCGCCACCCCTGATCGGGGTTGCGCTCAGATGAGCATCAGAAGCCCGTCTGCACTTCTCCAAGCCCTGGCACTCAGTGCCACCGTTCGATCATTTACGACCTGAACGCACAAACGAGCAGAGCGCGCTCAAGTGAGCGTTGAGTGGGGTCTACGGGGGTAGTGTCTTCAAGTAATGAACGAAAGGCTAAGAGGGTCACCAGCTGCCCGTCACTTTCGATCTCCTGGCGGACGGGTGGTTACGCCCGTGTGACAGCTGAGTGGACGTACCCACAGGCCTTGGATCTGGGTATGTTCCTCGCCGTCAGGGCAGCCACCGAGCCTCGAGGAGTCGAGACACGTGTCGGAGAACAAGGATCCTCAGGTAGCGAAGTTCGTTTACGACTTCACCGAGGGCAACAAGGACCTCAAGGACCTGCTGGGCGGCAAGGGTGCCAACCTCGCCGAGATGACCAACCTGGGACTTCCCGTCCCGCCCGGCTTCACCGTCACCACCGAGGCCTGCAAGGTCTACCTCGACAGCGGCGAGGAGCCGGTGGCACTCCGTGACGAGGTCTCCGCGCACCTCGACGCGCTCGAGAAGAAGATGGGCAAGAAGCTCGGCCAGGCCGACAACCCCCTTCTGGTGTCGGTCCGTTCGGGCGCGAAGTTCTCCATGCCCGGCATGATGGACACCGTCCTCAACATCGGTCTCTCCGACAAGTCGGTGCAGGGCCTCGCCAAGCAGGCCGGCGACGACCGCTTCGCCTGGGACTCGTACCGCCGCCTCATCCAGATGTTCGGCAAGACCGTCCTCGACATCGACGGCGAGCTCTTCGAGGACGCCCTGGAGAAGGCCAAGGAGGCGAAGAAGGTCGCGGTCGACACCGACCTGGACGCCGCCGACCTCAAGAAGCTCGTCACGCGCTTCAAGAAGATCGTCAAGACCGAGGCCGGGCGGGACTTCCCGCAGGACCCGCGCGAGCAGATGGACCTGGCCATAAAGGCCGTCTTCGAGTCGTGGAACACCGACCGCGCCAAGCTGTACCGCCGCCAGGAGCGCATCCCCGGCGACCTGGGCACGGCGGTCAACGTCTGCTCGATGGTCTTCGGCAACCTCGGCGCGGACTCCGGCACGGGCGTCGCGTTCACCCGCGACCCGGCCTCGGGCCACCAGGGCGTGTACGGCGACTACCTGCAGAACGCGCAGGGCGAGGACGTCGTCGCGGGCATCCGCAACACCGTGCCGCTCGCCGAGCTGGAGCAGATCGACAAGAAGTCGTACGACCAGCTCATGCAGATCATGGAGACCTTGGAGAACCACTACAAGGATCTCTGCGACATCGAATTCACCATCGAGCGCGGCCAGTTGTGGATGCTGCAGACGCGCGTCGGCAAGCGCACCGCCGGTGCCGCGTTCCGCATCGCGACGCAGCTCGTCGACCAGGGCCTGATCGACGAGGCCGAGGCCCTCCAGCGTGTCTCCGGCGCCCAGCTCGCGCAGCTGATGTTCCCGCGCTTCGACGACGAGGCGAAGGTCGAGCTGCTCGGCCGCGGCATCGCCGCCTCGCCGGGCGCCGCGGTCGGCAAGGCGGTCTTCGACTCGTACACCGCCATCAAGTGGTCGCGCTCCGGCGAGAAGGTCATCCTGATCCGCCGCGAGACCAACCCCGACGACCTCGACGGCATGATCGCCTGCGAGGGCATCCTGACCTCGCGCGGCGGCAAGACCTCGCACGCGGCCGTCGTCGCCCGCGGCATGGGCAAGACCTGTGTCTGCGGCGCCGAGGAGCTGGAGGTCGACACCAAGCGCCGCCGGATGACCATCGGCGAGACCGTCGTCGAGGAGGGCGACGTCGTCTCCATCGACGGCTCCACCGGCAAGGTCTACCTCGGCGAGGTGCCCGTCGTGCCCTCCCCGGTCGTCGAGTACTTCGAGGGCCGCATGCACGCCGGCGCCGACGACGCCGACGAACTCGTGGGCGCCGTGCACCGGATCATGGCCTACGCGGACCGAGTACGCCGCCTCCGGGTACGCGCCAACGCCGACAACGCGGAAGACGCACTGCGTGCCCGCCGTTTCGGCGCCCAGGGCATCGGCCTGTGCCGCACGGAGCACATGTTCCTCGGTGACCGGCGCGAGCTGGTCGAGAAGCTGATCCTCGCGGACACCGACGCCGAGCGCGAGGAGTCGCTGAAGCAGCTGCTCCCGCTCCAGAAGCAGGACTTCGTCGAGCTGTTCGAGGCGATGGACGGCCTCCCGGTCACCGTCCGCCTGCTCGACCCGCCGCTGCACGAGTTCCTCCCGGACATCACCGAGCTGTCCGTGCGCGTCGCGCTCGCCGAGTCCCGCAAGGACAACAACGAGAACGACCTGCGCCTGCTCCAGGCCGTGCACCGGCTGCACGAGCAGAACCCGATGCTGGGCCTGCGCGGCGTCCGCCTCGGCCTCGTCATCCCCGGCCTGTTCACCATGCAGGTCCGCGCCATCGCCGAGGCCGCGGCCGAGCGCAAGGCCGCCAAGGGCGACCCGCGTGCCGAGATCATGATCCCGCTCGTCGGCACCGTCCAGGAGCTGGAGATCGTCCGCGAGGAGGCCGACCAGGTCATCGCGGAGGTCGAGGAGAGCCACGGCATCAAGCTGAAGCTCGCCATCGGCACCATGATCGAGCTGCCCCGCGCCGCCCTCACGGCCGGGCAGATCGCCGAGGCCGCGCAGTTCTTCTCCTTCGGCACGAACGACCTCACGCAGACCGTCTGGGGCTTCTCGCGCGATGACGTGGAGGCTTCGTTCTTCACCGCGTACCTGGAGAAGGGCATCTTCGGGGTGTCGCCGTTCGAGACGATCGACAAGGACGGCGTCGGCTCGCTCGTGAAGTCCGCCGTCGAGGCGGGACGTGCCACGCGCCCCGACCTCAAGCTCGGCGTGTGCGGCGAGCACGGCGGCGACCCGGAGTCGGTGCACTTCTTCCACGAGGTGGGTCTCGACTACGTCTCCTGCTCCCCGTTCCGCATCCCGGTCGCCCGCCTGGAGGCGGGCCGCGCGGCCTCCACCTCCGTGGGCAGCGACCACCGCTGACCGGCGGCCGAACTCCGGGGCCGTCGCGAGTCCCCGACCCTCACCGATTCGCGGCGGCCCCGGTACCAACGGAAGGGCGGCACCCCTGTGCGGGGGGTGCCGCCCTTTTCCGTGCGTGCGTACCCTTCGGTAACCCCCACAGACGACGTCCCCCCGAAGGAGAGCCGACCCATGAGCGGCTGGAGCGCGACCGACATCCCCGACCAGCAGGGCCGTACGGCGGTGGTCACCGGAGCCAACACCGGCATCGGCTACGTCACCGCACGCGAACTGGCCCGCGCGGGCGCCCACGTGGTCCTGGCCTGCCGCAGCGAGCGGCGGGGCGTCGCGGCCCTGGAGCGTCTGACGTCCGAAGTGCGCGGCGCGCAGGCCGAGTTCGCGCGGCTCGACCTCGGTGACCTCGCCTCGGTACGGGGCTTCGCCGAGGCCCGCGAGGACCGCCCGCTCGACCTCCTGGTCAACAACGCGGGCGTGATGGCCCTCCCGTACGGCCGCACCGCCGACGGCTTCGAGACCCAGTTCGGCGTGAACCACCTGGGGCACTTCGCGCTGACCGGGCTGCTGCTGCCGGGCCTGCTCGCGGCGCCCGCGCCCCGCGTCGTCTCCGTCTCCAGCGCGCTGCACGCCCTGGCCAACATCGACATAGCCGACCTCAACAGCGAGCGGAAGTACGGCCGTTGGGTCGCCTACGGGCGGTCCAAGACGGCCAACCTGCTGTTCGTGCACGAGCTGGCGCGCAGAGTGGAGGCGGCGGGTGCGGGGCTCGTGGTGGCCGCGGCGCACCCCGGCTACGCGGCCACGGAACTCCAGGCGCGCAGCGCCCAGATGGAGGGCCGCAGGGGCATGGAGCGGTTCTTCGAGGTCGGCAACCGGTTCTTCGGTCAGCCCGCCGCGACCGGTGCGCTGCCGACGCTGCGCGCGGCCACGGCCCCCGACGTACGGCCCGACGACTTCTACGGCCCGCGCCTGGCGATGTGGCGCGGCGCCCCCACCAAGTCCTGGCGGGCGTCGTGGACGGTCAACGACGCGGCGGGGGAGCGGCTGTGGGCCGCGTCGGAGCAGCTGACGGGCGTGGACTTCAAGGGGCTGGGCTGAAAAAGACGTTGGACCGGCACCCCCTCCAGCAGGGGTGCCGGTCCAACGTCGGCTATCGGTGCGGGCCTCAGCTGTTGGCGTCGGCCTTGCGGCGGCGCATCACGTACACCGCACCGGCGCCGACCACGACGGCCGCGCCGCCCGCCAGGCCGATCGTCGGCAGGGCGGAGGAGGAGCCGGTGGAGGCGAGGGAGCCGTCCGTGGTGCCGGAGCCGTTGCCCGAGCCGGGGGTGGCGACGGGGGAGGCGCTGCCCTGCGGCTTGGGCTTGTTGCCCTTGTCGGCGGGGGTGGTGGAGTTGCCGGCGCCGACGGGGTTGATCGTGAAGTAGTACGTGGCGAGGTCGCTGTAGCCGCAGCTCGCGTCCTGGTTGAAGTGGGCGCCCGCGGCGAAGCTGACGCCCTCACCGGCCGGCGTCGAGCGGTCGATCGACAGACGCAGCGGCACCTCGACGTGCCCACCCGACTTCACGTTGGTGAACTCGCCCGCGACGTCACCCGCGCCGAGGGACTTCCAGGTGCCGCCCTGCTTGGCCTTGAGGTGCAGCTTGCTGGTGATGTCCTTGTCGTCGGCCTTGGCGAACGCGACAACCTCCACGTACGGCACCACCGCTTCGAGGGTCCGCTCGGTGGTGTTGGTGAGGCGCAGCCGGAAGTCGACCGTGGAACCGGCGGCGACCTTGGACGGCAGGCCGGAGAGGGCGGCCTTGAGGTCGGAGCCCTCCGAGCACTCGGGGTCCGTCGGCTCCTCCGGCTCGCCGGGCTCGCCCGCCTCGTCCTTCGCGTCGGCGAGGGCCTTCTCGGCGGCTTCCTTCGCGGCGCGGGTGGCCTTGACGTCCTTCTGGGCCTGGTTGAGCTGCCGGAAGAGGTCGACCCGGAAGTCGTCGAGGGCCGTCTGGGCCTTCGTGAGCGCGGCGTCGGCGTCGGTCTTGCCGGAGGCCGCGGTGCCCGCCGTGAGCTTGGCGGCGTCCAGTTCCTTCTGGGCGGCCGCCTTTTCGTCTTCCGTCTTGGCGTTGTCCAGCTTCGTCTGCGCCGCCGTGACGGCCGCGTCGGCCTCGGACTTCTTGCCCGCGGCGGCGTCGGCGTCCACCTTCGCGCGGTCGCGGGCGGCGACGAGCGGATTCGACGGGAGGTCCGCGTCGTCGATCTTCTGGTTCAGCGCCTCCACGGCCGCCACGGCGGCCCGGTACGCCTGCCGCGCCTCCTTCACGGCCTTCTTCAACTCGGCTATGGAGGGCTTCTCCTGGGTCTGCGCCGCAGGCTTCGTGTCGGCGTACGCCGGAGAGACGGACAGCAGCGCCACCGGAGTGGTCACGGCGGCGACTGCGGCTGTCGCGAGAATCTGACGGATCTGCACGGGACGCCCTCTGTTCGGAGTCGGAGTAAGGCGCGTGTAAGCGCTGAGATCCGAGATCCTAAGGCGGTTCGAGGGCGCCCGTGCGGGCCTTCTGTCCGGGTGTGAGCGGTGTTCTGCGGCTACTGGAGTTGAAATATGGACAGATTGTGAAAGTTGCTCTCTATCCCTGTGTTTTCTCTGTGACTGATGTCACTGCCCCGCGGAGGGGGTGTCAACGCACCGCGTACGTCCGGACGGTGACCCCGTCGTCGTCCAGGCACTGTCCCGTCTCCAGGTCGAACCGCTGCTTCAGCAGGGGCGAGGCCACGAACGGCCGCCCCTCCGCCGAGCCGAGCAGTCCTCGCGAGAGCACGGACGCCCCGGTGAACGGGTCGGTGTTGTCGATCGCGTACACACGGCCCGCGCGGTCCATGAAGACCGCGGCCTGCCGGCCGTCGGGCAGCAGGACGGCGACCCCGCGCCCCGCGTCCAGACGGGACGGTTCGCACACGGCCAACAGCTCGCCGTCCACGTCGAGTTGCACGAGAGTGGTCGTCAGCTCAGGAGCGATGGTCATCGCAGAGTCAGTCCTTCCAGGGGGATCAGCGGCAGCTCGGGCTTGATCTGGTCGCGCTCGGGCATGAAGCGGACCGTCGGGTCCGGGGTGTCGGGGGCGTTGACGAAGGAGACGAAGCGGGAGAGGCGCTCGGGGTCCTCGATGGTCTCGGCCCACTCGTCGCGGTAGTGTGCGACGTGGTCCCGCATCAGGGCTTCGAGCTCGTCGCAGATGCCGAGCGAGTCGTGCACGACGACGTCCCGTACGTGGTCGAGCCCGCCCTCGATCCGCTCCAGCCAGGCCGCGGTGCGCTCCAGGCGGTCGGCGGTGCGGATGTAGAACATCAGGAAGCGGTCGATCAGCCGGATCAGCTCGGCGTCGCTCAAGTCCTGGGCCAACAAGTCCGCGTGACGGGGTGTCATGCCACCGTTCCCGCCCACGTACAGGTTCCAGCCGTTGGCCGTGGCGATGACGCCGAAGTCCTTCGACTGGGCCTCCGCGCACTCGCGGGCGCACCCGGAGACCGCCGACTTCAGCTTGTGCGGGGCCCGCAGGCCCCGGTAGCGCAACTCCAGGTCGATCGCCATCCGGACCGAGTCCTGCACCCCGTAGCGGCACCAGGTCTGCCCCACGCACGACTTCACGGTCCGCAGCGCCTTGCCGTACGCGTGCCCGGACTCGAAGCCGGCGTCGACCAACCTGGCCCAGATCATGGGAAGTTGGTCGACCCGCGCGCCGAACAGGTCGATGCGCTGGCCGCCCGTGATCTTCGTGTAGAGGCCGAAGTCCTTCGCGACCTCCCCGATCACGATCAGCTTCTCGGGGGTGATCTCGCCGCCGGGGATCCGGGGCACGACCGAGTACGAGCCGTTCTTCTGGAGGTTGGCGAGGAAGTGGTCGTTGGTGTCCTGGAGGGCGGCCTGCTCGCCGTCGAGGACATAGCCGTCCGCGCCGATCGACGGGGCGAGCGAGGCGATGATCGAGCCGACGGTCGGCTTGCAGATCTCGCAGCCCTCGCCGCCGCGCGCACCCTCCCGGCCGTGCTCGTCCAGGAGTTGGGCGTACGTCGTGATCCGCTTGACCCGCACGATCTCGTACAGCTGCTCGCGGGTGTGCTTGAAGCAGCCGCACAGTCCGTCGTCACCGCTCTTCGGCAGCAGCTGGCCGATGAGCTTGACGCAACTCCCGCAACCGGTACCGGCCTTGGTGCACTTCTTCACCTCGGGCAGCGAGGTGTGCTCGCAGATCGCGCCCTTGGTGACGTTGTGGCAGGAGCAGATGACGGCGTCGTCGGGCAGCGCCTCCGGGCCGAGCTGGGCGGGCGCGCCGGTGCCCGCGGGGAGGACCAGCTGCTCGGGGGCGATCGGCGGCACGCTCCCGGTGAGCGCGCGCAGCGTCCCGTACGCCTCCGCGTCGCCGACGAGGATGCCGCCGAGCAGCTCGCCCTCGCCGCCGATCACGAGCTTCTTGTACGTGCCCGAGCGCGAGTCCGAGTAGACGACGTCGAGGCAGCCCTCGGTGGCGCCGTGCGCGTCGCCGAACGAGGCGACGTCGACGCCGAGCAGCTTGAGCTTGGTGGAGAGATCGGCGCCGGTGAACGACGCGTCCTCGTCGGCGATGGTGTCGGCGACCGCGAGCGCCATCTCGTAGCCGGGGGCGACGAGTCCGTACACCCGCCCGTCCGAGGCGAGCGCGCACTCGCCGATCGCGAAGATGTCGGGGTCGCTGGTGCGGCACTGCTCATCGACGGTGATGCCGCCGCGCTCGCCCACCGACAGGCCCATGTCGCGGGCGAGTTGGTCGCGGGGGCGAACGCCGGCGGAGAAGACGACGAGGTCGGTGGCGAGTTCGCTGCCGTCCGACAGCTTCATGGCGCGCACCGTGTCCGCGTCGTCCGTGACGATCTCCTGGGTGCCGACGCCGGTGTGCACGTCGAGCCCCATGTCGCTGATGGTCTTGAACAGGGCCGCGCCGCCGCCCTCGTCGACCTGCACCGGCATCAGGCGCGGCGCGAACTCGACGATGTGGGTGGCGAGTCCGAGCCCCTGGAGCGCGCCCGCCGCCTCAAGGCCCAGCAGGCCGCCGCCGACCACGGCGCCGACCGTCGCGTTGTTCTTCGCGTACTCCTCGATCGCGTACAGGTCCTCGATCGTCCGGTACACGAAGCAGCCGGTCGCGTCCTTGCCGGGCACCGGCGGGACGAACGGGTACGAGCCGGTGGCAAGGACCAGCGTGTCGTAGGGGACCTTGAGACCGGAGCGGGCGTGCACGACGCGGGCCTCGCGGTCGACGACCACGGCGGGGTCACCGACGTACAGCTCGATGCCGTGCTTCTCGATGAACTCCGGGTCCGTCATGGAGAGTTCCTCGGGCGTGGTGCCCGAGAAGTACGAGGTGAGGTGCACGCGGTCGTAGGCGGGGCGCGGCTCCTCGCACAGGACGACCACGCGGTGCGAGTCCGTGAGCCCGCGCTCGGCGGCGGCCTCGAGGAAACGCTGGCCGACCATGCCGTGGCCGATGAGGACGATCGTGGGCAGTGCCTTGTCGGTCGGCATGTCAGAGGCCTCCGTCGTGGGTGAGCAGGTGCAGCAGAGGCGCGCCGACGGCGTCGTCGGCGGGCAGCGATTCGTTCGACTCCCAGGCGTGCGCGAGCGCGCCGACCGTGGCCAGTTCCCCGATCAGCACGCCGCCGACGAGCCGGTCGCCGCGCACGACGACCTTCCGGTACGTGCCGCGGGTGGCGTCGGCGAGCTGCACGACGTCGTCGCCGGGCAGCGCCTCGGTCTCGCCGAACGCGGCGAGGTCCAGCGGCCCGGCCTCGTGCGGGAGGGTGAGCCGGGTCAGGGTGCGGGTGCCGGTGTACGTGGTGGTGGACCCGGCCGTGGTGAGGATGTCGGCGAGCGCGTCGGCCTGTTCCAGGGCCGGGGTCGCGAGGCCGTAGACGATGTCGGCGTGCTGGGCGCAGTCGCCGACCGCGCGGATGCGGGGGTCGCTGGTGCGCAGCGCGTCGTCGACGACGATCCCCTTGCGGACGTCGAGCCCCGCGGCCTGCGCGAGTCCGGTGCGCGGGCGGACGCCGCAGGCGAGGACGGTGACGTCGGTGCCGAGCACGTAGCCGTCGTGCAGCTCGACGCGGCGCACGTGTCCTTCGACGACGCCGACGCCGCGCACCCGGCACTCGGTGTGGATCTCCACGCCGAGCGCGGTGAGGTGGCGGCGGACGAGCTCGGAGGAGCGCGGGTCGAGCTGGCGCTCCATCAGCCGCTCGGACTGCTGGGTGAGGACCACCTGCGCGCCGCGCCGGGCGAGCGCGCGGGCCGCCGAGACACCGAGGAGGCCGCCGCCGATGACGACGGCGCGGGTGCCATCGGTGACGGCCCCGGTCAGCGCCAGGCAGTCGTCCATCGTGCGGAAGGCGTGGACGCCGCCCGGCAGTTCGGTGGCATCGGGCGCGAACAGGCCGCGCAGCGGGGGCAGTACCGGGTTCGAACCGGTGGCGAGGACGAGGGTGTCGTAGCCGACCTCGTCCCCGTTCTCGCACTGCACGAGCCGCCGCTCGCGGTCGATGCGGACGGCGCGGGTGCGCAGGTGCGGCCCGGTGGCGCGGGGCAGCTCGATGACCTCCGGCGCGTACGTCCCGGCCAGCACCTCCGCGAGCAGCACGCGGTTGTACGGGGCGTGCGTCTCCTCGCCGATCAGCGTGGCCCGCTCGCCCAGGCGGTGGGCGATACGGGTCCCGGCGAGGCCGGTGCCGATGACGACGACGCGGCCGGGGCCGGTCGTGGCGTCGTCGTGCTCGTACGGTGCGGTCATGCTTCGCAGCGTGCGTGGCGGGTGTTTCTCGGTGGCGTCTCCTTCGTTTCCCACGAGGAACGCTGCGCTCAGCGGGGGGCGCGTGGCGGTGTGAGGGTTCCGTACGGGCGCGGCGGCGGGCCTGTGAGGGGCGTTGTCAGGGGGCGTCCGCCGCCGATGGCTTAACCCGTGTTCAGTCCGTCCTCAAGGGCGCCTTAAGGATCGGCCGTACGGCGCTGACCAGCCGAAACCCGGGCTCGTTGGAACCTAGTGTGCCGGTCGTGACCACCAAGGCCGTCGACCACGAACTCGCCCGCTACCCCGCTCTGGCGTCCTACCGCAGGCAGACCGAGCGGCGCCGCGAGGCCCCGCCGATCCCGCCGCGCCCCCGCAGGGCACCCCGCGTGCGGCCCGCCGCGCCCGCCCGCGTCACCGCGTACCAGCTGCGGACCGGGATCCGGGCGGGCGCGCTGCTCGTGACCGCCCTGTGGATGGCGCAGGTCCGCCCCTCGGCACGGATCGACGCGCTGTTCACGACCGGCGCCCATCTGAGCGGACTGCTCGCCGGGTACGGAATCCTGGTCATGCTCTTCCTCATGGCCCGGGTGCCCGCCGTCGAGCACGGCATCGGCGCCGACCGGCTCGCCCGCCACCACGCGCGCGGCGGGCGTCACGTCCTGACCCTCTGCGCCGCCCACGTCGTGCTCGCCCTGTGCGGGTACGCGGCGCACACCGGAACCGACCTCGTCGGCACGGTCACCGAGCTGCTCGGCTACCCGGGGCTCGCCGCCGCCGCGTTCGGCACCGCGCTGTTCGCCGCGGTCGGCGTGAGCAGCGCCCGCGCCGTCCGCCGCCGCGTCGGGCACGGCGCGTGGCGTGGACTGCACCTGCTGACGTACGTCGCCGCGGCGCTGGCCTTCGCCCACCAGCTCGCGGGCCCCGACATCGCGTCCAACCCGCTCGCCCTCGGCCTGTGGTCGCTGCTGCACGCCACCGTCGCGGTGCTGCTCGGCTGGTACCGGCTGGTCGTGCCGGTGCGGCAGGCGCTGCGGCACCGGCTGCGGATCGTCGACGTACGGCAGGAGGGCCCCGGCGTCGCCTCGGTCCTGATGCGCGGCACCGACCTGGGCCTGCTGCGCGCGGAACCGGGCCAGTTCCTGCGCTGGCGGTTCCTGACACGGCGGCTGTGGCACACGGCGCTGCCGTTCTCCCTGTCCGCGCCGGTCGACGGCGACCACGTCCGGATCACCGTGAAGGCCGTCGGCGACCACACGCGCCGGGTGCGGAGGCTGCAGCCGGGCGTGCGAGTGGTCGCGACCGGGCCGTTCGGCGCGCTCACGGCGCACCGCCGCACCCGGCGCAAGGTGCTGCTGCTGGCCGGGGGAGTGGGCATCACGCCGCTGCGCGCCCTGTTCGAAACGCTGTCCGGCGAACCCGGGGACATCACGCTCCTCTACCGCGCGAGCAACGCCGAACAGCTGGTCCTGCGCGAGGAGTTGGAGTCCATCGCCCGCACCCGCGAGGCTGCCCTGCACTACCTCCTCGGCCCCTCCGGCGCGGCCTTCGACTCCCTCGCCCCACAGGCCCTGCGCGACCTCGTGCCCGAACTCGCCGACCACGACGTCTACTTGTGCGGCCCGCCCGGCATGACGGAGACAGCGACGGCGGCACTGGCCAGGGCCGGCGTACCCGAGAACCGCATCCACGCGGAGTCCTTTACGTACTGATACGTACTGACGCGCCCCACCCGCCCCGTCTACCGGAGAAGAGAAGACACACCACCATGGGCCGCCACACCAGACCCGCCCGCACCGCACACGCCCCCACGATCCAGGCCCGCCGCAGGCTCACCGCCGGGCTCGCCTCGGCCAGCGCCCTGGTCGCGGCGTGCCTCGCGCTCACCGTCGAACCGGCGGCGCCCCCGGCCCCCGACCGGGCCGTCCCACATACCGGTACGGAACCCTCAGATCCAGCTCAGCCTTCCAGGGGGCCGTGGGCCGTGCAGGCGGCGGATCCGTAGAGTCCCGATCATGCCTGACATATCCCTGACCACCGTCGTCGTGCTGTGTATCGCCGCGCTCGCGGCGGGCTGGGTCGACGCGGTGGTGGGCGGCGGCGGACTGCTCCTGCTCCCGGCCCTTCTCCTCGGTCTGCCGAACTCCGCCGCGGCGGGCCACGCCCTCGGCACCAACAAGGCCGTCGCCATCGTCGGCACCACGGGCGCCGCCGTCACCTACGCCCGCAAGGCCCCCGTCGACGTACGGCTCGCCGTACGCATCGGTATCGCGGCCCTCGCCGGATCGACCTTCGGGGCGCTGCTCGCGACGGGCATGAGCACGGAGGTGCTGAAGCCCATCGTGATGGTGGTGCTCGTGGCGGTGGGCGCGTTCGTGATCTTCCGTCCGGCGTTCGGCACGGCGCCGACGGCGGTCCCGGCCTCGCCCCGCCGGATCTGGGCGGCCATCGGCTTCGCGGGCCTCGGCATCGGCTTCTACGACGGCCTGATCGGCCCGGGCACCGGCACCTTCCTGGTCCTCGCCCTGACCGCGGTCCTCCACCTCGACCTGGTCACCGCCTCCGCCACCGCGAAGATCGTCAACTGCTGCACCAACGCGGGCGCGTTGGCGATGTTCGCCTGGAAGGGCCAGGTGTACTGGCAACTCGCGGGGCTCATGGCGGTGTTCAACCTGGCGGGCGGCATGGTCGGCGCGCACACGGCACTGAAGCGGGGCGCCGGGTTCGTGCGGGTGGTGCTGCTGACGGTGGTGTGCGCGCTGGTGGTGAAGATGGCGTACGAGCAGTGGGTGGCGTGAGCCGCATTCCTTTTGGTTCGGCGTGGCTACCGGCTGCCCGTCAGGTGGGCGAAGACGACGACGTTCCCCTGGTAGCCCGTCTTGCGTGAGTACGGGCCGCCGCAGGTGATCACCCGGAGTTCGGGGCGGCGGGCCGCGCCGTAGACCTTCGCGTCGGGGAAGTGCTTCGCGTCGTACACCTCGACCGCGTCCACCGTGAACACCGCCGCCGAACCGTCCCGCCGCTCCACCTCGATCGTGCGGCCGCGCTTCAGCGAGCCCAGGGCGTAGAAGACGGACGGGCCGCGCGCGTTGTCGACGTGGCCCGCGACCACCGCCGTACCCGTCTCACCGGGCTTGGTGCCCTCCTCGTACCAGCCCGCGAGATTCTTGTCGCCGGCCGGAGGCACGTCGAGGCTGCCGGAACGGGTCAGGTCCAGGCCCATCAGCGGGGCGTCGACCTCGATCGACGGGATGCGGATGCGGTCCGGCGGGGACGGGGCCAGGGGAGCGGCGGCCGGTGGCTCGCGGCCGGTGTCGACGCGGGCCTGCGCGGCGGACGGCTGGGGCGGCGGCTGGCCCTCCGCGCCGCTGGCGAGCAGCCAGGCGCCGGCGGCGAGGGCCAGGGCGGTGGCTGCTCCTATGGCGGAGTTGACGCGGTTCGCGGCGCGCGGGCGCGCGGGCGTGCCGGTGCGCTTGGGGGTGCGCATGGGGGCTGGGGTTCCTCGCAGTTCTTCACAGGGCGGTGCTGCACGGGGCGGGCGGGGGAGAGAGGGAGGCGCCCCGAGCTCAGATGCGGTCGCCGCGCGCCCTGCGGTGCAGCAGCCAGGTGCCGCCCGCGGCGGCCAGCGCCAGCGCCGCCACACCGGCGGAGGTGCGCGTGGGTTCGGGGCCGAGCGCGCCGCCGACGCCCGTGTTCACGTGGCCCTTGGGGAGCTGGGCCACGGAGGCGCCGGTGCCGGTCACGGAGACGATGAGGTCGCCCGTCACCTCGGGGCCGCTCGCGCACTTCGCGACGATCTCGTACGTTCCCGGCTGCGCGGAGACCGGGATCCGGAAGCGCCCTGTGGCGTTCGCCGCGGTCGGGGTGGCCGGCGCCAGCGTGAAGGTGCCCGCGCCGACCGCGCTGGCGTCACCGGTCGCCGTGTCGCTCCCGCCGCACGCGGTGGTGTCCACCGTGACGCGGTCGCCCGGGGCGGCCGTCGCCGGGTAGACCTCCAGGCCGCCCTGCGCGGCGGTCGCGGGGGCGGCGACGGCGAGCAGCGCCGTCGTGGCCGCGGTGGTGAGGAACGCCGCCGCGGTCAGCGGTCGGCCCATGCCCCTGCGCACGCGCATCGTCCAAGCTCCTTCGCGGGCGTCGGGCGCGCCCTGCCAAGGTCGAGGTAAGTGCCAGTCGTGGCCGCCCGCCTCCTGATGCGGGCGACCGGGTGACGGAGGCGGGCGTGCGAGTGACGACCGGTCAGTTCACCGCCACCGCCGACCAGGTGGCCGCCACCGCCGCGTACTCCTTGCTGTCGGCCCCGTACAGATCCTTGGCGGCCTTCAGCGTCGCCGTACGCGCGCCCTTGTAGTCGGTCGAGGACGTCATGTAGACGGTCAGCGCGCGGTACCAGATCTTGCCGAGCTTCTCCTTGCCGATGCCGGTGAGCTTCGAGCCGTCGCACGTGGGGCTGTTGTTCTGGACGCCGCCGATCGTCTTCGCGCCGCTGCCCTCCGCGAGCAGATACGCGAAGTGGTTCGCGACGCCGGAGGAGTAGTGCACGTCCAGGCCGGCGACCTTGGAGTTCCAGCAGTCCGCCGACTTGCCGTCCCGGCTCGGCCTGTCCATGAAGCGCAGCGCCGCCGTCTTCGCGCCGGGCTTGACGATCTTCTCGCCGATGAGCCAGTCGCCGGGGTCGGAGGCGTTCTTCGCGTGGAACTCGACGAGCGTTCCGAAGATGTCGGAGGTGGCCTCGTTGAGGCCGCCGGACTCGCCGGAGTAGGTGAGGGCCGCGGTGGACGAGGTGACGCCGTGGGACATCTCGTGGCCCGTGACGTCGAGGGCGACCAGCGGGCCGAACGTCTTGCCGTCGCCGTCCCCGTACGTCATGCAGAAGCAGTTGTCGTCCCAGAAGGCGTTGTTGTAGTCCTTGCCGTAGTGGACGCGGTTGTACGAGCCCTTGCCGTCGTCGGCTATGCCGATCCGGCCGTGGACGTCCTTGTAGTAGTCCCACGTCTGGTCGGTGCCGTACTGGGCGTCCACGGCGGCGGTGCTCCGGTCCGTGGCCTTTCCGGTGCCCCAGTGGTTGTCGGCGTCCTTGTAGACCGTGGCGGGGGCGCGCTCCAGGCAGATGCCGAGGACGCAGGTGTCGGTCTTGTTGGCGGCGTCGCCGGTGTAGGTGTTGCCGCGGGTGGAGTCGTTCAGCTGGTAGCCGCCGGAGGAGGCGCGGGTGGTGGTGAGGGGGACGGTGCCGGAGTAGAGGGAGCGGCCGTCGCCCGTGGCCGCGGCGGGGGTGGCGGTTTCCAGGCTGTCCCAGGAGTCGATCCCGGCGCCGGTGGTGGCGTCGGTGAGGACGGTGCGGGCCATGGGGTTGCCGAGGGAGTCCTTCGCGGCGGCGGTCGTCCGCCAGGCCAGTTTGGGGCTGCCGTGCAGTGCGTCCACGACGAGTCGCGGCTTGGCCATGAGGCTGTGGAGCACCCGGCCGGGGTTGGCCTCGCGCAGGAGTGTGGTGGCGAGGTTCGCGGCCTTGGGGGCGGAGAGGCGGGGCGTGGTGCTCGGCACGGAGACGCTGCCTGAGACGGCGCGGTCGGTGCCCTTGTACGTGCCGTCGGCGCCCTGGTGCACGACGAAGTCCCCTCCCAGAACCGGGAGTTGACCGTACGTGCGGTCGTAGCGGGTGTGCCGGGTCCCGTCGGGGTCGGTGATCACGTCCCGTACGGAGGTGGCCTCGGCGGTGGTGGGGGAGGGGGCCGCGGTCGCCGTGGGGGCGAGGGCGAGGGTGGCGGCGAGGAGGGTGGCCAGGGTGGTGATGCCGGTGGTGAGGCGCGATGTGGTCCGTATGTGTCTCATCAAGCGGCTCCGTGGGGACGGTGAGATGAGCGGGGTTTGTTCCTGACGCTGATTCAGTTTTAGGCGTCCATGACAAATGGAGTCCATGGATCCGCGGTGTCGGCCCTGTGAAGGACCGGTCGGCTCCGCCCAAGGGGGTCGCCCGTGCCCACGCCACGGGGCTCCGCCCCGGACCCCGCGCCTCAAACGCCGGCGGGGCTGGAAAGATGGGGGCTCCGCCCCGGACCCCGCTCCTCAATCGCCGGAGGGGCTGAGATTGCGCAGGGCTCGAATTGCCTGCCTGCCGCAGGGGCTTGATCTGCCCCGCCCATCTCCCACCCACCCGCCCCCTCCGGGGGCGTCGGCCCGACGGGGTGCCCGCCCCGGGCAACTTGCCGCGCAGACCTACGCGTGGCCGTCACCGGCTTGGGGCAAGCTGCCGCCTGGGCCTACGAGTGGCCGCCGCCCGACCGGGTCGACTTGCCGCGCAGGCCAACGGGTGGCCGTCACCGGCTTGGGCAATCTGCCGCCTGGGGCGGCAGGGTGGGCAAGGCGGCGCCCGGTGCCGCGCGCCAGTTACGAGGGGTCCGGCCCCGGCCGACGTGGCGAGACGCCGGTGTTGCGCACAAGTTGTGAGGGGGCCGGACCCGGACAAGGTGGCGAGACCTCGGTGTCGCGCGCCAGTCACGAGGGCCCCGGCCCCGGCCGACATGGCAGGACCCCGGTGCCGCGCGCCAGCTAAGAGGGCCCCGGCCCCGGCGCAGGTGACAAGGACACCGTGCCGCGCAGCAGCGTCACCCCACCCGCTCCACCCGCACCGCACACACCTTGAATTCCGGCATCCGGGACGTGGGGTCGAGCGCCGGATTGGTCAACGTGTTGGCACGGCCCGCCCCCGGCCAGTGGAACGGCATGAAGAGGGTGTCCGGCCGGATCGTGGCGGTGAGGCGCGCCGGTGCCTCGACCCGGCCACGACGCGACGTCACCGCGACCACGTCCCCCTGCCCGACCCCGAGCCGCCCCGCCAACCGCGGATGCAGCTCCACGAACACCCCGGGAGCCGCCTTGTTGAGCTCCGGCACCCGCCGCGTCTGCGCCCCGGACTGGTACTGGGCCACGACCCGCCCCGTCGTCAGATACAGCGGATACTCCGCATCCGGCTCCTCCGCCGCGGGCCGATGCGCCACCGGCGCGAACCGCGCCCGCCCGTCCTCCGTGGCGAACCGTTCGAGGAAGAGCCGCGGGGTACCGGACCCACCGGCATCGGCTACCGCGTCATCCGCATTGTCCGCGGGGCACGGCCAGAAGACGCCCTCCCCCTCGGCCAACCTGTCGTAGCTGATCCCGGAGTAGTCCGCAGGGCCGCCCGCCGACGCCCGACGCAGCTCGTCGAACACCTCCCGCGCATCCGTCGGGAAGCCCTTCTCCAGGTCGGGCGCGAGCCGGGCCGCGAGTTCCTGGAGGACATAAAGGTCCGTACGCACCCCCGGAGGGGGTGTAAGGGCGCGCCGCCGCAGCAGCACCCGCCCCTCCAGGTTCGTCACCGTGCCCGTCTCCTCGGCCCACTGCGTCACCGGCAGGACCACGTCGGCCAGTTCGGCGGTCTCGGAGAGGACGACATCGGCGACGGCCAGGAAGTCAAGGGACCGGATCCGGGACTCGACGTGCGCCGCGCGCGGCGCCGAGACCACCGGGTTCGACCCCATCAGCAGCAGCGCCCGGATGTCACCGCCCAGCGCGTCGAGGAGCTCGTACGCCGACCGGCCGGGGCCCGGCAGCGTGTCCGGGTCCACGCCCCAGACCTCCGCCACATGCGCCCGCGCCGCCGGATCCGTGAGCTTGCGATAGCCGGGCAACTGGTCGGCCTTCTGGCCGTGTTCGCGGCCGCCCTGACCGTTGCCCTGGCCGGTCAGACACCCGTAACCGGAGTACGGCCGGCCCGGCCGCCCCGTCGCGAGCGCCAGGTTGATCCACGCGCCCACCGTGTCCGTGCCCTTGGACTGCTGCTCGGGCCCGCGCGCGGTGAGGACCATCGCCCGCTCGGCCGCCGTGAACATGCCGACCGCCTCGCGCAGTTGGGGCACCGGCACCCCCGTGACCCGCTCCACGTACTCCGGCCAGTGCGCCATCGCCGCCGACCGGGCCTCCTCCCACCCCTGCGTACGGCCGCGTACGTACTCCTCGTCCACCCGGCCCTCCGCCACCACCAGGTGCAGCATCCCGAGCGCGAGCGCCAGGTCCGTGCCGGGGCGGGGCGCCAGGTGCAGGTCCGCCTGGTCCGCGGTGCGGGTGCGGCGGGGGTCGATCACGATCAACGTGCCGCCGTTGGCCTTGAGTTCGCTGAGGTAGCGCAGGGCCGGGGGCATGGTCTCGGCGAGGTTCGAACCGACCAGGATCACGCAGCCCGTACGCGGAATGTCCTCCAGCGGGAACGGCAGACCCCGGTCAAGGCCGAACGCCATCTGCCCGGCTGCCGCCGCCGACGACATGCAGAACCGGCCGTTGTAGTCGATCTGCGACGTGCCGAGAACGATGCGGGCGAACTTGCCGAGCGCGTACGCCTTCTCGTTCGTCAGGCCACCACCGCCGAACACGCCGCACGCGTCCGGACCGTGCCCGGTACGCGCGCGTGCCAGACCGTCCGCGACCTTGTCCAGGGCCTCCTCCCAGGTGGCGGGTGTGAGCCGACCGGTGGCGGGGCTACGGACCAGTGGCTCCGTCAGCCGCACCTGGGAGGAGAGCACGGAGGCGGCGCTCTGGCCCTTGCCGCACAGCGCGCCCTGGTTGACCGGGAACTCCGCGCGGCCCTCGACCGTGGGAGCGTCGGTACCGGGCAGCACGTTCATGCCGCACTGCAGGGCGCAGTACGGGCAGTGGGTGGGCGTCGCCGTGGTGTTGAGCATGCCCCGAGGGTGCGCCGGGTGTGTTGCCGGTCGGCGCGCCTGGAGGTTACGCGACCGGAACGAGCATCTCCCGGCCGTCCTACGGACGGCGTGAGGTCGCGCCCAGGGCCTCGCGCACGCCCGGCTCCTCGGGCCCCAGGAAGTGCGGATCAGGACGCACCACCACGTCGAGCGCCGCCTTCGCCGCCGCGAGCGTCTCCCGAGCCCCGCCCGCGTACCAGGTGACGTCGTGCGGTTCGGCGACCCCGATCCCGTACGAGGAGACGCCCGCGGCCTCGCACAGCGCCACCGCGCGCCGCGCGTGGAAGTCCTGGGTGACCAGGACGGCGCGGTCGACGCCGAAGATCTTCTTCGCGCGGACGCAGGAGTCCCAGGTGTCGAAGCCCGCGTAGTCGCTGACGACGGCCCGCGACGGCACCCCGTGGCGGGTCAGGTACGCGCGCATGGCGTCGGGTTCGTCGTACTCCTCGCGGCTGTTGTCGCCCGTGACCAGGAGCACGCGGACCTTTCCCGTGCGGTACAGCTCGGCCGCCGCGTCGAGCCGGTGCGCCAGGTACGGCGAGGGCTCCCCGTTCCACAGGCCCGCCCCGAACACCACCGCCACCTCGCCGCGCGGCGCGTCCGCCACCGTCCGCAGCCGGTCCCCGGTCGACACGAACAGCCAGGTCGCGGGCAGCAGCGCCAGCACACAGGCCGCCATCACCGCCTGCACCGTCCTGCGCTGCGCCCTCCTGGTACGTGGCAGGCGTGGACGTGGCAGACGCATTCGGGACCCCCGGGGCAGGCGTGGCTCGGTGCTGACAGGAGACGCGCGGCGCGGCCGCGCGGTTGCTCACCGCCGCGCGGCCCGCCCCGTGAACTACCGGCAACCACCCGTCACCGCCCGGCAACAGCCCGGCAACCACCGACCGGCACGATCTGTTCATGACGGACGAGTCGTACGGCCCCAAGGACCACGGCACGACCCACCTGGATCACACAGTCGGCACGGCGGGACTCCTCACCATGATCAGCGACCAGCTCGGCAGCAGACTCAGCCACGTGTCCCCGCTGCGCGGGCACCGGCAGCCGCCCGCCCTCGTGCTGGTGGCGCACGGCAGCCGCGACCCACGGGCCCTCGCCACCGTCTCCGAGCTCGTCGAGCGGATACGCGAGCGACGCCCGGGACTCACCGTCCGCCTCGGCCACATCGAACTCAACGAGCCGCTGCTGAGCGACACCCTCGCCGAGCTGCCCGCCGGCCGGGCCGTCCTCGTGCCGCTGCTCCTCTCCCGCGGCCACCACGTCAAGCACGATCTGCCGCGGGCCGCCGACGCCGCCGGGCACCTGCGCACCCGCGTCGCGGACCCGCTCGGCCCGCACCCGCTGCTCGTCGACGCCCTCCACGACCGGCTCGTCGAGGCCGGCTGGCCCGAGCGGTCCACCGACCGCGACCGCCGCCGCGCCGGAGTCGTCCTCGCCGCCGCCGGGTCCCGCGACCCGCACGCTGCCGACGACGTCCGCCGCACGGCCGCGCTCCTCGCCGACCGCCTCGGCGTCCCCGTCGTCCCCGGATACGCCTCCGCCATCGCCCCCGACGTCGCCACGGCCGCCCGCTCCCTCGCCGCACGCGGCCGCGACCGGATCGCCGTCGCCTCGTACTTCACCGCCCCCGGCCGCTTCGCCACGGAGACCGCCGCGGCCGCGCCCGGCATCGCCGCGGCCCCGCTCGCCGCCCACCCGTCCCTGGCCCGCCTCGTCCTGCACCGCTACGACCGGGCACCGGCCACGGCCGAATACGCCACGGTGGCGCAGACCGCGTCCGTCTGAGCGTTCGCAGCCCCCGGTTGTCGGTGGCTGCCCTTACTGTCAGGACATGGAAGGCAGCGACACATACGACGAGGTGGCGGTCGAGCGCTGGGCCCCCGAGCCCGACAAGCGCCCGGGGCGCACGGCGTTCCAGCGCGACCGGGCCAGGGTGCTGCACTCGTCGGCGCTGCGCCGCCTCGCGGGCAAGACCCAGGTCGTCACGCCGGGCACCCTCGGCCACCACTGGGACGCGAGCCCGCGCACGCGGCTCACGCACTCCCTCGAATGCGCCCAGGTGGGGCGGGAGTTGGGCGCCGCGCTCGGCTGCGACCCCGACCTCGTCGAGACGGCCTGCCTCTCGCACGACCTGGGCCACCCGCCCTTCGGGCACAACGGCGAGCAGGCGCTCAACGAGGTGGCGGAGGACTGCGGCGGCTTCGAGGGGAACGCGCAGTCGCTGCGCCTGCTGACCCGCATCGAGCCCAAGCGCTTCGCGCGCAGCGACAGTTCCGGCGAGCCGACCAGCGTGGGCCTGAATCTGACGCGGGCCGCGCTGGACGCCGCGACGAAGTACCCGTGGCCGCGCGGCGAGCACCCCAGTGACCCCGAGTCACTGAAATTCGGGGTCTACGAGGACGACCGGCCGGTCTTCGACTGGATCAGGAAGACGTCCCCCGGCCGCCGCACCTGCTTCGAGGCGCAGGTCATGGACTGGTCGGACGACGTGGCGTACTCCGTGCACGACCTCGAAGACGGCCTGCACGCGGGACACTTGGATCCGAACGTGCTGCATGCCGAGCCCGAGCGCGCCGACATCTTCGCCGTCGCCATCGGACGCTACGTTCCCGAGGGCACGGATCCCGCCGAGCTCTCCGCCGCCCTCGACCGCCTCCTCGACCAGGAGTGGTGGCCGCACGGCTACGACGGTACGGCGGTCGCCCAGGCCGGGCTCAAGGACGCGACCAGCCAGCTGATCGGGCGTTTCTGCCTCGCCGCCGAGGGCGCGACACGCGCGAGACACGGCACGGGCCGTTTGACACGGTACGGGGCCGAGCTGGTGGTCCCGCGCGCCGCCCGCCACGAGTGCGCGGTGCTCAAGGCGGTCGCCGACCGGTATGTGATGCAGCGCCCCCAGCAGGAGCGGCTGCGGGCCGACCAGCGCATCGTGGTGGCCGAGTTGGCGCAGGCGCTCGTCGCCCGCGCGCCCGACGGCCTCGACCCGCAGTTCCGCGCCCTCTTCGACGCGGCGCCCGACGACCGCGCGAAGAAGCGGGTGATCGTCGATCAGATCGCCTCCCTGACCGACGCCTCGGCCCGTTCCCTTCACGCGCGGCTTACCGTCGCCGGGCATCATCGAGAGGGAGACGCGACCACTGGGCGTGACGAAAAGATGCCCTGATCGGGCCACGCCCCCTTCCCGCATTACGCTGCGTGCGGGACGCTCGCATATGACGGCATGGCAATGAGGAGGCATCAAGTGGTCGACGCGGACCAGACGTTCGTCATCGTCGGGGGAGGGCTCGCCGGAGCCAAGACCGCCGAGACACTTCGCTCGGAGGGGTTCACCGGCCGGGTGATCCTCATCGGTGACGAGCGGGACCACCCGTACGAACGACCGCCCTTGTCGAAGGGCTACCTCCAGGGCAAGGAGGACCGCGACAGCGTCTTCGTCCACGAACCGGCCTGGTACGCGAGCAACGACATCGAGCTGCACCTCGGCCAGACGGTCACGACGATCGACCGCGCGGAGAAGACCGTGCTGCTCGGCGAGGGCACCGTCGTCCGCTACGACAAGCTGCTGCTCGCCACCGGCGCCGAGCCCCGCCGCCTCGACATCCCCGGCACCCACCTCGCGGGCGTCCACCACCTGCGCCGCCTCGCCCACGCCGAGCGCCTCAAGGGCGTACTGGCCTCGCTCGGCAGGGACAACGGACACCTGGTGATCGCCGGCGCCGGCTGGATCGGCCTGGAGGTCGCCGCGGCCGCCCGTGAGTACGGCGCGGAGGTCACCATCGTCGAGCCGGAGGCCACGCCGCTGCACTCCGTGCTCGGCCCCGAGCTCGGCCAGATCTTCGCCGAGCTGCACGGCGACCACGGCGTCCGCTTCCACTTCGGCGCCAGGCTCACCGAGATCACCGGCCAGGACGGCATGGTCCTCGCCGCCCTCACCGACGACGGCGAGGAGCACCCGGCGCACGATGTGCTGGCCGCGATCGGCGCCGCCCCGCGCACCGGTCTCGCCGAGGCCGCTGGCCTGGAGCTCGCCGACCGGGCGCACGGCGGCGGCATCGCCGTGGACGCGACGCTGCGCACCTCCGACCCCGACATCTACGCGGCGGGCGACGTGGCGGCGGTCCAGCACCCGCTCTTCGACGACCGGCTGCGCGTCGAGCACTGGGCGAACGCGCTGAACGGCGGTCCTGCCGCCGCCCGCGCGATGCTCGGCAAGGACGTCAGCTACGACCGCGTGCCGTACTTCTTCTCCGACCAGTACGACCTGGGCCTGGAGTACTCGGGCTGGGCGCCCCCGGGCTCGTACGACCAGGTGGTGCTGCGCGGGGACGCGGGCAAGCGCGAGTTCATCGCGTTCTGGCTGAAGGACGGCCAGGTCCTCGCGGGGATGAACGTGAATGTGTGGGACGTCACGGAGCAGATCCAGCGGCTGATCAGGTCCGGGGCCAGGCCCGGGGTCGAGCGCCTCTCGGACCCGTCGGTTCCGCTCGGTGATCTTCTCGAGCAGTGAGTTGATCTTCTGGAGCAGTGACAGAAGTGTCAGTGGCGGCCCGTAGAATTGCCGCGTGGCAGGCAGGATCAATGACGAGGACGTGAAGGCGGTTCGGGACGCGGTCCCGATCGACGCCGTGGTGTCCGAGTACCTGCAGCTGCGCAACGCGGGCGGCGGAAACCTCAAGGGTCTGTGCCCGTTCCACGACGAGAAGTCCCCGTCCTTCCAGGTCAGCCCCAGTAAGGGCCTGTTCCACTGCTTCGGCTGCCAGGAGGGCGGCGACACCATCACATTCGTGATGAAGGTCGACCACCTCTCCTTCTCCGAAGTGGTGGAGCGCCTCGCCGGCCAGGCGGGCATCACGCTGCGCTACGAGGAGGGCGGGTACAACCCCACCCACCAGCGCGGCGAGCGCATCCGCCTCGTCGAGGCGCACAAGGTCGCCGCGCAGTTCTACGTCGAGCAGCTGGAGTCGCCGGAAGCCGAGATCGGCCGCAAGTTCCTCGCCGAGCGCGGCTTCGACCAGGCCGCGGCCCAGCACTTCGGCGTCGGCTACAGCCCGGCGGGCTGGGACCACCTCACCCGCTTCCTGCGCGGCAAGGGCTTCAGCGACAAGGAGATCCTGCTCTCCGGGCTCTCCCAGGAGGGCCGCCGCGGCCCCATCGACCGGTTCCGCGGCCGCCTGATGTGGCCGATCCGCGACATCGGCGGCGAGGTCGTCGGCTTCGGTGCCCGCCGCCTGCGCGAGGACGACAACGGGCCGAAGTACCTGAACACGCCCGAGACGCCGATCTACCGCAAGTCGCAGGTCCTGTACGGCATCGACCTCGCCAAGAAGGACATCGCCAAGTCCTCCCGCGCCGTCGTCGTCGAGGGGTACACGGACGTGATGGCCTGCCACCTGGCCGGCGTCACCACCGCCATCGCCACCTGCGGCACGGCGTTCGGCGGCGACCACATCAAGATCCTCCGCCGGCTCCTGATGGACAACGGCTCGGCGCGCGTGATCTTCACCTTCGACGGCGACGCGGCGGGCCAGAAGGCCGCCCTGCGCGCCTTCGAGGACGACCAGAAGTTCGCCGCCGAGACGTACATCGCGATCGCGCCGGACAACATGGACCCGTGCGACCTGCGCCTCGCCAAGGGCGACGACGCGGTCGCCGAACTGGTCGAACCCCGCACGCCGCTCTTCGAGTTCGCGCTCCGCCAGATCGTCGGCCGGTACGACCTGGAGACCCCGGCGGGCCGAGCCGCCGCGCTCGACGAGGCGGCGCCCGTCGTCGCCCGCATCAAGAACAGCGCCTCGCAGCACGAGGTCGCGGTCCAGCTCGCCGGGATGCTCGGCATCCTCGACACCCAGTTCGTGGTCAAGCGGGTGGGGCAGCTTGCCCGCTGGGCCCGCGAGCGCGGTGGCCGCGGGCCCGCGCCCGCCGCCGGGCGCGGCGGTCCGGGGGCCGACCCCGCCACCGCCACGGCCCGGCCCTTCGGCGGACCGGCGCTCACCCTGCGCAACCCGGTGTTCACGACCGAACGCGAACTGCTCAAACTCGCTTTGCAGTACCCGCAGTTGGTGTCCCCGGCCTTCGACGCGTACGGCGTCGACGAGTTCACGGCCGACCCCTACGCCGCCGTCCGCCAGGCCATCATGGACGCGGGCGGCGCCGAGCAGGGCGTCCACGACCCGCAGCAGTACCTGATCGCGGTGCGCGAGGCGGCGCCCGACGACGCGGTGCGGGCGATGGTGACCGAGCTCGCCGTCGAGGCCATCCGCCGCAAGACCGTCGACGAGGCGTACGCGGGGGAGCAGCTGGTGACCGTGCGCAAGCGGGCCGTCGACCGCCGCATCCGGGACGTCCAGGGCACGCTCACCCGCCTCGGCGCGGGCGGCGATCCCCACCAACTGGCCGCGGTGCAGAACGAGTTGTGGGTCCTCCAGCAGTACGGCCAGGCGCTGCGCGAGCGGGGCGCGGACGCCCTGTAGGTGCCCGCACTCCGATGCGCCGTTTGCGGCCGTTCGGATCCGGGAAAGGCGGGTAACCGTCCAGCACGGTAACCACGCGGTCACGCACCGGACTCAAAAAGTCAACGCACGCCCCTCGTGGCGGCACTGTGTCGTACTCCACACTGGGTTGCGGTGCCTGAGTCCTCGGAGCGCGGCCGGAGCCCGGACAACGGGTCCGACACCCCCGCGGTTCCGCTCATCGCGTACGGGACGGACAGCGGCGAGGCCGTCGTTCCCGCCCCCCTGCCGCACGCCTCAGATGCGATCACTTTGGAGGTCGCCCCCGTGCAGACCCAGACCCTCACCCAGAGCGACAGCACAGCGCAGGCCCTCGCCGAACCCGAAGCCGCGCCCAAGGGTGCCGTGCCGCAGGGCGACGTACTGGCCTCTGTGCCCTCGCAGAGCCGCGTCGAGCACCATCCCGAGGCCGAGCCGGAGGAACCGGCCGGCCCCCAGGAGTCCGTGGACCCGCCCGAACCGGTGCGCGGCGCCCGTACCGAGAGTGCCAGTCCGTCCTCCGACCTGTTCCGCCAGTATCTGCGCGAGATCGGCCGGATCCCGCTGCTCACCGCGGCCGAGGAAGTGGACCTCGCGCGGCGCGTCGAGGCGGGCCTGTTCGCCGAGGAGAAGCTCGCCCACGCCCCCGACCTGGACTCCCAACTCGCCCTGGATCTCGACAAATTGGTGGTCATGGGCCGGATGGCCAAGCGCCGCCTCATCGAGGCGAACCTGCGCCTGGTCGTCTCCGTCGCCAAGCGGTACGTGGGCCGCGGACTGACCATGCTCGACCTGGTCCAGGAGGGCAATCTCGGCCTGATCCGCGCGGTCGAGAAGTTCGACTACGCCCGCGGCTACAAGTTCTCGACGTACGCGACCTGGTGGATCCGCCAGGCGATGAGTCGCGCCCTCGCCGACCAGGCGCGCACCATCCGGGTCCCGGTCCACGTCGTCGAGTTGATCAACCGGGTCGTCCGCGTGCAGCGCCGCATGCTTCAGGAGCGCGGGTACGAGCCGACCCCCCAGGAGGTCGCCGTCCACCTCGACCTGACGCACGAGCGGGTCAGCGAAGTGCTGCGCCTCGCCCAGGAGCCGGTGTCCCTCCACGCCCCCGTCGGCGAGGAGGACGACGTGGCGCTCGGCGACCTCATCGAGGACGGCGACGCCACGAGCCCCGTGGAATCGGCGGCGTTCCTGCTCCTGCGCGAACACCTGGAGGCCGTGCTCTCCACGCTCGGCGAGCGCGAACGCAAGGTCGTCCAGCTCCGCTACGGCCTCGCCGACGGCCGCCCCCGCACGCTGGAGGAGATCGGCCGCATCTTCGGCGTCACGCGCGAGCGCATCCGCCAGATCGAGTCAAAAACCCTCAACAAACTCCGCGACCACGCGTTCGCGGATCAGCTGAGGGGTTACCTGGACTAATTGGAGCCCCGCCGGCGATTGAGGCGCGGGGTCCGGGGCAGAGCCCCGCGACCGCAACCCCGACGGGGCAAGAGATTCAGTCGACCTCGGCGACCGCCTGCGCGAACTGCGCCTCGTACAACCGCTGATACGCCCCGTCCGCAGCGACCAGCGCCTCGTGCGAGCCCTGCTCCACGATCGCCCCGTTCTCCATCACGAGAATCGTGTCCGCATCACGGATCGTCGAAAGACGGTGCGCGATCACGAACGACGTCCGGCCGGAGGCCAACCGCGCCATCGCCTTCTGGATCAGCACCTCGGTCCGGGTGTCGACGGAGGAGGTCGCCTCGTCGAGCACGAGGATCACCGGGTCGGACAGGAACGCCCGCGCGATGGTGATCAGCTGCTTCTCACCGGCGCTGACCCCCGTGCCCTCGTCGTCGAGCACCGTGTCGTACCCGTCGGGCAGCGTCCGGATGAACCGGTCGGCGTGCGCGGCCTTCGCCGCCTCCTCGACCTCCTCGCGGGTGACGTCCTTCGGGGCCCCGTACGCGATGTTCTCCGCGATGGTCCCGCCGAACAGCCAGGTGTCCTGGAGCACCATGCCGATCCCGGCGCGCAGCTCCTCCCGCGACATCTTCGCGATGTCGACGCCGTCGAGCGTGATGCGCCCGCCCGTGACCTCGTAGAACCGCAGCAGCAGATTGACGAGGGTCGTCTTGCCCGCGCCCGTGGGACCGACGATCGCCACCGTGTGCCCGGGGTCCGCCGTCAGCGACAGGTCCTCGATGAGCGGCTTGTCCTTCTCGTAGCGGAAGGCCACGTGCTCGAACTCGACGTGCCCGCGCAGGTTGTCCGGCTTCTCGCCGGGCACCGGCTCCGCCGACTGCTCCTCCGCGTCGAGCAGTTCGAAGACCCGCTCGGCCGTCGCGACACCCGACTGCACCAGGTTCGCCATCGACGCGACCTGCGTCAGCGGCATCGAGAACTGGCGCGAGTACTGGATGAACGCCTGCACGTCACCGATGGACAGCGAGCCGCTGGCCACCCTCAACCCGCCCACGACGGCGACCAGCACATAGTTCAGGTTCGAGATGAAGAACATCAGCGGCTGCATGATGCCGCTGTTGAACTGCGCCTTGAACGCCGCTTCGTACAGCGCGTCGTTCTGTTCGGCGAACAGCTCCGCCGACTCGTCCTGCCGCCCGAACACCTTCACCAGGTTGTGGCCGGTGTACATCTCCTCGATGTGCGCGTTGAGCGCGCCGGTCGCCCGCCACTGCTGCACGAACTGCGGCTGCGACCGCTTGCCGACCTTCGCCGCGACGAACACCGACAGCGGCACCGTGATCAGTGCGACCAGCGCGAGCAGCCAGGAGATCCAGAACATCATCGCGAGCACGCCGATGACGGTGAGCAGCGAGTTGAGCATCTGCCCCATCGTCTGCTGGAGCGTCTGCCCGAGGTTGTCCATGTCGTTGGTCGCCCGGCTCAGCACCTCGCCGCGCTTCTGCTGGTCGTAGTACGACAGCGGAAGCCGCGACAGCTTGGCCTGGAGCTCGGCACGGAGCTGCCCGACGGCCAGGTTGATCGTCCGGTTGGCGAGCCGGGTGCCGATCATCATCGTCAGGCCCGCGACCGCGAACACGGCGAGGCCGAGCAGCAGGACCTCCCCGATCGCGCCGAAGTCGACGCCCTGGCCGGGCGTGAAGTCGACGCCGCCGAGCATGTCGGCCATGCCGCCGTCACCCTTGGCGCGCAGGCCCTCGAGGACCTGCTCCTTGGTCTGCCCGGCCGGCATCTGCCCGCCGATGATCCCGCCGAACAGCAGATCGGTGGCGTGGCCGAGGATCTTCGGCCCGACCACCGACAGGCCGACGCTGATCACGACGGAGACGAGCACGCCGACCACCGCCGTGCGGTGCGCGGCGAGCCGCTTCAGGAGCCGCTTGCCGGACCCCTTGAAGTCCATCGAACGCGAACCGGGCGCACCGGCCGCCATCCGCCCCATGGGCCCACTCATCAGGCGGCCTCCGCTTCCGTCAGCTGGGAGAGAACGATCTCCCGGTACGTCTCGTTGTCGGCCATCAGTTCGTGATGGCGTCCGGTGCCGACGACGCGGCCCTCGTCGAGCACGATGATCGTGTCGGCGTCGCGGATCGTCGAGACCCGCTGGGCCACGATCACCACGGTCGCCTCGGCGGTCTCCTCGCCGAGCGCCCGGCGCAGCGCCGCGTCGGTCGCGTAGTCGAGCGCGGAGAACGAGTCGTCGAAGAGGTAGATCTCCGGCCGCTGCACCAGCGTGCGCGCGATGGCGAGGCGCTGGCGCTGACCGCCGGAGACATTGGTGCCGCCCTGCGTGATGGGCGCGTCGAGCCCGCCCTCCAGCTTGCTGACGAACCCCTTGGCCTGCGCCACTTCCAGCGCGTGCCACAGCTCGTCGTCGGTGGCGTCCGGATTTCCGTAGCGCAGGTTCGTGGCGACGGTGCCGGAGAACAGGTACGGCTTCTGCGGCACGAGCCCGACCGTCTTCGCCATCAGCGCCGGGTCGATCCCGCGGACGTCCTCGCCGTCCACGTAGACCGTGCCGGCCGTGGTGTCGTAGAGCCGCGGTACGAGGCCGAGCAGCGTCGACTTGCCGCTGCCGGTCGACCCGATGATCGCCGTGGTCTCGCCGGGGCGGGCCGTGATGTCGATGCCGCGCAGGATGGGTTCCTCGGCGCCCGGGTAGCCGAAGTCGGCGCCCCGCAGCTCCAGATGGCCGTGGCGGCGCAGCTCGCGCACCGACGCCTCGGGCGCCGGCGGCACCACACTCGAATCGGTGCCGAGCACTTCCTGGATGCGCTCGGCGCACACCTCGGCGCGCGGCATCATCATGAACATGAACGTGGCCATCATCACGCTCATCACGATCTGCATCAGATACGCGAGGAACGCGGTCAGGTCACCGATCTGCATGCCGCCGCTGTCGATGCGGTGCGCGCCGAACCAGACGACGGCGATGGACGCGACGTTCACGATCGTCATCACGAACGGGAACATCAGTGCCATGATCCGGCCGGTGGCGACCGACACATCGGTCAGGTCCCGGTTCGCGGCTCCGAACCGGTCCTTCTCGAAGTCGTCGCGTACGAAGGCGCGGATGACGCGGTTGCCGGTGATCTGCTCGCGCAGCACCCGGTTCACCGTGTCCAGCTTGACCTGCATGGACCGGAACAACGGCCGCATCTTACGGATGATCAGCGACAGGACGATCGCCATGACGGGCAGCACCGCGAGCAGCACGCCCGACAGCGGCACGTCCAGGCCGAGCGCCATGACGACGCCGCCGACGCACATGATCGGCGCCGAGGCCACCAGCGTGAACGTCATCAGGGCCAGCATCTGGACCTGCTGCACGTCGTTCGTGGTGCGGGTGATCAGCGAAGGGGCGCCGAACTGGCCGACCTCGCGGGCCGAGAAGGACTGCACGCGGTCGAAGATCCCCGCCCGCAGGTCCCGGCCGACCGCCGCGGCGGTCCGGGCGCCGAAGTAGACGGCGCCGGTGTTGCAGACGACCTGGACGACGGTGACGCCCAGCATCAGGGCGCCGAACTCCAGGATGTAGCCGGTGTCGCCGTTCACGACACCGTTGTCAATGATGTCGGCGTTCAGGGTGGGCAGATACAGCGAGGCGCAGGTCTGCAGGAACTGCAGCAGCACCAGCAGCCCGATGGGTTTCTTGTACGGACCGAGATGGGTCCGCAGAAGTTTTATGAGCACGCTCGGTCTCTCGGTGGTCGGCGGGCAGGGCAGGAGCGGTGAGCGGGGAGGGGGATCGCCGCGCGCGCCGTCTGTCACTACGGCGACGCATGGAGCCCTATCGTCCGACACTCCACCCGCGTTACCTCAACCGATTTATCCAAGAGTGCTCAAAGTCCGGCCGCCGCGCCGGTGTCAGGCGAACGCCCCGGGGTGGATCTGGTCCCGCACGGCCCGGTACTGCTGCCGCACCGCCTGCCCCACCGGCAGCTCGTCGCCCGCCTCGAAGACCTGCGCCGCCGCGCCCTGCCACTGCGGCAACTGCCCGTTCAGCGCCCACGCGGCCTGTCGCGCCGCGCCGATCGCCGCGTAGTCCGCGGGCTGCGGCACCACGACCTGCGCCCCGAACACGGCCGGCGCCACGCTCTGCACGGCGTGCAGCTCGGAGGCGGCGCCCAGCAGGAACACCCGCCGGATCTCCACGCCACGCCCGCGCAGCACGTCCATCGCGTCGGCGAGCCCGCACAGCATGCCCTCGAAGGCGGCCCGCGCCAGGTGCTCGGGCTTCATGGACTCTCTTCGCAGCCCGCTCAGCGTCCCCGCGGTGTGCGGCAGATTCGGCGTCTTCTCGCCCTCCAGATAGGGCAGGAGTACGAGTCCGTGGGCTCCCGGCGTCGACTTCATGGCCAGCTCGGACAGCTCCTCCAGGCCTCCGTCGAGCCCCAGCATCTCGACCGTGCCCCGCAGCGCCCGTACGGCGTTCGACGTATGCACGACGGGAAGGTGCATTCCGGTCGCGTCGGCGAGCGAGGTGATGGAGCCGCTGGAGTCCACGAGCGCCTCGTGGTGCACGGCCATCACCGAGCCCGAGGCCCCGAGCGAGACCACGGCGTCCCCGGACTGCACGCCGAGGCCGAACGCGGCGGCCATCGTCTCCCCGGTCCCGGCCGAGATGACCAGGCCCTCCGGGGTCCGCCCGGCCGCCTCACCGGGGCCGATCACCTCCGGCAGCGCCACCTGGTGCCCGAGCGCCAGCTCCACCAGATCGGGCCGCCACGTGGCGCTCGCCGCCGACCAGTACCCGGTGCTGGAGGCCCCGCCGCGGTCGGTGGTCCGGCGCGCGGGCCTGCCGAGGAGCTGCCACACCAGCCAGTCGTGCGCCTGCATCAGGGCGGCCACCTGCTCGGCGTTCTCCGGCTCGGTCCGCGCCAGCCAGCGCAGCTTCGTCACCGGCAGCGCCGCCTGCGGCACGCTCCCGACGGCCTCGGCCCACGCCTCGCGCGAGCCGAGCCGGTCGACCAGGTCCGCGGCCGCGACCTGCGCCCGCTTGTCGCCGCCGACCAGGGCCGGGCGCACGGTGTTGCCCTGCGCGTCCAGCGGCACCACGGTGTTCTGCTGCGCGGAGACCCCGATGGCCTGCACGCCTTCCAGCAGCCCCCCGCCGGCGGCCTCGCCGAGTGAGAGGAGCCACGCCTGGGGATCCACGTCGGACGGCCGTCCGCCGCCTTCCGGTGCCTCCAGCGGGTGCGGGGCGTACCCCTGCCGCAGCACGGCCCCGGTGTCGGCGTCACAAACGACTATGCGCGTAAATTCGGGCGAACTGTCCAGCCCGGCGACTATCCCCATGACTGAAATTCTGCCGTACCGCCGGATGTTTCTGTGCCGTCAGGCCCGCGCGGTGGGATGCCGGGCGTCAGGTGTTGCTGGTGCCCCAGTCGTCGGTCGTCCCGTCATCGGCGGGGCCGCCGCGCTCGCGCAGCGTGCGCACCCGGTCGGCGACCGAGTCCGGCACCTTGCTCTCGACCTTCTCGCTCACCGAGTGGAAGGCCTTGCCCGCGACGGTCCGCGTCTGCTGCGCCGCCGTCTCCGCCGTATTGCGCACGGCCGGGTTCTGGGCGATCTCGCGCGCGGACTTCTTCAGCTTCTCGTAGCGCTCGCGACCTGCCCTCGTGCCCAGCACGTAGCCCAGGGCCAGACCTGCGATGAATGTGAGCCGATAGCGCATGGTCGGCCACCCTTTCCGTAGTGAGGCGTCGTGGTCAGTGCGGTCATCGTGGAGCTTGTCGATCACCTGAGGGATACCGATTGGCGGAGCACCCCCCACCTTGCGCTAATGTATGTGTCGCAGCGAGCGCACGCCGCCTGGCAAGTACCCAGGTGGGTTCGTTCGAAGCAACGAGGTCATTCCCCTGTAGCTCAATTGGCAGAGCAGTCGGCTGTTAACCGGCAGGTTACTGGTTCGAGTCCAGTCGGGGGAGCTCGATCTCCTGTAGCTCAATTGGCAGAGCAGCCGGCTGTTAACCGGCAGGTTACTGGTTCGAGTCCAGTCGGGAGAGCTGTGAACAAGTCCCTCCGGAGTCCACTCCGGAGGGACTTTTCTTGCCTGGTGGAACCGTCCGCGCGCGCGGGGAGTCCTCATGGTCGTGCAGAGCCGGACCATCCGAGGCAGGAGATCGTATGAGCGGCTATGCTGCGGCAGACGGCGCGCACACTTGTACGCGCCACGCCGAGACGGGGCGGTAGCTCAGCCGGTTAGAGCAGCGGACTCATAATCCGTCGGCCGTGGGTTCGAGTCCCACCCGCCCCACCGTAAGTACGCGGCGCAGAAACGATGCGACCAGCTCGTACGTAACCTGATGGCCCGTCACGGAAACCGTGACGGGCCATCTGTCATCCGAAGGGCGGGCGCGGCCCCCGGGGCGCGCGCGGCGCCGGGTCAGTCGGTCAGCGGGGTCAGGGCCATCGGCTGGATCCGGCCCTCCAGCATCTCGCCGAGCCCCCGCACCGCGCACACGTCGGGGCGCTCGGCGATGTGCACCGGGACGCCCGTCGCGGACCGCAGCATCTGGTCGAGGCCGGGCAGCAGGGCGGAGCCGCCGACCATCATGATGCCGCGCTCCGTGAGGTCGGCGACCAGGTCGGGCGGGCAGTCGCGCAGCACCCTGCCGATGCCGTCGAGGACGGCGGTCAGCGGGGTGTGGATCGCGCTGCGCACGGCGGCGGTGTCCACATGTACGGAGCGGGCCAGGCCCGTCGCCACGTCGCGGCCGTGGATCTCGGTCTGCTCCGGGCCCTGCGGGGTGAGGCCGTTGCCGCTCAGGGCGAGCTGCAGGGGGCGTACGGACTGGGAAGGCAGCATCAGCGCGTGGTGCTGGCGCAGGTGCTGGACGACCGCGTGGTCGATGGCGTCGCCGCCGACGGGGATGCGGGCGGCCGTCACGATCGAGCCGAGCGAGAGGACCGCGATCTGGGTGGTGGCCGCGCCGCAGACGATGATCATCGTGGCCTCGGGCTGTTCCACCGGGAGGCCGCAGCCGACCGCGGCCGCGATCAGGGTGTCGACCAGCTCGACGCGGCGGGCGCCGAGGCCGATGAGGGTCTCCATGGCCGCGCGCTGGGCCAGCGGGTCCGCGTCGTGCGGGATGGCGGCCGCCGCGCGGAGGCGGGGCTTGCGGCGAAGGGTGCGGCGGAGCTTGTCGCCGAGCAGGTGGCGCAGCATCCGCTGGGCCATCTCGATGTCGACGACCGTGCCGCCGGAGACCGGGCGTACGACGCGGATGTAGTGCGGGGTGCGGCCTGTCATCTTCTCGGCGAACTCGCCGACCGCGATGAGCGCGCCGGTGCGGGTGTTGACCGCAGCCGCGCTGGGCTCATCGACGACGAGGCCCGCGCCCTTCACGTACACGCGGGTGCGCGCGGCACCGAGATCGACGGCGAAGTGGCAGCGGCGCAACTGCTCCAGACTGGCGGTCATGGCAGATCCTCCCGAGAGCGCGGACCGTGGTGGGCTCGCCGGGCGGCGACCCTTCTGGCATCCTGCGGTCGCGCGCGGGAGGGCGCTCGTTGGAGTAGGCCGGGCGGGTCCACGAACGCCGGGGCGCCGCCTCCCGTGGGACGAGGGAGACGGCGCCGCTTCGGTGTCCGACGGTGTTACACCAGCCAGCCGAGGAAGTGGGCGAGGCCGGCGACGATGTCGGTGATGACGTTCATGTGACGCGTTCTCCTAGCGATGATGCAATGTGCATCGGTGATGCAAAGTGCATATGGGACTTGGGACTTGAGATGTGCATCGCGATGCGGTCGCTACGGTCTGCAGCCCGTTGCTTGCGCACCGTAAGCATCGTTGTTCACGTACGCCCCATGCAAACTCTTCGGCTACGACCACCTGTTCAAGGGAACAACTGCTCGTCTGTTCGTATATTCGGTTCCGCCGTTACGCCTCGTACCAGCGCTGGAGCAGCCCCCACGTGAACTCCGCCCGCACCTCGCGGGGCGTCCCCGACTCGTCCGGGGCGCGGAAGGCAAGGCCCCAGCGGGTGGGCGCCGAGCCTTCGAGGGGGCGGGCCGGGGCGAAGGCGCGGGCCGCCTCGTCCACCGTGCAGGACCAGGGCGTCAGATCGGCGAGGGTGCGCAAGGGCGGGCCCGGGGTGCCGGCGGTGCGGATCAGCCACTCGTTCCAGATCCCGCCCGTGGGGGCGAGCAGCACCTCGAAGCGCAGGTCGGGCCAGAGCGGCACCGGCCACAGCAGCGCCTCGCACTCCAGGTCGCCGACCTTGCGGAGCAGGGTGCGCTCCGGGGCGCCGAGCACGGACCGGTAGCGGGAGACCGCTGCCTGCGGGTGGCGGGAGTGCAGCTTCGCCTGCCAGCGGCGGTTCGCCTCCCGCATCTCGGCGACGGAGACCCCGAGGTCGGCGCGGGCGGTCTCCACAAGGTCCGGGTTGTGGTCGGCCATGCGGCGCAGCAGGACCAGTTGGAAGTCCAGCGGGGTGAAGGGCTCAGCGGGGCGTCCGGACATGCGCTCCATGGTGGCGTACGTCGCCGGGGGACCGCCCGTCCGGCAGGAACAGCACCGAGTTCACGTACCGCGGGCGGCGTCCGGCCGGGGTGAGGGCGCGGCGCAGCAGGCCCTGCGAGGCGATGTGGGAGGTGCCGCGCTGATGGGCCGCCAGATCGTAGGACGGCAGGGGCAGCCAGTCGGTGTCCGTGTCCGGCAGGACCCAGCCTTCGTAGCCCTGGGCGCGCAGGTGGGCGACGACCGGGGAGATCGGCTGGATGCGGGTCTCCAGCTCGATGAAGAGGGCGGGCCGGTCGTGGGCGAGCAGGGCCCGGGCGCCGCGCAGCACCCGCAGCTCCGCCCCGTCCACGTCGATCTTGATGAAGTCGACGTCGCGCAGGGCGAGTTCGTCCAGGGTCACGCAGGTCACCTCGCGGCCGGTCGGCGCGTGCAGGTCGTCGCGGCGGACGAGCGAGGAGACCCCGCGTTCGCCGCGCTCGTCGTGCGGCGGCTGCCACAGCGGGGCCGTGCCGGGGCAGTCGCTGGCGGCCGCCCGGACGACCCGCACGTTCGCCGGCGCGGAGGCGGCGAGCACCCGCGCCAGGTGCGGGACCGGTTCGAGGGTGATCACGCGGCGGGCCCGGCCTGCGAGGCGGTGGGTCCACGGGCCGTACCAGCCGCCGACGTCGACCGCCGTGCCGCAGGCTCCGGCGGCGGGCAGCATGTCGGCGAGCCGGGTCAGCTCGGGCTCGAAGCGCGGGTAGAGGGCGCGGGCCGTCGCCGCGGTCAGCCGGGCGGGCAGCCAGGGGGCGATCCGGGCGGCGAGTGTCGTCATGGCAGGGCCCGTTTCGCCTGCTCGGCCCGTTGCAGGAGCTGTTCGTGCTCGCCTTCCGGGACCTGTTCGCCGGACGACGGGAGGAGCTGTGGGATGCCGTCGACGATGGGGTAGCGGCGGTGCAGCCGGGGGTTGTAGAGGCTGTCGCCCGTGTTCCCTCCCGGGGCGGGCAGCAGGAGCAGGGGCCCCTTGTCGAGTGGGCAGGCGAGGATCTTGAGCAGCGGGTCGTCAGGGTTCATGCGGGAGCAACTCCCTTGGTTCTTGGTCCGGTTGTGTGGGGGCGTCGTGTTTCGGCATCAGGAGGAGCACGGCGACCGCGAGGGCCGTGCCCGTCAGGCGCAGCGTCAGGCGCACCGGCTCGTGGGGGAGCGACTCGCCGAACGCGAGCGTGCCGAGGACCGCCGTGAACAGGCAGGTCACCGTGGTGCACACCGGGACGATCAGCGAGGCGCGGCAGCGTTGCAGGGCCGCCTGCGACATGACGAGCCCGAACGCGCCCGTGCACATCAGCAGATACGGGTACGGGGACGCGAACAGGGCCGGGATGTCCGGGAGTACGCCCGACACGCCCTTGATGGCGAGCGAGCTGACCCCGTAGAGCAGGCCCACCGCGACCCCGTACTCGACGCCCGTGGTCGGGAGCCGGTGGCGGTGCCGCGCGCGGCGTTCCGCGGCGGCGTACAGGGACAGACCCGCCGCCAGCGAGGGCACGCACACCAGGAGGATGAGGGGCGCGGGGGAGCGGTGCCCCACCGTGTCCGCGTCCTGCTCGAGCGAGAGCACCACCATGAGCAGAGCCGCCAGGATCGCGGCGATGGCGTAGCGCTCGCGGCCGGAGGTCTGTTCGCCGAGGAGCCGGGCCGACAGGAGCAGGAGGATGACCAGGCCGGAGACGAAGATTCCCTGGGCCGCCGCGATGGGAAGCGTCCGGTAGACGGCGAGCTGGGCGCCGAAGCCGGAGGCCAGGGCGATGGATCCGGCCAGCCACAGCGGGCTCGTCACCACCTGCCGCAGGAGGTGGGCGGGGCGCCGCACGCTCACTTCGGGCAGCCGGGTGAGAGCCCGCTTCTCCAGGACGAAGCCCACGCTGTAGAGCGTGTTGGCGAGCAGTGCCGCGCCGACTCCCCATGCCACGGCGGGCATCGCCGCTCACGTCCTTCGCGCGTGCAGGAGAAGGATCGAGGCGAGGGACGGCGCCGCGCAGGCGAGCCGGTCGAGGGGGCGCAGCGGGCGGGGCACTCCGTGGAACGGCGCCCCCGCGAGGCGTACGACTTCGAAGCCCGACGCGGCGACGAACTCCCGCAGGGCGCGGGCGGTGTAGAGGCGCAGGTGACCGACCACTTCGGTGCCCGGCCTGCCGTGGATCGCGCGCAGGCTCACCTCGGAGAAGACGGGCTGTACACCGGCGAGCAACAGGGCCCGGTTGTACCAGGCGGCCAGGTTCGGGGTGGACAGCATCAGATGGCCGCCCGGGCGCAGGACGCGGCGGATCTCGTCGAGCGCCGCGTCGGGGTCGACCAGGTGCTCGACGACCTCGGAGAGGAGGACCACGTCGGCGGACGCGTCCGCGAACGGCAGTCCGTGGCCCGTGAGTTCGCCGCGTACGACGCGGGGGACGCGGCGGGCCGCGCGGCGCAGCGCGTCCTGCGACCAGTCGATGCCGATGAGGTGGTGCTCGTCGGGTCGGGACAGGAGGCGGGCGGTGGTGGCGGCGGCCGTGCCGTCGCCGCAGCCGATGTCCAGGACGGTGGCGCGGCGGGTGCCCGACAGGGCGGTGGCGAGGATGCGGGCCTGGCGGCGGGTGCGGGGGGTGCCGGAGGCCACCGGAACGTCCGGGTTCTCGTAGAAGTCCCTCAAGTCCTGGGGCGGGGCTGCGAGTTCGGTGTGCGTGGTCATGGTGCCTCCTCCTGCGTCGCGTGGAGGTGTTGCTCGAACAGGTCGCGCAGGCGGGCCCCGTCGCCGGGTCCGAGCAGGGTGCGCGACCAGCGCAGGGCCAGGTGCAGCCGGCCCGCCGTGGACGCCGTCGTGAAGGTGAGGCCGCGCGGCATGCGGGCCGGGGCCGAGAACCAGACGGCGCGGGCCCTGCCGCCGTCGCCGAAGTCCAGCGGGTAGGGGACGCGGCCGATGTTGCTGAGCAGGGTGGTCGACGTCCATGGTGCCGCCGCCGTGCGCAGGGCGCGGGTGGCGGCGGCGCGCCAGGCCACCGGGGCGTACGGGCTGGTCAACAGCGCCGCGCCGTGGCCGAGTTGGGGTCTGGGCTGCGACTTTAGGGTCGCGGTGCGGGTGGCTGTGAGGCGGAGGAGTGTGGGCGTGTCCTTCTCCAACTCGGCTGGTGTGAGGGCCACTTCCACCAGGCGTGTGCCGTTGCCGATGGGCATCGTCGTGTCGCGCGGGCGGTCGTCCACCGGCATGGTGACGCGCAGGGGGCGGCGGGTGTGGTGGGTGCCGTGCTCCTCGTTCCAGTCGGCGATCGTGCGGGCCGTGGCCACCATCAGCTGGTCGTTGACCGTGTACGGGGCGCCCTTGGGGCGGCGGGGCACCGGCAGTTCGGTGACCACGAGGCCGTTGCCGGGGCGGGGGTCGGGGGTGCCGGCGCAGACGCGGGCCGGGCGGGACCAGGGGGAGGGCGGGGGCTGCGGGGGGCGTGGGCTCAGGAGCGGGGGAGCGGTGGGGGGCGGGGAGTTGTCGCGGCCCGCGTACAGCTCCGCTGCCGTGGCGATGACGCGGAGGCAGGCGGGGCCGTCGAGGGCCGTGTGGTTGATCGTGACGAACAGGACGGTGTTGCCGGTCCCCGGGTCCTCCACCGCCTCCAGGCGGATGGGTGGGGAGGCGGTGAGGGGTGGGGCGTCGGCGAGGGAGCGGGTGCGGGCCTCGTGCAGGGCGTTCGGGGTGGGGGCCGGGAAGGAGACGGGGGGTACGTCCGGGGCCTCGGTCAGTTCCCACTCGTAGCGGCTGCTGTACCAGTGGCGGGGGGCCTCGCGCATGAGGATGCGGGGGTGGTGGTGGAGGGCGTCCGTGAAGGCGTGGGTGAGGCGGGTGGGGTCGAGGCGGGCGGTGAGGTGGATCTCGATGTGGACGGTTTCCGGTTCGCGGTCCTGGAGGCAGTGGCGGGAGACCTCGTCGACGGTCGGGAAGGGGATGCGGGTGGGCGGGTTGCCGTTGCCCCGGGCGGGGCGGTCCAAGGTGGTCATGGGGCGCTCCCCGGGGTTGTGGGTTTCTGCGGGGGTGTGGGGGTGCGGTCCGGAGTCGGGTCCGGGGGAGTCGCCCCTTCCGCCCCTTCCCGCCCCGTCGTTGGGGCTGCGCCCCCGGGGGTTGCGGACGCGGGGCTCTGCCCCGGACCCCGCGCCTCAAACGCCGGCGGGGCTTGATTTGGTGGGCCTTGATTGGCCGGGCCCCGCGCTTCATGCACCGCAGCTGACGGCGTGAACGTCGCCAGCGCTGCGAACAGGGCCACCAGCGCCAGGAGTTGCGCCGCCGTGCTGTACGCGCCCGCGCCCTCGCGGACCGGTTCGCCTGCGCCTGTCGCCGCCACCGCGCCCGCTGCCGTCATCGCCACGAAAGCGATCGGGATCAGGAGTGTGTGGCGTTTCCAGGCGAGGAGGGCGAGGGCCGGGACCAGGGCCGCCCAGGGGCCCGCGATCACGATGCCGATGGCCGTGAGCAGGGCCGTGCCGATGATCCAGCCGGGGGGTGGTGGTGCGGCCGGGGGCTCCTGTTCCGTGTCCCGCCTGCGCCACAGGCACAGTGCGCCGAGGATCAGGATCGCCGCGCCGGATGCGAACAGGCCGATCTCGTACGTGCGGGCCGGGGCGTAGGAGAGCTTGACCGTGCCGCTCGATCCGCCGGGGATCAGCCATGCCTGCTGCCAGCCGTCGAGGCGCAGCGAGGTCAGCTTCTTGCCGTCGAGGGTCGCCTCCCAGCCGTCGTTGGCGTTCTCGTACGTGGTCAGGTACGTCGCCTCGCCCGCGTCGACCTTTACTTCGCGGCGGTCGCCGAGCCAGTCGCGGACCGTGAGGCCGCGGACGGTGGGCGCCGCCTCCGTGGTGGCCGTCGTGTTGGTGAGGGTGATGTCCGTGAGGGAGAGGGGGCCGGCGGGCGAGGTCTTCAGGGTGTGGGGGCCCGCGGGGAGGTCCAGCGCGTCGCCGCACGGTTTCACCGTGATCGGGCGGCGTTCCGTCAGGGCGCGCAGGGTGCCGCTCGCCGAGGTGCGGTGGCGGGTGCCGTCGATCGTGATCGTCGGGCCCTTGCCGCAGGGGAGGCTGAACCTGCGGTCGGGCGTGGGCTGTGCGACGCGGTAGGCGTCGAGGGTCGGGATGTAGGCCTCGGTCAGGCCCACCGGGAGTTGCAGGTCCTTGTCGGCGACCGGGTTGTGGACCTTGAGCGGGGCCGACTCGGTGATGGTGATGTCCAGGCGGTCCGTGGTGATGGGGTCGAAGCGGGCCACTCCGTTCTCGTCGACGCCGGCCACCGCCGCCCCGTCCGGGCTGCTGATCTCGATCTTCTCGGGGCGCGTGGTGAGGCCGCCGGCCCCGGCGAGAACGAGCGTGGAGACGGGCTGCTTGTCCGGCCAGCGCAGGTGGATCGTGGGGTCGTCGCCCGCGATCCAGGCCGTCGTCAGATCGCCGTCGGTGAGGTTGCGGGGCGTGGTGTTCAGGCCCAGCTCGGCCGTGGAGTCCGCGGTCGCCGTCATCTTGCGGCGCTGGTCGGGGGCCAGGTCGTAGAGGAGTTTGTCGAGTGCGGGGCCGGGGGTCGGGGCGGCCTTCGCCTCGAACTCGTACGTGGACTCGCCCGTCGTCGTGAACTCGCGGTTCAGGGAGCGCTCGGTGTCGGTGAGGGTGAGGCCGCCGTCGCTCGTGGCGCGGTGGAAGGAGTACTGGTCGGCCTGCTCGGAGTCGGACGGGAGGCGCAGCGCGCGGGTCGCCCTGACGCCGGGGATGTCGATGGACGTGAATCCGGCGCCGGTGAGCGCGGGGCGGGCGCGCTGTGTGTCGAGGATCGTCACGCGGAGCCAATTGGCGGTGCCGGAAGGGGACTTGATCGCTTGGCGTTTGCCGTTCGGCTGGATGTTGGCTGTCGTTGAGCCCTTGTCCGTCTCGATCCGTACGCGGGTCGGGGCCGCCCGCACGTTGTCCTGCGGCAGCGGTGTCAGATGGATGGTGGCCGGGATCCGTGTCGGCGCGGAGAAGTCGATGCGCGCCCATTCGCCCTTGGCGGAGTCGGGGGCGCCCTCGACCCACGCCGTGTCGGGGTCCTTGTCGAAGGCGTTCACCGGGTCGAACTGGGGCAGGTGCAGCAGCCAGTTGCCGCTGGAGGACGCCGTGACCGAGCGGGCGCCCTGGATGTCCGCCGTCGTCTGATGGGTGATGCCGTCGGTCGGCAGGATCTGCTTCGGCGGCTCGTCCGGGTTCTCGGAGGAGTTCGGGCTGTTGCGTTCCTTCGGTGTGTACGGGTACGAGGTGTTGGTGTTGACCAGGCCGAAGCGGGTGTCCGCGCGGCGCAGGCCGTCGGCGGCGATCCGCAGGGCGGGGTTGCCGATGCCCGGGTGGTTGTCGCCGGTCAGGACGGCGGGGCGGTTCAGGAAGGACGGGTCGGCGGAGAGCCGGAGCAGGGCCTCGGGGCCGCCGCTGACCTCCGCCGTGTTCCCGACCGGGAGCAGGCCCGCCTGGCCCGGTCGGTCGGAGTCGTCCCGCGGCGCGTAGATCTCGACGGCGCGGCTGCGCGGGTACAGGCCCTCGATCTGGATCGGTGTCTTCTCGGCGATGCGGCCGCCCGTGGTGAGCGGGCCGAAGCCGGTGACGCGCTCATAGCCGGACTCGGCCAGCGTGCGCTTGACCGTGGCCGTGGGGACGTAGCCGAACTGGTCGGGGTCGAGGTCGCCGCGGACCACCACGTAGTGCAGGCCCGCCCGGCTCAAGTAGTCCTGGAGACCCGGCACTTGGGTACCGCTCATCAGGGCCTGCTCGACGGCGTCCATGGCGCGCCGGTTGCCGCGCGTACCGAACGGGACGTAGTCGCGCTGCGCCCAGCGTGACTCGGCGAGCACGTCGAGCGGCTGGTCGATGGGGGAGCCCCAGGTGTAGATGCCGTGGGCGGTCGCGGGGACGACCAGGGCGCGGGAGTCGGGCGAGTACTTCTCCAGCCAGTGGGCCGTCGTCTGCCAGTACGTGGGGAGCTTCTGGAACGCGCCCGGTTGCAGGATCGAGCCGTTGAGGTACGGCCAGGCGAGGCCCGGCACGATGAGGATCGCGGCGATCAGCGTGGCGTAGCGGCGGGCGCGCACCGGACGGGCGCCGCGCGGATTGGCGGCCACGCCCACGAGGTGGGCGATGCCGAGCGCGAGGGCGAGCGCGATCCCCGTCTGGAACTTGTAGATGTTGCGGAACGGGGCGAGGCCCCCGTCCAGCCACGACTGCACCGTGTCGTGGAAGGGTGCGCCGAGCGAACCCCCGTATCCCGCAAGGAGGATGAGGGCCGCCGCCATGACCGTGAGCAGCAGCCAGCGGCGCTCCGGGATGTCGCGGCGCGCCAGGCCCGCGAGCCCGATCGCGGCGGCGAGCGCCGAGCAGACGATGACGACCACCGACGTCGCCACGGCCCAGCCCGCGGGCAGCCAGGCGTCGCCCAGATGCAGATACGCGACCCAGTTCCCGGCCCCGCGCAGCGCCTCCGTCGCGGACATGGCCTCGGTCGTGGTCTGCGAACTCTCCACGTACGGAAGGAAGTTCTCGCCGTGGATGCCGAGCAGGACGAGCGGGATCGTCCACCAGGCCGTCGCCAGGACCACCGAGGGGAGCCACCACATGATCTGGCGGCGCTTGCGGGCGGACGGTGGTCTGGAGAGCAGATACAGGCCCACGGGAAGGAGGGACGCGAGTGTCGAGGACGCGTTCACGCCGCCCATGAACGGGATCAGGAGCGCCGAGCGGGTCGCCGAAATACGGGCCGTCGTGCGGGGGTTGGTGAGCGGGAGCAGTACCCACGGCAGGAACGCGCCCGGCAGCGCCGCCGCCGACGTCGAGCCGATGACGATCGTGAATGTCGGCCACAGCGCGTACGCCACCGCGCCGAGCAGCCGGCTGCCCGGAGCGCCGACGCCGAGGCGTTCGGCCAGGCGCAGGGCGCCCCAGAAGGCGACGGTCACGATGATCGACATCCACAGCCGCTCGGCCAGCCACACCGGGATCTGGAGCAGATCGGTCAGGCCGTAGTACGGCAGCATCGGGAACGCATAGCCGATGTACTGGTCGGCGATCCCGCCGAAGCCGGCTCTGTCGTGCCACAGCTCCCCGAGGTCACCGAGGAACTTCCAGGGGTCCTGCGAGACGCCGAGCTTCGTCTCGAACGTGGCACGCCCCGGCTGCACCGCGCAGAACGCGACGAACAGCACGGCCCAGAACGCGAACAGCCAGCGGCGCGCACGCGGACCCGGTTCGGGTTCCGGGTGCGTCGCCGCGGCGGGTGGGGCCTGGACCACGGTCGTCATGGACACCGCCTGAGGATGAGGAGAAGGTTCCAGGTGGCGAACTCGCGCACGCCGGGGACCCGCGTGACCGCCTCCGCGAGGAACGGCCAGTAGCGGGAGCGCGCCGCGACGACCGACACGTCGTCGCGGGCGCGCACATGGCGCAGGGTGGGGCCGATGTGATGGGCGAAGAGGTTCTCGCCGAGGGTGTGCTTGGGCGCCCGGCCGGTACGCCGCAGATAGCGGGCCCGCGCGCGGTCGGCGCCCAGGTAGTGCCAGGGCGCCCACTCGTGACCGCCCCACGGGGACAGCCAGTTGGTGAACGCGACGTAGATCAGGCCGCCGGGCCGGGTGACCCGGATCAGCTCGCTCACGAACGTGTCGCGGTCGGCGACGTGCTCCAGGACGTTCGAGGAGAACGTGACGTCCGCCGACGCGTCGGGCAGCGGCAGCAGATAGCCGTCCGCGACCACCGTGCCGGCCGGCGGGTCGGCGCCCAGCTCCCCGGTGTCCGGTTCGAAGAGGAGGGCCTGCGCGCCGCGCGAGCGGAACTCGCGCGTGAAGTGCCCGCTGCCGCCGCCCACGTCCACGACGACCTTCCCGGCCACCTTCCCGTACGCCTCGACCTGGTCGGCGGCGTCCCGGGCGAGCAGCGCGTAGCACGTCTCGGGATCGCGCTGCTCGCGCAGGAACGCCCGGAAGAGCGCGAGCGAGCGGGCCGGCGACGGATCTCTGAAGCCGGCGCGCCCATTGACCCCCGTGGCCGCCGTCATGGCGTCCAGCCCCGCACCGCTTCCGCCGCCACCGCGCCGAACTGCCGCACGGTGTGGGCCCATCGGTAGCCCGCGGCCCGCTCCTGGGCCGCCTTGCCCATCAGTTCGCGGCGGTGCCCGGACAGGGCGAGCGTGCACCAGGCCGCCGCGAAGGCCGACTCGCCGTGCGCGAGAAGACCGGTGGCCCCGTCCTCGACGGAGTCGCGCACGCCCGGCACGTCGAAGCCGACCGCGGGAGTTCCGCGCGCCGCCGCCTCGGTGATGACCAGGCCCCAGCCCTCGACGGCCGAGGGGTGGAGCAGCAGCCAGGCCTCGCAGAGCAGCCGGTGCTTCTCGGCCTCGGAGACGTGACCGGTGAACTCGACGCCCTCGCCTGCCAGTTGGCGCAGGCGCGGCGCCTCGGGGCCGTCCCCGACGATCACGAGCCGGCCGCCCGTCACCGGACGCACCCGTTCCCACAGGCGCAGCAGCAGATCGATCCGCTTGTACTCGACGAGCCGGCCCATCGCCAGGAACAGCGGGTCCGGGGAGCGGTCCGCGGCAGGGCCCGGCTCCTCGACGCCGTTCGGCACGAGGCGGATCCGGTCCCGGTCCACGCCGATGGAGTGCAGCGCGTGCGCCGTCGACGGCGAGACGGCCACGAGCAGATTGCGGCGCTGGGCCCCGGACAGCGCCCAGTGCTCAAGTCTTCGGCCGAGGTGGGCCGCGGGCGCGAGTGGTCCGCGCAGCCGCATCCGCCACAGGTCCGTGTGGACGTGGTTGACCAGGCAGAGCGTGGGGCCGCGGTGCCACAGCGGGGCCAGGTACGGCATCCCGTTGCAGACCTCGACGAGCAGATCGCAGTCGCCGACCTGGCGGGCGAAGGCCGAGCGCGCCCGCAGATAGTGGGCGTGCTCCCCGCCGGCGGAGACGACCCGGTAGTCGCGGAAGGCGGCCGGGCCGCCGCACAGCAGCGTCACCTGGTGGCCCTGGCGGGTAAGGCCGTCGGCGAGCCGGTCGACGAGGAGCTCGGAGCCGCCCGCGGCCGGATTGCCGAGGTCGCGGTGGGCGAGGAACACGATGCGGCGCGGGTGTGGGGGGTCGTGTTGCGGATGCCGCGCGCCGGGTGGGGCCGACGTGGCGCGCAGCGGGAGGGGCACGTGCTGGGGCATTGGTGCTCCAACTCGTCGGGCGTACGCGGGTGTTCGGGCGTACTTGGGTGTACTGGGAGGTACGGTGCCGAGGCTGTGCGGAGCCTGTGCACGGGGTGGGGAGGGACAGTTTTCGCCCCGCTGTTCGATGCGGCTACTCACCCGCGTGACAAGTTTCGGTCGGTATTTGACTGACGTACCGTCACATCGTGGACGTTTCCAGGGTCGTCGGGGACGTATCGGGATCCGGACGCTCCGGCCTTTCCTGCTCCGGCCTGCCACCCCTGCCCCGTACGACGAGTACAAGACCTGCCGCCACGAGCAGCACGCCGAGACCGCCCGCCAGCAGCGGCAACGTCGTGCCGATCAGCGTGAGCCGGTCGTTGTCGTCCTGCGCGAGCGCCACCTGGTCGCGCTGCGTGTCCGGGGTGAAGGCGATCTTCCGGCTGTCCAGGAGCACCGCCGCGTCCTTGTCCGTGCCGGGTGCGCGCAGCGTCTTGCGCGGGCCGATGGCGGCGTACAGGACCCGGCCCGTGAGCTGGTCGACGACGAGCTCGACGCCATGGTTGGCGTACCACTCCTCGGCCAGCACCTGGCTCTTGCTCGGCTGCCCCACGATCCGGCCCGGCACGAGCCGGGAGCCGGTCCTGGCGGGGGAGACGGTGCCGGTGAACCGGTAGCCCTCGTAGCCCTGCACCTTGGTCACGCCGCTGAAGCGGAGCGGGACCGTCGCGCCGAGCGTGTTGTCCCACCAGGTGTAGGTGCGCTTCTCCACGTTGAAGGGGAACTTCAGGTAGGCCTCGCCGCTGAAGGCGGGCTGCTCGCCGCAGCAGTGCACGGCGGCGTTGGTCTTCCGGTCGGTGACCCAGCGCTCCAGGGTCCATTGCAGCGCGTCGTGCGGGTCGGCCGCCGGGAGGGTCTTCGCGGTGTCGACGGACGTCGTCACGTCCCAGACCGCCCGGCCGCTGCGCTCGCTCGCGGCCACGTCGCCGCGGGCCTGCCGGGTGATGGTGAGCTTGCGATCGCGTACGGTCTTGATCTTCTCGGTGTCGAAGTAGCTGCCGGTTCCGGTGAACACGGTCGTCGCGTCGATGTCGATGCTGGTGCGCTCGGCGCGCGGCTCCACGTACCAGGCGAGCAGCCCCGCCAGGACGAGCAGGAACGTGCCGAGACCTGTTGCGACCAGCGAGAACGGTGAGGCTGTACGGCGCATCCGGCACTCCTGGTGGAAGGGCATCCGCGCTCTGTTCGCGGGCGGCCGGTTATGGGCCGGGAACCGTAGACTTACTCTTGACGAAGTGTCAATGTCGTGTGGAGACTTGGCACTTGAGGCGGACGGCTTGCCGTACGTCGCAATCGCACGGGTGGGGAACGACCTCGATACCCCGATCGGTGAACTCCGGATCGGGCACGGACGAGAGGCTGACCCTGCGATGAACCGACTGCTCGCCGCCGCGCTGTCCGCGGCCACGGGAGCCGCGCTCGCCCTCGCGGCCGCCTTCGGCGTGCTCGCGCTGATCAACGCGACGCCGGACCAGCCCAATACGCCCCTGGTGACCTACGAGACGCCCGGCCAAGGGGGCTGAGCCGGTGCCGGCCACCGCTCGCTCCGCATGGTGCGACGTGCCGCGCCTCCAGGCCAAGCAGTTCGTGGCGCTCGCCCTCGACGAGGCGCCCCGGCTCGCCCGGGACATCCTCGACGAGATCCACCGGGAGTTCCCCCAACTGCCCGTCGTGCTCGACGAGTCGGGCGAGGCGGTGGCCCTCGTCGGCATCCGGCGCGCCGTCGAGGACTTCGTGCGCGGCTTCGCCGACGGGGCCGCGGACGGCCTTCCGGAGGGCCAGGCCCCGGCCCTCTTCCAGGAGTTCGGGCGCGGCCAGTCCCTGCACGGCCGTAGCCTCGACTCGCTCCAGGCGATGTACCGGCTCGGCGTGAAGATGGCCTGGCGCCGCCTCGCCGACATCGGGCAGCGGCTGCACATCCCGCCCCCGGCGATGTACGAACTCGCGGAGGCCGGCTACGAGTACCTCGACGGCCTCGTCGACCAGTCGGTCCGCGGCTACGCGGAGGCGGCCGCCCGGCAGGCCGGTGAGCGGCTGCGCCAGCAGCGCAAGCTGATGGACCTGCTTCTCGAAGGGCGCACCGCGGCGCCCCGCGACCCCGTGCAGGCGCTCACCGAACGGGCGGCGCGCATCGGATGGCCGGTACCCGCGCACGTCGCCGTCGGCGTACTGCTGCGGCCGGCCCGCGACGCGGTCGCCCCCGCCGTCGGCGCCGACGTCCTCCTCGACATGGAGCCGGAGCGGCCCCGGCTCGTCCTCTCCGAACCCGACGCGGCGGGCCGCGCCGATCTGCTGCGCCGCGCCCTGTCCGGCTGGACCGGGGCGATCGGGCCGCCCGTCGCGCCCGCCGACGCGGCGAAGTCGCTGCGCTGGGCCGAGGCGGCGGTCGGCCTCATGGAGCGCGGACTGCTGCCCGACGCCGAAGTGGTGCAGTGCACCCAGCACACCCAGGCCCTCGTCCTGCTCCAGCCCGAGGAGCTCGTCGACGACCTCGCGCGGCGCGCCCTCGAACCCCTCACCCGGTGCGGCCCCGCGCACGCGCGCCGGCTCGCCGAGACCCTGCTCGCCTGGCTGGAGACCCGCGGCGGCGCCCCCGAGGTCGCGGCCCGGCTCGGCGTCCACCCGCAGACCGTCCGCTACCGGCTGCGCCAGATCCGCGAGCTGTGGGGCGACGAGGTCGACGACCCGGACCGCCGCTTCGAGCTGGAACTGGTGCTGCGGGCCCGGCGTCTTCGGGGGGAACTCGGGCCTGTCTGAGCGGACTCGATGACTCTGTGCAGTCCGTGTACCGAGCATGGGATCACCCATTGCCCGGTCAATGCCCCTGTGCTTAGCCTATGTTCGCGATACCGACCGTCTGTTGAAATACCGAACATAGGGAGGGGTCGGTTGTGGGACGTCTCGTACCAGCCGTGACCCGCGCTCTGGACATCCTGGAGCTGTTCCTGGACGGGGACGGCACGCTGTCCGCCCCCGACATCGTCCGCAAACTACAGCTCCCGCGGACCACGGTCCACGAACTGGTCACCACGCTCGCCGCCCGCCAGTACATCGTGCAGGTCCCCGGTCAGCCGGGCCGCTACCGCCTCGGCGTGCGCCCCTACCAGCTCGGCAGCCGGTACGCCGAGCAGCTCGACCTCGCCGCCGAGGGGCAGCACGTGGCCCGCGACGTCGCCGAGACCTGCGACGAGACCGTCCACGTGGCGATCCTGGAGGGCACCGACGTCATCTACATCGCGAAGGTCGACTCCACGCACGCCGTGCGCATGGTGTCCGCCGCGGGCCGCCGCCTCCCCGCGCACTGCACGTCGGTCGGCAAGATGCTGCTCGCGTCGCTGCCCGAGGCCGAGCTGACCGCGCGGATCCCGGACGACGCGGACCTCCTCGCCATGACCGAGAACTCGATCACCGACCCGGCGGCCCTGCGCGCCCACCTGGTCGGGGTGCGCGAGCGCGGCATCGCCGTGGAGAGCCGCGAGTCGAACACGGACGTGTCGTGCGTCGCCGCGCCCGTGCGCGACCGCACCAACCGGGTCGTCGCCGCGCTCTCCATCTCCGTACCGATGATCCGCTGGAGCGACGCGCGCGAGGACGAGCTGGCGGGGCTCGCCGCGAAGGGCGCCGCCGACCTCTCCGAGCGCCTCGGTCACCGGGGGGTGGCGCGATGAGGATCCGCGTCGAGGAGGCCGTGCGGGCCTCTGCGGAGCTGGGCGAGGGCCCCACCTGGGACCCGGCCACGGGCCGCGTGATCTGGGTGGACATCCTCAACTCCCGCGTGCACACCTACGAGCCGGGCAGCGGCCGCCGCACCGTGCTCGCCACCGAACAGCACGTGGGCGCCGCCAAGCCGCGCGCGGGAGGCGGCCTGGTGGTCAACCTCCGTGACGGCGTGGGGAGTTACGGCCCGGACGGCGCCTTCGCGTGGCTGCACCGCGAGCCCGTCCCCGGGCGGCGCGGCAACGACGCGGCGGTGGCCCCCGACGGCGCGCTGTGGGCGGGTTCCATGCCGTACGACGAGACGCCCGGCGGCGGCAACCTGATCCGCGTCGCGCCCGACGGGGCGGTGACCGAGGTCCTCGACGACGTCACGATCTCCAACGGCACCGGCTGGAGTCCCGACGGAGCGCGCATGTACTACGTGGACACGCCCACGGGACGTATCGACGTCTTCGACGTGGACGGCGAACGCATTGGCAACAGGCGGGAGTTGGCGACGGTCGAGGACGGCGCCGGCTCTCCCGACGGCCTCACCGTCGACGCGGACGGCTGCGTGTGGGTGGCCCTGTGGGACGGGGCGGCGATCCGCCGCTACACGCCCGAGGGGAAGCTCGACCGGGTGCTCCCGCTGCCGGTGAGCCGCCCCACGGCCTGCGCCTTTGGGGGCGCGGACCTCAAGGATCTGTATGTGTCGACGGCGCGGGTCGGCCTCGACCGGCCGGAGCCGCCGGCGGGGTCCCTGCTGGTGGTGCCGGGGGTCGGACAGGGCTTGGCCCAAGCGGCTTTCGGAGGCTGAGAGTTCGGCCGGACAGTCCGGTGATTCCCTGCGGGGCGTGCGGCGTTCGCGTCGTGCGCCCCGCATTTTTTTACCTCCATTCCCGTGCGACCCATTGACGCGGAAGCGCTTCGATTTTACGGTCCCGTTCGAAGTTACGAGCGGCATTCGAAATATCGGACGTAGGGAGGGGCCGGTTGTGGGACGACCTGGCCTGAACCGCAGACAACTCCTCGCAGGTGCGGGCGGGTTGGCGGTCGCGGGAAGCCTGGGATTCGCGGCCATGGGCACGGGCGCCGACGCGCTCGCCTCTGGCGCGGACACCCGCGTGCGCTACTGGAACCTCTTCAGCGGCGGCGACGGGTACAACATGATCTCGATGCTGAACGACTTTCGTCGGGGGCATCCGGACATCGACGTGAAGGACTCGACCCTCCAGTGGGGCAGCCCCTTCTACACAAAGCTCGCGATGGCGGCGGCGGGCAATCGCGCCCCCGACCTCGGCGTCATGCACCTGGGCCGCGTCACCGGCTTCTCGCCGGGCCGCTTCCTCGACCCCTGGGACCTCGGGCTGCTGGCCAAGTACGGGGTGAAGGAAGCCGACTTCAACCCCGACCTGTGGAAGCGCGCCGTGATCGACGGCAAGCTCTACGCCCTGCCGCTCGACATCCACGTACAGCTCTGCTTCTACCGCAGGGACGTGCTGAAGAAGGCGGGCCTGCTCGATGCCGAAGGGCGGATGGTCGAGGTCACCTCGACCGACGACTGGTTCGCCATGCTGAAGGAGGCCAAGAAGGCCACCAAGAAGGGGTTGCAGACCCTCGGCCTGCACGTCAACGACCTCAACGTCCAGTGGTGGATGTTCGTCGCCTTCTACACCCAGCTCGGCGGCACCTGGTTCAACAGCGCCAACACCGAGGTCACCTTCGACACGGACAAGGCCACCCAGGTACTGGAGTTCCTGCGCAGGCACGTCACCGACGGCTACAGCATCTCGGGGGCCGCCGACGCCGAACAGTTCGTCAACGGCGCCCCGTTCACCTGGGAGGGCAACTGGTCGGTGCCGGTCTTCGACGGCGCCAAGCTGGACTACGGGGCGACCCCGCTCCCGCCGGTCTTCGGCAAGAAGGCCACCCACGCGGAGTCGCACTCCTTCGTGCTGCCGCACCAGGCGGACCGGGGCGGCGCCGCCAACGAAGCCGCGCACGAGCTGGCCGCGTACATCGTCCGGCACGCCCAGAACTGGGCTCTCGGCGGACACATCCCCGCGTACACGCCGACCCTGACCTCGGCGGCGTACAAGAAGCTCAAACCGCAGAGCGAGTACGTGTCCGCGATGAACCACCAGGCCACCGAGCCGAAGGTGTGGTTCGCGGGCTCCACGGGGCTGCTCGCCCAGCGCACCGGCCCCATCGTCATGTCCTCGTCGGCGGGGTCCAGCAAGCCGGAGGCCGCGGCCCGCCGCATCAAGGGCGTCCTCACCCAGCTCCTCGCCTCGAAGAACCCGATGGACGGCAAGACCGCCGCGCAGGGAGGTGCGGTCGCATGACGACGACCAGCCCAGGGACCATCGTCGCGCCGAGCCGCGCGCAGGCCGCCACCGACACCGTGACCGTGCGCCGCAAGCAGGGCTTCCAGCACGGCGGTTGGTTCGTCGCCCCGTTCCTCGCCCTGTTCGCCCTGTTCGTGATCTGGCCGCTGCTGCGCGGCGTCTACCTCAGCTTCACCGACGCCAACATCTCCGGCGACGCCGCGAGCTTCGTCGGCCTCGACAACTACCGCGAGGCCTTCCAGGACCCGCTGATGTGGGACTCGCTCGGCCACAGCGCGTACTTCACGCTCCTGGTCGTGCCGTGCATCACGGTCCTCGCCTTCTTCCTCGCGATGCTCGCCCACCACATCGAGCGCGGGAAGTGGCTGTGGCGGCTCTGCTTCTTCCTGCCGTTCCTGCTGCCGTCCACCGTCGCGGGCAACCTGTGGCAGTGGCTGTTCAACCCCGGTACGGGCATGGTCAATTACGTCCTCGGCATCGACACGCCCTGGCTGTCCGACAAGTCGTACGCGATGCTCGCCGTCGTCATCACCACCCTGTGGTGGACGGTCGGCTTCAGCTTCCTGCTCTACCTCGCCGCGCTCCAGGGCATCCCCGGGCACCTCTATGAGGCCGCCAAGCTGGACGGCGCGAACGCCTGGCATCGCATGGTCCACATCACGCTGCCGATGCTCCGCAACATCACCGGCCTCGTCGTGGCGCTCCAGATCCTCGCCTCGCTCCAGGTCTTCGACCAGGCCGTCGTCATGATGGACTTCGGCCCAGGGCCCGAGGACTCGACCCGCACCTTCGTGCAATACACCCTCGAAGAGGGCTTCACCAGCTACCGCGTGGGCTACGCCTCCGCGATCTCCATCATCTTCTTCGTGATCATCGCGGCCGTCGCCCTCGCGCGGATGTGGCTGCTGCGCAACCGTGAGGAGGGCGCGCGATGACCACCGCCCCAGCGCCGATTCGTACCAAGCCCCGCAGCTCCTGGACGCCCAGCCAGATCGTGCTCACCCTGCTCGGTGCCGCCGTCTCTGCCGTCTTCCTCGCCCCGCTCGCCTGGGCCCTGTTCACCTCGCTCAAGTCGGAGACCGAGGCCGTCGCGGTGCCGACGCACTGGCTGCCGAAGGAGTGGACGGGCCAGGCGTGGAAGGCCCTCTTCGAAACCGGCAACATCACCAACTGGTTCGTGAACTCGGTCGTGGTCTCCGTGTGCGTGACGGCCGTCGTGCTGTTCGTCGCGGCGCTCGCCGGATACGGGTTCGCGCGTACGGAGTTCAGGGGCAAGGCCGTCCTCATGGGTGTGGTGATGGCGGGCCTGATGATCTCGCCGGCCGTGCTCGGAGTCCCCCTCTTCACCACGGTGCAGCAGATGGGGATGGTCGACACGTACTGGGGCATGATCCTTCCGCAGTGCGCGCCCGCCGCGATGGTGTACATCCTCTACAAGTTCTTCCAAGGCATCCCGAGGGAGCTGGAAGAGGCGGCCTTCATCGACGGCGCGGGCCGCTGGAGGGTCTTCTTCACGATCGTCGTGCCACTGTCCCGCCCCTCGCTCGCGGCGGTCGGCATCTTCACCTTCATCAGCTCGTGGAACAACTTCCTGTGGCCGTACATGGTCACCAACAACCCCGACCTGATGACCATGCCGAACGGCATCGCGACCGTCATGAACTCCTACGGCATCCAGTGGGCCCAGCTGATGGCCGGCGGCCTGATGGCGGGCCTGCCCCTGATCATCGTCTTCGTCTTCTTCCAGCGGCAGATCGTGGCGGGCGTGGCCCATACGGGATTGGCGGGGCAGTGACCGTACGCAGAGCGACTGTGGCGGTGGCGGCCGCGGCCGTCCTGGCGCTGCTCCCCAACGCGGCCCAGGCGGCGGCGAGTTACCCCGACCCGCAGCCCATCTCCGGCCAACAGATCATCCACGACCCGACCGTCGTCAAACTCAAGGACGGCCGCTACGTCGCGTACTCGACGGGCGGGGTGATCGGCGCGCGGCTGTCGAAGGACAGGGTGAACTGGACGGACGAGGGCAACGCCTTTGCCGAGCCCCGGAGTTGGTGGCTCGACTACAACGACACGGGCGACCCGTGGGCCCCCGACATCTCGTACCTGGACGGCACGTACTGGCTGTACTACGCGGTCTCGTCCTGGGGTACGAACCACTCGGCGATCGGCGTCGCGACGTCGAAGTCCGGCCTTCCCGGCACCTGGACCGACCACGGCAAGGCGTTCTCGTCGCAGGCGAGCGACACCTGGAACGCCATCGACCCGGCCGTGATCAGGGCGAACGGCAAGCTCTGGATGAGCTTCGGCTCGTACTGGTCCGGCATCCGCATGGTCGAGCTGAACCCGAGGACGGGCAAGGCGGTGCCGGACGCGAAGGTCCACCACCTCGCCACCCGCCCCGACGCCCCGTACGCGGTCGAGGGCCCGGCGATCGTCCGACACGGCCGGTACTTCTACCTCTTCGCCTCGTACGACGCGTGCTGCCAAGGCGTGAACTCCACGTACAAGATCCGGGTGGGGAGATCCACCTCGGTCGCAGGCCCCTACGTCGACAAGGACGGCAAGCCGCTCCTGGAGGGCGGCGGCACCCTGCTCCTGGCCGGACACGGACGGTTCGTCGGGACGGGAGGGGAGTCGGTCTTCCGCGACAAGGGGAAGGACGTGCTCGCCTACCACTACTACGACGCCGAGGACAACGGCACACCCAAGCTGGGCCTGAACGAGCTCAGTTGGGACAAGACCGGCTGGCCGGGTCTCTGACGAGACGACGTCCCGCGCCGAGCAACCACTATCGAAAGGACCCCCTTGCGCACCGCACGCTTCACCCTCGACCCCGCCTTCACCGTCGCCCAGGTCAACCCCCGGCTCTTCGGCTCGTTCGTGGAGCACCTCGGCCGCTGCGTCTACAGCGGCATCTACGAGCCGGGCCACGAGCACGCGGACGAGGCGGGCCTGCGCACCGATGTCCTGGAACTGGTACGGGAGTTGGGGGTCACGGCGATCCGCTACCCCGGCGGCAACTTCGTCTCCGGCTACAAGTGGGAGGACTCGGTCGGCCCCGTCGAGGACCGCCCGGCCCGCCTCGACCTGGCGTGGCGCACCACGGAGCCGAACCGATTCGGCCTGTCCGAGTACATCGCGTTCCTGAAGAAGCTCGGCCCGCAGGCCGAACCGATGATGGCCCTCAACCTGGGCACGCGCGGCGTCGCCGAGGCGATGGAACTCCAGGAGTACGCCAACCATCCGGCCGGCACCGCCCTCTCCGACCTCCGCGTCGAGCACGGCGACAAGGACCCCTTCGGCATCCGCCTGTGGTGCCTCGGCAACGAGATGGACGGCCCCTGGCAGACCGGCCACAAGACGGCCGAGGAGTACGGGCGGATCGCGGCGGAGACGGCGCGCGCGATGCGCCAGATCGGCCCGGACGTGGAGCTGGTCGCGTGCGGCAGCTCGGGCCAGTCGATGCCGACGTTCGCCGAATGGGAGGCGAAGGTCCTCGCCGAGACGTACGACCTCGTCGACTACATATCACTCCACGCCTACTACGAGGAGCACGACGGCGACCGGGACTCCTTCCTCGCCTCGGCGGTCGACATGGAGTCGTTCATCGAGAACGTCGTCGCGACCTGTGACCACGTGGGCGCGCGCCTCAAGTCCTCGAAGAAGATCAACCTCTCCTTCGACGAGTGGAACGTCTGGTACCAGTCCCGCACCCAGTCCGAGGTCGCCGCCCTCGACTGGCCGGAGGCCCCGCGCCTCCTGGAGGACGTCTACACGGTGACGGACGCGGTCGTCTTCGGCTCGCTCCTCATCGCGCTCCTGCGCCACGCGGACCGCGTGACGGTGGCGTGCCTCGCCCAGCTGGTCAACGTCATCGCCCCGATCATGACCGAGCCGGGCGGCCCGGCCTGGCGGCAGACGACGTTCTACCCGTTCGCGGCGGCCTCGCAGTACGGCCGCGGCGAGGTGCTCGACGTCCGCGTCTCGGGCCCCACCTACGACACGCGGCGCCACGGCACGGCCGACCTCCTGCACGCCACGGCGGTCCGCGCCGGGGACGGCACGCTCACCGTCTTCGCGGTGAACCGCAGCCAGACGGAGACGCTGCCCCTGGAGGTGGCCCTGAACGGCCTCGACCTGTCGTCCGTCGTCGAACACTCGGTCCTCTCCGACACCGACCCGGAGGCCCGCAACACCCTCTCTGAGCCGAACCGTGTGGTGCCGCACGCGGCGACGGGAACGGTCCTGGCGGACGGCACACTCAAGGCGGACCTGGAACCGCTGTCGTGGAATGTGATCCGGCTGGCCTGACCCTGAGGCGGCAGGGCCGGTTACACCCGGGAGCCCGCCTCCGGCACGGTCTCCTCCGTGTCGGCGGCGGGTGCCGGTGTCGACGAGACCGCCACCACCAGGGAGCGCCGCCGCCCCCGCAGCGTGACGACCACGCCCACCGCCGCGAACGCCGCGCACACCAGCAGGAGCGGCGTCCCCGACACGCCCCACATCGCCAGGCCCGAGCCCGCGAGGAGGGTGACCAGGGCCCAGCGCAGGGCCGGGCCCGAGAGGCGGGTGGAAAGGAGGGCGCCGGCCACCACGCCCGGGATCGCGCCGATCAGCAGCGTGCCGGCCATGCCGAAGGCGACGTCGCCGAAGAGGACGTGGCCGAGGGCCGCCGCCGCGACCACCGGGATGGCCTGCACGAGGTCCGTGCCGACCAGGTGGTTCGCCTTCAGGCGCGGGTGCGCCAGCATCAGCATGACGATGATGAGCGAGCCGGAGCCGACGGACGTCATGCCGACGATGAAGCCGCCGATCAGGCCGATGGCGAGGGTGGCCAGCGGGCGGACCGGCACGTGTGCGTCCTCGGCCTCGGCGGAGCCCGTGCCGCGCCGTGCGTCCAGCCACATGCGGGCCAGCATCCCGACGACCGCCAGGACGAGCGCGCCGCCGATGACGTATTTCACGCGTTCCTGGAGTTGCTCTCCGTCACCGAGCAACCCCAGGCAGAGCGCGCCGAGCACCGCCGCGGGCATCGCCGTCGGCAGCAGCCAGCGCACGATGTCCCAGCGCACGGTCCCCGCGCGCTGGTGCACCGCCGCTCCGAAGGGCTTCATGAAGACGGAGGTGGCGAGGTCGCTGCCGATCGCCGCCGTCGGGTTGACGCCGAACAGCATCACCATGATCGGTGTCATCAGCGCGCCGCCGCCCATGCCGGTGAGGCCCACTGCCACACCGACGAGCGCACCCGCGACGACTATCGCCCATGAGAAATCCATGGTCGCGACTGTACGCACCATCCCTATGGGAAAGGTAGGGAAGATCTGTGTTTCCCAGATGCTGGAAGATCCGCGGACGACTTGAACAAGATCCACCGCACCGTGCGCCGCGAACGTCCACCACAATGTGCGCATGAGGATCTCCGCCCGCGCCGACTACGCCGTACGTGCCTGCCTGGAAATCACCGTTCATGCCGAGGGGGACGGCGTCCCGATCAAGGCCGAGGCCGTCGCCGCGGCGCAGGAGATTCCGCACAAGTTCCTGGAGGGGATCCTCAGCGATCTGCGGCGCGGCTGCATCGTCGTGAGCAAGCGGGGCGGCAATGGCGGCTATCTGCTGGCCCGGCCCGCCGCCGAGATCACCGTCGCCGATGTCGTACGCGCCGTGGAGGGGCCCATCGTCTCCGTGCGGGGTGAGCGGCCGAACGCGCTCAGTTACACCGGCCCCGCCGAACCGCTGCTCCCGCTGTGGGTGGCGCTGCGGGCCAACGTGCGCAAGATCCTGGAGGGCGTCACGCTCGCCGACCTCGCGCACGACCGGCTGCCGGAACCGGTGAAGGAGCTGGCCGAGGACCCCGCCGCCTGGCGCAACCCCTGAAGACAGGCCCTAGGACCCCACTGACGTGATCAGGCGGTCCACCGCCGCCGTGCCCGAGCTGTAGGTGGTCCCTCCGCCCAGCTCGGGCACGGCGGCTCCATTCCCGCTCCCCATGAGCGACTCCAGGCCGGCCACCAGGCGCAGGACGTCCGGTTGGGGTCGCACCACGAGGCGCAGGAAGCTGCTGGACGATCCGATCTTGTTGCCGCACTCACGCACCAGGACGCCGTGCTCGGCGAGCAGCCGGTCGCGGACCGCCACGCCGTCGACGCCGTCCGGCAGGCGCACGTAGAGGAAGTTGCCCTGCGAGGGGTAGACGGTGAGCGGGCGCAGGCGTGACAGGTGCCAGCGCATCTCCTGGCGGTCGCGGGTCACCTGGCGGAGGCTGTCGGCGTACTCCTGGCGGTGCTCGCGGAGCATGAAGACGACCGTCTCCGCGAAGGAGTTGAGGTTCCATTTGGGCAGGGCCGAGCGGACCCGGCCGGCCAGACCGGGGTTCGCGACCAGGTAGCCGAAGCGGACCCCGTGCAGGCCGAAGTTCTTGCCGAGGCTGCGCAGCACGATCACGTTCGGGCGGAGAACCGCCTCCTGTACGAGGCTCGGGTCCTGCCCGCCCTCGGCGTCGGCGAAGTCGAGGAACGACTCGTCGATCACGATCAGATCGAGGTGCCGCAGCTCGTCGACGAGGGAGAGCAGGGCCCGGCGGGGGAGCAGGCCGCCGTCGGGGTTGTTCGGGTTGCAGACGACCGCGACCCGCGAGCCGCGCGCGTGGATGAACTCCGCGTACGCGGCCGGGTCGAGCGCGAACCCGTCGCGCTCGGGCAGCGGGAACATGTCGACCCGCTTGCCCGTCTCCATGGGCTGGTCCGTCCACCGGCCGAACGTCGGCACCGGCACGGCGAGGGAGTCGCGGACCAGCAAGTGGTCGATCCAGGTGATGAGTTCGGTCGAGCCGTTGCCCATCGCCACCGTCTGTGGGTTGAGGCCGAGGACCTGGCACAGCTCGGCGGTGATGTGCTCGGCGCTGCTCGGGTAGTACGTCAGGATCTCGTGCAGCCGGGCACGCAGGGCGTCGAGCATGGTGGGGGTGGGGAAGTAGGGGTTGCAGGGGATGCAGAAGTCGACGACCCCGCCGCCGCTGCCGCCGCCCGCCCCGGCCCGCGTCAGCTGGCCGTAGGACGGGGAGTGGGCCGTCGAGCCCTGGAACAGCGAGACGACGCTTCCGCTCATCACATTCCTCCCATCGGCCGGGTGTCGGGCATCAGTACGGGGGTGTGGCGGACGGTGTTCAGCGCGTGGGGCGAATGTGACGTGCGTGACGCCGCAACCACGGCGACCCCCGCCGAGCGCGTGACGCGGCAACCTCCGCGCCCTCCGCGGCGACTCACCGGCATGAAGGATGAAACCCCCACGCGAAGAGCGCGCGTCCGCCACCACGCCCTGCGCAAGCGCCGACTGCTCCCGGTGCTCGCCACCGCCGTCGCCGCCGCGACCGCCTACGCCCTCGTCCCCGGCAGCGCCTACGCCGCCTACCCCGGCTCCGGCCTGCTCACCGGCGACGTGTCGGTGCACGACCCGTCGATGGTCAAGACGTCGAGCGGCTACGTCGTCTACTCCACGCACAACGGCGTCGAGGCCCGCACCTCCACCGACCGCACGGCGTTCAAGCGCGCGGGCGCCGCCTTCACAACGCTCCCGTCGTGGTGGTCGACGTACAACCCCGACAAGGACGTGTGGGCGCCCGACGTCTCGTACCACGGCGGCAAGTACCTGATGTACTACGCCGTTTCCACCTTCGGTTCGACGCACTCGGCGATCGGCTTCGCGTCCTCGCCGAGCGGACAGCCCGGCACCTGGACCGACCACGGCGTCGTGCACGCCACGACCACGTCCTCCGGTTACAACGCCATCGACCCGAACCTCTTCGTGGACGGGGACGGCAAGTGGTGGCTGTCGTTCGGGAGTTGGTCCTCCGGCCTCAAGATGATCAGGCTCGACCCGTCGACGGGCAAGCAGTACGCCGCCGACAAGACCGTCCGCTCGCTGGCCGCCCGGCCGAGCGGCACCAAGGCCGTCGAGGGCCCCGCCGTCGTCAAGCACGGCTCCTACTACTACCTCTTCGCCTCGTACGACACCTGCTGCGCCGGCACCTCGTCCACGTACAAGATCAAGGTGGGCAGGGCGAGTTCACCGACCGGGCCCTACGTCGACAAGAACGGCGTGAAGATGACGGAGAACGGCGGCACCGAGGTGCTCGCCACGCACGACAAGTACATCGGGCCCGGCGGCCAGTCCGTGCTCTCCGACTCCGACGGCGATCTGCTCGTCTACCACTACTACGACGGGACGGACGGCGGGGCGCCCAAGATGGGCGTCAACCTGCTGAACTGGGGGAGCGGCTGGCCCGTCGCGTACTGAGGCCGGGCACGCGAACGGCCGGGGCCCCGAAGGGTCCCGGCCGCCGCCGTGTTCAGAGACTGCTTACACGCCGAAGGAGTGCACCGTCGTCGTCCGGTACGTCTCACCGGGACGCAGCACCGTCGAAGGGAACTTCGGCTGGTTCGGGGAGTCCGGGAAGTGCTGGGTCTCCAGGGCCAGGCCGTCGCCCTGCCGGTAGGTGCGCCCCGACTGGCCGACGAGCGTGCCGTCGAGGAAGTTCCCCGAGTAGAACTGAAGGCCAGGCTGGTCCGTGGCGATCTTCAGGGACCGGCCGGAGGCAGGATCGCGCAGCGTCGCCACGAGAACCGGCTTCGCGGTGATGCCCTTGTCCATGACCCAGTTGTGGTCGAAGCCCTTGGCGGTGATCAGCTGCGGGTGGCTGGTGCGGATGTCGCGGCCGATCGGCTTCGCCTTGCGGAAGTCGAACGGGGTGCCCTGCACCTTCGCCAGCTCACCGGTCGGGATGAGCCCTGCGTCGGTGGGCGTGTAGCGGGAGGCGGCCAGCGTCAGCTCGTGGTCGTAGATCGTGCCGCTGCCCTCGCCCGCGAGGTTGAAGTACGTGTGGTTGGTGAGGTTCACGACGGTCGCCTTGTCCGTCGTCGCCTCGTAGTCCACGCGCCAGTCGCCGCGCGCCGTCAGCGTGTACGTGACCGTCGTCTTCAGCGTGCCGGGGTAGCCCATCTCGCCGTCGACGGACGTGTAGTGCATGTGCAGGCCGACGTCGGAGCCGGAGGTGAAGGGCTCGATGTCCCACACCCGGGTGTTGAAGCCCTTGGCGCCGCCGTGCAGCGAGTTCTCGCCGTCGTTCACGGACACCTGGTACGCCTTGCCGTCCAGGGTGAACTTCCCCTTGGCGATGCGGTTTCCGTAGCGGCCGATGGTGGCGCCGAAGAACGTGGTGCCCGCGACGTACTCCTCGACGGTGTCGTAGCCGAGGGAGACGTTCACGTACTTGCCGTGCCGGTCCGGGAGTTCGAGCGACTGGACGATGCCGCCGTAGTTCAGGACCTTCAGTCGCGTGCCGCCGTTCTCCAGCGACCAGCGGTAGATCTTCGTGCCGTCGGCGAGCTTGCCGAAGGACTCCTTCACGGGCTTCCTGCTTCCCGACGCGTTCGCGGAGGTGCTTCCCGACGCGTGTGCCGTGCCGCCGAGCGCGGTGGCTGCGACACCGGCCGCCGCGGCGGATGCCATGACCGTACGTCTGCTCAGTTCCATCTGTGCGGCTCCTGAAAGTGAGATGCGAAAGCTGAGTTACGAACCGGACTTGCGCTTGTTCCACACGTCGAAGCCGACCGCGGCGAGCAGGGCCAGGCCCTTGATCACCGACTGCCAGTCGGAGCCGACGCCGAGCAGGTTCATGCCGTTGTTCAGCACGCCGAGGACGAGACCGCCGATGATCGCGCCGAGGATGGTGCCGACGCCGCCGCTCATCGACGCGCCGCCGATGAACGACGCCGCGATCGCCTCGAGTTCGAAGTTGAGCCCCGCCTTCGGCGAGGCCGCGTTCAGGCGGGCGGCGACGACCAGACCCGCCAGGGCCGCGAGCACGCCCATGTTCAGGAAGACGTAGAAGGTGACCTTCTTGTCCTTCACGCCGGACAGCTTCGCCGCCGGGAGGTTGCCGCCGATGGCGTAGATGTGCCGGCCGAAGATCGAGTTGCGCATCACGTAGCCGTAGCCGACGACCAGGACGCCGAGGATGAGCAGCACGATCGGGGCGCCCTTGTAGCTGGCGAGCAGCATCGTCACCACGGCGATCGCGGCGATGATCGCGACCAGCTTCAGCACGAACAGGTTGAACGGCGGCACGTCGAGCGCGAACTCCTGCTGGCGGCGCCGGTCCCGCAGCTCCTGGATGACGACGGCCGCGGCGAGCACGACACCGAGCAGCAGCGTGATGTTGTGGTAGTTGGTGGTCGGTCCGACCTCGGGCAGGAACCCGTTGCCGAGCTTGCCGAGGCCCTCCGGGAACGGGCCGAGGGTCTGCCCCTTGAGCAGGATCTCGGTGAGACCGCGCCACACCAGCATTCCGGCCAGCGTCACGATGAACGACGGTATGCCGCCGTATGCGATCAGCCAGCCCTGTACGCAGCCGGCGATGCCGCCCATCGCGAGGCAGATGATCGCGGCGACCGGCCACGCGATGTCGTGACTGACCATGAGGACGGCGGCCGTCGAGCCGACGAACGCGGTCAGCGAGCCCACCGACAGGTCGATGTGCCCGGCGATGATGACCAGCATCATGCCGATGCCGAGGATCAGGATGTAGCTGTTCTGCAGCACCAGGTTGGAGACGTTGCGCGGCAGGATCAGGTCGCCGTTCGTCCAGATGGCGAACACGGCCACCAGCAGGCCGAGCGCGATCAGCATGCCGTACTGGCGCATGTTGCGCCGCATTCCGTCGAGCACGAGATGCAGCAGCCCGCCGCCGGCCGTGCCCGAGCCGCCCTTGCCCGGCGGCGCGGGCGCCGGGGACTTGTCCATCACGTCCGTGCTCATCGTGTTACCTCTTCTGTCCCGTTCTTGTCCTTGGTCATCAGGCGCATCAGGGACTCCTGCGTCGCCTCCGCGCGGGTGACCTCACCCGTGAGCCGTCCCGCGCTCATCGTGTAGATGCGGTCGCACATCCCCAGCAGCTCGGGCAGCTCGGAGGAGATGAACACCACCGCCTTGCCCTCGGCCGCGAGCTTGTCGATGACGGTGTAGATCTCGTACTTGGCGCCGACATCGATGCCACGCGTCGGCTCGTCGAGGATCAGCACGTCTGGTCCTGCCTGGATCCACTTGCTGAGGACGACCTTCTGCTGGTTGCCGCCCGACAGCTTGCCCGCCGGCTCGAAGACCGTCGGGGCCTTGATGTTCATCGACTTGCGGAACCGCTCCGCGACCTGACGCTCACTGTGCTCGTCGACCACGCCCCGCTTGGAGACCTTGTCCAGGGCCGCGAGCGAGATGTTGCGGTTGATGGTGTCGAGGAGGTTCAGGCCGTAGTGCTTGCGGTCCTCGGTCGCGTAGGCGATGCCGTGCGAGACGGCCTCCGCGACCGACTTCGTCCGGATCTCCTGGCCGTCCTTGAGGACGGAGCCGCCCGAGTACCGGCCGTACGCCCGCCCGAAGACACTCATCGCCAGCTCGGTGCGGCCCGCGCCCATGAGCCCGGCGACGCCGACGATCTCCCCGCGCCGTACGTGCAGCGAGACGTTGTCGACGACCTTGCGCTCGCGGTCGATCGGGTGGTGCACCGTCCAGTCGCGGATCTCGAGGGCCGGTGCCGCGCCCTCCTCCGGGTGGTGCGGGGTGCGCTCGGGGAAGCGGTTCTCCAGGTCGCGGCCGACCATCCCGGAGATGATCCGGTCCTCGGTGGTCTCCGGGGCGTGCACGTCGAGGGTCTCGATGGTGCGGCCGTCCCGCAGGATCGTCACGGAGTCGGCGACCCTGCGGATCTCGTTCAGCTTGTGCGAGATGATGATCGACGTGATGCCCTGGCTCTTCAACTCCAGGATCAGCTCGAGGAGTTTGCCGGAGTCCTCGTCGTTCAGCGACGCGGTCGGCTCGTCCAGGATCAGCAGCTTCACGTCCTTGGCGAGCGCCTTGGCGATCTCGACGAGCTGCTGCTTGCCGACACCGATGTCGGCGATCCGGGTGTTGGGATTCTCCTCCAGGCCCACCCGGCGCAACTGCCGGGTGGCGTGCCCCAGCGTCTCGCGCCAGTCGATCATCCCGCGGGTGGCGTGCTCGTTGCCGAGGAACATGTTCTCGGCGATCGACAGGAACGGCACGAGTGCCAGCTCCTGGTGGATGATGACGATTCCCCGCTTCTCGGACGCGTTGATGTCCTTGAAGGCGCAGGGCTGCCCCTCGAAAAGGATCTCTCCCTCGTAACTTCCGTGGGGATGCACGCCCGAGAGCACCTTCATCAAGGTGGACTTGCCGGCGCCGTTCTCTCCGCAGATGGCGTGGACCTCGCCCTGACGCACGGTCAGCGTGACGTCCGAGAGCGCCTTGACACCGGGAAAGGTCTTGACGATCGAGCGCATTTCCAGGACGGGTCCCGCCATGGTCGTGCCCTTCAGCTAGTGGTTCTGGTGGTTCGGGGGAGTCCGGTCACTTCTGGCCGAGCTCGGCCTTGGTGTAGTAGCCGCTGTCGACGAGTTCCTTCTGGTAGTTCTCCTTGGTGACCAGGACCGGCTTGAGCAGGTACGAGGGGACGACCTTCGCGCCGTTGTCGTACGTCTCCGTGTCGTTGACCTTCGGCTTCTTGTCGTGCAGCACGTCGTCGACCATGTCCACGGAGACCTTGGCGAGCTGGCGGGTGTCCTTGTAGACGGTCGAGTACTGCTGGCCCGCGATGATCGACTTCACCGAGGCCACCTCGGCGTCCTGCCCGGATACCACGGGCAGCGGCTTGGCCTTGGAGCCGTAGCCGTCCGACTTCAGGGCGGAGAGGATGCCGATGGAGATGCCGTCGTACGGGGAGAGCACCGCGTCGACCCGGTCGCTGCCCTTGTACGTCGAGGTCAGGATGTCGTCCATGCGCTTCTGGGCGGTGGCGCCGTCCCAGCGCAGCGTCGTGACCTGGTTCATCTTCGTCTGGCGGGACTTGACGACGAGCTGCTTCTTGTCGATGTAGGGCTTGAGCACCTTCATCGCGCCGTTGAAGAAGTACTTGGTGTTGTTGTCGTCGTTGGAACCGGCGAACAGCTCCAGGTTGAACGGGCCCTTCTTGCCCTTGTCGAGGCCCAGGTTGGAGACCAGCGAACTGGCCTGCAGCTCGCCGACCTTCTCGTTGTCGAACGTCGCGTAGTAGCTGACGTCCTTCGTGTCGAGGATGAGGCGGTCGTAGGCGATGACCGGGATGTCGGCGTCCTTGGCCTGCTGGAGCACCGAGTCGAGCGACTTGTTGTCGATCGAGGCGACGATCAGCGCGGACACACCCTGCGTGATCATGTTCTCGATCTGGGAGACCTGCTGGTCCGGGTCGTCCTCACCGAAGACCAGCTTGGTCTTGTACCCCTTGGCCTGCAGGGACTTCACGACGTTCTTGCCATCGGCGATCCAGCGCTCCGAGGACTTCGTCGGCATCGCGATGCCGACCGTGGAGCCCTTGGCCTCCCCCTTGCCCTCGTCCTTGCCGCCCTCACTGTTCTGCCCGCAGGCGGACAGGGTGAGCGCGAGGGAGGCGGACGCGGCTATCGCGGTGAGAACGGCTCGGCGGTTTCGCATGGTCATCATCCTTGATGTGTGAGTGCACAAATGCGGGGGTGCGAAGTCCCTTGCGCGGAGCGTGGGTTGAACGAGTGGAGATGCGTTGGATTCTGCGCGGCCCTGTCCAGTTCTGGGAAGTTGCGTGCCCGGAACGTTATTGGCCCGTGTCGAACCGGCTCAGCTCTCCCGGCAGCCGCGAGCCCAGCGGCGACATCCCGCCGGCGGCCCCGTGCCGCTCCAGCAGGTCGAGCGCGAGCCGGCCCCGGCGCACCCGCTCGCGGGCGGTGTCCAGGGTGACGTCGCGCAGCTGGGCGCCGTACGGGTAGATGGCCGGCGCCTTGGCGAGGCCGAACTTCAGGTACAACGGGGCGCCGCGGCGCACCAGTTCGGCGATCTCGTACATCCGGACATAGCCGCCGAGGTCGTCGGGGGCCTCGACGTACATGTCCATGGGCGCGCCGGAGACCCGCCGGATCTCGGTGAGATGCGCGAGCGTCAGATCGCTCGGCACATTCAACGAGTCGGCCCCGAGCCGCTCGTACACGGCGTACGCGGCCGGGTTCACGGGCCCGACGAGCGCGGACACCTTGAGCGTGGTGTCGGCGGGAATGATCCCCTGGCTACGCGCCCGGTGCAGCGTCCACAGCACGCCTTCGTCGGCGACGAGCAGGCACTTCACGCCCAGCTCCGTCGCCCGCACGGCGTCCTCTACGCAGCCGGCGACGGCGTCGTGCCCACGGGCGCGCAGCCCCGCGCCGCCCGAGTCGGTCCGCACGGAGGCGCCGGTGTCCCAGCTGCCGCGCGGCCCGGTGAACAGGCAGAGCTCGATGTCCCGTTCGGCGGTCGCCTCGACCATCTCCTGGATCTCGGCGTCCCGCAGCATCCAGATGCCGCTGCCCTGGCTGATCCGGTGAATGGGCACGTCGAGCCGCGAGGACTCCTTGAGTACGGTGGCGACGGCCTCGGGCCCTTCGACCGACGGAATCTCGGTACGCCAGGTACCACCGTCGGGGAAGGCGTGCGGCGAGGCGTCGCCGGGCTCGTGCGCGGGGGCGCCGAGCCCGAGAGCGGAGAGAGCGGGTTCGCCGGGTCGGCGGGGTGTGTCGGTCACGGTGTTCCTTTTCGTGTACGAGTCGTTCGGCATTTCGGACCAGGTTCGGCTAAATCAAGCCCCGCCGGCGTTTGAGGCGCGGGGTCCGGGGCGGAGCCCCGAGACCTCAACCACGAGGCGCGGAGCGCAACTTAGGGAAGGGGCGGGCTTGGGGAAGAAGGCCCGCCGCAGGCGCAGCCGCCCACGGCTAGGGCCGCAACAACACCTTGCCGACCGCGGGGTCCCCCGCCCCCACCCACTCGATCGCCTCGGCAAACCGCTCCAACGGCACCTGATGCGTCACCAGCGGCAACGGATCGAGCAACCCCGCCCCGAACATCCGCACCGCATGCCCCCACGCATCCGCCGCGGCCCCGAACACGGTCCGCACCTCCAACTGCCGCACCACAAGATCCGTCGGATCAAGCCCCTCCGCCACCCCGGCCGCCGGAATCCCGGTGAGCACGAGCCGCCCGCCCCGCCGCAGCAACGACGCGGCCGTACGCGCCGCGGAGGCGGACCCGGCGGTCTCGATGACGACGTCGAGGTCGTCCGGCAGCTCGTCCGTACGCAGCCGGAAGTCGGTGCCTCCGAACTTCCGCGACAGAGCCTCCCGTTCGCCCCGCGTACCGACCACCACCAGCTCCGCCGGCGAGGCCGCCGCGAGGAACTGCACGGCGAACATCCCGAGCGTGCCGGTCCCGACCACCCCCACCCGCTCCCCGGGCCTCGCCTCCGCCTTGATCGCGGCGGCGGCGATGCACGCGGCGGGTTCGAGCAGCGCCGCGGCGGTGAGGTCGGCGTCGTCGGGCAGCGTGTGCAGCAGCCGCGCGGGAAGCGTCAACGTCGTCGCCATGGCGCCGGGTTGGGTGAACCCGGTCTCCTCGTACCCGTCGGTGCACAGCGTCGTCTCACCGGCGTGGCACCGGGCGCACACCTGGCAGTTGCGGAACCCCTCGCCGACGACCTTCCGCCCGGCCAGGGACGCCGGCACCCCGGCGCCCACCGCGTCGACCACGCCGGACCACTCGTGCCCCGGCGTCAGCGGGTAACGCACATACCCCTCGGGCCTGTTGCCCTGGTACACCTCGCGGTCGCTGCCGCAGATCCCCACGGCGTGCACCCGCACCCGCGCCTCGCCGGGGCCCGGCGCCGCGGGTTCGTGCGGCACGACCCGGTGCCTGCCCGGTGCCTCGACGACGACGGCGGAGCTCACGACGCCGCCTTCGGGTCGCGCTTCTCCCAGCCCTCGGCCCACAGGTCGAACCGCGCCTGCTGCTGCGGGAATTCGGCCGCCGCGTCGACGTCGAGCTCGACGCCGAGGCCCGGCTCGTGGGACAGCTCGAAGTAGCCGTCGACGACCTGCGGCGCACCCTTCACGACCTTCTTGATCTCGGCGTCCGCGAAGTCGTTGAAGTGCTCGAGAATCTTGAAGTTGGGCGAGGTGAAGCCGACTTGGAGAGAGGCGGCGGTCAGCACGGGACCGCCCACATTGTGCGGAGCCACCAGCATGTAGTGCGTCTCCGCCGTTGCGGCCAGCTTCCGCGTCTCCCAGATGCCGCCGATGTGGCCGACGTCCGGCTGCAGAATGTCCACGGCCTGGCTCTCGAACAGCTCCCGGAACTCGATCCGGTCGTGGATCCGCTCACCGGTCGCCACCGGCATCTCCACCTTCGCGGCCACCTTCTCCAGCGCCTTGAGGTTCTCCGGCGGCACCGGCTCCTCCAGCCACGCCGGGTTGAACGGCGCCAGGTCGCGGGCGAGCCGGATCGCCGTGGCGGGGGAGAACCGCCCGTGCATCTCCAGCATCAGCTCGGCGTCGGGCCCGATGGCGTCGCGCACGGCCTCGATCAACGAGACGGCGTACAGGGACTGTTCGTGGTCGAGCTCGAAGTGCCCGGTGCCGAACGGGTCGATCTTCAGCGCCTTGTACCCGCGCTCCATGACCGCCTGCGCGGCCTTGTGGTACGCCTCCGGCGTGCGCTCGGTCGTGTACCAGCCGTTCGCGTACGCCTTGACCTTGTCGGTCACCTTGCCGCCGAGCAGCTGCCACACCGGCACGCCGAGGGCCTTGCCCTTGATGTCCCAGCAGGCCATCTCGATCACGGCGATGCCGGACATGACGATCTCGCCGGCCCGGCCGTAGTCGCCGTACTTCATCCGCCGTACGAGGTCCTCGACGGCGAACGGGTCGGAGCCGACAATGTGGTTGGCCTGGGCCTCGTGCAGGTAGCCGATGAGCGCATCGGTGTGGCCCAGCATCCGGGTCTCGCCGACACCGGTGAGTCCTTCGTCGGTGTGCACCTGTACGTAGGTCAGGTTCCGCCACGGAGTCCCGACCACGTGCGTGCTGATTCCCGTGATCCGCAAGGCAGTTGCCCCCTGTGCTGTTCGAAATTTCGTCACACGTTCGAAATGCTGGCGAGACAGTAAGTCGGCCTCACAGGGCTGTCAATGGGTCCGGACCGGACTGCGATCGATCGGGGGCCGGTCGATCCACGTCGCGTTCCGTGCAGAAGTTTCACAGGACAGGCTTTTTCTCTCACCGGCCCCGCGCATAGCCTCCGTTGGTCATGGACGACTACTGCCATCCGTGCCGCAGACATCTCAACGGGGCCCTGGCCTGCCCGGGCTGCGGCACGCCCGAAGAGGCCGTGCGGGCCTACGGGGAGTGGGTCGCCTCGCACGAAGGGGCGGAGGAGGAGCCGGGCCGGGAGGCCGCGCCGGTCCGGGCGCGGGGCCGGCGCCGCTCGCGCCGCTCGACACGCCGCTCCGCGCGCTCTCGGCGGCGCGGGCGCGTCCTCCTCACCACGGCGGGTATCGCGCTCGTCGCCGGCGGCGTCGGCCTCGGCGTCGCCCAGCTGGGGGAGGGGCCCTCCGGGGACGGCTCCCACGCCCAGGCGGCTCCCGACATCTCCGCGGCCCCTACGAGGGACGCCGACTCCGTGTCCCCGTCCGCCACGGCCGAACGCTCCACCCCACCCGCGTCCCGCGCCTCGCGTACGTCATCGGCCCCCGCCTCGGCGCCACCGGAGCGCACGCCGACCTCCGGTCCCGTGGACGCCGATGCGACGACGCACCGGGCGACGCGCCCCGCCCCGACCACGTCCGAACCCCGCTCCTCCGCGAGCTCCCGGCCGACGCCGTCGGCCTCCCGCTCGTCGTCCGCCACGCCCCCGGCGGAGCCGAGCCCTTCGGAGTCGTGCGAGCGCTTCCTGTGGTGGTGCACGTAGGGCGCTCCTGGCGGTGCGCGTAACGGGCCGCGGTCAGACCGCCCCGGCGTCCGTCCCAAGCATCCGCCGCAACATGTCCCGGAACGCCACCCGCTCCTCCTGCGAGAGCCCGGCCAGCGGCTCCCGCGCGAAGTCGAGCGACTCGCGCAGGGCCCGCGCGATCCGCCGCCCCTCCGCGGTGGCGGCGGCCACCTTCACCCGGCGGTCGCCCGGCGAGGGCTGCCGCTCCACGAGGCCGCGGGCCTCCAGCCGGTCCACGATCCCCGTCACGTTCGACGGCTCGCACTTCAGCCGCTGCGCCACCTGCCGCATCGGCAGCGGCCCCAGCGAGAGCAGCCCGAGCACCCGCGCCTGCGCCCCGGTGAGCCCGTGCCGCGAGGCGGCCTCCTCGTACTCCTGGTGGTAGCGCGCGACGATCTCCCCGATCAGCTCGACGACCTCGAGCGTGAGGGGGTCCGTGCGGGGGGTACGCGTGGCGGCCATGCACAACAGCGTACCCAGTTGCTTGACATCATGAAATATTCAGGAGCATTGTTGTTTCAGGTACTGAAGTATTTTTCGCATGCTTCGGCCCACGTGCTTCCGCCCCCTCGACAAAGGATCAGCGCATGACCGCCGACACCCCCCAGATCCCCGCCACCGGCCGCGAGTGGGTCCTGACCAGCCGCCCCGTCGGCTGGCCGAAGCCCGAGGACTTCGAGCTGCGCGAGGCCCCGGTGGCCGAGCCGGGCCCGGGGCAGGTCCTGGTCAAGAACCTGTACGTATCCGTGGACCCGTACATGCGCGGCCGGATGAGCGCCGCGAAGTCGTACGTCGCCCCGTACGAGCTGGGCAAGCCCATGCAGGGCGGTGCCGTCGGCATCGTGCTGGCCTCGAACGACGAGGGCGTGTCCGTCGGTGACCACGTGCTGCACTTCTTCGGCTGGCGCGAGTACGCGACGTTCGACGCGAAGCAGGCCGTGAAGGTCGACCCGGACGCCGCGCCCCTGTCCACGTACCTCGGTGTGCTCGGCATGACGGGCCTCACCGCCTACGCGGGCCTGCTGCGCACGCTGGACTTCAAGGAGGGCGACAGCGTCTTCGTCTCCGGCGCGGCCGGTGCGGTCGGCGGCCAGGTCGGCCAGATCGCGAAGCTCAAGGGCGCCTCGCGCGTCATCGGCTCGGCCGGCTCGGACGAGAAGGTCAAGCTGCTCCTGGAGGAGTACGGCTTCGACGCCGCCTTCAACTACAAGACGGGCGACGTCCACACGCTCCTGAAGGAGGCCGCTCCCGACGGTGTCGACGTCTACTTCGACAACGTCGGCGGTGACCACCTGGAGGCCGCCATCGCGCGCCTGAACCGCGACGGCCGCATCGCCATCTGCGGCGCGATCTCCGTCTACAACGCCACCGAGCCGGCCCCCGGCCCGCGCAACCTCTCCCGCCTGATCCAGACCCGTGGCCGCATCGAGGGCTTCCTGGTCGGCGACCACTACGACCTGCAGCCGCAGTTCGTGCAGGAGGTCGGCGCCTGGGTCCGCTCCGGCGAGCTGAAGTACCGCGAGACGTTCGTCGAGGGCATCGAGAACAACCTGGAGGCGTTCCTCGGGGTACTGCGCGGCGACAACACCGGAAAGATGGTCGTGAAGCTGGGGGAGTGACCCCGGCCACACCCAGTGGTTCCATGATTCGGTAACCTCGTTCCGCACACCGAAAGAAACCAGCGCGAACGAGGGAGCCGGTCATGGCCATCACGCAGTCCGACGTCGTCTACACCGCCACCGCCACCGCGGAGAACGGCCGCGACGGCCGCGTCTCCACCAGCGACGGCAAGCTCGACCTCGTCGTCAACCCGCCCAAGGAGCAGGGCGGCTCCGGCGAGGGCACCAACCCCGAGCAGCTCTTCGCGGCCGGCTACAGCGCCTGCTTCCAGGGCGCGCTCGCCGTCGTCGCCCGCCAGGAGGGCGCGGACGTGTCCGGCTCGACCGTCACGGCCAACGTCGGCATCGGCAAGAACGACGACGGCTTCGGCATCATCGTCGAGATCTCCGCCGCGATCCCGAACGTGGACGCGGCCACCGCCAAGTCCCTGGTCGAGAAGGCCCACCAGGTCTGCCCGTACTCCAAGGCGACCCGCGGCAACATCACGGTCACGCTGTCCGTGTGACGCCTTGTCGGACCCGTCCCGTAGGGTTTGCGCCATGCGTGATCTCGGGGCGGGCTTCGGCTATTTGATGAAGGGGCAGCGTTGGGTTGCCCAGCACGGAAAGCAGTACGGCTGGGGCCTGCTGCCGGGTCTTATCACCCTCGTCCTGTACGCGGCGGCGCTGGTCTGCCTCGGTGTCTGGGGCGGCGACTTCATCGCCTGGTCCACCCCGTTCGCCGACGACTGGGCCTCCCCGTGGCAGGGCGTCTTCCGCGGCTTCCTCACGGCGGTCCTCTTCGCCCTCGCCCTGCTCCTCGCGGTGCTCACCTTCACCGCGGTGACCCTCCTGATCGGCCAGCCCTTCTACGAGTCGCTGTCCGAGGAGGTCGACCGGGCCGAGAGCGGTGGCCACGCGCCGGAGTCCGGCCTCTCGCTCATGCGGGAACTGTGGATCTCGGCCCGCGACAGCCTGCGGCTGCTCGTGCGCGCCGCCCTGTGGGGGATCCTCCTCTTCGCGCTCGGATTCATCCCGTTCGTCGGCCAGACCGTGATCCCGGTCATCGGCTTCTTCGTCACCGGCTACTTCCTCACGGAGGAGCTGACGTCGGTGGCGTGGCAGCGGCGCAATCGCGAAGTGCGTGAGCGCCTCGCGGTGTTGCGCTCGCGGCGGGGCCTCGCGTGGGGCTTCGGTACGCCGCTGGCCCTCGCCTTCCTGGTCCCGTTCGTCGCGGTGTTCCTGATGCCCGGGGCGGTGGCGGGCGCGACGCTGATGGTCCGCGAACTGGAGGGCGAATCGGGCGCCCCGGGCCCGGCGCAGGCGCAGGCGCAGAACCCGGGCTCCGAGGCGCAGTGGCCGACCGCTTATGGCCAGGGCCAGGGGCCGGGCCCGCAGCACGGCCAGGGGTGGACCAACTAGCTCCAGCCAGCCCTCACCGGCTCCAACTAGCCCTCCACGGCGAGCAGTTCCAGGAAGTCGCGCACCGCGCCGGGCATGTCGACGGCCTCCGGGTCGAGCAGCCACTGGTACTGCAAGCCGTCCAGCACCGCGACGAGCAGCGGCGCGGCCCGCTCGGGTGTGAGCCCGCCCGGCAGCCGCTCCCCGTACTCGGCGCGCAGCACCTCGGCCATCGCCCCCCGTACGTCGGCGTAGCGCCGCGTGAAGAACTCCCGCGCCGGATGCCCCTCGGTCACCGACTCGCCGAGCAGCGCCGAGAAGGTCTGCACGATCCCGGGCCGCATCGCGTTGTACTCGACCAGCGTGCCGAGCAGATCGAGCCGCCACTGGCTGCTGGGCACCGAGTCCCACTGGTCGCGCTCCTCGAGGACGGCGACCAGCAGCGCCTCCTTGGTGGGGAAGTGGTGCAGCAGCCCCTGCTGGGTCAGCCCCACGCGCTCGGCCACCGCCGCCAGGCTCGCGCCCCGGTAACCGCGCTCGGCGATGACGTCGAGCGCGGCCCGCAAGATCTCGGCCCGACGTTCCTGGCTCCTGGCGGTCCTGGTGCTGCTCATGCGGTCACGGTACGTCACGGCCGTGACGCACCCCGACCCTATGGATAACGTAAAGATAACGAAACCTACCGCTCTACAAGTAGCGGGTGCAGGATGGAGGTGCCCAGACTTCGACGAGGAGGTGCCGGCATGGCGCAGCAGGCGGACGACGGTAAGGGGCGGGCCGGCCGGGCCCGCGAGGCGGCGGTCGAGGCCGCCCTCGGCAAGCTCGATCTCGACACCAAGGCCCGGCTGCTCGGCGGCCAGGACATGTGGTCGCTGCCCGCGGTCCCCGACATCGGTCTGAAGTCCCTCGTCATGTCCGACGGTCCGATCGGTGTGCGCGGGGTGCGCTGGAGCGCCGACGACCCGTCGATCGCACTGCCGTCCCCGACCGCGCTCGGCGCCACCTGGGACCCCGAACTGGCGTGCCGGGCAGGGGAGTTGCTCGCCCAGGAGGCCCGCCGCAAGGGCGTCCACGTACTGCTCGCCCCGACCGTTAACCTGCACCGCTCCCCGCTCGGCGGCCGCCACTTCGAGACGTACAGCGAGGACCCGTACCTCGCCGGGCGCATGGGCACCGGCTACGTCCAGGGCGTGCAGTCCGGCGGCGTCGGCACCACCATGAAGCACTACGTCGCGAACGACGCCGAGACGGACCGCTTCACGGTGAACAACCTGGTCTCCGAACGGGCCCTGCGCGAGCTGTACTTGGCCCCCTTCGAGGCCATCGTCAAGAACGCCCACCCGTGGGGCGTCATGACCGCCTACAACTCGGTCAACGGCACGTCGATGACCGAGCACCGCTACCTCGTCAACGAGATCCTGCGCGGCGAGTGGGGCTTCGACGGCTTCAACGTCTCCGACTGGATGGCCGCCCGCTCGACCGTCGGGGACATCAAGGGCGGCCTGGACGCCGCGATGCCCGGCCCGCTGACGGTGTACGGCCCGGCCCTCGTGGCGGCCGTCCGCTCCGGCGAGGTCGACGAGTCCGAGGTCGACGGGGCCGTGCGCAACGTGCTGCGGCTCGCCGCGCGGGTGGGAGCGCTGGAGGGCGTGGAGCCCGTCGTCGGTGAACCGCCGGCCGGGATCGACGGCGAGGCCCTGGCCCGCGAGATCGCCCACCGCTCCTTCGTCCTCGTCCGCAACTCCGGTGTGCTGCCGCTGAGTTCGGACGCGCGGGTCGCCCTCATCGGGGCCGCCGCGCGCGACGCCCGCGTCCTCGGCGGCGGCTCCGCCACCGTCTTCCCGTCCCGGATCGTCTCCCCGCTCGACGGGTTGACCGCCGCGCTGCCCTCGCTGACCTACAGCGTCGGCGCCGACCCGAGCGACGAACTCACCGTCGCCGACAAGGGGTTCACGCTCCGCGCCATCTGCCGCGACGCCGAAGGCGCGGTCCTGGGGGAGGGCACGCTCCCGAACGGCCAGGTCCAGTGGCTGGGCGACGACCTGCCCGCCGGTGTCACCCACGAGGCCCTGCACAGCATCGAGGTGACCGGCACCTTCACCCCGCGCGAGAGCGGCGACCACGCCTTCGGAACGCGCGGCCTCGGCGCCTTCACCCTCACCGTCGACGGCACCGTCCTGTACGAGGGCGTGCAGGCCATGGGCCCCGAGTCCGACCCCTTCGAGGCGTTCTTCGGCGCGCCGGTGGAACGCGGCAAGGTGACGCTCACGGGCGGGCAGCCGGTGGAGATCTCCCTGCTCCACACCCTCGACAAGTCCCTCGCGATGCCGCTGCCCGCCGTGCTGTTCAGCCTCGTGCATCTCGACCCGCGCCAGGACGAGGAGGCCCTGCTCGCCGAGGCCGTCGCCGCCGCGCGCGACGCCGAGGTCGCCGTCGTCGTGGTCGCTACGACGGACCGCGTGGAGTCCGAGGGCTTCGACCGCGCCGACCTCCGACTCCCGGGCCGCCAGGACGAGTTGGTACGCGCGGTGGCCGCCGCCAACCCGAACACCGTCGTGGTCGTCAACTCCGGCTCCCCGGTGGAGATGCCGTGGCGCGAGGACGTCGCCGCCGTGCTGCTGTCGTGGTTCCCCGGCCAGGAGGGCGGCGCCGCCCTCGCCGACGTCCTCACCGGAGCCGAGGAACCGGGCGGCCGCCTCCCCACCACGTGGGGCTCACTGGCCGACGCCCCGGTCACTCAGGTGACGCCGGTGGACGGCCAACTCTCGTACGCCGAGGACGTCTTCATCGGCTACCGCGCCTGGGAGAAGTCGGGCGCGGTCCCCGCCTACCCCTTCGGCCACGGCCTCGGCTACACCGACTGGACGTACGAGTCGCTCGAGGTCCACGGCACCACGGCCACGGTCCGCCTCCGCAACACCGGCTCCCGCCCAGGCCGCGAGGTCGTCCAGCTCTACCTGTCCCCGGTCGACCACGACGAGACCCGCCCCGCCCGCTGGCTCGCCGGCTTCACCACGGTCACCGCGGCCCCCGGCGAAACCGTCTCGACCACCATCGACCTCTCCCGCCGCGCCTTCGAAACCTGGGACGAGACGACACATGCGTGGTCCTTTGGGGCGGGCCCGTACGAACTCCTGGCAGGCCGCTCCCTGACCGACACTCGCCTTACCTGCCCCCGCATTTCAAGTCCCTCGGGGATGTGAGCCGGGTAATTTAAAGCCCCTGCGGCGATTGAGCAGCGGGGTCCGGGGCAGAGCCCCGAGTCGTCAACCCCGGTTCCCGAACCGATACACCGTCTGCGACCGGTACACGTCCCCCGGCCGCAGCACGGTCGACGGAAACTCCGCCCGGTTCGGCGAATCCGGAAAGTGCTGCGTCTCCAACGCGACCCCATCCCCCGGGGCAAACGGCAACGCCGCATCGAACCCGTCCGACGTATACAACTGCACCCCCGGCTCGGTCGTCGCGACCACCAGCACCCGCCCCGACACAGGATCCCGCAACTCGGCCGCCTCCACGGCCTCGCCGCCAACCCCCTTGTCGAGCACATAGTTGTGGTCGTACCCGGCCCCGACCTTCCGGCTCTCCCGGAAGTCGAACCGCGTCCCACCCACATCGACCAGCTCCCCGGTCGGAATCAGCCCCTCGTCGACGGCCGTCACCCGCCCACCGTCGATCCGCAGCTCATGACCGCCCGCACTCCCGGACGCGGCCCCGCCGAGATTCCAGTACGTGTGATTGGTCAGGTTCACATGCGTCGCCGCATCCGTGACGGCCTCGTACGAGATCCGCAGCACCCCGCCCGCCTCCAACTCGTACGTCACCGAGACCTCGACCCGCCCCGGGAACCCCTCCTCGCCGTGCGGCGACACACGGCTCAGCCGCACCCCGTGCTCCCCGACGGCCTCCGCGTCCCACACCCGCTTGTCGAAGCCACGCTCGCCGCCGTGCAGCGAATTCGGGCCGTTGTTCTGCGCGAGGTGGTAGATCCGCTCGTCCAGCGCGAACCGGCCGCCGGCGATCCGGTTCGCGTACCGCCCGACCACCGCGCCCAGATACGGCTCCGGGTGCCTCAGATACCCGTCCAGATCGGCGAACCCGAGCACCACGTCGGCCACGGCGCCGTCCCGGTCGGGCACCTCCACCGACTGCAGGATCCCGCCGTACGTCAGGATGCGTACCCGCACTCCGTCCCGCTCCAGGGTCCAGCGGTGGACGGGCGTGCGGTCGGGGTCGGGCAGGGTGCCGAAGAGTTCGCTGCTCATGATCGCGACCCTACGCCCGGGCGCTCGGCCCCCGCCCGGGAGGTTGCTACGGCTGCTCGGCCGTCACCCCGCGGTAGGCGAGCGCGGCGAGCCGGGCCTGCCCGTTCACGCTCGGGTGGAACCAGTCCCACTCGCTCAACTGCGCCTGCCCGAACTTGTACCCGAACACGGCCCCGCCGTCGTACCGGCACTTCTTGTCCTTCGCGCAGACCTCGCGCAGCACCTCGTTGTACGCCTGCACGCGCGCCTGCACGGAGTCCCGCCGCGCGGTGGCCGCGGCCTTCAGGTCGTCCGGATCGGCCAGCATCGACGCGCAGATGCCGAGCTTCCACACCTGCTTGCCCAGCGGATTCGCCCGCCCCTGCGACCAGAGCCGCTTCAGATCCGGCACGCTCAGGACGTACACCTGCGCCTTGGGCGCCGTGCGCCGCAACTGGCGCAGGGATTCCTCGAAGTCGGCCCGGAAGTCCGCGACAGGGGTCATTCCGGCGGCTGTAGGACGGCACGCGTCGTTCGAGCCGGCCATGACCGTCACGAGGTCCGGCTTCTCGGCCGCCGCCAGGTTCATCTGCGCGGGCAGATCGGCCATCCGCGCCCCGGTCCGCGCATGGTTCCAACTGTGCGTCCTGGCGCGGCTCTCACCGAGCAACCGTACGGCCAGACTCTTGACCGACTTGTCGGTACCCGTCGCCCACGACACCTTGGGGCAGTCGGAGAGCACCGAGCACGCGTCGAAACCGCGCGTGATCGAGTCACCCACCGCGGCAACCGACCGGGGCTTCGTGTCCCACGTGGGAGTGGGCTTCGGCGACGGCTTCGCGGAGCTCGGGGAGCCGGAGGGGCCGGGGGAGTTGTCACCCGTGGCGTCGCACGCGACGAGCGAGGCGGCTCCGATCGCGGCGGCCGTGACAGCGGCGACAGCGGCCCGAACGGCGAACGGCCGGTCGCCACGGTCGCTACGCTTCCGCATCGGCCCTCCTGCCTCTCGCTCGCCCTCACCACCCCTGCCCGACCCGTCTGACGTCGTCAGCGGGGGCCGGGTTGCCTCCCGCCGGGTGAAAGGTCGGTGTTTGTGAGCCCCGGGACCGACAGTACGTCACACTCCTTGCACTGCTGCGCGATAGCCTCGCCCCGGGATCCCCGGTCGACCCACTGGGGGCCCGCTGTACCGGTTCCGCTAAATTACTACACGTCAGATGTGTCCCTTTTTGTCTGGACCTTTTCGTTCCGGACAAGGTCGTTCAGGACAAGAGGGAAGAAGGCTCGGCACGGGCGCGAGGCCGCTGGGGAAGGCGAACCTCGACCCACACTGGAGGTCCCGGTGACGACACGTGGAGTTCTGTACGTGCACTCCGCTCCGCGCGCGCTGTGCCCGCACGTCGAATGGGCGGTCGCGGGCGTACTCGGCGCGCGCGTCAGCCTCGACTGGATCAGGCAGCCCGCGGCGCCGGGCACCTGGAGATCAGAGTTCTCCTGGCGGGCCGAGGCGGGCACCGCGGCCAAGCTGGCCTCCGCGCTGCGCGGTTGGCAGCTGCTGCGCTTCGAGGTGACGGCCGAGCCCTGTGCCGCCGCCGAGGGCGAGCGCTACAGCGCCACCCCCGAACTCGGCATCTTCCACGCCATCACCGGCATCCACGGCGACATCCTCATCCCGGAGGACCGCCTGCGCGCCGCACTGACCCGCTCCAAGGCCGGCGAGACGGACCTGGAGGCCGAACTCGGGTCCCTCCTCGGCAAGCCCTGGGACGACGAACTGGAGCCCTTCCGCTACGCCGGCGAAGGCGCCCCCGTCCGCTGGCTCCACCAGGTGGTGTAATTCCGGCCCTTCCCCGGGGGCCCCAGGGTCACGGACCCGGCCCCTTTTCAGTGCCACGGGACACGACCCCTTTTCCGGGCCACGGGGATCTGCTTTTCAGGGGCGCGGGGAACTGCGCAAACCACAGCGAATCCGCACCCGCAAACACCAACCACGCCACACACATACGCACGCGAAAGACGGAGTGGGCCCGCCCCAGAACCCCGGGGCGGGCCCACTCCCACGTTCAGCGGAGCTAGACCGTGCGGAAGGCCAACACCACGTTGTGCCCACCAAAGCCGAACGAATCGTTCAGCGCGGCGATCCGACCCTCGACGGGAAGCTTGCGCGCCTCACCGCGGACGACGTCGGCCGTGCCCTCCGCCTCCGGGTCGAGGTTCTCGACGTTGATCGTCGGCGGAGCCATGCGGTTGTACAGCGCGAGCACCGACGCCACGGACTCGACACCACCGGCGCCACCGAGCAGATGCCCGGTCATCGACTTCGTGCCGGAGACGGCGAAGTGATCGGTGTCGTCACCGAACACCTTGCGCAGCGCCTTCAGCTCGGCGATGTCACCGGCGGGCGTCGACGTCGCGTGCGCGTTGACGTGCACGATCTCCGACGGGTCCAGGTCGGTGTTGTCCAGCAGGTTCTGCAGGGCGTGGGCGATGCCGCGGCCCTCCGGCTCCGGCTGCACGATGTCGTGGCTGTCGGCGGAGATGCCCTGGCCGACCGCCTCCGCGTAGACGCGGGCGCCGCGCGCCGCGGCGTGCTCGGCCGACTCCAGGATGATGACGCCGGCGCCCTCACCGAGGACGAAGCCGTCCCGGGCCGTGTCGTAGGGGCGCGACGCACCCTGCGGGTCGTCGTTGTTCTTGGACATCGCCATCATGTTGCCGAACGCGGCGATGGGCAGCGGGTGGATGGCCGCCTCCGTGCCACCGCAGACGACGACGTCGGCGCGGCCGGTGCGGATCATCTCGATGCCGTAGCCGATGGCCTCGGCGCCGGAGGCGCAGGCGGAGACCGGCGTGTGCACACCCGCGCGGGCGTTCACGGCCAGGCCCACGTTGGCCGAGGGGCCGTTGGGCATCAGCATCGGCACGGTGTGCGGGGAGACGCGGCGTACGCCCTTCTCCTTCAGCACGTCGTACTGGTCGAGAAGCGTGGTCACGCCGCCGATGCCGGACGCGATGACGGCGCCCAGACGGTCGGGGTCGACGGACGGGTCGTCGCCCGCCTTGTCGGTGAAACCGGCGTCGGCCCAGGCTTCCTTGGCGGCGATCAGCGCGAACTGCGCGGAACGGTCCAGCTTGCGGGCCTGCGGGCGGGGAATGACCTCGCCCGGCTCAACGGCGACCGGCGCCGCGATGCGGACCGCCTGGTCGGCGGCCCACTCCTGCTCGAGGGGCTTGACACCGGAACGTCCGGCGACGAGGCCCTCCCAGGTGGATGTCGCGTCGCCACCCAGCGGTGTGGTTGCGCCGATACCGGTGACGACCACGGTGCGATTGGTCGAGCTCACAGGAATTCTTTCTCCAACGGATCCGAGGGATTCAGCGGCGCCACCGCCGGGTGGCGGAGCGACTGACCAACTGACTGAGGCTTGTGGCTCAGTTCTGGTGGTCGAGGATGTACTTCGTGGCGTCGCCGACGGTCTTGAGGTTCTTGACGTCGTCGTCCGGGATCTTGACGTCGAAGCGCTCTTCGGCGGCGACGACGACCTCGACCATGGACAGCGAGTCGACGTCCAGGTCATCGGTGAAGGACTTGTCCAGCTGGACGTCCTCGGTGGGGATCCCGGCGATCTCGTTCACGATCTCGGCGAGACCGGCGACGATCTCTTCCTGAGTGGCGGCCATTGTGGCGCTCCTTCGGTGTGTATCCAGAGGGTGTGGCGGCATCCGGTTCGGATCGAAGATCCGCACAGGATGCCTAGGGGAGGGTAACGACCGTGGCGGCGTACACGAGACCCGCCCCGAAGCCGATGACGAGCGCGGTGTCGCCGCTCTTCGCCTCGCCGGTCGCCAGAAGCCGCTCCATCGCGAGCGGAATCGAGGCGGCCGACGTGTTGCCGGTGGTGCGGATGTCACGGGCGACCGTGACGTGCTCCGGCAGTTTCAGAGTCTTCACCATCGAGTCGATGATCCGCTCGTTGGCCTGGTGGGGAATGAAGACATCCAGGTCGTCCGGGTTGATCCCGGCCGCGTCCAGCGCCTGCTGGGCGACCTTCGCCATCTCGAACACGGCCCAGCGGAAGACCGCCTGGCCCTCCTGCGTGATCGCAGGGAACTTGACGTTGCCCTGGGAGTCCAGCGGCAGCTGCGAGACATCACCGATGCGGTACGTGTCCCACGGCACGGTCTGCTTGATGGTGCCGGCCTTGTCGCCCTCGGAGCCCCACACGGTCGGGCCGATCTCGGGCTCCTGGGACGGGCCGACGATCACGGCGCCGGCGCCGTCACCGAACAGGAAGGCCGTCGCGCGGTCCTCAAGGTCGGTCAGGTCGGACAGCCGCTCCACGCCGATGACCAGCACGTACTCCGCGCTGCCCTCGACGATCATGCCCTTGGCGAGCGTGAGGCCGTAGCCGAAGCCGGCGCAGCCCGCGGAGATGTCGAACGCGGCGGCCTTGTCCGTGCCGAGCTTGTCCGCGATCTCCGTCGCGATCGCCGGCGTCTGCGCGAAGTGCGAGACGGTCGACACGACCACGGAGCCGATCTGCTCCGGCCGGATGCCGGCGTTCGCGATGGCCTTGCCGGACGCCTCGACCGACATCATCGCCACGGTCTCCTCGTCACTGGCCCAGTGACGGGTGGCGATACCGGAGCGCGAGCGGATCCACTCGTCGGACGAGTCGATCTTCTCGAGGATCACCTCGTTCGGCACGACCCGCGTCGGCCGGTAGCCGCCGACGCCGAGGATGCGCGCGTAGGGGGCACCCTTGCTGGGCTTGATCTTCGACATGCTGCTCGGATCTCCTTGTCAGGCCGTGGCTGCTGCGGCTACTTCGGCGATCAGGGCGCGGGCTGCGTCGAGGTCGTCGGGGGTCTTCAGGGCGAGGGTCTTGACGCCGGGGAGCGCGCGCTTGGCGATCCCGGTGAGGGTGCCGCCCGGGCACACCTCGATGAGCGCGGTGACACCGAGCTCCTGGAACGTCTCCATGCACAGGTCCCAGCGGACCGGGTTCGCGACCTGGCCGACCAGGCGGGAGACCACCTCGGCGCCGGACGCGACGGACTTGCCGTCCTTGTTCGAGACATACGCGACCGTGGGGTCGGCCGGGGCCAGCTCCTTGGCGGCCTCCTCCAGCTTCGTCACGGCCGGGGCCATGTGCCGGGTGTGGAACGCGCCCGCCACCTTCAGCGGCACCACGCGGCGCACCCCCTCGGGCTTGTCGGCCTCGAGGGCGGCCAGCTCCTCCAGCGTGCCGGCGGCCACGATCTGGCCCGCGCCGTTCACATTCGCCGGAGTCAGGCCCAGCTTCTCCAGGTGCGGGACGGTGACCTCGGGGTCGCCGCCGAGCAGCGCCGACATCCCGGTCTCCGTGATCGCCGCGGCCTCCGCCATGGCCAGACCGCGCGTGCGCACGAGCTTCAGCGCGGTGGCCTCGTCGAGCACCCCCGCGAACGCCGCGGCGGTGATCTCACCGACGCTGTGCCCCGCCACGGCGCCGGGCGACACATCGCCGAGCGCGGAGGCCGAGAGCAGCCCGGCCGCGACAAGGAGCGGCTGGGCGACGGCCGTGTCACGGATCGCGTCCGCGTCGGCCTGCGTGCCGTAGTGGGCAAGGTCGAGGCCGATGGCGTCGGACCACGCGGCAACGCGGTCCGCGGCACCGGGGAGTTCGAGCCAGGGAGTCAGGAAGCCGGGCGTCTGGGCGCCTTGGCCGGGAGCGACGAGTACGAGCACTCTCACACTCTCTCTTGGGGACGGGTCGGGCCGCCGGTGGGGACAGGGACGAAGAACCGAAGGGGGAATTGTAGGCCCCCGACAAAAGCCTACGACTGGGGATCGGCCTCGGCCAGACGCCCCAGGATGAGGGCGATGCGCAAGGTGAAGGCCGAGCGGACATCCGAGGGCGACCACCCGGTGACGTCGGTCACACGTCGAAGCCGGTAGCGGACGGTATTCGGATGCACGAAGAGCATCCGGGCCGCGCCCTCCAGACTGCTTGCCTGTTCCAGGTAGACGCTGAGCGTCTCGAGGAGCGCCGAGCCCGCCTCCTCGAGCGGTCTGTAGATCTCCTCCACCAACTGCTCTCGCGCGGCGGGGTCTCCTGCGATCGCGCGCTCCGGAAGCAGATCGTCCGCCAGAACGGGACGCGGAGCGTCCTGCCAGGCGCTGCACGCCTTGAGCCCGGCGGCGGCGGCCTGGGCGGACCGCGTGGCGGCCAGCAGGTCCGGCACCACGGGCCCGGCGACCACGGCGCCCGCCGCGAACGGGCCGATCAGCGACTTCGCCACGGCCAGCGGATTGTCGCTGCCGCCCGCGATCACGACGAGCCGGTTCCCGAGGACCCCGGTCAGGACCTGCAGCTTGGCGTGCCGGGAGGCCCGCCGGATCGCCTCCACCGTCAGCTCGCTGTCCCCGTCGGGCGCCGTGCCGAGCACCACGCACACGTGCTCGGGGGAGTTCCAGCCGAGGGCCGCGGCCCGGCTGACCGCGCCTTCGTCGGCCTCGCCGGACAGCACGGCGTTCACCACGAGCGACTCGAGCCGCGCGTCCCACGCACCCCGCGCCTCGGCGGCCTGCGCGTACACCTGGGCGGTCGCGAACGCGATCTCCCGTGCGTACACGAGCAGCGCCTCCCGCAGCACGCTCTCGTCGCCGGGGGCCGCCACCTCGTCGATGGCGGACTCCATGACCTCGATGGTCGTCCGCACCATCTCCACGGTCTGGCGCAGCGTGATCGCCCGGGTCAGCTCCCGGGGCGCGGTGCCGAACACATCCGTCGAGATGGCCTGCGGGGCGTCCGGGTGCCGGAACCACTCGGTGAACGCGGCGATACCCGCCTGTGCCACCAGACCGATCCACGACCGGTTCTCCGGAGGCATCGCCCGGTACCAGGGCAACGTCTCGTCCATGCGCGTGATCGCCTGCGCGGCGAGTGCCCCGGACGATTTCTCCAGGCGCTTCAGGGTCGCCGAGTGCGGGTGAGGCTCCGCGGGGCCGCCTTGACGGTCCGCTGGTTCGTTCGCTGAGGGCTGCTCTGATTCCGATTGGGGCACGGGGACAAGACTGCCTTATCGGGACGCCTCAGCGGAGTGGAGGGTCCGAGGTGAGCCCGTCGAAAGGCCGGAAACGGGGGCTACCGTGTACCGCGTGATTGATGTACGCCGCTCCGGCGACCGTTTCCCCGGTGGCGAACCCGAGGCGGGGATCGAATCCCTCCACGCGTTCTCCTTCGGACCGCACTACGACCCTGACAACCTGCGCTTCGGTGCCATCCTCGCCTGCAACGAGGAGCACCTCGCGCCGGGCGCCGGCTTCGACGAACACCCCCACAGCCACACGGAGATCGTCACCTGGGTCGTCACCGGCGAACTCACCCACCGCGACTCCACCGGCCACGAGTCCGTGGTCCGCCCCGGCGATGTGCAGCGCCTCAGCTCAGGCGGCGGCGTCCGCCACGTCGAACGCAACGACGGCGTCGAGCCCCTCACCTTCGTCCAGATGTGGCTAGCCCCCCTCGCCCCGGGAGGCGACCCCGCGTACGAGGTGGTGCACGGCATCGCGGACTCCACCCCGTACGACGTCCCCGCGGCGGGCGCCATGCTGCACGTCCGGCGCCTGGCGGCGGGCGAGCGGGGTGAGCTGCCGGCCGCCCCTCACGTCTACGTCCACGTGGTGCGGGGCGAAGTGCGGCTCGGAGACACGGAGTTGGCCGACGGGGACGCCGCCCGCATCACCGCGGAGACCGACCTCGAGGTGCTGGCGGCGACGGAGGCCCAGCTGCTGATCTGGGAGATGGGCGGGTAACCCCGGGCGGGCCACCCGGCCCCGCGGTCAGACCTCCGCGAGCACCGCGTCGGTGAACGGCGGCCACACCTCGGCCGCCCACGGCCCGAACGCCCGGTCCGTCAGCGCCACAGCGGCCACTCCGGCATCCGGGTCCACCCACAGGAACGTGCCCGACTGCCCGAAGTGCCCGAACGTCCGCGGCGACGACGAACTGCCCGTCCAGTGCGGCGACTTGTGGTCCCGGATCTCGAAGCCGAGGCCCCAGTCGTTCGGGTTCTGGTGCCCGTACCCCGGAAGCACGCCCTTCGTGCCCGGGTACTGCACGGTCATCGCCTCGGCCACGGTCCGCGGGTCGAGCAGTCGGGGCGCCTGCACCTCGGCGGCGAACCGCACCAGGTCGTCCACCGTCGACACACCGTCCTTGGCGGGCGACCCGTCGAGCGCCGTCGCCGTCATCCCCAGCGGTTCGAGCACGGCCTGGCGCAGGTACTCGCCGAACGGAATGTCCGTCGCCTTCGCGATGTGGTCCCCGAGCACCTCGAAGCCCGCGTTCGAGTACAGCCGCCGCGTGCCCGGCTCGGACGTCGTCCTGTGCTCGTCGAAGGCGAGGCCGCTGGTGTGCGCGAGCAGGTGCCGGACCGTCGAGCCCTCGGGTCCTGCCGGCTCCTCCAGCTCGATCGCCCCTTCCTCGTACGCGACCAGCGCCGCGTAGGCCGCGAGCGGCTTGGTGACCGAGGCCAGCGGGAAACGGTGGGCCGTGGGTCCCCGGGTCCCCAGCACTGTGCCGTCCGCACGGACGACGGCTGCTGCGGCGGTCGGTACCGGCCAGTTCTCGATCAACGCGAGGCTCTGCATGCGTACGAGCCTAATTCCTCGCCGGCGGCGTCAGAGAGTCAGCCTCATGGCGGGCGCGGGAGTGCGGGCGAAGCCGAGGGAGGAGTACAGGGGCTCGCCCTCGGTGGAGGCGTGCAGATCGATGCGGCGCACGTCGCGCTCCTTGAACCAGGCAAGCAGCGCCTCCATGCAGCCCCGTGAGTAGCCGCGGCGCCGGTGCGCGGGATCGGTGCAGACATTGAAGACGTGTCCCGAAGTGCCCTCGGGGTTTCCGGGACCGCCCAGGCTCAGGTTGATGGTGCCGGTCGCACAGGCCGCGAGCGTGCCCGGAGCGTCCGGTGCCTCGACCACGAAAACCGCCAACGGGCCACCCTCGTCAGCCAGATGGGACCGCAGGACCCGCGCCGTGTACGGCTGCCACTCCACGTCGTCGCTCGGTCTCATCGAGTCCAGCATGATCTTGCGCAGGCGGACCAGTTCTTCGGCGTCGGCGGGCGTGGCACGGCGTACGGCAGTCATGGGCCGCACCGTAACCGGGCCGTCTTCGAGGTGTCCTCCCTTTTCCTGTGCCGCCCGATTTCCTGTGCCGCGCTTGCTTGGAGTGCACTCCAAGGTTCTAGCGTGGGGGCCATGACGGTGATGGAGACCACGTCCCGGCCCCGCGCGGCGACCCGGAAGACCGACAACTGTGCCTCGGCGCCCCCCTCACACCCCCGACCCGAGGGCCAGGACCACTACACCATCAGCGAGGTCGTCGCTCTCACCGGACTGACCGCCCACACCTTGCGCTGGTACGAGCGGATCGGCCTGATGCCCGACGTCGACCGCTCGCACACCGGGCAGCGCCGCTACAGCAACCGTGACCTGGACTGGCTGTCGCTCGTCGGCAAGCTCCGGCTCACCGGGATGCCGGTGGCCGACATGGTGCGCTACGCCGAACTCGTGCGCCGGGGCGAGGAGACCTTCGACGAGCGCAGGGAACTGCTTGAAGCGACCCGCCGCGACGTCCTGAACCGGGTGGCCGAGCTGCAGGACACCCTGGCCGTACTGGACTACAAGATCGACTTTTACGCGGGCGCCCGACCGGCGCCGGAAAGGGCTTGATCCTCATGAGCAGCACGGAGCGGACGCCGCGGACGGGCGGGCAGCGGCGCATTTCCACTGTTGAGTTGGGAAACAACGGGCCCGTGGTGGGCATTCAGGGCCTCGGCTGCATGGGAATGAGCTGGGCCTATGGACCGACGGACGCCGATGAGGCGAGGGCCACCCTGGAGCGGGCCCTTGAACTCGGCGTCACCTTGTACGACACCGCCGACGCCTACGGTGCCGGTGAGAACGAGAAGTTCCTCTCTCCCTTCGTCAAGGCGCATCGGGACGAGATCGTCCTCGCGACCAAGTTCGCCATCGGGTCCGATCCGAGCGACCCGTACAAGCGCGTCATCAGCAACGACCCCGCCTACATCAGGACCTGCATCGACGCCAGCCTCCAACGCCTGGACGTCGACTCGGTCGACCTGTACTACATGCACCGCCGCGACCCGAAGGTGCCGATCGAGGAGTCGGTCGGCGCGATGGCCGAACTCGTCGCCGCCGGCAAGGTCAAGCACCTCGGCCTGAGCGAGGTCACCGCCGCCGAACTGCGCGCCGCCCAAGCCGTCCATCCGATCGCGGCCGTCCAGTCCGAGTGGTCGCTGTTCAGCCGCGACATCGAACGCTCGGTCGTGCCCGCCGCCGCGGAACTCGGCGTCGCCCTGGTCCCGTACTCCCCACTCGGCCGTGGCTTCCTCACCGGAGCCTTCGTCTCCGCCGACAAGGAACTCACCGACGGCGACTTCCGACGCCAACAGCCCCGGTTCACCGGGGACAACGCCGCCGCCAACGCGGCCCTGTTGGAACCGGTCCGCCAGGTCGCCGACGCCCACGGCGCCTCACTCGGCCAGGTCGCCCTGGCCTGGGTGCAGCAACAGGCTGGGGCCTTCGGCCTCGGCGTCGCCCCGATCCCCGGCACCCGCAAGCGCACGCGCGTCGAGGAGAACACCGCGGCGACCCACATCGTGCTCACCGATGAGGAACTGGCGCTCCTGGAGCCCATCGCCGCGAAGGTCTCGGGCGACCGCTACGCGGACATGACCTTCACGTCGGCGGGCCGCGAGTAGCCGGTCCGCCAGAGGAGGGGCGGCCGTGCGGCCCACGGGGCCTCACGCCAGTCCCAGCGCGAACACCGCGAACCCGGCGGCGAGCAGCCCCGCCAGAGCACGGCGTCCCCGGCTTACCTGCTTCCACGGTGACTCGAAGCCCCGCGCATAGCGGCCTATCAGGACGAGCAGAGCCGCGAACAGCGGTAGCCACGCGAGGCGGATCGCTATCCAGGCGAGCGTGTCCGGGGCCGTCGTGAGGCCCGGTATCGCGCCGGCGAACGAGCCGGGTATCGCCGCCGCGAGCAGCGCCGTCTGATGCCAGCACAGGACGGTCATCGCCGACAGGTTGATGACCACGACCGGTGCCCACAGGGCCGGGCGGCGCAGCAGCCTGCCCAGGCGGTCCCGCACCAGGATCGCCGCGCCGCTCTGCGCGGCCGCGAGGGCGAGGACCAGCAGCGACGGCGGATGCGAGTTCGTCCGTGCCTCGCCCGGCACCCCGACCATCGACGCCGGGTAGTGGAAGAGCAGCAGCAAGGCCGCGAACAGTGCCGTGCCACCGACGAGCAGTGCCCACGCTCCCCGCTTTCCGAGCCTATTCTCGCCCCAGCAGACGCCGAGTTGATAGGCGAACAGCCAGCCCGGCAGGAGATTGAGCAGGCTCAGCCACGACGGCATGGCGGAGGAGAAGGGCCCGTACCGGAGGAAGTCGACGACGGCGACCGATCCGATCAGTGGAACCACGGACCAGGCGCCGAGCCTGTGCGCCGCCTTGATGCACCACGGTGTGAGCGCGGTGATCACGGTGTAGATGCCGACGAACCACAGGGGCTGTATCACCAGCGTGGAAGCCGTGCGCAACGTCGGCAGGGGCACCCCGAGGGCGTACAGCAAGGGGGCAAGCGCGGCCCACACCGCGGTCACGCCCAGCACGGGCCGACCCAGACGGGCAAGCCTGCCCCGCAGCCAGCCGGCCGTCGACGTGCCCCGCTCCCGGGCCCGCCGGAACGACAGGACCGACGCGTATCCGCCGACGAGGAAGAAGACTCCGAGCATCTGCAACACCCAACTGAGGGGCGCGAAGAAGCCGAAGCTGCTCAGCGGGCTCGCATTGTGCAGGGCGCCCTGCGGGTCCAGCGTGAAGCCCGCGAGCAGCCAGTGGCCCGTGGGCACGGCGAGCAGGGCCAGCGCCCGCAGCCCGTCCACTGCCCGATCCCGGTGGGCCGGGGTCTTCGCGTCGATCGAGGCGACTGCCGAGGACACGGAGGCGCGGAGAGAAGTGGCGGTCATGACGCAGCTCCCGTGGCGATGTCGGCGAAGGCGCGCAGCGAGTCCGTGCCCGGCGCGAAGTAGCCCGTGTGGCCCTGGGCCTGCTCGGCAGGCACCCGCCGGGCTCCGAAGGAGGGGTCCGTCGGGTCGGTGCCGTGTCCCAGGCCGAACAGCTCGACGTTCGGCACCTTGCCGATCCAGTCGCTGTCGTCCCGGGCCGCCCACACCCTGGCGCGGGTGTGCAGTTCGGCCACCGTGTCGGCATGCAGTCCGGGCGAACCGAGGGCCACAAGATCCGCCGCGGGAAGCCGGGACGCGGCGAGCCCGCACACCACCGACCCGTAGCTGTGGCAGAAGACGGCCGGCTTCGGGGTGCCGGCCGCGGTGAGGCCCTGCGCGAAGCGGACCAGCCTGGGGGCTCCCGCCTCGGCGAGCCGCCCCGTGGCCGCATCCGGGCCCAGACCCACCGGGGTGGTGTATCCGGCCCACGCCACCACGGCCGACTGCCCGGCCATCGCCCGATGCAGCGAGCGCGCCATCCCGGCCGGTGTCCCGTACACGTCCCTGGTCCGGTCGAACGAGCCCAGGTCGATATCGGAACCCGGCACGATCACGGAGACATGCCGAGCCGTCCCCAGGTCCCCATAGACCTCCGCCACCTGGCCACGCCCACGGGGATCGAAGGCGAGTATCCGGCGGCCCTGCGCGAGCAGTTGGGAGCAGCGGGCGGCGAGTTCCCGCGCCGAGGTCCGCTGTCGCTCGGTAAGCGTTCGGTCCTTGGCGTCGGCGCGGGCCCTTGCCTGCTCGGCCCGCAGCGACAACGCGTTCGCCTCGTACCGCAGAGCGATCGGGGCCCCGTCCAGATTGCCGACGACCGACGGGTGTCGCGCGACCAGAGCGCGCTGCTCCGCACCGCTCAACCCGCGGAAGAAGGCGGCGACTTGTGGCGGCCTCGCTGTCGCGGGGTCAGGCAGTCCGCGGCCCAGCGAATCGTCCGCGCGCCACGAGGCGGTGCCCGGGGGAGGGCCCGTGAGCGGGCGCTGTTCCTGGCCCGATGCCCAACCCGCTGTGCCGGACACGGCGATTGCCGTGAGCGCGGCGGCTGCCACGGCGCGACGGCCACGTTGTTTCCATGAGCTCAGGCCCATCGCCCGTCTCCCCTTCGTCCAGTGGTGTGACGAGGGGAAGGTAGGAGGACGGACGCGGCCGGGGCGTCACACTGGGGAGCCAACCAGCCCTTGATACCTGGGTATTGATGACTGATACCGCAGTAGGGGGTGGGGCGCCTCAGGGGTGGCGCATCACCGGCCGCCGGGCTCTACGAGACCCGATTCATACGCGAAGATCACGGCCTGCGCCCGGTCGCGCAGGCCCAACTTCGCCAGCACCCGGCCGATATGGGTCTTCACCGTCTGCTCGGCCAGCACCAGCTTCTGCGCGATCTCCTGGTTGGACAGTCCGCGCGCGATCAGCTCGAGAACCTCGGTCTCACGCGGTGTCAGTGTCTTCAGCAGCGGATCGTGGCTCTTGCGGTTCGCGGGGCGGGTCTTGGCGAAGTCCGCGATGAGACGCTTGGTGACCGTGGGAGCGAGCAGCGCCTCACCGGCCGCGATCACGCGCACCGCGGCGATCAGATCGGCCGGTGGCGCGTCCTTGAGCAGAAACCCGGACGCGCCCGCCCGCAGCGCGGCGTACACATAGTCGTCGACGTCGAACGTGGTGAGCATCAGGACCTTCGGCCGGTGCACCACGCCGGGCGGCGGGTCCATCAGTTCCTTGGTCGCGGCCAGCCCGTCCATTTCCGGCATCCGGACATCCATGAGGACGACATCGGGATGCGTGGAGCGGCTCACCTGGACGCCTTCCTTGCCGTCCGGGGCCTCTCCCACGACGTCGATGTCACTCTGTGCGTTCAGCAGCGCGGCGAACCCCGCCCGCACCATGGTCTGATCGTCGACGATGATCACGCGAATGGTCATGCGTGCCGAATTCCTTTATGCCGTCGGGGAGTCGGGCACGCTCAATGGGAGCTGGGCCGCGACACGGAAACCTCCGTCGGGCAGCGGTCCCACGTCCAGCGTGCCGCCGACCAACCGTACGCGCTCGTTCATCCCTATCAGCCCGTGTCCGGTACCGGCGGTCGATTCGACGGGCGATACCGGGTCCGCGGCCGGCCCGTTGACCACGACCACCAGCAGGGTGTCACCGTCGAGGCTGATGGAGATCTGGGTCCGTGCACCCGGAGCGTGCCGCACCACGTTCGACAGTGCCTCCTGCACGATGCGGTACGCGGAGAGGTCCACCGCCGGAGACACCCGGGCCAGCTCGACGACGAGAGCCAGCTCCGGATAGGACAGCTCGGCCGGCACCCCGCCTCGTACAGTCGCCTCGACCAGCTGCGGCAGGTGCGCGAGGCCGGGCTGCGGGACCAGGTCGCCCTGCGCCTCTTCGCTGCGCAGGACCGCCAGGAGACGGCGCATCTCGGTCAGCGACGCGCGCGCACCCGTGGCGATCGACTCGAACTCCTCGCGTGCCTCGTCGGGCAGGTCCTGCAGCCGGTAGGGCGCGGAGTCCGCCTGCACGGTGATCACCGACATGTGGTGGGCGACGACGTCGTGCAGCTCGCGCGCGATCCTGGCCCGCTCCTCGAGCAGCGTTCTGCGGGTCCGCTCGGCCTCACTGATCGTCTCCTGCGCGACGAGCTTGCGTCTGGTCTCGCCGCGCTCCCGCAGCAGGGCGCCCAGGAGCAGCACCCCACCGCTCAGGACGATGAGGAGCACCCCCGTGTCCTGGCTGGTGCTGTCGCGGAAGATGCCGACCACGATGCTGGCGGCGACGGTGACCAGCCAGATGTTGACGAGAGTGCGACGGCTCTCCCGCAGAGCCAGCGCGATGCACAGCACCACGTAGGCCACGATCACCATGGCCGTCCATGGCGAGGGGTGGTGGGCGTCCCCCTGAAGCACCGGGATCGTGCCCAGCACGGCCGCGGTGATCATGATGTACCAGGCGGCAAGCGGGCGGCTCACCGCGAGGACCAAGGGAGCGGACTGGGCCACGCCGATCGCGGCGGCCAGTCCGCCGCCGACCCCGTAGTCGTTCGCCAACACCTGGGTCGTGACCGGAATCAGCGCCGCGGTGAAGCCCAGAGCAACCAGATACGGCAACAGCCGCATCCAACGGCGGGGCGCATGCGCCAGCAGGGGCTCCGACCGGTTGTCGCCCAGGGCCACGGTGAGTGTCGAACCGGCCCAGGCAAGCCGGTCGCCCAGCCGATGCACCGCTCCGGTCGTGCGCCGAGAACCCGTCCGGCCGGAACCTTCGTCCGGTGGGCGGGGCGTCTTCTCGGGAGATGGCGGTGCGGTGCTCATGGCCCGATCAGCGTAGACACCCGGGACCGGTCGTGCCGTCATACCGGAGTGCTCAACCGCACCCCCTACCCAGGTATGAGGTCACAGCTCGGCGAGCAGCTCGGCCTTCTTCGACGTGAACTCCGCGTCGGTCACCAGACCCGCCTGGTGCAGCTCGCCCAGGTGCCGGATGCGGTCGGCGATGTCCGCGGGGTCGCGCCTTCCGGCCCCCGCCGACTCGGTACACAATGCCCCGCCCTGCGGCGGCGCCGGGCCGGAGGCACGCACGGCCGCCAGTACCGAGGCGGCGAACGGCAGCGACTCGTGCACCGGACCGTAGCCGAGGCCGAAGACGACAGCGGCCGGATCCTGGTCCGCCTGACCGGGCTGTTCCGCGGCGGCGTCCCGGGGCAGCAGGCGCAGATGGCCCTCGAAGAGTTCGGGCGAGCGCCATTCGACGCCGCTCAGGTCCGAGATCGGGAACGTCTTGTCCCCGGCTTTCCACTTCGCGGAAGAGGCCCCGGTCCAGAACCAGCGGAAGGCCACCGAGTCCCCGTCGAAGGTGGCCTTCCCGTCGTAGGCCTTGAACTGCCGGGGCGCCTCGGGAGGCGCCACAAGATACTTTTCCGGACGCACGTCTTCGTGGTCGGAGAGCTTCGCCCGCAGCTCGTCCGCGTAGTACTCGCCGAGCGTCTCCCGCTCGGCGGGCAGCACGAGGCGGTACGGGTCGCTCCCCTCCTTGAGCTGACCCGCGGCAGCGTCCATCAAGGGGTCCGCGCCCGGCCGCGGCACCGCGTGCAGCACGACGGTCCCGCGTTTTCCGGGCGTCAGGGACACCGCCGCGACCGCTTCCAGAGGGATGCGGCGTTCGCCCAGCGCCTGAAGGAGCTTCGGCGTGCGGATCCCCCGTTCGAAGCGGATGAGCACGGAGTCGGACTCGAACTCCCAGGCGGCATGAAATCCGGCCAGTACGTCACCCATGTGGCTCATCGTAGGCGGAGCGCGCGTCTCCGTCGCCTGTCGTGGCAGACCGCTGTTTCAGCACTTTCTACGCGCGTCAGGCGGAGACGTTCCCGGAAAAACCGTCCAGACAGCCCTGACCTCCGCCGGCACAGTGCACTGTCCTGTACCCGCCGATGCCGATGTCGGCGAAGTTGGCGAGGCTCTCGGTGCCCGGCACGAAGTAGCCGGTGTGGCCCTTGGAGTCGCCGGCCGCGAGGACGCGCGCGCCGAACGCGGAGGAGACGGGGTCCGCTCCGTGGCCGAGACCGCCCACCTCCATGTAGGGAATGTCCTGGATCCAGTCGTCCTTGTCGCGCATGGCCCACACGCGCGCGTGCGTGTCCAGACCTGCCGCGGTCTGGGCGCGCATACCGGGACTGCCCGCCACCGCGATGTCGCTGACCCGCCCCGGCATGTGGTGCGCCGCGACACCGCACACCACCGAGCCGTAGCTGTGGCAGTACAGGGCGACGGAGGACCGGCCCGGCAGACCGCGCAGCATCGCGTTGAGCCGCACCGCTCCGTCCTCGGCACGCATCGCCGTGGCGGCGTCCACGCCCAGGCCGGCCGGCGCGGTGTAGTCGGCCCACGCGACGACCGCGGTGCGGGTGTGCGGACTGGCGCTGCGCTCGGCGCCGTACAGGGAGCGCGCCATGCCCACGGGCGCCGAGTACTGGCGGGACGTGCGCTCGAAGGTGAGCACGTTCGTGTCGACTCCCGGCACCACGACGGACACCCGCTGGGCCTTGTCGAGGTCACCGAAGACCTCGGCGACCCGGCCGGCGCCCAAGGGGTCGAAGGAGAGGATCTTGCGATCGGGCTTCGCCAGGGACGCGAACCGGTTCATGCGCTTCTTCGCGTCGGCGTGACCGACGGACGACAACCGGTTGTCGTACATGCGCTTGTGCTCGACCTGGCGGGCCTGGTCGAGCGCGATGCGGTTGGCGCGATAACGCAGCTCTACAGGTGCACCGTTCATATTGCCGACCGCGAGCGGATACCGGGCGGCGAGCTCGCCGCGCTGGTGGGCGCTCAGCGAGCCGAAGAAATGCGCGAGGCGGTGGGGGGAGCCGTCGTGCGCGGGCAGGGCATGTCCGTTTATCCGGCCGTGCTCCCAAGAGGTGAGCGCGGTCTGGAGCGGAGATGTGACGCCTCGCTGATGACGCACCGCGGTCCAGCCGGTGGTGGCCAGCATGACGAACACGACGACCAGCGCAAGCAGTGCGCGCCAGACGTTGAGTTGGGGGGAGGTATCGAAGGAAGTCACTGCGGGACACCCTAGGAGAAGCGCATGCGGCACCGTGAATGAGGTGAGGCGGATCACGTTTCCCGTGGTGTATTTGGGTAAAACCGGACGCGGGTGCGTTGTTGCCTCACGCTGTGTCATCCCTGGTCGCGGCGCCATTGTCCGGCCAGTGAAGGCCTCAAATGGTCCAGGTACGACTCGGTGAGTGCGCGGATCGACTCGAGGCTCGCGTCCTCTCCCGCGCCCCACAGGCGTCCGGTCATCCGCATGACGCCACCGAACGCGGCGACGGCCACGCGCGGCCGTGGATCGCTGTTCACGTCGAGGCCTTCGCGTTCGGCGACCACGCGCGCGAGTTCCTCTTCCAGTTCGATGGAGCGGCGCAAGTGAACGGCGAGCAGGGAGGGGGTCGACTCGATCATCTGGTAGGTGCGCATGTGGAGTTCGAGGGGGATGAGCTCCTCCACGACGCGGCTCATCGCGTCCCATGTGCCGAGTACGGTCCGCCGCAGTGCCTCGAACGGGCTTTCCCCCAAGGGGCGTTCCCGCAGCGCGGCGACGAAGCGGGCCTCCACCGTCTGCTGCACCGCGAGGGCGACCTCTTCCTTGTTCGCGAAATACCGGAAGAAGGTGCGCTGGGACACCCCGCAGGCGTCGGCGATCTCGTCGACCGTCGTCCGGTCGAACCCCTGGGTCGTGAAGAGCTCAAGTGCGGTGCGCAGCAAGGCGTTTCGTGTGCGTTGCTTCTTGAGTTCACGCAGGTTGATTCGATCCGTCATCGTTCTCTTTCTCGCCGTTTGTGCAGCTCACCCTAGTGTGAGCGACGTGACAGTCGCTGACTTGTGAAATGGTTCGCCAAGTGTCAGTGGCTGTCATTAGCCTCGAACACATGACTAGTCAGACCACTGTCGACAAGGCGGATCGGGTTCCGGAGCCCGAGCACGTCCCGGCACCGGCCAAGGGGCTGCGCGGTCACCCCTGGTTGACACTCTTCTCCGTCGCGATCGGCGTCATGATGGTCGCCCTCGACGGCACCATCGTCGCCATCGCCAACCCGACTATTAAGAAGGACCTCGGCGCGACCTTCGCCGACGTTCAGTGGATCACCAACGGCTACTTCCTCGCCCTCGCGGTCGCGCTGATCACCGCGGGCAAGCTCGGTGACCGATTCGGTCACCGGCAGACGTTCCTCATCGGTGTCGTCGGCTTCGCCGCCGCGTCGGGGGCCATCGGCCTCTCCGACAGCATCGCCTTCGTCATCACCTTCCGCGTGCTCCAGGGCCTGTTCGGGGCGCTGCTCATGCCTGCCGCGCTCGGCCTGCTGCGCGCCACGTTCCCCGCCGAGAAGCTGAACATGGCGATCGGTATCTGGGGCATGGTCATCGGCGCCTCGACCGCCGGCGGGCCGATCGTCGGCGGGCTGCTCGTCGAGCACGTCAGCTGGCAGTCGGTCTTCTTCATCAACGTCCCCATCGGCGTTCTCGCCCTCGCCCTGGGGCTTTTCATCCTCCTGGACCACCGCGCCGAGAACGCGCCGCGGTCCTTCGACATCCTCGGCATCGTGCTGCTGTCCGGCGCGATGTTCTGCCTGGTCTGGGCGCTCATCAAGGCGCCGACCTGGGGCTGGGGCGACGGCATGACCTGGTCGTTCATAGCCGGTTCGGTGCTGTGCTTCGTGGTGTTCGCGCTCTGGGAGACCCGCGTCGCCGAACCGCTCATCCCGCTGGCCCTGTTCCGGTCCGTGCCGTTGTCGGCCGGTGTGGTGCTGATGGTGCTGATGGCCATCGCGTTCATGGGCGGACTGTTCTTCGTGACGTTCTACCTCCAGAACGTGCACGGCATGAGCCCGGTCGAGAGCGGAATGCACCTGCTGCCGCTGACCGGCATGATGATCGTCGGCTCTCCGCTGGCGGGGGCGATGATCACGAAGTTCGGTCCTCGTGTCCCGCTCGCCGGCGGCATGACGCTCACCGCCGTCGCCATGTACGGGATGTCCACGCTGGAACCGGGAACGGGCAGCGGGGTCATGTCCCTCTGGTTCGCCCTGCTGGGTCTCGGCCTCGCGCCCGTGATGGTCGGTGCGACCGAAGTCATCGTGGGCAACGCCCCGTTGGAGCTCTCCGGCGTGGCCGGCGGACTTCAGCAGGCCGCGATGCAGATCGGCGGAAGCCTCGGCACCGCCGTGCTCGGTGCCGTCATGGCGTCCAAGGTCGACAGCGATCTCGCCGGGAACTGGACGGGCGCCGGGCTCCCGCCGCTCACGCACGCCCAGTTGGGCCAGGCGTCGGAGGCGGTCCAGGTCGGTGTCGCGCCGGTGCCCCCGGGCACCCCGCCGGCGCTCGCCGAGAAGATCACGGGCGTCGCGCAGGACACCTTCATCTCGGGCATGAGCATGGCCTGCCTGGTCGCCGCCGGTGTCGCCGTCGTCGCCATCCTCGTCGCGCTGCTCACCAAGCGCGGGGAGAACGCGGAGGCGGGCGCGGGCGCGGCGCACATCTGACGGCCGGACGGCCATCGGACGGATCGCGCGAAACCCCTCTTGAGCCGCGCGAAACCGCTCGTACGAGGGAAGCCCCCGGGAACGATCCGGGGGCTTTCGCTTATCAGGGTGACGTCCCTCGGCAGCCCTTCCCGGAACCAGAGCTTCCGGGCCAGAGTGTCTGGCAGACGATCAGTCGCGAACGCAACTGGTCGACACGACACGGGGGTTGAAGCACATGCGTACATTCATGACCACGGCTGCCGCCGCTACCGCGCTCGCCGCGGTGGCGCTCACTCCGGGCCTCGCCACCGCGGCGGCGCCACCGACCTTGGGCGACTGCTCGGCGGGGGAGCTGTGTCTGTGGGGCAAGAGCGGGTTCAAGGGGTCACGGCACGCCTATGAACTGGCCGATATCGACATCGAGAGCTGCATCGCGCTGCCGGAGGGGAGCAGCGCGGCGTCCCTCGCCAATCGGACCGGCCGTCCCGTCACCACCTATCAATCCGCGGTGTGCGCGGAGACCGGCGAGTTCCAGACGTACCCCGGCAGCGGGACATGGGAGCCCGAATCCCCTTACCGGGTCCGGGCGTTCAAGGTCTGGGAGCAATAAGGGCCCGGCAGGGACAGTGGAGTACGCGCGCGATAGACCGCGGTAAGTGGGGTACCCGAAGCATCGCCCGAGTCCGGAACAACCGGAAGAACTCAGGGAGTGATGATGGCGGGCTTCGGACACACCACGCGCAAGCACCCCCGCTCACGTGGCCGCGCATGGTCACGGACCGGGCCGGACCGCGCGTCGCTCGGAATCATCGGCCTCATCTGCGCGATCGCCGGCTTCTTCACCCTGCGGATCGTGCTCGGACCGGTCGCCGTCGTCTGCGGCTGGCTGGCCATGGGCCGACGCTGGACCGGCACGGAGTCGGTACCGGCACTCGTCGCGGTCGTGCTCGGCGCGATCGACACTCTCCTCGCGATCGTCTGGCTGGCCTCGGCGGCCGGACCGCTCGCGGGAGGAGCGTTCTGAGCACGACCCGTCCGAGCACGACCCGGTAGATGCCGGAGGGCGGCGAGGCCGAAGCTCTCGCCGCCCTTTGCCGAAGCACCGCTCAGTCGGGCACTGCTCAGTCAGTCACCGCTCAGGCAGGCACCGCTCAGGCGTCGCCTCCGGCCGCGCCGGGATCGGCGGCCGAGACGTCCAGCAGCTGGTAGCGGTCGATCGCCTGCTTCAGGACCGAGCGGTCGACCTTGCCCTCGCGCGCCAGCTCCGTGAGCACCCCGACCACCACCGATTGGGCGTCGATGTGGAAGAAGCGACGCGCGGCGCCCCGGGTGTCCGCGAAACCGAAACCGTCCGCACCCAGCGACTGGTACGTGCCCGGCACCCAGCGCGCGATCTGGTCCGGGACCGAGCGCATCCAGTCGGAGACCGCGATGAACGGCCCCTGCGCGCCGGACAGCTTCTGCGTCACGTAGGGCGTGCGCTGCTCCTCTTCCGGGTGCAGCAGGTTGTGGCGCTCCACTTCCACCGCCTCGCGGCGCAGTTCGTTCCACGACGTCGCGGACCAGACGTCGGCCCGTACGTTCCAGTCCTGGGCGAGGATCTGCTGCGCCTCGATCGCCCACGGGACACCGACGCCCGACGCCAGGATCTGGGCGGGGATCGAGCCCGAAGTCCCGGTGCTGATGCGGTGGATGCCCTTGAGGATGCCCTCGACGTCGACATCGGCCGGTTCGGCGGGGTGCTGGATCGGCTCGTTGTAGACGGTGAGGTAGTAGAAGACGTCCTCGCCCGGCTTGCCGTCGGCGGTCGGGCCGTACATCCGGCGCAGGCCGTCCTTGACGATGTGCGCGATCTCGTAGGCGTACGCCGGGTCGTAGGCGACGCATGCGGGGTTGGTCGAAGCGAGCAGCTGCGAGTGCCCGTCCGCGTGCTGGAGACCCTCGCCGGTCAGCGTCGTGCGGCCGGCGGTCGCACCGAGCACGAAGCCGCGCGCCAGCTGGTCGCCCATCTGCCAGAACTGGTCGCCGGTGCGCTGGAAACCGAACATCGAGTAGAAGACATAGACCGGGATCAGCGGCTCGCCGTGGGTCGCGTAGGCGGATCCGGCGGCGATCAGCGAGGCCGTGCAGCCCGCTTCCGAGATGCCGTCGTGCAGCATCTGGCCGGTGGCCGACTCCTTGTAGGCGAGCAGGAGTTCACGGTCGACGGACTCGTACTGCTGGCCGAGCGGGTTGTAGATCTTCGCGCTCGGGAAGAAGGAGTCCATGCCGAAGGTGCGGTACTCGTCGGGGGCGATCAGCACGAAGCGCTTGCCGATCTCCTTGTCCCGCATCAGGTCCTTGAGCAGCCGGACGAAGGCCATCGTGGTGGCGATCGACTGCTGCCCGGAGCCCTTCTTGACGCCCGCGTACGCCTTGTCGTCCGGGAGCTGAAGGGGCTTCGCGCGCACGACGCGGGTCGGGACGTACCCGTCCAGCGCCCTGCGGCGGTCGTGCATGTACTGGATCTCCTCGGAGTCCCGGCCGGGGTGGTAGTACGGCGGGGCGCCGCCCTCCAGCTGCGCGTCGGTGATCGGGATGTGCAGCCGGTCGCGGAAGCCCTTGAGGTCGTCGACCGTCAGCTTCTTCATCTGGTGCGTGGCGTTGCGGCCCTCGAAGTTCGGGCCGAGGGTCCAGCCCTTGACCGTCTGCGCCAGGATGACCGTCGGCTGCCCCTTGTGCTCCCTGGCGGCCGTGAACGCGGCGAAGATCTTCTTGTGGTCGTGACCGCCGCGGCCCAGGTGCTGGATCTCCTTGTCGGTCATGTTCTCGACCATCGCGCGCAGGCGGTGGTCGTCGCCGAAGAAGTGTTCGCGGATGTAGTCGCCGGTCTCCGTGGCGTACGTCTGGAACTGGCCGTCGGGCGTCGTGTTGAGCCTGTTGACCAGGACACCGTCCCGGTCCCGCGCGAGCAGCGGGTCCCAACTGCGGTCCCAGACCAGCTTGATGACGTTCCAGCCGGCGCCGCGGAACTGGGACTCGAGCTCCTGGATGATCTTGCCGTTGCCGCGCACCGGCCCGTCGAGGCGCTGCAGGTTGCAGTTGACGACGAAGGTGAGGTTGTCGAGGCCCTCACGGGCGGCGATGGAGAGCTGGCCCAGCGACTCGGGCTCGTCCATCTCGCCGTCGCCGAGGAAGGCCCACACCTGCGACTTGGAGGTGTCGGCGATGCCGCGGGCCTCCATGTAGCGGTTCATCCGGGCCTGGAAGATCGCGCCGAGCGGGCCGAGGCCCATGGAGACGGTGGGGAACTCCCAGAAGTCCGGCATGAGGCGCGGGTGCGGGTACGAGGAAAGACCGTTGGGCGACTTCGACTTCTCCTGGCGGAAGCCGTCGAGCTGCTCCTCGCTGAGCCGGTCGAGCAGATAGGCACGGGCGTAGATGCCCGGAGAGGCGTGGCCCTGGAAGAAGACCTGGTCACCGCCGTCGCCCTCGTCCTTGCCGCGGAAGAAGTGGTTGAAGCCCACGTCGTACAGGGACGCGGAGGAGGCGAAGGTGGCGATGTGACCGCCCACGCCGATGCCGGGCCGCTGCGCGCGGGACACCATCACCGCCGCGTTCCACCGCGTCGCGTTCAGGACCTTGCGCTCGATGTCCTCGTTGCCGGGGAAGAACGGCTCGTCCTTGGTGGCGATCGTGTTGATGTAGTCCGTGCTGCGCATCTCGGGCACGGCCACGCGCTTCTCGCGGGCCCGCTCGATCAGCCGGAGCATCAGGTACCGGGCCCGCTCGCGGCCGCGCTCGTCGATTGCGGCGTCAAGAGAGTCGAGCCACTCCTGGGTCTCCTCGGGATCGAAGTCCGGGACCTGGCTGGGAAGACCGCCAATGATGATCGGGTTGCGATCGGATCCGGAAACCACGCTGTTCCTTCACTGTCGGTGATGCCACTGTTCCACTGTCGGGTACGCCGGGTACGCCGTTGTCCATCGTGTACCTCGAATTCGGAATCGTCATCTCTACCGAGAGGTAATTCGAGGTCCGGTCCGCGTCCCACCAGCCGTCGCGCTCAAACCGTCACGATACGCCGATTTCGCTCAGGTGTTCAGTGAAGGCGTGATCGGCCCCCGTCGCCCTCGGTGCTCGGGCAGTGACGGGCAAAGCTGACAGATCGCTGTGGCATACATCACTGGCCAGCGGGGATCCTTGACAGGAGTTGCGGTGACACGGCCTGGAAAGTCACCGTTTCGGCGGTCTTGACGGCCGGGTACTTGCGCGATCCGTCGCGCACGTGTGGACTACGGCCAATGCTTCGCGCGTACGCGAGGCTGTAGACAACTTCGTAAACACGATCAGGAGGCAATCCGTGAGCGCGACCGCGGACCACGCGGAAACGAACCTTGCCGTAAGGCTTGGTTTCCAGACCGACCAGGTGGTCCAGGAGATCGGCTACGACGACGACGTCGATCAGGAGCTCCGAGAGACCATCGAGGCGGCCATCGGCTCCGAGCTCGTCGACGAGGACTACGACGACGTGGCTGACGCCGTGGTGCTCTGGTTCCGTGATGACGACGGGGACCTTACTGATGCGCTGGTGGACGCCATCGCTTACATGGAGGAGGGCGGGTCCATCCTGCTTCTGACGCCGAAGACCGGCCGCGACGGTTACGTCGAGGCCAGTGAGATCGGCGAGGCCGCCACCACGGCGGGCCTGACCGCGAGCAAGAGCGTCAGCGCGGGTAAGGACTGGACCGCAAGCCGTCTGGCCACACCGAAGGCAGCCGCCAAGAAGCGATAGCAGTCGCGGCGGAACGAGAAACCTCGTGAGGGCCCCCGCAGGTGCGCCACAGCGCCCGCGGGGGCCCTCACGCATGGCCGGACGCCCCCGCACCCACCTGCGCGGCGGCGCCCGAACGCGGCCAACTAGGCTGAAGCCACCCGAACAGCCCCACGGAAGGGAAGCTTCACCATGGCGATCGAGGCCGGCACCAAGGCTCCGGAGATCGAGCTCAAGAACCAGCACGGTGAGACCGTGAAGCTCTCGGACTACCGGGGCGAGAAGAACGTGGTGCTGCTCTTCTACCCGTTCGCCTTCACCGGGGTGTGCACCGGAGAACTGTGCGCGCTGCGTGACGAGTTGCCGAAGTTCGTCAACGACGACGTGCAGCTGCTCGCCGTATCGAACGACTCCCCGTTCTCGCTGCGCGTCTTCGCCGAGCAGGAGGGCCTGGAGTACCCGCTCCTGAGCGACTTCTGGCCGCACGGCGAGGCCTCGCGCGCGTACGGCGTCTTCGACGAGGAGAAGGGCTGCGCGGTGCGCGGCACGTTCATCATCGACAAGGAGGGCGTCGTCCGCTGGACCGTCGTCAACGGCCTGCCGGACGCGCGTGACCTGAACGAGTACGTCAAGGCCATCGACTCTCTCTAGAGCGAGCCACCGACGGACGACACCGTGCAGGATCCCTCGCCGGGGCGGGAACCCCTCACTAGGATCCAGACGTTGATCCGATACCAGAGCACTACGGGGGCTCCCCGCCCCTAGAGACCATAGGGAGGATTCGTGGGAGTCAGCCTCAGCAAGGGCGGCAACGTATCGCTGAGCAAGGAGGCCCCTGGCCTCACGGCCGTGGTCGTGGGCCTCGGGTGGGACGTCCGTACCACCACCGGTACGGACTTCGACCTCGATGCCAGCGCCATCCTGACGAACGCCGAGGGCAAGGTTCGCAACGACCAGGACTTCGTGTTCTTCAACAACCTGAAGAGCGCGGACGGATCGGTCGAGCACACCGGTGACAACACCACCGGTGAGGGCGAGGGCGACGACGAGCAGGTCAAGGTCGACCTCGCCTCGGTTCCGGCCGATGTCGACAAGATCGTGTTCCCGGTGTCGATCTACGACGCCGAGAACCGCCAGCAGTCCTTCGGCCAGGTGCGCAACGCGTTCATCCGCGTCGTGAACCAGGCGGGCGGCACCGAGATCGCCCGTTACGACCTCTCCGAGGACGCCTCCACCGAGACCGCGATGGTCTTCGGTGAGCTGTACCGCAACGGGGCGGAGTGGAAGTTCCGCGCTGTCGGCCAGGGCTACGCGTCGGGTCTGCGCGGCATCGCGCAGGACTTCGGCGTCAACGTCTGAGCCGAAGCACCGCAGCACGTTCATCCCGTCCGGCGCCGCACCTCCAGTGCGGCGCCGGACGCGCTCGACCACAGCACCACCACACCTCGGGGAGGACCACGATCATGGGCGTCACACTCGCCAAGGGAGGCAATGTCTCCCTCTCCAAGGCCGCACCGAACCTCACACAGATCCTGGTCGGGCTCGGATGGGACGCGCGCTCCACCACCGGAGCCGACTTCGATCTCGACGCGAGCGCCCTGCTCTGCAGCGGTGGCCGCGTCATGGGTGACGAGTGGTTCATCTTCTACAACCAGCTCAAGAGCCCCGACGGTTCGGTCGAGCACACGGGAGACAACCTCACCGGTGAGGGCGAGGGCGACGACGAGTCGGTCCTGGTCGACCTCTCGAAGGTCCCGGCCGGCTGCGACAAGATCATTTTCCCGGTCTCCATCCATGACGCGGACAACCGCAGCCAGACCTTCGGCCAGGTCAGCAACGCGTTCATCCGCGTCGTGAACCAGGCGGACGGCCAGGAGCTCGCCCGTTATGACCTCTCTGAGGACGCATCCACCGAAACTGCCATGATCTTTGGCGAGGTGTACCGATACGGAGGAGAGTGGAAGTTCCGGGCAGTCGGCCAGGGGTACGCGTCCGGGCTCCGGGGCATCGCTCTAGACTTCGGGGTCAACGTTTCCTAAAGCGTTCTCAAAGCCGTGCGCGGAGCGGGGGAGCCCCGTACAACCAGCACGGGGAAACCCGTACACATGATGGGGTAGCCAGTGGTTCTGAAAACCTTCGGCTGGTCGTTCGCGATCACCGTGCTCGGCTTGATCGCCGCGGTCTTCTACGACGGATGGGAGGCCTTCGGGGTCGTCCTGATCCTCGCGATCCTGGAGATCTCGCTGTCCTTCGACAACGCGGTGGTCAACGCCGGAATCCTGAAGAAGATGAGCGCCTTCTGGCAGAAGATCTTCCTCACGATCGGCGTGCTCATCGCCGTCTTCGGTATGCGGCTGGTCTTCCCTGTCGTGATCGTCGCCATCAGCGCCAAGCTGGGCCCGGTCGAGGCGGTCGACCTCGCGTTCAACCAGCCCGACCGCTACCAGCAGTTGGTCACGGACGCGCACCCGTCCATCGCCGCCTTCGGTGGCATGTTCCTGTTCATGATCTTCCTCGACTTCATCTTCGAGGAGCGCGACATCAAGTGGCTCGGCTGGCTGGAGCGCCCGCTCGCCAAGCTCGGCAAGGTCGACATGCTGTCGGTCTGCATCGCCCTGATCGTGCTGCTCATCGCCTCCATGACCGTCGCGGTCAACGCGCACCAGCACGGCGGCGCCCACGCGGACAAGCAGGCCACCGTGCTGCTCGCGGGTGTCGCGGGCCTCATCACGTACCTCGTCGTGAACGGTCTGTCGGGCTTCTTCGAGCACCGTCTCGAGGAAGAGGAGGAGCGTGAGCACGAGGCCGAGGAGCAGGCCAAGCGCGAGGGCAAGCCGCAGTCGGCGGTCGTGATGGCCGGCAAGGCCGCGTTCTTCATGTTCCTCTACCTCGAGGTCCTGGACGCGTCCTTCTCCTTCGACGGCGTGGTCGGCGCCTTCGCCATCACCAACGACATCGTGATGATGGCCCTCGGCCTCGGTATCGGTGCCATGTACGTCCGTTCGCTCACGGTCTACCTGGTCCGCCAGGGCACCCTGGACGACTACGTGTATCTGGAGCACGGCGCGCACTACGCGATCGGCGCGCTCGCCGTGATCCTTCTGGTCACCATCCAGTACCAGATCAGCGAGCTCATCACGGGCATGATCGGTGTCGTGCTGATCGCCTGGTCGTTCCTGTCCTCGGTGCGGCGCAACAAGCGGATCGCGGCCGAAGGCGGGGAGGCCGGGAGTTCGGACAAGGCCGAGGTGTCATCCGGAGTCTGACTCGCGGGTTTGCCCCCGGGGGCATTCCTGGAACGCTGTGAGCGGGGCGGTTGTACGAGGACAAGTCCTCAGCGGCCGCCCCGTCGGCATGGACGGCGGCACTTGGGGGCGGTATGTCCTTCTGGGACAGGCTATGGCGCGGGAACTCCGCACAGTTCGAGTTCGATTCGGGCAGCGCGGCGACCAACTCGATCGAACTCACCAAACGACATCCGGTCGTCTCGCTCTCCAAACAGGGCGCGGCCACCGGCAACCTGCGGGTCAACCTGTCGTGGCGGATGCGGACTTCGGACATCGGCGGTCCCAAGCGGAACAGCCTGCTGCGGCATCCGTTCAGCATGTTCAAACCCGATGTGGTGCAGGCCCATACCCAGTCGATGGTCAATGTGGACCTCGACCTCGGCTGCCTGTACGAGCTGAAGGACGGCACGAAGGGTGTCGTACAGCCGCTCGGCAGTTTCTTCGGGGCGCTCAACGAGGCGCCGTACGTGAAGCTCAGCGGTGACGACCGGTTCGGCTCGGCGTCCGGTGAGACGATCTACGTCAATCTCGATCACCGCGACTCCATCAAGCGCCTGCTGCTGTTCGTCTACATCTACGACCAGACGCCGGCGTTCGACCGTACGCACGCCCACGTGACGCTGTACCCGAGCAACGGCCCCCGGATCGAGATCAGCCTCGACGAGCGGGCACCGCAGGCCCGTTCGTGCGCCGTGGTCTCCATCGACAACGTGAAGGGCGACTTCGTCGTGCGCCGCGAAGTGCGCTTCGTGTACGGGTTCCAGGCCGAGCTCGACCGGCTGTACGGGTGGGGCCTGCAGTGGGGCCGGGGCTACAAGACCGTCACTGGGCGATGAACTGCGGCCCCTGCGGCGGCAGCTTGAAGGCCGGGTCGGGCCACGCCGACACCGGCTGCGGGTACCCGTACGCGGGCGCCTGCTGCTGGGTGGCGGCCGCGGGCGGATAGCCGTACGCGGGCGGCTGCTGGGGCGGCAGCGGGAACGACGTCGCCGGGACCGGCGCCGCCTCCGGCATCGGGCCGGGAGCCGCGAGGGGCGGCGCGGGCTCGGGAGCCGGGGCGGATGCGGCGGGACCGGGCACGGGTTCGGGCCCGTCGGCGGCAGTGGCAGTGGCAGCGGCATCGGGTTCGGCGGACTCGTCGACCGAGATGCCGAAGTCCGTGGCGAGGCCCACCAGGCCGTCGGAGTACCCCTCGCCGACCGCGCGCAGCCGCCAGCCTTCACCGCGCCGGTACAGCTCGCCACAGATCAGCGCGGTCTCCGCGCCGGTCTCTGGCTTGATGTCGAAGTACGCGATCGGCTCGGCGCCCTCGGCCCCGGCGTCGTAGAGGGACAGCCGCAGCGACCGCACGTTCTCGAACGGAGTGCCCTCCGGGTCCGTGGAGGCCGTCACGAGGATCCGGGTGATCTCCTCGGGAACGCCCGAGAGGTCCGCCTGGACGGTGTCCGTCATGCCGTCGGCGACGCGCTTCTGGCCGAGCCGCGAGACCTTCCCCGAGGGGTGGCGGGGCTGGTTGTAGAAGACGAAGTCCTCGTCGGAGCGGACCCGTCCGTCCGCGGTGAGCAGCAGCGCAGAGGCGTCGATGACCGGCACGCCCTGCCCCGAGGACCAGTGGAGCACGGCGCGCACCGCCGTGGCGTCGAACGGGACGTTCGCCCCCTTGAGCATCGCGTGCGTCATGCGGTCATCCTGCCTCCCCGCTCCTGGCCGGGACAACGCGGGGTGCAAAGATCGACATCTCTGTGCGCAGGCATCGCCCGCCGCGCGCGAGGCCGGAAAACAGCACACGACATGCGCCAGTTACCAGAACTTCATTACGCGCGGGAACCTTTGACACACCCTTGTACGTACTATTACCGGCCACATCATTTCGGGTGGACCGGCAGTACGGGGGAGTCTTATGCGTCATTTCGGGCACATCGCCCCTGAGGTGCGGGAGCGCCTGTTCCACGAGGAGCCGCGGGACTTCACCGCGGGCTCCCCGCCCCGCATGCTCGCGGCGGCACTCGGAGCGACGCTCTACAGTCCGGCCACCCGCCCCCGGCTCGCGGACGACGTACTCAAGCAGGCCGGACGCGGCGTCGTCTCCATGGTGCTGTGCCTGGAGGACTCGATACACGACGGTGAGGTGCCGGACGCCGAGGAGAACCTGGTGCGGCAGTTCGCCGAGCTCGCGGGCCGGGCCGCCGAGGGGGCCGAGCCGCCCCTGCTCTTCATCCGGGTACGGGCCCCGGAGCAGATCACCGATCTCGTGGCGCGGCTCGGCAGCTCCGTGGATCTGCTGTCCGGATTCGTGCTGCCCAAGTTCACCGAGGAGCGGGGCGTCCCGTTCCTGGAGGCCGTCACCGCCGCAGAGGCGGCCACCGGACGGCGGCTTTTCGCCATGCCGGTCCTGGAGTCGCCCGACCTGCTGCACCTGGAGACCCGCGGCGAGACCCTCGCCGGCATCGCCCGCACCGTCGACAAGTACCGCGACCGCGTCCTCGCGCTGCGCCTCGGCGTCACCGACTTCTGCTCGGCGTACGGGCTGCGCAGGCCTGCGGACATGACGGCGTACGACGTCCAGATCGTGGCCTCCGTCATCGGAGACGTGGTCAATGTGCTGGGCCGGGCGGACGGCACCGGGTTCACGGTGACCGGGCCCGTCTGGGAGTACTTCCGCCACCAGGAACGGATGTTCAAGCCGCAGCTGCGCCGCAGCCCCTTCCTGGAGGGGCGGGCCGACGACCTGCGGCAGGCGCTCATCCAGCACGACATCGACGGGCTGCTGCGCGAGATCGAACTGGACCGGGCCAACGGACTGCTCGGCAAGACCTGCATCCACCCCACACACGTGCTGCCCGTGCACGCGCTCTCCGTCGTCAGCCACGAGGAGTACAGCGACGCCCGCGACATACTGCGGCCCGAGCGGGGCGGTGGCGGTGTGCTCCGGTCCTCGTACACGAACAAGATGAACGAGGTGAAGCCGCACCGCGCGTGGGCCGAGCGGACGCTGCGGCGCGCGGAGGCGTTCGGGGTGGCGCGGGAGGACGTGGGGTTCGTGGAGCTGCTGACGGCCGGGTTGCCGGGATGAGTGACGAGGAGAGTCGGGCTTTCGGGGTGCGTGAATTCGAGGTGCGTGATTTCGGGGTGCGTGAGGCGAGAGGCAGCGGGAACGTGGTGTGGTCGGGGCAGTGGGTCGCCGAGCGGCTCGGGGTCGAGCTGACGGGTGACCGGGAGCTGCCCGGACTCCTCGGGCTCGCGCTGCGGCGCAACCCCAAGCGCGCACACCTCCTGGTGTCGAACGTGCTGGGCAAGCACGTTCCGCAGCGTCCATCGGTGGTGTGGGGCGCGGGGCGTGAACTCGGCGTCCGGGTAAGGGAACTGCTGGGCGACGAGGCGGCGCGGCGCGCGGTCGTCCTCGGCTACGCCGAGACGGCGACGGGACTCGGGCACTCGGTCGCCGACGGTCTGGCCCTCGCGACCTATCTGCACTCCACGCGCAGGCCCGTCGAGGGCGTGCCCCGCGCGGGCGGCTTCGAGGAGTCCCACTCGCACGCCACCTCGCACCTGCTGCTGCCCGAGGACCCGCACCTGCTCGCGGGGGACGGCCCGCTGGTCCTCGTCGACGACGAGTTCTCCACGGGGAACACGGTCCTGAACACCATCCGGGCGCTGCACGAACTGCACGCGCGCGAGCACTACGTCATCGTCGCGCTCGTCGACATGCGCTCGCCGGGCGACCAGGGGCGGCTCGAGGAGTTCGCGCGCGACATAGGGGCGCGCGTCGACCTGGTGGTCGCGGCGCGCGGCACGGTGCGGCTGCCGGACGGGGTGCTCGAGAAGGGGCAGGCGCTCGTCGCCGCGCACGAGGGCGGGCAGCTGCCCGCACCCCGCCGGGAGCGCGCCGAGCTGGTGCGCCTCGACGACCTCGGCTGGCCGCGGGGCCTGCCGGACGGCGGACGGCACGGGTTCACCCCTGAGCACCGGGAGCGCCTCGAAGCGGCACTGCCAGACATGGCCGCGCGCCTCGCGCCGCACCTCGGCGACGGACGCGTACTCGTCCTCGGCAACGAGGAGTTGATGTACGCGCCGCTGCGCCTCGCCACCGAGCTGGAGGCGGCGGGCGCCGATGTCGCGTACTCCACCACGACCCGTTCGCCCGTCCTCGCCGTCGACGACCCCGGCTACGCGATCCGCAGCCGCCTCGTCTTCCCGGCGCACGACGCGCCGGCCGACGGGCCGGGGGAGCGGTTCGCGTACAACGTCGCGGGGGGCGGCTTCGACACGGTCGTCGTCGTGCTCGACTCGGTGGGCGACACCGCCGAACTCGAAGGCCCCGGCGGGCTGTTGGAGCAGGTCGCCGCGCACGCGTCGCGGGTGGTCGTGGCCGTGGTGCCGTCATACGTTCCCCAGGAAAGGTCCTCCATGCCGTTGCCCGAGCCGCTGCGCGGTCCCGCGTTCTCCTCGTACGCGCCGGACGAGGTGGGGTGGCTGCTCCAGGACCTGTCGGACGTACAGCTGGAGGCGCCGACCGAGGAGCGCGAGGAGGCCATTCAGGGCGGGGGCGCGCACTACGCGGAGTCGCTGCCCGTCGAGTACCAACCCAGCGCGCAGTACCAGGAGTTGTTCCACGCCGCCCTGGATGCGTCGGCGGGGCGAATAGCGCACGCGGTGGGCGTGGTCACCGAGACGGTGCTCGCCGAGCGCTCGCCGCGGCCGGTCCTTGTGTCGCTCGCGCGCGCGGGGACGCCGGTGGGGGTGCTGATGCGGCGCTGGGCGCTGCGGCGGCACGGGCTCGAGCTGCCGCACTACGCGGTGTCGATCGTGCGCGGGCGGGGGATCGACGCGAACGCGCTGCGCTGGCTCGCCGCGCACCACGATCCGGCGGATGTGGTGTTCGTGGACGGGTGGACCGGCAAGGGTGCCATCACGCGGGAACTCGCGGCGGCGGTCGCCGAGTTCGAGGGCTTCGACCCGGAGATCGCCGTGCTCGCCGATCCGGGGTCGTGCGTGCGGACGTACGGGACGCGGGAGGACTTCCTCATACCCTCGGCCTGCCTCAACTCCACGGTGTCCGGGCTGATCTCGCGGACGGTGCTGCGGTCCGACCTGGTCGGGCCCGACGACTTCCACGGGGCGAAGTTCTACTCCGAGCTGGCCGGTTCGGATGTCTCCGGGCGGTTCCTCGACGCGGTGGAGGAGCGGTTCGCGGAGGTCGCCGACGCGGTCGACGCGCAGGTCAAGGAGTTGCAGGGGGCGGACCGGGCCCCCACCTGGGAAGGGTGGGCGGCCGTCGAGCGGATCAGCGAGGAGTACGGGATCCACGATGTGAACCTGGTGAAGCCCGGGGTCGGCGAGACGACGCGGGTGCTGTTGCGGCGGGTGCCGTGGAAGATCCTGGCGCGGGCGGACGCGGGGGCGGACCTCGACCATGTGCGGTTGCTGGCGGAGCAGCGGGGGGTTCCGGTCGAGGTGGTCGGCGAACTCCCTTACACCTGCGTCGGGTTGATCCATCCGAAGTTCACGCGCGGGGCGACGGGGACGGACGGCAAGGCGGTGGCGGCCAAGTGACCACGCCCGTTGTCGTCGCGAGTGACCTCGACCGTACGCTCATCTACTCCGCCGGGGCGCTCGGGCTGACGATGCCCGATGCGGAGGCGCCGCGGTTGCTGTGCGTCGAGGTGTACGAGGGCAGACCCTTGTCGTACGTCACTGAGGACGCCGCCGAGATGCTGGTCGAGCTGGGGCGGCGGGCGGTGTTCGTGCCCACGACCACGCGGACGCGGGAGCAGTATGCGCGGGTGCGGTTGCCGGGGGCGGCGCCGGCGTATGCGATCTGTGCGAACGGTGGGCACCTGTTGGTCGACGGGGTGTCGGACCCGGAGTGGCGGCGGGCGGTCGGGGAGCGGCTCGACTCGGAGTGTGCGCCGCTCGGGGAGGTGCGGGAGCGGATGGTTGCCGCGGCGGATCCGGCGTGGCTGCTGAAGGAGCGGGTCGCGGAGGAGCTGTTCGCGTACCTGGTGGTCGACCGGGCGGCGCTGCCGGAGGGGTGGGTCAAGGAGCTCGGGGAGTGGGCCGACGGGGTCGGGTGGGGTGTGTCGCTTCAGGGGCGGAAGGTGTATGCCGTGCCGAAGCCGTTGACCAAGGGGGCGGCGGTTGCGGAGGTTGCGCGGAGGGTTGGGGCGGGGTTGACGTTGGGGGCGGGGGATTCATTGCTCGACGCGGATTTGCTCCGCGTGGTGGATCGGGGGTGGCGGCCTGGGCACGGTGAGCTGGCGGATGTGGGTTGGGTGTCGCCCGGGGTGACGGTGCTGGCTGAGCGGGGGGTTGTTGCGGGGGAGGCGGTGTTGCGGGGGTTCCTCGGGGCGCTGTGAGGGGCGCGCGGCGCCGGGCTTGCGGGGCTGCGCCGGGGTCGGCGTCCGTCGTCATGGGTGTGCTGCACCGGGGTTTTTGAGCTGTGCCGGGGTGGGCGCTTTCGTGATGCGCGGCCTGCACCGGGGTGCCGCCTTGCCCACCCTGCCGCCCAAGGCGGCAGATTGCCCAAGGCGCGTGCGGCCGACCGCGGCGGGTGGGGAGTCGGGGTTGGCGGCGGATTGCCCAAGGCGGGCGGCGTCGACCGTCAGGGTGGGGAGCCGTGGTGGGCAGCGGATTGCCCAGGGCGGGTGCGGTCGACCGCGGCGGGTGGGGAGTCGGGTTGGTGGCGGATTGCCTGAGGCGGGGCGGCGGCGACCGCAGCGGGGGCAGGCGGTGCCGTGGCATTTAAGCCCCTCCGGCGATTGAGGAGCGGGGTATGGGGCAGCGCCCCAGCCTTTCAAGCCGCAGGCGGGGTCAGCCGCAGCAATCGCCTTTTCAGGCCGCAGGCGGGGTCAGCCGCAGCAGCCGCCACTTCAGGCCGCAGGCGGGGTCAGCCGCAGCAGCCGCCGCCGCAGCATCCGCCGCCCCCGCCCGCCCCGGCGGGTGGGGCGGAAGCCGTGCCGGCCACCGAGACCGTCGAGAGGAGCTTGACCGTGTCCGCGTGGCCCTCCGGGCAGGGGGCCGGGGACGCGGACTCGGACATTGGGCGGGACAGTTCGAATGTCGTGGTGCAGCTGCGGCACCGGTACTCGTAGCGTGGCATGCGCCAAGAGTAGGTCAGGCCCCGTCAGTTGGGGTGTGCCTGGCCTGCCAGTACGGGTTGTCGTGGGGGAGCGTTCCGCTGACCCTGCCGTACATGCCGAAGCACATCAGCAGCACGCCGACGACAAAGCTGAACAGCACGTTCTGGATGCGGAACGCCAGGAAGTTGAAGCCGGTGTCCAGCAGGGCCAGGTTCACGAAGCCGCTGAGGATGAACAGGATGCCCAGCGTCATGTTGAGCGTCGACGCGAAGTTGCCGCCGATCACCATGCCGACGAAGAGCAGCAGGCCGACGCAGATGGACAGGACGCTCAGCGCGCCGTTCGTGCTGAGGCCCGCGACGGTGTCCCCGCGGGTGTCGAAGAAGCCGATCTTGTCGATGAGCCCGAGGATCCCGAAGGCCAGCAGAACCAGCCCCATCAGGCCCGCTCCCGTGCGGTACACCTTGCTGAGCCGGTGATCGAGCGGCAGATGCTCGTCGAGCGTGACATGGCGTCGGGCACGGGGACCGGGGTGGAGTACGTGCGTGGACATGATCGCCTCGCCTCCTGGCACGTGGCACATGTGCGCCTGACGTACGCGTGACGTATGTACGTACCTCAAGGGTCCGCCCGTCGCCCGGCGAACGCCAACCTCAGACGCCGCCGCCCCGGTCCTCCCGGATCTGCGTGACCACACGGGCCACCGTCCGCCGCACGCCCTCCGTCTCGGTCAGGAAGTGCCAGTAGTCGGGGTGGCGGCCCTCGAGGCCCGCGACGGCGCGGTCCAGGCGGGCCACGGACTCGTCGAGGGGACGGGCGTGCCGCGGGTCCGGCGTGGAGCGGCCCGCCATCGCGAGGCGCTGCGCGTCCCGGATCGCGAACCGGGTGCGGTCGATCTCCGCCCGCGGATCCTTCGCCACCGCGTTCAGCCGCTGCAGGCGGTCGGAGGCCGCCGACACCGACTCGTCCGTCGCGTTCAGCAACGCCCGCACCGTGGACAGCAGCGCCGTCGCGTTCGGCCAGTCCTGGCTCTCGCGGGCCGAACGCGCCTCGGCGAGCTTGGACTCGGCCTGCCGCACGTTCTCCGCGGCCGTGTCCGGCACGGACTGCAGGTCCTGCCAGCACGCGACGGTGAACCGGCGCCGCAGCTCGCTGAGCACCGGCTCGACCTGCCCCGCCCGCGTCTGGAGCGCCTGCGCGCGGGTCCGCAGCGAGACGAGCCTGCGGTCGATCTCGGACGCCCGCTCGGGCAGCCGCTCGGCCTCCGCCCGTACGCTCTCGGCATCCCGCGCGACCCGCTCCGCCCGCTCCAGCGTCTCCGGTACGCCGTGCTGCCCCGCCCCCTGGTTCAGCCTGGTCAGCTCGGGGCCGAGCGCGGCGAGCCGGGCCGCCAGATCGTCGGCCTTCAGGCCCGCCTGCCGTACGGAGTCGAGCGCGGTCGTCGCCGCCAGCAGGGACTGCCGGGCGCGCTCCACGGACGGGGCGAGCCGCGCGAGCTGTGTCTCCGCCTTGCCGAGCAGCGGTCCGATGCCCTGCGCGAAGCGGTCCAGATCCTGCTTGACCTGCGTCAACTGCTGCTTCGCCTGCGTCAGTTGGGAATGGGCGCGGGAGGCGGCGGACGCCTCCAGGTCGTCCCGGTCCAGGTCGTGCGCGTCGACCGCGGTGATGTACTGCCCGCTGACCTCGTCGATACGGCGGCCGAGCGCCGCGAAGTCGTCGACGGCGCGGCGGCCCGCCGGCGAGTCGTCGACCGCGGTGATCGTCTCTATCGAGATCCGCAGGTCGCGCTGGGCGGTGTCCAGCTCGTAGAAGGCGGCGGCCGCATCGTCCTTGGCTGCCTGCGCCTGCGCGCGCTGCGACTCGGCGCGGCCCCCGAACCACCGCCGGGTGCCCCCGGCGTTGAACGCGCCCGTGAGCGTGGCCGCGAGGAGGGGGAGGGGCAGGAGGGTGAGGGTGGCGAAGTCCCGGAGCGGGCCGGAGCGGCGGCGGTCCCCGCGAGGGCGTGGATCACGGTCGGGGGACGACGGATGCTGTCGCATGGATGTCGTCGTCGCCGTCACAAACCTCTCCTGTGCTGCCCGTACGGTTCTTAACCGGTGTCCATTCTCCCACCGGTTGAGAACGAATACACGGGCCGGTTAGTTCGCGGTTCGGACCGTGACTTTCCCGTCCTGGGTGCGGGCGGAGACCCGGTGGTCACTGTGGGTGTCGCGCGGGACGGAGACATCGACGGCGCCGTCCTGCGTGTCGGTGGTGACGTCGTACGTGGCGGAGCCGGGCAGCCCGAGGGTCAGGCTGCCGTCCTGGGTGGTCGCCTCGACGCGGGCGGGGGCCGTGCGCAGGTCGATCCGTGCGCTGCCGTCCTCGCTGTCGACGGTGACCCGGCGGGCGTCGATGCCGGAGGCGCGCAGGGAGCCGTCCTTGCTGTGCAGGCGCAGCGGGCCCGAGGCGTTCTCGACGTGGACCGAGCCGTCGCTCGTCGTGATGTCGAGCCCGTTCCTGAAGTCACGGGCGTGGACGCTGCCGTCGTCGTTGCGGACCGCCACGGCGATGCCGCGCGGCACCTCGACGCGGTGCCGGACCGAGCAGTCGGCGATCAGGCCGTTGCAGTGCAGGCGCAGGGTGAGCCGGTCCTCGTCGGACTGCCATTTCCACGTCACCTTCGGCGAGGAGCCGACCACGGTGGAGCCCTGGAACCACCGGGTGACCTTCACCTGGTCGCCGTCGCCGGGGACCAGGTCGAGCTTCGAGTCGTCCGAGTCGACCGTGAGCGTCCTGCTGTGCAGGGCGAAGGAACGGTGCTGGGGCTTCTCGTCGTCGGAGGAGTCGGCCCCGCACGCGGTCGCGATCGTCGCGACGGCGACCGCGGCTCCGGCGGCGGCCAGGACGCGGACGGTGCGAGGCGAGCGGACGGACATGGTGAACTCCCCCTGTGGAAGCCGGTGTTGGGGCACCGGCCAGGTGGCCGGCACTCATGAACGTACGGGGGTGAGGGCCGCCTCCGGGATGTGGACGGCCACCGGATTCCGAGGGGGGTTAACCCCCGCAGGCGTCGCGGCCGGCACGGGATTGCGGAGCACCGGCACCGGCAAGGTAGTCTGTCCATTCGTCCTGGCCACGCGCCGGGATCACGGGCGCGTAGCTCAGGGGTAGAGCGTCTGCCTTACAAGCAGAATGTCGGCGGTTCGAAACCGTCCGCGCCCACCGTGAAGCGCGATGAACGAAGGCCCTCAGGCGATCAAGCCCGGGGGCTTTCGTCGTTCCTGGAACCTTGGCCGTTCCCGGGGTCTTCGCGCGCGGGCTCGTCGTGCACGTGCTTGAGGCGTGCGCGGGCCCGTACCGCGTCGCCGCCCGTCAGCTCGGACCAGTACCGATGGCACGTCACGAAGACGGCCAGTTCCAGCTCGCGCCTGCGGAGTTTCTCCACCTCCGCCTGATCGTCCTCGCTCCAGCCGGGCGAGGCCGCGCGCTCCATCTTGCGCCAGCCCTGCGTGTCTATGACCGCGTCATGGGGCTCGACCGACCAGGGGAGCCGCTTGAGCAGGGCCAGGAGCTCGGCCCTGATCTGATGCAGCTCTGCCTGGCCGGCGAGAAGGTCGCCGGGAAAGTCGAAGTCGGAGTCATCGGTCGCTGCCACCCGGCAATGGTACGTCTGTTCGAATTCAGGGTGCGAGCAACTTCGGGTACTTCATCGGGTGGTTCACGCGAACGTGTGGTCGATCGGGTGCCCGGCCGTTGCACGATCGCCGGGTGCGGGGCGCTCCGCGGCGGCAGACTGGAGGCATGTGCCGCAGCATCAAGACCCTTCGCCCGCCAGCGCTCCCCGAAGAGGCCACCGGGGACGAGATCAGGGCCGCCGCCCTCCAGTACGTACGGAAGGTGTCCGGCTTCCGGGCGCCGGCCGCGCACAATCGCGAGGTGTTCGAACGGGCGGTGGACGACATCGCCCGCGCGACCGCCGAACTGCTCGACGGCCTCGAGGTGCGCGGGACCGCGCACGCGAAGAAGCCGGAGGAGGCGGCTCGGGCCTCTTGAGCCGAAGGCGGAGCGGAGCGGCTCAGGCCTCCTGAGCCGCCGGTACCGGCCTGCGCATCACATACGCCGCCACCGCGCCCGCGCCCACCAGGGCGAGGACCGAGACGACGGTGGAGAGCCAGCTCGCGCCGAGCCACTGCGCGCCGAAGTAACCGAGCGCCACGCTGTACGCGGCCCAGGCCACGCCCGCGGCTGCCGACCACGGCAGGAACTCGCGGACCCGGCGGTGCGCCGTGCCGGCCGCGAAGGAGACGACCGAGCGGCCCGCGGGCGCGAACCGGGCGATGATCACGAGCAGTCCGCCGCTGGAGCGCGCGAGCGCCCCGCCGAGACGTTCCTGCGCGGTGCTCAGGCGGCGGGAGCGGGCGAGGGCGCGGTCCAGGCGTTCGCCGCCGCGCCAGGCGATCCGGTAGGCGACCAGGTCGCCGAGGACCGAGGCCGTCGCGGCGCAGAGCGTGAGGGCGAGCAGGTCCGGGAGGTTGGGGTGCGGCACGCCGCCGGTGGCGGCCGCGCCGCCCGCGGTCGCGGTGGCGGCGGCGATCACGAGGAAACCACTGGGCAGCACGGGCACGAACACGTCGAAGACGACGGAGAGCGCCACGATCGCGTAGATCCACGAGCTGTCGGCCAGTGACCCCAGGACACCTTGCAGCACTGTTCGCCTACTCCCGTACGGACCGTTCCGGTGCTTTCCGGCCGTTCCCTCCCGACAGGAGCGGCTGACATGACAGCTCTACAGCGTACGCCCCGGAAGTGGCTGAAGTGGCGAAAGGGGCACAGTTGTTCCCGATCTCACGTTCCCGCGTGTTCCTGCCGTGATGGGTCGGTCACGTCCCGTACCAAAAAGTCGGTACAGGACGGGTCTGGTGACCCCAAGTGATCGGAGGAAACGGAAATGAAGGCGAAAATCGTGACAGGTGTCCTGGCGGCGGCCGCGCTCGCGGTGACCACCGGCACCGCGAGCGCGACGACGAGTTACTGGGTGCGGATGGCGGGCCACTTCTCGCCGCCCAACGCGTTCGTCGCGTCCTCGGCGCTCACGTACGACAAGGCCCTCGTGCCGCCGGGGTCGTCGATCGAGGTGTCGCAGCACGGGACCGACTCGACCGGCATGACGGTGAGCATGCGGGTGAGAGGGCTCGTCCCGGGCCACAAGTACGGCGCGCACGTGCACCAGAAGTCGTGCGGCGCCGACCCCGAGGCGGCGGGCGGGCACTACCAGAACGTGGTGGACCCGAAGCGGGTGACCGCGGAGAACGAGCTCTGGCTCGACTTCACCGCCGACGCGAAGGGCAACGGCAGCGCGAAGGTGCACAAGTCGTGGGGGCTGCGGCACGGCGGCGCGGGCTCCATCGTGATCCACGACAAGCCGGGCGCGTCGGGGGACCGGGTGGCGTGCCTCTCGGTGCCGTTCACCTCGGTCTCCTGAGGCCGTACGGGTAGGTGCGCGTAAGGCGGCGGCCCGCCCTTCACGAGTTCACGTGGAGGGCGGGCCGCCGCCGTTGCGTACGGAACCTCAGGCCGGGACGGCCTCGCGGGCGGGCGCGTCGTCCTCGGCCCGCTCGCCGCGTCCGGCGAAGAGGCGGTCGAGGCCCAGCGCGCCGGAGCCGGTGAAGACGAGCAGCAGCATCGCCCAGCAGAACAGCACGGAGGCCTCGCCGCCGTTCTGGAGCGGCCACAGCGACTCGGGCTGGTGGACCTTGAAGTACGCGTAGGCCATCGAGCCCGACGCGATGAAGGCGGCGAAGCGGGTGCCGAGGCCGAGCAGCACGAGGCCGCCGCCGACGAGCTGGATCACGGCCGCGTACCAGGCGGGCCAGGCGCCGGTCTCGACGCTGCCGCCGCCCATCGCCCCGCCGAGGACGCCGAAGAGCGAAGCGGCGCCGTGGCAGGCGAAGAGCAGGCCTATGACGATGCGGAAGAGGCCGAGAGCGTAGGGCTGGGCGCGGTTGAGACGTCCAGTCATGGTGGGGCTCCTTCGGTCGGTGGGGACGTAACCGAGAGCACCGGCGCGAGAAGCGCCTTCGTCGCCGCTGCCGCCACCGGTGTGGGGCGCCAAAGATTAGGGGAACCTAATTAGTGCTTGCAAGTTCAACATCCGGCCATGATCGCCCTCCGGTACGGCCTCCGCTTCGGGCGTCGTGGGGTCCGCTCCGGCCCTGCGCAGGGCCGCGCGGGCCACCGCGTCGGCGTCGGAGAGGGTGACCGAGTCGACCCCCGGGCGGGCCCCCGCGGCGGTCACCCAGTGCACCCCCTCGGTGGGCACCCCGAAGGCGAACCGCCTTGTGTGCGGCCGACCTTGACGGTCGATCAGGTGGTACGGGCGGGGCGTGACGTCGAGGCCGCCGGTCTCGTGCCCGTCGACCGTGTGCGGCCGGGCGCCGCCGGTCTTGAGGAGGCGTATCAGCAGGTCGTCGGCGGTCCTGCGGAGGTCGGGCTCGGGCAGTCGGGCCTCGACGAGTGTGGTGACCCTCACGGTCGAACCGGGCACGTCGGGGGAGTGCGCGACAAAGTGGCCGCCCTGGATGGACACCTCCATGCGTGGCCCTATGACGGTCAGCACGCCGGCCTCGATCAGCGCGGTCAGCTCCTCGATACGTCGTCGGGGCGGCCCGATCGACAGGAACGCGTTGAGCGGGGTGTACCAGCGGTCGAGGTGATCGCGGCGCGAGGCGCCGGTCAGGCCGCCGTGGTCGACGACGAGCCGCAGTTCGTTGCGCAGGTCGCGCAGCACGTCGAGGGCGGCCTTCACCGGCCCGTCCACGTTGCCGAGCGCGGCGTGTGCGGCGTCCTCGCGAAGATGGCCGAGAAGCCAGGCGCGCCATGTGGCGGGAGAGGTGTACGTGCGGCCCGAGGCGGGGCGGGAGACGCGGTCCCAGGACCACTGGAGGTCCTCGGTAATCCCGAACTCCCTGAGGACTTCCGCCTCTTGGGGGGAGCGGTGGGGTGTGGCGAGGAAGCGTTCGCGGAAGGAGGTGTCGGTGCCGGGGTGGCCTTCGGTGGCCCTGAGGAGCGTCTCGTAGTAGATCGTCTCGACCTCCTTCGCGATCAGCGGCCATATGTCGGCGAGGAAGTCGGGGGCGTCGCCGGAGTCGGCCCGTTTGCGGAATCCGGTTATCAACTCGGGGGTGAGTACGGCGGGTTGGTGGCGGCCGTACGCGCCCTTGGCGTTGTCGCCGCGTGCCTGGTGCGGGATGCCGCGGCGTGAACCCGCGTACAGGCGGGGCTCGTTGCCCGAGGGGAGATAGCGCAGGGCGCCGTCCGCCGTGCGTATGTGGCGTCCGCCGCGGCCTTCCGTCAACAGGGCCATGTGGTCGAAGAAGTTGAGGCCGAGGCCGCGCAGGAGGACGGGTTCGCCGGGGGCCAGGGGGGTCAGGTCGAGCTCGGCCGGGTTGGCGGGCGGGAGGTGGCGCAGGCCGTGCCGGCGGGCGTACTCGGTGAGGTCGCGCTCGGCCGGGGCGGGGGCGGTGGGCAGGTGGCCCTGGGTGAGGACGACCGAGTGCAGGCCGGTGAGGTGGTGGCCGTCGGCGAGGGTGAGGGTCTGGAGGCCGTCCTCGGTGCCGGTGCCGGGGGAGTCGTCGAGGCGGACGGCGCGGGTGGGGTGTGGGACGACCTCTACCGATGTCGGGGCGGACGCCACCGTTTCGGCGAACACCCAGCGCAGGTAGCGGCCGTACTGGGCGCGGGTCGGGTACGCGTCGGGGGCGAGTGCCGCGTCGTGCCGCAGGGCCCACTCGTACAGGCTCGGGCCCGGGCGGATCGGGCCCGAGCAGTCGACGCTGTCGTCGGTGAACAGGGTGACCTGCGAGGCGACCGTGTTCATGAGGAGTTCCGGGGCCTGGTCCGTGCGCCAGACGGCGCCTGCGCCCGGTGGGTGCGGGTCGATCAGGTGGACCGTGAGCCGGGTCCCGGGCGGGAGGAGCTCGTCCGCCGATGCGGTGAGGCGTTCCAGGACGCTGGTGCCGCGGGGGCCCGCGCCGACGATGGCGATGGCGAAGGTGGGGGGCGCGGGGTGCGTGGGGTGCTCGGGGTGGGGGACGGGCAAGGTGGGACTCCCGAGGCATGTGGGGCTGCTGGGAAGCGGATGGACCGCCTCATCATGCCGGTTCCCTGCCGGGGGTGGGGCGGGGCGGTGGGGGTGTGGTCCGTCTCACCTGGGGCGGGGCCGTTGGCCGGTGTCCGTCGGTGCTGGCCCACCGTGCCTACGTCGCGGGGCTCTGCCCCGGGCCCCGCGCCTCAATCGCCGGCGGGGCTGATTTTGCCGGACCGGCGTTACGGACGCGGGGCTCCGCCCCGGACCCCGCGCCTCAATCGCCGGCGGGGCTGATTTTGCCCGGGCCCCGCAGCGTGGGCGCCACAGGGGCTTGATGTGGGCGCAATGCGCAAGTGCCACGGGGGCTTGGATTACGTCAGCCTTCGCTCGTCCGCCCGGACCAGGCCCCGGCCCGCGTCCGCCTGGTCGAGGGTCAGGTGGGCGGTGCGGGAGTGGAGGGTCAGGGTCATGAGTTGGTTGCCGAACCAGGGGCCGCCGGTGCGGCGCCAGGCGATGCGGGGGGTGCCCGAGCGGGCGTGGCGGGCGAAGCGGCGGCCGATGACGCGTCCGAAGCGGCTCCAGCCGAAGCGGAAGCCGAGGCGTATCGAGGCGGGGACGGAGTTGTGCACCGGGGAGCACGTGAGTTGGAGGACGCGGGCGCTCGGTGCCTCGGTGGTCGCGGGCCAGGTCGGTTCGGCGACGTAGGCGTGGTGGACGTCGCCGGAGAGGACCGAGATCGTCGCGGGCGCGGCGGGCCCCGAGCCGGCCTCGGCGATCAGGTCGGCGAGGGCGTCGAAGGACTTGGGGAACGCTGCCCAGTGTTCGAGGTCCGCCCTGCGTCGCAGGTCCTCCCCGAACCGCGCCCAGCGCGGCCCCCGTTCGCCCCGGCACAGCGCCGCGTTCCAGCCCTCGGCGTCGTGGATGAGATGCGGGAGCAGCCAGGGCAGCGACGTGCCGATGAGGAGGTGGTCGTACGTGCCGTGGTCCGCGAGGGTCTGCTCGCGCAGCCACTTTGTTTCGCTGGGCGCGAGCATCGCCCGGTGTTGTTCGTCGAGGACGCGGGCCGCCCGGGTGTCCACCATGAGAAGCCGTACGCGGCCGAAGTCGCGGCGGTAGCTCCAGCGGACCGAGTCGGGGTCCGTGTCGGCGCGGGCGGCGAACTCGCGGAGCGCGTCCGTGCCGTCGGGGGTGGCCCGGACGGCCGCGTAGACCGGGTCGGTGGCGAGCGCCGCCGGTGACAGATTGCCGATGTGCTGGTGCACCCAGTACGACATCAGGCCGCTCAGCAGGCGCTCGCGCCACCACGGGATCTCGCGCATGTCCGCGAGCCAGGAGGCGCTGGTGTTCCAGTCGTCGATCAGGTCGTGATCGTCGAAGATCATGCAGCTGGGGACCGTGGAGAGCAGCCAGCGGACCTCCGGGTCGAGCCACGACTCGTAGTAGAGGTGGGTGTACTCCTGGTAGTCCGCGACCTCCGTGCCCGGTGGCTCCGACAGGTCGCGGCGGCGGGCCAGCCACGCCTGCGTCGCCGGTGAGGTCTCGTCCGCGTAGACCTGGTCGCCGAGCAGGACGAGGACGTCCGGGCGCTCGCCGTCCGGGTCCGCGGCGATGCGGGCGGCCAGGGTGTCGAGGGCGTCCGGGCCCACCGGATCGTGCTCGTCGGCGGGCGGGGCCGCCCAGCGGCAGGAGCCGAAGGTGACGCGGACGGGGCCCCCGGCCTCGTACGACGGGGTGCGGATGGTGCTCGCGGGATAGGGGGAGTCGGGCAGTGGCCAGACCGGCCGGTCGCCGTCGAGGGTCACCTCGTACGTGGTCTCGGTGCCGGGGGTGAGGCCGGTGACCGGGATGAGCGCGTAGTGGTGCCCGTCGACCTGGAACGTGGGTGCGCTGCCCGACGCGCCGTCCGCGCAGCGCACCTCGGCGACGCAGGGTCGGCTCGCCTCGACCCAGACCGTCGCCGTCTCCTCGTCCACGTACCGCAGCAGTGGTCCAAGGCGCAGCCTCGCCACGTGATCGCCTCCCGCTCGTGTCCTCCGACGTTCCGGCCCCGTACGGTACGGAACGTCGGAGGTGGGCGGGGTGGTTCCGGCGGCCCTGTTTTCCACGGGCCTCGGCGGAGCGCTCAGCAGAGTCCTCGGCGGAGCCCTCAGCAGCCGCTGAGTCCCGACTGGATCGCGGACTTCTCCGCCGGGTCGACGCTGAGCTTGTAGTAGTGCTTCACCTGGACCCACATCCGCAGATACGTGCAGGTGTACGCGGTGCGCGAGGGCATCCACTCGGCCGGGTCCTGGTCGCCCTTGGACTGGTTGACGTTGTCGGTGACCGCGATGAGCTGCGGCCGAGTGAGGTCGTTGGCGAAGCCCTGGCGCGCGTCGTTGGTCCAGGAGCTGGCGCCCGACTTCCACGCCTCGGACAGCGGGACGATGTGGTCGATGTCCACGTCGCCGGATGCCGTCCAGGTCGCGCCGTCGTACTCCGAGTACCAACTGCCCGAGGTGGCTGCGCAGTTGGAGTCCGTCTGGACGTTCTTGCCGTCGCGCTTGAGGACCTCCTCGCGGGTGTTGCACGCGCCGGACTGGGTGATCCAGTGCGGGAACTTCTCGCGGCTGTAGCCGTCGGAGGAACCTTCCGCCTTCTCCGTCAGCTCGCCGAGGTACGTACGGGCGGTGGCGCCGCTGATGGGGGTGGGAGGGGAGGCCTGGGCGGACGGGGCGGCGAGCAGCAGGGCGAGGGCGGTGACGCCGGTGGCGGCCGCGGCGAACGAGGATCGACGCGCGTAGACCGGGCGTATGCGGTGCGAGGTCGAGGTGGGGTGCATGTGAACTCCCTTGAGGTGGGGTGGAGTTACGTGGGGTCTGCCGTGCCGTGTGCCGCGGGTGCTGTGGGGGCGCCCCGTGTGGCAGGGTCGCGTCAATATGGTGGCGGGCCCGGAGGTCGATCACAAGTAGGCCCGGCAAAACAGGAGTTGGCGGCGGCCGGGCGCGAAAAAGAACGAGGGGATTTTTCGCCGAGCGCTGATCGGTCCGGGGTCCGCGTCCGTACTCTCCGGTATCCCTCGTTCGTGACTGGAGGCACCATGCGACTCTCGCGCTCCACGGCCGGAAACTTCTTCGTGATCGGCGCGTTGATCGTGACCGTCTCGGCCCTGGCCTATCCGGCCATGCTCGGTGTGCAGAACACGACCACGACGCAGGCGCGCGTCGTCGGCAGCACCCGCTGGGGGCCGCTCACCGAGGCCGACCGGGACTTCGTGGTCAAGGTCAGGTCGGCGGGGCTGTGGGAATTCCCCCTGGGTCAGGAGGTGTTGAAGCGGGGGACGACGCCGGAGATGAAGACGGCCGGGCAGCACCTCGTCGTCGGGCACTCGCTGCTGGACGCCAGTTGCCGCAAGATCTCCCAGGACCTGGGCATCACCCTGCCCAACCAACCCACGCCGCAGCAGCAGCAGTTCGTGGCGACCGTGGAGTCCAAGCGCGGCAAGGAGTTCGACTCCACGGCGTCGAACATCATGCGCGTGACGCACGGGCAGATCTTCCCGGCCATCAGCAATATCCGGGCCACCACCCAGAACGCCGAGATACGGCGGCTCGCGAACGAGGCCAACGACGTCGTGCGCGACCATATGGAGGTCCTGGAGAAGACCGGCCTCGTCAACATGGACCAGGCCCTCGCCGAGCAGACCGGGCCGCCGCGGGTCCCGAAGGCGCAGATGACCCCGCCGGTGCCGCAGCCCGGGGCGCCCCAGGTCGCGCTGATCGCGCCGCCGGGGCTGCCGAATCCGTATACGAAGACGTTCCCGTCGTCGCCGCCGACGACGCGGTGAGGGGGGCGGGTGGCGATCTTCGGGGGAGTTTTTGTATCGTGGAGAAACAAAGTGGCACCCGCCCGTTAAACCCTGACCAGCGGGCGGGGCCGCCTTGTTTCCCTTCTGCCTCCGCAGCTCTCCGTAGCCCTCCGCAGTCTGGAGCCCGCCGATGTCGGCCACGCCCACTGTTCCCACTGTTCTGAAGGCGCGCGCACTGCTCCTCGACATGGACGGCACGCTCGTCAACTCCGACGCCGTCGTCGAGCGGATCTGGCGCCGCTGGGCGGCCGCCCACGGATTCGACGCGGAGTACGTCCTCTCCGTCGCGCACGGCCGCCAGGCACACGCCACGCTGGCCGAGCTGCTCCCCGAGCGGCCGATGGAGGAGAACTACGCGGACAACGCGCGGATGCTCGCCGAGGAGACCTCCGACGTGGAGGGCGTCGTCGCCGTGCCGGGCGCTCCGCGCTTCCTCGAGTCACTCGTCGCGGGTGGCGTCGCGCACGCCCTCGTCACGTCGGCCGACCTCGCGCTCTCGACGGCGCGGATGGGGGCGGCGGGGCTCGCGTATCCGGCGGTGCGGGTGACCGCGGAGAACGTGGGGGCCAGCAAGCCCGATCCCGAGGGGTTCCTCAAGGGAGCGGCCGAGCTGGGGGTCGATCCGGCCGATTGCGTTGTCTTCGAGGACTCGGGGGCGGGTATCGCGGCGGGGTGCTCCGCGGGGATGCGGGTTGTGGGGGTTGGGCCCAGGGCCCTGGGGCACGGGGCGACCGTTTGTGTGCCGGACCTTTCGGGTGTGCGGGTTGAGGTTCTTGGGCGTGGTGAGGTTGCGCTGCACGTGGGTGACGTCTGACCTGGGCCACAGGTGGCGGCGTAGTCCTCGGATTGCGCCATAGCGTGGCTGGGCGCGCCCCGCGGCGGCAGCCGCAAATAGACACAGCCCCGCGCCCCTTTTGGCTACCCGTGTCCCGGCCCCCGTTGGCCGCCGGTTTCTCGTTCCAAGGCTGTTCGTGTTGGTGGGCCGTATTCGCCGCGCTTGTCGTCCTGGATGCCTCGGGAGAGTTGGTAGGTGCCGACCGCTGACTCCGTGGGGCTGTCGAAGTCGCCGGTGATTTCGCCTACGTAGATGTTCAACTGCTTGAGGCGCCACTGGAGTTCGGCGACCTCGCGGCCACTGTCCCCCTTGCGCAGGGTTGCCGTGTCCGCCGGCCTCGACGACGACGTCGTGCGGGAGGTCGAGGGGGACGGGCTCTTGCTGCGCTTCTTCGAGTCCGACTCGGGCTTCTTGCTGGTCGGGGTGGGGGACGGTGTGACCGTCCGGGTGTGTGAGGGGGAGGGCGGGGCGGATGTGGGATCCGTCGGTGACGGGGACGCGGAGCGTTTGGTGGGGGTCGCCGGACGGGACGGGGCGAGTGTCATCGCCGTCGCCGTCGCGGCCGTGTTGTCCGAGGCCGAGGCGTCGTCGTCGCCCGGGGACGTGATCAGCACCGTGACCAGGGTCGCCACGCTCAGCACGGCCGTGACCGCGGAGAGCAGCAGCATCCGGCCGTGTTTGGCCGACTCGTCCGGGTCCGGGCCGTCGTCGGTGTCATCGTCCGCGGTGTGCGGAGGCGGCGGCGGATACGCGTACGGGTCGGCGGCCCGCGGCGGGGTCGGCTGCGAGGGCTCCGAGAGCGAGACATAGGGGCGGACGCGGAGCGGAGCGAAGGCTTCCGGCTCGCAGGCGCAGGACGGCGCGCCGTCGGGACCTTCCTCGGTCCCGCACTCCGGACACGTGCGACGTTCTTCGCTCACCGCTGGGAACCCCCTCCGAGCGCTCCGGCCCCCCGCCGGGTCTCTTCAGCGCATTATGCAGACCCGTGGGCCCCGACCGCAGCGCCGGTCCCATAAACCCTCGTCAGCACCCGTGTGCACGCCGTGACCGTACGACGCCGCGTAAAACTTCGAGCGCCGCATGACTCAACAGGCCAAACCTGGTCACACCTACCAGGATGGGAAGTACCAAGCACCCGGCCGCGTCCGTGCCGGGCCGGCTTCGGAGGTGGCCATGAGCAGCCAGGACATCGACAGCGTGGGGCCGGGAGACAGTGGTCGCGGAGCTCCCGCCGCGCCCAAGGAGAACGCCAAGTCCGGTGGCGTCCTCGTGTCGATCGGCGCGCTGCTGCTCGGCATGCTGCTGGCCTCGCTCGACCAGACGATCGTCTCGACGGCCCTGCCGACCATCGTCAGCGATCTGGGCGGCCTGGAGCATCTGTCCTGGGTCGTCACCGCGTACATGCTCGCCGCGACGGCGGCGACCCCGCTGTGGGGAAAGCTCGGTGACCAGTACGGGCGCAAGAAGCTCTTCCAACTGGCCATCCTGATCTTCCTGGTGGGGTCCGCGCTGTGCGGACTCTCGCAGAACATGGGGCAGTTGATCGGCTTCCGTGCGCTTCAAGGGCTCGGCGGCGGTGGCCTGATGGTGCTGTCCATGGCGATCGTCGGTGACATCGTCTCGCCGCGCGAACGCGGCAAGTACCAGGGGCTGTTCGGTGCCGTCTTCGGTGCGACGAGTGTGCTCGGGCCGCTGCTCGGCGGACTGTTCACGGAGCATCTGAGCTGGCGGTGGGTCTTCTACGTCAATCTGCCGATCGGCGTCGTCGCACTCCTCGTGATCGCCGCGGCGCTGCACATCCCGGTCCGCTCGACCAAGCACCGTATCGACTACCTCGGCACGTTCCTCGTCGCCTCCGTCGCCACCTGCCTCGTCCTGGTCGCCTCGCTCGGCGGCACCACGTGGGCCTGGGGCTCGCCGCAGATCATCGGGCTCGCGGCGCTCGGCGTCGTACTCGGTGCGGCCTTCGTGTTCGTGGAGTTCCGGGCGTCGGAGCCGGTGCTGCCGATGCGACTGTTCCGGGTCCGCACCTTCACCCTCTCCGCGATCATCAGCTTCGTCATCGGCTTCGCGATGTTCGGCGCGATGACGTACCTGCCGACGTTCCTCCAGGTCGTGCAGGGCGTCACGCCGACCATGTCGGGCGTGCACATGCTCCCGATGGTCTTCGGCATCCTGCTGTCGACCACCGTGTCCGGGCAGGTCGTCAGCCGCACCGGGCGCTGGAAGATGTTCCCGGTCGCCGGCACGGCCATCACCCTGATCGGGCTGCTGCTCCTGCACAACATGGACGAGCACACGGCCACCGGCATCATGAGCCTGTACTTCTTCGTCTTCGGCGCGGGCCTCGGCCTCGTCATGCAGGTCCTGGTCCTGATCGTGCAGAACGCCGTCCCGTACGAGGATCTGGGCGTGGCCACATCGGGCGCCACGTTCTTCCGCTCCATCGGCGCCTCGTTCGGTGTGGCGATCTTCGGCACGATCTTCGCGAACCAGCTCGGCAGCAGGCTCGGCGACGCGCTCACCGGACGGCAGCTGCCGCCGGGCGTCACCCCGGACTCCCTCGGCGCCGATCCGCGAGGCATCGCCTCCCTCCCGCCGGACATCCAGGCGCCGGTCATCCACGCCTACTCCACGTCCATCACCGACGTCTTCCTCTACGCGGTCCCGGTCACGCTGCTCGCCTTCGCGCTCGCGCTGCTGCTGCACGAGGACCCGCTGCGCGGCTCGGTCACCGCGCCCGACGTCACCGAGACGCTCGCCAGCAACCCCGTCGAGCGCTCCTCGTACGACGAGACGGTGCGCGCCCTGTCGACGCTCGGCAGCCGCGAGGGGCGCCGCGAGGTGTACGAGAAGATCACCGCCAAGGCCGGCTACGACCTGCTGCCCGCGGCCAGTTGGCTGGTGCTGCGCACCCATCGCAACGGGTGGGCCGAGCCGGGCGTGCTCGCCGAGTACACGGCGATCCCGCTGCCGGTGATCCTCGACGCGGCCCGTCAGGTCGAGGAGCGCCGCCTCGCCGTGCGCGAGGGCCCCGACCTGATCCTCACCGACGAGGGCCGCGTGGTCGCCGAACGGCTCGCGCGGGCCCGCGAGGAGTCCCTCGCCGAGCTGCTCGGCGACTGGTGGGGCCCGGACCGCCCCCGCGACCTCGTCCAGCTGGTGGCCGACCTCAACATGGAGATGTGCGGCTCGGACGGGGAGCGGCCGCACGCGAGCGCGGGGGCGGCGCCAGCGGCTTCCTGAACCAGTGCTCGGCGTAGACGTCGTCGTTGTGCGGCGCCGTCTCCTCGTAGCCGAGCCGCGCGTACAGGGACCGCGCCTCCACCAGGTCGTCGCGGGTGTCGAGGCGGATCGCGGTGGCGCCGAGCGCACGGGCCGCGTCCTCGGCGGCGGCCACCAGGAGGGCGGCGCCGCCCTTGCCGCGCAGGTCCTCGCGTACGTAGACGCGCGTGAGCTCGGCCGTGACCGCGTCCACCATTCGTACGCCCGCCGTCCCCGCGGGCTCACCCGCGAACCGCGCGAGCAGCAACTGCCCGCGCGGCGGCGCCAGTTCACTTCCCGACTCGGAGACGATCGCCCGCTCCAGTTCGACCGGATCCGTCACATGACCCTCGTGCAGCAGATACCACCGGTCGCTCACCTCCGTGTAGTACGCGCGCCAGAGCGCGGCCGCTGCGGGGGAGTCGTACGGCTCCGGGGCGACGGTCCAGGACGTGGTGTTCATGGGACATGGTGAGGCCGGTGGGGTGGGTGGGCGCAACCGGGATACGCCGTGGCCGGTACCGATCTGTTTCAGGGCGCCGGCGGGGGCAACCCGGCGTGGAACAGCCACAGTTGAGGGAAGGCAGTCATGTCCACAGGCTTGATCATCGCTCTGGTCGTGGTGGGGGTCGTGATCGTGGTCGCGGCCGGTTTCTTCGCCGCGCGCACCGCACCCCGAGGCGGGCGCGGTCTTCGGCGCCGGTTCGGGCCCGAGTACGAGCGGGCCGTGGCGCGGCACGACGGCGACACCAAGGCCGCGGAGCGGGAGTTGGCCGAGCGTGTGCGGCGCCACGGTGCGCTGCGCGAGCAGCCGCTGGACCCCGCCGCGCGTGAGCGGTATCTGACGCGCTGGGCCGACGCCCAGGAACGCTTCGTCGAATCCCCGGACGTCGCCGTCGCCGAGGCGGATCTGCTCCTCGCCGACCTGGCGCACGAGCGCGGCTTCCCGGACGGCGGCCGCTACGACGAGCAACTCGACGCGCTCTCCGTCCACCACGGTCCGCACGTGCACGGATACCGGCGCGTGCACCGCGCGGCGCACGCCCGCACGGGCAGCGCGGAGGAGAGCAGGGCCGGTACGGAGGAGCTGCGCGAGGCGATGGTCGAGGCGCGGCCGCTCTTCGACGAACTGGTCGGCCCGGACCGTGCGACGTCCCGCACCCACACCCCGGACCGCCCCGCACACCACCACGCGAACAAACGCCACGGCGTCTTCAAGGGCCGCCTGGCGAAGGGGAGTTGAGACCCATGACAGACATCGAGCGCGCGCAGGCCGACGGCGTGGACAAGGGGGTCGCGGTGGATCCGACGGCGGGGCGTGAGACGGACCCGGCGGTGGATCGCGGGGCGGACCGTGGGGCGCGCCGCGAGGTGGACCCCATGGTGGGGCGTGAGGCGGACCCGGCGGTGGATCGCGGGGTGGGCCGTGGGGTGGATCCCGCGGTGGGGCGTGAGGCGGACCCGGCGGTGGATCGTCGGGTGGGCCGTGGGGTGGACCCCATGGTGGGCCGTGAGGCGGGACCTGTGGCGGGTGGCCAGGCCGGCCCCGAGCGCGGGACACGTGCCGGGCGGCGCTACGGCCTCGTTCCGGCGGGCGAGCGCGATGCAATCGAAGGCCGGCTGCGGCACGCGCTCACCGGCTTCGTCGACGAGCCGCGCGCCGCGGTGGAGGAGGCCGACCACGTCCTGGAGGACCTGACGGCCCGCCTCACGGAAACCCTCGCCGGCCATCGCCGCACCCTGCGCACGTCCTGGCAGGGCTCCCCGGACGACACGGAGCAACTCCGGCAGGCCCTCCGGGATTACCGGGAGACGGCGGAGCGGCTGCTGAGCCTCTGAGGGGTGGCGCCTCGGGGGTGACCGGTCGCCCGGGAGCTGCCGGCGGCCCGGTTGCACGGACCATCCGGCCCGGTCGCCCGGGGGACACCCGGCCCGGCTGCCCCGGCCCCGGGTCGGTTGCCCGGGACCGGGGTAGCCGGTAGATGAGTCCGGCCACAGGGCGGCCCCACCTCTCGGTAGGAGCCCCGGTCGGCCGACCGGCCTCCGGGGCGCCGGGTCCCGGGCGCTGCCGGGCCGCCCCGGCTCCCGTCAAGGCCGCCCCCTTCGGGGCGGGAGCCCCCGGAGGGGGCGGGCGGTGGGAGGTGGGCGTGGGAGAAGCGAGCGAGGGATCCGCAGGGCGAGCCCGAGGCGGCGTGGCCGACGGGAGGCCCCGGAGCCCCGGTGCCGTCGGCCAATACAGCGGCCAGCCCCCGGCGCCGCCGCCGGAGCAGTGGGCCATGCCCGGACCACTGACACCGGGCAGCCCCGCCCCCGTCAGCCCAGGACGCCGGAGGTGTTACGCCGACTTGGGCGCGGCCTGTTGGACGACCTCGAAGGACCACACCGCGGCGCTGCTCGACGCCGGCTTCGGGCGGTCGGCGCCGCCCTGGTGGGCCGACTTCATCGGGCCCTCCATCCAGGCCTGGAACGACTCCTCGTCACGCCACCGCGTGTACACCAGGTAGTCGTCAGTCCCCTCGATGGGGCGGAGAAGCTCGAACCATTCGAAGCCGTCGGAGTTCTCCACGGCACCGGCGCGGGACGCGAAGCGCTTCTCCAGGGTTTCCCGCTGCTCGGCGGGAACGGTCAGTACGTTGATCTTGACTACGCTCATGCGTCCATCGTGCCTCAGCGCCCTCTCAGGCCGACTCGCGCCCCGGCCGCGCCTCTCGCCACTCCCGTACGAGCTCCTCGATCTCCTCCGCCGTGTACGGCTTCAGGCCGAGCGGCGGGCCGGGCGGCGGTTTGAACATCATGTCGCGGATCTTGTCGTTGAGTTCCGTGATCGTGCGGCGCACGACGCGTTCCGACGGGGCCTTCGGCAGCGCGGCGAGGGTGTCCTCGGCCTCCTTGCGCAGGGCGAGGGAGGGCGGCAGGACGGAGAAGCCCTCGCGGCGCAGCTTCCCCTTGATCCACCAGTTCTCGTCGTACGTGGAGTCGGCCGAGGATTCGAGCGGCTTGCCCGCTCCGGGCAGCGAGGAGAACTCCCCGCGTCGTTCCGCGTCACGGATCTGCTTGTCGACGAATGACTCGAAGCTGACTCCGGGCGGTTTGCGTTCGGTCATGAAGCAAGTGTCCCAGAGCGGATCGTGGCGCCATAGGCTGCGAGACAACGGGTGACCAAGCAACGACGGTGGTGGGGGGAGCGCGGTGCTCGAACTGACCATGGCCACCATGGCCGGTGGCGACGAGGGTGCGACGGCCGCGATGGCCATGGCCGAGGCCCGGAGCGAGCCGGGATCCGTGCTGTGCGTCGGCCGCGACGCGAGCGTGTGCCGACTCGTGACCCCGGACGACTGGCTGTTCGTGTCGCGGGTGCATCTGGAGTTCCGGTGCGGACCGGAAGGCGACTGGATCCTGTTCTGGCTGCGCGGCTCGCAGGACGACCCCGCATCCGAGGTACGGGTGCGGTTCGGGCCGCAGGGACACGGGCTCGGACAGTCCGTCGCGTACGGCGGGGTGCTGGCGCTGCCGCGCGGCTCCTCCGGTGAGGTGCTCGTGGCCGACCGGAGCGGGCCGCGCAGCGTGCACATCGGCTTCTGTCACGAACTCACGTAGGCCAGCGCGAAGCCGTCGTGCCCCTTCGAGCCCACCGTCTGGATCGCCGTCGCGTCCAACTTCGGGTGGTCCGCCGAGGAGTTGGAGCGCGGCGCGCGTGCCGACGACGTCGCCCTCCGTGGAGTCGGCGTTCGTCACACGGCCGCCGCGCACCACGTTGTCGACGACGATCACGCTGCCCGGATGCGTCATGCGCAGCGCCCACTCCAGTTGACTTGCTCCTCGGGCTGAAGCCCGAGGATTCTGGCCTTCCCGACCGAATGCTGTGCCGCTACGCGGCACGGGCTTGGGTCGGGATTCCGTGGCTTCCTGTTTCTGTGCGCTGTGCCGGGACTGCTCCCGGTCTTACCGGCGCTCCGCAGGCCGATACCGCCAGTCCGGCGGCCGTCTTGATGTTGATCGCGGCGTTGATGTCCCGGTCATGGAGCGTCCCGCAGGCGGTACACGTCCATTCCCGGACGTTCAGGGGTTTGGGGCCGTCCTTGACGCCGCAGGTGGAGCAGGTCTGGGAGGTGGGCTCGAAGCGGCCGATCTTCACCAGGGTGCGGCCGTACCGTGCCGCTTTGTATGCCAGCATGCCGACGAAGGTTGACCATCCGGCGTCGTGCACGGATTTGGCCAGCCTGGTGCGCGCCAGTCCCGCCACCGACAGGTCCTCCACGGCGATCCCTTGGTTCTCGGAGATCAGCTTCGTGGAGAGCTGGTGGTGGAACTCGCGGCGTGCGTCGGTCACCTGGGCGTGTGCGCGGGCGACTTTGAGGCGGGCCTTGGCCCGGTTTTTGGATCCCTTCTGTTTGCGGGACAGCTCCCGCTGGGCCTTCTTCAGCTTCTTCTCCGCGCGCCGCAAAAAGCGCGGGGAGTCGATCTTCGTGCCGTCGGACAGGACGGCGAAGTGGGTGAGTCCGAGATCGATGCCGATGGTGCGGTCGGTTGCCGGCATCCGCGCCTGGTCGGCGGCAGGGTCGGTGTCGATGACGAAGGAGGCGAAGTACCGGCCTGCCGCGTCCTTGATGACGGTGACCGAGGTGGGGGTGGTGGGCAGGGTGCGGGACCACTTCACTTTCACCGCGCCGATTTTCGGCAGGTTCAGGCGGCCACGGTCGGTGATGTTCCAGCGGGCGTTGGCAGTGAACCGGACCGACTGCCGGGCGTCCTTGCGGGACTTGAAGCGGGGCGGGCCAAGTCGCGGGCCGTTGCGGGCGCCTTTGAGGGAGGCGAAGAAGTTGCGGTAGGCGGCTTCGGCGTCCCGCAGGGACTGCTGGAGCACGACCGCGGACACCTCACCCAGCCAGGACCGCTCACCCGTCCGTTTGGCCTCGGTGATCAGAGAGCGGGACAGCTCCCCGGCCGTGGGGGAAGGCCGACCGGCCCTGCGGGCGTCCTCGCGGGCACGCACCGCATCGTTGAACACGACACGGGCGCACCCGAACGCCCGCGCCAACGAGGCGCGTTGACCAGGCTCCGGATACAACCGGAAGGCGTACCGAAGCTGCATGCGAGGATCGTACGAACGGACCACACCCTCCGTAACCGGGAACACCCGTTCCCCCTATCACCCTCGCCCGCGGCCGCGCTGTCCGGCTCCGCCGAAACGACACCGCGACGCCCCGCAGCGCAGTCACCAGATTCGCTTCACCACCGGGCTGAAGCCCGATGCACTGCGAATGAATCCCGGTAACGCCGAGCGTGCCGATCTCCAGGATCCGGCGGGCGCCCTGGATCCGGGCGATCAGGTGCAGCAGTTTCCCGTTGGTGGCCGAGACGTTGATGCCGGGCAGGCCCGCCGCCTCGCTGTCGGAGAGGGCCGCGGCCAGGGCCTCGTCGGCGGGGGCGAGCAGGTCGCCGAGGTAGGCGTCGACGGCGGCCGTGGACTCGGGCGGACCGGAGTGTGGGTGAGTCGTCATGGCCGTCAGCGTAGGCAGGGGAGCGTAGGCACGGGGAAAGGAAAAGCGGGCGGGGCCGAAGCTGTGAATATCGCTTCGGCCCCGCCCGCTCGAAGAACTGCGCGTGTTGAAGAACTACGTGTGCGTCACACCGCCGGCGGCGAGCCCGGCAGCGGCTTGCCCGCGGACTCCTTCATGCGCCACACCGCGATACCGCCGATGACGGCCGCGGCCATCATGTAGTACGCCGGGATCATCAGGTTGCCCGTGGCCGCGATGAGGGAGGCCACGACCAGCGGCGTCGTACCACCGAAGATCGAGACGGACAGGTTGAAGCTGACGGCCAGGGAGCCGTAGCGGACCTTCGTGTCGAACAGCGCGGGCAGCGTCGACGGCATCGACGAGGTGAAGGAGACGAGCAGCAGGCCGAGCGCGGCGAGGCCGAGCGCGATCGCCCAGGTCGAGCCCTGCTGGATCAGCAGCAGCGCCGGAATGGAGAGCGCCAGGAAGCCGGCGCAGCCGATGCCGATCACCCAGCGGTGGCCGAAGCGGTCGTTGGCGAGACCCATCGGAAGCTGCACGGCCATCATCAGCAGCATCACGCCGATCAGGATCAGCGTGCCGTGCGTGGCGTCGTAGCTGAGCTCCTCGCTGAGGAACGTCGGCATGTAGGAGAGCAGCATGTAGTCGGTCACGTTGAAGACCAGGACCAGCGCGATGCACAGGAACATCGGCTTCGCGTTGCCGACGAACATCTCCTTCAGCTTCGGCTTCGGGCGGGACTTCTCCTTCGCCTCGGCCTCGTCCGCCAGCTTCTTGAACGCCGGGGTCTCCTCGAGCTTCATCCGGACGTAGAGACCGACCAGGCCGATCGGGCCCGCGACCAGGAACGGGATGCGCCAGCCCCAGCTGTAGAGGTCGTCGGTGGCCATCGTCGTCGTGAGCACCGTCGCGAGCGCGGCGCCGGCGACGTAACCGGCGTTCGTGCCGAGCTCAAGGAACGAGCCGAAGAAGCCGCGGCGCTTGTCGGGCGCGTACTCGGCGATGAACGTGCAGGCACCGCCGTACTCACCACCGGCCGAGAAGCCCTGCACCATGCGGGCCACGATCAGCAGCACCGGGGCCCAGATGCCGATGGCGCCGTGCGACGGGATCAGGCCGATCGCGAAGGTGCCCGCCGACATCATGATCATGGTGATGGCGAGGACGCGCTGACGGCCGATGCGGTCGCCGAGCGGGCCGAAGAAGGCGCCGCCGATGGGGCGCACGAGGAAGGCGGCGGCGAAGGTGCCGAGCGTGGACAGGACCTGTGCCGTGCTCGATGCCGCGGGGAAGAAGACGTGCCCGAGCGTCGCGGTCAGGTAGCCGTAGACGCCGAAGTCGAACCACTCCATCGCGTTGCCGAGGGCTGCCGCCTTGACCGCGCGCTTGACCAGCGCGGGGTCGGTGGTGGTGGGCTCGGATGAGGTGCGGTCCTTCGCGGGGGCGGCGGACCGGCCGGTACTGGGGGCGATGGAAGTGGCGCTGGACACGGGTCCTTCGCCTTCCTTTCGTCGGGGACATGAACAACGGCCGTTCACGCGGAACGGCCGACGCATCGACCATAGGGGCGCCCGCGCCCGCAACGGGTAGTGTTCGGTTAACTTCCCTCCGTGAGGAAACCCCCTCCGGCCTGGGGAAACGTCAAAGCCTTCGCACGGTGCTGATGCAAATTCTTGTGATCTATGTCGCGGAACCGCACGTGTGAAGGCCGGGACAAAGTGGCCGAAGACACTGCCTAACCGTCAAATCCCGGTGGACAGACAGGCGAACGAGCAGTTGCCTGCGTCTTATCTGGATGTGCGGTGAATGTCGGTGAACCGGTCGAGTTGAGCGGGAGGTCCGAAAGGCGTGGCGAACGCGGAGCATGGAGGGGCGGCGCCGGGATCCACGGATCCGGTGACGGGGCGGCTCGGCGTGCTGCGCGCCGGCCTGTGGCTGATCGCGGCCGTACTGGGCGCGCGTCAACTTGTCGCGGTGCTGAGCGCTCCTCCGGGTGAGCGCCTCACCGATCTGGAGACCTGGATCGGACCCGATGGGGTGCTGCACGTCAGCGGCTCGCTGTACGACGCGCCCGACCGGTTCACCGGTCCACCGTTCGCGGGGCTGGTCCTCAAGCCGCTCGCGCGCGCGGCCGAGCAGGCGCTCGGCTGGGGCTGGACGTTCGGCTCGCTGGCCCTTGTCGTCGCGCTCGGCGTGGTCGCCGCGCGCGCCCTGCCGCCGCCCGTGTCCCGGCGTACGGCGCTCTTCGCGGCGCCCGTCGCGATCAGTCTGCTCATGCTGTCGCTGCCGGTGCGCAACGCGTTCACGCTCGGCCAGACCAGCATCCTGCCGGTCCTGCTCGTGCTGCTCGGCTGCTTCGCGGTGCGCGGCCAGACGGCGTCCGGAGTCCTGATCGGCGTCGCCGCCGCGCTCCAGCCGACCGTGCTGCTGTTCGCGCCGCTGCTGTGGTTCACCGGGCGCAGGCGGGCCGCCGCCGCGACGGGCGCCGCCTTCGCCGCGGGCACCGGCATCGCCTGGCTCGCGATGCCGCAGGACTCATGGACGTACTGGGTGCATCACCTGGCGGGCACCGGTCTCGCCACCGATCCGGCCGCGACCGCCAACCAGTCACTGCACGGCATGCTGCTGCGCCTGGGGCTCCAGGGGCCGCTGGAGATCGCCCTCTTCCTGGCCCTCGGCGCCGCCGTGGCCGCGCTCGGTCTGCGCCGCTCCATCACGTACGCGCGCGACGGGCAGCTGCTGCTCGCCGTCGCGGTCACCGGCTGCGTCGCGGTCGCCGTGTCCCCGACGACCTGGCAGCACCAGCTCCTGTGGGTGCTGCTCGCCGTCGTCGGCCGGGTGGGGGCCAAGGCCGCCGACCGGGCGGTGTGGCCGGTCGCCGTCGTCCTGGTGATGACGCTGCCGGCCTCCGCGGTACTGCCGCAGATGCCGGTGCTCGCGCCGCTGCGGGACAACCTTGTGCTGGTCGCCGTGCTCGCCGCGGCCTGCGCCGTCCCCTTCCTGCGGCGTACGGATCCGGCCTTCGGGGCCGCGCGGCCCACCGTCTATACGGAGCCGGTCCCCGCCCGCTGGGCGTGGGTGCCGCTGCTGCCGGTGTGGCGGCGTGCGCTCGCCCGCCCCAACCTGCTGCTCGAACTGCTCCTGATCCGCGTCGGATACTCCGCGTATCAGCAGGTCAGGATCGTCGCGGCGGGCGGCAGGCCGCGCGCCGAGGAGCACGGGGCGCAGGTGCACGCGGTGGAGCGGTTCCTGCGCATCGACATCGAGCACTGGGCGAACCATGCGGTCGTATCGGTCGGATGGCTGCGCAATTTCTTCGACTTTTACTACACGTCCTTTCACTTTGTGGTGCCGCTGACGGTCCTCGCGGTCCTCTATGTGCGCCGCCCCGCGGACTACCGCTGGGCGCGCACCTCCCTCGGCTTCGCGACGGTCCTGGCCCTCGTCGGCTTCTGGCTGTACCCGCTCGCGCCGCCGCGCCTGATGCCCACGCTGGGCTTCATCGACACGGTCCACGGCGTGCAGGACTTCTCCAAGCCGGACTACGGGACGCTCACCGCGGTCACCAACCAGTACGCGGCGATGCCCTCGCTGCACTTCGGCTGGTCCCTGTGGTGCGGCCTCGTCATCGTGGCCCTCGCCCCGAAGTGGTGGATGAAGGCGCTCGGCCTCATCCACCCCTTGTTCACGGTGTCCGCGATCGTGGCGACGGGGAACCACTGGGTGCTCGACGCGGTGGGCGGGGCGGTGGTGGTGGGGGCCGGGTTCGGGCTTACGTACCTGCTGTCGGGGCCCCGGCAGCAGCGACCTGAAGTTCCTTCACTCCGTTCAGCCACGCGGCACGCAGTCGGCGGGGATCCCCCGCGAGACGCAGATCGGGCACCGCGTCCGCCAGGGCGTTGAAGATCAGGTCGATCTCCAGGATCGCCAGGGACTTGCCGAGGCAGAAGTGCGGTCCGCCGCCGCCGAAGCCGAGGTGCGGATTGGGGTCGCGGGTGATGTCGAAGGTGTCCGGGTTCTCGAAGACCTCCGGGTCGTGATTGGCGGAGGAGTAGAAGAGGCCGACCCGGTCGCCCGCCTTGATCTTCTGTCCGCCGAGCTCGGTGTCCTGCGTGGCGGTCCGCTGGAAGGAGACGACCGGGGTCGCCCAGCGCACGATCTCCTCGGCCGCGGTGCTCGGGCGGTCCCGCTTGTAGAGCTCCCACTGGTCGGGGTGGGTGAGGAAGGCGTGCATGCCGTGGGTGATGGCATTGCGGGTCGTCTCGTTGCCGGCGACGGCGAGCAGGATCACGAAGAAGCCGAACTCGTCGGAGGACAGGTTGCCCTCGTCCTCGGCCGCGACCAGCTGGCTCACGATGTCCTTGGCCGGGCACTTCTTGCGGTCGGCCGCGAGGTTCATCGCGTAGCCGACGATCTCCATGGCGGCCTCGGCGCCGATCTCCTCGGTGATCGCGTACTCCGGGTCGTCGTACGCGACCATCTTGTTGGACCAGTCGAAGACCTTGGAGCGGTCCTTCTGCTCGATGCCGATGAGTTCGGCGATGGCCTGCAACGGCAGCTCGACGGCGACGTTCGTGACGAAGTCGAACGAGCCGTCGGGACCCGCCTGTTGGACTGCCTTGGCGACGATGTCGCCGGCGCGGTTGCGGAGCTTCTCCTCCAGGGACCGGATGGCGCGCGGAGTGAACCCGCGCTGCACTATCTGGCGCACCCGGGTGTGCTCGGGCGGGTCCATATTGAGCATGATCATCTTCTGTACGTCGATCTGGTCGCGCTGGATCGACTCGTTGAAGCGGATCACGGCGGTGTTGATGTTGGACGAGTAGATCTCCGGGTGAGTGGAGACGTATTTGACGTCCGCGTGTCGGGTCACGGCCCAGTAGCCGGAGTCGTCGAAGCCGGAGATGCCGGTCTCCTGCTGGATCCAGCGGACCGGTTCGGTCTGCCGGAGCTGGGCGAACTCCGGGTGGGGCACGCGGTGTTGGAGGAGGTCGGGGTCCGTGAAGTCGAACCCGTCGGGCAGCGCGGGGCACGGCATGGAGTCACTCCCGTGGTGGTCTGACGAGCCGTCAGTTATGGCTTGGAAGGTAATAACGGGTTCTAGAAGTAGCAAGGCCCGCGGCCGTGTCGGTTCGGTGCGTTGTGCGTGCACGCCCCTTGCGTACCGGGGGTAAGGGACCCGAGACTGCAAGCAGAACTGGTACGCGTTCTAGTTTCGCGTGCGGGGAGTTCGCGCGAAGTTCGTCCAGTTCTGATCGCGCTGGTCCGGGAATCCTGGAGAGGACGTAGGTCATGGCAGCCGAGCCCGTCATCGTCGAAGCCGTACGCACCCCGATCGGCAAGCGCGGCGGCGCGCTGGCCAATCTGCATCCCGCCTATCTACTGGGCGAGACCTATCGCGAACTCCTCGGCCGTACGGGCATCCAGCCGGACTGCGTCGAGCAGATCGTCGGCGGCACGGTCACGCACGCGGGCGAGCAGTCCATGAACCCGGCGCGCACGGCCTGGCTCACGATGGGCCTGCCGTACGAGACGGCCGCGACGACGGTGGACTGTCAGTGCGGTTCGTCCCAGCAGGCCTCGCACATGACCGCGAACATGATCGCGGCGGGCGTCATCGACGTGGGGATCAGCTGTGGCGTGGAGGCGATGTCGCGCGTGCCGCTGGGGTCCGGCTCCAAGCACGGGCCCGGCAAGCCGTTCCCCGACGAGTGGAACGTGGATCTGCCCAACCAGTTCGAGGCCGCCGAACGCATCGCGCGCAGGCGGGAGTTGACCCGGGAGAACGTGGACTCGCTCGGCCTCATATCCCAGGAGCGGGCCGCCACCGCCTGGGCCGAGGAGCGCTTCAAACGCGAGACGTTCGCGGTGCAGGTGCCCACCACGGAGGAGGAGCAGGCCGCGGGGCAGGGCATGTGGCGGCTCGTCGACCGTGACGAGGGCCTGCGCGACACGAGCATGGAGGGCCTCTCGAAGCTCAAGCCGGTGATGCCGACGGCCGTGCACACGGCGGGCAACTCCTCGCAGATCTCCGACGGGGCCTCCGCCATCATGTGGGCGTCGAAGCGGATGGCGCGGGCGCTCAAGCTGAAGCCGCGGGCGCGGATCGTGGCGCAGGCGCTGGTCGGCGCGGACCCGCACTACCACCTGGACGGGCCGGTCGACGCGACGCGGGCGGTGCTCGGCAAGGCGGGGATGTCCCTGAAGGACATCGACGTCGTCGAGATCAACGAGGCGTTCGCGTCAGTGGTGTTGAGCTGGGCGCAGGTCTTCGAGCAGGACCTGGAGAAGGTGAACGTGAACGGTGGCGCGATCGCCCTCGGGCATCCGGTGGGGGCGACGGGGGCGCGGCTGATCACGTCGGCGTTGCACGAACTGGAGCGGCGGGACAAGGAGTTCGCGCTCATCACGATGTGCGCGGGCGGGGCGCTGTCCACGGGCACGATCATCCAGCGCCTCTAGGGGTTCCCCGGTGTCCGCGGGGTGGGGTTATGCCCACCCCGGGTTCGGGGGCGGTTCGGATGTCGGGGCGCGGGGGCGATCCATACCTTCGAGTCATGACAAACGACACGTACGACGCCTCGGTCGACTCCCCCTCACCCAGGGGCGGTTCGTGGTCCCGAAGGGCGCTCGGCGTGGGCGCCGCGCTGCTGCTCGCCGGGGGCGTCGCCGCTCCCGCCGCCGTCGCCCTCGACCCCTCCGCCGCGGCAGCAGTACGGCAGCACGACCCGGCCGCGCGGCGCGGCGGCCTCGTCTCCGTCACGCCCGTCGCGGGATTCGACCGGGCGGGGGTACGGGGATGGCTCGCAGAGCGCGACATGGACACCGCATCCGTGCGGTACGGCGTGCAGGCGTACCGGCTGACCTACCGGACCGTCGACGCGTACGGACAACCCACGCTCGCCACCGGCCTGTTCACGCTCCCCACCGCGGGCGCGCACCGGCTCGGCCTCGTCTCCGACACCCACGGCACCATGGTCGACCGCGACTACGCGCCGTCCGTAGGCGACGACTTCGGGCGCATCCCCTCGTACCTGAACGCCTCCGCCGGGTTCGCCGTCGCCGCTCCCGACTACCTCGGACTCGGTCGAGGCCCCGGACTCCACCCGTACATGGACACCGCCTCGTCCGTGACCGCCTCGCTCGACATGCTGCGCGCCGCCCGGCAGGCCGCGCCCGGACTCGGCCGCGCGCTCACCGGCGACGTCTACGCGACCGGGTTCTCCCAGGGCGGGCAGGTCGCGATGGCGCTCGGTGACGCGCTTCAGCGCGGCGCGGACCGCTCCTTGCGGCTGCGGGCGCTCGCCCCGGTCAGTGGCCCCTACGACCTGTCGGGCGTGGAGATCCCGGCACTCTTCGACGGCCGCGTCAACGACACCAGCGGCCGCTTCTACACCGCGTACTTCCTCGTCGCCCAGAACCGGCTGCACCCCTTCTACAAGGACCCGGGCGAGGTGTTCCGCGCGCCGTACGCGGACCGCGTCGAGTCGCTCTTCGACGGGGACCACACGGAGGAGGACGTGGCGAAGGGCCTCCCCGCGACCGTGAAGGAACTGCTCACCCCTGAGTTCTACGCGCGAATGGCGCACCCGACGGGCGCCCTGAAGGAGGCCATGGAGGCGAACGACGGGGCGTGCGCCTGGAAGCCGGACGTTCCGGTGCGGCTGTACGCGAGTTCCGGCGACACGGATGTCCCGATCGGTAACGCGCGCAGTTGCGCGGCGCGCTTGAAGGGGGAAGGGGCGGTGAACGTACCGGTCCTCGACCAGGGTCCGGTGGACCACTTCGGCTCGTTCGCGTCGGCGGCACCGAAGGTGACGACCTGGTTCATCGCGCAGGCGCGCCGGTGACGGGACACGACGCACAGAAGAGGCGGCACCCGGAAGGTGCCGCCTCGCCAAGGTTTTGGGGTCGGTCAGTACCAACCGTTGGACTGCCAGTGGCTCCACGCGCCGCAGGCGCTGCCGTAGCGGTCGTTCATGTACTTCACGCCCCACTCGATCTGCGTCTCGGGGTTCGTCTTCCAGTCGCCGCCGGCCGACGCCATCTTGTTGGCGGGCAGCGCCTGGACGAGGCCGTAGGCGCCGGTGGAGGCGTTCGTCGCGTTCGGGTTCCAGCCGCTCTCATGGGACACGATCTTGTCGAAGCAGCTGAACTGGGCCGAGTTCGAGATCTTCTGCTGGGCGATGGCCTTCGCCGAGCCCGACGTCGACGCGGCCTGGGCCGGGGCCGATGCGAAGAGGAAACCGGTCGTGGCGGCGGCGAGGGTGACGCCGGCGATGGCCTTCTTCGGAGTGGCGATACGGCGCAGGAGCGTGGCGGACAAAACGTGACCTTCCGTGGGGGACGGGGGGCCGCAGGGCGTGGTGCCTTGCGGTTGCTCCACAGAAACAAAGACCGACGGGCGGAAGCAATGTTGGCTTTTACTAAGGAAAGTCGGACTCGATGGAGTCTGGGGTAAATGTCCGTTGTGTGACGTAGGGAAGGCGCGCCAAGGGACTACGGTCCCGCTTAGTACGTGACGTGGGTCATGTGGGGGGCTTCACGCCCGCGGCTCGTCGAATGTGACCTGGGCCTCGAAGGCGGCCCGCCGCGTGGCCCGGCGCAGCGCCTTCAGGACGGCGCCGCCCGCGACCAGCGTCAGGACGACGGTGAGCGCCGCACGCCCCAGGTCCCAGCCGAGCGAGGTCGCCGCGCAGTACGCGAGGAAGCGGGCCAGGTTCTCGTGCAGCGCGGCGTCCGGCTGGTACGCCACGGAGGAGGCCAGCGCGTTCATGAACGGCCAGCCCGCGAGATTCATGATCGTGCCGTACGCGAACGCGGCCAGGAAGCCGTAGGCGGCGAGCATGACGCGCTCGGCGCGGCCGCGCAGGGCGTGGGCGCCGGGGAGGAGTCCCGCGCCCATCGTGAACCAGCCCATCGACAGCATCTGGAACGGCATCCAGGGGCCGACGCCCCCGGTCAGCAGCGCCGAGGTGAACATGCTGAGCGAGCCGAGGACGAAGCCGAAGCCGGGCCCGAGGACCCGGCCGCTGAGGACCATCAGGAAGAACATCGGCTCCAGGCCGGCCGTCCCCGCGCCGATGGGCCGCAGCGCCGCCCCCGCGGCCGCCAGCACACCGAGCATCGCCACCGCCTTGGGGCCCATGCCGGACTCCGAGATCGTGGCCGCGACCACGGCGACCAGCAGCACGAGCAGCGCCGCGAACAGCCAGGGCGCGTCCTGCGCGTGCGCGTTCACCTCGGACCCGGGCCCTGTGATCAGCGGCCAGCCGATGCCGACCACGCCGACGGCGCTCACCAGGAGCAGGGCGGCGATGGAGCGCGGGCCGAGGCGTACGGGGTTCGCGCGGCCCGTGACGGGCAGTGGTGTCGTGGTCCCCGTCATGCCAGGGCCCTCTCTACCTCGGAGACCGTGAGCCAGCGCTGCGGCGCCAGGATCTTCGCGACCTGCGGGGCGAAGGACGGGGACGACGTGACGATGTCGGGGGTGGGGCCGTCGGCCACGATCTCGCCGTCCGCGAGGATCGCCACGCGGTGGGTCAGCTCCGCCGCCAGCTCCACGTCGTGCGTCGCCATGACGATGGCGTGACCCTCGGCCGCGAGCTTCCGCAGGATCGTGACGAGGCGGGACTTGGCCGCGTAGTCCAGGCCGCGGGTCGGCTCGTCGAGGAGGAGCAGCGGCGGGGCCGCCGTCAGTACGATCGCCAGGGCCAGGGTGAGGCGCTGGCCCTCGGAGAGGTCGCGGGGGTGGGTGTCGTCGGCGATGCCGGGGAGGAGGTCGGTCAGGAGCGCGCGGCAGGTGCCGGGGGTGGCGGACGCGTCCTTGTCCGCCGCCGCGCACTCCGCCGCGACCGTGTCCGCGCAGAGCAGGTCGCGGGGTTCCTGGGGGACGAGGCCCACCTTGCGGATGAGGTCGCGGGGGGTGGTCTTGTGGGGGGTGGCTCCGCCGGTCGTGACTGTGCCGGAGGTCGGCTTGATCATGCCGACGAGGGTCGAGAGCAGGGTCGATTTGCCGGCGCCGTTGCGACCCATCAGCGCGAGCACCTCGCCGGTGGTGACCGTGAGGGTGATGTGGCGGATGGCTTCGATCCGTCCGCGGCGTACGCCCAGGTTCTTGGTTGCGGCCAACGTGGTTGACGTCGCGGGGCTCTGCCCCGGACCCCGCTGGCTCTCGTCCCAGAGCGGGGCTTGATTTGCCCGAGCTTCTCGATTGGCCCCCGGCGTTGATTGCGCGAGCCGGAGTTTCAGGTCGGTCGCCGCGCGTCGCGCATTGCGCACCGTCAGGGGGAGTGGGTCCCAGCCCGCCAGGCGGCCCAGGCCGACCACCGGGGGGTAGACCGGGGACACCGCCATGACGTCGGCCGGGGCGCCCACCGTCAAGGGCTCGCCCGGGCTCGGTAGCAGTGCCACCTGGTCCGCGTACTGGATGACGCGTTCCAGGCGGTGTTCGGCCATCAGGACCGTGGTGCCCAGGTCGTGGACCAGGCGTTGCAGGACCGAGAGGACCTCTTCCGCCGCTGCCGGGTCGAGGGCGGACGTCGGTTCGTCGAGGACCAGGACCTGGGGGTGCGGGGTGAGGACGGAGCCGATCGCGACGCGCTGCTGCTGGCCGCCGGAGAGCGTGGAGATGGGGCGGTCGCGCAGGTCGGCGAGGCCGAGGAGGTCGAGGGTCTCCTCCACGCGGCGGCGCATGACCGGTGGGGTCAGGCCCAACGACTCCATGCCGTACGCGAGTTCGTCCTCGACCGTGTCCGTCACGAAGTGCGCGAGCGGGTCCTGGCCCACCGTGCCGACGACGTCGGCGAGTTCGCGCGGCTTGTGCGTACGGGTGTCGCGGCCGGCGACGGTGACCTGGCCCGCGAGCGTGCCGCCCGTGAAGTGCGGGACCAGTCCGCTCACCGCTCCGAGGAGTGTGGACTTGCCCACCCCTGACGGTCCCGCGAGGAGCATCAACTCCCCCTCGGGTACGTGGAGTTGGATGCCGTCGACGGTGGGGCGTGAGGCGCCGTCGTAGGTCACGGAGACGTTCTCGAAGCGGATCATGACGACGCCTCCGTCGGCTTGCAGGGAATCGGCTTGTCGGAAGTCGGCTTGTCGGGATTCGTCCCGGCCGGCCTGTCGGGAGCGGGTGCGAGGAAGGCCGGGAGCAGGCCGAGCAGGATGCCCGCCGCCGGCCACAGCGGCAGCTCCGGCGCCGCGAGCGGGACCACCGGCGGCTGGAGGGATGCCGGGTCCCGGGTGCCGGTCCAGATCATGACCGCCGCGGCCACCGCTCCGGACGCCGCGACCAGCCAGGCCCGCACGCCCCACACGTCGGGCCGGTAGCGGGTGCGTACCGTGCGGCGACCGCCCAGCCAGAGTCCGCCGAGCGCGGCCGCCACCCCGGCCAGCAGCACCGGGAGCCCGTATCCGGCTCCGGACGCCGCGAGCAGTCCGTACGTTCCCGCGCACACCCCGATGAGGCCGCCCAGCGTGAGCGCGGCCGTGGCACGGCGGACGGCGGGCGGCACCTCGGCGGTCCGGCCGTAGCCGCGCGCGTCCATGGCGGCGGCCAGGGACACCGAGCGCTCCAACGCGCCCTCCAGGACCGGGAGCCCGACCTGGAGCAGCCCGCGCAGGCCGCGGTCCGGGCGGCCGCGCAGGCGCCGCGCCGCGCGCAGCCTGCGGACGTCCGCGACCAGGTTCGGGGCGAACGTCATCGCCACCACGACCGCGACCCCGGCCTCGTACAGCGCGCCCGGCAGCGACTTGAGCAGCCGGGAGGGGGAGGCGAGCGCGTTCGCGGCGCCCACGCAGATGAGGAGCGTGGCCAGCTTCAGGCCGTCGTAGAGCGCGAAGACGAGGCCTTCGAGTGTCACCGGGCCGCCGATCCGCACCCCTTGCGCCCAGTCCGGCAGCGGCATCTCGGGCAGCGTGAACAGCAGGTGCGTACCCGGGATCGCCGAGCCGAGCAGCGTCGCGAAGACCAGGCGGATGCCGAGCACGGCCAGCGCCAGCTTCACGAACGCCCCGTACGAACGCGCCCACGGCGCCTCCGTGCGGCGCGCCGCCACCACGTACCCGGCGACGCCGATCAGCAGCGCGAGCAGCAGCGGGTTCGTGGTGCGGGACGCGGCAGTACCGAGGCCGAGCGCCCAGATCCACCAGGCGCCGGGGTGCAGCGAGTTGGAGCGGTGGGCCCTGGGGGCGCGGAGCTGGGAGGCGGCCATGCGTCAGAGGCGGCGGCGTCGGGCCTGCACGCCGGCCGCGACGCCGAGCACGACGACCACGGCGATGCCGGCGATGAGTCCGACGGAGGGGCCGCCGTCGTCGTCGGTCTGCGAGGCGGAGTCCTTCGCGGAGGGGGTCGAGGGCGTCTTGTCGGGCGTCTCCTTGGACACCTGCTCGCCGCAGCCCGACTTCGGGTAGTCGGAGATCGCGCACAGCATCGCGCTGCTGTCGTAGCGCAGCGGCTTCGCGACGGCGGCGAGTGCGTCGGCGCTCGTCGCGTCATCGGCGACCTGCGCGCACGCGGTGCGCGGCTTCGGCGGGGTCTCGCCGGAGGGGGCGTCGGCCGCCGTGCCGAAGTCGATGACGAGCGCGATCCGCTTCTTGCCGTCCTTGGCGGGCGTATCGGCGCAGATGTCACCGAAGGACGCCGTGCCGCGCGGCTGCTTCGCGTCCTTCGAGTCCGCGCTCACCGCGAACCGGAAGCCCTGCACGTCACCGTCGTCCGGCTTGCTCTGCGAGGGGCCCGCCGTCGCGTACGTCCATGCGTTCTGGGAAGCCTTCTGAGAGCCACCGTCCCGCTCCCAGAACGACCAGTACCGGTACCCGGCGGCCTGCGCCGGGGCGACGGTCATGGCGAGGAGCGCCACGAGAGTCGCGATGACGAGCCCGCCGAGCCCGGCCGACCTGCGCGCGGTCACTGCTGCTGCTTCTTGCGGCCGCTGAGCAGGAAACCGGCGCCCACGGCCGCGATGAACATCACGCCGATGATCCACCAGTTGGCGCCGCTGCCACCGTCGTCCTTCGTCTCGTCCGAGTCCGAAGCGGACGACTTCGTGGAGGCGGGCTCCGGGCCGGTCTTGTTGAGCGCGCTCACCAGGTCCGTGCCGCCGAAGTCGCGGGGGTCGTTGCCGGTGGCGTGCGCCGCGAAGATCAGCTCGGCGTAGGCGGCGGGTCCGGTCTGCGCGGCCCAGCCCTTCGCGTTCTTCTCCAGCCAGGTGTACGAGTCCTTCGTGGCCTTGACGCCCTCCGCGGCTGCGACGGCGGTGACCGCGTCGGCGGTGTTGCCGTAGTCGGGCTGGTCCGTGGCGCCGGCCAGCTGGGACTTCAGGTAGAGGTGGGTGTCGAGCTGGTTCTGGAGGTAGACGGCGCCGTTGTGCGCGATGTCCTTCGCGCTCTTGCCGTCCTCGCAGGTGTACGCGTCCGGGGCCGTGCCCTTGCCGGGTGCGAAGCCGGTGCCGAGGGCGCCGAGCACACCGGCGGCGGTGGCGTCGGCGTTCGCGGCGAGCTCGCCCTTCTTGTCCGGCTGGTAGGCGAGGGCGCCGCCGTCCTTGCCCTTGGCGCAGGGGAGGGCGAGGGACGCGAGGGCGTCGGTGCCGGTCTTGCCCTTGCCCGACTTCACCTCGGACGGCTTCTCACCGGCCGCGGCGAGGGCGCCGATGGCGACGGACGTGGAGTTCGCGTCGCTGTCCATGCCCTGGCTGTAGCCCCAGCCGCCGTCGGCGTTCTGGGTCTTCTTCAGCCGGTCGACGCCCTTGGCGACCTCGCCGTCACGGCCGCCGACCGCGGCGAGGGCCTGGACGGCGGCCGCGGTGGCGTTGCTGTCGATCTTGGTTTTGGCGTCGCAGGGCTTGGTGGGCTCGGCGCGGAAGGCGGCGAAGCCGCCGTTCTCGCACTGCTGCCCGGCCAGCCAGTCCACGGCCTTCTTGGCGGGCTTGACGCCCACGGTGTCCTGCGCGACCAGCGCCAGGGACTGCCGCCAGACGCCGTCGTACGTGGGGTCGCTCTTGCCGTAGAGGCCCGACGGGACGGCCGTCTTCGGCGAGGGGGAGGCACTGTCCGCGCTCGCGGCCTGCGCGCCCATGGCGCCGATGGCGACGGTCGCGGCGACGAGCGCGGCGCTGCGGCGAATGTTCATGGTGGGGCGGGTGCCTCTCCCTGCGGGGAGCGGGGCGGCGCGGCACACGGAGGTACCGGGCGGCTCCGGCTCCGTATTCCTCGACGGTCCTGAGCCGAGCGCGTACGTATGAGGCATTCCGGCTGTCACGGCTGCGGGTCAGCGCCGGATTTGCACCGGCTTCCCCTCGTACGTACGTACTGACGACGTCTTTACTGTACCCGGCGGGGTGGCCCCGGCCCCCGGACTCCGCCCCGGCCACCCGCGCGGGGCTCCGCCCCGGACCTCGCGCCTCAAACGCCGGCGGGGCTGGAAATGCCGCACCGGCGTGACGGCCTCGGGGCTCTGCCCCGGACCCCGCTGCTCAATTGCCGCAGGGGCTTGATAGATCAAGCCCCGCCGGCGAAAGACCGATCAAGCCCCGCCGGCGATGGGCCTGTCGAGCCCTGCGGCGGGTGGGCAAATTCAGCCCCGCCGGCGATTGAGGCGCGGGGGCCGGGGCGGAGCCCCGAGGCCGTAACGCCGGTGCCGGTGGTCAGCGGACGTCGACCGGGCCGTCGTCGCTGCCGCGCGGAGCGCCTACGTAGGGCTCGACCGCCGAGCCGAACCCGTCCGCACCCTCACCGGAGAGGTTCTTGCGGACCGAGTCGAGGATGGTGAGGCCCTGGCCGACCAGGCCCGCCGCGATCTCGCCCAGGCCGTCCGCCCCGTTCAGGACGTTGACGTTCGCTCCGGCGAGCCCCGCCGACGCCTCCTTCACGATCTGCGGCAGCTGGTCGATGAGCATGCGGTCGAGGGCGACCCGGTCGTACGACGCCGCCGCCTCCGCCTGGATCTTCATCCGCTCGGCCTCGGCGAGGGCCAGCACGCGGATGCGCTCCGCGTCGGCCTGCGCCGGCTTCACGACCTCCGAGATCAGCTGCTTCTCCCGCAACTCGGCCTGCTTCATGGCAAGTTCCGTCTGCGCCGCGAGGACCTCCTGCTGGGCGTGCGCGAGCGCGAGCGGGCCCGCCTGCTCGGCCTGCGCCTTGGCCCGGTCGACCTGCGCGTTGTACTCGGCCTGCACGACCGCGGTCTCCCGCGCGTACTCGGCCTGCTTACGGGCAGCCGCCTGCTCCGCCTCGGCGGACGCCTGCGTGGCCTGCGCCTGGGCGATCTGCGCCTGCCGCTGGATGGCCGCCTTGTGCGGGCGCGACATCGCCTCGATGTACCCGGTCTGGCCGTCGTCGATGGACTGGATCTGCAGCGAGTCGACGTGCAGCCCGATCTTCGCCATCTCGGCCTTCGACGTGTCGAGGACCTCCGTGGCGAGCTTCTGCCGCTCGGTCACGATCTCCTCGACCGTCATCGAGCCGATGATCGAGCGCAGATGACCGGCGAAGATGCGCCCGGTGAGGACCGACATCTGGTCCTGGTCGGAGAGGAAGCGCTGACCGGCGTTGACGATCGACTCGTGGTCGTTGCCGACCTTGAAGGCGATCACGGCGCGCACGGTCAGGGCGATGCCCTGCTTGGTCACACACTTCTCGACGACTTCCGCCTCGCTCATCGCGAGCGACAGGAAGCGGGTCTTGCGGAACACGGGGAGCACGAACTTCCCGTGCCCCGTGACGACGCGGAACGGCGCTCCCCCAAGTCCCCGCCTGCCGCCCGAGATCAGCATCGCCTCGTCGGGCGCGGGAACGCGATATCCGAACATGCCTGTACGTCTCCTTAGCGGGCGTCGCCCTCGCCGCCGGGGAGAAGTGGGTCGGACCAGGCCATGACCACGACCTGCCGGCATCCGCGGGACTCGATCACGAGCACGGTGGCGCCCCGCTCCAGGGGCTCGTCCGAGTACGCGAGAAAGGTCTCGGTCCCGCCCCTGACCTGCACCAACACCTCACCCGGACCACCGGCCCCACGCGTGCCGAGGACCAGCTTCCCCGTTTGGCCGACCACTGCCTCGTCCGGCGTCATCGGCGGGCGCCCCCTTGTCGTTCCAGCTCGTGCGAGCTCTTGTGGCCAGAACATACGCCTGCGGGGGCGGGCCTTCCATCAGGGCGCGGCAAAGATCCTCCGGGGCGGGAACTTGTTGCGCGGCACCGGTGTTGCGGTCGCGGGGCTCTGCCCCGGGCCCCGCTGCTCAATCGCCGCAGGGGCTTGACTGATACGTCACCGGGTCGCTGCCCGAGACCTGTTCCACCCGGCCCGACTTCTGCAGGCGGCGCAAGTGCGCCTCCGCCTCCGACACCGCGATCGTCCGTGACCCGTACGGGATTTGGGCCCACGGGCGGTTCCACTCCATGCGTTCGGCGAGCTGCCATGGGGTGAGGGGGGAGGAGAGGAGGGTGAGGAGGCCGGTCAGGCGGTCCTCGTGGTGGTCCAGCAGTTCGGCCACGCGCGCCGGGGCGTCGGTGAACGGGTGCTGGTGCGCCGGGAGGACCTCCGCCGGGTCGAGCCGTCCCACTCGTTCGAGCGAGTCGAGATAGTCGCCGAGCGGGTCGGTGACGGTGGCGTCGTCGGGGTCCTCGTACAGGCCGATGTGCGGGGTGATGCCGGGCAGCACGTGGTCGCCGGAGAAGAGGCGGCCGTTGCCCGCGCGGCCCGCGGGGTGCTCCTCCTCCAGGTGCAGGCAGACGTGCCCCGGGGTGTGGCCCGGCGTCCAGATCGCGCGCAGCCTGCGGCCCGGCAGGTCGAGGAGGTCGCCGGGGGTGATGGTGCGGTCGGGCAACGCGGGGGCGAAGCCCGGTAGTTGGCGCTGCTTTCCGGAGTCGCGGGCCGCGATCAGCGGGGCGATGTGCTCCTCGGGCGCACCGGCCGCGACCAACTTCCGCACCATGTAGGCGTACCAGCGCTCCGGCTTGTTCTCCCGGGTGCGCCGGACCACCGCCACGTCCGCCTCGTGCATCGCGATCCAGGCACCGGACGCCTCCCGCACCTTCTCCGACAGGCCGTGGTGGTCCGGGTGGTGATGGGTGATCAGGACACCGGTGAGTTCGCCGACGCTCGTGCCGCACGCGGTCAGGCCGGTGGACAGGGAGTCCCAGGACGTCGGGTCGTCCCAGCCCGTGTCGATCAGGACCGGGCCCGCGTCGGTGTCGACCAGGTAGACGAGGGTGTAGCCGAGCGGGTTGTCGGGGATCGGAACGCGGATGCTGTGCACGCCCCCGCTGTGGTCGGTCACCTGCGTCGCCTCTGTCGCCTCTGCCATCGGACACCCTCCGCCGCTCCAGCCGAACTGCGGTCACTGTACGGGAACTTGTAGAACTCGTTTCAATGGTCGCCCCGGCGAACCGTATCCGCGAGAGCGTCTCAGCGGGTGGTCGCGGCCCGTGCACCACCCTTCCGGATCGCAACTAGAACTGGTATCAGTTCTGAAACACCGTCAGAAAAGCCGTGCCGGGAGGATGCCAGCCATGACCGAGCTCTTGGAGTACGGACAGCTGTTCATAGGCGGGGAGTTGACCGACCCGCTCGGCAAGGACGTCATCGAGGTCGTCTCGCCGCACACCGGCGAGGTCTTCGGCCGGGTGCCGCACGCCGCGCCCGCCGATGTCGACCGCGCCGTGGCCGTCGCCCGCCGCGCCTTCGAGGACGGCCCCTGGCCGCGGATGAGCCTCGACGAGCGCATCGAGATCATCACGAAGATCAAGGACGCGTTCGCGGTCCGGCACGAGGAGATCGCCCGCGTCATCAGCAGCGAGAACGGCACCCCGTACACCTCGGGCGTCATGGTGCAGGCGCTCGCCGCGATGATGGTCTGGGACTCCGCGATCAACGTCGCCCGCAACTTCACGTACGAGGAGACCCGCGACGGCGCCCTCGGCAAGCTCCTCGTGCGACGCGAGCCGGTGGGCGTCGTCGCGGCCATCGTGCCGTGGAACGTCCCGCAGTTCACCGCCGCCGCGAAGCTCGCGCCCGCGCTGCTCGCCGGCAACCCCGTGATCCTGAAGACCTCGCCGGAGACGCCCCTCGACGCGTATCTGCTGGCCGAGATAGCCACCGAGGCCGGGCTCCCGGAGGGCGTGCTCTCCATCCTCCCCGCCGACCGCGAGGTCAGCGAGTACCTGGTCGGGCACCCCGGCGTCGACAAGGTCTCCTTCACCGGGTCCGTCGCCGCGGGCAAGCGCGTCATGGAGGTCGCCTCGCGCAACCTCACCCGCGTCACCCTCGAACTCGGCGGCAAGTCCGCGGCCGTCGTCCTGGAGGACGCCGACGCGGGCGCCGCCGTCTCCGGCATCGTCCCGTTCGCCTGGATGATCAACGGCCAGGCGTGCGTGGCGCAGACCCGGATCCTCGTACCGCGTTCACGCTACGACGAGTTCGCCGACGCGTTCTCCACGGCGGCGTCGGCGTTGAAGGTCGGCGACCCGCTCGACCCGGCGACCGAACTCGGCCCGCTCGTCGCCAAGCGCCAGCAGCAGCGCTCCCTCGACTACATCCGCATCGGCCAGGACGAAGGCGCCAAGATCCTCACCGGCGGCGGGGTCCCGAAGGGCTTCGAGCAGGGCTGGTACGTGGAGCCGACCCTCTTCGGCGACGTCGACAACTCCATGCGGATCGCCCGCGAGGAGATCTTCGGCCCGGTCATCTGCCTGCTCCCGTACGGGGACGAGGCCGAGGCCATCAAGATCGCCAACGACTCGGACTACGGCCTCAGCGGCAGCGTGTGGACCGCCGACACCGCGCACGGCGTCGACATCGCGCGGCAGGTGCGTACGGGTACGTACAGCGTGAACACGTTCAGCCTCGACATGCTCGGGCCCTTCGGCGGCTACAAGAACTCCGGCCTGGGGCGGGAGTTCGGGCCCGAGGGGTACGGGGAGTACTTCGAGCACAAGATGATCCACCTGCCCGCGGGGTACGAGCCGGAGGCGAGCTGAGCATGGGTGACCGGTGGCATGTGGAGGTCGACCGGAGCGTGTGCATCGGCTCGGCGATGTGTGTGAACACCGCGCCGGACGGGTTCCGCCTCGACAGCGCGCGGCAGTCGCACCCGGTCGACCCGGAGGCCGACGCCAACGAGAAGATCCTCGCGGCGGCGGAGGGCTGCCCCGTCGAGGCGATCACGCTGGCGCTGGCGGATACGGGTGAGGTCGTTTTTCCTCCGGAGGATTGACGCGCGGCCCGCACCGTGGCTGAGGTCTCGGGGCTCTGCCCCGGACCCCGCTGCTCAATCGCCGCAGGGGCTGAAAAGATCGGGGCTCTGCCCCGGACCCCGCGCCTCAATCGCCGGCGGGGCTGGATTTGGGCCCGGTCGTGTCGATGAGGCGGCACACCATCTCGATGTCGATTTTGACCTGGGCGATGGAGGCGCGGCCGGAGAGCCACGTGATGAGCGCGGAGTGCCACGTGTGCTCGATGACCCGCACCGCGGACAACTGCTCCGGGGTCGGGTCGTCGAGCTCCATCGCGTCGAGAATGATGGCCGTGGTCTGCCGCGACACCTGGTCCACCGCAGGGCTCACGCTCCGGTCCGCGAAGGTCAGCGCCCGCACCATCGCATCCGCGAGATGCGGCTCCCGCTGCAACGCGCGGAAGGCCCGCATCAGCGTCTCGGCCACCCGCTCCGCGGGGGAGTCGCCGGACGGCGGCCGCTTACGGACGGTGGTGTGCATGTGCTGGAGCTGGTCCTGCATCGTCGCGACCAGGAGGTGCACCTTGCTCGGGAAGTAGCGGTACAGCGTGCCGAGCGCGACCTGGGACGATTCGGCGACCTCCCGCATCTGCACCGCGTCGAAGCCACCGCGCGCCGCGAGCTGCGCGCTCGCGTGCAGGATGCGACGGCGCCTGGCCTCCTGACGCTCGGTGAGCGCGGGGGTCGTGCGGGTGGTGGTTCTCGCGTCCGGAGCTGTCATCAGAAAGCTTTCCGTGTCCCGTGGAGCCTGCCGTGGCGTGAATCACCCGATCCACCTCTTACGGCCCGGCTACCAGCCGGTAGATTCGATGCTCTTGAACGATCAAGTCTGAAACTTGTTCTAGATTAGCGTCCCCACGTAGTGTCCACGGGCAAGCAGGAAGAAGGGTGGCCTGGAGTGACCGCGGAGTCCTTGCGTATCGCTCTCCTCACGTACAAAGGCAACCCGTTCTGTGGTGGTCAGGGCGTGTATGTCCGGCACCTCTCGCGGGAGCTGGTCCGGCTCGGGCACCGCGTGGAGGTCATCGGCTCCCAGCCGTACCCCGTGCTCGACGAGGGTGAGGACCTGGCGGGGCTCTCGCTGACCGAGCTGCCGAGCCTCGATCTGTACCGCAGCCCCGACCCCTTTCGTACACCCAAGCTCGCCGAGTACCGCGACTGGGTCGACGCTCTTGAAGTCGGAACCATGTGGACCGGCGGCTTTCCTGAGCCGCTGACGTTCTCGCTGCGCGCCCGCCGTCATCTGCGGGCAAGACGCGGCGAGTTCGACGTCGTGCACGACAATCAGACGCTCGGGTACGGGCTGTTGGGGGACATCGGCGGCCCGCTCGTCACCACCATCCACCACCCCATCACCGTGGACCGGCAGCTGGAGCTGGACGCCGCCGAGAACTGGCAGCAGCGGATGTCCAAGCGCCGCTGGTACTCCTTCACGCGCATGCAGAAGCGCGTCGCGCGCCGGCTGCCGTCCGTGGTCACCGTCTCCGGCACGTCCCGCGACGAGATCGTCGAGCACCTGGGCGTACGCCCGGGGCGGATCAACGTCGTGCACATCGGCGCCGACACCGACCTGTTCTCGCCGAATCCGGCCGTGGCGGAGGTGCCGGGCCGGATCGTGACGACCTCCAGCGCCGACGTACCGCTCAAGGGGCTTGTGTACCTCGTCGAGGCGCTCGCCAAGGTGCGGGCCGAGCAGCCGGACGCGCATCTGGTCGTGGTCGGAAAGCGGCCCGAGGAAGGCCCGGTCGCCGGGGCCATCGCGCGGTACGGGCTCGAAGGCGCCGTCGAGTTCGTCAAGGGCATCAGCGACCAGGAGCTCGTCGACCTCGTGCGCTCGGCGCAGGTCGCCTGTGTGCCCTCCCTCTACGAGGGTTTCTCGCTGCCCGCCGCCGAGGCCATGGCCACCGGCACCCCGCTCGTCGCCACCACCGGCGGCGCGATCCCCGAGGTCGCGGGTCCCGACGGCGAGACCTGCCTCGCCGTGCCGACCGCCGACCCGGGCGCGCTCGCCGAGTCCCTCGCCCGGCTGCTCGGCGACCGTGAACTGCGCGCCCGGCTCGGCGCGGCGGGCCGCGCCCGCGTCCTGGAACGCTTCACGTGGGCGCGCGCCGCGCAGGGCACCGCAGAGCTCTACCGCGAGGCGATGGAGACCGCTCCCCGGTCGACTCGCCCCATACGCAACGAAGTTGTCACCGAAACCCCCCAGGAAAGCAGGGCCACGTGCTGACCGTCGACTTCACCCGTTTCCCGCTCGCCGCGGGCGACCGCGTCCTCGATCTCGGGTGCGGGGCCGGACGGCACGCGTTCGAGTGCTACCGGCGCGGGGCGCAGGTCGTCGCCCTCGATCAGAACAAGGACGAGATCGCCGAGGTCGCCAAGTGGTTCGCCGCGATGAAGGAGGCCGGCGAGGCCCCCGCGGGCGCCACGGCGACGGCCATGGAGGGGGACGCGCTCCAACTCCCCTTCCCCGACGAGTCGTTCGACGTCGTCATCATCAGTGAGGTGATGGAGCACATCCCCGACGACAAGGGGGTGCTCGCCGAGATGGTGCGCGTGCTGAAGCCGGGCGGCCGGATCGCGGTCACCGTGCCGCGCTACGGCCCCGAGAAGGTGTGCTGGGCGCTCTCCGACGAGTACCACGAGGTCGAGGGCGGCCACATCCGCATCTACAAGGCCGACGAACTCCTCGGCAAGATGCGCGAGGCGGGTCTCAAGCCGTACGGCACGCACCACGCGCACGCGCTGCACGCGCCGTACTGGTGGCTCAAGTGCGCGTTCGGCGTCGACAACGACAAGGCGCTGCCGGTGAAGGCGTACCACAAGCTCCTGGTCTGGGACATCATGAAGAAGCCGGCGCTCACCCGGGTCGCCGAGGGCCTCCTCAACCCCGTCGTCGGCAAGAGCTTCGTCGCGTACGCCACGAAGCCGCACCTGCCGAAGGCCGACGGGGCCGCTGAGTGAGCAGCCCGGAGCGGACCGAACTCCTCGTACTCCCCGGTGTGCTGACGGCTGATCAGGCCGCGCAGACCGTCGCCGGGATACTCGCCGTGCAGCGCGCGGACGGGGCCATCCCGTGGTTCCGCGGGCACCACCTCGACCCGTGGGACCACACCGAGGCCGCGATGGCGCTCGACGTCGCGGGCGAGCACGAGGCCGCCGAGCGCGCCTATGAGTGGCTGGCCCGGCACCAGGGCGAGGACGGCTCCTGGTTCGCCGCCTACCGCGACGGCGACCCGGACGACGTGACGGACCGCGGCCGCGAGTCCAACTTCGTCGCGTACATCGCCGTGGGCGTCTGGCACCACTATCTGTCCACCGGTGACGACGCCTTCCTCGACCGCATGTGGCCGGCCGTGTGCGCGGCGACGGAGTTCGTGCTCCGCCTCCAGCAGCCCGGCGGCCAGATCGGCTGGAAGCGCGAGCCCGACGGCGCGCCGGTCAACGACGCGCTCCTCACCGGCAGTTCGTCCATCCACCACGCCCTGCGCTGCGCGCTCGCCATCGCCGAACAGCGCGAAGAGCCGCAGCCCGACTGGGAGTTGGCGCTCGGCGCGCTCGGCCACGCCATCCGCAGCCACCCCGAGCGGTTCCTCGACAAGGGCCGCTACTCGATGGACTGGTACTACCCGGTCCTCGGCGGCGCCCTGCGCGGAGCCGAGGCGAAGGCCCGCATCCAGGCCGACTGGGACACGTTCGTCGTCCCCGGCCTCGGCGTGCGCTGCGTGGTCCCCAACCCGTGGGTGACCGGCGGCGAGAGCGCCGAACTCGCCCTCGCGCTCTGGGCGGTGGGCGAGTCCGACTGGGCGCTCGAGATCCTCCAGGACATCCAGCACCTGCGCGACCCGAAGACCGGCCTGTACTGGACGGGCTACGTGTTCGACGACAAGGCCATCTGGCCGGAGGAACTGACCACGTGGACCGCGGGCTCCGTACTGCTCGCGGTGGCGGCCCTCGGCGGCGACGAGGCCACGTGCTCCGTGTTCGGCGGCCAGCTCCTCCCGACCGGCGTCGAGCCGGACTGCTGCCCGGCCGACAGGCCCTAGTACCGGCGCAGTCGGTTGGCGATCGCGTGGCCGACGAAGAGGTAGACGACGGCGGCGAGGCCGTATCCGGCGACGACGCGGGCCCAGTCCGCGTCGAACGTGAAGAGGTCATGGGACCAGGCGGCCAGCCATGCGGACGCGTCGTGGACGACCTGGACCAGGTCGTTGCCGCGGTTGGCGTCCAGTAGGTACATCAGGATCCACAGGCCCAGGATCAGGGCCAGTGCATCGGCGACGATCGCCACGGTCCGGGCGGCCTCGTTGGTCCCTCGGTAATGCCGATTCGCAGACATGTTCCTCCGGGTTGCCCCGCCGACCCCGATGAAACCCGTACGGGCTTCCTCAAGTGGCGCACACGCAGCGGCCGGGTGACGCTGCCACGAGTGTCACTCCAGCCACGGAGGTAGTCGGTGGTAACCCGTTCCTCTCTTCCCCTGCGACGCCTGCTCACGGCCCTGCTGCTGTGCGGCGCGCTGCTCGCGGGCGCGACCGCGTGCGGCTCCGACAGCGACTCGGCGTCCGCGACCAAGGCGTCGGCCAGCGCCACCACGAAGGCCGAGAAGCAGAAGTTCGCCAAGACCAGGTTCGCGGCGAACGCGGGGCTCGCGGCGGGGGCCACGTATCAGTGGATCGTGAAGCCGTACCGCGCGGGCAAGTTCAAGGCCGGAGCGGACGGCCGGAAGTTCGCGCTCGTCAAGGCGGGCCTCGCGGGCGCGTTCACGTACAACAGGCTGAACGCCGCGGTGAAGAACGCCAAGGGCGACCCGACGCTGTCGAAGGCGGTCGGGCCGCTGTCGGCCGGCATCGCGTCGCTGAAGGGCCTGTCGACCAAGCTCCGCAAGGGCGAGGGCCTCGGCGACGTGACCTCCTCCTTCAACGAGGTCATCGGCGGCGTCAAGGACGCGGGCAAGAGTGCGGGCGCCGAAGTGACGAACAAGGTCCCGTCGGCCTCGCAACTCACGAAGAACTCCTAGGAGTTCAGCTCCGCCAGTACGCGCAGCGTGTGCGGGTCCGGGGACAGGACCAGCAGGTCCGTCACCGGGCCCTTGCGCCACAACTCCAGCCGCTCCGCGATCCGTTCACGCGGCCCGACGAGCGAGATCTCGTCGGCGAACGCGTCCGGGACGGCGAGCACCGCCTCCTCCCTGCGCCCCTCGGCGAACAGCTCCTGGATGTGCCGGGCCTCGGCCTCGTACCCCATGCGCGCCATGAGATCGGCGTGGAAGTTGCGGGTCGCGTGCCCCATGCCGCCGATATAGAAGCCGAGCATCGCCTTCACCGGGAGCAGCCCCTCGGCGACGTCGTCACAGACCTTCGCGCGGGCCATGGGCGCGATGGTGAAGGCCTCCGGCAGGTCGGTGAGCGACGCCTCGTACACGTCCGTCCGCGTCGGCGACCAGTACAGCGGCAGCCAGCCGTCCGCGATCCGCGTGGTCTGCGCGATGTTCTTCGGCCCCTCCGCGCCGAGCAGGATCGGCAGATCGGGACGCAGGGGGTGCGTGATCGGCTTGAGGGCCTTGCCGAGCCCGGTGCCGTCCTCGCCCCGGTACGGATGCGAGTGGAACCGCCCGTCGACCTCGACGGGCCCCTCGCGCCGCAGCACCTGCCGCACCACGTCCACGTACTCACGGGTGGCCGTCAGCGGGGAGCGGGGGAACGGGCGCCCGTACCAGCCCTCCACGACCTGCGGCCCGGAGAGCCCCATGCCCAGCATCATCCGGCCGCCCGACAGGTGGTCCAGGGTGAGCGCGTGCATCGCGGTCGTGGTGGGGGAGCGGGCGGCCATCTGCGCGATCGCCGTGCCGAGCCTGATCCGCGAGGTGTGCGCGGCGAACCAGGTGAGCGGGGTGAACGCGTCACTGCCCCAGGACTCCGCCGTCCACACCGAGTCGTAGCCCAACTCCTCGGCGTCGCGCACGAGTTGCAGATGATCGGGGTTCGGCCCGCGACCCCAGTAGCCGAGTGCGATTCCGAGCCGCATGTGCACCCCCATGTCCGAGGCCATATCTGATGCCCCATCAGTTCAGGCTTTCGGTGCGCGACTGTACGCGAAAGGCCCCCCACCCGGAAGACGGGCGAGGGGCCTCACGTGCCATGGGCCGGGGTCAGCCGCGCTGGATCCCCGAGGTGTCCTGGAGCACGCCGCGGCGGCCGTCCTGGGTCTGGGCGACGAGGCCGGGGCCCCGCTGCTCGACCGCCAAGTACCAGGTACCGGGCGCCAGTTCCGCGATCTGCGCCTGCGAGCCGTCCTCGGCGAAGAGTGGGCGCGGCACCGGCACGGCGAACCAGAACGGCGAGAAGTCCGCGGCGGGCGGCTGCGCGGCGGCCTGCGGCGCCGGGGCGCCGCCCTGCTGCGGCTGGCCGCCGTACGGCTGCTGCTGGCCCGGGCCGGGCTGCTGCGCGCCATAGGGCTGGTGCTGGCCGGGGCCGCCGGGCTGCTGCTGGGCGCCCGGGTAACCGTAGCCCTGCTGCGGCTGGCCGCCGTACGGCTGCGGCTGCTGCGGACGCGGGGCGCCGAGGAGGGCACCCTTCAGGGCCGGGACCAGCGGCGTCGCGATCGCGGCGGCGGCCATGATGAGGGTGGCGACGAGGGCCAGGATCAGGCCGATCCCGGCGTCCGGACCGTCGGAGCCGGATCCGGAGCTGAGGCCGGTGCTGACGTTGTTGGCGCCACCCGCCGGGTCGAAGACGTTGCCGAGCGCCGCCCACGCCGCCAGCACCGTGGCCGCGATGCCGAACTGGCCGAGGTCGATCCCCGCGACCTTACGAGGCTGCGCCGTACCGCGGCTGAGCACGATGAGCACGGCGCCGATGACGCCCGCGAGCACCACGCTCATGAGAAGCGGGCCGCTCTCCCAGGCATTCGGGAACTCGACGCTGTCGGGCGCCCCGTCGGCGGAGTAGATATCGAGGAACGAGGCGATCAACAGCAATACCGCTGCTCCGATCACCACGCCGTCGCCTCGAGTGAGGGAGCGGATATTCACTTCAAGTCCTTCGTCAGTCGTCCGGTCATCGGTGGAGGCGGCGCATAGCGCAGGGGTGGCCCCACATCGTACGGAGGACACTATCGCCCGGGTCCGGGGAGTGTCTGCCGAGATCCATAGGGTGACAGTTACCCGCCGAGGAAACTCATGATTCCCTCAGAGATGCCCTGCGCCGCCTTCTGCCGCCAGGCGCCCGAGGTGAGTCGCTCGACGTCCTGCGAGTCCCGCATGTTGCCACACTCGATGAAGACCTTCGGAACCTTGGAAAGGTTGAGTCCTCCCAGGTCACTGCGGGTGTCGAGGCCCGTGCCACCACCGACGTAGTTCGACGGGGCCTGGCCCGTCGCCTTCACGTAGCGGCCCGCGATCCGCTCGCCGAGGTCGCGCGAGGGCTTCACGATCGGGGTGGTGTCGGCGGCTCCCGCGCGCACGGATGCGGGAAGGATCACATGGAAGCCGCGGTTGCCCTCGCCCGAGCCGTCCGCGTGGACGGAGACGACGGCGTCGGCCTTCGCGGTGTTGCCGATCTCGGCGCGCTCGTCGACGCAGGGGCCCCAGGCGCGGTTCCCGTTCTGGGTCAATTGAACGGTCGCGCCCTGCCGTTCGAGGACCGTCCGCATGCGCTTCGCCACGTCCAGCGTGAACCGGGCCTCGGTGTAGCCCGCGTTCGTCGACGTACCCGTGGTGTCGCACTCCTTGGAGCCGTTGCCGACGTTCACGGACCGGTTGATCTCGGTGGTGTGCTGGAAGTTGCCCGGATTGTGGCCGGGGTCGATGACCACGATCTTGCCCCTGAGGGGACCGGAGCCGCCGGCGGGCCTGGCGGGGTCCTTGGAGGCCTTCGACTTCGACTCGGAAGGCGAGGCGGAGTCCTCCTCGGACTTCGACCGCGCCGGACTCGCCGAGGCCTTCCCGTCCTTCTCGCCCGTCTCGTCCTGCGAGGGCGAGACGGGCGAGGACTGGCCGGGCGCGGGCATCACCTTCGGCGGCTCGCTCTCACCCGGCCCGCTCACCACCTGCCACACCAGCCACGCCGCGAGCGCCGTCGGCACCAGCGCGGCGAAGGCGACGAGCACGGGACGCCCGCCGAAGCGGCGGCGTGGCGCCCCGCCACCGCCGTCCCACCCATCGGGATCGAAGCCATCGGGTTCCGGACCTACATACGACACGTTGCTGACCTTAACCGTGGGCTCAGATCCCTGCGCCACTTCGACGCAGGACGCGCAGCGAGTCGCACTCCGAGACCTCGGTGAACGCCCCGGACGCGAGTGCCCGCTGGTACACGCGGTACGGCGCCTGCCCCGTCCACTCGTCGTGCTTCACGGGGAAGACGTCGTGGATGACGAGGTAGCCGCCGTCGGCGACGTGCGGGGCCCAGCCCTCGTAGTCGGCGTTCGCGTGCTCGTCGGTGTGCCCGCCGTCGATGAAGACGAGCCCGAGCGGCCCGCCCCAGGCCTTCGCGACCCGCGGCGACTTCCCGACGAGCGCGACCACGTGGTCCTCGAGGCCCGCCGCGTGCAGCGTGCGCCGGAACGTGGGGAGGGTGTCCATGAGCCCCACCTCCGGGTCCACGGTCTCCGGGTCGTGGAAGTCCCAGCCCGGCTGCTGCTCCTCGCTGCCGCGGTGGTGGTCGACGGTGAGCGCGCTCACGCCGGCCGCGCGTGCGGCGTCCGCGAGCAGGATGGTGGAGCGGCCGCAGTACGTCCCGACCTCCAGCAGCGGCAGCCCGAGCGCCCCGGCGTCGACGGCGGCGCCGTACAGCGCGAGCCCTTCGTCCATGGGCATGAAGCCCTTGGCCGCCTCGAAGGCGGCGAGGATCTCCGGGGAGGGGGTATGGCTGCGGCTTGTGATGCTCATGCTGATCACTTTGCCCTACGCGGGCGGGGCGGAGGGCGGAGGGGGGAGGGGACTGTGACGTGTGATGACGGACCCGCCGCCCTTACACGTCACAGTCCCACCCGGCGAGGCCCTCAGCACGCCTGCCAAAGCCGCACCATCACCCGCACCCCGAACCGCAGCCCCTCCAACGGCACCCGCTCGTCCACGCCGTGGAACAGACGCCCGTAATCCAGGTCGGCCGGGAGCTTCAGGCCCTTGAAGCCGAAGCAGCGGATGCCGAGGTGGGTGAAGGCCTTGGCGTCGGTGCCGCCCGGGTTGCAGTACGGGACGGGGTGGCCGTCCGGGTCCTCGGCGCGGACGGCGTCGCACATGGCGTCGACGAGCGGGCCGTCGAAGGTCGTCTCCATCGCGATGTCGTGGTTGACCCACTCGCGGGAGACGGAGGGGAGGAGCAACGCGTCGACGGCGTCGAGGAGTTGCTGCTCGTGGCCGGGGAGGAAGCGGGCGTCGACGCGGGCCGTCGCCTTTCCGGGGATCACGTTGGTCTGGTAACCGGCCGTGAACATGGTGGGGTTCGCGGAGTTGCGGAGCACCACCTGCATGAAGTCCGCCACATGACCGAGCTTGGCGAGTTCCGTGTCCAGGTCCTCGGCCTCGAAGTCGATCTCCACGCCCTGGAGGTCCGCGGCCTTCTGGAGCAGGGCGCGTACCGGTTCGATGAGGTGGATGGGGAACGTGTGGCGGCCGATGCGGGTGAGGGACTCGGAGAGGTCCGTGACCGCGTTCTCGGCGTTGGGCGAGGAACCGTGGCCGGCCCGGCCCGTCGACGTCAGTTCCATCCACGCCATGCCGCGCTGGGCGTTCTCGATCGGGTAGAGGCGGCGGGTGTCGTCGAGGGCGTACGAGAATCCGCCGCCCTCGCCGATGGCCTCCGTCACACCCTCGAAGAGGTCGGGTCGGTGTTCGACGAGCCAGTGCGCGCCGAACTTGCCGCCCGCCTCCTCGTCGGCGAGGAACGCGAGGACCAGGTCGCGGGACGGCTTCGTACCCGTACGCGCGAAGTGGCGGGCGGTGGCCAGCATGACGGCCACCGTGTCCTTCATGTCGATCGCGCCGCGGCCCCAGAGGTAGCCGTCGCGGATCTCGCCGGAGAAGGGCGGGACCTGCCATTCGGTGGCGTCGGCGGGGACGACATCGAGGTGGCCGTGGACGAGGAGCGCGCCGCGGGTGCGGTCGGCGCCCTCGATGCGGGCGATGACGCTGGAGCGGCCCGGGGCGCTCTCGACGAACTCGGACTTGATGCCGACCTCGGCCAGCTTGTCCTCGACCCAGCGGGCGCAGGCCCGCTCGTCGCTGGTCGGGTTGGAGGTGTCGAAGCGGATCAACTCGGCGCAGAGTTCGACTACTTCGCGCTGGGCGTCGTCTGAGGCAAGGGTGGCCGGGGTGGTCATGCCGCTCCTACGGGGGTGTGCTCGGCCGCGGCGGGGTGGCTTTCCTCGTCGTCGGCCAGGGTCGTGGTGCCGTACGTCCTGATCCAGCCGAGCAGCCCGAGCACGGCGTAGAGGACGAACGCGGTGGCCAGGGAGTTCAGGGCCGGGATGCCGCCGTCGTAGAACTTGCCGACGCAGAAGGCGACGGCCCAGATGACCAGGGACGCGGGGACCCAGGTGGGGGAGGTGGCGGGGAGGGTGCCGGCCTCGCGGGTCTCGTCGAGCGGCTTGCGCATCTTGCGGACCACCCAGTACTCGGCGACGACGATGCCGCCGATGGGCGGGATGGCCACGCCGAGGACCGAGAGGAACTCGGTGAAGTGGGTCATGATCCCGACCGCGGAGAGGGCCGTTCCCGCGACGCCGAGGGCGATCGTGACGGCGCCGCGGTGCAGGCGCTTCTTGAAGACGACCTGGAAGAAGTTGACGACGCCGAGCGAGGAGCCGTACAGGTTCCAGTCGTTGATCTTCGCGGTGGACATCAGGACGACGAGGACGCCGAAGACGCCGGACGTGGAGAGCACGATCTGCGAGACCTGGTCGCTCTTGACCATGTGGCCGAGGAGGACGCCGGTCAGGCCGACGATGTACTCGGAGAGGATCATCGAGGACGCCGACTGGAGAAAGACGTGCGCGCCCTTCTTGTTGTAGCGGGTCATCTCCGGGGAGACGATCGCGCCGGTCATGTAGCCGCCCGCGATGGCGGTCGCGGCGACCGAGAGCGGGATGGCCTGGCCGGGCGGCGGGGAGCTGATGAGGTCGCCGACCGAGTGCGCGCTGAGGGCGTCGATCACCGACCAGGCGACCATCGCGAAGAAGAGCGGGGTCACGATCTTCGCCATGACCGCCATGTAGCGGAAGCCGAAGATCACCAGGACCGTGATGGCGAGGCCCGCGACGATGCACCACAGCCACGACGGGCCGCCGACCAGTGACGAGACACTGTCGCCGAAGATCGTGTTCTGGACGCCGAACCAGCCGACGAGGCTGACCGCGATGATGAAACTGACCAGCGCCGAACCGTTGCGGCCGAAGCCGACCCAGCGGGTCAGGAGCGGCGTCGCGAGGCCCTCGCGCATGCCCGCCATGCCGATCAGGAAGATGACGACTTCGAGGATGACCGCGCCGAGCGTGAAGGCGAGGAAGGCGTCCCCGAAGGTCATGCCGACGCCGATCGTGGCGCCCAGGGTGAACTGCGAGATGGAGCCGGACTGGGCGAGCCACTGGAGCAGCATCGTCCAGAAACCGAGCCGCTTGTCCTTAGGGACTCTGGACAGCGCGTAGTCGTCGCTGCCCACGCTCTTCTTGGTGGTGGCCATGGCGTCACGACTCCGTAGGTGCGTTTGCGTTGCCGAGGGTCTGGAGGTGGGTGAGCGGGCCGTAGCGGCTCACGAGGGCGTCGAACTCCTCGGCGTCGTGGAAGTCGAGGCGCCCGCCGCCGTACGCCTTCGCGGCCTCGACGGCGAACCGGGCCGCGGCCGCGATGTCGGTCTCGTGGCTGGCACCGGTCTGGCAGCCGGGGACCGCGGCGGCCGAGGTGACCGCGAGGCCGACGACCGGGGCGGGGGTCGCGGTGGCCGGCTGGAGGATCGAGTTGATGTGGTGGACGCCGTTACCGTATGGCGTTATGTCCTGCGTTGTCACCGGATAAGTGACCAACGGCTCACCGGTGACGACGGCCAGCAGTTCGCCCAGCTCCTCGCTCACGCGCAGCACCCACCCCTCCTTGACTGTGGGGGACAGGGCGAGGCCCTTGTGGTTGATGACGCGGTTGCCCTTGGTGGTGTCGATGGAGAGCACGGCCTCCATGTCGGCGGTCACCTCGTGGCGGTTCATCGTGGCGATGTCGACGGGCGAGTCCATGAACGGGACCGGGTCGTGCGGGGCGGTCGGCGCGTCCGGGCAGATGTGCGTGGCGATCACCACGTCCCCGTCGAGTACGTCGCCGCGGCGGCGCATGTCGAGGAGCTTCGCTGCGGTGGCGAGCGCGGCGGCGGCGCCGTCCGCGTCGGAGACCAGGCCGGTCATCTCGGGCCGGGCGCCGACCCCGCCGAGGCGGCCGACGACGCCGAGGGTGCGGGCGTCGCCGCCGCCGGCGCGGCCCTTGGCGCCCGGGATGCGGACGAGGACGAAGTCGGTGGAGCCGCGCTCGCCTTCGACGGTGGTGATCTCGGCGCCCGAGCCCTCCGGGCCCGCGACCGAGTCGAGATACGCGACGGCGCGCTTGCCGTCGGCGTCGGGGTCGTCCAGCAGATCGACGACATCGAGGACGTACTTCAACATGCGGGGTCCCTCTCACTGCTCACTGCGGCGCGCTCACCGCGCTGCGTCCGGTCGCGGTTTCCACCGGTACTGACAGCAGATTCCGGATCGGATAGCGTTGTCCGCAAGTATTTCCCGTTATTTGCAATGCAGGTCTGGATGGTGAGATGGCGTGCCGGAGATCCCGCTCGACCGGAAGACCCCGGCCGGCGCGCTTCAGACCGTCGACCGGGCCCTCCTCGTGCTGCTCGCGTTCGAGCGGACGCGGCCCGACTGGGGCGTGACGGAGGTCGCCGCCGAGTTCGGCTGGGACACCTCGGTCGCGCAGCGGCTGCTCTCCACGCTGGCGGGGCGCGGCTTCCTGGTCTCGGACCCGGTGACGCGGCGCTACCGGATCGGGCCCGCGGTGCTGCGGCTCGGCCGGCTGTGGGAGCGCTCGGGCTCGCTGGAGCTGCTGGCGGGGCCGGTGTTGGAGGAGCTGCGGGCGGCGACCGGCGACACGGTCCTGTTCTGCCTGCCCGACAGCTTCCACATGCGCTGCGTCGCGGCGGTCGAGGGGGAGTCGGGGCCGCTGCGCTACTACCCGCTGGTCGGCGAGCTGTACCCGGCGCACGCGGGCGCGACGAGCAAGTCGTACTACGCGTTCCTGCCCGACGACCAGCGCCACCGGCTGTTCCGCGGCCGCCCCATGGCCCGCTTCACCGAGCGCACGGTGACCGACGCGGACGAGCTGGAGCGGGAGTTCCTCCAGGTCCGCGCCCAGGGCTACGCGTGGACGGTCGGCGAGTACGACGCCGGGATCGGCACGGTCGCCGTGCCCGTCTTCCTCGGCCGCGAGCCGTACGGGAGCCTCAGCCTCGGAGGCGCGAAGGAGAGCTTCCCGGACGGACCGGAGGACCGCCTCGACGCGCTGCGCAAGGCGGCGCACCTCCTTGAGCGCAGGCTCACGCATCCGCCCCAGCGCACGCGCCGCGGCCGTGCCGCCGCCAACTGACCTTTGTGCACAGCCTGTTGATTACGTCATGCACAGCTTGTTGATTACGTTGATCGGAGCGACCCCGTCGTGAACCTTCTGCTGCTCTCCAACTCCACCCAGCACGGCCAGGGGTACCTGGAGCACGCCCTCGACACCGTGACCGGCTTCCTGCCGCCGAACGCCCGCCTCGCGTTCGTGCCGTACGCGCTCGCGGACCACGACGCGTACACGGCGAAGGTGCGCGGCGCGCTGGAGGGTGCGGGGATCGAGGTGCACGGCGTCCACGAGGGCGGCGACCCGCTGGCCCAACTGGCGGCGGCGGACGCGGTGTTCATCGGCGGTGGCAACTCGTTCCGGCTGCTGAGCGCGCTGTACCGCACCGGGCTGCGGGACGCGGTGACGAAGGCGGTCCGCGCGGGCCTGCCGTACATGGGCGCGAGCGCCGGCACCAACATGGCCGCGCCCACCCTCCGTACGACCAACGACATGCCCATCGTGCAGCCCCCGTCCTTCGAGACGCTGGGCCTGGTCCCGTTCCAGATCAACCCGCACTACCTGGACCCGGACCCGTCCTCCACCCACAAGGGCGAGACCCGCGAGCAGCGCCTCACGGAGTTCCTCGAGGAGAACGACGTGCCGGTGCTCGGGCTGCGGGAGGGCTCGTGGCTGCGGGTCGCGGGTGCGCGTGCGTCCGTGGAGGGCGCGTATGCGGCGCGGCTGTTCCGGCGGGGGGCCGCTCCGGAGGAGCTGGCGGCGGGGTCGGACGTGTCCGAACTGCTGGGTGCGGAGGCGAAGTTCGACGTGGGGAGCTGACGGCCCTACGAGATTCCGGGGACAAGAAACGCAGGAGGCGCGGCACGCTCAAGCGTGCCGCGCCTCCTGCGTACAGGGCCTCCCGCAGACCCGACTACCGACTGCCGCCTACCGGACCGTCTCGGCGAGCGACTCCAGTGCCAGTTCCACCCGCACCGGGCGGTTCTCGCCGTGGTGGGTGACGGCCGAGGCGCGCGGGGCGTGGCCGGAGGCCGTGGTGGCGAGGACGTAGGAGCCGCCCGTCGGGACGTCGAGGGCGAACTCGCCGTCCGTGTCCGTGAGGGCCGAGCCCGCCTGGCGGCCGCGGCGGTCGATCAGGGTGACCTTGGCACGGGGCACCGGCAGGCCCTCCGGGTCGAGGACGCGGCCGTGGAACTGGGCGGCGAGGGCCTCCTCCACGCGCTCCAGGATCGCGTCCTCCTCGCTGCTGGCGCGCAGCTGGACCGTCGGCTTGCGGCGGCCCGGCAGGCCGAAGGCGAGCAGTACGCCGACCGCGACCGCGCCCGTGGCGATGAGGAAGGAGACGCGGAAGCCGTGCATCGTCGGGACGGCGACGCCGCCGACGTTGTTCGCCGTGTTGGCCAGCACCATGCCGATGACCGCGGAGGACACCGACGTACCGATGGAGCGCATCAGGGTGTTGAGGCCGTTGGCCGCGCCCGTCTCGGACGCGTCCACCGCGCCGATGATCAGGGCCGGGAGCGAGGAGTAGGCGAGGCCGATGCCCGCGCCGACCAGGACCGAGATGATGATGGTCTGCCAGGCGGCGCTCATCAGGCCGAGGCCCGCGCCGTAGCCGATCGCGATGATCAGCAGGCCGAGGAGCAGGGTGACCTTCGGGCCGAACTTGGCGGAGAGCCGGGCGTAGACCGGCGCCGTCAGCATCATCGTCAGGCCGAGCGGCGCCACGCACAGGCCCGCGACGACCATCGACTGGCCGAGGCCGTAGCCCGTCTCCTTCGGGAGCTGGAGCAGCTGCGGCAGGACGAGCGAGATCGCGTAGAAGGCGACGCCGACCATGATTGAGGCGAGGTTCGTGAGCAGGACCTCGCGGCGGGCCGTCGTGCGCAGGTCGACCAGCGGGGCCTTCAGGCGCAGCTCCATCGCGCCCCAGGCGAGGAGGACGACGAGCGCCGCGCCGAACAGGCCGAGCGTCGTGCCCGAACTCCAGCCCCAGTCACTGCCCTTGGTGATGGGTAGCAGGAAGAGGATGAGGCCGACGGTGAGGCCGATGGCCCCCGCGACGTCGAACGTCCCCTGGGCGCGCAGCGGGCTCTCCGGGACGAAGAAGAGGGTGAGTGCCATGGCCACGACGCCGAGGCCCGCCGCGCCGAAGAACAGCGCGTGCCAGTCGGCGTGCTGGGCGACGAGCGCGGCCACCGGGAGGGCGAGCCCGCCGCCGACGCCGATGGAGGAGGACATCAGGGCCATCGCCGAGCCGAGCTTCTCGCGCGGCAGCATGTCGCGCATCAGGCCGATGCCGAGCGGGATGGCGCCCATGGCGAAGCCCTGCAGCGCGCGGCCCACGATCATGACGAGCAGGTTGTCCGTGAAGCCACAGACCAGTGAGCCGAACACCATGATGGCGAGGCTGGTGAGCAGCATCCGGCGCTTGCCGGCCAGATCGCCGAGGCGGCCCATGATGGGGGTCGCGACGGCGCCCGCGAGGAGGGTCGAGGTCATGACCCAGGTCGCGTTGGAGGGGGCGGTGCTCAGCAGCTCGGGCAGGTCCTTGATCACCGGCACGAGCAGCGTCTGCATGACCGCCACGGTGATGCCGGCGAAGGCGAGGACGGGGACGACGCCGCCTGACGGGCGGGCTTGAGTCGTCGGCTGGGACATGAAGGAAGGCCTCCGGAAGGCGGTCTCGGTCCACATACTGGGACGTGTCACTGAGGACGGCGAACGCGCGCCGCCAGGTTCGGGGCGCGCGTTGTGCGATCGGTGTGCGGTCGTGGTGCGGGCAGGTTGTGTGTATGTCGAACCGGTCTGCTGGGGCGACTATTCCGACGGTCGTCGTACGAGCGGAATCCTTTACCTCTTCATTACGTCGCCGTTCGGTGAACGCTTGTTTCTGACTCGGTGTCAGATTTGGTCTTCCGGTCTACTGGAACGTGTTCTACCGTGCGCCGCATGGGCATCGCCATCACGCAGGAACAGCGGGAACTCGCGGACGCCGCGCGCGGTTGGATCGCGCGCGCCGTACCGCCCGACGAGGTGCGCAAGCTGCTCGACGCCCCGGCCGCCCCGGGTCACCGCCCCTCCTACTGGGACGGTCTCGCCGGGCAGGGCCTCCTCGGGGTGCACCTCCCCGAGTCGTACGGCGGCGGGGGCGGGACCCTGCTCGATCTCGCGGTGGTCGTGGAGGAGGCGGGGCGCGCGGCGCTGCCCGGGCCGTTCGTCGGCAGTGTGCTGGCTGCGGAAGTGCTGCGCAGGTCGGGGCGGCGCGGGCCCACCCGCGAGCTCACCCGCGCGCTCACCCGTGCTCTCGCCGAAGGGGAGCGGATCGGCGCGGTCGCGTTCGGGCCCGGCGGGCTCAGCGCCGTCGCGGGACCCGACGGGCTCGTGCTCGACGGCGCCGCGCCACCCGTCCTCACCGGCGCCGACGCCGACCTGCTGATCCTCGCGGCGGAGAGCGCCGACGGCGTGGTGTGGTTCGCCGCCGACGCCGAGACCCCCGGCCTCACCGTGCGCGCGCACGAGAGCGGCGACCCCACCCGGCCCACCGCCGAGGTGACGGCGACCGGCGCCGTCGTGCCCGCCGACCGGGTCCTCGCTGTGGACGGCACGCTGGTGCGCGACCTGGCGGGTGTGCTGCTGGCCGCCGATGCCTGTGGCACCGCTGTCTGGGCGCTGCACGCCGCGGCCGAACACGCCAAGGTGCGCGAGCAGTTCGGGCGGCCGATCGGGCAGTTCCAGGGCGTGAAGCACCTGTGCGCGGACATGTTGGTGCGGGTGGAGCAGGCGGGGGCGCTGGTCTGGGACGCGGCGCGGGCGTTGGACGAGGACTGCGGGGAGGACGTGCGTGGGCTCGCCGCCGCGCTCGCCGCCGGGACCGCGCTCGACGCCGCGTACTCCTGCGCCAAGGACTGCATCCAGGTCCTCGGCGGTATCGGCTTCACCTGGGAGCACGACGCGCACCTCTATCTGCGCAGAGCCGTCGTCGCCCGCCAGCTGCTCGGCGCGGGGGACACGCATCGGCTGCGCGCCGTGCGGCTCGCGGAGTCGGGTGTCCGCCGTGAGCTGCGGTTCGCGCTGCCCGCCGAGGCGGACGGGTACCGGGAGGCGGCCCGGGGCGTCATCGAGGGGGCGCGGGGGCTCGACCCGAAGGCCGCGCGGCGGGCCCTCGCGCCCACCGGGTACGCGGCGCCGCACCTGCCGCCGCCTTACGGACTCGGCGCGGGGCCGGTCCAACAGCTCGCCGTGCAGCAGGAGTTGAAGGCGGCCGGGGTGAAGCTCAGCGACCTCGGCATCGCCACGTGGGTCGTGCCCTCCCTCATCTCGTACGGCACCCAGGAGCAGCGCGACCGTCACCTCCCGGCGACCCTGCGCGGCGAGACGCTGTGGTGCCAGCTGTTCTCGGAGCCGGGCGCGGGCTCCGACCTCGCCTCGCTGCGTACGAAGGCGGAGCGGATGCCCGACGGGCGGTGGCGGATCAACGGGCAGAAGGTGTGGACGAGCGCCGCGCAGTGGGCGGACCACGGCATCCTGCTCGCCCGCACCAATCCGGACGCGCCCAAGCACAAGGGCCTCACCTACTTCGTCCTCGACATGAAGAACACCGAGGGCATCGACATCCGGCCGCTGCGCGAGATCACCGGCGACTCCCTCTTCAACGAGGTCTACTTCGACGACGTGGTGCTGCCCGCCGACGCGGTGGTCGGCGAGGTCGACGACGGCTGGCGGGTCGCCCGGCACACGCTCGGCAACGAACGGGTGCACATGGCCGACCAGTTGACGTTCGACACGGGTCTGGAGGCGCTGCTCGGGCGCTCGGGCGACCTCGACGGGGCGTACCGGGCCCGCATCGGCGCCCTCGCGGCGGAGGCGCATGCGCTCGGCTGCATCGGACTGCGTACGACCATGCTCCAGGTGGCGGGGGAGGAGCCCGGCGCCGGCGCCTCGGTACGGAAACTGGTGCAGACGCCGCACCAGCAGAAGGTCGCGGAACTGGCCCTCGAACTCCTCGGCCCGGCGGGTGCGCTCCGCGAGGGACCGGGCGAGCGGGCTCTCCACGGGTTCCTGCTGTCGCGGTGCCTGACCATTGCCGGGGGCACGACGCAGGTGCAGTTGAACGTGGTGGCGGAGCGGATCCTGGGGTTGCCGAGGGATTAGCGGAACCGGCGGGGCTCCGCCCCTGCACCCCGCTGCTCAATCGCCGCAGGGGCTGAAAATGCGGGGCACCGCCCCGGGCCCGCTGGCCGAGGCGGAAGGTGGGCCAGAAGGGGCGCGGGGAACTGCGCGCCCAGCCACGTGTGAGCGCGCACGGGGACCACCTGCCCCCGGCAGCCGCACCCGTAAGGTCACCCCCGTGGAACTGAAACACCTCACCGGGTTCGTGGCGGTCGCGGAGGAGCTGCACTTCGGGCGGGCCGCCGAGCGGCTGCACATCGCCCAGTCGCCGCTCAGCCAGCAGATCAAGCTGCTGGAGCGCGACCTGGGCGTGAAGCTCTTCGACCGGACCACCCGTACCGTCCGCCTCACCCCCGCCGGCCAGGCGCTCGTGGAGCCGGCTCGGAGGCTGCTCGCGGATGCCTCCGCCGTGCGCAGGACGGTGCGGGCCGCGCATCTGGGGGAGGTGGGGCGGGTTTCGGTGGGGTTCGCCGGGGCCAGTAGTTATGCGGCGTTGCCGTTGCTCACTCGGGCCGTGACGTCTCAACTGCCCGGGATCGAGCTCGTGTTGGAGGGGCAGACCTACAGCGGCGAGGCGCTGCGCCGGGTCACCGACGGCACGCTCGACATCGGGTTCGTGGCGCTTCCGGTGCGGCGCGGCATCACCGCCCGCGTCGTCCGCATGGAGCGCCTCGTCCTCGCCCTGCCCGACAGTCACCCGCTCGCGGACCGCGCCGAGGTCCCCGTGCGCGCGCTCGCCGACGAGCCGATCGTCACCTTCCCGCTCTCCCGCGAGTCGGCGGTGCGGGACGCCATGGTGCAGGCGTGCCACGACGCCGGGTTCGCGCCCCGGATCGCGCAGGAGGCCCCGGACTCGTACAACATGCTGGCGCTGGTCGGCGCGGGCGTCGGCGTCGCGGTCGTCGTCGAGTCGGCCCGCAACATCCACCTGGAACATGTGGTGTTCCGGCCGCTGGCCGGGGACGAGGTGCCGGTCCTGCCGATCGCGCTCGGCTGGCGCAGCGGCAACCCGTCGGCGGCGTTGCAGGCGGTGCTGCGGGTGGCGCAGGAGGTGCTGCCGACACCGGAGGACGCCCCGGCGGCCTCGGAGCCCGGTAGCTGATTGCGCGCGATCGCAGCTCAATCGGACCCGGAATTGGTCTTGGACAGCGCCTAATGCGTGGGGGCAGAGTGATCCACGTCTCGCGACGGAGCGTGCACGGGCCGCGGTGTCCGCGCCGGACGGGCGGGACCCGCCGCACCGAGAGGACGCTCGCATGCAGCACGACGCCCCCGCCCCGAACGAGGTCCCCGCCGCCGAGCCTGCGGCGCCCGCCCCCGACCCGGCTCTCGCCAAGGACGCCCGCCGTGCCGGGGTCACCGCGTTCGTCGGCACCACCATCGAGTGGTTCGACTTCTACATCTACGGATCGGCCTCCGCGCTGGTCCTCGGCAAGATCTTCTTCGCCGACGCCTCGCCCGCCGTCGGCACGCTCGCCGCCTTCGCCACGTTCTGGGTCGGCTTCCTCGCCCGCCCCCTCGGCGGCCTGATCTTCGGGCACTTCGGTGACAAGTACGGCCGCAAGAAGGCCCTGATCACCACGCTCACCATGATGGGCGGCGCCACCTTCTGCGTCGGGCTGCTGCCCGGATACGACCGGATAGGCGCCGCCGCGCCGATCCTGCTCGTGCTGCTGCGGATGATCCAGGGCGTCGCGATGGGCGGCGAGTGGGGCGGCGCCGTGCTCATCGCCACCGAATACGCGCCGCCCAAGCGGAAGTTGCTGTACGGGGCGTTCGCCCAGCAGGGCTCGCCGGTCGGTAATCTGCTCGCCACGCTCGCCTTCCTCGGCATCGCCCAACTCCCGGACTCGGCCTTCGAGTCGTGGGGGTGGCGGGTGCCGTTCCTGTTCTCGGCGGTGCTTGTCGCTGTCGGGCTGTTCATTCGGCTGAAGCTTGCCGAGACGCCCGAGATGCGGGCCGCGCTCGCCCGCAACAAGCCGGTCAAGCTGCCCATCAAGACCGTGCTGAGCCGCTATCCGCTGCTGGTATTCCTGGGCGTGCTCGCGGGGACCGCCGGTGTCGCCATCACCTACGTGAAGACGACGTTCGCGTTGTCGTGGGCCACGTCCGACCTGGACTTCGACCGGTCGACGTTCCTCACCGTCATCGCGCTCGCGCTCGTGGTGCAGGTGATCGTGCAGCCCTTCGGTGCGGTGCTGGCGAGCAAGTGGCCTGTGCGCAAGGCCGTGTTGTGGATGCTGCTGCCTGAATTCGTGGTGCTGCCGGTGATGTTCGTGCTGGTGGGGACGGGGAACTTCTGGCTTGCGGTGCTGGGGATGGGGCTCGCGACGTTCCCGCATGCGATGTACTACGCGGCGCTTGCGGGGATCCTTGCGCGGGTCTTCCCGGTCGAGGTCCGGTACACCGGGATGTCGTTGTCGTACCAGCTGTGTACGACGCTCTTCGCCGGTACGGCGCCGATCGTCTCCCAGTACCTCCTCACGTCGTTCGATTCGATCTGGCCGGTCGTGGCGCTCGGCCTCGGCTACACGGGGATCACTTTGGCGGGTGTGCTGCCGCTGCTGGCCCGGACGGGCGAGGGCGCGCCCTCCGCCGACCACGCCCCGGGGCTCCGCCCCGGACCCCGCGCCTCAAGCGCCGGCGGGGCTTGAAAGATCGGGGCTCCGCCCCGTGCCCCGCTCCTCAATCGCCGGAGGGGCTTGATTGGCCCCGACCCCCGCTGCTCAATCGCCGCATGAGCCTGACTTGGACCTGGAGGTTCCATGAACTACGCCGACCGTGACCCCGTCCTGCGTCCCGCCCTCGACCGCGTGCTGTCCGCCGCGGATCGTGATCGGGTCGAACCGCTCCTCGTCGAACTCGGTGAACTTGCCGCCGGCGAGCTCGACCGCCAGGCCGCCCTCGCCGACGCCAACCCGCCGCGGCTCGTCCAGTACGCCCCCGACGGCACCCGGATCGACGAGGTCGACTTCCACCCCGCCCACGACAAGGCCGCGGCCATCGCCTACGAACGCTTCGGCCTCGCCGCGATGTCCCACAGGCCCGGCGTCCTCGGCTGGCCCACCAAGGTCCCGCACACCGTCAAGTACGCCCTGTCCTACCTCTACGTACAGTCCGAGTTCGGCATGGCCTGCCCGCTGTCCATGACGGACTCCGCCGCCCGCATCCTGCGCCTCTTCGACCCCGAGAGGTACGCCGACGAGATCGCCGCGCTCTCCTCCACCGACCCCGAACTCCGGGCCACCGGCGCGATGTTCATGACGGAGAAGCAGGGCGGAACGGACGTAGGCCTGACGGAGACCCTCGCCACCGACCGCGGCGACCACTGGATCCTCACCGGCAAGAAGTGGTTCGCCTCCAACCCGTCCGCCGATGTCGTCCTCACCCTCGCCCGCGTCCCCGGGCAGGGGGAGGGGACGCGCGGCCTCGGCATGTTCCTCGTGCCGCGCCTGCGACCCGACGGCACGCGCAACGCCATCCGCATCGACCGGCTCAAGGACAAGCTGGGGTCGCGCTCCATCGCCAGCGGCGAGGTGACACTGGACGAGGCGTACGCGACGCCCGTCGGTCAACTCACCAACGGATTCCGGCAGATGGCAGAGATGCTCAACGTCTCCCGCCTCTCCAACGCCATGCGCGCCACCGCCCTGATGCGCCGCGCCGTCCGCGAGTCCGTCGACCACACCCGCGTACGCGAGGTCTTCGGCAAGCCCCTCTTCGACCAGCCGCTGATGCGGGCCACGCTGCTGCCGATGATCCTCGACACGGAGGCCGCCCTGCACCTGGTGCTGGAAGCCGCGGCCCGCCTCACCGCCTCCGACGAGGGGGACGCGGGGGCCCGCGCGCTCGTCCGCGTCCTCACCCCCCTCGCCAAGCACACCCTGTGCAAGCGCGCCCGCACCGTCACCGGCGAGGCCATGGAGATCCGCGGCGGCAACGGCTACATCGAGGACTGGGTCAACCCCCGCCTCGTCCGCGACGCCCACCTCGGCTCCATCTGGGAGGGCTCGTCGAACGTCATCGCCCTCGACGTCCTGCGCTGCATGCGCCGCCAGAGCGCCCACAACACCCTCGCCGACACCTACGGCGACCGCCCCGCCACCGCCGACCGCTGGGAGACGCTGCGCAAGAAGGGAGATGAAATCGTCCAACTCCCGCAGGACGAGCAGGAGATGAGGGTCGGGCGGTACGCCGACGAGCTCACCCGCGCCGTCATGGAGACCCTCCTGTACGACCAGGCCGACCACGAGGCCCGTACGAGCGGTGACGGCCGCGCCCTCCTCGTCGCCCGCGCGTACACGGCGCTCGCCGACGACCCTGCCGCGCTGCCCCGCACCGCCCTGGACCACTTCGCCGCGCTGGCCGACGGTGGACAGATCCCGCTCGCCGACCTCCAGGAGACCCGCCGTGCCTGAGCACACGCCGCTGACCGGTATGAAGGTCGTCGACCTCTCGAAGATCCTCGCGGGCCCGTACGTCACCATGTCCCTCGCCGACCTCGGCGCCGACGTCATCAAGGTCGAGCACCCCGAGGGCGGCGACCCCACCCGCTCCTGGGGCCCGCCCTTCAACGGACCCGACGCCACCTACTACTTGGCGGCCAACCGCAACAAGCGCTCGGTCGCCCTCGACCTCAAGTCGGAGGCGGGGCAGGAGGCCGTGCACCGGATGCTCGCCGACGCCGACGTCATGGTGGAGAACTTCCGCCCCGGCTCCTCGCTCGCCCGCCTCTTCGACTACCGCGAGCTGAGCGAGCGCTACCCGCGCCTGGTCATCCTGCACATCTCCGCCTTCGGCGACACCGGGCCGCTGCGCGACGAACCCGGCTACGACATGGTGGCGCAGGCGTCCGCCGGACTGATGTCGCTGACCGGTGAGCCGGACGGGCCCCCGGTCAAGGCCGGTTACGCGATGGGTGACCTCGGCGCCGCCCTCTTCGGCCTCATCGGCGTGAACGCGGCCCTCGTCGAACGCGAGCGCACGGGCCGCGGCCAGTACGTCACGACCTCCCTCTACGAGTCCCAACTCGCCCTGCACATCAACTGGGCCACGGGCTACTTCGCGACGGGCGAGCGGCCGGGGCGCCTCGGCTCGGGGCACCCCAGCCTCGTCCCGTACCAGGCGTACCGGGCCGCCGACGGGCACTTCGTGATCGCGGTCGGCAACGACGCGCTCTTCCGGCGCCTCGTGACTGCCCTCGGCCACCCGGAGTGGGCGGACGACGAGCGCTTCGCGAGCAACCGGGACCGGGTGGCGAACCGTACGGCCCTGAACGCCAAGCTGGAGTCGGTCCTCGTCGACGGGTCGGTGGCCCACTGGGTCGACCTGCTCAAGCCGCTCGGCGTGCCCGTCACGGCCATCCGCACCCTCGACGAGGTCTACGACTGCCCGCAGACGGCGGCCCTCGACATGGTGCGGAAGGTCGACCACCCGGACGTGGGGCCGTTGCGGCAGGTCGCGTTCCCCGTCACGTTCCGCGGCGCCCGCCCGGCGGTGCGCTCCGCGCCGCCGACGCTGGGGCAGCACAGCAGGGAGGTGCTGGCCGAACTCGGTTACGGGGAGGCGGAGATCGACCGGCTGCTGAAGGCCTGAGCCTCTTCCGTCGAGCCGCCCCTCCTGCCACTATCTGACGCATCGTCAGCTAAAGCGTCAGGCAACGGCAGGAGGGCCCGCAGCCATGAAGTCGTACATCGTCGGCGTCGGCATGACCAAGTTCGAGAAGCCCGAGTCCCGGGACTGGCAGTACTGGGACATGGTGAAGGAGGCGGGAACGGCGGCGCTCGCGGACGCCGGCGTCGCGTACGCGGACGTCCAACAGGCCCCCGTCGGCTACTGCTTCCAGGCCTCCACGGCAGGCCAACGGGCCGCATATGAGCTGGGGTTGACCGGCATCCCCGTCTACAACGTCAACAACAACTGTGCGACGGGCTCGACCGCGCTGATGATGGCGCGGCAGTTCGTCGAGGGCGGGATCAGCGACTGCGTGCTCGCGCTCGGTTTCGAGAAGATGCAGCGCGGCGCGCTGGGCGGGGGAGCGGACGGCGGCGACTTCAAGACGTCACCCGTCGCCCGCCACTACGGCATCATGGCGGCCCGTCACGGCTTCGAGATGTCCCCGCCCACCGCCCAGATCTTCGGCGACGCCGCGCGCGAGCACATGGAGCGGTACGGCACGACCGAGGCACAGCTGGCGGCGGTGGGCGCCAAGAACCACCGCCACTCGGTGAACAACCCGTACGCCCAGTTCCAGGACGCGTACACGGTCGACGAGATCCTCGCGGCCAAGACCATCCACATGCCGCTGACGAAGCTCCAGTGTTCACCGACCTCGGACGGCGCGGCAGCGGCTGTCGTGGTCTCCGAACGCTTCGTGGAGGAACGGGGGTTGGGCGACAAGGCGGTCGAGATCGCGGCCCAGTCGATGACGACGGACACGGAGGAGTCCTTCGCGTCCGGATCCTGCATCGACGTCGTCGGACAGCCCATGTCGCGGGAGGCGGGACGGCAGGTCTACGAGACGTCCGGGCTCGGCATCGAGGACGTGGACGTCGTCGAGCTGCACGACTGCTTCTCCGTCAACGAACTGCTCACGTACGAGGCGCTCGGCATGTGCGCGGAGGGCGAGTCCGGCAAGCTCGTCGAGTCGGGCGCCACGACGTACGGCGGGAAGTGGGTGGTGAACCCCTCCGGCGGCCTCATCTCCAAGGGACACCCGCTGGGCGCGACCGGCATCGCCCAGGCGGCCGAGCTGACCTGGCAGCTGAGGGGCGAGGCGGGCGCTCGGCAGGTGGCGGGCGCGCGGGTCGGCCTCGCGCACAACATCGGGCTCGGCGGCGCGGCGGTGGTGACGATGCTGCGACGCGGGTGAGGCCTACGGGTTCGGAGCAGGCGTTATGGGGGCGTAGGTCCAGAGACCTATGCCCGGCGGCCCACGGCGGCTGCGGCGAAATCCGGATGTACGGGGTGTCGGGCGGCTGAGACCATGACACGCATGGCCCAGACTCCCCCCGACGCCGCTTCCGAAGCGGCCTCCGACGACGCGATACGTTCCCGTGGCCGGGCGGCCGGTGTTCCGCCCGCCTGGCTGGTGGTGGCCGTTGCCTGCGCCGGGCAGTTCCTCGTCGTCCTCGATGTGTCCGTGGTGAACGTGGCGCTGCCGTCGATGCGCGCCGACCTCGGGCTCAGCGCGAGCGGACTGCAGTGGGTGGTGAACGCGTACTCGATCGCGTTCGCCGGGTTCATGCTGCTCGGCGGCCGGGCGGGCGATCTCTTCGGCCGCAAGAGGATGTTCCTGGTGGGGCTCGGCCTGTTCACGCTCGCGTCGCTCGCGGGCGGGCTCGCGCAGGAGGGCTGGCAGCTTCTTGCGGCGCGCGCGGTGCAGGGCCTCGGCGCGGCGGTTCTGGCTCCCTCTACGTTGACGATCCTCACGTCGGCCGTTCCCGAAGGGGCGGCGCGGGCGCGGGCCATCGCGACGTGGACCGCCGTCGGGGCGGGCGGCGGCGCGGCCGGCGGGCTCGTCGGCGGTGTCCTCACGGAGGGGCTCGACTGGCGCTGGGTGCTCCTGATCAACGTTCCGCTGGGCGCGGTCGTCCTCGCGGCGGCGGCCCGCTGGATCCGGGAGTCCCGCGCGGGCGGCGAGCGCCGGCTCGACCTGCCCGGCGCGGTGCTCGTGACGGCGGGCACGGCGGTCCTCGCGTACGGCATCGTGCAGACGGAGGAGCAGGGCTGGGGCGATGCGGCGACGCTGGTGCCGTTGGGGGTCGCGCTGCTGCTGATCGTCGCGTTCCTGGTGGTGGAGGCGCGTACGAGGGTGCCGCTGATGCCCCTCGGCCTGTTCAAGGTGCGGTCGGTGGCGGTCGCGAACGCGGCGATGTTCGTGTGCGGCATGGGCTCGTTCGCCATGTGGTTCTTCATGACGCTGTACGCGCAGAACGTGCTCGGCTACACGCCGATCGAGGCGGGGCTCGCGCTGGTGCCGAGCTCCCTCGCGGTGGTCCTGGGCTCGAAGTTCGCGCCGCGCCTCATGCCCCGCTACGGCGCGCGGAACGTGGCGACGGCGGGCGTGCTCGTGACCGCGGCCGGGTTCCTGTGGCAGTCGACGATGAGCGCGGACGGTGGGTACGTCACGACCATCATGCTGCCCGGAATCGTGATGATGGCGGGGGCGGGGTGCGCGATGACCCCGCTGGCGTCGCTGGCGACATCCGGCGCCGCGCCGGGCGACGCGGGCCTCGTCTCCGGCCTGGTCAACACGTCGCGGACGCTGGGCGGTTCGCTCGGCCTGGCGATCCTGTCGACCGTGGCGACGAGTCGCGCCGCGGGTTCGGTGGACCCCGCCGCACTCACCCGCGGCTACGCGGGGGCGTTCGCCACGGGGGCGGCAATATTGGTGGTGGCGGTGGGCGTGCTGCTGCTGGGTGGGCTGGGCAAATCAAGTGCCGCTGCAACGTCGAGCGGTTCCGGTAAATCAAGCCCCTGCGGCGATTGAGCAGCGGGGTCCGGGGCGGAGCCCCGAGGCCGTAACCCCGTTACAGCCACCCGTTCTCGGACGCCGTCCGCAACGCCTCCGTCCGATTCCGCGCCCCCGTCTTCCCGATCGCCGCCGACAGGTAATTGCGCACGGTCGACTCCGACAGATGAAGCTCCCCGGCGATGTCGGAGACGGTCGCCCCGTCCGCCGCCGCCCGCAACGCGTCCGCCTCCCGCGCGGTCAACGGATTCGGCCCGGCGCCCAGCGCCGCCGCGGCAAGCGCCGGATCGACGACCGTCTCGCCGCGCAGCACCTTGCGGATCGCCTCCGCGAGCTCCTCGACCGGGCCGTCCTTGACGAGGAACCCCGCGGCCCCCGCCTCCATGGCGCGGCGCAGATATCCGGGCCGGCCGAACGTGGTCAGGATCAGCACCCGGCAGTCCGGCACCTGGTCGCGCAGTTCGGCCGCGGCGTCGAGGCCGTTGCCGCCGGGCAGTTCGATGTCGAGGAGGGCGACGTCGGGGCGGTGGGTGAGCGCCGCGTCGACGATGACGTCACCGGTGCCGACCTGCGCGACGACCTCCAGGTCGGCCTCGAGCCCGAGCAGCAGCGCGAGCGCGCCCCGCATCATCCCCTGGTCCTCCGCGAGCAGCACGCGGATGCACTTGGCCGGGCGGTGGTCCTGCGGCATCTCGGTCACGGTGCAGAGGGTACGGGGAGCGGGGCCGCCGGGCGCGCTCACGCGGGCGCGGTCAGCGCGCCGCCGGTCACCGTGTCCCGGTCGCCGGTGGGCAGCTCGGCCCGTACCTCGAAGCCGCCACCGCCGGGCCCCTCGCCCGCTTCCAGGGAGCCGCCCGCCGCGGCGAGGCGTTCGGTCAGGCCCTTGAGGCCGGAGCCGGGGGTGGTGGTGGGGGCGGGGCCCGCACCGTTGTCGGTGATCCGCAGCCGGACCCGCTCGTCCGTGCCCTGGACGGCGATCGTGCAGGTCGTGGCCGCGCTGTGGCGGACCGCATTGGTCACGGCCTCCCGCACCACCCAGCCCAGCAGGGCCTCCGTGCGTGCCGAGAGGGGCGGGCCCGACTGCCGTACGACGGGTTCGATGGAGGCGGCGGAGAGGGCGGAGCGGGCCCGGTCCAGTTCCAGGGCGAGGCTGCCCTCGCGGTAGCCGGTGACGGCCTCGCGGATCTCCGTGAGCGCCTGCCGGCCGACCGCCTCGATGTCGCCGACCTGTTCCAGGGCGGCGTCGATGCTGCGGGGCGCGAGCCGTCGCGCTGCCTCCGACTTCACGACGATCACCGACAGGGTGTGACCCAGCAGATCGTGCAGGTCGCGGGAGAAGCGCAGCCGCTCCTCGGCCACCGCGTTGCGCGCCAACTCCTCGCGGGCCGCGCGCAGTTCCCGTACGGTCTCGGAGAGCGACAGGATCGCCGCCGTCACCATCGTGGACAGGAACGTGCCGTAGCCGATGCTCGCCCCGGTGCTCGGGTCCTTCGCGCCGGCGATGGCGCCGCCGAGCACGGCGAGCGCGATGCCGATCTTCCCGAGGTTCCGCCCGCGTACCGCCGCGCCCGTCGCGAGGCCGAGCAGCGGGAAGAACGCCACCCAGCTCCCGCCGTACAGCAGCGACAGCGTGCAGGTCACCGCCGTCATCACGAGCAGGGCCACACGGGTCGCGCGGGAGTCCCGCCTGGCCGGGTCGAACGAGCGGAACACCACGCCGATGTAGAGCGAGTTGAAGACGAGCAGGCCGATGCCGCCGATCCACGGGTTCGGGGTGTCGCCCTGGACCAGGTTGGAGAACGCGCCCATCCCGAGCAGCAGCCACGGCAGCAGCGTGAACCCGCTCATCCGGGGGCCGCCGAGGTGCTCACCGGGCCAGTGCTGCTCGCCGCACGCCTTGCGCTGCGCCTTGGTGCGCTTGTACTCGGCCTTCCACTCGTCGCGGTTCGCCTTCCACGCGTCGCGCGCCGCGAGCCCCGCCCGCACCTGCCCGGTGAACCGTCGCCACCACGTCATGTCGATCCTTCTCCGTTGCTTGCTTCAGATGGTGCGGGCGGCCCTGCGGTACGAGACCACGGCGTAGGAACCGAAGGCCAGCAGCCAGGCGATCAGCACCGCGAGGGCCGCGAGTGTCGGCGCGTGTCCGTCGGCGACCGCCGTGCCGAGCTGCGCGAACCGGTTGGTGGGGGTGAAGGAGGAGACCTTCTGGAGCCAGTCGGGGAACAGCGTCACCGGGAACCACAGTCCGCCGAGGACCGCGAGCCCCAGGTAACAGAGCATGTTGACGCCGCCCATGGCCTGCGAGGTCATCCGGTAGCCGTTGCCGAGGCCGAGCATCGTGAAGGGCAGCGAGCCCAGCCACAGCAGCACCGCGATGGCCGGCCACTTCCAGGCGTCGAGCCGTACGCCGTTCACGAGCGCGCCCGAGAGCAGCACGGCGGCGATCGCGGGCAGCACGGTCACCGCGCCGGTCAGCGCCCGCCCGATGACGACCTCGCGCGGCGCCATCGGCGTCACCCGCAGCTGCCGCAGCCAGCCGACCGCCCGGTCCTCCGCGACGCCTCCCGCGGTGTTCATGGCCGCGCCGAGCGCCCCGTACGCGGCCATGCCGATCATCGAGGCCGTCCTCCAACTCCCGGCGTTGTCGCCGATGTTGGTGAACAGCAGATACATCATCACCGGCATCGCGATCGTGCCGACCACGAACCGCCCGTCGCGCAGCGTGCGCCGTATTTCGAGCCGCAGGTAGTCACCCATCACACACGCTCCAGGTCGTCGAGGCCGTCCAGGTCGGCGCGGGCGGCGGTCAGTGCCATGAACGCGTCGTCGAGGGACGCGGGCTGCACTGCCAGGTTCCGTACGGCGTCCAGCGCGGCCAGCGCCAGCACCGTGGCGTCCGAGTCCTCACTGCGCAGCAGGGCCCGGTCCCCGCGCACCTCCACCGCCGTCACGCCCGGCAGCAGCGCGAGGCCCTCCGTGCCGCGCCCGGCCAGGTCGAAGGAGACCGTACTGCCGCCGCCCGCCCTGCGCAGTTCCTCCCCGGTGCCGTCGGCGACGACCCGGCCGTGGTCGATCACCACGATCCGGTCGGCGTTGGCGTCGGCCTCCTCCAGGTAGTGCGTGGAGAACAGCACCGTGTGCCCGCGCTTCGCGTACGCCCGCATCGACGCCCAGAACGCGTGTCTGGCCTCGACGTCGAGCGCGGCCGTCGGCTCGTCGAGCACGAGCAGCGCGGGGTTCCCGGCGAGCGCCACGGCGAACCGCACCCGCTGCGTCTGGCCGCCCGACAGCTTGTCCACGCGCCGCCCCGCCAGCTCCTCGATCCCGGCGAGCCGCAGCGCTTCCCGTACGTCCATGGGTTTCGGATACCGCCCGGCCACGAAGCCGACCAGCTCGCCGACGGTCACCCGGGCGACACCCCGCCCCTCCTGCAGCATGGCGCCGACCCGCCCGTCCCGTACGGCGGCCGTCGGCGCCGTGCCGAACAGCTCCACGCGTCCCTCGTCCGGCTCGTCCAGGCCGAGCAGCAGCCCGATGGCGGTGGACTTGCCCGCGCCGTTGCGGCCGAGCAGCGCCACGGTCTCGCCCGGAGTGATCTCCAGGTCGAGCCCGTCGACCGCGCGGACGTCCCCGAATGCCCTGACAGCCCCCGTGAGCGACACGGCCGGGGCCGGTGCCGCGTCTGTCGTCTTCGTCTTCATGGCCCTGAAGCTACGGGGCGCGGAGCGCCCGGCGGCAGATGCGGTTGTCCGCACCTTGCCGGTACAAATGTCACAACCGTCTGTCTGACGTTCCGTCAGAAATGCCTTCCGGGGCTCTTCCCAAGCCATGCGCTCTTGGTTATACATGAGGTCGCCGGGTGAATTGGAACAGGTTCTACCCGGCCCGTGACGACCTCGGTGCGGCCGACGGTGCGGACGGTCGCACCGAGGTCTTGACCAGCCTTAGGAGCGTTTGCCTCTATGCCCATCGACGCCGCGAAGGCCGTAGCCGCCGAGCCCAGGTCCGCCGAGATCACCTGGGACCACAAGGACATCCAGCTCTACCACCTGGGCCTCGGCGCCGGCATCCCCGCCACCGACCCCGACGAGCTGCGCTACACCCTTGAGTCGAAGCTGCACGTCCTGCCGAGCTTCGCGACCGTCGCGGGCGCCGGCATGGGCGTGGTCGGCGGCCTCTCCGCGCCCGGTATCGACGTGAACCTCGCCCACGTGCTGCACGGCGGCCAGACCATCGAGCTGCACCGCCCCATCCCGGTCAAGGGAAAGGCCACGACCACCTCGCGGGTCGCCGCCGTCTACGACAAGACGAAGGCGGCCGTGCTCGTCCTGCGCAGCGAAGTCACCGACGCGGACGGCCCGTTGTGGACCAGCGACTCGCAGATCTTCGTACGGGGGGAGGGCGGATTCGGCGGTGACCGCGGGCCCTCCGCACGCCTCGACGTCCCCGAGCGCGCCCCCGACCGCACCGTCGAGCGGACCATCCGCGAGGACCAGGCCCTCCTCTACCGCCTCTCCGGCGACTGGAACCCGCTGCACGCCGACCCGGAGTTCGCCAAGCTGGCCGGCTTCGACAAGCCGATCCTGCACGGCCTGTGCAGTTACGGAATGACGCTGAAGGCGGTCGCGGACACGGCACTCGGCGGCGACGTCTCCCGCATCACCCGCTACAGCACCCGCTTCGCCGGGATCGTCTTCCCGGGCGAGACGCTGCGCATCCGCATGTGGGAGCAGCCGGGCCGGGTGCAGGTGACGGCCACGGCCGTGGAACGCGAGGACGCCCCGGTGCTCGCGGACACGCTCGTCGAGCACAACTGACCACCGGTACAACGACGTACGAAGGAGCCGCACGCCATGCGAGCAGCCGTACTGCAGGAGATAGGCCAGGACAAACTCGAGGTGTTCGACGACGTCGAGACGGTCGGCTTCGGGCCGGGCAAGGTGCGGGTCCGGCTGCGCGCCACGGGTCTGTGCCACTCCGACGTCTCCGCGATGAACGGGGTGCTGCCGCAGCCGGCCCCGTTCATCCCGGGACACGAGGGCGCGGGCGAGGTCATCGACGTCGGTGACGGCGTCACGAACCTCGCCCCCGGCCAGCGGGTCCTGATGTGCTGGCTGCCCGCCTGCGGCACCTGTCCCGCCTGCAAGCGCGGCCAGACCGAGCTCTGTCTCGCCGGATTCATGAACGCGGGCACCCCCAACTTCAAGCGCCCCGGCGGAGACGTCTTCGGCTTCGCCGGGACCGGTACGTTCACCGAGGAGGTCGTGGTCAACGCGGCCTGCGCCGTGCCGATCCCCGACGACGTGCCCTTCGACATCGCGGCGCTCATCGGCTGCGGCGTCACCACCGGGCTCGGCGCCGCGATCAACACCGCTGATGTGGCGGCGGGTTCGTCCGTCGCGGTCATCGGCTGCGGCGGCGTCGGCATCTCCGCGATCCAGGGCGCGCGGCTCAAGGGCGCGGCGGAGATCGTCGCCGTCGACCCGGTCGGGTCGCGGCGCGAGGCGGCCCTCAAGTTCGGTGCGACGAAGGCGATTTCGCCCGACGAGCTGGCCGATGCCAAGCAGAACATCACCGGCGGCGAGGGCTTCGACTACGTCTTCGAGGTCGTCGGCAAGTCCGCCACCGCCCGCACGGCGTACGAGACGACGCGGCGCGGCGGCACGCTCTGCGTCGTCGGCGCCGGCGCCATGGACGACTTCCTTCAACTCAACATGTTCGAGCTGTTCTTCGACGAGAAGAAGATCCTGCCGTCGATGTACGGGGGCGGGGATGTGCTCCAGTCCTACGAGCGGGCGATCGCGCTGTGGCGGGCGGGGCGGATCGACCTGGAGTCGCTGATCACGCACCGGGTGCCGCTGGCGGAGATCAACGAGGCGCTCGACCAGATGCGGACGGGCTCCGCGCTGCGGACGTGCATCGAGCTGTAGCCACCAGCACTGTCGCGGCTCAAAGATTCGAGAGGAAGCCGAACGTATGTCAACGCCGCTCAACGGCCGCACGGCCATCGTGACCGGAGCCGGGCGCGGCCTCGGTCGTGCCGAGGCCCTCGAACTCGCCCGCCTCGGCGCCAACGTCGTCGTCAACGACTTCGGCCAGCCCAGCCGGGACGGCTCCGGTGACGCCGCCGCCGGCCCCGCCGAACAGGTCGTCGCCGAGATCGAGGCCGCGGGCGGCACCGCCACCGCGCACACCGGTGACGTGGCCGATCACCAACAGGCCCAGGAGCTCGTCCAGTTGGCGATCGACACGTACGGCCAACTCGACATCCTCGTCAACAACGCCGGCATCCTGCGCGACCGCATGATCTTCTCGATGACCGAGCAGGAGTGGGACTCGGTCATCCACGTCCACCTCAAGGGGCACTACAACACCAGCCACTTCGCGGCCCGCCACTGGCGCGAGGCCTCGAAGGCGGCCGGCGGTCCCGTGTACGGGCGCATCATCAACACCTCGTCCGAGGCGTTCCTCGCGGGCTCGGCCGGCCAGCCCAACTACGCCGCCGCGAAGGGCGGCATCGTGGGGCTCACCACCTCCACCGCGCTCGCCCTCGCCAAGTACGGCGTCACCGCCAACGTCATCTGCCCCAGGGCCCGTACCCGTATGACGGAGGACGTCTTCGCCGGGTTCGCCGAGCCGGAGGACGGGCTCGACCCGCTCGCGCCCGAACACGTCGCCCCGCTCGTCGGCTACCTCGCCTCGCCCGCCGCAGGGAACGTCAACGGCCAACTGCTCGTGGTGCACGGCGGCATGGTCGCCGTCGTCGACCGGCCCAGGGTGCAGGCGAAGTTCGACACGGCCAAGGACGCGTTCACGTACGAGGAACTCGACGCGGTGCTCACGCCGCACTACAAGGACCGGCCCCCGAACGAGACGTTCGCGGCCGCCGAGGTGCTCGGCCTCAAGCACGGCTGAGCCCGGCGGAAGCCGGACACGCCACTGAGGGGCCCGGCTTCCGCCGGGCCCCTCAGAGATACGTTTCCTCACATCGAGTGTGGAGCGTTACGCCTCATCGGCGCGCGGCCCACGATGCCGCCCGCGCGGCCTCGACTCCTGGTCGCCGCCCGCCGTGGGCGGCGAGGACACCTCGCCGCGGTGCCGACCCGAGCCGCCCCGCGCATGGCGCGCGGCCTCCGAGTCGAACTCGACATCCGTGCCGTTGCCTTCCGCCATCGGAACATTCACCCCGTAAACACGTACAAGATCCTTCAGTTGCAGCCGGGCGAGTCTAACGGTCCGTGGTACGGCCACCGAGGGGTGCCTGCGCCAGTGGGACGGGGCGTGTCGCGGCGGGCTCCGGCGGTGCGGATTCCTCCTTCGGTTCCCGCTGCCGCGCGGCGGGTTCGGGTGCGGGGATCCGCGCGAGGCCGCACGGCACGTCCTCGGTGACGCAGGGGAGGGAGAGCTCCCCGTCGCGCGCGAAGAAGCCGCTGCCCGCGAGCCATCCGGCCGGCGCCGCCACCTGGTGCATCCGGCCCTCCGCGGGCCGCCACAGGCCGAGCCACGGGGAGCCGCCCTCCGCGCTCGCCACGTGCAGCGCCACCGCGCAGCCCTCCGGCATCAGCGACTGGCCGGGCTGGATGGCGAACGGCGTCAGCTCGCAGTCGGCGAGACGCAGCGACTCCGGGAAGCGGATCGGCAGCGTACTGCCCAACACGCCCCAGCCGAGGCGGAGTTCACCCGGCGTCGGGGCGTCCGAACGGAGCAGGATCAGGCCGCTGTCGAGATCGGCGAGGAGCAGCCGGTCCTCGCTGTCCTCGGCGATCTGGAGGAGCGGGGAGACCTCGCCGCCCCGGTCCAGATCCACCACGACCGTCTTCACCGGGCCGCCGCCGTCCGCCTCCGACGGTGCGCGGTCGAGCGCGAGCAGCCGGGCCTCGCGGGACAGCCAGACGCCGCCCGAGCAGCGCCCCGGCACCTCGGCGAGCAGCTCGGGCCCGAAGCCGGCGCCCGCCACCTGCCACACCGCGGTCGACTCCTCGCCGGCCGCCAGCGCGTAGGCGCACCGCCCGTCGGGCGCGGGCGGCAGCAGGGTCAGCTCCTCGCACTCCACGGCCCCGAGCGGCACCTCGCCCGTGCCGGGGCCCGTCGGGTAGAGCAGCGAGAACATCTGGCGCCCGGCGCCGGCGCGGTGGATCAGCACCCGGCCGTCGGTCAGGGGCAGCACGGCGGTGCCGGGCTCCTCCGGCTGGGGGCCGGGCAGCGGGACCGCGTACGGCTCGGGTCCGTCCAGGGTCCAGCGCTCGGGAAACCATGAGTCGGGGCTCGCGTCGTGCCGCGCGAGGCGTGCCGCGTACGTCGCGTCCATCGTGAGCACACATCCGGTGTGCGGCGGTCGTGCCCGAGTCTCCGGCGTGGGTTCGGTGGCCAGGGCCGTCATGGATCAGTCACCTCCGCTTGTTCGGGCCGACGCTAGTTTTCGCACGAACCTCCGTGGCACCTCGCGCCCGCCGTTTCACACGAAAGGTGGGCCATGCCCCGAATTGGCTGTGAACCGTGAGTCCCGTGTGCTCTCCTGCTCCCTTCTTCCGGAACCGGCCGGACTTGGGGGTGGGGCGGGCGGCGCGGGTAACCTGTCTGCGTGCCCCGTCTGTCTGAAGTAACCACCGCGCTCGAAGCCCTCTGGCCCCCGGCCCTCGCCGAGGGATGGGACGCGGTCGGCACGGTCGCCGGCGACCCGGACGCCGAGGTCGGCCGGGTCCTGTTCGCCGTCGACCCGGTCCAGGAGATCGTCGACGAGGCGGTGAAGCTGGGCGCGGACCTGCTGGTCACGCACCACCCGCTCTACCTGCGCGGTACGACGACGGTGGCGGCCTCCACGTTCAAGGGCCGCGCCGTCCACACGCTGATCAAGAACGACATCGCGCTGCACGTCGCGCACACCAACGCCGACAAGGCCGACCCCGGCGTCTCCGACGCACTCGCGGGCGCCCTCGACGTCCGCGTCGTACGCCCGCTGGTCCCGGACCCCACCGACCCCGCGGGCCGCCGCGGCCTCGGCCGGGTCTGCGAGCTCGAGCACCCGCTGACGCTGCGCGAGCTCGCGGGCCGCGCCGCCGACCGGCTGCCGGCCACCGCGCAGGGCATCCGCGTCGCGGGGGACCTCGACGCGACCGTGCGTACGATCGCCGTGAGCGGTGGCTCCGGCGACAGCCTCTTCGACGAGGTGCGTGCCGCGGGCGTCGACGCCTTCCTCACCGCGGACCTGCGCCACCACCCGGTGAGCGAGGCCCGCGAAACCACGCCTCTCGCGCTGCTCGACGCGGCGCACTGGGCCACCGAGTGGCCCTGGTGCGAGCTGGCCGCAGCTCAGCTCGACGAGATCTCCGACCGCGAGGGATGGGGCCTGCGGGTCCACGTCTCGAACACGGTCACCGATCCCTGGACCGCCCACGCGGCTTCCAACCCCGAATCTCTATCTACTTTTGGAGCCCCCAACTGAACGCCGCGCCCGCCGACCAGATCCGTCTCCTGGACCTCCAGGACCTGGACACCCGCCTCCAGCAGCTCGCGCACAAGAAGCGGTCGCTGCCGGAGCACGCCGAGATCGAGTCGCTGACCAAGGACCTCACGCAGCTGCGCGACCTGCATGTCGCCGCGACGACCGAGGAGAGCGACTGCGCCCGCGAGCAGACCAAGGCCGAGCAGGACGTCGACCAGGTCCGCCAGCGTGCCGCCCGCGACCAGAAGCGCCTCGACTCCGGCGCGGTCACGTCCCCCAAGGACCTGGAGAACCTGCAGCGCGAGATCGCCTCGCTCGCCAAGCGCCAGGGTGACCTGGAGGACGTCGTCCTCGAGGTCATGGAGCGCCGTGAGTCCGCGCAGGAGCGCGCGGGTGAGCTGGCCGAGCGGCTCTCCTCGGTGCAGGCCAAGGTCGACGACGCGACCGCGCGGCGCGACGAGGCGGCCGCCGTCCTCGACGCCGACATCTCCGCCGCCACCAAGGAGCGTGAGGTCGTCGCCGGGTCGATCCCGGCGGACCTGCTGAAGCTGTACGACAAGCTCCGCGAGAAGGAGGGCGGCGTCGGTGCGGCGAAGCTGTTCCAGCGGCGCTGTGAGGGGTGCCGGCTCGAGCTCAACATCACGGAGCTGAACGAGGTCCGGGCGGCGGCCGCGGATGCCGTGGTGCGGTGTGAGAACTGTCGGCGGATTCTGGTGCGTACGTCGGAGTCGGGGCTGTAGGCGGATGGCGTTGCGGTCGCGGGGCTCTGCCCCGGGCCCCGCTGCTCAATCGCCGCAGGGGCTTAATAAACCTGACCTCAGCCCGCCCGCCACGTTCGTGCTGCTGCGGCACGGAGAGACCGCGCTGACCCCCGAGAAGCGGTTCTCCGGGAGCGGGGGCGGGGACCCCGAGCTGTCGGAGGTCGGGCGGCGGCAGGCCGAGCGGGCCGCCGACGCCCTGGCCGCCCGCGGTGACGTCGACGTGGTCGTGGCCTCACCGCTCGCCCGCTGCCGCCAGACCGCCGAGGTCGCCGCCGCGCGGCTCGGGCTCGACGTACAGGTCGACGAGGGGCTGCGCGAGACGCACTTCGGGGCGTGGGAGGGGCTCACGTTCAAGGAGGCCGGCGCCCGCTACCCGGACGACCTGAACGCCTGGCTCGCCTCGCCCGACGCCGCCCCGACCGGTGGCGGCGAGAGTTTCGCCGAGGTCGCGGAGCGGGTCGCCGAGGCGCGGGACCGGCTGACCGCCGCGTACCGGGGGCGCACCGCGCTGCTGGTCAGCCATGTGACGCCGATCAAGACGCTGGTGCGGCTCGCGCTCGGCGCGCCCGCCGAGGCGATGTTCCGCATGGAGCTCGCGGCGGCGTCCCTGACCACGGTCGCGTACTACGCGGACGGGAACGCGAGCGTGCGCTGCCTCAACGAGACAGCGCACCTCGGGTCGTAGTCGTAAGCGCTCAGCGCAGCGACGCCGCCTCGCGGGCCAGGGCCTCCACCCGGCCCCAGTCCTTCGCCGCGATCGCGTCGGCCGGGAGCATCCAACTGCCGCCCACGCAGCCGACGTTCTTCAGCGCCAGGTAGCCGGGCGCGTTGGCGGGGGAGACGCCGCCCGTGGGGCAGAAGCGGGCCTGCGGCAGCGGGCCCGCCAGCGACTTCAGGTACGCGGTGCCGCCCGCGGCCTCCGCCGGGAAGAACTTCATCTCCTGCACGCCGCGCTCCAGCAGCGCCACGACCTCCGACGTCGTGGAGACGCCGGGCAGGAACGGCACGCCGGACCCCTTCATCGCGTCGAGCAGCGCCTCCGTCCAGCCGGGGCTGACCAGGAAGCGGGCGCCCGCGGCCACCGAGTCGGCGACGTTCGCGGGGTTGATCACGGTGCCCGCGCCCACGACGGCGTCCGGGACCTCCGCGGCGATCGCCTTGATCGCGTCGAGCGCGGCGGGCGTGCGCAGGGTCACCTCGATGGCGGGCAGGCCGCCCGCGACGAGCGCCCGCGCGAGCGGCACCGCGTCGGCGATGTCCTCCACCACGACGACGGGGACGACGGGGGCGAGATCCAGCACGGAGGCGGAGGCGGCCGAGGTGGCGGCGGCGTCAGAGGAGGAGGTCATGGGGCCATCCTGCCCCGCCCGCAGCAGCATGCGCAAAGGGCGTTGCGCATGCTGCAATAAGCGGGTTGCTGGGTCTTGCCGCAATCAATGGGCCGCCCGCCGGGTCTCAGTGGATCTCGTCCACCAGCACGTCCAGGTTCCAGGGCCGCCCGGCCTTCGCGGGCTCCTCGACCTCCACGTCGTAACCGAGGTCGCGCAGTACGTCGACGAGCTCGGCGGGTCCGGCCGGCGCGGCCCCCGCCATCAGCAGCGACCGGACGATCCGCCCCTTCGTCGCCTTGTTGAAGTGGGAGACGACCTTGCGGGTCGGCGCGTGCAGCACGCGCACCGTCGCCGTCCGCTTGGCGACCGTGCCGTCCGAGGCCTTCGGCTTCCACGCGCTCGCGTACGCCGAGGAGCGGAGGTCCAGGACGAGCCCGTCCCCGGCGGCCTCCGGCATCACCTCGGCCATCGGCCCGCGCCAGTACGCCCCGAGCGCGCCGAGGCCCGGCAGCTTCACGCCCATCGAGCACCGGTAGGAGGGGATCCTGTCGGTGACGCCGACCGCGCCCCACAGCCCGGAGAACACGAGGAGCGACTTCGCCGCCCGCTTCTTGGCTGCCGCGTCGAGGGAGGCCAGGTCCAGGGCGTCGTACAGGACGCCCGTGTAGATCTCGCCGGCCGGGCGCGCGCCCGCCGTGCGCAGCTCCGTGTTCTTGGCGATCTCGCCGCGCAGCCCCTCGCTCAGGCCGAGCACCTCGCGCGCCTTCTCCTCGTCGGCGCCGCACAGCTCCACCAGCTCGTCCAGGACGGCCGCCCGCGCCTCGGTGAGCCCCGGCAGCGAGAGCGCCTCCAGCTTCAGCGGCGCCCCGCGTCCGGAAGCGGCCTTACCCTCCGACGGCGGCAACAGCACAAGCACGGGGCACTCCTCAAGCACGTACGGAACAACGGTCGATCGAGGCCCCAGCCTACGGCCCTACGGCGTGCCAACCCCGCCACCGGCTTCTACGCTCGACGCATGCCCCGCCGCCACTTGCGAGTGACCGGCGCGGCACGGGAGCCGCTCGGTGCCGTGCTGCGCGAACTGCGTACGAAGCTGGAGGTGCCCGAGGAATTCCCGGCCGAGGTCGTCGCGGAAGCGGAGCGTGTCGCTGCCGATCCGCCGTGGCTGCCGGACCGTGACGAGACGGCGATCCCGTTCTTCACCATCGACCCGCCGACGTCCACCGATCTCGACCAGGCCATGCACCTGTCCCGGCGCCCCGGCGGCTACCGCGTGCGGTACGCGATCGCCGACGTCGCCGCCTACGTCGCACCCGGCGGCGCGCTCGACGCCGAGGCGCACCGCCGCGTCACCACCCTCTACTTCCCCGACGAGAAGGTCCCGCTGCACCCCACCGTGCTCAGCGAGGGCGCCGCCAGCCTGCTGCCCGACCAGACCTGCCCGGCCGTCCTGTGGACCATCGACCTGGACGCCGACGGGCGCGCCGAGTCCACCGACGTCGTCCGCGCCCTCGTCCGCAGCCGCGCAAAGCTCGACTACGCGGGCGTACAGAAGGCCATCGACGACGGGACCGCCGAGGAGCCGGTCGCCCTGCTCAAGGACATCGGGTCGCTGCGCGAACAGCTGGAGGTCGAGCGCGGCGGCATCTCGCTCGACGTTCCCGAGCAGGAGATCGTCGCGAGCGACACCGCGTACGAACTCGCCTACCGGGCCCCGCTGCCAGCCGACTCGTGGAACGCCCAGATCTCCCTGCTCACCGGCATGGCCGCCGCCGATCTGATGCTCGCGGCCGGTACCGGCATCCTGCGCACCCTGCCCGCCGCCCCCGACGGCGCGGTGGGCCGGCTGCGCCGCACCGCGCACGCGCTGCACATCGAGTGGCCGCACCACGTCCCCTACTCCGACCTCGTCCGCTCCCTCGACCCGCGGGTCCCGCACCACGCCGCGTTCCTCCAGGAGTGCACGACGCTGCTGCGCGGTGCGGGCTACACGGCCTTCCGCGGCGGCGACGTACCCGAACTCAGCACGCACGCCGCCGTCGCCGCGCCCTACACCCACTGCACGGCCCCGCTGCGCCGCCTCGTCGACCGCTACGCGTCGGAGCTGTGCCTGGCCGCGTGCGCCGAACGGGGCGTTCCCGAATGGGTGTTGACGGCTCTGGACGCGCTCCCGAAGGAGATGGCGGACGGTACCCGGCGAGCGAACACCGTGGAGCGCGAGTGCGTCGACATCGTCGAGGCGGCGCTCCTGCGGCACCGGGTCGGCGAGCTCTTCGACGCGGTGGTGGTGGACGTGAAGGACCGTGAACCGGCCGCCGGGACCGTGCAGTTGACCGAGCCGGCCGTCGTCGCCCGGGTCGAGGGCGGCACGGCCGCGCTGCCGCTGGGGGAGCGGCTGCGGGTCCGGCTCACGCAGGCGGACCCGGGCTCGGCGAAGGTGCTGTTCACGCCGGCGTGAGCCGCTGCTCCAGGGTGCGCGCGAGCCGGTCGGGATCCTCCGCGTGCAACCGCACCAGATGGATGTCCCGCGGCCGCCCGAGAAACGTGAAATGCCGTACCGGGGAGGCGAGTTCAATAATGACACTGGTCTGCGCGCCGACATCCAGATTCAGCTCGCCCTCGCGCGGCGTGTGCGTGTACTTGTTCTCGCGGCGCACCGAGGCGATCCGCTCCAGCGGTATCCGCAGATCCACGTGGACGGCGCGACGCACCCGTATCGCGTCATCGGTGACCACGTGCGGCCGGGTCACGGACGCCGCGTGCAGTCCGAGGACCATCAGCACCGTGTAGACGTCGAGGACCAGGACGACGTGGTGGAGCGTGGGCCAGTCGCGCAGCAGCGCCCACATCCCGACGGACTCGACGACGCACACGAACGTGATGCCGTACATCATCACGGCCTGGCCACGCGCGTACGGAAAGGCGCTCGCCCCGTCCGGAACCCCGTGCTGCCGCCGCGCCACCCACCGCCCGAGGCCGGCGAACACCCGCAGTTCGTGCCCGGCGATCCGGCGGACCGTGGCGAGGACGAGCAGCGGCGTCCGGGGCGCTGTCACGGCGCACCGCCCTCTGCGGCCATCCGCAGCGCACTCCGGACGGCCTCGGCCTGGGCGGGGGAGAAGTCGGCGAGGAAGGTGTCGAGCAGCGCCTTCCCGTCCCCGAGGGCCTCGCCGGCCGGCAGGTCCGGCGGCACGCACGCGGCCAGCGCCCGCGCCGCCTCGGCCACCCGGGGGCCGTCCGCCGGGGCGTCGGCGAGCGCGTCGAGCCGCGCGTACACGTCCCGGGCGGCCGCGAGGGCGTCGGGGCCGGAGAGGGCGGGCAGCAGCACCGACATCAGCCGCTCGCGGTCCTCGGGCGGCGCCGCCGTGTCGATGAGGGCGAGTACCTCGCGGTCCTTCGCGGCCATCGGCGAGTCGAGCAGATCGCCCTCCAACTCGCCGAAGAAGGCGCTCAGTTCGGGGGACAGCGGCCCATCGGCGGGCAGCCGCCCCCGCTCGGCGTCGGACAACAGGGCCCGCAACCGCTCCCGCCGCGCATGGATGGCGGCCTCCTGCCGGGCCAGATCGGCGTCCAGCTCGGCCAGCACCTCGACGAGGTCGCGCCCCGCGTCCTCCGCGAGCACGTCCCGCACCTCGGGCAGCCCGAGCCCCAGCTCGGTCAGCCGCCGGATCCGGGCGAGCTCGATGGCGTGCCGCAGCCCGTACTCCCGGTACCCATTGCCGAGCCGTTCGGGTTCGGGCAGCAGTCCGAGGTGGTGATAGTGCCTGATGGCGCGTGTGGTGACACCGACGATCCGGGCCAGCTCTCCGATCCGCATGACCTCAGTAGAAACGTTGACGCTACGGCAGGGTCAAGCGGACGGGGCCCTCCGCGCCGCCGGGTAGGATGGCCGCACGGCAGACGAGCCGGGCGGACGGCCGCGTGGGGTTCTTCGGAACCTCCCGAGGAACGTCCGGGCTCCACAGGGCAAGGTGGTGGCTAACGGCCACCCGGGGTGACCCGCGGGACAGTGCCACAGAAAACAGACCGCCGGGGACCGCAAGGCCCTCGGTAAGGGTGAAACGGTGGTGTAAGAGACCACCAGCGCCTGAGGTGACTCAGGCGGCTAGGTAAACCCCACCTGGAGCAAGGTCAAGAGGGACCGCCTCTTCGGAGACGGTTCTGCGCGGACGATCGAGGGCTGCCCGCCCGATGTTCGCGGGTGGACCGCAGGAGGCCGGTGGCAACGCCGGTCCTAGATGGATGGCCGTCGCCCCGAGGCCCGCGAGGACCTCGGGTGACAGAACCCGGCGTACAGCCCGACTCGTCTGCCGCTCACACCTCCGGCCATGGTCAGAGCGCCGCGCCGTGCGTGGAGCGGATCTGCTGACGGCGGTGGTCCCGCTTCTCCTGGCGGCGCTGCTTGCGCTTCTTCGGGGCGTGCTCCGCCTCGTGGTCCTCGTCCGTGGCGGACTCGGTGGGCGTCTGTTCCACGGGCTCCCGTATCAGGGAGTCGTCGAGGAGGTCCTCCGGCGGGGCCGTGAGGGACGCCGTCCACTCGGCGGACTCGCGGGTCACACCGTTCACCGCGGGGCTCAGGCGGATGCGCAGGTCGTCCAGGTCCGCCGCCGGGACGCGGAAGGCGTAGGTCGTGGTGCCGGTGCGGCGTCGGCGCAGCTCGGTGTGCAGGCCGGCGAGGATGTCCTGGTCGGCGTCGTACGTGCGGACGGCCCGGGTGTCGCCCGCCCACACCTGGACGCGGGCGGTGAGCCGCATCCGCACGCCGCCCTTCGCGCGGCGCAGCGCGTCGGAGTGCTCCTTGGTGTGCTGCTCGACCGCCCTCGTGTGCGCGGCCTCGCTGGAGTAGCCCCTGCGCGGCGCGCGGCGCGGGTGCTCGGCGTGGTGCGCACGCATGGCGCGGCGCACACCAGGGGCCATGTTCTTCACGCGGACCGTGAAGCGGACGTACGTGTCGCCGTCCTCGTGGTCCCGGTCCAGATAGGTGGGCGCGAAGGTTTCTATCTCGTCGATCGTCACGGCGAGGCCGCTGTCGAGCGTGGTCCACTCGCCCACTTCCAGGGCTGTGTCCGGTTCGGCCGTGTCGGCGTCCGTGGGCATGAGTCCGCCTTTCAAGTGGATAGGGGTTATATCCAGTATGCGAGTAATGGCTGTGTAAAGAGATGCGGGGCGTATGCGCAGGTGAGGAAGGTGCGGAGAGGCGGAATTGCCTCTTCATTTACGTGCCGCTTACAGCTAGCGTCTGTGAGCATGAGTGAGCAGGGCGTCACGGGTGCTGCCGCAACCCCGGACACGAACGACATCGACAGCACGGACCCGGTCGGCAGGCTCGACCGGCTGCCCGTAGGGCCCTGGCACCGCCGACTGACCGCGATCGTCGGCATCGGTGCCTTCTTCGACCTCTACGAGGTGTTCCTCGGTGGCGTGCTCGCCGCCGCGCTCGCCGAGTCCTGGCAGCTGTCCGGCACCGAGAAGTCGTGGCTGATCGCCTCCGGGTTCCTCGGCATGTTCGTCGGCGCGAACGTGCTGTCCGTGCTCGCCGACCGGTTCGGGCGGCGCAAGATGTTCCTGGTCAACCTGGGGATGTACTCGCTGTTCTCGCTGGCGTGCGCCTTCGCGCAGGACGCCACCCAGCTCTCCGTGCTCCGCTTCCTCGCCGGGCTCGGCCTCGGCGCCGAACTGGTCCTCGTCGACACGTACTTGGCGGAATTCCTGCCGCGCAAGGTGCGCGGGCGCTACATCGCCTGGGCCTACACCCTCGGCTTCGTCGGCGTGCCCGTCGCCGCGCTGCTCGGTGCGCGGCTCGTCGCCAAGCACGAGCTGTTCGGCATCGACGGCTGGCGCTGGCTGCTCGTCGCGGGCGCGCTCGGCGCCGCGTTCATCCAGCTCCTGCGGACCCGGCTGCCGGAGTCGCCACGCTGGCTGGCCTCGCGGGGGCGGACGGCCGAGGCGGACGCGGTCGTGCGGGACATCGAGGAGCGGGTGGGTGTCACCGCGGAGGCGGCTGACCCTGCTGTGCCGGCCCCGCGCGCCGAGGCTCAGGAACCGGCCGGCCAGAAGGTCCCGCTGGGCCAGATGTTCAAGGCCCCGTACGCGCGCCGCACCGTCATGTGGTGGATCTTCCAGATCCTGCAGACCGTCGGCTACTACGGCTTCGGGTCGCTGGCCCCCGTCGTCCTCCAGGCCAAGGGGCACACCGTCACGGAGTCGCTCTCGTACGCGGCCCTCAGCTACCTCGGCTACCCGGTGGGCTCGGCGCTGTCCGTGCCGCTGATCGACCGGATCGAGCGGCGTACGCTCATCATCCTGTCGGCGCTCGGGATCGCCGCGTTCGGCCTGGTCTTCGGGTTCGCGGAGGCGTCCTGGCTGATCGTCGGCGCGGGCTTCCTGCTCACCGTCAGCAGCAACGTCTTCTCGAACGCCTTCCACGTCTACCAGACGGAGATCTTCCCGACGGGCATGCGCTCCAGCGCCATCGGCATCGCCTACTCGCTGTCCCGGCTCACCTCGGTCGTGCTGCCGTTCATCGCGATCGACGTGCTCGAGGACCTGGGCGCGGACGCGGTGTTCATCGGGTCCGGTGTGCTGATGCTGATCCTGTGCCTGAACGTACGGATCCTGGGGCCGCGGACGACGGGGCGGAGCCTGGAGTCGATCTGACGGCAGTGCCTAGGTGGCCGGGTTCACGTGGGGGCGGGACGCCGCGATGAACCGGTGGATGAGGCCGCGCGACTCGTCGCGTACGACCCTGAGTTCCTCGCGGTCGTCGGCCGTGGGGATGCGGTCGACGGACGCCATCGCCTTCTGGGCGAGCGCGGCCAGCGACGGGGCCTCGGTGAGCAGCTCGACGCGGAACATCGCCTCCATCGCCACCGCCCTCAACCGGAAGGCCTCGCGCCGCAGTTCGTGGACATCGGCCGTCTCGCCCGGCCGGTCGACGTGCTCGGGGAACCAGCGATCCAGCTGCCCCCGCCGGTAGTTGGCGAGCGCCCCGCCGAACGCGCAGTACGCGTCGATGCGTTCCTGGCGGAGCCGTTCCGTGCGCGTGAAGTCCTGGCCGCGTGCGGCCGTGCGGCTCTGCAGTACGTGGCTGAGGCCCGCGCCCATGAGGGTGCCGAGGACCGCTATGACGCTGGTGATGACGACGACCATGGGGACACCCAACCAGTCACGGCCGTACCGGCACCACCAGAGGTGTCCCGGTCCGCGGGTGCGGCAGCACCTCGACCGGGTGCTGGTACACGTCGCTGAGCAGCGATCCTTCGAGCACCTCCGTCGGCGGGCCGAGCGCCGTGATGCGCCCCTCGTGCAGCACCGCCACCCGGTCGGCGTGTGAGGCGGCCAGGCTCAGGTCGTGCAGGACGACGACCACGGCGTCGCCCGCGGCGGCCCGTTCCCGGCACACCCGCAGGACCAGTTCCTGGTGGCGCAGGTCGAGCGCGGCCGTCGGCTCGTCCAGGAGGAGGAGCTGGGCGCACTGGGCGAGGATCCGGGCCAGGGCGACCCGGGCGCGCTCGCCGCCCGACAGTGCGGAGAAGGGGCGGGCCGTGAAGGCCGCGGTCTCCGTCGCCGCGAGGGCCGCCGCGACCGCCGCGTCGTCCTCGTCCTCGCGTTCCGTGCCCGCCCACGGCGCCCGGCCCATCCGGACGACGTCCGCCACGGGGAACGGGAAGGACAGCGTCGCCGACTGGGGCAACAGGGAGCGGCGCAGCGCCAGTTCGGCCGGGGGCCAGGCGGCGGCCGGGCGTCCGTGGACGCGCAGCTCACCGGATGCGGCCGGGAGGTCCGCCGCCAGGGCCGCCAACAGGGTTGATTTCCCCGCCCCGTTGGGCCCGACCAGAGCCAGCACCTCGCCCGCCCGCACGTCCAGGTCGACGCCGGACAGGACCGGCCTGCCGCCCAGGTTCACGTGCAGGGCGCGGGCCTCGGCGACCGTGTCCCCGGCGGCGTACCGCTCGGGCAGCGCGCGGTGGCGCGGGCCCCGCGGCAGCGTGCTCCGACGGCCCTTCATGCCCAGCCTCCTTGCTTACGGCGGGTGCGGCGCAGCAGCCAGAAGAAGAACGGGCTGCCGGTCAGCGCGGTGAGCACCCCGATGGGGAGTTCGGCGGGGGCCGCCACCGTGCGGGCGGCGAGGTCGGCCGCGACCAGGACGGCGGCGCCGCCGAGGGTGCTGCCCGGGACCAGGAAGCGGTGGCCCGGCCCCGCGAGCATGCGCAGCAGGTGCGGGACGACCAGGCCGACGAAGCCGATCACACCGGAGACCGCCACGGCCGCCGCCGTGAGCAGCGCGATGACGAGGATCAGCGTGACCCGGAGCCTCTCGACGTCCACGCCCAGGTGCCGCGCCGGGCGTTCGCCGAGCGACAGCAGGTCCAACTTGCGGGAGTGGAGCGGCGCGAGGAGCAGGCCGACGGCCGCGCAGGGCAGCACCGCGAGCACCTTCGGCCAGGTCGCCTGCGCCAGCGAGCCGAGCTGCCAGAACGTGATCTGGTTGACGGCGGCGGCATCGGCGTAGGAGAGGAACAGGCCGATCAGGGCGCCCGCGAAGGCGTTCACTGCGATGCCCGTGAGGATGAGTGTGACGACCTCCGTGCGGCCGCCCGAGCGGGACATCACGTACACGATCAGGACCGTCGCGAGGCCCGACGCGAACGCGCAGGCCGTGATGGTCCACGTACCGAAGAAGTTCAGGCCGAGCGCGATGCAGGCCACCGCGCCGACCGCCGCGCCCGAGGAGATGCCGATGACGCCGGGCTCGGCGAGCGGGTTGCCGAACACGCCCTGCATGAGCGCGCCCGCGCAGCCGAGCGAGGCGCCGACGAGGAGGGCGAGGACGACGCGGGGCAGCCGTACGTTCCACAGGACGGACTCGCCGACCCGGTCGGGCGCGGCGCCTCCCAGGCCGAGCCGGTGCTGCACGGACCCGAGGATGTCCCCCGGCGCGATGCCGTACGCCCCGATCCCGGCGGAGACCAGGGCCAGGACGACCAGAGCCATGGCCAGAAAGAGCGTCAGAAGCCATGTGCGACCGCGTGGTTGGGGACGTGGCGGTCCGTCGGGTGGCACTCCGGGAGCCGTGGGCTTCGTCACCGTCGCCGCCATGTCACGCGCCGTCCTTCCCGTACAGCTGGTCCACGATCGACCGCAGCACCTGGTCCGTGCGCGGGCCGTAGTTGAGCAGCACGCCGTCGTCGACGGAGACGACCCTGCGGTCGACGCCCGCCGGGGTCTCGGCGACGCCGGGGATCTTCACCAGGCCGTCCGTGCCGCCGACGGAGTCGAGTCCCTTGGTCATGACGAGAATCGCGTCCGGAGCGGCCTTCGCGAGGGCCTCGCTGGTGATCGCGGTGAAGTCCTTCTCCAGCCCCGAGTCCGCGCCCGCGTCGACCGCGCCCGCCGCTTGGAGCAGTGAGGTCGCGCCCGACTCCTTGCCGCCGATGAGGTACACGGAGGCCGAGCCGCGGAGGTAGAGGAAGGCGACGCGCGGCTTGTCGCCGTGCCGCGCCGGGATGTCCTTCTGCACGGCCGCGATCCGGTCCTGCGACCGCTGCGTCAACTCCCGCCCGGCGGGCGGGACTCCGAGTGTTTTCGCGACCGCCTTGATACGGGTGCCGACGTCGTCGAGGCCCTTCGCCGGGTCGATCACGACCACCGGGACGCCCGCGTCGCGGATCTGCTGCATCGCCTCGGCGGGGCCCGAGGTCGTCTCGGCGAGGACCAGGTCCGGCCCCAGCGAGAGCACGTTCTCCGCGGAGACGTCGTGGTTGCGGGTGACCACCGGCAGCTTCTTCGCCTGGTCGAACGTGGCCGTGATGTCCCGCGCCACGACCCGCTTCCCGAGCCCGAGGGTGAAGGCGATCTCGCTGAGGCTGCCCGACAGCGGAACGATCCGGTCGGCCCGCTGCACCGTGACCTTCTTGCCGTCGGCCGAGGTGACCGTGGCCGGGAGCTGCGGTTTCGGCGAAGGGGTGAGCGGTTCGAGGCGGTTCGAGGTCGCGGCCGCCTTGGCTCCGCCGCCGGAACCGGTCGCGTCCGTCCCCGTGTTCGTCTTCGTGGAGCCGCCGCCGCAGGCCGTGGCGAACAGGGCGAGGACGGCGACGAGTACGCAGATCAGCGCGCCGGTCCGTCGGGTGGCGGGCGGGGCGGGAGCGGCTGGCGTCGGCACGCGGGTTCCGTCCTGTCGTAAGCGGAGGGGCTGTTGGCAGAAGCGATCATAGTTTAGGTTAGCCTTACCTAAGTCGCCAGGGTCTGTGTCGGGACCCTGTGGCGTCTGGTGCTGGAGTCCCGGAGGAACCGTCATGATCCGACGCGCACCCCTACGCGTCTTTGCTCTCGCCCTGTTCGCGGGTCTGCTCGCCGCCCTGTTGCCGGCCCCCGGAGCGCACGCCGCGACCCGCACCGTGCAGGGCGGCCGGCTCGACTGGGGCGTGAAGTCGTCCTTCCAGAGCTACATCACAGGCCCCATTGCGAAGGGGAGTTACACCCTGACCGGGGGCGCGGCGACCGTCGGCGCGAGCGGGTTCCGCTTCCACTCGGCCAGCGGCGGCTACGACGGTTCGACCGGCGCCTTCAGCTCCTCGTTCTCCGGCGGTGTGCACTTCGTCGGGCACAAGAAGGACGACGGTTCGCACGAACTCGACATGACGATCAGCAACCCGTCCGTCCGCATCGCGGGCGGCGGCGGGACGCTCTACGTCGATGTCGTGAGCAAGGCGAAGGGCACCGGGACGGTCACGTCGTCCCGCCAGGTGCCCTTCGCCTCCCTCTCCCTGGGCGGGATCGACATGAAGGGCGACGGCGACGCCGTGACCCTCGACAACGTTCCCGCCACGCTCACTTCGCAGGGCGCCAAGTCCTTCGCCGGCTACTACACGGCGGGCACCGCGCTCGACCCGGTCAGCCTGTCCGCCGACGTCGAGCCGAAGAAGAAGGCCGAGCCGTCCCCCTCCGCCACCAAGGATGCCAAGCGGGCGAAGAGGGACGACACCGGCACCGTCCGGGACGGAGCCGTCGACTGGGGTGTGCGCCGCACCTTCCGCGAGTACGTCACCGGCGACATCGCCCAGGGGGAATGGAAGCTCGCCGACGGGGCGCGGGACGGCGGCGCGCTGTTCCGCTTCCCCGAGGGCGAAGGGTCGTACGACAGGAAGAAGCGGACCCTGGACGCCGAGTTCACCGGGTCCGTGCGGTTCACCGGGAAACACGGGCTCGACCTGAAGTTCGCGGACGTGTCCGTCGACGTGGCCGACGGCAAGGGCACGCTGCGGGCGGACGTCACCGGCGAGGGGCGCACCCGTAAGGACGCCGCGCTCGTGACGTTCGACGTCGACGAACTCACCGCGAAGGACGGGCTCGTGCGGGTCGACGAGGCTCCGGCGAAGCTCACCGCCGCCGGGGCGAAGGCCTTCGGCGGCATGTACCGCAAGGGTGCCGCGATGGACCCGGTCTCCCTCGCGGTCGCGCTCGACGCCGACGCCGCACTGCCCGCGCTGCCGGACCTCGGCAGCTCCGCCTCGCCCAGCCCCGCCGCCCTGAAGACCAAGTCCGCTTCGGTGGCCGACAGTTCGGGGCTCTCCGCCGGCGCGGTCTCCGGGATCGTCGCCGTCGTGGCCCTCGTGCTCGCCGCCGCCGGATTCCTGGTCCTTCGCTCGCGCCGTTCCCCGCGCCCCTGAACGGGCGCCCCCACTCGAAGAGTTGAGGAAACAAGCAGATGTCCCGCACCGGAAGCCCGACCGCCGGAAACCCGATCACCAGACACCCGATAGCCCTCGCCGCCGCGACCGCCGTAGCGCTCGGCAGTGGCGCGCTGAGCCTGCCCGCCTTCGCCGCCGACAGGGTCGCCCCCGCCGCCGAAAAGGCCGCGCCGAGCGTGGAGTTGAAGGACGGCACCCTCGACTGGGGCATCAAGGAGTCCTTCCGCAAGTACGTCACCGGCATCGCCCTCGGGAAGATCGAGGCCACCGACGGGGCCACGCAGGCCGCCGGCAACGGCGCCTTCACCTTCGGCGGCGGCACGGGCACGTACGACACGGCGACGCACGGCACGGACACGAAGTTCAAGGGTGCCGTCCGGTTCGCCTCCACCGCCCACGGCTTCGACATCAAGGTCGCCGACGTGAAGGTGGTGACCTCCGGCACGACCGGTCACATCGACGCCGACGTCACCCTCAACGGCAGCACCCAGAACGACATCGAGTTCGCCACGCTCGACCTGTCCGCCGTGAAGCCGGGCCAGGGCGCGGGCGGCGCCATGACCTTCAAGGACATCCCGGCGACGCTGACCGCCGACGGCGCGAAGGCCTTCAACGGGATGTACGAGGAGGGCACCGCCCTCGACCCGGCGACACTGACGGTCACCGCGGCCTCCGCCCCGACCTCGCCCGCACCGACCAAGTCCCCCACGAAGTCGCCGTCCCCGACCGACACGGCCACCACGGAGCCGAAGCCCACGAAGACCGCGACCACCCCGACCGGCAAGCCGAGCGCGTCCACGTCGAAGGCCCCCGCGGCGGCCGTCTCCGGCGAGATCGTCGACGGCAACCTCGACTGGGGCGTCAAGGAGTCCTTCCGTACGTACATCACCGGGCCGATCGCCAAGGGCAAGGTCGAACTCTCCGGCGGCGCGGGCAGGAACGGCTCGGGCTACCGGTTCGGCGACGCGAGCGGCAGCTACGACGCCGACGCCAGGTCGCTGGACGCGAAGTTCGCGGGCAAGGTCCGCTTCCTCGGCCACGAGGAGGGCGGCGAGTACGCCCTCGACCTGCAGTTCAGCGAGCTGCGCGTGACGGCGGAGGGCAGCAGCGGCAAGCTCGTCGCCGACGTCTCCAGCAAGGACCAGGAGACCGGGAAGGTCTCCACGTACGACGGTCTGACCGTGGCCACCCTGAAGCTGGGTTCCGGCGCCCTGACCGCGAAGAACGACGTCGTCGAGGTGGACGGCGCCGCCGCCACCCTCACCGCCGGCGGGGCCAAGGCCTTCGGCGGCTTCTACGAGGCGGGCGCCGCGCTCGCCCCGGTCACCGCGGCCGTCTCCCTCGACGAGAACGCCGAGCTTCCCGCGAGTGGTTCCTCCAACGGCGTTACGAGCGGCGGCACTTCAGGGACGACTGGCGGCACCGGCTCGACCACCGGCGGCACCGGTTCCACCACCGGCGGTTCGCTCGCCTCGACCGGCGCCGACGTCCCGGCCGGACCGCTCGCCGCGGCCGCCGCGCTGATCGCCGCGGCCGGTGCGGGCACGGTGTACGCCACGCGCAAGCGGCGCACGCGGTCCTGACCGCCCGCGCCCGGCCGTCCGTCGCCCGTCAGATCAGCGGCGGGCGGCCGAGCCGCGTCATCCGCCACACCGTCCGCCAGCGCATCGGACGGCGCTCCCCGGCGGAGGCGCGCAGCCCTTCCGCGAAGCCGCCGGCCCAGGCGCGCAGGCCGCCGAGCGACCTCGTACGCAGCAGCGTGATGCCCGTCCACACCGCCAGGTACAGCGGGATCAGCGGGAGGGGGAGGCGGCGGCGGGCCAGCCACACCCGGTTCCGGGCGGTCATCCGGTGGTAGACGGCGTGCCGGGCCGGGGACGTCTTCGGGTGCTGGAGCAGCAGCGACGGCTCGTACAGCACCTTCCAGCCCGCATCCAGCGCCCGCCAGGCGAGGTCGGTCTCCTCGTGCGTGAAGAAGAAGTCGGCGGGCCAGTCGCCTGTCTCGTCGAGCATCTTCATCGAGAAACCGTGCGCGCCACCGAGGAACGCGGTCACGAGACCCCGCTTCATCGGGTCCTTGGCGCGCAGGCGCGGCACGTGGCGGCGCTGGGTCTCGCCGAGCTCGTCGGCGATGCGGAAGCCGACGATCCCGAGCTTCGGGTCCTCCGCGTACAGGCGCTGAATGGTCGAGAACACGTCGGCGTCGACGAGCAGCCCGTCGTCGTCCAGCTCCACGGCCACGTCCACGTCACCGAACTCGCGCAGCCGGGCGAGGGCGACGTTGCGACCGCCGGGGCAGCCGAGGTTCTCGTCCAGCTCGACCGTCGTGACCTCGAACGGGTAGCCGGGATACGCGGGCAGCGGCGTCCCGTTGCCGATCATGACGACGCGGGTCGGCACCGCATCCTGCTTGGCCACCGATTCCAGGAGGGCGTCCACGTCCTTGGGGCGGTTGCCCATGGTGACGATGGCCACACCCAGGCGCGGGAGTTCGGTGCTTCGGTGCCTGTCAGTCATGGCGGCGATGGTAGCCGTTCACCTGACGCCCCCTACCCGTGCGGGGTTCAGACCCTTCAGACCCTTTCGAGCGGCCGGAACGGCTCGGCCGGCAGCTCCACCCGGATCGCGTCACCGGGCCTGACCTCGCCACCCTCCCGTACGACACTCATGACCCCGGCCTTCCGGACCAGCTCACCGGTCTCCGGGTCCCGGCCCACGACCCGCTTGAAGGTCACCGGGCCGCACCGCGTGCCCGGCCCCGGCGACCTCCTCGAACAACTCCTCGTGCATCAGGTGCACTTGGCGGAGGTTCGGCTGCGTCGGGTCCTTGGCGACGCGTGAGCGGTGCTTGACGGTGACGCCCGCGTGCACGTCTCCGTCGACACCGAGTCCGGCGAGCAGCGTGATGCTCTCGCGGTTCGGCTTGGTGAACGAGTACGTGCCGTTGCTGCTGACCGCCGTGACGATGCCGTTGTCCACGGTGTCAGCGTAGCCGGGAGAGAATTGCCGCATGCAGATGCAGCAGGGAACAGTCATGGACGTGGTCGCCGCGGCCGTCGTGGCGGACGGGCGGCTGCTCGTCGTCAGCAAGCAGGCGGCGCCGGACGTCTTCTATCTGCCGGGCGGCAAGCCGGAGCCGGGGGAGCGCCCCGAGGAGACGCTGGCGCGCGAGCTGGACGAGGAGCTCGGGGTCGTGCCGGGCGGCGTCGAGCGGCTCGCCGTGGTGGAGGACGTGGCGGCGCTCGAGGGCGTGCCGATGCGGATGGTGGTTTTCGCGGCCACGTTGTCCGGTGAGCCGTCGCCTGCGGCGGAGCTGGCCGCGATGAGGTGGACCGACGGGCGCGGCGACGTAAGGCTCGCGCCGGCAGTCGGTGGGCAGGTGGTGCCGCTCCTGCGGAAGCTGGGTCGGCTCTAGGTAGTTCAAGCCGCTTCGGCCCATCCAGCCCCGCCTTTGGACGAGAGGCAGCGGGGTCCGGGGCAGAGCCCCGGGGGTCGGCCCGGGGAGCCGCCTGCTCAATCGCCGCAGGGGCTTGAATTAACCCAGGGAGCGTTCCGCTACGGCCGCCACGTGCGCGCGCAACGCACCCCTCGGGTCCGGCGTGAGCGTGCCGAGGGCGACCAGGGCCGTCACCACCACGTCGCACAGCTCCGACTCCACGTCCCCCCAAGAGTGGCTGACGCCCTTGCGTGGGTTCTGGCCGACCGCGCCGATCACCGCCTGGGAGACCTCGCCGACCTCCTCCGAGAGCTTCAGCACCCGTAGGAGAAGGGCCTCTTGGGGCGGGCGCGCGTTGTTGTCGTCGAGCCAGGCGCGCAGCCGGTCGACCGTCGCCCACAGGTCGTTGTCGTCATCGTTCGTCGTCACGGGCGACGAGGCTATTCCTCCGGCTTCTCCTCCTGCTGCGCGGCCACCTGCTTGTTGCGGGTCGCCACCACGGCCACCGCCGCCGCGCCCGCCCCGACGAGCGCCGCCGGCACCATCCAGTGCCGGTTCAGGGCGTGGCCGAGCGCGTGGTCCAGGGAGTAGCGGCCCGGCCCGGTCACCGCGAGGCCCGCCGCGGCGAAGCCGAGGAACGCCGGGTACTCGTAGCCGCCGCCCTGCGCGAAAAACCCGTTCGGCGCGTGCACCGCGGCCGCGCCCGCCATGGTCCCTGCGGCGGCCGCCCCGCCCACCGGCGTCGCGAGCCCGAGCGCGAGCAGCACTCCGCCGCCCGCTTCCCCGAGCCCGGCGGCGATGGCGCTCGCCTTGGGCGGGTGGTACCCCATGGCCTCCATGCCGGCGGCCGTGCCGGACACCCCGCCGCCGCCGAACCAGCCGAGGAGCTTCTGCGCGCCGTGCACGGCGAGCACCCCGCCGGTGCCGACGCGCAGCGCGAGCAGCCCCAGGTCGATCCGCCCGGAGCAGGATTTACGAGACGTACGAAAACGTGAGCAAGTCATGACTTCACCGTCCGGCACTCGTCCGGCCCGCACGCGGTGCGCAGGCCCGTTCGAGTGACCCTAGTCCAGTCGATCAAGCCCGCAAACGGGGCCGTGGGACGTCAGCCGCGCCCGATGTACGGCATGTTCGTCGCAAGAACCGTCGCGAACTGGACGTTCGCCTCCAGCGGCAGCTCCGCCATGTGCCGCACCGTGCGGCCCACGTCCGCGACGTCCATCACCGGCTCCGCCGCCAGCTCCCCGTTCGCCTGCGGGATGCCGCGCTGCATGGCCTCGGTCATGTCGGTCGCCGCGTTGCCGATATCGATCTGGCCGCAGGCGATCCGGTAGGGGCGGCCGTCCAGGGAGAGCGACTTCGTCAGTCCGGTCAGCGCGTGCTTCGTCGTCGTGTACGCGATCGAACGCGGGCGCGGCGCGTGCGCCGAGATGGAGCCGTTGTTGATGATCCGGCCGCCCTGCGGGTCCTGCTCCTTCATCTGCCGGAACGCGGCCTGCGCGCACAGGAACGCCCCGTTGAGGTTCACGTCGACGACCTGCCGCCACACGTCGTAGTCGAGGTCCTCGATGCCCACGCCGCCGGGGCCGAACGTGCCCGCGTTGTTGAAGAGCAGGTCGAGGCGGCCGAAGCGGTCCCGGACGGTGGCGAAGAGGGCCGCCACGGCATCGGCGTCCGACACGTCCGCGCGGACCACGAGGGAGTCGGCGTCCGGGGCGAGGGCCGCGGTCGCCTCCAGGGTCTCGGTGCGGCGGCCGGCGAGGGCCACACGCCAGCCCGCGCGCAGCAGTTCGAGGGCGACGGACCGGCCGATGCCGGAGCCCGCGCCGGTGACGACGGCGGTGCGCGAAGCGGTGTCCGTGCCGGTGTCGGCCCGGCCTGTTTGCGAAGCGTTCATGGGGCCGCAGCGTACGGGTCGCGCGGCCACACGGAGATCATCGATCCGCCATGTGGCTGTTGTGTACGTGACAGTCCACGGTCGTCCCCGGCCACTGCAATAACGCTTCATGCCTCACATACCGCAGCACGCAGCCGAACTCCGTGTCGCTGCCCAGCACTTGGGCCGCAGAAGATTCCTCACCGTCACCGGCGCCGCCGCCGCGCTCGCCTTCGCGACCAACCTTCCGGCCGCGGGCACCGCGGCCGCCGCCGAGCTCGACGCCCGGAAGATCAAGAGCGACCCCTTCACGCTCGGCATCGCCTCCGGCGACCCGCTGCCCGACTCCGTGCTGCTGTGGACGCGCCTCGCCCCGTCCCCGTACGAGACCGGCGGCGGCCTGCCCGCCGCCCGCGTCGATGTGGCATGGGAGCTGGCGCACGACGAGCGCTTCCGGCGCATCGTGCGGCGCGGCACCGCCACCGCGCACCCCGAGTACAACCACACCGTGCACGTCGAGGTCGACAAGCTGAGCGCGGGGCGCGTGTACTACTACCGCTTCCGCGTGGGGAGTTGGGTGAGTGCCACGGGCCGCACCCGCACCGCGCCCGCCACCGGCGCGAAGACCTCCGCGCTCACCCTCGCCGCCGTGTCCTGCCAGGCGTACCACGACGGGTACTACACCGCGTACAAGCACCTGGCCCAGGACGATGTCGACATCGTCTTCCATCTCGGCGACTACCTCTACGAGTACGCCGTCACGTCCGTCGGCGGCGCCCGCAACTACACCGACCGCGTGCTGCCCGACGTCTTCAACCGGGAGACCGTGACGCTGGAGGACTACCGGCTGCGGTACGCCCTCTACAAGAGCGACGAGGACCTGCGCGCCGCGCACGCCGCGCACCCCTTCGTCGTCACCTGGGACGACCACGAGACCGAGAACAACTACGCGGGCGACACCGACGAGAACGGCAACCCGCCCGAGGAGTTCCTGCTGCGCCGCGCCTCCGCGTACCGCGCGTACTGGGAGAACCAGCCGCTGCGCCGCCCCCAGGTGCCGTCAGGACCCGACATGCGGCTCTACCGGCGCCTGCACTGGGGCAGGCTCGCCCAGTTCGACATCCTCGACACCCGCCAGTACCGCACCGACCAGGCCAACGGCGACGGCTGGAAGTCCCCGACGCCCGAGTCCGAGGCCGCCTCGCAGACGCTGCCCGGCTTCACGCAGGAGCGCTGGCTGACCGACGGCTGGCGGAACTCGAAGGCGCTGTGGAACGTGGTGCCGCAGCAGGTCACGTTCGCGCGCAGGAACAACGCGGCCGCGGGCAACACCACGCTCTCCATGGACTCGTGGGACGGCTACCCGGCCTCCCGCGAGCGGATCCTCAAGGGCGCCGAGGCCGCCCGCGTCGAGAACCTGATGGTCCTCACCGGCGACGTCCACGTCTCGTACGCCATGGACATCAAGCGGGACGCCGACGACCAGGGCTCGCGCACGGTCGGCACCGAGATCGTCACGACGTCGATCACCAGCGGCAAGGACGGCTCCGCCAAGCCCGCCAACTGGGCCGGGTACCTCGCCCGCAACCCGCACATGAAGCACTACAACGGTCAACGCGGCTACGTGACCGTGGAGTTGGGGCAGGAGGCGGCGCGGGCCGACTTCAAGACGGTGCCCGCCGTGACCACGCCGGGAGCGGCGCTCACCACGGCGGCCTCGTTCGTGACGGCCGCCGGGGAGCCGGGCCTCAAGCCCGCGTAACCGCCGCTGTCACTCGCCCGGATAGCGGACGCCGACCCGTTCCCTGACGGTGTCGAGCGTCCGCATCACGGCGAGCGAACCCTCCAGCGGCACCAGCGGCGACTCCGTGTCGCCCGCCCGGATCCGCCGCATCACCTCGATCGCCTCGTGCCGCATCGAATCGTGCGGCCCGTCCTGTGGCGCCGCCACGAACTCCTCAGGGTCCCGCCCGTCCCGGTGCAGCACGAACCGCTCCGGGGCGAAGAACCCGCCCGGCACGTCGATCCGCCCGGCCGAGCCGGTGACCGAAGCGGTCACGCCCGTACCGGCGTTGAGCGCACAGTGCAGCAGCGCGTGGGCGCCGTCGTCCCACGAGAGCAGCATCCCGGTCTGGAGGTCGACGCCCTCCTCGGAGAGCTGCGCGGACGCCGTCACGGCGGCGGGCTCCCCGAGCAGCAGTTGCGCGAACGACACCGGGTACACCCCGAGGTCGAGCAGCGCGCCGCCGCCCTGCGCCGGATCACGCAGCCGGTGCGCGGGCGGGAAGGGGCCGGCGAGCCCGAAGTCGGCCTGCACCGTGCGGACTTCACCGATCGCCCCGTCGTCGACGAGCGCCTTCATCCGCCGCACCAGCGGATTGCAGTACATCCACATGGCCTCCATCAGGAACACGCCCCGCGAGCGCGCCAGCGTCACCAGCTCCGCCGCCTCCCGCGCGTTCAGCGCGAACGCCTTCTCGCACAGCACCGCGCGCCCCGCCTCCAGGCAGAGCCCGGCCGCCTCCCGGTGCGCGGCGTGCGGCGTCGCGACGTACACGACATCGACGTCCCCGTCCGCGGCGAGCGAGGCCCAGTCGCCGTACGCCCGCTCGATGCCGAAGCGCTCCGCGAACGCCTTCGCGGAGGCCTCCTTGCGCGAGGCCACCGCCACCACCTCGGCATCGGGCAGATCCAGCAGATCGGCCGTGAACGACGCGGCGATCCCGCCCGTCGCGAGGATTCCCCAGCGCACCCGCTCTGTCATCGTGCCCACCCACTCCAGATATTGGTCTCGACCGCACCGCCGAGCTGAGAGCATAGGGAATCGCACAGATGGCCGGGAGAGACGAAGGGAAACGAGGGGCAGCGGGATGAAGGACAGCGGATGTTCCACCGGGAGCACCACGGGGGAGAACGCGACCGGTGAGGTCCGTGACGCGACCCCAACGCCCGTTCCCAAGGTGGTGGTCGGGGCCGGCGCGAGCCTCCTCGTCACCTTCATCCTCGGCGGCCTGACCGCCGTACCGCCGCTCTCCATGGACATGTACCTCCCGGCCCTGCCGGAGGTCACGGGCGTCCTGCACACCTCGGCCGCCACCGCCCAGCTCACCCTCACCGCGTGCCTGACCGGCATGGCGCTCGGGCAGCTCGTGGTCGGCCCGATGAGCGACAAGTGGGGCCGGCGCAGGCCGCTCATCGTCAGTCTGCTGATCTACATCGTGGCCACCGCCATCTGCGCCTTCGCGCCGAACGCCGCCCTGCTCATCGCCTTCCGGCTGCTCCAGGGGCTCGCGGGCTCGGCGGGCATCGTGATCGCCCGCGCCGTGGTCCGCGACCTCTACGACGGCGTCGCGATGGCCCGGTTCTTCTCCTCCCTGATGCTGATCTCCGGCATCGCCCCGATCGTCGCCCCGCTGATCGGCGGCCAGGTGCTGCGGTTCACCGACTGGCGCGGCGTCTTCGTCGTGCTCACCGGCATCGGCATCGCGCTCACCGCCGTCGTGTGGAAGTTCCTGCCGGAGACCCTCGCGCCGGAGCGGCGGCACGGCGGCGGCACCATGGAGGCGCTGCGCACGATGCGCGGACTGCTCGCCGACCGCGTCTTCCTCGGCTACACGCTCGTCGGCGGCTTCGCGTTCGCGGCGCTCTTCGCCTACGTGTCGGCCTCCCCGTTCGTGATCCAGGAGATCTACGGGGCGTCCCCGCAGACGTTCAGCCTCCTCTTCGGACTCAACTCGATCGGCCTGATCGCCGTCGGCCAGCTCAACGGCAAGGTGCTCGTCGGCCGGGTCAACCTCGACAAGGTGCTCGGCATCGGCCTCACCCTGGTCGTCCTCGCCGCCGCCTTCCTCCTCCTGGCCGCGAGCGGCGTCTTCGGAACGCCCGAGGAACTCGGCCTCGCCCCCATCGCAGCAGGCCTCTTCGTCCTCATGGCCTGCATGGCCCTGACCACGCCCAACACCAACGCCCTCGCCCTCATGCGCACCCCGCACGCGGCGGGCTCCGCCTCCGCGCTGCTCGGCACGTCCTCGTTCCTGATCGGCGCGATCGCCTCGCCGCTCGTCGGCATCGCGGGCGAGCACACAGCGGTGCCGATGGCGCTCGTCCAGCTCGTCAGCGGGCTGGTCGCGGCGCTCGCCTTCGTGACCCTGTGCCGCCCCTGGCAACAGCGCGCGGCGGGTGAGCAGCGCTGAACGCGCCGAGACTGCGCCACGGGACGCCCGAGCGGGCGGGGCTCGACGGGGAGCAGCTCGCCGGGCTCCTCTCCGACGTGCGCCGGCTGCCCGAGGGTGCGCGGCCCTGGTGCGCCGGGGTCGTCGTGCTCGCAGGCCGCGGCCCGGTGATCGCGGCGGAGGCGGCGCACGGCTGGGCGGCGCGCTACGCGTCGTACGACGAGGCGACGGACACGGGCGTCGAGCTGCCGCCCGGGGCCCGCGTCCCGATGACGGTGGACACCCCCTTCGACCTGGCCTCGCTCACCAAGCTCTTCACCTCGATCGCCGCCGTGCAGCAGATCGAGCGCGGCAGACTCGGCATCGACGCGAAGGTCGGCGCGTACGTCCCCGAGTTCAAGGCCGCGGCCCGGGGCGCCATCACCGTCCGCCAGCTCCTCACCCACACCTCGGGCCTGCGCCCCGAACTCCCGCTGTACGACGCCCCGGACGCCGCCGCGCGGCTGGCGCTGCTGCGCGCGGAGGCACCGTCCTCACCACCGGGCGACTACCTCTACTCCGACCTGAACATGCTGCTCCTCCAGCACGTCCTCGAACGCGTCACGGACCGCCCCCTCGACGTCCTGATCCGCGAGGGCATCACCCGCCCCCTCGGCATGACCGCCACGTCGTACGGGCCGTGCCCGGGCGCCGCGGCCACCGAGGACCAGCGCCGCCCCTGGGCGAAGGCGGACCGGGGCATGGTGCGCGGCGAGGTGCACGACGAGAACGCGTGGGCGCTCGGCGGCGTGGCCGGTCATGCGGGCCTCTTCGCCACGGCGTACGACCTGGCCGTCCTGTGCCGCACCCTCCTGACCGGCGGCTCCTACGGCACGGCCCGCATCCTCGGCCCCGACTTCGTCGACCTGATGCTGACACCGCCCGGCCTCGGCTTCCGTCTCGACCAGTCGTGGTTCATGGGCGAACTGGCGGGGCGCGGCGCGGCGGGCCACACCGGTTTCACGGGCACGTCCCTGGTGATCGACCCGGCGACCGACACGTTCCTGGTCCTCCTCGCCAACACCGTGCACCCCCGCCGCCGCGGCCCCGCCAACGGCCCGCGGGTGGCGGCGGCGAACCGGGTGGCGCGGGCCGTGGTCTGACGCGGGCCGGTGACCACCGCCACCGCTCCGTAGAATCGCGGGGTGAACGCCCCGCTCCAGTCGACCTCCGACACCCTCCGGTCCACCCTCGCCGCGCTCCTCGACGGCCTCCCGCCCACGCAGGCGGCGAAGGCCGTCGAGCGGCTCATCGCGAACTACCGGGGGACCACCCCGACCGACGCCCCGATCCTGCGCGAGCGGGCCGACGTCGTGGCGTACGCGGCGTACCGGATGCCGGCCACGTTCGAGGCGGTGCGCTCCGCGCTCGACGCGCTGGACACCGCGGCCGACTGGCGGCCCGCCGGACACCTGGACATCGGGGGCGGCACGGGCGCGGCCGTGTGGGCGGCGCAGGACGTGTGGCCGGGGGAGCGGACCACGACGGTCGTCGACTGGTCACAGCCCGCCCTCGACCTCGGCCGCGAACTGGCTGCCACCCAGGGCGAGTTGGCGGACTCGGTACGCTGGGAACGGGGGCGGATCGGTGCGCACGACACCCCCGAGGCCGACCTCGTCACCGTCTCGTACGTGCTCAAGGAGCTGACCGAGGCCGACCGGGCGGTCGTCGTCGACGCCGCCGCGCGGGCCGCCACCGGCGCCGTGGTCATCATCGAACCCGGCACCCCGGACGGCTACGCCCGCGTCATCGAGGCCCGCGACCGGCTCATCGCCGCCGGATTCCACGTGGCCGCGCCCTGCCCGCACAGCGCCGCGTGCCCCATCGTGCCCGGCACGGACTGGTGCCACTTCTCGGCCCGCGTCGCCCGCTCCTCCCTCCACCGCCAGGTCAAGGGCGGCTCCCTCGCGTACGAGGACGAGAAATTCGCCTACGTCGCCGCGACCCGCTTCGAGCCGACCCCCGCCTCGGCCCGCGTCATCCGCAAGCCCCAGATCCGCAAGGGCCAGGTCCTCCTCGACCTCTGCGAGGCGGAGGGGACGCTGACCCGTACGACGGTGACCAAGAAGCATGGGGCGGCTTACCGCGAGGCCCGGAACGTGGACTGGGGGGACGGGTGGGCCAATTAAGCCCCTGCGGCGATTGAGCAGGCGGCTCCCGGGCCGAACCCCGGGGCTCCGCCCCGGACCCCGCTGCTCAATCGCCGCAGGGGCTTGATGGGGTCGATCGGCGCCGAAACTAAGGGCGGAGCTCAAGCGTGCAGCACTTCACCGACCCGCCCCCCTTCAACAACTCGCCGAGATCAACCCCCACCGGCACAAACCCCCGCTCCCGCAGCGGCCCGAACAACCCCACCGCCCCCTGCGGCAGCACCACGTTGCGGCCGTCCGACACCGCGTTGAGGCCGAAGGCCACCGCGTCCTCCTCGGAGGCGATCAGCGCGTCGGGGAACATCCGCCGCAGCACCGCCCGGCTCCCGGGCGAGAACGCCGCCGGGTAGTACATGACGGAGTCGTCCGCGTCGTCGAGGACGGCCAGCGCCGTATCCAGGTGGTAGAAGCGCGGGTCGACCAGGTCGAGACCGATCACCGGCCGCCCGAACACCTCCTGCGCCTCCCCGTGGGACAGGGGTGAGGCCCGGAAGCCGCGCCCCGCGAGCACGTACGAGGCGGTGACGGCGAAGTCGCCCTCGCCCTCGTTGACGTGGACGGGCTCGTGGACCTCGGCGTAGCGGTGCGCCCGGAACCACTCCAGGTGCGCGGCAGCCTCCAATTCCCGCTCGGGGTGGGCGAACCGGGCCCCGAGGACCCGCCCGTCCACCACCGTCGCGCCGTTCGCCGCGAACACCATGTCCGGGAGGCCGGGGCGCGGGTCGAGCAGTTCCACCGTGTGGCCGAGCCCTCGGTAGCGGTCCCGCAGGACCTCCCACTGGGCGACCGCGAGCGGGACGTCGACGGGTTTCGCCGGGTCCATCCACGGGTTGATCGAGTAGGTGACCTTGAAGTGTGCCGGTGGGCACATGAGATAGCGCCGGGGTGTGGCGCGGCGTTCGACAAGGCGCGGATTACGCAATGAGGGCTCCTCCGACCGCAGGGCTGGGTGGAAGCCCATGGTGCGGTCGGAGGAGCCCTCGGGGCTGTGAACCGAACGGGTGGTTCACGGCCGGCTCTGATCACGACGCGTCGTGCGTGCCGCGCTTCTCCTGCAATTTGCGCAGGAGCTCACGCTTCTGCGCCACGGGATCGGGGCCCCCGCCGCCGACCCGGCCACCCCGGCCGCCGCCGCGCATCGCCTTGCGGGACATGTTGCTGCGGGCGCCACCGACGCCCAGCATGCCGCCTGCTCCACCTCGGGTCATGGTCGTATCTCCTTTGAGTCCTTGAGCCACCTCGATGCGACGATACGTATCGTCTCGCCGCCCGGACGTGCTCCACTTTGAACGAGACGCCGCGTCTTGTCAAGGCCTCACGAGACGGAACGTCTCGGCTCGCGCGCTGCTACATTCGAACCATGTCAGCCACGAAGAGCCAGTCGGCGAAGAAGGCCGTCCCCGACGCCACCCGCCGCAGCGAACGTTCCCGCCGCGCGATCTACGACGCCGCCCTCACCCTCGTAGGAGAGATCGGCTACCCGCGCACCACCATCGAGGGCATCGCCGCCCGCGCCGGTGTCGGCAAGCAGACGATCTACCGGTGGTGGGGCTCGAAGGCCGAGGTCCTGATGGAGGCCTTCATCGACCTCGGCGAGCGCAACCAGGAGGCCGCCGCCGAGAAGCACCCGGACTACCCGCTGGACTTCGACTCCCTGCCCGACACCGGCGACATCGAGGCCGACCTCAAGCTGGTGCTGCGCGCCACCGTGGACGAGCTCAAGGACCCCCGCTTCGAGGCCCCGGCCCGCGCGCTCGCCGCCGAGGGGCTCGCCAACCGCGACTTCGCCGAGGATTTCGTCGCCAAGCTCCTCATGCCCGGCCTCGACCTGTACGCGGCCAGGCTGCGCGCCGCGCAGGAGGCCGGCCAGGTCCGCGAAGGGGTCGACCCGACCATCGCCCGCGACCTCTTCTCCGGGCCGCTCGCCCAGCGCTGGCTTCAGAACACCGGACCGCTCGACCACGCGTACGCGGACACGATCGTCGAGTACGCCCTCTACGGGATCGCCCCCCGCGGCCAGTAGCAGCCGGTCGGAGCCCCCTCACATACCCCGGATGTGGACTGTGGCCACCCGAGGCGCAGGATGGTGGGACACTTTTGGTCCAAGGTTCATCCGGACTCGGCACGACAGCAGTGGCTCGACGGCGATGGTGAGGGGATTGATGGGCGCGGAGCAGGGTCGCCGATTCGGCGGGCGGAGCGGTACGGAGGGGCGTACGACGGGCGGCCTGATCTCACGGTGGCTGCGGGGCGCGCGCGCCCCGAAGGACACCGCGGCCGCCGATGCGGCCCGTGAGGAACTGCTCTTCGCCGCTGCCGCCGCCGGACTGCCGCTGGCCCCGGCCGCGTACCCCTCCGACTACCGATGTTCCTGCAACCGCGTCGGCTGTCCGACCCCCGGCAGACACCCCGTCTCCTTCGCCTGGCAGACCCAGTCCACGACGGACCGCGCACAGATCGAGCGCTGGGCGAGACATCAGCCGCAGGCCAACTTCATCACCGCCACGGGCATGGTCCACGACGTCCTCGACGTACCGCTCGAGGCCGGGCGCGAGGCGCTGGAGCGGCTCCTCGCCGCCGGGATCGAGGTCGGGCCCGTAGCCGAGTCCGGCGGTGACCGGATGCTCTTCTTCACGGCGACGCGGGGGACGCCGGACGAGGAGGACGAGTGGTGGCCCTGTGAGCTGGACTGTCACCCCGAGACCATGGACGAGCACCCCGGGATGCGGTGGCACTGCCGTGGGTCGTACGTCCTCGTGCCGCCGGCGAGGCTGCCCGGGGAGCGGGAGGTGTTCTGGGTGCGGGGGCCTGAGCATCCGCTGCCCGATCCGTTGACGCTGCTGGAATCGTTGACGGACGCGTGTGCGCGGTATGTGGGGGCGGAGGAGCCGGACTACACGTCGGCGTGGCCGTAGGCCGTCCGGGCTTGAAAAGCTTCAGTTGCCCTCCGCCGTCGTGATGCCCTCCACCCGGGACACCACGTTCACCTTCCCCGAGGACTTCGGCGGGTCGATGGCCGCCTGGCCGGAGACGTAGCCGTACATCGCCGACTGCTTGGGCTCGCCCTTCATCAGCGCCTTCACGTCCGCCCCGATCGCGGGAAGATTGCTGCCGGGGAACGCGGTCAGCTTCTCGTAGCGGCGGGTCGTGAAGAAGACGAGTGCCCCGCCGTTCTCGGTGCGCAGGGCCACGGGCGCGAAGTTGCCCTCGGTGAGGGACTCGTCGATGAACTGCGTGGTGAGGCCGGGACGCGTGCCGATCTTGTCGCGGGTCTGTCGCCAGCGCGTCGTGTGCGGGCCCGGGACGTAGCCGTCCCCGCCCTTCTTGAGGTACTGGATGTACTGCTTGCCCATGTCCTTCGGGCGCTGCGCGAGACCGGACTCGTCGGGGTCGACGGACTCACCCCAACCGTCCTTGTCCTGCTTGAACTTGGGGACCGTGCCGTCGCGGAACAGCGACAGGTACGAGACCGCCCACGGCGCGTTCTGGGCGTTGCGGGTGAAGACCATCACCCAGCGGTAGCCGTTGACCCGGTTGTTGTCCGAGTTCGTCACGAACCAGCGCGGCCAGCCCGCCTTCTTCGGCACCGTGATCCGCGTGTCGGTGAGCTCCAGCGGCGAGTGCTTCGGGTTGCCGTTCGGGTTGAGCGCACGGCCCGCCTTCAGCTTCGCGGCGTCGATCGCGCCGAGCGCCCCGGTGACGTGCTTCGCGTCGGCGTCGGCGTCGTACGTCTTGTCCGCCTCGTTGTACGCGTCCACGAACGTGTCGACGGCGCGCGCCGCCTGCCCCTTCGTGGTCGTCGGGACGATCTCCAGCTCGCCGTGCACGGTCACACAGCCGCTCGCCGTGAGGGACAGCACGACCGCGGCCGCAGCCGCCGCGACCGGTCGGCCGATCCTGTTCCTGGCCTCGCTCATGACGTTCGATTCACCTTCCGCTCCCAGCCCCTGCCACGGGCCCGAACCCTACCGGGAAGAGGAGGCCCGCACTGCCGCGACCCTGCGGGAAAACAGTCCGGGAGGCGCGAAGAACAGGGCGAGAGTGGGGACAAGGTAGACGAACCAGACGGTCACCTGCAGAACCGTCGGGTCGGGCTGGAAGTTGAAGACGCCCTTCAGGAGCGTGCCGAGCCAGCCGTCCGGGGAGATCGTGGAACTGATGTCGAACGCCAGGTTGTTCAGGCCGCCGACGAAATCGGCCTCCTGGAGATCGTGGAAGCCGTACGCGAGGACGCCCGCCGCCACGACGACCAGCATCGCGCCGGTCCACGTGAAGAACTTCGCCAGGTTGATACGGAGCGCGCCCCGGTAGAACAGCCAGCCGAGGAACACCGCAGTGGCAAGCCCGAGCAGCGCGCCGATCACCGGGTCCGTCGTGCCGTTGCTGGTGGCGTGCACCGCCGTCCACACGAAGAGCGACGTCTCCAGGCCCTCACGGCCCACCGCGAGGAACGCCGTCACCACCAGCGCCACCGTGCCCATCTGCAGGGCGCTGTCGAGCTTTCCGTGCAGTTCCGTCTTCAGGTGGCGGGCCGTGCGCCGCATCCAGAACACCATCCACGTCACCAGGCCCACGGCGATGATCGACAGCGAACCGCCGAGCGCCTCCTGCGCCTGGAACGTCAGCTCCTGCGAGCCGAACTCCAGGCCCGCGCCGAAGGCGAGCGACACGAGGACGGCGACGCCGATGCCCGCCCACACCGGCTTCAGGGCGTCCCTGCGCTCCGTCTTCACCAGGTACGCGACGAGGATGCACACGATGAGGCTGGCTTCCAGCCCCTCACGCAGTCCGATCAGGTAGTTCGCGAACATCGCTTCTCACGCCTCCGTCTGTTCGAAGAGGCCGCGGCCCCACCAGTCACTGCCGTCCCGCACTCCCGGCGGCACCGCGAACACCGCCGAACCCACGTGCTGGATGTACTCGTTGAGCGCGTCGGTCGCGAGGCTGCGCTGCACCGGGATGAACCCCTTGCGCATGTCCTTCTGGTACGCGAGGAAGAACAGGCCCGCGTCGAGCCGGCCGAGGCCGTCCGTGCCGTCGGTGAACGAGTAGCCGCGGCGCAGCAGCGTCGCCCCGTGGTTGGAGTCCGGGTGCGCGAGCCGCACGTGCGCGTCCGGCTTCATCGCCTTGAGGAACGGCTCGTCGCGCTCCTTCGCCTTGCCTACCGGAGCGCCCTCGCCCTTGTCCCGGCCGAACACGTCCTCCTGCTCCTGGAGCGACGTACGGTCCCAGGTCTCGATGTTCATCCGGATCCGGCGGGCGACCAGATACGAGCCGCCCTTCATCCAGCCGGCGCCTTCGCCCGGGGAGTCCACCCACACGTGCTCGGCGAGGCGGTCCTTCTCGGTGCCCGCGATATTGCGGGTGCCGTCCTTGAAGCCCAGCAGGTTACGAGGGGTCTGCGCGTCCGGCGTCGTCGACGACGTCTTGCCGAAGCCGAGCTGCGACCAGCGGATGGCGACCTTGCCCATGCCGATCCGGGCGAGGTTGCGGATGGCGTGCACGGCGACCTGCGGGTCGTCGGCGCAGGCCTGTACGCACAGATCGCCGCCGCTGCGGGTCCTCTCCAGGTTCTCACCGGGGAACTTCGGCAGGTCGACGAGCGCCTCCGGCCGCCTGTCGGCGATGCCGAGGGCCTTCCCGTGCTTCTCGAAGAGGGAGGGGCCGAAGCCGATCGTCAGCGTGAGCCGGGACGGCTGCAGCCCCAGCGCCTCGCCCGTGTCGTCCGGCGGCGCCTCGACGAGCCCGCCGTACGCGCCCTCGCCGACGGTGCGGCCCTCGGTCATCCGCGCGGCGGCCTTCGTCCAGTCCTTCAGGAGCTGCACGAACTCCTCGCGGTCGGCCGTTTTCACGTCGAACGCCGCGAAGTGCAGCCGGTCCTGGACCGCCGTGGCGATCCCGGCCTGGTGCGCGCCGTGGAACGGCACCGCGCCGCCCGCCTCGCCGGCCGGCTGCATGTCCGAGCCGTCGTCGGACCGGGCCAGGGCGATCGCGCCGCCCGCGGCCGCGGCGCCGAGCGCGAGCCCGGCGCCGCCGACGGTGAGCAGGGAACGCCGGGACGGGGCTGGGGAGTTGGAGGTCTCGTCGTCCGCCATGGCGGCCCTCTCCTCGTGGTGCGTGTGCATGTTCTCGGCTACTTGGCGTTCTCGACTACTTGACGATGGCTACTTGACGACCGCGGCGGCCAGCTGCGACAGCGGCTCCGCCAGCGCGTTGACCGCGTCGGACAGCTCCTTCTGCTCCGCCTTGCCGACCTTGTCGTAGGACGTGAACTCGTAACCGCTCTTGTCCTCGCGGTACTTGTCGAGCAGCGTGTCGAGCGCGGCGAACTGCTTGTCCAGCTCCTTGGTCAGCGCGGCGTCGTTCTTCGACGCGACCGGCTTGAGCAGCTCGTACGCCTTCTCCGCGCCCTCGACGTTGGCCTTGAAGTCGACGAGGTCGGTGTGCGAGTAGCGCTCCTCCTCGCCGGTGACCTTGCCGGTGGCGACCTCGTCGAGCAGCTCCTTGGCGCCGTTGGCCATGGAGGTGGGGGTGATCTCCGCCTTGCCGACGCGCTGCTGCCAGTCCTTCAGGTCCTTGTCGAGCCGGTCGGCCAGCCCCTTCTCCGCCTTGCCGATCTTCTTGTCCTTCCACAGCGCCTTCTCCAGGCGGTGCCAGCCGGTCCACTTCTGGCCCTCTTCGAGGCCGTCGGCCCGCACGTCGACCTTCGGGTCGATGTCACCGAAGGACTCGGCGACCGGCTCGGTGCGCTCCCAGCCGATACGGGAGGGGGCGTACGCCTTCTTGGCGGCCGCCAGGTCGCCGTCGCGGACGGCGTCGGTGAACGTCTTCACCTTCGGCAGCGTCTCGTCGGCCTGCGCCTGGGTGTACTGGCGGTAGGCGGCGACGGCGTCGTCGAGCCGGGGGTCCCGCTTCGCGGTGCTCTTCCCGCCGGTCACCTTGATGTCCTGGCGGTGGCCCTTGCCCTTCATTCCGGGGATGCAGGCGATGCGGTAGTCGCCGCTCTTCACCTCGGCGGTGAGGCTGTGCCGGGTGCCGGGGCCGATGTTCTCGCGCTCGGAGACGATCCGGTCGTCCGGGAAGAGGATCTCCACCTCGGTGACCCGGGAGCCCTTGTTCTCGACCGCCAACTCCACGTGCCCCGCCGGGAACTGCTTCTTCGAGACCTCGCAGCTGTCGTCGTCGGCGGTCACCTTGACCGCACCGGAACCGGCGCTCTTGGCGTCGCTTTTCTGGGTGCAGCCGGTGACGGCGGTCAGGGCGGCCACCGCGGCGACGGCAGTGGAAACGGTGAGTCGGGCGGCTCGCATGCGGGCTCCAAGGCATACAGCGGCTGTACAGGGGACGCACAGAAGCAGGGGTAACTAAGGCCGACCTAACTTATATGAGGCTTACCTCAGTACCGCCCATGGGCAAGTCAGGGAAGGGTCAAGGGCCGGTCAAGCGTCGGATGTCGCGTGGTTGACTTCCGGCATGAACGAGTACGGCATCGAGTACGACGTGGTGCGCGTCTTCTGCGCCCCCGACGGCGGGGAGGGCAACGCGCTGGGCGTCGTCCGCGACGGCTCCCGCCTGCCCGAGCAGGACGAACGGCAGGCGTTCGCGACCAAGTTGGGCTTCAGTGAGACGGTCTTCGTCGACGATCCCGAGCGCGGCGTCATCGACATCTACACGCCGACCGCGCGCCTGCCGTTCGCCGGGCACCCCTGCGTCGGTACGGCCTGGCTGCTCGACGTACCGGAACTCGTCGTGCCCGCGGGTGTCGTCGGAGCGCGCCAGGACGGCGAGTTCAGCTGGGTCGAGGCGCGCGCGGAGTGGGTGACCGGGCGTACGTTGCGGCAGTACGGCTCCGTCGCCGAGGTGGACGCGCTGCCGGTTCCTCCGGAGGGGGAGTGGATCTACGCGTGGGCCTGGGAGGACGAGGCGGCGGGCCGGGTCAGGGCCCGCGGCTTCCCCGGCCGCGGCGACGGCATCGTGGAGGACGAGGCCACGGGAGCGGCGGCGCTGGCACTGACCGGCCGCCTCGGCCGGGCCCTCAACATCCGCCAGGGCCACGGCTCCCAAATCCTGACGGCCCCCCAACCGGACGGCTCGGTGGAGGTGGGCGGCCGGGTCCGCTTGGCGGTCTGAAGGTTCGGCGGCGGGTGATCAAATTTAAGCCCCTGCGGCGATTGAGCAGCGGGGTCCGGGGCAGAGCCCCGAGGCCGTAACGCCGGTGCCGCGGAGCGGTTACGCGGCCGACCGAAACTCCTCGCCCAGCCCGCGAAACACCCCCGTATTCAAGGCGAACGCCGCCTTGCACTCGGCCACCACCCGCTGCTTCTCCAGCTCATCCACGGCGATGCCGTCCAGCAGCTCCCGGTAGTGCCGCTTGAACGCCGCGGGGTTGCCGACCCCCTCGAAAACGTAGAACCGCACACCGTCCCCCTTGCGTGCGAACCCCCACGTCTTCTCCGCCTTGTCGCGAATGATCTGCCCACCCGAGAGGTCGCCCAGGTAGCGCGTGTAGTGGTGCGCCACATACCCACCCGGCCAGGACGCCGCACACTCCGCGACCCGCTCCGCGTACGCCCGCGTCTGCGGCAGCGCGGACGCGGTCTCCCGCCAGTCAGGACCCCGCAGATGCGCGAGGTCGCGCTCCAGCTCGGGTACGCGCAGCAGCTCCGGCTGAATGAAGGGCCCGGCCACCGGATCGTCGGCAAGGCGCTGGGCGCCGTCCTCAAGTGCCCGGTACACGAACCACAGTTGCTCCGTGTACCGCGCGTACGCGTCCACGCCGAGCCGCCCGCCGAGCAGATCACCCATGAACGTCGACGTCTCCGCCTCCGTGTGCTGCTCGTGCGAAGCGGTGCGGATCAGAGTGGAGAACGGGGTGTCCATGGGGGCCTCCGCCGATGGGTATTAATTAGGTTAGGCTTGCCTAAGATTACAGCCTTCCCGACACGCTGTCGGTAAAAACCTACCCGGTTCTCCGATCAAGGGAACGTAAACAGCAGAGCCCGCCCCACGGAAGGGGCGGGCTCGATGCGCAGGAGCGGCGTCGGCTACGGCAGCGTGAGGATCTCCGTGCCGGTCTCCGTGACGACGAGCGTGTGCTCGAACTGGGCGGTCCGCTTGCGGTCCTTCGTGACGACCGTCCAGCCGTCCTCCCACATGTCGTACTCGTACGTGCCGAGCGTGAGCATCGGCTCGATCGTGAACGTCATGCCGGGCTGGATCACGGTCGTGGCCTGCGGGGAGTCGTAATGCGGGATGATCAGGCCGCTGTGGAACGACGAGTTGATGCCGTGCCCCGTGAAGTCGCGCACGACGCCGTACCCGAACCTCTTCGCGTACGACTCGATGACCCGGCCGATGATGTTGATCTGGCGACCGGGCTTCACGGCCTTGATGGCCCGGTTCAGCGACTCACGGGTCCGCTCGACGAGCAGCCTCGACTCCTCGTCGACGTCACCCACCAGGTACGTCGCGTTGTTGTCGCCGTGCACGCCGCCGATGTACGCGGTGACGTCGAGGTTGATGATGTCGCCGTCCTTGAGGACGGTCGAGTCCGGGATGCCGTGGCAGATGACCTCGTTGACGCTCGTGCACAGCGACTTCTGGAAGCCGCGGTAGCCGAGCGTGGACGGGTACGCGCCGTGGTCGCACATGTACTCGTGCGCGATCCGGTCCAACTCGTCCGTGGTGACACCCGGAGCGATCGCCTTCGCCGCCTCCGCCATGGCCCGCGCCGCGATCCGGCCGGCGATCCGCATCGCCTCGATCGTCTCCGGGGTCTGCACCTCGGGGCCCGTGTACGGAGTCGGCGCGGGCTTGCCGACGTACTCGGGGCGCCGGATGTTCCCGGGCACGGAGCGGGTGGGGGAGATCTCTCCCGGAACGAGCAGGGCGGACGACGCCCCCGACTGACCAGACATGCCAGCGAGTGTAACGAGCGCGCGTGGGGGAGCATGGCGGGGACGAGAGGAGCCGCCGTGGCGCTGTTCAAGAAGCGAACCGTCGGAAAGCCGGGCGAGTGGTACTACTGCCTGGAACACAAGAAGGTCGAGGAGGGGCCCGAGTGCCCCAACAAGGACCGTTTCGGCCCCTACGCCTCCCGCGAGGAGGCCCAGCACGCGATGGACACCGCGAGGGAACGAAACCTGGAGTGGGAATCCGACCCCCGCTGGCACGACAAGCCGGAGGACACGGACCCGCCGGGCCAGTGAGCTTCCGGAGCCCCTGCGGGGTTTGAGCAGGTCAAGCCCCAGCGCCACCTGAGCATTTCAAGCACCGGCGGCGATTGAGCATTTAAAGCCCCGCCGGCGTTTGAGGCGCGGGGTCCGGGGTGGAGCCCCGCGCGGGTGACCGCAACCTCACCACCGGGCCGGCGGCGGGGCCGTCAAGTGATCCGCAAGCCGCGACAACCGATCCCGAAACCCCCGCCGCCCCCGCGGAGCGGCCACCGCGTTCTCGCCGGCCGCCGCACTGACCAGATGCTGCACCGTGTCGAGATCGAGGTCGGTGTCGCCGGGAACGCTCAGCCCGTCATGGGCCATGGCGTGCAGATCCCCACCGCCGGCGGCCTCCGCGTCGAGCGCCAGGACCGTCGCCCCCGCGCGGCGCGCATCGTGCACCCGCTCCAACAGCGGAGCACCCGGCTCGGTCGGCGTGACCACGAGGAGCGTCTCGCCGCGCCGCGCCGCTTCCAGCCGCCCGAGGCCGACGGCCAGGTGCGCGGGGTCGTCCGGGCGCGCCGCGTGCCGAACGAGGGTGGGGGCCAGCTCGGGCGTCCCCGACCAGGCCGCCTCGTCGACCAGATGGGCCGCCAGATGCCAGGGCTCGTACGTCGGGGAGCCCACGAGGAGGAGCCCGCCACCGTGCGCGGCGACCGAGGAGCGCAGCGCCCCGGCGAAGCGGCGGGTGGCGGAGGGCCATTCCGTTCCGGCGAGTACCTCGCGCAGCAGTGCTACTCGTACGGCGTCCATGGGGTCGCATGGTGCCTCAAGTGGTCGGCCCGTTCGCCTCGTTCGAGGGAAGTCCGCCCGTACGAGACACATACCCTTGAGTAGGGTCGCTGCATGACCTCTACCGAAAGCAGCCCGAGCGGCCAGAGCAGCCAGAAGGCCCCGGCCAAGGACCCCTGGGACCTGCCCGACGTCTCCGGACTCGTCGTCGGCGTCCTCGGCGGGACCGGCCCCCAGGGCAAGGGCCTCGCCTACCGCTTCGCCCGTGCGGGCCAGAAGGTGATCCTCGGCTCCCGCGCCGCCGAGCGCGCGCAGTCCGCCGCCGAGGAACTCAATGAGCACGGCCTCGGCATCGAGGGTGCCGACAACGCCGAGTGCGCCCGCCGCAGCGACATCGTGATCGTCGCCGTGCCGTGGGACGGCCACGGCGCCACCCTCGAAGCCCTGCGCGAGGACCTCGCGGGCAAGCTCGTCGTCGACTGCGTCAACCCGCTCGGCTTCGACAAGAAGGGCGCGTACGCCCTGAAGCCGGAGGAGGGCAGCGCCGCCGAACAGGCCGCGGCCCTCCTCCCGGACTCGCGGGTCACCGCCGCCTTCCACCACCTGTCGGCCGTGCTGCTCATCGACCCGGAGGTCGACGAGATCGACACCGACGTGATGGTCCTCGGTGAGGAGCGGGCCGACGTGGAGACGGTCCAGGCGCTGGCCGGCCGCGTCCCCGGTATGCGCGGCATCTTCTCGGGCCGCCTCAGGAACGCTCACCAGGTCGAGTCCCTGGTCGCGAACCTCATCTCGGTGAACCGCCGCTACAAGGCGCACGCGGGGCTGCGCGTAACCGACGTATAGGCACGTACGGGGTGCCTTCCGGCGCTCACGGGGCATGGGGGACACTGGTCGGCGTACTACCCGCCGCGCCGCCGTCTGGAGCCGACCCCCATGCCCCGCATCGCACTGTTCTCCCTGGTCGTCTGCGCCCTGGCCGTCGTGGCGGCCGTGGTCTCCTTCGTCGAGGGCAGCTTCCTCGGGATCGTGTGGGTGCTGATCGCGGGTGTCACGTCGAACATGACGTGGTTCTACCTGCGCAGGGCGAAGGCCGAGAAGGCTCAGGCCGCGCCTACTGCGTGAACGTCGGGATCTCCGGGGTGCCCTGCCAGAACCGGTAGAACTGCAGCCCCCAGTACGTGTCCCACTCGTGCACGCCGAGCGCGGCAAGGACCCAGTCGACCGCGTCGAAGAACCACTGGTTGACCTCCGGGATCCACAGCACGGCGAACACGGCGAGCAGACCGAACGGCGCGAACGGCTCCACCTGCCGCCGGATCTTCTGCGACAGCCACGGCTCGATCACCCCGTACCCGTCGAGACCCGGTACGGGCAGGAAGTTCAGGATCGCCGCGGTCACCTGGAGCAGGGCGAGGAACCCGAGCGCGTAACGGAAGGTGTCCGGCACCCCGTCCAGCGCGTCCAGCCAGAACGGCGCCGTGCACACGATCGCGAACAGCACGTTCGTCAGCGGCCCCGCCGCCGAGATCAGGCTGTGCCGCCAGCGCCCCCGGATCCGCCCCCGCTCGATGAACACGGCCCCGCCGGGCAGACCGATCCCGCCCATGATCACGAAGATGACCGGGAGCACGATGCTGAGCAGGGCGTGGGTGTATTTGAGCGGGTTCAGGGTCAAATAGCCCTTCGCACCGATCGAGATGTCACCACTGTGCAGCGCCGTGCGCGCGTGCGCGTACTCGTGCAGACAGAGCGAGACGACCCAGGCGCCCGTCACGAACAGGAACACCGCGAAGCCCGGCTGGGACGCGAAGTCCGTCCACACCGCCCAGCCGGCCACCGCCGTGATCGCGGCGATGCCGAGGAAGACGGGGCTGATCCTGTTGTCGCCGCGGCGTGCGGTGGCGGTGGTCATGGGGTGGAACTCCCGGGGCAGACTGGTCGGCTGGCTCACCGAACGTACTCGCTGTATGCGGGAAACGTGTCGCGGTACGGCGGGAGTTCCGGACAAGGTAGGGGCATGACGAGGTCGAGGCAGGTACCGGGCGCGGTGGTCGAACGGCAGCGGGGAGAATAGGTCCGTGCGCTACCGCATCCTCGGCACCGCCCAGGCACTCCGCGACGACGGCACGGCCGTCCCGGTCGGTGGGGCGCGGTTGCGTGCCCTGCTCACGGTGCTCGCGCTGCGGCCCGGCCGTGCCGTACCCGTCGCGTTCCTCGTCGACGAGGTGTGGGGCGAGGAGCCGCCCGCGGACGCGGCGGGCGCGTTGCAGGCGCTGGTCGGGCGGCTGCGCAGGGCCCTGGGGGCCGGGGCGATCACCTCGTCCGAGGGCGGCTATCGGCTCGTCGCCGCCGCGGACGACGTCGATCTGTTCCGGTTCGAGCGGCTGACCGGGGACGGGGTGCGGGCGTTCGCGGACGGTGACCCGGCCAAGGCGCTCGACCTGCTCGACGACGCGCTCGCGTTGTGGCGGGGGCCCGCGCTCGCCGATCTTCCGGACCGGTCGACCGAGGTCACGCGGTGGGACACCCGGCACCTCGACGCCCGGCGCACCCGGCTCGCCGCGTACCTGGCCCTCGGCCGGGCGGACGAGGCGCTGCCGGAGTTGACCTCGCTCTGTGACGCGCATCCGTTGGACGAGCCGTTGCAGGTGCTGCGGTTGCGGGCGTTGCGCTCCGCGGGGCGCGGGGCGGAGGCGCTGGCCGCGTACGACGGGGTGCGGCGGGAGCTGGCGGATGTGCTGGGGGCCGACCCCGGGCCGGAACTCCGGGCGCTGCACGAGGAGTTGTTGGCGCCGGCCGCTCCTGCGCCACGGGGCTCCGCCCCGGACCCCGCTGCTCAATCGCCGCAGGGGCTGGATTCGGCTCACCCGCCACGGGGGCTGGATGGTGCGGACGAGTCCGCCGCCTTGGGCAATCCGCCGCCTGGCGCGGCAGGGTGGGCAAGGCGGCCCCCGGTGCAGGCCGCACCCGCTACGGCCCCCGCCCCGGGTAACCTCCGCGCGCGGCTCACCTCCTTCGTCGGGCGGGCGGGCGACATCGATGCCATCCGGGCCGATCTGGGGCGCGTACGGCTGGTCACCCTCCTCGGGCCCGGCGGCGCGGGCAAGACGCGGCTTTCGCAGGAGGCCGCCGAGGGGCTCGGGACCGTCCCGGACGGGGTGTGGCTCGCGGAACTCGCGCCGGTCAGCGATCCGGCCGCCGTGCCGGAGGCGGTCGTCGGCGCGCTCGGGGCCCGGGAGACCGTGCTGCGCGGCGCCGGCGCCGAAGAGCTTCGCGTCGCGGGCGAGCGGCAGGGCGACGACCCCCTCGTACGGCTCGTGGAGCACTGCGAGGACCGCCGGCTCCTGCTGATCCTCGACAACTGCGAGCACGTCATCGACGCGGCCGCCGCCCTCGCCGACGACCTCCTCGCCCACTGCCCCGGCGTCACGATCCTGGCGACGAGCCGCGAACCCCTCGGCGTACCGGGCGAGTTGCTGTACCCGGTGGAACCGCTCCCGGAGCCGTACGCGCTGCGGCTGTTCGGTGAGCGCGCCGCCGCCGTGCGCCCCGGCTTCACGGTGGACGAGGCCCCGGACGCGGTGGGCGAGATCTGCCGCCGCCTCGACGGCCTCCCGCTCGCCATCGAACTCGCCGCGGCGCGCCTGCGTATGCTCACGCCCCGCCAGATCGCCGACCGCCTCGACGACCGCTTCCGGCTCCTCACCTCCGGCGCCCGCACCGCCCTGCCCCGCCAGCAGACACTGCGCGCGGTCGTCGACTGGTCGTGGGAGCTGCTCGACGAGCCCGAGCGCGCCACGCTTGCCCGCCTCTCCGTGTTCAGCGGCGGCTGCGACCTGCCCGCCGCCGAGGCGGTCTGCGGCCCGGACGCGCTCGACACCCTGGCCTCCCTCGTCGACAAGTCGCTCGTGGTCGCCGCCCCGGAGGAGGACAGCGGCGACATGCGCTACCGCCTCCTGGAAACCGTCTCCGAGTACGCGGGCGACCGCCTCGACGAGTCCGGTGAGCGCGCCGCCGCCGAGCGCGCCCACCTCACGTACTACCGCGAACTCGCCCGCACCACCGACCCGTTGCTCCGCGGCGGCGGCCAGCGCGCCGCCATCGCCCGGATCGAGCGGGACTACGAGAATCTGCGCACGGCACTGCGGCACGCGGTCGCGGCCCGTGACGAGCAGGAGGCGTTCAGCCTCGTCCTCTCCCTGGCCTGGTTCTGGCAGATGCGGGACCTGCGCGTCGACGCCCGTACGTGGACGGGGGAGGCGGCGGCGCTCGGCCCCGACCCGTTCGCCGGGCCCGGCAGCCCCGCCCCGCCGCTGCACCAGCGCTGCACCGACATCCCGCCCCCGCTGACCGGCGAGCTCTTCGAAGAGGCGCGCCGCCAGGTCCACCTGTGCCGGCTCGGCTACATGGACATGGAGATGGACCACTGGCAGACGGACGAGGGCCAGGCCCGGCTCCGTGCCGTCATCGACACCTACCGCCCCGACCTCCCGCAGGCCTGCCGCCCGCCCGGCAACATCTGGTACTTCGCCGTCCTGATGACCGGCGACATGGACCGCCTCCAGGAGCTCGCCGCCGTGTCCACGCGGACCTGCCGCGAACTCGGCTACGACTGGGAGCTGGCGCTCGTCCTCCAGATGCGGGCCAACATCTTCGCCAACCGCAGCGACTGGGCCGAGGAAGGGCTCGCGTACGCCGACGAGTCGCTGGAGCTGTTCAGCCGGCTCGGCGACGAGTGGGGGACGGCCGAGGCGCTGTCCGCGCGCGGCGAGGCGCGCGAGAAGCTCGGCGACTTCGAGGGCGCCGCCGCCGACTACACGCGCGCCCGTGAGGTCGCGCAGAGCATGGGCGCCCACTCGCAGGCCGCGATCCTCCAGGTCAGGCTCGGCCAGGCGCGCATCGAGCAGGGGGACGTCGAGGAGGGCGAGGCGCTGCTGTGGGAGTCGCTCGCGGACGGCCGCCGGCACACCAACGAGTCCCGGCCCGCCGCCCGTCTCTTCCTCGTCTCCCATCTCGCGTACACCGGCCGCACCGTCGAGGCCCGTGAGCAACTCGCTTTGCTGCGCAGCGAGTTCAAGGTGGCGCAGATCGGGTTCTTCCACGGCATGACCGTCGGCATGGAAGCGATGATCGACACGGTCGACGGGACCACCGAGAACGCCGTCGCACTCGTGCGGCGCTGCCTCGACATCGCGGGGGACCCGCTGTCCGCGCTCGTCATGCCGCAACTGGTGGGGATCCATCTGTGCACGGCGGCCCGGGCCGTCGCCCAGCGGGGCGGGGAGGGCGACGCGGTGGCCGCCGCGCGGCTCATGGGCGCGGCCGACGCGGCGATGCCGGAGGGCCACAAGCCGGCGCTCCTGGAACGCAATTGGCGCTCGGACGCCGAGGCGGCGGTCCGCGCGCTGCTCGACGAGGCGACGTACGAACGGGCGCACGCAGAGGGCGGCGGCCTCTCCTTGGAGGAGGCCACCGCCCTGTTGGACGACTGACGACCGACGCGAATCGACCCGGTCGCCCGGACCCGTTCCGCTTCGGGTCAGCTCTTGGTGGTGAACTTACGGATCGCGATCGGGGCCATGACGGCCGTGATCACTGCCGTCCACCCGAGGGTCACCCACAGGTCGTGGGTGACCGGGCCGCCGACCATCATTCCGCGGCAGGCGTCCGCGAGGGACGAGATCGGGTTCCAGTCGGTGAAGGCCTGCAGCCAGCCCGGCATCGACTCGGTCGGCGCGAAGATCGACGAGCCGAACTGCAGCGGCATCATCACCAGGAAGCCCATGGCCTGCACGGCCTGCGCGCTCTTCATGGTCACGCCGAGCGTCAGGAAGATCCACATGAGGGCGGAGCCGAACAGCGCGGTCAGGCCGATGGCGCCGAGCAGTCCGGCCCAGCTGGTGATGTCGAAGCCGACGAGCAGCGCGACGATCATCAGGACCGTGGTGGCGACGAGGAGTCGCAGCATCTCGACGACCACCTTGGCCATGAGCACCGAGCCGCGTCCGATGGGCAGGGACCGGAAGCGGTCCATGATGCCCTTCTGGAAGTCCTCGTTGAAGCCGGTGCCGACGCCCTGCGCGATGTTCATGCTCATCATCGCGACCATGCCGGGGATCACGTACTGGACGTACGCGTCCTGGCCGCCGCCCATCGCGGAGCCGATCGAGCCGCCGAAGACGAACACGAACAGGAGCGTGAAGACGATCGGCATCAGGATCGCGTCGAACATCGACTCCGGGTCGTTGCGGATCCACAGCAGGTTGCGGCGGATCAGCGCGCCCGTGTGACGCAGATGGCCACTCAGGCCGATCTTGGGGTCGGCCTCGACGGTGATCGTGGGGGCCGCGGGGGGAGTAAGGGTGGTGGCACTCATACGGCGGCCTCCTCGAGTTCGGGCCTGGCGTCCTGCGGGGCGGAGGCCTTGTGGCCGGTGATGGACAGGAACACCTCGTCCAGGCTGGGCAGTTCGGTGGTGATGGAGCCGATCGTGATGCCCCGCGAGGTGACCGCGCCCACCACGGCGGTGAGCTGCTCGTCACTGAGTACGGGGACCAGGACGGACCCGGACTGGGTGTCCACGGTGGTCGTGGCGAGGCCCGTGAGCCCCATGTCGTCTATCGCGTGCGCCAGCGGGTGGAGTTCCAGCTCGTCGGCCGGGCGGATCCGCAGGGTGCGGCCGCCGACCTTCGCCTTGAGCTCCTCGATGCCGCCACGCGCGATGACCTTGCCGTGGTCGACGACGGTGAGCTCGGAGGCCAACTGCTCGGCCTCCTCCATGTACTGGGTGGTGAGCAGGACGGTGACGCCGTCGCGCACCATGCTCTGCACCTCGTCCCACACTTCGTTACGGGTACGGGGGTCGAGGCCGGTCGTCGGCTCGTCCAGGTAGAGGACGTGCGGGCGGCCGATCATCGACGCCGCGAGGTCGAGGCGGCGGCGCATACCGCCGGAGTACGTCTTCGCGGGGCGGGTCGCGGCGTCGGTCAGCGAGAACCGCTCCAGGAGGGCGTCGGCACGGGCCTTCGCATCCTTCCTGGACAGGTCGAGCAGCCGCCCGATCATGTACAGGTTCTCGCGGCCGGAGATCTTCTCGTCGACCGAGGCGTACTGGCCGGTGAGGCCGATCACGCGGCGCAGCTGGCGGGGCTGGCGCACCGCGTCGTAGCCCGCCACGATCGCCGTGCCGGCGTCGGGGGTGATGAGGGTGGAGAGGCAGCGGACGAGGGTGGTCTTGCCGGCGCCGTTCGGACCGAGGACACCCATGACGGTGCCCTCGTGCACGTCCAGGTCCACGCCGTCCAGGGCCTTGGTCGCGCCGTAGTGCTTGACCAGTCCCCTCACGGATACGGCGACCGGTCGGTCGCTCACGGAGTTCTTGTCGATTCGCGTCATGCCCTCAAGGTGCCAGCCCCCACCGACAACCCACCGACACCGGACCGACAGCGGGCGGCCGCTGCCGATACGGCGCCGACAGGCCCGTGCCGGGGGCTTGGGCGGGGTCGGGGTGGACGCCTACGGCCTTGGCGGGCGGCACCGTCCCTCCTCCGGCTGCGCCGGTCCCCGCCCATCTCCCACCGTCCGCCCCCTCCGGGGGCTTCGGCCTGTCCGGGGCCTGGGGTGGTGGTTTGTCGAGGTGGGATGGTGCTTGGGTTCGGGCCCGGCCGCCGGGGTGGACGCCTGCGGCCCTGGCGCGCGGTACCGCCCCGTGTCCGGCTGTGCCGGTGCCCGGTCGTCTCCCGCCGCCCGCCCCCTCCGGGGGGCTTGGGCCTGTCCGGGGTCCGGGGGTGGTGGTTTGTCGAGGTGGGGTGGTGTTTGGGCTCGGGCCGTTGCCGGGGTGGGTGTCTGCGGCACTGTCCCGCGGTACCGCCTCTCCTCCGGCTGTGCCGGTGCCCGGTCGTCTCCCGCCGCTCGCCCCCTCCGGGGGGCTTGGGCCTGTCCGGGGTCCGGGGGTGGTGGTTTGTCGAGGTGGGGTGGTGTTTGGGCTCGGGCCGTTGCCGGGGTGGGTGTCTGCGGCACTGTCCCGCGGTACCGCCTCTCCTCCGGCTGTGCCGGTGCCCGGTCGTTTCCCACCGCCCGCCCCCTCCGGGGGCTTCGGCCCATCCGGGGTCCGGGGTGGTACCGCCGGGGTCGGCGCCTTCCGGCATGGGCGCGCGGCACCGTGGGCCGCCTTGCCCACCTTGCCGCCCCAGGCGGCAGATTGCCCAAGGCGGGGGCGGCACCCTGTGGGGCGGACGTCCCGGAGAGGTGGTGCGGCACCGTCTGTTGTCCGGCTGTGCCGGTGCCCGGTCGTTTCCCACCGCCCGCCCCCTCCGGGGGCTTCGGCCCATCCGGGGTCCGGGGTGGTACCGCCGGGGTCGGCGCCTTCCGGCATGGGCGCGCGGCACCGTGGGCCGCCTTGCCCACCCTGCCGCCCCAGGCGGCAGATTGCCCAAGGCGGGTGGCGGCGCCCCGTGAGGCCGGCGTTTGGGTGGGGTGGGGTAAGTCGAGTGCCCGAGGTGGGGTGGCGGCGCCCCGCGAGGCCGGTGTTTCGGTGGCGCGGGGTAAGCCGAGTTGCCGAGGCGGGGTGGTGGTGCCCTGTGAGGCCGGCGTCCCGAAGGGCGGGCAAATCAAGCCCCGCTTTGGGATGAGACTCACGGGGTCCGGGGCGGAGCCCCGTGGGCGCAACTCCGTCGGGGCCGGGGGAGCGGTTCCGGTGCAGGCCGGGCACCGCGTGGCCGACGCCCCTGGAGGGGGCGGGTGGGTGGGAGATGGGCGGAGGAGAGGAGATGGGTGGAGGAGAGGAGATAGGCGGAGGGGAGGAGATAGGCGGAGGAGAGGAGGCAGGCCCAGAGGGGAGGCGGGAACGAAGAGTCGTCCAGCGGCAAGTAACCGCCCGGCGCCCCGGGACCCCGTCACCTTTCACGGCCCCGTAGGCCCCCGGTCGCCCCCAGCACCGCCCCACCTCGGATCGCGTCCCCGTAGGCCCCCGGTCGCCCCCAGCACCGCCCCATCCCGGATCGCGTCCCCGTAGGCCCCCGGCCGACCCCAGCCCCGCCCCGCCGGGCGCCCCACCCCAGACGGCCCCCGTAAACCCCGCGGCCCCCGCCCACCCGCGGAGCGAATGGCGCGGCCCGCCGACGGGGGAAGTTCGGCGGGCCGCGGTCGTACCGGGTTGGCTCAGTGGACGGAGTGTTCCTCCTGAGGGAACGTTCCGCCGATGACGTCCTCCGCAAACGCCTTCGCCGCGTCGGACATCACGCCCCACAGATCCGCGTACTGCTTCACGAAGCGCGGCATCTTCCCGCCGGTGAGGCCGAGCGCGTCCGTCCAGACCAGGACCTGCGCGTCCGTACCGGCCCCGGCCCCGATGCCCACGGTCGGGATGTGCAGGGTGCGCGTCACCTCGGCCGCCAGCTCCGCGGGAACCAGCTCCAGGACGACCGCGAACGCCCCCGCGTCCTGCACGGCCTTGGCATCGCGCAGCAACTGCTGCGCCGCCTCCTCGCCGCGCCCCTGGACCCGGTAGCCCTGGGTGTTGACCGACTGCGGGGTAAGCCCGATGTGCGCCATGACCGGGATCCCGGCGTCGACGAGCAGCTTGATCTGGTCGTGCGAGCGCTCGCCGCCCTCCAGCTTGACGGCGCCCACCCCCGCTTCCTTCACCAGCCGCATCGCCGAGCGCAGCGCCTGCGTAGGCCCTTCCTGGTAGGACCCGAAGGGCAGGTCGCCGACGATCAGCGCGCGGGACGTGCCACGTACCACCGCCGCCGACAGCATGACCATCTGGTCCAGCGTCACCGGCACCGTCGTCTCGTAACCGAGGTGGCAGTTGCCCGCCGAGTCGCCGACCAGCATCACGGGGATGCCCGCCTCGTCGAAGACCGACGCCGTCATCGCGTCGTACGCGGTGAGCATGGGCCACTTCTCGCCCCGCTCCTTGGCGAGGCCGAGGTCCCGGGCCGTGACCCGCCGCGAGCCCTTGCCCCCGTACAGCACGGTGGACTTCTGGGCGTTCCGATCGCTCTGGGCGTTCTGATCGTTCTGCGGGGTCCGCTGATTCTGGGTGTTCTGGGCAGCCGAAAGCTCTGTGGGTTGCGTCATCGCAACGGCTCCTTCATGTCGTCTCGAGGCGCCCTGACGGCGTCCCCGGATCGCCTCCATGGTGGCACCGCGTGCCGCCCCCGCGCCAGGCCCCATCCCGATCCCGCGCCAGGCCCCGTCCCGATCCCGCGCCAGGCCCCGTCCCGATCCCGCGCCGGACCCCCTTCCGAACCCGTGCCCCGTCCACGTAAAGCCTCGGCAAGGCTTTACGTGAGACTTTAAATACGAGACGGTTCCGTATCGGAATGGGGCTAGGGTCGGTCGCATGACCACTCCTGACGCCCCTCGGGACTCCCAGGGCCCCCGGGGATCCCAGGGTCCCCCGGGCTCCGAAGGTTCCCGCGTGCCCGAGTCCGTGCACCGCCGTCGCTGGGTGATCCTCGGCGTGCTCATGCTGAGCCTGCTGATCGTCGTCCTCGACAACTCGATCCTGAACGTCGCGATCAAGACGATCTCGACCCCCGAACCCATCGGCATCGGTGCCTCGCAGAGCGAGCTCGAGTGGGCCATCAACGCGTACACGCTCGTCTTCGCGGGGCTGTTGTTCACCGCCGGGCTGCTCGGCGACCGCGTCGGGCGCAAGAAGGTCCTCATCGGCGGCCTCGTCGTCTTCGGCCTCGGCTCCGCGCTCGCCGCCGAGTCCGGTACGCCGGTCCAACTCATCGCCTTCCGCGCGGTGATGGGGCTCGGCGCTGCCTTCGTCATGCCGGCCACGCTCGCCGTCCTGATGAACGTCTTCGAGCGGGACGAGCAGCCGAAGGCCATCGGCATCTGGGCCGGCGGCGTCGGTCTCGCCATCGCGATCGGGCCGATCACCGGCGGACTGCTCCTCGACCACTTCTGGTGGGGCTCGGTCTTCCTCGTGAACGTGCCGATCGTGATCATCGCCATCGCGCTGATGCTCGCGCTCGTGCCGGACTCCAGGGACCCGAAGCCGGGCCGGGTCGACCTCGTCGGCGTCGTGCTGTCCATCGTCGGTCTCGTGCTGCTCGTCTACGGGATCATCAAGGGCGGCGACGAGGGCGACTTCACCAGCCCCCAGGTGCTCGCCACCATCGCCGCGGGCCTCGTCGTCCTGGTCGCCTTCGTGCTGTACGAGAAGCGCAGCGACCACCCGTCGTTCGACATCAACTACTTCAAGGACAAGGTGTTCTCGGCCGCCATGGCCGGCATCGCGCTCGTCTTCTTCGCGATGATGGGCGTCACGTTCTTCGCGTCCTTCTACATCCAGAGCGTGCGCGGCTACTCGCCGTTGCAGACCGGCGCGTTCCTGCTGCCGCTCGCCGCCGCCCAGTTGATCTTCGCGCCGCGTGCCCGGCTCGTCGTCGACAGGCTGGGCGTGCGTGTCACCACGACCGGGGGTCTGGTGCTGCTCGCGGCCATGCTCGCCGCGTTCACCCTGCTCGACGAGGACAGCCCGATGTGGGTCATGGAGGTCATCTTCTTCTTCATGGGCACGGGCATGGCCCACGTCATGACGCCGACCAGCGTCGTCATCATGCAGTCGCTGCCGCGCGAGAAGGCGGGTTCGGCCTCCGCGCTCAGCAATACGTTCCGGCAGGTCGGCGGCGCGCTCGGCATCGCCGTGCTCGGCTCGGTGCTGGCCACCGCGTACAAGAACGGGATCGAGGACCAGCTGCTGCCGCTGCCCGCCGGGCTCCGGGACGCGGCGGGCGCTTCCATCGAGGCCACGCTCGGCGTCGCCGAGAAGCTCGGGCCGCGCGGCGAGGCGCTGGTGGGGGCCGCCAATGAGTCCTTCGTGCACGCCATGCACATCACCGCGCTGTGCGGTGCGGGCGTCGCCGTGCTCAGCGCCGTCCTCACCGGCCTGTTCCTGCCGCGCAAGCCCAAGGATCCGCCGGCCGAGCAGAGCGGCGGGCGGCCGGAGAAGGTGGGCGCGGGCCACTGATCCGCCACTGGGCTGCTGGTTGAGAGAATGCGCCGGGGCCCGCCACAGCGGCGGGGCCCGGGGCGTGGTGAAAGGCGGAGCGCGGTGGACGCGGGCACGGAACGGGCCGAGGGGCAGACGCGGCGGCGAAGGATCCCCGGGGCCCCGACACCGTCACCGTCCGCCCCCGCGCGTGGCCGGCCGCGCAGCGAGGCCGTCGAGCAGGCGATCATCGAGGGCGTCATCGGACTCCTCGAGCAGGGCGTGCCGCTCACCGAGCTGTCCATCGAGCGGATCGCCCGCACCGCCGGGGTCGGCAAGGCCACCATCTACCGGCGCTGGAGCGGCAAGGAGGCCCTCTTCGTCGACGTCGTCGCCTCCATCGAGGAACCGGACTCCGAGCTGCCCGGCACCTCGATGCGTGACGACCTCGTCCGGATCCTGGAGCACATGCGCAGACGCGGCCTCAGCATGCGCACCTCCGCTCTGCTGCACAACGTCCTCGCGCAGATGAAGACCCTGCCGAGGCTGTGGGACGCGTACCACGAGCTCGTCGTGGACCCGCGGCGGCGCGCGACGCACGAGGTGGTGCGGCGCGGGGTCGCGGACGGGGAGCTGCCGGCCGGTACGGACGTCGAGTTCGCGGCGGATCTGTTCACCGGGCCGATGCTGTTGCGCACGGTGATGCGGTCCGACGCGCCGCTGGCGGAGGATCTGGCGGAGCGGATCGTCGATACGGTGCTGGCGGGGTTGCGCGACGCGGGGGCTTGACCGGCGTGTTTGATGTGCGGGTTTCGTCACAGCGTCCCTTCCGGGCCGGTCGTACGGAACTCGGCACACCACCGCGTACGTCCCCGTGGTCGTAGAGACGTTGACGTCCGTGCTCGGCAGCGCGGACGTGACGGAACGGAAAGCCGCTGCTCATCGCCTACTGTTTGGCGGGGGCAGCGGGCACGGCAGGCAGTGAGGCGACGACGGCATGGCGCAGGCGTACAAGGGCGGCGACGGCAGCGGAACCGGGTCCACCGGACCGGGGGCGGCCCGGCTGCGACCCCAGGGCGGCCGTCCGCTGAGCGGCCGCGGTCACTGGCGGCGCGGCATCGTCCTCGCGGTGCTCGCGATCCTGCTCGCGCTCGTCATGCTGCTGCACGCGCAGATCCCCAACACCGTCGGCAACCTCGGCTCCCTGACCGAGACGTTCCTGCCGTGGCTCGGCGTCTTCATTCCGGTGCTGCTCGTCCTGGGTCTCGTACGGAAGTCGGCGACCGCGGTGATCGCGGTGCTGGCTCCGGCGATCGTCTGGTTCAACCTGTTCGGCGGGCTGCTCACCGACAAGACGGGCAGCGGCGGCGATCTGACCGTCGTCACGCACAACGTGAACGCGGAGAACTCCGACCCGGCCGGCACCGCGAAGGACGTCGCCGCGTCCGGCGCGCAGGTCGTCGCGCTGGAGGAGGTGACGGCGCAGGCGCTGCCGTCGTACCGGGACGCGCTCGCGAAGGCCTACCCGTACCACACGGTCCAGGGCACGGTCGGGCTGTGGAGCAAGTACCCGCTCTCGGACACCAAGGCCGTCGACATCAAGCTGGGCTGGAAGCGGGCGCTGCGCGCGACCGTCGCGACGCCGCAGGGCAAGGTCGCGGTGTACGTCGCGCATCTGCCGTCGGTGCGTGTGAAGCTCAACTCCGGCTTCACCGCGAGCCAGCGCGACAAGAGCGCGGACGCGCTCGGTGAGGCGATCGCCGACGAGCCGATCGAGAAGGTCGTCCTCCTCGGCGATCTGAACGGCACCATGAACGACCGCGCGCTGAACGGGGTCACCGCGCAGATGCGGTCGACGCAGGGCGCGGCGGGCAGCGGCTTCGGGTTCAGCTGGCCGGCCGCGTTCCCGATGGCGCGGATCGACCAGATCATGGTCAAGGGTGTGGAGCCGGTCACGTCGTGGACGCTGCCGGCGACCGGGAGCGACCACCTGCCGATCGCGGCGCGCGTCGATCTGTGACGTTCACTGGTCCACCGCCTGTCACGGCGTCTTAACCTCGCGGAATACTCGCGGAATAGTCGACGGGCGAGACTTTGTTCCGCAAGTAAACTTACGCCTTGCACACCCACGTCTCACGCCCATCGCCACACGAAAGTTCCTTCATGCCCCTCGCCCTGCTCGCGCTCGCCGTGGGCGCCTTCGGCATCGGCACGACCGAGTTCGTCATCATGGGCCTGCTGCCCAATGTCGCAGGCGACCTGGACATATCGATCCCGTCCGCCGGACACCTTGTCTCCGCGTACGCGCTCGGTGTGGTCATCGGCGCGCCGCTGCTCGCCGCGGTCACCGCGCGGATGCCGCGCCGTCGCGTCCTCATCGGCCTGATGGCGCTGTTCGTCGTCGGCAACGCGGTCTCGGCGGCGGCCCCCGACTACCACTCGCTCATGCTCGCCCGCTTCGTGAGCGGGCTGCCGCACGGAGCGTTCTTCGGCGTCGGCGCGGTGGTGGCGACGTCGCTCGTCGCGCCGGAGCGCAAGGCCCGTTCGGTCTCGCTCATGTTCCTCGGCCTGACCATCGCCAACGTCGTCGGCGTGCCCGCCGCGACGGCGATGGGGCAGCAGCTGGGCTGGCGCGCCACGTTCCTCGCGGTCAGCGCGATCGGGCTCGTCGCGATCGCCGCGCTCCTCGCGCTGGTCCCGGCGGACCACGGCCACGGCGAGACGGCGGCGGGTCTGCGGGGCGAGCTGCGCGCCCTGAAGTCCCTCCCGGTCTGGCTCGCGCTCGGCACGACGGTCGCCGGCTTCGGCGCGCTCTTCGCCGCGTACAGCTACATCACGCCGATGCTCACGGACGCGGCGGGCTTCGCGGACGCGTCCGTGACGCTGCTGCTCGCGCTCTTCGGCATCGGCGCCACGATCGGCAACCTGATGGGCGGCCGCCTCGCGGACCACTCCCTGCGCCGCACGCTCTTCGGCGGCCTGACCTCACTGGCCGTGGTCCTCGCCCTCTTCCCGCTCCTCATGCGTACGGAGTGGAGCGCGGCGCTCGCGGTCTTCCTCCTCGGCATGGCGGCGTTCACGACGGGCTCCCCGCTCCAGCTGATCGTGATGGAGAAGGCCTCCGCGGCCCCCTCCCTCGCCTCGTCCGCCAACCAGGCCGCCTTCAACCTGGCCAACGCCGGCGGCGCCTGGATCGGCGGCCTCACCCTCGCCGCGGGCTTCGCCGTAACCTCCCCGGCCCTCGCAGGCGCCGCCCTCGCCGTCCTCGGCGTGGGCGTCGCCTCGGTCGCGTACGCGGTGGACCGCGGCCGCGCCACAGCGACCCCGGGCCGCTTGGTGGCCTCCCACGTCCCGACGGAGCAGGAGACGGTGCGGCGCTGACAGGAGGGGAAATTGGGCCTTACACGTAAGGCCCTTCTGCCCGCTTTCTGTGGGGTTTTTCGGGATTACGGTTACGTGTCCCTTGCGAAGCCGTAGAAAGCCAGCTCACCATGACCACGCCTGAGTACGCCGCCGCCCCCTCCCCGCAGGAGCCCAAGAAGAAGCCCTGGGTCCGGCGCCACAAGTTCGTGACCGGCGTGGCCGGTCTCGCCATCGTCGGCGGCACGATTGCCGCCGCGAGCGGTGGGGAGCCGGCCGAGGCGGAGTCGAAGGCCTCCTCCTCGGCCGCCAAGAGCTCGGAGAGCGACGCCAAGAAGGACGACCCGCTGTCGGTGTCGTCGAACAAGACGAACAAGCCCAAGAACGACATCGATCTGGGCTCGGTCACGACGGACTCGCTCGGTAGCGCGCAGGTGGACGTGACCATCACGAACAACTCGTCCAAGACCTCGGACTACTGGGTCGAGGTGGAGTTCCTCGACGCCAATGGCAAGCGCATCGACACGGGCGTGGCGTCTGAGAACGCCGTGGCGGCCGGACAGGAAGTGGACACCCAGGCTGTAGGCATCGAGCAGGTCCCCGACGGGACCATCACCGCCAAGGTCCTCACCGTCGACCGGTTCGCCACGGCCGGTTCCTGAGGCGCGTCCGGCAAGGGGCGGGACACACGCGTGTGTCCCGCCCCTTAGTCGTTTGCGGTGGTCAGCCGCGGTAGCCCAGAACCGTCATCATGCCCGCCTCCGAGTGGTACACGTTGTGGCAGTGGAGCATCCACAGGCCGGGGTTGTCCGCGTCGAAGTCGGCGGTCAGGGTGCGGTTCGGGAGGACGATCGCGGTGTCCTTGCGGGGGCCGTTCGGCAGGGCGAACGTGTGGCCGTGCAGGTGGACCGGGTGCCACATCGACGTCGCGTTGGCGAAGACGAGGCGGATCCGCTCGCCCGCGCGCACCGGGTAGCGCTCGTCCGGGTCGTACGGCTTCTTGTTGAACGCCCAGTCGTACTTGGCCATCCCGCCGGTCAGCCGCAGCTTGATCGTGCGGTCCGGCTTGCGGGAGGGCAGGGTCACCGAGTCGGCCGAGCGGAGCTTGTCCGCCGTGAGCAGGCGGCCGTCCAACTCCTTGGGGCGTACGGACGGGGGCGGTGTCGAACCCGAGCCCGTGCGCAGTACCGCCATCCCCGACGCCTTCTTGCCCTCCGCAAGCGCCGTCAGTGGGAACACCCCGTCGCCCGCCGTCACCAGCACGTCGTACCGCTCGCCCATCCCCAGCAGCAGCGCCTCCGTCTTCGCGTGCCGCACCGGGAAGCCGTCCGTGTGCGTCACCGTCATCTCGTGGCCGCCGAGCGCGACGCGGAACGCCGTGTCGCCGCCCGCGTTGATGAACCGGATCCGGATGCGGTCGCCGGGGCGGGCCTTGAACGATGAAGGGGCCTCGGGCGTACGGCCGTTGACCAGATAGTGCGGGTACTTCACGTCACCCGCGTCCCCGCCCAGGAGGTCGCTCTTCGCGCCCATCATCATGCGGGAGGGGCCGGAGGAGGATCCGGAGGGTGCGGGGGACTCCTCCGTCCGGGTCGAGCGCATCGACATGCCCTCCATCCCCGGCATGTCGTGGCCGGAGTGGCCGGAGTGGCCGCCGTTCGAACCGCCGGAACCGCTCCCGTGGTCCATCCCCGAGCGCAGCTCCTTCAGCACCGCGTCCGGCGTCGAACCGGCCACCCCGTCGACCCAGTCGTCGAGGACGACCACCCACTCCTTGTCGTAGGAGAGCGGCTCCTTCGGGTCCTCCACGATCAGCGGCGCGTACAGACCGCGGTCCTGCTGCGTGCCCGAGTGCGGGTGGAACCAGTACGTGCCGGGGTGCGCGACCTTGAAGCGGTACGTGAAGTCGGCGCCGGGTGCCACGGACTTCTGGGTCAGGCCCGGTACCCCGTCCATGTCGTTGCGCAGCGCGATGCCGTGCCAGTGCATCGACGTGGGCTCGGGGAGGTGGTTGGCGAGGGTGAGGGCGAGCGTGTCGCCGGCCGTGACCCGGACCTCCTCGCCGGGCAGGTCGCCGCCGTACGACCAGGACTTGACGGTGCGGTCGCCCAGGTCGAGCCGGGTCGCGGCGGCCGTGAGCCGGACCTCGCGGACCCGGCCGTCGGAGCCACGCTCCTTCTCGGCGGCGGCGACCTCCTTGCCCGCGGGATCGACGTAGCCCCGCGGTGCGGCGTCGGCCGTTCCGTGGCCGTCGTGGCCGGCGGACGAGCCGGAACAGGCCGCCAGGGTGCCCGCCCCGGCCACGGCGACCGCCGCGCCGAGCAGGGTGCGTCGGGTGGGGGTGCGCGGAGTCTCCTTGCGCATGCGTGTGTACCTCGCTGTCGGTGAAGGTGAATTCAGGCGCGCGAAACCGGGCGCAGGCCTAAATGCGCAGCACCGACAGCAGGGACAGGAGACTTCGGGGAGGGGGCGGGTTGGGCCGCTGGGCGAAGGACAGCCCACGGGCGCGCGGCCCCGGAGCCGCCGCCACGAGCAGCGGGCGCAGCACCGCCGCCGTCAGCAACAGCAGCGTGAACGAGCCGAGCACCGCCAGGCATACGTTCAGCGGGTCCATACCGCCGTGACCGGGGGAGTCGGGGCGCTCGTGAATCGTGGCGGCGGAACCGTGCGGGGAGCCGTGCTCGGCCATCGCGACCTGCGCGCTCCCCATCGGCATCGCCCCGTCGTGCCCCGCCGGATGCCCCGCCGGATGCCCCAACGTATGCATCACCACGATCCCGAAGAGCAACGCCGCGAACAGCAGCAACCGCTGCCACCGCCCCGTGCCGCTCCTCGTCCTCGCCATGTCCGGCACCTTACCCCCTACCGGTATCCGACGAAGGTGCGCCCTCCTCGTCCCGAGCCGATCATGAGCCCATGACGACAACGGACAATTCGGGGCACGGGCAATCGGTGGAACCGGTCGCGTCGGACGACGGCACCCGCAAACAGTTCATCTCCTGGGTCACCCTCGGCCTGATGACCACGGCCTCCGTCGCCAGCCTGCGGCCCTCGCCCTCCATGGCGCTCTACGGACTCGCCGCGATCTTCCTCTATCTGCTCCCGGCCGTCGTCTTCCTGCTGCCCACCGCCCTCGTCGGCGCCGAACTGGCCTCCGGCTGGACCGGCGGCATCTACCGCTGGGTCAGCGAGGCGCTCGGCAAGCCGCTCGGGTTCATCGCGGTGTGGTGCCAGTTCGCCATGACCATCGCGTACTACCCGAGCCTGCTCGCCTACGTGGCGTCCACCTTCGCGTACGTCATCCACCCGAGCCTCGCCGAGAACGGCCTGTACGTCGCGATCTGCATCGTCGTCCTGTACTGGGCGGGTGTGTACGTGAGTTCACGCGGGACGAAGACCATCGCGGGCCTGTCGTCCCTCGGGCTCATCATCGGCACGCTCGTCCCCGGCGTCGTACTCGTCGTGCTCGGGATCGTCTTCCTCGGGCAGGGCAACCCGTCCGCCGCCCCCATGGACGGAAGTCACTGGCTGCCGCCGTGGACCGGCCTCGCCAGCCTCGTGCTCATCGTCAACAACTTCCTGTCCTACGCGGGCATGGAGATGAACGGTGTGCATGTCTCCTCCCTACGGCATCCGCGCGCCGAGTATCCGCGCTCGATCTTCCTCGCCACGGGACTCGTACTCCTGATCTTCATCCTGCCCGCCCTCGCCATCAGCTGGGTCATGCCCGCGAAGCAACTCAGCCTGACCGCAGGTCTGATGCAGGCGTTCCAGGCGTTCTTCGACCACTTCGGGGTCGGCTGGATGACGCGGATCGTCGGCGTGATGCTGGTGTGCGCGGCGCTCGGCGGCATGCTCACGTGGCTGGCCGGACCGGCGAAGGGGCTCGTGCTGCTGTCCCGCCAGGAGGGGTATCTGCCGCCGTTCCTGCAGAAGTTCAACAAGTACGGCGTTCCGCAGAACGTGATGATCGCTCAGGGTGTGCTGACGACCCTCATCGGCGTGCTTTACGCGTTCAGTGACAACGTCTCCAGTCAGTACTGGATGTTCTCCGTCATCACGATCCAGATCTATCTGGTCGCGTATCTGCTGATGTTCGTGGCCGTGGTGCGACTGCGGCGCTCGCAGCCGGACGTGCCGCGCGGCTTCGTCGTCCCGGCGGTCACCGCCGTCGCGGGCGTCGGGTTCGTGGCCTCGGTGCTCGCGCTCGTCATCGGCTTCGTACCGCCGGACCAGTACGACACCGGGCCGCTGTGGCGCTATCTGCTGATCGTCGGCGGCGGTCTGCTCGTCCTCGGCATCGCGGCGCCGGTCGCGTTCCTCAAGTTCCGCAAGCCGAGCTGGATCCACCCGGACCACAGGGACCCGGTCATCGGCGAACAGGGCTGAGCCCCGGCGGCGAGGTGAGCGCCCACCCGCCGCCGAGGCGCCTTCGGTCAGCGGCGGTACGAGTTCACGTAACCCGGAGCCGGCGAGCCGACCCCCGTCACGTCGTCGTAGCCCCTGACGGCCTTCAGCGAGGCGTCCTTGCCGAGGCTGCGCACCGAGGTGAGCAGGCCCTGTGACGCGTCGTAGCTGTTCGCGAAGTCGACGCGCGCCACGGCGAGGTCCTTGCCGGTCGGCTTGTCGACCACGTCGTGGTACTTGGCCGAACCGTACCGGTCGTAGATCGCCGGGTTCGCGAAGCCGAGCGGCTTGCCGCCGCCGGTCTGCTGCGCCAGCGCCTGCACACCGGCGACCACGGGCGCGGCCAGCGAGGTGCCGCCGATGCGGTACTCGTCGTAGCCCTGCGTGCCGTCGGGCAGCGTCTGCGTCTGGCCCACCAGGAAGCCGGTGTTGGGGTCGGCGATGGCGGAGATGTCCGGGACGACGCGGTGCGTGCCGCCGTTCGCCTTCGCCAGCGCGTCCGGCACGACGCCCTTCTGGTAGTCGGGCTGTGCGACCGTCTTGCTGGTGCCGCCGCCCGCGCCCGAGTTGTACGCGCCCGGGAAGTCCGTCCAACTCTTGCCGTCCGCGGCCAAGTTGGACTTCAGCGTGCCCCAGCCGGTCTCCCACTGGTACGTGTCGCCCTTGCCGACGGCGAGCGAGGTGCCGCCGACCGCCGTCACCCACGCCGAGTTGGCGGGCGTGTCGACCTGCTTCGTACCCGTCGACGCGACGTTGTCGCCGTTGTCGCCGGACGAGAAGTAGAAGCCGATGCCCTCGACGGCGCCGAGCTGGAACACCTGGTCGTAGGCGGCGGCCAGTTCGGGCGTCTGGTTGGCCTCGATGTCGCCCCAGGAGTTGGAGACGATGTCGGCGAGGTGGTCGTCGACGACCTTGCCGAGCGAGTCGAGCAGATCGTCGTCGTAGCAGGAGGCGGCGCCCACGTACGTGATGTCGGCGGCCGGAGCCATCGCGTGCACGGCCTCGACGTCGAGGGTCTCCTCGCCGTACCAGCCGGCCGCGTCGCACTCCTTGGTCCTCGTGTACTTCTTCGGCAGCACCTGCTTCAACTGCCGTGTGCTGTACGGCGCGTCACCGTGCTTCTTCGCGTACGTCGCCGCGTCCTTGGCGATGGTCGGCGAGGCGTACGCGTCGGTGATCGCGACCTTCACACCCTTGCCGGTCGCCTTGCCGGCGCCGTACGCGGCGCGCAGCTGCTTGCCGGTGTAGCCCTTCGGGGCGTACGGGACCTTGGTGCCGTACGCGTCCGGGAGCGTGGTCGCGGTCTTGGAGCCGTAGTACGTGGAGAACGGGCCCGCGTTGCGGAACACGGCGCTCGGCGGCGGCAGCTGGTCCTGCTTCGTCGCCTTGTGCGGGGCGCTGTCCAGGCCGGTCACGGTGAGCACGGCGCCGTCGAGGGATGCGGGCACGGAGGCGGCGCCGGACGGGGCGCGGTAGGTGTGGCCGCCCTTGGTGTAGTCGTGCAGCTGGGTGCCGAAGGCCTTCTCGGTGGCGGCGACGTCGCCCGAAACGGAGAGGTAGTGCGTGGTGGATCCGGTCACGGTCAGGCCCGCGGACTTCAGCCAGGCCGTGACCTCGGATATCTGCTCTTTCGTCGCCCCGAAGCGGCTGCGCGCCTCCTTGGCGCTCAGATACTTCTGGTACTGCGCGGACGACGGGTCGGCCACGGACTTCGCGTACGAGGCGAGGCCCTTGGCGTCCCGGCCGGCGAGGTAGACGCGCGCGGTGACCTTGCCGCCGTCCGCGGTGGCGCCCTTGTCGGCGGACCCGGTGGCCCACAGCGGCTTGGTGCCGGAGAGGGTGTCGCGGGCCGGCTGGGCGTGGGCCGGCGCGGCGAGTGCGAGGGCGCCGGCGAGCAGCGGAAGGGTGGCCGCGATGCTCAGGCCTGCCCGGGTGCGGCGTGCGCCGCGGTTGGATCTCATGTGGTCCCCCCTGGATAGAGGTGCTGGAGACGCTGGGGTGCATGTGTAATGCACACGCAGAAAGGCCCACTCTTGCCAACAACCGTTCACGCGGGGGAAATGGGACGATCAAGAAGACGTCAAGTCGGCTCAACTACGGTCGCGATAGGCCGATTTGGGGGCATCAGGGGTCGGCCCGCCGCCCGTCGTGCGGTGCCGCGCCGGCCGCCCGGCGGCACGGCTCGCAGGGCGGGCACTATGACCCAGGGGCGTTCGACAGGCACTATGAACACATCACCGGCCGATCAGTGGCGATCAAGGTCGGCAACGCGTCGGAAACGGTCGTGTGGTGGGATGTGACCAGGCCCTCTGGGCGGCATGGGAGCAGCAGGCCTGACCAGCAAGGATGGGTGGAAGCGAGAGATGGACAAGCAGCAGGAATTCGTGCTCCGTACCCTTGAGGAGCGCGACATCCGGTTCGTACGTCTGTGGTTCACGGACGTGCTGGGCTTCCTCAAGTCGGTGGCCGTGGCTCCGGCCGAGCTGGAACAGGCGTTCGACGAGGGCATCGGCTTCGACGGCTCGGCGATCGAGGGCTTCGCCCGGGTCTACGAGTCCGACATGATCGCCAAGCCGGACCCGGGCACCTTCCAGGTCCTGCCGTGGCGGGCGGAGGCCCCCGGCACGGCGCGCATGTTCTGCGACATCCTGATGCCCGACGGCTCGCCGTCCTTCGCCGACCCGCGCTACGTCCTGAAGCGGGCCCTGGCCAAGACCTCGGACCTCGGCTTCACCTTCTACACCCACCCCGAGATCGAGTTCTTCCTGCTCAAGGACAAGCCGCTGGACGGCACCCGCCCGGTGCCCGCGGACACCTCCGGCTACTTCGACCACACCCCGCAGAACGTGGGCATGGACTTCCGCCGCCAGGCGATCACCATGCTCGAGTCGATGGGCATCTCGGTCGAGTTCAGCCACCACGAGGGCGCGCCGGGCCAGCAGGAGATCGACCTCCGCTACGCCGATGCGCTCTCCACGGCGGACAACATCATGACGTTCCGCCTGGTCATGAAGCAGGTGGCACTGGAACAGGGCGTCCAGGCCACCTTCATGCCCAAGCCGTTCTCCGAGCACCCCGGCAGCGGTATGCACACGCACCTCTCGCTCTTCGAGGGCGACCGGAACGCGTTCTACGAGTCGGGCGCCGAGTACCAGCTGTCCAAGGTCGGCCGCTCCTTCATCGCGGGCCTGCTGCGCCACGCGGCGGAGATCTCGGCGGTCACCAACCAGTGGGTGAACTCCTACAAGCGCATCTGGGGCGGCTCGGAGCGCACGGCGGGCGCCGGCGGCGAGGCCCCGTCCTACATCTGCTGGGGCCACAACAACCGCTCGGCCCTCATCCGCGTCCCGATGTACAAGCCCGGCAAGACGGGCTCGGCCCGCGTCGAGGTCCGCTCCATCGACTCCGGCGCCAACCCGTACCTCACCTACGCGGTCCTCCTGGCGGCCGGCCTCAAGGGCATCGAAGAGGGCTACGAACTCCCTCCGGGCGCCGACGACGACGTCTGGGCCCTCTCCGACGCGGAACGCCGCGCCATGGGCATCGAACCGCTCCCCCAGAACCTCGGCGAGGCGATCACCCTGATGGAACGCAGCGAACTCGTCGCCGAGACGCTGGGGGAGCACGTCTACGACTTCTTCCTGCGCAACAAGAAGCAGGAGTGGGAGGAGTACCGCTCGGAGGTCACGGCGTTCGAGCTGAGGAAGAACCTGCCGGTGCTGTAGGGGCAGGTCAGGGGCGCGCATTGGTGTGGCGCGCCCCTTTGGTCACAGCGTGTCCCGCAAGGGGACCGTGGAGCGTTTGCGGTATTCCTGGATGGCCCAGCCGTTGCCGTCGGGGTCCGTGAAGTGCATGAAGGTGCCGCCGTCGTCGGGGGCGTACTGGATCGGTTCGGAGACGTCGAGGCCGCGGGCGCGAAGTTCCTCGTGGGCCGCCTTGATGTCGGTGACGACGAGTTGCATGCCGTGGTACGTGCCGGGGGCCGCCGTGCCTGTGGGGCTCGGGATGCCGGAGGCGAGGGCGATCGAGCAGCCGGAACCCGGGGGCGTGAGCTGGACGACGCGGGCGCCCGGCATCACTTCGGTGTCGATGTCGCAGTGGAAGCCGACCTTGTCGACGTAGAAGGCCTTGGCCCGGTCGATGTCCGAGACCGGGATGGTGATCACTTCCAGGGTCATGTCCATGGAGGCAAAGGTAGGGGCGAATTGTCGGTTCCGGCCCGGCGGCGGCGGGTGGTCACCCGAATTGCCAGCGGGTCTGGGTGAACTCCTCGCCCTTGCCGAAGCCGAAGACCGTGGTCGGGGTGACGGAGAAGACCAGGGAGGGGCCTTCTCGGCCCTGGAACGCGCCGTCGGGGCGGACCTCGAAGTGCCAGGCCGGGCCGTACTTCTCCTCCCAGGCCTTGGCGAGGGCGTGCAGGCGTTCCGGCTCCGTGACCCGTGTCGCCGGGCCCTCCACCACCACGTCGAAGCCCGCCGCCCAGGTGTTCGTGCCGGTGGTGAGGACGACCTCTGGGTTCTCCGCGAGGTTGAGTGACTTGCGTTCGTGTGCGCCGGAGGTGAAGTGGAGGGATCCGTCCTGCCAGAGGGCGAGGAGGGGTGTGACGTGGGGGCGGCCGTCGGGGCGCACCGTGGAGATCCAGAAGAGTTCGGCGCCGGTCAGTAGCCGTTCGGCCGCCGCCCACGAGGTGGGTTCGGCGCCGGGCGAGCTGTAGCGCGGGTCGATCGACGTGTGCGGAGTACCGGTGTGGGCGTCGTACGGCATCGTGGGCGGTCCTCTCCGTGTACGTGGCCACTCGTACACGAGTGGAGACCTGTCGCGGCCGCACAACTCATCGGTGCAGCCCGGAGCGCAGTAGGCTCAAGGCCACCGTTGATCGAACAGGAGGCCGGGCAATGACGTCGGTGCCGCACGAAGGGGGAGGGTGGACGGGCGGCCGCAGAAGCAGCACCTTCACCCGGCTGCTGCGACTCGGCTTCACCGATCCGTCCACCGCCGAACGGCTGCTCGACGCCCCCGCCCTGTCCGCCGTGCGCGCCGACCCGCTGCTCCTGGACGCGCTCGGCGGCGCCGCCGACCCTGACCTGGCGCTCCTCGGCCTCGTCCGGCTGGTCGAGGCGCAGGAGGACGAGACGGCGCGGCGCGAGCTGCTCGACACGCTCGTCGCGGCGAAGCCGCTGCGCGACCGGCTGCTCGGCGTGCTCGGCTCCTCCGAGGCGCTCGCCGACCACCTCGCCCGGCACTCCAAGGACTGGCGGGCCCTGGTCACGTACGAGTCGGGCGATCTGCACCCCGGCGTGGAGGAGTTCGAGCAGGGGCTCGCCGAGGCCACCGACGAGGTGTCGCTGCGCGTCGCCTACCGGCGCTGCCTGCTGTCCATCGCCGCCCGCGACGTGTGCGGCACGACCGACATCACCGAGACCGCCGCCGAACTCGCCGACCTGGCCACGGCGACGCTGCGCGCGGCCCTCGCCATCGCCCGCACGGCGTCCCCCGCCGACGCCGCGCTGTGTCGGCTCTCCGTGATCGCGATGGGCAAGTGCGGCGGCCACGAGCTGAATTACGTGTCCGATGTCGACGTCATCTTCGTCGGGGAGCCCGCCGACGGGTCCGCCGACGAGGGGAAGGCGATCCAGGCCGCGACCCGGCTCGCCTCGCACATGATGCGGATCTGCTCCGACACGACCGTCGAGGGCACCATCTGGCCCGTCGACGCCAATCTGCGGCCGGAAGGGCGCAACGGTCCGCTGGTGCGCACCCTGTCCTCGCACCTCGCCTATTACCAGCGCTGGGCCAAGACCTGGGAGTTCCAGGCGCTGCTCAAGGCCCGCCCGGTCGCGGGCGACCCGGACCTCGGCGAGGAGTACGTCGCGGCCGTGTCGCCGATGGTGTGGCAGGTGTCCGAGCGGGAGAACTTCGTGCCCGACGTGCAGAAGATGCGCAAGCGGGTCGTGGCCAACATCCCCGTCGGCGACGTGGACCGTGAGCTGAAGCTCGGTCCCGGCGGCCTGCGCGACGTCGAATTCGCCGTCCAGCTACTGCAGTTGGTGCACGGCCGCTCGGACTCCGCGCTGCGCAGCGGTACGACCCTGAAGGCGCTCGCCGCACTCGCCGACGGCGGATACGTGGGCCGGGTCGACGCCGTGCAGCTCGACGACGCCTACCGTTTCCTGCGCACCCTCGAACACCGCATCCAGCTCTACAAGTTGCGGCGCACCCACCTGGTCCCGGAGGACGATGCCGACCTGCGCCGCATCGGCCGCTCGATGGGCATGCGCACGGAACCCATCACGGACCTCAAGCGGGCCTGGCGGCGGCACACCTCCGTCGTCCGCCGGCTGCACGAGAAGCTGTTCTACCGGCCGCTGCTCGACGCCGTCGCCCAACTCGCCCCCGGCGAGACCAGGTTGCGCGCCGACGCGGCCCGCGAGCGCCTCGTCGCGCTCGGCTATGCCGACCCGAGCGCCGCGATGCGGCACCTGGAGGCGCTGGCCTCCGGGGTCAGCCGCAAGGCCGCCATCCAGCGCACGCTGCTCCCGGTGCTGCTCGGCTGGTTCGCGGATTCGGCCAACCCCGACGCGGGACTCCTCAACTTCCGCAACGTGTCGGACGCGTTGGGCAAGACGCCCTGGTATCTGCGGCTGCTGCGCGACGAGGGCGCGGCCGCCGAGAACCTGGCGCGGATCCTGTCCGCGGGGCGTCTCGCCCCCGACCTCCTCATGCGCGCCCCCGAAGCGGTGGCGCTGCTCGGCGACGAGCGGGGCCTGGAGCCGCGCGGACACGCCCAGTTGGAGCAGGAGGCGCTCGCGGCGGTGCGGCGCGCGGACACCGGCGAACAGGCGGTCACCTCGGCGCGCGCGGTGCGCCGCCGCGAGCTGCTGCGCACGGCGGCCGCCGACATCATCGCCTCGTACGGCACCGAGGACACCCCCGCGGTCGCCGACCAGGGCGCCCTGGTGGACCAAGTGGGCTCCGCAGTCTCGGACTTGACGGCCGCCACGCTCGCCGGGACGCTGCGCGCCGTGGTCCGCGACGGCTGGGGCGACACCCTGCCCACCCGCTTCGCCGTCATCGCCATGGGCCGCTTCGGCGGGCACGAGCTGAGCTACGGCTCCGACGCCGACGTGCTGTTCGTGCACGAACCCCGTGAGGGCGTCGACGACCACGAGGCCGCGCAGGCCGCCAACAAGGTCGTCTCCGAGATGCGCAGGCTCCTCGCCCTGCCGAGCGCCGATCCGCCGCTGCTCATCGACGCGGACCTGCGTCCCGAGGGCAAGTCGGGCCCGCTGGTGCGCACGCTCAAGTCCTACGAGGCGTACTACCGCCGCTGGTCCCTGGTCTGGGAGTCGCAGGCGCTGCTGCGGGCGCAATACGTGGCCGGGGACGAGGAGTTGGGCCGGTCGTTCATCGAGCTGATCGACCCGCTGCGCTACCCCGCCGAAGGCCTCGGCGACGACGCCGTACTGGAGATCCGCCGCCTCAAGGCCCGCATGGAGTCGGAGCGGATGCCGCGCGGCGCCGACCCCACGCTCCACACGAAACTGGGCCGCGGGGGTCTTTCCGACGTCGAATGGACGGTGCAGCTGCTTCAGCTGAGGCACGGGTGGGCGGAGCCGGGGCTGCGCACCACGCGCACCCGCGAGGCCCTCGCCGCCGCGTGCGCCGCCCAGCTGATCCCCGCCGAGGACGCGGCGATCCTCGACGAGGCGTGGGTCCTCGCCGCGCGCGTGCGCAACGCGGTGATGCTGGTGCGCGGCAGGCCCGGCGACACGTTTCCCTCGGACGGGCGTGAACTCGGGGCCGTGGGGCGGTACTTGGGGTACGACCCCGGGCACGTGGGGGACATGCTGGACGACTACCGGCGTACGACGCGGCGTGCGCGGGCCGTGATGGAGGAGTGGTTCTACGGCGGGTGACGGGGCGCGCGGCGGGAGGGCAAATCCAGCCCCGCCGGCGATTGAGGCGCGGGGTCCGGGGCGGAGCCCCGTGGCCGGGGGACGGTGTTACATCAACTTCGCGGAGACCGTGCCGGACAACCACGGCAGGCCGGAAGGCCCCCGGTGGGCCAGGGCCGTCTCCGCGGCCGTCCGCTCGTCGGCGGACGCGTGCTTGCGCTGGAGCGCGCCGAAGGGGTGGGACTCATCGCCCGGAGCCGCCACCCTCGCGCCCTTACGTACCGCTGCCGTTGCCGTTGCCAGTGCCATGAAACCGGCCCTCCGTCCGTACCGTCGAGGTCTGGACCTCCGACGATCCCCTCGGACGGGCCGCGACGGCAGATGCCATCGGTCGTGAACGCGCGGGACGAAGGTCCCGGCGCCCTACGCGATCCCTACACGCGGCCTACGCGTCCAGCAGCACCCGGCACCGCGCCACGAACCCGGTGAGCGCCAGCTCGAACGCCGCGTCCGTGCGCCCCTCGGGCCCGGCGCCCAAAGCCCGCTCCAGCAGCGGAGTGCGCCCCTCCTCCGACGGCTCCCACATCGTGTCGGGCGCCGCCATGTCCAGCGCCGAGCCGAGCACCATGTTGTCCAGGGCGATGATCACCGGCATCACGTCCGGCAGCGCGAACCCCGCGTCGAGCAGCAGCGCCACCGCCAGCTCGTACTGCGCGAGGACCCTCGGCGCCCGCACCGGGTGCGTCGTCAGGAGCGGGATCGCCTTGGGGTGCGCGGCGAACGCGGCACGGTACGAGCGGGCCCACCCGGCGATCGCCTCGTCCCAAGGGAGGCCCGAGGTCAGCGGCGTCTCGTCGATCGCGGAGCAGATCCGCTCGCGCAGTAGCTCCACGATGCCGTCGCGGCCCTCCACGTGGTGGTAGAGCGAGCCCGCCTGTACGCCGAGCCTGCGCGCCACCTGCGGGACGCTGAACTCGCCGTTCTCGTCGACGATGCCGAGCGCCGCCGTGGCGATCCGCTCCCGGTCGAGGAGGGGTGTGCGCGGCCGCCCCATCCAGGTCCCTCCTCAGTGGCTCCACAAAATCGGGTCTTCCCGTATGCCCAACGGGAGGTTACATTGCGAAAACCAAAAGCCTTTAGATTTACGCCCGTCCGCCGCAGTGCGGGCCGTCCTCCAGAGGGGCTTCCTGCCGCATGCCCGTGACCTCCCCGAAGACGAAGACGAAGACGCAGACGAAGGCAGCACCGCCGAGCGCGTCGACCGGCCTTCGCACCGGCACCCTCGGCACGTCCGACATCGCGTTCTTCGTGATCTCCGCCGCCGCCCCGCTCACCGTCATGGCGGGCGTCGCGCCCATCGCCATCGCGCTCGGCGGCGTCGGAGCGCCCGCCGGATACCTGCTCGCCGGCATCACCCTCGCCGTCTTCGCCATCGGCTTCACCGCGATGAGCCGCCATGTCACCGGCGGCGGCGCCTTCTACTCGTACATCACGCAGGGCCTCGGCCGGCCCGCCGGAATCGGTGCGGCGCTGCTCGCGATGGTCGGCTACAACGGCATGGAGATCGGCGTCTACGGGCTCCTCGGCTCGGCGACCCAGGACACCGTGCACTCCCTGTTCGGCGCGGACGTGCCCTGGCTGCCGGTCTCCCTCGTGGGCCTGGTCCTGATCTGGTACGGCGGCTTCCGCTCGATCGACTTCGGCGCGAAGGTGCTGGGCGTGCTGCTGGTCGCGGAGACCGGGATCCTGGTGCTCCTCGCGGGCGGCGTGCTCCTCAAGGGCGGCGCGCACGGCCTCTCCCTGGCCTCCTTCGCGCCCGGCAACGTCCTCGTGCCCGGCACGGCCGCGGTCCTCGCCTTCGCGTTCGCCGCGTTCACCGGGTTCGAGTCGACCGTCATCTACCGGCGCGAGGCCCGCGACCCGGACCGCACCGTGCCCCGCGCCACGTACATCGCGGTGGCGTTCCTCGGCCTCTTCTACGCGTTCACCGTGTGGATCGCCATCCAGTCCTTCGGCGACGCGGAGGTGGTCGAGGCGGCGGGCAGCGACCCGGCGAACCTCTTCTTCACCGCGATCACCACGTTCGTCGGGGGCTGGGCGGCGGACCTGATGCACGTCTTCATCGTCACCAGCGTCATCGCCTCGCTCCTCGCCTTCCACAACGCGATCAACCGGTACGCGCTCGCTCTCGCCGACGAGGGGGTCCTGCCGCGCGCCGTCGCCCGCATCCACCCCAAGCACCGCTCGCCGTACGTCGCCGGGCTGGCCCAGACCGTTCTCGGCGCGGTCGTCGTGCTCGGGTTCTGGGCGGCCGGGGCGGACCCGTACGACCAGCTCCTACTGTGGGTCAACACCCCAGGAATGCTGGGCCTGATGGCCCTCCAACTCCTCGCGGCGCTCGCGGTCCCGTTCTTCTTCCGCCGGATCACGCACCAGGAGGGCGCGCTGCGGACGATCGTCGCGCCGGTCGCCGCGACGCTCCTCCTGGGGGTGGCGATCGCCCTGGTCGCCACCCACATCGACCTCTTCACGGGCGCGTCCCCCCTGGTCAACTGGATCCTCCTGGCGGTGGCCCCAGCAGTCTTCGTCCTGGGCCTGGCCCTGGCCTGGCGCCTACGCCGCTCCCGCCCGGAGGTCTACGCCCGGTTCGGCCAGTGACGCTCCTCCGCCACGGGGCTCCGCCCCGGCCCCCGCGCCTCAAACGCCGGCGGGGCTTGAAAGACCGGGGCTCTGCCCCAGCCCCCCCGCGCCTCAATCGCCGGCGGGGCTGGAAAACGGGACTCCGCCCCGGGCCCCGCGGCTCTCGTCCAAGAGCGGGACTTGAAGTCCACCTGGCCGCAGGGATCTGCTTTTCAGGGGCGCGGGGAACTGCGCAAAAAACCCGGCCACATACAGAACCGCACCCTCCGACGCGAAGAGTGCCCCGACAGGGGCGCGGGGAACGGCGCAAAGAACCCGGCCACAGCCAAAACCGCACCCGCCGACGCGAACCGCACCAGCCACCCACCCCCGCGAACCCCGAAACGGAACGGAGTCACCCGCACCCATGCCATCCGCCGACCTCCTCCTCACCAACACCCACATCCGCACCCTCGACCCCACCCAGCCGGAGGCAACCGCCCTGGCCGTGGCCGGAGGCCGTATCGCGGCGGTCGGTGACACGGACGACCTCGTACGGGACTGGGCAGGACCGGGCACGGAACGGCTCGACCTCGCCGGCGCCCACGTGGTGCCCGGCCTCGTCGACTCCCACAGCCACCCCGTCTGGGGTCTGGAGATGGCGACCGGCGTCGACCTCAGCGGCGTACAGGACCTCGACGCCCTCCGCGCCGCCCTGCGCACAGCGGACCGGCTCGGCGGGTGGGTCGTCGGCTGGGGGCTCGACCACAACGCCTTCGAGGGCCGGCCCATCCACCGCGAGCTGATCGAGGACGTACTCGGCGGCGCGCCCGCCTTCCTGCGCCTGTACGACGGCCACTCCGCGCTGGTCAGCGGCGCCGCCCTGGACGCCGCCGGGATCACCGGGCCGCGGTCCTTCGCCCAGCGGGCCGAGGTCGTCTGCGACGGCGAGGGGCGGCCCACCGGGTACCTCGTCGAGCACGCCGCCATGGACCTGGTCTACGAGGTCGCGCCCCGGGCCTCGGACCAGGACCGCCGAGCCGGACTCGTCGAGCTGCTGAGCACCATGGCCGCCACCGGGCTCACCGGGGCCCACGTCATGGACGGGTCGGGGCTCGACCTGCTCGCCGCCGTCGAGGAGGAGACGGACCTGCCGCTGCGCCTCACCGTCTCGCCCTGGTGCATGCCGGGCGTGGACCGGGCCGGGCTCGACGAGCTCGTCGCGCTGCAGAAGCGGGGCGGGAGGCGCTGGACGGTCGGAGGCGTCAAGTTCTTCATGGACGGCACCGTCGAGGGCGGCACCGCCTGGCTGGAGCACGCCGACTGCCACGGGCAGGGGACGGACGCCTTCTGGCCGGACCCGGCCGCGTACAGCGCCGCCGTACGACACCTGCACGCCGCCGGGGTGCGCACCGCCACGCACGCCATCGGTGACGCCGCCGTCCGGCACGCCCTCGACACCATCGAGGCGCTGGGGGAGAGCGGCCGGAACGCGCACCGCATCGAGCACATCGAGTCCGTGCCCGACGACACGATCCCGCGGTTCGCCGCGCTCGGCGTCGCCGCGTCGATGCAGCCGCCGCACACCGCGTACACGAAGGGCGACCACAGCGACGAGTGGTCCAAGCGGCTCGGTGACGCCCGCGCCGCCCGCGCCTGGCGCACCCATGACCTGCGGGACGCGGGCGCCGTGCTCGCGCTCGGCTCGGACTGGCCGATCGCGCACTACGACGCCCGGAAGGTGCTCGCCATGGCACGGGTGCCGGAGGGCGCGGCCGGGCCCGCGCAGGGGCTCACCGGCCTCGAAGCGCTGGAGGGCGTCACCTCGCACGCGGCGATCGCCGCGGGTCAGGCGGCGGAAGGCGGACGTATCGCGGTCGGCCTGCGCGCGGACCTCACCGTGCTCGGCCTCGACCCGGTCACGGCCCCCGCGGACGAGGTCGCCGAGGCCCCCGTCGTCCTCACCGTGACGGACGGCCGGATCACGCACCGGGGCGCCTGAGCCCAAAGGAACGGGGGCGCCCGACGCCCCCGTTCCCCACCTACGCCTTGACCGGCACCAGTGGTGGCGCCACGAGCCGGGGCAGCGCGTACGGCAGCGCCCCGTACCAGGCCCGCGCCACCGCGAACCCGAACGCCAGGCACAGCACGCCGCCCACCGCGTCCAGCCAGAAGTGGTTCGCGGTCGCCACGATGACCACCAGGGTCAGCGTCGGGTACACGAGCCCGAGGACCCGCACCCACGGCACCGACGCCAGCGCGAAGATCGTCATGCCGCACCACAGCGACCAGCCGATGTGCATCGACGGCATCGCCGCGTACTGGTTCGACATGTTCTTCAGGTTGCCCGAGGCCATCGAGCCCCAGGTCTGGTGCACCGCGACGGTGTCGACGAAGTGGCCGCCGCCCATCAGCCGCGGCGGCGCCAGCGGATAGAAGTAATAACCGACGAGGGCGACCGCCGTCGTCGCGAACAGCGCGAGACGGGTCGCCGCGTAGCGGCCGGGATGGCAGCGGAACAGCCACACCAGGACGCCCAGCGTGATGACGAAGTGCAGTGTCGCGTAGTAGTAGTTCATGCCCACGATGAGCCAACTCACCGAATTGGCGGCGTGGTTGATGGTCTGCTCGACCGCGATCCCGAGGCTGTGTTCCGCCCGCCAGATCCAGTCGGCATTGCGCAGCGCCTGTGCCTTCTGCTCCGGGACCGCGTTGCGGATCAGCGAGTACGTGTAGTAACTCACCGCGATCAGCAGGATCTCGAACCAGAGCCGCGGACGCCGCGGCACCCGAAGGCGACGCCCGGCGCGGTCTTCCGCGATGGGTGACGGTGTGGCCTCTTTTCGGCCTTCACGTGTCGTCACGGTCGTTTCACCCATAGGCACAGAGTCTGCCAGATTCCGACCCCCCGACCGATCATCCCTTGGGCGGGTCACGGGCGCACCCGCTACGCCCTACGGACGAGGCCGAACCCCTACGGACACCGCTGCTGACGCGGCCGTGGACCCCCGAACCACCAGCTCCGGCATGAACACGAATTCGCTTCGGGGCGCGGGCGTGCCGCCGACCTCTTCGAGCAGCGTGTGCACCGCCGCCTGACCCATCGCGTGCACCGGCTTGCGGATCGTGGTCAGCGGTGGATCGGTGAACGCGATCAGCGGAGAGTCGTCGAAACCGACCACGGAGACGTCCTTCGGCACGTCCATGCCGCGCTCCCGGACCGCCCTGATCGCGCCGAGCGCCATCATGTCGCTCGCGCAGACCACCGCGGTGCAGCCCCGGTCGAGCAGCGCGGAGGTCGCGGCCTGCCCGCCCTCCAAGGTGTAGAGCGAGTGCTGCACGAAGTCGTGCTCGATCTCGTCCTCGGGCAGGTCCAGCCGCTCCGCCATCGTGCGTACGAAGCCCTCGATCTTCCGCTGTACGGGCACGAAGCGGCGCGGACCCACGGCCAGGCCGATCCGGGTGTGGCCGAGCGAGAGCAGATGCGTCACGGCGAGCCGGGACGCGGCCCGGTCGTCCGGCGAGATGAAGGGCGCCGCGACCGCCGGCGCGTACCCGTCGACGAGTACGAAGGGGACGCCCTGGCCGCGAAGGCGTTCGTAGCGCTGCGGGTCGGCGGTGGTGTCGGCGTGCAGCCCGGAGACGTAGATGATGCCGCTGACATCGCGGTCGACGAGCATCTCCGTGAGCTCGTCCTCGGTGGAGCCGCCGGGGGTCTGGGTGGCCAGGACCGGGGTGTAACCCTGCCTGGTCAGGGCCTGCACCACGACCTGGGCGAGCGCCGGGAAGATCGGATTCTCGAGTTCCGGGGTGATGAGGCCGACCAGTCCCGCGCTGCGCTGCTTGAGGCGCACGGGGCGCTCGTAGCCGAGCACGTCGAGGGCGGCGAGGACGGACTGGCGGGTGGCCGCGGCGACCCCCGCCTTTCCGTTGAGCACACGGCTGACGGTCGCTTCGCTGACCCCCGCTTGTGCTGCGATGTCGGCAAGGCGTGCGGTCACGGGACGCGACCTTACCCGTCACTCGCCGCATTGCCCACCGAACGGGAAGTACCGGGCGGGCAAGCCGGGTTGGGCCACCGCCACCCGGAACGGTGAACCGGACGAACGGCAGGTCGCCGAGGGGGTGTCCGGCGGTAGTTTGGTCCGGCGAGCCGAGGGTCCTTCTGACGGGTCGGGCCGGTTGCGGTGGCAGCGCGTGGGTGGCCGCACATGTTCGGTGCCGGCGAGCGGGATCCGGTGCGTGCCGGTCCCCGCGACTTCGGCAGGACCCGTCCGAAGGACCCTAGGGGGGCCCGCGCCGCTCCGGCTCAGCGAGGGGCCTGCTCGTGAACGCCAAGGTTCAGAGACCTGGGACCGACGTCGGTTGCACCGTCCTGGTGGTCGACGACAGTGCAGCAAGCCGGTACGCGCTGGGCGCCGTCCTGAGCCGGGCGGGCCATGTCGTCGTCCCGGTCGGCTCCGCGGGCGAGGCCCTCGTCGAGCTCGATGTGCGGCTGCGGGCAGGGGAGTTGCCCGATGTGGCGCTCGTGGACGTGGGACTTCCCGACCTCAGCGGCTTCGAGCTGTGCCGCAGGGTCAAGGCGCTACCCTCGCTCGCCGGGATTCCCGTCGTGCACTTCTCGGCCCGCCCCTCCGCGCCGGCGGACCGCTGCCGGGCGCTCGACGCGGGCGGTGAGGCCTATCTGACGGTGCCCGCCGAACCGGAGGAGATCCGCGCCGTCGTACGTGCCGCGATCCGCGGGGCCCGCGAACTCACCGACACCCAGGCCCAGTTCGACCATCTCACGCTGCTCTCCCGGGTCGTCCTCGACGTGCAGGGCGCCCGCGATCTCGCCGAGCTCGCCCGGACGGCGGCCGCAGCGACGGCCCGGCTCACCGGGGGCGACGCCGCCGTTTTCGTCCTCGGGGACCACGGCGCGGTGCACACGGGCCTGTCCCGGAGCGCGGCGGCGCCCGCGGGGCCCGACGCCGCCGCGCGCGAGCGGGCCGTCGAGCTGGTGCGGCGGATCAGCTGCGGGCCCGGCGGCGTGCGCACCACGCTGCGGCCCGGGACCGCGTGGCCGCAGGCGTACTTCGGGCCCGGCGGCGCACGGCTCACCCTCTCCCGCACCCGCGACGGCCGGCTCCCCGTCTGTCTGGCCACGCCCGACTTCGCCGACCCGGAGGGCAGGACGGGGCCGCTCGTCGCCCAACTCGCCCGCGCCATCGCGCTCGCCGCGGAACCCCTCGTCCTGTACGAGCAGGAGCGGCATGTCGCCCACACGCTGCAACACAACTTCCTGCCCTCCGTGTTGCCCGCCTTTACCGGCCTGGACATCGGCTTCCGCTACGAACCCGCCTCCCAGGAGGCCGAGATGGGCGGCGACTTCTACGCGGCGCTGCCCACCCCCGAGGGCGTGCTCGTCGGCGTCGGCGACGTCGTGGGGCACTCGCTCGACGCGGCCACGGTGATGGTCGAGCTCCGGCACGCGCTGCGCGCCTACTGCCTGGAGGACCCGCGCCCCGCCCACCTGGCGACCCGCCTCGACCGGCTGCTCCAGCACTACCACCCACAGCTCACCGCCACGCTCTGCCTCGCCCTCGTCGACCCCGCGACGGGCCGTACGCGGGTGGCCAACGCGGGGCACATCCCGCCGCTGATCGTGCCGGTCGGCGGCGCGGCGCGGTACGCGGACGCGGCGGGGCCGCTGCTCGGGCTCGGCCTGCCGCACCCCGAACCCACCGTGCTCGACCTCGCCCCCGGTGCCCGCCTCCTCATGGTCACCGACGGCCTCATCGAGACCCGCGGCACCGATCTGTCCGTATCCATGGAGGAACTGCGCCACGCCGCCGCGGGTGCGCCTGCCGCACCCGACGACCTGTGCGATGCGCTCCTCGCGAGATTCGGCCGCGACCGGGCGGACGACATCGCGCTGTTGGCGGTGCGGCGGGCTTTGCGGTGAGGTGAGGGGGTGTTGGGGCGGGGGCCGGGGGCCGGGTGTTTGGTGGTGCGGGGCGCTTTGCGGTGTTCGGGGGTTGGGTGTTTGGTGGTGCGGCGAACGCCGGGTGTGCGGTGGTGTGGCGTGGTCCGCGGTGCCGGGTGTTCGGTGGTGGGGCGTGCTTCGCGGTGCGGGTGTTTGGCGGTGGGGCGTGCTTTGCGGTGTCGGGGTGCTGGGTGTCTGGCGGTGCTGTGTGCTTTGTGGTGCCGGTGTTCGGCGGTGTGGGGTGCTTTGCGGTGTCGGGTGTCGGGTGTCCGGTGGTGCGGTGCGTTCCGGGGGCCCGGTGGTGCGGTGCGCTTCGTGGTGTTCGGTGGTGCGTCCGCTGGGCGGGACGTGATTGTGCGGGCGGGGGCTTCCGGGTGAAGGTTGGCGCCGACACGCGTGCGCGCACGCACCACGACACCTCGGAGGGCCCCATGCCGCAGATCACCGTCGACCACTCCGCGGACCTCGACGACCGCCTCGACCGGGCCGGGCTCGCCGCGGCCGTGCACCAGGCGGCCGTCGACACCGTGGCCGCGCGCATCCCCGCGTGCAAGACGCGGTTCCGCGAGGTCGGGACCACGGTGGTCGGGGAGGGGCCCGCCTCCCTCGTGCACGTGGAGATCGCGTTGCTGGCGGGGCGTACGGCGGAGGCGAAGACGGCGCTCGCCGAGGCGGTTCTGGTGGCGCTTCCGGTGCACGTCAAGGAGCCGGCGGGCGTGCATTTCTCTGCCGAGGTGCGGGACTTGGATCCGACGTACCGCTCCGCGGTCGGCGCCTGACGTCGGGAGCGGGCTACCCGTTCCCACGCCACGGGGCTCCGCCCCGGACCTCGCGGGCTCCCGTCCAAGAGCGGGGCTGATTGTGCCGAACCGGCGTTACGGTCCGGTGCCGCGCCCCGGGCGGGCTGATTTCGCCGAACCGGCGTTACGGACACGGGGCTCCGCGAGTCTCGTCCCGGAGCGGGGCATGATTTACCCACCCGGAGCGGGGCATGATTTACCCACCCGGAGCGGGGCTTGATTTGCCCACCCGCCGCGGGGGTTGTCCTGCCCACCCGCAGGCGATCGCCCGGCTCTGGCCCATCTGCCATCCACCGCCCATCTCCCACCCGCCCGCCCCCTCCGGGGGCGTCGGCCCGACGGGGTGCCGCACCCGACTTGGGCGATCCGCCGTCGGCCACGGCCCCCCGCCCTGCCGTGACCGATGCCGCCCCGCCGTGGGCAACTCCGCCAGCCGCGACACCCCGCCCGCTGTGGTCGACGCCGGCCCGCCTGGGGTAACGCCCACCCCGGCTTCCGACCCGTTGCGTTCGGCCGCACGCGCCTTGGGCAATCTGCCGCCCGGCACGGTTCCCCCGGTTGCGGTCGACCGTCACTGCCTCGGGCAATCCGCCGCCAGCACGGCCCCCACCTGTGGCGGTCGGTACTGCCCCGCCTCGGTTAATCAGCGGGCGCCCCCCCGGCTCCTCCTCATCGCGGTCGGTACTGCCCCGCCTTGGGCAATCTGCCGCCTGGGGCGGCAGGGTGGGCAAGGCGGCACCCCGGTGCCGCGCAACCATCACGACAGGCGCCGGCCCCGGCACGGCGAACCGGGCCCCGGGACGGGCCGAAGCCCTCGGAGGGGGCGGGCGGTGGGAGATGACCGGGCACCGGCGCAGCCGGACAGGGGGCGGTGCCGTGTGCCGAGCGCAGGGGCGCCTACCCGGGCTAAGCCCCAAGACCCGGTGCCGCGCTCCCCTTACGACGGGCTCCGCCCCGGCGCCGCGACCTGGACCCGGGGCGGGCCGAAGCCCCCGGAGGGGGGATGAGCGGGTACCGGTGCAGCCGGACAGGCACCGGTGCCGGGCGCTGAGCGCAAGGGCGCCCACCTCGGCGCAGCCGGACAAGGACCGGTGCCGTGTGCCGAGCGCAGGGGCGCCTACCCCGGCTAAGCCCCAAGACCCGGTGCCGCGCACCCAGGATGGGAGGCGCCGACTGCGGCACGGCGGGACCCCGGTGCCGCGCACCCCTTACGACGGGCCCCGCTCCGGCGCAGCAATCCGGGCCCCGGGACGGGCCGAAGCCCCCGGAGGGGGCGGGCGGTGGGAGATGACCGGGCACCGGTGCAGCCGGACAGGGGTCGGTGCCGTGCACTGAGCCCACCTCGGCGCAGCCGGACAAGGACCGGTGCCACGCGCCGAACGCCGGGGTGGCCACCCCGGCAAAGCCCCAAGCCCCGGTGCGGCGCACCCAGGGCGGGAGGCGTCGACCACGGCACGGTGAGACCCTGGTGCCGCCCAACAGCGCGGACCACGTCCACCACGGCACGGTCAGCCCCCGGTGCCGCCTGACGCTGCGCCTCAGCCCGCCGCCGGGACCCCGGGGGACGGCGCCAGCGCCGCGAGGCGGGTGATGAGGGCCGCGAAGGGACCGTCCACCGGCTCGTCCGCGAGGATGTGCCGGAGGAGCCCCGCCATCTCCTCGTCGTACGCCGCACTCACCGCCGCAAGCGCCGCGAAGTCGTGGACGAGCTGGAGTTGGAGCTCCGAGCGGGGAATGCGGCGGCCGTCCAACCAGATCAGCGCCGTCGACTCGGCGAGCGATATCCAGGAGCGGACGACGAGTTCGAGGCGGGCGGAGGGCGCCGCCACCCGCAGATGCGCGAGGATCTGCACGTACGCCGCCTGTCGGACGGAGTCGATCAGCGCGTTCGTCGCCGAAGAGCCGACCGCGGGCCCACCCCGCATCAGCGCGGAGAACCCCGGCCCGTGCTGGTCCACGAAGTCGAAGTAGCGGCCCATCACGCGCAGCAGCCGCGCCCCGAGCGGCCCCTCCTGCGGTTCCTCGAACCGCTCGGCGAGATCCTGCGCCGCCCGCCTCAACGCGGCCTCGTACAGGCTGAGTTTGCCCGGGAAGTAGTGGTAGACCAGCGGCCGCGAGATGCCCGCGGCGGCCGCTATCTCGTCGATGGAGACGTCATCGGGGGAGCGGTTGCTGAACAGTTCGAGTGCGACCCCGATCAACTGTTGCCGCCGCTCCTCGACTCCCATCCTGCGCCGCACCCCGGTAGTCATGCCGAACACTCTACCGAGCGATTCCGGCCTGCCAACCGCCCCCCGCGCACCGTCCCCGCCCGCTCGCACTACAGGTCGAGAACCAGGCGCTCGCCACGCGCCCGCGAAACGCAGATCAGCATCGAGTCGGCGCGCTCGGCATCCGTGAGCAACTCGTCGCGGTGCTCGATCTCCCCTTCCAGGACGCGCTGTTGGCACGTTCCGCAGAAGCCCTGCTCGCAGGAGTACGGGGTCGCGGGCACGGCCGAGCGGACCGCGGCGAGCACCGTCGTGCCGGCGGACACGTCCACCACTTTGCCGCTGCGCCGCAGCTCGACCTCGAACGGGCCGTTACCCTCGGTCGAATTGCGTGGCGTGAACCGTTCGTTGTGCAGCGTGCAGTGCTCGGGGAGGGCCACTTCCACCGCGGCCAACAGGCCCTCGGGGCCGCAGCAGTACACGGCCGTGCCGGGTGCGGTGTCTGCGAGCGCGGCGGCGAGGTCGGGCCGCCCGTCCTCGTCCTCCGCCACGACCGTGACCCGGCCCGCGGCCCCGCCACCCAGCTTCTCCACGTCCTCCACGAACGGCATCGAGGCCCGCGACCTGCCCCCGTACAGCAGCTTCCAGTCGGCTCCCCGTGCCGCGGCCTCCCGCAGCATCGGCAGGATCGGGGTGATGCCGATGCCACCCGCGACGAACACGTACGCGGGTGCCGCCGCGTCGAGGGGGAAGCGATTGCGCGGACCGCGCACCTCGACCTCGATGCCCTCCCGCACCTGCTCGTGCACCTCGCGCGACCCGCCGCGCCCGCCCTCGTCCGCCGGGATCAGCCGCGTGGCGACGGTGTACGACGACGTGTCCTCGGGGTCGCCGCACAGCGAGTACTGCCGTACGAGTCCGGAGGGGAGTACGAGATCGAGGTGTGCGCCCGGTCGCCATGGCGGCAAGTCCCGGCCTTCCAGGCGGAGTTGTGCGACGCCCTCGGCGACCTGCTCGTGTCGCGTGACGAGCAGGTTCAGCGCGCGGGCCCGCGGCCGCCCCGACGTCGGCTCCTCCAGCGCGGGCAGCGGCCACAGGGGTGAGCGCTGCACGCGCCGCCGCATGGCCCGCCGCACGACGTAAGCGGCGCCGGCGACGACCACGGCCTTGCGCAGCGTACGTCCGTTCATCGGGCGGCTCCCTGCCGTGCGGCCTCCCGGGCCTCGGCCGCGGTCGCGGCGGGCGACGAGGCGAGATAGGCGACGGCCTGCTCGGTGTCGCCCTCCTGGTCGGGGTGGTAACTCCGGCTCAGATAGCGGGGGATGGAGCGCGCCATGGCGCCGGGCGTCGGCAGCACGCCCCGCTTCCCGCCCTGGTAGAACTGCTTGAAGGAGGCCTTGCCGTCGAGCAGCGTCGGATCGTTCTCCATGAAGAACCGCGCGCCGCGCTGCCACAGGAAGACGAGCGCGGTGAAGGCCGTGGCCCAGGTACGCACCCGGCGCCGGTAGCTGCCGTCGAGGTGCTCGAACAGCTCGAAGGCCACCGCCCGGTGCTCGACCTCCTCCGCGCCGTGCCAGCGCAGCAGGTCCAGCATCGTGGGGTCGGCGCCGCGCCTGTCCAGCTCCTCGGCGTTCAGCACCCAGTTGCCGAGGAAAGCCGTGTAGTGCTCGATCGCCGCGATCAGCGCGACCCGCTCCATCAGCCACCACTGCCGCGCCTTGCCCGGCGGCAGCGTCCGGTCGGCGAGCAACTTCTCGAAGAACCAGTCGACTTGGGCGGTGTACGGCGTCGGGTCGAGCCCCTGCTCCCGCAGGTGCGGCAGCACCTCGTCGTGCGCCTGCGAGTGCATGGCCTCCTGGCCGATGAACCCGATGACGTCCTCGCGCAGCCGCTCGTCCGTGATGTACGGCAGCACCTGCTTGTAGACGTGCACGAACCAGCGTTCGCCGGCCGGCAGCAGGAGGTGCAGGACGTTGATGGTGTGCGTGCTGAACGGGTCGTCCGGCAGCCAGTGCAGGGGCGTCTTGTCCCAGGCGAACGACACCTGGCGTGCCTTCAACGGGACGCGCGTATTAGACATGGCGTCAATGTACTGACGGGTAGGACGAGTGGACACCCCTCGTGCGCGACTTTCTTCACGCCTGTGATCTGAGCTACTTCAGGGGCTGAACCTTCGCTCCCTGGGCCGTCCGCCCCGACAACGACACATCCGCGCCCCGCGCCACCCGCACCGCAAGCATCCGCCCGGAGGACGACCGCCCCGCCGCGGTCACCGAGTTCACCCCCTGGCTGCCCGCGGCAACCAGGTACCACGCCCCCTCCCGCGACTTCCACCGCACACCGGCGAGCACCTGCGGATCACGTGACCCGCACGCGGGCGACGACTGCGACTTCGCCGCGACGACGGCCGAGTCCGCCCCCGGCGCCCGGAACAGCGCGAGGGTGCGCGGACCGCCGCCCCGCCACGTGTCGGCCCGCGTGCACCACCACTCGGCCGTCCCGTTCGCCGCCGGCAGCGCCTGGCGCGCGTACGCCCAGGAGTTGACGGAGCGCACCCCGTGCGAACGCGCCGCAGCGAGCGAGCACGCGGTCGTCGCCCAGTCCGCGGGCCGCGCCTCGCGGGGCTCGGCCGGGCTGCCGGACGTGAGGTGCGCGGGCACGAGTTCGCCGAGGTCGGTGGTGAGCCGGGTGCCGGTCGAGTCGGTCAGCGCGAGCGCGTTCCACGACGTGCAGGACGTCGCGAGCGCCGGGCTCGGGAACGGCGCCGTCACGCCGTCCTTCGTACGTGAGAGCGCCCGCGCCCCCGCGGACGGCTTCAGGAGGTCGCGGGTGGCGGCCCTGGCCACCCAAGGGGCGGTCAGATAGCGGACGTTGCCGTCGGCCCGGTCCATGACCACGGCGCTCGACTGCGCGTCCGCCGCCCCGTCGACCCGCGCGAAGTCGAGCGCGGCGCCGCTCGTGCCGCTCTTCGGCTCGGCGTAGCGCACGATGCGCAGCCCGTCGTAGAGCAGCACGACCCGGGCCTGGTCGAGCTCGCCCGCGTACAGCAGCTGCGGCGGTCCGGGCGGCGCGCCCGCCGGGGTGCCCGGTGTCGCCGAGACCTTCACGGAGCCGCCGGGCCGCGCCCACACGGCGAGCGCCCTGCGAAGCAGCTCCTTGTCCCCGGTGAGCGAGCCGCGCGCGGGCCACACCGAGAAGTCGGTGCGGGCCGATGTCTTCCACGCGGACGGCGACACCTTCCGCAGCTTCGCCGGATTCAGGGCCGCCTGACCCGCAGGGTTCTTCGCGTACGGCGGGGCCGCCGCGCCGTCCGGGGCCCAGCCCTCGCCCGGCAGCCCGAGCAGCGCGCCGCACACGAGGGTCGCCGCGACCGCCGCGATCGCCGCCTTCAGGTGCTGGCGGCGGCGCATCAGATCGGTGGGCCGCGCGTGCAGGGAGCACGGGTCGAACTCGGGGGACTCCAGGAGCTCCGTGCAGGACCCGGCGTCGGCCGCGAGGCCGCGCGCCTCGGCGAGCGCCGCGGCCGCGTCCTCCTGCGTGCAGCCCGCCTCGATGAGGACCGCGCGGGCGGCGGCGTCGTCGAGGCGCTCCAGGCCGCGCAGCACGTAGGCCGCGCGGGCGGGGCCGCTCAGCGCGGAAAGCTGCTGATCCAGGGCCAGTTCATCGGCGCCGCCCGACTTCGGGAACAGCCGCAGGCCCCACACCTGCGGCAGCAGCGGCGGCAGCTGCGCCCGCTTGGGCCAGGCCATGCGGCGCAGCGGCAGCCCCGCGTCCAGGGCGCTGCGCAGCACCTTCAGGCGTACGTAGGCGAAGCCGGGGTCGCCGGTGCGGCCCGCGGAGTCGCGCTGGGCCGGGATCGGCGCGGGCGCGTCCGCGGTGCGGCCGCGGGGGAGGGCCCGCTGGACGACCGAGTGGGCGGTCAGCACGCGGCGGTTGCGGCCGAGGCCCGGCGGCAGCACGAGGTACGCGAGCCGTACCAGTCGTGGGTAGTGCTCGACCAGGGCGGCCTCGGCCTGCTCGACGTCGATGACGGCGGCCGGCGCTGCGGACGGGGGCGTTGATTGCTGCTGCACCTTTGACTGCACGTTCAGCTGAACGAGCGAATCGTGGGATGGTCACAGCCGTCACTCCCCGCACGGGCCTATTCGGACACGGCCAGCGCCTTCGCATAGTTCGCCATCGACCGCTGGTACCGGGGCAGATGGGGCGCCAGCGCGCCGAGCACCAGGGCGAGGCCCTCCCTGTCACGGCCGAGACTCGACAGACACAGGGCGAGGCAGGCCCGCACCGCGTCGTCCAACTCGTCGCCAGGAGCGGTCAATTCCGGTTCGAGCAGCGCGACGCCCTCTTCCGGGCGCCCCATGTTCCGCAGTGAGCTGGCCAGTTGAATCTTCGTACGGCGGGCCCGGTAGCCGCTCAGGCCGAGGCGCAGCGCCTCCTGGTACAGCGGGACCGCCTTGTCGGAGTGGCCGGTCGAGTCGAAGGCCGAGGCCCGCTCGAACGGGGCGACGGGGCTGCCTGCGGGCAGCTCCGCGGCGAGCCCGTCGATGAGCGCGCGGAACTCGCCCGCGCCGGCCTCGTCGTAGGCGTCGATCGTCGCCCACGCGGCCGCGATCCGCTCTTCCCAGTCACTGCTCTCGGTGCTCACCGGGGCACTCTCACACAGCGGCGCCCCGGTGTCACCGGAGTTACGAGAACCGGATCAGCTCAGCTTCCAGCCGCTGAACTCCACCGTGCCCCGCGTCCCGTTCCCGCCGTTCGTCGCGCTCATGAACATGCCCACGCCCTGCGCGGAGGCGAGCCTGGGCGAGGGCACGGTCGCGACCGTCCGCCACGTGGCGCCGTCGTCCGTCGAGCACTCCCCGGTGTACGAGTCGCCCGCCCGGGACAGCCGCAGCAGCACCGGCGCCTTGATCCCGGTGATCCGCTTGTACGTGTCGAGGGTGCCGTCCCCGTTGCTGTCGTAGGAGAGGACGACGCCGTTGGCGGGCGTGACCGACAGATTCGCGAAGCCCAGGGACCCCGAGCCGCCGATCGAGTTGCTCACCATGATCCCGGCGCGCGCCCACGGCCCCGTCACCGCTTGCGCGTCCACGCGCACCACCGCCACCGAACCGTCGCGGAACGCGTTCGCGCGGTACAGCGCGCCGAACTCCGCGGTGCCCTTCCACAGGTCGGCGCCGCCGCCGTCGATCGCGAACCGCTCGTCGAGCTGCCCGAAGACCGCCGCGTTGTTGCTGTACGTACGCCAGCTGTCGGCCAGTGGCCCGGCCTCGAACAGCGTGCCCTTGTGGACGTGGGTGACCCGCTCCTCGCCGGCCGGGCCGTACCGGACGTCGATCGTGTACCGGAGCGGGCGCAGCGGCTTGTCGAGCGGGGTGCCGGGCGCGCTCGCCTCCCAGGTCACCGTGCCTTCACCGGCCGGAGCCACGCCCGGCAGCGAGGTGGCGCCCGTGGGCTCGGCGTCGATGCCCTTGAGCTCGAAGTCGACGCGGCCGGTCGCGCGCAGCCCGTTGACATTGCGGAACGTGGCCACCACGCGCGCGTGCCCGCCCGGCGGGAAGGCGGGCGGCTCGGCGGTGACCGTCACGGAGCCCTGGTACGGGGCGCGCGCGAGGACGTCGCGGGCCCGTGACGCCGTCCGGTACGGGTCCCCGTACGCCCGCAGCGGATAGTCCTTGCGCTCGCGCGTCCACGGTTCCTCGAACGCGAACCAGTCGACCTTCGCGGGCTCCCGGCCCGCGGCCAGCGCGTCGGACAGTTCGTCGAGCCACTTCTGCCAGCGCGGCAGATAGAAGTCGGCGATCAGGCCCTGCCAGTCGCGGTTGGCGTACTCGTGGAGATTGCCCGGATCGGACGTGGCCCGGTCGCCCCACACTGTGATGAGCGCCTTCGCGCAGCGCTCGAACTCGGCGCGCTCGGCGTCGTTCGTGGCGAGGTTCCGGGCGTCCTGGATCCAAGGGCCCAGCAGGAACGCCGAGTTGGTGCCCGTCACGTCGTCCGAGAGCCGCATCAGCTTCAGCCACAGCGTCGACAGCGCCGTGAAGGTGGCACGGTCCTTGTCGGCGTAGGCCGCCTTCAGCTGCGGCAGGAGCTGGCGGCTGCGGTGCGCGAGGGCCTGCCGCGTCACGTCCACGAGGTCGTATTTGTACGCCGCGCTGCCCCTCGACTTCCCGCTCACGCCGAGGAGTCCGGCGAGCGCCGCGTCGAAGCGGCCCGGGTCGTAGGCGAGGGCGCGCGGCCCGTAGTAGGAGGCGCGGTCGGCTGCGAGGTCGGGGCGGGCCGCGAAGAGCGAGTCGTGCGGGTCCGAGCGCTCGACGGCCTTGTGCTGGTACGCCGTCTCGTGCAGCGCCTGCCAGGCGGCGCGGGCGTCCTTGTCGCGGCGCCCGTAGCGGAAGTCGGCATACGAGGCGAACCAGGCCGCCCGGTCCAACTTGCCGTCCATCCAGGCAAGTTCGGACCACAGCTCGAACGCCGCCGGGTCCCGGTCGGTGCCCTCCGGCATGTACGCCGTACCGGCCAGCGCGCTGTTCGCCTTGTCGCGCCACGCGAAGAACTTCTGCTCCCAGATGTGCGCGCGGGCCCCGATCGTCGTACGGCCACCGAAGTTGGGGATCGTGCCGAACGCGTACGGGGTGCCGCCCCAGTCCTTCTCGCGGTCCGTGACCGAGGTGAACCGGTCGGACACCCCGTCCACGATCAGCATCTTCTTCTTGTCGATCGCGTCGATCAGCTCGGGCAGCGGGTTCGCCTCCCAGCCGAGGATCACCCACGTCGCGCCCGGCCGGTTCTTCTGGAGCGCCGCCTCGACCCCGCGCGCCGCGTCCGGGACCGGCACGTCACCGGCCGTGCCGCCCTCGTGCAGCAGATCCATCTTGAAGGCGCCGATCCCGCCGAACAGGTCCTTCTGGTGCCTGTAGAACGACTCCGCCACCCGCGCGAAGGCCGTGGTGCGCGGGTCGAGCCAGTCCGGCCGCTCGAAGCCGTGCCACGTGCCCTGCGGCACCACGTGCGCGTCCCCGCCGCCCCGCGCAACGAACTCCTTCGGCACGTGCCCGTAGTAGCCGGGCATCACCGGCTTCATGCCGAGCGCACGCAGCCGGTCGACGATTCTTCGCCCCAACTCCGCGCGTCTCTCGATGAGTTCGGGCGAGAGCGGACCCCCGTACGAGGAGAGGTTCTGGAGCAGCCACCACGGCTGGTGGGAGGGGGCGGGCAGCCAGGACCGCGCCTCCTCGTCGCTGTAGCCGAAGTCCTTCAGCACGCGGTGGTAGACGGCCTCCATGCCCGCGATGACCAGCACCTCGTTGCAGCCGTGCAGCGCGAGGATGTCGATCTCGCGCTCCCAGTACGACCAGTCGGCGAAGGGCGCCGTATAGCCGTCGTTGGTGTCGTTCAGCGCGAAGCGGTGGGGGAGCCGGGTGCTGCGCTCCAGCGTCTTCGAGGGCGCCGGGAGGCGGTCCGGCAGGTCCAGCTGGGAGCCGTTCCAGGCGATGTGCGCCCCGCACTCGTACTTCAGAAACCAGTGGACCCCGGCGAGCAGCGTCGCCGGGGTCGTCGCGTACACCGTGATGCGGCCCTGCGTCCCGGTCACCCGGAAACGGTCCTCCGTGCCGCTCGCGGCCAGCAGTCTGAGACGGAACTGGTCCGCGTGGTGCGGCAGTTGACGGTTGAGTGCCGCGCGCGCCTCAGCCGTATCAAGAACGGGCGCCCGGCCCGCGGCAATCGGCCGCGGAGCCGCCTGGGCGGCCGGAGCACCGGCCCCCAGGGCCGTGCCGAGGCCGATGGCGGCCGTCGTGCCGAGAACAGTGCGTCGCGATGGTGCGGACATACGTGTACCCCCCTTGCGTCGCGGTTGGTGCGGCGCACGGTAGCAACGGAACGTACGGGACAGGAGAACGCAATGAGGAAGATGCTGGCGGCGGCGGCCGTACTGCTCGCGGCCGCGACCGGATGCGGCTCGGGCGGCTCCGGCGGGGCCCCGAAGGACGACACGCCGAAGATCCCCCGTACGGCCTCCGGGAGCCTGGAACACCTCGCGAAGGAGGCGGGCTGCCGCCCCGACATCCAGACCGACGCGGCCGACATCCGGCAGGCCAACTGCGGTGCGGGAGACGGACGTTACATTCTCGCCACCTTCACCACCGACAAGGGCCAGGCCCAGTGGTTCGACCAGGCCAACGACTACGGCGGCGTCTACCTCGTCGGACCCAAGTGGATCGCGGTCGGTGGCGCCGCACAGCTCACGAAGCTGCGCGGCCGGCTCGGCGGGACCCTGGAGAGGCCCGCCTCGCACCACACGGGGAGTAGTGGTGGTGGGGGTCACGAGGAGGGGTAGCTCTCCGGGTACGAGGGTCGCCGCTGAGCCGGCCGCGCAGCGGCCGGGGTGGGGCGATCGCTCAGGTGCAGCGATCGCCCTTGTTGATGCAGTCCACGACCTTCTGCATGGTCTGGTCGTCGAAGACGTTGATGAAGTCGTCATGATCCGTGATCGGCTTGTGCAGCTGCTCGGGGAAGCCGTCCACGGCGAACGGGTTCTTCACCTGCCCGTTCTCGATGGTCGGCGTCTGCACGTCGTACACCAGGCGCATCTTCAGCTGCGGGATGGCCTTGAAATTCTGCGGGCAGTTACCGGCCTGGTCGGCGAATGCCACGTGAGTGCGATGGTTGGCACTGTCGATGTTCTGCCCGTCCCAGCAGCTCTGGAACGCGAAGCTGCGCACCACCTTCGAACCGTCGGGGCACAGCGGGTACTTGTCCGTCAGCTGACGGTCCTCGAAGCCGGTGCAGCTCCAGTGCGCGTTCGCGTTCGCCGTGCCGTTGGTGAAGGCCTTGGCGTCACCGGTGATGATGCGCAGGAACTTCGGCATCGCGACGACGTCGCTCTGCGGGCTCCCGACGAACTTGATGCTCGCCTTCTGGGCCTGGAGGACCTTGCCGACGTTGCCTTCCTTGCCGCCGCCGTCCTTGTCGGCGTCGAAGTCCTTCGTGCCGTCCTGGAGGCGCAGCACCGGCCAGTAGTACGTCGACTTGTCGCCCTGGTTCTGACAGCTGGTGTCGGCGTTCGCCAGGTCGTCGTTGCTGGAGAAGGCGTCGTTGTCCTGGTTGCCCACGTAGTCGTGCAGGTGGTGCGCGCCGTTGGTCACGCCGGGCGCCACGATGAGGTTGTCGGTGTTGAACTTCTTGTTGTCGTTGACGCCGCAGCGGGTGGTGAAGGTGCCGGTGGAGGCGTTGTCGCCATTCTGCGGCTTCTGGACATTGGGCTGGACCTTGGTGATGTCGGCGAAGTCGGCGGCCACGGGGCCGTTGCCGGCCTGTCCGCCGTTGCCCTGCTGCTGGTCGCCGCCGCCCTGGTCCCCGCCGGCCTGGCCGTCGCCACCTGCCTGGTCGCCGCCCTGGTCGCCGCCGCCCTGGTCCGAGCCGTCGCCCTGCCCGTCCGGGGGCTGTTGCTCGCCCTCCTGGGGCTGGGCCGTGCACTCGGCCATGTCGTTCATGCCGTCGGGGGCCTGCCCGCCGCGGCGCTCCATCTCCAGGCGGATGCGCTCGAGAATGGCGCCCCGGTTCTTCTTCAGCGGATCCATGATGCTGTTCCGCACGAACTGCGGGTCCCGCGCGGCCGCGTCCCGCGTCGAGGCGAGCCGCTTGTACGCCTGCGTGATCTGGCTGTCCAGAGTGGCGAGTTCACCGTCGACCTCGTCTCGGGCGCCGTCCGGAACGTCGGACAGTTCGGTGCCGACGTCCGGACAGTCGATGGTGGCCACTTGTTGCGTCTGCTGTGTCTGTTGCGTCCCGCTGCCCGCGTCCTGCCCGTCGGCCGAGTCCTCGTGGGCCGACGCGTACACGTTGACCGCGACCAGCCCACCTCCGCCCAGGAGCAGTGCGGCCGACGCGATGGTCATGCGCGTCGTCAGCGATGAGCGCCGTTTGCGTGAGGTGCGTCCCATGGGACTACGTACGCAACGGGGGCCGACCCTGTTCAATCGGCCCCCGGAATTCACCTCAACTGCCGGTGGGTGGCGTGTACTTGTAGCCGACGCGGCGCACCGTACGGATGGTGTCCCGGTACTCGGCGCCGAGCTTGCGGCGCAGCCGGGCGACATGGACGTCGACGGTGCGGCCGTCGCCCACATGCCCGTATCCCCACACGGTGTGGACGAGGGTGTCGCGGGTGTGCACGCGGTGCGGATGCCCGACGAGGTGGGCGAGCAGCTCGAACTCCAGGTAGGTGAGGTCGAGTTGGCGGCCCGCGACGTGCACCGTGCGGCAGGCGGTGTCGACGGAGATGAGCGGGTCGGTCAGAAGGGCAGGAGCCATGATGAACTCTTTTCGCGCGAGAGGACGTCGGGGAGCAGGACGTACGTCATGCGCGCGGGCCGAAGGCCGTGGCGGCCGGGGCAACGGCTTTAGAGGGCCCGCGCGTTCCTCACGCGGCGACACACACGGTCGAAATCGTGGTGCTGGCGGGACGGCCAGAACGGCTCGAGGTCGTGCCGACGACCCCACGAGCTGCTGTTCCGGTAAAGACTGGCCATGCCCTCATTGAAACAGATGCGTCACGCAAACGAGAGGGCGCCCACACAATGTGGACACCCTCCCGAAGCGAATGGCCGGATGCGGCCGGATTCGGACCCGGCCGGCGCCGTCAGACCTGGCCGGCCTTGTCGAGCGCGGTGCAGCAGGTGTCGACGAGCAGCCGCGTCACGACGTACGGGTCGACGTTGGCGTTCGGGCGGCGGTCCTCGATGTAGCCCTTGCGGTCGCGCTCGACCTGCCAGGGGATGCGGACCGAGGCGCCGCGGTCCGAGACGCCGTACTTGTACTCGTCCCACGGGGCGGTCTCGTGCAGACCGGTGAGGCGGTCGTCGATGCCGGCGCCGTAGTTCTTCACGTGGTCGAGCGGCTTGGAGCCCTCGCCGAGCGACTCGCACGCGGTGATGATCGCGTCGTAGCCCTCGCGCATCGCCTTCGTGGAGAAGTTGGTGTGCGCACCCGCGCCGTTCCAGTCGCCCTTGACCGGCTTCGGGTCGAGGGTCGCGGAGACCTTGAAGTCCTCGGCGGTGCGGTAGAGCAGCCAGCGGGCGATCCACAGCTGGTCGGAGACGTCCAGCGGCCCCACGGGGCCGACCTGGAACTCCCACTGGCCGGGCATGACCTCGGCGTTGATGCCGGAGATGGCGAGACCCGCCTTCAGGCAGTTCTCGAGGTGGGCCTCGACGACGTCACGGCCGTGGATCTCGTCGGTGCCGACGCCGCAGTAGTAGCCGCCCTGCGCGGCGGGGAAGCCGCCGACCGGGAAGCCGAGCGGGCGGTCGCCCTCGAAGAAGGTGTACTCCTGCTCGATGCCGAAGATCGGCTCCTGCGAGCCGAACTTCTCCTCGACCTCGGCGAGCGCGGCACGCGTGTTGGAGTGGTGCGGCGTCATGTCGATGTTCAGGACCTCGCACATGACGAGGATGTCGTCGCCGCCGCGGATCGGGTCCGGGTACTGGGCGACGGGGCGGAGCACGAGGTCGGAGGCGTGGCCCTCGGCCTGGTTGGTGGAGGAGCCGTCGAAGCCCCAGACCGGAAGCGTGTCCAGGCCCTGCGGCTGACCCGCGATTATCTTGGTCTTCGAACGGAGCTTGGCCGTCGGCTGGGTGCCGTCGATCCAGATGTACTCAGCCTTGAAGGTCACGGGCCACTTCCTCATTCACGCGGGTCTCGAACTGCCGGGAACTCTGTCACCAGGGGGTTTCTCGGCCGTTGCTCGTTTGTGAACCCCGTGTTACCTGAGCGGTGCGGGGCGGGAAGTGGCCCGTGGGCTTGTATGCGATACGCCCTGCGCCGGCGCCGTTACCCCACCTTCTCGATGCGGGCGTTGCGGATCAGGAACTTGCCGGGCTCCCGTACCTGCTCGAACGCGGCGTTGTTGAGCAGGGCGCAGGACCCCGATGTGGAGGTGACCTCGACGGTCGTGGACTTGTCGTTGTCGAGGTTGGTCACCTTCAGCTGTGTGCCCGCCGGGAACTGATCGCTGGACGCGGCCGGGGCCCCGCCCTCCCCGGAAAGCGTCACCTGCTGCCCGGCACACACTTGCTCACCGGAGGCGGCGGCCTGGTCGGAGGCGGCCGGGGCCGAGGCATCCGGTGCGGAAGCGGGGGCGGAAGCGGAGGCGGAGGCGGAGGCGGAAGCGGGGGCGGATGCCTCCGCCCCCGTATCGCATCCGGAGGCCTCCTGTTTCCGTTTGATCTCCGCGATCACCGCTTCACGGTTGGCGATCCGGGCCTCGGACTGGGCGTCGGGGTTCGCCTTCTGCCCGTCGATGAACTTCTGGTTGTTGGCGAGCGCGGTGGTCAGCCCGTCGCACGCGACCGAGCTCTGCGCACCGCCCTGGGCCCCCTGGTCCACCTGCGACGCGTTGCTGGTGGCCGCGAGGGCGAACGCCCCGCCGCCCGCGACCACCGCCGCGGCCGTCGTGAGGGCGAGCCGCTTCTTCGGGCCGAGAGTTCTCCTGCGTGACATGCGCGCCTCCTGTCGTGAGATGCACGTTGTTGCGCACGCCGTTACGTACGAGCAGTCGAACCCGAACACTCAAAGCCGGGGTCTGTCGCTCGGCTCAGCGCCGCGACATCGCCTCGCGCACCGACTCCTCGCTGCGGCCCACGACCGCCGTGCCGTCCTCGGCCGTGATGATCGGGCGCTGGATCAGCTTCGGGTGGGCGGCCAGCGCCTCGATCCACTGCTCACGACTGTCCGCGTCGCGCGCCCAGCCCTTCAGGCCGAGCTCCTTCGCGTCGGCCTCCTGGGTGCGGGTGATGTCCCACGGCTCCAGGCCGAGCCGGCCGAGCACGGCGCGGATCTCGTCGGGCGTCGGCACGTCCTCCAGGTAGCGGCGCACCGTGTAGTCGGCGCCCTCCGCGTCGAGCAGGGTGAGTGCGCTGCGGCACTTCGAGCAGGCCGGGTTGATCCAGATCTCCATGGGGACAACGGTACGCGAGTGAAGTCGTGCGGCGCCCCTCAACTGGGCTCTGGCCAGCGGCTTTTGTCAGTGGGTGGCAGTAGAATAGAAGCAGTGTTCGAGGGCTACGGGGGCTCTCGGACGTCCGCGACAGGAGGATGCCTGTGCCCGCTGCCGCCGCTCCGCTGCTGTTCGATCTGCCGTACACGCCACTCGCGAAGAGGCCGCTCCCGCCGGGGCGCCCCCGCGACTGGTACATCACCCACAACCGCCGCCTGAAGGCCATGCGCCTGGCGATAGCCCTGCTCGACTCCGGCGTCTACCTCCCCAACCAGGCCCACAACCGCAAGATCCGCGCCACGGCCGAACGCGTAGGTATCCACCCGCCGTCGGACACGACGTGTCACATGGTGCGGGCGCTGATGCGTTACAGCCGGTAACTCAATCAAGCCCCGCCGGCGATTGAGGCGCGGGGTCCGGGGCAGAGCCCCGCGACCCCCGCCCCGTCGCGGCCCGAGATCAGGACGACGCCAACTCCTTCTCCAACGGCGTCCGAAACCGCGGCGTGACCCGGGTCCCACCCAGCCACGCCGCAAGGCGCTGCGCCTCCGCGGCAACCGCCCGTTCCGCGGCCCGCCCACCCGACGAGTCCAACAACCGCCACACCACCTCACCCCCCGCACCCTGCCCCCACCCACCCACGATCCGCCCGCCCCACCACACCGTGGGCCCGATGTTGCCGCTGCCGTCGAAGAGCGCGGGGCGCAGCTCCGGCGGGCAGTACCAGTCCCGCTCCTGCCAGCCCATCGACGTAGGGTCGAGGCCCGGAAGCAGCGCCGCCCACGGCTCCAAGTCACCCTCGGGCGCGTCCACTTGATCGGCCATCACGTACCCCGTGCCGCCGCCGTCCAGGGACACCGCCACCGCCCCCACCGCGGCCAGCGCCTTGCGTACGTCCGTGACCTTCCACCCCGTCCACCACTTGAGGTCCCCCTCCGTGGCGGGCCCGCACGCCCCCAGCCACAGCCCGAGCAGCTCCGCCTGCGCCTCGGCGACCGGCAGCTCCGGATGCGGCGGCGCGACCGCCCACCGGAACTGCGTCGAGGTCCACGAGCCGAGCGGCCGGCCCCGTACGACCCGCCCCTCCACCCCGAGCACCCGCATGAGCCGCGACGACACGGTCTGCTCCGCCTCGTAACTCTTGCCCCTGCCGTACGTGAACTGCTCCCTCAACCGCGGTTCGTCCGCCACGAGTTCGGTCACCGTCGCCTCCCCGCGCCGCTCGAGCGCGGCCAGCGCCGACGCCTCCACCTCCGCCAGCCACTCGGGCGTGAGGCGCCCGTCGCTGCCGCCCGCGAGGTCCTTGAGCAGCCCGGCCCGCGCCTTCGCCGCCACCGCGAGCCCGGTCGACGCGTGCACCGTCGCCGCCAGCTCCGCCGGGAACGTGAACACCGTGTGCCGCATCCCGTGCATCCGCACCAGGCTGCGGTCCTCGTACAGCGCCCGCTCGACGTCCGCGACCGTCCCGGAAGGCTCCGCGAGCCGCGCCCCCACCGCCAGATACACGGTCGCCGGATCCGTGCCGTGCAGCGCCACGAGCGAGCGCGCGACGTCCTCGGCGCGGTCCGCGCGTGCCGCGGGGGCGAGGCGGTGCGCGCGGGCGAGCCGGGCGCGCCGCTCCTCGTCACCGATGTGCCGCACGGTCCCTGTGCTCTTCGTGTTCATGCGGCACATCCTGCCCGCCGCAGCGCCGCGAAGGTCACCTGTTTGCCCCCCTTGGCATGCGCCCCGCCCCTGCCCCACCGTTGACTGAGGCGACCTGCAGTGGTGGTCCAGCGGAGGTGTCGGCGATGGCGGACGTACGGCGAGGCGCACGAGGTTCACGAGGCGTACGGGCGGTGGGCGCGGCCCTGTGCGCGGCGGCCCTGGCCGTGGCCGCGGCCGGCTGCTCCGACGACGGCGACGGCCCCTCCAGCGCCGCGTCGAAGGCCGCCTCCGCCGCGTCCTCGGCCGCGTCCAGGGGCGCGGACGTGGTGGCGTCGGCGACCGCGGAGGCGCAGCAGAAGTTCAACGACTTCAAGGACGGCGTCGACGCCAAGGGCGACGTGAAGCTCGGCGACGTGAAATCAGACGGCGACCGCACCACGGTCCCGGTCACCGTCGACAACGGAGCCTCGGACACCAAGTCGTACGTCGTCCAGGTCGGCTTCAGGAACGGCGACGACAAGCTGGTGGACACCGTCGTGCTCAACGTGAACGATGTGCGGGGCGGCGACTCCAAGGACGCGACCGCCCGCAGCACCCACTCCCTCGACGGTGACATCACCGCCGAGGTCTCCCGCGCCCTGCGTCATTGACCGAAGGGGCGCCCGCCATGAGCAGCCCCGCCGAACGCGCCGACCAGGGCAGACGGGCCCGCAAGCACAGCCCCCGCTCCTCGCACGGCCCGTGGATCCCCTCCGCCGACCGCCCCGACCCCGTCGTGACCCTGGAACGGCAGGGCGCCGACCGGCTCCGCGACCTGCTGCCCATCCGCTACGGGCGGATGGCGGCGAGCCCGTTCGCCTTCCTGCGCGGCTCCGCCGCCGTGATGACCGGTGACCTCGCGGCGACACCCCACACGGGCCTCACCGTCCAACTCTGCGGCGACGCCCACCTGTTGAACTTCGGCCTGTTCGCCGCGCCGGACCGCGCCCTGCTCTTCGACCTCAACGACTTCGACGAGACGTACCCAGGCCCCTTCGAGTGGGACGTCAAACGCCTCGCCGCCTCCATAGCCGTCGCGGCCCGCGACAACGGCCACTCCGACAAGCAGGCCCACCTCGCCGCCCTCACCTCCGTCACCGCGTACCGCGACAACATGCGCCGGCTGGCGGGGCTCGGCGAACTCGCCGTCTGGTACGAGCGGATCGACGCCCACGCGCTGCTCCCGCTCATCCGCTCAGGACGCCACCGCCGCCGCGTCGAGCACACCCTCGCCCAGGCCACCCGCCGTACCAGCCTGCACGCCCTCGGCAAGCTCACCGAGACCACCCCCGACGGCCGCCGCCGCATCGCGTACGACCCGCCGCTCCTCGAACCGGCCGGGATCTCCGACGCCGCCGCCGTCCGCAAGATGTTCGGCGACTACCGCTCCACGCTCGCCGAGGAACGCCGCCGGCTCCTCGACCGCTACCGCTTCGTCGACGCGGCCCGCAAGGTCGTCGGCGTCGGCAGCGTCGGCACCCGCTGCTTCATCGTGCTGCTCGCCGGGCGCGACGCGGACGACCCGCTGTTCCTCCAGATCAAGGAGGCCACCAGGTCCGTCGTCGAGGACCACATCCCGAACCACGGCCCGTACATCCACCCCGGCCACCGCGTCGTGTCGGGACAGCGCCTCCTCCAGGCGGCGGGCGACATCTTCCTCGGCTGGATGACGGGACCGCAGGGCCGCTCCTTCTACTGGCGCCAGCTGCGCGACATGAAGGGCTCCGCCGACGTCACCGCCATGCCGCCCGACGAACTCCTCGCCTACGCCCGGCTGTGCGGCGCCGCCCTCGCCCGCGCGCACGCCCGCTCCGGCGACCGCATCGCCCTCGCGGCCTACCTCGGCGGCAAGGACGTCTTCGACCGGGCGGTCGCCGCGTTCGCGATGCACTACGCGGAGCAGACCGACCGGGATCACGCGACGCTGCTGTCCGCGATATCGGCGGGAGTCCTGACGGCGGCGCCCGGCGCGTGACCGCCGACCCGCTCTGTATCCATAGCCGCAGGCCTGCCGGGCGTTTAGGGTCAATGCTGTGCCGTCACCGATCAGTGCCGACCGTACGGACGACAGTTTCGGCGTCGTCGCCGTCGCCGCGTCCGCGGGCGGCATCCATGCCCTTGTCACCGTTCTCGGCGGGCTCGGTGCCGACCTGCCCGTGCCCGTCCTCGTCGTCCAGCACCTGGACCCGCACCACCGCACCGTCCTCGCGGACATCCTCGACCGCCGCACCGCCCTGCACGTCAAACTCGCCGAAGCAGGCGAGCGGGCCCGGCCCGGCACCGTCCACATCGCGCCGCCCGACCGCCACCTCCTCGCCGGCCGGGACGGCACCCTCGGCCTCTCCCTGGGGGACCGGGTGCACTTCCTGCGGCCGTCCGCCGACCCGCTCTTCGAATCCGTCGCCGACGCCTACGGGGCCCGTGCCGTCGCCGTCGTCCTGAGCGGCACGGGCAGCGACGGCGCCAAGGGTGTCGACGCCGTCAAGGCACAGGGCGGTACCGTGATCGCGCAGGACCCGGAGACCGCGGAGTTCACGGGGATGCCGGAGGCCGCGGTGGGTACGGGGGCGGTGGACTTCGTGCTACCTCTGGAGGAAATCTCCGCGGCGATCCGCGGACTCGTCGACACAAGAGGCAGTAGGTAGGACAGACGATGAGCGAGGCGCCGCGCGACGCGGAGACCGACGAGGAACTGGAGGAACTGCTCCGGTTCCTGCGGGACGCCCGCGGCTTCGACTTCACCGGATACAAGCGCACCTCCCTGGGGCGCCGCATCCGCAAACGCATGAGCGACGTGGGCATCGACTCGTACGCCGACTACCGCGACCAGTTGGAGACGAACGCCGACGAATTCAGCGCCCTCTTCAACACCATCCTGATCAACGTCACCTCCATCTTCCGGGACGCGGACGCCTGGACGTATCTCCAGCACGAGGTGGTCCCCGAGCTCCTGGCCCAGCTCGGCCCGGAGGAGGAGGTCCGGGTGTGGAGCGCGGGCTGCTCCAGCGGCGAGGAGGCGTACTCCCTCGCGATCATGTTCGCGGAGGCGCTCGGCCTCGAGGAGGCCCTCAACCGCGTCAAGATCTACGGCACCGACGTCGACGACGAGGCGCTGCGCGACGCCCGCTCCGGCCTCTACCCGGCCAAGACCTTGGAGCCGCTCAGCGCCGAACTGCGCGAGAAGTACTTCGAGCAGAACGGCTCGCAGTTCAGCTTCCGCTCCGACCTGCGCCGCCGCGTCATCTTCGGCCGCCACGACATCACCCGCGACGCCCCCATCTCCCGCCTCGACCTGCTGGTCTGCCGCAACGCCCTGATGTACTTCAACGTCGAGGCGCAGACCCAGATCGTCGACCGGTTCCACTTCGCGCTGCGCGAGGGCGGCTTTCTCTTCCTCGGCAAGGCCGAGATGCTGCTCAACGACGCGGACCGGTTCGACGTCATCAGCATGCGCCAGCGCATCTTCCGCCGCCGCCCGGGCGGCGCGACGACGACCTACCAGCCGGCCCCGGTGAAGCTGCGCGGCGGCCAGAGCGGGGAGTCGCAGAGCCTGGCCCGCAACCGCCAGCTGCGCGACCTGGTCCTCGACGCCTCGCCCGGCGCCGCTCTCGCCGTGGACCCCGAGGGCATCGTCGTCCTCATCAACAACCAGGCACGCCTGCAGTTCTCCCTCACCACGAACGACATCGGCCGCCCCTTCAGGGACCTCGAGATCTCCTACCGGCCCGTCGAGCTGCGCTCACTGATCGACCAGGCCACGCACGAGCGCCGCACGCTGCGGGTCAACGGGGCGCAGCGCCGGGTCGGCGAGGACATCCAGTACTTCGACATCGTCGTCCAGCCGCTGATCGGCGTCGGGGGAGCGCCTGCGGCCACCCACATCTCGTTCACCGACGTGACCGTGGCCACCCAGCTCAAGGCGGAGGTCAAGCGCGTTCGTGAGGACCTGGAGACGGCCTACGAGGAACTCCAGTCCACGAACGAGGAGTTGGAGACGACCAACGAAGAACTGCAGTCGTCCATCGAGGAGTTGGAGACGACGAACGAGGAACTCCAGTCCACGAACGAGGAGTTGGAGACCACGAACGAGGAACTCCAGTCCGGCAACGAGGAACTGGAGACGATGAACGAGGAAATGCGGATCCGCAGCGACGAGCTCGACGAGACCCGCGCCTTCCTGGAGGGCGTCCTCACCTCCATCGCGGCCGCCGTCGTCGTCCTCGACAAGAGCCTCAGGGTCAAGAGCTGGAACCGGGGCGCGAGCGACCTGTGGGGGCTGCGCCAGGACGAGGCGGTCGACGAGGCCTTCTTCGACCTCGACTTCGGGCTGCCCACCCGGCCGCTGCGGGAGGCCGTGGAGGAGTGCCTCAGGACCCGCAGCCGCAGCGAGCCGGTGATGATCGCCGCCGTCAACCGCCTCGGCCGCAGCATCAACTGCACCATCAACTGCAGCCCGTTCGGCGGGCACCACGGCGGCGTCGTGCTGCTGATGGAAGAGGGCGGCCGGAGCAACGGAGCCTCGTGATCCGCTCTCCGGGCGTACGCTGAGGGCATGACCCTCGGGGGGAGTTCGGCGGAACAGGCGGCGGCCGTCTGGCAGCGGGCGGCCCGCGCTCGCGAACGCGCGGACCGCGAGCTGGGCCTTGTCCGCAAGTACGAGAACTTGACCCGGGAGAGCGGCGGCGACCTGCACGACCGTCTGGCGCAGATCCACCGGACGAGCGCGAAGCGGCACGAGGTGACCGCGGAGCTCCTCGAATCCCATGCCCGGCGCGCCGCCAGCTGGGCGGCCACCGGAGGGCGGCCCCCGCTGTTCATGACGGGGGTCGCGGAGGCCTGCGGGACCGCCAGCGCCGCCGTCACCCTCGTCGACCTCGACCGGAACCAGATCGCGACCGCCTCGTCGGACGAGCCCTCGCGCGGCGCGCAGGACCTGGAGTACATCCTCGGGGAGGGGCCGGCGCGGGACGCGGTGCGGGACCGCTGTCCGATCGCCGCCTCGGGGACCGGGCTGACGGACCGCTGGCCGGGCTACGGTCCCGCGGCGGAGGGGCTCGGAATCGGCCATGTCCTCGCGGTTCCCCTGCGGTCCGCCGACAGCTGCATCGGAGCTCTGGCCGCCTTCGGCGTGCGCGCGGACGCCACGTCCACGGAGACCGTCACCCAGGTCGCCGATTCCCTGACCCGTAACGTTTTCCTGGGCGCGGACGCGGTACCCGGCCTGTTCGGAGGAATCGACTACCGCGCCGAGGTCCACCAGGCCGCGGGCATGGTGGCCGTCCAGCTCGGCTGTCGTATACCGGACGCGCTGGAACTGGTCAAAGCACGCGCCTTCGTGGACAGCCGTCCCATCGGCGACGTCGCTCAGGATATCGTTCAGGGACGACTCCAACTCGGCTGAGAGGTCTCCACCGTGACACTGCGAGAGCAGGAAGTCGCCGCGGTATTCGCCGAGTTGACGGGCGGAGCCGCTCGCGATCCCTTGGACACGCAGACCCTGCTGGCCACCCTCGCCGAAGGGGGCAGGCGGCTGTTCCACGCGCGCGGGGCGAAGGTGGCGTATGTGCCCGGCGGCCGCGCGCCCCTCCTCACCGACGGCACGGATCCCTCGCTCGGCGCCCTCGCGGCCGATGCCGCCCGCTGGGAGGAGGGGGCGGGCTACGACGCCCGTACGACGGGCTGTGCCCTCGTGGACGTCGATGTGACCACGCGCTCCGCCCAGCTGCGCTGGCCGCGCTGGTCCGCCCGGGCCCAGGCGCTCGGCTTCGGCCGGGCCACCGCGCTTCCGCTGCACGGCAGGGAAGCGGAGATCGGCGCGCTGGTGCTGTTCACCGCGCCGGACAAGCCGCTGGACGAGGAGGACCTCGCTCTGGTGCGGCGCTTCGCCGAGGTCGCGGGGCACACGCTCACGCTGCAGCGTGAACTGAGCGAGACGCAGCTCCTCGCGGGCCAGTTGGAGCACGCGCTGTCCAGCCGGGTCGTCGTGGAGCAGGCCAAGGGCATCCTCGCCGCCCGGCACGGACTGTCACTGGACGAGGCGTTCGCCGGCCTGCGCGGCTACGCGCGTTCCCACCGGCGCAAGCTGGCCGAGGTGGCCCGCGAGGTCACCGAGGGCCGGCTGCCCGAACTCCTCGCCCAGTGACCGACGCCTACGCCGGCGCCTCGGTCTTGGGCCGGCCCTGCTGCAGCATCTCGCGCAGCGCCTCCTCGTCGTCGTTGCTCAGCGAGGTCTGCACCAGCTGACCGCCGTACGTGGCGATCTCGGGCACGACCTTGTCCTTGGCGGCCTGCTTGACGAGGACGAACAGCGCGGCGGCGCCGGGCCGCAGGTTCTGGCTGAGTTCCTTCATGAAGTTGTCGTTGATCCCGGTGTCCGTGACGGCCCCGCCGGCGGCTCCCGCCGCGGCGCCCACGGCGGCCCCGAGGAACGGCACGAGGAACAGCATGCCGATGACGCCACCCCACAGCGCGCCGCCCGTGGCGCCCATCGTGGTGTGGTTCACGGCCTGGTGCAGCTTGATCTTCCCGTCGGACTCCCGACGCTCGACGACGACGATGTCCTCGAGCTCGACGAGGTGCTCCTTGGACATCTCCAGAAGCCGGTTGCGGACCTGGTCGGCGGTGGCGAGGTCGTTATAGGCGACGACGAACAGATTGCTCATGACGGCACTCCTCCGAGGCTTGTCAGCGTGTGCGACTTGCCCGAGTTTAAGGCGTTTCGCCGCTTCCCGCCCGGTGGGCTCCATCCACCCCCGACACATCCCGAGGCCTCACGGAAACGCCCGAGGGCCCGGCCTCCCTGACGGGGAGACCGGGCCCTCGGCGACGAGCGTGTCCGGGGATGCGGGACGGCTTAGATGTCGAAGTACAGCTCGAACTCGTGCGGGTGCGGGCGCAGCTGGATCGGGGCGATCTCGTTCGTGCGCTTGTAGTCGATCCACGTCTCGATCAGGTCGGACGTGAAGACGCCGCCGGCCTGCAGGTACTCGTTGTCCGCCTCCAGGGCGTCGAGGACCGCGGGGAGCGAGGTCGGGACCTGCTGGACGTTGGCGTGCTCCTCGGGAGCCAGCTCGTACAGGTCCTTGTCGATCGGCTCGGCCGGCTCGATCTTGTTCTTGACGCCGTCGAGGCCGGCCATCAGGAGCGCCGAGAAGGCGAGGTACGGGTTCGAGGACGGGTCCGGCGCGCGGAACTCGACGCGCTTGGCCTTCGGGTTCGAGCCCGTGATCGGGATACGCATGGCCGCGGAGCGGTTGCGCTGCGAGTAGACCATGTTGACCGGGGCCTCGAAGCCGGGCACCAGGCGGTGGTACGAGTTCACCGTCGGGTTGGTGAAGGCGAGCAGCGACGGGGCGTGCTTGAGGATGCCGCCGATGTAGTAGCGGGCGATGTCCGAGAGGCCCGCGTAGCCCTGCTCGTCGTAGAAGAGGGGCTCGCCACCGTTCCACAGCGACTGGTGGACGTGCATGCCCGAGCCGTTGTCACCGAAGATCGGCTTCGGCATGAAGGTCGCGGTCTTGCCGTTGCGCCAGGCGACGTTCTTCACGATGTACTTGAAGAGCATCAGGTCGTCGGCCGCGGCGAGCAGCGTGTTGAACTTGTAGTTGATCTCCGCCTGGCCGGCCGTGCCGACCTCGTGGTGCTGGCGCTCGACCTTGAGGCCCTGCTTGTCCAGCTCGAGGGAGATCTCGGCGCGCAGGTCGGCGAAGTGGTCGACCGGCGGGGCCGGGAAGTAACCGCCCTTGTAGCGGACCTTGTAACCGCGGTTGTTCTCGACGGCGCCGGTGTTCCAGGCGCCCGCCTCGGAGTCGATCTCGTACAGCGAGCGGTTCGCGGAGGTCTCGAAGCGCACCGAGTCGAAGACGTAGAACTCGGCCTCGGGGCCGAAGAACGCGGTGTCGGCGATGCCGGTGGAGGCCAGGTACGCCTCGGCCTTCTTCGCCACGTTGCGCGGGTCACGGGAGTACTGCTCGCCCGTGATCGGGTCGTGGATGAAGAAGTTGACGTTCAGCGTCTTGTCACGGCGGAAGGGGTCCACGCGGGCGGTGGAGAGGTCCGCGCGCAGCGCCATGTCGGACTCGTGGATGGCCTGGAAGCCACGGATCGACGAGCCGTCGAAGGCCAGCTCCTCGGTCGGGTCGAACGCCTCGGCCGGCACCGTGAAGTGCTGCATCACACCCGGCAGGTCGCAGAAGCGAACGTCGACGAACTTGACGTCCTCGTCCGCGAGGAATTTCTTGGCGTCATCGGCGTTCTGGAACATCCAACTCCTCCTACTCCCACCCGGGGAGGGGCGGGGTTGCAGCTCTTGGCAGCTCGATCGCGCGACCAGTGCGGTGGCACACGCTGGGACCCGACGATATGCAGGCGTGATTTCTCAAGCATGACCCATTTGTTTCGCCCAAGTTAACCGGAGCGGGGGCCGGGACCGCATCAGGAGCGAGGCGCAGTACCGTTGACGCGTGGACAACAGGGAAGCAATGGGATCGTGGCTGTCCGGGCCTCGTGAGGCCATGGAACAGGCGGGCGCCGACTTCGGTTACCGCGGTGAACAGCTCGGTCTGCCCGAGCACGGACCCGGCTCCATCGCGCGCCCCGGCCGCCGCATCGGAGCCCTCGTCGTCGACTGGGCGCTGTGCATGCTGATCGCATACGGCCTGGTCACACACGGCTACAACCAGGCGACGGGGAACTGGGCGCTGCTCATCTTCTTCGCCATGAGCGTGCTCACGGTCGGCACCATCGGGTGCACGCCCGGGAAGCGCCTCTTCCGCCTGCGGGTCGTCTCGGAGGCCGGCGGGCGCGTCGGAATCGGCCGGGTGCTGGCCCGCTCGGTGCTGCTGTGCGTCGCCATCCCGGCGCTGATCTGGGACCGCGACGGCCGCGGCCTGCACGACCGGGTGGCGAAGTCGGTCGAGGTCCGCATCTAGGGGCGCGGGGAACTGCGCGAACGGCACCACAGCGACACGCGAGCCGCACCGCGAGCAGCACGGGCACCAGCCCACGCGGGAACGCAGAACGCAGAACGCAGAACGTAGGAGAGGCGGGCCGGAACCATCAGGTTCCGGCCCGCCTCGTTCACGTAGAAGCAGCGGAGCGTGTCAGCGGGCCCGGCCGCCGCCGCCCTTGGGCATCTTCATCCCCTTGGGCATCGGACCCTTCGGCAGCGGCATGTTCGACATGAGATCGCCCATGGCCTTCAGCCGGTCGTTGGTCGCGGTCACCTGGGGGCCGGTCAGCACGCGCGGCAGCTTGAGCATCGTCGTACGGAGCTTCTTCAGCGGAACCGTTCCCTCGGGGCCCTGGCTCGTGCCCACCACGAAGTCGTGGACCGGGACGTCGGAGACGATGCGGGCCATCTTCTTCTTCTCGGCCGCGAGGAGCGACTTCACCCGGTTCGGGTTGCCCTCCGCGACGAGCACGATGCCGGCCTTGCCGACCGCGCGGTGCACCACGTCCTGGCTGCGGTTCATGGCGACCGCGGGGGTCGTCGTCCAGCCGCGGCCGATGTTGTCGAGCACGGCCGCGGCCGCGCCGGGCTGTCCCTCCATCTGCCCGAAGGCGGCCTTCTCGGCCCGGCGCCCGAAGATGATCGCCATCGCGAGGAAAGCGAGCAGGAGGCCGAGAATTCCGAGGTAGATGGGGTGACCGATCAAGAAGCCGATCGCGAGGAGGACACCGAAGGTGACGATTCCCACAGCCGCGAGAACGAGACCGATCTTGGTGTCGACCCTGCGGGTCATCTTGTAGGTCTGGGCGATCTGCTTGAGCCGCCCGGTGTTAGCAGCGTCCGCTGCAGTTTCCTTCCTCGCCATGTCTTGAAGTCTACGTGGCCGGTGAAGCGGGTAGAACCCGCGTCGGCCCCGAGATCTCTCAGCCGCGGGCCGCGGCGGCCTCCAGGACGCGCTGCGCCTCGACACGGTCCTTGGCGCGGCGGCGGTCCTCCAGGACCGAGGTCCAGGCATTGCGGCGGGCGGTGCGCTGGCCGCTGCTCATGAGCAGCGACTCGACGGCGCGCAGTGCGTCGGTGACGGTCGGGATGGCGGTGGCGCGGACGGGCGCGGCCTGCATGGTTGAGGTCCCCCCTCGAAGGGTGATCACGGCTGTGGCACGGGGTGTACGGGGCGTGATTCCAGAGTCACTGATTGGTGTTACCAGGGCGTGACCGGACGGTCAAACACCAATGAAGCCTTGACGCTCGCGCCGCAAACACAGACGCGGCCCTGACGGTGCCCCCTAGCTGCGGGGATCGTCAGGACCGCGTCATACCGGCCACTACCGATCAGTAGCCTCTTGTGCGTGAATTCACACGGCTTGCGAGGCGGTGAAGGATCCCCGCTTCTCCTTGGCCATCTGGAAGAGGCGGCCCGCGCGGTACGAGGAACGGACCAGCGGGCCCGACATGACGCCGGAGAAGCCGATCTGCTCGGCCTCGTCCTTCAGCTCCACGAACTCCTGCGGCTTGACCCAGCGCTCCACGGGGTGGTGCCGCACGGAGGGGCGCAGGTACTGCGTGATGGTGACCAGCTCGCAGCCCGCGTCGTGCAGCTGGCGCAGCGCCTCGCTGATCTCCTCGCGGGTCTCGCCCATGCCGAGGATCAGGTTCGACTTGGTGACCAGGCCGAAGTCGCGGGCCTCGGTGATGACCTTCAGCGAGCGCTCGTAGCGGAAGCCCGGTCGGATCCGCTTGAAGATCCGCGGGACCGTCTCGACGTTGTGCGCGAAGACCTCGGGGCGGGAGGAGAAGACCTCGGCCAGCTGATCCGGGTTCGCGTTGAAGTCGGGGGCGAGGAGCTCGACCTTGGTGCGGCCGTCGGCGCGGTTGGTGGTCTGGCGGTGGATCTGCCGGACCGTTTCCGCGTACAGCCAGGCGCCGCCGTCCTCCAGGTCGTCGCGGGCGACGCCGGTGATCGTGGCGTAGTTCAGGTCCATCGTGACGACGGACTCGCCGACGCGGCGCGGCTCGTCACGGTCGAGCGGCTCGGGCTTGCCGGTGTCGATCTGACAGAAGTCGCAACGCCGGGTGCACTGGTCACCGCCGATGAGGAAGGTGGCCTCGCGGTCCTCCCAGCACTCGTAGATGTTGGGGCAGCCCGCCTCCTGGCAGACCGTGTGCAGGCCCTCGGACTTCACGAGGTTCTGCATCTTCGTGTATTCGGGACCCATTTTCGCCCGGGTCTTGATCCACTCGGGCTTGCGCTCGATGGGGGTCTGAGCGTTACGGACCTCCAGGCGCAGCATCTTGCGTCCGTCGGGTGCGACTGCGGACACGACCGGCTCCCTAAAGCTTTGATTCCTCGGCGTACATCAGGGTACGCCCGTGATGTTCATGGCCCTCACGGGTGGCCAACCGGCGGCCTGCGGGGTGCATTCCCCATATGGACCAGACCGAGGCCTTGTGCGGGCCGGGCCGGGGCCTTGTATGGACTGGACCGAGGCCTTGTGCGGACTAGACCGAGGCCTTCTCGATGGCGCGCGGCTTGAGGCCCGCGTTCCCGAGGACGGCCTGCAGATGCCTCTCGGCGGTCGGCAGCACCTCTTCCATCGTGACCTCGCGCCCGAGCTCGTACGAGAGGGAGGTGACGCCCGCGTCGCGGATACCGCAGGGGATGATCTTGTCGAAGTTCGACGTGTCCGGATTCACGTTCAGCGCGAAGCCGTGCATCGTGACGCCCTTGGCGACGCGGATGCCCATGGCGCAGATCTTGCGGTCCTCGTGCCGCTGGCCCGCGTTCGACGGCGCGTACTCGGGGCCGACGAGGCGGTGGTCGAACTCCTCGTCCTCGCTGCTGAGGCGGGGGTTGAAGTCCAGGGACAGCCCGCCGAGCTGCGTGCGCTCCTCGATCGGGTCGCCCAGCACCCAGACGCCCGCACGGCCCTCCACGCGCGCGGCCTCGATGCCGAACTCGGCGCAGACCGCGATCATCGCGTCCTCCAGGCGGCGCAGGTGCGCGACCACGTCCACGGGGCGCGGGAGCTTCTGGATCGGGTAGCCGACGAGCTGGCCCGGGCCGTGCCAGGTGATCTTGCCGCCGCGGTCCACGTCGATGACCGGGGTGCCGTCGAGCGGGCGCTCCTCCGGGGCGGTGCGCCGACCGGCCGTGTAGACGGGCGGATGCTCGAGCATCAGACAGGTGTCGGGCACCTCGTCGGCGAAGCGAGCGGCGTGCACACGGCGCTGCTCGTCCCAGGCGACCTGGTAATCGACCATGTCCGCACCGAATCCCATGCGGACGAACCGGAACTCACTCACGGCAAGTGCCTCCCTAAGAACCTTCACCGTGCATATAACGCGCCCGGAGCAACTGTACGGCTCCCGGATTACGGCCCAGCCGTCCACCCCTCGCGCGGTTTGTCACACGATCGGATGAAGGAGGGGTTCGGCTGGGCTGATTGGGGGACGCCGTGTGCGCTCCGTGATAATTTCAGCGCCGTCCGTGAGCGGGAGCCGGTCACGGCGCACGCCGTTCCATGAGGGAGCAGCGACTAAAGGGGGGCACTCATTGGCCCCCCTTTACCGCTTCCAAGGGCCCGGAAGGCAAACGCACAGCATGACGGAACGACCTCCGCAGCGCACCCCGAACCGCCAGCTCGCCGCGCTCATCGCGGAGGCAGGTTTCTCCAACGCGGGCCTCGCGCGCCGCGTGGACCAGCTGGGGCTCGAACACGGGCTCGACCTGCGCTACGACAAGACATCCGTGACCCGGTGGCTGCGCGGGCAGCAGCCCAGAGGGACGACGCCGGCGCTCATCGCCGAGGTGTTCACACGCCGCCTCGGCCGCCGCCTCTCCGCGCAGGACCTCGGGCTCGACGCGTGTGCGCCCGTGTACGCGGGTCTGGAGTTCGCGGCATCGCCGGAGGAGGCCGTCGACATCGTCAGCGGGCTGTGGCGCAAGGACTCCGGCAGCCATGCCGAACTCCGCAAGATCGCGTTCACCCCGGCCGGGCTCGTCGTGCCCAGCCGCGACTGGCTGATCGGGCGGGCCGACGACCGGGTGGCCCACGGCGAGCAGTTGCAGCGGGTGCCGGTGCAGGGGCGGCCCGGTGTGGCGCTGGAGGCGGTGGGCGCCGCGGTGCCGCGGCAGCGGGGGCAGACGGATCGCGGGCCCGGGCACCGGGTGACCACCGGGGACATCGCGGCGCTGCGCTCCGTGGGCGAGCTGTTCCGCGCGCTCGACCACGCGTACGGGGGCGGGCACGCGCGGCAGGCCCTCGTGCGGTACCTGGAGCACGAGGCGGAGCCGATGCTGCGCGGGGCGTACGGGGAGCAGCACGGGAGGCGGCTGTTCAGCGCCGTCGCCGATCTGACCCGGCTCGCGGGCTGGACCTCGTACGACATCGCGGCGCACGGGCTCGCCCAGCGGTACTTCGTGCAGGCGCTGCGGCTGTCGCAGGCGGCGGGGGACCGGATGTACGGGTCGTACGTGCTGGTCACCATGAGCCGGCAGGCCGTCTATCTCGGGCACGGGCGGGAGGCGGTGCAGCTCGCGCGGGTCGCGCAGCAGGGCGTGGGGGCTTCGGCGCCGCCCGCGGTGCAGGCGCTGCTGCACGCCGTGGAGGCGCGTGGGCACGGGGTGCTCGGTGAGGTGCGGGCGTGCACGGCGTCGCTGGTGCGGGCCGAGCGGGCGCTCGGGGCGGTGCGGCCGGGGGACGAGGTGCCGCCGTGGGCGCGGTTCTTCGACGAGGCGCAGTTGGCGGACGAGTTCGGGCACTGTCACCGGGACCTGCAGCAGTACCGGGCGGCGGCGCAGCATGCGGAGCGGTCGTTGCAGTTGCGGGCGCCGGGGTTCGCGCGCAGTCGGCTGTTCTGCCGGGTCGTGCTGGCGTCGGCGCGGCTGGGTCTGGGTGAGCTGGACTCGGCGTGCGCGCTCGGGGCGGAGGCGGCGTCGGCCGCGGCGGAGATGCGGTCGGTGCGGGCGCATGAGTATGTGCGGGAGTTTGAGCGGCGGTTGGAGCCGTACCGCGATGCGGGGCCCGTCCGGGGGTATCGGGAGAGGGTTGCGGCGTTGGGGTGAGGTTGGCGGGGCGCCGTCTGGTGGGGGTGGTCCGGGGACCGGGGTCTGGGTCTGGGCGGGGTGGCGCCTGCCCGGGGTGTTGCGGGGGCCGGGGTTTGGGTGGGGTGGCGCCTGCCCGGGTGTTGCGGGGGGCCGGGCGCTGGGAGCCAGGGGCTAGGTGGGTTCGGGGTTCGTTGCGCGGCGCCGTGCCTTGTCGGCTGTGCCGGTGCCCGGTCATCTCCCACCGCTAGCCCCGCCGGGGCGGGGTGGTGTCTGTTGCCCGGCGGCGGAGTCCGGGTCGTGCCGGGGCCGGCGCCCGTGGTGAGGGGTGCGCGGCACCGGGCCCCCGCCACGCCGTGGCCGACGCCGTCCCCGCCATTACGCGGCACCGGGTGCCGTGGTCGGCGCCTCCCGTCCTGGTTGCGCTGCACCGGGGTGCCGCCTTGCCCACCCTGCCGCCCCAGGCGGCAGATTGCCCAAGGCGGGGTGGCGTCGACCGTCATGGGTGGGGAGCCGTGCTTGTGGCGGGTTGCCCACTGCGGTGGCGGCCCTTGCCGTCTTGGGTGGGGAGCTGTGGCTGGGGGCGGGTTGCCCAAGGTGGTGGCGGTCGACCGTCACGGGTGGGGAGTCGGGCCGGGGCGCGGAGCGCCCAAGGTGGGGCGGGCTCGGCCGCAATGGGCGGGGAGTCCGGTGGGTGTCGGCGGAGCCCCAGGTGGGGGTGGGGGCCGGTCACGCACGGGGGCGGGGTGGACGCCGGTCAGGAACGGGTGGGGCCGGGGTGGCGTGGCAGAGATGGAGGTGGGGTCGGCGTTGTTGTCTTGGGTGGGGAGCGGTGCTTGGTGGCGAGGCGTGGCTCATGGTGAGGGGCGGTCGACCGGCAGGGGCGGTAGCGGTTTGGTCGATGGGGTGGGGCGGGTCACGACGGGCGGCAATCGGGCTTGGTGGTGGATCACCTGGAGCGGGGTCTCGGGGTAGTTGTCCTGGGTGGGGTGGGGTGTAATCAAGCTCGTTCGTGGGCGAGAGGCATGGGCCCGGAGGGTGATCGCGGGCCCGGGCGCAGCTCCGGGGGTCGATCCCGGTGCGGGGTATGGGGGGGGCGGGCCCGGGGGCTCTCGACCGGGAGCCCCCGGAGGGGGGCGGGTGGGTGGGAGATGAGGCGGGAAACCGTCGTGGGCCCGGGAGTCCGTTTTGGGCGGAGGGCGTGGCCCGGGTGTGCCCGGAGGGTGGGGCGCCCGCCCCCGGAGTTGGGCCACGGAGGCGGGCGCGGTCGGAGGGGCCCTACGCGGCGTTGGTGATCGGGGGTGCCGCAGGCGTGGGGATGCCGAGGTCCGTCAGGAGCGCGTGGGTCGCCCGACGGGCCGAGCGGAGGGCGCCCTGCACCGTGCCGGCGTCCCGGTGGTCCCCGCACACGTACAGGCCGTCGAGGAGGCGGACCGGGCGGCGCGGGTCGTGCGGGGGCGGCATCGCCGGTACGGCGTGGCGGTCGTGGTGCACGGCCAGGGTTTCCCAGTCGGCGGTCGACGTGCCGTAGATGGCGCCGAGTTGCCTGCGGAGTTCGCGGTCCGTGGGGGGTGGGCCGAGGACCGTCGAGGAGACGAGGGCGCGGCCCGCCGGGGCTCTCGTGGGGTCCACCTGGCTGATCACCGACGTGTGTGCGACCGGGCCGAGCCGGTCCGCGTCGAGCAGCAGCGCGGGTTCGGCGAGTGGTGGCTCGGGCATGGCGTGGTGCACGACCGTGACCTCGTGGAAGGCGGGGACGCGCAGGCCGGGGAGGAGTTCGGCGGCGTCGTGCGCGCCGGTTGCCAACACCACGGCGCGGCACGGGAGTTGGCCGAGTTCGGCCGTCGTGACCGAGGTCGTGGCGACCGCCGTGGCCCGTACGCCGGTGTGCACCGTGCCGGGCGGCAGCCCCGCCGCGAGCAGCTCCGGCAGCGCGTCCGCGCCGCCCTCCGGCACGGCGAGCCGGCCCGCCGCGTACGCGCGCAGGGCGAGATCGGCGCACCGGCTTGAGGTGCCGAGGTCCGGGTCGCAGAGCAGGGCCGAGAGCAGGGGGCGTACGAAGCCGTGGAGGGTCGAGGGTGGCAGGCCTCGGGTCAAGAGGGCCTGGGCGACGGGGAGTTCGGGGCGGGTGAGGAGGCGGGACGGCTCCGTCGACGCGAGCCGGGACAGGGATGCGCCCAGGCGTGCGTGGTCGAGCGGGCTGCCGAGGGTGGGGCGTGTGCCGCGCGGACTTCTGGGGGCGCTCGCCAAGGCGCGTGCCGCGCTGAGTGCGCCCCTTGTGCGCCGGGGGTCCGTGGGTTCGCCCGCCCGGTGGCGCAGCCCGCCGCTGTGCACGAGCGTGCCGGGGGAGAAGCGGCGCAGGGCGAGGGGAGCGAGGGCGGGGTTGCGGCGCAGTTCGGGGTACGAGGTGCACAGCGGCCGGCCGGTCCGGTCGAGGCGGAACCCGTCGACCTTCTCGGTGGACATGCGGCCGCCGATGCCCGTGGCGGCCTCCAGGACCAGGGGGCGCAGGCCCGCCCTGGCCAGGTGCCGGGCCGCCGCGAGTCCCGCGACCCCGGCGCCCACGACGACGATGGCTCCCGAGCTTTCGTCTGCGGGATCGAGCACGGCGTGCCTCCGGCGGGTCGGGTGGCTGGCGTCCGGGGGCTCATGCCCTCAACGCGCCCTCGGGATACCTGAGTTCGGGAGCGGGGAACTCGAGAGTAGGCGCGGCGCGCACACCGGGCAGTCGCGCGTGGGGGCGGCACGGGGGCACGACGGTCGCACGACCACGCACTTCCGTGCGGACCGCGTCGCGCGGTCGTACGACACGGCTCCCGCGAGCCGGTTGACGGGCGGTCTCCGCCGTAGGTCACCGGGCGCCCCCGCCACCACCTACCCGCCGGTCCCCGCCACCCCCGCCGCCAACCGACGCAACCCGCGGATCGCCAAAGATGCCGGGGAGTCGGGGCCCGAGGTGGGGGCGTTCGTCGTGGACCAGAGTTCCAGGGCCACCCGGATCGCGTCGGTCGCCGCGGCCGCGGTCAGGCGGGTTTCCAGGGGGTCCGAATCGGGGCCCGCGAGGTGGGTCACCACCGTGAGGAGCTTCTCCTCCGACTCCTGGTTGACCCGGTACCAGACGGCGCGCAGCGCCGGGTCGTCCTGGGCCGCGCGCAGCAGCGTCCGGGTGCCCTGCAACGCCTCCTCCGCCGCCGCGTCCGGAGGCGAGAGCGTCGCCGCCGCGGCCGATTCGAGGGCCTGCGGCAGCGGCGTGCCCGGCTCCGTCGCGGCCAGCAGCTCGCGCCAGCGGTCGCCGCCGGACGCGAGCAGCGGGCCCACCGCGTCCTGCTTGTTGCGGAAGTAGCGGTAGAAGGTGCGCAGCGCGACCCCGGCGCCGCGCGCGATCTCCTCGGCCGTGGTGGCGTCGGGGCCCTTCTCGGTGAACAGCTCCATCGCCGCGCGGGCGATGTCGAGCTGCGTCGCCGCCTTGCGGCGTTCGGTCAGTGAGGGCTGTGCAGGCGACGAAGAGGGCGTTCTGGGCTCGTTCACCCGACGAAGCGTAGTCGCACCGGGAATGAAGTGGCATGAGATGTCGTTGTGGCAAAACGTGCCACCGAAGCGTACGGTGCACAGCGTGCGAGGACGCACACGGGAACGTAAGGAGACGTCATGAACCGCCTGAGCAGCCTGAACCGCTACGAAGGACGCCGCGCACTGGTCACCGGTGCCGGATCCGGCATCGGCCAGGCCACCGCGCTGCGGATGCTGGCGGAGGGTGGCCGGGTCGTCGCGGCCGATGTCAGTGAGGCCGGACTCCGGGACACCGTCACCAAGGCCGGCGCCGACGCCGAGCGCCTCACCACCGTCGTCGTGAACATCGCCGACGAGGCGTCCGTGCGCGACGCCGTCGCCGGGGCCGTGCAGGCGCTGGGCGGCCTCGACGTACTCGTCAACGCCGCAGGCATCCTGCGCTCCTCGCACACCGAGAAGACGACGCTCGCCGAGTTCAACCAGGTGCTCGCGGTCAACCTCACCGGCACCTTCCTGATGATCCGCGAGGCGATACCGGCGCTGCTGGCGGGCGAGGGCCCCGCCGTCGTCAACTTCAGCTCCACGTCCGCGATGTTCGCCCACCCGTACATGGCGGCGTACGCGGCGAGCAAGGGCGGCATCCAGTCCATGACGCACGCGCTGGCCGCCGAGTACAGCAAGCAGGGCATCCGGTTCACCGCCGTGCAGCCCGGCTCCATCGCGTCCGGCATGACCGACGGCTCCGGTGAGAGCAAGCAGAGCCAGGGCCCCGGCCTGCCCGAGGACACCGACTGGAGCCTGTTCGCGAAGCTGTCGCCGTCACTGGGTGCGGGCTTCGCCGGGCCCGAGTCCGTGGCAGGCGTCGTCGCGATGCTCGCCTCCGAGGACGGGAAGTTCATCACCGGCACGGAGATCCGTATCGACGGCGGCACCCACTACTGAGGCACGACGACCCGGAAGCGGTGCCGGTACGCCGTCGGTGTCGTGTCGAGTTGTCGGCGGAACGCCCGCACCAGCGTGTCCGTCGTGCCGAAACCGCAGGTCGAGGCGATGCGGTCGAGCGTGTCGTCGGACGATTCGAGCCGCTGGCGGGCCCGTTCGACGCGCGCCGACTCGACGTACGCGCTCGGTGTCGTGCCCAGTTCGGACTTGAAGATCCGGGTGAGCTGGCGCTCGCTGACGTGGGCGTGCTCAGCCAGGTCCGCGACGGTGAGCGGCTCGCCGAGGTGCCGGGTGATGTGCTGGCGCAGGTCCTCCACGCGCCGCGTCGTGGAGGCCTGCGCCAGCGGCACGCTGAACTGGCTCTGGCCGCTCGGCCGCTTCAGGTACATCACCAGCTGCCGCGCCACCCGCAGCGCCGTCGGCTCGCCGAGGTCGTCGGCGACCAGGGCGAGGGACAGGTCGAGGCAGGAGCTGATGCCGGCCCCGGTCCAGATGTCTCCCTCGCGGATGAAGATCGGGTCGGGGTCGACGTCGATCTCCGGGTGCTCATCGGCGAGTTGGCGCGCGGTCGACCAGTGGGTGGTGGCGCGCCTGCCGTCGAGCAGCCCGGCCGCCGCGAGCAGATGCGCCCCGACGCAGACGGACGCGACGCGGCGGGCCCGCGCCGCCAACATCCTGACCCGGTCGACCACTTGAGGTTCGGCCAGGGCGCGCACCCCGCGCTCCGGGTCGGCCTCGACCGAGCCGGGCACCAGGAGCGTGTCGATGCTCCGGCCGGCGACGTCGTCGAAGGTGACATCGGGCAGGACGCGTACGCCCGCGGACGTGGTGACCGGGTCCAGGGTCTCGGCGGCGAGAAGCACTTGGTAGGAGGCGTCACCCTCGCGCCTGACCAGCGCGAACACCTCGGGCGGGCCCGTGACGTCGAGCGTGTCGACGCCCTCGAAGAGCACGATGACGACGAGTCGTTCGGTGGTGCTCCCGCTGCTCACGATGGCTCCGCTCCTTGCGATGTCCCCCGGTCGATGTCCGAATCTGCATGTTAGCCGTCATTGCCGACACGGCAGCGCCGCTCGTAGCGTTTCAGGCATGCCTACAACGACTCTGCGCACCCTCAACGGCCTCGACGAGACGCCCGCCTCGCTCGCCGACGCGACGCTGATCCTGGTCGACTACCAGAACACCTACACCCGCGGCGTGATGGAGCTGGAGGGCTGGCGGACCGCCCTCGACAACGCCGCCGAGCTCCTCGCCCGGGCCCGCGCGGCCGGCTCGACGATCGTCCACGTCCAGCACGACGGCGGCGAGGGCTCCGCGTACGACGTCCGCGCCGAGATCGGGGAGATCCACCCGGACGTCGCGCCCGTCGAGGGCGAGGCCGTCGTGGTCAAGCCGGCCCCGGACTCCTTCGTCGGCACCGACCTGGGCGGGATCGTCGACGCCGCGGGTCACAAGGACGTCATCGTGATCGGGTTCATGTCGCACATGTGCGTGCAGTTCACCGCGCAGGGCGCGTTCCTGCGCGGCAACCGGCCCACCGTCGTCGCCGACGCCTGCGCGACGCGGCCCCTGACCTCGGTCGGCGGCGTCGAGCTGCCCGCCGAGCAGCTGCACCTCGGGGCGATGGCGACGATCACCGACCTGTACGGAGTCGTCGTCCCGACCGGGAAGTCCCTGAGCTGACCTCCGGACGACCAGGGGGCAGGCCCTAGGAGGAGACGAGCGCCCCCGTGTCCACCGCCGTCGTCGCCGACGCAGCCCGCTGGGCGTCCGGCGCCACCTCGTCCGCCGTCAGCACGTAACCCGTCCCGTCGTCCGTCGTGGACCGGGCGAACACCACTCCGTACACCTCGCCGTCCGTGTCGAGGAGCGGGCCGCCGGAGTTGCCGGGCAGGACCGTGGAGCGGATCGAGTAGATGTCGCGCGTGACGTTGCCCGAGCCGTAGATGTCCTGGCCCGCCGCCTTGATCGTGTCGTCGACGGTGGCGGCCTGGAGGTCGAGGCCGCCGTCCTGCGGATAGCCCGCGACCACGGCGGCGTCGCCGCGCCCGGCCGAGTCGTCGAAGCGCAGGGACGGGGCGTCGAGCCCGGGGACGTAGAGGACCGCCACGTCCTTGTCCGGGTCGAAGAGGACGACCTTCGCCTCGTACGCGCGGCCCGTGCCGCCCACTCGCACCGTCGGGTCGTCGATGCCCGCGACCACGTGCGCGTTCGTCATGACGTGCTCGGAGCTGTACACGAAACCGCTGCCCTCGCGGCCCTGGGTGCCGGACGCGCCCTGCACCTTGACGCTGCTGCGCTGGGCCGCGCTCGTCGCCTTCGCCGTCACGTTGTCCCCGGACGGCTTGGCCACCTTGGCGGGCGGCTCGCTCGCGAACGGGTCGAAGACCTGCGGGAAGCCCGCCGAGGTGAGCGCCCCCGTGGCCTGCGAGAACCAGGAAGGCGTCGTCGACGGCATGGCGTGCTGCACCGCGCCGAGCACCGAGGAGTTCCGGATCGCCTGGTTGAGGACCGTGGAGGAGGAGGCGACGAGGACGCTGCCCGCCACCCACGCCACCACCAGGGCGGCCACCGCGGTCGCCGCGCCTCCGCCCACCCCGTCGGCCACGCGCAGCGGGCCCGGCGCGTGCGACATGCCGCCGCGCACCCGCGCCGCGAGCAGTCCGGCGAGCCCGTGCCCGGCGACGGCCGGCACGAGCACCGTGAGGACGGCGACGACCGTGGCCGACGTGGTACCCGGCGTGACCGTCTCCATCAGGAACGGCAGCAGCCAGACGCCGATGGCCGCACCGCCCACGAACCCGGCCAGTGAGACGCAGCCCGCGAGCAGTCCGCGCCGGTAGCCGGACACGGCGTAGGCGAGGGCCACCACGAGCAGCAGCACGTCGAGTATGTGGAGGTCCATACCGGTAAGAAACGCCCAGGTGCCCCCGATGGTTCCACCACCTGGCCCACTGTGGCTGACCGCACAGGCCCGGCCGGGCCCAGGGTGGGAGGCGTGCACGTCGTACGGAGAAGGTTGCGTTGGCTGCCCGGGGCCCTGGCCATCGGGCTCCTTGTGCTGTGTGCCGCGGCGGTCGACCGGCCCGGGCCCGAGCGCTTCGCGGCCACGGCCCGCGGGGAGCTGCCGGCCTCCGCGGTGCCGGCGGAGCGGGCCGAGGCCGTGGGCGGCCGGGTGGGCAGCCGCATGGGCGGCCGCGTACGGGCGGAGCGGCCCCGGATCGTGCCGCGCTCGCGCTGGCTCGCGGGAGCCGAGACGTACCACCGCGACCCGGTCCGCTACGGCGACCGCGTCAAGGCCGTCTTCCTGCACCACACCGACTCGCCGAACGACTACGACTGCGCGGACTCGCCGCGCATCGTCCGCTACCTGTACGCGGGGCAGGCGGGCAACGGCGCCTCGGGCGGCAAGGAGTGGGACGACATCGGCTACAACTTCCTCGTCGACCGCTGCGGGACCGTCTTCGAGGGGCGTGCGGGCGGCACCGACCGTCCTGTCGTCGGCGCCCATACGCAGGGCTTCAACCGGGACACGGCGGGGATCGCCGCGATCGGCACGTTCACCGAGGGCACCCCGGTGCCGAAGGCGATGACCGACGCGATCGCCGCCGTCTCCGCCTGGAAGCTCGGCCTCTCCGGGATCGACCCGCGCTCGCACGTGCGCCTGGTGTCCAGCAACGACCTGGCCCGCTTCAGGACGGGCACGGCCCACAACTTCTTCGCGGTCTCAGGGCACCGCGACGGCTACGAGACGTTCTGCCCCGGCCTCGCGCTGATGGGGAAGCTGCCCGAGATCAGGGAGCGGGCCGCGGCGCTGCAAAAACGGCGCTAGGGCGGCCCTACGCGGGCTTGAGCGTGCCGCCGCCCTCCAGCTGGAACTTCTTCCCGTGCAGGTCCGGGCTCGACGCCTTGTCGTACGTCACCGTGTGACCGTTGCCCACGATCACGTCGGAGACCTTCGCCCCGTCCGCCAGCTTCAGGCCCTTCAGCGCCGAGTCCCCGGACACGGACCACTGCGTCCTGGGGCCGAGCGTCAGCGACGCCGCCCCGACGATCTTTCCGTCCAGGTCGGTGGAGCCGGTCAGGTCGAGGGTGGCGGAGGAGCCCTTCGTCACGGCCACGCTGCCCTTCAGCTTCTCGCCGTTCGCGCGGAACGTCGCCGTGCCCTTGTCCGTGACCCGCAGCAGCTTGCCGTCCTTCGTCTTCACATCGGCTCCGCCACTCAACTCGATGTCGGCGTCGGCCTGTTGGACCGCGAAGATGTCACCGTCGGAGGCCTGGACCGCCCCGCCCGTCATCCGGTACGAGGTCGCACCGTCGCCGCGCAGCACCACACCGCCCGCCGCCGCGGACGCCCGGACGTCCTTCAGGGACAGCGCACCCCCGGCCTCCACCGTGAACGCCTCCGAGTTGGCCAGGTCGAACAGCGTCTGCGACAAGGAGACGTCGCCCGCCGTCTGCACGCCCGGCGACCCGCAGCCCGCCGAGGTCATCGTGCCGCCGGACACCGTGACCTTCCCGCCGCCGGGCCCCACGGCCACCGGCGCCGCCTGCGCGGCCGCCGTGTCGATCTCCACGTACGTCAGGTCGAGCGTGCCGCCGTGCGCGGCCGCCACGCCGTGCGCGGAGGCGCCGTGCGTCCTGATGCCGCCCGAGCTGAGCGTGGCCTTCGTGTCCTTGCCCGCGGCGAACACGCCGATCGAGCCCTTGTCCTGGGTGGACATCCGGCCGCCGGACAACGTGAGCGTGCCCCCGTCGCGGGCGAGCGCCGCCGCGTTGAGGCCGTGCCCGTCGGACGCGGTGAGGGACGAGGTGCCGCCATGCTTGATGATCTTCGCGTCGCGCGTCGTCAGCTTCCCGGAACCGGACACGAGCAGCGCGGACTCGTCGCGCTTCGTCGTCTTGAACTCCTTGTGCGCCTTCGCCTTCACGGTCTTGTCGTCGACCGTGTACGCGGCCTTCGCGCGCGGCTTCGCGTCCGGGCCCTTGTCGTCGGCCGGCCGGTCCGTCACACAGCGGGCGCCGCTCGCCGTCGCGGCAGGTGAGGCCGTGGGCGGCGGATTGGTCGCCCCGTCGTCGTCGGAGCAGGCGGACAAGGTGGAGACGGCGAGCGGCAGCAGCAGTACGGAGGCGGTGACCGCGGTTCGGCGGTGTCCCTGGCGGCGCGGGAGTCCCGGGTTCTTCATGCGCCTACGTTCACACCTCACGCCTCGCGAGGCACGTCCGGGGTCCGCGTGGCGCCGGGAGCGGACACGAGAGGGGCGAAGACCAGCAGCGTCAGGTCGTCCCTGACCGATCCCGCGAACCGGATGACGTCCCGCCACACCGCGTCCGTGAGCCCGGCCGGGTCCTCGCCCGCGAACTGCGGAAGCCGGTCGGCGAGCGGATAGAACTCCCCGTCCCGGTTGCGCGCCTCCGTCACACCGTCCGTCGGCGCGATCAGCCGGTCCCCGGGCCGCAGTTCGACCGTGAGGCGCTCGGGCGGCGCGAGCTCCGCGAGACCGAGGCCGAGCGGCGCCCCCGCCGGCACGTCCAGCTCGGTCACCCGCCCGCCGCGCAGCAGCAGCGGGTGCGGGTGGCCGCAACTGATGACGTGCACGACGGGTGCCTCGCCGGGGGAGGGGTCGGGGAATTCGAGCAGCACCGCCGTCGCGAACAGCTCCGCGTGCTCGTCCTCCGCCGTGTCCACCACGAGCCGCCGGTCGAGCCGTGCCGCCACGCCCTCCAGGTCCGGCTGGTCGAGCACGGCCTCGCGGAACGCGCCGAGCAGCCCCGCGACCGTGCCCACCGCCGACAGACCGTGCCCCTGTACGTCGCCGACGACGGCGCGCACGCCGGTCGGGCCCCGGCGCACGTCGAAGAGGTCGCCGCCGACCAGGGCGCCGCGGTGCGCCGCCCGGTACAGGCCCGCGCAGCGCACGGCGCCGACCCGCTCGGGCAGCGGCGGCAGCACCGCGAACTGGGCGGCCTCCGCGACCGTGCGCACCGTGACCAGCTGCTCGTCCCTGCGCCTGCGGACCAGGGCGATCGCCGTGCTGAGCACGGCGACGAGACCCACCGTCAGTACGTCACTGTCGCCGGGGCGGCCGAAGCCGGTGCGGGGCAGTTCGAGGAGCAGGAGGACGAAGCCGCCGTACAGGGCCGTGGCCACGGGACCGTACGACAGCGCGGCGAGCGGCGGGATGGCCGCGAGCGGGAACGCGAGTTCGAACCGGTATCCCGTGGGAGCCTGCAACGCGTACAGGACCACGAGCAGGGCGATCGGCAGCCACCGCACCCAGCGCGGCGGCGGCGCACCGCGCAGCCAGGCGCGCTCCGCCTCGTCTCTGCGGCGCGCCGTGGGCCAGGTCATGCCGGCTTCGGCTCCCTTCGCGACGGACGTACCACCTCACCCTGCTACGAGTCGCGGCCCGTCGCACGCCGTGACCGCGCGGCGCCGGACGGGCTACAGGGGCTGTCCCATCAGCACGTCGTCCACGTACGCCCCGTCGAGCAGGAACTCCCCGGGCAGTACGCCCTCGATGGCGAAGCCCTCCGCCTCGTACAGCTTCCGTGCCGGGGTGTTGTGGCCGAGGACGCGCAGCGTGATCCGGCGTGCGCCCTGCCGCCGTGCCAGCTCGATCGCGCCCCGCACCAGGGCCCGGCCCGCGCCGCGCCCGCGGGCCGCGTCGGCGACCGCGAGCCCCATGATCTGCCGTACGTGCGCGTTCGACTCCAGGGGAGTGGGGCGGCCGAGGCGGACGTAGCCGACGAGTACGCCGTCGAGCTCGGCGACGAGGTGGTCGCGGGGGCCGAAACGCTCGTTGAAGAACGGCGAAGGCGCCGGGTCGAGCGCCTTCACCGCGTGCAGATACGACCAGGTCTCCCGGTCGAGGCGGTCGAGCGCGGGCGCGTCCTCGGGGACGGCGGAACGTATGTGGGCCACGGAGCCCTCGGGGGCTGACATGCGGCCGACTGTACGACGGGCAGGATGGGTCCCATGACACGTTTCGCGGTGGCGGGCGCCTCCGGACTCATCGGCTCGGCCCTGGTGCGGTCCCTGACGGACGACGGGCACGACGTGGTGCGCCTGGTGCGGCGCGCGCCACGGGCGGCGGACGAGGCCCGCTGGGATCCGAAGGAGGGGTACGTCGACTCGTCCCGGCTCGCCGGCTGCGAGGCGATCGTCAACCTCGCGGGGGCGGGGGTCGGTGACCACCGGTGGACGGACGCGTACAAGCGGGAGATGCGGGACAGCCGGGTCCTCGGTACGCAGACGCTCGCTCGGGCGGCGGCGGGGCTGGACACGCCGCCGCGGGTCTTCCTCAACGGCAGCGCGGTCGGCTACTACGGCGACACGGGCAGCCGCACCGTCGATGAGACGGCTCCGGCGGGCGACGGTTTCCTGCCCTCGCTGTGCGTCGAGTGGGAGGCCGCGGCGGCGCCCGCGCACCAGGCGGGCATCCGTACGGTGTTCGCCCGCACCGGTCTTGTGGTCGCGCGGGGCGGTGGGGCCTGGGGCAAGCTCTTTCCGCTGTTCAAGGCGGGGCTCGGTGGGCGGATGGGGGACGGGCGGCAGTACTGGTCGTACATCGCGCTCGACGACCATGTGGCGGCGTTGCGGCACCTTTTGGACGCGGGTGACGTGGCCGGTCCTGTGAACCTGACGGCGCCGCAGCCGGTGACGAACCGGGAGGTGACGGAGGCGATGGGGCGGGTGCTGCGGAGGCCTGCGGTGCTGGCGGTTCCGGCGGCGGTGTTGCGGGTGGTGCTTGGCGAGATGTCGGGGGACGTTCTTGGGTCGACCCGGGCCGTGCCCACGCGGCTGCTGGAATCCGGCTTCGAGTTCACCCACCCCGGAGTGGACCAGGCGCTCCGCGTAGCGTGAGCCGGACGGATCCCTACGCCACGGGGCTCCGCCCCGGACCCCGCTGCTCAATCGCCGCAGGGGCTCAAAATGCCCACCCGCCGCGAGGCTCGAATTGTCGACCCGCCCGCAGGGCTCGAATTGTCGTCCTGCCCCGCAGGCGATCGCCCGGCTCCCGCCCATCTCCCACCCACCCGCCCCCTCCGGGGGCGTCGGGCCGACGGGGTGCCGCCAGCCGCCTTGGGCAATCCGCCACCGGCCACGGCTCCCCACCCGTCACGGTCGACGCTGCCCCCGCCATAGGCGATCTGGCGTCAGCCACGGCTCCCCACCCGCTGCGGTCGACGCCGCCCCCGCCTGGGCAACCTCCGCCCACCACGGCTCCCCACCCGCTGCGGTCGGCCGCCACCGCCTTGGGCAATCTGCCGCCTGGGGCGGCAGGGTGGGCAAGGCGGCGCCCGGTGCCGCGCGCCCATCGCGATGAGGCCCGGCCCCGGTGCCGCGTACCTACCCGTCACGGCGGGGCGCGGCCGCTGGGCCGTGGCTAGCCGAAGCGGGACGTCAGGCGGGGATACGTGCGGGCCATCACCCCGTCGTCCTCGAAGTCCAGAGGCGTGCCCTCCGGCTCCGGGGGCGCGGGGGCGAGGCCCAGGTCCGGGGCCACCACACCCGTCAACTGCTCGTACGCCTCGTCCGCCGCGTAGCCGATCTCCTCACCGTCCCCGTCGACCTCCTCGTCGAAGTCGTCCAGGAGCTCCGCGAGCGAGTCCGGATCGTGCAACGCCCCCTCGAACACCTCCCGGCCCTGGCCGATCAACCAGCACCGGAAGTAGTCGAACGCGTCGTCGCTCGCCCCGTCCAGCAGGACCCACGCCGCGCCCCAAAGATCCCACCGGTACGCCCGGTTGTACCGGGACTCGAAGTGCCGGGCGAAGTCGAGCACGAAATCCGGATCGGACCGCAGCAGCCGCTCGACGAGCAGCTCGGCGTGGTCCTCGGGGTCGCCGCCCGCGGCCTCACGCGTACTGTCCACGATCTCCCAGAACTCGGTCTCGTCCATCACGGGACCAGCATCGGCCCTGTACCGATGGGGCGCACGCCGAGCGCGGGAGCTGCTCCACTTCGTTATGCATGCACATGCCCACGGCACGCCCGGGACGCCCCGCGCGGCGAGGCACCCGTCAGCCGTACCACTCCCGCATCCGCCGCGCGGCCAGCGCGAACCGCTCCCGCAGCGCCGCCGGAGCCACCACCTCCGCCTCCGGCCCGAGCGCCATGAGCTGCGTGTACGCCACGTCCTCCGACTCGACCGGCAGGGTCACCGTCACCCGCCCCTCCGCGTCCGCGTCCCCCGCCGACTCCACGGCCTCGCGCGCGGACGCCGCATCGGTGGCGTACGGCAGTTGACGTACCCCGGAGGGCGTGAGCCGGACGACGACCTCCGACCGCAGCAGTGCCCGCGCGAACTGCGCCGCCCGCTCCTCCCAGAACGCGGGCAGGTCGAACGCGTCCTCCCCCTCGACCCGCGCGAACCGCTCCTCGCCCGGCTCCACCGCCGTGAACCGGTCGACCCGGTACACCCGGAAGTCGTCCGCCCCGCGCACCGCCGCCGCCAGGTACCAGACGCCCGCCTTGAGCACGAGCCCGTACGGCTCCAACTCCCGCTCCACGTCCTCCGACTGCCCCAGCGAAGTGCGGCGATAGCGGACCAGCAGCACCCGGTCCTCCCACACCGCCTCCGCGATCGCGGGCAGCAGCTCGGGCGTCTGCGGCTCCTGGAACCAGCCCGGCGCGTCCAGATGGAAGCGCTGCGCCGCCGCCCGCGGCGCGTCCCGCAAGGAGGGCAGCAGGGCCGCCGACACCTTCAGATGCGCCGCCGAGGCCGCGTCCTGAAGGCCCATCTCGCGCAGCGCCCCCGGCACCCCCGACAGGAACAGCGCCTCCGCCTCGCCCCGCGCGAGCCCCGTGAGCCGCGTCCGGTACCCGCCGATCAGCCTGTACCCACCGGCCCGCCCCCGGTCCGCGTACACCGGAACCCCGGCCTCCGACAACGCCTGCGCGTCCCGTGTCACCGTCCGCTCGGACACCTCGAGCTCGCGCGCCAGCTCGGCCGCGGTCATGGACGGCCGGGACTGGAGCAACAGCACCATCTTGATCAGGCGGGCAGCACGCATGCGGCCATCATGAACCGCCGCACTGACAACGGACCCCGCTCAAGCGGCGAAGCGCATCACCGAGAACGCCGCGCCCTGCGGGTCCGCGAGCATCGCGAACCGCCCCGGCTCGATCGCCGTCGGCTGCACCAGGACCTGCCCCGACAGCTCCACGCAGCGCTCCGCCACCGCGTCCGGATCGTCCACGGCCACGTACAGATTCCAGTACGAGGGCACCTCGGGCGGGAACTCGCCGGTCGACATGTCGACCATGCCGCCGAACGCCTCGTCGGCGACCGTCCAGTTCGTGTAGGCGCCGTTGCGCTCGGTGCCCCAGCCGAGCACCGACTGGTAGAAGTCGACGGAGCCCGCGCCGTCCCGGGTGAGCAGCTCGAACCAGCAGAAGCTGCTCGGCACGTTCACCGCCTGGAAGCCCGCGTGCTCCTGCGGCTCCCACAGGCCGAACACGGCGCCCGCCGGGTCCTGGCAGACCGCGAGCCTGCCCTCATCGGGGACGCCGATCGGGCCGGAGACGACACGGCCGCCGTTGCCGCTCACGCGCGCGGTGACCGCGTCGATGCCGCTGGACTGGAAGTACGGAAGCCAGGCGGCGGGCTGTCCGGGGCGCAGCACCGGGCCGACCCCGGCCACCTTCGGCCCGTCCGGGCTGTCGAGCGAGAACGTGCCGTGGCCGCCGACCGTCGGGTCGTCGGACGACCGGGTGCGCCAGCCGAACAGGGCCTCGTAGAAGTACCGGGCCGCCTCCGGTTCTGTGGTCGACAGATCGGCCCAGCAGGGAGCGGAGGGGGAGTTGGAGATCTTCACGGCACTGTGCCTTTCGCGGACGGCCTGCGCGACGACGCGTCCATTCACGCACGCGTGCCCCGTCCCGGCAATCGGGACGGGGCACGCACAAGCCCGTGCTTCGAAGAAGCAGGCGGAGAACTACAGGCCGTAGCGCTCGCGCGCCTCCTTCACGGCCGTCGCCTTGACCTCGCCGCGGCGGGCGAGCTGGGCGAGGGCCGCGACGACGATCGACTCGGCGTCGACGCCGAAGTGGCGGCGGGCGTCCTCACGGGTGTCGGAGAGGCCGAAGCCGTCCGCACCGAGCGAGGTGTAGTCCTGCTCGACCCACTGCGCGATCTGGTCGGGGACCTGGCGCATGTAGTCGGACACGGCCAGCACCGGGCCCTCGGCGCCGGCGAGCGCCTGGCGGACGAACGGCACCCGCTCCTCGCCGTTCAGCAGCGCCTCGTCGGCCTCCAGGGCCTCACGGCGCAGCTCGGTCCAGGACGTCGCGGACCACACGTCGGCGGCCACGCCCCAGTCCTCGGCGAGCAGCTGCTGGGCCTTGAGCGCCCAGTGGATCGCCGTACCGGAACCGATGAGGTTGGTGCGCGGGGCGTTGGCGGCCGCGGAAAGTCCGGCCGTCTCCGCCGTGTTGAAGCGGTAGAGGCCCTTGATGATGGCCTCGTCGAGACCGTCCACGGCCGGCTTCGCGGGCTGCGGCATCGGCTCGTTGTAGACCGTCAGGTAGTAGAAGACGTCCTGGTCCTCGCCCGGCTTGGCCTCGCCGTACATGCGGCGCAGGCCCTCCTTCATGATGACCGCGATCTCGTAGGCGAACGCCGGGTCGTAGGAGAGAGCCGCCGGGTTGGTGGCCGCGATCATCGGCGAGTGGCCGTCCGCGTGCTGCAGGCCCTCACCGGTGAGCGTCGTGCGGCCGGCCGTGGCGCCGACGACGAAGCCGCGGCCCATCTGGTCGGCGAGCTGCCAGAACTGGTCGCCGGTGCGCTGCCAGCCGAACATCGAGTAGAAGATGTACAGCGGGATCATCTGCTCGCCGTGCGTCGAGTACGACGTGGCGGCGGCGATGAAGTCGGCGAGCGAACCGGCCTCGTTGATCCCCTCGTTGAGGATCTGGCCGGACTCGGACTCCTTGTAGTACATGAGCTGGTCGCGGTCGACCGGGTCGTACGTCTGGCCCTTGGGCGAGTACAGACCGAGCGACGGGAACAGCGACTCCATGCCGAAGGTGCGCGCCTCGTCGGGGATGATCGGCACCCAGCGCTTGCCGGACGTCTTGTCCCGTACGAGGTCCTTCAGCAGCCGTACGAGTGCCATCGTCGAGGCGACGGACTGCGAGCCGGAGCCCTTGTCGAACGAGGCGAACGCCTTGTCCGCGGGCGCGGGCAGCGGCGCGAGCGGCTGCGTACGGCGGGCCGGGGCGGGACCGCCCAGGGCGGCGCGACGCTCGGCGAGGTAGCGCAGCTCGGGGGAGCCCTCCTCGGGACGGGCGTACGGGACGACGCCGTCCTCGAATTTGCTGTCCGGGATCGGCAGGTCAAGGAGGTCACGCATCCCCTTGAACTCGTCGATCGTCAGCTTCTTCATCTGGTGGTTGGCGTTCTTGGACTCGAAGCCCTTGCCGAGCGTGAAGCCCTTCACCGTCTGGGTGAGGATCACGGTCGGCTTGCCCTTGTGCTCGACGGCCGCCTTGTACGCCGCGTACACCTTGCGGGGCTCGTGGCCGCCGCGGGAGGTGTGGAAGCACTCGGAGATCTTGTCGTCGGACAGGACCTTGGCGAGCTCGATGAGCGCCGGGTCGGTGCCGAAGAAGTTCTCGCGGATGTAGGCGACGTCGCGGGTCTGGTACGTCTGGAACTGGGCGTCCGGGACCTCGCGCAGGCGGCGAAGCAGGGCGCCGGTGGTGTCGAGCTGGAAGAGCTCGTCCCAGGCGTTGCCCCACATGGACTTGATGACGTTCCAGCCGGAGCCGAGGAACTGGGCCTCGAGCTCCTGCACCACGCGGAAGTTCGGGCGGACCGGGCCGTCCAGGCGCTGCAGGTTGCAGTTGATGACGAAGGTCAGGTTGTCCAGACCCTCGCGGGCGGCGAGCGTGAGCGCCGAGGTCGACTCGGGCTCGTCCATCTCGCCGTCGCCGAGGAACGCCCAGACGTGCGAGTTCGACGTGTCCTTGATGTTCCGCGCCGACAGGTAGCGGTTGAACCGCGCCTGGTAGATCGCGGACAGCGGGCCGAGGCCCATGGACACCGTCGGGAACTCCCACAGCCAGGGAAGGCGGCGCGGGTGCGGGTACGACGGCAGGCCGTTGCCACCCGCCTCGCGGCGGAAGTTGTCGAGCTGCTGCTCGGAGAGGCGGCCGTCGAGGAACGCGCGGGCGTAGATGCCGGGCGAGGCGTGGCCCTGGATGTAGAGCTGGTCGCCCGAGCCGTCGCCCTCCTTGCCGCGGAAGAAGTGGTTGAAGCCGGTCTCGTACAGCCAGGCGGCCGAGGCGAAGGTGGCGATGTGGCCGCCGACGCCGTGCTTCGAGCCACGGGTCACCATCGCGGCCGCGTTCCAGCGGTTGTACGCGGTGATCCTGGCTTCCATCTCCTCGTCGCCGGGGAACTCCGGCTCGGCGGGGGTGGGGATGGAGTTGACGTAGTCCGTCTCAAGAAGCTTCGGCAGCGCCAGGCCGCCCGCCTCGGCGCCTTCCAGGGTGCGCCGCATCAGGTATGCGGCACGGTGTGGCCCGGCCGCCTTGGTGACGGCGTCCAGGGAGGCCCGCCATTCGGCGGTCTCCTCGGGGTCACGGTCCGGGAGCTGGTCGAGCTCGCTCGGCTGGATGCGCATGGGGTCGGTCATAGTCGCCGCACGCCTTCCTGAGTCGAAGGGGGTGGGGTGGGGGTGCCCTTTGTCTTTGGCAGGACAGGGCGAGGTCCCGGTGGGGACCCGTCGGTGACTGTAACTCCCTGATCGATGATCGATCAAAGGATTCACCCGCAAAATCTCTTCAGATCAAGAAAGTCGGCACAGGGTGTCGCCTGTTTTTCTTGATCAGGGCACGGAGTGCCTGGTCAGAGAAGCGGACGGTGACCCCTCATGCGCGGGGTGCACATCCCAGTACGTGGGCCTTGACCAAGGCCGCGATCTCCGGGTCACGGCGCCGGAACGCGGCGACCAGATCGGCGTGCTCCTCCGCGTACGACTGCTGCACCGTGCCCAGCCAGCGGATGGACAGCGCGGTGAAGACCTCGATGCCGAGCCCTTCCCAGGTGTGGAACAGCACGGAGTTGTCCGCGGCCCGCACCAGCTCGCGGTGGAAGGCGACCGTGTGCCGCACCTGGGCGGTCCCGTCGGCCTCCTGGTCGGCCCTGTAGAGCGCCTCCACGTGGGGTTCCAGGGCCGAGCAGTCGCCGGCGAGCCGGTCGGCCGCCAGCTCCGCCGCGATGGCCTCCAGGCCCGCCCTGACGGGGTAGGACTCCTCCAGGTCGGCCGCGGAGAGGTTCCGTACCCGCACGCCCTTGTTCGGCGCCGACTCGATGAGCCGCAGCGACTCCAGCTCCCGCAGCGCCTCCCGCACCGGGGTCTGGGAGACCTCCAGCTCGGTCGCGATGCGGCGCTCCACGATGCGCTCGCCCGGCTTCCAGCGGCCGCTGACGATCCCCTCGACGATGTGCTCGCGGATCTGATCGCGAAGCGAGTGGACGACGGGCGCGGTCATGGGGGCTCCTTGGCAGGGTGGACCCGGTGGGTCGGCGGGGACCCTTAGACAATACGGCCGCTGCCCTGGCCGGACGGGGTACGGCCGCGCATGCGACGGGTGATGCCGGTTACAGAGAGCGTTTGTCGGGGGCGGGCTACAGAAGGGGGTGCCCGCCCGGGCGTGCGGCTACGCACGCGCGCGTACGACGGCGCCCCCGACCGGAGGGTTCCGGTCGGGGGCGCCGTCGTGGACCTGCTGTCTTTACAGACCGAGCTCGGCGGTGAACTCGCCGGCCTCGAGGATCTGCTTGACCGTGGTCAGGTAGCGGGCGGCGTCCGCGCCGTCCACCAGACGGTGGTCGTAGGAGAGCGTCACGTAGGTCATGTCACGGACGGCGATGGTGTCGCCGAGCTCCGGGTCGGAGATGACGACGGGGCGCTTGACCGTGGCGCCGATGCCCAGGATGGCGACCTGGTTCGGCGGGACGATGACGGTGTCGAAGAGGGCGCCGCGCGATCCCGTGTTGGAGATCGTGAAGGTCGCGCCGGACAGGTCGTCCGGGGCGATCTTGTTGGTGCGGACCTTGTCGGCCAGCTCGGCGGTCTTCTTGGCGATGCCCGCGATGTTGAGGTCACCCGCGCCCTTGATGACCGGGGTCATCAGGCCCTTCTCCGAGTCGACGGCGATGCCGACGTTCTCGGAGTCGAAGTAGGTGATGGTGCCCTCGTCGTAGTTCAGGCGGGCGTTGATGACCGGGTGGGCCTTCAGCGCCTGGACGGCGGCCTTGACGAAGAACGGCATCGGGGAGAGCTTGACGCCCTCGCGGGCGGCGAAGCCGTTCTTGGCCTTGTTGCGCAGCTTCATCAGCTTGGTGATGTCGACCTCGATGACCGAGGACAGCTGAGCCTGCTCCTGCAGCGCCTTGTGCATGTTGTCCGCGATGGCCTTGCGGATGCGCGGCAGCTTGACCGTCTGACCGCGGAGGGGAGAGGCCTCCAGGGTCGGGGCGGACTTGGAGGCAGCGGCGGCCGGGGCGGCAGCGGCCGGAGCCTGCGCCTTGGCGGCCTCGGCGGCGGCGGTGACGTCCTGCTTGCGGATGCGGCCGCCGACGCCGGTGCCCTTGACGGTGGACAGGTCGACGCCGTGCTCGGAGGCGAGCTTGCGCACCAGCGGGGTCACGTAGGCGCCCTCGTCGGCCGGGGTGACCGGCGCGGCGGGGGTGGCCGGAGCGGCCGGGGCGACCGGGGCCGGGGCGGCCGGCGCGGGGGCCGGAGCAGCCGGGGCGGCGGCGGGCGCGGCCGGGGCGGCGGGAGCCGCGGGGGCGGCCGGGGCCGGAGTCGGCTCGGGGGCCGGGGCCGGGGCCGGAGCGGCGGCCGGAGCGGCCGGGGCCGGGGTCTCGGCGGCGGCCGGGGCGGCGCCCGGGGCACCGATGACGGCGAGCTTGGCGCCGACCTCGGCGGTCTCGTCCTCGGCGACGGTGATCTCCAGGAGAACGCCGGCGACGGGGGAGGGGATCTCGGTGTCGACCTTGTCGGTCGAGACCTCGAGCAGCGGCTCGTCCTCCGCGACCTCCTCGCCGACCTCCTTGAGCCAGCGGGTGACGGTGCCCTCGGTGACCGACTCGCCCAGCGCGGGCAGCACGACGTCGGTACCGGAGGCGCCACCGGCCGGGGCGGCGGGGGCTTCCTGAGCGGCGGGGGCCGGCTCGGCGGCGGGGGCCGGAGCCTCCTGCGCCGGGGCGGGCTCGGCGGCCGGGGCCTCGGCGGCGGCCGGGGCGGGCTCGGCGGCCGGGGCACCGGAACCGTCGTCGATGACGGCCAGCTCGGCGCCGACCTCGACGGTCTCGTCCTCGGCGACCTTGATGGAGGCGAGCACGCCGGCGGCGGGCGAGGGGATCTCGGTGTCGACCTTGTCGGTCGACACCTCCAGCAGCGGCTCGTCGACCTCGACGCGCTCGCCCTCGGCCTTCAGCCAGCGGGTGACAGTGCCCTCGGTGACGCTCTCACCGAGCGCCGGAAGGGATACGGAAACCGGCATGGTTTCGGTTGCTCCTTAACGATGTGCAATGCGCGGCAACGCAGTGCGGAAGTCTGTGGTGGTCGGTCGTCGCGCCCAGGTGCGACAGGGGCGTGGCTCAGTCGTGCGAGTGCAGCGGCTTGCCCGCGAGGGCCAGGTGGGCCTCGCCGAGCGCCTCGTTCTGCGTCGGGTGCGCGTGCACGAGCTGGGCGACCTCGGCGGGCAGCGCTTCCCAGTTGTAGATCAGCTGGGCCTCGCCGACCTGCTCGCCCATGCGGTCGCCGACCATGTGGACGCCGACCACGGCACCGTCCTTGACCTGCACGAGCTTGATCTCGCCCGTGGTCTTCAGGATCTTGGACTTGCCGTTGCCCGCGAGGTTGTACTTCAGAGCGACGACCTTGTCCGCACCGTAGATCTCCTTGGCCTTGGCCTCGGTGATACCGACGGAGGCGACCTCCGGGTGGCAGTAGGTCACGCGCGGCACGCCGTCGTAGTCGACCGGAACCGGGTTCAGGCCGGCCAGACGCTCCGCGACCAGGATGCCCTCCGCGAAGCCGACGTGCGCGAGCTGGAGGGTCGGGACCAGGTCACCGACGGCCGAGATGGTCGGCACGTTGGTCTGCATGTACTCGTCGACGAGCACGAAGCCGCGGTCCATGGCGACGCCCTGCTCCTCGTAGCCGAGGCCCTGGGAGACCGGGCCGCGACCGATGGCGACGAGGAGGACCTCGGCGTCGAAGGTCTTGCCGTCGGCGAGGGTCACGCGGACGCCGTCCTGCGTGTACTCGGCCTTCTCGAAGAAGGTGCCGAGGTTGAACTTGATGCCGCGCTTGCGGAAGGCGCGCTCCAGGATCTTGGAGCTGTTCTCGTCCTCGACCGGGACGAGGTGCTTGAGGCCCTCGACGACCGTGACGTCGGTGCCGAAGGACTTCCACGCCGAGGCGAACTCGACGCCGATGACGCCGCCGCCCAGGACGATCGCGGACTGCGGGACGCGGTCCAGCTTCAGCGCGTGGTCCGAGGAGATGATGCGGTTGCCGTCGATCTCCAGGCCCGGCAGCGACTTCGGCACGGAGCCGGTCGCGAGGAGGACGTGGCGGCCCTGGACACGCTGGCCGTTGACGTCGACGGACGTCGGGGAGGAGAGCTTGCCCTCGCCCTCGATGTACGTCACCTTGCGCGAGGCCACGAGGCCCTGCAGGCCCTTGTACAGGCCGGAGATCACGTCGTCCTTGTACTTGTGGACGGCGTTGATGTCGATGCCCTCGAAGGTGGCCTTGACACCGAACTGCTCGCTCTCGCGCGCCTGGTCCGCGATCTCACCGGCGTGCAGCAGAGCCTTCGTGGGGATGCAGCCGTTGTGCAGGCAGGTGCCGCCGAGCTTGTTCTTCTCGATCAGGGCGACGTCCAGGCCCAGCTGCGCTCCGCGCAGGGCCGCGGCGTAACCGCCACTGCCACCGCCGAGGATCACTAGGTCGAAAACGGTGCTGGCGTCGTTCGCCACGTCACGTCCTCCATGCATGTGCGCCGTACGCCGGTCTCCGACGACCGGGCGGCGGGGTGTTCGGCCGCTCGTTCTTCGGCCCTGGGTAGGGCCCTGTCCTGCCGTACCCCATCCTCGCACTTGTCGACGGCAGTCGGGACGTCGGGCTGGGGGGTGAGACGGCTGTTACACCGGAAACAGCTGTGACGAGCGGGGACAAACACGCGGATTTCGTTCAAAGCGAACAGCCCCCGGGGTCGTGCACCCGGGGGCTGTTCAGCGCTTATGCGGCGATCGCGCGGTGTGCGCGGGGCCTCAGCCGAGGTCGCCCGCCGCCGTCCGCTCCGCGAGACGGACCAGCGTGCGGACCGCGGAACCGGTGCCGCCCTTCGGCGTGTAGCCGAACGGGGCCGACTCGTTGAAGGCCGGGCCCGCGATGTCGAGGTGGGCCCACGTGATGCCCTCGCCGACGAACTCCTTCAGGAACAGACCTGCGACCAGGCCGCCGCCCATCCGCTCGCCCATGTTGGCGATGTCGGCGGTCGACGAGTCCATGCCCTTGCGCAGGTGCGTCGGGAGCGGCATCGGCCAGGCCGGCTCGCCGACCTCTTCGGCGGCCTCGTGGATCGAGCCGCGGAAGGCGTCGTCGTTGCCCATGATGCCGAAGGTGCGGGAGCCGAGCGCCAGCATGATCGCGCCGGTCAGCGTCGCGACGTCGACGATCGCGTCGGGCTTCTCCTCGGAGGCCTTGGCGATGGCGTCGGCGAGCACGAGGCGGCCCTCGGCGTCGGTGTTGAGCACCTCGACCGTCTTGCCCGAGTACATGCGCAGCACGTCGCCGGGGCGGGTGGCCGAGCCCGACGGCATGTTCTCGGCGAGCGCAAGCCAGCCGGTGACGTTCACCTCGAGACCCAGGCGCGCGGCGGTGACGACGGCGGCGAACACGGCGGCGGCGCCGGCCATGTCGCACTTCATCGTCTCGTTGTGACCGGCCGGCTTCAGCGAGATGCCGCCCGAGTCGTACGTGATGCCCTTGCCGACGAAGGCGAGGTGCTTCGCGTTCTTGCCCGCCTTGGCGCTCTTGTACGAGAGCTTCACCAGGCGCGGGGCCGAGGCGGAACCGGCGCCGACGCCGAGGATGCCGCCGTAGCCGCCCTTCTCCAGGGCCTTCTCGTCGAGCACCTGCACCTTGATGCCGTGCTCCTTGGCCGCGGCCTGGGCGACGGCGGCGAAGGCCTCCGGGTTCAGGTCGTTCGGCGGGGTGTTGATCAGGTCGCGGGCGCGGTTCAGCTCCTCGGCCACGGCTAGGGCGCGCTCGATCGCCGCCTTGTACGCCTTGTCGCGGGGCTTGCCGCCGAGGATCGCGACCTCGGCGAGCGGCGCCTTGCCGTTCTTCGGGGTCCCCTTGTCGTCGGAGACCTCCTTGTACGTGTCGAAGGAGTACGCGCCGAGCAGCGCGCCCTCCGCGATGGCGCCGGCGTCCTCGGCGTCGTCGACCGGCAGCGCGAACGCGGCCTTCTTCGAACCGGCCAGGGCGCGGGCCGCGACACCGGCTGCGCGGCGCAGCGCCTCGCTGTCGTACGCGCCGTCCTTCTCGGGCTCGCCGCCGAGACCGACCGCCAGCACGAGCGGCGCCTTGAAGCCGGAAGGTGCCGGGAGCTTGGTCACCTCGCCCTCGCCGCCACTGGCGCCGAGGGTCTCCAGGACGGAACCGAGCTTTCCGTCGTACGCCTTGTCCACGGCTTCCGCGCCGTGCGCGACGACCGGGCCCTTGTCGCCCTTCACGACGCCGACGACGATCGCGTCGGCGCGCAGGCCGGTCGCCGCGGCGGTGCTGAGAGTCAGAGCAGTCACGGTGGTGAGGTCCCTCTTTCATCGGGTGAACCCCGGCTTCTTCGCCGGGGCCGGGGGTAGTTGGCCCGCCCGGGCCGAGCCTACGCCCGTCGTTCTTGGGCTGCTTCGTCCAGGTGCGCCCTGCCGCGGGGATCAGCCGAGGGCCAGGATCACCAGTGCCGTCGTGGCCGCCGTCTCGGCTAGTGCGCCGAAGACGTCGCCGGTCACCCCGCCGAAGCGGGAGACGCAGCGGCGCGACAGGAGTTCGGCGGCGGAGCAGCCCAGGACGACGGCGAGGGCGGCCCGGAGGGAGAGGGCGGCGCTCGCCGCGACCACCACCACGCCCACGATCAGCGCCGCCCGCCGCGACACCGTCTCCGCGACCGCCGCGCCGAGGCCCTCGGGGCGGGCGGCCGGTACGCCGGTGCGGGAGGCGAAGGTCAGGGCGAGGCGCGCGGTCACCGCGGAGACGGTCGCGGCGAGGGCGCCGCGCCACCACGACTGCCCGAACTGGTCGGCCAGGACGGCGACTTGGGCGAACAGCGCCAGGACGAGCGTGACCACGCCGAAGGGCCCGATGTCCGACTGCTTCATGATCCGCAGGGCGTCGTCGGCGGGCTTCCCGCTGCCCAGGCCGTCCGCGACGTCCGCGAGCCCGTCGAGGTGCAGTCCGCGGGTGAGGGCGGCGGGCACGGCGACGGCGGCGACCGCGGCGAGCAGCGCGCCCGCCCCGAGCAGCGCCAGCGCCCCGCCGACCACGGCCGCGGCGAGCCCGACGACCAGCCCGACGAGCGGCGCGCAGAGCATCCCGTTCCGGGCGGCCGCATGGTCCCAGCGGGTGACGTTCACCCGAAGAACGCTGAGCGTCCCAAACGCAAAACGTATGCCGTCCGGCAGAGTGGCGGGGGAGGTGTTTTCGGACACCGCTGGAGATTACCCGCCACCGCGTCCTGGTTGCGCGCCACCGGGGGCGCCGCCTTGCCCACCCTGCCGCCCAAGGCGGCAGATTGCCCAAGGTGGCGACGCCCACCCGCATGCCCAGGCAGCGGGTGGGCAAATCCAGCCCCGCTCTTGGACGAGAGCCCGCGGGGTCCGGGGCGGAGCCCCGTGGCGTGGACCGGGGGCCGCCCCCTTACGCCTACTGGTCGACCGGCTCCGCGGAACCCGCCGCCTCCGGCAGCTCCGCTGCCAGCGCAGCCGCCGCCTGCACCAGCGGAAGCGCAAGAAGCGCCCCCGTACCGCCGCCGACCCGGACGTCCTGGTCGAGGAGGACGTCCATGGCCATCCGGTCGAGCGCCTTCGCCTGGGCCGGTTCGCCGCTGGCATGCGCGGCCAGCCACCAGTCGGGCGCGCGGAAAGCGACCCGCTGGCCGACGAGCGCGCAGGCCGCGGAGACCACCCCGTCGAGGAGCACGGGCGTACGCCGCACCGCGCACTGGAGCAGGAACCCCGTCGCCGCCGCGAGATCCGCCCCGCCCACCGTGGCGAGGAGCTGGAGCTGGTCGCCGAGGACGGGCCGGGCCCGCCGCAGCGCGTCACGGATCGCCGCGCACTTGCGCATCCAGGCGAGGTCGTCGATGGGGTCGCCGCCACGGCCCGTCACCACGGACGCGTCCGTGCCGCACAGCGCCGCGATCAGCGTGGCCGCCGCCGTCGTACCGCCGACGCTGATGTCGCCGAGGACAACGAGATCCGTACCGGAGTCGGCCTCCTCGTCGGCGACCGCCATGCCCGCGCGGAACGCGGCCTCCGCCTCTTCGAGGGTGAGCGCGTCCTCGGTGTCGATGCACCCAGAGCCGCGCCGCACGCGCCGGTCGTCGACGGACTTGGGCAGCTCGTCGGGCTCGCAGTCGAGGGAGAGGTCGACGACGCGCACGCCGACGCCGAGCCGGCGCGCGAGCACCGCGCCCGTGGAGGCGCCCTCGACGACCTCCCGTACGAGGTCGGCCGCGCTGCCCGCGGGCCGCTTCGACACATCGAGTCCGGCCACGCCGTGGTCGCCTGCGAAGAGGACCACGCGCGGCCGCGCGACCGGTCGTACGGGCACCGCGCCCTGGGCGGCGCTCAGCCACTCGCCCAGTTCGTCGAGGCGGCCGAGGGCGCCCGGCGGCACGGCGAAGCGGGCCCTGCGCTCCTCGGCGTCGCGGCGGGTGCCGCCGTCGGGGCGCTCGATCAGATCGGTGAAGTCGTCGAGGTTCAGCGAGCTCATTCGCCGAACAGTACCGGCCGTCGCGAGGGTCTGGCCCCAGCTGCACCGTCCGTCACGGGACACCGATGGGTGCGTCCTTCCGGCGGACGCCGACGACGGGCGGTGAGTCGCCTCCGGGCTGTCATGAACTGCTCGGAGATGATCGGTTGCGTTCATGTTCGCGGCGAATTGTCATATCTCGCGCGCTCGTTGCGGCAACGCAGACCATGACTGCCATGACTGGAGGCCTCACCCTTGACCGCCCCCGCCACCCCCCAGGCCGTCGCCGAGCGCCGCCCCGCCTACCTCACCGAACTCGCCCAGGGCACCGAACGCTTCCACGAGCCACGCCGCCCCGACTGCCCCTGGTGCGGCAGCACCCGGCTGCGCACCCGCCTGCGCACCACCGACCTCCTCCAGCACAAGCCCGGCAGCTTCACCCTCGTCCAGTGCGGGTCCTGCGCCCACTCGTTCCAGAACCCCCGCCTCACCCCGGAGGGCCTGGACTTCTACTACCGGGACTTCCGCAAGGGCCGCTACGCCGACCAGGCCGAGTGGATCTTCCGCGCGCGCACCTCCGCCCACCGCGACCGGTCCCGCGCCCGCGCCCTCGCCGCGTTCGCCGAACCGGAGAGCTGGCTCGACATCGGCACCGGTCAGGGCCACTTCCCGGCGGTGGCCCAAGAGGTGCTGCCGTACACGGCCTTCGACGGCCTCGACAGCGGCGAAGGCGTCGAGGAGGGCCGCAGGGCGGGCCGCGTCGAGCGGGCCCACCAGGGCCAGTTCACCGATCTCGCCCCCGGGATCGAGGGCGGCTACGACGCGCTGAGCATGTTCCACTACCTGGGCCGCTCCCGCGATCCGCGCGAGGAACTGAAGGCCGCGCACCGTGTGCTGCGCCCCGGCGGGCATCTGATGATCGAACTCCCCGACCCCGAGAGCCGCTTCGCGAAGCTCCTCGGCAAGTGGTGGATCTCGTACTTCCAGCCGCAGCACCTGCATCTGATCCCGCTCGCCAACCTCCGCGCCGAACTGCGCGCCCTCGGCTACACGGTCGTCGCCGTCGACCGCAGCGAGCCCCACGTCCCGCTGGATCTCGCGGCAGGACTCGCCCTGTTCGCGGGCCGGCACCTGCCCGACGCCGACGACCCGTGGCGCACCAAGGCCCCCGGCCGGGCCCAGCGCATCCTGCGCAAGATCCTGATGTACGCCGTCGCGCCCGCGTTCCTCGCCGCCTGCGCGGCCGACCGGGTCCTCGCTCCGCTTGCCCGCCGCACCCGCTTCTCCAACGCGTACCGGGTGATCGCGCGCCGCGACCCGGACGCGTAGGACAGCGGATCCGGGTCAGCCGCGCAGCACGAGCGGCTGACCCGCGACGACGAGCAGCACATGCTCGCACTCGGACGCGAACGCCGCGTTCAGACGGCCGAGTTCGTCCCGGTAGCGGCGCCCCGACGCGGTCGCGGGCACGATCCCCGAACCCACCTCGTTCGAGACCGCGACGACGATCCGCCGCGTGCGCCGCACCGCGTCGACCAGCTCGGCCACCCGCTCCCGCAGCGCCTTCTCACCACCGCCCGCCCACTCGGCGTCGTCCCAGGCCCCGACCTCGTCCATCGCGTACGTCAGCCACAGCGACAGGCAGTCGACCAGCAGCGGAGCGGCATCCTCGGGGTCGTCGAGCAGCGGCACGAGATCGCAGGTCTCGGCCGTCCGCCAGGACCCCGGCCGCCGCTCCCGGTGCGCGGCCACCCGCTGCGCCCACTCCGTGTCCCCGCCGCGCGTCCCGCCGGTCGCCACGTACAGCACATCGGGGAACGCCTCCAGGCGCCGCTCGGCCTCCACCGACTTCCCGGACCGTGCCCCGCCGAGCACCAGCGTCCTGCGCGGCACATCGGGCACGTCCTCGTACGTGCCGACGTCCAGGGTCGTGCCGTCCGGCACGGCCCGCGCGCCCGCGGCCGCGAGCCGCCGGGCGAGCTCCCGGCCCGGGAAGACGTCGTGGTCCAGATGGACGGCGAGGACATCGGTGGTCGGGCCGATCGCGCCCGCGGAACGCAGCCGCGCGAGCGCGTCGGGACGGCCGACGACATCGGCGAGGACCATCTCGTACGGCGCCCGCGCCTCGTCGAAGCCCGCGGGCGCCGTGCCCGGCGGCAGATAGAGCAGCCGCTCGCCCTCGGGCCCCGTCACCTCGTAGCCGGTGCCCGGCGCGTCCAGGGCGAGCGCCCGCACCCGGTGACCGGTGAGCAGCGCCAGCTCCCGGCCGTCCGGCACCCGGCCGGGCTGCGGAAGCCCCGCGGGCACCTCGACCGCGGGCCCGTCGTGCGGATGCGAGAGCAGCACCTGCCGTACGCCGCCGAGGCTGTGCCCCGAACGGGCCGCGGCGAACGCGGCCCCCGGCGTCAGGTCGAGCAGCAGCGTCCCGTCGATCAGGACCGCCGTCGCGGCACGGGCGTCGCGGCCGAGCGCGGTCGCGCAGGCGGCGCAAGGGCAGTCGGGGCGGGGCAGCCCGTCGGGGCCGCCGGTGCCGAGCAGTGTCAGTTCCACAGGAAGATCCTCCCGCGCCCCCTTGATCGACGCTCGCCCGGATAGGCTTCCGGGGACATCGGACATCCGTAACCGGGAGGCTGACATGGCGGCGTGGACGTGGCGGTTCGAGAAGTCCGACGGGACGGAGGTGGCTCCCGCGGTACAGCCCGAGGAGTTCACCACGCAAGGGGACGCCGAGTCCTGGGTCGGCGAGTACTGGAAGCAGCTCGCGGACGGCGGCGCCGACCAGGTCACGCTCCGCGAGGACGACAAGGTCATCTACGGCCCGATGAGCCTCCACGCGGAGGACACGTCTTCCAGCTCCGCCGACGGGTGAGCACATCCAGCCCGAGCGACGATTGAGCACATCAAGCCCCAGCGGCGGGTGAGCAGATTCAGCCCCGCCGGCGTTTGAGGCGCGGGGTCCGGGGCGGAGCCCCGAGACGTCATCAACGGCGCCGTGGTCGCGGCCCGGGGCCCTGCCCCGGACCCCGCTGCTCAATCGCCGCAGGGGCTTGAGTGGCAGGGCTCAGCCACGCACCCCGCACAAATGCAGAAGCGCGGCCACCCGCCGGTACGGATCGGACCGACCCGCCCTCTCCTCCGCGGCGAGCAACGTCTGCAACTCCCCGTGCTCCGGCGCCCCCGCATCGTCCGGGGCCTGATCCGTGAAGACCCGCACCCCGTACCACGCATGCAACGGCGCCCCGATCCCGGCAAGCGTCTCCGTCAGCGCACCGAGCCGGTCGGCCCTGACATCGAGCCCGAGCCGGTTCGTGTACTTCACCGACTCGAACGCGCCGAGGGCCCCGATCCAGTCACCGGCGAGCCCCGGCCGCATCGCGAGCGCGTCCCCGTTGCGCACGACGAGGGAGAGCAGGCCGCCCGGCGCCAGCATCCGGGCCAGGCCCGCGAGCAGCGCGTCGGGATCGTCGACGTACATCAGCACGCCGTGACAGAGCACGACGTCGAAGCTGCCCGGCAGGAAGTGCACGCCGGTCTCCATGCCGCTGCCCTGCACGAGGCGGACGCGGTCACGCACCCCCGCGGGCTCCGCGGCGAGCGCCCGGCCCGCCACGGCGACCATCTCCGGATCCTGCTCCACGCCGGTCACCTTGTGCCCGGCGCGGGCGAGGCGCAGGGCCTGCGTGCCCTGGCCCATCCCCACGTCGAGCACCCGCAGCCGCTGACCGACGGGGAACCGTGCGGCCAGCTGCTCGTCGAGCTGCCTGGCCACGAGCTCCTGCCGCACGATGTTGCGCAGGCCGCCGAGCTTGTCCAGCCAGGAGTGCACAGCGTCGCCGGCGAAAGCCTCCGTGCTGTCCGTACTCAGGGCCGCTCTCCGCGCTTGACCTGCGGCTTCGGCAGGCGCAGCCGCTTCATCTGGAGCGTGCGCATGAGCGCGTACGCGACGGCGCCCTTACGGCGCTCGTTCGGGAACTTCTCCGTGAGGATCTTCTTCAGGCGGAAACCGGTCACGGCCGAGTCGACGACGATCGCGACGATCACGAACAGCCACAGCAGCAGCGCGATGTTCTGCAGCGAACCGACGCGGATCATGCTCAGGACGAGAATGACCACCGCCATCGGCAGGAAGTACTCGGCGATCGCGAAGCGCGAGTCGACGAAGTCGCGCGCGTACTTGCGCACCGGGCCCTTGTCACGGGCGGGCAGGTAACGCTCGTCGCCGTTGGCCAGCGCCTCGCGCTGGCGCTGCATCGCGGTGCGGCGCTCGTCGCGCGAGCGGGTGCGGGCCTCCTTCGGCGACATCTTGGTGTTGGCCACGCTGCGGCGCTGCGTCTGGGCCTCGCTGCGCTTCGGCGTGGGGCGGCCCTTGGGCGCCTGCGGGTCTCTGGGCTGCTGGGACTGGCTCACCTTGGCCTGCGCGGCCTGGGCCTTGTCGTCCTTGGATCGGCTACGGAACACAATCGCCAGGGTACGTGGTGGTCATGCATCGACCACAGGGCAGTGGGGAACGATCCGGCAACGTCCCGCGTCCTGTCGTCAGGGGTCATCTACTCCTTGCGCCGGAGCGGGGCCGGAAGCAGTCGTCCTCGGGGATGAGCGCATCCGTACCTGAACAGTGCGGTAATAGAGGCAGGACCCGTACTGTGGTTTCTGTCGCAGTGCTGGAGCTGGACCAACGCTGGATCTGTCAGAAGGGGGCGCGCGAAGCCCATGAGCGGTGTCATGAAGCGTATGGGGATGATCTTCCGCGCGAAGGCGAACAAGGCCCTTGACCGGGCCGAGGACCCGCGCGAGACCCTCGATTACTCGTACCAGAAGCAGCTGGAGCTGCTCCAGAAGGTACGCAGGGGGGTCGCGGACGTGGCGACGTCCCGCAAGCGCCTGGAACTGCAGCTCGGTCAGCTCCAGTCCCAGTCGTCCAAGCTCGAGGACCAGGGCCGCAAGGCGCTCGCGCTCGGCCGGGAGGACCTGGCCCGCGAGGCCCTGTCCCGCCGTGCCGCGCTCCAGCAGCAGGTCACGGACCTGGAGACGCAGCACCAGACGTTGCAGGGCGAGGAGGAGAAGCTCACTCTCGCGGCGCAGCGGCTGCAGGCGAAGGTCGACGCCTTCCGCACCAAGAAGGAAACGATCAAGGCCACGTACACCGCGGCGCAGGCGCAGACCCGGATCGGGGAGGCGTTCTCCGGCATCTCCGAGGAGATGGGCGACGTCGGCATGGCGATCCAGCGTGCCGAGGACAAGACGGCCCAGCTGCAGGCGCGGGCCGGCGCCATCGACGAACTGCTCGCCTCCGGCGCGCTCGACGACTCGTCCGGCCTCGCCAAGGACGACATCCAGAGCGAGCTGGACCGGCTCTCCGGTGGTACGGATGTAGAGCTGGAGCTGCAGCGCATGAAGGCGGAGCTGTCCGGTGGCTCGTCCTCGTCGCAGCAGGCGCTCGAGGGCGGACAGGAGCAGTCCCAGCCTTCGCAGGCGCAGCCCCAGGACACCCCGCGCTTCGACAAGCAGTAGTGCCTGTACTGCCTGTAGAGCGGTAGAGCTGTAGTGCCTTGAGGAGGCCGACATGATCGTCCGGATCATGGGGGAGGGCCAGGTGGAGTTGGCGGACGACCACTTCACCGAACTCAACAAGCTCGACGACGAACTCCTCGCGGAGATGGAGAGCGGCGACGAGGCGGGCTTCCGCCGTACGCTCGCCGCTCTCCTGGACGCGGTCCGCCGCCTGGGCGCTCCGCTGCCGGACGACGCCCTGGAACCGTCGGAGCTGATCCTGCCGGCGGCGGATGCCACGTTGGCGGAGGTCCGCGAGATGCTCAGCGACGACGGCCTGATCCCGGGGTAGCGGCTCCGCCGGAGGCGGCGGGTGCGGGCGCGCTACCGTGAACCCGGTGAACCGCTTCGTACGGTGGGCCAGGACGCATCCGCTGGCCCTGGACGCCACCCTCGCGCTCGGCGTCCTCCTCTGCATGGTCGCCGGCTCCTTCGTCGACCCGCACGGCCCGGAGGGTACGTACGCCTGGGGCGCCAGAACGCCGAACGTGCTCAGCCTCGTCCTGATGCTGCTCGGCGCCGCCGCCCTCGTGTTCCGCCGCCGCGCCCCCCTCTGCGTACTCGCGGCGACCTCCGCCGTCTCCGTCGTCGAACTGGTCACCGGCGACCCCCGCGCCCCCGTCGTGATGTCCGCGGTCGTCGCCCTCTTCACGGTCGCCGCCACCACGGACCGCCCCACCACCTGGCGCGTCGGCCTCGCCTCGATGGCGGTGCTGACCGGCGTCGCCATGTTCGCGGGCCCGCTGCCCTGGTACTCCCAGGAGAACCTCGCCATCTTCGCGTGGACCGGGATGGCCGCCGCCGCGGGCGATGCGGTCCGCTCCCGCCGCGCCTTCGTCACCGCGATCAGGGAGCGCGCCGAACGCGCCGAACGCACCCGCGAGGAGGAGGCCAGGCGCCGCGTCGCCGAGGAGCGGCTGCGGATCGCCCGCGATCTGCACGACGTCGTCGCCCACCACATCGCGCTCGTCAACGTGCAGGCCGGCGTCGCCGCCCACGTCATGGACCGGCGGCCCGATCAGGCCAAGGAGGCCCTCGGCCACGTCCGCGAGGCCAGCCGCTCCGCGCTCAACGAACTCCGCGCCACCGTCGGCCTGTTGAGGCAGACCGGAGACCCGGAGGCGCCCACCGAGCCCGCTCCGGGACTCGACCGGCTCGACGACCTCGTCGACACCTTCCGGCACGCGGGCCTGCCCGTCGAGGTGGCCCGCGCGAAGGACGCCCCCGCCCTGCCCGCCGCCGTCGACCTCGCCGCCTTCCGCGTCGTGCAGGAAGCGCTGACGAACGTACAGAAGCACGCGGGCCCCGAGGCCAAGGCCGAGGTCAGCGTCGTGCGCGTGGGACCGAACGTGGAGATCACCATCCTCGACAACGGCCCCGGCGCCACGGCCTCGTACGGCGACCATCCCAGCGAACCGGACGAGCCCGACGCGAACGGCGGCCACGGCCTGCTCGGCATGCGCGAACGCGTCACCGCGCTCGGCGGCACCCTCACCGCGGGACCGCGCTACGGCGGCGGTTTCCGCGTCCATGCGATCCTTCCGACCAAGGCCCGCACCGGCGGCGCCGACCCCGTCGCGGGCCCCGACACCTCCGAGGACGCCACCACATGACCAGCGCAACGATCCGGGTCCTCCTGGCCGACGACCAGGCCCTGCTGCGCAGCGCCTTCCGGGTGCTCGTCGACTCCGAGCCCGACATGGAGGTGGTGGGGGAGGCGTCCGACGGCGCCGAGGCCGTCCGGCTCGCCCGCTCCGAGCGCCCCGACGTCGTGCTCATGGACATCCGGATGCCCGGCACCGACGGCCTCGCCGCCACCCGCGAGATCAGCGCGGACCCGGCCCTCGGCCACGTACACGTCGTGATGCTGACGACGTTCGAGGTCGACGAGTACGTGGTGCAGTCGCTGCGGGCCGGCGCCTCCGGCTTCCTCGGCAAGGGCGCCGAGCCCGACGAACTGCTCGGCGCCGTCCGGATCGCGGCCGCCGGCGACGCCCTGCTCTCGCCCCTCGCGACCAAGGGTCTGATCGCCAAGTTCCTCGCGCAGGGGGACGGCTACGAGGAGGGGGCACGCCCCACGGACGGCAGCGCCGGGCGGCTCGCCGCGCTCACCGGGCGCGAGCGCGAGGTCCTCGTCCAGGTCGCGGGCGGCCACTCCAACGACGAGATCGCCGAGCGCCTCGAGGTCAGCCCGCTCACCGTGAAGACCCACGTCAACCGCGCCATGGCCAAGCTGGGCGCCCGCGACCGCGCCCAACTCGTCGTCATCGCGTACGAATCGGGCCTGGTACGTCCACGGGTGGAGTGACCCTTACGGGCCGCGTACTACGGGCGCAGTAGGCGGCGGACAAGAACGGGACCTGGGAGCGACGAATCGGGTCGCACGCATGACCGAGGGTGGACCGTGGGTCCCACGCCTCATACCGCACTGGTTGTCATGGCCCGGCCCTCATCTTCCGCTCACGTCCCACGGAGACCCGATCCATGTCCTGGCTGTCGAGATTCAGCCTCGCTCAACGCGCCCTCATCGGGCTGATTTCGATCATCGCGATCGTCTTCGGCGCGATCGCGATCCCTCAACTCAAGCAGCAGCTGCTGCCCTCGATCGAACTGCCCATGGTCTCCGTCATCGCCCCCTACCAGGGCGCGTCCCCGGACGTGGTGGAGAAGCAGGTCGTCGAGCCTCTCGAGAACTCCATCGACGCGGTCGACGGAATCACCGGCGTCACGTCGACGGCCAGCGAGGGCAACGCCCTGGTGATGGCCCAGTTCGACTACGGCTCGGACGGCAGCAAGCAGCTCGTCGCCGACGTCCAGCAGGCGGTCAACCGGGCCCGCGCCCAGCTGCCCGAGGACGTCGACCCGCAGGTCGTGGCCGGCTCGACCGACGACATCCCGACCGTCGTCCTCGCCGTCACCTCCGACAAGGACCAGCAGGCGCTCGCCGACCAGCTCGACAAGTCCGTCGTGCCGACGCTGAAGGACATCGACGGCGTCTCCCAGGTGACGGTGGACGGCGTCCGCGACCTTCAGGTCGACATCACGCCCAGCGACCGGAAGATGGCCGCGGCCGGGGTGAACACCCAGGCCCTCGCCGAGTCCCTGAAGGCCGGCGGCGCCACCATGCCCGCGGGCTCGCTCGACGAGGCGGGCAAGAACCGGGCGGTCCAGGTCGGCGGCGGCTTCACGTCCCTGAAGCAGCTCCAGGACCTGATGATCACGGGTGAGGGCGTCAAGAAGCCCGTACGCCTCGGTGACATCGCCACCGTGAAGCAGCAGCCGTCCACGGCCGACTCGATCACCCGCACCGACGGCGAGCCCAGCCTGTCGCTCGCGGTCACCATGGACCAGGACGGCTCCGCGGTCGCCATCTCCAAGGCCGTCAAGGACAAGCTGCCGCAGCTCCGCGACGACCTCGGCTCCGGAGCCGACGTCACCGTCGTCAGCGACCAGGGCCCGGCCGTCTCGAAGTCCATCTCCGGCCTGACCACGGAGGGCGCGCTCGGCCTGCTCTTCGCGGTCATCGTGATCCTGATCTTCCTGGCCTCGCTGCGCTCGACGCTCGTGACGGCGGTCTCCATCCCGCTGTCCGTGGTCCTCGCACTGATCGTCCTGTGGACCGGCGACCTGTCGCTGAACATGCTCACGCTCGGCGCGCTGACCATCGCGATCGGCCGCGTCGTCGACGACTCGATCGTGGTCCTGGAGAACATCAAGCGCCATCTCGGCTACGGCGAGGAACGCAGGGAGGCCATCCTCAAGGCGGTCCGCGAGGTCGCGGGCGCGGTGACGTCCTCCACCCTCACGACCGTGGCGGTCTTCCTGCCGATCGGCCTGGTCGGCGGCATGGTGGGCGAGTTGTTCGGCTCGTTCTCCATCACGGTGACGGCGGCGCTGCTCGCCTCGCTCCTCGTGTCGCTGACGGTCGTCCCGGTCCTCTCCTACTGGTTCCTGCGCCCGCCCAAGGCGGCCCGCGGCGTCGACCCGGAGGAGGCCAGGCGCAAGGCCGAGGAGAAGGAGGCGCGCTCCTGGCTGCAGCGGATCTACGTTCCCGTGCTGCGCTTCGCGACGCGTCGCCGGTTCACCTCGCTGCTGATCGCGGTGGTCGTGCTCGTCGGCACGTTCGGCATGGCGCCGATGCTCAAGACGAACTTCTTCGACCAGGGCGACCAGGAAGTCCTCTCCATCAAGCAGGAGTTGCAGCCCGGCACCAGCCTGTCGACGACGAACGCCTCCGCGAAGAAGATCGAGAAGACGCTTTCGGGCATCGACGAGATCGAGGACTACCAGGTCACCATCGGCTCCTCCGGCTTCATGGCGGCCTTCGGCGGCGGCACCGACACCAACCAGGCGTCGTACCAGGTGAAGCTGAAGGACAGCTCGACGTACGAGGCCACGCAGAAGCGCATCGAGCGCGAGCTCGGCCAGCTCTCCGGCGTGGGTACGACGACGATCGCGGCCGGTGACGGCTTCGGCAGCCAGGACCTGTCCGTGGTCGTGAAGGCCGCCGACGGCGATGTGCTGAACAAGGCCTCCGAGCAGGTCCGCGACGCGGTCGCCTCGCTCGACGACGTCACCGACGTCTCCAGCGACCTGTCGCAGTCCGTCCCGCGGATCTCGGTGAAGGCCAACGAGAAGGCGGCCGCCGCCGGGTTCAACGACACCACGCTCGGCGCCGCCGTCACCCAGGCGGTGCGCGGCACCACCAGCGGCAAGGCGACGATCGACGACACCGAGCGCGACATCGTCGTGAAGTCGGCCAAGCCGGCCACCACCATGGCCGAGCTGAAGAAGCTGCCGATGGGCCCCGGCGGTGTCACCCTCGGCGACATCGCCACCGTGAAGACGGTCGACGGTCCCGTCTCGATGACCCGGATCGACGGCGCCCGCGCGGCGACGATCACGGCGAAGCCGGACGGCGACAACACGGGCGCGGTCAGCGCCGACCTTCAGACGAAGCTCTCTTCGCTGGACCTGCCGAAGGGCGCCACGGCGACCATCGGCGGTGTCAGCGAGGACCAGGACGACGCGTTCAAGAACCTGGGCCTGGCGATGCTCGCGGCGATCGCGATCGTCTTCATGCTCCTGGTGGCGACGTTCCGTTCGCTGGCCCAGCCGCTGATCCTGCTGGTCTCCATCCCGTTCGCGGCCACGGGCGCGATCGGTCTGCTGGTCGCCACCGGCACGGCGATGGGCGTCCCGGCGATGATCGGCATGCTGATGCTCATCGGCATCGTGGTCACCAACGCGATCGTCCTGATCGACCTGATCAACCAGTACCGGGCCCAGGGCCTGGGTGTGGTGGAGGCGGTCGTCGAGGGCGGCAGGCACCGGCTGCGGCCGATCCTGATGACGGCCCTGGCGACGATCTTCGCCCTGCTCCCGATGGCGCTCGGCGTCACCGGCGAGGGCGGCTTCATCGCGCAGCCGCTGGCGGTGGTCGTGATCGGCGGTCTGATCTCGTCGACGCTGCTGACGCTGCTTCTCGTGCCGACGCTGTACGCGATGCTGGAGCTTCGCAAGGAGCGGCGGGCGGCGAAGCGGGCCGCGAAGCGTGGCGACGGGGGCGGTGTCCCGCCCCAGTCCCCGGCCACGGAGCCGGAACCGGCGAACGTGTAGTTCGCGCCGAGACCGGGGGAGCGGGGCGGGCGCCTGATGAAGCGCTCGCCCCGCGCCGGGGTGCCGCCTTGCCCACCCTGCCGCCCTTGGCGGCAGATTGCCCAAGGCGGCGGATTACACCTACGGCAGCGCCAGCATCCGCTCGAGCGCCAGCTTCGCGAACTGCTCAGTCTCCCGGTCGACCTCGATGCGGTTGACCAGTTGGCCGTCCGCCAGGGACTCAAGGGTCCAGACGAGGTGCGGCAGGTCGATCCGGTTCATGGTCGAGCAGAAGCACACCGTCTTGTCGAGGAAGACGATCTCCTTGTCCTCGGCGGCGAACCGGTTCGCGAGACGGCGTACGAGGTTCAGCTCCGTGCCGATGGCCCACTTCGACCCGGCCGGCGCCGCCTCCAGCGCCTTGATGATGTACTCGGTCGACCCGACGTAGTCCGCCGCGGCCACGACCTCGTTCTTGCACTCGGGGTGCACGAGGACGTTCACCCCGGGGATGCGCGCCCGCACGTCCTCCACCGACTCCAGCGAGAAGCGCCCGTGCACGGAGCAGTGCCCGCGCCACAGGATCATCTTCGCGGCCCGCAGCTCCTCGACGCTCAGCCCGCCGTTCGGCTTGTGCGGGTTGTAGACGACGCAGTCGTCGAGCGACATGCCGAGGTCGCGCACCGCGGTGTTCCGCCCGAGGTGCTGGTCGGGCAGGAAGAGGACCTTCTCACCCTGCTCGAACGCCCAGTTCAGCGCGCGCTCGGCATTGCTGGACGTACAGATCGTGCCGCCGTGCTTGCCCGTGAACGCCTTGATGTCCGCGGAGGAGTTCATGTACGAGACGGGCACCACGGACTCGGCGATACCGGCCTCCGTCAGCACGTCCCAGCACTCGGCGACCTGCTCGGCCGTCGCCATGTCCGCCATGGAGCAGCCGGCGGCGAGGTCGGGGAGGACCACCTTCTGGTCGTCGCCGGTGAGGATGTCGGCCGACTCGGCCATGAAGTGCACACCGCAGAACACGATGTACTCGGCCTCGGGCCGGGCCGCCGCGTCCCGCGCCAGCTTGAAGGAGTCCCCGGTGACGTCGGCGAACTGGATGACCTCGTCGCGCTGGTAGTGGTGTCCGAGCACGAACACCTTGTCTCCGAGCTTTTCCTTGGCCGCGCGCGCCCGCTCCACCAGGTCCGGGTCGGACGGCGAGGGCAGGTCGCCGGGGCACTCCACGCCGCGCTCGCTCTTGGGGTCGGCCTCGCGGCCGAGCAGCAGGAGCGCCAGAGGCGTGGGGGAAACATCCAGGTCAACGGGGGCCTGGGGGGACTGGGCCGTGGTCACGTCACGCACCCTTTCTTAGCTCTGCTCGACTTTTCGTCGATTTGACGCTATCTATCATACGTGCTTCACGTCAGTTTGACGATGGCAATGTCGTCGATGTGACGCAATCCGCCGCCCCTGCACCGTGCCCCGTCCGCCGGGCGTGTGCGAGCATGAAGAGAAGAAGTGCGAAACCCGGAATGGATCCGGGCCTTTGCCGGTTGCAATGGTCGGCAAGCAGTCTCCGAACAACCCGGGAGAGATGTAGATGTCCGTATCGGACGAGACCACCACCGTCAGCGACGGCATCATCCTCAGCGACGAAGCCGCCGCCAAGGTCAAGGCTCTGCTCGACCAGGAAGGCCGTGACGACCTGGCCCTGCGTGTGGCTGTTCAGCCCGGCGGCTGCTCCGGCCTGCGCTACCAGCTCTTCTTCGACGAGCGCTCGCTCGACGGCGATGTCGTCAAGGACTTCGGCGGCGTGAAGGTCGTCACCGACCGCATGTCGGCCCCGTACCTGGGCGGCGCCTCCATCGACTTCGTCGACACCATCGAGAAGCAGGGCTTCACCATCGACAACCCGAACGCCACGGGCTCCTGCGCCTGCGGCGACTCGTTCAGCTAAGCCGTACGGCTAAGCCGTACGGCCAGTCCGTACAGCTGTGACGCGCGAAGGGGCGGCCCCACGGGGCCGCCCCTTCGGCGTTGCTCTGCCCGCTCAGCCGCGGGGCGCGGGCTCGACCCCGCCGGGCGCGTTCTTCTGCGCGGGCCGCACGGCGGCTCCGTCGGCCGACACCACCTTCCGCTCACCCAGCGGCTCGTCCAGCGTCACCGGCAACGTATAGAACTTCGCCAGCTCGATGCAGACGGTGCCCTTCTTCTTCGTCTCGGTGACCTTCACGCTCACTCGGCCCCCGGACTCGTCCGCCGACGCCGTGTACTTCGCGCACACGCCGCCCGTGAAGTGCAGGGTCAGGGTCCTGCCCTTGGCGCTGTAGCCCTGGACGTGCACGGTGCGGGTGTCACCGCCTGCCTTGCCGGAGGGCTCGGAGGGCTCGGAGGGATCGGAGGGCTCGGAGGGCTTCGAGGGGTCCGACGGCGTGGGCTTCGGGCTCGGCTGCGAACTCTTCGGTGCCGCCAGGTACTTGGGCTCCACCGCCGGATACGTCACCGTGAACGCGGCGTCCGCCCCGCTGGGCCGCACCTCGAACAGCCACGACGGCACCAGCGCCTGCCGCCCCGCGACGGTATGCGCGGCGAGCCCGAACGTGGCCTTGGTGACGGCGACCGTGGACGGCTTGGGCGGCGCCGAAGCGCAGTCCGCGTTCCCGCCCGCGCCCTCGTCCCCGTCCAACGGCACCGGACTCGCGCACCCTCCGACGGACACCCGGCCCCCGGCCGCCGCCCCGTTCATCCGCTCAAGGGCCTCGCGCGCCCCCACCGTCGGATACGTGGCGCCCTTGGCCGGAGCCTTCAACTGTCCGCTTCTGCCCACCACTTGACCGTCCGAACCGATCTGGATCCCGGTCGACCAGCCGTACGTCGGCAGCCCGCCGACCGCCGGGTCGGCGTTCACCACCCGGGTGGCGCCCATGAGTTGCCCGGCATCCAGCTTGGCGTCGTCCTGGCCGAGGGCCTTCAGGAGCGGCGCGGCGGCCTTCTTCGCGGCGGCCCCGCTCACCGCGTCCTTGGCACTGCCCCCGCCCGTCGGGTCCGAACACTTCGCCACGCCACCGCACTTGCCGCCGGCGGACGGCGCGTACCTGGAGTACGTCCAGGTCCCCGGCGCCTTCCGGCTCACCTGCAACGAGGGCCCCGAACCGTCCTTCGCCGGACCCACCTTCCAGGCGTCACCCGACCGTTGCATCTTCCCCGGTACGTCGAGGGCCTCGGCGAGCGTGCCGGCCTCGGCGGCGGTCACCCCGCCGCTCGCCCGGTACACGGGCGCCTTCCCGGGGCCCGCCGGGAGATCGCCGGTCGCCCTGTAGCGGGTGCCGTTCGGGTCGGGCTCGCCGGGCGCGATGCCGGGCGGCGCCGTGCCGGAGGAGGGAGCGGCGTCGGAGTAGCCGTCCAGGGCGAGCGGCGGGGGAGTGCCCGGGCCGGCGTCGCCGGGACGGCCCGACCCCTCGTCCTCGGAGCCGCCCATCGCGTTCGCCGCCAGATACGCGCCGCCGCCACCGGCCAGCAGGACGGCCGCCGCGACCGATACGACAGCCGCCGTGCGCCGTCGCCGGTGCCGGTCCCGCGTCCGCTCTTCGCTGCTCACCGCATCGCTCCTTCTCACCGGGGACACCGATGGGACGGGGTGGGCGGACGCACGGTTCCCTTCCGGAAGCCGACGGTCTCCCGTCAGTCGCCGAAACCGGCCATGGAGTCGATCAGCCGCGCGGACGACTCGGGCACGACGACCCCGTGGATCCCCACGGGGCCGGGCGCGGCGCCGGGCCGCTCGACCTCCCACGGCGCCGGCGGTGTCACCCAGTGCGGGAGCATCCGGACGCAGTCGCCGCGCAGCGCCGCGAGATCGTCCTGGACCATGCCTGACACGTCGTAGGTCATGACGGCACGGTAGCCCTGAGGTGACATCCGAAGAAAGACCCGCTATCAGGCATTTTCCATACTTCAGCCCGCGCGCCCCGAACGGGTAGCGTGAAGCGTCAACTCCTCCCCTTATTCAGGAAGCGTGCTCACGCCGTGCGAATCGCAGTCACCGGCTCCATCGCCACTGACCACCTGATGACCTTCCCCGGCCGTTTCGCCGACCAGCTCGTCGCGGACCAGCTGCACACGGTCTCCCTCTCCTTCCTCGTCGACGCCCTCGACGTACGCCGTGGAGGTGTCGGCCCCAACATCGCCTTCGGTATGGGGCAGCTCGGCACAAACCCGATCCTGGTCGGCGCCGCCGGCTCGGACTTCGACGAGTACCGCGCCTGGCTGGACCGCCACGGTGTGGACACGGAATCCGTCCGGATCTCCGAGACCCTGCAGACGGCCCGCTTCGTGTGCACCACGGACGCCGACCACAACCAGATCGGCTCCTTCTACACGGGGGCCATGAGCGAGGCCCGGCTCATCGAGCTGAAGACCGTCGCGGACCGCGTCGACGGCCTCGACCTGGTCCTCATCGGCGCGGACGACCCGGAGGCGATGCTCCGCCACACGGAGGAGTGCCGTTCGCGCTCCATCCCGTTCGCCGCCGACTTCTCGCAGCAGATCGCGCGCATGGACGGCGAGGAGATCCGAACGCTCCTCGAGGGCGCCACGTACCTCTTCTCCAACGAGTACGAGAAGGGGCTCATCGAGTCCAAGACCGGCTGGACCGACGCCGAGATCCTCGGCAAGGTCGGCCACCGGGTCACCACGCTCGGCGCGCGCGGCGTGCGCATCGAGAAGGCCGGCGAGGACCCGCTCGAGGTCGGCGTCCCGGAGGAGGAGGCCAAGGTCGACCCGACGGGCGTCGGCGACGCGTTCCGCGCGGGCTTCCTGTCCGGTCTCGCCTGGGGCGTCTCGCACGAGCGGGCGGCGCAGGTCGGGTGCATGCTCGCGACGCTGGTCATCGAGACGCTCGGCACCCAGGAGTACGAGTTGCGGCGGGCGCCGTTCATGGACCGGTTCCGCAAGGCCTACGGCGAGGCGGCGGCGGTCGAGGTCGAGGCTCACCTCGGCTGACCGCCCCGCGGGGGATCCGCGGCCGTTGCTGCTCTCTTGTCGAGCAGCGCGGCCGCGGTTTCTTTTGTGGTTGCGTTTGCGCAGTTCCCCGTGCCCCTAGGGTCACATGGTCCTGCGCACCACGTATGTGGCGCCCCCATCGGGCCTTGGCTCTGTGCCTACGTAGTCGTGGCCTTGGGTGTAGCACCATGCGGGGATGTCGATCGCGGCCACCTCGTCGTCGGCGAGGACGGTCACCGTGCCTCCCACCCGCACCCCGCCGATCGCCCTGCCGAGTTCGATGACCGGCTGGGGGCACGTCATCCCCAGCGCGTCGACGGTCACGGACTCGGCCGTGCCCTCCACGCCCGCGACCGGCGCGCCCAGCTTCTCCCGTACCTCGCCCACCACGCCCGGCAGCACGTCGAGGAACCGCTCGACCTCGGCGGCCTCCGTGCCCAGCGGCAGCGACACCCGTACGTTCCCCTCGCTCACCACGCCCATCGCGCGCAGCACATGGCTGGGCGTCAGCGTGCTGCTCGTACAGGACGACCCGGATGAAACGGAGAAACCGGCACGGTCGAGCCCGTGCAGCAGGCTCTCCCCGTCGACGTACAGACAGGAGAACGTCACCAGGTGCGGCAGCCGTCGCACCGGATCCCCGACGACCTCCACGTCCGACAGCAGCTCCGGCACCCGGGTCCGGATCCGCTCCGTCAGCCCCTTGAGCCGCGCCGCCTCCTCGGCGGCCTCCGCCCGGACGGCCCGGAGCGACGCGGCCGCGGCCACGATGCCCGGAATGTTCTCGAACCCGGGGGCCCGCCCCGACTCCCGCTCGTCGGCGGGCCCTTGAGGGGCGAACCGCGTCCCCTTGCGTACGACGAGCAGACCGACGCCGGCCGGGCCGCCCCACTTATGGGCGCTCCCGGCGAGCATCGACCAGTCACCCGCCACCGGCCCCCAGGCCAAGGACTGCGCCGCATCCACGAACAACGGAACTCCAGCAGCCCGCGCCACCTCGGCCACCTCGGCGACCGGCTGCTCGGTCCCCACTTCATGGTTGGCGGACTGCAGACAGGCCAGCGCGGTGTCCTCGCGCAGCGCATCCCGGAACGCCTCGACGGGGACGCGCCCTTCGCGCCCCACCCCGACCTGCGTCACCGACCCGCCGAGGTTCTCGTGCGCTGCCGCCGAATGGAGCACGGCCGAATGTTCGACAGCTGACACGACCAGGTGCTTCCCGGCGCGCCGCCGCCCGGCGAGCGCCCCCGCGATCCCGTCGTGCACGGCTCGCGTCCCCGACGACGTGAACACCAGCTCGTCAACCCGGCACCCCACGGCCTCGGCGGCCGCCTCCCGCGCGGCGTCGAGCAGCAGCCGCGCCCGCCGCCCTTCCCGGTACAAACGGGACGGATCCGCCCACCCCTCGTCAAGCGAGGCCTGCAACGCCTGCCGAGCGACGGAATGGAGAGGAGCAGCCGAAGCAACATCGAAGTACGCCACGCCGCAACGCTAAAGGGAGCCGGGGAAGAGGCGCCCCTCAGGGGGCGCGGGGAACTGCGCGCCCAGCCACGGCGGACCGCCACTGGCCGGAGGGGCCAAGCCCCGCCTCCCCCAGGGGCGCGGGGAACTGCGCACCCCAACCACGGTGGACCGCAACCCGCCGGTCCGGCCAAGCCCCGCCTCCCTCCCAGGGGCGCGGGGCTGTGACATCAGCGGCTCCGCCGCGGGGCGCAACCCCAGCCACGGCTGACCCCCACCCGCCGGAGCAGCCCAGCCCAACCTCCGAGGGTCACCCCCCCCGACCCCCCGTCAGAAACCCTCAAACGCGGCCCGATCCCACCCTTCGGAGTGACCCGCGGCGCGTTAGGCACCCTCCCCGCGCGACCCCAAATAGCGTCCAGTAGGGTTTGGTCCGCATAAACATCCAAACCCCTGCCCGTGTGCCAGGGCGGCGAGCGACCAGCGAGATGGCGGCCGTAGCCAACCAAAGAGCGCGGGCGAGACTCTCGGGAAGGCGCTACGTGAGTCCCAACGGCTCCGACCGCTCGTCGCGGCGCCCGATGCGGCGGAAGCTGCCGCAGGTGCTGACTGCGGGCCTGATCCTGGTAACCGCTACCGGTTGCACATACAAGGACTTCCCTCGTCTTGGTATGCCCACCCCGGTGACGGAGGAGGCCCCTAGGATCCTCTCCCTCTGGCAGGGCTCGTGGGCGGCAGCGCTCGCCACGGGCGTGCTGGTGTGGGGTCTGATCCTGTGGAGTGTCATCTTCCACCGGCGCAGCCGCACCAAGATCGAGGTTCCAACTCAGACGCGGTACAACATGCCGCTCGAGGCGCTGTACACGGTTGTTCCGCTGATCATCGTGTCGGTCCTCTTCTACTTCACCGCGCGCGACGAGTCGAAGCTTCTGAAGCTCGACGACAAGCCCGCGCACACCGTCAACGTGGTCGGCTACCAGTGGAGCTGGGGCTTCAACTACGTCGAGAACGTGCCGGGTGTCGACGGTGACGCCAAGACCTCCAAGGAGCTCTCGGCGATTCCGAAGCGCTTCAAGGAGGACTTCCCGGCGAACGCCGGTGGTGTCTACGAGGTCGGTACTCCTGGCGAGCGGAACCCGCAGACCAACAACCCCGGCCCGACCCTCTGGCTCCCCAAGGGCGAGAAGGTCCGCTTCGTTCTGACTTCGCGTGACGTCATCCACTCCTTCTGGGTGGTGCCGTTCCTCATGAAGCAGGACGTCATCCCGGGCCACACCAACTCCTTCGAGGTGACCCCCAACAAGGAGGGGACCTTCCTGGGCAAGTGCGCCGAGCTTTGCGGCGTCGACCACTCCAGGATGCTGTTCAACGTGAAGGTCGTCTCTCCTGAGCGTTACCAGCAGCACCTCAAGGACCTCGCCAAGAAGGGGCAGACCGGTTACGTCCCGGCTGGCATCGCCCAGACGGACCACGAGAAGGACCGGGAGACGAAGAACCTGTGAGCATCCTCAACGAACCCCAGGGTGCCGCGGCAGCAAGCGACTCGTACGAGAACGAGCTGCCGGCCCGGCCCAAGAGCCCCGGCGCGACGGTGATCAAGTGGCTCACCACCACTGACCACAAGACCATCGGCACGCTGTATCTGGTCACGTCGTTCGCGTTCTTCTGCATCGGCGGCGTCATGGCGCTCTTCATGCGCGCCGAACTCGCTCGCCCCGGCACGCAGATCATGTCGAACGAGCAGTTCAACCAGGCGTTCACGATGCACGGCACGATCATGCTGCTGATGTTCGCGACGCCGCTGTTCTCCGGCTTCGCGAACTGGATCATGCCGCTCCAGATCGGTGCCCCCGACGTCGCGTTCCCGCGGCTGAACATGTTCGCCTACTGGCTGTACCTGTTCGGCTCGCTGATCGCGGTGGGTGGCTTCCTCACCCCGCAGGGCGCCGCCGACTTCGGCTGGTTCGCCTACAGCCCGCTGTCGGACGCGGTCCGTTCGCCGGGCATCGGCGCCGACATGTGGATCATGGGTCTGGCCTTCTCCGGCTTCGGCACGATCCTCGGCTCGGTCAACTTCATCACCACGATCATCTGCATGCGCGCTCCTGGCATGACGATGTTCCGCATGCCGATCTTCGTGTGGAACGTGCTGCTGACCGGTGTGCTGGTCCTGCTGGCCTTCCCGGTGCTGGCCGCCGCGCTGTTCGCCCTGGAGGCGGACCGTAAGTTCGGTGCCCATGTATTCGACGCCAGTAATGGCGGCGCATTGCTGTGGCAACACCTCTTCTGGTTCTTCGGACACCCAGAGGTGTACATCATCGCCCTACCATTCTTCGGAATTATTTCCGAAGTGATCCCGGTCTTCTCGCGCAAGCCGATGTTCGGCTACTCCGGCCTCATCGGTGCGACGATCGCGATCGCCGGCCTCTCCGTGACGGTGTGGGCGCACCACATGTACGTCACCGGCGGTGTGTTGCTTCCGTTCTTCTCGTTCATGACGTTCCTCATCGCCGTGCCAACAGGCGTGAAGTTCTTCAACTGGATCGGAACGATGTGGAAGGGCTCGTTGTCCTTCGAGACACCGATGCTCTGGACGATCGGCTTCCTGATCACCTTTACCTTCGGTGGTCTGACCGGCGTCATCCTGGCGGCCCCGCCGCTGGACTTCCACGTCTCGGACTCGTACTTCGTGGTGGCGCACTTCCACTACGTGGTGTTCGGCACCGTCGTCTTCGCGATGTTCGCCGGCTTCCACTTCTGGTGGCCGAAGATGACCGGCAAGATGCTCGACGAGCGCCTCGGCAAGATCACCTTCTGGACGCTGTTCATCGGCTTCCACGGCACGTTCCTGGTGCAGCACTGGCTGGGCGTCGAGGGCATGCCGCGCCGGTACGCGGACTACCTCGCGGCCGACGGCTTCACCGCGCTGAACACGATCTCGACGATCTCCTCGTTCCTGCTCGGCCTGTCGATCCTGCCGTTCTTCTACAACGTGTGGAAGACCGCCAAGTACGGCAAGAAGGTCGAGGTCGACGACCCGTGGGGCTACGGCCGTTCGCTGGAGTGGGCGACGTCCTGCCCGCCGCCGCGGCACAACTTCCTCACGCTGCCGCGCATCCGTTCGGAATCCCCGGCGTTCGATCTGCACCACCCGGAGATCGCTGCTCTGGACCAGCTTGAGAACGCCGGTCACGGCGACAAGGCCCTTGCTAAGGAGGCCGGCAAGTGAAGGTCCAAGGCAAGATGTTCATCTGGCTGAGCCTCTTCGTCCTGATCATGGCCGGTGTCTACGGCGTGTGGTCGAAGGAGCCGGCCGGTACGACGGCGCTCTTCCTGGCGTTCGGCCTGTGCATCATGGTCGGCTACTACCTGGCCTTCACGGCCCGGCGTGTCGACACCGGTGCCCAGGACAACAAGGAGGCCGACGTCGCGGACGACGCCGGCGAGGTGGGCTTCTTCAGCCCGCACTCCTGGCAGCCGCTCGCGCTCGGCGTCGGTGGCGCGCTCGCGTTCCTGGCCGTGGCGATCGGCTGGTGGCTGCTGTACTTCTCGGCCCCGATCATCATGTTCGGCCTGTGGGGCTGGGTCTTCGAGTACTACCGCGGAGAGAACCAGAACCAGTGAGCCACGGCTGACCGGTACTGAACTTCCGTATCCGAAGGGCCCGGACACTCCTGATGGAGTGTCCGGGCCCTTCGGTGTTCCGCCAATTGCCCCGTGCGGCTCACTCGCCGCGCTGGACCGGGAGTTCCTTCTTACGGTGAGTTCATGAACCACTCACCGCGTATCCGTACGGTTCTGGGCTGCACCGTGCTGGTGGCCGCACTCGGTGCGGGCACAGCGGCATGCGGCAGTTCCTCCCACCCGCTCTCCGCCAAGCCGTACGACGCGGCGAGCCAGATCTCCTTCAACGGTCCCGTGGGCAGCGCCAAGAAGGCGGACCCGGACAAGCCGCTGGAGGTCACCGCCCAGGGCGACGAGTCCCGCATCACCGACGTCACCGCCCAGGACGCCATGGGCCGCTATGTCGCGGGTGAACTCTCCGCCGACGGCACGAGATGGCACACCACGGCCCCGCTGACCGCGAACACCCACTACACGGTCCGGGTGAGCACCGAGGACGAGGACGGCGGACCCGGCCGAAAGGTCCTGGGCTTCGACACCGGCCGCCCGGGCAAGGAGAAGGCCCTCAAGGTCACGTTCGGCCCGCAGAAGGGCACATACGGCGTCGGACAGCCGATCACCGCCGAACTCAACAAGCCCGTCCGGGACGAGAAGTCCCGCGCACTGGTGGAGCGCTCCCTCCAGGTCGACTCCAAGCCCGCCGTGGACGGCTCCTGGTACTGGGTGGACAGCACCGAACTGCACTACCGCCCCAAGGGGTACTGGCCCACACAGGCGAAGATCACCGCCACCAGCAGGCTGGACGGCGTGAAGATCAGGGACGGGCTGTGGGGCGGCAGTTCCAAGCCGCTGACCATCAGCACGGGCGACCGCATCGTGGCCGTCACCGACGCCGGCTCGCACTCCATGACGGTCTACCGCAACGGCAAGGAGATCAACTCCATCCCGGTCACCACCGGCAAGGCCGGCTACGAGACCCGAAACGGCATCAAGGTGGTGCTCGGCAAGGAGTACTACGTACGGATGCGGGGCGAGACGATCGGCATCTCCGAGGGCTCGTCGGACTCGTACGACCTGCCCGTGTACTACGCGACCCGCGTCACCTGGAGCGGCGAGTACGTGCACGCCGCGCCCTGGTCCGTCGGCTCGCAGGGCTCCGCGAACGTCAGCCACGGCTGCACCGGCATGAGCACCAACAACGCCGCCTGGTTCTTCGACACCGTGCGCCAGGGCGACATCGTGAAGGTCGTCAACAGCTACGGCTCCGAGATGGACCCGTTCGGGAACGGGTTCGGCGACTGGAACCTCAGCTGGAAGAAGTGGAAGGCGGGCAGCGCCCTCACGAAGAAGGCCGACAAGCCCGACCCGGCCCTCCAGGCGCGGCTCAGCCCTCAGGTCTGAGGCCGCGCGGCAGGATCAGCGGTGTGACTTCCGACTCTCGTACGCCATCGGCGTACGGGAGTCGGTGTGTCAGGAGCCGGTCCGTGCAAGCGCCTCAGGCGCCGACAGCGAGCCGGGAGCGCAGCAGGGAGGCCAGCGCCTCGGCGAACTCCACGGGCTCCACAGGGAGCGTCACAGCCGCCTCCGCGCGGCTCCACGTCGCCAGCCACGCGTCCTGCGGGCGGCCGATCAGGAGCAGCACCGGCGGGCAGTGGAAGATCTCGTCCTTGATCTGCCGGCACACGCCCATGCCGCCCGCGGGAACGGCCTCGCCGTCGAGCACGCAGACGTCGATCCCGCCGCGGTCCAGCTCCTTCATGACGGCCGGAAGCGTCGCGCATTCGATGAACTGCACCTCGGGGGCGTCGGACGCGGGCCGTCGGCCTGTCGCGAGGCGCACCTGCTCGCGCGTGTTGGCATCGTCGCTGTAGACCAGAACCGTCGCGGTCGACTGCATCGTTCCTCCGAAGACATCGGCGTCTTAAGGCGTCGTACGGTGATCCTTGCCGCGGAGCCTACTCCTCCCGACACCCCGTCAACACCGGTTCGCACGCGGCTCCGATGGGCCATATGGGCTGGACACACCACCCAGACACTCCGAACGGCACCCCCCGGAGTGAGGGCGAGATAAGCGACCGACATAATGTCGGTCGTGGCGACAGCAACGACAGTAGAAACCGGGCACGCGCACCCGTCGGTCAATCGACCGAACCTCACCAGCGTCGGAACCATCATCTGGCTGAGTTCCGAGCTGATGTTCTTCGCGGCCCTCTTCGCGATGTACTTCACCCTGCGATCGGTGACCGGGCCGGATCACTGGAAGGAAATGGCGCATGCGCTGAATCTTCCGTTCTCCGCGACGAACACCACGATCCTGGTGCTCTCCTCACTCACGTGCCAGATGGGCGTGTTCGCCGCCGAGCGCGGCGACGTGAAGAAGCTCCGGTCGTGGTTCATCGTCACCTTCATCATGGGTGCGATCTTCATCGGCGGTCAGGTCTACGAGTACACCGAGCTGGTCAAGAAGGATGGGCTCTCGCTCTCCTCCGACCCGTACGGCTCGGTGTTCTACCTGACCACCGGCTTCCACGGCATGCACGTGACAGGTGGCCTCATCGCCTTCCTGTTCGTCCTCGGCAGGACGTACGCGGCCCGGAGGTTCACCCACCATCAGGCGACAGCCGCCATCGTCGTGTCCTATTACTGGCACTTCGTGGACGTCGTCTGGATCGGCCTCTTCGCCACGATCTACCTGATCAAGTAGTTCGACGATCACAGCATCGGGCGTAGTACCCGACACATTTCCGCAGCACCGACGCAGAAGATCCTGACACCGGGGTAATCCGTGAAAAAGCTCTCCGCACGACGACGCCATCCGCTGGCGGCGGTCGTCGTCCTACTCCTCGCGCTGGCGGCCACCGGGGGGCTGTACGCCGCGTTCGCACCCGCGGACAAGGCGCAGGCCGATGAAACCGCCCAGTCCCTCGCCATCGACGAGGGCAAGAAGCTCTACTCCGTCGGCTGCGCCAGCTGCCACGGAACCGGCGGTCAGGGCACCTCCGACGGGCCGAGCCTCGTGGGCGTCGGCTCCGCCGCCGTCGACTTCCAGGTCGGTACCGGCCGTATGCCGGCCCAGCAGCCGGGCGCCCAGGTCCCGAAGAAGAAGGTCATCTACTCGCAGGCCGAGATCGACCAGCTCGCGGCGTACATCGCGTCGCTGGGTGCCGGTCCGGTCGCGCCGACCGAGAAGGACTACAGCGCCGACGGCGCGGACATCGCCAAGGGTGGCGAGCTGTTCCGCACCAACTGCGCCCAGTGCCACAACTTCACTGGTGAGGGTGGCGCGCTGACACACGGCAAGTTCGCACCGAGTCTCGAGGGTGTCGCCCCGAAGCACATCTTCGAGGCCATGCAGACCGGCCCGCAGAACATGCCGTCGTTCCCGGACACGACGATGACCAAGCAGAACAAGAAGGACATCATCGCGTACCTCGACGCGGTCAACGGTGACAAGACCGAGAGCCCCGGCGGACTCAAGCTGGGCGGGCTCGGCCCGGTCAGTGAGGGCCTGTTCGCCTGGATCTTCGGGCTGGGCGGTCTGATCGCCGTCGCCATCTGGGTTGCCGCTCGGACCGCAAAGGCCAAGAAGTCATGAGTAGCCAAGACATTCCAGAAGAGAACCTGCCCACTGAGCAGGAAGCCGAGGAGCACGGTTCGGTCGCGGTGAAGGACGAGCCCTTCACCGACCCGGGTCTGCCGCCCCACGAGCACCGGATCCAGGACCTCGACGAGCGGGCCGCCAAGCGGTCCGAGCGCGTCGTCGCCTTCCTGTTCATGGTGTCGATGCTGGCCACCATTGGCTTCATCGCCTCGTACGTCACCATCGACGTCGACACGAGCATCTACGTCTTCCCGATCGGGCACATCAGCGCGCTCAACTTCGCGCTCGGCCTGACCCTGGGCGTGGCGCTGTTCTGCATCGGCGCGGGCGCGGTCCACTGGGCCCGCACCCTGATGTCCGACGAAGAGGTCATCCAGGAGCGTCACCCGATCGAGGCGGAGCCCGAGGTCAAGGCGAAGGTCCTGCAGGACTTCGCCGACGGTGCCCGCGAGTCGCAGTTCGGCCGGCGCAAGCTGATCCGCAACACCCTGTTCGGCGCGCTGGCGCTGGTGCCCCTTTCCGGTGTGGTCCTGCTTCGTGACCTCGGGCCGCTGCCCGAGAAGAAGCTGCGCACCACGTCGTGGAAGAAGGGCCTGACCCTCGTCAACATGAACACGAACGAGCCGCTGCGTCCTTCGGACATCGCGGTCGGCTCGCTCACCTTCGCCAAGCCCGAGGGCCTGGAGGAGCACGACGAGGAATTCCAGACGAAGATCGCCAAGGACGCCCTGATGCTCGTCCGGATCCAGCCGGAGAACATCAAGGACAAGCAGGAACTCGAGTGGTCCCACGAGGGCATCGTGGCCTACTCGAAGATCTGCACCCACGTCGGTTGCCCGATCTCGCTGTACGAGCAGCAGACGCACCACGCTCTGTGCCCGTGCCACCAGTCCACCTTCGACCTCTCCGACGGCGCCCGGGTGATCTTCGGTCCTGCCGGTCACGCGCTGCCGCAGCTGCGCATCGGCGTCAACGAAGAGGGTCACCTCGAGGCGCTGAGCGAATTCGCTGAGCCCGTCGGTCCTGCCTTCTGGGAGCGCGGATGAGTACTACGACCACGAACGACGCGCCTGCGCGCGAGAAGGCACCGGCCGGCGAGCGTGTAGCCGACTGGGCCGACGGACGTCTGGGGATCTACTCCCTGGCCAAGTCCAACATGCGCAAGATCTTTCCGGACCACTGGTCCTTCATGCTCGGCGAGATCTGCATGTACAGCTTCATCATCATCATCCTCACGGGTGTGTATCTGACGCTGTTCTTCCACCCGTCGATGAACGAGGTCACCTACGACGGCAGCTACGTCCCGCTCCAGGGGCAGCTGATGTCGGAGGCCTTCAACTCGACGATGCACATCTCCTTCGATGTGCGCGGTGGCCTGCTGATCCGTCAGATCCACCACTGGGCCGCGCTGATCTTCCTCGCGGGCATGTTCGTGCACATGATGCGCGTGTTCTTCACGGGTGCGTTCCGCAAGCCGCGTGAGGTCAACTGGGTCTTCGGCTTCCTGCTGTTCGTCCTGGGCATGTTCACCGGCTTCACCGGTTACTCGCTCCCGGACGACCTGCTCTCCGGCACCGGTGTCCGCTTCATGGAGGGCGCGATCCTGTCCGTGCCGATCGTCGGCACGTACATGTCGTTCTTCCTGTTCGGCGGAGAGTTCCCCGGCGGCGACTTCGTCGCGCGGTTCTACTCGATCCACATCCTGCTGTTGCCGGGCATCATGCTCGGCCTGATGGCGGCGCACCTGATCCTGGTCTTCTACCACAAGCACACGCAGTTCGCGGGTGCCGGAAAGACCAACAAGAACGTCGTGGGCATGCCGCTGCTCCCGGTCTACATGGCCAAGGCGGGCGGCTTCTTCTTCCTGGTCTTCGGTGTCATCGCGGTGATCGCCGCGATCGCCACGATCAACCCGATCTGGGCCATCGGTCCGTACCGGCCCGACCAGGTGTCCACCGGTGCACAGCCCGACTGGTACATGGGCTTCTCCGAAGGCCTGATCCGAGTGATGCCGGGCTGGGAGATCGACTTCTGGGGTCACACGCTCGTCCTGGGCGTGGCCATCCCGCTGGTCGTCATCTTCCCGCTGGTCCTGGTCGCGATCGCGGTCTACCCGTTCATCGAGTCCTGGGTCACCGGCGACAAGCGCGAGCACCACATCCTGGACCGCCCGCGCAACGCTCCGACGCGTACGGCCTTCGGTGTCGCGTGGATCACCTGGTACATGGTGCTGCTCATCGGTGGTGGTAACGACCTCTGGGCGACGCACTTCCACCTGTCGATCAATGCGATCACCTGGTTCGTCCGGATCGCGTTCTTCGTCGGACCGGTCATCGCCTTCATCGTCACCAAGCGGATCTGCCTCGGCCTTCAGCGCCGCGACAAGGACAAGGTGCTGCACGGACGCGAGTCCGGCATCATCAAGCGCCTGCCGCACGGTGAGTTCATCGAGGTGCACGAGCCGCTCGACCAGGAGGCCCTGCACACGCTCACGGCGCACGAGCAGTACGCGCCGGTCGAGCTCGGCCCGACGGTCGACGAGAACGGTGTCGAGCGCAAGGTCACGCGGCTCCAGAAGCTGCGTGGCAAGCTCTCGCGCGGTTACTACGGGGAGAACAACCAGATCCCGAAGCCGACCGCCGAGGAGTACAAGGAGATCACCAGCGGCCACGGCCACCACTGATCTCTGAATCGTCGCTGTAAGCCACAGCGGGAGCCCTCGTCCAGTGCCTGGACGGGGGCTCTTTGCGGTCCCGGGACCTGGATAGGGTGGGGTCGGCACCACCTTCGACCCACAGATGCACACAGGAGCGGCCATGAGCGCTTTGAACCCCGCTGGAGGCGACACCGCGGCGGGCCGTTCCTGGCCCGCCGTCCTGAACGGCCTGCTGGAGGGCCGCGACCAGAGCGCCGACGACACCGCGTGGGCGATGGACCGGATCATGCGGGGCGAGGCGACCGACGCGCAGATCGCCGGGTTCGCGGTGGCGTTGCGCGCCAAGGGCGAGACGGTGCAGGAGATCACCGGTCTCGTACGCGGCATGTACGAGCACGCCAACGTGATCGAGGTGCCCGGCGAGACCGTCGACATCGTCGGCACCGGCGGCGACGGCGCGAAGACCGTCAACATCTCCACGATGGCGGCGATCGTCATCGCGGGCACCGGCGCCAAGGTCGTCAAGCACGGCAACCGCGCCGCCTCCTCCGCTTCGGGCTCCTCCGACGTACTGGAGAAGCTCGGCGTCAATCTCGACCTGTCGCCGAAGCGGGTGCCCGAGGTCGCCGAGGAAGCCGGCATCACGTTCTGCTTCGCCATAAAGTTCCACCCCGCGCTGCGCTACGCGGGCGCCGCGCGCGGCCAGCTCGGCATTCGCACGGTCTTCAACCTGCTGGGCCCGCTGACCAACCCGGCCAAGGTGAAGGCGCAGGCCGTCGGCGTCGCCGATGCCCGGATGGCGCCGATCGTGGCCGGGGTCTTCGCCGAGCGCGGCAACTCCTCGCTGGTGTTCCGCGGCGACGACGGGCTCGACGAGCTGACCACCACCGGCACCTCGCGGGTGTGGGTGGTGCGGGACGGCGCCGTGCGCGAGGAGTCCTTCGACCCGCGCGACGTCGGCATCGACATCGTGCCCATCGAGGCGCTGCGCGGCGGCGACCCCTCGTACAACGCGGAGGTCGCCCGTCGTCTCCTCGACGGCGAGCAGGGGCCGGTGCGCGACGCGGTGCTGCTGAACGCGGCGGCGGCCCTGGTGGCCGTGCGGCCCGGCGAGGGCACGCTCGTCGAGCAGATCCGGGCCGGCATGGACCGGGCGGCCGAGTCGATCGACTCCGGTGCGGCGAAGGCCGCCCTGGAGCGATGGGTGGCGGCCAGCAACCGCTGAGCACGCGTCGGATGTGACGCAGGGCGCAGTCCAGATTTTGGACTGCGCCCTTGCCGTATCCGAGACGTGTGGCAGGATGCTTTTCAAGGTCATGAGTGACAGCGCTGTGATTATTTCACTGCAGAAGGCCCCAGCCCGCTGTCCGGCAACCCTCCGTCCGTGGCGGGGTGCCCTGGGTGAAGACCAGGCCGTGCGCAGCAAGGCGTGCGGCAAGCGCGGGCCCCTCGACATCAGTGAATGTCACAGCCCTGGGGTCCTGGTCCTCAAGGGAGCAGTCTCGTGAGCAAGCGAATGCGATAGGGCGTTACGGCCCCGCCTCCGCGTACCCGTCTCATCTTTCTTTCCATGCCGTCGAGCCCTGATCCGTAGTGCTCAACGTGGCTTCGGCATGGTCAATTCGCTTATCGCGCCAGGGAGTTCACCCATGTCTGTTTCCGTCGACGCCGCCGCCTGCACCGAGACCATCACCCCGCTCCCGGTCCTCGGCCGGGACGTCACCGTGCCGCTCGTCACCGGTGGGGAGGTCACGTACGCCGCCCTCGACTACGCCGCCAGCGCGCCCGCCCTCCAGCGGGTCTGGGACGACGTCGCCGCCTACGCGCCGTACTACGGGAGCGTGCACCGCGGCGCCGGGTACCTGTCGCAGCTGTCCACCGACCTGTTCGAGAACTCCCGGGTCGCCGTCGCCGAGTTCCTCGGCTGCCGCGAGGACGACCAGGTCGTCTTCACCCGGTCCACCACCGACTCGCTCAACCTGCTCGCCGCGGCGCTGCCCGCCGACTGCGAGGTGTTCGTCTTCGAGACCGAGCACCACGCCTCGCTGCTGCCGTGGCGCGACGCGCGGGTCACGTACCTCAACGCCCCTCGTACGCCCGACGAGGCCGTCGCCACCCTGGAGCGCGCCCTCGCCGGCCGCGACCCCTACGGCCCGGCCCTCGTCTGCGTCACCGGTGCCTCCAACGTCACCGGTGAGCTCTGGCCGGTGCGCGAGCTCGCGGCGGCCGCTCACGCGCACGGTGCCCGCATCGTGCTCGACGCCGCGCAGCTCGCGCCCCATCACCCGGTCTCCGTCCAGGACCTGGACGTCGACTGGGTCGCCTTCTCCGGGCACAAGCTGTACGCCCCGTTCGGCTCCGGCGTGCTCGCGGGCCGCTCCGACTGGCTGACGGAGGCCGAGCCGTACCTCGCCGGCGGTGGCGCGTCCAAGAAGGTCGCGCGCCGCACGGACGGCGGCGTGGATGTCGAGTGGCACGCCACCGCCGCCCGCCACGAGGCCGGTTCGCCGAACGTCATCGGCGTGTACTCCATCGCCTCCGCCTGCAAGGCGCTCACCGAGGCCGGGTTCGACAACCTCGTCGCCCGCGAGCAGTACCTGATCCGCAAGGTGCAGGAGGGCCTCGCCGAGGTGCCCGAGGTGAAGGTGCTGTCCCTGTTCGGGGACGACGCGCCGCGCGTGGGCGTGCTGTCCTTCGTCGTCGACGGCTGGAACTCCTCGCACTTCGCCGCCGCGCTCTCCGCCGAGTACGGCATCGGGGTCCGCGACGGCCTGTTCTGCGCCCACCCGCTGGTGCGCACGCTGCTCGGCTCCGACCCGCAGCAGCAGGGAGAGTGCGGTGCACCGGAGGCCGCGCCGGGCGAGAAGTCGCTCAACGCCATCCGCGTCAGCTTCGGCGCCGGTACGCCGGACGAGCACGTGGAGCGGTTCGTGTCCGCCGTGAAGGAGCTCGTGCAGGACGGCGCGCGGTGGAACTACCGCACGGAGGACGGGCGTTGCGTGCCGGACACGGCGAGCGCCTGATCCGGCTCGGGGGTCGCCCGACCCGGCTGAGGGGCCGTACGGAGTCGGCTGCCGAGGACGATCATGCGTAGGGCCCGCTCGGTGGCGTCCGTGAGGAACTCGCCGCCGCGGCCCAGCGCCTCCGCGAGCGTCACCGGGGCGGGCAGGATCGAGCTGTAGGCGTCGACGCCGGTGGCCGTCACCGTGTGCGCGCCGTCGCCGATGGTGCCCGCCAGGGCGAGCACCGGGCGGCCGAACCGCTTGGCGCGGCGGGCGACTTCGGCGGGGACCTTGCCGCGCGGCGTCTGGTGGTCGAGGGCGCCCTCGGCGGTGACGACCAGGTCGGCGCGGGCGAGCCGGGCGTCCAGGTCGAGGTGGTCGAGGAGGACGTCGAAGCGGGGGAGGAGCCGGGCGCCGAGCGCGGCGAGGCCCGCGCCGAGTCCGCCGGATGCGCCGGTGCCAGGGCCCGTGAACAGGTCCGTACGGACGTGGAGGTCCCGCGTCAGGACGTGCGCCCAGTGCTCCAGGGTGGCCGCGAGCTGTTCGACCTGCGTGGGCGTCGCGCCCTTCTGCGGGCCGAAGACGCGGGCCACCCCGCGCTCCCCGCACAGGACGTTGAACGGATTGCACGCCACCCGGATCTCGGCCTCCTTCAGGCGGGGATCGAGGCCGGACGGGTCGATGCGGTCCAGGTGCATCAACTCCCGCCCGCCCAGCGGGAGTTCCATGTCGTACGCGTCGAGCAGCCGGGCGCCGAGCGCCTGGAGCGCGCCCGCGCCGCCGTCCGACGTGCCGGAGTCGCCGCAGCCCACCAGGATGCGGCGGGCGCCCGCGTCGAGGGCCGTGCGGATCAGCTCGCCGACGCCGTACGTCGTCGTGGCGGCCGGGTCGCGCAGCTCGCGCGGGACGAGGGAGAGCCCGGCGACGGCCGCCATCTCGACGACCGCCGTGCCGTCGGGGAGCAGCGCGAAGTGCGTGCCGATCCGCTGGCCGACCGGTCCGGTCGCCGGCAGCGCGACCAGGCGTCCACCGCCCTCGGCGGCCAGCGCGCGGGCCGTGCCCTCGCCGCCGTCCACGAGGGGGATGAGGTCGGTCTCGGCGTCCGGCACCACGCGGCGTACGCCCGCGGCGATGGCGGCGGCCGCGGCGCCCGCGGACAGGGACTCCTTGAAGCCGCTGGGGGCGATGGCGAAATGGGTCAACACGTCGGTCTCCAGGGTGGGTTTAGCGGACGGGGACGCCGAGCAGCGGCCACAGCGTGAGCGCGCACAGCAGGACGGCGGCGGCCGTCAGCGGGGCCAGGACGGCGGACAGGCGCAGCAGGTCGCGCGGGGTGTAGGTGGGTACGCCGGGTATCCGGGCGAACAGCGTCACCGGCTTCGCGGAGGCGGGCAGCGTGTGGCAGAAGCCCGCGGCCGCGGTGGAGGCGAGGGCGGCTGCGACCGGGTTGACGCCCGCGCCGACGGCCGCCGCCACGACCAGCGGCACGAGCACGGAGGAGCGGGCCGAGCGGGACTGGAGGATCAGGTGGGCGGCCGTGCTCACCGCGATCACCACGGCGAGGAACAGCCACGGCGGCACGTCGAGCGGCACCCCGCCGACCAGCCATTTCGCGGCCCCCGACTCGGCGAGCGCGACGCCCATCGCCATCGTCGCCGCCATGAACAGGAGCAGCGACCACGGCACCGTGCCGAGCGCGTCCTTCAGCCGTACGGTGCCCAGCGCGGGGGAGGCCGCGACCACCGCGCCGATCAATGCGACGACGGCGGGCGGCACTTGGTGCAGCGGCTCACTGCACCACAGGGCGACGACCGTGGCGAGGAGCAGCGCGCAGCGGGTCTCGGCCGGCTCCCAGGGGCCGGTGACCGGCTGCTCGCTGTGCTCCTGGAGGTCGTCGAGCGTGATGTGTATGGGGCCGACCCGGTCCGCGCGCCGCGTCGTCGTCAACAGCACGGCCTCCGCCGCCAGATGGGACGAGACGACGGCGAGCGGCAGCCCGAGCAGCAGCCACTGCGTGAAGCCGATCCGCTCGCCCGTCGCCTCCCACAGCACGGACACCGTGATCAGGTGCGCGCCCGCGCCGATCAGCGTCGCGACGGCGGAGAGCAGGATGACCGTGGGGAAGAGGAGGGCCAGCATCACGACCAGGCGGCGCCGGTCGGCCAGCACCTTCGCGAGGGCCAGGAAAACCGGCAGCGCCAGCGCCGCGCGCCCCGATGTGGCCGGTACCGCGAAGGCGGTGACGACGAGCGCCGCCGTCGTCAGATGCGTCAACTGCCGCACGCCGCGCGCCCCGCTGACCAGGAACGCCGCCGCCCGGCCTGCGAGCCCGCTGCGCGCCACGGCAGCCGCGAGCACGAACGCGCAGATCAGCAGCCACACCGTCTCGTCGCCCAGCGTGCTGAACAACGTCTCGCTGCTGATCACGCCCGTCGCGGTGAGCGCCAGGCCCGCGCCGAGCGCGATGTACGTGTCGTCGATCGACGTGCCGATCCACGCGCAGGTCGCCAGCGCGAACACGGCGAGCGTGAGCCGGGCGTCGCCGGTCAGGCCGGGGAAGTTGCCGGGGACCACGAGCAGCGCGCAGATGCTGAGGGCGATGCACAGGGTCGCGGCGGTGCGGAGGTTCAGGGTCACGCCGTTCAGCGTGGTGCGGCGCGGTGAGCCTCCAATGAGCCGTAAATGAAAGGAGATTCACGTGCCGTACGGGGATCAGCCAGGCAGTCGGTACCCCATCCCGCGCACCGTCTCCACGTGCCGCGCGCCCAGCTTCTTGCGCAGCGCCCGCACGTACACGTCCACGATGTTGGAGCCGGGATCGAAGTCGTATCCCCACACGTGGGAGAGGATCTGCTCGCGCGAGAGGACCTGGCCGGGGTGGCGCAGGAACAGTTCCAGGAGCACGAACTCGCGGGCCGTCAGGTCCACGGTCCGTCCCTCCGCGCGGGCCCGGCGCGTGCGCAGGTCCAGGGTGAGGTCGCCGCTGCCGAGCATCGTCACCTCGGGGGTGCCGGTGGCCGTGCGCAGCCGGAGCCGGACCCGCGCGAGGAGTTCCTCGAAGCGGAACGGCTTCGTCATCCAGTCGTCGGCGCCGCCCTCCAGGCCTGCCACCGTGTCCCGCACCGAGTCGCGCGCGGTCAGCACGATCACGGGCGTCGTCACCCGGGCCTCGCGCAGCTGCCGCAGCACCGTGAAACCGTCCCGGCCGGGCAGCCCGATGTCGAGGACGATCAGGTCGAAGCCGCCGGTCAGGGCGTAGTCGTGGGCGGAGTCGCCGTCCCCGACGACCGTCGTCGTGAAGCCGCCGGCGCGCAGTCCCTTCTCGACGAAGGAGGCGATACGCTCCTCGTCCTCCACGATCAGGATGCGGTTCACTTCGGCTCCGTCCGGTCGAGTACGAGGGTGAAGGTTGCGCCACCGCCGTCCGTGCGGCTCAACTCCGCGTGGCCGCCGTGTCCTTGGGCGATGGCCTGGACGATCGCGAGGCCGAGCCCGGCGCCCGTGCCGCGCGAGCCACGGCGTGCGGTGCCGCGCCGGAACCGTTCGAAGATCACGGCGGCGTCCTGGTCCGTGACACCGGGCCCGGCATCGGCGACGTACAGCTCGATCCGCTCGCGCTCGCCTCGCTCGCCCCGTTCACGCTCGGCCCGCTCGCGTACGAGCCGCGAGCCGATCCCTATGCGCTGGCCGGGCACGGTGTGCTGCACCGCGTTCTGCGCGAGCTGGACCATCGCCTGCGTGATCCGCTGCGGGTCCAACTCGGCGTCGGCGTCGGCCACTTCGGCCAGTTGCCAGTCCCGCTCGCCGAGCGCCCGCGCCTTGACGAAGACATCGGCGGTCAGCTCGGCGAGCTGCACGGGCTCCGGCGTCACGAAGTCCGGGCGCTCCGCCTTCGCGAGCAGCAGCAGGTCCTCGACGATGCGGCTCATCCGGTCCAGCTCCTCCATCACGATCCGCACCGTCTCCTCGCGCTCGCGCGGATCGTCCCCCATCAGCTCCAGGTGGCCCCGGACGATGGTGATGGGCGTACGCAGCTCGTGCCCCGCGTCGTCGACGAACTCGCGCTGCGCCGCGAACGCCCGCTCCAGGCGGTCGAGCATCCCGTTGAACGTCTCGGCGAGCGCCGCGATGTCGTCCCGGCCCTGCACCGGGATGCGCCGGGTGAGGTCCTGCTCGGTGAGCTGCGCGGCCGTCGTACGCACGAGGCGTACAGGGCGCAGGATGCGGCCCGCGACCGCCCAGCCGATGCCGGTCGTCATCAGCAGCGCCACCCCGGAGATCGCGAGCAGCATGTGGAAGACGCCCTCCGCCTTGGCCTGTTCGCGCTCCGGGTGGAAGGCGACGACGAACGCCGCCGCGGGCCGCGCGCCGTCCGCCCCGATCTCCACCTTCGACCAGCGGATCACGCCGCCGGGGCGGTCCAGGGTGCCGGTCGCGTCGGGGGAGCCGAAGACGGCGCGCAGGCCCGCCGGGTCCTGGGCGAGCGCGTGGTCGACGTCGGGCGCCCGCGACTGCTCCTTCTTGGCGGGGGCCCGGTCCGCGCCGCGGTCGATCAGGCCGAGCAGCTCCTCGTGCGGGTCGGCATACTGCCGTTCCAGGTGCAGCTTGAGCAGCGGGTCGGGATCGGTGAACCGCTTGCCGCTGCGCGGATCGACGCCCTTGCGCACGAAGTTGGCGAACTCGCCGGTCTCCTGCGCGAGCAGCCGGTCCACGCGGTGGTCCACATCGCGCAGCAGGACGGAGCGGGTGGTGGCGGCGACCGCGGTGAGCGCCGCCGTCATCACGACGAGCAGCCACAGCAGGATGCGGACGCGGGCGGAGATCCACCGGGGCGCGGGCTCAGCCGTCGTCGCCCGGTCCGTCGTCGGCGCCGTCGTCGTCCCGGCCGCCGCGGTCGTCGGCTCCGTCGTTTCCGTCATCGTCCGAGTCGTCTGCGCCGGCCGTGCTGTCCGTATTGTCATCGGATGAGGGCTTCTCGCTCACCGGTGGCGGGGACACCGTCTCGTCACTGGGCGTCGGGCGCGGCGAGGGCGAGCCGCTCTCCAGCTCCACCTTCGGCGGCGACTTCGGGGGATCCGGTCTTTCGGTCAGGGCGTAGCTGGTCGCCGCGATGCCGAGCGGGATCGCGACGACCGCGGCGAGGGCCGCCATGCGGTGGGAGAAGGCCATGACAGCCACGCTCGGCGGCGTACCCGGTCGTCAGGATGAGCGGCGGATGAAGAAACCTTCATACAGCTGCCATGGGCGCTGTTACGCGTCGAGACCGATCGCGAACGCCGCCTCCAGGTCGTGCTGCGAGTACGTACGGAACGCGACGTGCGTGTCCGTGCCCTCGACGCCCTGGATCTTGCTGATCTTCCCGGGGATGACGTCCGCCAGATCGTCGTGGCGGGCGACCCGGACCATGGCGATCAGGTCGTAGGTACCGGTGACGGAGAAGACCTCGCTCACGTTGTCCAGAGCCGCGATCGACTCGGCGATCTCGGGGATCCGGTCCACGCTGGTCTTGATGAGCACGATCGCGGTGATCACGGCTGGCTGTCTCCCTCGGTGGCCGTGGCATGGGTCGCCTCAACTCTAGCCCGCCCCCTGTACCTCACCCACGCGTAGAGGAACCCGACGGAGAACCCCACGAGGTGCGCCAGATACGCCACCCCCGGCCCCTGGCTGTCCTGCCCCGCCGCCACCCACTGCAGCGACACCCAGAACGGCAGCACCACCCACGCAGGGAACCGCAGCGGCAGGAACAGGAGGAAGGGGAACAGGCTCGTCACGCGGGCTTCGGGGAACAAGAAGAGGAACGCGCCGAGGACCGCCGAGATCGCCCCCGACGCGCCGACCAGGCTCTGATCGGAATCGGCGTGCGCGAGCACGTACCCGAGAAGCGCCACATAGCCGCTGACCCCATAGAACAGGGCGTACGACAGGCGGCCCATGTGTTCCTCGACCATTGCCCCGAAGACATAGAGGAAGAGCATGTTGCCCAGCAGGTGCAGCCAACTGCCGTGCACGAACAAGGCCGTGAGAGGGGTGAGCAGAGCGCCCGGCGAACCGCTGAACAGCTCGTCGGGGACCACGCCCCAGCGCTCGAAGTAGGCGCTCTGCGCCGCGAGCAGCTGGTCCCCGGTGCCGTATCCGGGGTTGAGACCCGAGGCCGGGGACAGGACGAAGACCACGCAACAGACCGCGATGATGCTGTACGTGACCGGAGCCGGGTGGCCTCTGAGGAATGCGGTCAGCCTGTCGATCGCGGAGCGCCCATTGCCGATCATGGACAGAGCATGACGCAAGGCGGGGAGCGGGCGGCGTACGGCAGGCCGTAGGGTTACGGGCAATAAAGCAGCACCACGCAATCCGCATGCATCCGGAAGAAGGCACCACTCGATGACGGTTCCCCTGCCGACCGCCACCACCCGCTGGCGCTGCACCCTGTGCGGCAATCTGACGCGCTTCGACGTCACGCGGTCCTCGAAGGTCGTCGAGTACGTCCACCTGGACCTGGCCGGTGAGCCGAAGGTGGAGGAGCGCGAGGTGGTCAGTGAGACCATCGAGTCGGTGCGCTGTCGTTGGTGCAACGCGGTGGATCAGGTGGAACTGGTGGACAGGCCGGGCGCCGACTCCTGAGGAGCGGCTCCACAGCGACATTGGGGTGACGGATGGTGGAGAGCACAGGCGGGGAGGCCGGGGAGGGCGGCGCCGCCGAGGTGCTCGACCGTCCGCTGCCCGAAGGGGTACGACGACGGGTCGTGCAGATCGCTTCGGACGGCTTCGGCGGTCTGACGGTAGCTGAACTTCCGGCCCAATTGCGGCAGTATGCCCGGTTCACCCCGACCCGGCGGATGAAGTTCGCGGGCAACGCGATGGCCGCGGCCCTGGAGAGCGACCCGCTGTTCCGGCAGCGGATCGGGGAGCGGCTGCGGGACGCGCAGCCCGAGCTGGCGGCCGCCCTGGAGGCGGGCTCCCCGCCACCCGCGGCAGATCCGCTCGACGTGGCGGCGGCCGCCTATGTGCTGCGGCCCGTCGGCTGGGTGAAGCTCGTCGCCGCCGCGGGCGAGGACGCGGAGCGGGCCGACGCCGAGCGGGCCGACGACGAGACCCGCGCCGAACTCGAGCGGCTGCGCGCCGAGCTGTCCGAGGCCCGGGCCCACACCAAGACCGAGACCGAGCGGCTCCGCTCGGAGCTCGATGCCGCCAAGCGCGAGGTCGCCGCCGTGGAGCGCAAGCTGCGGGCCGCGCTCAGCGACGTGAAGCGCGGCGAGGCCGCCGTGCGCAAGGCGAAGGCCGAGACCGACGCGGTGCGCGCCGAGGGGCAGGCCCAGGTGTCCGCCGCGGAGAGCGAGACGCGCCGGCTCAAATCGCGGCTCGGCGAGGCGGAGTCGGCCCTCGAGTCCTCCCGCAGGGCGGCCCGCGAGGGCCGCAGCATCGAGGACATGCGGGTACGGCTGCTGCTCGACACGGTCCTGGACGCGGCCCAGGGGCTGCGCAGGGAGCTCGCGCTGCCGCCGGTGTCCTCGCGGCCCGCCGACTCCGTGGACGCCGTGGAGCCCGGTCGAATGACGCCGAAGGACATCGCGGCGCGCGCCCTGCACGAGCACGACCCGGCGATCCTCGACCAGTTGCTGGCGCTGCCGCAGGCCCACCTCGTGGTCGACGGCTACAACGTCACGAAGACCGGGTATCCGACGATGCCGCTGGAGAAGCAGCGGCTGCGGCTGCTCGGCTCGCTCTCGCAGCTCGCGGCGCAGACCGGGGCCGAGGTGACCTGTGTCTTCGACGGGGCCGAACTCGCGGCGCCCGTACTGCTCGCGCCGCCGCGCGGGGTGCGGGTGCTGTTCTCCAAGCCGGGGGTCACGGCGGACGAGCTGATTCGCCAGCTCGTGCGAGCCGAGCCGTCGGGGCGCCCCGTCATCGTCGTGTCGACCGACCGGGAGGTCGCGGACGGCGTCGCGAAGGCGGGGGCGCGACCGGTCGCCTCCGTGGTGCTCCTCAAACGGCTCTCGCACGGCTGACGTTCCCCCAAAAGGGAACCCGAGTTACCTATGTCACACGCGCAACATCCGTGTCGAATGCCCGAATTGGCGAAACCTTCACGCAACGTAGCGTCAAGCGGACATCACTGCATGTGAGTTGAGTGCAAAGAATGCAGCGAGTGACGGAGTTTTTTCTCTGAGGGATTTGAACTGATCACGAAGAGGTCACTAGGGTCGGCTCGAACCTCCGCTCGGGTGATCACCTAAAAGGGGTGACGGTGGAGGGACACCGCCCGCCGGCGCATCGGTAGGCGGCTGGAGGAAGAAGGAGCTCGCCTTCGTGGCGTCCCACCGTCGACCCAAGCAGCCGAGCCGCACCCGCGTGACCGTGCTCACCGCGACCGCCGCCGCTGCCGTGGCCCTTACTTCTCAGGCCGCCAACGCCGCACCGAAGCCCAGCAAGAGCGAAGTCAAGGCCAAGGTCGACAAGCTCTACGAAGAGGCCGGTCTGGCGACCGACCACTACAACGGGGCCAAGGAGAAGCAGAAGAAGCTCGAGTCGGAGATCGGCGATCTCCAGGACAAGGTCGCCCGCGGCCAGGACGACCTCAACGAGCTGCGCTCCGGCCTCGGCACGCTCGCGGGGCAGCAGTACCGCTCCGGTGGCATCGACCCCTCGGTCCAGCTCTTCCTCTCGTCCGACCCGGACAGCTACCTCGACAAGGCCTCGACGCTGGACTCGCTCAGCGCCCAGCAGCTCGAGTCGCTCAAGAAGGTCCAGGAGAAGCAGCGCACGCTCGCCCAGGAGCGCGCCGAGGCCTCCCAGAAGCTCAAGGACCTCGCCGACACGCGCGCCGAGCTCGGCAAGAAGAAGGATCAGGTCCAGAGCAAGCTCGCGGAGGCCCGCAAGCTGCTCAACACGCTGTCCGCCGAGCAGCGGGCCAAGATGGCCGCCGAGCAGGAGCGCGCCAGCCGCGACTCCGCCAGCCGCGTCGACCTCGGCAACGCGCTGCCCGCCTCGGGCCGCGCCTCCGCCGCCCTGTCCGCGGCCGCCACCCAGATCGGCAAGCCGTACGTCTCCGGCGGCTCGGGCCCCAACTCCTACGACTGCTCGGGCCTGACCCAGTGGGCGTACAACCAGGCCGGTGTCTCCATAACCCGGACCACGTACACGCAGATCGGTGAGGGCACCGAGGTGGCCAGGAGCCAGCTCAAGCCCGGTGACCTGGTCTTCTTCAACAACACCGAGCACGTGGGCCTGTACGCGGGCAACGGGCAGGTGCTGCACGCCCCGCACCCCGGTGCCAGCGTGCGCTACGAGTCGATGGACACGGTCGGCCCCTACCAGACCGCCCGCCGCATCTGACTCGTTGCTGCCGCAGCGGGCCCTTTGAGCGGTCCCGCTTCCGCTTCCCAACATGCCCTGGAAACGCGCCCGTTCGGGCGAATTCCACGGACCCGCACTGACCCCCGCGCCCCGCCCATGACCTGCGTCAGAGGCGGGGCGCCGCGCTGCGTGCCCCCTGAACGGTCTTTGGTCAGGCGGTAGTCGCCCGACTACTGTCGGCGCGCATTCCCCCGATCACGGGGGTCCGTCAGCGGAAGGGGGAGCGGCAACCCGTGGGTTCTCATCGCCGTATCTCGCACTCTCGGCACTCGGGCCTCGACCGGAGTACGCGCGCGACCGTTCTGGGCGTGGCCGCGGCCTCCGCGGCGGCGGCCCTCGGCGCGGCCCCCGCGGGCGCGGCGCCGCAGGACAGGCCCGCGGGCAAGGCCGCCGTGGACCGCCTGTACGAGCAGGCCGAGAAGGCCACCGAGGCGTTCAACCGGGCCGACGAGCGGACGGACAGGCTCCGCAAGGAACTCGCCGACACCCAGGACCAGGTGGCCCGCGGGCAGGAGCGGATCAACGCGATGCGGCGCGCGCTCGGTCTGGTGGCCGGCGCCCAGTACCGGTCCGGCGGCATGGACCCCTCGCTCGCCCTGATGCTCTCCTCCGACCCGGACGGCTACCTCGACAAGGCGGGCACGCTCGACCGGATCGGCGCGCGGCACGCGGGCGAACTGGTCGAACTGCGGGGCGCCCAGCGCGATCTGGACCAGCGCAGGGCCGAGGCGCGGTCCGAGCTCGCCGAGCTCGAGGCCGCCCGCAAGGCCGTCCGGCAGCACAAGCGGACCGTGGAGAAGAAGCTGGCCAAGGCGCGGCAGCTGCTCAACGCGATGCCGAGCGGGGAGCGGGCCGCGTACGACCGGGCCTCGCGCGGCGGCGCCCGCCCCGATCTGGCCGGTGCGGGGCCCGCCTCCTCCGCCCGCGCGGCCGCCGCGCTCGCCGCCGCCAAATCGGCGCTCGGCAAACCGTACGTCTGGGGCGCGACAGGGCCCTCACAGTTCGACTGCTCGGGCCTGACGCAGTGGTCGTACGGGCAGGCGGGCGTCGGCCTGCCGCGCACCTCGCAGGCGCAGCGGTACGCGGGCCGCCAGGTCCCCGTCTCCCAGGCACAGCCCGGCGACCTCGTGGCGTACGGCTCCGACGCCCACCACATCGGCATCTACGCGGGCAACGGCCAGGTGATCCACGCGCCGCACCCGGGCGCCCCGGTGCGCTACGACCCGGTCGGCATGATGCCCGTCTCGTCCGTGACCCGCGTCTGACGCCTCCCGCGGGACTTAGGGCCCTTCTGACGGATCCTGCTGGAGTCGCGGGCCCTGGCACGCACATCTGCGGCGTTGTCGCCCTCCTCCGCCTTGCAGCTGCACGCTTCCCCAAGCTCTCGGCTTCGCTCGAGCAGGGGAGGCCCCATTACCCCGCTCGCCGGAGCCGAACATTCACGGCCTCCCGCGTCCAGCCTGATCCGTCAGAAGGACCCTAGCCGTACGATCGACAAGATGGCTGGTCGAGGGCGTGCGGTGGGCAGGGCGGGGAGTGCGGTGGCACTGGGCGCCCTGCTCGTCGGGCTTTCCGCGCTCTCCGGGTGCGGCAAGGACGAGAGGCCGAAGGGCGCGGACGCGTCCGCCGTGCAGCGGGTGCTCGACCAGCGGGCGCACGCCGTCGTCACCCGGGACGGGCCCGCGTACCGGTCGACGGGCAGCGCGGAGCCCGGACTGCTCGACGACCTCTCCGAAGTCCCGCTCGACTCCTGGCAGTACAAGCTCACCCACCTGGAGCGCTCCGGGTCCCGCGCCACCGCCACCGCCGAACTGCGCTACCGCATCGACGGCTACGACAAGGCGCCCGTCGTCGCCGAGCGCAGGCTGACGCTCGGCCACGGCGACGACGGCTGGTACGTCACAGGGGACCGGCCCGGGAAGAAGGCGGGCGAGCAGCTGTGGGAGCAGGGGCAGGTGGCCGCGGTGAAGGGCGCGCACAGCCTGGTGCTCGGGGTCGGCAAACCGCGCTCCGAACTGCGCTCGTACGCGAAGCTCGCCGACGAGGCGGTGCCCTCGGTGCAGCGGGCCTGGGGCGGCGACTGGGCGCGCCGGGTCGTCGTTCTGGTGCCCGAGTCCCTCGACGAGATGGGCGAGCTGCTGGGCTCGCCCGCCGCCGGCTACCAGGGGATCGCGGCCGTCACGACGGGCGAGGCGGGCGGCCCCAGCACGGCGCCCGCGGACCGGGTGATCCTCAACCCCGAGGCGTACGGCGTGCTCGGCGAGGTCGGCAAGCAGGTCGTCCTCACCCACGAGACCGCCCACGTCGCCACCCGCCGTGCGACGTCCGCCGCGACCCCGCTGTGGCTCTCCGAGGGGTACGCGGACTGGGCGGGCTACCGCGAGAGCGACCGCACACCGGGCCAGGCCGCGCCCGAACTGCGCCGCGCGGTCCAGCAGGGCGCGGCGCCCGCGCAACTCCCCGACGACGAGGACTTTGGCTTCTCCGGCGACTCCGCCAAGCTCGCCCGCGCGTACGAGAGCGGCTGGCTGGCCTGCCGGATGATCGCGGACCGCTGGGGCGAGGCGAAGCTCAACGCCTTCTACAAGGCGGTCGGCGGCCACAAGCAGCGGGAAGGGGCCGTCGACGGCGCGCTGCGGCAGGCCCTCGGCATCGACGAGCAGGAGTTCGTCGCGCAGTGGCGGGAGTACGTCCGGTCCGAGCTGGGCTGAGGCCTGGGGCGGCGCTAGGGCGTCGGCACCGCGTTGTCGCGTGAGGTCGGGGTGGGCGGCCCGGCGGCGTGTTCGGCGCGCCGGGGTTCGGTCACCGTGGCGCGCCACAGCCGGCGGCAGGCGCTGAGGGAGGCCACGACCAGCAGGCCGTTGCGTACGAAGAGGAGCGTGACGCCGATCGGGTCGCTGGCCACCACGTTGCCGAAGTAGAGCGGGAACTCCAGGAACGTCACGAAGGTCGCCGCGAGCACCAGCCACACCGGCAGCGTCATCCGGCTGTCCCGGAAGAGGAGACAGACGGCGGCGACGCCCACCAGCCACACCATGTACTGCGGGCTGATCACGCGGCTCGTCGTCGTGAACAGCAGCACCGCCGTCAGGCCCGCGTCGGCGAGCGTCGCGGGCTGCCAGGCGCGCGCCTTGAACCGCCACAGCAGCAGCCAGCCGAACGCGAGCGCCGTGAGCACCTGCGCCAGCGTGCTCACCACGTCCACGTACGGCCCGAGGAACTCCACCGAGCCGTAGTTCAGCTGCACCGTGCCGTTCCAGCCGAACTGGCGCGCCACGTGGAAGACGAGTGAGCCGAGGGACTCCACCTCCGTGCCGCGGTCCTTCTGGAACGTGAGGAAGGCGAGCGCGCCCGGCATCGCGACCGTGAACGCGACGAGCAGCCCGGCCGCCGTCAGGACCGCCGTGCCCCACGTCTGCCGGGTGGCCCGGCCGCGCCGCGTGCCGAGCAGCAGCAACGCCGGCCACACCTTGATCATCGCGCCGATCGCCGCGAAGACGCCCGCGGCCCGGGGATGCCGGGCCGCCGCGAGCAGCGCCGCGATCGCGACGGCCGTCACCATCACGTCGTAGCGCGCGTAGACGGTCTGTCCGAGCAGCGGCAGCCCGATGACCCACACCCAGGTGCCGCGCCGCGAGCCGCCCCGCCGTTCGGAGACGTAGAGGAGCATCAGCAGGACGACGGCGTCCGCCAGGAACGCGAGCAGGAAGAAGGCGGAGGCGTACTCCAGGAAGGGCAGCAGCGCGGGGGAGAGGATCGCCATGGCGGCGGCCGGCGGGTACTGCCACGTGACGTCGTCCAGAGGGAACGTTCCGGTGCGCAGCACGTCGAACCAGCCCTGGTAGATCACGTGGACGTCGCTGGTGACGTCGGGACCCGGAACCACGATCACCTTGAAGACGCACAGCAGAAGCAGCGCGCGGGTCAGTACCCAGGTGACCAGGAGCCCGGCGGGCGTTCGCGTCTTCATTCGAGACATGATGCCGGGAAGCCCTGTGGCCTGGCCATGGACCCCCGCGGCGCGGCGGCCGGCGCCGGGCGCGTTCGGTACTGTCGGCGGTGATGCGCCAGACACCGAAGACTCTGCTCGTGACCAACGACTTCCCGCCGCGCCCCGGTGGGATCCAGGCGTTCCTGCACAACATGGCGCTGCGCCTGGATCCGGAGCGGCTCGTCGTCTACGCCTCGACGTGGAAGCGCAGCCGTGAGGGCATCGAGGCCACGGCGGCCTTCGACGCCGAGCAGCCGTTCACCGTGGTGCGCGACAACACGACGATGCTGCTGCCGACGCCGCGGGTGACCAAGCGCGCGGCGGGACTGCTGCGGGCGCACGGCTGTACGTCGGTGTGGTTCGGGGCGGCGGCGCCGCTCGGTCTGATGGCGCCGGCGCTGCGCAGGGCGGGAGCCACACGCATCGTCGCGACGACGCACGGGCACGAGGCGGGCTGGGCCCAACTCCCCGCGTCCCGGCAGCTGTTGCGTCGGATCGGCGAGGGCACGGACACGATCACGTATCTCGGTGAGTACACGCGCTCGCGCATCGCGGCGGCGCTCACGCCCGCGGCGGCGGGGCGGATGGAGCAGCTCCCGCCGGGGGTCGACGAGAAGACGTTCCACCCGGGTTCGGGTGGGGACGTGGTCCGGGCCCGGCTGGGCCTGACGGACCGCCCGGTGGTGGTGTGCGTCTCGCGTCTGGTCCCCCGCAAGGGCCAGGACACCTTGATCCTCGCCATGCCGAAGATCCTTGCGGCCGTGCCGGACGCGGTGCTGCTGATCGTGGGCGGTGGGCCGTACGAGAAGGACCTGCGCAAGCTGGCCGCCGAGACCGGGGTCGCGGACTCCGTGCGCTTTACGGGTTCCGTGCCGTGGGAGGAGTTGCCCGCGCACTACGGGGCGGGGGACGTGTTCGCGATGCCGTGCCGTACGCGGCGCGGCGGGCTGGACGTCGAGGGCCTCGGCATCGTCTACCTGGAGGCCTCCGCGACCGGGCTGCCCGTGGTGTCGGGCGACTCCGGCGGCGCGCCGGACGCGGTCCTCGACGGTGAGACGGGCTGGGTCGTCCGCGGCGGCTCGGAATCCGAGTCGGCGGACCGCATCATCACGCTTCTCCAGGACCCGGAACTGCGCCGCCGGATGGGCGAGCGGGGCCGTGAGTGGGTGGAAGAGAAGTGGCGCTGGGACCTGCTGGCGGAGCGGCTGCGGGGCTTGCTGTAGCGGGTCCGCAAATCAAGCCCCGCCGGCGGGGTGCGCGTGCGTGCGCAAATCAAGCCCCGCCGGCGATTGAGGCGCGGGGCCCGGGGCGGAGCCCCGAGGCGTGGGCAACATCCGCCGCAACGCACAAGGAACGCGCCCGGCGGATGCCACCCGGTACCGCTACGCGCGGTAAATCGCCTCGATCTCGTCCGCGTAATCCTTCGCCACGACATTCCGCTTCAGTTTCAGCGAAGGCGTCAGGTGGCCCGAGTCCTCGGTGAACTGGGCGCCGAGGATGCGGAACTTGCGGACCGACTCCGCCTTTGACACCGCCGCGTTGCCGTCGTCAACGGCCGCCTGGACCGTGGCAAGGAGGTCGGGGTCGTGCTGCAGCGAGGCCACCGTGGACCCGGCCGGCTTGTCGTGGTCCGCGGCCCACTTGTCGAGGAACTCCTCGTCGATGGTGACGAGCGCGCCGACGAACGGGCGGCCGTCGCCGACGACCATGCACTCGGCGACGAGCGCGTGCGCGCGGATGCGGTCCTCGATCACCGCCGGGGCGACGTTCTTGCCGCCCGCCGTGACGATGATCTCCTTCTTGCGGCCGGTGATGCGGAGGTAGCCGTCCTCGTCGAGGGTGCCGATGTCGCCCGTGTGGAACCAGCCGTCGGCCAGCGCCTCCTCGGTCGCGCCCTGGTTGTTCCAGTAGCCGGTGAAGAGGTGCTCGCCGTGCAGCAGCACCTCGCCGTCGTCGGCGATGCGGACGACCGAGCCGGGCAGCGGCTGGCCGACCGTGCCGATCTTCTGGCGGTCCCACGGGTTGAACGCCGTGGCCGCGCAGGACTCGGTGAGGCCGTAGCCCTCCAGGACCGTGAAGCCGATGCCGCGGAAGAAGTGGCCGAGCCGCTCGCCGAGCGGCGCGCCGCCCGAGATCGCGTACTCGCCGCGCCCGCCGAGGACCGCGCGCAGCTTCCCGTAGACGAGCTTGTCGAACGTCTTGTACTTGAGCTTCAGAGCCAGCGAAGGGCCGCTCGGGGTGTCGAGCGCGCGGCTGTACTCGATCGCCGTGTCGGCGGCCTTGTCGAAGATCTTGCCCTTGCCGTCGGCCTGCGCCTTGGCCCGCGCCGAGTTGTAGACCTTCTCGAAGACGCGCGGCACGCCCAGGATCAACGTAGGCCTGAACGCGGCCAGTTCATCGGTGAGGTGCTTGATGTCGGGGGCGTGGCCCAGCTTGATCGGGGCCATCAGCGAGGCGACCTCGACCAGGCGGCCGAAGACGTGCGCCACCGGCAGGAAGAGCAGCACGGAGCACTCGCCCGTACGGAAAAGCGGGCCGAGGCGCGCCACGATGTTGCCGCACTCCGCGAAGAAGCTGCGGTGCGTGAGGACACAGCCCTTGGGGCGGCCGGTGGTGCCCGACGTGTAGACGATGGTCGCCGGGTCGTCGGCCTTCGCGATGGCGCTGCGGTCGTCGACCATCCCGTCGGAGAGCTCGGCGCCGACGCGGTACAGCTCGTCGATGCCCCCGCCCTCGATCTGCCAGACGTGCTGCAGCTCGGGCAGCCGGTCGCGCACGGAGGCGACGGCCGCGGCGTGCGCGTCCAGCTCGACGAGGATGCCGACCGCGCCCGAGTCGCCGAGGATCCACTGGATCTGCTCGGGCGAGCTGGTCTCGTAGACCGGGACGGTGATCGCGCCCGCGCTCCAGATCGCGAAGTCGAGCAGTGTCCACTCGTAGCGCGTGCGCGACATGAGCCCGATGCGGTCACCGGCCTGCACGCCGGAAGCGATCAGACCCTTGGCGGCCGCGCGCACCTCGGCGAGGAACTGGACGGCCGTGACGTCCTGCCACGTGCCGTTGACCTTGCGGCCGATCACAGCGACGTCCGGGTGCTGCGCGGCGTTTCTGCGAACGATGTCGGTCAGATTGCCGTCCGCGGGGACCTCGTACAAAGCGGGAAGGCTGAACTCGCGCAAGACTGCTGCTCCTCGTAGGGCGCCGGCGCCACTCTTCTGTGATGCGTCGGTGCGGTCCAAGATCGGGCAGGTGCACAGTGCATCAATGAATTGTCCGCCCCAACTCGGCGGCGTTCATTGTTTGAACTGAACACGACTGGACTGCCCGGACGTTACCCATCGGTACTGCTTCTTCGATAGGGGGGTCGGACCAGATGTTCGCTGCGTCACACGCCGCCGCGACTGTTCTCGCACCCTAGTCCAGGAGTCGAGCGACTCGGAAGTAACCGCAGGTCCGGCGGCCTCTACCCATTCCGGGACCCATCGTCCTAGGGTGATCGGCATGCGCGTACATGTGGTCAGCGATGTGCACGGAAACTCCACCGACCTCGCACGAGCGGGAGACGGCGCCGATGCCGTCATCTGCCTTGGTGACCTGGTGTTGTTCCTTGATTACGCAAATCATGCGCGCGGCATTTTCCCCGAATTGTTCGGAGTCGAGAACGCGGACCGCATCGTTGAACTGCGCACCGCCCGTCGCTTCGAGGAGGCGCGCGCCTTCGGGGCGGAGCTCTGGGCGGGCATAGACCGTGTGCCGGCCATCGAAAAAGCGGTGCGCAAGCAGTACGCGGAGATGTTCGCGGCGTTCCCCACACCGACGTATGCGACCTACGGCAATGTCGATATGCCGAAACTCTGGAGTGAGTACGCCGCCCCCGGCACGACCGTGCTCGACGGGGAGCGCGTCGAGATCGGCGGCTGGGTCTTCGGCTTCGTCGGGGGCGGGCTCCGCACGCCGATGCGCACGCCGTACGAGATCGACGACGAGGAGTACGCCGCGAAGATCGAGGCCGTGGGCGAGGTCGACGTGCTGTGCACGCACATCCCGCCGGAGGTCCCCGACCTCGTCTACGACACCGTGGCGCGGCGGTTCGAGCGCGGCAGCCGCGCCCTCCTCGAGGCGATTCGCCGGACCCGGCCGCGGTACTCGCTCTTCGGCCACGTCCACCAGCCGCTCGCGCGCCGGATGCGGATCGGGTCCACGGAATGCGTGAATGTCGGCCACTTCGCGGGGTCGGGCAGGCCCTGGGCACTGGAGTGGTGACAGCGACGGCGCATGCGCGCGATAGCCTTCACGGGACACACACGCAGGCAGGCACGGCGCACCCATGACCGTATCCGGAGGAGCCACGGCGATGGCGGAACACACCAGCTCGAGCATCACGATCGAGGCGGCCCCTGCCGATGTCATGGGGGTGATCGCCGACTTCGCCCGCTACCCGGACTGGACGGGTGAGGTGAAGGAGGCGGAGGTCATCGCCGAGGACGGGGCCGGCCGCGCGGAGCAGGTCCGGCTCGTCATGGACGCCGGGGCGATCAAGGACGACCAGACGCTCAAGTACACCTGGGCCGGTGCGAACGAGGTCTCCTGGACCCTCGTGAAGTCCCAGATGCTGCGTTCCCTCGACGGCTCGTACGTGCTGAAGCCGGCGGGCGAGGGGACCGAGGTCACGTACTCCCTCACGGTCGACGTGAAGATCCCCATGCTCGGCATGATCAAGCGCAAGGCGGAGAAGGTCATCATCGACCGCGCGCTGGCGGGCCTGAAGAAGCGGGTCGAGTCGGGCGAGTGATTTCGAGCCCCGCCGGCGATTGAGGCGCGGGGTCCGGGGCAGAGCCCCGAGACCTCGCCCCCGGTGCCGGGCGCAGACAACGGTGGCCGGAACCACAGGTAGCCTCACACTCCATGCGCACCCTCCTCGTCACCGGCCCCGGCGGCGCCGGCCGCACCACGGTCGCCGCCGCCACCGCCCAGAAGGCCGCCGGCGAAGGGTTGCGTACGAGGTTGATCACCGCGGACCCGGTCGCCGGGCTCGACGGCGTCGACGTCGTCCGGCTCACCCCGGCCGACGACTTCCGCCGCGACCTCCTCGCCCTCCAGGACCGCGCCGCCTCCGGCCTCGAACTCCTCGGCGCCGCCCGGCTCGACGCGGACGAGATCACACCGCTTCCCGGCAGCGAGGAGCTCGCGCTGCTGCGCGCCCTGCGGGACAGCGCCGAAGGCCCGTACGACCTGCTCGTCGTCGATCTGCCGCCCGCGCCCCGTGCCATCGACACGCTCGCCCTGCCCGAGCAGCTCCGCCGCTATCTGCGCCGCCTGCTCCCCGCGGAGCGGCAGGCCGCGCGTGCCCTGCGCCCCGTGCTCGGCCGGCTCGCCGGGGTGCCGATGCCCGCCCAGTGGCTGTACGAGTCCGCCGCCCGCTGGGACGCCGAACTCGCCGCCGCGCAGGCCGTGATCGAGGCCGCCTCCACCCGCGTACGACTCGTCGCGGAGCCCACCCGGGCCGCCGCCGAGACCCTGCGCACCACCCGCACCGGCCTTGCCCTGCACGGGCTCGACGTCGAGACGGTCGTCGCCAACCGCGTGCTCCCCGACGGCTCCACCGACCCGTGGCTCGCCGACGCCGCCGCCCGCCAGCGCAAGGTCGTCGCCGAGTGGCCCGGCGCGCACGAGCTGCCGCACCTGGGCCGCGACCCGCGCCCCGGGGACCTGGACGTACCGGTGCCCGCGACCCTGCCCGGTCCCCGTACCCCCTGGCCCGTGGAGGACCGGCTCGGTGAGGACGGCGTCCTGGTGTGGCGGATACCGCTGCCCGGCGCCGTCCGCGAGGAGCTGAGCCTGATGCGGCGCGGCGACGAACTGGTCGTCGGCGCGGGCCCGTTCCGGCGTATCGTCCCGCTGCCCTCCGCGCCCCGCCGCTGCACCGTGGCCGGCGCGGGACTCGTCGACGGCGAGCTGCGGGTCCGCTTCGCCCCCGACCCGGATCTGTGGCCGCAGACCCGGTGAAGGCGGCGCACCCGTTCGGGTAACGTCGAAGGGGTAACCGGTCCAGCTCTCCGCAGGAGTCAGCCGTCATGAGCGACGCCACCGAGCACCCCGCCCAGCAGGTCGACGCCGACGCCTGGGAGAAGGCGTGCGCCGAGGATCTCGAGGAGGAGCGGGCCCGCCGCAGGGCCGAGTACGGGCCGCCGCCCGGGTCCGCGGCCGAGGAGCTGAAGAAGCTCGTCGACGCCGTCACCGACAAGCTCTCGTCCGTGCAGGCCCCGTTCCTCGGCGCGGTCGCCCAGGGCACCGCCGAGCAGGTCGCCAAGCAGGCCGTACGGCAGGCCCGCTCCGTCATCGAGCCGGTCATCGACCGCAACGCCGACGTGTTCGACCACCTGGCCGCCGCGGGCAACGAGCTGCTCGCCGCCTACCGCTCCGCGGTCGAGGGCCAGGAGCGCCGCTGGACCCAGCGCACCCAGGAGCCCGCCCCGCCGAAGGCCGCCGAGGACACCGAGGACCCCAAGGACGACGGCCCCGGTGGAGAGCACATCGACCTGGACTGAGCCGGGGACCGGGCCCCTGCTCGGTTAGGGTGGGCCCTAGCGGGGCTCGACCGAACTGAGGGATTCATGGGACTCACCATCGGCGTCGATATCGGCGGCACGAAGATTGCGGCCGGCGTGGTCGACGAGGAGGGCAACATCCTCTCCACGTTCAAGGTGCCGACGCCTTCCACGCCTGACGGGATCGTCGACGCGATCGCCTCGGCCGTGGAAGGTGCCAGGGCCGGGCACGAGATCGTGGGCGTGGGCATCGGTGCGGCCGGCTACGTCAACCGTCAGCGCTCCACCGTGTACTTCGCGCCGAACATCGACTGGCGCCAGGAACCGCTGAAGGAGAAGGTCGAGGCGCGCGTCAAGCTGCCCGTGGTCGTCGAGAACGACGCGAACGCGGCCGCCTGGGGCGAGTACAAGTTCGGCGCGGGCAAGGGCCACCGCAACGTCATCTGCATCACCCTCGGCACCGGCCTCGGCGGCGGCGTCATCATCGGCAACAAGCTGCGCCGCGGCCACTTCGGTGTGGCCGCCGAGTTCGGCCACATCCGCATGGTGCCGGACGGCCTGTTGTGCGGCTGCGGCTCGCAGGGCTGCTGGGAGCAGTACGCCTCGGGCCGCGCGCTCGTCCGCTACGCGAAGCAGCGGGCGAACGCGACGCCGGAGAACGCCTCGTACCTGCTCTCGCTCGGCGACGGCAGCCCCGAGGGCATCGAGGGCAAGCACATCTCCTCGGCCGCCCGCGAGGGCGACCCGGTGGCCGTCGACTCGTACCGCGAGCTGGCCCGCTGGGCCGGCGCGGGCCTGGCCGACCTCGCCTCGCTGTTCGACCCGTCGGCGTTCATCGTCGGCGGTGGCCTCTCGGACGAGGGCGAGCTGGTCCTCGACCCGATCCGCAAGTCGTACAAGCGGTGGCTGGTCGGCGGCAACTGGCGGCCCGTGGCCGACGTGATCGCGGCCGAGCTGGGCAACAAGGCGGGCATGGTCGGCGCCGCCGACCTGGCGCGGGAGCCCGACCCCGTCATGTGACGTACGTACATACGCACCTGGTGCCCGTCGTTCCCCGTGGGGGCGGCGGGCACCGGCGTATCTTGATCTTCATGGACTCCGGCTCGCTCCCCGAAGAACGCACCGAACTTCCCAAGTCCCGTACGGAAGCGGACGGTTCGGCCGTCATTCGCGTCCTCAGCTACAACATCCGCTCGATGCGCGACAGCCCCGTCGCCCTCGCCCGCGTGATGAAGGCCTGCGCCCCGGACCTCGTACTGATCCAGGAGGCGCCCCGGTTCTTCCGCTGGCGCAAGCACCTCGCCCGGCTCGCCCGCGCGGCCGACCTGGTGATCCTCTCCGGGGGCGGCAGCGCCGCGGGCCCCGCGCTGCTCTGCTCGCTGCGGGCCACCGTCGAGCGCACCGAGGACGTGCTGCTGCCGCTCACGCCGGGGCTGCACCGGCGCGGCTTCGCGACCGCGGTCGTACGGTTCGGGGGCGCGCGGCTCGGTGTCGTGAGCTGCCATCTGAGCCTGCAGAAGGACGAGCGGTACGCGCAGGGCGGGATGCTCCTCGACCGGATCGCCGCCATGGGGGTGGAGCACGCCGTCGTGGGCGGGGACCTCAACGAACGGCCCGGCGGACGCACCTTCCGCCGCCTCGCGCGCACCCTCAACGACGCCTGGGCCACCAGCCCCTGGGGCGGCGAGTACACCTCGACCCCGGCCGATCCCCATCAACGTATCGACGCGATCCTCGCCACCAAGGGCATCGAGGTGCTCGGCTGCGGCGTCCCCGACTTCCTCGACGCGGACGAACTGAGGGCGGCCACGGACCATCTCCCGGTCCTGGCCGCCCTCAGGGTGCCTGCCTCGTAGCCTCAGACGACCGCGCCGCGCCCCGGATCGTCGCCGTCCTCGTCGTCGCCCGGGGACATCCGGGCGACGAGTGTGCCGAAGCCACCGAGGAAGCCGCCGATGCACAGCGTCGCCAGCCACCACGTCATGTCCCAGCCCAGCAGCACCGCGAGGAGCAGCAGGATCGGGCCGCCGACCACCGCGATCCAGGCGAACCTGGCCGTGACGTCCCCCTCCGGCAGCGGGGGCGGCTCGGGCGGGACGAAGTGGCCCTCGTCGGCGGCGTCGAAGTCGTCGTCCGAGGGCTCGGGCGCCGTGTGGTCGCGCGGGCCGGGAGTGGCGGCGATGCCCGGCGCGAAGGAGACCGAGGAGCCGAGGGGGCGCTGCTTTCCCTGGTCCTCGTCCGGCTCGTCCTTCTTCGCGGCGCTCCGGTCCGTGCCGGACGGCTCCGGCGCGTCGTTGGTCTCCGGTTCGAGCAGCGCCAGGTCCTCCACCGACTTGAACGGCTTGGCGCCCGGCGGGTCCGGCGGCTCCTCCCCGTAACCCGCGACGATCGCCGCCCACGCCGCGTCCTCGTCGCTCGGCAGGAGGGGATCGCGGGACTGCCCGCCGGTCTCCTCCTGGCCGTGCGGCTCCGAGCTGTCCGGCCGCTCGGACCCGCCCCGCTCCTGCTCAGTCACCGGTGCTCGTCCCTTCCACGCCCTCGCTGGGGATCTTGCCGACTTCGGGGGCGAGCCGGTCGAAGAACGCGTAGCTCTCCGCGAAGATCCGGTCCGCGTCATGGTCCAACGTCGCCACGTGGTAGCTCTGTTCCAGCAGGATCTCCGTGACGTCCGTGGACGAGACGCGGCCGAGCACCCGCGCCGAGTCGGCGGGCGGCACCACATGGTCGTTCACGCTGTGCAGCACCACCAGGGGCTGCGTCACCTGCGGCAGCTCACGGTCCACGGTCCGGAAGAAGATGCGCAGCTGGTGCGCCGCGTGCAGCGGGACCCGGGGGTAGCCGACCTCGTCCACGCCCTCCTTGGCGATGTCGCTGGTGATGCCCTTGACCGTGCGCACGAAGTGCCGGGCGACCGGGAGCGCGTACGCGGACAGGCCGTGCACCTTGTTGCCCGGGTTCACCAGGACGAGGCCCGCGATCCGGTCCCCGTGCTTGGCCGCGAGGCGCAGGGCGAGCGCGCCGCCCATCGACAGACCGCACACGAAGACGTGGGAACAGCGGTCGGTGAGCTCGCGCAGGGCGCGGTCCACCTCCGCGTACCAGTCCTGCCAGGCGGTGACGGACAGGTCCTCCCAGCGCGTGCCGTGGCCCGGCAGCAGCGGGAGCGAGACGGTCAGACCGCGCGCGGCCAGGTACTCGGCCCAGGGCCGCAGCGACTGGGGCGATCCGGTGAATCCGTGACAGAGGAGGACGCCGACCTCGCCACCGTCGTGGCGGTACGGCTCGGCTCCAGGAAGGACCGGCACCTTCGGTCTCCTGTTCATCAGAAACGGCGGGGGCTTCAGGACGTGGACCTCACGGTACGCGACCGGACTGACACCGACCAGGGTCGTCGGGCCCCAGGGCGGCCCGTCGGCCAGGGTCGTCGGGCCCCAGGGCGGCCCCGCGGGTTAAGGTCAAAGCCTCGGACTGGTCCCGGTACGAGGTCCGGGCACGAGGGAAGGCAGTGGGTTGATCTACGGCGCAATGAAGGTGGCCATCGGAGGGCCGCTGAAGCTCGGTTTCCGGCCGTGGGTGGAGGGCCTCGAGAACATCCCCGCCGAGGGCCCCGCGATTCTCGCCAGCAATCACCTCTCGTTCTCCGACTCGTTCTTCCTCCCCGCCGTCCTCGACCGCAAGGTCACCTTCATCGCGAAGGCCGAGTACTTCACCACCCCCGGGGTCAAGGGGAAGATGACGGCCGCCTTCTTCAAGGGCGTCGGCCAGCTGCCCGTGGACCGCTCCGGTTCGCGGGGCGCGGGCGAGGCCGCCATCAAGAGCGGCATCGAGGTCCTGGAGCGCGGCGAGCTGTTCGGCATCTACCCGGAGGGGACGCGTTCCCCCGACGGCCGCCTCTACAGGGGCAAGCCGGGCGGCCTCGCGCGCGTGGCGCTCTCCACCGGCGCCCCCGTCATCCCCGTCGCCATGATCGACACGGAGAAGATCCAGCCTCCCGGCAAGGTGATGCCCAAGCTGATGCGCCCGGGCATCCGCATCGGCAAGCCCCTCGACTTCAGCCGCTATCACGGCATGGAGAGCGACCGCTTCGTCCTGAGGGCTGTCACCGACGAGGTCATGTACGAGATCATGAAGCTTTCCGGCCAGGAGTACGTCGACATGTACGCGACAGCCGCCAAGCGGCAGATCGCGGACGCGGAGAAGGCGGCCAAGGCCGAGAAGGAAGCGGCGAAGAAGGCGTTGGAGAAGGAACGGGGCGGCTCCTAGCCGCGTCGTTCCCACGGAGGGTGCGGGAGCCGGCAGTACCCGGAAGTGCCAAAGGGTGGGGACAGGGGACATGGGGAACACGGTCGGGCGCGAGCGGGTCGTGCGGATGTCGGTCGAGCAGCCGCTGTGGCGCGCTCTCACCGGGTACCGCCTGCTGACCCTCGTGTACGCGATCGGGCTGTTCGCCTCCTCGTACGAGGTGTACGAGCGCCCGTGGGTCGGCGCCGGCTACTTCGCGGTCCTCGCGGTGTGGACGCTGGCGACGCTGCCGCAGGTGTCGGGCGCCGGACGCTGCACCAAGCGGTTCCTCACCGCCGACCTGACGATCGCCGTCGCCGGCATCCTGCTCTCGCCGGTCGCCGGGCACGAGCGGGCCGTCACCGGAGGCTCCACGCTGCCGTCGATCTGGACGGCCGGCGCGGTCCTCGCCTTCGCGCTCAAGGGCGGCTGGCGGTGGGCGGCCGGGGCGTCCCTGCTCGTCGGGGTCGCCAATGTGCTGCAGCGCGGCGACATCACCCGCGGCCTCGTCCACAGCGTCCTTCTGGTCTGCATCGCCTCCATCGCGATCGGCTACGTCGTGGAGGTGGCCCGCGCCTCCGAGCGCACCCTCGCCCGCGCCCTGGAGATCGAGGCGGCGACGCGCGAGCGGGAGCGCCTCGCCCGCGACATCCACGACAGCGTGCTCCAGGTCCTCGCGATGGTGCAGCGCCGCGGCACCGCCCTCGGCGGGGAGGCGGCGGAGCTCGGCCGGATGGCGGGCGAGCAGGAGGTCGCGCTGCGCACGCTGGTCGCCGGGGGCCTCGTACCCGCGTCCCGTGCGTCCGAGGACGCGGAGGACGGCGCCGTCGTACGCACGGTGGTGGAGCCGGCGGAACCGGCGGAGGACGAGGGCGCGGGCCCGCGCGATCTGCGCCCCCTCCTTGCCGGGCACGCCGGTGGACGCATCACTTTCTCGGAGCCGGGCGCCCCGGTGCCGATGCGGCCCGCCGCGGCTCGCGAACTGGCCGCCGCCGTCAGTGCCGCCCTGGACAATGTGCGGCTGCACGCGGGCGCGGAGGCCAGCGCGTGGATCCTCGTCGAGGACGAGCCGGACGCGGTGATCGTGACGGTGCGGGACGACGGCCCCGGCATCCCGGAGGGCCGCCTCGCGCAGGCCGAGGGCGAGGGCCGGCTCGGCGTCGCCCTGTCGATCCGCGGCCGGCTGCGCGACATCGGCGGCACCGCCGAGCTGATCTCGGTTCCCGGCCAGGGCACCGAGGTCGAACTGCGCGTACCGAAGAAGTAGTTCGCGTATCGAAGAAGTAGTGGAGAAAGAGCCCGTACGGGCCACGGGGGAAGGCAGGACCGGAGAGATGAGCGAATCGAACGGATCCATCAAGGTCATGGTGGTCGACGACCACCCGATGTGGCGCGACGCCGTCGCCCGCGACCTGGGCGCGGCCGGCTTCGAGGTCGTCGCCACGGCGGGCGACGGCGAGCAGGCGGTGCGCCGCGCGCAGGCCGCGGGGCCCGACGTCCTCGTCCTCGACCTGAACCTGCCGGCCAAGCCCGGCGTCCAGGTCTGCAAGGAACTCGTCGCCGCCGACCCCCGCCTGCGCGTCCTCGTGCTGTCCGCGAGCGGTGAGCACGCCGACGTACTGGAGGCGGTGAAGTCCGGTGCCACCGGCTATCTGCTCAAGTCGGCCTCCACGGACGAGCTGATCGACGCGGTGAGGCGCACCGCCGTCGGCGACCCCGTGTTCACGCCCGGCCTCGCGGGCCTCGTCCTCGGTGAGTACCGGCGGCTCGCCTCGGACCCGTCCCCGGCCGGTGACGCCGACGAGTCGGGCGCGGCCCCGCAGCTCACGGACCGGGAGACCGAGGTGCTGCGCCTCGTCGCGAAGGGCCTGAGCTACAAGCAGATCGCCGAACGCCTGGTCATCTCGCACCGTACGGTCCAGAACCACGTGCAGAACACCCTCGGCAAACTCCAGCTGCACAACCGCGTGGAACTCGTCCGGTACGCGATCGAGCGAGGTCTGGACGACGACTGACCCCGCGCGGGACAGTGGCTCCCAACCACTCGCCGTGACAAGGGAGTTACGCCATGAGGGTCGGAGTGCTGACCGGAGGCGGTGACTGCCCCGGACTGAACGCTGTCATCCGGGGCATCGTGCGCAAGGGCGTGCAGGAGTACGACTACGACTTCGTAGGGTTCCGGGACGGCTGGCGCGGTCCCCTGGAGAACGACACCGTCCCTCTCGACATCCCCGCGGTGCGCGGCATCCTGCCCCGCGGCGGCACCGTGCTCGGCTCCTCGCGGACCAACCCCCTCCAGGCGGAGGACGGCATCCGCCGCGTCAAGGAGAACCTCGCCAAGCAGGAGGTCGGGGCCCTCATCGTGATCGGCGGCGAGGACACCCTCGGCGTCGCGGCCCGGCTCGCGGACGAGTACGGCATCAAGGTCGTCGGCGTACCGAAGACCATCGACAACGACCTCTCCGGCACGGACTACACCTTCGGTTTCAACACGGCCGTCGGCATCGCCACGGAGGCCATCGACCGGCTGCACACCACCGCCGAGTCCCATATGCGGGTCCTCGTCGTCGAGGTCATGGGCCGGCACGCGGGCTGGATCGCGCTGCACTCGGGCCTGGCAGGCGGGGCCAACGTCATCCTCATCCCCGAGCAGCGCTTCGACGTCGAGCAGGTCTGCTCCTGGGTCACCTCCCGCTTCCGCTCCTCGTACGCCCCGATCGTGGTCGTCGCCGAGGGGGCGATGCCGCGCGACGGCGACATGGTGCTGAAGGACGAGTCGCTGGACTCCTTCGGGCACGTGCGCCTGTCCGGCGTGGGGGAGTGGCTGGCGAAACAGATCGAGAAGCGGACGGGCAAGGAGGCGCGGACGACGGTCCTCGGCCATGTGCAGCGCGGCGGCACCCCGTCCGCGTTCGACCGGTGGCTGGCCACGCGCTTCGGGCTGCACGCGATCGAGGCGGTGCGGGACGGGGACTTCGGGAAGATGGTGGCGCTGCGGGGGACGGACATCGTGCGGGTCCCGATCGCCGAGGCGACAGCCCGCCTCAAGACAGTGGACCCCGCCCTGTACAAGGAAGTGGGCGTCTTCTTCGGGTAGCCATCTTGGGGGCGCGGGGCTGTGTCGATATGCGGCTCCGCCGCGTGTGCGCAACCGTTCCACGGCTCCATGTGCCGTACGGGAAGGCGATACATACACTCCCCTCATGGAGATTCTCGCATTCGGTGTGCAATCGGACGAAAAGCCCCTCATCGAGAAGGCCTTCGAGGGTCACCACGACGTCCGCTGCCTCGACGTCTTCCTCAACGAGGACACCGCCCCGATCGCGGCCGGCTACGAGATCATCTCCACGAGCGTCAACGCCACCCTCAACCACCGCGTGCTCCAGACCCTCGCGGCCGGCGGCACGCAACTGATCGCCCAGCGTTCCACCGGCTTCAACAACATCGACCTGGACGTCGCCGAGCGACTCGGCCTGACCGTGGCCCGCGTCTCGTACTACTCGCCGTACTCGGTCGCCGAGTTCGCCTGGGCGCTGGCCATGGCCGTCAACCGGCGCATCGTGCGCGCCTCCACCCGCACCCGCGACTTCGACTTCCGGCTCGACGGGCTGCTGGGCCGGGACATGCACGGGCGCACCGTCGGCGTGCTCGGCACCGGCAAGATCGGCGAGGCCTTTACCCGGATCGCGCACGGCTTCGGCATGAACCTGCTCGGCTGGGACGTCACCGAGAACCCGAACTGCACGGCCCTCGGCATGAAGTACGTCGACAAGGAGCAGCTGTTCGCCGAGGCCGACGTCATCAGCCTGCACGTGCCACTGCTGCCCGCCACCGAGCACATCGTCGACGCCGCCGCGCTGCGCGCCATGAAGGACGACGCGATCCTGATCAACTCCAGCCGCGGCGGCCTCATCGACACCAAGGCCCTGGTCACCGAGCTCCGCGAGGGCCGCTTCGCGGGCGTCGGCCTCGACGTCTACGAGGCGGAGGCGGGCCTGTTCTTCCTCGACAAGTCGCTCGACGTCGTCGAGGACGACACCCTGGCCCGCCTCGTCACGTTCCCGAACGTCCTGGTCACGTCCCACCAGGCGTACTACACCGTGGACGCGGTCGGACAGATCATCGAGACCACGGTGCAGAACGTCCTGGACTATCAGGCGGGGCGCCGCTCCGAGAACGTGCTGGTCCCCGCCGAGGCGCCGTCGACCAGCTGAGCCAGCAGCTCCCGTACGATCCCTGCGCCGCGCAGCGACAGGACCGACTCCGGGTGGAACTGCACGCCCGCGAACGAAGGCCCGCGCAGCGCGTGCACCTCGTCCGTCGCCCGGTCCCGGCTGACCTCCACGCCGTGCGCCGCCAGCTCGGTCGCCGCCGCGTCGTCGCAGGACGCCACGAAGCTGTTGTAGAACCCGACCTTCTCGGTCCGCCCGAACACCTCGACGTCGGTCTGCGCGCCCTGGTACGGCACCTCCTTGCGGACGATCTCCAGGCCCAGCTCCGCCGCGATCAGCTCGTGGCCCAGGCAGACGCCGAGCACACCGTGTTCGTGCGTGCGGATCACGTCGGCGGTCAGGGAGCGCAGGAAGCGCATCTTCGGGTCGGTGAGGTCGGAGGGGTTGCCCGGGCCGGGGCCGAGCACGACCGGGCCCTCGTGCGCGAGGACTGCCTCCCGCAGGCCCTCCTCGTCATAGCGCCGCACCGTCACGTCGAGCCCCGTCGAGCGCAGCACGTGCGCCAGCATCGCGGTGAAGGTGTCCTCGCCGTCGACGACGAGCGCGTGCCCGGAAAGCTCGTTCTCGCGCTTCTGCATCCGCAGCCAGAACGGCGCGAGCGCCGACCTGCGCCCGTCGAGCGCCGCCCGCACCCGCGGGTCGTCGGCGAGCGCGGGCCGCGTGCTCTCGGCGCGCGGGCGCCCGGGGCGCACGCCCAGCGCGGCCAGCACGCCCGCCGCCTTCGCGTGCGTCTCCGCGACCTCGCTCGCCGGGTCGGAGCCGCGCACGAGGGTCGCGCCGACCGGGACGCGGAGCTGCCCTGCGGCGTCGATGTCGGCGGTGCGGATCAGAATGGGGGAGTCGAGCGTCTGCGCCCCGCCCGCGTCCCGGCCGACGAGCGCGAGCGCCCCCGCGTAGTAGCCGCGGCCGCCGACCTCGTGCCGCTCGATGACCCGGCAGGCGTTCTGCACGGGCGAGCCGGTGACGGTGGCCGCGAACATCGTCTCCTTGAGCACGTCCCGCACATCGAGGGTCGACTTGCCGCGCAGCTCGTACTCGGTGTGCGCGAGGTGCGCCATCTCCTTGAGTCGCGGACCGACCACGACACCGCCCATGTCGCCGACGGTGCACATCATCTTGAGCTCCTCGTCGACGACCATCGACAGCTCCTCGATCTCCTTGCCGTCGGCGAGGAAGTCCAGCAGGTGCGCGGGCGTCGGGCCCTCGGCCGGGTAGCGGTACGTGCCGCTGATCGGGTTCATGACGACGGTGCCGCCGGACATCCGGACGTGCACCTCGGGGCTCGCCCCCACCAGCGTCCGGTCCCCGGTGTGCACGACGAACGTCCAGTACGCGCCCCGCTCCCCGTCGAGCAGCCGCCGGAACAGCGCGAGGGCGTCGGCCCGCGAGAATCCCGCGATCTCACCCTCGTACGTCCTGCGGATCACGAAGTTCGCGCCCTCGCCCTGCCCGATCTCCTCGCGCAGCACCCGGCCCACGATGCCCGCGTACGTGTCGTCGTCGACGTCGAAGCCGCCGCCTTGGACCTGGACGTCGTGCCGCGGAAGCTGCTCCAGGGCCTCGGCGAACGGGAGCTCGTACGACTCCTCGGGGGTGAGGACCGTGAGCGGGGTGCCGTCGTCGCGGACGTCGAAGCCGCGCTCCCGGATCTGCCGGAAGGGGACGAGGGCGAGCCCTTCGGGGATGTCGGCGAGGCGTTCGTACGCGCCGACCTGGCCGATCAGGACCTCGACCGTGTCGTGCTCGCGGCCGGGGGTGCGGCGGCGCAGCAGCGCGAAGGGGCGGTCGTCGGTGAGCAGTGCGTCCAGCATGAGGAGTGTTCCTTCCGGTGACTTCGACAGTCGTCGACTTCGGGAGTCGTCAGGGAGGAACAGCCCGTGAAAACACTGAAGGCCGCCCCTCGGGCGGCCTTCGCGGTTTCGGAAACGCGCAGTCAGTGGGCCGCCGGATGTGCGGTCCACCACCAGGTGCGGTGCAGCTGTTGCGCGAACATGAGCGTCACCGTACCCGATGCCCGCGCCGTGTGGCTCAGACGTGTCGCGTCCGTCTCAAAAGATGAGCGGGGGGATGGACGGGCGACATGACCCCGTAATGTTTACGAGGTGACCGTGAACGCTAAGACCAGCGCGAGCGCTGGCAACACCTGGCGAAACCTGCCCGCGGCGCAGCAGCCCGAGTACCCCGATGCCGAGGCTCTGCGCGATGTGATCGCGGACCTCGAGTCGTATCCGCCGCTCGTCTTCGCCGGCGAGTGCGACCAGCTGCGCAACCGCCTGGCGGCCGTCGCCAAGGGAGAGGCGTTCCTGCTCCAGGGCGGCGACTGCGCCGAGGCCTTCGACGCCGTCTCCGCTGATCACATCCGGAACAAGCTGAAGACCCTGCTCCAGATGGGCGCCGTGCTGACGTACGCCGCCTCGGTGCCGGTGGTGAAGGTCGGCCGGATCGCCGGTCAGTACTCCAAGCCGCGCTCCAAGAGCACCGAGACCCGCGACGGCGTCACGCTGCCGACCTACCGCGGAGACTCCGTCAACGGCTTCGAGTTCAACGAGGCCGCCCGGATCCCGGACCCCGAGCGCCTGAAGCAGATGTACCACGCGTCCGCTTCGACGCTGAACCTCGTGCGCGCCTTCACCACGGGCGGCTACGCGGACCTGCGCCAGGTGCACGCCTGGAACCAGGACTTCGTGAAGTCGTCCCCGTCGGGCCAGCGCTACGAGAAGCTCGCCCGCGAGATCGACAACGCGCTGAACTTCATGCGCGCCTGCGGCACGGACCCGGCCGAGTTCCAGACGGTCGAGTTCTACGCCTCCCACGAGGCGCTGCTGCTCGACTACGAGTCGGCGCTGACCCGCGTGGACTCGCGTACGGGCGATCTGTACGACGTCTCGGGCCACATGGTCTGGATCGGCGAGCGCACGCGTCAGCTCGACCACGCGCACGTCGAGTTCGCCTCGAAGATCCGCAACCCGATCGGGATCAAGCTCGGCCCGACGACGACGGCCGAGGAGGCGCTGCAGTACATCGAGCGCCTCGACCCCGACCGCGAGCCCGGCCGGCTGACCTTCATCGTCCGCATGGGCGCCGACAAGGTCCGCGACAAGCTGCCCGAGCTGGTCGAGAAGGTCACGGCGTCCGGCGCGCAGGTCGCCTGGATCACCGACCCGATGCACGGCAACACGTACGAGGCGGCCTCCGGTCACAAGACCCGGCGCTTCGACGACGTGCTCGACGAGGTCAAGGGCTTCTTCGAGGTCCACAAGGCGCTCGGCACGCACCCGGGCGGCATCCACGTCGAGCTCACCGGTGACGACGTCACCGAGTGCGTGGGCGGCGGCGACGAGATCTTCGTCGACGATCTGCACCAGCGCTACGAGACGGCCTGCGACCCGCGCCTGAACCGCAGCCAGTCGCTCGACCTGGCGTTCCTGGTGGCGGAGATGTACCGCGACCAGTGACCTCCGGGTCTTCGAACAAATGCCGTGGGGCGCGGATCACAGGGATCCGCGCCCCACGGCACTTTTGTACAACCGGCCCGGCGGGTAAGGTTAGGTTAGCCTCACCGATCAATCGGGACGGCGTTGCCTGTGAGTCCCGACGACAGTCCGACCGGGAGGTGAACCGCGTGTTCGTCTGCAACTGCTTCGGTGTCACCGAGGCACAGGTCAAGAAGCACGCGGAGGACGGTGCCTGCACCCCCCGCCAGATAGCGTCGGCCTGCAAGGCTGGCACCGACTGCGGCTCCTGCGTCCGCCGGATCCAGGCGCTGCTCGGCCGGAGCGCGTGCCCCCGCAGGGAGCTCGTCGAGCAGGGCGAGTCGGCCGTGGCCCTCGCGCCGCAAGCGGAATCGGCGGGACTGCCGGAACCGGCTGAGCTGCCGGAAGCGGCCTGATCCGAGCGACGGGACCTAGCTCTCCGGCTGCTCGATGAGCTGCGCGATGTACAGCGCCTCACCCAGCTTCTCCACCAGCTCCAGCTGCGTGTCCAGGTAGTCGATGTGGTGCTCCTCGTCCTCGAGGATCGACTCGAAAATGTTCGCAGACGTGATGTCGCCCTTGCCGCGCATCAGCTCGATGCCCCGCTTCAGACGGTCGATCGCCTCGACCTCGATCTGCCGGTCCGCCTGGAACATCTCGGTGACCGTCTGGCCGACCCGGACGTGGAAGAGCCGCTGATAGTTCGGCAGACCGTCCAGGAACAGGATCCTGTCGGTCAGCACCTCCGCGTGCTTCATCTCGTCGAACGACTCGGAGCGTGTGTACTTCGCGAGCTTCGTCCAGCCGAAGTTGTCCTGCATCTTCGCGTGCAGGAAGTACTGATTGATGGCCGTGAGCTCGGCCGTCAGCTGCTCGTTGAGAAACTCGATGACCTCGGGGTCGCCCTGCATCGCAGAGGCTCCTTCCAAGCGGTTACTGGGCAGGTTTCGCGCATCCTTGCACCGGCACACGAGTGCGTCCAGTAAGTGCATGCTTAGTAGGAGTTGCCCGAATCAACGCTCGTGGCAGGTCCGGGCGGGGTGGGCGTGGTCACGTCCACTGCTCCAGGTCTGTCAGGATGGAGGCATGGGTCATCCGGTGGGTCGCGAGTCTGGGGGAGCAGTGCAGCCGGAGCTTCCACCGGGGCAGCGTCTGCAGCGCGGCTGGCCCGTCACGCACTACGGCCCGGTGCCCAAGTTCCGGCCCGAGCGCTGGGAGTTCAGGGTCTTCGGCGCGACCGCCGACGGTGACAAGCACTGCTGGAACCACGAGGAGTTCTCGGCGCTGCCGTACGGGACCGTGGTCGGCGATCTGCACTGCGTCACGAAGTTCAGCATGCTCGCCGCCGAATGGGGCGGCGTACGCGCCTCCACGATCCTGGAGCTCGCCCCTCCCGGGCCCGATGTCACCCATGTGATGGTGTGGGCCGAGTACGGATTCTCGTCCAACCTGCGGCTGTCCGACTTCGTGTCCGAGCGGACCATTTTCGCCACGCACAAGGACGGCGAGCTGCTCACCGCGGAGCACGGTTTCCCGCTGCGCCTCGTGGTGCCCCATCTGTACGCCTGGAAGGGCCCGAAGTGGGTGCGCGGCGTCGAGTACATGACGGCGGACCGGCGCGGGTTCTGGGAGGAGCGCGGGTACCACAACGTGGGCGACCCGTGGCGTGAGCAGCGGTACTCGTACCAGGAGGGGCCCGGCGAAGGGCCCGAGTTCTAGGCCTCTCACCGGGCTCGGGGGTGCCCCCTGGGGGTCAGTGGTACTGGTGCACCACCGCGTGGCCCTTGCCGCGGCCGATCATCCAGCGGTTGACCGGGGTCGTCACCACGAAGGCGATCGCCAGTGACAGGGCCAGCGTGATCCAGAACAGGGCGTCCGAGAGGTGGGCGTCCATGGCGCTCGGCCAGAGGGCGATCACGCCGTTGTCGATCAGCTCCATGACCGCGATGGACACGGTGTCCGCGGCCAGTGCGACGCGGAGGGCGGACTTGAAGTCGACGCCCGCGCGCAGGACGCCGCGCATCGTGAGCGAGTAGCCGAAGAAGAAGGCGAGCACGATCGCCAGGATCATCGTCGGCACGTTGCCCCAGCCGAGCGCGGTGCCGATCACCATGCCGAGGACCTCGCCGATGGCACAGCCGGTGAGGCAGTGCAGGGTGGCCTGGGCGGCCATGGACCAGCTGACCTTGCCGCCGGTGCCGGGTGCGCCGTGCGTGCCGTGGTGTTCGTGCCCGGTGTGCGTCTCGTGCTGCATGGTTCCCCCAGTGGTCACTGCGGATGCTGTCACTGAGGGAACCATATACCCCCTAGGGGTATTCCGCAGGTTGTGAAATCCCCGGATCCGAAGTTCCCGGATCCGAGGTTCTCAGCTTCGAAGTTCTCAGATCCGAAGCTCCTTGAGGCGTGCGACGTCGGCCGCGTGCCCCTCCTTGCCGCCGGGCGTCTCGATGACCAGGGGAACGTTCTCGGTCGCGGGGTGGGCCAGCAGTTCGCGGAACGGGTCCTCGCCGATGTGGCCGGAACCGATGTTCTCGTGCCGGTCCTTGTGGGCGCCCACGACGTCCTTGGAGTCGTTGGCGTGGATCAGCTTGAGGCGGCCCTCGCCGACCGTGTCGACGAGCAGGTCGAGGGTCTGCTTCATGCCGGCCGGGCCCGTGAGGTCGTGGCCCGCCGCGAAGATGTGGCAGGTGTCGAGGCAGACGCCCAGCTTGGGGTGGCGGTCCAGGACGTCGAAGTACGGGCCGAAGTCCCAGGTGCGCGAGCACAGCGAGGCGCCCTGGCCCGCGGTCGACTCCAGGAGCAGGAACGGGTCGTCCTCGTGGGTCAGCTCGTCGAGCAGCGGCAGCATGCGCTCGCGGACCTGCGCGAGGGCGACCTCACGCTCCCGGCCGCCGGTCGCGGAGCCGGTGTGCACGACGACGCCGAGGGCGCCGATGGCGCGGGCGCGGCGCAGGGAGTGCCGCAGGGACTCCACCGACTTCTCCACGGTCGCCTCGGTGTGCGAGCCGAAGTTGATCAGGTACGGGGCGTGGACGTACGCCGGGATGTTCTCGGCGGCGCACTGGGCGCGGAAGTCCTCGTCCTGCTTGGGGTTGCCGGGCGGGGTGGCCCAGCCGCGGGGGTTGGCCACGAAGACCTGGACGGTTTCGGCCTTGAGGTCACGGGCGTAGGAGAGGCCTACGCTCGCGAGGCCGCCGGCCACGGGGACGTGACCGCCGATCGGGTTGCGGATGCTGCTGTTCACCCGGCCCAGGGTGTCATGGGTGTTCGAACGCCCGGGGCCGGGCCGCCGCTACCGGATGGTGATCGTGATGCTGGACCCCTTCGGGGCCTCGTCGCCGCCCTCCACCGACTGGCTCTTGACGGTGTCACCGAACAGGCCGAGCAGCCCGCGGTTCTCCTCCACCTCGAAGCCCGCCGCGCTGAGCCGCGACTTCGCCTCGTCGACCTTCATGCCCGTGACATCGGGGACCTCGACCATGACGGGGCCCTTGGAGATCGTCAGGGTCACCGTGTCGCCCTCGGCGAGCTTGCCCTCGGCCGGGGACTGCCGGGCGACACTGCCCTTGTCCTCCTCGGAGTTGACCCGCTTCGTGGAGATCTCGGCCTTCAGGCCCGCGTCCTCGAGGTCGGCGATGGCGTCCTGCTCGGACTCGCCCGTGACATCGGGGACGTCGATGGGGGAGCCCTTGGAGACGACCAGGGCGACGGCGGAACCGGCCTTGCGGGTCGCGCCCGCGCCGGGATCCGTGCTGATCACCGAGCCCTTGGTGATCTGGTCGCTGAACTTCTTGGTGGTCATGCCCGGTTCGAGATCGCGCTTCTTGAGGTTGCTCTTCGCCTCGTCCAGCGGGGTGCCGCTGAGGTCGGGGACCTTCACGGTCTTCGAGCCCCTGGACACGGTCAGATCCACCGTCCCGCCGTTGCGGATGCGGTCGCCGGAACCCGGGTCGCTGTCCATGACGGTGCCGCGCTTGAACGTGTCGCTGTACGCGCGCGTGACCGTGCCCCGCTCCAGGCCCGCGTCGGCCAGGCGCTTCTCGGCCTGCGTCTGCGTCTGGTTGAGGACGGACGGGACCTTCGTGAACTGGCCGGAGTTGATGTACCAGACGCCGGTGCCGAGGCCGAGGACCAGCAGGACCGCCGCGAGGATCGCGAGGGTGCGGCGCTGCGGGCCGCGACCGCGACCGCTGCCGTGCGCAGGGCCGGGGGCCATGGGCGGTGCGGGCGGCGGCATCTCCAGGCGGCTCGTCCGGTTGAGCTGCGCCTGGTCCGCGGAGTCCGTGGGCAGCGGCAGCTGTACGGGCGTGCCCAGCGCGCGCGGGATCACGCTCGTACGGTCGTCGGCCCCCAGGTGCTCCGTGTCGAGCGCCTGCGGCGGCACCGCGTCCAACTGGGCGTCGGTGAGCGCCGACCGGGCGCCCCTGGCCTGCCCGAGGAGCGCCACGGCGTCGTGCGGACGCACCTCGGGGGTGCGTGCCGTCGCCGACGCGACCAGCTCGTCGAGCTCGAAGGGGAGGCCGGGGACCGCGGCCGAGGGCGGGGGCACGTCCTCGTGGAGGTGCTTGTAGAGGATCTGGGCGGGGGACTCGCCCGCGTGCGGCTTGCCGCCGGTGAGCATCTCGTAGAGGACGACACCGCACGCGTAGACGTCGACGCTCGGCGTCGCCGTGCCGTTCTCGATCTGCTCGGGCGCCAGGTACGAGACTGTGCCGAGGACCGCGCCCGTCGTGTTCGTGACCGTGTCCACCGCGCGGACCAGGCCGAAGTCCGCCACCTTGACCCGGCCGTCGTCCCCTATCAGGACGTTCTCCGGCTTCATGTCGCGGTGCACGAAGCCCGCGCGGTGGGCCGCTCCCAGCGCGGCGAGGACCGGCTCCAGGATGTCGAGGGCGGCGCGGGGCCGCAGCGCTCCCCGGTCGCGCAGCACGTCGCGCAGGGTGCAGCCGGCGACGTACTCCATCGCCAGATACACGTACGGACCGTCGGTGCCCTGGTCGAACACCCCCACGACGTTCGGGTGCGAGAGGCGGGCCACCGACTTGGCCTCGCGGATGAAACGGTCCACGAACGAGGCGTCGGCGGCCAGCGAGGGGTGCATCACCTTGAGCGCGAGCACGCGGTCGAGGCGGGTGTCCACGGCCCGGTAGACCGTGGCCATCCCGCCGACCGCGATGCGTGCGTCGACGCGGTACCGGCCGTCGAGCACGTGCCCGAGCAACGGGTCCTGAAGGGTCGTGTCCACGCAGGCGAGTGTACGAGGAGTGACCGACAGGCAGACCGCGTGCCGCAGGACTGGGCCCGTCCTGAAGCACAGCTGTGACCGGCGCCGCCGTGCGCCCGCGTCAGAAGGCGGGGCGCTCCGGATCCAGCCGCGCGCGCCCCTCCATGGGCGAGGACGCCTCCGCGAAATGGCGCTTGGGGATGCGCCCGGCGCGATACGCGAGCCGGCCCGCCTCGACCGCGTGCCGCATGCCCTCGGCCATGAGCACCGGCTCCTGCGCGCGGGTCACCGCCGAGGCGAGCATCACACCAGCGCAGCCGAGCTCCATGGCGAGTGTCACATCGGAGGCCGTGCCCGCGCCCGCGTCCAGGATCACCGGCACGCGCGCGTGCTCGGTGATCAGCTGGAAGTTGTGCGGGTTGCGGATGCCGAGCCCGGAGCCGATGGGGGAGCCGAGCGGCATGATCGCCGCGCAGCCCACGTCCTCCAGCTTGCGGGCCAGGACCGGGTCGTCGTTCGTGTACGGCAGGACCGTGAAGCCGTCGTCCACCAGCGTCTCGGCCGCGTCGAGCAGCTCGATCGGATCGGGCAGCAGGGTGCGCTCGTCGGCGATGACCTCGAGCTTCACCAGGTCCGTGCCGAGCGCCTCGCGCGCGAGGCGGGCCGTCAGGACGGCCTCTCCCGCGGTGAAGCAGCCGGCCGTGTTCGGCAGCACCCGGATGTTCAGCTTCTCCAGGACGGAGAGCACCGAGCCGTGCACGCTCGCGTCCACACGGCGCATCGCCACGGTGGTGAGTTCGGTTCCGGAGGCCAGCAGGGAGCGCTCCAGGACGTCGAGGCTGGGCGCCCCGCCCGTGCCCATGATCAGGCGCGAGGAGTACGAGTCGCCCCCGAGGACGAAAGTGTCGTCGGCCATGGACGGTTCAGCCTCCTTGTACGGCCGTGAGGACCTCGACGCGGTCTCCTTCGGAGAGCGCCGTGGCGGGCCACTGGGTGCGGGGGACGACGATTTCGTTGAGGGCGGCGGCGACACCCTTGGGAGCGGTGGTGAGCGTGGTGACCAGGAGGTCGAGCGTGGTGCCCGCGACCACCGTGCGCGGCTCGCCGTTGAGGTGGACCTTCATGCGGGCTGCTCCAGGAGGGCTGTGCCGAAGCGTTGCGGTGTGAACGGACGGGCTTCCTCCGGGAGTTCCCCGGTGGTCAGGACGTGCGCCATGGCGTCGCCGGTGACCGGCGTCAGGAGCACGCCGTTGCGGTAGTGGCCGGTCGCAAGGAGGAGGCCGGGCAGGGCGGTCGGCCCCAGCAGCGGGGCGTTGTCGGGGGAGCCGGGGCGCAGGCCCGCGCGGGTCTCGGTGAGCGGGAGTTCGGTGATACCGGGGACGAGTTCGTGGGCGTCCCGCAGGAGTTCGTAGACGCCTCCCGCGGTGACCGTGGTGTCCCAGCCGAGTTCGTTGCTGGTGGCGCCCACGACGAGTTCGCCGTTGACGCGCGGCACCAGGTAGATGTGGCCGCCGCGCACGACCGCCCGGACCGTGCGGCTGAGGAAGGGCGCGTACCGCTTCGGCACCGTCAGGCGCAGCACCTCGCCCTTCACGGGGCGGACCGGCGGCAGCACCGCGTCGGGCACCCCCGCGAGCTGTCCGCTGCGGCTTCCCGCCGCCAGGACGACCTGGTCCGCGGCGAGTTCGGTGCCGTCGGCGAGGACCGCGCCGCACGCCCGGTCGCGGACGACACGGAGCCTTTCGGTCCACGACCGGTGGAAGGTCACGCCGGAGCGCTCGCAGGCCGTCACGAGGGCGCCCGCGAGCCTTCTCGGGTCGATCTGGTGGTCCCCGTCGACCCGCAGTCCGCCGCGCACGCCCGGCGCGAGCATCGGTTCGAGGCGGCGGCAGTCGCGGCCCGAGAGCCACTCGGACTCGAGCCCCGACTTCGTTTGCAGCGCGTGCAGTTCGCGCAGGTGCGCGCGGTCGTCGGCGTCGAGCGCGACCGCGAGCGTGCCGCACGCGCGGTAGCCGAGGTCCTGCCCGGTGGCCTCCGACAGCTCGGCCGCGAAGTCCGGGTAGCGGCGCGCGGAGGCGAGGTTCAGGCCGAGCAACGTCTGCTCGCCGTGGTGAAGTTCGGTGACGGCGGCCAGCATTCCGGCCGCCACCTGGGCGGCCCCGCCGCCGGGCTCGGGGTCCGCGACCGCGACGGAGAGACCGCGCTGCGCGGCCCGCCAAGCGGTGACGAGACCGATGATGCCGCCACCGACGACGAGGACGTCGCAGGTGTGCGAATGAACGGATGGCGTCGACGACATGGGCGTCAAGCCCCTCCCTTCGCCGGTATGACCCGGATCAGGTTCGTACGGTCGAAGGCCGCTCCAGCCTCCCTCTCAGCCCGCTGCGTACGGGCTCCCGCGAGTGCTCTACGTTGGCCACCCTAGCCGTTCACCATGGCCTCCAGTAAGGGAGTCTCAGCTCGTGGCCCGTTCTCTTGACGGTCTTGTCCTGTCCCCCGTTGTCGACCAGGCCCCGGGGCAGGTGGGCACGCGGACCCGCTTCACGTACCGGGAGAAGGACGGCCGGATTTCGGCCGCCTACGTAGGCGGCGATGTCGTGGAGGGGCACCTTGTGGGTACGCGCTCCGGGGACCGGATCGACTTCCGCTACGTACAGCTGAAGACCGACGGGACCACCTCCTCCGGGCACTGCGTCTCGACCGTGTCCGAGCTCCCGGACGGCCGGGTGCGCCTCGACGAGACCTGGGAGTGGGAGTCGCAGGAGGGCAGCGGCACCAGCGTCGTCGAGGAGCTCCCCGGCCGGGTGTGAACGCCGCGGCGCCGCCCCTCTCTTGATCGCTAAACCGCCGGCACATGTGCAGGACGTCACGGCGCGGGAGTGGCCCGCACCGCTGACCGACGCAAGATCGGGTGCCTAAGGTTGATCCCGTGAGCGAGCAGCGGAGTGGGAGCGGAGCGCCTTCGGGGCAGCGGAACGTCGTCATCGTGGGCGCGGGCATGGCCGGTGTGCAGACGGCGGTGGCGCTGCGCGAGCACGGCTTCACCGGCGCGGTCACGCTGCTCGGCGCCGAACCCCACCAGCCGTACGACCGGCCTCCGCTGTCCAAGGCGGTGCTGCTCGGCAAGGCCGAGGGCTCGGCCTTCGACGTGGACTTCGAGGCGCTCGGCGTCTCCCTGGAGCTGGGCCGCGAGGTGACCGGGCTGCGGCCCGGCGACCACGAGCTCGACACGGCCGAGGGCCCGGTCCCGTACGACGTGCTGGTCGTGGCGACCGGCGCCGAGCCCGTCCAGCTGCCGGGCGCGCGGTCCGCCCCCGGCGTGCACCTGCTGCGCACGCTCGACGACGCGGAGCGGCTGCGGCCCGTCCTCGCCGAGCAGCACGACGTGGTGGTCGTGGGTGCCGGCTGGATCGGCGCCGAGTTCGCCACCGCGGCCCGTGAGGCCGGCTGCCGGGTCACGGTGGTGGAGGCCGCGGAACGGCCGCTGACCGGGGCGCTGCCCGCCGAGATCGCCGCCCCCATGGCGGCCTGGTACGCCGACGCCGGAGCGCAGCTGCGTACCAACGCGCGCGTGGAGAGCGTCGAGCCCGGCGTCGTGGTCCTCGACGACGGCACGCGGCTGCCCGCGGGAGCCGTCGTCGTCGGCATCGGCGCCCGCCCCGCCACCCGCTGGCTGGCCGGCTCCGGCATCGAGCTCGGCGCCCACCGCGAGGTCCTCGCGGACGACGGGCTGCGCACGTCCGTGCCCGACGTGTACGCGGTGGGGGACTGCTCCTCGTTCCCCTCGGGGCGCTACGGAGAGCGCCTCATGGTCCACCACTGGGACAACGCGCTGCAGGGGCCGCGCACGGTGGCGGCGAACATCGTGGGCCAGACCCCGGCGGTGTACGACCCGGTGCCCTACTTCTGGTCCGAGCAGTTCGGCCGGTTCGTGCAGTACGCCGGGCACCACGCGGGCGCCGACACGACGGTGTGGCGCGGCGACCCCGCCGGCGCCGCCTGGTCGGTGTGCTGGCTGCGTGACGGCGCCCTGGTGGCGGTTCTCGCCGTCGGCAAGCCGCGTGACCTGGCCCAGGGGCGCAAGCTCATCCAGGCGGGGACCGCGCTCGACCCGGAGCTCCTCGCGGATCCGGCCCGGCCGCTGAAGTCCGCGGCGGCCTCCAAGGCGTGACAGAAGGGGCGAAACGGGAGGAGCCGTGGCCCATCCGCACCGGCTCGGCTTCCGAGTGTCAGTCCGGGATGGCACGCTTGTCCTGTGACCGAGATTGACGCAAAGATCGATGCTCTTGTCCCTGCCTGGCTCGCCCTCCCCGACATCGCGGAACAGCTCGATGTCGAGGTGACGCGTGTGCGACAGCTGGTCAAGGAAGGCCAGCTGATCGCCGTGCGCCGCGGTGAGAACAGGGCACTGTACGTGCCCGCCGCCTTCATCGACGGCGACAAGATCGTCAAGGGGCTCGTCGGCCTCCTGACGGTTCTGAGGGACGACGGCTTCAGCGACGAAGAGATGCTGGAGTGGCTCTTCACCCCCGACCCGAGCCTGCCGGGCACGCCCGCGCAGGCCTTGAGCGAGAATCGCGGCACGGAGGTGAAGCGCCGCGCCCAGGCGCTCGCCGTCTGACCTGACAACCGTCCGGCGTGCGCACCACGACCCTGTGGTGCGCACGCCACCGACATCGCACGACCCACGGGGGGACTTCATGGCGGAATCGTCCAAGCGCGCACAGCTCGCCGATGCGCGGCTGTACCTGTGCACCGACGCGCGCAGGCGCCAGGGTGATCTGCCGGAGTTCCTCGACGCCGTGCTGGCCGGCGGCGTCGACATCGTGCAGCTGCGCGACAAGGGCATGGAGGCCGGCGAGGAGCTGGAGCACCTCCAGGTGTTCGCGGAGGCGGCCCGCCGCCATGGCAAGCTCTTCGCGGTAAACGACCGCGCGGACGTCGCCCACGCGATCGGCTCGGATGTGCTGCACCTGGGCCAGGGCGACCTGCCGGTCCCCGCGGCCCGCGCCGTCCTCGGCGAGGACGTGCTCATCGGCCGCTCCACGCACGCCGAGGACGAGGCCGCGGCGGCCGCCGTCCAGGAAGGCGTGGACTACTTCTGCACGGGCCCCTGCTGGCCGACCCCGACCAAGCCCGGGCGGTACGCCCCCGGCCTGGACCTGGTGCGCTACACGGCGGGCCTGGGCACGGACCGCCCCTGGTTCGCGATCGGCGGCATCGACCTCACGAACCTGGACGAGGTGCTGGAGGCCGGCGCCCGCAGAGCCGTCGTCGTCCGGGCCATCACGGAGGCCGACGATCCGGGGGCCGCGGCAGCCGAGTTCGCGAAGCGCCTGCGCGGCGCCTGACCTGCTCGATCCCTCCGGCACGGCGGTTCCGTGCCCCTGTCCGCAAGGTGGACGGGGATTAGGGGCTTTGGATATCGGTCAGTAACCTGCCCGTATGGCCCTAGGTACCGCTTCCACCAGGACTGATCGCGCCCGCCGCGTGAGCGACATGCTCGCGCCCGGCAAGACGGCTTTCTCGTTCGAGTTCTCCGCGCCGAAGACCCCGAAGGGCGAGCGCAACCTGTGGAACGCCCTGCGCAGGGTAGAGGCGGTCTCGCCCGACTTCGTCTCCGTGACGTACGGCGCGGGCGGCTCCACGCGCGCGGGCACCGTCAAGGAGACCCAGCAGATCGTCGCCGACACGACGCTGACGCCGGTGGCCCACATCACCGCCGTCGAACACTCGGTCGCCGAACTGCGCAACATCATCGGCCAGTACGCCGACGCCGGGATCCGGAACATGCTCGCGGTCCGCGGCGACCCGCCCGGCGACCCCATGGGCGACTGGATCTCGCACCCCGAAGGCCTCACGTACGCGGCCGAACTCGTTGAATTGATCAAGGAGTCGGGGGACTTCTGCGTCGGCGTCGCCGCATTTCCGGCGATGCACCCGCGCTCCGCGGACTGGGACTCCGACGTGCGGCACTTCGTCGACAAGTGCCGTGCGGGCGCCGATTACGCGATCACGCAGATGTTCTTCTACCCGGAGGAGTATCTGCGGCTGCGCGACAAGGTCGCGGCGGCCGGCTGCGAGACGCCGATCATCCCGGAATGCATGCCGGTGACGAGCGTGCGCATGCTCGAACGCCTGCCCAAGTTGAGCAACGCGGACTTCCCTCCGGAGTTGAAAGAGCGAATCCTCACAGCAAAAGACGATCCAGCCGCTGTACGCTCCATTGGCATCGAGTTCGCTACGGAGTTTTGCGCCAAGCTGCTTGACGAGGGAGTGCCGGGTCTGCACTTCATTACGCTCAACAACTCCACGGCTACGTTGGAGATCTACGAGAACCTGGGCCTGCACCAAGAGCGGGGCTGACTTCGCCGTACCCACCAGGGCTACGGCCGTACGAGAGGGGCGTACATGGGCTGGGCGGTCCTCTATGTCGCGTTCGGACTGGTGGCACTGTGGCTCCTCGGTGAGGTCCTGCTGCAGTACAAGGCGCGGCTGCGCTGGCGGCTGCTGGCCTTCGGCGGCTTCCTCGGAGTCGTGATCGGTGTCCTCATCCCTTCGGTGTACGTCATCGGGGTCGGGGCCATCGCGTTCGCGATCGGGCAGACGTACGTCACGCTGTCGTTCCGCCGCGGGTTCGCCGCGGGCTGGTCGCTCAAGGGCGTGCCGGGTGTGCCCGGCATGGACCGGGGGCGGCGCTCCGAGAAGGAGCTGCACCAGGACCCGACGCTCCAGGTCTCGGACCTGGAGTACGAGCAGGCGCCGCAGGAGTACGCGCCGGTCCCCGAGTACGCGCAGGTCCCGGAGTCGGCGGCCGAGAGCACGGCGGTGTACGCCCCCGAGCCGATGCCCGACGACACCAGCCAGTACGGCGTCTACCAGGACTCGGCGTACGCCCAGACCGCCCAGGCGGCGCACGGGATGCAGGACTACGGCTACGACGCCGGGTCCTACGGTTACGACCAGCAGAGCTACGGCTACGACCCGGCTCAGCAGCCGTACGCCGCCCCGTACTCGGACCCGTACATCGGAACGCAGACCTACCCGGCGCAGCCCCAGTACGGCGACCCGTACGCCACCGGGCAGGGCTACGCCGACCCGTACGCGACGGCCGCGGGCTACGGCGGGGAGACGCCTCCGGGCGGCGTCTGGGTGCCGCAGCAGCGCAACGGCGACGGGCAGCAGGACTACGGCGGTGAACTGCCGCCCGAGCAGCAGTACCCGACGTACCCGCAGCACGACCCGAACACCGGGTACGACAACAACGGGTACAACGAGCAGCAGTACAGGTACTGAGCCGAGTACTTGACCCGGTACCGCACCAGGTACTGAACGCGGAGCCCCGAGCGGCCTGAGGCGCTCGGGGCTCTTTGCGGGCTACCGCAGTTCACGCAGGCGCCGATGGAGCGCACGCGTGCGCCCATGGCTCACTGCGAGCCCTGGAAGTCCGGCCCCTCCACGATCAGGCCCGCCACCAGCGCGCCGGACATGCCCGCGTGCGGCAGGCCGCCGCCCGGGTGGGACCAGCCGCCCACGGTCGTCAGACCGGGCAGGGCCGTGGTGTTCGACGCGTGCAGCAGCCTGCCGCCCGCCGCCGCGAGCGCGGGGGCGGGCACGGCGCCGCCCTCGGCTCCGGTGGCCTCGGCGATGTCCTGCGGGATCCGCACCTCGTGCCACAGCAGCCGCTCGCGCAGGTCGGGCACCGCACGCTCGGCCGCCGCGAGGACCCGCTCCACGTCGGCCCCGTCCACGCGCGCGTGCGACGGCACGGTCACCGTGAGCGTCACCGCCTCGTGCTCGGCGTCCGGCACCGCTGTCGGCTCACCGGTGCGCAGTACCGCCACCGTCGGTCTCGAAGGCGCCGCGCCGCCTTCGAAGAGCCAGGCCAACTCGGCGTCCCGGTCCGCCGCGTGCACCACCGTGCGGTGCGGGGTGGCCTCCGGCCGGGCCCCGCGCAGCGCGAGGTGCACCGTCAGCCGGCTCGGCCACGCCGACTCGCGCTGGGCCGGTTCCTCGGCGCGCACGGGCCGCCCCGGAAGCAGCCCGCCGAGCACGCCCGGGGCGACGCCCGCCACCACGAACTCGGCTTCCTCCACCGTGCCGTCGGCCAGCTCCACGCCGGCCGCGCGTCCGTCCTTCTCCACGATCCGGGTGACGGCCGAGCCGAATCTGAACTCGACCTTCCGCTTCAGGCAGCGCGCGTGCACGGCGTCCGCGAGGGCGCGCATTCCGCCGGTCACCGCCCAGGTCCCGAACGTCTGCTCCATGTAGGGCAGCACGGCCGCGCTCGCCGGGGCCGTACGGGGATCGAGGCCGCTCGCCAGCGCGTACTGCTCCAGGAGTGCCACGAGGCGCGGCTCCCCGCCCAGTTCGAGCGCGCCGACCTCGGCGAGCGTCGTCGCCGCGCGGTCCTTGCGCAGGACCCGCTTGTGCACGACCGCGGGGTACGGCTCGCGGTCGGCCAGCACCTGCCAGTTCGGCCACAGCGGCTCTTCGAGCAGCGGGCGCCGCGAGCGGTCCCAGGCCTCCCGCGCGCGGTTCATGAACGCCGACCAGCGCCCGCCCGCGCCCGGTCCGACCGCCGCGTCCAGCGCCTCGGCGACGCCCGCCCGCCGCGCGTTCGGCAGGTCTGTCGTCGTGCCGTCCGCGAAGACGTGTCGCACGGCAGGCTCGATCTGGGTGAGGCCGACGAGGTCCTCCAGCGGCTCCTTGCCGGTCTTGATGAACAAGTCCCGGTGGACCGCGGGCAGATGGAGCAGCCCCGGTCCCGTGTCGAACGCGAAGCCGTCGCGCTCGATGCGGCCCAGTGACCCGCCGTACGTCGACGCGCGCTCGAAGACCACCGGTCGGTGGCCCGCGACGGCCAGCCGAGCGGCGGCCGCCATGGCGCCCATCCCCGCGCCGATCACCGCAATTCGTGCCATGCCAGGGACCTTATCCGCCACCACTGACAACACCGCCGCCAGGTCGCACCGGCCGGCGGCCCGCTGAGTGCGGGCACGCAGTGCCCCTGGGCCTGAGCACACACGCCTGAGTATCCGTACCTAGTCGGGGAGATGAGTAGGTACGCGGATGGGGCCGGACCTGCGCAGACGGAAGAGTGGAGGCCACGGAGAGGGGCACGGATGCGGCACCGCCGACACGGGGCGGCGGAACGGATCGAGTGCCTCTTGCCGCTCCTCTCGCCCGCAAGGGCGGGAGTGAGCACGGGGGACCACCCTGGGGGAGACCTGACGGGGGTCCAACGGGGGATACGGGGGAACGGGGGATCCCACGGGGGAAACGGGGGATCCACGGGGGATGCGCCGGTCCGGTGAGGCCTGAGAACGACCACAGGCCCTGCCGGACCGGCGCTTCATTTGTGCCGGGCCAGGGTCCTTCTGACGGGTCAGGCTGGATGCGGGCGGCCGTGAATGTTCGGTTCCGGTGAGTGGGGGCTGGTGCGTGCAGCTGCAAGGCGGAGGAGGGCGTCAACGCGGAGCGTTGGCAACCGACGACAACGCCGCAGATGCGCGTGCCAGCCCCCACGACTCCAGCAAGATCCGTCAGAAGGACCCTAGGACCCGGCACCCGTGCCTCAGGCCTTGCCCGTCAGTGGCTGACCGCCGCCGACCCGCCCCTGGAGCAGCAGCGAGAGCGCGCCGTGCACATCGTCCAGCGAGCGCTCCGGCTGGAACGCCTGCCAGTCCAGGGCGGCCACGAGGACCATGCCCACGAGGGCCGCCGCCGTGAGCGGCACATCGATCTCCTCGCTCAGCTCACCGCTCGCCACCGCGGCCCGCAGAACGTCCTCGACCACGGCCACCGTCTCGTTGCGGACCACGGCGAGCGTGGACTGCCAGGCACGGTTGGTGCGCCACAGCTCGGCTACGTAGAGCTGGGTGAAGGCCGGGTACTGGTCGATGAACTCGAGACCCGCACGGATCATCGCGTCCAGGGCGTCGACCTTGCTGCCGCCGTTCTCGTCCGACTTCTGCGCCGCCTCCCGGAGGGAGGCGGAGAGGAGTCCGACGCCGTGCCGCAGCAGCTCCTCGAAGAGGACCGACTTGCTGGCGAAGTTGTAGTAGACCGTGCCCTTCGCGACCCCGGCCCGCTCGGCGATCTCGTCGACCGTGGTCGCGGAGAAGCCCTGTTCCGCGATGAGCGTGACCGCGGCCTCGTAGAGCTTCTGCCGGGTGGCCTGGCGCCGTGTGCTGCTTTCCATGCCCCTGATTCTCACAGGAGCCGATGTGGGCGCGCTCACAGGCTCAGCTCCGGGTGCAGCCGGTCCAGCGTCCACACCTGCTTGCGCCGGGCCGTCCACGCGGTGAGGGCGAGCGCGCCCACCGTGAACGCCGTGAGCACCACGCAGGCCTGCCACACCGGCCCGAGCCCGCCGCCGGAGATCAGCCGCCGCAGGGCCTCGACCACGTAACTCATCGGCAGGAACGGGTGCAGCGCGTTGAAGAAGCCGGGGCTCGTCTGCACCGGATAGGTGCCGCCCGCCGACGTCAGCTGCAGCATCAGGAAGGCGAGCACAAGGATGCGGCCCGCCGCCCCGAAGCGCGCGTTGAGCCACTGCACGATCGCCGCGAAGCACGCCGTGACCAGGAACAGGAAGCCGACGGTTCCCGCCGCGTGCAGCATCTCAAGGCCAAGTGCCCAGTGCAGTACGGACATCAGGGCCGCCACCTGGAGGAACCCGAGAGCGGCCACGGGCAGCCAGCCCGCGAACGCCACCCGCCAGGACGAGGAGCCGGCCGCGAGGGCGCGCCGGTTCATCGGCTGGATCAACATGTAGGCGACCATCGCGCCCACCCACAGGGAGAGCGGAATGAAGTACGGGGCGAAGCCCGTCCCGTAGTTGGGCGCCTTGTGCAGCGACTGGGAGGCCAGCTTGACGGGGTCGGACATCACCCCGGTGCGCTGATCGCGGTCCTTCTTGTCGTAGTCGGGGATCTTCTGTACGCCGTCGTGCAGTCCGCCGGCGAGCTTGCCCGAGCCGTCGGCCAGCTGGAACATGCCGCCGTTCAGGTCGTTCGCGCCGGTCTTCAACTCGCCGACCCCGGAGTTGAGTTCGGCCGATCCGGACTGCGCCGTGCCGAGCCCCGTGTGCAGCTTCTGGGCGCCCGCGGCGACCTGGCCGGCCCCGTCGTTGAGCTTGTTGATCCGGGCGACCGCGTTGTCGAGATCCTGGTCGAGGGTCGGGGCGTGCTCGGCCAGGGCCTCGGACTGTTCCTGGAGGGTCGCCAGGTGGCTGTCCATCTGGGCGAGGTTCCCGTGCTCGTCCTGGATGAGTGTGTTCAGGTCGTCGGAGATCTTGGCGACGTCGTTCGCCGCCGTCTTGGCCTTCTTCAGGTCCGGGCAGGCCGGGTCGTCGATGACCGACTTCTCGCAGCGCCTTTCGTAGACGGCGTCCAGGGCGTCGGAACCCGCGTGCGCGCCCGTGCGCGCGGTGGGGGCGATCCTCACCAGGTCGTCCAGGTTGTGCCGGACACCCGCCGCGGAGTCGGCGACGAGCCGCGCCGTGTCGGCGATCGCCTTCTTGTTGTTCTTCAGGAAGGGGCGTACCTGGTCGGCGGCGCCGTTCACCTTGTCGGCGAGCTGTTGCGTGCCGTCGGAGACCTGCCGGGAGCCCGACTCCAGGTCGCCGGCTCCGGTGGTGAGCTTGGTCAGGCCGCTCTCCAGGTCGCCGCTGCCCTGCTTGGCGTCCTTCAGGCCGTCGGCCAGGTCCTTCGAGCCCTTCTTGGCCTTGCCGATGCCGCCCTCGAGCTGGTCCGCGCCCTTGGCCGCCTTCTGCGTCGCGTCATGGATGTCCGAGAAGGACACGAAGATCTTGTCGAGGAACGAGCGCGACGCGTTGCTGGACGCCGCGGAGCGCACCTCGGAGAAGACCGTCCGGGAGATCTGCCCGACGATGTAGTTGTTCGCGTCGTTCGTGCGCACCTGGAGGGCGCCGGTCTCGGGGGAGTCGCCCGAACTGGACGCGATGCGCTTGCTGAAGTCCTTCGGCATGGTCAGCGACAGGTAGTACGTGCCGTCCTCCAGGCCCTTCTTGGCCTGCGCGGAGTCGACCTCGTGCCACTGGAAGGTGTCGCTGTCGTACAGCCCCTTGGTGATGTCGTCGCCCGCGGTGACCTTCTTGCCCGCGGCCGTCGCCCCCTGGTCGTCGTTGACGAGCGCCACGGGGATCTTGTCGAGCTTGCCGTACGGGTCCCAGAAGGACCACAGGTACAGCGCCCCGTAGAGCAGCGGCAGCAGCAGGAGCGCGACGAGTGCGGCACGCGGCAGCTTTCCCCTGCCGAAGCGCCTGAGTTCAAGCGCGGCGAGCTTCGGCGAGCGCATCGGCCGTCTCCTTCGCGGTGTCGTTCGCGGTGTCCGTGGTGTCGTTCGTGGTGTTCACCGGGGCGGTCGATACGACGACCGCCCCTTCGGGGGCCTCGCTGCACACGGCGACGACCGTCGTGCCCGCGTCGGCGACGGAGCGCAACTGGGTCCAGATCTCGGCTCGTTCGGCGTCCGCGAGCTTCAGGTCGGTGTCGTCGACGCCGATCAGGCGCGGCCGGGCGATCAGCGCGAGCGCCAGGGACAGGCGCAGCGCTTCGAGGCGCTCCAGGTCGCGCACGGAGGTGCGGGAGCCCTTCGGCAGCGTCTCGGTGTCGAGCCCCGCGGCGGCGAGCGCGGCGTCGATGCGCAGGCTCGCCTCGGCCCGCCGCTCGGCGGGTGTACGCAGCAGCCCGCGGAGGGTTCCGTCGAACCTCCGCTGCAGCAGCGCCTGTTCCCGCAGGTGCTCGGCCACGGTCAGGGCGGGGTCGAGCTCGGTGACGCCGGGCACGTGCGCGAGCGCGCTCATCCTGCGTACGGCGGTCATCTGCTTCGGCAGCCGCATCCCGCCGACCCGCGCCGTGCCCTCGCTCGGCTTCATCCGCCCGGTCAGCGCGAGCAGCAGGCACGTGCGCCCGCTGCCGGAGGGGCCCTCGATCGCGACGAGCGAGCCCGCCGCCGCGTCGAGGTCGATGCCCCGGAAGGCCCAGCCCCGCGGCCCCTTCAGGCCGAACTCCGTGGCGGCCACCGAGGCTCCGGCCGTCGCCCCGTGCTCGTCCGCGCTCGTCGCCCCGTTTACCGGGCCGTCCATGGTTCCCCCCTGGGCACCTCTTTGAACTGACTGGTCAGTGCAAAAGCTAGCCCGAACTTCCGATCGAAGCAAAATGCCTGGTCAGGGCCGATTGTCAGTGGCGTACCCCACGATGGACACATACGGCCACAGTGCCGTCACACAGACGACAGGAGGTTCGTCATGGCTGGACACAAGGCACCCACCGCAGCTGCCACCCGCCGCCGCGGCGCCACCGGCCCTGCCCCCTCACCCACCGGACCGGCGAGCGACATCCACCCGGTGCTCCGCCGGGCCGGCGCCCCGCCCGCCGCCCTCGATCTGCTCGCCCAGGCCCGCGCCGGACTCGACGAGGCGTCCGTGCTGGAGACGGCGAACGAGCGGTACGCGACGGCCCACCTCGCCGCGCTGCGCACCGCGGCCGCCGTGCTCGCGGCCCGCGGCAGGCCCGAGTCCACGCCGAGGCGCCGCGCCAAGATACGCAGCGCGTGGGAAGTGCTCCCCGAGATAGCCCCCGAACTGGCGGAGTGGGGCGCCCTGTTCGCCTCGGGCGCCACCAAGCGGGCGCGCGCGGAGGCGGGCATCCGCGACGCGGCCACCGCCCGCGACGCCGACGACCTGCTGCGTGACGTGGCGATGTTCCTGCGTCTGGTCGAGCGCACGCTCGTGCTGCAGCCGGTGCTGCCCCAGCCCCGGCGGGAGGGGGACGAGCGCACGGGCCGGGGGAACGTGCAGGACGCCGGGTAGAGCAAGGGCTCGCGCACGGATGGCATGGCCGCGGGGCGGCGCCCATTAGGGTGGAGGCGCCCGAACCAGTACTTGCTCCGCCGCCGGTCGGAGCCGCCCCGAGGAGTCACCTGCCGTGTCGGATCACCACCCTCGAACCACGTCACCGCGCTCCGACTCCTCGCGGCCCCGCGCCTCCCTCCGTACCGCCGTGGTCTGGGACGTCCTCCAGGACGCCCTCGACCGGCGCGCCAAGTCGGCGGGGAGTGAGGCCCTCGATGTACTCGACACCGGGGGCGGCAGCGGCAACTTCGCGGTGCCGGTCGCCCAGCTGGGCCACCGCGTCACCGTCGTCGACCCGAGTCCGAACGCGCTGTTCGCCCTGGAGCGCAGGGCGGCGGAGGCCGGCGTCGCCGACCGGGTGCGCGGCGTCCAGGGCGATGTCTCGGGCCTGTTCGACGTGGTCGAGCGCGACGGATACGACGCGGTCCTGTGCCACGGCGTCCTCGAGTACGTGGAGGAGCCCGCGGAGGGCGTGCGCAACGCCGTGGGTGCGCTGCGCTCCGGCGGCGTGCTCAGCCTGCTCGCCGCGGGCCTCGGCGGCGCCGTCATCGCGCGGGCCCTCGCGGGGCACTTCAAGGAGGCCAGGCAGGCGCTCGACGACCCGGCGGGCCGCTGGGGCGAGGGCGACCCGGTGCCGCGCCGCTTCACGGCCGAGCAGCTCACGGAGCTTCTCGTCGGGGCCGGAGTGGACGTCGGCGCGGTGCACGGTGTGCGGGTCTTCGCGGACCTCGTCCCGGGCGTCCTCGTGGACACGGAGCCGAGCGCGCAGCGCGAGCTGCTGAAGCTCGAGGCGGCCGCCGCCGAGCTGCCCGCCTTCCATGCCGTGGCCACGCAACTGCACGTGCTCGGTGAGAAGCGAGTGGCCGAAGAGGGCTGACCGCGCCGACCGGTGGCCGGGAGCTGCCGCTGATCAGCGGCGCAGCGTTTGATGGAGTACGCCACAGGCCCCCCGATCGGGCGCTCGGCGCCGTATGATCTGAGGTGACGGTCCGGCATGACGGGTCGGCCTCCGGGGCATGTCGCCCTGTGAGCCGGGACGCCGTGCCGCGGTCGGCAATGGCGAAGTTGGCGTAGAGGGGCGGGTTTCACGGGGGCGATTCCCTGCCTATCCTGAAGGGGACCCCCGGTCGCCCCGGCGACTGCACGATGAGGAGGACTCCGTGCCGCTCTCGGAGCACGAGCAGCGCATGCTCGAGCAGATGGAGCGAGCGCTGTACGCCGAAGATCCCAAGTTCGCGACAGCGCTTGAGGGAAGCGGGCTGCGTACATACACCCGACGTCGGGTCTACCAGGCAGTCGTGGGCTTCCTGGTGGGTATCGCGCTCCTCATGGCAGGAATGGTCGCGCAGCAGATCTGGATCAGCGTGGTGGGGTTCCTCGTCATGCTGGGGTGTGCGGTGCTCGCCGTCACCGGCTGGCGCAAGGCCCCCAAACCAGGGGAGCAGCCTGCGGCCGGGGCCGCCGGAGCCGTGCCGGGCGCGCCGACGACCCGACGGCAGGGCAAACAGAAGCGTTCCATGATGGACCGCATCGAGCAGCGCTGGCAGCGCCGCCGGGACGAGCAGAGCGGCGGCGGCCGCTAGGAGCAGGCCGTCGGCATACGAGTGTGAAGGGTGACCGCGTCGCGCGGTCACCCTTTCTGCGTAACGAGCCTCCTTGGCTGTAACGCCCTGGCTGTCACGAGCCTTCTGGCTGTGGGGACCGGCCCGGCTGTGGTGAACCGGACCGGCCCTGGGCGGACCGGCCCGCTCAGCCCTCCTGGCGGGTCGGTCGCGTCGGCCGGGTGAACCGGCCCCGCACGCTCAGTGTGAACGCCTCCCAGCGCCGCCCCGCCGCCCACGCCACCCGGACGGTCGAGCGGGGCGCGAACGTCGCCCGGAGCCGCGTCGACCGGCTCGATTTGGCGTGCAGATCGTCGTGCAGGCGGCGCACGTCCTCGCCCAGACCCGACGCGGGCTGGGGCCTCGGCGCGTACAGGACCTGCTCGACCGCCGCGGCCACCCGGTGCACGCTGTCGGCCGCGTCGGGCTCGAGCTCGCCGATCCGCACGATGCGGGCCGCCGCCGTCCGCGGGGTCTGCGATTCGTCCGGCGCGATGCCGTGGTCCCACGCCGTGTCCGTGACCTCGCGCCAGGCGGCCAGCGTGCGCCCGGCGGCATCCGCGTCCGTGCGGCCCGCCGAACCGAGCCGCAGTGCCCGGACCCGCCTGCGCCACAGCATCGGCAGCAGCGGGACCGCGACGACCAGCAGCGCGATCAGGGCCACCACGGCGATCGTGCCGATCGGCGGCCCGTCGCCCGGTGAGCCGCCCACTGCCGCGGGCGCGGTGCTGCCGCAGCTGCCCTCCTTGCGCTGGGCCACCGAGCAGCTCTCGGACGTCGAGGGCTCCGGGGCCGAGGGCGTGGCGGAGGCGGACGCGCTGGGCGCCGCCGGATTGCTGGGGCTGCCCGCCGGGTTGTTCTCGACCGTGTAGTCCGGGGCCGTGCCCCGGTTGGGCGTGGGCTCGAAGCGGGTCCAGCCGACGCCCTCGAAGTACAGCTCGGGCCAGGCGTGCGCGTCGCGCAGGCCCACCGAGTACTTCCCCTCACCCGCGGGCACGCCCGGCGTGAAGCCGACCGCGACGCGGGCCGGGATGCCCAGCGTGCGCGCCATGGCGGCCATCGAGAAGGAGAAGTGGACGCAGAAGCCCTCCTTCTGCCTCAGGAACCGGGCGATCGCGGCGGAACCGCTACCCGCGCGTACCTCCGTGTTGTACGTGAAGCCGCCGCTGACCGCGAAGTAGTCCTGCAGCTTCACCGCACGCTCGTAGTTGTTCGACGCGCCCTCGGTGATCTTGAGCGCGGTCGTGCGCACCACGTCCGGCAGCGAGGCGGGCACCTTGGTGAACTCGCGGACCATGTCGCCGGGCGGCGCTCCCGCCGCGGCGAGCTGCTGCGGGGTCGGCCGCACGATCAGGCTGTCGACGGTGTACGTCTTCCCGCGCGTGGTCTGCCCGTGGTCGCCCACCAGGGTCCGGCCGACCCGCTCGAACCGCCAGCGCCCGTCGATCCCCACCTGCGTCGCCGGATAGGGCATCGGCAGCCAGTCCTGCGCGTACCAGTCGGCCGCCGAGATCGACGTCCGCACCTCGGTCCTGCGCACGTCGGCGCCCAGACCCGGCGGATCCGGCAGGGGGGACGGCACGTCGTCGATGCTGCGCACCGAGGGGCGCCAGGTCGTGCCGTCGAACTCGTCGAGCGCCACGATCCGCAGATACATGTCGGACGTCTCGTCCGTGTTCGTCCGGTACGTCATCACCTCCCGGTCCTCCGGCTGGTTCAGGCTGTTCTGCAGCGAGACCAGCGGGTTGACCGCGGAGATCGTGCCGCCGCCCCCGGCCCCGCCGCGCACACCCTTGCCGGACGGGCCGAGGATCCCGCCGTCCAGGGCGGGCAGGGCGAGCGGCACCACCAGGGCGAGCCCCAGGGCGACGGCGCCGATCCGGCGGCCGGTGCGGACCGGGGCGAGGGCGCCGCCCCCGCCGCCCTCCTGCACGGGCGTGGACGCGCCGGGCGCCCGCCCGGAGCCGCCGAACACGCGGCCCCACTGGGAGAGCCGGTCGCGCCCCTCCGCGAGCAGCAGCAGGAGATAGCCGGCGGCAGCGAGCAGGAACCACAGCCAGTCGGCGCCGCCCTCGGAGAGCCCGGCGGCGACCGAGTACAGGGCGAGCAGCGGCAGCCCGGCCGGGGCCGCGCTGCGGAACGTCACCGCGAGGGCGTCCACGAACAGACCGATCACCAGCGCGCCGCCCACCAGCATCAGCCGGATGCCGTCGGTCAGCGGCGCCGGTATGGCGTACTGCCCCACGTCCTCGCCGCCCGCCTGGAGCAGTTGGCCGAAGTGCCGGAAGGCCTCGGGGCCCGGCAGGAACGCGGCGATCGCCTGGTCGCGGGCGAACAGGACGGTGAGCAGCAGCAGCGACACCAGGGCCTGCGCCGCCACCGTCAGCGCGCGGGCGAGCGGTACCCGGCGGGCGAGCGCGCCCACCGCGGCCTGGATCACCAGCAGGATCGCGGTCTGCAAGAGCCAGGTGGACCGGTCGACCAGCGGGAGCAGCGCGCACGAGGCCAGGAACGTGGCCAGCGTGGCGCAGATCGACAGACGGGCGCCGCCGCTCATGACCAACCCCCTGAAGTGTTCGGGGAACGCGGGGGACCGGCCGGCTCGGACAGTCCCGTACGCTCCCGGTCCGCCTGCCGCCACAGCTCCTCGAGGGAGGCGCCGTGCGGCACGGCCACCGCGGCCCAGCCCGCTTCCTGCAGCATCCGCACCCGCTCGGTGCAGCGCTCCGAGACCGGCGCCCCGGGCCCCTGGGTCCATGAGCCGCTGTCCAGGAGGAAGGCGAGGGCGCCACCGCTGCGGCGGCGCATCTTGGCGACGACGGAGGCCTGCTCCTCGTCCAGATCGCCGAAGAAGGCCACCAGAAGTCCTTCGTTGCCGCCGCGCAGCACGTCGTACGCGGCGGAGAGCGTGCCGCTGTCGGAGTGGTCGACGACGGCGAGCGTGTCCATCATCAGGCCCGCCGCGTCGGCCGACTCCTGGCTGGCGCCCGCGAAGCCGTCGGTGCCCTCGCCCGGCACCGCGTTGCCCGTGTCCGTCAACAGGCGGACGGAGAAGCCGCGTTCGAGCATGTGCACCAGGGCGGAGGCCGTGGCGGACACCGCCCACTCGAAGGCCGAGTCGGGCCCGGCGCCCTGGAAGGCGGGCGCGCGGGTGTCGAGCAGCACGGTGCAGCGGGCCCGCTGCGGCTGCTCCTCGCGGCGCACCATCAGCTCGCCGTAGCGCGCGGTCAACCGCCAGTGGACGCGGCGCAGATCGTCCCCGTACCGGTAGCCGCGCGGGATCACGTCGTCCTCGCCGGCAAGGGCGAGGGAGCGCTGCCGCCCGTCCCCGTACCCCTTGGCCTCACCGGTGAGCCGCACCGGAGGCAGCGCCGTCACGCGCGGGATCACCGTCAGGCTGTCGTACGTCGAGAAGGACCGGGTCAGTTCGCACATGCCGAAGGGGTCGGTCAGGCGCAGCTGCAGCGGGCCGAGCGGATAGCGGCCGCGCAGGTCGGAGCGGACCCGGTAGGACACCTCGCGGCGGCCGCCCGCCTCGACCCGGTCGAGGACGAACCGGGGCCGCGGCCCGAGCACGTACGGCACTCGGTCCTGAAGCATCAGCAGGCCGGTCGGCAGCCGGGAGATGTTGTCCATGCGCAGGTGCACGCGTGCCTCGGAACCCGCCGGTACGCGCGCGGGGGAGAGCTTGCGGCTGCCCGCGACCCGGTAGCGGGTGCGGTACAGGACGCCCGCGCACACCAGCGGCAGCACCGCGAGCAGCAGGCCGACCCGGAGCAGATCACTCTGCCCGAGGACGTACGCGCAGATCCCCGCCGCGATGCCGGCGGCCAGGAACGAACGGCCCCGCGTGGTGAGTCCGGCGAGGGCGGTGCGCAGACCGCTCTTGTCGCCGACGTTCTTGCCCGCGTCGCCGTCCGTGAATCCGCCCCCCGGATCCGGCGCGTAGCTCCCGGCCTGTCCCCCCGACGTCATCACAGCCTCCGCGGACCGGGCGGCTGCTGGCCGTACAGCGGGGGCGTCGTCGAGTCGTAGGTCTGCGCGGCGCGAGGTTCCGCGGCCGGGACCGGGGTGCGCTGCAGGATGTCGAGGACGACCTGTTCGGCGGTGCGCCGGTTCAACTGGGCCTGGGCGGTGGGCAGCAGACGGTGCGCCAGGACCGCGACGGCCAGCGTCTGCACGTCGTCGGGCAGCGCGTACTCACGGCCCGCGAGGGCCGCGGCGGCCTTGGCCGCGCGCAGCAGGTGCAGCGTCGCGCGCGGGGATGCGCCGAGTCTGAGGTCGGGGTGGGTGCGCGTGGCGGTGACCAGGTCCACCGCGTAGCGCCGTACGGCGTCGGCGACATGGACCGTGCGCACGGCGTCGATGAGCTTCACGATCTCGTGCGCGTGCGCCACCGGCTGCAGGTCGTCCAGCGGGTTCACGCCGCCGTGCACGTCCAGCATCTGCAGCTCGGCCTCCGGGCTCGGATAGCCGATGGAGACGCGGGCCATGAAGCGGTCGCGCTGGGCCTCGGGCAGCGGATAGGTGCCCTCCATCTCGACCGGGTTCTGGGTGGCCACCACCATGAATGGGCTGGGCAGTTCGTAGGTCGTGCCGTCGATGGTGACCTGGCGCTCCTCCAGGGACTCCAGGAGCGCGGACTGCGTCTTCGGGGACGCGCGGTTGATCTCGTCCCCGATCACGATCTGCGCGAAGATCGCGCCCGGCTTGAACTCGAAGTCCCGCCGCTGCTGGTCCCAGATCGACACCCCGGTGATGTCCGACGGCAGCAGGTCGGGCGTGAACTGGATGCGGCGCACCGAGCAGTCGATGGACCGCGCGAGCGCCTTCGCCAGCATCGTCTTCCCGACGCCCGGCACATCCTCGATGAGCAGGTGCCCCTCGGCGAGCAGCACGGTCAGCGAGAGCCGTACGACCTCCGGCTTGCCCTCGATCACAGCTTCCACCGACCCCCGCACACGCTCTGCGGTGGTGGTCAGATCAGTGAGGCTCGCTCGATCGTCATAGGTCGTCACCCAGCCCTCCTCGGCCCGTACTTTCCGGGCCGACGCGCTATGACGCGAACCGGCCCACCCCGATACACGGACAGCGCGCACGAGATGTTCGCCGCTCGTGCGGATGTCACACACGCATTCTTGTTGGCGTTACCGGTTCGTGTCACTCGCCTGTGGACAACTGGCCGCGATATGTCAGGGCTTGGAGCCTTTTGGGAGGAAGGTCGACCGCGACCTGGCGGGGCGTCAGGCCGGTTCGATCTCCCGCAGCAGGCCCGTCTTCACGTCGAAGACAAAGCCGCGCACGTCGTCGGTGTGGAGCAGGAACGGGGAGGTGCGCACCTTCTGGATGGACTGGCGCACGTCCTGGTCGACATCGCGGAAGCCCTCGACCGCCCAGGTGGGGCGCTGGCCGACCTCCATCTCCAGGTCGGTCCTGAAGTCCTCGGTCAGGCCTTCGAGGCCGCAGCCGCTGTGGTGGATGAGGACCACGCTGCGGGTGCCGAGCGCGCGCTGGCTGACGGTGAGGGAGCGGATCACGTCGTCCGTGACGACGCCGCCCGCGTTGCGGATCGTGTGGCAGTCGCCGAGTTCGAGGCCGAGGGCGGCGTGCAGGTCGAGGCGGGCGTCCATGCACGCGACGATCGCGACCTGCAACACCGGACGCGCGTCCATGCCGGGGTCGGAGAACGCGGCGGCGTACCGCCCGTTCGCGTCGACGAGGCGGTCGGTCACGCTGCCGTCGGCGGGTATGGCGCCTTCGGAGGGGGCTCCAGAGGGGAGGTGAGCAGAAGTCGTCATGACTATGACGGTAGCCGTCACGCCTGGTCCGGGCCCGCTGTGAGAGCGGACAAAGAACGTCATTGAGCCTTGTTGTGAGCGAGTCCACAAACGAGCACACCAGCGAGCCCACAGAGAGGTGCGGCCTCGGCCGCTCGGGTGAATTCGCCTGATTCGCGGCTTCGGGGTGTGGTGGCCGCGACGCGCAGTCGGCTCGGGCGACCGGTTGATTGACCGGGGGGCACCGTGGACTAAAGTGACGCCGACCCCAGATAACCACGCAACGATGCAACACGGAGATCCCGGCACTGCCGCCCCGGCACCTGTCGGAACGCTCCCCGCGTGCGCGGCGCGTACGTACGGCTCGGCCTCCTCCCGCTCCGGTCGGCCGGCGTCACTTCCCCGGCGCCGACGGACCACTTCCCCTTCACGAGCGGGCGGGGACCCGGCAGTGCGTACGTCCTCCACGCCGGACCTGAGAGGGACCCTTGAGCCAGCGACACGTTCCGGTCATGCTCCAACGCTGCTTGGACGTGTTGGCTCCGGCGCTCGCCCAGCCGGGGGCGGTCGTCGTCGACTGCACGCTCGGCCTCGGCGGGCACAGCGAGGCGCTGCTCTCCACGTTCCCGTCCTGCCGCCTCGTCGCGCTCGACCGTGACAAGGAAGCGCTGCGGCTGTCCGGCGAGCGGCTCGCGCCCTTCGGAGACCGGGCCACCCTTGTGCACGCCGTCTACGACGAACTGCCCGAGGTCCTCGACCGGTTGGGCATCCCGAAGGTGCAGGGCGTCCTGTTCGACCTCGGCGTCTCCTCCATGCAGCTCGACGAGGCCGACCGCGGTTTCGCGTACGCGCAGGACGCGCCGCTCGACATGCGCATGGACCAGACGACGGGCATGAGCGCCGCCGAGGTGCTCAACACGTACCCGCCGGGTGAACTGGTGCGGATTCTCCGCCAGTACGGCGAGGAGAAGCAGGCCAAGCGCATTGTTTCGGCCATTGTGCGCGAGCGCGAGAAGGAGCCGTTCAGCAACAGCGCCCGGCTCGTCGAGCTGATCCGCGACTCGTTGCCGCAGGCCGCCAAGCGCACCGGCGGCAACCCGGCCAAGCGCACCTTCCAGGCCCTGCGCATCGAGGTCAACGGCGAACTGAGCGTGCTGGAGCGGGCGATCCCGGGAGCCGTGAAGTCGCTCGCGGTCGGCGGCCGGATCGCCGTCCTGTCGTACCACTCGCTCGAGGACCGCCTGGTCAAGCAGGTGTTCGCGGCCGGAGCCAGCAATACGGCGCCGGCCGGACTGCCCGTCGTCCCCGAGCAGTACCAGCCCCGGCTCACGCTGCTCACGCGCGGCGCCGAACTTCCTACGGAGGAAGAGGTCGCGGAGAACCGCCGGGCCGCTCCGGCGCGGCTGCGGGGTGCGCAGCGCATCCGTGAGGATGTCGAGGGGTGACGGCCGAGTGACGTACGCGCGCGTGGAGGGGTGGTCATGAGCGCCAGCAGTGGCTCGAAAGGTTCGCTGCGCGGCAGGGCCGCCCGCCTTGCGCGGCTGCTCCCGCTCGGCCCGTCCGGCGGCACGCAGGCCGCACGCACCCCGTTCGTCCTCCTCGTCGTGCTGCTCCTCGGCGGCGGGCTGATCACGCTCCTGATGCTGAACTCCTCGCTCAACGAGGGCTCGTTCCAGCTCACCAAGCTCAAGAAGCAGACCACCGAGCTCACCGACGACGAGCAGGAACTCCAGCGCGACGTCGACTCCTACTCGGCGCCCGACGCACTGCTGCGGCGCGCCCGCGGGCTCGGCATGGTGCCCGGTGGCGACCCGGCGTTCCTGGAGCCGAACGGCACCGTCAAGGGCAGGCCGAGCCCGGCGGCCGGGCCGCCCGCCCCGCCCCGCGTCGAGCCGACGAAGGCGCCGGAGGCCGCGAGCGCGAGTGCCTCGCCCTCCACGAGCCCGTCCCCGTCGGTCAGCACCTCTCCTTCCGCCACACCGTCCGAGTCGGCGAGCCCGAACTCCTCGGTCGAGCCTTCCCCTTCGAGCACCGGCAGGTGACGCCATGACCGACAGGGAACCGCCGCGCCGCCGCGTGCCAGGACCCGCGCGCCCGCCGCGCACCGGACGGCCCGCGCCTCGGGCGACGCCGAAGGCGGGGTCCAAGTCCGCGCCCAGGCCCGCCCCGAAGGCCGCGCCGAAGTCCGGGCAGAAGGGCCGCCCGGCACAGCGCCCGGCCGCCCGCCGCCCGCGCCCCGCCCCGCCGAAGCCGAAGGCGCCCTCCCGGCTCCGCCTGGGCAGCCCCCGGCCGCGCCTGCGCATGGTGAGCCTGGGCCTCACGCTGGTCCTGCTGGTCTTCGTCGTCCGTCTCTTCCAGGTGCAGGGCGTCGACGCCAGCGCGTATGCGGCGAAGGCCTCGCTGAACCGGTACGTCAGCCATTCCATCGCCGCCGAGCGCGGTGGCATCACGGACCGCAGCGGCGTCGAGCTCGCCGCGAGCGTGGACGCGTACGACATCACCGCCGACCCGACGCTCTTCACGAAGAAGGCCACCAAGGTCGGCGACGCGCCGGAGCAGGCGGCGGCGCTCCTGTCGCCGATCATCGGGGTCGACGCGGCCGAGCTGACCAAGAAGCTGAAGACGAAGAACACGCGGTACGTGCGGCTCGCCGCGCGGCAGACTCCGCAGGTCTGGAAGCAGATCAAGGACCTCAGGACCACGCTGAACGAGAAGGCGAACGCCGCGGGCCGCGAGGCGAGCGTGCTCTCCGGCGTGGTCGCCGACCCCAGCAGCAAGCGCGTCTACCCGAACGGCGATCTCGCCGCGGGCGTCCTCGGCTGGGTCAACGCCGACGGCAAGGGCGGCGGCGGTGTGGAGCAGCAGCTCGACAAGGAGCTCGCGGGCAAGGCCGGAAAGATCCGCTACGCCCAGTCCGGCGGCCAGCAGGTGCCGACCGCCGGCAGCACCGAACAGCCCGCGGTCCCCGGCTCGGACGTCGAGCTGACCATCGACCGCGACATCCAGTGGGCCGCGCAGAACGCCATCGACGAGCAGGTCAAGGAGTCGAAGGCGGACCGCGGCTACGTGATAGTGCAGGACACCAAGACCGGCGAGGTCCTGGCCATGGCGAACGCGCCCGGCTTCGACCCGAACGACCTGGCGGACGCGAAGGCCTCCGCCCTCGGCAACGCCGCGCTCCAGGACGCGTACGAGCCGGGCTCCACCGCCAAGGTCATGTCGATGGCGGCCGTCCTCGAGGAGAACGCGGCCACGCCCGGGACCCATGTCACCGTGCCCAACCGGCTGCACCGCGGCGACCGGCTCTTCCAGGACGACGTCGACCACCCGACCTGGCACCTCACGCTCAACGGCGTGCTCGCCAAGTCCAGCAACATCGGCACCATCCTGGCGACGGGCCAGCTCGGCAAGACGCAGCCGGCGGCCAACAAGAAGCTCTACTCGTACCTGCGCAAGTTCGGCATCGGCAGGGAGAGCGGCCTCGGCACCCCCGGTGAGACGTCCGGCATCCTCGCGCCCGCCGACAAGTGGTCGACCTCGCAGCAGTACACGATCCCGTTCGGCCAGGGCTTCTCCATCAACGCGATGCAGGCCGCCTCCGTGTACTCGACCATTGCCAACGGCGGCGTACGGGTCGAGCCGAGCCTCGTCCGCGGCACCAAGGGCCCCGACGGGCGGTTCAGGCCCGCGGCGAAGCCCAAGGAGACCCGCGTCGTCAGCAAGAAGACCGCGAAGACCGTCGCGCAGATGCTGGAGTCCGTGGTCGACGACGAAGAGGGCACGGGTACGAAGGCCCGCATCCCGGGCTACCGCGTCGCGGGCAAGACGGGCACGGCCAACCGTGTGGATCCGGCCACCGGCCGCTACAAGGGCTACACGTCGTCCTTCGCCGGCTTCGCGCCCGCCGACAAGCCGCGCGTCACGGTCTACTGCGCGATCCAGAACGCCACCAAGGGCGGCTACTTCGGCGGCCAGATCTGCGGACCGATCTACAAGAAGGTCATGGAGTTCGCCCTGAAGACGCTTCAGGCCCCGCCCACGGGCAACAAGCCGGCCCGGCTGCCCGTGACGTTCGAGCCGTGACGCATTCCGGCCGGTACGGGCCGTGACCATGATCACTTACTAGCCGTGAGGGCGCCGTGACTGCCATCACCTCCGATCCGGGGAACCGCCCCGCGCCACGCCCCTCGCTTCGCCCGGCAGGGGGTGGGCCCGGTACGCTCACGCCGTGCCACACGCTGATCAGTCCCAAACCACCCAGAAGGGCGCACCCGTGACATACCCCGGGCCGCCGCGACCGGCTGAGGTCTCCGCCACCCCCCTCGCGGAACTCGCCGATCAACTGGGTGTCTCGACGCCCAAGGCCGTAGCAGAGGTCACCGGCATCACCCATGACTCCCGTGCGGTGCGGCCGGGCGATCTGTACGCCGCGCTGCCCGGAGCCCGCGCGCACGGCGCCGACTTCGCCGCGCAGGCAGCCTCGCTCGGCGCCGTCGCCGCGCTGACCGACCCGGCGGGCTGGGAGCGCGTCTCCGAGGCCGGCCTGGTGCCGCTCGTCGTGGAGAACCCGCGCGGCAAGATGGGCGAGCTGGCGGCCACGATCTACGGCCACCCCGGCAAGGACCTGCTCCAGATCGGCATCACCGGTACTTCGGGCAAGACCACCACCGCGTACCTCATCGAGGGCGGTCTCAGGACGGTCCGCAGCACCGGCCTCATCGGCACGGTCGAGATGCGGATCGGCGACGAGCGGATCAAGTCCGAGCGCACGACTCCGGAAGCCACCGATCTCCAGGCGCTGTTCGCGGTCATGCGCGAGCGCGGCACCGATGCCGTCGCCATGGAGGTCTCCAGCCACGCCCTCGTGCTGGGCCGGGTCGACGGCTGCGTCTTCGACGTGGCGGTCTTCAACAACCTGAGCCCGGAGCACATGGAGTTCCACTCCGACATGGAGGACTACTTCCAGGCGAAGGCGCGGCTGTTCAAGCGGGCCCGCAGCAAACAGGGCGTCGTGAACTACGACGACGAGTACGGGCGCCGGCTCATCGACGAGTCCGAGGTCCCGGTCGTCTCCTTCTCCGCCGAGGGCCACCCGGACGCCGACTGGCGCGCCGAGGACGTCGAAGTCGGCCAGCTGGGCTCGACGTTGACGGTCATCGGCCCCAAGGGCGAGCGGATCAGCGCCAAGGCGCCGCTGCCGGGCCCCTTCAACGTCGCGAACACCCTCGCGGCGATCGTCACCCTCGCCGTCGCCGGGATCGACCCGCAGACCGCGGCCGACGGCGTCGCCGCCGTACCCGGCGTGCCGGGCCGCCTGGAGCGCGTGGAGGCCGGCCAGAAGTACCTCGCCGTCGTCGACTACGCGCACAAGACCGACGCCGTGGAGTCCGTCCTGCGGGCGCTGCGCAAGGTCACCGAGAACAAGCTGCACATCGTGCTCGGCTGCGGCGGCGACCGCGACAGGACCAAGCGGATGCCGATGGGCGCGGCCGCGGCGCGATTCGCCGACACGGCCATCCTCACCTCCGACAACCCGCGCTCCGAGGACCCCCTCGCGATCCTCGCCACGATGCTCGCGGGCGCCGCCGACGTGCCGGCCCACGAGCGGGGCGACGTCGCCGTGTTCGAGGACCGGGCCGCCGCCATCGCCGCCGCCGTGGCGCGCGCCGAGCCCGGCGACACGGTGCTCATCGCGGGCAAGGGCCACGAGCAGGGCCAGGACATCGCCGGTGTGATCCGCCCGTTCGACGACCGCCAGGTGCTCCGCGCGTCCATCGAGGCGGCCGCGGCCACCGTCGACCACCAGAAAACCCAGGGATGAAGTTGTGATCGCCCTCTCCCTCGCCGAGATCGCCTCAGCCGTCGGCGGGCAGACGTACGACATACCGGACCCGGAGGTCCGGGTCACCGGGCCGGTCGTCATCGACTCGCGCAAGGTCGAGCCGGGAAGCCTGTTCGCCGCATTCGTGGGCGAGCGGGTCGACGGCCACGACTACGCGCGCGAGGTCGTCGACAAGGGAGCCGTCGCCGTGCTGGCGTCGCGCCCGGTCGGGGCCCCCGCCATCGTCGTCGACGACGTCCAGGCGGCGCTCGGCGCGCTCGCCCGGCACGTGGTCGCCCGCCTCGGCGCCACCCTCGTGGGCCTCACCGGCTCGGCCGGCAAGACCAGCACCAAGGACCTGATCGCCCAGGTGCTGCGCCGCAAGGCCGACACGGTCTTCACGCCCGGCTCGTTCAACAACGAGATCGGCCTGCCGCTGACCGCGCTGACCGCCACCGACGAGACGCAGTTCCTCGTCCTGGAGATGGGCGCCCGCGGCATCGGCCACATCACGTACCTGACGGGCCTTACGCCCCCGAAGGTCGGAGTCGTCCTGAACGTCGGGACCGCGCACATCGGCGAGTTCGGCGGCCGCGAGCAGATCGCGGTGGCCAAGGGCGAACTGGTGGAGTCCCTCCCCGCCGACGGCACCGCGATCCTCAACGCGGACGACCCGCTGGTGCGCGCCATGGCCTCGCGCACGAAGGCGAAGGTGCTGTTCTTCGGAGAGGCCGACAGCGCCGACATTCGTGCCGAGAATGTCCGGCTCACGGAGACCGGACAGCCCGCCTTCAGCCTGCACACACCCTCCGGGTGCAGCGACGTGACCTTGCGCCTGTACGGTGAGCACCACGTGTCGAACGCGCTCGCCGCGGCCGCCGTCGCCCATGACCTTGGCATGTCCGTGGAGGAGATCGCCCTCGCGCTCTCCGAGGCGGGCAACCTGTCCCGCTGGCGGATGGAGGTCACCGAGCGCTCGGACGGCGTCACGATCGTCAACGACGCCTACAACGCGAACCCCGAGTCCATGCGAGCGGCGCTGCGCGCGCTGGTGGCCATGGGCAAGGGACGCAGGACGTGGGCGGTGCTCGGGCAGATGGCCGAGCTCGGCGACGAGTCGCTGACCGAGCACGACGCCGTCGGACGGCTCGCCGTCCGGCTCAACGTCAGCAAGCTCGTTGCAGTCGGGGGCAGGGAAGCGTCCTGGATGCAACTGGGCGCCTATAACGAGGGTTCGTGGGGTGAGGAGTCGGTGCACGTGTCCGACGCACAGGCGGCGATCGACCTGCTGCGCAGCGAGCTGCGCCCGGGAGACGTCGTGCTCGTGAAGGCATCCAGGTCGGTGGGCCTGGAGAGCGTGGCACAGGCGCTGCTCGCGGACGTGCAGGGTGGGGTTGATGCCTGATGATGAAGCAGATCCTGTTCGCCGGCGTCATCGGCCTCTTCCTGACGCTCGCCGGAACGCCGCTGCTGATCAAGCTCCTTGCGCGCAAGGGCTACGGCCAGTTCATCCGTGACGACGGCCCGCGCGAGCACCACAGCAAGCGCGGCACGCCGACCATGGGTGGTATCGCCTTCATCCTGGCGACCCTCATCGCGTACTTCCTCAGCAAGCTGATCACCGGCGCCGCGCCGACCCTGTCGGGTCTGCTCGTGCTCGGCCTGATGGCGGGCATGGGTCTCGTCGGCTTCCTCGACGACTACATCAAGATCGTCAAGCGGCGTTCGCTCGGCCTGAGAGCCAAGGCCAAGATGGCCGGACAGCTGATCGTCGGTATCGCCTTCGCGGTGATCTCCCTGCAGTTCGCGGATGTGCGCGGCAATACGCCCGCATCCACCAAGCTCTCCTTCGTGGAGGACTTCGGCTGGTCGATCGGCCCGGTCCTGTTCGTGGTCTGGGCGCTGTTCATGATCCTCGCGATGTCGAACGGCGTGAACCTGACGGACGGCCTCGACGGCCTCGCCACCGGCGCCTCCGTGATGGTCTTCGGCGCGTACACCTTCATCGGCGTCTGGCAGTTCCAGGAGTCCTGCGCCAACGCGCAGACCCTCACCAACCCAGGTGCGTGTTTCGAGGTCAGAGACCCACTCGACCTGGCGGTGGTCGCATCGGCCTTGATGGGCGCCTGTTTCGGCTTCCTGTGGTGGAACACCTCGCCCGCCAAGATCTTCATGGGTGACACGGGCTCGCTGGCCCTCGGCGGTGCCCTCGCGGGCCTCGCCATCTGCTCCCGCACGGAGCTCCTGATCGCGCTCCTGGGCGGCCTGTTCGTCCTGATCACCATGTCCGTCGTGATCCAGGTCGGCTCCTTCAAGATGACCGGCAAGCGGGTCTTCAAGATGGCGCCGCTCCAGCACCACTTCGAACTCAAGGGGTGGTCCGAAGTCCTTGTCGTGGTCCGGTTCTGGATCATCCAGGGCATGTGCGTGATCGTCGGACTCGGCCTCTTCTACGCAGGATGGGCAGCCAAGAAGTGACCACGTCCCAGGACACCTGGCACGGCAAGAACATCACCGTCGCCGGTCTCGGCGTGAGCGGCATCAGCGCCGCCCGCGCCCTGGCCGGCTTCGGCGCGTCGGTGACCGTCGTGGACGGTGGCGACAGCGAGGGGCACCGGGAAAAGGCCGCTCTTCTTAAAGAAGCGGGGATTTCCGTACAGCTCGGGGACTCGACGACGCTGCCCGAGGGCACCGAACTCGTCGTCACCTCGCCGGGCTGGAAGCCCTCCTCGCCGCTGTTCGCGGAGGCCGCGGCGGCCGGCGTCGACGTCGTCGGCGACGTCGAGATCGCCTGGCGGCTGCGCGGCCCGAACGCCGCGCCCTGGCTCGCGATCACGGGCACCAACGGCAAGACCACGACGACGCAGATGCTCGCGTCGATCCTGGACGCGGCGGGCCTGCGCACGGCCGCCGTCGGCAACATCGGTACGCCGATCATCGACGTCGTACTCGAAGGCGACGACGCCTACGACGTGTTCGCCGTCGAGCTCTCCTCGTACCAGTTGCACTGGGCGCCCTCGCTGCGCGCCCACTCCGGCGCCGTCCTGAACCTCGCGCCCGACCACCTCGACTGGCACGGCTCCATGGAGGCGTACGCCGCCGACAAGGGCCGCATCTACGAGGGCAACCAGGTCGCCTGCGTCTACAACGTCGCGGACAAGGCGACCGAGGACCTCGTCGTAGAGGCCGACGTCGAGGAGGGCTGCCGCGCCATCGGCTTCACCCTCGGCACCCCGGGCCCCTCCGAACTCGGCGTCGTGGACGGCATCCTGGTCGACCGCGCCTTCGTCGAGAACCGGCAGAAGAACGCCCAGGAACTCGCCGAGGTCGCGGACGTCAATCCGCCGGCCCCGCACAACATCGCCAACGCGCTCGCCGCGGCGGCCCTCGCCCGCGCCTTCGGCGTCGAGCCCCAGGCCGTACGCGAGGGGCTGCGGAACTTCCGCCCCGACGCCCACCGCATCGAGCACGTCGCCGACGTGGACGGCGTCGCGTACGTGGACGACTCCAAGGCGACCAACACCCATGCCACCCAGGCGTCGTTGGCCTCGTACGAGTCCATCGTGTGGATCGCCGGCGGGCTCGCCAAGGGCGCGACCTTCGACGAGCTGGTGACGGGCGCGGCGAAGCGGCTGCGCGGCGTCGTCCTGATCGGCGCGGACCGGGCCCTGATCCGGGAAGCCCTGCAGCGACACGCCCCGGAAGTACCGGTCGTCGACCTCGACCGGACCGACACTGGGGCGATGTCGGCGGCGGTCCAGGAGGCCGCGCGGCTCGCCCGCGAAGGGGACACCGTGCTGATGGCCCCGGCCTGCGCGTCGATGGACATGTTCACCAACTACAACAAGCGTGGCGAGGCGTTCGCGGAAGCGGTCCGCGAACTGGGCGCCACCAGCGGCTGACGGGACTCGAGAGGGCGCCCGGTGACGCCGGGCACCCTTCGGGAGGGGAACGTGGCAGCGCAGACGTACGGCTCATCGGTGGGGGACGGTCATGGCCGGTAGCAGTCCTCCCCGCACGACCGGGCGCCCCGCCGCACCGCCGCGGAGGACCAGCAAGGTCTACCGGGCCCGGGTCAACCCGATACAGCGCCTGTACGCCCAGGCCAAGCGCGCCTGGGACCGGCCGCTCACGGCGTACTACCTGATCATCGGGGCCGCGCTGCTGCTCACGGTCCTCGGCCTGGTCATGGTCTACTCGGCCTCGATGATCACGGCCCTGCAGATGGGCCTGTCCAGCTCGTACTTCTTCCGCAAGCAGTTCGTCGCGGCCGTCATCGGCGGCGTCCTGCTGCTGATCGCGATGCGGATGCCGGTGAAGCTGCACCGGGCGCTCGCCTATCCGATCCTCGCCGTCAGCGTCTTCCTCATGGTCCTCGTGCAGGTGCCGGGGATAGGGGTGTCGATCAACGGCAACCAGAACTGGATCTCGCTCGGTGGCCCCTTCATGCTGCAGCCCAGCGAGTTCGGGAAGCTGGCGCTGATCCTGTGGGGCGCCGATCTGCTGGCGCGCAAACACGACAAGCGCCTCCTCACCCAGTGGAAGCACATGCTGGTGCCGCTCGTTCCGGTGGCCTTCATGCTGCTCGGGCTGATCATGCTCGGCGGCGACATGGGCACCGCGATCCTGCTGACCGCGATCCTTTTCGGCCTGTTGTGGACGGCCGGGGCGCCGACGCGGCTCTTCGTGGGCGTGCTCTCGGTGGCCGCCGTGATCGGCCTGCTCCTGATCAAGACCAGCCCGAACCGCATGGCGCGCCTCGCCTGCCTGGGCAGCGCGGACGCGGGACCCGGCGACATGTGCTGGCAGGGACTGCACGGGATCTACGCCCTGGCCTCCGGCGGACTCTTCGGTTCGGGCCTCGGAGCGAGTGTGGAAAAATGGGGACAACTTCCCGAAGCGCACACCGACTTCATCTTTGCCATCACCGGTGAGGAACTGGGCCTGGCGGGGACGCTGTCGGTGCTCGCCCTGTTCGCGGCTCTAGGCTATGCGGGTATCCGCGTGGCCGGACGCACGGAGGACCCCTTCGTTCGCTATGCCGCGGGAGGCGTGACGACGTGGATCACGGCACAGGCCGTGGTCAACATCGGTGCGGTGCTCGGTCTGCTGCCGATCGCCGGAGTCCCGCTCCCGCTGTTCTCGTACGGTGGGTCCGCGCTGCTTCCGACCATGTTCGCCGTGGGGCTGCTGATCGCGTTCGCGCGGGACGAGCCGGCGGCGCGGGCCGCCCTCGCCATGCGGCGGAGCCCGGGAGTCCGGGGGATGAGATGGAACACGATGCGACGGCGCGCCTCGGCGCGTCCGTCCAGAGAGCGGTGAATTTCGGTGCATGTCGTACTCGCCGGTGGGGGGACCGCCGGCCACATCGAGCCGGCGCTCGCCCTCGCGGACGCCCTGCGCAGGCAGGACCCGACCGTGGGCATCACGGCCCTGGGCACGGAACGCGGCCTTGAGACCCGACTCGTACCGGAGCGCGGCTACGAACTGGCGCTGATCCCCGCCGTACCGCTGCCGCGCAAGCCCACGCCCGAACTGATCACGGTTCCCGGCCGGCTGCGCGGCACCATCAAGGCGGCCGAGCAGGTCATGGAGCGCACCAAGGCGGACGCGGTCGTCGGCTTCGGCGGATACGTGGCCCTGCCCGGCTACCTCGCGGCCAAGCGGCTCGGCGTGCCGATCGTGGTGCACGAGGCCAACGCGCGGCCCGGTCTGGCCAACAAGATCGGTTCGCGGTACGCGGCGCAGGTCGCGGTCTCCTCGCCCGACAGCAAGCTGCGCGGCTCCCGCTACATCGGCATCCCGCTGCGCCGCACCATCGCGATGCTGGACCGCGCCGCCGTACGTCCCGAGGCGCGCGCCGCGTTCGGCCTCGACCCGAACCTGCCGACGCTGCTCGTCTCCGGCGGCTCCCAGGGCGCCCGCCACCTGAACGAGGTCGTCACCCGCGTCGCGCCGCTCCTCCAGCGCTCCGGCATCCAGGTGCTGCACGTGGTCGGCCCCAAGAACGAACTGCCGCAGGTCCAGCAGATGCCGGGGATGCCCCCTTACATCCCGGTACCGTACGTGGACCGGATGGACCTCGCGTACGCCGCGGCCGACATGATGCTCTGCCGCGCGGGCGCGATGACCGTCGCCGAGCTCTCCGCCGTCGGACTCCCGGCCGCCTACGTCCCGCTGCCCATCGGCAACGGCGAACAGCGGCTCAACGCCCAGCCGGTGGTCAAGGCCGGTGGCGGCCTGCTGGTCGACGACGCGGAGCTGACCCCCGAGTGGGTCCAGGCCAATGTCCTGCCCGTGCTCGCCGACCCGCACCGGCTGTACGAGATGTCCCGCGCGGCCGCCGAGTTCGGCCGCAGGGACGCCGACGACCTGCTCGTCGGGATGGTGTACGAGGCGATCAACTCGCGTCGTTAGCGAGTGGACGAATGTAAGGCAGGGGACAGTGGCCGGACCCACCACGACCGATCGCGAACGAGAGTCGTCCGAGGCGTCCGAGCCGCCCCCCGCCGCGGGATGGGTGCGCATGCCGAGCGTGCGCACCCTTGTCGTGGCCGGAGTGCTGCTCGTGCTGATCGGTGCGGGCGGCACCTGGCTGCTGTACGGCTCGCCCTGGCTGCGCGTGGAGCGCGTCAAGCCCTCCGGCACCCGGGTCCTGACGCCGTCTCAGGTCCGGGACGCGGCCGCCGTGCCGGTCGGTGCCCCGCTGATCTCCGTCGACACGGATGCCATTGAGGACCGATTGCGCCGGAAATTGCCCCGAATCGACTCCGTTGATGTGGTCCGTTCATGGCCGCACGGAATCGGGCTGAAAGTGACGGAACGCAAGCCGGTCCTGATTGTCGAAGACGGCAGAAATTCAGACAAGTTCGTCGAAGTCGACCGTGAAGGCGTTCGTTTCGCGACGGTCGACAAGCCCCTGAAGCACGTTCCCCGCCTGGAATTGACGCCGGATCAGGGGCGCGCCGAGGCGAGTCTGCGGCGCTTCGGCCCCGACCGGCTCGTACGGGAGGCGGTGCGGGTCGCGGGGCAGCTCCCGAAGCCGGTCGCGCGTGACACGCGGACCGTCAAGGTCCGTTCGTACGACGCCATCTCGCTGGAGCTGACCGGCGGGCGGACCGTCGACTGGGGGAGCGCCGAACAGGGTGACACGAAGGCACGCACTCTCACCGCTCTCATGAAAGCCGAGCCGAAGGGCAGGCACTTGGACGTGAGTGTTCCCACGGCCCCTGCGGCGTCCGGGAGTTGACGCACATCGATGCAGGCCAGCACCCTGGTTGGGCATCGACATGGCTGATCACATAGGGTGAAAAGAAAAACGGGAGGTTCGGCGTGTTCGTTGAACGGGCGCCACTTGTCGACTTAGTGTCAGGTTCGGAAGAGTCCAGGAAACAGACACACTGGTAACCCTAAACTTCAGCGTTAGGGTTCGGGTCGGCAGTCGACTAGTAGTCAACTAGTAGTCCGGACCGCCCCAATTCGGCATCAGTCGTCGCACCGTAGAACGCGAGGCGGCGACACGTAACTCGAGGCGAGAGGCCTTCGACGTGGCAGCACCGCAGAACTACCTCGCAGTCATCAAAGTCATCGGTGTCGGCGGCGGTGGTGTCAATGCCATCAACCGGATGATCGAGGTCGGTCTCAAGGGCGTCGAGTTCATCGCCATCAACACCGATGCGCAAGCCCTGTTGATGAGCGACGCGGACGTCAAGCTCGACGTCGGCCGTGAACTCACCCGCGGACTCGGCGCCGGAGCCAATCCGGGCGTCGGACGCAAGGCGGCCGAGGACCACCGCGAGGAGATCGAGGAGGTCCTCAAGGGGGCCGACATGGTCTTCGTCACCGCCGGTGAAGGTGGCGGCACCGGCACCGGCGGCGCACCCGTCGTGGCCAACATCGCGCGCTCGCTGGGCGCCCTCACGATCGGTGTGGTCACACGGCCGTTCACCTTCGAGGGCCGGCGCCGGGCGAACCAGGCGGAGGACGGCATCGCCGAACTCCGCGAAGAGGTCGACACCCTCATCGTCATTCCGAACGACCGGCTCCTGTCCATCTCGGACCGGCAGGTCTCCGTCCTCGACGCCTTCAAGTCGGCGGACCAGGTCCTGCTCTCCGGTGTCCAGGGCATCACCGACCTCATCACCACCCCGGGGCTCATCAACCTCGACTTCGCGGACGTGAAGTCCGTGATGTCCGAGGCGGGTTCGGCCCTGATGGGCATCGGCTCCGCCCGCGGCGACGATCGCGCGGTGGCGGCGGCCGAGATGGCGATCTCCTCGCCGCTCCTCGAGGCGTCCATCGACGGCGCCCGCGGCGTGCTGCTCTCCATCTCCGGCGGCTCGGACCTCGGTCTCTTCGAGATCAACGAGGCCGCGCAGCTGGTCAGCGAGGCGGCCCACCCCGAGGCGAACATCATCTTCGGCGCCGTCATCGACGACGCGCTCGGCGACGAGGTGCGGGTCACCGTCATCGCCGCCGGCTTCGACGGCGGACAGCCGCCGAACAAGCGGGACAACGTGGTCGGTTCGTCGACCGCCAAGCGTGAGGAGCCGGCGACGCCGGCGCGGCCTTCGACGCCGGCCCCCGAGCCCGCGCGTCCGGCCTTCGGCAACCTCGGCAGCGTCACCCAGCGCGAGGAGTCCCAGCCGCAGGCGCCGACCCCGGCCCCGCCGGCCGAGGCGCCCGCCCCGGTGAACGAGGCCCCGGCGGCCCCGGCCACCGCCCCGCAGGTTCCGCGGCCGTCCTACCCGGACAGCCAGGCCGAGGAGCTCGACGTGCCGGACTTCCTCAAGTGATCACGTGTTTCTGAACGTGATCGTGGAGCGGGTCGGATCACCGCAGTGACAGGACAACATCACACAGTGTCTTCCGAGAGTGGCGCGCACTTCGCCTTCACCGACCGGTGGGGCGGGGTGAGCGCCGCTCCGTACGAGGAGCTGAATCTCGGCGGCGCGGTCGGCGACGACTCCGAAGCCGTGCTGCGCAACCGGGAGCTGGCCGCGCGGGCGCTCGGCCTCGAGGCCTCCCGTGTCGTGTGGATGAACCAGGTGCACGGCCCCGACGTGGCGGTGGTGGACGGGCCCTGGCCCACCGAAGCCGACATTCCGTGCGTCGACGCCCTCGTCACCACGCGGCGCGGACTCGCGCTCGCCGTGCTGACGGCGGACTGCACCCCCGTTCTCCTCGCCGACCCGGTCGCCGGGGTCGTCGCCGCCGCGCACGCGGGGCGTCCCGGCATGGTCGCCGGAGTGGTGCCGGCCGCGGTCCGGGCGATGGTGGAGCGGGGCGCCGAGCCGGCCCGGATCATCGCCCGTACGGGGCCCGCGGTCTGCGGGCGCTGCTACGAGGTGCCGGCCGAGATGCGGGCCGAGGTCGCGGCGGTGGAGCCGGCGGCGTACGCCGAGACCAGCTGGGGCACCCCGGCCGTCGATGTGACCGCGGGTGTGCATGCCCAGCTGGAGAGGCTCGGGGTGCGTGACCGGGAGCAGTCGCCGGTGTGCACACTTGAGTCGCACGATCACTTCTCGTACCGCCGCGACAAGGCCACCGGCCGACTCGCCGGCTATGTCTGGCTGGACTGAGACGACATGACGAACCTTCAGGAACGTACGGCAGAGCTCGCCGCGAACCTGGCCACGGTGGAGGAACGTATCACCACGGCCTGCGCGGCGGCCGGGCGCAAGCGGGACGACGTGACCCTCATCGTGGTCACCAAGACGTACCCCGCGAGCGATGTGCGGATCCTGTCCGGGCTCGGGGTGCGGCACGTGGCGGAGAACCGGGACCAGGACGCGGCACCCAAGGCCGCGGAATGCTCGGATCTGCCGCTTACTTGGCACTTTGTCGGTCAGCTTCAGACCAACAAGGTTCGTTCCGTGGCGAGTTATGCCGGTCTGGTGCAGTCCGTCGACCGGGACAAGCTCGTCACGGCGCTCTCCAAGGAAGCCGTGCGGGCCGAGCGCGAACTGGGTTGTCTGATCCAGGTCGCGCTCGACGCCGGCGCGGACGGCCGGGGGGAGCGCGGGGGCATCGGCCCCGGCGGAGTAGAGGAGTTGGCCGCGCGCGTGGCCGAGGCTCCGGGGTTGCGGCTCGACGGACTGATGACCGTCGCGCCGCTCACCGGGGACTACGCGGGGCGGCAACAGGCGGCGTTCGAGCGGCTCATGGATTTGTCGACTGCCGTGCGCGCGGCCCATCCGGCTGCGAACATGGTCTCGGCAGGGATGAGTTCGGACCTCGAGCAGGCCGTGGCGGCCGGAGCGACACATGTGCGCGTCGGTACCGCGGTCCTCGGTGTCCGACCCCGGCTCGGGTAACGTCGCGAAGAAGTCGGACCACAGCAGAAAATATGGTCATTCTCGCTGATGGGCGGGGAGGCCACGTGGATCGCGGGCACTTTGGTTGACGTCAGCCGATCCACCACAGAGCGGAGGACTCAGAGAATGGCCGGCGCGATGCGCAAGATGGCGGTCTACCTCGGCCTCGTGGAGGACGATGGGTACGACGGCCGGGGGTTCGACCCCGATGACGACTTCGAGCCCGAACTCGACCCGGAGCCCGAGCGGGCCCCTCGACGACACGACCGGCACGAGCCGTCGCATCAGTCACACAATTCCCACGCCGCGACGGATGTGGACGAATCGGTCAGAGTAGTGCAGCCCCCGGCTCCGCGTGAGCCGGTGCGCCAACCTGCTTCGCTTGCCGCTGAATCCGGACGTCCGGCACGAATCGCCCCCGTGGCATCCATCACACCTGAACGTCAGAGCCTGGAGAAGAACGCACCGGTGATCATGCCCAAGGTCGTGTCCGAGCGGGAGCCCTACCGCATCACCACTTTGCACCCCCGGACCTACAACGAGGCCCGTACCATCGGGGAACACTTCCGTGAGGGCACTCCGGTGATCATGAATCTGACGGAGATGGACGACACCGATGCGAAGCGACTTGTCGACTTTGCCGCCGGTCTTGTGTTCGGTCTTCACGGGAGCATCGAGCGAGTGACACAGAAGGTGTTCCTGTTGTCGCCTGCTAACGTCGATGTCACGGCGGAGGACAAGGCCCGTATCGCAGAGGGCGGGTTCTTCAACCAGAGCTGAGACGCAGCAAAGTACGACGGCTAGCTACCAACTAGTCACAAGGCACGAGCAACAGGGGAGAGGGAACCGCCGACATGGGCGTGGTTTTTGATGTGGTCTACATCGCGCTGATGTGTTTCCTCATCGTGCTGATCTTCCGGCTGGTCATGGACTACGTCTTCCAGTTCGCCCGCTCGTGGCAACCCGGCAAGGCGATGGTGGTCGTTCTGGAGGCCACCTACACTGTCACTGATCCACCGCTCAAGCTTCTGCGGCGGTTCATTCCGCCGCTGCGTCTCGGGGGCGTGGCGCTCGACCTGTCCTTCTTCGTACTCATGATCATCGTCTACATCCTGATCTCCGTCGTGAGCCGGCTGTGAGCACGATGTCAACTACGGTCTTGCCGAATGCCGACGACAACGTTGAGGTGAAGAGATGCCGTTGACCCCCGAGGACGTGCGGAACAAGCAGTTCACGACCGTCCGCCTCCGAGAAGGCTATGACGAGGACGAGGTCGATGCCTTCCTCGATGAGGTCGAAGCCGAACTGACTCGTCTTCTTCGAGAAAACGAGGACCTGCGCGCGAAACTTGCCGCAGCCACCCGCGCCGCTGCGCAGAACCAGCAGCAGGGCGGGATGCGCAAGGGCCCCGGCGGTCCTGGTGGCCCCGGTGGACCTGGCGGTCCCGGTGGACCCGAGGGTGGCCCGCAGGACCAGCAGCAGGGTCCCCCGCAGGGCATGCGAGGCCCGGGCGCTCCGGTGCCCGCGGGTATATCGGGCCCGCCGCAGCAGCAGATGGGCGGCCCCATGGGTGGCCCGCCCCAGCTGCCGAGCGGTGCCCCGCAGCTGCCGGCCGGTCCTGGCGGACACGGTCCGCAGGGCGGCCCGCAGGGTCCCGGCCCGATGGGCCAGGGGCCGATGGGCCAGCAGCCGCAGCTGGGCGGCCCGATGGGCGGTCCCATGGGCGGCCACGGTGGCCCGCAGCTGCCGCAGCCCGGTCAGGGCCCCGGTGGCGACAGCGCCGCCCGTGTCCTCTCGCTGGCCCAGCAGACCGCCGACCAGGCGATCGCCGAGGCCCGCTCCGAGGCGAACAAGATCGTCGGCGAGGCGCGCAGCCGTGCCGAGGGTCTTGAGCGTGACGCCCGTGCCAAGGCCGATGCCCTGGAGCGGGACGCGCAGGAGAAGCACCGCGTGGCGATGGGCTCCCTGGAGTCCGCCCGCGCCACGCTGGAGCGCAAGGTCGAGGACCTGCGCGGCTTCGAGCGCGAGTACCGCACGCGTCTGAAGTCGTACCTGGAGTCGCAGCTGCGCCAGCTGGAGACCCAGGCGGACGACTCGCTGGCCCCGCCGCGTACGCCGGCGACCGCGAGCCTGCCGCCGTCCCCGGCGCCTTCCATGGCTCCGGCCGGTGCGGGTGCGCCGTCCTACGGTGGCAACCAGTCGATGGGTGGCAACCAGCAGAGCGGCGGTCCGTCGTACGGCGGCGGCCAGCAGCAGATGTCGCCCGCGATGACGCAGCCGATGGCTCCGGTGCGGCCGCAGGGTCCGTCGCCGATGGGGCAGGCGCCCTCGCCGATGCGTGGGTTCCTCATCGACGAGGACGACAACTGAGCGGCGCGTTTGCTTGTAGCGCCAGGTAGTAGCTAGGCGTCGGCATTCATTCAGGCCTTGGCCCGGATCGTTTCTGCGATCCGGGCCAAGGCCTTTGCGCTGGCCGCTTGGGGTGGGTGTTCTGGTGTACGTAGGGGGTACGAAACGCCGAAGGGCCGGTTGACCAGAAACGTTTCTGGTCAACCGGCCCTTCGGTCGTGGGTCGTGACGGTCGGCCGTCACCCGGCCTCGGGGCTCCGCCCCGGCCCCCGCTGCTCAATCGCCGCAGGGGCTGAAAAGTTCGGGGCTCCGCCCCGGGCCCGTGCGTCAAGCGCCGGCGGGGCTGGGAAGGGTCGGGCTGTGTCCCGGACCCCGGGCCTCAAGCGTCGGCGGGCTGGAAGGGTCGGGCTGTGTCCCGGACCCCGGGCCTCAAGCGTCGGCGGGCTGGAAGGGTCGGGCTGTGTCCCGGACCCCGGGCCTCAAGCGTCGGCGGGCTGGGAAGGGTCGGGCTGTGTCCCGGACCCCGGGCCTCAAGCGTCGGCGGGCTGGAAGGGTCGGGCTGTGTCCCGGACCCCGGGCCTCAAGCGCCGCAAGGGCTTGGAAAATCGGGGCTTCGTCCCGGACTGTGCGCCTCAAGTGCCGGCGGGGCTGGAGAGATCGGGGTTCTGTCCCCGGCCCAGGGCCGCGATCGCGGCGGGGCTGGGAAGGTCGGGCTTCGTCTGGGAAAAGTGATCGCCGGGCGGGGTTGAGGTATCAAGCCCGCCCGGCGATTGAGGGCAAGGGGGTCCGGGGGCGGAGCCCCCGGTGTGGCTAGGCCTTGCGGAGGTGGAAGGTCAGGCTCAGGCCCTCGTCGGTGAAGGCGGAGCCGTACGTGTCGTCCGCCTCGGACTGGGTGAAGTCCGTGGCGAGGACCTCGTCGGCGATCAGGCCCGCGTGCTCGGACAGGGCCGAGATCACCGCCGGGTCCGTGGACGTCCACCGCAGGGCGATCCGGTCCGCCACGTCCAGGCCGCTGTTCTTGCGGGCCTCCTGGATCAGGCGGATCGCGTCACGGGCCAGGCCCGCCTGCCGCAGCTCCTCCGTGAGCTCCAGGTCGAGCGCCACCGTGGCGCCGGAGTCCGAGGCGACGGACCAGCCCTCGCGCGGGGTCTCCGTGATGATGACCTCATCCGGGGCGAGGTCGATCTTCTCGCCTTCGACCTCCACGAAGGCATTGCCCTCGCGAAGGGCCAGGGACAGCGCCGCCGCGTCCGCGTTCGCGACCGCCTTCGCCACGTCCTGGACGCGCTTGCCGAACCGCTTGCCGAGGGCACGGAAGTTCGCCTTGGCGGTGGTGTCCACCAGGCTGCCGCCGACCTCCGAGAGCGAGGCCAGGGAGGAGACGTTCAGCTCCTCCGTGATCTGGGCCTGGAGCTCGGGGGAGAGGCCTGCGAAGCCCGTCGCCGCGACCAGCGCGCGCGAGAGCGGCTGGCGGGTCTTGACGCCCGACTCCGCGCGCGTGGCGCGACCGAGCTCCACGAGCCGGCGGACCAGCGCCATCTGCGTCGACAGCTCCGGGTCGATCGCCGAACGGTCGGCCTCGGGCCACGAGGACAGGTGCACCGACTCCGGGGCGTCCGGGGTGACCGGCACGACCAGGTCCTGCCACACGCGCTCCGCGATGAACGGCGTGAGCGGCGCCATCAGCTGAGTGATCGTCACCACCACGTCGTGCAGGGTGCGCAGCGCGGCCTTGTCGCCCTGCCAGAAGCGGCGGCGCGAGCGACGCACGTACCAGTTGGAGAGGTCGTCGACGAACGCCGAGAGCAGCTTGCCGGCGCGCTGGGTGTCGTACGCCTCAAGGGACTTGGTGACCTCGTCCGTGAGCTGGTGCAGCTCGGACAGCAGCCAGCGGTCGAGCACCGTGCGGTCGGCCGGGGCCGGGTCCGCCGCGCTGGGTGCCCAGTTGGACGTACGGGCGTACAGGGCCTGGAAGGCGACCGTGTTCCAGTACGTGAGGAGCGTCTTGCGGACGACCTCCTGGATGGTGCCGTGGCCCACGCGGCGGGCCGCCCAGGGGGAGCCGCCGGCCGCCATGAACCAGCGCACGGCGTCGGCACCGTGACGGTCCATCAGCGGGATCGGGTCCAGCGTGTTGCCCAGGTGCTTGGACATCTTGCGGCCGTCCTCGGCGAGGATGTGGCCGAGGCACACCACGTTCTCGTACGACGACTTGTCGAAGACCAGCGTGCCGATCGCCATCAGCGTGTAGAACCAGCCGCGCGTCTGGTCGATGGCCTCGGAGATGAACTGCGCCGGGTACCGGGACTCGAAGAGTTCCTTGTTCTTGTACGGGTAGCCCCACTGCGCGAACGGCATGGAACCCGAGTCGTACCAGGCGTCGATGACCTCGGGCACGCGCACCGCCGTCCGCGTACAGCCCTCATGGGTGCACGTGAACGTGACGTCGTCGATGTACGGGCGGTGCGGGTCGAGGGACGACTGGTCCGTGCCGGTCAGCCGCGAGAGCTCCTCGCGCGAGCCGACGCAGGTGAGGTGGTTCTCCTCACAGCGCCAGATCGGCAGCGGCGTGCCCCAGTAGCGGTTGCGGGACAGCGCCCAGTCGATGTTGTTCTGCAGCCAGTCGCCGAAGCGGCCGTTCTTCACGGTCTCCGGGAACCAGTTGGTCTTCTCGTTCTCCTGGAGGAGGCGGTCCTTGATGGCCGTGGTGCGGATGTACCAGGACGGCTGCGCGTAGTAGAGCAGCGCCGTGTGGCAGCGCCAGCAGTGCGGGTAGCTGTGCTCGTACGGGATGTGCTTGAAGAGCAGGCCGCGGTTCTGAAGGTCCTCGGTCAGCTGTTCGTCGGCCTTCTTGAAGAAGACACCGCCGACCAGGTCGAGCTCCTCCTCGAAGGTGCCGTCGGGCCGGACCGGGTTCACGACGGGCATGCCGTACGAGCGGCAGACCTTGAGGTCGTCCTCACCGAAGGCGGGGGACTGGTGGACCAGACCCGTACCGTCCTCGGTCGTCACGTACTCGGCGTTGACGACGTAGTGGGCCGCCGGCTCCTCCGGGAACTCCACCAGCTCGAACGGACGTTGGTACTTCCAGCGCTCCATCTCCGCGCCGGTGAAGGACTCGCCGGTCGTCTCCCAGCCCTCGCCGAGCGCCTTCTCGACGAGCGGCTCGGCGACGACGAGCTTCTCCTCGCCGTTCGTGGCGACGACGTACGTCACGTCGGGGTGCGCGGCGACGGCCGTGTTGGACACCAGGGTCCACGGGGTCGTCGTCCAGATCAGGAGCGCGGCCTGGCCCGCCAGCGGACCGGAGGTGAGCGGCAAACGGACATAGACCGAGGGGTCCACGACCGTCTCGTAGCCCTGGGCCAGCTCGTGGTCGGAGAGGCCGGTGCCGCAGCGCGGGCACCAGGGAGCGACGCGGTGGTCCTGGACCAGCAGGCCCTTGTTGAAGATCTCCTTCAGCGACCACCAGACCGAGTCGACGTACTCCGGGTTCATCGTCCGGTACGCGTCGTCGAGGTCCACCCAGTAACCCATGCGGGTCGTCAGGTCGGAGAAGGCGTCGGTGTGCCGGGTCACGGACTCGCGGCACTTGGCGTTGAACTCGGCGATCCCGTACGCCTCGATGTCCTTCTTGCCGCTGAAGCCGAGCTCCTTCTCGACCGCCAGCTCCACCGGGAGGCCGTGACAGTCCCAGCCCGCCTTACGGGCCACGTGGTAGCCGCGCATCGTGCGGAACCGGGGGAACACGTCCTTGAAGACGCGGGCCTCGATGTGGTGGGCGCCCGGCATGCCGTTGGCCGTGGGCGGGCCCTCGTAGAACACCCACTCGGGGCGCCCCTCGGACTGCTCCAGGGTCTTGGCGAAGATCTTCTGCTCGTCCCAGAAGTCGAGCACCGCGTGCTCGAGGGCGGGCAGGTCGACCTGGGCGGGCACCTGGCGGTACTGCGTCATCAGTCTTCCTCCGGCGGATCTGCCTTCTTCCGTCGGAGGGACGAGAGGCTGCTGCGCCGTGTGCGGCGCGCTCCCGCGGTACCACCCTCCTTGGCCCGCCGGGGCGTGGTGCGCTCCGGTGAGCCCCCTCATTGGGGTCGCGATGCCGGGTCTACTGGCCGCGCCCTGCGGGCTGCGGTGTTCTTCCGGCGGCTCCGGGGTGATCTTCGCGTCGCGCTCGCCGCCGGGCTTCCACCGTCCCCGGTTCGCTCTTGGCTGCCTACGCCGCTACTCGGCCCCATCCACGCTTTTCGCTCCGCCCAGTGTACGGCGCCCGGGAGGGGGCGGCCGACCGGTTTTCGCGGGGGCCCGGGCGGGCGCGGCGCGGGTGCGTCCGGTGACCCGAATGGCCATACGCCGGTTGTCCGATCCTGGCCGGTCACCGGGCGGGCCGGGGGAGGCCGGGACGGCGGCGGATTACCAAGCGGGGAGCTGGGCACAACGCTTGCAGGTTCGTCGCGGGTCGGTCACGAGGCCTTCGCGCGGGGCCCGGTCCTGTGGTGCGCCCCGTTGCCGCGGGCCTGGAGTCGATTTATCGTCCCAGCACGATTCGCGAGCAAGATCACAAATTGTGAAGGGGCCGCGACCATGGTGGCGAAGAAGACCGCCGATCAGCAGTCGGAGTCCGGGAGAACCACGGGCGCGGCGGCCTCCGGCGGTGCCGGGAAGGACGCGGCCGGGGCGAAGGCGTCGCAGACGCCCGAGCCGAAGGAGACGCCCTCCGGCAAGAAGAAGTCGTCCGCCGCGTCGCACACGACGACCCGCAAGCAGACGAGCGCGAAGGCCACGTCCACGAAGGCGACACCGGAGAAGGCCACGACCAAGAAGGCGGCGACGGCGAAGAGCGCGACCAAGAAGACGACTGCGGGCAAGAAGACGGCCGCAGCCAGGACGGCGGCTGCGGAAAAGGCCGAGGCCGGCACCGAGGAGGGCGCGGCGGCGGCCGGTGCCACGGACGCGGAACCCAAGAAGGCCGCGGCCAAGAAGAAGACCGCAGCCGCGAAGGCGGAGGGCAAGGGCCCGGGTGCCGGGAAGGCGGGTGCGCACGCCGAGAAGGCGGGGGAGAAGGCGGACGGCGTCGGCCCGGCGGGCGGACGCAAGGGCGCGAAGAAGACGGTCGCCTCCGCGACCGAGGACGCGGCCGAGGCCGCGAAGCAGACGGGAGCCATGACAGTGGTTGCGAAGAAGACTCAGGGCACGGCCACGGCGACCAAGAAGCCGGGCGCGGTTCCCAAGGCGCGCGGCACCGCCGAACCCGGCGAGCTGGCCGTCCGTCCGGGCGAGGATCCCTGGACCCCGGAGGAGGCCGAGGAGGCGCGCGCCGAGCTGCAGAGCGAGGTGCTGCGGCTCGGGCACGAGATCGCCGCCGCCGAGGAGGGCCTCGCGGGGCTGATGCGCGACTCCGGGGACGGGGCAGGCGACGACGACGCCGACACCGGCACCAAGAACATCACCCGCGAACACGAGATGTCGCTCGCCGCCAACGCGCGGGAGATGCTGCTCCAGACCGAGCGGGCCCTGGAGCGCCTGGACGCGGGGACGTACGGGCTCTGCGAGAACTGCGGCAACCCGATCGGGAAGGCGCGCATGCAGGCGTTCCCGCGGGCGACCCTGTGCGTCGAGTGCAAGCAGAAGCAGGAGCGCAGGTACTGAAGCGTGCGCCGGGCCCGCGCCGGGGCACCGGCCCATGGGGGCGGGCCCCCGCGTGCCGTACTCTCGTCCTCAGTCAGGTACTAGGTTGAGGGACTCACGTGGCAGAGGCGGAGCGCATCATCGGTACGCCGGATTCCCCGGACGCGGGGGCAGCCGAGCCGGAGCGGCCCGATGAGGTCGACGAGCAGGTCCAGGAGCGGCCCAAGGGCAGGCGGCGGATCGCCGTGCTGTTCGTCGTGGCCGCGCTCGCGTACGTCCTGGACCTGGGCAGCAAGCTCATCGTGGTGGCGAAGCTGGAGCACCGCGACGCCATCCACATCATCGGTGACTGGCTGCAGCTCGAGGTGATCAGGAACCCGGGCGCCGCCTGGGGCATCGGCGAGGCCTTCACGATCATCTTCACCCTGATCGCGGCCGCCGTGATCGTCGTGATCGCGCGGCTCGCCCGGAAGCTGTACAGCACGCCCTGGGCGATCGCCCTCGGTCTGCTGCTCGGCGGGGCGCTCGGCAACCTCACGGACCGGATCTTCCGGGCGCCGGGCGTCTTCGAGGGCGCCGTGGTGGACTTCATCGCGCCGAAGCACTACCCGGTGTTCAACCTCGCCGACTCGGCGATCGTGTGCGGCGGCATCCTGATCGTGCTGCTGTCCTTCCGCGGCATCGACCCCGACGGGTCCGTCCACAAGGACTGAGGCCCGAGGCCCGCGGCGCACAAAGGCCGAGGTCACGGGGCTCGTGTGCGGGAGTGTCGGTGCGCTCCTGCATACTCGATGCGTGAGCACGATTCCCGAGGTCCGCACCCTGCCCGTACCCGACGGCCTGGAGGGCGAGCGCGTAGACGCCGCCATCTCGCGCATGTTCGGCTTCTCCCGCACCAAGGCCGCCGAGCTCGCCGCCGCCGGAAAGGTCGCGGTGGACGGCTCGGTCGTGGGCAAGTCCGAGCGGGTGCACGGCGGCGCCTGGATGGAAGTGGAGATGCCGCAGGCGCCCGCTCCCGTACAGATCGTCGCCGAGCCCGTCGAGGGCATGGAGATCGTGCACGACGACGACGACATCGTCGTGATCATGAAGCCGGTGGGAGTCGCCGCCCACCCCAGCCCCGGCTGGACCGGGACGACGGTGATCGGTGGCCTCGCCGCCGCCGGGTACCGGATCTCGACGTCCGGCGCCGCCGAGCGCCAGGGCATCGTCCACCGCCTCGACGTGGGCACGTCGGGCCTGATGGTCGTCGCCAAGTCGGAGCGGGCGTACACGTCGCTGAAGCGCCAGTTCAAGGAGCGCGTCCCGGACAAGCGGTACAACGCGCTGGTGCAGGGCCACCCCGACCCGATGAGCGGCACCATCGACGCGCCCATCGGGCGGCACCCGAACCACGACTACAAGTGGGCCGTGACCGCAGAGGGCAAGCCGTCCGTCACGCACTACGACCTCATCGAGGCCTTCCGCGCCGCCTCGCTCCTCGACATCAAGCTGGAGACGGGGCGCACGCACCAGATCCGCGTCCACATGTCCGCGCACCGGCACCCGTGCGTGGGCGACCTGACGTACGGCGCGGACCCCACGATCGCGAAGCGGCTGGGCCTGACGCGGCAGTGGCTGCACGCGGTGCGGCTCGGCTTCGAGCACCCGGCGGACGGCCAGTGGGTCGAGTTCGAGAGCGAGTACCCGGAGGACCTTCAGACGGCCCTGGACAGGGTCAGGGCGGAGAGCGCGTGAGCACCCCCCTTCCCTCGTACGTGACCCGTGTCGCGGAGGACGAGGCGGACCGGCAGGCCTGCTTCGCCGTCCGCAAGGAGGTCTTCGTCGTCGAGCAGCGCGTACCCGAGGACATCGAGTACGACGCGTACGACGCAGGGGCGGTGCACGTCCTGGCCGTCCGGCAGGACGGGGAGCCGCTCGGCACCGGTCGCCTGCTGACCGGCGAGGCAGCCGCCGTGAAGAACGGCGGGGCGGCGGATGTCGGCGCCCTCGGGCGGCTCGCCGTGACGAAGGCGGCGCGCGGACTCGGCGTCGGCGCCGCGCTGGTGCGGGCCATCGAGGACGCGGCCCGCGCGCGTGGGCTCGCCGCCGTGGACCTGCACGCGCAGACGCACGCGCTGGGGTTCTACGAGCGCCTCGGATACGTCGCGTACGGGCCGGAGTTCCTCGACGCCGGCATCGACCACCGTGCGATGCGGAAGACGCTCGGCTAGACAGCGGCGGCGTCCCGGCGGCCCGGCATCGTGGTCACCGGGCCCCGATAAGACCGATTTGATCTGAAGCGCGTGGCACTCTTGAGGCCGGAACGCACATGATCGTCGAGTCTGGTCGGAGTCCCCGGTGGATCAATTGGCCCTGCTGTTCGTGCTGTTGCTCGGGGCCGTGCTGACCGTCCCCCTCGGTGACCGGCTCGGCCTGCCGTCCCCGGTCCTGATGACCCTGCTCGGCATCGCCCTCGCGCTGATCCAGGCGGTGCCGAATGTCGACATCAACCCGGATCTGATCCTCCCGCTCGTGCTGCCACCGCTGCTCTACGCGGCCGTGCACCGCACGTCCTGGCGCCAGTTCGCCGCCAATAAACGGCCGATCTTCCTGCTCGCCGTCGCCCTGGTCTTCGTCACCACGGCCGCGGTCGCCTTCACCGCCGACGCCATCGTGCCGGGCCTGCCGGTGGCCGCGGCCGTCGCGCTCGGCGCGCTTGTGGCGCCGCCCGACCCGGTCGCCGCGACCGCCGTCGCGGGCCAACTCGGCCTGCCCCGGCGCATGGTGTCGATCCTGGAGGGCGAGGGCCTGTTCAACGACGTGACCGCGATCGTGCTCTACCACGTCGCGATCGCCGCCGCCGTCAGCGGCACCTTCTCGCTGCCGCGCGCCGCGCTCGACCTGGTCCTGTCCGCGGTCGTCGCCATCCTCGTCGGCTGGGCGCTCGGCTGGGTCGCCAACAAGCTCATCGGCTATCTCGGCGACGCCACGCTCCAGATCGGGCTCACGCTCCTGATCCCCTACGCCTCGTACGTACTCGCCGAGGAGCTCAAGGGCTCGGGCGTGCTCGCGGTCCTGACCACGGCCATGTTCCTGGCCGAGCACGCCTTCGACGCAGACGACGTGCTGACGCGGCTCACCGGGCGGGCCTTCTGGGACGTCGTGGACACCCTCGTCACGGGCGTCGCGTTCGGTCTCATCGGCCTGGAGGTGCACAACGTCGTCAGGACCGCGCAGGGCCGCTGGGGCGAGATGTTCGGCTGGGCGGGCGCGGTCGTCGGGGTCGTCATCGTCGTACGGCTGTTGTGGCTGTTGCCGATGACGTGGGTGACACGGCGGATGCACCTGCGGCGCGATGTCGACGAGGACATCCCGGTCAGCTGGCGCGAGACGGTCGTCATGTGGTGGGCCGGAATGCGTGGTGTGGCCTCGGTGGCGCTGGCCCTCGCCATCCCGCTGACCATGGACGACGGTTCGCCCTTCCCACAGCGGGACGAGATCGTCTTCCTCGCCTTCGGGGTGATCATGGCGACCCTGGTGCTGCAAGGGCTGAGCCTGCCGTGGCTGGTGCGCAAGCTCGGGGTGCGCAGCGACGACACCGCCGAGCGGGAGTTCGAGCGGCAGCTCGCGATGCGGGCCGCCAAGGCCGCGAAGCGTCGGTTCAAGGAGATCGAGGAGGTCGAGGAGCTGCCGGACGAGGTGACCGAGCAGATGCTGCGCCGCGCGCTCGACATCGGCCTGCGCATCAACCCGGAGATCGGCGCGGACGAGCGGCGCGAGAAGCAGACCAAGCGGGTCGAGCGGATCAAGCGGATCCGCCGGATCCAGGCGGAGATGATGTCGGCGGCCCGGCACGAGGTCCTCGCGGCCCGCAGCGAACCGGGCTCCGACCCGGAGGTGGTCGACCGGGTGCTCAGGAAACTGGATGTGCGCAGTTTGCGTTAGAGATCGCCCGGCGGCGGGTGTGGCGTCATAGGCTCGTGTGTATGGCACGCAACGTGATAATCACCGGTGGCGGTACGGGAATCGGGCTCGCGGCGGCGAAGGCCTTCGCCGCGGAGGGGGACCGGGTGCTGCTGGTCGGGCGGCGGATCGAGGTCCTGGAGAAGGCCGGTGTGCCCGGCGCCCTGAAGTACCCGGCCGATCTGAGTACGGTCGAAGGGGCGCGCGGCGCCGCCGACTTCGCGCTCGAGGCGTTCGAGGGCACGGTCGACGTCATCGTGCACAGCGCCGGCGGGCTCGGCGGCCGGATGCTCCCGGCTCCGGAGGGGGCCGATCCGCTCGACGCGGTCGCCCACGACTGGAACGCCAACTTCCGTATCAATACGCTCACTTCGGTCCTGCTGACCGAGGCGCTGCGCGAGCACCTGACCTCGCCGGGCGGGCGCATCGTGTTCCTGTCCTCCATCGCCGCGCTGCGCGGCTCGGGCACGGGTGCGTACGGCGGCGCCAAGGCGGCCCTGCACCCGTACACGTACGACCTCGCCAAGGCCCTCGGCCCGCGCGGCATCACCGTGAACACCGTCGCGCCCGGCTACATCGAGGACACCGAGTTCTTCGGGCCCTCGATGCCCGAGGCCGACTACCGGCGCCGGGTCGACGCCATCCCGACCGGCCGCGCCGGGACGCCCGAGGACATCGCGGCCACCGTGCTGTGGCTGGCTTCGCCGGGCGGAGGCCATGTCAGCGGGCAGATCGTCCAGGTCAACGGCGGGGAGTGCCTGGGGCGTTAGCCCCGGCCGGTGCGGGGCGCCCGGCCGTTGCGGCTGAGGACGTGCTCCGGCAGGGAGCCCGCCTCGTCCGGGGCGACCAGGGCCGTCGCCGTGTTGATCCGCGGCAGCGCGTACGGGTGCTGGTCGGTCAGCCAGCGCACGAGCTGCTCGCGGACCGTGACCCGCACCGTCCAGATGTCGTCCGCGTCCTTGGCCGTGACCAGGGCGCGGACCTGGAGCGTGCTGGGTGTCGTGTCGGTGACGGCGAGGCCCCAGTCGCGGCCGTCCCAGGCGGCGCACTCGCGCAGGATGTCGTGCAGCTTCTCGCGCATCTCGGGCACGGGCGCGCTGTGGTCGAGGTGGAAGAAGACGGTGCCGGTCATCTGGGCGCCGCCGCGCGACCAGTTCTCGAACGGCTTCGACGTGAAGTACGAGACCGGCATGGTGATGCGCCGCTCGTCCCAGGTGCGTACGGCGAGGAAGGTGAGGGTGATCTCCTCGACCGTGCCCCACTCGCCGTCCACGACCACGGTGTCGCCGATCCGCACCATGTCGCCGAACGCGATCTGCAGGCCCGCGAAGAGGTTGCCGAGCGTGGACTGCGCCGCGACACCGGCGACGATGCCCAGGATGCCGGCCGAGGCGAGCAGTGAGGCCCCGGCCGCTCTGAAGGCGGGGAACGTCAGGAGCATCGCCGCCGCCGCGACCACGCCGACGACCGCGATGACGACGCGTTGGATCAGGGTGACCTGGGTGCGCACGCGGCGGACCCGGGCCGGGTCGCGCTGGGCGGTGGCGTAGCGGGCGTAGGACGACTCGACGACGGCGGAGGAGATCCGGACGGCGAGCCAGGCGGTGGCCCCGATCAGGACCAGGTTGAGCGTTTCTCCAATGGTGCCGCCGTGTTCCTTCGCGACGCCCGTCTGGTCGTACGAGCCCCTCAGCAGCGCCGCGCAGAGCACGAGCTGGAGCGGCAGCCGGCAGCGCCGCAGCAGTCCCCAGAGCGGCGTCTCGTGGTGGCGCTCGTCGGTGCGCAGCAGCAACCGGTCGACCGCCCACCCCACCAACAGCGTGAGCACGACCGAGCCACCGATGACGATCAGTGGACGCAGTACGTTCTCCATGCCACGACGGTAACCGGGATCGGGCGCGCCTAACCTGCGAGGGCCCTGGCACCATGGAGCCCATGAACATCATGCTTTTCCATTCGGCGTTCGGTTTGCGGCCCGCGGTCGAGGCCGCCGCCGACCGGCTGCGGGCCGCCGGGCACGAGGTGTGGACCCCCGATCTCTTCGAGGGCCGCACCTTCGACACCGTCGAGGAGGGCATGGCCTTCAAGGACGAGATCGGCAAGGACGAGCTGCTCAAGCGCGCCGTCCTGGCGGCCGCGCCCTACTCCGACCGGGGGCTCGTCTACGCCGGGTTCTCGTTCGGCGCCGCGACCGCGCAGACCCTCGCCCTCGGCGACGACAAGGCGAAGGGGCTGCTGCTCCTGCACGGCACGTCCGACATCGCGGAGGGCGTCACCGTGGACGAGCTCCCGGTCCAGCTGCACGTCGCCGAGCCCGACCCCTTCGAGACGGACGACTGGCTGACCGCCTGGTACCTGCAGATGGGGCGCGCGGGCGCCGACGTGGAGGTCTACCGGTACGCCGGGGCGGGCCACCTCTACACCGACCCCGACCTTCCGGACTACGACGAGGAGGCCGCCGAGGCCACCTGGCGGGTGGCGCTCGGCTTCCTCGAGACGCTGTAGCCGCCTGCTACGCCACCGGGGCGTCCGCCCGCTCGACCTTCTGGGTGCCGGTGAGGGTGCGGTACGAGCGCTGCCAGGCGGACGTCGCGCTCTGGTCGGCGCGGTCGGAGATCACGTAGAAGTCCATCTGGGTGCGCTCGGCCGTGACGTCCAGGACGCCGTATCCGTGGCGGTCCATGTCCAGCCAGCGCACGTGCCGGTTGGCCGCCTTGATGGCGCCCTCGGCGACCGTGGAGAGCGTGTCCGGGGCGACGTGCAGGATGTCGTCCAGGTTGTCGGATGTCACGGACGTGACCACGAACTCCGTCGCGGCGGAGGGGGACAGCGGATACGTCGCCGCCTTGACCGGCACGTCGTTGGCCCACGCCATGTGAATGTCGCCGGTCAGGAAGACGGTGTCGCGGACGGCGTGCTCGCGCAGGTGGGAGATGAGTTCGGCGCGGTCGTGCGTGTAGCCGTCCCACTGGTCGACGTTGATCGCCAGGCCCTCCTTCGGGAGGCCGAGCAGTTCCGCCAGCGGGCCCGCGATGTGGGCGGGCAGCGAGCCGAAGGCGACCGGCGAGATCATCACCGAGGTGCCGACCAGCTTCCAGCGCGCGTCGGATGCGGTGAGGCCGGACTTCAGCCAGTCGAGCTGGGCGCGGCCGGTGATCGTACGCTCCGGGGAGTCCACCGCGCCGTTGCCGACGCTCGACTGCTCGGAGCGGAACGAGCGCAGGTCGAGCAGGTGCAGGTCGGCGAGGTTGCCGAAGCGCAGGCGGCGGAAGACCGTGCCCGCGGTGGACGGGCGGACCGGCATCCACTCGAAGTAGGCCTGCTTCGCGGCCTGTTGGCGCGCCTGCCAGGAGCCCTCGGTGTCCGGCGTGTGGTTCTCCGCGCCGCCCGACCAGGCGTCGTTGGCGAACTCGTGGTCGTCCCAGATCGCGATCAGCGGGTGCGCTGCCTGCATCGCCTGGACGTCGGGGTCGGTCTTGGTCTGGCCGTGCCGGGTTCGGTAGTCGGCGAGCGTGACGATCTCGTGGGTCGGTCGGTGCTCGCGGACGGTGTACTCGGCGGTCGGGTACTCGCCCGTCTTGTACTCGTAGAGGTAGTCGCCGAGGTGCAGGACCGCGTCCAGGTCGCCGCGGGCGGCCAGGTGCCGGTACGAGGAGTAGTAGCCGGCCTCCCAGTTGGCGCAGGAGACGACGCCGAAGCGCAGGCCGTCGGGGGACGCGTCGGCGGCGGGGGTGGTGCGGGTGCGGCCCACGGGGGAGTGGGTGGCGTCCACGGAGAAGCGGAAGTAATAGGCGGTCGCCGGGCGCAGGCCCCTTACATCGGCCTTGACCGTGTGGTCGGACGCGGCGCTCGCGGTCACGGTTCCCCGGCCGACGACCTGACGGAAGGCCTTGTCCTCGGCGATCTCCCAGGCCACCCGCACATCGGGGCCCTTGCCGGAGCCGGGCACCGCGTCGGCGTTCGGTGTCACGCGCGTCCACAGCAGGACCCCGTCGGGCAGCGGATCGCCGGACGCGACGCCGTGCAGGAAGGCGGGGGCCTCGGCGGCGTGGGCGGGAGCCGCCGCGGCGAGCGGCCCGGCGAGCGCGGCGCCCGCGGCCGCGGCCTTGACGACCGTACGGCGGCTCGGGGCGCCCGGCGTGCCCGGCGCGGATCTGGGAACGGATTGATGAAGTCGACTGGTCACAGCCGGTCAGACTACTGACTGGTAGATACAGAGAACGGGCGAACCCGAAAGGTTCGCCCGCTCTTCGTCTGCGCTTGTCCCTCCTGGGACCGGACGTCAGCCCTTGAGGACGTCAGCCCTTGAGGGCCTTCTCCGTCGCGGTCTTGTACTCGGCCACGGTCATCGGAGCGTTCTGGCCGTCCGAGCCGGTCAGCTTCTTGCCGTCGATCACCAGGCTGGGGGTGCCGGTGACGCCGTCCTTGTTGGTGTCGAACGACTTGGACATCTTCATGGCCCAGTCGTCGTACGTGCCGTCCGTGACGTCCTTCTGGAACGCCTTGTTGCCCTTGAGCGAGTCAACGGTGTCGGCGATCTTGATCAGGTAGTCGTCGTCCTTGAACTTGTCGTCGCTCTCCTCGGGGTGGAACTTCGCCGAGTAGAGCGCCGTCTTGTAGTCGAGGAAGGCGTCCTGGCTCACATTGAGGGCCGCGCCGAGCGCGCTCAGCGCGTTCTTCGAGCCCTCGCCGTTGGTGCCGACGTCGCCCTTGGCTGCGCTGTCGCCGTCGAGGAACGTGCCGCCGACGTACTGGAGCTTGAACTTGCCGGCCTCGACGTCCTTGTGGAGCGTCGGGCCGACCGTCTGCTCGAAGGAGGCGCAGACCGGGCAGCGCGAGTCCTCGTAGATCTTCATGGTCTTCTTGGCACTGGACTTGCCGATGACGACGGTCGTGCCGTCCTTGCCCGAGGTGTTCTTGGGCGCCTTCACGGCGGAGGACTTGGCGTCCATCGCCGTCTCCCAGTGGGAGGGCTTGTTGGCCTGCATCACGGCATAGCCGACGCCGCCGGCTATCGCGAGGACCGCGACGATGGAGACGCCGACGATCGCCTGCCGCTTCGTCTTCTCCCGCTTGGCCTGGCGCTCGCGTTCGGCGCGCAGCCGCTCACGGGCCGCGGTCTTCGCCTCTTGGGTGTTGCGCTTGCTCATGGTCGTGCTCCGTAGGTGAGTGACATGCGTATGGGGGACTGCCGTGCCGGAGCCCGAGCCGGAACGTGGCTCAGGCGGCGGGGCACGGCGGCCCGCGCCGTCCTACGGAGTGCACCCAGAGCCGGGTGCGGGAGGCCGGTACGCGCGTGGCGGGGCGCGGAAGGCGGACGTCCGGCTCGCGCCGGACGGTGACCGCGGCGAACGCGATGAGCAGCGGCCGGAACGCGAAGGCGGCCACCGCGCGCAGCAGTTGGGCCAGGGCCTGCTCACCGCGGCGCAGCCAGGCGGCCGCGAGCAGGCCGACGGCGACGTGCGCGCCCAGGAGCAGCCAGGAGGCAGCCGGGTCGGTGTGCGCGAAGAGGGCCGCGGCCCGCTCCGAGCCGCCGCCCGTCATCCGGGCGAGCGGTGTGCCCACGTTCCCCGCGCACAGCACGTCGAAGCCGAACTGGCGCAGCGGGCCCGCGACGGGGCCGCCCGCCCGGCCGTAACAGACGTGCTGGCCGGTCGTGAAGACCGTGTCGGCGGCCAGTTCCAGCGGGACGAGCAGGGCCGCGATCCGGCCGAAGCCGCGCTCGCGTCCTGCCAGCGCGTACGCGATCACGAAGACGGCCGCGGTGATCGCGGCGACCGTCGTGAGGGGCAGCGGGGCCCGGGACAGCAGCACGTGCGACGCGACGGACAGCGTCACGGCGCATGCCGTGAACAGCGCCGCGCGCATCACTCGTAGCTGGGTCCCGGATATGTCGTCCATCGCGGCAGAGTGTGCCATGGCTTCCTGTAAGCGATGCCTAAAGGGGGCCGATTCACAGCACCTTTCACAGCCCCGGGATCCGGCCGTTGCGGAACAGGTCCACGAAGATCTGGTGGTCCGCACGCGCGCGTGCCCCGTAGGAGTGCGCGAAGTCGACCAGCAGGGGCGCGAAGCCCTCCTCGTCGGCGGCGATCGCCGCGTCGATGGCGCGCTCCGTGGAGAACGGGACGAGCGACTCGCCGGACTGGTCGTCCGCCGCCGCGTGCATCGTCGCCGTGGCCCGGCCGAGGTCGGCGACGACCGCCGCGATCTCCTCGTACTCGTCGATGTCGCCCCAGTCCAGGTCCACCGCGTACGGCGAGATCTCGGCGACCAGCTGCCCGGCGCCGTCGAGCTCCGTCCAGCCCAGCCACGGGTCGGCGTGCGCCTGCAGGGCGCGCTGCGAGATGACCGTGCGGTGGCCCTCGTGCTGGAAGTAGCCGCGGATCGCCGGGTCGGTGATGTGCCGTGAGACGGCCGGGGTCTGGGCCTGCTTCATGTAGATCACGACATCGTTCTCGAGGGCGTCGCTGTTGCCCTCCAGCAGGATGTTGTACGAGGGGAGGCCCGCGGAGCCGATACCGATGCCGCGGCGCCCGACCACGTCCTTCACCCGGTACGAGTCGGGACGGGAGAGCGAGGCCTCCGGCAGCGTCTCCAGGTACCCGTCGAACGCCGCGAGCACCTTGTAGCGCGTCGCCGCGTCCAGCTCGATGCTGCCGCCGCCCTCGGCGAAGCGGCGCTCGAACTCGCGGATCTCCGTCATGGACTCGAGCAGGCCGAAACGGGTCAGCGAGCGGGCGTCGCGCAGCGCCTCCAGGAGGGGGCCATCGGCCGTGTCGAGCGTGAAGGGCGGCACCTCGTCGCTCTTGGCGCCGGTCGCAAGGGCGTGGATGCGCTCGCGGTAGGCCGCCGCGTACGTGCGCACGAGGTCCGTGATCTGCTCGTCGCTCAGCGCCTTCGAGTAGCCGACCAGCGCCATGGAGGCGGCGAAGCGCTTGAGGTCCCACGTGAAGGGGCCCACGTACGCCTCGTCGAAGTCGTTCACGTTGAAGATCAGCCGGCCCGTGGAGTCCATGTACGTGCCGAAGTTCTCCGCGTGCAGGTCGCCGTGGATCCACACCCGGCTGGTGCGCTCGTCCAGGTACGGCCCGCCGTGCTGCTCGCGCTCCACGTCCCCGTAGAACAGGCAGGCCGTGCCCCGGTAGAACGCGAAGGCCGAGGCCGCCATCTTGCGGAACTTGACCCGGAAGGCCGCGGGGTCGGCGGCGAGGAGCTCGCCGAACGCGGTGTCGAAGACGGAGAGGATCTGCTCGCCGCGCTGTTCAGCGGTGGGCTGCGGTTCCGACATCGCTGGGTGCCTCCTGGTGCGGGGTGGTCCGGTACGCCGTACTGACGCGTGGGACAGATGTTCTGATCTGTCCAACGCACGACCGTACTCCGGAGTGCCCGCCGGTTGTCAGTGACCGGTCGTAGACTTCCAAGCTGTCCCCCAGACTGTCGCCCGGTGTTTTCCATTGGAGGCCCCCACCGTGTCCAAGCCGCCGTTCACGCACCTGCACGTGCACACTCAGTACTCGCTGCTGGACGGTGCGGCGCGGCTCAAGGACATGTTCAAGGCCGCCGGCGACATGGGCATGACGCACATCGCGATGTCCGACCACGGCAACCTGCACGGGGCGTACGACTTCTTCCACACCGCGGAGAAGGCGGGCATCACGCCGATCATCGGCATCGAGGCCTACGTCGCCCCGGAGTCCCGGCGCAACAAGCGGAAGGTCCAGTGGGGCCAGCCGCACCAGAAGCGCGACGACGTCTCCGGTTCCGGTGGTTACACCCACAAGACGATGTGGGCGGCGAACAGCACGGGGCTGCACAACCTCTTCAAGCTGTCCTCGGACGCGTACGCCGAGGGCTGGCTCCAGAAGTGGCCCCGCATGGACAAGGAGACGCTCTCCCAGTGGAGCGAGGGCATCATCGCCTCCACCGGCTGCCCCTCCGGTGAGCTGCAGACGCGCCTGCGTCTCGGCCAGTTCGACGAGGCGGTCAAGGCGGCGGCCGAGTACCAGGACATCTTCGGCAAGGACCGGTACTTCCTGGAGCTGATGGACCACGGCATCGACATCGAGCACCGGGTCCGCGAGGACCTCCTGCGGGTCGGCAAGAAGGTCGGCATCCCGCCGCTGGTGACGAACGACTCGCACTACACGTACGCGAACGAGGCGACGGCGCACGACGCGCTGCTGTGCATCCAGACCGGCAAGAACCTCTCCGACCCGGACCGCTTCCGGTTCAACGGCACGGGCTACTACCTGAAGTCGACGGACGAGATGTACGCCATCGACTCCTCGGACGCCTGGCAGGAGGGCTGCCGCAACACGCTGCTCGTGGCCGAGCAGATCGACACGACCGGCATGTTCGAGAAGCGCGACCTCATGCCGAAGTTCGACATCCCGGAAGGCTTCACGGAGGTCACCTGGTTCCAGGAGGAGGTCCGTCGCGGCATGGCCCGCCGCTACCCGGACGGCGTCCCGGACGACCGCCAGAAGCAGGTCGAGTACGAGATGGACATCATCATCCAGATGGGGTTCCCGGGATACTTCCTGGTCGTCGCCGACTTCATCATGTGGGCCAAGAACAACGGCATCGCGGTGGGTCCCGGCCGTGGTTCCGCGGCCGGTTCGATCGTCGCGTACGCCATGGGCATCACCGACCTCGACCCGATCACGCACGGCCTGATCTTCGAGCGCTTCCTCAACCCGGAGCGCGTCTCCATGCCCGATGTCGACATCGACTTCGACGAGCGCAGGCGCGTCGAAGTGATCAGGTACGTGACCGAGAAGTACGGCGCCGACAAGGTCGCCATGATCGGCACCTACGGCAAGATCAAGGCCAAGAACGCGATCAAGGACTCCGCGCGCGTGCTCGGCTACCCGTACGCGATGGGCGACCGCCTCACCAAGGCGATGCCCGCCGACGTCCTCGGCAAGGGCATCGACCTCTCCGGCATCACCGACCCCCAGCACCCGCGCTACAGCGAGGCCGGCGAGATCCGGGGGATGTACGAGAACGAGCCGGACGTCAAGAAGGTCATCGACACCGCCAAGGGCGTCGAGGGCCTGGTCCGGCAGATGGGTGTGCACGCGGCCGGCGTGATCATGTCCAGCGAGCCGATCGTCGACCACGCCCCGCTGTGGACCCGGCACACCGACGGCGTGACGATCACACAGTGGGACTACCCGCAGTGCGAGTCGCTCGGCCTCCTGAAGATGGACTTCCTGGGGCTTCGCAACCTCACCATCATGGACGACGCCGTGAAGATGGTGGAGGCCAACAAGGGCATCAAGCTGGAGATGCTCGACGTCCCGCTCGACGACCCGAAGACGTACGAACTGCTCTGCCGCGGTGACACGCTCGGTGTGTTCCAGTTCGACGGCGGCCCGATGCGCTCGCTGCTGCGCCAGATGCAGCCCGACAACTTCGAGGACATTTCCGCCGTCTCGGCCCTGTACCGGCCGGGCCCGATGGGCATGAACTCGCACATCAACTACGCGGAGCGCAAGAACGGCCGGCAGGAGATCACGCCGATCCACAAGGAGCTCGAAGAGCCCCTGAAGGAGACGCTGGGCCTGACCTACGGCCTGATCGTGTACCAGGAGCAGGTGCAGAAGGCCGCCCAGATCGTCGCGGGCTACTCGCTCGGCGAGGCCGACGTGCTGCGCCGCGTGATGGGCAAGAAGAAGCCCGAGGAACTGGCGAAGAACTTCGTCCTCTTCCAGGAGGGCGCGAAGAAGAAGGGCTTCTCCGACCAGGCGATCCAGGCCCTGTGGGACGTCCTGGTCCCGTTCGCGGGCTACGCGTTCAACAAGGCGCACTCCTCCGCGTACGGCCTGGTCACCTACTGGACCGCGTACCTGAAGGCGAACTACCCGGCCGAGTACATGGCCGCGCTGCTCACCTCGGTCAAGGACGACAAGGACAAGTCGGCCGTCTACCTCAACGAGTGCCGGCGCATGAAGATCAAGGTCCTCCCGCCGGATGTGAACGAGTCGGTGCACAACTTCGCCGCCCAGGGCGACGACGTGATCCTCTTCGGCCTGGAGGCGGTCCGCAACGTCGGGTCGAACGTGGTGGAGTCGATCGTCCGGGCCCGCAAGGCGAAGGGGAAGTTCACCTCGTTCCCCGACTACCTGGACAAGATCGAGGCCGCCGCCTGCAACAAGCGGACGACGGAATCGCTGATCAAGGCCGGTGCCTTCGATCAGATGGGACACACCCGCAAGGGGCTCACCGCCCAGTACGAGCCGATGATCGACAACGTCGTGGCGGTGAAGCGCAAGGAGGCCGAGGGACAGTTCGACCTCTTCGGCGGCATGGGCGAGGGGGAGAGCGACGAGCCGGGCTTCGGCCTCGACGTCGAGTTCTCCACCGACGAGTGGGACAAGACGTATCTGCTCGCCCAGGAGCGCGAGATGCTCGGCCTGTACGTCTCCGACCACCCGCTCTTCGGCCTGGAGCACGTGCTCTCCGACAAGGCGGACGCGGGCATCGGCCAGCTCACCGGCGGTGACTTCGGGGACGGCGCGGTCGTCACGGTCGGCGGCATCATCTCGGGCCTCCAGCGCAAGATGACCAAGCAGGGCAACGCCTGGGCGATCGCGACCGTCGAGGACCTCGCCGGTTCCATCGAGTGCATGTTCTTCCCGGCGACGTACCAGCTGGTGTCCACGCAGCTCGTCGAGGACGCCGTGGTGTTCGTGAAGGGCCGCCTCGACAAGCGGGAGGACGTGCCGCGCCTCGTCGCGATGGAGATGCAGGTCCCCGACCTGTCGAACGCGGGGACCAACGCGCCGGTGATCCTCACGATCCCGGCCCTGAAGGTGACCCCGCCGATGATCAGCCGGCTCGGCGAGATCCTCACCAACCACCGGGGCGACAGCGAGGTGCGGATCAAGCTCCAGGGGCCGCGCAAGACCACGGTGCTGCGGCTCGACCGGCACCGGGTGAAGCCCGATCCGGCGCTGTACGGCGACCTGAAGGTGCTGCTCGGCCCGTCCTGCCTGGCCGGCTGACCGCACGCGGACACGCGCGAGGGGCGCACCCGGACTTCCGGGTGCGCCCCTCGTTCTGTGCCAACTGCCTTGCGACGAGCCTCAGTTGTGGCCGAAGCGGCGCTCGCGGTGCTTGCGGGCCACGTCGCCCGGAGTCGCCTCCACGGCCGACTTGGCCTGGGCCTCCATGGCCGAGGACCGGGCCTGCTCGTCCGGCTGAGCGGCCTGGGCCGCCTTCTGCTGATGGCGGTTCTGCTTACGGTTCTTGGCCATGGTGATCTGCCTCCTGCGGGGGATCTAGGGGCCAGGGCCGGATTCAGATTCACACAGGCGGAGGAAGAACGCATTTCGGAGTATTACCGTTCGTAACGGGTGATCTTCGCAGGGCGCGCACCCCGGGTTCACGGCTTCCGCCACGCCGAAGATCCAGTTCGGGCCGTTAACCCCACCGCGGTCGGGCAGACTCGAAGGAAACCCGAAGCGAAGCCGCGGGAGCCGTCCCGTGGAGCGTGTCCGGACTGGTGGCAAGTCGGCGGAAAGAGGGTGGATCCCGTGGATCGTTGCATCGTTCTGGTGGATGCCGGATATCTGCTGGGGGCCGCGGCGAGCCTGCTCGCGGGCGAGCCGTCCCGCTCCCGGATTCATGTCGACCATGCCGCCCTCATCCAGGGACTGCGCGAGCGCGCCGAGGCGGAGACCGGGCGGGAACTGCTGCGCATCTACTGGTTCGACGGGGCGCCCGACCGGGTGCCGCAGCCCGAGCACCGGAGGCTGCGGGTGATGCCGCGGGTCACCGTCCGGCTCGGCGCGCTGACCCGGTCCGACGGGCGGTGGGCGCAGAAGGGCGTCGACGCGGCGATGCACGCGGAGCTGACGGAGCTGGCCCGCAATCGCGCCTGCTCGGACATTGTGCTCGTGACCGGGGACGGGGATCTGCTGCCCGGCATGATGGCCGCCAAGGAGCACGGCGTCGCCGTCCACCTGTGGGCGGTGCAGGCCGCCGACGGCGACTACAACCAGTCCGAGGACCTGGTCGCGGAGGCCGACGAGCGGCGGGTGCTCGACCGGGTCTGGATCACCAAGGCCGTACGCGCCAAGGAGCTCGGCGGGATCTGCGCCCCGCCGCCCGTGCCGCGCCCGGAGATCGCCGCGATCCTGTCCGCGCCGCTGCCCGAGTCGGCGCTCTCCTCCGCGGGGCGTCCCGTGGAGGAGGCCGGGGGCGCCGCGCCCGTGCAGCATGCGCCGGCCGGACACGGTGAGAACCGTGCGGGGGCTTCGCAGGCCTCGGAGGAGGAGCGGGCCGGCGGCGGCAAGGGCGTGCCCACGCCCAAGGACCTCGCCGCGTTGCGCGGGCCGGGAGCCGCGGCGCAGGTCGCGCAGCATCCCGCGAACGCGACGCTGCGGTGGTCGTCCGACAAGGGGTGGGTCGAGCGGCCCGGGGGCGGTGGGGAGCCGGCCGATGTGGCGTCCTTGCCCACGCTGGCGCAGCTCACCACGGCGGAGCAGCGGTGGGCCGACCGCGAGGAGGACATCACCGCGATCGGCGGGGATCCGTACGAGGTCGGGCAGGTGTTCGCGCGGCGGTGGCGGGAGCGGTTGGGGGAGCAGACGGAGTTGCAGAAGCTGGCGACCATGTATCCGCGGGTGCCGCACCGGATCGACGGTGAGTTGTTGCGGTACGCGGCGCGGTTCGGGCTGCTCGCGCACAAGGACGACCAGATCGACGAGCACGACCGCTATGCGATCCGGGCGGGGTTCTGGCGCGAGATCGACGTCCGAACAGCCGAACACGCGGCTGCGGCGGAGTAGGCGGGCGGGCCGGCGGGGCGGAGCCCCGTGGCGTAGGGGTGGGGGAGCCGGGTGTACGGCAGGCGTGGGAAATGTCCTGCCCCGCGTGCAATCGTGAACGCCGGACCCCGTAGGCTCCTTCCTCGTGAGTATGCGCACCGATGCCGTCGCCCCCAAGCGTCACGGGGGCGCTGTGGTGTGCGCGGTGCGGGGGCTCCACAAGACGTATCCCGCCTCGCGCGGGCGCCGTGGTGTGCCCGGTACCCCGGAGCTGCGGGCCACGGACGACGTACGACTCGACATCCGGCGCGGAGAGATCTTCGGGCTCCTCGGGCCGAACGGGGCCGGCAAGTCCACCCTCGTACGGCAGCTGACCGGGCTGATGCGCCCCGACGCGGGAAGCGTCGAGATCCTCGGCCACGACATCGTGCGGCACCCCGAGCGCGCCTCCCGGATCCTCGCCTACCTCGGGCAGGAGTCGACCGCGCTGGACGAGCTGACCGTCGCGCTGGCCGCCGAGACCACAGGGCGGCTGCGGGGGCTCCCGCTCAAGGACGCCCGGGCCGCGCGCGACGACGTACTCGACGAGCTGGGGCTCACCGCGCTCGCCTCGCGGCCGATCAAGAAGCTGTCCGGCGGGCAGCGGCGGCTCGCCTGTTTCGCGTCCGCGCTCGTCGGAGAGCGGCCGCTGCTCGTGCTCGACGAGCCGACCACCGGGATGGACCCCGTCGCCCGGCGCGCCGTCTGGGGCGCCGTCGACCGGCGGCGGGCCGAGCGCGGCACGACCGTACTCCTCGTCACCCACAACGTGATCGAGGCCGAGACCGTGCTCGACCGGGTGGCCGTGCTCGACCAGGGCCGGGTCATCGCCTGCGACACCCCCGCGGGCCTCAAGGAACGTGTCGCCGGCGAGGTGCGCGTGGAACTCGTGTGGCGCCAGGAGGCTCCGATGGAGCTCGACGAGGTGGCGCGGCTGCGCCCGCACGCCGTGGAATCGGGGCGGCGCTGGTCGCTGCGGCTGGAACCGGACGCGGCCCGCTCCGCCGTCGCCGCCGTCACCGGCGGCCCGGCCTTCGACTTCCTGGACGACTTCACGCTCGCGACGCCGAGCCTGGAGGACGTGTACCTGGCGCTCGGCGGGAGCCGCAGCGGTGTGAAGGGCCTGGTGAAGGCATGAGCGTCGTTCCCACCGCTCCCGCGGTCGCCTCCGAGCTCGCGCCCGCGCGCCCCGCGCCCGCGCCGGGCCCCGCCGAGGAGACGCTCGCGCCCCGCGCCCGCTTCCTGCCCGCGCTCGCCGCCGTCTATCGGGCGCAGCTCAGCCGGGCCCGCGTGGCCCGGATCCCGCTGCTGTTCGTGGCGACGTTCCAGAGCATCGGCATCATGATCCTGATGCGCGGCGTCGTCGACCAGGGCGGCCGTGAGGCGCAGGCCGTGGTGGCCGGGTCCGCGGTGCTCGTCGTCGCGTTCGTCGCGCTGAACCTGCTCGCCCAGTACTTCGGGCAGCTGCGGGCGGCCGGCGGGCTCGACCACTACGCGACACTGCCGGTGCCGCCCGCGTCCGTGGTGCTCGGCGCCGCGGGCGCGTACGCCTCGTTCACCGTGCCGGGGACCGTGGTCACCGCGGTCGTCGGCTGCCTGATGTTCCAGCTGCCGCTCGCCCACCTGTGGGTGCTCGTCGCGGTGATCCCGCTGGCGGGGGCGGCGCTCGCCGGCCTCGGGGCCGCGCTCGGCCTGCTCGCGCCCCGGCCCGAACTGGCCACGCTGCTCGGCCAGTTGGGCATGTCCGCGGCGCTGCTGCTCGGCGTGCTGCCGGCCGACCGGATGCCGGAGTGCGTGCAGTGGGCGCGGGACCTGCTCCCGTCGACGTACGGGGTCGAGGCCTTCGCGCGTACCTTCGCCGCGCACCCCGACTGGGGCGTGGTCCTGCTCGACCTGGGCGTCTGCGCGGCCGTCGGCGTCGCCTCGCTGGCCGTGGCGACGTGGGCCTACCGTCGGGCCGCCGTCCGGTGACGCGCCGCACAGCGACGCCTGGCACGATGGCAGTGTGACCGCACCGCTGACACCGCCACCCCATCAGCCCCCGCACAACAATGGGCACAGCGACCCCTGGCAGGCCCCCGACCCCATGACCGGACATCTGCCGCCCGCGCCCCCGGCCCCCCAGGAGGACGGCCCCGGGCTCCGGGCCGAACTGCGCGAGGCCGCCGTCGTGACGGTCGGCGTCGCGGTGGTGGGGCTCGCGCTCGGCGCGCTGTGGCTGTGGCTCGCGCCCCGGGTCCCGCTGGTCTCGGACGCCTCGGCGGTCTACCTCAAGGACACCGAGGGCGAGCAGGCCATCGGCATCGACGGAACGTTCACCCTGCTCGGGCTCGCGTTCGGCGTCGTCACCGGTGCGGCCGTCTTCCTGTGGCGCAGGCGCGGGGGCGTTCCACTGGTTGTGGGGTTGGCCCTGGGCAGCCTGCTCGGTGGCGTGCTGGCCTGGCGGTTCGGCGTGTGGCTCGGGCCGGCTCAGAACGTTGCCGCGCATGCGAAGGCCGTTGGCAAGGGGGTGGTGTTCGACGCGCCCCTGGAGTTGAACGCCAAGGGCGCGTTGTTGGCGTGGCCGTTGGCCGGGTTGGTGGTGCACCTGGGCCTTACCGGCCTCTTCGGGCCGCGGGACCCGGATCCGTATTTTGCGACGCCCTACGGGGTGCAGGGGGACGGTGGGGCTTCGCCCACCACCTGAGCGGGCGGCTTGCCGTGTGGCTGTTCAATGCTGCCGGGTGCTGTCTGAGTGTGGTTTGCGCAGTTCCCCGCGCCCCTGATGGGGCGCCCCCTCCTCGGCCAGATAATCGCTCGGTCCCTCCTTGTCCACCAAGCGGCTGAGCCGCGCCGGGACGTTGAAGCCGATCAGGATGATCACCAGCAGCGTGAGGGCGGACGTCAGGATCGCCAGGGATTGACCCAGCGACATGCCCGAGGCCAGTCGCGCGCCGAGGACAGGGGCGACCGCGCCGCCCAGCGCGCCCACGTTGTACGTAAAGCCGAGGGACGCAGCGCGGGTCTCGGTCGGGAAGTGGCCCGCGATGTACTTGGGGAGCAGGCCCGAGATGCCCTGCATGCACGCGAGCATGGAGAACAGCAGGATGCCGAGCCCCACCGGGCTGTCGTGGACCGCGAACACCGGGAAGACGAAGGCGAGGCCGACGATCAGCGTCACCGCGTACGCGCGCCGCGTCCCGAACCGGTCGCCGATGAAGCCCGCCACGACGCAGCCGACCGCCGTGCCGAAGCCCGCCCAGAAGAGGGCGTCGGTGACCTCGGAGGGGGAGTAGCCCAGCTCGGTCTTCAGGTACGTCGGCAGCAGCGCCTGCACCGGCCAGCTGTACAGGAACGCGCAGAACACGGTCACCGTCAGCGCCACGTACAGCAGCCAGCGCTTTCGGCCGCCCAGCTGCACCGTGAAGGCCAGCAGACAGGCCGCCGCCACCACGGACAGGATCGGCACCGCGCCCCCGCCGAGCGGCGTGAACACCGCGAACAGTGCGCCCGTCGCCACGACCACCAGCACCGTGTTGACCGTCGCGAGGCGGCGCGTGGCGAACAGCGGGCGGAACGGGTTCGGCCGCTGACCGGCGTCCGCCACCTGCTCCTGCCACTCCTCCGCCTCGGGCAGCGCCCGCCGCACCCACAGGGCGATCGCCACGGGGAAGAGGCCGATGTAGAACAGCCAGCGCCACCCGTGGTCCGGGACCACGAGCTCGTACACCTCGGCCGCGAGGACGCCGCCGAGCGAGAAGCCGGAGATCAGGAAGCCCGACGCGCGGTTGCGCAGCTTCGCGGGCCAGCTCTCCAGGACGTACGTGGCGCTCGCGCTGTACTCGCCCGCCATGCCCATGCCGATCAGCAGGCGCGCGGTGAACAGGCTCGTGTAGTCCCACGCGAAACCGCAGGCGAACGTGCCGAACGAATAGAGCACGATCGAGACGACCATCGCCGCCTTGCGGCCGAAGCGGTCGCCGAGCGCGCCGAGGACCGCGCCGCCCAGCCAGCGCGTGATGAACGCGCCGGAGACCAGGCTCGCCTGCTCGACCCCCGACAGGCCGAAGTCGTGACCGATCTCGGTCAGTACGAGGGTGATCAGGACGAAGTCGAAGCCGTCGAGGAAGTAGCCGATCCAGGCGGCGAAGAAGGACTTCCACCGGGCGGGGCCGATGTCGGAGTACCAGCGGCCGGAGGCGGCCGCGGGGGTGGTGCCAGGAGTCATCGTCGAATCCAGGGTGCGACAGGTGAGGCGGGAAGGGGAGGGTCAGGCGGGCAGGAGACCGGCCTCGACCAGGTGGCGGCGGACGTACGCGAACTCGGCCTCGCCGAGCGGGATCTGCGGCGCGGCCGTGGCGGGGCAGTCGATGACGCCCTGGAGGTGGACGGCGGCCTTGAACGCGCCGAGCGCCGAGGACGAGCCGCCCATGACGGCCGGGTCGCCGGCGTCCGTGATCGCGAACAGCGCGGCGAGCCGGTTCTGCTCGGTGCGGGCCGCGTCCCAGTCGCCGGCGCGGGCGGCTTCGTAGAGCCGGACGTAGCCGTGCGCGTCGACGTTGCCGAGACCGGGGACGACGCCGTCGACGCCCGCGAGGAGGGCGCCGTCCACGGTCAGTTCGGCGCCCGTGAACACCGAGAACGTGGGGACCGCGGCGCGCAGCGGGGCGAGCAGGCGACGCAGGGAGCCCTCGTCGCCGCTGGAGTCCTTGAGGCCCGCGAGGGTGCCGTCGGCGGCCAGTTCGAGGATCGTGTCGCGGCCGAGCTTGCTGTGCACCGCGACCGGGATGTCGTACGCGAACAGGGGCAGGTCCGCTCCGGAGCGGATGCGGCGGAAGTGGTTCGCGATCTCGGCGGGGTGCGTGCGGGTGTAGAACGGCGCCGTCGCCACGAGCGCGTCGGCGCCCGCCTTCACGGCGTCCTGGGCCCGCTCCAGGACCCGGGCCGTCGTCGTCTCGATGACGCCGGCGAGGACCGGGACCCGGCCCCCGGCCGCGTCGACGGCGGCCTCCAGGGCGGTGCGGCGCTGGGCGTCCGTGAGGTAGGCGGTCTCGCCGCTGGAGCCCAGCACGAAGAGGCCGTGCACCCCGGCGCCGATGAGATGCTCGGCGAGCCGCCGCACCGACGCGACGTCCACCTCGCCCTCGGCGGTGAGCGGGGTGACCAGCGGCGGAACGACGCCCTGGAAAGGGGCGGGGAGCGGGGCTCGGAGAGTCATGGCGGTGGTCTCCAGGGTTAACTGATGGTGTACGGAGATGGGACGTAGGATGTCCTACGTCCTGGAGGTGACAGTGCTCCACCGTCGAGCACACTGTCAAGGGTTCGAAGAATCCGGCAGAGCACGGGAAAGATCACAGGAGGGGCCTGGATGCGAGCGCTGGTCGCGGACGACGCGCAGCAGAAGATCAAGGAATTCATCGTCGAGGGCGGTCTCGGCCCCGGCGATCCGCTGCCGACCGAGACCGAGCTGATGGAGCGGTTCTCGGTCAGCCGCAACTCACTGCGTGAGGCCCTGAAGTCGCTCCAGGCCAAGCACATCGTGGAGATCCGGCGCGGCTTCGGGACGTACGTCGGGTCGATGTCCCTGGAGCCGCTGATCGACGGGCTCGCCTTCCGCACCGTCGTCGGGCACCGCAGGGGCGAGGACAGCCTGCTCGAACTGCTGCAGATGCGGGAGGCGCTGGAGGCGGGCCTGATGAGCAGCCTCGTGGGCCGGCTCGGCGCGGCGGAGCTCGACGTGCTCGACGGGCTCGTACGGCGGATGCACGAGGAGGTCGCCGGCGGCGGGGCGATCGACGCCGCGACCGACCGGGAGTTCCATCTCGCGCTGTACGGACCGCTGGCGAACCGGCTGCTCAGCGAGTTGCTCGACGCGTTCTGGAGCGCCTTTCACCAGTCGCGGGCACAGGACATCGGGCGCGCCCCGGAGGACGCGGACGGCGCGGAGCTGGCCCGGATGCACGGCCGGATCGTCGACGCCGTGCGGGCCCGGGACGCGGAGGCCGCGGAGGCCGCCGTGCATTCGCACTTCGACGACATCCGCGGCCGGTTGAGCAAACGGTGAGCGTCAGGCGGGCCGGTGCCCGTGGTTGGCCTTGCCCTTCTTGATCCGCCACTTGCGCTTGCGCGTCTTCTTCGACATGTCCTGGGTGTCTAGTCGAAGCGGCGGGGTACGTCGAGGGGTCACGCACGTCCGACTGGGGCGAGCACGGCATCCGTGAGCGCCGCCAAGTCCCTTGCCGCCAGCTCGACTTCGAGCCCGCGGCGCCCCGCCGAGACGCAGATCGTGTCGTGCTTCTCCGCGGAGGAGTCGATGACCGTACGCAGCTTCTTGCGCTGCCCGAGCGGCGAGATGCCCCCGCGTACGTACCCGGTCGTGCGCTCGGCGAGCGCCGGGTCGGCCATGGTGGCGCGCTTGCCGCCGACCGCCGCCGCGAGCGCCTTCAGGTCGAGCTGTCCCGCCACCGGCACGACGCCGACGACGAGCGCGCCGTCCACGTCCGCGACGAGCGTCTTGAACACCCGGTCGGGGGACACGCCCATCGCCTCCGCGGCCTCCTCGCCGTACGAGGCGTGCGCGGGGTCGTGCTCGTAGGAGTGGACCGTGAAGGGGGTCCCCGCGGTCGTCAGGGCGACGGTCGCGGGCGTTCCCCCGGTCTGGTTCTGCTTCTTGGCCTTCTTCGCCAATGTGCCGATTCCCTCGGTGAGTTGAGTGACGTCAGTTGAGGCTGGTCGACTGCCGGGTCAGCTCCGTCGCAGGCAGCGACGGCAGGTGGCGGATGATCGCCGTCTCCGCGCGCAGCAGTGTCAGCTCCTCGCGCAGCCGGGACACCACGTCCTCGGCCTCCAGCAGATGCTGCTTCGTCGGTACGTCGAGGACCGCGGCCGCCGCGACCAGATACGACACCACCGACGGCTCGTCCGGCAGCTCCGCGCCCGTCGTCAGCGAGCGCTCACGGGCACCCGCGAGACGCTTCTGGTACGAGCGGAACGCGCGCAGCACGCCCTCCGCGAGGGCGCCCGCCTCCTCGCCGTCCTCCTCGGGCAGCTCCTCCACCTCGGCCGTCAGATACGGGCCCGAGGCGTCGACCGAGTGCAGCTTCACCCGGCGCGTGCCCGTGGCCAGCACCTCGTAGCTGCCGTCCGCGCGCTCCCTGATCGTCGCGGCGTCCGCGATGCAGCCGACGGCGTGGAAGGACGTGATGGGGTCGTCGCCGAAGCCCGCGGCCGGGCCCGCGCCCGCCTCCTTCGTGGTCACCTCGTCGGGCATGCCGGACGCGCTGGGCGCGACCTCGTGGCCGTCGCGGATCGCGACGACCACGAACTGGCGGGGCTCGTCGGAGGTGGACGGTTCGGTGTCGGGCTCCGACGGATCGTCGGGCGACGCCTTCAACAGGTCGCGCATCATGGCGCGATAGCGCTCCTCGAACACGTTCAGCGGGAGCACGAGTCCCGGGAACAGCACCGAGTTGAGCGGGAACAGCGGAAGTCGGACGGTGGTCACGTCGGTCAAGCGTAATGGTCGTCGGAGCCGGCCGGTCCGCCGCGCAGCGGCATCGTCGCCGCGACTTCGAGACGGATCTGTCCGCGCAGCTCCATGAAATGGCCCAGAGGGTCGTCCGTGAGGCGGTCCCAGGGGAACGACGTCGCGTACGGGCCGATGAGCCGCAGCTGCTCGAGGGCGTCCTGCCAGCGTTCGAGTTCGACCAGTACGCAGGTCAGCAGGTTGCGCACCTCGGCGGGCCACGGGTCCGACGCCTCGTACGAGCGGGAGAGCTCCACGGCGAGGTCTGCGGCGGCGTCCAGGCGGGCGCGGGGGATGCCGGTCCGCGGGGCGCCCGACGTCAGATACGCGAGGGCCGCGCGGGCCGGGAGCGCCTGGAGGAGCGAGCCCGGCAGGGCGTCCTGGGCGGCGCGCTCCGCGAAGTCGAAGCACTCGCGGTGCGAGCCGTACCAGGCGGCCGACAGATACTGCAGGGCCGCGACGTGGCAGCCGTAGTGGTGCGGGGAGCGGCGCACGGCCCGCGCCCACAGCTGCTCGAACTCGGTGTGCGGGGCGTTGGTGCCGCGGGCGTGGTCCAGGGCGATGCGCCAGGGGACCGGGTCGCGGGGGTCGGACTCGGCCGCGGCCAGGATCAGCGGGGTGACCTCGCGCAGGAGCTCGGCGTGGGCGGGGGCGGCGAGGGCGCGGGTGACGGCGAGTTCGGCCTTGACGAGGAGCAGGTCGGGGTCGTGCGGGGACGCCTCCTGCCAGTTCTCGAACCACTCGGGGCGGGCGGCGGCGAACGCGGCGAGGCGCTGCACGCCGCGGTCCCGGTTCTCCCACTCGGCGGCCTCGCGGGTGAGGGCGAGGGCCTTCGCGGCGGGGCCGTGGTCGCCGCGGCCGGCGGCGACGAGGGCCGGGGCGAGGCGGTCGTCCGGGGCGTCGAGGAGGAGGTCCTCGTCCGGGGGGAGGCCGATGCCCAGGGAGGTGGTGTGGCGGAGCATGCGGGTGGTGCGGATGAGGGCGCGCAGGAATGGCACGGGGCCTCCTTCTGCGCGGGACGTGGTTGCGGGTCTGCGGTGGGTTGACGGTTGGGGTGGGTGGAAGGTTGCACGGTGTGGCGGGGTTCTTTGCCGTGTCTTGGCCGGGGGCCGGGCGGGGTGCTGTGTGCGCGGCAACGGGGTTGACGTCGCGGGGCTCTGCCCCGGACCCCGCGCCTCAATCGCCGGCGGGGCTTTATATGGCTAGCTTCTCCGGAGGAGGCGGGTTGCGCCTGCCGCCACCGTCGTCGCCAGGATCCAGCCCAGGAGGACCAGGATCGCCGAGGCCCACTGCCAGGGGCCGCGGAGTTGCCAGCTGCCGGCCTGGCCGAGGTCGATGACGGGGAGCAGGAGGTCGAGGGTGAAGAGGGCCGGGTCCCAGACCGGGCCCTCGCCGGGCTTGATGCGGGGGTGCGGGGCCTGGGAGAAGGCGATCGCGCTGAGCGCCCAGACGACCGCCATCCACAGCGCGGCCCGGCCGGGCCGGTACCCGTACGCCACCGTCCAGTCCTGGACGTAGCCCCAGACCTTCGCCGCGATCGGCAGTGTCTCGCGGCGCCTGCGCTGCTTGGCGAGCAGTACCTCGCGCGCGTCGGAGTCCTCGCCGCTGTTGCGCAGCACCGTGGCCAGCTGCTCGTACGGCTCGGGGCTGTACTCGGGGGTCGCGGCGGCGAGCCAGTCGAGGCGGCGGGCGAGGGGGAAGGGCCCGGACGCGATGAGGTTCTCGTACTGGAATCCGCCGAGGCGGAGCTGGCCGGGGCCCGGCCAGCTGGTCGACCTGTCGACCAGGTTCGTCGCCCGTGCGCCGGACAGCACGATCCGCCCGCGCTCCGGCTTTTCGCAGAGGAAACGCAGCTCCGGGGTCTGGATGCGGCGCATGGAGACTTCCTGCTCGTTCTCCATCGTGAAGCGCGCCGAGTCCAGGTCGAGCGCGTCGCCGAACCGGCCGTCGTCGAGCCGCACCCCGCCCACGCACTCGAAGCGCTGCACGCGGGTGCCGCGGGCGGGAGTGCCGCCGCCGTTGAGGAGCGGGCCGCCGAGCGCGGCGGGCCCGAGGTACAGCGTCCGCTCGACCGACATCTGTGGGGCGTTCAGGGCCCTGCGGCCCCGGCTGTTGTTCAGCCTGGCGCCGCGCAGCGACAGCGAGACGCCGACCGTCGCGCCGCGCAGGCTCAGCTCGCCGTGCGTCTCGAGGAGTTCGGCCTGGAGGTCCTGGCCGATGGTGAGCCCGTCCGCCATGATCGACTTCTTGCGCCGGTCGCTGAACACGACGGCCTGGTTGAGCAGCAGGTCCGTGCCGATGTGCGCGTCCGTGAGCCGGATCCCGTTGTGGAAGCGGCAGCGGGCGAGGTGCAGATCGCCCTCCGTGTGCACCCGGGCGCCCTCCAGGCGGGGCACCGAGCAGCCGATGAGCCGCACGGTCGTGAAGTGCGCCTCCGGGAGGAGCACCTCCTTCTCGAAGCGGCAGCCCTTCATCTCCAGGTACGGGACGACATTGCCGCCCGCGAGGTCGAAGACGTCCGTGATCTGTACGCCCTGGAGCTTGAGCGAGGAGACCCGGCCGTCGAGCGCCGGCGGGCCGTCGAGCAGCAGCCACGCCACGATGCGCGCCCGCACGCTGCGCTCCGGGCCCCAGGGGTGGCCGCCGTGCGGATCGTCCCGCCCGCTGTCCCCGGTGCGCAGGTCGTAGACGCTTCCGTTGCGGAACGCCTGCCACATCCCCACCTCGGTGGCGGTCAGCCCGTCCGGCACGTCCCCGTTGCCGTTGCCGGTCGTCCCCTCGACCACGCTGTTCTGCCTCCCCCGTGCCACTCGCTGGTTCGTACAACTGTTCATGCCCGTTGTGTGACCGTCTGAACACTTGCAGTTACGTTGCCCTGCGGGTATCAGCCACTGATACAGGGCGCCGAGCGTAAACCCGCATCTGAGAGAATTGTTCTGTGATCTCTCGAATCGATCTGCGCGGCGCCGCCCTCCCCGAGGGCCAGGCCCTGCGCTCGCTGCTGCCCCGAGCCGACTTCGACGTCTCGGCCGCCCTGGAGAAGGTGCGTCCGATCTGCGAGGACGTGCATCATCGTGGCGACGCGGCGCTGATCGAATACGGGGAGAAATTCGACGGAGTGAAGCTGGAGCGCGTGCGGGTTCCCGCCGAGGCGCTGGCCAAGGCGCTCGCCGATCTCGATCCCGCCGTGCGCGCCGCCCTGGAGGAGTCCATCCGCCGGGCCCGCATCGTCCACCGGGAGCAGCGCCGCGACACCCACACGACGCAGGTCGTGCCGGGCGGCTCCGTCACCGAGAAGTGGGTGCCGGTCGAGCGCGTCGGCCTGTACGCGCCCGGTGGCCGGTCCGTCTACCCGTCGTCCGTGATCATGAACGCCGTGCCGGCGCAGGAGGCGGGTGTCGAGTCGATCGCGCTCGCGTCCCCGCCGCAGAAGGAATTCGGTGGCCTGCCGCACCCGACCATCCTCGCCGCCTGCGCGCTGCTCGGCGTCGACGAGGTGTACGCGGTCGGCGGCGCCCAGGCCGTCGCCATGTACGCGTACGGCACCGAGTCCTGCGCCCCGGCGAACATGGTGACCGGCCCCGGCAACATCTGGGTGGCCGCCGCCAAGCGCTACTTCACGGGCCGCATCGGCATCGACGCCGAGGCGGGCCCGACCGAGATCGCGGTCCTCGCCGACTCCACGGCCGACCCGGTGCACGTCGCCTCCGACCTGATCAGTCAGGCCGAGCATGACCCGCTGGCGGCCGCCGTGCTCGTCACGGACTCTCCCGAACTCGCCGAGGCCGTCGAGAAGGAGCTGGAGCCGCAGGTCGCCGCCACCAAGCACATCGAGGACCGGATCGTGCCCGCCCTCAAGGGGCAGCAGTCCGCGATCGTCCTCGTCGACTCGCTCGACGACGGCCTCAAGGTCGTCGACGCGTACGGGGCCGAGCACCTGGAGATCCAGACCGCCGACGCCTCCGCCGTGGCCCAGCGCGTCAAGAACGCGGGCGCGATCTTCGTCGGCCCGTGGGCGCCCGTCTCCCTCGGGGACTACGCCGCCGGGTCCAACCACGTGCTGCCGACGGGCGGCTGCGCCTGCCACTCGTCCGGCCTGTCCGTCCAGTCCTTCCTGCGCGGCATCCACATCGTCGACTACACGAAGGACGCCCTCGCCGAGGTCGCGGCCACCGTGGTGACGCTCGCCGACGCAGAGGACCTGCCCGCGCACGGCGCGGCGATCAAGGCCCGTTTCGGGTGGAAGGTGCCACAGAGCAAGTGAGCGACCGAGTGACCAGGATCGACGACCTTCCCGTACGCGAGGAACTGCGCGGCAAGTCCCCTTACGGTGCACCGCAGTTGGACGTCGCCGTCCGGCTGAACACGAACGAGAACCCGTACCCGCTGCCCGAGCCTCTCGTGCGGCGGATCGCCGAGCGCGTCGCCGACGCGGCCCGCGAGCTCAATCGCTACCCGGACCGGGACGCGGTCGAGCTGCGCACGGAACTCGCCAAGTACCTGACCCGTACGACCGGCTACGAGGTCACGTACGAGCAGGTGTGGGCGGCCAACGGGTCGAACGAGGTGCTCCAGCAGCTCCTCCAGGCCTTCGGCGGTCCCGGCCGTCTGGCGCTCGGCTTCGAGCCCTCGTACTCGATGCACCCGCTGCTCGCCCGCGGCACCAACACCGGCTGGGTGAGCGCTCCTCGCAAGGACGACTTCTCGCTCGACGTGCCGGCCGCCGTCGAGGCGATCCGGACGCACAAGCCGCACGTCGTCTTCATCACCAGCCCCAACAACCCCACCGGCAACGCGGTGGCGGCCGAGGACGTCCTCGCGCTGTACGAGGCCGCCGGCCGGGACGCGATGGTGATCGTCGACGAGGCGTACACCGAATTCAGCCACGGCTCCTCGCTGCTGTCGCTCCTCGACGGCCGCCCGAACCTCGTCATCTCGCGGACGATGTCCAAGGCCTTCGGCGCGGCCGGGCTTCGCCTCGGCTACCTCGCCGCCGACCCGGCCGTGGTCGACGCCGTCCAACTGGTGCGGCTGCCCTACCACTTGTCGGCCGTGAACCAGGCCACGGCGCTCGCCGCCCTGGAGTACACCGACACGCTGCTCCAGTACGTGGAGCAGCTGAAGGCCGAACGCGACCGTGTCGTCGGGGAGTTGGAGGGGCTCGGCTTCGAAGTCACCGTCGCCGACGCCAACTTCATCCAGTTCGGCGTCTTCGAGGACCCGCACGCCATCTGGCAGTTCATCCTCGACCGCGGCGTCCTGATCCGTGACAACGGAGTCCCGGGACGGCTGCGGGTGACCGTCGGCACCCCCGAAGAGAACGACGCGTTCCTGGACGCGGCCCGTGAAGTGAAGAAGGACCGAATGAACAGTCAGGAGCCGGGCGCATGAGCCGCGTAGGACGCGTTGAACGTACGACCAAGGAGACCTCGGTCCTCGTCGAGATCGACCTCGACGGCACCGGCAAGGTCGATGTCGCGACCGGGGTCGGCTTCTACGACCACATGCTCGACCAGCTCGGCAAGCACGGCCTGTTCGACCTCACGGTGAAGACCGAGGGCGATCTGCACATCGACTCGCACCACACCATCGAGGACACCGCGCTCGCCCTCGGCGCCGCCTTCAAGCAGGCGCTCGGCGACAAGGTCGGCATCTACCGGTTCGGCAACTGCACCGTGCCGCTCGACGAGTCGCTCGCCCAGGTGACGGTCGACCTGTCCGGACGCCCGTACCTCGTGCACACCGAGCCCGAGAAGATGGCGCCGATGATCGGCGAGTACGACACGACGATGACCCGGCACATCCTGGAGTCCTTCGTCGCGCAGGCCCAGATCGCGCTGCACGTCCACGTCCCGTACGGGCGCAACGCGCACCACATCGTGGAGTGCCAGTTCAAGGCGCTCGCGCGCGCCCTGCGCTATGCCAGCGAGATCGACCCGCGCGCCGCCGCCGCAGGCATCCTGCCGTCCACGAAGGGCGCGCTGTGAGTGGCCTGTCCGCGGTACTGATCTTCGTCGGCCTCTTCCTCGCCGGCGGCGCCTGGTCCTTCCACAAGCAAGAACTGCCCAAGAGCGTCGTGGTGCTGATGGGAATCGGTTCCGCGATGTGCCTCGTCGCCGGAATCCTGCGGTTGGAGTGGCTCTACTGATGTCGGCCGACAACACCAAGAGCGTCGTCGTCTTCGACTACGGCTTCGGCAATGTGCGCTCCGCCGAGCGCGCCCTCGCCCGCGCGGGCGCCGACGTCGAGATCACCCGCGACTTCGACAAGGCCATGAACGCGGACGGGCTGCTCGTGCCCGGCGTCGGCGCGTTCGCCGCCTGCATGAACGGTCTGAAGGAGGCGCGCGGCGACTGGATCGTCGGCCGCCGCCTCGCCGGCGGCCGCCCCGTGATGGGAATCTGCGTCGGCATGCAGATCCTGTTCGCGCGCGGCATCGAGCACGGCGTGGAGGCGGAGGGCCTCGACGAGTGGCCCGGCGTCGTCGAACCGCTGAAGGCCGATGTCGTCCCGCACATGGGCTGGAACACCGTGGACGCGCCGCAGGGATCCCAGCTGTTCGCGGGCGTCGACACCGACGAGCGCTTCTACTTCGTGCACTCGTACGCCGTGCAGAACTGGGAGCTCGAAGTCCACAACCCCTCCATGCGTGCGCCCAAGGTCACCTGGTCCACGCACGGCGGCCCGTTCGTCGCCGCCGTCGAGAACGGCGCGCTGTGGGCGACGCAGTTCCACCCCGAGAAGTCCGGCGACGCCGGAGCGCAGCTGCTGAAGAACTGGATCTCCGTACTGTGAGCGTGAACCCTGTGGGCAACAAGCTCGAACTCCTCCCCGCCGTCGACGTCCGCGACGGCCAGGCCGTCCGCCTCGTGCACGGCGAGTCCGGCACCGAGACCTCCTACGGCTCCCCGCTGGAGGCGGCCCTCGCCTGGCAGCGCTCCGGCGCCGAGTGGCTGCACCTGGTCGACCTCGACGCCGCGTTCGGCACCGGCGACAACCGCGCCCTGATCTCCGAGGTCGCGGGGGCCATGGACATCAAGGTGGAGCTGTCCGGCGGCATCCGCGACGACGACTCGCTCGCCGCCGCCCTCGCCACCGGCGCCACCCGCGTCAACATCGGCACCGCCGCCCTGGAGGACCCCGAGTGGGTCGCCAAGATCATCGCCGAGCACGGCGACAAGATCGCGGTCGGCCTGGACGTCCGCGGCACGACGCTGCGCGGCCGCGGCTGGACCCGCGACGGCGGCGACCTGTACGAGACGCTGGGGCGCCTCAACAACGAGGGCTGCGCCCGGTACGTCGTCACGGACATCGCCAAGGACGGCACGCTCCAGGGCCCGAACCTGGAGCTGCTGCGCAACGTCTGCGAGGCCACGGACCGCCCGGTCGTCGCCTCCGGCGGCGTCTCGTCCCTCGACGACCTGCGTGCCATCGCCGAGCTCGTGCCGCTCGGCGTCGAGGGCTCCATCGTCGGCAAGGCGCTCTACGCGAAGGCGTTCACGCTGGAGGAGGCGCTGGAGGCGGTCTCCGTATGACGCTCGCCGTCCGAGTCATCCCCTGCCTCGACGTGGACAACGGCCGCGTCGTCAAGGGCGTCAACTTCCAGAACCTGCGCGACGCGGGCGACCCCGTCGAGATGGCGAAGGTCTACGACGCCGAGGGCGCCGACGAGTTGACCTTCCTGGACATCACCGCGTCCTCCGGCAACCGCGAGACGACGTACGACGTGGTGCGCCGCACGGCCGAGCAGGTCTTCATCCCGCTGACCGTCGGCGGCGGCGTACGCACCGCCGAGGACGTCGACAAGCTGCTGCGCGCCGGCGCGGACAAGGTGGGGGTCAACACCGCCGCCATCGCCCGCCCGGACCTCATCCGGGAGATCGCCGAGCGCTTCGGCCGCCAGGTGCTCGTCCTGTCCGTGGACGCGCGCCGCACGGAATCGGGCTTCTTCGAGGTGACGACGCACGGCGGGCGCAAGTCGGCCGGCATCGACGCCGTCGAATGGGCGCACCAGGCCGCCGAGTTGGGTGCGGGCGAGATCCTGCTCAACTCGATGGACGCCGACGGCACCAAGGACGGCTACGACATCGAGATGATCGAGGCCGTCCGCAAGCACGTGTCGGTGCCGGTCATCGCGTCGGGCGGCGCGGGCAGGCTCGACCACTTCCCGCCGGCCGTCGCCGCGGGCGCGGACGCGGTGCTCGCCGCGTCCGTCTTCCACTTCGGTGACCTCCGCATCGGCGAGGTCAAGGGCACGCTGCGCGAGGCGGGACACCCCGTCCGCTGACGGCCCCTCCGGGGTTCCGCTCTCGTACGAGACCGGTGATTTCGCCGATGCGGGTGAGGCGGAACCGGCGCCACCGTGGTCGCTGTCAGTGACCACGGCGGCGCCCTCGGGACGGGCTCCGCCCCTCCGAGAGGAACCCGTCATCGTGCAGCAGCACAGAAGTGCGGCGCCCCCCGTGCACGCAGGGCGAGCCGTGAACAAGTTCCGAACCCGCCTGATCCGTACGGGACTTGCCACCCTGCTGGCCCTCGGCGGCCTCGCCACCCAGCAGGCCCTGACCGCCGAGGCGGCCGAGAACCCCTATGAGCGCGGCCCCGCCCCCACCGTCTCCAGCATCGAGGCCTCGCGCGGCTCCTACGCCGTCTCGCAGGCCAACGTGTCCTCGCTGAGTGTGAGCGGCTTCGGCGGCGGCACCATCTACTACCCGTCGTCGACGGCGGACGGCACGTTCGGCGCGGTCGTGATCTCGCCGGGCTACACGGCGTACCAGTCGTCGATCGCCTGGCTGGGCCCGCGCCTCGCCTCGCAGGGCTTCGTCGTCTTCACGATCGACACCAACACCACGCTCGACCAGCCCGACAGCCGGGGCCGCCAACTCCTGTCCGCGCTCGACTACTTGACGCAACAGAGCTCGGTGCGCAGCCGCATCGACAACAGCAGGCTCGGCGTCATGGGTCACTCCATGGGTGGCGGCGGCACGCTGGAGGCCGCCAAGAGCCGCCCCTCGCTCCAGGCCGCGATTCCCCTGACCGGCTGGAACCTCGACAAGACCTGGCCCGAGGTCAAGACGCCGACGCTCGTCGTGGGCGCCGACGGCGACACCATCGCGCCGGTCGCCTCGCACTCCGAGCCCTTCTACCAGAGCCTGCCGAGCTCGCTCGACAAGGCGTACCTGGAGCTGCGCGGCGCCACGCACTTCACGCCGAACTCGTCCAACACCACGATCGCCAAATACAGCATCTCGTGGCTCAAGCGCTTCATCGACAACGACACCCGGTACGAGCAGTTCCTCTGCCCGCTGCCGAGTTCGAGCCTGACGATCGCGGAGTACCGGGGCAACTGCCCGCACACGTCGTGAGGTTGTGATGTCGTGACGTCGTGAGGTCCTGGCGTCATGAAGTCCTGGTGTCATGAGGTTCCGACGTTCTGTGCGGTGGCACAGGGCGCCAATGCGCCGGTTGGGTTTCCTCCCAACCGGCGCTGCGCTTGCGGTGGTCCGTGCCTAGAGTGGATCAAGTGAGCGGAAGAACCGTCCTGTTGCTTGCCGCCGCCGCGTACGAGGCCGACCCCGAGGGGCCCGGCGTCGACGCGGGGCTCGTGCTGCGGGCCGCCGCGGCGGCCGGACTCGGCGCGGACGCCCTGGACGCGGCCGAGCGGGCGGGCCTGCGGCGCGATCCGTACGGCCGGCTGCGGCTGCCGGGGCGGCGCAGGCTCTACGAGGCCGTGCAGCCGGAGCGGCGCAGGGCCGCGCACCGGTTGCTGGCCGCCGCGGCGACGGGGGAGCGGCAGCGGTCGGCGGGGCTGCTGCACCGGTCGCTCGGCGCGGCCTACCCGGACCCGGGGCTCGGTGCGGAGCTGGCCGCGGCGGAGGGCGCGCCCCACGGGGAGCGCTGCACGGCGCTCGCCCACGCGGCAGGGCTCGCCGAGGACCCCGCGGTCCGCGCCGAGTGGCTGGTCGCGGCGGCGGACCACGCGAGGCTTGCGGGTCGCCCGCACCGGGTGCGTGAACTCCTGGACCAGGTGGGCGAGTTCGGTGACTCGGCGGGCCTTGACGCTGTACGGGGCCGCGCCGCTCTGATCCGGGGCCTGCTGGCGCTGCGCGACGGTCCGGTGGCGGACGCCCGTGAATCCCTGTTGCTGGCGGCCCGCCTCTGCGCACAGCCTGCCGCCCTCGAAGCGCGCCTCGGTGCGGCGGAGGCGTCCTGGGCGCTGGGGGACTCGGAGGGGTACCGGGAAGCGGTCGAGCACGGCGGTCGTGTGCGCCCGGCGGACTCCGCTCTCGACTATCGGGTCGGCATGGCCGCGTCCCTCGGGGAGCGGGCCGGGGTGGGGCGGGTGGCGCTGCGGCGGGTCGTGGCGCGGTCCGCCGGGGAGCGGGAGCCGGCCGCGCTGCTGCGGGCCGGGGCCGCCGCGCTCGTCGCCGGGGACGTGGACGCGGCCTGCCGTCTCGGCAGCCGTGCGCTCGCGGCCGCGCGGGATCGGGACGCGGGGGCCGAACTGCCGCGCGCCCTGGAGCTGCTGGCCTACGGTGAGCTGCGCTCTGGGCGGCACGTACGGGCTCGCGCCCATGCGGAGGAGGGGGTGCGGACCGCGGTCGCGGCGGGGCAGCGCAACGTGCTCGCGCATCAGCACGCCGTCCTCGCGCTCGTCGCCTCGCTCGACCGCGACGTCGACACCGTCGCCCGGCATGCCGCCGCCGCGCAGCACGTCGCCGATCGGCACGGTCTTGTGCAGGCCGCGACGCTCGCCCAATGGGCGCTTGCCCGCGCCGACTTGGCGCGTGGCGACGCGGCGCGGGCGGCAGCCCGGCTCGGGCCGCTCGTCGGGCCCGGCCCGCGGCGGGGGCACTTCGGCATCCGGATGCTGGCCGTGCCGTGCCTGGTGGAGGCGGCGGTGCTCGCGGGTGAGCCGGGTGGGGCGCAGGCCGCGGTCGGCGAGTTCATGGTGTGGGTCGAGCGTGGCCACGACCCGATAGCTCCGGCGCAACTCGCGCGCTGCATGGCCCTGTTGGCGACGGGTGACCCGGTCGTGGCCGAGAGGCGCTTCGAGGAATCTCTGGCCCGGCACGAGCGGACGGGCGGGGACTTCGAGCGGGCCCGGACCCTCGCCCTGTACGGCAAGTGGTTGCGCCGTACGCGCCGTCCTGCGCGTGCCCGTACGCTGCTGCGTGACGCGCTGGTCGCCTTCGAGCGGTGCGGGGCCACGGTCTGGGCGGCTCAGGCGGCGGCGGAGTTGCGTGCCACGGGCGAGGCTCCGGACGACACCGAACCGCCCGGCAGGCTGGCGGAGTTGACGCCTCAGCAGTTGCGCATCGCACGCTGCGTCGCCAAGGGCGACACCAACCGCGAGGTGGCCCGCCGGCTCTCGGTGAGCCCCCGCACGGTGGACCACCATCTCCGCAACGTCTTCGCCCAACTGGGAGTCCGCTCCCGCGTGGAGCTGGCGCGCTTGGTGGACCGGGCGGAGGCGGCGGGCCGCGCGTGAGCGCGTCGCGCGTGGGTCGCGAGTAACTGTTGCGCGGCGCCGGGGTCTTGGGGCTGTGCCGTGGTCGACGCCTCCCGTCCTGGTTGCGCGGCACCGGTCCTTGTTCCGCCGTGCCGGGGTGGGGGCTCTTGCGCTCGGCGCGCGGCACGGGTCCCTGTCCGGCTGTGCCGGGGTGGACGCCGTTGCGCTCGGCGCACGGTACCGGTCCTTGTCCGGCTGCGCCGGTGCCCGCTCGTCTCCCACCCGCCCGCCCCCTCCGGGGGCTTTGGCCAGTCCGGGGCCGGCTCGCTGTGTCGGGGTGGGCGCCCTTGCGTTCGGCGCGCGGCACCGGTCCCGGTTCGGCTGCGCCGGTGCCCGGTCATCTCCCGCCCTCCCGCCCCCTCCGGGGGGGGGCTTCGGCCTGCTCGGGGCCCGGTTGCTGTGCCGGGGTCGGCGCTTGTCGTAGCTGTTCGCGGGACCGGGTCTTGCGGCTGTGCCGGGGTGGGCGCCCTTGCGTTCGGCGCGCGGTACCGGTGCCTGTCCGGCTGGGCAGATGCCCTGTCATCTCCCACCGCCCGCCCCCTCCGGGGGCTTCGGCCCGCCCGGGGCCCGCTCGCTGTGCCGGGGCGGGGCCCGTCGTGAGGGGGGGCGGCATCGGAGGTTCGGGGCAGCAGCGGGGCTGGGGCCGTCCTATCGGCGCGCTGCACCGGGGTGCCGCCTTGCCCACCCTGTCGCCCCAGGCGGCAGATTGCCCAAGGCGGTGGTGGCGTCGACCGCAAGTGGCGGGGAGCCGTGGCCGTCGCCAGATCGCCAACGGCGGGAGCGTCCCTCGCCGCCCCCGGTGGGAGCCGTGTCTGCCGACGGATCACCCACGGCGATGGCGGTACCCCGGGGGGCCGACGCCCCCGGAGGGGGCGGGCGGGTGGGAGATGGGCGGGAGGAGCCGGGCGATCGCCTGCGGGCGGGTCAATTCGAGCCCTGCGGCGGGTGGGGCCAATCAAGCCCCTGCGGCGCTTGAGCAGCGGGGTCCGGGGCGGAGCCCCGAGGCCGCAACCCCGGTGCAGGGCCCCGGGCGGAGCCCCATGGCGTGGGACCAGCAGGGTCCGGGGCGGAGCCCCGTGGCGTAGGGGCGGTCGACCGCCCCGGTGGAGGTGCCCGCAACCCCGTTACCCGCCCCCATCCACCTGCACGTTCGCCCCGAGGGCTGGAGACCGACCAGACGGTATGTCATTCTGCGGACTCGTGAGCCGAGCCGTGGAGGACCGCCATGCCCGCGCATCTCGTACGTCCCCGACCTCACCCGCACACCGGCGCCGGATCGGACGCGGTCGCCGTGCTGCGTCGGGCCGCCCGCCCGCTCCTCGGTCAACTTCCCGCGCTCACCGACCGGTTGACCGCGGAGCTGTACGAGCAGGAGCCGGCCTACCGCGCCGCGCTTGAGGCCGACCGCGGCGACGTACGCGCGGAGATCCAGCGCTCGCTCGGGCACAGCGTCGCCTCCCTGCTCGACCCGCCACGCAACCGGGACGCCGCCCGGGCCTGCACCGCCCGCATCGGCGCGGCCCGCGCGGCCCGCGGATTTCCGCTCGATGCTGTGTCGCACGCCTTCCGGCTCGGCGGCGCCCTCGTCTGGCAGGCGCTCGTCGACGAGGTGACCCTGAGGCATCCCGAGGATGCGCATCTGCTGGTGCATCTCGCCGTCGATGTGTGGAACTTCGTTGATGAGCACTGCACGCACGTCGCCGAGTCGTATCGGCGCGCCGAGCGCGAGCTCACCTGGCGGCGCGAGAACCGGCGCCGCCTGATGGCCGCCGCCCTCCTCGACGGCGCCACCCGCATCGCCGACCTGCCCGACGCCGCAGCCGCACTCGACCTGCCGGAACGCGGCCGGTACGCGGTGCTTATCGCCGTCGGCGGCAGCCGGGGCGCACCGCGGCCCACCCTTCCGCACGGCGTACGGGCCGTCTGGCACACCGTCGACGGGACCGAACGCGCCATCGTCGACCTCGGCGAGCTGGGCGCGGCGCAACTCGCCGCCGAGCTAAGGGAGTTCTGCCGCCTCAAGTCCGGCCTGCGCGTCGGCATCAGCCCCGCCGTCGAAGGGCTCGCCGCGGTGGGCGGCGCCCGGCGGCTCGCCGAGACCGCGCTGCGCATCTGCCCGGAGGGCGGCGGCACCGTGCTCCTGGACGAGCAGCTGCCCGCCGCGCTCGTCGCCGCCGCGCCCGAGCTCGGCCGGATCCTCGCCGACCGGGTGCTCGGCCCCCTGCTCGCCCTGCCCCCGACCGACCGGACCCTGCTGCTCGACACACTGACGGCCTGGCTGGACTGCGACGGCTCAGCCCAGCGCGCCGCCACCCGCCTCTACTGCCACCGCAACACGGTCCTGAACCGGCTGCGCCGCTGCGAACAGCTCACGGGGCGCAGCCTCGCCCGCCCCGCCGACCTCGTGGAACTGGGACTGGCGCTGTACGCCCTGCCCCACACCGGCACACCCGCTACAGGCCGAGCGCCTTCGTCTCCGTGAGCCGCTCGATGGCCGACTTCTCGCCGTCCATCTCCACGTCCGCCGCCTCCTGCCGGCCGAACGCGAACATCACCAGCTCCGCGGGCGCGCCCGTGACCGTGACCACGGGAGCGCCGCGATGCGCCACCGCCGTCTGGCCGTCGGGGCGGCGCAGCACCAGGCCGACGGGCGCCTTGCGGCCCATCACCCGCGCCATCCGCTCCAGGCGCGACCACAGGACGTCGGCGAAGACCGGGTCGAGCTCGCGCGGCGTCCAGTCGGGCTGCGCGCGGCGCACGTCCTCGGTGTGGACGTAGAACTCGATCGCGTTCGACGCCTCGTCGATCTGCTTGAGCGAGAAGGGCGAGAAGCGTGGCGGGCCGGTGCGGATGAGCTGGATCAGTTCCTCGTACGGCTTCTCCGCGAACTCGGCCTGCACCCGCTCCAGGCGCCCGGCGAGCTGTTTGACGAGGAGGCCGCCCGCGGCGTCCGGCCGGCGCTCGCGCACCACCACGTGCGCCGCGAGGTCCCGGGTGTTCCAGCCCTCACAGAGGGTGGGGGCGTCCGGGCCCGACGCCTCCAACAGGTTGGCGAGCAGAAGTCGTTCACGCTTGGCATGGGTCGACATGTCGCCAGCCTACGACCGGCCGCGCCGCACCGGACAGTGGACGTTCGACTCGGCGCGGCACAATGGTCCATATGACCAGCGCGCCTGTACCCAGCAGCAGCCTCGACCCGGCCATCGCCGCCCGCCTCAAGCGGAGCGCCGACGGCCTGGTTCCCGCCATCGCCCAGCAGTACGACACCGGCGAGGTGCTCATGCTCGGCTGGATGGACGACGAGGCGCTGCACCGCACCCTGACCACCGGCCGCTGCACGTACTGGTCGCGCAGCCGCCAGGAGTACTGGGTCAAGGGCGACACCTCGGGCCACTTCCAGCACGTGAAGTCGGTCGCCCTCGACTGCGACGCGGACACCGTGCTCGTCAAGGTCGACCAGGTGGGCGCCGCCTGTCACACCGGCGCCCGCACCTGCTTCGACCGCGACGAGCTGCCGGTCAGCGACAGCGCAGCGTGATCTCCTGACGGTCCCGGAAGACGATCCGGGCCGGGTCCCCCGCCACCGGGGACCCGTCGACCTCGGCCCGGCACGTGGGGTGCACGCCCCACTCCGTGAGGAACTGCCCGAGCGTGAAGTCCCGCCACACGGCCGATTCGACGTGCACGGTGCCGGTCGTGTCGTGCGTGTGCAGCGGGCTGTAGCGGGGCTTCCTGCCGGAGCGGTCGATGCCGATGTCGGCGGGGACGGTCACCTGACGGCCGCCCGCGTACACGGTGAGGTGGGGGTGGATGTGCATGGTCAGCTTCTCGGAGTCGAGCATCTTCAGGCCCGCCGCGTGCACCCGCGCCTCGACGTCCCGGGGCGCGTCCCAGTCCCCGGAAGAGGGCGCGGCGCCGGTGAGCGCGACCACGGCGGCGCCCGCGGCGGCGAGGGCGAGTACGGGCTTGGTGAACTTCTCAAGATGTGTCACCGCTCCCTTCTAGCGGGGCGCCGTCCACCCCTCGACCAGGCGCGCGGGGCGTCCCCCCGACGGAAGTAGGCTCCTGCCATGGACCTCGAGACCTTCCGCAAGCTCGCGACCGACCGCCGAGTGATCCCCGTCAGCCGCAAGCTCCTCGCGGACGGCGACACGCCCGTCGGCCTGTACCGCAAGCTCGCCGCCGAGCGGCCCGGCACGTTCCTCCTGGAGTCCGCGGAGAACGGCCGCTCCTGGTCCCGCTATTCATTCGTCGGCGTGCGCTCCGCCGGCACGCTGACCGAGCGCGACGGGCAGGCCCACTGGCTGGGCACGCCGCCCGTCGGCGTCCCGGTCGACGGCGACCCGCTCGCCGCCCTGCGCGCCACCGTCCAGACGCTGCACACCCCGCGCTACGAGGGCCTGCCCCCGTTCACCGGCGGCATGGTCGGCTATCTCGGGTACGACATCGTGCGCCGCCTGGAGAAGGTCGGCCCGGGGGAGCGGGACGACCTCAAGCTGCCCGAGCTGACGATGCTGCTCACCAGTGACCTCGCCGTGCTCGACCACTGGGACGGGTCCGTCCTGCTGATCGCCAACGCGATCAACCACAACGACCTCGACACCGGTGTCGACGAGTCCTACGCCGACGCCGTCGCCCGCCTCGACGCCATGGAGGCCGACCTCGCCAAGCCGGTCGAGACCGCCCCCACCGCGCTCCCGCCGTCCGAGCTCCCGGAGTTCACGGCGCTGTGGGGCGGCAAGCAGTACCAGGACGCCGTCGAGGACATCAAGGAGCGCATCCGCGCGGGCGAGGCCTTCCAGGTCGTCCCCTCCCAGCGCTTCGAAACCCCTTGCACCGCAAGCGCGTTGGACGTCTACCGGGTGCTGCGGGCCACGAACCCGTCGCCGTACATGTACCTCTTCCGCTTCGACGGATTCGACGTCGTCGGCTCCTCGCCGGAGGCACTCGTCAAGGTCGAGGACGGGCGCGCCATGGTGCACCCGATCGCCGGGACCCGGCCGCGCGGCGCGACGCCGCAGGAGGACCACGACCTCGCGGAGGAGCTGCTCGGCGACCCCAAGGAGCGGGCCGAGCACCTGATGCTCGTCGACCTCGGGCGCAACGACCTGGGACGGGTCTGCGAGCCCGGCTCCGTCGAGGTCGTCGACTTCATGTCCATCGAGAAGTACTCCCACGTCATGCACATCGTCTCGACCGTGACGGGCACCGTCGCCGAGGGGCACACCGCCTTCGACGTACTGACCTCCTGCTTCCCGGCCGGCACCCTGTCCGGCGCCCCCAAGCCGCGCGCGCTGCAGATCATCGACGAGCTGGAGCCCTCGCGCCGCGGCGTCTACGGCGGCTGCGTCGGCTACCTCGACTTCGCGGGCGACTCCGACACCGCCATCGCCATCCGCACCGCGCTGCTGCGCGAGGGCACCGCGTATGTGCAGGCGGGCGCGGGTGTCGTCGCCGACTCCGACCCGTTCGCGGAGGACACCGAGTGCCGCAACAAGGCGGCGGCGGTGCTGCGCGCCGTGCACACGGCGAACCGGCTGTGAGGCACGAGACGCTGTGAAGTGACGCACGACTCCGGCCCCCGGGTCACGTAAACCCGTACAGACAGGCGATAGTGGAGTACGTGACTGCTGTACCGCACCCCCGTAACGATGCCGCCGAGTCGGCCGAGCCGGCTGCTTCCTCGCCGAATGGCCGGCGCAGCCTCGCCGTGGCCCTGCTCTGCGGGGCCACGGGAGCCGCGATCGCCCTGCTCGCCTCCCGGCAGGAGTGGTGCTCGGGCGTCGCCGCCGTCGCCGGTGGCAGGCTGCCGCTGACCGCCAAGGGCAGCGATGTCACGGGCGTGCCCGCGGCCCTCGCCATAGTGGGCCTCGCCGCGCTCGTCGCCGTCTTCGCGGTCCGCAAGGTCGGCCGCGTCCTGGTCGCCCTCCTGCTCACGCTCAGCGGCGCGGGGGCGGTCGCCGCCGCCGTGCTCGGAGCGGGTGACAGCGCCGCGCTCGACGAGAAGGCGGCGCAGGCCGCGGGTGACGCCTCCGCCACCATCCACGCGCTCAGCAACACCGCATGGCCGTACGTCTCCGCGGCCGGCGGCGCACTCATCCTGATCGCCGGGATCCTCGCCGTGATCTACGGCGCGGCCTGGCCGTCGATGGGCGGCCGCTACGAGCGCTCCGGCGCCCCGCGGACCCGCCGCGCCAAGGCCGTGGACCCGGACCGCCCCGAGGAGCTCTGGAAGGCCCTCGACCGCGGCGAGGACCCGACCGGCGCATAGGTCCCGGACGTCCTGGACCCACGCCCGGACCCCGCGTACAGAGCTTGCGCGCGAGTGCGGGACAATAGATAGGAACGTCGTACGTCATGCGTACGCATAGGCCATAAGCAACGAGGAGCAAGCCATGGCGGACAGCAGCCACGGACACACCCCGGCCGCCTGGACCGGTGTCATCATCGCCTTCATCGGTTTCTGTGTCGCGGGCGCCTTCATGGTGATGGGCAACGTCGCCGGTTTCTGGGCCGGCATCGCCCTGCTGGCGATCGCCGCGGTCGTCGGCGGCCTGATGAGCGCCATGGGCATGGGCAAGCCGAAGCGTGCCGAGCTGCAGCTCAAGTCCACCGGGGCGGCGCGTCCCGCGGGCTCGGAGGCCTGAGCCCTCGCACAGACCCGCGAAAGGGGTGGAGCGGCCGACCGACCGGCCGTCCCGCCCCTTTCGCGTTTTCCGGGGAGCGGCCCGGGGCCCGCGGATGCAGAATTCACGGGTGACCGTGGAGATGTCGGAGCAGACCGAGAAGACCGAGAAGACCCCCCGTTCCGGCGCCCTGCGCCGGCTCGCCGTCCCGCTCGGCGTGCTCGGCGGCGTCGCCCTCGCCTTCGCCTATGTGGGCGCCGTCGACCCCAATGAGCCCGGCCACTACCCGGCCTGCCCGTTCCTTCAACTCACCGGCGCCTACTGCCCCGGCTGCGGCGGGCTGCGCAGCGCCCACGCGGTCGCGCACGGGGATCTCGCGGGCGCGCTCGGGGCCAATGCCCTCGCCGTCGTCGGCTACGCGCTGTTCGCGGTGATCTGGACGGTGTGGGCGGTACGGGCGGCCCGCGGCAGGGTCGTGAGCCTCGCGCTCGGCCGCGTACAGCTGTGGATCGTCGGCGGCGTCGTGCTCGCCTTCACGGTTGTCCGGAACCTGCCCTTCGGTGGCTTCCTAGCCCCTTGATCAACTGCGTTTGTCCAGGTAGTGGGACCGGCGTCAACCGGATGCGGGACCTTCGCCCATTGACGGATACCATTCACAAGGACCAGATGAACACCCAGGGGATGCCCGGAAAGGAGTCCGCTCGCGTGAGTGTGCTCGACGAGATCATCGACGGAGTCCGTGCCGACCTTGCGGAGCGGCAGGCGCGCGTCAGCCTCGACGAGCTCAAGGAGCGCGCGGCGAAGGCTCGCCCGGCCAAGGACGGGGTCGCCGCGCTCAAGGGCGACGGCGTCAAGGTGATCTGCGAGGTCAAGCGGTCAAGCCCCTCCAAGGGCGCGCTCGCCGCGATCGCCGACCCGGCCGCCCTCGCCGCCGACTACGAGGCGGGCGGCGCGGCCGTCATCTCCGTCCTCACCGAGCAGCGCCGTTTCGGCGGCTCGCTCGCCGACCTGGAGGCCGTCCGCGCCAAGGTCGACATCCCGATCCTGCGCAAGGACTTCATCGTCACGTCGTACCAGCTGTGGGAGGCCCGCGCGTACGGCGCCGACCTCGCGCTGCTGATCGTCGCCGCCCTGGAGCAGCCCGCCCTGGAGTCCCTCATCGAGCGCGCCGTCTCCATCGGCCTCACGCCGCTCGTCGAGGCGCACGACGAGGACGAGGTGGAGCGCGCGATCGACGCCGGGGCCAAGGTCATCGGCATCAACACCCGCAACCTCAAGGACCTTTCGGTCGACCGCGGCACCTTCGAGCGCGTCGCCCCGGACATCCCGGACCACATCGTCAAGGTGGCCGAGTCCGGCGTGCGCGGCCCGCACGACCTGATCGCGTACGCCAACGCGGGCGCGGACGCCGTCCTCGTCGGCGAGTCCCTGGTGACCGGCCGCGACCCGAAGTCCGCCGTCGCCGACCTCGTCGCTGCCGGCGCCCACCCCGCCCTGCGGCACGGACGGTAAACTCCCGCCATGCCCATCGCCTCCCGCCTCGCCCCCGGCTGCCGCCCCCGCGGCTGCCGGGCTCCGGCGCGCCGTGTGCGCGGCAGGCGGGTCAGGTACCACATCGGCGCGGAACCGGGCCAGATCAACGGCATGCGATGGCAAGGCGCCCCTATAAGGGGCGCGGGGAACTGCGCAAAAAACGGGTAACCGCCACCTGCGTAGCTCCGCACGTCCCCACGGCTATAAGTGATCACACACCCAACCGTGAGGCACACGCATGTCCAGCGACTACTTCATTCCCGACCCCGAGGGTCAAATCCCCAGCGCCGAGGGTTACTTCGGCGCGTTCGGCGGCAAGTTCATCCCGGAGGCCCTCGTCGCCGCCGTGGACGAGGTCGCCGTCGAGTACGACAAGGCCAAGAACGACCCGGCCTTCGCCGCCGAGCTCGACGACCTCCTCGTCAACTACACCGGCCGCCCCAGCAGCCTCACCGAGGTGCCCCGGTTCGCCGAGCACGCCGGCGGCGCCCGCGTCTTCCTCAAGCGCGAGGACCTGAACCACACCGGCTCGCACAAGATCAACAACGTGCTCGGCCAGGCCCTGCTCACCAAGCGGATGGGCAAGACCCGCGTCATCGCGGAGACGGGCGCGGGCCAGCACGGCGTCGCGACCGCCACCGCCTGCGCGCTCTTCGGCCTCGAGTGCACCATCTACATGGGCGAGATCGACACCCAGCGCCAGGCCCTGAACGTGGCCCGCATGCGCATGCTGGGCGCCGAGGTCATCGCCGTGAAGTCCGGCAGCCGCACCCTCAAGGACGCCATCAACGAGGCGTTCCGCGACTGGGTCGCCAACGTCGACCGCACCCACTACCTCTTCGGTACGGTCGCGGGACCGCACCCGTTCCCCGCGATGGTCCGCGACTTCCACCGCGTCATCGGCGTCGAGGCCCGCCGCCAGATCCTGGAGCGCGCCGGACGCCTCCCGGACGCCGCGATCGCCTGCGTCGGCGGCGGCTCCAACGCCATCGGCCTGTTCCACGCGTTCATCCCGGACGCCGACGTCCGCCTGATCGGCTGCGAGCCGGCCGGGCACGGCATCGAGACCGGCGAGCACGCGGCGACGCTCAGCGCGGGCGAGCCCGGCATCCTGCACGGCTCCCGCTCCTACGTCCTCCAGGACGAAGAGGGGCAGATCACCGAGCCGTACTCGATCTCGGCCGGCCTGGACTATCCGGGCATCGGCCCGGAGCACGCCTACCTGAAGGACTCGGGCCGCGGCGAATACCGCGCGGTCACCGACGACGCCGCCATGCAGGCGCTGCGGCTGCTGTCGCAGACCGAGGGCATCATCCCGGCCATCGAGTCGGCGCACGCGCTCGCCGGCGCGCTGGAGGTCGGCAAGGAGCTGGGCAAGGACGGGCTGATCATCGTCAACCTATCCGGGCGCGGCGACAAGGACATGGACACCGCGGCCCGCTACTTCGGCCTCTACGACACGGACGCGGCCGTCGCCGCGGACGCCGAGGGCGAGCAGGCCGAGATCGAGGGGGATGCCAAGTGAGCGGCAACGTACAGCTGTTGAACGACACCCTGGCCGGCGCGAAGGCCGAGGGCCGCTCCGCCCTCATCGCCTACCTGCCCGCCGGGTTCCCGACCGTCGACGGCGGCATCGAGGCGGTCAAGGCCGCCTTCGACGGCGGCGCCGACGTGGTCGAGGTGGGCCTGCCGCACTCCGACCCGGTGCTCGACGGACCGGTCATCCAGACCGCCGACGACATCGCGCTGCGCGGCGGCCTGAAGATCAAGGACGTCATGCGCACCGTGCGCGAGGCGTACGAGGCCACCGGCAAGCCGGTCCTCGTCATGACGTACTGGAACCCCATCGACCGCTACGGCATCGAGCGGTTCACCGCCGAGCTCGCCGAGGCGGGCGGCGCGGGCTGCATCCTGCCCGACCTGCCGGTGCAGGAGTCCGCGGTGTGGCGCGAGCACGCCGACAAGCACGGTCTCGCGACCGTCTTCGTCGTCGCGCCCAGCAGCAAGGACGAGCGCCTCGCCACCATCACGGCGGCCGGTTCGGGCTTTGTGTACGCGGCGTCCCTGATGGGCGTCACCGGCACCCGCGAGTCCGTCGGCAACCAGGCCAAGGAACTCGTCGAGCGCACCAAGGCCACGACCGACCTTCCCGTCTGCGTGGGCCTCGGCGTCTCCAACGCGACGCAGGCCGAGGAGGTCGCGGGCTTCGCGGACGGGGTCATCGTCGGCTCGGCGTTCGTGAAGCGGATGCTGGACGCCCCGGACGAGAAGGCCGGACTCGAAGCGGTGCGCGCCCTCGCCGGTGAACTCGCCGCCGGCGTCAGGGCCAAGGCGTAGCAACCAACCCAGCAACCACCCCGTAGTAACAGGGAGTTACGTCACCCATACGGATGGAAACCGGACCGGGAAGGCACGCTCGTGCCTTCCCGGTTCGTTGGCGCTGGTGTGAGCGAGAAGAACCGAGAGGGAAAGCGCGCGGCCCGCGAACGCCTTGCCGCCGAGCGCCAGAAGCAGAAGACCGCTGAGAAGCGGCGCAGGACCTTGATCGTGGGCGCCGCCGTGGTGTGCGTGCTCGGCCTGGCCGCGGTGATCGGGGTGGTCGCCGCGAATTCGGGCGACGACAGTTCCAGTGATGCCGGGCCGGTGGTCGCGCCCAAGGGCGCCACCGGCAAGGACAAGCTGGCGATCCCGGCGGGCAAGGAGACCGCGAAGTCGACGCTCACGGTCTGGGAGGACTTCCGCTGTCCCGCGTGCAAGAGCTTCGAGGACGCGTACCGGTCGACGATCCATGAGCTGGAGGACTCCGGCCAGCTGAAGGTCGAGTACCACCTCGTCACGCTCATCGATTCGAACCTGAAGGGCAGCGGCTCCCTGCGCGCGGCCAACGCGGCGGGCTGCGCCCAGGACGCCGGGAAGTTCCGCGACTACCACGACGTCCTGTTCGAGAACCAGCCGGAGGAGACCGACGACGCCTTCGCGAACAACGACAAGCTGATCGAGCTCGCGGGCAAGGTCGACGGCCTGGACACGGCGGCGTTCAAGGCGTGTGTGAACGACGGCAAGCACGACAGCTGGGTGAACAAGTCGTACAAGGCGTTCCAGGACGCGGGCCACCAGGGCACGCCGACCGTGCTGCTCAACGGGAAGAACATCCTGGAGGACCAGAGCCTGACCCCGGCCAAGTTCAAGAAGATGGTCGAGGCCGCGAACAAGTAGTCGGAGCCGTTACTCAGCCGTTGCCGGGCTGCCCGCCGTCCCCGCGGCCCGGCACGGTAGCGTCGGACCTGCCATGGAACTTGCCTTCATTCCCAGCCCCGAGCGCGGAGTGGTCTATCTCGGACCCATTCCGCTGCGCGGCTACGCGTTCTGCATCATCATCGGCGTCTTCGTGGCCGTCTGGCTCGGCAACCGTCGCTGGATCGCCCGCGGCGGGCGGGCCGGCACGGTCGCCGACATCGCCGTGTGGGCGGTGCCCTTCGGCCTGGTCGGCGGTCGCCTCTACCACGTGATCACGGACTACCAGCTGTACTTCAGCGAGGGCCGTGACTGGGTGGACGCCTTCAAGGTCTGGGAGGGCGGCCTCGGAATCTGGGGCGCCATCGCGCTCGGCGCGGTCGGCGCCTGGATCGGGGCCCGCCGCCGCGGCGTCCCGCTGCCGGCCTACGCCGACGCGATCGCGCCCGGTATCGCCCTCGCCCAGGCCATCGGCCGCTGGGGCAACTGGTTCAACCAGGAGCTGTACGGCCGGGCCACCGACGTGCCCTGGGCCCTCAAGATCACCTCGGACACGGACGGGCGGGTGCCGGGTACGTACCACCCGACGTTCCTGTACGAGTCGCTGTGGTGCATCGGCGTCGCGCTGCTCGTCATCTGGGCCGACCGGAAGTTCAAGCTCGGGCACGGGCGGGCGTTCGCGCTGTACGTCGCGTCGTACTGCGTGGGCCGGTTCTGGATCGAGTACATGCGCGTGGACGACGCGCACCACATCCTCGGCCTGCGGCTCAACGACTGGACGGCGCTGGGTGTCTTCCTGCTCGCGGTGATCTACATGGTGGTGTCCGCGAAGAAGCGTCCCGGACGCGAGGAGGTCGTCGAGCCGGGGGCCTCCGACGGTTCGGCGGACGAGGGCGACGGTGACGGTGGCGGTGCCGCCGAGGACGACGTCGACCTCACGAAGAGCGAGACGAAGCGCGAGGCGAAGAGCGAGGCGAAGAAGACCTGACGGTCTTCGGCTGTACGTCCATGGGGCGCCGGACCTTTTGGTTCGGCGCCCTTTTCAATCGCCGGCAGGGCCGGGCCGTGCCAGCCTCAGCGTCCTGCGTGCGGCCGCGACCACCGCCGCGTCGACGAAGCGGCCGTCCGGGAGGGCCAGGGCGCCCGCCTCCGTGGCCGCCGCGCACACGATCTCCTCGGCCGCCCGCACCTCCGCCTCCGTCGGGCGGAAGGCCTCCTCGATCACCGGGAGCTGGCGGGGGTGGATCGCCGTGCGGCCGAGGAAGCCCAGAGCGCGGCCCTCGGCGCAGGAGCGGGCCAGGCCCTCCGTGTCGCGGACATCCGGGTAGACGGACTGCGGCGGCGGTGGCAGTCGGGCAGCGCGCGCCGCCACGACCGCCCGGCCGCGCACCCACGCGAGGCCCGCCGCGTCCGTGACGCCGAGGTCGGCGCGCAGATCCGCCTCGCCGAGCGCGATGCCGTGCACGGCGTGGTGCGCGGCGATGTCATAGGCGTGCTCCACGCCCGTCGCCGACTCCAACAGGGCGTACAGGGGCGGCACTTCGACCGCCCAGTCCTGTACGCGGGTCAGGTCCGCGGGCCCGTGCACCTTCGGCAGCCGCAGCGCGTCGAGGCCGGGGAGCGGGGTGAGGCGGCGCACCTCCTGCTCGGCGAGCGGGCCGTCCAGCGAGTTGACGCGGACGTGCACCGGTGTCTTGTGCTTGTCGGCGAGGAGTTCGACGGTGGCGTCGAGCGCGTACGCCTTGCGGTCGGGGGCGACCGCGTCCTCCAGGTCGACCAGGACCACGTCGGCGCCCGAGCCGAGCGCCTTGGCGACGACGTCGGGGCGGTCCCCGGGCACGTAGAGCCAGGTCAGGAACGTCTTTTCCAGGGACTCGCTCATACCGCACCAGCCTCCCGCAAGGACGCGATGTCCGCCTCCGACAGGCCGAGGCCGTCCAGGATCTCGTCGGTGTCCGAGCCGTGCGGGCGGCCCGTCCACTGGATGGCGCCGGGGGTCTCGGAGAGGCGGAAGAGGACGTTCTGCATCTTGACCGTGCCGAGGTCCGGGTCGGGGAGCTCGGTGATCGTGTCGAGGGCCCGGTACTGCTCGTCGGCCAGGACGTCACGGATGTCGTAGATCGGGGCGATGGCGGCCTCCGCCTTCTCGAAGGCCGCGACCACCTCGTCACGGGTATGGGCGGCGATCCAGCCGCCGACCGCCGCGTCGAGTTCGTCCGCGTGCAGCGCGCGGCCCGAGCCCGTCGCGAACCACTCCTCGTCGATGAACTCGGGCCGTCCCACCAGGTGCATCACGCGCTCCGCGATCGACTGCGCGGACGTCGACACCGCGACCCACTTCTCGTCGCGGGTGCGGTAGGTGTTGCGCGGGGCGTTGTTCGTCGAGCGGTTGCCGGTGCGCGGCTGGACGTAGCCGAGCTGGTCGTACCAGGTGGCCTGCGGGCCGAGGATCGACAGCATCGGCTCGATGATCGCCATGTCGACGACCTGGCCGCGGCCCGTCGTGTCGCGGCCGCGCAGCGCCGCCATGATCGCGTACGAGGTGGCGAGCGCGGCGATGGAGTCGGCGAGGCCGAACGGCGGGAGGGTCGGCGGCCCGTCGGGCTGCCCGGTGATCGCGGCGAAGCCGGACATGGCCTCCGCGAGCGTGCCGAATCCGGGGCGGCGCGCGTACGGGCCGAACTGGCCGAAGCCGGTGACGCGGGCGAGGACCAGGCGCGGGTTGGCGGCGCTCAGCTCGTCCCAGCCGAGGTGCCACTTCTCCAGGGTGCCGGGGCGGAAGTTCTCGATGACGACGTCGGACTCGGCCGCCAGCTTGAGGAGGATCTCGCGGCCGCCGGGGGATGACAGGTCGAGGGTGAGGTTCCTTTTGTTGCGGCCGAGGGTCTTCCACCAGAGGCCGACGCCGTCCTTCGACGGGCCGTGGCCGCGGGAGGGGTCGGGCCTGCGGGGGTGCTCCACCTTGATGACCTCGGCGCCGAAGTCACCGAGCATCGTGGCGCAGATGGGGCCGGCGAAGAGGGTGGCGAGGTCGAGGACGCGCAGTCCGGTCAACGGGCCTTTGGCGATGTCTTGTTGAGGGTGCGTCATGTGCGGGCCTCCAGGGTGAGCCGGGCCAGTTCGTCGAAGCCGATGCCGTCGAAGCCGGCGACCGTGGTGGAGAGCCGGTTCTTCAGCGGGGCGGTCCAGCGGTCGCCGAGCGCGTCGGGGTGGCCGGCGAGCAGGCCGGCGATCGATCCCGCGGTCGCGCCGTTGGAGTCGGTGTCCCAGCCGCCGGACACGGCTCGGCAGATGGAGCCCTCGAAATCGCCGTCGGCGTGGGTGAGGGCGGCGGCGAGCAGGGCGGAGTTGGGGAGGACGTGGACCCAGTGGTGGTCGGCGTAGGCGGCGTGCAGCTCGTCGACGACGGTGTCGAAGTCCGGGTGTTTCGCGGCCAGTTCGATGCCGAGGTTGATGGCTTGGGCGTAGCGCGACTGCGGTGGTACGACGGCGAGGCCGGATCGGAGCGCGGTGTGTACGTCCGCGGTGCCCGTGGCGGCGGTCGCGATGGTGGCGGCCGTGAACATCGCGCCGTACACGCCGTTCGCGGTGTGCGTGAGAACGGCGTCCCGGTGGGCGAGACGGGACGCCCGGGTCGGGTCGCCGGGGCTGACCCAGCCGAAGACGTCGGCGCGGATCTGGGCGCCGATCCATTCGCGGAAGGGGTTGCGGTGGGTGGCCGTGTGCGGGGGTTCGAGGCCGGTGAGGAGGTTGCGGTAGGCGATGCGTTCGGCGGTGAAGGTGCGGCCGGCGGGGAGTTCGTCGAGCCAGAGCTTGGCGACGTCCGTCGTGGTGAAGTCGGTGCCGTGGCGTTGGATCAACAGCAGGGCGAGGAGGGGGTAGTTGAGGTCGTCGTCCTCCGGCATGCCGTTGATGTTTTCGGCGAGGGAGGTGGGGGCGGAGCGGCGGTTCCACGGGTGTGCTGCCGCTACGGCGGGGTCCAGGTTGCGCTCCGTGAACCAGCCGTTCAGCGGCCAGTTCCCGGTGGACCGGGCTATGGCCCGGATCCCTTCGAGGGGGAGCTTCTCGACAGGCTTGCCGAGCAGACACCCGACGGCTCGTCCCAGCCAGGCGGCGTGGAGCCGATCCCCCACCCCGCCCCTTCCCGAAACCGGGGGCTCCGCCCCCGGGCCCCCGCTCCTCAAACGCCGGAGGGGCTGAATATCCAGCCCCTCCGGCGTTTGAGGAGGCCCGTCCGGCAGGACTTTCGGGAAGGGGCGGGGTGGGGGAGGGGTCTTCGTCGCGGATTCGATCGCCGCCAGGTCCGTCGGCTCCGAGAGCGGCGACTTCATCGTGGCGAGTTCGTCGAGCAATCGCTCGGCCAGGGACCGTAGTTCGGGTGGCGCCGGGGTGGCGGAGGCTCCCGCGCGGTCCGGTGCCAGGTGGCCGCCCGCCGACAGCCAGCGGGACGCGATCGCCGACGCGTCCCGGCCGTCCTGCGCCGCCTGGCGCAACTCGTGGCCGAGCAGATCCTCGGGCTGGATCCAGGTGAGGCGCAGCATCACGACTCCGCGATCGCCGCGAACGCGGCTTCGTGGGCGCGGCGACGGCCCAGATCCTTGGCGTGCACCTCACGCGTGACCCGCGCGAGCGAGGCCGCGGGACCGTGCAGGTCCAGCTTGCTGGCCCGCGCGATCTCGGCGCTCCACTCCTTGGGCACGGCCCCCTCCCCGTACAGCGCCCCGACGATCGCCCCGCTCATCGTGGCGATCGAGTCGCAGTCGCGGCCGTAGTTGACCGAGCCGAGCACGGTGTGCCGGAAGTCGCCGCGGCCGACCAGGAGCATGCCGAGGGCGACCGGGAGTTCCTCGATGGCGTGCAGGCGGGACGGGCGGCGGGCGCCGAGCGAGGGCTTGCGGTACTCGGGGCCGACCGTGTCGAAGGGGGTGACCGCCTCGCGCAGCGGCTTCAGCGCGTCCTCGAAGTCGTCGTGGCGGGCGGCCACTTCGCAGACCGCCTCGATCGCCGACCGCGTGCCGTCCTTGGCGAGGGCGAGGGCGTCCTCGACGACCGACTCCGGCGTCGCGCCCGGCTTGTACGCCGCCGCGACCGCCGCGGCGAAGACGCCCGCCGCCTCGCGGCCGTACGAGCTCTGGTGCGCGCCGGCGACATCGAGGGCTTCCTCGTAGGCCTTGAGCGGGTTGCCCGCGTTGACCGCGCCGACCGGGGCCATGTACATCGCCGCGCCGCAGTTCACGATGTTGCCGACGCCCGCCTCGCGCGGGTCCACGTGCCCGTAGTGGATACGGGCGACGATCCACTTCTCGGCGAGGAAGATGCGCTGGAGGGGAAGGGCCTCGGCCTCGAGTTCCGGGATCCAGCGGGGAGTTGTGATGAGGTCGGGGACCAGGTGGTCGGCGACCGCGTACGCGTCGAGGTGGTCGCGGACCTTCTCGTAGACGCGGATCAGCGCGTGCGTCATGAGGGTGTCGTCGGTGACGTGGCCGTCGCCCTTGTGGTACGGCGCGATGGGCCTGGCCGTCTTCCAGTCGTCCTTGTAGAAGGGCTCCACGATGCCGCGGACCCGGCCGCCGTGCCGCTCCGCGATGGCCTCCGGTGTCCAGCCCTCGACCGGGCCGCCGAGCGCGTCGCCCACGGCCGCGCCGACCAGGGCGCCGGTGGTGCGGTCTTCCAAACTCATGGTGAAGTTCCTTCCGCTGCAAGGGAGTTCGAGGTGGCGCGGGCGAGCCGGTCGGCCAGGGACGTCAGCCGGGTTCCCGCGAGTTGCGGCAGCGCGCAGCCCGCGAGGATGTCGCAGGCGTCCCGCCAGGTGTGCGGCAGCGCGTCCGCGCCGCCGATCGCGCCGGTGAGGGCGCCGGTCAGGGCCGGCGCCGAGTCGGCGACGCGGGACAGGCAGGCCGCGGTGGGGACGGCCTCGGTGACCGATCCCGCGGCGGCCGTCGCCATGGCGAGTGCGACCGGGACGGTCTCGGCGGCCGCGATGCCGTAGCTGTAGACGTGGTCGACGATCTCGTGTTCCAGGACGGGGACCAGCGCGAACGCGTTGCCGGGCTGTCCTGGGCGGGCCGCCGCGGCGGCGCGGCCGAGATCCACGGCCCGGTGGGCGTTGCGGTGGATCTCGGTGCCGGCGGGGAGCTGGGCGAGCGCGGCGTCCACGCAGGCGTCGACGTCCGCGCCGCCGAGCGCGGTGGAGACGGCGGCCGCCATCGCGCGGGCGCCGTGCACGCCGTCGCCGTCCTGGGTGTAGCGGGCGTCGAACTCGGCGAGTTCCGCGGCGAGTTCGGGCTTGCCGGGGTGAACGGCCGCGAGGACCGCGGCGCGGACGCAGGCGGCGTCGTCGAAGTAGTGCGGGTTGTCGTGGCCGGTGGCGGGTGGGCGCAGGCCGGCGGCGAGGTTGCCGAGGCCGGCGCGTACGGAGATGCGGGCGCGCAGCGGGATGTCGGCGGATTCGATCTCGTCGGCGCGGGCCGCTGCCGCGGCGATCTCGTCGGCGAGGGTGTTCCAGGCGAGGGAGAGGGAGGAGCGGACGCGGTGGTCGGGTGGGAGGTCGCCGAGGCCGTGGGCGTAGGCGGCGAGGACGGCGTGTGCGGTGAACGCGGCCCATTCGGCGTCGTCCGAGGGGCCGAGGCGGAGGGGTTCCGGGGGTTGGTTCAGGGCGATGGGGACGGGGAGGGTGGTGGTGGCGTTCTGCTCGGCGAAGGTGTCCAGTTCGCGGGTGAGGCGTCTCGTCCAGTCGGGGAGCCGTGCGGCTCGGTGGCGCCCCGATGGCCAACCGGCCGCGTCCCCTGCGGCGATTCCGAGGAGCAGCCCCTCGATCCGGTCGACGCCGGTGGCGGCGGATGTGGTCCCGCTCCCGGGGCTCCGCCCCGGACCCCGCGCCTCAAACGCCGGCGGGGCTGGATTGGCGGATGTGGCCTCGCTCGCGGGGCTCTGCCCCGGACCCCGCGCCTCAAACGCCGGCGGGGCTGGATTGGCGGATGTGGCCTCGCTCCCGGGGCGCTGCCCTGAACCCCGCGGCCTCTCGTCCAAGAGCGGGGCTTGATGTGGCCGATCCGGCGTTGCGCTCCCGGGGCTCCGCCCCGGACCCCGCTGCTCAATCGCCGCAGGGGCTTGAATATCCGGACCTGCGCTTGAGTGCGTCGCAGACGCTTGAATGTCCGGGCCTGCGCTTGAGCGTGCCGCAGGGGCTTGATCGGACGTATCGGGCTGGGGCGGGTCGGCAAAATCAGCCCCTCCGGCGTTTGAGGAGCGGGGGCCGGGGCGGAGCCCCGAGGCGTGGTCCCGGTTCATGCCACTGCCCCCTCACGGTCCGGCGGCGGAGGCGTCAGGCGGTCGGCCACGTCCAGGATGTGGCGGCCTGCCATGGACGGGAGGCAGCTGCCGCGGACCGGGCCGATCGCCGATGCCCAGTGCGACGGGATCGACGATTCGCCGCACAGGGCGCCCGCAAGCGCTCCGGCCACCGCCGCCGTCGTGTCCGCGTCGCGGCCCATGTTGACCGCCGTGAGGACCGACTCGCGGAAGTCGCCGCGGGCCACCGCGAACGCGCCGAACGCGAGGCCCACCGCCTCGGGGGCGAGGTCCGTCCACGGGTAGCCGCCGATGACGACGGCCTTGCGGACCGCCCGCTCCATGGAGAGCTGCGTGCCGTCCGGGGCGCGGCGCGCCCGCCGCGCCGTGGACACCGCGCGGTGCAGCGAGCGCGCCGTCCACGAGTCCTCGGGGACGACCGAGAGCGCCGCCTGGACCACCGCGTCCGGGTTGTGGCTCACCATCGCCGCCGCCACACCCGCCGCGACCGCCCGGCCCCCGTGGATGCCCTCCCCGTCGTGCGACACCGTGCCGTCGATCGACACCAGGCGGGCCGCCTCCGCGGGGCGGCCCGCCGCGTACACCCCGAAGGGCGCCGCGCGCATCGCGAGGCCGTCGCTCCAGGCGTGCCGGTGCTGGGCGGAGATGGGGGCGGCGAGACCCCGGCGGAGGTTCTCGAGGGTGCCGCGTTCGCTGAACCCGGCTCCCTTGAAGGGGCCCTCGTCACGGTCGGCGATCCACGTGTGCCAGGCCTTCTCCACGTCCCCGATGGTGAGGCCCGCGCCGTGCTCGGCGAGGAGCAGGCCGGAGAAGATCGCGTACTCCGTGTCGTCCGTGCCGGCCGGGTCGGCGGACACGAACCCCTCGATGCGGCCCCAGCGTTCGCGGATCTGGGACGGCTTCATGTTCTCCGCGGGCGCGCCGAGCGCGTCACCGACGGCGAGGCCGAGGAGCGCCCCGCGGGCGCGGTCCCGCAGGGAGATCGCGGCCGCCGGGGCAGGGCGTGGAACGGTACGGAGTCTGCGTGGCTGTGCCGGACCCTCCGGGGAAGATCCCTCCGAGGAAGGTCCCTCCGAAGGAGGGTCCGGTTCGACGCTGACGCTCATGGTGTGTTCGTGCTCATCTCTGGGGTTGTGCTGGTGGTGCCGGGGTGATGCTCAGCGTTGGTAGCGGTTCAGAATCAGATTGCCGTCGTCGGCCAGGCGCTTGCGCAGCTCTGTTACGCCGAACGCGCCGTTGTAGTACTCCTGGAAGGCCGGAGTGGCGATCTTGTCCTTCCACTCGGCGTAGCCCCGCACCCCGAGCACCGGGGACGGGCGCAGCGAGGCGGCCATCTCGGAGCCCGTCTTCCAGCCGTACTTGGCGGTGGTCAGCGACGGGTCCTTGAGTGCCTCGCGGCTGGTGGGCAACAGCCAGTCGCCGCGCGCCAGTTGGACCTGGTGGTCGGCCTGTGTGAGGTAGGCGATGAACCGGGCCGCCGCCTCCTTGTGCTTGCTGTCCTCGGAGACCGACAGGGTCTGCGGAGCGACGCCCTGGGCAAGGCCGCCGGAACCGGAGGGCATGGGCAGGACGGTCCAGTCGAAGCCCTTGGGGGCCTGCTGCTGGACCTGCTGCCGGAACGAGAAGTTGAGCGGCAGCATCGCGTACTTGCCCGCGAAGAAGCCGGGCAGCGTGTCGGAACCGGCCATGCCGAGCGCCGATTTGGGCGCGGTGTGTGCCGTGTCGACCTGCCGGTTGATCAGGCGCCCGACGGCCGAGTCGGCGGCGTCGTAGCGGATCTCGTTCTTGCCGTCCTTGTCCTTGTAGAAGAGCTTGCCGCCGGTGGAAAGGGAGAGGTTCACGGACTGGGTGACGGGCTCCTTCATCGACCAGGCGACGCCGTACTGCTCGGGCTTGCCGTCCTTGTTCCTGTCGCGTGTGAGCTTCTTGCTCGCACGCTCGAACTCGGCCCAGGACCAAGGGTGTTGGACCGTGGGGGTGCGTACTCCCGACTGCTTCAGGAGCTTCTTGTTCACGACGAGTACGCGCGGCTCCTGGAGGAACGGGATGCCGTAGATCTTCTTCCCGTACGTCGTCGTGGCCCAGGACGCCTTCGGGATGTCCGCGCGCAGTGACTTCGGCAGGTAGGGGCTCAGGTCGGCGAGGTAGCCGCCGTGCCCGAAGTCGGTGAGGTCGGAGGCGTCGTCGTGGAAGATGTCCGGCGCCTTGCCGCCCTCGAAGGAGGTCAGCATCTGGTCGTGGATGCTGTCCCAGACGCCCTGGACGTACTTGACCTTGACCTTGGAGTGGGTGTCGTTCCACTTCGCGACCAGGGCCTTGTTCGCCTCGATGGACTCCTTCTGCCAGGCGAGGCTGAGGAATTCGAGGGTGACCGTGCCGTTCGCCGAATCGGAGTCCGAGCCGGAACCGGAGCAGCCGGCGAGCAGGACGAGCGAGAGCGCGGTCGCGGCCGCCGCGGTGAGCCTTCGTACGCGCATCAGCCCTTCACCGCCCCACTGAGCATGCCGCCGACGAGCCGCCGCTGGAGCAGCGCGAAGAAGACGAGGCTGGGGATCGTGGCGAGGACCGAGGCCGCGGCGAGCGGGCCCAAGTCGGCGACGCCCTCGGCGCCGAGGAAGCGGGTGAGGATGACCGACATCGTCTGGTTCTCCGGTGACTTGAGGAGGACGAGGGCGAAGAAGAACTCGTTCCAGGCGGTCACGAAGCTGAACATCAGCGTCGCTACGAGGCCGGGTGCGAGGAGCGGAAGGACCACGCTGGTCAGCGTGCGCAGCCGACCCGCTCCGTCCACCGCCGCGGCCTCCTCCAGGGAGCGCGGCACCGACTTCACGTAGCCCTGGAGCATCCAGAGCGAGAAGGGCAGGTTCCAGACGACGTAGACGATGATCAGGCCGAAGAGGCTGTCGATCATCCGCAGGTTCTTCAGGACCAGGAACAACGGGATGATGATCAGCACGAACGGGAACATCTGGCTGACCAGGATCCAGCCCGTGCCCGCCTGGCTGACGCGCGTCTTGTACCGGACCATGACGTACGAGGCCGGGACCGCGATCGCCACCGAGATCACGGAGGCGCTGACCGCGACGACCAGGCTGTTGAGCGCCGAGCGCAGCAGCGGCTGCGCGTCGAACGCGGCGCGGTAGTTGTCCAGGCTCGGATGCCGCGGCAGCCAGCTCGGGTCGATCGCGCCCAGCTCCTGCGGGGACTTGAAGGACGTCGAGATCAGCCACAGGAACGGGAAGGCCAGGAAGACCATGTAGCAGAGCAGTGCCACGTACTGGCCCGCTCGGCCGGCGACCCGGGGGAGTGTCGTACTCGCGCTCATGCCGCCGCCCCGCCTTCTACGTCGTCCTTCAGCTTCTTACGGAGGAACAGCGTCAGCAGCACCGCGATCACCGCGACCATCGCCAGGCCCATCGCGGCGGCGTATCCGAACTGCCCGTATTTGAAGGCCTCTTCGTACGCGAACAGCATCGGGAGCCGGGTCTGTCCGCCGGGCCCTCCTTGCGTCAGTACGTAGACCAGGCCGAAGGAGTTGAAGTTCCAGATGAAGTTGAGCGCGGTGATGGCGATGACCACCGGCTTCAGGGCCGGCCAGGTCACGGCCGTGAACCGGCGCCACATCCCCGCGCCGTCGAGCTGCGCGGCTTCACGGAGCTCGACCGGCACGTTCTGGAGTCCGGCGAGGAGCACCACCGTCGTCTGCGGCATGCCCGCCCACACGCCCACCACGATCACGGCGGGCAGCGCGTACGACAGGTCCGCGAGCCAGTCGACGTTCTCGTGGATCAGGCCGAGCTGGGTCAGCGTCTTGTTCAGGATGCCCGCGTCCGAGTGGTAGACGAGCCGCCACATGATGCCGACGACGACCTCGGGCATCGCCCACGGGACCAGCGCCAGGGTGCGGGCCAGCCAGCGGAAACGCAGATTCTGGTTGAGCAGCAGCGCGAGGCCGAGCGCGAGCACGAACTGGAGCGCGGTCACGGACACCGCCCAGACCAGGCCGATCCGGAACGACTCCCAGAACAGCGAGTCGTGGCGCAGGTCGAGGAAGTTGTCCAGGCCGATGAACTGCGTGGGTGCGGTCCGTCCCGCCTGCGAGTCGGTGAACGCGAGCGACAGGCCGTACAGGAGCGGGACCACGCTGAGTATCAGAATCGGGATCAGCGCGGGCATCAGCAGGAACCACGCGCCCCGGTCCAGGCCGAGCGCTCGCTTGCGCTGACCCGGCGTACGGGGAGGTGGTGTGCCGCGGCTACCAGGGACGGCGTTGTCCCGTGGCGCGGTGAGACTCATGGGAATCCTCGATGTCTCAACTGTCGGGCGCCGCCCGGCCCGTGGAGGCGCGGACGACGAGGCGGGGAGGGGCGGTGGTGGAGCGGGGAGCGGTGTTCTGCGCGGTGCTTCCGGGTGCTTCCGGGGTGTCGAGGCGGTGCAGCAGCAGTTCGGCGGCGCGTCGACCGCGCTCGGTGGAGCCCAGGTCGACGCTGGTCAGCGGGGGCCAGCCGGCCTGCGCGAGCACGCTGTCGTCCATCCCCGCGACCGCGACGTCCTCGGGTATCCGCAGGCCACGGGCGTGCAGGGCGCGGGCGGCGCCGAGGGCCAGCTGGTCGTTGGCGCCGAAGACCGCGTCGGGCTTCAGGTCGAGGAGCGCCTCGGCGGCCGCGGCCCCGGACTCGATGCCGAAGTCCGTGTGCACGACGAGCTCCGGGTCGTATACGAGGCCGCAGTCCGCGAGGGCCTTGCGGAAGCCCTCGCCGCGCTTGCTTCCGGGGACCGTGTCGGCGGGGCCGTTGACGAAGGCGATGCGGCGCCGGCCCGTCTCGTACAGATGGCGCACGGCGAGCGCGACGCCCTCGACGGAGTCGGCGCGCACGCTGTCGACCGGGACGCCGCTGGGCAGCGAACCGATGACGACGACCGGGCCCGAGGCCGAGCGCAGCGCGTCCACGTGGGCGTCCGTGATGCGGATGGGGCACAGGATGAGGCCGTCGCTGGTGCGGTCGCCGAGGCTGCGGAGCACGGCGAGCTCGTCCTCGGCGACGGCGTCCGTGGAGTGCAGGAGGAGGCGGTACCCGGCGGCCTTCGCGACGGACTGGATGGCGCGGACCATCGCCACGTAGACCGGGTTGCCGATGTCGGGCATCGCGAAGGTGAGCTGGCGGGTGCGGCCGTCCTTGAGGGAGCGGGCCACCGCGTTCGGCACATAGCCGAGTTCGGCGGCGGCGCGCTCGACCTTCTCGACGGTCGCGGGGCGGGCCCCGATCCCGTTCAGCACGCGGGAGACGGATGCGATGGAGACGCCCGCGCGCTCGGCGATGGAGATGACCGTCGGCTGACCACCGCTCGATGTGACCGCTGTCTTCGGCATCGTGACCACCCCTTCGCTGTAAACGTTTCCCGCTTCTGTAAACGTTTACGGATGTTGCGTCCTTGTTTCCCTGCCCGTCAACGCACGCATCATGTGATCCACCTCACGGGTGAGTTCGGGAAGGTGGAGGTCAGCGTGTTGCGCAGGGCGCAAAACCGCAGGTAAGTACGGCCTTCCTTGCTGGCAGGGCCGATTTTTCGCGCGTACTTTCGGACCCGTAAACGGCAGCCCGTAAGTGGCGGTCGGTAGTCAGCAGTCACAGGGGAGCGGGGTCCACGAGCATGACCATCATCGAGACCGGGGCGGCACTGCACGACGCCCACCGGGACAACCACACCCACCGCGATGTCAACGGTGGCTGGCTGCGGCCCGCGGTCTTCGGCGCGATGGACGGGCTCGTCTCCAACTTCGCGCTCATGGCCGGCGTCGCGGGCGGCGCCGTCTCGCAGCAGACGATCATCATCACCGGCCTGTCGGGCCTCGCCGCCGGAGCCTTCTCCATGGCCGCCGGCGAGTACACCTCCGTCGCCTCCCAGCGTGAGCTGGTCGAGGCCGAACTCGACGTCGAGCGGCGCGAGTTGAGGAAGCATCCGGCCGACGAGGAGAAGGAGCTCGCCGAGCTGTACGTCTCCCGCGGTGTCGAGCCGGAGCTCGCGCACGAGGTGGCCAAGCAGCTGTCGCGGGACCCCGAGCAGGCCCTGGAGATCCACGCGCGCGAGGAGTTGGGCATCGACCCCGGCGATCTTCCCTCGCCGATGGTCGCCGCCGTCTCGTCCTTCGGATCGTTCGCGCTCGGCGCCCTGATCCCGGTGCTGCCCTATCTGCTCGGGGCGAGCGCGCTGTGGCCCGCCGTGCTGCTCGCGCTCGTCGGGCTCTTCGCGTGCGGGGCCGTCGTGGCCAAGGTGACGGCGCGTTCCTGGTGGTTCAGCGGGTTGCGGCAGTTGGCCCTCGGTGGTGCCGCGGCGGGTGTGACGTATCTCCTGGGGAACATCTTCGGCACTTTTGCTGGTTGACGGCTCGCGGCCGTGGCCTGAAGATGCCTATACAGCGCCTTGCATAAGTAGTCGTTACCGCGCGGTTTCGATTGCGAGACCACGGGGCATGAGCCGTAAGCGCTGGGGGCAATGAGGCCCGCGGCGCACGCCAGCACCACCCGGCCCTCGGTCATCGATCTGCCCGGCGAGGCCTCTCCCGCCGCCACCCGCGGTGTCCGCATGTTGGAACGCAGTATCCGGTTCCCGAGAATCGCTCCATCATGTAACCTGCACGAAATTTTTTGAGCTGCACTTCTCCGCAGAGGGCCAACGTCGTCCCTCGGCACGCACCTTGCCACGACGACGACGGGAGAGCCGATGCGTACCGCGCGCCAGCCGTCCCAGCATTCCAACAGCGGCCAGACCTGGTCGCACATGGATGCTCGCCCTGCTGCCCAGGGCATGTACGACCCGCGTAATGAGCACGACGCCTGTGGCGTCGGGTTCGTGGCCACCCTCACCGGCGAGGCGAGCCACACGCTGGTCGAGCAGGCGCTGACCGTTCTGCGAAACCTGGAACACCGCGGTGCCACCGGCTCCGAGCCCGACTCGGGCGACGGCGCGGGCATCCTGTCCCAGGTTCCGGACGCCTTCCTGCGCGAGGTGGTCGACTTCGACCTCCCCGAGGCCGGTGCGTACGCCGTCGGTATCGCCTTCCTGCCCGAGGAGGGCACCGAGGAGTTCGTCTCGCGCATCGAGACGATCGCCGCCGAAGAGGACCTGAACGTCCTCGGCTGGCGCGAGGTCCCGGTCGCCCCGCAGATGCTCGGCTCCATGGCCCGCTCGACGATGCCGGCCTTCCGCCAGATCTTCGTCGCCGACGGCACCAGCAAGGACATCGCGCTCGACCGCAAGGCGTTCGTGCTGCGCAAGCGCGCCGAGCGCGAGGCCGACGTGTACTTCCCGTCGCTCTCCGCCCGCACGATCGTCTACAAGGGCATGCTGACCACCGGCCAGCTGGAGCCCTTCTTCCCGGACCTGTCCGACCGCCGCTTCGCCTCCGCGATCGCGCTCGTGCACTCCCGGTTCTCCACGAACACGTTCCCGTCGTGGCCGCTCGCGCACCCGTACCGCTTCGTCGCGCACAACGGTGAGATCAACACCGTCAAGGGCAACCGCAACTGGATGCGCGCCCGTGAGTCGCAGCTCGGCTCCGACCTCTTCGGTGGTTCGGACAACCTTGAGCGGATCTTCCCGGTCTGTACGCCGGACGCCTCCGACTCCGCCTCCTTCGACGAGGTCCTGGAGCTGCTGCACCTCGGTGGCCGTTCGCTGCCGCACAGCGTCCTGATGATGATCCCGGAGGCCTGGGAGAACCACGCCTCCATGGACCCGGCCCGGCGCGCCTTCTACCAGTACCACTCCAACCTGATGGAGCCCTGGGACGGCCCGGCCTGCGTCACCTTCACCGACGGCACCCAGGTCGGCGCCGTTCTCGACCGCAACGGTCTGCGCCCCGGCCGCTACTGGGTCACCGACGAGGGACTCGTCGTCCTCGGCTCCGAGGTCGGCGTCCTCGACATCGACCCGGCCAAGGTCGTCAAGAAGGGCCGCCTGCAGCCCGGCCGGATGTTCCTCGTGGACACCGCCGAGCACCGCATCATCGAGGACGAGGAGATCAAGGACGCTCTCGCCTCCGAGCACCCCTACGAGGAGTGGCTCGAGGCCGGCGAGATCGAGCTCTCCGACCTCCCCGAGCGCGAGCACATCGTGCACACGCACGCCTCCGTCACGCGCCGCCAGCAGACCTTCGGCTACACCGAGGAAGAGCTCCGCATCCTCCTCGCGCCGATGGCCAAGGCCGGCGCCGAGCCGATCGGCTCGATGGGCACCGACACCCCGATCGCGGCGCTCTCCGCCCGCCCGCGGCTGCTCTTCGACTACTTCACGCAGCTGTTCGCGCAGGTCACCAACCCGCCGCTGGACGCGATCCGCGAGGAGCTCGTCACCTCGCTGCGCTCCCCGCTGGGCCCCGGCAGCAACCTCCTGGAGCCCACGGCCGCCACCTGCCGCGCGGTCACCCTGCCGTTCCCGGTGATCGACAACGATGAGCTCGCGAAGCTCATCCACATCAACGCCGACGGCGACATGCCCGGCATGAAGGCCGTCACCCTGTCCGGCCTGTACCGGGTCTCCGGCGGTGGCGACTCCCTCGCCGCCCGGATCGACGAGATCTGCGCCGAGGCCGACGCCGCCCTCGAGGCCGGCGCCCGCCTGATCGTGCTCTCCGACCGGCACTCCGACGCCGAGCACGCGCCGATCCCCTCGCTGCTGCTCACCGCGGCCGTCCACCACCACCTCATCCGTACGAAGAAGCGCACCCAGGTGGGCCTCCTCGTCGAGGCCGGTGACGTGCGCGAGGTGCACCACGTCGCCCTGCTCATCGGCTTCGGTGCCGCGGCGGTCAACCCGTACCTCGCCATGGAGTCGGTCGAGGACCTGGTCCGCGCCGGCACGTTCCTCAAGGACATAGAGTCCGAGGACGCGATCAGGAACCTGATCTACGCGCTCGGCAAGGGCGTCCTCAAGGTCATGTCCAAGATGGGCATCTCGACCGTCGCCTCCTACCGCGGCGCCCAGGTCTTCGAGGCCGTCGGCCTCGACGAGGCCTTCGTCGAGAAGTACTTCAACGGCACCACCACCAAGATCGGCGGCGCCGACCTGCGCGTCATCGCCGAGGAGGTCGCGGCCCGGCACGCCAAGGCGTACCCCGCCTCCGGCATCGCGCCCGCGCACCGCGCGCTCGACATCGGTGGCGAGTACCAGTGGCGCCGCGAGGGCGAGCCGCACCTGTTCGACCCGGAGACGGTCTTCCGCCTCCAGCACGCCACGCGCTCGGGCAGCTACGACATCTTCAAGAAGTACACGGACCGCGTGAACGAGCAGTCCGAGCGCCTCATGACGCTGCGTGGCCTGTTCAACTTCAAGTCCGAGGGTCGCGAGCCGATCTCCATCGACGAGGTCGAGCCGGCCTCCGAGATCGTCAAGCGCTTCTCGACCGGCGCCATGTCGTACGGCTCCATCTCCCAGGAGGCGCACGAGACCCTCGCCATCGCCATGAACCAGTTGGGCGGCAAGTCCAACACCGGTGAGGGCGGCGAGGACCCGGAGCGCCTGTACGACCCGGCGCGCCGGTCCAGCATCAAGCAGGTCGCTTCCGGCCGCTTCGGTGTGACCTCCGAGTACCTGGTCAACTCCGACGACATCCAGATCAAGATGGCCCAGGGCGCCAAGCCCGGCGAGGGCGGCCAGCTGCCCGGCCACAAGGTCTACCCGTGGGTCGCCAAGACGCGTCACTCGACGCCGGGCGTGGGCCTCATCTCCCCGCCGCCGCACCACGACATCTACTCCATCGAGGACCTGGCTCAGCTGATCCACGACCTCAAGAACGCCAACCCGCAGGCCCGCATCCACGTGAAGCTGGTCTCCGAGGTCGGCGTCGGTACGGTCGCGGCCGGTGTGTCCAAGGCGCACGCGGACGTCGTCCTGATCTCCGGCCACGACGGAGGCACGGGTGCCTCGCCGCTCACGTCGCTGAAGCACGCCGGTGGTCCCTGGGAGCTCGGCCTCGCCGAGACCCAGCAGACGCTGCTGCTCAACGGCCTGCGCGACCGCATCGTCGTGCAGACCGACGGCCAGCTGAAGACCGGCCGCGACGTGCTGATCGCCGCGCTGCTCGGCGCCGAGGAGTTCGGTTTCGCGACCGCGCCGCTCGTCGTCTCCGGCTGCGTCATGATGCGCGTCTGCCACCTGGACACCTGCCCGGTCGGCATCGCCACGCAGAACCCGACGCTGCGCGAGCGCTTCTCCGGCAAGGCCGAGTACATCGTCAACTTCTTCAAGTTCATCGCCGAAGAGGTCCGCGAGCTGCTCGCCGAGATGGGCTTCCGCTCCATCGAGGAGGCCGTCGGCCACGCCGAACTCCTCGACACCGAGCGGGCCGTGAACCACTGGAAGGCGCAGGGCCTCGACCTGGAGCCGCTGTTCCACGTGCCGGAGCTGCCCGCGGGCGCCGTCCGGCACCGGATCATCGAGCAGGACCACGGCCTGGAGAAGGCGCTCGACAACGAGCTGATCAAGCTCGCCGCCGACGCCCTCGCCGCGAACGACCAGACGGACGCCCAGCCGGTGCGCGCCCAGGTCGCCATCCGCAACATCAACCGCACGGTCGGCACCATGCTCGGCCACGAGGTGACGAAGAAGTTCGGTGGCGCGGGCCTGCCCGACGACACCATCGACATCACCTTCACGGGCTCCGCGGGCCAGTCGTTCGGCGCCTTCGTGCCGCGCGGTGTGACGCTGCGCCTGGAGGGCGACGCCAACGACTACGTCGGCAAGGGCCTCTCCGGTGGCCGCGTCATCGTCCGCCCGGACCGCGGCGCCGACCACCTCGCCGAGTACTCGACGATCGCCGGCAACACCATCGCGTACGGCGCGACGGGCGGCGAGCTGTTCCTGCGCGGCCGCACCGGCGAGCGCTTCTGCGTCCGCAACTCCGGCGCCACGGTGGTCTCGGAGGGCGTGGGCGACCACGGCTGCGAGTACATGACCGGCGGCCACGCGGTGATCCTCGGCGAGACGGGCCGCAACTTCGCGGCCGGTATGTCGGGCGGCATCGCGTACGTCATCGACCTGAAGCTCGACGACGTGAACCCCGGCAACAAGTCGGCGGTCCAGCCCCTCGACGACACCGACAAGCAGTGGCTGCACGACGTGGTGCGCCGCCACGCCGAGGAGACCGGCTCGACGGTGGCCGAGAAGCTCCTCGTCGACTGGGACGCCTCGGTGGCCCGGTTCACCAAGATCATCCCCAGCACGTACAAGGCAGTGCTCGCCGCCAAGGACGCCGCCGAGCGAGACGGTCTCTCGGAGACCGAGATCACCGAGAAGATGATGGAGGCGGCGACCAATGGCTGATCCCAAGGGCTTTCTGAACCATGGCCGCGAGGTCGCGCAGACCCGCCCGGTCGACGAGCGCGTCAAGGACTGGAACGAGGTCTACGTTCCCGGGTCCCTGCTGCCCATCATCAGCAAGCAGGCGTCCCGCTGCATGGACTGCGGCATCCCGTTCTGTCACAACGGCTGCCCGCTGGGGAACCTGATCCCCGAGTGGAACGACTACGCGTACCGCGAGGACTGGTCGGCCGCGCAGGAGCGCCTGCACGCGACCAACAACTTCCCGGAGTTCACCGGTCGCCTCTGCCCGGCCCCCTGTGAGTCGGCGTGCGTGCTCGGCATCAACCAGCCGGCCGTGACCATCAAGAACGTCGAGGTCTCGATCATCGACCAGGCGTGGGACCGGGGCGACGTCGCCCCGCAGATCCCCGAGCGCCTGTCGGGCAAGACCGTCGCCGTCATCGGCTCGGGCCCGGCGGGTCTCGCCGCCGCCCAGCAGCTGACGCGGGCCGGTCACACGGTCGCCGTCTACGAGCGCGCCGACCGCATCGGCGGCCTGCTCCGCTACGGCATCCCCGAGTTCAAGATGGAGAAGCGCCACATCAACCGCCGCATCGAGCAGATGCGCGCGGAGGGCACCAAGTTCCGCACCGGCGTGGAGGTCGGCCGCGACATCGACGCCGCGGGCCTGCGCAAGCGCTACGACGCCGTCGTCGTGGCCGCGGGTGCGACCGTGTCCCGCGATCTCCCGGTCCCCGGCCGCGAGTTGAACGGCATCCACTACGCGATGGAGTACCTGCCGCTCTCCAACAAGGTGCAGGAGGGCGACTACGTCCAGCCGCCCATCACCGCCGAGGGCAAGCACGTCGTCGTGATCGGCGGCGGTGACACCGGCGCCGACTGCGTGGGCACCGCCCACCGCCAGGGCGCCGCCTCGGTGACGCAGCTGGAGATCATGCCGCGCCCGAACGACGAGCGGAACACGACCACGCAGCCGTGGCCGACGTTCCCGATGCTCTACAAGGTCACCTCCGCGCACGAGGAGGGCGGCGAGCGCATCTACTCGGCGGGCACCACCCACTTCGAGGGCGACGAGGACGGCAACGTCCAGTGGCTGCACCTCTCCGAGGTCGAGTTCGTCGACGGCAAGCTCGTCAACAAGCCGGGTACCGAGCGCAAGATCCCGGCGCAGCTGGTCACCCTGGCGATGGGCTTCACGGGCACGGACCAGGAGAACGGCCTGGTCTCGCAGTTCGGCCTCGACCTCGACGCGCGCGGCAACGTCGCCCGCGACGACGAGTTCCAGACGAACGTCCCGGGTGTGTTCGTGGCGGGCGACGCCGGCCGCGGCCAGTCCCTCATCGTGTGGGCCATCGCGGAGGGCCGCTCGGCCGCCCGCGGCGTGGACCGCTTCCTGACCGGGGCGTCGGAGCTGCCGGCTCCGATCCGCCCGACGGACCGCGCGCTGGCGGTCTGACGCTCCCTCAATAGACGTCCCGTACAACGGCGTACGGAACAGAGCGCGACGCTCGCCCTACAGTCCCCGACCGGACGCTGGGCGGGCGTCGCGGTGCGTTCGGGGGGGGGCTTCGGGGGGGCTTTGGGCTGGGGGCGCGCTCAGTCGATGTGGAACGTCTCGCCGTACACCTTCCACGTCAGCGGTGTCTTCAGGGACAGGTTGCCGTCGTAGAGGAACTGGCGCTGCGCCGTGTCGATGCGGGTCGTGTCGCGGTCCGGGTTCTTGGACTTCATGGCCTTGCGGCGCAGGTCGAGGAAGATGTCGAGGTAGTTCTTCTCGCTGCCGCCCTGCGACGGGGTGTCGGCCTCCTTGAGGGCGGCCTCGCGCAGTCCGTAGAAGCCGTTCGGGCCTGTGCCGGGGCCGTGCAGGACCATCGCGTCGTAGTAGACGAACTGGCCGAGCGTGCCCAGGCCGTCGAGCTTGGCGAGGCGGACCGCGGGGTCGAAGTAGCCGCGGTCGCGCTCCTTCTCCTGGATGTCCCGGAAGGCCTTGTGGGCGGCCTCCTGCTTCCACGCCGCGGTGAAGCCGGGGTCGAGGCCCTTGTGGGAGTCCGTGCCGTCGACCTTGCGCAGGGCGGGGAGGTAGCGGGCGAGGCCGTTGTCCGGGTGGGCCTTGGTGTAGCGCTCGACCAGGGTCAGCAGGTCGTGGGTGCCGGTGCAGAAGCCGATGATGCCGGCCGTGTAGCCCTGGCCGTCGTCGATGTCCTCGATGTAGCCGTACTGGCCGCGCCAGTTGAGCGTCGAGTTCTCGGCGCTGGCGACGATCTGCTGTGCCAGGTCCTTCTTCTGCGGCGCGGCGAGGCCGGGCGGCAGGCCGGCGATCACCTTGTCGTCGGCTTTGCGCTCCGCTTCCGACTGGTTGCCGGGGCGGGCCGGGGCGGAGGTGGTGGGGCGTGGGCCCGCTCCGTCCTGCTTGTCGTCCGGCGACAGGAGGTAGACGGCGGCGGTGGTGAGTGGGGCGGCCAGGGCCACGAAGGAGAGGAGCAGGCAGCCTGCGCGTTTCATGCGGCACAGACTAAGCGAGTGTCTGTGCGACACGGCGCCCGGTGCCGGCTCCCGACCGGGGCCCCGGTCCTACGCCGCGGGGCTCTGCCCCGGCCCCCGCGCCTCAAGCGCCGGCGGGGCTGAAAAGACCGGGGCTCCGCCCCGGCCCCGCGGGCTCTCGTTCGAGAGGCGGGGCTTGATGGGCTCGGTGCCACGTGGCTTGCGGCCGGCCGTGCCCCACGCCACGGGGCTCCGCCCCGGACCCCGCGCCTCAAACGCCGGCGGGGCTGAAAAGACCGGGGCTCCGCCCCGGCCCCGCGGGCTCTCGCTGGAGAGGCGGGGCTTGATGGGCTCGGTGCCACGTGGCTTGCGGCCGGCCGTGCCCCACGCCGCGGGGCTCCGCCCCGGCCCCCGCGCCTCAAGCGCCGGCGGGGCTGATTGTGCCTCCGCCCCGGACCCCGCTGCTCAATCGCCGCAGGGGCTTGAACACCCCGGGCTCGAATTGCCCGCCCGCAGGCAATCGCCCGGCTCCCGCCCATCTCCCACCGCCCGCCCCCTCCGGGGGCGTCGGCCCGACGGGGTGCCGGTGCCGGCTCGGCCGAATCGGCGACGGTCGCGGTTCCCCGCCCGTTGCGGTCGGCCGCCGCCTTGGGCAATCTGCCGCCTGGGGCGGCAGGGTGGGCAAGGCGGCGCCACGGTGCCGCGTAACCGTTACGGGGGCGCTATGCCACTGTTCGCTCGCGGCACGCGGACGGCGTGCCCCATGCGTCCCGCAACGGGCGGGCCTTGCGGAGCCAGAGGGACAGGTCCAGCTCCTCCGTGTAGCCCACGGCACCGTGGAGTTGGAGGGCCGCGCGCGCCGCCGCGTAGGCCGCCTCACCCGCCGACAACTTCGCCGCCGCGACGTCCGTCGACGCCATCGTGAGTGCCGCTCCGAACAGCAGCGGGCGCGCGAACTCCAGGCCCACCAGCGCGTCCGCGAGACGGTGCTTGACCGCCTGGAAGGAGCCGACCGGGACGCCGAACTGCTCACGTTGCTTCACGTAGTCGACCGTGCGGCGGAGTAGTTCCAGGCCCACGCCGAGCGACTGCGCCGCCGTCAGGAGTGCCGCCATGTCCGACGCCTCCCGCACCTTCGCGCCGCGCGCCACGACCTCGCCCCCCTCGGGCACGAACAGCCGCCGCGCCGGATCCGCCGACTCCCGCAGCGGCCCGCGCCCCGCGGCGCGCCGCACCGCGTCGCCGTCCACCACGAACACGGCGTCCGCCGAGTCCGCGTCCAGCGCATAGGGGCCGGAGGCCAGCGTGGCCACCACCTCGCCCGCCGCGATCCGGGGCAGCCACTCCTTCGCCGCCTCCGTACCGTTCAGCAACGTCGCCACCGCCGCCGTCTCGACCACAGGACCCGGCACCGCATGCCGCCCCAACTCCACGTACGCCAACGCCAGTTCCACCGGCAGCGGGCCCACCCCCTCGTACGCGTCCGGCACCGCGAGCGCGAACACCCCCGCCTTCGCGAGCCGCCCCCACAGCGCCCGCCCGGGCCCCGCGTCGCCGCCCGCCCACGCGCGGATCACCGACGGGGTGTCCGCCGCCGTGAGCATCCGGTCGAGCGTGCGGCCGAACTCGGCCTGCTCCGCGTCCAGGAGGAACCTCATCAGCGGCGTCCCTTCGGCAGGCCGAGCAGGCGCTCGGCGATGATGTCGCGCTGGATCTCGTTCGTACCGGCGTAGATCGGGCCCGCGAGCGAGAAGGTGTAGCCCTCGGCCCACTCGCCGCCCGCCAACTCCCCGTCCGAGCCCAGTAGCTCGAGCGCCGTCTCGTGCAGCGCGATGTCGTACTCCGACCAGAACACCTTGTTCAGGCTCGACTCCGCCCCTATCTGCTCACCCGCCGCGAACCGCGACGCGTTGCCGTACGTGAACAGCTGGTACGCGCGCGCCCCCACCACCGCGTCCGCCACCCGGTCCCGCACCACCGGGTCCGCGCCGCGCTCCCGCCACAGCCCGAGCAGCCGATCCGCGGAGGCGAGGAAACGGCCGGGGGAGCGGAGCATAAGACCCCGCTCGTTCCCCGTCGTCGACATCGCGATGCGCCAGCCCTTGCCGACCTCCCCGATCACGTCCTCGTCGGGCACGAACACGTCGTCCAGGAACAGCTCGGCGAAGGCCGGCTTGCCGTCGATACGGCCGATGGGCCGGACCGTGACTCCCGGCGCGCGCAGGTCGAACATCAGGTACGTGAGCCCGTGATGAGGCTTGTCCGCCTCCGGGTCCGTACGGAAGATGCCGAACGCCCGGTCCGCGAACGCCGCCCGCGACGACCACGTCTTCTGTCCACGCAGCAACCACCCGCCGTCCGTGCGCACCGCCCGCGACCGCAGCGCCGCCAGGTCGGAGCCCGCTTCCGGCTCCGACCAGGCCTGCGCCCAGATCACCTCGCCGCTCGCCATCGACGGCAGCACCCGCGCCCGCTGCTCGTCCGTGGCGTGGTCGAAGAGCGTGGGCGCGAGGAGGTTGATGCCGTTCTGCGAGACGCGGCCCGGCGCCCCCGCCGCGTAGTACTCCTCCTCGAAGATCAGCCACTTGAGGATGTCGACGCCGCGGCCCCCGAACTCCTCGGGCCACGAGACGACCGACCAGCGGTCCGCGGACATCTCGGCCTCCCACGCACGGTGCGCGGCGAAGCCCTCGGCCGTTTCCAGGGAGGGCAGCGGCTCGGCCGGCACGTGCTCGGCGAGCCAGGCCCGCGCCTCCTCGCGGAACGCGTCCTGATCCGGGGTGAAGTTCAGGTCCATCGGGCGCCCATTCCTTCCCTAACAAGTGTTTGGTAGGTTACCGTACTCGCATGGACAGCGTCGAGGTGTTCCGAAGCTTCTGACCCTTCTGAACCTTCCGAGCCGGAATTCGTGAGGAGCGCGCATGACCGCCGAAGCCCCCCGGTACGTGCCCGGACACCACCTGCTCGACGGGCGTACGGCCGTGATCACGGCCGCCGCGGGCGCCGGGATCGGCGGCGCCACCGCGCGCCGCTTCCTGGAGGAGGGCGCCCGCGTCGTCGTCAGCGACGCGCACGCGCGCCGACTGAAGGAGAGCGAGGCGGCCCTCGCCGCCGAGTTCGGCGCCGAGAAGGTCTCCGCGCTCGCCTGCGACGTCACCGACGAGGAGCAGGTGCAGGCACTCTTCGCGCACGTAGCGGAGCGGCACGGCGGGCTCGACATAGTCGTCAACAACGCGGGCCTCGGCGGCACTTCGGCGCTCGTCGACATGAGCGACGAGCAGTGGACGAAGGTCCTGGACGTCACGTTGAACGGGACCTTCCGGTGCGTACGGGCCGCCCTGCGTGCCTTCCGCGACACCGGCAGCGGCGGCGTCATCGTCAACAACGCGTCCGTCATCGGCTGGCGCGCCCAGGCCGGACAGGCGCACTACGCGGCGGCGAAGGCCGGCGTGATGGCCCTGACCAGGACCGCCGCGATAGAGGCCGCCGAGTACGGAGTGCGGGTCAACGCGGTGGCGCCCAGCCTCGCCATGCACCCGCACCTGGTGAAGGTCACCTCGGAGGAACTGCTCGCCGAACTGACCGAGAAGGAGGCCTTCGGCCGGTACGCACAGCCCTGGGAGGTGGCCAACGTGATGGTCTTCCTCGCCTCCGGCTACTCCTCGTACATGACCGGTGAGACCGTCTCCGTCAGCAGCCAGCGCGCATGAGCCCCTCGCCCGAGCGGCGCCAGGAACTCCTCGCCACGGCGGCCGGGGTGTTCGCGGCGCAGGGCTACGACGCCACCACCGTGCGCCGGATCGCCGACGCCGCGGGGATGCTCGCGGGCAGCCTCTATTACCACTTCGACTCCAAGGACTCGATCGTCGAGGAGATCCTCCGGGGTTTTCTCGACGAGCTGTGGGGCCGCTACGACACCGTGCTCGCCGCCGGACACGGGCCGCGCGAGACGATGCGGGCCCTGGTCACCGAGTCGTTCCGGGAGATCGACCGGCACGGGCCCGCCGTCGCCATCTACCAGAAGGAGTCGAAGGCGCTCGCGGCCAGGGAGCGGTTCGCGTTCCTCGCCGCGTCCCAGCGCAAGTTCGAGCAGACCTGGCTGACCACCCTCGAAGAAGGCGTGGCGGCCGGGGCGTTCCGCGCCGACCTCGACATCCGGCTGACCTACCGGTTCGTGCGCGACACCGTGTGGGTCGCCGCGTCCTGGTACCGGCCGGGCGGCCGGCACAGCCCCGAGGAGATCGCCCGCGAGTACCTCGCGATGGTGCTCGACGGGATAGCCCAACCCCACCACCCTTAGAAGCGACTGGAGTTGATGCGTCATGGCCGAGGCCTACATCGTCGATGCGGTCCGTACGCCCGTCGGGCGACGCAAGGGCGGGCTCAGCGGCGTCCACCCCGCCGACCTGGGCGCCCATGTCCTGAAGGAGCTCGTCGCGCGCACCGGGGTCGACCCGGCCGCCGTCGAGGACGTCGTCTTCGGCTGCCTCGATACCGTCGGCCCGCAGGCCGGCGACATCGCCCGCACCTGCTGGCTCGCGGCGGGGCTTCCCGAGGAGGTGCCGGGCGTCACCGTCGACCGGCAGTGCGGCTCCTCCCAGCAGGCCATCCACTTCGCGGCGCAGGGCGTGCTCTCCGGGACGCAGGACCTCGTCGTCGCGGGCGGCACACAGAACATGTCGATGATCCCGATCGCCTTCGCCTCCCGGCAGGCCGCCGAACCGCTCGGCCTCACCGAGGGCCCCTTCCTCGGCAGCGAGGGCTGGCGCGCCCGCTACGGCGACGCGCCCGTCAATCAGTTCCACGGCGCCGAACTCATCGCCGAGAAGTGGGGCATCACGCGGCAGGACCAGGAGGAGTGGGCGCTCCGCTCCCACCAGCGGGCACTGCGCGCGATCGACGAGGGCCGGTTCGCCAAGGAGTCCGTCGCCTACGGGGACGTCACCGCCGACGAGGGGCCGCGCCGGGACACGACCCTGGAGAAGATGGCGGGCCTGAAGCCGGTCGTCGAGGGCGGCACCATCACCGCCGCCTGCTCCTCGCAGGTCTCGGATGGAGCGGCGGCCCTGCTGCTCGCCTCCGAACAGGCCGTACGGGAACACGGGCTGACGCCCCGGGCCCGCATCCACCACCTCTCCGTACGCGGCGAGGACCCCATCCGGATGCTGTCCGCGCCCATCCCGGCGACCGCGTACGCGCTGAAGAAGACCGGCCTGAGCATGGACGACATCGACCTCGTCGAGATCAACGAGGCGTTCGCGCCGGTTGTTCTCGCCTGGCTCAAGGAGACCGGCACCGACCCCGAGAAGGTCAACGTCAACGGCGGCGCCATCGCCCTCGGCCACCCCCTCGGAGCCACCGGCAGCAAGCTGATGACGACCCTCCTTCACGAACTGGAGCGCACCGGCGGCCGGTTCGGCCTCCAGACGATGTGCGAGGGCGGCGGCCAGGCCAACGTCACGATCATCGAGCGCCTGTGACGAGCCCGCCTCGTACGACGACGAGTGAGCGGCATGGGCAGCCGGCCGGGAAGGTCGCCCTCGTGACCGGCGCGGCCCGCGGCATGGGCGAGGCCATCGCGCGCGAACTGGTGGCGCGCGGGACGCGGGTCGTGCTCGGGGACGTCCTCGTGACCGAAGGGGAGAAGGTCGCCGATGACCTCGGTGACGCCGCGCGGTTCGTGAGACTCGATGTCACCGAAGCGGCCTCCTGGGCGCACGCCGTCGACGTCGCCGTCCGCACGTACGGGCAGCTCGACATCCTCGTCAACAACGCAGCCATCTACACGACATCCCCCATCGTCGACGAGGATCCGGCCCAGCTGGAGCGGATCCTCAAGGTCGATCTCGTCGGCCCGTTCCTCGGGGTCCAGGCCGTCGTCCCCGCGATGCGGGCGGGGGAGCGGGGCGGCGCGATCGTCAACATCTCCTCGCAGGCCGGCGTCCAGGGCATCTGGGGGCACGGCTCGTACGGCGCCGCGAAGTGGGGGCTGCGCGGGCTGAGCCGCACCGCCGCCCTCGAACTCGGCGGCGACGGCATCCGCGTCAACGCCGTCTTCCCCGGCGCCATCGACACGGCGATGACCGCCCACCTCGGCACCACCGAACACCCGGCCGCCGCGCTCGGCCGCATCGGCCGGCCCGAGGAGGTGGCGCGGCTCGTCGCCTTCCTCGCCTCCGACGACGCCTCCTACCTCACCGGCGCGGAGGTCTCCGCCGACGGCGGCGCGTCGGCCGGACGGATGCCCCGGTCATGACGATGGTCATGACGAACCACCCGTGCCGATGGGGTGATCGGTGGGGACCACTTCGCCCGGTGGCCCCGCCGCCCGGGACAATGGGCCCGTGCCTACGAAGTCAACGAAGCCCGCGAAGAAGAAGTCCCAGTCGACGAACGCCGCGCCCGAGCGGCGCGGCGAGCTCCTGCACACCGCGGCCGAGGTCTTCGCCGAGCAGGGCTACAACGCCACGACGGTCCGCAAGATCGCCGACCACGCGGGCATGCTCGCCGGCAGCCTCTACTACCACTTCGACTCCAAGGAATCGATGCTGGAGGAGATCCTGCGCGGCTTCCTCGACGAGCTGTGGTCCGGCTACGACACCGTGCTCGACGACGAACTCGGACCGAGGGAGACGCTGGAGGCGCTGGTCACCGAGTCGTTCCGGGAGATCGACCGGCACCGTGCCGCCGTCGCCATCTACCAGCGGGAGTCCCAGCAGCTCGTCGCGCAGGACCGCTTCGCGTTCCTCGCAGAGTCGCAGCGCAGGTTCGAGGAGACCTGGCTGACCACCCTGGAGCGCGGCGTCGCCGAGCAGGTCTTCCGCGCCGACCTCGACATCCGCCTCACCTACCGGTTCGTGCGCGACACCGTGTGGGTCGCCGCGTCCTGGTACCGGCCCGGCGGGCGGCACAGTCCCGAGGAGATCGCGCGCCAGTATCTGTCGATGGTCCTGGACGGGATCGCGGTGCGGTGACACGGGATCGCGGTCCGGCGGCGTCGCATGCTAAGATTCACGACGTTGCAGTTTTGGTACCCATAGACTTTATGTGCGCCTGACGGGAATGTTCCTCAGGCGCATTATTGTTTTCCCGGGAAATTTCCTGGTTTCCGGCGTTCACCTGGGCGTTATTGGAATGGGGACTGCTACCTGTTCTTAAGGAGAACGACATGGCCACCGGTATCGTTAAGTGGTTCAACTCGGAAAAGGGCTTCGGCTTCATCGAGCAGGACGGCGGCGGCGCCGACGTCTTCGCCCACTACTCGAACATCGCCACCTCGGGCTTCCGTGAGCTCCAGGAGGGCCAGAAGGTGACGTTCGACGTCACGCAGGGCCAGAAGGGCCCGCAGGCGGAGAACATCCTCCCCGCCTGATCTCGCTCGTAGATCACTCGACACCGCCGGGCTGACCCGGCAGGTGTCGGATCGAGCATCACCGGGCCGGGGCCCGCACCACTACGGTGCGGGCCCCGGTTCCTGCTGTCCCGTCCCGGAAGGCATCGCCGCATGGCCAGTTCTGCCCGCCCGTCCCGCCGCCCCCGTCCCGCAGCCGGGCAGCGCCGCGCCCCCGAGCAGCGCCGCAGGCAACAGTCCGCGCCGCCGAGCGAATTCACCATGCCGGAGAACACCACTCCCGCGCTGCCCGCGGTGGACAGCTTCGCCGAGCTCGACATGCCGGCCGCCCTTCTGAAGACGCTGGGTGAGCAGGGCGTCACGGAGCCGTTCCCCATCCAGGCCGCGACGCTCCCGAACTCGCTCGCCGGACGGGATCTCCTCGGCCGCGGCCGCACCGGGTCCGGCAAGACCCTCGCCTTCGGCCTCCCGCTGCTCACCCACACGACCGGCGCCAAGGCCGAGCCGAAGTCCCCTCTCGCGCTCGTCCTCGTCCCCACCCGTGAGCTCGCCCAGCAGGTCACCGATGCCCTCACCCCGTACGCCACCGCGCTGAAGCTGCGCCTCGCGACCGTCGTCGGCGGCATGTCGATCTCCCGCCAGGCCGGCGCGCTGCGCCGCGGCGCAGAGGTCGTCGTCGCCACCCCCGGGCGCCTCAAGGACCTCATCGAGCGCGGCGACTGCGTGCTCGGCTCGGTGCGCACGACGGTGCTGGACGAGGCCGACCAGATGGCCGACATGGGCTTCATGCCGCAGGTCACCGCGCTCCTGAAGCAGGTCGAGCCGGGCGGCCAGACGATGCTGTTCTCCGCGACGCTCGACAAGAACGTGGACCGGCTCGTCAAGCAGTTCCTCAGCGACCCCGTCGTGCACTCCGTCGACCCGTCCGCGGGCGCGGTGACGACGATGGAGCACCACGTCCTGCACCTCGCCGACGAGACCGACAAGAAGGCCGTCACCGCGCGCATCGCCGCCCGCGAAGGCCGCGTCATCCTCTTCGTCGACACCAAGCGCTCCGCCGACCGGCTCGCCAAGCGGCTCCTCGCCACCGGCGTGTACGCGGCTCCGCTGCACGGCGGCCGCAGCCAGCCGCAGCGCAACCGCACCCTGGAGCAGTTCAAGGACGGCCGGGTCACCGCGCTCGTCGCCACGAACGTCGCGGCGCGCGGCATCCACGTCGACGACCTCGACCTCGTCGTCAACGTCGACCCGCCCACCGAGCACAAGGACTACCTGCACCGCGGCGGCCGTACCGCCCGTGCCGGCGAGTCCGGCAGCGTCGTCACCCTGGTCCTGCCCGAGCAGAAGCGCGACGTGCAGCGCCTGATGCGCGACGCCAAGATCCAGCCGCGTACGACGCAGGTCCGCTCCACGGACGAGGCGCTGACGGAGATCACCGGCGCGCGCGAGCCGTCCGGTGTCGCCGTGGCCATCGCCGTGCCGGAGCCGGCCGCTCCCGCCGCCACGACCAAGCCCCGTCGCTCCCGCCGCTCCCGTGGCGGCTCGGGCAACGGCGGCGGCAACGCTCGCGCCGCGGGCGCCGGTGCGGGTCGCGCGGCGGGCGTCGAGGGTCAGCGGTCGGGCGGCGCGGCCGGTGGCCGTCGCCGCTCCGGATCCGCCAACGGCGGCGCAGCCTCGTCCGGCTCCGGCGGCAACCGCCGAGGCCGCGGCCCGCGCGGCCCGCGCCAGCAGGCGGCGTAACCAGATCAAGCTCTGCCGACGCTGAGGGCGGGGCCATTCAAGCCCCGCTCTTGGGCGAGAGCCCGCGGGGTCCGGGGCAGAGCCCCGTGACCTCCGCCCCGTGGCCGCGCAACACTCGGAGGGGCCCTCACTCCACCAGTCGCGCCCGCAGCATCCCCGCCACACGCCGATCCACGCCGAGCCCCTCGGCCACGTACCCCCGCATCCCGCCGAAGGCGTCCCGTACCTGCTCACGCGCCGCGTCCAGGTACTCCATCCGGACTTCCTGTACGGGTATCAACAGGTCCGGATTCCGCATCAGGCCCGCTTGTCGCAGCCCCTCGCGGACCTGCGCGTCATGCGCGGCGCGAAACGCGTTCGACGCCAAGTAGTCGCGCTCCGCCGCCCGTTGGTCCACCCCGAGCAGGCTCAGCAGGACGTACGTCATCCAGCCCGTACGGTCCTTCCCCGACGTGCAGTGGTACAGCAGCGCGCCACGACCTCCGTACGCCGCGTCCCGGAGCGTCTCCGCGAACCGCGCACGGTTGGCCGCGTCGGTCACGAACATCCGGTACGTGGCGCGCATCGCGGCGGCCGCCCTGCCGTTCCCGAGCAACTCCTGCTGCACCGCCGGATCCTTCGAAGCGATCGCCGTCATCATCTGCTCGTACTGGCCGCCGTCGGAGACGGACCGCGCGGTCACCGCAAGACCCGCCGGCAGCCGGTCGGCGCCGTCCGTGCGCACCTCGAACGGCACCCGGAAGTCGACCACTTGGCCAACACGAAGCCCGGCGACCTCCGCCACGTCCGCGTCGGTGAGATCGCTCAGCGCGTCGGCCCGGTAGACGAGCCCGTACCGGACCCGGCCGCGCCCGCGCGCGTGGTAGCCGCCGATGTCCCGGACGTTCACCGCCCCCTGGAGGGGGATCTGCCGAATGCCGTCGGACGCCCTTGTGTCCGCCGTGGCGGCGGGGGCCGCGGCGAGCGCCGTGACCGTGCCGAGCGCGGCCCCGAGCGCACGGCGCCGCGAGAGCACCGCCGCGTACCTGTTCCCTGTTCCGTGAACGTGCCCTGTTCTGTACGTGCGCGGCATACGTGAACTCCCTTACGGAGGCGGGCCGTTGTCGTGCCCGGTCAGGGTGGGGTGGGGAGGGACTCCAGCGTTTTACGCGCTTCGGTCATCACCCGGTCGACCAGCTCCGCGCAGCTGGGCAGGTCCTCTATGAGGCCCGCCACCTGGCCGGAGGCCATGACGCCCAGGTCGGTGCGGCCCTCGACCATGGAGGCCTTCAGGAGCATCGGGGTGTTCGCGGCCAGCAGCACCTGGCTCCACGTGAGGTCCTTGCCGTGCTTCATGGCGAGGCCGTCCCGCACCAGCTGCGGCCAGCTCAGCCCGGACAGTCTCCGAAAGCCCGCCGCGCGACGCACGGCGTGCAGCAACGCGCGCGTACGTCCCGCGTTCTCCAGGGAGTCGACCAGTTCCGAGCGCAGCATGCGGTGCGGAAGCCCGTCCACGGCCGTCGTCACCGTGACGTCCTTGACGCTCGCCGCGAGGTACTTCGCCTTCACCGCGTCCGGCACCGTCGAGTCCGACGTCAGCAGGAAACGCGTCCCCATGGCGACCCCGGCCGCCCCGTAGGCGAGCGCGGCGACCAGCCCCCGGCCGTCGCGGAAACCGCCGGCCCCGACCACCGGGATGTCGACCGCGTCCACCACCTGCGGCAGCAGTACCGACGTCGCCACCTCGCCGGTGTGCCCGCCGCCCTCACCGCCCTGCACGATCACCGCGTCCGCGCCCCATGCCGCGACCTTCTCGGCGTGCCGGCGCGCCCCGATCGAGGGGATCACGACGGCGCCCGCGTCCTTCAGCTCGGCGATCAGCTCGCGCGAGGGGGCCAGCGCGAAAGACGCGACCTTCACGCCCTCCTCGACGATCACCTTGACCCGCTCGCGCGCGTCCCCCGCGTCGGCCCGCAGGTTCACCCCGAAGGGCCGGTCCGTGCGCGACTTCACCTCGCGTACGGCGGAGCGCAGCTGGTCGAGCGTCATGGTGGCGGACGCGAGGATGCCGAGCGCCCCCGCGTTCGCCGCGGCCGACACCAGGCGCGGCCCCGCGACCCACCCCATCCCGGTCTGCACGATGGGGTGGCGCACACCGGTCAGCCGGGTCAGGGGCGTCGGGATCGTGAACGCGACGGAGTCCGGGGCCGGTTCGGAGGACGCGCCTGGTCCGGAAGACGGGCCCGGTTCGGGAGACAGCGTGGGTGGCGTCATACCGGCCTGACCTCCCGGTCCCGCGTCGACTTCGGGTCGATGACCTCCCGGATCAGCCGCAGCTCTTCGGCCGTGGGCTCCCGCGTGGGGGCCACCTCGCCGCCCTCCGGGAGCACCAGCGCGAACCCGGTCGCCTCCTGGACCTCCTCCACCGTGACGCCCGGATGCACGGAGACCAGCCGCATCGTGTGGTCCTCGGTGTCGAAGTCCAGGACGGCCAGATTCGTGACGACACGGGGGATGCGGTGGAACCGCGTCGCCGAAGGGCCCGCCGCGGCCGCGCTGTCGTAGCCCACCCCGCTGATCATGTCGACCTTCTCGACGAAGACCCGGCGGCTGTGCTTGGGGACCCAGTAACTCACCGGATTGTTCAGCGTGTTGACCGGGGCGCCGCGCACCCCGAGGAGCTGCCGGTCGGGCCGCTCCCAGTCGCCGATGCACGAGATGTTCTGGTTGCCGAACCGGTCGAGCTGGCTCGCCCCCATCATCACGTGCCGCTTCCCGCCGGTGACCATCGTCAGATGCTGCCGGTACGGGAGCCAGCCCTCCGCCGCGCCGTCGAGCCCGACCACCATCGCCTCGCCGTCGGTCAGCAGCAGCTCGGGCGAGAACGTGCGCTTGGCCAGGCGCGCCCCCACGGACGGGATCAGGCCCATCGGGCTCGCCAGCACCTCCCCGTTGTCCCGCCAGGCCTCGGCGCACGCGATCACGCAGTACTCGGCGCGGGACACATCCGTAGCGGTGACACTGCTGGTGACGCTCACTTCTGCTCCTCGTGCCAGGCCTGGACGGCGGACTGGTACTGCTTCTCGTCACCGCCGGGCGGCAGGAACCGCTCGGCGAACTCCTCCCAGGGCGTGCTCGCGTACAGCTTCTGGAACGCCTCGTCGCGGCCGTAATCGGGTGCACAGGACGTGAAGTGCGCCCCGTTCGGCGTCTCCACGACACCCGTCACGGAATGCCGCTTGACCAGCAGCGTCTGCGGCACCGTGTCCGCCCCGAAACCGTCGACCAGCTGCTCGCACGACACGTACGCGCTGTCCGCCGCCTCGCAGAACAGATCGTCGAAGTACGGGTCGGGGCCCAGATACTGGCCGTTACCCGCGCGGTCCGCCCGGTTCACATGGACCAGGGCCGCGTCGAGGCGCAGCGCCGGCATCGCCACGAACGTCTCCCCGTCCTCGTACGGCGACGTCACCGTCCGCAGGCCCGGGTTGACGCGCATGACGTCCGAGCCGATCCCGGCGCGCACGGGCAGGAACGGCAGCCGGTTCGCCGCCGCGTGCAGCCCCCACATGAACATCGCCTCGTCGACCTCCATCAGCTCGAACGCGCCGTTCTGGCGCGCCGCCCTGAAGTTCGGTTCGAGCGGGATGGAGTCGAGCGTCACGAACGCCGCGACCAGCTTGCGGATCTTCCCGGCGGCCGCGAGCAGCCCGACGTCCGGGCCCCCGTAGGAGACGACCGTCAGGTCCGTGACGTCACTGCGCAGCAACGCCCGCACCAGCGCCATGGGTTTGCGGCGCGAGCCCCAGCCGCCGATGCCGATCGTCATGCCGCTGCGCAGCCGCCCGACCACCTCGTCGGGCGTCATGCTCTTGTCCGGTGTGGTCATCGCTCGGTCTCCTGTCCGAAGGTGTCGCGGACCCGGTCGGCGACCCCGCTCAGGTTCGCCTCGAAGGTGAAGCCCTGCTCGAAGCGGTAGCTGCGGTGCACGTCGACGGGGTCGATCCCGTTGAGCGCGGACTTGGCGAGGCGGAGCAGGTAGCCGTCCTTGCGGGCGATGTCGCGGGCCAGCTCCAGGGCCGCCTCGCGCAGCTGCCCCCGCGGCACGACCTGCCACACCGACCCGTGCGCCTGCAGTTCTGCGGCCGTGGCCGTACGGGACGTGTAGAACAGCGCGCGCATCAGGTGCTGCGGGACGAGGCGCGCCAGGTGCGTGGCCGCGCCGAGCGCGCCACGGTCCAGCTCGGGCAGTCCGAACGTCGCGTCGTCGCTCGCCACGATCGCGTCCGCGTTCCCCACGAGGCCGATGCCGCCGCCCAGGCAGAACCCGGCGACCGCCGCGACCACCGGCACCTCGCACTGGTACACCGCCGAAAAGGCCTCGTAGCAGCCGCGGTTGGCTCCGAGCAGGGCGCTGTGACCGCCACCCGCCGCAGCCGTCTCTCGCTGCATCTCCTTGATGTCCACCCCCGCGTTGAACCCACGGGAGGTCTCGGCCGCGGTCAGCACGACGCAGCGCACATCGGGATCGCGGCCCGCGGCGCGCACGGCGTCCGCCACGTCGTACCAGCCCCGCACCGGCAGCGCGTTGACGGGTGGGAAGTCGACCGTGACGACGGCGATGCCCTTTTCGGGTGAGGAGGTGGAGACACCCATGGCGTTCAGCTACCTTTCCACCTAACGTTTGTTTGGTACGTCGATGACGGTAGCAGGCGGCGAGGGGGGAGCGGAATGGGGCGGGCAGCGGTCGGCGCAAGTGGACCCGAAAGGGTCGGGAAGGGGTCCGGGATGGATCTGAGCGGTCGGGTCGTCGTCGTCACCGGCGGGACGAGAGGGGTGGGTGCCGGGATCGCCGGAGCCTTCGCGCGGGCCGGGGCGCGGGTGATCACCTGTGCCCGCAGACCGCCCGAAGAACCGCTGGACGGCTGCGAGTTCATGCCGGTCGACCTGCGGGACGCGGCGGCCGTGGAGGAGCTGTTCGCGGGCCTCGACCGGGTGGACGTACTGGTGAACAACGCGGGGGGCACGCCGTACCGCCCGCTCGCGGAGGCGGACGCGGTGCGGCACGCGCGCGTGCTCGAGCTGAATCTGACGGCGGCGCTGACCGCGTCCCTGGCCGCCCGCGAGAAGCTCGACGCCGCGCGCGGCTCGATCGTGATGATCGGCAGCGTCAGCGGCAGCCGCCCCTCGCCGGGCAGCGCGGCCTACGGGGCGGCGAAGGCGGGCCTGGAGCACCTCGCGCGGTCCATGGCCGTGGAGTGGGCGCCCCGAATACGGGTGAACACCCTGGTGCTCGGCATGGTCCGCACCGAACTGAGCGAACTGCACTACGGGGACGAGGCGGGCATCGCCGCGGTGGGTGCGACGGTGCCCATGGGGCGCCTGGCCGAGCCGCGCGAGGTCGGCGACGCCGCGGTGTTCCTGGCGTCGGACGCCGCCTCGTACATCACCGGGGCGAGCCTGCTGATGCACGGCGGCGGCGAACTCCCCGCGTTCCTGGACGCGGCGACGGCCAACAAGGACGCGGCAACTGTCAACAAGGAGGCGTGAGATGACGGACGCGAAGCCGATCGGCGAAAGCGGTGGAGCCGGTGGAACCGGTGGCGGAGGCCTGTGCGCGGGGCGGGTGGTCGCCGTCACCGGAGCGGGCCGCGGACTCGGGCGCGCGCACGCACTCGCGTACGCGGCCGAGGGCGCGAAGGTCGTCGTGAACGACCTGGGGGTGGGCCTGGACGGCGCCCCCGCCCCGGACAGCCCTGCGGCCCAAGTCGTCCAGGAGATACGGGCGTCCGGCGGCGAGGCGGTGGCGCACGGTGGGGACATAGCGACCTCCGAAGGTGCCGCCTCGCTCGTCGCGGCGGCCGTCGACACCTTCGGACGCCTCGACACGCTGGTGAACAACGCCGGGTTCCTGCGCGACCGGATGCTCGTCAACCTCGACGAGGACGACTGGGACGCCGTGATGCGGGTCCACCTCAAGGGGCACTTCCTGCCGCTCAAGCACGCCGCCGCGTACTGGCGGGCGGAGTCGAAGGCCGGACGCACACCGGCGGCCCGCGTCGTCAACACCTCGTCCGGAGCAGGCCTGTTGGGGTCCGTCGGGCAGGGCAATTACAGCGCGGCGAAGGCCGGGATCCTCGGCCTGACCCTGGTCGCGGCCGCCGAGATGGGTCGCTACGGCGTGCAGGTCAACGCGATAGCGCCGGCCGCCCGCACCCGGATGACCGAGGCGACGTTCGCCGAGACCATGGCGGCACCCGGCGCCGGGGCCTTCGACGCGATGGCGCCGGAGAACGTGTCACCGCTGGTCGTATGGCTCGGCTCGGGGGCCGCGGCGGACGGCGTGACCGGGCGGGTCTTCGAGGTGGAGGCGGGCCGGATCACCGTGATGGAGGGCTGGCGGTCGGGCCCGACCGTCGACAAGGAGGAGCGGTGGACGCCGGAGGGCGCGGGGGACGCGGCCCGCGAACTGCTGGCGCGGGCGGCGGTGCCGGGGGGTGTGTACGGGGCGTCGTGACACCCACGAGGCGGTACGCGGTACGCGGTACGGCGGTTCAGCGGGTTCGCCGGTTCAGCGGTTCGGCTGTTCGGCGGGGGAGTGGTGCCGCACTCTCCCGCCGGGCGGCCTACGTGTCGCACTCCCACACCGTCCGGCACAGCGCGCACCGCGCCCGCACTCGGCCCCGCACCGGCACCCGGATCCGCTGATGACACGTCGGGCACGCGAACGACACCCGCAGCCCACCGCCCCGCCGCGACGCCCCGTCGCCGTCGACCGCGGCAGAGAACGTGTAGGGGCTCGCCGGGTCGAGCCCGCGCGGCCCGTGGTCCTGCGCGTACCGCCGGTCCTTGGCGTAGCGCCGCCGCCCCGCCCAGCCCGCCGCGGTCATCGGCGGCTGCCGCTCGTCACGCCGCGCCTGCTCGAGACCCCGCTCGTACGCCGAGTACGCCTGCGGACTCGTGAACCACGTCTCAGGCCCCTCACCGAAGACGAGGGACCGCTTCGCGAGCACGTACCCGAACTCCTCGGGCGTCAGATAGCCCAGCTTCTGCGAGGACGCCGCATCCTCCCGGAAGGCGTCCAGCAACAGCCAGCCCGCCCCCAGATACGTGGCCGCCGTATCGGTCAGGATCTCGTTGTCCCGCGTCCCCGGCAGCGACAGGTCGAGACGGTGCAGATAGACATGCATGATCTCGTGGGCGAGTGCCGCGCCGATGTCCCGGCGATGCGTACGGAACCGGTCGTTCAGCTCGATGAAGTACTCGGGGCCCGCCGCCAGTTCCACGCTCGCCGCATGCCGCATCTCCCGGAAACTCACGATCATCCGCGCGTCGGGGAGCCGATAGTGCCGCACCAGCTCACGCGCCACCCGCTGCACACCCAGATACAGATCGTCGACGTCACTGAACGCCACATCGACCGGGGCGACACTCGACGAGAACGTGTGCACCGTGTCGTACGAGAGCCGCTTGTAGAGCGCGGTGATCGCCGACCGCACCGTCTCCAGATGTGGATAGCCGTGCACCACCGGTCCGCCGTCCGCCACGCGCGCACCCCCTGGGTCCGCCGGGCCGGTACCCGGCGCCTCCAGAGTACGGCCATTAATCCAAGACCTGCCGCCCCTTTGTCCATGGGCTCTCCCGCCCCGCCCGGCGCATCGTGATCGACACGCCAAGCCGCCGTGAGAAGGAGTGCGCCGTGCCCGAGCAGCCCCAAGGCCAACAGTCGGAGAACTCGGAGAACTCGGAGAACTCGGAGAACTCGGAGAACTCGCAGGGCGAGGAGGTGGAGCCGACCCGGCCCGGCCGGTCGGCCCGCCCCGGCGGCACCCCGCGCCACTCGACGCCGGGCCCCGGTCCCAGCCGCAGGTCCCTCGTCGCCGCCGGAGCGGTCGGCGGGGCCGGCGCCGCGCTCGGCCTCGCCCTGACCGGCACGGCCCGCGCCGCGACCCCCACGGCCACCACCGCGACCGCCGACGCCGGCGTCGCCGTCATCCGCTCCCGGGACCTCGACGTCCGCGTCAGTACCGCCTTCCCCCTCGTCGTCTCCTACACCGAGCGCGCCACCGGCGCCGTCCTGCACGCACAGCCCGACCCGGTCACGACGCTCCTGATCGACGGCGCCGAGCACACCCCGAAGGTGACGTGCACGCCCGCCGCCGACCGCGCCGACTACCGCCTCACCCTGACCGGCGGCACCACCATCGACATCCGTATCGCCGTCGAGGGGCACCAGGTCGACTGGCGCGTCACGAAGATCAGCGACACGGCGCAACTGCGCGTCGGCACCCTCCAGTTCCCCGGCCTCGCCCTGCTGTCCGTCCGCAGCGACCAGCCCGGCGCCGCCCTCCTCGCCGCCACCGTGCAGCTCGACAAGGCCAAGAGCGGCGACACCATCGTCACCCCGACCGCCGACAGCGCCGCCCAGGCGCCCACCGGATGCGCCTACGCCGTAGTCGCCCACGACCGGCTCGGCGGCGCGATCGAGACCAACACCAGCTACGACAAGCCCGACAGCGCCGCCGGAACCACCTGGGAGAACGGCCGCCTGTGGCGCGAGACCGTGCGCCGCGAAGGCCACACCGCAGCCCGCCTCGCCCCCGGCCAGTGGACACACCGCGCCGCCACCGCCCCGGTCGACGCCACCGAACCCCTCCCGTACGCGACGGTCGTCGTCACCGGCGACAGGAACGGCGACGGCAAGGTCGACTGGCAGGACGCCGCCATCGCCTTCCGCGACATCGCCCACACCCCGCGCGGCGCCGACGAACAGCATCTGCGGGTCGTGCCGCACATCCCGTTCAACTTCGCGTCACAGGCCACCAACCCGTTCCTCGCGACCCTCGACAACGTCAAACGGATCCATCTCGCCACCGACGGGCTGCGCCAGTACACCCTCCTCAAGGGCTACCAGTCCGAGGGCCACGACTCCGCGCACCCCGACTACGCGGGGAACTACAACACGCGCGCGGGCGGCCTCGACGACCTCAACACCTTGGTCCGCGAGGGCAAGAAGTGGAACAGCGACTTCGCCGTCCACGTGAACGCCACCGAGTCCTACCCCGTCGCCAACGCCTTCTCCGAGAAACTCGTCGACAAGAGCAACGAGCAGTGGGACTGGCTCGACCAGAGCTACCGCATCGACCAGCGCCGCGACCTCGTCTCCGGCGACATCGTCAAGCGCTTCGCCGACCTGCGCCGCGACACCGACGGAGGCCTCAACACCCTCTACATCGACGTGTTCCGGGAGTCCGGCTGGACCTCCGACCGCCTCCAGCGCACCTTCCGCGAACAGGGCTGGAACGTCACCTCCGAATGGGGCCACGGGTTCGAGAGGTCCTCGCTCTGGTCGCACTGGGCCACCGAGACCGACTACGGCCCCGACACCTCGCGCGGCATCAACTCGAAGCTGATCCGCTTCATCCGCCACCACCAAAAGGACGTCTTCGCCGACAAGTGGCCCACCCTCCTCGGCATCGCCCGCATGGGCAACTTCGAGGGCTGGACAGGCAAGACCGACTGGACCGCCTTCTACCGGCTCATCTGGACGCACTCGCTGCCCGCCAAGTACCTACAGGCGCAGCCGATCAAAACGTGGGGCGAGCACGAGATCACGTTCTCCGGCGCCACGAAGACGAGCGTCACCGACGCCTCCGGCGCCCGCCGCATCACCACCGACGGCCGCCTCGTCTACGACGCCGGCACCTATCTGCTGCCCTGGGAACCGCGCAGAGCCACCGACCCGACGAAGCTGTACCACTACAACCCGCAGGGTGGCACCACCAGTTGGCGGCTCCCGCGCGCATGGGAGAGCAGGTCCAAGGTGGCCCTGTACCGGCTCACCGACCAGGGCCGCGTCTTCGACTCCTACGTCACCGTGTCCGGCGGCAAAGTGACGCTGAAGGCGGACGCCGACCGGCCCTACGTCCTCTACCGGGAGCGCACCGACCTCGACCGCGCGCCCGACTGGGGCCAGGGCACCCCGCTGCACGACCCCGGCTTCAACTCCGGTTCCCTGAAGGGCTGGACGGTCTCCGGGCCCGCCTCCGTCGAGCGCAGCGACCTCGGCGACCACGAACTCGTCATCGGCCCCGGCGCCGCCGCCACCGTCTCCCAGCGCCTGGCCCGGCTCGCACCCGGCAGTTACGCCGCGTCCGTGCAGGTCGAGGTGGGCGCGAAGGCGGGGGAGCGGCGCACGGCCACCCTGGAGGTGCGCACCGTCGACGGAGTGACCGCCGCGAACCGCACCGACACCTCCACCGCCGGCAACTACGTGGCCGCCGACCGCAAGCACGGCACCCGCTTCCAGCGGATGACCACGTACTTCACCGTCCCGGACGGCGGCGGCCCCGTCACCCTCGCGCTGCGCGCCGCGGCAGGCTCGGCGCGGGTCCGCTTCGACAATGTACGTATCGTGAAGTCGCCCGCACCGAACCTGCCCGCCGCAGCCGTGGTCCACGAGGACTTTGAACACGTCCCCCAGGGCTGGGGTCCCTTCGTGAAGGGCGACGCGGGAGGCTCCACCGACCCGCGCACCCACATCGCCCAGCGGCACGCGCCGTACACCCAGCGAGGCTGGAACGGGAAGGCGATCGACGACGTCGTCGACGGCACCCAGTCCCTCAAGTCGCGCGGCGAGAACACCGGCCTCGTCTACCGCACCGTCCCGCACACGGCCCGCTTCGAGCCCGGCAAGCGGTACCGGGTCTCCTTCCGCTACGAGAACGAGAAGGCCGGCCAGTACGTCTGGATCACCGCGGCCGACAGCCCAGAGGCCAAGGAGCTGTCCCGCGAGGAGCTGCCCGTGGCCACCGAACCCACCACGCTCACCTACGAGTTCACCGCACCGGACAAGGGGGAGGGCTGGGTGGGGCTGCGCAAGACGGGCGACGACGGCACCGCCGAGTTCGTCCTGGACACCTTCGAGGTCACCGAGATCGTCTGAGGCACCGCGGAGGGCCCCGGGAGACGCGGGAATGTCTCCCGGGGCCAGCCCGCGTCAACGCAACATGATCCGCGGCTCCCCGGCCCGATCGAGCTCCAGCACCCACACCTCGTTCACGCCCTCGCGCAGCACCGGACCCGGCACGTACAGGGCGTCCTGCGGTCCCGCCGACCAGTAGCGGCCCAGACAGAACCCGTTCACCCACACGAACCCCCGCCCCCAGCCCGGCAGTTCGAGCGCCGCGTCCCCGGCCCCCGACACCTGGAACGAGCCCCGGTACAGGCCCCGCCCCTCACCCTCGGCCGCCGCGGACTGCAGACCGGCCACCGCGGAAGCCGTGAAGGCGTCCAGGCGCAGCCCCCGCGCCCGCACCCCGTGCAGGAACTGCCGCTCGTGCAGCAGTCCGCCCGTGATCCCCTTCGGCTCACCCGTGCGCGGCCCGTAGTTGACGCGCCCCAGGGACTCCACCCACAGCTCCACGCGCGCGTGCCCCGCAACCGGCTCGGCCAGCGCGGGCTCCTCCTCCGTGAGCACCCCCGCCCGCTCCCCGTCGACGTACACGAGCGCCAGATCCCGCAGCCCGCGCGCCCGCAGCGGGTACGGCTGCCGCGGCCCCGGCACCGTCACCGCGTACCGCACCAGGCCACGGTCCACGTCCAGGTCCTCGAACGACGGCGGCACCGCGTACTCCGTCTCAGGACCGCCCAGCGCCTCCAGCACCCCGTCCAGGGCCGTGAACGCCGTCAGGCGGGCCGTGGCCGGGTCCGCGAGCGCCGCGGGCCGCGGCGGCACCTCGGGCAGCGGCCCCTCCGCGTATGCGGCGAGCACCTCACGGAACAGCCAGAACTTCTCCGTGGGGCGGCCGAACTCGTCGATCGGCGCGTCGTAGTCGTACGACGTGACATCCGGCTCCAGCGGCCCCTCGTGCAGCTCGCCGCCACCCCGGTTCGCGCCCGCCCAGCCCCCGAAACTCGTCCCGCCGTGCGCCATGTACAGATTCACCGACGCCCCGCACTCCAGAATCTCCCGCAGCGCGTCCGCCGCCTCCCGCGGATCCCGCACGACGTGCTTGGCACCCCAGTGGTCGAACCAGCCGCACCAGAACTCCATGCACATCAAAGGCCCCGTGGCCCGGTGTCTACGTAGCGCCTCGAAGGCCGCACGCGCGCGTGAGCCGAAGTTCACCGTCGCCAGCACCCCGGGAACCGAACCCCCGCTCAGCATGTGGTCCTCGGGCCCGTCCGACGTGAACAGCGGCACCGTCACCCCGAGCCCCACCAGCAGATCGGCAAGAGCCCGCAGATAACGGTGGTCCGAGCCATAACTGCCGTACTCGTTCTCCACCTGAACCATCAGCACAGGACCGCCCCGATCCACCTGCCGCTCCACGATCTGCGGCAACAACACCCCGAACCAGCGCTCCACCGCCGCCATGAACTCCGCGTCCCGGGTACGCGCGCGTGCCCCCAGCCGGCCCGTCACCCAGTGCGGAAGCCCCCCGTTCTCCCACTCCGCGCAGATGTAAGGACCCGGCCGCACGATCACCCACAGCCCCTCCCGCCGCGCCGCGTCCAGGAAACGCCCCACCGCCGCCACGTCCCGCACCTCACCGGGGCGCGGCTCGTGCAGATTCCACGGCACGTAAGTCTCCACACAGTTCAGGCCCATCGCCCGCAGCATCCGCAGCCGGTGCGCCCACTGCTCCTCGTGCACCCGGAAGTAGTGCAAGGCCCCCGACAGCAGCCGCACCGGCCGCCCGTCCACCTCGAAGTCGTCCCCGCCCACCCGGAAATCCGTCATCACGTGCTCCTCCGTGCCCGATGGGCGCGGCACCCACCGGCCGCCACCCTCACCTCTGGCGGCCGACGGGGTCCATGGACAAAGATCGGCCGGTGTTGGACGGGGACGCCCGCACGCACCACCACGGGAGGGGACAAATGCCCACGTACCACACCTGGATGCGGTACTTCACGCCCAGCCCGGCCCACCACCGCCTCGGCCTCGTCTGCCTCGGCGTCGGACTCCAGCACGGGCCACTGCCCACCGTCGGCCCCCGCACCCTCGACCACCACGTCGCCGTCGTCATCACCGCGGGCAGCGGCTGGTACCAGTCCGCCGAAGGCCGCCGCACCCCCGTCACCGCACCCGCCCTGATCTGGCTCACACCCGGCCGCCCCCACCACTACGGAGCCGACCCCGACACCGGCTGGGACGAGTGCTTCGTCGACTTCACCGGGCCCGCCACCGCCACCTACACCGAACTCGGCTACATCGAACCCGACCGCCCCCTCGTCCCCCTGACCGACGCCGCCCAGGCCCGCGCCGCCGTCGGCCGCATCGCCCGCGCCGCCCGCCGCGGCAACCCGCTCCTCGAGGTGGAAACCGGCGCCGCCGTCCACGAACTCCTCGTCGCCCTGCGCCGCGCCCGCGCCGACCTCGCCCCCGACGGCCACCCCGTCCTCCAGGCCCTCGCCCGCGACGCCTTCCAGCCCCTCTCCGTCGCCGCACACGCCGCCCGGCACGGCATGACCCCCGCCGAACTGCGCACCGCCGTCCGACGCGGCGCAGGCATGAGCCCCAAGGACTACCTCCTCGGCATCCGCCTCGGCCGCGCCAAGGAACTCCTCGCCGCCACCGAACTCCCCGTCGCCGCCGTCGCCCGCCGCGTCGGCTACGACGACCCCGCCTACTTCTCCCGCCTGTTCACCCGCCGCGTCGGCACCGCACCCGTCCGCTTCCGCGAACAACAAGGCCGCGCCGTGCCCGGCGGCTGGTCCGACAAGATCCCCGACCCCGACGACCCACCCATGCTCCACGTAGGCTGATCCGTCATGACCACCAGCAAGCCGAACGAGGTCGACCCGGCCGTGCGCGCCGAGCTCGGCCGCCTGCGCGACAGCATCGACAACATCGACGCCGCCGTCGTCCACATGCTCGCCGAGCGCTTCAAATGCACCCAGCAGGTCGGCCACCTCAAGGCCCACCACGACCTGCCCCCGGCGGACCCGGCCCGCGAATCCCGCCAGATCGAGCGCCTGCGTCAACTCGCCGAGAACGCCAAACTCGACCCAGCCTTCGCCGAAAAGTTCCTCAACTTCATCATCAGCGAAGTCATCCGCCACCACGAACTCATCGCCGAGGACACGAAACGGTGAGCCACTCCAGCCTCGCCGGCGTTTGAGGCGCGGGGTCCGGGGCAGAGCCCCGCGTCCGCAACCCCGGCAGGCCGCCACATGATCCACCCTGTCCCGATGTCGGTGGCATGCGGCAGCATGTCCGCATGCCCGTACTGACGCGCAGCGAAGCGCAGACCCGAGCCCAGCTCATCGACGTCGAGCGATACACCGTCGACCTCGACCTCACCGTCGGGGACGACACCTTCGACTCCCGCACCGCGATCCGCTTCACCGCGCACACCGCGGGCGACACCTTCGTCGAGCTCAAGCCCGCCACCCTGCGCTCCGCCACCCTCGACGGGCAGCCCCTCGACCCCGCCGGCCTCGCCGACAACCGGCTCCCGCTCACCGGCCTCACCGAAGGCCCCCACGAGCTGCGCATCGACACCTCCATGCGCTACTCGCACACCGGCGAGGGCATGCACCGCTTCACCGACCCCACCGACGGCGAGACGTACGCGTACACGCAGCTGTTCATGGAAGACGTCCAGCGCGTCTTCGCCGCCTTCGACCAGCCCGACCTCAAGGCGACCTTCGACCTCACCGTCACCGCCCCCGAAGGCTGGACCGTCCTCGCCAACGGCACGACCGAACACCTGGGGGATGGCCGCTGGCAGGCCGCCACCACCCCCCTCCTCTCCACCTACCTGGTCGCCATCGCCGCAGGCCCCTGGCACTCCATCCGCACCGAACACCGCGGCCTCCCCTTCGGCCTGCACTGCCGCCGCTCCCTCGCACCCCACCTCGACGCCGACGCCGAAGAAATCCTCGACGTCACGCGCGCGTGCTTCGACCGCTACCACGAGAAGTTCGAGGAGCCCTATCCCTTCGACTCCTACGACCAGGCCTTCGTCCCCGAGTTCAACGCCGGAGCCATGGAGAACCCCGGCCTCGTCACCTTCCGCGACGAGTTCGTGTACCGCTCCGCCGTCACCGACACCGAGCGACAGACCCGCGCCATGGTCATCGCCCACGAGATGGCCCACATGTGGTTCGGCGACCTCGTCACCCTCAAGTGGTGGGACGACATCTGGCTGAACGAGTCGTTCGCCGAGTACATGGGCTACCAGACCCTCACCGAGGCCACCCGCTTCACCGACACCTGGATCGACTTCGGCGTCGCCCGCAAAACCTGGGGATACGACGCCGACCAGCGGCCCTCCACCCACCCCGTCGCCCCCGAATCCGTGCCCGACACGGCCTCCGCGCTCCTCAACTTCGACGGGATCTCCTACGCCAAGGGCGCCTCCGCGCTGCGCCAACTCGTCACCTGGCTCGGCGAGAAGGACTTCCTCGCCGGCATCAACACCCACTTCAAGCGCCACAAATTCGGCAACGCCACCCTCGCCGACTTCATCGAATCCCTCGCCTCCGGCACCGAACGCGACGTGCACGCCTGGGCCGACACCTGGCTGCGCACCACCGGCGTCGACACCCTCACCACATCGGTGACCGAGAACGACGGCACGTGGAGCCTCGCCGTCGACCGACAGGGCAGCCGCCCCCACCGCATCGCCATCGGCCTGTACGACCACGCTCCCGCCGACCCGCGCGGCTTCGTCCTGCGCGAACGCCTCGACGCAGAAGTTCCCTTCGGCGAAGTGCAGTTGACGTTCAACGGGCGCCGCCCCGCCCTGATCGTCCCCAACGACCAGGACCTCACCTACGCCAAGATCCGCCTCGACGCCGCATCCGAGGAAGCCGCCCTGCGCGGCCTGTCCGGCATCCCCGACGCCCTCACCCGCACCATCGTGTGGACCACACTGCGCGACATGGTCCGCGACGGCGCACTCGCACCCACCACGTACCTGGAGACCGTCGCCGCCCACCTACCCCAGGAGAGCGACCTCGCCCTCGTCCAGGGCGTCCTCGCCTTCGCCCACACCCAGGTCGCCGACCGCTACACCGACCCCGCGGAGCGGCCCGAGGCCCTCGGCCTCATCACCACCCTGTGCGAGGACCTCGTCCGCCGCACCGAGGACGGCAGCCAGCCAGGGCTCCGCCTCACCGCCGTACGCCACCTCATCGACGCCGCCCGGCACGCCGACGTCATCCGCGACTGGTACGACTCCGGGGCCGTCCCCGGCGGACCCGAACTCGACCCCGAACTGCGCTGGCGCATCCTCGGCCGGCTCAGCGTCCTCGGCGCCGTCGACGAAGCCGTCATCGAGGCCGAACTCGCCCACGACCCCAGCGCCACCGGACAAGAAGGCGCAGCCCGCTGCCGCGCCGCGCTGCCCGACCCGCAGACCAAGGCGGAGGCGTGGTCCGCCATGTTCACGACGAACCCCGAGGACGACCTGTCCAACTACCTCTTCATCGCCACCGCGCAGGGCTTCTGGCAGCCCGAACAGACCGACCTCCTGCGGGGCTACGTACCCCGCTACTTCGCTGACGCCACCGCGCTCGCCGCGCGCCGTGGCCCCGCGATCGCCGAGGCGGCGGGCCGCCACGCGTTCCCCGTGTACGCCATCGACACGGACACGCTCCGCGTGGGCGAGCAGCACGTTCCGGACGCCACGCCTGCCCTGCGGCGCAAACTCGCCGACCAACTGGACGACCTGCGCCGGGCGTTGAAGGTACGGGGGGCGTAGCGGCGGGTCACCGTGGCGGGGGCCTCCGGACCGGGCGCGCGACACCGACGCTTCACCCCGTGCCGGGGGCGGCGGCGCCTGTCGCACGGTCCGGGGGGCCGGGTGCCGGGAGCCGGAAGCCGTGGTCCCGGGGAACCGGGAGCCGTGGGCCGGCGGCCTGGTGCCGGGAGCCGGGAGCCGGGAGCCGGGAGCCGGGAGCCGGGAGCCGGGGCTCCGGGGAGCCGGGAGCCGTGCGTCGTGGTTCCGGGAAGCCGGGGCCGGACGGCGGGAACCGGGTTCCGGGATATGGCCGTGGGCGGCACCTGGGGAAGGGGCGCAGGGCACAACGGGCACACAGCCCCGGTGCTCCCGCACGCCTCCCCCGCCCATCTCCCACCCACCCGCCCCCTCCGGGGGCGTCGGCCCCCCCCGTGGTGTCGTGCCTGCCGGCCGTGGTGATTGCCTTGCCGCGCCGGGGTGTTGCCGGGGTGGGCGCCTGGGGTGACGGGTGCTAGCGCCCGGTGTGCCGGGGCCGACGCCGATGGTGCTGGGCCCCCGGTGCGCCGGTATGGCTTCCCCGCTCATCTCCCACCCACCCGCCCCCTCCGGGGGCGTCGGCCGCCCGTGGTGGCGGCGCTCCCGCAGGTCGTCGCACTGGTCGCCCCACACCGGAGCGTGAGCGCAGCGCCGCGGTCGACGCCCGCCGTCCTTGTAGCCCGGCACCGTGGTTCAGGGATTGCCGTGGTCGGCCCCGAGTCAATGAGCACGCGGCACCGTGCGCCGCCTTGCCCACCCTGCCGCCCCAGGCGGCAGCCTGCCCAAGGCGGTGGCGGGACGCCGTTGGTGGTTACGGGTGGGGGAGTTGTGGCCGGTGTCGGACGGCCAAGGCGGTGGTGGGATGCCGTTCGTCGTTACGGGTGGGGAGCCGTGCGAGGCGGCGTGGCGGTCGACCGCCGTGGCCGGGGTGCCGTTCGCGGTGGCGGATCGCCAAGGCGGCATGGCCGTCGTCAGCCATGGGTGAGGGGACCGTGGCAGCTGCCGACCGCCCGCGAAACGGGTGACGTTCGACGCCGGGGGCCTGGGGACCGCTCGTCCGAGGTGGAGGTGCGCCCGCGTGCGGGCAGCGCGGAGGCCGACCTGATCAAGCCCGTCCGGCGATTGAGGACCAGCCCGCAGGGCTACGGGGCCTGGCGCGCAGCCCCAGGGACAACCCCCGCGCGGACCACGGGGGCCGGGGCCCGGACGCGAACCGGAGATGAGCGGGAAACAGGCCACACGGCACACGCCCCAAGACAGGCAGACGACCCCAGCCCCGCGCGGCGGATCCACCCCTGCCGACCCCCGCCGACCCCGCCCGACGCAAGCCACCCCTCCGATCCACCCCCGGACGGGCGTAGCACAGGCACCCCCGGCCCCACGCCCACCCATACCCCTTTCGGGTCAGCTTCGTAGGTACGGCGGACGCATCAGCAGGCAAAAGGCAAGCTGATGCATCACGTACGCCAACCACGCAAAGGACCCGTATGCGCAGCACGCCGCCCCTCGCCGGAGGTACCCAAGGCCCCGACGCCCTGCGGCCGTTGCTCACCACCGTCCTCGACGCCCTCCACAAGGGCGCCGCCCACCGCGGCGGCCCCCTCCCGGCCGGCGGACCCGAGGCCGTCACGGCACAACTCCACCACGACGTAGGAGAGTTGCTGCCCACCCACGGCACCGGCCCCGAAGAGGCGCTGCGCACCCTCGTCACCGCCCTCGCCGAAGGCGCCGCCGACCCCGCCGACCCGTTGTGCGCCGCCCACCTGCACTGCCCGCCGCTGGCCGTCGCCACCGCCGCCGACCTCGCCGCGAGCGCCCTCAACCCCTCCATGGACTCCTGGGACCAGGCCCCCGCAGCCTCCGCCCTCGAAGCCCTCGTCACCGCCACCCTCGCCCACGAGGTCTACGGCGCAGGCACCCCCGCCTCACACGAGCAGCCCGCCGACACCCACGCCGCACGCGGGCAAGCCGCACCCACCCTCGCCCACCCCACCCCCGACGCCCTCGTCACCACCGGCGGTACCGAGGCCAATCAGCTCGCCGTCCTCCTCGCCCGCGAGGCCGCCCCGCCCGGTGAACCCGTGCACCTCCTCGTAGGGGCCAACGCCCACCACAGCCTCGCCCGCGCCGCCTGGCTCCTCGGGCTGCCCGAACCGGTCACCGTGCCCGCCCCCGCCGGCACCCTCGACCCCGCCGCCCTCGACGAGGCGCTCACCGCGCTCCCGGGGCCCAAACTCGTCGCCGCCACCGCCGGCACCACCGACGCGGGCCTCATCGACCCGCTCCCAGAAATCGCCGACATCTGCCAGCGGCACGGCGCCCGCCTCCACATCGACGCCGCCTACGGCGCAGGCGCCCTCTTCAGCCCCCGCGAAGCCCCCAAGCTGAACGGCCTCGCCCGCGCCCACACCGTCGCCCTCGACCTCCACAAACTCGGCTGGCAACCCGTCGCCGCCGGCATCCTCGCCGTACGTGACACCGCGGAGACCGCCGCCCTCGGTCACCAGGCCGACTACCTCAACGCCGACGACGACACCGAAGCCGGACTCCCCGACCTCCTCGGCCGCTCCCTGCGCACCACCCGCCGCCCCGACGTCCTCAAAACGGCCGTCACCTTCAAAGCCCTCGGCCGCACCGGCCTCGCCGCCCTCGTCGACGACGTCACCGCACTCGCCCACCACCTCGCCCAACTCATCGACGCGCACCCGCACTTCGAGCTCTACGACACCCCCACCCTCACCACCGTCCTGTTCCGGCCCACCGGCGCCACCGACGAAACCATCGCCGCGATCCGCCGGGCCCTGCTCACCGAAGGCCGCGCCGTCCTCGGCCGCGCCCGCATGGACGGAAAGCTCCACCTCAAAGCCACCCTGCTCAACCCGCACGCCACCCCCGAAGACCTCACCGCCCTCCTGGACCTGGTGGAAGGACACACCCCCCGATGACACCCCCGTCCGTCGCGCCCACCCCCCACCCCCAGACGCCGCCCACCGAAGCACCCCGCGACCTCGTCGGCATCGGCATCGGCCCCTTCAACCTCTCCCTCGCGGCCCTCGCCCACCCCCTCACCGAACTCGACACCGCCTTCTACGAACAACGCCCCGACTTCCACTGGCACCCCGGCCTCCTCATCGAAGGCGCCACCCTCCAAGTCCCCTTCCTCGCCGACCTGGTGACCCTCGCCGACCCCACCAGCCACTGGAGCTTCCTCAACTACCTCAAGACCCGCGAGCGCCTCTTCCCCTTCTACTTCGCCGAGCGCTTCCACATCCAGCGCGCCGAATACGACGCCTACTGCCGCTGGGTCAGCGAGAACCTCCCCGGACTCCACTTCTCCCACCAGGTCGACGCCGTCCGCTGGAACACCGAACGCGCCCTGTTCGAAGTCGACTTCACCCAACTCGACGCCGAAGGCGAAGCCGAAGCCCTCGGCCGCACCTACACCAAAAACGTCGCCATCGGCGTCGGCACCGCCCCCTACGTACCCGAACCCCTCAGGCCCCTCGAAGAATCACCCACCGTGCCCGTAGTCCACTCCGCCGACTACCTCACCCACCGCGACCGCCTGCTCGCAGCCGAACACATCACCGTCATCGGCAGCGGACAGTCCGGCGCCGAAATCTTCCTCGACCTCCTCAGGTCACGCCCCGCCGGCCGCGAGAAGATCCACTGGCTCGCCCGCACCGACGCGTTCGCACCCATGGAGTACAGCAAACTCGGCCTCGAACACTTCACCCCCGACTACAGCCACTACTTCCACCACCTGCCCGAGGCAGAACGCGACCGCCTCGTGCCCGCCCAGTGGCAGCTCCACAAAGGCATCGACGCCGACACCATCGCCGCCATCCACGAAGAGCTCTACCAGCGCACCCTGAACGGCGGCTGGCCCGACGCCACCCTCACCCCCGGCGTCAGCATCCGCACCGCAGGACGCGTCGCCAACACCAAAGTCGAACTCCACCTCGAACACCGCCAACAAGGCAGCCGCTCCCGCCTCACCACCGACGCCGTCGTCCTCGCCACCGGCTACAAGGAACGCCCCCTCAGCGGCATGCTCACCGGCCTCGACCCCTACCTGCGCCGCGACCACTCCGAACGCCCCCGCATCGACGACCACTTCCGCCTCGTCCTCGACGACCGCGTCCAAGGCTCCGTCTACGTCCAGAACGCCGAACGCCACACACACGGCGTCGGCGCCCCCGACCTCGGACTCGCCGCCTGGCGCAGCGCCACCATCCTCAACTCACTGACCGGCAAGGACCCCTACCCGCAACCCCGGCGCACCGCCTTCACCACCTTCGGCCTCACCGGACACGAAAACCGCGCCCCCCTGCCCGGACAGCAGACAGGAGAGCGCGGCACCATGGTCAAACTCCAGGACTGACCGACCGACGGCCACGGCTCACTGCGCGAACACCGGCGTCCCGTCCCGCGTCAACTTCCAATCCACCGAAGCGAAGTCCGCCGTGTCGAGGACGCCCTTCGCCGTCACCCACTCCGCGATCCGCGTCCGGATCTCCGTCGACTCCGACCACAGCTCCTTCGCCGACGCCACATGCGGGAACGCGCCACCACCGTTCGCCCGATAGTTGTTCACCGCGAACACGAACTGCGCGGCATCATCCAGATCCTTGCCGTCGTGCTTCAGATTCTTGATACGTGAACCCGCCGCCTGCGCGATGTCGATGTCGTACGTCAACCCCGACACATAGTCGTAGTTGTAGTCCGGCCGATTGCCCGCGTTCGTCAGCTTGTCCACATCCACCCCCGAGCCCGCCGCCGTCCGCACGAAGTACTCCGCCGAATACTCCAGGTACGCCCGCACCTGCGCACCCGTCAGCAACTTCGCCACCAGCGTGTTGTCATACACATACAGGCTCGACAGATCCCGGATGGTGACGTCCCCCGCCGGAATCTCCGACGTACGAGAGAACGGCGACGCCTGCGACAGCACAGGCAGCTTCGCGTACTCCGTCGACGCCAGCGCCTTCGTCACCACATCCGCCTGCACCTTGTTGATCAAATCGATGATCGGCGCATCCTTGTACCGGGCATCAACCGTCGTCAGCGCCTGCTTCGCCGTCCCCACCACCTGATTGACGTACGCCACCACCGTCTCGTGCTGCTCCTTGAGCAGCTTCGAGATCTCCGGATCGTCCGCCACCGCATTCGTGTTCCGCAGCGACGCCTTCACCGACTCGACGGTCCAACGACCCTTCTCCCAGACCAAGTCGAAGTCGAATAGCGCCAACCGCTCTGCGTAGCAAAGCGGTTCGGAGAGGACGACCGTCTTGCCCGTCTTCTCGTTCGTCACCAGCTGCTGCTCGATCTCGACGTGCGCGTGCCCCACAAGAATCGCGTCGACCCCCGGCACCTGCTTCGCGACATTCGCCGCCGCGTTCTCCACATACGGCACCTGATCCCCGTACGAGGACTGCCCCGACGCCCCCGAATGCGCCGACACGATCACCACATCCGCGCCCATCGACCGCAGCCTCGGCACCCACTTCGCCGCCTGCTCCTCAAGCCCCGGGAACTTCAACACGCCCTGCACGTACGCCTTGTCCCAGATCGCGATCCCCGGATTCGTCAGCCCCAGGACCGCCACCTTCACGTCCCTGCCGTGCGGGGTACGCAGCCGCTTCATGAAGTAGGGCGGGAACGCCGGCTTCTCCGTCTTCGCATCCACCGCGTTCGCGCCCAACAGCGGGAACTCGCACTGCGACTCGAACTTCCGCAGCGTCTCGATGCCGTAGTTGAACTCATGATTGCCGAGCGCCACCGCGTCGTACCCGATCGCGTTCATCGCCCGCGCCATCGGATGCACCGGACCACCGGCCGCCGTGATCGGATCGACCTTCGCGTAGTAGTACGTCAACGGGGTGCCCTGAATCGTGTCCCCGGCGTCGATGAGCAGGGTGTTCCCCCGCCCCTTCTTCGCACGCACCTCGTCCACCAGCGTCGAAACCCGCGCCAGGCCCTGCGCATTGCCCGCCGCATCCGAGTAGTCGGCGTTCTTGAAGTAGTCCCAGTTGAAGACGTGACCGTGCAGATCCGTCGTCCCCATCACCGTGAACGCGTACCGCTTCCGCTTCTTCGGCTTTGCCGCGGCGGAGGCAGGCGCGGCGACGGCACCGGCCAGGGCCACCCCGGCACCCGTACCGGCCGACTTTGCGAGAAAGGATCTACGGTCCAACGACATCGGAGTCTCCTCGTCTACGTGTACGCCATGATGACGCGCGTAGATTCTTGCTCACCAACCCCAACTCGCAACAGCCTCACAAGGTTTCGTTTCGGTGATGACAAAGTGGGCGCATGACCAACGACCACCCCACCGCCACCCCCGAAGCCCCCCAGATCGCCGTCCGCGGAGAAGCCCACATCGAAGCCGAACCCGAACTCGCCCGCATCGGCATCACCGTCGCCGCCCGCGGCACCGACCGCCGCACCGCCCTCGAAGACCTCACCCACCGCAACACCCACGTACTCGACCTCATCAAGGGATACGGAGACGCCATCGACAAAACCGCCACCGGCGCCCTCTCCATCACCCCCGAACTCACCAAACGCGGCCGCGGCGAACGCATCCGCACCTACCACGGCCGCGTCCACATCACCGCCGACCTCACCGACTTCACCGCACTCGGCGAACTCACCACCCGCCTCGCCGACCTCGACCTCACCAGCGTCGAAGGCCCCTGGTGGTCCCTGCGCCCCACCTCACCCGTCCACGCCCAAGCAAGGCAACAAGCCGTCCGCGAAGCCGTCCAACGCGCCCGCGAATACGCCGAAGCCCTCGACACCACCCTCGCCGCACTCATCGACATCGCCGACATCGGCGCCGACGACCCCACCATGACCGACCGCGCCATGCCCCGCGGCATGATGCGCACCGCCGCCTACGCCGGCGCCGAGCCCGAACCCGCCCCCGCACTCGACCTCGAACCCCAACGCCAACGCGTACGCGCCCAGGTCAACGCCCGCTTTACGATGCACCCACCGACACTCTGAGGCCCTCCGATTCGCTCATCAGAGCGCACCGTCGCCCATATTCAAGCCTTGTCAATAGCCCTTCACCCAAAGGTTGTTGAGTAGTCATGACCGACCAAATCTCTACCCGTCGGTAAGGTTTAGGCTCGAAAGCATGCGCCGAGCAAAGATCGTCTGCACCCTGGGCCCCGCCACCGACTCGTACGAGCAGATCAAAGCACTCGTCGAAGCCGGAATGGACGTAGCCCGCTTCAACCTCAGCCACGGCACCTACGCCGAACACGAGGAGCGCTACCAGCGCGTGCGAAAGGCCTCCGACGAGACCGGCCGCAGCGTCGGAATCCTCGCCGACCTTCAAGGCCCGAAGATCCGACTCGGCCGATTCAGCGAAGGACCCGTACTACTCGAACGCGGCGACGAGTTCACCATCACCGTCGAAAGCGGCATCCAAGGAGACCGCCAAACCTGCGGCACCACCTACGACGGCCTCGCCCAAGACGTCACCACCGGCGAACGCATCCTCGTCGACGACGGCAAAGTCACCCTCGAAGTCACCGCGGTCGACGGACCCCGCGTCCGCACCCGCGTCATCGAAGGCGGCATGGTCTCCGACCACAAGGGCCTCAACCTCCCCGGAGTCGCCGTCTCCGTCCCCGCCCTCTCCGACAAGGACGAAGCCGACCTCCGCTGGGCCCTGCGCACCGGAGCCGACATCATCGCGCTCTCCTTCGTCCGCAGCGGCCGCGACATCGAAGACGTCCACCGCATCATGACCGAAGAAGGCCGCCACCTCCCCGTCATCGCCAAGGTGGAAAAACCCCAAGCCGTCGACAACATCGACGACATCGTCGCCGCATTCGACGGCATCATGGTCGCCCGCGGCGACCTCGGCGTCGAAATGCCCCTCGAACAAGTCCCGATCGTCCAAAAGCGCGCCATCAAACTCGCCAAGCGCAACGCCAAACCCGTCATCGTCGCGACCCAAATGCTCGACTCGATGATCGACAACTCCCGCCCCACACGCGCAGAAGCGAGCGACGTCGCCAACGCCGTCATCGACGGCACCGACGCCGTCATGCTTTCCGGTGAAACCAGCGTCGGAAAATACGCGATCGAAACCGTCAAGGTCATGGGCCGCATCGTCACCGCAGCCGAAGAAGACATCCTCGCCAAGGGCCTCCCGCCCCTCACCGAACGCAACAAACCCCGCACCCAAGGCGGAGCAGTCGCCCGCGCCGCAGCCGAAATGGGCGACTTCCTCGGCGCGAAATTCCTCGTCGCCTTCACCCAATCCGGCGACACCGTCCGCCGCCTCTCCCGCTACCGCTCCCCGATCCCACTGCTCGCCTTCACCCCGGACACGGCGACGCGCTCACAGCTCAACCTCACATGGGGCGTAGAGACCTTCCTCGGCCCGCACGTCGACTCCACCGACGCCATGGTCGCCCAGGTCGACGAACAACTCCTGAAGATCGGCCGCTGCAAAAAGGGCGACATCGTCGTCATCACGGCCGGCTCCCCTCCCGGCGTCCCCGGCTCCACGAACCTCGTCCGCATCCACCACATCGGCGAGGACGATAGCCCCAAGTAGCAGTTAGCTGTACGTAGTTGGGGCCGCAGACCCGTTGGTAAAGGGTGCGGCCCCTACGCACGTTCCTGGGCATGAACCCCGTACATGCCCAGGACGACTATGGGGGCCACGACTACGGGATCACGACTACGGGATCACGACTACGGGGTCACGATCGCGAAACCCGGATCCGGCTTCTCGACCACGCCCAGCAACTTCTGCAGCAGCGACGCATCACCCGACACCTCGATGTCCCCAAGTCCCTTCCCGCCCAACAAGGCGAGCAGCTGCGGCTTGGTCATGGACAGCGTCACACCCGCACCGCTGTCGGCCTTGTCATCGCTCTTGTACGTCAACACGCCGTTCTGCAACGTCAGGTGATAGACGACGTCCAGCGCCGGGAAACTCCAGTCCATCTTCAACTTCAGATCCCACGCCTTGGGCCCATTGATCCGAATCGCGACCGAATCGATCAGCTGGTCGATGCTCAGCGCCATCATCATCGTCGGACTCACCGACGTCGAGCTGCCCGTCTTGACCCCGTCCGTCAGCTCCATCGCACCCGTGAGATAGAAATTCCGCCACACCGCGTTCTCGGTCGCGTACCCCAACTTCGTGTAGATCGCGGCCAGTTCGGACTTGGCGGCCTTGTGATCCGGATCCGCGAACACGACGTGATTCAGCAACGTAGCGGCGAACCGCAGGTCGCCGTCCTTCGCGAACCCCTTCGCCTTGGCGACCGTCGCCGTCCGCCCACCCAGGGCCTTCACGTACCGCTTCGCCTCATCGACCGGCGTGTGCTCCCAGAGGTGAGCCGGATTCGCATCGAACCAACCCATGTACCGCTGATAGATCCCCTTCACGTTGTGACTCAGCGAACCGTAGTAACCGCGGTTCGCCCACACGTCGAGGGCCGGCGGCAGCTTGATCTCCTCGGCGATCTCCCTACCGGTCATCCCGATATTGATCATCCGAAGCGTCTGATCATGCATGTACGCATACAAGTCCCGCTGCTGCGTGAGGAGTTCGGAGATCTCCTCGCCACCCCACGTCGGCCAGTGATGCGACGCGAACGCCACATCCACCCGATCCGCGAACAGGTCGATCGATTCGTTGAGGTAATGCGCCCACTCACGGGCATCCCGCACCTGCGCACCACGCAGCGTGATGATGTTGTGCATCGTGTGCGTCGCGTTCTCCGCCATGCACACCGCACGCAGATCAGGGAAGACAAAGTTCATCTCGGCCGGCGCCTCGGTCCCCGGCGTCATCTGAAACTCGACCCGCACCCCGTCGAACGTCTCGACCTGCCCGGTCCTGGTGACGCTCTTCGTCGGCGGGATGAGCCCGACCGTCCCCAGCGACACGTTCTGCCCGAGACCACAACCGATCTGCCCCTGCGCCGACTTGGGCAGCCGCGCGCCATACATGTACGAGGAACGGCGCGTCATCGCCGTACCCGCGTACACGTTCTCCGAGACGGCGTGCTCCAGGAACCCCTCGGGCGCGACGACCGGTACGTCGCCGGCCCCGTCCGGCAGGATCCCGTACGCGCCACCGAAGTGATCGACGTGCGGGTGCGTGTAGATCAGCGCCGTGACCTTCTTGTCCGCGGCGTCACGGTGCTCCCGGTACAGCTTCAGCGCGGCGGCGGCCGTCTCGGCGGAGATCAGCGGATCGATGACGATGAGGCCGGTATCGCCCTCGACGATCGTCATGTTCGACAGATCGAGACCGCGCACCTGGTAGATCCGGTCGGTGACCTTGTACAGCCCCTGCTTGCTGACGAGCTGCGACTGCCGCCACAAGCTCTTGCTGGCGGTTGCGGGGGCGTCTTTCTTGAGGAAGTCGTACCCGTCGGCGTCCCAGACGACCTTGCCGTCCGCGTTCTTGATCACGCCTGGCGTGAGCGCCGCGATGAAGCCCTTGTCGGCGTTGGTGAAGTCGGTGTCGTCGTCGTAGTTCAAGTCGCCCTCGTCCGTCGCGCTGATGCTGTCCCCTGAGGTGGCATGGCCGCCGCCGGGTCTGTGTGCGGCAAACGCGGACTCCGGGCTCACGGCAACGGCAGCCGCGGCGGCACCTGCCGCGGCCGCGACGAAGCGGCGCCGGTTGATCGGGCTCATGCGTACCTCTTCGGACGGGTGGTGGGTGTGAACCCGAACGTCCGTCGAGGCGGGTGGGGCGGTCAAGGGTTCCTGGGGGAATTGGGGCAGGTCCCAGGGGGTGGGCGGGGCGGGTGTGACGGGTCCTATTGCGGGGTCAGTACTTGGGACCTACGTGGGCGTCCATCAGGGCGACGGCTCCTTTGCGGGCGACCGAGATGGTGACTGCGGCTCGGCTCTGGTTGAGCGTTTTCCACTCGACACCGAGGCGGTCCAGGGTGTCCGTGTAGAGCTGGATGATGTCGATGGACGTGTTGGTGAAGAAGTACCGCGGGTACTCGTAGCGCTTGCGCTCACCGCTGATGATCCGGGTCGTCCAGTTCGTGATCCGACATCCGTCGGAGTGGACGAGGCCCCGGATGAATTCCCACGGGTGGGCATCGACGATCTCCTGTTGCCAAGGGGCGAGGGTGATCGTGCGCTCATGCTTCTTGCCGGGGCCGTGCTGGGGGAAGAGGCAGGGCCAGTGCCTGCTGTAGCCCACGACTGAGACGTACCCGACGGCCTGTACGCGGGCGGACTTGCCGCTCGGATTGATGGCTTGCATGGCGGCGGCGCATCCGTCGATGAGGCCGGGATAGACGTTGGCGCAGGCGATCCGCAGGAAGTAGCCGTAGCGCATCCCCGGACTGATGCAGCCATCGCCGAGGTAGAGGCCCAGGAGATAGCTGTATGCCGCTGCATCGGTGGGGAGCCCAGGTGCCGGTCTGCATCGGACGCAGGGCGTCGCCTGGGGCTGCATCCGCGGCAGCGGCTCGATGCGTGTCTGCCAAGCACGGATCGCGGCGCGCGAGACGCCGGTCTCCTTGCTCACCGAGTTCAGACTGCGCCCCTGCGCGACCAGCGCCAGCGCCCGCTTACGTGTACCCATGTCGTACATGTGGTCACTGTGTGTGGCGGCGTGCCGCGACACACAGCAAAAAGCGGATGTTCACGAGAACGTGAACATCCGCTTCGGGTTGGCAACCTTCGAATCGAAGGAAAAGTGCCCCGGGTCGGACTCGAACCGACACTGTATGGGTTTTGAATCCATTGCCTGCTGCCAATTGGGCTACCGGGGCCCGCAGGATCGAAGGTTAACCTCGACCCGCTGCGCGACCACCATATCGCAGCTAGGTAGGCTCTTGTAAGCAGCACCCCCGCCCTGCATAACCAAGGAGCGCCCCCGTGACCGCCCCCGAGACGCCCGAGCCCGTAGACGCAGTCGACGACGACAAGTCGCACGTCCCGCCGCTGACGACCCGCGTCGTCATCGCCGAGGACGAGGCCCTCATCCGCCTCGACCTCAAAGAGATGCTCGAGGAAGAGGGCTACTCCGTCGTGGGCGAGGCCGGCGACGGCGAGCAGGCCGTCGAGCTGGCCCGTGAGCACAAGCCCGACCTGGTGATCCTCGACGTGAAGATGCCGAAGATGGACGGCATCAGTGCGGCGGAGAAGATCGCCGGTGAGTCGATTGCCCCTGTTCTGATGCTGACCGCGTTCTCGCAGCGCGATCTGGTGGAGCGTGCGCGCGACGCCGGTGCGATGGCGTATCTGGTGAAGCCGTTCAGTAAGAGTGACGTCGTTCCGGCGATCGAGATGGCCGTGTCGCGCTTCACGGAGCTGAAGACGCTGGAGAACGAGGTCGCGGACCTTACGCAGCGTCTTGAGACGCGGAAGCTGGTGGACCGGGCGAAGTCGGTTCTGCAGACGGAGTACGGGCTGACCGAGCCCGCCGCGTTCCGTTGGATTCAGAAGACGTCGATGGATCGCCGGTTGTCGATGCAGCAGGTGGCCGAGGCGGTCATTCAGGATGCCGAGGAGAAGAAGGCGTCGAAGGGCTGACGTCGTCCGTTACGTGTGTGAGGCCCGCATCCCGGTTCAGGGGTGCGGGCCTCAGCCACATTCACGTAAAGCACGTACAGCACGTAAAGCCATCAGTCCTCGCCGAGGTAGGCCTTCCGTACGGATTCGTCGTGGAGGAGGTCTTCGCCGCTGCCGGAGAGGACGATGGAGCCGACTTCCATGACGTGGCCTTGGTCGGCGAGTGACAGTGCCGCTTGGGCGTTCTGTTCGACCAGCAGGATGGTCGTTCCTTGGGCCTTGAGTTCCGAGATCGTCGACATGATCTTCTGCATCATGATCGGCGACAGACCCATCGAAGGCTCGTCGAGCATCAGCAGCTTCGGTTGGGACATCAACGCCCGCCCCATGGCCAGCATTTGCTGCTCGCCGCCCGACAGCGTTCCCGCCGCCTGCTTCCTTCGCTCCCCGAGGATCGGGAACAGCTCGTACGCCCGCTGCATGTCCTTTTCGACGGCCGCCTGGTCGCGGCGGAGGAACGCGCCGAGTTGCAGGTTCTCCGCGATGGTGAGGCGGGGGAAGATGCGGCGGCCTTCGGGGGAGTGCGCCAGCCCCATCGCGACGATCTTGTGCGCGGGGACGGACGCCAGCGGTTCCCCGGCGAAGCTGATCTTGCCGCCCGAAGGTTTCAGCAGTCCGGAGAGGGTGCGCAGGGTGGTTGTCTTGCCGGCGCCGTTGGTGCCGATCAGGGTGACGACCTGGCCTTCTTCGACGCTGAAGGAGATGCCTTTGACGGCTTCGATCTTGCCGTAGGCGACCTTGAGGTCCTCGACCTCGAGCAGTGCGGTCACTGGTCGTTTCCTTCCCCGCCGGCCTGGGCTTCCGCGGCCTGGACTTCTTCGATCGCGGTGTCTTCGGGGGCGCCTTCGAAGGGGGTGCCGAGGTAGGCGGCGATGACGCGTTCGTCGCCCTGGACTTCTTCGCTGGTGCCTTCGACGAGTTTTTCGCCTTGGACGAGTACGGCGACGCGGTCGCAGAGGTTGAAGATGAAGCGCATGTCGTGCTCGATGACGAGGACGGCGATGCCCATGTCGCGGATGGCGACGACCAGCTCTTCGGTGGCGCGCGTCTCTTGGGGGTTCATGCCCGCTGTCGGCTCGTCGAGCAGTAGGAGTCCTGGCTCACTCGCCAGTGCCCTCGCGATTTCCAGCTTGCGCTGTTCTCCGTAGGGGAGGTTGCGGGCGAGGTGGTCGCGTTTGTGGGAGAGGCCGATGAAGTCGAGGAGTTCCATGGCGCGTTCTTCGCTGCCGCGTTCGGCTTTGCGGAAGCCGGGGCCGCGGAGGAGGGCCGACCACAGGCCTTCTTTGGTCCTCGTGTGGCGACCCACCAACACGTTCTCAAGGACGGTCATGTTGGCGAAGAGGCGGATGTTCTGGAAGGTGCGGGCGACGCCTGCCTGGGTGACGAGGTGGGGTTGGGGCGGCAGGGTGTTGCCTTGGTAGGAGACTTTGCCTTCGGTGGGGACGTAGAGGCCGGTGAGGCAGTTGAAGAAGGTGGTTTTTCCGGCGCCGTTGGGGCCGATGAGGCCGACGATTTCGCCTTGGTCGACGTTGAGGTCGACGTTTCGTACGGCGGTGAGGCCGCCGAAGCGCATGGTGACGCCGCTTGCCTGGAGCACCGTGTTGGTCGTCGCTGTGGTCATGGTGGTCACGCTCCGGCCTTGGTGGGTGCCGTACCGGCGCCGGTGAGGCCTGTTTGTTCGGGGACGTCGAGTTGGCCGGTGTCGTGGAATTCGAGTTGCCGGCGTTTGTCGGCGACGAGGCCTTCGGGGCGGAAGCGCATGAGGAGGATCAACGCGATGCCGAAGAGGAGGAGTTGGTAGTCGCCGATGAATTGGAGTTTCGCCGGGATGAGGTAGAGCAGGGCCGCGCCGATGAGGGGGCCGCTGACGGTTCCCATGCCGCCGAGGATGACTGCGGCGAGCAGGAATGCGGAGTTGGGTGGTGCGTTTTCCACGAATTTGTACTGGTCGGGGGTGACCGAGTACTGGACGTGGGCCTGGACGCTGCCGGCCATGCCTGCGAGGGAGGCGCCGAGGGCGAAGGCGAGGAGTTTGAGGCGGAAGGCGTTGATGCCCATGGCGCGGGCGGCTGTTTCGTCTTCGCGGATGGCGACCCAGGCGCGGCCGATGCGGCTGGCGCTGGCGCGGCGGAAGACGGTCACGACGATGATCGTGAAGAACAGCATCAACAGGTAGTAGTTGGCGAAGCGGCCGAGGTCGACGCCGAGGACGGTGTGGGTTTCGCCGAGGTCGAAGCCGAAGATTTTGAGGTCGGGGATGTTGGGGATGCCGTTGGGGCCGTTGGTGACGTCGGGTCCTGAGTCGCCGTCGAGGTTGTTCATGGTGATGCGGAAGATTTCGCCGAAGCCGAGGGTGACGATGGCGAGGTAGTCGCCGCGCAACCGAAGTGTTGGGGCTCCGATGGCGACGCCGAAGACCAGGGATGCGGCTGCGCCGGTGAGTACGGCTGCCCAGAAGGGGAAGTGGACGCCGATGGTGGAGTCGGGGCTGCCGGAGACGAGGGCTGCGGCGTAGGCGCCGACGCCGAGGAAGGCGACGTAGCCGAGGTCGAGGAGTCCTGCGAGGCCGACGACGACGTTGAGGCCGAGGGCGACGGTGGCGAAGACGAGGATGTTGGCGGCGACGTTGGTGTAGGTGTCGTTGGTCTGGGTGAAGGGGAAGGCTGCTGCGGCGACGAAGGCTGCGGTGAGGCTGATGTTGCGGTGTTTGTTGGTGAGTGCGGTGATGCGGGTGAGGAGGCCGGCTTTGGAGAGGCCTGCTGCGCCGAAGGCGACGATGATGAGGTAGCCGACGAAGAGTTCGCCGTATTCGGTGTCGATGCCGTACGTGAAGACGTAGAGGGCGAGGCCGAAGGCGATGGCGATGAGGAGGATTTCGGCCCAGGCGGGGAGCTTGATGGTGCTGGGGCGTGGGGCCGGGGCTTTGAGGGCGGCCCGGAAGCGGCGCCAGGGGTTGGTGGCTTCGGGGTCGGGGATGTCGGCGGGGAGGCCGAGGGCGAGGAGGGTGGTGGCGAGGGCTGCGATGCCCGCGATCCAGGCTCCGGGTTCGAGGTTGGCGGTGCCGCCGAGTTTCGCGGAGATGGCGCCCATGGTGTAGCCGGTGGTGCCGAGGGTGCCGAGGGCGAGGAGGAGGGTGGGGGCGGTGGTGCCGCCGGGGGTGAGCCATTGGAGGCCGCGGGTGCCGAGTCCTGCGAGGGCGAGGAGCAGGGTGAGGAGTGCGCCGACGAGGGTGAGGACTTGGAGTCCGCCGGGGTAGCCGGTGACGGTGAGGTCGCCGGGGAATTCGGTGGTCCAGGTCCAGGCGAGGAAGGTGCTGGCGAGGGTGAGGAGGGCGCCGGCTGTGGTGCCGTAGCGGGCGGCTTTTTCGGGGAGCGGGAGGGCGGCGGTCTTGGCGCCGGCCGTGGCTGTGGTTGTGGTCATGGTGGTCACGCCCTGTCCGAGACGCGTTCGCCGAGTAGGCCTTGGGGCCTCAGCAGGAGGACGAGGATGAGGAGGGCGAAGGCCCAGACGTCCTTCCAGGCTCCGCCGCCGAAGAGTTCCATGCCGGGGATGTCGCCGATGTAGGCGGTGGCGAGGGCTTCGGCGAGGCCGAGGGTGAGGCCGCCGATCATGGCGCCGTAGATGTTGCCGATGCCGCCGAGTACGGCTGCGGTGAAGGCTTTGAGGCCGGCGATGAAGCCCATTTTGAAGCCGACTTGGCCGTATTTGAGGCCGTAGGCCATGGCGGCGACGGCTGCGAAGGCGCCGCCGATGGCGAAGGCGGTGACGACGATGCGGTCGGTGTTGATGCCCATGAGCTTGGCGGTGTCGGGGTCTTGGGAGGTGGCTTGCATGGCGCGGCCTGTGCGGGTTTTGGCGACGAAGTAGGCGAGGCCTGCCATGCAGATGGGGGCGGCGATGATGAGGAAGAGGTCGCCGCGTTGGAGGGTGAAGGCGCCGAGGTCGATGGGGCCGCCCTCGAACTGGGGGAAGGTGCGGTCGGCCTTGGCGTCGGGGTAGAAGGCCCAGACGGCTTGTTGGAGGGCGATGGAGAGGCCGATGGCGGTGATGAGCGGTGCGAGGCGTGGGGCGTTTCTGAGGGGCCGGTAGGCGAAACGTTCCGCGCCGACGGCGATGAGGACGGAGCAGGCTATGCCCATCAGGAGCATGAGGGGCAGGGCGACGGTCAGGGATGTTCCGCCGGGGAGCCAGAGCCACATGGTGAGGGCGCCGAAGCCGCCGATCATGTAGATCTCGCCGTGGGCGAAGTTGATGAGCTGGATGATGCCGTAGACCATGGTGTAGCCGACGGCTATGAGGCCGTACAGGGCTCCGAGGATCAGGCCGTTGACCAGCTGTTGCGGCAGATCGTGCACCGCTGGGCCTCCGTGGGTGGTGGTGTCAAGTACGGGTGCGCGGGGGGCTGTTGGTGGGCCCCCCGCGCATGGTTCGGTGCTGGGGGAGTGTCCGGGGTGCCGGGCGCTCCCTGTTGGTTACTGCGCTTCCAGCTCGCCGGTCTTGACCGGGGTGTGCTTGCCGCCCTTGACCTGGTACACGGTGAGGGTGCGGTTGGTGGTGTCGCCGTACTGGTCGAAGGCGACGTTGCCGGTGACGCCGTTGAAGGAGACCTTCTGGGTGGCTTCGGTGATCTTCTTGCGGGCTTCCTTGGGGTCGCTGGGAAGCTTGCCGTCGTTGTCGGCCATGACCTGCTTGACGGCCTGGATGATGGTCCAGGCGGCGTCGTAGGAGAGGGCGCCGTAGGTCTCGTAGGGCTCGTCGTAGCCGGCGGCCTTGTAGTCGGCGATGAACTTCTTGGCGGTGTCGAGCTTCTCGGGCGGGGCGCCGACGGAGGTGGCGAAGTCGCCTTCGGCGTTCTTGCCGGCGAGCTTGACGTAGTCGGCGCTCTGCAGGGCGTCGCCGCCGACGACGGGGATCTTGGCTCCGGCGTCCTTGATCTGCTTGGACAGGGGTGCGCCGGCCGGGTATTCGCCGCCGTAGTAGACGAAGTCGGCCTTGGAGTTCTTGATCTTTGTGGCGATGGCGCCGAAGTCGCGGTCGTCGGGGTTGATGTGGTCGGTGGTGATGACCTTGCCGCCGAGCTTGGTGAATTCCTGGCGGAAGGTGCGGGCGAGGCCCGCTCCGTAGGTCTTCTTGTCGTCGACGGAGTAGACGGTCTTCAACTTGAGGGTGTTGTACGCGTATTGGGCGGCGTAGGGGCCCTGCAGCGCGTCGGTGGTCGCGGTGCGGAAGTATGTGTCGAACTGGCGCGCCTTCTTGGTCGCGTACTTGGCGCCCTGGGTGAGTTCGGGTGCGGTGTTCGCGGGGGAGACCTGGACCAGGTTGGCGGACGCGAAGGTCTTCTGCATCGACTGGGCGACGCTGGAGTTCAGCGGTCCTACGACGCCGAGGACGTCGTCCTCGCCGACGAGTTTGGTGGCGTTCTGTCCGCCGGTGGAGGGGTTGGCGACGTCGTCGAGCGGCTGGGTCTTGAAGGTGACGCCGTTGACTTCTTTGTTCTTGTTGGCGGTCTTCGCGGCCAGGTCGACGGAGTTCTTGATGCCGATGCCGATGGCCGAGAGGTCGCCGCTGAGCGGGGCGTCGACGCCGATGACCACGGTGGTGTTCTCTCCGCCGCTGGACTTCTTGTCGTCGTCGCGCGAACCGCAGGCGGTGAGCGTGAGTGCTCCGGTGGTGAGCACGGAAGTGAGTATGAGCAAAGAACGGTGTCGCACGATCATTCCTCTCCCTGGCGCGGTCCCCTGGTCCAGGGGCCGTGTGTCTCGCCGGGCCGTACGGAGTGGTACAGGGGCCGTGCAAGTGGTGCGCCCGGCGGCGCGGTGACTGGCCGTGACTATAAGCGCAGGTGGCGGGGTGGAGCGTGGGTGCGGAAGAGGCTGTGACGTTCTTGTTATGCCGGGCGTCCCGGCCGGGCGGCGCAGACCAAGATCACCTCAAGTCCCGTAGTGGAGCGGGGTGTTCTCAAGATCGACATGGTCGGGTGCGCCCCGTGCGCGACGACAGGGCTACGCGGTGCGACGTTCGCATTGCTTCGTTGCGGCAGAGGTAACCGAGTGTTACCGCTGTGTGAGTTCGGCGCGGGGTTCTTTGCAGCGGGCGCGCAGCAGGGTGAGCAGGTCGTGCGGGTAGCGCTCGACGAAGATGAAGCTGTGCAGTTCTCTGGCCCGCCGGTTGGTGAGTGTGAGGTCCAGGTAGGTCATGTCGAGGGCGCGGGGCAGGGCGGAGCAGTCGCGTACGTCGATCCGTACGGTGAGGGTGGCCGGGGAGCGCGGGGTGGCTTCGATGGGTGGGCGTGGTGTGGAGGTGAGCGTCAATCGAGGGTCTCCCGCCCTTATGTGACGGATCGTCACGGTTCCGCCGTGGTCGATGTGCACGGTGAACCGGAAGGTGTCGCCGCGTGATCCTTCGTACGTCAGGTGGGTGACCTGGGCGGGCCAGGGGTCGGGTGGCGCCGGGGCGGGCCGCTCGGGGCGGGGGAGCAGGAGGGTGCCCGCGACGGCGGCCGCGGTGACGAGTCCGGCGAGGACGAGGCGGCGCCTGCGTGGGGGTAGTGCGTTCCAACGGTCGTACGGGCGTGGGGAGTCGGCGCCGACGATGTCGGTGGGGTGCGGCGCGCGGGGGTGGCTGTCGGCCGCCGGTTTGTGCGGCTCGACGGGCCCGATGCCGGTCATGCTCGACGGTAGGGCGGAGGGGGTGGGTCCGCCAATGGTGGGGCGGGGCCCGGGAGTTGGGCCGCCTCGGTCGATGTCGGTACAGAGAATGCGAGTTGGGGACGCCCACTGGCCGGACGGGGCGTGGCGCGATGGAATACCTCACGTCACCTCCCGTCCCGTGAGTGAACTCCCGAACGCGCCCTTGGAGGCACGATGGTGAGATCCACCGGTAAGAGACGCTTCGGCCTGTCCCTGGTGTGTGCGCTGGTGGCGGCGGTGGCCGCCCCGTCCGCGTATGCCGTCCAACCCGCCGGGCAGGCGGAGTTGAGGATCAAGGATCGTGAGACGCAGCCCGTCTTCTCGCGCGAGGACGCCGTGCTGCAGAAGGTCGACGTGCAGACGGAGGCCGACAGTGACGGCGACGGGAAGCGCGACACCGTGCGCATGCGGATCCTGCGGCCCAAGGAGACGGAGACGGCGGGCCTGAAGGTCGCCACGATCGTCGAGGCGAGCCCGTACTGGGCGGGTGGCAACGATGTCCCGAACCATGTCGTCGACCTGGACGAGGACGGTCTCCCGGAGTCGGGCAGGCGATTCCAACAGGCGCCGGACAAGGCGGGGTTGACCGGTCCTGCCGTGGCGTACGGCGGGTACTACGACAACTACTTCCTGCCGCGCGGCTATGCCGTGGCCGAGGTCGACAGCGTCGGTACCGGCGACTCCACCGGCTGTCCGACCTCGGGGGGCCGCAATGAGACGCTCGGCGCGAAGGCCGCGATCGACTGGCTGAACGGGCGCGCCAAGGGCTGGGACACCGAGGGCGATCCGATCCGCGCGGACTGGTCGACCGGTGACTCCGCCATGATGGGCATCTCCTACAACGGCACGCTGCCGACCGCCGTCGCCAGTACGGGAGTTGAAGGCCTCAAGGCGATCGTGCCGATCTCCGGGATCTCCTCCTGGTACGACTACTACCGCGCGAACGGCGGTGTCGTGGCGCCCGGCACGTACCAGGGTGAGGACACCGACGTGCTCGCCAGGTACGTGTACTCGCGGGCCGACCGGGAGATCTGCAAGCCGGTGCTCGACTCGCTGGAGCGTGATCAGGACCGGGTGACCGGTGACTGGTCGCCGTACTGGCAGGAGCGCGACTATCTGAAGGACGCGCGCCGGATCAAGGCGGCGACGTTCGTCGTGCACGGCCTCAACGACTGGAACGTGAAGACGAAGAACGCGGACCAGTTGTGGGAGGCGCTGAAGAAGAACCATGTGCCGCGCAAGCTGTGGCTGCACCAGGCCGGGCACGCCAATCCGATGCCGCTGCGCATGGAGGAGTGGCTGAGCCAGGTCCACCACTGGTTCGACCACTATCTGTACGGCATCGACAACGGCGTCACGAAGGAGCCCCGGGTCGACGTCGAGCAGGCCGACTTCGGGTGGAAGCAGCAGAGCGACTGGCCGGCGCCGGGCACCCGCTCGACGACGCTTCGGATGCGCGCCGACGGCACGCTGGGGAGCAAGGCGGGCGCCAAGCGCGTGCAGTCGCTGACCGACGCGGGCCGCACGGTCGCCGCGGAGAAGCTGGTGACGTCGCCGGACGACGCGAACCCGAACCGGCTCGCGTACACGACGGGGGCGCTGGACAAGGACGTCCGGCTCAACGGCGTGCCAGAGGTCGATGTGCGGGCCTCGCTGGCCGGTACGTCGCCGTACGTGACCGCGCTGCTCGTCGACTACGGGCGGGACACCCGCGCCACCTCCGGCACGGTCACCGACACCTCGCAGCAGGTCTGCTACGGCGAGGGCGTGCCGGGTCTCGCGGGTGAGACGGGGTGCGCGTACCGCTCGAAGCACCGCACCGAGACCGCCGACTACAAGATCGTGACGCGGGGCTGGCTCGATGCCCGCAACCGGGTGTCGTACGCGCGTCAGTCGAAGGTCGTCGAGGGCCGCGAGTACCGGCTGAAGTGGGACATGCAGCCCGAGGACTATGTCTTCAAGGCGGGGCACCGGCTCGGTGTCGTCCTGATCTCGACCGATTACGACTACACGCTGCGCTACCCGGCGGGCACGAGGATGACCGTGCGCGCCGGGGACAGTGCGGTGACGCTGCCGGTGGCGCCGACCGCCGAGCGGTAGGCGCCGGGCCGCCCTCCGTCATGCGGTGGGCGGCCCGGAACTTCCTCCGCTACGCGGTGGGCGCGTCCGGGACTTCCTTGAGCATGCAGGTCAGGCGGGCCGAGCAGACCCGTCTGTCCTGCTCGTCGGTGATGACGATCTCGTACGTCGCCGTGGAGCGGCCGCGGTGCAGCGGGGTGGCGACGCCGGTGACGAGGCCGGAGCGGGCGCCGCGGTGGTGCGTGCAGTTCAGGTCGACGCCGACGGCGATCTTGCCGCTGCCGCCGTGCAGCATCGCGCCGACGGAGCCGAGGGTCTCGGCGAGCACGGCGGAGGCGCCGCCGTGCAGCAGTCCGTAGGGCTGGGTGTTGCCCTCGACGGGCATGGTGCCGACGACGCGCTCGGCCGAGGCCTCCTTCATCTCGATGCCCATGCGCGTGCCGAGGTGGCCGGCGGAGAACAGGGCGACGAGGTCGATGCCGAGTGCCGCGTACTCGTCGATGACCTCTTGCGGGAACTGCGTGTGGTTCTGCTCGCCCATGGCGCCCGGCTCCGTTCGTCGTGCCTTGCTTGAGTCGTCTACGTGGCTTGAGTCGTCCGCGTGGCCGGCTTGAGCCGCCCACGTGGCTGAGCAAACGCTCAGTCGGTCCTGGATTGTTCCAGGCGGACCACGACGGACTTGCTCGCGGGTGTGTTGCTGGTGTCGGCGGTGGCGTCCAGCGGCACCAGCACGTTCGTCTCCGGGTAGTAGGCGGCCGCGCAGCCGCGGGCCGTCGGGTAGTGCACGACGCGGAAGCCGGGCGCGCGCCGCTCGACGCCGTCCTCCCACTCGCTCACGAGGTCCACGTAGGAGCCGTCGGCGAGGTCGAGGTCCTTGGCGTCGTCGGCGTTGACGAGGACGACGCGGCGGCCGTTCTTGATGCCGCGGTAGCGGTCGTCGAGGCCGTAGATCGTGGTGTTGTACTGGTCGTGCGAGCGCAGCGTCTGCAGGAGCAGGCGGCCCTCGGGTACGCGCGGGTACTCGACGGGCGCGGCCGTGAAGTTGGCCTTGCCGGTGGTGGTGGGGAAGCGGCGCTCGTCGCGCGGGGCGTGCGGGAGCGCGAACCCGTCCGGATCGGCGACCTTCTTGTTGAAGTCCTCGAAGCCGGGCACTACGCGCGCGATGCGGTCGCGGACCGTCGCGTAGTCCTTCTCGAACTCCTCCCAGGGCGTGGCCGATTCGGCGCCGAGGACGCGGCGGGCCAGGCGGGCGACGATCGCCGGCTCGGACAGCAGGTGCCGGCTCGCCGGGTCCAGGCGGCCGCGGGAGGCGTGCACCATGCCCATGGAGTCCTCGACGGTGACGAACTGCTCGCCGCTGCCCTGGAGGTCGCGCTCGGTGCGGCCGAGGGTGGGCAGGATCAGGGCGCGGGCGCCGGTGACGGTGTGCGAGCGGTTCAGCTTCGTGGAGACGTGGACGGTGAGGCGGGCGCGGCGCATGGCCGACTCGGTGACGTCCGTGTCGGGGGAGGCGGATACGAAGTTGCCGCCCATGGCGAAGAAGACCTTCGCCTGACCGTCGCGCAGGGCGCGGATGGCGCGCACGACGTCGAAGCCGTGCTCGCGGGGCGGGGCGAAGCCGAACTCCTTCTCCAGGGCGTCGAGGAACGCGGGGGCGGGGCGCTCGAAGATGCCCATCGTGCGGTCGCCCTGCACATTGGAGTGACCGCGCACGGGGCAGACGCCGGCGCCTGCCCGCCCGATGTTGCCGCGCAGCAGCAGGAAGTTGACCACTTCGCGGATCGTCGGCACGGAGTGCTTGTGCTGGGTGAGGCCCATGGCCCAGCACACGACGGTGCGCTTGGAGGCGAGGACCATCTCCAGGGTGCGCTCGATGTCGGCGCGGGACAGGCCGGTCGCCGCGAGCGTCTCGTCCCAGTCGGCGGCGCGCGCGGCCTTCGCGAACTCCTCGTAGCCGTGGGTGTGCTCGGCGATGAAGACGTCGTCGGTGGCGCCCTCAGTCTCCAGGATCATCTTGTTGAGGAGGCGGAAGAGGGCCTGGTCGCCGCCGAGCCTGATCTGCAGGAACAGATCGTTGAGCGCGGCGCCCTTGGTCATCCCCTTCGGGGTCTGCGGGTTCTTGAACTTCTCGAGCCCCGCCTCCGGCAGCGGATTGATCGAGATGATCTTCGCGCCGCCGGCCTTCGCCTTCTCCAGGGCGGAGAGCATGCGCGGATGGTTCGTGCCCGGGTTCTGCCCGGCGACGATGATCAGGTCCGACTTGTAGAGGTCCTCCAGGAGGACGCTGCCCTTGCCGATGCCGATGGTTTCCGTGAGCGCGGAGCCGGACGACTCGTGGCACATGTTCGAACAGTCGGGCAGGTTGTTCGTGCCGAACTCGCGGGCGAACAGCTGGTAGAGGAACGCCGCCTCGTTGCTGGTGCGCCCCGAGGTGTAGAAGACGGCCTCGTCGGGGGAGGCGAGGGCTTCGAGTTCCTTGCCGATGATGTCGAAGGCGCGCTCCCACGAGACGGGCTCGTAATGGGTGCCGCCCTCCTCCAGATACATGGGATGCGTGAGCCGGCCCTGCTGGCCCAGCCAGTACCCGGAGCGCGTCGCGAGGTCGGCGACCGGGTGCGCGGCGAAGAACTCCGGCGTCACGCGGCGCAGCGTGGCCTCCTCGGCGACCGCCTTCGCCCCGTTCTCACAGAATTCCGCCGCGTGCCGGTGCTCCGGCTCGGGCCAGGCGCAGCCGGGGCAGTCGAAGCCGTCCTTCTGGTTGACGCGCAGCAGCGTCAGCGCGGTCCGCTTCACGCCCATCTGCTCGCGGGCCATCTTGAGCGAGTGCTTCACGGCGGGGAGCCCGGCGGCATGGTGCTGCGGCGCCGCGACCTGCGGCGCGTCCTGTACCGGGTCGGATGCGGGCGGCTTGCTTGCCATGGGTGGCTCCCCTTTGAGCGGTCCTGCGGTGCTGCTGTGCGTCCTGCTGAGCAGTGCTGTGAGCTACGTCTCCGATCTTCGCACGAGGGTGTGACAACGCCGGTGGCGGTCCGGGGTGGGCCGCGCTGTCAGTGGGGTCTGGCAGGATCGGGGACGTGGCAGAGAAAGCAGCAGCGAATACGCCAAAGACGACGCAGAAGACGGTGGATCCGGTGGCGAAGGCAGCAGACAGCAGCTCGGGCGGGCGCCCCCGCCTGATGCTCATGGACGGGCACTCGCTGGCGTACCGGGCATTCTTCGCGCTGCCCGCGGAGAACTTCACGACGGCGACGGGGCAGCCGACGAACGCGATCTACGGTTTCGCGTCGATGCTGGCGAACACGCTGCGCGACGAGGAGCCCACGCACTTCGCGGTGGCGTTCGACGTGTCCCGCAAGACGTGGCGCTCCGAGGAGTTCACCGAGTACAAGGCGAACAGGTCGAAGACTCCGGACGAGTTCAAGGGCCAGGTCGAGCTGATCGGCGAGCTGCTCGACGCGATGCACACGCCGCGCTTCGCGGTCGACGGCTTCGAGGCCGACGACGTCATCGCGACGCTCGCCACGCAGGCCGAGGCCGCGGGCTTCGAGGTGCTCATCGTCACCGGCGACCGGGACTCCTTCCAGCTCGTCTCGGAGAACGTGACGGTGCTGTACCCCACCAAGGGCGTCTCCGAGCTCACGCGGTTCACGCCGGAGAAGGTCGAGGAGAAGTACGGGCTCACGCCGGCCCAGTACCCGGACTTCGCGGCGCTGCGCGGCGACCCGTCGGACAACCTGCCGGGCATCCCCGGAGTCGGCGAGAAGACGGCCGCGAAGTGGATCAACCAGTTCGGTTCGTTCGCGGAGTTGGTCGAGCGCGCCGATGAGGTCAAGGGCAAGGCGGGGCAGAACTTCCGGGACCACATCGAGGCCGTGAAGCTGAACCGGCGGCTCACCGAGATGGTGCGCGACGTCGAGCTGCCGAAGACGGTCGCCGACCTGGGGCGCGAGGCGTACGACCGTACGGCGATCGCGATGATCCTGGACACGCTGGAGATCCGTAACCCGTCGCTGCGCGAGCGCCTGTTCGCCGTCGACCCGGGGGCCGAGCAGGCCGAGGAGACCCCGGCCGAGCCGGGCGTCGAGCTCGACGGGAAGGTGCTCACCACGGGCGAGGTCGCGTCGTGGCTGGCCGAGCACGGCAAGGCCGTCCTGGGTCTCGCGTCCGTCGACACCTGGTCGCTCGGCACGGGCTCGGTCACCGAGGTCGCGCTGGCCGCCGCCGGGGGAGAGGCCGCCTGGTTCGACCCGTCGACGCTGGACGAGGCCGACGAGAAGGCCTTCGCCACGTGGCTCGCCGACGCGAAGAAGCCGAAGGTGCTGCACAACGCCAAGTCCGTGATGCGGGTCTTCGCCGAGCACGGCTGGAGCGTCGACGGCATCACCATGGACACGGCGCTCGCCGCGTACCTGGTCAAGCCGGGCCGCCGCTCCTTCGCGCTCGACGCGCTGTCGCTGGAGTACCTGGGCCGCGAGCTGGCCCCGGCCGGCGCGGCCGACGGTCAACTCGCGTTCGGTACCGACGAGGACGACCAGGCCGAGGCCGACGCCCTCATGGTGCAGGCCCGCGCGATCCTCGACCTGGGCGAGGCCTTCGGTGAGCGCCTCAAGGAGGTCGGCGCGGCCGATCTGCTCACCGACATCGAGCTGCCCACGTCCACGCTCCTCGCGCGCCTGGAGCGGCACGGCATCGCAGCCGACCGCGCCCACCTGGAGTCGATGGAGCAGATGTTCGCGGGCGCCGTGCAGCAGGCGGTGAAGGAGGCGCACGACGCCGTCGGGCACGAGTTCAACCTCGGCTCCCCCAAGCAGCTCCAGGCCGTCTTCTTCGAGGAACTCGACCTTCCGAAGACGAAGAAGACCAAGACCGGGTACACGACGGACGCCGACGCGCTCGCCTGGCTGGCCACGCAGACCGACCACGAACTCCCCGTGATCATGCTGCGCCACCGTGAGCAGGCCAAGCTCCGTGTCACCGTCGAGGGCCTGATCAAGACGATCGCGGCGGACGGGCGCATCCACACCACGTTCAACCAGACGGTGGCGGCGACGGGACGACTGTCGTCGACCGACCCGAACCTGCAGAACATTCCGGTCCGCACCGACGAGGGCCGCGCCATCCGGCGGGGGTTCGTCGTCGGTGAGGGCTACGAGTCGCTGATGACGGCCGACTACAGCCAGATCGAACTGCGCGTCATGGCGCACCTGTCGGAGGACGAGGGCCTCCTGGAGGCGTTCAACTCCGGCGAGGACCTGCACACGACGGTGGCCTCGCAGGTCTTCGGAGTGGAGCGGGACGCGGTCGACGCGGAGATGCGCCGCAAGATCAAGGCGATGTCGTACGGGCTCGCGTACGGCCTCTCCGCCTTCGGTCTCTCCGGTCAGCTGGGCATCGACCCGGGCGAGGCGCGGGGCCTGATGGACACGTACTTCGAGCGGTTCGGCGGAGTGCGGGACTACCTGCGGCGGGCCGTCGACGAGGCGCGCGCCACCGGGTACACGGAGACGATGCTGGGGCGCCGCCGCTATCTGCCGGACCTGAACTCGGACAACCGGCAGCGCAGGGAGATGGCCGAGCGGATGGCGCTCAACGCGCCGATCCAGGGCACCGCGGCGGACATCGTGAAGATCGCGATGCTGAACGTCGACAAGGCGCTCACGGAGGCGAAGCTCAAGTCGCGGATGCTGCTTCAGGTCCACGACGAAATCGTGCTGGAGATCGCGCCGGGTGAGGCGGCCGCGGCGGAGGAGCTGGTGCGGCGCGAGATGGCCGGGGCGGTCACGCTTCGGGCGCCGCTGGATGTGTCGGTGGGGCTTGGGTCGGACTGGGAGTCTGCGGCGCATTAGCCTCCGGTGGTCGGGTGCGGGTTGCGTTGTCGCGGCCCGCGCCCGGCTTACGTCGCGGGGCTCCGCCCCGGGCCCCGCGGGCTCTCGTCCAAGAGCGGGGCTGGAAAGATCGGGGCTCTGCCCCGGACCCCGCGCCTCAATCGCCGGCGGGGCTTGAATTGGCTGGACTCGTCGGTGGGACTTGAGGCGGCTGTGCGCGCTGGCGGGGCTGGAAGTGGCTGTGCTCGCCGGCGGGGCTAGAGGTGCGCGGCCTGACGTGGCTCACCAGCGCGTACAGCACCACCCCCACGGCGAGGCCCGCCCCCGCTCCGAAGCAGAGGGCCGGGATGATCTCCCACGGTTGCCAGGTGAGGCCGGCCCCGTTCACGTACGACAGCCAGTTCGTCACCCGCAGCGCGCCCGCGACACACGCGCAGCCCGCGATCAGGGTCCACGCGAGCCACCGCCTCCCGGTGGGTGGTGCCGGGGCGGGGGTGGCACCCCGTACCGTCCACCACGCGAACGCGGCGAGCACGGCGAGTGCGGCGGCCGAACCGGCGTACTGGACGTACCAGTAGAGCGGGGAGCCGGCGAACGTCTCGCCGAGGACGGGGAAGAGGCGCACCCCCCAGCGGCCCGGGTGCGTGAAGGCGTCCCACACGATGTGCGTCGTGGCGCCGAGCGCCGCGGAGACGTACCACCACAGCGGCCACCATCCCGTACGCCGCCCAGAAGCCCGGACCACCGCCCCCACCCGGCCCCGCACCCGCCCCGGCAAGAGCCCGAGCACCGGCTCCCGGATCAGCCGCCACACGGCCACCACCGCGAGCGCGAGCCCCACGTCCACCGTGAATACACCCGTGAACGAGTGCGTGAACGAGCCGAATCCCATCGCCCCCGGCAGCACGCCCGCCGCGTAGTACGTGAGGTCGGGCGCGAACGACCCCGCGACGAGCAGCGCGGGAACGAGCGGACCGCGCCCCGAACCGTCCCGTCGTACAAAAGGCAGCACGGCCGCGGCATGGCTGATGGTGAACGGCACGTGGCCCCCTGTCGTCCGGTACGTGCGAGCGTGGAATCGTACGACACCCTTCACCTGGCTATTCGGTCAATACCGGGCACGAACGGGTGTCTGTGCGGCGGAAGTTGTCGTAGGGTCGGCGGGATCCACGCGCTGGGGGAGCACGGCGGATCGGTACAGGCGACAAGGGGAGGGCTCGCGGCATGGCGGCGGTATTCGGCAGGCGACTGCGCAGAGGAGTCATGACGGCCGCGGTCGCCGCCGCGGCGGTGGCGGCCCTGTCCGCGTCCCAGGCACCCGGAGTGAGCCCTCCGCACCCGGACGGCGGCAATTCCGCGGCGGACCGCTCCGACGACACTCCGCCGGACTCGGCGACGGGCCCGGACTACTACACCGACCTGCCGCCGCTGGACAGCCCCACCGACGACCCGACCACCTCGCCCGGCACGGGCGGGAAGAGCGGCGACTCCGGCATACCCGCGACCGTCCTCGACGCCTACAAGAAGGCCGCCGCCGAGATAGGCACCACGAAGCCCGGCTGCAATCTGGACTGGCAACTGCTCGCCGCGATCGGCAAGGTCGAGTCCGGCCAGGCCGACGGCGGCGACGTCGACAAGGACGGCAACACGATCAAGGCGATCACGGGGCCGCCCCTGGACGGCAACGGCTTCGCGAAGATCACCGACACCGACGGCGGCTCCTACGACGGCGACACGGTCCACGACCGCGCCGTGGGCCCCATGCAGTTCATCCCCTCCACCTGGGAGTGGGCGGGCCGCGACGGCAACGGTGACGGCAAGAAGGACCCGAACAACGTCTACGACGCCGCCCTCGCCGCGGGCCACTACCTGTGCCGCGCCGACCGCGACCTGTCGAACGCCTTGGACCTCAACAAGGCGATCCTCAGCTACAACAACTCCTCGGACTACCTCGCCACCGTCCTGAAGTGGCTGGAGTACTACCGCAAGAACTCCCACTCGGTCCCCGACGGCACCGGCGTGCTGCCCAAGCACCCGAGCGGCGGCGGCACGAGCGGCGCGAGCCCGTCGCCGAGCCCCTCCCACCGGAACTCCGACCGCCCGTCGCACTCGCCGACCACGAAGGCCCCGTCCAAGCCTCCGGCCGGCGGCGGCTCGACGGCCCCCGGTGGCGGCGGTTCGACCACCCCCGGCGGGAACACCGGCGGTGGCGGTTCGACGAGCCCCGGCGAGACCACCCCGCCGCCCACCACCAGCCCCACCGCCTCCGTCACCAAGCTCGCCGACGCGGGCACCGGCACCCTCACCGCCTTGCAGGACGACTCCTTCAGCGCGCGGGTCAAGGTGAAGGCGAAGAACGCGGCGGGCTCCGCCGTCGGCTCCGCGAAGATCCGCTTCACGATCGTCGGCGCCACGGACGCCACGTTCTCCGGCGGCGCCACCAGCGCCACCGTCACCACGAACAGCTCGGGCGTGGCCACCGCGCCGGCGCTCAAGGCGGGGAAGAAGACCGGCCAGTTCAAGGTCAGCACCACCGTCGTCGGCCGCAGTGTGACAGGACCCGACCACACGGCGACGGTCACCGCGCGCGCCGACAAGCTGGAGCGGGTCGGCGCCGACGCGCTGACCTGCGAGGCGGGCGGCACCTTCGACAAGGCCGTCGAGCTGAAGGCCACGTACAAGGGCGCAGCGGCCGACGGCGTCGCCGCGACAGCGACCCTCATCACGTCCAAGGACGACGCGACCGAGGCGGACAAGGGCCCCTACTTCAAGGACGCGGACGGCAAGACGATCCGCAGCCTCAAGGGCCTGAAGGCCGGCGCCGACGGGCACTTCACGCTGCCGAAGCTGTACGCGGACGACACGACCGGCACGTTCCTGCTGCGCGTCACCACGACGGGCGGCGCGACGGTGGACGTCGAGCTGAAGGTGACCGCGGCCGCGTCCTCGTAACACCTGCCGCACGGCCCCGAGTTGAGCCCCTGACCGCACATGGTCGGGGGCTCAACTACGTCTCGTACAACGTGTTCTCATTCCCGCTCCGCGTTGCTACGGTGCACCGACCCAGAGGCCTGACGCCTCATCAGATTCCGTGTGCCGCAAGGCTGCAGGGAGGTCGGACATGCGCGCACTCGTCGCCGCGGCGATCGGTCTCGCCGCGGCGCTCGCCCTGGTCCTCACCATGACCGCGGTCGGTGCCCCGCCGGGCGAGACATCCCCGAAACCGCTGCTGCACTCCGTGCCCAAACACCCGTAGCTGAGGAGGGCCGCCGCGATGCGCCGCAAGGCCAGCCTGATCCTGCTCGCCTTCGCCGTGTTCTTCACGGCGATGTCCCCGCTGATGCGCTGGTACGCGTTCCCGCGCCTCGCGAAGATCCCGCCGAGCCAGTACCAGACCATGGTCCTGGAGGCGAAGAACGCGACTCTGATCGACTACGGGACCATGAAGGAGAAGAAGGTCCCCAAGCTCAGCATCGTGCAGACCCTCAAGGGCAACGTGGAGGCCTCGAACAAGGTGGAGGAGACCGCCGGGCGCGATGTCGTCGTCTGGGACGGCCTGACCTACGGCGTGGGACCCGACGGCAAGATGGTCACCGAGATCCCCGAGCGGTACATCTTCGACGCCCACAGCTCCGCGCCCGTGCACGCCAAGGGCGAATCGGTCGACGGCGACCCCGTCAAGCGCGAGGGCATCGAGTTCAAGTGGCCCTTCCTGACGGAGCCGCGCGACTACGAGTACTTCGACGCGCGCGCCCGCGTCACCCGCCCCATCCACTACAAGGGCACCGAGAACTTCCACGGCCTGGAGATCTACCGCTTCGAGCAGACCATCCCCTGGACGAAGGTTCCCTTCCCCAAGAAGCTGCCCGTGAAGGGCATCACTCCGGAGTCCGTCGCCAAGACCGGCACGCAGATGTGGTACTCGACCGTCCGCACCTTCCTGGTCGACCCGACCACCGGCGCCCCCGTCTACGGCGAGGAGCAGCACAAGGAGCAGATGCGCGGCGGCACCCTGCTCGCCGGCGACCCCGACAAGAAGGTCACCGCCTTCGCCGGCGACGTGAAGATGCGCCCCGACTTCATCGAGTCGACGGTCGACCTGGTCAAGTCCCAGCGCGTCCTGGTCCTCCTGCTGACGTCCTACCTGCCGTGGGGCTTCCTCGCCCTCGGCGTGGTGCTGCTCGCGCTGTCGCTGTGGCTGGAGGCGCGCAGCCGGCGCCCCGGCGAGCCGGAGGAGACGCCGGTGGCCGAGCCGGAGCCGGACCCGGTCAGCGTCTGAGGCGGGCGTTCGTGTGCCGCGTGGGCTCGGCCGCCGCCGGGTCCTCGGGCCACGGGTGCTTGGGGTAGCGGCCGCGCAGATCGGCCCGTACGGAGCGGTAGCCGTCACCCCAGAACGAGGCGAGGTCCGCGGTGACGGCCGCGGGCCGCCCGGCCGGCGACAACAGGTGTACGAGCACGGGGACCCCGGCCACCCGCGGCGTCTCGCGCAGCCCGAACATCTCCTGCAACTTCACGGCCAGTACCGGCTGTTCGGGATCGGAGTAGTCGAGCCGCACCCGCGAGCCGCTCGGCACCTCGAGGCGCTCCGGTGCCAGCTCGTCCAGGCGCGCCGCCTGGCCGCCCGCCCACGGCAGCAGCCGCCGCAGCGCCTCCCCGGCGTCGATCCGCCCGAGGTCCGCCCGGCGCCGCGCCGCGCTCAACTCCGGCTCCAGCCACTCGTCCACGCGCGCGTGGAGCGCATCGTCGCTCACGTCCGGCCAGGGCTCCCCGACGTGCCGCCGCAGAAACGCCAGCCGCTCCCGCAGCGCCACGGCGTCCCTGCTCCACCGCAGCAGCCCGAGCCCCTCCCGCCGCAACCCTTCGAGCAGAGCGTCCCGTACGAGGCCGGGGGCGGGGTTCTTGAGGGGGCGTACGGCGAGTTCGACGGCGCCGAGCCGGGTGACGTGCCGGGCCACCAACTCGCCGCCCGCCCACGCCACTTCGTCGCCCTCCTGAAGCAGCGGCGCGGCGGCCCATCGGGCGACCTCCTCGTCCACGGCCGCGCCGAGCCGCACGCGCGCGTGCCCGGCCCCCACGGGCCGGTCGGCGACGGCGACGGCCACCCACTCGGCGTCCCGCAGCGCGGAGCCGTCGGGAACGTCGGCGCGGGTCCCGGAAACCATGAGCAGCGACCCTCCGACGCGCCGGGCGACCCGCTCGGGAAACGCGAGCGCGGCGACGGTCCCGGCGACGTGATCGTCCGGTTCGGTGTCACGGGTGGCCGGTGCGGTCGTCCCGTCCTGCGCCAGGCGCGTCAGCCGCCGAACCTCACGCGCCCACCGCCCGGCATACGCGTCACGCCCTCGCCGAGCGGCACGCAACGCCCCGCCGAGATCGTCCCCGTACTCCCGCGGCGGCTCCTCGCTCAACAACGCCACGACCTCCGCCGCCCGCTGCGCGCCCACCACGGGAGCCGCGTCCACCAGGGCCCGCCCCAGCCGAGGGTGCAGCCCGAGCCGTGCCAGCCGCGCCCCCCGTTCCGTGGCGCGCCCGTCGTCCACCGCGCCAACGGCGGACAGCACGGACCGGGCCGCCGCCATCGCCCCGCCGGGAGGAGCGTCGAGCAGCGCGAGCCCCGACGCGTCCGGGTCGCCCCAGCACGCCACTTGGAGCGCGAACGCCGTCAGGTCCGCCACCTTGATCTCGGGGGAGGGGAAGCGCGGAAGACGGCCGTCCTCCGCCTCGTCCCAGCACCGGTACACCACACCCGGCGCCTCACGCCCGGCCCGCCCCGCCCGCTGCGTCCCGGCCGCCCTGGAAGCCCGTACGGTCGTCAGCGCGCTCAACCCGCGCGCGTGGTCCACCCGCGGCTCCCGCGCGAGCCCCGCGTCCACGACGACCCGCACCCCCGGCACGGTCAACGACGACTCGGCGACGGCCGTGGCCAGCACGACCCGCCGCCGCGCACCCGCCGACAGCACCGCGTCCTGCACGGCGGCCGGCGCCCGCCCGTGCACCTGCAGCACGTCCACCTCGCCCAAGGCGCCCAACTGCCCGGCCACCCGCGCGATCTCCCCGACGCCCGGCAGGAAACACAGCACGTCCCCGTCCCGCTCGGCGAGCGCACGCCGCACCACGGACGCCACATGCGTGAGCAGCGCCGGATCCACCCGCATCCCGTGCGGCGGCCGCACCGGACGCGCGGGCGGCGCCCACACCACGTCCACCGGGTACGAGACGCCCTCGGCCTCGACGACCGGAGCACCCCCGAGGAGCGATGCCCACCCCTCGGCGTCCGTGGTCGCGGACGCCGCGACCAGCTTCAGCTCCGGCCGCAGCGCCTCGCGTACGTCCCACAGGAAGGCGGCCACGGTGTCCGCGTCCAGGTGCCGCTCGTGCACCTCGTCGAGCATCATGGCGTCGACGCCGCGGAGCTCCTGGTCCCGCTGCAGCCGTTGCAGCAGCACCCCCGTCTTGACCACCTCGACGCGGGTGCGCGGCCCGACGACGCGCTCGCCGCGCACCGTGTACCCGACCCGCTCCCCGACCTTCTCGCCGAGCAGCCACGCCATCCGACGCGCCGCGGCCCGCGCCGCGATCCGCCGCGGCTCGGCAACCACCACACGGCGTACGGGAGCGTCCTCGTCGAGCAGCCCGGCCAGCACCAGCGGTACGAGCGTCGTCTTACCGGTGCCGGGCGGCGCCACGAGCACCGCGACGCCGTCCGCGTCGAGCGCGGAGGCCAGAGCGGGCAGCGCGGAACGTACGGGGAGGGCTTGCAGGGTGTCGTAACGGATCACACGGTCAGTCTCGCTCGCACACGAAGATCGACGTACCCGGGATCAGGTTCCCACGCAGCGGCGACCAGCCGCCCCACTCCTGCGTGTTCCACTCGGGCCACTCCGGCTCCACGAGGTCGACGAGCCGGAAGCCGCCCGCCACCACGTCCCGCACCCGGTCCCCGACGGTCCGGTGGTGCTCGACGTACACGGCCCGCCCCTCCTCGTCCTGCTCCACATAAGGAGTGCGGTCGAAGTACGAGGCGGAGACGGACAGGCCCTCGGGGCCCGGCTCGTCGGGGAACGCCCAGCGGATCGGGTGCGTGACGGAGAAGACGAACCGACCGCCGGGCCGCAGCACGCGGTGCACCTCGCGCAGCACCTGCACCTGGTCCGCGATGAAGGGGAGCGCCCCGTACGCGGAGCAGGCCAGGTCGAAGGAGCCGTCCTTGAAGGGGAGCACCCCGGCGTCCGCCTCCACGAGCGGCACCTTGCCGCCGTCGATGCGCAGCGCGTGCTGGAGCTGCCGGTGCGAGAGGTCGAGGGCGACGGGGCGCGCGCCCTGGGCGAGCAGCCAGCGCGAGCACTGCGCGGCGCCCGCCCCGATCTCCAGGACGTCCTTGCCCGCGAGGTCGTCGAGCGGACCGAGCAGCTCGGCCTCCATCTCGTCGAGCCCCTCGGGGCACCACACGAAACGGTCGTCGCCGAGGAACGTGCCGTGCTCCACCTGGTAGTCGTCCGCGTTCCTGTCCCACCAGCCGCGGTTGGCCCGCGAGCTCTCCGCGGTGTCCGCGTCCCGCCGGGTCGCCGTCGACTCGTCGTCGACCGTAGAGGGGGAGTCGTGCGCTTCCATAGGTCCGGACTCTTGGATGATCGGCTCCCTCGTAATAATGTGCGGGCCTTGCGGTGTGAGTGGCCTCGCGTGACGGCTTTTCTGCCGGGTATGCGGCGATCCGCCCCGGGTGTGCGCCTTCGCGCATTGACCCTGTCGGGCTGCCCCCGTATGCTACAAGTTGCGCTGCGGGCCTGCGCACCTCGGACATAGCAGGCTGTGCTCGCATCTGTTGCATGTCCCCTCGGTTGATCGAGGCGCCACCGGTTCCTTCGGGAAGTTCGGATTCGGCGCTTCCAAGGCTGTCCGGCTTCTTCAGAGCGAAACGGGCTCCCGGCGTAGCAGTACCCACCGACTTTCAATGTCCGCCGGAGCCCTTTCCCACATGACGAGCAGCACCGAGACCACCGCCACCACCCCGCAGGTTGCGGTCAACGACATCGGTAACGAGGAAGCTTTCCTCGCCGCCATCGACGAGACGATCAAGTACTTCAACGATGGCGACATCGTCGACGGCGTCATCGTCAAGGTTGACCGGGACGAGGTTCTCCTCGACATCGGTTACAAGACCGAAGGTGTCATCCCGAGCCGAGAGCTCTCGATCAAGCACGACGTCGACCCGAACGAGGTCGTGGCCGTCGGCGACGAGATCGAGGCCCTGGTTCTCCAGAAGGAGGACAAGGAAGGCCGTCTGATCCTGTCCAAGAAGCGCGCTCAGTACGAGCGTGCCTGGGGCACGATCGAGAAGATCAAGGAAGAGGACGGGATCGTCACCGGTACCGTCATCGAGGTCGTCAAGGGTGGTCTCATCCTCGACATCGGCCTCCGTGGCTTCCTGCCGGCCTCCCTCGTCGAGATGCGCCGCGTTCGCGACCTTCAGCCTTACGTGGGCAAGGAGCTCGAGGCGAAGATCATCGAGCTGGACAAGAACCGCAACAACGTGGTCCTGTCCCGCCGTGCCTGGCTCGAGCAGACCCAGTCCGAGGTCCGCCAGACGTTCCTCACCACCCTGCAGAAGGGTCAGGTCCGCTCCGGCGTCGTTTCCTCGATCGTCAACTTCGGTGCCTTCGTGGACCTGGGTGGCGTCGACGGTCTCGTCCACGTCTCCGAGCTCTCCTGGAAGCACATCGACCACCCGTCCGAGGTTGTCGAGGTCGGCCAGGAAGTCACCGTCGAGGTTCTCGACGTCGACATGGACCGCGAGCGTGTCTCCCTGTCGCTGAAGGCGACGCAGGAAGACCCGTGGCAGCAGTTCGCCCGTACGCACCAGATCGGCCAGGTCGTTCCCGGCAAGGTCACGAAGCTGGTTCCGTTCGGTGCGTTCGTCCGCGTCGACGAGGGCATCGAGGGTCTGGTCCACATCTCCGAGCTGGCCGAGCGCCACGTGGAGATCCCGGAGCAGGTCGTCCAGGTCAACGACGAGATCTTCGTCAAGGTCATCGACATCGACCTCGAGCGTCGCCGCATCAGCCTCTCGCTGAAGCAGGCCAACGAGGCCTTCGGCGCCGACCCGTCGGCCGTCGAGTTCGACCCGACCCTGTACGGCATGGCCGCGTCCTACGACGACCAGGGCAACTACATCTACCCCGAGGGCTTCGACCCCGAGACCAACGACTGGCTCGAGGGCTTCGACACCCAGCGCGAGGCCTGGGAGACCCAGTACGCCGAGGCGCAGCAGCGCTTCGAGCAGCACCAGGCTCAGGTCATCAAGTCCCGCGAGGCCGACGCTCAGGCCGAGGCCGAGGGTGCCGCGGCTCCCGCCGGTGGTGCGGCTCCGGCCGCCTCCGGTGGCAGCGGTGGCGGCGGCGGTTCGTACTCCTCGGAGACGGCCGACAACTCCGGCGCGCTCGCCTCGGACGAGGCGCTTGCCGCGCTTCGCGAGAAGCTGGCGGGGGGCCAGAGCTGAAACGCTCTGCGCTAGCAGGTAGTTAGCGGTGGGGCTCGCACCTTTGGGTGCGGGCCCCACCGTTGTTTTTTTGCCCTGGGCCACATTGGGGTGGGTCGTTGGCTGTGTGACGTCAGGCGTGGTTGCGCGCGCAGTTCCCCGCGCCCCTTAAGTACCCGCCCCAAGGGAAACGTGGGGGATACACCAAGTGGGGGTGGGGTGTAACAAGGCGTTGGCACGATCCCCGGGTCGTTGAGGTCGAGTGCGATCTGAGGGGAGCCGGGGTCATGGCAGCAGCACAGGCAAACGTTGGTGGCAGTAGTCGGCGGGCGTTTTTGCGGAGTGTGGGGGTCAGTGGGGGAGCCGGGGCCATGTTCGCCACCATGGGGGCGCTCGGGCTCGCGCCCACCGCGCAGGCGGCGCAGCGTGAACTGCCTTATCGGGCGCCGCGGTCGGGGGACTTCTCGCTGAGCGGTCGCGGCGCCGCGAAGGTCGTGATCGTGGGTGGCGGCATCGCCGGGCTCGCCACCGCGTACGAGCTGGGCAAGGCCGGCTACGACTGCACGGTCCTGGAGGCCAGGGGCCGGACCGGTGGGCGCAACTTCACGGTGCGAGGCGGCGATTCGACCGTCGACACGTACGGGAACAAGCAGACCGCCCGGTTCAGCGACGGGCAGTACATGAACGCGGGGCCGGCGAGACTTCCGCAGTGGATGGTCACCCTGGATTACTGTCGTGAACTCGGCGTGCCCATCGAGGTGTTCACCAATACGAATGCTGACGCGTATCTCTTCAACGAGGGCGCAGGGATGACGAAGCCCGTGCGGTACCGGACCGCCAAGGCCGACGTCTACGGGTATGTGAGTGAGCTGCTCGCGAAGGCCTCCGACAAGGGAGCCCTGGACAAGGAGCTGACCGCCGCCGACCAGGATCGGCTCGTGGAGTTCCTGAAGGACTTCGGGTCGCTGGGGGACAAGCTCAGCTACGAGGGCAGTGATCGGCGCGGGTACTCCGCGGTGCCGGCCGCGACCGGGGCGCCGGGCACGGTGCTCGGGGACGTGCCGTCCGCGTCCGAGGTGTTCGCCAGTGGGGTCGGGCGCTACTTCTCCTTCGAATTCGGCTTCGACCAGGCCATGTTGATGTTCCAGCCGGTCGGCGGGATGGATCAGATACCGAAGGCGCTGACGAAGGCGATCGGCGCGGAGCGGATACGGACCGGGGCCGTCGTCGGGAAGATCACGGACAAGGGGGACGGAGTCTCCGTCACGTATACGCAGGGCGGGCGGACCCGGGTCGTCGAGGCGGACTACTGCGTGGGCGCGCTGCCGCCCAACATCCTCGCCAAGATCCCGCACAACCTCGGCTCCGGCGTGCAGAGCGCCCTGCAGGCCATCACACCGCAGTCCGCGGGGAAGATCGGCCTGGAGTACCGGAGCCGCTGGTGGGAGACCGACCACCGGATCTACGGCGGCATCACCGAGACCGATATGGACCTCAGCCACATCTGGCACCCGTCGTACGGGTTCCACGGCGAGCGCGGCCTCATGATCGGCTACTACAACTACGACGCGGATGCCGACAAGTACGCGAAGCTCAGCCCCGCGGCGCGCGAGGCGCGGGCCGTCGCGCAGGGCGTGAAGATCTACGGCGAGAAGTACCGGACCGAGCTGGCGACCTCGTTCTCGCACCACTGGCGGCAGACCCCGCACCTGGAGGCCGCCTGGCACGACACCCCCGGCGGGCCCGACGACCCCCGCTACAAGCCGCTCAACGAGCCGACGGGCCGCGTCTACTTCGCCGGCGACTGGCTCAGCTACACGGACGCCTGGCAGCACGGGGCGTTCACCTCGGCGCGGCGGGCGGTCGGCAAGCTGCACGCGCGCGTGATGGCCAACTGACGCGCTGCTTATGTTCGTAAGAGGCTGCTGAGAATGGGTGCGGGCGGGAATGCCCGCACCCGTTCCGTGCGTTCTTGTGGTGGAACACGAGGAGGAGCGGTCACTGTGCTTGATCCGCAGGAACTGTATTCATGGGAGCCGAAGGGGCTCGCCGCCGTGGACATGGCGCTTGCCCAGGAGTCGGCCGGGTTGGTCATGCTCTACCACTTCGACGGATACATCGACGCCGGTGAGACCGGCGACCAGATCGTCGAGCGGCTCATCGACTCGCTGCCGCACCAGGTGGTGGCCCGCTTCGACCACGACCGGCTCGTGGACTACCGGGCCCGCCGCCCGCTGCTCACGTTCCGCCGCGACCGGTGGACCGAGTACGAGGAGCCGGTGCTGGAGGTGCGGCTCGTGCAGGATGCGACGGGTGCGCCGTTCCTGCTGCTCGCCGGGCCCGAGCCGGACGTCGAGTGGGAGCGTTTCGCGGCCGCCGTGCGGCAGATCGCGGAGCGGCTCGGGGTGCGCCTCGCGGTGAACTTCCACGGGATCCCGATGGGCGTCCCGCACACCCGCCCCGTCGGCCTCACCCCGCACGGCAACCGCACCGACCTGGTGCCGGGGCACGCCAGCCCCTTCGAGGAGGCGCAGGTGCCGGGCAGCGCCGCGGCCCTCGTCGAGTACCGCCTCATGGAGGCCGGGCACGACGTCCTCGGCGTCGCCGCGCACGTCCCGCACTACATCGCCCGCTCCGCGTACCCGGACGCCGCGCTGACCGTCCTGGAGGCGATCACGGCGGCGACCGGCATGGTGCTGCCGGGCGTCGCGCACGGGCTGCGCACGGACGCGCACCGTACGCAGACGGAGATCGACCGGCAGGTGCAGGAGGGCGACGAGGAGCTGGTCTCCCTGGTCCAGGGCCTTGAGCACCAGTACGACGCGTCCGCGGGAGCGGACCAGCGGGGCAACATGCTGGCGGAGCCGATGGACATCCCGTCGGCGGACGAGATCGGCCAGGAGTTCGAGAAGTTCCTGGCGGAACGCGAGGGCGACGCCTGATCACAGGCCCTAAGCTTCCGCTTATGTTGAAGGTGGGGCTGACCGGCGGAATCGGTGCCGGCAAGAGTGAGGTGTCACGGCTGCTCGTGGAGCGGGGGGCCGTGCTGATCGACGCCGACAAGATCGCGCGGGAGGTGGTCGAGCCCGGGACCGAGGGGCTCGCGGCCGTCGTCGAGGCGTTCGGCACCGGGGTGCTCGCCGCGGACGGGAGCCTGGACCGGCCGAAGCTCGGCTCGGTCGTGTTCGCGGACTCCGACAAGCTGGCCACGCTCAACAAGATCGTGCACCCGCTGGTCGGCACCCGCTCCGCCGAGCTGGAGGCCACTGCGGGCCCCGACTCCGTCGTCGTCCACGACGTGCCACTGCTCACCGAGAACGGTCTTGCCCCGCTCTACGACCTGGTGATCGTCGTCGACGCGAGCGCCGGGACCCAGCTCGACCGCCTCACCCGGCTGCGCGGCATGAGCGAGGAGGACGCGCGGGCCCGGATGTCCGCGCAGGCCACCCGCGAGAAGCGGCTGGAGCTCGCCGACATCGTGATCGACAACGACGTACCGCTGGAGCGGTTGAGGGCGCGGGTCGACGAGGTCTGGGCGGAGCTGGCGCGCCGGGCGCGTGCCGCGACCGCGTGATCGTCCTCGCCGCCTGCACCGCGCTCGGCGGCCTGGTGGCGCTGGTCGCGGGCGCCTACGGACTTCAGCGCAGCCGTCGCGTGCGGGACGCGGGGAACATCGCGCAGGCCCTCGTCAAACCGCCGCAGCCGGGGTCGGAGCGGCCGCTGCTCCAGTTCGAGACGGGCGACGGGCGGGTCGTCGAGGTCGTCTCCCCGGTGCCGCCCAGCAAACGGCGGCCGCTGCCCGCCGGCGGGGTCGTCAGCGTCGCGTACGACACCGAGGACCCGCGCGAGACCGTGCTGCTCGGGGGCGAACGGCCCGGCGTGGACCGTGCCTTCATGATCGCCGGAGCCCTGCTCGTGCTCGTGGGCATGGTGCTCACCGTGTCACTGAGCCGCTCGCGCTGATCGCACCGCGTGTTCGGGCCCGTGGTCCGTGCACGTGTTCTCCGTGGGGGCCGCGGGCAGGAATAGCCCCTACGGTCCATGGTGTTGACCTTGTCGACACCAGGAGGAGGTTCGTCGTGCCCGATGCCACCCCGGAGACGCACGTCATCGACTATCGCGCCGCCGAGCAGCTCTTGGCCGCGCGCGATCCGCGCGGAGCGGTGAAGCTCCTGGACGACGTGCTCGCCGTCTACCCGGAGCACACGGCGGCCCGGCTGCTGCGGGCCCGCGCGTTCTTCGCCGCCGCGCAACTGCGGGCGGCCGAGCTGGAGTTCACGATCGTCCTGGAGCGCGAGCCGGACAACGCGTTCGCGCACTTCGCGCTTGCCAGGACGTACGAGCGGTGGTCGCGCCCGCAGCAGGCCCGGCGGCACTTCCGCCTCGCCGCCGCGCTCGACCCGCAGCCGGACTACCTGGCGGCGGCCCGCTTCGACGACTGAGGTCCGCTACCGGGGCTTGTGGTACGGCGGAACGTCCCGGCCCGGCTGGTAGTGCGGGCCCTGGCGGATGTGCCGAAGGATCATGAACAGGTCGACCGTCGTGATCAGCCACAGGATTCCGCAGGCCAGCGCCCACCACGGACGGTGCGCGAGCAGGAACGCGACGGTGCCGAAGACGGTCCACACCAGCCCGAACAGTGCCAGGCCGAGCCGCAGGCGCAGCGGGCTGCGGGCCGTGACCGGCTCGTCACCGGTGCGGACGAAGTGCGGCGGGGGCGTCGGGCGCATGGTCACCATCCCCTCGGGGTGCGGCACCTCCCAGCATGCCACTCACGGGTGAAGCGGCGTAGGGCGGGAACGGGGCCCGCGGGCGGTTCGTTGGGCCTGCATGGGTCTTGAGATGCGTACGGGATACGAGGGCACGGGGCCGGGCGCGATCACGCCGGACGGCTGTGCCGTGGAGCTGTACTCGCGGCTCGCGGTCGAGGACGAGCCGGATGTCGTCGCGGACGCCGTGCCCGCCGGAGCGACCCTGCTGGAACTCGGCTGCGGGGTCGGCCGCGTGACGCATCCGCTCGTCGAGCGGGGGTTTCGGGTGACGGCGGTGGACGAGTCGCCTCAGATGCTGGAGCGGGTCCGGGGTGCGCGTACCGTGCGTAGCGCCATCGAGAGACTCGACCTCGGTGAGACGTTCGACGCGGTGCTGCTCGGGTCCATCCTCGTCCACACCGGGGACGCGGACGTGCGGGCGGGGATGCTGGCCGCCTGTCGGCGCCATGTGGCGGACGACGGCTGCGTGTTGATCCAGCGCGAGCGGCCGGGGGCGCACGAGGGGCTGCCGCGTGAGGTGACCGGGCCCGGTGGCGGGTTCACGATCCGCAAGCTCTACTCGGAGCCGGTCGGTGACGGGGTGAGGTCGGTGAAGGTCGAGTACGTGTTCCCGGATGCGGTGTGGACGCAGACGTATCGGGCCCGTCCGTTGACCCCGGAGGAGTTCGAACAGGCCTTGGGGCGGGCCGACTTGAAGGTTGACCGGGTGCTGACGGAGGACGGGGCGTGGGTGCGGGCCGTCCCGGCGTGACGGCCCCTGCGGGGCTTGATATGGCTCAATCGCCGCCGGGGGGGCGTGAAGTGGCTCAAGTGCCTGAGGCGGAGGCCTAGTTGGGCCCCTGCCCCTGGCCGAAGATGTCGCGCAGGCGTTCCAGTTCCCGGCGGTCGCGCTTCGTCGGGCGGCCCGTGCCGCGGTCGCGGATGGGGACCGGGGCGATCGCCTCGCGCGGGGGCGGCGGCGGGGAGTTGTCGACGTAGGCCTCGGCGGCGACCGGCGCCCCGACCCGCTTGCGGATCAGACGCGTGACCTTCACCAGGCGCTCGCGCTCGCCGGGCCGCCGCACCCGCACCTCGTCGCCGATGCGCAGCGCGTAGGCGGGCTTGACGCTCGTCCCGTTGACCTTGACGTGTCCGCCCTTGCAGGCCGCGGCGCCCGCCGAGCGGGTCTTGACCAGGCGTACCGCCCAGATCCAGCTGTCGACCCGCACGCTTCCGCCGCCGCCCGACCCGTCCGGCGCCTGTGGTGTCCCCGGTGTCTGCGATGCCATGCGTCCGACGATAGCCCCGCCTGTGCTCCGCCCCGAACCCGTTGTCGCGACCCCTCGGCGAGCCCCGGCCGAACCGCCCCCGCTCAGCCCGGATAATCCGGGCGAAAAGCGCGTAATCGACAGCGAGGGGCACACGAGACATGGACGGCACGGATGCCATCGACCCGACCGGCGACCCACGGGCCGCGGTCGACCGACTGATGGACGGGCTGCGGTCCGACCTGGAGCGGCTGGCCGCCATCCCGTCCATTGCTTTCCCCGGCTACCCGGAGGAGCCGGTGCGCGAGGCACACGACCTGCTCGTCGGGCTGCTGCGGGACGCGGGCGTGGAGCGCATCGAGACCCTCGACCTGCCCGACACCGCGCCGGTGATCTTCGGCGAGATCCCGCCGCCCACGCCCGACGCCCCGACCGTCCTGCTCTACTCCCACTACGACGTGCAGCCGCCCGGCGACGAGAGCCTGTGGAAGTCGCCGCCCTTCGAGCCGACCGAGATCGAGGGCGGGCTGCGGGCCCGTGGTATCGCGGATGACAAGTCGAATGTCATCGCGCACCTGGGCATGCTGCGGGCTTTTGGCGGCCGCCCGCCCGTCGGCGTCAAGATCGTGTTCGAGGGGCAGGAGGAGTACGGCAGCCCCTTCGACGGCTATCCGCCGACCGACCCCGAGCGGTTCGCCTGTGACGCCATGGTCATCGCCGATCTCGGCAATCTCCGGCCCGGCACCCCGACCCTCACCACCGGCCTGCGCGGCGCCGCGGAAGTCACCGTCGAGGTCCGCACGCTCGAAGAGGCCCGCCACAGCGGCGAGTTCGGCGGCGCGGCCCCCGACGCCCTGCTCGTCCTCCTCAAGGCCCTGTCCACGCTGCACGACGTGCACGGGGACGTCGCCGTCGAGGGGCTGCGCCGCGACCGGTGGACCGGCGCCGGCTACACCGACGAGGAGTTCCGGGAGCTCGCCGGCGTCGCGGAGGGCCTCCCGCTGCTCGGCAGCGGCACCCTCGGCGAGCGCCTCTGGAGCGGTCCCGCGATCACCGTCATCGGCCTCGACGCACCGAGCGTGGCGGGCGCCGCGTCGGCCGTCGTCCCGCACGCCCGCGCCAAGCTGAACCTGCGCTTCCACCCCCAGCAGGACCCGCGCGAGGCCCAGGACCTCCTCGTACGGCACCTGCGATCGCTCAAGCCCTTCGGCGTCGCGCTCACCGTCACGCCCGGTGACACCGGGCCCGGATACGAGGCGGACACCGGTGGCCCCGCCTACCGCGCCGCCCGCGCCGCGCTCAAGGAGGCGTGGGGCACCGACGCCTCGTACGTCGCGACCGGCGGCTCCATCCCGCTGGTCAACGGCCTCGCGCAGGCCGCGCCGGGCGCCGAGGTGCTGCTCTTCGGCGCGCAGGACAACCTCTGCAACCTGCACGCCCCCAACGAACGCGTCCTGTTCTCCGAACTGCACGCCACGGTCGTCGCGATGTGCGCGTTCGTGCGGGAGTACGCGGCCGACTTCCGGAGCCGCTCATGAGCACCGCGAACACCACCGAGGCCCCCGAACAGCCCCCGGCCAAGAGGAAGTTCACCTTCCCCAGCGCCCTCACCGTGCTCGCCGTCGTCACGATCGCGATCTGGCTGCTCGCGTTCCTGATCCCGTCGGGGGAGTACGACAGGAACGGTGAGGGCGCGCCCGTCGAGGGCACGTATCAGCGCGTCGACTCCGGGCAGTCCTTCGTCGACCGCCTCAACGACCTGTTCCTCGCCCCCGTCAACGGCCTTTACGGCATCCAGGACCCGAAGACCGCCCTCGTCTCGCCCGACAACTCCGGTGATCTGTACGGCAGTGCGGGCGTTTTTCTGTTCGTGCTCGCGATCGGCGCGTTCATCACCGTCGTCTTCGCGACCGGCGCCCTCGACCGCGGTATCGGCCGCCTCGCCCACCGGCTGCGCGAGCGCGGTGCGCTGCTCATCGCGGGCGTCATGGCCGTCTTCTCCGTACTCGGCACGGTCGAGGGCTTCGCCGAGGAGACGCTCGGCTTCTACGGCCTGATCGTGCCGCTGATGCTCGCGCTCGGCTACGACCGGATGACGGCGGTCGGCGCGATCATCCTCGGAGCGGGCGTCGGCGTGCTGTGCTCGACGGTCAACCCGTTCGCGACCGGCGTCGCCTCCTCGGCCGCCGACATCTCACTGGGCGACGGCATCGCGCTGCGGTTCGCGATGTGGATCGTGCTGACCGGGGTCACCATCGCGTACGTCATCCGTTACGCGAAGCGGGTGCGGAGCGATCCGGCGCGCTCGGTCTCGGGCTTTCTGCCGGGGGACCGGGACCTCGACGAGACGGCCACCGAGGCGGCCGATGTGCCCGAACTGACCGGTCTGCACATGGGTGTTCTGGTCGCCACGGCGCTGGTCTTCGCCTTCATGATCTTCTCGGTGGTGCCCTGGGCGAGCGCCCTGACCGGCGACGCCGAAGCGATCCCGTACGGCTTCGAACTCGACTGGTCTTTCCCGCAGTTGGCGGCGCTGTTCCTGGTCGCGGCCGTGCTCGTGGGGATCGTCGCGCGGATGGGGGAGCAGAAGCTCAGCTCGACGATCGTCCAGGGCGCCGCCGACTTCGTCTCGCCCGCGCTCGTCATCCTGCTCGCTCGCGGCGTCACGGTCATCATGAACAACTCGAAGATCACGGACACGGTGCTGCACGCGATCGAGGGCGTCGTGAAGGGCACCGCGTCCGGCGTCTTCGCCATCATCGTCTTCCTCGTGAACCTGCCGCTCGCCTTCCTCATCCCGTCCACGTCCGGGCACGCCACCCTCGCCATGCCGATCCTCGCGCCGCTCGCCGACTTCGCGGACGTCTCGCGTGCGGTCGTCGTCACCGCGTGGCAGGCGGCCAGCGGCTGGATGAACCTGTGGGTGCCGACGACCGCCGTCACCATCGGCGGCGTGGCCCTCGCCAAGGTCGGCTACGACAAGTACCTGCGGTTCGTGTGGCCGCTGCTGGTGATCCTTTTGGTGCTGATCTGCGTGTTCGTCGCGTTGGGGGCCGCGTTCACGTAGCCCCTATCGTCGGGTGCATGGACGGTCTCGGTGAACTCGACGAGCGGATCAGCGGCTGCCGGGCCTGCCCGCGGCTCGTCGAGTGGCGGGAGAGCTGGCAGCGGGGAGGAATCGCGCGCACCAAGCGGGCCGCCTTCGCCGACTGGACGTACTGGGGGCGCCCGGTGCCCGGCTTCGGCCCGCACGACGCGCCGCTCCTGATCGTCGGCCTCGCGCCCGCCGCGCACGGCGCCAACCGCACGGGCCGGATGTTCACGGGGGACCGGTCCGGCGACGTCCTCTACCGGGCCCTGTACGACATCGGGCTCGCGTCCCGGCCGGACGCCGTGAGCGCCGACGACGGGCTGACCCTGCACGGCGTCCGCATCACGTCGCCCGTGCACTGCGCGCCTCCCGCCAACAAGCCGACGCCGGCCGAACGCGACACCTGCCGCCCCTGGCTGGTCCAGGAGCTGCACCTGCTGCGGCCCACCCTGCGCGCGGTCGTCGTGCTCGGCGCGTTCGGCTGGCAGGCCGCGCTGCCGGCGTTCGCCGAGGCCGGCTGGACGGTGCCGCGCCCACGCCCCACTTTCGCCCACGGCGCCCGCGTCGACCTGGACGGACTGGAACTCTTCGGCTGCTTCCACGTGAGCCAGCGCAACACCTTCACCGGCCGGCTCACCCCGGAGATGCTGCGCGGCGTACTGCGGGACGCGGCGCGCGCCGCCGGGCTCCACCCGTTCGGCCCAACTCCGCAGGCTGGGGGCCCGCCCGCTTCCTAGCGTGGCCGTGTGGCAGCACAGACAGCGCAGGAGACGACGTCCAAGCCGCCCGCGGCGGCCTACCGCAACCTCATCGTGGCGACCGTGGGCTTCGCGCTCACGTTCTGGGCATGGAATCTCATCGCCCCGCTCGGCAGCGCCTTCGGCGAGTCCCTGGGGCTCAGCTCGTTCGAGCAGTCCTTCCTGGTGGCCGTGCCGGTGATCGTCGGCTCGCTGGGCCGGATCCCGGTCGGCGCCCTGACCGACAAGTTCGGCGCCAAGTTGATGTTCCCGCTGGTCACCGCGGCGACGATCATCCCCGTGCTGCTCGTGACCGTGGCCAGGGACTCGTATCTCGCCATGGTCCTCGTCGGCTTCCTGCTGGGCCTCGGCGGCACCACGTTCGCCATCGGGGTGCCGCTGGTGAACTCCTGGTTCCCGCCCGCCAAGCGCGGCGCCGCGGTCGGCATCTTCGGCATGGGCATGGGCGGTGTGGCGCTGTCCGGGTACTTCACGCCGCGCATCGCCAAGCACGGCGAGAACCTGCCGTTCTACATCGTCGCGATCGCGCTCGCCGCGTACGTCGTGGTCGCCTGGTTCCTCATCAGCGACCGCCCCGACCGCGTCATCCCCACCACCTCGCTCGGCGAGCGCCTCGGCGATGCCGGGAAGCTGCGGGTGACCTGGGAGCTGTCGGCGCTGTACGCGATCGGCTTCGGCGGCATCGTCGCGTACGGCACCTATCTGCCCACGTACCTGAAGACCTGGTACGAACTCGACCCCGTCGACGCCGGTACCAAGGCCGCCGGGTTCGCCCTCGTCACCGTGATCTTCCGGCCCATCGGCGGCTGGCTCTCCGACCGGATCCACGCGGCGATCGTCACCGCCTGCGCGCTCGGGGTGGTCGCGCTGTTCGCCATCGTGCAGGCCTTCGACCCGTCTCTGGCGCCCGGTGGCACGTTGGACCTGCTGGTCATGGCGGCGGGCCTCGGCACCGCGAGCGGCAGCGTCTTCGCCCTGGTCGCACAGGTCACCCCACCGTCCCAGGTCGGCTCGGTCACCGGCATCGTCGGCGCGATCGGCGGTCTCGGCGGCTTCGTCCCGCCGCTGGTCATGGGCGCGATCTACAGCGCGCAGAACTCGTACTCCATCGGCTTCATGCTCCTGTCCGACCTGGCACTCGCCGGTTGCGTGTATGCGTACGGGCGGATGCGCGGCATCAAGGTCCATTGACTCCGAGGCGGCGCGCGGCGGGCGGGGAGTAGGTTCGCCGGATGCCTCTGTATGCGCCTCTCGAACCGTATGCCCAGGGTCTGTTGGACGTGGGTGACGGCAACCGGATCCACTGGGAGACCTGCGGAAATCCGCGGGGCAAGCCCGCCGTCGTGCTGCACGGCGGGCCCGGCTCCGGGGCCGCGCCCTTCACCCGGCGGCTGTTCGACCCGGAGCGCTACCGGATCGTGCTGCTCGACCAGCGTGGCGCGGGGCGTTCCACGCCGCCGGCGAGCGCGTACGACACCGACATGAGCGTCAATACGCTGCCGAAGCTGATCGCCGACCTGGAGCTGCTCCGCGCCCACCTCGGTATCGAGCGCTGGCTGGTGTGGGGCGTGTCCTTCGGGTCCGTGCTGGCCCTGCGGTACGCGCAGACGCACCGGGACGCCGTCTCCGAACTGGTCCTGACGGGCCTGGCGACGGGCAGCCAGGAAGAAGTCGACTTGTTGACGCGGGGCCTCGGCACGGTGTTCCCGGAGGCGTTCGCCGCGTTCCTCGACGGGCTGCCCACCGGCGAGCGGGACGGCGATCTCGCGGCCGCGTACAACCGGCTCCTGGAGTCGCCCGACCCGGCCGTGCGCGAGCGGGCGGCGCTCGCCTGGACCGACTGGGAGACGGCGTGCGTCTCGCAGCCGCCGCGCTCCGTCCCCCGCTACCAGGACCCGGACTTCCGGTACGGCTTCGCCCGCACCGTCACGCACTACTTCTCCCGCAACCACTTCCTCGACGGGCCCGACACGGTGCTGCGCGACCTGCCGCTGCTGAAGGGGCTTCCGGCGGTGATCGTCCAGGGGAAGGTGGACCTGGGCAACCTGCTCGGCATCCCGTGGCGGCTCGCGCAGGCCTGGCCGGACGCCGAGCTGATCGTCGTGGACGAAGCGGGGCACAACGCGGGTGCGCCCGGCATCACCGATGAACTGGTCGCGGCCCTGGACAGGGTCGGCGGGCCGGGCGGCCGGTCCAGTGGGCCCGATCGGCTCAGCGGGAGCGGCGCCGCCTGACGCGCTCGCCCTGCGCCTCGATGAACTGCAGTTCCAGGGCGATCGGGGCGGGCGCGAGACCGGGCCCGCCGGCCTCCGCCCACGCCAGGACCTCGTCGGTCGCGTCGTCGCCCATCGACCAGCCGATCCACGTGGCCTTCCCGCCGCGGGCGCGGCCCTGGGCGGAGGGCTGGAGGACGACGACGTTCGCCTGGTCGCACGGCCCCAGGCAGTCGACGACGCGCACGGCGAACCGCCCCTGCGAGGCCCGCGCGGCCGCCTGCCAGCGCTCCAGCTGCCAGTCGTGGTCGTAGCCGGGGTACTTGCGGGCGTCGCCGCAGCAGCAGCCCCGGCACACGACGAGGGTGCAGGGGCGGGTGCGGGCGGCGCCGATGAGGGTGGTGGCTGGCACGGGTTCGAGTACTCCTGCTGTTACGCGGTCGGGTCGTCGTCGCCGAAGAGATGGCGCACGGTGAAGCGGTGATTGGTGCGGACGTGGGTGAGGGCGACGGCCCGCGCCCGCTCGGCGTCGCCGCCGGCCATCGCCTCGTACAACTCCCGGTGTTCGACGAGCTGTTGGGCCCATTCCTCGGCGCGCCGGGTGAGCCAGCGCAGCCGGCCGCTGACGGGCTGCATCACGGACACGATGAGCTCGTTGCGCGCCATCTCCAACAGCCGGTCGTGGAAACGGGAGTTGACGTCCGTGTTGGTCTCGGCGTCGCCCTCGCGCGTGGCCCGCGTGGCCCGTTCGAGCAGCCCTTCCAGCTCCTTGAGGTCGTCCGGGGTGGCCCGCTCGGCGGCGAGCCCGGCGGCGTAGACCTCCAAGGCCTCGCGCAGCTCGTACAGTTCGGTGACATCGGTGCGGGTCAGGGTGCGCACGACGGCCCTGCGGGGCGTCTCGTACGTCACGAAGCCCTCGGCGAGCAGCGCCCGGATCGCCTCGCGGACGGGGACCCGGGACACCCCGAAGCGCTCGGCGAGCTCCCGCTCGACGAGCCGGTCGCCCGGCCGCCGGTGCCCGCCGATGATGTCCTCGCGCAGGGCCGCGAGCACGCGCTCGCGCACCGCGCCCAGGGGCTCCACCGATCCTGCCGTCGTCATGGGTCCATCTTCGTCGATGTCCCCGAGGGGCAGGGGAAGCGGGGTGGATTTACGGAGATGTAACCGCACGGACATTGCCGGGCGGTGTCGGCAGCGGGACCATCGCGCGGTATTGGTATACCAAACCTTCTCGCCGGAGGAGCGCCATGTCCGTGGCCGAGCCAGTGCGTCCCCAGTCCCTCACCCCTGTGCCGCCCGATCCGCGCCTGACCAACGAGGACCTGGCGCCGGCCCGCGAGCGCAAATGGAAGGTCTACGACCTCTTCGCCCTGTGGATGTCCGACGTCCACAACCTCGGCAACTACACGTTCGCCGCAGGCCTGTTGGTGCTCGGCCTCAACGCCTGGCAGGTCTTCACCGCACTGCTCATCGGCTTCGTCCTGATCTACATCGGCTGCAACGCGATGGGCCGCATCGGCCAGCGCCACGGCGTCCCGTTCCCGGTCGTCAGCCGGATCAGCTTCGGCGTCTGGGGAGCGAACATCCCGGCGCTCGTCCGGGCCGTGATCGCCATCATGTGGTACGGAATCCAGACGTACCTGGCGTCGGTGGCGGTGAACGTCATGATCCTGGCGGCGTTCCCGGAAACGAAGCCATGGACGCACCACTCCTTCCTCGGCCTGCACGCCCTGGGCTGGGCCTCCTTCCTGCTCCTCTGGCTGGTCCAGTCCCTGATCATCACGCGCGGCATGGAGTCGGTCCGCAAGTTCCAGGACTTCTGCGGCCCCGCGATCTGGGTGGTGATGCTCGCGCTTGCGATCTGGATCTGGGCGAAGGCCGGCTGGACGATCTCCCTCACCTCGACCCCACACCCGGTCTCCACGGGCGAACAGTTCCGCCAGTGGTTCGGCGCGATCGGCCTGATCCTCGCGACGTACGGCACCCTGATGCTCAACTTCTGCGACTTCTCCCGCTTCGCTCCGGACTACCGGACGGTGAAGCGCGGCAACTTCTGGGGCCTGCCGATCAACTCAACCGCCTTCGTCGTCCTTTCCGTTGTCGTCACGGCGGGCAGCGTGGAGGTCTTCGGCGAGGCGATCACCGACCCGGCGATGCTGGTGGCGAGGATCGGCAACACGTGGGTCCTGGTCTTCGGCGCCCTGACCTTCGCGATCGCCACGATGGGCGTGAACATCGTCGCCAACTTCGTGTCCCCGGCGTACGACTTGGCGAACGTCTGGCCGCAGAAGATCACGTTCAAGGTGGGCGGCGCGATCTCGACGGTACTGGCCCTCCTGGTCACGCCATGGAACCTCTACTCGAACCCGGACGTCGTGAACTACTTCCTGGGCGGCCTCGGCGCGTTCCTGGGCCCACTCTTCGGCATCCTGATGCTCGACTACTTCTGGGTGAAGCGGGGCCGGGTGGACACGGAGGCCCTCTTCGACGCACGACCGGGCTCCCGCTACTACTACCGCCACGGGGTGAACCCGAAGGCCCTGGCGGCGTTCGTCCCGTCGGCGGCGCTGGCGGTGGTGCTGGCGTTGGTCCCGTACTTCGACTCGGTGGCGGCGTATTCGTGGTTCATCGGGACGGCGGTGGGGGCGGGGGTGTATGGGGTGGTGTGCCGGCGGGAGCGGGCGGAGGGCGTGGTGTGATCGGCCATGCGGGCTCAGGCGAACCGTTGACCAGCGGACGCGGCTGCACTCCTTAGTCGTCCGTGCGGGCGGCCGGCGTCGTTCGTTCATTGCATCGCGCGGAGGGGGTAAGGCCGGGCCTGAAGTCAGGAACCGCCCTTGCCTACCGCTGCCAACGCCGTTGTGGTCAACGTGCAGACGAGTGTGACAAGTGCTCCCAGGCTGGCGAGGCCCGTGGTCGGACTGGAGAACAGTTCGCCCCCTGCGCGGCGCAGGGTTGGGCGAATGAACAGGCTCCGTGCGCGTTGCCATTTGTGCTGTTCGAGATGGCACCCTCGTAAGGCGCCATGGGCGTTGTTACGGCACTTCTCGCCACTTCTCCGTGTCTGGGCGCCGCACGAATTCGGCGCCTGGAACAGGAACCAGAGGCAACTCAGCGCAAAGAGCGCCGTCAGTCCGGCTGGGCCGATGTCGGATGTGAGCCAGCCGGCGATGGCGAGGACGAGCGCTATCAGACCCCAATACGGCCAGATCTTCTTCCAGCTCATGGCCGACGAGGCTAGGGCGGGAGTTGGCTCGCATGGAGAGCGCACGGGGTGTAGACGTCACAGACCCCATGCCCCTGCGGGGCTGGTTCGCGCTCTTGCCCACCGCCGTCACCTCGTCACGGAAGCGCGTTCCACTGCCCCGACAAGTTCCCGCAGTTTCGCCCGCGTCTCCGCGTCCGTCGAGTAGATGACTGTGCCGACCATGCCACGTGTGAGGAGGACCTTGTACGTATTGCGGATCAGGCGGTCGACATCGGTATCCGGGGTCGATCTCTTGAAGGCCGGATCCTTGGACGCCGTGCGATCAGTGACCCAGTGGTCTCCTCGCCACACGAGGTCGGGGCCGATGATGACGCCACTCCAGTCGTACTCGAAGCCCTGTGCGGTGTAGACGCAACCGACCTGTCCGAAGCCGGCTGGGTCGGTGGCCCAGAGAGCGGCCGGCGGCGCCCCGGCGATCCCCCGGTCGCCGGCCACATTCCACGGTCGCTGCCAGCCCCCGACGATGACGTCGGTAGGTAGGGCCTGCCCCGGCGGGACCTTCTTCGTCCATTTCCAGCAGTAGCCGGCTGACATGCGTGCGCTGTATCCGAGGCCTCGTCGGTCGTCGAGGAATTGCTCCATCTCGGAGGGAGTGTCCGCGATGAGGAGTTGCATCCTGTCGTCAGGTTCCCACGGCAGTACCCCGCCCTCCTCAAGGCCCAACAGCCGTACCACCCAACGCAGATAGGAATCGCTGCCACCGCAGCGGAACTGCGTGTCCAGCGGTACGACCTGGCATGACAGGTTCTTCGCGGAAGCCGCAGCCCTGATCTCCGCGACCGTCCCCATCTCGCCGGGACGGACGACCTGGTGCTCGTCCAGTAGGAACACCGGGACGCGTGCGGCGTCGATCAGTTCCTCGATCTGAGCCTTGCCGGTGCGGTGGGCAGCCCGGGTATACCGATTGGCGGAGGTCTCGCGCATTCGGTGCGCCTCGTCGCAGATGAGGACATCAAGGCCGTTGCGTTCGGCGGTCATGAAGCTGTTGAAGTACTTGAAGAGATCCCGCACTTGAGGCTTGCGGGCACCCGCCACTTTACGCATGGTGGTGGTGAAGGAACTGGAACCCGTCGCATGTAGTGCTGTGGTCCCGCGGCGATACAGCTCCCCGAGGAGCGACAGTGCGATGACGCTCTTGCCCGTCCCGGGACCGCCGGTCACTACGACGACCTCCTTGTGGTCCGACCCTTTTGCGCGTCGTACCGCCTCCAGGACCGTCCGATAGGCGATCTGTTGCTCGTCTAGCAGAGTGAACTGCTCCCGGTCGCGTACCTCTTGAGCTGCCACAGCCATCAGCTGCTTTGAAGGGCCGACCTTCGCATTGAGTAGCTCGTCGGCAGCCTGCGCACCGGATGCCGGGCTCAGCTTCGAGCGCAGGAACTCCATGAATTCGCCGCGCCGCTCGCCGATGAAGAGCTGGCCGGCCTCGTTCTGGTCGGCTTCGAACAGGCCTCCGACGCCGAACTGGGAGGCGTTGTGAAGGAAGGCCGCACCGCAAATGCGATTCGGGTGGTCGGCCAGAGAGGCATTGAACGAGGTCAAGTACTTGACATATCCCCGTACTTGATCGACCGGATTCAGTACGGGCCGACCATACGCCTCGATCTGGCAGAGGGATGGAGCGTCGTCCACGGGCGCGGCATTGCTCCACTGCTTCAACTCGACCACGACGTAAGAGGGCTGACCGGTCGCCGGATGGACGCCGGCCAGTACTGCATCGGCGCGCTTGCTGGTGAGGGGGAGGCCGTACTCCAGGATCATCTCCACCTGCCCGAGCCCTGCGTCGTTGAGCGCGCCCGCCAGGACGGGGATGCTGCGTTCCCATGATTGCGCCTCAGCGACGCTGGGCCTGTAGCCATGGAGGTATGCGAACTGCTCGGTCATACGCAGGAAAAGAGAACCGGACAGACACTCGGCGGCGACCGCGGCGGCGGAGGCGCGGAACAGCAACAGATGCTCCCAGGCAGCACGAAAGAACTCGTGCGGGTGGGGGCGTGTCCTCTGTGTCCGCCTCGGCGGAGCGGAAGCCCGGCGGGCCGCTATGACGATTACTCGAACTCTATCGCGAGCTGTTCGGCCACGTCCTTCGCCAGGGGGGTGGCCGCCGGGGGCAGCTTGCGCTTCGGAGGCCTGCTGAGCGGATTGTCCGCAACGGTGCCGCTGATCAGTGTGCGCAGCGCATTGCGTGTGTCCGCGTCCTCGGCGTAGACCACTATGCCGCTGCGAGCGCGCGTCAGCAGAACGTGATAGGCGTTCCGTACCAACTCGTCCACGCGTTCGTCGCTCACCGAAGCAGGTTTCAGCTTGCTGTCATGGGTTTTGGTGCGGTCGACGGTGAAGCGGTTGTCACGCCACACCAGGTCGGGGCCGATGATGACGCCGGTCCAGTCGAACTCGAAGTTCTGAGCGGTGTAGATGCAGCCGATCTGTCCGAACCCGCGCGGGTCTGTCGCCCATTGGCTGGACTCAGGCACGTCCTCGAGCCGTATGCCGTCCTTCGCGTTCCAAGGTCGGTGCCAGTCGCCGATGCGCACTTCCTGGAGAAGCTCGCCGTTCTTGGGCGTCTTCCACTCCCAGCAGAACCCTGCGGTCATCCGAGCCTGGAGACTCTCCTGATGGATCCGCTCTTCCAGAAAGGTCTCCATTTCCTCGGGGGTCTCGGCGAGTCGGACATCGATACGACCGTCCGGAACCCAAGGGCGTGGAGTGGTTGGCTTGAGAGTGAGCAGCTTCGTCACCCAGTCACGGAACGCGGCGCTTCCCTCGGCCCGGAACATTCCGGGTAGCTCGATGACTTCGCTGTCGCAGCCAAGGGCATTGGCTCGTTCGATGAGGTACTTCACGGTGCCGACTTCGTTGGGGCGCAACGACTGCCAGTCGTCGAGCAGGAAGACAGGAACTTCAGCGGCGTGGATCAGCTCGTCGGCCTGGGGCCACCCGCGCTCCTTGACCCACCGCTTGACGTCACGGCCATCCGATGTCAGACGTATTCGGTGTGCCTCGTCACAGATCAGGACCTCTAGGGCATTCTCCTCGACTTCTCCGAACTGCTGGAAGAAGCGGAAGTCCTTACGCGCTTGCCGTTCAGCCGCGCCCTTACGTCCGCGCGGAGCAGAGTCGATGGCAGCCTGGCGTAGATTATTGGTGAATGATCGGGAACCACTGGCGTGCACCACGTGGTGGTTCTCTTGGCGAAGAGTGCGCAGGAGTTCCACGGCCACTGCGGTCTTTCCACTGCCGGGACCGCCCTGGATGATGATGACCTTCTTGCAGGCGTCCCTTCCTTGTGCGCTGCCCCGCACGGCCTGTCGTACTTCCTGGAACGCGATCTCCTGTTCCTTCTGCAGTGCGAAGACGGGGTGCGGGCTTCCGACTCGGCTGAAGGCCTCGCTTGAGGACGGGGTTTCGTATTGCTGAGCCTGGCACAAGACATCTGCGGCACGGGATCCGGATTCACCGGTGGACAGACGTGCGGACAGGAATCGCCTGAAATCGTCGAGTTGGTCGCGGGTGAACAGTCGCCCGTGGTCGGTCTGTGTCAACTCGAAGAGGGGAGCGACCTCTGCCCTGGCGTTGTGCAACAGGGCTGCTCCTGCGACCCGTTCACGGTTCCCGTGGAGCGGGGCGAGGTTCTGCACCAGATATTCGCAGTAGCGCTGGACCTGACGTACAGGATGGAGCTTCAGCTTGTCGTAGCCCGCGTCCACGGCGATCGAGTTGGTCGGTGAGACAGCAGCCTTGCGCCATTGCTTCAACTCGATGACGACGTAGGACAGGTCTTTCGTGACCGGATGCACTCCGGCGAGGATGACGTCCGCTTCGCCGGCCATGCCGGGCGTTGCGTACTCGACGAGGACCTCCACGTCGTCCAGCCCTTGGTCAAGGAGGGATTCGACGACGTCCGGGAGGCTTTCCTCCCAAGAGGCGACGAGACCGGCGCCCGGCTTCTTCTTGTTGGGATGTGACCGCGTGTACGCGTCCATGAGCTTCGACGTGAGTGGCAGCTGGGCCTGTCCCGTCGGCATGATAAGTGGCCGCAGCGCGGACGCGGACTTTCGGAGCAACAAAGGGATTTCCCCACAGGCACGACAGATCTCGTGCGGGTGGGGGCATGTCCTGAAAGGAAGCCCGTCGGGCCGCGATGACTCTTCGTACGTTATCCCGTGGTCACGCCGTTCGGCTGACGATCACCGAAGGTTTCTGACGTACGGAAAGCGTGCGGTGAGCGGCCCGCTCATGACCCCGGAACGGTTACGGGGGGGGGACCGCAGAGCATGACATACGAGAGGGGATGGCCCCCGGGCCATCCCCAGCCTCACCTTCAGACGATGAGGTGCACGGCGCTCTCCACAACCACCTTCACCAGGTCCACGCCCAAGCCGACGGCGATGCCGACGGTGATGTCGCGGATCCAGGTCCGGCGCTTGGGCATGTACTCGACGGGAACCATGTGAGGCAACTCCTTCAGAGGCGGATGGCAGGGAGGGTTCCCAAACCTGGGAACTGTTCCGGCCTCTGTGAGGCCCTGCCACGTAGCTCATGGCTCTGCGTATCCGACTGCTGAGGGCGCTGCGTTCGCAGGCCTCGGCCAGCACCCTCCGGGGAGGAAGCTTTCGCGCCAGGCCACGCTATCCCACAACTGTGCTACGTGAGGCAGACGTTGAAGCCCAGGTGTCCGTGTAGGCCGCCCGGGAAGCCTGACGTGAGCGGCGCAGCTTGCGCACCGTTCCCGTGGGTGGCCGATCAAGGCTGGCCGCCCCGGGCGTAGCGTGGCCGCATGATCGCTGAATCCGGCACCGACGACGTCTTCCTCGACCGCCTCGCCGACCGGCTCGACGCGTTGCCCGGGGTGCACGCCGTGACCCTGGGTGGGTCGCGGGCGCAAGGTACGCACACCGATGCGAGTGACTGGGACACGGCCGTGTACTACCGGGGGAGCGAGGGGCTGTTCGAGCCCCGGCACCTGCGGGACGTCGGGTGGGAGGGCGAGGTCTCCGAGATCGGCGGCTGGGGTGGTGGTGTCTTCAATGGTGGGGCGTGGCTGGCCGTTGATGGACGGCGTGTCGATGTGCACTACCGGGATCTGGATGTCGTCGAGCACGAGCTGAGTGAGGCCGAGGACGGGCGGTTTCGCGTTGAGCCGTTGATGTTTCATCTGGCCGGGATTCCGTCGTATCTCGTTGTCGCCGAGTTGGCCGTGAACCGTGTGCTGCGCGGGCGCACGCCCCGGCCCGACGGGTATCCGGCCGCGCTGCGCAAAGCCGCGCCCGAGGTGTGGTGGGGGCGTGCCTCGATCACCCTCGAGTACGCGAAGGGGAACAACGTGCCCCTCGGTGGGCGCACCGAGGTCCTCGGGGCCGTGGCCGGTGCCGCGATGCAGGCGGGGCACGCGGTGCTCGCCGTGCGCGGGGAGTGGGTGACCAACGAGAAGCGGCTGTTGGAGCGGGCCGGGCTGCGGGGGATCGACGAGATCGTGTCCGACCCCGCGCTGTCGCTCGAAGAACTCGTCGACCGGGCCCGGGAGTTGATGGCGCGGGCGGTCGCCGACGCTCACTAGGCGGGGACGCCCAGCGGGTACGTGCGGAGGTCGCGCCAGCCCGTTCCCGCGCCCTCCGTCACGATCAGGTTCACCGACTCCACGCGCGCGTGCAGCGGCAGTGCCGGTGTGAACTCCGTCTCCGGGATGTCGTCCGTGCCCGCGCCGCTCGCCAGCGTGAGGTGGGGGTCGAGGCCCTCGTCGCCGAAGATGCCGCGGTACGGGACCGCCTCCGGCCAGCGTGACCGTAGCGACTTCGTCAGGGAGCGGAGGGGGTCGTCAGGGGTTGGGGGCAGGTAGAGGACGCCCGGCCAGCGGCGTACCTCGGCGAAGGTGAGGGGGAGCGGGGGCGTCGCCGAGAACAGGGCGCGCAGGTCGGCGTCCGTCTCCGGCGTGATCCGGGCCAGCGGGAGGAACGGGTACAGGAGCGTGATGTGGGCCCTCGACGGGGTGCGGACCAGGGTGTCCGCCTCCGGGACGTGGATGGTCAGGGCCGTGTCGCCGGGAAGATCCGGCCAGCCGCCATGGTTGTCGGGAGTACGTCGCGTGGGCACGGTCAAGTGTCACATTCCGGAAACCTCGCCGTTTCCTCCCCTCCAACAACTCCGCTTACGCTTGAGAAACCAGTTCAGGCTGGCCGACGGCGCCCGGCACCCTCCGTGTTCGTACGACAGGAGTCTGCTCACCGTCATGCGCCGCCCCCATTCGCTCCCGCCCTGGCTGAGCCACGCCCTGCGCGCCCAGCGCGCTCCCGTGCCGTGGCCCGCCGTCGTGCGCGGGGCCCTGGCCGGCGGGCCGCTGCTGCTCGTCGCCGTCGCCGCCGGGCGGCCGTCCAGCGGAGTGCTGCTCGCGCTCGGGACCCTGCTCGCCGGGGTCAACGACCGGCCGGGTCCGCGGCTCGCCGCCGTCTCGCGGCTCGGCGGGCCCGCGCTCGCCGGGGCGCTCGGCATGACCGTCGGCAGCTTCATCGGCGGGGCGCTGCCGACCGGAGCGCTCATCGCCTGCCTCTTCGCCGTGCTCGGGCTCGTGGGCGGCGCCTTCAGCGCCGTCGGGCCCGTCTCGTCCTCCGCCGGGACCCAGTTCCTCGTCACCGTCGCCATAGGCGCCGGGATGCCGCTGCCGGAGCCCGCCTGGCAGCGCGCGCTGCTGTTCGCCGGGGGCGCGGCGTGGCTGATCCTGCTGCGGCTGCTGCTGCCCTCTCCCGTACGCACGAACGTACGGACGAAGGGGCTCGGCTACCTCTACGACGGTGAGCGTGCCGCCGTCGCCTCCGTGTACGAGGCCGTGGCCCGGCTGCTCGACGCCGTCGGCGGACCCGAGGCCCAGGCCCGGCGCGCCGCGCTGACCGCCGCCCTCGACCAGGCGCAGGACGCCCTGCGGCCCGGCCGCTCGGCGGCCACCCGGCGCCTGCGCCGCCAGTACTCCGCCGCCCTCCCGCTCGCCGAGGCCGCCACCGCGCTCGCCTGGACCGGGGACCCGGTGCCCGCGCGCGCCGGGGAGGGGCCGCGCCGGCTCGCCGCCGCCGTACGGACCGGGGAGGCGCCCGGCGCGCTGCCCGCTCCCGCCCGCGCCGGCGCGGGGCTTCGCGCCCTCGACGAGGCGCTGCTGCGGGCCGCCGAGGCCTTCGACGGGGCCGCCGTCCACCTGCCGTCGGGCCGGCGGCGCGCGTCCGTGCGCGGGGTGCTGCGCAGGGTGACCGGCCCCGCCGGGCGCGAGTACGGCGTCCGGGTCGGGCTCTCCTTCGGCGCCAGCGCCGCCGTCGCCCAGGCCCTGCACCCGCTGCACTGGTACTGGCTCCCCGCCACCGCCGTCTTTCTCGTGAAGCCGGACCTCGGGCCGCTCGCCTCGCGCGCGCTCTGCCGGGCCGCCGGGACCGTCGCGGGCGCGGTCCTCTTCGCGGGGCTCGCCGCCGTGCTGCCCCAGCCCCTCGGGCTCGTCGCGCTCGTCGCCGCCTGTGGGGCGCTGATCCCCGTCGCCACCCGGCACTTCGCCGCGCAGACCGCCGTCGTCACCGTCCTCGTACTGTCCCTGGTGATGGTGGGCGGGGAGCCGATGGCGTCCTGGGGCCGGATCACCGAGACGCTGCTGGCCTGCGCCATCGTGCTGGTCGCCGGGCATCTGCCGCTGCCGGGCGGGCACCGCGGCGGCGGGGTGCGGGTGCGGCTCGACGTCGCGCACGACGCCGCCCGCGCCTACGTACGGCACGTGCTGAGCGAATCCGAGGAAGGAGCCAAGGGCGCCGGGGGAGCGCAGGGCGTCGACCGGCACGGGCGGTGGGCGCTGCGCCGCGAGGCGTACCGGACGCTCGCGCAGGCGCGGGCCGCCGTCGACCTCGCCGCCGCCGAACTGCCGGTGCTCGCGCGGCACTCGGACGGCTCGCGGCAGGTGACCGTCGTACTGGAGCGGCTCGTCGACGCGACGACCGCGTGCGCGGTGCAGGTCGACGACACCGGGCGGGTGCCCGAGCAGCACGCGCGCAAGATCGACGTGCTGCTCGCGGAACTCGCCGCGTAAGCCGCGTAACAGGGGCTCAGGGGCTCAGGGGCGCAGGTCGACCCATACCGGGGCGTGGTCGGAGCCCGGCGCGTCCCGCCGCTCGTCCGGATCGTCGCTCACCGACGGCAGCGCCTCGAGCTCGGCGCCGGCCTGCTCCCGGGACGGACCGGTGCCCGCGCGGACGACGTGGCCGAGCAGCTCGTGCGAGACGAAGACGTGGTCGATCAGCTCGCGGCGGCCCTCGTGGACCCGTGAGTACCGCTGCTCCTCGGGGATCAGCGGCGCCACGTTCCACAGCCGCCGCGCGTCGCCCTTGTCCGGGTGGTCGAAGCCGGGCGTGCCGATCTCGGAGCCGGGCGGACCCTGGACGATCTGAGTGGTCGAGGCGGCTACCTCGTCGTTGAAGTCGCCCATGACGGCGACGCGTACGCCTTGACCGCCCTCCCCGATGAGGGTGTTCGCGAAGGCGCGCACGGTGGCCGCCTCCGCCGCCCGCCGTTGCAGCGCGTACGCCGCGTAGCGTGCCCGCTCGCCCTCGTCGCGCGGGAAGAACCTGCCGCCCGGGTACCCGAGCAGCTTCGACTTGAGGTGGCAGACGGCGGCCGTGAGCCACGTCGCCCGCGTCGAGAAGTGCACGGCGAGCACGCCCCGCCCCATCCGGTCCGCGGTCCTGCCCGTGTCGTCGACCTGCACCGGGCGCAGGTCGGTCGGGAACTCGGCGGTGTCGCCGACCACGTTCATGAACACGCTGGTGAGAAAGCCGACCCGGATCCCGCGCTCGTCCGGGTACTCGGACAGCAGCACCTCGTACCGGCCGTCGAGCAGCTGCACCAGATCGTCGAGCGCCGCCGGGTCGCCGACCTCCTGCACGCCGAGCAGGGTGGGGCTCAGGCTGTTCACGGTGGCGGCCAGCGAGGCAAGTTTCGCCTCGTACGCGGCCTTGTCGCGCGGGCCGTAGGGGCCGCCGGGGCGGTAGAGGTTCTCCAGGTTCCAGGTACCGACGAGCATGGTGTGCTCCGTCCTAGGGCCGGCCCGGACGGGCCGGGGCGGCCAGCGTGCCAGCGGCTCCGCCGGGAGGACAGCGCTCCTTCAGGAATCAGGACCGCTTCCAGGAAATCGGGGCCGCTTCCGGGAAATCAGGACCGCTTCAAAAAACTTTCGCCGAAGCGATGAGTTCCGCACAGCCCTCCGGTCACCCCTCCGAGAGACACGACCCGAGGAGGAACCATGGGGCTGCCGAAGGTGGTCACGCGCGAGGAATGGCGCGCCGCGCGCGAGGAACTGCTCGCCCTGGAGAAGGCGGCGACCCGGGCGCGGGACGAACTGAACACGCGGCGCCGCGAGTTGCCCATGGTCGAGATCGACAAGTCGTATGTCTTCGAGGGCCCGGACGGGAAGTCGGAGCTGCTCGACCTGTTCGAGGGGCGCGCCCAACTCGTCGTCTACCACTTCATGTTCGCGCCCGACTGGGACGCGGGCTGCCCCAGCTGCTCCGGATTCCTCGACCAGATCGGGCACCTGGCGCATCTGCGGGCCCGCGGTACGGAGTTCGTGGCGGTGTCCCGCGCGCCGTTCACCCGGATCCTGCCGTTCAAGGCGCGGATGGGCTGGACGGTGCCCTGGTACTCGTCCCATCTCAGCGATTTCAACGTGGACTTCGGCGCCACGTTCACGGGCGAGGACGGCGCTCTCCAGGAGCAGCCCGCGATCAGCTGCTTCCTGCGTGAGGGGGAGCGGGTCTTCCACACGTACTCGACGTTCGCGCGCGGCATGGACCACATCGGGTTCACCACGAACCTCCTGGACCTCACCGCTCTCGGCCGTCAGGAGGAGTGGGAGAGGCCGGAGGGGCGCGCGTCGGCTCTCGGGGCCCCTGCGGGCAGTGCGCGCGTGCGCTACCACGACGAATACGTCGACTGAGGGCGAATACGTCGACCGAAGACATCGGCCGAGCGGCCTGACCTCGTATCAACTCGGTGTCATTATCGTCACGTTGCGAGCCGGGAGTGCCCCTGTCAGCGTTCTCCCTCATGAAGCGCCCGGACGCGTGGGGCGCCGTACATCGGCACGATCACGGGGGCAGGGACGGACGATGGTCAATGGACGAGTGGTACTGCGACGATTCCCGGCAGGCGGGCCCCGCGGCTCCTGGCCCGCGGAGGAGTACGCGAACCGGCGCCGCCAGGAGGGCCAACCGGCCGAGGTGGTCATGGACTTGGCGACGGACGCGTTCCTGGTGATCGTGCGGGAGCCAGTGGCCGACCTCGTGGGCTGACGCTGCCCGTAGGGGGACTGCGAACTACGAGGCGCCGACCGAACGCGACCACACCGGCGTGGTCCCCGTGACCCGGCACAGCGCGAGATACAGCGGAATCGGCGGCGTGTACGGCACCGAACCCTCCGGACGGTGCACCAGGGCGGGTGCCCGCGGCACGTCCGGCACCAGGGCGCCCGCCGTGTAGCGCGCGGGCGCGGGCCACTCCAGGGACACATCGGAGTCCGAGGGCACGAGCCACCACCAGTGCGCCCCGTCCGCGTACACACAGCCCATCCGCGGCAGGCGCTTCGCCATCGCCCGGCCGAACTCCTCGGGCACCGCGACGGCGTCGCAGCCGAGCGGCGCGGTCATGCCCGCGGGCACGCTGAGCCGCACGGGGGGCGTGCAGCCCGGACGCGGGGCCTCCGCCTGCTCCGGACGCCGGGGGCGACGCCCCCGGGCCAGTCCGGCCAGCGAGTTCAAGTGCATCGTCCGCTTGCCCGTTGTCACCACGCCCATCCGATCCCGTTTCGCACGTTCGTCGTTCCTCCGCCCGCCGTCCGACAGGGGCGGGCGTTCACCAGGCCCATTCGGCGCCGTCCGATGCGCCGGGGACGGGGCCCGGCGGCTGCGGCTCCCGTTCGTCGCGGGGCAGTTCGGCCCAGACGAGGAGGCCGGGCCCGGTCTCCTGGGCGCCCCACGCCGTGGCGACAGCGGCCACGAGAAGGAGCCCCCTGCCGTGCTCCTCCTCGGGCGCGACGCGGCCCGCGCGGGCGTCACCGGGAATGCACCCCTCGTCCCGTACCGCTATCCGCAGCCGGTCACCGGAGTCGTCGCGCAGCTCGCGCAGTTCGCAGTGGATGCGCCGGCTCGCGGTGTGCACGATCGCGTTCGTGACCAGTTCGGACACGACGAGGGCCGCCGCGTCACAGGTGTCCTCGCACGCGCCCCACGCACTGAGGTGGGTACGCGTCACGCGCCGGGCCTGAGCGGCGGAGCCCGGATGGGGAGCCAGTTCGAAACTGCTGCGACGGGCAGCCGACGGGTGGGCCCCTGTCGGGGTACCCGAACGGTCACCGAGCGTAGTTTCGCCGGCTTCTGTTCCTAAAGGCGCAGACGGAGTCACGCTTGCCACTATCTCCCCGCCATGAACACTTGGCAAGGGCCACTCTGAAAAGTGCAGAGTGGCGTATGCCGTGTGGAGTGGGCATGGCACACTGCTCGCAGCAGCGCGCCACGCGGCCCCCATCGGGGGCTAATCGCAGGGAAACGGCCGGTGAGGGACGTCTTTCGGACCTTTTCCCGCGATGAAAAGTGGCGGGATTCAGACATCGGGACTACTGGGAGGTAGGGGGCGTGAGCGAACCTCGGTCCGCGCCGACGGTCGGCCAGGTCGTTCTCGGCCGCCGCCTGCAGGACCTTCGCGAGAGCGCCGGACTCAAGCGCGAGGAGGCCGCGAAAGTACTCCGCGTGACCGCCGCGACGATCCGCCGCATGGAAACCGCCGAGGTCTCCCTGCGCATCCCGTACGTCCAGTTGCTCCTGAAGGCCTACGGCGTCGCCGACGAAGAGACCACGTCCTTCGTGCAGCTCGCGGAGGAGGCGAACAAGCCGGGCTGGTGGCAGCGGTACCACGACATCCTGCCCGGCTGGTTCTCCATGTACGTGAGCCTGGAGGGCGCGGCCCGGCTCATCAGGTCGTACGACCCGCACTTCGTGCCCGGCCTGCTCCAGACCGAGGACTACGCGCGCGGGGTGCTGGAATCCGGCGCGATAGGGCGGGCGCTCGCCGAGGACCCCGATGTCGTCGAGCGGCACGTCGCCCTGCGCATGCGGCGCCAGGCCCTGCTCACCCGCGAGGACGCGCCCCGCCTGTGGGTCGTGATGGACGAGACCGCCCTGCGCCGCCCGGTCGGCGACATGGACGTGATGCGCGCCCAGATCGACCGGCTGCTCGAGGCGATGGAGCTGCCGAACGTGACGCTTCAGGTCGCGGAGTTCGCCGCGGGCCCGCACCCGGGCACGTACGGACCCTTCGTCCTGTTCCGATTTGCCATGTCAGAACTGCCGGACATGGTCTACAGCGAGTACCTGACAGGCGCCGTCTACCTCGACGCGCGCCCCGAGGTGGCCACCCACCTGGAAGTCATGGACCGCATGGCGGCGCATGCCGCGACGGCGCAACGCACAAAGGAGATCCTCCGCGATCTCCGCAAGGAGCTGTGAATGGACTCGATCAAGGACCGAATACGCGGCGTCGACGGCGAGCCGATCTACAACGGCATGCCCGCGCGCGAACTCGGCAGCGAAGGCTGGCACAAGCCGTGGAGCGGCGGCAACGGAGGCAACTGCCTCGAAGCCATGAAGCTGGCCGACGGGCGCGTCGCCGTACGTCAGTCCTCGGACCCGGACGGGCCCGCGCTGATCTACACCATCGGTGAGATCACCGCGTTCATCGAAGGGGCGAAGTCGGGGGCCGCGGACTTTCTGCTGTCGTGACGCGCCACGGATCGCCTGCGTTCGGGTGGGCGGTCCGGGCCACTCAGACGGTCATCGGGCGGTCGTGCGCCCCGATCGGCTCCGGCAGTTGCGTCCGCCCCGTCAGCCAGCGGTCCACCGCGGCGGCCGCCGCCCTTCCCTCGGCGATCGCCCACACCACGAGTGAGGCGCCGCGCCCCGCGTCACCCGCGACGAACACGCCCGGCACAGCCGTCGCGAAGGCGGCATCGCGCGCGAGACGGCCCCGCTCATCCACATCGAGGCCCAACTGGTCGATGAGGCCACCGGGTTGACGCTCGGGCCCGTGGAAGCCGAGCGCGAGCAGCACCAGATCGGCGGGCAGCGTCCGCCCCGTTCCCGGCAGCGGCCGGCGCGCCGCGTCCACCTCCACGAGGTGCAGCGCACGAACATGTCCCGCGGCGTCCCCTGTGAGGCGCAGTGTGGAGGCGGCGAAGAGCCGGGCGTCCGCGTCGGCCGCCGGAGCCGTGCGCAGCTCACCGGCCTCCTCGTGCGCGGCGGAGAGCCGGTACAGCTTCGGGTACGTCGGCCAGGGCTCGACGTCCTCGTCGCGCGCCTCGTCCGGCCTGTCGTAGATGTCCAACTGCGTGACGGACGCGGCCCGTTCGCGGACCGCCGTGCCCAGGCAGTCGGCGCCGGTGTCGCCGCCGCCGACGATGGCGACGTGTTTGCCGGTGGCGGAAAGGTGTGACTCCTGGGTCTCTCGCGGCGGGTTCTTCCCGTTCTCGTACGTGCGGTTGGCCCACGGCAGGTACTCCATCGCCTGCTCGACCCCTGCCAACTCCCGGCCCGGAACGTCGAGTTCGCGCCATTTCGTGGCCCCGGTCGCGATGATCACGGCGTCGTAGCGGGACCGCAGGTCGGCGGCTTCGAGGTCCCGGCCGATCTCCATCGACGTACGGAACCGCACACCCTCCTTGGCCAACTGGTCGAGCCGGCGGTCCAGATGGTGCTTCTCCATCTTGAACGCGGGGATCCCGTAGCGCAGCAGCCCGCCGGGCCGGTCGTCCCGCTCGTACACGGCGACCGTGTGCCCGGCCCGAGTCAACTGCTGCGCGGCCGCGAGCCCGGCGGGACCCGAGCCGATCACGGCGATGGTCCGCCCGCTGTGCCGCTCGGGCGGCTGCGCTCCGACGAAGCCCTCGTCCCAGGCCCGGTCGGCGATGGCGACCTCTACGTTCTTGATGGTGACGGCCGGCTGGTTGATGGCGAGGACGCAGCCCGCCTCGCACGGGGCGGGGCAGAGGCGGCCGGTGAACTCCGGGAAGTTGTTCGTGGCGTGCAGGCGCTCGCTCGCCGCCTGCCAGTCGTCCCGCGAGACCAGGTCGTTCCACTCGGGGATCAGGTTCCCCAGCGGGCACGCCTCGTGGCAGAACGGGATCCCGCAGTCCATGCAGCGGTCGGCCTGCGCCTCGACGATCGGCAGCAGGCCGCCGGGGACGTACACCTCGTCCCAGTCGCGGACCCGCTCCCCGACGGCGCGGCGCGGCGCGTCCTGCCGGGGTGTGGTGAGGAAGCCCTTGGGGTCGGCCATGGCCGTCTCCCTACGCCGTGACTGCTGGCTCTGGCTCTTTTCGTCACGATACGTCGGGTGGGCGCGGGTCGCCCGAGCTCAGGTCAGGGCGAGCACGAAGAGTCCCGAGGCCGCGGCGCCCGTCGCGGCCCGTACGTGGTTCCACCGCACCCACTCGGCGAGATACGTCCGCCACTGCGCGGCGCTGCTCTCGGACTCCTCGTCGCCGGAGAGACCGGCGAGCGCCGCGTTGCGCGGCACGTTCGCCAGCACCGTCACGCCGAAGGTGCCCGCCAGATACAGCGCGCAGCCGAGCAGCAGCTCGACGGTGCCCGCGTCGGGCCAGAGCACGAACGTCACGACCGCGATCACCGCGCACAGCACCGCCGCGCCGAGAAAGACCACCATGAACGGCGGCGCGAGGGCGGCGATATTGATGGTGTTCATCGCGGCGATCGCCTGCGCGGCGGGCAGCGCGCCAAGGCCGCGCATCACGAACGTGGAGAACGCGATGAACACCCCTGAGCTCACCCCGCACCAGACCGCCCCCAGCACGACCAGTGCGAAATACGGACCTTCGATCATGCGCCCCCCTTACAGGAGGGATCATGCCGCAGTTTGTCGGTTGTGGACAGTGATTTCACGATTACATTGAGCGAACGGTGCCGGTTGTGGCGGTTTCGTGGAGTGCGGCGGGGGCGGTGGAGTCGTCGAGGGTGACGGGTGCGGTGGGTGGGGCGGGAGCGGTGGGACGGGCGGGAGTCCGTCGCTGCCACTCGTCGAGTACCGCCGCCACGGCCCCGGCCACCCGGGTCCGCGCCTCCCTCCGGGGCACGCCCTCCATCAGCAGCCGGTCGTAGGGCGTGTCCACATGGCGCACGGCGGCCCGCACCGCGGCCGCGACCGCCCCCTCCGACAGCGCCCGCCCCGCCGCACTCCGGCCCACCCGCCCGCTCCCGCGCGCCCCGGCATGCGCGGCGATCGCCGCCGCCCGGTCCTCGGGGCAACCGGGAAACAGCCGCCGGATCCGCGCCGCGAACTCCGCCACGAACACCGCGTCCTGCGCCGCCCGCCGCGCCGCGTCCCGCGCCCGCCGCCGGGCCCGCGCCTCCGCGTCGGCCAGGCAGCGCGCCTCGGCCCGCGCGAGCGCCTGCTCCTCGACGAGCACGCCCTGCCGCTCGTACCGCCCGCGCCGCCGATGGAAGCGCACGACGACGGCCGAGAGCGCGCTCTCCTCGCGCGCCCTGCGGGTCAGCGCCGTGTCCCCGCGCGGCAGGAACACGAGGTGTCCCAGGTCGGCGCAGTCCAGGCAGCGGGGCTGCCCGCCTTCCAGGGTCAGGAGCCCGAGCGGCCCCCGACGGCAGGCGCCGCACCGCTTGCGGTTGACCGGCTGGAAGACGAGGGGGCTGCGCGCGACGACCGGCGTGTCTCCGGGCGGGGGTGGTGGTGGGGTGGCTCTGGTCATACGGGCGTGATGCCCGCCCGGGCGTGCCCTGCATCATGGAGTGCGTGCGACTCGAAGCGATCACCTGGGAACGGCTCGGCGACACCCTCGCCGAGCGGCTGCTCGACCTGAAGCCGGCCGACGGCGGCCCGTGGGTGAAGGTCGCGTTCGACGGAGCGCCGGCCGCCCGCCCCGGCGAGCTCGCGGCGCTCGTCTCCGAGGCCCTGCGCGTTCGCGGCCGGTCTTCGCTCACGGTCGGCACGGAGGGTTTTCTGCGCCCGGCCTCGCTCCGGTTCGAGTACGGGCACCGGGACGTCGAGGCGTACTACAGCGGCTGGTTCGACACGGGCGCCCTGTGGCGCGAGGTGTTCGGACCGCTCGAACCGGACGGCACGGGCCGCGTCCTGCCCGACCTGTGGGACCCGGTCACGGACCGCGCGACCCGCAGCGGCTATGTCCAACTCCCGCCCGGTGGAGTGTTGTTGATGCACGGCCCCCTCCTCCTGCACCACTGGTTCCCCTTCGACCTGACCGTTCACGTGAGCCTGTCGCAGGGCGCGCTGCGGCGACGTACGCCCGAGTCCGAGCAGTGGACGCTCCCGGCCTTCGAGCGTTACGACTCCGAGACGGACCCCGCGGCGAGCGCCGACGTCGTCGTCCGCGCGGACGACCCGCGCCACCCGGCGTGGAGCGGGTGACCGTCCCGCGCGGTGAGGCTCCGTGCGCGTGCGACTCCGTGGCTCACAGCCAGCCGTTGCGCTTGAACCCCCGGTAGACCACGAAACAGATCACCGCTATCACGGACATCATCAGCGGATAGCCGAACCGCCAGTGCAGCTCCGGCATGTTCTCGAAGTTCATGCCGTAGACGCCGCAGCCCATCGTCGGCACGGCCACGATCGCGGCCCACGCCGTGATCTTGCGCATGTCCTCGTTCTGCGCGACCGTCACCTGCGCCAGATGGGCCTGCAGGATCGAGTTGAGCAGTTCGTCGAAGGACGCTATCTGCTCCGCCGCCCGCAGCAAGTGGTCCGACACGTCGCGGAAGTACGCCTGTATCTCGGGCGGCACGGCGGGGAAGGGGCGACCCGAGAGCTCCTGTATCGGCCGGGACAGCGGCACCACGGCCCGCTTCAACTCGAGCAGCTCGCGCTTGAGTTGATAGATGCGGCCGGGGTCGGCCTTCGCGCCGTTCTGCGCGAAGACGTCCGCCTCGACCTCGTCGATGTCCGCCTGGACCTCGTCGATCACCGTCAGGTAGTCGTCGACGACGCTGTCCGCGATCGCGTGCAGCACCGCCGCCGGGCCCTTGGCCAACTGCTCAGTGTCCGCTTCGATGCGCTCGCGCACGGGACCGAGGGAGCCGTGTCTGCCGTGCCGCACCGTGATCACGAAGTCCTGGCCGAGGAACACCATGATCTCGCCGGTGTCCACCACCTCGCTGGTCGCGGTGAGCTCCGCGTGGTCGACGTAGCAGACCGTCTTCAGGACCGCGAAGAGCGTCTGCCCGTACCGCTCCACCTTGGGTCGCTGGTGCGCGTGCACCGCGTCCTCGACGGCCAAGGGGTGCAGGTCGAACAGCTCGGCGATGTCCGCGAACTCCAGCTCCGACGGCTCGTGCAGCCCCAGCCAGACGAATCCGTCCGCCGCCTTGCGCACCGCGCGCACCGACTCGACGAGATCGCTGTCGCCCGACTCGCGCACGCCCTCCCGATAGGTCACGCAGTTGACCACCGCGGAACCCAGCGGGGAGCGCGACGGGTGGCTCAGGTCGACCTTGGGCGTGCGCCGCGCGAGCCGCGCGACCTTGCGCAGGCGGCCCACCCTGCGCAGACCGCCGACCTTTCGCAGATTGCCCGCCATCGACATGCTCGGCCCCTCCCGTTTCCCATCCGCATTCGGCGTGCTTCCGCCGCGTCTCCGTCGTGTCTCCGTCGTGTCTCCGTCGCGAAGGTGACTTGGCGGGCCAGTCTGCCAGCGGTCACCGACAGTGTGTCCACCCCTGTGGGAACGGAGTGCTCCGTTCCGCTGTGCAATGTCCCGTATCCAATGATTGGGCTGGGATGATCGGTTCATGATGCGATCAGGCGAGCACGCGTACCTCCTCGACAACCAGCAGCCGGAGGCGGGGCGGCGCTTCGACGCCTTCTCGGTCCTCTTCGACCCCACGACGTTCCGGCACATCGAGCGTCTCGGTATCGGTTCCGGCTGGCGCTGCTGGGAGGTCGGGGCGGGTGGTACGTCGGTGGTCTCGTGGCTCGCGCGGAAGGTCGGGCCGACCGGCCGGGTCCTGGCCACCGACATCGACACGTCCTGGCAGACGGCCACGCCCCGGACGCCCGTCGAGGTGCGGCGCCACGACATCGGCGTCGACGAGCCGCCCGCGGAGAGCTTCGACCTGGTGCACGCGCGGCTCGTCCTGGTCCATGTCCCGGACCGGGAGCGGGCGTTGGCGTCCATGATCCGTGCGCTGCGTCCCGGCGGGCGGCTGCTCATCGAGGACGCCGACCCGGCGCTTCAGCCCCTGCTCTGCCCGGACGAGGTGGGGCCCGCGCAGGAGCTGGCCAACCGCCTGCGGCACGGCTTCCGTTCCCTGCTCGCCGAGCGTGGCGCCGACCTGTCCTACGGCCGCAAGCTGCCGGGGCTGCTGCGTGCGGCGGGGCTGCGGCAGGTCGAGGCGGACGCGTACTTCCCGCTGGCGTCACCGGCCTGTACGGCGCTGGAGACGGCGACGGTCGGGCAGATCCGCGCCCAGCTCGTGACGGCGGGCCTGGCGACGGACGCCGAGATCGACCAGCACCTGGCGAATGTGGCCGAGGGCACGATGGACCTGGCGACGGCGCCGCTGATCTCGGCGTGGGGGCGGAAGGGGTAGGGCTTCCGGCGGGGCCTTGTCGCGATCTGCCGCGCCGCGGCTCTTCGCCTGTTGCGGCCGATCGCCCTCCGCCACGGGGCTCCGCCTGTTGTGGTCGATCGCCCTACGCCACGGGGCTCCGCCCCGGACCCCGCGCCTCAATCGCCGGCGGGGCTGATTGTGCCGAACCGGCGTCACGCCCTCGGGGCTCCGGCCCGGCCCCCCCGCTCATCTCCCAGCCACCCGCCCCCTCCGGGGCGTCGGCCCGATGGGGTGCCGCACCACGCCATGGGCAACCTCCACCAGCCGCGGATCCCTACCGGTTACGGTCGAGGCCCGCCCCACCTCGGGCAGTCTGGCGCCGGCCACGGCTCCCTGCCCGTCGCGGTCGACGCTGCTCCCGCCCTGGGCAGTCTGGCGCGTCATGGCTCCCGACCCATGGGGTTCGGCTGCACCCGACTTGGGCAACGCCCACCACGGTTCCCTACCCGCTGCGGTCGACCGCACCCGACTTGGGCAACGCCCACCACGGTTCCCTACCCGCTGCGTTCGGCCGCACCCGACTTGGGCAATCTGCCGCCTGGGGCGGCAGGGTGGGCAAGGCGGCGCACGGTGCCGCGCAACCGTCACGACAGGCGTCGACCCCGGCAAAGCGCGAACCCCGGTGCCGCGAATCCCTCACCGAGGGCGTTCACCCCGGTGCAGCTCAAAGCCCCGGTGCCGCGCCTCGGCCCCGTGGGCGTTCACCCCGGCGCAGCTCCAGGACCCCGGTGCCGCGCAACCGCCCCACCGGGCCCGGCCCACCGCCCAGTCACCGCCCGGGTGGCCTCCCGCCCACGACCCCCACCGCCACGCCCCCGGCCCCGCACCCCTCACCCACCGCCTCCCGCCACCCCGCCCCCCGAAGCCGCGCAGCGAGCACCGCTCCGGTGAAAGCGTCCCCCGCCCCCGTGGAATCCCGCACCACGACCCCCGCCGCCGCGCCCACCCTCTCGCGCACCACCCCGCCCCGCGCCACACACGCCCCCGCCGCCCCCTCCTTCACCACCACCACAGGAAACCGCCCGCTCAACTTCGCCGCCGCATCCGCCGCATCCGCCGCGCCCGCCGCACCCGCCGCCCCCGGCTCCCCGCTCAGCAGGACCGCCTCGTCCCGGCTCGGCACCAGCACCTCCACCCCGTCGACCAGCGCAAGGAACCGCTCGACCCCGAGCTCCCGCAGGAAGCCCGTCGACGCCGGATCCAGACTCACCGGCACACCACGCGCGCGTGCATCGGCCACCGCGGCGGACACCAACTCCCGCCCGGCGGCGGAGAAGCACAGGTACCCGGACAGATGGAGCAGCCCTACCCCGTCGAGCAACTCCGGCGACCAGTCCTCGGGCCCCGCCCGCCGCGAAGCCCCACCGTCCGCCAAGAACGTCCGCTCACCCCCGGCACCCGCGTCCACGAGGCAGATCACGGTCCCGGTCGGCGCCTCCGCGTCCACCACGAGCCGCGGCCGCACCCCGCACCGTACGAGCTCCTCCTCGTGCCACCGCGCGGAATCCACGCCGACCCGCCCGAGCAACACGACGTCCCGGCAGCCCTGGTACGCCGCCCAGCACGCCACATTGGCCCCGGCGCCACCCGGCACCGTACGGACCTGGGCCGCCGTGTCCGTACCCGTCGCAAGCGGCCCACGATGCCGCGCGACGACATCCGTCACGACGTCGCCGACCACCAGCAACGCCCCGCCGACGGTCCCCGTCACACCGCGGCCCAGGCCACCGCGACGCGCGCGGCGAGCCGCACGTTGCCGCGTACCGCCGCCAGGTTGGCCTCCAAGGACGCGCCCTTCGTCCGCCGCGCCAAGTAGTCCAGCAAGAACGGCGTCACGGCCTGTCCTCCGACGCCCTGCCGCTCGCACTCCCGCAGCCCGCTCTCCAGCACGCGCGCGTGCAACGCCGGATCCAACTGCTCCGCTTCCGGTACGGGATTGGCGAGGATCAACGCCGAATCGCCCGCCGCCAGGTCGTCCTGGGCCCGCATCACGGCCGCCACCTCGCCCGGAGAGCGCAGCGTCCAGTCCACCGGCTCGCCCGAGTCGGCGAGGTAGAAGCCGGGGAAGCGCTCGGTCCGATAGCCCGCCACGGACACCCCCAGGGTCTCCAGACGCTGCAACGTCGCGGGCACGTCCAGGATCGACTTGACCCCGGCGCACACCACGGTGATCCGGGTCCGCGCGAGCAGTCCCAGGTCCGCCGACTCGTCCTGCGTCTGCGTCCACCCCCGGTGCACCCCGCCGAGCCCGCCCGTGGCGAACACCCGCAACCCGGCCAGCGACGCGAGCAGCGCCGTCGCCGAGACGGTCGTCGCTCCGCTCGCGCCCGTCGCCAGCGCCGGTGGGAGATCGCGGTGGCTGAGCTTGCGGATCGCGTCGTCGTTCGCCACCCGCTCCAACTGCTGCTTGTCCAGGCCGACATGCGGCCGCCCGTCGAGCACCGCGATCGTCGCGGGCACGGCACCCTCGTCGCGTACGAGCTTCTCCAGTTCGTGCGCGACCCGCAGATTGCGCGGTCTCGGCAGCCCGTGCGCGATGATCGTCGACTCGAGGGCCACCACCGGGCGCCCCGCCCCGACCGCGTCCCGCACCTCCTCCGAAACGATCAACATGCCTCCGCCTCCGGTCAGTTGACTGCCACCTCTGACATCTTCCCCTGCTCCACTGACATCCCTGGCGGACGCGCGTCGCCCCCAAACGCGCCACGAACCGGAAAGTGGGCCCCACGCGCGCGTGGAGCCCACTTCCCTCGGCCGACCGCCCCTCAGGACGGCCTCACCGGCGTCACCGGCCTCAGACCGGTCGTACGCCGCTCAGCACACCGTGCGGATCGAGTACGTACTTACGGCTCGCCCCCTGGTCGAACTCCGCGTAGCCGCGCGGCGCGTCCTCGATGCCGATCACGGTCGCGTTGACGGCCTTCGCGATGTGCACGCGCTCGTGCAGGATCGCCATCATCAGTCCCCGGTTGTACTGCATCACCGGACACTGCCCCGTCGTGAACTGGTGGCTCTTCGCCCAGCCGAGGCCGAGCCGCACCTTGAGCGTTCCGGTGCGCGCGTCCTGGTCGACGCCGCCCGGATCGTCGGTGACGTACAGGCCGGGGATGCCGAGCGCGCCACCGGCCGCCGTGAGCCCCATCAGGGAGTTGAGGACCGTGGCCGGCGCCTCGGGCGCGTCCGGGCCGTGCGCGCGGGCCTCGAAGCCGACCGCGTCCACGGCCGCGTCCACCTCGGGGACGCCGAGGATCTCGGCGACCTGCTCCTCCACCGTGCCGCGCGTGAGGTCGACCGTCTCGCAGCCGAAACTCCGTGCCTGCGCGAGCCGTTCGGCGTTCATGTCCCCGACGATCACGACGGCCGCGCCGAGCAGCTGCGCCGAAGCCGCCGCCGCGAGCCCGACGGGCCCTGCCCCGGCCACGTACACCGTCGAACCGACCTTCGTGCCCGCCGTCACCGCGCCGTGGAAGCCGGTCGGGAAGATGTCGGAGAGCATGGTCAGGTCGAGGAGCTTCTCGCGCGCCTGGTCGGCGTCGGGGAAGCGCAGCGCGTTGAAGTCCGCGTAGGGGACCATGGCGTACTCGGCCTGACCGCCGACCCAGCCGCCCATGTCGACATAGCCGTAAGCCGCCCCGGGCCGCGCCGGGTTGACGTTCAGGCAGATGCCGGTCTTGCGCTCCTTGCAGTTGCGGCACCGTCCGCAGGCGATGTTGAACGGCACGGAGACGATGTCCCCGACGTCCAGGAACTCGACGTCCGGGCCCTTCTCCACGATCTCGCCGGTGATCTCGTGCCCCAGGACGAGGCCCTCGGGCGCCGTGGTGCGGCCGCGCACCATGTGCTGGTCGCTGCCGCAGATGTTGGTGGCGAGCACCTTGAGGATCACGCCGTGCCGACAGGTGCGGCCCACGTTCGCCGACGCCACCCCCGGCCCGTCCTTCAGTTCGAGCGTCGGGTGCTCGATGGTCCTGACCTCCACCGCTCCCGGCTTGAGATATGCGACTGCCCTGTTTCCGCTCATGCCTGATCGCCGTCCCTTCGGCTCCGTGACTCGCTCTGCGGGATGCTCCGGCTGTGCGCACGGCGGAGTCTGCTACCGAAACGGCTTTCTGAGGACCCTTCCGGTCAGGGTTGTTGAAGTCTCGACGAGCCGTCCAGTCGGCAGGGCCCGTACGGCACAGGCCGTCCAGTGAGAGGAGGGGCGCAGGTCATCTACGGTGACTGGCCATGACCACGAATGATCAACCACCCGCAACCGCCCTCGGCTCCTTCGCCGTCCGTGTCCCGGACGTGGACCTCGAGCCCGAGCCGCTCGACCCCGCCCAGATCGTCTCCGGCACCCCCGAGGTGACCGGCAAGGTGCTGTGGGAGTCGGCCGACGGCAAGCAGCTGCGCGGCATCTGGCAGATCACGCCCGGCGTGGTCACCGACACCGAGGCGAACGAGCTGTTCGTGGTCGTCAGCGGCCGCGCCACCGTCGCCGTCGAGGGCGGCGAGGACCTGGAGCTCGGCCCCGGCACGGCTGCCGTGCTGCGCGAGGGCGACCGGACGACGTGGACCGTGCACGAGACACTGCGCAAGGCGTACCACATCACCCTGAGCTGACCCGCGTACGAACGTCCTCTCCCGCTACGGGTGTTGGACCCGCCACTCCGGCTACGGGCGTTGGGCCCGCCGCGTGAACAGGGCCAACGCCCCGAGCGGGAGCAGCAGGCACGCCGCGGCCAGGTTCAGCCACGCGTAGCTCGCCGTCGCCATCACGAGGCCCGCCGCCGCGCCGCCGATACCCGCCGACAGGCTCATGGTCAGATCGGAGAGCCCCTGCGCGGCGGCCCGCGCGGCCTGCGGCACGGAGTCGGTGAGCAGCGCGGAGCCCGCGACGAGACCCGCCGACCAGCCGAGCCCCAGCAGGAACAGCGCCGCCGCGCTCTGCCCGTGATGCCCGCCCGCGGTCCCGGCGAGCAGCGCCGCGCACGCGAGCAGGCCCACCGCGAGCCCGATCACCGTGAAGCGCCCGAACTTGTCGGCGAGACGGCCCATCACCGGCGAGAACGCGTACATGCCCGCGATGTGCCCACTGATCACGAGCCCGATCAACTCGATGCCCGCGCCGTGGTGTTCGAGGTCCACCGGGGTCATCGACATGACGGACACCATCGCCGTGTGCGACACCGCCACCGTCACCAGCGCGAGCCGCGCGCGTGGAGACGCGGACACGGCCGCGAACCCCGCCCGCACGGAGCGCGCGGCGGGCGACTGGTCCTCGGCGGGAGCCAGGGACCGCGCGGTCAACAGCGGGTCGGGGCGCAGCAGTACGTGCACCACGGCCGCCGATATCAGGAACACCCCGGCCGCCCACACGAACGGTCCGGCCTCCGCCGGTATGCCGAGTCCGGCGACGCTGCGGCCCGCGGGCGCCGCTATGTTCGGGCCGAGGACGGCGCCGATGGTGGTGGCCCACACGACGGTCGAGATGGCGCGGGCCCGCCGGTCGGGCTCGGCCAGGTCGGCCGCCGCGTACCGGGCCTGGAGGTTGGCTGACGAGGCCGCGCCGAAGCCCATCAGGCCGATGAGCAGCAGCGGAAAGCTCCCGATCACCGCGGCGACGACGGTGACCACGGCCCCCAGCGTGCCGATCAGATAGGCCAGTACGAGGCCGGCCCGCCGCCCCCGCGCGTTCATCAACGCGGCCAACGGCACCGACAGGACCGCGGTCCCCGCGACGCTCGCCGTGGACGCGAGGCCGGAGAGCGCCTCGTCCCCGCTGACCTTCTTGGCGAGCACGGCGGCCAGCGCGATCCCGGTGGCGGTCCCGAGCCCGCCCAATATCTGCGAGGCCACGAGCACCCGCTGCGTACGCTGCTGCAGCAGCCCGGTCCCCGGACCAGGCCCCGGTTCCGCGGCCTTCGGCCGATCCAGCCGCCCCTCATCCGTGCTCAACGCACACCCCCGCCCCGATCAACCCCGCGGACCGCGCGCGTCCGCCCCGCCCCAGGAAGGTCTCAGAACAACGGCTCGGGCAACACCCCTTCCAGCGCGAGCAACTTGCGCTTCGTCTCGAGTCCGCCCCCGAAGCCGCCGATCCCGCCGTCGCGCTCCACGACCCGGTGGCACGGCACCACGACCGGCAGCGGGTTCGACCCCATCGCGAGGCCCACGGCCTGCGCGGCTCCCGGCTGTCCGACCCGGTGGGCCAGATCCCCGTACCCGACGACCGCCCCGTACGGCACCCCGGCGAACAGCTCGCGCAGCACCTCCCGGTTGAACCCGGAGATCAGTGACCAGTCGAGCGGCACCTCGAACGCGCGCCGACGGCCGGCGAAGTACTCCGCGAACTGCCGTATCGCCTCGGCGAGCAGGGGAGATTCGGGCGCCTCGACGGGCTCGGTCCCGAGGCGGGAGCCGAGCCGGTCGAGTGCCTTGTCCCGCACCGCGTCGGTGGCGTGGAAGACCACGTTCACCAGACCGGCGTCCGTCGCGGCGAGCAGCAGCGGGCCGATGTCACTGCGCACGACGGCCCACACGGCCTGCCGCGGCGCGGCGGGAGTGGTCTCGCTTGGTCCAGTGGCGTTCATGCCGACCACGGTACGGCCGGGCACTGACAACGCCCGGCGGGTCAGCCGCCGACGGCCTTGCGCACCACGTCAGGGGCGTTGCTGATGATCCCGTCGACGCCGAAGCCGGCCACCTTCTGCGCGGTCTTCGCGTCGTTCACGGTCCAGGTGTAGGACTCGAGCGGTTTGCCGTGCGGGCCCTTGAGCGCGTGCACCGACTTGACGTAGTCCGCCGAGATCGTCGTGTGCGAGGGATTGATCTGGTCGGCGAACTTCGCGTACGCGGGCAGCTCGGAGACGGCGGGTGTGCCGAGGAAGCCGGTCTTGATGTCGGGGCGCAGCGTGTGCACGGTGCGCACGCTGTCCGCGCTGAAACTCTGGACGATCAGCCGGTGGCGGACGTCCCAGGAGTCGAGCCAGCCGTCCCGGCGCAGCTCGCGCAGGATCTGCACCTCGATGCCCGGGTACAGCTCGGGCGACTTGATCTCCATGAGCAGCTTCTGGTGGTTGTGGTCGACGCGCCGAAGGTACTGGTGGAGCGTCGGGATCCGCGACCCGGTGTACTCGGCGCCCTTCCAGCTGCCCGCGTCCAGCTTGGCGATCTCGGCGGAGGTGAAGTCCGCCACGTTCCACGGGGAGCGGTCGGGATAGACCTGCTCGACGTTGGTGGTGCGGGCCAGCGTGGTGTCGTGGAGGACGACCAGGGCGCCGTCCTTGGTGCGCTGCACGTCGTTCTCGACCCAGGTGATGCCGAGGGCGTGCGCCCTGTCGATGGCTGCCAGGGTGTTCTCGGGTGCGTACGCGGAGGCACCGCGGTGGGCGACGACCACGGTTCTGTTGTGTGCGGGGGCGGCTTGTGCGGCGGTGGGCAGGACCAGGACACCGATGACGACGGAGCCCGCCACTGAGGTCAGAGCGGCTGCTGCGCGTGCGTGCACGTGTGCTCCTCATACGTCGTGGGATCACGGACTGTACGAGATTGACAGCTGAGAGCGAACGAAAAGTAGGCGCAGGATGGTCACGAGTTGAATGGAGTCACTCAAGTGCGGTCGACCCCCGTGTCGTGCGGCCGGTTTCTTTGCCGGAAAATCGTTCGAACGTTCCCGTGTGCGCTTTAATCTCTGCCTCACCCGCGGTCGCCCCGGCCGCCGCGCGCGAAGGGACGAGCTGCACATCTCACGGAAATCCAGGCGGAAGGGCTGTCACGCATGCAGGGTTCGGTCGACGGCTTCAGTTACGGGCTCGTCACACCGGTCGTGGCCTACCTCATGGCCTGCCTCGGAGGGGCCCTGGGACTGCGCTGCACCACCAGATCCCTGCTCGTCGCCAACACCTGGCGGGTGGGTTGGCTCGCGCTGGGCTCCGCGGCGATCGGCTCCGGGATCTGGACCATGCACTTCATCGCGATGATGGGTTTCAGCGTGGAGGGCATGCCGATCCGCTACGACCCGCTGATGACGTTCGCGAGTCTCGGTGTGGCCGTCCTCATGGTCGGCATCGGCGTCTTCATCGTCGGCTACAAGGGCGCGACCGGCGCCGCTCTGTTCACCGGAGGCACCATCACGGGCCTCGGAGTGGCGTCCATGCACTATCTCGGAATGGCCGGAATGCGTCTTCACGGGACGATCAGTTACAACACGTTCACCGTGGTCGCCTCCGTGGTCATCGCCATGGCGGCAGCGACCGCCGCCCTGTGGGCGGCCGTCCAGGTACGGGGCATCATGTGGAGCGTCGGCGCGAGCCTCGTCATGGGGCTCGCCGTCTCGGGGATGCACTACATGGCGATGGCGGGGGTCAGCGTCCACGCGCACACCGGTGCCGCCGGTTCCCTCGGCGGGGACTCGGCCACCGCCATCCTCGGGCCCATGCTGATCGGCCCGCTGAGCTTCCTGCTCCTGGCCGGGGTGGTCGTCGTCTTCGACCCGATGCTGGTCACGGGCCGCCCCGACTGGCGTGACAGCCGAGCGGCGAAGGACCGGCTCGGGACCCCCGCGCCGACCGCCTCGCGCCTGCGCCGCCCCCTCGGGCGATCGGCGTCCCGCGCACCGCAGGACTGGTGACCCGGAGCCCCTGAAGGCCGGGCCCCACAGCGGTTCGGGCCCGGTTGTCAGTGGTGGGTCGTACGGTTGATTCCATGCGGCCCGTATCCAAGATCGAACGCACGGTGGCACCCTTCGAGGTCGTCAGCCCGTACCAGCCCAGCGGTGACCAGCCCGCGGCCATCGCCGAGCTGGAGAAGCGCGTGACCGGAGGCGAGAAGGACGTCGTCCTGCTCGGCGCGACCGGCACCGGCAAGTCCGCCACCACGGCGTGGATGATCGAGAAGCTCCAGCGCCCCACGCTCGTGATGGCGCCGAACAAGACGCTGGCCGCCCAGCTGGCCAACGAGTTCCGCGAGCTGCTTCCGAACAACGCGGTCGAGTACTTCGTCTCGTACTACGACTACTACCAACCCGAGGCGTACGTGCCGCAGTCGGACACGTACATCGAGAAGGACTCCTCGATCAACGAGGAGGTGGAGCGCCTGCGCCACTCCGCGACGAACTCGCTGCTGACCCGCAGGGACGTCGTGGTGGTCGCCTCCGTCTCCTGCATCTACGGCCTCGGTACTCCGCAGGAGTACGTGGACCGCATGGTCCCCCTGAAGGTCGGGGACGAGATCGACCGGGACGAGATGCTGCGCCGCTTCGTCGACATTCAGTACACGCGCAACGACGTGGCGTTCCAGCGCGGCACCTTCCGGGTGCGCGGCGACACCATCGAGATCTTCCCCGTCTACGAAGAGCTCGCGGTCCGCATCGAGATGTTCGGCGACGAGATCGAATCGCTCTCCACCCTCCACCCCCTCACCGGCGAGGTCATCAGCGACGACGATTCGCTGTACATCTTCCCGGCGACCCACTACGTGGCCGGCCCCGAGCGCCTGGAGCGCGCGGCCAACGACATCGAGAAGGAGCTGGAGGAGCGCCTCGCCGAGCTCGAGAAGCAGGGCAAGATGCTGGAGGCCCAGCGCCTTCGCATGCGCACCACGTACGACCTCGAGATGCTCCGCCAGATCGGCTCCTGCTCCGGCGTGGAGAACTACTCGATGCACTTCGACGGCCGCGAGCCCGGCTCCCCGCCGAACACACTGCTCGACTACTTCCCGGACGACTTCCTGCTGGTGATCGACGAGTCGCACGTCACCGTGCCGCAGATCGGCGCCATGTACGAGGGCGACGCCTCCCGTAAGCGCACCCTCGTGGACCACGGCTTCCGCCTGCCGTCCGCGCTCGACAACCGCCCCCTGAAGTGGGAGGAGTTCCAAGAGCGCATCGGTCAGACCGTCTATCTGTCGGCCACCCCCGGCAACTACGAGCTCTCGCGCGCGGACGGTCACGTCGAGCAGATCATCCGCCCCACCGGCCTCGTCGACCCGGAAGTCGTCGTGAAGCCCACCGAGGGCCAGATCGACGACCTGGTGCACGAGATCCGTACGCGCACGGAGAAGGACGAGCGCGTCCTGGTCACCACGCTCACCAAGAAGATGGCCGAGGACCTCACCGACTACTTCATCGAGCTCGGCATCCAGGTGCGCTACCTGCACAGCGACGTCGACACGCTGCGCCGTGTCGAGCTGCTGCGCGAGCTGCGCGCGGGCGAGTACGACGTGCTGGTCGGCATCAACCTGCTGCGTGAGGGCCTCGACCTGCCCGAGGTCTCCCTGGTCGCGATCCTCGACGCCGACAAGGAGGGCTTCCTGCGCTCCGGCACGTCGCTGATCCAGACCATCGGCCGCGCGGCGCGAAACGTCTCGGGTCAGGTCCACATGTACGCGGACAAGATCACTCCGGCGATGGAGAAGGCCATCGACGAGACGAACCGCCGCCGCGAGAAGCAGGTCGCGTACAACGAGGCGAACGGGATCGACCCCCAGCCCCTCCGTAAGAAGATCAACGACATCGTGGCGTCCATCGCGCGTGAGGACGTCGACACGGAGGCACTGCTCGGCACCGGTTACCGCAAGGGCGGCAAGGACGGAAAGGGTGCCAAGGCCCCCGTCCCCGCGGCCGGCAAGGCGGAGAAGGCACCGGCCAAGAAGAAGCGCGGCAAGGCGGACGAGACGGTTCCCACCGACCGTCCCGCGGCCGAGCTGGCCGAGCAGATCGAGGAGATGACCGAGCGGATGCGGGCCGCTGCCGCGGACCTTCAGTTCGAGGTCGCGGCACGGCTGCGCGACGAGGTGTCGGAGATGAAGAAGGAACTGCGGCAGATGAAGGAGGCAGGCATCGCCTGACCTGCCACGACGGGCGGGGTGCCGGGGGTGTGTTGCAGGACCGCCACAAAACCCCGCCCGTGGTAGCGGCGTTGTCAGTGCCGCCCTCTAGGGTTTGGGCCAGGGCCTGATCCAAGCGACAGGCCCTCACCGCGCACATGGCGCGGCAACAGGGGACGGTTCGAGAGGGGACAGCGCGTGGGCATCGACTTGACCAAGGGTCAGGCCATCAGCCTGGAGAAGCAGGGCGGGGGCACCCTCACCGCGGTACGGATGGGACTCGGTTGGCAGGCGGCCCCTCGGCGCGGCCTGTTCGGCACCCGCACGCGCGAGATCGACCTCGACGCGTCAGCGGTTCTCTTCGCCGACAAGCAGCCTGTCGACGTGGTCTTCTTCCGCCACCTCGTCAGCGACGACGGCTCGGTGCGGCACACCGGTGACAACCTGGTCGGCGGCGCCGGACAGGGCGGCGACGACGAGTCGATCGTCGTCGACCTGGAGCGTGTCCCGGTCCATGTCGACCAGATCGTCTTCACGGTCAACTCCTTCACGGGGCAGACCTTCCAGGAGGTGCAGAACGCGTTCTGCCGCCTGGTCGACGAGACGAACGGGCAGGAGCTGGCCCGCTACACGCTCGACGGCGGCGGCAAGTACACGGCGCAGATCATGGCGAAGGTGCACCGTGCGGGCTCCGGCTGGAAGATGACGGCCCTGGGCGAGGCGGCCAACGGCCGTACGTTCCAGGATCTGATGCCCGCGATCCTGCCCAGCCTGTAGCGGACCCACGATGGCGGCCGAACTGGTGAGGGGGCAGAACCACCCCCTCACCCAGACCCGTCTGGAGATCCGGGTGTCGTCCGGCCACCCGGTCGTCGCTGGCGCCACGCTCGCCGACGACCGGGGCGCCGTGCGCGGCGCGGACCGGATCGCCCACCCCGGCGCGCCCGCGCTGCCGGGCCTCGAAGTCCCGCGCCAGGCCGCGGCCGACCACCGGCTGGCCGTCGACCTGGACGCGATGCCGCAGGACGTGCACCGCGTCACCGTGCTGCTCGCGCTGCCCGTGGACGGCGGAGGTCCGGCACGGTTCGGCGCCGCGGCGGCCCCGTTCGTCGCCGTCAGAGGGCTGGACGGCGCGGAGGAGGCCAGCTACACGATCACCGACCTCGACACGGAGTCGGCCGTCGTCGCCCTGGAGCTCTACCGCAGACACAGCGCCTGGAAGGTGCGTGCCGTGGGCCAGGGCTATGCCGAGGGCCTCGCCGGGCTCCTCGCCGACCAGGGCCTGCCGGACGCGCAGGCCCTCGCCAGCTCCATCCACGACGCCGTCGCCCGTGGCCGCGACCGCGCGGTGGCGCCCCCGCCGCGTACCTCGGAGACCGCGGACGGGTCCCCTGCCGGCGGGGCCCACACGAGCGGGTCCCCCGTCCGCGCGGCGGCCACCGCGGGCCACGCCTCCGGCGCCCTGCCTCCGGCCGCCACCGCGCCCGCTGCGGCGCCGGGCGGCCCCATCGACTACACGCACCCCGGCCGCCAGGAACCCGTACCGCCCGCGCCGGCGCAGCAGCCCGCGACGCCGGTCGCAGGGGACGCGGCGGGCTGGTCCCTGGAGGAGCGGCTCTACAACCAGGTGTGGGGCATGTTCGAGGATCTGGCCCGCACCACGGCCGCGTACCGCAGCGCCGTCGACTTCGCGGACTCCCGCATGGAGCGCGAGCTCGACGGGCTTCTCGCCGACTCCGCCGATCCACGCGGCCGCCTCCAAGGCCAGGGCGACGCCGCGCGCGAGGCCGCCCGCGCCCGGCACGGTGCCCTGGTCGACCGGGCCAGGGAAGCACTCGACCGGGACCTGGCGCAGCTCGTCGCCGAGGGCGAGGCCGTCGAGCCCGCGCTCCCGGCGGCGTACGCGGGCTGGGACAGCCCCTGCTGGCACGCCTACCGCAGCCCCTCCGAGGCCCCCATGGCCGTCCGCCTCGGGGAGCTGAGCCTGCCCGAGAGCGAGAGTGTCGGGCTGCGTATCCCGATGCTCGTACGGCTGCCGCTGGAGCGCGGGCTGTGGATCGACGCGGGGCCGTCCGCCGCCGACGGCCCCGCCGACGCCGACGCACTACGCGCGCGTGCCGCACACACCGCCGTCCTCCATGCAGCCCGGCTGCTCGCGGCCCATCCGGCGGGCGAGTTCAGCGTGCACGTCATCGACCCGGCGGGCACCGCCGCGGGCGCGCTCGCCCCGCTCGTGGACGCGGGCGTGCTCGCCGGGCCGCCGGCCAGGGGAGCGGCGGGCGTCGCGGAGACGCTGACCCGGCTGACCGAGCGCGTGGATCTCGTGCAGATGGCGGTCCGGGCGGGCGCGGCCGACGCGCTGCCACCGGATCTGGACGTTGCCGAGCAGCTCCTGGTCGTGCACGACTTCCCGCACGGCTTCGACGACCGGGACATCAACCGGCTGCGCTACCTCGCGGACGAGGGGCCACCGGTCGGCGTGCACCTGATGCTCGTGGCCGACCGGGAGGACGCCGCCGAGTACGGACCGCTGCTCGACCCGCTGTGGCGCGCGCTGCTGCGCCTGACGCCCGTGCCCGACGGGCACCTCGCCGACCCGTGGGTGGGCCACGCATGGACGTACGAGCCGCCGGCGGTCCCGCCGGGCAGTGGAATCCTGCGGCAGGTGCTCGCGGAGGTGACGAAAGCCCGTCGAGAGCGGGGCCTCTGACCTGCGAACTTGGTGACTGCTTTACCTTTCCCTTTACCTTTCATGGGTGTTTCGAGTACGCTCCTTGACGCGGAGGGGAGTACTCCAACGCGGCGTTCCCGTCAGTACGGAAGACAGGCCAGAAGGCGGTCGATCCCGGGGCGCCGGCCCGAGACGCGCCAAGGCGCTCGGGTGGAAGAGACCTCCGGCAGCGACGACGCTGATCAGTAGCCGTACGACGCCGGAGGCGCAGTAGTGGACGTATCAATGACTGTGTGGGTGCTGACCGTTCTCGGTCTGTGCGCCCTCATCGCGGTCGACTTCTTCATCGGGCGAAAGCCCCACGACGTATCGATCAAGGAAGCGGGCATCTGGACCATCGTCTGGATCGTGCTCGCCGCGCTGTTCGGCGTCGGCGTGATGATCTGGGGGAGCAGCCAGGCCGGCGGCGAGTTCTTCGCGGGCTTCATCACGGAGAAGTCGCTCAGTGTCGACAACCTCTTCGTCTTCATCCTGATCATGGCGAAGTTCTCGGTGCCCACCCAGCTGCAGCAGCGTGTGCTGCTGTTCGGTGTGCTCATCGCCCTGATCCTGCGAGCGATCTTCATCGCGGCGGGCGCGGCGGTCATCGCCAACTTCTCGTGGGTCTTCTACATCTTCGGTGCCTTCCTCATCTACACCGCCTGGAAGCTCATCAAGGAGGCCATGGCGGACGAGGAAGAGGAGGAGTTCGAGGAGAACCGCCTCCTGAAGTCGATCGAGAAGAAGTTCGGTGTCGCGGACCAGTACCACGGCACGAAGCTCTTCATCCAGCAGCACGGCAAGAAGGTCATGACGCCGCTCCTGGTCGTCATGCTCGCCATCGGCATGACCGACGTGCTGTTCGCGATGGACTCGATCCCGGCGATCTTCGGTCTGACCCAGGACCCGTACATCGTCTTCACCGCCAACGCGTTCGCGCTGATGGGGCTGCGCCAGCTGTACTTCCTCATCGGCGGCCTGCTCAGGAAGCTGGTCCACCTCAGCTACGGCCTGTCGGTGATCCTCGCCTTCATCGGCGTGAAGCTGGTCCTGCACGCGCTGCACGAGTCCGGGGTGCACGTACCGGAGATCTCCATCCCGGTCTCGCTCTCCGTCATCTGCGGCGTCCTGATCATTACGACGATCACCAGCCTCATCGCCTCGAAGAAGCAGGCCGAGAGGGAAGCGGCCGAGGCGGCTCAGAAGGACAGCATCGAGGCCTGACGGCGTCGAGCGTAGGAATTACCAGCACCGGGAGTGGTGCGCGGCCGATTGCCGCGTGCCCCTCCCGGTGCTTCGTTGTGTCCTGAGCGCGTCCCGCGGGGGCGCGAGGGCACGACGGGGGAGGCCCCCATGAAGTTCGTCCAGATCATCGACTTCGAGTCCCAGCGGTTCGGCGAGATGCGGGAGCTGCTCGATTCGTTCGAGCAGCAGATGAAGGGCGTATCGGGCGGCCCCACGCACCGCATGATGCTCAAGGACCGGGACACCACGGGCCGCTATCTCGCGGTCATCGAGTTCGAGTCCTACGAGGACGCGATGCGCAGCAACGAACGCCCCGAGGTGGCCGAGCTCAACCAGCGCCTCTCGGCCCTGTGCAGCCGCCCGCCGGCCTTCATCAACTGCGACCTCAAGGACGCGCGCGAGCTCAAGTGACCTGCGCTCCCGGTGTTCTGACCCCGTCCGCCGCCCCGCCGGAGTCGCGCCCCCGCCGCGCCACCGGCACCATCGATGAATGATCACCAGAGTGCGGGCGCTGAGTACGCAGTGGACCGTGGTCGTGCCACTGATCGCGATCGTGCTGCTCGCGTTCACCTGGGGGCGCGACCTGCCGGGTGCGGTGGTCGCCGTCGTCGCGGTGGTCCTCGCGGCCTCCGTGCTCGCAGCCGTGCACCACGCGGAAGTCGTCGCCCACCGGGTCGGTGAACCCTTCGGCTCGCTCGTGCTCGCGGTGGCCGTGACGATCATCGAGGTGGCGCTGATCGTCACCTTGATGGCCGACGGCGGGGCCAAGAGCTCCACGCTCGCCCGCGACACCGTGTTCGCCGCCGTCATGATCACCTGCAACGGCATCGTCGGCGTCAGCCTGCTCGCGGCCGCGCTGCGGCACCGCGTGGCGATCTTCCAGTCCGAGGGCACCGGGGGAGCGCTCGCCACCGTGGCCACGCTCGCGACGCTCTGCCTGGTCCTGCCGACCTTCACCACCAGCAAGCTCGGCCCCGAGTTCTCCACCTCGCAGTTGGTCTTCTCGGCCGTCGCCGCGCTGGTCCTGTACGGGCTCTTCGTCGCGACGCAGACCGTGCGCCACCGCGACTACTTCCTGCCGATCACCAAGCACGGCGAGGTGATCGACGCCGACGACCACGCCGACGTGCCGAGCACCCGGACCGCCCTGTTCAGCCTCGGCCTGCTCGCGCTCGCCCTGGTCGCCGTCGTCGGACTCACCAAGGGCGTCTCGAAGACGATCGAGCAGGGGGTGGCGGCGGCCGGCATGCCGCAGGCGGTGGTCGGCGTGATCATCGCGCTGCTCGTGCTGCTGCCCGAGACCATCGCGGCGCTCCGCGCGGCTCGCAGGGACCGCGTGCAGACCAGCCTCAACCTCGCGCTCGGCTCGTCCATGGCCAGCATCGGCCTCACGGTGCCGGCCGTCGCCATCGCCTCGTACTGGCTGACGGGGCCGCTCGTCCTCGGGCTCGGCGCCACCCACATGGTGCTGCTCGCGCTGACCATGGTGGTCGCGACCCTCACCATCGTTCCGGGCCGTGCCACACCGCTTCAGGGCGGCGTCCATCTGGTGATCCTCGCCGCGTACATCGAGCTCGCCGTCACGCCCTGACCGTCCTGTACCCACCGCCCTTCGGGCGGTAGTGGCGCCGTGATAGACCCTCAAGGAGCAAACGCTCTTCTACGGAGGTCCCTCGTGCCGCGCACGCTCGCCAACGCCCCGATCATGGTTCTCAACGGCCCGAACCTGAACCTGCTCGGCAAGCGCCAGCCGGAGATCTACGGCCGCGACACCCTCGCCGACGTCGAGGCCCTGTGCGTGAAGGCGGCTGCCGCGCACGGCGCCACCGTGGACTTCCGGCAGTCCAACCACGAGGGCGAGCTCGTCGACTGGATCCATGAGGCGCGCGAGAACCACGTGGGCATCGTCATCAACCCCGCCGCCTACTCGCACACCTCCGTGGCGATCCTGGACGCGCTCAACACCTGTGACGGCATGCCGGTGCTGGAGGTCCACATCTCCAACATCCACCAGCGCGAGGAGTTCCGGCACCACTCCTACGTATCGCTGCGCGCCGACGGCGTGATCGCCGGATGCGGCGTGCAGGGATACGCGTTCGGCATCGAGCGGGTGGCGGCGCTCGCCGCGCCGGGGACGGCGCAGGCGTAGTACGCCGCTACAGGGCGGGCCGAGGCGAAACGGCCCGCCTACAGGTCACCAGCCCCGCTCGCGCCACTCCTGGATGTGCGGTCGCTCGGCGCCCAGCGATGTGTCGTTCCCGTGTCCCGGGTAGACCCACGTCTCGTCCGGCAGTGTGCCGAAGATCTTCGTCTCCACGTCGTCGATGAGGCTCGCGAAGGCCTGGGGGTCCTTCCACGTGTTGCCCACGCCACCGGGGAACAGGCAGTCACCGGTGAAGACGTGCGGGTGGCCGTGCGGGTCGTCGTAGACCAGGGCGATCGAACCGGGCGTGTGGCCGACCAGGTGGCGGGCCGTGAGCGTGATCCGGCCGAACTCGATCGTGTCCCCGTCGTCGACGGCGACGTCCGTCGCCACCGGGATCCCCTCGACGTCCTCGCGGCCCGCGTACGTGCGCGCGCCGGTCGCCTCCACGACCTCCTGGAGGGCCTGCCAGTGGTCTCCGTGCCGGTGGGTGGTGACGACGGCCGCGATGCCGTCCTCGCCGATGAGGCTGCGCAGCGTCTCCGGCTCGTTGGCCGCGTCGATCAGGAGCTGCTGATCGGTCGCGCGGCAGCGCAACAAGTAGGCGTTGTTGTCCATCGGCCCGACCGCGACCTTGGAGATCATCAGGTCCTGCAACTCGTGCACATCCGCCGGGCCGCCGACCTTCACCGCTCCGCTGTACGTCATGGATTCAGCCTATAGCGGGGGCAGTGGCGGCAGGGAGCCCCGGTCGACGCCGAGGCCGCTGCCGTCCCTGCGGCCCGCGAGCCAGCCCAGCAGGTCCGCCTGGCGGCCTCGGACGACGATGCCGAGTTCCGGGTCCGGGCTCGCGCCCGACTTGATCTCCTCCAGGGAGAACTTCTGCACGGCTCCCGTGGAGATCATCCGGCCGTCGTCCTGCTTGATCAGCAGGGGCGGCAGGCCGGGGTGGTCGCGGAACCGCTTCGCGAGGAAGTTGATCTCCCGCTGGGTGAATTCGGCGGAGAGATCCTCCAGTTCGTATCCGATCCCGAGGTCCACGTGGTGCAGCTCGACCTCGATCCAGCGCCGGAACGGCACGTTCGACGCGAGATCCTTCACACCGTTGCGCAGCTCCACCGTGCGGCCCCAGTCGGCCTCCTCGGCCCCAAGACGCTGGAAACGCTCGGCGCTGTCCTGTACGTCGCCGAGCTGCTCGCGCAGTCCGCGCGGGGCGTCCCGGTCGATGTCGGCGTCGCGGGACCGGGCGCTCTCGTACATGGGGCGGCCCTCGAGGACATTGACGAGCGCGTCCGCGTTGCGGGCGAGGTGGGCGAGAACGTGCCCGCGGCTCCACCCCGGAAGCCGTGACGGCTCGGCCACGGCGGCGTTGTCCAGGGTGCCGACCGCGGCGAGCAGCCGGTCGGTCGCTTCGCGTACTGACGCCAGGTCGCGCACATGATCACTCATGGCGCCGACGATAGCCCCGCGACACGTTCGGGTGAAGGTGGCCTACGTAGGCCTACGATCCGCCTGAATCGAATGTACGTGCTATATGGTCGAGGGTGGCGTCGGGCATTCTTGGTAGTCCGGGTTTGTTACCAACCAGGGAATCCGACCGGCGTTGTCAGTGGCTCCCTCTAGTCTTCGAAGGACAGCCTTCTCAGGGCCGCTCCGCCTCGATCACGGCGTGAGCGCCTCGAGAGTCAGACCTCGAGAGACGGGGGCCCGCCCCTGTCACTTATCTCCAGAAAGGTGCGGACCGGCGTGGCCGACCGTCTCATCGTCCGTGGCGCGCGCGAGCACAATCTTCGGAATGTCTCGCTCGACCTCCCGCGCGACTCCCTCATCGTCTTCACCGGTCTGTCGGGCTCCGGTAAGTCCTCCCTCGCGTTCGACACGATCTTCGCCGAGGGGCAGCGCCGCTACGTCGAGTCGCTGTCCTCGTACGCCCGCCAGTTCCTCGGCCAGATGGACAAGCCGGACGTCGACTTCATCGAGGGCCTCTCCCCGGCCGTCTCGATCGACCAGAAGTCCACGTCGCGCAACCCGCGCTCCACGGTCGGCACCATCACCGAGGTCTACGACTACCTGCGCCTGCTCTTCGCGCGCGTCGGCAAGCCGCACTGCCCGGAGTGCGGCCGGCCCATCGCCCGCCAGTCGCCGCAGGCCATCGTCGACAAGGTCCTCGAGCTGCCCGAGGGCAGCCGCTTCCAGGTCCTGTCGCCGCTCGTGCGCGAGCGCAAGGGCGAGTTCGTCGACCTCTTCAGCGACCTCCAGACCAAGGGCTACTCCCGAGCTCGCGTGGACGGGCAGACGATCCAGCTGTCCGAGCCGCCGACGCTGAAGAAGCAGGAGAAGCACACGATCGAGGTGGTCGTCGACCGCCTCACCGTGAAGAGCTCCGCCAAGCGCCGACTGACCGACTCCGTGGAGACCGCGCTCGGCCTCTCCGGCGGCATGGTCGTGCTCGACTTCGTCGACCTCCCCGAGGACGACCCGGAGCGCGAGCGCATGTACTCGGAGCACCTGTACTGCACGTACGACGACCTGTCCTTCGAGGAGCTGGAGCCGCGCTCCTTCTCCTTCAACTCGCCCTTCGGCGCCTGCCCCGACTGCACCGGCATCGGTACGCGCATGGAGGTCGACCCCGAGCTGATCGTTCCCGACGAGGACAAGTCGCTCGACGAGGGCGCCATCCACCCGTGGTCGCACGGGCACACGAAGGACTACTTCGGCCGCCTCATCGGCGCCCTCGCGGACGCGCTCGGCTTCCGTACGGACATCCCCTTCGCCGGCCTCCCGCAGCGCGCCAAGAAGGCGCTCCTGAACGGCCACAAGACGCAGATCGAGGTCCGCTACCGCAACCGGTACGGGCGCGAGCGCCGGTACACGACGCCGTTCGAGGGCGCCGTCCCGTTCGTGAAGCGCCGGCACAGCGAGGCCGAGTCGGACGCGAGCCGCGAGCGCTTCGAGGGCTACATGCGCGAGGTGCCCTGCCCGACCTGTGAGGGCACGCGACTGAAGCCGCTGATCCTGGCCGTCACGGTCATGGGGAAGTCGATCGCCGAGGTCTCGGCCATGTCGATCAGCGACTGCGCCGACTTCCTGAGCGAGCTGAAGCTGAACGCGCGCGACAAGAAGATCGCCGAGCGCGTCCTGAAGGAGGTCAACGAGCGGCTGCGCTTCCTGGTCGACGTCGGCCTCGACTATCTGTCGCTCAACCGCGCGGCGGGCACGCTCTCCGGCGGCGAGGCCCAGCGCATCCGGCTCGCCACACAGATCGGGTCCGGCCTCGTCGGCGTCCTGTACGTGCTCGACGAGCCGTCCATCGGCCTGCACCAGCGCGACAACCACCGGCTCATCGAGACGCTCGTCCGGCTCCGTGACATGGGCAACACGCTCATCGTGGTCGAGCACGACGAGGACACGATCAAGGTCGCCGACTGGATCGTCGACATCGGCCCCGGCGCGGGCGAGCACGGCGGCAAGGTCGTGCACAGCGGTCCGTTGAAGGAGCTGCTGGCGAACCCCGAGTCGATGACCGGCCAGTACCTGGCGGGCAAGAAGGCCATCGCGATGCCGGACATCCGGCGGCCCGTGGACCCGGGACGCCGTCTCACCGTGCACGGCGCCAAGGAGAACAACCTCCGGGACATCGACGTGTCGTTCCCGTTGGGCGTCCTCACGGCCGTCACCGGCGTATCGGGCTCCGGCAAGTCGACGCTGGTGAACGACATCCTGTACACGCACCTGGCAAGGGAGTTGAACGGGGCGCGCTCCGTTCCCGGCCGGCACACGCGCGTGGACGGCGACGACCTCGTCGATAAGGTCGTGCACGTCGACCAGTCGCCCATCGGCCGCACCCCGCGGTCGAACCCGGCGACGTACACCGGAGTCTTCGACAACGTCCGCAAGCTGTTCGCCGAGACGACCGAGGCGAAGGTCCGCGGCTACCTGCCGGGGCGCTTCTCGTTCAACGTCAAGGGCGGCCGCTGCGAGAACTGCTCGGGCGACGGCACCATCAAGATCGAGATGAACTTCCTGCCGGACGTGTACGTCCCGTGCGAGGTCTGCCACGGTGCGCGCTACAACCGGGAGACCCTTGAGGTCCACTACAAGGGCAAGTCCATCTCCGAGGTCCTGGACATGCCGATCGAGGAGGCGCTGAGCTTCTTCGAGGCCGTCCCTGCGATCGCCCGCCACCTCAAGACGCTCAACGACGTGGGCCTCGGCTACGTCCGGCTCGGGCAGCCCGCGCCGACGCTCTCCGGTGGTGAGGCGCAGCGCGTGAAGCTCGCCAGCGAGCTGCAGAAGCGTTCCACGGGTCGCACGGTGTACGTGCTCGACGAGCCGACGACCGGTCTGCACTTCGAGGACATCAGCAAGCTCATCACGGTGCTCTCGGGCCTCGTCGACAAGGGCAACACGGTGATCGTCATCGAGCACAACCTCGATGTCATCAAGACCGCCGACTGGATCGTCGACATGGGCCCCGAGGGCGGCAGCGGCGGTGGTCTCGTGGTCGCGGAGGGCACTCCGGAGGAGGTCGCGGCCGTCCCGACGAGCCACACCGGCAAGTTCCTGCGCGACGTCCTCGGCGCCGACCGGGTCAGCGACGCGGCCGTGCCCGCGGCGCGCCCCCGTAAGGCGGCGAAGAAGACCGTGGCGGCGACGAAGGCGCCCGCCAAGAAGACGGCCACGGCGAAGGCGGCCGCCGCCAAGCCGGCCGCGAAGAAGTCGGCGACGGCGGCCAAGTCCACCAAGGCCGCGGCGAAGAAGCCCGCCGCCAAGAAGGCGACCGGGAAGGCCCGCAAGGCCTGACGGAGGTCCGGCCCCGCCGACGGACGAGCGACGGCGCCCCGTGGGAACTCCCCACGGGGCGCTGCGCGTTCAGTGCTCGGCGGGTCCTCGCAAGGCGGGCCTCCGGTCCTCGCTAGGCAGGACCCCGGTCCCCGGGCCTCACCAAGCCGGACCCACCAGTTCGGTCGCGTGCGGCGGCTCCGCGCCCGCCCGGGAGCACGTGACCGCCGCCGCCCGCGCGGCGAACCGCAGCAGCCGGGACCAGTCGTCGCCGCCGAGCCCGGCGATCCCGGCGGGGGAGAGGGCGTCCTGGCGCGAAAGCCCGTGCAGCAGCGCGGCGTTGACGGTGTCACCGGCGCCGATCGTGTCCACGACGTCGACCCGCTCGCCCGGCACCGAGTACTCGCCCCCGTCCCGCGTGAGCACGGTGAGCCCCTCCCCGCCGCGCGTGATCACCACGGCGGCGGGCCCCGCGGCCAGCCACTCCTGCGGTGTGCCGCCCAGCCACTCGGCGTCGTCCTCGGAGAGCTTCAGCAACGTCGTCGACGCGAGCCAGCTCTTGAAGCGCGCCCGGTAGGCGTCCGCGTCCGGGATCAGACCGGCCCGGATGTTCGGGTCGAGCGCCGTGCACACGCCCCGCGCGGCGGCCGAGCGCATCACGTCCTCGTACGCGGTGGCGCCCGGTTCGAGCACCAGCGAGCAAGTACCGAACGACACCGCGCGCGTGCCCGCAGGCAGCGCCTCGGGCACCGCGAAGAGCCGGTCGGCGGTCCCCTCCACGTAGAACGAGTACCCGGCGGAGCCGTCGGCGCCGATCGAGGCCACGGCGAGCGTCGTCGGCTCGTCGCCCCGCTGCACCGGGGACACATCCACTCCCGCCGCCCGCAGGCCGCCGAGCAGGGCCTCCCCGAAGGCGTCCCGCGACACCCGCGAGCAGAACGCCACGGACGAGCCGAGGCGGCCGAGCGCCACCGCCGTGTTGTACGGGCCGCCGCCGAGCCGCGGGGCGAGGGCGGGCAGTTCGTCGGTGACGGGGCCGCCGTCGGTGGGCACGCCCTGTGGGACGAGGTCGATCAGTGCCTCTCCGGCGACGACGATCACGGTGCTTCCTTTCGAGCGGGCGGGTGTGTGGCGGGTGCGGTGGGCCCGAGGCCCGCGGTCCACGTCGACGCTAGAGCCTCACGCCGAGCGCGGCACCCGCCTCACGCGAACCGGGCAGGCACGCCGCGGACCCGGGCACGTACACCCTGCATCCGGGCACGATCCACTCCTGGCCCCATCACACCCGGCCCCGCACTCCCGGCCTCCGGACCCTCACTCCCAGTCCCACCCGATGCCCACGAGACCCGCCCGCACCTGCGGCTCCACCATGTGCACCGACCGGTGGGATCCGCTCAGCGCGAGTTCGTGGCGGCCGTCGCGCGGGCCCGCGGCCGACCGCTGGGCGAAGCGGTGGCAGCGCACGGGCAGCGCGTCGTCCGCGAACCGGACCTGGAGCGCGTACTGCCCTCCGGCGGAGCCGAACCCGCGGACGTACTCGGTGGAGGACCTGGCCGTACCGTCCTCGAAGCCGTACTGGAACATGTGGGTTTCACCGGCCCGCAGCCGCGCGTCGAAGAGCAGCTCCGCGACCAGGACCCCCGTCCCGTCGTCCCAACGCACCCGCCCCGTACGGCAGTTCTCCATGGCGTACACCGCCACATCCGACGGGGAACACCCCGGATCGCCATGGTGGACGGCCATATAACGATCCACGCCGTCGCGGTGCGCCCGCACGATCTGCTGCGAGTCCCGGCCGAGGAGCTGCCGGCGCGCCCCGATCCGCACCCGCTCGTGGTGCCCGACCGTGTGCGGCCCGCCGTCCGGCGGGGACCCCAGCTCCGCGAGGAGCCGCTCGACGGTCCCGGACGCCTCGGTGAGGGAACCGTACGAACGGGCCCCGGGGCGCCGTGGCGCGGCCGCGTCGGGGGCCGGACCGAGCAGTCGGATCAGCGATTCCTCGGGCAGTTCGAGGATCTCCTCCAGGGCGCGCACGGCCCGCATCGACTCCGGCCGCTGCGGCCGCCGCGCGCCCTGTTGCCAGTAACTCAGGCTGGTCAGGCCGATGGTGACGCCTCGGCGGGCCAGATGGTGCCGTACGCGGTGCAGCGGCAGTTGCCGGGCGACGATCGCGGCCCGCAGGGCGCTGTGGAACGGACCGGAGCGCAGGGCTCCCGCCAGGTCCGGTGCCTGTGCCGCGTTCACTTGTGATTCGCCGAGCCGCATCCGGGCCTCCTGCTTGTGCGCGCTGCGCCCGCGGGCCGTCACTGGGAACAAGTCACCCGGCATTGAAGCGTGCCGCCCCGCCCCCGACAAGACTTCGGGGTGCCGGGCGCCACCGCCGCCGGGCACCCCGAACTGTCACACACCGCCAGTAGGGTGTCTGACATGGCCGACCCCTCCAGCTACCGCCCCAAGCCGGGACAGATCCCCGACTCTCCCGGGGTGTACAGGTTCCGCGACGAGCACCGCCGGGTGATCTACGTCGGGAAGGCGAAAAGCCTGCGCCAGCGCCTGGCGAACTACTTCCAGGACCTGGCGAACCTGCACCCCCGCACGCGCACGATGGTCACCACGGCCGCGTCCGTGGAGTGGACGGTGGTGTCCACGGAGGTCGAGGCGCTGCAGCTGGAGTACTCCTGGATCAAGGAGTACGACCCCCGGTTCAACGTCAAGTACCGCGACGACAAGAGCTACCCGTACCTCGCGGTGACGATGAACGAGGACTTCCCGCGGGTCCAGGTGATGCGCGGCCAGAAGAAGAAGGGCGTGCGCTACTTCGGTCCGTACGGGCACGCGTGGGCGATCCGCGACACCGTGGACCTGCTCCTGCGCGTCTTCCCGGTACGCACGTGCTCCAAGGGCGTGTTCAAGAACGCGGAGCGCACCGGCCGCCCCTGCCTGCTCGGCTACATCGGCAAGTGCTCGGCGCCCTGTGTGGGCCGCGTCACGCCCGAGGAGCACCGCGAACTGGCCGAGGAATTCTGCGACTTCATGGCGGGGCGTACGGGGACGTACATCAGGCGCCTGGAGAAGGACATGGCCGCGGCCGCCGACGAGATGGAGTACGAGCGGGCGGCCCGCCTGCGCGACGACATCGAGGCGCTCAAGAAGGCCATGGAGAAGAGCGCGGTCGTCCTCACCGACGCCACCGACGCCGACCTGATCGCCCTGGCCGAGGACGAGCTGGAGGCGGCCGTCCAGATCTTCCACGTGCGCGGCGGACGCGTGCGCGGCCAGCGCGGCTGGGTCACCGACAAGGTCGAGGCGGTCACCAGCGGTGACCTCGTCGAGCACGCGCTGCAGCAGCTCTACGGGGAGGAGACCGGGGACGCCGTCCCCAAGGAGGTCCTCGTCCCCGCGCTGCCCGACCCCCTGGAGCCCGTCCAGGCCTGGCTCACGGAGCGCCGCGGGGCGAACGTGTCGTTGCGCATCCCGCAGCGGGGCGACAAGAAGGCGCTCATGGAGACGGTCCACAGGAACGCGCAGCAATCGCTCGTCCTGCACAAGACGAAGCGCGCCTCCGACCTCACCACGCGCTCGCGCGCGCTGGAGGAGATCGCCGGCGCGCTCGACCTGGACAGCGCTCCGCTGCGCATCGAGTGCTACGACATCTCGCACCTCCAGGGCGACGACGTCGTGGCCTCCATGGTCGTCTTCGAGGACGGTCTCGCCCGCAAGAGCGAGTACCGCCGCTTCGAGATCAAGGGCTTCGAGGGACAGGACGACGTCCGGTCCATGCACGAGGTCATCACACGCCGCTTCAAGCGCTACCTCGCCGCTCAGGAGAAGTCCCGCGACTGGTCGGACGAGGAGCCGGACGCGGGTGAGGAGACGGCGGTCGAGGAGTCGCGCCTCACGGAGGACGACGGCCGGCCCAAGAAGTTCGCCTACCCGCCGCAGCTCGTGGTGGTCGACGGCGGGCAGCCGCAGGTCGCGGCGGCCAAGCGGGCCCTGGACGAGCTCGGCATCGACGACATCGCGGTGTGCGGCCTCGCCAAGCGCCTCGAAGAGGTCTGGGTGCCGGACGAGGAGGACCCCGTGGTCCTTCCCCGGACCAGCGAGGGGCTCTATCTGCTCCAGCGCGTCCGTGACGAGGCGCACCGCTTCGCGATCACCTACCAGCGCAGCAAGCGGGCCAAGCGCTTCAGGGCGGGCCCGCTGGACGAGGTGCAGGGGCTCGGGGACTCGCGCAAGCAGGCACTGCTCAAGCACTTCGGGTCGGTGAAGCGGCTGCGGGCCGCCACCATCGACCAGATCTGCGAGGTCCCCGGCATAGGCCGCAAGACGGCGGAGGCCATCGTGGTGGCCTTCGCCAAGGCGGCGCCCGCCGCGCCCGCGGTGAACACGGCCACCGGAGAGATCATGGAAGACGAGGACGGCACGACGGACGTGCCGACCGGCGGGGACCCCGTCAGCGCGGGAGCCCCGGAGGAACGACGGGGGCAGGAGTCATGAGCGAGCAGGACCACGAGAGCAGCGACACCAGCGGCACGCCACAGGGCCCCGCAGCACAGGAACAGCCGCAACCACAGCACGGAGCACAAGTGAGCACGGGCACCGGATCAGGGACAGAACCAGGTACGGAACCAGGCGCGGACCAGGACACCGCGGCGGGAGCCGGCAAGACCGCGGAGGCGCCGGGCGTCCCCGACGCCGCCATCCCCGAGCTCGTGATCATCTCCGGGATGTCGGGCGCGGGCCGCTCCACGGCGGCGAAGTGCCTGGAGGACCTCGGCTGGTTCGTCGTCGACAACCTGCCGCCCGCGCTGATCCCCACCATGGTGGAGCTCGGCGCCCGCTCGCAGGGCAACGTGGCGCGGATCGCGGTCGTCGTCGACGTACGGGGACGACGCTTCTTCGACAACCTCCGGCAGTCCCTCGCGGACCTGGAGGCCAAGCACGTCACGCGGCGCATCGTCTTCCTGGAGTCCTCCGACGAGGCCCTGGTGCGCCGCTTCGAGTCCGTGCGCCGCCCGCACCCCCTCCAGGGCGACGGCCGCATCGTCGACGGCATCGACGCCGAGCGCGAGCTGCTGCGCGAGCTGCGGGGCGACGCGGACCTGGTCATCGACACCTCCAGCCTCAATGTCCACGAACTGCGCGCCAAGATGGACGCCCAGTTCGCCGGCGAGGAGGAGCCCGAGCTGCGGGCCACCGTCATGTCGTTCGGCTTCAAGTACGGCCTGCCGGTCGACGCCGACCTCGTGGTCGACATGCGCTTCCTGCCGAACCCGCACTGGGTCCCCGAGCTGCGCCCCTTCACCGGGCTCAACGAAGAGGTGTCGAACTACGTCTTCTCGCAGCCAAGCGCCAAGGAGTTCCTCGACCGCTACACCGAGCTGCTCCAGCTGATCGCCGCGGGCTACCGCCGTGAGGGCAAGCGCTACGTGACGATCGCCGTCGGCTGTACGGGCGGCAAGCACCGCTCCGTCGCGACCTCGGAGAAGCTCGCCGCCCGCCTCGCCGCGCAGGGCGTGGAGACCGTGGTCGTCCACCGTGACATGGGACGGGAATGACGGGACGTACCCTGCGGCTCACCAGCAGGATCCGCCGCAGGACCTCGCCGGTGAGGCCCGGCAAGGGCACCACCCCGAAGGTGGTGGCCCTGGGCGGCGGCATGGGCCTGTCGGCGTCCCTGGCCGCGCTGCGACGCATCACGAACAACCTCACCGCCGTCGTCACGGTCGCCGACGACGGGGGCTCCAGCGGCCGCCTGCGCGACGAACTGGGCGTGCTGCCGCCCGGCGATCTGCGCAAGGCCCTCGCGGCCCTGTGCGGGGACGACGACTGGGGCCAGACCTGGGCCCGCGTCATCCAGCACCGCTTCCAGTCCAAGGGCGAGCTGCACGAGCACGCGGTCGGCAATCTGCTGATCGTCGCCCTGTGGGAGCAGCTCGGCGACCATGTGCAGGCCCTGGACCTGGTCGGCAAGCTGCTCGGCGCGCAGGGCCGTGTGCTGCCCATGTCCGCCGTCCCGCTGGAACTCCAGGCACTGGTGAAGGGGCACGATCCGACACGCCCGGACGACATCGAGACGGTGCGCGGTCAGGCCACGGTCGCGCTGACCCGCGGCGAGGTCCAGTCCGTCCACGTGGTGCCGCACGACCCGCCGGCCGTCCCCGAAGCGGTCGCCGCGGTGCTCGACGCGGACTGGGTGGTGCTGGGCCCGGGCTCCTGGTTCTCCTCCGTGATTCCGCACCTGCTGGTCCCGGAGTTGCTCGACGCGCTGGTCGAGACGAAGGCCCGCAAGGTCCTCTCGCTGAACCTCGCGCCGCAACCCGGAGAAACTGAGGGGTTCTCCCCGCAGCGTCATTTGGAAGTTTTGGGACGACACGCACCTAAACTCGCCCTGGACGTGGTGCTGGCCGACGAGGCCGCCGTGCCCGATCGTGAGTCCCTCACCGAAGCCGCCAAGGAGCGTTTCGGTGCCGCGGTCGAGCTGGCGCCGGTGGCCAGGCCCGACGGAACTCCGCGGCACGACCCGGAGCTGTTGGCCGCCGCGTACGACCGTATTTTTCGGATGCATGGAAGGATCGGCCCATGGCGATGACGGCAGCGGTGAAGGACGAGATCTCCCGGCTTCCCGTCACCCGGACCTGCTGCAGGAAGGCCGAGGTCTCGGCCATTCTGCGGTTTGCGGGCGGCCTTCACCTGGTGAGCGGCCGCATCGTGATCGAGGCGGAGCTGGACACCGCGATGGCCGCACGGCGGCTCAAGCGGGACATTCTCGAGATCTTCGGGCACAGCTCGGAGCTGATCGTGATGGCGCCCGGCGGGCTGCGCCGCGGCTCCCGGTTCGTTGTACGAGTGGTGGCGGGCGGCGACCAGCTGGCCCGCCAGACGGGCCTGGTGGACGGCCGCGGCCGTCCGATCCGGGGCCTGCCGCCGCAGGTGGTCTCGGGGGCCACCTGCGACGCCGAGGCGGCCTGGCGTGGCGCGTTCCTTGCGCACGGCTCGCTCACCGAGCCAGGGCGCTCCAGCTCGCTCGAGGTGACGTGCCCGGGGCCGGAGGCGGCGCTCGCCCTGGTCGGCGCCGCTCGCAGGCTGCAGATCGCGGGCAAGGCCCGTGAGGTGCGTGGCGTGGACCGCGTGGTGGTGCGCGACGGCGACGCGATCGGCGCCCTGCTCACCCGCATGGGAGCGCACGAGTCGGTGCTCGCCTGGGAGGAGCGGCGGATGCGCCGCGAGGTCCGCGCCACGGCGAACCGCCTCGCGAACTTCGACGACGCGAACCTGCGCCGCTCCGCCCGCGCCGCGGTCGCGGCCGGCGCCCGGGTGCAGCGCGCCCTGGAGATCCTCGCCGACGACGTGCCCGAGCACCTCGCCGCGGCGGGCCGGCTGCGCATGGAGCACAAGCAGGCCTCCCTGGAGGAGCTGGGCGCGCTCGCGGACCCGCCGCTGACCAAGGACGCCGTCGCGGGCCGCATCCGCCGCCTGCTGGCCATGGCGGACAAGCGGGCCCAGGACCTCGGCATCCCCGGCACGGAGTCCAACATCACGGAGGAGATGGCGGACGACATGACGGAGGAGATGGCGGAGAGCCTCGCGGAGAACATGGCGGGCTGATTCGCACGACAGCTCCGAAAAGCCGGTGGCGGCGCCCGATCCCGGGCGCCGCCACCGGCTTTTCCGCGTCCGCGAACGGGAGTTGATGCCCCCTTGGACGCCCCCTTGACTTGACCATGAACTGTCACGATTCTGGCGCTTGTTCGCTTCTGCGGCATCACGCCACAACCGTGGCAGACAACTGCAAGGGGGGCTCATGCGTCGAAGAGTGGGTCGAAGAGCGGGTCGAAGAGCGGGTCGAAGAGCGGGACCGGGCGCGGGACGAAGAGCGAGATCGATCCTCGCTGTCGGAGCGCTGGTTCTGGGGGTGGGAGGCGCCGCACTGGCGCCCGTCGCCCACGCGGACGACGGCACGGCCAAGGAGAGTTCAGGCGCGGACGCCGTCAAGGTGTTCCGCGCCGAGGTGTCGAAGGAGCAGATACCGCTGCTCCTCCAGGCCGGCCAGGACGGCCACGAACTCGGCGAGCAGGCGCCCGACAAGGGCACTTCGAAGGTCGAGGTCTACCTCACCGACAAGCAGGCGGACGGCCTTCGTAAGAAGGGCGTCGAGCTCACCGAGCACAAGCTGACCGCCAAGGCCGCGTCGCGCGTGAAGGCCGCGGGCGACGGCGTCTTCCGCCCGTACAGCGGCAAGGGCGGCCTCCAGGAGGAGATCCTCCGCACCGGCCAGGAGCACCCCGACCTCACCAAGGTCGTCTCCATCGGCAAGACGCTCCAGGGCCAGGACATCCTCGCGCTCAAGCTCAGCAAGGGCGCCAAGAAGGTCAAGGACGGCGCGAAGCCGTCCGTGCTCTACATGTCGAACCAGCACGCGCGCGAGTGGATCACCCCGGAGATGACCCGCCGCCTGATGCACCACTACGTGGACAACTACTCCAAGGACGCGCGCGTCAAGAAGCTCGTCGACTCCACGGAGATGTGGTTCGTCCTCTCCGCCAACCCCGACGGCTACGACTGGACGTTCAAGGACGCGGCCAACCGCCAGTGGCGCAAGAACATGCGCGACAACAACGGCGACGGCAAGTACACCACCGGCGACGGCGTCGACCTCAACCGCAACTTCGCCTACAAGTGGGGCTACGACGACGAGGGTTCGTCCCCCGAACCCGCCAACCAGACCTACCGCGGCGCGAGTCCGAACTCCGAGCCGGAGACCAAGGCCCTCGACGCCTTCGAGAAGCGCGTCGGCTTCGACTACGCCATCAACTACCACTCGGCCGCCGAACTGCTGCTCTACGGAGTGGGCTGGCAGGTCGCCACACCGACCCCGGACGACGTGCTCTACAAGGCGCTCGCCGGCACCCCGGAGAAGTCCGCGATCCCCGGCTACCACCCGCAGGTCTCCTCGGAGCTGTACACGACGAACGGCGAGGCCGACGGGCACGCGGGCAACGTCAACGGCGTCTCGATGTTCACGCCCGAGATGAGCACCTGCCAGACCGCCTCGAACGTCGACCCGAACGATGCGTGGAACGCCGCGGACTGCGCGTCGGTCTTCACGTTCCCGGACGACGAGAAGCTCATCCAGGCCGAGTTCCAGAAGAACATCCCCTTCGCGATGTCGGTCGCCGAGACCGCCTCGCACCCGGACCAGCCGTCGTCCTCGGTCGGCATGGAGGCGCCCGACTTCACCCCGGCGAAGTTCACGACTTCGTACGCCCGCGGCGGTGACCAGGAAGTCTCCGTGATCGCACGGAAGTCCGTGCGGGACAAGGAGCTGAACTACCGCGTCAATGGCGGCCGTTCGCACGATGAGGAATTGCGCGCCTGGAAGGGCGGCGAGACCTACGGCGGCGAAGACAATCTGCACTTCGACGCCTATAGGGCGAAGGTCGAGGACGCCGATGTCGGCGACAAGGTAGAGGTGTGGTTCACGGGACGGACGAAATCCGGAAAGCGCACAAGTAGCGAGCCCTTCACCTACACCGTCGCGGCGCGCGACAAGGGCGACACACTTGTCGTCGCGGAGAACGACGCCGCAGGTGTCCAATCGGCCGCCTACGTAGCGGCGCTCAAGGCGGCGGGCCGCTCCCCGGTCGTCTGGAACGTCGCGAAGCAGGGCGCTCCCGACCCCCTCGCCGTCCTCGGCCACTTCAAGGCGGTCGTCCACTACACGAGCGCCGACCGTCCGGCCCTCGCCACCCAACTCGCCATCCGCGACTACCTGAACGAGGGCGGCAAGCTCGTCGAGGCCGGCGAGAAGGCGGGCGGCTCCGTCGACATCGGCGACACCACGACGAACGACTTCAGCCAGTACTACCTGGGCGCCTACTCGCGCACGGCCGCACCTGTGGCGACCCGCTTCGACGGCTCGGGCGCCCTCGACGGCGTCGCCGCGTCCCTCGGCGACGCCCCCGGCAACCCGCTGAACGGCGCGGGCCTGTACGAGGCGACCTCCGCGACGCTGCCGCAGTTCAAGAGCGCGGGAGCCGGCCAGTACGAAGGCGCGGGCATGGCGGCCGCCGTCCACACGGACGACGCGTACAAGCGTCTGACCCGCACCATCGACCTCACCGGGGTCACCGCGGCCCAGCAGCCGACCCTGCGGATGCAGCTCCTGTGGGACACCGAACCGGGCTACGACCACGTGCTCCTGGAGGCGCACACGACCGGTGCGGAGGACTGGACGACCCTGCCGGACAAGGACGGCCTGACCTCGAACAAGGTGCCCACCGAGTGCGAGGCCGGCTTCTTCCTCGAGGACCACCCGGCGCTCACCCGCTACCTGACACCGGGCGGCACCGCCTGCGGCAACTCCGGCACCTCCGGCCAGTGGAACAGCCTCACCGGCTCCTCGGACGACTGGAAGACGGTCACGTACGACCTGAGCGCCTACGCCGGCAAGTCCGTCGAGGTGTCCCTGAGTTACGTGAGCGACCCCGGCACCGGAGGCGAGGGCGTGCGCGCCGACAACGCCTCCGTCGTCATCGGGGGACAGGCCACCGAGACCGAGGGCTTCGAGACGTCCCTGGGCGTCTGGAGCGTCCCCGGGCCGCCCGCGGGCAGCCCGCCCGCTGTGAAGGACTGGGCGCTCGCCAAGGACCTGTTCACGACCTACGGGGCGATCAGCACGCCGGACACCGTGCTCCTCGGATTCGGTCTGGAACATGTCACCGCGACAGCCGATCGAAATGCGCTCATCAGAAAGGCCCTGCGCTCAATTAGCGACTGATCGGGGTCTGAATTACCCGCGAAATACACGGCGACCCGTACGTTACTCACGAGTACGGGTCGCTGTGTCCTGCATGGAGTCGCTCGATGTCACCCCAAGCGCTTATGGGAGGTAGGGTCGGAGGCGGTCGGGGACATCCCAAATAAATCTCGCCGGCGTCGATACTCCGGCGTACCAACGAGGAGATCGGTTCGTGACGATCCGCGTAGGCATCAACGGCTTTGGCCGCATCGGTCGCAATTATTTCCGCGCCCTCCTTGACCAGGGTGCAGACATCGAGATCGTGGCTGTCAACGACCTGGGTGACACCGCGACCACCGCACACCTCCTGAAGTACGACACCATCCTGGGCCGACTCAAGGCCGAGGTGTCGCACACGGAGGACACCATCACGGTCGACGGCCACACCATCAAGGTGCTGTCCGAGCGCAACCCCGCCGACATTCCGTGGGGCCAGCTGGGTGTCGACATCGTGATCGAGTCCACGGGCATCTTCACGAAGAAGGCCGACGCCGAGAAGCACATCGCCGGCGGCGCCAAGAAGGTCCTCATCTCGGCTCCGGCCAAGGAAGAGGACATCACCATCGTGATGGGCGTCAACCAGGACCAGTACGACCCGGCGAACCACCACGTCATCTCCAACGCGTCGTGCACCACCAACTGTGTGGCGCCGATGGCGAAGGTTCTCGACGAGAACTTCGGCATCAACCGTGGCCTGATGACGACGGTTCACGCGTACACGAACGACCAGCGCATCCTGGACTTCCCGCACAGCGACCTGCGTCGCGCGCGTGCCGCCGCGGAGAACATCATCCCGACCACGACGGGCGCCGCCAAGGCCACCGCCCTGGTCCTGCCGCAGCTCAAGGGCAAGCTCGACGGCATCGCGATGCGCGTCCCGGTCCCGACCGGCTCGGCCACCGACCTGGTCGTGGAGCTGCAGCGCGAGACCACCAAGGAAGAGGTCAACGCCGCGTTCAAGAAGGCCGCGGACGGCGAACTCAAGGGCATCCTGTACTACACCGAGGACCCGATCGTGTCCTCGGACATCGTCGGCGAGCCGGCCTCCTGCACCTTCGACTCCTCCCTGACCATGGTCCAGGAGGGCAACTCGGTGAAGATCCTCGGCTGGTACGACAACGAGTGGGGCTACTCCAACCGTCTCGTCGACCTCACGGTCTTCGTCGGCGGCCAGCTCTGAACCTCTAAGGTTCTGGAGCAGCAAGGCACTCAGATGTGAGCGAAGGGTCCGGACCCGCGCGATGCCGCGCGACAGTCCGGACCCTTCGCGCGTCAGCCGCCATGGTTCAGCCTTCAAGGCTCGCCTTCAAGAACGTGCACGACCAGCCCTCTCAAGGAGCCCATCCATGAAGACGATTGAGGAACTTCTCGCCGAAGGGGTCGACGGGAAGCGGGTGTTCGTCCGCGCCGACCTCAACGTGCCGCTGGCCGACGGCCTCATCACCGACGACGGCCGCATCCGCGCCGTCCTGCCCACCGTCAAGGCCCTGGCCGACAAGGGCGCCAAGGTGATCGTCGCCTCCCACCTGGGCCGTCCGAAGGGCGCCCCGGACCCGCAGTTCTCCCTGCTGCCCGCCGCCGAGCGCCTCGGTGAGCTGCTGGGCAAGCCGGTCGCGTTCGCCCAGGACACGGTCGGCCCCGCGGCCAACGAGGCCGTGGACGGCCTGGAGCCCGGCCAGGTCGCCGTCATCGAGAACCTGCGCTTCAACGCCGGCGAGACGAGCAAGGACGACGCCGAGCGCGGCGACTTCGCCGAGCAGCTCGCGAACCTTGCCGACGTCTACGTAGGCGACGGTTTCGGCGCCGTGCACCGCAAGCACGCCTCCGTGTACGACCTCCCGAAGAAGCTGCCGCACTACGCGGGCTACCTCATCGCCACCGAGGTCGGCGTCCTGAAGAAGCTCACCGACGACGTGAAGCGCCCCTACGTGGTCGCGCTCGGCGGCGCCAAGGTCTCCGACAAGCTGGCCGTCATCGACCAGCTGCTCGGCAAGGCCGACCGCCTCCTCATCGGCGGCGGCATGGCGTACACCTTCCTCAAGGCCAAGGGCTACGAGGTCGGTATCTCGCTCCTCCAGGAGGACCAGATCCCGACCGTCACCGAGTACATGGAGCGCGCCGAGAAGAACGGCGTGGAGCTCGTGCTCCCGGTCGACGTCCTGGTCTCGGCGGAGTTCCCCGACCTGAAGACCAAGGCGCCGGCCAACCCCACCACCGTCGCCGCGGACGCCATCCCGGCCGACCAGGAGGGCCTGGACATCGGCCCCGAGACCCGCAAGCTGTACGCCTCGAAGCTCGCCGACGCCGAGACCGTGTTCTGGAACGGCCCGATGGGCGTCTTCGAGCACCCCGACTACGCCGAGGGCACCAAGGCGGTCGCCCAGGCCCTCATCGACGCTCCCGGCTTCACCGTGGTGGGTGGCGGAGACTCCGCCGCGGCGGTCCGTACCCTGGGCTTCGACGAGAAGGCATTCGGCCACATCTCGACCGGCGGTGGCGCCTCCCTCGAGTACCTCGAGGGCAAGACGCTGCCCGGTCTCGCCGCACTGGAGGACTGACCCCGCATGACTGCTCCCGTACAGGGCCGCACGCCGCTGATGGCGGGCAACTGGAAGATGAACCTCAACCACCTCGAGGCCATCGCGCACGTCCAGAAGCTCGCCTTCGCTCTCGCGGACAAGGACTACGACTCCGTCGAGGTCGCCGTCCTTCCGCCGTTCACCGACCTGCGCTCCGTGCAGACGCTGGTCGACGGCGACAAGCTCAAGATCAAGTACGGCGCCCAGGACCTCTCGGCGCACGACTCCGGCGCGTACACCGGTGAGATCTCCGGCCCGATGCTCGCCAAGCTCAAGTGCACCTTCGTGGCGATCGGCCACTCGGAGCGCCGCCAGTACCACGACGAGACGGACGAGATCGTCAACGGCAAGGTGAAGGCCGCGTACAAGCACGGCCTGACGCCGATCCTGTGCGTCGGTGAGGAGCTGGACGTCCGCGAGGCGGGCAACCACGTCTCCCACACGCTCGCCCAGGTCGAGGGCGGCCTCAAGGACATCCCCGCCGAGCAGGCCGAGACCATCGTGGTCGCGTACGAGCCCGTGTGGGCCATCGGCACCGGCAAGGTGTGCGGCGCCGACGACGCGCAGGAGGTCTGCGCGGCCATCCGCGGCAAGCTCGCCGAGCTGTACTCGCAGGACGTCGCCGACAAGATCCGCATCCAGTACGGCGGCTCGGTGAAGTCCGGCAACGTCGCGGAGATCATGTCCAAGCCCGACATCGACGGCGCGCTCATCGGCGGCGCCTCGCTGGACGCCGACGAGTTCGTCAAGATCGTCCGCTTCCACGAGCAGTGACACGAGCAGCGAGTAGGCGCTAGCCGCCATACGTCGTACCCTGGCGGGGCCGAGGCTCATCACCGAGCTTCGGCCCCGTCGTCCGAAAAGTTCCGAGGAAGTTGGTCCAGCCGTGGTTATGGGGTTCTCGATCGCCCTGATCGTCTTCAGCCTGCTGCTGATGCTCCTGGTGCTGATGCACAAGGGAAAGGGTGGCGGCCTCTCCGACATGTTCGGTGGCGGCATGCAGTCCTCGGTCGGTGGCTCCTCGGTCGCCGAGCGGAACCTCGACCGGATCACGATCGTGATCGGTCTCCTGTGGTTCGCGTGCATCGTGGTGCTCGGCATTCTGATGAAGATCAACAACTGACTTTTGGGCCCCGACCCTTCGGGCCGGCCCAGCACAACCGCATATCTCCCACGTAAAGCCCCATGTTCGGTACGCGCTCAACAACGCGGCCTATCATGGGGCTTGCGTCTGGGGAGCGATGTAACTCCAAGCACTGGACGCGCGTTGGGCCTTACGTAGACTGAGGCGCTCCGCGGCGAAGCGCGAACGCCGACACGCTTCGCGGCACCATCACGCAGGGAGTTACGACCGTGGCAAGTGGCAACGCGATCCGAGGAAGTCGGGTCGGGGCGGGGCCGATGGGCGAGGCCGAGCGCGGCGAGTCCGCGCCGCGCCTGCGCATCTCCTTCTGGTGCTCGAACGGGCACGAGACGCAGCCGAGCTTCGCCTCCGACGCGCAGGTGCCGGAGACCTGGGACTGTCCGCGCTGCGGCTTCCCTGCCGGGCAGGACCGGGACAACCCGCCGGACCCGCCGCGTACGGAGCCGTACAAGACGCATCTGGCCTACGTGCGCGAGCGGCGCAGCGACGCGGACGGCGAGGCCATCCTCGCCGAGGCGCTCGCGAAACTGCGGGGCGAGATCTGACCGACCGAAAAGGGCCGGGCACTTGAGAAGGTGCCCGGCCCTTTCTCGTACCTCTTTCGTGTGGCTGCGGAAAGGCCCGATTCACCCTGATCAATTAGGTTGGACGGGAGCAGCGGGGCACCGTACGTACGCAGGTACGAGAGAAGGCTGAAGTTCGAGATGAACGCGTCCGACAAGCAGGCAGCACTCACCCAGACGCCCGAATGGCAGGCGCTCGCCAAGCACCGGGAACAGCTGGGCGATGTACAGCTGCGGGAGTTGTTCGAGGCCGATCCCGCGCGCGGGTCCGACTGGACGCTGCGGGTCGGTGACCTGCACGTCGACTACTCCAAGCACCTGGTCACCGGCGAGACGCTGCGGCTGCTGCGCGAGCTGGCCGCCGCGACCGATGTGTTCGGCCTGCGCGACGCCATGTTCCGCGGCGAGAAGATCAATACGACCGAGGACCGGGCCGTCCTGCACACCGCGCTGCGTGCTCCGCGTGACGCGGTGATCGAGGTCGACGGTGAGAACGTGGTGCCGGGCGTGCACGCCGTGCTCGACAAGATGGCCGCCTTCGCCGACCGGGTCAGGTCGGGGGAGTGGACCGGGCACACGGGCAAGCGGATCAGGAACGTCGTCAACATCGGCATCGGCGGCTCCGACCTCGGGCCCGCGATGGCGTACGAGGTGCTGCGCTCCTTCGCCGACCGCGACCTCACCGTCCGCTTCGTGTCGAACGTCGACGGGGCCGATCTGCACGAGGCCGTACGGGACCTGGACCCGGCCGAGACGCTGTTCGTCATCGCCTCGAAGACCTTCACCACGATCGAGACGATCACCAACGCGACGTCCGCGCGCAACTGGCTGCTCACCGAGCTGAGGGCCGGTCAGGAAGCCGTCGCCAAGCACTTCGTGGCGCTTTCGACGAACGCCGAGAAGGTGTCGGAGTTCGGCATCGACACGGCCAACATGTTCGAGTTCTGGGACTGGGTCGGCGGACGTTATTCGTACGACTCCGCGATCGGCCTGGCGCTGATGATCGCGATCGGTCCCGACCGCTTCCGCGAGATGCTCGACGGATTCCACCTCGTCGACGAGCACTTCCGCACGGCACCCGCCGAGTCCAACGTCCCTCTGCTGATGGGCCTGTTGGGCATCTGGTACGGCAACTTCCACGACGCCCAGTCGCACGCCGTGCTGCCGTACTCGCACTACCTCTCCAAGTTCACGGCGTACCTCCAGCAGCTCGACATGGAGTCGAACGGCAAGTACGTGCAGCGCAACGGCGAGGAGGTCCGCTGGCAGACCGGTCCCGTGGTGTGGGGCACGCCGGGCACGAACGGGCAGCACGCCTACTACCAACTCATCCACCAGGGAACGAAGTTGATCCCGGCGGACTTCATCGGCTTCGCGGAGCCCGTCGCCGATCTGCTGCCGGGGCTCGTCGCCCAGCACGACCTCCTCATGGCCAACTTCTTCGCGCAGACCCAGGCGCTCGCGTTCGGCAAGACGCCCGACGAGGTGCGCGCCGAGGGGGTGCCCGAGGAGCTGGTGCCGCACAAGACGTTCAAGGGCAACCACCCGACGACCACGATCCTCGCGAAGGACCTCACGCCGTCCGTGCTCGGCCAGTTGGTCGCCCTCTACGAGCACAAGGTGTTCGTGCAGGGCGCCGTCTGGAACATCGACTCCTTCGACCAGTGGGGCGTCGAACTCGGCAAGGTGCTCGCCAAGCGGGTGGAGCCGGCGCTCACCGAGGGCGCGGACGTGCCGGGGCTCGACACGTCGACGAAGGCGCTGGTCGCGAAGTACCGCGAGCTGCGGGGGCGTTAGGGACCTTAATCATTATTGGGGTGCGCAAAGTCCTTCCGGCGGGTGAGACTGCCCGTCCGTGACCCTGCCGGGAGGCACCCTGTGGATCAGCTCATGTCGGCGCTCGCCGACCCCGAACGACTCAGGCTTTACGCGCGCATCGTCCTCGACGACCTCCCGCCGCGCGAGGCCGACTCCCCGGTGGCCCGCAAGCACCTCGGCAGGCTGATCGGCGCCGGCCTCGTCGAGCGCCTCGACGACGGCTCGTTGCGGGCGGGGCCCGAGATCTTCCGCCACCACAGGCTCCCCGAGCCCACCACGGGCGTTCCGCGCCACCTCACGGGATTCTTCTCCCGGGGCAGGCTGACGGCCATACCGGTACGGCCCGCCGTCCGGCACGAACTCCTGGTGCACCTCACGGGCACCCTCTTCGACGCCGAGCGCACCTACAGCGAGCGCGAGGTCAACGAGGCGCTGCGTACGGTCCACGACGACACGGCGGCGCTGCGCCGCTACTGCGTCACGGACGGCCTCCTCGTCCGGGAGAACGACGGGTCCGACTACCGGGTGCCGCAGTACGCGTGAGGCCCCACTTCTTAAAGAAGCGGGGCCCTTCGACTACGTAAGCCGCTGTTGCGCGATGACGTAAGCCGCTGTTACGCGACAGCCGGCGGATACAGCTCCGGCGGCAGCTGCGAAGCCGCGGCCGCGTCCAGCAGCCACAGCGTGCGCGAGCGGCCGTACGCGCCCGCCGCCGGGGCCTGGATCTCGCCCGCGCCGGAGAGCGCGATCGCCGCCGCCTTCGCCTTGTCCTCGCCCGCGGCCAGCAGCCACACCTCGCGCGCGGCCCGGATCGCCGGGAGCGTGAGCGTGGTGCGGGTGGGCGGGGGCTTGGGGGCGCCGTGCACGCCGACGACCGTGCGCTCGCTCTCGCGGACCGCCGGAAGCTCCGGGAAGAGCGACGCGACGTGCGTGTCCGGGCCGACGCCGAGCATCAGGACGTCGAAGGTCGGCACGGGGCCGTGGTCCTCGGGCCCCGCGGCGTTCGCGAGCTCGGCCGCGTAGGACTCGGCCGCGGCCTCCACCTCGAAGGGACCGTCCGACGCGGGCATGGGGTGCACGCGCGCGGGGTCGAGCGGCACCGCGTCGAGCAGCGCCTCCTTCGCCTGCGTGTAGTTGCGCTCGGGGTCGCCGTCCGGCAGGAACCGTTCGTCGCCCCACCACAGGTCGAGGCGGCCCCAGTCGATCGCGTCCCGGGCGGGCGCCGCCTTCAGCGCGGCCAGCAGACCGTTGCCGTTGCGGCCACCCGTCAGGACGACGGAGGCGGAGCCGCGGGCGGCCTGGGCGTCGACGATCTTGGTGATCAGCCGGGCCGCGGCCGCCTGCGCCATCAGCTCCTTGTCGCGGTGGACGACGAGTTGGGGTGCTGCACTCACTTGTCTGCGCTCACTTCGTCGTTGTCTTCTTGGCCGGGGCCTTCTTGGTGGAGGCCTTCTTGGCCGGCGCCTTCTTCGCGGCCGCCTTCTGGGCGGGCGCCGCCGCCGGAGCGGCCGAGGCCGCCGACGACACCGACTCCGGCACCGTCGTCTGTTCCTCGGGCTCGCCCAGCCGGTCCACGCCGAACCGCAGCGCGGCCGCGTACGTGTCGTCCGGGTCGAGCCGGCGCAGCTCCTCCGCGATCAGCTCGGACGTCTCGCGGCGCTTGAGCGCGACCGCGCGGTCCGGCTGGCCCTGGATGGAGAGCGTGGCGAGGGTGCCGTCGGCCCGGTCGAGGACGATCGGGCCGCAGGTGGACTCCAGGCGTACGCCGGTCAGGCCCGGGCCCGCCGAGAGGCTGCGCCGCACCGGGACGTCGAGCCGGTCCGCGAGCCACATCGCGAGCAGCTCGCAGCTCGGGTTGAACTCCTCGCCCTCGACCTCGACCGAGGTGACGTCGCAGGTCACCTGGTCGAGCGCGGCGGCCAGCATCGAGCGCCACGGCGTGATCCGGGTCCAGGACAGGTCCGTGTCCCCGGGGGCGTAGGACTCGGCCCTGGCCTCCAGTTCGTGAACCGGCTGCTCGGCCGCGTACGTGTCCGTGACGCGGCGCTGGGCCAGGGCGCCCAGCGGGTCGTTCGCGGGGTCCAGAGGCGCGTCCACGGGCCACCAGACGACCGTGGGGGCGTCGGGCAGCAGCAGCGGAAGCACGACCGACTGGGCGTGGTTGACGACCTCGCCGTACAGGCGCAGGACGACCGTCTCGCCGGTGCCCGCCTCGACGCCCACGCGAACCTCGGCGTCGAGCCGGGACTTCGTGCGGTCGCGAGGGGAGCGCGAGATGCGCTTGATGACCACGAGGGTGCGCGAGGGGTGCTCGCGCGAGGCCTCGTTGGCGGCCTTCAGGGCGTCGTAGGCGTTCTCCTCGTCGGTGACGATGACGAGGGTCAGCACCATGCCGACGGCGGGGGTGCCGATCGCCCGGCGCCCCTTCACCAAGGCTTTGTTGATCTTGCTGGACGTGGTGTCCGTCAGGTCGATCTTCATGGGCGCCGCCAGCTCCGTCCGTCTCGTGCGAGCATTTCGTCCGCCTCGGCGGGCCCCCACGTGCCGGACGGGTACTGCGCGGGCTTGCCGTGCTTGTCCCAGTAGTCCTCGATCGGGTCGAGGATGTTCCAGGACAGCTCGACCTCCTCCGTGCGCGGGAAGAGGTTGGCGTCGCCCAACAGGACGTCCAGGATGAGCCGTTCGTACGCCTCGGGGCTCGACTCGGTGAAGGACTCGCCGTAGGCGAAGTCCATCGAGACGTCCCGGATCTCCATCGACGTGCCCGGCACCTTCGAGCCGAAGCGGACCGTGATGCCCTCGTCCGGCTGGACGCGGATGACGATCGCGTTCTGCCCCAGCTCCTCCGTCGCCGTGTGGTCGAAGGGGGAGTGCGGCGCCCGCTGGAAGACGACGGCGATCTCGGTGACGCGGCGGCCGAGTCGCTTGCCGGTCCGCAGATAGAAGGGCACGCCCGCCCAACGGCGGTTGTCCACCTCCAACTTGACGGCCGCGTACGTGTCGGTCTTCGACTTGGGGTCGATGCCGTCTTCCTGGAGGTAGCCGACGGCCTTCTCGCCGCCCTGCCACCCGGCGGCGTACTGCGCGAACACCGTGTCCTTGCCGATGTCCTTCGGCAGCTTCACGGCGCCCAGCACCTTGGCCTTCTCGGCGACGAGCGCGTCCGCGTCGAAGGAGGCGGGCTCCTCCATCGCGGTCAGCGCCATCAGCTGGAGCAGGTGGTTCTGGATGACGTCACGGGCGGCGCCGATGCCGTCGTAGTAGCCGGCGCGGCCGCCGATGCCGATGTCCTCGGCCATCGTGATCTGGATGTGGTCGACGTACGACCGGTTCCAGATCGGCTCGAACATCTGGTTCGCGAAGCGCAGCGCCAGGATGTTCTGCACCGTCTCCTTGCCGAGGTAGTGGTCGATCCGGAACACCTGGTCCGGGTCGAACACCTCGTGCACGATCGCGTTGAGCTCCTTGGCGGAGGCGAGATCGTGGCCGAACGGCTTCTCGATGACGGCGCGCCGCCACGAGCCGTTGGTGCCGTCCGCGAGTTCGTGCTTCTTGAGCTGCTGCACGACCTGCGGGAAGAACTTGGGGGGTACGGAGAGGTAGAACGCGAAGTTCCCGCCCGTGCCCTGCGACTTGTCCAGGTCGTTGATCGTCGCCTTGAGGTTCTCGAACGCCTCGTCGTCGTCGAAGTTGCCCTGGACGAAGCGCATCCCCTGGATGAGCTGCTGCCAGACCTCCTCGCGAAACGGCGTGCGCGCGTGCTGCTTGACCGCGTCGTGCACTTCCTGCGCGAAGTCCTCGTCCTGCCACTCGCGACGGGCGAACCCGATGAGCGAGAAGCCGGGCGGGAGCAGACCCCGGTTCGCCAAGTCGTAAACGGCAGGCATCAGCTTCTTACGTGACAAATCGCCCGTAACGCCGAAAATCACCAGACCCGACGGCCCCGCGATGCGCGGGAGCCGTCGGTCGGCGGCGTCACGGAGCGGGTTGCTGTTCGCTCCGTGTGCGGTCAAGGGATCAGCCCTCCGAGGGGGCGAGGCGCTTGAGCTCCGCCTCGGTCGACTTCAGCAGGTCGTTCCAGGACGCCTCGAACTTCTCGACGCCCTCGTCCTCCAGGAGCTGCACGACCTCGTCGTACGAGATCCCCAGCTTCTCGACGGCCTCGAGGTCGGCGCGGGCCTGGTCGTACGTGCCCGCGACGGTGTTGCCCGTGATCTGGCCGTGGTCGGCCGTCGCCTCGAGCGTGGCCTCCGGCATGGTGTTCACCGTGTTCGGGGCGACCAGCTCGTCGACGTACAGGGTGTCCTTGTACGCCTTGTCCTTGACGCCCGTCGAGGCCCACAGCGGGCGCTGCTTGTTGGCCTGCGCCTTGTCGAGCGCGGCCCAGCGGTCGCTGCCGAACACCGCTTCGTACGCCTCGTAGGCGAGCCGCGCGTTGGCGAGGGCGGCCTTGCCGCGCGCCGCCTTGGCGTCGTCCGTACCGAGGGCGTCGATCCGCTTGTCGATCTCCGCGTCCACGCGGGACACGAAGAAGGACGCGACCGAGTGGATCTGGGACAGGTCCAGGCCCTTGGCCTTGGCCTTCTCCAGGCCCGCCAGGTAGGCGTCCATGACCTCGCGGTAGCGCTCGAGGGAGAAGATCAGCGTGACGTTGACGCTGATCCCGTTGCCGATCGTCTCGGTGATCGCGGGCAGGCCCGCCTTGGTCGCCGGGATCTTGATCAGCGTGTTCGGCCGGTCCACCAGCCACGCGAGCTGGCGGGCCTCGGCGACCGTCGCCTTGGTGTTGTGCGCCAGGCGCGGGTCGACCTCGATCGACACGCGGCCGTCCTGGCCGCCCGTCGCGTCGAAGACCGGGCGCAGGATGTCGGCGGCGTCGCGGACGTCCGCCGTCGTGATCATGCGGACGGCCTCTTCGACGGTGACCTTGCGAGCGGCGAGGTCGGCGAGCTGCTGCTCGTAACCGTCACCCTGCGAGATCGCCTTCTGGAAGATCGAGGGGTTGGTGGTGACGCCCACGACGTGCTGCTCGTCGATCAGCTCGGCGAGGTTGCCGGACGTGATCCGCTTGCGCGACAGGTCGTCCAGCCAGATCGCGACGCCTTCTTCGGAGAGGCGCTTGAGTGCGTCTGTCATGGAAATTGCATCTCCTACAGGTCGTGTATGGGCGTCAGCGCTTGGCCGCGGCGAGAGATTCCTTGGCCTTTGCGGCCACGTTCTCCGCAGTGAAGCCGAACTCCTTGAAGAGGACCTTGCCGTCGGCGGACGCGCCGAAGTGCTCCAGCGAAACGATGCGACCGGCGTCCCCGACGAAGCGGTGCCAGGTCAGACCGATCCCGGCCTCGACCGCGACGCGCGCCTTGACCGACGGCGGCAGGACGCTGTCCCGGTACCCCTGCTCCTGCTCGTCGAACCACTCGACACACGGCATCGAGACGACGCGGGTGGCGATGCCCTCGGACTCCAGCTGCTCGCGGGCCTCGACGGCCAGGTGCACCTCGGAGCCGGTGGCGATCAGGATCAGGTCCGGCGTGGCCTTGGAGGCCTCGACCAGGACGTAGCCGCCCTTGACGGTGTCCTCGTTCGCCTCGTACGTCGGCACGCCCTGGCGGGTCAGCGACAGGCCGTGCGGGTGCGAGACCCCGTACTCCTTCTTGCCGCGCCTGAGGATCTCGCGCCAGGCGATCGCCGTCTCGTTGGCGTCCGCGGGGCGGACGACGTTCAGGCCGGGGATCGCGCGCAGCGAGGCCAGGTGCTCGACCGGCTGGTGCGTCGGGCCGTCCTCACCGAGGCCGACGGAGTCGTGCGTCCACACGTAGGTGACGGGCAGCGACATGAGGGCCGACAGGCGCACGGAGTTGCGCATGTAGTCGGAGAACACCAGGAAGGTGCCGCCGTAGATGCGCGTGTGGCCGTGCAGCGCGATGCCGTTCATCTCCGCGGCCATGGAGTGCTCGCGGATACCGAAGTGGATCGTGCGGCCGTACGGGTCGGCCTCAGGCAGCGGGTTGCCCTTGGGCAGGAACGACGACGTCTTGTCGATCGTCGTGTTGTTCGAGCCCGCGAGGTCGGCGGAGCCGCCCCACAGCTCGGGGATCACACCGCCGAGCGCCTGGAGCACCTTGCCGGAGGCGGCGCGGGTGGCGACACCCTTGCCGGTCTCGAAGACGGGGAGCTTCTCCTCCCAGCCGGCCGGCAGCTCGCCCGCGTTGATGCGGTCGAACTCGGCGGCGCGCTCCGGGTTGGCGGTGCGCCACTCGGCGAGCTGCTTGTCCCACTCGGCCTTGGCCTGCGCGCCGCGCTCCAGGGCGCCGCGCGTGTGGTTGATGACCTCGCCTGCGACCTCGAAGGACTGCTCCGGGTCGAAGCCGAGGACGCGCTTGGTGGCGGCCACCTCGTCGTCGCCGAGCGCCGAGCCGTGCGCGGCCTCGGTGTTCTGCGCGTTCGGGGCGGGCCAGGCGATGATCGAGCGCAGCGCGATGAAGGACGGCTTGTCCGTCACGGCCTTGGCGGCCTCGATGGCGTTGTAGAGGGCCTCGGGGTCGAGGTCGCCGTCGGCCTTCGGCTCGACGCGCTGGACGTGCCAGCCGTAGGCCTCGTAGCGCTTGCAGGTGTCCTCGGAGACCGCGGTCTCGGTGTCGCCCTCGATCGAGATGTGGTTGTCGTCCCACAGCAGGATCAGGTTGCCGAGCTGCTGGTGACCGGCCATGGACGACGCCTCGGAGGAGATGCCCTCCTGGAGGCAGCCGTCACCGGCGATCGCGTAGATGTAGTGGTCGAAGGGGCTCTCGCCCGCGGCGGCCTCGGGGTCGAACAGGCCGCGCTCGTAGCGGGCGGCCATGGCCATGCCCACCGCGTTGGCGACACCCTGGCCGAGCGGCCCCGTGGTGGTCTCCACACCGGTGGTGTGCCCGTACTCCGGGTGGCCCGGCGTCTTGGAGCCCCAGGTGCGGAACGCCTTCAGGTCGTCCAGCTCCAGGCCGAAGCCGGCCAGGTAGAGCTGGATGTAAAGGGTCAGGGACGAGTGCCCCGCGGACAGGACGAAACGGTCCCGCCCGACCCAGTCGGCGTCCGCCGGGTCGTGTCGCATCACCTTCTGAAAGAGGGTGTACGCGGCCGGGGCCAGGCTCATCGCCGTACCGGGATGGCCGTTGCCGACCTTCTGTACGGCGTCGGCGGCCAGGACGCGAGCGGTGTCAACGGCCCGCTGGTCCACATCGGTCCACTCGAAGTCTGTGGTGGTCGGCTTGGTGCTCACCCTGAGTCAGGGCTCCTCTCCACATGTCTCATGCCGGTGACGTCTGTCACCAGCCGTTGTCGAGCCTACCCTCGCTGGAACGTGCTTTTTTTCGAGTCATTCCAGACTGCCGGGAGTCTGTCGGATCCGCCTCCTGACGCGGATCGGCGCGCTTTCGACACGTGAATACGCGGCCGCTCAGATGGGGGCTCATTCGTAGCCGGAATTGCTCATCCGGACGGGCTCCGGAAGTGGGGTGGGAAGGGGCGTTACGGCATGCGGGCCAACACGACCCACCCCCACGAAGGGCTGGGTATGGGCAACGTCTAGAGTGGCGTGGTACGCGCGAGCCTTTACCGGGACTTCACATCAAGTGGTCCGCAACGGGGGCTCGCTGGAGTCTCTGTCAGGGGTGTGCGTGACGGCCGTCGAATCCCGTCCACCGGGAGCGCTCGGGACGAGCAGCACGAGCAGCAGCCGGGGTCAGCGGCCGTTCGGGGCCCGAGTCAAGGCATTCGTGGCGCTGACCAAGCCGCGAATCATCGAACTGCTTCTCATCACCACGGTTCCGGTGATGTTTCTTGCCGAACAGGGTGTGCCCGACCTCTGGCTCGTGCTGATCACCTGCCTCGGCGGTTACCTGTCGGCGGGCGGCGCCAACGCCCTGAACATGTGGTACGACCGCGACATCGACGCCCTCATGGAGCGCACGTCGCAGCGTCCGCTGGTCACCGGCATGGTCAGCCCGAACGAGTGCCTGGCGTTCGGTATCGCCCTCGCGGTGATCTCTACGCTGCTGTTCGGCTTCGCGGTGAACTGGCTGTCCGCCTGGCTGTCGCTGGGCGCACTGCTCTTCTACGTAGTCGTCTACACGATGATCCTGAAGCGCCGTACGGCGCAGAACATCGTGTGGGGCGGCATCGCGGGCTGCCTGCCCGTCCTCATCGGCTGGTCGTCGGTCACGAACTCCATGTCGTGGGCGCCCATCATCCTCTTCGGGGTCATGTTCTTCTGGACGCCGCCGCACTACTGGCCGCTCTCCATGAAGGTGAAGGACGACTACGCGCGCGCGGGCGTTCCGATGCTTCCGGTCCTCGCCTCCAACAAGGTGGTGGCCAGGCAGATCGTCGCCTACAGCTGGGTGATGGTGGCGGTCTCGCTGCTGCTCCAGCCGCTCGGCTACACGGGCTGGTTCTACACGGCGGTCGCGCTGCTCGCCGGCGGGTTCTGGCTGTGGGAGGCGCACGGTCTGCAGAACCGCGCCAAGGCCGAGGTCACGGGCGCGAAGCTCAAGGAGATGCGGCTGTTCCACTGGTCCATCACCTATGTGTCGCTGGTGTTCGTGGCGATCGCGGTGGATCCGTTCCTGCGCTGAACTTCATAAGAAGTCCTCGATAAGTGGGGTGCGTGGCCCAGGCCACGCACCCCACTTATCGCTTGTTCGGCTACTCGTCGGTAGCATCCTGTCCATGGCAGAGACTCAGACGATTGAGGCGCCCCGCAAGGCAGCCAAGGACGAGCGCCGGGCGGCCAGGCTGGCCCAGCAGATCGGCGCGTTCGCCAAGGCGCACGGCGGTGCCGAGGGACAGCTCGCGTACATCGGTGAGCACGGCACCCGCATCGTGCTCGTCGGCGAGGACGGCGGCTGGGGCGACCTGGTCGCGTCGACGTACGAGGTCGCGCAGAAGGCCGTCGAGAAGGCGGGCATCACCGTCCACGAGGACTTCGACGGCGACTTCGCGGCCAAGGTCGAGACGGGCCCGTACGAATGGAAGCGGATGGCGGGCATCCAGCTCGGCGGCTGAATCGGGCGTTTGTGCGGGGCCGATGTCGAGCAACACCAGGCGCCCGTTCACCCGTTAGGACTGTAGGAGCACGGTCCACCTACGGGGAGCCCGGATGATCGAAACGCCGTCCCTCGTGGATCAGTACTGCCATGGGGTGCTGCGTACGGAGCTGGGCCTCGGCACCTTCGAGGCCCACCTCGGCCGGGGTGAGGGGCCGCCCGCTCCCGGCACCACCTTCTTCGACACCCAGACCGGGTTCGCGGTGCGCCGCTGGTGCCCGCCGCTGCTCGGTCTGGAACCCCACTGTCCGCCCGCCCGCTATCTGGCAAGGCGCCGCGAGCTGGGCGTCGTCGAGGCGGGGCGCAGGCTGCTGCGCGGCAGCGGCATCACCACGTATCTCGTGGACACGGGTCTCGCCGACGATCTGACCGGGCCCGCCGAGCTGGCCTCCGCGGCCCAGAGCGAGGCCCACGAGATCATCCGCCTCGAACTCCTCGCGGAGCAGGTCGCGGACACCTCGGGGACCGTCGACTCCTTCCTCGCCAACCTCGCCGAATCGGTGCACGCCGCGGCCTCCGGCGCGGTCGCCTTCACCTCGGTCGCCGGCGTACGCCACGGGCTCGCGCTCGCGCCGCAGCCGCCGGGGCCCGGGGAGGTGCGCGGCGCGGCTGGGCGGTGGCTGGCGGGGCGGCAGGTCGGCGGCGCCCTGACGGACCCGGTGCTGCTGCGGCACCTGCTGTGGATCGCCGTCGCATCAGGGCGCCCGCTGCAACTGCGCTGGGGGCACCTCGACCACACGGACCCGGTGGCGCTCGCCGAGTTCGCCCGCGCCACGGCGGGGCTCGGCACGGACGTGGTGCTGCTGCACGGCTACCCGTACCACCGGCACGCGGCGCATCTGGCGGGCGTCTTCCCGCACGTCTACGCGGACCTGGGGCCGGCGCTCGCCCGTACGGGGGCGCGGGCGGCGGGGCTGCTCGCGGAGTTCCTGGAGCTGGCGCCGTTCGGGAAGCTGCTGTTCTCGACCGGCGCGCAGGGGCTGCCCGAGCTGCATGTCGTGGGCGCGCGGCTGTTCCGGCAGGCGCTCGGGCGGGTGCTCGGGGAGTGGGTCGCCGACGGGGCGTGGTCGCTGAGCGACGCGCAGCGGGTCGCCGGGATGATCGCGTCCGGGACGGCGCGGAGGGTGTACGGGCTCGGAGCCGCCTGAGCGTTTCCGAACCCGTACGAGGCGTCAGACCAATCCGTACGGGGGCGTCAGACCGCCGAGAGTTCCTGGCCCGGCTTCGACAGGAGGTCCGGCTCCGTCACCGGGCGTTCGCGCAGCGAGAGCACCACGCGCAGCACCCCGATCCACACCAGCGCAGAGCCCAGCATGTGCAGGCCGACCAGGACCTCCGGCAGGTCCGTGAAGTACTGGACGTAGCCGATGACACCCTGCGCGAGCAGGATCAGGAACAGGTCGCGGGTGCGGTGCAGCGGGCCCTTGGGGGCGTCGACCGCCTTCAGGACGAACCACAGCGCGAAGGTCAGCGTCACCACGATCCAGGCCAGGACCGCGTGCGCCTTCGCGACCGTCTCCCAGTCGAGCGGCATCCGGTGGACGTCGCTGGAGTCGCCCGCGTGCGGGCCCGCTCCGGTCACCACCGTGCCGACGAGGATCAGCAGCGCGGCCGCCGCGACCAGGGCCCAGACCAGCTGCTTGATGGCCTTGCCGACCAGCGGGCGCGGCTCGGAGTCGCCCTCACGGGTGCGCTGCCACATCACGACGGCGACCGTGAGGAGGGTGGTGGTCAGGACGAAGTGGGCGGCCACCGTGTACGGGTTGAGGCCGACCAGGACGACGATGCCGCCGAGCACCGCGTTGCCCATCACGATCCAGAACTGGGCCCAGCCCAGCCGGGTCAGCGGACGCCGCCACGGCTTCTGCGAGCGGGCGGCGATGATCGCCCAGCCGACCGCGGCGCACAGCACGTAGGTGAGCATGCGGTTGCCGAACTCGATGGCTCCGTGGAAGCCCATCTCGCTCGTCGCGGTCAGCGACTGGTCGGTGCACTTGGGCCAGGTCGGGCAACCGAGGCCCGAGCCGGTCAGGCGCACCGCGCCGCCGGTGCAGACGATGAGCACCGTCATGACGACGGCGGACATGGCCGCGCGCTGGACGGTCCGCTGGGTGGGAGTCCAGTACTCGGCGATGAAGGCGAGCGGATTGCGCAGCGCCCGCGCGGCGTCGGTGGGGGTCAGCTTTGGCACGGGCCCATCGTAGGCGGCCGCTTGTGCACGGCTTCACGAGGGGGACGTAACTGGGCCATCTGTGACGCAAGTTACGCCCCCGTGCGCGCCCGGCGGCTCACTCCCAGCGGAAGAAGCGCCCCGCCGCGCCCAGCCCCACGACCGCCCAGACAGCCAGGATCCCCAGGTCGCCCCACGGCATCGCGGCGCCGTGCTGCAGCACGTCCCGCAGGCCGCCGGAGAGCGCCGAGATGGGCAGCAGGCCGAGGACCGACTGCGCCGCGTCGGGGAACTTGTCGAGCGGCACGATGACGCCGCCGCCGACCAGGAGGAGCAGAAAGACGAGGTTCGCCGCGGCCAGCGTCGCCTCCGCCTTGAGCGTGCCCGCCATCAGGAGGCCGAGACCGGAGAACGCCGCCGTGCCGAGCACCAGGAGGAGGAGAACGGCGAACGGGTTCCCGTGCGGGGACCAGCCGAGCGCGAACGCGATGACCGTGAGGAGGACGACCTGGAGCACCTCGGTGACCAGGACCGAGAGCGTCTTCGCCGTCATCAGCGCCCAGCGGGGGAGCGGGGACGCACCGAGCCGCTTCAGCACCCCGTAGCGCCGCTCGAAGCCGGTGGCGATGGCCTGGCCGGTGAAGGCCGTGGACATCACGGCGAGCGCGAGGATGCCGGGGGCCAGGAAGTCGACGGCCTTGCCGGAACCACCCGCTGTTTCAGTAGGCACAGAGACGATGTCGACCGCCGAGAACAGCACGAGCAGCAGCGTCGGGATGACGACCGTGAGCAGCAGCTGCTCGCCGTTGCGCAGCAGCATCTTCGTCTCGAGCGCGGCCTGCGTCGCGATCATGCGGGGGAGCGGGGCGGCTCCGGGGCTGGGGGTGTATGTACCCGCGCTCATCCGCGCAGCTCCTTGCCGGTCATTTCCAAAAACACGTCTTCGAGGGTGTGCCGTTCCACGGAGATCTTCTCCGGCATCACGCCGTGCTGGGCGCACCAGGAGGTGACCGTCGCGAGGAGCTGGGGGTCGACCTTGCCGCTGACCCGGTAGGAGCCGGGGGTGAGCTCGGCGGCCGCGGCGTCGGCGGGCAGGGCCTTGAGGAGCGAGGCCACGTCGAGGCCCGGCCGCCCGGAGAAGCGGAGCGTGTTCTCGGCGCCGCCCTTGCACAGCTGCTCCGGGGAGCCCTGCGTGATGACCTTGCCGGCGTCGACGATCGCCACGTCGTCGGCGAGCTGCTCCGCCTCGTCCATGTAGTGCGTGGTGAGGATGACGGAGACGCCGTCGGCGCGCAGGTCCCGCACCAGGTCCCAGGTCGCGTGCCGGGCCTGCGGGTCGAGGCCCGCGGTCGGCTCGTCGAGGAAGACGAGCTCGGGGCGGCCGACCACCGCCATGGCGAGCGCGAGCCGCTGCTGCTGGCCGCCGGACAGGCGCCGGTAGGTGGTGCGGCCGCAACTGCCGAGTCCCAGGCGCTCGATGAGGGCGTTCACATCGAGCGGGTGGGCGTGCAGCTTGGCGATGTGGCGGAGCATCTCGTCGGCGCGGGCACCGGAGTAGACGCCGCCGGACTGGAGCATGACGCCGATCCGGGGACGCAGCGCGGAGGCCTGCTTGACCGGGTCGAGGCCGAGGACGCGGACGGTGCCGGAGTCCGGCCTGCGGTAGCCCTCGCAGGTCTCGATCGTGGTGGTCTTGCCCGCGCCGTTGGGGCCGAGGACGGCCGTGATGCCGGGGGCCGCCGTGAGGTCGAGGCCGTCGACCGCGGTCTTGGTTCCGTACCGCTTCACCAGACCGGTGATGTGGACGACTGGCTCACTTCGCATGGTGGGCAAGTCTAGGTACGCGGCGCGGCTCCCGGACGCGCGGGGCACAAGTACGCGAAACACCCTTCAGGGAGCGGCGGGGCGGTGCTCGGGAAGCCACTTCTCCGCGTACGCCACGGCGTCCGCGAGCGGGAAGAGGCGGGCCCCGGCGGCGCCGACCCGGCCGCGGACGACCGGGGTGTCGCGCTCGAAGGCGGCGCCCAGCTCGTCGAAGCGGTCGGAGTCGATCGCGACCTCGCGCACGTGTTCCCAGCCGTGGGGCCCCGGCCGCCCGACGTCCTCGTGCCCGGCCGGGATCCGGTACTCGGCCAGGTGGAAGGCCGTGCACGCCTCGTATCCCGCGCCGAGGAGCAGTACGCGCGCGTGCTGTTCCTCCAGGCGCGCCAGCGGGCTCTGCTCGCCGAGCCGGCAGTCGACCGCATGCCCTTCGGTCACCGCGGCGGCGCGCGGTCCGAGCGCCGCGAAGGACGTCTGCGGGTGCGCGCTGCGCAGGGCTCCCGGCCAGGTCCGTACGGCCTCCGGGACGATGCCGACACCGCGCGTGGGCGTGGTCGCCGGGTCGTACGCGGGCATGGTCGCCCGGATCGTCTCCCACCACTCGCGCGGGACCGGCGGGCGGCTCCACTCGGCCGGGTCCGAGATGTCCGCGGACTGCGTCGGTACGACGAGGGTGCCCTCGGTGCCGAGCGAGTCGAGGAGGGCGCGGACCACCGCGACCGCTCCGCCGTTCACCCAGCCGAGGCTGCTGAGGGAGGTGTGGACGAGGAGGGTGTCGCCCGGTCGGACGCCGAGTGCCCTCAGATCCGCCGCGAGGGACGCCTGCGTGACGAGTGGGCCGGTCGGGAGGGGTGTGGGCATGGAGCGAGTGTCCTCGCGGGGGCGTTCGGGCGCCACGGAATTAGTCGGCGGCGGCCCTTCGCGCATGCGCGGCCCGACAGGCGGTCCGACCTGCGTTTCGATCGATCAAAGATCGTTTCCGCAGGTCACGGCAGGTGAACACTTAGGTTTACCTAAGTGATGTACGGCACCGAGTCGCGATCACCGCCGCGCTTGTCAGGGTCTGAGGAATTACGCAACAATGGCGTTGTGAAAAACGTCGGCGAGGCCCCAGAGGAGCTCACGACCGGGGAGCGGTCCACCCGCAACCGAGTCGCGCGCTCCATCCTGGACCACGGCCCGTCCACCGTCGCCGAGCTCGCGGGACGCCTCGGCCTCACCCAGGCCGCGGTCCGCCGCCACCTCGACGCACTCGGTGCCGACAATGTCGTGGAGCCCAGGGATCAGCGCGTCTACGGCGCCCGCACCCGCGGCCGCCCCGCCAAGGTGTTCGCGCTGACCGACTGCGGCCGGGACGCCTTCGACCAGTCCTACGACAAGCTCGCCGCGGAAGCGCTCCGCTGGATCAAGGAGCAGGCCGGCGGCGACGAGGCGCTCGTCTCCTTCGCCCGCGCGCGGATCGCCGCGCAGGCAGGGCCCTACAAGGCGGCGATCGAGGCGGCGGCCCCCGAGGAGCGCGCCCAGGCCCTGGCGAGGGCCTTGAGCGCGGACGGGTACGCTGCTACGGCGCGTAGCGCACCGGTCGGTGAGCAGCTCTGCCAGCACCACTGCCCAGTCGCCCACGTGGCCGAGCAGTTCCCGCAGCTGTGCGAGGCGGAGACGGAAATGTTCTCCCAGCTGCTCGGTACTCACGTACAGCGGCTGGCCACCATCGCCCATGGCGACGGGGTCTGCACGACGTTCATCCCCAAGAACACCCCCAACACGACCACCAACGCATCTGCAAGCACGGCCGGGAGGAACCCCGCATGACTCTCCCCATCGAGGAGACTGCCCACCCTGAGCTCGACGGCCTGGGCAAGTACGAATACGGCTGGGCGGACTCCGACGCGGCCGGCGCCTCTGCCAAGCGCGGTATCAACGAGGACGTCGTCAAGGACATCTCCGCCAAGAAGTCCGAGCCGGAGTGGATGACCAAGCTCCGCCTCAAGGGCCTGAAGCTGTTCGGCAAGAAGCCCATGCCGAACTGGGGCTCGGACCTGTCGGGCATCGACTTCGACAACATCAAGTACTTCGTGCGCTCCACGGAGAAGCAGGCGGAGTCCTGGGAGGACCTGCCCGAGGACATCAAGAACACGTACGACAAGCTCGGCATCCCCGAGGCGGAGAAGCAGCGCCTCGTCGCCGGTGTCGCGGCCCAGTACGAGTCCGAGGTCGTGTACCACCAGATCCGTGAGGACCTGGAGGAGCAGGGTGTCATCTTCATGGACACCGACACGGCCCTCAAGGAGCACCCGGAGCTCTTCAAGGAGTACTTCGGGACCGTCATCCCGGCCGGCGACAACAAGTTCGCCGCGCTGAACACCGCCGTGTGGTCGGGTGGCTCCTTCATCTACGTGCCGAAGGGCGTGCACGTGGAGATCCCGCTCCAGGCCTACTTCCGTATCAACACGGAGAACATGGGCCAGTTCGAGCGGACGCTGATCATCGTCGACGAGGACGCCTACGTCCACTACGTCGAGGGCTGCACCGCGCCGATCTACAAGTCGGACTCGCTGCACTCCGCGGTCGTCGAGATCATCGTCAAGAAGGGCGCCCGCTGCCGCTACACGACCATCCAGAACTGGTCGAACAACGTCTACAACCTGGTCACCAAGCGCGCCGTGGCGTACGAGGGCGCGACCATGGAGTGGATCGACGGCAACATCGGCTCCAAGGTCACCATGAAGTACCCGGCCGTCTACCTGATGGGCGAGCACGCCAAGGGTGAGACGCTGTCCATCGCCTTCGCGGGCGAGGGCCAGCACCAGGACGCCGGTTCCAAGATGGTCCACATGGCGCCGAACACGTCGTCCAACATCGTCTCGAAGTCCGTGGCGCGCGGCGGCGGTCGTACGTCCTACCGCGGTCTCGTCGAGATCGGCGAGGGCGCCCCGGGCTCGAAGTCGAACGTGCTGTGCGACGCGCTGCTCGTCGACACGATCTCGCGCTCCGACACGTACCCGTACGTCGACGTCCGCGAGGACGACGTCTCCATGGGGCACGAGGCGACCGTCTCCCGTGTCTCCGAGGACCAGCTCTTCTACCTGATGAGCCGCGGTCTGAGCGAGTTCGAGGCCATGGCGATGATCGTGCGCGGCTTCGTCGAGCCGATCGCCAAGGAGCTGCCCATGGAGTACGCGCTCGAGCTCAACCGGCTGATCGAGCTCCAGATGGAGGGCGCGGTCGGCTAACCGCCAACTGCCGTCCCCATCACGTCACTTACGTAACCGAAAGCGAGCACTACGACAGCCATGGCTGAGGCTCAGAACATCCCGGCGGGGTCGACGACCACCGGAAACATCGCGGTCGCCGCCGAGTCGACCGTCGCCACGCGCATGAGCGCGCCCCCCTCCTACGACGTGCAGGACTTCGCGGTCCCGCACGGCCGTGAGGAGGAGTGGCGGTTCACGCCGCTGGAGCGGCTGCGCGGGCTGCACGACGGCACCGCCACCGCGACCGGCACCGGCGTGAAGGTCGACGTCCAGGCCCCGGCCGGCGTCACCGTCGAGTCGGTGGGCCGCGACGACGCCCGCGTCGGCAAGGCCGGCAAGCCCGTCGACCGGGTCGCCGCGCAGGCGTACTCCGCGTTCGAGCAGGCGTCGGTCGTCTCCGTGCCCAAGGAGACCGTCCTCGACGAGCCGATCCGGATCGCCGTGCACGGCGAGGGCGGCGTCGCCTACGGCCACCAGGTCATCGAGCTGGGTGCCTTCGCCGAGGCCGTCGTCGTCATCGACCACACCGGTGACGCGGTGCTCGCCGCCAACGTCGACTTCCTGCTCGGCGACGGCGCGAAGCTGACCGTCGTGTCCGTGCAGGACTGGGACGACAAGGCCGTTCACGTGGCGCAGCACAACGCGCTCGTCGGCCGCGACGCCTCCTTCAAGTCGGTCGTCGTCACCTTCGGTGGCGACGTCGTCCGCCTGCACCCGCGCGTGAACTACGCGTCCACGGGCGGCGAGGCCGAGCTCTTCGGCCTGTACTTCACGGACGCGGGCCAGCACCAGGAGCACCGCCTCCTGGTCGACCACGCCACCCCGCGCTGCAAGTCCAACGTCGTCTACAAGGGCGCGCTCCAGGGCGACGACGCGCACGCCGTGTGGATCGGTGACGTCCTCATCGAGGCCGCCGCCGAGGGCACGGACACGTACGAGCTGAACCGCAACTTGGTCCTCACGGACGGCGCGCGGGTCGACTCGGTGCCGAACCTCGAGATCGAGACCGGCGAGATCGTCGGCGCGGGCCACGCCTCGGCGACCGGCCGTTTCGACGACGAGCAGCTCTTCTACCTGATGGCCCGTGGCATCCCGGCCGACGAGGCGCGCCGCCTCGTCGTCGGCGGTTTCTTCGCCGAGCTGGTCCAGCAGATCGGTGTCCCGGACATCCAGGAGCGGCTGCTCGAGAAGATCGCGGCCGAGCTGGAGGCGACGGTCTGATGGCCTTCGTCCGCGCCTGTGACCTCAGCGAGCTGGAGAGCGACACCCCCAAGCGGGTCGAGCTCGACGGCACGCCGGTCTCGGTCGTCCGCACCGAGGGCGAGGTGTTCGCGATCAACGACATCTGCTCGCACGCGAACGTCTCCCTCTCCGAGGGCGAGGTGGAGGACTGCCAGATCGAGTGCTGGCTGCACGGTTCCGCCTTCGACCTGCGCACCGGCAAGCCGTCCGGCCTTCCCGCCACGCGCCCCGTCCCCGTATACCCCGTACAGATCGAAGGGGGCAGCGTCCTCGTCGACGTCACCGCCTCCCTCACCCAGGAGTCCTGAGACACCCATGGCTACGCTTGAAATCCGAGACCTGCACGTCACCGTCGAGGCCGACAACGCCACGAAGGAGATCCTCAAGGGCGTCGACCTCACCGTGAAGCAGGGCGAGACGCACGCCATCATGGGCCCGAACGGCTCCGGCAAGTCGACCCTCGCCTACTCCATCGCGGGTCACCCCAAGTACACGATCACGCAGGGCACCGTCACCCTCGACGGCGAGGACGTCCTCGAGATGTCCGTCGACGAGCGCGCCCGCGCCGGCATGTTCCTCGCCATGCAGTACCCGGTCGAGGTCCCCGGCGTCTCCGTCTCCAACTTCCTGCGCTCCTCGGCCACCGCGATCCGCGGCGAGGCCCCGAAGCTGCGCACGTGGGTGAAGGAGGTCAAGGGCGCGATGGAGACCCTCCAGATGGACCCGGCCTTCGCCGAGCGCAACGTGAACGAGGGCTTCTCCGGCGGTGAGAAGAAGCGCCACGAGATCCTCCAGATGGAGCTCCTCAAGCCGAAGATCGCGATCCTCGACGAGACCGACTCCGGCCTCGACGTCGACGCCCTTCGCCAGGTCTCGGACGGCGTCAACCGCGTCCGCGAGACCGGCGAGGTCGGCACGCTGCTGATCACGCACTACACGCGCATCCTGCGCTACATCAAGCCGGACTTCGTGCACGTGTTCTCCAACGGCCGCATCGTCGAGTCCGGCGGCCCGGAGCTGGCCGACACCCTCGAGGCCGAGGGCTACGAGAAGTACACGAAGGGTGGCGTATCCGCGTGACACAGCTGCCGGGCCTCCTCGACACCGAGGCGATCCGCAAGGACTTCCCGATCCTCGACCGGGTGCTCCACGATGACAAGAAGCTCGTGTACCTGGACAACGCGGCGACCTCGCAGACGCCGCGCCAGGTCCTCGACGCCATCGACGAGTACTACACACAGCACAACGCGAACGTCCACCGCGGCGTCCACGTGCTCGCCGAGGAGGCCACGGCGCTGTACGAGGGCGCGCGCGACAAGGTCGCCGCGTTCATCAACGCGCCGAGCCGCGACGAGGTCGTCTTCACGAAGAACGCCTCGGAGTCGCTCAACCTCGTTGCCAACATGCTGGGTTGGGCCGACGAGCCGTACAAGGTCGATCACGACACCGAGATCGTGATCACGGAGATGGAGCACCACTCCAACATCGTTCCGTGGCAGCTGCTCGCGCAGCGCACCGGCGCGAAGCTGAAGTGGTTCGGTCTCACCGACGACGGCCGTCTCGACCTGAGCAACATCGACGAGATCATCACCGAGAAGACGAAGATCGTCTCCTTCGTGCTCGTGTCGAACATCCTCGGCACCCACAACCCGGTCGAGGCCATCGTGCGCCGCGCCCAGGAAGTCGGCGCCCTGGTCTGCATCGACGCCTCGCAGGCCGCTCCGCACATGCCGCTCGACGTGCAGGCGCTGCAGGCCGACTTCGTGGCCTTCACCGGCCACAAGATGTGCGGTCCGACCGGCATCGGTGTGCTCTGGGGCCGGCAGGAACTCCTCGAGGACCTGCCGCCGTTCCTCGGTGGCGGCGAGATGATCGAGACCGTGTCGATGCACTCGTCGACGTACGCTCCGGCGCCGCACAAGTTCGAGGCCGGTACGCCGCCGATCTCGCAGGCCATCGCCCTCGGTGCGGCGATCGACTACCTGAACTCGATCGGCATGGACAAGATCCTCGCCCACGAGCACGCGCTGACCGAGTACGCGGTCAAGCGCCTCCAGGAGGTCCCCGACCTGAGGATCATCGGCCCGACCACGGCCGAGGAGCGCGGCGCGGCGATCTCCTTCACGCTCGGCGACATCCACCCGCACGACGTGGGCCAGGTCCTCGACGAGCAGGGCATCGCGGTCCGGGTCGGCCACCACTGCGCGCGGCCGGTCTGCCTGCGGTACGGAATTCCTGCGACCACGCGAGCGTCGTTCTATCTGTACTCCACGCCCGGCGAGATCGACGCTCTGGTCGACGGCCTGGAGCACGTACGGAACTTCTTCGGTTAAGGGCTGGGGACAGTGAAGCTGGATTCGATGTACCAGGAAGTCATCCTGGACCACTACAAGCACCCGCACGGCCGGGGCTTGCGGGACGGCGACGCCGAGGTGCACCACGTCAACCCGACGTGCGGCGACGAGATCACGCTCCGCGTGAAGTACGAAGGCGAGAAGATCGCGGACGTGTCGTACGAGGGTCAGGGCTGCTCCATCAGCCAGGCCTCGGCGTCCGTCCTCAACGACCTTCTGGTCGGCAAGGAACTGTCGGACGCGCGGAAGATCCAGGCGACGTTCCTGGAGCTGATGCAGTCCAAGGGGCAGCTGGAGCCGGACGACGACATGGAGGAGATCCTGGAGGACGCGGTCGCGTTCGCCGGTGTCTCCAAGTACCCGGCCCGAGTCAAGTGCGCCCTCCTGAGCTGGATGGCGTGGAAGGACGCGACGGCCCAGGCTTTCGCTGAGGAGGCGAAGACAGCATGAGTGACAGCACGGCAGTGGAGATGAAGCCGGCCTCCGAGGAGGAGGTCCGCGAGGCGCTGTACGACGTCGTCGACCCCGAGCTGGGCATCGACGTCGTCAACCTGGGCCTGATCTACGGCATCCACGTCGACGACGCGAACATCGCGACGATCGACATGACGCTGACGTCGGCGGCCTGTCCGCTCACCGACGTCATCGAGGACCAGGCGAAGTCCGCCACCGACGGCATCGTCAACGAGCTGCGGATCAACTGGGTCTGGATGCCGCCGTGGGGCCCGGACAAGATCACGGACGATGGCCGCGAGCAGCTTAGGGCGCTGGGCTTCAACGTGTGAGCTGATCAAGCCCCGCCGGAGATCGAGGGGGCGGGCGCGGTTGCGGGGCTCTGCCCCGGACCCCGCTGCCTCTCGTCCAAAGGCGGGGCTTTTTCACGCCCACCGTTATGTACACTCGTACACATGGGATACGTGCTGCTGGCCGGCGCCATAGCCGCCGAGGTGGGGGCCACCACCGCCATGAAGTACAGCGAGGGGTTCAGCAGGCTCTGGCCCTCGTTGCTCACCGTCGCCGGCTACATCGTCGCGTTCGCGCTGCTCGCGCAGACGCTGAAGACCGTGCAGATCGGCACCGCGTACGCGATCTGGGCGGGCACGGGCACCGCCGTCATCGCCGCGATCGGCATGCTGTTCCTGGGGGAGGGGCTGACGCTCGCCAAGGTCGGCGGCATCGTCCTCGTCATCGGTGGCGTCGTGCTGCTCAATCTGGGCGGGGCGCACTGATGGGGACGCGCCGCTACGATCCCGAGCGCCGCCAGCGGATCATCGACGCCGCGATCCGGGTCGTCGGGGCGAAGGGGATCGGCGGGCTCAGCCACCGCACCGTCGCCCGCGAGGCCGACGTCCCGCTCGGCTCCACCACGTACCACTTCAAGACCCTGGACGAGCTGATGGTGGCCGCGCTGCGGCAGGCCAACGAGGGCTTCGCGAAGGTCGTCGCGGCGCACGACGGGCTCCAGGACCCCGACAGCGACCTCCCGCACGAGCTCGCCGAGGTGCTCGGCGAGTGGCTGGCCGGGGACCGGGACGGCGTGGAGCTGGAGTACGAGCTGTATCTGGCGGCGCTGCGCAGGCCCGCCCTGCGGCCCGTCGCCGCCGAGTGGTGCGAGGAGCTCGCCGAGGTCGTCGCCCGGCGCACCGACCCGGTCACCGCACGGGCGCTCGTCGCGCTGATGGACGGGATCTCGCTCCAAGTGCTGCTGACGGACGGTGAGTACGACGCCGCGTACACGCGGGAGATGCTGGCGCGGCTGATCCGGTGACACCGGGGTGGTCGGGCGGCCGGCGCCCGGCACGTGAGACGGGGGCCCGGACCGGTTAGCCTCCGCGGGCCCGTGCCGATTAGGTTTGGGGCATGACCGACACCACTGCCACTCGCTCCACCGGCGCCGTCGCCGCCGGCCTCGCCACCGTCACCACCGACGGCACCGTTCTCGACACCTGGTTCCCCGCGCCCGAGCTCGTCGCCGAGCCCGGCCCCGCCGGGACCGAGAAGCTCTCCGCCGAGAAGGCCGTCGAACTGCTCGGCGAGGGCGCGGCGAAGGCGATCGGTCCCGACGCCCGCCGTGGCGTGGAGATCGTCGCGGTACGCACGGTCATCGGGTCCATCGACGACAAGCCGCTCGACGCGCACGACGTGTACCTGCGCCTGCACCTGCTCTCGCACCGCCTGGTCAAGCCGCACGGCGTGAACCTGGACGGCCAGTTCGCCTTCCTCTCCAACGTCGCCTGGACCTCGCTCGGCCCCGTCGCCGTCGACGACGTCGAGAAGGTGCGCCTGAACGCCCGCGCCGAGGGCCTGCACCTCTCCGTCACCTCGATCGACAAGTTCCCGCGCATGACGGACTACGTCACCCCGAAGGGCGTGCGCATCGCCGACGCCGACCGCGTCCGCCTCGGTGCGCACCTCGCCGAGGGCACCACGGTCATGCACGAGGGCTTCGTGAACTTCAACGCCGGCACGCTCGGTACGTCGATGGTCGAGGGCCGCATCTCCGCCGGCGTCGTCGTCGGCGACGGCTCCGACATCGGCGGCGGCGCCTCCACCATGGGCACGCTCTCCGGTGGCGGCAACGTCCGCATCGTCATCGGCGAGCGCTGCCTCGTCGGCGCCGAGGCCGGCGTCGGCATCGCGCTCGGCGACGAGTGCGTCGTCGAGGCGGGCCTGTACGTCACGGCCGGCACCCGCGTCACGATGCCCGACGGCCAGGTCGTCAAGGCCCGCGAGCTCTCCGGCGCCTCCAACATCCTCTTTCGCCGCAACTCGGTGACCGGCACGGTCGAGGCCCGCCCGAACAACGCGGTCTGGGGCGGCCTCAACGAGGTGCTGCACAGCCACAACTGATCACCGACGGCCGTGACCTGCGGCAGCCGGTACAGGCGAGCGCCCTTCCGTGGTTCACGGGAGGGCGCTCGTGTGTCCGCGCCCGTGTGTCCCCGGAGGGTGTCAGGCGGCCCGGCCGAGGCGGCGGCCGCCGCGCAGGGCCTCCAGCGTCGCGCCGAGGGCCAGGGACTGGAGCAGGGCGCTCACGGTGAGGCCGAGGGCGAGCAGCCAGATGGGGGCGTCCAGGCCCCCGACAGCACCGACGATTCCCGCCATGATGAGGGAGGTAGGGGCGGTGAGGAAGAAGGGCCAGACGCCGACGAAGCCGGGGTCCGAGGAGAAGAGCACGACGCCGGCCGTGAAGACGACCGTCGCGCCGACGAGGCCGAGGTAGATCGCCGACGCCGGGTTGGTGACGGTCAGGCGCAGTACCTTGCGGGCGTTCATCGGGCTCCCCGTGGGTCGTGAAGTGGTCGTTCTCCTTCCATCGTCGCGGCGGGCCGCGCCGGTGTCATGAGTAGCTGTACCTGGTTCGGGGAGGCGGGGAGCTCACCGCTCGGTCTGCTCAGTCGGCTACACCCAGGGTTGCCACTCCTTGCTGCGTGCCATGTCGGTCAGTTGCTCCGCCGTGAGCGGGGGAGTGGCCGTGCTCGCGGGGCCCTTCTTCGCGTCGGAGGCGTTGGCGGCGGTCAGCACCACGCGGGTGCCGTCCTTGCGCAGCAGGTCTGCGGTGCGCTCCACGATGTCGCCGTGGCGTTCCTGGTACGTGATCAGGACCGCGCCGTCGGTGAGGTTGCGGGCGGTGCAGTCGGACAGGGCGGCGTCGGGCGCGGTCCGGGCGGCGCAGGAGTAGAACGTGCGCAGCTCGGCGCGGGTGGCGGGGCGTATGTGCTTGCCGTCGCTCTTGCTCTCCTCCTTGGCTCGCTGAGCCGCTGCCGACTTGTCGGGTGCCGCCTTCCCGCTCTTGTCCTGACGGCCGTCCGTGGCCCGGGCCGTCTTGCGCGCCGCCTCCTTGGTGAGTCCGTCGGCGCCGGTCAGCTGGAAGTTGCCCTGCACGCCGACGGTGACCTCGGCGCCGTCCAGCAGCAGCCGACCGCCAGCGGCGGGCCGCGCCGGGTCGTCGTCGCCGTCCCACCAGCGGACTCCCGTCGCCGCGCCTTCCGGCAGCAGGTCGCGCAGTTCGGCGACGGCCTCCTTCCCGGTCAGTGCCGTCTTGCCCGGCGGCGCCCCCGTCGCGGCCGCGGCCGGTGCGAACTCGGGGACGGTCACACCGCCCGCCTGGGCCGGTGCATGGTCGGGGGCGCCCCAGGACACGACCACCACCGCGGCGAGCGCGCTCGCGCAGGCGACGGTGCCCGCGCCCCACAACGCCCTGCGGCGTGCGCGCATCCGCCGGCCCCGGGCCAGTCCGCCGGCCACCAGGGAGTCGGTGGGCACGGGAGTGTCTTTCGCGTGCTCGTCCAGGAGGGCACCGAGGCGGCGCTCGAACTCCGTGTCCTCACCCGACAGTTGGTGTACCGGCCGCTCCACTCGCTTCATGACTGCTCCCTACCTACTTCCCCGTGAGGATGTCGTGCTGGCCCGCCAGGGCGTTGCGCAGGATCTTCAGCGCCCGCATGCTGCGGATGCGCACATTGCCCTGGCTCAGGCCGAGTTCGGCGGCGGTCTGGGCGACGCTGCGGTCCTCCCAGTAGCGCAGGACGACCACGGCCCGGTCCTGCGGCGGAAGCTGTGCCAGTGCGTCCACCAGCGTCAGCCGCAGGGTCGGGTCGCGAGTGCCGGACACTTGCTCCGGCAGCTCGCCCATCGGCTTCTCGTATGTCCGATGCAGCCGGACATACGAGAGGTAGGTGCGCATCAGCATCGCGCGCACATACGCCGGTGGGTGGTCGGCCTTGCGTACGCGCCGCCAGGACACGAACACCTTGCCCAGAGTCGTCTGCACCAGGTCCTCGGCGAGATGATGGTCCCCGCAGACCAGCAGCGCGGCCCGGAGCAGGCTCGGGCTGACGGTCCGCATGAACTCCTCGATCTCCTCGGTCCGGTGCGCTGATCCGCGCATCTGTGTCCCCTCCCGGCCGTGCGTACGCTCCACACTGTTGACGCCTTGGCACGGCACTCGCGTTACACCTTCACGAGGCCGGATCCCGCCGAGCGGCGTTCAGCGCCGCAGCGCCTCCGCCGGCTGGATGCGCGCCGCCCGCCACGCCGGATACAGGCCCGCCACCACGCCGGTCACAAGACCGATGACGGGCGCCGACGCCACCGTCGACGTGTGCAGCACAGGCGTCCAGTCCCGGGCTATGGCGACGCCGACGACGGTGAGCGTGCCGAGGCTCGTCCCGATCAGGCCGCCCAGCGCGCCCATCGCCCCGGACTCCGCGAGGAACTGCGCCGTGATGTGCCCGCCCCGGGCCCCCAGAGCGCGGCGCAGCCCGATCTCGCCGGTGCGCTCGAGGACCGCCACCAGCGTGGTGTTGGCGATGCCCACGGCGCCGATGACCAGGCAGATCGCGGCGAGCAGGAGGAACAGCTGCTGAAGGTCGTCGGTCACGTTCCCGCGCAGGGTGCGGGGGTCGGGCGGCGGGACCGACTTGAAGTACTCGGGGTGGTCGGGGCGCAGGGCCGTCGCGGCGAGGTGGGCGACCTGGCGGGCCGCGCCCATCTTCGTGGAGATGAGCATCTTGGCCCCGCCGGACTGCGGTTCGCCCCAGGTCTTCAGCGCGGTGGAGCGCGGGACGACGACCGAGAGCAGCAGGTCCGCCTTGCGCTCCACGTCGTCGATGATGCCGACGACGGTGAACGGCTGGTCCCCGATGAACAGCGCGGGCCGGGTCTCCAGCGTGGTGATGCCGAGCCGCCTGGCCGTCCCGGCGCCGATCACCACGACGGGCTGGGCGGTCCGCTCCGCGTACTCGTCGTAGATCCGGCCCTGGGCCATGTGCGGCACCGCCGCTTCGATGACGCCCGGCGACGCGGCGACGATGCCGGCCCGCTCGCCGTCCGCCGCGTCGCCGACGGGCGAGGAGCGGACGGTGGCGTCGGTGCCGCGGGTGTCCACCGTCCAGTACACGCCCGCGTGTTCGACGCCGGAGAGCCGCTCGATCCGCGCGTCGGCATCCTTGGGGAAGGCGAGGTGGACGAACTCGTTCTGCTCGATGCCCACGTCGTCGACGTTGACCTCGGTCGCGGTCAGCGCGTTGAACCGGGAGTCGATCTGCGAGGACGTCGTCGCCGTGAGGCCGAGGATCGCCACGAACGTGCCGACGCCGAGGACGGTGCCGAGCGCGGTGAGGGCGGAGCGGGCCGGGCGCTGGAGCACACCGGCCAGGGACTCGCCGAGCAGATCGCGGGGGTTGAGCACGGAGGGCTCGACGGCGGGGTCACGGCGCCGGCGTCCCGGCCACCGCAGGGCGGGGCGCCGGCCGGTGCCGCGGTGGCCGCTCATACGGCCACCTGCTCGCGCAGGACACCGTCGCGGATGGCCACCGTACGGGCGCCGCGCGCCGCCACCGCGGGGTCGTGCGTGATGACGAGGACGGTCATCCCCGAGCGGTGCAGCTCTTCGAGGAGGACGAGGACCGACTCGGCGTTCTTGCTGTCGAGGTTGCCGGTCGGCTCGTCGCACAGCAGCAGCGAGGGACGCGACACCAGGGCGCGGGCGATCGCCACCCGCTGGCGTTCACCGCCGGACAGCCGGGTCGGCGCCGCGTCCAGGCGGTGGCCGAGCCCGACCTGCTCCAGCGCCTGGCGGGCGCGGCCCGCGCGTTCGCCGCGCGGGGTGTCGTTGTAGACCATCGCCAACTGCACGTTCTCCCGGGCGCTGCGGTGCGGCAGCAGGTGGAAGGACTGGAAGACGAATCCGATGCGGCGTCCGCGCAGCGCGGTGCGGTCGCCGTCGCGCAGCGCGCCGGTGTCGATGCCGTCGAGCAGGTACCGGCCCTCGGTCGGCGCGTCGAGCAGCCCCGCGATGTTCAGGAACGTCGACTTGCCGGACCCGGACGGGCCGACCACGGTCACGAACTCGCCCTGTTCGATGCGGAGTTCGCAAGGGAGCAGAGCCGGTACGGGGGGTGGGCCCGGGTAGGTCAGGGCGACCCGCTGGAACTCGATGACGGGCGGCCGCGCCGCTCTTTCGTCGCCGCTCACCCGGCGTCCCCCGACCCGGACCGGACACCGGTGACGACCTGATCGCCCTCGGCGAGGGCCGCGCCGTCCATCGGCCTGACCTCGACATAGCCGTCGCCGTTGGTGCCGGTGCGGACCGCGACCCTGCGCTGCTTGCCACTGGAGGAGACGACGGTGACGACCGTGCCGCCGTCCGACGCGGCGGAGACGGCGGAGACCGGGACGACGAGTGCCTCCCCCTCGGTGGACGCGGCCTCGACGGTGAGCCGAACGTCCTGACCCACGGCGCCCGAGGCGAGCGGGGTGTCGGGCGCGACGACCATCCGGTAGCCCTGGGCCGCGGACTGCTGCCCGGAGCCCGCCTCGCCACCGCCGCCCCCGCCGCCGCTCGCCGCCGATGCGGAGCCGTCGCCGGACTGCTCGGCCGCTTCGGGGGTGTCCGCCACCGACCGCACCTTCGCCCGGGTCACGTTGCCCGTCTGTTCTTGCAGGATCTCCGCCTTCTGGCCTGCCCTGACCAGGCCCTTCTGCGCCTCCTGGAGATAGCCGTCCACCACGAGGCGGCCCGCGGACAGTGTCATCACCTTGCCCGTGACGGCCGAGCCGAGCACCGCGGTCACACTGTCCACCCGCGCAGGGAACCCCGACAGATACACCACCTCCGAGGCCGGGAGCATGGGCCCCGCCTCGGCCTGCGCCCTGCTCAGCCGGGTCCGTGCCCGCTGGAGGTCCTGGTCCGCGCGGTCCGCGGCCCGCCGGGTCTCCTGCGTCGCGTGCGCGTCCCGCGCGTCCTCGGCGTCCTGCGCCGTCCGCTCCGCGGCGGTCACGGCGTCCTGCGCGTCCTGCACGGCGGTGGCGCCGTCGGTCTGCGCGGACACCGGGTCGTAGCCGATGGAGGTGTAGAAGTCGGCGAGGGCGCGGCGGGTGCCGGAGCCGAACGTGCCGCGCGCGTCCGGGTTCGACGCGTGCCCCAACTGGGCGAGCGCGGACTGAAGTTGAGCCACGTCGTCACCGGTCGCCCCGGACTTCAGGTCCCGGTAGACCGGCACCTTCCCCTTGAGGGCGAACACCGGGCGCCCCGAGACCTCGGCGATCACCTGCCCCGCCACGACCTTGGAGCCGACCGGCTTGGGCGCCTTGGTGACGACGGAGCGGCTCGTGCCCGCGGTGCCCGCCGCCCCCGACACCGTGACGTCCACGGACTGTCCGGCCGCCACCGTGCCGCGCAGCACGACGGAGTCCTTCAGCACCCGCTTCTCCACCGGCGCGGTCAACACCCCCTGGTGCGGGGCCTTGGCCTCGGCCGCGACCTGGGCGGGGGAGCGCACCACCAAGGACGCGGCGACGCCCGCGCCGGTCAGCACCAGCGCGCCGCCCGCGACGAGGGCCACGACCCGGCGCCGCCGCCCCAGCCCGGCGGCCTCGGCCGGGCTGTCGTCCGTCGGTATCGCCACGTCGCCGCCGCGGCGTCGCCGCCGGCCGCGCCCCGTGCGCAAAGGGCGATCCACGTGCGCCGTGTCCTCACCCGGAGCGGCATCCTCGCCCGGAATGTCGGCGGCGCCGCGGGCGCTGCGGGCCTCGGATTCGATCATCGTGTCTCTCCAGGCCGGTGACGTCCGGCGCTCGTCGTCTGGTGGCCGTCGGGTCCCGATGCGCACTTCACACGTCGTGGACGCCTCGAAGTGCCCACCGCGTTACGCGACGTCGGCCGCCAGCTTCAACTGCTTGTCGAGCCGCTTCTTCACGTCGCCCAGCGCCTCGGCGTTCTGCTCGATCATCTGCTTCTGGTAGGCGACGTCGACGGAGTACCAGACGCCCAGCACGTTGTTCTTCTGCTTGCAGGCGACATCGGCGGAGGCGACCTGCTGCTCACGAGGGGTGGCGGTGGTCGTCTTCTGCCACTGCGGGTCGTCGCCGGCCTTCATCGGGTCGGCGTAGGCGTACCCCTTCTGCTTCATGCAGGCCGACCACTTGGTGAACACCGCCCGGACCCGCTTGTCGTTGTACGACTTGGCCCAGCTGTCGGTGTTGACCTTCACCACGACCGGCGCGTCCCCGAAGCCCTGTGCGGAGGAGGCGCCCAGCTTGCGGTTGGCCTCCCCGATGCACCCGCCGGCCGGGACCTTCTTGCCGTTGATGTCCTGGCCGCCCTTGGCCTCCGTCGAGCCCGGCTTGACGTTCGCGTCCTCGGTGCCGGTCAGGGCCGTGGTCGCGGCGGGGGACAGCTTCACCGGAGCCGGCTTGACGACCTTCTTCTCGGAGCCGGCGGGCTTGTAACCGTGCACGGCCACGTCGTCGGCGTCCGTCATTCCGTACCGGAACTGCGTGATGCTCTTGGGCTGGAACATGCCTTGCGCCTTCTGGTCCTCGTACGTGAACCCGAAGCCCCGCATGCAGTTCTGACGGAGCGTCACGACCGCGTTGTTCAGCTGGTCGGTCTGCTCCTTGGTGTACATGTACGCCTCGATCGGCAGCGACTTGTCCGTCGTGGAGGCCAGCTTGGGCGCGGTGGCGACCTTGGGTACGGAGTCGCCCCCGGCGGAGTCCTTCGAGCTGTCCGAACCGGTGGAGCCGCAGCCGGCCACGGCCAGCACAGTGGCGATGCCGCCGAAGGCGATCAGAGACAGGGGAAGAGGGCGCCTGCGCATGGTGATGCTCATCCTTCAGGTGACGATGGTTCTCTCGGGTGGGGGAAGGCCACTGGCTAGACTGCGAAGCGGGGTGTGCTGCCCAGCTGCATTGGGCAGCACACCCCTTCCTTGTTCTCCGGACGTGTTCTCTGGACGTGTTCTCTAGACGCCCTGCGAGCCGCGATGCGTTACAGACGCGGCGTACCGACGAACTCGGGTCGGCCTAGTAGAACTTGCCCGACGCGTTCTCGTTCTTGAGCGTCGTGTTCAGGTTGGCCTGGCCGCCGGCGCCGATGGACTGGGAAGCACCCGTGTAGCCGCTGTTGTAGTAGATGCGGATGCCGTTGTAGAAGTCCCAGTTGTCCACCGACGCGGTGTTGTTCTTGACCGGGAGGCCGGCACCGGCGCTGCCGGAGGCGCTGGCGCTGAAGTAGTAGTTGGCGTAGTTGGAGATGTTGAAGTACTGCCGGTAGAAGGCGCCGGAGTAGTTGCTGTTGTAGTAGAGGCACGCGTAACCGCTGGTGCAGCTCTCGGCGGCGTTCGCCGTGCCGGCGGTGGACAGCGCGGTGCCGAGCCCGGCGAGGGCGACGGCGCCGGCCAGGGCCATTCTTCTGACGCGCACGGACAGGTCCTTTCGTCACGAACGGCAGGCGGGGAGTCCCGACTGCCGTTCAGATTGGGGTAGTTGACGACGCCGGGGCCGGTCTCGCAATCACCCCCGGCGACGCCAGGCAGGAATGTAAGGGGCATGTTCACGCCGGAACAACAGAGTTGATCTCAGTGGCCTGAACCGGTCCTTCCCGCTCCTCATCGGCCCGACGATCACTCACCGCTACCCGGTCCTGCACGCAGGGTCGGCGCGGCGCGGTACGCAAACGCGCCGCTCGGGATCATGCCGCCCGCACGCAAAGCGCACATGACGGGCACATCTCCTCCATGGGGGAAGGGATCGCCCCCTCCGTGTCGCGACGGAGCGCAATCACCGGAAGATGCAGAAATGGAGGGGAAAGTCGTTCTTTTCCGCTGAAGTGGAACGGTGTCCACTCATTCGGACGTCGTCCTTCCATCCGCCACAATCGAGCGAAAACAGGCGCACCAGGGGACGGATGTTGGCCGATCTCATCCCCTTGCGGAGGCATAGCGGCCCGGGGCCGCACACGTCATCACGGGTGACAGCGGGAACAGCCGGGGGCAGCCCGGGGGGAAAGAGAAGGTGGCGATGGATGCCGTACGGAATGCGGGTGCGGAGAGGTTCAGGGAGTTCGTGGCGGGGCGGTCGTCGGCGTTGTTGAAGACGGCCGTACTGCTCAGTGGTGGTGACCGGCACGCGGGCGAGGACCTGCTGCAGAGCGCGCTGATCAAGGTGGCCGGGAGATGGGACCGGATCGAGGACCCGGAGGCGTATGTGCGCCAGGTCCTCTACCGGCAGCAGATCAGCCGGTGGCGGCTGAAGTGGCCGAAGCGGGAGGTCAGTTACGGGAGTGTGCCGGACGGGGCCGCGGGGAGCGACGGGGCGGCCGAGGCCGAACTGCGCGTCGTCCTGCGGGCCGCGCTCGCCCGGCTCACCGCGCGGCAGCGCACCGTGCTCGTGCTCCGGTACTTCGAGGATCTGCCGGAGGGCGACGTCGCCCGGGTGCTCGGCATTTCCGTGGGCACCGTGCGGTCCACGACCCACCGTGCGCTCGCCAAGCTGCGCGGGCTCGCCCCCGAACTGGCCGAGGACGGCGGCGACCTGCCGCCGTCCTCCCGTGACTACGCCCCGGTGGAGGTGCGCCCGTGAACGTCGACGTCATGCTCAAGGAGGCGCTGCGCGAGCAGGCCGACAGCGTCGGGCCCGCGCCCGGCGACCTCGCCGACCGGGTCCTGGCGGTGCGGCGCAGGCGCCGCACCGGCACGGCCGTGGGCGCGTTCGTGGCCGCGACCGCGGTGGTCGTCGCCGCGGTGGTGGTGCCGCGGATGGACGACGCGGAGGACGCGCCGCCCGCGGACGTGATCGGCTCCGCCGACGTCGTCGCGCACCCGGACCAGTCGCCGCCCAAGGACGCCATCGCGGCGGGGCGCACGGCGCTCGCCTCGTTCGTCACGTACAAGTCGGTCAAGTTCGCCGACGGGGACGGCCGGTTGACCCGGACGTACGGGGTGCTCGACCCGACGACCAAGACCTACCGGAAGACCACCGCGTGGTCCTGGCTGACCGTCGCCCCCGGGCTGCGTACCGCCGCCGTCCTGGAGAAGAAGCTGCCCGCGAAGCGGGTCGGCATCCTCGACCTGGCGACGAACAAGGTGACGCGCTGGATCCCGGTGCCGCAGGGGGCCGCCGCGGCCGAGTTCTCCGCGGACGGCGGCAAGCTCGTCGTGACGACGTACAAGACCGATCCGGACCATCTGTACAAGGACCGGCCGATGAACGACGGCAGCGGCCCGGACGAGCCGAGTACAGGGCACCCGTCCAGGACCGGGTTCTCCGTCATCGACGTGGGGAGCGGGAAGGGGAAATGGGCGGCGGCACCGCAGGAGGGCGACGAGTTCAACCCCAACGCCCGTGAGGACTTCCAGTTCTCGCCCGATGGGAGCCTGGTGGTCGGGACCTCGATCACGGACAGTGGCCCACAGGTCTACGGCCTCGACGGCAAGCGGGTGCCGACGCCGGCGAAGCTGCGGCACTGGCTGATGTACTCCGAGGCCGGGCTCTCGCCGAACGGGAAGCTCGCCGGAGGGGACTTCGCGGGCAAGGGCGACAAGATCGCCGTCGCCGTGAACGACGCGCGGACCGGCAAGCTCGTCGACAGGCTGCCCGGGCAGCAGCTGCTCGCCTGGGCCGACGACAAGCGGCTCGTCGCCTGGGGCTGCGACCCCAAGAAGTGCGGCGGCAAGGGCGAGTTCCGCAACCAGCTGCTGTTGGTGACGATCGGCAGCGACAAGGTCGTCCAGCTGAGCGACTTCCGCAAGGCGTCGGCCGACTATCCGGGACGCTGGTCGCCCCAGTTCACGACGCGCTGAGCAGCTTTTCGAGCGCCGCCCGCAGCCCGTCGGTCGCCTTCTGGCCGGCGGGCCGCAGCGGCGCGCGGACCGGGCCGCCGAGGAGGGCCTTCGCGGTGACCGTTCCCGGCAGGCCCGCGTTCATCATCAACTGGGTGAGCGGGATGGTGAGTTGCTGGCGACGCGCGGCCTCCGCCGTGTCGCCGGCGTCGTACGCGTCGATGATGGCGCGGAAGGCGGCGGGTGCCACGTTCGCCACCGTCGAGACGTAGCCCGCGCCGCCCAGTGCGTACAGCGCCAGGACGTACTCGTCGCAGCCCGTGTAGTACGCCAAGTCCGTTTCGGACATAACTCGTTGGGTGCCGAGGAGGTCGTACGCGCAGTCCTTCACGGCGACGATCCGGGGGTGGTCCGCGAGCCGGATCATCGTGTCCGGCTCGATGCGGGTGCCGGTGCGGCCGGGGATGTCGTACAGCATCAGGGGGAGGTCCGTGGCGTCGGCGATCGAGCGGAAGTGCGCCTCGATCGCGTCCTGCGGCGGGCGGCTGTAGTACGGGGTGACCACCAACAGGCCGTCCGCGCCTGCCTGTTGGGCCTGATGGGCGAGCTCGGCGGTGTGGCGGGTGTCGGCCGTGCCGATGCCGGCGACGACCTTCGCGCGGCCGTCGACCGCCTCGCGCACCGCCCGTACGAGGTCCGCTTTCTCCTCGTCCGTCGTGGTCGGCGACTCCCCGGTCGTGCCGGACAGGACGAGTCCCTCGCAGCCCTCGGTGACCAGCCGGTCGGCCAACTTCTGGGCGGCGCCCAGGTCGAGCGCCCCCGTACGTGTGAAGGGCGTGACCATGGCACACAGGGCGCGGTTGAAAGGGGAGGGGCGTGGGGTTGCGTCGGTCATGAGGGGAGTGTCGGCCCGGGCGCGATGTAGCTCCACTTAATTCTGCTACGAGGTGGTGCCAAGCACTGCTGAAGAGTCCGTTCGCGAGGTGCGTGTGGTGCGAGACGTGGTGATGGCGCTTGCCGCGCCCGCGGTGATGTGTGCGAGTGGGGTCTACGCGGCCTGCGCCGCGTGGTGGCGGCGCCGGCACCCGGCGCCCGAGCCCTGGTCGCAGGCAGGGCTGAGGCTCGCGGGGGAGCGGGTGGTGGCCGTGGCCGAGGCCGTGGTGGCCGACGAGCACGCCCTGCTCGTGCAGGATGCCGAACGCGCTGGTGCCAAATCGGGTCGTATGCGCCACCATGAGAGGCCGGTGACCGGCAACCGGATCGCCGAAGGCCGTTCAGGGGAGGCATCATGAGGCTCGGAAAGGCACTCGCCACCGGAATCGCCGAAGAAGCGCCGCAGGAGACAGAGCGGCCCGAAGTGGACGACAAGGCGCAGGAGTTGGCGGCCGAGGCCGCCGTACGCGAAGCGGTACCGGAGCCCGCCGAGGTCCCGGCCGCGCGATGAGGCTGCGGCTCCCTCAGGAGCGTCCGGCGGAGCCGCCCACCGGTTATAAAATCGCCCACCCCGTGATCGATGCGGACGGTGGGAGCGCCGGATTTCTGGGTGTCTCACTCGGCGCCGCCGCGCCCTACAAGGTGCTCGACGAAGCGCGCTGCGTGTACGGGCGGCGCCACCGCGCACCGCACCGCCGCTGCGACTGCGGATTCCACTGCGTATACGAACTCCGGTCCGCGCAAGGGATGTTGGTGCAGGCCGAGTACCGCAGGGCGGCGCTGCTCGAGGTCTCCGTCCTCGGGCCCTACATCCGGTTCGAGCAGGGGTTCCGCTACGGACGCCAGCGGGTGCGCTCCGCCACCATCGGGCCGTGCCGGTGCGGCGCCGAGACTGCGGTGCTCGCCGACGCCGGGTGGGGGCGGGCCGGGCGTCTTGCGCTGGAGGGTGTCTGCGCGGGGTGCGTGGGCGGGAGGCCGCGCTGGACCCTGGAGGCGTTCGCCCGGCTCGCGGGCGACGGGCTGCGGGTGCGCGCCGCACCGGGCGTGGGGCCGCAGGGGGTCACCCCCGGAATGCCCGAACTGGCCGCGGAGGCCGCACTGCTCCAGGCGCGACTCGACTGGTTCCAGGGGCAGTTGGCGCGCCTGGGGCGGGCGATGGGGGGTGGCGGGTAGTCGCGCGGGGGCGGGCTCGGCCGAGTTGTGGCACCGTGATTTCATGCGACGAAGGCGGCGGACATGAGCGGGTCGCGGGCCGGCGGAAAGCCGTTCGAGATCCCGCGCGAGTTCGAGGTCGGCGCCGGCCCCCAGCAGGTGTGGGACGCCGTCACCAAGGGGGCCGGCGGCTGGCTGTGGCCCATGGAGTACGAGCCCAAGGAGGGCGGCGAGGGCCCCTTCCACTCCGTGCTGACCGTGTGGGACCCGCCGCGCCGGCTCACCGTCCGCTCCGACGACCCGGCCGCCCTGCCGCCCGGCCAGCCGCTCAACCAGATCGACTGGGCCGTCGAGCCGCGTGACGGCGGCAGCCGGTCCCGGGTCCGCTACGTCCACAGCGGCGTGTTCACCGCGGACTGGGACGTCCTCTACGACGGCGCCGACAAGCACACCGATTTCTATCTGCACACGCTGCGCCAGTACGTGACGTACTTCGCGGGCCGCCCGATCGCCTTCGCCACGCTCGACGGGCCCGGCAGCTCCGCGAACCGCGAGGCGCTCACCGCCGTCGGCCGCGCGCTCGGCCTGCCCGCCGACGCGACGGAGGGCGCGCGGGTCCGCGTCCAGGGCCCCCTAGGGCAGGCCCTGGACGCCGTGCTCGACTACCGCGACGCCTACTTCCTCGGCCTGCGCACCGAGGACGCCCTGTACCGCTTCTTCGGGCGCGGCCACTGGGGCGCCCCCGTCGGCGTCAGCGTGCACGACTTCGCGCCGGACGCGGACGCGGGGCGGAACGAGGTCGAGTGGGCCGACTGGCTGGCGCAGATCTTCCCCTAGGGAGCAGGGGCGTCAGGCGGATCAGGGACGAAAGCGCAGCACCTGCGGGTCGTGGTCGCTGATCTGGTCGTGGAACTCGCTGTTGATGTGCACGCTGTCGTACGCGAACGCGTCCCTCGCCACGATCGACGGGCTGATCAGGATCTGGTCGAGGACCTGGCTGTTGCCCTGGTAGTCATACGTATAACGCTCGTGCTTCGGCAGGCTCTTGATCGCCGACCAGAGCGCGCCGCCGGCCTCCAGGCGCTGCGTCGTGCCGGAGAACTCGAAGTCGTTGATGTCGCCGAGCGTGATCACGTCCGCGTTCCGCTGCGCCTTCAGGATGTCCTTGGCGAAGGCGTTCACCACGGTCGCCTGCGCGTGCCGCTGCGTCTCAGAGGAGCGCGCGGGCGGCTGGTACTGGGAGGTCAGGCCCTGGTCGCCGCCCTTGGAGGCGAAGTGGTTGGCGATCACGAAGACCGGCTTGCCGCGGAACGTGAACTCGCCGGCCAGCGGCTTGCGGCTGTTCGCCCACGCGGCGTCGCCGGGCGCCACGCGGCCGGGCGACGCGGTGAGCGCCGCCTTGCCGTTCTTGCTGGTCACGCCCACGGGCGTGGTGGCGTCGCCGCCGGGGCGGTCGGTGAAGGACACGCGGTCCGGGTTGAACAGGAACGCCTGGCGGATGTTGCCGCCCGGCTCGCCGCCGTCCTTGTTGTTCTCCGGGTCGATCGACCGCCAGTCGTAGCGCGGACCGCCCGCCGCGACGATCGCGTCGATCAGCTTGCCCATCGTCGCGTCGGCGGCGACCGTCCCGTCGTTCTTCGCGCCGTTGTTGTCCTGGATCTCCTCCAGGGACACGATGTCGGGCGAGCGCAGGCGGTCGACGATCGCGGCCGCGTGCGCGTCGAAGGTGGCGTCGGACGGGTCGAGGTTCTCCACGTTGTACGTCGCCACCGCCAGCTCGCCCGGCTTCTGCGCGCGGGTCGTCTCGCGCTCGATGCCGGACTGCTTCAGGTCGCCCAACTCCCGTGCCACCAGCGTGTATCCGCCGTACTGGTTGAAGTCGAGCGGGCCCTCGGTGGCGCCGGTCAGGACGTCGCCGACGTCGGCCACCGGGAAGTCGGCGAGCGCGCCGAGCGACTGGATCTGGAGCCGCCCGCCGTTCTGGTCCTCGTACGAGGCGTAGCGGGTGCCGCCGCCCTTCGTGCGGTTCTCGTGCGGCTTCACCGTGACCCACAGCTCGCCATAAGCGTCGGACGCGGTGACGACGCGGGAGGAGCCGACGCGGACGTTCTGGCCCTCCAGGGACTCGTAGTAGTCGAGGGCGTACGCGCGCGGGCGCAGCGGCAGCTTGTTGACCGAACCGTTCGCCGCCGGGTCGCCTTGCGGCGCGTACGCGTCCGGAACCGACTTGTCGCTGATCGTGGTGACCGGCACCGGGTTGCCCGAGGAGTTCACGGTCACGGTCGGCTTCGTCAGCTCGGTGAGCGACTGGTTGCCGGAGGAGGCGCCGCCGGGCACGTACTCGGAGACCGTCGCGGAGACGGTGACGGAGTCGCCGGCCTTCACGGTGGGAGTGGAACTCGTGAAGACGAAGACACCCTCGCTGGTGGCCGGGTCGCCGTCGGGCCTTGTGTCCTGGAACCAGAAGCCGCGGGACGAGCCGTACGTTCTGACGCCCGTCACCACCCCCGTCACGCCCGTGACCTGCTGCCCGGCGAGCGGGGATATGCGGGTGGCGCCCTGGATGTCGTGGATGGCGACGTCGGCGGCCGCGGCCGGGTGGGCGGGGAGTGTGGCGAGGGTGCCGGACACCGCCGCGCAGGCGACGGTCAGCGCGGCGAGGCGCGACCGGGAGAACGTGTGGGACGTCGAGTGGGACAACGGATCCTCCGGAGACGTGCGGCCGGCGGGTGCCGGGACGTGGTGGCGGAGCGGGGGCCGCGGGCGGGGCGCGTCGTGGGCGCCGGGCGCCCTCGTGTACTTCTACGCGCGTCAATTTCCTTCCTGCGCGCGCGAGTTGTCAAGGTTTCGCGGGTGTCGGGGGCGTTAGGAGAAGTCGACCGGTCCGTGAACCCGGCAGCATGGGTGCAAATCCGTCTAGGCTGGGCGGTCGCAACGTAGGCCTTCATGCACGTCCCTCTAGGAGAACCAGCCGATGTCAGACAGCTCCCCCCTGCCGCCGGTGCGGCTGCCCGCCGAAGCGGAGCTGGCGCGGGACGCCCTTGCCACCCCGCTCCTGTCCCGCGCGGTGAAGCTCGCCCGCTGGGCCGGCCCCGAGACCCGGGTCGGCGCGGGCGGAGAACTGGTCGAGGAGCAGCTGCCCGCCGCCGCGGCCGAGCTGGCGCTCACCGATGACGAGGACGGCGCCGCGTACGCGAGCGAGGCCTGGCGCGTCGCCGTCGACACCGGCCTCGTGGAGGTCGTCGACGAGGAGGAGGGCACCGTCACGGTCGGCGAGGAGCTCGGCACGCTCACCTCGGGCGGCCCCTCCGACGTGCTCACGCTGTGGCTGGGCGCGCTCGACACCGTACTGGCCGACGCCAGCGTGCCCGACCTCGACGACCTGGTCGGAGCCATGGAGGAGGGCGGCGAGATCGACTTCTCGCAGCTCGACTGGGACCCCGAGGCGGAGTCCGAGTTCCTTGAGGGCGTGCTCGGCAACCTGTATCTGCTGACCGTCAGCGAGGGCGGCGCCGGCGAGGAGGCCGTGCCGCTGCCCGCGCTCGCCGCGTCGATGATCGTGCCCGACGACATGGGCGAGCCGACGGACGACGTCCTCGAGCAGGTCTCGGACGCGATGATGCGGCTCGACGACCAGTTCCGGCTGCTCGACCCGATCGGGCTCGTGGAGTTCCAGCCGGTCGACGAGGCGCTGATGGCGGACGCCGACGAGTCGGTGGCCGAGCCGGTCGACGACGGTGACGTCTCCCGATACGGGATGGTGCGGCTCACGCCTCTCGGCCTGTACGGGGTCCGGGCGCGGATGCTCGATGCCGGCCTCGATGCCCCGGCCGTCGGGGACCTCGCCGACAAGGGTGCGGACGCGCTGCTCGACGGCACCGCGGCGTTTCCGCAGGCCGCGGCGCAGGTCGAGATCGAGGGGTGGCTGGGGCGGCGCGAACCGCTGGGCGCGGCGCGGGAGTTGCTGGGTGCGGCGCGTGGGGCCGACGAGTGGGGGCCGCTCAGGCGGCTGCGGTGTCAGCAGGCGCTGTCGCTGGTGGGCGCGGAGGCCGAGCCGGCGCTGCGGGAGGTCCTCGACGACGCGGAGCTGGGTGGGCTTGCCCGGGTGTGGCTGGCCGAGCACGGGTTCGCGGATGTGCCGGCGCCGTCGCAGGACCTGGTGTTCTGGCTGACCGTCGACACGATCGCCGCGCAGCTTTCGGTGGAGGGTAATTCGGACGAGCTGCAGGCGCTGGTGGAGGGGCTTGCGGCGCAGCACAGTGGGTTCTTCTCGGCCGCGTGGCGGGTCGAACATCCCGCTACCGCGGATGTGTTGGAGGCGATGGGGCGGTTGCACCCCGACAAGAAGGTGGCCAAGGAGGCGCGCAAGGCGGCGTTCAAGGCGCGGTCGGCCTCCGGCGGTTGAGGAAGGGGCGTCACCCCGGGTCTGCAACGGTGTTGCGGACTCGGGGCTCTGCCCCGGACCCCGCTGGCTCTCGTTCGAAAGGCGGGGCTTCAGTGGGTCAGCACAGATAGCGCGTCGTGTGCTTGAACGACGATGACGCGCCGTCGAAGCCGTACGTGCCGCGGTACGACGGTGGGTTCTGGAATTCGCCGACCACGGTGATCGTGGAGGCGCACGAACCCTGGCCCGAGCGCTTCGCGTCGAGGCGGATGGTGTCGCCGATGAAGCCGCCCGTGATGTCCCACGGGGCCCCGCAGATGCCGGACGTGATCTGGCCGCCGGTCACCACGAAGGGGTGCGTGTTCGGGTTCACCTTCGCGGTGATGGCGAAGGTGACCGAGCCGTTGTTCAGCTCCAGCTTGCAGTCGACCGTGAGTGCCTCCGCGGAGGCCTCGCGCTGCGCGGCGAACGCCTCGTCGCGCGTCTTGACCTCCGCGCCCTGCGGGTTGTGGAAGCGGTGCTCCCCGCGGGTCTGGCCCTTGCTCTTGCGTGCCTGGGTGCTCATCACGTCACCTCCTATGCCAGCTGCTCGGAGATCTCCACGCGCAGCAGCGCGCGGACGTTCTCGATGTGGTTCTCGACCGTGACCGTCGACGAACCGGCGAACAGCAGGCCGACCGCCACGTTGTCGTAGGACGTGACCAGGGATCCGGAGTCGCCGCCGGCCGACATGACCGTGGTGAGGATCTGGTCCTTGAAGCGGGCCGTGCCCGCCGTGCCGTAGTTGACGTCGATCGTGGCGTCGACCGAGATGATGCGGCCGAAGGACACGTTGGTCGTGCGGCCCGTCTTCTTCACGAGGTCGCCGACGGCGACGTTCGCCTTGCGGCGCCAGGCGCGCGGCGCGCCGCTGAAGTACTGCTCGCGCGTCGCGTCCTGGAACGGGACCTCGGCGAGCGCGCAGTCGACCACGTTGTTCTGCCGGTCCAGCGGTGTCTGCGGGGCGAACTGGATGGTGATGAAGCGGGACAGCGTGGCGATGCGGTCCGCGGGGTCCGTGCCGCCGTCGAACCGGCCGGGCTGCACGATGGCGCTGCCCAGCTGGGCCCGGTTGGAGTCGGCGAGGACGTGGTTGTTGGAGAGGATGTAGAACTTCGCCGGGGTGCCGAGCCCGGGTCCCGGCGGGTCCACCGTGGCGCCCGGCAGGAAGTCGTAGACCACGCTGCCGAGGGTGCCGGCGGTGATGGACACGTTGCCGACCGAGAAGCCGGAGGGGCACGGGCGCATCCGGCGTACGAGCTGCTGCGGTTCGAAGGTCCCAAGGCCCCCGAGGTCCTCGAGCAGCGGCTGGCCCGCGCCGGAGAACTGCTGGGAGACACCGCCGTCGGGGCCGTACGTGACCTCTTCGGAGCGGGCTCCCAAGGGGCGGCTCTGCCGGCGCTGGGCGGAGATGTGGCCGACGGCCACGATGTCGGTCGGGGTGCCGTCGTCCATCTGACGTGGAATCACATCCCGCTCGGGCAGCAGTGATTCGGGCACCTTCTGGGTCACGAAGACGAGAACGGCCTCCTCGCCCGTCGGCTCGCCGTTCTGCCATTTCACGCCGTGGCCGAAGCCGACCACATTGGCAAGGGGCGCCTCGCGCCGCAGGAAGTCGCTGGTCGCTTGCTGCCGGGAGCTGTCGCTGAGCTGTCCCCCGGCGGGTCCGCGCATCAATTCGGGCTGGCGCACGCCAGACCACCTCTTCTTCCCCTGACTTTCACTGAAGTGCGGGGGTTACCTCACAACTCGTCGTCCTGCGCGCGCACTTCGCCGATCGCGAGCACGCGCACCGGTACCCCGTCGAGCGTCGTGGGGATGACATCCTCCGCACGGAGCCGGTCGCGGGGCACTTTGCGGGTCACGAAGACGACGATGACGTCCTCGCCCGAGTGCTCGTCCTTCCCGGTCCCGACTCCGGTGACATGGGCCAGCTTCATCAGCCGGCTCTCATGGAGGCCGCGTGCCTGTCGTACGTCCATCGGCTCGCCACCCCCTCGGTGGGTGATGCGGGCAGGAGACTCTCTGCTCCAGCCTGTCTATTGCCGCACGGCAGTCCGGTCAAGGCGTTCTGCGTGAAATCTTGGGTTTGGGTGCGGGATGCGCCTGTTGACCTTCTTTACGAAGATTCGTCCGGGCGGGAGTCACGTACGGAAAGCGCGGGTCACGTACGGAGATACGAGGCGCCGTTCAGGTCGAGGACGGTGCCGGAGGCCCACTGCGCGGCCGGCGAGGCGAGCCACAGGACAGCGTCGGCGATCTCCTCGGCCGAGGCCACGCGGCCGAACGGGCTCTGCGCGCGCACCTCGTCCGTCAGCCGGTGCGCCACCCGCTCCGTCTCGATGAAGCCGGGCGCCACCGACGCGACCCCGATCCCGTGCGGCGCGAGCGCCACCGCGAGGGACTGGCCGAGCGCGTGCACGGCGGCCTTCGTCGCCCCGTACGCCGGGTGGTCGGGCTCGCCCTTGAACGCGCCGCGCGAGCCGATGTTGACGATCCGGCCCGCCGTGCCCTGCCCGATCATGCGCTGCGCGGCGAGGTGGGAGAGGTTCGCCGTACCGAGCAGATTCACCGAGACATGGCTCTGCCACAGCCGCGCCCACTCCTCGTACGAGGTGGTGGCCGGCGGATGCGGCAGGTTCACGGCCGCGTTGTTGACCAGGACGTCGAGGCCGCCGAGGCCCTCGGCCGCCCGCCCGGCGACGGACGCCGCGCCCTCGGGGTCGGAGATGTCGCCGCCGACGAGGACGTGCCCCTCCCCGGCGAGCGAGTCGAGCGTGGCCCGCGCCTCGTCCTCCCGCGAGCCGTAGTGCACCGCCACCCGGTCGCCGTTCGCCGCGAAGGCGCGGGCGAGGGCCCGGCCGAGGCCCCGCGAGGCCCCGGAGACGAGGACGCGGCGGCCGGACGGTTCAAGGTTCACGGAAGTCATGTAAGCGGGCCCCTCGACGTTGGACGGTGTTCAACCGCCGTTTATACGCGAGCGAGAACGTATGGCCGAAAACAGGGCCCGTTCACTCTCATCGATCATCACGGGAGACGCCAGCATGTCGCTCACTCGCAGGGACTTCACCAGACGATCCGCGGCCACCGGCGCCGGTATCGCACTCGCCGGGTCCGTCGGCTCCCTGGCCACCGCGCCCAACGCCCTCGCGGCCACCGACGACGCGGACGTCGACGTACTCAAGGGCAAGGACAAGGGCGTCGGCTACGGCCCGCTGATCGACGACCCCGACGGCATCCTCGCGCTGCCCGAGGGCTTCTCGTACAAGGTCATCACGTACTGCGGGAAGACCAAGCTGGAGTCCGGCGAGTTCACCCCCTCCAACCACGACGGCACCGCCACCTTCGCGGGCCCGCGCGGCGCCACGCTGCTCGTCAACAACCACGAGCTGGCGGGCGCCCGCGCCGACTGGCCGCACCCGGTGCCGCTGACCGAGGGCCTCGTGTACGACCCGATGGCGGCCGGCGGCTGCACCGTCGTCGAGGTGCGCCGCGGCGGCGAGGTCGCCGAGTGGGTCGGCATCGCGGGCACCGCCACCAACTGCGCGGGCGGGCACACCCCGTGGGACACCTGGCTGACCTGTGAGGAGACCGAGGACAAGGCCGGCAAGAACGGCTTCACCAAGGACCACGGCTACGTCTTCGAGGTCGACCCGGCGGACCGTCGCGCCAACCGGTCGCCGAAGCCCATCAAGGCGTTCGGCCGGTACGCCCACGAGGCCGTCGTCATCGACCCCAAGCGCGGCCACGCCTACCTCACCGAGGACGCCTCGGGCCCGAACGGCCTGCTCTACCGCTGGGTTCCGCCGAAGGGCTTCGAGCACGGCCGCGGCAAGCTGCGCACCCTCGCCGACGACGCGGGCGTGCTGCAGGCGACCCGGTGCTTCGACTCCGGCGGCCGTTTCGTCGACGACCTGTCGCGCGCCACGAAGGTCGGCACCACGTACGGCGTCGACTGGGTCGACGTCCCCGACCGCGACGCCAAGTCGGTCTCCACGCGCAAGCAGTTCAAGGACGGCGAGATCACCCGCGCCCGCAAGCTGGAGGGCATGTGGTGGGGCGACGGCGGCGCCTACGTCGTCTCCTCGTTCGCCCGTGAGGAGAGCCCCGTCGCGCACGACGGGCAGGTCTGGTTCTACGACCCCAAGCGCCGCACCCTGACCCTGAAGGTGCTGCTCGGTGTGAACCGGGACCCGTCGAAGGACGGCGCCTTCGACGGCCCGGACAACATCACCGTGTCCCCGTACGGCGGCATCGTCATCTCCGAGGACGGTGAGGGCGTCCAGCACCTGTTCGGCGCGACCGAGCGGGGGCGTACGTACCCGATCGCGCGCAACGACCTCAACATCGGCACCGAGGCGGAGCCGGAGTACAGCGAGATGACGGGTGTGACCTTCTCGCCCGACGGCTCGACCCTCTACGCCAACATCCAGACGCCCGGCATCATGCTGGCGATCAAGGGCCCCTGGAAGCGCCAGCGCTGAGCGGTCACTGGAGCGGGTCCACCGGCGGCGCCTCGCGCTCGGCGGCGATCCGGTGGACCCGCCCCCGCACCGCGTACCAGCCGATCGTCAGACACACCGCGATCGGGATCAGCATCAGCACCGTGTCACGGCCCGCGCCGTCCTTGTCGAACCACATCATCACGATCACGGCGAGCAGGAACGCGATGGTCGTCAGCTCGATCCACGGCGAGGCCCACAGCCGGAACGAGGGCCGGTGCACGACGCCCTCCCGGGCGCGCCGCACGAACACCAGGTGACAGAGCATGATCATCACCCAGGTGGAGATGACGCCGAGCGAGGAGACGTTCGTGACGATGGCGAACGCGTCGTCCGGCAGCCACGCGTTGAGCGCGACCCCGAACAGCGCCACGGTCGCCGTCAGCATGATCCCGCCGTACGGGACGTGGCTGCCGCTCATCCGGGCCGTGAACGAAGGGGCCGAGCCCGCCATCGACATCGAGCGCAGGATGCGGCCCGTGGTGTAGAGCCCGGAGTTGAGCGAGGACATCGCGGCGGTCAGCACCACCAGGTTCATGATCCCGCCGGCCGCCGGCACCCCGATCTTCGACAGGACCGTCACGAACGGGCTCTCGCCCGCCGAGTACGCCGTCCAGGGCAGCAGCAGCGTCAGCATCACGACCGAGCCGACGTAGAAGATGCCGACACGCCACATGATCGAGTTCACGGCCTTCGGCACGACCTTCTCCGGCTCGGCGGTCTCGCCCGCCGTCACACCGACCATCTCGACCGCCGCGTACGCGAAGACCACGGTCTGCGTGATGAGGACGACCGGCATGACGCCCAGCGGGAAGAAGCCGCCGTTGTCGCTGATGAGCGAGATGCCGGGGTCGTAGTTCCCGTCCACGGGCTTGCCCGTCACCAGGAAGAAGATCCCGATCAGCAGGAACAGCACCAGGGCCGCGACCTTCACGATGGCGAACCAGAACTCCATCTCACCGAAGCTCTTCACGGAGATGAGGTTGATCGTCAGTACGATCGCGAGGGCGACCGCGGCCAGCACCCACTGCGGGATCGTCGTGAACATCGACCAGTAGTGCACGTACAGGGCGACGGCGGTGATGTCGGCCATCCCGGCCGAGGACCAGTTCAGTACGTACATCCAGCCCGCCACGAACGCGCCCCGCTCGCCGAGGAACTCGCGCGCGTAGCTCACGAAGGAGCCCGACGAGGGCCTGTGCACGACCAGTTCGCCCAGCGCCCGCACCACGAAGAAGGCGAACACGCCGCAGATCGCGTAGGCGAACGCGAGGGCGGGACCCGCCTTGGCGAGGTTGCCGCCCGCACCGAGGAAGAGCCCCGTGCCGATCGCCCCACCGATCGCGATCATGCTGATGTGGCGCGGCTGGAGGCTCTTGCTGTACCCGAGGTCACCGGCGTCGGTGACCCCCTCGGCGGTGATCGGGTCGTCCAAGTGGGGGTCTTCACCCGCCGGTCCGGTTTGGTGGCCTTTGTGCATGTTCACGAAGGGCACTCTCGCAAATTGACCGCCCGGCGTCGCAGCTACGCGCCGCAGGCGTGCGGGAGCGAGAAAAGTCCTCTGCAAAAGTCCCGGGTAAGGGAACGGTAAAGCGGGGTCGATCGTTACCCCAGGCATGACCGCAATGACTCCCGGCTCGAACATCCCGCTCGCCGTGCAGCGCGTGACGGTGGACGTCACGGCGCCCGTGCGGCTCGACGTATCGGGCCTGCTGCTCACCGCCGACGGCAAGGTGCGCTCGGACGACGACTTCATCTTCTACAACCAGCCCTCGGGCCCCGGTGTGACATACACGTCGGGCGGCGGCAGCGCGCCGGACTCCATCACGGTGGACACGGCCGCCGTCCCGCCGGGCATCGAGAAGATCGTCGTCACCGCGAGCCCGGACGCCGCGGGCCAGTCGTTCCAGGGCATCGAGCCGACGGCCACGATCCGCGGCGCGGACGACGGATCGGTCCTCGCCACGTTCACGCCGCCCCAGCTCGGCGCGGAGACGGCGCTGGTGGTCATGGAGGTATACCTGAGGAACGGCGCGTGGAAGGCCCGCGCGGTGGGCCAGGGGTATGCGAACGGGCTTGCGGGTATCGCCACGGACTTCGGTGTGTCGGTGGAGGAGCCGGCGGCCCCCGCCGCTGCCCCGGCCCCGGCCCCGCAGGCCCCGCCCGCCCCGCCGGCCGGGATGCCCGCGCCGACGACGCCGCCGCTCGACCCGCGGACGGCCCCGCCCGCGCCTGCCGCCGCGCCTGCCGCCGCCGCGCCCGCCCCGGCGCCCGGCTCCGGGAAGATCAACCTCGACAAGGGCCGCGTCTCCCTCCAGAAGAACCAGACGGTGTCCCTGGTCAAGGGCGGCAAGCCGCTGCTCGCGCAGGTCAAGATGGGCCTCGGCTGGGAGCCCGCCTACCGGGGCAAGGACATCGACCTGGACGCGTCGGTCATCGCGTACGGGCCGCAGCGCAACCACGTCGACAGCTGCTACTTCGGAAAGCTCTCGATCGTGGGCGGCGCGATCAAGCACTCCGGCGACAACCTCACGGGCGAGGGCGGCGGTGACGACGAGGTGATCGTCGTGGACCTGGGCCGCATCCCGCAGGAGGTCACGGGCCTGGTCTTCACCGTGAACTCGTTCACCGGCCAGAAGTTCACCGAGGTCGCCAAGGCGTACTGCCGTCTCGTCGACGCGGCGACGGACGAGGAGCTGGTCCGCTTCGACCTCACGAACGCCGAGGCGCAGACGGGCGTGATGATGGCCAAGCTGATCAAGCAGTTCTCCGGTGAGTGGGAGATGACGGCGATCGGCGAGTTCGTGAAGTCGCGGACGGTGCGCGGGATGGTGAAGCCCGCGGCGAAGGCGCTGTAGGAGCGCGGGGGCGGTTGTGAACATCAACCGTTCACCCGTATGGCGGTGCCCGGCGTATTCGGCCGGGCCGTGCCCCGCGGCCCTCCATGGGGCCGCAAAGGCACCCCCACCAGGTGTTACGGCTACACCGAGTGAAGCTCCTTGTTGCGAACTTCCCGGGTCCGGCGCGGGATGGACCTGAGGCACATGGCCCACGCGGCGGCCTCCAGCCGCCTCCATGTCCCGAAGGGAGTGATCACGCATGACGCAGGGCGAGATCAACAACCCGGATGCCCTTGTCGGGCTCACCGCCTACGACCGCACTGGGGAAAAGATCGGCAGCGTCGAGCGGGTCTACCTGGATGACAGGACCGGCAACGCCGACTGGGTGACGGTCAAGACCGGCCTCTTCGGCATGAAGGAGACCTTCGTGCCGTTGAGCGGGGCCACGCACGACAGTGACCGGCTCAACGTGCGGTACACGAAGGAAGCGGTCAAGGACGCCCCGCGGGTCGACGCCGACCAGCACCTCGACGAGGACGAGAAGAACGAGCTGTACAGGCACTACGGCATGACGCGCCCCGCCGCGGGCGCCGCCGGCACCCAGCCCCAGCGGCCGGGTCAGGCCGACACCGGCCGGATGGGCGCGGCAGGCACCGCGGGCGCCGCGGGCGCGGCCGGTGCCATGGGCGCCGGAGCCGGTGCCCGGTCGGACGCCGGGCGGCACGCGGGTGCCGCCGCACGGGAGCCGGCCATGCGGTCCGGCCCCGACGCCGGTGGCGACCGCAAGGCCGACGAGATGATCCGCTCCGAGGAGCGCCTGCGCGTGGGCGTCGAGGAGCAGGAAGTCGGCCACGCCCACCTGCGCAAGACGGTGGAGACGGAGAACGTCACCACGTCGGTGCCCGTCTCCCACGAAGAGGTCCGCGTCGTGCGCGAACCGATCCGTGAGGGCGACGGCGCAAAGGCCACGATCGGCGAGGCGGAGACCGAGGTGACGCTGCACGCGGAGCGCGCGGTCGTCCGCAAGGAGACCGTCCCCGTCGAGCGTGTCCGGCTGGAGACCGAGAAGGTCACGGAGACGAAGGAGGTCTCCGACACCGTCCGCAAGGAGAAGATCGAGTACGACAACCCGAAGGACGACGGCATGCCCGGAGAGGGCAGGGGCCGTCGCGGGCCGCGACACTGACGGCCGCGCAGGCAGCGTGCGGGCCCGGCCGAGAGGCGGGCCCGCACTGCTGCGCGCCGGGGCGTGCGCCCGAAGTGCGTCAGGGCACCACGACGATCTTCCGGCCCACGCCCGACGCGAACTGGTCGAGCGCCTGCGGGTAGTTGTCCAGCGGAAGCCGGTCGCTGATGAAGACGGACGGGTCGAGGACGCCGCCCGCGAAGAGCTCCGCCGCCCGCTCGTAACTGTGCAGGACCGCCATCGAGCCGGTGATGGTGATCTCCTGGTTGTAGATGCGGTACGGGTCGATGCTCACGCGCGTCGCGTAGTCCGCCACGCCGAACTGGAGGAACGTGCCCGCCTTGGCGACGCGGCCGAGGCCGTCCTGGATCGCCGCGGCGTTGCCGGTCGCGTCGATGACGACGTCCCAGCCCGTGGGCCGGTCCAGCTCGTCCGGGTTCGCCGCCGACGCCGAGACACCGAGGCGCTGGGCCGTCGCCAGGCGGTCCGGGTTGAGGTCCACGACGTCGACGCTCGCCGCGCCGGTCTTCTTGGCCAGCTCCAGCATCATCAGGCCCATCGTGCCGGAGCCGTAGATCAGCACGTGCGAGCCGAGCCGTGACTGAAGGACGTCGTAGCCGCGCACCGCGCAGGACAGCGGCTCGATGAGCGCCGCGTCCTGCGTCTCTACGTGGTCGGGGAGCGGAACACAGTTGGCGACCGGGGCGACGGCGTACTGCGCGGCCCCGCCCGCCGTCGACACCCCGATCGCCGCCCACCGCTCGCACAGGTTGCCCCGCCCGGCCCGGCAGTAGCGGCACTCGTGACAGTGCAGGGAGGGGTCGACGGCCACCCGGTCGCCGACCCTCAACTCCGTGACATCACGCCCCACTTCGGCGATCGTGCCCGCGAACTCGTGGCCCGGCACCACGGGCAGCGTCGGGGCGAACTCGCCTTGCAGGATGTGCAGATCGGTGCCGCAGAGCCCGCAGGCGGCGACCTCGACGATCACGTCGCGGGGGCCCGGTGTCGGGTCCGGCACCTCGCCGACGACGACCTTGCCCACCGATTCGACGATCGCGGCCTTCATGGACAACCTCCAAAGCACGTACGGGAGTTGTGGCAGTGGTGCACTCGGTTCACTTCACCGCTCCGAGGGACAGGCCCTGGACGAGCTTGTCCTGGGCGGCGAACCCTGCCGCGAGCACCGGCAGGGAGATCACGAGGGACGCGGCGCACACCTTCGCGAGGAACAGGCCCTGGCTGGTGATGAAGCCGGTCAGGAAGACGGGTGCGGTCTGGGCGACGACGCCGGTGAGCACCCGAGCGAAGAGGAGTTCGTTCCAGGAGAAGATGAAGCAGATGAGGGCCGTCGCCGCGATGCCCGGCAGGGCTATCGGCGCCACCACCCGGGTCAGGACCGTCGGAAGGCGCGCGCCGTCGATCTGCGCCGCCTCGATCACCGCGACCGGCACCTCCGCCAGGAACGACTGCATCATCCACACCGCGATCGGCAGGTTCATCGACGTGTAGAGGATGACCAGGAGCCAGATGTTGTCGAGGAAGCCGGTGTTCTTCGCGAAGAGGTAGATCGGGAGCAGGCCCGCCACCACCGGCAGCATCTTCGTGGAGAGGAAGAAGAACAGGACGTCGGTCCACTTGCGGACCCGGCGGATCGACAGCGCGTACGCCGCCGGGAGCGCGAGCACCAGCACGAGCGCCGTCGCGACGAGCGAGGCCACCGTCGAGTTGATGAGCGCGGGCCAGGGGCTCGCGCCGCCGTCCGCGCCGAAGAAGTCGCGGTAGCCGTCGAGGGTGAGGGATGCGGCGAAGGAGGGCGGGTTGGTGGCCGCGTCCGACTCCGAGTGGAAGGACGTCAGCGCCATCCAGGCGATCGGCAGGAAGAAGACGATGCCGGCCAGCCAGGCGAGCAGTCCGAGTCCCTTGCCGCGCACGAAAGTTGAGAACGTCATCAGCGTGACACCTCCTCACGGAACAGCGACGACACGACGCGCAGTGCGAACGTCGCGATGATGATCGAACCGATGACGACCAGGACGCCGGCCGCCGAGGCGAGACCGTTCTCGTGGGCCTGGTAGAAGGACTGGTAGACGGTGTACGGCAGGTTGGCCGTGCCGAGGCCGCCGGACGTGATGGTGAAGACGGCGTCGAAGTTCTGCACGATGTAGATCGAACCGAGCAGCGCGCCCAGCTCCAGGTACCTGCGCAGGTGCGGCAGCGTCAGGTGACGGAAGATCTGCCACGGGCCCGCGCCGTCCACGCGGGCGGCCTCGATCTGCTCGGCGGAGCGCGACTGGAGCCCCGCGAGCAGGATCAGCATCATGAACGGCGTCCACTGCCAGACGAGGGAGAGCTCCACCGCGAGCAGCGGGGTGTTGGAGATCCAGTCGGGCTGGGGGCCGCCCACGTAGTGCAACAGGCCGTTGAGCAGCCCGTATTCGGGGTTGTAGAGGACGTGCTTCCACAGCAGGGCCGCGGCGACCGGGACGATCAGGAACGGCGCGATCAGCAGCGTACGGACCAGGCCGCGGCCCTTGAACCGCCGGTCGAGCAGCAGCGCGAGACACAGCCCGAGCACCAGGCTCGCCACGACCACCGACACCGTCAGGACGATCGTGGTCAGGACGGACTTGCGCAGGTCCGGGTCGGTGAGGACCTCGGAGTAGTTGCCGAAACCGGTGAACTCGCGGGCGTCCGGGTACAGCGCGTTCCAGTCGAAGAACGAGATCACGAGCGTGGCCACGAACGGGAGTTGGGTGACCACGACCATGAAGACCAGGGCGGGGAGCAGCGGCGCGCGGGTCGCCCAGGCGCGCAGCCTGCTCGGGGTGTTCGGGACGACCGGCGCGGGGGTGGTGGGAGGCGCCGGAGCGGTGGTCGTGGTCATCGGCCCTCGTACTCCTTCGCGATCTCGGCGGCGAGCTTCTGGGACTTGGCCAGGGCCGAATCGACCGACTGGCGTCCGGCGACGGCCGCGCTGATCTCCTGCGAGACCTTGGTGCCGAGGTCGGTGAACTCGGGGATGCCGACGAACTGGATGCCGGGCGCGGGCCGCGGCTGCACGCCCGGGTCGCGCGGCCGGGCGCCCTCGATGGCGGCCTGCGTCTGCGCCTGGAAGGGGGCCGCCTCCTTGCGGTACTGCGGGATCTCGTACGTGGAGGCGCGCTTGCCTGCGGGCACGTTGGCCCAGCCGAACTTCTCGCCGACGAGCTTCTCGTACTCCTTGCCTGAGGCCCAGGAGATGAACTTCCAGGCCTTGTCCGGGTTGGCGGAGGCCTTCTGCAGGCCCCAGGCCCAGGTGTAGAGCCAGCCGCTCGACTTCGTCCTCTCGACGGGCGCGGAGACGTAGCCGATCTTGCCCTTGACCGGCGACTTGGACGCTTCGAGGGAGCCCGCCGCGGAGGTCGCGTCGTACCACATGGCGGTCTTGCCCTGGGTGAGGTTGTTGAGGCACTCGGCGAAGCCGGCCTGCGCGGCGCCGGACTCACCGTGCTTGCGGACGAGGCCGACGTAGAACTTGGTCGCGTCCTTGAAGCCCTTGTCGTCGAGGCGGGCCTTCCAGTCCTTGTCGAACCAGGTGCCGCCGAAGGTGTTCACGACGGTGGTCAGCGGCGCCATCGACTCGCCCCAGCCGGGCAGCCCGCGCAGGCAGATGCCCTTCATGCCCTGCTCGGCGCCGTCGACCTTCGCGGAGAGGTCCGCGACCTGCTGCCAGGTCGGGTGCTCCGGCATCTTCAGGCCCTTCTTGGCGAAGACGTCCTTGCGGTACATCAGGAAGGACGACTCGCCGTAGAACGGTTCGCCGTACAGCTTCCCGTCCTCGCCGGTGAGCGACTCGCGCATGGGGGCGAGGATGTCCTTCTGGTCGAAGCCCTTGTCCTTGCCGACGTACGGGCCGAGCGAGCGCAGCCAGCCGTTGCGGGCGTAGATCGGGATCTCGTAGTTGGAGAGGGTCGCGACGTCGTACTGGCCCGCCTGGTTGGCGAAGTCCTGGCTGATCTTGTCGCGGACGTCGTTCTCCGGCAGCACGGTGAAGTTCACCTTGATGCCGGTCTCCCGCGTGAAGTGGCGGGCGGTGAGCTTCTGCAACTCGACCATCTGCGGGTTGTTGACCATCAGGACGTTGAGGGAGTCACCGCCCGTGCCGAGCCCGCCGGCGCCGGCCCAGCAGCCGGACAGGAGGGGGGTGAGCAGCGTCCCTGCGGCAGCCATCGCGAGCAGGGGGCCCGGTGGCCGGCGTCGGCTCTGGGTTCGCATCGATGCTCCTGGACGTAAGGGATGGAGGGGATTTATGTGGTGAAGCGGTACGTCGACGGGTGTGCGGAACCCGCCCCCGTACCGGTGGAGCCGTGGGTGGATCAGACGCGGATGACCTGAGGCCCCATCAGTGAGTAGCGGTGGGCCTCGGACGCGGGCAGCTGGGTGCTGGTGACGATCGCCTCCAGGGCGCCCACCGGGGCGAAGCGGCAGAAGCTGATCGCGCCGAACTTGGTGTGCACGCCCGCGAAGACGGTGCGCCGCGCCGCCCGGATGGCCTGCGACTTCACCTCGCTGACGGCCGGGTCGGGGGTGGTCAGGCCGTGATCGCGGGAGATGCCGTTGGCGCCGATGTAGGCGAGGTCGACGACGAACCCGGCGAGCATCTTCGACGTCCAGTGGTCCACGGTCGCGAGCGTGCCCGCGCGGACCCGGCCGCCGAGCAGCAGCACGGTCGTGTTGTCGTTCTCGGCGAGCGCGCCCGCGGTCGCGAGGGAGGCGGTGACGACGGTCAACGGCCGCTCGCGCGGCAGCGCTTCGGCGATCAGCTGCGGGGTGAAACCCTCGTCGACGAAGACCGTCTCGGCGTCCCCGAGCAGATCCGCGGCGGCTGCCGCGATCCGCCGCTTCTCCGGCACGTGCATCGTCGTGCGGAACGCCAGCGTCGTCTCGAACCCGGCGCTCTCCACCGGATACGCCCCGCCGTGCGTGCGCCGCACCAGGCCGTGGTCCTCCAGGGCCCGCAGGTCGCGGCGCACGGTCTCCTTCGCGACGCCGAGTGCGGCCGCGAGCTCGGTGACGTCGACGGAGCCGGAGTGCCGGGCCGCCCGCACGATCTCACGCTGTCGTTCCTCCGCGCTCATGCCCGCCGACCTCCTGACGTACCCGACACTGCCCGTTCGGGCCCGGAAGGACCCGCACCGGAAGTTGTACCGGGGGTACGACGAGGTGAACAGGCCTGGAGCGGGCCCGATGCCGCCCGTTCCTGCCCGTTTTCCGGGGCGCGCGGTCCGGCGCGGACCTGCGGGGGAGCGGGGGATCATGTGGGTTCGGGCGGTGCGGGTGCCCGAACAAGGCGGCGGGCGGGCCCGTTCGGTGCCCGCCCGCCTGGAAGTGCCGTGCTCAGTCGCGCCCAGGCTTGCCCAGGCATGCCCAATCGTGCTCAGTAGGGCCAGATCGGCGGGTCGTTGACGAAGCGGCCGCCCATGTACTGGTGCGCGGGGTTGTCGTCGCTGAGCGGGCCGTGCTCGGCCAGCAGCTTCTCCGCGTACACCTCCGAGTCGTCCTGCGGCTCGTAGCCGAGGGCGCGGGCGCTCGAAAGGTCCCACCACAGGCGGGTGTTGGCGGACGAGCCGTAGACGACGGTGTGGCCGACCTTCTCGGCGGTCAGCGCCGCGTCGAAGAGACGGGCGCCGTCCGCGGGGCTCATCCACACCGACATCATGCGGACGTCCGTGGGCTCCTTGAAGCAGGAGCCGATGCGCACGGAGACGGTCTCGATGCCGTGCTGGTCCCAGTAGAACTGGGCGAGGTCCTCGCCGAACGACTTCGACAGGCCGTAGTACGTGTCGGGGCGGCGCAGCGTCTCGACCGGGACCAGCGGCGCGCCGTCCTCCACGCGCGGGCGCGGCGTGTAGCCGATCGCGTGGTTGGAGGAGGCGAAGACGATGCGGGGGGCCGTGCCGTCCGCGCGGGACGCGGCCTCTTCCCGTACGGCCTCGTAGAGGTGGTACGTGCCCTTGATGTTCGAGTCGAGGATCTTCTCGAAGGTCGACTCCACGCTGATGCCGGCGAGGTGCAGCACGCCGTCGACGCCGCGCACCGCCTCGCGCAGTGCGTCCGTGTCGTTGAGGTCGGCGATGATCGCGTCGGGCGCGTCCTCGACGGGGCGCACGTCGAGCAGGCGGAGCTCGTAGCCGTACCGGGGCAGCAGCTCCCGCATCAGGGTGCCGAGTCCGCCGGCCGCGCCGGTGAGCAGGATGGTGCGGGATCGGGAAGGGACTGGCATGCGTGTGATCTCCGGTTGCGTGAGCGGCATTCACATTCATGGACACGCTATGAACAGCCGCACTGCCAGTCAAGAGGCGTGCGCACGTCGTGAGTTCGCGTGTTTTGCGTGCTTGACCGGCCCCTGAGGGGCGTCCTACCGTGGCTTTGTTCAGAAATGTAAACGCGGATCACAAACGTGCACTTCGTGCGATGTGCGCGCTCAGGGAGAGCTCGTGACCTCAGTCCCTCTCGCCGCTCGCCTCAGCATTCCCAGCGGGCCGCTGTTCTTCCCCGTCACCGCCTACGGATCCGACGGGACCGTGGACCTCGACACCTTCCGCACCCACGTGCGGCGCGGCGTCGAGGCCGGGGCCGCCGCCGTGTTCGCCTGCTGCGGCACCGGGGAGTTCCACGCCCTCACGCCCGAGGAGTTCGAGGCCTGCGTCGCCGCCGCGGTCGAGGCGACGGCGGGCCGGGTGCCCGTCGTCGCGGGCGCCGGATACGGCACCGCGCTCGCGGTCCGCTACGCGCGCGCGGCCGAACGGGCGGGCGCGGACGGCCTGTTGGCGATGCCGCCCTATCTCGTCGTGGCAGGACAGGAGGGGCTGCTGCGGCACTACACCGAACTGGCCGACGCGACCTCCCTCGACACCATCGTCTACCAGCGCGACAACGCGGTCTTCACCCCGGAAACCGTCGTCGCTCTCTCCCGCCACCCCAAGGTGATCGGGCTCAAGGACGGGCTCGGCGACCTGGACCTGATGCAGCGGATCGTGAGCGCCGTACGGACGGACGGAGCGGAGGAGTTCCTCTACTTCAACGGTCTGCCCACCGCCGAACTCACCGGCCTCGCCTATCGCGGCATCGGCGTCACCCTCTACTCCTCCGCCGCCTTCGCCTTCGCGCCGGAGCTCGCGCAGGCCTTCCACAAGGCGCTGAACGCGGGCGACGATGCCACGGTGAACCGGCTCATCGACGGCTTCTACCGGCCCCTCGTCGAACTCCGCAACCAGGGGCGGGGGTACGCGGTATCGCTCGTGAAGGCGGGCGTACGGCGCAGCGGGCTCGACGTCGGCGGGGTGCGGCCGCCGCTGCACGAGCCGCGCGCGGAACACGTCGAGCGGCTCGTCGAACTCATCGAGCGGGGCGCCAAGTTGCTGGAAGGAGCCGACGCATGAGGGCCTCCACCTTCGTCTACCCCTGGGACGTCAACGGCGACCCGGACGCCGCCCGCCGCATCGCCGACCTCGGCGTCCGGCAGGTCACCCTCGCCGCCGCGTACCACTCCACGCGCGCGCTGACGCCCCGCCATCCGCGTCACCGCATCGTGACGGCTGAGCATGCGGCCGTGCTGTACCCCGTCGACCAACAGCGTTGGCAGGGGCGGGAACTGGTGCCGTACGAGGCCGGCGACTGGGCCCCCGGCGACGCCTATGGAGAAGCCGCCGAGGCCCTCGCCGGCGCCGGCCTCGACGTCCACACATGGGTCGTGCTCGCTCACAACTCCCGGATGGGCGCCGAGCACCCGGACACCTCCGTCGTCAACGCCTACGGAGACCGTTACCCGTGGGCGCCGTGCATCGCGCAGCCCGCCACGCGCGCGTACCTCGTCGACCTGGCGGCGGAGGCGGCGACGCGCCCCGGCGCGCGCGGCACCGAACTCGAATCGCTCGGCTGGTACGGCCTCGCGCATCTGCACGCCCACGACAAGATCGGCGGCGTCGGTCTCGGTGAGGCCGGGCAGTACCTGATGTCGCTGTGCTTCTGCGAATCCTGCCGAGAGGGTTACGGCCAACACGGTCTGGATCCTGTGGAGTTGGCGGTGTCCGTCCGGTCCGGCCTGGACCCCGTATGGCGGGGGAGGGCGGCGGACGAAGGCTGGGTGACGGTCGAGAAGCTGCTCGGCGCCGAGACCGCCGCGGCCACGCGCGCCTACCGCGACACCACGGCCCGCACCATCCAGGAAGCGGCCGTGGCGGCGGTACGGGCCGCGGCCCCCGCCGACTTCCAGGTGCTGCTGCACGCCGACCCGGTCTCGTACCACTGCGGCGCCAACGCCGGTGTCGACCCGGAGCACATCCTCTCCGTCGCCGACGGCGTCGTCGTGCCCTGCACGGGCGGCGCGGGCCTGGTGCGCCCGTTCGCGGAGCAGGGGAAGGGCGTCGTCGCCGCGAACCTCACCGTCGTGCGCGGCATGGGTGGCAGCCCGGACACGCTCGCGCAGGACGCCCGGGCCGCGCGCGACCTGGGCGCCACGCAGCTGCGGCTGTACCACGCGGGGCTCGCGTCGGACGGGGATCTGGAGGCGGTGGCGGGGGCGCTCGCGGAGCTCTGACGGGCGGTGGCGGCCGGCGGCGGATGGCCGCGGTCGGCGGCGCAGCGCGGCGGATGATCAACTTCCGCAAGATTCATGGAAGTTGTGTGAACTTCTTTCGTCGGAAGCGTTGACGAAACAGGGCCGTGCTTCTAGCTTCAACGCGTCGTACTTCGTACGTCATATATGAGACGCGATACGCCATACGAGAGGCCCGCATGACCTCTGTGCCCACGCCGATCCCCTCCCGTACCCAGTACGTCCTGGAGGAGATCAAGCACCGCATCCTGACCGGGCGGCTGCGCCCCGGTCAGGCCCTGGTGGAGACCGATGTAGCCGCCCAGTTCGGGGTCTCCAAGACCCCGGTGCGCGAGGCGCTCAAGACCCTCGCCGGGACCGGGCTCGTCGTGATGAGCCAGTACAAGGGCGTCACGGTGCGCATGGTGGACGCCGACATGGCCCGCGAGGTCTACGACGTGCGGCTGCTGCTCGAGCCGGAGGCGCTGCGTCGCACCGTGTGCCGCCGCGCCTCCCTCGACGTCGCCCGCGACGCGCTGCACCGCGCCGCCACCGCGAGCGACACGGCCCAACGCTCCCTCGCCAACCGGGAGTTCCACCGCGCCCTGTACCTCCCGTGCGGCAATCCGCTGCTCGGCAGGATGCTCGACGAGGTCCGCGACCAGGCCGCCCTGGTGTCCGCCGTGGCGTGGGCCGCCGACCCCTCGTGGGAGCGGGAGGCCGGCGAGCACCGGGAGATCCTTGAGCTCGCCCTCGCCGGTGACGCCCAGGGGGCCTCGCGCGCGCTGCGTGACCACATCGCGTCGTTCGTCGAGCGGGCCTTCCCCGACCTGCGGGAGGACCGGGAAGAAGTAGGGTGAGCACCACTCATGACCAGCCCCACGTACTCCACTCCGTACGAGCAGGGGAGACCCCACTCGCCGGCCGTGTTCGAGACCCAGCGCGCCGCGCTCGCCGATGTGGTCGCGATCCCGGTGACCCCGTTCGCCGAGGACGGCTCCGTCGACGAGGGCCAGTACAGGTCCCTGCTGCGGCGCTTGCTCGATGCCGGCGTGCGCACCCTCACGCCGAACGGGAACACCGGCGAGTTCTACGCCCTCGCTCCCGAAGAGCGCCGTCTCGTCACGGAGTTGACCCTCGAAGAAGTGGGGGAGCGCGGCATCGTCCTCGTCGGTGTCGGGCACGACGTGCCGACCGCGATCGAGGCCGCCCGGCACGCCCGTGAGCACGGCGCCCACATGGTGATGGTGCACCAGCCCGTGCACCCCTACGTCTCCGAGGTCGGCTGGGTCGACTACCACCGGGCGATCGCGCGGGCCGTGCCCGAGCTCGGCGTCGTCCCGTACCTCAGGAACGCGGCGCTCCCCGGCGCCCGGCTCGCCGAACTCGGCGCGGCCTGCCCGAACGTGATCGGCGTGAAGTACGCGGTGCCGGACGCCTCGCGCTTCGCCGGCTTCGCCCGGGACGCGGGCCTCGACCGGTTCGTCTGGGTGGCCGGGCTCGCCGAGCCGTACGCGCCCTCCTACTTCTCCGCGGGCGCCACCGGCTTCACCTCGGGGCTCGTGAACGTCGCGCCCAGCGTCTCGCTGTCCATGATCGAAGCGCTTCGATCGGGCGACTACGCCGCCGCCATGAAGGTGTGGGAGCAGATCCGCCGCTTCGAGGAACTGCGCGGCGCCGACGCCTCCGCCAACAACGTCACCGTCGTCAAGGAGGCCCTTGCCTCCCTCGGCCTGTGCCGCCGCGACGTCCGCCCGCCGAGCAGGGAACTGCCGGAGGCGGCGCGCGCCGAGGTCGCCGAGATCGCCGCGGGGTGGTCCATATGAGTACCGACCGGAGTGCCGACCGGGCCGACCGGAGAGGGCCCGACGACCGGAGGCTGAGCCCCGAACAGCTCCGCTCCCACCAGTGGTACGGCACGGAGGGCCAGCTGCGCACCTGGTCGCACAATGCCCGGATGCGCCAACTCGGTTACGAGGCCGAGGAGTACCAGGGCCGGCCCGTCGTCGCCGTCCTCAACACCTGGTCCGACATCAACCCCTGCCACGTACACCTGCGGGAGCGGGCGGAGGCCGTGAAGCGGGGCGTGTGGCAGGCGGGCGGCTTCCCGCTCGAATTCCCCGTCTCCACGCTCTCGGAGACGTACCAGAAGCCGACCCCGATGCTCTACCGCAACCTGCTCGCCATGGAGACCGAGGAGCTGCTGCGTTCCTACCCGGTCGACGCGGCGGTGCTGCTCGGTGGCTGCGACAAGTCGACCCCCGCCCTGCTCATGGGCGCGGCCTCCGCCGACGTGCCGTCGATCTTCGTGCCGGCCGGGCCGATGCTGCCGGGCCACTGGCGCGGCGAGACGCTCGGCTCCGGCACCGACATGTGGAAGTACTGGGACGAGCACCGCGCGGGCAACCTCACCGACTGCGAACTGCGGGAACTCCAGGGCGGATTGGCGAGGTCGCCCGGCCACTGCATGACCATGGGGACCGCGTCCACCATGACCGCGGCGGCCGAGGTCCTCGGCATGACGCTGCCGGGCGCCTCCTCGATCCCGGCCGTCGACTCCGCGCACGAGCGGATGGCCGCGGCCTCCGGGCGGCGCGCCGTCGACCTCGCCTGGACCGCGCTCAGGCCCTCCGAGATCCTCACCCCCGAGGCCTTCGAGGACGCCGTCACCACGGTGCTCGGGCTCGGCGGCTCCACCAACGCCGTCATCCACCTCATCGCCATGGCCGGGCGGGCCGGAGTGCCGCTGAGCCTCGACGACTTCGACCGCGTCGCGCGCGCCGTTCCCGTGCTCGCGAACGTTCGGCCAGGTGGGCAGACGTACCTGATGGAGGACTTCTACTTCGCCGGCGGCCTGCCCGCGTTCCTCTCCCGGATCACCGACCTGCTGCACCTCGAACGGCCCACGGTCAACGGCCGGTTGGGCGAGCAGATCGAGGGCGTCGAGGTGCACAACGACGACGTGATCCGCACCCGTACGAACCCGGTCGCGGCCGAGGGCGGCGTCGCCGTCCTGCGCGGCAACCTCTGCCCCGACGGCGCCGTCATCAAGCACATCGCCGCCGAGCCGCGGCTGCTCAAGCACACCGGCACAGCCGTGGTCTTCGACGACTACAAGACCATGCAACGCACCATCAACGACCCGGAGTTGGGCATCACCGCCGACAGCGTCCTGGTGCTGCGCGGCTCGGGCCCCAAGGGCGGACCCGGCATGCCCGAGTACGGGATGCTGCCCATCCCCGACCATCTGCTCAAGCAGGGCGTGCGCGACATGGTGCGGCTCTCCGACGCGCGGATGAGCGGTACGAGTTACGGGGCGTGCGTCCTGCACATCGCCCCCGAGTCGCACGTCGGCGGACCGCTCGCGCTGGTCCGCAGCGGGGACACCGTCACCCTCGACGTCGCCGCGCGCTCGCTTCAACTCGACGTGAGCGACGAGGAGTTGCAGCGCCGCAGGAACGACTGGGTGCCGCCCGCCGAGCGCCACGAGCGCGGCTACGGCGTGCTCTACAACGAGCAGATCACCCAGGCCGACACCGGCTGCGACTTCGCCTTCCTGGCGGGGCCCGGCACGGCTGAGGACCCGTACGCGAGCTGAGTCACCACCCGCCGGCCTTCCTGGCCGACACCCCGAACACCATCTGTGAAGCGTTTCGATATGTGGGTCGTGCAAGCGCTTTCTATCGACCCCCAACGGACCCGCGCCGGGCCCCCAACGGACCGCAACGGACCGCAAAAAGTACCGACCTGAGCCACCGAGAACGGAGTTCCCGTCATGGCCCAAGCCGCAGCCGTGGCCAAAGCACCGGGGGGCGCATCGCCGCCCCGGCGCCGCAAGTCAGCCACCCCGCGCAGGCTCCCCTATCTGCTGATCGCGCCCGCCGGGCTGCTGATGCTGGGCTTCATCGCGTATCCCGTCATCAGCGTCTTCTACTACAGCGTGCAGCACTTCAACCCGACCAAGCCGTGGCGGAACGGGTTCGCGGGACTCGACAACTTCGTCACCGCGTTCACCAACGACCCCGACTTCTGGCGGACGCTGGGCTTCAGCCTCCAATGGGTCGTCGTCCAGGTGGTGCTGCAACTGCTGCTCGGCCTCGGGCTCGCGCTCGTGGTCAACCAGACGTTCATCGGCCGCGGCATGGCCCGCGCGCTCGTCTTCTCGCCGTGGGCCGTCTCCGGCGTGCTGACCTCCGCCGTCTGGATGCTGCTCTACAACTCCCAGACGGGCATCACGCGTTACCTCGCCGACATGGGCATCGGAACGTACGGCACCTCATGGCTCTCGGACACCGCGACCGTCTTCCCCGCCGTCGTCACCGCCGAACTCTGGCGCGGCGTCCCCTTCTTCGCGATCCTCATCCTCGCCGACCTCCAGTCCGTGTCGAAGGACCTGTACGAGGCCGCCGAGGTCGACGGCGCGAGCCGGCTGCGCCAGTTCTTCCACATCACACTGCCACACCTCAAGGACGCGATCATCCTGTCCACGCTGCTGCGCGCCGTGTGGGAGTTCAACAACGTCGACCTGCTCTACACCCTCACCGGCGGCGGACCCGCGGGTGAGACGACCACTCTGCCGCTGCGCATCGCCTCCATCGCCGTCGACAGCCACGACTTCGGCTACGCGTCCGCGCTGACGTCCATCGCCTTCGTGATCCTCCTGTTCTGCTCGATGATCTATCTCCGCCTGAGCAAGTTCGGGGGCGAGGACAAGTGACCGTCAAGGAAGCCGAATTGACCGCCACCACGACCGCGCCCGCCACCACGACGGGCGGCGGCCGGCACCGCGCCGCCCTCCGCCCCTCCAAGAAGGACCGCGGGCCCTCCTGGGAGGACGTGCCGCGCTGGCAGATCTATGTCCCGCTCGGCGTCTACCTCCTCTTCACGCTCATCCCGTTCTACTGGATGCTGCTGTTCGCGTTCCGGCCCACCGGATCCACGTCCCTCGTGCCGTGGCCGCTCACCTTCGAGCACTTCGACAAGGTGTGGAACGAGCGGTCGTTCGCGATCTTCTTCCAGAACAGCCTGCTCGTCGGCCTCGCCTCGATGCTGATGACGACGGTCGTGGCGCTGGCCGGCGGCTACGCGCTCGCCCGCTTCAACTTCCGGATCAAGCAGGGCTTCATGCTCGCGCTGCTGTGCTCGCAGTTCATTCCGGGCGCCCTGATGCTGGTCCCGCTGTTCCAGATCTTCGCCAACCTGCGGCTGATCAACTCGCTCGGCAGCGTCATCATCGCCGAGACCGTCTTCCAGCTGCCGCTCACGATGATTCTCATCAGCGGCTTCATCAAGAACGTGCCGTACTCGCTCGAAGAGGCCGCCTGGGTCGACGGCTGCGGACGCTTCCGCGCCTTCTGCGCCGTCGTCCTCCCGCTGCTGCGACCGGGGCTCATCGCGGTCGGTTCCTTCGCCTTCGTGCACAGCTGGAACCACTTCCTGTTCGCCCTGATGTTCCTCTCCAACCAGGACAAGCAGACGATCCCGGTCGGCCTCGCCACCCTCATGGGCGCCGACTCCGTCGACCTGGGCGCGCTCGCCGCCGGTGGCGTCGTGGCCGCGCTGCCCGTCGTGATCGTCTTCGCATTCATTCAGAAATGGCTCGTCACGGGGTTCAGCGCGGGGGCGGTGAAGGGATGACAACCACTATGAAGATCAATTCGAGCATGCGGACACGCGACAGCGGCCCGGAGCACGAGCCTGTTCCCGTCGTCCTCGCGGGCGCGCGGGGCCACGGCCGCTGGCACCTGAACAACCTGCGGGGCCTCGCGGAGGCGGGGCGGGTTAAGCTGGCCGGAGTGTGCGAGCTGCGGCCGCTGGACGCGGCGGAGCTCGACGGATTCGAGGCCGATGACGTCGTGCAGTCCGCCGACTTCGGGGAGCTGCTCGACCGCACCGGCGCCCGGATCGCGATCATCTGCACCCCGATCCCCACGCACACGGACCTGGCCCTGGTGGCCGCCCAGCGGGGCGTGCACCTGCTCCTGGAGAAGCCGCCCGCGCCGTCGTACGCGGAATACGAGCGCATGGCGGCCGGGGTGGCCGAGGCGGGGATCGCCTGCCAGATCGGCTTCCAGTCGCTCGGCTCGCATGCGGTGTCCCATATACGAGATCTCGTACGCGACGGCGCCATCGGTGAGCCCCTCGGCATCGGCGCCGCCGGGGCCTGGGCCCGCGACGAGGCCTACTACCGGCGCGCCCCCTGGGCCGGGCGCCGCCACCTCGACGACGGTAGCGGCACGGGCCGCACGGTCGACGTCGTGGACGGTGTGCTCACCAACCCGCTCGCCCACGCCGTCGCCACCTCCCTCGCCCTCGACGGCGCGACCGGCGGCGACGACCTCACCGCGATCCGCACCGAGCTGTACCGCGCCAACGACATCGAGGCCGACGACACCTCGTGCGTCGAGCTGACCACCCGTACCGGCTCGCGCGTCACCGTCGCCGCGACCCTGTGCGCCGAACTGCCGGACGAGCCGTACGTGATCGTGCACGGCAGCCGCGGCCGGATCACCTTCTGGTACAAGCAGGACCGCGTCCTCGTGCAGCGCGCGGGCCACGGTCCGGAGGAGACCGTGCACGGGCGCACCGACCTGCTGGCGAACCTGATCGACCACCTCGCCACCGACGGGGAGACACCGCTGCTCGTGCCGCCCGCCGCGACCGGCGCGTTCATGCGCGTGGTCGAGGCGATCCGGCGCGCCCCAGCCCCGCTGGCGCTGCCCGCGGACGCGTGGAGCACGGTGCCCGCGGACAAGCCCGGCGTCGTACGACGGGTGGTGCACGGCGCCGACGGGCTCGTCGCCGCGAGCGCCGACGGACTCACCGGCTTCGCCGGGCTCGGCGCGTCCTGGGCCCGCTCCGGAGCGGAGGCCTCGTCATGACCCGGACCCTGCACGGTCTTGTCACCGCCCCGCTGACACTGAGCTGCGCGGGCCGCCCCGTCGCCCGCTACGAGCTCCGCCCCGACGTCGAGCGGCGCCTGTCGCCGCGCCCCTTCCTGCACCCGGTGACCACGCTCGCCGGTACCCCGGTCACCGAGTTCGCGCCCGCCGACCACCTGCACCACCTCGGGGTGGGCGTCGCCGTGCCGGACGTCGCGGGGCGCAACTTCTGGGGCGGGCGCACCTACGTCGAGGGGCGGGGGCCGACCGAGCTCGACAACCACGGCGAGCAGCGGCACCGCGAGTTCAAGCTGTGCGACCCGGACGGGTTCGTGCAGGACCTGGAGTGGATCGCGGACGGCTGCGTGCCGCTCCTGCGCGAGCGCCGCACCGTGGCCGTCACCCAATTGGCCGACGATGCCTGGGCGTTGGACTTCACGTTCTCGCTCACCAACCCGGCGGACGATGCGCTGAGCATCGGCAGCCCGGCGACCAACGGCCGTCCGGGCGCCGCGTACGGAGGATTCTTCTGGCGGGCGCCGAAGGAGGCCGCGGCCCCGGCCGTGTTCACGGAGGCCGCCGAGGGCGAGTCCGCGGTCCACGGCCGTCCCGCCGACTGGCTGGCCATGGCGGGCGACGGCTGGACCCTCGTCTTCGCGGGCGCCACCGCCGAGACCCGCCGCGACCCGTGGTTCGTCCGCACCGACGAGTACCCGGGCGTCGGCTCCTCGCTCGCCTCCGCTGCCCGGCTGCCCATCGGCCCCGGTGACACCGCCGTACGCCGCGTGGTCACGGTCGTCGCCGACGGCACGCTCGACCGGAAGCGGGCCACGGCGCTCGTCCGCAAGGCGGTGGCCGCATGAACCGCGCGCCGAACAGAACCGGTGACCTGGGCGACGGCACGTACCGCAACCCCGTGCTCGCCGCCGACTGGTCCGACCCCGACGTGATCCGCGTCGGTGACGACTTCTACCTGACGGCGTCCAGCTTCGGGCGCGTCCCCGGCCTTCCGCTGCTGCACTCCCGCGACCTCGTCAACTGGACGCTCGTCGGACACGCCCTCGACCGGCTCGAACCCGCCGAGGCCTTCGCCGCCCCGCGCCACGACTGCGGCGTGTGGGCGCCGTCGCTCCGTCACCACGACGGCCGCTTCTGGATCTTCTGGGGCGACCCCGATCACGGCATCCACCAGATCAACTCGCCGTCGATCGCGGGGCCTTGGACGGCGCCCCATCTCCTCAAGGCGGGCAAGGGCCTCATCGACGTCTGCCCGCTGTGGGACGAGGAGACCGGTGAGGCGTACCTCGTGCACGCCTACGCGAAGTCCCGCGCCGGCATCAAGAACCGCCTCACCGGACACCGCATGGCGCCCGACGGAAGTGAACTCCTCGACGAGGGAACGGTGTTGATCGACGGGGACCGCATCCCCGGCTGGTTCACTCTTGAAGGCCCCAAGGTCTACCGGCACGACGGCTGGTACTGGATCTTCGCCCCTGCGGGCAGCGTGGAGACCGGCTGGCAGGGCGCCTTCCGCTCCCGCTCGTTCTTCGGCCCCTACGAGGAGCGGGTCGTGCTCGAACAGGGCGACACCGACGTCAACGGCCCCCACCAGGGCGGATGGGTGCGCACGGCGGCGGGCGACGACTGGTTCCTGCACTTCCAGCAGCGCGGCCCGTACGGGCGGGTGGTGCATCTGCAGCCGATGCGCTGGGACGCCTCCGGGTGGCCGGTGATCGGCGACGACGGCGCCCCCGTCGACGTACACGAGAAGCCCGCGCTGCCGAAGCAACCGGTGACGGCGCCCGCGACGAACGACACCTTCCCCGGTGGACGCTTCGGCCCGCAGTGGCAGTGGACGGCCAACTCCGGCGCGGACTGGACGAGTTCGCACGACGGGGACGGACTGCTGCTCACCTGTGTGCGCTCCGCCGACGGGGTGCGCGACCTGCGCCGCGTACCGCACCTGCTCACGCAGCGGCTGCCGCTCCTGCCGAGCCGCGTGGAGGTCGACCTCCGGCTCGACGCCACAACTCCCGGAGCCCGCGCGGGACTCGTGGTGCTCGGCGACGCGTACACGTGGATCGGCCTCGAACGCGGGGCGGACGGAGCGGCCCACGTGGTGCACCGGTTCGCCGAGACCACCGCCGACGCGGAACGGGACGCGGCCCATCCCCGCGCGGCGCCCGACGCGACGGCGCGGCTGCGCGTCGACATCGCCGACGGGGCCCGCTGCCGCTTCTCCGTCGACACCGGAGACGGCTTCCGGCGCTCGGGCCAGGTGTTCGCCGCGCAGCCCTGGCGCTGGGTCGGCGCCCTGCTCGGCCTGTTCGCGGCGGCACCACCCGGCGGTCGGGCCGCCGGCGCCGCCCGGTTCACGCACTTTCGCAGCACCACCCTCCAGTTGGATCCAGAAGAAGAGAGCCGATCATGACCATCAGTGCACGCAGAGGAACCCGCAAAGGCATCCGCAGATCCGCGCTGCGCACCGGCACCGCCGTCGCCATCAGCACCGTCCTCGCCCTGACCGCCACCGCCTGCGGTGACGACGGCAGCGGGGCCGGCGGCGACAAGGGGAACGAGGGGTCGGGCAAGGGCGAGATCACCTTCTGGGACAACAACACGGCCGTGCGCCGCGACGTCTGGATGGAGGTCATCAAGGACTTCGAGAAGAAGTACCCGAACATCAAGGTCAAGTACGTCGGCATCCCCGCCGAGAACGTGCAGTCCAAGTACGACACCGCCATCCAGGGCGGCGGCCTGCCCGACGTCGGCGGCGTGGGCACCGCGATGCTCGCCGGTGTCGCCGCGCAGGGCGCCCTCGAACCGCTCGACGAGCGCATAGCGACGAGCTCGCTCAACGGAAAGCTCAACGACTCCTTCATGGAGTCGGTGAAGGCCGCGGGCGCCGGGGACAAGATCTACGAGCTGCCGACGTCCGCCAACAACGGTGTCCTCTACTACCGCACCGACCTGTTCAAGAAGGCGGGCCTGGGCGCGCCGACGACCTGGGACAAGTTCTTCGAGGCGGCGTCCAAGCTCACCAACACCGGTAAGAACGAGTTCGGTTACACCATCCGCGGCGGCGAGGGCTCCATCGCGCAGGCCCTCGACGCGTCGTACGGGCAGAGCGGCATCACGTCGTTCTGGGACGCGGACAACGAGAAGACCACGGTCAACGACCCCAAGAACGTGGCCGCGCTCCAGAAGTACGCCGCCCTCTACAAGAAGGCGACGCCGTCCGCCGACGTCAACAACGACTTCACGAAGATGGTCGCGCAGTACGACAGCGGCAAGATCGGCATGCTGAGCCACAACCTCGGCTCGTACGGCGACCACGTGAAGGCCTTCGGCACCAAGTTCCGCGGCATCCCCAACCCGACGGGCCCGGGCGGCACCCGCGTCCAGGTCTCCAACCCGGTGGACGGGCTCGGCCTGTTCAAGGCCAGCAAGAACAAGAAGGCCGCCTGGAAGTTCATGGAGTTCGCCGCCTCGCACGCGGAGAACAGCAAGTGGAACGAGTCGGCCAAGCAGATCCCGGCCAACACCGAGGCCGCCAAGGACGACTGGGTGCAGAAGTCCGAGCCGACGAAGCTCGCCGCCGAGGCGCTGCAGTCCGGCACCACCAAGATCGTGCAGCTGCCGTACTACCTGCCCGACTGGAACACCATCTCCAAGGCCGACAACGAGGACGACTTCCAGAAGGTCATGCTCGGCAAGATGACGGCCAAGGCCTTCCTGGACTCGCTCGCCGACCAGCTCAACAAGGCGCAGGCCGAGTGGAAGCAGCAGGCCAACTAGCAGACAGAGCAGGTCTGTTCACTCCTGAACCGGGCCGGCGGCGGGACGCTTCGTGCCCCGCGGCTCCCGCCGCCGGCTCCATCACCCATGCCCCGGAAAGGACGGCACATCGACGTGTCGACCACCCGAAGAACCACGCTGGCCGCCCTCGCGGCCCTGCCGCTCGCGGCGGCCCTCGCGTCTCCCGCGCCGGCGGCCACCGCCCGGCACGACCGGCGGACCCTCTTCATCGCCGGTGACTCCACCGCAGCCCAGAAGTACCTCGACGCCAAGCCCGAGACCGGCTGGGGCATGGCCCTCCCGTTCTTCCTCTCCGACCGCGCCCGGGTCGCCAACCACGCGGTCAACGGCCGCAGTTCGAAGAGCTTCGTCGACGAGGGCCGCCTGGACACGATCGTCGCCGCGATCCGCCCCGGCGACCTCCTCCTGATCCAGTTCGCGCACAACGACGAGAAGAGCGCGGACCCCACCCGCTACACCGAGCCCTGGTCGACGTACCAGGACTGTCTGAAGCTGTACGTCGACGGGGCGCGGGCCAAGGGCGCCCGCCCGGTGCTCGCCACCGCCGTCGAGCGCAGAAAGTTCGACGCGAGCGGCAACTCCCTGCCCACCCACGGCGACTACCCGGCGGCGATGCGCGCCCTCGGCGAACGGGAGGGCGTCGCGCTGCTCGACATCCAGGCGCTGTCCCTCGCGCTGTGGCGAAAGCTCGGCGTCGAGGACACGAAGACGTACTTCAACTGGACCGCGACCGAGCAGGACAACACGCACTTCAACCCGCCGGGCGCGATCGCGGTGGCCCGCCTGGTCGCCACCGAGCTGCTCGACCGCAAGGTGCTCGCCCATCGCGACGTGCGCCGTACCGGAGACGAGATCGACGAGCTGGACCCGGCGTGGCCCTCGCGCCTGTCCTGGCTCGCCGGGACCACCCCCGCCTGACTTCCCTCAACGAGTGCGCCAGGAGCCGTAGATGAGATCCAGCAAGACATACGCGTTCGTCGCAGCCGGTGTCGCCGGCTGCACCGCCGTGGTCCTCGCCATGACCGGCACGGTCGCCTCCGCGGGCGCCGCCGAGCCCCACGCACACGGGCACGACCCCGCCCGGCAGACCCTCGCGAAGGGCGACGGCTGGGGCTCGGCCACCACCGGCACCACGGGCGGCGCCACCGCCGACGCCGCACACGTCTACACCGTCACCACCTGGGCCGGACTGAAGGCCGCCTTCGCCGCGGGCGGCACCGCGCCGAAGATCATCAAGGTCAGGGGCACCCTCGACGCGGACGGCGCGACCTGCGCCGACTTCGCCGCCGACGGCTACGACCTCGACCAGTACCTCGCCGATTACGACCCGGCGACCTGGGGCTATGACAAGGAGGTGACCGGCGAGCAGGAGGACCTGCGCGCCGCGTCCGCCGCCGCCCAGGCCAAGGCCATCAAGGCGAATGTCCCCGCCAACACCACGATCATCGGCGTCGGCAAGAACCCGGGCATCGTCGGCGGCAGCCTCCAGATCAACGGCGTCGACAACGTCATCGTGCGCGGCCTCACCCTGGAGTCCCCGCTCGACTGCTTCCCGCAGTGGGACCCGACGGACGGCGACACCGGCAACTGGAACTCCGAGTACGACGCGGCCGTCGTCTACAACTCCACGCACGTCTGGCTGGACCACAACGAGTTCACCGACGGCGACCACCCGGACTCCACGCTGCCCAGTTACTACGGCCGCATCTACCAGCAGCACGACGGCGAGCTCGACATCGTCAAGGGCGCCGACTATGTGACCGCCTCCTGGAACGTCTTCGCGGACCACGACAAGACGCTGATGATCGGCAACAGCGACGGCGCGGCCGCCACGGACCGCGGCAAGCTGCGCGTGACGCTGCACCACAACCTCTTCAAGAACCTCGTCGAGCGGGCCCCGCGCGTGAGGTTCGGCCAGGTCGACGTCTACAACAACTCGTATGTGGGCAACGCCGATTACTCCTACTCGTTCGGCATCGGCTTCGAGTCGCAGCTCTACGCGGAGAAGAACGCGTTCACGCTGCCGAAGGGGGCCGGGGCGGACGCCGTCCTGCACCGCTGGAACGACTATCCGGTGACGGCGACCGGCAACCAGGTCAACGGGAGAACGGTCGACCTGATCGCCGCGTACAACGCCGCCAACGCGGCCACCCCGATCCGCGAGAACGCGGGCTGGAAGCCGACCCTGCGACGCGACGTCGACCCGGTGAAGTCGGTGCCGCGCGTCGTGGCACGGGACGCCGGTCCGGCGAATTGAGCCCCGCCGGCGATTGAGGCGCGGGGTCCGGGGCGGAGCCCCGAGACGTGTGCCTCAATCGCCGCCCACCCCCTCCCAGGAGCCGCACCATGCCCACCCGCCTCGGCAGAAGAAGCTTCATCGCCGGCGCGGCGCTCGCCCTGAGCGCCACCGCCGCCCCGGCCCACGCCGGCCCGACCCACCGAAACCCCTTCGGCCGCTACGGCTCCCCGAGGGCCCGCCTCACCCCGACCACCCTCTACGTACACCCCGACGGCGCCGGCGACCACCGCACCGTCCAAGCCGCCGCCTCCGCCGCGACGGACCCCGGCCACACCCTCGTCATCGCCCCCGGCGCCTACCGGGAAACGGTCACCGTCCCGGCCACGGCCACCGGCACGACCTGGATCGGCGCCACCGGCGACCCCCGCGACACGGTCATCGTGTACGACAACGCCGCCGGCACCCCGAAGCCCGACGGCTCCGGCACCTACGGCACCACCGGCAGCGCCACCGTCACCCTGCGCCCCGACGGCTTCACCGCGCACCACCTCACCTTCGCCAACGACTGGCTGCGCGCGGACCACCCGGAGATCACCGGGACGCAGGCCGTCGCGGTCAAGGTCATGGGCGACCGCTCGGCATTCTTCACATGCCGGTTCCTCGGCCACCAGGACACCCTGTACGCCGACTCGACCGCGCTCACCACCTTCGCCCGCCAGTACTTCAGCGACTGCTACGCCGAGGGCGACGTCGACTTCGTCTTCGGGCGCGGCACGGCGGTCTTCGAGCGCTGCCACTTCCGCACGCTCGACCGCACCGACCTGGCATCGGCGCCGTACGGCTTCGTGTTCGCGCCGTCCACGGCGGGCGCCAACCCGCGCGGCTTCCTGGTGAACCGCGCACGGATCGACTCCACCGCCCCGGCCGCGTACTACAAGCTGGCACGCCCCTGGGTGCCCAGCTCCGACACGACGGCCAGGCCCGCCCTCGTCGTCCGCGAATCCCGGCTCGGCCGCGGCATCGACGCGGCGGCGCCCTACACGAACATGTCGGACAGCTACCCCTGGCAGAACCAGCGGTTCGCGGAGTACGCCAACTCCGGTCCCGGGGCAGCGATTTCGGCTCCCGAGAACCGGCCGCAGCTGAGCGCGGCGGAGGCCGCGTCGCACACCCGGAAGACCTACCTCGGTGACTGGAGGCCGTATGCGTGACGTTCCGATGGGGCGGCGCCGGTTCGTGACCGGTGCCGCCGCGGCGGCGCTCGCCACCACCGCCGGAGCGGGCGAGGCGGGCGCCGCCGAACTCGTCGGCGGCAACCTTCCCGACTTCCACCCGCTGCTCAAGCGCGAGCTCGACTTCCCCTTGGCGTGGGGGAATTCACCGGTCCGGGACTTCGGAACATGGCGGCGGGCCGCCCGCGCCAAGGTCGAGGAACTGCTCCTCGTCGACCGGCAGGACGACGTCCCGTACGCGCCGCACTTCGGCGAGGCCTCCCAAGACGACGGATTCACCCGCCAGTTGGTCGATGTCTCCCTCACCCGCTACGAACGGGTGCGCGGCGCCCTGCTCACCCCCGACGGCCCCGGACCCCACCCGGCCGTGCTGCTCCTGCACGACCACGGCGCCAGGTTCGACATCGGCAAGGAGAAGTTCGTCCGCCCCTGGTACGACGACACCCGCCTCGTCTCCGCGCGGTCCTGGGCCGAGAAGTACTTCACCGGCCGCTTCGTCGGCGACGAACTGGCGCGCCGCGGCTACGTGGTGCTCTGCCTCGACGCGTACGGCTGGGGCGACCGCGGACCCGTCACGTACGAAGAGCAGCAGGCCCTGGCGAGCAATTTCTACAACCTGGGCTCGTCGCTCGCCGGGCTCGTGGCCCGCGAGGACGCCCGCGCCGCCGCCTTCCTCGCCGGGCTCGACCGCGTCAACCGGCGCCGCGTGGCCGCCGTCGGCTTCTCCATGGGCGGCTACCGCGCCTGGCAGACGGCCGCGCTCAGCGACGCCGTCGCGGCCGCCGTCAGCGTGTGCTGGATGACCGGGCTCAAGGAAATGATGGTGCCCGGCAACAACACGCTGCGTGGCCAGTCCTCGTACTACATGCTCCATCCGGGACTCGCCCGACATCTCGACATCCCCGATGTCGCGAGCATCGCGGCGCCCCGGCCGATGTACTTCCTCGACGGCGCGGACGACACGCTCTTCACCGCCGAGGGCGTCGAGGCGGCGTACGCCAGGATGCGCGCGGTGTGGCGCTCCCGGCGCGCGGACGACCGGCTGCGGACGGAGACCTGGCAGGGGCTCGGGCACGTCTTCGTGGAGCCGATGCAGGACGCGGTCTTCGGCTGGCTCGACGACGTGCTGTAGACGTCGGTCAGCCGAGGTGCCACAAGGCGTAGGTGACCAACAGCAGCACCAGGCCCGCGAGGGTCAATGCGGCGCCCAGGACCCGGAGGTAGCCCACCGGGCCCAGGCCGCGGACGTCGAAAGCCCAGCTCAGTCCGGCTGTCATGGCGATGACGCCGCCCACGGCGAAGAAGCCGAGGAGGACCGGCGATGTGGCGCGCTCGCCGGCGGCGAGGGGGAGAAGACTCGTCGGGGTCACGGTCACGGTGGGGCCTGCATTCTGTGGGTCGAAGCGCTTGCCTAGACCCTAGAAGGGGCCCCTTCAAGGCACGGTCAACAAGGCGCCATGCAGGAGCAATGGTGCGGCCATATCGGCGTCGGGTGTCGAGTCGGGTATCGATCGGGTAAAGCCGGTCGCGGGGCTGATGTGATGCGCGTAGACATGCATTCACCTGCACGGAGTCCCCCCGACCCCGACGGCTTCCACAGCCGTCACGGCCAGAATTGGAACACGTCATCGATGCGTAAGCGCCATCTCGCCGCCGCCACAGCGACGGTCGCTTCCCTCGTACTCGCCGGCGTCGTCACCGCCGGCTCCGCCGACGCGGGCGGAGCGAGCTCCGCGAACGACAAGGCCACCGCGGAACCGCACAACATCGGCCTGCTCACCAAGGAGATCGACTCCTACTACGGCGCGAAGCAGGACGCCGACGGCGTCTGGCAGGCCTCGCCAGACAGCCCGTACGCCCAGGACCTCGCCCGCATCGAGAAGGGCGCGAAGCGCCAGATCGCCGCGGCGGCGAAGAAGCACCACGGCAAGGGCGACAAGCCCGCGATCGTCTTCGACATCGACGACACGCTGCTGCTCAGCCTCGACTACGAGAAGAAGACCAACTACGTCTACAACGACGCCAGTTGGAAGGAGTACGTGGGCAAGGCGGACCGCCCCGCCGTCTTCGGCACGCCCGCGCTCATCCGGTACGCCGAGTCCAAGGGTGTCGAGGTCTTCTACAACTCGGGGCTCGGTGAGACGCAGCGCTCCGCCGCCGTGGAGAACCTGAAGAAGGCCGGCATCGACGTCAACCTCGACGCGGACCACGTCTTCCTCAAGGACAAGGCCGACCCGCCCGCGTACCTGGCCGACTGCGCCACGGCCGCCGCCTGGAACTGCACGACGGTGCAGTACAAGTCGGGGACGCGCAAGCACATCGAGTCCCGTGGCTACGACATCGTCGGCAACTTCGGCGACCAGTACTCGGACCTCGAGGGCGGCTACGCGGACAGGACGTACAAGCTCCCGAACCCGACGTACTACGTGGACTGACGCCGATGGTGCGGTGGGACGCGGCCGTGGGCGGCCGCGTCCCACCGGGCTTCTTGGCTCAGTCGTACGTCAGGTCGGAGGCCGTGTACCGGCAGTACGTGCCGTCGGGGCCGCTGCCCAGTTCCTTGGGTTCGGCACCGGTGTTGTTGCCCTCGTACCGGATGCACGGCTTGATCTTCTTGCTGCTGTCGCCGTGGATGCGCACATTGCGCAGGGCCGCCGTGTCGCCGTAGTTCGAGTTGATGCCGACGAGCGACTTGCCCGGCGCCGTCACGTCGACGTCGTTGATGGTGATGCTGCGGTTCTTGTACTGCGTCGAGCAGTTGCCGCAGGAGCGGACCAGCTTGCCGAAGTCGGAGACCTGGAACTTGGTGACGACGAGCTTGCCGGCGCCGTTGAACTGGAACACCTTGTCGTCGGCCTTCTTCGCGCCGCCTCCGGACACCGTGTAGACGGATCCGGTCGACTTGCCCTTGAAGGTGGCCGCGTCCTCGCCGACGTCCTCCCACCACACGTTCTGCAGCGTGCAACTGCCAGCGCAGTGCACGCCGTCGGCGGCCGGCGAGCCGATGATCACGTTCTTGAGGGTGGCGCCGTCCTTCAGGTTGAAGATCGGGTCCTGGCCCTCCTCCTGCCCGTCGCCGCCGAGGTCCCCGGAGCCGTAGAAACGCTTGAGCCCGCCGTCGTACGTGCCCGAGACGGAGATCGAGCTGCTGACGGCCTTGGTGCCGGTGGGCGACGGCCAGGCGGCCGCGGCCCCCGCCGTGCCGAGCATGCCGCTCGCCATGAGAGCGCCCCCGGTCAGTGTGAGCGCACCGAGCCCGCCGAGCAGCGCTCTGCGACGGGTGGTGCGGCGGCGATGTGAGTGTCGTGTTGTGTTGTTCATGCCCTTCAGTGGTCACCGACCGCGGAAGGGTTGCCGCGACTTCACTTCTCAGCGAAGTCGCCGTCCACGGAGACCCGTTGACCGTCCCGCGTCCGCCCGGTCACGACGTAGTCGTCCGCGCCCGCGTCCCGCCCGCCCTCGGCGTGGTTGTACTGCCCGGCGAACACGTGCTCACCCACCGGCACGGAACGGCCCGGCCTCAGCACCCACCGGTAGACGAGGAACCCGTCCCGCTCGGTGACGGACTCCGTGAAGTCGTCGGCGGGCAGGGAGCGCCAGTGGCCCGTGCTGTTGACCTTCCCGGTCTGCGCCACCCGCAACTCGACCGTGAGACCGGTCAGTTGGCTGTTTGTCTTGAACGTGACGTTGGACTGGGCCCAGTAGGCGTTGGAGCCGGGGTCCACCGAACCGTCCGCCCACAGCGGGTTTCCGGCCTGCGGCGGCGTCTGTGTCGGTGACACGGCGACCTGCTGCTGGCGCGGCGCAGGATCGGGGCGCAGCGCGGAGCCGACCGCGAAGCCGCCCACGGCGAGCGCCCCGACGACCCCCGCGGTGATCCCGGCGATCCGCACCCAGCCCACCGCGGGCCGCCGCTCGGGCTCGTCCGCGGCGGGTCGCTCGTGCATGCCGCGCTCGACGCGGGCGAGCATCCGCGCACGGTCGGGGCGGTGCGCGTCGGCGGCCTCGCGCAGCTGCTGCCGAAGGTGCTCCTCGCTCATCCGCGCCCTCCTTCCGTGGCGTCGAGTGCGGCGCCGACCGAGCGTACGCGCCCGGGCGTCCGGCCGTTCGGTTCGCCGTGTCCCAGCCGTCGTTCCAGCTCGGCCATGCCCTTCGAGGTCTGGCTCTTCACCGTACCGACCGACACGCCGAGCGTGAGCGCGGTGTCCTTCTCCGACAGGTCGAAGGCGTGCCGGAGCACCACGCAGGCCCGTTTGCGGAACGGGAGTTCGCGCAGCGCGCCCTGCACGTCGACGACCGCCGGCACGTCCGGCCCCTCGGTGCGGTCCTGGCGGCCGGACCAGAAGAGGGCCACGCGCCGCCGCTCGCGCACCGCGCTGCGGATCCGGGTGCGCGCGAGATTGGCGACGACGCCGCGCGCGTACGCGACCGGGTGCTCGGCGTCCCGCACCCGGTCCCAGCGGTGCCAGAGCGCGAGCAGGGCGTCCGCGGCGAGGTCGTCCGCGGCGTCCGCCTCTCCCGTCAACAGGTGGGCGAGGCGGGCGAGTTCACGGTGGTGCCGTTCGAAGAAGGCATGAAACTCGGCGGAAGCGGAATCGTCCCGGGTGTCCACAACCGTGCTCACGCGATCCCTCCCTCACAGTGGCGGCCCGATGGGGGAGGCGTGAGCGTACCAGCGTTGTGTACGACGCACCGAAGGGTGTCCGTGATACCGGACACCCTTCGGTGGAACTGTGGTTGAGGAAGCGTCAGCCGGCGTCAGTTCTTGAGTGCCGCCTGCATCATCGCCTTGGCGACAGGACCCGCGAGGCCGCTGCCGCTGACCTCGGAGCGGGCCGCGTCCGACTGCTCGACGAGCACCGCCACGGCGACCTGCTTGCCGGTCGAGTCGTCCTTCGCGTAGGACGTGAACCAGGCGTACGGGGTCTCGCTGTTGTTCTCGCCGTGCTGCGCCGTACCGGTCTTGCCGCCGACCGTCGCGCCGTCCATCTGCGCGACCGTGGCGGTGCCCTTGGAGACCACGGTCTGCATCGCGGACTGCAGCTGCGAGGCGGTCGACTCGCTGATCACGCGGGTGTCGTCGCCGTCCTCGAAGGACTTGACCGCGTCGCCGTCGGCGTCCGTCACCTGCGACACCATGTGCGGGGACGCCTGCTCGCCGCCGTTGGCGATGGTCGCGGAGACCATCGCGATCTGCAGCGGCGTGGCCGTCACGTCGAACTGGCCGATGCCGGACAGGGCCGTCTGCGCGTCGTCCATCTTCGACGGGTAGTTGCTCTTGGCGGCCCGCACCGGGACGTCCTTCTTCTCGTCGTTGAAGCCGAACTTCTCGGCCATCGCCCTGACCTTGTCCTGGCCCAGTTCGGCGGCGAGCTTTCCGAAGACGGTGTTGCAGGAGTACTGAAGCGCCGTGCGGACCGAGGCGTCCTCGCAGGGCATCGAGGTGGTCTCGTTCTTCAGGTACGTGCTCGTACCCGGCAGCTTGTACGGGTTCGGCGTGTCCGTCTTCTGGTCGATCGACGAGACCAGGCCGTCCTCGAGCGCCGCCGCGGCGACCACCAGCTTGAACGTCGAACCGGGCGGCAGCGCCTGCTTCAGCGCCCGGTTCGTGGTCGGCGATTCCTTGTCCTTCGCGAGCTTCTTCCACGCCGCGGCGTCCGAGGAACCGGAGCCGCTGATCTTCGACGGGTCGAAGGACGGCGTCGACACCATGCCGAGGATCTTGCCGGAGTCCGGGTCGATGGCGACGGCGGCGCCCTTCTTGTCGCCGAGCGCGCTGTACGCGGCCTTCTGCACACCCGGATCGATCGTCGTGATCACGTCACCGGGGTCGCTGCTCTTGCCGGTGAGGGTGTCCAGCGGGTTCTTCAGCTGCGTGTCGGTGCCGTCGAGCACGCTCTGGTAGATCCCCTCGAGCTGGGTGGCCCCGTACACCTGCGAGGTGTAGCCGGTCACCGCCGAGTACAGCGAACCGTCCGTGTAGGTCCGCTTGTACTTCAGGTCGCTGGAGTCGCCCGTCTTCGTCGAGCCGGTCACCGCCTTTCCGCCCACGATGATGTCGCCGAGCGGATTCGCGTACTGCGAGATCGTCTTCCGTCGGTTGTCGTCGCTGTTGGCGAGGGCCTGGCCGTCGTAGAACTGCACCCAGGTCGCCCTGACCAGCAGGGCGAACACGAGGAGCAGCGTGAAGACGGAGGCGCGCCTGATCGTCTTGTTCATTGCGTACGAAAGACGAGCGGGCGGGCGCGATTCGTTCCTGACCGTGCGTTTTCTCACCGTACGTTCATGTGGGGCGGGTACCGGCCGGCCGGGCCGGTCATGTGCGGCACGAGGCGGCCGGCCGGGTCAGCCGAGCCGCAGTACGACCTCTTCGATCTCCTCGCCCCGCGCGTGAGCGAAGCCCCGGTCGTGTCCGGTGACGACGAACCCGCACTTCTCCAGGACGCGGATCGAGCCCTTGTTGTCGGCGGCGGCACGGGCGTGCAGGGGACGCTCGGTGACCTCCGCGAGCAGCGCCCGCAGCGCCGCCGTCGCCACGCCGCGGCCCCAGTGCGCGCGGTCGATCCAGTACGTGACCTCCAGCTCGCCGGGGTCGCCGTAGACGGACGCGCTGCCGACCACGGCGCCGTCGAGCAGCACGGTCCGTACGACGTACTTCTCGCAGATCTGGTGCCAGTGCGCTTCGAACAGGTCCCACTGCGCCGACCTCGGCGAGACGAACGCGGCCGCGTGCATCGACTCGGGGTCGTTGTGCTGACGGAAGAAGGCCGGCAGGTCACCGGGGAGGACGGGGCGCAGGGCCAGATCCATCAGAGCCTCCGTGTCGCGAGGGTCAGCCGGTCGCGGGCGTCGAACAGCGCGTCCTTGACCATCTGCTCGTGGGCGGGCGTGAGCCGCGCCACCGGGACCGAGCAGGAGATCGCGTCCCGGGCCGGGGTGCGGTACGGGATCGCCACGCCGAAGCAGCGCAGGCCCAGCGTGTTCTCCTCGCGGTCGACCGCGAAGCCCTGCTCCCGGATCTGGTGCAGCTCCTCGATGAGCTTCTCCCGGTCGGTGATCGTGTGCTCGGTCAGCGCCGGGAGCGTCTCCGGGAGCAGCTTGCGGACCTGCTCGTCGGTGTGGGTGGCGAGCAGCGCCTTGCCGAGCGACGTGGAGTGCGCGGGCAGCCGGCGGCCGACCCGGGTGAAGGGGCGCAGGTAGTGCTGCGACTGGCGGGTGGCGAGGTAGACGACGTTCGTACCGTCGAGCCGGGCCAGGTGGATGGTCTCCGTCGTGTCGTCGGAGAGCCGGTCGAGGGTGGGGCGGGCCGACGCCACGACCTCGTCCCCGTCGATGTACGAGGTGCCGACGAGGAGGGCGCGGACGCCGATGCCGTACCGCGTACCGGTCGCGTCCGTCTCCACCCAGCCCAGGTCCACGAGTGTGCGCAGCAGCATGTAGAGGCTGGACTTCGGGTACCCGACGGCCTCCTGGACCGCGGCCAGGGAGTGCATCCCGGGTCGGCCCGCGAAGTATTCGAGCAATTCCACGGTCCGCACCGCGGACTTGACCTGCCCGCCGCCTGCCGCGGCCCCCGTCTCGTCTGCCGACATCGCCCTTGACCCCTTCGTTCGACGAGAAATAGTCTCGGTGAGTAGTTCATCATCAGAGACAGCGTTCAGTATATCGAACGATCCTCGTTGCTCACCCTGGTGCGCGGCGAGAAAAGCTGGAGGAATGTGCCGTGGCAGCAACACCAGTCTGGAGTGTCGACCCCCGAACCGGGAAGCAGCGGGAGCAGGTCGCGGACGAGGCCACGGCGCAGGAAGTGGACGAGGCGGTGCGCGCCGCGCAGGCCGCCCGCTCCGCCCTCGCCGACCGCACCGTCCGTGCCGCGTTCCTGCGCACCGCGGCCGACCGCCTGGAAGAGGCCAAGGATCACCTCGTCGAGGCGGCGGACGCGGAGACCGCGCTCGGCCCGGTCCGGCTCACCGGCGAACTCGCCCGCAGCTGCTTCCAGTTGAGGAAGTTCGCGGACATCGTCGACGAGGGCGCCTTCCTCGGCGTCGTCATCGACCACCCGGACGACACGGCGACGCCGCCCATCCCGGACCTGCGCCGCTACAAGATCCCGCTGGGCGTCGTCGCCGTCTACGCGGCCTCGAACTTCCCGTTCGCCTTCTCCGTGCCCGGCGGCGACACGTCGAGCGCGCTCGCGGCCGGCTGCCCGGTCGTCGTCAAGGCGCACCCCGACCACCCGGCCACCTCCGAGCTGGTCGCCGCCACCATCCGCAGGGCCGCCGCCGAGCACGGCATCCCGGAGGGCGTGCTCGGCCTCGTGCACGGCTTCGACGCGGGCGTCGAGCTGGTCAAGCACCCGCTGGTGTCCGCGGCCGGCTTCACCGGCTCCGTACGCGGCGGTCGCGCGCTCTTCGACGCCGCTTCCTCGCGGCCGGTGCCGATCCCGTTCCACGGTGAGCTGGGCTCGCTGAACCCGGTCGTGATCACCGAGGCCGCGGCCGCCGAGCGCGCCGACCAGATCGGCACAGGGCTCGCCGGTTCGATGACGCTGGGCGTCGGCCAGTTCTGCGTGAAGCCGGGTCTCGTCTTCGCGCCGAAGGGCGAGGCGGGCGACACGCTCGTCAAGTCCCTCACGGCCGCCGTCAGCGACACCGCCTCCGGCGTGCTGCTCGACCACCGCATGCGCGACAACTTCATCGCCGGTGTCGCCGAGCGCGCCGAACTCCCGGACGTGGAAGCCCCGGTGACCCCCGGCGCCGGCAGCGAGCACACGGTGGCGCCCGGCTTCCTCACGGTTCCGGCCACCCGGCTCGCGACCGAGGGCGGCGCGCACGACCTCCTCCTGGAGGAGTGCTTCGGCCCGGTCACGGTCGTCGCCCGCTACGAGACGGCCGACGAGATCACGGCGGTCCTGAACCGGCTCCCCGGCAACCTCACGGCGACGGTCCAGCTGTCCTCGTCCGAGGCCGCCGGTGAGGGCCGCGGCGCGGAGATCCTCGCCGAGCTGACGCCCATCGCGGGCCGCGTCCTCGTCAACGGCTGGCCGACCGGTGTCGCGGTCGCGCCCGCGCAGCACCACGGCGGCCCGTACCCGGCGACGACGTCGACGTCCACGTCGGTGGGCGGCACCGCGATCGAGCGCTGGCTGCGCCCGGTCTCGTACCAGACGACGCCGGAGGCGCTGCTGCCGCAGGAGCTGCGCGACGACAACCCGCTGGGGCTGCCGCGCCGCTTCAACGGCCGCCTGGAGCTCTGACCGGACGAGGCCCCCGGGCCCCTGCGAGACTGGCGGCATGGATCTCGAAATACCGCCCCTGCCCTACCCGTTGCGCACGTACGGACCCGACGGCCACTGGTCGTACGAGGACGGGGTGCTCACCGGGTGGGCGGGGCCCCGCCAGGACCGCTTCGTGCCGCCGACGGGGTCCTCGCTGGAACCGGCGTCGGACGCGCCGCGCCTCCTCGGGGCTCCCGACGGGGACTTCCAGCTGATCGCCCGCGTCACGGTCGGCTTCGCGGCGGCCTTCGACGCGGGGGTGCTCTACGTTCATGTGGGCGACCGGGAGTGGGCGAAGCTCTGCTTCGAGCGGTCCCCGGACGAGCCCACGATCTGTACGGTCGTGACCCGCGGCCACTCCGACGACGCGAACGCGTTCGTGGTGCCGGGGTCCTCCGTCTGGCTCCGCGTCAGCCGCACCGGCTCGGCCTTCGCCTTCCACGCCTCGACCGACGGTTCGACGTGGACGTTCATCCGCATCTTCTCCCTCGGCGACGAAAAGTCCGCGTCGGCGGCCCTGGTCGGCTTCCTGGCGCAGTCCCCGGTGGGGGAGGGCTGCGTGGTCACGTACGACCACATCGAGTACAGGCCTACGTGGCCGAAGGGCCTGCGGGACGGCTCCTGACGGGAGCGGGCGCGGCGGCCTGCGCGGTGGGGGGCGGCTGATGCCGTCGGCCTCGGTCGGCTACCGGGTGGGGTGGTCGAGGCCGGTGGTCTCGCCCGGCTGGCCGGTGGGGTGGCTGATGCCCCCGGCTTGGTGCGGCTACCCGCTTGTGGCAGCCAACGACTGTGTCCCGCTCAACCCGCACCGCGGCCCAGCCCCAGGCCCCGTGCCTCGCCCATCTCCCACCCTCCCGCCCCCTCCGGGGGCTTGGGTCCGGAGGGGTTCGGCCCGGATACGTCCGGCCCGAGGGCCCTCGGGGCCTCGGGGCTCCAAGGCCTCCGGGCTCCCGGGCCCCCCGGGCTCCCGGGCCCCCCGTGGGCCCGGGTGGTACGGGCCGGGGGCTGGCACGGACGCCGTTCCAGATGGACGACGGCCCCGGCCGACCGCTCCGGGGCGACTGCTCACCCCTGGCCGACCATTCCGGGGCGACTGCCCACCTCGGGGTGGTCATCCGCCTCGCGGTCTCGTGTGGCCTGCGGCTCGGCCCGGTGCCTGTTCCTCGCTCACCTCCCATCCACCCGCCCTCTCCGGGGGCTTCGGTCCGGGTGGGGCAGGTGGGGCGGGCCGGAGTCTGGTTCGGCCCCCGTTTCAGAAGGCCGACGCTGCCGGGGCGCCCGGAGACGGCTGCTGGCCTCAACCGGGCATCCGCTTCTCAGCCTCGCGTGGCCTGTTGTTTGGCTCGGCCTGGTTCCCGTGCCTCACTCATCTCCCACCCTCCCGCCCTCTCCGGGGGCTTCGGTCCGGGTGGGCACGGTCCGAATGGGGTCGGCCCGACGAGGGCCGGGCCGGGAGGCTGGTGCGGACTCCATTCCAGATGGGCGACAGTCCGGCCGGCCCCCTGGGGCGACTGCCCACCCCGACCGGGTATCGGCCTCTCAGCCTCGCGTGGCGTGCGGCTCGGCTCGACCCGGTTCCCGTTCCTCGCTCACCTCCCATCCACCTGCCCCTCCAGAGGCTTCGGCCCCGCGGGGTTGCCCTGGATGTGGGCTGAGGCGGGTGGGGGCGGGCCCAGTTGGTCCGGGCCGTTGGCTGCTGTGGCTGCCTGCTCGATGTGGCCGACGGCCACGCCCTCGCGAGGCCGGACGCCACGGGCAACGAGAGCACTCGCGGACTCACGTAACGGCACGATCCGGGGCCTACGCGGCCGTGAGCGACAGCTTCACCGAATTACCCACTTCGCCCGGTCACCCCTTGGGGCTGTAGATCGGCCTGGTCTCCTCCCTGGCTCAGGGGATTCGGCCCCCCCGGCGGGGTGTCCGCTCCTCGTAGTCGGCGGCCCCCGCCGCGTGTGGCTGTGGTGTGGTGACGGGCAGGTCGCCGCGTCCTCGGCCTGCGGCCGGGGCCGCCGGGCCCACGCACTCCGACCGAAGCCCCCGGAGGGGGCGGGTGGGTGGGAGATGGGCGAGGAACGGTGCGGAGGACGGACGGAGCGCACGACCGGGACGGCTCGCGCGGTGCCGTGAGGCGTCTGCCGGCTGCTACCGCTTACCGCCGGTGCCCGGTCCCGGTGCCCAGTCGGTTCCGTCCCCGGAAATCGGCCGCCCTGGGACGTTGGGGCGCTCCCGGCCGGGACGGCTCGCACGCTGCCGTGGGGGCGCCTGCCGGTCGGTACTGCTCGCCGACCGCGGCCGTGCCCTCCGGCGATACCCCCCCCCGGGGCCGGACACCCCCCCGTCCCACCCACCCGCACAAATCACGCCGCCCACCCCCACCCCCACCCCGATGAAACCCCGAGGCCATCGGCCCGCGTCCTTCGGAGCATGATCCGTACCGCCGTACCCGCCGACGCCCCCGTTCTCGCCACCCTGCACCGCAGAGCCCGTGCCACGTACTACCAGGAGGGATTCCCGGACGACGGGGATCCGAACGCGTGGGTCGAGCGGTGGTCCGTGGCCATAGCCCGCCCGCACGGGCACGTACTCGTCTGTGTCAGGGACGGCGTCGTCGTCGGGCTCGCCTCCTTCCGGCGGCCCGACGAGGCCCCGGCCGACACGGCCGTGCTGTACCAGTTCCAGGTCGACCCCGACCACTGGAGCCGCGGCATCGGCACGGAGCTGCACGCCGCCTGCGTCGAGCAGTGGCGGGTCGACGACGTCACCGAGGTCCACCTCATCGTGCACGGGGACAACACCCGCGCCCAGTCCTTCTACGCCCGGCACGGCTGGGCAGACGAGGGGCCGGAGAGCAGCGGGAGCACACACCGCCGGATGCGCCTCACCCTCGGCAGGGAATGAGCGGAGGCCCCATCCGGTTGTAGCGGAACGCAGAGGCATACTCCTGCGCAGCCGTAACCCGCACACCCGCACACCCGCACACCCGCACCGCCCCCCCCCGCACACGCTTCCGTACCCCGGAACGAGAGACCGAGAGAACCTCCATGCGCGTCGAGATCTGGACCGACATCAACTGCCCGTTCTGCTACATCGGCAAGGCCCGCTTCGAGGAGGCGCTCGACGGGTTCGCGCACAAGGACGACGTAGAGGTCGTGCACCGGTCCTTCGAGCTCGACCCGAACGCCAAGCCGGGGGAGACCGGCCTCGTGGTCCCGTACATCGCCAAGAAGTACGGCATCAGCGAGGCCCAGGCCGCCGCCAACGAGCAGGGGCTCGGGAAGCAGGCCGGCGCCCTCGGCCTGCCGTACCTCACCGAGGGCCGCGACTTCGGCAACAGCTTCGACCTGCACCGGCTGCTCCACCTCGCCAAGGACAAGGGCGTACAGGACGCGATGATCGACGCCCTGTACCGGGGGAACTTCGCCGAGGAGTCCTCCGTCTTCGGCGACGAGGAGACCGTCGTACGGCTCGCCGTCGAGGCCGGTCTCGACGAGGGCGAGGTCCGGGCGCTGCTCGCCGACCCCGACGCGTACGCGGACGCGGTGCGCGCCGACGAGCGCGAGGCCGCCGAGCTCGGCGCGAACGGTGTGCCGTTCTTCGTGCTCGACCGCAAGTTCGGCGTCTCCGGCGCCCAGCCCGCCGAGGTGTTCACGCAGGCGCTGACCCAGGCGTGGGCCGACCGCTCCCCGCTCACCGTCATCGACAGCGCGGCCGGCGGCGACGCCTGCGGCCCCGACGGCTGCGCGGTCCCGAGCGCCTGACCTGCGCTGATAAGCGTTGCTTGGACGTACTCCGTAAATATTCGCAATAGACGGGTAGTTGGCGGCGGGGCACAGTGGGTGCCATGGAGACTTCCGGTGAGCACCAGGCCCAGGTCGAGGCCCAAGTCCTCGACGTGGAGCTCGTCCGCGCGCAGTACACCCCCGCCACCACCTACCTGAACACCGCGAGTTCCGGTCTGCTCCCGGCGCGGGCCGGGGACGCGATGCGGGCCGCGATCACCGACATGACCGAGGGCCGTTCCCCCGACTCGCTCTTCGCCGACGTCGAGGAGGCCCGTGCGGCCTTCGCGCGGATCGTCGGCGTCCCCGTGGGCCGGGTCGCGACCGGCGGGTCCGTCGCCGTCTACAGCGGGCTCATCGCCGCGTCCCTGCCCGCGGGGGCCGAAGTCCTCACGGCGGAGGGCGACTTCAGCTCCACCGTCAACCCGTTCCACGTACGCGGCGACCTCAAGGTCCGTGCCGTGCCGCTCGACGCGCTGCCCGACGCGGTACGTTCCGGCACCGCGCTCGTCGCGGTGAGCGCGGCCCAGTCGGCCGACGGCAGGGTCGCCGACGTGCCCGCGCTGCGCGCCGCCACCCGTACGCACGGCGCCCGGCTCTACGTCGACGTCTCACAGGCGGCCGGCTGGTACCCGGTCGCCGCGCAGGCGGCCGACGCCGACTATCTGGCCTCCGTCGGCTTCAAATGGCTGACCTGCCCGCGCGGCGCCGTCTTCTTCGTCGGGCCGCGGGACGCCGAGGGCTTCGACGCGCTCACGCCGGTCTTCGGCGGCTGGGTCTCGGGGGAGAACCCCTGGGACAGCTGCTACGGGCCCGTCACCGAACCCGCCCGCTCGGCCCGCCGGTTCGACGAGACCCAGAGCCTCGTCGCGTACACCGGAGCCCGTCGATCCCTCGCCCTGATCGAGGAGTTGGGCCCCGAGGCGATCCACGCCCACGACCTGGCGCTCGCGGACCGGTTCCGCGCGGGCCTCGCGCGGCTCGGGCACGAACCGGTGCGCTCACCCGGATCCCCGATCGTCTCGGTGCCCGAACTCGGCGTGAAACAGCCCGACTTGCAGCGTGCCGGTATCGAACTCTCCAACAGGGCAGGGAACCTGCGGGCCTCCTTCCACCTCTACAACACGCCCGCCGACGTCGACCGCCTCCTCGACGCGCTCTCCTCGTGAAGCGACGCGAGCTCCTCGTGAAGTCCGGCCGGACCCTGGCGCCCGCCTCTCCAGGACGCTAGGAAGGCACTAGGCCCTGCCGCCGGACTCCCGTCCGCGGACGGGACCTGGAGGTGGTGGTGCCGGTGGCCCGTACGGGTGCGTACGACCCCAAGGACCGGGTCGCGGACGACGCCGAACTGCACCGACGTCTCGTCTACGGGGACGAGGCCGCGCTCTCCGAGGCGTACGACGTGTACAGCGGGCTCGTCCGTGGCGTCGCCGTGCGGGTGACCCGCTCGGCGGGGGCGGCGGACGACGTGGCGCAGGAGGTCTTCGCGCATCTGTGGGCGCGGCCCTACGCCTTCGACCCGCGGCGCGGCTCGCTCCGTACCTGGCTGAGCATGCTGGCGCACCGCCGCGCGGTCGACTGGGTGCGCAGCGAGGCCCGGCACCGCAAGGCCCACACCGCGGACGACGCGGCGCTGCACGCCATCCCGGCCCCCGACCCGGGGCCCGACGAGCGGGTCGTCGACCGTGAGCGCTCACTGCTCCTGCATTCGGCCCTGGCCCAACTCCCGTTGCATCAGCGGCAAGTGGTACATCTGGCGTACTTCGCGGGCCGGACGTACCGTCAGGCGGCGGTGGAACTCGGCATCCCGGAAGGGACCGCCAAGACCCGCCTGCGCACGGCTCTGCACCGCCTGGCCGAAACCCTGGCGGACCCGGCGGAGCCGGGCTACGAGGCCCATGAAAGGGGTGCCTGATGGCCACGGACGCGCGCGACCACGCGACAGTGAGCGAACTCCTGGGCGCCTGGGCCCTGCAGGCCCTCCCGTCCGACGAACAGCGCGCCGTCCCCGCCCACTTGGCGGACTGCGAGGAGTGCGCGGCCGAGGCCGAACGGCTGCGGGCGACCGTACGGTCCCTGAACGGCCCGAACGGACACGGAACGAACGGGAACGGGAACGAGGACGGGGCCGGAATCGGGGCGAACGGGCACGGGGCCGCCGGAGCGCCGCAGGGCGACACGGCAGGGCACCCGCCGCTCCGCACCGACAACGGACCGCTCGCGGCGGCCCTGGCCCGCCGCCCGCCCGCACCCCGCGCCGTCCCCACCGCCGCCCCGCACGCCCAGCCCTACGCGGCCACCGTCGCCGCCCTCCAGGCGCTGCTCGCCGAGGCGGACGACGCCTGGTCCACGGAGGTGGTTCACGGCTGGACGGTGCGTGACACGGTCGCGCACCTCATCGCCGCCGACGAGCCGCTCGCCGTCCATCTGGGGCTGCCGGCCCATGAACCGCCCGCCGACGCGGTGGGCGACGGCGACTGGCGCACGGTGTGGGAGGCCCGCACCCGAACGGTCATCGCCCACGAGCGCGCGCGTGAACCGCACGCCACCGTCGCCGTCTGGCACGCCCGGGCCGCCGAGCTGCTCGCCGCCCCGGCCGCCCGCGATCCCGAACTCGCCGCGCAGGCCGCTACGTTGATGGGGGCGCGGCTGCCCGTCGCCGAGCACTATCTGGTCCGCGCCTTCGAGACGTGGATCCACGGCTACGACATCGGCCGCGCCCTGGACCGCCCCGTGCCCCCGCCGCCCGCAGGTCATCTGTGGCAGCTGGTCCGGCTGGCCGTGCGGATCCTCGGCCAGGCGCTCGGCCCGAAGGCCACGCCCGTCGCCCTCACCGTCACGGACGCGAGCCGCACCACGGAGTGGATCCTCGGCTCCGAGGACGAACCGGTGCGGGCCGAACTCGCCCTGGATCCGGTCGACTTCTGCCTCCTCATCGGCGGCCGCACCGCCCCCGATGCCCTCCCGCCGGGCACCGGCGACCCGACGGCGGCCCGCACCCTCCTGAACCGGGCGGCCCGACTGGCCTGGCTGTGACAAACCGGGCTCCCATCGCCCCCCCCGAGGTGCCCCTACGGGCACTCCTCCGCCCCGGCCTCCGCGCACAGATTGCCCTCGACCACGCCCAGTAGCCGCGCGAACTCCGCCCGGTCCCGCTCGGAGAGCCCCGCCAGGGTCTGCTCCTCCAGTGCCCCCCACACCCCGGCCACGTCCTCCAGGAGCCCGCAGCTGCGGTCCGTCGCCTCGACGAGGGACGCGCGGCGGTCGCCTGGGTCGGGGGTGCGGCGCACGTGCCCGGACTGCTCCAGGCGCTGCAGCATCTTCGTGACCGTGGACGGATCCAGGTCGAGCGTCTTGATCAGCTCCGACTGACGCACGGGCCCCTTGTCCCACAGGTGCATCATCACGAACTCCTGCCCCGGATAGAGGCCGAGCCCGCGCAGCCGCTGCCCCGCGGCGATCCGGTGCAGCCGGGCGACGCGGGAGAGGGCCAGGCTGACGGGGCCGCTGCGGGCGGCGACCGGGATCCGGCCGGAACAGGCAGGGTCGTCGGCGGTGGGGGACATGGGGGCTCCTCTCGGCTTGTCCACAACATTACCTTGGCCGGCCAACTAATGAGCTACAGTGAAGTCGGTTCGATTGCTTGGTCGACCAATGTTTTATTGCGGCCTTGTGTCGCCTTCGTGTCGCCTCGTGTCGTCCGCTTGTCGACCTGTGTCGCATCCCGTTGAACGGAGTAGCCATGACCACCGCTTTCGACCCCATCGACCTCCCCGGCACCCGCCTCGCCAACCGCATAGCCATGGCCCCCATGACCCGCAGCCGGGCCGGCGAGGGCGGCACCGCCACCGCCCTGACCGCCGAGTACTACGCGCAGCGCGCCTCCGCGGGGCTCATCATCACGGAGGGGATCCAGCCCTCGGCCGTGGGGCAGGGCTATGCCTGGACGCCGGGTCTGCACACGGCGGAGCAGGTCGCCTCCTGGCGCCCGGTCACCGACGCCGTGCACGACGGGGGCGGCAAGATCTTCGCCCAGGTGATGCACTCCGGCCGGATCGGCCACCCGTCGCTCCAGCCGGACGGCGGCGCGCCGGTCGCCCCGTCCGCCGTCGCCCCGGAGGGCCAGGCCTTCACGAACGAGGGCTTCCAGGACTTCACCACCCCGCGCGAACTGACCCCGGACGAGGTCCGCGCGACCGTCGCCGACTTCGCCGAGGCCGCCCGCGGCGCCGTCGCGGCAGGCTTCGACGGCGTCGAACTGCACGGCGCCAATGGCTACTTGATCCACCAGTTCCTGTCGCCCGGCACGAACCTGCGCACCGACGAGTGGGGCGGCAGCGTCGACAACCGCATCCGGTTCGCCGTCGAGGCGGTCAGGGCCGTCGCCGACGCCATCGGCGCCGAGCGCACCGCCATCCGCCTGTCGCCCGGCAACCCGTACAACTCGATGGGCGACCACGACACGGTCGAGACCTACACCGCGCTCGTCGACGCCCTGGAACCGCTGGGCCTCGCCTACCTGCACGTACTGGAGGTCGGCGAGCAGAGCCGTGACGTGACCGTCGATCTGCGCAAGCGGTTCAGCGGCCCCTTCGTGCTCAACGCGCACACCGACGGCCCCACCGACCACCGGGCCCTCGGTCTGGTCGAGGAGGGAGTCGCCGACATCCTCAGCTTCGGCGCCCTCTTCCTCGCCAACCCCGACCTGCCGGCCCGTCTCAGGAGTGAGGGTCCGTACAACGCCCCGGACCCGGCGACCTTCTTCGGCGGCACGGAGAAGGGCTACACGGACTACCCGGCCCGTTAGGCCCGTTGATCCCCGTAACAGCAGTTGGGGCGGGGCCGTCCGGCGGTCCCGCCCCAACTCGTGCGCCTACGAGGATCACTTCACCGGAGTGAAGTCCCGCGCACCGATGAACTCCGGACGCCTTACCGGCGCCGCGAACGGCTCCACCGCCTTGTTCTCCACGCTGTTGAACACGATGAACACGTTCGAGCGCGGGTACGGGGTGATGTTGTCACCGGAGCCGTGCATGGCGTTGCAGTCGAACCAGGTCGCCGAGCCGGGCTTGCCGGTGAACAGCTGGATGCCGTGTGCGTCGGCGAACTTGCTCAGGGCCTCGTCCGAGGGCAGGCCCGCGTCCTGCATCTGCAGCGACTTCTTGTAGTTGTCCTTCGGCGTCTCACCCGCGCAGCCGAGGAACGTCTTGTGCGAGCCGGGCATGATCATGAGCCCGCCGTTGGTGTCGTAGTTCTCCGTCAGCGCGATGGAGACGGACACCGTCCGCATGTTCGGCAGGCCGTCCTCGGCGTGCCAGGTCTCGAAGTCCGAGTGCCAGTAGAAGCCCCGCGCCCCGAAACCGGGCTTGACGTTGATCCGCGACTGGTGGACGTAGACGTCCGAGCCCAGGATCTGACGGGCCCGCCCCACGATGCGCTCGTCACGCACCAGGTTGGCGAAGACCTCGCTGATCTTGTGGATCTCGAAGACCGAGCGGATCTCCTGCGACTGCTTCTCGACGATGGAACGCTCGTCGGCGCGCATCGTCGGATCGGTCACCAGACGGTTCAACTCGGCCTGGTAGGTGCCGATCTCGTCCGGGCCGATCAGCTCGTCGATGGCGAGGAAGCCGTCCCGCTCGAAGGAGGCGAGGTCCGACTGGCGAATCGGCCCTCGCGCTCCCTCCGCCGACCAGACGACCGGGTCGACACGCGGCGTGGCCACCTCGGAGGCGCCTCGCGTCGGGTACAGGTCCGTGATGTCGGGTGCGGTCGTCATCGGGATCAGGCCTCCTCGTCCTCTGTCAGCAGCGGGTAGACGCCGTTCTCGTCGTGGTCCTCCCGTCCGGTCACCGGAGGGTTGAACACGCAGACGCAGCGGAAGTCGGTCTTCGGGCGCAGGGTGTGCTTCTCATGACCGTCCAGGAGGTACATCGTCCCCGGTTCGATCCAATGCGTCTCACCGGTCTCCCGGTTGGTGAGCTCGGCCTCGCCCTCCACGCACAGCACGGCCTCGATGTGGTTGGCGTACCACATGTCGGTCTCGGTGCCCGCGTAGAGGATCGTCTCGTGCAGAGAGAAGCCGACCTTCTCCTTGGCAAGCACGATGCGCTTGCTCTCCCAGGTGCCGGTCGCCGACTTCACGTGCCGGTCGGTGTTCTCTATCTCCTTGAACGAACGGACAATCACGGTGAGTTGCTGCCTTTCCTCGTAAACTTGGTGGTGCGTGTCAGACGGTCTCGCGCACGGCTCGCGTGAGCGTGCGCAGACCCTCGTCCAGCTCCTCCGGCGTGATCGTCAGTGCCGGAAGCAGCTTGACGACCTCGCTCTCGGGGCCGGAGGTCTCGATGAGCAGGCCCAGCTCGAAGGCCCGCTTGGCGACCTTGTTGGCCCGGTCCTTGTCGCGGAACTCGATGCCCCAGACCATGCCGCGGCCGCGGTACTCGACGATCTCGTCGTGGTACTCCGTGCGCAGGGCGCCGAGCACCTCGTCGATCTGCTCGCCGCGCTCCAGGGTCTGCTTCTCCATGGCCGCGCCGTCGGTCCAGTACGTCTCCAGGGCCGCGGCGGCCGTCACGAACGCGGGGTTGTTGCCGCGGAACGTGCCGTTGTGCTCGCCCGGCTCCCAGACGTCGAGCTCCGGCTTGAACATGCACAGGGACATGGGCATCCCGTACCCACTGATGGACTTCGAAACGGTCACGATGTCCGGCGTGATGCCCGCCTCCTCGAAGGAGAAGAAGGCACCGGTGCGGCCGCAGCCCATCTGAATGTCGTCGACGATCAGGAGCATGTCCCAACGTTCGCAGACATCCGCCAGTTTGCGCAGCCACTCGGCACGGGCGACATTGATGCCGCCCTCGCCCTGGACCGTCTCGACGATCACGGCGGCCGGGGTGTTCAGGCCGGAGCCGGAGTCCTCCAGAAGGCGCTCGAACCAGATGAAGTCCGGCGTCTGGCCGTCGAGGTAGTTGTCGAACGGCATCGGCGTGCCGTGCACCAGCGGGATGCCGGCGCCCGCGCGCTTGAACGCGTTGCCGGTCACCGCGAGCGAGCCGAGCGACATGCCGTGGAAGGCGTTGGTGAAGGACACGATCGACTCGCGGCCCTTGACCTTGCGCGCCAGCTTCAGCGCGGACTCGACGGCGTTGGTGCCCGTCGGGCCCGGGAACATGACCTTGTAGGGCAGGTCGCGCGGGCGCAGGATGATGTTCTGGAAGGACTCCAGGAAGTTGCGCTTCGCCGTGGTCGACATGTCGAGCCCGTGCACGACGCTGTCGCGCTCCAGGTAGTCGATCAGGGCGCGTTTCAGGACCGGGTTGTTGTGGCCGTAGTTGAGCGATCCGGCACCGGCGAAGAAGTCGAGGTACTCGTGGCCGTCCTCGTCGTACATACGGCTGCCCTGGGCCCGGTCGAAGACGGTGGGCCAGCTGCGGCAGTAGCTGCGCACCTCCGACTCAAGGGTCTCGAAGACGCTCAGGTCCGGCTGGGTGATGGTCACAGCGAAAGCTCCTCTAGGGAGGGAAGTTGAGGGGGGTTCGGGATGAGTGGGGTCGAGGGCGCGCTCAGGCCAGCGGGCCTATGCGGTACAGCTCCTCGGGCAGGTGCCCGTCGTCCGGGAACAGGCCCGCGTCGAACAGCACCGTGCGGGCCACGCCGACGCGGTGCCGGCGGGCGAACGAGGTGAACAGGGCCTGGGACGCGGCGTTGTCGGGCGTGATGGTGGTCTCGAGGGTGGTGACCGGACGCGCCGCCGCGACCCGTGCGGCCAGCCCGTCGAGCAGTGCGGCCGCCAGGCCGCGCCCACGCTGCGCAGCGTCCACGGCGACCTGCCACACCACGAGGATGTCGGGTCGGTCGGGACGTACGTAACCGGTGATGAAACCGGCCACCTCGCCCTTCTCGTCGCGGGCGATCACCGACGTGGCGGCGAAGTCGCGACACCACAGCAGGTAGCTGTAGGAGGAGTTGAGGTCGAGCACCTTCGAGTCGCGGGCGATACGCCAGATCGCGGCTCCGTCGGCCACCTCGGGGTGGTCGATCTTCAGTCCGTCGGGGACCGGGGCCACTTCGGCGACTTCCAGGAATTGCGCTTGTGCGGCGGTCATGCAAATTGAATTTACCGAGCAATTTTCGGGATTGCACCCGCAGAAGGGGTTACGTAACGAGGGCTTCTGTGTTATCGCGCGCAGGTGAGCGCGCGCACGAGATCGCGGCGGTATGTCCCGGTTTGATGGGGACAAAATGGTCGTATCTAAATTCGTGTGGAGTACGTCACAGCGTCGTAATCGCTACGAGACGCGTCCGAATTACGTCGGTTCCCGTTGATGAAATCTAGGTGTTTACCCTGCGGGAAAGCGGGCAGAAGCAGAACAGGAAGCCTCGCCGGATGGCTCTGATAAAACGCGGGACAATTCTGTCTGAACAATTCCTGGATAAAAACAAAGGCGCCGCCCCGAAAAGGGCGACGCCTAGAGGTGAGTGCGCCGGTTCGTGCGCCGGGGTGCTTATTCCCAGGCGGCCGCGACTGCCTTTCGCGCCCCTTCCAGATCGACCTCGAACCCGGCCTCCGCGAGCGCCCCGCCGAGCGCGGCGAGCGAGGACTGCACGACGCCACGGGTCGCCTGCGGACCGTAGTGATTGACCCGGATCATCTCCTGGGCGAGCGCGCCGCCCCCGGCGACCAGCGGCAGGACCGGGTCCACTGCCAGCGCCTTCGCCACCAGCTCGCGGGCGTCCGTACCGGCCGGCGCGCGCAGTGTAGTGGCGACAGGGGCGGCGTCCCGGGCTTCGTGAACGTATGGCTCAAGTCCACCGCCCAGCGCGAGCGTTCCGGCGCGGGTGGCGGCCGCGGCGGAGGCGTGCCGCGCCATCAGGGCGTCCAGGCCCTCGCCCTCGATGCGCTCCACGCACGCCTCCAGGGCGAGCATCTCCAGCTGCGCCGGCGCGTGCAGCAGCGCCTTGCGCCCGCCGTCCACCCAGCGCTGCTTCCAGTCGAGAAGCGAGAGGTAGGAGTGGCGCGGCGCGTTCGGATTGGCGGCCATCCGCTCCCAGGCCCGCGCGCTCACCGACACGGCCGAGACGCCGGCAGGACCGCCCATCGCCTTCTGCGCGCCGATCACGCACAGGTCCACGCCCCACGCGTCCGGAAGCACCGGCTCCGCGGCGATCGACGCGACGGCGTCCAGGTAGAACAACGCACCGTGCGCCCGCACCACTTCACCGATCTCGGCGACCGGGTTCGTGTTGCCTGTCGCGGCCTCCGCGTGCACCAGGGAGACGAAGTCGATCTCCGGGTGCTCGGCGAGCGCCTGCCCGACCTGCTCGGCGGTGACGGCCGTGTGGAAGGGCACCGCCAGGTCGTGCACCGTGGCGCCGCAGTCGCGCAGCCAGTCGCCGAAGGTCTGCCCGTACGGACCGGTGATCACGTTCAGCGCCACCGTGCCGGGCCCCGCGGCGGCACGGATCGCGCCCTCCAGCGGAAGCAGCGCCTCACCCTGCATGATCACGACGTTCTGCGAGGTGTCCATCAGCCGGGCCACACGGTCCTCGATGGAGGCGAAATGCTCGGCGCTCAACGGGGCCAGGTCGAGAAACGGATGCGTCACGGTGGTGCTCTCTTCGCTCACGGGTTCGTACGGGTGCCAGTGCCGAGCGTACCCACCGCCTCATAGGCTGCGCGCATGAGTATTGGCGGGGTACTGCACGTAAAGGGACGGGTCCTCGTCGGGCCCGACGACGTACGCGACGAACTGTGGGTGGTGGACGGCCGGATCGCATACGACCGGCCCGTGACGGCGGGCCTCGACGTCACCACGGTCGAGGGCTGGGCGCTGCCCGGCCTGGTCGACGCGCACTGCCACGTCGGGCTCGGCACACATGGCCCCGTCGATGCCGAGACCGCCGAGAAGCAGGCCCTGACCGACCGCGACCACGGCACGCTGCTGCTGCGCGACGCGGGCTCCCCCTCCGACACCCGCTGGGTCGACGACCGCGAGGACCTGCCGCGCATCATCCGCGCCGGCCGCCACATCGCCCGTACACGTCGTTACATTCGCAATTTCGCGCACGAGATCGAGCCCGATGAGCTCGTCGCGTACGTCGCCCAGGAGGCGCGGCGCGGGGACGGCTGGGTCAAGCTCGTCGGCGACTGGATCGACCGGGGGACGGGCGACCTCGGCGCCTGCTGGCCGCGCGACGCGGTCGAGGCGGCGATCGCCGAGGCGCACCGCCTGGGCGCCCGCGTCACGGCCCACTGCTTCGCGGAGGACTCGCTGCGCGATCTCGTCGAGGCGGGCATCGACTGCATCGAGCACGCCACCGGCCTGACCGACGACACCATCCCGCTGTTCGCGGAGCGCGGTGTCGCGATCGTCCCGACCCTCGTGAACATCGCTACGTTCCCGCAGCTCGCGGCGGGCGGCGAGAGCAAGTTCCCCGACTGGTCGGCCCACATGCGCCGCCTGTACGACCGCCGCTACGACACGGTCCGCAACGCCTACGACGCCGGGATCCCGGTCTACGTCGGCACGGACGCGGGCGGCTCCCTCGCGCACGGACTGGTCGCGGGCGAGGTCGAGGAGCTGGTGCGGGCCGGCATCCCGCCCGTCGAGGCGCTGTCGGCGACGGCGTGGGGCGCGCGCTCCTGGCTCGGCCGCCCCGGCCTGGAGGAGGGCGCGCCCGCGGACCTCGTGGTCTACGGGTCCGATCCGCGCGAGGACGTACGGGCGCTGGCGGCGCCGCGCAGGATCGTGCTGCGGGGCAACGTGGTGGGTTGACGCAGCGTTACTCCCGCGCCCCGGGGCTCGTTGCACACCACTCGGCGGCGCCCGCGCGGTCAACCCGCGTACAAGCGGCGCATCGACAGTACGGGCGACCCGTGGGCGAAAGCGGTGGGGCGGATGGGAACGCGCGAGCCCGAAGATTCGAAGACGTGCGCGGAAACGCCCCGTTGGGGTGAACTCACGCCTGGTTGCTGACCGTTCACTCTCAGTGCGTAAAGATTCCCTCAACGATGACCAGTCGGGACCGTCCCGTCCCGGCGCTGTCCCGGTTCATTTTCTCCAGTGGGGGTCCCACCAGCATGCCCAGCTCCACCCTGAACACCGTCCTGCGCACGCCCGCCCGTCGCGTCGCCGCGACCGCCGCCGCCACCGCGCTCGCCCTCGGCCCCACCGTGCTCGCGACCGCGGGCCCGGCCGCCGCCACCGAGCACAGCGGCGGCAAGGCCGGCGCGGTCGTGCTCCGCACAGGACTCGACGTGTCGCTCCTCAACAAGACCGTGAACGTCCCGCTCAAGGTCTCGCTGAACGAGGTGCAGGCACCCAAGAGCGCCGACAGGACCGCGCTGACCGCCCAGTTGGACGGGGTCGACGGCGGACAGCCGTTCAGCGTGCTGCGCGCGGACGTGGCGCGGACGAAGGCCACGGTCGAGGGCGACACGGCGGAGGGCTTCACGGAGCTCGCCCACGCCAAGGTCCACGTCCCCGGTCTCCCGCTGCTCTCCCTGATCGAGGTCGGCCAGGTGACGTCCAAGGCGACGTGCGTGGCGGGCGAGAAGCCGGTCGCCGAGTCGAACCTGCTGGGCGGCGTCACCGTCCTCGGCAAGAAGATCACGCTGTCGACCGGCGGTACGACGTCCGTCAAGGTCCCGGGGGTCGGCGAGGTGACCCTCGGCCTCTCCAACCGGTCCACGACGGACACCACGGCGGCGGCCTCCGCCCTCCAACTCAAGGTTCACGTCAACCCGTTGAACCTCAACGTCGCGGAGGTCGACGGCGAGGTCACGCTCGCGGAGGCGACGTGCGAGACGCCGAAGGCGGCGGAGGCGCCGGCCCCGAAGCCGAAGCCTCAGGGTGAGCAGGCCGACACCCCGGTCCAGAAGACGCAGGCGCAGCCGGCGGCCGACAAGCAGGACCTCGCGGAGACGGGTGGCAACGAGATGACTCCGTACATTGCGGGAGGTGCGATCGTGCTGCTCGCCGCCGGCGGTGGAGCGGTGGCCATGGCCCGCCGGGGCCGTAGCAGGGTGTAACTCAATCGGCCAAATCAAGCCCCTGCGGCGATTGAGCAGCGGGGTATGGGGCAGAGCCCCAATCGTTTCGCCCCTCCGGCGCCGAGGTCACGGGGCTCCGCCCCGGACCCCGCTCCTCAAACGCCGGAGGGGCTGAATTGGCTCAATCGCCGCAGGGGCTTTAATCCAGAACCCCGGCCAACGCGGCAGCGAACGCGTCGCTGGTGCGCCGACCCCGCACCGCGACGCGGACCCAGTCCGGGCCGAGGCCCGGGAAGGTGTCGCCGCGGCGCACCGCGAAACCGATACCCCGCAGCCGCTCCCGCACGGAACCCGCGTCCGGGATTCGCACCAGGACGAACGGGCCCTCCGCAGGCCCCGCCACGAACACCCCGCGCGGCGCCAACCCCCGCAGCAGGCCCACCAGATACTCCCGGTCCGCCGCGACGGCGACCGCCGCGTCCGCCGCCTCCGCCACCCCGCGGGCGGACACGCACGCCTGCGCGGCGACGAGCGCGGGCGAGGACACCGGCCACAGTGGCTGCGCCTGCTCGAGCGCCGCGACCACCTCCGGCTCCGCCACCACATACCCGACCCGCAGCCCGGCCAGGCCCCACGTCTTCGTCAGGCTCCGCAGCACCACGAGCCCCGGCACGTCCGTCCGCCCCGCCAGGGACTCCCGCTCGCCCGGCACGGCGTCCATGAACGCCTCGTCGACCACCAGGAACCGCCCGGGGCGCGCCAGTCGGGTCAGCGCGTCCGCCGGGTGCAGCACGGAGGTCGGATTCGTGGGGTTGCCGACGACCATCAGATCCGCGTCGTGCGGCACGAGCGCCGGATCGAGCCGGAACCCGTCCTCCTCGCGCAACAACACCCGCCCCACCGCGTGTCCGGCATCCTCCAACGCCGCCTCGGGCTCGGTGAATTGAGGGTGTACGACCACGGGCCTGCGCACCCGCAGCGCCCGCGCGAGCAGCACGAACGCCTCCGCCGCCCCGGCCGTGAGCAGCACCCGTTCCACCGGTACCCCGTGGTGCGCGGCCACCGCGGCGCGCGCGGCCCGCCCGTCCGGGTACGCCGCGAGCCCGTCCAAAGACTCGGCGATGTGCTCCCGCAGCCAGGACGGCGGCGTGCCCGTGCGCACGTTCACCGCGAGATCGGTCAACTTCTCGCCGTCGTCGCGGACTTCGGCGTCACCGTGGTGCCGCAGATCGGGTCCGCCGACCGGATCCGCCACGTCAGGGGCGGCCGCGCAGCGCACGTCCACCTCCGGATGCGCCGCGGCCCACCCCACGGCCTGCGCGTGGAACCGCTCCGACGGCAGGGCTCCGTAGGGCAGTACGACGACCCGCCGCGCGCCGAGCGCCGCGCACCGGTCGAGCCCCGCGGGCACGTCGGGGGCCGCCGACACATACGCCGGCTCCACGCCCGCGTAGCCGCTGCCCTCCCACAACAGCCGTGCGGCGGCGGCGAGTTCGGCGTTGACCGCGGAGTCGGCCGAGCCGGCGCCGACGAGCAGCACGGTCACATCGGCCCGGTCGCGCGGTGTGCGGGGGCCGCCGCCCAGAACGTCGTCGAGCCGTTGCTCCAGGGCGGCGAGCAGGGCCGGGGGAGGGGTGTGCATGGGGACGGGCTCCTTGCGGGGAGGGCGAGAGGGGGAATCCTGCAGGGGGGAGAAGCCGGGCCGGTCCCTACCCCGGCCGCGCCACCGCACACGTCACCCGGCCCGGGCCCCCGCCCGCCCCGGCCGACGTCCGCTTCGGGACGAGCAGTTCACCGCCCCGTACGAGCGCGGCGGCCTCGGCGACCGACGGGGTGCCCACGGCATCACGGGCCCGCGCGGACGGATGCGGCACGGGAACGGCGGCGAGCCGCTCGGCGTCGTACGTCTCCAGGGGCACGCCCAGCGCCTCGGCCGCCGCGACGATGCCGGGCTCCCGGCCCTTGGCGTCGACCGTCGCGAGCGCCAGGACGTCCGCCCTGCCCGCCTCGGCGAGCACGGCCCGGACGAGCCCGAGAACTTCGTCCGCCGGGGCACCGGACCGGGCCCCGACACCGACGACCACGCCACGCAGGATGTGCGCGGAGGCCCCCGGATGGGTTAGCAAGGGGCCATGGCCGTGATCGTGGCGCTGAGCGCCTTCCTGATGACCTTGGTCGGCGGCTGGACCGCGCAGCGGGTCACCGACCGGCGCCACCTGGTGCTCGGCCTCGCCGGCGGCCTGATGCTCGGCGTGGTCGGCCTCGACCTGCTGCCCGAGGCACTGGAAGCGGCGGGCGGCGAGGTGTTCGGGGTGCCGGCGGCGCTGCTGCTGTTCGTGGCCGGATTCCTCGGGGCGCACATCATGGAGCACCTGCTGGCCCGCCGCCAGGCCGCCCACGGGGCGGAGGAGGGCGTGGTGCCCGGCAGGGCCCCCGAGGTGGGGCTCACGGCGGCGTCCGCGATGGTCGGGCACAGCCTGATGGACGGCATGGCGATCGGCGCCGCCTTCCAGATCGGCGGCGGCATGGGCACGGCCGTGGCGCTCGCCGTGATCGCCCACGACTTCGCCGACGGCTTCAACACGTACACGATCACCCGGCTCTACGGGAACGCCCGCCGCAAGGCGTTGATCATGCTGTTCGCGGACGCGGCGGCGCCCGTCGTGGGCGCCGCGTCCACGCTCCTGTTCACCATTCCGGAGCAATTGCTCGGCGGCTATCTCGGCTTCTTCGGCGGCGTGCTGCTCTACCTGGCCGCCGCCGAGATCCTTCCCGAGGCCCACCACGAGCACCCGGCCCGCTCGACGCTGCTGTGCACCGTCGCGGGCGCGGCCTTCATCTGGCTCGTGGTGGGCATCGCGGGCTGACCCGTTCACCGTGCGCCGCTCCACTGGACCAGACGGTGCGCGATGTCCGGCAGCGCCGCCCAGTGCGTGTGCAGATAGCTGGCGTGCACGCCGCCCTGTACGAAGCCCTCGACGCGCGGCGTCGGCAGCCGCATGCCCCAGGCGGGCGTGGGCCCCGCGCCCGGCTCGAGGACGGTCCGGTGGAACTCGTGTCCGCGCAGCCGGGCCCCTGCCGGGGTGAGCGGGCTGTCGGTCAGGGCCACGGCGTCCCGGTAGCCGAGGGTGAGCCGGCCGGACATCTTCGCGTCCGCGTCGAGCACCCCGCACATCGGCTGTCCGTCGAGGGAGCGGGAGAGGTAGAGCAGGCCGGCGCACTCGGCGACCACGGGGGCGCCACCGCGGGCCAGCTCGGCCACGGCCTTGCGGAGCTGTTCGTTGGCGCTCAGCTCCGGGGCGTAGACCTCGGGGAAGCCGCCGCCGATCACCACCGCCGCGGTGTCCTCCGGGAGGTGCTCGTCGTGGAGCGGGTCGAACGTGACGACGTCGGCGCCGGCGGCGCGGAGGAGTTCCGTGTGCTCGGTGTACGAGAAGGTGAAGGCTGCGCCTCCTGCGATTGCGACTGTCGGATTCGTCGGCGGGTGCGGACCGTCTGTGGTTTGCGCAGTTCCCCGCGCCCCTGGGTCACCTGCTTCCCAGGCCTCCGTCGTCAGCGGGGGAGCCGTTTTTGCCAGGGCCAGCAGGCCCTCCAGGTCGCAGCCCTCTCGTACCATCGCCGCCGACGCCCGGACCGAGTCCACCGCCTCCGTGCTCCGCTCGGCCACCGGGACAAGACCCAAGTGGCGGGAAGGTGTGGCTACTTGAGGGGTGCGGCGCAGCGCCCCGTACACCGGAACCCCGACCTCCTCCATGGCCTCGCGGAGCAACTGCTCGTGGCGGTCGGAGCCGACCTTGTTGAGGATGACGCCCGCGAGGCGCACCTCGGGGTCGAAGGAGGCGAAGCCGTGCACGAGCGCCGCCACCGACCGCGACTGCGAGGACGCGTCGACGACGAGCACGACCGGCGCCTTGAGCAGCTTCGCGACGTGCGCCGTCGACGCCAGCTCGCCCTCTCCCGACGCGCCGTCGAACAGCCCCATCACGCCTTCCACGACGGCGAGTTCGCACCCCGCCGAACCGTGCGCGAACAGCGGGGCGACGAGCTCGGGCCCGCACATGTACGCGTCGAGGTTCCGCCCGGGACGGCCGGTCGCGAGCGCGTGATAGCCGGGGTCGATGTAGTCGGGCCCCACCTTGTGCGGCGACACGGCGAGCCCGCGCTCGGCGAACGCGGCCATCAGGCCCGTCGCCACGGTCGTCTTGCCGGTGCCGGAGGCGGGCGCGGCGACCACCAGGCGGGGCACACTCACGGTCCGGGTGGCTACCACTCGATGCCCCGCTGGCCCTTCTGGCCCTCGTCCATCGGGTGCCTCACCTTCGACATGTCGGTGACGAGATCCGCGAACTCGACCAGCTTCTCAGGGGCGTTGCGACCCGTGATGACGACGTGCTGCTGCCCGGGACGGCTGCGCAGCGTCTCGACGACGTCGTCCACGTCGATCCAGCCCCAGTGCATCGGGTAGGCGAACTCGTCGAGCACGTACAGCTTGTACGTCTCGGCGGCCAGGTCCCGCTTGACCTGCTCCCAGCCCTCGCGCGCCTTCTCCTCGTTGTCGGCCTGGTCGTCGCGCTGCACCCACGACCAGCCCTCGCCCATCTTGTGCCAGGCCACGGTGCCGCCCTCGCCGCTCGCGCCGAGCGTCTTGAGCGCGTTCTCCTCGCCGACCTTCCACTTCGCCGACTTGACGAACTGGAATACCCCGATCGGCCAGCCCTGGTTCCAGGCGCGCAGCGCGAGCCCGAACGCGGCCGTCGACTTGCCCTTGCCGATGCCGGTGTGCACGAACACCAGCGGGCGGTTGCGACGCTGACGTGTCGTCAGCCCGTCGTTCGGTACGACACTCGGCTGTCCCTGCGGCATTTAAGCGGCCCTCCTGATGGTGTTCTGCGTTCCAGTGACGTCCTTCACGAGCCCGGCGATCGAATCCGCCCGCAGCTCGTCCAATGTGACGGCGGTGCCGCCCAGCCGGCCCGCGAGTTCGGTGGCGAGCCCGAGCCGCACCATGCCGGTCTCGCAGTCCACGACGACGCTCGCCGTCCCCTCGGCCGCGTGCAGCCCGGCCGCGCGGCCCGCCAGCTGCACGGGCTCGGGGCCGCCGGTGGCCCGCCCGTCGGTCACGACGACCATCAGCGGCCGCCGCGCCGGATCCCGCAGTCGCTCCACGCGCAGCACCTCGTGCGCCTTGAGGAGTCCGGCCGCCAGCGGGGTGCGCCCGCCGGTCGGCAGCGACTCGAGGCGGCTCGCCGCCGCGTCCACGCTCGACGTGGGCGGCAGGGCGACCTCGGCCGCCGACTTCCGGAAGGTCACGAGCCCCACCTTGTCGCGCCGCTGGTACGCGTCCAGCAGCAGCGAAAGCACGGCGCCCTTCACGGCGGTCATCCGCTGCCGCGCCGCCATCGACCCCGAGGCGTCGACCACGAACAGGACGAGGTTCCCCTCGCGCCCCTCGCGGGTCGCCTGGCGCAGGTCGTCGCGGCGCACGACGAGCCCCCGCCCCGCACGGCCGCGCGCCCGCTGGTGCGGGGCGGCGGCCTGCACGGTCGCCGCCAGGTGCAGCTTCGTCAGGGCGCCGCGGGGCCGCGTCGCGCCGGTGGTGCGCCCGTGCTCGGTACGCGCGCGGGACCGCCGCCCCGCGGCGCCTTCACCCAGTCCCGGGACGCTCAGCATCTTCGTACGAAAGGGCTCGCCGGCCGCCACGGGCTTCTGCTCGGGGGCCCCGCCACCGGACGCGGGGGCGGCGGCGGGCTCCTCGGGGGAGTCCTCCCGGCCGTCACCGGCCGGAGCGTCGCCCTGCGGGTTCGGCGTGTCCTGGGTCTCCTGCGGGGCGTCGTGCGGCCCGTCCTGCGGCGGCACGCCACCACCGGGGCCACCACCGTCGGGCCCCCCGTCGGGATCGTCGTCCCCGTCTCCGTCGCCCTCGGAGTTCCCCTCGGGCTCGTCCTCGGGCGCGAACTCGTCCAGGGTCTCGTCGAGCTTGTCCTCGTCGAGTCCCGGCGCGTCGAAGGGGTTCCGGCGCCTGCGGTGCGGGAGCGCGAGCAGTGCGGCCTGCCGCACGTCCTCCGCGAGCACATCGGTGCGCCCCGCCCAGGCGGCGAGCGCGGTGGCCGTGCGCGCCATCACGATGTCGGCGCGCATGCCGTCCACCTCGAAGGCCGCGCACGTCGCCGCGATCTGCGTCAACGCCCGGTCGCCGAGCCGTACTTGGGGCAGCAGCTCACGCGCGGCGACGATCCTGGCCCGCACCTCGGCCTCGTCCTCGGCCCACCGCCCGGCGAACTCCTCCGGGTGGTCGTCATAGGCGAGCCGCCGCTTGACGACCTCCACCCGCTGCTCCGGCTCACGCGAAGCCGCGACCTCCACGGTGAGCCCGAACCGGTCGAGCAACTGCGGCCGCAGCTCGCCCTCTTCGGGATTCATCGTCCCTACGAGAAGGAACCGTGCGGCATGCCGCACGGACACACCCTCACGCTCTACGTAAGAGGCCCCCATGGCAGCAGCATCGAGCAGCAGGTCGACCAAGTGGTCATGCAGCAGATTGACTTCATCCACATAGAGAATCCCGCGATGGGCGTCGGCGAGCAGCCCCGGCTCGAAGGCCTTCACGCCCTCGGAGAGCGCCCGCTCGATGTCGAGCGCGCCCACGAGCCGGTCCTCGGAGGCACCGACGGGCAACTCGACCATGCGCGCACCGCGTTGAGCACCGGGCGTCTCGGCGTGCGGCCCGTCCGGGCACTGCGGATCGGGCGCCGCCGGATCACACGAGAACCGACACCCGGCGACGACATCGACATCCGGCATCAACGCGGAAAGCGCCCGCACGGCGGTGGACTTGGCAGTCCCCTTCTCCCCACGCACGAGCACACCGCCGACGGCGGGAGACACGGCATTGAGCAACAGGGCAAGCCGCAGATCATCCTGCCCGACAACGGCGGTGAACGGGTACGGCGTAGTCATCGACCCTCCAGAGAGACGAACAGCTTTAGGGGAGTGGAGGCATTTCAGGGGCGCGGGGAACTGCGCAATCTTTTTTTGGGGGGGGCAAGGGGGCGCAGCCCCCAGGGACGGGACGGGAAGGGGCGGCGGGGGCGACTCCCATCACGGCGCCCCGGGCGGCACAAACGGCAACCCCCCAGGCGCACCCCCCTCGATCAACCGCCACAACGCATCCGTATCGGCATGCCGCTCGATCAGATCCCCGAGCCGATCAAGCTGCTCCTCCCGCAACGCCTCGAACGACGTGTCCGCCGCCGGCACGAACCGCCGCCCGGCCCCCGCCGCAACCTCCCGCAGGAACGCCCTCCGAAACCCGTCCGCCTCCAGCGACCCGTGCCAATGCGTCCCCCACACGGACCCCACCCGGCACCCGTCGAGGAACGCCTCGCCACCCCGCACATCGGCGACCCCGTGATGGATCTCGTACCCCTCGACGTGTTCCCCGAGCGCCTCCCCGACCGGCCGCGCCAGCGTCTTCTCGGCCTCGAACCGCACCCGCACGGGAAGCAGCCCGAGCCCGTCCACGACCCCGGCCCGCGACTCGACCTCGTCGTCGATGGACTCACCCAGCAACTGGAAGCCACCACAAATACCGAGCACCGGCCGCCCCTCGGCGGCCCGCCGCTTCAAAGCCTCCGCAAGCCCACGCTCACGCAACCACTCAAGCGCCTTCACGGTCCCCCGCGTCCCCGGCACCACGACCAGATCCGCGTCGACGAGCTCCTCGGCCCGGTCGACGAACCGCACGACGACGCCGGGCTCGGCGGCCAGCGCGTCCACATCGGTGAAGTTCGACATCAGCGGCACCGCACACACGGCGACCCGCAGCACGTCCTCGCCCACGGGCGGCGCCACGACCGATTCCCGTACGGCGCCCCGCAGGGACACCCGGAGCCCGTCCTCCTCGTCGATCCCGAGCCCGTGCTGGAACGGCAGGACGCCATAAGTGTCGCGCCCCGTAAGGGACTTGAGCATGTCGAGCCCCGGCTCCAGCAGGCTCACGTCACCCCGGAACTTGTTCACCAGATACCCGGCAAGGAGCTCCTGATCCTCAGGAGCCAGCAGCGCAGTCGTCCCGAAGAAGGACGCGAACACCCCACCCCGATCGATGTCCCCCACGACAAGCACCGGCAGCCGCGCCGCCCGCGCGAGCCCCATGTTCACGATGTCGGTCCGCCGCAGATTGATCTCGGCGGGCGACCCCGCGCCCTCGCAGATCACGGCGTCATGGGTGGCCCGCAGCTCCTCCAGGCACCCCACCACGGTGTCGAGCAGGGCAGCCTGCCGCCCTCCGTGGTAACCGCGCGCACTCAGCTCGCCCACGGGCTTGCCCATGAGCACGACCTGGCTGCTGCGGTCACTGCCGGGCTTGAGCAGCACCGGATTCATCAGCGCGCTCGGCTCGGCCCGCGCGGCCTGCGCCTGCATGGCCTGCGCCCGGCCGATCTCGGCGCCCTCCCTGGTCACGAACGAGTTCAGGGACATGTTCTGCCCCTTGAACGGCGCGACCTTCACGCCCTGGCGCGCCAGCCACCGGCAGATCCCGGCGGTGACGACGCTCTTGCCCGCGTCGGAGGTGGTCCCCGCGACGAGCAGTCCGCCGCCCGTCATCGTCGCCCCCGCGCTCGTATCCGTCGCGCACCCACACAGACTCGCGCACCCACACAGACTCCCAACGCCAACAGAGACACCCGCCGCGACAAGCGCACGGCCCGATCCACATCACGCACCTCGACCGCCCGCCCCGGCGCGTTCAGCACCGGCCGGTGCTCGACCCGGCCGCCGTACGCCAAGGTCCCGCCGAGCCGCACCCCGAGCGCCCCCGCGAAGGAGGACTCGACGACACCGGCGTTCGGGCTCGGATGCCGCCCGGCGTCCGCCCGCCACGCGTCCAGCGCCTCCCGGGGGCGGCCACCGGCGAGGACGGCGAGCGCACCCGTCAGCCGGGCCCCCGGCCAGCCGGCCACGTCGTCGAGGCGGGCCGAGGCCCAGCCGAACCGCCGGTACTTCGCGGACTTGTGCCCGACCATCGCGTCGAGCGTGTTCACGGCGCGGAAGGCCACCAGGCCCGGAACCCCGCCGAGCGCGCCCCACACGAGCGCGCCCACGACGGCGTCGGAGGTGTTCTCGGCGACGGACTCGACGACGCCGCGGGCGATCCCGTCGGCGTCGAGCCCCTGCGGATCACGGCCGCACAGCCGGGGCAGCAGCTCCCGCGCGCGCTCCACGTCACCGGCCTCAAGGGCGGCCCCTACGCCGCGTGCCTCCCGGCCCAGCGAGGTCCCGCCGACGACGGCCCAGGTGGCGGCGGCCGTCAACGCGACGGAGGCGGCGGGGGAGCGGCGTACGGCACGGGAGGCGACGGCGGCGAGAGCGGCGGCGCCACCGGCACACACCACGGTGTGCAGGGCGCCCGCGCCACGGTGGTCCCGCCACAGACGGCGCTCGACGGCCGCGGCGGCGCGCCCGAATCCGGCGACGGGGTGCCCACGGCGCGGATCGCCGAGAAGAAGGTCGGCGAAGATTCCGGCGGCGGCACCGCACGCGTACACGCGCTCGTGCCGCCAGGTGCCGCGCGGGGCGAGCATGGCGGTAGGTGTCCTCACTCAGGGTGTCCACGCCCTGGTTCGACGAGACCGGCAGCGAGAGTTCCTGGCTCGCCCCTTTCGAGAAGGGGGCTCACAGTGGCGGGACCGCGCCGGATTCGCACCGGCTTCCTCAACTGCTGCCGTATATGGCGGGGGAAGTCCACCACGCTCCGAGTTGGCACGTCAACTTGCTGTTGATCACGCAAGCGGGGTGCGGGACGTCGCACGTCCCGCACCCCGCTCACGCAGACCTGGGTGTCAGGCCACGATCAGATAGATCCCGTAGGCCACAGCCGCCGCGCACAGTGCGAAGCAGGCGTACGCCCCGGACGTCGCGACCGCCGCCGAGCCACCGTCACGCGCCGCCGACTCCCGCTTGGAGAGGCCCACGATGCCGAGGGTGAACAGGCCGACGAGGGCCACGGTGACGACGAGAGAGACACCGAAGACGGAGCCGAGGGCCGCCCAGTCGATCTTCATTCCTGCCCTGCTTCCTTCTGAACTACGGCGCTGACTACGGCGCTGACTACGGCGCTGACTACAGCGTGGCGCCGGCGGGGCGCGCGGGGTCGTTCACCGCACCGGCCTTCGGCCGGTCGGCGACCTTCGCCTCGGACTCGACCGTCTCGATCGTGCCCACCGGCGGCGGGGAGACCGAGGCGATCGCGGTCGTCACGACGCCCGGGGCCTCCTGCGCGGGGGCGGTGTGCGGCGCGTCCGCCGTGACGTTGGTGTGGTCGATGGAGTTGCGGCGCGACAGCTTCCAGATGACCGCCGAGCCGGTCACGAGCAGCGCGGCGGTGAGGCCGATGCCCCACGGGCCCTGCTTGGTCAGGAACTCGGCGCCCGCGCCCACCAGGCCCGCGGCCGGCAGGGTCAGGCCCCACGCCACGAACATCCGGGTGGCGGTGGACCAGTGGACGACGCCGCCCTTGCGGCCGAGGCCGGCGCCCATCACACCGCCGGAGCAGACCTGCGTGGTGGAGAGGGAGAAGCCCAGGTGCGAGGAGGCGAGGATCGCGGTCGCCGCACTGGTCTGCGCAGCGAAGCCCTGCTGCGGCGCGAGCTCGGTGAGGCCCTTGCCCATGGTGCGGATGATGCGCCAGCCGCCCAGGTAGGTGCCGAGCGCGATCGCCAGACCGGCCGAGACGATGACCCACAGCGGCGGGTCCGCGTCGTGCCCGAGGACACCGCCGGTGATCAGGGCGAGGGTGATGATGCCCATCGTCTTCTGCGCGTCGTTCGTGCCGTGCGCGAGGGAGACGAGACCGGCGGAGGCGATCTGCCCGGCGCGGTAGCCCTTGGCGGTCGCCTTCTGGTCCGTCTTCTTGCTGATGCGGTACGTGAGGCGGGTGGCCAGCATCGAGGCGATGCCGGCGACGAGCGGCGCGGCCACCGCGGGCAGCAGCACCTTGGTGACGACCGTGCCGCCGTTGACCGAGGACCAGCCCATCGACATGACCGCGGCGCCGATGAGGCCACCGAACAGGGCGTGCGAGGAGCTGGACGGCAGGCCGAGCAGCCAGGTCAGCAGATTCCAGAGGATGGCGCCTACCAGCGCCGCGAAGATGACCTCTGTCTTGAGGCCGTCCTCGTTGATGATGCCGCCGGAGATCGTCTTCGCGACTTCGACGGAGAGGAACGCTCCGACGAGGTTCAGCACGGCGGACATGGCCACCGCCGTCTTCGGCTTGAGAGCGCCTGTCGAGATGGTCGTCGCCATCGCGTTGGCGGTGTCGTGGAAACCGTTGGTGAAATCAAAGACCAGCGCGGTAACGATCACGATCGCTAGGAGCAGCGTGATGTGTTCCATTTACCCAGGCTTCGGTTGGACGTCAGTGGTTCTTTGGAACGTAAAGAGCCCGGGTGAACGGAAGATGAACTGGGCCGGGCGCCCCGGTGACCCGATCCGGAGGGGCCTTGTTCGGCTTGTCGCGAGGCGGCGCCGCCCGTTCCGGTTCGAGGACGCCACGGCCCCGGAACCAGGGGCTCCGGGGACCTTCGGCCAGGCCTTTCGACTACCCCCTCGCGAACCGCTTGAGCTGGGCCATCGAGCCGTTGAAGAGATTCTGATCACCCGGCAGCCGGCCGCTGTCGGCGTACTGCCAGAACGTCCAGTAGTTCCAGCCTGCCGGAAGTGCGCCGGCGCGCTCGTCGTACCGGGCGAGCCACAACGCGTGGTTGGCGGCGAAGGCCCCGCTGTTGCCGGTGCACTGCTTCCACCATCGCGCGTTGGTGTAGATGACCGGACGGCGCCCGGTCCTGCGGACGACCTCGTTGCTGAAGGAGCTGATCCAGGACACCAGCGTCGACTTCCGCAGCCCGTAGCAGGGGTGCTTGCCCTTGCCGTACGGGTTGTACTCGATGTCGAGCGCGGGCGGCAGCGTCCAGCCGTCGCGCCGCCAGGCCCCGCCGTTGCGCACGAAGTACGAGGCCTGCGCCTTGCCCGAGGACTTCTGCGGCAGCGCGAAGTGGTAGGCGCCGCGGATGATGCCCGCGTTGCGGGCGCCCTTGTACTGCCGGGAGAAGTAGGGGCTTCGGTAGTTCGTCGACTCGGTCGCCTTGACGTAGACGAACCGGGCGCCCTTGTTCTTCGCCTTCTGCCAGTTCACGTTCTTCTGGTGCGACGAGACGTCGTGCCCGCGCGGCTTGCCCGCGCCCTGGGCCGGAAGCTCCGCGAGCAGGGTGGCGCCGATGGTCAGTGCGGCGACGGACGTGAGCGCGGCGGCGCGGTGGCGACGCCGGGACGCTGTGCGGCTGCGAGCCATGGTTACCCCCGAAAGTGACGACGTGCATGACAAATCCCCAGGGAACTCCCAGAGAGTAGCGAGAGATCATCAATTACCCGGTCAAGGTCGGCCAAATAACATGGGAGGGTGATCAATCCCCATATGGGGTATTCCGGAGGGTCGGGCTCCGCGTTCATCCGCTCCGGCCGCCGCGCCGGGCGGCTGGCAGGATGCGCGCCATGACACAGCTTCAGGAACTCGACGAGGCATGGCAGGAACTGGTGCTGACGGCCCGTCGGACGGTGGCCGACGGCCTGGTCGTCGGGACCTCGGGCAATGTCTCGGTACGCGTGGGCGACACGGTTCTCGTCACCCCGACCGGCGTCCCGTACGAGGATCTCCGCCCGGACGAGCTCCTCGCCTTCGGCCTCGACGGCGAACGGCGGGCCGGCACCCTGAAGCCGACCAGCGAGCTCCCCATGCACCTCGCCGTCTACCGGCACACCGACGCCCGCGCCGTCGTGCACACCCACGCCGTGCACGCCACCGCGGTCTCCACGCTCGTGGCCGAGCTCCCGCCCGTGCACTACATGACGGCGGCGCTCGGCGGCCCCGTCCGTGTCGCCCCCTATGCCACGTACGGAACACAGGAGTTGGCCGAGAACATGCTGCGCGCGCTCGCCGGGCGCACAGGTTGCCTACTCCAGAACCACGGCGCCCTCACATACGGAGACACCCTCGCCGCTGCCTACGACCGCACCGCCCAGCTTGAGTGGATGTGCCGCCTGTGGCTCACCGCCCACTCCGTCCCCGGCCTGACCCCGTCGCTGCTGACCGAGGAGCAGCTGCGCGAGGTGGGGGAGCGGCTGAGCGGGTACGGGCAGCAGGGCGCGCGATGACCGGTCCGCGCCGTTCGCGTCACCCGTAGCCGTCGCCCCACTGGCCGGGGCGGGCGCGGGCCAGGACACTGGACGGGTGCGCACCGCCAAAGCGACGGCCGCTGCCGTCACCGCCGTCCTAGGGGCCTCGGCCGCCGCGATCGCCGCGGGCCGTCTGGCCAGCGACGCAGCGCTCAAGGCGCCCGCGGGCCGCCCGCTGCCCACCGAACCGCGACTCACCGTGCACGCCACCGCCGCGGGCCAGGTCACCCTGACCCGCGACCTGGCCTCGCTGCGCCCCGGCAGGTACGGGTTGCAGGGTGACGGCTACCACGCGGTGGTCGGTCCGGTCGTCGAATCGGCCACGACCTCCGCCGACACCGTCGTACGCCGCCTGGAGCGGGTCACCCACGGCACCCTGGAGCCCGGCGCCAAGGCCTGGCTCACGCCCCAGGTGCACATCGGCGACCCCAAGGCCGCCCTCGGTCTCGACCACGCCGACGTCGACGTGCCCGGCGAACTCGGCGCGCTGCCCGCCTGGTTCGTGCCCGGCACCCGGGACACGTGGGTGATCACCGTGCACGGCCTCGGCACCACCCGCGAACACCCCATGAACCTCATGGAGTTCCTGCACCGCCACCAGTTCCCGGTGCTCGACCTCGCCTACCGCGGCGACCTCGGCGCGCCCCGCTCCCCGGACGGCCTCGGCCACCTCGGCGAGACGGAGTGGCGCGACCTGGACGCGGCGATCCGCTACGCCGTGCGCTACGGCGCCCGGGACGTCATCGTGCTCGGCTGGTCGACGGGCGCCGCGATGGCCCTGCACGCGGCGGCCCACTCGGCGCTGCGCGACCGCGTCAAGGGCCTCGTCCTGGACTCGCCGGTACTCAGCTGGGAGGCGACGCTGCGCGCCCTGGCCCGCGCCCGCCGCACCCCGGGCCCGCTGCTCCCGCTCGCGGTCCGCGCCGCGCAGGGCCGCACGGGCCTGAGCGGCGACCGCCTCGCGGAGGTCGCGGACCCGCGCGCCCTGAAGGTCCCCACGCTCCTGATCCACGGCCCCGGCGACGAGGTGTCCCCGTGGGCGCTCTCCCGCCGCCTGGCGGACCGCCGCCCGGACCTGGTCACCCTCCACGAGGTGGACGAGGCCCCGCACAACGCGATGTGGAACGCGGACGCGAAGGGCTACGAGGAAGCGCTGAGAAGGTTCCTGACGCCCTTGATGTAGCAGCTCTACGGGCGGCTCCTGGGGGCGTCCGCGCGCGGCTCGGCGGCGGCTCCACAGGGCGCCCGTTTGGGAATTGGCAGGGTCAACCGAGAGACTGCCCTTCGTGACGTCCCGTACCCCGCGCGACTCCCGGCTCCGACTCGTCAGCCCGCGCCGCCAGCCCCTGGCCGCCCCGACCCCGCGGCCGGTCGCCGCACGCCGTCCCGCACCCCGCCCACCGGAGGGCACCCCACCGCCCGCGGAGCTCGCCCGCGCGGCGCGCCGCGACCTCGCCGCGGCCGTCCGCGTGGCCCGCTGGGCGGACACCAGGATCGGCCCCGGCAACAACATGGCCGCCCGCGACGGCAAGGGCACCCTCTCCGACGCGACCGCCCTGCGCGCCGCGGAGGAGCTCGGACTGACGGTCGATCAGGTCCGCGCGGACTGGGACACCGCCCGCCTCGCCGGACTCGTCGAGGTGCACGGAGCCAGCGCCAGGCCCGGCTGGCGGCTGCGCGCCTGGGACCGCGACGACACCGCCGTGCTGCGCGGCTGGGTCGCCCTGTTCGACGCCTGGTCGCTGGTCCACCCGGCGCCCGAGGAGGTCGGCCCCGCCGCGGTGGCCGAGGTCGTCGAGGCGATGCCGCAGCTGCTGAGCTTCCTGCAGCTGATGGCGGACCGGGTCGCCGCGACCCAGCTCCTGGACCTCCTCGACCAGCGCGTCACGGAACTGCGCACGGAACGCTGCGAGATCCCCTACGGGCCCCAGCCGGAACCGACGCCACCGCAGGACACCCCGCTGCGCCCGCTGCTCGACTGGTCCCTGCGCGGCCTCGCCGCCGTGGGCGCGCTCACGTACGACGACGGGCACGCCACCCTCACCCCGCTGGGCAGCTGGGCGGTGTGGGTCAAGCTGGAGCAGATCTGCGTCGCCGCCCAGTCCCCGGCGGGCAACATCGAGGTGTCCGCCGAGGACATGCTGCGCGGCTGCGCGCGGCTGCGCCCGAAGGCGGCGCGCGACGAGTACCGGGCCTGGCTCGCCGCCCGCGACATCGGCACCGCCGTCACCGACCTCCTCGACGCCGCCCGCGGCGAGGACGCCCTGCTGCGGGGCCTCGCCTTCGAGGCGCTGCGCGTCGTCGGCGCCCCCGCCGAGCCCGAGGTCCGTCGCGCCGCCGACGACCCGCACCTGCGGCCCTACGTCCTGCTGTGGCTCGCCGAGTACGAGGGCGCCGACCCCGAGGACGTGCACACGGTGCTCAGCCGCGAGGAGGCGACCTGGCTGTGGGTGGACACCGCCGCAGCCGTCGCCGACCACGGCGAAGCCCCGCTCCTCGTACGGCACTTGGAGGCCGCGGTGCAGCCGACGGTGCCCGCGCTGATCGAGGAGGTGCGCGCCGTCGGGCACCCGCGCACGGTGCAGGTGCTCGTCGCGCTCGCCGCCGCGCACCCCGACCCGGCCCTCGCGAAGGCGGTCCGCAGGGCGGCCTTCCAGGTGCACACCGGCGGCGCGTAGGACGTCAGCGGCCTCGGCGGCCCGGTCTCACCGGAAGGTGTCGCACTGGGCCATGTCGCCGCTCTCGAAGCCCCGGTAGAACCACTGCTGGCGCTGCTGCGCGGAGCCGTGCGTCCACGTCTCGGGCGTCACCCGGCCCTGGTACCGCTCCTGGATCCGGTCGTCGCCGACCGCGGCGGCCGCGTCCAGGCCGTCGCGGATGTCCGCGTCGGTGAGGCTCGTGATCAGCGGCCGGCCCGTGGACTCGGTGGGCGTCTTCGTCGCGTGCCGCGCCCAGACGCCGCCGTAGCAGTCGGCCTGGAGCTCGACCTTCACCGCGTTGCTGTTCTCGCCCGTGCGCCCGTCCTGGGCGCGGGTCAGCGTGCCCATCAGGTTCTGCACGTGGTGCCCGTACTCGTGCGCCACGACGTACGCCTGCGCGAAGGGCCCGCCGGTCGAACCGAACTTCGTACGCAGCTCGTCGAAGAAGCCGAGGTCGAGATAGACCCGCCGGTCGCCGGGGCAGTAGAAGGGCCCGACCGACGAGGTCGCGGAGCCGCACGCGGTGGCGACCTGGTTGGTGAAGAACACCGTCGACGCGGGCGTGTACGTGGCGCCCCTGCGCCCGAACTCCGAGCCCCAGAAGTCCTGCACGCTGTTGACCACGGCGACCGTCCGGCAGTCCTGCCTGCTGTTCGCGTCCGAACCCGTCCGGCACTGCTCCTGGACCTGCGCCTCGCTGGACATCTGCACGGCCGGGGCGCCGGTGGTCCCGTCCGAGAGCCCGAACTGGTCCGTGCCGAAGAGCAGCCCGAGGACGAGCGCGATCACGCCGACGAGGCCGCCGCCCATGGTGGCCCTGCCGCCCGGAAGCCGGCTGCCGCGCACGTCCTGGACCTCCGATGTGTCCAGACGCGCGTCGTCGTCGAACTGCATGCGCACCGCCTTCTCGCCGGTCACCGACCCCCTCATCCTGTTACGTCCCTGGTCAGCGGGTCCTGATCCGAGGGCCGAACGGGGGACGCGCACACCTGGGAAAAGCGCTTGCACGGCACCGGTAAACTGGTTCGTATGACGTTTCTTCTCTGGGTGCATTAGCGGCGCTGATTGGCCCCCGCCCTGTCAACCAGCCGTTAATCCTGTCCTGGAGTACCTCCCTTGATCACCGCATCCGGCATCGAACTGCGCGCGGGCGCGCGCATGCTCATCGAGAACGCCAATTTCCGTATCGCCAAGGGCGACCGCATCGGCCTGGTCGGCCGCAACGGAGCGGGCAAGACGACCCTCACGAAGTGCCTGGCCGGCGAGGGCATCCCGGCCGGCGGCACCATCAGCCGCTCCGGCGAGGTCGGCTACCTCCCGCAGGACCCGCGCACCGGCGACCTCGACGTGCTGGCCCGTGACCGGATCCTCTCCGCCCGCGGTCTGGACACCCTGATCCGCAAGATGCGCGAGAACGAGCAGCGCATCGCGAACGGCTCGGGCGCCACGCAGGCCAAGGCCCTGCGGCAGTACGAGCGCCAGGAGACGGAGTTCCTCACCAAGGGCGGATACGCCGCCGAGGCCGAGGCCGCCACCATCGCCGCCGCCCTGAACCTCCCGGACCGTGTGCTCGGCCAGCCCCTGCACACGCTCTCCGGCGGTCAGCGCCGCCGTATCGAACTGGCCCGCATCCTCTTCTCGGACGCGGACACCCTGCTCCTCGACGAGCCCACGAACCACCTGGACGCGGACTCGATCGCCTGGCTGCGCGACTACCTCAAGACGTACAGCGGCGGCTTCATCGTCATCTCCCACGACGTCGAACTCATGGAGACGGTCGTCAACAAGGTCTTCTACCTGGACGCCAACCGCTCCCAGATCGACGTCTACAACATGGGCTGGAAGCTCTACCAGCAGCAGCGCGAGGACGACGAGAAGCGCCGCAAGCGCGAGCGGCAGAACGCCGAGAAGAAGGCCGCGACGCTGAACGCGCAGGCCGACAAGATGCGCGCCAAGGCGACCAAGACCGTCGCCGCGCAGAACATGGCCAAGCGCGCCGACAAGCTCCTCGCGGGCCTCGAAGAGGTCCGCCAGTCCGACAAGGTCGCCAAGCTGCGCTTCCCCGAACCCTCGCCGTGCGGCAAGACGCCGCTCATGGCCGAGGGCCTGTCGAAGTCGTACGGCTCCCTGGAGATCTTCACGGACGTCGACCTGGCCATCGACAAGGGCTCGCGCGTCGTCATCCTCGGCCTCAACGGCGCGGGCAAGACGACCCTGCTCAAGCTCCTCGGCGGCGCGGAGAAGCCCGACACGGGACAGGTCATCGAGGGCCACGGCCTCAAGCTCGGCTACTACGCGCAGGAGCACGAGACCCTCGACCCGGAGCGCACGGTCCTGGAGAACATGCGCTCCGCGGCCCCCGACCTGGACCTGATCCAGGTGCGCAAGACGCTCGGCTCGTTCCTGTTCTCCGGCGACGACGTCGACAAGCCGGCCGGGGTCCTCTCGGGCGGCGAGAAGACCCGTCTCGCGCTCGCCACGCTCGTCGTGTCGTCCGCGAACGTGCTGCTCCTCGACGAGCCCACGAACAACCTCGACCCGGCCAGCCGCGAGGAGATCCTCGGCGCGCTGCGCACCTACAAGGGCGCCGTCGTCCTCGTCACGCACGACGAGGGCGCCGTCGAGGCCCTGCAGCCGGAGCGGATCATTCTGCTTCCGGACGGAATCGAGGACCTGTGGGGCCAGACGTACGCGGATCTCGTGGCCCTCGCATGATCAACTCGGTGCCCACCGAGTGATCCACTCGGTGGGCACCGGTTGATCCATTGAATGATCCACTCCGTCTGGATCATTCGGCCGATCCGTGATCCATCATCTGGGTGAGATCTCCTCGTACCCAGGTGTGTCGTGCACGGAATTCGGCGCCTCGTCGTGCATGGCGCCCTTGCGGCGCCTGGGCCGTGGCTGACCTGCCAGTTCTGTCGCGCAGGCGTTTTCCGGGGCCGCGAAAACCCGCCGGAATTCCCGATTCCACTCGTGTGGATCCCCGTCGCACCCGGAATTGAGGGTCTATGGACCTTGCCGAATGGGTGGCCAGGAAGCCCGCAAGGGGTGATCATGGGAAATCCAGAGCGCACTTCCCACGAGGAGGCACGGGTGGCCGAGACTCTGAAGAAGGGCAGCCGGGTAACCGGCGCCGCGCGCGACAAGCTCGCGGCAGACCTGAAGAAGAAGTACGACTCCGGTGCGAGCATTCGGGCATTGGCCGAGGAGACCGGTCGCTCGTATGGCTTTGTGCACCGGATGCTGAGCGAATCCGGGGTCACGCTGCGGGGTCGCGGCGGGGCCACGCGAGGCAAGAACAAGGCCGCGTCGGCCTGACCTTCGCAGGGCTCGTTCTGCTCACTGGCTCCAACTGACCACCCGGTCGGTCCGCTGTCCGGCCGGGTGGTTACTGTGCAGTCACTTACGTCTCGTACGACTACGTGCCGTACGGCTGCGCAGACCCGGAGGTCCAGATGAACCTGCCCGCACCGCTGCTCGACAAGGACGGCGTCCGGCTCACCGTCGACGATGCGATCGCCACGGTCAGCCTGACCAACCCGGACAAGCGCAACGTCCAGAGTCCCGCTCTGTGGCGGGCGTTGGGCGAGGCCGGGCGTGCCCTGCCGGGGTCCGTGCGGGTCGTCGTGGTGCGCGGTGAGGGCAAGTCCTTCTCCGCGGGCCTCGACCGTCGGGCCTTCACGCCCGAGGGCTTCGACGGTGAGCCGTCCTTCCTCGACCTGGCGCGCGGCGGCGACGACGTCCTCGACGCGACGATCGCCGAGTACCAGGACGCGTTCACCTGGCTGCGGCGCAGCGACATCCTGTCGGTCGCCGCGGTGCAGGGGCATGCCATCGGGGCCGGGTTCCAGCTCGCCCTCTCCTGCGATCTGCGCGTCGTCGCCGACGACGTGCAGTTCTCCATGCGCGAGACCAGCCTCGGCCTGGTGCCGGACCTGACGGGCACGCATCCGCTCGTCTCGCTGGTCGGCTACGCGCGCGCCCTCGAAATCTGCGTCACCGGCCGCTACGTCCACGCCGACGAGGCCGTCCGCAGCGGCCTGGCCAACGTGTCCGTCCCCGCGGGCGAGCTCGCGGACGCGACGCAGGACCTGGTCGCGGCCCTCGTCGCCGCGCCCCGCGACGCCGTGATCGAGACGAAGGCACTGCTCCAGGGAGCGTCCGACCGCACCCTCGACGACCAGCGCACCGCGGAGCGCGCGGCCCAGGGCCGCCGCCTGCGCGACCTGGCGGGCCTCGGCGACTGAGAGCCACTTCAGCCCGCGCGACGTCTACTGACGCCACTTCAGCCCGCCCGGCGCCTCTCAGCCCGTCCGGCGTTTGAGGACAGGGGGGTCTGGGGGCGCAGCCCCCAGGGATCGGGACGGGAAGGGGCGGCGGGGGCGATCTACGTCGTGAGCTCCGTGACCAGCACCGCAACGGTCGGACTGTTCGGCAGCGCCCTGGCCACGGCCGCCCGGACAGCCCCGGTCACCTCGATGGCGCGGGTGTCCGCGGCCACCCCCAACTCCACGCGTACATGGCGCCGGGGGAGGGCCGCCTCGCCGGAGTGGTCCTCGATGTGGACCGCGCGCCCGAGCCCACCGAGCGCCCCGGTCAGCCGCGTCACCCCCGGCACCCCGAGCACCGCCTCCGCCACCCGGTCCACGTCCCCGGAACCGCCCGGCTTCGGGGCGGGCGCCGGCTCCGCCTCCGGCTCATCGGCGGAACCGGGCTCCGCGTCCGCCACCTGATCGGCCTCATCGAGCAGCGCCGTGACCTGGAGGTCGACCTCCGCCACCACCAGGCCGACCCGATCCGCCGCCCCCGCGAGCGCCTCCCTCAGCCGATCGGCGGCAACCGGCAGCGGTTCCTCGGCCGTCGCCGCGCAGTCCGCCGTGAGCCGCAAGGGTCCAGGCGGCAGCGCGCTCGGCGGGGCCGGCACCGCGGGCTCCTCCGCCGCGTCGGGGTCGGCGAGACCGAGACGCAGTGCGCCGAGACGTACGCCGCGCACCCCTTGAACCGCACGACGCAGCGCCTGTGTCGCCGCCGGCTCCGTGATCCACGCACCGTCACCGGGCCCGCCGAGCGGCAACAGCCTGCCGAGCCCCAGCTGCGTACGCACTGCCTGTGTCCATCGATCAGCCGTCATTGCCCCAGGCTGCCCCATAGCGGGCGCGCCTTCGCGTAAGCGCACTTAATGTGGGCAAAAGAAAGCAGCACCCCACCGAGATCCCACCTCACCGAGGGGACGGCCCGATGAGTGACACCGCGCAGAAGCCGGGCGAGACGCCCGGTTCGACCGCAGCCAGGACCAATGTGACCAAGCGGGGCAGCGGCGACCCCGCAAGCAGGGGACGGACCACCATCGCCGACGGCGTCGTCGAGAAGATCGCGGGCCTCGCGGCGCGCGACGTCGACGGAGTCCACGCCATGGGCAGCGGCATCTCCCGCACGTTCGGCGCGGTGCGCGACCGGGTGCCCGGCGGCACCAAGTCCGTGTCGCGCGGCGTGAAGGCCGAGGTCGGCGAGGTGCAGACGGCGCTCGATCTGGAGATCGTCGTCGAGTACGGCGTGTCGATCGCGGACACCGCGCGCGACGTACGGGAGAACGTGATCACGGCCGTCGAGCGCATGACCGGGCTCGAGGTCGTCGAGGTCAACATCGCCGTCAGCGACGTGAAGCTGCCGGACGAGGAGGACGAAGAGCCGGAGTCACGGCTCCAATGAGATCTGCGGGCGTAGCTACGGGCTTCCCTAGGAGGAGCGCACGATGAATCTGGCCGTGGTCGGCATGATCGCCGGCATGGCCCTCGGATTCGCCGGATACTTCGGCGGCTTCGGGGCCTTCCTGCTGGTGGCGGCGCTCGGCGCCATCGGTTTCGTCGCGGGCCGGTTCCTGGAAGGGGACCTGGAAGTCGGCGAGTTCTTCCGTTCGCGCGGCGATCGGCGGGGGTGACCGATGGCGGCACAGGTCGCGCCGGCCGAGCGCGGCGCGACCCGGATCGCCGACCGGGTCGTCGCGAAGATCGCCGCGCACGCGGCACGAGAGGCACTCGACCGGATCCCCGAGGACGGGGCGGCGCCGGGCGCCACGGTCACCGTGCGGCAGGACAGCGCGCGGGTCCGGATCAGCCTTGAGCTGGAGTATCCGACGGACATCGGCCGCCAGTGCGGTGCCGTGCGTCGTCAAGTGTCCCAGCGGGTAAGGGAGTTGGCGGGAATGGAAGTGCCCGAGGTGGCCGTCCAGGTCGAGCGGCTGCACTCGGCGCACACCCGTGGGACGGACCGGGGGAGGATCCGATGAGCGAACCCACCCGGCCGATTCCGGTGGTCGAGCGGGAGGAGAGCGAGCTCGACCAGTCGGCGTCCGCCGCTTCGTACGAGCCGCATCCCACGCTGGAGGGCGAACAGAAGGCGAGCCGTTTCTGGTCGGGGCGGCGCGTCCCCGCGGCGCTCGTGGCCCTGGTGATCCTGGCCGCCGCGGGACTGCTGCTCTACGACGTGGCCGCCGTGCGGGCGGGGCACGCGTCCATGCAGTGGCGGCGGACGCTCGCCGACGAGCTCTCCACGCGGACCCTCGACGACACCGCCGTCCTCATCGGTGCGGGCGTCGCGGCCGCGCTCGGCCTGTGGCTGTTCGTGCTCGCGGTGACGCCGGGACTGCGGGCCCTGCTGCCGATGCGCCACACCCATCCGGAGGTCCGTGCGGTGCTGCACCGCGACGCCGCCGCGATGGTGCTGCGCGACCGGGCCATGGAGGTGTCGGGCGTGCAGTCCGCCCGGGTCCGGATGAAGCGCCGCAAGGTGGATGTGCGGGCGCTCTCGCACTTCCGTGAACTCGACGACGTACGGGCCGACTTGGACGCCACACTCGGTGACGGGATCAAGCAGCTCGGGCTCGGCAAGGCCCCCGGCCTCTCCGTGCATGTCGCACGGCCGGGGAAGAAGGGGTGAGCGGCGTGCTCAGGACCGTCAACCGGATCGTGCTGGGGGTGCTCGGGCTCGTCCTCGTGGTCGGCGGCGGCTCGGTGCTCGCCGTCGGGCTCGGGGTGAAGGCGCCGTCGTGGTGGATCCACGACGGCCCGGACGACGTGCTGGTCAGCGATGCCGACCGGGCGCGCTGGCACGACGAGGGCTGGTTCTGGCCGACGGTGATCGCCGTGCTCGCCGTCGTCGTCCTGCTCGCCCTGTGGTGGCTGGTGGCCCAACTGCGCAGCCGCAGGCTCGCCGAGGTGCTGGTCGACAGCGGCGACGGCGAGGGAGCGCTGCTGCGGGGCCGGGCCCTGGAGAACGTCCTCGCGAGCGGCGCGGAGTCCCTGGACGGGGTCGACCGGGCCGGCGTGCGGCTGACCGGCCGCCGCTCCACTCCGCAGGCCCGCGCGACCCTCACCCTGGAGCCGCACGCGGTCCCGGGCGAGGCGCTGCGGCTGCTGAGCCAGGACTCCCTGAGGCAGGCGAGGGAGTCGGCGGGCCTGGAGGAACTCCCGACGGAGGTCCGGCTGAGGGCGGTCAAGCACCGTGCGGAACGGGTGAGTTGAGCCCGCTCAGCATGTGAACGCGAGCACATTTCGAGCCCGTCCGGCGATCGCCGGACGGGCTCGATTTCTTCTTTCAGATGTCAGAACCCGTGCCGGAAGCCGCCGTCCACCGGCAGCATCACACCGGTGAGGTACGACGCGGCGGGTGACAGGAAGAACGCCGCCGCCCGTCCGAACTCCTCCGGAGTTCCGTACCGCCGCAGCGGGATGCGGGACTCCTGCGCCGTCCGCGCCGCCTCCGGGTCCGCCGCGAGACCGTCCAGCTCGCGCACCCGGTCCGTGTCGATACGCGCGGGCAGCAGCCCCACGACCCGAATGCCCCGCGGCCCCAGCTCGTTCGCGAGGGACTTGGCGAAACCGGCCAGCCCGGGACGCAGTCCGTTCGAGATGGTCAGCCCGGGGATCGGCTCGTGCACGGAGCCGGACAGCACGAAGCCGATGACCCCGCCCTCGTCCAACTGTGCCGCGGCCGCCCGCGCGAGCCGCACCGCCCCGAGGAACACGGACTCGAACGCGGCCGTCCACTGCTCGTCCGTGTTGTCGGCGACGAAGCCGGGCGCGGGCCCGCCGACGCTCACCAGAATCCCGTCGAAGCCGCCGAACTGCTCGCGGGCCGCCCCGATGAGCCGCTCGGCGACGTCCGGGTCGGCGTTGTCGGCGGCGACGCCGTACGCGTTCGGCCCGAGCTCGGCCGCCGCCTCCTTGGCCTTCTGGTCGTCGCGCCCGCTGATGACGACCTTGGCGCCGTCGGCGACCAGCTCGCGCGCGGCCGCGTTGCCGAGGCCCCGCGTCGCGCCGGTGACTACGTACACACGGTTCTTCAGTCCAAGATCCATGGCCCTATCCTCCCTCTCCCTCGCCCGCCGTGCCGAACAGGGTCAGCGCCGTGCCCACGAGGCCGATATGGCTGAACGCCTGCGGAAAATTGCCGAGCTGCCGGCCGGCCACGGGGTCGTACTCCTCGGCGAGCAGCCCCACGTCGTTGCGGAGCGCCACGAGCCGTTCGAACAGCTCGCGCGCCTCCTTCGTGCGCCCCGTCATGTGCAGCGCGTCCGCCAGCCAGAACGAGCAGACCAGGAAGGCGCCCTCCTGGCCCGGAAGCCCGTCGACGACGGACTCGTCCGCGCTGTAGCGGTGCACGAGACCGTCGTACGACAGCTCGTCGCGCACCGCGTCGACCGTGCCGCGCACCCGCGGGTCGTCCGGCGGCAGAAAGCCCACGCGCGGGATGAGCAGCAGCGCGGCGTCCAGTTCGGACGAGCCGTAGAACTGGGTGAACGTGCCGCGCTCCGCGTCGTAGCCGCGCTCGCACACCTCACGGTGGACGGCGTCGCGCAGCTTGCGCAGCCGGTCGATGTCGCCGGGCAGGCTCGGGTCGTCCTCCATGGCGCGCACGGTGCGGTCGGCGGCGACCCACACCATGACCTTGGAGTGCACGAAGTGCCGGCGCGGACCGCGCACCTCCCACAGCCCTTCGTCGGGCTCGCGCCACGCCTCCTCCAGGAAGTCGAGCAGCGCCAACTGCAGCCGCCAGGCGTGCGAGCCGGCCTGAAGGCCCTCGCGGCGGGCGAGCGCGAGGGAGTCGACGACCTCGCCGTACACGTCCAGCTGGAGCTGGTGCGCGGCGTCGTTGCCCGCGCGCACGGGGCGGGAGTCGCGGTAGCCGCTCAGCCAGCCGAGCTCCTGCTCGGGCAGGCGCCGTTCGCCCGCGAGCCCGTACATGATCTGCAGGTCGGCCGGGTCGCCCGCGGCGGCCCGCAGCAGCCAGTCGCGCCAGGCCTCGGCCTCGTCGAGATAGCCGGCCGAGAGCAGCGCGCCGAGCGTCAGGGTCGAATCGCGCAGCCAGCAGTACCGGTAGTCCCAGTTCCGTACGCCGCCGATCTCCTCGGGCAGCGAGGAGGTGGGGGCGGCCACGATGCCGCCGGTCGGCGCGAAGATGAGGGCCTTCAGCGTGAGGAGGGAGCGGAGCACGGCCTCCCGGTGCGGACCTTCGTAGCGGCAGCGGTCCGCCCACGCCTGCCAGTCCTCCAGGCTGTGCCGCAGCGACTCGTGCGGGTCGATCAGCTCCGGACGCTGCTCGTGCGAGGGGTGCCAGGTCAGGACGAAGGCGACGGTCTCGCCGGCCTCGACCGTGAACTCCGAGTGGGTACCGAAGTCCTCGCCCCACGTGTGGACGCCCGGTTCGCTGCGCAGCCATGCCGAGTCCGGGCCCGCGACGGCGACCCGGTGCCCGTCGCAGCGCCGCATCCACGGCACGACGGAGCCGTAGTCGAAGCGCAGGCGCAGCGTGCCGCGCAGGGTGACGCGTCCGCTGAGCCCCTCGACGATGCGGACGACGTCCGGGGCCTCGTCGCGCTGCGGCATGAAGTCGGTGACGCGAACGCTGCCGTCCGGCGTCTCCCACTCGGTGTCGAGCACGAGGGAGCCGGGGCGGTACGCGCGCGTGGTGCAGTGTTCGGCCCCTTTGGGCGCGAGCCGCCAGTGGCCGTTCTCCTCGCTGCCGAGCAGCGCGGCGAAACAGGCGGGGGAGTCGAAGTGGGGCAGGCACAGCCAGTCGATCGACCCGTCCCTGCCGACGAGGGCGGCGGTCTGGTGGTCACCGATGAGGGCGTAATCCTCGATATGTGGGCGCACACGCCATGGGTTCCCCGTCATCGGCCCGGGGTTGCATCACATTTCGGGTGGGTCGCTTTTCGGGTGGGACCCGTGAGGCGCTCGGTCAGGCGACGGCGGCCGGTGTCTCGTCCTCGGACGTGGCCGTCTCTTCCTTGCGGCGCCGCTCCCGCAGCTCGCGCCGCACCAGCACCACCCAGCCCACGGGCACCGCGGCGGCGAACAGCCACCACTGGATGGCGTACGCGTAGTTCAGCGCGGAGTCCTCCTTGCCGGGGGCTCCGACCAGCTCAGGGGTTCCGCTCTTCGATTCGGGCGCGGTCTGGGCGACGTAGCCGCCGAGCACCGTTCTGCCGAGGCGCTCGGCCTCCTGCTTGCTGTTGATCAGCATGACCTGCCGGTCGGGCAGGTCCTTGATGTCCTTGATGCCGCTGGCCTCGGTCGTCTCATTGGGCATCAGACGGCCGGTGACGGTGGTCTCGCCGCGCGGCGGGGCGGGGACCTTCGGGAAGGAGGTCTGCGCCCCGTTCGCCGGGATCCAGCCGCGGTTGACCAGCAGGACCTTGCCGTCCTTCAGGACGAACGGGGTCAGGACGTGGTAGCCGACCTCTTCGTTGGAGTTGACGCGGCGCCGCACCACGACCTCGTCGTCGGTGTCGAAGCGGCCCTTCGCGGTCACCGAGCGGTACCGCTCGTGGCTGTTGACGACGTGGCCGGGGGACGCAAGGTCCTCCACGGGTACGGGCTTCGCGCTGAGCGCGTCCGTGACCAGCTGGTTCCTGGCATCGCGCTCGTGGTAGCGGTCCATCTGCCAGATGCCCAGCCGGATCATCGTGGGGATGAGGACGAGAGCGACCAGGGTGAGGATCACCCACTGCCGGGTCAACAGGAAGCGGTACACCCCATGACCGTACAGCGGCGGGCATGGGGTGCTTTCAGTGGGGTGCGCCCGATTGTGGCGGGCGTGTGCCGAAGGGTTCAGACGTTGTCGACGATGCCCACCTTCCCCTCCGCGCGGGAGCAGTGCGCCCCGCAGAACCAGTGCCCGTCGACCTCGACGCCCTGCCCGATGATGCGGCACCGGCAGTGCTCGCAGATCGGCGCCATGCGGTGAATGGCGCAGGAGAAGCAGTCGAAGACGTGGACCGCTCCCTGGGCATGGACCTCGAAGGACATGCCGTAGTCGTTTCCGCAGACTTCACAACGTGCCATGCGCCACAGGGTGGGTGTCCGGAGCGGCGCCGGGCGAGCGGTGACGGGGCGAGTCGCCCCGCGTTCACCCGTCTGCCAGGACCGGTGGCCTGTGCGAGTGGCCTACACGCGTGGCCCCACGCGTGCGGCCTACGAGCCGTCGGCCGGCGCCACGTCCTGCAACAGCTGTCCGAACGCCGCCTCGTCCATGACCGGCGTCCCGAACTGCTTCGCCTTCACGACCTTCGAGGTGTACGAGTCCGGGTCATTGGTCACCAGGAGGCTGGTGAGCCGGGACAGGCTCGTCGCCACATGGAGGCCCGCGTCGACGGCCCGGTCCTCCAGGAGCTCACGGTCGACCGATGTGTCCCCGGAGAACGCCACCCGCATCCCCTGCTTGAGCGGCTTGCCCGGCTCGTAGCGGCCCGGGTTCGGGTACGGGCAGGCGGGGCGCTTGCGCGAGGCGCGCCAGGTGCCCCCGCCGCCTCCCCGGTAGGAGGAGGACCCGGGCTGACGCGGCACCGACCCCTCCGACCACTCGGTGAGCGGGCGGCATTCGAGCAGCGGCAGCCGCACATTGTCCGCCGCGGCCGTGCGCAGGCTCGGGCGGAACGCCTCCGCGAGCACGCGCGCGTCGTCCAGCGCGTTGTGCGCGTGCTCCTGTACGACGCCGAAGTGCGCCGCGAGGGACTCCAGCTTGTGGTTGGGCAGCGGCAGGCCCAGCTCCTTGGAGAGCGCGATGGTGCACAGGCGCTGGCGGACCGGGGCGGTGCGCTCCGCACGCGCGTACTCGCGGGCGATCATCGACCAGTCGAAGACCGCGTTGTGCGCGACCAGGACGCGGTCCGCGAGGCGCGCGGCGAACTCCTCGGCGATGTCCGCGAACAGCGGGGCGGACGTCAGCACGTCCGTCGTCAGGCCGTGGATCCACACGGGTCCCGGGTCGCGCTGCGGGTTGACCAGCGTGTACCAGTGGTCCTCGACATCGCCCCGCGCGTCCAGGCGGTAGACGGCGGCGGAGATGATCCGGTCGTCCCGGGACAGGCCGGTGGTCTCCACGTCGACGACCGCGTATCCCTGCGGATACGCGGCCGGCCAGGAGGCTGCGGACGCTGCGGTCGGATGGTCTTCGAGCATGGTCCCAGAGGATACGGGCCGTGACTGACACTCCGGTCGCCGCCTGCCCCGCGAGCCGTGTCGCGGATCACGCCACGGCTCAAGTGGGCGGGTCCAGGAGCGACTTCACCAGGGCGCGTACCGAAGTTGTGAAGATCCGCTCCGGGTCGGCGGGCGCGGCGAGCGCGCGGGCCAGCACCCGGTCCTCCTCCGCCGTGCCCGCGCCCCAGAGTTCCTCCTCGCGCGGGTGCTGCGCCGGGGCGCGCTCCCGGTTGCGCTCGACGAGGACGTGGCCGACGACCTGGAAGAGGACCGCGCGCACGGCCTCGGCGGCGGGCGTCCCGCGCAGTCCCGCGGCGTGCACCTCGTGGACCAGCGCCTGCTGTGCGGGCAGGAACATCCGCTCGGTGAGGCCCCGTTCATGGACCATCGCGATCAGATGCGGGTGGGCGCGCAGCCGGCGGCGCAGCGTGCGGGCGACGGAGAGGACGCGGTCCTGTGGCGTGGCCCCACGGGGCCGGAAGCCGCCGAGGTCGGCGACGGTCCGCTCCACGAGGGCGTCGAGCAGGGACTCGCGGTTGCCGACGTGCCAGTAGATCGACGTGACGGCCGTGCCCAGTTCGGCCGCGAGCTTGCGCATGGTGAGCGCCTGCGGGCCGTGCTGCTTGACGAGATCGGCGGCGACCGCGACGACCTCCTCGCGGGTGAGCGGTGCGCGTGCCGTCATGCCTCGCCCTCCCCGTCTCCCGCAATCTGCCGTGTCATCGACCGGCCGGTGCATGTGTCTTTACCCTTCATCGCCTCCGGTGTAACTGTGTTACAGGCGCCTCGCGAACGACCGAACGACCCCCGGCACGTCTCGTACGAAGGGTGGTACGACATGGCACGCGTACGGTACGGAGCGCGCAGTGAGGCGGAGATCGCCGCTTCGCGCTCGGCGAGCAGCAAGCTTCCCGACATCTGGTCCACCGGTGTGGTGGCCGTGTGGGAATCCGATCCGGACGCGGTGGCCGCGGTGCTGCCGCCGCCGCTGAAGCCCACGGGCCGGCCCCTGGTGCGGGCCAACATCAGCAAGGTCGACCTGCCGGGCTATCCGCTCGGCGCGGGCTCGGTGGCCGTCGCCGCCGAGCACGGGGGAGTGCAGGGCTGGTATCCGCTCGTCATGCCGATGACGCACGAGCGGGCGCTGATCGGCGGCCGCGAGGTCTTCGGCGAACCGAAGAAGCTCGGCGAGGTCACGGTGGAGCGCGACGGGCTCGTCGTGAAGGCGGCGCTCGCGCGGCACGGCATCGCGTTCGTGGAGGTGCGCGGCGCGGTGAGCGAGAGCCTGCCGCTGCCCGAGCCGTCACAGAAGACGGACTTCTACTTCAAGTTCCTTCCAGGAGTGGACGGTTCGGGCTTCGACGCGGAGCCGGTCCTCGTGCACTGCCTGCGCAACGAGAAGGTCAGGAAGCTGGAGCGGATCACCGGGGACGTCGTCCTGCGGGAGTCCATGTACGACCCGATCGCCGACCTTCCGGTGCGGTCCCTGGTGGAGATCACCATCGGCGAGAAGACCACCGATCAGAAGGGCAAGGTCGTCGAGCGGGTCAGCGCCGAGGCCCTGCTCCCGTACATCCACCAGCGCTACGACGACCCGCAGCAGATCCACGACGGCCCGCCCGAGGGGAGCGCCTGACATGGAGCTCCGCGCAGGACAGGTCGCCGTCGTCACGGGCGCGGCGAGTGGCATCGGGCTCGCCATGGCGCGGCGGTTCGCGGCGGACGGCCTGAAGGTGGTCCTCGCCGACGTCGAGAAGGGCGCCCTGGAGAGCGCCGCCGAGGGCCTGCGCCGTGCAGGCGCGACCGTGCACGCGCGCGTGGTCGACGTCGGCGAGCGCGAGCAGGTCATGGACCTGGCCGCGGACACGTACGCGACGTTCGGCGCCTGCCATGTGCTGTGCAACAACGCGGGCGTCGGCTCGGGCGCCGAGGGCCGCATGTGGCAGCACGAACCGAACGACTGGAAGTGGGCGTTCAACGTCAACGTGTGGGGTGTCTTCCACGGCATCCAGGCCTTCGTGCCGCGCATGATCGAGGGCGGCGAGCCCGGCCACATCGTCAACACGTCCTCCGGGGACGGCGGCATCGCGCCGCTGCCGACGGCGTCCGTGTACGCGGTGACGAAGGCGGCCGTCGTGACCATGACGGAGTCGCTGTACGCGCACCTGAAGGCGGAGCACGCGCGCGTGGGCGCGTCCGTGCTGTTCCCCGGTCCCCACATGTTGCGCACGGGCCTGTGGGAGTCGCACCGCAACCGGCCCGACCGGTTCGCGAAGGAGCGTCCACGTAAGACGCCGTACCGCAGCCTCGACCAGTGGGAGGCCGCCATGAAGGAGGCCGGGAACGAGGTCGAGTTCACGCCCGTGGAGGAGGTCGCCGACTTCGTCGCCGAGGGCATCGCGGCGGACCGGTTCTGGCTGCTTCCCGAGAGCGAGCACAGCGACAAGCAGATCCGGGGGCGGTCGCGGTCGATGCTGGACCGGGCGAACCCGGCGTACCTGGAGAGCTTCATTCTCGACTGAGCACGAGGGGACGTGTGATGACCGACCAAGACCCGTACCTGATCATCTCCTCCGACTGCCACGCCGGGCTGCCCACCGAGGAGTACCGGCCCTACCTGGACAGCCGTTTCCACCGCGACTTCGACGAGTTCCTCGGCGAGCGGGACAAGCGCCGCGAGGAGGCGACCCGGCTTGGCATCCGCAACGACGCGTTCGCTGCCAAGTGGTTCGAGGACAACGAGGAGGGCCTGCGCGGCGGCTGGGACTCCGCGCAGCGCCTCAAGGAGCTCGACGGCGACGGGGTGGCCGCCGAGGTCGTCTTCCCCGACGCGGACGCCGTGGACAGCCAGACGGCGGCGCCCTTCGGCGTCGGCCTCGGCCTCTCCGGCGACCAGGACCCCGAACTCGGCATGGCGGGCGCGCAGGCCCACAACCGCTGGCTCGCCGAGTTCGTCGGGCAGAACCCCGAACGGCACTGCGGCGTCGCCCTGTTGCCCGTCACCGCCGATCCGGACAAGGTCGTCGCCGAGATCCACCGCGCCAAGGAGTCGGGGCTCGGCGCCCTGATGATCCCCTCCATGTGGGTCGACCAGGACCCGTACCACGCGCGCCGCTACGACCCCGTGTGGGCGGCGGCGGCCGAGTGCGAGATGCCGGTGGTGACGCACTCGGGGGCGGCGCCGCGGCACGAGTACGGCGACCATCTCGGCATCTACGTAAGCGAAGTGACGTGGTGGCCCGCGCGCCCCCTGTGGTTCCTTCTCTGGTCGGGCGCCTTCGAGCGGCATCCGGGGCTGAAGTTCGGTGTCGCCGAGTCCGGCTGCTGGTGGCTGCCGAACCTGCTGTGGTTCATGGACCGCCTCTACCTGGGCGCGCACGGCGGCAAGAAGCTGTCCCCGTTCGCCGAGCTGAAGCGCTCCCCGGCGGAGTATCTGGACCGGCAGGTCTTCGTCTGCGCCACCAACACCAAGCGCCGCGAACTCGCCCAGCGCTACGAGATCGGCGTCGACAACATCCTGTGGGGCAGCGACTTCCCGCACCCCGAAGGGACCTGGCCCGACACGCGCGCGTGGTTGCAAAAGACCTTCCACGACATCCCGGTCTCAGAGACCCGGCGGATGCTCGGCCTGTCCGCCGCCGAGGTGTTCGGCTTCGACACCGCGAAGCTGGCGCCGCTCGCGGCCCGCATCGGCCCTACCCCGGCCGACCTCGGCCAGGACGCCGACCAGAGCGCCGTGGAGGCGTCCTGGGCGCGCTCGCGCGAGGTGGGCAGGCACTGGCTGACCGAGAACGACTTCCCGAACATCGGGGTGACCCCATGAGCCCTACGCCCGCTTCCGACGACCGGTACACCGTCATCTCCGCGGACTGCCACGCGGGCGCCGATCTCCTCGACTACAAGCCGTACTTGGAGGCGCGGCACCACGACGCGTTCGACGCGTGGGCGGCCGGCTACGTGAACCCGTACGAGGATCTGCTCGCCGACACCGCAGACCGGAACTGGAACTCCGAGAGGCGTGTCGAGGAGCTGGAGCGGGACGGCATCGTCGCCGAGGTCGTCTTCCCGAACACCATCCCGCCGTTCTTCCCGTCGGCCTCGCTGATGGCGCCGGCGCCCACGCGGGAGGAGTTCGAGCAGCGCTGGGCGGGCCTGCGTGCCCACAATCGGTGGCTGGCGGACTTCTGCGCCGCCGCCCCCGGCCGCAGGGCGGGCGTCTTCCAGATCCTCCTCAACGACGTCGACGAGGCCGTCAAGGAGATCCGCTGGGCGGCCGAAGCGGGCCTGAAGGGCGGCCTGTTGCTGCCCGGTACGCCGCCGGGCTCGGGCCTCCCGGAGCTCTACTCGGCGACGTACGATCCGATCTGGCGCACCTGCGCCGAGCTCGGCGTCCCGGTCAACCACCACGCGGGTTCGGCGTCCCCGCCGCTCGGCGAGGAACCGGCCGCCCGCGCGGTCTTCATGGTCGAGACGACGTGGTTCTCGCACCGCGCCCTGTGGCACCTCGTCTTCGGCGGCGCCTTCCGTAAGCACCCCGACCTGCGGCTCGTCCTCACGGAGCAGGGCTCGGGCTGGATCCCCGGCGTCCTGGACATGCTGGACTACTACCACGCGCGCCTGGTCAGGGCGGCCACGAAGGCCAACACGGCAGAGGCCAAGTTCGGTGTCGGGCTCGCCGACTCGATGGGGGAGCGCCCCTCTACTGTGTGGCGCGAGAACTGCTACGTAGGCGCGAGTTTCATGCGGCCCCACGAAGTGCCCCTGCGGGACCGGATCGGCCTCGACAAGATCATGTGGGGCAGCGACTACCCGCACGACGAGGGCACGCACCCGTACACGCGCGAGGGCCTGCGCATCGCCTACGCGGGGCTCCCGAAGGACGAGATCGCCGCGATGGTCGGCGGCAACGCGGCCCGTGTCTACGGGTTCGACCTCGGTCTCCTCGACCCCATCGCGGCCCGCGTGGGCCCCACGGTCGCGGAGATCGACGAACCGCTCAAGGAGCCGCCCGCGGACGCGACGAGCCCGGTGTTCGCACCGGGGGCGTCGGTACGCGTGTGGTGACACCGCCGGGTGGCATGCTCACCCCGTGACAGAACCCAACGGGAGTGCACCCACCCATGACGAGTCCCACGGCGGCGCGCTCGGCTCGCGGCTGAACTGGCTGCGCGCCGCCGTGCTCGGCGCCAACGACGGCGTGGTCTCCACCGCGGGGCTCGTCGTCGGCGTCGCCGGAGCCACCGACGACCGCTCCACGCTGCTCACCGCCGGGCTCGCCGGGCTGCTCGCCGGATCGATGTCCATGGCCGCCGGCGAGTACGTCTCCGTGTCCACGCAGCGCGACTCCGAGAAGGCCGCCATCGCCATGGAGAAGCGCGAGCTGAAGGAGCAGCCTGCCGCCGAACTGGAGGAGCTCACCGACCTGTTGGAGGAGCGCGGGCTCAGCCGGGAGGTGGCCCGCGAGGCCGCCGAGCAGCTCACCGAACGGGACGCGCTGCGCGCCCACGCGCGCGTGGAACTCGGCATCGACCCCGACGACCTCACCAACCCGTGGCACGCCGCGTGGGCCAGCTTCCTCGCCTTCACGGCGGGCGCGCTGCTGCCGCTGCTCGCCATCGTCCTGCCGCCCTCCGCGTGGCGGCTGCCCGTCACGGTCGGCTCCGTCCTCGTCGCGCTCGCCCTCACCGGCTACAGCAGCGCACGGATGGGCAGTGCGGCGGTGCGGCCCGCGGTGTGGCGCAACGTGGGCGGGGGAGCGCTCGCGATGGCCGTCACGTATGCGGCGGGTTCTTTGTTGGGTGCCGCCGGAGTTTGACCCCTTACCAGAGGTAATACTTGTCAGTAACTACCTCTAGCCGGGGCGCCTTTCACGCCCTTACGGTGCACGCATGCCGACCCCGAACCTGCCCGACGCCGTGCTGTGGTCGATCCCCGCCTTCGTGCTGCTCACGATCGTGGAGATCGTCAGCGTCCGGATCCACCCCGACGAGGACGCCGCCGGCTACGAGACCAAGGACGCGGCGACCAGCGTCACCATGGGGCTCGGAAGCCTGGTCTTCGACTTCCTGTGGAAGATCCCGATCGTCGCCATCTACACGGCGGTCTACGAACTGACCCCCCTGCGCGTGCCCGTCCTGTGGTGGACGATCCCGCTGATGCTGCTCGGCCAGGACTTCTTCTACTACTGGTCGCACCGCGGACACCACGTGATCCGCATCCTGTGGGCGTGCCATGTGGTGCACCACTCCAGCCGCAGGTTCAACCTCACCACGGCGCTGCGGCAGCCCTGGACGAGCCTGACCGTGTGGCCGTTCTACCTGCCGCTCATCGCGCTCGGCGTGCACCCCGCGGCGCTCGCGTTCTGCTCCTCGGTCAACCTCGTGTACCAGTTCTGGATCCACACCGAGCGCATCGACAAGATGTGGCGACCCTTCGAGTTCGTCTTCAACACGCCCTCCCACCACCGCGTCCACCACGCCTCCCAAGGCGGCTACCTGGACCGCAACTTCGGCGGGATCCTCATCGTCTGGGACCGGCTCTTCGGGTCGTGGGTGGCGGAGGTCGAGCGCCCCGAGTTCGGGCTCACCAAGAACATCAGCACGTACAACCCGCTGCGCGTCGCCACCCACGAGTACGCGGCCATCGCCAAGGACTTGAGGGCCGCGACCAATTGGCGTGAGCGGGCCGGGAGGGTCTTCCGGGGGCCGGGGTGGAAGCCGGAGCCCGTCGGCGCCACGAACGCCCCGCAGAAGGTCACCGAGGGCGCCGCGTGAGGCCTGCCGCACCGGTGTGGCGCGCCGCGTTCTTCGTGGCGTGCGCCGCCGACCTCGTCGCGCTGCTCGCGGGCGCGGAGGGCGCGCACGTCGTCCTCAAGCCCCTGCTCATGCCGCTGCTCGCGGCCTACGTGGTCGCGCGGCGCGGCCCCCGGCTGCTGTGTGCCGCCCTGCTGCTGGGGTGGTGCGGCGACGTGCTGCTGCTGTTCGACCAGGACACCGTGTTCCTCGCCGGGATGGGCGCCTTCGCCGTCGGGCACGTCTGCTATCTGGTGCTGTTCAAGCGGCAGGGGACGGTACGCGCGCGTGGTGCGCTGCTCGGCGCCGCCTACGGCGTCGCGCTCGTCGTGACGGTGGCCGCCCTGTGGCCCGATCTGCCGGCGGACATGCGCGTGCCAGTCGCCGCGTACAGCGTGCTGCTGACCTGTATGGCGTTCGCGTCCTCCCGGCTCGGGGCGGCGGCGGGCGTCGGCGGCGCGCTGTTCCTGCTCTCGGACTCGCTCATCGCCACGGGCATCGCCGACTGGCCCGCCCTGCCGCGCCCCGACTTCTGGGTCATGGCCACCTACGCAGCGGCGCAGTACCTGCTCGCCCGTGGCGTGCTCGGGGAGCGGGCCGCGGTCCCTTCGGCGTACCGTGAAAGGCGCGTCGGAACGCGGCGCGTCGCTCACTGACCTGCATCGATCGCGGGACCCGCACGAAGGAACACGCCATGCGCGCCACCACCATCCACGCCCCGTACGACATGCGCGTGGAGGACGTTCCGGACGCCGTCGTCATGCTGCCCACGGACGCCGTGGTGCGGGTCCTGCGCGCCTGCATCTGCGGCAGCGACCTCTGGGCCTACCGGGGCGAGGCCGCGCGGCAGCCCGGGCAGCGCATCGGGCACGAGTTCCTCGGCGTCGTCGAGGAGACCGGCTCCGAGGTGTCCGTCTTCAAGCGCGGAGACCTGGTCGTCGCGCCCTTCATGTGGTCGGACGGGGTGTGCGACTACTGCCGCGAGGGCCTGACCACGTCGTGCGAGCACGGCGGGTTCTGGGGCGCGGTCGGGTACGACGGAGGCCAGGGCGAGGCCGTGCGCGTCCCGTTCGCCGACGGCACGCTCGTCGCGCTGCCCTCCGACGCCGCATCCGACGACCGTCTGCTGACCGCCCTCCTGACGCTGTCCGACGTGCTGGGCACCGGCCACCACGCGGCGCTCGGCGCGGGCGTGCGCAAGGGCGCGACCGTCGCCGTCGTCGGGGACGGCGCCGTGGGCCTGTGCGGGGTCCTCGCGGCCCACCGGCTCGGCGCCGAGCGGATCATCGCGCTCGGCCGCCACCAGGTGCGTACGGACATCGCACGGAGCTTCGGCGCCACGGACGTCGTCGCGGAGCGCGGCGAGGCGGCGGTCGCGGCGGTCCGCGAACTCACCGGCGGCCAGGGCGCGCACTCCGTGATCGAAGCGGTCGGCACCGAGCAGTCCATGAACACCGCCGTGAACATCACCCGCGACGGCGGCGCCATCGGCTTCGTCGGCGTCCCGCACGGCAGCAGCGGCGGAGTCGACCTGCGCGTCATGTTCGACCACAACATCGCGCTGCGCGGCGGCGTCGCCCCCGTCCGCACGTACATCCCCGACCTGCTGCCCGACGTCCTGGACGGGACCATCGACCCGTCGCCCGTCTTCGACATGACGGTCGACATCGAGGGCGTGCCCGGTGGCTACAAGGCGATGGACGAGCGCACCGCCCTCAAGGTGATGGTCACCAACTAGGGCCGCACCTACAGGTGTTACGACGACGGGACGGTGACGCGGATCTTGGACTGGCCGTGCTTCAGCTCCTCCCAGTCGTCCATGAAGCGCGCCGAGAGACCGTGGTCGGCGGCCAGCGCGGTCAGCGTCCCGGTGCGGTAGTAGAAGTCCTCGCGCAGCACGTGGTGTTCCTCGCCCTCGGTGCGGTCGAAGGTGAAGTCGAACCAGCCGCCCGGCGCGAGGAGCCGACCGATGTGCGCGAAGCACTCCTCGATCACTGGCAGCGGTGAGTGCGAGAACACGCTGTGCGCGTGCACCACGTCGAAGTGGCCTTCGGGGAGGAAGCCCAGGGTCAGATCGCGCACCGGGGTCAGTGTCGGCAGCCGGTCCTGGAGCCCCTGGTCCCGGAGCGTGTCCTGTGCGGCGAAGAGGATGTCGGGGGAGATGTCGACGCCGTAGTAGTGGCCGGGGTCGAGGTACTCGATGAAACGCCGGCCCGCCCGCAGGTTGCCGCAGCCGATCTCCAGCATCCGGTGCTCCGGGCGCAGCCCGTGCCCCAGCAGGTAGTCGAACTGCATCGCCCCGAGTGCCAGCCAGCGCTCCCGGCTGCGGCCGCCCACCGCCGCGTCGGGATCACGGCGCGTGTCGGAGCGCATGACCGCCCGGTAGTAGGCGACGTGGTCGGGCGAGCGGTGCCGCAGCCAGGCGTCGCGGGCCGCGCGGCGCAGATGGCGGGGTACGCGCGCGGGGTTGCGCAGCGCGTAGCCGACGCGGTGGGAGAGGGCGGAGCGGTTGGCGGTGAGATTCTTCGGCATGGCGGTACTCGATCTCCGTAGGGGCCGTGTCACGGCAGTCTCACGGCCCCCTGTGGCCTGCTTCTTCGGGTGTGCGGCTGTACCCGGGGGTCCCGCCGGGCCGTGCCGATGTCAGCCGATCGGATGATGTCCGTGCCGGGACGTGCGGATATACGTGGGCGGACATGAGTGGTCGGACGGCACGCGCGCGAGGCGACGGGGAAACGGTGGAGCGAGCGGACATACGGCCGGACATATGGCCGGACCCCGGCCCGCGGTGGCTGACCGCGGCCCTGCACACGGCGTTCGCCCTGCTCCTCGTGGGCGGGGTCGCCCGGCTGCTGACCAAGGGACCGCTCACCGGGCGCACGGGCTGGGTGCTCGCCCTGTTCCTCGTCTTCGGGGTGCTCTACGCGGCCGGGCAGGTCCGGGCGCCCGCGCCCGCGCACGGCGGCCGGCCCACCACCCGGCATCTGCTCTGGCTGGGCGCCGTCCTCGCCGTCTGGCTGGTGCTGCTCGCCGTGGAACCGAGCGCCACCTGGTGCACCATGCCGTTGCTCTTCACCGGACTGCACCGGCTGCCCGTCCGCCTCGCGGTGCCGCTGGCCGCCGTCCTCGTCGTGCTGGTGGTCGCCACCGAACTGCGGGTGGCCAGCGGCGGGTTCAACCCCAACCTGGTGCTCGCCCCGGTGGCCCTCGGCACGGTCGCCACCGCCGTCCTGGTCGACGCCCGGCGGCAGGCCGCCCGGCAGCGCCTGCTCATCGACGACCTGGTACGCACGCGGGGCGAACTCGCCGCCACCGAACGGCACGCGGGCGTCCTGGCGGAGCGGCAGCGCCTGTCGGCGGAGATCCACGACATCCTCGCCCAGAGCCTGTCCAGCCAGCGGATGCTGCTCCAGGCCGCCGAGCGCCACTGGCACACCGACCCGGACACCGCGCACACCCACATGAAGGACGCCGCGGGCACCGCCGACCGCGCGCTCGCCGAGGTCCGCCGGTTCGTCCGGGACCTCACCCCGCTCGACCTCGCCGGAAGCTCCCTCGTCCAGGCCCTGCGCGAGTTGGCGGAACCCCGACGCCCGGCCGACGGGGCGGGACCGGACGGTGTGCCCGGGCCGGTCGTCGAGTTCCGCCTCGACGCCGAGCCAGGCGTCCCCGGCACCCCCGGACCCCTGCCGGGCCCCGCGGAGACCGCCCTGCTGCGGGTGGCCCAGCAGGCGCTGGCCAACGTACGGGAGCACGCCGGGGCGCGGCGGGCCGTCATCACCCTGACCTGTCTGGAGGACCGGATCACCGTGGACATCGCCGACGACGGACGTGGCTTCGACGTCTCACGGCCGCCCCGCCGCGGCGGCGCCGGCACCCGCGGCCACGGCCTCGCGGGCATGCGCAACCGGGCGCGGCAGGCGGGCGGGACGCTCGCCGTGGAGTCGACGCCCGGCGAGGGGACGGTCGTGACGATGTCCGTGCCGCTGCCCGCGGACGGCGACGTAAGGGGGACGGCGTGAGCGCCGCCGTACGGGTCCTGCTCTGCGACGACCACGCCGTCGTCCGCGCCGGGCTGCGCGCCCTGCTGTCCAGCACCGACGGCATGGAGGTGGTCGGCGAGGCGGACAGCGGTGAGCGGGCCCTGGCGATGGCCGAGGCGCTGCGCCCCGACGTGGTCCTCATGGACCTGCAACTGGGCACCGGCATGGACGGCGTCGAGGCCACCCGCAGGCTGACCGCGTCCGGCGCGGGGGAGGCCCCGCGCGTGCTGGTGCTCACCATGTTCGACACCGACGCGGACATCGCCCGAGCCGTCGCCGCGGGCGCCACCGGCTACCTGCTCAAGGCCGAGCGCCCCGACCGGCTGTTCGTGGCGATCCGCGACGCCGCCGCCGGACGCACCGCCCTGTCGGGTGCGGTCGCCGACCGGGTGGTGTCCCGGCTCCGCGCCCCCGGGCCCGCACTGACCGAACGCGAACGTGACGTCCTGGCCCGGCTGGCCCAGGGCCTGGGGAACCGGGAGATCGCCCGTGCCCTGTTCCTCAGCGAGGCCACGGTCAAGACCCACCTGGGCCGCGTCTACGCCAAGCTCGGGGTGCGCACCAGGGCGGGAGCCGTGGCGGCCGCGGCCCGTCACCGACTGCTGCCGTGAGCGGGCGGCGTGCTGTTCAGGAATTCACGTCTGTAGAAAGGCCACGTCGGTAAGAAGGCCACATCTGCGGAAAGGTCATGTCACCAGCGGATCGGCACCGGCAGCGCCGTCAGCGCCGCCGACACCGCCACCACGACCGCCAGGATCACGACTTCCGCACGCGCGGGCGCGTAGGCGTTCGTCCGGTCGGGGGCGCGGCGCAGGCGCAGCCGCGCCGCCAGGGCGAGGCCCGCGACGACGGCGACGAGGAGCACCTTCGCGAGCAGCACGCGCCCGTAGGCCGTCGTCGTCAGCTGGTCGAGGACCGTGCTCGGCGGCATCCGGCGCAGCGTGCTGCACACGCCCGTCGCGGTGATGGCCGTGAGCAGTACCGCGGCCACGCGCGCGTAGAGGCCGAGCAGCGCCGTGCCCGCCTCGGGGGCGGTGGTGCGCCAGGCGTGCGTCGTGCGCAGTACGTACAGCAGTCCGCCCACCCACAGGGCGGCGCAGATCAGATGGACCAGGGTGAGACCCGAGCCGACCAGCGCGCTGTCCTCGGCCGCGGGGTGCGCCCGCAGCGCCTCCGCGACCGCCACGGCGGCCAGCGGGAGGAGCGCCGTCGTGGGACGCCGCCGGCGGGCGCACAGGCCCGCGAGCAGAAAGCCGTTGACCTCCACGAGCGCGAGCGTGCCGTCACGTGTGCCGCCCAGGCCGCCGATGTCCAGCGCCGCGACGCTGTGCGGGATCAGGTTCCCGGAGGCCACCACGGAGGCGAGCCCGAGCGCTGCCGCGAACCCCGCCCACGGCGCGTACGCCGACCAGGTGCGGGGCGGCTCCCGGTCCGGGGCCACCCTGCGCGCGAGGAACCCGGCGAACACCTCGCCCATCTGGACGCACAACGCCGCGAACAGGACCGTGCGCAGGAGCGCGATCACGCCGACGCCGGGCGCCGATGCCTCACCGGTGCCGTCGAGCGCGGCACGCGGTCCGAACAGCGGGATCAGTGCGGCCACGGCCACGAGTACGAGCACGGCGACGGCGCGCCCCGCGCCGGGTCTGCGCAGGGAGACGTCGGCCCCGACGGAAACGGGCGCCTCGGTGGGCGGCGGTATGGAACTCACCACTGGATCTTCACCAGGCGGCACGGATCCCGGCAAGCGCAGACCTACAAGTGGGGCATACGAATCCGGCCCACCCTGTGCGGCCGGGGTCGCGGCCGGGTCCGGGGCTGCGCTGCGTCGGTTCACGTCTACGTAGGACGCGATTTCGCGGCCCGGCGGTTCACCCCGCTACGTAGGACACGATTTGGCGGCCCGGCGGTTCACCCCGCTACGTAGGACGCGATTTCGCGCCCCCGCGGTTCACCCCGCCGGCAGCCACCCGGCCTCGTCCGTGCCCCAGCACCCGGGAGGGCGCGCCCAGTTGGCCGGTCCACCGTCGAACGACAGGGGCGGCAGGGCGTGCCGCAGGCGTCCGACCGGGCTGTCCGCCTCGGTCAGCCAGGTGGCCGGATCGTCCGCCTCGTACGGCTCCGCGCGCTCGCCGTACCCGCTCGGGCGCGCCCCCTGCACGAGCCAGGCCGCCGTCTGCGCGAGCGCCAGCCGCACGACCCGCGAACCGCCCTGCGCCGTCTGCTCGGTGAGCGCGCGCAGCACCGCCGCCGCGAGCAGATAGCCCGTACCGTGATCGAGCGCCTGCGCGGGCAGCGCCCCGGGGCGCCCGGGGGAGCCCTCCGTCGCCGCGATGCCCGCCGCCACCTGGACGAGGCTGTCGAAGCCGCGCCGCCCGCTCCACGGCCCGTACCCGCCCCAGGCCGACAGGGACGCCACCACGAGCCCCGGCCGCCGCTCGGCGAGCGCCTCCGGAGCGAGCCCGAACCGGTCGAGCGCGCCGGGCCGGTACCCCGTGACCACGACGTCCGCGCCCGCGAGCAGCTCGTCGAACGTGCGCCGGTCCGCCCCGTCCGTCAGGTCGAGCCGGGTCGAGCGCTTGCCGAAGCCGGTGTCGGCGTGCGCGTCCGCCGCCTCGGGCAGCTGCGGCGCGTCCACCCGCAGCACGTCCGCGCCGAGCAGCGCCAGGGTGCGCGTGGCGACAGGGCCCGCGATGACGCGGGTGAGGTCGAGTACCCGGATCCCGGCCGCGGGCGAGAGCACCCCGCGCGACAGCGTCCGGTCCGGCGCCGTGCCGACCCGGTCGAGCGTCAGGAGCGGCCGGGCCGCCACCTGAGCGCCCTGCGGATGCGCCGCCCACTCCTCGGGCGTGCGCAGCGCGACGGCCAGGCCCCCGGCCGCGTGGACCGTCTCCTCGACCTCGAGCGCGGAGCGCTCGGCGAGCAGCGGCGCCACCTCGTCCACGGTCGCGTCCGTGCCGACCCCGAGGGCCGCGCACAGCCGCGCCCGGTGGTGCGGATAGTTCGCGTGCGTGCGCAGCCAGCCGTCCCGCATGCGCCAGAAGCGCGACAGTGGCGCGAAGTTGACCGGCGCGCGACCGTCGATCAGCAGATGCCGCTCGCTGGTGAACGCCGTGGCCACCGCGCCGTCGTCGACCCGCACCCGGATGGCGCCGAGGGAGTGCCTCGCGCGCGTGGCGGCCAGTTCGGCGGCGGCCAGTGAGCAGCAGGCGACGACGGATCTCGCCAGGTCGACGGCGGGGAGGCGGGCGGGCAGCGCACCCGCGCGCGTGCGGTACGAAATGCGGGCGAGCAGGGCGGGGTCGCCGCCGAGCGCCGCCCACGCGGCCCGGGTGTCGACCGGTACATGGGGCGCATGTGTCATGTCCGCACTATCGCGCAGCACCTGGCCCCGGCACACGGGCGGCACACACAGGGGGCGGGTGGCGTGCGCCACCCGCCCCCTGCCCGCCTCGCATGTTCCTTACGGATTACGTCACTTGACGGCCTTCAGCGCGTCGACGATCCCGTACCCGTAGAAGCCGTTGCGCCGCTCGGGGCCCTCGCAGACCGCGTCGACGGTGCCGTCGCCGTCACCGTCGTACGCGGTCGGGCACGCCTCCTTGTCGGCCTGCGCCTTCATCAGGGACTGGAGCTGCGCCGGAGTGGCCTTCGGATGCGTCGACTTGAGGAGCGCGGCGACGCCCGCGGCGTGCGGCGAGGCCATCGACGTGCCCTGCAGCCAGCCGTACTGGTTGCCCGGCAGCGTGGACAGGATGCGGCCGTTCTTCGACGGGGTGTCGGCCGGGATCTGGTACTTGTCGCCGCCCGGCGCCGCGATGTCGATGACACCGTTCCCGTACGTCGAGTAGTACGACTTGGCCTTGTTCACGCCCGTCGCGCTCACCGTGACGACACCCGGCAGCTGGGTCGGGATGTCGAAGCAGGTGTGCGGGTCGATCGTGCGGTTCACCGGCGTCGAGTCGTCGGGGCTGGAGTCGTCCACGATCGCGTCGGAGTCGAGGTCGTGGTTGGAGTTGCCCGCCGACGCCAGGTTCAGGGTGCCCTTCTTCTGGGCGTACAGCTGGGCCCGGTTCACCGCGTCGACGATGGCCCGCTGGTCCGGGTCGTCCATGCAGTTGTAGAGCCAAGGGTCCACGTAATAGCTGTTGTTGGTGACCTCGATGCCGTGGTCGGCGGCGAACACGAAGGCGCAGACCACGCTCTCCGGGTAGAACAGCTCGCTGACCGGGTCCGCCACCTTGATGCCCGCGACCTTCACGCCCGGCGCGACACCGGCGACCCCGATCCCGTTGCGCGCGGCGGCGATCTCACCGGCGACGTGCGTGCCGTGGTAGTGGTCCGGGTTCGCGGGCCGCCAGGCGCCCGGCGAGGTGTCCGCCTTGCCGCCGACACAGTTCGCGGACTGCGACGCGGAGAAGTTCGGGGCGAGGTCGGGGTGGGTGTCGTCCACGCCGGTGTCGATGACGCCGACGGTGACCTTCTTGCTGCCCGGGTTGATCTTCGCGGCCTTGTCGGCGCCCATCGCCCGCAGGTCCCACTGGTCGGCCTCGAGCGGCTCCTGGGCGGAAGTGGCCTGCGCGGCAACGGACTTGGCGTCCGCCTTCGACAGCTTCTGGACGGCGCCCTCTTCGGTGGTGCCGGCGGCGCTGAGCGGTGCGGTGCGGGTCGCGCCCGCCGTGGCCACCCCCTTGGCCGCGCGTATCCGCTTGCCGAAGTCGGGGTTCGAGGACTGCACGACGAAGACGCCGATCTTCGCGTACGTCTCGACTATGGAGCCGTCCGCCGCGGATATCGCCTTGGTCACCGAGGAGATCGTGCGGGCATCGGTGCCGCGCGTGTTCACCACGTATGCGAGTGAGGAGGCCGAACTGGCCGTCACCGAGGGCGAGTCGGCGACGGGGGCCGCCGCCGCGGACGGCAGGAAGCCGAAGGAGGCCGTCAGCGCGATACCGACCGGCAGGGCGAGGGCCAGGCGGCGCCGGGACGCCGGGCGTCCGGCGGTCGGGCGTCTGGAAGGCAGATGAGCCATGGGGTCTCCACATCATCCGTCGTTTATGGAAATGCCCGGTACACGAGTGGGTTCCGGGCAGGTACATGACGCGTGGTGCGGTGTGAACGTATCCCTGGTCGCCGCAGGTCATCAACGAGTTCCGAAAGAAACAAGGTGAGTTGAACCGCGTCGACCGGGCTCCCGTGCCGTTGTGCAGGGGGTCGGGGAGCTCTACCATCGCGACCCGGCCCGCGTGATCCAGATCACGTCGAGTTCAGAGAGACAGCACCCCACCGCGAGGAGAGTCCGTGTCCACCGACGCACCACCACCGCAGCAGGGCAGCCCGCACGACGGGCCCGCGCTGCCCTCCACCGAGAAGTTCATCGAGGTGCAGGAGGGCGCGGAGTTCGGTGAACTGCGCCGCGCGCACCGCTCGTTCGCCTTCCCGCTGACCTTCGCCTTCATCGCCTGGTACCTCGTGTACGTGCTGCTGTCGAACTACGCGGGCGACTTCATGGGCACCAAGCTGTTCGGCAACATCAACGTCGCCCTCGTCCTCGGGCTCGCCCAGTTCCTCACCACGTTCCTCATCGCCTGGTGGTACTCGCGGTACTCCGCCGCGAAGCTCGACCCCAAGGCCGAGGCCATCAAGTCCCGTCTGGAGGGCGGCGCATGAGCCCCGCACTGCACGTACTCGCCGCCGGTGAGGCGAGCGAGCACCGGCCGCTGATCATCAGCCTGTTCGCCGTGTTCGTCCTCGCGACGCTCGTCATCACCGTCTGGGCCGGCCGCCAGACCAAGAGCGCGTCCGACTTCTACGCGGGCGGCCGCCAGTTCACCGCTTTCCAGAACGGACTCGCGGTCTCCGGCGACTACATGTCCGCGGCGTCGTTCCTCGGCATCGCGGGCGCCATCGCCCTCTTCGGCTACGACGGCTTCCTCTACTCGATCGGCTTCCTGGTCGCCTGGCTCGTCGCGCTCCTCCTGGTCGCCGAGCCGCTGCGCAACTCCGGCCGCTACACGATGGGCGACGTGCTCGCCTACCGGATGCGCCAGCGCCCGGTCCGCACGGCGGCCGGCACCTCGACGATCGTCGTCTCGATCTTCTACCTGCTCGCGCAGATGGCGGGCGCGGGCGTCCTCGTCTCGCTGCTGCTCGGCATCACCTCGGACGCGGGCAAGATCGGCATCGTCGCGCTCGTCGGCGTCCTGATGATCGTGTACGTCACCATCGGCGGCATGAAGGGCACCACCTGGGTGCAGATGGTCAAGGCGGTGCTCCTGATCGCGGGCACGCTGCTGCTCACCTTCCTGGTGCTCCTGAAGTTCGACTTCAACGTCTCGGACCTGCTCGGCACGGCCTCCGAGACCAGCGGCAAGGGATCGGCGTTCCTGGAGCCCGGCCTCAAGTACGGCCTCACCTCCACATCGAAGATCGACTTCATCTCGCTGGGCATCGCGCTCGTGCTCGGCACGGCGGGCCTGCCGCACATCCTGATCCGCTTCTACACGGTGCCGACCGCCAAGGCGGCCCGTAAGTCGGTCAACTGGGCCATCGGCATCATCGGCGCCTTCTACCTGATGACGATCGCGCTCGGCTTCGGCGCGGCCGCGCTCATCAAGCCGGAGGAGATCATCGCCTCCAACCCGGCGGGCAACACGGCGGCGCCACTGCTCGCGCTCCATCTGGGCGGCGTCGACTCCAGCTGGGGCGCGATCCTGCTCGCCTCGATCTCGGCGGTCGCCTTCGCCACGATCCTCGCGGTCGTCGCGGGCCTGACCCTCGCCTCGTCCTCCTCGTTCGCGCACGACATCTACGCGAACGTCATCAAGAAGGGGAAGGCGACCGAGAAGGAGGAGATGAAGGCGGCCCGCTGGGCCACCGTCTTCATCGGCATCGTCTCGATCGCCCTGGGCGCGCTCGCCCGCGACCTGAACGTGGCGGGCCTCGTCGCCCTGGCCTTCGCGGTCGCCGCCTCCGCGAACCTGCCGACGATCCTGTACTCGCTCTTCTGGAAGCGGTTCAACACCAACGGCGCGCTGTGGTCGATCTACGGCGGCCTGTTCACGGCGGTCTTCCTGGTCCTCTTCTCGCCCGTCGTCTCGGGCAACCCGAAGACCTCCATGTTCAAGGGCATCGACTTCCACTGGTTCCCGCTGGAGAACCCCGGCATCATCTCGATCCCGGTCGGCTTCCTGCTGGGCATCATCGGCACCTACGTCGCCAAGGAGAAGGCCGACAAGGGCAAGTACGCCGAGCTCGAGGTCCGCTCCCTGACGGGCACCGGAGCGCACTGACCTGCCGCGTCGCGAGTGTGCCGGGCCCCGCATCGTAGATCCCTACGACGCGGAGCCCGGCACACTCGTCTGTTCGCAGGCCTGCCGCTGTCATACCTGTCACGTAGGCTCGGGATCAGTAGGTAAGTACACGCCGAGGGAGGGGGCCCACGTGCTCATCGACACATACGGCCGAGTGGCAACCGACCTGCGGGTCTCGCTGACCGACCGGTGCAATCTGCGGTGCACGTACTGCATGCCCGAGGAGGGCCTGCAGTGGCTGTCCAAGCCCGACCTGCTGACCGATGACGAGATCGTCCGCCTCATCCGCATCGCGGTCACCGACCTCGGCATCACCGACGTCCGCTTCACCGGCGGCGAGCCCCTGCTCAGGCCCGGCCTCGTCGGCATCGTCGAGCGGGTCGCGGCCCTGGAGCACCGCCCGAAGATGTCCCTGACGACGAACGGGATCGGGCTGAAGCGCACGGCGCAGGCGCTCAAGGAGGCGGGCCTCGACCGGGTCAATGTCTCGCTGGACACGCTCCGCCCCGACGTCTTCAAGACCCTGACCCGGCGCAACCGGCACAAGGACGTCATCGAGGGCCTCGAAGCGGCGCGCGACGCGGGCCTCACCCCGGTGAAGGTCAACTCCGTCCTGATGCCGGGGTTGAACGAGGACGAGGCCCCCGACCTCCTCGCCTGGGCCGTCGAGCACGACTACGAGCTGCGCTTCATCGAGCAGATGCCGCTCGACGCCCAGCACGGCTGGAAGCGCGAGGGCATGATCACCGCGGGCGACATCCTCACCTCGCTGCGTACGCGCTTCGAGCTCACCGAGGAAGGTGCCGGTGAGCGGGGCTCCGCGCCGGCCGAGCGCTGGATCGTGGACGGCGGACCGCACCGCGTCGGCGTCATCGCCTCGGTGACCCGCCCGTTCTGCTCGGCCTGCGACCGCACGCGGCTCACGGCGGACGGCCAGGTCCGCACGTGCCTGTTCGCCACGGAGGAGACGGACCTGCGGGCGGCCCTGCGCTCCGACATGCCGGACGAGGAGCTGGCCGGCATCTGGAAGACCGCGATGTGGGGCAAGAAGGCGGGCTCGGGTCTCGACGACCCGACGTTCCTGCAGCCGGACCGCCCGATGTCGGCGATCGGCGGCTGAGGCCTCAGCCTTCGGCCCCGGTCCCGTTCTCGGTCCCGGGGGCGTCCTCCCACTCCGCCAGCGTCACGACGTCCTTCAGGAAGCCGCGTACGCCGAGGAACTTGGCCAGGTGTTCGCGGTGCTCCTCGCACGCAAGCCACGTCTTGCGGCGCTCCGGCGTGTGCAGCTTCGGGTTGTTCCACGCGAGCACCCACACCGCGTCGGCGCGACAGCCCTTGGCCGAGCACTGGGGAGTTTCGGGCGACGGTCCTGAGAGGTTCGCGAGGTTCACGCGTCAACCTTAAACGCCCTGGAAGGCGCCCCGAAAAGGCCCTTGAAAGACCCCGGAAATGGCGACGCCGAGCAGCCACGGGGGGAGCTGCCCGGCGTCGGTCCGTCGCTCCGACGGGGGATGCGGAGCGCTCACGCAGTATGTCACGGCGGACCCGCCGCCCGGCACCGGAACAACATGATTGATCTGAGCTTTTCTTGAGCTTTGTCGACCGGTTGTGCGCCCGGCGCGACCCTCGCTCAGGCCCGGTCCTCCGGCGCGGATTCCGCGGCGTCGGCGGCCGGCACCGGCGAGATCATGGGGCGCGAGGGCGCGGGCACGAAGGTCGACGGGAGCGAGGGCGCGTTCTCCCGGCCCGCGTTGGCGAAGACCACGGCGACGTAGGGGAGGAGTACGCCGAGCACCAGCGTCACGATGGCGACGTGCCGCTCCACGTTCCACAGCACTGCGGTGAGGATGACGGAAATGGTGCGGACGGTCATCGAGATGATGTACCGGCGCTGTCGGCCGCGGACATCGTCGGCGAGCCCCTGCCTGGCGCCCGTGATCCGGAAAACCTCGGCCCCACCGTTGTCCTTGCGCTTCCGCATCACACTCCACCACCCGCCAGCTGGCCGGACTCTCCCCGGACCGGACTGCGTCCACGGTACGCCCGGTATGCGTCGGCTACGAGACCGGGGGCGGGCCCGTCCTGGGCGCGTGGCCTGCGCAGTACCACGTACGGAGCTGTCCGACATGCGCCGTATGGCGTACGCGGTGACACTGATCGCGTGGGTGGCCGTTCGGCATCCCGCACCGCGCGAGGAGGCGACGACATGAGCTGGTTGTGGGCGATCATCGTGGGCCTGGTGCTGGGTCTGATCGCAAAGGCGATCCTGCCCGGCAAACAGCAGATCCCGCTGTGGCTGACGGTGGTCTTCGGCATCATCGGCAGCGTCCTGGGCAACTGGGCGGCCACAGGGATGGGCGTCAACGACACTCGGGGCATCGACTGGATCCGCCATCTGCTGCAGCTGATCGGAGCGGTGGTCGTGGTCGGCGTGGGCGACCGCTTGTGGGTGGCGCTGCGCGGCAACAAGAGCAGGGCGTAGACGCGCGAGTGCCCCGCACCCCTCTCGGGGTGCGGGGCACTCGCATGTCGCGCTAGGCGCCCTTGACCTCCACGGCCGCGAGGTTCTTCTTGCCGCGCCGCAGCACCAGCCACCGCCCGTGCAGCAGCTCGTCCGCGCCCGGCACGAAGTCCTCGGCGGCGACCTTGACGTTGTTCACGTACGCGCCGCCCTCCTTCACGGTGCGGCGCGCGGCCGACTTGCTGGCGACGAGGCCGACCTCGGCGAACAGGTCGACGACCGGGCCCAGTTCGGCAACCTCGGCCCTCGGCAGCTCGGACAGGGCCGCGGCGAGCGTCGCCTCGTCCAGGTCCGCCAGGTTCCCGTCGCCCTGACCGAACAGCGCCTTCGACGCGGAGATCACGGCGGCCGTCTGGTCGGCGCCGTGCACCAGCGTCGTCAGCTCCTCGGCGAGTGCACGCTGCGCGGCACGGGCCTGCGGCCGCTCCTCCGTCTGCTTCTCCAGCTCTTCGAGCTCCTCGCGGGACTTGAAGGACAGGATGCGCATGTACGTCGAGATGTCCCGGTCGTCCACGTTCAGCCAGAACTGGTAGAACGCGTACGGTGTCGTCATCTCCGGGTCGAGCCAGACGGCGCCGCCCTCGGTCTTGCCGAACTTGGTGCCGTCGGCCTTCACCATCAGCGGCGTCGCCACGCAGTGCGCCACCGCGTCCGGCTCCAGGCGGTGGATCAGGTCGAGCCCGGCCGTGAGGTTGCCCCACTGGTCGGAGCCGCCCTGCTGGAGCGTGCAGCCGTAGCGGCGGTACAGCTCGAGGAAGTCCATGCCCTGCAGCAGCTGGTAGCTGAACTCCGTGTAGCTGATGCCCTCCTGGGACTCCAGGCGGCGGGCCACGGAGTCCTTGGTCAGCATCTTGTTGACCCGGAAGTGCTTGCCGATGTCGCGCAGGAACTCGATCGCGGACATGCCCGCGGTCCAGTCCAGGTTGTTCACCATCGTCGCCGCGTTCTCGCCCTCGAAGTCGAGGAACGGCTCGATCTGCGAGCGCAGGCGGGAGACCCACAGCTTGATCGTCTCCGGATCGTTCAGCGTGCGCTCCGCCGTCGGGCGGGGGTCGCCGATCTGTCCCGTGGCCCCGCCCACCAGGGCGAGCGGGCGCAGGCCCGCCTGCTGGAGCCGGCGCATGGTGAGGACCTGCACCAGGTGTCCGACGTGCAGGGAGGCCGCGGTCGGGTCGAAGCCGCAATAGAACGTGACCGGACCGTCCGCGAGCGCCTTGCGCAGTGCGTCCTCGTCAGTGGACTGGGCCCACAGGCCACGCCACTTCAGCTCGTCGACGATGTCGGTCACGGTTCTGGTTCTCCTTGAACAGGTCTGCTGGAACCTTGCCAGTCTATGGGCGCCCACCGACAACGCCGTACCGAGTTGTCCGGCGCCGGCTCAGACGCCCTGGCTGACCGAGCTCATGTTGAAGTCCGGCACCCGCAGCGCGGGCATCGCGGCCCTGGTGAACCAGTCGCCCCACTCCCTCGGCAGCGTCTTTTCCGTCCGCCCCGCCTCCGTGGCCCGGCCCAGGAGCCCGACCGGCGACTCGTTGAACCGGAAGTTGTTCACCTCGCCCACGACCTCGCCGTTCTCCACGAGGTACACGCCGTCGCGGGTGAGCCCGGTGAGCAGCAGCGTCGCCGGGTCGACCTCGCGGATGTACCAGAGGCAGGTGAGCAGCAGGCCGCGCCCGGTGTCGGCCACCATCTCGTCGAGGGACTTCGTGCCGCCGCCGTCGAGGATCAGGTTGTCGATGGCGGGCGCGACCGGGTGCCCGGTGAGCGCGGCGCTGTGCCGGGTCGTGGTCAGGTGCTTGAGCTCTCCCCGGGAGATCCAGTCGGTGGCGCTGACCGGCAGCCCGTTGTCGAACACCGACGACGCGTCGCTGGAGGAGTGCGCGAGGACGAACGGAGCCGATTCGAGCCCCGGCTCCCGGGGGTCGCTGCGCAGGGTCAGCGGCAGCTCGCTGAGCCGCTCGCCCACCCGCGTACCGCCGCCCGGCTCGGAGAACACGGTGCGGCCCTCGGTCGCGTCCCGCGCCCCCGACGACCACATCTGGTAGATCAGCAGGTCCGCCACGGCGGTCGGCGGCAGCAACGTCTCGTAGCGCCCGGCAGGCAGGTCGATATGCCGCTGGGCCCACCCGAGCCGGGTGGCGAGCTCCGCGTCCATGGCCGCCGGGTCGACGTCCTTGAAGTCCCGCGTCGAGCGCCCCGCCCATGCCGAGCGCTTGCGGCCGTGCGACTTGGCGTTCAGTTCAAGGGTCCCGTTGGGCTGGTCGTGACGCAGCCGCAGCCCCGCCGACGTACCGAGGTAGCTGCTGGTCAGCTCGTGATTGGCGAACCCGTACAGCTCCCGGCCGCCCGCCTTGGCCCGTGCGAACGCCTCGCCGAGCGCCGGCGCGAAGTCGGTGAAGACGGCCGAGGACGTCTCGGCGGGCGCGTCCGTGAAGTCGGGGGAGTGCGGTACGTCGCCGATCAGCGGCTGCGCGTCCTCGGCGGGCCCGGCCTTGGCGGCGGCCTCCTCGGCGGCGCGGACCAGCGGCTCCAGGTCGTCCGCGGTCACGGCGGACCGGGACACGACGCCGGACGCCGTGCCCTCCTTGCCGTCGACCGTCGCGACGACGGTGAGGGTGCGCCCGCGCGTGACGCCGTTCGTGGTGAGGGCGTTGCCCGCCCAGCGCAGATTGGCGGTGGACGTCTCGTCGGCGATGACCACGCAGCCGTCGGCCCGCGACAGCTCGAGGGCGCGCTCGACGATCTCGTAAGGCTTGTTCGTACGAGGGCTCATCGACCCGCCTCCTGCGTCGTGTTGAGGATGTTGACGCCCTTGAAGAGGGCCGACGGGCAGCCGTGCGAGACGGAGGCGACCTGGCCCGGCTGGGCCTTGCCGCAGTTGAACGCGCCGCCGAGGACGTACGTCTGCGGGCCGCCGACCGCCGCCATGGAGCCCCAGAAGTCGGTCGTCGTCGCCTGGTACGCGAAGTCCCGCACCTGCCCGGCGAGCTTCCCGCCCCGGATCGCGTACGCCCGCTGCGCCGTGAACTGGAAGTTGTAGCGCTGCATGTCGATGGACCACGACCGGTCGCCCACGAGGTAGAGCCCCCGGTCGACCCCCGCGATCAGGTCGTCCGTCGGGAGCCCGCCCGGATCCGGTTGCAGCGACACATTCGCCATCCGCTGCACGGGGACGTGCCCGGGGGAGTCCGCGTAGGCGCACCCGTTGGAGCGCTCGAAGCCGGTCAACCTGGCGATGCGGCGGTCGAGTTGATAGCCGGCGAGGGTCCCGTCCTTCACCAGGTCCCAGGACTGTCCCGCCACGCCCTCGTCGTCGTAGCCGATGGTCGCGAGCCCGTGCTCGGCCGTCCGGTCACCCGTCACGTTCATGATCTCGGAGCCGTACTTGAGCTTCCCGAGCTGGTCGAAGGTGGCGAAGGAGGTGCCCGCGTACGCCGCCTCGTAGCCGAGCGCGCGGTCCAGCTCGGTGGCGTGCCCGATCGACTCGTGGATGGTCAGCCACAGGTTGGACGGATCCACGACCAGGTCGTACGTGCCCGCCTTGACGCTCGGCGCGCGCATCTTCTCGGCGAGCAGCTCGGGGATCTCGGCGAGCTCGGCGTCCCAGTCCCAGCCGGTCCCGGTCAGGTACTCCCAGCCGCGCCCCACCGGCGGCGCGATCGTGCGCATCGAATCGAACTCGCCACTGGAGTCGTCCACGGCGACCGCCGTCAGCTCCGGGTGCAGCCGCACGCGCTGCTGCGTCGTGACGGTCCCCGCCGTGTCCGCGTAGAACTTGTTCTCGTGGACGCAGTACAAGGAGGCGTCCACGTGGGATACCCCGTCCGCCGAGAGCAGCCGCGCGCTCCAGTCGGCGAGCAGCCCGGCCCGCTCCTCCTCCGGAACGGTGAAGGGATCGACCTCGTACGAGGAGACCCAGGTCTTGTCCGCGTGCACCGGCTCATCGGCCAGCTCCACGCGCTCGTCGGAGCCAGCCGCCTTGATGACCTGCGCGCTCAGCTTCGCCATCGCCACGGCCTGCGAGGCCACCTTCGCGGCGCCGCCCATCGTCAGATCGACACCGGAGGCGAACCCCCAGGTCCCGCCGTGCACCACGCGTACCGCATAGCCCAGGTCCGTACTGTCGGAGGACCCCGAGGGCCTGGCGTCCCGCAGTCGCACGGAAGCGCCGCGCACGCGCTCGAGGCGGAAGTCCGCGTGGTCCGCTCCCAGCGCGCGTGCGCGCGCGAGGGCGGCGTCGGCGAGTGCCCTCAGGGGCAGTGCGAGGAACGACTGATCGATCTCGTGGGCCATGGGCGGCTTCCCCTTCTGTCGCGGCACAGTGCGTGTGAGTGAACCACGACACGTGCTGTCTGTGGGAACCCCACAGACAGCACCCCCTCGCCCTGTCGCCCCCGGATTCGGCACCCGGTGCCGGGGCCGGATAGGTTCAAGACGTACCTGACCGCCGAAACGAAAGGGTGATCCGTTGAGCCGCTCGGTTCTCGTCACCGGGGGAAACCGGGGCATCGGCCTCGCCATCGCCCGCGCCTACCTGGAGCAGGGCGACAAGGTGGCCTTCACCTACCGCTCCGGAGAGCCCCCCAAGGAGCTCGTCGACGCCGGCGCCCTCGGCGTCCACTGCGACATCACGGACTCCCAGCAGGTGGACGCCGCCTACAAGGAGATCGAGGAGAAGCACGGCAACGTCGAGGTCCTGGTCGCCAACGCGGGCGTCACCAAGGACCAGCTCCTCATGCGCATGTCCGAGGAGGACTTCACGTCCGTCCTCGACACCAACCTCACGGGCACCTTCCGTGTCGTGAAGCGTGCCAACCGCGGCATGCTGCGCGCCAAGAAGGGCCGCGTCGTGCTGATCTCCTCCGTGGTCGGCCTGCTCGGTTCGGCGGGGCAGGCGAACTACGCCGCTTCGAAGGCGGGTCTGGTCGGCTTCGCGCGCTCCCTCGCTCGTGAGCTCGGGTCGCGCAACATCACCTTCAACGTCGTCGCCCCCGGTTTTGTCGACACCGACATGACCCAGGCGCTCACCGACGAGCAGCGCAAGGGCATCGTGTCGCAGGTGCCGCTCGGCCGGTACGCGCAGGTCGAGGAGATCGCCGGAGTGGTGAAGTTCCTGACCTCCGACGACGCCGCGTACATCACTGGAGCCGTCATCCCGGTTGACGGCGGACTGGGAATGGGTCACTGACTGTCATGGCTGGAATTCTCGAGGGCAAGAAGATCCTCATCACCGGTGTGCTGATGGAGTCCTCCATCGCCTTCCACACCGCGAAGCTGGCCCAGGAGCAGGGTGCGGAGATCATCCTCACCGCCTGGCCGCGGCCGACGCTCACCGAGCGCATCGCCAAGAAGCTGCCGCAGCCCGACAAGGTCAAGGTCCTGGAGCTCGACGTCTCGAACGACGAGCACCTCGCCCGCCTGGAGGGCCAGGTCCGCGAGCAGCTCGGTGGCCGCCTCGACGGCATCGTGCACTCCATCGGCTTCGCGCCGCAGGACGCGCTCGGCGGCAACTTCCTGAACACGCCGTTCGAGTCCGTGTCCACCGCCATGCACGTCTCCGCCTTCTCCCTGAAGTCGCTGACGATGGCGCTGCTGCCGCTGATGAACGAGGGCGGCTCCGTCGTCGGCCTCACCTTCGACGCGCAGTTCGCGTGGCCGCAGTACGACTGGATGGGCCCGGCCAAGGCCGCTCTCGAGGCGACGAACCGCTACATGGCGCGTTACCTGGGCGAGCACGACGTCCGCAGCAACCTGGTCTCGGCGGGCCCGCTCGGCTCCATGGCCGCCAAGTCCATCCCGGGCTTCAGCGACCTGGCCGCCGTGTGGGACTCGCGCTCCCCGCTGGAGTGGAAGCTGGATGACCCGGAGCCGGCAGGCAAGGCCATCGTCGCCCTGCTCTCGGACTGGTTCCCGAAGACGACGGGCGAGATCGTGCACGTCGACGGCGGCCTGCACGCCATCGGTGCCTGACAGCCGATAGCTCACTCGTTCGGCCCACCGGCCGGGCGAGCCGTGGGGACCTCCACGCACGCTGGTGCGAGGAGGTCCCTACGTGCGTCTGTACCCCCGTCTCACCGCCGCCGTCGTCCTGTTGCTCTCGCTGCCGTACGTCGCCGCGTGCGCGCAGGCGCAGGGGGCGACAGCCGAAAAGGGCGACCACGCGCGCGTGGCAGAGAAGAAGCGGGAGCGTTCCGGTGCGGACTGCCGGATCGACATCGACCGGGACCTCGTGAGCGCGACCTGTCACAACCCGTATCCCACGATCGACCGCGTCGCCCTGCACATCGAGTGCGACGAGTGGTGGGACATCGACACCGATTCACGCCCCAAGGCGGTGTTCCCGGCCGAGACCCTGCGGCTGGACGGCCGGTGCTGGAAGAACGTGCGGACGGCCTGGGTCAGTCACCGGAAGTCGGCGCGGTGAGCCGCCCGGGGCGGCAGTCGAACGGATAGCGCGCGGCCTCCTTGGCGGCGGCCTCGGCGTCGCCCACCCGGATCGCGTCGACGAGCGTGGTGTGGTCCATGTGGTTCTCCGCGGTGAGCCGCTCGCCCACGTCCTCGCGCAGCCAGTCCCGCATGACCTCGCCGAGGTCCGCGTACATCGCCGTCAGCACCTCGTTGTGGGACGCGGCCACCACGGCCAGGTGGAACGTCGAGTCCGCCGTCACGAACGCCTCCGTGTCCCCGGACGACCACGCCTCCTCACGCCGTACGAGCAGCGCGTCGAGCTGCTTCAGGTCGCGCTCGGTGCGCCGCTCCGCCGCGAACTTCGCCGCACTCGACTCCAGCGTGGCGCGCAGCTCGGCGATGTCCTGCGGGGCGGCATCCGCGAACCGCCGCTGCATGACGCCCGCCAGCTCGCTCGTCGCCACGACGTACGTGCCCGAGCCCTGCCGGATGTCCAGCAGGCCGTTGTGCGCGAGGGCGCGCACCGCCTCCCGCACCGTGTTCCTGGCCACACCCAGCTGTTCCACGAGCTCGGGCTCCGTCGGGATGCGGGAGCCCACCGGCCACTCGCCCGAGGAGATCTGGGCGCGCAGGGCGGAGATGACCTGCTCGGACAGGGCCGAGCGCTGGGGCGAGGTCAGCGGCATGACATTCCTTCGTGCGGCGGAGGTCGTACGGTAGCGAACCGATTGGACAACCAATCATCCCATGAATCTAAGATGGGTCTCATGGCTAGTGAGGAAACCCCGACGATGGCACCGCCGAGCGCCGACCATGAGACCCCCGTGCGCACCGAGCAGCCCGCCCCGCGCGCGTGGGTGGTCCGGCTGGTCGTCGTCGGCATCGTGCTCGCCGCCGTGAACCTGCGGCCCGCCATCACCAGCCTCGGCGCCCTCCTCGAAGAGGTCCGCGACGGGCTCGGGATGAGCGGCAGCGTCGCCGGACTGCTCACCTCCGTACCGCCGCTCTGCTTCGCGATCTTCGGCGTGATGGCGCCCCGGCTCGCCAAGCGCTTCGGCCCGAGCGCCGTCGTCTGCGCCGGCATGTTCGCCATCGCCGCGGGCCTCGTCATCCGCCCGTTCACCGGCGGCACCGCCGGCTTCCTCGTGGCCAGCGCGCTCGGCCTGATGGGCATCGCCGTCAGCAACGTGCTGATGCCGGTCATCGTCAAGCGCTGGTTCCCCGACAAGGTCGGCACCATGACCGGCCTGTACTCGATGGCCCTCGCGCTCGGCACCTCCACCGCGGCCGCCGCGACGGTGCCGGTGACCTCGGCGCTCGGCGGGAGCTGGCAGGCGGGGCTCGCGGTCTGGGCGGTGCTCGCCGTCGCGGCGGCCCTGGCCTGGCTGCCGCTCGTGGGCAAGAAGGACACGGCCACCCTGGCGGCCGCCGCCTCACCCGCCGCCGAGTCCGCCGCGGCCTCCGAAGGAAGCGGCCTGCGCATCGCCCGCAGCCGTACCGCCTGGGCGCTCGCCGTCTTCTTCGGGCTCCAGGCCACGGCCGCGTACATCACGATGGGGTGGATGGCGCAGATCTTCCGCGACTCGGGGGTCTCCGCGTCCACCGCGGGCGTGCTGCTCGCCGTCACCATGGCGATGGGCATCCCGCTCGGCTTCGTCATCCCGCGGATGGCCGCCCGGCTGCCCAGCCAGGGGCCGATGGTGATCGCCCTCGGCCTGTGCGGCCTCGCCGGTTACGCCGGCCTGTACTTCGCCCCGGCCTCCGGCGCCTGGGCGTGGGCGCTGCTGCTCGGCATCTCCAACTGCGCCTTCCCGCTGGCGCTCACCATGGTCGGGATGCGCGCCCGCACGGGCGTGGGTGTCGCCAAGCTCTCCGCCTTCGCGCAGTCCACCGGCTACCTGATCTCGATCCCCGGGCCGCTGCTCGTCGGCGTCCTCAACCAGCACAGCGGCGGCTGGGGCGTCCCGATCGCGTTCATGGCCGCACTGATGGTGCCGCAGATCGTGGTGGGCGTCTTCGCGGGCCGCAACCGCACCGTGGAGGACGAGGCGGGCGACACGACCAAGGCCGCCCCGGCGTCCTGAGGGGCACGGACAGGTGCGACACTTGGCGCATGTCGCCTGTGCTCGAGCCGAATCCCCAGAACGGCCAGAAGAAGCTGCTCCTCGTGCTCGGCGCGATGCTGGCCGTCACCGTCGTCGTCGGCATCATCGCGTCCATCGCCGCACCGTAGAGCCGGTCCCTCGGGGCGGGGTGGGGTTAACTCCCCCATCCCCTAGGGGGCCAGTGTCAGGGTGAAGTGGGTGGATCACCGGATGGGCCCGAGGCCCGCGGTTCCGTAGCTTCGAAGTGTCGCCGAGAGAGTCGGCGCACCGGACGAAGCGCATCCACGGAACACGGCCCCGGAGGCAGCAGCCATGTCGATGTCAGCCCCCACGCACACCCGGCCCGACGCGGCAGCCGCGGGTCGCGTCGACGTCCGGCTGCCGTGGTGGGCGATCGTGCTTCCGGCGGTGGCCTTCGTGGCCCTGCTCCTGCTGATCCTCAACCCGGCGGACGCCCAGGCCGTCGCGGGCGACCCGAGCCTGGTCCACATCCTGGACCGCGCGAAGGACCTGGTACTCCGATAGAGCCCCCACAGGCCGTTCACTCGTGCCGGGTGACCCCGTCAACTCCCTGCGCCCGGCCGAGGGTTTCATGCGAAGCTGGGACACATGAGCGTCGCAGAACCCCGCAGGATTGTCCTTTTCCGGCATGCCAAGGCGGACTGGCCGCAGGTCTCCGATCATGAGCGGCCGCTCGCCGAGCGGGGCCGCAGGGATGCCCCCGTCGCCGGCCGCAAGCTGGCCGACGCAGGCATCTCCTTCGACCTGGCCCTGTGCTCGACCGCCACGCGCACCCGTGAGACCTGGAAGCTCGCCGTGCAGGAGATGCCGGAGCGACCGAAGACCGTGTACGAGGAGCGGATCTACGAAGCGTCGCCCGGCGAACTGATCGCCGTGCTGAACGAGACCCCCGACGACGTGCACAATGCCGTGCTGATCGGCCACAACCCCGGCGTGCAGGCCCTCTCCGAGATCCTCGCCGCGGACGCCGAGGGCGACGCCCGGCAGCGGCTGAACCGACGTGGCTTCCCGACCGCCGCGTTCTCCGTGCTCACGTTCACCGGACCGTGGAAGAGCCTGGAGCCCGGCACCGCCACGCTCGCCGACTACTGGGCGCCGAGCGAGTAACCGCCACCGCCCGTCCGTCATACGTACGACGTGGGGCCCGGTACCGACGATCGGTACCGGGCCCCACGCCACGATGTCCTACGCGCCCTGCGCGTCCGCGGCCTCGACCTCTTCACGCGTGACGCCCAGCAGATACAGCACCGTGTCGAGGAACGGTACGTTCACCGCCGTGTGCGCGGCCTCGCGCACGACCGGCTTGGCGTTGAAGGCGACGCCGAGCCCCGCCGCGTTCAGCATGTCCAGGTCGTTCGCGCCGTCGCCGATCGCCACGGTCTGCTCCAGCGGCACCCCCGCCTCGGTGGCGAACCGCCGCAGCAGGCGCGCCTTGCCCGCGCGGTCCACGATCTCGCCCGTGACCCGGCCGGTCAGCTTCCCGTCGACGATCTCCAGGGTGTTCGCCTGCGCGAAGTCGAGCCCGAGGCGCTCCTTCAGATCATCCGTGACCTGCGTGAATCCTCCGGACACGACGCCCACTTGGTAACCGAGGCGCTTGAGCGTACGGATCAGGGTGCGCGCGCCCGACGTCAGCCGGACCTCGCTGCGCACCTTCTCCACGACCGAGGCGTCGAGGCCCGCGAGCAGCGCCACGCGCGCGTGCAGCGACTGCTCGAAGTCGAGCTCGCCGCGCATCGCCGCCGCCGTCACCTCGGCGACCTTGTCCTCGCAGCCCGCGTGCGCCGCGAACAGCTCGATCACCTCGTCCTGGATGAGCGTCGAGTCGACGTCCATCACGACGAGCCGCTGCGCGCGCCGGTGCAGTCCGGCCGAGACGACCGCCACGTCCACGCCCAGCTTCGCGGCCTCGGTGGCGAGGGCCGTGCGCAGCTCCTCCGTCGGGGTGCCGGACACCGCGAACTCGACCGCCGTCACGGGGTACTTCGCGAGCCGGAAGATACGGTCGATGTTGCCGCCGGTGCCGGTGATGGCGGCCGCTATCGACGCGGCCGACTCGGCGGTGAGCGGGTGACCGAGGACGGTGACGTGGGAGCGGCCCGTGCCGCGCGGACGGTTGTCGCCGATGCCGGAGATGATCTCCGCCTGCATCTTCATCGACTCGGCCCAGCTGTGGACGGTCGACCGGAGATCCCCCTCGAGCCCGGCCGGCGGCTGGGTCACCAGGGCACACAGGACGATGCGGCCGCGGGTGACGACCTGCTCGATGTCGACGACATCCACGGAGTAGGCGGCGAGGGTGTCGAAGAGCCCGGCGGTGATGCCGGGCCGGTCCTTGCCGAAGATCTTGACCAGGAGAGTGGGGACGTCCGCCGGAACGTCCACGGGAGGGGCATCAGCGGTGGGCTGGGGCTGCGAAGCGCTCATGATGGGCCCTACGTTATCGGGCGCGTGTACGGCCACCGCAATCAAGCCCACCCCTTGAGCACAGGCCCGGCAAATCAAGCCCCGCCGCCGGTTGCGGCAATCAAGCCCCGCCGGCGATTGAGGCGCGGGGTCCGGGGCAGAGCCCCGCGGCCGATCCACGGACGAGCATCACGGATCGTATGGCCGCAGATACGGATTCGTATCCGGATTCGCCGGCCGATACGGACGGCTGGGCTGATACGGCCCCGACGGCCCCGGCGCCTCGCCACCCGGGGGCGGCGCGGGTCGAACCCGCCCGGTCGCATACGCCAGCACCGCGCCAAGCGCTCCCGCCCCCGCCCCCCACGCCGCCCCGAGCAGCACCGCCATCCCGACCTGCCCGTGCAACTCGATGCCCGCCCCGAACGCGTCGAAGCCGAGGACCGAGAGCGAGGCCCCCGCCGACACCCCGGTGAGCCACACCAGGAGCGGCAGCGCGAGCGCCGTCACGCCCCCCAGTCGCAACGCGCACCGCCCCGCGAACCCCAGGACGCCCCGCGTCACCGGCGAGCGCACGGCCGTCAGCACCCCGGCGAGCAGCATCATCACGGCCGCCGCGACCCCCAACAGCCACACCCTGCCGTCGAGTTCCGCGAGCCGCCCCAGCGTCACCGGCTCGTCGGACGACACTCTGAGCAGCTCGTCCAGTGGATCCGGCAGCAGCTTCGCGAGCTCACCCGTCGCCTGGCCGTCCCAGGGCACGAAGAGGCCGAGGGGGATGCCGAGCCACACCCCGTTGGGCGCCCCGAGCAGCGCGGCGCCCGCGATCCGCTTCGGATGGTCGTCGCCGATCGCCGCGTACACCGCGGCAGCCAGGCCCGCGACGACTGCCATCAGCAGCACCCCCACGAGCGCGGACGCGGCCGGGCGGACCGTCCGGCCCAGCGGCGCGAGCGCGCGCGGCAGCGGCGTGCGCCGCGACGCGAGCAGGGCGATCACCAGGACACCCACCACGAACGCCGCGCCGCCGAGCAACGAAGGGACCGTCTCCACGGTGAACCCGACGGAGGCCTTCGCGTCGACCAGGTCACCGATCCGGTCGGGCAGCGCGTCACCGATCCCGCCCGGCAGCTTGTCCGCGATGCCCCCCGGCAGCTTGTCCCCGCCGCCCGGGATCTTGTCGAGCCCCAACTGCGAGCCGTCGATCGTGATGACGTCGTGACCGGCCCAGGCGAGGCCGCCCATCATCGCCACGAACAGTGCCACCACGGCGCCCGCGCGCGCGAGGAGTTCGCGCGGCGCCACCTCAACTCCCGCCGCCCGCAGGGAGCGTAGAAAGAACCAGCTGATTGCGAGCGCGCCCACCAGACCAACGCCGAGCGGCGCGATGTCGATCGCGGTGTCCGCCTGCGCGCCCTCGATCCCGAAGGCCGAGACGTCTCCGGAAGGCGTCACACGGCCACCCGCCGCGAGCGCCACCACGGCGGCCGTCATCGGCCCGAGCGAAGCGGCCGTGTCCGCCTCCAGCAAGTGCAGGCCGAGCGCCGCGACTCCGGCCATGGCGATGAACGCCCAGCTCACCGCTGCCACGGCGGACAGCAGGACATCGCCGACGGGCAGGCGCGCGCGCCGCTTCGCGTCGTGGCCGCTCTCCGCCAAGGACATCAAGGACCCCCCGATCCGCCCCGCCTCGTCCCCTGAGATCCCAGTTGCGCATGATCCGTCGGGAGTTGTGGGCGCCTACCACTCTCCGGGGCCGCATCCGTACCGTCAACGGGGCGCGTGCCAAGGGGTGTGCGGGAGGTACGAACGGGCTCCGCGCAAGGCCCGCCTTTCGGTCACGGAGGGCTTCCTGAAATAGTTCCTCACGATGTTCGACATCCCTAGACTCCCCATGTCGGGGGAAATACTCGGGGGACAACTCAGTGGGGCATGGAGTGCCTGATCTCGTACTGGAATTGAATGGCAGGACCTGGACGCTCGACGCGTCCAGGCCGTACACCCTCGGACGTGATCCGCAGGGTGACATCGTGCTCGACGACGCCCGGGTGTCCTGGCGTCACGCCACGATCAGCTGGGGCGGCCGCAGTTGGGTCATCGAGGACCACGGCTCGACCAACGGCACCTTCGTGCAGGGGCACCGGATCCACCAGATGGAGATCGGCCCCGGCTCGTCCGTGCACCTGGGCAACTCCACCGACGGCCCCTGCCTGACCGCGCAGGGCAGCGCCCGCGCCGCCGCCGTGGCCACGCCGCACCAGGCGCAGCAGCAGGCCGCGGGCCTCGCGCAGCAGCCGCCACCACAGCAGTACCAGCAGCAGCCGAGCTGGTCCCAACAGGCGCCCCAGCAGCGCGAGGCGCCACGGCAGCAACAGCCGCCGCAGGCACAGTGGGTGCCGCAGCAGCAGGGCGCCGGCGGGGTCGCGGGGGCCCCACCCGTGTACGGCGACCGCAGCCCCACCACGTTCCACCAGCTGGCGCTCGGCCGCGTCATGCGCATCGGCCGCTCCCTGGAGAACGAGCTGGTCGTCTCCGACCTCCAGGTCTCGCGGTTGCACGCCGAGTTCCACGCGTCGCCCGACGGCCGCTTCGAGATCCACGACCTCGGCTCGCACAACGGCACGTACGTGAACGGCCAGCCGATCCCCAAGGGCGGCACGACCCTCCTCGGTCCGAGCGACATCGTGGGCGTAGGACACTCCACGTTCCGCCTGGTCGGCGACCGGCTCGAGGAGTTCGTCGACACCGGTGACGTCTCCTTCTCCGCGCGCCATCTGACGGTCACCGTCGACGGCGGCAAGCAGATCCTCAAGGACGTCTCCTTCGGCGTCCCGGAGAAGTCGCTGATCGCGGTCATCGGCCCCTCGGGCTCCGGCAAGTCGACGCTCCTGAAGGCGCTCACGGGCTACCGCCCCGCCGACAAGGGCGACGTCCTCTACGACAACCGGAACCTCTACAAGCAGTTCGCCGAGCTGCGCCAGCGCATCGGTCTGGTCCCGCAGGACGACATCCTGCACAAGGAGCTGACCGTCAAGAAGGCGCTCAAGTACGCCGCCAAGCTGCGCTTCCCCGCGGACACCAGCGAGCAGGAGCGCCAGCAGCGCATCGACGAGGTGCTGCGCGAGCTCAAGCTGGACATCCACAAGGAGAAGAAGGTCACCTCCCTCTCCGGTGGCCAGCGCAAGCGCGTGTCGGTGGCCCTGGAGCTGCTGACCAAGCCGTCGCTGATCTTCCTGGACGAGCCGACCTCCGGCCTCGACCCGGGCATGGACCGCGATGTCATGCAGCTGCTTCGCGGACTCTCCGACGACGGGCGCACGGTCCTCGTGGTCACCCACTCGGTGGCCGAGCTGGCGCTCTGCGACAAGCTGCTCGTGATGGGGCCCGGCGGCGCAGTCGCCTACTTCGGCCCGCCGGAGGAGGCGCTCAACTTCTTCGGCTACAAGACGTGGGCCGACGTGTTCTCGGCGTTCGAGAACTACCGCGACTACGACTGGGCGGGCCGCTGGAAGGGCTCGCAGCACTACCAGATGTACGCGGCCGACATCGACGCCGTCGCCGCGCAGTCGGACCCGGTGGCGCCACCCTCCGCGATCAAGCCGCCCAAGACGCAGCCCTGGGGCTCCCAGCTGTTCACGCTGATCCGCCGCTATGTGTCGGTGATCGCCTCCGACCGGGGCTTCCTCGGACTGATGGTGATCCTGCCCGCGGTCCTCGGCCTCGTCTCGGTGGTCATCCCGGCCGACTTCGGCCTGGGCCCGCCCAAGCCACCGGCCAAGTTCAACGGGGACGCCGGCACGATCATGCTGATCATCGCGGTCGGCATGTGCTTCTCGGCGGCGGCCAACTCGGTCCGCGAGCTGATCAAGGAGCGGGTCATCTATGAGCGGGAACGGGCCACCGGCCTGTCCCGCTCCGCGTACCTGATGTCCAAGGTCATCGTCCTCGGCGTGATCACGGCGTTCCAGGGCGTCATCATCTGCGCCATCGGCTTCATTCCGCGCGAACTGCCGAAGGAAGGCCTCGTGCTGCCGCCGGCCGCCGAGCTGTGCATCTCGATCATCGCCCTCGGCTTCGCGTCGATGATGTTCGGCCTGGTGATCTCCGCGCTGGTGAAGACGTCCGAGAAGACGATGCCGCTGCTGGTCATGTTCGCGATCGTCCAGGTCGTGTTCACCGGTGTGCTCTTCCAGATCTACGGCACCGTGGGCCTCGAGCAGTTCGCCTGGCTGATGCCGTCCCGCTGGGCGGTGGGCGCCGCGGGCGCCACCCTGGACCTCAGCAAGCTGATGCCGCCGTGGGACCCGAAGAACCCGACCGACTTCGACCCGCTGTGGGAGCACTCGGTCACCCAGTGGGGCATCAACCTCACGGTCCTGATCGTGCTCGCCGTCGTCTGCGGCTTCGCCGTCGCGCGCCTGCTGCGCCGGCACGAGCCCGAGGTCATGCGCAAGTAGGAGAGTCCGTAGGGACACACGAAGGGCGGCACCCTGTGGGTGCCGCCCTTCGTGTCGTGGGGGTTCAGCGTGTGCCGGACCTGGAGGTCCCGACTACAGGAATCAGTACGCGCTGTCCACGTTGTCGATGGAGCCGTACTTGTCGGCCGCGTAGTTGGCCGCGGCCACGATGTTGGCGACCGGGTCGGTCAGGCTGTTCGCGGTGCCGTCGACGTGGTAGGCGTCGAAGGTCGGCTGGATGACCTGCAGCAGGCCCTTGGACGGCGTGCCGTTCACGGCGTTGATGTCGGTGCCGTTGACGGCGTTCGGGTTGCCGCCGGACTCACGCATGATGTTGCGGTGCAGGCCGTCGTACGAACCCGGAATGCCCTTCTGCTTCATGATCGCGAGGGATTCCTTGATCCAGCCGTCCAGGTTGTTGGCGTAGACCGGCTTGCGGGCGGCGGCACGCGCGGCGGCCTGCTTGGCCTCGCGCTCCTTCTTCGCCTGCGCCTCGGCCTTCGCCTTGGCCTCGGCCTGGGCCTTCCGCTCGGCCTCGGCCTTCTTCTTCGCCGCGGCCTCCTTCTGGGCCTTCAGCTTCGCCTCGGCCTGCTTGGCCTTCTCGCTGGCGGCGGCCTGCTGGTCGGTGACGCTGGCGTGCACGTCCTTGATCTGCTTCGCACCGGCGTCGGTGGTGAACGCGACCGGGGCGGCGGCGACCGTCTCGTCCTTCGCCGAGGCCTGCGTGTCGTGACCCGGCACCAGCGTCACCGCGAGGGCGGCGGCGCCGAGAGCGGCGACACCGGCGAGCGAGAACTTGTGGGTGCGGGTCAGCTGACTATGGCCGGCGTTGGCGTGCTTGGACATGAGATGGGGACCTCTCTAAGAACGGAAGTCGCTCGCGGGCCGGGGGACCGGACGGTCGTGTTTAGGACACGAACGCCGCGGGTAGGACCCCGCGGCGCCGAACAACGAGGGACATTCTTAGCGGCCGCAAAATGCCGAGGCAAAGGTGTGACCTACGACCCCGGGTAGTGGGCCGGGGAGGCGCAAAAAGGGGCAAGAAGCCAATGTCCGACTTCCTGCCCCAGTCCAGCAACGGACCAAAGTCCCTTACTCATCCACTACGGGCCTTCGTACGTGACGTGGGCCCTATGCGCGGCGTCACACGCGCCCCCTCCCGAACTCACTCGCGGTTGCCACTGCAACGCACAGTGTGAGGCCTCTCCTCCGGCAGGATGAGGTGCACGTCGCCGAACTCGTGCCACAGGTAGCGGCCCCTCAGCGCCTCCTCGTACGCACGGTCCACCGCGGCCCGCCCCGCCACCGCCTCCAGCATCAGAAGGTGGGAGGCCTCCGGCTCGTGCAGCCCCGTCAGCAGCCCGTCCACCACCCGCACCCCGCGCCCGGGCGTCACGACGAGCTCCGTCCAGCCACGCGCCGCCCGTACGACCCCGTCGCCGTCGACGGCGGACTCGACGGCCCGCACGGCGGTGGTCCCGACGGCGATCACGTTCTGCCCCGCGGCCCGCGCGGCGTTGATCAGGCGGGCCGACGCCTCGGGCACCTCGAAACGCTCCGCATAGGGAGGCTCGTGCGACTCGGCGGACGCCACCCCCGTATGCAGCGTGATCGGCGCGAACTGCACACCCCGGCTCACGAGCCGCGACACGATCGACTCCGTGAAGGGCCGCGCGGCACTCGGCATCTCCGCGCTGCCCGCCCCGGCGGCGTACGGCAGCGCGAACACCGTCTGGTAGGCGGCCAGCGGCTGATCCCGCTCCGTGTAGGAGTAGCGGATGGGCCGCCCGCGCCGGCCGAGCAGCGCGGGCACGTCCCCGGTCGCCCGCACCCACCACAGCCGCTCGCTCCCGGCCGCCAGCGGCTCCTCATAGGTGAGGCGTACGCCGCCGGGGAGCGCGACCACGGACCCCGCGGGCCCTCCGGCGCGCGGCCCCGTCGTGCCCCGGTCGTCCGGGTCCCGCAGCTCGACCGCCCAGCGCCCGTCGTCGCCGCGCGTCGAGAAATGCACGACTACGCGCGCGTGCCCCACCGCTCCGTCGACGGCGGCCGCCAACGTAGGAGACGTATTGACGACGAGCAGATCCCCGGCTCGCAGCACGGACGGCAGCTCGGGGAAGCGGTGATGGGTGGCATCGGTGCCGCGCGACACCAGAAGGCGTACGGACGATCTGTCCCGGCCGGGCCCCCGCTGCTCGGCCGGTACCCGCGCGGACAGCTCCTCGGGCACCCGCAGCGCGAGCGCCATCACGCCTCCAGGAGGGACGGGGCCGAGTAGCGCCCGCTCGCGGGGCGCCGGTCCAGGAGGCTCAGGAAGGCGGGGACCACGTCCTCGGGGCGCGGCACCTCGCTCAGATCCTCGTCCGGCTCGGCCGCCGCCAGCATGTCCGTCCGCATCCCGCCCGGATCGACCGCCCACACGCGCAGCCCGGGCTCCTCCACCCCGAGCACCGCCACGAGCTGGTCGAGGGCCGCCTTCGTCGACCCGTAGCCGCCCCAGGTGGGGTACGCCTCCGTGGCCGCGTCCGAACTCATGCTGATCACCGTCCCGGCCGGCGCCTCGCGCAGCAGTGGCAGCGCCTCCTGGAGCAGCCCGAGCGGCGCCACCACATTGACCTCGAACGCCGACCTGTAGTCGTCCAGCGAGTGACGGTCGAGCGGCACCAGGGGCTCCGCGCCCAGCACGCTCGCGTTGTTCACCAGCAGATCGAGCCCGCCCAGCTCCCGTGCCGCGGCGATCAGCTCCACCCGGTGCCCGCCGTCCGCGACATCGCCCGGCACGGCCGTCACCGCCCCACCGTGCTTGCGCAGCCGCTCCGCCACGTCCTCCAGCGGCCGGGCGGAGCGCGCGTCCAGGACCAGATCCCAGCCCCGCTCGGCCAGGGCGGTCGCGAGCGCCCTGCCGAACCCCCGCGAAGCCCCCGTGATGATCGCTACCGTCATGACACCGTCCCCTTGCGTACGTCATCCGTTGTGCGTCGTGTCCTCAACGTAGGAACGCGGCGGCCCTCGGCACCTCGTACGCGAGCAGCAACAACGCAGGGCCCTTCGCCCTACGCCGACCGACCTAGGCGGAGCGCTCCCTCGGTCCGATCCGGCTGTCACACCCCGCCGGTACGGTGAGCTCATGAGTCAGGGTCCACGTACAGGCTTGGCCGCGGTGAGCGCCGCGCTCCTCGCCATGAGCAGGCATCTCGAGGTGCGCGACGTCCTCAAGACGATCGTCGCCTCGGCCCGCGAGCTGCTCGACGCCGAGTACGCGGCGCTCGGAGTGCCGGACGACCACGGGGGCTTCGCCCAGTTCGTCGTCGACGGCGTCAGCGAGGAGCAGTGGAGGGCCATCGGCCCGCTGCCGCGCCAGCACGGCATCCTCGCCGCGATGCTGCGCGAAGCGAAGACCGAGCGCCTCGCCGACGTCCGCAAGGACCCCCGGTTCGAGGGCTGGCCCTCCGCCCACCCGGACATGTCCGACTTCCTCGGCCTGCCCATCAAGGACGGCGAGGAGACGATCGGCGCCCTCTTTCTCGCCAACAAGAACTGCCCGAAACCACAAGGCGGTTGCGGCTTCACGCAGGACGACGAGGAACTGCTCGGGATCCTCGCCCAGCACGCGGCCATCGCGCTCACGAACGCCCGCCTCTACGAGCGCAGCCGCGAGCTCACCATCGCCGAGGAGCGCTCCCGGATCGCCCACGAGCTGCACGACGCGGTGAGCCAGAAGCTCTTCTCGCTGCGCCTCACCGCACAGGCCGCGGCGACCCTGATGGACCGTGACCCGGAGCGCGCCAAGGGGGAGTTGGGCCACGTCGCGGAGCTCGCGGCGGAGGCCGCGGACGAACTGCGCGCCGCCGTGGTCGAGTTGCGCCCCGCCGCGCTCGACGAGGACGGCCTGGTCGCCACCCTGCGCACCCAGATCCAGGTGCTCGACCGCGCCCACGCGGCGCACCTCACCTTCACCACCAGCGGCATAAAGGCGCTGCCCGCCGCCCAGGAGGAGGCGATGCTGCGCGTCGCCCAAGAGGCCCTGCACAACGCGCTGCGCCACTCCGGAGCCGAGAAGGTCCGGGTCGCACTCGACAAGCGCGGCCAGGGCGCCGTGCTGCGCGTCACCGACGACGGGGCGGGCTTCGACCCGAAGGCGATCCGCAGCGCGGGCCGCCATCTGGGCCTCGTCTCCATGCGCGACCGGTCCGGCGGGGTCGGCGGCAGACTCACAGTGGAATCGGAGCCCGGCAAGGGCACCACGATCGAGATGGAGGTCCCCGGTGGCTGACCCGATCAAGGTACTGCTGGTCGACGATCACCAGGTCGTCCGCCGGGGCCTGCGCACCTTCCTGGAGGTGCAGGGCGACATCGAGGTCGTCGGCGAGGCGGCGGACGGCGCCGAAGGGGTCGCCCGCGCAGAGGAGTTGAAGCCCGACGTCGTCCTGATGGACGTCAAGATGCCGGTGATGGACGGAGTCGACGCCCTGCGTCGGCTCCGCGAACTCGACAACCCCGCCAAGGTGTTGATCGTCACCAGCTTCACCGAGCAGCGCACCGTCGTCCCCGCCCTGCGCGCGGGGGCCGCGGGTTACGTCTACAAGGACGTGGACCCCGATGCCCTGGCCGGCGCCATCCGTTCCGTCCACGCGGGCCACATCCTGTTGCAACCCGAGGTCGCGGGCGCCCTGTTGGCCCAGGAGGAGACCAACAGCGGGCAGGGGAGGGGCGGTTCCCTCACGGAGCGCGAGCGCGAGGTGCTCGGCCTGATCGCCGACGGCCGCTCGAACCGGGAGATCGCCCGCGCCCTCGTCCTCTCCGAGAAGACGGTGAAGACCCATGTCTCGAACATCCTGATGAAGCTCGACCTGTCGGACCGCACGCAGGCCGCCTTGTGGGCCGTGCGGCACGGCGTCGCGGGCTGAGACACGGTGAGACACGGCGTCGCGGGCCGAGAGGTACACGCGGGCGCACGGACGCGGCGGCAACACGGAGCGTCGCACTCCGTTCTGGAATTCATACCGTCGTGTAGATGTCCCTCGGACGGCGTATCCCTTCCGGCGGTGGCGCGTTCTCCAATGCGTGCCGCGACGGTCAAGTCGCGGCGTCCGCTGAGGAGGATCCAGAAGTGAAGAACCTGAAGAAGGCCGCGGCCGTCACCCTCGTGGCCGGCGGCCTTGTCGCCGCCGGTGCGGGCCTCGCCTCCGCCACCGACGGTGCGCAGGCCCACGGCCACGCCGTGAAGTCCCCGGGCGTCGGCTCGGGCAACCTGGTCCAGGCCCCGGTCCACATCCCGGTGAACGCCGTGGGCAACACCGTCTCGGTGATCGGCGCCCTCAACCCGGCGTTCGCGAACGACGGCTACAACGGCTGACGCGTGCTCAGGGTTGACCGGCCCCCGGGGAGTCCCCCGTGGGGCCGGTCCGCTTTTTCGGGGCGGCTCTCCTGTTCGATAGCGCGGCTGGTCGATTCGTCGGCCTATTGATCCAATCGGGCGGATCGAACGTTCACCCCGTGTCCCCCACGCGCCCCGCGCGTTTCTCAGCGTGCGACCCCGCGGCTGGGGTCGGACCGCAATATCTGGAGGAACGCTTCTCATGAACATCGCCAAGAAGGCCGCCGTGGCCGTCGCTGTCGCCGGCATCGCCGCGGGTGCCTCCGCCGGTGCCGCCTTCGCCGACTCGAACGCCGACGGCGTGGCCGCGAACTCCCCGGGCGTCGGCTCGGGCAACAACGTGGGCGTTCCGGTTCACGTCCCGGTCAACGTCGACGGCAACTCCGTCAACGTCATCGGCCTGCTGAACCCGGCGTTCGGCAACACCGCGGCGAACAACTGAGGTTCGCTGCCCCCGAGGCACAGGAAGGCCCCCACGGACCCGGTCCGTGGGGGCCTTCCCTCGTTCCCGGCCCCGTGCTCAGCCCCGCTCCCGCTCCTCCACGAACGCGTTGTACGCGGCCACCTGCGCGCGCCGGGCCGTCCGCTCCACCGGGCGCAGCGCGAGCGCCCGCGCCCCCATCTCCGACGCGCTGACCGCGCCCCCGTGCCCGCTCTCGTACGCCACGGAGACCAGCAGCCCCACCCGCTGCGCCAGCTCGAGCACCCGCACCGCCCGCCCCGGATACCCCGGAGCCAGCGCCTCGCGCCCCCGCTCCGCCCGTGCCCGGTACGCGTCCACCGCGGCCTCGGACACCGGCCCCGACCCGGCCACGTCGAGCCGCGTCAGCACCTCGGTCGCGTCCCGCAGCGCCTCCGCCAGCTCCCGCTCCGCCTCGCCGAGCGAGGGCACATCCGCCGGCGGCGCCTCCCGCACCGGCAGGCAGTGCCACATCACCGAGACGTGCACATCGCCCTCGGGACCGACCTCGTCCACCTCGGGAACGAGCCCGAGCGCGGCGCCGTGACAGACCACCGCCTCCTCGGCCTCCAGAGCCCGCGCGTTGAACTCCGGCGGCCCGCTGAGCCCCAGCGGATGGCCCGGCGCGGGCAGCGCCACGCGCAGGCCGCCGACGCCGAGCGCCCGCAGCCGGCCGAGCGCCAGCGTCAGACCGACGGGCCCGTCCTCGCCCGGCAGCCCCGCCACACGGTGCGATGTGTCCTCGCCGACAATCGCGAGCGCCGCGTCGTCGGGCGCGACAAATCCACCAAGAAGGGCATTTCCCCAGGCCGCCAGGCGTCCGGAGCGTGGTTCAGTGAGCATGCGACCCACCTTAGAAGCCCGCAAAGCTGCCAAAAGCCCGACCGATGGAATGGACCGCGGGGGCGGTGGCGTAGGTTTTCCCTGGGGGCCGTGCCGAGCAGGAACTATGCGAAGGCATGACGGACGCGGCGAACAGACCGAGACTGCAATGGGAGACAACGCGCTCATGAGCGATGTACTGGAGCTGGAGGACGTATCCGTGGTCCGCGAGGGCCGGGCTCTGGTGGACCAGGTCTCCTGGTCGGTGAAGGAGGGGGAGCGCTGGGTCATCCTCGGACCCAACGGCGCGGGCAAGACCACCCTCCTGAACGTCGCCTCGAGCTACCTCTACCCGAGCAGCGGCACCGCCACGATCCTCGGTGAGACCCTCGGCAAGCCCGGCACGGACGTCTTCGAGCTGCGCCCGCGCATCGGCGTCGCGGGCATCGCGCTCGCCGACAAGCTGCCCAAGCGGCAGACCGTCCTGCAGACCGTGCTCACCGCCGCGTACGGCATGACGGCCGGCTGGCAGGAGGAGTACGAGGAGATGGACGAGCGGCGCGCCCGCGCGTTCCTCGACCGGCTCGGCATGAGCGAGTACCTGGACCGTAAGTTCGGGACGCTCTCCGAAGGGGAGCGCAAGCGCACGCTGATCGCCCGCGCCCTGATGACCGACCCCGAGCTGCTGCTCCTCGACGAGCCCGCGGCGGGCCTCGACCTCGGCGGCCGTGAGGACCTGGTGCGCCGCCTCGGCCGCCTCGCCCGCGACCCGATCGCCCCCTCGATGATCATGGTGACGCACCACGTCGAGGAGATCGCCCCCGGCTTCACGCACGTCCTGATGATCCGCCAGGGCCGGATCCTCGCCGCGGGCCCGATCGAGCTCGAGCTCACCTCCCGCAACCTCTCCAAGTGCTTCGGCCTCCCGCTGGTCGTCGAGGAGAGCAACGGCCGCTGGACCGCCACCGGCCTGCCCCTCAGCTGATCCTTCGCGCTCCCGCGCAGGCCGGACGGCCCCTGTCCGCGCGGGAGTTGCGGATCTACCATGGCCCTGTGGCAGACATCGACGCATGGGTGTGGTGGCTGATCGGGGCGGCCGCACTGGGAATCCCGCTCGTCCTCACCGCCATGCCCGAGCTGGGCATGCTGGCCGTCGGCGCCGTGGCGGGCGCCGTCACGGCGGGCCTCGGCGGCGGTGCCGTCCTCCAGGTGGTGGTCTTCGCCGCCGTGTCGTGCGCCCTCATCGTGGTCGTACGCCCCATCGCCAGGCGCCAGCGCGCGGAACCGCCCCAACTGGCCACCGGCGTGGACGCCTTGAAGGGCAAACAGGCCGTCGTCGTCGAGCGCGTCGACGGACAGGAGGGCGGCCGGATCAAGCTGGGCGGCGAGATCTGGTCCGCCCGCTCCCTCGACGCCGACGCGACGTTCGAGCCGGGCCGGCAGGTCGACGTGATCGACATCGAAGGCGCCACCGCGATCGTCATGTGAACCGACAGGTGATCCGAACCAGCCCCGCCACGTGGGCAGTTCTGACACACTCGACTGCGCAAGACCTCATGATCTTCCGGCGCGAGGGCGCCGGAACCACGACGGTACGAACGGTACGAGGGGCACGGGAGACTCGATGTCAGCGATCATCATCGTCCTGATCATTCTGGTGGTGTTGGTCTTCATCGCGCTGATCAAGACCATCCAGGTCATCCCGCAGGCCAGCGCCGCCATCGTCGAGCGCTTCGGCCGCTACACACGCACGCTGAACGCGGGCCTGAACATCGTCGTCCCGTTCATCGACTCGATCCGCAACCGCATCGACCTCCGCGAGCAGGTCGTGCCGTTCCCGCCGCAACCGGTGATCACCCAGGACAACCTGGTCGTCAACATCGACACGGTCATCTACTACCAGGTGACGGACGCGAGGGCGGCCACGTACGAGGTCGCCAGCTACATCCAGGCCATCGAGCAGCTGACGGTCACCACCCTGCGAAACATCATCGGTGGCATGGACCTGGAGCGGACCCTGACCTCCCGCGAGGAGATCAACGCGGCGCTGCGCGGCGTCCTCGACGAGGCCACCGGCAAGTGGGGCATCCGCGTCAACCGCGTCGAGCTGAAGGCGATCGAGCCGCCCACCTCCATCCAGGACTCGATGGAGAAGCAGATGCGCGCCGACCGTGACAAGCGCGCCGCGATCCTCACCGCCGAAGGCATCCGCCAGTCCCAGATCCTCACCGCCGAAGGTGAGAAGCAGTCCGCGATCCTCAGGGCCGAGGGTGAGGCCAAGGCCGCGGCCCTGCGCGCGGAGGGCGAGGCCCAGGCCATCCGTACGGTCTTCGAGTCCATCCACGCCGGAGACCCGGACCAGAAGCTGCTCTCGTACCAGTACCTGCAGATGCTCCCGAAGATCGCCGAGGGCGACGCCAACAAGCTCTGGATCGTCCCCAGCGAGATCGGCGACGCCCTCAAGGGCCTCTCGGGCGCGTTCGGCAACTTCGGCGGCTCCATGCCGGGCGGTGGCAGCGACGCGAAGACGCCGCCGGTGATGCCGACGCCGCCCCAGCCGCGCCGCGAGCAGCCGCCGATCGACTAGCGCTTCGGATCGCGCGAGGGCCCGCCGACCGTCACGGTCGGCGGGCCCTCGCGTCATGTCCCTACGCGGCGGTCTGCGCAAGCCAGTCCGGCAGCCCGACCCGGCCGCCCGCACCGAGCGACAGCAGCATCGCATCGGCGGGAGTCGGCTCGAACGGCTGCCGCAGCAGCGGCATCCCCGCCTGCTCGGGCGTCCGGTTCGCCTTGCGGTGATTGTCGGCGGCGCAGGACGCCACCGTGTTCAACCACGAATCAGCACCGCCGTGCGACCGCGGCACCACGTGGTCGACGGTCGTCGCCCGCTTGCCGCAGTACGCGCACCGGTGCTGATCCCGTACGAGCACGCCCCGCCTGGACCACGGCGCGCGTCTTCGGAACGGCACCCGGACATACCGGCACAGCCTGATCACCCGGGGCACCGGGATATCGATCGCGGCACCACGCATGCGCAGCTCGGGGTGGACCTGCTCAACCACGGCCTTGTCCTGCAGCACCAACACGACGGCTCGATTGAGCGTCACCGTGGAGAGCGGCTCGAAGCTCGCGTTCAGCACCAGTGTGTCCCGCACCCTGCCCACCTCCCGTACACATACGCACCGGATCACCCCTCGGCGTCCGTGCGTCAACTCTGGCCGTGCACGCCGAGATGGACAACGCAATATCTGTAGCCCCAGGCATAAAAATGCCCGCCCCTGATCAATTCCATGACCAGGGGCGGGCAAACGTTCCATGAACGCGGGGTTTGGCTCAGCCCTCGGCGGGCGCCCCGTACTCGGCGATGACCTGGGCCCGGGCGATCGTGTGGAACCGCAGGTTGAACCCGACGAAGGCCGGCGTGGCATCGGAGTCCGGGCCGAGCTTCTCCTGGTCGACCGCGTACACGGTGAACACATAACGGTGGGCGGGGTCCCCGGGAGGCGGCGCGGCGCCCCCGAATTCCTTCGTCCCATAGTCGTTGCGCACCTGCACGGCGCCCTCGGGAAGCCCCTCGAACTTGCCGCTGCCGGCACCCACCGGCAGTTCGGTCACCGAGGCCGGGATGTCGAACACGCTCCAGTGCCAGAACCCGCTGCCGGTCGGCGCGTCCGGGTCGAAGCACGACACGGCGAAGCTCTTGGTCTCCGCCGGGAAGCCCTCCCAGCGCAGGTGCGGCGAGGTGTTCCCGGCCGCGTACACCTGCGCGTCGTCCAGCGTCCCGCCCGGCTCGAAGTCCTGGCTCACGACGGTGAACGACGGCACCTGCGGATGAAAGTCATGAGGAAGCGAAGCCCTCTGGGGCTGCTCGGTCACAACGACACCTCCTGGATCTACGGAAACACTGGTCCCACAGGGCCTGTCGACCCTGCTCCTGAAACCCTAGAACCAGTTCCTCTTGCTGCCGACCTCGGACAGCCACTGGTGCAGATACGCGGCCCAGTCCGTGCCCTGGAAGTCCTGGTGCCCGACGACGAACGACCGGAACGTGTCGCTGCCCTCGCTGAACAGCCCCGGCTTCTTGTCCATCTCCAGTACGACGTCCATCTCCCGGTCGTCGGCCACGAAGCTCAGCTCCACCTGGTTGAGCCCCCGGTACTGCTGCGGCGGGTGGAACTCGATCTCCTGGTAGAACGGCAGCTTCTGCCGCGTCCCCCGGATGTGGCCGCGCTCCATGTCCGCGCTCTTGAACCGGAAGCCGATGCGGATGAACGCGTCGAGAAGCGCCTGCTGGGACGGCAGGGGGTGCACATTGATCGGGTCGAGGTCACCCGAGTCGATGGCCCGGGCGATCTCCAGCTCGGTCGTCACCCCGATGTTCATGCCACGCAGCTGCTGCCCGTCGATCATCGTGACGGGCGTCTCCCAGGGGATCTCGAGCCCGAACGGAACGGCGTGCACGGCCTGCGCCTTCAGCTCGAACGCACCCCCGAGCCGCACCTTGGTGAACTCGATGTCCTGCTTCGTCTCCTGGTCGTTCCCCTCGACCTCGACCCGCGCCTGCAGACCGACCGAAAGCCCCTCGATCTCCTGGTCGACGGACCCGCCCTGGATCCGCACCTCACCCTGAACGACACCACCGGGCACGACATTGACCTCGGTGAGCACCGTCTCCACGGACGCCCCGCCCGCGCCCAGACTCGCCAACAGCCGCTTGAACCCCATGCCTCGATCTCCTCCGTGTGCGAACCACTGCTGATACTGCTGACTACAAACGCGGGACACCCGCGCCCGGTTCCGCGAGCGCGTGTCCCGCCCCGCTCCACTACCCTCGGAGGGCATGATCGCGGCCCCTGACCGTACGCCCCTCGCACGTGAGTTCTTCGACCGACCTGTACTGGACGTCGCCCCCGACCTCCTCGGACGCACGCTGGTCCGATCCACCCCGGACGGACCGATCGAGCTCCGCCTGACCGAGGTCGAGGCCTACGACGGCGCGAACGATCCCGGGTCCCACGCCTACAGAGGCCAAACCGCCCGCAACAGCGTGATGTTCGGTCGCCCGGGACACGTGTACGTCTACTTCACGTACGGCATGTGGCACTGCATGAACCTGGTCTGCGGCGAGGAGGGCAGGGCGAGCGCCGTGCTGCTCCGCGCCGGCGAGATCATCGAAGGCGCCGAACTGGCCCGCAAGCGTCGACTATCGGCCCGTCACGACAAGGAACTGGCCAAAGGCCCGGCCCGTATGGCCACGGCCCTCGGCGTGGACCGTTCCCTGGACGGCACCGACGCCTGCGCCCGGTCGGGCTCCCCACTGAGAGTCCTGCACGGCACCCCCGTCCCCGCTGACCAGGTACGCAACGGCCCACGAACCGGAGTGTCCGGCGAGGGTGGCGTCCACCCCTGGCGCTTCTGGATCGCCAACGACCCGACGGTGAGCCCTTATCGGGCCCACACGCCCCGCCGCCGCTCAACTTGACGCGCCCCTACGGGATCCGTAATGTGGCCCGAGCCGCTGAAGCCGGATCTGGCGCTCAGCCAACCCCCGGAAGCGGCCAAACCACTCATTACGACTTCCCTCGGCGGGGTCTTTTCGGCGTGCTCGCATGCCGAAATTCGAACCCGCGAAATCTCGATTATGAGTTGCCGGAAGGTTCGGCTAATGTGGTGGACACGCCGAAAGGCAAAGGCCCTCCAACGGCCACCGGAAATGAAATCCGAACCGGAAACGGAACGGAAAACGGATCTGGTAGAGTTGGAAACACGCAGTAACACTGCAAAGAAGTACCGAAGGGAAGCGCCCGGAGGAAAGCCCGAGAGGGTGAGTACAAAGGAAGCGTCCGTTCCTTGAGAACTCAACAGCGTGCCAAAAATCAACGCCAGATATGTTGATACCCCGTCTCCAGCATCTGCTGGGGCGAGGTTCCTTTGAAAAGTCCTGCAGGCCTTCGGGTCGGCAGGCGCACAGCGAGGACGCTGTGAACGGTCGGATTATTCCTCCGACCGTTCCGCTCTCGTGGTGTCACCCCGATTACGGGGAAACATTCACGGAGAGTTTGATCCTGGCTCAGGACGAACGCTGGCGGCGTGCTTAACACATGCAAGTCGAACGATGAAGCCCTTCGGGGTGGATTAGTGGCGAACGGGTGAGTAACACGTGGGCAATCTGCCCTTCACTCTGGGACAAGCCTTGGAAACGAGGTCTAATACCGGATAACACTCCCATTCTCCTGGATGGGGGTTAAAAGCTCCGGCGGTGAAGGATGAGCCCGCGGCCTATCAGCTTGTTGGTGAGGTAATGGCTCACCAAGGCGACGACGGGTAGCCGGCCTGAGAGGGCGACCGGCCACACTGGGACTGAGACACGGCCCAGACTCCTACGGGAGGCAGCAGTGGGGAATATTGCACAATGGGCGAAAGCCTGATGCAGCGACGCCGCGTGAGGGATGACGGCCTTCGGGTTGTAAACCTCTTTCAGCAGGGAAGAAGCGAAAGTGACGGTACCTGCAGAAGAAGCGCCGGCTAACTACGTGCCAGCAGCCGCGGTAATACGTAGGGCGCAAGCGTTGTCCGGAATTATTGGGCGTAAAGAGCTCGTAGGCGGCTTGTCACGTCGATTGTGAAAGCTCGGGGCTTAACCCCGAGTCTGCAGTCGATACGGGCTAGCTAGAGTGTGGTAGGGGAGATCGGAATTCCTGGTGTAGCGGTGAAATGCGCAGATATCAGGAGGAACACCGGTGGCGAAGGCGGATCTCTGGGCCATTACTGACGCTGAGGAGCGAAAGCGTGGGGAGCGAACAGGATTAGATACCCTGGTAGTCCACGCCGTAAACGGTGGGCACTAGGTGTGGGCAACATTCCACGTTGTCCGCGCCGCAGCTAACGCATTAAGTGCCCCGCCTGGGGAGTACGGCCGCAAGGCTAAAACTCAAAGGAATTGACGGGGGCCCGCACAAGCAGCGGAGCATGTGGCTTAATTCGACGCAACGCGAAGAACCTTACCAAGGCTTGACATACACCGGAAACGTCCAGAGATGGGCGCCCCCTTGTGGTCGGTGTACAGGTGGTGCATGGCTGTCGTCAGCTCGTGTCGTGAGATGTTGGGTTAAGTCCCGCAACGAGCGCAACCCTTGTTCTGTGTTGCCAGCATGCCCTTCGGGGTGATGGGGACTCACAGGAGACCGCCGGGGTCAACTCGGAGGAAGGTGGGGACGACGTCAAGTCATCATGCCCCTTATGTCTTGGGCTGCACACGTGCTACAATGGCCGATACAATGAGCTGCGATACCGCAAGGTGGAGCGAATCTCAAAAAGTCGGTCTCAGTTCGGATTGGGGTCTGCAACTCGACCCCATGAAGTTGGAGTTGCTAGTAATCGCAGATCAGCATTGCTGCGGTGAATACGTTCCCGGGCCTTGTACACACCGCCCGTCACGTCACGAAAGTCGGTAACACCCGAAGCCGGTGGCCCAACCCCTTGTGGGAGGGAGCTGTCGAAGGTGGGACTGGCGATTGGGACGAAGTCGTAACAAGGTAGCCGTACCGGAAGGTGCGGCTGGATCACCTCCTTTCTAAGGAGCATCTAGGCCGCCAAACGTTGTTTGGTGGTCCAGGGCCATTACGTCGGCAAACGTTCGACGGTGGTTGCTCATGGGTGGAACGTTGATTATTCGGCACCGTCAGTCATCTCGGGCTGTAAGTACTGCTCTTCGGAGCGTGGAAAGCTGATCACGAGTGGCGAGGGTGTCGGGCACGCTGTTGGGTGTCTGAAGGTACGGCCGTATGGTCGCCTTCAGTGCCGGCCCCAGTGCACTCGAACCTGCTGGTTCGGGGTGATGGGTGGTTGGTCGTTGTTTGAGAACTGCACAGTGGACGCGAGCATCTGTGGCCAAGTTTTTAAGGGCGCACGGTGGATGCCTTGGCACCAGGAACCGATGAAGGACGTGGGAGGCCACGATAGTCCCCGGGGAGTCGTCAACCAGGCTTTGATCCGGGGGTTTCCGAATGGGGAAACCCGGCAGTCGTCATGGGCTGTCACCCGCTGCTGAATATATAGGCAGTGTGGAGGGAACGCGGGGAAGTGAAACATCTCAGTACCCGCAGGAAGAGAAAACAACCGTGATTCCGGGAGTAGTGGCGAGCGAAACTGGATGAGGCCAAACCGTATACGTGTGAGACCCGGCAGGGGTTGCGTGTACGGGGTTGTGGGATCTCTCTTCCATCGTCTGCCGGCGATGGGACGAGTAAGAAACCGTTGATGTAGGCGAAGGACATGCGAAAGGTCCGGCGTAGAGGGTAAGACCCCCGTAGTCGAAACATTAGCGGCTCGTTTGAGAGACACCCAAGTAGCACGGGGCCCGAGAAATCCTGTGTGAATCTGGCGGGACCACCCGTTAAGCCTAAATATTCCCTGGTGACCGATAGCGGATAGTACCGTGAGGGAATGGTGAAAAGTACCGCGGGAGCGGAGTGAAATAGTACCTGAAACCGTGTGCCTACAAGCCGTGGGAGCGTCGCTGTATGTGCTTGCACATACAGTCGTGACTGCGTGCCTTTTGAAGAATGAGCCTGCGAGTTTGCGGTGTGTTGCGAGGTTAACCCGTGTGGGGAAGCCGTAGCGAAAGCGAGTCCGAATAGGGCGATTTAGTAGCGCGCTCAAGACCCGAAGCGGAGTGATCTAGCCATGGGCAGGTTGAAGCGGAGGTAAGACTTCGTGGAGGACCGAACCCACCAGGGTTGAAAACCTGGGGGATGACCTGTGGTTAGGGGTGAAAGGCCAATCAAACTCCGTGATAGCTGGTTCTCCCCGAAATGCATTTAGGTGCAGCGTCGTGTGTTTCTTGCCGGAGGTAGAGCACTGGATAGGCGATGGGCCCTACCGGGTTACTGACCTTAGCCAAACTCCGAATGCCGGTAAGTGAGAGCACGGCAGTGAGACTGTGGGGGATAAGCTCCATGGTCGAGAGGGAAACAGCCCAGAGCATCGACTAAGGCCCCTAAGCGTACGCTAAGTGGGAAAGGATGTGGAGTCGCAGAGACAACCAGGAGGTTGGCTTAGAAGCAGCCACCCTTGAAAGAGTGCGTAATAGCTCACTGGTCAAGTGATTCCGCGCCGACAATGTAGCGGGGCTCAAGCGTACCGCCGAAGTCGTGTCATTGCAGCAATACGCCCAACGGCGGCTGTGATGGGTAGGGGAGCGTCGTGTGCCGGGTGAAGCAGCACCGGAAGGTAGTTGTGGACGGTTCACGAGTGAGAATGCAGGCATGAGTAGCGATACACACGTGAGAAACGTGTGCGCCGATTGACTAAGGGTTCCTGGGTCAAGCTGATCTGCCCAGGGTAAGTCGGGACCTAAGGCGAGGCCGACAGGCGTAGTCGATGGATAACCGGTTGATATTCCGGTACCCGCTGTGACGCGAAAGACATCGAATCCAGTGATGCTAAGGCCGTGAAGCCGTTCCGGACCCTTCGGGGAATGGAAAGTGGTGGAGCCGCCGGCCCAAGCTGGTAGTAGGTGAGCGATGGGGTGACGCAGGAAGGTAGTCCAGCCCGGGCGATGGTAGTCCCGGGGTAAGGGTGTAGGCCGTGCGGTAGGTAAATCCGTCGCACACAAGGCTGAGACCTGATGCCGAGCCGATTGTGGTGAAGTGGATGATCCTATGCTGTCGAGAAAAGCCTCTAGCGAGTTTCATGGCGGCCCGTACCCTAAACCGACTCAGGTGGTCAGGTAGAGAATACCGAGGCGTTCGGGTGAACTATGGTTAAGGAACTCGGCAAAATGCCCCCGTAACTTCGGGAGAAGGGGGGCCATCACTGGTGATTGGACTTGCTCCATGAGCTGGGGGTGGCCGCAGAGACCAGCGAGAAGCGACTGTTTACTAAAAACACAGGTCCGTGCGAAGCCGTAAGGCGATGTATACGGACTGACGCCTGCCCGGTGCTGGAACGTTAAGGGGACCGGTTAGTCACATTTCGGTGTGGCGAAGCTGAGAACTTAAGCGCCAGTAAACGGCGGTGGTAACTATAACCATCCTAAGGTAGCGAAATTCCTTGTCGGGTAAGTTCCGACCTGCACGAATGGCGTAACGACTTCTCGACTGTCTCAACCATAGGCCCGGTGAAATTGCACTACGAGTAAAGATGCTCGTTTCGCGCAGAAGGACGGAAAGACCCCGGGACCTTTACTACAGTTTGATATTGGTGTTCGGTTCGGCTTGTGTAGGATAGGTGGGAGACTTTGAAGCGGCCACGCCAGTGGTTGTGGAGTCGTCGTTGAAATACCACTCTGGTCGTGCTGGATGTCTAACCTGGGTCCGTGATCCGGATCAGGGACAGTGTCTGATGGGTAGTTTAACTGGGGCGGTTGCCTCCCAAAGAGTAACGGAGGCGCCCAAAGGTTCCCTCAGCCTGGTTGGTAATCAGGTGTTGAGTGTAAGTGCACAAGGGAGCTTGACTGTGAGACCGACGGGTCGAGCAGGGACGAAAGTCGGGACTAGTGATCCGGCGGTGGCTTGTGGAAGCGCCGTCGCTCAACGGATAAAAGGTACCCCGGGGATAACAGGCTGATCTTCCCCAAGAGTCCATATCGACGGGATGGTTTGGCACCTCGATGTCGGCTCGTCGCATCCTGGGGCTGGAGTCGGTCCCAAGGGTTGGGCTGTTCGCCCATTAAAGCGGTACGCGAGCTGGGTTTAGAACGTCGTGAGACAGTTCGGTCCCTATCCTCTGTGCGCGTAGGAATATTGAGAAGGGCTGTCCCTAGTACGAGAGGACCGGGACGGACGAACCTCTGGTGTGCCAGTTGTCCTGCCAAGGGCATGGCTGGTTGGCTACGTTCGGAAAGGATAACCGCTGAAAGCATCTAAGCGGGAAGCCTGCTTCGAGATGAGTATTCCCACCCCCTTTGAGGGGTTAAGGCTCCCAGTAGACGACTGGGTTGATAGGCCGGATCTGGAAGCACCGTAAGGTGTGGAGGTGACCGGTACTAATAGGCCGAGGGCTTGTCCTCAGTTGCTCGCGTCCACTGTGTTGTTCCCAGACAACGAACAGTTGTGCTGGCTGAACAGTTTCACTTATCAATTGAAGAGTGTGCTAGTTCGCCGCCCTGTTCACATGTCCCTCTTGAGGGATGTCTGAAAGGGTTTCGGTGGTCATAGCGTGAGGGAAACGCCCGGTTACATTCCGAACCCGGAAGCTAAGCCTCACAGCGCCGATGGTACTGCAGGGGGGACCCTGTGGGAGAGTAGGACGCCGCCGAACTATTTTTGAGAGGACCCTTGGTCCCGGCACACATGCTGGGACCAAGGGTCCTTTTTGTATTTCCAGAGATTTTCTCGGAGCGCGCCGGCACCCCGGTTGCGCGAGAATGACTGCGGTACCGAAGACAGGAGTCAACCGATGGCCACCAACTCTCCCGATGAGCGTCCGGAGCGCGATCAGCGCCGACGGGACAGTGGTGACCGGGGGGACCGGGGCGGGTTCCGCGGCAACAGCGGGGCCCCGCGTCGGGACCGTCGGGATGGCGACCGGGAGCGTCCGCCCTTCCGGCGGGACGACCGGCGTGATGACCGTTCGTTCGGTGATCGGGACCGTGACCGTGGGCCGCGTCGTGACGACCGTCGCGATGACAATCGCGGTGGCGGCTTCCGTCGGGACGACAACCGTGGCGGTGGCTTCCGTCACGACGACCGCGATCGTGACCGTGGGCCGCGTCGGGACGATCGGCGTGACGACAATCGCGGTGGCGGTTTCCGCCGCGATGACCGGCGGGACGACAACCGTGGTGGCGGTTTCCGCCGCGATGACCGGCGGGACGACAACCGTGGCGGTGGCTTCCGCCGTGATGACCGCGACCGTGATCGTGACCGTGGGCCGCGTCGTGACGACCGTCGGGACGACAACCGTGGTGGCTTCCGGCGCGAAGATCGTGACCGCGACCGTGCGCCGCGACGGGACGATCGGCGCGATGACAGCCGTGGTGGTGGCTTCCGCCGCGACGACCGCGACCGTGACCGTGCGCCGCGTCGCGACGACAACCGCGGTGGCGGCTTCAGGCGTGACGACCGTTCGTACGGTGATCGGGACCGTGACCGTGGGCCGCGTCGGGATGACCGTCGGGACGACAATCGCGGGGGTGGCTTCCGGCGGGACGATCGGCGCGATGACAATCGTGGTGGTGGCTTCCGTCGCGACGACCGCGACCGCGATCGTGATCGTGGGCCGCGTCGCGACGATCGGCGTGATGACAACCGTGGTGGCGGCTTCCGGCGGGATGACCGGGGCGGGCGTCCCGGTGGGTTCCGTGGGCGCGACGATCGGCGGGACGACAGGCGGGACAACCGTCGCGACGACCGCCGTGACGACCGGCGCGGTGGGCCCCGGGTGCGGGACGACCGGGAGCGGGACCGTGAGCCGATCAAGCGGCTGCCGATCCCGGACGACGTCTCCGGCGCGGAGCTCGACAAGAGCGTTCAGCAGGAGCTTCAGTCCCTGCCGCGGGGGCTCGCCGAGGATGTCGCGATGAACCTCGTGATGGTGGCGCGGCTGATCGATGAGGACCCGGAGCGCGCGTACGCGTACTCCAGGATCGCGCTGCGTCTCGCGTCTCGCGTCGCCGCCGTGCGGGAGGCCGCCGGCTTCGCCGCGTACGGCAACCAGAAGTACAGCGAGGCGCTCGCCGAGTTCCGGGCCGCGCGGCGGATGACCGGGAGCGCGGAGCTGTGGCCGCTCATGGCCGACTGCGAGCGTGGGCTCGGGCGTCCCGAGAAGGCGCTGGACATGGCCGGCGCCCCCGAGGTGTCGAAGCTGGACAAGGCCGGGCAGGTCGAGATGCGGCTCGTGGCCGCCGGCGCGCGGCGGGACATGGGGCAGCTGGACGCCGCCATCGTGACGCTGCAGAGCCCCGAGCTCGCGTCGAACTCCACGCAGCCGTGGACCGCGCGTCTGCGCTACGCGTACGCCGACGCGCTGCTGGAGGCCGGGCGCGAGGGCGAGGCGCGGGAGTGGTTCGCCAAGGCCGTCGAGTCCGACAAGGACGGCAGCACGGACGCGTCCGACCGGCTCGCCGAGCTGGACGGTGTCGAGTTCGTGGACGCCTTTGACGACAGTGCCGAGGACGGCGCCCCGGCGTCGCAGGGCGACAGCGAGGGCGCGGGCGTCGAGCGCGACGAGCGGTAGAGCGTGACATGAAGAACGGGCGGGCTCCCTCAGGGGCCCGCCCGTTCGTCGTTCTCGGCCGTCTTTCTCAGTCGTCCGTCAGCGTGCGCAGTACGAGGCCCGTGGCCGGCTTCGGGCCGAACGACGTGGACTTGCGGGGCATCGTCACGCCCTGGCGGGCCAGCTCGCGGACGACCTCCTCGCGGACCGGGTGCATCAGGACCGCCGTGCCGCCGTCGTGGCGCGCCTTGTCGACCGTCGCCTGCGTGTCGTGGATGTACGTGACGTCGGCTGGGGAGTCCTCCGGGATGCCCCAGACGTCGCCGAGGAGCGTGGAGTGCAGCACCGTGGCGTCGAGGGTGCGCCAGGCATCGGGGCGATCGGCCGGGATCGTACGGTCCAGGAGCGCCGGGTCGGGGCGGTCCAGGAGGTGGTACGTGTCCTCGGTGCCGGTGAGGAGGAAGGCGTTGCCGTGGGACGCCGCCTGCGCCAGGGCCTCCATCGCGTGCGGGAGCGGGCCGGTGACCTCTCGTACGCGGAAGTGCGGGGCGGCCGCCGCCAGGGCCCGGTCGAGGGGGAGGCGGCCCAGCAGACGGTGGATGGCGCGGACCCGGAGGGGGTAGCGGGCCGTGTCGACCAGGAGGACGAGGCCGTAGTCCCAGGGGGTGCGGCCCGGTGAGCCGTGTTCGGTGCGCAGGCGCAGGTAGGTGGCCCAGCGGTGGTGGCCGTCCGCGATCAGTGCCTGGTGGGCGGCGAGACCGTCCTGGACCCGGCGCTGGTCGGCGGGGTCCGTGAGCGCCCAGAGGCGATGGCTGTAGCCGTCCTCGGTGGTCGTGGCGAGGAGCGGGGCCTGCTGGACCGTGCGCTCGATGACGGCGGTGGCGCCCGTCGCGTTGCCGTTTCCCCGGTAGGTCAGCAGGAGCGGTTCGAGGTTCGCGGCCGTCGTACGCATCAGCCCTGCCCGGTCCTCGACCACATGAGGCATGACGTCCTCGTGGGGGAGGACCACACCTTCCGAGGCCTCGGAGAGGTGGAGGGCGCCGATGATGCCGCGCTGGAGCATGTCGCCGCTGCGCTGCTCGTATACGTAGAAGGCGGGTTCGGGGTCGGGGGCGAGGACGCCCTCGGCGAGCCAGCGGTGCAGGGTGGCGGCCGCCAGTTCGTTGCGGGTCCGGGGCTCCACGGCCTGCGGCAGGATCAGGCGGACGATGTTGTGCGGGTCCGCGTTCTCCAGGTGCAGCAGACCGTCCGGCCGTACGACCACGTCGTACGGGGGTGAGGTCACGGCGGCGAGGCTGCCGACCTGTTCGGGGACGTAGCGGACGCCCCTGAACGGGATCAGGTCCAGGCCGTTGTTGCCCGACTGTGCCGTGCGACCTGCAGTGTTCATCCCCGCATCGTACGAGTGTCAGTGCCGTGAGGGATGATCGGGGGAGTGGGATCGAGCGAGGAGAGATGCGGAATGAGCCAGGGCCACAGTGCGAGCGAAACGGCCGACGGTGGGGCCCGGCTGCGGCCCGGTGGCAGCGAGCGAAAGCTGAGCGAGGCGTACGACACCGCGCTGCTCGATCTCGACGGGGTCGTGTACGCGGGCGGGCAGGCCATCGCGCATGCCGTCGAGTCGCTGGCAGTGGCGCGCGACGGCGGGATGGGGCTCGCGTACGTCACGAACAACGCGCTGCGCACGCCGGACGCCGTGGCCGGGCATCTGACCGAGCTCGGGATTCCGACCGGGGCCGACGATGTCATCACGTCGGCGCAGGCCGTCGCGCGGCTCATCAGCGAGCAAGTGCCCGAAGGGGCGCGGGTGTTGGTGATCGGGGGCGAAGGGCTTCGGGTGGCCCTGCGCGAGCGGGGACTCGTGCCGGTGGACTCCGCGGACGATGACCCGGCCGCCGTGGCGCAGGGGTACGGCGGGCCGGACATGGCGTGGGGGCGGTTCGCGGAGGCCTGTTACGGGATCGCGCGCGGTGTGCCCTGGTTCGCCTCCAATACCGACCTGACGATTCCGAGTGCGCGCGGCATCGCGCCGGGGAACGGGGCGGCGGTCGAGGTCGTCCGGATCGCGACGGGTGCGGAGCCGCAGGTCGCGGGGAAGCCGTTGCCTCCGATGCACCGGGAGACGATTCTGCGGACCGGGGCGAAGGCTCCGCTGGTGGTGGGGGATCGGCTCGACACGGATATCGAGGGGGCGTTCAACGGGGGAGTGGATTCGCTGCTCGTACTGACCGGTGTCACGGATGCCGCGCAGCTGCTTGCGGCGCCGCCGCAGCATCGGCCCACGTATGTGGATGTGGATCTGCGGGGGCTGCTCACCGGGCAGCCGGAGGTCGAGGAGGTTCAGGGGGGCGACGGTGGGTTCCGGTGCGGGGGCTGGACGGCACTCGCCGGGGACGGGGAGCTGCGCGTCGAGGGGGACGGTGCCGCGATCGACGGGCTGCGGGCGCTGTGTGGGGCGGCGTGGAGTGTGGCCGGGGGAGGGGTTTGCGAGCTGGATACGGGGAAGGCGGTGGCACGGTTGGGGCTTTAGCCGCGCCCGAGCTTCGGTGGGAGCCCGCGACGGGGTGGGGCTGGATGTGTGCTCGCCCCGCATCGGGGTGCCGCCTTGCCCACCCTGCCGCCCCTGGCGGCAGATTGCCCAAGGCGGCGGGGCAGGACCGTGATGTCGGCGAGTTGCAGGGTAGGCTAACCTAACTTCGTGTTGGTCGACAGTCCTCCCGAAGCCAGCGCGGTGACCGCTCCCGCGCCCCCCGACCGTCGTGCGGTGATACGTACCGTCGGGCTGCTCGCGTCTGTCCTGGTGCTGGTGGCCGTCCTTGTGGCGAGTATCGCCGTGGGCGCCAAACCGCTCTCCCTGGACCAGGTCTGGCACGGCCTGTTCCAGGACACCGGGAACTACGCGGACGTGGTCGTCGGTGAGCGGGTCTCGCGCACCCTGCTCGGCCTGCTGGCCGGAATCGCGCTCGGCCTCGCCGGCGCCGTCCTGCAGGCACTGACCCGCAACCCCCTCGCCGACCCCGGCATCCTCGGCATCAACATGGGTGCCTCGGCCGCCGTCGTCTCCGCCATCAGCTTCTTCGGGGTGACCTCGCTCACCGGCTACGTATGGTTCGCCTTCGCGGGCGCCGCCGCCGTGGGCGTCCTCGTCTACGCGCTCGGCGGCACCCGCAACGCGACGCCCGTGCGGCTCGCGCTCGCCGGTACCGCGATCAACGCGGCGCTCTCCGGCTATCTCTACGCGGTGATGATCACCGACGACATGGCCCTCAACCGGATGCGGTTCTGGCAGGTCGGCTCGCTGGCCACGTCCACCATGCACACCATCCAGCAGGTCTGGCCGTTCATCGCCGTCGGCGCCGTGCTCGCGCTGCTGCTCTCCCGCCCGCTCAACGCCATGGCCATGGGCGACGACACCGCCCGCGCGCTCGGTGCCCACCTCGGCCGCACCCGTGCGCTGAGCATGGTCGCCGCGACGCTGCTGTGCGGCGCGGCCACCGCCGCCTGCGGCCCGATCGCCTTCGTCGGCCTGATGGTGCCGCACATGGTCCGCTCGTTCACCGGCCCCGACATGCGCTGGATCATGCCGTACGCGGCGGTCCTCTCGCCCGTCCTGCTGCTCGGCGCCGACGTCATCGGCCGGATCGTGGCCCGCCCGTCCGAGCTCCAGGTCGGCATCGTCACCGCCGTGATCGGCGCGCCGGTCTTCATCGTGCTCGTACGTCGCCGAAGGATGGCCCAGCTGTGAACGCGACCAAGAACGCGACCAAGCCCGCGAAGACCAAGGCGATACGCACCCCGGGCGGCCTCTCCGTCCGGCTCGATGTCCGCTCGCTCGTCGTCGTGGCGATCCTCCTCGTGGCGGCGCTCGCCGCGAGCGTCTTCCTCATCGGCACCGGCGACTTCCCGATCCCGGTCTCCGACGTGCTGCGCACCCTCGTGGGCAACGGGGACGCGGGCCAGGAATTCATCATCAACGACCTGCGGCTTCCGCGGGTCCTCGTCGGCCTGCTCGTCGGCGCCGCGCTCGGCCTGTCCGGCGCGCTCTTCCAGTCCGTCTCCCGCAACCCGCTGGGCAGCCCGGACGTGCTCGGCCTCGGGCAGGGCTCGACCGCGGGCGCACTCGTGATGATCGTGATCTTCGGGGGCAGCGCGGGGCAGGTCGCGATCGGCGCGCTCGTCGGCGGACTCGTCACCGGGTTCGCGATCTACGTCCTCGCCTGGAAGCGGGGCGTGCACGGCTACCGGCTCGTCCTCGTCGGTATCGGTGTCTCCGCGTTCGTGACCGCGATCAACGGCTATCTGCTCACGAAGGCCGACTTCGTGGACGCCGCCCGCGCCACCGTGTGGATGACCGGCTCGCTCAACGGCCGTGACTGGACGCAGGTCTGGCCGCTGCTGATCATGTTCGTCGTGCTGATCCCGCTCGTCGCCGCGTTCGCGCGTCCGCTGCGGATGCTGGAGATGGGCGACGACGCGGCCGGCGGCCTCGGGGTGCGCGTCGAGCGGACCCGGCTGCTGCTGCTCACGGCCTCCGTCGTGCTGACGGCCGCCGCCACCGCGGCCGCGGGACCGGTCACCTTCGTGGCGCTCACCGCCCCGCAGATCGCCCGTCGGCTGACCAAGTCGCCGGGGCCGAACCTGGCGGCGTCGACGATCCTGGGCGCGGCCCTGCTGATCGTCGCCGACCTGGTCTCGCAGCGGGCGTTCGGCGCCGACCAACTGCCCGTCGGCGTGGTCACCGGCGTCGTCGGCGGCATCTATCTGCTGTGGCTGCTGGTCACCGAGCGGAAGGCGGGGCGGATATGACCTCGCGCGGCCCGCACACGCCCCGCCCATCTCGTACGAACCAAAGGAGCACCGCAGTGAACAGGCTGACAGCCGACGACGTGACCCTCGGATACGACCAGCGCGTCATCGCCGAGAAGCTGTCGGTGGAGATCCCCGACAACTCTTTCACGGTGATCGTCGGCCCGAACGCCTGTGGCAAGTCCACGCTGCTTCGCGCCCTGTCGCGGATGCTCAAGCCGAGCGCGGGCCGCGTCCTGCTCGACGGCAGCGTCATCCAGTCGATGCCCGCCAAGAAGGTCGCCAAGACGCTCGGCCTGCTGCCGCAGTCGTCGGTGGCGCCCGACGGCATCACCGTCGGCGACCTCGTGGCCCGCGGCCGCTACCCGCACCAGGGGCTGCTGCGCCAATGGTCGTCCGAGGACGAGCGGATCGTACGGGAGTCCATGGAGTCCACCGGCGTCGGCGAGCTCGCCGAGCGGTACGTCGACGAGCTGTCCGGCGGCCAGCGCCAGCGCGTGTGGATCGCGATGGCGCTCGCCCAGCAGACACCGCTGCTGCTGCTCGACGAGCCGACGACGTACCTCGACATCCAGCACCAGATCGATGTCCTCGACCTCTGCGCCGAGCTGCACGAGGAGCAGGGGCGCACGCTCGTCGCCGTCCTGCACGACCTCAACCACGCGGCCCGCTACGCCACCCACCTCATCGCACTGCGCGACGGCGCGGTGATCGCCGAGGGCGCGCCCAAGGACATCGTCACGGCCGAGCTCGTCGAGCAGCTCTTCGGAATGAAGTGCCAGGTCATCGACGACCCGGAGACGGGGACCCCGCTGGTGGTGCCGGCCGCGCGGCACGCGCGCCGCAAGGAGACCGCTACAGCAGCGTCCTGAGCCGCAGCAGGTCGCGGAACGAGGCCTCGAGCCGCACGCGTCCCGACGCCCACGCCTTCGCGAAGTTCAGCTCGCCCTCGACCATCGACACCAGATCGTCGCCGGTCATCGCGAGCCGGATCTGCGCCTTCTCGGCGGGCGGCCCGGGGCGCGTGTCGAGGACCTCGATCCGGCCGTCCTTGAGTCGGCCGGAAAACGTCACGTCGAGGTCGGTGATCCGGCAGCTCAGCGAGCGGTCCAGGGCCGCGGCCGTGCGCACGTCCCCGTCGGCCCCCGCCATGTTGTCCGAGAGTTTGTCGAGCGCCGCCCGGCACTCCTCTGTCGTCGCCATCGTGATCGACGGTACACCGGCGCTTCGGGGTAGCGTCGGGGCATGAGCGAGACGCCCCCCGAGCCCACCGACGTGCCGGAACCCGCACAGGAACCGGCGGCGGAACCCTCGTACGACCCCGCGGCCCCCGCCCCGCTCGGCATCGGGCGCACCCCTACGGGCAACGCCGAGGTGGACGCGTCGCTGGAGCGGCTGGGCGATGTGGACCACCTCGCCGCGGACGGGCACGCAGAGGTGTACGAGGATGTACATCAGGGGCTGCGGAACGCGCTGACCGCGCTGGACGCACGTCCCCCGTCCCCGTCTACGTATGACAACAGGAGCTGAACCACCGTGGCAGGTGTGGCACGTCGCCGCCTCGACGCCGAACTCGTCAACCGCAAGCTGGCGCGTTCGCGCGAGCACGCGAGCCAGCTGATCGCCGCGGGCCGGGTCAGCGTCGCCAAGATCGTCGCGACCAAGCCCGCGACGCAGGTCAACGAGGGCGTGTCCATCGTCGTCGCGGCCGACGACAGCGACCCCGAGTACGTCTCGCGCGGCGGGCACAAGCTCGCCGGCGCGCTGGAGGCATTCGGCCCGCAGGGGCTCGACGTCAAGGGGCGCAGGGCGCTGGACGCGGGTGCGTCCACCGGTGGCTTCACCGATGTGCTGCTGCGGGCCGGCGTTGCGCACGTCGTGGCCGTCGACGTCGGCTACGGGCAACTCGCGTGGTCATTGCAGAGCGATGAACGCGTCACCGTCAAGGACCGTACGAACGTACGCGAATTGACGTTGGAGGCGATCGATGACGTACCCGTGGACCTCGTGGTCGGGGACCTGTCCTTCATCCCGCTCGGCCTTGTGCTGCCCGCCCTCGTGCGGTGCGCGGCTCCGGAGGCGGATCTCGTGATGATGGTCAAGCCGCAGTTCGAGGTGGGCAAGGAGCGGCTCGGCAGCGGGGGCGTCGTGCGCAGCCCCGAACTGCGGGCCGAGGCGGTGCGCAGGGTCGCCGAGCAGGCATGGAAGCTCGGGTACGGCGTGCGTGGCGTGACCGCGAGCCCCCTGCCGGGGCCGTCCGGGAACGTCGAGTACTTTCTGTGGCTGCGTGCCGGGGCGGATCAGCTCGACCCGGCCGACGTAGATCGCGCAGTGGCGGAGGGGCCGCGTTGACACAGACCCGAGCTCGTACGGTTTTCCTGCTCGCCCACACGGGGCGGCCCGCTGCGATCCGCAGCGCCGAACTCGTCGTACAGGGGCTGCTGCGCAGCGGCCTCGGGGTGCGGGTCCTGGAGACGGAGGCGGTGGACCTGCCGCTGCCCGACACCGTGGAACTGGTGAAGGAGTCGGAGGCGACGCCCGCCTGTCTCGACGGCTGTGAGCTGCTCATCGTGCTCGGCGGGGACGGGACGCTGCTGCGCGGCGCCGAGTTCGCGCGGGCGTCCGGGGTGCCGATGCTCGGGGTGAACCTGGGCCGTGTCGGCTTCCTCGCGGAGGCGGAGCGCGACGACCTGGACAAGGTCGTCGACCGCGTCGTCACCAAGGAGTACGAGGTCGAGGAGCGCATGACGATCGACGTCGCCGTGCACCGCAACGGCGACGTCGTGCACCGGGACTGGGCGCTCAACGAGGCGGCCGTCCAGAAGATCGAGCCCGAGCGGATGCTGGAGGTCGTGCTCGAGATCGACGGCCGGCCCGTCACGGGATTCGGCTGCGACGGCATCGTGTGCGCGACCCCGACCGGGTCCACGGCCTACGCGTTCTCCGCCGGCGGGCCCGTGGTGTGGCCCGAGGTCGAGGCGCTGCTCATGGTGCCGATCAGCGCGCACGCCCTGTTCGCGAAGCCGCTCATCACGTCGCCGGACTCGGTGCTCGCCGTCGAGGTGCAGCAGCACACGCCGCACGGCGTGCTGTGGTGCGACGGCCGGCGCACCGTGGAGCTGCCGCCGGGCGCGCGGATCGAGGTGCGCCGGGGCGAGGTGCCGGTCCGGCTGGCCCGGCTGCACCACGCGGTGTTCACCGACCGGCTCGTGGCCAAGTTCGCGCTCCCGGTCGCCGGGTGGCGCGGCGCCCCGCACTGACCGGCACGTTCGAGTGACGGCGGCGTGAAGGTTTGTCGCCGTAACGGCCCTCCTACCTGCGGAATCGGGGTAGGGGGCCGGGGTCCGTCGCACGGACGGCCTCCGACCTCGTAAGGTCAGAGGCGTGTTGGAGGAGATGCGGATACGGTCGCTCGGAGTCATCGACGACGCCGTGGTCGAGCTTTCGCCCGGCTTCACGGCGGTCACCGGTGAGACGGGCGCGGGCAAGACCATGGTCGTCACCAGTCTCGGCTTGCTGCTCGGCGGGCGGGCCGACCCCGCGCTCGTACGGATCGGCGCGAAGAACGCCGTGGTCGAGGGGCGCATCGCCGTGCCCGCCGACTCAGGCGCGCGTGAGCGAGCCGAGGAGGCCGGGGCCGAGCTCGAGGACGGGGTGCTGCTGCTCAGCCGCACCGTGTCCGCCGAGGGGCGCTCCCGGGCGCACCTGGGCGGGCGGTCCGTGCCGGTGGGTGTGCTGAGCGAGCTGGCCGACGAACTGGTCGCCGTGCACGGCCAGACCGACCAGCAGGGACTGTTGAAGCTCGGCCGGCAGCGGCAGGCGCTCGACCGGTACGCGGGGGACGCCGTCGCGGCGCCGCTCGCCAAGTACGGAGCCGTCTACAAGCGGCTGCGGGCCGTCGGCACCGAGCTGGAGGAGATCACCACGCGCGCCCGTGAGCGGGCGCAGGAGGCGGATCTGCTGCGCTTCGGGCTCGAGGAGATCGGCGCCGTGGAACCCAGGGCCGGCGAGGACGTGGAGCTGGCCGAGGAGGCCTCCCGGCTGGGCCACGCGGAGGCGCTGGCCTCGGCGGCGGCCGCAGCGCACGCCGCGCTCGCCGGGAACCCCGAGGACCCGGAGGGCGTCGACGCGCAGACGCTGGTCGGCGGCGCGCACCGGGCCCTGGAGGCCGTGCGCTCCCACGACTCGGCGCTCGGCACGCTCGCGGAGCGGATCGGCGAGGTGCAGATCCTGCTCACCGATGTCGCCGCCGAACTCGCGGGCTACGCGGACGACTTGGACGCCGACCCGCTGCGGCTCTCCGCGGTGGAGGAGCGGCGCGCGGCGCTCACGGCGCTCACCCGCAAGTACGGCGAGGACGTGACGGCGGTGCTGGCCTGGGCCGAGACGAGCGCCGCGCGCCTTCTCGAACTCGACGGCGACGACGAGCGGATCGGCGAGCTGACCGCGGAGCGCGAGTCGCTCCGCGGCGAACTGGGCGTACTGGCGCAGGAACTGACCCACGCGCGTGTGGAGGCGGCCGACCGGTTCGCGGCCGCGGTGACCGAGGAACTCTCCTCGCTCGCGATGCCGCACGCGCGGGTCTCCTTCGACATTCGGCATACGGAGACGGACGCGGCCGACGGCGTCGAGGTCGACGGGCGGAACGTGGTGTGCGGGCCCAGTGGTGTCGACGAGGTCGAGCTGCTGCTCGCCCCGCACCCCGGCGCGCCGCCCCGGCCCATCGCGAAGGGCGCGTCCGGCGGTGAGCTGTCGCGCGTGATGCTCGCCGTGGAGGTCGTCTTCGCGGGCAACGATCCGGTACCTACGTACCTCTTCGACGAGGTCGACGCGGGCGTGGGCGGCAAGGCCGCGGTCGAGATCGGCAGGCGTCTCGCCAAGCTCGCGAGGTCGGCGCAGGTCGTGGTCGTCACGCACCTGCCGCAGGTCGCGGCGTTCGCCGATCGGCAGCTCCTGGTCGAGAAGACCCACGACGGTTCCGTGACGAGTTCCGGGGTGACCGTGCTCGAAGGGGAGGACCGGGTGCGGGAGTTGTCGCGGATGTTGGCCGGGCAGGAGGACTCGGAGACGGCGCGGGCGCATGCGGAGGAGTTGTTGGCGACGGCTCGGGCGGACGCGTGACGGGTTTGTTGCGGGTGGGCGTCCGCCGGTCGCGGGGCTCTGCCCCGGACCCCGCGCCTCAATCGCCGGCGGGGCTGGAATGGGGCTCCGCCCCGGGCCCCGCGCCTCGATCGTCGGCGGGGCCGGAATGGGGCTCTGCCCTTGAGCCTGCGACGCGATCGTCGGCGGGGCTTGGATGGGGCTCTGCCCCGGGCCCCGCGACTCGATCGTCGGCGGGGCGGGTTTTTCCCGCGGTGATTTCCGCAGGTGTCACCCGTGGTGCCCTCGGTCTTTTGCGGCGCGTGAAGCCCGACGGTGTCGGGGAGCGGAAGAATTACGCGGGGCGGACCGTCGATCTGTGTGCGGGGCCTGCCGCCACGGTGGGAGCCGCGGCGGGGGCGCTCGTCGCGGCGGAGCCGGGCGCGCGTGGCGCCGCGGTGCTCGCCACGCTCGTGGCAGGCGCCTGCGGCGGATACGACGACGTGGCGGGGGCCGGTGATCCACGGCGTGGCTTCCGGGCTCACCTGGGCGCGCTGCGGGACGGCGAACTCACCAGCGGCGCCGTGAAGTTGTTCGGGATCTCGGCGGCTGGGCTCGTCGCGGGCGGGCTGCTCAAGGAGCGGTTTGTCGACAAGGCGCTCGCCGGTGTCGTCATCGCCGGCACCGCGCACCTCGTCAACCTCGTCGACGTACGGCCGGGACGCGCGGCCCAAGTGACCCTCGCCCTGGGCGTTCCCGGCCTGTTGCGCGGCCCGCTCGCCGCCGCGCCGATGGGCGCCGCCGCTGCCGTGCTGCCCGACGATCTCGCCGAGCGCGGGATGCTCGGCGACGCGGGCGCGCACGCGCTCGGTGCCGCCGTCGGCGTCGCCATCGTCGCGGGGAACGGGCGGCCAGGACTGGTGGCGCACGCCGCCGGGCTCGTCGCGGCGACCGTGTACGGAGACCGGGTCAGCGCATTGGCCCAGGGCTCACTTACGTAAGCATCGGGCCCCTCAACTCACCCATGCGGGTGGTCCGGTGTGCCGTGTTGCCCAGGCCCTGGCGGTGCGGGACGGCGACCGGTGCCGGAACGTCGGTACGGGCTGGCATCCTGGGGGACCGACGGTATACGTATCCCTGAGCCCGTACTCTCCGTATACCTAACCCCTTCCGTACCTACCGAGTTCGCCGACACCCTTCAGGAGCCCGGCCGCGTGAGCCACCCCAGCAGCCCGTCAGCGCACGGACAGCCGACGCTGCGCACTGTGCAGGTGCTGGGCGGCGGCAGTGCGGGCAGCAGCGCCCATGTCCGGTCCCTGACCGCGGGGTTGGTGGCCCGCGGCGTGCGGGTCACGGTGTGCGCGCCGATGGCGGCCGAGCGGGCGTACGGGTTCGCGGACGCGGGGGCCCACCACCTTCCGGTGCCGCGCCGCAGCGACCCGGCGTCCGTCGCCGCGCTCCGCGTCGCCTGCACCGACGCCGACCTCGTGCACGCGCACGGGCTGCACGCCGGGCTGCGCGCCGCCCTCGCGCTCAGCGGCCGCCGCGTCCCGCTCGTCGTCACCTGGCACACCCGCTCGTACGCCGAGGGGGCCCGCGCCCACCTGCTGCGCGCGCTGGAGCGGCGCGTGGCCAGGGCGGCGGCCGTCGTCCTCGGCACCTCCTCCGACCTGGTGGACCGGGCGCGGTCGCGCGGCGCGCGGGACGCCCGGCTCGCCGCGGTGTCCTTCCCCGCGCCGCGCGGACCGCTCCCGGAAGGCGAGGAGGCCGAGCGCACCCGCAGCAAGACGCGGGCCGAACTCGGCTGCGTGGACCGGCCCTTACTGATGGCCGTCGGCAGCCTGGAGCGGCACCGCGGCTACGACGTGCTGCTCGACGCCGCGCACGCGCTGCTCGGGCTCGACCCCGTGCCGCTCCTTGTGATCGCGGGAGAGGGGCCCGAGCGGCCCGCGCTTCAGCGGCGCATCGAGACCGAGGGCCTGCCGGTGCGGCTCGCGGGGCGCCGCGACGACGTCGCCGAACTGCTGCACGCCGCCGATGTCGCGGTGCTGCCCAGCAGTTGGGAGTCCCGTTCGCTGCTCGCGCAGGAGGCGCTGCACGCGCGCGTACCCCTCGTGGCGACGGACGTCGGCGGTATGGCTGAACTCGTCGGAGACGGAGCCGAGTTGGTCCCCTATGGAGACGCGCCTGCGCTCGCCCGCTCCGTGGAGCGGCTCCTCGCCGACCCACGTCGGCGGGACCAGCTCAAGGAGCGCGGCGCCGCGCAGGCGGCGTCCTGGCCGACCGAGGACGCGACGGTCGCCCAAGTGCTCAGCGTCTACGACGAGGTGACGGGCTATCACTAGAGGCCCGGTCGCGGGGCCTAGGGCGTGACCGAGGTGTGGCGGCGTGCGCGCAGTGCCAGGCTCAGTGCGAGCACCGTCTGTGGATCGTCCAGGTCCGTGCCGAGCAACTCGCCTATCCGCGCAAGGCGGTTGTAGAGCGTCTGCCGGTTCAGATGGAGTTCGCGCGCCGTCTCCGCCTTGCGGCCCGCGTGCGCCAGATAGGTCTGGAGCGTGGGCAGCAACGGTGGCTTGGCCCGTCGGTCGTGCTCCTGGAGCGGGCCGATCGCCCGCTCCACGAAGGCTGCCAGAGCGCCCTCGTCGCGGCGGGACAGCCGCCACAGCAGCAGGTCGATGTCGAGGCGCCGCGCGTCGAACCACGGCCGGTCGTCCAGGCCCTGCGCCGCCGTCGCCGTCTCCGCCGCGTGCCGCAGCCCTGCCGCCGCCGCGGCCCAGCCGCCCGCCCCGCCGACCACGACGACCGGCGGGGGCCCGCCCGCCCGCTGCATCCCGGCCCGCGCCACGCCCGCCCGCAGCGCCGCCGCGACCCGGTCGGCGACCGCCGTGCGCTCCGAGTCCGAGCGGAGCCCGAGCAGCAGCGGCACCCGCCCCTCCACGGGACGCACGCCAAGGAGCACCGGCACCCCGACCGAGGCCAGCTCCTCCGACACCGCCCGCGCCAGCACCGCCCAGCCGCCGCCCGGCGAGAGGCCCATCGGCGTTTCCGGCGTGCCCGGCAGCCGCATCACGACGGGCAGCAGCGGCCCGCTCCCGGTCGGCTTGAAGCCGAGGACGCGGGCCTGCGCCGGGGCGTCGTCCGGCGTGATCCGGCCCTCCGCGAGGTCGGTGAGGAAGTCGCCGCGCCCTCGCGCGGCCAGCTCCTCCTCCTGGCGGGCCTGCATCAGCACCACGGCGAGCGAACCGGCGGCCCGTTCGGCGGCGATCCGGTGCACGGGCGCGAGCGTCCCCGACACGGGCAGCAGCACGAGCCTGGCCCGCACGGACCCGGCTCCCGGTCCGCCGCCCGGCACGTCGACGAGGACGGCCCCGCCCGGCGGCTCGTCCTGGTGCGTGCCGCGCATGCCCTCCCACACCTGGAGCGGATCGGTGATGTCGTCCTCGGCCCCGGCCGCGTACAGCAGTTGGCCGTCGGCGGTCTCCAGGAAGACCGGGTTCCCGCTGAACTCGGCGAGAATACGCAGGACTTGAGGGACTCCGCCGCCACCGAGCAGCGCGTCCGTGCAGCGTCGGTGCACCTCCTCCGCCCGCTGCAGCAGCGCGTAGTGCCCGTTGACGATCTCGGTGTGGATCTCCTCCGTCACCGTCACGAACGGCACTTCGCGGTGCAGCTGTACCAGCGGAAGGCCCGCCGTCCGCGCCGTCTCCACGAGGGCCGCGGGCAGCCGCGCGAAGCGCTGACCCAGCTCGATGACAAGCGCCGCGATGCCCCGCTCGGCCAGCTTGCGCACGAAGGCGCGCTGTTCGGCGGGGCGGGTGCCGACCCCGTAACCCGTGGTCAGCAGCAGTTCGCCGCCCTTGAGCAGCGACGCGATGTTCGGCACCTCGCCGGCGTGCACCCAGCGCACGGTCCGCTGCAGCCGCTCGCCGCCCGCCACCACCTCGGGAAGACCGCTGCGCAGCCCCGGCAGTTCCAGGGCGCGCCGCACGGTGATGCCGCCGGGCGAGGAGAAGGCGGAGAACTCGGGCGAGGTGCTGTCCATGACACGGACGCTACCGGCGCACACGCGCGCGGGGCATCTCCGCCCCCGCCCGTTGTCCCTTGCTAACCGCCGTACGCCCCCGAAGCCGTCAGCCGCAGTGCCGTGTCGATCAGTGGCACGTGGCTGAACGCCTGCGGGAAGTTGCCGACCTGGCGCTGCAGCCGCGGGTCCCACTCCTCGGCGAGCAGGCCCAGGTCGTTGCGCAGGGCCAGCAGCTTCTCGAAGAGCTTGCGGGCCTCGTCGACCCGGCCGATCATCGCGAGGTCGTCCGCCATCCAGAACGAGCAGGCGAGGAACGCCCCTTCGTCGCCCGGAAGGCCGTCGACACCGGCGTCGTCGCCGTCCGTCGGGTAGCGCAGGATGAAGCCGTCCGGCGTCGAAAGCTCCCGCTGGATCGCCTCGATGGTGCCGATGACCCGCTTGTCGTCGGGCGGCAGGAAGCCCATCTGCGGAATCAGCAGCAGCGACGCGTCCAGCTCCTTGCTGCCGTACGACTGCGTGAAGGTGTTGCGCTCCTTGTCGTACCCCTTCTCGCAGACGTCCCGGTGGATGTCGTCGCGCAGGTCGCGCCACTTCTCCAGCGGGCCGTCCGCGTCACCGGACTCGATGAGCTTGATGGTGCGGTCGACCGCGACCCACGCCATGACCTTCGAGTGCACGAAGTGCCGGCGCGGACCGCGCACCTCCCAGATGCCCTCGTCCGGCTCGTCCCAGTGCTTTTCGAGGTAGCGGATGAGCTTGAGCTGGAGCAGCGAGGCGTAGTCGTTGCGGGCGAGGCCCGTCATGTGCGCCAGGTGCAGCGCCTCGGTGACCTCGCCGTACACGTCGAGCTGGAGCTGGTGCGCCGCCCCGTTCCCGACCCGGACGGGGCCCGAGTTCTCGTACCCGGGCAGCCAGTCCAGCTCCGCCTCGCCGAGCTCCCGCTCGCCCGCGATGCCGTACATGATCTGCAGGTTCTCCGGGTCACCCGCGACCGCCCGCAGCAGCCACTCGCGCCAGGCCCGCGCCTCCTCCCGGTACCCGGTGCGCAGCAGCGAGGAGAGCGTGATCGCCGCGTCCCGCAGCCACGTGTAGCGGTAGTCCCAGTTCCGTACGCCGCCGATCTCCTCGGGCAGCGAGGTCGTCGGCGCGGCGACGATGCCGCCGGTCGGCGCGTAGGTCAGGGCCTTGAGGGTGATCAGCGAGCGGACGACGGCCTCGCGGTACGGGCCGTGGTACGTGCAGTGCTCCACCCACTCCCGCCAGAACTGCTCCGTCGCCGCCAGGGCGCCCTGGGGGTCGGGCAGCGGCGGCTGCTGGTGGTGCGAGGGCTGCCACTGGATCGTGAAGGCGACCCGGTCACCGGGCGCCACCGTGAAGTCCGAGTACGTCGTGAGGTTCTTGCCGTACGTCTCGGTCTCCGAGTCCAGCCACACGGAGTCGGGCCCGGCCACCGCGACCGTACGACCGTCGACCTTGTGCACCCACGGGGTGATCCGGCCGTAACTGAAGCGCATGCGCAGCGCCGAACGCATCGGCACGCGCCCGCTCACGCCCTCCACGATCCGGGTCAGCTGGGGTGCGCCGTCGCGCGGCGGCATGAAGTCCGTGACCCGGACCGTGCCGCGCGGCGTGTCCCACTCCGACTCCAGGACCAGCGAGTCGCCGCGGTATCCGCGCCGCGCCGCTCTCGGCGGCTCGGTATCGGACGCATGCGCGGGACCAAGGCGCCAGAAGCCGTGGTCCTCGGTGCCGAGCAGCCCGGCGAAAATGGCATGCGAGTCGAAGCGGGGCAGGCACAGCCAGTCCACTGTGCCGTCCCGGCAGACCAGGGCGGCGGTCTGCATGTCTCCGATGAGTGCGTAATCCTCGATGCGCCCGGCCACGTGCATCTCCAGTCGAACGGCCACGGTTGGAGGGAAAAGTTGGAGCGAAGGGTTGGGGGGATGAGACGAGTTGGGGGGATGGGACGACGGATCGTGTAGTTCCGTTGATACGCCGTCCGGATACGTCGTTGTCAAACGATCTGACGAGCCGGTTGTTCCGGTCGGGGTCGCGGCGAACGGACGGAGTGCTCCGGTGAACGGTGGGGGACGGGCGGGGGTGTTGCCGTCGTGACGCCGTATTCCGTTGTGACTCGCCAGCCGAGTGTCCGAGCAGGATACGACGCGCTCAAGTGATCCGCGTGCCGCTCAGTACATCGCGTTTCGGCCGTACGAGTGAGTGCCCGCGCCTTGTCCCACCTGCGTGGTGGGCTGTGCGCGGAGCGTGGCCGGAAGCAGCCTCCTCCCGTCGCTGATACCCTGGTAGCCCGTGAGCCGGTGGTCATAGAACCCCCGAACCGCAGCGACGGCGCCTCCCGAAAACCAGGGCGAGCGCGTCGGCACGCACCCCCACGACCGCGACCACGGGAGCCCCCTCTTGGCCATGCAGCCGAAATCTTCGACGACCAAGCACATCTTCGTCACTGGGGGTGTCGCCTCGTCCCTCGGTAAGGGCCTCACCGCCTCCAGCCTCGGCATGCTGCTCAAGGCCCGTGGCCTCCGTGTCGTCATGCAGAAGCTCGACCCGTACCTGAACGTCGACCCGGGCACGATGAACCCCTTCCAGCACGGCGAGGTGTTCGTCACCAACGACGGCGCCGAGACCGACCTGGACATCGGCCACTACGAGCGCTTCCTCGACATCGACTTCGACGGCTCGGCCAACGTGACCACCGGCCAGGTGTACTCGCAGGTCATCGCCAAGGAGCGGCGCGGCGAGTACCTGGGCGACACCGTCCAGGTCATCCCGCACATCACGAACGAGATCAAGCACCGCATCCGCCGCATGGCGACGGACGAGGTCGACGTCGTGATCACCGAGGTCGGTGGCACCGTCGGCGACATCGAGTCGCTGCCGTTCCTGGAGACGGTCCGCCAGGTCCGCCACGAGGTCGGCCGCGACAATGTGCTGGTCGTCCACATTTCCCTCCTGCCGTACATCGGCCCGTCGGGTGAGTTGAAGACGAAGCCGACCCAGCACTCGGTTGCGGCTCTGCGCAACATCGGTATCCAGCCGGACGCCATCGTGCTGCGCTGCGACCGTGAGGTCCCGACCGCGATCAAGCGCAAGATCAGCCTGATGTGCGACGTCGACGAGGCCGCGGTCGTCGCCTGCCCCGACGCCCCCTCGATCTACGACATCCCGAAGGTCGTGCACAGCGAGGGCCTGGACGCGTACGCCGTCCGCAAGCTCGACCTGCCGTTCCGTGACGTGGACTGGACGCAGTGGGACGACCTGCTCGGCCGCGTCCACAAGCCGGACCACGAGATCGTCATGGCGCTGGTCGGCAAGTACATCGACCTGCCCGACGCCTACCTGTCGGTGACCGAGGCGCTGCGCGCCGGCGGTTTCGCCAACCGGGCCAAGGTCAAGATCAAGTGGGTCACGTCGGACGACTGCAAGACGCCGGCCGGCGCGAAGAAGACGCTCGGCGACGTCGACGCGATCTGCATCCCGGGTGGCTTCGGCGACCGCGGCGTGTCCGGCAAGGTCGGCGCGATCCAGTTCGCCCGCGAGAACAAGATCCCGCTGCTCGGTCTCTGCCTGGGTCTCCAGTGCACCGTCATCGAGGCGGCCCGGAACCTCGCGGACATCCCGGACGCCAACTCCACGGAGTTCGACGCCGCCACGGCCCACCCGGTCATCTCGACCATGGCCGAGCAGCTCGACATCGTCGCCGGTGAGGGCGACATGGGCGGCACCATGCGGCTCGGCATGTACCCGGCGAAGCTCGCCGAGGGCTCCATCGTGCGCGAGGTGTACGACAACAAGGAGTACGTCGAGGAGCGCCACCGGCACCGGTACGAGGTGAACAACGCGTACCGCGCCGAGCTGGAGAAGAAGGCGGGCCTGCAGTTCTCCGGTCTGTCCCCCGACGGCAAGCTCGTCGAGTACGTCGAGTACCCGCGTGAGGTCCACCCGTACCTGGTCGCCACGCAGGCGCACCCGGAGCTGCGCTCGCGTCCGACGCGTCCGCACCCGCTGTTCGCCGGTCTGGTGAAGGCGGCGGTCGAGCGCAAGGTCGCTGCCGCGAAGGGCGCTTCGGCCGGTTCCGCGGGGGCCAAGAAGGCCAAGTAGAGGCTCTGCGGGGCTTGTAACACGAGCGAGGTACGGTAACCGGGGTGTACGCCTTTTGCGGCGTGCGCCCCGGTTTCTTACGTAGGAGGGCTTTCGGTATGACGGCCAACACGCCGCTGGTGGACACGGCCGAGGAGTGGGAGGTCCGGGCGACCGCGACCCCCTTCGTCGGGAACAAGACCTCCGTACGTACGGACGACGTCGTCATGCCGGACGGCTCCGTCGCCCGGCGCGACTACCAGGTGCACCCCGGCTCGGTGGCCGTCGTGGCCCTCGACGACCAGGACCGGGTGCTCCTGCTCAAGCAGTACCGGCACCCCGTGAGCATGAAGCTCTGGGAGATCCCGGCGGGCCTGCTCGACATCCCCGGCGAGAACCCGCTGCACGCGGCGCAGCGCGAGCTGTACGAGGAGGCGCACGTCAAGGCGGAGGACTGGCGGGTCCTCACCGACGTCTACACGACGCCGGGCGGTTGCTCCGAGGCCGTACGCATCTTCCTCGCGCGGGATCTCTCCGAGGCGGAGGGTGAGCGGTTCGAGGTGGAGGAGGAAGAGGCGGACATGGAGTTCGCCCGCGTTCCTCTGGCCGAGCTGGTCCGGGGTGTGCTCGCGGGTGAGCTGCACAACAACTGCCTTGTGGTGGGCACGCTTTCGCTGGCCGCTGCGTTGGCGGGGGACGGCCTCGACGCACTCCGCCCGGCGCTGGCGGAGTGGCCGGCGCGGCCGTTCGAGGCGTGAGGCCTGCGGCGTAGCCCGGTCCGGGGCGGAGCCCTGCGGTACTGGTTGCGCCGCACCGGGGTGCCGCCTTGCCCACCCTGCCGCCCAAGGCGGCAGATTGCCCAAGGCGGGTGGCGGTACCCCGTCGGGTCGACGCCCCCGGAGGGGGGCGGGTGGTGGGAGATGGGCGGGGACCGTGGTCCCCGTTGCGGGGCTCCCGAGGGCGTAACCCCGTTACAGGTCACATCATCCGCTGATCCGATCGGGGGACTCGGGCGCGCCGCGCGCCAAGGGGGTCCGTGCAGCCTCAACTAGGCTCGGGAACGCCCCCTGCCGACCCCCGGAGGGGATGGGTGAGACGGAGCGTGGCCCGTGACGGATCAGGCGGTCGAGTCGGACGACGTGACGGAGGTCGAGTCGGCCCCCGGACGGTCCCGCAAGCGGCGTCGCACCCGTCGGGGGCAAGAGGTGGCGGAGCGTCAGTTCCTGGGGCGTAAAAGGGAGTTGTCGCAGCTTCGGTCCGACATCGAGCGGGCCGGGCTCGACACGCTCTCCGGGCGGAAGGCGCCTCGTGCGCGGGTGCTGCTCATCGCGGGGCGCCCGGGCACGGGGCGTACCGCCCTCGCCGAAGAGCTGTTGAAGGACGTCCGCGAGCAGTACCCCGACGGCACCCTGCGGACCCGCCTCACCGCCCCCGACGGCACCCCCGTCCCCACCGAACGCGTCCTTCGCGACCTGCTGGACGCCCTCGAACTGCCCGCCCCGCCCGGCGAGAACGCCGACGACCTCTCCGAGCGGCTGCGCGAAGGACTCGCGGTGCGCCGCGTGGTGCTGCTGCTCGACGACGCGGGCAGCGCCGAGCAGGTCGACCCGCTGCTCCCCGACACCCCGGACTGCCTCGCCGTGGCCGTCGCCGAGGGACCGCTGACCGGCATCCCGGACGTGCGGCCCTGCACGCTCGGCGGCCTCGACACCAAGGCCGCGCTCGAACTCCTCACCCGGCACACCGGTTCGGTCCGCGTCACCTGCGACCCGCGCTCCGCCGAGTCCCTGGTGGAGCTCTGCGGCGCCGGACCCGCCGCCCTGGAGATCGCCGGCGGCTGGCTCGCCGCGCGCCCCAAGGAATCCGTCGCGGACCTGGCCAAGCAGCTGCACGCCCTGGAGCCCGACGGGTCCGCTCTCGCCCGCGTCTTCCGGTTCGCCTACGAATCGTTGCCCGGGCCCGCCGCCCGGATACTGCGCTATCTGTGCCTCGCCCCGGAGGGCTACGTCGACCCGCACACCGCGTCGGCGCTCGCCGGCTGCTCGGTCGCGGCGGCCCACTCCACCCTCGACGCCTTCGTCACCCTCGGCCTGGTCCGCGGCGTGGATTCCGAGCTGCCGCAGTACGAGGTGCCCGGCTGCCTCGCGCCGTTCCTGCGCGGCCTCACCGAGACGGTCGACCGGCCGGGCGAGGTGCAGCTGGCCCGCGCCCGCATGCTGGAGCGGACCGTACGGCTGCTCACCTCGTGCCGCGCCGTCACCGAACCCTTCGACTCCCCGGCCCGCAAGAAGCTCGCCGGCCTGCCGAGCGCCCTGCGCTTCGCCGACCGGGAGGCGGCCGCCGAGTGGCTGCGCGCACGGCAGCCCGCGCTGCTCGCCGCCGCCCGACTTGCCGTCGCCGACGGGGAGTTGGACACGCTGGCCCGGCGCCTCATGGCCGCTCTCGTACGGGCGATCGTGGCGCACCGGGGAACCGAGGACGCCGCGCCCGAGCTGTACGGGATCCACCGGCTCGTGCTCGATGTCGCCGAGCGCCGGAACCTGCCGAGGGAGAAGGCCGCGGCCCTCCTCAACCTCGCCGACCTCGACGCGCGGACCGGCCGCACGCACGAGGCACTGGCCCGCTACCGGGCCGCTCTCGACGCCGGACGCGCCGCACAGGACCCGTACGCGACGGGCCGCGCGATGGAATCCGTAGGTGGTGCCTACCAGTCACTGGGGGACTGGCAGCGGGCCGCCGACTGGTACGGGCGGGCCCTCGCGCAGCGGCTCACGCGCGGCGAGCGGGCCGACGCCGCGCGCCTTCATGGACGTATCGCGGGAGTCCACACGTACGCGGGCCGCTACGGCGAGGCCCTGCGCTCCCTGCGCTCGGCCGTCGCCGGCTACCGCAAGGAGGGCGATGTGCCCGCCCAGGCGCGGGCGTTGAGCGAATTGGCGCGGGTGCTCGAATACGCAGGACGGCCCGAGGAGTCGCTGCACACCTGCCAGGAGGCGATCGAGTGGGCGCGCCAGGCGAAGGACGCACGGCTGCAGGCCGCGCTCCAGCTGCGCCTCGCCGACACCCTCGACCGGCTGGGCGACCCCGCCGCGGCCAAGCTGCACCGGGGTGCGGCCGAGCGCATGCTGGGAGAGGAGCTCACCGGCTCCGACGGAGCGGAGGCAAACCCTTCGGAACAAGCCGCTAACACCTGCGAAATCCGTAGCGCATCCGCTGAAGATTGATGCATCGAAAGGCTAGACAGCTCAATAACCTTCATTAGACTGGCTCTGCCGCGGTCATCCGTGGCGTCTCCCGGTGCGTCCCGTGGTGTGCCGGTATGTAGTGCATTGCCCGTTTAATCCCTGAGCCAAGGACCGTGATCGACGATGAAGGTCGGCATCCCCCGCGAGGTCAAGAACAACGAGTTCCGGGTGGCCATCACCCCTGCCGGCGTCCATGAGCTGGTACGCCACGGCCACCAGGTCTTCGTCGAGCAGAACGCCGGTGTGGGCTCCTCGATCACGGACGCCGAGTACGTCTCGGCCGGCGCGCAGATCCTCGGCACCGCCGACGAGGTCTGGGCCACGGCGGACCTGCTCCTGAAGGTCAAGGAGCCGATCGCGGAGGAGTACCACCGCCTCCGCAAGGACCAGACGCTCTTCACCTACCTGCACCTGGCCGCGTCCAAGGAGTGCACGGACGCGCTCCTGGAGTCGGGCACGACCGCCATCGCGTACGAGACGGTCGAGACCGCGAACCGCCAGCTGCCGCTGCTCGCCCCGATGTCCGAGGTCGCGGGCCGCCTCGCCCCGCAGGTCGGCGCCTACCACCTGCTGGCCGCCAACGGCGGCCGCGGTGTGCTGCCCGGCGGTGTGCCCGGCGTGCACGCGGGCAAGGCCGTCGTCATCGGTGGCGGCGTCTCCGGCTGGAACGCCGCGACGATCGCCATCGGCATGGGCTTCCACGTGACCCTGCTCGACCGTGACATCAACAAGCTCAAGGAAGCCGACAAGATCTTCGGTACGAAGATCCAGACGGTCATGTCGAACGCCTTCGAGCTGGAGAAGGCCTGCCTGGAGGCCGACCTCGTCATCGGCGCCGTCCTCATCCCGGGCGCCAAGGCGCCGAAGCTGGTCACCAACGAGCTCGTGTCCCGCATGAAGCCCGGAAGTGTCCTTGTCGACATCGCGATCGACCAGGGCGGCTGCTTCGAGGACTCGCACGCGACCACGCACGCCGAGCCGACCTTCAAGGTGCACAATTCGGTCTTCTACTGCGTCGCCAACATGCCCGGCGCGGTCCCGAACACCTCGACGCACGCGCTGACCAACGCCACGCTCCCGTACATCGTGGAGCTCGCCAACCGCGGCTGGGCCGAGGCCCTGCGCCGCGACCCGGCCCTCGCCCTGGGCCTCAACACCCATGACGGCAAGGTCGTTTACAAGGAGGTGGCGGAGGCGCACGGCCTCGAGCACCTCGAGCTGGAGAGCCTCCTCGGCTGACCCGCTTCACGGACGACGTCAACGAAAGTCGTCAATCTCACGCCTACGGCCGGACCTTGTGAGGGGTCCGGCCGTACGTGTAGGGGAAAGGTACGGGTCCGGACATGGTCAACTCGCCGCGAACGTAACCCTTTACCCGATTCGCACGGCGACGAAATGCACCGAAGAGCCGTCGTACGCCCTTGACATGAGGGTGTTTCGTTACCGACACATCGGGCCGGGTCCGGCGGATTGTGTTGCTGCGGACCGGTGACACGCCATAGAGTCGCCAACCGTCGGCATGGTGCCACGCTGACCTATCGATAAATGTTCCTGGCCATATCCAAGGAGGTAAGACGACTTGTGAATGAGTCGACATTTACTCCCGGAGGTGGCCAGCCAGGCGGACAGGTTCCCGCGGGGCTTCAGGCTGTCGGCCCCGTCGCTGTGCGTACCTTCGCTGCCCATCAGAGCAGTTATCAGGGCATCCCCCAGCAGACGCCGACGCAGACAGCAGACCAGAGCATGGATGGCCATCACGTGAACGCCATGGCCGGCGACCGAAGTGGCGACACACAAAGTCACTTCGCCGACTACGACACCCTGCCCGAGGGGTCGTTCTACGACCCCGACGCCGAGTACGAACCCGACCCCGAGTACGCGGCCACGCTCGCCCCCGACGCTGCCCGCCAGCGCCGCGAGCGCGTCGGTCCCACCGGGCGTCCGTTGCCGTACTTCCCGATTCCAGGACCGCTGACCGACCACGGCCCGGCGAAGATCATCGCGATGTGCAACCAGAAGGGCGGCGTCGGCAAGACCACGTCGACCATCAATCTGGGTGCCGCGCTCGCCGAGTACGGACGCCGGGTCCTGCTCGTCGACTTCGACCCGCAGGGTGCCCTGTCGGTCGGCCTCGGCGTGAACCCGATGGAGCTCGACCTCACGGTCTACAACCTGCTCATGGAGCGGGGCATGGCCGCGGACGAGGTGCTCCTGAAGACCGCGGTTCCGAACATGGACCTGCTCCCCAGCAATATCGACTTGTCCGCTGCCGAGGTGCAGTTGGTCAGCGAGGTGGCGCGCGAGTCCACGCTGCAGCGGGCGCTCAAGCCGCTGATGGCCGACTACGACTACATCGTGATCGACTGTCAGCCGTCCCTGGGCCTGCTGACCGTGAACGCGCTGACCGCCGCTCACAAGGTCATCGTTCCGCTGGAGTGCGAGTTCTTCGCGCTGCGTGGCGTGGCCCTGCTGACCGAGACGATCGAGAAGGTCCAGGAGCGGCTCAACCCGGACCTGGAGCTCGACGGGATCCTCGCCACGATGTACGACTCGCGGACCGTGCACAGCCGTGAGGTGCTCGCGCGCGTGGTCGAGGCGTTCGACAACAACGTCTACCACACGGTGATCGGCAGAACCGTTCGCTTCCCGGAGACCACGGTCGCCGGTGAGCCGATCACGACGTACGCCTCGAACTCGGTCGGTGCCGCGGCCTATCGCCAGCTTGCCAGGGAGGTGCTCGCCCGGTGTCACGCCGAGTGAGTCTGCCGGGGGCCGACGAACTGTTCCGTACGACCGGGGGCATGGGGCTGCAGGCGTCGTCCCCGAGACGCTCGGCGAACGGGGAGGCGCGGGTTCCCTCCCCTGCCGGGGAGAGCGACGAGGCCGCCGCCGCGGCCTCCGAGGGTGACGCGGAGGCGGCTCCCGCGTCCTCCGGTTCCGGTGAGCACTCCGCCGCCGAGGCCGAGTCGGACGCCGGGTCACGGAGCCGGGCCGCTGCCGCGGAGGGTGCCGCCGACAAGGCGCAGCGCAGGGCCTCCGGCGGGGCGCAGGAAGGTTCCGGTGGGCGGGGTTCCACCGCGGCGGCGCGGAAGCGGTCGCGGGCGGCCAACCGGCGGCCCAGTGGGCGTGAGCGGCACGACGAGAAGATCACCGTGTACGTGTCCGCCGAGGAGCTGATGGACCTCGAGCACGCGCGGCTCGTGCTGCGTGGTGAGCACGGGCTCGCGGTCGACCGGGGGCGCATTGTGCGTGAGGCGGTTGCCGTGGTGCTGGCCGACCTCGAGTCCCGTGGGGACGCGAGCATTCTTGTGCGTCGGCTGCGAGGGCGCTAGGCCCTGGCCGGGTAGCGTCCTGCGTTGATGTCCGTGAACGAATCGTCTGAGCCGTCGTCGTCGCCCGGTCGGCGGCGTGCGCTCGGCCGTGGAGCGCTCGCTGAACCGGGGCCTGAGCCGTCCGAACCCTCGGCCGGAGCCGGGGGCCGCCTTGCCCACCCTGCCGCCCCAGGCGGCAGATTGCCCAAGGCGGGGGCGGCGGAGCCCGAGGCGGGGGCGGCGGAGCCGGAAGGTGCGGCTGAAAGCGGTGCGGAGCCCGGGGCGGAGCCGGAAGCGGACTCCCGGGACGGGGTCGCTGACGTCGACGACGGGAAGTTCAAGGTTCGGCTGGATAATTTTGAGGGGCCGTTCGATCTGCTCTTGCAGCTGATCTCGAAGCACAAGCTCGACGTCACCGAGGTCGCGCTGTCCAAGGTCACCGATGAGTTCATGGCGCACATCCGGGCCATGGGGCCCGACTGGGATCTTGATCAGACGACGGAGTTCCTTGTCGTCGCTGCGACGCTGCTCGATCTGAAGGCCGCACGCCTGCTGCCCGCCGCCGAAGTGGAGGACGAGGCCGATCTGGCCCTCCTGGAGGCCCGCGACCTGTTGTTCGCGCGGCTGCTGCAGTACCGCGCGTACAAGCAGATCGCCGACATCTTCAGCGGGCGCATGGAGGACGAGGCGCGGCGGTATCCGCGGACCGTCGGGCTCGAGCCGCACCACGCCGAGCTGCTGCCCGACGTCGTCATCAACATCGGCGCCGAGGGCTTCGCCAAGCTCGCCGTGAAGGCGATGCAGCCCAAGCCCAAGCCGCAGGTGTACGTCGAGCACATCCACGCGCCGCTGGTGAGCGTGCAGGAGCAGGCCCAGCTCGTCGTCGCCCGGCTGAAAGAGGTCGGTGAGGCCCGGTTCCGGGACCTTGTCGCCGACACCGACGACACGCTCACCGTCGTCGCCCGGTTCCTCGCGCTGCTCGAGCTGTACCGGGAGAAGGCCGTGGGCCTCGAGCAGGAGACCCCGCTGGGCGAGCTGATCGTGCGCTGGACCGGGGGAGAGGACGGGACCGAGCCCGTGGTGACGGACGAGTTCGACCGGGCGCCCGAGGTGCCCGACCAACCGGACCAGAAGCCCGACCAGAAGGAGGCTGCCACGTGAGCGAGCAGGACGTCCCCGGTGGCGTGGCCGAGCTGGAGCTCAAGCCGGCCCTCGAAGCCGTACTCATGGTCGTCGACGAGCCGGCCACCGAGGAGCATCTGGCGAAGATCCTGCAGCGGCCCAGGAGGGCCGTGAGCGACTCGCTGCGGGAGCTGGCCGACGAGTACCGCGTGCAGGGGCGCGGCTTCGAGCTGCGGCTCGTGGCGGGCGGCTGGCGGTTCTACACCCGGCCGGAGTACGCCGCCGCCGTCGAGGGCTTCGTGCTGGACGGGCAGGTGGCGAGGCTCACCCAGGCGGCCCTTGAGACCCTCGCCGTCGTCGCGTACCGGCAGCCGGTCAGCCGTTCCCGGGTCTCCGCGGTGCGCGGAGTGAACTGTGACGGGGTCATGAGGACCCTGTTGCAGAGGGGTCTGGTGGAGGAGGCGGGCGCGGAACCCGAAACAGGTGCGATCCTGTATAGGACGACGAACTACTTCCTGGAGCGGATGGGCCTGCGCGGCCTGGACGAGCTGCCGGAACTCGCGCCCTTCCTCCCCGAGGCGGACGCGATCGAGGGCGATACGCAGGAAGGGCTCCCGTCGTTCGACCCGGACGCACCCGATGCGCCGGGTGGCGCAGCAGTACACGACCAGACGGAACTTTGATGCGAAGCAGTAGCGGCAGGAACAGCAGCGGAAACAACGGCGGGAGCCGTGGTGGCAACAGCAGCGGCCGCGGCGGGAACAGCGGGGGTCGCGGCAGCCAGCGCGGCGCCGGCAACAACCGCGACGACAGGCGTGGCGGCGGCAACCGTGCCGACAGCCGCGCCGAAAAGCGCGACGACAAGCGTGACGACAGGCCCGCGCGCCCGAAGCGGCCGCGTCCCGAGGAGCGGCTCTACGACGTAGGCCCGAACGCCTCGAAGGACGGTTCGAAGTCGGGCCGCGGCGCCTCCGCGCGCGGCGGCGCCAAGGGCGGACCCAAGCGCGGTCAGCAGCAGGGTCCGGGCGGCCGTCCCCGTACGGCTCCCTCGCGGTCGCGCGAGTACGAGACGCGGACCGAGGAGCGCAATCGCGAGCGGTACGCGGGGAAGAAGGACGTCAAGCTCCCGAAGACGTTCCCCGGTGCCGAGCAGGAGGGCGAGCGCCTGCAGAAGGTGCTGGCGCGTGCCGGTTACGGTTCGCGGCGTGCCTGCGAGGAGCTGGTCGACGAGGCCCGTGTCGAGGTCAACGGCGAGATCGTGGTCGAGCAGGGCCTTCGCGTCGACACCGAGAAGGACGAGATCAAGGTCGACGGGCTGACCGTGGCCACGCAGTCGTACCAGTTCTTCGCGCTGAACAAGCCGGTCGGTGTCGTCTCCACCATGGAGGACAACGAGGGGCGGCAGTGCCTCGGTGACTACACGAACAACCGTGAGACGCGGCTGTTCCACGTCGGGCGGCTCGACACCGAGACCGAGGGCGTCATCCTGCTCACCAACCACGGTGAGCTGGCCCACCGCCTCACGCACCCGAAGTACGGCGTGAAGAAGGTCTACCTCGCGCACCTCGTGGGCCCGATCCCGCGTGACCTGGGCAAGCGGCTCAAGGACGGCATCGAGCTGGAGGACGGGTACGCGCGCGCGGACCACTTCCGGATCGTCGAGCAGACCGGCAAGAACTACCTGGTCGAGGTCACCCTGCACGAGGGCCGCAAGCACATCGTGCGGCGGATGCTGGCCGAGGCCGGCTTCCCGGTCGACAAGCTGGTGCGGGTCGCCTTCGGTCCGATCACGCTCGGCGACCAGAAGTCGGGCTGGCTGCGGCGTCTTTCGAACACCGAGGTCGGCATGCTGATGAAGGAGGTCGACCTGTAGGTCGGCCCGCGGGCGTTCGCGCCCGGGTCTTGTGTGCGGCGACCCCCTCCTTTTAAGGTCTGTTGGACCAATAAAGGGAGGGGGTCTTCGCATGTCCGACAACGGTCCTGTGGCGGGCTACGACAAGCACGCCTACGAGCCCTTCGCCGTCACCGTCGACCTGGCCGTGTTCACGCTCCGGTCGGGACGGCTGCACATCCTGCTCGTCGAGCGCGGGCACGAGCCGTACGCGGGGCGCTGGGCGCTGCCCGGCGGGTTCCTCGAGCCGCACGAGTCCGCGGAGGGGGCGGCGCGGCGCGAGCTCGCCGAGGAGACCGGGCTCGCCGATGTCGCCGGGCTCCATCTGGAACAGCTGCGTACGTACAGCGATCCCGGGCGCGATCCCCGGATGCGGGTGGTGTCCGTCGCGTTCGCCGCGCTCGTGCCGGACGCCCCGCAGGCGCACGGCGGCGGGGACGCGGCGCGGGCCGACTGGCTGCCGTACGGGACGCAGGGCCCGCTCGCCTTCGACCACGACCGGATCCTCGCCGACGCCCACGACCGGATCGGCGGCAAGCTGGAGTACACCTGCCTGGCCACCGCGTTCTGCCCGCCCGAGTTCACGCTGGGCGAGCTGCGGCAGGTCTACGAGGTGGTGTGGGGGACCGACCTCGACCCCGCGAACTTCCGGCGCAAGGTGCTCGCGACGCCCGGATTCGTCGAGCCGATCCCCGGCGCGTCCCGGCTCACCGGAGGGCGCGGCAAACCCGCGGCGCTCTACCGGGCGGGCGGCGCCACATCCCTGCACCCACCGCTGCTGCGGCCCGCGCACGAGCCGACCGAAGGATCCCGCCCATGACCCGCCGCCCCGCCACCGGATCGTTGCTCGGCCTCGCCCTCGGGGACGCGCTCGGCTACCCCACCGAGTTCAGCGACGTACCCGCCATCCTCGACAAGCACGGGCCCTGGCGGGAGATGGAGCTGCCGGGCCACCCCGTCGCGTACATCACCGACGACACGCAGATGGCGCTCGCCGTGGCGCGGGCGCTGCGCACCGCCACGACAGGCGGACCGCTCGGGCCGGAGGGCTTCGCGCGGCCGCTGCGCGCGGAGTTCGTCGACTGGTACCGCTCGCCCGACAACAACCGCGCGCCCGGCAACACCTGCCTGCGCGCGTGCGGACTGCTGGAGACCGGGAGCCGGTCCTGGCAGGAGGCCAGTCAGATCCACTCCAAGGGCTGCGGCGCCAACATGCGCGTCACACCGCTCGGGCTCGCCCCCGGCCTGAGCGACGAACAGCGGGCGGGCGGCGCCCAGTTGCAGGCGGGCCTCACGCACGGCCACCCGACGGGCCTCGCCGCCGCCGACCTCACCGCGCACGCCGTACGCCTCCTCGCCGGGGGCACCGAGCCGACCGGGCTCGTCGGGATGCTGCGCTCGTACGCGTACGAGAACCGCGAGACGTACCACGAGGCGTGGCTCGGCGACCTGTGGCGGCGCGGCGACGCCCCCACGCCGCAGCAGTTCATCGCCCACGGCTGGGACGAGTGCCTCGGCGTGCTCGACCGGCTGCGGGACGCGCTGCGCGAACCGTCCCGCGAGACCGACCCGTGCCTCGCCACGGGCGCCGGCTGGATCGCGGAGGAGGCCCTGGCCACGGGTCTGCTGTGCTTCCTGATGTTCGTGGGCGAACCGGTCCTGGCCCTGCGCCGCGCCGCCTGCACCTCCGGCGACTCGGACTCGATCGCGGCGCTGGCCGGGGCGTTCGCGGGCGCTCACCTCGGCGCGGACGCGTGGCCGGCGGACTGGGTGGAGCGCATCGAGCACCGGGACGAACTGCTGGCGTTCGGGGCGGAGTGGGACGCGGCCTGAGTCGAGGCACCCGTCAGGCCAGCGTGATCGAATTTCCGGTGACCTTGATCTGACGGGGGCCGAGGGGGCTGCGGGCCGGGCCGTTCGCCACCGAGGCGTCGGCGACCTTGAACTTCGAGCCGTGGCACGGGCAGTTGATGGTGCCGCCGGAGACGTCCTTGACCGTGCAGCCCTGGTGCGTGCACACCGCGGTGAACGCCTTGAAGTCGCCCTTGGCGGGCTGCGTCACCACGACCTTGTCGTCGGGGAAGACCTTGCCGCCGCCGACCGGGATGTCGGACGTCTTCGCCAACTCGTCGCCCGCGGGCGGTTGTTCGGGTTCGCCGGAGGAGGGCTCGGCGGAGTCGTCCGACCCCTCGGAACCCTCCGGCGCTTCGGATTCCTCCGGTGCCTCGGATTCCTCCGGTGCTCCGGAGGACGGCGCCTGGTCGTCGGCTCCGCCGCCCTGGTCCTCGTCCCCGTACTTGCTGCAGCCCACCGCGAGCGCGCCCGCGCCGCCCGCGATCAGGACGCTCCTGCGTGATGTGGTGGTGCGCCTCATGTCGTCACTCCCACGGTCCGGAAGAACCACAGTGCGGACGTCAACCAGAGCAGCGTCAGCACCGCGAACGCAAGACCCCCCACCACCGGCAGCAGCCAGCCCGGCAGCCGCTCCGTGCGCAGCAGCAGCATCTTGGCGCTGAACGCGCCGAAGAAGAAGCAGCCCAGGAGCGAGTGCCACATGACCCGCGTCGAGTACGTCTGGTAGCCGAGCGCGTAGAGGCAGTGCACCGCCACCGGCACCGCGAGCAGGAACGCGATCCGGCCCGACCAGCGGTGCAGCGCGGGCGCCCAGGACGGGCCGCGCAGCTTCCCGTACACCATGAACGCCGAGACGAGCTGGACGAGCGCGAAGGCGAAGGCCGCCGTCCCCAGCCAGGACTTCACCGCGCTCGTGCTGGAGAAGCCGGCGAGGTTGAACGCCGTGCCCGTCGGGTCGTGCACCTTGCCGTACGCGCCGAGCGCCAAGGCCACCGCCGCCGCGACGAGCGCGGGCACCAGGTAGCGGGCCGCGGACGGGCGGCGGTGGTCGGGGTTCGGGAAGCTCTGGGTGGCGGCGTTCGGGTCGGCGGTCATGGGAACCCTCTCTGAACCCTCTGCGTGGTGCTCAGGGGACGACCGGGCGGGCCGTCAGGCGGTCGCCGTCGACCGTCACCGCCCCCGATTCCGGGTCGATGGGCGGCGCGGCGGACGGCTTGTCGTCACGGCGCACGATGCCGACCTGGCGGCCGTCGGGCAGCACGATCCAGCCGCCGTCGACCTTCGCGCCGCGCACCTCGGTGGTCGCCCGGTACAGGCCGGACGGCTTGACGGCCTTCTTCGCCGTGAAGCCGTAGGGGCGCTTCTCGATGGTCGTGGTGCCGCGCACCCGGTCGCCTGTGAGCCTGCCGTCCAGCTTCGCGCCGTGCTTTCCGGACAGCTTCATCTCACCGTTGTCCTCGACGTTTCCCTTCAGCCACGACTCCTTGGTGCGGCCGTCGCAGAAGTACGCGATCGCCTTGTCGCCGCGGACGGATATGGAGATCGCGGACGAGTCGTCGTCAGTGCGGCCCGCGTAGCTCGTCTTGGCGCGGTCCTTCCGCGTCGGGCTCGCCTTCGAGGGCGACGCCGACGGTTCCGCAGAGGGCGAGGCCGAGGCCGGAGTGGAGGGCGCGGGCGATGCCGACGCGGCGGGAGCGTCCCCGTACGACGAAGTGCCCTCGCCCGTCGTCGCGTTGAGCGACAACACGAACAGGCCGAGGGCCAGTCCGGCGAGCAGTGTGTACAACGGCCCGGAGCGCTTCATGGCCGAGCCTCCCCCCGAGGCGGCAGCGGTACCGCCTCCATGCAAGCAGCTCCGGCCGGGTGGCGACAGGGGGCGGTTCGTCTGACATTGAGGTGGTCCGGGTTTCCTCACAGGTGAATGTCCCGGTGTCCGTCTCGGCAGACGGGCGGCGCGCGCCCGCGTGTCCCGCCTTGATTACGCTGGTCTCCTATCCGATTGCGCGTACGTGGAAAAGGGGCAGTGACGTGGCGGTACGAGCGGTCCGGGGCGCCGTCCAACTCGAACGGGACGAGGCCGGCCACATGGACGAGCAGGTGAGCGAGCTGCTCACCGCCGTTCTTGAGCGCAACGAGCTGACCGCCGACGACCTGATCTCCATCTGGTTCACGGCCACCCCCGATCTGCACTCCGACTTCCCGGCGGCCGCCGCCCGCAAGCTCGGCATCGTCGACGTGCCCCTGATCTGCGCGCAGGAACTCGACATCGCCGGCGCCCTGCCGCGCGTCGTCCGGATCCTCGCGCACATCGAGACCGAGCGGACCAAGGCCGAGGTCGCGCACGTCTACCTCGGTGCCGCGGCCACCCTCCGCAAGGACATCGCCCAGTGAGAACCGCACTCGTCATCGGCACCGGCCTGATCGGCACCTCCGCCGCCCTGGCCCTCGCCTCGCGCGGCGTCAGCGTGCACCTCGCCGACCACGACCCAGGGCAGGCCCGCACCGCCGCCGCGCTCGGCGCCGGGACCGACGAGGCGCCCGAGGGCCCCGTCGACCTGTGCATCGTCGCCGTGCCGCCCGCGCACGTCGCGGCCTCGCTCGCCGACGCGATGCGCCGCGGCCTGGCCCGTGCCTACATCGACGTCGCCAGCGTCAAGGGCGGCCCGCGCCGCGAGCTCGAGGAACTGGGCCTCGACCTCGCCCCGTACATCGGTACGCACCCGATGTCGGGCCGTGAGCGCAGCGGCCCGCTCGCCGCCGACGCCGACCTCTTCGAGGGCCGGCCGTGGGTGCTGACCCCGACCCGTGACACGGACACCGAGGTCCTGAACCTGGCCCTGGAACTGGTCGCCCTGTGCCGGGCCGTGCCGGTCGTGATGGACGCCGACGCCCACGACCGGGCCGTCGCGCTCGTCTCGCACATGCCGCACCTGGTCTCCAGCATGGTCGCGGCCCGCCTGGAGAACGCCGAGGAGGCCGCCGTACGCCTCTGTGGGCAGGGCATCCGTGACGTGACGCGGATCGCCGCCTCGGACCCGCGGATGTGGATCGACATCCTCTCCGCGAACCCCGGCCCCGTCGCCGACCTGCTCTCCGCCGTCGCGGGCGACCTGGAGGAGACGGTGCAGGCGCTGCGCCACCTGCAGTCCTCCGACGACGCCAAGCGCCGCGAGGGCGTGGACGGCGTCGAGACGATGCTGCGGCGCGGCAACGTCGGCCAGTCCCGGGTCCCCGGCAAGCACGGCGCGGCCCCGGCGGCGTACGAGATCGTGGCCGTCCTCATCTCCGACCAGCCGGGCGAGCTGGCCCGGATCTTCTCCGACGCGGGCGCCGCGGGCGTCAACATCGAGGACGTGCGGATCGAGCACGCGACCGGGCAGCAGGCCGGTTTCGTCCAGCTCATGGTGCAGCCGGCGCAGGCGCCGAAGCTGGGCGCCGCGCTGCGCGAGCGTGGCTGGGCGATGCGTCAGTAGCGGTGTCGGCAGGGGCGCCGGTGGAGGCACGTAAGAAGGGGTCTTCCAGAGCCAGTAACCTTGTGCGGGGCGCTTCCGCGCCTCGTACCCATGCCCCCGTGCAGTGAGAAAGGTGTCCGTCACCTATGGAAACCGCCGCGACCGCCGCCGCAGCAGTGATCGTCGCCATCGACGGACCCTCCGGCACGGGCAAGTCGAGCACCTCCAAGGCCGTCGCCTCCCAGCTCGGCCTGAGCTACCTGGACACCGGCGCCCAGTACCGGGCGATCACCTGGTGGATGGTGAACAACGGCATCGACCTGGACGACCCGTCCGCGATCGCCGCCGTCGCAGGCAAGGCCGACATCGTCTCCGGCACCGACCCGGCCGCCCCCACCATCACGGTGGACGGCACGGACGTCGCCGCCCCGATCCGCACCGGCGAGGTCACCTCCAAGGTCAGCGCCGTCAGCGCCGTCCCCGAGGTGCGCGCCCGGATCACCGAGCTGCAGCGCACCATCGCGCTCGGCGCCGAGAAGGGCATCGTCGTCGAGGGCCGTGACATCGGTACGACCGTGCTGCCCGACGCCGACCTGAAGATCTTCCTCACCGCCTCGCCCGAGGCCCGCGCCGCCCGCCGCTCCGGCGAGCTCAAGGGCTCCGACGTGAAGGCCACGCAGGAGGCCCTCGTCGCCCGCGACAAGGCCGACTCCAGCCGCAAGACGTCGCCGCTGGCCAAGGCCGACGACGCCGTCGAGGTCGACACCAGCGACCTCACGCTCCAGCAGGTCATCGAGTGCGTCGTCACCCTGGTCGAGGAGAAGCGGGCCTCCAAGTGAGCCAAGCGCCCTCCGAGCGAGGCGCCGAAGCAGGTCGGCGCATCGGCGTCGGCCTCATGTACGGGCTGTGGAAGCCGCGGGTCCTGGGATCCTGGCGGGTCCCGGCGGCCGGCCCGGTGATCCTCGCGGTGAACCACTCCCACAACATCGACGGCCCCATGGTCATGGGCGTCGCCCCGCGCCCGACGCACTTCCTGATCAAGCAGGAGGCGTTCGTCGGACCGCTCGGCCCCTTCCTCGACGGGATCGGGCAGGTGAAGGTCGACCGCACGAGCGCGGACCGTACGGCCATCACGCGGGCGCTTGACGTGTTGAAGCACGGCGGCGTCCTCGGCATCTTCCCGGAGGGCACGCGCGGCGACGGCGACTTCGCGTCGCTGCGGGCCGGACTCGCGTACTTCGCGGTGCGCAGCGGGGCGCCGATCGTTCCGGTCGCCGTGCTGGGAAGCACGGAGCGCCCGGGACGGTTGATAAAGAAGCTGCCCCCGCTCAGGAGCCGGGTCGACGTCGTCTTCGGCGACCCCTTCGAGGCGGGCGACGGCAGCGGACGGCGTACCCGCAAGGCGCTGGACGAGGCCACCGTGCGCATCCAGGAGCGGCTCAGCGGCCACCTGGACCATGCCAGGCGCCTGACCGGGCGCTGAGCGAGACTTTCAGTAGTGCGTGTGTTCCTCAGGGGTACACGCACCGATCACCACGAATGAACGACGAGGTACGGACTTCATGAACGACCAGATCCAGCCCGAGGGATCCCCGGAACACGAGCACGGGGAGCTCGGCGACGCTGAGTACGCGGAGTTCATGGAGCTCGCCGCGGAGGAGGGCTTCGACCTCGAGGACGTCGAGGGCGCGCTCGACGCGGCGGGCCACGGTCCGCTGCCCGTCCTCGCCGTCGTCGGCCGCCCGAATGTCGGCAAGTCGACCCTGGTGAACCGCATCATCGGGCGCCGCGAGGCCGTCGTCGAGGACAAGCCCGGCGTCACCCGCGACCGCGTCACGTACGAGGCCGAGTGGGCGGGCCGCCGCTTCAAGGTCGTCGACACCGGCGGCTGGGAGCAGGACGTCCTCGGCATCGACGCGTCCGTGGCCGCGCAGGCCGAGTACGCGATCGAGGCCTCCGACGCCGTCGTCTTCGTCGTCGACGCCAAGGTCGGCGTCACCGACACCGACGAGGCCGTCGTGCGCCTGCTGCGCAAGGCCAACAAGCCCGTCGTGCTCTGCGCCAACAAGGTCGACGGCCCGAGCGGCGAGGCGGACGCCTCATACCTCTGGTCCCTCGGCATCGGCGAGCCGCACCCGGTCTCCTCGCTGCACGGCCGCGGCACCGGCGACATGCTCGACGCCGTCCTCGAGGCGCTGCCGGAGGCCCCGGAGCAGAAGTTCGGTGGCGCCGGGATCGGCGGACCGCGCCGGATCGCCCTGATCGGCCGCCCGAACGTCGGCAAGTCCTCGCTCCTGAACAAGGTGGCCGACGAGGACCGCGTCGTCGTCAACGAGCTGGCGGGCACCACCCGCGACCCGGTCGACGAGCTGATCGAACTCGGCGGCGTCACCTGGAAGTTCGTCGACACGGCGGGCATCCGCAAGCGCGTCCACCTGCAGCAGGGCGCCGACTACTACGCCTCGCTGCGCACCGCGGCCGCCGTCGAGAAGGCGGAGGTCGCGGTCATCCTGATCGACGCCTCCGAGTCGATCTCCATCCAGGACCAGCGGATCGTGACGATGGCGGTCGAGGCGGGCCGCGCGATCGTCCTCGCGTTCAACAAGTGGGACACCCTCGACGAGGAGCGTCGCTACTACCTGGAGCGCGAGATCGAGACGGAGCTCGGCCAGGTCGCCTGGGCGCCCCGGGTGAACGTGTCGGCGCGCACGGGCCGGCACATGGAGAAGCTGGTCCCCGCGATCGAGACGGCCCTGGAGGGCTGGGAGACGCGCGTTCCGACGGGCCGGCTCAACGCCTTCCTCGGCGAGCTCGTCGCCTCCCACCCGCACCCGGTCCGCGGCGGCAAGCAGCCCCGCATCCTGTTCGGTACGCAGGCCGCCTCCAAGCCGCCCCGGTTCGTACTCTTCGCCTCCGGCTTCATCGAGCACGGCTACCGGCGCTTCATCGAGCGCCGGCTGCGCGAGGAGTTCGGCTTCGAGGGCACGCCGATCCATATCTCCGTACGCGTGCGTGAGAAGCGCGGCAAGAAGAAGTAGGCAGCCTCAGTAGGAGGCAGCGCGGACGAACGCCGCCGGTGGAGACATCCACTCGGCGGCGTTTTTCTGTGCGGGCCAGGACAGGCCCTGGGGGGAGGTCAGTGCTCCCGGCGTGCTCCCGGCGGCAGTGCCGCGGGGTAGTGCCGTCCCGTGGTGTGCTGCGGCGGGTACGGCTGCCAGCGCGGCGGGTGGTGCGGGCGCGGGCCGTGCAGCGGGTCGAAGCCCCTGAACCCCAGGTCCTCCTCGCCGCTGCGGTCGCCGGGCAGCGTCCGGAAGGACCGGCTGTACTCCGCGTACAGGGCGTCGTAGATGGGGGTCACCGAGGGGCCGCCCCCCGCGTGGCCACCCCCGGCATGGCGGCCCGGCTGGCCCTCCGCCGGGCGCATCGAGGGGATGGGGTTCTGATACGGCTGGTGCTTTCGGGACGAAGGGGGCGAAGAGGACGTGGCGGATGAGGTGGGGTCGTATGGGTGCACGTATGTGCCAACGAACCGGGCCCCCGACGGATGCGCCCTTGGCCTGCGCTGTTGCAGGCTGTCAGCGGTGTGACCGGCGCATTCGTGGGGGCCCGTGCGGTACGGCGGGGGTGGCTCAGGTGCCGGCGAGCGGCATGGCGGCGGCCACCAGGCGGCCGCTCGCCGCGGCCTTGTCGAGGGCCTGACGGAGCAGGTCCTCACGCGGCTGGTGGCCGATCGAACCGTGGGAGGCGGCGAAGACGAGCACCGTCTGCGTCTTGTTCGCCGCGGTCCGCCAGCCCTCCGTCACCAGGAGCGGCTGATGCGCCTGCCACCAGGCGACCTGGGCGGGGGAGCCCCCGGTGCCGGGCTGCAGGATCGCGTGCAGCTGGCCCATGGCGAGCAGCACCGACCAGCCGCCGAGGACCGAGGGGACCGCGTCCAGCGTGGTGGCCGGCATGAAGCCCTGCTCGATCAGGAGCGGCAGGAAGTCGTCCCCGTCCGTGGTCGTGCCGGGGCGGGCGATGGGGCCGGTCGGCTCGACGACGAGGGCGGGGTGCGTCGTGTCGCCGATCAGCACGAGGCCGCTGGTCACGCCGAGCACGGCCTGCGAGGGCGGGGCCGGGGTGCCGTCCGGCTGGGCGGCCGCGGGGTCCTGGCCGCCGCCGATGGACTGCACGGCGCCCTGCAGCTGGTCCTCCGCGACCTGGACGACCTGCGAGGGCAGGCAGCTGGCGTGGGCGAAGGCGAGCACGGCGGTCTCGTCGCCCACGAAGAGGACGGTGCTGGTCGGCTGCTGCTGCGAGTCGCCCGGCGTGCGGCAGGAGGTGCAGTCGTAACTGCCGGGGGCGTTGTCACCGGCCATCAGCCGGTCGGCTTCTTCGTCGCCGATCTCGGCGCGTACGTCGTTGCTGACGTCGAGCAAGCGAGGCACGGGGACTCCTCAGGGATCTGTCGGACCGATCGGGGTGATCGGCCGCGGTCAGGCGAGTGCTTATGAAGGGACAACGGATGATCTGTGTCCTCGGTCACGCCCGGATCGGAACGGAATCACCTCATCCGGCGCACACCGTGAACGACCGCCCGGAATCCGTCACTCCCCGCCAACTTGTTGGTTTTCCAAGGAAGTTGGACCGGTGAGCTGAGTCACAGATCATCAGGGCGACAGGTCGACAAATACTGAAATCCCTGTATGTATCGGTTGGCCGAAAATCGCCGGTACCCGGAGTAACGGCGAACTGGCCTGGCGGGACAAGCCATTGGTTGCCGCGGCCCTCGTGCGCTGCCTAGATTCCACCGCCGTCCGCAACGAGCAGTCCACGAGAGGGATTCTCATGTCCGCGCCGAACCGTATGGCTCGCACGACAGCGGTCTTCACCGGGGTGGCCCTCGCCGCCCCGCTCGGTCTCCTCGCCCTCGCCGGCCCCGCACAGGCGGCGGACGGCGGCGTCTGGGACCGCATCGCACGCTGCGAGAGCGGTGGCAACTGGCAGATCAACACCGGGAACGGCTACTACGGAGGGCTTCAGTTCTCGGCAGGCACCTGGCGTGCCTACGGCGGCGGTGCGTACGCCGCGACGGCCGACCGGGCCAGCAAGGGGCAGCAGATCGCTGTCGCGACCAGGGTGCAGCGTGCGCAGGGATGGGGCGCATGGCCCACATGTTCGGCACGGGCCGGGGCGTACGGCAGCGCACCGGGCGCCCAGTCGGCGCCCAAGGCCGTGCCCAAGGCGGCGCCGAAGACCGCCCCGAAGGCCGTGCCCCGGGCCGCGCAGAAGCAGCGCGATTCCGGCCACACGAACCGCGGCGCCTCCCGCGGCGGCGGCTACGTCGTCCGCGGCGGCGACACCCTCGGCAGCATCGCCGCGGCCCACGGCACCAGTTGGCAGCGCCTGTACGCCGCGAACCAGGCGGTGGTCGGGGGTGACCCCGACCTGATCATGCCGGGGCAGCGGCTGCGCCTCGCCTGACCGCACATGCGCCGCGTGGCCCCACCCGGTCCGCCGACCGGGTGGGGCCACGCGGCGGGCACGGCGCGGCACGACGGGCGGCCGCGCACCGGCTGCCTAGCGTCCGCGCTATGGACGTGACCGCTACGTTTCCGAAGGCGCACGGCCCGCGGCGGTGGGCGGCGGCCCTGCTGGGCGTGCTGCTCGCACTGGCCGCGCTGCCGGCCCTCGCCGCCAGGGCGGACGCCGCCGAACCGTACGACTGTGCCAAGACCGAGTGGCCGTGGTCCTGCCTCGCGGAGTGCGAGAGCGGCAACGACTGGAACGAGAACAGCGGCAACTCCTTCTACGGAGGGCTCCAGTTCCAGCAGTCCACGTGGGAGGAGCACGGCGGCCTGAAGTACGCGCCGCGCGCCGACCTCGCGACCCGTGCCGAGCAGATCAAGGTCGCGGAGGAGGTGCTGCGCACCCAGGGCTGGGAGGCGTGGCCGGTCTGCTCCAAGCGGTACGGGCTCAAGGGGCGCGTCCATGTGGTGCAGCGCGGCGACACGCTGGCGTCCATCGCGCGGCGCTTCGAGGTGGAGGGCGGCGCGCAGGCGCTCTACAAGGCCAACCGCGACGTGATCGGGTCGCACCCGGACCGGCTCGAGGAGGGGGCGACGCTGGTCATTCCCGAGCCGGGGAAGTCGGCGGGCTGATCGGGTCCGGCCGGTGCGGCGGGATCTCGGTGGCCTCGCCGCGGAACACGACCGCGCCGCGGCCGAGTTCGTGGACGAACACCGTCGCCTCGTCCGGCGCTCCGCTCGTCGCCCCGCGCAGGCCGGGCGGCAGGCGTTGCTCGGCGAGCACCACGCAGGCGTCGAGTGCGCGCAGGAGGGCGTACGTACGGGTGGCGACCGGCGGGGCCATGCCCTGGGTGGGCTCGTCGACGAGGACGACGCGGGCGGGGGCGAGCAGGGCGCGGGAGACGGCGAGCATCCGCTGCTCACCGCCGGAGAGCGTGCCGGCGCGGCGGGCGAGCAGGGGGCGCAGCTCGGGGTAGGCGTCGAGGGCGGCGCCGAAGTCCCGTTTGTCGGCTGCTGTGTTGGCTGCCTTGGTGGCCGCTTTGGGCGCCGCTTTGGTTGCTGCCAGTCGGAGGTTCTCGGCGACGGTGAGGCCGGCGAAGACGGCCTGCCGGTCGGGTACGAAGCGCAGGCCCGCCGCGGCGCGGGCGTGGGCGGTGTGCCGGGTGACGTCGACTCCGTCCCACACCACGGACCCGGCGGTGAGCCGTACGGTGCCGGCGAGGGCGCGCAGGGCGGTGGTTCGACCGGAGCCGTTCGGCCCGAGCAGCACGGTGAGCGCGTGGGCGGGGGCGGTGAGGGTGGCGCCGTGGAGGGCCTCCAGGGGGCCGTAGCGGACGCGGGCGTCGCGCAGTTGGATGCCGGCGCCGGGGCCGGTGCCGGGCGTCATGAGGGCTCCGGGGTGCGGTCGAGGACGGAGTCCGGGGCGCCCGAGCCCACGATGCGGCCCGCCGCCATCACGTGGACGGTGTCCGCGAGTTCGGCGACGAGGTCCAGGTCGTGTTCGACGACGAGCACGGCGACGCCGTCGGCGGCGAGTGCCCTCAGCAGCCGGGCGAGGGTGGCGACCTCCGTGGGGTCGAGGCCTGCGGTCGGTTCGTCGAGCAGCAGCACGTGCGGGTCGCCGGCCAGTGCGCGGGCCAGCTCGACGCGGCGCAGCGTTCCCGTGGGGAGGCCGCGCGTCTCCTGTTCGCCCCGCAGCCCGAACAGGCGCGTCATCCGTTCCGTGGCTGCCGGGTCCCGTACGCGGCCCTGTTCGGCGCCGATCCGGATGTTCTCGGCCACGGTCAACGAGGGGAAGACGACGAGCTGTTGGAAGGTCCGTGCGATGCCGAGCCTGGTGCGGGTGTGTGCGGGCAGCCGGGTCACGTCCCGTGGGCCGAGCCGGACCCTGCCGGTGTCGGGGCGGACGGTTCCGGCGAGGCAGTGGAACAGGGTGCTCTTTCCGGCGCCGTTGGGACCGACCACGGCGGTGACGCTGCCGCTGGGGAGGTGGATGCGTACGTCCTGGAGGGCGGGGTGGGGGCCGTAGGTGACGGTGAGGTGGGTGGCGGTGAGTGTGGCGGTCGCCGGTGCCGGTCTCGTTGCGGTGGTCCGCGCCCACGTCACGGGGCTCCGCCCCGGACCCCGCTGCTCAATCGCCGCAGGGGCTTTAAATGCCGAGGGGGCTCGCGAAGCCTGCTCGATTGGCGCTGGCGCTTGAGATGTCGCGGGGGCTTGAGGAGCCTGCTTGATTGGCGCTGGGGCTTGAGATGCCGCGGGGGCTTGAGGAGCCTGCTGGATTGGCGCTGGGGCTTGAAAGGCCTGATCAAATGCCGCAGGGGCTGGAAATGCCAGGATCTCCCGGGCCTTCGTCCCCCGCCCGGTCAGGCGGCCACAGCCCCGACTCCGGCCCCGCACGCCCACCCCGCGCCCCACCAGCACCGCCAGTACCCCGATGGCCAGTGCCGCCACCCCGCCCCGGGCTCCCGCGTCCAGGGTCACCAGGAGGGCCGCGCCGAGCAGCGCGGCGAAGGGGCTGTCCGCGCCGAGTACCACGATCGCCGCGAACCACAGCAGGCCGCGTATCGGGTCGTAGGCCGACGGGTCGAAGGAGTGCAGGCCGAACGTCAGCAGGCCGCCTCCCAGTGCCGCGAGGCCCGCCCCCACCACGAACACCGCGACCTTCAGGGCCGGCACCCGGACCCCCGCCGCCGACGCGCCCGCCTCGTGGTCCCGGACCGCCGCGAGCGCCCGGCCGACCCGCCCCCGTCGCAGACCTGCCACGACTGTCAACGCCCCGGCGAGCAGGGTGAGTTCGAGTAGGCAGAAGGCCCGGTCGTCCCCGAAGCCCGCGGGGCGCGGTGGCGTGAGGCCCGACGTCGCGTACGGCTGCGCGAACACGAATCGGCTCACCCCGACCCCCACCGCGAACGTCGCCAGCGCCAGCGCGAGGCCGTGCCGCCGGATCGCGGGCGCGGCGGTCAGGAGGCCCAGTGGGGCCACCAGAAGAATCGCCACCAAGAGGGCTGCCAGGCCCGGGAGTTGGGGGACGCCCGGGAAGCGGCCCGTCGTGAGCAGTGTCGCGAACAAGGCGCCCAGGCCTGCGAATGCGGCCTGGCCCAGGGCCAGTTGGCCCGCCCTACCCGTCACCAGCACCAGCGACAGCAGGATCAGTGCCAGCGCCGGGACCTGGATCGACGTCCGCAGGTCCGAGCCCGCGAATCCGAGCGGCAGCAGGAACAGCACCCCCGCCACCAGCCACGCCTCCCGCGGAGCGGCCCGCGTCCGGCGTGTCACCGTCGTCGGCAGCGCCCCCTTCCCGCCGACCCCCGGCAGGGCGAGCGCCGCGATCAGCAGTGCCACCACGAACAGGTTCGCCCCCACCGACTGGACGAGCGGCTCGGCCCACCCGCGTGGGTGCAGCCGCGTCAACTGGCTCTGGGCGACCCCGATCGCGAGCGCCGCCCCCACCGCCACCCCGAGCCGCCGCATGCCCGCCGCGACCGCCACCGCCACGACCTCCATCACCAGCAACGGCAGACCGTAGGGGTCCAGGCGTACGTAGGGGGCCAGGAGTACCCCCGTCAGGCCCGCGGTGAACGTGCCGAACGCCCAGCCCGCCGCCGCGACCCGGTCCGCGTCGATGCCGCCGAGCACGGCCAGCGGACGGTTGTCGACGACCGCCCGCAGCTCACCCCCGAACCGCGTCCAGCGCGTCACCGCCCACACCGCGCCCCCGATCGCGCAGGCCACCGCGAGCTGCCCCCACGGCTCCCCGGGGAGCAGCCGCGGCGCGTCCTCCTGCGCCCCCGTGCCCCACAGCAGCGCCGCCGCCCCGACGAGGAGGACGAAGACGCCGATCGAGGCGACCAGGGTGCGTGCCGGATCGCCGCCCGACACGGCCAGTGGCCTGAACACCCAGCGTTCCAGGGCGAGTCCGAAGCCCGGCGCCACCACCAGGAGCACCAGCGCAGCTGCCGCCCACAGTGGCGCCTCCCACACCACCACCAACTGCCGCAGCAGATAGGCGCAGAGCATCGCGATCGCGCCGTGCGCGAAGTTGAGGACGCCCGTCGCCCGGTAGGTGACGATCAGGCCGATCCCGGTGAGCGCGGCCGCCGCTCCCACCGAGAGTCCGGCGAGCGTGAGGTCGTACGTGAGGGACGACACGACCCGGACTCCTCAACTCCCGTTGGGCGGTTCGCAGATGGGGCACGGGGCCAGGCCCGCCTCTGTGATCGCGCCCGCGTCCGCGGGGACCGCCCGCGGCTTGCCCTCGACGAGCGGGCAGTCGGAGCGGTGCCAGAGCGTGCCGCCCGGCATCATCAGCAGCCGGCCGCTGGAGGCGGCCAGGGGTGCGGGGGCGAGGCTGTCGGGCGCCGGGTCCGCCGTGACCAGCAGCTCGTAGAGGCGCTCCACGCGCGACGTGGCGAGCGTGTTCCTGCCGTACGTGAGGAGCACCGCGCCCGCGATGATCAGGGCCGCGCCCGGCACCGTGCAGGAGGCCAGATAGGGGAGCTGGCGCTCCGCGAAGCGTTCGCCCGACATGCCGTACCAGCCGACCACGCAGAGCACCGCCCCGACGGCGAGCGCCGCGAGCCCCGCCCACAGGGCAGGGTGCACAGAACGTAGTCGGGCAGTCCGCATCGCCGGCCCCCACTGGTGTGCGCGTGTGTCTGGTCTTGTCCGCCGATCGCTTGCACTATGCCTTCTGGAGTCCAACTCGGAAAGCTCCGGGGGCAGTTGGCCGATCACTTCGATCCGGTCGGCCCCGTCCCCGGGCCGACACCCGGCGGTGAGCCTGATGGTTTTCGGGAGCACACCTCGCACACTCCGCACACCTCGTACATCCCGCACACCTCGCGCGACTCGCGGACGGGGCCCGGTGCTCGCGCTCGCCCTGGCCCTGGTTCTCGGCCCGTCCCTGGCGGCCTGCGGCGACGACAGCGGCGGTGACGACAGCGCCCCGCCGACGCCGACCTCGAAGCCGGCCACGAGCAAGGAGCCCACCAACGAGGAGCCCACCAGCGAGGAGCCCTCGTCGGAGCGGCCCGATGGGGGCGGGCCCGCCGACCGGGCCGCTGCCGAGAAGGAGATCAAGACCAACTGGAAGAAGTTCTTCGACCCGAAGGTGTCGATGGAGGAGAAGGAGGCCGTCCTGGAGAACGGCGCCAAGATGCGCCCCGTCCTGAAGGGCTTCAGCGGCGACAAGCGCGGCGGCCAGGTGGAGGCCACCGTCACCGAGGTCGCCTTCACCTCGGGGAGCGAGGCGGACGTGACGTACGCGCTCGCCCTCAAGGGGGCGACGGTGCTGCCCGACGCCAAGGGGACGTCCGTCGAGCAGGGCGGTACTTGGAAGGTGTCCGTCAACACCCTGTGCGCGCTGGTGCAGCTGAGCGGGAATGCGTCGCCGGGCCCTGGCTGCTGAGGCCCTCGCCGCGGGCCTGGCACTGGTGGCCGTCGCGGCCTGCGGGTCCCGGCTGCCGGAGAGCGACTTCGAGGACCGCTCCGCCCCCGCGCCACGCTCCACCGCGCCCCTCCACGTCGGCATCATCACCAGCGCCACCAGCCCCGTCGGCGGCGCCACCTTCACCGACACCCGCGACGGCGCACAGGCGTACTTCCGTAACCTGAACCGACAAGGCGGCATCCAGGGGCGGCGCGTCGAGGTGCACCTGTGCGACGACGGCGGCAGCGGCGTCGGTAACACGTCCTGCGTGCACAAACTGGTCGACGAGCAGAAGGTCGTCGCCCTGGTGGCCACCACGGCGCTGGACTACGCGGGCGCGGAACGCGTCTCCCACGCGCGCGTGCCCGACATCGGGGGCCAGCCGATCGGCGCCGCCTACGACACCTACCCGCACCTGTACGGGATCTACGGCAGCCTCGCGCCGCGGAACGGGACGCCGGGCTGGGGCGGGAAGCTGTACGGCGGCACCGAGGTCTACCGCTACTTCAAGCGCGAGCACGGCGCCCGCACCGCCGCCGTCGTCTCCTACAACCAGGCCGCTTCGGCCGCGTACGCCCGCCTGGTGACACGCGGACTCAAGGCCGAGGGGTACCGCGTCGTCAGCGAGCAGCTCGACTTCGCGCTGCCCAACTTCCGGGCCGCGGCCGCCGACCTCAAGGACGAGAAGGCCGACCTGGTCTTCGACGCCGTCGACGCGCACGGCAACGCGAAGCTCTGCGAGGCCATGGACCAGGTCGGCGCCCGCGTCACCGCGAAGGTCACGAACGTACAGAACTGGACCTCGTCCGTCCGGTCCGCCTACAAGGACGCGCCGCACTGCCGCGCCTCCCTGTGGGCCACCGGCGCGAGCCGCAACTACGAGGACACCGGGCACCCCGCCGTACGCGCCTTCCGGGCCGCCACGAAGCATCTGAGGACGCACTCGCAGTGGCAATTGGAGGGCTGGGCCGCCGCGATGTGGTTCACTGACGCCGCCCGCTCCTGCCGGGCCGTCACGCGTACGTGCGTCGACCGTTTCATGGAGCGCCGCGTACGGTACTCGGCCGATGGCCTGCTGCTTCCCGTGACATTCGCGAGGCACGCGGAGCCGCCGAGAACTCGAGAGACGTGCCTGTCGGTCGCGAAATGGACCGAAGCGAAAGGCTGGGTCACCCAGAACGGTGGCATGACGCACACCTGTTCCGACGTCCCGCAGCTCTCCTACCAGCCATGACGTGACCCCTGATGGGTGATTTGGTCAGTTGGTTCCCGAAAACAGCTACCAATTCCGCATCTGTTCAGGAACAACATGATGATGAGGAACAACCCTCGCCAGGTCATCTCCGTCTAACTACCCGGTAGGCGGAGAAGACGGACTGTTCAGACAGATACGAGGGCGCATGCAGATTTCTTTCCTGATTCACAATGCGTACGGGATCGGAGGGACGATCCGCACCACGTACAACCTTGCCAGCGCGCTTGCCGACCACCACGACGTGGAGGTCGTATCCGTCTTCCGGCACCGGGACGAACCGGTGTTCTCGCCGGACCCGCGCGTGCGGGTCCGCCACCTGGTCGACCTGCGCAAGGGCGCCGCGGGGTACGAGGGCGACGACCCGGAGTTCCAGCGTCCCGCCGCGGTCTTCCCGCGCAGCGAGGGGCGCTACGAGCAGTACAGCGCGCTCACCGACCGGCGGATCGCCGAACACCTCGGCTCGCTGGACGCCGATGTCGTCGTCGGCACCCGGCCCGGGCTCAATGTGCACCTCTCCCGGGACACCAGGCGCGGAGTGCTGCGCGTCGGCCAGGAGCACCTCACCCTCGGCACGCACTCCGCCGGGCTCCGCCGTGAACTGCGCGGCAGCTACCCGCGCCTCGACGCGCTGACCACGACCACCGAGGCCGACGCCTTCGCCTACCGCGAGCAGCTGCGCCTCCCTGGCGTGCGCATAGAGGCGATGCCCAACCCCGTTCCGCAGCCCGGCATCGCGCCCGCCGACGGCAGCGGCAAGTGGGTCGTGGCGGCCGGCAGGCTCGCGCCCGTGAAGCGCTACGACCTGCTGGTGCGCGCCTTCGACCAGGTGCGCGCCGAGCGGCCCGACTGGCGCCTGCGCATCTACGGGGGCGGCAAGCAGAAGGACAAGCTGCGCAGGCTCATCGACGACCTCGGCCTCTACAACCACGTGTACCTCATGGGGCCCGCCCACCCCATAGAGCCGGAGTGGGCGAAAGGTTCCCTCGCCGCCGTGACGTCGAGGTTCGAGTCCTTCGGCATGACGATCGTCGAGGCGATGCGCTGCGGTCTGCCGGTCGTCGCCACCGACTGCCCGCACGGCCCCGGCGAGATCATCGACAACGGCGTCGACGGCCGGCTCGTCAAGACCGGCAGCGTCGAGGCGATCTCCGGCGGCCTGCTCGAACTCATCAACAACGACACCCTGCGCCAGGAGATGAGCGCCCGCGCCCTGCGAGGTTCCGAGCGCTTCGACCCGGCGCGGATCGCCCAGCGCTACGAGGACCTGTTCGGCTCGCTCACCAGCCGCGGCTCCCTCGGGCTGCTGCACCGGGCCCGCGGCTCGCTCCTCGGCGGCGCCTACGCGGTGCGCGACGCCCTGCGACCGCAGCGGAAGGGACACCCCGTATGACAGCCCCCACGGCTCCGCCACCGCCGTGCCCCGAAGACAGCGACAGGAGCGTCCGCATGCCGCCCCGAGCCGACTGCATCGCCGACTCCGCCGGCGGGCTCACCTTCGACGTCACCGACCACGGCTCGCCCGACCCGGCGCACCTGATGCTCGTCGACCGGGCATCGGGACACACGGTGCGGCTGCCGCTGACGCCGACCGGCGAGGGGCGGCTGCGCGCGTCGCTGCCGATAAGCGTCTCCCTCGCGGAGGGCCGCTGGGACGCGTACGCGCAGGTCTCGGGGGACGAGCCGGTGCGGCTCATGCCGGGCGTCAACGATCTGCGCTCCCTGGTGGACCGGGCGCCGAGCGGCTCGCGCGGCTACGTCGCCGTACGCATCCCGTACACCACCAAGAACGGCAACCTCACCGTGCGCAGCTGGCTGCGGGCGCCGCACGCGGAGGCCGGTGAACTGCTCATCGCCGACGGTGAGTTGACCGTGCACGGGCGGGTCTACGGCGCCGAGTTCACGGCGAAGGCGTACGCGGAGGTCCGCTCCCGCGCGGAGCGCGGCCCGGTGCTCCGCGGCGAACTGGACTGGGACGGACCGCGGTTCACGCTCCGCATCGGCTACGACGAGCTGCGCGAGGGCCGTTGGGACCTGTGGCTGCGGCCCGCGGGTGACGAAGGGCCGCGGGTGCGGCTCGCCCGGCTGCTCGACGACATCGCCGACAAGAAGCCGATCTTCACGTACCCGGTGACGCGGGTGTCCGTCGCGGGCCGCGGTGAACTGGCCGCGGAGGCCTACTACACGGGGTCCAACGACCTCTCGATCCAGGTGACGTCGGCCTGAGACAGGCCTTGGGGCCCGATCACGACTTCCGGTGCGAGACGGCGGGCCGGTCCTCGTGGGCCGCGAACTCCGGGTGGTGCAGGTCGAACGCCGGGGACTCCGAGCGGATCCTCGGCAGCGTGACGAAGTTGTGGCGCGGCGGCGGGCAGGCCGTCGCCCACTCCAGGGACCTGCCGTACCCCCACGGGTCGTCGACCTCGACCTTCACCCCGTACTTCGTCGTCCGCCAGACGTTGTAGAGGAACGGCAGCGTGGACAGGCCGAGCAGGAACGCGCCGATCGACGAGAGCGTGTTGAGCGCCGTGAAGCCGTCCGCCGCCAGATAGTCCGCGTACCGGCGCGGCATGCCCTCCGCGCCCAGCCAGTGCTGGACCAGGAACGTCGTGTGGAAGCCGACGAACAGCGTCCAGAAGTGGATCTTGCCGAGCCGCTCGTCGAGCAGCTTCCCCGTCAGCTTCGGCCACCAGAAGTAGAAGCCGGCGAAGGTCGCGAAGACGACCGTGCCGAACACCACGTAGTGGAAGTGCGCCACCACGAAGTACGAGTCGGTGACATGGAAGTCCATCGGCGGCGAGGCGAGGATGACGCCGGTCAGGCCGCCGAAGAGGAACGTGGTCAGGAAGCCGATCGACCACAGCATCGGCGTCTCGAAGGACAGCGAGCCCTTCAGCATCGTCCCGGTCCAGTTGAAGAACTTCACGCCCGTGGGCACCGCGATCAGGAACGACATGAACGAGAAGAAGGGCAGCAGCACCCCGCCCGTGGCGAACATGTGGTGCGCCCACACGACCACCGACAGGCCGGTGATCGCCATCGTCGCCCCGACCAGCATCGAGTAGCCCCAGATCGGCTTGCGGCTGAAGACAGGCAGGATCTCGCTGATGATCCCGAAGAACGGCAGCGCGATGATGTAGACCTCCGGATGCCCGAAGAACCAGAAGAGGTGCTGCCACAGCAGCGCACCCCCGTACTGGGCCTCGAACACCACGGAACCGAACCGCCGGTCCGCCTCTAGGCAGAGCAGCGCCGCCGCGAGCACCGGGAACGCGAGCAGCACCAGGATCGACGTGAACAGCGTGTTCCACGTGAAGATCGGCATCCGGAACATCGTCATGCCGGGCGCCCGCATCCCGATGATCGTGGTCAGGAAGTTCACCGAGCCGAGGATCGTGCCGAACCCGGCGAGCGCGAGCCCCATGATCCACAGGTCGGCGCCGATGCCGGGGGAGCGGGTCAGGCTGTTCAGCGGCGCGTACGCGAACCAACCGAAGTCCGCGGCCCCGCCCGGCACGATGAGTGAGCCGAGCACGATCAGGCCGCCGAAGGCGAACAGCCAGTACGAGAGCATGTTCAGGCGCGGGAACGCGACGTCCGGTGAGCCGATCTGCAGCGGCATGATCTCGTTGGCGAAGCCGGCGAAGGTCGGCGTCGCGAACAGCAGCAGCATGATCGTGCCGTGCATCGTGAACAGCTGGTTGTACTCCTCGTTGGAGAGCATCTGCATGCCGGGACGGGCCAGTTCGGCCCGCATGAGCAGCGCCATCAGCCCGCCGATGAGGAAGAACGCGAACGACGTGACCAGGTAGAGGTGGCCGATCTTCTTGTGGTCGGTCGTGGTCAGCCAGTCCACGACGATCCGGCCCGGACGCCGCTCGCGCGAAGCCCCCACCGTCGCAGGCCCGGCCTGCACCCCGGTCGTACCCATCGCTTGCCCCCTCGCTGCTCTGCTGCGCGCCTCGGGCCTGCTGCGGACTCAGGCCATGATGCGCGCGCGGGTACCCGAGCGACAGAGGGCGTACCCCTGTTTCTGGCATGGACAGACAATTCCCGGACGCCCCAACTCGCCCGTGCCGCCGCCGGATTCGGAATGCCCAAGGAATTGCGCGTGGGCCGTCGCAATTCCCCCCCCGCGCCGCGCAGAGAAAGCGAAAGTAAGAAGCGAGTAAGAAGCAGGAAACCCTCGAACGTGTGAGGAACTCCTAATAGTCAACTGTCGTGATCTTGTGACAAAAGTGTGACGCGCGGCCTACGGTGGCGGCATGGCACCCATTCCCACCCCGCCGACCGACCCGCAGGACAATCCGGACGCGTATCTCGGCCTCGAAGCAGAGGCCGCCGAGTCGCAGGCCCGTGGCCGCGGCTGGACCTCCGTGAGGCAGTTGCCGCCCGGCGCGATCATCACTATGGAGTACTTGACCGGCCGGCTGAACTTCGAGGTCACGGACGGAAGAGTGACGCGCTGCTGGAAGGGCTGAGGCCCCCCTGGGCGGCCGCCTGAAGGCCCCTGAAGCGTGCGAAGGCCCCCGAACCTGCAAGAGGTTCGGGGGCCTTCGCGGTGCGGGGCTTGGTTGTGCGTACCGGGCCCCGCTGTCTGTGGGCGCGCTCGTCTATGGGCGCGCTCAGGACACCGTTCTCGTCGAGGGCGTCCCGCGTGTGAGTCTCTCCGAGGTCGGTCGGCGGCTGCCCGCCGGAGTGATCGGCGTGCGCTCGCCGCGCGGGGTGTGTGGGCCCTGCGGGAGCAGCTGGCGGCTCGATCTCGTGGCCCCGACGGAGTCGCGCGCGCGGGCCGGGGTCATCGCGGGGACCGGAACCGGATCGGACTCGGGCTGTGGCAGCCGGGCGCCGGAGCGGCGACTGCGCAAGCGGTCGCGCACCGAGAAGATCCACGCCTCCGCGCGCGCCACCAGCGGCTCGAACCAGGGCAGCGCGAGCAGGATGAGCAGGCCCGCGGCCCAGCCGAGCAGTACGTCGCTCAGCCAGTGCGTACCGAGATAGACCGTGGTCAGGCCGACGCTCAGGGAGATCACAGCGGAGACCGCGGACAGCCAGCGCCTGGCCCGCGGAGTGGAGGCGAGGTAGGCGAGGATGCCCCAGGTCACCACCGCGTTCGCGGTGTGGCCCGAGGGAAATATGTCGCCGCCCTGCCACATCTCGCTCGACCCGATGGTGGTGGCGTAGTGCGGGCCCGCGCGGCCCATGCCGTACTTGGCGGCGCCCACCGTCACGTTGAGCAGCAGCAGCGAGGTGCCGAACATCAGCAGCGGGCGCAGCGTGTGCTGCCGCCACGAACGCCAGCCCAGCCACGACATCACCATCACGGCCGTCGGACCGCGCTGGCCGAGGACGACCCAGTAGTCGAGGAAGGCGTGGATGTCCGGCCACTGCTGGTACGGCCGGAAGAACATGACCTGCCAGTCGACAGCGACCAGCCACGACGTGGTGAGCACCGCCACCACGATCGTGAGGTAGAAGGACAGGGTCAGCCCGAAGAGCACGACCCGGTGCCGGCTCATGTGGGGGATGTCCACATGGGTCGGTCGTTCGGGCTCGCGATCGAGCCTGGCGAAGACCCGCTCCACACGGCGGGTCAGGTTTCGTTCGGTACGCACCCAATCGACGCTACAGCGACCGGCAGGTGGACAAGAACGAATCAGGGGCTTTGTGATGACGATGTGATGTGGGATTGATCTCAGGTGGCCCATTATTCCCACGATTTCAGCCACCCGGAAGGAAAGATTCCCGAATTCAAAGATCGTTTCCGGGGCCCATTATATGACGCTTATGAATGCGTTCACCTGATGCCCGTGCGGAATTGGCCGTTCACTCACCGCTCACGGCGGGCCCGAACCGTTCAACCAGAACGCTCCGTAGAGCGCCGACAACGCTGCGAGACCGCCGATCACCCATGCCGACCTGCCCGTACGCCACCGGGCGAGCGCCACCGCGAGCGGCAGCAGCAGCGGGAACGCGGGCAGCAGCAGCCGCGGCTTCGAGCCGAAGTACCCGGAGGCGCACAGCGCGAGCACGACCACGATGCCCGTGTAGACGAGCACCGGTACGGGCTGGTGCTGCCGCACCCCGGCGACGTACAGCCAGATCACCAGCGCGACCCCGACGATCAGGCCGATCCCGGCCGGCGCGCCCAGCGGTGACGTGAACTGGTCCCCGATGAAGCGGGCGAAGGCCGCGCCCCCGTCGAAGCCGTTGCCCCACTGCGCCTGCACGTCGAGATAGCCGAAGAGCCCGCCGCCGGTCCGCTGCCCGACCCACAGCACGTACGCGGCCGCGCCCGCCGGCGCGAGCAGCACACCGAGCACGAGCCGCCACGGAACCTTCCGCTCCTGCGCGATCCACAGCGCCGCCGCCACCCACACCGCCACCACGACGGCCGCCCCGATCGGCCGGGTCAGACCCGCGAGCGCGGCGAGCAGCCCCGCGCTCACCCAGTGCTGTCGCAGCACCGCGTACAGTCCCCACGCCGCGAGCGCCGTGAACAGCGCCTCGCTGTACGCCATCGACGCCACGATCCCGACGGGCAGCGCACCCCACAGCACCGCGAGGCAGATCCCGGCCCGCCGTCCGCCCAGCAGATCCCCGACGGCGAAGATCCCCCACGCCGCCGCGAGCGACGCGAGCAGGCTCACCACGAGGCCCGCGTCCGCGTACGACAGCGGACTGACCGCCGAGACGAAACGTTCGAGCCACGGAAGCAGCGGAAAGAACGCGAGGTTCGAGTGCACGGTGCCGTCGGGCAGCGTCACCGACCAGCCGTAGCCGTGCTCGGCGATCCGCGTGTACCAGAGGGAGTCCCAGCGGGCCGTGAGCAGCGTGTGCGCGCTCTTGCCCGTCGCCGCGCTCCACACCGCGAGCACCAGCAGGCCGAGCGCCCGCACCGCGGCGTATCCGAGCAGGGCGGGCGCGGCATGCCGCGGCGAGGGTCGATGTCGTTGGTCCACGTCCGTCACGGCCCCGATTATCGGCGTCCGCCCCACGCGCCTCACCAGCAGGCCCCTTTCCCCGGAGTGGTGCACGCCACACCCGCTCGCGGCTGCCTTGAGAGGTCCGCCACGTGTCATTGGCGAGAACTCGCGTACGCTGACGGCTTACTCGCCTTATCGCCGCGGGGCCGGGAGACCGCTCCTCCCGAGCCGGAACCAGGACAAGGCCCATGGGCCTCCCCAGTCCTGGAAACCGCCGAACGCGAGGAACACTGGGAGGTACGTACATGTCCGGGACGAACACGGCCTCCGGGCGCGCGCTCGGGCGCCTGGCCGCCATGGGCACCCGACCCCACCGCTGGGTCGTCCTCGTCGTCCTGTGCACAAGTCTGCTTCTGGTCGCCCTCGACTCGACCATCCTCTACGTCGCGCTGCCCGCGGTCACCGAGGACCTCAAGCCCACCTCCGTCGAGCTCCTGTGGATCGGCGACGCATACCCGTTGGTGTGCGCCTCGCTGCTCATCCTGTTCGGCACGCTGGGCGACAGAGTCGGCCGCCGCAGGATCCTGCTGCTCGGCTACGCCCTGTTCGGCGCGGCCTCCGCGCTCGCCGTGTTCTCCGACACCGCGCAGGTGCTCATCGTGGCCCGCGCGATCCTCGGCATCGGCGGCGCGATGATCATGCCCGCGACGCTCTCGATCCTGCGCGACGTCTTCCCCGACCGGCACGAGCGGGCCGTCGCGATCGGCGTGTGGACCGCGGTCGCCGCGGTCGGCGCCGCCACCGGGCCCGTACTCGGCGGCTTCCTCGTCGAGCACTTCTGGTGGGGCTCCGTCTTCCTCATCAACATCCCGCTGATGCTGATCATGCTGCCGCTGTGCCGGGTCCTCGTGCCCGAGTCCAAGGGGCGCAGCGACGGCCCGTGGGACCTGTTCGGCGCGCTGCTCGCCGCGCTCGGCGTGCTCGGTGTCGTCTACGGCATCAAGGAACTCGGCACCAAGCGCGATCTGCTCGACGCCGAGGCCGTGCTGCCGTTCGTCGTCGGCGTCGTGCTGCTCTTCCTCTTCGTGCGCCGCCAGCGCCGCCGCGAGCACCCGCTCATCGACATGAAGCTGTTCTCGCGGGTCGCGTTCTCCACGTCCGTCGGCTGCATCGTCATCGCGATGCTCGCCCTCGTCGGCCTCGAACTGATCGCGGTCCAGTACCTCCAGCTGGTGCTCGGCCTCAGCCCGCTCGAGACCGGCCTGCGGATGCTGCCGCTGACCTTCGCCGCGATGACCGCGGGCGTCCTGGGCTCCGCGAACCTGCGCCGCTTCGGGCCGCGCGCCATGGTCTCGTCCGGCTTCGCGCTCACCGCCTGTGCGGTGCTGATGCTCTGCGCGATGGGCCAGCAGGACCAGCCGTGGCTGCTCGGCTTCGGCTTCGTGCTGCTCGGCTTCGGCTTCCAGACCACGCTGTTCGGGGCCTACGAGTCGATGCTCACGGAGGCGCCCGCGGACGACGCGGGCGGCGCGGCCGCGATCGGCGAGACCTCGTACCAACTGGGCGCCGGCATGGGCATCGCGCTGCTCGGCTCCGTGATGAACGCCGCGTACGCGCCCGGACTCGGAGGTGTGCCGGGGGTCTCCGACGGCACGTCGACCGCCGCGGGGCACTCGCTGGGGGAGGCGTACCAGATCGCCGCGCAGCTCGGGGGCGCGGCGGGGGACGCACTGCGGGAGGCCGCGCGCGCCGCGTTCGTGCACGGTCTGCACGTCACGCTGGTCGTCAGCGCCGTGCTGCTGTTCCTCGGGGCGGTCGCCGCGCTGCGACTGCCGAAGCGGATGGAGTGCGAGGCGGACGAGACGGACGTGGCGCCCGCGGCGGACGACGCGGATGTGGCGGCGCCGCGGCGGGCTTCGTCACCGGCGGAGTCCTCGGCGTCCTCGGCCGCGTGACGCGCGGTCCGGGGGGAGGCCCCCGAACCGCTCAGCTCTGATTGAAGAAACCGTCCGTCGGTTCCTTGGCGTCACGGCCGGACACGATCTGCGTGTCCGCGGGGCTCAGCAGGAACACCCGCGTGGCGACCCGGTCGATCGAACCCCGGAGCCCGAAGATCAGGCCCGCGGCGAAGTCCACCACGCGCTTGGCGTCGGCCGCCTCCATCGACGTGAGGTTCATGATGACCGGAACCCCGTCCCGGAACATCTCACCGATGCGCCGCGCGTCCCGGAAGCTGTCCGGGGTCACGGTGCCGATCCGGCGGCCCTTCTCCTGGGCCTCCTCGGAGGCGACCTTCACGCGCGGGTCCGTGACCCAGGCCGCGTCGCCGGCGGCGGCGGGCTCGGGCCCCTCGTCGTAGTCGTCGTCGTAGTAACGCTCTTCATCGTTGTCGTCGACGAGGCCAAGCCAGGCACTCGCCTTGCGCACCGATCCCATGGACGCCTCCTCTCACAGCGGTTCCTCTGCGTTCCGCATGTCGTGCATCCCCAATGTTCGTCCATGATGCAGATGCGGCGCCAAGGGGATAGCCGCCGCGCGGGGGTTTCGTTGCGGTACTGGTGCACAGTCTGCGTGACGTTGTCCCCCAGTTCCCAAGGGTTGTACGGGATACGGCTGCTGATGGTGAGTGAAATATGATTCTTCACGGCGTATGGGTGACCTTCGGTGCGTACGGGTGAACGGGAAGCTCGCGCAAGGGCTCGATACGATGCCGTCGTCGCGCGGTCCAGGTGACGGGCCGTCATCCGGCGTACGGGGGAGTCTTCTTGTTCGGCATGGTTCGGCCCTGCTCTCATCGGCTCGGTGAGAGCCTCAAAACCCAGTGGACGGCCCATCTCTGCGGGCTCTGTCTGGCACTGCGCGGCGACCACGGGCAGTTCGCCCGTGTCGTCACCAACTACGACGGTTTGCTCGTCTCCGTTCTGACGGAGGCTCAGAGCGAGCGGTCCGGCGCGGCCGGTGGCCGGCGGCGGCAGGCCGGGCCCTGTCCGCTCCGGGGCATGCGTGGCGCGTCCGTCGCACAGGGCGAGGGCGCGCGGCTCGCCGCGGCCGTCTCCCTGGTGCTCGCGTCGGCGAAGGTGCGCGATCACGTCGACGACCGGGACGGTCTTTTCGCGCGCAGGCCGGTGGCCATGGCCGCGCGGAAGGTCGCCGCGAGCTGGGGAAGGGCCGGTGCGCGTACGGGATCTGACGTCGGGTTCGACACGGCGGTGCTGCTCGACGCGGTTGAGCGGCAGGCCGGGATCGAGGCGCTCGCCGGGCCGGGCGGCTCCGTCCTGACCGTGACCGAGCCGACCGAGACGGCGACGGCTGCCGCCTTCGCGCACACGGCGGTGCTCGCCGGGCGGCCGGGGAATGCCGAGCCGCTCGCCGAGGTGGGCCGGTTGTTCGGGCGGCTCGCGCATCTGCTGGACGCCGTCGAGGACCGGGAGGCCGATGCCGCCTCCGGCGCCTGGAACCCGCTGTCCGCCACCGGCACGTCGCTCACCGAGGCGCGGCGCCTCGCCGACGACGCCCTGCACGGCATCCGGCTCGCGCTGCGCGACGTCGACTTCGTGGACGGCAAGCTGGCGCATCTGCTGCTCGCGCACGAGCTGGGGCGGTCGGTGGACCGGGCGTTCGGGGCGGAGGCGCATGCGCATGGGCACGGGGGTCACGGGGTGTATGAGGGCGGGAATCCCTACGGCGGTGGTGACGGCCATGGCGGCGGGAATCCCTACGGCGGTGGCAATCCCTACGGCGGCGATCCGAACGGCGTCGGAGGGCCAGGGGGATCCGGAGGCCCGGGCGGGCCCGGTGGTCCGGGCGGCGGTGATCCCTTCGGGAAGTCGCCTAAGCCGGGGAAGCGGGGATTCCTCGCCGGGTGTGCCGTCGCGATCGGGCTGTGCTGCACCTGCAAGGTGTGCTGCGCCGAGGAGTACGAGGGTGCGTGGTCCCGGAAGAAGCGCGAGGGCTGCTGCCGGAACTGCGACGGGCCCGACTGCTGCGACTGCTGTGATTGCTGCTCGTGCTGTGACTGCGGGGCGTGAGGCGCTGGCCCTGTATACGGACCGGGGTGGCCCGAAGGTGTGGTGCGGGGCCACCTGCACGCCTTCGGAAAGGCTGTTTCGGTGGTGTAAAACAACCACCTGATGAGGTGACCGGAGCCGGTGAGGGCTCGTTGGCCGGGCGCGGAAGCACCGTTTCCGCACCGTCAACTCGCCCTCTCCATAAGGCATTTCAGTGGACCTCGTCTCGTCGGTGACGGCATCCGTCACCGCCTCCTCCCGACCCAGAACCATCCGCACACGACTCCTGCGCATCCTCGCCCTGGCCACGGCCGTACTTCTCGCCCTGCTCGGCTTCTTCGCGACCGAGCAGATCTCCGGCTACCGCAACGCCGCGGCGACCGCCGCCGACGCCCGGCTGGAGGTCACCATCCAGGGGCTCGTCCACGAGCTGCAGAAGGAGCGCGGCCTCACCACCGGATACGTCGGCGGGGTGCGGCAGTTCAGCGCGAAGCTGCCCGCCCAGCGCAAGGCGACCGACACCGCGCGCGTCGCCCTTCAAGGCGCGCTCGACGAGCGGGGCACCTCCGCGGCCGCGTCCGACGCGCTCGGGCGGCTCGACTCGCTCGCCGGGATCCGCAAGGGCGCGGACGACGGCTCCGGGCAGGTGAAGCCCACCTTCGACTACTTCACGCACACCATCGCCGAGCTCGCGGGGCTCGGCCGGGCCCTCGACGACGTGGCCGACGGGCCGCTGCGCGACTCCTACCAGTCACTCCAAACCCTGGGCTCCGCCAAGGAGTTCATGGGCCAGGAGCGGGCCATCGTGCTCGGCTCGGTACGGGCCGGCGGGCACTTCCGCGGCGACGACTACAGCCGCTTCATGGAGATCCGCTCCGGCCGGCTCGCCGCGCTCGACACGTTCCCGCGCACCGCGACGGACGCGCAGGAACGCCGCCTGGGCGCGGCGCTCGCCACGCCCGACGCCGAGCGGGCCCTCGGCTACGAGTCGACCGCCGTGCACGGCGCGGGCCGCCTCAGTCCCCGTGACGTACCGCCCATGGCCTGGTGGGACTCGATGACGTCGACCATCAACGGGCTGCGGGACGTACAGGTCTCCATCGGGGCCGACGTCGAGGACCGGGCCGCGCAGTTGGAGGGTTCGGCCCAGCGCGACCTGCTGCTGTTCGTGCTTCTCGCGCTCGCCGTCATCGCCGCCCTCGGCGCGCTCGCCTACGACTGCGTACGCTCCGTGTCCGCGCCGCTCACGGGCCTCGCCCGGGAGGCGCGCGAGGTGGCAGGGGCGCGGCTGCCGCAGGCCGTCGCCGCCGTGCAGACGGCCGGTGACGCCTCGCCCGAACCGCCCGCGCCGCTCGCCCTGGACGCCCGCGCGGGCGCCGAGGTGCGGGAGGTCGCCGATGCCTTCGACCGGGTGCAGAGCGCCGCGTTCGACCTCGCCACCGAGCAGGCCGTGCTGCGCAGGAACGCCACCGACTCGCTGGTCAGCCTCGGGCGGCGGAACCAGAACCTGGTGCGCCGCCAGATCAGCTTCATCAACAAGCTGGAGCACGAGGACGCCGACCCCGACACCCTCGCCAACCTCTTCGAACTCGACCACCTGGCCACCCGTATGCGCCGCAACGCCGAATCGCTGCTCGTCCTCGCGGGCGAGTCGAGCCCGCGCACCTGGTCGACGCCGCTGTCCGTCACGGACGTGCTGCGGGCCTCGCTGTCCGAGGTCGAGGAGTACCGGCGGGTCACGCTGCGGCGCGTCGAGCCCGCCCACATCTCGGGTGCCGTCGTCGCTGAACTCTCGCACCTGCTGGCCGAGTTGGTGGAGAACGCGCTCAGCTTCTCGCCGCCGGACTCCGACGTCGAGATCGAGGGGCGGCGCACCAGTGAGGGCTATCTCGTGGCCATCGTCGACCACGGGCTCGGCATGGACACCCGGGCCCTCGCCGAGGCCAACGTACGGCTCTCGGGGAATGCCAGCTTCATGGCCGAACCCACCCGGTTCCTCGGTCACTTCGTGGTCGGCGCGCTCGCCCGCAAGTGCGGCATCGAGGTGCGGCTCGGCGAGGCGCCCGCCGCCGGTGTGGTGGCCCGGGTGCTGGTGCCCGCGGGGCTGCTCACGGAGGCCAGGCCCAAGGTCGGGAAGGCCGAGATCGCCGAGATCGCGGAGAAGGCCGGGAAGTCCGAGAAGGCCGAGGCTGCCGGGAAGCCCGAGGAGCCGGCCGCGCAGCCCGCCAAGCTGCCCGCCCCGCGCAAGGAGGCCCGGACGCCGGTCGCCGCAGGCGCCGAGGCCAAGTCCCGTACGAAGCCCGCCGGTTCGGCGTCCTCTGCCTCCCGCACCCGCAACGGACTGGTCAAACGGCCGCAGCGCAGCGCCATCTCCAAGGCCGTGCACGAGACGGCGCCGCCGTCGTCGCCGGCGCCCGAGGGGCCCGCCGCCGAGCGCACCCCCGAAGGGGTGTCCGGGATGCTGTCGGGCCTGCGCAGCGCCCATATGCGCGGCTCCATCAGCGTCGAGAAGGAGCGCGCCGCCACGCGGGGCAAGCAGGGGAACACCGAGGCCGGGGACGGCGCCGAAGGGCAGGACGACACCAAGTGACCACCGTCGACACGCGGGGCGACTCGCAGACCTTCAACTGGCTGCTCGCCAACTTCGTCCGCTCCACCGACGGCGTGCGCGACGCCGTCGCCGTCTCCTCCGACGGGCTGCTCATCGCGGTGTCGGACGGGCTCGACCGCACCGAGGCGGACCGGCTCGCCGCGATCGTGTCGGGCCTGTCCAGCCTCGCCCGCAGCGCCTCGAAGCGGTACAGCTTCGACGGCGTGAAACTCATCATGATCGAGATGGGGCGCGGCTTCCTGCTCGTCTCCGCGATCCGCGACGGCAGCTGCCTCGGCGTCCTCGCCGACAGCAGCGGTGAACTCGGGCTCGTGGGCTACGAGATGGCCGTCCTCGCCGAACGGGCGGGGGACCTCCTCACGCCGGCGCTCATCGCCGATCTGCGGGAGACGCTGCCGCGATGAGCGAGCCATCGGAAGTGCCGGACGAGGGGCAGTTCGTCCGTCCCTTCATCATCACCGGTGGGCGCTCCCTGCCCGCGCAGGCCGATCTGCGCCTGGAGACCCTCGTGGTCGCGCTCGACGCGGCGGAGGGGGCCGCGCCGCTCGCGTTCGAGCACCAGCGCATCGTGACGCTGTGTCAGGAACCCACCACCGTCGCGCACATCGCGGAGGCGGTGGGGGTTCCGCTCGGAGTCGCCAAGGTGCTCGTCGCCGACCTCGTCGTCGGTGGCCGCCTGTCGTGTTCGCAACCCGCGGAGCTGCCGCTCCACACCCTCGAAAGGATCAGGGACCATGTCAGGGCGCTCTGAACGCATCGCCCCGCTGGCCGTGAAGATCGTGGTCAGCGGTGGGCTCGGCGTCGGCAAGACCACGTTCATCGGGGCGGTCTCGGAGATCGAACCGCTGGACACCGAGGCCTCCATCACGCAGGTCTCCGTGGGCGTCGACTCCCTCGACGGGGTCGAGGACAAGACGACGACCACCGTCGCCCTCGACTTCGGCCGCATCACGCTCGATCCGACCCTCGCGCTGTACCTGTTCGGCACACCCGGGCAGGACCGGTTCTCGTTCCTCTGGGACGACCTGGTGGAGGGCGCCCTCGGGACCGTGGTGCTCGTCGACACGCGGCGCATCGAGGACTGCTTCCCCGCGCTCGACTACTTCGAGGCGCAGGGGGCGCCGTTCGTGCTCGCCGTGAACCGGTTCGAAGGCGCGGAACGGTTCGAACTGGCCGAGATCCGGGAGGCGTTGGGCATCGGCGACGATGTGCCGGTCGTCGAGTGCGACGCCCGGGCCCGGGCGTCCGTACGCGATGTGCTCGGCGCGCTGATGGACCAGGTGATCGGGGTGCGCACGCGGCCACGGCGGGCGCCCGCGCTGTCCCGTTGACCCGGAACGCCCCCGCCCCGCACTTCCTCCAGCGGGGCGGGGGCGCATTGCGAAGATCTGGCGGAAGTCCAAAAGGCGCTCTTGTGCAGGGCAGTTGAGCGGGCGAATACTCCCGTTCAGCGATTGTCAGGAGCACGACGTGTCCGGAATCCGGATCGCCGCCGTGCACCTGGCTGCGCCTCACGGGCCCCATCCCCACGAGGGCCCCCGACTTCCCTATGGGAGGAACGAGCAGTGAGGAACAAGCGCAGTACCCCCCGCAGCGGCAGAGCCAGATCGACCCGGCTGATCGCCGTCGGTTCCGGTCTCCTCGCCGTGGCAGCTTTCGCGATTCCCTCCGCCAACGCGTCCGACACAGCGAACACGTTCAGCGCAGCGGAACTCACGCAGACCCGCGACGCGGTGCGCTCCGCCGATGTCGCCGGCACCGCGTGGGCCGTCGACGCCAAGACCAAACAGGTCGTCGTCACCGTCGACAGCACGGTCTCGCAGGCCGAGATCAACAAGATCCGGAAGGAAGCGGGTGACACCGCGGGCGCACTCAAGATCGAGCGCACGGCGGGCACCTTCAAGAAGCTGGTGTCCGGCGGCGACGCCATCTACGCCAGCAGCTGGCGCTGCTCACTCGGCTTCAACGTCAAGAACAGCGCAGGGGCCTACTACTTCCTGACCGCCGGTCACTGCACCGACGGCGCCGGGACCTGGTGGTCCAACTCCGGTCACACCACGACCATCGGCAGCACCACCGGGTCCAGCTTCCCCGGCAACGACTACGGCATCGTGAAGTACGCGAGCGGGGTCTCCACACCTCCCGGCACCGTCGGCAGCGTGGACATCACGCGCGCCGCCACGCCGTCCGTGGGCACCACCGTCACCCGCCGCGGCTCCACCACCGGCATCCACAGCGGCCGGGTCACCGCCCTTAACGCCACCGTGAACTACGGCGGCGGCGACGTCGTCTCCGGCCTCATCCAGACCACGGTCTGCGCCGAGCCCGGCGACTCCGGCGGCCCGCTGTACGGCGGCTCCACCGCCTACGGCCTCACCTCCGGCGGCAGCGGCAACTGCTCCTCCGGCGGCACCACGTTCTTCCAGCCGGTGACCGAGGCGCTCAGCGCGTACGGCGTGAGCGTCTACTGATCCGACCGCTCCACCTTCGCGTCACGTTCGGCAGTCGCAGCCAGCAGCAGGAGCCCCCGTCCGGCCATTTCGGCCGGGCGGGGGCTCTCCCTGTGTGCGGGCTCTCCCTATGTGTCCCTTACGGGGCTACCGTCGAAGTACACGCCTTTTGCGCCCACTTCGGACCCTGGGGGACCGTGAGATGGTCGAGGAACTGGTGACGGCGGGAGTGGCCGTCGTATGCGCCGGCGGGGTCTACGTGATGTCCGCGGCGCGGGTCGTCAAACAGTACGAGCGCGGGGTGGTGTTCCGGCTCGGCCGGCTCACCCGGTCCGTGCGCGGGCCCGGGTTCACGATGGTCGTGCCGTTCGTGGACCGGCTCCGTAAGGTCAACATGCAGATCGTGACGATGCCGGTGCCCGCGCAGGACGGCATCACGCGGGACAACGTGACGGTGCGGGTGGACGCCGTCATCTACTTCAAGGTGGTCGACGCGGCCGAGGCCGTGGTGCAGGTCGAGGACTACCGGTTCGCCGTCTCGCAGATGGCGCAGACGTCGCTGCGCTCCATCATCGGCAAGAGCGACCTCGACGATCTGCTGTCGAACCGCGAAAAGCTCAACCAGGGCCTGGAGTTGATGATCGACAGCCCGGCCGTCGGCTGGGGTGTGCAGATCGACCGGGTCGAGATCAAGGACGTATCGCTGCCGGAGACCATGAAGCGGTCGATGGCCCGGCAGGCCGAGGCCGACCGTGAGCGGCGGGCCCGCGTCATCAACGCCGACGCCGAGTTGCAGGCCTCGAAGAAGCTCGCCCAGGCCGCCGAGGTGATGTCCGACCAGCCGGCCGCGCTCCAGCTGAGGCTGCTGCAGACGGTGGTGGCGGTCGCCGCCGAGAAGAACTCGACGCTGGTGCTGCCGTTCCCGGTCGAGCTCCTGCGCTTCCTGGAGCGGGCCACGCCCGGGGACGCGGCGCACGCGGCGCAGGCGGCCGTCACCCAACTCGCCGAGGGGGCGCTGCCGGGGCTCACCGAGACACCGGCGCCCACGCCCGCGTTCGAGAAGAAGAGCGCGGCGGGCACCCCCGAGCCCGTGGTGAACGGCGAGCAAGCAGGGGCGAAATCCGGACAGGACTAGACCTCACCCTCCGCCCATCCATCGATGCACGGAGTGTTTGCAGTGGGGATCGACGTGCGGCGCGGGGGCGCACTCAAGTGGTGAAGGGCGTACGAGGATTGACGAACGCGCGTCCGGAAGTCGACCTTGTGTGCTCCCTGTGACGGTCGGGATAGTGGGCCAGTCAGCCTCACGGAACCGGTCCGACCCCACTCGAACCGGTATCCCAACCCCCCACAGGAGGACGTGAGTTGAAGCACCGACGCATACCCAAGCGGCGCGCCGCAGTGGTCGGAGCGGGAATCTTCGCCCTGGCCGCAGCGGGCATCACCTTCCAGACTGCGAACGCCAGCACCGACACTCCCGACCTGGTGGCCCAGAAGCTCTCGATCGCCAAGGCCGGAACTCTCGCCTCGAGCCTGACCAAGGACCTGGGCGAGAACTCGGCGGGCAGCTACTACGACGCCAAGACCAAGCAGCTCGTCGTCAACGTCCTGAACGACGAGGCCGCGCAGACGGCGCAGGCCGCCGGCGCGAAGGCCAGAGTCGTCCAGAACTCCCTCGCAGAGCTGAAGGGCGCGCGGACGACCCTGAAGCAGGACGCGACCATCCCGGGCACGTCCTGGGCCGTCGACCCCGCCACCAACAAGGTCGTCGTCACCGCCGACCGCACGGTCAAGGGCTCCGACTGGAACCAGCTGACCGGAGTCGTCGACAAGCTCGGCGGCAAGGCCGAACTCAAGCGCAGCCAGGGTGAGTTCAAGCCGTTCATCGCGGGCGGAGACGCCATCACCGGGGGCGGCGGCCGCTGTTCCCTCGGCTTCAACGTGACCAAGGGCGGCGAGCCGTTCTTCCTCACGGCCGGCCACTGCACCGAGTCGATCTCCACGTGGACGGACTCCAGCGGCCAGGAGATCGGCACGAACGCCGACTCCCAGTTCCCGGACAACGACTTCGGGCTCGTGAAGTACTCGGCCGACGTCGACCACCCCAGCGAGGTCAACCTCTACAACGGCTCCGCGCAGCAGATCACCAAGGCGGCGGACGCCACCGTGGGCATGAAGGTGACCCGCTCCGGCTCCACCACGCAGGTGCACGACGGCACGGTGACCGGCCTGGACGCCACCGTGAACTACGGCAACGGCGACATCGTCAACGGCCTCATCCAGACCGATGTCTGCGCCGAGCCCGGTGACAGCGGCGGCTCGCTCTTCTCGGGCGACTCGGCGGTCGGCCTCACCTCCGGCGGCAGCGGCGACTGCACGGCGGGCGGCGAGACCTTCTTCCAGCCGGTGACGGAGGCGCTCTCCGCCACGGGCACGGAAATCGGCTGACCAGCACGTTCGTACCCCGCCCCCGGGAAACCGGGGGCGGGGCTTTTTCGTGGCGCCCCGCATCCGCAGGGACTTTGGTCCCTTGGGGTCGGGCCGTTCTCCGCCCCATGAGCGGAGCGTAAAGGTGTGGAATTGAGACATCAGCGAAAAGGCGCGAAAAAGGGAGCCTGCCGTGGATGTCGAGGGTTCAGCCGAGGGGACGGTCGACGAACTGGTCGCTGGAGCGCGTGAGGCGCTCGCGAGGTTCGAGACGTACGACCAGGAACGGGTCGACCACATCGTCAAGAAGGCGTCGCTCGCGGCGCTCGCCCACCACGGCGACCTGGCGAAGGCCGCCGTCGAGGAGACCGGCCGGGGCCTGTTCGAGGACAAGGCGGTCAAGAACCTCTTCGCCTGCGAGCACGTCGTGAACTCGATGCGCGGCCTGAAGACGGCCGGCGTCATCTCCCGCGACGAGATCAACGGCATCACCGAGATCGCCGAGCCCGTCGGCGTGATCTGCGCGATGACCCCCGTCACCAACCCCACGTCGACCACGATCTTCAAGGCGCTGATCGCCCTGAAGACCCGTAACCCGATCATCTTCGCCTTCCACCCCAGCGCCCAGAACTGCTCCGCGGAGGCCGCCCGCATCGTGCGTGACGCGGCGATCGAGGCCGGCGCACCCGCGCACTGCGTGCAGTGGATCGAGGAGCCGTCGATGGCGGCGACGGGCGCGCTGATGAACCACGAGGGCGTCTCCACGATCCTCGCCACCGGCGGAAACGCCATGGTCAAGGCCGCCTACTCGTGCGGAAAGCCCGCCCTCGGCGTCGGCGCGGGCAACGTCCCCGCGTACGTCGCGAAGGACGCCAAGCTGGGCCGCGCCATCCACGACATCGTGCTCTCCAAGGCCTTCGACAACGGCATGATCTGCGCCTCCGAGCAGGCCGTCATCCTCGACCAGGAGATCTACGAGGACGGCATCGCCGAGCTGCAACGCCTGAAGGCGCACGTGGTGACAGCCGCCGAGAAGGCCAAGCTGGAGGAGTTCGTCTTCGGCGCCGCCGCCCACGGCAGCGACTGCGCGGGCGCCAAGCTGAACGCGTCCGTCGTCGGCAGGCCCGCGACCTGGATCGCCGAGCAGGCCGGTTTCGAGGTGCCGGACGACACCTCGATCCTCGTCGCCGAGTGTGCGGAGGTCGGCCCCGCTGAGCCGCTCACCCGCGAGAAGCTCTCCCCGGTCCTCGCCGCACTCAAGGCGAACGACACCGGGCACGGCCTCGAACTCGCCGCGCAGATAGTCGAGTTCAACGGCCTCGGCCACTCCGCCGCCATCCACACCGAGGACGATGAGCTGGCCGAGGAGTTCGGCCGCCGCGTCAAGGCGGTCCGCGTCATCGTCAACTCGCCCTCCACCTTCGGCGGCATCGGCGACGTCTACAACGCCTTCCTCCCGTCGCTGACCCTCGGCTGCGGCTCCTACGGCCACAACTCCGTCTCCAACAACGTCTCCGCGGTCAACCTCGTCAACATCAAGCGGATCGGCCGGCGCAACACCAACATGCAGTGGTACAAGATCCCGCCGAAGATCTACTTCGAGCGCAACGCCATCAAGTACCTCGCCGAGATGGACGACGTGCACCGCGTCACGGTCGTCACCGACAAGACGATGGGCGCCATCGGCTTCGTGCAGAAGATCACCGACATTCTCAACTCCCGTTCCACGGCGGTGACTTTGCAGGTCATCGACAACGTCGAGCCGAACCCGGAGCTGGCCACCGTGCAGGCGGGCGCCGCCGCGATGCGGGACTTCGGGCCCGATACGATCGTCGCGCTCGGCGGGGGTTCGCCGATGGACGCCGCGAAGATCATGTGGCTGATGTACGAGCACCCGGAGATCGAGTTCGCGGACACGAAGGAGAAGTTCTTCGACATCCGCAAGCGGGCCTACACGTTCCCGCAGCTGGGGGAGAAGGCGAAGCTCGTCGCGATCCCGACCACCTCCGGCACGGGCTCCGAGGTCACCCCCTTCGCCGTCATCTCCGACCCGGCCGCCGCCCAGAAGTACCCCCTCGCCGACTACGCGCTCACCCCGAACGTCGCGATCATCGACCCGATGCTGCCGATGAACCTGCCGCCGACGGTGACCGCCGACTCCGGCTTCGACGCGCTGACCCACGCCACCGAGGCGTACGTCTCCGTGTACGCGAACGACTTCACCGACGGCCAGTGCCTCCAGGCGATCAAGCTCATCTTCGAGAACCTGGAAGCGTGCGTGAGGGACGGCGCCAGGGCCCCCGAGGCGCGCGAGAAGATGCACAACGCGTCGACCATCGCGGGCATGGCCTTCGCCAACGCCTTCCTCGGCCTCGTCCACGCCATGGCGCACACGCTCGGCAACACCTTCCACGTCGCCCACGGCCGGACCAACGCGCTGCTGCTGCCGCACGTCATCCGGCACAACGGCACCGTCTCGTACAAGGCGACGCCGTGGCCGAAGGCCGAGACGTACCGGGCGCCCGAGCGGCTCCAGGGCATCGCGAAGATGCTGGGCCTGCCGGCCGCCACCCCCGAGGAGGGCGTGGAGTCGTACGCGAAGGCGGTCGAGGAACTGCGTGAGCGGTGCGGGATTCCGGCGTCGTTCCGCGAAGAGGGCGTCGACGAAAGGGAGTTCATGGCGGCCCTGCCGCAGCAGGCCATGAACGCCTACGCCGACCAGTGCGCGCCCGCCAACCCGCGGATGCCGATGATCGACGACATGAAGCGGCTGATGCGGCAGGCGTACTACGGGACCGAGTAGGGCCCTCGGGGCTTCGGGCCGAGCCCGCCGAGTCGTGTCACCTCACGATTCGGCGGGCTCCGCCGCAGCATGTGACCGTCACGATTCGGCGGGCTCCGCCGCGGCCGCCGTCCGTACGCCCCGCCGCTTCTCGCGCAGGCCCGACACGAGCAGCGTCGCGGCGATGCCCACCACCGCCCACGCGGACAGGACGAGCAGGGACTGGGTGAGGTCGTTGCCCTTGAAGTAGGCGATGGAGCGGGCCGCCCAGGTGCCCGCGCCCGGCGGCAGCCACGGGCCGATCGCCTGCCAGAACGGCGGCAGCATCGGCAGCGGGAAGGCGCCGCCCGCGCTCGGGTTGCCCGCGACGACGATCAGCAGCACCGCGAGTCCGATGCCGACGACGCCGGTGAGTTCCTCCAGGGCGAGCGTGATCGCGCCGACCGCGAGGGTGACCAGGGCGCCGAGCCCGGCCAGGCCCCAGAAGGACCCTGGCAGCGCGCCCAGGATCGAGTCGCCGATGATCAGTGAGCCGCCGATGCCGCCCACGATCGAGAAGACCGCGAGCGAGCCGAGCCGGATGGCGGCCCGCTGCGGGCTCGCCGGCTTGGACCCGGCGCTGATCGACATGATCGAGGCGCACAGATAGCCGCCGACGCACCAGCCGACGACGAGGTAGAAGGCCGACAGGCCGTCGAAGTCCGACGCCGACGCCGGCGCCACGTCGACGGTCTTCACCGTGCGTTGCTGCTGGGCGTCGATCGTGGTGGCCAGCCCCTCCAGCGCGGACGCCAGGACGGTGCCGCCGCCGGACGCGACGTAGAGGGTGTCCTGCGCGCCCTTCGCGTGGAACACCAGGGCGCCGTCGATCTCCCGGTTCAGGACCTGCTCGCGCGCCGTCTTCGCGTCCTTGACCACCCGCGCGTCGAGCGGGGACCCCTGCAGCTTGTCCAGCTGCTGCGCGAGCTGCTTCGCCGCCGCGGGCTGCGGCGCGACGACGCCGAACGCGACGTCCTTCGGCTTCGGATTGTGCAGCGCCCCCACGTACGAGGTGATGAACAGGAGCTGGAGAGCCAGGACACCGATGACGAGGAGCGCGGCTCTGGGTGTGACGGCGTTCTTGAACTCTTCGGCGAACTTCATGCCTCAACGCTCGGGTGGGGCCCCGGCTCATGCAGTCGGGGAGGGCCGAACGGGTGGGGGCGGGTTCCTGGGCGGCGGTTCCCGAGCGGTGGCTCCCGGGTGGCGGTTTCGGCTCGCACAAATATTCGAACATGGTTTACGGTGAGGGCATCGGCCCTGATGAGGCTGGTGTGACAGGTCGGATAGAGGGGGGAGTAGTGACGAGGTGGTTCGGATGCGGGGTTTTACGCATCTGCACACCGCCTCGGGTTTCTCCCTGCGGTACGGGGCCTCGCACCCGGACGCGCTCGCCGAGCGGGCCGCCGCGCGCGGCCTCGACGCGCTCGCCCTGACCGACCGGGACACCCTCGGCGGCGCCGTCCGCTTCGCCAAGGCCGCGGGCAGGGCCGGTATCCGGCCACTGTTCGGGGTGGACCTCGCCGTCGCCGCACCGGCCGAAGCCGTCGAACGCACCGAACGGCGGCGCACCCCCGCCCGGGGCGGCGCCTTCGTCGACGAGTCGGCGCAGCGCGTGACGTTCCTCGCCCGGGACGGCGCGGACGGCTGGGCCGAACTGTGCCGGCTCGTCACCGCGGCGCACCGCGATGTCACCGCCGTTTCCGGGCAGGGCCGACGCCCGCTGCTGCCCTGGGACGCGCTCGGCGAAGAGGGTGCGGACCACGTGTTCGTCCTGCTCGGCCCCGACTCGGACGTCGGCCGCGCGCTCGCCGCCGGCCGCCCGGACCGCGCGGCCCGGCTCCTCGCGCCCTGGCGTGAGCGGTACGGGAGCGGCGCGCTGCGCATCGAGGTCGTCTCCCACGGCCTGAGCGGCACAGGACCCGGCTCGCTGCGGCACGCCGCCCGCGCCCTCGGGTTCGCCGCCGACCAGGGGATCCTCCCCGTACTCAGCAACGCCGTCCGCTACGCCGACGCCGGACAGGGGCCGGTCGCGGACGTGCTGGACTCCGCGCGCCGCCTGGTGCCGATCGACCCGCGCGGCACGCTCGACAGCGGCGGACGCTGGCTCAAGCCCGCCGCCGACATGGCGCGCGTCGCCGAGCAGGTCGCCGAGGCCGCCGGATACGGCGCCAACACCGCGCGCCGCCTCCTCGCCGTCACCGAGGAGACCGCCCAGGCCTGCCGCGTCGACCCCGAGGACGACCTGGGGCTCGGCCGGGTGCACTTCCCCGAGCCGGACCTCGTCGGCGCCGCCCGGCGCACCCCCGACCGGGTGCTTCGCTCGCGCTGCGATGCCGCGATGCTGGCCCGCCGCTACGACTACAAGCGCCGGTACTGGGAGCGCCTGGAGGACGAACTGGGCCTCATCGAACGGCAGGGCTACGCCTCGTACTTCCTCACCGTCGCCCAAGTGGTGTCCGATGTGCGGGAGTTGGGCATCCGGGTCGCGGCGCGCGGCTCCGGCGCGGGCTCGCTGGTCAACCATCTGCTCGGCATCGCTACGGCCGACCCGGTCGAACACGGGTTGTTGATGGAGCGGTTCCTGTCCGAGCAGCGCATGGAGCTGCCCGACATCGACATCGACGTGGAGTCCGCCCGCCGCCTGGAGGTCTACCGGGCGATCCTGGACCGCTTCGGGCCCGAGCGGGTCGCCACCGTGTCCATGCCGGAGACCTACCGGGTCCGCCACGCCGTACGGGACGTCGGCCTCGCCCTCGGCATGGAACCGGCCGAGGTGGACCGGCTCGCGAAGTCCTTCCCGCACATCCGCGCCCGCGACGCCCGCTTCGCGCTCCAGGAGCTGCCGGAGCTGCGCGGCATCGACCCGGAGGCGTACCCGCCGAAGCTGTGGGACCTGGTCGAGGCGCTCGACGCGCTGCCGCGCGGGATAGCCATGCACCCGTGCGGGGTGCTGCTCTCCGACACGACCCTGCTGCGGCGCACCCCGGTCGTGCCGACCAGCACCGAGGGCTTTCCCATGTCCCAGTTCGACAAGGAGGACGTGGAGGACCTCGGGCTGCTCAAGCTCGACGTCCTCGGGGTGCGGATGCAGTCCGCGATGGCGCACTCGGTGCGCGAGATCGAGCGGGTGACCGGCAACCGCATCGATCTCGACGACCCCGAACAGGTGCCGCCGGGCGACCCGAAGACGTATCAACTCATCAAGTCCTCCCAGACCTTGGGCTGCTTCCAGACCGAGTCGCCGGGCCAGCGCGATCTGCTCGCGCGGCTGCTGCCCGAGACCTTCCACGACCTGGTCGTGGACATCTCGCTGTTCCGTCCCGGGCCGGTCGCGGCCAACATGGTCGACCCGTTCATCAAAGCACGGCACGGCAAGCAGGCGCCCGCGTACCCGCATCCGGATCTGAAGGACGCGCTGGAGGAGACGTGCGGCGTGGTCGTCTTCCACGAGCAGATCATCCGGATCCTGCACGTGATGACCGGGTGCAGCCTCGCCTTCGGCGACTACACGCGGCGGGCGCTCTCGAAGGCGGACCAGGTCGGACGGGTGCGGACCTGGTTCGAGCAACAGGCCCGGGCGCGCGGATACACGGAGGAGGTCGTGACACGGACCTGGGAGATCATCGAGGCGTTCGGCGCGTACGGGTTCTGCAAGGCGCACGCCGTCGCGTTCGCCGTGCCCTCGTACCAGTCGGCGTGGCTGAAGGCGCACCATCCGGCCGCGTTCTACGCGGGGCTGCTCACGCACGACCCCGGCATGTACCCGAAGCGTCTGCTGCTCGCGGACGCGCGGCGGTGGGGGGTGCCGGTGCTGCCGCTCGATGTGAACGCGTCGGATCCGGCCTATCGAATCGAACTGGTGTCTGATGGTGGGGACGGTTCGGGCCGTTTCGGTGGTTTCGTTCACGGGCTCCGGCTCGCGCTCGACGATGTGCGCGGCATGAGCGAGGCCGAGGCGGAGCGGATCGTCGCGGGGCGCCCCTACGTCTCGCTCCAGGACTTCCTCTCCCGCGCCCGCCCCTCCCGGCCTGTCGCCGAACGGCTCGCGCAGGTCGGCGCGTTGGACGCCTTCGGGCGCAACCGGCGGGACCTGATGCTGCACATCGCCGAGTCGCAGCGGAGCGGGAAGGGCGGTGCCCAGGGACAGTTGGCGCTCGGCGAGACCGACGCGGCCCCCGATACGGTCGCCCCCGCCCAGCTGCCCGACCTCGACGACGCCGAACGGCTCGGCGCCGAGCTCGGCGTGCTCGGCATGGACACCTCGCGCCATCTCCTGGGCGACCACCGGGAGTTGCTCGACGAACTGGGCGTGTCCTCCGCGCACCGGCTGAAGGACCTGCCGCACGGACAGGTGGTCCTGGTCGCCGGCGCGAAGGGCGCCGTGCAGACGCCGCCGGTCCGCTCCGGCAAGCGCGTCATCTTCACAACGCTCGACGACACCTCGGGCCTTGTCGACTGCGCGTTCTTCGAGGACAGCCACGACGCGAGCGCGCACACCGTCTTCCACTCCTGGCTGCTGCTCGTACGCGGCGTGGTGCAGCGCAGGGGCGGCGGCAGCGGCAAGGCGCTGTCGGTCACCGGATCCGCCGCCTGGGACCTGGCCGAACTGGCCGAGCTGCGCCGCACGGGCGGCCTGTCCGCGGTGACGGACCGGCTCACCGCGGAGCGCCCCGCGACGGACACGGCGGCGGACGGCCGCAGCATCCGCCTGGAGACGGGCTACGACCTGCACCCCTGGGCGGACCTCCAGCCGCCCGGCGAACCCGTCAAGCAGAGCCGCAAGTTGTGGCACCAGAGCCCGGGGAGTGCGGGATGACGCGGACGACACGGACGACGCGAGGAAGTGGGGAAGCGGTGCCGACACAGATCCTGTACGTCCACTTTCACGACCTGGTGGACGAGCAGCTCTACCTCCATCTGCTCGCCCTGCTGGCCGAGTTCACGCCCCTCGTGCAGGCGCTGCCGCCGGACGCCGCGCTCGCCGATGTCACGGGCAGCCTGCGCTACTTCGGCACGGACGCGGTGGCTCTGGCCGAGCGGATCCGGGCGCGGACCGGAGGTCTCTACGGGCTGCGTTCGACCATCGGCGTCGCCGCGAATCCGATGCTGGCCCGGATGGTCGCCGTCGACGGGCCGCCGTCGGCGGTGCGGGAGCTGCCCGACGACCTGGACGCGGTCGCCGCCTTTCTCGCCCACAAGTCCGCCGCCGCCCTGCACGGCGTGGGGCCCGCGACCGCCCGCACCCTGTCCTCGTACGGTCTCGACAGCGTCGGCAGGATCGCCGCCGCGCCGCTCGGCACCCTGCAACGCATCCTCGGCGCCGCCGCGGGGCGTCGACTGTACGACGCGGCTCGCGGCCTCGACCCGACACCGGTGGTCCCGGCGGCCCCGGCCCGCTCGATCCGCGTCGAACACGACTTCCCGCAGGACGAGTTGGACCGCGACCGGCAGCGCGCCGTGCTGCTCGCGCTCACCGACCGGCTCGGCCTGCGGCTGCGCGCCGAGGAGCAGGCGACCGGCGCCCTCACCCTCACCGTGCGCTACGTGGACCGCAGCACGACCACGCGTACCCGCGCCCTGCGTGAGGCGTCCGCCCACACCCCGACGCTGACCTCGCTCGCGTACGAACTCCACGACCGGCTCGGGTTGCAGCGGGCCCGCGTGCGGTCCTTCGCGTTGCGGGCCGACCGCCTGATCCCGGCCGAACTGGCCTCCCGGCAGCTCCTGTTCGATCCGGCCGACGAGCGGGACCGCCGCATCGAGGACGCGGTCGACCGTGCCCGGAGGAAGTTCGGCCCGACCGCGATCCGCCCGGCCGCGGCGCCACCGCACGCGGCCTGACGGGACGGCGCCGCATGCGGCCTGACCGGGCGGCGCTACCGGGCCCACGGCGGAGCGATCCGCGTCCCGTCCGCCAGCTCGGCCTCCAGGCCCACCGACGTCGTCACCCACATCGTCGCGGGCTCGTCCGCCGGGTTCTCCACCCCGAGCGCCGTGCCCGCGTTCACGATGGCGGTGTCGCCGGGCGCGAGGGTGTGCGGGGACGCGTCGCTGGACGTCGGGCGCAACACGGTCCGCCAGGCGGTGCGCAGGCTCGCCGAGGAGGGCCTCGTGGTCACCACGCTCGGCCGCTCCGGCGGGACACGGGTGCGGCCCGCCTCGGCGGTGGAGGAGGAACGGGCCGCGGTGGCCGCCGTCTTCAGGGCCACCATCCGCGACTACATGGAGTACCGGTCGGCGGTCGAGCCGTTCGCGGCCGCTCTCGCGGCGCGGCGCGGCTCCACCGCGGACCGGCGGGTCCTGGTGCGGATGCTCGACGGGGAGGTCGCCGACCTCGCCGCCTGTCACCGGGTCGACTCGCGCTTCCATCTGGCGGTCGCCGCGGGGCCGGCAACGAGGTCCTCGGCGGGGTGGTGGAACGGTCCGGGGGACGCCACCGCCACGGAGCTCGCCGGCCACCTCGGTGTGACCAAGCAGGCCGCGAGTCAGCTCGTCGACGAGCTGGTGCGCAAGGGGTACGCCGAGCGGCGGCCCCACCCGCAGGACGCGCGGGCCCGGCTCGTCGTGCTGACCGCGCGCGGGTGGGACTGCACGCGGGCCGCGGAGGAGGCGTCCGCCGAAGCGGTGCGGCCCTGGGTGGAGCGGCTCGGGGCGGGCGAGGCTCACGCGCTCGCGGAGCGACTGCTCGCCATCGCGCCCAACGGACCCATCAGGCCCACCTGGTGACGGTCCGTCCGATCCACGCATGAGGACCGCCGCCTCCCGAAGGGCAGGGAGGCGGCGGTCCGGTTTGTGACGCTGCGATCAGCGGCCGTGGCGGCCGGCCGTCGTCGCGCGGCGACGCATCGAGGCGAACAGGCCCGCCGCGCCGATCGCCAGGGCGGCCGCGCCGCCCATCGCGATGTACGGGGTCGTGGAGTCGCCGCCCGTCTCCGCGAGGCTCTGCTTCTGCAAACCACCCTGCGCGGCAGGGGAGTTGGCGTCATCGGCGGCGGGCGCGGCCGACTCGTGGGTCTCGTGCGCGTCGTCGCCCATGTCCATGCCGCTGTGGTCGACCGTCGACTTGTCGGCGTCCGCCGCGATCTGCTCGTCCGAGGGCGTCGTCGCCTCCTTCGTCGTGGCGGAGGCGGTGGACGCGCCGCCGTACGTCACGTCCGAGCAGGAGTAGAACGCCTCCGGGCTGTCCGAACGCTGCCAGATGCCGTAGATCAGCTGGCGGCCCGTGCGGTCCGGGAGCTTCCCGGAGAACGTGTAGTAGCCGCCCGACGCCGTCGGGTCCGTCTTCGTCGCGACCGGGTTCTCCATGTCCAGGTCGGACCACTTCAGCGGCTTCGACGGGTCGTAGCCCTGCTTCGTCATGTAGAGGTTGAAGGTGCCCTTGTGCTGGGCGGTCACCTTGTACTTGAAGGTGTACGAGCCGGCCGAGACCTTCGTCGCGGGCCAGTCGTCGCGGGCCAGGTCCATGCCCTTGAACTCGTCGGAGTTCGCCGAGCACAGCTTGCCGTCCGGGATGTTCTCCTGGTGCTTGCCGGCCGCCTCGCCGTCGCGGATGCCGTTCCAGTCGTACAGGGCCTGCGGGCCGCCCTCGGCGACCGCCGCCTTGCACGCCGCCGACGTGGGGCTCTCGGCGCCCTCCGCGTAACAGGCGGCGACCCGGCTGGCCGGATCACCGAGCGTGCCGTGGGCTGCCGCGGGCGTTGCGGACAGGGCGGTGAGGGCGAGGGGGATCGCCCCGACCGTGGTGAGCGCGGCGAGCTTGCGGCGGCTTGCGGGCATGGGGGTACTCCTTGATCGAGTGCATTGAGTGCACCGAGCGCATCGAGTGCATTGGGGGGTGCGGCAAGGAAGTTAGCCCGAAAAAACCCGCTGTTCGGCCCGTGGGAGCGCTCCGAGTGGATCTTTATGGCCCCCTTAAGGCGCCCCTCAGACTCCGCTCAGGACACCCACCGATACCGCCGCTCCGGCCGCCCCGTCCCGCCATACCGGAGCGTCACCCGCGCCCGCCCCGTACCCGCGAAGAACTCCAGATACCGGCGCGCGCTCACCCGCGACAACGTGCCCGCCTCCTGGGCGCACTCCGTCGCCGACAGGCCGCCGGGGTGGGCGCGCAGCGTCTGCTCCACCAGGTCCGCGGTGTGTGCGGCGAGCCCCTTCGGCAGCTCCCGCGAACCCGGCGGGCGGGCACCGAAGATCTGGTCGACGTCCTCCTGGCGGGCCTCGTCCAGGTCGTCGAGGCGGGTCCGCAGCGCCGCCACATGCCTCAACTGCTCCTGCAACGCCGCCTGGTTGAACGGCTTGATCAGATAGTGCAGCGCCCCCGCCCGCAGCGCCGCCCGCACCACCTCCGCGTCCCGCGCCGCCGTGATGAACAGCGCGTCCACCGAGGTACGGGCCGGATCCCGCTCCTCCGCGGCCCGCAGCGCCCGCAACACCTCGATGCCGTCCATGTCCGGCAAGTACACGTCCAGGAGCACCAGATCGGGGCGCAACGACTCCGCGGCGCGCAGCGCCTCCGCGCCGCTGTGCGCCACCCCGGCCACCACGAACCCGTCCATCGCGGACACGTACCGGCTGTGCAGCTTCGCGACCATGAAGTCGTCGTCCACGATCAAGACCTTGATCAAGACCTTTGTCACTGGCGCAGAGTAGGTGCGCGACCACAAGGACCACAACGTCCGTTGCTTGCGGAAGGGAGACAGCTTGTTAACGCGTAGGCAACATGTGGGCCACCTCACAACCAGCCCACGGTCAAAACGAACCCAAGAAGTAGGTGGCACACGTGCGCCTGCGCACACCCCTCGCCCTGCTCGGGGCCGCGCTGCTCGTCCTGGTGGGGCCGCCGCTGCTCACCTCGGGCAGCGGCGCCGACACCGGCACCCAGATCCCCGGCCTGCGCCTCATGGTCCCCAACACCCCCGGCGGCGGCTACGACATCACGGCACGCACCGCCGCGAAGAACGCGGAGGACGCCGAACTCACCCACAACGTCGAGGTGTTCAACCTGCCCGGCGCGGGCGGCACCGTAGGCCTCACCCGCCTCGCCGGCGAACACGGCAACGGGAAACTCGCGATGTCCATGGGCCTCGGCGTCGTAGGGGCCGCCCGCTCCAACCACTCCCCGAAGACCCTCGCCGACACCACACCCATCGCCCGGCTCACCGAGGAGCCCGACGTCGTCGTGGTCGCGAAGGACTCCCCGTACAAGAACATCAAGCAGCTCATCGACGCCTGGAAGAAGAACCCCGGCAAGCTGCCCGTCGGCGGCGGCTCCTCGCCCGGCGGCCCCGACCATCTGGCGCCCATGCTGATGGCGCGCGCCGCGGGCATCCAGCCGAAGAAGGTCAACTACGTGCCGTTCGACGGCGGCGGCGAACTCCTCGCCTCCATCCTCGGCAACAAGGTCGCCTTCGGCGTCTCCGGCGTCGGCGAGTACCTCGACCAGATCAAGAGCGGCGAACTGCGCCTCCTCGCCGTCACGGGCCCCGAACGCGCCAGCGGCCTCGACGGGCCCACGCTCAAGGAGTCCGGCTACGACGTCGACTTCACCAACTGGCGCGGCATCGTCGCCCCGCCCGGCCTGTCCGGCGCCCAGCGCGACAAACTCACCAACCTCGTACGGAAGTTGCACGCTTCCAAGGAGTGGAAGAAGTCGCTGAAGACGAACGGCTGGGACGACGCGTTCCTCGTCGGCGACGACTTCGGGACGTTCCTCGACGCCGAGGACAAGCGGGTCGTGTCCGTACTGAAGGAGCTGGGCCTGTGAATCCGGTAGAGCCCGTGACCGCCACCGAAACCCGCCCGGCCGAGGACACGCACACGTCCTGGCTGCGCGAACACTCCGAACTCGGCGTCTGCGTACTCCTGTTGGCGCTCGGCGTACTCGTCCTCACCGACGCGCTCACCATGAACGTCGACATCGCCCAGCGCGGCCCCGTCGGCCCGAAGACCGTCCCGATCGTCGTCGGCATCGGGCTGCTCGCCGTCGCCCTCCTGCTCGCCGTCGACGTACTGCGCGGCGGCAGGGGAGAGGCCGAGGCCGGCGAGGACGTCGACCTGTCCGAACCCGCCGACTGGCGCACCGTGTTGCTGCTCGCGGGCGTCTTCCTCGCCACCGCCGTGCTCATCGAACCGATCGGCTTCCCGATCGCGGGCGCGCTGCTGTTCTGGGGCGCGGCGTACGCGCTCGGCAGCCGCCACCTCACCCGCGACCCCCTGATCGCCGCGGCCCTCTCCCTCCTCACCTTCGTCCTCTTCAACAACCTGCTCGGCGTCCCCCTGCCGGGCGGCCCCCTGATGGAGGTGCTGTGACCCCATGAACGCCCTCAACTCCCTCCTCGACGGCTTCGGTACGGCCCTCACCCCCATCAACCTCCTCTGGGCGGCGATCGGCGTCCTGCTCGGCACGGCCATCGGCGTCCTGCCCGGCATCGGCCCCGCGATGGCGGTCGCCCTGCTCCTCCCGGTGACGTACGGACTCGAACCCACCGGCGCGTTCATCATGTTCGCGGGCATCTACTACGGCGCCATGTTCGGCGGCTCGACGACCTCGATCCTCCTCAACACCCCAGGTGAGAGCGCCGCCGTGGTCGCCGCCATGGAGGGCAACCCCATGGCGAAGTCCGGACGCGGCGCACAGGCCCTCGCGGCCGCCGCCATCGGACACTTCGCCGGCGGCATGATCGGCACGATCCTGCTGGTCGCCCTCGCCCCGAAGGTCGCCTCGCTCGCCGTCGACATCGGCGCGCCCGACTACTTCGCCATCATGGTCCTCGCGTTCATCGCGGTGACCTCGGTGCTCGGCTCGTCCCGCGTACGAGGACTGGCGTCCCTTTTGATCGGCCTCACGATCGGCCTGGTCGGGCTCGACCAGATGACCGGCCAACAACGGCTCACCTTCGGCTCGTTGCAGCTCGCCGACGGCATCGACGTCGTCATCGTCGCGGTCGGCCTCTTCGCCATCGGCGAGGCCCTGTGGGTGGCCGCACATCTGCGCCGCACGAGCGGCGAGGCGATCCCGGTCGGCCGCCCCTGGCTCGGCGGCTCCGACGTGAAGCGCACTTGGAAGTCGTGGCTGCGCGGCCCGCTCATCGGCTTCCCGTTCGGCGCGATCCCCGCGGGCGGCGCCGAGATCCCCACGTTCCTCTCCTACGTCACCGAGAAGCGCCTGTCCAAGCACAAGGACGAGTGGGGCAAGGGCGCCATCGAAGGCATCGCGGGCCCCGAATCGGCGTCCTCGGCATCCGCGGCCGGCACGCTGGTCTCGATGCTGACGCTCGGCCTCCCGACCACGGCGGTCGCCGCGGTCATGCTCGCGGCCTTCCAGCAGTACGGCATCCAGCCAGGACCGCTCCTCTTCGAACGCGAACCGGAACTGGTCTGGGGCCTCATCGCATCCCTCTTCGTCGGCATGGTGCTGCTCCTGGCCCTGAACCTCCCCCTGGCCCCCGTCTGGGCGAAGCTGCTGCGCATCCCGCGCCCGTACCTCTACGCCGGCATCCTCTTCTTCGCGGCGGTCGGCGCGTACGCGGTAGGCGGCGAAGCCATCGACCTGATCATCCTCCTGATCATCGGCCTCATCGGTTTCGGCATGCGCCGCTACGGACTTCCGGTCCTGCCCGCCGTCATCGGCGTCATCCTCGGCCCGAACGCCGAGCAACAGCTGCGCCGCGCCCTCCAGATCAGCGACGGCAGCGTCAGCGGCCTGGTCAACACGCCGTTCTCCGTGACGGTCTACGCGGTCGTCCTGCTCATCGTGGCGTGGCCGCTGCTGAAGAAGCTGGTGGTGCGCGAGAGGGGAAGTGACGTAGACAGGACGACATGACCAACGAGAGCCGAGAACCCGGGATCCGCCTGGCGACGGCCGCGGACGTGCCCGCCGTCAAGGCGGTCACGGACGCGGCGTACCACCACTACATCGCCCGCATCGGCGTCGTACCCGCGCCCATGGAGGCCGACCACGCGGCGAACGTGGCGGCGGGCCTGGTGTACGTCACCGGGGCGCGGGAGCCGGTCGGCCTGGTCGTGGTCGAGCCACACCCCGACCACCTCTTCCTCGACAGCATCGCGGTCCACCCCGACGCCCACGGGCAGGGGGTGGGCCGCCGCCTGCTCGCTTTCGTGGACGAGCACGCGCGCGCTCTCGGGCTGTTCGAGGTGCGTCTCTACACGAACGCACTCATGTGGGAGAACCAGGAGCTGTACCCGCGCCACGGATACGAGATCGTGGAGCGCCGCACGGACGGCCCCTACGACCGGATCCACTACCGCAAGCGGCTGGGGCCGTCCTGACGGCTCAGGGTCTGCGCGGCATCCGTCCGGCCCCGCTCACTCGTCCGGCCACCACGTCTTGCGGACGTCCTTGCGCACTTCGGGGCGGTCCTGCTTCATGTCGGCCGCGTCTTCGCGCAGCCGGCGCGTGATGGTGCTCGCTCCGGTCGGCTTGTGCATGGTCACTCGGCGCATGGTGCCTCCTGTACCTACACGGACCCCAACGTGGTGCCGTTGTAGACCTGTTCCCGGAGAGTGACTCATTGAAGCGCAAATGTCAGTGGCGTGTCCCACAGCGGGGCGTTCCCCGTGGGTCTGTGCTTCGTTCGCGCTGGGGGCGAGGTGTCATCTGTTCGAATGCCCGGCCTGAACTCATCGGCTAGCGTCCCGGAGTATGAAGCTGGTGGTAAGGGTCAAGCTCTTGCCGACGCCGGAGCAGGCGGTGGCACTTGAGACGACACTGCACGCCTGCAACGAGGCGGCGACTTGGGCAGCGCGCACAGCCTTCGAAGAGAGCGCGCGTCGCCCCCTGGAGCTGCGCAAGCTCACGTACCGGACGATCCGGGAGCGCTGGAAGCTGGGATCGCAGGCTGCCCAACATACGATCAAGAAGACTTGCGATGCCTATGCGACGTTGGCCGCGGGGATGCGCGCATGCCGCTATGGGAAACCCGGCTCCAGACGGCGTGAGCGTGTATCGGGCAAGCCGATTGCCTTCCGGGCAAAGGCGGCTCAGCCGTACGACGACCGGATGCTGTCGTGGCAGCACGAGCAGCGCACCGTGTCGATCTGGACTCTGTCCGGACGCCTGAAGAAGCTCCCCTTCACCGGGCAAGCTGAACAGCTTGTGCTGCTCGCGGCCAGCAGTCGCGGTGAGTCCGATCTGACGTGTGAGAACGGATCCTGGTTTCTGATCGCGACCTGTGAGGTTTCCGAGGCGGAGTTCAACGGCCGACCTGCCGGTTTCCTTGGAGTGGATCTCGGCATCGTGAATATCGCAGCCACCAGCGACGGCCGACGGTATTCCGGCCGCAGAACCAACCGGAAGCGGGAGTGCGACCGGAAGCTTCGCGCCAAACTACAGAAGAAGAACACCAAGTCCGCCAGACGACGGGCGAAGAGGCGAGTGGGTAAAGAGGCTCGCCGCAACAAAGACACCAATCACAAAATCTCGAAGTGGATCGTGGCGGAGGCTGAACGCACCGGTCGCGGGATTGCTCTGGAAGACCTCACGGGCATCCGCGAACGGGCACGGCTGAGAAGGCCCCAACGCGCCGCACTCCACTCCTGGCCGTTTGCGCAACTGGCCGCGTTCATCGTCTACAAGGCGAAGCGGGCGGGAGTACCGGTGGTGTATGTCGATCCGGCGTACACCAGCCAGGAATGTTCCGAGTGCCATCACATCGCACGGGGCAACCGGCCTTCCCAGGCCGTGTTTGCCTGCCAGGTCTGCGGCTTCGTTGAGACTGCTGACCTCAATGCGTCCCACAACATCGCCTACAGGGGTTGGATGGTGTGGGTCTGCGGGGCCGGGTCAACGGTCCCTGAACTCGCCCTCGGCGCGTGAATTCTGGACGCAGCCAGGACGTCACAGCCGGTGATGGACCTGAGCGGCAAGCCCGGCAGCTCGTCGGGAAGTTGACTGGCGGATGTCACACCCCGGAGATGATGCAATTGCTGGAACCGTTGGACTGGGACGCGATGGCGGGCAAGTTCGACGATGACCCCGACCATGGGCTGCGGGATCCCGAGGTGCGTGCCGCCTGGGCCGAGAGGCTGGCCGGGTGGTTGCCGGAGGGCTGCTGTGACGTGGTCGACCTGGGATGCGGGACGGGGAGTATGTCACTCCTCGCGGCCGAGCGGGGGCACCGGGTGACCGGGGTGGACAGTGCGCCCCGGATGCTGGAGCTCGCCCGGCGCAAGCTCGTGGGGCGTGACGCGGAGTTTCTGCTCGGGGACGCGGCGGAGCCGCCGGTGGCGGCGGGGGCGTACGACGTGGTGTTCGCGCGGCACGTGCTGTGGATGCTGCCCGATGTCGGGGCGGTGCTGGCGCGGTGGGTTTCGCTGCTGCGGCCCGGTGGGCGGCTCGTGCTGGTGGAGGGGGTGTGGGGTGAGGTGAGTCCGGCGGGGATACCTGCGGCGCGGCTGGTGGACGCGCTCGCACCGCTCGTCGCGGACGTCCGGCGGGAGCCGCTGTCGGCAGACGCGCGGCTGTGGGGGCGGGAAGTCGCGGACGAGCGGTACGCGGTGGTCGGCGTTACGTGAGGTGATCCGGGCGGGGATCCGGGAGGGGCGGGAACTCGCCTCGCTCCGCCAGGAGTTCGAGGTCGTCCAGGGCCTGCGTCGCCGCCTGCGCGGCCTCCGGGTCCCGGTCGGTGAGGCCGCTCTCGGCGAACTCGTCCTCGTCCAGGCGGATGATGTCGCTGCCGTCCGCCGACACCCACAGGTCGAGGTCCAGGTCTTCGGAGCGGATGTCGCCGTCGTCGGTCCGGACCGCGGGGCGGGTGATGTCGCAGTACCAGCCCTTCAGCGTGCCGTCGCCGGTGCGGACCTCTTTGACGGCGTACCAGCGGTCGCGCCAGTAGTGCTCGGTGAAGACGTCGCCGGGGGCGAACCGGACGAAGCCGAAGTCGCGTACGCCGTCGCCTGCCCAGGGAGCGCGGACCGTGATGCGGGTGCCGTCGTCGTGAAGGAGGTCCACCGGGTAACTGATCTTTGTGCGGCCCGCTTTGATCAGGTGCACGTGGAGGGCGTCGTCAGCGGGGGAGGGTGCGGACATGGCGGATCTCCGTCGCGTCGAGTACGTAGCCGAACCATTTGTTGATCGCGAGCATGGGTTCGTTTCCGGCGTCGTTTCCCGTGTACGCCACCGTGATGCCGGCCGTGCGGGCCCGGTGCAGGGAGTCGTTCTTGGCGAGCTTGGCGAGGCCGCGGCCGCGGAAGGCGCGGGCCGTGCCGGTCATTCCCGTCGAGTAGCGTCCCTCGTCGTCTGTGCGGGCCGCCGTGAACGCTGCCGGGCGGCCGTCCACGACCGCGACCGTCGTCAAGTCGTGGTTGAGGAGGGGGTGGTGCCAGGTGTCGCGCAACCACTGTTCGTAGTCGGTGAATTCGGTCAGGATGTCGCCCGGTTCGTCGGCGACCGTCTCCGCGTCCAGGTGGAAGAGGGGGCGGGGGTCCGCCGCGTAGTCGGAGGCGGTGCGCAACTCCACGTGGGGCGGGGCGGGTTGGCGGGGCGGGAGGGTGCCGGTCGTGAGGTCGAGGCGGAGGAAGTGGGCGCTGCGGCTCGAGCGGTAGCCGCGGGCGGCGGCCCAGGCGAGGTTGCGCGGGGCGTCCAGGGCCCAGCAGTGCACCTCCGTGGCGCCGTGCCGGCCGAGGTGCTCCTCCGCCGTGCGCAGGAGGAGGGTGCCGGCGCCGTGGCCCGTGTGCTCGGGGTGTACGTATACGTTCGCGTAGCCCTGGCCGGGCTCCGGGCTGTCGTACGCGATACCGACTTGCGCCGTGCCGATCACCTCGCCGTCGCCGGTCTGCGCGAGCAGTTGGCGGTAGTGGGCGTCGGGGTGGGCGTTTGCGGCATCGTACGCGACGGAGGCCGGCGTCGCGAGCATGGCGGGGAGGCAGGTGCGGCGGATCCGGGCGAAGGCCTCGGTGTCGGCCGGACGGTCGAGGTGCAGCGCGCGCACGATCACGGTCATGGGGGCGCACGCTACGCGCCGCGCGCCACCGGGTGCCTCCTATTTTTCGGTGCTGCGGGAGAATCGACGGCGTGACCTTGAAGATCCGCATTGACGACAGTGCCGCGCCGTACGAACAGGTGCGGGCCCAGATCTCCGAGCTCGCCCGGTCGGGGGTGCTGCCCGTCGGGTACCGGCTGCCCACGGTCCGCGGGCTCGCGGAGGAACTCGGCCTCGCCGCGAACACGGTGGCCAAGGCGTACCGGGCCCTCGAGACGGACGGGGTGATCGAGACGCGGGGGCGCAACGGCACGCTCATCGCGGCCGCGGGGGACGCGGCGGAGCGGGAGGCCTCGGCGGCGGCGCAGGCGTATGCGGAGCGGGTGCGGCGGCTTGGGCTGTCGGAGGATGCGGCGCTTTCCGCGGTGCGGGACGCGGTGCGGGCGGCGTACGCGTAGGCGGTGCAGGGCCACTCGTAGCGGTGCGCGGCACCGGGGTGCCGCATTGCCCACCCTGCCGCCCAAGGCGGCAGATTGCCCAAGGCGGAGCGGCACCTCGAGCCCGTTGCGTAACGGGACGACGGGCTACAGGTACAGCCCCGCCTCCGTCCCACCCCGCTGGTCCGGGACCGACGTCGGGGAGATGCCCCGGCGCAACGCGTACAGCTCCGCCAGTGTCGCGCCCTCGCGGCCCACGCCCTCGTCGGTGCCGAGCCAGTCCGTGGCCTCGCGGCGGGTCAACGGGGAGACCTCGATGCGGGCCAGGCAGCGGCCGGGGCGGACCACCGCGGGGTGGAGGCGTTCCAGGTCCTCGTTGGTGGTGACGCCGACCAGGACGTTGCGGCCCTGGCCGAGTAGACCGTCGGTCAAATTGAGCAACCGCGACAACGCCTGGCCCGCCGTGTGCTTCGCCTCGCCGCGGATCAGCTCGTCGCAGTCCTCCAGGAGGAGCAGGCGCCAACGCCCGTTCGCCGAGCCGTCGTCCTCGCCGATCGCGATGTCCATCAGATAGCCCACGTCCGAGAAGAGCCGCTCGGGGTCAAGGACGCAGTCGACCTGGCACCAGTCCCGCCAGGAGCGGGCGAGGGTGCGCAGCGCCGACGTCTTGCCGGTGCCCGGAGGGCCGTGCAGGAGGAGCAGGCGGCCCGCGATGTCCTCGGGGCGCGTCTTCATCAGCCCGTCCATCGCTTCGGCGACCGGCGCCGTGTAGTTGGGCCGCACCTCCTCCCACGTACCGGCCGAGATCTGGCGCGTCGTACGGTGCGGACCGCGGCGCGGGGACACGTACCAGAAGCCCATCGCCACGTGCTCCGGCTGCGGCTCGGGCTCGTCGGCCGCACCGTCCGTGGCCTGCCCGAGCACCTTCTCCGCCAGCTCCGCCGTCGTCGCCGTCACGGTGACGTCAGCGCCCCTGCTCCACCGGGAGATGAGCAGCGTCCACCCGTCGCCCTCGGCGAGCGTCGCGCTGCGGTCGTCGTCGCGCGCGGACCGCAGCACCCGGGCGCCCGGCGGCAGCAGCGTCGCGGCCGAGCGCACCCGGTCGATGTTCATCGCGTGCGAGTAGGGCTGCTCGCCCGTGGCGAAGCGGCCGAGGAACAGCGCGTCGACGACGTCGGAAGGCGAGTCGCTGTCGTCGACGCCCAGCCGGACCGGCAGCGCGTCGAAAGGGTTCGCAGACATGCCGCCATGATCCGGCACGAACGGGTCTCCCGCACGCAATTTCCGCAGCGTGCCCCGGCCTCGTACCGGCCGACACGCCCACCCCTGCTGTCGAACCTCGTTACGAGTCCGTGGCAGCGGAGCTGGTTCTTCCGCCAACTCCCCTCGTTACTCTTGTCCTTGATGGGACGTCATGGGTGGGAATCGGGGGCACGGCGATGGCGACTCATCGCCCTGCTCGGCGTGGGCATGGCCGTACTGGCCCTGGTACTGACCGTGATCAGCACGCTGCCGGACGGCAAGCAGAGCACCGCGGGCACCACCACCGACGGTGACAGGGTGCACGGCACGCCAGGTGAGCCGCCGAAGGAGCTGGGGCCGCAGGTCGGCTGGGGGTTCACGCACACGCAGTTCTCCGCCGACGAGGGCTCGTCCGCCGCGACCGAGCGCGCGGAGAAGCTCCTTGGTGAGCGGCCGATGCCGCAGAACCAGCACATCATGGGCTGGGGTGCGAGCAACCCGGAGCCGGTGAAGGGGCGTTACCAGTTCGAGGAGATGGACCGGCGGATCGACTTCGTCCGCAAGTCCGGCGGCACGCCCGTGGTCACGCTCTGCTGCGCGCCCGACTGGATGAAGGGCGGCAAGGCCGGCGTCGGCAACACGGACTGGAGCAAGGCCAGCCTGGAGACCGCTCCGTCCCCCGAGCACTACAAGGACTACGCGAACCTCGCGGCGACGGTCGCCAAGCGGTACCCGTACGTACGGCACTTCATCGTCTGGAACGAGTTCAAGGGCTTCTGGAACGACGGCAAGGGCCGCTGGGACTACGAGGGCTACACGAAGCTCTACAACCTCGTGTACAAGGCCCTGAAGAGGGTCGACAAGGACATCATGGTCGGCGGCCCCTATCTCGTCATGGACAGCCTCCATCCCCAGCAGTCCGACGGGACCTCCGATGCCGTCAAGGGTGCCTGGGGGCGGATGGATGAGCGGATCGTCGACGCCTTCGACTACTGGAACAAGAACAAGGCGGGCGCCGATTTCGTCGTCGTCGACGGGTCCAGTTATACGAACGACGACGAGCTGCTGCCGGACGAGTTCGCCGCCACCGACAAGTTCACCGACGTCAGCGAGTGGATCGAGCGGGAGACCGACGGGCTGCCGCTGTGGTGGGCCGAGTACTACGTGGAGCCCGCCGACAGCAGGGACGAGCGGCAGGGCTGGAGCGAGCCGCACCGCGTCGCCGTGCAGGCCTCCGGGATGATCGCGATGGTGATGGGCGGGGCGACGTCCGGGTTCTACTGGAACCCCGAGGACGAGAAGGGCGCGGGCTGCGCCGGCTGCCTGTGGCGGCCCACCGACCGTGCATCGGGCGGCGGCGCGCTGCCGATGTACGGCCTGGTGTCGCGGTTCAACGAGGAGTTCGGGCCCGGCACGAAGTTCGAGAAGGTCGCGGTGGCCAAGGACGACGTGCCGAACGTGCGGGTGCTCGCCGACGACGAGGCCGTGCTCGTCGTGAACACGCTGAAGCGGCCGATCAGCGCGAAGATCGACGGCAAGCGGTTCGAGATGCGGGGCTACGAGGTGAAGTGGCTGCGGCGGTAGTGCTGCCGCAGCCACTTCACCCCCTGCGCGTCGTCAGTTCAGGCCCGTCGTCAGTTCAGGCCCATCGTGATGAACCGCTGGATCAGCGACGCGAGCACCACCGCGAGCAGCGGCAGCGAGAACCAGAACGTGCTTTGCAGCCAACGGAGTTGACGCACGCTCGGCCGCAGTGCGACCCGGACCACCTCGCGCGCCGTGAGCAGCACGATCAGCGCGGCCGCCGCGAGCGCGCCCACCAGCGACCACGGCGTCCAGGTGATCTGCGGTCCGATCGGCCCCGGCTCGGCCTTCGCGACCGGGCCCGGCGGTTCCTTGCGGAGCTGGTACATGGTCACGTCCGCGTTGACGTAGACCTTCTTCAGCTCCTCGCGCCGGTCCAGGTTCTCGACGAGGCGCGTGGGCCAGGCCTTGGAGTAGCCGACGTCCATCTGGAGATAGACGACCTGGCTCTTGTTGAGCATGAGGTACGAGTTGGGGCCCGCGTCCTTGAGCGCCTTGACGAGCCCGCCGACCAGGACCGGGTCGACGGGTGCGAGCGTCGGCACGTAATTGACCTTCTCCATGTCACGGGCGCCCCACGGCAGCGCGGGCGTGACGTTGTCGACCGTGTCGTTGCTCATCCACAGCAGCCGCACGGTCGGGTCGTCATGGGCGTAGACGTAGTCCATCGCGGCGACCTCGCCGGGACGGATCCGCTCGAACGGCTCGTTGCCCCAACGGGCCACCAGGAAGCCGCCCATGAGGATCAGGCCCGCCATGAGCGCGGCCAGCGGGGCGAGGCTGATGCGGTCCTTGTCGCGCTCCTTCACCGTGGCGCCGGTGCGCGGGAAGAGCGCGAGGGCGGCGAGGATCGCGACGCCGGGCAGGGCGAACATAAAGACGCGCAGCGCCATCTCGCCGCCGTAGGACTGCATGCCGAAGCCCAGGAACGGCACGAAGGCCAGCACGAGCAGCGAGCGCTCGCGGTACTTCCATTCGCGGCGCCGCCACCAGCCCCAGCAGGCGAGCGCGAGGACGGATCCTGCGAGCAGCACGCGCGTGTAGAGGACGAGCTTGTGGCTCGAACTGCCGTCCTGGATACGGCCGGAGACCGAGGACGTCACATTGCCGCCGACGCCTCCGATGCCGCCGAACAGATCGTTGAAGTGCCCCGACCAGTACGGCTCGGCGAGGAAGCCGAGCCAGACGACGACGATGACGCCGAACAGCAGGGGCAGGCCGCGCAGTTCGGACCTGCCGACCACGACCAGGACCGCGAGGACGCCCAGCATCACGAACGGGGTCAGCTGGTGCGCCGGGACCGTCGCCGCGAACAGGGCGATCAGGACGACGAGCAGCACCGCGCGCTGCCGTCTGTCGGTCGGTTCGACCTCGGTCTCGCCGGGGCGCCGCTTCGCCCACAGCATCCGGGGCGCCCGGAACCAGACCAGCAGGATCGCCACGAAGACCAGATAGAGGAGATACGTGAAACCCTGCGGTGAGAAGTAGTCCTGGCCCACCCAGCCGCTCAGGACGAAGATCCAGACACCGGTCCACTTGGCGCGCCAGCCGGCCCGTACGGAGCGCAGCAGCAGGAACATCGGTGCCAGGTAGAGGAGTTGGATGGCCGTCGGCCACCAGCGGATGACCTCGGTCAGATCGCTGACACCGCAGGCCTTCGCGAGGAACGCGGCCGCGGCGAAGAAGCCGGGCCAGCTCCAGCGGGCGTCCAGGTCGGGGACCGCGGAGCCGGTGCGGTCGATGTAGTCCATGAAGCCCAGGTGCTGCCAGGCCGTCGCGAACCGCGGCTCCGCCTCGATGACGGCGGGCAGCGCGTGCAGGGACACGACCGTGGCGAGCAGCGTGAGCAACAGCAGGCGTTTGTGCGGCCGTTCGAGCCACAGGAGCGAGGCGAATACGCCGATGAGCAGGGCCGCGCCGAGCAGTGTCACGGGGGACAGGACGGAGATCAGTCCGAGCCCGCCCATCCGGTCCAGATCGGCCTCGCCCATCCCGAGGACGGGCCCCCAGTAGAGCCCGACGGCCGCCACGAGCAGCAGCGCGAGGACGACGACGGTGGGGGTTAGCCGGGTCCGCTGCGCGGGCTGGGCGGGGCGTACCGGGGCGGCCGGATCCGCCTCCGGCTCCAACCCCGGTACCGCGCTCGGGCCGGGGCCGGGTTCGGATCCGAGATCAGTATCAAGATCTGATTCGAGATCTGATTCGGGATCTGATTCGCGCCCGAACTCGGTTTCGGGTTCGAAGGCCAGGTCCACGGCCTCCGGATACGGGTCGGGCAGGACAGTCGAGTCGTCCTCCCCGTGGATGTCGCTCGACGCCTGCGAGGCGGAAGCGGAGGCAGAGGCGGAAGCCTTCGTGGTCACCCACGTGGGCCTGCGCGTGCCGGCCGGCGGTGTCACGGGTCCCGGGCGGACGTCGGGCCGCCGCTCCTGGTGGTCCAGGTTCAGCTGCACCGCGAGCTGCAGCGTGGCCGAGTCCATCGCGTCCCGCAGCGCCCACTTGGGGCCCTCCTTCGTGGCCGGCTCCGGCTTCGGCGTGCCGAGGTCGGCCAGGTCCCCGTCGGGCGGCGCGTCCTCGGGCGTCGCCGCGGCGGGCGCGGCGCGCACCACGCGCCACAGTTTCGGCGCGGCGATCGCCACGATCACGGCGAGCGAGGAGATCTCCGCGACGCCCGCCCCGGTGAGCCCCATCCGGGGCAGGAGCAGCAGCGTCAGGCCGAGCACGAGCACGCACAACAGGCCCTGGAGCCAAGCGAGTCCGGAGGTGCGGCTCTGCGCGCGCAGTACCGCGAAGTACGTCTCCATGACCACCCGCAGCGCCGCCCCGACCGCGAACCAGCGCAGCAGCGGGGTCGCCGCGTCCGCGTAGGCGGCGCCGAAGACATGCAGCACGAACGGCGCGAGGATGAAGAGCAGGGCGCAGATAGGGAGCATGATCCGGGCCATGCGGCGCAGCGCGGCCCGGGTGTTGGCGGCGAGCTGCGCCGGGTCGTGCGAACCCTCCACGGTCAGCGAGGCGCCCATGTTGATGGCCAGCAGGTTGACCGTGCCGCCGATCGTGGTCGCGATGTAGAAGTACGCGTTGTCCGCCGAGCTGACCTGCGAGGCGATGAGCACCGGCACCAGGTAGACGACGGCGAGCGAGAACAGCGAGCCCGTGTAGTCGCCCGCGAGGAACCGGCCCATCTCGCGCAGCGACGGCGGCTTCGCCTTGCTGTCCGTGGCCGCGATGTGCCGCGGCACGAGCCGCCGGAACACGAGCAGGCCCAGCGGGATCACCGAGAAGGCGATCGCGACGACCCACGACACGAACACCCCGGTCGCCGTGAACGACGCCGCGAACGCGACGAGCAGCCCCAACTTCACCAGCGAGAACACCGTGTTGCCCACCGGCACCCACAGCGCGCTGCGCAGCCCGGTGAGCACCCCGTCCTGCAGCGTCAGCAGCGACCAGGCGATGACGGCGGCGATGAAGCCGAGCCCGTTCAGCGTCCCGTGCAGGAAGCTGTACGAGGGCCCCCACACGTCGAGCGTGAGCAGGAAGATCAGCGCGGCGAACGCGACGGCCGCAGAACTCCCCGCATACGTACGGAAGATGATCCGGCCGGTGGCGCGCCCCGCGACCGGGATGAAGCGGGCGAGGGCCCCGGTCAGCGTCACCGCGGTGAGCCCCGCGAGGAACTTCATCGCGGCGATCGCCGCCGAGCCCTGACCGACCGCGTCCGCCGTGTAGTAGTGCGCGGCGGCCAGCCAGAAGCCGACGCCGAGCACGCCGGAGATGCCGGTGTTCAGCATCAGCGCATAGGCGTTCCGGAACAGCTGGCTCCCGCCCCCCGACCCGCCCATGCCGTCTTCTGTGCCCTTCTTGCCGCGCCCTATGCCGGGCAGCCGGAGCCGGCGGCCTGCGGGGGCCGGGGATCCGGCTTCGGTCGTGGTGGCCGGGTCGGCCTTGGCGCGGGCGGTCGTCGTGTCAGACACGGGTACGTGGGCCCTTCTGGCGGAGCGGGCCGGGGATCAGGGCGGTCGCCCTGCGGCCGGCCTGCCGGGCTCTGCGGACCACGGCGTAGCCCTTGGTGAGGGCACGGTCCCTGGCGAAGGTGCGGCCGATGGCACGGCCGTCGACGAGCCGCTCGAACTCGGTGACGTCGGTCGAGCGGCGCACGGTGACCCGCCGCAGCGCGTAGGGGCCCTGGGGTCGCCGGGCCAGCGCGTTGCCGACGGCGAGCGACTGGGCGAACCCGGCCGCGCGCACCGCTTGCCGCACCCGCCGGTCGGAGTGCCCGTACGGATACGCGAAGGAGACCGGTGCCCGGCCCAGCTCGTCGGTGACGATCTCCCGGCAGCGCAGCAGCTCGAACTCCAGGTCTGCGTCGTCGAGTTGGTCGAGCTGCGGGTGCGTGTGGCTGTGCCCGCCGATCTCCATGCCCTGCCCGGCGAGCGCCCGCACCTGGGGCCAGTCGAGCATCGCGTCGAGCCCGCCCCCGGTGTCGTACGAGCCGCGCAGCCACCCCGTCGAGACGAACAGGGTGGACACGAAGCCGTGCTTGGCGAGGCTGGGCAGGGCGTGCGTGTGCACGCCCTCGTAGCCGTCGTCGAAGGTGATCAGGACGGGCCGGTCCGGGAGCGCCCGGCCGCCGCCGCGCCAGATCCCGGCGAGCTCGGCGGTGGTCAGCGGCGTACGGCCGCGGTCGGCGAGCAGCTCCATCTGCTCCGCGAACTGGGCGGGCGAGACCGACAGTTGACGGGTCTCGGGCTTCGGATCGGGGGAGACGGCGTGGTACATGAGGATCGGCACCGACCCGCCGTCGGACCACCGCTGCTGGGCGTTCACGCCGCCGCCTCCGCTCTCCCGACTTCCTTCGCGGGCGCGTCGATCTCCGCCACGGTGAATGTCGCGCCCGCGCCCCGCGCCCGCCAGCTGCCGAGCACATAGCCCCCGGCCGCCGCCAGCACCCCGGTCACGATCGCTCCGGCGCGGCCCGCGCCCCCGGCCCGGCCGAGCGCGAAGTCCCGTACGCCGCGCACCGCTCCGGCCGGCAGCACCCGCGTCGAGTAGGCGCGCTCGGTCTCAAGTCCCTTGCCCGCTCCGACACTTCGGGCGACGAGCGCCTTGGAGAGGCCCTCGGCGTAGGCGCGCGTACGGAAGTAGGCGAAGCGTTCACGTCCTGCCGGCACCCGGTGGTGGATGACGGCCCGGTCGTCGATCAGGAGCACCGCGTCCGGTCTCGCCCGCGTGATCCGGATGCACAGCTCCGTCTCCTCGCAGCCCAGCGGGCGCTTGTCGCCGTCCCGGCCGATGCCGGTCGCGAAGCCGCCCGCGATGTCGAAGGCGCCGCGCCGGAACGAGGCGTTGCCGCCGAGCACATTGCGGACCTCGACCTTGCCGGGCGGCAGGCCCTTGTACGAGCAGCCCACCACCCAGTCGAACTCCTCCGGGAACCAGCGGGGCCTGCGCCCCGAGGCCCAGATCGGCTCGGTGTGCCCGCCGACCGCGAGGACGCGCGGGTCGGCGTACCCGGCGGCGAACCAGTGCAGCCAGTCCCGCTCGGCGACGGCGTCGTCGTCGAGGAACGCGATGATGTCGCCGCGCGCGGCGGCGATCCCGGTGTTGCGCCCGGCGGAAAGACCCCGCGGCCCCGCGTTCGCCAGTACCTCGACGCCCGGCTCGCCGGCGAACTTCTCGGTGAGCCGGCCGAGGAGGGCCGGGTTGTGGTCGACGACGAGGAGCGTCTCCAGGGCGGTGTACGACTGTGCGCGCACGGAGTCGACGGCGGCGAGGATGTCGCTCCAACGGTCTTCGGTGTACACGCAGATGACGACGGACGCCGTCATCCGCGTGCCGTGTCGCTCCGTCAAGACCCGTCCCCCCGCACGAGGGTGAGCTTCGACGCGGTCTGCCTGCTGCGCAGGGCGCGACGGTTCGAGCGCTCCTTCATGATGACCTTGAGGACGCGCAGTCCGTCGCGGACGGCGCGCAGGTTGCTGGCGCCGTGGATGCGCAGGTACTCGTGGCTCGGGATCTCCTGGACCTTCAGGCCGGCCTTGACGACCCGGATGTTCATCAGGGTCTCCACCTCGAACCCGGTGCAGTCGAGGTCGATGTCCTCGAGGCAGTGCCGCCAGAACGCGTTGTACCCGTAGCAGAGGTCGGTGTAGCGGGCCCCGAATTTGGCGTTGACCGCCGAGCACAGCGCCCAGTTGCCGAGCTTGCGGATGGGCGTCATGTCGTCCGTGCCGCCGCCGTTGGCGAACCGCGAGCCCTTGGCGAAGTCGGCGCCGGAGACGAGCGCGGAGACGTAGGAGACGATCTCCTGGCCGTCGGCGGAGCCGTCCGCGTCGACCATGACGATGATGTCGCCGCTGCAGGCCTTGAAGCCGGTGATCAGGGCATCCCCCTTGCCCTTTCCGTGCTGCGGTACGACCACGACTTCCGGCCACAATTCCCTGGCCACTTCCACGGTGTTGTCGGTGGAATTCCCGTCCACCAGAACGACCTCGTGGATCCACTCGGGAAGGGTCTTGAAGACGTACGGAAGATTTTCCGCCTCGTTCATGGCCGGAATGACCACGCTGACCCTTGGCGCGATCGCCAGGTGCGTCGAGATGGCCCGGTAGCGGGCGGGAATTCTGCCTTCCGGCGGTGTCCCCTCGGGTATCACCGGAGGCACAACGGAACTGCTCATGAGTCTGGTCCCTCTCGTCCGGTGGACCGCCCGCCCCCGGGCGGTCCGGCTTCGTGTCCGGTTCGAAAGGGGGGTTCTCACTGACGGCCGTGCCGGAAGAGCTCTCCGTACAGGCCGGGTGAGCTGGCATTGCACACCGGTTCGTCGGACCGGTCGCGCGGCACGCGACCCGGCTGCGCCGGACGCCGGAGCGAGCGGCTCACCGGAACGCGGCACCCCCCTGCCGCGCCCCGCCCCGGACCTTCGCGACCTCGGTCCCTCCCCTTGATCGCATTTCGTGCTGGTCCGATGCGGGTGGATGTACGACGGTATTGATGATTGAGACTGTATGGCAATACCTGGAACGAGGCCTCACGTTTTTATTGTTTTGGCCATTCCCTTAACTTGCGTCCCCTCTTAGTGGATTTTCCCGATCCGTTTACGAATCTCCTGGCCCGCACCCCCGCGCAGTTGCCGGATGATCCATTGCAGAAGAAAAGCGGAAGCGCTGAGTACGGCCACGGCGATCACCCCGCCGTCCACCGACCAGCGGTGCACGGCGAGCATGCCCTGGGCGACCAGCATGACGACCGCGACCGCGCCGGCCGCCGAGGTGAGCGCCCGGGCCCACGGGTCGAGTCCGCGCAGGGCGACGGCGAACGCGGCGCCGGGCGCGGCGAGCAGGAAGAAGAGCGCGAGTGGTCCGCGCAGCGGGGATCCGGCGTGCGAGAGCGCGAGGACGAGCCCCGCCCCTCCCGCGACGACGCCCGCCCCCGCGAGCAGCTGAAGGCCGTCCGATGAAGACGGCTTGATGCCGATGGTCTGCATTGGCGACTTTGCCCCCCGAAGCGCCGGATGCCGGGCTTCAATGTGGCGCAGTCCCGGGGGTGGCGTCAAGGACGCCACGTGGGCAACTCCGGAGCCCCGCAGTCCAGTTGGGCGGCGCTCTACGGGCGTAGCGCCGGTGAGCCGAGGGTAAGTCACATCCGTGACATGAACCTGCAACAAGAGCGGGCGGCAGAGACCCTGCTGATCCTGCTAAAGGGAGGTTCCATGAGATCTTTCCGGATTGCGGCCTACGTCTCCTCTTTCGCTCTTGCCGCGGTGGCAGCCCTGACCGGGGCGAGTGCCGCGCAAGCCTCCGATTCCGCCGCCGCCACGGGCTATGTGGCCCTTGGCGACTCCTACTCCTCCGGTGTCGGCGCCGGCAGCTACGACTCCGGCAGCGGCGCCTGCAAGCGCTCCACGAAGGCCTACCCGGCCTTGTGGGCGGCGGCCCACTCACCCTCAAGCTTTAACTTCACCGCGTGCTCGGGTGCTCGTACGGGTGATGTCATCGCCAACCAGCTCGGCCCGCTCGGCGCCGGGACGGGGCTCGTGTCGATCTCGATCGGCGGCAATGACGCGGGCTTCGCCGACGTCATGACGACCTGCGTCCTGTACTCCGAGTCCACCTGCGTGAACCGCGTCAACGAGGCTCGTGCGTACGTCACTTCGACCCTGCCGAGCAAGCTCGCCGACGTCTACTCGGCGATCAGCACCAAGGCGCCCGCCGCCCACGTGGTGGTGCTCGGCTACCCCCGCTTCTACAAGCTCAGCGGCACCTGCGTGGCGGGCCTCTCCGAGAACGAGCGCTCGGCCATCAACGGCGCCGCGGACCTCCTCAACTCCACCATCAAGCAGAACGCCGCCACCCGGGGCTTCGCCTTCGGCGATGTGACCAGCACGTTCACCGGGCACGAGATCTGCTCCGGCGACGCGTGGCTGCACAGCGTCAACTGGGCGAACATCGGCGAGTCCTACCACCCCACGGCCGCCGGACAGTCCGGCGGCTACCTGCCCGTGTTCGCCTCCGCTGCCTAGGCCGACCTCAGTACGTGGGTGAACCGGTGGTGGCCCCGCTCGTCGGGGTCACCACCTTGCACGTGATCGCGTACGAGACGTAGTTGGACGTCACCGCCACCGGGCTGCGCACCTCGACACCGATCTGGCCGCGCAGCGTCCCGCCCTCCTCGTAGTGCGTCTGCGTGGTGGTGACCGTACGGGACTTGTTCGTGGCGCCCTTGGGGACGTTCAGCGTCTTCCAGCCGGGGTCCGAGGCCTCGCCGCCCCGCACCACCCAGCGGTACTGCACGGAGGCCGGGGCGCGGCCGACCGTGATCGTCGCGGTGAAGGCCGGGGCCGCGGCGGCCGGCGGCGGGCACGGGCCCGAATAACTGCCGCGCACCGCACGGACATTGACCCGCACGGACTGTGCCGGGGTGGTCGTGTGACCGCCGCTGCCGGAGCCGCCGCCGCTTCCTCCGTTGGTGGAACCGCCGCTGCTGCCACCGTTGTTGTCGCCAGTGGTGCTGCCGCCGGTGTCGCCCCCGCTGCCGCCGTTGTTGTCGCCCGTGGTGCCCCCGCCGTTCCCGCTGTTCCCGCCTCCGGATGTGCCGCCGCCGTTGTTCGTGTTCCCGCCCGGGTCCGCGTCGCGGTTGAGCATGACGTACGTGAGTCCTCCGATGGCGAGGAGCAGGACCACGATGCCCGCGATCATGGCCATCGACGCGCGGCGCGGGTAGCGGGAGTCGGGGTCGGTGCGGACCGGGGCCGTGGTGGCCGTCTGCGGTGCACCCATCGGGAGTGGAGCCGGGGGAGGCATGGGCGTGTGCGCCTGCTGCGACGTCATCGTCGGCTGCGAGGAGAGCGGCGATGCCTGCACCGGGCCCGCGCGCAGGGTGCCGCCCGAACCGACGATGCGCAGGTCGTGCTCGGCCTCGGACGCCGGGGTCCGCTCGGCCGGATCCTTGCGCAGCAGCCCCTCGATCACGGGCGCCAGCGGTCCCGCGCGGCGCGGCGGCGGCAACTCCTCGTCCACGATGGCCCGCAGTGTGCTGAGCGGGGTGTCCTGGCGGAACGGCGAGTGCCCCTCCACGGCCGCGTACAGCAGCACACCGAGCGACCACAGGTCCGACTCGGGCCCGGGGGTGCGCCCCAACGCCCGTTCCGGGGCGAGGAATTCGGGCGAGCCGATGACCTCGCCCGTCATGGTGAGCGCCGACGTCCCCTCGACCATGGCGATGCCGAAGTCGGTGAGCACCACCCTGCCCTCGTTCGACAGGAGTACGTTGCCGGGCTTCACGTCGCGGTGCAGCACGCCCACGTCGTGGGCGGCGCGCAGCGCGGCGAGCACCTCGGCGCCGATGTGCGCGGCGCGGGCCGGGGGCATCGGGCCCTCCGCGTCCAGCTGCTCGGCGAGCGAGACGCCACGGACCAACTCCATGACGATCCAAGGGCGTTGCTCCTCGGTGGCCACGTCGTAGACCGTCACGACGTTGCGGTTCGTGACCCGCGCCGAGGCCCACGCCTCCCGCTCCAGGCGCGCGTACATCCGCTGCACCTCGGAGTCCGGGAGCCCGGCGGGGGCGCGCACCTCCTTCACGGCGACCTCGCGCCCGAGCACCTCGTCGCGGGCCCGCCACACCGTTCCCATGCCGCCTTCGCCGAGAGGGTCGAGCAGCCGGTACCTTCCGGCGACCACACGCTCAACCACGGGCGCCCCCATTCGTGGGAAGACAAGCAAGCGCGGCACGACAAGTCTGAACAAAAGTAGCTCAACCGAGCGCTGTTGCGGCCCCCCTGAACACCAATCCGCAGCCGAGGGCCACCACGACGAAGGCCGAACCGAACGGCACCGCGCGGCTCAGGCCACGGCGTACGAACGCGGCGAGCGGGCCGCGTCCGGGCCGCGGCAGATCGGTGAGGGCCTGGGCGATCCGGCCGCCGACGCGCACCACCGTGAAGCCGACCGCGGTGAGGGTGAGCGCGAGTCCAACGCCGTAGCCGAACACGAGCAACAGGCCGAACCACGCCTTGCCGAGCGCGGAGGCGCCGACGAGCACGACGACGGCCGAGGGGCTGGGGACGAGGCCTCCGGCGAATCCGAGGAACAGGGTTCCACGGAGGGTGGGTTGGGGCATGGCGTGCGGGTGCGGGTGCGGGTGCGCGTGGCCGTGATCGTGCCCGTGGTCATGCGTGTGCTCGTGCTCGGGTTCGTGCTCATGGCCGTGATCGTGGTCATGGTCGTGTGTGTGCGCTCGTGCCGCCGTGCGGTAGCGCCACGCCCTGCGGAGCAGGCCCACCCCGGCGGCCGTGACCAGCACGCCGCTCGCCAGGCCCAGCCAGGCGATCACCGAGGGCGCGGCCGCGGAGCCGGCCGTGACGAGGATGCCCAGGGCGATCACGCCGAGCGTGTGCGTGACCGTCACCGACGCGGCGAGTGGCAGTACGTCCCGGAGCCTCGCCCGGCTGCGGGCCGCGGCGGCCGCCGCCATCAGGGTCTTCCCGTGTCCTGGCGCGAGTGCGTGCAGGGCGCCGAGGACCATCGCGATACCGAGGGCCAACGCCCCGAACCCGGGGCCGAGTTCGTGCCGTGACACCAGCCCCGTGAGGGCCTCGGTCCAGCGGTCGGCGCCGCGGGGGAGCACCTCGGAGCCGACAGGACGGCCGCGGTCGGCGTCGGCCGCGCCGCCCGCCGCCGGGGCCGCCGGGCCGCCGGGCACGGCCGTGACCGAGGCGGCGACCCGGTCGGGCGGCGAGGACAGCAGGTCCTTCGGGTAGCGGGTCAGCCGGTCCGAGGTCGACGTGTCGGGCACGTTCGAGGCCTTCAGCGTCATCCGGTCGCCGCGCGCGGTGATCTCGCGCCAGCCGGGGCCCTCGGCGGCGCCGGTGCGCAGCTCGACGCGTACCTTTCCGCCGTGCTGATCGCTGTGCTTCCCGCCGGGCTTCTCGCGGGGCAGCGGCGCGCTGAACGCGCACTCCACGCGCAGCGTCTTGAGGCCCGCCTGGCCGGGGCGCAGGCGGGCGTCGGCCGTACGCACCTCAAGGGCCGTCCGACGCCCGTCGACGTCGGCCTCGGCGCGCCGCGCGGCACTCGCGCAGCGCTCCTTCGCCCACAACGTCCGTCCCCGTGCGTCGAGTTCGGGCCGTGCCTGCTGCGTCGGGATCTCCGCCAGGTCCTCCACGTGGTCGACGCGCAGGGTGTCGGAGCCGACGAGCAGCCCGTCGTAGTGGTTGACGGTGAAGTTGCCGAGCGGGTGCGCGGCGGCCCCCGGGGCGCCGGCCAGGAGGAGCCCGGCCGTGGCGGCGCCGAGCACCATGGGCAGGGCGACGTACCGCTTCCAGCGCCTCATCGCCCCGCCCCCTTCCCCGTGGCCCCGGCCAGCGCCGCCCGCGCCGCCTTCGCGCCCAGCGGCGAGAAGGCGGGGTTGCGGTCCAGCGCCTCGCGCAGCAGCTCGCGGCCCTCGGCCCGGTCGCCCGCGGCCAGTTCGAGCACGCCCCGGTGGTAGAGGAACGCGGCCTCGCCGAAGCCGGTGGCCGTGGCCCGCCGCGCGTACGGCAGCGCCTCCTCGTCCTGCCCGGCCGCGTGCAGCGCCCAGGCGAGCGCGTCCGCCGTGTGCACGGTGTGCCGGCGCTGCCACTCGGCGCGCGCCGCCTTGAGGCCCGCGGCCCGGTCGCCGTGCTCCGTGGAGGCGAGCGCCGTGTCCAGGTCGACGTCGACGCCGCCCGCTCGGGCGAGCCGCAGCCAGGTGCCGACGAGGGCGTACTGGCGCTTCGCCGCCTTGTCTTCGCCGCGCGCCTCGTAGAGCTCGCCGAGCTCCACCAGCGCGGTCGGCAGCGGGGCGCGCGCGACGACGGTCTTCAGGTCGCGGATCGCGCCCGCCGTGTCCCCGCTCGCGGCCCGCGCCCTGCCGCGCCCCTCCAGGGCGGCGACCGCGTCCGGGTCCGCGCGCAGCGCCGTCGCGTAGTGGCGCAGGGAGTCCTTGTACTCGCCCTGACGCCAGGCGAGTTGGCCGAGTGCGGTGGCCACGTACGAGACGTCGCCGGGCGCTGTGGCGCCGGCGAGCGCCCGGCCCAGGACCTTGCGCGCTGTCGTAGCGTCGCCGCGCAGCTCATGTACGTATGCGAAGCGGGTGAAGCTCGGGATGCCGGGGCGGCGCGAGTCCGCGACGCCGGCCGCCTTCAACGCGCCCTTGTAGTCGCCGAGTTCGACGAGCGCGTCGACGCGGAGCGCCAGTGCCGCCTCGCCGTAGGGGTTGACCTTCAGGGCCCTGCGTGCGAGGCGCAGCGCTCCGTCGAAGTCGTGCCGGGCCGCGGCGAGCGCGGCCTGCCCGGCGAGCGCCGGGTCGTTGCCGGGGCGCAGCTTCAGGGAGCGGGCCAGGGCGCGCTCGGCCTGCGGGTAGCGGGACGGGTCCGCGCCCACCCGCGCCTGCTCGACGTACGCCGTACCGAGCGACGCCCACGAGGCGTGGTCCCTGGGCTGCGCCTTCAGATGCTTCTGCAGCTGGGACACGCCCCGGTCGAGGTCGCCGGAGGCGAGCCCGGCCGGCGCCGGGTTCGGGGCGGTGCCCGTGGTCACGGCCTTCGGCGGGGAGCCGTCGTCGGCGACCAGGGCGCCCGCGGTGAGGGCGAGGGCGAGCGCGGCGCCCAGGGCGAGCAGCCGCCCGAGCCCCGACGCCCCGATCCCCTTGCCGGACAAGGCCTGCATGCGCGCTCCTAGGGACGAGTTCCGAGAGACGAAGAGGTGAGGAGACGAAGCGGTGAGGAGACAAAAAGACGGGTGGGAGGCGCGGCCCGCGGTGTGGAGGATCAGGCACGCGGGCCGCGCCGTTCATTGGTTACCGGACACCCAGCGGCTCTCAGCCCGAGAACGGCGGGCCGAAGCCCGCGCGCCGCCTGCTCCGGCCGCGCCACCACACGAGCGCGGTGCCGATCAGCAGGAAGCCGGCGCCGGCCGCCGCGAAGGAGGCCGTCATGAGCGTGTCGTCGTCGCCGGAGTCCGAGGACACCGAGCTGCCGGTGAGCTGGTCGCGGACCTCGGTGTCGCTCTGCGTCTTGTTCTTGGCGAGCGGCCCGCGCGAACCCTCCGTGGGCAGCGCCACGTACGGGAACGTCGACTCGAACTTCTTGTCGTTGGCGTCGACGGCGTCGCCCAGGTCGTTCTTCTTGCCGAGTAGTTCGCCCTCGACGACCTGGAGCTCGGCGTCCACGACGTCATCGGAGAGCCGACGCCCGTTCGGGAAGCCCGCTTTGTCGCCCTCGAGGACACCGAGACGCTTCGGTGAACTCGTCGGCGGTATCGACGTGTTGAGGCGCAGCATCTCCGAGGGGCGCACGCCCGGCGGCTGGTTGAGGCCCTTCACGCCCTTCAGGAAGACGTCCACCAGGTCGTTGCGCGGCGTCTTCGGAGCCTTGATCTTGTAGATCGACTCGATCAGCTTGGGCAGTTCGGGCTCCGTCACGAACGGCAGGAACTGGCTGTCGTTCCACGGTGAGGACGCGTTGAAGCGGTCCTTGACCTTCTGCGGGTTCACCACCTCGTTGACCAGCGGACTGCCGAGCCTGGACACCTGCGTCCAGTCGCCCTGCGCGTCCTTGCGCGAGGTCGTCGACCACACGCCGATGGTCGGCTGGTCCTTCGACTCCGTCAGGAACGCGGTGGGCACCTGGAGGGCGACCGTGTTCACGTTGTAGCCCTTGAGCGTGTCCCGGCCGACCTCGGAGAGGTTCCCGCCGTACAGCAGGTCGAAGACGCGCAGGTCGAGGAAGAACGGGTCGTCGGCCTGGCCCACGTACGAGGTGACGCCGCCGCCGACCTTCTTGACCGCCTGGTCGCGCAGCGTCTTGTAGTCGGGCATCGACGCCTTGCCGACGTTCGACGGCGCCACCGGGGCATCGTCGGCGATCTTCGACTTGGACACGATCTTCTGGTCCTTCAGGCGCAGCAGATCGATGTCGTAGGTCTGCGTGACGTTCAGGTTCGGGTCGTCGAGGCTTTTCACCGGGCCGGTGTTGTAGAGGAACGTGTTCCCGTTCTTGGTGTGGGTCTTGAACGTCCACCGGTACAGCAGATCGCCCTGCGCGTCGCCGTCGCTGTCGATGTGCAGGTCGTAATGGGCGTCTTCGGGGAACGGGTAGAAGTTCGGGCCGCCCGCGGGCTCCTCGAAGGGGGTCCAGTTGGCCACTAGGGTCGTGGTGTCCGGCTTGTCGGGGCTCACGAACGCGTACACGTCGGTGTTGTCGTACTGGGGCTGGCCCGAGATCAGCGGGGCCTCGCGGTGGCTGGAGGCCTCGGCCGACTGCGGTCCGAGGCCCGTCGCGCCGGCGGCCGCGACACCGCCCGCGGCGAGGCCGCCGCAGACCAGGAGCGCCAGGCCCCGTCGCCGGTGCCGCATGCGCGCGCGGGGTGCGCCGCGTGCCGTGTCTGGGCTTTCCGAAGCCGGTGTGTTCGTCGGCTTCGCTGACTGAGAGGTCATGGGTCCGTCCTCACGCGGTCCGTGCACGAAGTGCGGTTGACGCCAAGCCATTCGGCGCACCGCGCCCGGCGGATTGGTCGACCGCGGACCGATGCGCGGCGGATTACCGAGCGGCCCGCCCGCGTTCCGTGCCCGTCCGCCCGTACTTCCTTCACGAAACTTCGCGGCGCCCCCGATCCGGACCGGGCCCGGCCGCGAACCACGTAGTGGGGGCGGCGCGGCACCGGGCCGCGCCGCCGGGCGGGAGGGGAACCGATGCGGGCGGACAAGTTGCTGCCGATGGTCGGGCAGGGCGACGTGCGGGCGTACGAGGAGCTGTACGAGCTGGTGGCGGGCGCGGTGTACGGGCTCGTGCTCCGGGTGCTGCGCGACCCCGCCCAGTCCGAGGAGGTCGCCCAGGAGGTGTTCCTGGAACTGTGGCGGGACGCCGCACGCTTCGACCCGCGCCGGGGGACCGCGATGGCCTGGGTGCTCACCCACGCCCACCGCAGAGCGGTCGACCGGGTACGGAGCGCCCGCGCGTCCAGGGAGCGCGAGGAGCGGGCCGCGAGCCGCTGGCACCGCACCGCCTTCGACGAGGTCGCCGAGCAGGTCGAGACCAACCTCGACCGCGAATGGGTCCGCCGCTGCCTCGACGGGCTCACCGAACTCCAGCGCCGCTCCGTGACCCTCGCCTACTACGAGGGGTACACCTACCGGGAGGTCGCGCAGCGCCTCTCCGTTCCGCTCGGCACCGTCAAGACGCGGATGCGCGACGGTCTCACCCGGCTGCGCGCCTGCCTGGGGGACGCTGCCTAATGCTGTTGTCAAGCCACGAGACGAAGAGGCGGCCGGGCTCGGTAGGGCTGGCGGTCGCGCAGGATCGCGTAGAGGACGTTCACCTTGCGTCGGGCCAGGGCGATCAGGGCCTGATGATGTCGTTTGCCCTCGGCTCGTTTGCGGTCGTAGAAGGTTCGCGAGGCGGGATCGCGCCGGATCGAGCAGAACGCGGCCTGGTAGAAGACCCGCTTGAGGGCCTTGTCGCCGCCGGTCGCGCGGCGCGAGTAGCGCACCTTTCCCGACTGGGAGAGGACCGGGGCCAGACCCGCGGCCGCGGCCAGCGCGTCGCCCCCGGTGAAGCGGTGGATGTCGCCGACTGCGGCGAGGAACTCGGCGCTGAGTGCGGCCCCCATCCCCGGCAGGCTCTGGATGAGGGCCCCGTCAGGGTGGACGTCGACCAGGCCGGCGATCTCGGTCTCGATCTGCTTCAACCGGTTTTTGCCCGCGAGGAGTTCGGCGGCGAGCTCACGGATGAGCATCGCGGTGCGTCGCTCGCCCACCACGGTGGTGGGCTGGGCGAGGGCCGCTGTGTGCGCGGCGTCGGCCAGCGTCTGCGCAGTGGGTTGCTTGACGCCGCGTCGGCGCAGGTAGTCGGCGATGCGGGCGGCTCCGGCCCGGCGGATCTCGGCCGGGGTGACGTAGTGGCTGAGGAGGATCAGGCTGGATTTGCGGGTCGGGTCGGTGGCGCGTTCCAGGCCGGGATGGATGCCGGTGAGCAGGTCGCGCAGCCTCGCGGTGCGGGCGGTGGCGTCCTTGACCAGCGTGGTGCGATGGGAGACCAACAGCCGCAGCTCCACGGTGGTTTCCTCGGGCAGTTCGACGATCCGCAGGTCATCGCGGAGCATGACCTGCTCGGCAATGACCTTGGCGTCGCGCGGATCGGACTTGTTCTCGCCGCCGCGGGTCGCTCGGCGGGCCCGATTGACCGCGAGGCCGGGCACGTGCACGCAGGTGAAGCCCTCGGCCAGCAGCATCGCGGCGAGCAGGCCGGCGATGCCGCCGAGGATGTCCAGCCCGATGGTTACGGTGCCGTGTTCGGCCTCGATGACGTGCAGTTCGCTGATCGAGTGCTCGATTGCCTCGGGTGTGTTGTCGACCCGGTGGCTGAGCAACGCACGGCCCCGGTCGTCGAGGGCCGTAAGCCAGTGGAACTCCTTGGCGATGTCGTACCCGGCGGTGCTGGACACAGTGTTCCTCCCCTGGTCGGACGACGTGCGGCGCACCTCCTTCCGCCTGTCCTCGCCCTACCAAGCGATGGTCCGCAGAGCCTAATCAGCAGTCCGGAAGAAGTGGCGGGGCAGGGGGATCAGCGTCCCGAGCCATCAAGGGCAGCCAGCATGAAAACCATCCCTGCCCCACCCGCGCAGTCCCAGGGTCGCGACCTACTGGGACGCACTCAAGAAGGTAGGGCCGCATGAACGACAGGCCACCGATGAACGACAGGGCCCCAAGGAACGACAGGGGCCCGAGGAACGACAGGGCTCCGAAGAGGCACCGCGTCCCGTGGGGGCCGCGTGTCCACGCCCTCGCCGCGCCCTACGCCCTTGACGCCCTGGAGGACCGCGAACGGGCCCGGTTCGAGCGGCACTTGACGCGCTGCGACTCCTGCGCCGACGAGGTGCGCGCGCTGACGGAGAGCTCGGTGCGGCTCGCCTGCTCGGCCTCCGTGGCCCCGCCCGCCGAACTGCGCGAACGGGTGCTGGCCGCCGTACAGCTCACGGCCCAGGTGCCCGCGCCCCAGGCCCCCGCGGCGGACGGACCCCGCACCGCGCCACGCGCGCGTGGGCTCCTCGTGCCGCTCGGCGTGGCCACGGGGGCGGGCGCGCTCACCGTGGCCGCGCTCTTCGCCGTGCAGCTGGAGCGCACCTCGGACCGGCTCGACGAGCAGCGCGCCGCCGCGCGCGAGGTGGCGGCGGTGCTCGCGGCTCCGGACGCCAGTGCGGTCCGCGCGGACGGGCTGAATGTCGTCGCGTCGCCGGAGCGGGGCAGCGCGGTGATCACTGTCACAGGTCTCCAGGCGCCGCCCCGCGGCAAGGTCCACCAGTTGTGGCTGATGGAGCCGTCGGCGCCGCCGCGCTCCCTCGGTGTGCTGCCCGAGGACGGCTCCGACACGCCGGTGGTGGCCTCCGGCTTGACTCCGGACGCCTCCTCACTCGCTGTCACGACGGAGCCGGACGGCGGTTCTGAGCGCCCCACAGAAGCCCCACTTGTCCAACTCGCCCTGGAATCGGTCGGATTCGGAGAGTGATCGCTTTCGAACCGTCAACCCCCTTACGAGGGAGGTGAATACTGCGACCGGGATACACGAGTGTCGCGCTGGGGCGATAGGGTTAACCTGCCCGGGCCGGGTGCCCTCGTACGGGTGGGGAGTGACATGGAACAGATAACAGTGCGCAGCAGGCCGCGAGTGCCTGCGATCACCTGCGGGAACAGTGCGACCAGTTCGCGCCTCGACCGCCATCTCTCGGTGCTCGGCGGCCCTGCCGTCCCGCAGCGCGAGACGGTGGAGGCGACGTCACTGATGCGCGAGCTGACCACGCGTGACACGGCGCACGAGCGCAGCGGCAGCCGCGCACGGATGCGGAGGGTCTCGCTCTTCGCGCCACTGCGGCGGCTTCGCCGCTCGCTGTTCGGCGGCCACTAGACAGCGGCCGCTCAAGCAAGAGACAAGGCCCGTATCGCGCCTCCGCGCCGTCCGGTGCATCGCCGCGCATCACAGCGACCGTCATCCCCACGGCACGCGGCGGACACTCCGGCAGAGAGGACGATGCGGGCCTTTGTCGTGCCCGCTGGTCCGCACATCGCGTAACGCCCTTGTCACGCACAGATGTTGACGGGGCAACCTCCAGGGGCCAGTGTGGCGCGTGATCGTCGATGGCAGTTACAGCTACACCCACCTCACCCCCGGGAGGTACGCGTGTGTGACCTGCACGACCACCACGAGCACGAGATGCCCGAGTCCACGCCCGGCCCGCAGATCAGCAGACGCCGCATCATGCAGATGCTCGGCGCCGCCGGAGTGACCACCGCCGCGATGACCGCCCAGGCGGACCCGGCGATGGCCGCCGCGGCGGACGCCGCGGACGCGGCCCCGCTCGAATACAAGGCGCCCGAGGGCCTCGCGGAGGACAGCCCCGCCAAGTCCGCCGCCCTCGGCTGGATCGGCGCCAACAGCTCCCGCATCACGGGCCTGAACGAGGAGATCTGGGAGCACGCCGAGCTGTCGCTGCGCGAGTGGAACTCCTCGCTCGCCGAGGCCGGTTTCCTCGAACGGGCCGGATTCGACGTGAAGTTCGGGACGGCCGGCTTCCCGACCGCGTTCACCGCGACCTACTCCTACGGCAGCGGCGGCCCGGTGCTCGGGTTCAGCGGCGAGTACGACGCGCTGCCGGGCCTTTCGCAGAACAAGGGCGTCGGACACCACGACCCGCGCGAGTACATCCACGACCCCTTCGCCCCGAGCTACGGCCCGGGACACGGCTGCGGGCACAGCGCGCTCGGCACGGCGGCCGCAGCCGCGGCGGCGGCGGTCGCGCAGGCCGCCAAGCAGCACAAGCTCCCCGTCACCGTGAAATTCTTCGGCTCCACCGCCGAGGAGACCCTGATCGGCAAGACGTACGCGGTCAGCAAGGGCGTGTACGAGGGTCTTGACGCCTTCCTCGACTGGCACCCCTCCACCGCCAACGCCACCGGCTGGGGCACCAGCAACGCCATGACCGCCGTGACCTTCACGTTCCTCGGCGTCGCCGGACACGGCGGCACCCCGCTCGGGAACAAGTCCGCGCTCGACGCCGCCGTGATGATGGCGACCATGTCGGAGTTCCTGCGCGAGGAGAACATGGCGCCCTCCGCCCGGCTGCACTGGGTGATCAACAACGGCGGCGACATCCCGAACGTCACGCCGGAGATCGCCGAGATCAGCTACTACGTGCGCGAGGGCAGCACCGCCCGCGTCCAGGTGCTGCTCGACAAGGTGATCGCGATCTCCGAGGCCGCGGCCAAGGCCTCGCAGACCACGGTGCGGCACCGGATCACCTCCGCCTGCTGGAACCAGCTGCCCTCCAAGTCCTTCGCGGAGCTGCTGCACGACAACATGCGGCAGATCGGCCCGCCGAAATTCAGCGCCGAGGCACACCAGTTGGCGAAGGATCTGCAGAAGTCGCTCGGGCTTCCCGAGGCCGGGATGCACGACAAGGTCGGCGAACTCAAGCCGCCCGACCCGGTGTTCCTCGGCGGCGGCTCGACCGACGTCGCCGACATCAGCTGGAACGTGCCGACCGTGTCGATGGGTTCGGCGCTCGCCCCCATCGGCACGAAGATGCACACCTGGTCCACCGCGGCCTGCGCCGCCGCGGCCCCCGGGCAGGCGGCCGTGCTCGCCGCCGCGAAGTATCTGGCGGCCACGGCGGTCGACCTGATCACCCAGCCGGAGCGGCTCAAGGCGATCAAGGACGAGTTCAAGGACCGCACCAAGGACGTCGAGTGGAAGACGGCGATCCCGGACGGCTATGAGCCGCCCATGTACGAGCCGCCGGCGTGGTTCCTGAAGAAGACCGGGCAGAAGTGGCCGCCGAACAACATCACCTGGCCGCCGAAGCGGGTCGTGTCCCAGGAGAAGTTCTCCTCGCTCGGACCGGCGCTTGAACCCCAGAAGTAGCCCGTAACGGGCGGCTGTTCACCGTCCGCCGCGCGCGTAGCGGCGGACGGCGAGCGGCACGCACACCGCGAGCAGCACCGCGCACCACGCCAGCGAGCCCGCCACCGGATGCGCCACGGGCCAGGCCGCGCCGTGCGGCACCGGCGCGTTGCCGAACAGTTCGCGCACGGCCGTGGCCACCGCGCTGATCGGGTTCCACTCGGCGAGGGTGCGCACCCAGCCGGGCATCCCGTCGGTCGGGATGTACGCGTTCGACAGCAGCGGCAGCATGAACGTGGCGCCGCCCAACTGTCCCGCCGCCTCCTCGCTCTGCGACGCGAGCCCGAGCAGGATCCCGACCCACGTCGCGGCGAACCGGAAGAGCAGGAGCAGCCCGAACGCGCCGAACGCCGCGGGCGGCCCGCCCTCGATCCGCCAGCCCATCGCGAGCCCCACGAGCACGAGCGGCACCAGGCCGACCGCCGTCGTCAGCAGATCGGCGACGGCCTGCCCGAGCGGCACGGCGGCCCGGCTCATCGGCAGCGTACGGAAGCGGTCCATCACGCCCCGGTGCGAGTCCTGGGCGGCGCCGAACATCCCGGTCATGATCCCGTTGGCCGCGGTCGCCACGAGCATGCCCGGCACCAGGAACGCCCGGTAGTCCGAGCCCGGCATGGCGAGCGCGGAGCCGAAGACGTAGCCGAAGAACAGCAGGAACACGATCGGCATGGTCTGCGTCATGAGCAGGATGGCCGGGGCGTGCCGGACGCGCTGGAGGTGCCGGCCGAGCATGGCTGTGCCGTCGTAGAGGATGGCGGTACTCATGCGGCGACCTCCTGGGCCTGGTGACCGGTGACGGTGAGGCGCAGGAACACCTCGTCGAGCGTGGGCGGGCGCAGCGTCGCGTCGAGCAACGGGACGCCGGACGCGTCGAGTTCACGCACGACGCGGGGGAGCGTGACGGCGGGATCGAGAACGACGGCGCCCACGGTGCGGCGCTCCGCGTCCAACCGGGGCCGGGCGCCGGTGAGTTGGTCGAGGACGACAGCGGCCGCGTGCAGCGCCTGCTCGCCCGCCTCCTCGGCCACGACGACCTCCGCGTAGTGGCCGATCTGTGCCTTGAGTTCGGCGGGCGTGCCCGAGTGGGCGGCGCGGCCCTCGTCGATCAGCACGATGTCATCGGCGAGCTGGTCGGCCTCCTCCAGGTACTGCGTGGTCAGGACGACGGTCGTGCCCTCGCGGGACAGCTCGCGCACGGCCTCCCAGATGCCGTTCCTGCTGTGCGGGTCGAGGCCGGTGGTCGGCTCGTCGAGGAAGAGCACGGCGGGGCGGGTGATCAGGCTCGCGGCCAGGTCGAGACGGCGGCGCATGCCCCCGGAGTACGTACGGGCCGTGCGGTCGGCGGCGTCGGTCAGCTCGAAGCGCTCGATCAGCTCGTCGGCGCGGACCCGGGCGCCCGGCGCGCGCAGCAGGCGGGCGAACAGGCGGAGGTTCTCGCGGCCCGTGAGGTCCCCGTCGACCGACGCGTACTGGCCGGTGACGCCGATGCGGCGGCGCACGGCGTGCGGGTCCGCGGTGATGTCGTGCCCGGCGACACGCGCGGTGCCCGCGTCGGGGCGGAGCAGGGTCGTGAGCAGTCGGACGGCGGTCGTCTTGCCGGCTCCGTTCGGCCCGAGCAGACCGCACACCGTGCCCTCGCGCACCGCCAGATCCAGTCCGCGCACGGCGTGCACGGCCTTCGGCCCTTTGCCGAAGCGCTTTTCCAGACCTTCACTAAGTACAGCGTACGTAGAAGTCATGGGATCACCGTAGCGCACTACGTACGGTGTACGTAACTAGGATGGTGCGCGAGGTGATGATCAATGGCGGGCCGAGCGGCCGAACCCGAAGTGATCTGGGCGCGCCCCGAGCGCGCCGGGCGGGGGCCGAGGCCCGCGCACAGCAGGGCCGATATCGCGGCGACGGCGGTGCGCGTCGCCGACGCCGAGGGCATCGACGCGGTGTCCATGCGGAAGATCGCCGGCGAGCTGGGCATGGGCACGATGTCGCTGTACAACTACGTGCCGCGCAAGGAGGACCTGTACGAGCTGATGGTCGACGCCGTCAGCGCCGAGTACGAGTTCGCCGAGCCGAGCGGCGACTGGCGGGCGGACATCCTCGGCCTCGCCCGGCAGTCGCGGGCGCTGATGCACCGGCATCCGTGGCTGCCGGGGCTGATGTCACCGGTCTACGGCTTCAGCCCGAACGCGCTCGCGTACCTGGAGTACTGCCTGACCTGCCTCGACCCGCTCGACCTGCCGTACGGCACGAAGATGGAGCTGGTCGCGGCGGTGACGAGCGTGGTCACGACGTACGTCGCCAACGAGATCGCGACGGCCGAGCGGACCCGCTCCCTGCCGTGGAGCGCCGAGCAGGAACAGGCGGTGCGGATCGCCTACTTGGGCGGGCAGGTGGCCTCGGGCCGGTACCCGCGCCTCGCGGCGTCGTTCGCCGAGGACGCGGGCCCGATCGACCTGGAGGCGGTGTTCGAGCGGGCGCTGCGGCGGACGTTGGAGGGGTTCGCGGCGGATGAGCCGCCGCGCTGACAGTGGGCGGGTTCACAGGATCGCGAACTGGCCGCCCGGGCCCTCTTCTTGGTGGTCCAGGACGGTGGCCGGATGGCGGGCGGGGTCCGGGACGGGCAGCACGCGGGCCCGTTCCAGGTCCTTCGTCGTGAGCGGGTCCGCGAGGGCGGCCTCGCGCAACTCGTCCTGCTGCGGCCCGAGTTCCGCGAGGAGCGTCAGGACCGTGATGAGTTCCAGGAGTTGTGACGTCCACGGCTGCGGCCAGGTCGACGGGCGCAGGGCCGCGAGGGTGCCGGGTTCGGCGGGTGCGGTGCGGCGCGCGAACCACTGCTCCAGGACCCCGACCCCGCTGACCTGGAAGTCCCAGGCCGCCGCCGGTACCGGGGAGATGCGCCCGTCGCCGACGACCAGGGCCTCCTCCTCGCGGTCGTAGAGGACCTCCGTGGGCCGGGACGGCAGCGGGGCGCGCACGTACGGGCGGCGGCCGCCGGGAAGTTTCGGCCGGTCGCCGTCCGCCCCACGCCGCTCCAACCACAGGACGCGGCGCCCGAGTTCGACCCCGCGCACCCACACGTCCGCGTCGTCCGGCAGCGGCACGCGGATGTCGGGGGAGCCGTCGCGGGCGCCCGCCACCAGGATCCACGCGAACAGATCGGCCGCCGTCACCTCTCGGTCGTACGCGCCGGAGAGGTGGGTGAGCAGGCCCGGCGCCACGTTCGGTTCCACGCCGCCGGGGCGGCGGTAGAGCGGGCGGATGCGGCCGGGCCGGCCGGCGGGGGAGCGGCCCTCCGGGAGCACGGCGGACGCGAGCAGCGCGGGGCCGCCGGCGCCGGGCACGTGCCCCTGCTCGACCAGGAACAGTTGCCGCTCGTCCATGACCCGCCACAGCTCCGGCCGGGCCGCGTCGAGCAGCCGCTGGTCGGGGATGAGCCACTGCTCGTCGAACGGGCCGTGCAGCAGCGGTACGGGGTCCGGGCAGGGCCCTTCCGCGTGCGCGAGCGGCTCGGTGCCGGTGCGTTGGCCGGGGAGCTGGGCGGCGGCGGTGTGCAGGGTACGGGCGCGTGAGGGTTCGAGGAGCCCCTCGCGCTCGTCCTGTCCTGCGCGCACGAAGGCGTTCCAACGGGCCTTCAGGGACGCGGCGTCCGGCGCGACCGGCCAGCCGCGTCCCAGGCGCAGGGGCGCGACGGACCAGGGCATGAGGTCCGCGAGTCCGATGGCCTCGGTGAGCGGGTCGTTCGTCACGACCGGCATGGTACGTCTCCCCCTTTTCGCGGCAACGGTGTTGCGGACGCGGGGCTCCGCCCCGGACCCCGCGCCTCAAACGCCGGCGGGGCTGAACCTGCTCAATCCGCGTCCAACGTCACCGTGAACGAGAACCGGTCCCCCCGGTAATGGATCACCGCCACATCCAACACCCTGCCCTCCTCGTCGTACGTGACACCCGTGTAATGCAGGATCGGACTGAGCAGCGGCACTTCGAGGAGCCGCGCCGTCTCGGGATCCGCGAGCCGCGCCTGCACCGAGTCCGTGATCCGGCTGATCCGCACGCCGACCACGTCCCGCAGCACCTTCGTCATCGGCCACCGTTCCAGGTCCGCGAGGTCGACGCGGTCGCCGAGGTCCGGACGGAGGTAGTTGCGGGCGTGGTTCGTCGGCTCGCCGGTCTTCTCGTCGAAGCGCAGCCGGTGGTACGTGGGGACGGCCCCGGCCCCCGGGAAGTGCTCGGCGAAGGCGACGGGGACCGGCACCGTGCCGTGGTCGAGCAGCCGCGTCGTCATGCCGGACTGCTGCGCGACGATCGCGTCGACCGAGCCCAACAGGCGCACCGGCGCGCCCTGCTGGGCATCCGGCTCGATGAACGTGCCGCGGCGCCGGTGCCGCGTGATGAGTCCCTCGTCCTCCAGCTCCTTCAGCGCCTGTCGCATGGTGAGCACGGAGACCCCGTAGTGCCCCGCGAGTTGCTCCTCGGTGGGCAGGCGCAGCGGGTCCTGGGGCGATCTTCCGAGTATCGAGGCGCGCAGGGACTGCGACACCTGATACCAGAGCGGCAATTTGCGGTTCAGGACGATCGAGTCCGGGGCGAATGACGTCACGGGTTATCCGTACCGGTCGTCGGGGGAATGGTGCAATGCGGCGGCCATGGCAGCTACCCGCGGAAGTGGCGCTCCAGGCCACGCCATACGTCGTCGTAGTCGCGCTGAAGGTGCCCGGCTGTCGAGGCCTGCGGGGCGAGGGTGACGGGCCAGCGCGTCTCGAACATGAAGGCCAGGCCGTCGTCGACCTTCTGCGGCTTGAGCTCGGCGGCGCTCGCCTTGTCGAACGTGTCCCGGTCGGGCCCGTGCGCCGACATCATGTTGTGCAGCGAGCCGCCGCCCGGCACGAAGCCCTCGGCCTTCGCGTCGTACGCGCCCTCGATGAGCCCCATGTACTCGCTCATCACGTTCCGGTGGAAGTACGGCGGCCGGAACGTGTCCTCGCCCACCAGCCAGCGCGGCGCGAACACGACGAAGTCGACGCCCGCGAGACCCGGGGTGTCGGAGGGTGACGTGAGCACCGTGAAGATCGACGGGTCCGGGTGGTCGTACGAGATCGTCCCGATGACGTTGAAGCGGCGCAGGTCGTACACGTACGGGACGTGGTTGCCGTGCCAGGCGACGACATCGAGCGGGGAGTGGTCGTACGTCGCGGACCAGAGGTTGCCGCAGAACTTGTTGACGACCTCCACAGGGCGGTCGTCGTCCTCGTACGCGGCGACCGGCGCCCTGAAGTCCCGCGCGTTCGCCAGGCCGTTGGCGCCGATCGGCCCGAGGTCGGGCAGCTGGAACGGGGCGCCGTAGTTCTCGCACACGTACCCGCGCGCGGTCGGGCTCTGCCCGCCATCGGACACAGCGTCGAGCAGCTCGACCCGGAAGCGCACGCCGCGCGGGATCAGCGCGACCTCGCCCGGTTCGGCGGCGAGCACCCCGAATTCCGTGCGCAGCAGCAGCCCGCCGCGCTCCGGAACGATCAGCAGCTCACCGTCCGCATCGCTGAACACCCGGTCGTTCATGGGGGAGTTGGCGTGGTACAGGTGCACGGCCAGGCCGGTGCGCTGCGTCGCGTCGCCGTTGCCGCCCAGCGTCCACAGGCCGGCCAGCCAGTCAGTGCCGGGCGCGGGCTCGGGCAGCGGGTTCCAGCGACGGCGGTTGGGATCGGGAACGGTCTCGGTGAACGGGGCCGTGCGCACCCCGCCGTTGTCGACACGGCTGAACTCCGGGTGCGCCGCCGACGGGCGGATCCGGTACAGCCACGAGCGGCGGTTGTGCGCCCGCGGCTCGGTGAACGCGGTGCCGCTGAGCTGCTCCGCGTACAGGCCGAGCGGCGCGCGCTGCGGCGAGTTGCGCCCCTCGGGCAGGGCCCCGGGCACGGCCTCGGACCCGTGCTCGTTCCCGAAGCCGGTGAGGTAGGTCAGCCCCTCGGCGGTCTTGCGTACGTCCCCGCTCATCATCGCTCCCTGGTCAATGATTCCTATGCTTCACCGTAGGATTCGCGGGTGGCCGGCGCAAGACCATCACCGTCCGTCGTATGGCTGACGCGCGGCGGTACCAGCGGCCGAGGGGAGGCCCGCGAGCGTCCTCCCCGCGAGGGATCCGCCGGACGTCACCGGTCCTCTACCGTCCCCAACATGCCCAGCCTTCCTGCCCTGCGCGCGGCCGCCGCGGCGCTGCTGACCTGCGTCCTGCTCGCGGGCGCCGTGGGCTGCGGGTCCGGCGGCGACGGACAGCGGCAGGCCGGGGAGGTTCTCTCGCGCACCGACGCCGAGGGCCATCACTACCGCCGGGTCCCCGCCGAGGGCGCACCCGAGATCGGCCTGATCGTGAAGCCGCGGACGGGCCCCGCGGGCGGCTGGGACGTCCGCATCTGGGTACGCCGCTTCCGCCTCAGCCCCCACGGCACCCCGGCCCGGGCCGTCGAGCGCCGCGGCTACGCCCGGCTCTACCTGGACGGCCGCTGCCTCGCCCGGCTGCGCGCCGTCGACTACCGCCTGCCCGGCACCCGCCTGCACCGCGGCACCCACCACCTCACCGCCCGCCTCTACGCCGACGACCACACGGTGTGGGCGGTCGCGGACAAGCCCGTCGAGGCCACCGCGGACCTGACCGCGTCACCGTAGTCTGGCCTTCATGGCCCATCCAACGCCCTTGCGCCGCAAGCCCGTTCAGCGGCGCAGCGCCGAGCGTCTGACCCGGATACTCGACGCCTGCGCCGAACTTCTCGACGAGACGGGATACGACGAGCTGAGCACCCGCGCCGTCGCGCACCGCGCCGAGGTCCCCATCGGCTCGGTCTACCGCTTCTTCGGCAACAAGCGGGCCCTGGTCGAGGCGCTGGCCGAGCGCAATCTCGACCGGTACGTGCGGCGGGTCACCGCGCGCCTCAGGGACGTCCCCGCCGGCGACTGGCGGGCCGCGATGGACGCGGTGCTCGACGAGTACCTCGCGATGAAGCGCACGGCGCCGGGCTTCTCCCTGGTCGACTTCGGCACCCAGCTCCCCGTGGGCGCCCCGGACGCCGACCCCAACCACCGCGTCGCCGACACCCTCACCGACCTCCTCGCCCCACGCCTCGGCCGCACCCCGGACCCCGCGCTGCGCCGCGCGTTCCTGGTCGCCGTCGAATCCGCCGACGCCCTGGTACGACTCGCGTTCCGGATCGACCCGGAGCGCGGGGACGCGGCGGTGATCGGGGAGGTGCGCGAGCTGCTGCGGGCGTACCTGGCGCGCGTGCTCGACTGACGCCGTTCGCGCACAGCACGCGGGTGAACCGCTCGTGACCTGGAGTTTTGCGCTTATTGCTCGCGTGTCAACATCTTGTTAACGCTTGTTCGGCCCACCTAGCGTCTCGCTGGCTGCCTCCCCCACGGCGGCTGTTCGAAGGCGAACGTAGACGTGAGAGGGCCCCTCCCCATGCTGACCATCCTCGGTTTCGGCATGATCGCCACCTTCCTGGTGCTGATCATGATGAAAAAGGTGTCGCCCATCGCGGCGCTCGTGCTCATACCGGCGCTGTTCTGCGTACTGGTGGGCAAGGGCGCCAGTCTGGGCGACTACGTGATCGCCGGCATCGGTGACCTGGCGCCGACCGCCGCCATGCTGATGTTCGCGATCGTCTACTTCGGCGTGATGATCGACGTCGGCCTCTTCGACCCGATCGTGCGCGGCATCCTGAAGTTCGCGAAGGCCGACCCCGTCCGCATCGTCGTCGGCACCGCCGTGCTCGCCGCGATCGTCTCGCTCGACGGCGACGGCTCCACCACCTTCATGATCACCGTCTCGGCGATGTACCCGCTGTACAAGCGCCTGAAGATGAGCCTCGTCGTGATGACGGGTGTCGCCGCGACCGCCAACGGCGTGATGAACACGCTGCCCTGGGGCGGCCCGACGGCCCGCGCCGCGACCGCGCTGAAGGTGGATGCCAGCGACATCTTCGTGCCGATGATCCCGGCGCTCGGCGTGGGGCTGCTCTTCGTGTTCGCCCTCTCGTACGTGCTCGGTCGCCGCGAGCGCAAGCGGCTCGGCTATCTCTCCCTGGACGAGGACCTCGCGGTCACCGAGACCGTCGAGGAGAAGGTGCTCGTCGGTGCCGGGAGCGGCGGCAAGGGGACCGGTGCGGGTACCGGCGGCGGTTCCGCCGCCACCCCCTCGTACGAGAACGAGGAAGGCGAGACGTTCTCCGGGCTCGACCCGAACCGGGCCACCCTGCGCCCCAAGCTCTACTGGTTCAACGCCCTGCTCACGGTGGTGCTCCTGGCCTCCATGATCATGGAGCTGCTGCCGATCCCGGTGCTCTTCATGCTCGGCGCCGCGCTCGCGCTCTCGGTCAACTACCCGCACATGGCCGACCAGAAGGCCCGGATCGGCGCGCACGCCGAGAACGTCCTCAACGTCGCGGGCATGGTCTTCGCCGCCGCCGTCTTCACGGGCGTGCTCCAGGGCACCGGGATGGTCGACCACATGGCGAAGTGGGTCGTGGGCGGCATCCCCGACTGGATGGGCCCGCACATGGCACTCGTCACCGGCGTGCTGTCCATCCCGTTCACGTACTTCATGTCCAACGACGGCTTCTACTTCGGCATCCTGCCGGTGCTCGCCGAGGCCGGGAACGCGCACGGTGTCTCGACCCTCGAGATCGCCCGCGCCTCGCTCGCCGGACAGCCGCTGCACATGTCGAGCCCGCTGGTCCCGGCGGTCTACGTGCTCGTGGGCATGGCTAAGGTCGAGTTCGGCGACCACACCAAGTTCACCGTGAAATGGGCGGCGTTGACCGCGCTGGTCGTCCTCGGCGCCGGTCTGCTGTTCGGAATCGTGTGACCCGATGAATCCCGTGACCTCATGAGCCGTGACCGTACGACTCGTGCCTGGCTGCTCCGTCTCGTCATCGCCTTCAGCTTCGCGCAGGGGGCGGTGTCGATGGCGCGGCCCGCGGTCTCCTACCGGGCCCTCGCGCTCGGCGCCGACGAGCGTGCCGTCGGCGTCATCGCGGGGGTCTACGCGCTGCTCCCGCTGTTCGCCGCCGTGCCGCTCGGGCGGCGCACGGACCACGGCCGGTGCGCGCCGCTGCTCCCGGTGGGCGTCGTCCTCATCGCGGGCGGCTGCGCGCTGAGCGGACTCGCGAACTCCCTTGTGGCGATGGCCGCTTGGAGCGGTGTCATGGGGCTCGGGCATCTGTGCTTCGTCATCGGCGCCCAGTCGATCGTGGCCCGGCAGTCCGCGCCCGAGGACCAGGACCGCAACTTCGGCCACTTCACCATCGGCGCCTCCCTCGGCCAGCTCGTCGGGCCGATCGCCGCCGGTGCCCTGATCGACGGCCAGGACATGGTGGGCACGAGCGCGCTCGCGCTCCTCGTGTCGGCGGGCGTCTGCGCGCTGGCCGTGACGTCCCTGTGGCGCATCGAGTCCCGTCGTACGCAGCCGGGTTCGCGCACGAAGGAGACCTCCAGGGTCCCCGTGCACCGCATCCTGCGCACCCGAGGCGTGCCCGGCGGCATCTTCATCAGCCTCGCCGTCCTGTCGGCCACCGACATCCTCACGGCGTACCTGCCGGTCGTCGGCGAGCACCGGGGGATCGCGCCGTCCGTGGTCGGCGTGCTGCTGAGCCTGCGCGCGGGCGCGACGGTCGCCTGCCGCCTCGTGATGACCCCGCTCATCAACTGGCTCGGCAGGACGGCCCTGATCGCCACCACGTGTCTGCTCGCGGCGGTGCTGTGCGCGGGCATCGCGCTGCCCGTGCCGGTGTGGGCGCTCGGCGCGATGCTGATCGTGCTCGGCTTCTGCCTCGGGGTGGGTCAGCCGCTCTCCATGACCACGGTCGTCCAGGCCGCCCCCGCCGAGGCCCGTTCCACCGCGCTCGCCCTCCGGCTGACCGGCAACCGCCTCGGCCAGGTCGCGGCGCCCGCGTCGGCGGGCCTGATCGCGGGCGTGGCGGGGACGGCGGCGCCGTTCGTGATGCTGGGCGGGCTGCTGTTCGTGGCGGCGGGTCTCGGGGTCAGGGGCGGCTCCGGAGGCCGTCCCGCGCAGGGGAGGGCATGGGCGCCCAGGCTCCGTCGACGCGAGAAGGATCACCAGCGGCACTGACCTCGTGTCCGGCGCACACTGGACCCGAGAAACTAGCGACGCTAGTTTGGCTCGGCACGTACGTGACACCCCGCACTCGCTCAGGGAGTTGTGCCCATCATGGTCCGCGCCGCTGTACTGCCCGCCGTCGGCTCCCCGCTGGAGATCGCCGACATCGACCTGCCCGAACCGGGGCCCGGCCAGGTCCGGGTCAGGCTGGCCGCCGCCGGTGTCTGCCACTCCGACCTGTCCCTGACCAACGGCACCATGCGGCTCCCGGTCCCCGCGGTCCTCGGCCACGAGGGCGCGGGCACCGTCGTCTCCGTCGGCGACGGCGTCACGCACGTGGCCCCCGGTGACGGCGTCGTCCTCAACTGGGCGCCCTCCTGCGGCAGCTGTCACGCCTGCGCGCTCGGCGAGGTGTGGCTGTGCGCCAACGCGCTCACGGGCGCCGCCAACATCCACGCGAAGCGCGCGTCCGACGGCAGCGACCTGCACCCCGGCCTGAACGTCGCCGCGTTCGCCGAGGAGACGGTCGTCGCCGCGAACTGCGTCCTGCCGGTGCCGGACGGCGTCCCGCTCATCGACGCGGCCCTGCTCGGCTGCGCCGTGCTCACCGGCTACGGCGCCGTGCACCACTCCGCCCGCGTACGGGAGGGGGAGACCGTCGCGGTGTACGGCGTCGGCGGCGTCGGCCTCGCCACGCTCCAGGCCGCGCGCATCGCGGGCGCCTCGAAGATCATCGCGGTCGACGTCTCCCCGGAGAAGGAGGCGCTGGCGCGCGCGGCGGGCGCCACGGACTACGTGGTCGCCTCCGAGACGACCGCGCGCGAGATCCGGGGGCTCACGGACAAGCAGGGCGTGGACGTGGCGGTGGAGTGCGTCGGCCGCGCCGTCACGATCCGTACCGCCTGGGAGTCCACCCGGCGCGGCGGCCGCACCACCGTCGTCGGCATCGGCGGCAAGGACCAGCAGGTCACCTTCAACGCCCTGGAGATCTTCCACTGGGGCCGCACGCTGTCCGGCTGCGTCTACGGCAACTGCGACCCGGCGCAGGACCTCCCGGTGCTCGCCGAGCACATCCGCGAGGGCCGCCTCGACCTGGGCACGCTGGTGACCGAGCGGATCGCGCTGGACGGGATCCCGGCGGCGTTCGACAACATGGTGGCGGGCAAGGGCGGCCGGGCGCTCGTCGTGTTCTAGCGGTGGTGCGGTCTTGGCGATGCCGTGATTTCGGCGGTGCCGCGGCCGATGAGTTCCCGGCTGGCGGCCGGTCTGTAGGAGGAGAAGCCTGATACAGGCCGGCACCGCGCCGGTTCGGGAACCAGGAGGCCCACCATGCCCGCCACCGCTCAGAAGATCCGCCCTTGTCTGTGGTTCGACGGCAACGCCGAAGAGGCCGTCGACTTCTACATGTCGCTCTTCCCCGGCTCCGACTCCGAGATCCTGGAGGTCCAGCGCTGGGGCAAGGAGGGGCCCGGCGTGCCCGGCTCCGTCCTCACCATGGAGTTCCGGCTCGCGGGCACCGAGTACCAGGCGCTCAACGGCGGCCCCGAGTTCAAGTTCAACGAAGCGGTGTCGTTCTCCGTCGACTGCGCCGACCAGGCCGAGGTCGACCGGCTGTGGGAGCGGATCACGGCGGACGGCGGCGAGGGCGGGCCGTGCGGCTGGTGCAAGGACAAGTTCGGGCTGTCCTGGCAGATCGTGCCGCGCCGGCTCGTCGAGCTCCTCGCCGACCCGGACGAGGAGCGTTCCGCGAGGGTGCTGGCCGCGATGATGAAAATGGGCAAACTGGACGTCGCGGCTCTCGAGTCGGCCTGAAAGATCGGGGCTCCGCCCCGGACCCCGCTGCCTCTCGTCCGACGGCGGGGCTTGAATCGCTCAACCGGCGCAGGGGCGTGAGCTGGTCAACCGAGGGAACGACCTCGCCGCCACCAGGAACACCAACGTCGTCAGTGCGAACGGCCACGTGAACATGTGGCCGCCCACCGGCGCCGCCAGCGCCCCGAACGCCGGGGCGCACACCGTCGCGGCGACCGCCCCCGCCACGGCATACGGCACCGTACGCCGAGTGGCCTCGAGGAACACCCCGCACAGTGCGAGCGCGACCAGCACCGCGTTGTACGCGGACGTACCGTCGGCCAGCTGCGCGGCGGGTTCACCGAGGGCCCACGCGGTCGCCATGCCCGCGACGTTCCCGAGGCAGGCCACACCCGCGACCCGCGGCCCGGCCACCAGCAGCCCGGCGAGCACCAGCGCCCCCGCGTACCACTGCGGCATCAGGAAGATCTGGCCGAATCCGGCGAGGAACCCCCGTACGGCATCGTCGAGTTGGAGTCCCGTCCTGGCCCCGGACACCGCCTGCGGGAACGCGGCGATGCCGCCCCCGCCGGTCCACACCCGCGCGAACCCGGGCGCGGCCAGCGTGATGACGCTCGCCACGAGGCAGAACGGCAGCGTCAGGGCGGGCAGCCCCCACGCACCGAGGGCCCGCCCCGCGGCGGCGGTGGCCACGGTGGCGGCGGCGCAGCCGAGCAGGGCGACGAGCACCGAGGACAGCTGGTCGGGGTTGAGGAAGACGGCACAACTCACGCCCACGAGGCAGGCGTTGAAGCCCTCCATGCCTTGCGTGAGCCGCTCCTTCTCCACGCCGAGCAGCGCCGCGACCAGCGTGCCGACGGCCGCGCCCCCGACCCCGTAGAGCCCGTACTCCCATCCGGCGGAGAACAGGGCCGCGGCGAACAGCGCGCCGGTGAGCGCGCGCGGCAGGAACGTCACCTGCCCGATCCCGCGCAGCACGCGCAGCGCGAACTGTCTACAACCGGTCGCCCAACTCTGCCCGATTTCCTGGTGAATCGCGGCATCCGCCGTCTGCGCCATGCGCCGCTCCCGTGTTACGAAGATGTTTCCCGGCCCGGCGAATGTACGTTACAGCTACTTCCGGGGAAGGGCCTGGCCGGGGGCGGGAACGCGCCACGGGGCCCGCTCAGCGCAGCGCGGGCACTCCCAGCTCCGCCCGCAGTGCCCGCTCCCCGGCCCCGGTCACCCGCACCGCCCGCTCGGAGCCGACCCGCTCGACCCAGCCCGCCTCGAAGGCGTGGGCGCACAGCGTGGCGCCCGCCCGTCCGGCGAGGTGGAGACGGCGCTCCGTCCAGTCGAGGCAGCCGCGCGTCAACGGTCGCCGCGAGCCGGGCTCCAGCGGCGCCCCGAGCGCCCGGAACCAGCCGTGCCCGGCGTCGGTGAGCGTGAAGGTGGAGGGGGCGGGGGAGTCGCCGGATCCGCCCGATCCGCCGGGTTCGGCGTCGGCCCGCAGCAGCCCCCGCCCGACCATCGCATCGGTGACCGTGATCCCGAGCCGGCCCGCGAGGTGGTCGTAGCAGGTCCGCCCGCGGGCCATCGCGGTCCGCGCCGACGCGGCCCGCAGCGTGGGAGGCCGCTCGCCGCCGCCCGGCACGGCGTACCCGGCGAGGCCCTCCAGGAGCTGCGCGACCTGCGCGTCGGCGAGCCGCAGATACCGGTGGCGGCCCTGCCGCTCCTCGGCGAGCAGCCCGCCGGCGACGAGCTTGCCGAGGTGCTCGCTCGCGGTCGACGCCGCGACGCCCGCGTGCCGGGCCAGCTCGCCCGCCGTCCAGGCCCGGCCGTCGAGCAGCGCGAGCAGACAGGCGGCCCGCGTCTCGTCGGCGATCAGCGAGGCGAGGGCGGCGAGGCGCGGAGCGCCGGGTTCCTTCGAGGCGGCCATGCGTCAAGGATGACCCCGGCACGCTTCGGCGGCCGCCGAAACGTCAGCGGTCCGTGGACGCTGCCGCCGCCACCTGCTCGTACTGCACCGCGAGCCCGTCGAGCAGCGCCGTGAGCCCCGTCTCGAAGGCCCGGTCGTCGACGATCTCCTGCCGCTCGGCGAGCAGGTGCGCCTGGCCGAGGTGCGGATAGTCGGCGGGGTCGTACGCCGCCTCGTCGTCGGGGAAGCCGCCCGCGAACGAGCCGAGCGCGGATCCCGTCACGAAGTACCGCATGAGCGCGCCGATGGACGTGGCCTGCGGCGGCGGCCACCCGGCGTCGACCATCGAGCCGAACACCGCGTCGGCGAGCCGCAGTCCGGCAGGGCGGCGGCCGGGTCCCTGCGCGAGCACCGGGACGATGTTCGGGTGTGCGCGCAGCGCCGCCCGGTAGGAGACGGCCCAGTCGTGCAGCGCGGTGCGCCAGTCCCGGTCGTCGTCGGCTTCGAACATCGACAGGTCGACCTGCGCGCTCACCGAGTCGGCGACCGCCTCCAGGATCTGGTCCTTCGTACGGAAGTGGTTGTACAGGGAGGGCCCGCTCACCCCGAGCTCGGCGGCGAGCCGACGCGTCGAGACGGCGGCGAGGCCCTCCGTGTCGACGAGGGTGCGGGCCGCGTCGACGATGCGATCTCTGCTCAGAAGGGGCTTGCGCGGTCGGGCCATGCGGCACATAGTAGGGCTGCGAGCCAAAAACTAGCAGTGCTAATTAACTCGCCAATCAACTGCCTTACGATTCGATTCACGCGGGAGTGGCCATGAACCTGGAGCTGAGCGAGGAGCAGACGGCGGTGCGCCGGCTCGCCAAGGACTTCGTGGACCGCGAGATCGCGCCGAACGTGGTGGCGTGGGACCGGTCCGAGGAGGTCGACCGGGGCATCGTCAAGAAGCTCGGCGAGGTCGGCTTCCTGGGCCTGACCATCGACGAGGAGTACGGCGGCTCGGGCGGCGACCACCTCGCGTACACGCTGGTCACGGAGGAGCTGGGGCGCGGGGACTCGTCGGTGCGCGGCATCGTCTCGGTCTCCCTCGGCCTGGTCACCAAGCCGATCCAGCAGTGGGCGAACGAGGAGCAGAAGCGGCACTGGATCCCGAAGCTGACGGCCGGTGAGGCGCTCGGCTGCTTCGGCCTGACCGAGCCGGGGCACGGCTCGAACCCGGCGGACCTCCAGACCCGCGCGGTCCGCGACGGCGACGACTACGTGATCAACGGCACGAAGATCTTCATCACCAACGGCACCTGGGCCGATGTCGTTCTCCTCTTCGCCCGTACCAACGACACCCCGGGCCACAAGGGCATCTCCGCCTTCCTGGTCCCGACCGACACCCCGGGCCTGACCCGCAACACCATCCACGGCAAGCTCGGACTGCGCGGCCAGACCACGGCCGAGCTGGTCCTGGAGGACGTCCGCGTACCCGCCTCCGCGATGATGGGCCCGGAGGGCAAGGGCTTCTCGATCGCCATGTCCGCGCTCGCCAAGGGCCGGATGTCGGTGGCCGCAGGGTGCGTGGGCATCGCCCAGGCCGCCCTCGACGCGGCCGTCGGATACGCGGGCGAGCGCGAGCAGTTCGGCAAGTCCATCGCCTCGTACCAGCTGGTGCAGGAGCTGATCTCGGACATCTCCGTCGACGTGGACGCGGCCCGGCTGCTGACCTGGCGCGTCGCCGATCTCATCGACCGCGGCGAGGACTTCGCGACGGCGGCGTCGAAGGCGAAGCTGTTCGCGTCCGAGGCGGCGGTCCGCGCGGCGAACAACGCCCTCCAGGTCTTCGGCGGTTACGGCTACATCGACGAGTACCCCGTCGGCAAGCTGCTGCGCGACGCCCGCGTCATGACCCTCTACGAGGGCACGAGCCAGATCCAGAAGCTGATCATCGGCCGCGCGCTGACGGGCGTTTCGGCGTTCTGAGTACGCGATTGAGTACGGGAGCGGATGGGGGCGGGCCCCCATCCGCTCCATGCTGTGCGGCATGAGTGACACACCGGTCAAGCAGCAGAACACCGTGGCCTTCTACGGACAGGCCGTCGCATCCTTCGTCGTCGCTCTCGCCGCGACGGCCATCGGCATCTACAGCCTCGACGTCAGCGGCTGGATCCGCGCGTTCCTGGCGATCGCCGTCCTTTACCTCACGACCTCGGCCTTCACGCTGGCCAAGGTGATCCGGGACCGCCAGGAGGCGGGCCAGATCGTGAGCCGCGTCGACCAGGCCCGCCTGGAGAAGATCCTGGCGGACCACGACCCGTTCAAGCCGGTGGCGTGACGCCGGCAGCGTGACGCGGTCGGGCGGACGCCGGGGCGGACAGCAGCTTCGGGACGTCCAGTGCGCCGCCCGCCTCCGTGAACTCCCGTTCCACCGCTGCCCGTAGGGCCGCGTCCGCGAGGTGGTCCGCGGCCGTGCGGGCCAGCGCCGCCGCGCCGTCGAGGACCGCCCGGTCGGCCTCGGCGCCCCGCGCGCACTCCGCGAAGTCGGCGGTGTGCAGGGCCGTTCCGGCCGGGGCGACGGACAGCATGGGATGGATGGCCGGGATGCGGACGCTCACGTTGCCCAGGTCCGTGGAGCCGAGCGCGGAGTCGGGTGCGGCGCTGCCGGGCAGCACCGTGCGGCCCCGGCTCGTCAGGTGCTGGGCGAAACGCGCCGCGAGGACGTCGTTGTGCCGGACGGGGACGCAGGGCGGGCAGTCGTCCCAGCGGGTGGCGACGGTCGTGCCGGTCATCGACGCGGCGCCCTCGAAGATCCGTTGGACCCGGTCGGAGAGCTCCGCAAGCGACTCCACGGTGGCCGCGCGCAGATAGAAATGGGCCGCCGCGCGCTCGGGTACGACGTTGGGGCGCGAGCCGCCGTCGGTGATCACGCCGTGCACCCGGTCGTCCGGGAGGATGTGCTGGCGCAGCGCGGCGACCCCCTGGTAGGCGGCGACCACCGCGTCCAGGGCGTTGCGGCCCATGAACGGGGCGGCGGAGGCGTGGGCGGCGAGCCCCGTGTACTCGACGACCACCTCGCGAAGCCCGAGGAAGGGCGCGTCGGAGAGGTCGGGCCCCGACGAGGGGTGGATCATCACGGCGGCGTCGATCCCGTCGAACGCCCCGGCGCGGGCGAGGAGTTCCTTGCCCGTGCCGTTCTCCTCGGCGGGCGTGCCGAGCAGCACCGCCGTGCCGCCGGTCCGCTCCAGGACGGGGACCAGCGCGAGGAAGGCGCCGACGGCCGCGGCGCAGATGATGTGGTGCCCGCAGCCGTGCCCGATGCCGGGCAGCGCGTCGTACTCGGCCAGCACCGCCACGGTGGGCCCGTCGCCCGAACCGGCCGACGCCCGCAGCGCGGTGGGCAGCCCGTGCGCCCCGACCTGGGCCGTGACGCCGTGGGCCCGCAGCAGGTCGGCGACGCGGGCGACGGCGCGATGCTCCTCGAAGCCCGGCTCGGGGTCCGCGTGCAGGGCGCGGCCGAGGCCGAGCAACTCCGCGCCGAGCCCCTCGACTTCGGCGTCGATCCGGGTGTGCACCTCGGGGCCCGCCCCCTCGTACGGGGAGGACCAGGCGGGCGCCGAGACCGCTGCGTCGGCCGCCCGCCGGGCGATCCGCTCGAGATGGGCGCGCCCCGCGTCACTCGCGGCGGGAGCGGCAGGAGCGGCGGTGGCGTCGGTCATCGGATCTCCTGCGGCGCGGTGTCGGCGACGGACGGGGCGGAGCCAGACGGGGCGGAACCAGACGGGGCGGAATCGGACGCGGTGGATTCAGATGCGGCGGAATCCGGTGCGGCCATCCGCCGGTGGAGGGCCACGCAGCCCATGCTGACCAGCGCCATCACGATGAACAGGACCGCCACGGGCGTCCAGGAGGCGCCCGAGGAACCGGCCAGCCACTGCGCAAGCGGCGGCACCGCGCCGCCGCCGATCAGGCCGGCGATCTGGTACCCGAGCGAGAGCCCCGTGTAGCGCACGCGCGGCGGGAACCACTCGGTGACCATCGTGCCCACGGTGGCGTACGCGATGGTGCTGGCGAGCATGCCGAGCCCCATGCCCGCCCACAGGCCCACGAGGGTGTGCGATCCGGCGAGCCAGAACATCGGGAACGCCACGACCAGATGGGCCGCCATCCCGACGAGCGTGACGCGCCGGACGCCGAACCGGTCGCCCAACAGCGCGGTGAGCGGGGTGAAGACGATCACCACGACCGAGGCGAACATCCCCGCGGCCGATGTCTGCGCCTCCGTGAAGCCCAACTGGGACACAGCGTAGGCCGACATGAACGTGACGATCACGTAGAAGCCGCCGACGGTGACGAGGAAGGCCCCCGTGGCGAGCAGCCAGGTGCGCCACGAACCGCGCGCGACGTCGAGCACGGGCAGCTTGGCGGCGGCCCCGCCCGACTCCCGCTCCTCGCGCAGCGCCTCCTTGATCTCCGGCGCCTCCTCCAGGCGGCTGCGGATGATCAGGCCGGTGACCACGAGCACGCTCGACAGCAGGAAGGGGATGCGCCAGGTCCAGGCGAGCAGCGCGTCGTGGCCCGGCAGCGAGGCGAGGGTGAAGACGCCGGTGGCGAGGAAGAAGCCGAGGCCGTCGCCGACCTGGGGGAAGGACCCGTACAGCGCCTTGCGGTGCGGTGGCGCGTTCTCCACCGCGTAGAGGACCGCCCCGCCCCATTCGCCGCCGACCGCGAGCGATTGAAGGACGCGGATGATCAGCAGCAGTACGGGGGCGAGCGCCCCGGCCACCGCGTAGCCGGGCAGCAGTCCGATCAGGAACGTGGACGCGCCCATCAGGAGCAGGGAGCCGATGAGGGCGTGCTTGCGTCCGTAGCGGTCGCCGATGTGCCCGAAGAGGAGCGCGCCGAGCGGCCGGCCGAGGGAGCCCACGGCGAGGGTGGCGAAGGAGCTGAGCACGCCGAGCGCGGGGCTCATCTCGGGGAAGAACAGCTTGGGGAAGACCAGGGCGGCGGCCGTGCCGTAGATGGCGAAGTCGTACCACTCGACAGTGGTGCCGATCAGTGTGGCGGTGGCGATGCGCAACGGGCTGCGTCCGCCTTCGGCCCCGGGTGGGCCGTCCGCGTCCGCGGGTGGTCGGGCTGGGGGAGGCGTCATGTACCGGGGCTCCTTCTGAGGGCAGGACGGCGGGCCCGCGGGGGGAGCGCGGGGGCGGGGACGGCCGACCGGATGACAAGGGCCAAGGACTATGGATTCGATGGGACCCATAAAGTGGTACCGGGACGCTACGAGCGGCGGAGAAGCCCTGTCAATAGGGTTCGCGCCGAATCCAATAAGGCTTCGGGACGGGCGAGTTCGCGTCCGGAGGCCATCCGATGGCGACGAGGACGACCGGGAGGACGCGTGGTGAAGGCGGGAGCCGGGAGCGGGACCGACGGCGCGGGCGCGGGGGCGCGCCACCCCGATCCGCTGGAGCGGCCGGGGCAGCGCAGGCCCTCGCGCGACATGGTCACCGAGATCCTGCGCAAGCGCATCGCCCTGGGCGGCTTCGCGCCGGGCAGCAGGCTCCCGGCCGAGCGTGAGCTCGCCGCTTCGCTGGGCGTCGGGCGCAACACGGTCCGCCAGGCGGTGCGCAGGCTCGCCGAGGAGGGCCTCGTGGTCACCACGCTCGGCCGCTCCGGCGGGACACGGGTCCGGCCCGCCCCGGCGGTCGAGGGTGAACGGGCCGCCGTGGCCGCCGACTTCAGGGCCACCATCCGCGACTACATGGAGTACCGGACGGCGATCGAACCCTTCTCGGCCGCTCTTGCCGCGCGGCGCGGCTCCACCGCCGACCGGCGGGCCCTGGTGCGGATGCTCGACGAGGAGGTCGCCGACCTCGCCGCCTATCACCAGGTCGACTCGCGCTTCCATCTGGCGGTCGCCGCCGCGGCAGGCAACGAGGTCCTCGGCGAGGCGGTGGAACGGGCACGCGCCGAGATGTTCGTCCGTGGCAACGCGCTCTGGCTGGACTGCGACTGGACCCTCGTCTACCCGCCGGACCGGGACCTCTCGCGGGTGTTCTGCGAGGAGCACCGGGCCATCGCGCTCGCCGTCCTGGCCGGTGACGCGGAGACCGCGGAGGCCCGGATGCGCGAGCACCTGGAGGACTCGGGCCGGCAGTTCCTCGCGCTGCTCGACCACTTCGAGGCGAACGGCGGGGGTTGAGGGGCCTTCCGGGAGCTGGCGCCCCCCGAGGGGCGAACTCGTTGACCAGTGACGCCGGTTGTGGTTAGCCTCCGAAATGGGTCCGGTCGAATCCAATTAGCGAACCGTGCCCCCGGGAAACCCCCGGCACCCCCGTTCCTGGAGGTACGGCACCTTGCACAGCCATGACGAAGCCCTCGCCCGCACGGTCCTCGACCACGTCGAGCACCGGCTGCGCCTCGACCCGGCGCCGCTCGGCAGGCTCGGTGACGCGGCCGAGCTCGAAGCCGCCCTCAAGGGCGCCCTGGGCGGCGGCCCGTCCGCCCCGGACGACGTGCTGCGGCTGTTCACCGAGCACATAGAACCGACCGTCGTCTCCTGCGACAGCCCGGGTTTCCTCTCGTTCATCCCCGGCGCCCCGACCAAGGCCGCCGCCCTCTTCGACATGGTGCTGTCCGCGTCCTCGCTGCACGGCGTCTCCTGGCTGGAGGCGTCCGGCGCTGTCGCCGCCGAGAACCAGGTGCTGCGGCTGCTCGCCGATCTCGCGGGGATGCCGGGCGGGGCGGGCGGCTGCTTCGTCAGCGGCGGGTCCGCGGGCAACCTGTCCGGACTCCTGGTGGCCAGGGACACCGCCCGTACCTCCGAAGGGCGCCCCGTGGAGCGGCCCCGGATCGCGGTCAGCGACCAGGCCCATTCGTCGATCGGCAGCACGCTGCGGATCATGGGCGTCGAGGCGCTCGTGGTGCCCACCGACGACCACCGGCTGACCGGCGACGCGGTGCGCGCCGCGCTCGCGGCCGACGGCGACCCCGAGAGCGTGGTCGCCGTCGTCGGCACCGCCGGCACCACCAACGCCGGCATCATCGACGACCTGGCGGGCATCGCCGACGCGGCCCGCGACCACGGCCTGTGGTTCCACGTCGACGCGGCCTACGGCGGCGGCGCCCTGTTCTCGCCGCGGCTGCGCGAGCGGTTCGCCGGCATCGAGCACGCCGACTCCCTCGTCATCGACCCGCACAAGTGGCTGTTCACGCCGTTCGACTGCGGCGCCCTCCTGTACCGCAACCCCGCCCTGGCCCGCGCCGTCCACACTCAGGACGCCTCCTACCTGGACTGCATCCACACCGACGCCCCGCAGCAATGGAACCCGAGCGACTACGCGTACCACCTCACGCGCCGCCCCCGGGGCCTTCCGCTCTGGTTCTCGCTCGCGGTGCACGGCACGGAGGCCTACCGGGAGGCCGTCGAGGCCGGGCGGCGGCTCGCCGAGGAGACCGCGGAGCTGATCCGCGCCACCGACGGCCTGGAACTGCTGCGCGAGCCCGAACTCTCGGTCGTGCTGCTGCGCCGCACTGGCTGGGGGCCCGCGGACTACGACGCCTGGTCGCGCCGGCTCCTGGAGCGGCAGCTCGCCTTCGTGGTGCCGACGGTGTGGGAGGGCGAGACGGTGGCCCGCTTCGCCTTCCTCCACCCGGACCTCGGCCTGGACACGGTGCGTACGATCCTGGCAGACATGGCGGGGGACATGGTGGAGGCGGACGCCGGATGAATCGCGTCCCGTTCCCGGGAACCGGGCTCTAAGCGCTCGCTCACCCCGGAGGGTAGGGTGTGGCACCGGCCCCACGGGAGGATGTGAGTGCAGCGATGACGCAGGACGAGCGCGGTGCGGACGAGGTCACGGACGAGATGCCGTGGGCCGATGTCACACCCGACGCGGCCCGGCGGCTGCTCGTCGCGGCGGTGCAGGCGTTCGCCGAGCGCGGCTACCACGCGACCACGACCCGCGACATCGCGAGCCGCGCCGGCATGAGCCCGGCCGCGCTCTACATCCACTACAAGACCAAGGAAGAGCTGCTCCTCAGGATCAGCCGGATCGGCCACGACAAGGCGCTGGCGATCCTGCGCCGGGCGGTCGAGAGCGAGGGCACGGCCGCCGAGCGGCTCGCCGAGGCCGTCCGTACCTTCGTCCGCTGGCACGCCGGGCACCACATGACCGCGCGCGTCGTCCAGTACGAGCTGGACTCGCTGGGCGAGGAAAACCGTCCCGAGATCGTCGCGCTGCGCCGGCAGAGCGACGCCGCGGTGCGGGAGATCATCAACGACGGGGTGAAGGCGGGCGAGTTCGACGTCCCCGACGTGCCGGGCACGACCGTCGCGATCCTCTCCCTCTGCATCGACGTCGCCCGCTGGTTCAACGCGGAAGGCCCCCGCACACCGGACGAGGTCGGCGCTCTCTACGCCGACCTCGTACTGCGCATGGTGAGTGCCCCGAGGTGACTCAGAGGTAGTAGCGGGACACCGACTCCGCGACGCACACCGGCTTGTCGCCGCCCTCGCGCTCCACGCTGAACGCCACGGTGACCTGTACGCCGCCCGCCACGTCCGCCACGTCCGTGACCTTCGCGGTGGCGCGCAGCCGCGAGCCGACCGGGACGGGGGCGGGGAAACGGACCTTGTTCGTCCCGTAGTTGACGCCCATCTTCATGCCCTCGACCTTCATCAGCTGCGGGCCGAAGAGGGGCAGCAGCGACAGGGTGAGGTAGCCGTGCGCGATGGTCGTCTTGAACGGGCCCTCCTTCGCGCGCTCCGGGTCGACGTGGATCCACTGGTGGTCGCCCGTGGCCTCGGCGAACTGGTCGATGCGGCCCTGCTCGATCTCGACCCAGTCGCTGTACCCGAGCTGCTCGCCGACGGCGCCCTTCAGGTCGTCGACGTCCTTGAAAACGCGCGGCTCCGCCATGTTCAGTGACCTCCCAGGAGAGTTTTCTAAGCGCTTGCTCAGATCACTCGGCACTCTAACAACGCCGCCGCGCCCGCACTAGGGTCGTCTACTCTCGGGTGGGTGCCACAGATTCCGGAGAAGATCCACGAGCTCACCGTCGGCCAGGTGTCGGCGCGCAGCGGCGCCGCCGTCTCCGCGCTCCACTTCTACGAGTCCAAGGGCCTGATCACCAGCCGCCGCACCTCCGGCAACCAGCGCCGATACTGTCGTGACACCCTGCGCCGCGTCGCCTTCATCCGGGCCGCGCAGCGCGTCGGCATCCCGCTCGCCACGATCCGTGACGCCCTCGCCGAACTCCCCGAGGAGCGCACCCCGAACCGGGACGACTGGGCGCGCCTCTCGGAGGTCTGGCGGTCCGAACTGGACGAGCGGATCAAGCAGTTGGGGCGGCTGCGGGATCACCTGACCGACTGCATCGGGTGCGGGTGTCTCTCCCTGGAGAACTGTGTGCTGTCCAACCCGGACGACGTCTTCGGCGAGCGCCTCACGGGCTCCCGTCTGATGGGGGAGCGCCGGGAGCGTCCGGCCGCGGAGGCGTGAGCCTCGGGCCCAGCGCCCGGAAGACCGCGCTGAGCACGACCGCCGCGATCGCCCCGGCCGCGACCCCGCTGCCGAACAACGTGCGGGCCCACGTCGGCAGCTCCGCGTACATCTCCGGAGACACGATCGGCAGCATGCCGATCACGAGGGCGAGCGCGATGACGATGCTGTCGGTGCCGTGCGACAGGTCCGTACGGGAGAGCATCCCGAAGCCCATGACCGCGATCACCGCGTAGATGACGAGGCCCGCCGCGCCGACCACCGGCTCCGGGATCGCCGCGAGCACCCGGGTCAGCGGAGTGATCAGCCCGCACACGATCAGCAGCACACCGGCCGCCGCCGTCACGAACCGGCTGCGTACGCGCGTGAGTTGGACGATGCCGATGTTCTCGGCGCTCGTCACCATCAGGGACGTACCGAAGAGGCCGGAGAAGAGGGAGACGAGTGCGTCGGCGCGGGCGATGCGCGGCACGTCGCGGCCCGGATCGGGTGCCCGGCCCACGGCCTCGCTGTTGAGGACCGTCTGCCCGGTGGCCTCGGCGAGCGAGGCGAGGGCGAAGACGAGGAGCGGGATGGCGGCGAGCAGATCGAAGTGCGGGGCGCCGTACGGGAAGGGGTCGGGCAGCGCGAAGGTGCCGCCGTGCGCCACCTCGATGTCGGTGCCCATGAGCGCGGCGATCACCGTGCCGCAGACCAGGCCGAGCAGCACCGCCATCTGCCGCCACACACCCCGCAGGACGAGGAAGAACACCGCGATCACGCCGAGCGTCGCGAAGCCGAGGCCCGGCCCTGAGGCGACCATGGGCGCGGTCACCTTGATCATGTTGATGCCGATGAGGACGACCGTCGTGCCCATGACCAGGGGCGGGAACAGCCGGACCAGGCGTCCGTAGAAGGGCAGGACGCAGAGCAGGAACGCGGCCGCGACCAGGACGGAGCCCGAGGCCGTCGCCGGGCCGTACTCCTGCGCGATCTGGAGGAAGATCGCGACCGCGGCGCCGCCCGGCAGCATCAGGAACGGCAGCCGGGCACCCACCCGCAGCGCCGCGACACCGAGCGACTGGAGCAGCGCGCCCACGCCGCACAGCACGAGGGTCGCGCTGAGCAGAGAGGCCGTCTGCGTCGTCGACAGCTTCAGCGTCGTCGCGATGAGGATGACGGAGGAGACGGGCGCGGCCACGCCCGCCAGCACGTGCTGGCAGGCGAGCGGGGCGAGCCGCTTCAGGGGCAGCCGCTCGTCGACCGGTGCGACCGGTGGTGCCTCGGTCGCGGTCACCGGTTCAGCCACGGCAGCTCGGCCGCGGAGTAACGGTAGGAGCGGAACACGGCGTTGGGCTCCGACGGGAAGAGCTTGCGGACCTCTTCCTCGGAGTAGCCGCCGAAGAACGGGACGATGTACTCCCAGCACAGGTAGCCGTCGGCCGTGACCTCGAAGAGGCGGCCCGCGGGGGAGTCCGTGACCAGGGTGTTGCCGTTCGGGAGGCGCTGGGCGCTGCCCATGAACGGCGCGAAGAACGACTCGCGCGCCGGGTCGTGGTACTCCCAGGCGATCTTGCCGCTGGAGCGCTCGATCTCGATGACGCGGCTGAACGGCACGTCCCAGTGCGGCCGGAAGACGCCGTTGTCGAAGACGAGGAAGTTCCCGTTCTCCAGCTCGGTCGGGCAGTGCTGCTGCGAGACGACGCCCGGCTCCGAACGCCAGATGATGTCGCCGGTGGCGCGCTCGATGACGACGACGGCCGACACGGAGCGGAAGCTCGCGAGGATGTTCCCGTCGGCGAGCGGCAGCACGCTGTTGATGAGCGGGTAGTGCTCGCGGGCGTAGTCCGGGTGCAGCGGGAAGTCCTCGCGGCCGAGGCGCTCGGAGACCTTCCACTCCCAGGTCGTGTTCCCCTCGGCGTCGACCTCGACGATCGTGTCCGCCCAGATCGTGTCGCCGTCCTGGCCGCTCGCCTCGGAGCCGGGCACGCCACCGCGAACGGCGGCCGCCGCGTCACCGGTCAGTGCTTCGAGCGCCGTGTAGAGGATGCGGCCGTCGCCGTAGTGGTGGGCGTCGTGGTGCTGGAGCGGATCGCGGTGCTCGCGCACGACCGTGCCGTCGGGGGTGATCTCCTGCATGAGGCCGCCGCGGTACTTGTGCCACATGGGGAAGAGGGCGGGCTCGTCGGGCAGTACGCCGTTGTAGGCGAGGTTCCCGTTCGCGAGGATCCGCGCGTGCCGGCCGGGGCGGTTCGGCAGGTTCCACTGGTGGACGACCTCGCCGTGCAGGTCGATCAGGTACACCTCGCCGGTGCCGGTCAGCGGGGCGAAGAGCGTGTAGCCCTGGTACGCGGCGTCCTCGTCGAGGGCGAGGAGTCCGGTGCCGCGGCGGCGGCGCTGGTTCTGGTCGACACGAGCCATGGAGGCCCTCCATTCAGTGGTTAACTTTTTTAAGTACTGGTTAAGTAGTTAACCACGACGGTAGGCTGCCGGGGAACAGGGGACGAAGCGAAAGGGCGTTACAAGTTCATGAACGTGGGACCGGGCATTCGACGCAGGCGCCGCGGCCTGGAGCTGACGCTCGCCGAGGTGGCCCGCCGCGCCGGGGTCTCCGTCCCGTTCCTCAGCCAGGTCGAGAACGGGCGCTCGCGCCCCAGCATGGGCTCGCTGCAGCGCATCGCCGACGCCCTCGACACCACCGCCGTCGAACTCCTCGCGTCCGCCGAGCCGCCCCGCCCGGTCGACGTGGTGCGCGCGGCGGAGAAGCCCGCGATGGCCGACGGCGCGCGCCCCCTCGTCCGGGGCGAACAGCGTCTGCACGCCCTGGAGTTCACCGGCGACCACGACTGGGACCGGGTGTTCCGGCACGCGGGGGACGAGGTCATGTACGTCGCCGACGGCTCGATCGAGACCGAGGTGGACGACACGCACTACGTCCTGGAGCGCGGCGACACGCTGTACTGCGCGGCCGGACTCGCCCACCGCTGGCGCCCGTTGGAGCCGGGAACGCGGGTCCTCATCGTCGGGGTCGCCGCGCAATAGTTCGCGCAGCGGTCCGCACAGTAGTCCGCAACACCCCTTGTCGGTGGCCGTGGTTGGCGCGACCATGCGTCGCACGAGTCACGACGGGGAGGCCGAACGGCATGGCAGTGGCGATCACTTCACTCAAGTACGAGTCCGCCCGCACGGGCCCGCAGACGCTGGACTACGACGACGACGGCTACCACCTCGTGCGCTTCCCGTACGCGGAGGCCGAGGAGTCGTACGACCCGTGGGCCATGCACGACCCGGCGGGCGGTGGCGGCTCGTCCAGGTATCCGGACGCGCGCTCGGGGCTGATCTGGCCCAGCCACGACGGCTGGGGCACGCTGTCCGCGCTCGTCTTCTGGGGCGCCAGCACCCGGGCGACCGAGTACCGCGCCCGCTTCGTGCGCGATCCGCTGGGCCTCGCCACGGGCTACGACTCGACCGCCACCACCGACATCTCGCCCACGGGCGGCGGGCAGTTCCGCTCGTACACCTGGCAGATGTTCGTGCACCCGAGGACTCCGGTCGGCTTCAAGGTCTCGGCCCGCGCGGGCGACAGCCCGCTGAAGGTGCCGATCACGCTGGCCGAGTTCAAGCTGGCGATCCAGACGGACGTGATCACGCCCTGACGCGGTCGGGGGGCGTTTTCCCACTCGTCCGTCACGCGCGCCCCACGCCTCGTAGAGTCGCCACCGTGATTGAGAACGAGGCTCCGGATTCGCATCTGCCCATGCTCGCGACGCCGCAGGCCGAGCGGCTCAGGTCGCTCGTCGCCGAGAGCGTGCGGGCGCGATTCGGGGCGGAGGAGGGCCTGGTCCTCGTCGGCGACGCGGTCGAGCGCGACGGTCACCTCTTCCCGCTGGTGAACCTGGCGCTGCGGTGCGCGGAGGCGTCCGAGGGCGACTGGCCCGCGCTCGTCGACGCCCACTTCGCGGCCCTCGCGGACGCCTCGCAAGGCGGCGAGGGCGCCGAGGAACTGCTCGCGGGGACGTGTCTGCGGCTCGTGCCCGCGGACGCCGCCGGCCCGGCGGCGCCGGTGCACGCGCGCGAGGTCGCCGAGGGGCTGCGCCTCGCGCTCGCGCTCGACGGGCCCGACTCCGTACGCCTGTTGACCGAGGAGGACGTGGCGCGGGCCGGCGCCGACGCGCTGTGGGGCGCCGCGCAGCGCGCCCTGATCCGGGCGCCGATGCGGCACGAGGAGGTCCGGCTCGACGGGCACCCCGTCCTCTACTCCGTGTACGGCGACGCGCACTCCGTGGCGACCAAGGCCGTCGTGCTGCCCGAGGTCGTCGCGGAGGTCACCGGGCGCCGGATGCCGGACGCGGGCGCCCTCGTCGCCGTGCCCACCCGGCACCTGCTCGCCTTCCACCCGATCGTCGACGGCAGCGCGGCCGACGCCCTGAACGACCTTGCCACGTACGCCGTCCGGGCCCACGACGAAGGCCCGGGACCGCTCTCGCCCCGCGTCTACTGGTGGCACGAAGGGCGTCTCACCTCACTCGGTGCCGGGGAGGGGGCGCCGCGCGAACTCCTGGACGTGATCGAGGCGTTGAGTGCGCTCGATCGTGCGGGCCGACTCGCCCCGGGCGCGCCGGGCGCAAGCCCCGAAGAGTCCTTCGCCGCCGCGCTCGCCCACGCCCTCGCGCACGCGGAGAGCGACCCCGACGCCGCCCGCGTCGAGACGTGGGACGCCTGGGTCGCGGCGCAGCAGTGCGGATGCGCCCTGTTCGCGCACGGCAAGGACGGTGAACCCCCGGCGGAGGAGGGGGAGTTGGAGGAAGGGGGAGCAGGGGGCGACCCCGCCCGCGCCTGGCTCGACGCCTTCTACCTCACCCTCGTCACCCGCGACCGCGAGCGCACCACCCGCCTGTGCCAGGTACCGCTCGACGCGCTGCGCGGCAGCGCCCCGGTGGACGACTACGTGCCGCACTGGATCGACGTCCTCCAGAGCCACTGGCTGCGCCGCCCCGTCGACGACGTGGTGGACCGGCTCGTCACCACCATCAAGGCCTCGCACCCCGACACCGCGACGCTCGCGCCGAAGGACTTCCTCAACCTCGTCGACTACCAGCCCGTCGCGCTGTTCCACCGGCTGCTCACGCACGACCACGAGGCCTTCGGCGAGGCGCTCGCGGAATCCCTTGTGCAGCACGCCGGTTACTGGGGCGATTCGGGGGCGCCGCGCGCCCGCGTGGCGCTCGGCCCGCTCGCACTCGCCTGCCTCGCGTACGACATGGACTTCCCGGTCCGCACCGATCTTCCGTACCTGCCGCGGTACTTGCTCAACCGGCAGCGCCTGGAAGGCGCGGCAGGCTAGGGCCTGTCGTTCGGATCAGGGGGTGCGCCGGGTTCGGGGCCGCACCCCCGTCGCGCTGTACGTCACCTGGTTGTGGCGGGCCGGCCTACGCGGAGACAAGCAGCCGCGCCAGCCTGGCCTCCGCCAGTGCCATGGGTGTCAGGACGGGCCGCGGCACGACGATGCCGCAGTGGGTGCACACGGGGCCCGACGAGGGTTCGTGCGCCAGATCGTGCTGCCAGACCAGGCAGCTGCCCGTGCACACCGGGCAGCACGCGCCGGGGTCGCGCTCAAGTGCCGTGATGAGCCTGCGCAGCACTTCGGCCAGCGGCTCGGAGGGATGCACGGAGGGGTCGTCGCACCAGGCGACTCCGAAGCCTCCCCAGGTCAGCCGGTGCCAGTCGTCCACGCTGCCCGGGCTTCGAAGTCCGTCGTGCTTCTCCTTGCGCCTTCGCTCGGCGAAGGCGACTTCGTACGCGAGCCAGACGGCCCGCGCCTCCTCCAGCTCCTCCAGTGCCGCGACCAGGCGGGCCGGGTCGGGGGAGCGGTCCTCGGGGTCGAACCCCGCCCGGGAGCAGAGGTGGTCCCAGGTCGCTCGGTGCCCATAAGGGGCAAATCTCTCAAGGCACTTGCGCAGTGAATAGCGCCGCAGTGCCAGATCGCTCAGCGGATCGCGCACCTGTCTCGCCAGACTTCGGAATCCGGCCATCGCCCTGCACCTCCGTCACACGTACGTCGGCGTCGCCGCAGCCATGAAGCGACGTCGCCGAGTAGACGTATCGACACGCGATTCGGATCCCTTTGAAGGCCACTGAGTCCCATCCGATTTCCGATGGGGCCCATCACGGTCACCTTCTGAGGCCGGGGAGTACCTGAGTGGTCCCTGTTGCTTTCCGAAAACGTGACGCATGTTCATCTTCTGTCCTTGGCTAACCGTCGGTAACCTCCGGCGCCATGGGAAGCCTTATGGGAAGCCTTACGAAGAGAGTTACGGCCGTGGCGGCACTTGTGCTCACCGCCGGACTGCTCTCGCCGACGTCGACCGCGACCGCGGCCGACGAACCCGCCCAGGAGACCGCCGCCGACTACTGCGAGGGCCAGTGCGCGGACATCCTGCCGCCCGGAGCGAACGGCAGCGCCACACTCGCCCAGATCCTCGGCAACAAATTGCTGGGCACCCAGCCTCCGCACGCCGACGATCAACTCGGTCCTTATGACGCGCTGTCGTCCGGGTATCCGTCTCTCACCGACGACACACTCACGAACTTCTTCAACGATTCCTCCTTCGGAGTCAAGGACGATCAGGTCGGTTCCGTCACGCGTCCCCGCGAGGATGTGACGATCACCCGTGACAAGAAGAACGGCGTACCCCACATCAAAGGTTCCTCGCGCTACGGAACAGAATTCGGGGCCGGCTTCGCCGCAGGTCAGGACCGCCTCTGGTTGATCGACCTGTTCCGTCACATCGGCCGCGGCGAATTGACGTCGTTCGCGGGCGGCGCCCTCGCGAACCGGGGTCTTGAGCAGGAGTTCTGGCCGCAGGCCCCGTACACCGAAAAGGATCTCGAACAGCAGGTCGAGTCCATCAAGAAGACCGGCGGGGCCCGCGGCAAGCAGGCCATGGAGGACGCGCAGGCCTATATCGACGGCCTCAACGCCTATCGGGAGAAGTCGAAGAACGGCCGCTACTTCCCCGGTGAGTACGTGCTCACCGGCAAGGTCGACGCGATCACCAACGCGGGTGAGATCCAGCCGTTCAAGGTGACCGACATGATCGCGCTGGCCTCCGTGGTCGGCGGGCTCTTCGGCAACGGCGGCGGCGGAGAGGTCGACGCGGCGCTCTCGCTGCTCAAGGCGCAGGACAAGTACGGCGTCCAGAAGGGCACCGAGGTCTGGGAGGCCTTCCGCGGCCGCGAGGACCCGGAGGCCGTCACCACGATCCACGACGGCACCCGCTTCCCGTACGGCGAGAAGCCGGAGCACGCGCGCGGGCAGGCGCTCCCCGACAAGGGCTCGGTGGAGAAGGAGCCCCTCGTGTACGACAAGGAGGGCTCGGCGGCGACGGAGTCGGCGGCGAAGAAGGACCCCGTCAAGGCACCCGCCAAGCTCAAGCCGCTCCAGGGCATGAACGACGACGGCGTCCTGCCTTCCAATCTGTTCACGCAGTCGGCGTCAAAGAAGGGCATGTCGAACGCCCTCCTCGTCTCCGGCAAGCACACCGCCTCCGGTAACCCGGTCGCCGTGTTCGGCCCGCAGACCGGCTATTTCGCGCCACAGCTGCTGATGATGCAGGAGCTCCAGGGCCCCGGCATCAGCGCGCGCGGCGTCTCCTTCGCCGGCGTCGGCATGTACGTCCAACTCGGCCGCGGCCAGGACTACGCGTGGTCCGCGACCTCGGCGACCCAGGACATCACCGACACGTACGCGGTCCCGCTGTGCGAGCCCGACGGCTCCGAGCCCACCCGTCAGTCGACCTCGTACATGTACCGCGGCACCTGCACGCCCATGGAGAAGATGGAGAAGAAGAACGCCTGGAAGCCGACGATCGCCGACTCCACGGCCGCCGGCTCCTACCGGATGCAGGTCTTCCGTACGAAGTACGGGATCGTCAGCCACCGCGCCACCGTGGACGGAAAACCGGTCGCCTACACGGCACTTCGCTCCACGTACCGCCACGAGGCCGACTCGATCCTCGGGTTCCAGATGCTGAACGACCCGACCTACGTCAAGGACGCCGCGTCGTTCCAGAAGGCGGCCCAGCACATCAACTACGCGTTCAACTGGTTCTACGCCGACTCGCGCGACATCGCGTACTACAACAGCGGCACCAACCCGGTGCGCGCCAAGGACGTCGACATGTCGCTGCCGGTGCGGGGTGAACAGGCCTATGAGTGGAAGGACTTCGACCCGGCGAACAACACGTCTGCCGAGACGCCCCCGTCCCAGCACCCGAACTCGGTCGACCAGGACTACTACGTCTCCTGGAACAACAAGCAGGCCAAGGGCTTCTCGTCACCCAACTTCAGCATGGGCGCCGTGCACCGGGCCGACCTGCTGAACGACCGCGTGAAGAAGCTGACCGAGCGGGGCGGCGTCACCCGGGCCGCGCTCACCCGGGCCATGGAGGAGGCCGCCGTCACGGACCTGCGCGGCGAGCAGGTGCTGCCAAAGATGCTCAAGGTCATCCGCAGCAAACCGCTCGGCGACCTCGACAACCCGCAACTGACCAAGGCGGTACAGCAGTTGGAGGCATGGGAGAAGGCGGGCGCCCAACGCAACCAGACGTCCGCCGGATCCAAGACGTACGCGCACCCCGACGCCGTACGGATCATGGACGCCTGGTGGCCGCTCATGGTGGAGGCCGAGTTCAAGCCCGGCCTCGGCGACGAGCTCTACAAGTCCCTCACCTCACAGCTGACCGTCGACGAGGCGCCGTCCGCCGGACACGGGCCGACCGGCTCGCACGCCGGATCGTCCTTCCAGTACGGCTGGTGGGGCTACGCCGACAAGGATCTCAGGTCGGTGCTCGGCGAGCCGGTGAAGGGGAAGCTCGGCGTCACGTACTGCGGCTCCGGCGACCTCTCGGCCTGCCGGGACGTCCTCCTCGCCACGCTGGCCGAGGCCGCCGCCAAGCCCGCCACCGAGGTGTACCCCGGTGACGACACCTGCAAGGCGGGCGACCAGTGGTGCGCCGACAGCATCGGACACCGTGCCGTCGGCGGCATCACGCACCGCAACATCCAGTGGCAGAACCGGCCCACGTACCAGCAGGTCGTGGAGTTCCCGGCACACCGCCAGTGAACCGGGGCGGGGCGGACACCCACAGGGCTCCCACAGGGCCACCTACGTAGTGACCCGCCCCGCACCGAGCACCACCCGCGCCAACTCCGCGTGGCAGATGTCGCTGTGGGCCCCCGAGGGCGGGGGCCCATTGCGCACCACCTGCGCCGCGTCCACGCTCACACAGCCCGCGCCCGGCACCCCGGCCCGCAGCACGTCCGCCAGCGTGAAGCGCACCGCGCCGTCGACCTCCTGGAAGCCGTCGTGCCCGAGCGCGCCCCAGCGCTCGCCGAGATCGGCCAGCGTCCTGTCGTCGCCCGCAAGCCGTGAGGCCAGCGGGTACATCACGCTCAGCGCGGTGTCGTACCGCGAGAAGCACGCCACCAGCGGCCCGTCCACCCGCGCCTGCCGCCCCTTCAGCGCGCCCCTGTCGGCGAACGCGTAGTGGGAGAAGGCCCCCTGAAGGAGCGTCACGGACTTCACGTTGCGGACGCCCTTCGGCATCCCGGCGAGCGCGAAGGAGACGAGCCGCGCGCCGAAGCTGTGCCCCACCAGGTGCACGCGGACCCCGGGCGCCTCCTCGGCGAGACGCCCGAGCGCCGGGCCGAGCCCGGCCTTGCCGACCTTTCCGGCCCGCCGCTTCATCGCGAAATACGTGGCCTGGCGCAGGAGTTCGTGCGCGCCCTTCCACGCCTTGGCGAGCCCGCCGGGCAGCTTGAAGGCCGCGGCGGCGCCGGGCCCCGCCGCCGTCTCCAGGGCCGCCGCGAACTCCAGGCACATGGCCCGGGTGTCCTCGTGGAGCATCGCGGGCGTGCTGTGCGGCCCGCCGTCCTCCGAGGTGTCGGCGCCGGACACCGAGGGCCCGACACCGACCAACTGCCGTACGAGACCGCCGAACTCGTCGAAGGCGGACGCCGCGTCCGGCTGCTCCTCCAGGCGCCGCGCCAGCAGGTCCACCACGGGCTCACTGCGCGGGAAGGCCTCGGTGAGCCCCTGCCGGGTGCCCTTGTCGAGCGTGGTCCGCGGGACGGCGGCGGCTGTGGCCTGGGCGGCGGCCGACCGGTCGAAGTCAGGGATCTGCTCGTCCGTGAAGCGCATCGACGGCCACAGCACGCCCACGTAGCCGAGGGAGGCGCCGGGCGCCAGGCCGGTGAACGGCGCGAAGAAGCGGTCGTACAGGCGGTTCGCGATGGAGCGGCTGTTGTTCCAGCCGTGCGCGAAGACCACCAGATCGTGCACCTGGTGCGCTTGGCGGAGGAGCGTGGCGAGCTGCCCGGGGTCCGGATCGCCGTCGGCGTCGAACCTCAGCTCCCAGTAGGGCCGGACGTGGACTTCAGGTGCTTGTCGTGGCTTGGGTGCGGACATGGCGAACCCCCGTGGTAGGCGTCGTGCGGCAACGCGTGCCGCGCATCGTCCCGCCGTACCCGGGGGTTGGCCAGATGTTCCGCCGTCAATTGACGGACGTATCAGTCGAGTTGACGCTCCCGCGTCTCCGGAAGCGCCAGCACGCACAGCAGTGACACGACGGCCATGGCGCTGACGTACCAGCCCACCGACGAAGAGCCGAGGGCGCTCTGCAGTCGCGTCGCGATGAGCGGGGAGACGGCGCCGCCGAGGACGCCGCCCAGGTTGTACGCGAAGGAGGCGCCGGAGTAGCGCACCTTCGCCCCGAACAGCTCCGGCAGATACGCGCCCATCGGCCCGTACACCACGCCCATGCAGAACAGGGCGCCGCCGAGCGCGAGGGCGATGAGCACCGGCTTCTCGGTGTCCATCAGCGGGAACAGGGCCAGGCCCCACACGATGGCGAGGCTCGAACCGATGAGCACCATCTTGCGCCGGCCACCCGCGTCGGAGCGGGTCGCCGCGAGCCAGGTGCCGGCCGCCAGGAACAGGCACGCCACCAGCGACACGGCGAGCATCGTGGAGCGCGGGACGCCGAGCGTCGTCGTGCCGTAGGCGAGGCAGTAGGTCGTGGCCGTGTAGAAGAGCCCGTACGCGATGATCATGCCGCCCGCGCCGAGCAGGATCTCCTTCGGGTGCCGCTTGAACACCTCGAACGCCGGTGCCTTGCTGGCCTCCTGCTCCGCCATCACCTTGGCGAAGACCGGCGTCTCGCTGATCTTCAGACGGACGAACAGGCCGACCGCCACGAGGAGGAACGACAGCAGGAACGGGATGCGCCAGCCCCACGACTTGAAGGCGTCGTCCGAGAGGGACTCCGATAGCAGCCAGAAAATGCCGGTGGCGGCGAAGAAGCCGACGGACGGGCCGAGTTGGGGGAAAGCGGCGAACAACCCGCGCTTGCCGCGCGGCGCGTGCTCCACGGCGAGCAGCGCGGCCCCGCCCCACTCGCCGCCGAGGCCGACGCCCTGGAGGAACCGGAGCAGTACGAGCAGGATCGGCGCCCACAGGCCGAGGGTGCTGTACCCGGGCAGCAGGCCGACGAAGGCCGTCGACAGACCCATCAGGAGCAGCGAGGCCACCAGGACCGACTTGCGGCCGATCCGGTCGCCGAAGTGGCCGAAGATCAGCGAGCCGATCGGGCGGGCCGCGAACGCGACGGCGTACGTCGAGAACGAGGCGAGGGTGGCGTTGATCGGGGTGAGGTTCGGGAAGAACGCGGCGTTGAGGACGAGCGCGGCGGCCGTTCCGTAGACGTAGAAGTCGTAGAACTCGATGGCCGTGCCGATGAAGCTGGCCACGGCCACGCGGCGCAGGCTCTCCGGCTGAGCCTGCGCCGCCTGTTCGGCGGGTTCCGCCTCGGCGCGTTCTTCCCTGGTTGAGTCGTCTTTGAGCACGAGCAGACTGTCGTTGTCCGTGTACCGTCCAGTCAATATCTCGGGATGCCCGTCCCGGATCCCGAGACGACGCCTACGTGGCGCCTACTTGTACGTGAGGTACTTGCGCCGTACGCCCCGGAACGCGGCCAGCTCCTCCTGCCACGCCCCGACGATCTCGTCCGTGGACGCGCCCGCGTCGACCATCGTGCGCACCCGCGTGGACCCGGTGAGCCGGTCGATCGCGTTGTCGGGGCGCCAACCGAAGTCCTTCCAGGCCTTCTTGGCCGTCACCAGGAGGCCGATACCGGTGCGGACAGGGTCGAACGCCTCGCGGTCGTCGACGTGGATCTGGACGCCGCCGATCGTCTTGCCCTGGAACTTGGAGAACGTCGGCGCGAAGTACGCCTCCCTGAAGTGCACGCCGGGCAGGGCGAGTTCATTGGCCGCGGCCGCCCAGCTCGCGTCGATGCCCTCGGCGCCGAGCAGTTCGAAGGGACGGGTCGTGCCGCGGCCCTCGGAGAGCAGGGTGCCCTCGAACATGCAGGTGCCGGAGTAGACGAGGGCCGTGTCGGGCGTCGGCATGTTGGGGCTCGGCGGCACCCAGGGCAGGCCGGAGGCGTCGTAGAAGTCCCGCCGCTTCCAGCCGCTCATCAGCACGGTCTCCAGCTCGACCGGGTGCTCCAGGTACTCGCCGTTGAACAGACGGGCCAGCTCGGTGACCGTCATCCCGTGCGCCTGCGCGATCTCGCGGCGGCCCACGAAGCTCGCGAACTTCCGGTCCAGGATGGGGCCGTAGGCGTTCCGCCCGGTGACCGGGTTCGGGCGGTCGAGCACCACGAACTTCTTGCCGGCGAGCTGGGCCGCCTCCATGCAGTCGTAGAGCGTCCAGATGTACGTGTAGAAGCGCGCGCCCACGTCCTGGATGTCGAAGACGATCGTGTCGACGCCGGACTCCGTGAAGATGTCGGCGAGCGGCCGACCGCTCTTCAAGTACGTGTCGTAGACGGGGAGTTTGGTCGCCGGGTCCTCGGTCTTCCCCTCGGAGCCGCCCGCCTGGGCGGTCCCACGGAAGCCGTGCTCGGGCCCGAACACCGCCTTCAGATCGACCCGCTCGTCGGCGTGCATCACGTCGACGATGTGCCGTACGTCGCGGGTGACTCCGGTCGGATTGGTGACCATGCCGACCTTCTGGCCCGCGAGCAGCGCGTAGCCGCTGTCCACGAGGCGCTCGAAGCCGGTGCGAAGGCGGGGGCCGCCGATGCCGGGGGCGGCGCTCGCCGATCCGCCGCCGATGCCCAAGCCGCCCGCGACGCCCGCACTCGCCGCGAGCAGCCCTCGTCTCGACACGTCCATGGATGAACCTCCGTGATCTTCGGGACTGGCGTGGCCACGACGCTAGTCCCGGAATCCGCCCCGGGGAACGAACCGACACCACGAAGCTCTTTCGCAGCGACATACCGACTGGTTAGTCTGCCCGGCAGGCCGGAGCTTTCGAAGGAGACCGATGGTGCACAGCTCGCAGGGACAGTCCGCTTCGATCTACGAGGCCAGGCCTTGGCTGGGCGTCCTCAACGACGCGCAGAAGGCCCCGGTCGACCCGGCCGCCACCGTCGTGCACGCCTTCGCCGACGCGGTGCGCCGCGCCCCGGACCGCGCGGCCCTCGCCTACTTCGACGGCCGCCTCTCGTACGCCGACGTGGACGCGCTCTCCGACTCCGTGGCCGGCCACCTCGCCGCCCGCGGCCTGGAGCGCGGCGACCGCGTCGCGATCATGCTGCAGAACTCGCCGCACTTCGTGCTCGCGCTGCTCGGCGCGTTCAAGGCGGGCGCGGTCGTGGTCCCGGTGAACCCGATGTACAAGGCGGGGGAGGTGCGGCACGTCCTGCACGACGCCGAGGTGACCGGGCTCGTCTGCTCGGACCGGGCCTGGGAGTCGTATCTGCGCGAGACGGCGGCCGACTCTCCCGTGCGCATCGCCCTGACCGCCTGCGAGCTGGACCTCCAGACGCGGAACGACGAGCGGGTGCTGAACTTCGAGCGGGTCGAACCGGCGGCGTCCGACGCCGACGACCTCGTCGCGGTCGCGCACGCGGGCCACAAGGCGCCCGCCGGTCGCGAACTCACCGGCGACGACATCGCGTTGATCAGCTACACGTCGGGCACCAGCGGCACCCCGAAGGGCGCCACCAACCTGCACCGCAACATCACCTTCAACGCGGAGCGCCAGCGCACCGGCCTCGGCCTGCCCGAAGGAGCCGTCTACTTCGCGCTCGCGCCGCTGTTCCACATCACCGGCATGGTCTGCGAGCTCGTCGCCTCCTTCGCCAACGCGGGCACCCTCGCGCTCGCCTACCGCTTCGAGCCGGGCGTCGTCCTCGACGCGTTCGCCGAGCACCGGCCCGCGTACACGGTCGGCCCCTCCACGGCCTTCATGGCGCTCGGCGCGCAGCCGCAGGCGACCCGCGAGCACTTCGCGTCGTTCTCCTCGATCTCCTCGGGCGGCGCGCCCGTGCCGCCTGCCCTGGTGGAGAAGTTCCGCGCCGCCTTCGGCCCGTACATCCACAACGGCTACGGCCTGACCGAGTGCACGGCGCCCTGCGCGTCCGTGCCGCCGGGCGTCGAGGCGCCCGTCGACCCGGCGTCGGGGACGCTCGCGGTGGGCGTGCCGGGGCCTGACTCGGTGGTCCGCATCGTCGACGACCACGGGAAGGACGTGCCCTTCGGGGAGCAGGGCGAGATCGCGGTGCGCGGCCCGCAGGTCGTGCCCGGGTACTGGCGCCGCCCGGAGGCGACCGAGGAGGGCTTCCCGGACGGGGAGCTGCGCACCGGCGACATCGGCTTCATGGACGAGAACGGCTGGCTGTACGTCGTCGACCGCAAGAAGGACATGATCAACGCGTCCGGGTTCAAGGTGTGGCCCCGCGAGGTCGAGGACGTCCTCTACGGCCACCCCGCCGTGCGCGAGGCGGCGGTCGTCGGCATCCCCGACGCGTACCGGGGCGAGAGCGTGAAGGCCTACGTGAGCCTGCGCCCGGAAGCCGAGGCGAGCCCCGAGGAGCTGTCGGCCTACTGCAAGGAGCGCCTCGCCGCGTACAAGTACCCGCGCGAGGTCGAGGTCCTGGGGGAGCTCCCGAAGACGGCGAGCGGCAAGATCCTGCGCAGGGAGCTGCGGCAGTGAGGCCGTGACGCGGGCGGTGAGTGGGAAGATCCTCCGTAGGGGGCGGCGTTCCCCCTACGGACAACGCTGAGCACGACGGAAAGGCAGGTGGCGGCAGTGCCCAGGACGACCGACGGCGACGGCACGCCCGTCCCGCAACGACTCCTCGCGGCCGCCACCCGGCTCTTCGCCGACCGTGGCTACGACCGCACGTCGGTGCAGGAGATCGTGGAGGCGGCGGGCGTCACGAAGGGCGCCCTCTACCACTACTTCGGCTCGAAGGACGATCTGCTGCACGAGGTGTACGCGCGCGTGCTGCGCCTCCAGCAGGAGCGGCTCGACGCGTTCGCCGACCGGGATGAGCCGGTCGAGAAGCGGCTGCGGGAGGCCGCCGCGGACGTCGTCGTCACGACGATCGACAACCTCGACGACGCGTCGATCTTCTTCCGGTCCATGCACCATCTGAGCCCGGAGAAGAACAAGCAGGTACGGGCCGAGCGGCGCCGCTACCACGAGCGTTTCCGGGCGCTGATCGAGGAGGGCCAGAAGACCGGCGTCTTCACGACCGAGACGCCGGCCGACCTGGTGGTCGACTACCACTTCGGCTCGATCCACCATCTGTCCACGTGGTACCGCCCCGACGGCCCCCTGACCCCGCAGCAACTGGCCGACCAACTGGCGGACCTGCTGCTGCGGGCGCTCCGGCCGTAAGGCGTGCCGGCTCAGCCCTCCTTGAGGGTGTTCAGGCCGTGGGAGATGAAGACCGGGACCAGTTCGCCGATGCGGTCGAAGCCCGCGCCGACGGTCTGGCCGAGCGTGTAGCGGTAGTGGATGCCCTCGAGGATCACGGCGAGCTTGAACCAGGCGAACGCCGTGTACCAGGCGATCGCCGACACGTCGCGCCCCGACCGCTCGGCATAGCGTTCGATCAGCTCGGCGGGCGAGGGGTGGCCGGGCGCCGAAGCGGTCGTGGAGATGGGCGAGTCGGGCATGTCGAGCTGTGCGCTGTACATCGCCAGCAGGCCCACGTCGGTGAGCGGGTCGCCGAGCGTCGACATCTCCCAGTCGAGGATCGCCTTGATCCGGTCGACGCCGTCGGGATCCTGTCGTACGAGCACGTTGTCGAGCCGGTAGTCGCCGTGCACGATCGTCGGCGCGGGCGAGGTCGGCAGCTCACGGCCGAGCGCCGCCTGCAGCTCGTCGATCCCGGGGAGCTCGCGGTTGCGGGACGCGTCCAGCTGCTTGCCCCAGCGGCGCAGCTGCCGGTCGAGGAAGCCCTCGGGCCGGCCGAAGTCACCGAGCCCGACCGCGGCGGGGTCCACCGCGTGCAGATCCACCAGCGTGTCCACGAGGCCGAGCACCGCGGCGCGCGTGCGCTCGGGCCCGAGCGGGGCCAGCTCGTCGGAGGTCCGGTACGGCGTCCCGTCCACGAACTCCATGACGTAGAACGGCGCCCCGATGACGTTCTCGTCCTCGCACAGCAGCACCGGCTCCGGCACCGGCACGTTCGTGGGATGCAGCCCCGCGATCACCCGGTGCTCGCGCTTCATGTCGTGCGCGGTCGCGAGCACGTGCCCCAGCGGCGGCCTGCGCACCACCCACTTCGTGGCGCCGTCGCTCACCTGGTACGTCAGGTTCGAGCGCCCGCCCTCGATGAGCCGCCCGGTCAGCGGCCCTGCGACCAGTCCGGGGCGCTCCCGGTCGAGGTGGGCGCGCAGCTGGTCGAGATCGAGGCCTGGGGGATGGCTCATTGCGGTCCTCCGAGAATCCGGGCAGCGAATCCGGGCAGCGTCCGGGGCTACTTCCGCCAACAGTGCGCCCCATCATGCCGACCAGTCGGTATGGCGTCCAGGGCCTCTCGGAAACGTGATCGTTCTTACGGCGCCGCGCCGCGCGGGCAACGGCGCCGTGCCTGCGCGGGCAGACCGAAGGGCCCGGCGGTACACGCCGGACCCTTTCGGTGGTGCACGGTGCACGGGATCAGTGGTCGTCCCAGTGCCCCTCGTGCTCGGCGTGCCGGTGGCCGTCGTGGAGGTAGTCGACGTGGTCGCCGTGCGTCACCGACTCATGGCCGCAGTCCGCGCCGTGCCGGTGCTCGTGCCCCTCGTGCGCGACGTGCCGCGCGGGCTCGCACTCGTCCCAGTGTCCGCCGTGCTGGGCGTGCAGATGCCCGTCGTGCGCGTAGTCGACGTGGTCCCCGTGCGGCACCTCCTGGTGGCCGCAGGACGGGCCGTGCGTGTGCTCGTGGGCGGGGTGTTCCTGGTGGAGGGTGGTCATGACGCTCACCTTCGGTGACGGACGGCCTGGGCTGACCCTCCCAGGCTAGTCCGGAATGCCCCATATCCTTGGTTATGGGAGCCTCCGGCCATGAAGGCGATCAGTTACCGCTCGTACGGCGGCCCCGAAGTCCTCGAATACGGCGAGATCCGCGACCCCAAGGTCGGTCCCGACTCGGTCCTGGTGAAGGTGCGCGCCGCCGCCGTGAACCCCGTGGACCGGCACTGCCGCGCCGGGCACCTGGACGCGCTGCTCGACCCCGTCTTCCCGGTGATCCCCGGCTGGGACGTGTCGGGCGTGGTGGTCCAACCCGGCGTCGCCGTCACCGAGTTCGCGCCGGGCGACGAGGTCATCGGCTACGTACGCGAGGACTTCCTGTCGCGCGGCACCTTCGCCGAGTACGTGGCCGCGCCCGTGCGCACCCTCGCCCGCAAGCCCCGCAACCTCACCTTCGAGGAGGCGGCGGGCCTGCCGCTGGCCGGGCTCACCGCGCTCCAGGTGCTGACCGGCGGCCTGGAGGTGCAGGAGGGGGACGTGGTCCTGGTGCACGCGGCGGCCGGCGGCGTCGGCTCGTTCGCCGTGCAGCTCGCCCGGCACTTCGGCGCGCGCGTCATCGGCACCGCGAGCGAGCGCAACCACGACTACGTACGGGAACTCGGCGGGGAGCCGGTCACTTACGGGGACGGCCTCGCCGAGCGGGTCAGGGCGCTGGCCCCGGAGGGCGTCGACGCGGCGTTCGACACGGTGGGCGGCGAGACGCTCCGGGTCTCCGCGGAACTGCTGGCCCCCGGCGGCCGGCTCGCCTCCATCGCCGACGGCGACGTGGTCGGGCTCGGCGGCCGGTACTGCTGGGTGCGGCCCGACGCCGCCGACCTCGCCCGCCTCACGGAGCTCGCCGAGGCCGACGTGGTGACGGTGCACGTGGACGAGGCGCTCCCGCTGGAGCAGGCGGCGCGGGCCCACGAGTTGATCGAAACGGGCCGCACGCGCGGGAAAGTGGTGGTCACGGTCGACTGGGACGAGTGACCCCGCGCCCTCATGTACGGGGACGAGTGACGCAGCGCCCCCATGTACTGGAGGGAGCGCCCCGCGCCCTCACGCGATGAGCACCGCCGCGCACAGCGTGATCGCCACCGTGCACAGCGCGGCGGCCGCCGCCTGCCGCCGGGTCATCACGGGCGGCGCGGCCTCGTTCCGGGCGAGCCCGGTGATCCGCTGGTGGGCGACCGCCACGAAGCCGAGCCACAGCACCAGACACAGCGCCGTGGCCACGAACCGCGCGGGCCCGACGCCGCTGTTCAGCGTCGCCTTCACCGCGAGCACCGCGGCGACCGTGCCCGACAGCGTCGTACGCCGCCAAGCGAGCCGCGTCCGCGCGGGCTGGAGCCCGGGGTCGCGCACGGGAGCGCCCGCCCCGCTCACCCCTCCCACCCCACGAACACGATGACGACCATGGCCACCGAGACGAGCGCCACCACCACGCCGAGCACCGCGGGGAACCTCGACACCGGCAGGTCCTCACCGCGCCGCATCGCCAGCTCGCAGCGCACCCAGTGCCCCACGGCCCGCAGCGAGCACAGCGCGCCCGCCGCGAGCAGCGCCAGCGCGAGCCCGACGCGCCAGCCCCAGCGCAGGTCCGGCAGGAACTGGTCCACGGCGAAACCGCCACCGATCAGCGCGAGCGCGGTGCGCACCCACGCCAGGAAGGTGCGCTCGTTGGCGAGCGAGAAGCGGTAGTCGGGGGTGTCACCCTCGTCCCTGATCCGCTCCGGCGCGAACCAGAGACGGATACTGCGTACAAATTCGATCACCCGCGGCACATTACCCGTGCGCTTTCCACCGCTCGTACGCCGCGAGCCCGTCGGGCGTCCAGTCCCACTCGCCGATCCGCCGCTCCAGTTCCTCGGGGCTCAGGAAGGCGTGCCAGTCGATCTCCTCGACCTGCGGGCGCACCGGCAGATCGAAGGTGACCTCGTAGACGTACGACCACCAGGACTGGCCGGCGTCGCCCTCGTACAGGAACTTGAACAGAGGGGTGGGCTGCGGGAGTCCGCTCACCCCCAGCTCCTCCTCCGCCTCGCGCAGCGCCGCCTCGTCGTACGTCTCTCCGGCGCCGACCACCCCGCCGACGAACATGTCGTAGTGGGAGGGGAAGACGAGCTTGGTGGGGGTGCGGCGGTGCACGAAGATCTCGCCGACCGGGTTCCTGGCGAGGATGAAGGCGCACCGGTGGCGCAGGTTCTTCGCGTAGGCCTCGCCGCGCGGTGCCTGGCGGACGACGTGGTCGTGCTCGTCGACGATGTCGAGAATTTCCTCAGCGGGGTTCATGCCCCGCAGGTTAGAGGGGCGCTCCCACCCGGTCCCGCCCGGTCGCGGCGGCGCCCGGCATCGCGGGGTGCAGCCCGAGCAGCACCACGCCCACCACGATCCCCGCCAGGCCCACCGCCTCCCACGCGAGCGCCCCCGTGTCCATCCGCAGCCGGTCGCCAAGGAAGCCCACGCCGCACGCGATCCCGGCCAGCGGCTGCGCCGCGGTGAGCGCGGGCAGCGACCTCCGCAGCGGCGCCGTCTCGAACGCGCTCTGCACCAGGACGAGCCCCGTGACCCCCAGCACCGCCACCGCGTACGGCTGCCAGCCGGTGAACAGCTCCGGCCAGCCGCCCGCGGAGAACCGCTGACCGCTCACCCGCGTCAACGCGTCCTGCACCCCGTACAGCAGCCCTGCCGCCACCGCGAGCAGCGCGGGGCCCGCGCTCAGCCGGGAGCGCCCCGCGAGGGCCGCGAGGAACAGCGCCCCGCCGACCATCACGCCGATGATCAGCCAGTGCCGCAGCGGATCGGTGACCGCGCTGCCGCCGTGCGGCTGACCGGCCACGATGAACGCCGTGACGCCGCCCGCGAGCAGCAGCAGTCCGGCCCAGCCCTGCCGGCCGAGCGGCGATCTCGTCTGACGGCGGGACAGCAGCAGGGCGAAGAGGAGGTTCGTGGCGAGCAGCGGCTCTACGAGGGTCACCTCGCCCTGGCCGAGGGCCATCGCGCCCAGCACCATCCCGCACACCATCAGGCCGATCCCGCCGAGCCAGCGCGGCACGCGCATCAGGTCGAGCAGCAGCCGGGGCGAGAGGAAGTCGCTGAGCGGGGCCCGCACCGCCGCGTTCTGCTGGAGGACGAAACCGATGCCCAGACAGAACGCCGCGCTCACGGAGAGGACGAGGACGACAACCGACACGCTGACGACGATAGCGGCCCGCGCGGCCACCCGCGCGCGAGCGACCGCCACCTCCTTGCGCCCACCTTCCGCTTGTCCGAACTCACCTGCTGGTTCGGCGAGTTGGTGAGGTGCGTCACGGGCGGCCCTTGACGCGGACACCTCCGTACCGGTTTGCTGTGCTTGATCATCGTCTTGCCGTCCATCTCACCCACATCTGAACAGTCGTAAGGACCCCGCCGCGGTGCCCCCACCTCCGCCTCCGCTCGGGCGCTCCCGCAAGAAGCCCGCGCACACCCCTCCCTTCGGCGACCCCGCACTCGACGACGCCGAACTCGTCGCGGCCCGCTCCGCACTCGCCCGCGGCCGCTGGACCGAGGTCAGGTCCCTGCTCCGCGCCACCGGCTCCGACTGGGACCTGCGCGGCCACCGCATGCTGGGCCTCGCGGGCGAACCCACGGCCCGGGTCTGGGCCCGCGACTGGCTGCTCGCCGAACCCGACTCCACGGACGCCGTCGTCCTGCTCGCCTGCGCGAGAGTGCTGCGCGCCGTCGAGGGCCACGACCGCCCCGAGAAGGCACGCGCGGCCTGCGCCGAGGCGTCGGAGCTGGTACCCGACGATCCGACGCCCCTGCTCGGACTCATGCTCCTGGAGCGGGAGTTGGGGAGCGAGGAGGACGTCGTCCGCCTCTTCGACGAGGTGCGGCTGCGGCATCCCGGGCACCACCACGCGCACCACCTGATGGTCGCGCGGCTCGCCGAGCGGCGCGCCGACGTCGGTCAGGACCCGCTGCACGAGGTGTACGACTTCGCGTCCTGGGCGGCCGAACAGGTCACGCCCGACTCGCCGTTGGCGCTGCTCCCGGTCGTCGCGCACGCCGAGCGCTACCGGGTGCTCGCGCGCGTGGGCGTGCTCTCCGGCGACCCGAAGGCGTCCGGGCACTGGTCGGGGCGGCGCGCCCGGCTCGTGCTGAAGGCCGCGTTCGACTGGTGGCTGGAGTGGGGCGCCGCGCGCGATCGGTCCGGCGCCTCGCACCCGCGTGGCCGCATCGACCTCAACTACCTCGCGCACGCGAAGTACTGCGAGGGCCGGCCCGCGGAAGCGGCCGCCCTGTTCCACCGGATCGGCCGGCACAGCACGCCGTACCCCTGGTCGTATCCCGACCGGGACCCGTACGAAGCGTTCCGGGTCGCGCGCAGCGCCGCGCTCGGCTCGGCGTAGAGCAGTCGTCAACCAAGCCCCCACCGCACGAAGGAAGGGACGTCCCCCAATGAGCGCGAGCGAGCGACCGCCCGAGGCCACGGCGGATCCGGCCATTCACACGTATCTGGGCGAGACGAGCGCCCTGCGCGCCGGGCGGCTCGGTACGGCGGGGCTGCTGCTCTCCGTGCTCGCCGCGACCGGGCCGCTGCTCGTCGTCGCGGGTGTCATGCCGACGACGTTCGCCGTGATGGAAGTGGTCGGGATGCCGCTCCTCTTCCTGCTGCTCGGCGTCGTGCTCGCCCTCTTCAGCGTCGGCTACGCGGAGTTGAGCCGGCACGTGCACAACGCCGGCGCGTTCTACGCGTACATCGCCCGCGGCCTCGGCCCGACCACAGGCGCCGCGGCGGCCCTCGTCGCGCTCGTCGCGTACAGCTCGCTCCAGGTCGGCATCTTCGGCCTGTTCGGCTACGAGGTCGCGGGCCTCGCCGACCAGTATCTGAGCCTCGAACTGGCGTGGTGGATACCGGCGTTGGTGGCCGTACTCGCCGTCGGCGCGCTCGGCCTGCTGAAGATCGACGTGAACGCGAAGGTCCTCGGCGTGCTGCTGCTCATCGAGGTCGCCGTCGTGGTCGTCTTCGACATCGCGGCCATCGGCGATCCCGGCGCCCAGGGTCTGTCCCTGCACGCCTTCAACCCGGAGACGCTGTCGGGCGTCGGGCTCGGCACGGCGCTGTGCTTCTGCATCGCCGCGTTCACCGGCTTCGAGCAGGCCCCCGTGTACGCGGAGGAGACCAGCAGGCCGCACGTCCTGGTGCCGCGCGTGATGTTCCTCGCGGTCGGCGGCGTCGCCCTGTTCTTCGCGTTCAGTTCGTGGGCGATGACGGTGGCGACGGGGCCCTCGGGCATCGTGGGCGCGGCGCAGAAGCAGTCGGCGGGTCTGCTGTTCGGCCTGACGGAGGACCGGCTGGGCGGCGCGTTCACGGACGTCGTCCATGTCCTGTTCGTGACGGGCATGTTCGCGGCGCTGCTCAGCTTCCACAACGTGGTGGCGCGGTACGCGTTCGCGATGGGGCGCGAGGGGCTGCTGCCCGCCGGGTTCGGGCGGACGAACACGGCGACCGGCGCGCCCGGCAAGAGCTCGGTGCTGCAGTCGGTGATCTCGCTGATCGCGGTCGTCGGCTTCGCGATCGCCGACGACGGCCCGTTCGGCGACCCGACGGCGCCGGTCCTGCACCTGTTCACGTGGGGCGGCAACGTGGGCGCGCTCGGCGTCATCCTCCTCATGGCCACGGCGTCCCTCGCGGTCATCGTGTTCTTCGCGCGCCGCGGGGCCGCGGCGGCGCAGGCCTGGCGCCTCGTGGCGTCCGGCGTGGCGGGACTCGCCCTCCTCGTGATCGCCGGCTACACGGTCAAGGACTTCGACGTCCTGGTCGGCTCGGGCCCGGACTCCCCACTCAACTGGATCCTCCCCGGCATCATCGTCCTCGCCGCGGTGGCGGGCGCGACGTGGGGCCTGATCCTCCGCCGCCGCGCCCCCCAGGCCCACGCCCGCATCGGCCTGGGCAACGAGGCCTTCCAGTTGGATCAGCGTTCCACCACCTCCGGCAGCTGAGGCCCCCCGCTCCCCGCTCACGGGGCTCTGTCCCGGACGGAGCCCCGAGGGCGGGGCCACAAGTGACGAAAGCCTGACGGCGGGCCGGAAACCCTGGCTTCCGGCCCGCCGCGGTGCTCGAATCACAACGTGACCCCGAACCAAGGCCCCCCGGTAGGACGAAGGCTGGTCCTCGGCATGTTGGGCGCGGGAGCGCTCACCGTGGCCGCGGCCCCCGCCCTCCAGCACGCCTTCGAGCGCGTCGCCCAGAAGGACCCCACCGGCCTCACGGGCGTACTGCCCAACGGCGGCGGCTTCCGCTACTACTCGGTCGCGGCTTCCGTCCCCCACAAGAGCGCGGACACCTACCGCCTCAAGGTCGACGGCCTGGTCGAGACCCCGTCGACGTACACCCTCCCCGAACTGCGCGCGCTGCCCCAGACCCGCCTCGTCCGCGACGTCCAATGCGTCACGGGCTGGCGGGTCCCGCACACGCCCTTCGAGGGCGTACGGCTCTCGCGGATCCTGGACGCCGCGGGAGTGCGCCCCACCGCCAGGGCCGTACGCCTGACCTGCTTCGACGGCACGTACAGCGAGAGCCTCACGCTCCAACAGGCGCGCCGCGCCGACGTGTTGGTGGCGCTGCGCATGCAGGACAAGGACCTCACCCACGCCCACGGCGGCCCGGTCCGCCTCTACGCGGCCCCCATGTACTTCTACAAATCGGCGAAGTGGCTCTCCGGGATCACCGTCACCGACGACGTACAGCCGGGTTACTGGGAGGAGCGCGGCTACGACATCGACGCCTGGGTCGGCCGCTCGAACGGACGCGACGATGAGCCCACGAACTGAGCAACTCACGGCGTCCGTCCGCCGCTTCACGCGCTCCGAACGCTGGGTGCACCGCGCCACGGCCGTCCTCATGGGCGTGTGCGTCGTGACGGCCGCCTGCCTGTACGTACCGCAGCTCGCCGAACTCGTCGGCCGCCGGGACCTCGTCGTCACGCTGCACGAGTGGTCGGGCCTGCTGCTGCCGGCGCCCTTCCTGGTCGGCCTCGTCTCCCGCGCCTTCCGCGCGGACCTGGGCCGGCTCAACCGGTTCGACCTCCACGACAAGGCGTGGCTCCGCGCCGTCCTGCACCGGCGCCCCGGCCACCGCCCGGCGGGCAAGTTCAACGCCGGGCAGAAACTGTGGGCGGCCTGGCTCGCAGGCGCCGTCCTGGTGATGCTCGGCACCGGCCTGCTCATGTGGTTCACGCACCTCGCCCCGCTCACCGTGCGCACCGGCAGCACCTTCGTGCACGACTGGCTGGCGCTCGCCCTCGGCATCGTGCTCGCCGGGCACATCGGCATGGCGGTCGGCGACCCCGAGGCGCGCAGGGGCCTGCGTACGGGATACGTGGACCGGGACTGGGCCGCGCGGGAACACGGCGAGTGGCTCGACGAGCCCTGACCGTGCCACGTGAAGAGGGCGCCCCCGCCGACCGGCGGGGGCGCCCTCTTCGCATGAAGCTGTCAGTCGGTCCTCGGCTAGATCACCAAGGACAGCAGCAGCACCAGCGCACCCGCGACCACGGAGATGATGGTCTCCATGACCGACCAGGTCTTGACGGTCTGGCCGACGGTGAGCCCGAAGTACTCCTTGACCAGCCAGAAACCGGCGTCGTTGACGTGGCTGAAGAACAGCGAACCCGCGCCGATCACCAGGACGAGCAGCGCCGTGTGCGTGTCGGTCATGTCGGCCGCGAGGGGCGCGACCAGACCGGCGGCGGAGACCGTGGCGACCGTCGCCGAACCCGTGGCGACGCGGATGACGACCGCGATGAGCCAGGCGAGCAGCAGCGTCGGGATCGACCAGTCCTTGGAGACATCCATGATCATCTGGCCCACGCCGGAGTCGACCAGGGTGCCCTTGAAGCCACCGCCCGCGCCCACGATGAGCAGCACGCCCGCGATCGGGCCGAGGGACTTCTCGGTGGTGGAGAGGACCTTGCCCTTGGTGAAGCCGGCCGGGCGGCCGAGGGTGAACATGGCGACGACGACGGCCGCGAGCAGCGCGATCATCGGGTTGCCGACCACGTCGAAGACGCGCTGGACGGTGGCGTCCGGGTTGTCCACGATGACGTCGACCAGGGCCTTGGACAGCATCATCACGACCGGCAGCAGGATCGTCGCCACGGAGGCGCCGAAGCTCGGACGCTTCTCCAGGTCGTCGGAGGCGCGGGCCGGGATCATCTTGTCGGGGGCCTGGACGTCGACCCACTTGGCCGCGTACTTCGAGAAGACCGGGCCGGCGATGACGACCGTCGGGATGGCGACGAGGATGCCGAGCGCGAGCGTGAGCCCGAGGTTGGCGTCCACCGCGTCGATCGCGACGAGCGGGCCGGGGTGCGGCGGGATCAGGCCGTGCATGACGGACAGACCGGCGAGGGCCGGGATGCCGATCCGCATCAGCGAGTAGTTGCCGCGCTTGGCGACCATCAGGACGACGGGGATCAGCAGGACGATGCCGACCTCGAAGAAGAGCGGCAGGCCGATCACGGCCGCGATGAGCACCATGGCCCACGGCATGGCCTTGCCGCCGGACTTGCCGGCCTTGGCGAGGATCGTGTCGACGATCTGGTCGGCGCCGCCGGAGTCGGCGAGCAGCTTGCCGAGGATCGCGCCGAGCGCGATCAGTACGCCGACGCCGGCGACGGTGTCACCGAGTCCGGCGCTGAAGCTCTCGATCACCTTGTCCAGCGGCGCACCGGCGAACGCGCCGAGCGCGAGCGAGCCGATGGTCAGCGCCAGGAAGGCGTGCATCTTGAACTTGGTGATGAGGAGGACGATGACGGCGATTCCCGCGAGCACGGCGATCCCGAGCTGGGCATGGCCCGCGGACGTGATCGGCTCGACGGTGTCCGCTGCCAGCATCTCGACGCTGAGTCTGGTCACGGTCTTATCCCTTGAACGAGTGGGGGGACGGGGGAGAACTTGCCGGTGTGGGGGGTTACGCGGTCGCGGCGGGGGAGTCGAGCTCGGCCAGGGCCGCGGTGGCCCGGTCCGCGATTTCCTCGGGCGATCCCGCGACATCGACGGCCACGCCCGCCTCGTCCGCCGCGAGCGGCTGGAGCGTGGCGAACTGCGAGTCGAGCAGCGACGTGGGCATGAAGTGGCCCTCGCGATGCCCCATCCGGTCCTCGATCAGCTCGCGCGAGCCGGTGAGGTGGACGAAGACGGCGCCGGGGGCCTCGGCCCGCAGGCGGTCGCGGTAGCTGCGCTTGAGGGCGGAGCTGGAGACCACCCCGCCGAGCCCCGCGCGGCTGTGCGCCCAGCGGCCGATGGCGTCGAGCCAGGGCCAGCGGTCCTCGTCCGTCAGGGGGGTGCCGGCCGACATCTTGTCGATGTTGGCCTGGGGGTGGAAGTCGTCGCCCTCGGCGTAGGGAACGCCGAGCCGTTCGGCGAGCAGGGGACCGATCGTTGTCTTGCCGGTTCCTGCGACGCCCATGACCACGACGACGTGGGGGGTGCTCATCGGGTACTGCCTCGCTTCGCTGTCTTCGTCGACATCGCTGTGACACCACACTGAAACCCAATAGGTCTGATTAATTCAAGAGGGTGTGACATATAAGTCAGACCATTGGGCTCCGGGCTAGGGTTGTCCCATGACCACAATGGGCCGGGGCCTGCACGCCCGCGTACTGGAAAGCCTCGGTCCTGCGATCACCGCGGGCGAGTACCCCGCGGGCAGCGTGTTGCGTACGGATGAACTCGCACAGCGCTTCGAGGTGTCCCGTTCGGTCATGCGGGAGGCGGTGCGCGTCCTGGAGTCGATGCACCTCGTGGCCTCGCGGCGCCGGGTCGGCGTGACGGTGCGGCCCGCCGAGGAGTGGAACGTCTACGACCCGCAGGTCATCCGCTGGCGCCTCGCGGGCGCCGACCGCCCCCGCCAGCTGCGCTCGCTCACGGTGCTCCGCTCGGCGGTCGAGCCGGTCGCCGCGGGTCTTGCCGCGCGGAGCGCGAGCGCGGAGCAGTGTGCGGCGCTGACCGAGTGCGCGCTCGGCATGGTGGCGACGTCACGGGGCCAGCAGCTGGAGGCGTACCTCGGTCACGACATCGAGTTCCACCGGATCGTCCTGAACGCGTCCGGCAACGAGATGTTCGCCCACCTGGGTGACCTGGTGGCGGAGGTCCTCGCGGGCCGCACCCACCACCAGGTCATGTTCGAGGACCCGGACCCGGCGGCGGTCAGCCTGCACGTCAAGGTCGCGGAGGCGGTACGGGAGCGGAACGCGGAGCGCGCGGAGGAACTCACGCGCGAGATCGCGGTGGGCGCGCTGCACGAGCTGGACATCCTGGCGCCCTGAACCGCCTTGTGCGGGTGGGGAGTTACGCGTCGGGGTTACTCGATGAAGTCCCCGTCGACGTACACCCATGCCCCGTCCGCCCGGGAGAACCGGCTGCGCTCGTGCAGCTCGCCGCCCTTGTAGCGGGCGCGGAAGGTGACGGTGCCGTGCTGATGGAACGCGGACCCGTCGACCGCCTCCACGATCTCGAGCCCGGTCCACCGGGGGGCATCGGCGAAGTCGATGCCCGGCGGCCGGGTGTCCGGGTGCCAGGTCCGCATCAGATACGCCCCGTCCTGCCGCACGAACGCGGCATACCGCGACCGCATGAGCGCTTCGGCGGTGGGCGCCGCCGCGTCACCGCGGTGGTAGCGACCGCAGCAGGTTTCGTAGGGGGAGGGGAGCCCGCAGGGGCAGGTGGGGGTGTTACGTGACATCCCCTTATTCTGCCAATGCTTCAACCCTCGGCGGCGATCGAGCAAATTAAGCCCCTCCGGCGATTGAGGAGCGGGGTCCGGGGCAGAGCCCCGAGTCGTCAACCACGGCCGAGCGTGCCCTCACGAAACCCGGCCGGCGTAGCCCCTACGTGTTGCTGGAAGAACTTCGAAAAGTTCGCCGAGTCCGCGAACCCGACCGCAACCCCGATCCGCCCCACCGGCAACTCCGTATGCGCAAGCATCCGCTTCGCCTCCAGAATCACCCGCCGATCGATGAACGCCTTCGGCGTGAGCCCCGTCGCCGCCCGCACCGCCCGCACCAACGTCCGCCGCGAGTAACCCAGTTCATCCGCGTACGCGCTCACACTGTGGTTGGACGTGAACCCGTGCTCGACCGCCGTGCGGAACCGCGTGAACGTCGTGTCCTGCTGCGGCTTCCCGTCCTCCGCCTCCGCCGCGGCCTGCGCCGACACATGTGCCACGCGCAGCATCAGTGCCGTCAGGGTGTGCCGCAGCACCGACGTGTGCAGGCTCAGCGGCAGCGTGACCGTGTCCAGGTACTCGCGCCGCAGCTGCTCCAACGAGGCGTCCAGCGCGGCGAGTTGATCCGGATCGGGGTGCAGCAGCGGCGGCCGGTCGTACCGGTAGAGCCCGGTCGCCTCGACGATCGCACGGGGCAAAAACCCCGGCTGCATGGTCAACGCCGTGCCGACATAGGCGTCCTCGGTCGAGAACCCGTGCACCTGCCCCGGCCGGATCCACAGGATGTCCCCGGCCCCCACCTCGTACTCGGTGAAGTCGATCATGTGGCGGACGGGGCCCTCGCGGAAGAACAGCAGCACGTGGAAGTCGATGCGGTGCACGCGCCGCGACAGGCCGACGCCACCCGCCCACGGACCCTCGGAGCCCATCGGCCCGACCTGTATCCCGACGCCGGACAGGCTCGCGCTCGGGTCGAACGGATAGGTGCGGATGTGCGCTCGATTTTCGCCGGGCGCCCGCAGATGTGCGCTCGTCTGTGAGGGGTCCTGCTCCGTCATCCACTTTCCTTGACTTCGACCGATGTGCGTGTCCCATTTTCACCGAACGCTGGCACGGGGGCACCTGTCGAGCGAAAAGTATGACCTTTACATTCGTAGGTGGTTCGACCTGGGACTTTGGTCCCGGTCGGGCGGTGCCTTTTGGTACCTCGGCAGGACAACGGATGTGAAGGAAGCTGGACAGATGAGCACGCAGACACCGAACGGACTCGACCCCTTCGAGAAGCCCTTCGAGTGGACCGACCGCGACCAGCGTGCCGTCGACACCGCGCGCCTCCTGGCGGCGGACGCCGTGCAGAAGGTCGGCAACGGACACCCCGGTACCGCCATGAGCCTGGCCCCGGCCGCGTACACGATCTTCCAGAAGGCCATGCGGCACGACCCGGCCGACCCGGAGTGGACCGGCCGTGACCGCTTCGTCCTGTCGCCCGGCCACACCAGCCTCACCCTCTACACCCAGCTCTTCCTCTCCGGTTACGAGCTGGAGCTGGACGACCTGAAGGCGTTCCGCACGCAGGGTTCGAAGACGCCGGGCCACCCCGAGTACGGCCACACCGCCGGTGTCGAGACCACGACCGGTCCGCTCGGCCAGGGTGTCGCCAACGCCGTGGGCATGGCGATGGCCGCCCGCTACGAGCGCGGCCTGTTCGACCCGGAGGCCCCCGAGGGCGAGAGCCCCTTCGACCACACCATCTGGGCGATCGTCTCCGACGGTGACCTGGAGGAGGGTGTCTCCGCCGAGGCCTCGTCCCTCGCGGGCCACCAGAAGCTCGGCAACCTCGTCTTCGTCTACGACGACAACCACATCTCCATCGAGGGCGACACCGCGACCGCCTTCTCCGAGGACGTCCTGGGGCGCTACGAGGCGTACGGCTGGCACGTGCAGCGCGTCACGCCGACCGCCGAGGGCGACGTCGACCCGAAGGCCCTGTACGAGGCGCTCGCCGCCGCCAAGGCCGTCACCGACAAGCCGTCCATCATCGCGATGCGCACGATCATCGCCTGGCCGGCCCCGACCGCGAAGAACACCGAGGCCTCCCACGGCTCCGCGCTCGGCGCCGAGGAGATCGCCGCCACGAAGAAGGTCCTCGGCTTCGACCCGGAGCAGTCCTTCATCGTCGAGGACGAGGTCATCGCCCACACCCGCCAGGCCCTGGACCGCGGCGCCGAGGCGCACGCCGCCTGGGACAAGCAGCTCGCCGAGTGGCGGAACGCCAACCCCGAGCGCTCCGCGACCCTCGACCGCGTGCTCGCGGGCCGCCTCCCCGAGGGCTGGGAGGACGCCCTGCCGTCCTTCGAGACCGGTACGAAGGTCGCCACGCGCGCCGCGTCCGGCAAGGTCCTCCAGGCGCTCGGCCCGGTCGTCCCCGAGCTGTGGGGCGGCTCCGCCGACCTCGCCGGCTCCAACAACACCACCATCGACAAGACGTCGTCCTTCCTCCCGAAGGGCAACCCGCTGGCCGAGGCCGACCCGTACGGCCGCACCGTGCACTTCGGCATCCGCGAGTTCTCGATGGCCGCCGAGATGAACGGCATCGCGCTGCACGGCAACACCCGCATCTACGGCGGCACCTTCCTGGTGTTCTCCGACTACATGCGCAACGCAGTCCGCATGTCCGCCCTCATGCAGCTCCCGGTCACCTACGTCTGGACCCACGACTCCATCGGTCTCGGCGAGGACGGCCCGACCCACCAGCCCGTCGAGCACCTCGCCGCGCTGCGCGCCATCCCCGGCCTGAACGTCGTCCGCCCGGCCGACGCCAACGAGACCGCCATCGCCTGGCGCGAGATCCTCAAGCGCGGCACCGACAAGCCGGCCCCGCACGGCCTGGCGCTCTCCCGTCAGGGCCTGCCGACGTACGAGGCCAACGACGACGCGGCCAAGGGCGGTTACGTCCTGGTCGAGGCGTCCAAGGAGACTCCCGAGGTCGTCCTCATCGCCACCGGCTCCGAGGTCCAGCTCGCCGTCGCCGCCCGCGAGCAGCTGGAGGCCGAGGGCATCGCGACCCGCGTCGTCTCCATGCCGTCCGTCGAGTGGTTCGAGGAGCAGGACGCCGACTACCGCGCCTCCGTCCTGCCGCCGTCGGTGAAGGCCCGCGTGGCGGTCGAGGCCGGCATCGGTCTGACCTGGTACCGCTACGTCGGTGACGCCGGTCGCATCGTCTCCCTGGAGCACTTCGGTGCCTCCGCCGACGCGGGCACGCTCTTCGCCGAGTTCGGCTTCACCGCCGAGAACGTCGCCGACAAGGCCCGCGAGTCGCTCGCCGCCGCCCGCGCCTGACCCCTTCGTACCGAGCCACACCGAAAGAAGATGAAGCAGAACATGAGCAACGCCGTCGCACCCCTCAAGTCGCTGTCCGACGAAGGCGTTTCCATCTGGCTGGACGACCTGTCCCGCACCCGCATCGAGTCCGGCAACCTCGCCGAGCTCATCGCGGACCAGCACGTCGTGGGCGTCACCACGAACCCCTCGATCTTCCAGGCCGCCATCGGCAAGGGCGAGGGCTACGAGGAGCAGCTCGCCGACCTGGCCGTCCGCAAGGTCACCGTCGACGAGGCCGTCCGCATGATGACCACGCAGGACGTGCGCGCCGCCGCCGACATCCTGCGCCCGGTGTACGACGCCACGCAGGGCCGTGACGGCCGCGTCTCCATCGAGGTCGACCCGCGCCTCGCCCACAACACCGAGGCCACCATCGCCGAGGCCAAGCAGCTCGCCTGGCTCGTGGACCGCCCCAACGTGATGATCAAGATCCCGGCGACCCTCGCGGGCCTCCCGGCGATCACCGAGGTCATCGGCCTCGGCATCTCGGTCAACGTCACGCTGATCTTCTCGCTCGACCGCTACAAGGCCGTCATGGACGCCTACCTGGCCGGTCTGGAGAAGGCCCACGAGCGCGGCATCGACCTCGCCACGATCCACTCGGTCGCCTCCTTCTTCGTCTCCCGCGTCGACGCCGAGATCGACAAGCGCCTCGACAAGATCGGCACGGACGAGGCCGCTTCGGCCAAGGGCAAGGCCGCCCTCGCCAACGCCCGTCTCGCCTACGAGGCCTTCGAGCAGGTCTTCGCCGCCGAGCGCGCCACCAAGCTGGAGGCCGCCGGCGCCAACAAGCAGCGCCCGCTGTGGGCCTCCACCGGCGTCAAGGACCCCGCGTACAAGGACACCCTGTACGTCGACGAGCTGGTCGCGCCCGGCACCGTCAACACGATGCCCGAGGGCACCCTGAAGGCGACCGCCGACCACGGCGAGATCACCGGCGACACCATCACCGGCCGCTACGAGCAGGCCCGCGCCGAGCTGGCCGCCGTCGACGCGCTCGGCATCTCGCTCGACGAGGTCACCCAGCAGCTCGAGGACGAGGCCGTCGCCAAGTTCGAGATCGCCTGGAACGACCTGCTCTCCACCGTCTCCTCGCGTCTGACGGAGGCTGAGTCCAAGTGAGCTCCACCGCTTGGCAGAACCCGCTGAGGGACCCCCGCGACCGCCGTCTGCCGCGCGTCGCGGGCCCCTCCGGGCTCGTCATCTTCGGCGTCACGGGCGACCTGTCCCGCAAGAAGCTGATGCCGGCCGTCTACGACCTCGCCAACCGCGGACTGCTGCCGCCGGGCTTCTCGCTCCTCGGCTTCGCCCGCCGCGAGTGGGAGGACCAGGACTTCGCGCAGGTCGTCCACGACTCGGTCAAGGAGCACGCCCGCACCCCGTTCCGCGAGGAGGTCTGGCAGCAGCTCGCCGAGGGCATGCGCTTCATCCCCGGCGACTTCGACGACGACACCGCGTTCAAGCAGCTGCGTGAGTCCGTCGACGAGCTCGACGAGAAGCGCGGCACCAGTGGCAACTACGCGTTCTACCTCTCCGTACCGCCCAAGTTCTTCCCCAAGGTCGTGCAGCAGCTCAAGAAGCACGGCCTCGCGGACGCGCCCGAGGGCTCGTGGCGGCGCGCCGTCATCGAGAAGCCGTTCGGCCACGACATGGAGTCGGCGCGCGAGCTGAACGCGATCGTGCACGACGTGTTCTCGCCCGAGCAGGTCTTCCGCATCGACCACTACCTCGGCAAGGAGACCGTCCAGAACATCCTGGCGCTCCGCTTCGCCAACCAGATGTACGAGCCCATCTGGAACCGCTCGTACGTCGACCACGTGCAGATCACGATGGCCGAGGACATCGGCATCGGCGGCCGCGCCGGCTACTACGACGGCATCGGCGCCGCCCGCGACGTCATCCAGAACCACCTGCTCCAGCTGCTCGCCCTCACGGCGATGGAGGAGCCGGCCGCGTTCGACGCCGAGTCGCTGGTCAACGAGAAGCTCAAGGTCCTCAAGTCCGTACGGCTCCCCGACGACCTGGAGAAGTCCACGGTCCGCGCGCAGTACGCGGCCGGCTGGCAGGGCGGCGAGAAGGTCCCCGGCTACCTCCAGGAAGACGGCATCGACCGGGCGTCGAAGACCGACACCTACGCGGCCGTCAAGCTGGGTATCGACAACCGCCGCTGGGCGGGCGTCCCGTTCTACCTGCGCACCGGCAAGCGCCTCGGCCGCCGCGTCACCGAGATCGCCGTCGTCTTCCAGCGCGCCCCGCACTCCCCGTTCGACCACACCGCCACCGAGGAACTCGGCCAGAACGCGATCGTCATCCGCGTTCAGCCGGACGAAGGCATGACGGTGCGCTTCGGATCCAAGGTGCCGGGTACGTCGATGGAGATCCGCGACGTGTCCATGGACTTCGCTTACGGCGAGTCGTTCACCGAGTCCAGCCCGGAAGCGTACGAGCGGCTGATCCTGGACGTGTTGCTGGGCGACGCCAACCTCTTCCCCCGTACGGAAGAGGTCGAGGAGTCCTGGCGCATCCTCGACCCCATCGAGGAACACTGGGACAAGGTCGGCAGGCCCGCCCGGTACGCCTCGGGCAGCTGGGGCCCGAAGGAAGCGGACGAGATGCTCGCACGAGACGGACGGAGCTGGCGCAGGCCATGAGGATCGACCTGACCGACACCACGGCAAGCAAGGTCAACAAGGCGCTCGTCGAAGGGCGCCGCGCCATCGGGACCCCCGCCGTGGGCATGGTCCTGACGATGGTCATCGTCACGGACGAGGAGAACGCGTACGACGCGACGAAGGCCGCCCAGGAGGCGTCCCGCGAGCACCCCTCGCGCACCCTCGTCGTCATCCGGCGCACCAAGCGGCTGCCCCGCGACCGCCAGGGCAACCGGCTCGACGCCGAGGTCCGCCTCGGCTCCGAGGCCGGCACCGGCGAGACCGTGGTGCTGCGCCTGTACGGGGAGGTCGGCAAGCACGCCGACTCCGTCGTCCTGCCGCTCCTGCTGCCCGACGCCCCGGTCGTCGTGTGGTGGCCGGTGGACGCGCCGGAGAACCCCGCCAAGGACCCGCTGGGCGCGCTCGCCCAGCGCCGGATCACCGACGCGTACGCCGTCGAGGACCCGGTCGCCGCGCTCGCCCAGCGCTCGACGTCCTACGCGCCCGGCGATACCGACCTGGCCTGGACCCGGCTCACCCCGTGGCGCTCCATGCTGGCCGCCGCGCTCGACCAGGCCCGCGCCGAGATCGTCTCCGCGGCCGTCGAGTCCGAGGCCGACAACCCCAGCGCCGAACTGCTCGCGCGGTGGCTCGGCGCCCGGCTCGGCGTCAAGGTCGAGCGGGTCACCACGGACGGGCCCGTCGTCACCGCGGTCCGCCTCGGCACGCCGACCGGCGAGATCCGCATCGACCGCCCCGAGGGGCCGCTCGCCAAGCTGACCCTCCCCGGCCAGCCCGAGCGCACCCTCGCCCTCAAGGTCCGCTCCACCGCCGAGCTGATCGCGGAGGAACTCCGCCGCCTCGACGCCGACGAGATGTACGCCGTGGCCCTGCAGGCAGCCGCCCACGGCAAAGTCACCAAGGAGTCCGTTCAACATGCCTGACAGCAACCCGTTCCTCACCCGCCGCCCGCAGTGGACGGCCCTTGAGGACCACCGCGCGAAGTTCAACGGCACGCACCTGCGCGACCTGTTCGCGAAGGACGCGGCCCGTGCCGAGCGCTACACGCTCGACGTCGGTGACCTGCACATCGACTACTCCAAGCACCTGATCACGGACGAGACCCTCGCCCTGCTCCAGGAACTGGCCACCGCCACCGACGTGTTCGGGCAGCGCGACGCCATGTTCCGCGGCGAGAAGATCAACACGACCGAGGACCGCGCCGTCCTGCACACGGCCCTGCGCGCCCCGGCCGACGCCGTGATCGAGGTCGACGGCGAGAACGTCGTGCCGAAGGTGCACGAGGTCCTCGACCAGATGGCCGTCTTCGCGGACAAGATCCGTACGGGCGAGTGGACCGGCCACACCGGCAAGCGGATCAAGAACGTCGTCAACGTCGGCATCGGCGGCTCGGACCTCGGCCCGGCCATGGCGTACGAGGCGCTGCGCCCGTTCACCGCCCGCGACCTGACGTTCCGCTTCGTGTCGAACGTCGACGGCGCCGACCTGCACGAGGCCGTCCGCGACCTCGACCCGGCCGAGACGCTCTTCATCATCGCGTCCAAGACCTTCACGACGATCGAGACGATCACCAACGCGAAGGCGGCGCGCTCCTGGCTGCTCGCGGCGCTCGGTGACGACGCGGCGGTCGCGAAGCACTTCGTCGCCCTGTCGACGAACGCCGAGAAGGTCTCCGAGTTCGGCATCGACACGGCCAACATGTTCGCGTTCTGGGACTGGGTCGGCGGCCGCTACTCCTTCGACTCGGCCATCGGCCTCTCGCTGATGATCGCGATCGGCCCGGACGCCTTCCGCGAGCTGCTCGACGGCTTCCGCCTGGTCGACGACCACTTCCGCACGGCCCCGGCCGAGGCCAACGCGCCGCTGCTGCTCGGCCTCCTCGGCGTCTGGTACGGCAACTTCCACGGCGCCCAGTCGCACGCGGTGCTGCCGTACAGCCACTACCTGTCCAAGTTCACCGCGTACCTCCAGCAGCTCGACATGGAGTCCAACGGCAAGTCCGTGGACCGCCAGGGCCGCGGCGTGGAGTGGCAGACGGGCCCGGTCGTCTGGGGCACCCCCGGCACCAACGGGCAGCACGCCTACTACCAGCTCATCCACCAGGGCACGAAGCTGATCCCGGCGGACCTCATCGGCTTCGCGAAGCCGGTCGACGAGCTGAGCGACGACCTCAAGGGCCAGCACGACCTGCTGATGGCCAACCTGTTCGCGCAGGGCCAGGCCCTCGCCTTCGGCAAGACCGCCGAGGAGGTGCGCGCCGAGGGCGTCGCCGAGGAGCAGGTCGCCCACCGCACGTTCAAGGGCAACCACCCGACGACGACGATCCTCGCGCGCGAGCTGACCCCGTCCGTCCTCGGCCAGCTCATCGCCCTCTACGAGCAGAAGGTCTTCGTCCAGGGCGCCATCTGGAACATCGACTCCTTCGACCAGTGGGGCGTCGAACTCGGCAAGGTCCTCGCCAAGCGCGTGGAGCCCGCCCTCACCGAAGGCGCGGAGGTCCCCGGCCTCGACGCCTCGACCCAGTCCCTGGTCAGCACGTACCGCGCGCTGCGCGGCCGCAACTAGTACGGAAAGTAGTGAACTGAACATGCAGCTCGGTCTCATCGGTCTCGGCAAGATGGGCGGCAACATGCGCGAGCGCATCCGCCGCGCGGGCCACACCGTCATCGGCTACGACCGCAACCCCGAGGTCTCCGACGTCGCCTCCCTCCAGGAGCTCGTCGAGAAGCTCGAGGGCCCGCGCGTGGTGTGGGTGATGGTCCCGGCGGGCGCCGCGACCCAGTCCACGGTCGACGAGCTCAAGGAACTGCTCTCCGAGGGCGACATCGTCGTCGACGGCGGCAACTCCCGCTGGACGGACGACGAGAAGCACGCGGCGGAGCTCGGCATCAAGGGCATCGGCTTCGTCGACGCCGGTGTCTCCGGCGGCGTCTGGGGCCTGGAGAACGGCTACGCGCTCATGGTCGGCGGCTCCGAGGAGAACGTCGCCAAGGTCAAGCCGGTCTTCGACGCCCTCAAGCCCGAGGGTGACTTCGGCTACGTCCACGCGGGCAAGGTCGGCGCCGGCCACTTCTCCAAGATGGTCCACAACGGCATCGAGTACGCCATGATGCAGGCCTACGCCGAGGGCTGGGAGCTCCTGGAGAAGGTCGACTCCGTGGACAACGTCCGCGAGGTCTTCCGCTCCTGGCAGGAGGGCACGGTCATCCGCTCCTGGCTGCTCGACCTCGCGGTCAACGCGCTGGACGAGGACACCCACCTCGACAAGCTGCGCGGCTTCGCCGCCGACTCCGGCGAGGGTCGCTGGACCGTCGAGGCGGCCATCGACAACTCCGTGCCGCTGCCGGCGATCACCGCGTCGCTCTTCGCGCGCTTCTCCTCCCGCCAGGAGGACTCGCCGCAGATGAAGATGATCGCGGCGCTGCGCAACCAGTTCGGCGGCCACGCCGTCGAGTCCAAGTAACACCCGCGCACCCCAGGCCCGCCGGACCCCCGAGGTCCGGCGGGCCTACCCGTGCGTGAGCCGCCAGACCTTCACGTCGAGGGTCACGTTCTTGCCCTCGGTCTTGCCCTGGAGCGTCAGGAGCCCCACGTTCCCCGCACCGCTGACCACGCACATCCGTTGCCCCACCGGCAGGTCGTACACCCAGTAGAAGTCCTGCGAGGCCTGCGCCTCGCGGCACGCGTCCAGGGTGGCCGGCTGTCCGGCGGGGAGCAGCGCCAGCGAACTCCCCGAACCGGTGCCCGGCGACAGCTTGGCGCCGTTCTCGTAGACGTCGTAGGTCAGATCCTCGGTCGGCCGCCCGTCGTCCGCCTTGGCCCGCACCGGCTCGTCCGAGAGGAACAGGTCCTGGCCGTCCGTCATGACGATGCCGGGATAAGTCGACGGGAGCGGGGGCGCCGAGGTCGGGGGCCCGCTCGTGGGGTCCGTCGGGGGAGCGGACGTGGGGTCCGCGGCCGAGCCCGAAGGGGCGGGCGCCGCGCCCGACTTGGACGCCTTCGGGGACTTCGAGGGGCTCGGGGAGGCGGACTTCGACGCGGACGCCGACTTCGACGCGGAGCGCGCCGCCTCGGGACGGCTGGAGGCCGCAGGGCCCGCCGCTCCGTCGGCCTCCCGGCCGCCGGGTACGAAATACAGCGCGGCGGCCGCGCCGCACGCCACCAGCACGACCCCGGCGGCCGCCATCAGCCAGGCACGGGAACGTCTGCGCCGGGGCTCGGTACTCACGGCGGCGGTCTCGGCGCCGAGGGGCGCGACGGGGGCGGCGGGCGATGGGCTGTCGGGGGCCGTCGCCGGATGGCTCTGCTGCCCAGAACCGGCGGGCGGTTCCTGGGAGAACGCGACCGGCGGTCCGAACTCACCGGCCGGGGCGGCGCTCCCGGGCGTCTCGTCGGGATCCGTGGCACCGCGCGGCGGCGTCGCGTGCCCCGTCGGCTCCGCCCCGGTCACCCGCGCCCCCTCGGCACGCGCCGCGATCCCCTCGGCGAGCTCACCGGGAAGCCAGGCGTCCGTCGCGGGCCCCGGACCACCGGGCAGCGACTCACGGATCACCTGGACCGACTCGATGACCTCGGTCACCGTCGGCCGGTCCTCGGCGCTCTTGCTGAGACAGCGGGATATCAACTCCCGCAGGGCGTCCGGGACCTTGGACAGATCCGGCTCCTCGTGCACGACCCGGTACAGCACCGCGTGCGGCTCGCCCTCCCCGTACGCGGTGCTCCCGGTGGCGGCGAACACCGCGGTCTGGCCGAGCGCGAACACATCCGCCGAGCCGCTCGCCGAGCCGCCGAGCACCTGCTCCGGAGCCATGTACGCGACCGTGCCCACGGCCGCCCCGCTGCGCGTCACGGACGTCGCGTCCGCAGCCCGGGCCACACCGAAGTCGATGACGCGGGGCCCGTCGGAGGCCAGCAGCACGTTCGACGGCTTCAGGTCTCGGTGCACGATCCCCGCGTCGTGCACCGCCTGGAGCGCCTCCGCGATCCCGGCCGTCATCCGCAGCACGGTGTCCACCGGCAGCGGCCCGTGCTCGCGCACCGCCTCCGCGAGCGAGGGCCCGGGCACGTACGCGGTCGCGCACCACGGCACCGGGCTCTCCGTGTCACTGTCGACGACCGGCGCCGTGTAGAGCCCGTGCACCATGCTCGCCGCGGCGACCTCGGTACGGAATCTGCGGCGGAACTCGGGATCCTCGGCCAGCTCGGGTCTGATCACCTTGACCGCGACGGCCCGGCCGCCCGGCGTGTGCGACAGATAGACGCGCCCCATGCCACCGGAGCCGAGTCCCGCGACCAGACGGTATCCGCCGACCGTCCGCGGATCCTTGTCGTCCAGCGGACGGAAACCGCCGTTGCCGGGCTCCCTGTTCGCCCACACGTCCCGCTCCACCCCCAGGTTGCGTCGAAGGTCCATTGCATCACGTGACGCAACGCACCCCTCGGTGGGTGCCGGGCAACGCAAAAGACCCCAGAGTCATCTGGGGTCTTTCTCTGTGTCCGAGGGGGGACTTGAACCCCCACGCCCGATAAAGGGCACTAGCACCTCAAGCTAGCGCGTCTGCCATTCCGCCACCCGGACAAGGTGTCTGCCGCCTGTGTGCGGGGCGTTTCCCGCGGCGACACAGAGAACATTACCAGGGATTCGGAGTGCCTCGATCAGCCCCCCGGCCCGGTGGCCCCGCCTGTGAACGGCACGTGACGAGAGCCGCCCGGCCTTGGGTCCGGGGGCCGGGGGAGAGAGGATGAGGGATATCCACGGCAAGAGAGGAACCAGCGTGAGCGAGCCGAGCACGGGCAGGGCGGTCTCCGGGCAGGACGAGGTCGTCGACCTCTGCCGCGAACTGATCCAGATCGACACCAGCAACTACGGCGACCACTCGGGCCCGGGCGAGCGCAAGGCCGCCGAGTGGACGGCGGAGAAGCTCGCCGAGGTCGGCCTCGAACCGAAGATCTTCGAGTCCCACCCCGGCCGCGCCTCCACCGTCGCCCGGATCGAGGGCGAGGACCCCTCGCGGCCCGCCCTCCTCATCCACGGCCACACCGACGTCGTCCCGGCGAACGCGGCGGACTGGACCCACCACCCGTTCTCCGGCGAGATCGCCGACGGCTGTGTCTGGGGCCGCGGCGCCGTCGACATGAAGGACATGGACGCGATGACCCTCGCGGTCGTCCGCGACCGGCTGCGCACCGGCCGCAAGCCCCCGCGCGACATCGTCCTCGCCTTCCTCGCCGACGAGGAGGCCGGCGGCGTCTTCGGTGCCCGTCACCTGGTGCGCAACCACCCGGACCTCTTCGAGGGCGTCACCGAGGCGATCAGCGAGGTCGGCGGCTTCTCCTTCACGGTGAACGAGCAGCGCAGGCTCTACCTCGTCCAGACCGCCGAGAAGGGCATGCACTGGATGAAGCTGTCCGTGGCCGGCACCGCCGGGCACGGCTCCATGATCCACCGGGACAACGCGATCACCGAGCTGTCCGAGGCCGTCGCGCGCCTCGGCCGCCACAAGTTCCCGGTCCGTGTCACCAAGACGCTCCGGCACTTCCTCGACGAGCTCGGCGACGCCCTCGGCACCGAGCTCGACCCGGAGGACATGGAGGAGACCATCGCCAAGCTCGGCGGCATCGCCAAGCTGATCGGCGCCACGCTCTCCAACACCGCGAACCCCACGCAGCTGAACGCCGGTTACAAGGTCAATGTGATCCCCGGCGAGGCCACCGCCAATGTCGACGGCCGGTTCCTGCCGGGACACGAGGACGAGTTCCTCGCCGATCTCGACCGGATCCTCGGCCCGAAGGTCAAGCGTTCGGACGTGCACGCGGACAAGGCCGTCGAGACCACCTTCGATGGGGCGCTCGTCGAGGCCATGAAGACCTCGATCGAGGCCGAGGACCCGATCGGCAAGGCCATCCCGTACATGCTCTCCGGGGGCACCGACGCCAAGTCCTTCGTGGAGCTCGGCATCCGCAACTTCGGCTTCGCGCCGCTGCAGCTGCCGCCCGAGCTGGACTTCGCCGGCATGTTCCACGGCGTCGACGAGCGGGTGCCGGTGGACGGCCTCAAGTTCGGCGTGCGGGTCCTGGACCGCTTCATCGACGCGTCCTGACGTCAACCCGGCACAGGGTCGGAAATCGTTCGCACGTGCGCAATGGACCGGAAAGAGTGAAAGGCGCCGTACGCTCGTAGCCCGATCAGTTCTTCCTCGTTACAGGGAGTGCAGTCCGCGGCTGGGACTGCATTGCCAACTAGGAGGAATAATGCTCAAGAAGGTCGTCGCCGCTGCGGCAGCCACTGGTGGTCTGGTTCTCGCGGGTGCGGGCATGGCCGTCGCCGACTCCGGCGCTCAGGGTGCTGCCACGCAGTCCCCCGGCGTCGTTTCGGGCAACGTCATCCAGGTCCCGGTCCACGTGCCGGTGAACGTGTGCGGCAACACGGTCTCTGTGATCGGGCTGCTGAACCCTGCCTTCGGTAACACCTGCGCCAACGACTGACACGTTGTTGTGCCTCACCCCTTGAGGGTTTGAGCCCACGGCCCCGGAGTGCGAGCCATGCACTCCGGGGCCGACGGGTTGGACACGGTTCCAGGGCAAGACTTAATAAGGCAAGGCAGGGAAACCTATGCGACAGGTCATGCGGAAGGGCCTGATCACCGTGGCGGCCGCGTCCGGCGTGCTCGCCGTCACCGGTGGCTACGCGCACGCGGACTCGAGTGCGAACGGAAGCTCCTCGGACTCGCCGGGCGTCTTGTCCGGCAACTCCGTGGAAGCGCCCGTGGACGTTCCGGTGAACGCCTGCGGCAACACGGTCAACGTCGTCGGACTGCTCAACCCGGCGTCGGGCAACGGCTGCGACAGCTCGGGCGGCGGCGACAAGGCAGGCGGCCAGTCCTCGGACGGCGGCGCCCAGTCCGGAGGGCACACCAGCGACTCGCCCGGTGTCGGCTCCGGCAACCACGTGTCGGTCCCGGTTCACGTGCCGGTCAACGCGTGCGGGAACTCCGTCGGCGCCGGCTCGGTCGGCAACGGGACGACGGGCAACGGCTGCTCCGACGACGGCGGGGGCAGCGGCACCAGCACGCCCCCGGCGGACTCGAACACCCCGCCCTCGCGCGCCGGGGACCCGGGCACGGGCACCGGCTCGGACTCTCCCAACGTTCCGGGCACGCAGACCGTCGACATGCCCAAGGGCGAGTCCCAGCTCGGGCAGACGGGCAGCCCGAGGGCGGCGACCGGCGAGCTCGCGGAGACCGGCAGCTCGGTGCCGATCGGCGCGGCCGTCCCGCTCGCCGGGGGTGCGCTGCTCGCGGGCGCGCTGCTGTACCGGCGGGCGAACGCGGCGGCGTGACATAGCGCGGCGGCGCGACATCAGGCAGGACGAAAACGGAGCGGGCCCCGCACGGACGGGGCCCGCTCCGTTTTCGTTTCCTGCTCGGGTCTCCAGGCGGGCCCGAGGGCCCGCCTTGCCCTCAGGTCACCATGTGGCCCGCACCTGGCGGATGATCCGTCGGCGCAGGCGCACGCGGCGACTGCCGTCGCGGCGCAGGCTCAATCGGTCCAACTCCCAGTGTCCGTACTCGGCATGGTCCGTCAGCAGACGTGTCGCATCCTTGCGGGAGACCCCGCGCGGTACGTACACGTCGACAAATTCGTATTCCGGCATCGCATCTATTGTGCGGGCAGCGGCCCGGTACGGATAGCGTCTGCACTATGTCTGATGCTGCGCAGCCCACCGCTGCCGAGGTACGCGCCGCCGCCGAGGCGGTCAAGGCTGCGCTCGACGTCCACTTGGCGGCGGTCGAGCGCCGGTCGGGAGAAGACGATCCGGCCGTCTACGAAGCGTTCAACGAACTCGCCGCCGCGGCCGAGGAGTACGACGAGCTCCTCTACGACCGCTACGACGAGGTCACCCCCTTCGAGATCCCCGGCAGCGAGGACTCGCTGCCGCCGTACGCGGGGCCCGAGGAGCCGAACGCGCTGAGCGTGCTGATCCGACGCGACTACGCCGTGGTGGAGCCGCAGCGGCTGCTCTCGCAGGCCGGGCGGGTCGCCGACCTGGAGGCGGAGCCGGACGCGGAGGCGCCGAACGGGGCGGGCAGCAGTGTGCATGCCGCGCTCGGCGTCCTCTTCGGCGAGTTCGAGCCCGACGAAATCGCCTCCCGGCACAAGGAGTTCGGCCTGGAGGAGGGCGACTCCACGCTCTGGGTCACGGCATCGGACGACCCCGCGGAACCCGGTGAGTGGCTGGAGGCCCCCTTCGAGCAGGTCGACCCGCAGCGGGTCGTGTGCCGCTTCGACGTCAGCGCGGTCTTCGACGACGACGAGTTCGATGCCGACGAGCCCTCCGGGGTGGACGAGCCGTTGGAGGACCCGGACCGCTGACGTTCGCTGCCGCGGGTCACCCGGGGCGTTCCCCGGGTGGACCGTCTCCTCACGCCACGGGGCTCCGCCCCGGACCCCGCGCCTCAAACGCCGGCGGGGCTGGAAGGATCGGGGCTCCGCCCCGGACCCCGCGCCTCAAACGCCGGCGGGGCTTGAAGGATCGGGGCTCTGCCCCGGAACCCGCGAGTCTCGTCCCAGCGCGGGGCTTGATTTGCCCCGCCCACCTCCCACCACCCGCCCCCTCCGGGGGCGTCGGCCTCACGGGGCGCCGTCGCCGCCTCGGGCGATCCGCCGCCGGCCACGGCTCCCCACCCGTCGCGGTCGACGCCGCCCGCCTTGGGCAACGCCCACCCCGGCTCCCCCGCCGCTGCGGTCGACCGCACGCGCCTTGGGCAATCTGCCTTCCCCAAGCTCTTCGACAAGCTCCGAGCAGGGAAGACCCCATCGGGCGGCAGGGTGGGCAAGGCGGCCCCCGGTGCCGCGCAACGTGGACGGTGGGGCTCGCTCCGGCGCAGGCTCAGAAGCCCCGTGCCGCGGCTACGTCCCGGGGACCTGGGCGCGGACCAGGTTGCGCAAGCGAGTCGTGCGCGGCTTCGCCGGGATCTCGGCCACCGCACGCGGCAGGGCCGCGTCCACGCCGTGGACCACCGAGAGGTGCCGCTCACCGCGACCGAAGGCCGTATAGACCCAGGGACGACTGAGCGCCTGCGTCGCATCGCCGGGCAGCACCACCACGGCCGCGGGCCACCGGATCCCCACGGCCTGGTGCCCGGTCACGGCCCACCCGTGCCGCACCGCCCCTTGCTCCACCTGCTCCTTCGGTACGAGGACGGGGGCGCCGTCGCATTCGAGCCGCAGGCCCTCCGCGTCGGCCCCGACGACCACGCCGGGCCGGATCCGCCCGCGCCCGGTCACGTACACCGCCCGGTCACCGGGATCGAAGCCGCCGAACCGCCCGGGCCCCGGGTTGAGCCGCTCCTTCAGCGCCACGTTCAACGCCCGCGTCCCCGCGGCGCCCCCGTGCCCCGGCGTGATCACCTGCGTCTGCTCGGCCGGCACCCCGATCGCCCGCGGCACCGAGTCCGCGACGAGCTGCACGGTGCGGTGGATCGCCTCGGCCGGGTCCCGCACCGGAACGATCACTACCTCCTTGCCGGGCGCCTCCACCTGGTTCAGCTCACCGATGCCGATACCGGAGACCAGCTCGCCGATCGGCCCGAAGTCCGGTGTGCGGGACGCGATGCGCGGGCAGATCTCCGCCGCCGCGACGTCCGCGAAGACCCGGCCGGGCCCCGCCGACCACAGCGTCCCCGGGTCTCCGCTGAGCACCAGGCACGTCCCGTCGGCGAGCAGCTCCACGAGCATCGCCGCGTCGCCCACGTCCAACTGCGGCGCGTCCAGGACGACCAGGACGTCGAGGGCGAACGCCCCGTCCCGGTCGAGCCCGGGGCCCTCCGCCCGCGCGAGCAGACCCGCGACGGTCGCGGTGGCCGTCTCGGGCGCGTCCGGCCCGAGGAGTTCGGCGGCCCGGCGCCGGCCGTCCGCACCGTGCGCGGCGACGCACACCCGCAGGCCCAGCTTGCCCGCGGCGGCCGCCGCGGCGACCGGCTCCGAGCGGGCCGCCTCGCCGCCGGTGTGCAGGACGAGGCGGTGCGCGGCGATCGCCCGGATCAGCTCGGCCGTCGTGCCGCGCTCGGCCGCGGCGGCCTCCTCCAGTCCTGCGGTGGCCGAACCCTCGTCCTTGGGCGCGGCGTTGAGCAGCCGGGCGAGCCCGTCGGCGAGGCTCTCCTCGGCGAGCGCGTATCGCTCGAGGCCGACCAGGACGCGTACCGGCCGCTCCGCTTCTTCCGCCTCGCCGTCCTCCTCGGAGGTGGGTGCGGGGGCCGGCGCGTCCTCCAGCGGGTCGTGGAAGATCAGCGCGTCGCCCTCCGCGACGGCGCTCTGCACGGCTTCCTCCGCATCGGGCACCCCTTGCTTGCCGAGCGCCTCGGCGAGCACCGGAAGGTCGAGGGCCGTGTGCCCGGCGTTCGCGGCCTGCTCGAGCAGCCATACGGTGACGGCGCGGCCCCGCCGCTCGTCGTCGGGACCGCACTCCGCGCCGAGCAGTTCCCGCGCGAACCCGTCGGCCTGCTCGGGGCGCACCCCGCTCACTCGCAGCAACTGCCACGGATCCGCGCGCAGTTCGTCGCCCGCGCCCTCGCCCAGGGCCGCGGCGGCCGCGCCGGCCAGCGATTCGGGGGCCCCGCCCTCGACGAGCACGGCCCGCACCGAGTCGACGGCGTCCGGGTCGGGGCCCGCCTGCGCGGCGGCCTGCGGCCTGCGCACGGGTTCGGCGGGGGAGGCGGCCGGGGCGTCCCGCCGCGGCTCGGGCTCGGGCCGCGCGAGCACGGGGGCGGCGACCGGCTTCTCGCCGCTCTCCACCGCGCGTACGGCGGCCAGCAGGTCAGCGGCGGTCCCGCTCAGCTTCGTCCCGGCGTCGATCGGCCCTTCCTTGGCGGCCTTCCGCTCCGCGATCCGCTCCCGGAACTCCCGCTGCGCCGCCAACTCGGCCTCGGCCTCGGACACCTCGGTGCCCTTCTCGCCACCACCCTCCGAAGCGGCTTCGGCGTCGTCCGCGGCACCATCCTCCGAAGCGGCCTCCGCGTCGTCCTCGTCCGGCCCCGCCCCCGCGTCGGAGGCCTCCGCCCCTTCGGCGCTTTCCTCCGCGCCGTCGGCCGGGCCTTCCAAGGCCTCGGCGTCGTCGGCCCCGGCCGTCGCGGCTTCGGGCTCGCGGTCCTCCGCGCCATCCGTCCCGGCCGACCCGGCCTCGGGGCCGCGGGCTTCCGCGTCACCCGTCCCGGCCCCCGCCTCGGAGGCGGCAGCCCCGGCGCCGTCCGCCGACACCGGCTCCGCCTCCGCGCTCGCGGCGGCAGCCGGATCCGTGTCGGGGCGGGCCCCTGACTCGTTCTCCGCGGCAGCGGACTCCGTACTCACAACGTGCTCCAGTCCTGATCGGGATAGCGGTGCACGGGCGCCGACACATCGTCGAGCGCCTGGCAGATCTCGTCAGGAAGACTAAGGGCCTCCACTGACAATGCCTCCGTGAGCTGCTGCGCGTTGCGCGCGCCGACGATCGGCGCCGCCACTCCCGGCCGGTCCCTGACCCACGCGAGGGCCACCTGCAGCGGTGTCACGGCGAGCCCGTCCGCCGCCGTGGCCACCGCGTCCACGATGTGTCCGGCCGCCTCGTCGAGGTACGGCTCGACGAACGGCGCCATGTGGTCCGAGCCGCCCCGCGAGTCGGTCGGCGTGCCGGAGCGGTACTTGCCGGTCAGCACCCCGCGGCCCAGCGGTGACGAGGGCAGCAGGCCTATACCGAGATCCAGCGCCGCCGGCAGCACCTCGCGCTCCACGCCCCGCTGCAGCAGCGAGTACTCCATCTGCGTACTGGCGAGACGCGTGCGGGCGCCGGGCACGGAGAGCTGCCACGTACCGGCCTTGGCCAGCTGCCAGCCGCAGAAGTTCGAGACGCCCGCGTAGCGCGCACGCCCGCTGCTGACCGCGATGTCGAGGGCCTGGAGTGTCTCGTCGAGCGGGGTCCCGGGGTCGTACGCGTGCACCTGCCACAGGTCGACGTACTCCGTGCCGAGCCGGGCGAGCGAGGCGTCGAGCGCGGAGAGCAGATGCCCGCGCGAGCCGTCGAAGCGCCGGTCGGGATCGGGCACGCTGCCCGCCTTGGTGGAGATGACCAGATCGCGCCGCGGGACCAGGCCCTCGATGAGCCGCCCGAGCAGGTACTCCGACTCCCCGTCCCCGTACACGTCGGCCGTGTCGACGAGCGTGCCGCCCGCTTCCCAGAAGGCCTTCAACAGGTCGGCGGCGTCGTGCTCGTCGGTGTCCCGGCCCCACGTGAGGGTGCCGAGCCCGATCCGGGACACACGCAGGCCGGTGCGGCCGAGATGCCTCTGCTCCATGGGCGCTGAGGTTACTGGCCGAAGGTCAGGAACGGGGCCCCTGTGGATATCTGTCGCCGGGGTCGCCGGGTTAGGGTGCCGGGCGAGGCACCTTACCCATGGGTAATTCACCGGATTCGGCACGGCGTTAAGGGGATGTGGTCAATGAAGCTCGGCATCAACCTCGGCTACTGGGGCGCGGGGATGGACGCGGACAACCTGGCCGTCGCGAAGGAGGCCGACAAGCTCGGATACTCGGTGTGCTGGGCCGCCGAGGCCTACGGTTCCGACGCCGCCACCGTCCTCGCGTACGTCGCCGCGCAGACGGAGCGGATCGACGTCGGCTCGGCCATCTTCCAGATCCCGGCCCGCCAGCCCACGATGACGGCGATGACGGCCGCGACCCTCGACTCGCTGTCCGGGGGCCGCTTCCGGCTCGGCCTGGGCGTCTCCGGGCCGCAGGTCTCCGAGGGCTGGTACGGGGTCAAGTTCGACAAGCCGCTGGCGCGCACCCGCGAGTACGTCGAGATCATCCGCAAGGCCATGAGCCGCGAGCGGGTCTCCCACGACGGTGCGCACTGGACGCTCCCGCTGCCGGACGGGCCCGGGAAGCCGCTGAAGCTGATCGTGCACCCGGAGCGCGAGCAGATTCCGCTCTACATCGCCGCGATCGGCCCGAAGAACCTGGAGCAGACCGGCGAGATCGCCGACGGCGCCCTGCTGATCTTCCCGGCCGCCGAGCACCTGGAGGAGACGGCGCTCCAGCACATCCGGACGGGCCGCGAGAAGGCCGGCAAGACCATGGAGGGCTTCGACGTCTGCCCGACGGTTCCGCTCGCCCTCGGCGAGGACAAGAACGTGGGCGCGCTCGCCGACATGTTCCGGCCGTACACCGCGCTCTACGTGGGTGGCATGGGAAGCCGTAAGCAGAACTTCTACAACCAGCTCGCGCAGCGCATGGGGTACGAGAAGGAGGCCGCCGAGATCCAGGACAAGTACCTGGCCGGCGACAAGGAGGGCGCGGCCGCGGCGATCCCGCAGCAGCTCATCGACTCCACCACGCTGCTGGGCTCCGTGGACCGGATCGCCGACCGGATGCGGGCCTACGCCGAGGCCGGTGTCACCACGCTGACCATCAACCCGGCCGGGCTCACGCTCGACGACCGCCTCGCCTCGCTGCGCGCGGGCACGGAGGCGATGGAGCGCGCCGGGCTGGCGTAGAGGGTTAAAGGGTTCAGAAAGTTCTTCTGCGGCCGTGGTGGGGGCTCGGGGTGTCTTCCCCGCCACGGCCGACACCTTGCACAACGCGCCACGAGGGGCCTGGTTACGGCTCGTCCCGCGCCCCGTGTCCTCCGTTCGGACGAGTTGACCCGCATAGCTGTTGCCCTGCCCCATGTCCCGCATTTGACTCGGACTTTGCAGTACCGCGGAGCCCGGTGCGGCGAGATGGAGGTTGCAGATGCTGTCGGCCAAAAGTCTGTTCCAGGAAATCATCGACAACGACGAGTCGTTCCGGTTGTTCTGCTCCATCGCGGCGAGCGGTGAATCCCAGGGCGGCTGGGAGAACGGGCGGATCGCCGCGCTGGTCCCCGAGAGCGAGCGCGGCCTCGCTCCCAAGATCGCGCGGCACGGTGCGGACGAGGACAAGCACGGGCGGATCTTCAACGCCCTCATGAAGAAGCGCGGTCTGGAGCCGGGGCCCGTGCCCGCCGAGGCCGACTACACGATGCTTCTGGAGAAGCACGGGATCGGGCTCGCGCACGAACGGCTGCGGCGCGACGAGCGGCTCTCCGTGCGGGACATCGTCACGTACCTGGCGCACAGCCGCGTCACCGAGCAGCGGGCCTCCGAGCAGATGGTGATGCTGCGCAAGCACTTCGGCGACGACCCCGACCTCGGCCGCGCCGTCAAGATGATCTCCAACGACGAGGACAACCATCTCGCGTACTGCCACGAGGAGTTGCTGCGTTTCGCGTACGCGGGGCACGGCCGCACCATCCAGCGCATCCTGCGCGAGTGCGCCCACGCGGAGATCGCGATCTACCGGGACGTGAGCCTCGCCGTCATGGACCACATGGGCCGCGTCCTGGGCTGGTCCAAGCCGAAGGCCGCGGTGCTCGCTGCGGGGATCCATGCGATGTATGCGTACGAGCGGCTCGGCGGGTGGCGGCGGATGGTGTCGCTGAAGATGCCGGAGCGGCGGGATGCTCTGGGTGGGCCGGCGACCAGCGCGGTCGAGTTCGCCTGAGTCGCACGGCGTTGCGGTCGCGGGGCTCTGCCCCGGACCCCGCGCCTCAATCGCCGGCGGGGCTTAATTGGCCTACAGCCACCCGCGGCGCTTGAACAGGCGGAACAGGAGAAGTTCCAGGAGGGCCATCAGGGCGATCACCGCGGGATACGCCCACACCCAGTGGAGCTCCGGCATGTGGTCGAAGTTCATGCCGTAGATGCCCGCGATCATCGTCGGCACCGCTGCCATCGCCGCCCACGCCGAGATCTTCCGCATGTCGTCGTTCTGCCGCACGCTCATCTGCGCCAGGTGCGCGGACAGGATGTCCGACACGAGGCGGTCCAGGCCGTCCACGGACTCGTTGACCCGCGTCAGGTGGTCGTTCACGTCGCGGAAGAACGGCCGCGCCTCCTCGTGCACGAACGGCACCGCGGCGAGCCCCCACGGGCCGAGGCCGGCGAGCCGCTCCAGCGGCATGCTCAACGGCCCGGTCGCGCGCCGGAATTCGAGGATCTGGCGCTTGAACGTGTAGATCCGCTCGGCGGTGTCACGGGAGCCGCCGCCCTGCGGGGAGAAGACCTCCGTCTCCAGCTCCTCCAGGTCGGTCTGCAACTCGGCCGCGACCTCCAGGTAGTGGTCCACCGTGGCGTCCGCGACCGAGTACAGGACCGCCGTCGGCCCCTGCTTGAGGAACTCCGGCTCGGCCTCCAGACGCTGACGTACGGCCTTCAGAGGCGCGCCCTCGCCGTGCCGCACGGTCACCACGAACGAGTCGCCCAGGAACAGCATCAGCTCGCCCGTGGACACCTTGTCGCTCTTCGGCTCGTACACGACCGGCTTGAGGACCACGAACAGGGAGTCGTCGTAGACCTCCAGCTTGGGCCGTTGGTGCGCCTTCAGGGCGTCCTCCACGGCCAGCGGGTGCAGGCCGAACTCCTGGCTGACCCGGTCGAACTCTTCCTCGCTCGCCTCGTGCAGCCCGATCCACACGAACGCGTCGCCCGTCGCGCGCGCCTCGTCGAGGGCGTCGGAGAAGTCGGCGGGCCGCTCCGTACGACGCCCGTCCCGGTAGATGGCGCAGTCGACGATCACGAAGTGAATTCTTCCCAGTACCCGGCACCGTCGCACGTCGTCGTGTGCCTAGGGTGGGGCACATGCCCACGCTGATCCTCGTCCGGCACGGACGTTCCACCGCCAATACCGCGGGAGTGCTCGCCGGGTGGACGCCCGGGGTGGCGCTCGACGAGCGCGGCGCCGCGCAGGCCGCGCGGCTGCCCGAGCGGCTCGCGGACCTGCCCCTCTCCGAGATCGTCGCCAGCCCGTTGCAGCGTTGCCGGGAGACCGTCGCGCCGCTGCTCGCCGCGCGGCCGGAGCTGACCCTGCGCACCGACGACCGCATCGGCGAGTGCGACTACGGGGACTGGTCCGGCCGCAAGCTCGCCGAGTTGAGCGACGAGCCGCTGATGCAGGTCGTGCAGCAGCACCCGACGGCCGCCGCGTTCCCCGGCGGGGAGTCGATGCGGCAGATGCAGCACCGGGCCGCCGAGGCGGTACGTGAATGGAACGCGCGCGTGGAGCGCGAGCACGGCGAGGACGCCGCCTATGTGATGTGTTCGCACGGCGACATCATCAAGTCCCTTGTCGCGGACGCCATCGGGCTGCATCTGGACCTCTTTCAGCGGATCTCCGTAGAGCCGTGTTCCATCACAGCGATCCGTTACACACGGCTTCGCCCCTTTCTCGTACGCCTCGGAGACACCGGGGACTTCGCGTCCCTGGCGCCGCGCGAGGAGCCGCGGGAGCCTGACGCACCGGTCGGGGGCGGCGCGGGCGCACCGTGATCGTCGGCCGCAGTAGGGTGAAGCAGCCGTCAGCACAGTCGGCCCGGTCGCCCCTGACCGGTCCCAGTTAGTCGATCCCGATCCCATGGAGACAGGACGTGTCCCGTCAGGTGTTCCTCTACGACCCTCCGGAGCGGTTCGTGGCCGGTACGGTCGGGCTCCCCGGGCGCCGCACCTTCTTTCTGCAGGCCACGGCAGGACCCCGGGTCACCAGCGTGGCTCTGGAGAAGACGCAGGTGGCCGCGCTCGCCGAGCGCATGGACGAACTGCTCGACGAGGTCGTGCGGCGCAGCGGGGGCAACGCCCCGGTGCCCGCCGTGGCCCCCAGCGAGATCTCCGACACCGCGCCCCTTGAGGCGCCCGTGGAGGAGGAGTTCCGCGTCGGCACCATGGCACTCGCGTGGGACGGCGACGAGCAGCGCATGATCGTCGAGGCGCAGGCCCTCGTCGAGCTGGACGCCGAGTCCGAGGAGGACCTGGCGGAGGCCGAGGAGCAGCTTCTTCAGGATGAGGAGAACGGCCCGCCGATGCTCCGCGTCCGCCTCACAGGGAACCAGGCCCGCGCCTTCGCGAAGCGGGCCCTGGACGTCGTGAACGCGGGGCGCCCGCCGTGCCCGCTGTGCAGCCTGCCGCTCGACCCGGAGGGACACGTATGTCCGCGCCAGAACGGATACCGGCGCGACGCGTGAGCGACCGGGACCTGCTCACCTTCGGTGAGCTGAACGTCGAGGGACAGATCCGCGAGGCGTCGAACGCGGTGCTGGTGTGCACCGTCACCCACGAGGGCCGCGGGGCCACCTGCGTGTACAAGCCGGTACGTGGCGAGCGCCCGCTCTGGGACTTCCCCGACGGGAACCTGGCGCGGCGCGAGGTCGCCGCGTACGAGGTCTCCGAGGCGCTCGGCTGGGGCCTCGTGCCGCCGACCGTGCTGCGCGACGGGCCGTACGGCGAGGGCATGGTCCAGCTGTGGATCGACACCCCGGAAGAGGTGGCGGAGGGCGACGGGCTGCTCGCCCTCGTCGACGGTGAGGAGCCGGGGGAGGGCTGGAAGGCCATCGGGTTCGCCGAGGTCGGCGAGGGGCGCACGGCGCTGCTGGTGCACGCCGACGACGCCCGTCTGCGCCGGCTCTCGGTGCTCGACGCCGTGATCAACAACGGTGACCGCAAGGGCGGGCATCTGCTCGTCGACGCCGAGGGGCGCCTGTTCGGCATCGACCACGGTGTGACGTTCAACGCCGAGGACAAGCTGCGCACGCTGCTGTGGGGCTGGGCGGGGGAGCCGCTGACCGAGGAGGCGACCGTGGCGCTGGAGGCGCTGCGGGCGTCCCTGGGGGCCGGCGAGCGGCTCGCTGAGCGGCTCGGCGAGCTGATCACGCCGGCCGAGCTCGAAGCCGTACGGGAGCGGGTCGCGGACCTCCTCAAGACCGGCAGGCACCGGGAGCCGGGCGGGGACTGGCCCGCGATTCCCTGGCCGCCCGTCTGAAAACCGCCGTTCCTAGCGCGCCCGGCAAGATCACGCAAGAGGGCGAGTTCGGCCATTACGCCTGGTCCGGTTCGTATGTGGAAGCAGCGTCCGGTTACGCTCGATGCATGCATGCCTGGCCCGCTTCTGAGGTCCCCGCCCTGCCCGGCAAGGGCCGCGACCTCCGGATCCACGACACCGCGACCGGTGGGCTCGTCACCCTTGACCCCGGTCCCGTCGCCCGTATCTACGTCTGCGGCATCACGCCGTACGACGCGACCCACATGGGTCACGCGGCGACCTACAACGCGTTCGACCTCGTGCAGCGCGTGTGGCTCGACACCAAGCGGCAGGTTCACTACGTCCAGAACGTGACGGACGTCGACGATCCTCTGCTGGAGCGGGCCGTGCGTGACGGCATCGAGTGGGAGGGCCTCGCCGAGCGCGAGACCGCCCTCTTCCGTGAGGACATGACCGCCCTGCGGATGCTGCCGCCGCAGCACTACATAGGCGCCGTCGAGGCGATACCCGGCATCGTGCCGCTCGTCGAACGACTGCGTGACTCCGGTGCCGCCTACGAGCTCGAGGGCGACACCTACTTCTCCGTCGAGGCCGACCCGCACTTCGGGTCCGTCTCGAACCTCGACGCCGCCGCGATGCGGCTGCTCTCCGCCGAGCGCGGGGGCGACCCGGACCGTCCGGGCAAGAAGAACCCGCTCGACCCGATGCTGTGGATGGCCGCCCGGGACGGCGAGCCCAGCTGGGACGGCGGCTCGCTCGGCCAGGGGCGCCCCGGCTGGCACATCGAGTGTGTCGCCATCGCCCTCGACCACCTCGGCATGGGCTTCGACGTCCAGGGCGGCGGCTCCGACCTGGCCTTCCCGCACCACGAGATGGGTGCCTCGCACGCCCAGGCGCTGACCGGCGAGTTCCCGATGGCCAAGGCGTACGTGCACGCCGGAATGGTCGGGCTCGACGGCGAGAAGATGTCCAAGTCCAAGGGCAACCTGGTGTTCGTCTCCGCGCTGCGCCGCGACGGTGTCGACCCCGCCGCCATCCGGCTCGCGCTCCTCGCCCACCACTACCGCTCCGACTGGGAGTGGACGGACCAGGTGCTCGCCGACGCCGTGGCCCGCCTCGACCGCTGGCGCGCGGCCGTCTCCCGCCCCGACGGCCCGTCCGCCGAGGCGCTCGTCGACGAGATCCGCGAGGCGCTCGCCGACGACCTGGACGCCCCCACCGCGCTGATCGCCGTCGACCGCTGGGCCGAGGCCCAGTCGGCCGGTGGCGGTACGGACGAGGGCGCCCCCGGCGTCGTATCGCGTGCCGTGGACGCCCTGCTGGGCGTGGCGCTGTAGTCCCACCCGACAGCAACCAAGAGGGCGCCTCCCCGCACGGGGAGGCGCCCCTTTTCGTGTGTGCCTTTCACCTTCCCGTCAGATGCGCTGGACGCGCACGCTGCGCAGGACGAGCGGCGAGCCCGTGTCCCAGATGCCGACGACCTGGTGGCCGAACGCGAAGGCCTCCTGGACCTCGTCGTGGGCCTGCTGGGTCGGGTTGTTGAGGACGCGGAACTGGTTGTTGATGCGCAGGAAGATCTGGCTCGGCTGGCCCGGGAGCGGCTGCACGATGTCGATGTAGCCGTTCGCCACGCCGGAGGCGAGTGCCTGCTGCTCGATCTGCTGCTGGGCCTGCTGGTGCGCGGCCTGCTGGACCTGCTGCAGCTGCTGTTGCACCTGCTGCTCGATCTGCTGTGCCTGCTGGTCCTGCTGCTGGCCGTACTGCTGTTGCCCGTACTGCTGCTGGCCCTGCATCTGCTGGCCGAAGGGCTGCTGTTGCTGCTGCCCGCCGAGCTGCTGGAGCAGGTGCTGGTACGGCTGCTGCTGGCCGAGCTGCTGGAGCTGCTGCTGGAGTTGCTGGACGAGCTGCTCCTGGCCCTGACCACCCTGGCCCTGACCGCTCATGCCCGGCTGCTGCTGACCGTACGACTGCTGGCCCATGCCGTGCTGTTGCTGGTAGGGCGAGGTGCTCGGGAACTGCTGACTCTGCTGGCCCATTTGGGGGGTGATGCTCATGCGGGTGCCACCTTCCATCAATGGTTGGTTGCGTTGCCTCTCAGCCCGTGACGACCAGGCCGACGACCTCGTCGTCCGAGAACCACACACGTACGTCGGGCCGTCCCCCCGCGAAGGCGGTGTGCACCGCCTGGCGGGTCTCGGGGGACGGGTTGTTCAGATTGCGCCAGGAGCCCGCCACGAACAGGCGAAGCCGGGGCGGGAGTTCGGGCGGATACGGGATCAGTTCGTCCCAGTACCGCTCGGCCTGGCCCGAACCGACCGTCGAGGGAAGCAGGTTGGTGACCGCTCCCTTGATGTCGGGCCGGTTGCCGATCCGCTGCGATGCGGGCCGGCCGGGGGCGTCCTGCTGGGGTGAGCCGGTCGCCCGGAGTACTTCGCGCGCCCGCCGCGACGTCATCGGGCGCTGACCGCCTGCCTTGAGCATTCCCTGGAGGGCGGTCAGCGCGCCGACGACCACCGGGGAGGCGGACGAGGTGCCTGAGAAGGTGTCCGTGTACCAGGCGATCTCCTCGGTGCCGCCCTGCAGATCGCCGGGCTTGTTCCAGGAGCCGCCGGTGGTGGTGACCTCGCGGCCCCAGCCCTGGGCGTCCACGCGGGCGCCGTAGTTGGAGAACGAGAGGCGCGAGCGGTCCGGGCCGTGGTCGCGGCCGTGGGTGCCGGGTGGCGGGGCGCCCGCGCCGACGAGGACCGCGTCCGAGGAGCGGTTCGACGGGTTGAACGGGTTGTGCCACCACGTCGGGAACTCGTCGGGCCGCCGCTCGTACACGGCGTCGTCGAGGGACTCCGCCCCGTTGCCCGCAGCGCCCACGACCAGGACGCCCTTGGCCGTCGCGTACTTGATGGCCGCGAAGTCGTCGGGCCACCACTCCAGGGCGATGTAGCCGCGCTGGTCGTCGCGGGGCTCGAAGTCGAACCGCGGCCCGGGGCGGTGCAGTTCGATGAGGATGACGTCGCCGGCGCTCAGCCGGTCGGCCGCCGCGTGGATCGCCGCCGCCGTGCCCACGCCCTGGAAGGACGCGGCCGCCGTCACGGCCTCCGGCACGATGCCGGTGATGCCGCGGTCATTGCGGTCGCCGCCGATCACGCCGAGGACCGCGGTGCCGTGATTGCGCCAGGCCACGTCCGAGATCGGCGTGCCGACCACGATGCCCGCGAGCTTCGCCGACAGGTCCTCGTGCCCCAACTGCCAGGCGCCCTCCACGTCGATGACGGTGACGCCCTCGCCGCTGCCGCCGAGCCGCCGCCACGCCCACTGGGCGTCGATACCGGCGGGCGCGGGGCCCAAGTAGCCCTGGCGGCCGGTGTAGTCGGGCGTCGCGGCCGTCTTCTCCTTCTGCCGCCGCTCCTCCTCGAAGTTCTCCGGTGACGACGCGCGCGCCGCCGGCACCGCGCCGGGCTTGACGTACGCCGTGTCGATCTCCGGGAGCGCCGCGATCCGCGACCGCAGCTCCTGCGCCCGCTCGGCCCCGCCGCGCACCCGGTAGAACAGCGCCAGGTCCGGTACATCGGCCGCGGGTGCCTCGCCGGCTCCCTGTACCCGCTCCTCGCCGCCGAACAGCGGTTCAAGAGCGAGCTGTTCGTCCCCGAGGAACATGTTCAGCGCCGATACGTCGGCGCCCGCCGCGGAGCGTACGCCGTCGGCCTGGACGCGCAGGCGGGCCTCGGGGCGCGCCACCACGATCAGTTCTTCTTCCGCCCCGCGATACGTGAAACCGGATCCGTCCGGTCCCGGCCCGGCCGCTCCCGGCCCCTGCGCCGGGTTTGCGTGCTGGTCGGTCATCGGTCCACAGCTCCCCTCGCCACATCAGGTCGTACGGGTCTGCTTGTGCCGTGTGTTTCCTTGCGGCTCGTCGGGGCTCACCCTGCTACGCCGATGCCCGCCCGTCCACCCCTCATCGCGGCCAACTGCGTTTGAGAACAAGTTGAATGGGGAACCCCCTGCAACTGCCATCAATTCGGCCGGAAACAGCTGTCACGGCGCAAACCGGCCAGACTCGGGGCGTGGGCGTGGGTGCGGACACGACGTAGGGCGGGGCGCTCGGCGCCCCGCCCTCCGGTCACTTCGTGCTGCTGCGGCTACTCGTCGCCGTCGTCGCTCTCCGGGCGCGGCGGCTTCGGCGGCCTGGTCCGGCCGCTCGGGTTGTCCCGCAGGTGCGAGGAGCCGTCGCCGCCGTCCGTCGCGTGACCGCCAGGACCGGCGTCCGGATCGCGGCGCTGCAAGTAGCGCTCGAACTCGCGGGCGATGGCCTCGCCGGAGGCCTCGGGCAGCTCCGCGGTGTCGCGGGCCTCCTCCAGGGACTGCACGTACTCGGCGACCTCGCTGTCCTCGGCCGCCAGCTGGTCCACGCCCAACTGCCAGGCCCGCGCGTCCTCGGCCAGGTCGCCCAGCGGGATGCTCAGGTCGATCAGGTCCTCGAGACGGTTGAGGAGGGCCAGTGTCGCCTTCGGGTTCGGCGGCTGCGACACGTAGTGCGGAACGGCCGCCCACAGGGAGACCGCGGGGACGCCCGCGTGCGTGCAGGCCTCCTGGAGGATGCCGACGATGCCCGTCGGACCCTCGTACTTGGTCTCCTCCAGGTTCATCCGCGTGGCCAGATCCGCGTCCGACGTGACTCCGCTGACCGGTACGGGCCTGGTGTGCGGGGTGTCGCCGAGCAGCGCGCCGAGGACGACGACGAGTTCGACGCCCAGCTCGTGCGCGAAGCCGAGCAGCTCGTTGCAGAACGAGCGCCAGCGCATGGACGGCTCGATGCCCCGGACCAGGACCAGGTCGCGCGGCTTGTCCCCGCCGATACGGATCACCGAGAGCCGCGTCGTCGGCCATGTGATCTTTCGCACGCCGCCGTCGACGAACACGGTCGGGCGGTTGACCTGGAAGTCGTAGTAGTCCTCGGCGTCCAGCGCCGCGAACACCTCGCCCTTCCACTCCTTGTCGAGATGCGCGACCGCGGTGGAGGCGGCGTCGCCGGCATCGTTCCAGCCCTCGAACGCGGCCACCATGACCGGGTCGACCAGCTCGGGAACCCCCTCGAGCTCGATCACCCAGTGCCTCCTTCCGACGTGCCCTCGCGTACCTGCCCACCTTACGGCGTCGGCGGGGGCCCTCCGCAGCCCCCTTGTGGGCGCGGACTGCCCCCAACACTGCCCCACGGTGGAGTGGTCCACTCCACCGTGGGGCAGTCGTCAGGTCCGCGCGAGCCGTGCGGTGTCGGGTTCGGCGGCCGGTGCCTCGCGGATCGGCCTGACCAGCAGCCATGCCCCGCACACCAGGGTCAGCGCCTGGGCCCCGGCGAGCAGGGTGAATCCGGCGCCGAAGCCGTGACCGCCGCTCGCCGCGATGGCCACGCCCATGAGGGTGGGCATGAACGCCGAGACGAGGTTGCCGACCCCGTTCACGACCCCGTAGGCGCTGCCGACGAAGTGCGCGGGCGCGCAGTGCTGGACGAGGGTGGGGATGGCCGGACCCTGCAGGCCCCAGAAGGCGCCGGCCAGAATCAGCCCGGTGGCCGCGGCCCCGTCGCTGTCCGCGCCCGCGACGAGCAGCACGCACACGGCGGTGCCGGTCGAGCCCACCACGAACGGCAGGGCGAGCAGCCGCCGCGGCAGCCGGTCGAGCAGAAGCCCGCCGAGGAACCCGGACACCAGTGACGTCAGGAACGGCAGGGCGGAGACGATGCCCATCGCGGAGAGGGAGAAGTGCCGCTCGTGCAGCAGATACGAGGGCAGCCAGGCGCTCGACCCCCACAGATACGCGAGCGTGGCGATCTCGATGACCAGGATGGGCGCCAGGCGCGGCATGCGCAGCGCGCCCTTCAGCGTGGCCCCGAAGCCCGGCCGCTCGGCACCGCGTACGCCGCGGCCGCGTACGAACAGCAGGATCAGCGGCAGGCCGATCACCGCGTTCAGCGCCGCGAGGGCGAGGAACGAGGTGTGCCAGTCGAAGCGGTAGACGAGGTACGTGATCAGGGGCAGGCCCGCGGCCGTGCCCAGCGACACCCCCATTGAGCTGACCGCGTTGGGGCGACCCGCTTCGTGCGGCGCGAAGTGCTCGCGCACGTACATCGTCTTGAGCGAGAACAGCGGGCCCTCGGCGGCGCCGAGCAGGGCGCGCAACGCGGTCAGCGTCAGCGCGCCGAGCGCGTACGGGGAGAGCAGCGTCATCAGCGACCACAGGGCGACGCTGACGACGAGGCCGCGGCGCACCCCGAGCGACGTCTCGTAGAACGGGGTGAGGACGAACGCCGCGATGCCGTACCCGACGAGGAACACGGTCGACAGGGCGCCCTGCGCCGTCGGGTCGCCGGTGATGCCGAAGTGGTCGGTGAACGCCTTGTCCGTGATGAGGACGGAGACGTTCACCCGGTCCACGTAGCTGATCAGCACGATGACCAGCAGGCTCAGGACGCCCGCCCAGCGGGCCCGTGTGCTCATGCGCCCGCGGTCTGCTTCTCGGCCTCGCCGCGGTACATGCGGCGCAGGCGGACGACGCCGAGGTCGTGCTGGTAGAGGTTCTCCTGCTGGTCGGCGTCGGCCGGCATGGCCTCCAGCATCTCGCGGTCCTGCTCCAGGACCTCCCAGTGCCGCTTCTCGATGAGCGTCTTGTAGAGGAAGCGCCAGGTGTCGCGCTGCCAGCCCTGGACCTTGCGGTAGCGCCAGAAGAAGACGGCGCAGCGCCCCTCGTCGACCGGGCGGACCATGCCGACGATGCCGAACGGGCCGCCGGGGCCCGCGGACGGCGGGTAGGGGATCGACAGGTCGACCCAGTCCACGCCCGTACGGCACAGCTCGACCCAGTCGAAGTTCACACCCCGCTGGTCGGTCTTCTCGAAGAAGTAGCCGCGGGCCGTCTCCCGGATGCGGAACTTCGCCGTGGTGTCACCGTCGAACATGGTGTGGGAGTCGTGGTGCAGGAACTGGCCGTGCATCGGGTCGAGCAGGTTCTCGACGCCGTAGCGCCAAGGCACGTTCCACTCCGCGTAGCAGAGGATCGCGTCGGTGTCGGGGTCGGTGAGCGGCTCGGGGAGCGTCAACTCGACCGGTTCCGGGTGCTGTTCGTCGCCGAAGTAGGCGAGGACGGCGCCGGACACCTCGCGGACGGGAAGCGACCTGACGAGCTTCTTGCCCTCCAGGTTGCAACCGGGCAGGCCGGGCACGGAGGAGACGGTGCCGTCGGTCTCGATCTCGACGCCGTGGTACCAGCAGGCCACCCGGTCGCCCAGGTGTTTCCCGAGCGAGAGCGGGGCGCCGCGGTGCGGACAGCGGTCGGCGAGCATGCTCAGGGTGCCGTCGGAGCGGCGGAACAGCAGCCACTGCTCGCCGAGGACGGTGACCTTGCGCATCGCGCCGGGCGCGACGAAGGAGGAGGGGACGACCGGGTGCCACTGGTTGCGCAGGCCGGTCGCGTAGATGTGGTCGGCGGTGAGGGTCTTGGCGGTCACTGCGGTCACGCTCCCAGTCGGTGCATCTCGGCGCGGAAGGATTCCTCGGTCCACGGCTGCCCGTCGGGGGCGTGGACCTGACGGGCGTTCAACCCGCTCACGACGTCGGCGAGTTCGTGGCCGACCTTGGTGAAGACCTCTTCGAGCGTGGCCGCCAGCTTGTACTCGTAGGGGCTCGGCTCGTGGGTGCGGGACTGGTGGATCTCCAGGTAGGGCCAGGCCGTTGTGTCCGTGCTCATGTACGTCTCCAAGAAGAGTCAGAGGTCCAGTACGAGTCGGGAGCCGGCGGCGCAGCGCGAGACGCAGATCATCATCGAGGCGCTCGCGGCGTGCTCGGCTTCCGACAGGAGGAAGTCGCGGTGTTCGGGGGCGCCTTCGATGACGCGGGTCTCGCAGGAGCCGCAGATGCCGTCGCGGCACGAGCTGGTGACGTCGATGCCCGCGGTCTCGGCGGCCTCCAGGATCGAGGTGTCGGCGCCGACGGTGAGGGTCCTTCCCGACGTGCGGCACTCGACCTCGAACTCGCCGTCGTCCGCGGACCGTTCCACGACGGGCGCGGCGAACCTTTCGAGGCGCAGCCGGTCACCCGGGCAGCGCTCCTCGACGGCGGCGAGCAGCGGCTCGGGCCCGCAGGAGTAGACGAGGGCCCCTTCGGGCAGCCCGGCGAGCGTCGCGTCGAGGTCGATGTGCCCCTGCTCGTCCTGCGGTACGAGGGTCAAGTCACCGCCCAGAGCGTCCAGTTCCTCGGTGAACGCCATCGAGGCGCGCCCCCGGCCGCCGTACACCATGCGCCAGTCGGCGCCGCGCCGGGCCGCCTCCCGGGCCATCGCGAGGATCGGCGTGACACCGATGCCGCCGGCGATGAACACGTACGCGGGGGCGTCCTCCAGGGCGAAGTGGTTGCGTGGCTCGGACACGGTGACCTGCTGGCCGGGGCGCAGCTTGGTGTGCACGTGGCGCGAACCGCCGCGCGAGGACGGCTCGTTGAGCACGCCGATGCGGTACGTGCCGCAGTCGGACGGGTCGCCGCACAGGCTGTACTGGCGCACCTGCCCGCCGACGTGCACGTCGAGGTGTGCGCCTGGCTCCCAGGCGGGCAGCGGCTTGCCGTCAGGGTGGGTCAGCTCGACGGACAGGACGCCGTCGGCCTCCCAGGTCATCCGCCGGACCAGCAGGTCAAGGCGACGCTCTTCGGTCATGGTGGCCTCCTTACGTGCCGGTTACGCGCCGGGGATCTTCACGGGCGGGGTGAACGGGTTCTTCATCGGGCCGAGCGAGGCGAGGTCCACCTCGACGAGCGTCGGCCCCTCGGCGCCGACGGCCTGCTCGATCACCGGCCGAGCGTGCTCGGCGTCGGCGATCCGCAGATACGGCAACCCGCAGGCGCGGGCGAGGAGTTCGAAGTCCGGGGTGGCGAGGTCGACGCCGGAGCGGCGCTCGCTGTAGCGGTCCTGCATGTTGCGCAGCACGCCGTATCCGCCGTCGTTGAAGACCAGGACGGTCAGGCGGGGGCGCTCCTGGGCGACGGTGAGCAGCTCGCCGAGGTGCACGGCGAGGCCGCCGTCGCCCGCGATGACGACGGTGGGCCGCTCGGGGTCGGCGAGCGCGGCGCCGATGCCCATGCCGAGTCCCTGCCCGATGCCGCCGCCGCGCGGGAAGACGTTGGAGCGCGGGTCGTACATCTCCAGGAGCCGGTTGCCCCAGCTGCTGGACGGGATCGTGACGTCACGGGCGACGACGGCGTCGCGCGGCAGCACGGCGCGCAGCGCGTCGCAGATCGCGGCCTGGGGGCCGATGTTGTCGTGGAGCGTGGCGCGGACCTCGGTACGTACGTCCTTGATCCGCTGGGTCCACGAGGGCTCGGCGGCGCGGGCGTGGGGGAGCAGGGCGGCCAGGGCGTCGGCGGCGTCGGCGTGCAGGGTGTGCGCGGCCGGGTAGACGCGGCCGAGGGCGGCGGCGTCGGCGTCGATCTGGATGTGCCGGTCGGCGTCGGGGAGTCGGAGCCCGTAGTCGGCGGTCTCGTTGGACCGGAAGTGCGTGCCGATGGTCAGCAGCACGTCCGCGTCGGCGAGCAGGGCGCGCCCGGCGGGGGTGGTGGCGAAGTTGCCGATGACCTGCGGGTGGTCCTCGGGCACCGCGCCGCGCCCGGAGTTGGAGGTGAGCAGGCCGGCGCCGGTCGCCTCGACGAGCGCGGTGAGCTCGGCGCCGGCGCGGGCGGCGCCGCCGCCGGCCCAGATCAGGGGGCGCTCGGCGGCGGCCAACAGGGCTGCGGCAGAAGCGAGTTCGGCTTCGGAGGCCGAGGTGGCCGTCGGCTCCACCGTCACGGGAGCGTCCGTCTGCGCCGCGTACTGCAGGTCGATCGGCCACTCCACGCTCGCCGGGCCGCCCGGGGTGGCGAGCGCGGCGCGGGCGGCGGCGCGCAGGACGGTGCCCGCCTCCTCGGCGGAGCGGACGGTGGCCGCGTACGCCGAGACCGCGTCGAGCATGCCGAGCTGGTTCTTCGTCTCGTGGATGAACCCGCGGCCGCTGCCCAGGAATTCGGCCTCGACCTGGCCGGTGACGTGCAGCACGGACGTGCCGGAGGCGAGCGCCTCGATCAGCGAACCGGCCGCGTTGCCCGCGCCCGTGCCGGTCGAGGTGAGCGCGCAGCCGATGCCCCCGCGGGCACGGCCGTACGCGTCGGCGGCGTTCACGGCGCTCGCCTCGTGCCGCACCGGTACGAAGCGCAGCTCGCGGTCGACGGCCTCGACCAGCGGCAGGTTGTGCACGGACACGATGCCGAAGACGGTGTCGACGCCGAGTTCCTTCAGGACGGCGACGAGGAGGTCACCGCCGGTGGTGTACTGCATGCGAACTCCTCAGAGAATGCCGCGGCCGACGCCGCCGCAGACGTCGATGGCGGTCCCGGTGATGTACGAGGCGCGCGGCGAGAGCAGTGCGACGATCGCGTACGCGACCTCCTCGGCCCGGCCGAGCCGGCCGAGCGAGACGCCGCGGTCGGCGGCCAGCTCCGCCTGCCAGTCCTCGTAACTCATCCCGGAGTCCGCGGCGGCGTGCCGGCGCGTCCACTGCCCGGTGTCGATGAGGCCCAGGCAGACCGAGTTGACCCGGACGCCGTCCGAAGCCAGCTCCTGGGAGAGGGACTTGGAGAGGTTGAGGATGCCGGCGCGGGCGGCGCTCGTCGTGATCAGCCGCGGCTCGGGCTGCTTGGCGAGCACGGCGTTGACGTTGACGACGGAGGCCGCGCCGGACGCGCGCAGATACTTCCGCGCCGCCTGGAGCGGATTCAGCACGCCCGCGAACTTCAGCTCCAGCTCGTCGCGCCAGTCGTCCTCGGTCGTGTCGTCGAGGCGCTTCATGCGGGACTGGCCCGCGTTGTTGACGAGTCCGTCGAGCCGCCCGCCGAAGGCGTTCGCTGACGCCGCCACGAAGTCGCGTACGGCGTCGGCGTCGCGCACGTCGCAGGTGGCGGTGAAGAGCCGCTCGTGCGTGCCCAGCTTCTTCAGGCGGTCGGCGTCGCGCCCGCAGGTGGCGACGTTCGCGCCTTCGTCGAGGAGGGCGCGGACCGTGGCCAGGCCGACGCCCGAGCTGCCTCCGGTGACCACATAGGTCCGGTCGGCGAGGCCCAGATCCATAACTCAGTTCTCCAGTAGGGAAGTTGGGTGCAGTAGGGAAGTTGGGTCAGTTCATGGTGAATCCGCCGTTGACGGCGATCACCTGTCCGGTCAGATAGCGGGACTCCTCGGAGAGGAGGAAGGAGGCGAGCCCGGTGAGGTCGTCGGGCTGCTGCGGCCGGGAGATCGCCCGGTTCGCGGCGTACAGACCGTGCCGCTCCTCCGGGACCGTCTCGGTCGCCTCGCACTCGGTGAGGCCCGGCGCCAGCGCGTTCACGGTGATGCCGCGCTCGCCGAGTTCCCGGGCCATCGCGCGGGTGAGGGCGATGACCGCGCCCTTCGACGTGATGTAGTGCGCGAGCCGCGGGGAGCCGTAAAGGGCCGCGTCCGAGGCGAGGTTGACGATGCGTCCGGTCGGGCCGAACAGCGGGTGCAGCGCCTTGGACACCAGCCAGGGGCCGCGCGCGTTCACCGTCATCAGGCGGTCCCAGGCCTCGATGTCGATGTCCTGGAACTCCTTGCCGCCGACGCCGTTGGCGAGGGCCGCGTTGTTGACGAGGCCGTAGAGCCCGCCCAAGTCGCGCACGAACGAGGCCAGTTCATCGACGGACGTCGGGTCCGCCACGTCGCAGCGCGCGAAGTGCGCGTCGTGCCCCTCGGCCCGCAGTTCCTCGGCCGCGCGGGCGCCGCGCTCGGGGTCGAGCTCGGCGAGGACGACCCGGAAGCCGTCCGCGCCGGCCCGGCGGGCCATGGCCAGTCCCAGGCCACGGCCCGCCCCGGTCACGACGACCGTGCGCGCGTCACGCGAGTCAGTCACGGGTGACGCCGTGCATCGGCGAGTACTCGGGGTACGAGGGCACCTGCGGCTTCTGCGTGCCGATGACCACGCAGAACAGGGCGTCGGTGTCGCCCTCGTTCTTCAGCGAGCGGGTCACACCGGCGGGCACCACGATCATGTCGCGGTAGCCGAGGGTGCGGTACTCGACCTCGTCCGGGCCGCGGTGCACGCCGACGCGCACCTCGCCCTCCAGGACGAAGAAGGCCTCCTCCACGTCGTGGTGGGTGTGCGCCGGGCCCTCGGCGCCGGGCGGAAGCAGCATGTTGGAGAAGGTGAAGCCGCCGGACGGGAGGATGCGGCTGTCGCCCTCGTGGTTGCCGGTGGCGCCGGAGCCGACGTAGCGGATCTGGCCGCGGCGGTACTGCTTGCCCGCCTTCTCCTGGAAGGAGAGCGTGTCGAAGTCGGCGACGCGGGACTCCTTCGTGGCGATCAGCGAGTCGGTGTACTTGCCGAGGTCGCCGCCGTTGTCGTACTCGGTGGTGGTCAGAGGCATGGTGTGAGCCTTTCGAGGTGCGTCAGCGGGTGACGATGTGCAGGTGGGACAGGACCCAGGCGTTGAACCGCTCGGGCTGTTCCTGGTTGGCGAGGTGACCGGCGTCCTTGACGATCACGTAGGCCGTCTTGTGCAGGCCGCCGGCGATGACCTGGGAGGCCTCGACGCCGGTGACCTCGTCGCGGTCGCCGCAGATCACGAGCGTGGGCGCGGTGACGGCGGACAGTTCGGGGCGCAGGTCGGCGCCGGCCATGGCCTCGGCGGCGTACCCGTAGCCGGGCAGCCGCACGGAGGCGGCCATGGTGTCGACGACCCGCTCGACGAGCGCGGTGGGCGCGAGGTCCGAGACGAGGCGCGGCCCGCGCTTCTCGGCGAACGCGCGCGGCCCGGCCTCCGCCAGCTCCGCGGCGCGCGCCCGCATCCCGGCGGCCTTCGCCTCGTCGGTGCCGGAGCCCGCGCTGGAGTCGGCGACGATCAGCGAGTCCACGAGGTCCGGGTGGCGGATGGCGAGCCGCAGCGCGATGACACCGCCCCACGAGACACCGAGGACGTGCGCCGACGTGCCGTACGAGCGGATCACGTCGGCCGCGGCGTCCGCGAAGCCGTCGAGGTCCAACGGGTCTTCCGGGTCAGCGGACTTGGCGTATCCGGGCGCGTCCCAGGCGATGACCCGGGCGTGCGGGGCGAGCCCTTCGAGCTGCGGGGCGAACGCGGCCGACGAGGAGCCGATGCCGTGCAGGCACAGCAGCAGCGGGCCTTCGCTGCCCGCCTCTTCCACGTGGACGGCCGGGTGGACGGCCGGGTGGGCGGCGGTGTGGGTGGCCGTCACAGGATCTGCCCCGAGCGCCCGGCCAGCGCGGCCACCGACCGCAGCACGGCGTACGGCACGACCTGGCTGGTCGCCGGGTTGCCCGGGTCGGGCCGGTGCGCGACCTCGAAGCGGTACGCGCCGTGCTCACCGGACGCCTCGATGACGTGCCGGGTGCGCGTGGCCCCCGGATCGGCGACGACCTCGACCCGCACAGCGTCCAGGTCGCCGACGGCGAGGGCGACCGAGGCGGCCACGTTCGTCGACTTGGGGAACTTCACCGGCACGTCGCGCGCCGTGCCGGACATGACGGTGACGGGTCCGGTCGCCGCGCGCATGCGGCCCAGCAACTCCTCGCCCATCCACGGCTGTTCGAGGGTGGACGGCAGCTTCGTGGTGGTCAGCCGGACGTCCTCGATCGGCCCCAGGGCCCGCACGGCCTGGAGCAGATCGAGGCCGCCGACCGCGCCACCCGTGAAGTACACCCGGCCGGGCCCGGCGGCGAGCAGCCGCTTGGCCGGCTCGTCGTCGGTGAGGGCCCCGGTCGAGGCCACGAGCAGATCGGTGCCGGAGGTGAGGACGCGCTCGCCCCACTCCCGTACGACGCCCTGACCTGCCGCCTCGACGATCAGGTCGCAGAGGTCGATGGCCTCGTCGAAGGTCACCTGCGGCGCGGGCGCCGCCTCGCCGAGCGGCCGGTTGTCGACGATGCACGTCAACTCGGCGCCCTGGACGTCGCCTTGGGCGAGCGCCGTGCCGACGACGCGGCCGATGGCGCCCCAGCCGACGAGTCCGATCTTGAGCGTGCTCATTTCAGTGCTCCTTCGGGAACGACCGGTGACTCCGGCGAACCGGCCAGCGCGACCGGTGACTCCGGCGAACCGGCCATATGACAGCGGATCTCCTTCGACGGCGCCCCCGCCGTACCCCACAGATCGGACAGCTCCGGTACCCGCCGCCACACCTTGGCGATCCACCGGTCCTCGACGATCTGGGCGACCTCGGACGTGTACTCGCAGACGAGCCCGGTCGGGTCGGTGAAGTAGGAGAAGGTGTTGTTGCCGGGCCCGTGCCGCCCGGGACCCCACTTCGGGACGATCCCGTGGTGGCGGAGCCGGCCGAGCCCGCGCATGAAGTGGTCGACCGAACTCATCTCGTACGCCACGTGGTTGAGGGACACCCACTCGGCCTGGTTGAACGCGATGCAGTGGTGGTCGGCATTGCAGCGCAGGAACGCCATCTGATGCTCGGACCAGTCGGACACGCGCAGGCCGAGGACGTCGCAGTAGAAGGCGACGGCCGCGTCGATGTCGGGGGTGTTGAGGACCGCGTGCGTGACGCCGACCGGCACGGCCGTGTCCTGCCCGCGCGGCGCGACCGCCCACGTATCGGCGGACAGCTCGACGAGCCGGCCCTCGTGGTCGTGGAACCGGAGGCCGTAGCCGCCGCCTACCTGGTCGAGCGGCCCGGGGCCCGCGAGCGGCACGATGCCGCGGGCCTCCAGGCGGCGCGCCGCCTCGTCGATCTCGGCGGGGGTGGCGACGGCGAACACGAGGCGGCCGAGGCCGGTGCGGTCGGAGCGGGTGAGCTGGAGGGCGTGGTGCTGCTCGCCGGTGCCGCGCAGCCAGCTCGCGCTGTGCTCGGACTCGACGACCTCCAGGCCCCAGGCCTCTTCGTAGAAGTCGGTGGCCTCGGCGAAGGAGGGGGTGAGCAGTTCGACGGAGCGCAGGGCGCGCAGCCGGGCGATCGGGGGCTGAGTGGGGTGGGGCATACGGAACTCCGTTGTGGGGATGGTCAGTTGGCCCAGGGGAGCGGGGCTTCGGACGTGCCCCAGTACAGGGACTTCTGGCGTTGGTAGGCGCGGATGGCGTCACGTCCCTTCTCCGTGCCGAGGCCGCTGTCCTTCATCCCGCTGAACGGGGTGGACGCGCTGAACTGCTTGTACGTGTTGATCCACACGGTGCCCGCGTCGATCCGGCGGGCCAGGTTCCAGGCGGCGCGGTGGTCGCGGGTCCAGATCCCGCAGGCCAGCCCGTACACGGAGTCGTTGGCCTGCTCGACCAGGTCGTCCTCGTCTTCGTAGGGGAGGGCCACCAGGACCGGGCCGAAGATCTCCTCCTGGCAGGTGCGGGAGTCGTTCGGGAGGCCGGTGAGCACCGTGGGCAGGTAGTACGCGCCGTTCTCGTACGCGGGGTCCTCGGGCGCGGCGCCGCCGCACAGCACCTCGGCGCCCTCGGAGCGGGCGAGGTCGACGTACGCGGCGACCGAGTCGCGGTGCTTGGTGTGCACGAGCGGACCGACCTGGGTGTCGGGGTCGGTGCCGGGCCCGACCCGCAACTTCCGTACGCGATCCACGAGTTCCGCGACGAACGACTCGTACAGCGACGCGTGGACGAACAGCCGCGAACCCGCGATGCAGGACTGCCCGCTGGACGAGAAGATCCCGAACATCACGCCCGCCAGGGCCTGTTCGACGTCCGCGTCGGCCCGCACGATCGTCGGCGACTTGCCGCCCAGTTCGAGGGAGGCGGGGATCAGCTTGCGGGCGGCGGTCTCGGCGATGGAACGGCCGGTCTCCGTGCCGCCCGTGAACCCGATCCGGCCGACGAGCGGGTGCTTGACGACGGCGTCGCCGACGACCCGGCCGCTGCCCGGAAGCACGGACAACAGGGCGGTGGGCAGGCCGAGTTCACTCAGTGCGCGGGTGATGATCCGCCCGAGCCGCAGGGACACCAGCGGGGTCCAGGCGGCCGGCTTGAGCAGCACCGCGTTCCCGGCGGCCAGGGCGGGCGCGATCTTCTGTGCGTCGCTCGCGACCGGCGAGTTCCACGGGTTGATCGCCCCGACCACGCCGATCGGCTCGTGCACGCTCATCGTGACGTACGGGCCGCGCGAGGGCGTGATCGCCTCCTCGGCGGTCTCCAGGGTGGCGGCCAGGTACCGGAAGGTGCCCGCCGCGCTGAGCGCGAGCGCCTTCGTCTCGGTGAGGGTCTTGCCGGTGTCGGCGGTCTGCGTCGCGGCCAGCTCGTCGGCGGCCTCCTCGGTCAGCTCCGCGATCCGGTACAGCAGCCGGGCCCGCTGGTGGGGGAGAAGCTCGCGCCAGGCCGGGTCCGCCGCGGCCGCTGCGGCAGCCCGCGCGGCCTCGTCGACGTCCTCGGCGGACGCGGTGTGCAGCGTGGCGAGTACCTGGCCGGTGGCGGGGTTCACGGTGTCCAGCGGAGCGCCGCCGCCGCGTCGCCACTGGCCCGCGACGAGGATTTCGGTGGGGTGGTGGGACACGGCGGAGCCTCCGGCGTACGGGAGTTGACTTGCTGAAGTCCTAGAAAGCTAAGCGCTTAAATAATTCTCCGCAAGACCCCCGGGTCGAAAGGTTCGCGGTTCGACCGGTCTTCAGGTACCTAAGCGCCTAACCATTGACCGCTAAGGAGTTGGCTTCTACTGTCGCCGCAATCCCCTCGTGTTCGCGTGCTCGCGGAAGGACCCCTCCATGACGACTGTGGCCGGTAAGGCCGGAGAATCCGGTAAACAGGGCCTCGGCTCGATCGCGGCCAGACTCGAACGGCTGCCGCACTCCCGCTGGCACGTCAAGGTGCGCTTCCTGATCGGCGCCGTGACGTTCTTCGAGGCCTTCGACCAGCTCCTCGCCGCCTCCGCACTGCCCGTCCTCATCAAGGACTGGCACCTGAGCACGGGGCAGGCGACCTTCGCGGTCACCACGGGTTCCGTCGGCATGCTGCTCGGCGCGCTGGTCGCCGGGTGGCTCGGGGACCGGATCGGCCGGGTGCGCACGGTGGCCCTGGGCGTCGCGATCACCGGCCTCGCCAGCCTCGCCGTCGCCATGGCCAACGGGATCGAGCTGTTCTCGCTCTTCCGGTTCGTCCAGGGGCTCGGCATCGGCGGCGTCGTCCCGGTCGCGGCCACGTACATCAACGAGATCTCCCGCTCCGACAAGCGCGGCCGCTTCGTCCTGCTCTACGAGATGATCTTCCCGGCCGGACTCGCGGCGGCCAGCCTCGTCGCGGTGTGGGTCGTGCCGAACCTGGGCTGGCGCGCGATGTTCGTGCTCGGCGCGCTGCCCGTCCTGATCGCCGTGGCGCTGCCCAAGCAGGTCGCCGAGTCGCCGCGGTGGCTGCTCTCGCAGGGGCGCCTTGAGGAGGCCGAGCAGGTCATCGCCCGGATCGAGGGCGAGGTCGAGCGGGCCGTCGGCGAACCGCTGCCGGAGCCGGGTCCCGCGCCCGTGGCGGAGACAGGGCGCGGCCGGCTGCGGGACCTGTTCACCGGCCGCTACCTGCGGCGCACGGCCGTCCTTTCCGGCCTTTGGTTCGTCGCGTACTACGTCAACCACGGCATCTCGACGTGGCTGCCCTCGCTCTACACCAAGAACTTCGGCCTCGACCTGACGACAGCGCTGGTCTACACGCTGCTCAGCAACATCACCGGACTGGTCGGCACCTTCGTCGTCGCGCTCCTCATCGACCGGATCGGGCGGCGCCCGGCCCTGGTCGCCGCGCTCGGCGGCACGGCGCTCACCCTCGGGATCCTGGCCCTGGTCGGGGTCACCTCGGGGATCCAGGTCGCCCTGTTCGCGTCCTGCACGACGTTCTTCGTCTACGCGATCAACGCGGGCCTCTATCTCTACTCGCCCGAGCTGTACCCGACGCGGAACCGGGCCACCGGCGCGGCCTTCGGTGGCCTGTGGAACCGGCTCGGCGTCATCCTCGGCCCGATCACGGTCGGCGCGATCATCGGTTCCGGCGGCGGACTCGGCCTGGTCTTCGCACAGTTGGCGGCCGTGGCGATGGTGGGCGCGGTGATCGCCCTGTTCGCGGTGGAGACGAAGGGGAAGACGCTGGAGGAGCTCAACTCCTGACGGAGGGCGGGGGTGTCGCGGCGTCGGTGGCAGGTGGCTCCGGCGTCCCCGTCGCGCGGGCACCCGCTGTCACGCGTGAGGGCCCGCTGTCACGCGGGGTCCTGCGGGTCCGCGAGAGCCCTCCCCAACGTCCCCAGCAGGGCCCGGAGTTGGCGCCGCTCGGCCACCCCGAGTCCGTCGAGCAACTCCCGTTCGCCCGCCGTACGTTCCTCCGTGACCCGGTCGACCAGCTCCCGCCCCGCCCCGCTCAGCCGTAGCCGCACGATGCGCCGGTCCCGGTCGTCGCGCTCCCGCTCGATGAGCCCCGCCCGCTCCAGCCGGTCCGCGTGCTGGGTCACCCCGCCGGCCGTGAGCGCCCCGGCCGCCGCCAGTTCGCCCATGGTGCGGCGGTGCGGGGCCGGGGAGCGGCGCAGTTCGGCGAGCAGCTCGTAGGCGGCGAGGGAGATGCCGTGCCGCTTGACCACGCGGCCGATCAGGGCGCGGTAGCGGGCGGCGCACTCGGACAGGGCGGCGAAGACACGGGTGTCCGCCTCGGTGGCGGGGGAGTGCTCGCGGGGCGGCGGCCCGGCCGTGTCTCGTGCGGCCGGACCGACCGCTGCCGCGAGGACCTCGGTGAGCAGTGGCTCCAGGTCCGGGGTCGGCACGGAGCGGGCCGGTTCGTGGGCGAACAGGTAGCGCTCCATGATGACGCCGAACAGGATGCTGCGGATCAGCCCGATCCGGGCCCGCGCCTGCGTCGAGTCCCCGAGCACCTCGGTGAGCGGGACGGTCACCAGGCGTTCCAGCAGCTCGCTCAACTGCTCGGCGCTCGGCTGGTGGCCCAGCGCCGAGCGGATCAGCGCGGCCAGCGGGTCCTCGGCCGAGAGGCGGTCCCAGCGGTCGAGATAGGAGTGGGCGAGGGCCCCCGGCAGGCCGGCCGGATCGTTGCCCGCCTCTTCGAGTACGCGAGCCGTGACACCGGTCCCCTCACCGACGACGGCGCGGAAGAGCCCGTCCTTGGACCCGAAGTACGCCATGACGAGGCCGGGCGTCACGCCGGCCTCGGCGGCGATCGCCCGGATGGCGACGCCCTGGTACCCGTGGGCGGCGAACAGCCGCCGGGCCGCTTCGAGCACGGCCCTCCGGTTCCCCTCGGGGTCGTGCGGGCGGCCGCGCCGCCTCTCCTGCTGTGCGTCCACGGCGCAACAGTAGTCGAGCCGGGGACGCATCCCGACTTATGTACGGCCGTTCAAAACTCCTACCCCTTGAGAATACTGGTTTGAGCGAACCTCTTGCCAAGACGGTACTTCAGTGTCAATCATTTCAGGCCTTAGGTACATGGCCTTAGGTGCATGACCTGAGGCGCATGACCTGGGGTGCACCCGTACCCGCTCTCCCGATCCGAGAGGCCTGGTGGCAGACGGCTTGAAACCCACACCCTTCGACTACAGCGCCCCGCGCTCCGTCCCGGAGGCGCTCGCGCTGCTCGCCGACGAGGACCGCGAGCCCAAGGTGGTGGCCGGCGGCCAGTCGCTGATCCCGATGCTGAGCATGCGGCTCGCCCGTCCCGGCCTCCTCGTCGACATCACCCGCATCCCCGGCCTCGGTGGCCTCTCCGTCGACGCGTCGGGCGTGCTGCGCATCGGCGCCGCCGTCCGCCAGTCCACCGCGGCCGCCGACCCGCGGCTCCGCGAAGGATGGCCGCTGCTCGCCGCCGCGATCGGCCACATCGGGCACCCGCAGATCCGGGCCCGCGGCACCGTCTGCGGCAGCCTCGTGCACCACGACCCGGCCGCCGAACTTCCCACCGCCGCCGTGGCGTTGGACGCCCGATTCGTCATCGCGGGGCCGGCGGGGGAGCGCACCGTCGCGGCCGAGGAGTTCTTCGTCGCCACCTTCCAGACCGCCGTGGAACCGGACGAACTCCTCACCGAGGTCGTGTTCCCGGCCCGCCGCGGCGGCTGGGCCTTCGAGGAACTCGCCCGCCGGCACGGCGACTTCGCGACGGTCGGCGTCGCCGTCCTTCTCGAACGCTCGGGCCCCGCCGTGAGCGCCGCCCGCGTCGTCTTCTGCGGCGTCGGCCCCACCCCGGTCCGCGTCCCCGCCGTCGAAGCGGCGCTGACCGGCACCGACGCGGGACCGGCCGCCCTCGACGCCGCACGCGAGGCCGCGCTCGCACACCTCGACCCGTCCGACGACGTCCACGCCACGGCCGCGTACCGCCGCGAGGCAGCCGCCCACCTCCTCGCCCGCGCCTGCACCACCGCATGGGAGCGCACCCGATGACCGCCACGACACCCACGGCCGCCGCCACCTCCAAGGCCGTACGGACACCGCCGCTCGCGGAACCCTCCGGCTGGCACGAGGTCCGCCTCACCGTGAACGGCGAACCCGTCACCGCCCAGGTCGAATCCCGGCTGCTGCTCAGCGACTTCCTGCGCGACCGGCTCCGGCTCACCGGCACGCACGTCGGCTGCGAGCACGGCGTGTGCGGCGCCTGCACCGTCCTCGTCGACGGCACACCCGTCCGCTCCTGCCTCACGCTCGCCGTGCAGTGCGAAGGCGCCGAACTGCGCACCGTCGAGGGCCTGGCCCGGCAGGACGCGCCGCTCACCCCGGTGCAGGAGGCCTTCCACGCGTGCCACGGCATGCAGTGCGGGTTCTGCACCCCCGGCTTCCTCATGACGGCGACGGCCCTGACCGAACGGGGCGAGCGGCCGGACGACACCGAGGTCGCCGACGCGCTCAGCGGCCACCTGTGCCGCTGCACCGGCTACCGCAACATCCGGCGCGCACTGAGCCGGGCCCTCGACGAAACGTACGAGGCCGAAAGTGACACCGCCACCGCCACCGCCACCGCCACCGACTCACGGCGAGGGGAGTGACCCGCATGTCCACCACGCCCGCCCCCTGGATCGGCCGCCCCGTGCCCCGCGTCGAGGACGACCGCCTGCTGCGCGGCAACGGCCGCTACGTCGACGACATCGAGCTGCCCGGCGCCGCCGAGGCCGCCGTCCTGCGCAGCCCGCACGCCCACGCCCGCATCGAGTCGGTCGACGTGACCGCCGCGCTCGATGCCCCGGGCGTCCTCGCCGTGTGGACCGGCGCCGACGTCGCCCACCTCGCGCCGCTCCTGAACAAGGAGGAACTGCGCACCCCGCCCCGACTCGCCGAACTCCTCGACCCACGCGTCGCCGTGACCCCGATGCCGCTGCTCGCCACCGACAAGGTCCGCTACGTCGGCGAGCCCGTCGCCATCGTCTTCGCCGACAGCCGCTACCTCGCCGAGGACGCCCTCGAACGCGTCGACGTCCGCTACGCGCCGCTGCCCGTCCTCGTCGACCCGGACCGCGCCCTCGCGGACGGTGCCCCGCTGCTCCACGAGGACCTGCCGGACAACACGGCGGTGGCCGTCGCGGCCCAAGTGGGCGACCCCGACGCCGCGTTCACCGCCGCGCACACCGTCATCAGCGAGGAGTTCCGGGCCCACCGCTACGTCGCCTCGCCCATCGAGACCCGCGCCGTCGCCGCCCGCGTCGACCCCTACAGCGGTGACCTCACCGTCTGGTCCAGCACCCAGACCCCGCACCGCGTCCGCGAGTCCATCGCCACCACCCTCGGCCTCGACGCCGAATCCGTCCGCGTCATCGCCACCGACGTCGGCGGCGGCTTCGGCCAGAAGGGCATCCTCTACGTAGAGGAAATGCTGATCCCTTACGCGGCAGTCACGTTGCGCCGCCCCGTCGTCTGGCGCGAGGACCGGAACGAGAACCTCACCGCCGCCTCGCACGCCCGCGAGCAGATCCACCGCATCGAACTCGCCGCCGACGCCGACGGCCGCCTCCTCGCCGTACGCGACCGCATCACCGTCAACTTCGGCGCGTACAACATGACCGGCCTGGTCGTCCCGTACAACTCGCTGTGCCACCTCCTCGGCCCCTACCGGATCCCGAACGTCGACATCGACGTCCTCGGTGTCCTCACCAACACCGCCTTCGCCACGCCCTACCGGGGCGCGGGACGCCCCGAGACGGTGTTCGCGATGGAGCGGGCCATGGACCGGCTCGCCGCACAACTCGGGCTCGACCCCACCGAGTTGCGGGCCCGCAACCTGATCGGTCCCGACGACATGCCGTACACGACCGGCCTCGTCGACCGCTCCGGCAACCCCCAGTCGTACGACTCCGGCGACTTCCCGGAGCTGTTGCGCCGCGCCCGCGCGAAGGTCTCCGTACCCACGGCCGAACCGCGCGACGGCAAGCACATCGGCGTCGGCTACGCCATGTACATCGAGGCCACCGGGCTCGGCCCCTTCGAGACGGCGCGCATCGACATCGCCCCCAGCGGCCGCGTCAAACTCGCCATCGGTGCGCCCTCGCAGGGGCAGGGCCACCGCACCTCCATGGCGCAGATCGCCGCAGACGCACTCGGCGTCCCGCTCGACATCATCGACGTGGTGGGCGGAGACACCTCCGCGACCCCCTTCGGCGTCGGCACCATCGCCAGCCGCGCCCTCGTCAACGCGGGCAACGCGACCCACCGGGCGGGGAAACTCGTACGCGAGAAGGCCCTCGACCTCGCCGCCCGCCGACTCGACGTCCCGCTCGCCGAACTCACCCTCACCGACGGCCTGTTCACCACCAAGACGCCCGGCGGACCCACCCTCACCCTCGCCGAACTCGCGGGCCGCGCCCCGCTCCCCGGCACCCCCGAACCGACCGACGGCCGGCACGGCACGGAACTCAGCGAGACCGTCCACTTCCGGCCGCCCGGCTTCGCCGTCGCCAGCGGAGCGCACGCCGCGGTCGTCGAAGTCGACCAACACACCGGCGAGTTGGAGATCCTCCAGTACGTCGTCGTCCACGACGCGGGCGTCATCGTCAACCCGCTGATCGCCGAGGGCCAGGTCACCGGAGGCATCGCCCAGGGCATCGGCGGCGCCCTGTACGAGGAGATGATCTACGGCCCCGACGGCCAGCCCCGCACCGGCACATACATGGACTACCTCGTCCCCACCTCCTCCGAGATCCCCGACCTCGACATGGACGAGATCCACTCGCCGAGCCCCATGAACGACCTCGGGGTGAAGGGCCTCGGCGAGGGCGGCGCCATCGCCCCGCAGGCCGTCCTCGCGAACGCCGTCGAGGACGCGCTGCGCCCCTTCGGCGTCGTCGTCCGCCGGGGCCCGCTCTCACCCAGCCGCATCCGCGACCTGCTGCGCGCCGCCCCCGCCGCCACCCACTGACCCACGACCTGAAGAAAGAACCCCGCCATGCAACTCGACCACACCTTCACCGTCCCGGCCGCGCCCGACGACGCCTGGAAGCTCTTCCATGACCTCGGCCGCGTGGCCCCCTGTATGCCCGGCGCCGTCCTCGACACCCTCGACGGGGACACCTTCACCGGCCGCGTGAAGGTCAAGGTCGGCGCGGTGCAGATGAGTTACCGGGGCGAGGGCGCCGTGACCCGCGACGATGCCGCCCGCACCATGCGGCTCGACCTCAGCGGCAGCGAGACCCGCGGCGCGGGCACCGCCTCCGCGGCCGTCACCGCCGAACTCGTCGCCGACCCCGCCGGCACCCGCGTCCGGGTCCGCACCGACCTCGACATCACCGGCAGGCCGGCCCAGTTCGGGCGCGGCATCATGACCGAGGTCGGCGACCGCATCGTCGGCCAATTCGCCGACCGGCTCGCGGAGTTGATGTCCGGCCCGCAGGTGGAGTCCGCCGCTCCGGCGACCCCCGCCGAACCGGAGGCCGTCGACCTCGGCGCAGCCGCCCTCCCCGTACTCCTGAAGAAGGCCGCCGTTCCGGCCGCAGCCGCACTCGCGGCGGTGATACTGGTCGGCGTGATCGGCAGGCGCCGCCGCGCGGCCCGCTGACGGCCGGGGCGCCGTCCGCCCCTACCGTGATCGCTTCAGGGGTAGAATTTTCAGGGGCGTAACAATTGGCGCCCGCCCGTGAGACGTGCGAGGGGACGGGGATGGCCGAGCGGAAGGCGAAGCGGCACGACGCCGTGACACAGATCGTGGCGGACTGGGCGCGTGAGCGGCCCGAGCTCGACACAGGACCGCTGGAGGTGCTGGCCCGGCTGCACCGCTCGTTCCTGCGCTACAACACCAAGCTCAACGCCTCGATCGAGCAGCACGGCCTGTCCGTCGCCGGCTTCGACGTGCTGACCGCGCTGCGCCGGGCAGGCAAGCCCTACCGGCTCACCGCCGGGCAGCTCGCCGACTCGGGTCTCGTCTCGTCCGCCGGGGTCACCCTGCGGATGGACCGCCTGGAGAAGGACGGCCTGATAGTGCGCGAGCGGGACGCCGAGGACCGCCGCGTCGTCTACTCCCGCCTCACCGACGAGGGCCTCGCCAAGGTCGACGAGGTCTTCACGGACCACCTCGCCAACGAGGAACGCATGCTCGCCGCCATCACCCCAGCCGAACGCCGCCAACTCGCCCGCCTCCTCGGCAAGTTGGAGCACTCGATCCTCGACGCGGACGACCCTTCAAGCCCCGCCGGCGATTGAGGCGCGGGGTCCGGGGCAGAGCCCCGCGTCCGCAACCCCGGCACCGTACAGGCGAAAGGGGCGGCACCCCCCGTGGGAGCCGCCCCGTCCGTCCGGCCGGGACTACTTCTTGTCGAGCAGATCCTGCACCTTGGACCGCACGTCGTCCGTGGCCAGCCCACGAATCGTCAGCGTCGTACGACGGCGCAGCACATCGTCCTGCGTCTCGGCCCACTCGTGGTCACGCGCGTACACGACCTGCGCCCAGATCTCCGGCGCGTCCGGGTGCACCCGCTCCGCCAGCTCCGGGTTCTCGTTGGCGAGCCGCGCGATGTCGAAGGACAGCGAACCGTAGTGCGTCGCCAGGTGCTTGGCGGTGTCGGCCCCCATCCGCGGACCCGGCGCCGGGCTGTCCACGAGGAGCCGGTGCGCGACGGCGCGCGGGTTGGCGACACCCGGCAGCGGCAGCTTCTTCGGCAGGTCGCTGATCCGCTCGAAGTCGTCACCGAGCGGGTGGCCCGGCAGCGCCTCCAGCTTCTGCATGACCGTGCGTCCGATGTGCCGGAACGTCGTCCACTTGCCGCCCGCGACGGACAGCATGCCGCCCTTGCCCTCGGTGACGACCGTCTCGCGCTTGGCCTTCGACGTGTCGCCGGGACCGCCCGGCAGCACGCGCAGGCCGGCGAAGGAGTACGTGATCAGGTCCCGCTTCAGCTGCTGGTCGCGCACCGAGAAGGCGGCCTCGTCGAGGATCTGGTCGACGTCCTTCTCGGTGACCGAGACATCCGCCGGGTCACCCTCGTACTCCTCGTCGGTCGTACCGAGCAGCAGCATGTCCTCCCAGGGGAGGGCGAAGGTGATGCGGTACTTGTCGATGGGCGTCGCGAGCGCGGCCTTCCACGGCGAGGTCCGCTTGAGGACCAGGTGCGCACCCTTGGACAGGCGGATGGACGGCGCCGAGTTCGGGTCCTCCATCTTGCGCAGGTGGTCGACCCAGGGGCCCGTCGCGTTCAGCACCAGACGGGCGTTGACCCCGAACTCGTCACCGCTCGTGCGGTCCTTGAGCTCGGCGCCGGTGACCCGGCCGTTCGTGAAGCGCAGCCCGGTGACCTCGGAGTGGTTCAGGACCACGGCGCCGGCGTCGACGGCCGCGCGGACCGTCATCAGCGCCATCCGCGCGTCGTTCATCTGGTCGTCGCCGTACACGGCAACGGCCTTCAGGTTCTCCGTACGCAGCTCGGGAACGTCCTGCTGCGCCTTCGACGGGCTCAGCAGGTGCCCCACACCGTCCCCGAACGCGGACAGCGCGGAGTACGCGAAGACACCCGCGCCCAGCTTGGCCGCGCCGTGCGGGCCGCCCTTGTAGACGGGCAGGTAGAAGGTCAGGGGGTTGGCGAGGTGCGGGGCCACATTGCGGGACACCGCACGCCGCTCGAAGTGGTTCTCCGCGACCAGCTTGACCGCACCGGTCTGCAGGTAGCGCAGACCGCCGTGGAGCAGCTTGGAAGACGCGGAGGATGTGGCGCCGGCGAAGTCGCCGGCGTCGACCAGGGCCACCCTGAGACCGGACTGCGCCGCATGCCAGGCAGTGGAGATGCCCAGGATGCCGCCGCCGATGACCAGGAGGTCGTACGTCGCCTTGGAAAGCTGCTCGCGGGTCTCGGCGCGGCTCGGGTTGGAACCGGCGACCGGGTGCGTTCCGAGGGCAGGCACGGTCTGCAGGGTGGACTGGGTACTCATGGTGGGGTGTTACTCCTCGACAGAGCTGTCTTCGAGCCAGCCCATGGACCGCTCCACGGCCTTGAGCCAGCTCTTGTACTCACGGTCGCGGGTGGCCGCGTCCATGCGGGGGGTCCACTCGGCGGCCCGGCGCCAGTTGGCGCGGAGCTCGTCGGTGTTGGACCAGAAGCCGACGGCGAGACCGGCGGCGTAAGCGGCGCCGAGGCAGGTCGTCTCGGCGACCATTGGGCGCACCACCGGCGCGTCCAGGAAGTCCGAGAGGGTCTGCATCAGCAGGTTGTTGGAGGTCATGCCGCCGTCGACCTTGAGCGCGGTCAGCTCGACGCCGGAGTCCTTCGTCATGGCGTCGGTGATCTCGCGGGTCTGCCAGGCGGTGGCCTCGAGGACGGCGCGCGCGAGGTGCGCCTTGGTGACATAGCGGGTCAGACCCGCGATGACACCGCGCGCGTCGGAGCGCCAGTACGGGGCGAACAGGCCGGAGAAGGCGGGCACGAAGTACGCGCCACCGTTGTCCTCGACCGAGGACGCCAGGGTCTCGATCTCGGCGGCCGACTTGATCAGGCCCATCTGGTCGCGCATCCACTGCACCAGGGAGCCCGTGACGGCGATCGAGCCCTCGAGCGCGTAGACCGGCTTCTGGTCGCCGATCTGGTAGCCGACCGTGGTCAGAAGGCCGGAGTACGAGTTGATGGCCTTGTCCGCGGTGTTCATCAGCATGAAGGTGCCGGTGCCGTACGTGGACTTGGCCTCGCCCTCGGCGAAACAGGTCTGGCCGAACAGGGCCGCCTGCTGGTCGCCGAGCGCCGAGGCGACCGGGATGCCGCCGAGCAGGTCGCCCAGCTTGCCGCCGGTGACCTCGCCGTAGACCTCGGCGGAGGAGTGGATCTCCGGGAGCATCGACATCGGGACGCCGATGGAGGAGCAGATGCGCTCGTCCCACTGCATCTCGTGCAGGTTCATCAGCATCGTGCGGGAGGCGTTGGTGACGTCGGTGTAGTGCTTGCCGCCGTTGACACCACCCGTCAGGTTCCAGATGACCCAGGTGTCCATGGTGCCGAAGAGGATGTCGCCGCGCTCGGCGCGCTCGCGCAGGCCCTCGACGTTGTCGAGCAGCCAGCGGGCCTTCGGACCGGCGAAGTACGACGCGAGCGGCAGGCCGGTCTCGCGGCGGAAGCGGTCCTGGCCGACGTTGCGCCCGAGCTCCTTGCACAGGGCGTCGGTGCGGGTGTCCTGCCAGACGATGGCGTTGTGGACGGGCTCACCGGTGTTCTTGTCCCAGAGCAGCGTCGTCTCGCGCTGGTTGGTGATGCCGATGGCCTTGATGTCGTCGCGGGTGATGCCGGCCTTGGTGACGGCTCCGGCGACGACCTCCTGGACGTTCGCCCAGATCTCGTTCGCGTCGTGCTCGACCCAGCCCGGCTTCGGGAAGATCTGCTCGTGCTCCTTCTGGTCGACGGAGACGATCCGGCCGTCCTTGTCGAACACGATGCAGCGGCTGGACGTGGTGCCCTGGTCGATCGCCGCGATGAAGGGGCCGGTGGTGTGTGCGTCGGTCACGGTGTGCTCCTCGTGGTGCGTGGGGTGGTCGGTCTCGGCGGCGTCGCTCAGAACAGCTTGTAGATGAAGCCGGCGAGGGCACCGCCGATGAGCGGGCCGACCACCGGCACCCAGGCGTACGACCAGTCCGAGCCACCCTTGTTGGGCAGCGGGAGGAGCGCGTGCACGATGCGCGGGCCGAGGTCACGGACGGGGTTGATGGCGTAGCCGGTCGGACCACCGAGGGAGAGACCGATGCTCACCACGACGAGCGCGGTGATGAGGGCGCCGAGGACACCCAGGCCGTTGCCGTCGTCGTTGAGGCCCTGCGTGAGGATCGCCAGGACGAGCACGACCGTGGCGATGATCTCCGTCATGAGGTTCTGCGCCAGGTTCCGGATCTCCGGACCGGTGGAGAACACGCCGAGCACGGGCCCGGCCTCGGGGGCGGCCTTCGGGTCGACCATGCCCTCGTCGCCGTCCGTGCCGTTGTGCGCGGCGAGAACCTCGCGGTCGGTGAGGTGGGCGTGGAACTGCCCGTAGTAGGCGAGCCAGACCAGCACCGCGCCGATCATGGCGCCGAAGAGCTGGGAGACCAGGTAGAGCGGTACGTCGCTCCACTTGGTGCCGCCCTCGATGGCGAGGCCGACAGTGACGGCGGGGTTGAGGTGGGCGCCGGAGACGCCGCCCACCATGTAGGCACCGGTGAGAACCGCGAAGCCCCAGCCGAACGCGATGGCGACCCAGCCGGCCTCGAAGGCCTTCGAGCGCTTGAAAGTGACGGCGGCGCACACGCCACCGCCCAGCAGAACCAAGATGGCGGTACCGATGGTCTCGCCGAGGAAGATGTCGTGGCTGGACACCCGCGACTCCTTTGTCCTTCGTCCAGGGGAAAACCCGAGTAACGAACCTCCCGGGTCCCTTTCCGGTGGTCCGAGCCCTCAGGCGAGGGTCGGGTCCGGTCTGGCCTGTTCACACTCTAACGCGTATTGCCGGTAGGTGTTCGACAATGCCGACCGATGGACGCGAGTCTCGCTCTGCGGTTCCCGGCTCGTCAAGGGATCTTTTATCGATTGCGCGATCGTTATTGATCGCCTGCGGTTATCGGCCCGCCGTTGTGGGGCGACCGGCCGGTAGGGCGTTCAACGATGGTCACTCGGATCGGTGCGGCCTGCACCTTGAGCCCCGCTCGGCCCGCCCCGGAACCTCAGAAGCGGCTGGCGCCCAGATCGCGGGAGACGGCGCGGGCGCAGTCGCGTACGGCCGCGATCAGTTCGGGACGCAGCCCGCCCGACCCGGCGCCGCCATCGGCCTCGGGGTCCTTGCAGACGCGCTCCACCGCACCGGTGATGCCCACCGCGCCCACCGGCATCCGGTGCCGGTCGTGGATCGGGGCCGCGACCGAGGCCACGCCCTCCCAGGTCTCCTCGATGTCGGCGGCGTACCCGCGCGCACGGGTGAGATCGAACACCGCCTCCAGGTCGGCGGAATCGCACACCGTGCGCGCCGTGAAGTCCTTGCGCTCGGCCTCCAGGGCCTCGCTGTGCGCCACCGGGTCGTACGCGGAGAGCACCTTGCCCAGGGCCGTGGAGTGCAGCGGGTGCATCGCGCCCACCTCCAGGACCTGCCGGCTGTCGTCGGGCCGGAAGACGTGGTGCACGATCAGCACGCCCTGCTGGTGCAGCACGCCGAGGTAGACCGCCTCGCCGCTGGAGCGGGCCAGATCGTCCGTCCACACCAGGGCGCGCGCCCGCAGCTCGTGCACGTCCAGATAGCTGTTGCCCAGGCGCAGCAGTTCGGCGCCCAGCTGATAGCGCCCCGAGGCGGAGTCCTGCTCCACGAAGCCCTCGGCCTGCAGGGTGCGCAGGATGCCGTGGGCCGTGCCCTTGGCGAGGCCGAGCGCGGCGGCGATGTCCGAGAGGCCGAGCCGCCGCTCGCCGCCCGCGAGCAACCGGAGCATGGCCGCGGCCCGTTCGAGCGACTGGATGTTGCGTGCCATCGCAGTCCCTTCCTCCCTCGGTTCGTCCCGCTTGCAGGTCGCTGACAGGTTGCTGGCTGGAGTCGCCAAGCAACGTTCGGCAATGCTGAACAGTATCGGTCGTTGCCGACCTCGGGCGAGCGCGGCGTGCGCCAATATTTCCACCGGATGCTTCCGGCCACGACACGCGGACGGCGTTCCGGCTTGTGGACGTCACCACGACGGGACCATCGTCCCCGTTACCCTGACCGGGTGCGCCTTCAGGGAGTGGAGCCGCAAAGCCGACAGCCGTCGCACCTCTGGGAGAACTTTCATGGCCTCGTTGCCAACGCCCGCATCCGATCCCCGCGCCCGTGTGGACGCCCTCCGAGAAGCCCTCGCCACCCGCGTCGTGGTGGCCGACGGAGCGATGGGCACCATGCTGCAGGCGCAGGACCCGACCCTCGAGGACTTCGAGAACCTCGAGGGCTGCAACGAGATCCTCAACCTGACCCGGCCCGACATCGTGCGCTCCGTGCACGAGGAGTACTACGCCGTCGGCGTGGACTGCGTCGAGACGAACACCTTCGGCGCGAACCACACGGCCGCCACCGAGTACGACATCGCCCACCGCATCCACGAGCTGTCCGAGTCCGGCGCCCGCCTCGCCCGCGAGGTCGCCGACGAGTTCGCCGCCAAGGACGGCCGGCAGCGCTGGGTGCTCGGCTCCATCGGCCCCGGCACCAAGCTGCCCTCGCTCGGCCACATCGACTACGCCACGATCCGCGACGGCTACCAGCAGAACGCCGAGGGCCTGCTCGCGGGCGGCGCCGACGCGCTGATCGTCGAGACCACGCAGGACCTGCTGCAGACCAAGTCCAGCCTCATCGGCGCCCGCCGGGCGATGGACGCGCTCGGTGTCTCGGTCCCGCTGGTGTGCTCGCTCGCCTTCGAGACGACCGGCGTGATGCTGCTCGGCTCGGAGATCGGCGCCGCGCTCACCGCCCTGGAGCCGCTCGGCATCGACCTCATCGGCCTCAACTGCTCCACCGGCCCCGCCGAGATGAGCGAGCACCTGCGCTATCTCGCCCGCCACTCGAAGACGCCGCTGATGTGCATGCCCAACGCCGGCCTGCCCGTCCTCACCAGCGACGGCGCGCACTTCCCGCTGACGCCGCCGGAGATGGCCGACGCCCACGAGACGTTCGTCCGCGACTTCGGCCTCCAGCTGATCGGCGGCTGCTGCGGCTCGACGCCCGAGCACCTGCGCCAGGTCGTCGAGCGTGTCCGCGGCACCGAGCCGACGCCCCGTTCCCCGCAGCCCGAGCCGGGCGCCGCCTCGCTCTACCAGACGGTGCCGTTCCGCCAGGACACCGCGTACATGGCGATCGGTGAGCGCACCAACGCCAACGGCTCGAAGAAGTTCCGCGAGGCCATGCTGGAGGCCCGCTGGGACGACTGCGTGGAGATGGCCCGCGACCAGATCCGCGAGGGCGCGCACATGCTCGACCTGTGCGTCGACTACGTGGGCCGCGACGGCGTCGCCGACATGCAGGAGCTGGCCGGACGCTTCGCCACCGCCTCGACGCTGCCGATCGTGCTGGACTCCACCGAAGTCCCGGTGATCCGGGCCGGGTTGGAGAAGCTCGGCGGCCGCGCGGTCATCAACTCCGTGAACTACGAGGACGGGGACGGCCCCGAGTCCCGCTTCGCGAAGGTCACCAAGCTGGCCCAGGAGCACGGCGCCGCGCTGATCGCGCTGACCATCGACGAGGAGGGCCAGGCCCGCACCCCCGAGCACAAGGTCCAGATCGCCGAACGGCTGATCGACGACCTCACCGGCAACTGGGGCATCCTCGAGTCCGACATCCTCATCGACTGCCTGACGTTCACGATCTGCACCGGTCAGGAGGAGTCCCGCAAGGACGGCATCGCCACCATCGAGGCGATCCGTGAACTCAAGCGCCGCCACCCGGACGTACAGACGACGCTGGGCCTGTCGAACATCTCGTTCGGCCTCAACCCGGCCGCCCGTATCGTCCTCAACTCGGTCTTCCTCGACGAGTGCGTGAAGGCGGGCCTGGACTCGGCGATCGTGCACGCCTCCAAGATCCTGCCGATCGCCCGGTTCGACGAGGAGCAGGTGCAGACCGCGCTCGACCTGATCTACGACCGGCGCGCCGAGGGCTACGACCCGCTGCAGAAGCTGATGGCGCTGTTCGAGGGCGCCACCGCGAAGTCGCTGAAGGCCGGCAAGGCCGAGGAGCTGGCGGCCCTGCCGCTGGACGAGCGTCTCCAGCGGCGCATCATCGACGGCGAGAAGAACGGCCTGGAGGCCGACCTCGACGCCGCTCTCGAGACCCGGCCCGCCCTGGACATCGTCAACGACACGCTCCTGGAGGGCATGAAGGTCGTCGGTGAACTGTTCGGATCCGGCCAGATGCAGCTGCCGTTCGTGCTCCAGTCCGCCGAGGTCATGAAGAACGCGGTGGCCTACCTGGAGCCGCACATGGAGAAGGCCGAGGGCGAGGAGGGCAAGGGCACCATCGTCCTCGCCACCGTCCGCGGCGACGTCCACGACATCGGCAAGAACCTCGTCGACATCATCCTCACCAACAACGGCTACAACGTGGTGAACCTGGGCATCAAGCAGCCCGTCTCCGCGATCCTCGACGCGGCCGCCGAGCACCGGGCCGACGTCATCGGCATGTCGGGCCTCCTGGTCAAGTCGACCGTGATCATGAAGGAGAACCTGGAGGAGCTCAACCAGCGCAAGCTGGCCGCCGACTTCCCGGTGATCCTCGGCGGCGCCGCCCTCACCCGCGCGTACGTCGAGCAGGACCTGCACGAGATCTACGAGGGCGAAGTCCGCTACGCCCGCGACGCGTTCGAGGGCCTGCGCCTGATGGACGCGCTCATCGCGGTCAAGCGCGGCGTGCCCGGCGCGACCCTGCCGGAGCTGAAGCAGCGCCGCGTCCCGAAGCGCGACGTGGTGGTCGAGGAGACGCCCGACGAGGGCCCCGTGCGCTCCGACGTCGCCGTCGACAACCGGGTCCCCGAGCCGCCGTTCTGGGGAACCCGCGTCATCAAGGGCATCCAGCTCAAGGAGTACGCGTCCTGGCTCGACGAGGGCGCCCTCTTCAAGGGCCAGTGGGGCCTGCGCCAGGCGCGCACCGGCGACGGACCCTCGTACGAGGAGCTCGTGGAGACCGAGGGCAGGCCGCGCCTGCGCGGCTGGCTCGACAAGCTGCACACGGACAACATGCTCGAAGCGGCCGTCGTGCACGGCTACTTCCCGTGCGTGTCCAAGGGCGACGACCTGATCATCCTGGACGACGCGGGCAACGAGCGGACCCGGTTCACCTTCCCGCGCCAGCGCCGCGGCCGCCGCCTGTGCCTCGCGGACTTCTTCCGCCCGGAGGAGTCCGGCGAGACGGACGTGGTCGGCCTCCAGGTCGTCACCGTCGGCTCGCGGATCGGCGAGGAGACGGCCAAGCTGTTCGCGTCCGACTCCTACCGCGACTACCTCGAACTGCACGGCCTGTCCGTGCAGTTGGCGGAGGCCCTCGCCGAGTACTGGCACGCGAGGACCCGGGCCGAGCTGGGCTTCGCAGGCGAGGACCCGGCCGAGATGGAGGACATGTTCGCCCTGAAGTACCGGGGCGCCCGCTTCTCCCTCGGCTACGGCGCCTGCCCGAACCTGGAGGACCGCGCGAAGATCGCCGACCTCCTGGAGCCGGAGCGGATCGGCGTCCAGCTCAGCGAGGAGTTCCAGCTCCACCCCGAGCAGTCCACCGACGCGATCGTCATCCACCACCCTGAGGCGAAGTACTTCAACGCGCGGTAATCAGAACCAGTCGTACACTGGTCGGTCCAGCGCAGGCCGGTTGCCCCTTGCGGTTCGAAAGGGGCAACCGGCCTCTTCGTCCCTCATGGAGGTGTACGGATGACCAGTACGGTCCCCGCACTCGGTACCCGAACGGCCGAAGGCTCCACGCTTCAGGCCGTGCTCCTCGACATGGACGGAACACTCGTCGACACCGAGGGATTCTGGTGGGACGCCGAGGTGGCCGTCTTCGCCGAACTCGGCCACACCCTGAACGAGGCCTGGCGCCATGTCGTCGTCGGCGGGCCCATGACCCGCAGCGCCGGCTTCCTCATCGAGGCCACCGGTGCGGACATCACCCTGCCCGAGCTGACCGTGCTGCTCAACGACGGCTTCGAGAAGCGCATCAGCAGCTCCCTGCCGCTGATGCCGGGGGCCGCGAGACTCCTCGCCGAACTCGCCGCGCACGACGTGCCCGCGGCCCTCGTCTCCGCCTCCCACCGGCGCATCATCGACCGCGTCCTGGACTCGCTCGGACCGGCCAACTTCCGCCTCACCGTCGCCGGTGACGAGGTCTCACGGACCAAGCCGCACCCCGACCCTTACCTCCTCGCAGCCAGCGGCCTCGGCGCCGACCCCGCCCGCTGCGCCGTCATCGAGGACACCGCCACCGGCGTCACCTCGGCCGAGGCGGCGGGCTGTCAGGTCGTCGCCGTGCCGTCCGTGTCGCCGATCGAGCCCGCGCCTCGGCGCACCGTCGTCCGCTCCCTGGAACACGTCAACGTGCCTTTCCTGCAGGGACTCATGACGTCCTGAAGTCCGCGGGGTGGCTGAATCGGTGCGTACGACAGGCTCGTTACGGGTGTGACCTTTCCCACTCGTCCGGGGGTCGACAGCCTGCCGGGTGCATGCTGCGCGACCGCGTTCCGTGCGGCGAGGGGTGCCCTTGTGTCCCGATTGGCCACCCCATGCGACGAACCTTCCTCCTGAGGTGTTTTCGGTGCGTCCACGCCTGATTCCACAGCGTGATGAAAGGTCCGGTCCCGCGCCCGCGAACCGCGGCGGCACGCCCATTAATGTCGTCGCGAGAACATCGCCGTACCCTCCCGTCGCCCACGCGTCCCACCCCTGACGCCGGGCCGGCGGGTTCAACAGCTCTGGAGAACTTCGAGCATGAACCGCAAGACTTTGGTGCTGCCGGCCATCATCGGTCTGCTGGCCCCCGTGCTCGCCGCGTGCGGCGGGTCCGACAGCGGGGACGCGGGCGGCGATGCGATCAAGGTGGGCACCACGGACCGGTTCATCGCCTCCGGGAAGGTCCCCGCGCCGTTCGACCCGGCGTACGCCTACGACACCGGATCCTGGAACGTACTGCGCCAGACCGTGCAGACGCTCATGGCGATGCCGCGCAGCGGCAGCGGCGAGCCCGTGCCCGAGGCCGCACAGAGCTGCATATTCTCCGACAGCGGCAGCGAGCGCTACGCCTGCAAGCTGCGCAAGGACCTCAAGTTCGCCGACGGCAAGCCGATCACCGCGGCCGACGTGAAGTACTCCATCGACCGCGTCAGGAACATCAAGAGCGACAGCGGCTCCTTCGGTCTGCTCTCCTCGATCGACACCATCGAGACGCAGGGCGACCGCGAGGTCATCTTCCACCTCAAGTCCCCGGACGCCACGTTCCCGTACAAGCTGGCCACACCCTCCGCCGGCATCGTCGACCCCGACGAGTACCCGAAGAACAAGCTGCGGAACGGGTTCAAGGTGAACGGCTCCGGCCCGTACACCCTGAAGGCCACCGTCAAGAACGACGCCGTCGTCAAGACCGTCTTCACCAAGAACCCCAACTACAAGGGTCAGTTGAAGCCGAAGAACGACAAGGTGGAGCTGGACTCCTTCACCAGCGCCGACGCCATGGGCAAGGCGCTGGAGAAGGGCGACATCGACGTGATGACGCGCACCATGTCGCCGGAGCAGATCAAGAAGTATTCGGACAGCGCGCCGAAGAACGTCAACCTGGTCGAGATGCCCGGCATGGAGATCCGCTACCTCGGCTTCGACACCAAGGCGAGCACCGTCCGCGACAAGGCCGTCCGGCAGGCCATGGCGCAGCTCGTGGACCGCGGCGAGATCGCCTCCGACGTGTACGGCAACGGCGCCGAGCCGCTGTACTCGCTCGTGCCCAGCGGCATCACCGGCCACCAGAACTCGTTCTTCAACAAGTACGGCAACCCGAGCAAGTCCAAGGCCGCGGCGATCCTCCAGCAGGCCGGCATCAGCACCCCGGTCAAGCTCACGCTGCACTACACGAGCGACCACTACGGGCCCGCCACGAAGAAGGAGTTCGAGGTCCTTCAGAAGCAGCTGAACGCCAGCGGCCTGTTCCACGTCGACATCAAGGGCGACGTCTGGGACACCTACCGCGACGCCCAGCTCAAGGGGAAGTACGACGTCTACGGCCTCGGCTGGTTCCCCGACTTCCCGGACGCCGACAACTTCCTCGCGCCGTTCCTCGACAAGGACAACTTCCTGGCGTCCCCGTACACCAACAGCAGCATCCGCGGTGACCTGATCCCGGCCGAGCGCCGCGAGGCCGACCGGCTCACCGCCTCCAAGCCCATCCAGCAGATCCAGAACCTCGTCGCCGACGACGTGCCCGTCCTCCCGCTGTGGCAGGGCAAGCAGTACGTCGCCGCCCGCGACGACATCACCGGGGTGGAGTGGGCGCTGTCCGCCTCCTCGATCCTTCAGCTGTGGGAGCTCGGCCGCGGCGTCAGCGGCTGAGCCCACCCGGGGCCGGTCCACTCGCGGGCCGGCCCCAGCCCGTCCGCTCGACCGACGACAAGGCACGTACGTGAGAATGCGCAACCAGTGGCTGGTCATGCCCCTCGGCGCGGGACTCGCCGCGGCACTCCTGACCGGCTGTGGCTCTGACGAGAGCGACTCCGGCGACGACGGCAACGCCGTGGTCATGGGAATGTCCGACGACATCCAGGCCACCGACCCGGCCTCCGGCTACGACCCCGGTTCGTGGCTGCTGTTCAACAACGTCTTCCAGTCGCTGCTCAGCTTCCCCAACGGAGGCACCGAGCCGCAGCCGGAAGCCGCCAAGGAGTGCCACTTCAGCGACAGCGCGACCAAGGTCTACACGTGCACGCTGCGCTCGGGGCTGAAGTTCAGCAACGGTCACGCGCTCACGTCGAAGGACGTCAAGTTCTCCTTCGACCGCATGATGCGGATCAACGACGAGGCCGGCCCCGCGATCATGTTCCCGATGCTGGACAAGGTCGAGACCCCGGACGCCAGGACCGTCACCTTCAAGCTCAAGTCCGCCGACGCGACCTTCCCCAGCAAGATCGCCTCGGGCGCCGGCTCGATCGTCGACCACACGGCGTACCCCGCGGACAAGCTGCGTAACGACGGCAAGGCCGTCGGCTCGGGCCCCTACAAGCTCGACTCCTTCGGCAAGAAGCAGGCCGACTTCTCGGTCAACGCCAAGTACGAGGGCACCGCCAAGGTCAAGAACCAGGGCGTCACCATGAAGTTCTTCCACGGTGACCAGGCGGGCCTGAAGAAGTCCCTGACCGCCGGGAAGCTCGACCTCGCCTACCGCGGCCTCGCCGCCAAGGACGTCGCCGACATCCAGAACTCCGGCAGCAAGAACCTGGACGTCATCGAGGGCACGAGCGCCGAGGTCCAGCACCTCGTCTTCAACATGGACGACCCGGTCGCCGGGAAGATCGGCGTCCGCAAGGCGATGGCCTACCTCATCGACCGCGACGCCCTCATCGACGACGTGTACGACCAGACCGCCACGTCGCTGTACTCGATCATTCCGGCGGGCATCACCGGCCACAACACGGCCTTCTTCGACAAGTACGGGGCCCACCCCTCGAAGAGCAGGGCGGCGGCCGCGCTGCGCGCCGACGGCATCAGCGGCAAGGTCAAGCTCACGCTCTGGTCCACGCCCGCGCGCTACGGCCCCGCCACCGACGCCGAGTTGAAGACCATCGCCAAGCAGCTCAACGCGAGCGGCCTGTTCGACGCCGACGTGAAGTCCGTCGAATTCGCCCAGTACGAGCGGGACATCAAGTCCGGCAAGTACGGCGTCTACGTCAAGGGCTGGGTGCCCGACTACCCGGACCCGGACAACTTCACCCAGCCGTTCTTCGGCAAGGGCAACGTCCTCGACAACCGCTACGACAACAGCACCATCAGCGACCGGATCATCCCGGAGACCGGCGCCCAGAGCGACCGCTCCGCGGCGGCCCCGCGCTACGAGCAGCTTCAGAACATCGTCGCCGACGAGCTGCCCATCCTGCCGGTCTGGCAGGCCAAGCAGTACGCCGTCGCCAAGTCCGACGTGTACGGCCTGGAGAACTGCCTCGACGCCTCGACCGTCTTCCGGTTCTGGGAGATCAGCAAGGGCTGAGCCCCGTACGCACACGAAGGCGGCGGCCACCGAGCTGGTGACCGCCGCCTTCGCCGTTACCGCCTACTGCGCGCCCGGGCGGACCAGACCGCTCTCGTACGCGTACACCGCCGCCTGCACCCGGTCGCGCAGGCCCAGCTTCGTCAGCACATGGCCGACGTGCGTCTTCACCGTCGTCTCGCTCACGAACAGGTCGGCGGCGATCTCGGCGTTCGACAGGCCTCGCGCGACCAGCTTCAACACCTCCACCTCCCGCTCCGTGAGCGTGTGCAGCGTGTCCGGGACCGGCTCGTCCCCGGACGGGAGATGGTCCGCGTACTTGTCAAGCAGCCGGCGCGTGATGCTCGGCGCCAGCATCGCCTCGCCGGCCGCCACCACCCGGATCGCCTGCACCAGCTCGCCCGCGGGCGCGTCCTTCAGCAGGAAGCCGCTCGCGCCCGCCTTCAACGCCTCCACCACGTACTCGTCGAGATCGAACGTGGTCAGCACCAGAACCTTCGCCGGACCGTCCTTGCCGGGGCCCGAGATCTGCCGGGTCGCCTCCACACCGTCCATCCGCGGCATCCGGATGTCCATCAGGACCACATCGGGCTGCAGGGCACGCACCTGGTCGAGCGCCTGCAGACCGTCCCCGGCCTCGCCGACCACCGCGATGTCCTGCTCGGCCTCCAGGATCATGCGAAAGCCCGTACGCAGCAGCGGCTGGTCGTCGACCAGTAGGACGCGGATGGCCACGAAACTCTCCTTTGATCCTTCGATAGACCCGGCGGCCCATTCTGCCCTGCTATGCCTGCGGGAGGTCCTCCACCCCGGCCCGGGGCGCCGAGACGATCTGCAGCGGGTACGGCGGGGGAGTGCCGCCGAACTCCGGGCACACCGCCTGGTGGTCGCACCAGCCGCACAACTTCGTCGGCCGCGGCCGCCACTCGCCCGTCTCCGTCGCCTGCTGGATCGCCTCCCACAACGCGAGCAGCTTGCGCTCCACCCGCTCCAGATCCGCGGGCACCGGGTCGTACGTCACCACGTCCCCACTGCCCAGATACACCAGCTGAAGGCGGCGCGGCACGACCCCCTTCAGGCGCCACACCACCAGTGCGTAGAACTTCATCTGGAACAGCGCGCCCTCCGCGTACTGGGGGCGCGGCGCCTTGCCCGTCTTGTAGTCGACGATGCGCACCTCGCCCGTCGGCGCCACGTCCACCCGGTCGATGATCCCGCGCAGCTTCAGGCCCGACTCCAGCTCGGCCTGCACGAACAGCTCCCGCTCCACGGGCTCCAGCCGCGTCGGATCCTCCAGCGTGAACCACCGCTCCACGAGGCGCTCCACGTCGCCGAGCCAGCGCGCCATCCGCTCGCCCGCGGCCTCCTCGCCCTCACCGGCATCGGCGAACAGCTCGGCCAGCTCCGGCTTCGACTCCCGAAGGCGCTCCCACTGGCCGGGGATCAGCGCCGCGGCCCGCGGCGCCGTCCGCTCCTCCGCGGGCGCGTCGAAGAGCCGCTCCAGGACGGCATGGACCAGCGTGCCCCGCGTCGCCGCCTCGCTCGGCTTCTCCGGCAGCTTGTCGATCACCCGGAACCGGTACAGCAGCGGGCACTGCATGAAATCGCTCGCGCGCGACGGCGAGAGCGACCCCGGCGGGGCGGCCGCGGGCCGTGCGGGGGCCTGATCCGTGCTGGTCTCCATGCCGTACGACGATACGGGCCCGCACTGACAGTCAGGCACCTGCACACTGGCCGCGTCTTGCGTAGCGTGGCGCGGGGGAGTCGACGGGGGCCCGCCGACACTGTCCGCATACCATCGACGCCAGAACGTCCCGCCGGGCGGCGGGAAACGCTTCGAACGAGGGGACCGAGGGATCACCGTGGACGAGAGCGGCCAGCCGCAGTCCGGCACCGGGGAGGCGACGTCGCCCCGACCTCCGGCCGCGGTCGAGCCGGACGCGACCGAAGCCCGCGCAACCCGTGGGGCCCAGGAACCGGGAGAACCCGAAACGCCGCAGGACCAGGGGGAGCGCGGAACCGGCACGGAGCCGCGGGACGCGACCACCGAGCAGCCGTCGAACGCAACAGCGCAGCAGCCGGCCGACGCGGAACCGGACGGCACGGCGCCGCAGCAGACCTCTGACACTGCGCGGACTCCTGACACCTCGCAGACCCCCGGCACCCAGCAGTCCCCGGACACCTCGCAGACCCCCGGCACCCAGCAGTCCCCGGACACCTCACAGTCTCCGGGCACCCCGCAGGCCGACCCCACCCCGGCCGCGGACTCCACGCCCCAACCGCAGGGCACGCCGCCCGCGCACCCCTACGACCGCCACCCCGAGCGCGCCGCCGCCACCTCCGGCAAGCGCAAGGGCGCCATCAAGGGCCCCACCAAGCGCCCCGAACCACGCGGCGGACTCCTCATGGGCCGCCCCTTCGGCGTCCCCGTGTACGTCGCCCCCAGCTGGTTCCTCGTGGCCGCGCTGATCACCTGGGTGTTCGGCGGCCAACTCGACCGCGTACTGCCCGAACTCGGCGCCGCCCGCTACCTCGTCTCCCTCTTCTTCGCCGTCGCCTTCTACGCCTCCGTACTCATCCACGAACTCGCCCACACCGTCGTCGCGCTGCGCTACAAGCTCCCGGTGCGCCGCATCCAGCTGCAGTTCTTCGGCGGCGTCTCCGAGATCGAGAAGGAGTCCGAGACCCCCGGCCGCGAATTCATGCTCGCCTTCGTGGGCCCCCTGCTCTCCCTCGTCCTCTCCGGCGTCTTCTACGCGGCGATGCGCGCCGTCGAACCCGGCACCGTCCCCGGCGTGCTCCTCGCGGGCCTGATGATCTCCAACCTGATCGTCGCCGCGTTCAACCTCCTGCCGGGACTGCCCCTCGACGGCGGCCGGATGCTCCGCGCCATCGTCTGGAAGCTCACCGGCAAGCCCATGAGCGGCACCATCGCCGCCGCCTGGGTCGGCCGCGCCCTCGCCGTCACCGTCCTCATCGGCCTGCCGCTGCTCACCCAGTCCGGCGCCCTCGGCGAAGGCGCCGAGGAGTCCGGCGGCATGGACACCCTCATGGACGCGCTGCTCGCCGCCATCCTCGCCGCGATCATCTGGACCGGCGCCGGCAACAGCCTGCGCATGGCACGGCTGCGCGAACACCTCCCGGACCTGCGCGCCCGCACCCTCACCCGCCGCGCCGTCCCCGTCGAGGGCGAGACCCCGCTCTCCGAAGCCCTGCGCCGGGCCAACGAGGCGGGCGCCCGCGCCCTCGTCGTCGTCGACGCCGACGGCGACCCCCACTCCCTCGTCCGCGAGGCGGCCATCGTCGGCATCCCCGAACACCGACGCCCCTGGGTCCCCGTCAGCGGCCTCGCCCAGGACCTCACCGACGGCATGCGCGTCTCCGCCGAACTCGCCGGCGAAGAACTCCTCGACACCCTCCGCGAGACCCCCGCCACCGAATACCTCGTGGTCGAGGAGAACGGCGCCATCTACGGAGTCCTCTCCGCGGCCGACGTGGAACGCGCCTTCGTCAAGGCCATGGCCCGCCCTTCGTAGACATCGCACAACCCGCGTGGTCGGCGTCCCCCGTCAAGCCCGGTAGGCTGTTCGCATGTCCGAACCGACCGGTGCCGCCCGCAGGCGCGGGCCCTTCACGGTCGGGGACCAGGTACAGCTGACCGACCCCAAGGGCCGCCACTACACGTTCACGCTCGAAGAGGGAAAGAACTTCCACACCCACAAGGGTTCCTTCCCGCACGACGAGCTGATCGGCGCACCCGAGGGCAGCGTTGTCCGCACCACCGGAAACGTCGCCTACCTCGCGCTGCGCCCCCTGCTCCCCGACTACGTCCTGTCCATGCCCCGCGGCGCCGCCGTGGTCTACCCCAAGGACGCGGGGCAGATCCTCGCCTTCGCCGACATCTTCCCCGGCGCCCGCGTCGTGGAAGCGGGCGTGGGCTCCGGCTCGCTCAGCAGCTTCCTGCTGCGCGCCATCGGCGACCAGGGCATGCTGCACTCCTACGAGCGCCGCGAGGACTTCGCAGAGATCGCCAAGGGCAATGTGGAGCGCTACTTCGGCGGCCCGCACCCCGCCTGGCAGCTCACCGTCGGCGACCTCCAGGACAACCTGTCCGACGGTGACGTCGACCGCGTCATCCTCGACATGCTCGCCCCCTGGGAGTGCCTGGACGTCGTCAAGAAGGCGCTCGTCCCCGGCGGCATCCTGTGCTGCTACGTGGCCACCACCACGCAGCTCGCCCGCACCGTCGAGTCCATCCGCGAGATCGGCTGCTTCAACGAGCCGACCTCCTGGGAGTCGATGATCCGCAACTGGCACGTGGAGGGCCTCGCCGTCCGCCCCGACCACCGGATGATCGGCCACACCGGCTTCCTGCTCACCGCCCGCCGCCTCGCGGACGGCGTCGAGCCGCCCATGCGCCGCCGCCGCCCCGCCAAGGGCGCCTACGGCGAGGACTACGACGGCCCCAACGCCGCAGGCGGCAACCGAGGCCGCTGAGCCACCGGGGCCCAGTCACCGAAAACGTACAACCGCACAACGCGAAAGCGCCGCCGCCGAGTTCCCCCGCACCCACGGGAACTCGGCGGCGGCGCTTGTTCGTTGGCGTAACGGCAGCAACAGGACCAGATATCACCGAGAGAAAGAACGGACCCCACCGTTCCCGCGCACTGTGACGTATGGCACGATGCTGGCCACCCCCACCGGCACAGCCCTCACAGGAGACGCTCCTCGTGCAGCAATCCGCCGTCCCGGAACTGGCGCACACCACCACACGCCCCATCCACTGGCTGGCCACCGCGGCCGCCCTCGCCGCGGTCGTCGCGGTCTCCGGCTTCCTCAAGCCCGACTCCGCCACCGCGGCCCAGGCCGACCACAAGTCACCCGCGAGCAGGCCCGCGGCCGTGGCCCCGCCCGACCCCGCCGCCGTGCACTTCCCGCTCGACTGCGGGCCCGTCAAGACCGCCGTCGTCAAGAAGGCCACCGGGGACCTCGACGGCGACGGACGCCCCGAGACGGTCGCCGTCGTCCGCTGCGACGCCGGCGTCGGCACCCCGCCCAGCGGCATCTACGTCGTCACACAGCCCGCAGGCACCAAGCCCCGCGTCGTCGCCACGCTCGTCACGCCGAAGGACAACTACTCGGCGACCATGCTCGCCATACAGGACGGATCGGTCCTCGCCGACCTGGACGGCTACTCCTCGGACTCCGTGCCCCGATACCGCCCGGACGTCCACGAGAAGGCCAAGTGGCAGTGGCAGAACGGGGCGTTCGTCCGCTCCACGCCCCCCGAGGCCCGCGCCGCCTGACACCGCACGCAACGGGCCCCGTCCGCCGGATCACCGGCGGACGGGGCCCGCATGTTTACGCAGAGCTATCAAATTTTTACTCAGCGTCAGGACCGTAGACCTCGACCCTGTCCGAAACCCGGCGCACATGAATGCAGTCGCCCGGACACTCCTTCGCCGACGCCACCACATCCGTGAAAAGCGGAAGCGGCACGGGCGTTGACGCGCCCACGTCCTGCAACAGCTCGTCGTCCACGCTCTTCACGTACGCGAGACCGTCGATGTCCAGCTCGAAGACCTCCGGAGCGTACTGCGCGCAGATCCCGTCCCCGGTGCACAGATCCTGGTCGATCCACACCTCCAGCGGAACGCTGCTGTCGGTACCGGATCCGGCCTCTTGCCGCACGGTCATGTCTCCTGCCGTTTCCTGCGTCGCGGCCCCCGAAAAGCCCCTTCGGAGGAGCAAGTCGGGCCAAGCCTGACGGGTGTTGAACGCTTCGACCCTACAACCGGCCGCTTTCCGATGTTGTTGGGTGGGTATTCCCCTGGCGTGAGGGAGAGCGCAAGGGTGAAGATCGGACACACCCCATCGTCTTTTTGATCTAGGGGTTTCAATCGACACCCGCCCAGGTAGGGTCTGGAAGCGTCCAGCTCCCCTTGGAGGAGGTGAGGACCGTGGCAGCCCACGACGACGACATCAACCGCGGCATCCGCCCGGGACGAGGGTCCGAGGACCCTGCCGGGCAGGTTGCCTATCTCGAGCAGGAAATCGCCGTCCTGCGGCGCAAGCTCGCCGACTCTCCGCGGCACACGAGGATTCTCGAAGAGCGGATCGTCGAACTGCAGACCAACCTCGCCGGCGTGTCCGCCCAGAACGAGCGGCTCGCAGGCACACTCCGTGAGGCACGCGACCAAATCGTGGCCCTCAAGGAAGAAGTCGACCGGCTCGCACAACCACCGGCAGGCTTCGGAGTCTTCCTCTCGGCAAACGAGGACGGCACCGCCGACATCTTCACCGGCGGCCGCAAACTCCGCGTGAACGTGAGTCCAAGCGTCGAACTCGAAGAGCTCCGACGCGGCCAGGAACTCATGCTCAACGAAGCGCTCAACGTGGTCGAGGCCATGGAGTTCGAGAGCGTCGGCGACATCGTCACCCTCAAGGAAATCCTCGAGGACGGCGATCGAGCCCTCGTGGTCGGGCACACCGACGAGGAACGGGTGGTACGGCTCGCCGAGCCGTTGCTGGACGTCACCATCCGCCCCGGCGACGCCCTACTGCTCGAACCCCGATCCGGCTATGTCTACGAAGTCGTACCGAAGAGCGAAGTAGAGGAACTCGTCCTCGAAGAGGTCCCGGACATCGGCTACGAGCAGATCGGCGGCCTGGGCAACCAGATCGAACTGATCCGCGACGCGGTCGAGCTCCCCTACCTCTACCCGGACCTCTACAGGGAGCACGAACTGCGGCCGCCCAAGGGCGTCCTGCTGTACGGGCCTCCCGGATGCGGTAAGACCCTGATCGCCAAGGCAGTGGCCAACTCCCTCGCCAAGAAGGTCGCGGAAGTGACCGGAGTGGCCCAGGGCAAGAGCTACTTCCTCAACATCAAGGGCCCCGAACTCCTCAACAAGTACGTCGGCGAGACCGAGCGGCAGATCCGCCTCGTCTTCCAGCGCGCTCGTGAGAAGGCCAGCGAGGGCACACCCGTCATCGTCTTCTTCGACGAGATGGAGTCCCTCTTCCGCACCCGTGGCTCCGGCGTCAGCTCGGACGTGGAGAACACCATCGTCCCGCAGCTGCTCGCCGAGATCGACGGCGTCGAGGGCCTGCAGAACGTGGTCGTGATCGGCGCCTCGAACCGTGAGGACATGATCGACCCGGCCATCCTGCGGCCCGGACGACTCGACGTGAAGATCAAGATCGAGCGCCCGGACGCCGAAGCGGCCAAGGACATCTTCGGCAAGTACCTCACCCAACGCCTCCCGCTGCACCTCGACGACCTCGACGAGCACAGCAGCGACCGGGCAGCCACCGTCCACGCCATGATCCAGACGGCCGTGGAGCAGATGTACGCCGAAACCGAGGAAAACCGCTTCCTCGAAGTGACGTACGCAAACGGCGACAAGGAAGTCCTCTACTTCAAGGACTTCAACTCCGGCGCAATGATCGAAAACATCGTCGGCCGCGCCAAGAAGATGGCCATCAAGGCCTTCCTCGAGCAGAACCAGAAGGGACTCAGGGTCTCCCACCTCCTGCAGGCTTGCATCGACGAGTTCAAGGAGAACGAGGACCTGCCCAACACCACCAACCCGGACGACTGGGCCCGAATCTCCGGCAAGAAGGGCGAGCGGATCGTCTACATCCGCACGCTCGTCACCGGAAAGCAGGGCGCGGACACCGGACGCTCCATCGACACGGTGGCGAACACCGGTCAGTACCTGTAAAAGACAGGGCGGCTGCGGGTGCCCCGAGCGGGTACCCGCAGCCGACTGTTTTGCGGCAGCACTTCGCGGCACACGACAGGAACCGACCACGCGACCACCCGCTCGAAAGCGGAGCGAATCCAATGACGCAAATGATCTCCCCACCAGCGCAAAGGCGTTCTAGGCTCTGCTATGCCGCCGAGTCGCGCAGTGCGGGGACGGGCACCGCACACGCACCGGAGAACCAGCGGTACTTGAGCGGCGCCCCCGACCGAGGGCGCTGCCGGGCAAGGAGGGCCGCATGACCGTACGGCGAGTAATGGGCATCGAGACGGAATACGGGATCTCCGTCCCCGGCCACCCCAACGCCAATGCCATGCTCACCTCGTCCCAGATCGTCAACGCCTACGCGGCGGCGATGCACCGGGCCCGCAGGGCCCGCTGGGACTTCGAGGAAGAGAACCCGCTGCGCGACGCCCGAGGCTTCGACCTCGCCCGCGAGGCCGCCGACTCCAGCCAGCTCACCGACGAGGACATCGGCCTGGCCAACGTCATCCTTACCAACGGCGCGCGCCTCTATGTCGACCACGCTCACCCCGAATACAGCTCACCCGAGGTCACCAACCCCTGGGACGCCGTGCTCTGGGACAAGGCCGGCGAGCGCATCATGGCCGAGGCCGCCGACCGGGCGGCCCAGCTCCCCGGCGCCCAGCCCATCCACCTCTACAAGAACAACACCGACAACAAGGGCGCCTCCTACGGGACGCACGAGAACTACCTGATGAAGCGGGAGACCCCCTTCTCGGACATCGTGCGCCACCTGACCCCGTTCTTCGTCTCGCGCCAGGTCGTGACCGGGGCCGGCCGCGTCGGCATCGGCCAGGACGGGCACGAGCACGGGTTCCAGCTCAGCCAGCGCGCCGACTACTTCGAGGTCGAGGTGGGCCTCGAGACCACCCTCAAGCGCCCGATCATCAACACGCGCGACGAGCCGCATTCGGACGCCGAGAAATACCGCCGCCTGCACGTGATCATCGGCGACGCCAACCTCTCGGAGATCTCCACCTACCTCAAGCTCGGCACGACGTCACTCGTTCTGTCCATGATCGAAGACGGTTTCATCGCGGTCGACCTGGCCGTGGACCAGCCGGTCCGCACCCTCCACCAGGTCTCCCACGACTCGTCCCTCCAGCACCTGATCACGCTCCGTAGCGGCCGCACACTCACCGCGGTCCAGCTCCAGATGGAGTACTTCGAACTCGCCAGGAAGTACGTGGAGGAGCGCTTCGGCGCCGACGCGGACGACCAGACCAAGGACGTCCTGGCCCGCTGGGAGGACGTCCTCGGGCGCCTGGAGTCCGACCCCATGAGCCTGTCCGGCGAGCTCGACTGGGTCACCAAGCTCGAACTCATGCAGGGCTACCGGCGCCGCGACAACCTCGAATGGGACGCCGCCAAGCTGCACCTGCTCGACCTCCAGTACGCCGACGTACGCGCCGAGAAGGGCCTCTACAACCGTCTGGCGGCGCGCGGCAAGATGAAGCGCCTCCTGGACGAGCCGGCGGTCGAGAACGCCCGTACGAAGCCGCCCGAGGACACCCGGGCGTACTTCCGTGGGCGCTGCCTCGAGCAGTACGCGGACGACGTCGCGGCGGCCTCCTGGGACTCGGTCATCTTCGACCTCCCGGGCCGGGACTCGCTCCAGCGCGTCCCGACCCTGGAACCCCTTCGCGGAACGCGTAACCACGTGAAGGAGCTCCTTGACAGGTGCCGCACGGCCGAGGACCTGGTCCGGGTGCTGTCCGGGCAGTGACCGGCGCCCGATCCGCCGATGATCAATCACCGATCCGGGGCTGAAAAGTCGGTGGCAGGGGAATCACAGAGGTGGGCCCCGCACGTTGAGGAAAGTGCGGGGCCGATGTCAGAGCCGACGCGTAGGGTTCTGATCACGAACGACCTGAGGCGAACCACGTCGTCCACGGCGTGGATGTCGAACCGAGCGGGGTGAGCTGGACATGGCAACCAAGGACACCGGCGGCGGACAGCAGAAGGCGACGCGCTCCACCGAGGAGGTCGAGGAGCAGCAGGTCGACGAGCAGTCGACCGAGGACCTCAAGGAGCGCCAGGAGAAGCTGAGCGATGACGTCGACTCGGTTCTGGACGAGATCGACGACGTACTCGAGGAGAACGCCGAGGACTTCGTTCGGTCATTTGTGCAGAAAGGTGGACAGTAACGGACATGTCGGGCGCGACTGGCAAGCGGTGCACAAAGTGCACTCGGATGCTGCCACTGGTCTCGTTCGCGGCCGACAAGAACCGTCAGGACGGCCTTCAGGTGTGGTGCCGGGAATGCGTCGCGGAGTACAGCGCTGCGCATTATCGGCGCCGCCAGGAAGCCCGCGGCAAGTCCGTTCGCGTCAAGGTGGACGTTCCGGACGGGCACAAGCTGTGTCGCACGTGCGGTGAGATCAAGCCGCACGCTGACTGGCACCGCAACGCGAGCGCGTCTGATGGGTTGTCGACCAAATGCAAGGCGTGCCGGGCGATCCAGGGTCGGCAGGACCACCTCAAGCGCAACTACAACCTCACCGAAGCGCAGCGCGACGAGATGATCGCCTCGCAGATGGGGATCTGCGTGATCTGCCTGAATGCCCCGGCAGTACATGTGGATCACTGCCACGAGACGGGTAGGGTCCGAGGCGTACTGTGCTTCAACTGCAATTCGGCCATCGGCAAGTTGGGAGACGATCCCGACACCACACGTCGGGCCACCGCCTACTTGGAAGGAAACGCGTGGAAGCCAACCCTCGTAGCACCGGGCGTCTACCGGCTGCCTTCCTGACGCCTGGATCGTCGTCGTTCATGGACTTCCTGTCGGAGCACCAGCCCGAAATCCTGCCGGGCAACCGGCAGTTGCCGCCGACGCAGGGCGTCATCGAGGCCCCGCACGGCACGACCATCGTGGCCACCACGTTCCCTGGCGGCGTCGTGCTCGCCGGTGACCGGCGGGCCACGATGGGGAATGTGATCGCGCAGCGCGACATCGAGAAGGTCTTCCCGGCGGACGAGTACTCGGCCGTCGGTATCGCCGGCACGGCCGGTCTGGCCGTCGAGATGGTGAAGCTCTTCCAGTTGGAGCTGGAGCACTTCGAGAAGGTCGAGGGTGCGCAGCTGTCTCTGGAGGGCAAGGCGAACCGTCTTTCCACCATGATCCGGTCCAACCTCGGCATGGCCATGCAGGGGCTGGCTGTGGTGCCGCTGTTCGCGGGTTACGACGTGGATCGTGAGAGGGGTCGGATCTTCTCGTACGACGTCACGGGTGGCCGCAGTGAGGAGCATGGTTTCGCGGCGACCGGTTCCGGTTCGGTGTTCGCGCGTGGGGCGATGAAGAAGCTCTACCGCGACGACCTGTCGGAGGAGGAGGCGACGACGCTGGTCGTGCAGGCTCTGTACGACGCGGCGGACGACGACTCGGCGACGGGTGGTCCCGACATGGCGCGGCGGATCTTCCCGATCGTCACGGTGATCTCGGACGAGGGTTTCCGGCGGCTGTCGGACGACGAGTCCTCGGGTATCGCCCGGTCGATCCTGGAGCGGCGTATGGAGCGGCCGGACGGTCCGCGGGCCGCTCTGCTCTAGCCGGCCGACGCTCTCTTGGTTGCCTACTCATCGAGCCACTGACAGAAAGGGACGGATAGCCGGTGTCGACGCCGTTCTATGTCTCACCCCAGCAGGCGATGGCCGACCGCGCGGAGTACGCGCGCAAGGGCATCGCTCGCGGTCGCAGCCTTGTCGTGCTGCAGTACGCCGATGGCATCGTGTTCGTCGGCGAGAACCCGTCCCGTGCTCTGCACAAGTTCAGCGAGATCTATGACCGGATCGGCTTCGCGGCCGCCGGTAAGTACAACGAGTACGAGAACCTTCGGATCGGTGGCGTGCGCTACGCGGATCTGCGGGGTTACACGTACGACCGTGATGATGTGACGGCTCGTGGTCTGGCGAATGTGTACGCGCAGACGTTGGGCACGATCTTCTCCAGCGCGGGGGAGAAGCCGTACGAGGTGGAGTTGGTGGTCGCCGAGGTCGGTCAGTCGGCTGAGGGTGACCAGATCTACCGGCTTCCGCATGACGGGTCGATCGTCGATGAGCACGGCTCGGTGGCGGTCGGTGGCAGCGCGGAGCAGATCAGCAATTATCTGGATCAGCAGCACCGTGACGGTATGACGCTGTCGGAGGCGTTGAAGCTGGCGGTGACGGCGTTGTCGCGGGACACCAATGGGGGCGAGCGGGAGATTCCCGCGGAGCGTCTTGAGGTGGCGGTCCTGGACCGTACGCGGCCGCAGCAGCGGAAGTTCAAGCGGATCGTGGGGCGGCAGTTGGAGCGGCTGCTCACGGCCGAGGGGGCTGCCGCGACGACGGAGGCCGAGTCGGATGCGGTGTCCGATGACGAGGGGCCTTCTGAGGACAAGTAGGAGCGCGTAGCGCGTCGTGTGCCCCGGCCGGTTGTCGAACCGGTCGGGGCACATGTGTGTCAGGGGCGGGGTGCGGCCGGTCCTGTGGAGCCGCGCACGATGAGTTCGACGGGGAGCGGGGTGGTGTCGGCTTCCCGGTGGTCGAGGACGGCGAGGAGTGCGCGCATGCCGTGTGCGCCGACTTCCTCGGCGGGCAGGCGCACGGTGGTGAGTTCGGGTTCGATGGCGGTGGCGAGGGTGAGGTCGTCGAAGCCGGTGATGGAGAGGTCGTCGGGGACGCGCAGGCCGAGGCGGCGGGCGGCTTTGTAGGCGCCGGCGGCGAGTTTGTCGTCGTCGCAGACGATGGCGGTGGGTTCGACGAGGCCGGAGGTGCGCAGGGCCGTTTCGGTGGCGGTGACGGCGTCTTCGACGGTGAGGGCGGAGCGGACGGTGCGCACGGTGGTGTCCGGCAACTGTGCGGTGCGGGCGGCGAGTTCGCGGGCGCGGACGTCGAAGGTCCAGGACTGGACGGCGGAGGCGAGGTGCAGGAAGTTGCGGTGGCCGTGGGCGATGAGGTGGTCGGTGATCTGCCGGATGCCGTCGGCGAGGTCGAGGTTGACGGTGGTGGCGCCGGGGCTGCCCGTGGGATCGCTGTCGAGCATGACGAGGGGGATGGGTGGGGTGTCGTCGCCGCGCAGGGCGGTGAGGGCGTCGGCGGCCATGGAGGAGGCGAGGATGCCGTCGAGCGCGGCGCGGGCGGAGGGGAAGGGGTCGCGGGCGGGGCCGATGCCGTCGGGTGAGGGGTAGAGGACGACGCCGAAGTCGTGTTGTACGGCGACGCGGGCGGCTCCTGTGTAGACCCCGGCGAAGAACTCGTTGGTGAGTGCGGGGACGACGAGGAGGGCGGTGCGGGTGCGGCCGGTGCGGAGGTTGCGGGCCGCGAGGTTGGGCCGGTAGTCGAGTCGCTCCGCGGCGGTGCGTACGCGTTCGGCGGTGGTCTCGGAGACTCGGCCGCGCCATTTGCCGCCCATGACGAGCGAGACGGCGGCCTGGGAGACGCCGGCCGCGCGGGCGACGTCCCTGCTGGTGGGGCGGGCGGTCGTGGTGCCGTCCTGGCCGCTGGTCACTGGTGCCTCCGTAGGTGTCGTCCAGGGTGCTCGACGTTAGCGGGTGGCTCTGTCCGCCGGGCACGTGGTACGTATAACGCCGGGACGTTATACGTAAAACTTCAGGGTGGGGGCGGGCGATGGCCGCGGGGTATGCGGAGATCCTCAGGGCGCGGCACGCGATGCGGCTGCTCACGGGGACCCTGGTGGGCAGGCTGCCGAATGCGACGGCCCCGATCGCCGTCGTGCTGTTCATCCGGGCCGAGGGCGGCACGTACAGCCTGGCGGGCGCGCTCGCGGCGGTGTACGGGGTGGCGAACGCGATCGGGCAGCCGCTCCTCGGGCGCCTCGTCGATCTGCGGGGCCAGCCGAGGGTGCAGTTGCCGGCGGCGGTTCTGTCGGGTCTCGCCATGACGGTCTTCGCGTTCGTGGGGATGGACTCGCTGCCGTTGGCGTACGCGGCGATGGCTCTGGCCGGACTGCTCACGCCGCCGCTGGAGGGTGGCCTGCGGGCGCTGTGGCCCAGTGTGTTGGCGCGCGAGGAGCAGGTGCACACGGCGTACGCGATGGACGCGATCGCGCAGGAAGTCATGTTCACCGTCGGGCCGTTGCTGGTGACGTTGTGCGTGTCGCTGTGGTCGGCGCAGGCCGCGCTCGTGGTGCTCAATGTGATCGGTGTGCTCGGTGCGCTCTCCGTGGTGCTGTCGAAGCCTTCGCGCGCGTGGCGTTCGGCTCCGCGCGAGGCGCACTGGCTGGGGGCGTTGCGTTCGTCGGGGCTGCTGGTGCTGCTCGTCGCCTTCCTGTTCATCGGGACGGCGCTCGGTTCGATCACCGTGGCGGCGATGTCGTACGCGGAGGGTCGGGGCGGCGACGCCGTGTACGGCTGGTTGATGGCGGCGATCGGGTTGGGTGCGCTGGTGGGCGGCAGCGTCTACGGGGCGCGTCAGTGGAGTGGCGCTCCGGAGCGGCGACTTCGGTGGCTGGTGGCTCTGCTGGCGTTGTTCTACGTGCCGTTGGTGCTGATGCCGGGGCCGGTCGCGATGGTGGCCCTGACGGCGGTGGCGGGGGTGTTCCTGGCGCCGTGCATCGCGTGCGCGTTCATCGTCGTGGACCGGCATGCGCCGACCGGCACGGTGACGGAGGCGTTCTCGTGGCTCGTGACGACGTTCATGGTCGGCTCCAGCGTGGGAACGGCCGTGGCGGGCCCGGTCGTCGAGTGGGCCGGTACGCGGTGGGGGTTCGCCGTTCCGGCCGTCACTGGCACGCTCGCACTGGTCGTCCTGCTTTCAACGGCTCGGGTCCTGGGGGAGCCGCGCACGTCCGGGCGTGTCGCGCGCTCGTCGGAAAATGATCCAAACCGTGCCGTCGAACCCCGTTTCAGCTCGGGGGATCGGGCGTAATGTTCAGTCATGGACCGCCGCATTTTCGGGCTGGAGAACGAGTACGGCGTCACGTGTACGTTCAGGGGACAGCGCCGCCTGTCTCCTGACGAGGTGGCGCGGTACCTCTTCCGCCGTGTCGTGTCATGGGGCCGCAGCAGCAATGTCTTTCTGCGGAACGGCGCCCGCCTTTACCTCGATGTCGGGTCGCATCCGGAATACGCAACTCCCGAATGCGACAACGTGACCGAGTTGGTCACGCACGACAAGGCGGGCGAGCGCATTCTGGAAGGCCTGCTCGTCGACGCCGAACGCCGCCTGCACGAGGAGGGAATCGCAGGCGACGTATACCTGTTCAAGAACAACACCGACTCGGCGGGTAACTCCTACGGCTGCCATGAGAACTACTTGGTGGCGCGGCACGGGGAGTTCTCGCGGCTCGCGGACATTCTCATCCCCTTCCTGGTCACCAGGCAGTTGCTGTGCGGCGCGGGCAAGGTGCTGCAGACTCCGCGCGGTGCCGTGTACTGCGTGAGCCAGCGTGCCGAGCACATCTGGGAGGGCGTCAGCTCCGCGACGACGCGTTCCCGGCCGATCATCAACACCAGGGACGAACCGCACGCGGACGCCGAGCGTTATCGCCGGCTGCACGTCATCGTCGGCGACTCGAACATGTCGGAGACGACGATGCTGTTGAAGGTCGGCGCCACCGACCTCGTGCTGCGCATGATCGAGGCGGGCACGGTGATGCGCGACCTCACCCTGGAGAACCCGATCCGGGCGATCCGCGAGGTGAGTCACGACATCACGGGTCGCCGCAAGGTGCGGCTCGCCAGCGGCCGTGAGGCCTCGGCTCTCGAGGTGCAGCGCGAGTACTACGAGAAGGCCGTGGACTTCTGCGAGCGCAGGGGCATCCGCAGCGGCACCGTGGAGCAGGTTCTGGAGCTGTGGGGTCGCACGCTCGACGCCATCGAGTCCGAGGACCTGGACCGGGTGGGCACCGAGATCGACTGGGTCATGAAGTACAAGCTCATCGAGCGTTATCGCGCGAAGCACAACATGACGATGTCGCACCCGAGGGTCGCGCAGATAGACCTCGCGTATCACGACATCCACCGGCAGCGCGGTCTCTACTACCTCCTGGAGAAGAAGGGCCAGGCCAAGCGGATCTGCAACGATCTGAAGATCTTCGAGGGCAAGTCGGTGCCGCCGCAGACCACGCGCGCGAGGTTGCGCGGTGACTTCATTCGCCGTGCCCAGGAGCAGCGCCGTGACTTCACGGTCGACTGGGTGCATCTGAAGTTGAACGATCAGGCGCAGCGCACGGTGCTGTGCAAGGACCCGTTCCGCAGTGTGGACGACCGGGTGGAGAAGTTGATCGCCGGTATGTGATCGCCGGTAGGTATGCGCACACGCTGAGCAATCCGGCCAGGGGCCTCGTACGAATCATTCGTACGAGGCCCCTGGCCGTCCCTTGGAATGTCGGGGCGAAGGCCTAGAGTGGCCGGACCATATTCGAGCGACTTGAGGACCACTGTGCGACGCCGACTTGCAGCTCTACTGATCGTGCCGGCACTGGCGCTGACCGCGACGGCCTGCGGAAGCGACGACAGCAAGGATTCGGCGGACAAGGCGGACTCGTCCTCCTCGCCGCAGGCGGCCGCGGTGCCGAAGGCGGTCGACAGCGCGAACCCGATGCCGAAGGTCTCGGGCGCGTACGGCAAGCAGGCCAAGATCTCGCTGCCCAAGGGTGACCCGAGCGACAAGTTCGTCGTGCACAACGTGTCCGAGGGCGACGGCGCGACGGTGAAGAAGAACGACCTGGTGTCGATGAACTTCACCGGCAAGGTCTGGAAGGGCGGCAAGGACCTCGGTTCCACGTACGGCTCGCAGGGCGGTGGCGACCAGATGGTGACCGCGGGCGCGGAGGGTCAGCTTCCGGCGTTCTCGCAGGCCGTGCTCGGGCAGAAGGAGGGCAGCCGGGTCCTCGTCGTGGCGCCGCCGGCCGCGGGCTTCGGCAGCCAGGGCAACCAGCAGGTGGGCATCAAGGGCTCGGACACGCTCGTCTTCGCCCTGGACGTCGGCAAGGTCATCCCGAAGAAGGCCGCGGGCAAGCAGGCCTCGATCCCGTCGAACCTGCCGCAGATCCAGGCCGACAAGGAAGAGCCGGCGACGATCTCGATCCCGAAGAGCGACCCGCCGAAGGACCTGGTCGACAAGGTCCTGATCCAGGGCAAGGGCGCCGAGGTCAAGAAGGGCCAGACGGTCACCATGCAGTACAGCGGTGCCGCCTGGAAGGTCAACGAGGGCAAGAAGAAGGCCGAGCTGTTCGACTCGTCCTGGAAGAGCGGCCAGCCGTTCACGACGCCGATCGGCGCCGGGCAGGTCATCAAGGGCTGGGACAAGGGCCTCGTCGGCAAGCACGTCGGTGACCGCGTCCTGCTGGTGATCCCGCCGGACCAGGCGTACGGCAAGAAGGCGCAGGGCAAGACGCTGCCGGCCAACTCGACGCTGGTCTTCACGGTCGACATCCTCGCCGCGCACTGAGCCGCCCACTGAGCCGTCGCGCAGCGCGCCGGTGAAGATGGCAGACTGTCCCGGTTGCAGAGCAGTCAACAAGCAGGAGCACTTCACGTGAACATCGACAAGCCCGAGGTCGACTTCCCGATCGGTGACGCGCCGACGGACCTCCAGATCGAGGACCTCTGGGAGGGCGACGGCGCCGAGGCCAAGGCCGGCGACTTCGTGAAGGTCCACTACGTGGGCGTGTCCTTCTCCACCGGCGAGGAGTTCGACGCCTCCTGGAACCGGGGCAACCCGCTGGAGTTCCAGCTGGGTGCCGGTCAGGTCATCGCGGGCTGGGACAAGGGCGTGCAGGGCATGAAGGTCGGCGGTCGTCGTCGGCTGACCATCCCGGCGCACCTCGCGTACGGGGACCGTGGCGCCGGTGGCGGCCGCATCGCCCCCGGCGAGACGCTGATCTTCGTGTGTGACCTGATGGGCGTCTGAGCCGGTCGCACTCCGACCGCAAGCGGTCAACCGAAGGCCCATGCCGCCTGGCATGGGCCTTCGGCTTTTGCCAGGACACGCCCGAGCGGTACGGTCGTCCGTCGGGAGTCACCTTCAGGAAAGGGCGTCGATGGCGATTGCCAAGGCCGAGCGGCTGATGAATCTGGCGCTGTGTCTGCTCGGGACGCGGCGTCCGCTCAGCAAGCGTGAGCTGCGCGGCTCCATCGAGGCCTACCTCGAAGCGGGCAGCGATGATTCCTTCAACCGGATGTTCGAGCGCGACAAGGACGATCTGCGCGAACTCGGCCTGGTCATCGAGACCGTGGAGAACCTGGACGGCGAGGTCGGCTATCTGGCCGGCCGCGACAGCAACCGCCTGCCGCCCGTCACGCTCGACGCCGAGGAGGCCGCCGCCCTCGGCCTCGCCGCGAAGGTCTGGCAGCAGGCCCGCCTCGCCGGTGCCGCGAGCGGCGCCCTGCAGAAGCTGCGCGCGGCCGGGATGCCCGAGGACGTGGACCCGTACGAGAGCCATGGCGCGCTCGAACCGCGGATCCCGGCGCACGAGGCGTCCTTCGAGCCGCTGATGCTGGCCTGCCGCGACCGGCGCCCCGTGGTCTTCGACTACCGCAAGGCCACGGCCGCGCGGCCCGGGCAGCGGCACGTGGAGCCGTGGGCCCTGGAGTGCTGGCGCGGCCACTGGTACCTCGCGGGCTGGGACCGCGACCGGCAGGCCGAGCGGGTCTTCCGGCTGTCCCGGATCACCGGCAAGGTGCGCTCGCGGGCGGGACAGTTCAAGGTGCCGGTGCCGGATGTGGTGACCGTGCGGGAGACCGTCGCGAGCTGGGCGGGGGAGACCGCCGACCGCTCCGCGCTGATCAAGCTCCGGGCGGGTGCCGGTTTCCCGCTGCGCTCGAAGGCCGCCTCCGTGCGTGAGCTCGGCGACGGCTGGGACGAGGTGGAGATCCCGTACGGGCACGGGCTCGACGCCTGGCTGGTGGAGTTCGGTCCGGACGTGGTGGTGCTGGAGCCCGCCGAGCTGCGGGCCGATGTCGTGGACCGGCTGCGCGCCGTGGCCAAGGGCTGAGGGGGAGTACGTACAAGCATGGCTTCCAACGCCATTGACCAGACCCGGCGGATGTTGTCCCTGGTGACGTATCTGCGTGAGCGCCCCGGCGCGCGCGTGGAGGACGTCGCGCGGGCCTTCGGCATCACCGAGGACGAGCTGATCTCCGACCTGGACGTGCTGCCGCTGTGCGGGACGAGCTTCCGCGGCGGCGATCTGCTCGACATCGACACCGACGGCGACCGCATCTGGTGGCACAACCCGGACGATGTCGCGGAGCCGCTGCGGATCGCCGCGGACGAGGCGACCGCGCTGCTCGTGGCCGCCCGCGCGGTGGCGACGCTGCCGGGGCTGCGGGAGAGCGACCGGCTCGCGCTGCTGCGGGCGACCGCGAAGCTGGAGACCGCGGCCGGTGAGGTGGCCGGTGCGAGCGCGCGTCTGAGCGTCACCTTCGAGTCGGAGGGCGGCGTCTTCGCGGACGTCGACCGGGCGATCTCGGAGCGGCGCCGGCTGTGGATCCGCTACTACTCGCCCGCGCGTGACGAGGTCACCGAGCGGGAGATCGACCCGATCCGGCTCGTGAGCGTGGGCCACACCTACGTAGAGGCGTGGTGTCGTCGGTCGGAGGCGCGGCGGACGTTCCGGCTCGACCGGGTCGCCGAGATCAAGGTCCTGGACGAGCCGTCGGCGCCGCCGGAGGTCGAACTGCGGGACCTGTCCGAGGGGCTTGTGCAGCCCGCGGCCGAGGACCCCGAGGTGGTTGTCGAGGTCGGGCCCGGCGGGCGCTGGGTCGCCGAGTACTACCCGCACGACAGCGCCGAGGAGTTGCCGGACGGTGGGCTGCGGATCACGCTGCGCACGCCGGACCCGTCCTCGCTGCGCAGGCTCGCGCTGCGGCTCGGCAGGGACGGGCACATCGTGGCGCCCGCCGAGCTGGCGACCAGTGCGCGGGCCGCGGCGCGCGAGGCGCTGCTGGCGTACGACGGGGCGGCGTGAGGGAGTTGGACGCGCCCCCGGATCCCCGGCGACGTATCACGACGTACGGTGCACAACGGACAAATGGTGTGAGGTGTGTGACATGACTGGTGTGGCCGGTTTCACTGACATTGCCGAAATGCCCGCCACGGCGACCACAGTGGCGCCCATCGTCTTCCGGGCCGCCTGCCCCGACTGCCGCGCCCGCTTCGAACTGGCCGCCTCGGCGATCCGGTTGGCGATCGGGGCCAGCAGCCGCACCACGTTCTACTCGTTCACCTGCCCCGAGTGCGAGACCTCGGTGCGCAAGCCCGCCGGTGAGCGCATCATCGAACTCCTCACCGGTGGCGGGGTGCGCACGCTGCGCCTCCACCAGACCGTCTAGGCTCGGCGCATGTTCTGGGCGATGCTGGCGGTTGCTGTGGGTTTCGTGGGGCTCGCCGTGCTGGCGGTCCTCGCGGTGCGGGTCTTCGTCGAGGCGCAGCGCCTCAGTCGTCAAGTGGCCGACACCACGCAGCGGATCAACAACGCGGCGGAGGATCTGGAGCGGGCCGCCGTGGGTGTCGCGAAGGCCGGCGGCGACATGGTCTGACGCTCCGTCGGTGCACTTGGCGGGAGCGTGGAAAGCGAGCGCGGAAAGCGCTTTACCGCCGCGGCCTGTCCCGTTGTCGGGGTCGGCGGGTACGCTCCCTTTGGCGGTCCGGTAGTGAGGCGCGGTCCGCAATTGGGAGGACGCACGGGCATTGCCTCGTGTTTACCCCCACGGGATACGATCGCTGCCAGCACGGTGGTCGGACAACAGTCCGAGGTCCGATCGGTACCGGCAGCCCCGCCCCTGCCGCCTCAGTGAGAAGGTAAACGGATATGTTCGGAAGGCTCGGTGCACCCGAGATCATCCTGATCCTCGTAGTGGTCATTCTGCTGTTCGGCGCGAAGAAGCTTCCCGACATGGCACGTTCGCTGGGCAAGTCGGCCCGCATCCTCAAGAGCGAGGCCAAGGCCATGAAGAGCGAGGGCGGCGACAAGTCGGCCGCGCCCTCGGACCCGCCGCAGGACGCCTCCACGCCTCCGGCGCAGCGCACCATCAAGGCGGCCCCCGGTGACGTGGACAGCTCGCGTCCCGTGAACGAGCAGACGAACCAGACGACCAAGAGCTGATCGAAGGCCGCCCCTGCCATGGCGGCCTGCCGCACGAGATGAGGACGTGGGTTGCTCAAGTCTGCCCGCAAAGAGGAGAAGGATCCCGAGGGGCGGATGCCGCTCGCGGAGCACCTGCGTGAGCTCCGCAACCGGCTCGCGAAGGCGCTCCTGGCCATCGTCGCGATCACCGTCGTAGCCGCGTTCTTCTACAACGACATCATCAACCTGATCACCAGGCCGATCCTCGACTCGGTCGGCTGTGAGCAGTCGTTCTCCGAGCTGGCCAGGTCGACGTCGGACAAGCCCTGCGCCCAGATCACGCTCAACGGTCTGCTCACCCCCTTCACGCTGGCGCTGAAGGTGTCGCTGATGGCTGGTGTCGTGGCCGCCTCCCCGGTCTGGCTGTTCCAGCTCTGGGGCTTCGTGGCGCCCGGACTGCACCGGCACGAGAAGAAGTACGCGTACGCGTTCGTGGGCACGGGTGCCCCCCTCTTCATCGCCGGCGCCTACTTCGCCTACTCGGTGCTGCCGACGACGGCGAAGGTCCTCATCGAGTTCACTCCGGGCAACGCCCAGAACCTGCTGCCGCTCGACGACCTGCTCGACCTCGTGCTGCGCATGGTGCTCGTCTTCGGCCTCGCCTTCGAGCTGCCGCTGCTGCTCATCTTCCTCAACCTGATCGGGGCGATCACCGGCAGGCGGATGCTCGGCTGGTGGCGCGCGATGATCATGGGCATCACGGTGTTCGCCGCCGTCGCGACGCCGAGCACGGACCCGCTGACCATGCTGGCGCTCGCCGGTCCCATCTGGGTCCTCTACTTCGGAGCAGTGTGCTTCTCGCTCCTCAACGACCGGCGCAGGCGGCTGAGCGAGGCCGCGGGGCCCGCTGACGACGAGGCCTCCGAGCTCGACCTGACGCCCGAGGACATCGGCGAGATCGAGTCCGTCCCGGCGAGCCGGGCGCTCCCGGAGCAGGCGACATCCGACGGGGCGTCGCGACCGGAGCGGGTCAACGGTTACGACGATGTGACCTGAGGTAACTCCAGTTCGGGGCGGGGCACTTGTTAGTGTCCGCCCGTGAGCCGTGAGATCACCCTCTTCGTCAATCCCACCGCGGGACGCGGCCGGGGCGCACATGCTGCGCAGCCGGCCGCTTCCGCTTTGCGGGCAGCCGGTTTCCAGGTGCGCACCGTCGTCGGCGAGGACGCCGACGACGCCCTCGCACGCGCGCGTGAAGCGGTGGCGGAGGGGACCGGGGCGCTGGTGGCCGTCGGCGGGGACGGCCTCGTGAACCTCGCGCTGCAGGCCGTCGCGGGGACCGGCACACCGCTCGGGATCGTCGCCGTCGGCACCGGCAACGACTTCGCCCGTGCGCTCGGCCTTCCGATACGGGACCCGGCCACGGCCGGGAGACTCGTCGCCGACGCTCTGAAGGGCTCGGGGACCCGCGAGATCGACCTCGGCCGGATCGGTGACCACTGGTTCGGTACCGTGCTCGCCTCCGGCTTCGACTCCCGCGTCAACGACCGCGGCAACCGGATGCGGCTCCCGCTCGGCCGCTTCAAGTACGACCTGGCGATCGCGCTGGAACTGGCCACCTTCAAGGCCGTGCCGTTCAAGCTGACCCTCGACGACGGCTCCGTACGGGAAGTCGCGGCGACCTTGATCGCCGTCGGCAACGGGACCTCGTACGGAGGCGGCATGCGGATCTGCGCGGAGGCCGACATGAGCGACGGGCTGTTCGACGTCACCGTGGTCGGGGACTGCTCCCGCACGACCCTGCTGAAGGTGTTCCCGCGGGTCTACAAGGGGACCCACCTCGACCACCCGGCGGTCAGTGTGTACCGGGCCGCGCGTGTCGAGCTGGCCGCCGCGGGCACCACGGGCTACGCGGACGGGGAGCCGGTCGGCGCGTTGCCGCTGGTCGCGCAGTGCGTGCCGGGGGCGGTGCGGATCCTCACCGGGGCCTGACCGGAGGCCTTACCGGATAATGATCGTCCGATGTCAGTGGTCGTCGGTAGGCTGGAAAGCACGATGACAGAGGACCTCTCACCGGCCGAGCGGTATGCGGCAGCCCGTCAGCGGGCCGCCGAGCAGGCCACCGCGCTCGCGGACTTCCGCGAGATGTACGACTTCGGCCTCGACCCCTTCCAGATCGAGGCGTGCCAGGCGCTGGAGGCGGGCAAGGGCGTCCTGGTCGCGGCGCCCACCGGCTCCGGCAAGACGATCGTCGGCGAGTTCGCCGTCCACCTCGCCCTTCAGCAGGGCAAGAAGTGTTTCTACACGACCCCCATCAAGGCGCTGTCGAACCAGAAGTACCAGGACCTCTCGAAGCGCTACGGCGCGGACAAGGTCGGCCTGCTCACGGGCGACAACAGTGTGAACAGTGACGCGCCGGTGGTCGTGATGACCACCGAAGTGCTGCGCAACATGCTGTACGCGGGCTCGCAGTCGCTCCTCGGTCTCGGCTACGTGGTCATGGACGAGGTGCACTACCTCTCCGACCGCTTCCGTGGCGCCGTCTGGGAAGAGGTGATCATTCACCTCCAGGAGTCCGTGACCCTCGTCTCCCTGTCGGCGACGGTGTCGAACGCGGAGGAGTTCGGCGACTGGCTCGACACCGTGCGCGGCGACACCGAGGTGATCGTCTCCGAGCACCGGCCCGTGCCGCTGTTCCAGCACGTGCTCGCCGGGCGCCGGATGTACGACCTCTTCGAGGAGGGCGAGGGCAGCAAGAAGGCCGTCAACCCGGACCTGACGCGGATGGCGCGCATGGAGGCCAGCCGCCCCTCGTACCAGGACCGCAGACGCGGCCGCCACATGCGCGAGGCCGACAGGGAGCGGGAGCGCAGGCAGCGCTCCCGGATCTGGACGCCGGGCCGCCCCGAGGTCATCGAGCGCCTCGACAACGAGGGGCTGCTGCCCGCCATCACGTTCATCTTCAGCCGGGCCGCCTGCGAGGCCGCAGTCCAGCAGTGCCTGTACGCGGGCCTCAGGCTCAACGACGAGGACGCGCGGGCCGAGGTCCGTTCGATAGTCGAGGAGCGCACGGCGGCCATTCCGGATGAGGATCTGCACGTCCTCGGCTACTTCGAGTGGCTCGAAGGCCTCGAGCGCGGTATCGCCGCGCACCACGCGGGCATGCTGCCGACCTTCAAGGAGGTCGTCGAGGAGCTGTTCGTGCGCGGCCTGGTGAAGGCCGTGTTCGCGACGGAGACGCTCGCGCTCGGCATCAACATGCCTGCCAGGTCGGTCGTGTTGGAGAAGCTCGTCAAGTGGAACGGCGAGCAGCACGCGGACATCACGCCCGGCGAGTACACGCAGCTCACGGGGCGCGCCGGGCGGCGTGGCATCGATGTCGAGGGGCACGCCGTGGTGCTGTGGCAGCGCGGCTTCAGCCCCGAGTACCTGGCGGGCCTCGCGGGCACGCGCACGTACCCGCTCAAGTCGAGCTTCCGGCCGTCGTACAACATGGCGGTGAACCTGGTGGAGCAGTTCGGCCGCCACCGGTCGAGGGAGCTGCTCGAGACCTCCTTCGCCCAGTTCCAGGCGGACCGCTCGGTCGTGGGCATCTCGCGGCAGGTGCAGAGGAACGAGGAGGGGCTCGAGGGCTACAAGGAGTCCATGACCTGCCACCTCGGCGACTTCGAGGAGTACGCCCGGCTGCGGCGCGAACTCAAGGACCGCGAGACCGAGTTGGCCAAGCAGGGCGCCGCGCAGCGTCGCGCGCAGGCGGCGGCCGCCCTGGAGAAGCTGAAGCCCGGTGACGTCATCCACGTGCCGACGGGGAAGTTCGCGGGCCTCGCGCTCGTGCTCGACCCGGGCCTGCCGGCGGGCCGGTCCAACGGGCATCGCGGTTTCGAGCACCACGACGGGCCGAGACCGCTGGTGCTGACCGCCGAGCGGCAGGTCAAGCGGCTGGCCTCGATCGACTTCCCGGTGCCCGTGGAGGCGCTGGAGCGGATGCGCATCCCGAAGTCGTTCAACCCGCGTTCGCCGCAGTCCCGGCGCGACCTCGCCTCCGCGCTGCGCACCAAGGCCGGCCACATCGTGCCGGACAGGCACAAGAAGAAGGGGCGCGCGCAGGCCGCGGACGACCGGGAGATCTCGCGCCTGCGGACCGAGCTGCGGGCGCATCCGTGCCACGGCTGCTCCGACCGCGAGGACCACGCGCGGTGGGCCGAGCGCTACTACCGCCTCAAGCGGGACACCGGGCAGCTGGAGCGGCGGATCGAGGGGCGCACGAACACGATCGCGCGGACCTTCGACCGTATCGTCAAGCTCCTCACCGAAATGGACTATCTGCGCGGCGACGAGGTGACCGAGCACGGCAAGCGGCTGGCCCGTCTCTACGGCGAGCTGGACCTGCTCGCCAGTGAGTGCCTGCGGGACGGCGTCTGGGAGGACCTGAACCCGGCCGAACTCGCGGCGTGCGTCTCGGCGTTGGTGTTCGAGGCGCGGGTCGCGGACGACGCGCTCGCGCCCAAGCTGCCCGCGGGCAGGGCCAAGGCGGCGCTCGGCGAGATGGTGCGGATCTGGGGGCGGCTCGACGCCCTGGAGGAGGAGTTCCGGATCAACCAGGCGGAGGGCGTCGGCCAGCGCGAGCCCGACCTTGGCTTCGCCTGGATCGCGTACCAGTGGGCGTCCGGCAAGGGCCTCGACGAGGTGCTGCGGGAGGCCGAGATGCCGGCCGGCGACTTCGTGCGCTGGTGCAAGCAGGTCATCGACGTGCTGGGGCAGATCGCGGCGGCCGCACCGACGGAGGGCTCCACGGTCGGGCGCAACGCGCGAAAGGCCGTGGACGCCGTGCGCAGGGGAGTCGTGGCCTACTCGTCCGTCGGCTAGCGCGACGGCCAAGACCTGACGGGGTTTCACACAGTTCCCCGCGTCCCTCAAGGGGGGCGCGGGGAACTGTGCGTTCGCGTGCGCGGACGTCATTGCTCCACGTGTGCGAATCGCGACCGAGCGTGTAAATGGAGCGAGTGTATTCCTGTCGTGGGGCCGATTTCAGGGCCTTGCTGAATATGACCCGGCGATGATCCGGTCGGACTAAGCTCGCTCACAGCGCACCGAGTTGAGATGGATTCGGCCGCTTGTTCCCTTCTGCGCCGAAGCTCCCTGATGCGGCGCAATTGAAGCGTGACGAACCATCCCGAATCTCCGACGTTCCCAGACCCGACCGTTCAGAGGGCATACATGGTGAGTGTTCAATCGCCTCCCGGTGGCCGAGAAGTCCCCTATCTGCGCGTGCTGTTGCTGCCCGCCATGGTCATGGCGGCCGCCACCGGAGCAGCCGCCGCCCTGGTCGCGGAGCCCGCCCGGTTGGCCGTCGCCCTGTGCGGCGTGCTCGGCATGCTCCTCGTGCTCGCCGTCTCCGCCGAGGCCGTCCGCCGCGGCCGCGTGAACCGGGCACAGCGCGCCCAATACACCCGGCACGTAGCCGAGTTGGAAGCCCATATAGCCGCTCAGGAGCACCGCACGATGCGGGTGGCCAAGGAGGTCTTCCCGCACGCGCTGTACCGGATGCACGCCGGCGACAGGCCGCACGACGCCGTCCGCAACACCTGCGACACCGAGCCCGCCTTCCGTGATGTCACGCCCGGCGAGCGGGACTTGATGAGCGTGGCCCTCAAGGAGATCGACCGAGAGATCACGATGCGGGACGCCGCGCAGCGCGCCTTCGTCTCCGTCGCCCGCCGCGTCCAGGCCATCGTGCACAAGCAGGCCGAGGAACTCCGCGAGATGGAGGAGGACCACGGCCGCAACCCCGAGGTCTTCGACGACCTGCTGCGCGTCGACCACGGCACGGCCCTGATCGGCCGCCTCGCCGACTCCGTCACCGTCCTCGGCGGCGCCCGCCCCGGGCGGCAGTGGCCCAAGCCCGTCAAGCTCTACAGCGTGCTGCGCGGCGCCATGTCGCGCATCCTCGAGTACCCGCGCATCGACCTGCACGCCATCTGCGATGTGGCCATCAGGGGCGTCTCGGTCGAGCCCGTCATCCACGCCTGCGCCGAGCTCCTCGACAACGCGACCCGCTACTCGCCGCCGACGACCCGCGTGCACGTCACCGCGGTCGAGGTGCAGACCGGCGTCGCCATCGAGATCGAGGACGGCGGCGTCAGCCTCAGCGAGGACCAGCGCCGCAAGACCGAGGCGATGCTGGACAAGGCCAAGGCCGGCTACGACCTCAACGACCTCGGCGAGAACCCGCGGCTCGGTCTCGCGATCGTGGGCCGGCTCTGCGCGATGTACGACATGCAGATCTCGCTGCGCCAGTCCGCGTACGGCGGCGTGCGCGCGGTGCTCGTCGTGCCGCGCGCCATGATGAGCACCCAGCACGCCCCGGGCCTCGCCCACGGCATCGGCGCCTCCGCCGTGCCGCGCGTCGACCACAAGGGCCTGCCGGTCAAGGAGGAGCCGCGGCTGAAGAAGACGCGGCGCCCCACCACGGGACCGCGTCCCGTCACGGGCCCGCGCCCTTCCGCTCCGCTCGTCGCCGCGATGGAGGACGACGTTCCCGTGGTCACGGAATGGCGGGCCAACGGCCTGCCGCAGCGGCGCAGGAAGTACGACACGAAGGTCATCGAGGACCAGATCATCGTGACGCCGCGCAACCCGGACCTCTCGACGCCGCCGCCCGCGGCGGAGCCCGCCCCGGCGGCGTACGGGAGCCCGGCACCGGCCGCCGCCCCGACCGGGCAGCCGGACCGGCACGACGGGGCCGAACAGCCCGAACCCGGCCTGTGGGTCGAGGCGTTCATGAACGGACTGAAGCCCGAGGGGGGCCAGGCCGAGGCGGCCGACGCGGTGGGGCAGACCGCGCAGGACCCGGAGGGTTCGGCCAAGCCGCATGACGACGCGTACAACCAGCAGGTCGACGAGGGAGACCACCAGTGATCCAGCAAAGGGCCAATTTCGACTGGATGCTCAAGGAGCTCGCCGAGTGCGTGCCCAATGTGAAGCAGGTGGTCGTGCTCTCCTCGGACGGGCTGCGCATCGCCCGCTACGGAGGTGACCCCGACGCCGCCGACCGGATCGCCGCCGCCTGCGCGGGACTTCAGTCCCTGGCCTCCGCCGTCGCCACGGAGATCCCGGAGAGCAGCGGCAAGATGAACATGGTCATCATCGAGGTCGACGGCGGCTTCTTCTATCTGATGGCCGCGGGTAAGGGCGCGTATCTCGCCGTGCTCGCCGACCAGTTCGTCGACGCGGGCCTCGTCAGCCACCAGATGCGCGATCTCGTCATCCGGATCGGCGCGCATCTGACGAGCCCGCCACGGCGCAACGGCCAGACCGTATGACGCACCGTCCTCCCGAACCCCCGTTCAGGGAACCGCCGCCGAAGCGGGAGCGGCGGGCGCAGCAGAGCGACGGAAAGCCCGACCCCGAGCGTCTCTACGTCATCACGGGCGGCACCGACGGAAGCGACCGCGCGCCGCTCGACCTGGTGTCCCTGATCGTGGCGCGCGGCGATCCGCCGCCGGCCTCGCCGCCCGAGCAGGCCGCCGTCATCCGCCTGTGCAAGACGCCCCTGTCGACGGCTGAGATCTCGGCCTACCTCCAACTGCCGTTCAGCGTGGTCACCGTGCTGCTCGGCGAACTCCTCGCGGCCGAGCTGGTGCAGGCGCGCGCGCCGGTGATCCGAGGCGCGGTCGCGGACCGTTCCCTTCTCGAAGCGGTGATGCATGGACTACAGAAGCTCTGACAGTACGGCCGGGAGCGACACCGCGATGAGCGTGCACATTCCGGGGCCCCGGGCCGAGGAACGACTGCCCGACACCGTCACGTCCGCCGTCAAGATCGTCATCGTGGGCGGGTTCGGCGTCGGCAAGACCACCATGGTCGGCTCCGTCAGCGAGATCCGGCCGCTCACCACCGAAGAGACGATGACGCAGGCGGGCATCGGCGTCGACGACAACTACGGTTCGGAGACCAAGACCGCCACGACCGTGGCCATGGACTTCGGCCGGATCGGCATCACCGAGGAACTCGTCCTGTACCTCTTCGGCACGCCGGGGCAGGAGCGGTTCTGGTTCCTGTGGAACGGCCTGTTCGAGGGCGCGCTCGGCGCCGTCGTCCTCGTCGACACCCGCCGCCTCGAAGTCAGCTTCGATGTGATCGGGCGGCTCGAGGAGCGCGGAGTGCCGTTCGTGATCGCCAACAACACGTTCCCCGACGGGCCGCGCTACCCCACGGAGGAGCTGCGCAAGGCCCTCGACCTGGACCCCCACGTCCCCATCGTCGAGTGCGACGTACGCCGCAGGGCGTCGAGCCGCGAGGTGCTGCTCACGCTGATGCGATTCCTGCACGAGATGGCGCTCCACCACGCCTGAGTGCCGCTCGACCGAATTCCTGTTGACCACACCGACCGGAGCGAACCCGTGACGTCACCCTCCCAACCCCCGCAGTCACCAGCCGGATTCGACGCCCCCGGAGACTCCGCGCTCGCGCCGCCGCCCGGCTGCCCCGCACACGCCTTCGGCCCCGACGGCCTTCGCCGGCTCTACGGACCCGAGGCCGACGCCGACCTCGCCGGTGTCTACGAGAAGCTCCGCGCCGAGTACGGCCCGGTCGCACCGGCGCTCATCCACGAGGACGTCCCCATGTGGGCGGTGCTCGGGCACAGCGAGAACCTCCAGATGGTGAGCACCACGGCCCTGTTCAACCGGGACTCCCGGAACTGGACCGCCGTCAAGGACGGCACCGCGGGGCCCACGCACCCGCTCGCCCCGGTCTTCACCTGGCAGCCCATGTGCGCCATGGAGGAGGGCGCCGAGCATCTGCGGCTGCGCAGCGCGGTCAACGACGCCGTCGAGACCGTCGAGCACCGTGATCTGCGCCGCGCCATCAACCGGGCCACGCAGGAGATCATCAACCGGTTCTCCGAGCGCGGCCGCTGCGAGGTCGTCAGCGAGTTCGCCGAGCATCTCCCGATGATGGTGATGCTGGAGCTGCTCGGCGCCCCCGAGGCCTACAGCGAGCGCATCGTGCAGGCCACCCGGGATCTGCTCAAGGGCGGCGAGACGGCCATCGCGTGCAACGAGTACCTGATGGGGATCCTGATGGACCTCGCCGTGCGGCGCCGCGCCGAGCCGCTCGAGGACGACTTCACCAGCACCCTCATCACCTCCCCCTCCGCGCTCTCCGACGACGAGGTCGCGCAGACTCTGCGGCTCATCCTCATCGCCACGTACGAGGGTTCGGCCAACCTCATGGTGAACGTGCTGCGCGTGGTGCTCACCGACCCCCGGTTCCGCGCGCGACTCAACGGCGGGCAGATGACCGTGCCGGAGGCGGTCGAGCAGTCACTGTGGGACGAGCCGCCGTTCAGTGCCAACGTCGGCTACTTCGCCAAGGCGGACACGGAGCTGGGCGGGCAGCGCATCCGCGCCGGGGACGGCTTGATCTTCGGCATCCAGCCGGGCAATGCGGACCCGAGGGTGCGTCCCGAACCCGGCGCTCATATGCAGGGCAACCGCTCGCACCTCGCGTTCGGCGGCGGCCCGCACGAGTGCCCCGGGCAGGACATCGGGCGCGCCCTGGCGGAGATCGGGGTCGACGCGTTCCTGATGCGCCTGCCCGATGCCGAACTCGAAATCCCCGAGAGCGATTTGCGGTGGGTCTCGACGATCATGGGGCGGCATCTGGTGGAGCTGCCGGTGGACTTCACGCCGCGTCCGCCGCAGGACGTGAAGTCCCAGCCGGGCAAGCTGCCTTCGCAACGGCCGGACTGGAAGATCTCTTCGGACCTGCCGCCCGTGACGCCGCCGGCCGCGATGCCGCCGTCTGCCGCCATGCCCGAGGCCGTGCCCGCCGCGTCGGCCGCTCCCGCCCCTGCCGCGCAGCCGCCGCACCCGCACACCCATCCACACCGGCAGGAGCCGGCCAAGCTCGGCGCCTGGCAGCGCTTCCTGCGCTGGTGGCGCGGCGAGTGATCCGGTGAGCCCGGTGAAGGGGCCGGCCGGCGCGGTGAAGGAGCCGGTCGCCTAACCCGGCCCCTGCTCCCACTCCTCGTACGAGGTCCAGGCCGTGAGTTCCCTCCGGCTCACGAAGCGGTGCTCGAGGCCGCTCACCGGGTCCGTGAACTCCAGGGTCCGGGAGAGGAGTTGGAGGGGGCGCCGGAAGTCGTCGTCCGCCGCCCGGTCGGCGACCTCCGGGAAGAGCGGGTCGCCCAGGATGGGCAGGCCGACGCGGTTCATGTGGACGCGCAGTTGGTGCGTGCGGCCGGTGTGCGGGGTGAGGCGGTACAGCGCCAAGTCCCCTTTGCGCTCGGCGAGTTCGATGCGGCTCTCGGCGTTCGGCTCACCGCCCGGCACCTCGAACGCGGCGAGCCGTCCGGGCACCTTCTCGATCCGGCCGCGCAGGGTCACGGGGAGCTCCACCCGCGGGTCGTACGCGGCCACGGCCTCGTACTCCTTGGTGACCCGGCGGTCGCGGAACAGGGTCTGGTAGTGGCCGCGCTCCTCGGGGCGCACCACGAACAGGACGAGCCCGGCCGTGAGGCGGTCGAGGCGGTGGGCCGGGCTCAGCCGCTCGATGCCGAGGTCGCGGCGGAGCCGGGCGAGCACGGTCTCGGTGACATGGCTGCCGCGCGGCGTCGTGGCGAGGAAGTGCGGCTTGTCGGCGACCACGATGTGCTCGTCGCGGTACACGACCTCGACGGGGAACGGCACGGGGACCTCGGGCGCGAGCTCCCGGTGGAACCACACGGTGCCGCCCACCTCGTAGGGGCTGTCGGCGGTGACCGGACGCCCGTCCGCGGTCACGAACGCGCCCTGCGCGATCATCCGGTCGATCACCGTGTCCGCGGCGGGCAGCCGGTGCACGAGGTGGTCCCGGACGGTGCGCCCCGGGCCGCCCTCCGGCATCCGTACGCGGACGGCGTCGATGCCTTCGCGCTGCGGGAGCGGGGAGGGCGGCGGGGCGGGGCGCTTGCGTCTTCTCACAGAGGGAAAGGGTACGGCGGCCGGGGCGCCGGATCAGGCCTCCTGCTCGGCCTCCACCTGCGCGTTCCAGTCGCGCTTCGAGGCCTGCCAGCCGTCCTCGTTGTGCCCGAGGCGCCAGTAGCCGGAGATCGACAGGTCCTCGCGCGGGATCGCGCGGTCGATCCGCAGGTGCCGGCGCAGCTCCTTCACGAAGCCCGCCTCGCCGTGCACGAACACGTGCGGGCGGCCCTCGGGGAAGTCGAGCCCGGTCACCGCGGCGATGAGCGCCTGCCCGACCGGGCGGCCCGCGCGGTGCAGCCAGGTGACCTCGACGGGGGAGTCGATCTTCTGCTCCTCCTCGGGGCCCTCGACCTCGATGAAGGCGTGCGCCCGAGAGCCCTCGGGCAGCGCTTCGAGGGCGGCGGCGATCGCCGGCAGGGCGCTCTCGTCGCCGGCGATGAGGTGCCAGTCCGCCGTGGTGTCGGGGTGGTAGGCGCCGCCGGGGCCCATCAGGTGGATGGTCTCGCCGCCTTCGACGCCCGCGGCCCAGGGCCCGGCCAGGCCCTGGTCGCCGTGCACCACGAAGTCGAGCGTCAGCTCAAGGGTCTTCGGGTCCCAGGAGCGCACCGTGTACGTACGCGTCACGGGCCACTGGTCGCGGGGCAGCTCCTCGCGGATCCTGGCCATGTCGAAGGGCTCTTCGTAGGTCACCCCGGCCGGGGCGAAGAGCAACTTCACGTAGTGGTCGGTGTGTTCGAGCTCTTGCGGGAAGTCCGCGAGCCCCTCACCGCCGAGCACCACCCGTCGCATGTGGGGCGTGATGCTCTCGGCGCGCACGACCTGCGCGGAGCGGGCCTTGCGGGGCGGGCGTGCGGGGCGCTCGGCCATGGGCGGTCTCCCTGGATTCACAGTTAGTTAGGTATACCTAAGCTAACACCTCATTCTGAGAGGGTGGTGAGGAGGCGCTGCAAAGAACCTCCCAAGCCCCACCGGGCCGCCAACTCGTCGAGGGCCGCGGCATCGTGCGGCTCACGCGGCAGGGCCGTGTCCACCTCCGGCAGTGGTACGTCCCCGGCGACGAGCACCACCGTCGGCGCCACCGCCAGATACGGGCGGGCCTCGTCGAGCCGCCTGCGCTGCGTCGGCGTCAGCTTCGACTTGGGGTCGTCGACCGCCGCCATGATCCCGGCCAGGTCTCCGTACTGCGCGAGCAGCTTCGCCGCCGTCTTCTCGCCGATGCCGGGCACGCCGGGCAGACCGTCGCTCGGGTCGCCGCGCATCAGCGCCATGTCCGCATAGCCGGAGCCGTCCACTCCGTACTTCTCGCGGAGCAGGTCCTCGTCCGTCACCTGGAGCGTGCCGACGCCCTTCAGTGGGTACAGCACGCGGCGCTCCAGCTTGTCGTCGACCAGCTGGAAGAGGTCGCGGTCGCCGGTGACGATGTCGACAGGACCCTCGGCCCGCCCCGTGAACGTACCGATCACGTCGTCCGCCTCGTACCCCTCCACGCCCACGCGCGCGATGCCCACCGCGTCGAGCACGGCCTCGATGATCGGGACCTGCGGGGAGAGGGTGTCGGGGATCTCCTCCTCGTCCGGCGAGCCCGCCGCCGTCTCCTCGGCGACTCGGTGCGCCTTGTACGAGGGGATGAGGTCGACGCGCCACTGGGGGCGCCAGTCCGCGTCCATGCACGCCACCAGATCGGTGGGGTGGTGGTCGTGCACGAGGCGGGTGATGAATTCGAGCAGCCCGCGCACGGCGTTCACCGGGGTGCCGTCCGGGGCCTTCACCGAGTCGGGCACTCCGAAGTAGGCCCGGAAGTACAGAGATGCGGTGTCGAGCAGCATCAGGCGCCGGTCGGCCGATCCTGCCGTGGATGTCGTCTGGGTCACGTTCGCATCATGCCGCACCCCACTGACAGTCACCGACCGTAAGTACACGATCAACATGAGTGAAGTCACTGTGAACTGGGTAACTCCCCGGTTTGTTTGAGATAAACGGGGGCAGGCGCCGCCACGGAGCGGTGCCGGTACGTACTTCAACTATTGGGGTCGACCGGTCAAGCGGACAGATCCGTATCGCTCTACGGCCCGCCGGCGGGGGAGGCGGGCCGTGTTGTTTCGACCCGAGAGGTGTATGTGTCCAGGCTTGAAGCCGAAGACCTGTACAAGGTGTTCGGCAGACGACCCGATGAGGCTGTGGAGAAGCTCCGCAGCGGTGCAGACCGTGAGGAGCTGCGCGCCGAAGGAACCACCGCCGCCGTGATCGACGCGTCGTTCACGGTGGAGTCCGGCCAGATCTTCGTCGTCATGGGTCTGTCGGGATCCGGTAAGTCCACGCTCCTGCGGATGCTGAACGGACTCCTGGAGCCCACCGCGGGACACGTGCGCTTCGACGGGCAGGACCTGACGGCGCTGGCTCCCAAGGAGCTGCGCGAGGTCCGCTCGCACAAGATCAGCATGGTGTTCCAGCACTTCGCGCTGTTCCCGCACCGCTCCGTGATGGAGAACGCGGGCTACGGCCTGGAGGTGCAGGGCGTTCCGCGCGCCGAGCGCGAGGAGCGGGCGATCGAGGCGCTGCGCCTGGCGGGTCTGGAGGGGTGGGAGAAGTCCTTCCCCGACGAGCTGTCCGGCGGTATGCAGCAGCGTGTGGGCCTGGCCCGCGCGCTCGCCACCGATGCCGATCTGCTGCTGATGGACGAGTCCTTCAGCGCGCTCGACCCGCTGATCCGGCGCGACATGCAGGATCAGCTGCTTGAGCTGCAGAAGACGTTGAAGAAGACGATCGTCTTCATCACGCACGACCTCAACGAGGCGATGCGGCTGGGCGACAACATCGCGGTGATGCGTGACGGTCGTATCGTCCAGATCGGTTCGGCCGAGGACATTCTCGTCACGCCGGCCAACGATTACGTGGCCTCCTTCACGCAGGACGTGGACCGCTCCCGTGTGCTGAGCGCGCGGGCGATCATGGCCGACGCCGAAGACGGCTACGACATGGCCGACGCCCCGGCGAAGATCCACCAGGACGCGCCGATCATCGACCTGTTCACGCCATGCTCGACGAGCGAGATACCCGTCGCCGTCGTCGACGACGAGGGCGAACTCCAGGGCGTCGTCCCGCGCGAGCGGCTGCTGGCCGTGCTCGGCGAGCCGATGAAGACCGTCGAGAACGGTACGGACGGTGAGGCGACCGGCCTCACGAAGGACAAGAAGGACGCCGTCCCGTCGCCGCGTGGCGAGGGCGACGAGCCGGCGGAGAAGGTGAATGCCGGTGCCTAGGATCCCCTTTGGTGACTGGGTCAACAGCATCGTCCAGTGGATGCTGACCCATCTCGACTGGCTGTTCGGCTTCTTCGAGAGCATCTTCAACGGTGTCTACAACGGCCTGAGCGACGTTCTTCAGGCGCCCGAGCCGCTCCTGCTGGCCGGCATCTTCGCCGTCATCGCGTTCTGGCTGCGCGGCACGCTCGGCGGTGTACTGACCTTCATCGGGTTCTGGTTCATCCAGAACCTGGAGCTGTGGGACGACGCGATGCTCACGCTGTCGCTCGTCCTCGTGTCGACGATCATCGCGCTCATCATCGGTGTGCCGCTCGGTATCTGGGCGGCGCGTTCGAGCCGGGTCAGCAATCTGTTCCGTCCGGTCCTGGACCTGATGCAGACGCTGCCGGCGATGGTCTACCTGATCCCCGCCATCCTGTTCTTCGGCTCGGGTGCCCCGGCCGGTATCGTCGCGACGCTGATCTTCGCGGTGCCGCCGGGCGTGCGCATGACCGAGCTGGGCATCCGGCAGGTCGACAAGGAGCTGGTGGAGGCCGCCGACGCGTTCGGCACCAAGCCCAGCAACACGCTGTGGCGCGTGCAGCTGCCGCTGGCCCTGCCGACGATCATGGCGGGCGTCAACCAGGTCATCATGCTGGGCCTGTCGATGGCCGCCATCGCGGGCATGGTCGGTACCGGCGGTCTCGGTGGCGCGGTCAACGAGGCCATCGGCCAGCTGAACGTCGGCCTGGGCGCCGAGGCCGGTATCTCGATCGTGATCCTCGCGGTCTACCTGGACCGCATGACCAGCTCGCTCGGCCAGCAGGTCTCCCCGCTGGGCCGCCGCGCGCTGGCGAAGCTGCGGTCCGCGCACGGCCTGAAGATCTGGTCGTATCGCCCCCGCCCGGCGGTCGCCGTGGTCGGTGTCGTCGTCCTCGCGCTGGTCGCGGGCGGCATGGGCATGTTCGGCCAGAACAGCGGCGGGGCCTCTCCGACCGCCACGTCCACGAACGTGGGCCAGGGCAAGAAGATCTCCATCGGCTACATCCCGTGGGACGAGGGCGTCGCCTCCACGTTCCTGTGGAAGGAGATCCTCGAGCAGCGCGGCTTCGACGTCGAGACCAAGCAGTTCGACGCAGGCCCCCTCTACACGTCGCTCGCCGACGGCAGTGTCGACTTCCAGACCGACTCGTGGCTGCCGACGACGCACGCCCAGTACTGGAAGAAGTACGGCAAGGACCTCGAGGACCTGGGCTCCTGGTACGGCCCCACCTCGCTCGAACTGGCCGTGCCGTCCTACATGAAGGACATCAAGTCCATGGAGGACTTGAAGGGCCAGGCGGACAAGTTCGGTGGCAAGATCACCGGCATCGAGGCCAGCGCCGGTGAGATGGCCCTGCTGAAGAGCAAGGTGCTCAAGGCCTACGGCCTCGACAAGGAGTACAAGGTCGTCGACAGCTCGACGCCGGCGATGCTGGCGCAGCTGAAGCGTGCCTACGCGGCGAAGAAGCCGATCGTCGTGCCGCTGTGGTCGCCGCACTGGGCGTACAACGACTACAAGCTCACCAAGCTCAAGGACCCGAAGGGTGCCTGGGGCAAGGGTGACGGGGTGCACTCGCTGGCCCGCAAGGGCTTCGGCAAGGAGTTCCCCGAGGTCAACAAGTGGGTCAAGAACTTCAAGATGAGCGAGAAGCAGCTCACGAGTCTTGAGGCCGAGATCAACAAGGTCGGCAAGGGCAAGCAACAGGACGCCGTCAAGGCGTGGCTGAAGAAGAACCCCGGCTTCGTCAACAAGGTCGCCCCGGTCAAGCAGGGCGCTCCGGCCGAGGCCAAGCGCCCGGTGAACGTGGCCTGGTTCCCCTGGGACGAGGACATCGCGGTCACGCACCTCTGGAAGCACGTTCTGGAGAAGAAGGGCTACAAGCTCAACCTGAAGCAGATGGACGTCGGCCCGGTCTACACCGGCCTCGCCAGCGGCGACCTGGACGTCAACTTCGACGCCTGGCTCCCGCACGCGCAGTCCAACTACTGGGACAAGAACAAGAACAACCTCAAGGACCTGGGCAGCTGGTACAGCCCGACCTCCCTCGAGGTCTCCGTTCCGTCCTACGTGAAGGGCATCAAGTCCTACGAGGACCTGAAGGGCAAGGCGTCCAAGTTCGACGGCAAGATCATCGGTATCGAGGCCGGTACCGGCGAGATGAGCCTGCTCAAGAAGGACGTGCTCCCGGCCTACGGCCTGGACAAGGAGTACAAGGTCGTCGACGGCTCCACGCCGGCGATGCTGGCGCAGCTCAAGCGCGCGTACGCCAAGAAGGAGCCGATCGCGGTCGTGCTCTGGTCCCCGCACTGGGCGTACAGCGACTACAAGCTGACCAAGCTCAAGGACACGAAGAAGGCCTGGGGCCCGGGCGACAAGATCCGGACCATCTCCAACAAGGACTTCCCCAGCAAGTACCCGCAGCTCACGAAGTGGTTCAAGAACTTCAAGATGAGCGAGGACGAGCTGGCGAGTCTCGAGTCCGAGATCAAGAAGCAGGGTCAGGGGCACGAGGAGCAGGCCGTCTCCAAGTGGCTCGAGACGCACCAGGACGTCGAGAAGCGGATGACCGCTTCCTGACCACCGCCTGAGGCGTGACCGATCGTGTGGGGCGGGTTCCCGAGAGGGGGCCCGCCCCACACGGCGTTTGTGGCGCTCACATGAAACCGCGGGGTGAACATGCGTAGGGTGCATTCAAACGAATCGGGCACATGAAGAACCGGGCGCATGAAGTACCGGATTCATGAACAGGGAATCGCACAGGGCGACCGGCGGGAGGGAGCGGAAGTCATGGACGAACACAAGGAATCACTTCGCGTGGGCGCGGCCGTCCGGCGCCGCCGCCGCTCCCTCGAACTGACGCTGTCGGCCGTCGCCGGGCGCAGCGGTCTGTCGGTGCCGTTCCTCAGCCAGGTCGAGAACGAGCGGGCGCGGCCCAGCCGCCGCTCCCTGGAGAAGGTCGCCGACGCGCTGGGCACCACAGCGGTCGAGCTGCTCGCCGCCGCCGACCCGGCCCGCACCGTGGACCTGGTGCGCGCGGACGACACGGATGTGTCCGACCATCCGGAGGGCGCGGACTTCGTCGTACGGTCCCTGGTCCGCGGCCACCACCAGATGCACGCCCAGGAGTTCGTCGGGGACCACGACCCGGGCCGCGAGTTCCAGCTCCGCAACGACGTGCTGATGCATGTGACGGAGGGCGCCGTCGAGGTCGAGGCGGAGGGGCGCGCGTACCGGCTCGTCCGCGGTGACACGCTGTACCTGACCGGTGGCGTGCGGCACCGGTGGCGGGCGACCGTGCCGGACGCGCGGGTGGTCGTCGTGGCGGTCGCCGAGCACATCGACGCGGTCGACGAGCCGGGCCCGAAGTAGGCCCGCCGTGCGTGTCGTGTCGCTCGTGCCGTCCCTGACGGAGGCGGTCGCCGTGACGCTGCCCGGGATGCTCGTCGGCGCGACCGACTGGTGCACCCATCCGGCGGACCTCGACGTGGCCCGGATCGGCGGCACCAAGAACCCCGACGTGCGGGCGGTCGTCGCGCTGCGGCCGGATCTGGTCGTCGCCAACGAGGAGGAGAATCGGCCGGGCGACCTCGCCGATCTGCGGGCGGCGGGCGTCGAGGTGCTGGTCACCGAGGTACGTGAACTGCCGCAGGCCGTACGTGAGTTGGACCGGATGCTGCGGGCGTGCGGGGCGGTGGCGCGGCCGCGGTGGCTGGACGAGGCGGAGGCGGCGTGGGACCGACTGCCCGTTCCCGGGCGCCGGTTGACGGCCGTCGTGCCGATCTGGCGGCGGCCGTGGATGGTGCTCGGCCGGGACACCTTCGCGGGCGATCTCCTGGCCCGGCTCGGCGTCGACAACGTGTACGCGGGCCACGCCGAGCGCTATCCGCGCGTCCCGCTCGACGAACTGCGCGCGCGGAAGCCGGACGTCGTGATCCTCCCGGACGAGCCGTACCGCTTCACGGCGGACGACGGCCCGGAGTGCTTCGAGGGGGCGACCGCACTGGTCTCCGGGCGCCATCTCACCTGGTACGGGCCGTCGTTGGCGCAGGCCGCGGGGGAGCTCAGCGCGGCGCTGCGAGCAGCCGTCCGCTGAGCAGGCCGCGAGCCGTGTGGACCGCGGCGACCGCCCAGACCGCCACCAACCCCACGTAGAGGACGACCGAGAGGCCGTCGAACACGGCGAGGCCCGTGTGCTTTCCCAGGCCCTCCGCGCCGGTCACGCAGGTGCCGACGGGGAAGGTGAACGCCCACCACGTCATCGCGAAACCCATGCCCCGGCGGCGCGCCCGCAGGGCCATCGCGAGGGCGAGCGCCAGCCACATCAGGGCGAAGCCCATCACCGGAACCCCGTACAGGACGGCGAACGCGGTGAAACCATGCGCGTACGAGGCGGGGAGCACGCCGCCCGCGACGTCGGCGAACTTGTTGGCGGCCGTCGTCGACTGGCCCAGCGGACCCAGTACGAGGAACAGCGTCGGGGTCAGCAGCAGCGGCAGCGGGCCCGCCGTGACGAGCCGCGCGAAGATCACCGGCAGCATGACCAGGGTCGCGAGCAGGCTCAGTCCGAACATGGCGTAGCAGCCGAACAACAGGGTCTGCTGCGCCTGCCCCGCCGGCAGGTGCGGCAGCAGCAGAGGGCCCACGGCCGCGGACACCATCGGCGCGACGACCGGCAGCAGCCACACCGGCGAGGCCTCGTCGGCGGCGATGCGATGGCGGACCACCATCAGATACGGGATGGTGACCGCCGCGGCGAGCCCGATGACGGTGCCCGCAGTGAACAGCACGGTGTCCACGGCGACGGCCGCTTCGAGGCCGATCCAGTCCTGTCCCACGAGGATCGTGCCCGCGCCCACCGCGAGGAGCGCCATCGAGAGGCAGCCGTAGAACGGTGCGGCCGTCGGGTCGAGCAACTGTTCCCTGGCCCGGTCCCGGTGGTGCGTCCAGTGCAGCGCGCGGGCGCCGAGGAGGACGAGGAGCAGCACGAACGACAGGGCCCACACGGCCGTGAGTGCGGTGCGCAGGCCCGTGAAATGCACGGGCAGCGTGGCGCCGGCGTTGGCGATGATCGCGGTGCCCATGACCGCGGCGTACCAGTTGGGGCCGAGCTGCCGGACGGCGGCGCGGGCGCCGGTCAGGGGAAGGGGGAGGGGACGGGGTGCGGGGTGGGCGGCGGTGACCATGGTTCTACGGTCCCGTGGGTCGACGACCCCGAGTAGGGATGACCCCGCTATGAGCGCATAACCTGGGCTTATGAGCCAGGAGCAGCAGACAGGTATCACGGAGCAGGCGCCGGACGCGGGGCTCGCGCACCGCGTGCCCGAACTCGGCGCGCTGCAACTGCTCCTGGCGGTGGCCCGCCTCGGCAGTCTCGGTGCGGCCGCCCGTGCCCTCGGCATCACGCAGCCCGCCGCGAGCAGCCGGATCCGGTCGATGGAGCGGCAGCTCGGGCTTGCCCTCGTCGACCGCTCGCCGCGCGGTTCCCGGCTCACCGACAGTGGGGCGCTCGTCACGGACTGGGCGCGGCCCATCGTGGAGGCGGCCGAGCAGTTCGACGCGGGGGCGTCCGCGCTGCGGGACCGGCGCGATTCGCGGCTGCGGGTGGCGGCGAGCATGACGATCGCCGAGTATCTGCTGCCGAGGTGGCTGATCGCGCTGCGCGCCGAGCGGCCCGACACGGCGGTGTCGTTGCTCGCGGGGAACTCGACGGCGGTGGCGGAGCGGCTGCTCGGCGGTGAGGCGGACCTCGGGTTCGTGGAGGGGCGCACGGTCCCGGCGGGTCTTGACTCGGCGGTCATCGCGCACGACCGGCTGGTCGTGGTGACGGCGCCGGGACATCCGTGGGCGCGTCGCCGCAAGCCGCTGGCCGCGGGGGAGCTGGCCGCTACGCCGCTCATTCTGCGGGAGGAGGGGTCGGGGACGCGGCAGGTCCTTGACGCGGCGCTGGGCGGGTTGGCGCGGCCGTTGATCGAGTTGTCCTCGACGACCGCGGTGAAGTCGGCGGCGGTGAGCGGGGCGGGGCCCTCCGTGCTGAGCGAGTTGGCGGTGGGGGAGGAGCTGGCGGCGCGGCGGCTCGTGGAGATTCCCTTGGAGGGGGCGGAGTTGAGGCGGGAGCTGCGGGCGGTGTGGCCGACGGGTCACCGTCCGGTGGGGCCCGCGCGTGACCTGCTGTCGCTGACCCGTTCTGGGTGAGGCGGCGGGTGGGTGTGGCGGGCGGTGTGGCGGGGCTGCGACGGGGTTGCGGTCACGGGGCTCCGCCCCGGACCCCGCGCCTCAATCGCCGGCGGGGCTTGAAGGATCGGGGCTCTGCCCCGGGCTTCGTGCTGCCATCGTCGGCGGGGCTTGAAAGATCGGGGCTCTGCCCCGGGCTTCGTGCCGCCATCGTCGGCGGGGCTGAAAGGATCGGGGCGCTGCCCCGGGCTTCGTGCCGCCATCGTCGGCGGGGCTGAAAGGATCGGGGCTCCGCCCCGGGCCCCGCGCCTCAATCGCCGGCGGGGCTGAAAGGATCGGGGCGCTGCCCCGGGCCCCGCGCCTCAAACGCCGGCGGGGCTTGATTTGGGGCTCTGTCCCATGACCCGTTGGCTCTCGTCCGCAGAGCGGGGCTGGAAAGATCGGGGCGCTGCCCCGGACCCCGCTGCTCAATCGCCGCAGGGGCTTGAATGGGGCACTCGCCGCCGAAGCCGCTTGATGGGGTCGCTCGCCGTCGAGACTGCTTGAGGGGCTCACTTGCCGTCGAAACCGTTTGATGTGGTCACTCGGCGGCGGGCGAGACGTGGCGAAATCGGGTGGCCGTGGGGTGGGCCGTGGCGGGAGTATCGGGGGATGGAGTCAGTGCCCTCTGCCGCCGGTGTGCGTGCTCCGTGGAGTGCGCTCCCCGGTTCTGTTCGGCGTGGTGTCGAGGAGGTGCTCGGGGCTCGTGTCGTGGAGGCCCTGACGCAGGGTGGGGGGTTTTCGCCCGGGGTCGCTGTGCGGGTCGTGCTTGATGATGGGCGGCGGGCGTTCGTCAAGGCTGTCAGTGGTGAGGTGAATGCTGTCAGTCCCCGGTTTCATCGGCGGGAGGCGCGGAACGCAGCCGCGCTGCCGGCCGAGGTGCCCGCTCCGCGGCTGCTCGGTGCGTACGACGACGGGACCTGGGTCGCCCTCGCCTTCGAGGACGTGGCCGGGCGGCAGCCTCATGTGCCATGGCGGGAAGGGGAGTTGGGGAGGGTTCTGGAAGCCGTGGGTGAGCTCGCTCGGGTTCTTACGCCCGCTCCGTTCCCCGCCCGCGTCGTCGGTGACGAGCTCGGTGCGGGCTTCAACGGGTGGCGGGTGCTGCTCGACGAGGGGCGGGTGGCGGACGCGGGGATCGATCCGTGGGCCGTACGTCATGTCGAGTGGCTCGCCGAACTGGCCGCTCCCTGGGGCACGTTCGCGTCCGGTGACACGCTCGCGCACGCCGATCTGCGGGCCGACAACATGTTGCTCACACCGGGCGGTGTCGTTTTCGTGGACTGGCCGCATGCTCTGCGCGCCGCGCCCTGGTTCGATCTGCTGATCATGCTGCCGTGCGTACGGGCGCAGGGTGGGCCCGATCCGGAGGGGGTCTTCACGGGGCATCCGTTGGGGCGCGCGGCCGACCCGGAAGGTGTCACCCGGACGCTCGCCGCGCTCGCCGGGTTCTTCCTGGAGCACGCGGCCCGGCCGGCGCCGCCCGGTCTGCCCACCCTGCGGCCCTTCCAGCGCGCGCAGGGCGACGCCGCCCTGGCCTGGCTGCTGACCCGGCTCAGAAGCCGTGCGGCGTGCCCGCGGCCCGTACCAGGCCTTCCGTGACACGGGCGTCCTCGCCCATCTCGGGGTGCCACTGCACGCCCATCACCCAGGACATGCCGGGGAGTTCGACCGCCTCCACCGTGCCGTCGTCCGCGTGGGCCGAGGCGACCAGGCCCCTGCCGAGGCGGTCGACCGCCTGGTGGTGGTAGGTCGGGACCTCGGTGGGGTCCGGGGCCAGCTCGCCGTAGCGGGTGCCCGGCACCGGCGTGACGGTGTGGGTGCCGAAGACGCCCGTCTCCTTCACGTGGCCCTCGATGTGCTGCGTGAGCGTGCCGCCGAGGGCCACGTTGAGGAGCTGCATGCCGCGGCAGATGCCGAGCAGCGGCGTGCCGGACGTCAACGCCGCCCGGATCAGGGCGAGTTCCCACGTGTCCCGCTCCGTGGCCGCCGGTCCCGTGCGCGGATCGCGCTCCGCGCCGTACCGCGACGGGTCCACATCGGGGCCGCCCGCCACGATCACCCCGTCGAGCCGGGCCACCACTGACGGCGCGTGCCTCGGGTCGTCCGGGGGTGTCATCGCGGCGAGCCCGCCGGATCGCTGCACGAGCCGGGGGTAGCCGATGGGCAGCAGCGCCGCGGGCAGCTCCCAGATGCCCCAACTGGCCTTGTCCTCAAGGTAGGTGCTGATGCCGATCAGCGGCCTGCTCACCATGGTGTCGCGCTCCCCGATGCCGTTCCCCGATGCCGTACGTACCGAGCACCCGAGCGTACGAGATCACGGCACACGCCACCGGGGCGTTCAGCATGCGGGCAGCGCCATCGGGGCAGTGTCCTCTCGGCGTGCCCCGTGGCTGCTTCCCAGGTGGCGGCCCGGCGATTACGTTGTGGTTCCGGTTCACCTGAGGAGGATCTTCCCGTGGCAGACCGACCGTCCCCGCTGACCGTGGAGGAGCTGCACGCCCTCGTCAGAAGCGGAGAGATCGACACCGTGGTCCTGGCGTTTCCCGACATGCAGGGCCGCCTCCAGGGCAAGCGCTTCGCCGCCCGCTTCTTTCTCGACGAGGTCCTCGAGCACGGCACGGAGGGCTGCAACTACCTGCTCGCCGTCGACACCGACATGAACACCGTCGACGGCTACGCCATGTCCTCCTGGGAGCGTGGATACGGCGACTTCGCCATGCATCCCGACCTGTCCACCCTGCGCCGCGTCCCCTGGAACGCGGGCACCGCCATGCTCACCGCCGACCTCGCCTGGGACGACGGCTCCCCGGTCGTCGCCGCTCCCCGGCAGATCCTGCGCCGCCAGCTGGAGCGCCTCGCCGAGCTGGGGCTCACCGCCCAGGTCGGCACCGAACTCGAGTTCATCGTCTTCAAGGACACGTACGAGCAGGCCTGGGACGCCAATTACCGGGGCCTGACCCCTGCCAACCAGTACAACATCGACTACTCCGTCCTCGGCACCGGGCGCATCGAGCCGCTGCTGCGCCGCATCCGCAACGAGATGGCGGGCGCGGGTCTGACCGTCGAGTCCGCCAAGGGGGAGTGCAACCCCGGGCAGCACGAGATCGCGTTCCGCTACGACGAGGCCCTCACCACCTGCGACCAGCACGCGATCTACAAGACCGGCGCCAAGGAGATCGCCGCGCAGGAGGGCTGCTCGCTCACCTTCATGGCGAAGTACAACGAGCGGGAGGGGAACTCCTGCCATATCCATCTGTCGCTCGCCGATGCCGATGGCGTCAATGTCATGGCCGGGGCCGACGGGCACGGCATGTCCGAGCTCATGCGGCACTTCCTCGCCGGGCAGCTCGCCGCCCTGCGCGATTTCTCCCTGCTGTACGCCCCCAACATCAACTCCTACAAGCGGTTCCAGCCCGGCTCCTTCGCGCCGACCGCCGTCGCCTGGGGCCACGACAACCGCACCTGCTCGTTGCGCGTCGTCGGCCACGGCCGCTCGACCCGCTTCGAGAACCGGCTCCCCGGCGGGGACGTCAACCCGTATCTCGCGGTGGCCGGGCTCGTGGCGGCGGGCCTGTACGGGGTGGAGCAGAAGCTCGAACTCCCCGAGGCCTGCGCGGGCAACGCCTATACCGCCGACTACGAGCACGTCCCCTCCACCCTGCGCGAGGCCGCCGACCTCTGGGAGAACAGCCCCGTCGCCAAGGCCGCCTTCGGGGACGAGGTCGTCGCCCACTACCGCAACATGGCGCGCGTCGAGCTGGACGCGTACGACGCCGCAGTGACCGACTGGGAACTCCGCCGGGGATTCGAGAGGCTGTGAAAGGGAGCGCTTTGCTGCACGTACTGAACCCGGCCACGGAAGAACTCGTGGCCACCGTCGAGTCCGCCACCCGTGAGGACGTCGACACCGCCGTCGTCCGCGCCACCGGCGCGCAGCGCGCCTGGGCGGCGGCCGCCCCCGCCGACCGGGCCCGCCTGCTGCGCCGCTTCGCCGCCACCGTCGACCAACACCTCGAAGAACTCGCCGAGTTGGAGGTGCGGGAGGCCGGGCACCTCATCGGCAACGCACGCTGGGAGGCCGGCAACGTACGCGATCTGCTGGAGTACGCGGCCGGGGGCGTCGAGCGGCTGACCGGACGTCAGATCCCGGTGGCGGGCGGCCTCGACGTCACCCTCCTCGAACCGCTCGGCGTCGTCGGTGTCATCGCGCCGTGGAACTTCCCCATGCCGATCGCCGCCTGGGGCGCGGCCCCGGCCCTCGCGGCGGGCAACGCCGTGCTCCTCAAGCCCGCCGAGACGACCCCGCTGACCGCCCTGCGGCTCGCCGAACTCGCCCTGGAGGCAGGGCTTCCCGAGGGACTCTTCCAGGTGCTGCCGGGGGAGGGGCCTGTCGCCGGGGACGCCCTCGTCGAGCATCCGGGCGTGGCCAAGATCGTGTTCACCGGCTCCGCCCGCGTCGGCAAGCAGGTCATGGCCAAGTGCGCGGAGCGCGTCAAACGCGTGACCCTCGAACTCGGCGGCAAGAGCCCGAACATCGTCTTCGCCGACGCGGACGTCGAGGCCGCGGCCCTCGCCACCCCCATGTCGTTCCTCGACAACTCGGGCCAGGACTGCTGCGCCCGCACCCGCATCCTCGTACAGCGGTCCGTGTACGAGCGGTATCTGGAGCTGCTCGCCCCGGCCGTGGAGTCGGTCGTGGTCGGCGACCCGTCCGACGAGAAGACGCAGATGGGGCCGCTCATCTCCAAGGTGCAGCTGGAGCGGGTGCGTTCCTACGTCCCGCTGTGCGAGCCCGCGATCAGGGGCGGAGCCCCGCAGGGCCCCGGCTTCTGGTTCCCGCCCACGGTCCTCACCGGCACCGCCCCCGACGCGCCCGCCGCCGTCGAGGAGGTCTTCGGCCCGGTCGCCGTCGTCCTCCCCTTCGAGGACGAGGCGGACGCCGTGCGCCTCGCCAACGCCACCGATTACGGCCTCTCCGGTTCGATCTGGACCCGCGACGTGGGCCGCGCCCTGCGGGTGTCCGGGGCCGTCCGCGCCGGCAACCTGTCCGTCAACTCGCATGCCAGCGTGCGCCATTCGACCCCGTTCGGCGGCTACAAGCAGTCCGGGTTCGGCCGTGAACTCGGCCCCGACGCCCTCGCCGCGTTCACCGAGACCAAGAACGTCTTCATCAGCACGGAGGCCTGAACACCTTATGAGCGAAGACATCATCTGCCGCCGCCTCGTCGGCCGCACCGCCGTCATCACCGGCGCAGGCAGCGGCATCGGCCTCGCCACCGCGCGCCGGCTCGCCTCCGAGGGCGCGCACGTCGTCTGCGGAGACATCGACGAGAGCGCGGGCAAGAAGGCGGCCGAGGACGTCGGCGGAACCTTCGTGAAGGTCGACGTCACCGACGCCGAGCAGGTCGAGGCGCTGTTCAAGACCGCGTACGACACCTACGGCAGTGTCGACATCGCCTTCAACAACGCGGGCATCTCGCCGCCGGACGACGACTCGATCCTCGACACCGGCCTTGAGGCCTGGAAGCGGGTCCAGGACGTCAACCTGACCTCCGTGTACCTGTGCTGCAAGGCGGCCATCCCGTACATGCGGCGCCAGGGCCGGGGCTCCATCATCAACACGGCGTCGTTCGTGGCCCGGATGGGCGCCGCCACCTCGCAGATCTCGTACACCGCGTCCAAGGGAGGCGTCCTCGCCATGTCCCGCGAGCTCGGCGTGCAGTTCGCGAGGGAGGGCATCCGGGTCAACGCCCTGTGTCCCGGCCCGGTCAACACCCCGCTGCTTCAGGAGCTGTTCGCCAAGGATCCGGAGCGGGCGGCGCGCAGGCTCGTGCACATTCCGGTCGGCCGGTTCGCTGAGGCGACGGAGATCGCGGCGGCCGTCGCCTTCCTCGCCAGCGACGACGCGGCGTTCGTGAACGCCACCGACTTCCTGGTCGACGGCGGGATCTCCGGCGCGTACGTGACACCCGTGTGAGAAGCCTGTGAGCAAGACGCTCACGCGTGTACGGTCCACTCACATGCGTAACAGACATGTTGCCGCGTGGACCTCGGTCGCGGCCGCCGCCCTCATGGCGGCCGCGGGCCTGACCACTCCTGCGGCCGCCGCCACGTCCGCACAGCCCGCCGGCTCCGCCGCGAAGTGCCCCCAGCTGTCGACGAAACTGCCCTGGTACGGCCAGAACCGGGCCAAGCTCCAGCGCATGATCGACGAACGGGGAATCTGCGGCGGACACAAGGGCCCGCGTCCCGTCGCCGCCTTTGACTGGGACAACACCGTCGCCAAGAACGACGTCACCGACGCGACCATCGCCTGGTCGCTCAAGCACGACAAGATCCTGCGGCCCGTGAGCTGGAAGAAGACCAGCAAGTGGATGACCGACGACGCCGACAAGGCGCTCACCGCCGCCTGCGGCACGGACGTCCCGGTCGGCGCCCCGCTGCCCACCTCCACGGACACCGACTGCACGGACGAGATCTTCAACATCCGTGAGTCCGGCAAGACGATGAGCGGCGCCGCCGCCTTCGCGGGCGAGTGGAACCACCGCCGCACCGTGCCCCAGTACGCCTGGGTGCCACAGCTGTTCGCGGGCCACACCGTCCCCGAACTGGAGGCGTACGCCGCCGCGGCCCGCGCCGAGGCGCTCGCCGCGCCCGTCGGCTCCACGCAGAAGCTGGGCACGCACACCATCCCCGGCTACGTGCGCTATTACGAGCAGCAGCGCGACCTGATCCGTACGTTGCAGCGGGCCGGCTTCGACGTCTACATCGTGTCCGCCGGGTCCGAGCCGGTGACCGAGGTGTGGTCGCGGGGCGTCGGCATCGACCGCAAGCACACCATCGCGATCCGCTCGATCCTCGACCGCGAGGGCCGCATCACCACGTACAACGAGGGCTGCGGCGGCGTCGGGGTGAACCAGGGCGAGGCCATCCCGTACATCGACGGCAAGCGGTGCTGGATCAACCAGGACATCTTCCACGTCAAGGGGAAGTCGGCCTGGGAGAAGCAGCGCTGGGACAAGCGCATCGCGCTCGGCGGCGGTGACGCCGACACCGACGTGACCTTCGTCGGCGACGCGACCGGCGCGCACCTCGTCCTCAACCGCAACAAGCCCGAGATCATGTGCCGGGCCTACGACAACGCCGACGGACGCTGGGTCGCCAACCCGATGTTCATCGAGCCGCTGCCGCAGAAGACGGGCACGTACCCGTGCTCCACGGCCGGGTACAACAAGCCGGAGGGCGGCTTCGGTCCGCTGCTCAGGGACGACGGTTCGGTCGTCCCCGACCAGGTCGACTCCATCCACGGATAGGAGTACGGGGTGAGGGCTACAAGAACGCGTAGCCCTCGCCCCGGTACGTCGGCACCGTCTCCACGACGCGGTCGCCCGACACCAGGTGCAGCGTCTCGAACCGCTCGCACAGCTCCCCGGCCTTCGCGTGCCGGAACCACACCTTGTCCCCGATGAGCAGATCGTCGGCGGCGGAGCCCAGCAGCGGCGTCTGTACTTCGCCGGGGCCCTCCTGCGCGTCGTAGCGCAGCCCCTCCGGCAGATACGGCACCGGCAGCCGGTCGGCGCCCGCCGCGCCCGAGGCCGGATAGCCGCCGCCGAGCACGGTGACGACACCGACGCCCGGCCTGCGCACCACGGGCTGCGCGAACAGCGCGGCCGGACGCCCCGTGAACGACGTGTAGTTGTCGAAGAGCCGCGGGACGTAGAGGCCGGACCCCGCGGCGATCTCGGTCACGGCCGCCTCCGCCGCCGTGTGCTGCACGCTCCCCGTGCCGCCCCCGTTCACGAACTCCAGGTCGGGCGCCACGGACCGCACCGCGCGCACCACTTCCGCCCGCCGCACCGCCAGCTCCTTGCGCGCCGCGGCCTGCATGAGACGGATCGCCCGCGAGCGCACCGGCCGCCCGGCGAGCGAGTCCCCGACGCCCGCCACATGACCCTCGTACGCCATGATCCCCGCGAGCCGGAAGCCGGGGCGGCGGGTCACGACGCGGGCCAGGTCGGCGAGTTGGGAGGGCGTACGCAGGGGTGACCTGAGCGCGCCGACCCGGACCCGGCCGCCGAGCGTCCGCCACGAGGTGTCCAGCTCCACGCAGACCCGGATCTCCTCCTGGCCCCCGTCCCGCGCGCCCTCGATGAGGCGCAACTGGGCCGGGTCGTCGACCATCACGGTCACGGCCGCCGCCAGCTTCGGGTCGTGCGCGAGTTCCGCGAAGCCGGAGCGGTCGGCCGAGGGATAGGCGAGAAGCACGTCGTCGAACCCGGACCGCGCGAGCCACAGCGACTCGGCGAGGGTGAACGACATGATCCCGGCGAAGCCCGGCCTCGCCAGCACCCGTTCCAACAGGGCGCGGGAGCGCACGGACTTGCTGGCGACGCGGATCGGCTTTCCGGCGGCCCGGCGCACCAGGTCGTCGGCGTTGGCGTCGAACGCGTCCAGGTCCACGATCGCCAGTGGGGCGTCGAGATGAGCGGTGGCCCGGTCGTACCGGGCCCGATCGGCGGCGCGCGGTGTCATGGCCGAAGCCTGCCAGACAGGATTACCGCAGGGTAGGGGGACGGATGGTGATGGATCGGTCGATCCCGTGTGCGGAGTACGCGTTGACCTGGCCGGGCCCGTTAGAGTGACGCGCACGTTGGCTTGAGAAGACGGGGGAGGCATGAGTACGGAAGCCCGACGCGTCCCTCCGCGCCCCACGACGCCGCCCCCCTCCACCCAACTTCCCCCCACGGCCCCACCGTTGCCCTCCACGCCCCCACAGCCGGCCCCGACCGCCTCGTCGCCGTCGTCGCCCGCCACCCCGCCGCCCCCGGCCCCGTCGTCCCGCCTCCCGGACGGCCCGCCGCCCGCCGACCCCACCAAGAGCTCCGGCGCGCCGCTGCCGCCTGCCAAGAGCTCGGGCGCGCCGCTGCCGCCGGCCAAGGGCTCCGATGCTCCGCCGCCCGCCAGGGGCACCGGTGCGCCGCCGTCGCCCGCCAAGAGCTCCGGTGCGCCCCTGCCGCCCGCCAGGAGTTCGGGCGCGCCGTTGCCGCCGGCCAAGGACTCCGGTGTGCCGTTGCCGCCGGCCAAGGACTCCGGCGCGCCGTTGCCGCCCGCGCGTGTCCCCGGCCCGCCGCCCGCGCCCGCCGCGCCGCCCCCGCCTCCCTCCGTGTCTCCCGGCACCCCGGCCCCGCCCGCCGCGGCTCCCGGTGCGCCGAAGGAGACCCCGGTCGAATCCACCACCCGGCTGCGCCCCGTGCCGCCCGCGCCGGTGGCGGCTCCCGGCACGGCTGGACCGCCGCCCGGCACGCCCGGACCGCCGCCCATACCCCCGGCGCCGCCCCAGCCGCCGCGCCGCCCGGTCGGCGCCGTCGACCTCACCCCCCGCCCGGACACCGCCGGACGGCCCTTCGTTCGGTTCGCGCGCCCGGAGCACTACGACGACAGCACCACGCTCCTGCGCCCCATCCGCTCCCGCCTCAAACCGCGGACCGCGGCCATCGCCGCCTGTCTCGTGCTCGGCCTCGGCCTGATCGGCGGCGCCACGACGGGCTCCCTGCTCACCGGCGGCGACAGCGGCCCGCCCTCCGTGCAGACCGCGTACCGCGAGGCGGGCCAGCTCTGGCACGGCGTCCCCGTCGACCAGCTGTTCCCGCGCACGCTCAAGGGCGAAGGCGCGGGCCCCGGCCGCGCCGACCGCACCTGGACGCGGATAGCGGTCGCCCCCGACACGACCTGCGCGGACGCCTTCGACCCGCTGCTGCACAAGGCGCTGCGCCCGGCCGGCTGCCTGCGCCTGCTGCGCGCCACGTACACCGACGCCACACAGAGCGGCGTCACCACGGTCGGCCTGATGTTCACCAAGGCCGACGCGGAGGCCACCCAGGCGCTGCGCTCCCGCTTCATGGAGCAGGGCCTGGACCGTCGCGACGACCTCATGCCCCGGCCCTACGCCGCCAAGGGCACCCTCGCCGCCGGCTTCGGCGACCGCCAGCGCGCCTCCTGGGCGATCAACATCCTGACCGACGCCCCCGTCGTCGTCTACGCGGTCTCCGGCTTCGCCGACGGCCGCACCGTCAGCGAGCCGCAACCCGCCGCCGACGCCATGAAGTCCGGTGCCACCAGCGCCCCCGCCCAGGCGGGACTCGGCCACGACGCGCAGGGCGTCGCCGACCGGATCGAACGCGACCTGCGCAAGACGGTCAAGAAGGCCGCGGACCGGGACACGGAGCAGTAGCAGCCATGAAGCGTCAGCACACGATCGCCGCGATCGGCACCGCGGCCACCCTCGCGCTGCTCCCCGCCACCGCCGCCCACGCCGACTCGGTCCGCTCCCAGCAGTGGGGCCTCACCGCGCTGCACACCGACGAGGCCTGGAGGACGACCCGGGGCAAGGGCATCACGGTGGCCGTCCTGGACACGGGCGTCGACGACGAGCACCCGGACCTCAAGGGCAGCGTGCTGCCCGGCAAGGACCTCATCGGCTTCGGCGCCGAGCGCGGCGACCGCCCCTGGGCCCGGCACGGCACCGCGATGGCCGGGATCATCGCGGGCCACGGGCACGGCAAGGACGACGGCGACGGCGTCATGGGCGTGGCACCCGAGGCGAAGATCCTGCCGGTCCGGGTGATCCTGGAGGACGGCGACCCGTCCCGCGCCAAGGCCAGGGAGAGCCGTGGCAACGCGCTCTCCGAGGGCATCCGCTGGGCCGCCGACCACGGCGCCGACGTCATCAACCTGTCCCTCGGCGACGACTCGAACACCGCCCACCCCGAGGCGAGCGAGGACGCTGCCGTCCAGTACGCGCTGAAGAAGGGCGTCTCCGTCGTCGCCTCCGCGGGCAACGGCGGCGAGGAGGGCGACCACGCCTCCTACCCGGCCGCGTACCCCGGCGTCATCACCGCCACGGCCGTCGACTCGACCGGCGCCCGCGCCTCGTTCTCCACCCGCCGCTGGTACGCCTCCGTCGCCGCGCCGGGCCGGGGCATCGTCACGGCCGACCCCGACCGCAAGTACTACTCGGCGTGGGGGACGAGCGCCGCCTCCGCGTTCGTGTCAGGAGCCGTCGCCCTGGTCCGCGGCGCCCACCCCGGCCTGAGCCCCGCGCAGATCAAGAAGCTCATGGAGGACACGGCCGACGATCCGCCCTCCGGTGGCCGCGACGACTCCCGCGGCTTCGGCCTCGTCGACCCGGCCGCCGCGATCACCGCCGGCGCGAAGCTGAAGCCGCAGCGCCTGACCCCGGCCTCGTACGGCGAGAAGTACTTCGGCCCGGGACCCGACGACGACTCCAGCGGTTCCCTCTCCACCTGGGTGGGCGTGCTCGCGGGCACCGTCGGGGTGCTGCTGCTCGGCGCGGCCGGCTACCTGTGGCGCGGCCACCGCCTCACGCGCCGCCGCTGACCACCGGCACGGCGGCCTTCGCCACGTCCTCGACGAGATCGATGCCCGCGGCCTTGGTGGCGCTGCCGTGGGAGACGACGGCCACCAGGTACCGCTGCCCGTCCACGGTGACCCGCCCGATGCTGTTGATGTCCCACAGCCCCGTGGTGCTGCGCTGGAGCCACCCGTTCTTCAGCGCGGCGTCGCCGTCCCCTGCCGCGGACACGCCCCACGCCTGATCGCTCTCCACGTTCCCCATGAGCTCCTGGACGTACGACCGCGATTCCTTGCTCAGTGCGAGATCGTCGCCGACCCCGAACACCTGCTTGAGCAGGGCGAGTTGATCGTCCGATGTGGTCTGCGTGAGCCCCCACAGCGAGCCGTCGCCACCGCTGGTCCCGGTGAGCCCGAGCCGCTCGTTCGCCGCGTCGAGCCCGTCGGCCCCGTCCAGCTCGTTCCAGAGCGCGGTCGTCGCGTCGTTGTCGCTGCTCTCGATCATCGCGGTGGCGTACGTCCGCTCCTGCGCGGTCAGCGCCCGCCCCTCGTCCTGTGCCCGCAGCAGCAGCGTGGCGAGCACGTCGACCTTCACGATGCTCGCGGTGTCGTACGTTCCGTCCCCCGACGCGTACGAGGCGCTCGTCCCGTCGGTCTCGTTCAGGACGGTGACGGAGACCTCGCCCTCGTGCCCCTGAGCGGCCGCCTTCACCGCCTCGGCCAGCTCGGCGTCCCTGTCCACGGTTGCACTCTCCTTCGACGCCGAGGCGGCGTGCGAGACGAGGGCGGCCGCGGTGTGCGGCTGCGTCTGCGCATAGACCGTAGTGCCGGCGATCGCGGCGGCGAGCACCACCGAGGTGACGGCGGCGTAGACGCGGGGTCGCCGAAGGGCCGGACGGGACGGACGGGAGCGGTGGGACATGCCGCGATGCTCCGCGGCCACCCTGTGCGGACCATGAGTCGCGGCTCAGGGTCCGCTGAGAATCCGTCCCCGGCCGCTCGGTAGGCTCGGTGAACGTGGCGAACAAGAACATTCCCGACCCCGGCTTCTCCGACGACGACGGTACGGCGGACCCGCACCTGACCGAGGCCCTGGCCGCGTGGTCGCGGGACCGCACGGCCCACGGCCCGGTCCTTGCGGCGCTCAAGGACACCCGGCTGCTCGTCCCGATCGTCGCGGTGCTCGGCGAGGTGGAGGAGGACGAGAACGGGCTTCGCCGCGAGAAGACGAGCGACATGGCGGTCCCGACCCTGAAGGCGGCGGGCCGCAAGGCGCTCCCCGCTTTCACCTCGACCGAGTCGCTCGCCCTGTGGGACCCCGAGGCCCGCCCGGTGGCCGTCCCGCTGCACCAGGCGCTCCAGGCCGCCGCCCACGAGAAGGCCGACACCGTCGTCCTCGACGTCGCGGGACCCGTCCCGTACGAGCTGACGGGCCCGGCCCTGTACGCCCTCGCGGAGGGCCGCACCGACGCCGACCCGCTCGCCGACCCCGCCGTCAGGGAGGCCGCGCGCACGGCGGTCGCCGCCGAGCCGGCCGTGGCCCGCGCCTACCTGGGTCCCGGCCAGGCGGACGGCACCCTGGCCCTGGTCCTCGACGCGGACGCCGACGTCCAGGCCACGGCCCAGGCCCTCGCCGGCCGCATCGCCGCCGACGAAACACTGAGGGCCCGCCTGGTGCGCGGCCTCGATCTGGCGCTCCTGCCGACCGAGGCGACGCCGCCGGGCGAGCCCCTCTACGTACGTCAGTGATTTCGGCTACGTACGTAGTACGTAGCCCTTTGATGTTCAGCCGTACACGGCGCCCGTGTACTTCTCGCCCGGGCCCTTGCCCGGCTCGTCCGGTACGACCGAGGCCTCGCGGAACGCGAGCTGCAGCGACTTCAGGCCGTCCTTCAGCGGGGCGGCGTGGAAGGAGCTGATCTCCGTGGCGCTGCCGTCGAGCAGGCCGGCCAGGGCGTGGATCAGCTTCCGCGCCTCGTCGAGGTCCTTGTGGGCGTCGCCCTCCTCGGTGAGGCCGAGCTTCACCGCGGCGGCGCTCATCAGGTTCACCGCGACCGTCACGATGACTTCTACGGCGGGCACCTCGGCGATGTCGCGGGTCAGCGCGTCGTAGTCGGGGTTGTCGGTTGCGGGGGTCGCGTCACTCATGGGCCCCACGATATGTCGCGCGCACCCGATTGGGCGCACCCCCCAAGTCCTGCTAACCTTGTGTAACGACCGGCCGGACACACGTCCTCGCGGATGAAGTGACCGGCCCACAAGTGGAGGCTCCGATCTCCCACCTGACCGCCCGACCAGGGCGGTGGGTCACCGGTCAGACGGTCACCGTCGTTCCGTACGGACGACGGAACCGTCCGAGTCTGCGCCCCGCGGTCCACCGTGGTGGTGCTCCGGTAATTCTTGGAGCCCTGCCTGTGTACCGTCCGGGGCATTTTTTGTGTTTCGGCGCGGTTGGTACTTACGTCAAAACGTACGCGGCGGTCCGCCAGGCCGTCGTGTGGTGCTACCGAGGAGGATCCATCAGCGCCGAGCCCCGCATCAACGACCGGATTCGCGTTCCCGAAGTGCGACTTGTCGGTCCCAGCGGCGAGCAGGTCGGGATTGTTCCGCTTGCCAAGGCCCTTGAGCTTGCTCAGGAGTACGACCTCGACCTGGTCGAGGTGGCGGCGAACGCCCGTCCGCCCGTATGCAAGCTCATGGACTACGGGAAGTTCAAGTACGAGTCGGCCATGAAGGCCCGTGAGGCGCGCAAGAACCAGGCGCACACGGTCATCAAGGAGATGAAGCTCCGGCCGAAGATCGACCCGCACGACTATGACACCAAGAAGGGTCACGTCGTCCGGTTCCTCAAGCAGGGCGACAAGGTCAAGATCACGATCATGTTCCGTGGTCGCGAGCAGTCCCGTCCGGAGCTCGGCTTCCGGCTGCTGCAGCGTCTCGCGAACGACGTCCAGGACCTCGGGTTCATCGAGTCGAACCCGAAGCAGGACGGCCGAAACATGATCATGGTCCTCGGTCCGCACAAGAAGAAGACCGAGGCGATGGCCGAGGCCCGCGAGGCGCAGGCCGCCCGTAAGGCCGACGCGAAGGCCAACCCCGGCAAGTCGCAGAACGTTGCCGAGGACCAGGCCGACGAGGACGTCGCCGAGGCACCCGCGGAAACCCCCGCCGAGGCTCCGGCCGAGGCATGATCCGTGCCGCGCACAGCCCGTGCGCCACGGATACCAACTGACACAACTGACGTTCCATCACGGCCGGTTCGCGCCACGCACGGACCGGCCGGGAGCGCCACTGACGAGGAGAGAACGGCGCCATGCCGAAGAACAAGTCGCACAGCGGTGCCAGCAAGCGCTTCAAGATCACCGGCTCCGGCAAGGTGATGCGCGAGCGCGCCGGCAAGCGCCACCTGCTCGAGCACAAGTCGTCCCGCGTGACGCGTCGCCTCACCGGCAACGCCGAGATGGCCCCGGGCGACGCCGCGAAGATCAAGAAGCTTCTCGGCAAGTGATGTACGGGCGTCTTCACGCCCTGTACGTCGGCTAGACCGGGACCCATTCGAATTCGGGCCGGGTGACAACAACCCCGGCCCCGCTACAAGGAGTTAACAGTGGCACGCGTCAAGCGCGCGGTGAACGCGCACAAGAAGCGTCGGGCGATCCTCGAGCAGGCCAGCGGCTACCGCGGTCAGCGTTCGCGCCTGTACCGCAAGGCGAAGGAGCAGGTCACCCACTCCCTCGTCTACAACTACAACGACCGCAAGAAGCGCAAGGGCGACTTCCGTCAGCTGTGGATCCAGCGCATCAACGCCGCTGCCCGCCAGAACGGCATGACGTACAACCGCCTCATCCAGGGTCTGAAGGCCGCCAACATCGAGGTGGACCGCAAGATGCTGGCCGAGCTGGCCGTGAACGACATCAACGCGTTCGCCGCCCTCGTCGAGGTTGCGCAGAAGGCGCTGCCGGCCGACGTGAACGCGCCCAAGGCTGCGTGAACGCTCCGCTGAGCCGTATGTGACGTGGGACCCGCAAGCCGTGTGGCTTGCGGGTCCCACGTTGTTCGGGGCGTCCGTCCCCACGCCACGGGGCTCCGCCCCGGACCCCGCTGCTCAATCGCCGCAGGGGCTTGAAATGCCCACCCGCCACGGGGCTGATAGTGCCGCTCCCGCCTTGGGCAATCTGCCGCCTGGGGCGGCAGGGTGGGCAAGGCGGCCCCCGGTGCCGCGTGCCCGTGGGGCAGGCCCCAACCCCGTCACCATCCCGAAGGTTCCCCGCATGGTCGCAACGCCCGAGTTGATCTCCCCCAAGTCGCCCCGCGTGAGCGCCGCTCGGCGGCTGGCCAAGCGGAATTTCCGGGGGAAGGAGCGGCTGTTCCTGGCCGAGGGGCCGCAGGCGGTGCGGGAGGCCGCCGCGCACGGTGGGCTCGTCGAGATGTTCGCGACCGTGGACGCCGCCGAGCGCTACGCCGACATCGTCGGGGAGGCCAGGGACGCGGGCGCCCGGGTGCACCTCGCCGAAGAGGACGTCATCGCCGACATCTCCACCACCGTCACCCCGCAGGGCCTCGTGGGGGTGTGCCGGTTCCTGGACACGCCGTTCGAGGAGATCCTCGCCGCGCGGCCCAAGCTCGTCGCCGTCCTCGCGCATGTGCGTGACCCCGGGAACGCCGGGACCGTGCTCCGGTGCGCCGACGCCGCGGGCGCTGAGGCCGTCGTGCTGACCGACGCCTCCGTGGACCTGTACAACCCCAAGGCGGTGCGGGCCTCCGTCGGCTCGCTCTTCCACTTGCCCGTCGCCGTGGGCGTACCCGTCGAGGAGGCCGTCGCCGGGCTCAAGGAGGCGGGCGTTCGAATTCTCGCCGCCGACGGAGCGGGCGAGGACGACCTCGACGCCGAGCTGGACCAGGGGACCATGGGCGCCGCGACCGCCTGGGTGTTCGGCAACGAGGCCTGGGGCCTGCCGGAGGAGACCCGCGCACTCGCCGACGCCGTCGTGCGCGTGCCCATCCACGGCAAGGCCGAGAGCCTCAACCTCGCGACGGCGGCCGCCGTTTGCCTGTACGCCTCCGCGCGTGCGCAGCGTGCCCCCGGAGGGTGCCGTTCCGTCACTCCCGGCTAGTAGGGTGACTCTTCCGGATCGACCGCCGGGAGGGGGAGCGCGGGAGATGAGCGTCGTCAATGGCAGCGGATCGCGCGGACTGGCCGGTCCCGCCGCGTCCGGGCCCGACGAGCTCGCCGCTCTCGGTATCCACCCCGACGACCTGCCCGACGGCCTCGTCGTCGCGGACGAGCGCGGCCGCGTCATCTGCTTCAACGCCGCCGCGGAGCGCATCACCGCGGTCCGCGCGGGCACCGCGCTGGACGCGCCGCTGGAGCGGGTCCTCCCGTTGGAGGACCTCGAGGGCCGGCGCTGGTGGCAGCTCACCGATCCGTACGGCGGCCTCGCCATCCGGGGCGGACAGCCCGAGCGGAACCTGCTGCTGCCGGGCGGCCGGGAGGTCCTGGTCACCGCGCGTTACGTACGGGTCCGGCCGAAGGGGCCCGTGCGCCGCGTCGTCGTGTCGCTGCGGGACACCGAGGCCCGGCGGCGTACCGAACGCAGCCACGCCGAGCTGATCGCCACCGTCGCCCACGAGCTGCGCTCCCCGCTGACCTCGGTGAAGGGCTTCACCGCGACGCTGCTCGCCAAGTGGGAGCGTTTCACCGACGAGCAGAAGCGGCTGATGCTGGAGACGGTCGACGCCGATGCGAACCGGGTGACCCGGCTCATCGCCGAGCTGCTCGACATCTCCCGGATCGACTCCGGGCGGCTCGAACTGCGGCGGCAGCCCGTCGACATCGCGGCCGCCGTCTCCCGGCACATCCAGGCGCACGTCGCCGCGGGGCAGTCGGCCGACCGGTTCCTGCTGCGCGTCAAGCATCCGCTGCCCGACCCGTGGGCCGACCCGGACAAGGTCGACCAGGTCCTGAGCAACTTGCTGGAAAACGCCGTGCGTCATGGCGAGGGAACCGTCACCATTGACGTCGAGCCAACCCGGCCCACCGGCACGTCGGTCACCGTGAGCGACGAGGGCCCCGGCATCCCGGAGGAGTCCATGAACCGCGTCTTCACCCGCTTCTGGCGGGGCAGCAAGCGCGGCGGCACGGGCCTCGGGCTCTACATCGTCAAGGGCATCGTCGAGGCCCACGGCGGGTCGATCACCGTCGGCCGGGCGCCCGGCGGCGGCGCCGAGTTCCGATTTACGTTGCCCGTGGCGACGCCGGCGTATCTCACCAGCTGACCGGCCGGGCACCACGGGCGCATCCGCACACCTCACCCCCGTTAGACTCGTCCTTTGGCACGTTTGCGTCCCCGCCACTCGACGGCCGTCGAACGCGTCTGCGGGACCATCAGCCACGCCAATCGGAAGCACGGGAAGAGATGTCGGCACCGAACAAGTCGTACGACCCTGTCGAGGTCGAGGCACTGAAACCGGAAGAGATCGAGCGCGTCCAGAAGGAGGCGCTCGACGCCTTCGCCGCCGCGGACTCGCTCGAGGCGCTCCAGGAGGCCAAGGTCGCGCACACCGGCGGCACCTCGCCGCTGGCGCTCGCCAACCGCGAGATCGGTGCGCTGCCGCCGCAGGCCAAGGCCGCGGCGGGCAAGCTCGTCGGGCAGGCCCGCGCCGCCGTCGGCCGGGGCCTCGCCGCCCGCCAGGCCGAGCTGGAGGCCGAGCGCGACGCGCGCGTCCTGGTCGAGGAGGCCGTGGATGTCACGCTGCCCCACGACCGCGCGCAGGCCGGCGCCCGGCACCCGCTGACCACGCTCTCCGAGCGCATCGAGGACGTCTTCGTGGCCATGGGCTACGAGGTCGCCGAGGGCCCGGAGATCGAGGCCGAGTGGTTCAACTTCGACGCGCTCAACATCGGCCCGGACCACCCCGCCCGCGGCACCCAGGACACCTTCTTCGTCCAGGGCGCCCAAGAGGCGCGAGGCGCCGGGGATGATGCCGAGGCCGGGCTCGTGCTGCGTACGCACACCTCGCCCGTGCAGATCCGCTCGATGCTGGACCGGGAGCCGCCGGTCTACGTGATCTGCCCCGGCCGCGTGTACCGCTCCGACGAGCTGGACGCCACGCACACCCCCGTCTTCAACCAGGTCGAGCTGATCGCCATCGACGAGGGCCTCACCATGGCGGACCTCAAGGGCACCCTCGACCACATGGTCCAGGCACTGTTCGGCAAGGAGATGAAGACGCGGCTGCGCCCGAACTTCTTCCCGTTCACCGAGCCGTCCGCCGAGATGGACATGGTCTGCTACGTGTGCCGCGGCGAGTCCGTCGGCAACGCCGACCGCCCCTGCCGCACCTGCTCCTCCGAGGGCTGGATCGAGCTGGGCGGCTGCGGCATGGTCAACCCGAAGGTGCTCGTCGCCTGCGGTGTGGACCCCGAGAAGTACAGCGGATTCGCCTTCGGGTTCGGCATCGAACGGATGCTGATGTTCCGCCACAACGTCGAAGACATGCGAGACATGGTCGAGGGTGACGTCCGCTTCACCCGGCCGTTCGGGATGGAGATCTGATGCGTATCCCGCTTTCCTGGCTGCGGGAGTACGTCGACCTCCCCGCCTCCGAGACCGGCCGCGACGTACAGGCCAAGCTCGTGTCCGCCGGCCTTGAGGTCGAGACGGTCGAGCAGCTCGGCGCAGGCCTCAAGGGCCCCCTCGTCGTCGGTCAGGTCAAGACCATCGAGGAGCTGGAGGGCTTCAAGAAGCCCATCCGCTTCTGCACCGTCGACGTCGGGCAGGCCAACGGCACCGGTGAGCCGCAGGAGATCGTCTGCGGCGCCCGGAACTTCGCCGTCGGCGACAAGGTCGTCGTGGTCCTGCCGGGCGCCGTGCTGCCCGGCGACTTCGCGATCGCCGCGCGCAAGACGTACGGCAAGACCTCGCACGGCATGATCTGCTCCACCGACGAGCTCGGCATGGGCGACGACGGCACGCACGGCATCATCGTGCTGCCGCCGGAGCACGAGGTCGGCACCGACGCCATCGAGCTGCTCGAGCTGGTCGACGAGGTGCTGGACATCGCGGTCACCGCCAACCGCGGCGACTGCCTGTCCATCCGCGGCGTCGCCCGCGAGACCGCCATCGCCTACGGTCTGCCGCTGCGCGACCCGGCCCTCCTCGACGTGCCGACGCCGAACGCGGACGGCTACCCGGTGCAGATCGCCGACCGTCTCGGCTGCGACCGCTTCACCGCGCGCACCGTCGCCGGTCTGTCGCCCGATTACCGCTCCCCGATCTGGCTCCAGCGCCGTCTGCAGAAGGTCGGCATGCGCCCGATCTCGCTCGCCGTCGACGTCACGAACTACGTGATGATGGAGCTCGGCCAGCCGCTGCACGCCTACGACCGCTCCCTCGTGCAGGGCGCGATCGGCGTCCGCCGCGCCGAGCAGGGCGAGCAGCTCACCACCCTCGACGGCACCAAGCGCAAGCTCGACGCCGAGGACCTGGTCATCACCGACGAGCGCGGCCCGATCGGCCTCGCCGGCGTGATGGGCGGCGCCAACACGGAGATCGCGGACCACGCGGAGGACGCCGGTACCACCGACGTCGTCATCGAGGCCGCGCACTTCGACGCCGTCTCCATCGCCCGCACCGCGCGCCGCCACAAGCTGTCCTCCGAGGCGTCCAAGCGCTTCGAGCGCGGCGTCGACCCGGAGGCCGCGTCCGCCGCCGCCCAGCGCGCCGTCGACCTGCTCGTGCTGCTCGCGGGCGGCAAGGCCGAGCCGGGTGTCACCGAGGTGGTCGCCCCGTCCGGGCCGCACACCATCACCGTCCCGGCCGACCACCCGGACAAGGTGGCGGGCGTGACGTACGGCCGCGAGACCGTGGTGCGCCGCCTCCAGCAGGTCGGCTGCGACGCGTACGGGCAGGACGTCCTGACGGTCACCGTGCCGTCCTGGCGCCCCGACCTCGTGGACCCGAACGACCTCGCCGAAGAGGTCATCCGCCTGGAGGGCTACGAGAACCTGCCCTCCACGCTGCCGAAGCCCCCGGCGGGCCGTGGCCTGACCGCGCGCCAGCGCCTGCACCGCCGTGTCGGCCGCGCGCTGGCCGGTGCCGGGTACGTCGAGGCGCTCAACTACCCGTTCCTGAGCGAGGGCGTCTTCGACCAGCTCGGCCTGGAGGCGGACGACGCCCGCCGCAAGGTCGTCAAGCTGATCAACCCGCTCAACGACGAGGAGCCCGCGCTCCGTACGACGCTGCTGCCGGGGCTGCTGAACGCCCTGCGCCGCAACGACGGCCGCGGCAGCCACGACCTGGCGCTCTTCGAGACCGGCCTGGTGTTCCGGCCGACCGGCGAGGAGATCGCCCCGGTCCGCCTCCCCGTCGACCGCCGCCCGACCGACGAGGAGATCGCCGGTCTGAACGCCGCGCTGCCCGCGCAGCCGCGTCATGCCGCCGTCGTCCTCGCGGGCGCCCGCGAGCAGGCCGGCTGGTGGGGCAAGGGCCGACCGGCCGACTGGGCCGACGCCATCGAGGCCGCGCGCACCCTCGCCCGCGAGGCGCACGCGGAGCTCACGGTCCGCGCCGACCGGCACGAGCCGTGGCACCCCGGCCGCTGCGCCGCCCTGTACGTCGACATCGACGGCACGGAGACGCTCGTCGGCCACGCCGGTGAGCTGCACCCGCGCGTCGTCAAGGCGCTGAGCCTGCCCGAGCGCACCTGCGCGGCGGAGCTGGACCTCGACGTCCTGGAGCGGGCCGGCACCGGCCTGATCGAGGCGCCGCGGATCTCCACGTTCCCCGTCGCCACGCAGGACGTCGCGCTGGTCGTCGACAAGACGGTTCCGGCCGCCGAGGTCGAGAAGGCGCTGCGCGAGGGCGCGGGTGAACTCCTGGAGTCCATCCGCCTGTTCGACGTGTACGAGAGCGCGGAGCAGCTCGGCGACGACAAGAAGTCGCTCGCCTACGCGCTGGGCTTCCGGGCCGGCGACCGCACGTTGAAGGCCGACGAGGCGTCGGCCGCCCGCGACGCGGCGGTGGCGCTCGCCGCCGAGCGTACGGGCGCGGTGCTGCGCGGCGCCTGAACTACGCAGGCGCGCAACGGCGTCGGCGCGTGACAGCGCGCAAAGCCGCACTTGAGGGGTGCATCCGGGAGACCGGGTGCACCCCTCACTCATTCGGGTGAGGATTCTCGATGACCCGGTCCCGAACGGGCAGGCGGTGGACAGAATCGTTGCGGTCGCCGGGCCGACCGGCGAGCGCGCTGCAGTGGGCCCAGGGTCTGTCGTTTGGATCAGGCCGGGTCAGGGAGCGGGGTCCGGTGCGTGCGATCGCAAGGCGGAGGAGGGAGTCGACGCGGAGCGTCGGCGACCGACGACAACGCCGCGAGCGTGCGTGCCGGGCCCCGCGAGCCCGGCTTGATCCAAACGACAGACCCTAGGGGGCCGTCGGCATGATCCGTATCAAGACCAAGGCGCCCACGGGACTCGGACCGAGGCGCGCCCGGCGCACGTTGATGCTGGGCCTGCCGACCGTGTGGGGCGCGGTCGCCATGACGTACAAGTTCGTCTGTCCGCTCGCGCAGTTGGACGGCTTAGGTGCGCGGATCGCGACGAGCGCCGTCTTCTTCGCCGTCGGCACGGGGCTGATATTGCGCGTGCGGCACACCCTGATGCGGGAGTTGAGCGAGGCGCGGGCCGTCGCGGACGCCGCGCAGTCCGCGCTGCTGCGCCCGCTGCCGTCCCGGATCGACGGTCTCGCGCTCGCCGCAGGACAGCTGTCCGCCGACCGCGGCGCCAGCATCGGCGGCGACCTGTACGACGTCGTCGCCACCGACCACGGCGTCCGCGTGGTCATGGGCGACGTACGAGGGCACGGGATCGCGGCGCTCGGCACCGTCGGCGCCGTCCTCGGGAGCTTTCGCGAGGCCGCGCACGACGAGGACGAACTCGGGGCGCTGCTGCGGCGGTTGGAGCGCGCGCACGCCCGCTACCTGCGTCAGCGCGCCCGGGAGGAGCATCCCGCCGCCGGGGGAGGGGAGCCGGAGAACCCGGTCGCGGAGGAGTTCGTGACGGTGCTGCTCCTGGAGATCCGGCGGGACGGCGCGGTGCACGCCCTCAACTGCGGTCACCCGTGGCCGTATCTGCTGCGTCCCGGAGCCGTGCGCTGCGTGGAGCCGATGAGCGGCGGCGATCCGATGCCGCCGCTCGGCCCGTTCCCGCTGCCCGCCGAGCTGCCGGCCGTGCGCTGCGGGCGGATCAGGCCCGGCGAGGGGCTCCTGCTGCACACCGACGGCATCGAGGACGCCCGCGATCACCGCGGCCGGTTCTTCCCGCTGCGCTCCACGCTCGACGGGGCCCTGCGCCGCGGCCCCATCACACCCCAGGCCGTCATCCACGCCGTCTACAGCCGTCTCCTGTGCCACGTCGACGGCCGGCTCTGCGACGACGCCGCGCTGCTCGTGCTGCGCAACGACCGGAGCCGGGTGCCCGCCCAGCACAGCGGACCCGTCGTGCGCGCCGCCCACAAGGTGCTCTGACCTCCCGGCCGTTCACCACCGTACGCGGGCCCGAGGGTACGAGGCCGGGGGCCGCGTCGTCCGCCCGTCGCGGAGTGTGTCGGGCAGGCGAGCGGGCGGACGACGCGGGGTTCGGGCCGCCGCGCTGTACGAGGGGGAGCCGACGGCCCGGCCGGCCTCTTGCGAGGCAGTTCAGTCAAGCGGGTGCCAACCAGCCACAACAGCGCGCACACGCCACGGACTTGGGCATTCCGATCACACCCCGTGTGAACGCTGCTCGACTAGGCTGGCGGCACCGGGCCAATGCCGGGCGACGGAGGCTCTCGATGCAGCCCAACACCCTGCTCGACGCGATTCTCGACGAGGCCGGGATTTCCCATGCGGGACTCGCGGCTCATGTGAACCAGGTGGGCAAGGCGCGTGGCCTCGCCCTCCGCTACGAACACACGGCGGTAGCCCGCTGGCTGAAGGGCCAGCGGCCGCGCGGCCAGGTGCCCGACCTGATCTGCGAGGTGCTGGCGGCGCGGCTCCAGCGGCACGTCACTCTCGACGACATCGGCCTCGGCATCTCCTGCGAGCCCGCCACCGCGCACGTGACGACGTTGTCCGGCTTCGTGGAGCGGGCCACCGCTCTGTGGCGCTCCGACGAGCAGCAGCGCCGGCACATCCTGGACGCGCCCGCCGTCACCGGCACGCCGGCGGTGATGCCGGTGTGGGAGTGGGAGAACCCGCCCGAGGACAACGACGTCTCGCGCGGCGGCCGCCACCCGGTCAGCGTCGCCGACCTGGAGATGATGCGCTCGGCCCGCGCCCACTACGAGCAGATGTACCGCAAGGCGGGCGGCATCGCGACGCGCAGCCGCATCGTCGGCTTCCTCAACACCGAGGCGGCGCCCCTGCTGCGCGGCAGCTACACCGACGACACAGGACGCCAACTGCACCGCGCCACGGGCGGGTTGGTGGCCATCGCGGGCATCTGCGCGTACGACTCCGATGCGCACGGGCTCGCGCAGCGCTATTTCCACCAGGCGCTGCGGCTCGCGAAGGCCAGCGGCGACAGGGGGCTCGGCGCGTATGTCATCGCACTGCTCGTGAACCAGTCGCTGCACATGCGCGACCACCGGCAGGCCGTCGCCTTCGCGGAGGCCGCGCTGCGCGCCGCGGGGCGGCACATCACGCCCGCGCTCGCCTCCGATCTGTACGCGATGCAGGCGAAGGCGTACGCACACCTCGGTGACGGCACGAGCGCCCTGGAGTGCATCCGGCGTGCCGAGTCCGCCGCCGATCGCATCCGGCGCGGGCACGAGCCGGACGAGACGGGTTACGTGCAGCCGGGATTCGTCAACGTACAGGTGGCGGAGGCGCTGTTGAGTCTCGGGGACTACGCGGCCGCCAAGGAGCACGCGCAGGAGGCGGTGCACACTCCCGCGCACGATCGGGGCCGGGTGCACCGGCTCGCCGTGCTCAGCCAGATCCAGCTCAGACAGGGGAACGCGGAACAGGCCGTGGCCACCGCCGTGGAAATGGCCGAGACCGCTCGGGGCATGGAGTCGCAGCGCTTGCGCGACAGACTCCGGGCCGTCCGCGAACACCTCGTGCGCAGCGCATGCGCAGGTACGGCCGAGGCCGCCGAACTCATCGATGGAGCGTTGCGCGTACCACTGTGAGCCTTTACGCGGGGAGCCCGCGGACGCCACTGCTGCGATATTGCCAGCAACTCGGCGGAAGGTGGCAGAACCGTGCAGTGGACGAAACAGAACGAACAAACTGTGTATGCAAACCGATGGTTCAGCGTCAACCTGGCAGACGTCGCTCTGCCGGACGGCCGGCACCTCGATCACTTCGTGATACGGCTGCGCCCCGTGGCCGTCGCCACGATCGTCAATGAGGCGCACGAAGTGCTCCTGCTGTGGCGGCACCGCTTCATCACCGACAGCTGGGGCTGGGAACTCGCCGCGGGTGTCGTCGAGGACGGGGAGGACATCGCGTACGCGGCGGCAAGGGAATTGGAGGAGGAGACCGGCTGGCGGCCGGGACCGCTGCGGCACCTGATGAGCGTCGAACCGTCCAACGGCCTCACGGACGCCCGGCACCACATCTACTGGACCGACGAGGGAACGTACATCGGCCACCCCCAGGACGATTTCGAGTCGGACCGCAGGGAATGGGTCCCGCTCAAACTCGTCCCCGACATGATCGCTCGCGGAGAGGTCCCGGCCGCCAACATGGCGGCGGCACTACTTCTCCTGCACCACCAAAACCTCGGCTAGCCTTCGGAGGCTAGTGGCCGAGGGCCTGCCACACCGTGATGGCCAGCGCGCCGACCGAGGTCAGTGCGGCCACCGTGGGCAGCGGCCAGCGGGTGTTCTCGAGCGCGCTGAGCCGGGTGCTGAGGTCGTCCTGATCCTTGGCGGTCTGGTCGTCGCGGTGTGTGTGCAGGGCCAGTTGACCGTCGATGCGGGTCAGTTGAACCTCGAAAACCCGTCGTAACTCTGCGAGTTCTTCCGGGACCACGGGATTATCCGGGTCGGTGGTCACGAGTTGGCTCCTTCCTCGATCGCGGCATCAGTCGTGTCTTCACTGATGTACAGACCGGAAGTCAACTCGCCTGGTGGGCGCGGCGGGAGCGTGTGCGAGCGGCATATGCGGGTCAGTCGCGCACTCCCCGTGCGAACGCAGTGGGCCCTGTGTTCCGACGAACACAGGGCCCACTCGCGGATTACGCTGCGTGGTCAGGCGTAGGTGTAGAAGCCCGAACCGCTCTTGCGGCCGAGCCGGCCCGCGTCGACCATCCGCTGCAGCAGCGGGGGAGCGGCGTACAGCGGCTCCTTGTACTCGTCGTACATCGAGTCCGCGATGGAGACGATGGTGTCGAGGCCGATCAGGTCGGAGAGCTTGAGCGGGCCCATCGGGTGGGCGCAGCCGAGCTCCATCCCGTTGTCGATGTCCTCGCGGCTCGCGATGCCCGACTCGAACATCCGGATGGAGGAGAGCAGATACGGCACGAGCAGCGCGTTCACCACGAAGCCCGAGCGGTCCTGGGCACGGATCGCGTGCTTGCCGAGGACCTTCTCCACCATGACCTGGGCGCGGCTGATCGTGCCCTCGGACGTGGTGAGCGCCGGGATCAGCTCGACGAGCTTCTGCACCGGCGCCGGGTTGAAGAAGTGGATGCCGACCACGTGGTCCGGGCGGGACGTCGCCACCGCCAGCTTCACCAGCGGGATGGAGGAGGTGTTCGACGCCAGGATCGCGTCGGACCGGGTCACGACCTGGTCGAGGACCTGGAAGATCTCCGTCTTCACCTGCTCGTTCTCGACGACCGCCTCGATGACGAGGTCACGGTCGGAGAACTCGCCCAGGTCCGTGGTGAACGTGAGGCGCTCCTGCGTCTCGGCCAGCTCCTCCTCGGTGATCTTGCCGCGCGAGGCCGCCTTCGAGAGGGAGCTCAGCAGTCGCGTGCGCCCGTACTCCAGGGCCTCGCCGGTGGTCTCGGCCACCTTCACGTCGAGTCCCGCACGGGCGCAGACCTCCGCGATTCCGGCGCCCATCTGGCCGCAACCCACCACGCCGACGCGTTGGATGTCACTCAAGGGGTCCGTCACCTCGTGCCTTTCGCTCTTCTTCCGGGGATCATCGACGCCAGGTGCAGCGTGTCTCTCCGGGGGCTTCCGGATCCGCACGTTACCCCGTAGACATGAGTGGGGTGGAGCCCGGGTTAACGGCTGTTCATGCCGTCAACACCGTGTCACACGAGGTTGGGGGGAACCTATGGGACGTATCTCACGTATTTCGCGGCGCGGTTTCACGCTCGGGGCGGTCCTCGCGCTGACCGCGGCGACGGCGGCGGACGCGGCCGCCTCGGCGCCCGCGCGGCCGCTGCGGCGGGAGCTGCGGGGCATGTGGCTGGCCACGGTGGCCAACCGGGACTGGCCCTCGCGGGCGGGTCTGAGCGCCGCCGAGCAGCGCGCCGAACTGATCGCGCACCTGGACACGGCCGTTCGCCGCCGGCTCAACGCCGTGATCTTCCAGATCCGGCCGACCGCCGACGCCCTGTGGCCGTCCGATCACGAACCGTGGTCCGCCGTCCTCACCGGAACGCAGGGGCAGGACCCCGGCTGGGACCCGCTGGGCACGGCGGTGGCGGAGGCGCACGCGCGGGGCCTGGAGCTGCACGCCTGGTGCAACCCGTACCGGATCGCCAACCACACGGACCCGAGTCGGCTGATCCCCACGCACCCGGCCCGCCTGCATCCCGAGTGGGTGGTCCCCTACGGCGGCAAGCTCTACTACAACCCCGGTCTGCCGGAGGTCCGCCGTTTCGTCGTGGACGCGATGCTGGACGCGGTCGAGAAGTACCCCGTCGACGCCGTGCACTTCGACGACTACTTCTACCCGTATCCCGTCGCGGGACAGACCTTCGACGACGATGCGGCCTACGCCACGTACGGCGGCGGCTTCCCGGACCGGGCGGCCTGGCGCCGCGACAACATCGACCGGCTGATCCGGGAGATGGCGGCGCGCATCAGGAAGACCCGGCCGCGGACCCGGTTCGGCATCAGCCCCTTCGGGGTGTGGCGCAACAAGGCCACCGATCCGAAGGGTTCGGACACCACGGCCGGTGTGCAGACCTACGACGACCTGCACGCGGACACCCGTAAGTGGGTGCGCGAGCGGTGGATCGACTACGTGGTGCCGCAGGTGTACTGGAACATCGGCTTCGCGGCCGCCGACTACGCGAAGCTCGTGCCGTGGTGGGCCCGGGTCGTACGGGGCACGGGCGTGCGCCTCTACATAGGCGAGGCGCTCTACAAGGCGGGCGATCCGGCGCAGCCCGCCGCCTGGCAGGACCCCGCCGAGCTGTCCCGCCACCTCACGTACGCGGATCGCTTCCCGGAGGTGCGCGGGCACGTCTACTTCTCGGCCAAGGAGGTCGGGCAGGACAGGAACGGCGCGATGGCCCGCGTGGTGGCGGACCACTACAGCTGACCGACAGGCGCTACGCCCGAGTCAGGCCTTCTTTGTGGCCGGGTGCCGGACGACCGCGTCCGGGCCCGGCGACATGATCGCCTCGTGGCCGTCCTCGAACCGCACGCGGAACGGTGGATCGCCGTCCGCGCCGAGCACTTCGATGATCTGTGCCACCCGGTCGTGCTGCCCGACGATCCGGCCGTGCACCAGGAGCTGGTCCCCTACGGTTGCGCGCATCAGGAGTGACCTCCTCAACGTGCCGTAACGTGCCGTTGCGTTGCGGCAAGTGTACGGCGGCGCACGGAACTTGGACCCGCCCTCAGCCACGCGCGCGTTGGGTGGCCGCGATGCACAGCAGGACCGCCACCGCGGTGAGGGGCGCCGCGACCGGCAGCGTCTCGCCGAGCAGGGCGACCGACCAGGCGAGGGTCAACAGCGGCTGCGCGAGCTGGAGTTGGCTCGCCTTCGGGATACCGATCAGCGCCATGCCCCTGTACCAGACGACCAGGCCGAGGAACTGCGAGCCGACCGCCACCCACAGCAGCCCCGCCACGGCGTGCCCGGTCAGGTGCACCGGCTCGTACGGGAGGGAGATCGCCGCGCCCGCCACGGCGAGGGGCAGGCACAGGACGAGCGCCCACGCGATGACCTGCCAGCCCGGCAGTACGGACGCGAGCCGGCCGCCCTCGGTGTAGCCCGCCGCGCAGATCAGCAGCGCCCCGAACAGGAACAGGTCGGCCCGGGTGAGGGCGCCGCCGCTCTGCTGCACCGTGAAGGCGATGACCGCGGCCGCGCCCACGCACGCGGCGATCCAGAACGTGCGCGAGGGCCGGGTCCCGGTGCGTATCGACGAGAAGACGGCCGTGGTCAGCGGCAGCAGGCCGACGACCACCGCGGAGTGCGCGGTCGTCGCCGTCTCCAGCGCGAGCGTGGTGAGCAGCGGGAAGCCGACCACCACTCCGGCGGCGACGACGGCGAGGCCCGCCCAGTGCCGCCGCTCGGGGACGCGGACGCGCAGGGCCAGCAGGCAGGCGCCCGCGACGAGTGCGGCCAGGGCGCAGCGCACGCTGATCAGCGAGTAGGGGCCGAAGCCCTCGAGGCCCCAGGCCGTGGCGGGGAAGGTGAGCGAGAAGGACGTGACGCCGATGGCGGCGAGCAGCGTTCCGGCGAGCCTGCCCGGCCGGGCCGGGGGCGCGGGCGGGGCTGCTGCGGTGGCGGCGCTCGTCGCGGCGGCCGATCGTTCGGCAACTGCTACCCGGTCCGGCTCGATAGCGCTATTCTGTGCACTCATGCAACAGAGTAGCAGCGTGGGTGAACTGGCGAAACAGCTCCGATCCGAGCTGAACCGCTACTCGCCGGGTGAAAAGCTGCCGTCGAGCCGCGTCCTCGTCGACCGCTTCAAGGTGAGCCCGGTGACGGTCTCCCGCGCGCTCGCCCGGCTCGCCGCCGAGGGCCTCGTCGTCACCCGCCCCGGCGCCGGCGCCTACCGGGCCGAGGCGCGGGCCTCGGCCGGGCCCGTCGGCGACACCTCCTGGCAGGAGGTCGCGCTGAGCGCCGACGCGGCGACGGAGGTCGTGCCGCGCGCGGTCGACGCGGCGGGCGTCCTCGTGACGCTCTCGCCGCCGCCACCCGGCGTCATCGAGCTCAACACCGGCTATCTGCACCCGGTCCTGCAACCGGGCGCCGCCATGTCCGCCGCCCTCGCGCGCGCCGGACGGCGCCCCGGGGCCTGGGCCAAGCCGCCCGTCGACGGCCTGCCCGAACTGCGTGAGTGGTTCGCGCGCGGCATCGGCGGGGCGGTCTCCGCCTCGGACGTACTGATCACGTTCGGCGGGCAGTCGGCGCTCACCACCGCGCTGCGCGCACTCGCGCCGCCCGGCGCCCCCGTCCTCGTCGAATCGCCCACGTATCCCGGCATGTTGGCGATCGCGCGGGCGGCGGGCCTGCGGCCGGTGCCGGTCCCTGTGGACCGGGACGGGGTGCGCCCCGAACTTCTCGCGCAGGCCTTCCGGGTGACCGGCGCCAGACTCTTCGTGTGCCAGCCGCTGTTCCAGAACCCGACGGGGGCGGTGCTCTCCGCCGACCGGCGCCCCGAGGTGCTGCGGATCGCGCGGGAGGCCGGGGCGTTCATCGTCGAGGACGACTTCGTGCGCCGCCTCGTCCACGAGGACGCGGGACCGCTGCCCCGGCCGCTCGCGTCCGACGACCCCGACGGCGTCGTCGTGCACGTCTGCTCGCTCACCAAGGCGACGTCGCCGAGCCTGCGCATCGGCTGCCTCGCCGCACGCGGGCCCGTCCTCGAACGGCTGCGCGCGATCCAGGTCGTCGACCACCTCTTCGTCCCGCGGCCCCTCCAGGAGGCCACGCTCGAACTCGTCGGCTCCCCGGCCTGGCCGCGCCATCTGCGCACCCTGGCCGGGGAGTTGAGGGGGCGCCGCGACATCCTGGCGGCCGCGATCACCACGGAGCTCCCCGCGCTCGACCTCACGCACATCCCGGCCGGCGGCTACCACCTGTGGCTGCGGCTGCCGGAGGGCAGCGACGAGACGGCGCTGGTCGCGGGCGCCCTGCGCGCGGGCGTCGCGGTGGCCCCCGGCCGCCCGTACTTCTCGGCCGAACCCCCGGCGCCGCACATCCGGCTGAGCTTCGTGGGCGTCGCGACGAGCGCCGAGATCACCGAGGGCGTACGCCGCCTGAAGACGGCCTGCGCGGAGCTCCTGCCCCCGAATCCGCTCGACGCACCCGCGTCCGACCTGTGAGGATCCCCGCATGAACAGCCCACTGCCCGACGGCTACGAGATATCCACGGACCCCGCCCGCATCGACACCGACCGCGTCCACGCGTGGCTCTCCGAGGACGCGTACTGGGCACTCGGCCGCCCGCGCGCCCAGCAGGACAAGGCGCTCGTCGGCTCCCTCAACTTCGGTGTGTACGACGCCGCTTCGGGCGAACAGGTCGCCTACGCGCGCGTGGTCACGGACGAGGCCACGTTCGCCTGGCTCTGCGACGTGTACGTCGACCGCTCGGTACGCGGCAAGGGCATCGGCAAGGCGATGGTGACGGCGGTCCGCGACCACCTGAAGCCACTGGGCATCCGCCGCGTCCTCCTGGCGACGCAGGACGCGCACGGCGTGTACGAGGAGGTGGGCTTCAAGCCCTTGGAGCACCCGGACCAGTGGATGGCGTTGTACTTCGTCTAAAGCGGGCCCTCGCGGCGGTAGTCCGTCGTGAGCAGCAGATCCTTGGCGGGCCCCTTTACGCGCCACACGGTCCGCCACCGATCCGCGTCGTACACGGTGAACTCGCCACGGTAGAGATCGGCCGAGCACGGGTGGTCGGCGACGTGGTGGCCGGTCCGCAGGTCCAGGTCGTGGAAGAACCGTCCGTCGGAGAAGTGCACGACTGCGGTACCGGCCTCCTCGCCCGGCAGGTAGCGGAGCGTGCGCTCGGCGGGCCGGGCGACCCCGTGCCACTCGAACGTCCCGGACTCGAAGTGCAGCAGGCCGTCCCCTTCGGCCGTGAAGCCGGTTGTCCCGCTGAACGTCCCCGTCGCGTCCGCCGCGAGATCCCGCACCGTCCGCTCGACCCGCCAGCGCCCCGCCAGGAACGCCAGCACGTCGGAAACCGGCCAGAGTTCACTCGTCACGCACACCACTCCCGCTCACCTCTGCGCGAACCGTTGACGCGCGTACCGCTGCTTCCTATGTTGCCGTTCGCAGTTTAGGACGCCGTACGAAATCCCGAACAATCCGAGGGAGTGCGCATGACGCGTGGACGACGCAGAGGCTGGAGACTGGGGCTCGGGGCGGCGGTGGGCTCCCTGCTGGTGGGCACGGCCGTACTGCCGTCATCGGCCGCCGGGGCCGATGTGAGAGCCGCCGGCGCCGATACGAAGGCCGACCCCACCGACTACTCCGTCACCGTCGACCCGAGCCGTTCGGGCGCGGCCATCGACGACACGATGTACGGCGTCTTCTTCGAGGACATCAACCGGGCCGCCGACGGCGGGCTCTACGCCGAGCTCGTACAGAACAGATCCTTCGAGTACTCCACCGCCGACAACGCCGCGTACACCCCGCTCACCGCCTGGAAGGCGAGCGGCACGGCGAAGGTCGCCGACGACGACGGGCGGCTGAACGCCCGCAACCGCAACTACCTCTCCCTGTCAGCCGGTTCGAGCGCCACCAACTCCGGATACGGCACCGGCTACACCCTCAAGAAGGGCGCCACGTACGACTTCTCGGTCTGGGCACGCGGCGACTCCGAGCTCACCGTGACCCTCGGCGACGCCGACGGCGCCCTCGCCACGCCGCGCAAGCTACGGACGCGCGGCGGCTGGGCCCAGTACAAGGCGACGTTCACGCCGCGCCAGGACACCACCACGGGCCGCCTCTCCGTCGCCACCACCAAGGACGCCGCGCTCGACATGGTGTCGCTGTTCCCGCGCGACACCTACAAGGGACGCCAGAACGGCCTGCGCAAGGACCTCGCCCAGAAGGTCGCCGACCTCAAGCCCGGCTTCGTGCGCTTCCCCGGTGGCTGCCTCGTCAACACCGGCTCCATGAAGGGGTACGACGAGGCCTCCGGCTACGAGCGCAAGCGTTCGTACCAGTGGAAGGACACGGTCGGCCCGGTCGAGCAGCGCGCCACCAACTCCAACTTCTGGGGCTACAACCAGAGTTACGGCCTCGGTTACTACGAGTACTTCCAGTTCGCCGAGGACATCGGCGCGATGCCGCTGCCCGTCGTCCCGGCCCTCGTCACCGGCTGCGGCCAGAACAAGGCCACCGACGACGACGCGCTCCTGAAGCGGCACATCCAGGACACGCTCGACCTCATCGAGTTCGCCAACGGCCCGACGAGCAGCAAGTGGGGCAAGCTCCGCGCCGAGATGGGCCACCCGAAGCCGTTCCACCTCACGCACCTCGAAGTCGGCAACGAGGAGAACCTGCCGAAGGAGTTCTTCGCGCGCTTCAAGCAGTTCCGCGCCGCCATCGAGGCCAAGTACCCGGACGTCACGATCATCTCCAACTCGGGTCCGGACGACAGCGGTTCGGTCTTCGACGAGGCCTGGAAGCTGAACAAGGACACCAAGGTCGACATGGTCGACGAGCACTACTACAACAGCCCGCAGTGGTTCCTCCAGAACAACGACCGCTACGACTCCTACGACCGGCAGGGCCCCAAGGTCTTCCTCGGCGAGTACGCCTCGCTCGGCAACCAGTGGTCCAACGCCATGTCCGAGGCCTCCTACATGACGGGCCTCGAACGCAACGCGGACGTGGTCGAACTCGCTTCTTACGCCCCGCTGTTCGCGCGCACGGACACCGTGCAGTGGAAGCCCGACATGATCTGGTTCGACGACCAGAAGTCATGGGGTTCGGCCGACTACGAGGTGCAGAAGCTCTTCATGCGCAACGTCGGCGACCGCGTCGTCCCCTCGAAGGCCACCGCCACCCCGTCGACCCAGGAGCCGATCACCGGCGCCGTGGGGCTCTCCACCTGGGCGACCAGCGCCGCGTACGACGACGTCAAGGTCACGGGCGCCGACGGGAAGACGCTGCTGAGCGACGACTTCAGCGGTGACGCGGCGCAGTGGACCGGTACAGGCAGCGGGAGTTGGAGCGTCCAGGACGGTCAGTACGTGCAGTCCGACGAGGCCGCAGAGAACACCCTGGTCACGGCGGGCGACCCGAGCTGGCAGAACTACGACCTGCATGTGAAGGCCACCAAGAAGTCCGGCAAGGAGGGCTTCCTCGTCGCCTTCGGCGTCAAGGACACCGGGAACTACTACTGGTGGAACCTGGGCGGCTGGAACAACACGCAGTCCGCCGTCGAACAGGCCGTGAACGGCGGCAAGTCGACGCTCATGTCCAAGGCGGGATCGATCGAGACCGGCCGCGCCTACGACGTCGACATCAAGGTGCGCGGCCGCCAGGTGACGCTGTACCTCGACGGCCAGGAGTGGGGCTCCTTCAAGGACGACAAGCCGGCCGAGCCGTTCCGTCAGGTCGTCACCGAGGACAAGAAGACCGGCGACCTGATCGTCAAGGTCGTCAACGCGCAGGACTCCGCGGCCCGTACGAAGGTCGACCTCGGCGGCGCCGACGTCGCGGACTCGGCGGCGGTGACGACGCTGAGCGCGGCGCCCGACGCCGAGAACACGGCGACCGACCGTCCCGTGAAACCGGTGACGTCCACCTTCGACGGCGTCGCCGACAGGTTCACGTACACGTTTCCGGGGAACTCGGTGACGTTCCTGAGGATCAAGAAGGGCTGAACCCGCCTGCCCCCGAGGGGAGTTGGCGCGCGCGGTGCCCGGCGGCAAGGAGGGGAGCAGCCGGAAGCCCCGTCGCCGCGCGCGTCACCCTCGCGGTACAGCCGGTGTCCCCGCACTCGCAGGAGAACGCCTTCTCGCCCGGCTCACCGCGCGCCCACGGACGGCGGAAGTACCCCGCGATCTGGGCGACCACGGCCTCGTTGGCCTCGCGGAGCAGCGCGCGCCGCTCGTCGGGCGTCGCCGCGTGCGGGCCCTCGGCGAGCGGGGCGGCCCAGAGGCGGGCGACCTCCTCCGTGGTGTCCGTGGTGCCGTCGACGCTCAGGAAGGGCGCGCCGGACTCCCGTACCTCCTCCGCGATCTCCTGGGCCAGGCGGCGGTACAGGGCCAGCGGACCGGGGCCCAACTCGCGCTCCGCGAGCCGCTTTTCGAGCAGCTCGGGGGTCGGCAGCAGCCACAGTGCGGCCCGGCCGGGGAGGGCCCGGGCGACACCGGGCGTGACCGTCGTGCCCTCGGCCACCGCCAGTGGGGCAGGGGGCAACGCCCGTACGTCGTCGACGACCATCGGGCCGCGCTCGCGGTGCAGTGACATCGCGAGGAGTTCGTCCACGGGTCTCGCCCAGCGTTCGTCGGGCGGCAGGGTCTCGAAGCGGGCGGCAGCCTCGTCGTGCGCGGCGAGCGCCCGGTCGCGGTGGGCCCACGTGCGCGTATCGGCGTGGTATCTACGCAGGCCGTGCCGCCGCGCGAGGCGCTCGGCGACCGTCGACTTGCCGGCGCCGGGCGCGCCGCCCAGCCACAGGACGTGAGCCACCCGCTCAGCCGTTCACGAACTTCATGCTGCCCGCGTCATAGCGGTCACCGGCCACCTCGCCCGCCGGAGCCGCCGCGTCGATCGCGGCCAGCTCGTCCGCCGACAGCTCCAGCGTCGCCGCCGCCACGTTCTCCTCCAGGTACTTCTGGCGGCGCGTGCCGGGGATCGGCACCACGTCGTCGCCCTGGTGCTGCACCCAGGCGAGCGCCAACTGCCCCGCCGTGACGCCCTTCTGGGCCGCCAGCTCCTCAAGGCGCGCGACGATCGCGAGGTTGCGCTCCAGGTTCCCGTCCGTGAAGCGCGGCTGGGAGCGGCGCAGATCGCCCTCCTTGAACTGCTCCGTCGACTTGTAGGCACCGGTGAGGAAGCCCCGCCCCAGCGGCGAGAACGGCACGAGCCCGATGCCCAGCTCCCGGCACACCGGCAGGATCTCCGCCTCCAGGTCGCGCGTCCACAGCGAGAACTCGCTCTGCAGCGCAGCGATCGGATGCGTCGCGTACGCCTTGCGCAGCGTGTCCGCACCCGCCTCCGAGAGGCCCAGGTGGCGCACCTTGCCCTCCTTCACCAGCTCCGCCATGGCGCCCACGGTCTCCTCGATGGGCACGTCCTGGTCGACGCGGTGCAGGTAGTACAGGTCGATGTGGTCGACGCCGAGCCGGCGCAGCGAGGCCTCGCAGGCCTGGCGTACGTAGGCGGCGTCGCCGCGGATCTCGGTGGGCTCGCCGAGCTTGTTGGCGAAGCCGAACTTCGTGGCGATGACGGCCTGTTCGCGGCGTCCCGGCGCGGCGAGGGCGCGGCCGATCAGCTCCTCGTTGTGCCCGGACCCGTAGAAGTCCGAGGTGTCGAGCAGGGTGACACCGAGGTCGAGGGCGCGGTGGATCGTGCCGATCGACTGCTCGTCGTCGGACGGGCCGAAGCCGTGGCTCATGCCCATGCAGCCGAGGCCCTGCGCGGAGACGGTGAGCGCGCCCAGGCGGCGAGTGGGAAGGTTCGACATGGGGTGCTGCCTCCTGTGATGGTGCGGGTGCCGTGCGCGTGTGATGGCGCCGGTGCCGTACGTGCTCGACGGTATGACCTGGAGCGCACTCCAAGGCAAGCGCCGCACCTCCGGGTACGCTGCCCGCGCGCCGGGCGGGCCGGCGGGCGACAAAGGGGGAGCGGTCATGGGTGCAGCGCGGGTCCGGCGCCGAGGGGCGGCGGTGTGTGCCGCATTCGTGGCTTCCTTGCTCGCCGTCGCGGGGTGCGGGGCGCCCGGCGGGCAGGCGAAGGCGCCGGCCCCGTCGAAGGCCCAAAAGGCTGAACTGTCCTGGAAGTTCGAGCACATCGCGGACTTCAACGGCGAACTGACCGACGTCGCGGTCCTCGCCGAGGACGACATCTGGGCCGCCGGCGCAGAGAACGACGGCAGCTACGCGCCCCTGCTCCTGCACTACGACGGCGAGCGGTGGCGCCGCGAGCCCCTGCCCGACGCGCTCGGCGCAGGTGAGGGCTACCCGCCGATGCTCGAAGAGATCGGCGACAAGGGCCTGTGGATGCGGTCGATGCCGCGCCAGGAAGGCGTTCCGCAGGCGGACGCGGCGGCGGTCAAGTGGGCCCAGTGGGACGGCGCCCGCTGGTCCCCGGTGCCGAACCCGCCGCCCGGAGCGGCGGGCGACCTCGACGCCACGTCCCCCGACGACATCTGGACGCTCACCGGCGAGCGGACCGCCGCCCACTGGGACGGCACGCGCTGGACCACGACCCGGCTCCCGTACGCGGTGGGCGACCTGGCCGTCGCGGGCCCCGACGACGTCTGGGCGGTCGGCAGCCGCTCCACCGGGCCCGGCACCGAGACCGTGCACGGCGAGCCGTACGCCCAGCCCGCCTCCACACACTGGGACGGCACGTCCTGGAAACCGGTGGACACGCCGCAGGCCCGCTTCGAGGAGCCGACCCCGCCCGAACCCAGCGCGGGCCTGGGCCGGGTCGTCGCACTCGAAGGCGGGGAAGTGCGCGCGTACGGCGCCAACTCCTTCAACCACGGCGAGGGCGAGCCCGAGCCGGAGGAGCAGCACATCCGGCTGCGCTGGGACGGCGCCAAGTGGGCCGACCAGGACCCGGCCCCCGGCCGGTGCGAGCTGCGGATCCCGGTCGGCGAGGAAAAGGGCGGCCTCTTCCTCGACGGCAACTGGTACCTGACCGGCGACAACCGCTGCGTGAAGATCAAACGCGAGCGGCTGCCCCTGTCGACCGGCGCCCGCAAGACCTCGAACCAGATGCTGTGGCTGAAGGAGATCCACCGGATCCCGGGCACCGACGAATGGATCGGCGCGGGAAAGGTGGAGGTCATGCAGAGCGGCGACCCCTTCGGTGCGCCCGTCGTCGTACGCCTGGAGCGCGGCTGAGCCGCGGGCACCGCCTCCCACGGCCGCCCGGCACCGGTCACCCCACTCGTTGCATAAACGTGCACAGCGACGTATAGTCATGCCATCCAAGAGGAGGGTTCCATGGCGGTACGCGCAGCAGTGGCGGGAGCGAGTGGATATGCGGGCGGCGAAGTGCTGCGCCTGCTGCTCGGCCACCCCGAGGTGGAGATCGGCGCCCTGACGGGCAACTCGAACGCGGGGCAGCGCCTGGGCGCGCTCCAGCCCCACCTCTTCCCGCTCGCCGACCGAGTCCTCCAGGAGACCACGACGGAGGTGCTCGCCGGGCACGAGGTCGTCTTCCTGGCGCTGCCGCACGGGCAGTCCGCCGCCGTCGCCGAGCAGCTCGGCCCGGACGTCCTCGTCGTCGACATGGGCGCCGACTTCCGGCTGAAGGACGCCGCCGACTGGGAGACGTTCTACGGCTCGCCGCACGCCGGCACGTGGCCGTACGGCCTGCCCGAACTGCCGGGTGGCCGCGCAGCGCTGGAGGGGTCCAAGCGCATCGCGGTTCCCGGTTGCTACCCGACGGCCGTCTCCCTCGCCCTCGTTCCCGCGTACGCGGCGGGGCTCGTGGAGAGCGAGGCCGTGATCGTCGCCTCGTCCGGCACCTCGGGCGCGGGCAAGGCGGCCAAGCCGCACCTGCTCGGCAGCGAGGTCATGGGGAACATGTCGCCGTACGGGGTGGGCGGCGGCCACCGGCACACCCCCGAGATGATCCAGAACTTCAGCGCCGCGGCGGGGGAGCGGGTCTCCGTCTCCTTCACGCCGACGCTCGCGCCGATGCCCCGCGGCATCCTCGCCACGTGCAGCGCCAAGGCGAAGCCCGGCGTCACCGCCGACTCCGTACGGACCGCGTACGAGAAGGCGTACGGCGAGGAGCCGTTCGTGCACCTGCTGCCCGAGGGCCAGTGGCCGCAGACGGCGGCCGTCTACGGGTCGAACGCGGCGCAGATCCAGGTCGCGTACGACGAAGCGGCAGGCCGCGTCATCGTCATCAGCGCGATCGACAACCTGGCCAAGGGCACCGCCGGCGGTGCCGTCCAGTCCATGAACATCGCCCTCGGTCTCGACGAGACCACCGGGCTCTCGACGATCGGAGTCGCGCCGTGAGTGTGACGGCAGCCAAGGGATTCCAGGCCGCGGGCATCGCCGCCGGAATCAAGGACAGCGGGAACCCGGACCTGGCCCTCGTGGTCAACCGCGGCCCCCGCCTGGCGGCCGCGGGCGTCTTCACCTCCAACCGCGTCAAGGCCGCCCCGGTCCTCTGGTCCGAGCAGGTCCTCAAGGGCGGCCTCGTCTCCGCCGTCGTCCTCAACTCCGGTGGCGCCAACGCCTGCACAGGCCCCAAGGGCTTCCAGGACACGCACGCGACGGCCGAGAAGGTCGCCGAGGTCTTGGAGGTGAACGCCGGGGAGGTCGCCGTCGCGTCGACGGGCCTCATCGGCGAGCTGCTGCCCATGGACAAGGTGCTGCCCGGCGTGGGCAAGGCCGCGGCCCAGCTCTCCGAGCACGGCGGCGAGAAGGCCGCCATCGCCATCAAGACCACCGACTCCGTGCACAAGACGGCGGTGCACCAGGGCGAGGGCTGGACCGTCGGCGGCATGGCGAAGGGCGCCGGCATGCTGGCCCCCGGCCTCGCCACGATGCTGGTCGTCCTCACCACGGACGCCGCGCTCGACAGCGAGGTCCTGGACAAGGCGCTGCGCGACGCCACCCGCGTCACCTTCGACCGGGTCGACTCAGACGGCTGCATGTCGACGAACGACACGGTGCTGCTGCTCGCCTCCGGCGCCGCCGAAGTCACCCCGGAGTACGAGGAGTTCGCCGAGGCCGTCCGCCTCGTCTGCGACGACCTGGGCCGGCAGCTCATCGGCGACGCCGAGGGCGCCAGCAAGGACATCAAGGTCGAGGTGATCAACGCCGCGAGCGAGGACGAGGCCGTCGAGGTGGGCCGCTCCATCGCCCGGAACAACCTCCTCAAGTGCGCCATCCACGGAGAGGACCCCAACTGGGGCCGCGTCCTCTCCGCGATCGGCACCACGAAGGCCACCTTCGAGCCGGACGAGCTGAACGTCGCGATCAACGGCGTGTGGGTCTGCAAGAACGGCGGCGTCGGCGAGGACCGCGACAAGGTCGACATGCGCTACCGCGAGGTCGTCGTCACCGCCGACCTCGCCGCGGGCACGGAAACCGCGACGATCTGGACCAACGACCTGACAGCCGACTACGTCCACGAGAACAGCGCGTACTCCTCATGAGCGAGACGAACGACACCAAGCAGGCCACCGCGCGGAAACACACCGCGCTCCCCAAGGCCCAGACGCTCATCGAGGCGCTGCCCTGGCTGACCCGGCACAACGGCAAGACGGTCGTCATCAAATTCGGCGGCAACGCCATGGTCGACGAGGATCTGAAGGCCGCCTTCGCGCAGGACGTCGTCTTCCTGCACCACGCGGGGCTCAAGCCCGTCGTGGTGCACGGCGGCGGCCCGCAGATCAGCAGGGCACTGGACCGGCACGGCATCGTCAGCGAGTTCAAGGCGGGCCTCAGGGTCACCACCGAGGACGCCATGGACGTCGTACGGATGGTGCTCGCCGGACAGGTGCAGCGCGAGCTGGTCGGCCTGCTCAACCAGCACGGGCCGCTCGCCGTCGGCATCACCGGCGAGGACGCGCACACCATCACCGCCACCAAGCACCAGCCCCGCATCGAGGGCGAGCTGGTCGACATCGGCCGGGTCGGCGAGATCACCGAGATCGACACCGGCGCCATCGAGGCCCTGCTCGCCGACGGCCGGATCCCGGTCGTCTCCTCGATCGCCCGTTCCCAGGACGATTCGCATGTCTACAACGTCAATGCTGATACGGCGGCTGCGGCACTCGCTGCTGCGCTGGACGCCGAGACGCTGATGGTGCTGACCGACGTCGAGGGCCTCTACGAGGACTGGCCGAACTCCGACGAGGTCATCAGCCGGCTCACCGCCACCGAGCTCGAGAAGCTGCTCCCGGAGCTGGCGAGCGGCATGGTCCCGAAGATGGAGGGCTGCCTGCACGCCGTGCGCAACGGCGTGCACACCGCCCGCGTCATCGACGGGCGGGTCCAGCACTCGATCCTGCTGGAGATCTTCACCGACGAAGGCATCGGCACGATGGTCATCGCCGACAAAGAGGTCGACAAAGAGGGGGAGGACAACTCGTGACCGATAACCAGGAGTTGACGGAGCGCTGGCAGGGCGCCCTGATGAACAACTACGGCACGCCGAGGCTGCCGCTGGTCAAGGGCGCGGGCGCCAAGCTGTGGGACGCCGACGGCAAGGAGTACCTGGACTTCGTCGGCGGCATCGCGGTCAACGCGCTCGGCCACGCCCACCCGGCGATCGTCGAAGCGGTCTCCACGCAGATCGCCTCCCTCGGCCACGTCTCGAACCTCTTCGTCGCCGAGCCGCCCGTCGCGCTCGCCGAGCGCCTCCTCCAGCTCTTCGGCCGGGACGGCGCGGTCTTCTTCTGCAACTCGGGCGCCGAGGCCAACGAGGGCGCGTTCAAGATCGGCCGGCTCACGGGCCGGACGCACATGGTCGCCACGACCGGCGGCTTCCACGGCCGCACCATGGGCTCCCTCTCGCTGACCGGCCAGGCCGGCAAGCAGGACGGCTTCACCCCGCTCCCCGGCGACGTCACACACGTCCCGTACGGAGACGTGGAAGCGCTCAAGGCGGCCGTCACGGACGAGACGGCCTTCGTCATCATCGAACCGATCCAGGGGGAGAACGGCGTGGTCGTACCCCCCGCCGGCTACCTCAAGGCGGCCCGCGAGATCACCCGCGCCACCGGCACCCTGCTCGTGCTCGACGAGGTGCAGACCGGCGTCGGCAGGACCGGGCACTGGTTCGCGTACCAGGCGGAGGAGGGCATCGAGCCCGACGTCGTCACGCTCGCCAAGGGACTCGGCGGCGGCCTCCCGCTCGGCGCGACGGTGGCCTTCGGCGAGACGGCGAAGCTCCTCAAGCCCGGACAGCACGGCACGACGTTCGGCGGTAACCCGGTCGCCTGCGCGGCCGGCCTCGCGGTCCTCGACACGATCGCGGGCGAGGGCCTCCTGCAGAACACCAAGGCGGTCGGTGAGCGCATCAAGTCCGGCGTCGAGGCCCTCGGCCACCCGCTGGTCGGCCATGTCAGGGGTGAAGGCCTGCTGCTGGGTATCGTGCTCACCGGGCCCCGCGCACCGCAGGTGCAGCAGGCGGCCCAGGACGCGGGCCTCCTGGTGAACGCGCCCGCACCCGACGTCGTCCGGCTCATGCCGCCGCTGAACCTGAGCGACGCCGAGGCGGACGCGTTCCTCGCGGCGCTGCCCGCCGCACTGGACACGGCATCGGCCGACGCGGAAGGGCGATCCTGAGGAGAATGGGACGACGATGAGCAGCAAAGCGGAGAGAGACGTATCTGCGGCCACGAACCTGGCGCACGCGGCGGCGGCCGTACCGCAGACCCGCGCCGCGCGGCACCGCCGGATAGTGGACATCCTCAACCGCCAACCCGTGCGCTCCCAGAGCCAGTTGGCGAAGCTGTTGTCCGACGACGGGCTGACGGTCACGCAGGCGACGCTCTCCCGCGACCTGGACGAGCTGGGCGCGGTCAAGATCCGCAACACCGGCGGTGAGCTGATCTACGCCGTGCCCAGCGAGGGCGGCTTCCGCACCCCGCAGGCCCCGCTCGGCGAATCGGCCAAGGAGGAGCGGATGCGCCGCCTGGCCGGCGAACTGCTCATCTCGGCGGAGGCCTCGGCGAACCTCGTGGTCCTGCGCACGCCCCCGGGCGCGGCCCAGTTCCTCGCCTCCGCCATCGACCAGGCCGAACTCCACGTCATCCTCGGCACGATCGCGGGCGACGACACGGTGATGCTGATCAGCCGCGACCCGGCCGGCGGCCAATCCCTGGCCGACCACATGCTCCGCGTGGCCCAGAACGACCACTAGCGCCCAGCGCTGGCTATTTCCAGCCCCTCCGGCGTTTGAGGAGCGGGGTCCGGGGCAGAGCCCCGGTTTTCGGGAAGGGGCGGGTTGGGGAAAAGAGACCCCTCAGCCCAGCCCCAACTCCCGCGCCGGCCCCTCCCCAAGAAACGCCACCAGCTCCTCCACGGTGGGCCCCGTGGCCGGCCCCCTCCGCGTCACCGCCAACGCCGCCGCCGCATTGGCCCCCCGCGCCGCATCCACCGCACCAACGCCCCGCCCCAGCAACGCCAAGAACGCCCCCACATGCGCATCCCCCGCCCCATTGCTGTCCACGGCATCAACGGGGAACCCAGGTACATGCACCACATCGCCCGAGCCCGGCGCAGCCAACCAGCACCCGTCCTTGTCGGCCCGCACCAACACCCCCGCCCCATCCCGCAACCGCCCCCGCAGGGCCTCCGCCGCCTCCCGCGGGTCGGCACCCCCGGCCAGGATCCCGGCCTCACGCGCATTGCAGCTCAACCAGTCCGTTCGGGCAAGAACCGGCTCGAGGACCTCGGCCGGAATGTCCGCCACCAGCGGCGCCGGATCGAAACAGACCCGCACGTCGTCGGGGAGCCCCGCCACCACCTGCGCGAGCAACGGCCCGTTGACCTCCATGACGAGCCCGTACCCGGACACCTGCACCAGGTCACCGCCGCGCACGGCTCCGGCGACCGCCGCCGCCTCGTCCGGCGTCATCCGCGCGTCGACGCCGAAACTGGTCACGAACGTCCGCTCACCGCCCCCGTCGACAAGGGCCACACAGAACCCGGTGTCGCCGTCCGTCCGCGCCGCGAGCACCGTCCCGATGCCCTCGGACGCGAGCGAGGCCCGCACCAACTCCCCGTAGGGGCCGGTGCCGTGAACCCCCGCGTACACCGCTTCGGCACCCAGCCGCCGCGCCGCAGTGAGCGCGTTGAAGCCGCCGCCCGCGTACAACTCCGTACGTGTACCGATGACATCGCCACCCCGCTCCGGAAGGGCGGGTACGTCGATGACGAGGTCGGCGATGACGTTCCCGGCGAGAACGACACGGGAGTCGGCGGTCATCGAGTGGCCTCCTTGAAAGCGGCGGAATCGGTGTCGGGGGAGTCGAGGGTCACCTTCGTGCGGCGCCCGAGCAGCGCGTACAGCACACCGCCCACGACGATCGCGACGAGCCAGCCGAGCCCGTTGGCGCCGAGCCAGGACCCGGCCAGCGGGCCCTTGAACCACACGTCGTCCGCGCTGGTCGACGCCGTGGTGAACAGCAGCCCGGCCACGATCGCCGCCACCCACGCGACGACGGCGGGCAGATGGAAACCGCCGGTGTACCAGTAGCGGCTGGTGCGGCTCGTGTCCATCACGGCCTCGGTGTCGTACTGCCGGCCGCGGGCCATGTCGACGACGATGACCCCGATCCACGCCGAGATCGGCACGGCGAGCAGTGTCAGGAACGTACTGAACGGGCCGTAGAAGTCGCCCGCGATCAGCATGAAGTAGACGCCGCCGAGGAACATCAGGGCGACATCTATGCAGACCGCCCAGGCCCGCGGCACCCGCAGACCGAGCGTGATCATCGTCAACCCGGCCGAGTACGTGGACAGGTGATTGGACATCAGTAGTCCGCCGAACGCCGCGATCAGATACGGCACGGCCATCCACGACGGCAGCATCGCGTTGATCGCCGCGACCGGGTCGGACGAGGTCGCGAGCGTCGGATCGCCCGCCGTGAGCAGCGAGCCCAGCGAGATCAGCAGCACCAGCGGGATGCCCGCGCCGAACGCGGAGGCCTGCACGAGCCGCCCGCCCGGAATGGACCGCGGCAGGTAACGGGCATAGTCCGCACCGGCGTTGGCCCAGCCGATGCCGGTGCCCGCGGCGATGAAGCCGATGCCCGCGATGACACCGCTGAGCGGTCCTGCCGGGGCGTCGAGGACCTTCGACCAGTCGACGGTCGCGACGAGGAAGCCCATCACGACCAGGTTCAGGATCCCGAAGGCCACCGTCGCCCACTTGTTGATCCACATGATCGTGGCGTGCCCGAGCCCGCTGATCAGCAGGGTGCAGGCGATGAAGACCAGCAGACAGATCAGGGTGAGTACGGTGCCCTGGCCGAAGCCGAAGAGCGTGTTGAGCAGAGCGAGCAGCGCGTACGCCGCCGTGGTCGTGGTGATCGTCTCCCAGCCGACCCGGCTGAGCCAGCTGATCAGCGTGGGCCCGTGGTTGCCGCGCTGGCCGAACACCGCGCGCGACAGGGTCAGGGCGGGCGCGCCGCCCTTCTTCCCGGCGAGGCTGAGGGCGCCGACGAGCGCGAAGGAGCCCACCGAGCCGACGATCGCGACGATCACGGCCTGCCAGATGTTCAGGCCGCGGAAGGCGACGAGCGTCGCGCCGAGCGGCAGCCCGAGGATCGAGATGTTGGCGGCGAACCACGTCCAGAACATCTGGCTCGCGTGGCCGTGCCGCTCACTGTCGGGGACCGGTTCGATTCCCCGGGTCTCCACGGTGCCGACGCGGTCGTTCTTCGTTGAATCGGCCATGGCGGAACTCCTTGCTCTTGCTCGGTGCGGACGGGTCTCGGTACAGGCGGGTGAGGTCCGTCAGTGGTTGGTCCGGTAGGTGAGCAACTGCCGGGTCAGCGGCTCAAGCTCGAGCCCGTTGACCTCGCGCAGGGTGCGTACCGCGTCGGCGGGCAGGGCGGTGAGGCCGTGCAGGGAACCGGCGATCGCGCCGGCGATCGCGGCGATCGTGTCGCTGTCGCCGCCGAGGTTCGCCGCGAGGAGCGTGGAGCGCCACGGGTCGCCGCCGGTCAGCGCGAGCACCGCGAACGCCGCGGGGACCGACTCCTGGCTGGCGACGCTGGTGCCGACGAGCGCGACGACACGGTCGAGCGCCGCGGTCTCGTCGAGGCCCGCGACCAGCTCGCGCACCGAGGCGATCCGCGCCGAGATGCTGGCGCCCGCGACCCAGTGCCCGCGCCTCGCACCGGCCGCCGAGGCGGCGATCGCGGCGTCGAAGACATCGTCGAGGGTGCCGCCCGCGACACCGGTGGAGACGGCCGCGGCGACCGCGGCCGCGCCCGCGATACCGATGTTCGTGTCGTGCGTGACCTGGCAGGACTCGACGACCCGGTCCAGGAAGGTCTCGGCGTCGTCAGGTGCGTAGGAGTAGGCGATGCCGACCGGCGCGACGCGCATGGCCGAGCCGTTCGTCGTGCCGTGCTTTCCGGCCTCCTTGGGGTCGGCGCCCCGGTCCACGGCGTCGAGCGCCGCCTTGGTCGAGGGGCCCAGCAGGTCGAACGACCCCTTGGCCTTCATCTCCCGCTCCCAGGACAGGAGTTCCTCGGCGAACCGCAGCGGGTCCACGTGCCCGCCGCCCTCCACGATCAGCCGCGCCACGATGACGGCCTGGTCGGTGTCGTCCGTGACGGACCCGGCGGGCATCCCGGCGCTGACCGGGTTGTCGGGCCGCGCGGGCTCGAAGCCGCTCAGCGTGCCGTAGACGCGGACGACGTCCTCACGGGACATGACCTGGGTCGGCATGCCGAGCGCGTCGCCGAGCGCGAGTCCGTAGAAGGCGCCGGCGGCGCGGTCGAAGAGGGCGGGATCGGGGGTGGTACTCACGGTTGGCCTCCTCGGCCGGTACGTACGTGCAGTTGGAACCGGGACGGATCGAGCAGGCTGGTGATCTGTTCGACCACGCCCCCGTCCGCGTCGCGGAACACCTGGGCGACGCGGAGGAAGGAATCGCCGGGGGAGCGGCGCAGGGCCGTGGCGTCGGCGTCGTCGAGTCCGGCGACGGCGATGTGTGCGTCACTGGAGGCACGGACCCGGCCCGCCGCGGCGAGCGTCTGGTCCAGGGAGCCGCCGTCGAGCCCGCGCTCGACCAGATCGGCCAGCGGCCCGACGGCGGGCACCCGGCTGAACTCCAGCGAGACACCGTGCCCGTCGGACAGCCGGCGTACGCGGTCGAGGGCGATGAACTCCGGGCTCTCCAGGCCGAGTTCGGCGGCGAGCGCCGCATCCTGTATCCGCTCGAAACGCAGGGTCTGCGTCGTCAGCTCGGTGCCCTGTGCGGCCAGCGCCCTGGTCCAGCCGAGATGCTGGTCGAGCGGGGCGCCGTCGAACGTGACGATCGACCCGATCCCGGCGTGCGTCTCGATGAGCCCCTGCTCGCCGAGGACGCCGAGGGCCTGCCGCACGGTCGTCCGGCTGACCCCGAAGCGCTCCCGCAGTGCGTGCTCACCGGGCAGCTTGCTGCCGTCGGCGTGGACGCCCGTACGGATCTCCTCGGCGAGGACGTGGGCGACGCGGTGATGCTTGTGAACCTGTCCAGGCATGTCTAGAAGGTAGACACGAAGAAGCCGACCTGTCTACACCTGTCCAGTCACCTTTTTGGTGACGTGGCCGGTGTCGACGCGGTCGGCTTCTCGGGGGTGTGCGTGGGGGGCTACTTCTTCTCGGCCGCCCTCGCCCGGTACGACATCCATGCCGCGACCAGCGCGCCCGACACGTTGTGCCAGACCGAGAACACGGCGGCGGGCAGTGCGGCCAGCGGGCTGAAGTGGGCCGTGGCCAGGGAGGCCGCGAGGCCCGAGTTCTGCATGCCGACCTCGAAGGCCATGGCGCGCGACGCGGGCTTGCCGAGCCGGCCGAGCTTTCCGGCGCCGTAGCCGAGCGCGAGGCCGAGGCCGTTGTGCAGCACCACCGCGACCACGACGAGGGCGGCGGCCGACTTGATGGCGTCGGCGCTGCCCGCCACCACCACGGCCACGATCACGGCGATGGTCAGCGCGGACAGCCATGGCAGCACCTTGAGCAGCCGGTCGACGTACCGGCCGAGCACGAGACGTACGACCAGGCCCGCGATCACCGGGAGCAGCACGGTCTTCAGGATGTCCGTCATCATCGAGCCGGCGTCCACCGGCAGATACGCGCCCGCGAGCAGCAGCGTCAGCGGCGGCGTGATCAGCGGCGCGAGCACCGTGGAGACGGTCGCCACCGACACGGAAAGGGCGACGTCGCCGCGCGCCAGATACGTCACGACGTTGGACGCGGTGCCGCTGGGCGCGCAGCCGACGAGGATGACACCGGCCGCCAACTGCGGGGACAGGCCGAGCGCGTGGGCGATCGCCCAGCCGAGCCCCGGCATGATCACGTAGTGCGCGACGAGGCCGAGTCCCACGGCCCACGGGCGCTGCGCGACGCCCTTGAAGTCCGTGAGGGTCATCGTGAGGCCCATGCAGAACATCACGACGCCCAGCAGGTAGGGCACGTTGGTGCCCCAGCCGGCGAACGTGCCGGGGGAGGCGAGCCCCCAGGCGCCCGCGACGAGGACGAGCACGGGGAAGACGGTGACCGCCAGCCGGGCGGCACGGTCGGTGGCCCCGCTCGTCGTGGGGGGGACGGGGCTCGTGTGTTCGGTTTCGCTTCGCACCGGGCGATGCAACGCCTCGGCGGTGAATCCACGCAACCCCGTCTCGTTATGTGGTCCCTACACGAGAGCTGGTACCGGCATAGGTGCCCATGTCCGTATACGTATCAGTACCGGACGATTGCCGTATCAGTACCGGGTGATCGCCGTCGCCCCGCCCGCCGTCCCGATCGCGATGTGCGGGGACCGCCCGGGGTCCGCCCAGGTCAGGATCCGGCGCATGGCGTCCTTCGGTACGGATACGCAACCGGCCGTGGCCCCGCGCCCGTTGACGTGCAGGAAGATTCCGGCGCCGCGGCCGTGCACGGGGCGGTAGTAGTTGAAGGCGACCACGAGCGCGTGCGCGTACTGCGTCGCGTAGTCGGCGAGGCGCTCGGACTCGGCGGCGCGGCAGTCGCGGGGGCGCGGTTCGGTCCAGCGGTTGTACGAGCGGGAGGCGTTGTCCTGGCACCACCAGGAGTCGCGGTGCACGCGTCGGTACGTCGTCCGGGTCCCCTCGGGCGCCGCCTTGACGCCGAACGCGAAGGGCAGGTCGTAGAGGCCGGTCGGTGTCGTGTTGGTGCCCTGCTTGCGCTTGCTCCCGGCCACGAGCCCCTTCGCCCCGAACCGCGCGGGCGCCGAACCGGCCTTCACCCAGCGGCCGTTCGCGCCCCGGTCCCACCAGGTGACGGTGCCGGTGGTCGAGGACGTACGGGGCGCCTGCGCGGTGATCAGCTGACGGCCGCCGCCCGTGTCCGCCATGCGGGCGGGCAGCGGGTCGGCGGCGGAGGCGGGCGTGGAGGGGGCCGCCCCGAGGGCGGCGCAGGCGGCGACGGCGGTGGCGATACCTGCTCGAATAGGGCGCATGGGTCAGAACGTAGCGGGCGGCAGCGGCAACGGCAGCCCGGGCAGTCCGTCCAGGCTCTTCGCGATGTACTCCTTCTTCTGGAAGTACGCGTCGAGCCCCGCGTCGTCCTCGCGCGCGAAGCGCCTGCCGTGCAGGTCGCGGTCCTCGTCGTACGTCATGAAGGGCACGGTGTAGCCGCAGGTGTCGCGGATGTGTTCGGCGTGCACGACGATGACCGCGCGCAGGCCGTTGCGGGTCGGGTCGATGTCCGGAAAGCGGCCGACCAGTTCGGCGAAGCGCGGGTCGTCGCGGAACACGGGCTCGCCGCGGCCGTGCACCCGGACGATGTTCGGCGGGCCCTGGAACGCGCACCACATCAGCGTGATCCGGCCGTTCTCGCGCAGGTGGGCGATGGTCTCCGCGTTGGAACCCGCGAAGTCCAGGTACGCGACGGTCCGTTCGTCGAGCACGGCGAAGGAGCCCTTGAGGCCCTTGGGGGAGAGGTTGACCGTCCCGTCGTCGGAGAGCGGGGCGGTCGCGGTGAAGAAGACCGGCTGCTCCTCGATGAACGTGCGCAGTCGCCCGGCTATGCGTTCATGACTTTTTCCCATACCGGGATGATGCCCCGTTCACGCTTCCTTCGTAGCGGGTGTCCGTACGGCGAAATAGCCGCTGGCCAACAGGAGGGCGCACCCGGCGAGTTGGAGCGGCGTGGGACGCTCGCCGAGGGCGACGGCCCCGAAGACGAGCGCGCCGACCGGAGTGAGCAGAAGCAGCACGGCGCCGACGTGGCTCGCCAGGCGCGGCGAGTGCACCGCGACGAGCAGCCACCCGATCACGCCGCTGGTCAGCGAGGCCCCGGCCAGCCAGCCGAGGGCCGCCCACCCCGGCGCGTACGTCACACCGCTCCACAGCGCCCCGGCGCCCAACGAGACCAGGGCGGCCGACGCCGTGACCACGAGATACGTCTGCCGGATCTGCCCGGAGAGCCCGCCGCGGCGCAGCAGGAACAGGAAGCGCCGCGCGACCCGCTCCCCGTCCACCAGCCACGCCAGCAGCGGCACGAGCACCACCTGGACATTGACCAGGACCGTGGACAGGCCGGCCCCGACCTCCCCGATGGCCGCCGTCCACAGCAGCATGTCGCCCGCGAACAGCGCCCCTGCCAGCGCCGCGAGCACGAGGTGGCGCGCGCCCGGCGAGCCCTCCTTGCGCCGCTCCGGCGCGCACAGCAGGGCGAGCAGCGGCAGGGTCAGCGCGCAGCGCAGATACGAGGCCGTGCCCGGCGACGTGCCCGAGAGGTCGATGAAGACGGGTGCGAGGGAGGGCGAGAGCGCGCCGACACCCATGCCGATCAGGGCGCGGGCGTGCGTCGGGACATCGGGCCGCTTGATCATGACGCTGCCGGGTACCCCTCCGGCCGACCGGCCATGCGGCCTCCGTACCGGTGGCACCGTATCGACAGTCCCTATCCACAGTCCCTGTCGGCGGTCCGGGGCACGATTGACGAATCATGCAGAACCCTGCATAATCATGCACAACGACAAACGCACCGGCATTCAGATCCACCGGCCCGAGGAGCAGAGCACGTGAGCAGCAACACCGGCGATGTCCGCCTCTGGGGCGGCCGGTTCGCCGACGGCCCGGCCGAGGCCCTGGCGAAACTCTCCGCCTCCGTCCACTTCGACTGGCGCCTCGCCCCGTACGACATCGCGGGCTCCCGTGCCCACGCGCGCGTGCTCAACAAGGCGGGACTGCTCACCGAGGATGAGCTGAACCGCATGATCGCCGGCCTCGACCAGCTGGAGACGGACGTCGCGGACGGCTCCTTCGTCGGCACGATCGCCGACGAGGACGTGCACACCGCCCTGGAGCGCGGCCTCCTCGAGCGCCTCGGCCCGGACCTCGGCGGCAAGCTGCGCGCGGGCCGCTCGCGCAACGACCAGGTGGCGACGCTCTTCCGGATGTACCTGCGCGACGAGGCCCGTGCCATCGGCGGCCTGATCGCCGACCTCCAGGAGGCCCTCGTCGGCCTCGCGGAGGCGCACCCCGACGTCGCGATGCCGGGCCGTACGCACCTTCAGCACGCCCAGCCGGTGCTCTTCGCCCACCACGTCCTGGCGCACGTCCAGTCGCTGTCCCGGGACGCGGAGCGGCTGCGGCAGTGGGACGAGCGGACGGCCGTCTCGCCGTACGGCTCCGGCGCGCTCGCGGGCAGCAGCCTCGGCCTCGACCCGGAGGCGGTGGCGCGCGACCTCGGCTTCGAGCACGGCAGCTCCGCCAACTCCATCGACGGCACGGCCTCCCGTGACTTCGTCGCCGAGTTCACCTTCATCACCGCGATGATCGGCGTGAACATCTCGCGGATCGCCGAGGAGATCATCCTGTGGAACACGAAGGAGTTCTCCTTCGTCACGCTCCACGACGCGTTCTCCACCGGCTCGTCGATCATGCCGCAGAAGAAGAACCCGGACATCGCGGAGCTGGCGCGCGGCAAGTCGGGCCGCCTCATCGGCAACCTCACGGGCCTGATGGCGACGCTCAAGGCGCTGCCGCTCGCGTACAACCGTGACCTCCAGGAGGACAAGGAGCCGGTCTTCGACTCCTGCGACCAACTCCGGCTCCTGCTCCCGGCGTTCACCGGAATGATGGCCACGCTCACGGTCAACCGGGAGCGCATGGAGGAGCTGGCCCCGGTCGGCTTCTCGCTCGCCACGGACATCGCCGAGTGGCTCGTGAAGCAGGGCGTGCCGTTCCGTGTCGCGCACGATGTCGCGGGCGAGTGCGTCAAGGTCGCGGAGTCCGAGGGCAAGGAGCTCGACGGCCTCACCGACGAGCAGTTCGCCAAGATCTCCGAGCACCTCAAGCCCGAGGTCCGCACGGTGCTCAACGTTCCGGGCGCCCTGGCCTCCCGCTCGGGCCGGGGTGGCACGGCGCCGAGCGCGGTCGCCGTCCAGCTCGCCGAGGTCAAGCAGGACCTGACGGTGCAGCGCACCTGGGCCGACGCGAAGAAGTAGGCCCTCGCGGGCACCGAGAAGGGCCCGGTTCGTCCATTCGTGGACGGGCCGGGCCCTTCGGTGTGTACGCGAACGTGTGCGGGCGGCGCGTCAGCGGCGGGCCCGTGCCCCGCCCCCGTAGCTCGACAGGTCCAGCAGCAGACCGAAGACGATGACCACCCAGCCGATCCCGCGGACGCCGACCACGGGGGCGTACGCGAGGACGTACCCCAAGGTCGTCCACGGCAGCAGGATCAGGCCGGCGAGCGGCAGCAGAACGCCCGTGAAGGCGCGGTCCACGAGGTTGGTGAACAGCCACGTGATGACCAGGGCCACCCGTGGCCCGATGGCGGCCATCGCCGCGAAGATGCAGCACCCCATGCCGGTACCTCCAGAGAGTCGGACGTCCCGACAGTCGTAACACTGTGTGAGGGCACCGGCTACTGGAGTACCGGCCAGGCGTGACGGCCTTCCCCGGCATCGGTTCCCATCGGTATTGATGAGACATCCATGTCTCATGTGACGTACTCTTGTCTCATGACAGTCGATCGCGCTCAGGTACTGCACAGCGCTGCCGCCCTGCTGACCCGTAAGTCCACGGCCACCATGGACGAGGTGGCGCGGGCCGCCGGCATCAGCCGCGCGACGCTGCACCGCCAGTTCGCGGGCCGGGACGCGCTGGTCCGCGCGCTGGAGGAGCTGGGCATCACCGAGTGCGAATCGGCGCTCGACCGTGCCCGGCTCGACGAGGGAGCGGCCGCGGACGCGTTGCGGCGCCTGATTCGCGAGGTCGAGCCGTCGGCGCCGCTCCTCGCCTTCCTCGTCACGGAGAACCAGCTCTTCGAGGGGGAGCAGCAGCACGAGGGCTGGGCCCATTTGGACTCCCGCATAGAGGCGCTGTTCCGGCGCGGGCAGGAGACCGGCGAGTTCCGGATCGATCTGACCCCCGCCTGGCTGACCGAGGCGCTCTACGGCCTCATCGGCAGCGGCGCCTGGGCCGTACAGGACGGCCGCGTCGCGGCGAAGGACTTCCAATTCATGATCGTCGAGCTGCTGCTCGGCGGCGCACTTCGGAGAGTGGAACCATGACCAGCACACCACAGCGCACCCCTGCGGCGGAGGTGGTGGAGTCCTCGCGTCCGGCGCGGTGGCTCGCCCTCTCCGTCCTCGTGCTGGCCGTGCTGCTCGTCGCCGTGGACGCGACCGTCCTCGGCCTCGCGACCCCTTACATCAGCGAGGACCTGAAGCCCTCCGGCACGCAGCTGCTCTGGATCGGTGACGTCTACTCGTTCGTCATCGCCGGACTGCTGGTGTCGATGGGCAGCCTCGGCGACCGCATCGGCCGCAAGAAGCTGCTCCTTGTGGGAGCGGTCGCGTTCGGCGCGGTCTCGGTGCTCAACGCGTACGCGACGACGCCCGAGCTGATGATCCTGGCGCGCGCCCTGCTGGGTGTCGCGGGCGCGACCCTGATGCCGTCCACGCTGGCGCTGATCCGCAACATCTTCCACGACCCGCGCGAGCGTTCGCTGGCCATCGGCATCTGGGGTGCCATGGCCTCGGCGGGCGCGGCGGTCGGTCCTGTCGTCGGCGGGTTCCTCCTCGAGCACTTCTGGTGGGGTTCGGTCTTTCTGATCAACCTGCCCGTGATGGCGATCCTGGTGGTCGTCGGCGTGAAGCTCATCCCCGAGTCGAAGAACCCGGTGCCGGGTCCGTGGGACCTGCTGAGCGTGGTGCTGTCCCTCGTCGGCATGATCGGCGTCGTGTACGCGGTGAAGGAGGCGGCGGCGCACGGCTTCGGCCTCGGTGTGGGGGCGTCGGCGGTGGTCGGCGTGGCGGCGCTGGTGTGGTTCGTCCGCCGCCAACTCACGCTTCCGGCACCGCTGTTGAACATGCATCTGTTCCGGCACCGCGGCTTCTCGGGCGCGGTCCTCGCCGACCTGTTGACGATTCTGGGACTGGCCGGCCTGGTCTTCTTCCTCTCCCAGTTCCTGCAACTGGTGCAGGGGCGTGCGCCGTTCGAGGCGGGCCTCGCCGAACTCCCCGCCGCGGTGGGGGCGGTGGCGGCCGGCCTGGTCGCCGGTACGGTGGCGCGGCGCTTCTCGGTACGTTCCGTGGTCGCGGGCGGGCTCGCGGCGGTGGGCCTGGCCCTCGCCGCGCTCACCACGCTGAGCCAGTCGACCGGATACCCGTTGCTGGGCGTGGTGCTGCTCGTCGTCGGTGTCGGCGCGGGCTTCTCGTTCACGGTGACGGCCGACGTGATCCTGTCCAGCGTGCCCAAGGAGCAGGCGGGTGCGGCGTCGGCGGTGTCCGAGACGGCGTACGAACTCGGTACGGCGCTCGGTATCGCGCTGCTCGGCTCGATCGTGACCGGCGTCTACTCGGGATTCACGGTTCCGGCGGGCACGCCGGAGGGCGTCGCGGTGGCGGCGCACGACTCTCTCGGCGGGGCGGTCGAGGCGTCGGCGGGCCTCCCGGCGGCCCAGGGCGAGGCGCTTCTCGCCGGTGCGCAGTCCGCCTTCGTGGACGGCCTTCAGGTGGCGGCGGGCGTCGGCGCGGTGGTGCTGTTGGCGACGTCGGTGGCGGCGTGGTTCCTCCTCCGCGGCCAACGCCTGGAACAGTAACCGTCCCGCTGCCGACGGGCCCGATCGCGCCGAACCGGCGCCACGGCCTCGGGGCCCCACCCCGGCCCCGCTGCCGGCGGGGCTGACGGCGCCGAACCGGGGCTACGGCCTCGGGGCCCCGCTACCGGCAGGTCTGATCGTGCCGAACGGGCGTTACGGCCTCGGGGCTCCGCCCCGGACCCCGCGCCTCAATCGCCGGCGGGGCTGACAAGACCGGGGCTCCGCGAGCCTCGTCCCAGAGCGGGGCGTGAAGGGCCCCCCCGCCGCAGGGCTCGAATTGTCCCGCCCACGGGCGATCGCCGGCTCCCGCCCACAGGCGATCGCCGGCTCCCGCCCATCTCCCACCCACCCACCCGCCCCCTCCGGGGGCTTCGGCCCGACGGGGCGCCGCCCCCCGCCCGAGGCGAACCGCCGCCCGGCCCGGCTCCCCACCGACCCCACCACCGCCTCCGGCAACCCCCAACCACGGCTTCCCACCCGTAGCGGTCGGCCGTCGCCGACTTGGGCAATCTGCCGCCTTGGGCGGCAGGGTGGGCAAGGCGGCGCCCCGGTGCGGCGTGTCGAGAAGTCAGGGCTCGGCCCCGCCGCGGCAATCGGCCTCCGGTGTGGCGCGCCCATTGGGACGGCCCCAGCCCCGCCGCGGCAATCGGACCCCCGGTGCGGCGCGCCTATCGGGACGGCCCCCGCCCCACCGCAGCAAAAAACCCGGTCGACCGGAGATGTCCGGTCGGCCGGGTCCACGCACCCGTAAGAAGGACTACGCCGCCTTCGCCTTAGAGGCGTACATGTCCACGTACTCCTGGCCGGACAGCCGCATCACCTCGGTCATGACCGAGTCCGTCACGGCCCGCAGGACGTACCGGTCACGCCCCATCCCGTCGTAGCGGGAGAACTCCATCGGCTCGCCGAACCGCACGGTCACCTTGCCCGGCCGCGGAATCCCCGCACCCCCGGGCTGCAACTTGTCCGTGCCGATCATGGCGAAGGGGACGACGGGCGCACCCGTCATCAGCGTCAGACGGGCGATACCCGTCCGGCCGCGGTACAGGCGGCCGTCGGGGGAGCGCGTGCCCTCGGGGTAGATCCCGAAGATATTGCCCTCCTCCAGGATCCGACGGCCCGTCATCAGCGCGGCCACACCGCCGTTCGCCCCGTCGCGGTCGACCGGGATCATGCCGACCCCGGTGAAGAACCACGCCATGAGGCGGCCCTTGAGGGACTTGCCGGTGACGTACTCGTCCTTGCCGATGAAGAAGACCTGCCGGTCACAGACCAGCGGCAGCAGCATCGAGTCGATGAACGTCAGGTGGTTGCCCGCCAGAATGACGGGACCGTTCCCCGGGATCTTCTCGGCGCCTTCCACACGCAGGCGGAACATCAGGCGCATGATCGGACCGAGCACTGCCTTGATGAGCGCGAAGCGGGACAACGAGCCCTCCGATGTCAAGGAATAAGTGGTGCTGAACACCCGGATTGGAGCGAGGAGTCTGTGCAGGTGAGGACGATACTCGCGGACGAGTACCCGTTGCACATCGGGTTCACCGACTGGATACGCGGAGTTGACCGAAGTTTGCGCCTCGTTGATGCCCCGGCAACGCGCGGACGCCATGCCGCATCACCCTGACGTTCCGTCCAGGGTCTCCCACTCGTCACTTCCCCACGCCTACGATCGGTCTCGCTTTGACAGGTGCAAGGCAGTACTTGGGCAGTACGTGGTGGGAGGAGTGCTTCATGGGGAACAAGGGGAACGAGAAGTCACAGGCCGCACAGGGGGAGCAGCAGCCACGCGGCATCGCGGCGCTCGGCCGGCGCTCGCTGCTCGGCGCGGCGGTCCTCGGTGCGGGAGTCACGGCACTCGGGGCGGCCGGAACGGCGAGAGCCGCCGACAGAGAAAGTGGCGCGAATAACATGAACAAGGGCCTCGCGGGCCTCCCCGTGCCCACCGTCATCGCGCACCGCGGCACCAGTGGCTACCGGCCGGAGCACACCCTCGGCTCGTACCAGCTGGCGCTCGACATGGGCGCGCACATCATCGAGGCCGGCGACCTCTGTCCGACCAAGGACGGGCATCTCGTATGCCGTCACGAGCCGGAAATCGGGGGCACGACAAATGTGTCCGAACACCCCGAGTTCGCCGACCGCAAGACGACGAAGAGCCTCGACGGCGTGGCCACCACCGGCTGGTTCACCGAGGACTTCACGCTCGCCGAGCTGAAGACACTGCGGGCCAAGGAGCGCATCCCCGGCACCCGCCAGCACAACACGATCTACGACGGCCGCTGGGAGATCCCCACCTTCGAGGAGGTCCTGCGCTGGCGCGCCGAGCAGAGCAGGAAGCTCGGCCGCGAGGTGTGGATCTACCCGGAGCTCAAGCACCCCACCTACTTCCGCAAGCAGAACCTCGCCCTGGAGGAGCGCCTCGCCAAGGTGCTGCGGGCGCACAAGCTGAACAGGCGCAACTCGCCCGTCATCATCCAGTCCTTCGAGCCGACGAGCATCCAGCGCATGAACAAGCTGGTCGACAACCCGCTCGCCGTCCTCCTGTCCACGGCGAAGTCGCGCCCGTACGACTTCGTGGACAGCGGCGACCCGCGCACCGTCGCCGACCTGATCACGCCCAAGGGGCTCGCGGAGATCGCGACGTACGCGAACGGCATCGGCCCGACCCTCGACCTGATCATCCCGAAGGACGCGAACGGCAAGCTGCTCCCGCCCACGACCCTGGTCAGGGACGCGCACAAGGCGGGCCTCGTCCTGCACCCGTACACGATGCGCAACGAGAACACCTTCCTGCCGGCCGACTTCAAGAAGGGCACCGACCCCAACGCGTACGGCGACGCGTTCGGCGCCTTCAAGGCCTACTACGAGACCGGCATCGACGGCATCTTCTCGGACAACTGCGACACGGCGCTCCTCGCCCGCGAGGACTTCGTCAACGGGTGATCCCCGGGCGCCGGTTGGAGTGAGACCCGGCCGCCCCGGCAACCGGCCGCCGGGGCGGCCCCGTCCCGCCGTACATGACGTACGACACCGTGATCGAGCCCCTGCGCCCCCTCCTCGCGGCCGAGGTCCGCGCCGAACTCCCGGGCGCCGCCGACGACCCGGGCGACCTCGAACAGGCCGTCTGGGTCCGCCTCCTGGAACACCTCGGCACCCGGGGCGCGCCGGACGACCCGGCCGCCTGGCTCCGCGAGGCGGTCCGCGCCGAGGCCCGCCTCCAACGGAGTACGGAACTGCGTGAACTTCCGTACGGCCTGAGGCCCGCCGCCGACCCGGCCGCCGTCGACCCCGAACGCCGCGCGCTCGCCCGCGAACGCGACCGGGCGCTGCGCGGTGCGGTGCGCCGGCTGCCCGGCCGCTGCCGCCGCCTCATCGACGCGCTGCTGTCCCCGCAAGACCTCACGTACCGGGAAATCGCGGGCGAGTTGGGTATCTCACAGGGCAGCCTTGGGCCGGAACGTTCCAGATGTCTGGGATGCCTGCGCAGAATCCTGCCCTCCGAGGTTGCGTTCACGGCCCGCCGGGGAAAAGGGTGAAGGACAACCGGCGAACAGGTGAGCGGGAGGCATGCACACATGGGCATGAGCGTGACCATCTCTGCGGCGACCGAAGCGGATGCCGAACAGATCCTCAAGCTGCAGTACCTCTGCTACCAGAGTGAGGCGCAGCTCTACGGGGACTACTCGATCGAGCCGCTCACACAGTCCCTGACCTCGATCAGGGCCGAACTCGACAGCGGCACCGTGCTCGTGGCGCGCCTCGGCGACGAGGTGGTGGCGTCCGTGCGCGGCACCGTCGACGCCGACGGCACGGCGCACATCAACAAGCTGATCGTCCACCCGCGCATGCAGCGGCACGGCCTGGGCGGCCGGCTGCTCTCCGCCGTGGAGGCCGCGCTGGGCGCGACGGGCGCCGCCAAGCGCTTCCAGCTGTTCACCGGCCACCGCAGCGACCACAACCTGCGCCTGTACCGCCAGCACGGCTACGCGGCCGTGTCCACGCAGCGGGTCGACGACCGCCTCACGCTGGTGACGCTCGCGAAGGACACCGAGGGCCAGGGGGCCGCGGCGGACGCGTTCGCGGCGAGCGCCTGAGGGTCAGCCCTCCGGCTGCTGCCGCTGCAGCACACCCTTGCGCAGCCAGTACATCGCGCTCAGCGGCAGCAGCACCGGGATGAACAGATAGCCGACCCCGAAGTCCGACCACACGGTCGCGTCCGGGAACGCGGACGGCTCCACCAGCGTCCACGTACCGACGATCAGCACGCCCGCCAACTCCAGGGCGCAGCACACGAACGCGGCCCTGCGCGCCGTGTCCCCGCCGCGCACCAGCGAGTACGTGATGAAGGCGTACACGAGCCCCGCCACCGCCGACAGCGAGTACGCCAGCGGCGCCTTGTCGAACTCCGTGGAGATCTGCACCGCCGAGCGCGACACGGCCCCGACGACCATCACGCCGTAGAGCCACACGAGCAGCATGCCGGGTCCGCTGATGAGGCGGCTCCGCTTGGTTTCCTTCTCTTCAGCGGTCACAGCCACCTCAGCCTCCCCAGATGTCAAAGAGCCGCACCTCGAGAACGGCGAGCACCACGCCGCCCGCGGCGACCGTCACCGAACCCCAGCGGGTCCGCTCGGCGAGCGACATGAAGCCCGCCGCCGGAACGCAGGCGAACGCCCCGATCAGATACGCGACGAAGATCGTCGTGCCCTGGTCCGGCTTCTCGCCACGGGCGAGCTGCACGATCCCGACCACCAGCTGTACCAGCGTGAGCACCGACACCACGGCCATGCCGATGAAGTGCCAGTCCTTGGTCGGCTGGTCGCGATACGCGGCGTAACCGCACCAGGCCGCGAGCGCCAGCGCGGCGAGACCCGTCACCAGGGTCAGGACATCAAGCATGGCCGTGAGCCTATTACGGGCCAAAAGACCCGATGCGCTCGACCCCGGGGTCGCCCGTAGCCTTGGGAAACATGAAGATCACCGCTGAAGCCCTGCTGTTCGACAACGACGGAACCCTGCTCTCGTCGATGGAGTCGGTGTACCGCTGCTGGACCCGCTGGGCCGAGGAGTACGGGATCACCGCCGAGGCCTTCGCGGCCGTCGAGCTGCACGGCCGCCCCGCCGCCGAGATCGCGGCCGACCTGCTGCCCGCCGAGAAGGTCCCGGGCGCCGTCGCCCGCATCGAGGAGCTGGAGGTCGAGGACGTGCCCAACGGCGGCACCCACGTCCTGCCCGGCACGCTCGACCTGCTCACCTCGCTTCCCGACGAGCGCTGGGCCGTCGTTACCTCCGCCACCCGCCGCCTCGCCGAGGCCCGCCTCGCGGCCGTCGGGATCAGGACGCCGCTGCTGATCGCGGCGGACGACATCACGCACGGCAAGCCCAACCCCGAGCCGTTCCTGCTCGCCGCGGGCAAGCTGGGCGTGGACCCGGAGCGCTGCGTCGTCTTCGAGGACGCCCCGGCCGGTCTCGCCGCGGGCCGCGCCGGCGGCATGAAGACCGTGGCGTTGACCACAACGCACGAGGCGGACGAGCTCTCCGCCGACGTCGTGGTGAAGGACCTCTCCGCGGTGTCCGCGCAGGTCACGGACGCGGGCGTGGAGATCTCCGCCGAACTCTGACCCCACCTGGAACATCGGCCCCTGCTGTCCGAATAGCGGACAGCAGGGGTCTGGTGCGTCCTCACGTCTGCTTTACTTGCCCGCATGACCACGACGAGCAGCCGCACCCTTGCGACCGAGGCGACCACGACGCCCGGTGCTGCTTGTATGTGTCGAATGTGCGCCTTCTGAGGGCCCCCACCTCCGCCTGTTCTCGCGCCCCGAAGCGAGACCCGCGCGCCCTGTTCCGTAGGGAGTGACTCCGCAGGGAGAAACCGTCCGCCTACGTGACCGGGCCTGCCCCGCGCACAGCTTCTCCGCACCGGTTCAGCCGCCTCTGTGAGACCTGTCGCGCGCCCGGAAACTCCGAAAGTTCCCGAACGAATGCCCCGTGCCCGGCGCCACCCGTGCCGCGCACTCGACAGCTACGGAAACCCACGTGATCACCACCAAGGGCCTCACCAAGGTCTACCGCTCGCGCGGCCGAGAGGTCACCGCCCTCGACGGCGTCGATCTGCACGTGCGCGAAGGCGAGGTGTACGGCGTCATCGGACAGTCCGGCGCCGGCAAGTCCTCGCTGATCCGCTGCGTGAACCTGCTGGAGCGTCCGACCTCCGGCACCGTGACCGTCGCAGGACAGGACCTCACCGCCCTCGTCGGCCGCGGCTCGCGCGCCGGCAAGGAACTGCGCGAGGCGCGCAGCCGTATCGGCATGGTCTTCCAGCACTTCAACCTGCTGTCCTCGCGCACCGTGCAGGACAACATCGAGCTGCCGCTGGAGATCCTCGGCAAGTCGGGGAAGGAACGTTCCACCAAGGCGCTGGAACTGCTCGACCTCGTCGGCCTCGCCGACAAGGCCAAGTCCTACCCCGCCCAGCTCTCCGGCGGCCAGAAGCAGCGCGTCGGCATCGCCCGCGCGCTCGCCGGCGACCCGAAGGTGCTGCTCTCCGACGAGGCGACCAGCGCCCTCGACCCGGAGACCACCCGCTCGATCCTCCAGCTCCTGCGCGACCTCAACCGGCAGCTCGGCCTGACCGTGCTGCTCATCACGCACGAGATGGACGTCGTCAAGACCGTCTGCGACTCCGCCGCCCTCATGGAGCGCGGGCGGATCGTCGAGTCCGGCACCGTCAGCGAGCTCCTCGCGACCCCCGGCTCCGAGCTCGCCTCCGCGCTCTTCCCGGTCAGCGGCGAGCCCTCCGGCGACGACCGCACCGTCATCGACGTCACCTTCCACGGCGAGTCGACGACCCAGCCGGTCATCTCGCAGCTCTCCCGCACGTACAACGTCGACATCTCGATCCTCGGCGCCGCGATGGACACCGTCGCGGGCAAGCAGGTCGGCCGCATGCGCATCGAACTGCCCGGCCGCTACGACGACAACGTCGTGCCGATCGGCTTCCTGCGCGAACAGGGCCTCCAGGTCGAGATCCAGGGCGCCGCGCCCGCCGCTCTGCAGAAGGAAGGTGTCACCAAGTGACCTGGTCGGAGATGCAGCCGCTGCTGTCCCAGGCGTGTTGGGACACCTTCTACATGGTCGGCTGGTCCACGCTGATCGCGATCGTCGGCGGACTTCCGCTCGGCGTGCTCCTCGTCCTCACGGACCGCGGCGGACTGCTGCAGAACGCGTTCGTGAACAAGGTCATCGGGCAGGTCGTGAACATCGTCCGCTCGATGCCCTTCATCATCCTGATGGTCGCCCTGATGGGCTTCACGCGCGCGGTCGTCGGCACCACCATCGGCCGCGAGGCCGCCATCGTGCCGCTCGCCATCGGCGCCATCCCGTTCTTCGCGCGGCTCGTCGAGACGTCCGTGCGCGAGGTCGACGGCGGCCTGATCGAGGCCGTGCAGTCCATGGGCGGCAACACCTGGACCGTCGTACGCAAGGTCCTCGTGCCCGAGTCGCTGCCCTCGCTGATCTCGGCGACCACCACGACGATCGTCGCGCTCATCGGCTACTCGGCCATGGCGGGCACGGTCGGCGCCGGCGGCCTCGGCGACATCGCGATCCGCTACGGCTACCAGCGCTTCGAGGCCAACCTGATGTGGATCACGGTGGCGATCCTCGCCGTCGTCATCTCGCTCATCCAGTTCGCGGGCGACAGCGGCGCACGCGTCCTGCACCGCCGCGCGGGCAAGGGCGGCGACCCGGTCCGCTTCCGCGCGCTCCTCGGCCTCCTGCCCGGCGGTCCGGCCGCCGCAGAGGCCAAGACCCGCTGACCACCCCGGAATTCCCGCCCCACCCGGCGGGTTGCACCACTGATGGAAAGGCACTTTTCGTGCGTAACACCACCAAGATCACCGCAGCTGTCCTCGCCACCGGCGCCCTCACCCTGGGTCTGACCGCTTGCGGCTCCGACAAGGCCGACACCAAGGCCAAGGCCTCCGACCCGCTGGTCGTCGCCGCGACTCCCGTCCCGCACGCCGAGATTCTGAACTACATAAAGAAGAACCTGGCGAAGAAGGAAGGCCTCAAGCTCGAGGTCAAGGAGTTCACCGACTACGTCACGCCGAACAACGCCACCGAGGACGGTTCGGTCGACGCCAACTACTTCCAGACCACGCCCTACCTGGAAGACTTCAACAAGAAGAACGGCACGCACCTCAAGTCGGTCGCCACCGTCCACCTGGAGCCGCTCGGCCTCTACTCGCAGAAGGCCAAGAAGCTCGACGGCATCAAGAAGGGCGGCACCGTCGCCCTCCCGAACGACGCCGACAACGAGAGCCGCGCCCTGCGCTTCCTCGCCGCCAACGACCTGATCACCCTCAAGAAGGGCTCGGAGTCCACCGCGACCCCGCAGGACGTGGCGAAGAACCCGAAGGACCTCCAGTTCAAGGAGGTCGAGGCGGCGCAGACCCCGCGCTCCCTCAAGGACGTCGACGCCGCGGTGATCAACGGCAACTACGCCATCGGTGCCGACCTCAACCCGGCCAAGGACGCCCTCGCCCTGGAGTCCACGAAGAACAACGAGTACAACAACGTGCTCGCCATCAAGGACGGCAACCAGGACGACCCGCGCGTCAAGAAGCTCGCGAAGCTCCTGACGTCGCCCGAGGTGAAGAAGTTCATCGAGGACAAGTACAAGGGCTCGGTGCTCCCCTCCTTCTGATGCCGAATCCCTTGAAGTCCACGATTCCCGCCGCCGTGATCGCCGGGGCACTCGTCCTCGGCCTCACGGCCTGCGGCAGCGACAAGGCGGACGCGAGTCAGAAGCTGGTCGTCGGGGCCACCCCCACCCCGGCCGGCGAAGTCCTCACGTACGTACAGAAGAAGCTGGCCAAGAAGGCCGGACTCGACCTGGAGATCAAGGAGTTCACGGACTACGTCCTGCCGAACACCGCGCTCCAGCAGGGCGAGCTCGACGCCAACCTGTTCCAGCACACGCCGTACCTGAAGGACTTCAACAAGTCCAAGGGCACGACGCTCACGCCGGTCACCCAGGTCTATCTGCCGCCGCTCGGCTTCTACTCCAAGAAGACGAAGGACGTCACGAAGCTGCGCGCCGGGGCGACCGTCGCGCTGCCGAACGACATCACCAATGAAGGCAGGGCGCTCGAACTCCTCGCCTCCCAGGGCGTGATCGGGCTCAAGAAGGGCGCGGGCCTGAACGCGACGCCCAAGGATGTCGCGAAGAACCCCAAGGGCCTGAAGTTCAAGGAGCTCGAAGCGGCCCAGCTGCCGCGCTCGTTGGACGACGTCGACGTCGCCGCGGTCAACAACAACTTCGCGATGGACGCGGGACTGAACCCCAAGAAGGACGCCATCCTTCTGGAGTCCGTCCAGGACAACCCGTACAACAACATTCTCGCCGTCAAGAAGGGCGACGAGGACGATCCGCGGGTCAAGAAGCTGGCGAAGCTGCTGACTTCACCCGAGGTCAAGAAGTTCATCGAGACCAAGTACAAGGGTTCGGTGCTCCCCGTCTGAGGGACCCGATCGCCGCCCTTCCATGGGGGTCGCTCCTGGTAACAGGGGCGGCCCCCATGTGCAGTTACGTGCCTTCATGCTGCATGCTGGGCAGTTCACGAGGCCCGACGCGAAGGTAGAAGGCCAACGAAGGTTACGGAGCGGCGCATGACGAACACCTTCCCCGAGATCTCCATCAGCACGGAGCGCTTGGTGCTGCGTCCGCTCGACGAGGACGACGTACCCGCGCTCGCGGAGATGATGAACGACGAGCTGGTCACCGCCTGGACCTCGGTGCCGCAGCCGTTCACGGAGGAGGGTGCCCGCCGCTGGATCGCCGAGGGCGTGCCGAGTCGGCGCGCGCGCGGCGCCGGACTCGACCTCGCCGTCACCGAGTTCCTCACCCAGCGGCTCGTCGGCACCATCCGCCTCACCAAGACCAACTGGCATGTGCGGTCCACCGAGCTCTCGTACATCGTCGCCCCCTGGGCGCGCGGCGAGGGCTACGCGTCGGAGGCCGCGCTCGCCACCGCCCAGTGGCTCTTCCGCGACCAGCGCCTGGAGCGCATCGAACTGCGCACCGCCGCCGACAACACCGCGGCCCAGCAGGTCGCCCAGAAGATCGGCTGCATCAGCGAGGGCGTGCTGCGCAACGCCTGTATAGCGCGTACGCGCACCGAGGACGGCGGCCTGGCAGAGGCCCGCACGGACTTCATCGTGTGGAGCCTGCTGCCCGAGGACCTGGAGGGTGTCACCGAGCAACTGGCGGAGGCCGGGGGTTTCACCGCCTTCTCGGACTGGAACTGACCTCACGGGTGGTCGCGGGGCCGGGCAGGTACGCTCACGGTGCCCCGATCCCGGTGGCACCCCCGACCTCCGTGCCGCATGGGCACGTACGTACCCGAGCACACCCAGGAGACTGACGACGATGGCCGACCGGGTCACGGTGATCGGCTGGGACGGTTCGCCGCTGACGGACGCGGCCCGCTCAGCACTCGGCGCGGCCACGCTCGTGGCGGGCGCCGCGCACCACCTGGCGCTGCCCGAGGTGCCCGAGCGCGCCGAGCGTGTCCGGCTCGGCAGCGTGGCCCTCGCCGCCCGCCGCATCGCGGGCCACCGCGGCACGGCCGTCGTGCTCGCCGACGGCGACCCCGGCTTCTTCGGCGTCGTACGCACCCTGCGCGCGCCCCAGTACGGCCTCGAGGTCGAGGTCGTGCCCGCCGTGTCCTCGGTCGCCCAGGCGTTCGCCCGCGCGGGCATGCCCTGGGACGACGCACAGGTGGTCGTCGCACACCGCCGCACCCTGCGACGCGCGGTGAATGTGTGCCGCGCCCACACCAAGGTCGCTGTCCTCACCTCACCGGGCGCAGGACCCGCCGAACTCGGCCTGCTCCTTGAGGGCGTCCACCGCACCTTCGTCATCTGCGAGGAACTCGGCACCGACCGCGAACAGGTCACCGTCGTCACCTCCGACAAGGCCGCCGACCACGCCTGGCGCGACCCCAATGTCGTCATCGTCATCGGAGGGCCCGTCACCGGCGCCCCCGCGAGCGGCAACTGGCTGGCCGGCGGCGACCCCGACGCGGGACCGCGCGGCTGGGCGCTGCCCGCCGAGGAGTACGCGGGGCCGTTCGGCGAGGGCGAGACCGAACAACTGCGCGCCGCCCAACTCGCCCGCCTGGGACCGCGCGCGGGCGACCTCGTGTGGGACATCGGCTGCGGCAGCGGGGCGTTCACGACGGAGGCCGGGCGGTTCGGCGCCGCCGTCATCGCCGTCGACCGGGACGCCGACGCCTGCGCCCGCACCCTCGCCGTCGCCCGCCGCTTCGGCATCCAGGTCCAGATCGTCCACGGCACCGCGCCGCACGCCCTCGAAGACCTCCCGGAGCCCGACGTCGTACGCGTCGGGGGCGGGGGAGCGGCCGTCGTCTCGGCTGTCGCGGACCGGCGCCCCGCCCGCATCGTCACGCACGCCGCGACACGCGACGCCGCCGAACTCATCGGCAGGGACCTGACGGAGCACGGATACGACGTCGAGTGCGCCCTCCTGCAATCCGTCGAACTGGACACTCGCGCCTGGACGGAGAAGGAGCGGACCGTGGGGTTCCTCCTCTCCGGGCGGCTTCCCGTCCGCCACCCGTGACCCTGGCGGCGCGCCGCGCGCGGTAGGCTGGCCGATCGTTGTACCGCACCGGGACGTTCGGTTCTTCGTACGCCAATGTCCCGAAAACGCACCACTTTTGAGGTGCTTGTGGTACGGCAGCGACCGGAGGACGCGCAACGTGGCGCAGTCCACAGAAGGCCATGGTCGAACTACGTTCCGTGGCCGCGGTCCGACCGGGACAATGCCTGTTGTCCGGAGCGATTCGTGCCGCGCGGCACGCACGCTCGTTCTTGTTGACGGGCGGTCGACGCGTCGCCCCGGACAGCGAAACAGTGATGCATGAAGGTGCTCGCAGTTCCGGCGGACGGCCGGGGGCGGCCAAGAAGTTCTCATTCGATGGGCGAGGGGTAGGCATGACCGACACCGGTCAGGTTCCGGGCGAAGGGCTGCCGGAGGACGCAGGCACGGCGGAGCCGCCGGGCGTTCCCGCACCCGGCGCGTACACCTACCTCGATCCCACCGACGCCGCGGCCGAGGACGACGAGATCCTCCTGATGCCCGGTTCGCAGGGCGCCTGGGGGCAGCAGCCCACGGACCACAGCCAGGGCCAGGGCCAGCAGTACGCCCAGCCCCAGGCCCAGCCCCGGCGTCCGCTGCACATGGGACCGGCCGTCCCGGACACCAACGGCAGCCCCGTCCGCTCGCTCGCCGATCGCGGCCCCGCCCAGCAGAACCCGATGCCGACCCGCCAGTCGGGCCCGCCCACCACCGGCCCGGAGTACCTGGACATCCCGCCGCAGGGCGCGGCCCCGTGGCAGCCGGCCCAGGCGCAGCAGCAGACGGCACCCGCAGAAACGGTCGCTCCGCAGTACGCGCAGCCCGAAACGCCCGCGCACGCCCAGGAGTTCGCCCAGGTCGGCGCGTACGCGGGCCAGGCCCCGTACGCCGGACACGACCAGGGCCAGAGCGGCTACGACTACCCGCAGCAGCAGGACTACGCCCCGCACGGCTACGCCCAGCAGCCCGCCGCGGACCAGACGCTCGGCCAGTTCGTCCCGGTGGACGGCATCGTCCCCACGACCCCGCACCTCGCCCCCACCCCGCCGCAGGCGATGGTGGTCCCCCCGCTCCCGGAGGAGCAGGCGGCGCCCGCCGAGGGGCAGGAGGGCGTCGCGGAGCAGTACGCCGACGTGGACGAGCAGTACGCCGCGTACGCCGCGTCAGGCCAACTGAGCATCGCCGACCAGCAGGCCGCTGCCGCGCATGCGGTCGGGGCCGATCAGCAGGGCGCTGGAGCGCAGGCGGTGGCCGCCGGTCAGCAGGAAGCGACCGGCCGCCAGACGGCAGCCGGTCCGCAGGGTGCCGTGGGGCCGCAGGACGTCGCCGCGCAGCAGCCCGGCTCCGAGGGCGGGCAGTACGCCACGGAGCAGGACGTTGCCGGGCAGCCGGGCGGACCCGGCCCGCAGGATGGTGTCGAACTCGGGGCCGTGGGTGAGCAGCAGGGCGCCGGCGCCCAGGAGACCGGCCCCGGTCAGCAGAGCGCTGCCGCGCAGCACGCTGCTGAGCAGGGCGCCGCGGGACCGCACGCCGCCGCCGAGCACGAGGGCGGGGCCGCTCAGCAGGACGTTGCCGCCCAGTACGCCGCTGCCGAGCAGGGCGCCGTCGGCCAGGAGGCCGTTGTGGGCAGGCAGGCAGGCGCTGGTCAGGAAGGCGTGGCCGACGCGCAGGGCACGGCCGAGCAGCAGCCGGGCGCCGGTGAGCAGGGCGGCGCCGGTCAGCAGGACGCGATCGGTCAGCAGGGCGTCACCGGCGAGCAGCCTGCTCCCGGCACGCCGGGCGCGGCCGACCAGCAGGACGTCGCGGGTCACCAGGAGGCGGCGGGCCAGTGGGACGTGGCCGACCAGCAGACCGCCACCGGTCAGCACGCCGTCGACGACCCGCATGGTACGGCGGACCAACAGGCCGCTGCCGACCAGGAAGCCCCGGGTGAGGATGCCCTGGACGCCCACCACGTCGCGGCCGACTCGCAGGACCCGCACGCCGTGGCCGAACCGCAGCCGACCGGGCAGCAGGCTGCCGGCGACGCGCAGTTGGCGGTGGGCGATGAGCAGGCCGCCTTTGACCAGCAAGCCGTGGTCGACCCGCAGGCGGCGGCCGGTCAGGCTGTCGACGCCCAGTCGGCGGTGGGCGATGAGCACGCTGCCGGTGATCAGCAAGTCATGGTCGACCCGCAGGCGGCGGCCGGTCAGGCCGGCGACGCCCGGTCGGCGGTGGGCGATGAGCAGGCCGCCGTTGACCAGCAAGCCGTGGTCGACCCGCAGTCTGCCGCCGGTCAGGCTGCCGACGCCCAGTCGGCGGTCGGCGACCAGCAGCTCTCCGCCGCCCAGCAAGCCGCAGGCGACCACGCGGGCGTCATCGACCAGCAGGCCGCCGCCAGTCACGCTGCCGCCGGTCAGGCCGGTGCCCAGTCGGCGGTCGGCGACCAGCAGGTCCCCGCCGACCACCACGCTGCGGCAGCCCAGCAAGCCGCCCCCGGCCAGCAGGGCATCGCCCACCCCCAGGCCACCGCCGACCCGCAGGCCCAGGCGGCAGCCGACCCGCAGGCCGCCGCCGACCCCCAGTTCATCGCGGCCCACCAGGCCGTCACCGATCAGCAGGACCCGCACGCCATGGCCAACCAGCAGTCCGCCGAACAGGCACCCACGGACGACGAGTCGGCCACCCCGGCGCACACCGCGGAGCCCGCCGTCGCACACCCCGGCACCGTTCAGGGCCCCGAGTCCGCCGAGATCCCCCCGCAGGGGGCCGCCTCCCCGGAGGAGTCCGCGAGCGTTCCCGCCCCGCGCGAAGGCGGCTCCAGCGCGATCCCGCTGCCCGAGTCCGCCCACCCCGAGGACCCCGCGGAGCAGACCGTCGCGCCCGCCGAGCTGACGGGCGAGCCCGAACACCTGACGCCGGAGCCCGAGGCCGCCGAGGCGCACCCCGCCGCTCCCGCCTACGACGACACCGAGCGCGAGGCGGTGCTGCGCGTGATGCGCGAGCGCCGCGACATCCGCAACGGCTTCCGCAGCGACCCGATCCCGCACGAGGTGCTGCTGCGCGTCCTGGAGGCGGCCCACACGGCGCCGTCCGTGGGCCACTCGCAGCCCTGGGACTTCGTGGTCATCCGTTCCGCGGACACCCGCCGCGCGATGCACGAACTGGCCATGCGCCAGAAGGACGCGTACGCCAAGTCCCTGCCCAAGGGCCGCGCGAAGCAGTTCAAGGAACTGAAGATCGAGGCCATCCTCGACACCCCGGTGAACATCGTCGTCACCGCCGACCCGACCCGCGGCGGCCGCCACACGCTGGGCCGGCACACGCAGCCGCAGATGGCCCCGTACTCCTCCGCGCTCGCGGTCGAGAACCTGTGGCTCGCGGCCCGCGCCGAGGGCCTCGGAGTCGGCTGGGTCAGCTTCTTCGACGAGCGCGAGATGGTCCGCTCCCTCGGCCTGCCGGAGCACCTCGAAGTCGTGGCCTACCTCTGCGTCGGCTACGTCGACGAGTTCCCGGAGGAGCCGGAGCTGATGCAGGCCGGCTGGTCCAAGCGCCGCCCGCTGTCGTGGGTCGTGCACGAGGAGACGTACGGCCGTCGCGCCCTGCCCGGCGAGGACCCGCACGACCTGCTCGCGGAGACCGTCTCCAACATCCGCCCGCTGGACGCCAAGGCGCTCGGCGAGGCGTGGGAACGGCAGAAGCGGATGACGAAGCCGCCGGGCGCGCTCGGCATGCTGGAGATCATCTCCGCCCAGCTGTCCGGCCTGTCCCGCGTGTGCCCGCCGCCGATCCCGGAACCGGCCGCCGTCGCGATCTTCGCGGGCGACCACGGAGTACACGCGCAAGGGGTCACCCCCTGGCCGCAGGAGGTCACCGGCCAGATGGTCGCCAACTTCCTGGGCGGCGGCGCGGTCTGCAACGCGTTCGCGAGCCAGGTCGGCGCCGAGGTCTGCGTCATCGACGTCGGCGTGGCCGGTGAACTCCCGGCCACGCCCGGCCTGTTGCCCCGCAAGGTGCGCGCCGGCACCGCCGACATGACGACCGGTCCCGCCTTGACCCGCGAAGAGGTCAAGGAGGCCATCGAGGTCGGCATCGAGACGGCCCGCGACCTCGTGGCGGCAGGCAACAAGGCGCTGCTCACCGGCGAGATGGGCATCGCGAACACGACGGCGTCCGCGGCCCTCATCTCGGTCTACACCGAGGTCGACCCCTCCGAGGTCACCGGCCGCGGCACCGGCATCAACGACGAGACGCACGCCCGCAAGGTCGAGGTCGTGCGCCGCGCCCTGGACCTGCACAAGCCCGACCCGGCCGACCCGCTCGGTGTCCTCGCGGCGGTCGGCGGCCTGGAGCACGCGGCGATGGTCGGCCTCCTCCTCGGCGGCGCGTCGCTGCGCACCCCGGTCATTCTCGACGGTGTCAGCGCCGGCGCGGCCGCCCTGGTCGCCCGTGCCATCGCCCCCGAGGTCCTCGCGGCCTGCATCGCGGGCCACCGCAGCGCGGAGCCCGGCCACGTAGCGGCCCTGAACAAGCTGGGCCTGCGCCCCTTGGTCGACCTCGACCTCCGCCTCGGCGAGGGCACGGGCGCCCTCCTGGCCCTCCCGATCGTCCAGAGCGCGGCCCGCGCCATGCACGAGGTCGCCACATTCGACTCGGCCGGCGTCACGGAGAAGTAACTCCCCCCACCCCACCCCTTCCCGAAACCGGGGGCTAGGCCCCCGGACCCCTCTGCCTCTCGTCCCAGAGGGGCTGGACTTCTCCTCAATCGCCGGCGGGGCTTGAAATTCAAGCCCCGCCGGCGATTGAGGCGGCCCGTCCGGCAGGACTTTCGGGAAGGGGCGGGGTGGGGGAAACCTCCTCGTCACGCCCACGACGTACGCTCACACCAAACCCGCCGCACGCCAGAGGACACCGCATGCCCGCCGCCGACCACCCCGCCTACCCCGTAGGCCTCCGCCTCACCGGCCGCCGAGTCGTCGTCCTGGGCGGCGGCCAGGTGGCCCAGCGCAGGCTCCCCGCCCTGATCGCCGCGGGCGCGCACATCACCCTGATCTCCCCCTCCGCGACCCCGTCGGTCGAGGCGATGGCGGACGCCGGTGAGATCACCTGGACCCGGCGCCGCTACGAGGCGGGCGACCTCGCCGACACGTGGTACGCCCTGGTCGCCACCAGCGACCGGGAGACGAACGACGCCGCCTCGCGGGAGGCGGAGGAGACCCGCACCTGGTGCGTCCGCTCCGACGACGCCGACGAGGCGACCGCCTGGACCCCGGCGACGGGCCGCGCGGACGGCGTGACCGTCGCCGTCCTGACGACCTCGGCCGCGGACCGCGACCCCCGCCGTACCGCCGCCGTCCGCGACGCGATCGTCGAGGCCCTGCACGACGGCACCGTCGCCGTGCAGCGCGACCACAAGCCGGGCGTGGCCCTGGTCGGCGGCGGCCCCGGCGACCCGGACCTGATCACCGTGCGCGGCCGCCGCCTCCTCGCCGAGGCCGACGTCGTGATCGCCGACCGCCTCGGCCCGCGCGACCTCCTCGACGAACTCCCGCCGCACGTCGAGGTGATCGACGCCGCGAAGATCCCGTACGGCCGCCAGATGGTCCAGGAGGCCATCAACCAGGCCCTGATCGACCACGCCAAGCAGGGCAAGGCCGTGGTCCGCCTCAAGGGCGGCGACCCGTTCGTCTTCGGCCGCGGCATGGAGGAGGCCCAGGCGCTGGCCGCCGAGGGCATCCCGGTCACGGTCGTCCCCGGCATCTCCAGCTCCATCAGCGTCCCGGGCGCGGCCGGCATCCCGGTCACCCACCGCGGCGTCGCCCACGAGTTCACCGTCGTCAGCGGCCACGTGGCACCGGACGACGAGCGCTCCCTGGTCGACTGGGAGGCGATGGCGAAGCTGACCGGCACGCTCGTGATCCTCATGGGAGTCGACAAGATCGCAAAGATCGCCGAGGCCCTCGTCTCGTACGGCAAGGCTCCACAGACCCCCGTCGCCCTCGTGCAGGAAGGCACGACGGCGGCCCAGCGCCGCGTCGACGCCACCCTCGCGACGGTCGGCGAAAGGGCCGTCTCCGAGGGGGTCAAGCCGCCGGCCGTCATCGTGATCGGCGACGTGGTGAACGAGAACCCGCGGAAGCAACAGAAGTAACCAGCGGTAACGTAACTCGTTCCGAGCCGTTGGCACCACACCCAGAACAAGGCAGTATCGACCCGTGGCTGAAGCTGAATCTCGAGGGCTCATCACCATCGATGATCCCGACGACCCGCGCCTGTCCGACTACACGGGCCTGACCGACGTAGAACTGCGTCGCAAACGCGAACCGGCCGAGGGCCTGTTCATCGCCGAGGGCGAGAAGGTCATCCGGCGCGCCAAGCTCGCCGGGTACGAGATGCGCTCGATGCTGCTGTCGGCGAAGTGGGTCGACGTCATGCGCGACGTGATCGACGAGGTCCCCGCCCCGGTCTACGCGGTCGCGCCGGACCTCGCCGAGCAGGTCACCGGCTACCACGTGCACCGCGGCGCCCTCGCGTCCATGCAGCGCAAGCCGCTCCCCACGGCCGACGAGCTGCTCACCACCGCCCGCCGCGTCGTCGTCATGGAGTCGGTCAACGACCACACCAACATCGGCGCGATCTTCCGCAGCGCCGCCGCCCTCGGCATGGACGCGGTCCTGCTCTCACCGGACTGCGCCGACCCGCTCTACCGCCGCTCCGTGAAGGTCTCCATGGGCGCGGTCTTCTCGGTGCCGTACGCGCGTCTGGACGCCTGGCCGAAGTCCCTGGAGACGGTCCGCGACGCCGGCTTCGAACTCCTCGCGCTGACCCCTGCCGAGCAGGCCAAGTCCCTGGACGAGGTGGCGCCGCACCGCATGGACCGCGTCGCGCTGATGCTCGGCGCGGAGGGCGAAGGCCTGTCGACCAAGGCCCTGATGGCGGCCGACGAATGGGTCCGCATCCCGATGGCCCACGGCGTCGACTCGCTCAACGTGGGCGCGGCGGCCGCCGTCGCGTTCTACGCGGTGGCGACGGGCCGCCCCGAACTCTGACGCTCAGCCTTCCTCGGCAAGCCCCTGCGGAAGCGGCAGCGCCCGCGCGGACGTCGTCTTCTGTACGTCGCTGTCACCGAGGCCGCGCGTCGGCCCCTGGCAGCCCTGCGCCGCCGCGATCGCCAGCGCCACGAGCAGCGTCACGACGACGAACACGGTGAGCCGCTGCCGCAGCAGCCGCGGGTTCGCGGGCCGCAGCTTCTTGCCACCGCCCGTGCCGTTCGTGCGCGGTGCCGGGCGCCCGGCACCGCTGCGCGGCCCCGACCGGCCGTTGCTGGAACGGCTGTTCGTGTTCCGGGCGGGCGCCGAGCCGTTGCTCCTGCCGTTGCTGGGGCGCGAGGTGGGCGTGCCCGGCTGAGTACGCCGCTGGGTGCGCTGTCCCTCGTACGTGTCGGAGAGCCGTCCGGTCGGCCGGTCCTGCTCGGCGGTGCGCGGCGCGGGCGGGCGCGGCTCCGCGACGATGCCCTGCGCCTCACGGGCCGCGATCTCCTTGAGCCGCAGCGACAATTGCAGCGTGCTGGGCCGCTCCTCCGGGTCCTTCGCGAGGCACGCGCGCAGCAGCGGCGCGAGCGCGTCCGGCACCCCGGCCAGCTGCGCCTCCTCGTGCACCACCCGGTAGAGCATGACCTCGGAACTGCCGTGCCCGAAGGGCGAGTCGCCCATGGCCGTGTAGGCGAGCGTGGCCCCAAGGGCGAACACATCGGTCGCGGGGGTCACGGCGGCGCCCCGCACCTGCTCGGGCGCGAGGAAACCGGGGGAGCCGACGGCGGTGCCCACGTGCGTCAGCGTCGAGGCGCCGGTCGCCCACGCGATACCGAAGTCGATGATCCGCGGCCCCTTCGGGGACAGCAGGATGTTCGACGGCTTGAGATCGCGGTGGACCACGCCCGCCTCATGGACGGCTACGAGCCCCTCCGACAGCGCGGCGCCCACGGCGGCCACGTCCGAAGCGGCCAGCGGACCTTCCTCGGCCACCTTGTCGTGCAGCGAGGGACCCGGCACGTACTGCGTCGCGAACCACGGCCGCTCCGCCTCCAGATCGGCGGCGACGAGCCGGGCCGTGCAGCCGCCGCGGATCCGCCGGGCGGCGGACACCTCGCGCGCGAACCGCGACCTGAACTCCTGGTCCTCCGCCAGATCCGGCCTGATCACCTTGAGCGCGACCCGCTGGCCACGCCGGTCGGACCCGAGATAGACCACGCCCATCCCGCCGGCCCCGAGGCGTCTGTGAAGCCTGAACGAGCCGACGACGCGCGGGTCCTCGCGCCTGAGGCGCATCATCGCCATGTTCATCCCCGCTGCTGCCCGGTCCGTCTGACGAGCCACAGCTTACGTTTTCGCGCACGGCGGCGCGCAAAGGCCGCGCCCTCACGGCCGATTCGATTGTCAGTGCCCGGTGGGAAACTTGAAGAGTGGTCAGGGAGCGCGGGAGCGGGGCGGCTTGCCGCGGGCCCGCGGGCCAACACGGCGGCGTCAAAGGGGGATTGGACCCATGAAGGGTGACCGGGTCGAGATAGTCGTGGATGCCGGGGACACGACGCGTACGTACGAGGTGACGGCGGGCCGGGCGGGCCGCAGGGTGGAGACGGCGGTGCGCAGAGGGGTGGTGGAAGTGAGCGAAGTCACCCGATCCGGATCCGTGGTGCGCACCGCGCGCTTCATGGCCACCAGGGTGCTCGCCCTGGTAGAACACCCGGTCCCGCGCGAGGAGCCCGCCGAGCGCGAGGCCCGCATCGGCCGCCCCCTCGGGGATGACCCCGAGGCCTAGGTCTCCGTCTCCACCCAGGGGAGTACGCCGACCGCAGGTGGTCATCCTCGGGGAGGCCCGGCAATCGGTACGAGGGCATGACGTCTCGGGCGCCCGCCACTCATAGATTTGAGGTCAAGCGGCGGGTGCAGCACTCGTCCCCCGAGGTCAGGCACTCGCCGCTTGCCAAAGAAGCAACAACTCAAGACGCGGTTCAAGACGCAAGAACTCAAGATTTCGACCGGGGAGAGGACCATGGCGGACACGGCACCGCGGACGACAGCGTTCCGCACAGTGGCCCGCAGGGCGGGTCTTTTCGGTGGCCCCGCGACCGAGCGCCGGCATCCGCTGGTGGCCGCGGCCATGGTCCTCCCTCTCGCGGCCCTGCTCGTCGTCGTATTCGGCGGCTGGGACGCGATGGTCACACAGGCGTCGTCCGTGGGCGTGATGCTGGGGCGCTGAGCGGCGCTCCCAGGCCCGGATGAGCGGTCCGGGCGGGGACATCCGGCCATGAAACCCCGTGGGGACGGGGGTGCGGCGGACGGCACAAATGCTGCGCGCAGCTGGGGAGCTGCGCGCAGCATTATTTTGTGCCCGCGGCACCCGTAGGCTGCGGCCGTGACCACGCTCATCGTTCCCGCGCTCAGGGCCGAGGCCCGGGACGCGGCCCATCCGCCGGGGATCGCCTGCGTCTGCGGCGCCACGACCCTCGCCGACCGCCCCGACGCCACGGTGGTCCGGCACGGCGACACCGTCGCCAAGGCGCACGCGCCCGACACCGACCCGGCGGAGCTGGACCTGCGCCTGGCCGTGGCCGACCACCCGGCCCTGGCCGGTGTACTGCTGGGCCCGCTGCGTCCGACGGCGGTCGCCCTGGACGACCGGCTCGTCACGTTCTGGCCGCACGGCACCCCCGTGGACCCGGAGCACCCGGAAGACGCCCCCTGGGAAGCCGTGGGAGCCCTCCTCGCCCGCCTGCACTGCACGCCGGCGCACGAACTCCCGCCCGCGCTCCCGCCCATGCGCGGCCCGCTCAAGGCGGCCCGCGCCGTGGCCCGCCTCCAGGCCTCGGCCCCTGGCCACCGGGCTGCTGGGCCGATCCTCGACGCCTGGCGCACCCTGCCGCCCTGGGCCCGCGCCGAAGCCTCGTACGCGCACGCGAGCGCTCTGTGCCACGGCGATCTGCACCTCGGCCAGCTGGTCCGCCACCCCGCCGACTCGGACGACGCCGCCGACTCCGACGCATGGACGCTGATCGACGTCGACGACCTCGGAATCGGCGACCCCGCCTGGGACTTGGCCCGCCCCGCTGCCTGGTTCGCCTGCGGTCTGCTCTCCGCGGAGGACTGGACCCGCTTCCTCGGCGCGTATCAACGCACAGGCGGCGCAAAGGAACTGAGCGTCCCCGACCCCTGGCCCGCCCTGGACGTACCGGCCCGTGCCCTCACCGTGCAGACCGCCGCGCTCGCCGTCGCGAAGGCCACCGACGCGGGCCGCGCGCTCGACGAGGTGGAGGACTCGGTCGTCGGCGCCTGCGCCCGAATGGCTTCGGTGCCGCCGCAGTTCGAGGACGAACCGGCCAAGTAGGGTGCGGGGGACGGAAGCCGGGAAGTGTTCCGGCGAAGCAGCACCGAACGGCGAGGAGTTGAGCCGAGCATGCAGTGTCCGAAGTGTCACGCACCGATGCACACGTACAACCGCAATGGCGTCCAGATCGAGCAGTGCAGCGGGTGCCGCGGGATATTCCTGGACTACGGCGAGCTGGAGTCGCTGACCCGCCTGGAGTCGCAGTGGCAGCAGCAGGCCCCGCCGCCCCCGCCCGCCCCGCAGGGCTACCCGGCCCCGGCGGCCCCGGCATGGGGAGCCCCGCAGCACGGCGGTCACCACGGTGGGCACCACGGCCACCACGGTCACCACAACCGCGGCTTCGGCCGGATGCTGTTCTCCTCCTGAGGCGCCGCGCGGCTCTTCGCGAGAGGAGCCGCCCCGCTCGCCCCAGATCCGTTCGACAGAGCCGTTCGCACGAAGAAGCCCCCGGTCACGAGGACCGGGGGCTTCTTGCTGGTGCGCGATACTGGGATTGAACCAGTGACCTCTTCCGTGTCAGGGAAGCGCTCTCCCGCTGAGCTAATCGCGCGGGAACCCACAGGGGGCAGTGGACGATACTGGGATTGAACCAGTGACCTCTTCCGTGTCAGGGAAGCGCTCTCCCGCTGAGCTAATCGTCCGGGATGGAAGCCTTGCGGCCTCAGTGCGCGATACTGGGATTGAACCAGTGACCTCTTCCGTGTCAGGGAAGCGCTCTCCCGCTGAGCTAATCGCGCTTGGAGGTGGAGACGGGATTTGAACCCGTGTAGACGGCTTTGCAGGCCGTTGCCTCGCCTCTCGGCCACTCCACCAGGAGCGTAGGGGTTCGGGAAGATCCCCCACATCCTGAGCGAACGACCGGGTTCGAACCGGCGACCTCAACCTTGGCAAGGTTGCGCTCTACCAACTGAGCTACGTTCGCGTGTCTTTCCGGTCCGCTTGCGCGTCCCGGCGACGTGTTGAACTCTAGCGGATTCCTGGGGGAGGTCCAAAACGCGTTTGCGCAGCGTGCTGCGGTGCGACCGACGAAGGTCCTGCTCAGGTGGGCCCGTCGTCACCAGCCATAGACTCGAAGGTGTGCACGACCTCCCTGCTCTGGCCCGCTTCGGCGGGCTCGTCGCGACCGATCTGCGCGACGTCACCAGCGATCCCGCTGCCCTCGACTCCACCGGCTTCTGGGCCGTCTGCGCCGATTTCGAGGGCCGTCTCGTCTGCGCCCGCTTCGGGCGCGTGCGCGAGGAAGCGGTGCCCGCCCCGCGGCCCGGCTCCTGGCCCGGACCTGCGCCTGCGGACTGGACGTCGTCGCTCGACCACGCCGCGTACACGGACGGAGTGCGGCGCATCCGCGCGCACATCGCGACCGGCGAGGTCTACCAGGCCAACCTCTGCCGCGTGCTGTCCGCGCCCATCTCCCCGGACGCCGACGTGGACGCCCTCACCGCCCTCCTCGCGCGCGGGAACCCGGCGCCGTACGCGGGCACCATCCGGCTCCCGGACCATGGCGTGGAGGTCGCGACGGCCTCGCCCGAGCTGTTCCTGCGCAGGGACGGCCGGGTCGTCGAGTCCGGGCCGATCAAGGGGACCGGGCGCACCGAGGCGGACCTCCTCGACAAGGACCACGCCGAGAACGTGATGATCGTCGACCTGGTCCGCAACGACCTGGGCGTCGTCTGCGCCACCGGCAGCGTCACCGTGCCCGAACTGTGCGTGGTCGAGAAGCACCCGGGCCTCGTCCACCTCGTCTCCACCGTGCGCGGCGAGCTGCCCGAGGCGGCCGGCTGGCCCGAGCTGCTCGACGCCGCGTTCCCGCCCGGCTCCGTCACCGGCGCCCCGAAGTCCAGCGCCCTGCGGATCATCGACGCGCTGGAGACGGCGCCGCGCGGCCCCTACTGCGGGGGCATCGGCTGGGTGGACGCGGACCGGGGGAGAGGGGAACTGGCCGTCGGGATCCGCACGTTCTGGATCGACCGCGGCCCTGACGGCGATTTCCTGCGCTTCGGCACCGGCGCCGGGATCACCTGGGGCTCGGACCCGGAGCGGGAATGGCGGGAGACCGAGCTCAAGGCGGCGCGGCTGTTGGAGGTAGCGTCGGGAAGGTACACGGACTCATGAAGAACAGCGGTCCGGGCAAGTTGGAGGGAACGTAGTGAAGATCTGGCTCGACGGCCGGCTGCAGGACACCGAGGCGGCGCGCGTCTCCGTCTTCGACCACGGGCTTACCGTGGGTGACGGCATCTTCGAGACGGTGAAGGCCGTCGAAGGGAAGCCGTTCGCGCTCACCCGCCACCTCGACCGGCTCGCCCGCTCGGCCCGCGGGCTCGGCCTGCCCGAGCCCGACCTCGACGAGGTGCGCCGCGCCTGCGCCGCCGTCCTCGAGGCCAACCCGATGGCCCTCGGCCGGCTGCGTATCACCTACACCGGCGGCCTCTCGCCGCTCGGCTCCGACCGCGGCGACCAGGGCACCACGCTCGTCGTCGCCCTCGGCGAGGTCAAGCGGCGCCCCGACACCACCGCCGTGATCACCGTCCCCTGGACCCGTAACGAGCGCGGCGCCCTCGCGGGCCTGAAGACCACCTCGTACGCGGAGAACGTCGTCGCCCTGGCCCGCGCCCACGAACACGGCGCGTCCGAGGCCCTGTTCGCGAACACGGTGGGGCAGCTGTGCGAGGGCACGGGCTCCAACGTCTTCGTCGTCCTCGACGGCGAGATCCACACGCCGCCGCTCGCGGCAGGCCCGCTCGCCGGCATCACGCGCGCCCTCGCGATCGAATGGACGGGCGCCAAGGAGACCGACCTGCCGCTCTCCGTCCTCACCGAGGCCGACGAGGTGTTCCTGACGTCGACGCTGCGCGACATCCAGGCCGTGCACCGCGTCGACGACCGGGACCTGTCCGACGCACCGGGCCCCGTCACGGCCAAGGCGATGCGGGTGTGGGACGAGCGGGCAGCAGAGCGCCTGGACCCGTAAATCCGTTGTCGCGTCGGGGGCGCGTACGGGTACAACACCCGTGATGACCACGACCCTGCGGCCGACCGAGCCGCTCCAGCGCACCCCCGACGGCTCGCGCTCCCGCCACTACGCGGTGTGCGTGAACAGCCGCCCCGTCGGCGCCCTGCGCCTCGCCACGCACCCGGTCTTCGGCCCGTCCGTCGCCCAGATACTCGAACTGCGCATCGACGAGAAGGACCGGGGGCGCGGCCGCGGCACCGTCGCGGCGCTCGCCGCGGAGGAGGTCGCCCGCTCCTGGAACTGCCGCCGCGTCGAACTGACCGTCCCCGCCGACGCACAGGGCATGCTCCGCCTCGCGGGCGCCCTCGGCTACGTGGAGCGCAACCGCAACATGGCGAAGGCCCTGCCCGAAGAGCCGCCCGCCCTGCCCGGAGGCAGCGTCGGGCGGCGCATGACGGAGGCCGAGTACGGGCCGTGGCTCGCGCACACCAAGGCGGGGTACGCGCGCACCTGGGTCGAGCGCGGCGCCACCGAGGAGGAGGCGCGGCAGAAGGCCGAGCACGATCACGCCGCGCTGCTCCCGGAGGGCGTCGCCACCCCGGACGTCCTGCTCAGCGTGCTCGAGCACGACGCCGAGCGGGTCGGAACGCTGTGGGTGGCGCAGCGCCCCGACGGTGCGTTCGTCTTCGACGTCGAGGTGTCGGCCGAGCACCGGGGACGAGGCCACGGGCGCTCGCTGATGCTGCTCGCCGAGGCCGACTCGATCGCCGCGGGCGCCACCCGGATCGGCCTCAACGTCTTCGCGCGGAACGCGACCGCGCAGTGCCTGTACGACTCCCTCGGCTACGAGCCGACCGGCTACTACCTCTACAAACAGCTGCTGTGACGGCCCCCGGGAGGCTCAGCCCTGCTCGGCGAGCAGCCGGTCCGCGATCTCCTCGATCCGCTCGCGCAGCCCCTCCTGGCTCTTGCCGCCGTGCAGCAGCTCCCCGCCGATCTCGTACGTGGGCGTGCCCGTCACGCCGATGACCTTGCCCTCGGCCTGATCGGCGTCGACGATCAGGATGTGCCGGCCGTCGACGAGCGCGGTGTCGAACTCCTCGGCGTCCAGGCCGAGTTCGCCCGCCACCTCGACGAGGAACTGCTCGCCCTTGCGGTCGAACTCCTCGACCCGGCCCAGCACGGCCTCCACGTACGGCCACCCCTTGCCCTGCGCGAACGCCTCCTCGGCGGCCTGCGCACCGGCGAAGGAGTGCTTGTGCTTCTCGAGCGGGAAGTGCCGCAGGCGCAGCTCGACGCGGTCGCCGTAGCGCTCGCGCAGCGCGCGGAGGTCGTCCAGGGCCGAGCGGCAGTCGGGGCACTGCAGCTCGCACCACACGTCAAGGATGGGGTTCGGGGCGTTCATGGGGGCCAGTCTTCCAGGACCGTCCGCCGGGCCCAACCTGGACCTGCGGAGGAGCCCCGACCCCGAGATGTCCCCCAGATGTGGCCGAGGTGGGCCCCGGGCGTGGCCCGCGGACCCCCGGGCGGTGCAGGATGGGAGAAAGGGGGAAGCGCCCCACGATGTCCGAACTCGGGAGGACCGGATGATTGCCGAGACCGTGTGTTCCGCCGTTGCCGTGGCGGGCCTGGGCATCGCCGGGGTTCTCGCCTTCCGCAAGCGGTTCCTCAAAGCCGCCCGCACCGCCGCCTACGCCCTCGTACCGCTGGGCCTGGTGATGACGGGCGCGGTCGAGTGGGCCGTGGACACGGCGTTCAGTCCGACCGCCTGGGCCGGCTTCGGCGTGCTCGGCGCCGCCTGGCTGATGTTCATGGGTACGCGGGCCGTCGAGCGGCGCCGCTCCGGCCGCCCCGCCAAGGAGCGCGAGGCCGCCATCGCCCCCGCGGCGTCCGCACCCTCGCTCGGCGAGAGCCGGCGCCCCACGCCCGCGGCGCAGCCCAAGCAGCCGAAGCCGGCGAAGGCCGAGCCCTCGGAGGACTTCAGCGACATCGAGGCGATCCTCAAGAAGCACGGCATCTGACGCCAACAGGCGTACGCGGCCCACTGTCACGGGTTCCCGCCAACTACCCCTCGAAAGTGGTCGGTTGAGTGCCCGTCACCCGGTAAGTGCGTCATCATCTCGGCGAGATGCTGGACACACCGCAGCTGCCCGACCAGCTGGACGCCGACCAGGGGCAGGCGCCCCACAGCGAGCCCGCGCCGCCCGTGCCCGTACGAACCGAGAAGCGGACAGAGAAGCGGGCCGAGAGCCCGCGAGGCTGCCTCTTCGCGCTCTCCCAACCCCCGCTGATGATCTTCCTGGGGGTGATCGGCAGCCTGCTCCTGATGGCCGCGCTGCACGACCTGCTCCTGCTGTGAACGGATTCAGCCCGTGGCTTCCTTGCGGCGCGCCCGGTACGCCGCGACGTGCAGCCGGTTCCCGCACGTACGGCTGTCGCAGTAGCGGCGCGAACGGTTGCGGGACAGGTCGACGAACGCGAACCGACAGTCGGGCGCCTCGCAGCGCCGCAGCCGCTCCTGCTCCCCGGCGACCACGAAGAACGCCAGCGCCATCCCGCAGTCGGCCGCCAGGTGGTCGGCGACGGAGGCGCCGGGCGCGAAGTAGTGCATGTGCCAGTCGTAGCCGTCGTGGTCCGTGAGGCGGGGAGTGGTGCCCGCCTCCGCGACCAGTTCGTTGATCACCGTCGCCGCCGCCCGCTGGTCACTCGCCGCGAACACGGCCGCGAAGCGGTCACGCACAGCACGCACCGACTGAAGATCATTTTCTGCGATCACGCCGACATCGCTGACATCGTTCCTTCGTACGAAATCCGTCAGCGCGGCCAGACTCGCGAGCCCGTCCGCCTTCGCGTCGCCGTCCGGTGTCGTGTTCACCAGATCGACCACGGTGTCGAGCGCGCACCGGGTGTCGTGGGTGATCAGCACGATTCGCTCCCTGGCCTGGGGTAGGGCTCCCGCCCACCGATGCCGCACGAGCCTAGTACCTGCGGGCCGCCGGGAACGCACCTGCGCCGCCACCGTGGAAACTCCCACGGCGACGGCGCCGGTGTATGCCGTATGCGGTTGTCCCGACCGTTGAGCCGTGCCGTTCCCCGAGTGGACGGCACGGCATGCTCTCGCGCTGCTCACGCCGACCGGGTGCCGGCGCGGGCCTCCTCGTTCCGCGGCGCTAGTTTTCCGCGAGGATGTGCGACAGCTCCTGGTCGAGGTCGAAATGGCGGTGTTCCGTGCCGGGTGGCACGGCGGCGTCCGTTCGCTTGAGGAACGACTCCAGAGCCCGCGCCGGGGCCTCGAGCAGAGCCTCGCCCTCGGGAGAGCTCAGGGCGATGCAGACAACGCCCTGACCGTGGCTACGGGACGGCCAGACTCGGACGTCTCCGGTGCCGGTCGGCCGGTGAAGGCCTTCGGCGAGGAGGTCGCGGGCAAACACCCATTCGACTGTCTCCTCGGCTCCGGTGTGGAAGGTGGCGTGCACGGCATAGGGATCGGCCGTGTCATACCGCAGACCTGCGGGAACGGGCAGTGAGGACTCGCTCGACACAACGAGGCGCAGGTGCAGCTCGCAGCTGACCGTGGTGTTCATAAGCGCCAGGGCCTTTCGCTCAGTGTGCGCTCGGGGATTCGCACGTCGGCGAAATCGACATGCCACCTACGGTGCCGTTGTAAACCCCTCTGAGTGTTTTGAGCGTCTTTAGGTAGCTCGTACGGCCGAGTCTTATCTGTGGGAGAACGGCCATTCCGGTGACGCGAAAGAGTCGGGTAGGTTTGAGCGTATGAATACGGGGAGTGACAAGGGGGCCAAGGAGCCCGAGGCACCCGAGACGGCCGATGCGGCCTCCGGGGCCGGCGATGACGGTGCGGCGGCCGAGGGAAAGCCGCTCGGGTCGCGGGCGCCGGGGTTCATCCAGGCCAGGCGGACGCTGCATCTGAGCTGGCAGGTCGGCGTCTTCATCGTGGGGCTCGCGGTGGTCGTGGGCGGCGTGATCATGCTGCCGCTGCCGGGGCCCGGCTGGCTGGTGATCTTCGGCGGTATGGCGATCTGGGCGACCGAGTTCGTCTGGGCTCAACTGGTGCTGCGCTGGACGAAGCGGAAGGTCACGGAGGCGACGCAGCGGGCGCTCGACCCGAAGGTGCGGCGGCGGAACATCATCCTGACCACGATCGGCGTCGTGATCATCGCCGTGCTCGGCGGGGTCTACGTATGGAAGTTCGGGCTCGAGATGCCATGGAACATCAAGCAGTGACCGCAGGCGGCGCAGAGTGGTCCCAGGCACCCCCTGACATGGGGTAATGTTCTTCCTGCGCCCGGGCGATTAGCTCAGTGGGAGAGCGCTTCGTTCACACCGAAGAGGTCACTGGTTCGAACCCAGTATCGCCCACCCGGACCGACGGCCCCGGAGACATCGAGTCTCCGGGGCCGTCGGCGTTTTTCGTGGCTGACCTGGGCGTTCGAGGCGCTTCGGCCCAAATCTTTGTCCGAACTGTTGACGCACCCCCCACCCGTCTCTACTTTTGCTCGGCAAGCGCTTTCCTAAAACGATTCAATGCACGGGTGGAGGGGCTAACTGTGCCTATGAACAGGGATCTTGGTCGAAGAGGCGTGCTGAAGGCGACCGGGGCTTCGGTCGCGGCGCTCGGCCTGACGGCGGCCGGCTGCGGTGGTGACGGTGGGTCAGGAGACGCGGGGAACGCGGACGGTCCGGCGACCCTGCGGTTCGCCTGGTGGGGCGGCGAACCGCGTGCCGTGAAAATCAAGAAGGCGATCGCGCTCTTCGAGAAGAAGAATCCGAAGATCAAAATCAAGCCGGAATTCACCGATTACCAGGCATTCTGGGAGAAGTTCCAGACGCAGGCCTCGGGCGGAAATCCTCCGGATGTATTCCTCAACTCCGTTGCCTTCCTTGCGAAGTACGACAAGCGCGGAGTTCTGCTCGACCTCAAGTCCCAGGTGGACGCCGGGAATCTGAGCCTGAAGAACTTCCGCGGCGGCGTCGAGACGGCCGGCCAGGTCTCCGGCGGCAAGCAGGTCGCGGTTCCGGTCGGCGCCAACACCATGTCGCTCGTCATCGACAAGAAGGCCTGGGACAAGGCGGGCGTGGAGCCGAAGTTCGGCTGGACCTGGGACGAGTACTTCAAGTCGCTCCAGACCATCCAGGACAAGCTGAAGATCGCGGGCGACACGGGCTACGCGGGGGTCATGTACCTCTACGACCTGTATCTCCGTCAGAACGGCAAGGCGTTCTTCAAGGACGGCAAACTCGGCTTCGCCCAGGACGATCTGACGCAGTGGTGGTCGGACTACTACAAGCGCGTGAAGTCCGGGATCGTCGCGGACCCCAAGAAGATCGAGCAGGTCAAGCCGAAGTCCGGGCTCTCGGCCGGGCTCGCGGGCGCCGAGTTCACCTGGGACAACTTCTCGGTGCGCTACGAGGGCGAGGGCGACTCCGATTACGCGCTCGCGCCGATCCCGACCACCGACGGCAAGGACACCGGGCAGTACCTCGGCTCGCTGATGCTGTCGATCTCCACCAAGTGCGAGGCCCAGGCGCAGGCCGCCAAGTTCATCGACTTCATGGTCCACGACCCCGAGGTCGGCAAGGTCATGGGCTACGACATGGGTGTGCTCGCCACCGACGAGCAGTTCGACGCGTACAAGCCGGGCGCTGAGGCCGACAAGGCGGTCGTCGAGGCCAACAAGGGCATCGCCGCGTACGAGAACGAGGTCGAGAAGGCCGGTGTGCTCGGCAAGATCACGCCGCATCCGTCGGGCGCGGATGTCGTGGAGGCCGCGTTCCTGCGCATCGCCGGTGACGTCGCCAACGCCAAGCAGAAGGTTCCGGCTGCGGTGAAGCAGTTCTTCAGCGAGGCCGAAGCGGCCTTCCAGGCCTGACAGCCCCTACGTTTCCGAGGGGAAACAGCACCATGTCGCTCGTCAAGGACGCCACAGTCCTGGCCGAAGAGGTGAACGTTGTCCGACCCGTCGCACAAAAGCGGCGGGGGCGGCGCGACAATCTCGCCGGCTATCTGTTCATGTCGCCGTGGCTCGCGGGGTTCCTGCTGCTCACGGCGGGGCCGATGATCGCCTCGCTCTACTACGCGTTCACGGACTACAACCTGTTCGCGGCGCCGAAGTGGATCGGGTTCGACAACTTCACGGCCATGTTCGACGACCCGCGCTGGCAGAAGTCCGTGCAGGTCACGCTCAAGTACGTGGTCATCGGCACCCCGCTCAAGCTGCTGCTCGCGCTCGGCGTCGCGCTGCTGCTCAACCAGAGCCGACGCGGCCAGGGCCTGTACCGGGCCGCGTTCTACGCGCCGTCGCTGATCGGCGCCAGCGTCTCGGTCGGCTTCGTCTGGCGTGCGCTGTTCTCCGACAACGCCGTCGTCGACAAGGGGCTCGGCTCCCTCGGCCTGAACCTCGGCGGCTGGATCGGCGACCCGGACATGATCCTCTACTCGCTGGTGGCGCTCACCGTCTGGCAGTTCGGCGCCCCGATGGTCATCTTCCTGGCCGGCCTCAAACAGGTGCCGAAGGAGCTGTACGAGGCCGCCGCCGTCGACGGGGCGGGACCGCTGCGCCGGTTCTGGAACATCACCCTGCCGATGATTTCCCCGGTGCTCTTCTTCAACGTCCTGCTGGAGTCGATCCACTCGTTCCAGATCTTCGGCTCCGCGTACGTCGTCTCCAACACGTTCTGCGGACCGGCCGACGCCACCCTCGTCTACACCTGCTACCTGTACCAAAAGGGCTTCCAGCAGTCCCAGATGGGCTTCGCGTCCGCCATGGCGTGGATGCTGCTGCTGGCCGTCGCGCTCGTCACCGTCGTCCTGTTCTGGTCCCAGAAGAAGTGGGTGCACTACGAGGAGGACGTCAAGTGACCACCCTGACCCCCGAGTTGAAGAGTGGCGCCAACCCGCGCAAGCGCACAGGACCCCTCGTCTGGCACGTCTTCGCGATCGCCGTGCTCTGCGTCGTCCTCTATCCGGTCGTCTGGGTGATCGGCGCCGCGTTCAAGCCCGGCAAGAAGATCGTCGGCTCGCTCGACCTCTTCCCCGCCGACCCGATCCTCGACAACGTCAAGGGCCTCGCCGACGGCATCGCGGGCATCTCCATCAGCACGTTCTTCACCAACTCGCTGTTCTACGCGGGCATGGCCGTCGTCGGCGTCGTCATCTCCAGCTCGCTCACCGCCTACGCCTTCGCGAAGATCCCCTTCCGCGGGCGGAAGCTGCTCTTCGCGCTGATGATCGGCACGCTGCTGCTGCCGTACCACGTGCTGCTCATCCCGCAGTACGTGATGTTCCAGAAGCTGGAGCTCATCAACACGTACGTGCCGCTCCTCGCGGGCAAGTTCCTGGCGACCGAGGCGTTCTTCGTCTTCCTCATGGTGCAGTTCATGCGCGGACTGCCGAAGGAGCTGGACGAGGCGGCGCGGCTCGACGGCTGCGGCCATCTGCGGATCTACTGGTCGATCGTGCTGCCGCTGTGCCGGCCCGCCCTGATCACCAGCGCCATCTTCACGTTCATCAACGCCTGGAACGACTTCATGGGCCCGCTGATCTACCTCAACGAGCCCTCCAAATACACCGTCTCGCTCGGCCTGATGATGTTCCGCGACCAGCAGGGCATCTCCGACTACGGCGGTCAGATCGCCATGGCGATGATGGCGCTCATCCCGGTGATCGCCTTCTTCATGGCCTTCCAGCGGTATCTGATCGACGGCATGGCCACGTCGGGGCTCAAGTGAGGGCCCCCGCACGCAGCGTCGCGCGCAGCGGCCCGCGCGTCGAGTCGCGGCGGCGCGTCGGGTTCTCCGTCTTCGCCGAGTGCCTGCTCACCGGGGTGTGGATCGCGCTCGCGTCCGTGCCCGTCGTCACCGCACCGGCCGCCTTCGCGGCCGGCGCCCGGCACCTACGGCGCCGGATCGGTGAACAGAGCGGCGGCTGGCGGGAGTTCGCGGCCGACGTCCGTGTCGCGGCGCGCCGCGGCTGGCTCGTCGGGCTCGCCGGGGTGGCGGCCTGGGCCGCAGTCTGGGTCGACCTGCGGATGGCGCGGGCCGGGCTCCCCGGCGGTCAACTCGCCGCGGCCGTCGGCATCTTCGCGCTCATCGCGGGTGCCGTGACCGTGCTGCGGGCCGCCGCCGTCTGGGAGCCGGGCCGGTCCTGGCGGTCCCTGCTCGGCGACGCCGCCCGGCGCACCGTACGGACACCCGGCGGGTCCCTGCTCCTGGTGTGCGGGATCGCGCTCGTGCTCCTCAGCGCGGAGTTCCTCGCACCGCTCGCCGTCCCGGTGCTCGGCATCCTCGCCGCGGCGGCGGTCGCGGTGGAGGAACGCGGCCGCGCCCGCTGACCCGGCGTTATACGTAGAACGGATGCCCGTCATACGTATAACGGGATCCCGTTATACGTAACACCCCCACCCGCCCCCATCTGCCCCAACCCCCCTCTCGTACAACACGTTTGGCATGCACGGAAAGGAACGACGATGTCCCCCATTCCCCGCAGGTCCCTCCTCAAGGCCGCCGCGGTCGCCGGCGCCGCCGCGCAGTTCAGCTGGGCGCTCGGCGGCAAGGAGGCGAAGGCCGCGACGCCCGCCTCGGTCGCCGAAGCCGCACAGGCCGAGCCGGTCACGCTCGGCTGGCTGGAGGACGGCGGGCTCGGCGCGGCCCCCGGCTCCACCGTCGGCGTGCCCTGGCCCAAGGGCGTGCACGAGAAGGGACAGGAGTTCGCCCTCACCACCGAGGACGGCAAGCAGGTCCCCGTCCAGACCTGGCCGCTCGCCCAGTGGCCCGACGGCTCACTGAAGTGGACCGCGCACGCGGTGGGCCCTGGTGCCGGCGACGGCAAACTGAAGCTCGCGGCCGGGAGCGCCACCGCGCCCGACAAGAAGGTGAGCGTCCAGGCGAGCGGGGGAGTCGTCACCGTCGACACCGGCGTCGTCGTCGCCAAGCTCGGCAAGAGCGGATCGAGCCTGGTCAAGTCCGTCACCCGCGGCTCCACCGAGATCGCCAAGGACGGCCGCCTCGTCCTCCTGCGCCAGGGCGAGATCGAGGACGGCGACCAGGGCACGCAGAAGTACGAGCGGTTCGAGTCCGTCATCGAGGAGACGAAGGTCGAGCAGGACGGCCCGGTCCGCGCCGTCGTCCGCATCGACGGCAAGCACCGCAAGGGCAGCCGGAGTTGGCTCCCGTTCTCCATCCGGTTCTACTTCTACGCGGGCGCCGAATCGTTCCGCATGGTGCACACCATCACGTACGACGGCACCCAGGAACCCGGCAAGGCATCGGGCGACTTCATCCGCGGGCTCGGCGTCCGGTTCACCGTGCCGATGCGCGACAAGGCGTACGACCGGCACATCCGGATCGGCGGCGAGGGCACCGGCATGCTGCGGGAGGCGGTCCAGGGCATCACCGGACTGCGCCGCGACCCGGGAGCGGCCGTGCAGGCGGCGCAGTTCGCCGGCGAGAAGCTGCCCGACCCCTCGACCTGGGACCAGCGCGTCACCACTCGCCTCCAGTACATCCCCGAGTGGGGCGACTACTCCCTCTCCCAGCTGTCCGCGGACGGCTTCACCCTCAAGAAGCGCACGAAGAAGGGGCACGGCTGGATCGGCGCCGGCGGCGGGCGGCGCGCCAGCGGATTCGGCTATGTCGGCGGCGCGAGCGGCGGACTCTCCTTCGGGCTCCGTGACTTTTGGGAGAAGCACCCGGCCGGACTCGACATCCGGGGTGCGCAGACCGATGAGGCCGAGGTCACCCTCTGGCTCTGGTCGCCCGAGGCGCAGCCCATGGACCTGCGCTTCTACCACGACGGCATGGGCCAGGACACGTATGCGGAGCAGCTCGAAGGCCTCAACATCACGTACGAGGACTACGAGCCCGAGTTCGGCACCCCGTACGGCATCGCCCGCACCAGCGAGCTGATGTTCTGGGCGAACGACGCGACACCGAAGCCCGAGGCGTTCGCCCAGCAGGTCGAGGCCGTGCGCGTGCTGCCGCAGCTGGCCGCGCCGCCGAAGCAGCTGATCAAGGCGAAGGTCCTCGGCCCCGGCCTCTACTCCGAGCCCGACCGCTCCACCCCCGCCAAGGCCAAGATCGAGGACCACCTCGACTTCCTCTTCACCTACTACAAGGACCAGGTGGAGATGCGCCGTTGGTACGGCTTCTGGGACTACGGCGATGTGATGCACTCCTACGACCCGGCGCGCCACCAGTGGCGCTACGACGTCGGCGGCTACGCCTGGGACAACTCCGAGCTGTCGCCCGACATCTGGCTCTGGTTCGCGTATCTGCGCTCCGGCCGCGCCGACATCTTCCGCTTCGCCGAGGCCATGACCCGGCACACCGGCGAGGTCGACGTCTACCACCTCGGCAAATGGGCCGGGCTCGGCACCCGGCACGGCGTCCAGCACTACGCCGACTCCGCCAAGCAGCAGCGCATCGCCAACACCACGTACCGCCGCTACTACTACTTCCTCACCGGCGACGAGCGCGTCGGCGACCTCATGCACGCCAACGTCGACTCCGACGAGACGTTCCTCGTGCTCGACCCGCAGCGCAAGGTCCGCCCCGACCCCGACTACAAGCCCGACCCGCACGCCCTGTCCATCGGCTTCGGCACCGACTGGAGCGGCCTCGTCTCCGCCTGGCTCACCGAGTGGGAGCGGCGCGGGCCGAAGTGGGAGAAGGCCAAGGCGCGCGTCCTGTCGACGATGGAGACGATCGCCACGCAGCCGAACGGGTTCGTGCAGGGCAGTGGCCTGTACGACCTCGACACCGGCAAGTTCGCCATCGCCGACAAGCCCGTCGTCGGCGTCTCCCACCTGTCGGCGGTCTTCGGCCTCAACGAGCTGTGCGCGGAGCTGATCGACCAGGTCGACATGCCGAAGTTCGAGGAGGCGTACTACGACTACTGCCGCTACTTCAACGCCACGAAGGCGGAGCAGAAGGCGCGGTACGGCTCGGACTTCGGCTCGCTCATCCTCTTCCAGGGCCACTCCCGGCTCGACGCCTACGCCGCCGTGCGCACCGGCGACGACAAGCTCGCCAAGCGGGCCTGGGAGAAGTTCTTCAAGAGCGACGGCTACACCGAGGCGTCGCCCTGGAAGGCCGAGAAGGTCGACGGGCCCGTCACACTCGTCGCGGGCACCGAGGCGAACTGGGTCTACACCAACGACACGGCCCTGTACGGACTCGCCGCCATCGAGAACCTGGCGCTGGTCGGGGACAAGATGCCCTGATCCCGGCAGACTCCTGCCATGGACTGGAACCATTACCGCTTTCGCAGCGTGTGGGAACTGCCCGCCCCGCCGGGCGCCGTGTACGCGGTGCTCGAGCGGGCCGAGGAGTATCCGCGGTGGTGGCCCCAGGTCCGCTCGGTGACACCGCTGGACGGGAGCGCGACCAGCGGCGTCGCCGTCTTCCGGTCCTTTCTTCCCTACGAGCTGCACGTCACGGCCCGCGAGGCGCGCCGTGACCCGGCCGCGGGGGTCCTGGAGATCGCGATGGCCGGGGACCTGGAGGGCTGGGCGCGCTGGACGCTGACGCCGCTGCCCGGCGGCGGCACCCGGGCCGTCTACAACCAGGAGGTCGAGGTGAGCAAACCGCTGATGCGCCGGTTCGCGCTGCCGGGCCGTCCGGTGTTCCTGGCCAACCACGCGTGGATGATGCGCGGCGGGCGGCGGGGTCTTGCCGCCCATCTGCGACCGGTTTGAACACAGGGCGCCGCGACCTGTATTGTTCAACGCGTTCCCGGGCGATTAGCTCAGTGGGAGAGCGCTTCGTTCACACCGAAGAGGTCACTGGTTCGAACCCAGTATCGCCCACCCGGAGAATGACCGGTCCGCCGTACAGGTGGGCCGGTTTTTCGTTGTACGGGTACGGACCGGTTTTTCGTTGTGCCGGTACGGAACCGGTGGGCGAGGTGTCGTTTCTGCCTTCGGGGCCCCGACGAGGGAACGATCAGGCCGCCGCCGGAAGTTCCGGGCGCAGGGGCCACGCCGGGTCCACCGTCTCCGGGTTGCCGCTGCGGGCGAACCAGGCCTGAAGACCGCGGGCCTGCGCCGCGTGCCAGACCGCCTGCAAGGTGTGCAGCTCGGCGGGGGAGAGGCGCTCCAGGCGGGAAGCGAACCTGCGGCCCACCTCCCGCACCAGGTCGAGGGACGCCTGCGCGTCCGCCGCCGCGTCGTGCGCCTCCGCCAGCTCCACGTCGTAGTGCGCGCACAGATCCGTCAGCGTGCGGCGGCCCTTGCGGTAGCGGTCCAGGTGCTTGTCCAGGACGCGCGGGTCGATCACGCACAGGGACGCGCTCGCCAAGTAGTGGGAGAGCGACGAGGCCCGGTGCCGCTTCAACTCGCGGTCCAGCAGCGTCAGATCGAACGGGGCGTTCATCACGACCAGCGGGCGGCCCGCCGCGGCCTGCTCGGCGAGCGCCCGCCCGACCTCCTCCATCACCGGCGCCGGCCAGCGCCCGTTGAGCTGCAGGTGCTCGTCGGTCAGCCCGTGCACCTCGGTGGCACCCGGCGGCACCGGCACCCCGGGGTTCACCAGCCAGCGCGACACCCGTGGCCGCGTTCCCGCCGCGTCCTGCACCACGATCGCGGCGGACACAATGCGATCGTTTTCCACGTCCACGCCGGTCGTCTCGGTGTCGAAGGCGGCCAGTGGACCCTCGTACCAGCACGTCATGATCTCTCAACTCCTGGTTCCCGCGCGGCAGATGACGTCCCGTCGACGTGTTGTCCCTGCCCCAAGCGGTGATACCCGCGCTGTTTGCGTCGTACGCCGAGCGGTGACAACACAGGTACGAGTCATGGCAGTTCAGCGGGGTGCCGTCGGCGCGAACCCGCATTCCCGGAAGGTCAGTCGGCCCATGGCGCTCGCGCGGCCCGAACGAGGCGGGCTGCTGCCCGAGCGGATCGCACCGCCGCGCGGCACACTCGCCACCACCGCCTGTATGGAGACCCTGCAGGTGGGTTATCTGCATGCCGTGGCCGCCGCCGCGGGGTGCTCGCTCTCGCAGCCCTTTCCGGACAACGGCATCGACTGGCACGTCAGCCACAGTTCGCCCGGGCACGCGATCGACGACGAGGTCACCATCAAGGTGCAGCTCAAGGCGACGTACCAGGTCGCGCCCGATCCGCCGGGCCCTTCCTTCGCCTTCACGCTCGACAACGCGCACCTGGAGAAGCTCGCCCGCACCCCGGTCTCGGTGCACAAGATCCTCGTCGTGATGCTCGTGCCGCGCTCCCAGGACGACTGGCTGCGGGCCGCCCACGACCGGCTCGACCTGCGGCACTGCTGCTACTGGATGAACCTCGCCGGACACCCGGTCACCGGGCGGCGCAGAACCACCGTGCGCGTCCCGACGGCGCGGATCTTCGACGACCGCGCGCTCTGCGAGATCATGGCCAGGGTGGGCGCGGGTGGACGGCCCTGACGGTCCGAACTCGGCCCGGGCCGAAGGGAGTTGTGTGATGCAGCATCGCCCGATCGAGGAACCCCTGCGCCCGCTCGGCGCGGGCGGCGGCCACCCCGTCGACCTCGTCGGACCCGAGCCGGGGCAGGTCGACCCCGCGGTGCTCGGCGCCCTGCTCGACCGGCACGGCTGGCGGCGGCGCGGCGGGGCCGCCGGGCGTTACGCGCGCTGGACGCTGCCGGGGGCCGGGAGCCGGACCAGCCTGCTCGTGCCGGAGAGCCGGGCCTTCCCGGACAGCGAGGAACTGCTCGGCGAGGCGATCGTCGCCCTGGAGCGGAGCGGTACGCCGTCCGCGCGCGAGGTGCTGGTCTCGCTCGCCGTGCCGAGCGACGAGATCCGCTGGACGCGCGATGTCCCGGCCGGGCCCGCGGGCGCCTCGTCCTGGCCCGCCGAGGAGCAACTGCGGGGCGCGGCGCGGCAGATGATGCTCGCGGGCGCCCTCGCCGCGCGCGGCCGCGCCGGGTACTACGGCGCCAGGCATCGGCGGCCCGCGGCCGCGGCCCTGGAGAACGTACTGGTGCAGACGGCGTCCGGCGGGCGCCGTCTCACCGCGTTCGTGCCCGTGGCCACGGGGCGGGCTCTCGCCGTACGGCTGCACCAGTCGCTGTACGCGGTGCGCGAGGCCATCGACTACCGGCGGGCCACCGGCGGCATGGACGCGTTCGACGGCGCGATCGAGGCGGGCGTCAGCCATGAGCTGACCGAGGCGCTCGTCGCGCTGGTGCGCGGCACCGAGGGTGCGCGCGTCGGCGTGGCCTGGGCGCCCGCCGCCGGGGTGCCCGAGGAGTGCACGGACGGCGACGCCCCCGTCGAGTTCTCACCCGGCGACCTCGACGTGCTGCGCGAGGCCGGTGCCCGCTATCTGCACGCCGAACCCGCCGTCTCCGTCCGCGTCACCGGCACCGTCGTCCGCATGCGCAGGACGGGGCCGCGCGGCGCGGGCACGGTGCGGATGCGGGTGCTCGCGGGCGTCGAGGTGCCGCACGTACGAATGACGCTGGACGAGGAGGCGTACCGGATCGCGGGGCACGCGCACCTGGTGGGCCTGCCGATCCGCGTGCACGGGCGGCTGGAGAGCCGGGGCGGATTCCGCCGCCTCACCGGCGCGACCGGAGTCGTACCCGTACAGGTGGAGGAGGCCGAGCGGGACCGGATGATGAAGTCGCTCCAGGAGAACCTGGACTTCTTCGAGGAGGCCTGCGCGGGGGAGGACTAGCGGGGCCTGTCAGCTGCTGGAGCGGTGCGCGTACAGGTCTCTGAGCAGGGCGATCTCCGCGCCGTGGTGCAGCATCTCGCGGTTGATGTGGAGGATGAGCCGCGCCATCGGATCCTTGGCGAACTCGCCCTCCGCAGGTCCGCACGGGCGGGCTAGCCCCTCCTCGCCCAGGCTGCGCACGCCGTCGGACCACTGCGCGTACGCCGCGTCGAGCCGGTCGAGGGCGTCCGCCGCCGTCCCCGGATACACGTACGACTCGTAGTCGACGGGCGCCGCCCCGAAGTGCGACGCGTTCCGCGCGCCGAGGACGCCCACCAGGATGTGGCCGAGGCGCCAGGCGATCGTCGTCACCGGCGCGGGAACCGGCTCCGGGTACCCGAAGTCGATCGTGAGCTCGCCGGAGCCGACCTGCATGGGGGCGGTGCCGGTACCGCGCGGCCGCACGTTCCAGCAGTCCGCCACCGGTTCCCAGAAGTACTCGTCGTCGGTGAGCCCCGCCAGGCGGTCGCGGAGCTGGTGGCGCCAGTGCCAGTCGAGCTGGTCGGCGAGGAGCGGGTTCCAGTCGAGTGTCATACGTCTCACGCTAGAGCCCGGCACTGACACTCGCCCGGCCTGCGGGCCGCCCCGCGGTTAACCGTTTCGCGAGCGGCCCTGGTGACTCGGTACGATCGTTGCTGCGCGCGTCACAGGTAATGGCGCGGCGTTCCATCTTCAGGTAGGAGAAGTCCGGTGTCTGACGTCCGTGTGGCCATCCAACGCGATTCCGAGCGGGAAGAGCGCGTGGTGACGACGGGCACTACGGCCGCCGAGCTCTTCCCCGGCGAGCGCAGCATCGTCGCGGTCCGCGTGGCCGGTGAGCTGAAGGACCTCGCGTACGAGGTCGTCGACGGCGAGACCGTCGAGCCCGTGGAGATCTCCTCCGAGGACGGTCTGAACATCCTGCGGCACTCGACCGCGCACGTCATGGCGCAGGCCGTGCAGGAGCTGTTCCCCGAGGCCAAGCTCGGCATCGGCCCGCCCATCAAGGACGGCTTCTACTACGACTTCGACGTCAAGGAGCCGTTCACCCCCGAGGACATCAAGCGCATCGAGAAGAAGATGCAGGAGATCCAGAAGCGGGGGCAGCGCTTCTCGCGCCGCGTCACCACTGACGCGGACGCGGCGGTCGAGCTGGCCGACGAGCCGTACAAGCTGGAGCTCATCGGCCTCAAGGGCAACGCGGCGCAGGCCGCCGACGGCGCGGACGCCGAGGTGGGCGGCGGCGAGCTGACCATCTACGACAACCTCGACGCCAAGACCGGCGAGCTGTGCTGGAAGGACCTCTGCCGAGGCCCGCACCTGCCGACCACCCGCGTCATCCCCGCGTTCAAGCTGATGCGCTCGGCCGCCGCCTACTGGCGGGGCAGCGAGAAGAACCCGCAGCTCCAGCGCATCTACGGCACCGCGTGGCCGTCGAAGGACGAGCTGAAGGCGTACCTGGAGTTCCTCGCCGAGGCCGAGAAGCGCGACCACAGGAAGCTCGGCGCCGAGCTCGACCTGTTCTCCTTCCCGGACGAGCTGGGCCCGGGCCTCGCGGTCTTCCACCCCAAGGGCGGCGTGATCCGCAAGGTCATGGAGGACTACTCGCGGCGCCGCCACGAGGCCTCCGGCTACGAGTTCGTGAACACCCCGCACATCTCGAAGGAAGCACTCTTCGAGACCTCGGGTCACCTCCCGCACTACGCGGAGGGCATGTTCCCGCCCATCCAGTTCGACGAGCAGAACTACCGCCTCAAGGCGATGAACTGCCCGATGCACAACCTGATCTTCAAGTCCCGCGGGCGTTCCTACCGTGAACTGCCGCTGCGGCTCTTCGAGTTCGGCACCGTGTACCGGTACGAGAAGTCGGGCGTCGTGCACGGCCTGACCCGCTCGCGCGGCTTCACCCAGGACGACTCGCACATCTACTGCACCAAGGAGCAGATGGCGGAGGAGCTCGACAAGCTCCTCACCTTCGTCCTCGACCTGCTGCGCGACTACGGCCTGACCGAGTTCGAGCTGGAGCTGTCCACCCGCGACGACTCCGACAAGTTCATCGGCACGGACGAGGACTGGGCCGAGGCCACCGAGGCGCTGCGCTCCGCCGCCGAGAAGCAGGGCCTGCCGCTCGTGCCCGACCCGGGCGGCGCCGCGTACTACGGCCCGAAGATCTCCGTGCAGGCCAAGGACGCCATCGGCCGCTCCTGGCAGATGTCGACCCTCCAGGTCGACTTCAACCAGCCCAAGCGGTTCGGCCTCGAGTACACCGCGGCCGACGGCTCGCGCCAGCAGCCCGTCATGCTGCACCGCGCCCTCTTCGGTTCGATCGAGCGGTTCTTCGGCGTGCTCCTGGAGCACTACGCGGGCGCGTTCCCGGCGTGGCTCGCCCCGGTCCAGGCCGTCGGCATCCCGATCGGTGACGGCCACGTGACGTACCTGGAGGAGTTCGCCGAGAAGGCGCGCGCCCAGGGGCTGCGCGTCGAGGTCGACAAGTCCTCGGACCGCATGCAGAAGAAGATCCGCAACCAGCAGAAGGCCAAGGTGCCCTTCATGGTCATCGCGGGCGACGAGGACATGAACGCCGGTTCGGTGTCCTTCCGTTACCGCGACGGCTCGCAGGAGAACGGCATCCCGGTCGACGAGGCCATCGCGAAGATCGTGAAGGTCGTCGAGGAGCGGGCACAGGTCTGATCCCTCAGTCCGTACGGTGTGAGGCCTCCGGGGAGTTCCCCGGGGGCCTTTCGCCTTCCCGCACAGTCTCCCGGTCCCCTTCCCGCGCGAACACCTGCAGCAGCCACGAGGAGAACGAACCGGTCACCGCGCCGAGCAGGGCAAGGCCGCAGACCATCACCCCCACCGCCACCAGCCGGCCGATCGGGGTCACCGGCGCCAGGTCGCCGTAGCCCACGGTCGACAGCGTCGTGCAGGTGAACCACACCGCGTCGCCGTACGTACGGATGTCCGCGCCGGGCGCCGCGTGCTCCTGGTGGTACAGGGCCAGCGACCCGGCGAAGCCGAGCAGCGTCACCGACAGGCCCGCGTACGCGATCACGCGCGCGTGCAGCGAGAGGCGTGGCTCGTTCCGCCGGCGCTGCACCGTCTCGTAGGCCTGCACGATCCGTACCGGGCGCAGCAGCGGAAGCAGCAGGACCAGCGTGTCCAGCCAGTGCGTGCGGATGAAGCGGGGCCAGCGCTGGCCGCTCAGGTGCCGGCGGGCCACGTAGTCCACGAGGAACACCGCCCACGCGGCGAGCGCGAGCGCCAGGCACAGGGTCCGTACGGCGCCGGGCAGCCCGTGGCCGAGGACCCGGACCGCGTACGCGGCGAGGAAGACGAGCGAGGCCGCCGCCAGGACGGCGCCGTTGTGCCGCTCCCAGCGGGCGAGTGGGGTGTCGGTCATCCCGACAGCATCGCCCGCGCCGACCTGGGGTGGTACCCGCCGACACGCCTCCGTGAGGTGACGCAATATGCTGCATTGCATGACGAGTGAGCCGGAGCAGCAGGTCGGTCCAGTGGGTGAGCCGGACGGATTCGGGCGTCTGTGGACCCCGCACCGCATCGCGTACATCCAGGGCGAGGGCAAACCGAGCGGCCCCGGAGCCGACGACGGCTGTCCCTTCTGCGCGGCTCCCGGCAAGTCCGACGAGGACGCGCTGATCGTGGCCCGCGGCAACTACGTCTTCGCGATCCTCAACCTGTACCCGTACAACGGCGGGCACATGATGGTGCTGCCCTACCGGCACGTCGCCGACTACACCGACCTCGATCTGAACGAGACCGCGGAGCTCGCCGACTTCACCAAGCGCGCCATGGCCGCGCTGCGCTCCGCCTCGGGCGCGCACGGCTTCAACATCGGCATGAACCAGGGCGCGGTCGCGGGCGCGGGCATCGCGGCCCATCTGCACCAGCACATCGTTCCGCGCTGGGGCGGTGACACGAACTTCATGCCGGTCGTCGGCCACACCAAGGTGCTGCCGCAGATGCTCGCCGACACCCGCACCGCCCTGGCGAAGGCCTGGCCGAGCGAATAGGGCCGGCCCCGTCGGCGCAGGGCCGGCGCGTCCCTACGCGTCGTACGTGTCGGCCTTGCCCGGTGACGGGTCTTGGACCGCGCCGCTGAGGAAGCCCGAGCGGGCGCCGAACTTCTCGGTGTCCACGCCGTTCTCGTCGAGCACTCTGATGGCCGCCGCGTGCACCACGCGCAGTACGGGCGTGGCCGTGCGCAGCGCGTCGTCCGCCATGAAGCGGTGCCGCCACGGCTGGTCCGCCCAGGCGTGGCGCAGGCCGAACGGCTCGGGCAGGACGAGCTTGCCGCCGAGGTGGTCCAGGAGCGGCGGGTACCAGGTGAAGGGGGCGCGGACCGCGATCCGGACCGCCTCGTCCGAGGTGATCAGCGGGAGCGTCTTCTCCGTGGTCTCCCAGAACCGTATGGGCTTGGAGATCTCCTTCTTCCGCGGCTCTGGCTTCGTCGTGAACAGGGAGTGCACCGGACCGAGCGCGTGCCCGGTCACCTCTATCCGTAGCGTCTGGTGCAGCACCGTCACCGTGATCAGCATCGTGATCACCAACTGGCCGTCCCAGAGCGTGAACTGGACGCCCAGATAGTGGCGGCTGCCGCCGCCGAACTGCTGCTCGTTGCAGATCCGCTCTATCTCGTGCGTCCTGGTCTCGAACGCGTCCACGGTCACGCCCGAGGGGCGGGTCACGCTCTTCGCGTTCTCACCGACCGGCGAGACGATCCAGTGCTTCACCGAAGGCGTGGGGAAGCCGCCGGTGTGGATGGGCTTGCGCTCCAGGAGGCGGAGCTGGTCGTGGATCGCGCGGATCACGTCCCAGCTGCGGAACGGGTGGATGTCCTTGCCGGGTTCCTTGGACACCAGGTCCTCGGCCAACTGCCAGCCGCCCCAGCGCGTCCCCATGCCCAGAATGCCCTTGGGCCCCGCGTAGAACACGGAGTTCGACTGCTGCTCGGCGGACAACTTGGCGAGATTCTGCCGCAGTTGCTCGGCCGCGGTCTCGCCGGGACTGCCGGGAACGGCCTCCGGGATCTTCGCGCCGATCCCGCCGCCGGACAGCAGGCCGCCCCATCGGTCCCGCAGGTCGTGCGCGGTGCGCTCGCAGATCCGCCGCGCCCAGAAGCCGCCTATCACGGGCGCGATGAACGAGGCGCGCAGATACCAGGTCCAGCCGCTGCTGGACGGAAGCCGGACGAGCACGACGACGACGGCGACGAACACGACGGCGAGCACCGCCATGGTGAGGGCGGACCGGCCGCGCGCCTCGCGCTCGCGCTTCTTCGCCTCGCGCTTCTCCTTGGTGCCCTTGCCCTCGGCCTCCTTGACCTCCTTCTCGGCCACGGCCACCCGGATGGTGTCCCTGCGGCGGATCTCGAACGCGGTCACCCACAGCAGGAAACCGGGCAGGAACAGGAAGCCGAACACCACCGTCACCAGCGTGAGCAGGCTGTCGCGCTGGCGCCGGATCCGATTGGCCGCGAGGCAGTGCTCCACGACGACCTGCGGTTCCGTGCCGAACGACTGGATGAGCGGCTTGCGCGCGCCGCCCAGCATCCGCACCTGCACCGCACGCGCGAACGCCTCACCGAGGTTCGGCGCGAACAGTGACCACATCCCCCTCTTCACCTGGGACTTGTGCCACTCGTTGTTGGTCTCCTCGATCTTCACCGCCGGGTCGTCCCGGTACGCGGCCGAGGCGATGGCGAACGTCGCGGCGGTCTGGCCCGCGGATCCCTGCAGCGGGATCTGCGCGCCCGGTCGGAAGTCGAATACTCCGTCGGCCGAAGCCGGCTTCATCGTGTCCGCCACTGCCACCCCCATCACCGCACGCCGTCGCTGCGGCTTTTCCCGACTTGCCCGCCCCGCACACCTGTTGGGCGCGCCGTCGGCCGGATCCGGCTGATCTTCGACCAGCGTAGCGGCCGCCACCGACACCGGCCCCGAGGAACGGGAAGCCGGTGCCGGTGCGCGGTCCGGGCCCGACTACGGGACGTCCTGGGCCTGTTCGCGGATCCGCTCGCTCAGCTGGGCGGGCATCGGCTCGTGCCGGGCGTACGCACGGCTGAAGCGCGCGGTGCCGTGCGACAGCGAGCGCAGATCCACCGCGTACCGGCCGATCTCGATCTCCGGCACCTCGGCCCGGATCAACGTCCGCCCGCCCGAAGCCTGTTCGGTGCCGACGACGCGGCCGCGCCGCCCGGACAGATCGCTCATCATGGTTCCCACATAGTCGTCGCCGACGAGGATCTCGACCTCGGCCACCGGCTCCAGGAGATGGATCCGGGCATCGGCCGCCGCCTCGCGCAGCGCGAGCGCCCCCGCCGTCTGGAACGCCGCGTCGGACGAGTCCACCGAGTGCGCCTTGCCGTCGAGCAGCGTCACCCGCACGTCGATGAGCGGATATCCGGCCGCGACGCCCTTCGCGGCCTGCGCCCGCACGCCCTTCTCCACGGACGGGATGAACTGCCGGGGCACCGCGCCGCCGACGACCTTGTCCACGAACTCGATGCCCGAGCCGCCGGGCAGCGGCTCCACCTCGATCTCGCAGATCGCGTACTGGCCGTGGCCACCGGACTGCTTCACGTGCCGGCCGCGCCCCGCCGACTTGCCCGCGAACGTCTCCCGAAGGGAGACCTTGTGCGCGATGACGTCGACCTGCACCCCGTACCGGCTGCGCAGCCGTTCCAGGGCCACGTCCGCGTGTGCCTCGCCGAGGCACCACAGCACCACCTGGTGCGTGTCCTGGTTCTGTTCCAGGCGCATCGTCGGGTCCTCGGCGACCAGGCGTGAGAGACCTTGCGAGAGCTTGTCCTCGTCGGCCTTGCTGTGCGCCTGGATGGCCAGCGGCAGCAGCGGATCGGGCATCTCCCACGGCGACATGAGCAGCGGCGCCTCCTTCGCCGAGAGCGTGTCCCCGGTCTCCGCCCGGCTCAGCTTCGCGACGCACGCCAGATCGCCGGCGATGCAGTGGGTCAGCGTGCGCTGCTGTTTCCCGAAGGGGGCCGAGAGTGCGCCGATCCGTTCGTCCGCCTCGTGCAGGGCCCGGGTCTCGTGCCCGTGGTCGGAGAGCCCGTGGCCCGACACGTGCACCGTCTCGTCGGGCCGCAGGGTGCCGGAGAAGACGCGGACGAGCGAGACCCGCCCCACGTAGGGGTCGGACGCGGTCTTCACGACCTCCGCCACCAACGGCCCTTCCGGGTCGCAGGCGTGGATGTCGAGCTCCTTCCCGTCGCGCCCGCGCACATCGGGGGCGGCCCGCTCCAGAGGGGTCGGGAAGCCGCCGGTGATCAGCTCGAGGAGTTCGACGGTGCCGATGCCCTGCCGTGCGCCCTCCGCCGCCGGGGCCGCCGCGAGGACCGGGTGGAAGACGCCGCGCGCGACGGCCCGCTCCAGGTCGTCGATGAGCGTCTTGACGTCGATCTCCTCACCGCCGAGATAGCGGTCCATGAGGGTCTCGTCCTCGCTCTCCGAGATGATCCCCTCGATGAGCCGGTTGCGGGCCTCCTCGATCAACGAGGCCTGGTCGGCGCCCGGTTCCGACTCCTTGCGTTCGCCCGACGCGTAGTCGAAGAGGCGCTGCGAGAGCAGCCCGACCAGGCCCGTCACGGGCGCGTGCCCGTCCGGCGCCTGTTCGCCGCGCAGCGGCAGGTACAGCGGGAGCACGGCGTCCGGGTCGTCGCCGCCGAAGATCTCGGCGCAGGTCCGCGTCATGTCCTCGAAGTCGGCGCGCGCCGCCTCCAGATGCGTGATCACGATGGCCCGCGGCATGCCGACCGCCGCGCACTCCTCCCACACCATGCGTGTCGCGCCCGCCATCGTCTCGGGCCCGTCGGCCGCCGAAACGATGAAAAGGGCCGCGTCCGCAGCTCGCAGACCGGCCCTCAACTCCCCGACGAAATCCGCGTAGCCGGGGGTGTCCAGGAGATTGATCTTGAATCCGTCCCACTCCAACGGGACGAGCGAGAGCTGGACCGAGCGCTGCTGGCGATGCTCGATCTCGTCGTAGTCGGAGACGCTGGTGCCGTCCTCGACGCGCCCGGCCCTGTTCACCGCCCCCGCGGTCAGTGCGAGGGCCTCCACCAGGGTGGTCTTGCCCGATCCGCTGTGGCCGACCAGCACCACATTCCGTACGGACGCGGGATGGTCGGCCGTCGCTGCCCTGCCGGCGGCTCCGGGGTGTCCGTTGCTCTTGTCGCCCATGCCTTGGCCTCCCGGTTGCTTGCTGCTCGGTGAGGTGGTCCTAGGTCCTTGTCGGCCTATGGGCGCGGACACGCGAATCCGCGTGCGGAGGCGGCTTCGGCGACGCCCGCGGTGTCTTCGAGCTTTCCACTCGGGTCACTGTGCGTCCATACGTCGTACCGGATCGCACGCCCACGCGAGCGGCCCGTCGGCGGTTCGCACGTGTGCGTGGCTACGATGGGCCAGCCGGTGGCCAGAGGGGCCGCGCGGCCACCGACCATCGGGAAGGCCATGCTGAACAAGTACGCGCGTGCATTCTTCACGCGTGTCCTCACACCGTTCGCCGCGTTTCTCATCCGCCGCGGAGTCAGCCCCGACGCGGTCACGCTCCTGGGCACCGCCGGAGTCGTGGCCGGTGCGCTGGTCTTCTACCCGCGCGGCGAGTTCTTCTGGGGAACCGTCGTCATCACGCTGTTCGTCTTCTCGGACCTCGTGGACGGCAATATGGCGCGCCAGCTGGGCCGCTCCAGCCGCTGGGGCGCCTTCCTGGACTCCACGCTCGACCGTGTCGCGGACAGCGCCATCTTCGGCGGCCTCGCGCTCTGGTACGCGGGCGGGGGCGACGACAACGTCCTGTGCGCCGTGTCGATCTTCTGCCTCGCCAGCGGCCAGGTCGTGTCGTACACGAAGGCGCGTGGCGAAGCGATCGGCCTGCCCGTCGCCGTGAACGGTCTCGTGGAGCGCGCCGAGCGGCTCGTCATCTCGCTCGTCGCCGCGGGCTTCGCCGGGCTGCACAAGTTCGGGGTGCCCGGCATCCAGTACCTGCTGCCGGTCGCCCTGTGGATCGTCGCCGTCGGCAGCCTCGTCACGCTGATCCAGCGCGTCGTCACGGTGCGCCGTGAGGCCGCGGAGGCCGACGCGGCGGCCCAGGAGGGGGCCACCTCGTGAGCGGCACGCAGGAGCGGATCACCGACGCGCTCTACGGGCTCGGCTGGGCGGGCGTCAAGAAGCTCCCCGAGCCGGTGGCACGGCGCCTCGGCCGCACGATCGCCGACGCCGCCTGGAAGAAGCGCGGCAAGGGCGTGCAGCGCCTGGAGGCCAACCTCGCGCGCGTGGTGCCCGACGCCACTCCACAGCGCCTGCAACAGCTCTCCAAGAAGAACATGCGCTCGTACCTGCGCTACTGGATGGAGTCCTTCCGGCTCCCCGCGTGGAGCAAGGAGCGCATCAAGGAGGGCTTCACGGCCAAGGACCTGCACTACCTCACCGAGGGACTGGACGCGGGCAAGGGCGTCGTCCTCGCCCTGCCTCACATGGGCAATTACGACCTGGCGGGCGCCTGGGTCACCACCAAGCTGGACACCCCGTTCACGACCGTCGCCGAGCGGCTCAAGCCGGAGACCCTGTACGACCGTTTCGTCGCCTACAGGGAGGGCCTCGGCATGGAGGTGCTGCCCCACACGGGCGGCGCCGCCTTCGGGACGCTCGCCCGGCGGCTGCGCGCGGGCGGCCTGGTCTGCCTGGTCGCGGACCGGGATCTGTCGTCCTCCGGTGTGGAGGTCAAGTTCTTCGGCGAGACGACCCGGATGCCCGCGGGGCCCGCGATGCTCGCCCAGCAGACCGGCGCGCTGCTGCTCCCGGTCACCCTCTGGTACGACGACTCGCCCGTCATGCGGGGTCGCGTCCACCCACCCGTCGACGTGCCGGAGACAGGTACGCGGGCCGAGAAGACGTCTGTCATGACGCAGGCGCTGGCCGATGCCTTCGCCACGGGGATCGCGGACCATCCGGAGGACTGGCACATGCTGCAGCGCTTGTGGCTTGCCGACCTCGACAGCTTCGAAGAGAGGTCGGCGTGAGGATCGGAATCGTCTGCCCGTACTCCTGGGACGTGCCGGGCGGCGTCCAGTTCCACATCCGCGATCTGGCGGAGCACCTCATCCGCCTGGGGCACGAGGTGTCCGTCCTCGCGCCCGCGGACGACGAGACCCCGCTGCCGCCGTACGTCGTGTCGGCTGGCCGCGCGGTTCCGGTGCCGTACAACGGCTCGGTGGCGCGCCTCAACTTCGGCTTCCTGAGCGCCGCGCGCGTGCGCAGGTGGCTGCACGACGGCACGTTCGACGTGATCCACATCCACGAACCGGCGTCCCCGTCGCTCGGCCTCCTGACGTGCTGGGCCGCGCAGGGCCCGATCGTCGCGACCTTCCACACGTCGAACCCGCGCTCGCGCGCGATGATCGCCGCGTATCCGATCCTGCAGCCCGCCCTGGAGAAGATCAGCGCGCGCATCGCGGTGAGCGAGTACGCGCGCCGCACTCTTGTCGAGCACCTGGGCGGCGACGCGGTCGTCATCCCGAACGGTGTCGACGTCGACTTCTTCGCCCGCGCCGAGCCCAAGCCCGAGTGGCAGGGTGACACGATCGGCTTCATCGGCCGCATCGACGAGCCCCGCAAGGGGCTTCCGGTGCTCATGAAGGCGCTGCCCAAGATCCTCGCGGAGCGCCCGCAGACCCGCCTCCTGGTCGCGGGGCGCGGCGACGAGGACGAGGCGGTGGCCTCACTGCCCAAGGAGATGCGCGACCGCGTCGAGTTCCTCGGCATGGTCAGCGACGAGGACAAGGCGCGCCTCCTGGCGAGCGTCGACGTGTACGTCGCGCCCAACACCGGAGGCGAGAGCTTCGGCATCATCCTGGTGGAGGCGATGTCGGCGGGCGCGCCCGTGCTCGCCTCCGACCTGGACGCCTTCGCCCAGGTCCTCGACCAGGGCGCCGCCGGCGAACTCTTCACCAACGAGGACGCGGACACCCTCTCCGTCGCCGCCCTGCGCCTCCTGGGCGACCCGGAGCGCCGCGCCGAACTACGCGCGCGTGGCAGCAAGCACGTCCGCCGCTTCGACTGGTCCACGGTCGCCGCGGACATCCTCTCGGTCTACGAGACGGTGACCCAGGGCGCCGCCGCGGTGGCGGCGGACGAACGGACGGGCCTCAGGGCGCGCTTCGGCTTGGCGCGGGACTGACGCCCGCTCCGACCCCGGTAGCCTTGCCGCCCGTGACCGTCACCCTCATCTGGATCGCCGTAGCCCTCTTCGCGATCGGGCTCTACCTGAGCTGGACCGCAGGAAGGCTCGACCGCCTGCACGCCCGTATCGACGCGGCCCGCGCCGCCCTCGACGCCCAACTCCTGCGCCGTGCCTCGGTCGCCCAGGAACTGGCCACGTCGGGCGTGCTCGACCCGGCCGCGTCGATCGTGCTGTACGAGGCGGCGCACGCCGCGCGCCAGGCCGAGGAGGATCAGCGCGAGGTCGCGGAGAGCGAGCTCAGCCAGGCGCTCAGGGCGATCTTCAACGAGCCCGACCAGGTCGAGGTGGTCCGCGAGGCCCCCGGCGGCGAGGAGGCCGCCGAGGAGCTCGCCCAGGCGGTCCGCCGCGTCCCCATGGCCCGCCGCTTCCACAACGACGCCGTACGCGCCGCCCGCGCGCTGCGCCGCCACCGCACGGTCCGCTGGTTCCGGCTCGCCGGGCACGCCCCGTTCCCGCTGGCCTTCGAGATGGACGACGAGCCGCCGGTGGCGCTGGCCGACCGCGCCACCAACTAGGGCCAGTCGTTCGGATCAGCCCTAGATCCACTGGATCCCAGGCCAAAAGGAGCCACCGGCTGTCCATTGGCCCTTGTAGTGGCCTGCTGCCCAGAGGTTTCCTCGGTGCTGCAAAAGCTTTCTTCACCGAGTGAGGTCACCCGTGTCCACTTCTGAAAACACCGCCACCGGCACCGCCCGCGTCAAGCGAGGCATGGCCGAGCAGCTCAAGGGTGGCGTCATCATGGACGTCGTCACGCCCGAGCAGGCGAAGATCGCCGAGGACGCCGGCGCCGTCGCGGTGATGGCCCTGGAGCGGGTGCCGGCCGACATCCGCAAGGACGGCGGCGTGGCCCGGATGTCCGACCCCGACATGATCGAGGGCATCATCGGCGCGGTCTCGATCCCGGTGATGGCCAAGTCCCGCATCGGCCACTTCGTCGAGGCCCAGGTGCTGCAGTCGCTCGGCGTCGACTACATCGACGAGTCCGAGGTCCTGACCCCGGCCGACGAGGTCAACCACAGCGACAAGTTCGCGTTCACGACCCCGTTCGTCTGTGGCGCCACGAACCTGGGCGAGGCCCTGCGCCGCATCGCCGAGGGCGCCGCGATGATCCGCTCCAAGGGCGAGGCCGGCACCGGCAACGTCGTGGAGGCCGTGCGCCACCTGCGCCAGATCAAGAACGAGATCGCCAAGCTGCGCGGCTTCGACAACAACGAGCTGTACGCCGCCGCCAAGGACCTGCGCGCCCCGTACGAGCTGGTCAAGGAGGTCTCCGAGCTGGGCAAGCTGCCGGTGGTCCTCTTCTCCGCCGGTGGCGTCGCCACCCCCGCCGACGCCGCGCTGATGCGCCAGCTCGGCGCCGAGGGCGTCTTCGTCGGCTCGGGCATCTTCAAGTCCGGCGACCCGGCCAAGCGCGCCGCCGCCATCGTGAAGGCCACCACCTTCTTCGACGACCCGAAGATCGTCGCGGAGGCGTCCCGCAACCTCGGCGAGGCCATGGTCGGCATCAACTGCGACACGCTGCCCGAGGGCGAGCGCTACGCGAACCGGGGCTGGTGATGACCACTCCCGTGGTCGGAGTGCTCGCGCTCCAGGGCGACGTGCGGGAGCACCTCGTCGCCCTGGCCGCGGCCGACGCCGTGGCGAGGCCCGTGCGGCGCCCCGAGGAACTGGCCGAGGTCGACGGGCTCGTCGTCCCCGGCGGCGAGTCGACCACCATGTCGAAGCTGGCCAACCTCTTCGGTCTGATGGAGCCCCTTCGCGCGCGCGTGCGTGACGGGCTGCCGATCTACGGGACGTGCGCGGGCCTGATCATGCTCGCCGACAAGATCCTCGACCCGCGCTCGGGCCAGGAGACCATCGGCGGCATCGACATGATCGTGCGGCGCAACGCTTTCGGACGGCAGAACGAGTCCTTCGAAGCGGCGGTCGACGTCCAGGGCGTCGAGGGCGATCCTGTAGAGGGCGTCTTCATCCGGGCTCCGTGGGTGGAGTCCGTGGGCGCCGAGGTGGAGGTGCTCGCGGAGCACGAGGGGCACATCGTGGCCGTGCGCCAGGGCGACGCCCTCGCGACGTCCTTCCACCCGGAACTCACGGGCGACCACCGGATCCACGCCCTGTTCGTGGATATGGTGCGGGCGAAGGACGCTCCGGGTTCCTTGTAGGATCTCTGGCGTTCGTAAATTGGTTACGCGAAGGAGACAGGCAGATGTCCGGCCACTCTAAATGGGCTACGACGAAGCACAAGAAGGCCGTGATCGATGCCAAGCGCGGCAAGCTCTTCGCGAAGCTGATCAAGAACATCGAGGTCGCCGCGCGCATGGGCGGCACCGACATCGAGGGCAACCCGACGCTGTACGACGCCATCCAGAAGGCGAAGAAGCAGTCGGTCCCGAACAAGAACATCGACTCCGCGGTCAAGCGCGGCGGCGGCCTCGAGGCCGGCGGCGCCGACTACGAGACGATCATGTACGAGGGCTACGGGCCGAACGGTGTCGCGGTGCTCATCGAGTGCCTCACCGACAACCGCAACCGTGCCGCCTCCGACGTGCGTGTCGCCATGACCCGCAACGGCGGCAACATGGCCGACCCCGGCTCGGTGGCGTACCTCTTCAACCGCAAGGGCGTCGTGATCGTCCCCAAGGCGGACCTGTCCGAGGACGACGTCCTGGGCGCCGTGCTCGACGCGGGCGCCGAGGAGGTCAACGACCTGGGTGAGTCCTTCGAGGTGCTCTCCGAGGCCACCGACCTGGTCGCGGTCCGCACCGCGCTCGTGGACGCCGGCATCGACTACGACTCGGCGGACGCCAACTTCGTCCCGACCATGCAGGTCGAGCTGGACGAGGAGGGCGCGCGCAAGATCTTCAAGCTGATCGACGCGCTCGAGGACAGCGACGACGTGCAGAACGTCTTCGCCAACTTCGACGTCTCCGACGAGGTCATGGAGAAGGTCGACGCCTGACGCGACATCAGCGGCGGGCCGATGGGACACACCCCGTCGGCCCGCCGCTTTGTCAGTGGCACCCGATAGCCTGCACAAACAGGCGATCGAAGGTTGGGGGCAGGCGTGCGCGTTCTCGGGGTGGACCCGGGTCTCACCCGGTGCGGTGTCGGCGTGGTCGAGGGGATCGCGGGACGGCCGCTGACGATGCGCGGCGTCGGTGTCGTAAGGACGCCCGCGGACGCCGAGTTGGGCCACCGCCTCGTCGCCATCGAGCAGGGCATCGAGCAGTGGCTCGACGAGCACCGGCCCGAAGTCCTCGCCGTGGAGCGGGTGTTCAGCCAGCACAACGTCAGTACGGTGATGGGCACCGCCCAGGCCAGCGCCGTCGCCATGCTGTGCGCCTCGCGCCGCGGCATCCCCGTGGCGCTGCACACGCCCAGCGAGGTCAAGGCCGCCGTCACCGGCACGGGCCGCGCCGACAAGGCGCAGGTGGGCGCCATGGTGACGCGCCTGCTGAGGCTCGACGCCCCGCCCAAACCGGCCGACGCCGCCGACGCACTCGCCCTTGCCATCTGCCACATCTGGCGGGCCCCCGCGCAGAACAGACTCCAGCAGGCCGTGGCCCAGCACGCGGCCAAGGCCGCCAAGCCGTCCCACGCAGCTCACGCACCGAAAGGCCGTACCGCATGATCGCCTTCGTCAGCGGCCCCGTCGCCGCCCTCGCCCCCGACGCCGCGGTGGTCGAGGTGGGCGGTGTCGGCATGGCCCTCCAGTGCACGCCGAACACGCTGTCCACGCTGCGTATCGGCCAGCAGGCCAAGCTCGCCACCTCCCTCGTCGTACGCGAGGACTCGCTCACCCTGTACGGCTTCGCGGACGACGACGAGAAGCAGACGTTCGAGCTGCTGCAGACGGCGAGCGGCGTCGGCCCGCGCCTGGCGCAGGCGATGCTCGCCGTGCACAGCCCGGACGCGCTGCGCAGAGCCGTCTCCACGGGTGACGAGAAGTCGCTCACGGCCGTCCCAGGCATCGGCAAGAAGGGCGCCCAGAAGCTGCTCCTGGAGCTGAAGGACCGGCTCGGCGAGCCCCTCGGCACGGGCGGCCCCGCCATCGGGGCGCCCGTCAGCAACGGCTGGCGCGAGCAGCTGCACGCCGCGCTCATCGGCCTCGGCTACGCCACCCGCGAGGCCGACGAGGCGGTCGACGCGGTCGCCCCGCAGGCCGAGGCCGCGGAGGGCACACCGCAGGTCGGCCAGCTCCTGAAGGCGGCCCTGCAGACCCTCAACCGCACCCGTTAGCCCCGCCGCCCCGACCGGGCACCCGACGCCGACCGCCCCTCCGAATCCGTAACGCGAGGCACCACACATGAACTGGGACGAGACCGCCGAAGACGCTGCGACGCCGCAGGCCGACCGGCTCGTCGGTGCGTCGGCCGACCACGAGGACCAGGCCGTAGAGGCGGCCCTGCGCCCCAAGGACCTGGGCGAGTTCATCGGCCAGGAGAAGGTCAGGGAGCAGCTCGACCTGGTCCTGCGCGCCGCCCGCGCGCGCGGCGCCACAGCCGACCACGTCCTGCTCTCCGGCGCCCCCGGCCTCGGCAAGACCACCCTCTCCATGATCATCGCGGCCGAGATGGGCGCCCCGATCCGCATCACCTCCGGCCCCGCGATCCAGCACGCGGGCGACCTCGCGGCGATCCTCTCCTCGCTCCAGGAGGGCGAGGTCCTCTTCCTCGACGAGATCCACCGGATGTCGCGGCCCGCCGAGGAGATGCTCTACATGGCGATGGAGGACTTCCGGGTCGACGTCATCGTCGGCAAGGGCCCGGGCGCCACCGCCATCCCGCTGGAGCTGCCGCCCTTCACCCTCGTCGGCGCGACCACGCGCGCGGGGCTGCTGCCGCCGCCGCTGCGCGACCGCTTCGGCTTCACCGCGCACATGGAGTTCTACGGCCCCCCTGAGCTCGAGCGGGTGATCCATCGCTCGGCGAGCCTCCTCGATGTGGAGATCGACACGGAGGGCGCCGCAGAGATCGCCGGTCGCTCCCGCGGCACGCCCCGTATCGCCAACCGACTGCTGCGCCGCGTCCGTGACTATGCGCAGGTCAAGGCCGACGGACAGATCAACAGGGACATCGCGTCCGCGGCCCTCGGCGTCTACGAGGTGGACGGCCGCGGCCTCGACCGCCTGGACCGCGCCGTGCTCGAAGCCCTGCTCAAGCTGTTCAGCGGTGGGCCTGTGGGACTTTCGACACTCGCCGTCGCCGTGGGGGAGGAGCGTGAGACCGTGGAAGAGGTCGCCGAGCCCTTCCTCGTCAGAGAGGGACTCCTGGCGCGCACCCCCAGGGGGCGCGTGGCGACTCCCGCCGCGTGGGCCCACCTCGGACTCACCGCACCCCAAGGGAGACCTGGGGCAGGCGGACAACAAGACCTCTTCGGGGCATGACGGCGCGCGTGCTCGCCGGGGCTGGAACCCCGGTGCCATGCTGAGCGTTGTTCCCACAGTGCGGACTCGCTTAGACTCCGCCGACGTCGCCTTTACAGCGGCGTAATACCCCATCATCGATGCGGCCGCATCTCGACGCGGCCGAATGAAGGAAGTTCCTACCCGTGAGTCCTGTGACCCTCCTCCCGTTCATTGTGCTCATCGGGGCCATGTTCCTGATGACCCGGTCTGCCAAGAAGAAGCAGAAGCAAGCCGCGGACATGCGCAATGAGATGCAGCCCGGTTCCGGCGTCCGCACGATCGGGGGCATGTACGCCACGGTCAAGGAGGTCCACGACGACGCGGTCCTCCTCGACGCCGGCCCCGGGGTCCACCTCATGTTCGCGAAGAACGCCATCGGCGCCGTACTCACCGATGACGAGTACAACCGCATCGTCCACGGCGAGGAAGTCGTTGGTGATGACGAGCTGACCAACGACGCCGTCGTGCCGGACGACGCGTCCTCCCTCACCGAGACCGACGAGACCGCCGCCGCTGACGACTCGCGCATCGACCTCGGCAAGAAGGACGAGCCCGCCGAGGCTGCCGAGGCCGAGAAGGCCGAGCCGGCCGAGAAGGCCGACGACGTCGAGGTGAAGAAGACCGACGGCGAGTCCGACGCGAAGTAGTACGGCCGGAACCGTGGGGCGTCCGCTCGATGTGCCCCGCGGTTCCTGTTCGTGCGGGACCCGCGCGGACTCTCGACCATTTCATGGCCGTCCGGGCACCCAACCCCGATGCCGGGCGGATGGAGAGGGAGTACGAGAAGGTGGCCACACCTAAGAAGAGCCGAGGGGCAGGTGCCCAGTCGAAGCCGGGGCGCGCCCTGGGCCTGATCGTGATCATCATGGTCGCGCTCGTCGGGGGGATGTTCGCCTCCGGCACGTTCACCCCGCGCCTTGGCATCGACCTCGCGGGCGGCACCAGCATCACGCTGGAGGCCAAGAACGAGCCGGGCAAGCCCAACGCGATCAACAAGACCAACATGGACACGGCGGCGGACATCATCAACCGCCGTGTCAACGGCATGGGTGTCTCCGAGGCCGAGGTCCAGACGCAGGGCAAGAGCAACATCATCGTCAACATCCCGCGAGGGACGAACGAGAAGCAGGCCCGCGAGCAGGTCGGTACGACCGCGCAGCTCTACTTCCGTCCGGTGCTCACGATGACCTCCGGCCAGCCGGCCGGCAAGGGTGACAAGTCGGCCACCCCGTCCCCGAGCGCCTCGACGGGTGGCAAGGCGACCGACAAGGCCACCGGCTCGGACAAGGCGACCGACAAGTCGACGGCCACGCCGACCCCGAGCGCCACGACGCAGGGCCGCGCCGTCACCGACAGCCTCAAGGCCGACGCGACGCCGAGCGCCTCCGCGAAGAGCGGCGGCGACGCGCAGGCCACCCCGGGCGCCAGCGCCGACCCGGCGACCACCGCGCTGCAGAAGAAGTTCATGCAGCTCGACTGCACGGACAAGGCCGCCCGCACCAAGATCAACGAGGGCTCGAAGTCCACCGACCCGATCATTGCCTGCGGTCAGAGCCAGGGGCAGTGGCAGAAGTACATCCTCGGCCCGTCCGAGGTGGGCGGCAAGGACGTCAAGAAGTCCCAGGCGACCATCAACCAGCAGAACGGCCAGTGGGTCGTGAACATGGAGTTCACGGGCGCGGGCTCGAAGAAGTTCGCCGCGACGACCAGCAAGCTCAAGAGCCAGCAGTCGCCGATGAACCAGTTCGCCATCGTGCTCGACGGCGACGTGGTCTCCGCCCCCAGCGTCAGCTCCACCCTGAGCCAGAACGCCGAGATCTCCGGCTCCTTCACCCAGGAGTCCGCCCAGGACCTCGCGAACGTGCTGTCCTACGGCGCCCTGCCGCTGACCTTCCACGAGCAGAGCGTCACCTCGGTGACCGCCGCGCTCGGCGGTGAGCAGCTCAACGCCGGCCTGATCGCGGGCGCCATCGGCCTCGCGCTGGTCATCATCTACCTGGTGGTCTACTACCGGGGCCTGTCGATCGTCGCCCTGGCCTCGCTGCTCACCTCCGGAATCCTCACGTACACCCTGATGACGCTGCTCGGCCCGGCCATCGGCTTCGCGCTGAATCTGCCGGCCGTCTGCGGTGCCATCGTGGCCATCGGTATCACCGCGGACTCGTTCATCGTGTACTTCGAGCGGATCCGGGACGAGATCAGAGAGGGACGCACCGTGCGTCCCGCCGTGGAGCGCGCCTGGCCGCGGGCCCGGCGCACCATCCTGGTCTCCGACTTCGTGTCGTTCCTCGCGGCCGCGGTGCTCTACATCGTGACCGTCGGCAAGGTGCAGGGCTTCGCGTTCACGCTCGGCCTGACCACCCTGCTCGACATCGTCGTGGTCTTCCTCTTCACGAAGCCGCTGATGACGCTCCTGGCCCGCACCAAGTTCTTCACGGGCGGGCACAAGTGGTCTGGCCTCGACCCGAAGCGCCTCGGCGTGCAGCCCCCACTGCGTCGCACCCGCCGCGCCACCCGCCCTGTCGACCCGAAGGAGGCGTGAGATGTCGAAGCTGGGCAATCTCGGCGCCAAGCTGTATCGCGGTGAGGTCGGGTACGACTTCATCGGGAAGCGCAAGATCTGGTACGGCGTCTCGATCCTGATCACCATCACGGCCATCCTCGGTCTGACGGTGCGCGGCCTGAACATGGGCATCGAGTTCGAGGGCGGCGCGATCTTCACGACGCCCAAGACCAGCGTCTCGGCCCAGAAGGCCGAGGAGTACGCGGCGGACGCCTCGGGTCACCCGGCGGTCGTCCAGGAGCTCGGCTCGGGCGGCCTGCGCATCCAGGTCGCGGGCGTCGACACCGCCAAGTCGGACCAGATCAAGGCCGAGCTGTCCAAGGACATGGACATCAAGGCCGACGACATCAACGCCGACCTGGTGGGCCCGAGTTGGGGCGCCTCGATCGCCAACAAGGCATGGCAGGGCCTGGCCATCTTCATGGTCCTGGTCGTGATCTATCTGGCGATCGCCTTCGAGTGGCGGATGGCGCTCGCGGCACTCGTCGCGCTCATCCACGACATCACGATCACCGTCGGGATCTACGCCCTGGTGGGCTTCGAGGTCACGCAGGGCACGGTGATCGGTCTGTTGACCATCCTTGGTTATTCGCTCTACGACACGGTCGTCGTGTTCGACTCGCTCAAGGAACAGACGAAGGGTCTCGAGAAGCAGACCCGCTGGACGTACAGCGAGGTCGCCAACCGGTCGATCAACAGCACGCTGGTCCGCTCGATCAACACCACGGTCGTGGCGCTCCTCCCGGTCGGCGGTCTGCTGTTCATCGGCGGCGGCTTCCTCGGCGCGGGCATGCTGAACGACATCTCGCTGTCGCTCTTCGTGGGCCTCGCTGCCGGTGCGTACTCGTCGATCTTCATCGCCACTCCGCTGGTCGCCGACCTCAAGGAGCGCGACCCGAAGATGAAGGCGCTGAAGAAGCGGGTGCTCGCCAAGCGGGCAGCCGCCGCGGCGAAGGCCGACACCGCCGTCGTGGGCCACCAGGCCGACGGCTCGCTGGAGACGGAGGCCGAGCCGCAGGACGCCACCCCCGCGGGCGCCGGTCCCGCCGCCGCGGGTCCGCGCAACCAGCCGGCCCGTAACCGCGGCCGCGGCCGCCCCTCGGGCAAGCGCCGCTGAGCCGGACCGACACGGTCGTCACAAGGGCGCCAGGAGCCTTCGAGGCCCTGGCGCCCTTGGCGTCTCCCCACAGCGGCGACTGCTAGGGTTGGCGGTCGCCGCAAAGCGGTCGAACCTCCAGGAAAAACTCTTCACATACTCGCTGAGGTGCAGAAATGACCGACATCAAGGAGCTGCTCCTCAGCCGCATCCGCGATGTGCAGGACTATCCGGAGCCCGGTGTCCTGTTCAAGGACATCACCCCGCTGCTCGCGGACCCGGCGGCCTTCACGGCCCTCACCGACACGCTCGCCGAGCTCTGTGTCCGCCACGGGGCCACGAAGATCGTCGGTCTGGAGGCGCGCGGCTTCATCCTGGGCGCCCCCGTCGCGATCCGCGCGGGCCTCGGTTTCATCCCCGTACGCAAGGCGGGCAAGCTCCCCGGTGCGACGCTCGCGCAGTCGTACGACCTGGAGTACGGCTCCGCCGAGATCGAGGTGCACGCCGAGGACCTCGGCGCCGACGACCGCGTCATGGTGATCGACGACGTGCTGGCCACCGGCGGCACCGCCGAGGCCGCGGTGCACCTGATCCGCCGCGCCGGCGCCGAGGTCGCGGGCTGCGCCGTCCTCATGGAGCTGGGTTTTCTGCCGGGTCGCGCGCGACTCGAATCCGCGCTTCAGGGCGCGCCGCTCGACGCCCTGCTCGTGGTGTAAAGCCGCAGTTCACAGCCTTGGCGGCGGGCCCGGAGGAATCCGGTGCCCGCCTCTGGTGTTTCACCAGTACGAAGGCGTCCCGTCGGCCCGGGGCGAGCCGAGGACGCCGGATCGATACCATGGGCTCTCCGGGACCTGAACGGGGGACCCGTCGCGCACGAGGAGCGCCGTTGCCAGACGAGGCCAAGCCACTCTCCGCCGCCACGCATGACGAACAGGCAACTGCCGCCGCGGCTCCTTCCCGCACGCCCGAGAAGGACGCGAAGACGGCGAAGCCTGCGCCGCCGAGCGGCACGGCGGCCGAGCAGCCGCGCACCAAGCCTCCCGCGGGCCAGCCGCGCCCCACACCACCGCCGGCGATCCGCGCGGCCACGAACCAGCCGGCCGCGCGCTCCGGCTCTTCCAACCGCGTCCGCGCCCGCCTGGCGCGCCTCGGCGTGCAGCGCTCGAACCCGTACAACCCGGTCCTGGAGCCGCTGCTGCGGATAGTGCGCAGCAACGACCCGAAGATCGAGACGTCCACGCTGCGCCAGGTCGAGCGCGCCTACCAGGTCGCCGAGCGCTGGCACCGCGGCCAGAAGCGCAAGAGCGGCGACCCGTACATCACGCACCCGCTCGCGGTGACGACGATCCTCGCCGAGCTCGGCATGGACCCGGCGACGCTGATGGCGGGCCTGCTGCACGACACGGTCGAGGACACCGAGTACGGCCTGGACACCCTCAAGCGCGACTTCGGCGACCAGGTGGCGCTGCTGGTCGACGGCGTGACGAAGCTGGACAAGGTCAAGTTCGGCGAGGCCGCGCAGGCCGAGACCGTGCGCAAGATGGTCGTCGCGATGGCCAAGGACCCGCGTGTCCTGGTCATCAAGCTCGCCGACCGCCTGCACAACATGCGCACCATGCGCTACCTCAAGCGCGAGAAGCAGGAGAAGAAGGCCCGCGAGACGCTGGAGATCTACGCTCCGCTGGCGCACCGCCTGGGCATGAACACCATCAAGTGGGAGCTGGAGGACCTCGCGTTCGCGATCCTCTACCCCAAGATGTACGACGAGATCGTGCGGCTCGTGGCCGAGCGCGCGCCCAAGCGCGACGAGTACCTGGCCATAGTGACCGACGAGGTGCAGTCCGACCTGCGCGCCGCCCGCATCAAGGCGACCGTCACAGGGCGCCCCAAGCACTACTACAGCGTCTACCAGAAGATGATCGTCCGTGGCCGCGACTTCGCGGAGATCTACGACCTGGTGGGCATCCGCGTCCTCGTCGACACGGTCCGCGACTGCTACGCGGCGCTGGGCACCGTCCACGCCCGCTGGAACCCGGTTCCGGGGCGGTTCAAGGACTACATCGCGATGCCCAAGTTCAACATGTACCAGTCGCTGCACACGACGGTGATCGGCCCCAACGGCAAGCCGGTTGAGCTCCAGATCCGTACGTTCGACATGCACCGCCGCGCCGAGTACGGCATCGCCGCGCACTGGAAGTACAAGCAGGAGGCCGTCGCGGGCGCCTCCAAGGTGCGCACCGACGCGCCCAAGTCGTCCGGCAAGGGCAAGGACGACCACCTCAACGACATGGCCTGGCTGCGCCAGTTGCTCGACTGGCAGAAGGAGACGGAGGACCCGGGGGAATTCCTGGAGTCCCTGCGCTTCGACCTCTCCCGCAACGAGGTCTTCGTCTTCACGCCGAAGGGCGACGTCATAGCGCTCCCGGCCGGGGCGACGCCGGTGGACTTCTCGTACGCGGTCCACACGGAGGTCGGCCACCGGACCATAGGGGCACGCGTCAACGGACGCCTGGTGCCCCTCGAATCCACCCTGGACAACGGCGACTTGGTCGAGGTCTTCACCTCCAAGGCGCAGGGCGCGGGCCCGTCCCGCGACTGGCTCGGCTTCGTGAAGTCGCCGCGTGCGCGCAACAAGATCCGGGCCTGGTTCTCCAAGGAGCGTCGTGAGGAGGCCATCGAGCAGGGCAAGGACGCCATCGCGCGTGCCATGCGCAAGCAGAACCTGCCGATCCAGCGGATCCTCACCGGCGACTCGCTCGTCACGCTCGCGCACGAGATGCGCTACCCCGACATCTCGTCCCTGTACGCCGCCATCGGCGAGGGCCACGTCACGGCGCAGTCCGTCGTGCAGAAGCTCGTGCAGGCCCTCGGCGGCGAGGAGGCGGCCAACGAGGACATCGCGGAGAGCGCACCGCCCTCGCGCGGCCGATCCAAGCGCCGTTCGAACGCCGACCCGGGCGTCGTGGTCAAGGGCGTCGACGACGTCTGGGTGAAGCTGGCGCGCTGCTGCACGCCGGTGCCCGGTGACCCGATCATCGGCTTCGTCACGCGCGGCAGTGGCGTATCGGTTCACCGCAGCGACTGCGTCAACGTGGACTCGCTGTCCCGCGAGCCGGAGCGCATCCTCGAGGTCGAGTGGGCGCCCACGCAGTCGTCCGTCTTCCTGGTCGCCATACAGGTCGAGGCGCTCGACCGCTCGCGGCTCCTGTCCGACGTGACCCGGGTCCTGTCGGACCAGCACGTGAACATCCTGTCCGCGGCGGTCCAGACGTCCCGCGACCGTGTGGCCACATCCCGCTTCACGTTCGAAATGGGCGACCCGAAGCACCTGGGCCATGTCCTGAAGGCGGTCCGGGGCGTCGAGGGCGTGTACGACGTGTACCGGGTGACGTCGGCACGGCGGCCGTAATCAACCGAGCTTCTACGTAGAGGGGCCCGGCACCACGTGGTGCCGGGCCCCTCTACGTAGAAGTGAAGTTCGGCGTCAGCCTCCGAACTCGTGCAACCCCTTGACCGCCTGGTCGAGCAACGCCTGGCGCCCGTCAAGCTCCTTCTGGAGCTTGTCCGCCTTCGCGTTGTTGCCCTGCGCCCGCGCCTGCTCGACCTGACCGCTCAACTTGTCGACCGCCGCCTGCAGCTGACCGGTGAGGCCCTCGGCACGAGCCCGCGCCTCCGGGTTCGTACGGCGCCACTCCGCTTCCTCGGACTCCTGGAGGGCACGCTCCACGGTGTGCATCCGGCCCTCGACCTTCGGGCGGGCGTCCCGCGGGACGTGACCGATGGCCTCCCACCGCTCGTTGATCGAGCGGAACGCGGCACGAGCCGTCTTCAGGTCCTCGATCGGCAGCAGCTTCTCGGCCTCGTCGGCGAGCGCCTCCTTGAGCTTGAGGTTCTCGCCCTGCTCGGCGTCGCGCTCGGCGAACACCGCGCTGCGGGCCGCGAAGAAGATGTCCTGGGCGCCGCGGAAGCGGTTCCACAGGTCGTCCTCGTGCTCGCGCTGCGCACGGCCCGCGGCCTTCCAGTCCGACATCAGATCGCGGTAGCGGGCCGCCGTGGCGCCCCAGTCCGTCGAGTTCGACAGCGACTCGGCCTCCGCGACCAGCTTCTCCTTGGTCTTGCGGGCCTCCTCGCGCTGCGCGTCCAGCGAGGCGAAGTGGGCCTTGCGGCGCTTGGAGAACGCCGAGCGGGCGTGCGAGAAGCGGTGCCACAGCTCGTCGTCCGACTTGCGGTCGAGGCGGGGCAGGCCCTTCCAGGTGTCCACAAGGGCGCGCAGCCGCTCGCCGGCCGCCCGCCACTGCTCGGACTGGGCCAGCTCCTCCGCCTCGACGACCAGCGCCTCCTTGGAGTGCCGCGCCTCGTCGGACTGCTTGGCCTTCTGGACCTTGCGCTCCTCGCGGCGGGCCTCGACGCTCTCCACCAGCTTGTCGAGCCGCTTGCCGAGCGCTTCCAGGTCGCCGATCGCGTGGGCGTCCGTGACCTGCTCGCGCAGGTGCTCGATCGCCGTCATGGCGTCCTTGGCCGACAGGTCGGTCGTCTTCACCCGGCGTTCGAGGAGCCCGATCTCGACGACCAGGCCGTCGTACTTGCGCTTGAAGTAGGCCAGGGCCTCGTCAGGAGACCCCGCCTTCCACGAACCGACCTCTCGCTCGCTGCCGTCGGCCGTACGCACGTACACGGTCCCCGTCTCGTCGACGCGGCCCCACGGGTCGCTGCTCACAGCGCCTCCTCCACATGATGCCTGCGCGGGGCGTCCCGCCCCGGGGCATCGTCCACAGTTTCCTGGCGGGCCCGGCCCGCCCTCCACAACGCGGCTCGAATCCGCGCCGCTCGAAGCCAATCTAGGCGACCGGCCACCCCACTGTCCGCACTCAGCGCGGCTCAATTCCGTGCCCGCACGCGCGTGGGGTGGCCCTTTGGCCTTACTTCTTGCTGACCGTCGCCTTGCTGACCTTGACGGCCTCCTTCGGCGCCCCGTCCTCCGAGCCACCGGTGACGCCCTTCGCCGCGACGTCCTTGACGACCTTGAGGCCCTTCGCGTCCATCGTGCCGACGGGCGTGTACGTGGGCGTCAGCTTGCTGTCCTTGTAGACGAGGAAGAACTGGCTGCCGCCGGAGTCGGGCTGACCGGTGTTCGCCATCGCGACCGTGCCCGCCTTGTAGGTCACCGAGCCGTCCTTGGCCGGCTTGCCGAGCCCGCCCAGGTTCTCGTCGGGGAGCGTGTAGCCGGGGCCGCCCGCGCCGGTGCCCTCGGGGTCGCCGCACTGCAGGACGTAGATGCCCTTGGTGGTGAGGCGGTGGCACTTCGTACCGTCGAAGAAGCCCTTGTCCGCGAGGTGCTTGAACGAGTTCACGGTGTGCGGGGTCTTCGCCGCGTCCATGGCGATCGTGATGTCACCGGCGCTCGTCTTGAAGGCCATGTCGTACTTGGCCTTCTTGTCGATCGCCATCTTGGGTTCGGACGCCTTCTTGCTCGCCGAGGGCGACGGGCTGTCCTTCGCCGCCGAGGTGTCCTTCTTGCCGTCACCGCTGAAGGCCCCGGCGGCGTACGCGCCGCCCGTGCCGAGGACGGCCACCGCGAGCACGGAGGCGATCACGGTGTTGCGGGTGCGCGCCTTGCGTCGAGCGGCCTCGCGCCGCTGCTGCTGGCGCAGGAACTTCTCCCGGGCGAGCTGACGCTGCCGCTGATCCTTGCTGACCACCGGGTCTTCTCCTCGTACGTCTCGTGACCTTCATGGGCCCCTGATAGTGCCCCGTACCGTATATGGGTTCGCTGTGGAATCGGCCGCGCCGGTAGGCTCTGATCCGCCGCATTCCGTTTCGACGACATACGAAGGACGAACGTGCTGATTGCCGGGTTCCCCGCCGGGGCCTGGGGCACCAACTGTTATCTGGTTGCCCCCGCCGCGGGTGAGGAGTGCGTGATCATCGACCCCGGCCACCAGGCCGCCCAGGGTGTCGAGGAAGCGCTCAAGAAGCACCGCCTCAAGCCGGTGGCGGTCGTCCTCACGCACGGGCACATCGACCATGTCGCCTCGGTCGTCCCGGTCTGCGGGGCGCACGACGTCCCGGCCTGGATCCACCCCGACGACCGCTACATGATGAGCGACCCGGAGAAGGGCATCGGCCGCTCCATCGGCATGCCGCTGATGGGCGAGCTGTCCGTGGGGGAGCCGGACGACGTGCGGGAGCTGTCCGACGGCGCGCGGCTGAAGCTCGCGGGGCTCGACTTCAGCGTCGCGCACGCGCCGGGCCATACCAAGGGGTCGGTGACCTTCCAGATGCCCGAGGAGGCGGACATCCCGTCCGTCTTCTTCTCGGGCGATCTGCTCTTCGCCGGCTCCATCGGACGCACCGACCTTCCCGGTGGCTCCATGGACGACATGCTCGAATCGCTGGGCCGTGTGTGCCTGCCGCTCGACGACTCGACCGTGGTGCTGTCCGGACACGGCTCCCAGACGACCATCGGCCAGGAGCGCGCCACCAACCCGTATCTGCGGCAGGTGGCCGCCGGCCAGGGATCCTCCACCGAGGCTCCCCGACGAGGAATGTGACGAGAAACCTCCCGTGAGTACCTTCCAGGCCCCCAAGGGCACCTACGACCTGCTTCCGCCGGACTCCGCGACGTATCTCGCGGTCCGCGAGGCGATCTCCGCCCCGCTGCGGAACTCCGGCTACGGCTACATCGAGACGCCCGGCTTCGAGAACGTCGAGCTCTTCGCGCGCGGTGTCGGCGAGTCCACGGACATCGTCACCAAGGAGATGTACGCCTTCGAGACCAAGGGCGGCGACAGGCTCGCGCTGCGCCCCGAGGGCACCGCCTCTGTGCTGCGCGCCGCCCTGGAGGCCAACCTCCACAAGGCGGGCAACCTCCCGGTCAAGCTCTGGTACTCGGGCTCGTACTACCGCTACGAGCGCCCCCAGAAGGGCCGTTACCGGCACTTCTCCCAGGTGGGCGCCGAGGCGATCGGCGCCGAGGACCCGGCCCTGGACGCCGAGTTGATCATCCTGGCCGACCAGGCGTACCGCTCGCTCGGCCTGCGCAACTTCCGCATCCTGCTCAACTCGCTCGGCGACAAAGAGTGCCGTCCCGTCTACCGGGAGGCGCTGCAGACGTTCCTGCGCGGCCTCGACCTCGACGAGGACACGCTGCGCCGCGCCGACATCAACCCGCTGCGCGTCCTCGACGACAAGCGGCCCGATGTGCAGAAGCAGCTCACGGACGCGCCGCTGCTGCGCGACTACCTGTGCGACGCCTGCAAGGCGTACCACGAGCAGGTGCGCGAGCTGCTGACCGCCGAGGGCGTCGCCTTCGAGGACGACGAGAAGCTGGTCCGCGGCCTGGACTACTACACCCGTACGACCTTCGAGTTTGTCCACGACGGACTCGGCTCGCAGTCCGCGGTCGGCGGCGGCGGCCGCTACGACGGCCTGTCCGAGATGATCGGCGGCCCCTCGCTGCCGTCGGTCGGCTGGGCGCTCGGCGTGGACCGTACGGTCCTGGCCCTGGAGGCGGAGGGCGTCGCGCTCGAACTGCCCGCCACCACCAGCGTGTTCGCGGTGCCGCTCGGCGACGAGGCGCGGCGCGTGCTGTTCGCCAAGGTGACCGAGCTGCGCAAGGCCGGGATCTCGGCGGACTTCTCGTTCGGCGGCAAGGGCCTCAAGGGCGCCATGAAGAACGCCAACCGCTCGGGCGCGCGGTTCACGCTCGTCGCCGGTGAGCGGGATCTGGCCGAGGGTGTCGTGCAGCTCAAGGACATGGAGTCGGGCGAACAGGACGCCGTCGCGGTCGACGAGATCGTGGGCGTGCTCACCGCGAAGCTGAAGTAGGCAGATTTCGCACACTTGATGTTCGAGGCCCCGGAACACGCTTCCGGGGCCTCGAACATTTTCGCCCCCGAGGGCGTACATGCTTATGTCCAACGAACGGTGGACACAGGGGCCGGTGCGGCAGAATGAGGGCGACCGCAGCACACCCACTCGCGTACTCACCTACGGATCGGCGTGATGAGCAAGACGACCACAGCAAGCGACACCGTCTCCCGTGACTCAGGGGCCGATCCCGCACCGCGCTCCGTCGGCGGCAGCCGAGCCTTCGGGCTGCTCCTGGTGATCACCGGAGCGGCCGGGCTGCTCGCCTCGTGGATCATCACGCTCGACAAGCTCAAGCTGGCCGAGGACCCGAACTTCACGCCGGGCTGCTCCCTGAACCCGGTCATCTCCTGCGGCAACATCATGAAGAGCGAGCAGGCGACGGCCTTCGGCTTCCCGAACCCGTGGCTCGGCCTCGTCACCTACGCCATCGTGATCGGCGTCGGCATGAGCCTGCTGGCCAACGCGCGGTTCCCGCGCTGGTACTGGCTGACCTTCAACTTCGGCTGCCTCTTCGGCGTCGGATTCGTGACCTGGCTCCAGTTTCAGTCCCTGTACCGGATCAACGCGCTGTGCCTGTGGTGCTGCCTGGCCTGGGTCGCCACGATCCTGATGTTCTGGTACGTCACGTCCTCCAACATCCGCAACGGGTTCCTGCCGGCGCCGCGCCCGGTCAGGACGTTCTTCGAGGACTTCACCTGGGCCCTGCCGGTGCTGCACATCGGCATCATCGCCGTGCTGATCTTCACGCGCTGGGGCTCCTCGCTCTGGGCCTGAGGGGCCCGTGCCCGCGGCGTTGTCAGTGGCGTGACTTAGGGTTTTGACCGTGGAAGCCGACCTGTTCACCGCCGCAGCCGAAGAGCGCCAGGAGAAGGACCCGTCCGCGAGCCCCCTGGCCGTCCGGATGCGCCCGCGCGTCCTCGACGAGGTCGTCGGCCAGCAGCACCTGCTCAAGCAGGGCTCGCCGCTGCGCCGACTGGTCGGCGAGGGCGGGTCGGGACCCGCGGGCGCCTCCTCGGTGATCCTCTGGGGCCCGCCCGGCATCGGCAAGACCACGCTCGCGTACGTGGTGTCCAAGGCGACGAACAAGCGGTTCGTGGAGCTGTCCGCGATCACCGCCGGCGTCAAGGAAGTACGCGCCGTCATCGAGGGCGCCCGCCGCGCGCTGGGCGCCCACGGCAAGGACACGGTCCTCTTCCTCGACGAGATCCACCGCTTCAGCAAGGCCCAGCAGGACTCGCTGCTGCCCGCCGTCGAGAACCGCTGGGTGACGCTGATCGCGGCGACCACGGAGAACCCCTACTTCTCGGTGATCTCCCCGCTGCTGTCCCGCTCCCTGCTGCTCACCCTCGAATCGCTCACCGACGACGACCTGCGCGGACTGCTCGCGCGTGCGCTCACCGAGGAGCGCGGTCTCGACGGCGCGGTGACGCTCGCAAAGGATGCCGAGGAGCACATCCTGCGGGTGGCCGGCGGCGACGCCCGGCGCGCGCTCACCGCCCTGGAGGCGGCGGCCGGAGCGGCCATCGCCAAGGGCGAGGAGACCATCACCCTCGAAAGCGTCGAGGAGTCGGTGAACCGCGCCGCGGTGACTTATGACCGGGACGGGGACCAGCACTACGACGTGGCGAGCGCCCTCATCAAGTCCATCCGCGGCTCGGACGTGGACGCGGCGCTGCACTACCTGGCCCGCATGATCGAGGCCGGTGAGGACCCCCGCTTCATCGCCCGCCGTCTGATGATCTCCGCCAGCGAGGACATCGGCCTCGCGGATCCGACGGCGCTGCCGACCGCCGTCGCCGCCGCCCAGGCCGTCGCGATGATCGGCTTCCCGGAGGCGGCGCTCACCCTGAGCCACGCGACGATCGCCCTCGCCCTGGCCCCGAAGTCGAACGCGGCGACGACGGCGATCGGCGCCGCCATGGAGGACGTACGCAAGGGCCTGGCAGGACCCGTGCCGCCGCACCTGCGTGACGGGCACTACAAGGGCGCCGCCAAGCTGGGCCACGCACAGGGCTATGTGTATCCGCACGATGTGCCCGGCGGCATCGCCGCCCAGCAGTACGCGCCGGACGCGATAGCGGGCCGCCGCTACTACCAGCCGACGCGCTACGGGGCGGAGGCCCGGTACGCGGACGTGGTGGAGCGGGTCCGCGAGCGGCTCGGGGGCCCTGGCGGCGAGGGGTCCGACTGATCCGGTAGACTGCCCCGAAGTGCTGTGTCCCGTGCCCGGGATCCCGAAAGGGAGACCGGCACCACCAGAGCGGGACATCAAGCCGGGTCCCCCGAACCGTGCGTTCCGCGCGCGGCACAGGAGATCCAGGAGCGTCGCGCACCGTCGAAGGTGTCGCGGGCAGCCCACCACCAGCCCGGCCCGCAAGGGCCCGGAGCCCGGTCGGTGGGCCACTCGCGTGCTGCACGTATGTGCCCAGACCTGGGAGCGGCTGCCCTGCCGTCCGCAAGGACAGCGGTGGGGTTTCCCGGGCTGCGGATTGCGACCTCCCCGAACCCTGGTGAAGCCGTATTCGCATCAGAAACACGAGGTGTTTGGTTCATGCCGAACCAGTCCCGCCCCAAGGTCAAGAAGTCGCGTGCCCTCGGCATCGCGCTGACCCCGAAGGCCGTCAAGTACTTCGAGGCCCGCCCCTACCCGCCGGGCGAGCACGGCCGCGGCCGCAAGCAGAACTCGGACTACAAGGTCCGTCTGCTCGAGAAGCAGCGTCTGCGCGCTCAGTACGACCTGAGCGAGAAGCAGATCGCCCGCGCCTACGACCGCGCCAAGAAGGTCGAGGGCAAGACGGGTGAGGCGCTCGTCATCGAGCTCGAGCGTCGTCTCGACGCCCTGGTTCTCCGTTCGGGCATCGCCCGCACGATCTACCAGGCCCGTCAGATGGTCGTTCACGGCCACATCGAGGTCAACGGCCAGAAGGTCGACAAGCCGTCCTTCCGCGTGAAGCCGGACGACGTCGTCATGGTCCGCGAGCGCAGCCGCAACAAGCCGCTGTTCCAGGTCGCGCGTGAGGGTGGCTTCGCCCCCGAGGGCGAGACCCCGCGTTACCTCCAGGTGAACCTGAAGGCCCTGGCCTTCCGCCTGGACCGTGACCCGAACCGCAAGGAGATCCCCGTGATCTGCGACGAGCAGCTCGTCGTCGAGTACTACGCCCGCTGATCTCCCTCACCGGAGTCTCCCTCAGGGGAGTGCGGACGTAGTCTCACCTGCGTTTCAGCCCGCCGTCTCGCCACCCTTCCAGGTGTGCGAGGCGGCGGGTTCGCGTTTCCCCCGGGCCGGTTCCGCGGGGCGGGCCGGATGCGGGACCACCGTGGCCGGGCGCTGCCGCCGGCCGCTGCTCAGCGCGCGCGCCACCGCCTCGTCGTGCTCCAACTGCTCGCCCGAGCGCGCGAGTTCGGCGTATCGGGCGTCGCCGAGCGTCTGCCGTGCCTGCGTCTCGCACCGCTTGTGCGGCGTGCTGTAGTGGGCCGAGCCGAACAGCGGCAGCCCCACGGAGGGCCACATCCGGGCCGCCGCCCCTTGCAGTACCGCCGCCTCGGCGGCGTCCCCCTCCTCGACCGTGATCAGGGCGAGCAGCTCCATCGACAGCACCGTGCCCAGCAGATCGTGGAACTCGTGGCCGATGGCCAGGCACTCGTCGAGCAGCCGGCGCGCCTGCGCGTAACCACCCTCCGTCCACTGCGCGAACGCCAGCACATAGAGCGCGTACGCGAGGGTCCAGCGCTCCCCGTGGTCCTCGCACACCTGTCGTACGTCCGCGCACAGTGCCACGGCCTCCGCCAGGTCGCCCTGGAAGGCGAGCGCCATCGCCAGCTCGACCTGGCCCATCAGCACGTTGCTGTTGAGCTCGCCGATCTCCCGGTAGCTGGTCAGCGCGGTACGCAGCAGGTCCTCGGCGCGCGGCAGGTCGTCGGCGACCAGGGCCAGGCACCCGGTGCGGTGCACCGCGTACGCGAGCGCCGTGGCGTCGCCGGCGCGCTCCGCCTCCTCGTGACACTCCTGCAGCGCGGCGAGCGCGGGCACCGTGTCGCCCTGCAGAATCGCGACGTAGCCGAGCACCCACAGTGCCTTGAGGCGCGAGGCCCCGTACTCCGTGTCCTCGCCGGCGAGTCCTGGGCGGACGTCACCGTCGTCGAACTCGGCGTCCGGGCCGACGCTGCGGTCCAGCCAGTGCCGCCCCTCGGAGAGCCGCCCGCAGCCGGCCCAGTAGAACCAGAGCGTGCCCGCGAGGTACTGGCCCAGATGCGTCTCGCCCGGTTCGGTCAGGCAGTGTTCGAGGGCCGCCCGCAGATTCGGCAGCTCCGCCTCGATCCGGGTCGCCACCTCGCCCTGCCGCGGCGAGAACCAGTCCAGCTCGCACCAGGTGGCCAGGCCCATGTACCAGTCGCGGTGCCTGCGCCGCATCCGGCGGCCGTCGCCCAGGTTGTCCAGCCACTCGGCCCCGTACGCGCGCACCGTGTCGAGCATCCGGTAGCGCACCCCGACCCCGGCCTCTTCGCGGACGACGACGGACTGCGCGAGCAGCTCGTCGAGGACGTCGACGACGTCGTCCGCGGGCAGGCTCTCGCCACCGCACACGTACTCCGCCGCCTCCAGGTCGAACGAGCCGGAGAACACCGAGAGGCGCGCCCACAGCAACCGCTCCTGCGGCGTGCACAGTTCATGGCTCCAGCCGATCGTGGTGCGCAGCGTCTGGTGGCGCGGCAGCGCGTCCCTGCCGCCACCGCGCAACAGCCGGAACCGGTCGTCGAGCCGCTCCATCAGCTGCGGCGGCGACAGCACCCGCAGCCGCCCGGCCGCGAGCTCCACCGCCAGCGGCAGACAGTCGAGGTGGCGACACACCTCCAGCACGTCCACCAGCGTCCGCCCGTCCAGCCGGAACCCGGGCAGCAGCGCCGTGGCCCGGTCCGCGAACAGCTCCGCCGCGTCGACCGGCGGCAGCGGCGCCAGCGGGAACACCCGCTCCCCGTCCACGGCGAGCGGTCTGCGGCCCACCGCGATCACCCGGAGCCCCGGCGCCGCGGGCAGCAGGTCCCGTATGAGGGAGGCGCACGCCTCGACGAGGTGTTCGAACCCGTCCAGCACGAGGACGAGCCGGCGCTCGGCGAGGTGGTCCACCAGCATTTGGCGGGGCGCGCGCGTGGTGTGATCGGTGAGGCCGAGGGCCTCGGCGAGCGTGTACTCGACGAGCTCCGGCAGCCGCACGGTCGCCAGCTCCACCCGCCACACCCCGTCGGGACACAGGGAGCGCGGGACCCGGGCGGCGGCGTGGGCGGCGAAGCGGGACTTGCCGACGCCGCCGACTCCGGTGACCGTGACCAGGCGGCCCGACTCGAGCGCCGCCGTCAGCGCCGTGAGTTCGGTGCCGCGGCCTACGAAACGGTTGAGTTCGTGGGGGAGGTTGCCGGGTTGTGGGGGACCGGCGGGGACATCTGTGGGGCGCGAAGTGCGTCGCATGGGGCACAGAGCGTACTCAGGCGTGCGCGGTCCGTACAATCGCTCTCCCGAATGTCCACCGCTCGGGACGCGAATGCGGTACGGAGCGCGGGGTCGGGCGCGATAGGCTCGGGGGACGACTTTTTGATGTTCAGAAGCTGTGCGTTCGTACGGAGTGTGTTCGCACAGAGCTTTCGTACCGAGCTAGGGAGCGGTGCCACGTGTCCGGTGGAGAGGTTGCCGGGATTCTGGTGGCTGTCTTCTGGGCGATCCTGGTCTCCTTCCTCGCGGTGGCGCTCGTGAGGCTGGCCCAGACGCTCAGGGCGACCACCAAGCTGGTCGCGGACGTGACCGAACAGGCCGTCCCGCTGCTCGCCGACGCCTCCGCCGCGGTGCGCTCCGCGCAGACCCAGATCGACCGCGTCGACTCGATCGCCTCGGACGTCCAGGAAGTCACGTCGAACGCGTCGGCGCTCTCCTCCACCGTGGCCTCCACCTTCGGCGGCCCGCTGGTCAAGGTGGCCGCGTTCGGCTACGGAGTGCGCCGGGCCATCGGCGGCCGGGGCAAGGACGCGCCCGCCAAGGAGTCGCGCCGTACCGTGATCGTGGGGCGCCCGCTCCCCGAGGCGCGGCGCGCCAAGCGGGCCAACCGGAACAAGAGGGACTGACCGAAGACATGTTCCGCCGTACGTTCTGGTTCACCGCGGGCGCAGCCGCCGGCGTATGGGCCACCACGAAGGTCAACCGCAAGCTCAAGCAGCTGACGCCGGAGTCGCTCGCGGCCCAGGCCGCCAACAAGGCGGTCGAGGCCGGCCACAAGCTCAAGGACTTCGCTCTCGACGTCCGCGACAACATGGCCGAACGCGAGGCCGAACTGGGCGACGCCCTCGGCATCAACGAGGCGCCGGATCCCGAACCGCTGCCGCAGAGCCGCTTCGCGGTCATCCAGAACACCTTCGCCACGAAGCAGACCAAGCAACTCAAGCAACCCAAGTACCTCGAGAACACGCGGTACTCGATCAACAATCGGAATGAGGACCACTGATGGAGTCGGCTGAAATCCGTCGCCGCTGGCTGAGCTTCTTCGAGGAGCGTGGCCACAAGGTCGTGCCCTCGGCGTCGCTCATCGCGGACGACCCGACTCTGCTGCTCGTCCCCGCAGGCATGGTCCCGTTCAAGCCCTACTTCCTGGGTGAGGTCAAGCCGCCCGCGCCGCGCGCCACTTCGGTCCAGAAGTGCGTGCGCACGCCGGACATCGAAGAGGTCGGCAAGACCACCCGGCACGGCACGTTCTTCCAGATGTGCGGCAACTTCTCCTTCGGGGACTACTTCAAGGAAGGCGCCATCAAGTACGCCTGGGAGCTGCTCACCAGCTCCGTGGCGGACGGTGGCTACGGCCTGGAGCCCGAGAAGCTCTGGATCACCGTCTACCTCGACGACGACGAGGCCGAGCGCATCTGGCACGAGGTCGTCGGCGTACCGAAGGAGCGCATCCAGCGCCTGGGCAAGAAGGACAACTTCTGGTCCATGGGCGTCCCGGGTCCCTGCGGCCCGTGCTCCGAGATCAATTACGACCGCGGCCCCGAGTTCGGCGAAGAGGGCGGCCCGGCCGTCAACGACGAGCGCTACGTGGAGATCTGGAACCTGGTCTTCATGCAGTACGAGCGCGGCCCGGGCACCGGCAAGGACGACTTCGAGATCCTCGGCGACCTGCCCTCGCAGAACATCGACACGGGTCTCGGCCTCGAGCGCCTCGCGATGATCCTCCAGGGCGTACAGAACATGTACGAGACGGACACCCTGCGCGTCATCATCGACAAGGCCACCGAGCTGACCGGCGTCGCCTACGGCGCCAAGCGCGACTCGGACGTCTCGCTGCGCGTCGTCGCCGACCACATGCGTACGTCGACGATGCTCATCGGCGACGGCGTCACGCCCGGCAACGAGGGCCGCGGCTATGTGCTGCGCCGCATCATGCGCCGCGCCATCCGCAACATGCGCATCCTCGGTGCCACGGGCCCCGTCGCGCAGGAGCTGCTCGACGTCGTGATCGACACGATGGGCCTGCAGTACCCGGAGCTGATCTCGGACCGCAAGCGCATCGAGCAGGTCGCGCTCGCCGAGGAGGCCGCGTTCCTCAAGGCCCTCAAGGGCGGCACGAACATCCTGGACACCGCTGTCACCGAGACGAAGGCCGCCGGCAAGTCGGTCCTCGCCGGCGACAAGGCGTTCCTGCTGCACGACACGTGGGGCTTCCCGATCGACCTCACCCTGGAGATGGCCGCCGAGCAGGGCCTGTCCGTGGACGAGGACGGCTTCCGGCGCCTGATGAAGGAGCAGCGGGAGCGCGCCAAGGCGGACGCCCAGGCCAAGAAGACCGGCCACGTGAACGCCGGCGCGTACCGCGAGATCGCCGACGCCGCCGGTGCCACCGATTTCATCGGCTACTCGGCCACGCAGGGCGAGTCGACGGTCGTCGGCCTGCTGGTGAACGGCGTCTCCTCGCCGGCCGCCACCGAGGGCGACGAGGTGGAGGTCGTCCTCGACCGCACCCCGTTCTACGCCGAGGGCGGTGGCCAGATCGGCGACACCGGCCGCATCAAGCTGGACAACGGCGCGGTCGTCGAGGTCCGCGACTGCCAGAAGCCGGTTCCCGGCGTCTACGTCCACAAGGGCGTCGTCCAGGTCGGCGAGGTGACCGTCGGCGCCCCGGCCCAGGCGATCATCGACGTGACCCGCCGCCGCGCCATCGCCCGCGCCCACTCCGCCACGCACCTGACCCACCAGGCGCTGCGCGACGCGCTCGGCCCGACGGCCGCGCAGGCCGGCTCCGAGAACCAGCCGGGCCGCTTCCGCTTCGACTTCGGTTCGCCGTCCGCCGTGCCCACGGCCGTGATGACGGACGTCGAGCAGAAGATCAACGAGGTGCTTGCCCGCGAGCTCGACGTGCACGCCGAGGTCATGTCGATCGACGAAGCCAAGAAGCAGGGCGCCATCGCCGAGTTCGGCGAGAAGTACGGCGAGCGCGTCCGCGTCGTCACCATGGGCGACTTCTCCAAGGAGCTCTGCGGCGGCACGCACGTGCACAACACCGCCCAGCTCGGCCTGGTGAAGCTGCTCGGCGAGTCCTCCATCGGCTCCGGCGTGCGCCGCATCGAGGCCCTCGTCGGCGTCGACGCGTACAACTTCCTCGCCAAGGAGCACACGGTCGTCGCCCAGCTCCAGGAGCTGATCAAGGGCCGCTCCGAGGAGCTGCCCGACAAGGTCTCCGCGATGCTCGGCAAGCTCAAGGACGCCGAGAAGGAGATCGAGAAGTTCCGCGCGGAGAAGGTCCTCCAGGCCGCCGCCGGGCTCGCCGAGAGCGCCAAGGACGTGCGTGGCGTCGCCGTCGTCACCGGCCAGGTCCCGGACGGCACGTCCGCTGACGACCTGCGCAAGCTGGTGCTCGACGTGCGCGGCCGCATCCAGGGCGGCCGCCCCGCGGTCGTCGCGCTCTTCACCACGGCCAACGGCAAGCCGCTCACGGTCATCGCCACCAACGACGCCGCCCGCGACCGCGGCCTCAAGGCCGGCGACCTGGTCCGTACGGCTGCCAAGACCCTCGGCGGCGGTGGCGGCGGCAAGCCGGACGTCGCGCAGGGCGGCGGCCAGAACCCGGCCGCGATCGGCGACGCCATCGACGCCGTCGAGCGCCTCGTCGCGGAGACCGCGAACTGATGCGCCGAGGCCGCCGTCTGGCGATCGACGTCGGGGACGCCCGGATCGGGGTCGCTTCCTGCGACCCCGACGGGATCCTCGCGACTCCGGTGGAGACCGTGCCGGGACGCGACGTCCCGGCCGCCCACCGGCGGTTGAAGGCCATCGTCGAGGAGTACGAGCCGATCGAGATCGTCGTCGGACTCCCTCGCTCCCTCAAGGGGGGCGAGGGCCCGGCGGCCGCCAAGGTCCGCGGCTTCGCCCAGGAACTCGCCCGAGGCGTGGCACCCGTTCCGGTGAGACTTCTCGACGAGAGGATGACCACAGTGACGGCCAGCCAGGGACTGCGCGCCAGCGGTGTTAAGTCCAAAAAGGGCCGCTCTGTCATCGACCAGGCGGCCGCCGTCATCATCCTCCAGCAGGCCCTGGAGTCCGAACGGGCGTCAGGAACCGCTCCCGGCGAGGGCGTCGAAGTGGTTGTCTGATCGCGATACGGTAACGTTCCGCGCGACCGGCGGTGTTCGAATAGCCGCCGCACAGCATCAAGAGGCGGAACGGTTGCCCTTCCTGATCAGGCTTCCTGAGGGGACTTCCTGATCGGACAGCGGCCCATCCCGCCTCGCGGCTTGTAGGGGACCGATGACTGAGTATGGCCGGGGCCAAGGCTCCGAACCGTGGCATCCCGCGGACCCGCTGTACGGGGACCAGGGATGGGGGCAGCAGGCCGGTGACGGCCAGGCTGCCTACGGAGGCCAGGGGAGTTACGACCCGCAGCAGGCCTACGGCGGTGACTGGGACACGTCCGGTCAGCAGGGCTACGGCTACGGGCAGGACCCCGGCCATGGCCAGGACCCCGGCTACGGGCAGGACCCCGGCCACGGTCAGGATCCCGGCTACGGCCAGCAGTCGTACGGCGGACAGCAGGGCCAGAACGGTGGCTGGGACTGGGACACCGGCTCGCAGGGCCAGCCGCCCTACGGCGTCGACCCCGCGGACCCGTACGGCACCGGTCAGCACGCCGCGTACAACGGCGAGGAGCCGGACTACTACAACACCCCCGGCGCCTACCCGCCGCCGGAGCCGCCGGGCCGGCGCCGCCCCCAGGACCCGGGGACCGGCTGGGACGCAGGACCCGATCAGGGCGAAGAGGCGTTCTTCAACGGCGGTGGCGACGACGAGGACGAGTACGACGAGGGCCGCGGCGGGCGTCGCGGACGCGGCGGCAAGAAGCCGAAGAAGCGGCGCAGCGGATGCGCGTGCCTGGTGCTCACGGCGATCTTCGCGGCCGGTGTCGGCGGCGTCGGCTATTTCGGCTACCAGTTCTACCAGGACCGTTTCGGCGCGGCCCCCGACTACGCGGGCGACGGGAACGGCGAGCAGGTCACCGTCGTCATCCCGAAGGGCTCCGGCGGTTACACGATCGGGCAGAAGCTGAAGGACGCCGGCGTCGTGCAGAGCGTCGACGCGTTCGTCGCCGCCCAGTCGGCGGACCCCAAGGGCAAGTCGATCCAGGACGGCGCGTACGTCATGGAGAAGCAGATGTCCTCGTCGAGCGCCGTCGACATGTTGCTCAGCCCGTCGAGCCGCGCCAACCTCACGATCCCCGAGGGCACCCGCAACGCGGCCGTCTACGCGAACATCGACAAGAAGCTCAAGGTCGCCAAGGGCACCACGGCCAAGGTCGCGAAGAAGGACTACAAGGACCTCGGCCTGCCCGACTGGGCGCTGAACCGCCCCCAGGTGAAGGACCCGCTGGAGGGCTTCCTCTATCCCTCGAGCTACGCGGCGGCCAAGGGCATGAAGCCCGAGGAGGTCCTCAAGGACATGGTCTCCCGGGCCGACAACAAGTACGAGGCCCTGGACCTGGAGGGCGAGGCCAAGAAGCTCGGCCTCAAGAACCCCTGGCAGGTGCTCACCGTCGCGAGCCTCGTACAGGCCGAGGGCAAGACGCACGACGACTTCCGCAAGATGTCCGAGGTCGTCTACAACCGCCTCAAGACGTCGAACACGGAGACCAACCAGCTCCTGCAGTTCGACTCGACCTTCAACTACCTCAAGGGTCAGAGCAACATCAACATCGGCGAGTCCGAGATCAACAGCAACAAGGACCCGTACAACACCTACACGCGCAAGGGCCTCCCGCCCGGTCCGATCGGCAACCCCGGCGATGTGGCCCTCGCGGCGACGCTCAACCCGACGGACGACGGCTGGATCTACTTCGTGGCCACGGACGGCATGCACAAGACCGAGTTCGCGAAGACCGGCGCCGAGTTCGAGAAGCTGAAGGACAAGTTCAATGCCAGCCAGGTCAACTGACGTGTGCAGGGCGGCAGTTCTGGGCTCGCCCATCGCCCACTCCCTCTCGCCGCAGCTGCACAACGCGGCGTACGCGGAGCTGGGTCTGGACGCGTGGAGGTACGACCGGTTCGAGACCGACGAGGCGGCGCTGCCGGGCTTCCTCGCCGGGCTCGGGCCCGAGTGGGCCGGGCTCTCGCTGACGATGCCGCTGAAGCGGGCGGTGATCCCGCTGCTCGACGAGATCACCGAGACCGCGCGCTCAGTGGAGGCCGTGAACACGGTCGTCCTCCAGGAGGACGGCCGCAAGATCGGCGACAACACCGACATCCCGGGGCTGATCGCGGCGCTGCACGAGCGCGGCGTGGAGAAGGTCGAGTCGGCGGCGATCCTCGGCGCGGGCGCGACCGCGTCCTCCGCGCTCGCCGCGCTCTCCCGGATCTGCACCGGCGAGGTCGTCACCTACGTACGCAGCGAGCAGCGGGCCGAGGAGATGCGCGGCTGGGGCGAGCGGCTGGACGTGCGGGTGCGCACGGCCGACTGGGCCGACGCGGCAGCGGCCTTCGAGGCGCCCCTGGTGATCGCCACGACGCCGAAGGGCGGCACGGATCACTTGGTCGAGGCGGTACCCGAAAGCGTCGGCACGCTCTTCGACGTCCTCTACGATCCGTGGCCCACGCCGCTGGCAGCGGCCTGGGAGCGGCGCGGCGGCCCGATCCTCAGCGGGCTCGACCTGCTCGTGCACCAGGCGGTCTTCCAGTTCGAGCAGTTCACCGGGGACACCCGCCCGGTGCTCGCCGCCATGCGCGCGGCGGGCGTGAAGGCGCTCGGCTGAGCGCTCGGCGTGTGGCTCGCGTCTCATGTCGCGTCCTGTGGCGTCCGCACCCCGGACACCGGAAACGTCGCGCTCGGCGGGCATGGGAGGATCGTTCCCATACACAGAGCGCGAGCATGAGGAGCACCGTTGAGCAGGTTGCGCTGGCTGACCGCGGGGGAGTCGCACGGCCCCGCACTCGTCGCGACGCTGGAGGGACTTCCCGCCGGCGTTCCGATCACCACGGAGATGGTGGCGGACCACCTGGCCCGGCGGCGCCTCGGCTATGGCCGCGGCGCGCGGATGAAATTCGAGCGCGACGAGGTCACCTTCCTCGGTGGCGTCCGGCACGGACTCACCCTCGGCTCCCCGGTCGCGATCATGGTCGGCAACACCGAGTGGCCCAAGTGGGAACAGGTCATGTCCGGTGACCCGGTCGACCCGGAGATCCTCAAGGACATGGCGCGCAACGCGCCGCTGACCCGCCCGCGCCCCGGCCACGCCGACCTCGCGGGCATGCAGAAGTACGGTTTCGACGAGGCCCGCCCGATCCTGGAGCGCGCCTCCGCCCGCGAGACGGCCGCCCGGGTCGCGCTCGGCGCGGTCGCCCGGTCGTACCTCAAGGAGACGGCCGGCATCGAGATCGTCAGCCACGTCGTCGAGCTGTGCTCGGTGAAGGCCCCGCAGGGCGTCTACCCGACCCCGGCCGACGTCGAGAAGCTGGACGCCGACCCGCTGCGCTGCCTGGACGCCGACGCGTCGAAGCAGATGGTGGCCGAGGTCGACCAGGCCCACAAGGACGGCGACACGCTCGGCGGCGTCGTCGAGGTCCTCGCCTACGACGTGCCGGTGGGCCTCGGCTCGCACGTGCACTGGGACCGCAAGCTCGACGCCCGCCTCGCCGGTGCGCTCATGGGCATCCAGGCCATCAAGGGTGTCGAGATCGGCGACGGCTTCGAGCTGGCGCGCGTGCCCGGTTCGCAGGCGCACGACGAGATCGTCAAGACGGACGACGGCATCCGCCGCGTCTCCGGCCACGCGGGCGGCACCGAGGGCGGCCTCTCCACCGGTGAGCTGCTGCGCGTACGCGCCGCGATGAAGCCGATCGCGACCGTGCCGCGCGCCCTCAAGACCGTGGACGTCGCCACCGGTGAGGCCACGCAGGCCCACCACCAGCGCTCCGACGTCTCCGCCGTGCCGGCCGCCGGCATCGTCGCCGAGGCGATGGTCGCGCTCGTCCTCGCGGACGCGGTCGCGGAGAAGTTCGGCGGCGACAGCGTGCCGGAGACCCGGCGCAACGTCACCTCGTACCTCGACAACCTCCAGATCCGGTGAGCGGCCCGCAGGTCGTCCTCGTCGGACCGATGGGGGTCGGCAAGTCGACGGTGGGCGCGCTGCTCGCCGAGCGGCTCGGCTGCGCCTACCGGGACACCGACGACGACATCGTCACCGCACAGGGCCGCACCATCGCGGAGATCTTCGTCGACGAGGGCGAGGCGCACTTCCGCGCCCTCGAGAAGGCCTCCGTGGCGGCCGCGCTCGCCGAGCACGAGGGCGTGCTCTCGCTCGGCGGCGGCGCGATCCTCGACGCCGACACCCGCGCCCTGCTGGCCGCCCACCCGACCGTCGTCTATCTCTCGATGGACGTCGAGGAAGCGGCCAAGCGGACCGGTCTGAACGCGGCCCGGCCGCTGCTCGCCATCAACCCCCGTAAGCAATGGCGGGAGTTGATGGAAGCGCGCCGGCATCTGTACACCGAGGTCGCCCAGGTGGTCGTGGCCACCGACGGCCGCACCCCCGAAGAGGTCGCCGAAGCGGTCCTCGACGCACTGGAGTTGAAGCAGGCATGAGCGAGGATGTGACCCGTATCCACGTCGGCGGCACCGCCGGCACGGACCCGTACGAGGTCCTGGTGGGGCGTCAACTCCTGGGTGAACTGGGCTCGTTGATCGGCGACAAGGTCAAGCGTGTCGCCATCGTGCACCCGGAGGCGCTCGCCGAGACCGGTGAGGCCCTCCGCGACGACCTGGCCGGCCAGGGCTTCGAGGCCATCGCCATCCAGGTGCCGAACGCCGAGGAGGCCAAGACCGCCGAGGTCGCCGCGTACTGCTGGAAGGCGCTCGGTCAGTCCGGATTCACCCGCTCCGACGTGATCGTCGGCGTCGGCGGCGGCGCGACCACGGACCTCGCCGGTTTCGTGGCCGCGACCTGGCTGCGCGGCGTCCGCTGGATCGCCATCCCGACGACCGTGCTCGCCATGGTGGACGCGGCCGTCGGCGGCAAGACCGGCATCAACACCGCCGAGGGCAAGAACCTGGTGGGCGCCTTCCACCCGCCGGCCGGTGTCCTGTGCGACCTGGCAGCCCTCGACTCCCTCCCGGTGCACGACTTCGTGTCCGGCCTCGCCGAGGTCATCAAGGCCGGCTTCATCGCCGACGAGAAGATCCTCGAACTCGTCGAGGAGGACCCGGAGTCGGCCCGTACGCCCACGGGCAAGCACACCGCCGAGCTGATCGAGCGCGCGATCCGGGTCAAGGCCGAGGTCGTCTCCTCCGACCTCAAGGAGTCGGGCCTGCGCGAGATCCTCAACTACGGGCACACGCTCGCGCACGCCATCGAGAAGAACGAGCGCTACAAGTGGCGGCACGGCGCGGCCGTCTCCGTCGGCATGCTCTTCGCCGCCGAACTCGGCCGCCTTGCAGGCCGGTTGGACGACGCGACGGCCGACCGCCACCGCACGGTCCTGGAATCGGTCGGGCTGCCCCTGACCTACCGCTACGACCAGTGGCCCAAGCTCCTCGAAACGATGAAGGTCGACAAGAAGTCCCGCGGCGACCTGCTGCGCTTCATCGTCCTCGACGGCCTTGGCAGGCCCACCGTCCTGGAGGGGCCGGACCCCGCGGTTCTGCTCGCCGCGTACGGCGAAGTGGCGGAATAGGGCGGTCCGTTCACGTTCGGGCACGTCATGACCTCCCCGGCCGTTCACACAACGGCGGCCGGGGACGGTACCGTTCAGTAGCGCCCCGTTCGCCGGCGCCCAGGGGCTGCCCGGCGGATCGGGCTGGACCCGGGTGACCGCGAATGTTCGGTTCCGGTGAGCGGGGTCTGGTGCGTGCAGCTGCAAGGCGGAGGAGGGCGTCAACGCGGAGCGTTGGCGACCGACGACAACGCCGCAGATGTGCGTGCCAGACCCCGCGACTCCAGCAGGATCCGCCGGGCAGCCCCTAGTGACCGTCGTACGAGATGGAGTGGCACCGGATGCAGCAAGCAGGGGGGTCTCCGCTGCCGCCGCCCCACCGGCCGGAGCACATGCCGGCCGGCCCCTTGCCGCAGGCGAGTCACGCACCCCAGCCGCCCGGCATGCCGGGCTTCAGCGGAGCGCCGCCGCACCACCCGCCGCCCGCTCAACCGCCGCACATCCAGGCGCCGCAGGCCCCGGGCCCACCACAGGCCGCGCATCCGCCGCAGCAGCCGCCGCGTGAGACCACCGGCCATGTGCAGCTCCCGACCGGCGCCCCCGTCGCGGTGCCGAGCCCGCCGCCCGCGCAGGCGCCCGCCGACGCGACCTCGACCACGCTCGCCGTGTTGCTCATCGGTCCCGCGGGTGCGGGCAAGACGAGCGTCGCGAAGCACTGGGCGGAGAGCCGGCGGGTCCCGACGGCCCACATCAGCCTCGACGACGTACGGGAATGGGTGCGCTCGGGCTTCGCGGACCCGCAGAGCGGCTGGAACGACAACAGCGAGGCGCAGTACCGGCTGGCCCGCCGCACTTGTGGTTTCGCCGCGCGCAACTTTTTGGCGAATGGAATCTCCTGCATCCTCGACGATGCGGTGTTCCCGGACCGGCCGGTGGTCGGCCTTGGCGGCTGGAAGCGGCACGTGGGGCCGGGGCTGCTTCCGGTGGTCCTCCTCCCCGGCCTGGAGATCGTCCTGGAGCGCAACTCCCGGCGCAGCGGCAACCGGCGTCTCACCGACGAGGAGGTGGCCCGCATCCACGGGCGGATGGCGGGCTGGTACGGCTCGGGCCTCCCGATCATCGACAACTCCCAACTGGACGTGCCCGGTACGGCACGGGTCCTGGACGACGTCCTGGCCCGAGCCATCACGAGCCCACCGAAGTGGTAGGCCCGGCGGCGGGGCGGGTGGGTTCTGCGGGTCGGCGGGGCCTACGGGGTTGGCTGGGTCGTAGGGGCCGCCTGCGGGGGCGGCGGGCTTGATAGCGGTGGGCTCTGCGGGGCCGGGGTAGGCGGTGCCCGTGCGCGGGTTCCTTCCGGCCGATGAGGCTGCGCGCACCCGGTGCCGGTGCCTTCCGGCTGACGAGGGCCTGCGGTAGCCGCGTGCGGGTTCCTTCCGCCCGACCAGGGGTTGCGGCGTCCCGTGCGGGTTCCTTCCGCCCGACCAGGGCCTGCGGTACCCCGTGCCGGTTCCCTCCGGCTGACGAGGGTCTGCGGTGCCCCGTGCCGGTTGCTTCCGCCTGGCGAGGGTCTGCGGTGCCCCGTGCCGGTGGCGAGGGCCTGCGGCGTCCCAGGCCGGTTCCTTCCGGCGGACGAGGCTCTTCGGTGCTCCGTGCCGGTTCCCTCCGCCTATCTCCCACCCACCCGCCCCCTCCAGGGGCGTCGGCCCCGCGGGGTGTTGCCCGTGGCGTGAGCGGTTTTGCCGCCCGCTGGGCTCTCTGCTTGTTGCGGTCGATCGGCCTACGCCGTGGGGCTCTGCCCCGGCCCCCGGCGGGCTCTGGTTCGTAAGGCGGGGCTGATTTTGCTGTACCGGCGTTGCGGCCTCGGGGCTCCGCCCCGGCCCCCGCTGCTCAATCGCCGCAGGGGCTGAAATTGCCCACCCGTAGGCGATCGCCCGGCTCCCGCCCGTCCCCTCCGGGGGCGTCGGGCCGACGGGGTCCGACCCCCCCGCCCGGGGCGATCCAACGCCGGCCACGGCTCCTCGCCCGTCGCAGTCGACGTGGCTCCGCCTGAGCTATCCGACGCCAACCACGGCTTCCCACCCGTTGCGGTCGGCCACCACCGCCTTGGGTGATCTGCGGCCACCACGTCTCCCCACCTGTCACCGTCGACGCCGCCCCGCCTTGGGTAACCTCCGCCAACCACGGCTCCCCACCCCGGCGTTCGGCCGCCACCGGCTTGGGCAATCTGCCGCCTGGGGCGGCAGGGTGGGCAAGGCGGCGCCCGGTGCCGCGCAACGAACACGGAAGCCCCGGCCCCGGTACAGGACGCCGACCTCGGCGCAGCGGGCCAGGCGCGGGTGGTCTGGAGCCCCGGAGGGGATGGGGGTGGGAGATGAGGGGGGGGGCATTGGCGCAGCCGGGGGCGGCGAGGCGCTGGGCCCGGCCCAGTGGGGTGCCGGTCCCGGCGAAGCTCCGCCCCTCGGTGCTACGTACTCATCACGGCGGGCGCCCCCCTGAGAAGGGCCGGGGCCCACTCCCGTCAGATGCGGGCTCCGGCGCAGAGCGGCCCAGGCCCGGGTGCGCCGAAGCCCCCGGTGGGGGCAGGGGAGAAGAGAGATGACCGGGAATCGGCGCAGCCGGGGAGGTGGGACGCCGCGCACCGATCCAGTGGCGCGTCGGCACCGGTGAAGCTCCGTCCTCTGCCGCTGCGCCCGCGTCACGGCAGGCGCCAAGCCTGAGGGGGGGCCGGGCCCGGGGACCGTACCTGACGCGATCCGGGCCCCGGCACCGAGGCCGGCCCCGGGCGGGCCGAAGCCCCCGGAGGGGGCGGGCGGGAGGGAGATGAGCGGGGGCCGGCGCAGCCAGAGCTGGTGCGGCGCCGTGCAATGACCGCAGCAGACGTTGCCCCGTAAGGCGCCCAAGCCTCGACACCGTGCCCGGTCCGGGCAGCCGCGGATCCCGGCAAGGCCCCAACCCCGGTACCGCGCATCAATCAGGCAGCCACGGATCCCGCCAAGGCCCCAACCGCCGGCACCGCGCACCAATCAGGCAGCCACGGATCCCGGCAAGGCCCCGACCGCCGGCACCGCGCACCAATCAGGCAGCCACGGACCCCGGCAAGGCTCCAACCCCCGGTACCGCGCACCAGACAGGCGACCGCGCTCCCCGGTAACGCCGGCCCCTGTTCGGCGCACCCATCGTGCGCCCCGCCCCGGCAAACCCCTACGCCCCGCGCACCACCCGCCCCCGGCACCAGCCCACCTGCCCCCCCCGGCACCAGCCCACGCGCTCCCGGCACCCGCCCACCCGCCCCACCCCCGGAGGGACCCGTCCGGACGCGCTTGGGCGGCCGTCGCCAGGGCCCGCTCGTACGCTCGCGTCATGGCAGAGGTGCACGCGGCCCGACGGGACCGGCTCAGAGAGCGCGCTACGGCGGGCGGCAGCGCGGCCGCCCTCGTCTCGCGGCCCGCCAACGTCCGCTACCTGGCGGGAACGGCACCGAAGGGCGCCGTCCTCCTGCTTGGCCGGGACCTCGGCGGCGGCGACGACCTCCTGCTGTGCGCGCGAGCGCCCGGCGACGAACCCGTCGACGGGCGGATGGACGAGACGCTGCGGGTGCAGGTCCTGGACGTGCCCGCAGGGGACCCGGCCGTCGCCGCCGCGGACGTGGCCGCGGCCCGCGGAGCCGACTCGCTCGCCGTCGAGGAGCACCACCTGACGGTGGCCCGGCACCGCGCGCTCGGTTCCGTGGCGCCCCGCCTCCGTCTGCTGGACCTCAACAGCGGTGTCGAGCAGCTCCGCCTCGTCAAGGACGAGGACGAGATCTCCTGTCTGCGGATAGCGGCAGAGATCGCCGACCAGGCGCTCGGTGAGCTGCTCGAATCCATCCTCGTCGGCCGGACGGAGCGGCACCTCTCCCTCGAGCTGGAACGTCGACTTGTCGATCACGGTGCCGACGGCGCCGCCTTCCCCACCTCCGTGGGCACGGGCCCGAACTCGGGGCGCGTGGCCCACCGGCCCACCGACCGCAGGGTCGAGGAGGGTGACTTCCTCTCCGTGTGCCTGGGCGCGACGTACCGCGGCTATCGCTGCGAGATCGGCCGTACGTTCGTCATCGGAACCTCACCCGCGGACTGGCAGATCGAGCTGTACGACCTCGTCTTCGCCGCCCAGCGGGCCGCCCGGGAGAGCCTGGCGCCGGGCGTCGAGTGCCGCGAAGTGGACCGGGCCGCCCGCCACGTCCTGGACGCGGCAGGGTATGGTGACGGGCTCGCGCCGCTGACCGGACACGGTGTGGGACTCGAAATCGACGAGGACCCGCAGTTGGCCCCCGCAGCCATGGGTAAACTGGACACTTGTGTGCCGGTCACCGTCGAGCCGGGGGTCCACCTCCCGGGTCGGGGCGGCGTCCGGATCGATGACACGCTCGTCGTCCGCCCCGAGGCGGACGGCGGACCCGAGCTACTCACCATCACGACCAAGGAGCTGCTCGCGCTCTAGCCCGCAAAGGCTGCTCGCGTGCCCCTGGGTCGTCCACGTCAGTCCAGGAGATTCCGCAACCGTGGCTTCCACGAACGACCTCAAGAACGGCCTGGTGCTCAAGCTCGACGGGGGCCAGCTCTGGTCCGTCGTCGAGTTCCAGCACGTCAAGCCCGGCAAGGGCCCTGCCTTCGTGCGCACCAAGCTCAAGAACGTGCTGTCCGGCAAGGTCGTCGACAAGACGTTCAACGCCGGCGTCAAGGTCGACACGGCCACCATTGACAAGCGCGACATGCAGTTCTCGTACATGGACGGCGACTACTTCGTCTTCATGGACATGCAGACGTACGACCAGCTGCACGTCGACCGCAAGGCCGTCGGCGACGCCGCCAACTTCCTGATCGAGGGCTTCGAGGCCACGGTCGCCCAGCACGAGGGCGAGGTGCTCTTCGTCGAGCTGCCGGCCGCCGTCGAGCTGGTCATCAAGGAGACCGAGCCGGGCGTCCAGGGCGACCGCTCCACCGGCGGCACCAAGCCCGCCATCCTGGAGACCGGCCACCAGATCCAGGTGCCGCTCTTCGTCACCCAGGGCGAGAAGATCAAGGTCGACACCCGCTCCAGCGACTACCTCGGCCGGGTGAACAGCTAACCGTGGCTGCCCGTAATACGGCCCGCAAGCGCGCCTTTCAGATCCTCTTCGAGGCAGACCAGCGCGGCGACGCCGTTGATGTACTGACGGTTCTCGCGGACTGGATCCGGCACTCCCGCAATGACACGCGGCAGCCCCCGGTCAGCGAGTACACGATGGAGCTGGTCGAGGGGTACGCCAAGCACGCGTCCCGGATCGACGAGCTCATCTCGCAGTACTCCGTCGGGTGGACCCTTGACCGGATGCCGGTCGTCGACCGCAACATCGTGCGGCTCGGCGCCTATGAGCTGGTCTGGGTCGACGGGACCCCGGACGCCGTGGTGATCGACGAGGCCGTACAGCTGGCCAAGGAGTTCTCCACCGACGAGTCACCGGCGTTCATCAACGGACTGTTGGGTCGCTTCAAGGACCTGAAGCCGTCCCTGCGCCGCGACGAGGCCTGAGCCCCGCCGCCGAGCGCAGCACCGTTCCGCGGGCCCGGAGCAGAACATGAACAATGTTCTGCTCCGGGCCTGGTGCGTTTCCGGGTACCTTCACTAGGTTCTGGTCATGTCACGACAGGCCTCCCCGCGCGCGTGCGCCTCGGCTACGGGTTCGGCTCCCTCGCCACCGCGCGATGCTCGGCGAGACGAGGAGTGCGTATGACGACCGACGACGCGATCCTGGCGCGGCTGACCGCACTGCGCGCGGGCGATCTGCCGGTGCACGGCGGGCGCACCATGGCGTACGTCTACGACTCCGGGCTCGAAGGCCTCGACGAGCTCGCGAACGCCGCGCAGGCCGCCTTCGCCGGGGTCAACGGGCTCGACATGACGGCGTTCCCGAGCGTCGTGGAGCTGGAGAACGACCTGGTGCGGCGCGGCACCGCGCTGCTCGGCGGCAGCGCCGGCACGTTCACCAGCGGCGGCACCGAGAGCTGCCTGCTCGCCGTCCTGACGGCGCGTCAGTACGCCCGCAGGGAGCGCGGGTTGACCGAGCCCGAACTCGTGCTGCCCCAGACGGCGCACGCCGCCTTCCACAAGGCCGCCGAACTCTTCGGCCTGCGCGTGGTGAGCGTCCCCGTCGACCCGGACACCTTCAAGGTGCGCCCGGCCGACATGGCCTCGGCGATCTCCGACCGCACCGCCCTGGTCGTCGTCTCCGCCCCCTCGTACGCGCACGGAGTCATCGACCCGGTCGTCGAAGTGGCGCAGGAGGCGGAGCGGCGCGGGGTGCTGTGCCACGTCGACGCGTGCATCGGCGGGTGGTACCTCGGGCATCTGCGGCACGCCGCGCGACAGGGACAGGACGTACCGGCCGTCCCGGAGTTCGACCTGTCCGTACCCGGCGTGACGTCGCTCTCCGTCGACCTGCACAAATACGCGTACACGGCGAAGGGCGCCTCGCTGCTGCTGTTCCGTGACGCAGGGCTGCGCCGCCACGGGTGGTTCGCGCACGCCGCCTGGCCCGGCTACCCCGTGGTCAACTCCACGCTCCAGGGCACCAAGTCGGCCGGGCCCCTCGCGGCGGCCTGGGCGGTGACGGAGCGCGTCGGCGCCGAAGGTTACGCGGTGCTGTCGACGCGCGTACACCGGACGACCCGCGCGCTCGCTGACGGTGTCGAACGGATCGACGGTCTGCGGCTCGCGGCGCGGCCCGAGGCGTCCCTGATCGCCGTGGCCTCCGACGACCCGGACATCGATGTCTTCGTAGTGGCGGACGAGCTGCGGGGGAGCGGCTGGTATCTGCAGCCGCAGCCGGCGTTCGGGGCCTCGCCGGCCACGCTGCATCTGACGGTGACCGCGGCGGTCGCGCAACAGGAGACGGCGCGGCTGCTCCTTGCCGAGCTGGAGAAAGCGGTGGAACGGGCCCGTGAGCTGGGGCCCGTTCGGGTGGATCCCGAGGTCGTCGAGGCCGCGGCCACGCTGGATCCGGACGCGCTGACATCGGAGGAGGTCGAGATCGCGCTGGCGCTCGCCGGGGTGGGGGAGGGCGGCCGGCTCCCGGAGCGGATGGCGCCCGTGCTCGCGGTGCTCCAGGCGCTCCCGCCGCGGCTGAGCGCGCGCCTGCTCCCCGAAGTGATCGGACGGCTGTTCCGGACGTGAGGGGAAGGCTCCGGCTGTCCGGGCGTTTTCAGCCCCGCCGTCGGACGAGAGGCAGCGGGGTCCGGGGCGGAGCCCCGCGGCGCGGGGCCCGGTGTTCCGGGCCCGAAACGCCTGAGGGGGCGGAGCCCGATCGCTCCGCCCCCTCAGGGCTGTGACGTTTCTTCTGTGCGCGTCCGGATCAGACGTCGTCGTGCGCCACCGCGCGCCGCGCGTCCGCGTCGAGCACGCCCCAGCTGATCAGCTGCTCGGTCAGGACCGAGGGCGACTGGTCGTAGATGACGGCGAGGGTGCGCAGGTCGTCCTGGCGGATCGAGAGCACCTTGCCGTTGTAGTCACCGCGCTGCGACTGGATCGTGGCGGCGTAACGCTGCAGCGGGCCCGCCTTCTCCGGCGGCACGTGGGCCAGACGCTCCAGGTCGAGGCGCAGCTTCGGCGGCGGCTCGGCGGCGCCACCCGGGGTGGTGCCCGGCAACAGTTCCTGCACCGGCACGCCGTAGAAGTCCGCCAGTTCGGCGAGACGCTGCACGGTCACGGCACGGTCGCCGCGCTCGTACGACCCCACCACGACCGCCTTCCAGCGTCCCTGGGACTTCTCCTCGACACCGTGGAGGGAAAGGCCCTGCTGGGTACGGATCGCGCGGAGCTTCGCCCCGAGCTGTTTGGCGTATTCGCTGGACATATAGCTCCCCGGACACTGCATCACTAAGCGGCTGCGCCGCGTGGCTGTAACTCACTGTGAGGTTACGCAGCGTTACTTGGCCGCGTCAAGCCGAATGGTCCGTACCGACCTTCTCGTGAATTCCGCGGTCTCGCACCTCCAGGCGGGTGATCAGCGATGTTGTGGGGGCTGGTAGTGTTGACGACGCAAATCCGACGTCCTTTAAGGTCCGTCCCGTGAGGCGGAGAAGGGGGTCCGTTTCGTATGGACACGCAGCAGTCCGATGCCCGGCCCGTACTCGAAGGCCCTGACATCGCGCGGGTACTGACCCGTATCGCCCACGAGATCGTCGAGCGCGCCAAGGGCGCCGAGGACGTGGTTCTCCTGGGCATCCCCACGCGAGGCGTCTTCCTCGCCCGCCGGCTGGCCGAGAAGCTCGAAGAGATCACCGGCCGCGCCATCCCCGTCGGCTCGCTCGACATCACGATGTACCGCGACGACCTGCGCATGCACCCGCCGCGCGCGCTCGCCCGCACCGAGATCCCGGGTGACGGCATCGACGGCCGCCTCGTGGTCCTCGTCGACGACGTGCTCTTCTCCGGCCGCACCATCCGCGCCGCCCTCGACGCCCTGAACGACATCGGGCGCCCGCGTGCCGTGCAGCTCGCCGTCCTCGTCGACCGCGGCCACCGCGAACTGCCCATCCGTGCCGACTACGTCGGCAAGAACCTCCCCACGTCGCTGCGGGAGACGGTCAAGGTCCAGCTCGCCGAGGAGGACGGCCGCGACGCCGTGCTGCTCGGTGCCAAGCCGGACGCCCAGGCGGCCGAGCAGTAGCACCCCTTCCCGCCGTGCGCCCACCCGCGGACGGCCCGACAGGTGTGCCCTCGCGCGCCCGTATGTCCTGAATCTCCTGAACTGCCTTACGGAGCACCCCAGATGATGCGACACCTCATCTCGGCCGCCGACCTCTCCCGCGACGATGCCGTGCACATCCTCGACACCGCCGAGGAGATGGCCCGCGTCGCCGACCGGCCCATCAAGAAGCTGCCCGCGCTGCGCGGCCGGACCATCTGCAACCTGTTCTTCGAGGACTCGACGCGTACGCGGATCTCGTTCGAGGCCGCCGAGAAGCGCCTGTCCGCCGACGTCATCAACTTCGCCGCCAAGGGGTCGAGCGTCTCCAAGGGCGAGTCCCTCAAGGACACCGCCCAGACCCTCGAGGCCATGGGCGTCGACGCCGTCGTCATCCGGCACGGCGCGTCCGGCGCCCCGTACCGGCTCGCGACCTCCGGCTGGATCGACGCCCCGGTGATCAACGCCGGTGACGGCACCCACCAGCACCCCACGCAGGCGCTGCTCGACGCCTTCACGATGCGCCGCCGGCTCGTCGGCCGGGACGCCGGGATCGGCCAGGGGCTCGACGGCAAGCGCGTCACGATCGTCGGCGACGTGCTGCACAGCCGCGTCGCCCGTTCGAACGTCGACCTGCTGCACACGCTCGGCGCCGAGGTCACCCTCGTCGCGCCGCCCACCCTGGTGCCGGTCGGCGTCGAGACCTGGCCGTGCGAGGTCAGTTACGACCTGGACTCCACGCTCACCAAGTCCGACGCGGTGATGATGCTGCGCGTGCAGCGGGAGCGGATGAACGCCGCGTTCTTCCCGACCGAACGCGAGTACTCCCGCCGCTACGGGCTCGACGGCGACCGTATGGCGCGGATGCCGGAGCACTCCATCGTGATGCACCCCGGCCCGATGGTCCGCGGCATGGAGATCACCGCCGAGGTCGCCGACTCCGACCGCTGCACGGTCATCGAGCAGGTCGCCAACGGCGTGCACACGCGGATGGCCGTTCTGTACCTGCTTCTCGGCGGCAACGAGCCCGCCGTCAGCCACACCCGCCCCACCACTGGTTCCGAGGAGAGCAAGTAATCATGAGCAAGACCCTGATCCGTGGTGCGAAGGTGCTCGGCGGCGAGCCGCAGGACGTGCTGATCGACGGTGGCGTGATCGCCGAGGTCGGCACCGGACTGTCCGCCGACGGCGTCGAGACCGTCGTCGAGGCCGGGGGCAAGGTGCTCCTCCCGGGCCTCGTCGACCTCCACACCCACCTGCGCGAGCCCGGCCGCGAGGACTCCGAGACCGTCCTGACCGGCACGCAGGCCGCCGCCTCCGGTGGCTACACGAACGTGTTCGCCATGGCCAACACGTTCCCGGTCGCCGACACCGCCGGCGTCGTCGAGCAGGTCTACCGGCTCGGCCAGGAGCACGGATACTGCGACGTGCAGCCCATCGGCGCCGTCACCGTCGGCCTGGAGGGCGTCAAGCTCGCCGAGCTGGGCGCCATGCACGAGTCCGCCGCCGGCGTCACCGTCTTCTCCGACGACGGCAAGTGCGTCCACGACGCCGTGATCATGCGCCGCGCCCTGGAGTACGTGAAGGCCTTCGGCGGCGTCGTCGCGCAGCACGCGCAGGAGCCGCGCCTCACCGAGGGCGCCCAGATGAACGAGGGCACCGTCTCCGCCGAGCTCGGCCTCGGCGGCTGGCCCGCGGTGGCCGAGGAATCGATCATCGCCCGGGACGTCCTGCTCGCCGAGCACGTCGGCTCCCGCGTGCACATCTGCCACCTGTCGACCGCGGGCTCCGTCGAGATCATCCGCTGGGCCAAGTCCCGCGGCATCGACGTCACCGCCGAGGTCACCCCGCACCACCTCCTGCTCACCGACGAGATGGTGCGCTCGTACAACCCGGTCTACAAGGTCAACCCGCCGCTGCGTACCGAGAAGGACGTCATGGCGCTGCGCGAGGCGCTGGCCGACGGCACGATCGACATCGTCGCCACCGACCACGCCCCGCACCCGCACGAGGACAAGGACTGCGAGTGGGCCGCGGCCGCCATGGGCATGGTGGGCCTGGAGACCGCGCTCAGCGTGGTCCAGCAGACGATGGTCGAGACGGGCCTGCTCAGCTGGGCCGGGGTCGCCGACCGGATGTCGGTGAAGCCCGCCGAGATCGGACAGGCCCACGGCCATGGACGTCCCGTCTCGGCAGGTGAGCCCGCGAACCTGGTTCTGGTCGACGCCGACTACCGTGGTGACGTGGACCCCGCGGGCTTCGCCTCCCGCAGCCGCAACACCCCGTACGAGGGCCGTGAGCTGCCGGGGCGCGTCACCCACACCTGGCTGCGGGGCAAGGCCACCCTCGCCGACGGGAAGCTCGCGTGACACCTCTGCAACCACTCGCCGGACCATTCGCCGTCCTCGCCGCCGAACAGAAGTCGGCGGAGGTCACCGACTGGCCGAACCGGATCGGCTGGATCGTCGGACTGCTGCTCTTCATCGCGCTCGTCTACTGGCTGATGCGCCAGGGCTGGAAGTGGCGCGGCACCCTGCAGGGCGACCTGCCGCCGCTTCCCGACGCGCCTTCGGAGCAGGGCCCGGCGAAACTGGAGCTGAGCGGCCGCTACCACGGCTCCACCACGGCAGGGCAGTGGCTCGACCGCATCGTGGCGCACGGCCTCGGCACCCGCAGCCGCGTGGAGCTGACGCTCACCGACGAGGGCCTGACCGCCGTACGCCCCGGAGCGAGCGACTTCTTCGTCCCCGCGGACGCGCTGCGCGAGGCCCGGCTCGACAAGGGCATCGCCGGCAAGGTCCTCACGGAGGGCGGCCTGTTGATCGTCACCTGGGCGCACGGCGACAAGCTGATCGACTCCGGATTCCGCTCCGACCACGCCGCCGAGCAGGCGGAGTGGGTCACCGCAATCAACAACATGATCGACAAGAACACCACGCACGTCACGAACGTCACGACGGAAGGCACCGCACGATGACCACCTCCAAGCAGGGGAGCCCCTCCACGAGGACAGAGGTGCTTCCCGCCGTGCTCGTCCTGGAGGACGGCCGGGTGTTCCGCGGCCGCGCCTACGGGGCCGTGGGGGAGACCTTCGGCGAGGCCGTGTTCTCCACCGGCATGACCGGCTACCAGGAGACCCTCACCGACCCGTCGTACGACCGCCAGATCGTGGTCGCGACCGCCCCGCAGATCGGCAACACGGGCTGGAACGACGAGGACGACGAGTCGAAGCGCATCTGGGTCTCCGGCTACGTCGTGCGCGACCCCGCGCGCGTGCCGTCCAACTGGCGCGCCAAGCGCAGCCTGGACGACGAGCTGGTCGCGCAGGACATCGTCGGAATCTCCGGCATCGACACCCGCGCCCTCACCCGGCACCTGCGCGAGAGCGGCTCCATGCGCTCCGGCATCTTCTCCGGTGAGACGCTCCCGGCCGACGCCGAGCTCGTCGCCAAGGTCCAGGCGCAGCCCCAGATGAAGGGCGCCTCGCTCTACGAAGAGGTCGCCACCAAGGAGGCGTACGTCGTCGAGGCCATCGGTGAGAAGAAGTTCACCGTCGCCGCCATCGACCTCGGCATCAAGGGCATGACCCCGCACCGCATGGCCGAGCGCGGCATCGAGGTGCACGTGCTGCCGGCCACCGCGACGCCCGAGGACGTGTACGCCGTGAACCCCGACGGCGTGTTCTTCTCCAACGGCCCGGGCGACCCGGCCACCGCAGAGGGCCCGGTCGCGCTGATGACCGCCGTGCTGGAGCGCAAGACGCCGCTGTTCGGCATCTGCTTCGGCAACCAGATCCTCGGCCGCGCCCTCGGCTTCGGCACGTTCAAGCTGAAGTACGGCCACCGCGGCATCAACCAGCCGGTGCAGGACCGCACGACCGGCAAGGTCGAGGTCACCGCCCACAACCACGGCTTCGCCGTGGACGCGCCGCTGGACAAGGTGAGCGACACCAAGTTCGGCCGCGCCGAGGTCTCCCACGTGTGCCTCAACGACAACGTCGTGGAGGGGCTCCAGCTGCTCGACCAGCCGGGCTTCTCCGTCCAGTACCACCCCGAAGCGGCGGCCGGTCCGCACGACGCCGCGTACCTGTTCGACCGCTTCGTGTCTCTGATGGAGTCCGCCCGTGCCTAAGCGCAACGACCTGAAGTCCGTACTCGTCATCGGCTCGGGCCCGATCGTCATCGGCCAGGCCGCGGAGTTCGACTACTCCGGCACCCAGGCCTGCCGGGTGCTGAAGAAGGAGGGCCTGCGGGTCATCCTCGTCAACTCCAACCCGGCGACGATCATGACCGACCCGGAGATCGCCGACGCCACGTACGTCGAGCCGATCACCCCCGAGTTCGTCGAGAAGATCATCGCCAAGGAGCGCCCCGACGCGCTCCTGCCCACCCTCGGCGGCCAGACCGCGCTCAACACCGCGATCTCGATGCACGACCAGGGCGTCCTCGAGAAGTACGGCGTCGAGCTGATCGGCGCCAACGTCGAGGCGATCAACAAGGGTGAGGACCGCGACCTCTTCAAGGAGGTCGTCGAAGAGGTCAAGAAGAAGATCGGGCACGGCGAGTCCGCCCGCTCGTACATCTGCCACTCCATGGACGACGTCATGAAGGGCGTCGAGGAGCTCGGCGGCTACCCCGTCGTCGTCCGCCCCTCCTTCACCATGGGCGGCGCCGGTTCCGGCTTCGCGCACGACGAGGAGGAGCTGCGCCGCATCGCCGGTCAGGGCCTCACGCTCTCCCCGACCACCGAGGTGCTCCTGGAGGAGTCCATCCTCGGCTGGAAGGAGTACGAGCTGGAGCTGATGCGCGACAAGAACGACAACGTCGTGGTCGTCTGCTCCATCGAGAACTTCGACCCGATGGGCGTGCACACCGGTGACTCGATCACCGTCGCCCCGTCGATGACCCTCACCGACCGCGAGTACCAGCGGCTGCGCGACATCGGCATCGCGATCATCCGCGAGGTCGGCGTCGACACCGGCGGCTGCAACATCCAGTTCGCGATCAACCCCGAAGACGGCCGCGTCATCGTCATCGAGATGAACCCGCGCGTCTCCCGCTCGTCCGCCCTCGCCTCCAAGGCCACCGGCTTCCCGATCGCGAAGATCGCCGCCAAGCTGGCCGTGGGCTACACGCTGGACGAGATCCCGAACGACATCACCGAGAAGACGCCGGCCTCCTTCGAGCCGACGCTCGACTACGTGGTCGTGAAGGCCCCGCGCTTCGCCTTCGAGAAGTTCCCGAGCGCCGACTCCACGCTGACCACGACCATGAAGTCGGTCGGCGAGGCCATGGCCATCGGCCGCAACTTCACCGAGGCGTTCCAGAAGGCGCTGCGCTCGCTGGAGAAGGCGGGCTCGCAGTTCTCCTTCGTCGGCGAGACCGGCGACAAGACCGCCCTCCTCGAAGAGGCCGTCCGCCCGACCGACGGCCGCATCAACACCGTCATGGAGGCGATCCGCGCCGGCGCCACGCCCCAGGAGATCTTCGACTACACGAAGATCGACCCGTGGTTCGTGGACCAGCTCTTCCTCATCAAGGAGGTCGCCGACGAGCTCGCGGCCGCCCCCGAGCTGACCCGCGAGCTGATCGCCGAGGCCAAGCGGCACGGCTTCTCCGACCGCCAGATCGCCGAGATCCGCGGCCTGCGCCAGGACGTCGTCCGCGAGGTCAGGCACGCCCTCGGCGTCCGCCCGGTCTACAAGACGGTCGACACCTGCGCCGCCGAGTTCGCCGCCAAGACGCCGTACTTCTACTCCTCGTACGACGAGGAGAGCGAGGTCGCGCCGCGCGAGAAGCCCGCCGTGATCATCCTCGGCTCCGGCCCGAACCGCATCGGCCAGGGCATCGAGTTCGACTACTCCTGCGTCCACGCCTCCTTCGCGCTCAGCGACGCGGGCTACGAGACCGTGATGGTCAACTGCAACCCGGAGACGGTCTCCACGGACTACGACACGTCCGACCGCCTCTACTTCGAGCCGCTGACCCTCGAGGACGTCCTGGAGATCGTCCACGCGGAGTCGCTCGCGGGCCCGATCGCGGGCGTCATCGTGCAGCTCGGCGGCCAGACCCCGCTGGGCCTCGCGCAGGCGCTCAAGGACAACGGAGTGCCCGTCGTCGGCACGCCCCCGGAGGCGATCCACGCCGCCGAGGACCGCGGCGCCTTCGGCCGCGTGCTCGCGGAGGCAGGTCTCCCGGCCCCGAAGCACGGCACCGCCACGACGTTCGCGGAGGCGAAGACGATCGCCGACGAGATCGGCTACCCGGTCCTCGTCCGCCCGTCGTACGTGCTCGGCGGCCGCGGCATGGAGATCGTCTACGACGAGGAGCGCCTCTCCTCGTACATCGAGGAGTCGACGGAGATCAGCCCCTCGCGGCCGGTCCTCGTCGACCGCTTCCTCGACGACGCGATCGAGATCGACGTCGACGCGCTCTACGACGGCGAGGAGCTCTACCTCGGCGGCGTCATGGAGCACATCGAGGAGGCCGGCATCCACTCCGGCGACTCGGCGTGCGCCCTGCCCCCGATCACGCTGGGCGGCTACGACATCAAGCGCCTGCGCGCCTCCACGGAGGGCATCGCCAAGGGCGTCGGCGTCCGCGGCCTCATCAACATCCAGTTCGCCATGGCCGGGGACATCCTCTACGTCCTGGAGGCCAACCCGCGCGCCTCCCGCACGGTCCCCTTCACCTCGAAGGCGACCGCGGTGCCGCTCGCGAAGGCCGCCGCCCGCATCTCGCTGGGCGCCACCGTCGCCGAGCTGCGCGCCGAGGGCCTGCTCCCGAAGACCGGCGACGGCGGCACGCTGCCGATGGACGCGCCGATCTCCGTCAAGGAGGCCGTCATGCCGTGGTCGCGCTTCCGCGACATCCACGGCCGCGGCGTCGACACGGTCCTCGGCCCGGAGATGCGCTCCACCGGCGAGGTCATGGGCATCGACTCCGTCTTCGGCACGGCGTACGCCAAGTCGCAGGCGGGCGCCTACGGTCCGCTGCCGACGAAGGGCCGGGCGTTCATCTCCGTCGCCAACCGCGACAAGCGCTCGATGATCTTCCCGGCGCGCGAGCTGGTCGCCCACGGCTTCGAGCTGCTCGCCACGTCCGGCACCGCCGAGGTCCTCAAGCGCAACGGCATCAACGCCACGGTCGTGCGCAAGCAGTCCGAGGGCGAGGGCCCGAACGGCGAGAAGACGATCGTCCAGCTGATCCACGACGGCGACGTCGACCTGATCGTCAACACCCCGTACGGCACCGGCGGCCGCCTCGACGGCTACGACATCCGTACGGCGGCGGTCTCCCGCTCCGTGCCGTGCCTGACCACGGTCCAGGCGCTCGCCGCGGCCGTCCAGGGCATCGAGGCGCTGGGCCACGGGGACGTGGGCGTGCGCTCGCTGCAGGAACACGCGGAACACTTGACGGCGGCCCGCGACTAAAAGACCCGGCACAGGCTCCAGCAGCCCAAGAGGGGGACACCACAACGGTGTCCCCCTCTTCATGAGGCCACCGCCTCATGAGGACCTATAGGACTTCAGGCATGTACAAGCTGTTCTTCAACCTCGTCTTCAAGCGCATGGACCCCGAGAAGGCCCACTACCTGGCCTTCCGCTGGATCCGTCTCGCGGCCCGCACGCCCGTTCTGCGCACCTTCGTAGCCGCGTATCTCGCGCCGCGCTACAAGGAGCTGCGTACGGAAGCCCTGGGCCTTCGTATGCACGGCCCCTTCGGCCTGGCCGCCGGCTTCGACAAGAACGCCATCGCGATCGACGGCATGTCGATGCTCGGCTTCGACCACGTCGAGATCGGCACCGTCACGGGCGAGGCCCAGCCGGGCAACCCCAAGAAGCGCCTGTTCCGCCTCGTGCAGGACCGCGCGCTCATCAACCGCATGGGCTTCAACAACGAGGGTTCGCTGGCCGTGGCGGCCCGCCTGGCCTCCCGCAACCCCGTCTTCAAGACCACGGTCGGCGTGAACATCGGCAAGACCAAGGTCGTGCCGGAGGCCGAGGCCGCCGCCGACTACGTGAAGTCGACCGAGCGGCTCGCCGCGTTCGCCGACTACCTCGTCGTGAACGTGTCCTCGCCGAACACGCCGGGCCTGCGCAACCTCCAGGCCACCGAGGCGCTGCGGCCGCTGCTCACCGCCGTGCGCGAGGCGGCGGACCGCACCGTGAAGTCGCGCCGCGTCCCCCTCCTCGTGAAGATCGCGCCCGACCTCGCCGACGAGGACATCGACGCGGTCGCCGACCTGGCCGTGGAGCTCGGCCTCGACGGCATCATCGCCACGAACACGACGATCACCCGCGAGGGCCTCGCCACCAAGGGCGACGTCGTGAACGAGACCGGCGGCCTGTCCGGCGCGCCCCTCAAGGAGCGTTCCCTGGAGGTCCTGAGGCGCCTGTACGCGCGCGTGGGCGACCGGATCACGCTCGTGGGCGTCGGGGGCATCGAGAACGCCGAGGACGCCTGGCAGCGCATCCTCGCCGGTGCCACGCTCGTCCAGGGCTACTCGGCCTTCATCTACGAAGGCCCCTGCTATGCCCGCGCGATCCACAAGGGACTCGCCGCCCGCCTGAACGACTCCCCGTACGCCACGCTCGCCGACGCGATCGGCGCCGATGTCAGGAAGAAGGCTTCCGCATGAGTGCGATGGACCCCTTCGGCGCACGCCTGCGCCGCGTCATGGACGAGCGCGGTCCGCTGTGCGTCGGCATCGACCCGCACGCCGCCCTGCTGTCCTCCTGGGGCCTGAACGACGACATCGCGGGCCTGGAGACCTTCACGCGCGCGTGCGTCGAGGCGCTGGCCGACACGGTCGCCGTGGTGAAGCCGCAGATGGCGTTCTTCGAGCGGTTCGGCTCGCGGGGCGTCGCGGTCCTGGAGAAGGCGGTCGCCGACCTGCGCGCCGCCGGGACCCTCGTCGTCATGGACGCCAAGCGCGGCGACATCGGCTCGACCATGGCCGCGTACGCGGAGACCTACCTGCGCAAGGACTCCCCGCTGTTCGTGGACGCCCTGACCGTCTCGCCGTACCTCGGCTACGGGTCCCTGAAGCCGGCCGTCGACCTGGCGCGCGAGTCCGGGGCGGGCCTCTTCGTTCTCGCGCTCACCTCGAACCCCGAGGGTGGCGAGGTCCAGCACGCGGTCCGCGCCGACGGGCGCAACGTAGGGGCGACGATGCTCGCGCACCTCGCCGAGGAGAACGCGGGGGAGGACCCCATGGGCTCCTTCGGAGCCGTGGTCGGCGCGACGCTCGGCGATCTGTCCTCCTACGAGCTCGACATCAACGGCCCGCTCCTCGCCCCCGGCATCGGGGCGCAGGGTGCCACGGCGGCCGATCTCCCGTCCGTGTTCGGCTCCGCCGTGCGCAATGTCGTACCGAATGTGAGCCGTGGAGTTCTCAAGGCGGGGCCCTCGGTCGCCGCCCTTCGGGACGCCTCCGTGCGGTTCGCGGACGAGGTGCGCGAGGCCGTCGCGGGGGCCTGACGCGAGAGGTTTAGAGGTGGCACTCCGTGCCGACCTTGGGTTTTGCGTCCGAATCCTGTCCTGTTTAGCGGTCGATTTGTCCAGAATGTACGGCTCGACAGAGGCTGACCAGGACTTTTCGTCTGTTCTCGCTGACTCTGGCGGCCATGCCCGCTAGTCTCCGTCGAGAGTCAACGGTCAACTGCACGCCAGCGGGTTGTTCGTTGCTCACCAGGTGTGGGGCGACTAGGTTCCTCACCGGTCCGTATCCGACAGTTCGACATCCGAGGTGACGTAGGCGTGGCTCTTCCGCCCCTTACCCCTGAACAGCGCGCAGCCGCGCTCGAAAAGGCCGCCGCGGCTCGCCGGGAGCGGGCCGAGGTCAAGAATCGACTCAAGCACTCCGGCGCCTCCCTCCACGAGGTCATCAAGCAGGGCCAGGAGAACGACGTCATCGGAAAGATGAAGGTCTCCGCCCTCCTGGAGTCCCTGCCGGGCGTGGGCAAGGTCCGCGCCAAGCAGATCATGGAGCGGCTCGGGATCTCCGAATCCCGCCGGGTGCGCGGTCTCGGTTCCAACCAGATCGCCTCCCTGGAGCGCGAGTTCGGCAGCACCGGAGCCTGAGCGGCCGAGCCCGCCCCGGGGTGATTCCCGGGGCTGGTCCGGGCACTCCGGAACAACTGGAATAATCGCTGCATGAGTGAACGTCCGCGGCTGACCGTGCTCTCCGGCCCCTCGGGGGTCGGCAAGAGCACGGTTGTCGCCCATATGCGCAAGGAACACCCCGAGGTCTGGCTCTCGGTGTCGGCCACGACCCGCAAGCCGCGCCCCGGCGAGCAGCACGGTGTCCAGTACTTCTTCGTCACCGACGAGGAAATGGACAAGCTGATCGCCAACGGTGAGCTCCTCGAGTGGGCCGAGTTCGCGGGGAACCGATACGGCACCCCGCGCCGGGCCGTGCTCGACCGCCTCGAGGCGGGGGAGCCGGTGCTGCTCGAGATCGACCTCCAGGGTGCACGCCTGGTCCGGGAGTCGATGCCCGAGGCGCAGCTGGTCTTTCTGGCCCCTCCGAGCTGGGAAGAGCTGGTCCGCCGGCTCACCGGGCGCGGTACGGAGGCGCCGGAGGTCATCGAGCGCCGTCTCGCGGCAGCCAAGGTGGAGCTCGCCGCCGAGTCGGAGTTCGACACCACCCTTGTCAATACCTCCGTCGAGGGTGTGGCCCGTGAGCTGCTAGCCTTGATGAAAGTTCTTTGATCTTTAACCCCATCGGAAGGCAGAGAGTGTCCTCTACCATCACCGCGCCCGAGGGCATCATCAACCCGCCGATTGATGAGCTCCTCGAGGCCACCGACTCGAAGTACAGCCTGGTCATCTACGCCGCCAAGCGCGCGCGTCAGATCAACGCGTACTACTCGCAGCTCGGTGAGGGCCTGCTCGAGTACGTCGGCCCGCTGGTGGACACGCACGTCCACGAGAAGCCGCTCTCGATCGCTCTTCGTGAGATCAACGCGGGTCTGCTGACGTCCGAGGCCATCGAGGGCCCGGTTCAGTAAAGCTCGTAGTTTCGGTACTTCAGGCCCGGCAGCACAGCTGTCGGGCCTGTGGTGTGTCATGGAGTCGTACGTCTTTTCGTTCGTACGTGTTCGAGTCAGGGGAGAACCGGTGTCGTCGAAGCCGAAGGTCGTTCTGGGGGTCAGCGGCGGAATCGCCGCCTACAAGGCGTGTGAGCTGCTGCGTCGACTGACGGAGTCCGGCCACGACGTGCGCGTCGTGCCGACCGAATCGGCGCTCCACTTCGTCGGCGCCGCGACCTGGTCGGCACTCTCCGGCAACCCGGTCTCGACAGAGGTCTGGGACTCGGTCCACGAGGTGCCGCACGTACGCATCGGCCAGCACGCGGACCTCGTGATCGTCGCGCCGGCCACCGCCGACATGCTCGCCAAGGCGGCCCACGGGCTCGCCGACGACCTCCTGACGAACACGCTCCTCACCGCCCGATGTCCGGTCGTCTTCGCCCCGGCGATGCACACCGAGATGTGGGAGCACCCGGCCACCCAGGAGAACGTCGCCACGCTGCGCCGCCGCGGCGCCCTCGTCATCGAGCCGGCCGTCGGCCGCCTCACGGGCGTCGACACCGGCAAGGGCCGCTTCCCCGACCCGGCGGAGATCTTCGAGTACGCACGCCGGGTGCTCGCGCGCGGCGACGCCCCGCAGGACCTCGCCGGCCGCCACGTGGTCGTCAGCGCCGGCGGCACCCGCGAGCCCCTCGACCCGGTCCGCTTCCTCGGCAACCGCTCCTCCGGGAAGCAGGGCTACGCGCTCGCCCGCACGGCGGCGGCGCGCGGCGCCCGCGTCACGCTGCTCTCCGCGAACGCGGACCTGCCGGATCCGGCGGGCGTCGACGTCGTCCACGTAGGAACGGCCGTGCAGCTGCGCGAGGCGGCCCTCAAGGCGGCCGCCGACGCCGACGCGGTGGTCATGGCCGCGGCCGTCGCCGACTTCCGCCCGGAGGCGTACGCCACCGGGAAGATCAAGAAGAAGGACGGCGAGGAGCCGGCGCCGATCGTCCTCGTGCGCAACCCGGACATCCTCGCCGAGCTGTCCGCCGACCGGGCCCGACCGGGCCAGATCGTCGTCGGCTTCGCGGCGGAGACCGACGACGTCCTCGCGAACGGCCGCGCCAAGCTCGCCCGCAAGGGCTGCGACCTGCTCGTCGTCAACGAGGTGGGGGAGCGCAAGACCTTCGGCTCCGAGGAGAACGAGGCCGTGATCCTGGGCGCCGACGGGCACGAGACGCCCGTCCCCCACGGCCCGAAGGAAGCGCTCGCCGACCACGTCTGGGACGAGACGGCGCGCCGTCTCGCAGCTGCGACGAACGGCTGAATCTTTGCGTAACACGCGCGGAACCGCACCGGTGCGTGAAATTCACATCCGGCACTCCTGACGCAAGGAAAGCCCGAAAACACGCCAATTTCGGGCGAGCAGTACCCTTCCGAAGACCGATCGTCGTATCGCAGAATGCGGTGTCGCAGGTCACAGCACTCCCAGTGGGCGAGACACGTGACCCGGCGGCCGAGTACGACCGATAAACTGTTCCCGGACGGTGCCGGGCGCAGCCCCCCGCACCAACCGTCAAATGATCAGCCAGCAGCCGCTGCAACCACAGGGAGCGTTGTGTCCCGTCGCCTGTTCACCTCGGAGTCCGTGACCGAGGGTCACCCCGACAAGATCGCTGACCAGATCAGCGACACCATTCTCGATGCGCTGCTGCGCGAGGACCCCTCGTCCCGCGTCGCCGTCGAGACGCTGATCACCACTGGCCTCGTGCACGTCGCCGGCGAGGTGACCACGAAGGCGTACGCGCCGATCGCGCAGCTCGTGCGCGACAAGATCCTCGAGATCGGCTACGACTCGTCGAAGAAGGGCTTCGACGGCGCCTCCTGCGGCGTCTCGGTCTCCATCGGCTCGCAGTCGCCCGACATCGCGCAGGGTGTCGACACGGCGTACGAGAAGCGCGTCGAAGGCGATGAGGACGAGCTCGACAAGCAGGGCGCGGGCGACCAGGGCCTGATGTTCGGCTACGCGTGCGACGAGACGCCGGAGCTCATGCCGCTCCCGATCCACCTCGCGCACCGCCTCTCGCGCCGCCTCTCCGAGGTGCGCAAGAACGGGACGATCCCCTACCTGCGCCCCGACGGCAAGACCCAGGTCACCATCGAGTACGACGGCGACAAGGCGGTCCGTCTGGACACGGTCGTGGTCTCCTCGCAGCACGCGAGCGACATCGACCTGGACTCGCTCCTCGCCCCCGACATCCGCGAGTTCGTGGTGGAGCCGGAGCTGAAGGCGCTGCTCGACGACGGCATCAAGCTGGAGACCGAGAACTACCGCCTGCTGGTCAACCCGACCGGACGCTTCGAGATCGGCGGCCCGATGGGCGACGCCGGTCTGACCGGCCGCAAGATCATCATCGACACCTACGGCGGCTACGCCCGCCACGGTGGCGGCGCCTTCTCCGGCAAGGACCCGTCCAAGGTCGACCGCTCGGCCGCGTACGCGATGCGCTGGGTCGCCAAGAACGTGGTGGCCTCGGGTCTCGCCGCGCGCTGCGAGGTCCAGGTCGCGTACGCGATCGGCAAGGCCGAGCCGGTCGGTCTCTTCGTGGAGACCTTCGGTACGGCGACGATCGACACGGACAAGATCGAGGCCGCGATCTCCGAGGTCTTCGACCTCCGCCCGGCCGCGATCATCCGCGACCTCGACCTGCTGCGTCCGATCTACTCCCAGACGGCCGCGTACGGCCACTTCGGGCGCGCGCTGCCCGACTTCACGTGGGAGAAGACCGACCGCGTGGACGCGCTGCGCAAGGCCGCGGGCCTGTAGGCCTCAGGTTTTTTGATCGGTCCGAAGGGCCCGGTTCTCCTTGGGGAGGGCCGGGCCCTTCGGCGTTCCCGGGCCTTCGCGGGGCGGGCCGGGTGTCAGTCCCCTCTGGTAGGAATGCACGTGTGAGCAGCGAGAACGACAGGGGCGACGAGGGCGGGGAGCCGGAGCAGCTTGCGTTGATCCGGGAGAGCGTGCGGGCTGCCAAGGTGCCGAAGGCGAAGCCGCGGACGTGGCGGGGAGCGGCGCTGGCCGAGGAGTTGCCGGTGGCGCGGGTGCTCGTGGACAAGGGGGTGCTGCATCTCGACCGGTACTTCGAGTACGCGGTGCCGAAGGAGCTGGACGCCGCCGCGCAGCCGGGTGTGCGGGTGCGGGTGCGTTTCGGGGCGGGGAACCGGAATGTGCGGGACGGCCGGCGTGAAGGGGGTGGGCTGATTGACGGTTTTCTTGTCGAGCGGGTGGCAGAGGCCGAATATCAGGGGCCGCTCGCCGCGCTCGCGCAGGTCGTGTCGCCCGAGCCCGTGCTCGATGCGGAGTTGCTCGGACTGACCCGGGCCGTCGCCGACCGGTATGCGGGGAGCCTCGCCGATGTGCTTCAGCTCGCGATTCCGCCGCGGCATGCCAAGGCCGAGGCCCGGGAGTTCGCTGCTCCTCCGGCGCCGCCGGCGGCTCCGGAGGCCGGTTCCTGGGCGCGGTACGAGCGGGGGGCCGACTTCCTGGCTTCGCTGGCCGCGGGTGGCTCTCCGCGCGCCGTGTGGACCGCGCTGCCCGGGCCCGAGTGGGCCGACGAGATCGCTCGGGCCGTGCGGGCGACGCTCGCTTCCGGGCGGGGGGCTCTGGTCGTCGTGCCGACCGTGCGACTCGCGGCGCGCGTCGATGCCGCGCTGCGGGAGGAGTTGGGGGAGGGGCAGCATGCTCTGCTGACGGCCGATGCCGGGCAGCAGCGGCGGTATTCCGAGTGGCTCGCCGTGCGGCGGGGGGCCGTGCGGGCCGTCGTCGGGACGCGGGCGGCCATGTTCGCTCCCGTACGGGATCTGGGACTCGTCGTCGTGTGGGAGGACGGGGACCAGCACCACAGCGACGATCACGCGCCCTTCCCGCATGTGCGGGAGGTCCTGGAGCTGCGGGCCACGCGCGACAAGTGCGCGTTCCTGCTGGGGAGTTGGAGCTGCACGGTCGAGGCCGCCCAGCTGGTGCGCAGCGGCTGGGCCGCCGCCGTGAGCGCGCCGCGGGACGTCGTACGCCGGGTCGCTCCGCTCGTACGCACCGTGGGGGACCGGGACGTCGCGCGCGACGAGGCGGCGCGGGCCGCCCGGTTGCCGAGTCTCGCGTGGGAGGTGGCGCGGACCGCGTTGCGCGAGGGGCCCGTGCTGGTGCAGGTGCCGAGGCGGGGGTACGTGCCGCGGCTCGCGTGTCAGCGGTGTCGTGAGCCCGCCCGGTGCCGGCAGTGCGCGGGGCCGTTGGAGGCGCGGGAGGCGACCGGGGTGCTCGCGTGCGGGTGGTGCGGGCGCGAGGAGGGGCGCTGGCAGTGCGCCGAGTGCGGGGGGACGCGGTTGCGGGCGCAGGTCGTCGGGGCGCGGCGCACCGCCGAGGAGTTGGGGCGGGCGTTCTCCACGGTGCCGGTGCGGACGTCGGGGCGTGAGCAGGTGCTCGGCACGGTTCCGGGGACGCCCGCGCTCGTCGTGAGTACGCCGGGGGCCGAGCCGGTCGCCGAGGGCGGGTACGCGGCGGCGCTGCTGCTCGACGGGTGGGCGATGCTGGGGCGGGCCGATCTGCGGGCGGGGGAGGAGGCGCTGCGGCGGTGGATCGCGGCGTCCGCGCTGGTGCGGCCGCAGGAGGTGGGCGGCGCCGTGGTCGTGGTCGCCGAGCCGACGTTGCGGCCCGTGCAGGCGCTGGTGCGGTGGGACCCGGTGGGGCACGCGGTGCGGGAGCTCGCGGACCGGGCCGAGCTCGGGTTTCCGCCCGTGTCACGGATGGCGGCGGTCACGGGGACGGCGGAGGCGGTCGCCGGGTTCATGGGGGCGGTGGAACTGCCGGGGGACGCCGAGGTGTTGGGGCCCGTGCCGGTGCCCGAGGCGATACCGGGTGGCGGGCGTCGGGGCGGGGGCCCGCCGGCCGGGGAGCAGTGGGAGCGGGTGCTGGTGCGGGTGCCGCCGGGCAGCGGCTCCGTGCTCGCGCGTGCCCTGAAGCAGGCGCAGGCGGCGCGGATGGCGCGGGGGGCGGGCGAGCCCGTACGGGTCAGGGTGGATCCGCTCGACATCGGGTGAGCGGGCGGCGGTCGACGCCGTCCGCCCCGTTGCGCGGCGCGAGCGAAGTGGCAGTCACATGCCGCTGCCTCCCCGTACGCGACCTGGCGTACGCGGAGGCAGCGGCATGTGGCGCCGCGATCAGTCGCGGCTCAGCCGTGGCGCGGGCCGGGGAAGGCGCTGGGACGCGCGTCGTCGCGCAGGCCCGTGGTGCTCGCGGTCGGCTGGGCGGGCAGCGCGCGGGCGGCGGGGACCGCCGACAGCGGGCCCGCGCCCATCGGCACGGCGGGACGCGTGGCCCCCGCCGGGGACGGCACGGCGGGCGTCGGCGACGCCGGGACCTCCGCACCGCGCTCGGCCTCGGCCGCCGCCTGGGTGGCCGCCCTGCGCGCCCCGTACCTGCGGTGGACCGCCTGCTTGGTGACGCCGAGCGCGGAGCCCACCGCGTCCCAGGAGAAGCCCAGCGAACGGTCGAAGTCCACGGCTGCGGTGACCAACGTCTCGACGCTGTCGCGCAGTTCCTGGGCGAGACGGACGGTGGGGGCGGGCGCCCTCCCGTAGACGACGAACCCCGCGGAGGGGCCTGAGCGGCGCGGGCGGTAGACGTTGCCCAGCTGTGCGGTGAGGGTGCGCAGTGCGTCCACCTGACGGCGGACCCGCTCGATGTCCCGCACAAGAAGATGCAGGCTGGCCCGTGCCTGGGCGTCGTGGGTTGCGTGGTCGGCCATGAACAAGCCTCTCGAACCGGCGATGAAAAAGGATCGGGCCACGCTCGCGTCAAGCGACACCGACGAAGACGAGTGAGCGATGACGGATGACTGATTGCGGCCCATGACTGGTCAACTCTTTCTTGACCAACGCGCCATCCGGTGTGGGGTCACGCTGTTCGGGCGCATCCGCATATGCGAGGGGCGCACGTCACGACGTGCGCCCCGTACGCGCCCGCCACCCGGCGCCCATAGACTGGTGCGCTGCCCGTGACCCTGCCCCGAGAGGCTGTACGCCACCGATGAAGCTCGTCTTCGCAGGCACCCCCGAGGTCGCCGTTCCCGCCCTGGACGCCCTGATCGCCTCCGACCGGCACGAGGTCGCCGCGGTCGTCACCCGGCCCGACGCACCGGCGGGGCGCGGCCGTCGACTGGTCGCGAGCCCGGTCGCCCAGCGGGCCGAGGAGGCCGGCATCGAGGTGCTCAAGCCGGCCAAGCCGCGCGACGAGGAGTTCCTGGCGAGGCTGCGGGAGATCGCTCCCGACTGCTGCCCGGTCGTCGCGTACGGGGCGCTGCTCCCGAAGACCGCGCTCGACGTGCCCGCCCACGGCTGGGTCAATCTGCACTTCTCGCTGCTGCCCGCGTGGCGGGGCGCCGCGCCCGTGCAGCACGCGGTGATGGCGGGTGACGAGATCACCGGCGCGTCCACGTTCCTCATCGAGGAGGGGCTCGACTCCGGGCCCGTGTACGGGACGGTGACCGAGGCGGTCCGTGCCACCGACACCAGCGGCGACCTGCTGACGCGGCTCGCGTTCGCGGGCGCCGGGCTGCTCTCCGCGACGATGGACGGGATCGAGGACGGCACGATCGAGGCCGTGCCGCAGCCCGCCGACGGCGTCACCCTCGCGCCGAAGATCACCGTGGAGGACGCCCGGATCGACTGGAGCGCGCCGGCCCTGCGGGTCGACCGGGTCGTCCGTGGCTGCACGCCCGCGCCGGGCGCCTGGACCGAGTTCCGCGGCGAGCGGCTCAAGGTGCGCACGGCCGTCCTCGCGCCCGACCGGACCGACCTGGCGCCGGGCGAGATCAGCGCCGGCAAGAAGAACCTCTACGTAGGCACCGGTTCGCACGCCGTCGAGCTGCTCTGGGTGCAGGCGCAGGGCAAGAAGCCGATGGCCGCGGCGGACTGGGCGCGGGGCACCCGGATCGCCGAGGGGGAGACCCTGGGCTGACGCCGGGTCGGGGCCCGGGCCGGACGGGCCCACGAGGACCGCTGTCGGCGCCGGGACGTACCCTGGGAGGGTTCATCCCGGCGTACGACCCGTGCGTAGCGCCCGTACGATCCCAGCAGCGGAGCACCTTTGAGCGACCAGCCCGGCCGGCCCCCTCGTAAGCCCGGCAAGCCCCACCGTCGTCCCAAGAAGGACCCCGTGCGCATCCTCGCCTTCGAGGCGTTGCGCGCGGTGGACGAGCGGGACGCGTACGCGAACCTCGTGCTGCCGCCGCTGCTGCGCAAGGCCCGCGAGAAGGGCGACTTCGACGGGCGCGACGCGGCGCTCGCGACCGAGCTCGTGTACGGGACGCTGCGCAGGCAGGGGACGTACGACGCGATCGTGGCGGCCTGTATCGACCGGCCGCTGCGCGAGGTCGATCCGCCCGTTCTGGACGTCTTGAACCTCGGCGTGCATCAGCTGCTCGGGACGCGGATCCCGACGCACGCCGCCGTGTCCGCGTCGGTCGAGCTGGCGCGCGTCGTGCTCGGTGACGGGCGGGCCAAGTTCGTCAACGCCGTGCTGCGGAAGGTCTCGCAGCACGATCTCGACGCGTGGGTCGAGCGGGTCGCGCCGCCGTACGACGAGGACCCCGACGACCATCTGGCCGTGGTGCATTCGCATCCGCGATGGGTCGTCTCCGCCTTGTGGGACTCGCTGGGCGGTGGCCGTGCCGGGATCGAGGACCTGCTGGAGGCCGACAACGAGCGGCCCGAGGTCACGCTCGTGGCGAGGCCCGGGCGGACCACCGCCGAGGCCGTACTCGCCGAGGTGGGCGAGGAGTCGGCGCTTCCGGGGCGCTGGTCGCCGTACGCCGTGCGGCTCGCCGAGGGTGGTGAGCCGGGCTCGTTCGACATCGTGAAGTCGGGGCGGGCCGGCGTGCAGGACGAGGGCAGCCAGCTGGTGGCCATTGCGCTGGCGAACGCTCCGGTCGAGGGCCGTGACGAGAAGTGGCTCGACGGTTGCGCGGGTCCCGGTGGCAAGGCGGCCATGCTCGCCGGGCTCGCCGCCGAGCGCGGCGCGACGCTGCTCGCGTCGGAGAAGCAGCCGCACCGCGCCGGGCTCGTCGCGAAGGCGCTGGCCGGGAACCCGGGGCCCTACCAGGTGATCGCCGCGGACGGCACGCGGCCGCCGTGGGGACCCGGGACGTTCGACCGGATCCTGATGGACGTGCCCTGCACCGGACTTGGCGCGCTGCGGCGGCGCCCGGAGGCGCGGTGGCGGCGGCGTCCCGAGGACCTGGAGGGGTTCGCTCCGCTGCAGCGGGGGTTGCTGCGCAAGGCGCTCGAGTCCGTGCGGGTCGGGGGTGTCGTGGGGTACGCGACGTGCTCGCCGCATCTCGCGGAGACGCGGGCGGTCGTCGAGGACGTGCTGAAGGGGGTCGGCGGGGCCGAACTCATTGATGCGCGGCCTCTGTTGGAGGGTGTGCCGGGGCTCGGGGAGGGGCCGGATGTGCAGCTCTGGCCGCATCTGCATGGGACCGACGCGATGTATTTGGCGTTGATTCGGCGTACCGCGTAGGTCTTGTTGCGGGTGACCGGGGCTGACGACTCGGGGCTCTGCCCCGGGCCCCGCGCCTCAATCGCCGGCGGGGCTATTTTTGGTCACCTTGGACAGCTTGTGCGGCCACCAGACCTTTGGGCCCACGTCCAGGAACAGGGCTGTCACCAGGACGGACCTGACCACGAATGTGTCCAGGAGCACGCCGATCGCCACCGCGAAGCCGATCTCCGCGAAGGCGACCATGGGGAGCGTGCCGAGGGCCGCGAAGGTGCCCGCGAGGACCAGGCCCGCCGACGTGATCACCGCGCCGGTCGCGGCCAGGCCCGTGACGACGCCGGGGCGTGTGCCCTGGCGCGCGGCCTCCTCACGGATGCGGGTCGTGAGGAAGATGTTGTAGTCGATGCCGAGCGCCACCAGGAACACGAAGACGAAGAGCGGGAAGTCCGTCGACTCGCCCGCGTAGTCGAAGAGGTGGCGGAAGGCGAGCGCGCTGATGCCGAGGGCCGCCGCGAAGGACAGGACGACCGTCCCGATCAGCAACAAGGGTGCCACCAGGGCCCGTAGCAGCAGGCACAGGATCAGCAGGACGACCACCAGGACGAGTGGGATCACCAGCTTGTTGTCGTGCGCCGTCGCCCGGTCCATGTCGAGCAGCGCCGCCGTGCCGCCGCCCACCTTGGCGTCCGCCCCGTCCACGGCGTGCACCGCCTCGCGGACCCGGTCCACGGTGTCCTTGGCGGCCTGGCTGTCGGCGGGCGCGGTCGTCGTCGCCTCGAACAGGACCCGGCCGTCGGCCTGGGGTTTCGTGTTCGGAGGTACGCCGATGCTGCCGCGTACGACGCCGTCCGTAGCGGCGACGGCGCGACGCACCTCCAGGCCCTGCCCCTGGTCCGCGACGATGACGAGCGGGTCGCCGGCGCCCGCGGGGAAGTACTCCGCCGAGACCTCCTGTCCCACGATCGAGTCGGGTTTGTCGGTGAACGAGTCGGCGTTGCTGATGCCCTCCGCCTTCAACTGGATCAGGCCGAGCGAGAGCAGGGCGAGCGCCACCGCCGTCACGCACCAGATCAGGCGCGGGCGGCGCGCGATCCGCTGCCCGGTGCGCGCCCACACGCCGCGCTCGGTGGGCTCCGCGCTGCCCATGTGCGGGATCAGCGGCCAGAAGATCCAGCGGCCGAAGATCACGAGCAGGGCGGGGAACAGGGTCAGCATCGCGAGCAGGGCGACGGCGACCCCGATCGCGGCGACCGGGCCGAGCCCCCGCGTCGAGTTCATCTCGGCGGTGAGCAGCATCAGCATGCTGAGCACCACGGTCGCGCCGGAGGCCAGGACCGCCGGGCCCGCCCGGTGCAGGGCGAGCGCCATCGCCTCGTGCCGGTCCTCGTGGCGGCGGAGCTCTTCCCTGTATCGGGCGACGAGCAGCAGGGCGTAGTCCGTCCCCGCGCCGAACACGAGGACGGTGAGGATGCCTGCGCTCTGCCCGTTCACGGTGAGCCCCGCGTTCTCCGCGAGGAGATAGATCAGCGCCTGCGCGGTGAAGAGTGCCGCCACCACGCTCAGTACCGGTACGAGCAGCAGGGACGGGCTGCGGTACGTGAACAGCAGGATGACGATGACGATGCCGAGGGCCGAGAGCAGCAGCGTCGAGTCGATGCCCGAGAAGGCCTCGGAGAAGTCCGCCGACGTGCCGCCGGGACCCGTGATGTGGATCTTCAGATCGCCCACGGACGTGCCGGTCGCGTCGCGGATGGAGTCCACGGCGGGGGTGATCCGCTCGAAGCCCGTGGCGTCCATCGTGACCGGGACGTAGACCTGGGCGGCCGACGGGCCCGGCCGCTTGTCGAGGACGGGGCCGCGGGTCTCCGTGCCCCGTACCCCGTGCGCGCTCAGCTGCTTGATCTGGGCGACGTCCTTGGCGATCCGGGCGCGGTCCGCGACGGTGAGCCCGCCCTCGCGCGCGTAGATCACCACTGCAGGGATGGTCTCCGGCCTGAAGTCCTTGGAGATGTCGAGGACTTGGGTGGACTCGGCGGAGCCGGGCAGCCAGGACTGCGCGTCGTTGTCCTGTGCGTCGGTGAGTTTCTGGGCGAGCGGTGCGCTGCCCACGAGGACGACGAGCCACAGCAGGAGCACCAGCCACTTGCTGCGCCGCCCGCACACGAGTCGCGCCACTCCACGGCGCCCGGGCGCCGTGCTCACCGTGCTCCGTACGTCCGCCATGGCGTCCCCCGCTGCGTCGTGCGCGGTACTCCCGGGGGCCGACCGCCGGCCCCCGCTGCGAGCCGCCCACAATGGCACGGGCGGGCACGGCTCGGTATCGGTCTGGGGGCTTGGTCCGGACCGAGGCGGGCAACCGGCGCCGGGCATGGCACGCTTGGGTCATGGCCGTGCAGATCAACCCCAGCATCCTGTCCGCGGACTTCGCCCGCCTTGCCGACGAGGCAAAGGCCGCCGAAGGCGCCGATTGGCTCCATGTCGACGTCATGGACAACCACTTCGTCCCGAACCTGACCCTCGGGGTTCCGGTCGTAGAGTCGCTGGCGCGGGCGACGGACACCCCGCTGGACTGCCATCTGATGATCGAGGACCCCGATCGCTGGGCCCCTCAGTACGTCGAAGCGGGTGCCGGGTCCGTCACCTTCCACGCGGAGGCGGCCGCCGCCCCCGTCCGGCTCGCGCGTGAGATCCGCGCCAAGGGCGCCCGCGCCTCGATGGCCCTGAAGCCGGCGACGCCGATCGAGCCGTACGAGGACCTGCTCCCCGAACTCGACATGCTGTTGATCATGACGGTTGAGCCGGGATTCGGCGGGCAGGCGTTCCTGGACATCATGCTGCCCAAGATCCGCCGCACCCGTGAGCTGATCGGGAAGCACGGTCTGGAGCTGTGGCTGCAGGTCGACGGCGGAGTGTCCGCCGCGACGATCGAGCGGTGCGCCGAGGCGGGCGCCGACGTCTTCGTAGCCGGTTCGGCCGTCTACGGGGCGAAGGATCCGGCGGAGGCGGTACGTGCACTGCGCACCCAGGCGGAAGGCGCCACGGCGTCCGCGGCCTGGGCGTGCGACCACTGAGCCACCGGTACGTGAACGGAGTCCATCGGGGCTGATCAACCGCGTCGGATCTGCAAGGATGAACGACGTATCCAGGTTGTGAACGGCAGATGGTCCGTGAGCCGATTCGTGAGCAGCAGTCGATCTCATGACGTAAAAGAAGTTTCGTGACGTAAAAGAAGTGAGGAGAACGCCGTGTCCGCATCATCGGCGGGACGGGCGGCCCTGCGGATGGGACCCGCGGAGCTGGTGCAGGCGGCGGCCATGGCCCGTCGCTTCTACCTCGAGGGCAAGTCCAAGATCCAGATCGCCGAGGAGTTCGGCGTGAGCCGCTTCAAGGTGGCGCGGGTCCTCGAGACCGCCCTCGAGCGGGATCTCGTACGCATCGAGATCCGGGTCCCTGCCGAGCTGGACGCGGAGCGCTCCGACGCGCTGCGGGCCCGCTACGGCCTGCGGCACGCGGTCGTCGTCGAGTCGCCCGCCGAGATCGACGAGTCCTCCGACCCGGAGAACCTGGGCGAGGTCGCCGCCGATCTGCTCGGCGAGCTGGTCACCGAGGGCGATGTGCTCGGCCTCGCGTGGGGCCGCTCCACCATCCACATGGCGGCCGCCCTCGACCGGCTTCCGCCGTGCACCGTGGTGCAGTTGACGGGCGTGTACGACGCGGGGACCGCGGAGCGCGGCTCCGTGGAGGCCGTGCGGCGTGCGGCGCAGGTGTCGGGCGGTGACGCGCACCCGATCTACGCGCCGATGCTGCTGCCGGACGCCGCGACGGCGGCGGCGCTGCGCAACCAGACGGGGATCGCCCGCGCCTTCGAGTACTTCGACAAGGTCACCGTCGCGTGCGTGTCCATCGGCTCCTGGGAGCCGGGCATCTCGACCGTGCACGACATGCTCAGCGACGAGGAGCGCGCGCACTACGCGTCCCTGGGTGTCGCCGCCGAGATGTCCGCGCACCTTTTCGACGCGCAGGGCCGCCGGGTCGGGCGGGACCTCGGGGAGCGGTGCATCACCGTCGAGGCGGACCGCCTCCGGCGGATACCGGAGGTCGTGGCGATCGCGGGTGGCCAGCGGAAGGCTGCCGCCATCGACGCGGTGCTGCGGTCGGGGCTCGTGACCAGCCTGGTCACGGACACGGCTGCGGCCGACTTCTTGCTGGCGGCCGGGTCCGCGCCCAAGCCGGCATTGCAGCGGGCGGACCCCGACGGGGTGTGAGGCCGGAGGCGGGGCCGACGCCTCGGGGCTCTGCCCCGGGCCCCGCGCCTCAATCGTCGGCGGGGCTTGATCGGCTCGGTCCGTGGTTGATGGCAGCATCAGGGTATGAGGCTTCTGCTCCGTGTGGTGCTTGCCTGTCTGGTGTTGTTCGTCGGGGGGTGTGGCGGGGGCGCTGGGGAGTCGTCCGGGGACGCGCCCTCCTGGGCGCGGGGCATGGCCACCGTGTCCGCCTCCGAGCTGCCCGCCGAGGCGCGGCGCACGCTCGACCTCATCGACGCCGGCGGGCCCTTCCCGTACGAGAAGGACGGCAGCGTCTTCGGGAACTTCGAGGGTGAGCTGCCGAAGCAGCCGCGCGGCCACTACCACGAGTACACCGTCCCCACCCCGGGCGAGGACGACCGGGGCGCCCGGCGTATCGTCACCGGCCGCGACGGGGAGACGTACTACACCGATGACCACTACGAGTCGTTCAAGGCGGTGCTTCGATGAGCGGGCTGCCCGCTTCCTTTGACCAGTGGACCCTCCGCACGCTCGACCTCGACGGGATCGCGGACAAGACCGGCTTCATGGACCGGTGCGCCGCCGCTCTGGAGCTGCCCGGGTGGTTCGGGCGGAACTGGGACGCGTTGGCGGACTGCCTGTCCGATCCCGGAGTGTGGCCGGCGTCCGAGAAGGGGTTCGTGGTCGTCGTCTCCGAGTGGCGGGCGTTCGAGGGGCGCTGCCCCGACGTGTGGCGGACCGCGCTCGACGTGTTCGAGGACGCGGTCGGCCGGCGCCGGGGCGCCGAGCCCGCGCTCACCGTCCTGCTGGCGTTGCGCTGACCCGATCCCCGGTAGGGTCGTGCACTGAGCGCAAAGAGCATGCACAGGGAGGGCGCGGATGCCGGCGGATGCGGGGACCAATCAGAGCGTGGAGCGGGCGGTGGCGGTGCTGCGAGCCCTGGGGGAGGGGCGGCCGGAGCTGCGGGTGTCCGACGTCGCGGCGGCCGCGGGCCTCGGCGCTTCCACGGCGTCCCGGCTGCTCGCGACCCTGGAACAGCTCGATCTGGTCGAGCGCGACCCCGTGAGCAACCTCTACCGGCTCGGCCTGGGCACGCTGCCGCTCGCCGCTGTCGCGGTGAACCGGCACCCCGTGCACCGCGCCGCCCGCATGGTCCTGCAGCAACTGGCCGCGGCCAGCGGGCTCGGTGCCAATGTGGCCGTAAGGCGCGGGGGCCAGCTGATGTTCCTGTGCAACTTCGAGGGCGGCAAGACGCCCAAGGCCCAGACCCAGGCCGGTCACACCGCCCCCCTGCATGCCACCGGCATCGGCAAGTGCCTGCTGGCCGGGATGGGCGCGCGGGAGCGTCGCGAACTGCTCGGCGATTCCCTGGCCGGGCACACCGAGTTCACCCTCACCAAGCACGAGGACCTGGACACGGCCGTCGACGAGGTGCGCCGCAACGGGTTCGCCGTGGAGGCCGAGGAACGCGCCCTGGGCCGGGCCTCGCTGGCCGCGCCGGTGCGTGACGCCGAGGACCAGGTGGTCGCCGCGATCTCGCTGTGGGGACCGGCCTCGGAGCTGGGCCTGCCCGCGGGCGGCGAGACCCCGGACAGCCGGGCGCCGCTGGTACGGCAGGTCATCGAGGCGGCGGACGCGGTGAGCCAGGGACTCGGGGCGCGCTGAATCACTTCCACTGACGTCCACATCGTGCACGCGGCCTGCGGCTCACCTTCGGTGCCGCAGGCCGCTTTCGTGCGCAGGAGACAGCGGGTCAGTCGGCGTACACGCGGACCGTGTGGACGTGCGCGCGCGGGGCGCCGTGCGTGGCATCGACCTGCAGACGCAGCGCGCTCGTACGGACCGGCTCCCCGTTCTCGAACCGGTGCACCCGATGGCGGCGCCGGTTGTCGGTGACCGTCGTGAGGGTGTGCCACCCGCCGTCCGCGGCACGGGCCTGCAGCCGGTAGTCCCGCACCAGCTCCGGCATGATCTCGAAGGGCGTGCGGTGGCGGTGCAGGTTGTTCAGGTATTCGTCCACATCGTCGTCGAGGACCAGGTGGACGGTCCGCAGGTCCTGCTCGGTGTCCCAGGTCAGTTGCAGGTGCTCGTGCATGTCCTCGGGGTCCTCGGCCGTGGCCGAGGACCACATCTGCGGTCCCCCGTAGGGGCGTTGGTAGCCGTTCACCGTCTTGTCCGGTGCGAACGCCGTCGTCGCCGGAGCGGCGCGGAAGGCGAACGAGCGGCGGCGCAGTTCCCGCGCCGACCACTCGATGACCGACTGGCCGTCCTCCTCCGGGATGTCGTGGTCGACGGCGGCGTCGCCCTCGGCCTTGCGCTGCAGGGCGAGCACCCCGTCGGTGCGCTGCGGCAGCAGGTGAAGTGCGACCTCGGGAGCCCGGCGGACGATCACGACCACGTTTTCCGGCGCCGACGGGCGGTGGTCGAGGTGTGCGGTGACCCAGGTGGCGGCACCGGCCGGCACCGTCACCGTCGTGGTCGCGAGGTGGTCGAGCGGCACCCCGTTCTCCGGCAGCCGGGTGCCCCAGAGCTCCACGGTGAGCTCGCCGCCGGCCTCGGAGGACGCCAGCAGATCCACGGATTCCAGGTACGGGTCGACCGGCAGCAGCAGGCCCACGTCCCGCGTGAGGGGGTACGGCTCCGCGGCCTGCCCCTCCGTGGGCTCCGCCGCCAGTGCCCGCAGGTGGCTCGAGGCGGAGAGCCGGGCGCGCGGCGCGAGGTCCGCCGGGTCGGCGTCGCGGACGCCGATCACGGACGCGTCCTGGCGCAGCAGCACCCGCCGGACCAGGTCGGTGCGCTCCGTGGCCAGGGTGCGCGGGTCGGTCTTCTCGGACACGCACAGGGCGGCCGCGGTTCCGGCGGCCTCGCCGAGCGTGGCACACGTCGCCATGACCCGGGTCGCGCCGAAGGCGATGTGGGTGGCGGAGATATTGCGTCCGGCGAAGAACAGATTGCGGACGTTGACCGAGTACAGGCTGCGCAGCGGAATGTGGAAGACGCCGTCCGCGTAGCGCTGGCGGGCGCCCGGCTCGTTCGCGTACATGCCTTGCACGGGGTGCAGGTCGACGGACCAGCCGCCGAACGCCACCCGGTCCTCGAACTGGCGCTGGCTCAGGATGTCGTTCTGCGTGAGGACGTGGTCGCCGACGAAGCGGCGGTACTCGCGCTTGCCTGGGAGGCTGCCGACCCATTCCAGCGTCAGGTTGGCGGCGTCGAACTCGCCGGAGTTCTTGATGTGGTCCCAGATGCCCATGACGGCGGCGTGCAGCTCGTCGCGGATCGCCTCGTTGTCCTCGACGGTGTCGAGTTCGCCGCCCCATTCGACCCACCAGTAGTCGCAGCCGTTGTCCCCGGTCCGCAGGACGCGGTTGCGCAGGATGGGCGTGGTCGACAGGTCCTTGGCGTAGGACGGCGGCACGAACTTGACCGGGCGGCCCGCGTCCTTCGTGTAGAAGAGGATCGTCGAGCCGAGCAGCTCCCCGTCCGCCTCCGGCGGGGCCCACGGCTCGTCGAACTCGCCTCGCGCCTCCCGACCGATGCGGTGGCGGGCCCCGGCGAGGTGGCCGACGAGGCCGTCTCCGGTGCAGTCGAGGAACTGCTCCGCGTGGAAGGTGATCCGCCGCTCCGAGCCCATCATCCAGCCGGTGACGGACCGGACCGCACGCTCGTCCTCGGGGCCCTCGGCCTCAACTTCGCGCACGTCGGTGTTGAGGTAGAGGTCGATGCGGGGTTCGGCGAGCACCGCGTCCAGGACGACCTGGTCCCAGTAGTAGGGATTGCCTTCCGGGTTCCGGTACTGGTTCTCGGTGTAGAGCTCGCCCATGATGCCGGTCTCGCGGGCGTACCTGTGCACGCCGTGTGCGGTGGCGCCGCACACCCACACCCGTACCTCACTGCTGCTGTTGCCGCCCAGTACGGGCCGGTTGTGCACGAGGGCGACGCGGTGGCCGAGCCGGGCGGCGGAGACGGCGGCGCAGACGCCGGCGAGGCCGCCGCCGATCACCGCGATGTCGTGTTGGGTCTGTTCGTCACGCATGAAGGTTGTTCCCTGTTGTCCGGATGGTGCGGGCCGAGCGGTGCTCAGGCGTCGTCATGCCGCCGCTTACGGGCCTCGACGGCCTGCGCGATCATCGCGGCCGTGTCGATCCGCTGTCGGAACCCGAGGAGCTCGCGGGCCCGGGCGTTGAGGGTCCAGTAGTCGGCCGCGGTGTTCGGCACGGTCACGTCGACGACGGGCAGTCCGGCCGCCTCGCCGAGGGCGCGGGCGAACTCCGCCAGGTCGGTGCTCTCGTCCGGGCCGAGTCCGAACACGCCGTCGACGGACGCGTCGGCCTCCAGCGCGAGGACGACGCCGTGTGCGAGATCCTCGGTGGCGAGAATTCCCATGCGTACGGGGCGGCCGTCGGCCCGCCGGGGCGCGATCAGCGCCTCGCCGCCGTCCCACGCCTCCAACTGCCGCACCACGTCGGTGTTCTGGGCCGCCCGCTCCTTCTCCAGCCTGCGGTGCAGGAAGAACCGCGGGCCGGAGAAGAAGCTGTCGGGGTCGAGGAGTTCGGCCGGGTCCTGGGTGTGCGCGAAGCGCAGCGTCGTGACCGCCATGCCGTACTTGCGGCCCGCGAAGTCGGCCAGGTCCTCGCTCAGCACCTTGGTCATCCCGTAGTGGGTGGCCGCGTGCCGGGGGTGCGCCTCGTCGAGCGGGAGGTAGGCCGGGGCGTTCTCCGGATAGACCTCGCCGGTGCTGGCCAGGACGAGGCGGCGTACGCCGTGCGGGGCCGCCGCTTCGATGAGCCGGAAGGTGCCGACGACATTCGCCTCGAACATCGCGGCCGCGTCGGCGTCCTGCCACGACATCATCGCGCCCAGGTGGGCGACGGCGTCGATGCCGACGAGGCGTTCGTCCCCGGGTTCCAGTTCGGAGAACGCGGCGGTGACGTAGCGGACGCCACGGACCGGTGCGGCGGGCTCGGCCCTGTCGATGCCGGTGACCCGGTGTCCGCGCTGGACGAGTTGAGCGGTGACGGCCCGGCCGACGCGGCCGGCGGCGCCGGTGACGGCGATGTGCATGAGGGTTCAGTCCTTGTCGGGGAGGGGCGTTGTGGCGAGGAGGGGAGAGGGCTTGTTCGCTCAGACGTCGCGCAGCGAGGTGCCCGCGGTCTCCCGTGCCCGGGTGACCGTGATGAGGGTGATCAGCGCGCAGACCGAGATGTAGAAGGCGGGCGCGAGGTTGTTGCCGGTGCTGCCGATCAGCCAGGTCGAGAAGTACGGGGTGGCGCCGCCGAAGACCGCGACCGCCAGGTTGTAGGCGATGGCCATGGAGCCGTAGCGGATCGACGTCGGGAACAGTTCCGCCATCGCCGCGCTGGACGCCCCGTCGAATGCGGCGATCAGACAGCCGAGAACGAGCATCGCTGCCAGCGCTCCCCAGGCGCCGCCCTGCGCCATGAGCAGGAACGCCGGGTAGGAGAGCAGCACGATCCCCGCGCAGGCGACGAGCATGACGGGCTTGCGGCCCACCCGGTCCGACAGCATCCCCATGAAAGGCACGGCGATCGCGATCGCCAGCAGGCCGACGGTCGTGACGGCGTACGAGACGGTGCTGGAGAAGCCGAGCGTCGACTGCAGGTAGCTGGGCATGAAGCTCTGCAGGCTCCAGTGGCCGACGGCCTTGATGACCACGAAGCCGCAGCAGAAGAGCATCGCCGCACGACCCGTGCGCAGGGCGGTGCGCAGCGGGCTGCTCTCGACGGAGCCGGTCTCCTCCAGCTTGCGGAAGTCCGGGGTGTCCTCCAGCTTGCGCCGCATATAGAGGCCGACCAGGCCGAGCGGGCCCGCGAGCAGGAACGGCAGGCGCCAGCCCCAGGTGTCCATGCTGTTCCCGCTCAGCACGCTGGTGAGCAGCAGGACAAGACCGGAACCGGCGACGAAGGCCAGGAAGCCGAAGGTGTCCACGAAGCTGGAGAAGTAGCCGCGGCGCTTGGGCGTGGCGTACTCGGCGAGCAGCGCGGTGGCACCGGAGCTCTCGCCTCCGGCGGCGAACCCCTGCACGAGGCGGACGAGTACCAGCAGCACGGGCGCCATGAGCCCGATCGCCGAGTAGGTGGGCAGCAGCCCCATCACGAAGGTGGAGCCGGAGGTGAGCAGCACGACCATGGACAGCACGGCCCGGCGGCCGATCCTGTCGCCGAGCGGCCCGAAGAACAGGCCACCCAGGGGACGTACGACGAAGCTGGCGCCGAACACCGCGAAGGAGGCCAGCAGGGAGGTCTGGGGATCGTCGGACGGGAAGAAGTGCTTCCCGATCACGACGGCCAGCGTGCCGTAGAGGCCGAAGTCGAACCACTCGACGAAGTGCCCGACCCCGGCCGCGGCGAGCACCCTGCGGCGGGCCCCGCGCTGCTGATCGCCGGGTGAGTCCTGCGCGGCGCCGGTGGGGACGGGGGCTTCGTCGCTCACATCCATAGCTTTCGACATCGAACGTGCCTTCCTGGCGGCGACCGCTCCATTGACGGCCTGCCCGACGGTGTTCTGTCAGTCCGCGTGCACTGTCCGCCTGCGGCATCCATATCGTGCACGTAGTTTGCGTACTCCGCAGTCTTCGTTCGGGCACTTCCGCTGTCAAGGGGTGGCGTCGAAGCGGCCGATCTTGGGTGATCGACCAATTGGGCCGTCCGGCCTTGGGATGTTCGCCCCGAAGACGTGACCCGGGCCGACATGGGAAAATGAAGTACGTGCTTTGTGCCCCGGGAGCAGACTTCTGGGGCCCCCTTCTACCGACTGGGATGTCCGCACGTGCGTTTCCTCAATGACATCAAGCCCGCGTACGACCTGACGTACGACGACGTCTTCATGGTGCCGAGCCGGAGCGCGGTCGGCTCCCGGCAGGCCGTGGATCTTTCGTCGCCGGACGGCACGGGCACCACGATCCCGCTGGTCGTCGCCAATATGACCGCGATCGCCGGGCGTCGTATGGCCGAGACCGTCGCCCGTCGCGGTGGACTTGTCGTCATTCCGCAGGACATCCCGATCGAGGTCGTCACCGAGGTCATCTCCTGGGTCAAGACGCGCCACCTGGTGCTCGACACCCCGATCGTCCTCGCGCCGACGCAGACCGTCGCGGACGCCCTCGCGCTGCTCAACAAGCGCGCGCACAACGCCGGTGTCGTCGTGGACGACGAGCAGCGGCCCGTCGGTGTCGTCACCGACCAGGACCTGACCGGCGTCGACCGCTTCACGCAGCTGTCCGAGGTCATGTCCAAGGACCTGCTGCTGCTCGACGCGGACATCGACCCGCGCGACGCCTTCAACAAGCTGGACGGCGCCAACCGCCGCTACGCCCCGGCCGTCGACAAGGAAGGCCGTCTCGCCGGCATCCTGACGCGCACGGGAGCCCTGCGCGCGACCCTGTACACCCCGGCCACCGATGCCAACGGCAAGCTGCGCATCGCCGCCGCCGTCGGCATCAACGGCGACGTGGCGGGCAAGGCCAAGCAGCTGCTCGACGCCGGCGCCGACACGCTCGTCATCGACACGGCCCACGGCCACCAGGAGTCGATGATCGAGGCGATCAAGAAGGTCCGCGCGCTCGACCCGCAGGTGCCGATCGTCGCGGGCAACATCGTGGCCGCCGAGGGCGTCAAGGACCTGATCGAGGCCGGCGCCGACATCATCAAGGTCGGTGTCGGACCCGGCGCCATGTGCACCACGCGCATGATGACCGGCGTCGGCCGGCCGCAGTTCTCCGCCGTCCTGGAGTGCGCCGCCGAGGCCAAGAAGTACGGCAAGCACGTGTGGGCCGACGGTGGCGTGCGGCACCCGCGCGACGTCGCCATGGCGCTCGCCGCCGGTGCGTCGAACGTGATGATCGGCTCCTGGTTCGCCGGTACGTACGAGTCCCCGGGCGACCTCCAGCACGACGCCAAGGGCCGCGCCTACAAGGAGTCCTTCGGCATGGCCTCGGCCCGCGCCGTGAAGAACCGGACGAGCGACGAGTCCGCCTACGACCGCGCCCGCAAGGCGCTCTTCGAGGAGGGCATCTCCACCTCGCGGATGTTCCTCGACCCGGAGCGCCCGGGCGTCGAGGACCTGATCGACTCGGTCATCGCGGGTGTCCGCTCCTCCTGCACGTACGCCGGTGCCAACTCGCTCGCCGAGTTCGAGGAGCGGGCGACCGTCGGCATCCAGTCCGCGGCCGGCTACGCCGAGGGCAAGCCGCTGCACGCCAGCTGGAGCTAGAGCAGCACGAAGCATCGCGAACCCCGCGTCCCTCTTCGGAGGGGCGCGGGGTTCGTCGTTTTCGCCTCATGGAGAGACCGAACCAAACACACCCGACGCAACGGACCAAACGGACCGCGCAACGATCGTCCGCGTCCGGGAAGGTAGCGCAACGATCATGCGCGACTGCGCAAGGTTGCTGCATTACTCCTGGGAACAGAACTCCTCTAGAGTCATCCGCTGTACGTTGCGTGGCGGGGGTTCGGCCTGCTCGGCGGGACCCGTTTGACGGGTGTGCTCCGCCGCGTCCCCCTCGCTGCGGTCAACCTCACCCGGCAGCGATCAAGGAGCCAGTCCGTGCTCGACCACGGCGCACCCCCGCGCACCCCGCAAGCCGCTCCCGCGCCCGCGGGACTCGGCGCCCGCCTGATGCGGCGCAAGCCGGTAGATCTGCTGGTCGCGGAGGGCGGCCAGGGCGAAGGCGGATCGCTGCGGCGCTCCCTCGGGCTCTGGCAGCTGACCATGATCAGCATCGGCGCCACGCTCGGCACCGGCATCTTCGTGGTGCTCGGCGAGGCCGTCCCCAAGGCGGGGCCCGCCGTCACGCTGTCCTTCGTGATCGCCGGTCTCACCGCGCTCTTCTCGGCGCTCTCGTACGCCGAACTGGCCGGCACCATCCCGGTCGCCGGCTCCTCCTACTCGTATGCGTACGCAACGATGGGCGAACTTCTCGCCTGGGTGTGCGGCTGGTGTCTGGTCCTGGAGTACGGGGTCTCGGTCGCCGCGGTCGCCGTCGGCTGGGGCGAGTACCTCAACGAGCTGCTCGACGGGACGATAGGCGTCACCATCCCGGCCGCCCTGTCCGCGCCGCCCGGTGACGGCGGGATCTTCAACCTGCCCGCGCTCATCGTGGTGCTGCTCGCCATGGTGTTCCTGCTGGGCGGCGCCAAGGAGTCCGCGCGGGCCAACACCATCATGGTCGCCGTGAAGATCGCGGCCCTGATCCTCTTCTGTGTCATCGGCTTCATGGGCTTCAAGTCCGGCAACTACGAGGACTTCATGCCGCTCGGCATGGCGGGCGTGAGCGCCGCGGGTGCCACGCTCTTCTTCTCGTACATCGGCTTCGACGCCGCCTCCACCGCCGGTGAGGAGGCGAAGAACCCGCAGCGCGACCTGCCGCGCGCCATCATGCTGTCGCTGATCATCGTCACCGCGCTGTACGTCCTCGTGGCCGCGGTCGCCGTGGGCGCCCGCCGCTGGACGCACTTCACCGACTCCGAGGCGACGCTCGCCGCGATCATGAAGGACGTCACGGGGCAGCCCTTCTGGGGCACGGTGCTCGCCGCCGGTGCCGTCATCGCCATCGCGTCCGTCGTGCTCACCGTGCTCTACGGGCAGACCCGCGTGCTGTTCGCGATGTCCCGCGACGGCCTCGTGCCCAAGGTGTTCGCCAAGGTGCACCCGAAGACCGGGGCGCCGCGCGCCAACACGATCATCGTGTCCCTGTTCTGCGGCATCCTCGCCGCGGCGATCCCGCTCGGCCAGCTCGCCGACGCCACCAGCATCGGCACGCTCTTCGCCTTCGCCCTGGTCAACATCGCCGTGATCGTGCTGCGCCGGACCAGGCCCGACATGAAGCGCACGTTCCGCGTGCCGCTGTCGCCGGTCCTGCCGGTCATCGGGTTCGCGCTCTGTGTGTGGATGATGGGCAGCCTGTCCGCTATCACCTGGATCGTCTTCGGTGTCTGGATGGCCGTCGGTCTCGTGTTCTACTTCAGTTACGGGGTGCGCCGCTCCCGTCTCGCCGCACCCGCAGCCCCCGCAGTCGCGGAGAACTGAACCGCACAGAAGTGAACCTCCTGCCTTGCTGAACGATCTCGACGAACGCATCGTGCACGCCCTCGCCGAGGACGCCCGCCGCTCCTATGCCGACATCGGCCAGCAGATCGGCCTGTCCGCGCCCGCCGTGAAGCGCCGCGTGGACCGGCTGCGGGCCACCGGCGCGATCACCGGGTTCACGGTGCGCGTCGATCCGGCCGCGCTCGGCTGGGAGACCGAGGGGTTCATCGAGATGTACTGCCGCTCCAACACCTCGCCGGAGGCGATCCGGCGGGGCCTGGAGCGCTATCCCGAGGTCGTGTCCGCCTCCACCGTCACCGGTGAGGCGGACGCGATCGTGCAGGTCTTCGCCTCCGACATGCGGCACTTCGAGCGGGTCCTGGAGCGGATCGCGGGGGAGCCGTTCGTCGAGCGGACGAAATCGGTGCTGGTGCTGTCGCCGCTGATGCGGCGCTTCACGTCGGGATCGCCCGCGTAGCGGGTCGCGGACACCGGGCGCGCAACGAATCGCCGTTCGGCGGGAAAATCACGCAACGAACAGCTCGGCAGCGTGCAACAGGTGCTTCTTGTCCGGGGCGACGGGCGACCGCAGACTCTATGTGACCCCAAGGCCTTCCCCGTACCGGTTGAGGACACGCATGCGCACCGCCCTGCTCCAGAGCTCAGGACACCCCGGCTCGACCGCCGCGAACCTCAAGGTTCTCGACGCCGCCGCGGGCCGGGCCGCCGCCGCGGGTGCCGGGATCCTCGTGACCTCGGAGATGTTCCTGACCGGGTACGCGATCGGGGACGACGTGGCCCGGCTCGCCGAGCCCGCCGACGGGGACGCGGCCGACGCGATCGCCGAGATCGCGCACCGGCACGGCGTCGCTGTCGCCTACGGCTACCCGGAGCGCGCGGGCGACGCCGTCTTCAACTCCGTACAGCTGATCTCCGCCGAAGGCGCCCGCCTCGCGAACTACCGCAAGACGCACCTCTTCGGCTGCTTCGAGCGCGAGCAGTTCACGCCCGGCGAGCAGCCCGTCGTGCAGGCCGAGGTGAACGGTCTGCGGGTCGGCCTGATGATCTGCTACGACGTCGAGTTCCCGGAGAACGTACGGGCCCACGCCCTCGCCGGCACCGACCTGCTGCTCGTGCCGACGGCGCAGATGCACCCCTTCCAGTTCGTCGCCGAATCGGTCGTGCCGGTGCGCGCCTTCGAGAATCAGATGTACGTCGCGTACGTCAACCGGGTCGGCGCGGAAGGGGAGTTCGAGTTCGTCGGGCTCTCCACGCTCGCCGGTCCGGACGGGGTGGCCCGCGCCCGCGCGGGGCGTGTCGAGGAGCTCGTGTTCGCCGACGCCGACCCCGACTTCCTCGCCGCCTCCCGCGCGGCCAACCCGTATCTGAGCGACCGCCGTCCTGAGCTGTACGGCCCGCTCGCTTCCTGAGGCCGGGGGACACCGCCTCAACTCCCGCTTCCTGCCCAGCACTTCAGTACCCGCAAGGAGTCCGTACCCCATGACGTCCACGGTGCCCACCGCCGCCCAGCACACCGAGGGCCAGCCGCCCATCACGATGTTCGGGCCGGACTTCCCGTACGCGTACGACGACTTCCTCGCCCACCCGGCGGGCCTCGGCCAGATACCCGCGACCGAGCACGGCACCGAGGTCGCGGTCATCGGCGGCGGCCTCTCCGGCATCGTCGCCGCGTACGAGCTGATGAAGATGGGCCTCAAGCCCGTCGTGTACGAGGCTGACCAGATCGGCGGCCGGCTGCGTACGGTCGGCTTCGAGGGCACCCCGGCGGGGGCCTCGGACCTGACCGCCGAGATGGGCGCGATGCGCTTCCCGCCGTCGTCCACGGCGCTGCAGCACTACATCGACATGGTCGACCTGAAGACGAGGGCGTTCCCCAACCCTCTCTCCGAGGCCACGCCCTCGACCGTCGTCGACCTCAAGGGCGAGTCCCACTACGCCGAGACGATCGCCGACCTGCCGCAGGTGTACCGGGACGTCGCCGAGGCGTGGAACAAGTGCCTCGACGAGGGCGCCGACTTCTCCGACATGAACCAGGCGATGCGCGAGCGCGACGTGCCGCGCATCCGCGAGATCTGGGGCAGGCTCGTCGAGAAGCTCGACAACCAGACCTTCTACGGTTTCCTCTGCGAGTCCGAGGCGTTCAAGTCCTTCCGGCACCGGGAGATCTTCGGCCAGGTCGGCTTCGGTACGGGTGGCTGGGACACCGACTTCCCGAACTCCATCCTGGAGATCCTGCGCGTCGTCTACACCGAGGCCGACGACCATCACCGCGGCATCGAGGGCGGCTCGCAGCAGCTGCCGCTGCGCCTGTGGGAGCGCGAGCCGGAGAAGATCGTGCACTGGGCGCAGGGGACCTCGCTGTCCACCCTGCACGTGGACGGCAAGCCGCGCCCGGCCGTGACCCGGCTGTCCCGCACCGCCGGCAACCACATCACCGTCACGGACGCCGACGGCGACATCCGTACGTACAAGACGGCGATCTTCACCGCGCAGTCGTGGATGCTGCTGTCCAAGGTGGACTGCGACGACGAGCTGTTCCCGATCGACCACTGGACGGCGATCGAGCGCACGCACTACATGGAGAGCTCGAAGCTGTTCGTGCCGGTCGACCGGCCGTTCTGGCTGGACAAGGATGAGGACACCGGGCGTGACGTCATGTCGATGACGCTCACCGACCGGATGACGCGCGGTACGTACCTGCTCGACGACGGGCCGGACAAGCCCGCCACGATCTGCCTCTCCTACACCTGGTGCGACGACAGCCTCAAGTGGCTGCCGCTGTCGGCGAACGAGCGCCTCGAAGTGATGCTGAAGTCGCTCGGCGAGATCTATCCGAAGGTCGACATCCGCAAGCACATCATCGGCAACCCGGTGACCGTGTCCTGGGAGAACGAGCCGTACTTCATGGGCGCGTTCAAGGCGAACCTGCCCGGCCACTACCGCTACCAGCGCCGCCTGTTCACGCACTTCATGCAGGAGACCCTGCCCGAGGACCGGCGGGGCATCTTCCTCGCCGGTGACGACATCTCTTGGACGGCCGGGTGGGCCGAGGGCGCTGTGCAGACCGCGCTGAACGCGGTGTGGGGCGTCATGCACCACCTGGGCGGCAGCACGGACGCCTCCAACCCCGGCCCCGGCGATGTGTTCGACGAGATCGCGCCGGTGGCACTCCCGGAGGACTGACCAGGCGTCATACGCCCGCGGCGCGTGCCTTCTCGTACAGCTCCGCCGCGACGTCCTTGAGCTCCTCCGCGTCCCGGGCCTGGCCCTGGAGCTCGATCAGGATCTCCTCCAGGCCCACCTCGTCGTGCGCGACCAGGTCCTCGACGATCTGGTCGACGCTGCCCTGGAACGGCCTGCGGTCCTCGCCGGTGTACGGCTCGCGCGTGTGGACCGTGTTGACACGCAGCACGGTCTGCAGGGGAGCGGTGCGGCCGCGCTCCTCTGCGAGCGCCTGGAGGTCGGCCCACTGCTGCTTCAGGCCCTCGGCGCCCATCGCCGCGGGCATCCAGCCGTCCGCCCTGTCGACCATGCGGCGGGCCGCCCGCGGGCTGTTCGCCGGGAGCAGGACCGGCAGCGGCCCGGCCGGCTTGGGGCCGACCACGGACGGCGCGATCGTCGTCAGCTCACCCTCGTACGACACCGGGTCCGGGCCCCACACCGCGCGGCACACGTCGATCAGCTCGTCGAGCACCTTGCCGCGCCGCTCGAAGGGCGCCACGCCGGCCGCCGCGTATTCGTCGTGCGACCAGCCCGTGCCGAGACCCGCGACGACGCGGCCCCCGCTCGCCGCGTCCAACGAGGCGAGGGAGCGGGCGAGTTGGAAGGGGACGTGCAGCGGCGCCACGAGGACGCTGGTGCCGAGCCGCGCGCGGGACGTGGCGGACGCCGCAAGGGTGAGCGCGACGAGCGGATCGGCGACCGAGCGGTACTGATCCGGCCAGGGCAGACCGGGAACCCCGTACAGGCCCTGGGTCGCGGGCTCGGGGTACAGGATCCGCTCGAACACCCACAGGCTTTCGTAGCCCACGGCCTCCGCCGCGCGCGCCACGTCCGGGACGTCCCGGCCGATGTCGTACTGCTTCATCTGGGGCAGTCCGAGGCCGAGTCGGGTCGTCGTCGCCATGCGCGTGCTCCTTTGCTCGCCAGTGCGGGTCGTGGTGTCAACGTCCTTGCCCGGTACGGATGTTCCCGGCGCGGCGGCCGGGTCAGTCGGGCAGCGGGGTGAGCAGCATCCGGCCGACCAGCCCCACCGACGCGTCGAGTCGGTGCGCGAACTCCGCCTCCACGGACGGCAGATCGCGCAGCGCCCACAGGGCGCGGGCCGCTCCCCACGCCCCGTCGCGGGCGCGCTCCAGGCTCCACGCGCCGAGCAGATGGGTCAGCGGATCGGCGACCTGGAGCAGGTCGGGGCCCGGCATCAGCTCTTCGCGGATGCGCTCCTCCAGCGAGACGAGGAGGTCGCCCACGCGCTCGAACTCATCCTCCAGTGCGTCCGGTTCGCAGCCCAGCGTGCGACAGGCGTCCACGACGGCGAGCGCCAGGTCGTGCCCGATGTGCGCATTGATGCCCGCGAGCGCGAACTGCAACGGGCGTACGCCAGGATGTCGGCGGAGCTGGAACAGGGGCCGCCAGCAGGCGGGCGGGCGCGCGCCGCGGGCCGCCGCGTCGACCGCCACGAGATAGCGCTCGGCGAACCGGACGTCCAGCGTGACCGCCGCTCCCCGGTCAGGGAAGCCGCCGGTGAGCCCTCCGTCGATGGCCCGGCCGACCTCCTCCGTGACGGAGAGATAGACCCGGTTGAAGACGGCCACGCCGTCGCGCGGTGGCAGATCCGCGCCGAGCGCGCGCATCCGTGCGATCACGATGTCGACCCCTTGAGCGGGGACCCGGGCCTGTGCGAACCGCTCCAACTGCGCCATGAACGCAGCGTCCCAGCCGTAGCCTTACGCGGACGTCGGCTGGCCGGGGGCTTCCCCAGAACGAGGGAACGGCGGACCCGGAGGGGGAGGGTGGGTGCGGTGTCGGGCTTACGCGCGCGGCGACTGGCCGAACGGCGGGCACAGAAGCGCCGCAGGACGGTGCGCGGAGCACTCGCCGCTGCGGCCTCGACCGTGGTGGCGGTCGGCACCGTGGCAGGCCTCATGTCCGCCCTCGACCGCGACAGGGCCGAGGCCGACGAGGCACGCCCGACGGTGAGTGGGTCTCCCAGCCTGCGCCCGCTGCCCGCGCTTCCGACCCCGTCGGCGACCAGCAACTCGCCCTCACCGTCGAAGAGTTCGAAGCCCAAGCCCAAGAAGGCGACCCCCGCCCGGCCGGAGCCGTCGAGCGCCCCGCCCGCCGCGAGCGGCCTGTACCGGTACGGCGACTCTCAGGTACTCGAATGGGTGCGGGCCAACCGCTCCGACCCGCGCCGCCCGCTCATCGAGTCCCGGATAGCGAACCGCCCGGCCGCCGTCTGGTTCGCCGACTACGCGCCCGCCACGATCACCGCACGGGTGCGCGCGGTCACCTCGGCCGGGGCGCGCGCGGGACAGGTGCCGGTGCTCGTGCCCTACGCCGTCCCCGACCGTGACTGCGGCGGGCACTCCGAGGGCGGGGCGCCCGACCTGGACGCGTACGGCGACTGGATCGAGAGGTTCGCGCGGGGACTGGGCTCCCGCGAGGTCATCGTGATCCTGGAGCCCGACGCGCTGTCCCAGACCGAGTGCCTCTCCAAGGGCCAACAGGCCGACCGCTACGAGGCGTTGGCGCACGCGGGTCGGACCCTCAAGTCCGCGAACCCGCGCGCCCGCGTCTACTACGACGCCGGACACTCCGCCTGGAACCCGCCCGCCACCCAGGCCGGGCGCCTTCGCGCGGCGGGCGCCGCATCGGCCGCGTCGTCCGACGGAGTGTTCACCAACGTCTCCAACTTCCACCGGACGTCGGACGAGATCGCGTACGCCCGCAAGGTGCTCGCCGCGATGGGCGGGCCGAGCGGCCTGGGCGCCGTCATCGACACGAGCCGCAACGGCAACGGCGCCCCGGCCGACGGCGAGTGGTGCGACCCCGACGGCCGCACCCTGGGCCGGCCCCCGACGCTGCGGACCGGCGAGGCCGGGATCGACGCGTATCTGTGGGTGAAGCTGCCCGGGGAGTCGGACGGGTGCAAGGGGGAGCCGGGGACGTTCACGGCGGACTACGCGTACGAGTTGGCGGACTGAGCGTCACCCGGACTGTCCCCCTGGTCGCGTAAGTCCCGTACGGGCGCGAGGGGTTGACAGTTCCAGTGGCCGGAATATGTTGCATGCAATGTGAAATATGGCCGGGCCGATGGCCGAGACCCCCTGGACCCTGGAGGCTCAATGGACTCCGTGCGGCAGTGCGACCTCTTGTTCACCGGAGGCCACGTGGTCACCGTGGACGACGGCAGGAACGTGTACGAGCCCGGCGCCGTCGCGGTGACGGGCGACCGGATCGTGGCGGTGGGCCCGGCGGCGCAGATCGAGGCCGGGTGGCGGGGCGCGCGGGTGGTGGACTGCCGGGGCCGGGCGGTGCTGCCGGGGTTCGTGGACGGGCACAGCCACCTCTTCCAGGCGCTGGCCAGGGGGCTCGGCGAAGGGCAGTCGATCTGGCCGTGGCTGTGCGAGTTCATGTGGCCGTACTCGATCGCCGTGGACGCCGAGGACGCGCGGGTCGCGGCGACGCTCGGCGCGGTGGAGGCGCTGCGCTCGGGCATCACCACGGTCGTCGACAACCACTACGCGCCGACCGACGCCGAAACGGTTCTCTCGGTGGCGGACGCGATCGAGGCGACCGGGCTTCGCGGTGTCGTCGCGCGCGGCATGATCGGGCACAAGACCGCCGTCGCCGCCGCGCGCGGACTGCCCGACGAGCTGTTCCGCTACTCCGTCGCCGAGGAACTCGGCATCACGCGGGACTGCATGCGGGCCCGGCCGCCCGGATCCGCCGTCGAGATCTGGCCCGCCCCGCTCAACCTCAGCTACGGCGACCAGGAACTGATGCGCGGCGCCGCCGGATTGGCCCACGAGTTCGGCGTCCGGTGGCACACGCACTGCAGCGAGGGCGCCAAGGACCCGGCGAGCTACCTCGACGCGTACGGGATCAGGCCCGTGAGCTGGCTCGCCGCGGAAGGGCTGCTCGACGAGCGCGCCACCCTCGCGCACGCCGTCTGGCTCGACGACGCCGAGGCCAAGGCGGTCGGGGAACACGGCGCCGCCGTCGCCCACAACCCGGCCTCCAACGCGTACCTCGCCTCCGGAGTGATGCCGCTGCGCCGCCTGCGCGACGCCGGGGCCGTCGTGGCGCTCGGCACCGACGGGCCGAGCGCGGGGCACCGCCAGGACATGTTCGAGGTCATGAAGCAGACCCTCTTCGCCCAGCGCCTCGACACGCTCGACCCGGCGGTCGCGCGCTGCGAGGAGGCCCTGGAACTCGCCACCAGGGAAGGCGGCCGGTACGTCGGCAACGGCGCCGGGGTGCTCGCGCCCGGCGCGCCCGCCGACCTCGCCGTGGTGGCGCTCGACCGCCCCCACCTGCGCCCGCTGCACCGCGCGGTGGCCGCGCTCGTCTACTCCGCGCGCGGCGGCGACGTGGAGATGACCGTCGTCGGCGGACGCGTCGTCGTCGAGGAGGGGCGCTGCACCCTCGTCGACGAGGAGGCGCTGCTGGAGGAGGCCCAGGAACGGGCCGAACGCCTCGTCCACCGGGCCGGCTTCGGCCCGCTCACCGCACCCTGGCAGCACTGAGACAGCCACAGGACACGGCCGTCCGTCCACGGCCCCGGTAAGTGCGCACGAGACAACACCCGGCTCACCGGGTGGAGGGAGTAACGCACATGTCCGAGAAGGAAGTTCAGGACGGGACTCAGGACGGGACGGGGGAGCCGGGCGCGTCAGCGGCTCCTCGCAGGGACGCGGTCGACTCCGTGCCTGCGGCGTGGCGCCTCGTCGTCTACGGGTTCCAGCACGTGCTCGCCTTCTACGCGGGCGCCGTCGTGATGCCGCTGCTCGTCGCCGAGGGCATCGGCATGAAGGGCGACGACATCGCCCTGCTCGTCAACGCCTCGCTGCTGACCTGCGGCCTCGCCACGCTCTTGCAGTCCGCCGGCCTTCCGGGCATCGGCATCCGGCTGCCGGTGGTGCAGGGCACGTCCACCACCGCGGTGCCCTCGCTGGTGTCCGTGGGGCTCGCGGCGGGCGGGGCGAAGGCGGGCCTGCCGACCGTGTTCGGGGCGGTGATCGCGGCGGGGCTCGCGCTGTTCGTGGTGGCGCCCGTCTTCAGCAGGCTGGTGCGCTTCTTCCCACCGCTGGTCACCGGCACGATCGTGACCATCGTCGGGATCACGCTGCTCGCCGTCGCCGCGCGGCAGGTGGGCGGGGGAGACCCGAGCCAGGGCTCGTTCGGCTCCCCGCAGCACCTGGGGCTCGCCGCCGTCACGCTCGTCGTCATCCTGCTGCTGCACAAGCTGTCGCGGGGGTTCCTCGCGACGGTGGCGGTCCTGGTCGGCCTGTTCATCGGCACGGTCGTGGCCGCGTTCGCCGGGTTCGCCGACTTCTCGGGGATCGCCTCCACGCCCTGGGTGGGCACGGCGGCCCCGCTGCACTACGGGGCGCCCCGGTTCGACGTCGTCGCGGTGCTCTCGATCGTCCTCGTCATGGTCATCATCGCGGTCGAGTCCATCGGGCAGTTCTTCGCCGTCGGCGAGATCGTGGACCGGAAGGTCGAGGGCAGGCACGTGACCCGCGCCCTGCGCGCCGACGGCCTGGCCACCGCGGTCGCCGGGGTCTTCAACTCCTTTCCCAGCACCGTCTATTCGCAGAACATCGGCCTGATCAGGCTGACCAGGGTCAGGTCCCGGTGGATCGTCGCGTCCTCCGGCGTGATCATGATGGTGCTCGGGCTCGTACCGAAGGTCGGGGCGGTCGTCGCCGCGATGCCGGCCTCGGTGCTCGGCGGCGCGACGATCGTGCTGTTCTCCACCATCGCGGTCGTCGGCGTGCAGATCCTCTTCCAGGCCGACCTGACCGACCAGCGCAACACGATCCTCGTCGCCGCGAGCGTGGGTGTCGGCTTTCTGCCCACCGCGTTCCCGCAGTTCGCCGAGCAGATGCCCGGGCGGCAACTGCACGCGCTCTTCGAGAGCGGCATCATCCTCGGCACGATCACGGCGGTGCTCCTGAACCTCTTCTTCCACCATCTGCGCGTCCCCTTCGGGCGCCGGCGTGAGCATCGGGAGAAGGCTTCGGAGGCTGTCGGATCCATTGACGCGTCCGAACATTACATGCAACATGTATCTCCAACGGCCAAGCAGTGAGGGGGAGTTGGGATGAGCGCAGAGCGTGCGGTCAATCCGGTCGCGGCCGGCAGCCTCCTGGCGGACCGGGCGTACGAGGAGCTGAAGGGCGCCGTTCTGGCGAACCGGCTGCGCCCCGGTGACGCGCTCTCCGTGCCCGCCCTCGCCGCGCAGCTGAGCATCAGCCGCAGCCCGGTGCGCGAGGCGGTCCAGCGCCTCATCCACGACGGCCTCGCCACGCACGTCCCGCACAAGGGGGCCGTGGTCGCCACAGTGGACGTGGAGGACGTGCGGCAGCTGTACGTCGTCCGTGAGGTGATGGAGGGCCTCGCCGCCCGCCTGGCCACCGAGCGGCTCGACGCCTCCCGGGTCGCCGAACTGCGCGACCTTCTTGAGCGGCACGAGCGCGAGGTCGGCACCGGAGTCGACGAGCGTACGCACATCGAGATGGACATGGCCTACCACCGGATGATCCGCGAGGTGGCCGCCAATCCCCACCTCACCGCGGCGCTCGACACCATCCAGGGCCGCGCCCACCTCGCCCTGCACCAGCTGTGGCGCGGCCAGGAAGCACCGCGGCTCGCCGTCGCCGAACACCGCCGCATCTTCGAGGCGATGACATCGGGCGACCCGGACGCCGCCGATCTCGCGGCCCGCGACCACATCCGCAAGCTCCGCATCCGCCTCTCGCAGGCCGTCGCGCCGGGGCCCTCGGACTCCTCCGAGCCCGGCCGCGTACGCCCCGTCGAATAGCGCCGCAGCACGGCTCCATCGGGCGTGGCCACGGCCGCGTTCGCGTATCGACTCCCGTTCAGCGCAAGCCAGAAGGGAAGTGAACGATCGTGAGCACCGCAACCGGCACCGCCACCGCTGTCCGTGACGGCGTCGGCGCCAGCACCGCGCGCCCCGACGGCCGACTGAAGGTCAAGGGCGACTTCGCCTACTCCTCCGACCTGCGGGCCGAGGGCATGGTGTGGGGCGCGACCCTGCGCTCGCCGCACCCGAGCGCCCGCATCGCCCGGCTCGACACGACCGCGGCGCTGCGGCTGCCCGGGGTACTGGCGGTGCTCACCCACGAGGACGTCCCGGGGCGGGCGACGTACGGTATGAAGGTCTCCGACCAGCCGGTCCTCGCCGCAGACCGCGTCCGCTACCAGGGGGAGCCGGTGGCCCTCGTGGCCGCCGACCACCCCGAGACGGCCCGCAGGGCGCTGGCGCTGATCGACATCGCGTACGAGGAGCAGCCGGCGCTCACCGATCCCGAGGACGCGGTGCGGGGCGTGGGGCCCCTGGTCCACGACGACCGCGTCGACGGCAAGCACGGCAACGTCGTCCGGCACGTCCGCATCCGCCATGGCGACATGGAAGCGGCCCGATGCGAGGCCGACGTGACCGTCAGCGGCACGTACGAGGTCGGCATGCAGGACCAGGCCTTCCTCGGCCCCGAGTCCGGGCTCGCGATCCCCGCGGAGGACGGCGGCGTCGACGTCTACGTGTCGACGCAGTGGCTGCACGACGACCAGCACCAGATGTGCGCCGCGCTCGGCCTGCCGCCGGAGAAGGTGCGGCTCACGCTGTCCGGCGTGGGCGGCGCGTTCGGCGGGCGGGAGGACGTGTCCGTGCAGATCCACGCGGCGATGCTCGCGCTGCGCACCGGCAGGCCGGTGAAGATGAGCTACAACCGCGAGGAGTCCTTCTACGGTCATGTGCACCGGCACCCGGCCCGCATGTGGTTCGAGCACGGGGCGACGCGCGACGGCCGGATCGTGTTCGTGAAAGCCCGGCTGCTCTTCGACGGCGGCGCCTACACCTCCACCTCGCAGGTCGTCATCGCCAACGGTTCGTACTTCGCGGCCGGCGCCTACGACGTGCCGCACGCCGAGATCGACGGCTTCTCCGTCTTCACCAACAACCCACCCTGCGGCGCGATGCGCGGCTTCGGCGCCGTGCAGTCCTGCTACGGCGTCGAGTCGAACCTCGACAAGCTGGCCCGTGAACTCGGCATGGATCCGGTCGAGTTGCGGGTGCGCAACGCGATGACGACCGGGACGGTGCTGCCGACCGGGCAGGCGGTGGACGGTCCCGCGCCGGCGGCGGAGCTGTTGGAGCGGCTGCGTGCGCGGCCGCTGCCGCCGCCCGGGGAGGGGGCGTTCGGTAACCCCGGCGGGCTCAACAACACCAGCCACGGCGAAGGCATCAGGCGCGGCGTCGGGTACGCGATCGGGGTCAAGGCCATCGGCTTCTCCGGCGGCGTCGACGACCGCTCCGTGGCCCGCGTACGCCTCGTCCTGAACGGCGGCGAACCCGTCGCCGAGGTGCACACCGCCGCCGCCGAGTGCGGCCAGGGCATCGTCACCGTACAGACGCAGATCGTTCGGACCGAGCTGGGTGTCGAGCGGGTGGTCGTGCTCCCCGCCGATACGCGGGTCGGCGACGCGGGATCGTCCTCGGCGTCGCGCATCACCTGGATGAGCGGGGGAGCGGTCCAGGGCGCGTGCAAGGCGCTGCGCGAGCGGATCACGGCGCTGGGTGACCGACCGCTGCCCGAACTCCTCGCCACACATGGGGAGTTGGAGGAGGAGTACGAGTACGCCCACCGTCGCACGTTCCCCGTCGACGACGAACGCGGGCAGGGCGACGCGCACATCGCGTTCGCGTTCGCCGCGCACCGGGCCGTCGTGGACGTGGACACCGAACTGGGGCTCGTGAAGGTCGTCGAGCTGGCCACCGCGCAGGATGTCGGCAAGGCGATGAACCCCCTCGCCGTGGAAGGCCAGATCGAGGGCGGCAGCGCGCAGGGCCTCGGCCTCGCGGTGATGGAGGAGCTGCGGGTGGAGGGCGGGAGGGTGCGCAATCCGTCGTTCACGGACTATCTGATCCCGACCATCGCCGACATGCCGCAGGTCCCCATCGACCTGCTCGAACTTCCGCACCCGGACTCGCCGTACGGCCTCAACGGAGTCGGTGAGCCGCCCACCCTGTCGTCGACTCCCGCCATCGCGAACGCGCTGCGTGCCGCGACGGGGTTGGAGCTGGCGAAGGTGCCGGTGCGGCCGGAACACGTCGTCCTGAACGAAGGGAGGTGAGGCGGGCCCTGCCCTGGGTCCCCAAACGGTCCACCACTGAACACGGTTGGTACCAGCTGGGAAGGAAACAGCACCTTGATCATCGACACCCATATGCACCCCACGAACATCGTCGACCAGGCGTGGCGGCACGACGGCTCCCCGTTCACGGGTGAGCGCACGCTGGAGATGATGGACGGCCCGTACATGATCAACGGCAAGCCGCGCCGCATCGACTACGGCTGCATCATGCCGCCGCCCGGCAACTCCGTCTGGCAGGACGGGATGCGCACCGGGCGCGAGGGCATCCGCGACTACATGGCGTACATCACCGAACTGGTCACCACGTACCCCGACCGGTTCATCGGGAACTTCATGTACAACCCGCGCTTCGGGCCAGAGAACGGGGCGAAGGAGCTGGAGTTCCACGTCAAGGAGTACGGCTACAAGATGCTGAAGCTGCATGCCAACATGCATGCTTACCGGCCCGACCGGGCGCTCGACTGGCTGCGGCCCGTGCTGCGGGTCTGCGACGAACTGGGTGTCGTCGTCCTCATCCACACCGGCGACGGGCCGTACTCGATCCCGACGCAGTTCTACCCGATCATCCGGGAGTTCACGAACGTCAACTTCATCCTCGCCCACTTCGGTGTGCAGACCGGTGGCGTGTACTGCTTCGAGGCGCTGTACATGATCCTCGACTCGCCGAACGTGTACGGGGAGTCCGGCTGGCTGCTCCAGTCGCGGATCGTGGAGTTCGCGCAGCAGATGGAGAAGCACCAGCTGGTCTTCGGCACGGACTCGCCGCCGAACGAACCGGGTATGTGGGCGCGGGAGTTGGAGGTGCTGTGCGGTCCGCCGCCGCAGGGCATGAACCTCTCCGAGGAGCACCTTGAGGGGTACCTCGGCAACAACATGGCCAAGCTCCTCGACCTGAAGCCGACGCCTCCGCCGCGCAACCAGGAGGAGGCGCGACTTCGCCTCACGGACACGTACGCGTCGTTGGACACGGTTGCGCGTAGGTAGGGGTGGGCCGGGGGCGCCGGAGGTTAATGGGGCGTTTGGCCCTCCGGTGCCCCGTGCCGGGTGCGTCGGCCCATCTCCCACCCACCCGCCCCCTCCGGGGGGCGTCGGCCCCACGGGGTGCTGTCGGCCCGGTTCCCGGCCTGTTGCGGTCGATCGGCCCACGTCACGGGGCTCTGCCCCGGACCCCGCTGCTCAATCGCCGCAGGGGCTTATTTTGCCCACCGCCGCCTGGGGCACGTCGGGTGGCCGCTACCCGCCTGGGGTGATCTGGCGCCACCGCGGCTCCCCACCCGTTGCGGTCGGCCGCGACCACGTCTCCCCACCTGTCGCAGTCGACGCCGCCCCGCCTGGGGGCAACCTCCGCCGACCACGGCTCCCCACCCGCAGCGGCCGACGCCGCCCCCGCCTTGGGCAATCTGCCGCCTTGGGCGGCAGGGTGGGCAAGGCGGCGCCCGGTGCCGTGCAATGAACACGGAGGCTCCGGCCCCGGTGCCGGTGCGCAGCCTCGGTGCTGCCTCACGGGCGGTGGGTGAGCCCTGGTGTGGGGCAGCGAGCACCGTGGACGCCGGTCCGGGTCGCCCGCGGGGGCCGGAGCCCCCGGAGGGGGCGGGCGGGTGGGAGATGGGCGGGTACCGGCGCAGCCGGGGGAGGTCCGGTGCCGCGTAACGGTCACGTCAGGCGTCAGCACGCGCCCGGTGCCGCGTAACGGTCACGTCAGGCGTCAGCACGCGCCCGGTGCCGCGTAACGGTCACGGCGAGCGTCAGCACGCACCCGGTGCCGCGCAGCGATCGCGTCAGGCGCCGTCACGGCCCGCCCGGTGCCGCGCACCACCCACGTCAGGCGGCATCACCGCCCGCCCGGTGCCGCGCACCAGCCATGGCCCACCCACCCGCTGCCGCGCCGGCGCCACCGCGGCCCACCGCAACAGTCACCCCAACCCCAACCCCAACCCCGACCCCGACCACGCCCCCGCCATACCCCACCGCCACAGACAGGACCCGCCACCATGCAGCGCATCGGGCACCTCCTCCCCGCCACCTCCCTCGGCGCCGACCGCTGGGTCGCCCAGATCTGCGCCCCGGTCCAGGTGGACATCGCCCACCCCGCCGCCCGCGCCCTCCTCCCCGAGTTCCAGTACGGCCCGTCCCTGACGGCCACCCACACCGACGAACTGCGGCGCGGTGCCGAACAGTTGGCCCAGGCCGGCGCCGACGCCATCGTGTGGCACGGCACCTCGGCCGGCCTCGACGGCGCCGCCCACGCCCGCACCGTCGCCCGCGTCATCGAACGCACCGCCGGCGTCCGCGCCTCCACCGTCACCCTCGGCCAACTCGACCTCCTCGCCCGCGCCGCGACCCACTCCATCGCCCTGATCACGGCAGGCTCCGAACAACAGGCGGGCCGCCTCGCCGACACCTGCCTCGCCGCCGGCCTCCGTATCGCCTCCCTCACGGCCCTCGACCTGGCCACCCCGCGCGAGGCGGCCGAGCTCCCCGTGTCGAAGGTCCGCCGGATCCTCCTCGACGCCGATTCCGCCGACGCCGAGTGCCTGGTGGTGGCCGGCACCGAACTACCGGTCGCCCCCGTCGCAGCCATGGTGGAACGGGAGTTGGGCAAGCCGGTGCACGACGGGGCGCGGGTGGCCGTCCGTACGGCACTCGACCTGCTCGGCACGGGAGTCGAATCCCCCGCGTGGGGCGGGTTGTTCACCGGCGGCATACACGCGGGAGTCTGCTGTGACAGCCACTGACCCCACCCGGGCCACCACCACCGCCGATCAGGATCTGCACGCCTTCCTCGACGCCTACCGCACTGCCCACCCCGACGACGTACTCACCGTCGACGAGAAGCTGGAAGGCGAGGACGTCGCCGCCCTCGTCGCCGAACTCGCCGCCCGTGGCCGCGACGAACTTCTCGTGTGCGCACAGGTGGAAGGCCTCGACGGCACGCCCCTCGTCACCAACCTCTTCGCCTCGCGCACCCGCGTCGCCCGCCTCCTCGGCACGGACCCGGCCGGTCTGCACCGCGCCTACCAGCGCGCCGCCGCCCGCCGCACCGAACCCCGCGTCGTCCCCACGGGCCCCGTCCTCGACACGGTCGCCGAGGGGCCGGACGTCGACCTGACCACGCTCCCGCTCCTCAAGCACTTCGACTCGGACCGGGGCCCGTACATCACCAGCGGCGTCATCACCGCCGAAGCACCACCGCCCGCACCCGACGCCCCCGGCCGCTCCGGCAACCTCAGCTACCACCGCGCCCTCGTGCACAGCCGCACCGAACTCGCCACGAGCCTGCACTCGCGCGGCCACCTGTGGCAGCTGCTGCGCCTTGCCGAGGAGCGCGGCGAGCCGCTGCCGGTGGCGATGGTCATCGGCGCCCACCCCCTCTTCCAGCTCGCCGCCTCGGCCCGCGTCGGCCCCGACGTGGACGAACGCACCCTGGCGGGCGGCCTGTTGGGGGAGCCCCTGGACGTCGTACGCACCCCACGGCACGGGATTCGCGTCCCGGCCTGCGCCGAACTCGTCCTCGAAGGCGTCATCGACCCGGCCCGCACCGCGCCCGAAGGCCCCTTCGGCGAGTTCTCCGGCTACTCCTCCGACCGCTCCACGAACAACGTCCTCACGGTGCACAGCGTGCTGCGCCGCCGCGACGCCGTCCTCCTCGACATCGTCGGCGGCAACAGCGCCGAACACCTCAACCTGGCCCGCATCCCGCGCGAGTCGGAGATGTCCGAGCAGCTCACGTCCCGCTTTCCCGAGGTCACGGCGCTGCACTACCCGACCTCCGGCACGCACTTCCACGCGTACGTCGCCCTGCGCCAGGCCCGTCCAGGACAGGCCCGGCAGATCATGCTCGCGCTGCTCGGCTGGGACCCGTATCTGAAGACGGTCGTCGCGGTCGACGACGACGTGGACATCACCCGCGACGAGGACGTGCTGTGGGCGCTCGCGACCCATCTCCAGCCGGGCGCCGACGTGTTCACGGTTGACGGCCTTCCCGGCAGCCCCCTCGACCCCTCGTCGACCCCGGACGGCACCACGTCCCGCATGGCCCTCGACGCCACCCGCGCCCCGCACTTCGACGCCGTACGCATCCGTACGGACCCGGCCCGCGTCGCGCGCGCCCGCGAACTGCTGGACCGGGGGCCGGCGTGCGGCTGATCGTCGGGATCACGGGCGCGACCGGCGCGGTCTACGGCATCCGCCTTCTGGAGGCGCTGCGCGCCGTGCCCGACGTCGAGACGCATCTGATCCTGACCCGCTGGGCGCGTACGACCATCGAGCTGGAGACGGACCGGAGCGTCGGCGACGTACAGAAGCTCGCCGACGTCGTGCACCGCCCCGGTGACCAGGCGGCGGCCGTCTCGTCCGGCTCGTTCCGCACCGACGGCATGGTGATCGCGCCGTGCAGCATGAAGACGCTGGCGGGGATCCGGGCCGGCTACGCGGACGGGCTGATCGGCCGGGCGGCCGACGTGGTCCTCAAGGAGCGGCGGCCGCTGGTCCTCGTACCGCGCGAGAGCCCGCTGCACGAGATCCACCTGGAGAACATGCTCGCCCTCGCCCGCATGGGCGTCCGGATCGTGCCGCCGATGCCGGCGTTCTACCAGCGCCCCAAAACGATCGAGGACCTGGTCGACCACACGGTCGCCCGGGTCCTCGATCAACTCGCCCTGCCGGGCCCTGCGGTGGACCGGTGGGAGGGCGGGTGACTACTTGTCGCCGACCGGCCTGTTGTCGGCTCGCTCCTCGTCGTACGACGACGTGCCCTCGTCGAGCAGCGGCTTCTGCGTCTTGAGGTGCGCGGGGGCCATCGCCCGCAGTGCGTGGTAGCCGGTGATCACGACGATCGTGCCGAGGGCGATGCCGCTCAGCGAGAAGGTGTCGGTGAACTTCAGGGAGACGTCGCCGATGCCGATGATGATGCCCGCGGCGGTGGGGACGAGGTTCAGGGGGTTGCGGAGGTCGACGCCCGCGTTGATCCAGATCTGCGCGCCGAGCAGGCCGATCATGCCGTAGAGGATGACCGTGATGCCGCCGAGGACGCCGCCCGGGATCGCCGCGACGATCGCGCCGAACTTCGGGCACAGGCCGAAGAGCAGCGCGAATCCCGCCGCCGCCCAGTACGCCGCCGTCGAGTAGACGCGGGTCGCGGCCATCACGCCGATGTTCTCGGAGTACGTGGTGTTGGGCGGGCCGCCGACGGCCGTGGAGAGCATCGAGCCGACGCCGTCCGCCGAGATGGCCGTGCCGAGCTTGCCGTCGAGGTTGTCGCCGGTCATCTCGCCGACCGCCTTGACGTGGCCCGCGTTCTCCGCGATCAGCGCGATGACGACGGGGAGGGCGACCAGAATCGCCGACCACTGGAAGGACGGCGCGTGGAAGCTCGGCAGGCCGAACCAGTCCGCATGGCCGACCGCCGACAGGTCGAGGCGCCAGTGGTCGACGGCCTTGCCGCCGCTGTTCGGAGAGTGGATCTGCCCGAAGATCCGGTCGAGGACCCAGGAGATCGCGTAGCCGAAGACCAGTCCCAGGAAGATCGCGATGCGCGACCAGAAACCGCGCAGGCACACCACGGCCAAACCGGTGAACAGCATGACGAGCAGCGCCGTCCACTGGTCGGTCGGCCAGTACGTGGTGGCCGTGACCGGGGCGAGGTTGAAGCCGATCAGCATCACGACCGCGCCGGTCACCACCGGCGGCATCGCCGCGTGGATGATCCGCGCCCCGAACTTCTGTACCGCGAGGCCCACCAGGAACATCGCGACACCCACGACGAAGACCGCGCCCGTGACCGTCGCGCTGGTGCCGCCCTGCGCCCGGATCACGGCCGCGACGCCCACGAAGGAGAGCGAACAGCCCAGGTAGCTGGGGACCCGGCCGCGCGTCGCGAGCAGGAAGATGACCGTCGAGACGCCGGACATCATGATCGCGAGGTTCGGGTCGAGGCCCATCAGGACGGGCGCCACGAAGGACGCCCCGAACATCGCGACCACGTGCTGTGCGCCGAGCCCGATCGTGCGCGGCCACGTCAGCCGCTCGTCGGGGCGGACGACCGCGCCAGGGGCCGGCGTGCGCCCGTCGCCGCCGTGCAGTTTCCAGCGCACGCCGAGGTCCATGAGAGTTTCCGCCTTCTGTGGGGGCCGTGAGGTGGGTGGTGGGGTGGCCGACCATTGCTGCCTGTGCGGCTCGAAATGATCGCTTCATGTTAATGCGACGTAAGTGCGACCTCGCACCGAGCCACCGCCCACCTGCCCGGTCCTACGAGGCGTGATCCGCCGCCCGCGAGGCGCTCGGCTGCGCCGCCCCCGTCTTCGTACGGTCGCCGCCGCGCAGCACCTTCGCGAACACCACGAGCCCGGTCGCCAGCACGGTCACCAGGCCGAACGAGACCACCAGGCTGGTCGCGTCGGCGATCGTGCCGATCGCCGAGGGCGCGATCAGGCCCGAGGTGTACGTGATGGTGGCGACGCCGGCGATGGCCAGGCTCGGATTCGGGCCGCTGCGCCCGGCCGCGGCGAAGCAGAGCGGCACCACGACCGCGATACCGAGGCCCACCAGGCCGAATCCGGCCATCGCGACGCCCGGGTTCGGCGCGACCACCACGAGCAGCGCGCCGAGCGTCGCCACGACGCCGCTGATCCGCACGGTGCGCACCGCGCCGAACCGGTCCACCACCGCGTCGCCCGCGATCCGCGCCACCGCCATCGTGAGCGTGAACGCCGTGGTGCAGGCCGCCGCGAGCCCGGCCGACGTGCCGAGCACATCCCGCAGATACACCGCCGACCAGTCCAGGCTCGCGCCCTCCGCGAACACCGCGCAGAACCCGACCGCCCCGATGAGGAGCGCCGACTTGGGCGGCAGCGCGAAGCGCGGCGGCGCCTCCTCTTCCTCCGTCGGACGCAGATCGAGCACCCAGCGGCAGACGACCAGGCCCGCCACGGTCAGCACGACCGCCGCGATCGCGTGGTGCAGCCGCGCGTCCGAGCCCAGATGCGCGGCGAGGGTGCCGCCGAGCGAGCCGAGCAGGGCGCCCACGCTCCACAGCCCGTGCAGCCCCGACATGATCGATTTGTCGAGCCGGGTCTCGATCTCGACGCCCAGCGCGTTCATGGCCACGTCCGACATGCCCGCGGTCGCCCCGTACACGAGCAGCGCGGCGCACAGCGTGAGCAGGTTGGGTGCGAGCGAGGGCAGGATCAGGGCCAGCGTCCACAGCGCGAGCAGTCCGCGCAGCCCGGCGCGGGCGCCGAAGCGGTGGGTGACGCTGCCCGCCAGCGGCATCGAGAGCGAGGCGCCGATCGCGGGGAAGGCCAGCGCGAGGCCCAACTGCCCCGCGCTCACGCCCGCGTGCTCCTGGATCCAGGGCACCCGCGTCGCGAACGACCCCGTCACGGAGCCATGGATGCAGAAGACGGTGGCGACGGCGTACCGCGCCCGCTTCAACTCCCTTGGTGCGTACGTCAGTTCCTGCATCCCGCGAGCCCTCCCCAAGTCTCCCTTGCGTGCCGCCGTAAACTATCAGGAACCCTGCCTGATAATGCCAGTGATATCCGCGTAGGATCCCGCCATGCCCGCATCGCCCAGAACCGCCCGAGCCATCAACGACCGGCTCGCGCTGCGCCTCCTCCAGGAGGAAGGGCCGCTCACCGCAGGGCAGTTGAAGGACCGCACGGGCCTGTCCCGGCCCACCGTCGCCGACCTCGTCGAGCGGCTCACCGCGGCGGGCCTCATCGAGGTCGTCGGCGAGGCGGGCGCCCAGCGGCGCGGCCCCAACGCCCGGCTCTACGGGATCGTCGCCGGCCGGGCCCACCTCGCCGCGCTCGACGTGCGCACCGGCGGCGTACGGCTCGTCGTCGCCGACCTGGTGGGCACGGTGCTCGCGGAGGCGTCGGTGCCGGTCGGGGCGGGGGAGGAGGCGGGCGCCGCCGTCGAGCGCACCGTCACGACGCTGGAACGCACGGCGAAGGAGGCGGGCGTCGAGCGGCTGCACACCGTCGGCGTCGGCGCCCCCGGCCTCATCGACCCGGCGACCGGCGAACTGCGCGACTCCTCCGGCCTGCCGCAATGGCACCGCCGCCTGGTCTCCGCGCTGCAAGAACGGTTGCCCGCACGGGTGTTGGTGGAGAACGAGACGAACCTCGCCGCCCTCGCCGAGCGGCGCGACGGCGCGGCCCGCGACCGGGACACCTTCGCGCTGCTGTGGCTGGGCCTCGGCATCGGCGCCGCCGTCGTCCTGGACGGCAAGCTGCGGCGCGGCGCCTCCGGCGGCACCGGAGAGGTCGGATTCCTGCCGGTGCCGGGCACCGGCGGCCTGCCGTCCGCGTCCGGCTGCGACGGAGGCTTCCACTCGCTCGCCGGCTCGGCGGCGATCCTCGAACTGGCCGCGGAGCACGGCCTCGTGGGGCCGGGGGAGCCGCTGGAGCATGCGGCGGACGTGGTGCGCGCCGGCGACGCGGCATTCCTCGACGCGCTGGCCGACCGGGTGGTGCTGGGCGCCGCCGCGGTGGTGGCCGTCCTCGACCCCGGCTGCGTGGTGCTCGCGGGCGAGGTGGGCCGCGCGGGCGGCGAGGCGCTCGCCGAGCGGGTCGCTGCGCGGCTGGCGGGTATGTCCCCGCTGCCGACCGAGGTCCGGGCGGGTGAGTTGGGTGGCGCGGCGGTGTTGCGGGGCGCGCTGCTGGTGGCGCGGGAGACGGCCCAGGAGGCCGTCTACCCGCGATGGAGCGGCGAGTCCGGTGGGTAATTCGAGCCCCGCCTTCGGACGAGAGCCGGCGGGGTCCGGGGCGGAGCCCCGAGGCGCAGGACCGGTCAACGCCGAGCGAGATACTCCGCGAACGTCACCTTCCCGACCGCCTCCCGCGGAGCGAGATGTCCGCCCGCCCGAAACGCCCGATACGCCTTCCCGGCCAGCGGCACCGACACGACCGGGCGCCGCTTCCCCGCCGCCTTGAGATACGTACGCGCAAGATCCGGGAACGTAAGAACCTCGGGCCCGCCCATGTCCTCGACCCGCCCCGCCGGAGGCGACACCGCCAACTCGGCCAGCCGGTCCGCCACTTCGCCCACCTCGATCGGCTGATCGCTCACACCGGCGGGCAACAGCACCACCGGCAGCTTCGCCGCGACCCGCACGATCGTCGCCACCAGATCGTGGAACTGCGTCGCCCGCAGCACCGTCCACCCGAGCCCCGACTCCTCGACGAGCCGCTCCACCGCGAGCTTCGCCTTGTAGTAGGGGAACGGAACCTCGTCCACCCCGACGATCGAGATGTAGAGCAGGTGCGGCACATCCGCCCGCCGCGCCGCCTCCACCAACCGGGCTGCAGCCTTCTCGTCGCCGCCGGTCTGCGTCGTCGCGCAGTGCACGATCGTGTCCACGCCGGTCACGGCCCGGTCGAGCGCGGGCCCGCCCTCGCGCAGGTCCACGGCGTACGGCTCGCTGTGCCTGCTCAGCACCCGCACCTCGTGCCCCGCCCCGCGCAGCCGCTCGGTGACGAGCCGGCCGAGCGTTCCGGTTCCGCCGGTCACCAGGATCGTGGTCATCGCCGTCTCAGCTCCTTCGCAACCGGGCGTCCCCCTGCGGAACGCCCGTCGTCAGCTGAGAACCGGCGGGGCCGCGCGAATGTGACAGCCGCGCGAATGTGACAGCCGCGCGAATGTGACGGCCGCGCGAATGTGACAGCCCTACGCGACCGCGCCCAGCTGACGGGACACGAACCTCAGCTTGTCCGGATTCAGGATCGTCCGCCCCACCGAAACGCGCCCTTCCCGTACCTCGAAACACACCACCGCGAACAGGCTCCCGTCCGGCTGCCGCACGACGATCCCCGGCTCCCCGTTGATCTCCTCCACGAGCAGCTCGACGCCCACCAGATACTTCTCCGCGATGCCCTCCAGGAACCGCAGCACCTTCTCGCGGCCCTCGACCGCCTTGCGGGCCGCCGTGACCTTGCCGCCGCCGTCGCCCCACCACTGCACATCCGTGGCGAGGATCTTCTCCAGGCCCGCCAGATCGCCCTCGCGCGCCGCCCCGACGAACGCCTCCACCAGCTCGCGCCGCACCCGCTCGGACGGCTCGAACCGCGCGGCGGGCTCCGCGATGCGCGCCGTCGCCCGCCGGTACAGCTGGCGGCAGTTGGCCTCGCCGAGGTCGAGCACCCCGGCGATCTCCCGATACCCGTACGCGAAGGCCTCCCGCAGCACGTACACCGCCCGCTCGGTCGGTGTGAGGCGCTCCAGAAGTACGAGCAGTGCGCACGACACCGAGTCCAGCCGCTCGGCCGACTCGAGCGGACCGAGGGCGCCGTCCGAGGTAAGGACGGGTTCGGGCAGCCAGGGGCCCGCGTACTGCTCCCGCTGGACGCGGGCCGACGAGAGACGGTTCAGACAGAGGTTCGTGACGACCTTGGCGAGCCAGGCGCCGACGTGCTCGACGGCCCCCGGCTCCGTGGCACCGAACCGCAGATACGCGTCCTGCACCGCGTCCTCGGCCTCCTCGGCGGAGCCGAGCATCCGGTAGGCGAGCCCGAACATCCGGGCCCTGTGGTTCTCGAACTCGGCGGCGCGGGCCGCGTGTTCGGTGGAATGCGTGCTGGTCACGCCCTCAGCCTGCCAGAACGGCGCCTGCCGGAGCGGCGTCGTATTCCCGCCGGCGGGCGGAAACCAGCGTCGCGGCCTGTGAGTCAGCCCACAGCATTCGCATGCGTGCACGTCGGGGAGACGTGGCAGACTGGCTCTGTACCAGAAGCAGCGCACTCCGGGGTCGGTGAAAGTCCGAACCGGCGGTTACAGTCCGCGACCCGGTCACGATCCTGTGGCCGGTTGACCAGGTGAAATTCCTGGACCGACGGTTAAAGTCCGGATGGGAGGCAGTGCGCGGCGGGCGGGCACGTGAGTGCGCGTCGCCGGCTGTTTCAGCGGTTCCCCAGGGGACCGGTGTCGACCGCGGCGTAGCCACAGGTGTCGCAGTCCGTACGTTCTGTCGTCGTCGTACGACAGTGCCCCGGAGTCCAGGCCCGTAAAGGGAGGACCCGGGAAGTGTTCACCGGAATCGTCGAAGAGCTGGGCGAGATCACCGCCGTCGAGAATCTCGATGACGCCTGTCGCTTCCGTGTGCGCGGCCCCGTCGTCACGGACGGCGCCAAACACGGGGACTCCATCGCGGTCAACGGCGTGTGCCTCACCGTCGTCGAGCACGAGAACGACGAGTTCACCGCCGACGTCATGGCCGAGACCCTCAAGCGCTCCAGCCTCGGCGCACTCGCCACGGGCTCCCGCGTCAATCTCGAAAGGCCGATGGTCGCCGACGGCCGCTTCGGCGGGCACGTCGTGCAGGGCCACGTCGACGGCACGGGCACGATCGTCGAGCGGACCCCCTCCGAGCACTGGGAGATCGTCAAGATCTCGCTGCCTGCCGAGCTGTCCCGCTACGTCGTCGAGAAGGGCTCGATCACCGTCGACGGCGTGAGCCTGACCGTCGTCGAGGCCGCCGACGACTACTTCACCATCAGCCTCATCCCCACCACCCTCGCCCTGACCACGCTCGGCGTGAAGCAGGCCGGCGACCCGGTGAACCTCGAGGTCGACATCATCGCGAAGTACGTGGAGCGGATGCTCGGTGACCGGATCGCTTCCAACGGTTCGCAGGGCGGTGCGCGGTGAACTGGCTCAACACCGAGGCGTTCACGATCTTCGGCCAGCACATCCTCTGGTCCGACATGATCGGCAACACGATCGGTCTCATCGCCCTCGCGCTCGGCTGGCGCCGCTCCATCTGGACCTGGCCCGCCCAGCTGATATCCGGCGCGATCCTGCTCACCGCCTTCGCCACCGCCCACCTCTCGGGCAGCGCCGGCAAGCAGCTCGTCGTCATCGTCGTCGCCCTCTACGGCTGGTGGCAGTGGAACCGCGGCAAGGGCCAGGCGCAGGACGGCTCCATCGCGGTCCGCTTCGCCACCTGGCGCGAGCGCGGCTACCTGGTGGGCGCCGCCGCCGTCGGCACGCTCGCCGTGGGCGGCCTGTTCACCGCGTTCCCGACGCTGTCCTGGGACCCGTGGCCGGACGCGTACATCTTCGTCGGCACCGTCGTCGCGATGTACGCCCAGGCCCGCGGCATGGTCGAGTTCTGGTTCGCCTGGCTGCTCGTCGACCTCGTCGGCGTCCCCCTGAACTTCGCCAACGGCTTCGCCTTCTCCGGCTTCGTCTACGTCATCTACGGCGCGCTCGTCCTGTGGGGCATGCGCGACTGGTGGCTGCGCTCCCGCGCGGCCGCTTCCACCGCCCCGGCCCTGGAAGGAGCCCGCGCATGAGCACGGCACCGCACCTGTACGAGGTCGAGGACCTGAGCCTCGACCCGGTCGAGATGGCCGTCCGCGACATCGCCGCGGGCCGCCCCGTCGTGGTCGTCGACGACGAGGACCGGGAGAACGAGGGCGACCTCGTCGTCGCCGCCGAGAAGATCACGCCCGAGATCGTCGCCTTCATGATGAGCGAGTGCCGCGGCCTGATCTGCGCCCCCATGGAGGGCCCCGAGCTCGACCGGCTCGAGCTGCCGCAGATGGTCGGCCAGAACACCGAGTCGATGCAGACCGCGTTCACCGTCTCCGTCGACGCCTCCGGCGCGCACGGCGTGACGACCGGCATCTCCGCGGCCGACCGCGCGGCCACGCTCCGGCTCCTCGCCTCGGGAAGCAGCGAGCCCGGCGACTTCGTGCGCCCAGGACACATCTTCCCGCTGCGCGCCAAGGAGGGCGGCGTCCTGGTCCGCGACGGCCACACCGAGGCCGCCGTCGACCTCGCGCGGCTCGCGGGCCTGCGCCCGGCCGGCGCCATCGTGGAGATCGCGGGCGAGGACGGCGTGATGCTGCGCCTGCCCGAGCTCGTCCCGTTCGCCCGCAGGCACGGCCTGACGATCATCTCCATCAAGGACCTGATCGACTACCGCCGCAGTTCCGAGCCCACCGTCAAGCGCGCGGCGACCGTCCAACTCCCCACCGCCTTCGGTGAGTTCACGGCGTACGGCTACCGCTCCACGGTCGACGGTGTCGAGCACGTCGCCCTCGTGCACGGCGAGGTCGGCGACGGCGAGGAGGTCCTCGCCCGGATCCACTCCGAGTGCCTGACCGGCGACGTGTTCCACTCGCTGCGCTGCGACTGCGGCCCCCAGCTGGAGGAATCCATGCGCCGCATCGTCGAGGAGGGCCGCGGCGTCGTCGTCTACCTGCGCGGACACGAGGGCCGCGGCATCGGCCTCGTCTCCAAGCTGCGCGCGTACGAGCTCCAGGAGCAGGGCCGCGACACCCTCGACGCCAACCTGGAACTCGGCCTGCCCGCCGACGCCCGCGACTACGCGGCCGGCGCCCAGATCCTCGGCGATCTCGGCGTGCGCAGCCTGCGCCTGATGACCAACAACCCCGACAAGACCGAGGCCCTCACCCGCCACGGCCTCAAGGTCACCGAGCGGGAGCCGATGCCCGTCACGGCGGGCGAGCACAACCTGCGCTACCTGCGCACCAAGCGGGACCGCATGGGCCACGACCTGCCCTGGCTGGACGCCCCGCGGACGTCCGCCTGCAACAACCAGTAACCCCATTTCGAACGACGTACGTACGAGGAGAAGCGCGTGAGCGGCAAGGGTGCACCCGAACTGAGCGTGAAGAACTGCGGCGACCTGCGCGTGGCCGTCATCGCGGCCCAGTGGCACGAGCAGGTCATGGACGGACTCGTGGACGGCGCCCTGCGCGCCCTGAACGAGCTGGGCATCAGCGAGCCCACCTTGCTGCGCGTCCCCGGCAGCTTCGAGCTGCCGGTCGTCGCGAAGGTCCTCGCGGGCCGCGGCTACGACGCGATCGTCGCGCTCGGCGTCGTCATCCGCGGCGGCACCCCGCACTTCGAGTACGTCTGCCAGGGCGTGACGAACGGGCTCACCCAGGTCACCGTCGACACCGGCGTCCCCATCGGCTTCGGCGTCCTGACCTGCGACACCGAGGAGCAGGCGCTCGACAGGGCCGGCATCGAGGGCTCCAACGAGGACAAGGGGCACGAGGCGGTCACCGCGGCCGTCGCCACCGCGACCACGCTCCGCACGATCGCCGAGCCCTGGCGCTGAGGCCCGGCCCGGGACGCGTAAAGTAGACGCCACCATGTCCAATAAGACGTTCGAGGAGCTCTTCACCGAGCTCCAGCACAAGGCAGCCAACGGCGACCCCGCCACTTCCCGCACCGCTGAACTGGTCGGCAAGGGCGTCCATGCCATCGGCAAGAAGGTCGTCGAGGAGGCCGCCGAAGTCTGGATGGCCGCCGAGCACGAGGGCAAGGAGGCAGCCGCCGAGGAGATCTCGCAGCTGCTCTACCACGTGCAGGTGATGATGGTCGCCCGCGGCATCTCCCTCGACGACGTGTACGCGCACCTTTAAGCCCGCGTACCGACCACCCCATCCGCAACTCACCCCTTACGCAAAGGAATCCGACCTCATGCTGCGCATCGCCGTCCCCAACAAGGGTTCACTCTCAGGGCCTGCGTCGGACATGCTGCATGAGGCCGGATACCGGCAGCGCAAGGAGTCCAAGGAACTCGTCACGGTCGACCCGGACAACGAGGTCGAGTTCTTCTACCTGCGTCCCAAGGACATCGCGATCTACGTGTCCTCGGGCAAGCTCGACATCGGCATCACCGGCGAGGACCTGCTGATCGACTCCGGCGCCGAGGCCGAGACGATCCTGCCGCTCGGCTTCGCCCGCTCCACCTTCCGCTTCGCGTCGCGTCCGGGCGCGGTCAAGGACATCGCGGACCTCGCGGGCAAGACGATCGCCACCTCCTACGAGGGCATCGTCGGCAAGTACCTCGCCGAGCGCGGCGTGGAGGCCAACGTCGTGCACCTCGACGGCGCCGTCGAGACCGCCATCGAGCTCGGCGTCGCCGAGGCCATCGCGGACGTCGTCGAGACGGGTACGTCGCTGCGCAACGCCGGCCTGGAGGTCTTCGGCGAGCCGATCATGCGCTCCGAGGCCTGCGTCATCCGCCGCAAGGGCGAGACGACGGACGACCCCAAGGTGCAGCAGTTCCTGCGCCGCCTCCAGGGCGTCCTCGTCGCCCGGACGTACGTGATGATGGACTACGACTGCCGCGCCGAGCACCTGGAGAAGGCCGTCGCGCTCACGCCCGGCCTGGAGTCGCCGACCGTCTCCCCGCTGCACAACGAGGGCTGGGTCGCCGTCCGCGCGATGGTCCCGGCCAAGGGCGCGCAGCGCATCATGGACGACCTGTACGCCCTCGGCGCGCGGGCCATCCTCACCACGGCCATCCACGCCTGCCGCCTCTGAGGACGTCGACCATGTCCGACCAGCCCAGCCTGCCCGTCACCTTCCGGCCGGGCCGCACCCGCGCGGTCCTGCACACGCTCGGCGCCGCGTCCTTCGTGGTGATCACGATCGTCGCGCTGCTGCTCGGCGGCCTGAGCCCGGGGGAGAAGGTCAGCTTCGTCTTCACCGGGGCGCTGTTCTGGGGCGTGCTCTGGCTGCTGGCCCGTCCCAAGGTCGTCGCCGACACCGAGGGCGTCACGGTGGTCAACGTGGCGCGCAGCCGCCGGCTCTCCTGGGCGGAGATCGTCCAGGTCAACCTGCGCCCCGGCGACCCCTGGGTCTTCCTCGACCTCACCGACGGCACCAGCATGGCCGCGATGGGCATCCAGCCCGGCATGGCCAAGACCGCCGCAATCCGCGACGCAGAGGCGCTCCGCGCCCTGACGGAAGCGGCACACCAGTCAAGCCCCGCCGGCGATTGAGGCGCGGGGTCCGGGGCGGAGCCCCGAGACGTCAACCCCGGCGCCGCCGACTCCGGGACGAGCAGCCCCTGACACATCGCCCCCCGGCTTGATTAACCTGGTCCCGGGGCGCGCCACAAGTGCCGCCCCGCCCTTACCCGCCAAACCGGCGGAGCCAAGGGCTCCTGCGAACCGAGGAGTGACTCCCTCCAGCGATGGACGGATCGTCCGGTAGTACCTGCGCCGCCCCCTCCCGACATGGCGCGCCCCGCGCGCACACGTCCCCGGAGGCGGCGGCATGACCACCCCGTTGCTGCTCCTTGCGGCAGCCTTCCTCCTGATCCTCGCCAACGGCTTCTTCGTGGCGGCCGAATTCGGCCTCGTCACCGTGGAACGCCCCGACGCCGAGAAGGCCGCGGCCGCGGGCGACAAGCGCGCCCGCACGGTCGTGAATGCCCTCAAGCAGCTCTCCTTCCAGCTCTCCGGCACCCAGCTCGGCATCACCATCACCTCACTGGTCGTCGGCATGCTCGCCGAACCGGCCCTCGCCGAGCTGCTGCACGGCCCCTTCACCGCCGTCGGCATCCCCGACGGCGCCGCGGGCGGCATCGCGGTCGTCGTCGGCATGCTGCTCGCCGCCGCCGTGCAGATGGTGGTCGGCGAACTCGTGCCGAAGAACTGGGCGGTGTCGAAGCCGCTCCAGGTCGCCCGCTTCGTGGCCGGCCCGCAGCACGCCTTCTCCCGCCTGTTCCGGCCGGTCATCGCCCTGCTCAACGCCGTGGCGAACCGCCTCGTCCGCGCCCTCGGCGTCGAACCCGCCGACGAGCTGGCCTCGGCCCGCACGCCCGGCGAACTCGTCTCCCTGGCCCGGCACTCCGCGCAGGCGGGCGCCCTGGAACAGGACACGGCCGACCTCTTCGTACGGACCCTGTCGCTCGCCGAGCTGACCGCGCAGCACGTCATGACGCCGCGCGTGAAGGTCAGCGCGCTGCAGTCGTCCGCGACCGCCGAGGACGTGGTCAACCTGACCCGCGCCACGGGCCTGTCCCGCTTCCCGGTCTACCGGGAGCGGATCGACGAGATCATCGGCATGGTCCACCTGAAGGACGCCCTCGCGATGCCCGCGCACGAGCGGCTGCGCACGCCGGTCGGCCGCATCGCGCAACCCCCGCTGCTCGTCCCCGAGACCCTCCCCGTACAGCCCTTGCTGGCCCGGTTGCGCAGCGAGCAGCCGATCGCCGTCGTCGTCGACGAGTACGGCGGCACGGCCGGGGTCGTCACCCTGGAGGACATCGTGGAGGAGCTCGTCGGCGAGGTCCGCGACGAGCACGACGGCCTCGACCTTCCCGAACTGGCGGTCGCCCCGCCCGAGGACGGCCGTCCCGCCTGGGAGGCCGACGGCAGCTGCCGCGTCGACATCCTGCGCCGCATAGGCCTCGATGTCCCCGAGGGCCCGTACGAGACGGTGGCGGGGCTCGTCGCCGACCTCCTGGGCCGCATCCCGGCCCCCGGCGACAAGGCCGAACTCCCGGGCTGGCGCCTGTCGGTGCGAGCGGTGGACCACTACAGGGCAGAGCGCGTTCGCATCGTGAAGACCGCCGACGCGCCCACGCCCGTCCTGGAGGCGGCCCGATGAGCGCGCTGCAACTCGTCTTCGCGGCCCTGCTGGTCCTCGCCAACGGCTTCTTCGTCGGCGCGGAGTTCGCTCTCGTGTCGGTCCGCCGAAGCCAGATCGAACCCATCCCCGGCAAGCGGGCCAAGCAGGTCCTGTACGGCCTCGAGCACCTGCCGCAGATGATGGCGGCGGCCCAGTTCGGCATCACCGTCTGCTCGCTGACACTCGGCGCGGTGGCCGAACCGACCGTGGCCCACCTCCTGGAGCCCGTCTTCGAGGCGGCCCACGTCCCGCACGGCATGATCCACCCCCTCGGGTACGCGATCGCGCTCGCGGCCGTGGTCTTCTTCCACCTCGTCATCGGCGAGATGGTCCCGAAGAACCTGGCGATGGCGGCGCCGGAGAAGACGGCGCTGTGGTTCAGCCCCGGCCTCGTCGCCTTCGCCCGCCTCTGCAAGCCGGTCACGATCGCGCTCGGTGCCTGCGCCCGCCTGATCCTGAAGGCCTTCCGGGTCGAGCCCAAGGACGAGGTGGAGGCGGTCTTCACGAGCGAGCAGCTCAACCGGCTCGTGGAGGACTCGGGCCAGGCGGGTCTCCTCGCCCCCGAGGAGCAGGAGCGCCTGGAGGACGCCCTGGAACTGGGCTCCCGCCCGGTGACGGACGTCCTGATCGACCGCGCCTCCCTGGTGACGGTCGGCCCCGCGGTCACCCCGGCCGAGATCATCGGACTCACGGCCCGCACGGGCTACTCGCGCTTCCCGCTCTGCTCCGACGACGGCGCGTTCATGGGCTACCTCCACGTCAAGGACGTCCTCGACCTGATCGACGGCCCCGACACGGACCGTGCGGTGCCGCAGCAGCTCTGGCGCCCCATGGCCACGCTGCGGGCCGAACTCCCGCTGGACGACGCCCTCACGGTGATGCGCCGCGCCGCCACCCACCTGGCCCAGGTCGCGGACGCCTCCGGCCGCGTACTCGGCCTGGTGGCCCTGGAGGACGTACTGGAACTCCTGGTCGGCGAGGTCCGCGACCCGGCCCACCGCGAGAGCCCACGCGTCCCGGAGGCCCGAAGGCGCGAGGGGGCGCTGGCGTAATTTTCCGTCAAGTCCGGTTCGGCATATTGAGCCCCTGCGGCGATTGAGCAGCGGGGTAGGGGGCAGAGCCCCAGCCTTTCCGGGCGGGAGCCGTCCGCCACCGCGTCACCCGGCGGACGGCCCCCGCCCCGACAACACCTCGCCATACGCCTGCATCAGATCCGGCAACCGCAACGTCGCCAGGTCATCCCGAGTGGGCTCCACCGCATACCCGGTCAACCGCAGATCGCGATACGCACACGACTTCTCGTACAGCGTCCGCAGGAACCGCCCGTTCCCGAGCTCGTCGATCCACCCCTGGTCCACCACATGCCCGGCGATCGAGCGGAGCTCGTCCCGCGCCTCCTCGTCCCACACGTCCCCGTTCTCCGCGGCCAACACCTCGCCGATGGAGGTGAGTTCGAGCGGCCGGTACGAAGGGAAGTCGACCCGCGTCGTGAACCGCGACGAGAGCCCGGGGTTGGCGGCGAGCAGCCGGTCCATGCCCTCCGGGTACCCGGCGAGGATCACCACGAGGTGATCCCGGTTGTCCTCCGCCCGCTTCAGCAGCACCTGAAGCGCCTCGTCGCCGTACGCGTCGCCCTTCCCGTAGCCGGAGTTGGACAGCGCGTACGCCTCGTCGACGAACAGCACGCCACCGAGCGCCGAGTCGATGAGTTCGTTCGCCTTCACGGCCGTCTGGCCCAGATACTCGCCCACCAGGTCCGCCCGCTGCGCCTCGACCAAATGGTCGCCGCCCAGCAGCCCGAGCGCGTAGAAGACCCGCCCAAGAATCCGCGCCACGGTCGTCTTGCCCGTGCCCGAGGGCCCCGAGAACACGAAGTGCCGCTTCGGCGGCTGGACCGGAAGCCCCTGCCCGGACCGCAGCCGCGCCATGTTCAACTGGGCGGACAGCGCCTTCACTTGGCGCTTCACGGGCTCCAGGCCCACCATCCGCTCCAGCTCGCTGAGCGCCTCCTCCAGGAGCACCGGATCCGTGCTGCTGGCCGGCGGCGGCGCGGGCACCGGCACCACGGCCTTCTCCCGCACCATGTCGGCGTCATCGGCGGCCGAGCCGCCGGGAGGCGGCAGATCGGGGTCGGTGACCTTCAGATCCCGCCCGTCACTCTCGTACAGCGGATCGCCCATGTCACCGTCGGGCCCGTCCTGATATCCCGTCATGGACAGGGGCGCGAGGTCCGACCCGTCGCCGAAGTCCCCGTACCCGTCCCCCTCGGCGATCGCCGCGAGCCGCGCGGAGGTGTCCATGAAAGCAGGGTCGACCCGGTGCACAGCCCGGTACAGAGGGAGCGCGGCCGCCGAACGCCCGGTGCCCTCATGGGCCCTGGCCAGCCAGTAGCGCAGCTCCTTGCGCTGCGGCTGCTCGCTGCGACAGCGCATCAGGGCCGAGGAGAGCAGTGGTTCCGCCTGCCCGTACATCTCCAGGCGCACCCGGGCCATGCCGCCGAAGAGACCGGCCTCGATGCCGAGCATCGGGTCGTCGGTCAACGGGTCGGTGTGCCGGACCAGTTGATCCCAGTCCTTCACGAGGTACGAGCGGCAGGCGTGCAGGAACCGCACCTGTGGATCCGCGTCGAACGGGGGCAGGGTGGCCAACGCCCGGTCGAGGTCCGGGACATGGCGCCCGTCCAGCCAGTGCGAGGCGTGCGCGAGCAGCAGGTCGCGCGGGTGCTCGAGCACCGGCTGTACCCACCAGCCAAGCCAGTACCAGGAGTTGAGTGTGCGCCTGTGGCGCATGCGCTGCTCGCCGAACCGGTCGCGGTGCCGGAACATGCGCAGCAGCGCCGTCGTCGTGTCGACGCGCAGGGCGTGCAGCCCGAGCCAGCCGTCGGCCATCCCAGGGTCCATCCGTACCGCCGTGCGGAATTCGTCCTCCGCCTGCGGATACGCACCCATGGTGTAGGCGTCGACGCCTCGCAGCCAGGCGAGGTCGGCCGGGCCGGCCTGTGCACCGGTGCCGAAGTCCATCACGTCCCCCACAAACCGTGCCCCCGATGAACCGCTCTGTCATGGACGGGAGTTGTCACGATGCGGACAGCGAGCCGTCCGTAGACCGCACCGAGGGCATCGTACCTGCGGGGGCGAGCTCGGCCGTAGGGCGCAACCCGGTCGGATCGGGGTCCGGGCGGGGGGATTCGGCGCAGGTGGGCGTGGTTCCGGATGGTGACCCAGGGTGAGCGGAAGGCGCCTCGGTGCGCTCGAGAAGGGGCGTTGAGGGCAGAACGAAGCCCCCGATCACGGGGGAACAACCGGGGGCTTCGCGTCTGTAGGCGGTCCCGAAAGGCCGCACATTGAGAACGTAAGTCCTGTACGGCCCCTCGGTCAAGCAGAGTTGGAGCTCTCGCGGAAAGTGGCGGAAGGCCGTTTCCACAGGTTCACCGGACCGCTGGCGGTCCATCACTGTGAGTGATGGTCTCGTTCAAGGGTGGGATCCCATCAGGCCCTTCCCGCATCTCATATCCCTCCGGACACTCGCGTACCAAAAGGTGTGCGAAGGGGAGGGAAGGGTTCTCTTTGAAGTGCTTTTGCTCCGCTGGGATCCAGCCGTCCCAGAACTCTCGTTGCGCCTCGCCGTCCCGCGCCCGCCCCCGTGCCCACGCCGCCTCGCGGGGCATGTCGAGCCACAGCAACATCGCGAGTTCCGGCCGAAGTTCGCTCCGGCCCGCCCCGACGCCCTCGATCAGGACGACATCCGCGACCGGCAGTTCGCGCACGGCGGTGTAGCGGCGGGCGTGCCAGTCGTACGTCTCGTAGCGCGCGGTCGCGCCGCGGGAGAGCGGGGCGAGGACCTGGGTGCGCAGCCGCTCGGTCCAGCCGAAGAGCGCGTCGTGGCTCGCGAGGTCGTCGAGCCGCAGGACGGGCGCCCCGCCGAGCGCCTCCGCGAGCCGCACCGCGAAGGTCGACTTGCCGGAACCCGCGTGCCCGTCGACGCCGACGAGCCGCACGGGGCCGCAGGAGGGCGGCAGCCGGCGGATCCGGTCGGCGCAGTCGGCGAGGGGCACATGGTGGTAGCTCACGGCCGCAAGGGTACGACGCCGCCCGGATCGGTTTCGCGCGCGCCGCCGCAGGTCATGCCAGTGGTGAAGACCAATATTCGTGCCGGTGCCCCGCTGCGAAACGCTGGTGGAAATCCCGCCCCGGCGGCCATAGTTGGCGCACTCTGTCACGTCAGTCTCCGTCTCCGTCACGTCCGCCACGTTTGTCAGAACCGACGACCGAGGGATCAGCCGATGACCCGACCCGAAACCCCGTCCCCGCTCTCCCGGAGAACCGTTCTCGCGGCGGCCGCGGGCGCCGCGCTCGCCACGACGGCCGCGACGGGCTCCGCGCGCGCCGCCACCGGCGCCCGGGAATCCGCACAGCTCACACAGAAGAAGGCCGCGACCCGCCTCGTGGACAACCGCACCTGGACGACGTCCGTCGACTGGCACTCCGGCACCGCGCACGGCACGCGCGTCGTGAGCGGCGCGCGCCCCGGCGTGACGATCGGCGCGCCCGCCGGCACGAGAACGTACAAGGATCCGCACCTGAACAAGACGGCCCAGTGGGAGTACGCCGAGTGGCTCTCCCCGGTCCACGCGCTCTCGGTCCCCGCCACCGAGGTCATCGCGTCCTGGAACGCGCGCACCCCGAAGGGCACCTGGATCCAGATCGAACTCCAGGGCACCTACACGGACGGCGCCACGACCCCCTGGTACGTCATGGGCCGCTGGACGGCGGGCGACGACAAGGACGCCGACATCCGCCGCACGTCCGTGGACGACCAGTCGGACGGGAAGTCGAGCATCTGGACGGACACGTTCTCCATCGACGACGCGGCCTCGGGCCTGCGCCTGGTCTCGTACCGGCTGCGCCTGACACTGCTGCGCGCGCCGGGTTCGAAGGCGGCGCCCACGGTGTGGCGCCTGGGCGCCATGGGTTCGGATGTCCCCGACCGCTTCACGGTGCCCGCGTCCACGCCGGGTCTCGCCAAGGAGCTGAAGGTCCCGCGCTACTCGCAGAACATCCACGTTGGCCAGTACCCCGAGTACGACAACGGGGGAGAGGCCTGGTGCAGCCCCACGTCCTCGCAGATGATCATCGAGTACTGGGGTCGCAAGCCGACGGCCGAGCAGCTCGCCTGGGTGGACCCCTCGTACGCCGATCCGCAGGTCTGCCACGCGGCGCGTTATACGTATGACTACCAGTACGAGGGATGCGGCAACTGGCCGTTCAACGCGGCGTACGCGGCGACGTACAAGGACCTTCAGGGCGTCGTCACCCGCCTCTCTTCCCTCGCCGACCTGGAGAAGCTGATCGCGGCCGGTATCCCGGCCATAACGTCCCAGTCGTTCCTTAAGGAGGAGCTGACCGGCGCGGGCTACGGCACCTCGGGACACCTGATGACGGTCATCGGCTTCACCGCCGGCGGCGACGTCATCGCGAACGACCCGGCCTCACCCAGCGACGCCGCGGTCCGCCGCGTCTACAAGAGGCGCGAGTGGGAGAACATCTGGCTCCGAACGAAGCGCTACAACGCCGACGGCAAGGTCGTCTCCGGCACCGGCGGCGTCTGCTACCTGTACTTCCCGGCCGCCCCGACCGAGAAGCAGCGCAAGGCGCTGGCGGCGGTGGGCGTGCGCTGACCGCCCCGCGGACCGATGAATCGGGCCGCCCACCGTGGTCTCCTCATGTGAAGGGGCACCCCGGCACACCCCTGTGCATCCCGGTGCACCCCTGTGCATCCCTATGAGGAGACCACGGAGACGCCATGCGGCAGCAGAACACGAACCACCCGGCCCTGAGCACGCTGGACCCGCTCCTCGGCGAGTGGCGGCAGTGGGCCCTCGTCGAGGGCGCTCCCGGTGGCCGGATCGGACCGATCCCGACCTCGTACGCGCGCACGCCCGACGGCGGCTTCCTCGTGCAGCGCGCCGACCTCGCGCCGGACACCGCGGCCGCCCTGCCGGAGGGCTGGCGCGAACACCACCCGTTCCCGACCGTCGCCTACATCGGATACGACGACGCTGCCGGGCACTTCACGATGCTCTACGCCGACGGGCGCGGCGTCTCGCGCGTGTACGGGCTGCGCCTGGCCGACGGGGAGCTGCGGATCTGGCGGGCGGCCCCGGACTTCCACCAGCGCTTCTCCGCCCGGTTCGACGCGTCGGGGGACACGCTCACGGGCGCCTGGGAGGCGTCGAAGGACGGAGAGGCGTGGCAGACGGACTTCGGGGTCGTGTACGAGCGGGTCGCCGGCCGGTGACGCGGGTCAGCCGGTGACGACCGGGTTCACCACCCAGTCGGGGTGGCCCGGCATCGGCGGGGTCTTGGAGCCGTACAGCCACGGGCGCAGGAAGCCCTTCAGGTCGTGGCCCGCGACCTTCGAGGCGAGTGCGATGTAGTCGGCCGTCGACGCGGTCTTCCCCCGGTACTGCGTGACCCACGCTCGTTCGATCCTCGCGAACGTCTCCGCGCCGACCTGCTCGCGCAGCGCGTACAGGACGAGCGCCGAGCCGTCGTAGCGCATCCGCTTGAAGAGGTTCGGCTCGGTGGGCTCGGCGGGGGCGCCGGCGTCGTGGCGCCACTGGTCGTGGTTCTCGTACGCCGTCCTCATCGCGGCCTCGAAGCTGTCGCCGCCGTGCTCCTCGGAGTACCAGCGCTCGTAGAAGCGGGCGTGGCCCTCGCTCAGCCACAGGTCGGACCAGGTGGCGATGCCGACGCTGTCGCCGAGCCACTGGTGGACCAGCTCGTGGACGAGATTGCGCTCGGCGTCGACCTTGGTGCCGAGCAGGTCCGCCTTCGGGACGAGCGAGAGGGTCTGTGTCTCCAGGGCGACGCCGAGGTCGGTGTCGCCGACGAGGACGCCGTACCGGTTGAACGGATAGGGCCCCAACTTCTGCTGGAGCCAGGCCAGATGATCGGGCGTCAGGTCGCGGTACTGCTTGGTCGGCGCCACGAGCGCGTCCGGCACGACATCGCGCAGCGGCAGCCCGCCCGGGCCCTTGCTGTCGATCAACGTGAAGTCACCGATGGCCAGTTGGACCAGCTGCGTCGCGATCGGCTGCTCGGAGTCGTACGTCCAGCGGACCCGCCCGTCGCTGCGCTCGATGCGGTCGACGAGGCGCCCGTTCGCGACGGCCGTCCGGTCGGCCGGGGTCGTCACGCGGAACGTGAAGGGGGCGCGCCGGCTCGGGTGGTCATTGGCCGGGAAGATCATCTTGGCGCCGTTCGGCTGCGGATACAGGACCGTCCCGTCGGGCGTCGGGATCCAGCCGTAGTCCTCGATCGCGTCGTCGCGGTGGCGCACCTGCGTCGGGTCGGCGGTGTACGCGACCTTCACGGTGAAGGCGCTGCCCTTGGGGATCGGCGAGGTGGGCGTGACGATCAGCTCGTCGCCCTCGCGCCGGGTCTGCGCGGCGCGGCCGTTCACGGTCACCGAGTGCAGCTCGTTCCCGGCGAAGTCGAGGTCGAAGCGGGACAGCGCCTGCGTCGCCGTGGCCTTGACGGTGGTGGAGGCGGCGAACGGGGTCCTCGGCGCCTGCCAGTCGAAGTCCAGCGTGTAGTGGCGCACGGTGTAGCCCCCGTTCCCGTCGAGCGGGAACATCGGGTCGCCGAGTCCCGCGGCACCCGGCGTCGGCGTGTCGGTGGCCGCCCGGGAGACGGCCGCCGGGCCGGTCAGCGCCGCGGTGACGGTGATGGCCGCGGCGAGGACGAGACGGGTTCTGCGGCGTGGTGTCCGGTACGTACTCATCGAGAACCTTCCGGTCGGACGGAACGCGTCGCTGTATGGGACGCACGACACGGCGGCCCGGTTGTACGTGACCAAGGTCTCGGCGGCGGGTCGGCGATCCGATGGCATGGTGGAGAAGGCGCCGCAGGGGGCTGGGTCTGTCGGGCCCGGGGCGCAGCCGGGGGAGCCAGGACCAGCACCGCGACCCGAGCGAGAGATCCATGACCGCACATTCCGCCACCGCTTCCACCGCCGCTACGCGCACCCGCACCGGCGGGCCCGAGGACAACGGGCCGAAGATCCTCGAACACGTCCTGGGCTGGACCTTCGTCGTGGTCCTCGCGATGCTCGTCACACAGCTCGGCCTGATGTGACCGGCCCGTCGCCCACCGCGATGTGACACGCACCACTACGGCTCCCACCGCGCAGGCGTGCGGACACCCCGGGAAGTGCCATACTGCGGCATTCGCACGGAGTCCGAGACCAGGGCCGGAATTGAACACTAGCCACCAGCGGGTGCGCGGCAGCGAACGCTCCGCCACCCGACGCGCCGAACTCATCGCCATCGGACGGAAGTTGTTCGCCGACACGTCCTACGACGCGCTGTCCATGGACGACATCGCGCAGCACGCGGGCGTGGCCAAGGGGTTGATCTACTACTACTTCGACTCCAAGCGCGGCTACTACCTGGCGATCATCGAGGAGTCCGTCGGCGAACTCGTCGACGGCGCGAGCAGCGTCGGAGACCTCGCCCCCGTGGACCGGGTGCACCGCACGGTGGAGGGCTATCTGCGCTACGCGGAGCGGAACCAGGCGGCGTACCGCACCATCGTCACGGGTGGCGTGGGGTTCGACACCCAGGTGCAGGCCATCAGGGACGGGGTGCGCGACGCGCTGATCGACACCATCGCCCGGGCCGCGTACGGGACTTCGTGGGTGCCACGGCTCCCGCGGACCGCGCTGCTCGGCTGGCTGTGCAGCGTCGAGGGCATCACGCTCGACTGGATCGGCCACCGCGAGCTCGAACGGGACGCCGTGCGCGCCCTGTTGGTGCGCACGCTCGGCGAAACCCTGCGCGTGATCGAGGAGTTCGAACCCTCCTACCCCGCGCCGGTGCTCCCCTGACCACGCGCACGTACGCGCGCGTGCGGCCAGGGGAGCCTGTGAGGGGTTGGCTGTAGGGCTAGTTGATCGCCTTGATCAGTTCACCGTCCGAGGTGTCCCCGGACAGCTCCCAGAAGAAGGTGCCGCCGAGCCCCTGCTGGTTCTTGTAGTCCATCTTCCCTGCGATGGTCCCCGGGGTGTCGTAGCTCCACCAGTCGTTCCCGCAGTGCGCGTACGCGGTGCCGCCGACCGTGCCGGTGGCCGGGCACTTGCTCTTGAGCTCCTTGTAGTCGTCGATTCCCTGCTCGTACTTGCCGGCCGCGGGCCCGGTCGCCGTGCCACCGGGAGCGTCCTGTGTGACGCCCGTCCAGCCGCGCCCGTAGAAGCCGATCCCGAGCAGCAGCTTGGAGGCGGGCACGCCCATCGCCTTGAGCTTCGCGATGGTGGCCGAGGTGTCCCAACCCGCCTTCGGAATCCCGTCGTACGAGGTCAGCGGCGAGTGCGGGGCGGTGGGCCCCTTCGCGTCCCAGGCACCGAAGAAGTCGTACGTCATCGGGTTGTACCAGTCGACGTACTGGGCGGCGCCCGCGTAGTCGGCGGCTTCCAGCTTGCCGCCCTCGGAGGCGTCGGCCGGGATGGCGGAGGTGATCAGGTAGTCGCCGCCGAACTTCGAACGCAGCGCCGACATCAGGTTCTTGTAGGCGTCGCGCCCACTGGTGTCACAGGTGAGACCGCAGGCGTTCGGGTACTCCCAGTCGATGTCGATGCCGTCGAAGACATCGGCCCACTTGGAGTTCTCGACCAGGTCGTAGCAGGACTGGGCGAACGCGGCCGGGTCCTTGGCCGCCTCGCCGAACCCGCCGGACCAGGTCCAACCACCGAAGGACCACAGGATCTTGAGGTCCGGGTGCTTCTTCTTCAGCTTCAGGAGCTGGTTGAAGTTGCCGCGCAGCGGCTGGTCCCAGGTGTCGGCGACACCGTCCACGGACTGATCGGCCGTGTACGCCTTGTCGGTCGCGGCGTAGGAGTCGCCCATCGTGCACTTGCCGCCCTGGACGTTGCCGAAGGAGTAGTTGATGTGCGTGAGCCTGTCGGCGGAGCCCGACGTCTCGATGTTCTTGACGTGGTAGTTCCGGTCGTAGACACCCCACTCGGTGAAGTATCCGACGACCTTCGAGCCGGCCGCTTTCGGCTCGGTGTCGGCCTGCTGCTGTGCGGAGGCGCTGCCCGCTCCGGCGAGCAGCCCCGCGCCGAGGACGGCGCAACATGCGGCGGAGAAGAGGGCCTTGAGGCCCCTACGGGGGAGGTGCGGTCTGAGCATCGTGTCTCCTCGTGGGGGAGGGGAGCGTGGGGGTTCGTGCTGTGGACCTGCGCGCCGCACCTTAGAAGGACTAGACCAGTGGGGTCAATGGTCCGAACCAATTTCGGGCGCTCCGAAAAACTTGGAGTAAGCGGTCGTTAACTAGTGACGAGGGCCTCCGGATCGGGAATACTCAACACGCCGCAGCCGCTTGGTCTGCGCTTTCCGTGATCCGGAAGGGCAGCATCGGCCCGGCAGTGACCATCCGGCGACGCCCGCCCACCCGGCGGTCGTCGCCGCAGCGCCCGCCCAGGGAGGAGAGCGTCGCCATGCCGGAGCCAGGAGTCGAGCGTCAGCTGCCGACGGACGAAGCTCAGGATCTGCTGCGGCTCGTCCGCGACATCGCACAGCGCGAGATCGCGCCGAGCGCGGCAGAGGACGAGGAGGCGGGCCGCTTCCCGCGCGAGATCTTCAAGCTCCTCTCCGAGTCGGGACTGCTCGGACTGCCGTACGACGCCGAGTTCGGCGGCGGCGAGCAGCCGTACGAGGTCTATCTCCAGGTCCTGGAGGAACTCGCGGCCGCCCGCCTCACGGTGGGCCTCGGCGTCAGCGTGCACTCGCTGTCCTGTCACGCCCTCGCGAACTTCGGCACGAAGCAGCAGCGCACCGAGCACCTGCCCGACATGCTGGGCGGCGGCCTGCTCGGCGCCTACTGCCTCTCCGAGCCGTCCTCGGGCTCCGACGCGGCGTCCCTGCGTACCAAGGCGGTCCGCGAGGGCGACGACTGGGTGCTCACAGGGACGAAGGCCTGGATCACCCATGGCGGCGTGGCCGATTTCTACACGGTCCTGGCCCGCACCGGCGGCGAGGGCGCGCACGGCATCACGGCGTTCCTGGTGCCCGGCGACGCGGCGGGGCTGAGCGCGGCGGTGCCCGAGAAGAAGATGGGCATGAAGGGCTCGCCCACCGCCCAGATCCACCTGGACGGGGTGCGGGTGAGCGACGCGCGCCGCCTCGGGGACGAGGGGCAGGGCTTCCAGATCGCCCTCTCGGCGCTCGACTCGGGCCGCCTCGGGATCGCGGCCTGCGCGGTCGGCGTCGCGCAGGCCGCGCTCGACGCGGCGGTGGAGTACGCGAAGGGGCGTGCCCAGTTCGGCCGGCCCGTCGCGGACTTCCAGGGTTTGCGCTTCATGCTCGCGGACATGGCCACGCAGATAGAGGCGGGCCGCGCCCTGTATCTGTCGGCGGCCCGGCTGCGGGACGCGGGCAGGCCCTTCTCCAAGCAGGCCGCCATGGCGAAGCTGCTGTGCACGGACGCCGCGATGAAGGTCACCACGGACGCGGTGCAGGTCCTCGGGGGGTACGGCTACACGGCCGACTTCCCCGTGGAGCGCATGATGCGCGAGGCGAAGGTGCTCCAGATCGTCGAGGGCACCAATCAGATCCAGCGCATGGTCATCGCCCGTCACCTCGCCGGTCCTGAGAGGGGCCGGCAGTAGGTAGCGCGGAGGAAGGAGCCCCGCGACGCCGCGGGACCTACTGCCGGGTGCTCTGCATCGCGCTGAACTGCCCGGTGCGCACGGTGGGCGCGATCAGCCGCGCCCACTCCGGGTCCTCGCATCCCGGCAGCGTCCTGCCGCGCTCGGTCCAGGCCGCGACCATCGCCTGGTAGATCGGCGGGTTGTGCAGGCGTGGCTGGGGCGGCTGCGGGCGCGGCGGCTGCGGCGGCCGGGCCTGCTGGGGCCGGGGGAGCGGCTGCGGTCCCGCGGGCTGGAGCGCGGGCGGCCCCGGGGGCTGTGCGGCCGGGGGCGTCGAGGGCCGCGGGGACTGGGCGGCCCGGGGGGTGCGCTGAACCTGTGACGTTGGCTGGGACTGCTGTTCCTGTGGCACCTGCTGACCCTGGGGAAGCGGGTGGGACGTGGGGGACTGCCGGCCCTGGTGAACCGATTCTGCGGTAACCGGAACGAGGATGCGCCTGCGTCGTCCCGTGGGCGCAGGTGCCGAGGTCTGCGTCGAGGTCATGCCGGGTCAACGAAAGGGGGATCGAAGAGGTCACTGGTTGACGAATTCGAGCGTCAGTTCGCGACATCCCCGTACGCGTGGCGTCGACCGGTCGAACATCTGGCCAGCAACGCGGAGCTGACGTACCGTCAACTCCGCCGCCGGGTAGGCCGCACCCCTGCGGGCGACGTCAACTGCCGTGATTCCAGGGAGGTTTGCCGTGTCCGCAAACGAGGCCGCCGACCGTCCCGTCGCCTTCGACGAGTGGCCCGTCCACCAGGTCCCGCTGTCGATGAAGCATGTCGCCACGAGCGACCGCAACGCCTACGACCGCTGCATCTTCCATGTCTTCGATCCCACAGGGCAGTTCCTGCTCATCCTCGGCCTCGGGGTCTATCCGAACCTGGGGGTGATCGACGCCTACGCCACCTTGCGCGTCGGTGACACCCTCCACGCGGTCCGCGCCTCCGACGCCCTGAGCGAGGACACGCGGATGAGCATGCGCGTCGGACCGCTGCACATCATGGTCGAGCGCCCGCTCAAGGACTTCATCCTGTCCTGCGCAGCCGACCCGGACGACCCCGACGGACTCTCGTACGAGATCAATTGGAGCGCCGACTTCCCCGCCCTGTGGGAGCCGCACCACACGCAGCGCAAGGGGCCGCGGCTCACCCTGGAGGGCAAGCGGTTCGTGCAGGCCGGGCGGTGCGACGGGTGGTTGCGGATCGGGGGCCGGGAGATCCGGGTGGGTGGCTGGACCGGGACCCGGGACCGGAGTTGGGGCGTGCGGCCGGTGCCGGGGGAGGAGGGCGGCCGGCTCGCGCAGGAGTACCCCACCGAGGGCTTCCACTGGATCTGGGCGCCGATCCGCTTCGACGACCGGTTCCTCATGGTGATCACCCAGGAGGACGCCGACGGCTACCGCACGCTGAACGATGCCACGGTCGTCCGCGAGGGCCACCGCGACCGCCAACTCGGCTGGCCGCACACCGACATCACGTACCGCCCCGGCACCCGCCACCCCGAGCGCGCGGTCATCCACCTCATGGACCCGGTCGACCGCAAACCGCTCGACGTGGGCGTCGAGATCCTCGCCTCCTCCCCGCTCGCCGTCGGTGCGGGTTACCCGCCGGCCGACGACTGGCAGCACGGGACCTGGCGCGGCCACGACTGGTGCGAGCGGCGGACGTACGACCTCGCGGACCCGGCGGCCCACCCCCTGGCCGCGTACGGGGTCATCGACCACGCGGCCCGCTTCACCCTCGACGGGCAGGTCGGGCACGGCATCTTCGAGCACGGCTCCTTCGGCCGCCACGATCCGAGCGGCTTCACGGGCTTCGACTCGGTGGCCCCGGAGCGTTCGTAACCACCCTTCACGAAAAGGGAGTTCGGCGATGGCGACAACACCCCGACAGCCCAGGCCCCGCACATCCACCCGTGAACCCGAGGAGGTGTCCCGCCGACTCACCGCCTGGCTGGGGCGCCGGCTGCCGGGAGCGAAGGCGGTGAACGTCACCGTCCCCGAGTCCAACGGCATGTCGAGCGAGACACTGCTCTTCGACATCGAACACCCCGAACCGCCCGTACGCGCCTGCGCGTTGCGGCTGGCCGCGGACCCGTCCGCGTACACGATCTTCCCGGTGTACGACATGCCGCGCCAGTACCGGACGATGCGGCTCGCGGCCGAGCGCACCGGACTGCCGGTGCCGCGCGTGCTGTGGCTGGAGGAGGACGCGGGGCCGCTCGGCGCCCCGTTCTTCGTCATGGAACGGGTGGCGGGCCGTGTGCCGCCCGACGTCATGCCCTATACGTACGAGGGGAATTGGCTGCACGAGGCGACCGACGACGAGCGGGAACGCCTGGAGGACGCGAGCGTCCAGGTGCTGGCGCGGTTGCACGACGGCGTGCCGGCGGTCGAGGCGTCCTTCCTGGAACTGCCCGGCGAGGGAAGCCCGCTGCGACGGCACGTTGACGCCCAACGCGCCTACTACGCATGGGTGGTGGAGGGCCGCAGCCCCTCGCCCCTCATCGAGAGCGCCTTCGCGCGCCTGGAGGAGATGTGGCCGCGGGAGCCCGGCCCCGCGGTCCTCAACTGGGGCGACGCCCGCATCGGCAACATCATCTACGAGCAGGACGGGTTCGCACCCGCCGCCGTCCTCGACTGGGAGATGGCCTCGCTGGCCCCGCGGGAGGTCGACCTCGGCTGGACGGTGTATCTACACCGCTTCTTCCAGGACCTGACCGAGGCCTTCGGGCAGCGCGGCCTGCCGGACTTCCTGCGCCGCGACCGCGTCGAGGCGCGCTACGCCCGGCTCACCGGCCACACCCCGCGCGACATGGAGTTCTACACGCTGTACGCGGCCCTGCGGCACGCGTGCGTGATGCTCCGCGTCACCTACCGGCAGATCCACTTCGGTGAGGCCACCGAGCCCGCCGACGCGGACACACTGATCCTGCACCATGACAGCTTGCGGGCCATGGTGCGGGGCAGTTACTGGGCCGACCGGTCGTAGCGGGTCAGGCGGCGGCTCGGCGGTAGGGCTGGTCCGGCACCCGGATGGGGCGCGAGCCGGGGCCACCGGCGTGCGAGAAGGGCTGTGTACGCCAGTCGAGCCCCTGAGGGAGCGTCAACAGGAGTGCGGTGGCCTGCTCTTGGGCACCCACCAGGTCGTCCGTGGGCAGGGACTCCGCGACGGTCCTGCCGCTGCCGACGCAGACGGTGAGCCCGAACGGGTCCCACGGTGACGTCACATGGGCGTGCTCCGGCAGTACGTCCTCCTCCGCAAGGAGGGCGATGGCCTTGCCGCAGTCGGGGCAGGCCACCCGGTACATCTCGAACGTGTCGTACCCGTCCCCCTCGTCCCCGGCCGCGTCGAAGGCGTCGGGTTCGACGCCCTCCGGCTGGGGCTCGGCGATCGCCTGCTGGCGGCCGCGCGCGCCAGGACGTCCGGAACGCTTCACACTCTGCATGGGATTCTCCCCCTCGGGTGGGCCGGCCGCGGATGTCCATGAGTGGCGGCCTCGGCCACAGCAAGCATTTCCCGGCTGTTCGTCGAGGTAATCACTCCATGCCGGTGGACACGGTCCGAGTCCTGTGGTGTTCGTCACATGTCGAATGGACTTGCCCGCCCGGCGGTAGACGTATCGCCCATCTCGTTCTTTCAGGTATCCGTGAGGATCAAGGGACCGGTAGGTTCAGCGGCATGGAGGAGCTCGACCGACAGATTGTGCAGCTGCTCGTCAAGGACGGGCGGATGAGCTACACCGACCTGGGCAAGGCCACGGGCCTGTCCACGTCCGCGGTGCACCAGCGGGTGCGTCGCCTCGAACAGCGCGGTGTGATCCGGGGCTACGCCGCGGTCGTCGACCCGGAGTCGGTCGGCCTGCCGCTCACCGCGTTCATCTCGGTGAAGCCGTTCGACCCGAGCGCTCCCGACGACATCGCGGAGCGCCTCGCGGGTGTCCCCGAGATCGAGGCGTGCCACAGCGTGGCCGGCGACGAGAACTACATCCTCAAGGTCCGCGTGGAAACCCCCCACGAACTGGAAAACCTCCTGGCCCGAGTCCGCTCCCTGGCCGGCGTCTCCACCCGCACAACGGTGGTCCTCTCCACGCCGTACGAGGCGCGGCCTCCGCGGATTTAGGGGGCGGGCCCGGCGGCTCGGCGGGCCCGGGTGGGCTCGGCGGGTCCGGGTCGGTGAGGTGGGTCTGGTCCGGAGCGACGCGACCGTTCCGGTGGTGCGGTGCCGGAGGGGTGCGGCGCCGTGCCGTCGCTGGCCGCCGGTCCAGCGTTCCTCCCGATCTCCGCCCATCTCCCACCCACCTGCCCCCTCCGGGGGCGTCGGCCCGACGGGGTGCCGCACCCGCCCTAGGCGATCCGCCGCTGATCACGGCTCCCCACCCGATTGCGGTCGACGCCGACCCGCCTTGTGCAACCCGCGGCGCCACCAGGTCTCCCCACCCGTCGCAGTCGACGCCGCCCCGCCTTGGGTAACCTCCGCCAACCACGGCTCCCCACCCCGGCGTTCGGCCGCCACCGACTTGGGCAATCTGCCGCCTGGGGCGGCAGGGTGGGCAAGGCGGCCCCGGTGCCGCGTGACGATGGCGGAAGGCGTCACCCCCGGTGCCCCCCCCGGCCCCCGACACGACAGGCGCTGACCCCGGCAACCCCCTGGCCACGTGCCGCACGGCACGACGGAGGGCGTCGCCCCCGGCGCCCCCCGGCTCCCCCGCCGCCCCCGCGCCACGATCACCGCAGGCGCCGCCCCGGCACGGGTAGGAAAACCGACGACGACCACCCCGCGGCACACCCCACCCCCCGGACACGGGAAACTGTCACCATGAGCACGCCCCCCACCCCCCGCACCGTCCTCCTGCGTCGAGGCGAGATCCACAGCCCGGCCGACCCCTTCGCCACCGCGATGGTCGTGGAGGCCGGCCACGTCGCCTGGGTCGGCTCGGAGGGCGCGGCGGACGCGTTCACGGACGGCGTGGACGAGGTGATCGACCTCGACGGCGCCCTGGTGACCCCCGCGTTCACCGACGCCCACGTCCACACCACGTCGACCGGCCTCGCCCTGACCGGCCTCGACCTCACGGCCGCCCGCACCCGCGCCGAAGCCCTGACCCTCGTACGGGAACACGCCGCGGCCAACCCCGCCGACCGCGTCCTCCTCGGCCACGGCTGGGACGCCGCCCGCTGGCCCGACCGCGCCCCCCTCACCCGCGCCGAACTCGACGAGGCCACGGCCGGCCGCCCCCTCTACCTCTCCCGTATCGACGTGCACTCGGCCGCCGTCAGCACCGCCCTCCTCGACCTCGTCCCCGGCATCGCGGACCGCCCCGGATTCGCCCCCGAGGGCCCCCTCACCCGCGACGCCCACCACGCCGTGCGCTCCGCCGCGTTCGCCGCCGTGGGCCCCCAGCAACGTACGGAGGCCCAGCGCGCCGCGCTGAAGCACGCCGCGTCGCTCGGCATCGGCTCGATCCACGAGTGCGCGGGCCCCGACATCTCCTCCGAGGACGACTTCACCGGCCTGCTCGACCTCGCCCGCTCCGAGCCGGGCCCGCGCGTCGCCGGCTACTGGGCCGACCGCGACATCCAGCGCGCCCGCGCACTCGGCGCACTGGGCGCCGCGGGCGACCTGTTCGTCGACGGCGCCCTCGGCTCCCACACGGCGTGCCTGCACGAGCCGTACGCCGACATCGCCGACGCGTCGCACAAGGGCACCGCATACATGTCGGCCGAAGAAATCGCCGCCCATGTAGTCGCGTGCACGGAGTCCGGCCTCCAGGCCGGCTTCCACGCCATCGGCGACGCCGCCCTCACCGCCGTGGTCGACGGCATGCGCGCCGCCGCCGAAAAGGTCGGCCTCGCGCGCGTGCGCGCGGCCAGGCACCGCGTGGAGCACGCCGAGATGCTCACGCCCGAAACCGTCGCCGCCTTCGCGGAGTTCGGCCTCACCGCCTCCGTGCAGCCCGCCTTCGACGCCCTGTGGGGCGGCGAGGACGGCATGTACGCCGACCGCCTCGGTGTCGAGCGGGCGCGCACCCTGAACCCGTACGCGGCCCTCCTGAAGGCCGGCGTCCCGCTCGCCTTCGGCTCCGACAGCCCGGTCACCCCGCTCGACCCGTGGGGCACGATCCGGGCTGCCGCCTTCCACAAGACGCCCGAACACCGCGTCTCCGTACGCGCCGCGTTCACCGCCCACACGCGCGGGGGTTGGCGCGCCGTCGGCCGCGACGACGCGGGCATCCTCGTCCCGGGCGCCCCCGCCGACTACGCCGTCTGGCGCACGGACGAGCTGGTCGTGCAGGCGCCGGACGACCGTGTGGCCCGCTGGTCGACCGATCCGCGCTCCGGCACACCCGGCCTGCCGGACCTCTCCCCGGGAGTCCAACTCCCGGTCTGCCTGCGGACGGTGGTGTTCGGTCAGACCGTCTTCGTAGGGCCGGACGAGTGATAACCGGGGCGCCACGACTTCGATCTTGCCGCGACACGGTCCCGTGCGACCTGCGAATCCTCCGCGCTGACCAGCACAGTTCGCAGAGAGCCGCAGGTCGAACGCCTGTTGACAAGGCGCGGCGGTCGACGGGTAGGTTCGGCCGGGTCCACCACCTCCAGGCACGACCGGGGAAGTCCAGGCAGTCGTAGAACGCAGCTGGGTCAGGGGGTGGTGCGCCGCACCGGCGTACCACCACTGGGAGCCAGGCCCAGCGCCCGCGCCACGGGGCGCTGGAACGTTCCGGCCGGTCGGCCAGGTGCGACCCGGGTGGGGCCCGGGCGTTCAGTAGACAACGGCTTTAGGTCGACCCGCAGCCAGCGGGCCCCAGGTCGGCCCGAAGGACGCCCGGCCCCGATCCGCAGTATTCGTAGACAAGTAGTGATGGGTTCCGTTTCCCGCCCTCCACAGCTCACCCAGGGCGCCTTATCGGCGTGAACTGGGGTGCTCGCTATGGTGGTCCCCTTGTGGACGGAAGTTTTAAGGGGAAGCTGTGAGCGACGGCGGCGGGCGGAAGTTCGGCCCTCTGGGCACGACCTTGGTGATCATTCCGACCTACAACGAGGCGGAGAACATCAAGCCCGTCGTGGGCCGCGTGCGGGAGTCCGTGCCCGCGGCGCACGTCCTGATCGCCGACGACAACAGCCCCGACGGCACCGGCAAACTCGCCGACGAGCTGGCCGCCGACGACGAGCAGGTGCACGTCCTGCACCGCACCGGCAAGGAGGGCCTGGGCGCCGCCTACCTCGCGGGCTTCGCCTGGGGCATGGAGCATGGCTACGGCGTCCTGGTCGAGATGGACGCCGACGGCTCCCACCAGCCGGAGGAGCTGCCCCGGCTGCTGACCGCCCTCAAGGGCGCCGATCTGGTCCTGGGCTCGCGCTGGGTGCCCGGCGGACGGATCGTCAACTGGCCCAAGTCCCGCCAGTTCATCTCCCGCGGCGGCTCCACGTACTCGCGTCTCCTCCTGGACGTCCCGATCCGCGATGTCACCGGCGGCTACCGCGCCTTCCGCCGCGAGACCCTGGAGGGCCTCGGTCTCGACGAGGTCGCCTCGCAGGGCTACTGCTTCCAGGTCGACCTGGCCCGGCGCGCGGTGCGGGAGGGCTATCACGTCGTCGAGGTCCCCATCACCTTCGTGGAGCGCGAGCGCGGCGACTCCAAGATGAGCAAGGACATCGTCGTGGAGGCCCTGTGGCGGGTCACCACGTGGGGCGTGGGGGCGCGGGTGGACAAGGTCCTGGGCCGCAAGCCGGACGTCCGCTGAGAGCGATCTTGATCCCCCGCTTATGCCAATCGCATCCGGGCCCAGGCAAACTGGATGCATGACCACTGGCACTCCGCCTCGTAACCCGTCCTCCGGGGCCCGGCGCTCCCGGCTCCGCAGGTATCTGCCGCTCGCCGTCGCGGCCTGGATGGTCCTGGAGATCTGGCTGCTGACGGTGGTGGCGGGCGCGATCGGCGGCTTCACGCTCGGCATCCTGCTGGTGGCCGGCATCGTGCTGGGATCCGTGGTGATGAAGTCCGCGGGGCGCCGCGCGTTCCAGAACCTCACGGAGACGCTGCAGCGCCAGCAGAGCGGCTCTCCCGAGGCCTCCAAGCCCCCTGAGCAGCGCTCGCAGGGCAACGGGCTGCTGATGCTCGCCGGGCTCCTCCTGATGATCCCTGGGCTGATCTCGGACGCTCTCGGTCTGCTGCTGCTCGTTCCGCCGCTGCGCACGGCGCTGAGCCGGTACACGGAGCGCAAGGTCGAGCGGAAGATGGGCGCGGCGGCGGGCCCGGGCTCGTTCGGTGACGCGTTCCAGCAGGCCCGGATGCGGCAGTCCGGCGGCACCGTGATCCAGGGCGAGGTGATCAAGGACGACGAGCGTCCGGGTCCGCGCGGGGACGACGCCGATCCGCGGCCGCCGCTCACCCCCTGACGGAAGCCGCGACGGCGGACGCACGACAAACGGCCGGGGCCGGACACACGGTGTGTGTCCGGCCCCGGCCGTTGTGCGGTGTGTTTCTGGGAGTCAGGCCGACTTGCGTCCGCTGTTGTCCCGCGGGTGCACCGCGATGTTCATCGCGCCCGAACGCAGAACTGCCAGACGCTCCTCGAGGACCTCTTCGAGCTCCTCACGGGTGCGCCGCTCCATCAGCATGTCCCAGTGCGTACGAGCCGGCTTCCCCTTCTTCTCCTCAGGGCCGTCGCCGTCCACGAGAAGTGCCTGGGCCCCGCAGACCTTGCACTCCCACTCCGGCGGAATTTCGGCCTCCACCGAGAAGGGCATCTCAAAGCGATGTCCCTTCTCGCATGCGTACTCCACGGCCTGGCGCGGAGCCAGGTCGATGCCGCGGTCCGTCTCGTAGCTGGTCACTACGAGGCGTGTACCGCGAAGAGCTCGCTCACTCATGAATCGTGCCTCCCGGGCTTGTCGCCCACAGGACAGGTGTCGCTGTCGTCGTCATCCGGTCAACGTCCGGTCGGCGGTAAAGATTCCCGGTTCCCGGGTCATGCGTCGCCGTCGGAGCCGCAGCCTTGTTGACCTGTGCAGTACCCACCGGTGACCGGTTTGTCACATCTCACGCAGGTTGTCACCTAGCGTTTCGCGATCTAGACGTGCAGTAACGGTACGCCTGGCAGGCCAACCGCGTACACTACCGGGATTTGCCTTCAGGTGCTAAATCCGGGCCGGTACGGAATTGCCCGCGGCGCGCACCGCCCGATGGACCGGAACCCTCGCGAGTAGAACAAAACCGATCACGAAGAAGGCGACAAGGGACACGATCGCGTCGCGATAACTCCCGGTCAGCTGGTACGCGAGCCCGAACACCAGCGGTCCCACCCAGCTCATCCCGCGGTCGCTCATCTCGTACGCGGAGAAGTACTCGGCCTCCTTGCCGGCCGGTACGAGGTGCGAGAAGAGCGAACGGGACAGCGCCTGGGTGCCGCCCAGGACGAGCCCGATGCCGGCGGCGAGCACGAAGAACCACGCCGGCGCCCCGGCAGGCAGGAAGTAGCCGGCCCCGATCGTCACCGTCCACGCGACAAGAGAGCCGAGGATCGTGCGCTTGGCGCCGTACGCACGCGCGAGGCGGCCCATCGCGAGCGCCCCGGCCACCGCCAGGAGCTGCACGAGCAGCACCGCCACGATGAGCGTCGACTGGTCGAGTCCGAGCTCCTCGGAGCCGTACACGGAGGCCTGCGAGATCACCGTCTGCACGCCGTCGTTGTAGACCAGGTACGCGAGGAGGAAGGAGAGCGTCAACGGGTGGCGGCGCATGTCCTTCACCGTGGCCAGCAGTTGCCGCGGCCCGGAAGCCGTACCACCCGGCGCGGACTGGGTGCGCCGGTCGCGCAGGCGGCGTAGCGGCACCACGGTGAACGCGCCCCACCAGACGCCCGCCGACGCCAGACAGATGCGTACCGCCGTCGACTCGGAGACACCGAAGGTGTCGTGTGCCGTGTACAGCACCAGGTTCGCCAGGAGGACGAGCGCGCCCGAGGCGTAACCGAAGGCCCAGCCGCGCGAGGAGACCGCGTCGCGCTCCTCCGGTGGCGCGATCTGCGGCAGGTAAGAGTTGTAGAGCACCATCGAGACGGCGAGCGAGGAATTCGCGACTACAAGGAGAAGGCCGCCCAGCAGATAGCGGTCACCGTCCAGGAAGAACATCCCGGCCGTAGCCGCCGCGCCTATGTAGGCGCAGAGCGCGAGCAACGGCTTCTTGCGGCCCGTACGGTCCGCGGCCGCGCCCGCGAGGGGCATCACGAAGATCGACAGGATCACCGACAGGGAGACCGAGTACGCGAAGAACGAGCCCGCGCGGACCGGGATGCCCAAGGGGTGCACAAAGCCGTCCGGGTCCGCCGCCGCCTTCGCGACCGAGGTCAGATACGGCCCCAGGAACACCGTCAGGACACTGGTCGAATAGACCGAGCACGCCCAGTCGTAGAAGTACCAGCCGCGTTGCTCGCGCCTGCGCTCGGCGGCCGCGGACGCCCCCTGCGCCGTCTCCCGCGCGATCTCGGTCCCCACCCGTGTCCCCTTGCCGTCCCCGACGTCCGGCGCCGCGGGGTGGCGGTCAGACCCACGCCCCCCGGTCCTTGAGGACGTCCCGCAGCGTCTCGATGTGATCGGAAACTATGCCATCGACCCCGAGGTCGAGAAGTCGCCGCATCTCCTTCTCGTCGTTCACCGTCCACGCGTGGACCTGCAGCCCGCGCGCGTGGGCTGCCTGCACGAAGCGGTGGTCGACCACCCGGACCCGCCCGTGCGCCACCGGCACCTGGGCGCAGACCGCCGAGCGACGCAGCGTCGCCGGAATCCCGTACGAACGAAGGCGCAGGCCGAGCACACCCCTCGTGCCGTACGACGTGGCGAGGCGGGGGCCCGCGAGCGCCTGCGCGCGGGCGACGCGCGCCTCGGAGAAGGAGCCGACACAGACGCGGTCCCACGCGCGCGTGCGGCGCAGCAGGTCGAGGAGGGGGACGAGGGCGGGTCCCGCTTTCACGTCCACGTTCCAGCGCGCGTCGGGGAACGACTCCAGCAACTCCTCGAAGAGCGGCACCGGTTCGGTGCCCGCCACGCGCGCGTGGCGCACCGCGGACCACGGGAGGTCGGCGATCCGGCCGCCGTCGTCCGTGACCCGGTCGAGCGTGGTGTCGTGGAAGGCGACGAGCCGCCCGTCGGACGTCGCGTGCACATCGGTCTCGAGGTAGCGGTAGCCGAGGTCCACGGCGCGGCGGAACGCGGCGGCGGTGTTCTCCAGGCCGTCCGCCGCCCCGCCCCGGTGGGCGAGCGCGAGCGGGCCCGGGTGGTCGAGGTAGGGATGGCGTACGCGCGAGGTCACCGTCGCAGTATGGCCCGCCGGGGTGTGCGGCCGGCGACCGCGGTGGGGCCTGCGGGCGACGCGGGGACGGCGAAGACGCGCAGGAAGAACTGGGCCAGCGGGCCGATCGTCAGGGCGTACAGGACCGTGCCGACGCCGATCGTGCCGCCGAGCAGGAAGCCGCTCGCCACGACGGCGATCTCGACGACCGTGCGCATCAGGCGGATCGAGCGGCCGGTGCGCTGGTGGAGTCCGGTCATCAGGCCGTCGCGCGGACCGGGGCCGAACTTCGCCGCAATGTAGAGGCCGGTCGCGGCACCGTTGAGCACGACGCCCGCCAGCATCAACGGGATGCGCACTCCGTAGGAGTGCGGATCCGGGACGACCGCGAGCGTGCCGTCCATCGCGAGGCCCACCACGAAGACGTTCGAGACGGTGCCGAGGCCGGGCCGCTGCCGCAGCGGGATCCACAGCAGCAGCACGATCGCGCCCACGATGATCGACACGACGCCGATGGAGATGCCCGTCAGCTCGGTGAGCCCCTGGTGCAGGACGCCCCACGGCTCCAGGCCGAGTCCCGCCTCCACGAGGAGCGCCGAACTGGCGCCGTACAGCGCGAGACCTACGTAGAGCTGCACGAGGCGGCGGACGAGCGGGCCGCCGGGCGACGCAGCGGACGGTGACGCGGACAAGGGGAGCCCCTCTGTGGTCGTAGTGGACTGACGCATGACACTCTGTGGCGTGGAATCGGATGCCAACCATGGCCAATTCGAGGAAGGTGGACTGGCTCGTATGGCTCAGTGGACTTCGGCGATCGGCTCGACCCAGCTCGCCCGGCTGCTCACCTCGCAGCAGCCGCGCCCCGCGGGCCCCGGCACCCGCCGCCCGCCCGCCTACCGCGCCCTCGCCGACGGCATCCGCCTGCTCGTCCTGGAGGGCCGCGTCCCGGTGGCCACACGGCTCCCTGCCGAACGCGAACTGGCCCAGGCACTCTCGGTGAGCCGCACCACGGTCGCGGCCGCCTACGAGGCGCTGCGCGGCGAGGGGTTCCTGGAGTCCCGCAGGGGAGCGGGCAGTTGGACCGCCGTGCCCGCCGGGAACCCGCTTCCCGCGCGCGGCCTGGAACCCCTGCCGCCCGAGGCCCTCGGCTCCATGATCGACCTCGGCACGGCGGCCCTGCCCGCGCCCGAACCCTGGCTGACCCGCGCCGTACAGGGCGCCCTGGAAGAACTGCCGCCGTACGCCCACACCCACGGCGACTACCCGGCGGGGCTGCCCGCGCTGCGCACCATGATCGCCGAGCGGTACACCGCGCACGGCATCCCGACCATGCCCGAACAGATCATGGTCACGACCGGCGCGATGGGCGCCATCGACGCGATCTGCCACCTCTTCGCGGGCCGCGGCGAACGCGTGGCCGTGGAATCACCTTCGTACGCGAACATCCTTCAACTGATGCGCGAGGCGGGCCTCAGGCTCGTGCCCGTCGCCATGGCCGACGGGCTCCAGGGGTGGGACCTCGAGCGCTGGCGCCAGGTACTGCGCGAGGCGGCGCCCCGGCTCGCTTACGTAGTCGCCGATTTCCACAATCCGACGGGCGCGCTCGCCGACGAGGAGCAGCGCCGCTCGCTGGTGGATTCCGCGCGCGCGGCGGGCACCGTGCTGGTGGTCGACGAGACCATGACCGAGCTGCACTTCGACGGGGAGGACAGCGAAAGTGCGGCAATGCCGCGCCGGGTCTGTGCGTTCGACCCCGCGGGCTCCACGGTGATCACGGTCGGCTCGGCCAGCAAGGCGTTCTGGGCGGGCATGCGGATCGGCTGGGTGCGGGCCGCGCCTGACGTCATCCGCAGCCTGGTCGCCGCCCGCGCGTACGCGGACCTCGGCACCCCGGTCCTTGAGCAGCTGGCCGTGAACTGGCTGCTGAACACCGGGGGTTGGGAAGAGGCCGTCGCGCTGCGGCGCGCGCAGGCGCGCGGGAACCGTGACGCGCTGGTGGCCGCCGTGCGGCGGGAGCTGCCCGACTGGGAGTTCGAGGTGCCGAACGGCGGCCTCACCCTGTGGGTGAAGGCCGGCGGTCTGTCGGGCTCGCGCCTCGCCGAGCTCGGCGAGCGGGTCGGGGTGCGTGTCCCCTCGGGACCCCGCTTCGGCGTCGACGGCGCCTTCGAGGGTTACGTACGGCTGCCGTTCACCGTGGGCGGCGCCGTGGCCGACGAGGCGGCGGCGCGGCTCGCGGCCGCGGCGCAGCTCGTCCGGGACGGTCAGGGCGCGGGCGGGGACGTGCCGCGCACCCTGATCGCATAGCCGGGCGCCACTCTCGCAGGCGGCTCGTTCCCGCCCGGGCGTTCAGCGCTCGGCCAGCGCCTCGGCCTCGTCGGGCACCGCTTCGACCGGGGTCTCCATGGCCGCTTCGGCCGGCGTGCCCCGCTCCGGGAGGAGCGCCATGACCGCCTGCCGGTGAGCCTCACTCGTCGCGTCGTCGTACGGGTCCGGGGTGGCGGGGACCTGGAGGCGATGGACCGGCCCGGTGCCCAGGCGGGCGTAGCCGCGGCCCGCCGGGACGTCGGCCGTGGGCGTCGTCTGCGGCACCGTGCCGAGCACGTCCCGCAGCTCCTCCGGGGCGGCCGGGCCGAGCACCACGCGCGCGCGGGTGTGCTGCCTGACCGGGTCGATCAGGGCGTCGAGGCTGTCGAGCTGCTCGGCCACGACGACCGTCACGCCGGCCGCGCGGCCGTGCCTGAGGGGCACCTGGAGCAGCGTCTGCGGGTCCTTGCGGCCGTCCGCGGCGGCGAGGTGACCCAGGGCGCTCGGACGGTCCAGCAGGATCCACAGCGGGCGCTTGATGTCGTCCGGGGTGGGGTGCCCGGCCTGTCGCGCCCGGTTCGCGGCGATCAGCCGCCGCTCCGTCTCGTGCGCCGCCCATTCGAGGCTGGTCAGCGCGCCGGCGAGACCGCACTCCACGGCGAGCACCCCGGAGCGGCCGACCAGGCACGCGTAGTCGCCCGTCCCGCTGCCCTCGATGACCAGCACGTCACCGTGGCGCAGCGCCTGCAGCGCCACGGAACGCAGCAGGGACGTCGTGCCGCTGCCCGGCTGCCCCGCGACCAGCAGGTGGGGCTCGGTGGAGCGGACGCCGGTGCGCCACACGACGGGCGGCACGTCCCGCTCCTCCTCGCCCGCCATCACCGGCAGCGTGCGCTGGACGCCGGTCCCGTCGGTGAAGCCGAGCACGGTCTCACCGGGCGAGGTCACGAAGGGCTGGGCTGCGATGTCCGTGGGCAGCGGGTCGAGGACGTTCACCGTGAGGTGGTTGCCCTCCTCGTCCCAGGCGAAGTGGTACTCGCGGCCCCGGCCGAGCTTGGCGTGCAGCAGCTGCTCGATCCGGGCCCGCGAAGCCGCTTCCCCGTCCGTGAAGTACGCGGGGTAGCGGATGTCGATCCGGTCGACCCGGCCGTCGCCGTCGAAGTCGAACGTCTCGAAGGCCTTCTCCCAGTCGCCCCCGTGCGCGTACAGCGGACTCGGGTCGTCGGCTACGGAGAAGTACGGTACAAGCGCCTCGTAGAGGGACGAGAGGCGCTGTACCTGCGAATCGTCGGGGCCGGTCTGCTCCGGCGGCTTCGGATCGCGCCCCTTCCATCCGGCCGCCGCCATCAGGGTGATGAGCGCCAGCAGCGGACCGTACGGAATGAACACCACGACCAGGACGACGGCGGCCACCAGGAAGAGCAGCGGTCCGCGCCGCTCCTTGGGGGTGTTCGCCCACTTCTGCCGCCCGGCACCGGCCAGGCGGCGCAGCCCACGGCTGACCGTGATGAGGGGGTGGAGTACGTCGGTGGCACCGTCGGCGGCCGTCCGAGCCATGTCCCGGCTCCGGGCGATCGTGGCGCTGCCGTTGCTCAGAATGCGGGGGAGTGGGCGCCTGGCCACGTCGTTCTCCTGAAGGTGTGTGCGGGTGAGTGGTCCGTCAGAACTTGATCCCGCCGAGCAGGCTGGCGAGGCTCTGGCCGCCCGCCTTGATGCTCGGGGCGATGGCCGTGCCCGCCAAGTAGAAGCCGAAGAGGGCGCAGACCAGTGCGTGCGAGGCCTTCAGGCCGTCCTTGCGGAAGAACAAGAAGACGATGATGCCGAGCAGCACGACGCCCGAGATGGACAGGATCATGAGGGTTCTCCTGGTTGATGGGGACAGTCACCATGAGTTCTTCCAGGCTCACAGCATGTATCTATACGACAAAAGGTGCAAATGGGTGGAAATTTGTTGGTTTCACCCGTTCGCCCATCTGCTGCTGGGCCGCTCGAGCGTGCTGCCGGACGGTCGTCCGCACTCTTCGTGATCTTTGCCTCGGTGGGTTCGGGTCATGTGCCGGACCGGGCAGTACCCTGTCGATTCACTCGTACGGCTGCACAGCCGTACCGGCACGTATGAGAAAGGCGGTCCGCCCGATGAGCGAAGCCCCCGACCCGGAGGTCGTGGAGCTGGCCACCAAGATCTTCGACCTCGCGCGACGCGGCGAGACGGAGGCTCTCGTGGGCTACGTGGACGCCGGGGTGCCGGCGAATCTCACGAACGACCGGGGCGACACGCTCGTCATGCTCGCGGCCTACCACGGGCACGCCGAGGCGGTGCGTGCCCTCCTGGAGCGCGGCGCCGAGGCCAACCGCGCCAACGACAAGGGCCAGACCCCGCTCGCGGGCGCCGTCTTCAAGGGCGCCGACGACGTGATCAGGGCGCTGCTCGACGGGGGCGCAGATCCGGCCGCGGGGACCCCTTCGGCGGTCGACACGGCTCGGATGTTCGGCAAGACGGAGCTCGTCGACCTCTTCGGCACCTCCTGACACATCGGCTCTGACCAGGCAAAACGGGGGTACGGGAAATGTGGTCGCGGTGTGCTCCGCCGCTGGGTCATGATGACGGCGTGATTTACGGACGCGAGGCCGGGGCAGGTGGTGCCCACGTGCAGAGCGGGCCGTGAACGGCCCGGTTCCGGGCCTTGGACGAGAGGCAGAGAAATGGGTAGCAGCAAGCAAGAGACGGCGGGCGCTCCGACGTGTTGTCGCGTGGCCAGGTAGGTGAGCATCCCGGTTGCGTCGACGCTTGATTTGAGGCTGTTTCCCATGTTCGAACCGGTCATAGCGCCCAGCGGTACGCTGCTCGGCCTGCTGCAGCGGGGCCGCGGCGACGGCACGCTGCACGCGCTGACGGCGCCGCGTGCCGAGGCGCTCGCGGCTCTCAATCACTGTGTGCTGAGCGACCCCCGCCACGACTGGCAGGTGGAGAACCGCTCGCTGTACTACGCCCGGATCTACGTCGATCTCCATGGCGAGCTCGACGAGATCGAGCGGCACCTCTTCGACCCCGAGGATCTCCTCGACACCGAGGAGTCACGCACGGGCCTGGCGCTCGCGGTCCTCGGCCACCTCGCCTCCTACGGAAGGCGGGACGCCCTGGAGCTGCTGCGCAAGTACGCCGCCGTGGGCGGCAACTGGGCCTGGGCGCTCGACGAGCTGGCTCTGCGCGACGACGACGCGGGCCTGCGCGCGCTCGCCGAGCCGGTCCTCGCCCGCTTCCCGGCCGACGCGGAGGCCGAGCTCGCCGCCGTCGTGCGCGACGCGTTCGAGCCGCGCCCCTGGCGTCTGTGGGCCGAGGATCCGCGGCCACATGTGGGGGCACGCGTGCGTGCCGCGCAGGAAACCGGCTCCTTCGACCGCTGGCAGCGGCAGATGCGTCCTGCGGGGCCGCGCCCCGAGTGGAGCGTGCAGGCCGTCTTCGACTGGGCCCAGGAGGGCTTCGAGCGGGGCGCCGTCCTGTACGTGCCCGCCGCCCGCTGCCTGACCGCCGTGGCGGGTCCCGAGGACCACGCCGAGATCGTGCGGGCCGCGCAGGACGGGACCGACGGGGCGCGCTGCACCGCCCTTCGCTACCTCGCCGACATGCACGATCCGGGCGTGCTCGACCTCATCGAGGCCGCCGTGGAAGCGCCGTCCCGCGCCGTCGTGGACGCCGCCCTCGACGCCTTCGAGCGGATGCGCAGCGTCGCCGTGGTGGAGCGGGCCCGGCAGTGGGCCCCCCGGCCGGACGCGCTCGGCGCCGCGGCGGGCCGCGTGCTCGCCTGCAGGGGCGGCGCACAGGACGGCGAGCTCGTCCTCGCCTCCCTTCGGGAGGCAGTACGCGGCGACGGCCCCGACGCCCCCACTCTCTGGCCGCTCGTCGACGGGGCGGGACGGCTCGGCATCGTCTGCGCCGCCCCCGTGCTGCGGCACATCTACCGCGAGACGGCGTCCTCGCATCTGCGAGGGCGCGCCGCCCGCGCCCTCGCCGTCACCGATCCCTCCTTCGCCGCCGGGTTCGCCGTCGAATGCCTGTGGGACTGCGAGGAGAGCACCCGGGAGGTCGCCGCGCGGCACGCCGAGACGGGCGACGCCCGCGTCGTCGATCAACTGCGCCGCCTCGCCGCCGATCCGGCCGAGGAGGACGAGGTGCAGACCGCGGTCCGCAGCAGGATCGGCCCCGACGCTCCTGCGTTGTGACGCGCTGATCCGTCACGCCGCGGAGGCGCATGTGGCGCGCTGATCCGTCCCGCCGCTGCGGCGCACGTGGCGCGTTGATTTCCGGGAGGTGGCCCTTCGGTGAGGGGCCGCCTCCTGGTCGTTCACCTGCGGTTTTCACCGGCGGCCAACGCTCACGGACCGTTCCTCGCCAGGAAAGATCCACTTTGACGTGAGCACGTCCGGCGGGGCGACAAACCCCGTATGCGTGTCGTCATCGTGACCGAGTCCTTCCCTCCCGACATCAACGGTGTGGCGCACTGCGCCCTGCAGACCGCGCGCCACCTCGCCGCCCGCGGCCACGACCCCCTCGTCGTCGCACCCGCCACCCCCGCCGGGCCGGAGGCGGACGCGGCGGCGCCCTGCCCCGTCGTCCGGGTGCCGTCCCTGCCGCTGCCCGGCTATCCGCAGGTCCGGGTCGCGCTGCCGGGGCGCCGCCTCGCGCAGACCGTGGCCGCGCACCGGGCCGAACTCGTCCACCTGGCCAGCCCGTTCGTGCTCGGTATGCGCGGCATGGCGGCCGCGACCCGGCAGCGCGTGCCCGCCGTGGCCGTCTACCAGACCGACCTGGCGGGCTATGCGCGTACGTACGTGGGGGCGGGTGAGGGCGCCGCATGGCGGCGGATCCGCACCGTGCACGCCGCCGCGGACCGCACCCTCGCGCCCTCAACCGCCGCGCAGCGCGACCTGGAGGCGCACGGGGTGCCACGGGTGCGGTTGTGGCCGCGTGGGGTCGACGCCCTGCGGTTCCGGCCCGAGCGGCGCTGCGAGCTCCTCCGCGCCGACCTGGCGCCGCGTGGGGAGCTGCTCGTCGGGTACGTGGGGCGGCTCGCGCCGGAGAAGCACGTGGAGCTCCTGGCGCGGGTCTGCGGCCTCGATGGTGTGCGGGTCGTCGTGGTGGGCGACGGGCCGAGCGAGGCCTCCCTGCGCGGCGCGCTGCCCGGCGCGCGCTTCCTGGGGCGGCGTACCGGGGACGAACTCGCCCGGATCTTCGCCTCGTTGGACGTGTTCGTGCACACAGGGCCCTACGAGACGTTCTGCCAGACCGTGCAGGAGGCCATGGCGAGCGGGGTGCCGGTGATCGCCCCGGCGGCCGGCGGACCCCTCGACCTCGTCGCGCACGGCAGGACCGGGATGCTCGTACCGCCCGGCGACGCGGAGGCGTTGCGCGACGCCGTGTGGGCGCTCTCCGGGGACCCCGGGCTGCGCGCCGCATACGGAAGCGCCGGGCGGGCCGCGGTGGCCGGGCGCAGTTGGGAGGCCGTGGGCGACCTCCTGGTCGAGCACTACGTAGAAGTGCTGCATGCGCGGCAGGCCGGGACGGGGGTGGTGGCGGCATGAACGGGCGCCTGAGGATCGTACGGCTCGCGAACTTCGTCGCTCCCGCGTCCGGCGGGCTGCGGACCGCGCTGCGCGAGCTGGGTGCGGGGTATCTGGCGGCCGGGCACGAGCCGGTGCTGATCGTGCCGGGGGAGCGGCTCTCGGACACGGAGACACCTCAAGGCCGCGTCATCACGTTGCCGGGGGCGCCGCTCCCCGCGAGCGGCGGCTACCGCGTCCTGACCGACCGGCAGCGCGTGGCACGGCTGTTGGAACGGTTGCGCCCGGACCGCCTTGAGGTGTCGGACCGGACGACGCTGCGCTGGACCGGTGAGTGGGCGCGCCGCGCGCGGGTGCCCGCCGTGATGGTGTCCCACGAGACCGCCCATGGAGTGCTGCGCACATGGGGCGTGCCCGAGCGCGCCGCACGGCGGGCCGCCGACGTGCTCAACGTCCGTACGGCGCACGCCTACACGCGCGTGGTGTGCACCACGGAGTGGGCCGAGCGCGAGTTCGTGCGGATCGGGGTGCGCAACGTGGTCCGGGCGCCGCTCGGCGTCGACCTCGTGCGGTGCCGGCCGGGGGAGCGGAGCGCGGCGGTGCGTGCGCGGTACGCGCGCGTGGACGAGGTGTTGCTCTTCATGTGCACACGGCTCTCCGTGGAGAAGCGGCCGGGCATCGGCCTCGACACGGTGGCGCACTTGCGCCGGTCCGGTGTGCCCGCCCGGCTCGTCGTGGCGGGCGACGGGCCGCTGCGGTCGCGGCTCGAACAACGTGCGCGGGCCCGGCGGTTGCCGGTCGACTTCCTCGGGCACGTCACCGACCCGGCCGCGCTGGCGGCCCTGCAGGCCACGGCCGACGTATGTCTGGCGCCGGGGCCCGCGGAGACGTTCGGGCTCGCCGCCCTGGAAGCGCTGGCCTGCGGGACACCGGTCGTCGTCAGTGCGTCCTCGGCGCTGCCGGAGGTGATCGGCGCGGCAGGGGTTGTGGCCGAGGACAACGGTGCGGCGTTCGCGGCAGCCGTCCGGGACGTGCTCGGGCGGCCCGCACGGCAACGTAGGGAAAGGGCACGCGCGCGTGCCGAGTGTTTCGGGTGGGACGCCGCCGTGGACGCCTTCCTGGCGGCGCACGACGCCCCCGTTCGGATTCCGGTCGGGGGCCCGGCATGAAGGCGCTCAGGTTCGCCGCGCTCGGGGACTCGCTCACCGAGGGCGTCGGCGACCGGGTCGGCGGCGGGTGGCGTGGCTGGGCCGCGCTGCTCGCCGAGGGCCTGGCGCCCGTCGAAATACCCGTAGAATTCCGCAACTTCGCTGTCGGCGGGGCGCAGACCTCCGATGTGCTCCTGCGGCAACTGCCAGACGCGCTGGCGTTCACCCCCGAAGTCGCGTCCGTCGTGATCGGCGTCAACGACACTTTGCGCGCCACCTTCGACATCCACGCCGTGGCCGCCCACCTGGACGCCGTGTACGGGGCGTTCGCCGAACGGGGCACCGTCCTGCTCACCGCGTGCCTGCCCGACCCCGGCGCCCTCCTGGGCCTGCCAGGCGCCCTGGCGCGCCCTCTCGCGCGTCGCCAGCGCGCGGTCAACTCCGTGGTCCACGCCCTGTCCGAACGCCACGGAGCCGTCCATCTGCACGCCGCCGACGCCCACTGGACGGCCGACCGTGCCCTGTGGAGCGCGGACCGGCTGCACCCCGGCGAGCGGGGACACCGCCAGTTCGCCGCCCGCTTCCACGCCGTGCTCGCCGCCGCGGGGGAGGCGCTCGGCCCGGCGCCCGACGTCGAACCGGAACGGCCCGCGCCGTCCCGCGCCGCCGGCCTGTGGTGGCTCGCCACGGCGGGCACCGGCTGGCTCGCGCGGCGCTGCGCCGACCTGTTGCCCGGGCTCCTGGCGCTCGCCGCGGACGAGGTGCGGCACGACATGCGCGGCACCGGCGCCCGTCTCGACCTGCGGGCCTCCGCAGGAGTCGCGGCGGCGCTCGCCTCGGTCCCGGGCCTGGAGGCGCAGGCGGTCTCAGGTCTGGAGGTGCCGCTGGTCCCGGGTCTGGAGCTGCCGCTTGGGGCTTGCGATCATGTGACGGGAGTCGCGGGAGCGGCTCCGGGTACGAGCCAGCCGTGCGAGGTCTGCCCCTGACCGGGAGCGGGCCCCGCATCGCCTACGCACCATAGGAGTTGAGCCATGGCCCTCGACATCGCCGCCGTCCGCGCACGGATACCCGCCCTGAAATCCGGCACGGCCCGCTTCGACGCGCCGGGCGGCACCCAGATGCCCGCGCCGGTCATCGAGGCCGTCACCGCGGCGCTGACCGGGCCGCTGGCGAACCGGGGGCAGACGACGGAGGGCGAGCGTCGCGCCGACGGGATCGTCGTCGAGGCCCGTGCGGCACTGGCCGATCTGCTCGGCACCACGCCCGGGACCGTCGTGTTCGGGCGCAGCGCCACGCAGCTCGTCTACGACCTGTCCCGTACGCTCGCCAAGACCTGGGGGCCGGGCGACGAGGTGGTCGTCACCCGGCTCGACCACGATTCCAACATCCGCCCGTGGATCCAGGCGGCCGAGGCGGCGGGCGCCACCGTACGGTGGGCCGACTTCGACCCGGAGTCGGGCGAGCTGCGGCCCGAGCACCTCAAGGCGGTGCTCTCGGAACGTACCCGCCTGGTGGCCGTGACCGCCGCGTCCAACCTGATAGGCACGCGGCCCGACCTGTCCGCCCTGGCCGCCCTCACCCACGAAGTGGGCGGCCTGTTCCACGTGGACGCGGTGCACTACGCCTCGCATGCCGCGGTCGACCTGGCGGCGCTCGGCGCGGACACGCTGGTCTGCTCGCCCTACAAGTTCCTCGGCCCGCACCTGGGCGTGCTCACCGGCCGAGCCGAACTGCTCGAATCGCTGCGCCCCGACAAGCTGCTGCCGTCCAGCGACGCCGTACCGGAGCGCTTCGAACTCGGCACGCTTCCTTACGAGTTGCTGGCGGGTGCGAGCGCCGCCGTGGACTTCCTCGCGGACCTGTCCACGGGTACGCGCGGCAGCCGCAGGGAGCGCCTCATCGCCTCCTTCGCGGCCCTGGAGGAGCACGAGGACGCGCTGCGGCAGCGCATGGAGCGAGGGCTCGCGGACCTCGGCGGCGTCACCCTGTACTCGCGTGCGGAGCGGCGCACCCCCACCCTCCTGTTCACGGTCGAGGGCCGGAGCCCGGCCGAGATCTCCCGGCACCTGGCCGATCACGGCATCGACGCCCCCGCCGGCTCCTTCTACGCGCTGGAGGCCTCGCGGCGGCTCGGCCTCGGGGACACGGGCGGCATCCGCGTGGGGCTCGCCCCCTACAGCAGCGCGGAGGACGTGGAGCGGCTGCTCACGGCTCTGAAGACGGTCGTGTCCTGAGACGTTCGAGGTGTCGTTGAACGATCCATCGATACCACGTTGTCTCGTTCCTGGAACTGCGCTTGAATTCGGCCGTGGCCATGGACGAACTCAACGCCCTCGCGGACGACCGCGCGCTGCTGGGACGCACCAGCACAGCGGAGCGCGTCGCGGACATCCTGCGGAGCCGGATCGCGGAAGGTTACTTCCCGCCCGGCACGCGCCTGTCGGAGGACAGCATCGGAGGCGCCCTCGGGGTGTCCCGCAATACGCTCCGTGAGTCGTTCCGGCTGCTCACGCACGAGCGGCTGCTCGAACACCGGCTGAACCGCGGGGTCTTCGTGCGCGTCCTGAGCGTCGACGACGTCGAGGACATCTACCGGACCCGGCGCATGGTCGAGTGCGCCGTCGTACGGTCCCTGGGAGACCCGCCGTACGCGCTCGACCGGGTCGCCGGAGCCGTCGCCGACGGACATCGGGCGGCCGAGCGGCGCGAGTGGAAGAGCGTCTCGACCGCCAACATCCACTTCCACCGCGAACTCGTCGCTCTGGCGCGCAGCGAGCGCACCGACGAACTGATGCGCAGTGTCCTGGCCGAGCTGCGGCTCGCGTTCCACGTCGTGGACGACCCGCAACGCCTCCACGAGCCGTACCTGGCGCGCAATCTGGAACTCGTCGAGATGCTGCGCGAGGGCCGCAGGGACACGGCTGAGACGCTGCTCGGCGAGTACCTCGACGACTCCCGCGACGGGCTCGTCGAGGCGTACCGGCAGCGGATGCCGAAGGACGGGTAGCTCCCTTTCGAGGCCCGTCGCGGGCAGTCCCGAAAGCCGTCGCATCTGCGCCGTTTCGACCGTTGTCAGACCCAGCGCATACCCTGTGCTCCGTGACTTCGCCTGCCAGCACGGAATCCGTTCCGCCCCAGCTCAGCGCGGGGCCGCGCCCCGCACCGGGCCCGGCCGCCGACGAAGGGCTCGCGCGCCGCCTTCGCGCGCTCGCGTGCACCGCGCCGCTGCACGATCTGGACGTGCGCAAGGCCAATCTCGCCGGCGAGTACTCGACGTACGGGATGGCGGAGGTGGCGCTGTCCGCCATCGACCTCGTCACACTGAACATGGACTTCGACACGGGCGCCGACCACGAGCAGATAGTGGCCAGGCTCGTGCCCCGCATCGCGGCACAGGCCCCGCAGCGGCCCGCCGCGGAGCACGAGCGGGTGGCCCGCTGGGTCCTGGAGAACCTGATCAACGTCGGCAGCGTGGACCGCGGTTTCCGCGCCGTGTACGGCACGTTCGCGCAGGACGGCTCCTACGTACGGCGTGACTACGACTTCAAGCTGATCGAGGAGGTCCCCGGCTACGGGGGCAGCGTCTACCTGCGCACGACGGACGAGGCGGTGAACGTCCTGGTCGGCGCCCTCGACACGGACGTCACGAGCGCGCAGATCGCCGCCGAGGTCAAGCTGGAGGTGCTGATCAGCCGCGGCCGGCTCGCGGACGCGCAGCTCGCCGCCGAGCAGGCCAGGTACCGGACCGTGCAGTACTCGGAGACGCTCCGCAAGGCGCTGGACGCGACGCGCCGCAATGTGCGCGCCGTCGACTGGCTGCAGGCCGTGCCCGACATGATCGCCGAGGCGCTCGAGCACGTCGCGGACCGCTACCGGCACGAGAACGCGATCCTGACGAACATCCGCAAGGCCCGTGACGAGTCGGAGGAGCCGGAGCAGAAGCGCCGCGCCGCTGAGCTCGTCGACATCGTCAAGGACTGCATCCGCCGTCACACGCAGCTGCAGTCGCGCCTCCTGGAGGCCGGTCCGCTGTTCCGCGCCGAGCAGGACCGGCAGGCCTTCACGGCGCCCTCCGCGCGCGCGGGCCTCGATCTGTACGGGCAGCTCCTCGCGCCGCTGCTGCCGCTGCCGGTGGAGAGCGCGAAGAAGGCGACCGACGCGTTCTTCGCGCGCGGCACCGGCCTTCGTACGCCCGTGTCCGTACGCGTCGGCGACCTGGTCGACATACTGCTCACGCCGCCCATGGAGCGCGAGCACCTCGGCGCGGAGATGCCCGAGCCGGACCTCATCGCCACGCCGGACGACAGCCGGTTCAGCGAGGAGCAGCTCGCGGGCGCCATGGAGCTGCTCGACCTGCCGTCGGACGCGCCGCGCCGGCTGTCCGGGCTGCTCGCGGACGCCCGCAAGCGCGACACCGAACTGCCTTATCTGGTGGCCCTGTTGGCGGTCCACGCGGCGAGCCCGCCGGTCGGCACCGCCTACCGCCAGGGCGAGGAGAAGCTGCTCTTCGCCGTGGACGACGGCACCGAGCTCGACGACCCGGAGTTCGGCGGCGCCGACCTCATCGTGGGCACGGCCCTGCTCGACGCGGTCGGGATGGCCGCCGGCCGGACGGAGGCCGCGTGATGGCAACCCACCTCTACGTAGCGCGCATGAACCACGTGGCACGCATGAACTTCTACGTAGCGCGCATGAACTCTTACGCAGCACCCATGAAGGAGCACCACCCGTGACCGAGTACGCCGAAGAGCACGCCGAATGGGGCGAGCCCGACGCTTCGGGCTCGGCCAAGGCCCAGGCGCCCGTCACCCCGGCCGACGCCGCCGACGCGGCGCGTCTGGTCTCCTTCGGCCTCCAGCCGAAGCTGCAGCCCTCCCGTGACCAGGAGTACGGGGAGCTGCTGCGCCGTTACCGCGAGGACCCGCCCTTCGCCCGGCTCGCCGACGCCGTGGCCACCGGGCTCGGCCTCGTCGTCCTGGAGGTGTCCCCGCGCGCGGGGATGGCCGTGACCGCCGCCGAGGACTCCGTGTTCGCGGTCCGCATGGGCGACTACGCGCGCCGGACGACCGCGGACTCCACCGACCGCTTCCTGCACGGCCTCGCCCATCTCGCGGTCGCCGCGCTCGCCTTCCCGCGCCCCGAGGACCTCGCCGACGACGGCTACATCGGCCGCGTGAGTGTCAACGGCGTGGACGCCTTCGTCCGGCAGGCCTGCCGCAAGCTGGAGGAGCGGGCCGAGGAGACCGGCGAGAACACCGACCCGGCGACCGAGGCCCCCGGGCTCGAAGCGGCCTGGCGGATCTGGGCGCGGCGCAGCTCCACGGGCGCCACCAAGGACACGCGCCGCCTCGCCAGTTCGACCACCGGCATCGTCGGCAAGGCCGTCGCCTTCCTCACCGACTCCGGCTTCCTGCAGAGAACCGGCGACGACTCGGGCGGCACGTACCGCACCACCGCCCGCTACCAGCTCCAGGTCCGCGACATGGCCGGCACGGCCGCCATGGCCGAACTTCTCGAGCTGGGCGTCGTTCCCGTCACCGACGGGTCCGCGAGCCTGGTGCCGCCGATGGACGAGGAAGCGACCGGGATCGCCGCCGACGCGGGCCTGCCGTTCCACTCCTGACCTTCTGAACTTCCGTACCTACCACGAGAGTCCGCCATGTACGAGCTGTCCCGGGTTCGCCTCTACTCCATCGGGCCCGCCGGTGCACGCTACGCCGACACCGTGCTTGACCTGCGGGGCGTCGGCGAGCCCGTGCCCGACCCCGCACCCACCCAGGCGGAGTTCTTCGAGGACGAGCCCGTCGGCCCGCCGCGCCGCCCCGCGCCGGCCGGAGTGCTCTTCCTGGAGAACGGCGGCGGCAAGTCGGTCCTGCTCAAGCTGATCTTCTCGGTCATGCTGCCCGGCCACCGGAACACGCTGGGCGGCGCCAGCTCCGGTGTGCTGCGCAAATTCCTCCTCGCCGACGACTGCGGACACGTCGCCCTGGAGTGGCAGCACACGCTCACCGGCGAGTGCGTGGTCGTCGGCAAGGTCAGCGAGTGGCGGGGGCGGCAGGTCTCCAACGACCCGCGGAAGTTCGCCGAGGCCTGGTACTCGTTCCGGCCAGGACCCGGTCTGAGCCTCGACTCGCTGCCGGTCGCCGAGGCCAGCGCCGTACGTCCCGTCTCCGAGGGCGCCTCGGGCGCGCAGGGGCGGCGCCGCACCATGAAGGGCTTCCGCGACGCCCTCATGGACGCCGTGAAGGCGTACCCGCACCTGGAGGTGCACTGGGAGGAGATCCACGACCGGTGGAACGAGCACCTCGGTGACCTGGGCCTCGACCCCGAACTCTTCCGCTACCAGCGGGAGATGAACGCGGACGAGGGCGAGGCCGCGGGCCTCTTCGCCGTCAAGAAGGACTCCGACTTCACCGACCTGCTGCTGCGCGCCGTGACCGACACGCGGGACACGGACGGCCTCGCCGACCTGGTGAGCGGGTTCGGGAACAAGCTGGGGCGGCGCTCCGAGCTGATCGCCGAGCGCGATTTCACCGCGGGCTCCGTCGATCTGCTCACCCGCATCGTGGAGGCCGCCGACACGCGGGCACGCGCGCGGGACATCCACACCGCCGCCGAGCGCCGCACGCGCACGCTCGCCCGCCGTCTGTCCGCACGCGCCGCCGTCGAGCGCGGTCGCACCGGGGAGTTGGCCCAGCAGGTCACCGCTGCCTCGGGCACCGTCACCGAAGCGGAGTCGGCGCGCGAGCGCAGCTCCCTGATCGCCGCCGAACTCGCCTACCGCCACGCCTCCTTGGCGCTCGCCGGAGCCGAGAAGGCCGCCGCCGCGCAGAAGCGCGAGCTGGCCGACGCGCGGGGGCTCCACTCCGCCTGGCAGGCCGCCGAGGCCGTCCTGCGCCACCGCGCCGCCGCGGACCGCTCCGCGCGCGTGGCGGTCGCCATCCGCGAGGCCGAGCGCGACGCCGCCCCCGCGCTCGCGGCCCGCGCGAAGGCCGCGTCGGAACTCGTCCGGGCGCTGCACGGCGCCGCCGAGCAGGCCGAAACGCACGCGAACGAGGAGGAGGAGCGCTCCGCCGTCCTCCAGGAGGCGGGCGAGACCGCGCACCGCGACGCGACGGCAGCGGCCACCGAGGCCCAGCGTGCCCGTAGTGAACTCGGGCACCTGCGCCAGCGGTTGACCGAGGTCGAGCAGGAGACCACCGAGGCCGTGCGCGCCGGGTGGATCGACGACAGCGCGCCCGACGCCGACCCGGCCCGCGCCGCGCTCGCAGCGGCCGACGCGGAGAAGACCACCGTCGCCGCGTGGGACACCGCGCGCGAGGCCGCACGCCGGGCGTCCGAGCACGCGCGCGAGGCCGCTGCCGTCGAGTCGCGAGCCGAGCTGACGGCGGCCCGCGCCGCCGACGCCGCGAGCGCCGCGGAACAGGCCCACCAGGCGGAGGAGCGAGCGGCCGCCTCCCTCGCGGGGGAGGAGCGGCTGGCCGAACTCCTCGGTGTGGGTGGGCGGTCCGCGTCCTCCACGGCCGGGGAGGACGGGTCCGCCGTTGATGAGGCATTCGGAACCTCCGATGCCACCCTCACCGCCGAAGACCTGGACCGCGCCGCCGACGACCTGAAGGCGCTCCTCGACGACACCGTGACCACCGCCGAGCGGCAGCTGTTCGAGCTGCGTACGGCCGCGGCCGACGACTCCCGGATCCTGGGCGCCCTGGGTGACGGCGGCCTGCTCCCGCCGGGCCCCGACGTGCTGGCCACCGTGGAGTTCCTCGGTGAGCACGGCATCCCGGCCCTGCCTGGCTGGCGCTACCTCGCTCAGTCCGTCGATCCGACCGACCACGCGCGCGTGCTCGCCGCCCGGCCCGAGCTGGTCGACGGCGTCGTGATCACCGACCCGGCGGCCCATGAGCGGGCCCGGGAGGCGCTCGCCGGTGCGGCCCTGCTGCCCCGCTCCGCCGTCGCCGTCGGCACCGCCGCCGCGCTGCTCGCCCCGACCCCGTCCGAGGACGCGTCCTCCTCCAGGGACGCGGCCGTCTTCCTCGTCCCGCCGAACCCGGCCATGCACGACGAGCACGCCGCCGACGAGGAGCGGCAGGCGCTGCGCGAGCGCGCGGCCCGGCGCGACGAGGAGATCCGGACGCTCGCCGGGCGCCTCGCCAAGGACCGCGAACTGGCGGCGCGCCTCACTTCCTGGCGCTCCGGCTGCCCCACGGGCCGCCTTGCCGAACTCGCCGCCGCGGCCGGTGAGGCCCGTACGTTCGCCGAGGAGTCCGAGGCCGAGCTCGCCGAGGCCCGCACCCTGCGCGCCGAGGCCGACGAGTCGGCTGCCGAGGCGACCCGCGTGCGCGACGAGCGACAGGAGGCGGCGCAGAAGGCCCGCCGTGCCGCCGACGCGCTCGCCGGACTCGCGTTCCGCCTGCGCGAGCGCGCCGGCTGGCAGGCCAAGGTCCGCGAACTCGCCGACGAGGCCGTCGAGTCGGAGGCCCGCGCCCAGTCCTGCCTGGAGCACGCGCGTTCGGCCGACGAGGACCGCCGAGCCGCCCAGCGCTCCGCCGACGACGCCCGCCGCACCGCCCGCACCCTGCGCGCCGAGCGCGCCGAGATCGCCGGCGCCCCCGACGACGTACCGGAGGGAGAGGCGCCCCAGGCGTCGCTGCCCGCGCTGCGCGAGGCGTACCGGGCCGCGTCCCAGGTCTACGAAAAGGTGGGCGTCGGCGCCGACCTGCGGGCCGAGCAGGCCCGCGCCGAGTCCGACGAGTCCGCGGCGCTCGCCGAGCTGGACCGGCTCAGCAACAAGGTGCGCACCCGCGCCGCCGCCCTGCTGGAAACCTCCGAAGGCGCGGACGGCCCCTCCCGGCAGGCCGCCGCCGCCCGCGCCGAGGAGCTCGTCCAGCTCCTGGAGACCCGCGCCTCCACCGCGAGCGAGCAGCTCGGCCGGCTGCGCGGCGAGGCCGAGCGGCACGCGCCCGAGGACGGCGACGCGCACACGGAGCTGCCCGAGGACCTCGTCCCCTCCGACACCGAGCACGCGCAGACCCTGCTGCGCACGGCCACCACCGAACTCGCCGTGCGTACCGACGCGTTGAGCACCGCCCGCGCCGCCCACGCCGAGCTGTTGGACGCGCACCGTGCCGCCGAGGACGGGGCCGGGGGCTTCGACGAGACCGCGGCGCTCCTGCGCGACCTGCTGCGCGACCACGCGGACCCGGCCGAGGAGCAGGACGAGCCGGAGCCCTACCCCGGCACCCTGGAGGAGGCACGCCAGTCGGCGGCCGAGACCCGGCGCTCGCTGCGCGGCTGCGCCGCCGACCTGTCCGCGGCCGAGGCGGCGGTCCGCGAGGCGAGCGACATCCTCGTCCGGCACGCGAACTCGACGCGGTACGAGCAGGTGCGTACGCCCGCACGTCAGCAGATCCGCGAACTGCCCGCGTCCGCCCTCCCCGAGCACGCGCAGAAGTGGGCCGACGCGTTCGCGCCCCGACTGCGCGTCCTCACCGACGAGTTGGCTCAGCTGGAGCGCAACCGCGACTCGATCGTGGACCGGCTGCGCGGCCTCGTGGAGTCCTCGCTCGCGACCCTCCGCTCCGCCCAGCGCCTGTCCCGGCTGCCCGAGGGGCTCGGCGAGTGGTCCGGACAGGAGTTCCTGCGGATCCGCTTCGAGGAGCCCGACCAGGCCACGCTGATCGAGCGGCTCGGCGAGGTCATCGACGAGGCGACCAGCGCGGCCGTGAAGAAGAACTCCGACCTGCGCCGCGACGGCATGTCCCTGCTGCTGCGCGGCGTCAGTGCGGCACTTCAGCCCAAGGGGATCGCCGTCGAGATCCTGAAGCCGGACGCGGTGCTGCGCGCCGAGCGCGTCCCCGTCGGACAGATGGGCGACGTCTTCTCCGGCGGTCAGCTGCTCACCGCGGCCATCGCCCTGTACTGCACGATGGCCGCGCTGCGCTCCAACGACCGGGGCCGCGACAAGCACCGCCACGCGGGCACGCTGTTCCTCGACAATCCGATCGGCCGCGCCAACGCCACGTATCTGCTCGAACTGCAGCGTGCGGTGTCCAACGCGCTCGGTGTGCAACTCCTGTACACCACCGGCCTGTTCGACACGACGGCGCTCGCCGAGTTCCCCCTGGTGATCCGGATGCGCAATGACGCGGACCTTCGGGCCGGTCTGAAGTACATCAGTGTGGAGGAGCACCTGCGTCCGGGTCTGCCGCAGCAGGATCCCGAAGGCGAGACGGTGCACGGCGAGATCACGGCCACCCGGATGTACAAGCGGCCGGTTGACGGCTGACGCCCGACCGTGCGGCGGGGCGGCTCAGGAGTGGGTCAGCTGCCCGGCCCCGCCGCGCCTGCGTATGTTGACCGGGTCGGGCCGCTCGACGCTGCGCCGCGACCTCGCGGCACGGCGGGCCTGGCGGCGCTCCTTGCGCAACTGCCGGGCCGTGCTGGCCGGGACCGAGACGACGCCGTGCCGCTGGTTCCACACCTGACGCGTCACCCAGACGTCCAGGACGCCCCACGTCGCCGCCACCGTGCTCCCCACGCTGCTGAGCACCATGGGGAAGGCCAGCCAGGAGTCGGTCAGCGTGCACAACACGGCGATCATGGCCTGGATCATGGTGAGCGAGACTATGAGGACGGCCCGCACCGCGGACGTCCGTACGGGATCGGGCATCCGGCGTCGACGCGCCGGCTCCTCGACCCACAGTCCGTTCTGCTCCGCCGTGCCCATCGCCACGTCACTCCCCACCGCTCGTGGGCCCTCAACGACCCTCAAGCCGATGCCTCGCATCGGCACTGCACAGTGACTGCCCGAATTGCCGTGCTTTACGCCGTCGAGTTGCCCCTCCCTCAATGAAGACGAACGGCGGGCCGGGGAGATTCCCGGTTCGGGGAACTCGCCTGTTCCGGGTGGGCGGTGCGCAGGATTCCGGCCAACTCTCCGACAGGACGGACCGATGGTGATCCTCGCCGAGGAGGGCCAGGGGCGGAGGGAATCTCCCGTAATGCCGGACAACTCGTGATGTCAGCACCACAGTTCACTCGGACATCATCCGGACAGGTCTTCGAGTTGCTCCTGTCTCAGTAGTAGGCTCGCGCCGTTTGTTGACGCACATGTGTGCCCCTGAAGGCAGAGGGGTCGATCTGGGGGAGGCCATGCGCTTTCGCGGGAAGTCCATCCGCCGGAAGATCGTGGCGTTGTTGCTGGTGCCGTTGCTGTCGCTGACGGCCATCTGGGCCTTCGCCACGGTGATCACGGGGCGCGCCGCCGTCCAGCTGATCTCCGCGGGCCAGGCGATCGACTCGGTCGCCTACCCGCTGGTCGCCACGAGCCGCACGCTGCAGGCGGAACGCCGCGAGACGCTCGTCTATCTCGCCGACCCCCGCGCCTCCGACGCCCAGTCGGCGCTGCGGGCCAAGCGGACCACGGCCGACGAGTCGATCACCCGGATCAAGGAGAGGGCGCGCGACGGCGACATCCGCGACAGCCTGGACGGCGACGCCCGGGTCTCCCTCGACAACGCCGTCGAGGGCCTCGAAGGGATCGCTTCGCTCCGTCGGAACGTCGACGAAGGCACCGTGACCCGTGCCCAGGCCCTCGAGTTCTACAACCGCCTCATCGCGCCCACGTACGACTTCCTGCTCGACCTCACCGCCCTCGACGACGCGAAGGTGGAACGCCAGGCGCGCGCCCTCGTCGGCGTACTCAAGGCACGCGAACTCCTGTCGCAGGAGGACGCGCTGGTCGGCTCGGGTCTCGTCGCCCGCCGGTTCACCCAGCAGGAACTGCGGCAGGTCTCCGACCTCGTCGCCCAGCGTTCCCTCCTCTACGAGAGCAATCTCGCGCTCCTGCCCGACTCCGAGCGCTCCCGCTATCAGCGGTACTGGAAGAGCCCGGACACCAACCCGCTGCGCACCGCCGAGGAAGCGGTCGTGAACGGCTCTCCCGGCACACCGAGGGGCGTCACCGCGCGGAGCTGGGACAGGGCCTCGCAGCCCGTGCTCGATGAACTCGTCGACCGGGACACCGCCGCGACCGAGCGCTACCAGGACCGCGCCCGCCCGGAGGCCGTCGGCGTCCTGCTGCGGGCGGGCGTCGCCGGAGTGCTCGGTCTGCTTGCCCTCCTCGTCTCCTTGTATCTCTCCGTACGCATCGGCCGCGGGCTCGTCCGCGACCTGCGCCGGCTCCGTCTCGAGGCGCACGAGGCCTCCGGTGTGCGGCTCCCCGGTGTGATGCGCCGCCTCGCCGCGGGGGACGAGGTCGACGTGGAGACCGAGGCGCCGCGCCTCGAATACGACCGGGACGAGATAGGCCAGGTCGGCCAAGCGCTCAACACCTTGCAGCGATCCGCCGTCGAAGCAGCCGTCAAGCAGTCCGAGCTGCGCCGCGGCGTCTCCGAGGTGTTCGTCAACCTCGCCCGGCGCAGCCAGGTCCTGCTGCACAAGCAGCTGACCCTGCTCGACACGATGGAGCGCAGGACCGAGGACACCGACGAGCTCGCCGACCTGTTCCGCCTCGACCACCTCACCACCCGGATGCGCCGCCACGCGGAGGGCCTGGTGATCCTTTCCGGCGCCGCTCCGTCCCGGCAGTGGCGCAGACCGGTCCAGCTCATGGACATCGTGCGGGCAGCCGTCGCCGAGGTGGAGGACTACGAGCGCATCGAGGTACGGCGGCTGCCGCGGATCGCCGTGACGGGACCGGCCGTCGCCGACCTCACTCACCTCGTCGCCGAACTCCTGGAGAACGCCACGGTGTTCTCGCCCCCGCACACCGCCGTGCAGGTGGTCGGCGAGCGCGTCGCGAACGGCTTCACTCTGGAGATCCACGACCGCGGCCTCGGCATGGCCCCCGACGCGCTGCTCGACGCCAACCTGCGCCTTGCCGAGACACCGGAGTTCGAACTCTCCGACACCGACCGGCTCGGCCTGTTCGTGGTCAGCCGCCTCGCCCAGCGGCAGCACATCCGCGTCTCCCTCCAGCCGTCGCCCTACGGCGGCACCACCGCGGTGGTCTTCATCCCGGACTCCCTGCTCACGGACGCCCCCGACACCGAGGGCGCCGGCTTCCGTCTCGACCGGCCCAACGCGCTGCGCCGCACGCCCCCTTCGGTGACCCAACCGAAGTCGGGCTCCGTGGCCGGGCTGCCCGGTCTGCCGGCCTCCGTCCTCAACGGGCCGGTCGAGCTGGAGGCCCCGCTGACGACCTCCGACATGACCCGGTTCCCCGGCGCCCTGGGCGACGACGACAGCGAGCGCGGCGGCCTGTTCCGCCCCCGCCGAGCCGTGGCCGGGCCTCCCGGTGAGCAGCACCAGCAGGCCGAGGACGACGGCGCCGGGACCGACGGCACGGCCGCCTCCCGCCACATGGGCGGCCCGCGCCGCTCCGGGGACCGCGACGCGCAGGACCCGGCCTCCGGCCAGGAGGGGCCGCTGCCGCGCCGGCGCGTGCCCAAGCTCGTCAGCTCGCACGGCAGGCCCGTGACCCACAGCCGACCTGGCGCGGACGACCGCGCCGCGCCCGAACCGGGCGAGCGGCACGACCGGGGCAACGGCGATGGCAACGGGAACGGCAACCGCGACGGCAACCGCGACGGCAACAGCGTCGGCGACGGGCAGCGGGCCACCCCGGTCGGCCTCCCCAGGCGCCGCACCCGTGCGGTGGCGGACACGGAGGCCCCGCGCGAGACCCCCGAGCCCGCAGCGGACGCCCAGCAGCCCGCCGCGCCAAGCACCACTCCCGGCGGACTGCCCCGCCGCGTCCGGCAGGCCAACCTGGCCCCGCAGTTGAAGGACGGCCCGGACCTGCGCGGCGACAGCGCGGCACCGGCCGAAGACAGGACTCCCTCCGCACAGCCCACCGACCGGGACGCCGACGAGGTGCGCAGCCGTATGGCCTCGCTCCAACGCGGCTGGCGGCGTGGACGCGCGGAGAACACCGCGGGCGATGAGCGCGCCGACGGTACAGCACAAGGAACGAACTCTGAGGGGGACGGTCGATGACCGCGCCGAAGGCCAATGCGGGGACCACCAACGGGGTTGTCGGCGAGCTGAACTGGCTCCTGGACGACCTGGTCGAGCGCGTCGCCGGTATCCGCAAGGCGATGGTGCTCTCCGGCGACGGACTGCCGACGGGCGTCTCCGAGGGGCTCAGCCGCGAGGACAGCGAACACCTCGCCGCCGTGGCCTCCGGATTCCACAGCCTCGCCAAGGGGGTGGGCCGGCACTTCGAAGCAGGCGGCGTCCGGCAGACGGTCGTCGAACTCGACGAGGCCTTCCTGTTCGTCACCGCGGCGGGCGACGGCAGCTGCCTCGCCGTGCTGTCCGAAGCGGACTCCGACGTCGGCCTCGTCGCCTACGAGATGACCCTGCTGGTCAAGCGCGTCGGAGCGCACCTGGGGACGGCCAGGCGCACGGACCTGCCCGCCGGAGGGTAGTGGGTTGGCATGAGACCAGACGGTCAGGAGACGCATCACTGGTTCGACGACGACGCGGGTCCCGTCGTTCGCCCGTACGCCATGACGCGCGGCCGCACCAGCAGCGCGGCCCAGCACCGGCTCGACCTGATCGCGGTCGTCGTCGCCGAACAGCACCAAGGCGACGCGACGACCGACCAGACGCTGTCGCCGGAACACGTCGACATCGTCGAGCTCTGTCAGGACGCCCCGCAGTCCGTGGCCGAACTGGCCGCGGAGCTCGACCTCCCGGTAGGGGTGGTGCGCGTCCTCATCGGGGATCTCGTCGACGACGAACTGGTCCACGTGACGCGGCCGGTTCCACCGGCCGAGCTGCCCGACGCGAGTATTCTCCGCGACGTGATCGACGGCCTCAGAGCGCTCTGATCCGACAGCGGAGCCTGCGGGGCACAGGAGCGGGGCGGACGGCGGGAGACACACGTGGCAGGCTGGCAGTTCTGGATCGACCGAGGCGGCACCTTCACGGATGTCGTGGCCCGGCGGCCCGACGGCCGCCTGCTCACGCACAAGCTGCTCTCCGACCATCCGGCGCGCTACCGGGACCCGGCCGTCTTCGCGATCCGTGAGCTCCTCGGTGAGGGCGCGGAGTCGGCGCCGGATGGCGGGCCCGGCGACCTCGTCGACTCCGTCCGCATGGGCACCACGGTCGCCACCAACGCCCTCCTGGAGCGCCGCGGCGAGCCGACCGCCCTCGTCATCACGCGCGGTTTCCGCGACGCTCTGCGGATCGCCTACCAGAACCGGCCCCGCATCTTCGCCCGCCGTATCGAGCTGCCCGAACTGCTCCACGAGCGCGTCATCGAGGTGGACGAACGGGTCGACGCCCGGGGCGAGGTGCTCACCCCGCTCGATCTGGGCTCCCTCGAAGCCTCGCTGCGCCAGGTCCACGAAGACGGCATTCGGGCGGTGGCCGTCGTCTGCCTGCACAGTCACCTCCACCCGGATCACGAGCGACAGATCGGCGCCCTGGCCGAGCGCATCGGCTTCCCGCAGATCTCGCTGTCCAGCGAGGTAAGCCCGCTCATGAAGGTGGTGCCACGGGGCGACACGGCCGTCGTCGACGCCTACCTGTCGCCCGTCCTGCGCCGCTACGTACGCCAGGTCGCCGAGCAACTCCCCGACGTGCGGCTGATGTTCATGCAGTCCAACGGAGGGCTCGCCGAGGCCGGGCAGTTCCGCGGCAAGGACGCCATCCTGTCCGGGCCCGCAGGCGGCATCGTGGGCATGGCCCGGATGTCGGGGCGCGCGGGCTTCGACCGCGTCATCGGCTTCGACATGGGCGGCACCTCCACGGACGTCTCGCACTTCGCGGGCGAGTACGAGCGGGTCCTCACCACGCAGATCGCCGGGGTGCGGCTGCGCGCGCCCATGCTCGACATCCACACCGTCGCGGCGGGCGGCGGCTCCGTGCTGCACTTCGACGGCAGCCGCTACCGGGTCGGACCCGACTCGGCCGGCGCGGTGCCGGGACCGGCCTGCTACCGGGGCGGCGGCCCGCTCACGGTCACCGACGCCAACGTCGCCCTCGGACGCGTCCAACCCGCCCACTTCCCCCACGTGTTCGGCCCCGAGGGTGACCAGCCGCTCGACGAAGACCTCGTACGCGAGCGCCTCACCGCCCTCGCCGGCGAGATCCGCGAAAGGACCGGTGACGCGCGCACCCCGGAGCAGGTGGCCGAGGGCTACCTCCAGGTCGCCGTGGCCAACATCGCCAACGCCGTGAAGCGCATCTCGGTGCAGAAGGGCCACGACGTCACCGGCTACGCGCTCACCACCTTCGGTGGTGCCGGTGGGCAGCACGCGTGCAAGGTCGCCGCCGAACTCGGCATCCGTACGGTCCTCGTGCCGCCCATGGCAGGCGTCCTCTCGGCGCTCGGGATCGGGCTCGCCGACACCACGGCCATGCGGGAACAGTCCGTCGAGTCCACCGTGGACGCCTCCTCGATGCCGCACATCCTCAAGACCGCCGACGACCTGGAGAGCGCCGCACGCGAGGAACTGCGCGCCGAGGACGTACCGGAGCAGCGCATTCGGATCGTGCGCAGGGCCCAGCTCCGCTATGACGGCACGGACACCGCGCTCACCGTGGAACTCGCCGAACCCGACGCCATGTCCCGCGCCTTCGAAGAACGTCATCGCGCTCACTACTCCTTCACCCTGGACCGACCGCTCGTCGTCGAATCACTCTCCGTAGAAGCCACTGGCCTGACCGATCCCCCCGATCTCTCCCACCTCGCACCCCGCACCACCGCCCCGACCACCGCCCCGACCGTCCGCCTGCACACCGGCGGAATTTGGTGCGACGTACCCCTCCACCACCGGGACCAACTCCCGCCCGGCGAGCCCGTCCAGGGGCCGGCGATCATCGCCGAGGACGGCTCGACGACCGTCGTCGACGACGGATGGCGGGCGGCCCTCGCGGACGACGGCCACCTGATCATGCAACGGACGGCGATTACAGAGAGTTCCGATCTCGGCACGGAAATCGATCCGGTTCGGCTCGAGGTCTTCAACAACCTGTTCATGTCGATCGCGGAGCAGATGGGCGCCCGCCTCGAGTCGACCTCGCAGTCCGTCAACATCAAGGAACGTCTGGACTTCTCCTGCGCGCTCTTCGATCCCGACGGCAGCCTGGTCGCCAACGCCCCGCACATTCCCGTGCACTTGGGCTCGATGGGCACCAGCGTCAAGGAGGCCATCCGCCGCCGCGGCTCGACCATGCGGCCCGGCGACACCTACGCCGTCAACGACCCGTACCACGGCGGCACGCACCTGCCCGACGTCACCGTGATCACCCCGGTCTTCGACACGGACGGTGACCGGATCCTGTTCTACGTCGCCTCGCGCGGACACCACGCCGAGATCGGCGGCATCGCCCCCGGCTCCATGCCCGCGAACAGCCGCACCATCGACGAAGAAGGCGTGCTCTTCGACAACTGGCTGCTCGTGGAGGCCGGCCGGTTCCGCGAGGAGGAGACGCTGCGCCTGCTGACCGAGGCGCCCCACCCCTCCCGCAACCCGCGGACGAACCTCGCCGACCTGCGCGCCCAGATCGCGGCCAACCAGAAGGGCGTCGACGAAGTCGCCCGCATGATCGAGAACTTCGGCCTGGACGTCGTGCTCGCCTATATGAAGCACGTACAGGACAACGCCGAGGAATCCGTGCGACGCGTCATCGACGCCCTGGAGGACGGCGAGTTCAGCTACGAGACCGACTCGGGCGCGGTCATCCGCGTACGCGTGAGCGTGGACCGCGCACAGCGCAGCGCCACCGTCGACTTCACCGGCACCTCCGACCAGCTCCCCACGAACTTCAACGCCCCGTTCGCCGTCGTCAACGCCGCCGTCCTGTACGTATTCCGCACGCTCGTGGGCGACGACATCCCGCTCAACGACGGCTGCCTGCGCCCCCTGAACATCGTCGTGCCGCCCGGGTCCTTCCTCTCGCCCCAGCCGCCCGCCGCGGTCGTCGCGGGCAACGTGGAGACGTCACAGGCCATCACCGGAGCCCTCTACGGGGCTCTGGGCGTGCAGGCCGAGGGGTCCGGGACGATGAACAACATCACCTTCGGGAACGCGCGCCATCAGTACTACGAGACGGTGGCCTCCGGCTCCGGCGCAGGAGACGGCTTCCCCGGGGCGCCCGTCGTCCAGACCCACATGACCAACTCGCGGCTCACCGACCCCGAGGTCCTCGAGTGGCGGCTGCCCGTCCTCCTGGAGGAGTTCGCGGTGCGGCGCGGCAGCGGGGGAGCGGGCCGCTGGCCGGGCGGCGACGGAGCCGTGCGACGCATCCGCTTCCGAGAGCCGATGACCGTCTCCACGCTGACCCAGCACCGCAGGGTGCCGCCCTACGGGATGGCGGGTGGCGCCCCCGGAGCGCTCGGCGCCAACTTCGTGGAGCGCGTGGACGGCACCGTCACCCGCCTCGACGGCAGCGACACGGCCGACGTGGACCCCGGCGACGTACTCGTCGTCGAAACGCCCGGAGGCGGCGGCTACGGGCCGCCCGGGGCGAGCAGCAGTACCCGAGACAGCGACACCAGCGAGGCAGGAGAGACACAGCCATGATCTTCGGGCGTTCTGAGCGCCGAAAGGCCCCCGTCGAGCCCGTGACGCTCAAGATCCTGGTGGCCGGCGGCTTCGGCGTGGGCAAGACGACGCTGGTCGGCGCGGTCAGCGAGATACGGCCGCTGCGCACGGAGGAACTCCTGACGGAGGCGGGCCGCCCCGTGGACGACATCGACGGGGTCGAGCGCAAGAGCACCACCACGGTCGCGATGGACTTCGGCCGGATCACGCTCCGCGACGACCTCGTGCTCTACCTCTTCGGCACACCGGGCCAGGACCGCTTCTGGTTCCTGTGGGACGAGTTGTCGACCGGCGCGCTCGGAGCGGTCGTCCTCGCGGACACCCGTCGCCTGGAGGACTGCTTCGCCGCGGTCGACTACTTCGAGCGGCGCTCCATACCGTTCATCGTCGGCGTCAACTGCTTCGACGGCGCCGCACGCCACCCGGCCGACGCGGTCCGCCAGGCGCTCGACCTCGACCCGGACGTCCCCGTGGTCCTGTGCGACGCGCGCGACAAGGAGTCCGTGAAGGACGTGCTGATCGGCGTCGTCGGCCATGCCGCGGAAGCCGCCGAGCGCAGGCAGCCCGCGGCGACCTGAGCACGCACGGCGGCGGCCCGTACCCCCGCCGACCGGGGTCCGAACCGCCGCGTACGCGCGCGTGGACGGCTGTACGTCACCACGCGCGCAGGGACATGGCCTTATGCGCCTATGCGCCGTCTCCGTCCGCGTGCCAGCCGAAGCTCTTCTCCACGGCCTTGCGCCAGTTCTGGTACTCGCGGTCCCGGACGCCCGCGTCCATCGCGGGAGTCCACTCGGCGTCGCGCTGCCAGTGCGCCTTGAGCTCGTCCAGGTCGTTCCACACGCCCGTCGCGAGCCCCGCGGCGTACGCGGCGCCCAGACACGTCGTCTCGGAGACCCTGGGCCGGATCACGGGCACGCCCAGGACGTCGGCCTGATGCTGCATCAGCAGGTTGTTCTTGGTCATGCCGCCGTCGACCTTCAGGGTCGTGATCTGCACCCCGGAGTCCTGGTACATCGCGTCGACGACCTCGCGGGTCTGCCAGCTCGTCGCCTCCAGGACGGCACGCGCCAGGTGCGCCTTGGTGACATACCTGGTGAGGCCGGTGACGACACCGCGCGCGTCGGAACGCCAGTAGGGCGCGAACAGACCGGAGAACGCGGGCACGATGTAGGCACCGCCGTTGTCGTCCACGCTCGCCGCGAGCGTCTCGATCTCGTCGGCGGTCTTGATGATGCCGAGCTGGTCGCGGAACCACTGCACCAGGGCGCCCGTGATCGCGATCGACCCTTCGAGGCAGTACACGGGCGCCTCGGAGCCGATCTTGTACCCCATGGTGGTGAGCAGGCCGTTCTTCGAAGGCACGGGCCGATTACCGGTGTTGAGCAGGAGGAAGCTGCCCGTCCCGTAGGTGTTCTTCGCGGTACCGGTGTCGTAGCAGGCCTGCCCGAACACGGCCGCCTGCTGGTCGCCGAGCGCCGAGGCCACCGGTACGCCGGCCAGCTGGCCGACGGCCGTCCCGTACACCTCGGCGGACGAACGGATCTCCGGAAGCAGCGACTCCGGGACATTCATCGCCGACAGGATCGACTGGTCCCACTGGAGGGTCTCCAGGCTCATCAGCATGGTGCGCCCGGCATTCGTGACGTCGGTGACGTGCACGCCGCCGTCGGTGCCACCGGTGAGATTCCAGATCAGCCACGAGTCGATCGTGCCGAAGGCGAGCTCCCCGCGCTCGGCCCTCGCCCGCAGCCCCGGCACGTTGTCGAGCAGCCAGGCCGCCTTGGGCCCGGAGAAGTAGCTCGCCAGGGGCAGGCCTGTCGTCTCGCGGAAACGGTCCTGTCCGTCGGCGCCGCCCAGCTCGTTGCAGAGCGCGGAGGTCCGCGTGTCCTGCCAGACGATCGCGTTGTGCACGGGCTTGCCGGTCGCCCGGTCCCAAAGGACCGTCGTCTCCCGCTGGTTGGTGATACCGAGGGCGCTGAGCTGGTCCGCACGCAGTCCCGCCTTGGCGATCGCCCCCGCGACCACGGCCTGGACCTTGGACCAGATCTCGGTGGCATCGTGCTCCACCCAGCCCGGCTTCGGGAAGATCTGACGATGTTCGCGCTGGTCGACGGCGACGATCTCGCCGTCCTGGTTGAAGATGATGCAGCGGCTCGAGGTGGTGCCCTGGTCGATGGCGGCGACGTACTTCACGGAAGTGTCGGGCATGGCTACCCCTTCGTAAGAAGACGTACGAGAGTGTTCTGCGCTTCAGAACGCTGCGTTGCTTCAGAACGCCGCGTTGTAGATGACCCCCGCCAGCGCGCCGCCGATGAGCGGCCCGACGACCGGGACGAGAGCGTAACCCCAGTCGGACGTCCCCTTGTTGGGGATCGGCAGGAAGTGGTGCACGATGCGCGGGCCCAGGTCGCGGGCGGGGTTGATCGCGTAACCCGTCGGCCCGCCGAGCGACAGACCGATGCCGACGACCAGGAGCGCAACGATCAGCACCTGGGTGCCGGACTCGCCGAGTCCCTTGGTGAGTCCGAACGCGAGGATGGGCAGGACCAGGCCGATCGTCGCGATGACCTCGGTGAGCAGGTTCGCGACCACGTTCCGGATCTCGGGGATCGTCGAGAAGATGCCGAGCGTCGGCGTCGGACCGTCCTCCGCGGACTCCTCATCCGAAGCGACGTTCGCGTTGAACTGCGCGAGATACACCAGGTACGCGAGGACGGCGCCGATCATCGCGCCGACCATCTGGCCGAGCAGATAGACCCAGACCTTGTCCCACTTCCCGGTGTCGACCGCGATGCCGATGGTGACCGCGGGGTTGAGGTGACCGCCCGACAGCGGGGCGGCAGTATAGGCGCCGGCCAGCACGCCGAAGCCCCAGCCGAACGCGATGACGACCCACCCGGAGGCCTTCGCCTTGGAGTGTTTCAGGGTGACGGCGGCGCAGACTCCCGCGCCGAAAAGGATCAGGATCGCGGTGCCGATGACCTCACCGATGAAGATGTCTCCGTTGCTCATGGCGGCTCCTAGGCCCTCGCCCGGGGGAGCAGTGCTCCCCGGTCCTCCGTGCAGGGTGCGTTTCCCATGGCTGGTTCTGAACTACGGCTGCCGTAGGCAGGGAAGTCCCGCGCCCCGCCCGGCGTCCGTGACGAGCGTGCCCGAACAGTCGGAACCACACGTGGGGGAGCGGCCCTGACCTGCCGCAACCCGGCAGGAAAGCGCACCTGGGGCAGGCAGGGCCCCGAGCAGCGGTGGGCCGATTTGCGCCGATGCCGACTGACACCCGGAAGTGTTCACCGGCCGTACTGGAGCGTCAAGGTCGTGGACGGCAACGGTTAACCGGCGGTTGATGCTCCCCTCCGGTCGCGCGCGCCGGTCGTGGCTCGCGCGCCGCGGCGCACGTCGAAACCTTCGCGCCCCGCCTGGCCGCAGACCCAACTCGCCCCGGAGAGCGCCTTCGCGGCCTTCTTGAGCGGGGCGAGCAGCGCGGCGGCCTGCCGGTGATCGGGCACGCTGCCGGGCGGGCACACCACCGTGGCCAGCGACAGTGTCACCGCCCTGCCGCCCGCCGACCAGGGAGCGTCGAGCACGGCGGCCGCGAGCGGACCGAGCCGCTCCGGATCGGCCAGGACCAGGAAGTCGTCACCCCCGATGTGCCCCACTCGCACGCCGTCCGACTCCGTACGCGCGAGGGCCCGCCCCACCGAACGGATCAGCTCGTCGCCCGCCGCGAACCCTGCACCGTCGTTGACCTGCTTGAACCCGTCGATGTCCAGCCAGCTCAGGGCGAAGCCGCGGCCCTGCGCCACCCAGCGGTCCAGCTCGGCCGTCACGGCGTCCGAACCCGGCAACCGCGTCAGCGGGTTGAGCCCGGCGGCCTCCTCGACCCGGCTCTCGGCGAGCGCCCGTACGAGGTCGGTGAGGCGTACGACGCCGACACAGCGTCCGCCGTCGTCCACCACGGCGACGTCGTCGGCGGTGCGGGCGTGCTCGCCGTCCGCGACCACGTCGAGCACCTCCCAGGCGGTCGCGGTGACGCCCACCGTGCGCGGCCGGTCGCCGAGCCGCGCGGCGGGCCGGTCGGCGTACAGCGCGTGCCCGTAGCGCGTCGACAGCGACAGCAGGAAGCGGTCCCGCTGCACCGACCGCACCGGCACCCCGGCGGCGTCGACGAGCAGCACCCCGGACACCTCGGCCGCACCGGTGAGCCGGCGCCGCACCTGCTCCGCGGACGCCGAATCGGGCAGCAGCGCCGCGGGGCGCACGAAGTCCCGCACCGGCGGCCCGGTCCGCCGCGACGAGCCGACGGCCGGGGGCAGTTCGGGCACGTACACCTCGGAGATCGGCAGCCGGGCCGGCGGCGCGAACAGATTGCCCTGCGCGAGCTGCGCCCCGGCGTCACGGGCCGCCAAGCACTGGGTCTCGGTCTCCACGCCCTCGACCGCGAGCAGCGCACCGATCTCCTCGCACAGCGTCCGCATGGCCCGCACCGTCGCCCCGCGCGACAGCAGCGAGGCGTCGAGCTTGATCAGGTCCGGCGCGAGCTCGTCGAGCAGCCGCAGGGGTACGTCGCCGTCGCCCACGCCGTCGGCACAGACCCGGAAGCCCTCCTTGCGCAGCACTGCGACGCCCTCCAGGAGGGCGCGGTGCGGCACATGCGTGAACGGTGGCCCCACATCGACGGTCACCTCCCACGGCAGGCGGCCCGCGTCCTGCACCGCGCGCCGCAGCGCATCAAGACCGCCCAGGTCGGCCAGCGTGCCCGCGAACACGTTCACGTGCAGCGGCAGCAGCGTCTCCCGGCGTGCGGCGTCGCGGATCGCCAACGCGGCCAGGTCACCGTCGAGCTCGGGCTCGCGATGCGCCCGCGCGAGCACATCACCCGACTCGGGGCGGGCGAGTATCTCCAGAGCCGCGGCCGACCCCGTGGCCAGATTGACCACGGGCTGGAAGGCGAAGCGGAGGCTGTCCGGCCAGGTGTGCACGGCAGCATCATGGCGTCACACGGACACCACGAGGGCCGGTTCACGCGCTGTTCACGCAGCATTCCCGAACGGCCACGCAGCGTACGCACGCGGCGGTCAGCGCACCGCCACGACCGACGAACCGTGGCCGAACAGGCCCTGGTTGGCCGTGATCCCGGCCCGCGCCCCGGCCACCTGCCGGTCGCCCGCCGTACCCCGCAACTGCCACGTCAGCTCGCAGACCTGGGCGATCGCCTGCGCCGGAACCGCCTCCCCGAAGGACGCGAGTCCACCGCTGCTGTTCACGGGTATTCGCCCTCCGGGAGCGGTCGCGCCGTCCCTGAGCAGTTTCGCGCCCTCACCCTCGCCGCACAGCCCGAGGTCCTCGTACCACTGCAACTCCAGGGCAGTGGACAGGTCGTAGACCTCCGCAAGGGACAGGTCCTCGGGGCCGATCCCGGCCTCTTCGTAGGCGGCGCGGGCGATCGAGGCGCGGAACGTGGGGCCTTCGGACGCGACCCCGGCGGCCGAGTCCGTGGCGATGTCCGGGAGGTCGAGCACGGTGTTCGGGTACGTCGGAGTCACCGTCGACACGGCCCGTATGCGGACGGGATCCGCGGCTCCGTGCCGGCGTGCGAACTCCATGCTGGACAGCACCAGCGCCGCACCGCCGTCCGACGTGGCACAGATGTCGAGCAGCCGCAGCGGATCGGCGACCACGGCGGACGCGGCGACCTCCTCGGCCGTCACCGTCTTGCGGTAGCGTGCGTTCGGGTTCAGCGCGCCGGAGGCGGCGTTCTTCACCTTGACCTGGGCGAAGTCCTCGAGCGTGTCCCCGTGCACGGCCATGCGCCGGCGCGCGTACAGGCCGAAGTACGTCGGGTTGGTCGCCCCCAGTGCGCGGAAGCGCAACCAGTCGGGGTCGTCGGGCCGGTCGCCGCCGGCGGGCTTGAAGAATCCCTTGGGTGCGGCGTCGGCCCCCACCACCAGTACGACGTCCGCGAGCCCCGAAAGGATCTGCGCCCGTGCCGTGTTGACCGCCTGGGCGCCCGAAGCGCAGGCCGCGTAGACGCTGGCCACGCGCGCGCCCTGCCACCCGAGAGCCTTCGCGAACGTCGCTCCCGCCACGTAGCCGGGATAGCCGCCGCGCACCGTGTCCGCGCCGACGATCGAGCCCACGTCGCGCCAGTCGACCCCGGCGTCGGCGAGCGCGGTCCGCGCCGCCGCCACCCCGTACTCGACGAAGCTGCGCCCCCACTTCCCCCACGGGTGCATGCCCACGCCGAGAACCGCCACGTCCCCCGTCATGCCGCCACCCCCGTCGGCCGCCAGTGCCACGTCGTCCATGTCGTCCCGGTCTCGTCGTCCCCCTCCTCGTTGAGCACGCCCGGTACGACCTCCACCTCCATGCCGACCGCGAGATCGGCCACGGAGACGCCCGGAGCCCCCTGCCCCAGCACGACCAATCGCTCGGCCGCAAGCTCCACAGCGATCAACGCGTAGGGCTGCCAGGGAAGTTCCCGATCCGACACATACGGTTCCGGTGGCCGGTACCTGGCGTCCGTGTACGACCAGACGCGTCCGCGCCGCGACAGGGGCACTTCCGACAGCTCGCCGCCCGCGCAGGCGGGATTGCGGCACGCCCCGTCCTCGCGCGGAAAGAACACCGACGCACACGCGGAGCAGCGCGTGCCCAGCAGGCGGAAGTCGTCCCCCTCTCCGCTGAACCAGTCGGCCACGACAGGTGTACGCGTACGCGCCACAGTTCCTCCCCGGCAATGAATCTGACGGAACGTCAGAAGTGTGCCACGGGGAGCCGAATGACGTCAGGGGTCCCGCAGAACCGCCCGCGGCCTACCGGCGTCCGTGACGGGTGAGGGCGCGACCGGAATCCACGGGGGTGCTTCCGGTCGCGCCCGCCACCTCACCGCCCCGTCAGCGAACGCCTGGAGACCGGGAAGTCGAAGTACGTGTCCGGGTAGAGCTCGGGCTTGTACGTGTAGTGCCACCACTCCTCAGGAAGATTGACGAACCCCTGCGCGCCGAGCGCGTTCCGCAGCAGGTCCCGGTTGGCCCGCTGCACGCCCTGGACGCGCGGATCGTCCGTGTGGGCGAGCGTGTCGAAGCAGTCGAACCCGGTCCCCATGTCCAGCGAGTTGTCCGGGAAGCGCTCCGCCTTCGGCCCGTAGCAGGGCGTGAGCCGCTCCCCGGGCACGTAGGGGCGCGTGGGCCGGGCGGGCAGCTTCACGACGGTCAGATCCAGGGTGGAGCCACGGCTGTGGCCCGACTTCTCCGCGATGTAGCCGTCCGCGAACAGGCGCGTCTTGTCGACACGTGGATAGAACTCCGCCTTCATCTTCTGGTCGTCGAGATCCTTCGCCCAACGGACGAAATGATCGACCGCGCGCTGCGGGCGGTAACAGTCGTACACCTTCAGGGAGTAGCCCGCCTTCAGGAGGCCGATCTGAGCCTTGTGGAGCGCCTGCGCGGCAGGTCTCGTGAGGAGACACATCGGCTTCTTGTAGCCGTCGACCGGCTCACCCATGAAGTCGTGCTCCGTGTAGTAGCGCATTTCCTGGATGATCGTGGGGTCCACGTCATGGAGCGCCACGAAGGCCTTGGGTGCCTTCGGGTCGGGCGTCGCATGGGCAGTCGAAGGGGCGGCGGCCACGCCGAGCAGCGCGGCGGCGGCCAGGGCAGCGAGTTTCCGCAGAGCGGTGGAGGCTCGAGTCATGGATCAGCGTCTATCAGGAGCCGGGCCCACCGGGGAAGACCGCGGCCGAGTGATCGGATACAGTCCGCGCCGTGCCCGCATCGACCCACTCCACGCTCAACCCCGTTCCGGATTCCCACTGTTCGAGCTGTGGGGCCGCCTACGGGGCCGAGGTACACGGCTGGCCCCGCACCTGCCGGGCCTGTGACTCCGTCGCCTACCGCAACCCGCTCCCCGTGGCCATCGCCCTGCAACCGGTGTACGACACGGTGGGTACCGCCCTCGTCGCGATCACGCGCACCATCGCCCCCGCGCGCGGGGAACCCGCCCTGCCCGGCGGCTTCATCGACGACCGGGAGGACTGGCGGCGAGCCGTCGTCCGTGAACTCCAGGAGGAGACGGGCATCGTCGCCGCGGCGCGCGACGTACGCCTCGTGGACGCCATGAGCGCCCCGGACGGCCACCTCCTGCTCTTCGGCCTCCTGCCCGAACGCCCGGCGGGCTTCCTGCCCACCAGCGCGCCCACGGACGAGACGGACGGCTGGCACCTCCTGCGCCGCCCGACCGAACTGGCGTTTCCCCTCCACACGTTGGCGGTGAAAGCCTGGTTCGAGGGCCGCTACCTGTAGGGGCCAGGTTCCCGTGAGCGGCCGGCGTGACTCTGCCGTATGGCGATCACAGGCCGCGCACACGCACCGGGTACCGCGGTTCGACCTCGCCGTCCTCCCCGTCCCGCTCGACGACCACGCGCCCCTCGCCCCAGCGCACCCGGAACCGCTCGATCTCCGGCTCCTCCCAGCCGTCCCCGGTGTCCCGCGCCGCGTACCCGCCGCCCGTACGACCCGGTGCCGGCGCCCACGCCTCCAGCGCGACGCCCCCGCCCGGATCGCGCACAGGAAGTACCGACCCGCCACGCGCGAGCACCGGAATACGCGACAAGGGGGCGTCCACCGTGACCTGACCGGGTCCCTCGAAGACTTCGCCGGTCACCGTGTCGTACCAGCGCCCGGGCGGCAGCTGAACGGTGCGGCGGACGGCTCCCTGCTCCAGGACGGGCGCGACCAACAGGCAGTCGCCCAACAAGAAGGCGTCCTCACAGTCACGCAAAGCACGGTCCTCCGGAGCACCCCACCACAGAGGTCGCACGTACGGAGAGCCGGTACGCCGGGCGAGATGCGCGAGGGTCATGAAGTACGGAAGGAGGCGTCGCCGCTCCTCCAGCGCCACGCGCGCGTGCGCGAGCACCTCCTCGCCGAACATCCAGGGCTCGCGCCGCCCCGCCCGCAGCGCCGAATGCGTACGGAACAGCGGCATATGGGCGCCCAGTTGGAACCAGCGCAAGAACAGTTCCGGTGACGGCTTCCCGTCGAACCCGCCCACATCAGGTCCGGAATACGGCACCCCGCACAAGCCGAGCCCCATCACCAACGAGAGCGAGGAGTGAAGGCCGGCCCACCCGGTGGCGACGTCACCGGACCACGTCCCTCCGTAGCGCTGCAGACCCACCCAGCCGGACCGGGAGAACAGGAAGGGCCGTTCCTGCGGCTGCAGTTCGCGCAGCCCCTCGTAGCCGGCCCGCGCCATGCACAGCGCGTACACGTTGTGCGCCTCCCGATGGTCGCCGCCCCGTCCCTCGACCGCGTGACGGGACGAACGGGGGAGCGTGGGCTCACCGAAGGCGGCGAAGGACACCGGCTCGTTCATGTCGTGCCAGAACCCCGAGAAACCCTGCTCGAGACGCTCCTCGTACAGGCCGCCCCACCACTTGCGCACCCGCTCCGCGGTGAAGTCCGGATACATCGACTCACCCGGCCACACGACCCCGCGCACGGGCCGGCCCGCCGCGTCCCGCACGAAGGCGTCGATCGCCTGCCCACCGTCGTACTGGGCGTTGCCACGCTGGGCCTTGACCGCAGGGCCGACGATCGACACCAGCCTGACGCCCTCACCGCGCAACTGTTCGGCCAGCCGCGGCAAGGACGGAAACCGCTCGCGATCGACGGTGAAGGCCTGTCCCGCCGTGAAGTGATCGATGCCCAGATGGACCGCCTCCAGGGGCAACTCGCGCTCCCTGTAGCCCGCGACGACACGACGCACCTCCTGCTCGCTCTCGAAACCCCGACGCGCGTGCTGGTGGCCCAGCGCCCAGCCCGGCGGCACGGCCGGAGCGCCGGTCAGCTGGGACCAGACGTGGAGCACGCGCGCGGGTGTGCCCACCACCACCCAACAGCGCAACGGGCCACCCTCCATGCGCAGTTCGGACGTCCCGGCGTGGTCATGCCCGGAGCCCGCACCCTCGCTGCCCTCACGAAGACTGACGGTGCCGTCCCACGTGTTGTCGTGGAACACCAGGTGCGTGCCCGCATCCGCGACCACCACCTGCACCGGCATCGTGAGCGACAACGGATCGTCCTGCCGGCCGAACGAACCGCCGGGATCCGTGTTCCACAACCGGTACGTCGCGTCACGCAACCGCGGGCCCGACGCACGGCCTCCGAGACCGAAGAAGCGCGCGTCGGCCGAGACCTCGCTCCGCTGCGCCCAGCGCGCCTCACCGCCACCCTCGGGCTCCCACCACCGGGGCGGCAGATCGCGGCGCAGCAACACCCCGCCCGGCGTACGCACCTCCACGGCGCCATGCCGCGAGACCACCGCGGTCACCCGCTCGGACACCACCCGCCAGCCGCCGTCCTTGTCCGGCTCGAGGACCGCCCGCGGGTCCGCCTCCGGGCAGTGCCCGGCCAACGCGTACGAAGGCTCGGGTTCGGCCCCGTCCCAGCCCCAGAAGAGAGCACCGCTCACGGTGACGACGATGCGCAACCGGGACCGCGTGAACCGCACCAGGCCACCACCCGGCTCGGGCGTCACACCGACCACCGAGCCCGGGACCCGGGCCCGCTCGCTTCCCCGCCGGGGCAGGCCAACGGAGTCCGCGCGACGATGCCGCCACGACGCCCGAACCGAGCGCAGCCCATGGGCCGACCCCACGGACGAAATCGCCTTCGCCAAGCGCACCAGGTCACGACCATCCATGCTGCTCACCCTGCCACCGAGGCGCACGCGTGCGTGCCGCGTTCAACTGCCGTTCATCCGTGGTGCCAGCACATCTTCGCCGGGCCGACTATGTGGGATACACCCTGGTGTCGAAGTCGATCACGTGGCATCGTCCAGTGAGCCGCGTCAGGCGCACACTCCGCGGAGCGCGCCGAGGACGCACACGCCGCGCACGCACTTCCTGGAGCCGCATCATGCCCACCGTGAACCCGTCACCGCTCTGGCAGCCCGATCGGCAGCAGATCGCCGACGCGCAGATCACACGGTTCCAGGCCTGGGCGGCCGAACAGCACGGCGCGCCCGCCGACGGCGGCTACGAGGCGCTGCACCGCTGGTCGGTCACCGAACTCGAAACCTTCTGGAAGGCCGTCACCGAGTGGTTCGACGTGCGCTTCACGCACCCGTACACGCGCGTGCTCGGCAACCGTGACATGCCCGGCGCCGAGTGGTTCCCCGGTGCCACGCTCAACTACGCCGCCCACGCCCTGCGCACGGCGGACGACCCCACGCGCGCGGACACCCCCGCGATCCTCCACGTCGACGAGACACACGAACCCCGTCCCGTCACCTGGTCCGAGCTGCGCGGCCAGGTCGGCTCCCTCGCCGCGGAACTGCGCGCCCTCGGAGTACGCCCCGGCGACCGCGTCAGCGGCTATCTGCCCAACATCCCCGAGGCCGTCGCCGCCCTCCTCGCCACGGCGGCCGTAGGAGCCGTGTGGACGTCCTGCGCCCCCGACTTCGGCGCGCGCAGCGTCCTGGACCGCTTCCAGCAGGTGGAGCCCGTCGTCCTGTTCACGGTCGACGGCTACCGCTACGGCGGCAAGGAGCACGACCGCCGCGACACCGTCCAGGAACTCCGCAACGAACTGCCGTCCCTGCGCGCGGTGGTGCACATCCCGCTCCTGGGGACCGAGGCACCCGAAGGCGCCCTGGAATGGTCGGCCCTCACCTCCGCGGACGTCACACCCGTCTACGAAGAAGTGCCCTTCGACCATCCTCTGTGGGTGCTCTACTCCTCCGGCACCACAGGCCTGCCCAAGGCCATCGTGCAGTCGCAGGGTGGCATCCTCGTCGAGCACCTCAAGCAGATCGGCCTGCACTGCGACCTCGGCCCCGACGACCGCTTCTTCTGGTACACGTCCACCGGCTGGATGATGTGGAACTTCCTCGTCGGCGGCCTGCTCACCGGCACCACGATCGTCACCTACGACGGCAGCCCCGGATACCCCGAGACCGGCGCCCAGTGGGCGATCGCCGAACGCACCGGCGCGACCCTCTTCGGCACCTCCGCCGCATACGTCATGGCCTGTCGCAAGGCCGACGTGCACCCGGCGCGCGACCACGACCTCTCGCGCGTCAAGTGCGTCGCCACCACGGGCTCCCCGCTCCCGCCGGACGGCTTCCGCTGGCTCCACGACGAGGTGCGGGACGACCTGTGGATCGCCTCCGTCAGCGGCGGCACCGACGTCTGCTCCTGTTTCGCCGGAGCCGTGCCGACGCTGCCCGTCCACATCGGCGAGCTCCAGGCACCCAGCCTCGGCACGGACCTGCAGGCATGGGACCCGGCGGGCGAACCCCTGACCGACGAGGTCGGCGAGCTCGTCGTCACCAACCCGATGCCGTCCATGCCGATCCGCTTCTGGAACGACCCCGACGGCACCAGGTACCACGACAGCTACTTCGACACCTACCCCGGCGTCTGGCGCCACGGCGACTGGATCACGCTGACCTCGCGCGGCTCCGTCGTCATCCACGGCCGCTCCGACTCCACCCTCAACCGCCAGGGCGTCCGGATGGGATCGGCGGACATCTACGAGGCCGTGGAGCGCCTCCCCGAGATCCGCGAATCGCTCGTCATCGGCCTGGAACAGCCCGACGGCGGCTACTGGATGCCCCTCTTCGTCCACCTCGCGCCGGGCGCCGCCCTCGACGACGCGCTCCGCTCCCGCATCAAGCAGGTCATCCGCGAACAGCTCTCGCCGCGCCACGTGCCCGACGAGATCATCGAAGCCCCCGGCGTCCCGCACACCCTCACCGGCAAGCGCATCGAGGTGCCCGTCAAGCGCCTGCTCGCGGGCACGCCGCTGGAGAAGGCGGTCAACCCCGGCTCGATCGACAACCTCGAACTCCTCAAGTTCTACGAGGAGATCGCCCGCAAGCGAGCCTGACCGACCGCCCTAAACCGATGGTGGTCCGTCACCGAACGTGGCGTTGTCAGTGCCCCCGATTACTCTGAGTGAGCATCGTTCAAGCGCACTCAGGGGGAATCATGGGGCACACTCAACAAAGCCGGACGGTCGGCGCCCGGCGCGGCTTGCGCCGTGAAGTGGCGGGAACCATCGGCCTGTTGGCCGATGAGCAGGACTTCGAGGCGATGCGGCTCTACCGCAGCTTCACCTTCGACGACCACACGACGTACCTGCGCCAAGTGGAAGGACTGCTCAAATCCCAGGCTGCGGCCGGCGGGTACACCACGGTCACGCTCTTCGACCCGGCCGAGTTCACGGAATTCTGCCGTGCGGAGGGCCTCGACCCGGACAGCGCCATCAGCCGTACCCGATTCACCGCGGAACTCGCCGCGTCGGGCCCCGCGATCGCCTACGAGGGACAGCCCATGGCCGACCTCGTCCCCGAACTCGTGGAGGAGGCTGTCCGCCAAGCGACCTGGGAGTTCGCGACATCCGTCCTGTCCAGGACAGGGGCCTGTGCCGTGTGCGGACAGGACGTCGGACGCATGGCCTTCGCCAGGGCCTCCTACCTGGTCTCCCGAGTGATCGACGCGCTCGGCGAGGGAGCCCACCACTGGGTTTGCAGTGTGCTCACCGACAGGGAGTCGCTGCATGCCGTCCTGCACGTGGACGCCACGGAACCCGACACGGTCAAGGTCGATGAGTCCGCGGCCATGGAGGTCACGGCCGTACTGGCGCTGGCGATCGTCAGCCGGCGCGCCTGCGCGGTCATCGTGCGCAGTACGGTCCCCGGCGAGGAAGACCGCGTCTGCGGCTGGCACCTGAAGGACGAGGGCTTCCAGCCGATCCCCGGGGGACGAGTCTTCGACGCCTACTGCACCGACGCGGACTCCGGCGACCTGTCCGCTCCGGAACCCGGCGTGAACTACTGCACCGCACCAAAGGTGGACGACGCGAAACCGGAAGGCAGGCATCTGCACTGATCGCCGCGAGCCGCTGATCCCTGCGGACAAGCGCGAAGGGCGCCCCGCCCAAAGGCGGAGCGCCCTCCAAAAGGCACCGGTAATGCACCGGCCGAGCTCGGTTACTCGCCGGACAGCACGGCCTGAGCGGCGTTGCGCGCTTCCTCCGCCGACTCCGCGGCACGCGCGGCAGCGGCCGCGCGCTCGCACTGGGCCAGCGTGTACTTGCCGAGCGTCGCCCGCACGTACGGAATCGAAGCGGCACCCATGGAGAGGGAGGTGACCCCCAGACCGGTCAGGACGCACGCGAGCAGCGGGTCGGACGCGGCCTCACCGCAGACGCCGCAGCTCTTGCCCTCGGCCTTCGCCGCCTCGGCGGACAGCGAGACCAGGTCGAGCAGCGCGGGCTGCCACGGGTCCTGCAGACGCGAGACGGCGCCGACCTGACGGTCCGCGGCGAACGTGTACTGGGCCAGGTCGTTGGTGCCGAGCGACAGGAACTCGACCTCCTGCAACACCGACCGGGCACGCAGCGCGGCGGACGGAATCTCCACCATCGCACCGAACTTCGCCTGCAGACCGGCCTCACGGCAGGCATCGGCGAACGCCTTGGCGTCGGCACGGTCGGCCACCATCGGCGCCATGACCTCGAGGTAGACCGGGAGGCCCTCGGACGCCTTCGCCAGCGCGGTCAGCTGCGTGCGCAGCACCTCCGGGTGGTCCAGCAGCGTCCGCAGACCGCGCACGCCCAGAGCCGGGTTGGGCTCGTCGCCGGGCGTCAGGAAGTCCAGCGGCTTGTCGGCGCCGGCGTCGAGCACCCGCACCACGACACGGCCCTCGGGGAACGCCTCGAGCACCTGCCGGTACGCCTCGACCTGCTTCTCCTCGGACGGAGCGTTCTTGCTGTCGTCCAGGAAGAGGAACTCGGTACGGAAGAGACCGACACCCTCGGCACCCGCCTCGACCGCCGCGGGCACGTCCGCCGGGCCGCCGATGTTGGCGAGCAGCGGCACCTTGTGCCCGTCAGAGGTGGCACCGGGACCGGTCGAGGCGGCCAGCGCCGCCTTGCGCTCGGCGGCAGCGGCCTCCATCGCGGCCCGCTTCTCCGCACTCGGGTCCACGAAGATCTCACCGGTGCTGCCGTCGACGGCGACCACGGTGCCCTCGGCGAGCTCACCCGCACCGGGAAGCGCCACCACGGCCGGCACCCCCAGGGCGCGGGCCAGGATCGCGCTGTGGCTGGTCGGCCCGCCCTCCTCGGTGACGAAACCGAGCACGAGCGCCGGGTCCAGGAGCGCGGTGTCCGCGGGCGCAAGGTCACGGGCGATGAGCACGTAGGGCTTGTCGCTGTCCGGAACGCCGGGCATGGGCACGCCGAGGAGCCGGGCCACGATGCGGTTCCGTACGTCGTCGAGGTCCGCGACGCGGCCCGCCATGTACTCACCAGCACCGGCGAGGAGCTCGCGATAGTGCGAGAACGCGTCGTAGATACCGCGCTCGGCCGTGCTCCCGACGGCGACACGACGGTCGACGTCGGCCATCAGCTCGGGGTCCTGGGCGATCATGGCCTGAGCCTCGAGCACCGCCTGGGCCTCGCCACCGGCCAGATTGCCGCGCGCCATCAGGTCGGCAGCGACAGCTTCGACGGCCTGGCGGGCGCGCCCCTGTTCGCGCTCGGCATCCTCAGCCGGAATCTGCTTGGCCGGCGGCTCAAGCACCGCCGTCCCCATGTGCCGAACCTCGCCGATCGCCACACCGTGGCTCACGCCGACGCCTCGCAGCGTTGTCTCCATCTCACCCGTCTCCGATAGTGCGGCGAGCGCAGCCGCCGCGTTGGTTTCTTGCCGACCGTCAGTGACGGGGTGCGTCACTTCCAGCCGAACAGCGCGTCGCCGGCCTTGATGTCCCCGTCCTCGACGACACCGGAAAGGGACTCGGCCGTGGCCTCGAGGGCGACGACCGGGCAGATCGGCGACTTGCCGGCAGCCTCGACGGCAGCCGGGTCCCAGCGGACCACGGACTGCCCGCGCTGCACAGTGTCGCCCTTGTTGACGAGCAGCTCGAAGCCCTCGCCGTTGAGCTGGACGGTGTCGATGCCCAGGTGCGTCAGCACACCGTGGCCTTCCTCATCCACGACGACGAAGGCGTGCGGGTGAAGGGACACCACGATGCCGTCCACCGGGGCCACGGCGTCGGACGCCTCGCGCGCGGGGTCAATGGCGGAGCCGGGGCCGACCATCGCACCGGAGAACACCGGGTCAGGAACGGCGGAGAGCCCGATGGCGCGTCCGGTGAGCGGGGACGTCACACTGGTCATGGCAAGCCTCCCAGGGGGCGGAGATTCAGGGTCGCCGTCACTGCCTGTCCTGGACGGCGTACTGTTCAGAAGCGTAAGTCATAAAAAGTCCCGGTTCCCTACGACAGGTACCGGTTGGCGGACGTAGGGGCCGCGGGCAAACGATTTGCGTCGAAGCTCGGGCCCGTTGTACCGTCGTACACCTGCCAGGGAGGCAAGCGACGCCATCGAGCGTCCAACACCCCGGCAGCATCTATCAAGTCCTAAGTCGCATTGCGAACCGTATTTCTGCATGTCTGCAGAGGCATGGCAAGCGGGTCGAAAAAAGACTGATAGTGTTTGACCTCGCCGAAAGGGCCGCGAAAGCGGACTTCCTATAAGGCGGACGTCAATCCGAGGAAATCGGCCGGTGAAACGGTCTGATAGAGTCAGAAACGCAAAACAGCAAGACCGAAGGGAAGCGCCCGGAGGAAAGCCCGAGAGGGTGAGTACAAAGGAAGCGTCCGTTCCTTGAGAACTCAACAGCGTGCCAAAAATCAACGCCAGATATGTTGATACCCCGTCTCCAGCATCTGCTGGGGCGAGGTTCCTTTGAAAAGTCCTGCAGGCCTTCGGGTCGGCAGGCGCACAGCGAGGACGCTGTGAACCGGGAGATTATTCCTCTCCTGGTTCCGCTCTCGTGGTGTCACCCCGATGACGGGGAAACATTCACGGAGAGTTTGATCCTGGCTCAGGACGAACGCTGGCGGCGTGCTTAACACATGCAAGTCGAACGATGAAGCCCTTCGGGGTGGATTAGTGGCGAACGGGTGAGTAACACGTGGGCAATCTGCCCTTCACTCTGGGACAAGCCTTGGAAACGAGGTCTAATACCGGATAACACTCCCATTCTCCTGGATGGGGGTTAAAAGCTCCGGCGGTGAAGGATGAGCCCGCGGCCTATCAGCTTGTTGGTGAGGTAATGGCTCACCAAGGCGACGACGGGTAGCCGGCCTGAGAGGGCGACCGGCCACACTGGGACTGAGACACGGCCCAGACTCCTACGGGAGGCAGCAGTGGGGAATATTGCACAATGGGCGAAAGCCTGATGCAGCGACGCCGCGTGAGGGATGACGGCCTTCGGGTTGTAAACCTCTTTCAGCAGGGAAGAAGCGAAAGTGACGGTACCTGCAGAAGAAGCGCCGGCTAACTACGTGCCAGCAGCCGCGGTAATACGTAGGGCGCAAGCGTTGTCCGGAATTATTGGGCGTAAAGAGCTCGTAGGCGGCTTGTCACGTCGATTGTGAAAGCTCGGGGCTTAACCCCGAGTCTGCAGTCGATACGGGCTAGCTAGAGTGTGGTAGGGGAGATCGGAATTCCTGGTGTAGCGGTGAAATGCGCAGATATCAGGAGGAACACCGGTGGCGAAGGCGGATCTCTGGGCCATTACTGACGCTGAGGAGCGAAAGCGTGGGGAGCGAACAGGATTAGATACCCTGGTAGTCCACGCCGTAAACGGTGGGCACTAGGTGTGGGCAACATTCCACGTTGTCCGCGCCGCAGCTAACGCATTAAGTGCCCCGCCTGGGGAGTACGGCCGCAAGGCTAAAACTCAAAGGAATTGACGGGGGCCCGCACAAGCAGCGGAGCATGTGGCTTAATTCGACGCAACGCGAAGAACCTTACCAAGGCTTGACATACACCGGAAACGTCCAGAGATGGGCGCCCCCTTGTGGTCGGTGTACAGGTGGTGCATGGCTGTCGTCAGCTCGTGTCGTGAGATGTTGGGTTAAGTCCCGCAACGAGCGCAACCCTTGTTCTGTGTTGCCAGCATGCCCTTCGGGGTGATGGGGACTCACAGGAGACCGCCGGGGTCAACTCGGAGGAAGGTGGGGACGACGTCAAGTCATCATGCCCCTTATGTCTTGGGCTGCACACGTGCTACAATGGCCGATACAATGAGCTGCGATACCGCAAGGTGGAGCGAATCTCAAAAAGTCGGTCTCAGTTCGGATTGGGGTCTGCAACTCGACCCCATGAAGTTGGAGTTGCTAGTAATCGCAGATCAGCATTGCTGCGGTGAATACGTTCCCGGGCCTTGTACACACCGCCCGTCACGTCACGAAAGTCGGTAACACCCGAAGCCGGTGGCCCAACCCCTTGTGGGAGGGAGCTGTCGAAGGTGGGACTGGCGATTGGGACGAAGTCGTAACAAGGTAGCCGTACCGGAAGGTGCGGCTGGATCACCTCCTTTCTAAGGAGCACTTCTTACCGAGTCCTTCGGGACACGGTCAGAGGCCACTACGTCGGCAAACGTTCGACGGTGGTTGCTCATGGGTGGAACGTTGATTATTCGGCACGATCAGGATGAGGACTGTTAGTACTGCTTCGGCGTGGAACACAGAGCTTCAACTGAACGTGTCGGGCACGCTGTTGGGTATCTGAAGGTACGGCCGTGATGGTCGCCTTCAGTGCCGGCCCCAGTGCACTCGAACCGAAGGGTTCGGGGTGATGGGTGGTTGGTCGTTGTTTGAGAACTGCACAGTGGACGCGAGCATCTGTGGCCAAGTTTTTAAGGGCGCACGGTGGATGCCTTGGCACCAGGAACCGATGAAGGACGTGGGAGGCCACGATAGTCCCCGGGGAGTCGTCAACCAGGCTTTGATCCGGGGGTTTCCGAATGGGGAAACCCGGCAGTCGTCATGGGCTGTCACCCGCTGCTGAATATATAGGCAGTGTGGAGGGAACGCGGGGAAGTGAAACATCTCAGTACCCGCAGGAAGAGAAAACAACCGTGATTCCGGGAGTAGTGGCGAGCGAAACTGGATGAGGCTAAACCGTATACGTGTGAGACCCGGCAGGGGTTGCGTGTACGGGGTTGTGGGATCTCTCTTTTACGGTCTGCCGGCCGTAAGACGAGTAAGAAACCGTTGATGTAGGCGAAGGACATGCGAAAGGTCCGGCGTAGAGGGTAAGACCCCCGTAGTCGAAACATCAGCGGCTCGTTTGAGAGACACCCAAGTAGCACGGGGCCCGAGAAATCCTGTGTGAATCTGGCGGGACCACCCGTTAAGCCTAAATATTCCCTGGTGACCGATAGCGGATAGTACCGTGAGGGAATGGTGAAAAGTACCGCGGGAGCGGAGTGAAATAGTACCTGAAACCGTGTGCCTACAAGCCGTGGGAGCGTCGCGCAAGGAACTTGTTCCTTGCGTCGTGACTGCGTGCCTTTTGAAGAATGAGCCTGCGAGTTTGCGGTGTGTTGCGAGGTTAACCCGTGTGGGGAATCCGTAGCGAAAGCGAGTCCGAATAGGGCGATTTAGTAGCGCGCTCAAGACCCGAAGCGGAGTGATCTAGCCATGGGCAGGTTGAAGCGGAGGTAAGACTTCGTGGAGGACCGAACCCACCAGGGTTGAAAACCTGGGGGATGACCTGTGGTTAGGGGTGAAAGGCCAATCAAACTCCGTGATAGCTGGTTCTCCCCGAAATGCATTTAGGTGCAGCGTCGTGTGTTTCTTGCCGGAGGTAGAGCACTGGATAGGCGATGGGCCCTACCGGGTTACTGACCTTAGCCAAACTCCGAATGCCGGTAAGTGAGAGCACGGCAGTGAGACTGTGGGGGATAAGCTCCATGGTCGAGAGGGAAACAGCCCAGAGCATCGACTAAGGCCCCTAAGCGTACGCTAAGTGGGAAAGGATGTGGAGTCGCAGAGACAACCAGGAGGTTGGCTTAGAAGCAGCCACCCTTGAAAGAGTGCGTAATAGCTCACTGGTCAAGTGATTCCGCGCCGACAATGTAGCGGGGCTCAAGCGTACCGCCGAAGTCGTGTCATTCATACAACAGGGCCAACGCCTGTATGGATGGGTAGGGGAGCGTCGTGTGCCGGGTGAAGCAGCACCGGAAGGTAGTTGTGGACGGTTCACGAGTGAGAATGCAGGCATGAGTAGCGATACACACGTGAGAAACGTGTGCGCCGATTGACTAAGGGTTCCTGGGTCAAGCTGATCTGCCCAGGGTAAGTCGGGACCTAAGGCGAGGCCGACAGGCGTAGTCGATGGATAACCGGTTGATATTCCGGTACCCGCTGTGACGCGAAAGACATCGAATCCAGTGATGCTAAGGCCGTGAAGCCGTTCCGGACCCTTCGGGGAATGGAAAGTGGTGGAGCCGCCGGCCCAAGCTGGTAGTAGGTGAGCGATGGGGTGACGCAGGAAGGTAGTCCAGCCCGGGCGATGGTAGTCCCGGGGTAAGGGTGTAGCCCGTCTTCCAGGTAAATCCGGGAGACATGAGGGTGAGACCTGATGCCGAGCCGATTGTGGTGAAGTGGATGATCCTATGCTGTCGAGAAAAGCCTCTAGCGAGTTTCATGGCGGCCCGTACCCTAAACCGACTCAGGTGGTCAGGTAGAGAATACCGAGGCGTTCGGGTGAACTATGGTTAAGGAACTCGGCAAAATGCCCCCGTAACTTCGGGAGAAGGGGGGCCATCACTGGTGATTGGACTTGCTCCATGAGCTGGGGGTGGCCGCAGAGACCAGCGAGAAGCGACTGTTTACTAAAAACACAGGTCCGTGCGAAGCCGTAAGGCGATGTATACGGACTGACGCCTGCCCGGTGCTGGAACGTTAAGGGGACCGGTTAGTCACATTTCGGTGTGGCGAAGCTGAGAACTTAAGCGCCAGTAAACGGCGGTGGTAACTATAACCATCCTAAGGTAGCGAAATTCCTTGTCGGGTAAGTTCCGACCTGCACGAATGGCGTAACGACTTCTCGACTGTCTCAACCATAGGCCCGGTGAAATTGCACTACGAGTAAAGATGCTCGTTTCGCGCAGAAGGACGGAAAGACCCCGGGACCTTTACTACAGTTTGATATTGGTGTTCGGTTCGGCTTGTGTAGGATAGGTGGGAGACTTTGAAGCGGCCACGCCAGTGGTTGTGGAGTCGTCGTTGAAATACCACTCTGGTCGTGCTGGATGTCTAACCTGGGTCCGTGATCCGGATCAGGGACAGTGTCTGATGGGTAGTTTAACTGGGGCGGTTGCCTCCCAAAGAGTAACGGAGGCGCCCAAAGGTTCCCTCAGCCTGGTTGGTAATCAGGTGTTGAGTGTAAGTGCACAAGGGAGCTTGACTGTGAGACCGACGGGTCGAGCAGGGACGAAAGTCGGGACTAGTGATCCGGCGGTGGCTTGTGGAAGCGCCGTCGCTCAACGGATAAAAGGTACCCCGGGGATAACAGGCTGATCTTCCCCAAGAGTCCATATCGACGGGATGGTTTGGCACCTCGATGTCGGCTCGTCGCATCCTGGGGCTGGAGTCGGTCCCAAGGGTTGGGCTGTTCGCCCATTAAAGCGGTACGCGAGCTGGGTTTAGAACGTCGTGAGACAGTTCGGTCCCTATCCTCTGTGCGCGTAGGAATATTGAGAAGGGCTGTCCCTAGTACGAGAGGACCGGGACGGACGAACCTCTGGTGTGCCAGTTGTCCTGCCAAGGGCATGGCTGGTTGGCTACGTTCGGAAAGGATAACCGCTGAAAGCATCTAAGCGGGAAGCCTGCTTCGAGATGAGTATTCCCACCCCCTTTGAGGGGTTAAGGCTCCCAGTAGACGACTGGGTTGATAGGCCGGATCTGGAAGCACCGTAAGGTGTGGAGGTGACCGGTACTAATAGGCCGAGGGCTTGTCCTCAGTTGCTCGCGTCCACTGTGTTGGTTCTGAAACCACGAACAACCCCGTATGTCGGGCCACGACTGCGGTGCGGTTGACAGTTTCATAGTGTTTCGGTGGTCATAGCGTGAGGGAAACGCCCGGTTACATTCCGAACCCGGAAGCTAAGCCTCACAGCGCCGATGGTACTGCAGGGGGGACCCTGTGGGAGAGTAGGACGCCGCCGAACTCCTTTTATGGAAAAGCCCGGGCCGGGATACGGCCCGGGCTTTTCTGCGTTTAGGGTGTGGGCGTGTACTGCGTTACGACGCCCCCATAGCTCAGGCCTCCCGACACTGAGGGTAAAGTCAGGGGGCATCGTTGGTTCGTTCCCCACAGGAGGCCCCCGGGTGGAGGTCCAGGAGACCCGTGTTCAGACGGACAGGGTCCTCACCATCCCGAACATCCTCAGCATGGCGCGTCTCGTCGGCGTGCCCCTCTTCCTGTGGCTCATCCTGCGCCCTGAGTTCGGGGGCCCCAAGAGTGACGGCTGGGCACTGCTCGTGCTGGCGCTCAGCGGCATCAGCGACTATCTCGACGGGAAGCTCGCGCGCCGCTGGAATCAGATCAGCAGCCTCGGCCGGCTGCTCGACCCGGCCGCCGACCGGCTCTACATTTTGTCCACGTTGGTGGGTTTGACCTGGCGTGACATTCTGCCCATTTGGTTGACCGCCGTACTTTTGGCGCGTGAACTGCTTCTCCTGGTGATGGTGGGGATCCTCAGGCGCCACGGCTATCCGCCGCCCCAGGTGAACTTCCTCGGGAAGGCAGCGACCTTCAACCTGATGTACGCGTTCCCCTTGCTGCTTCTGAGTGACGGAACGGGCTGGATCCACGAACTCGCTGCTATTTTCGGATGGGCGTTCGCCGGATGGGGTACGACGCTGTACTGGTGGGCAGGGATCCTCTACGTGGTTCAAGTCCGCCGGCTTGTCCGGGCGGACTCCATGGCCGATTGAACTCGCCATTGCGCGTTGGCAGAGGCCAGATGGCCCGCCGCGAGAAGTGCGGGCCATTCAGGGCGGGTGAAGTCGGCTAGACCGTCGTCTCTTCAAGGAGGACGCTTCCGACATGAAGGCCGTCGTGATGGCCGGAGGCGAAGGCACACGCCTTCGCCCCATGACCTCGAGTATGCCCAAGCCGCTCCTGCCAGTGGCCAATCGGCCGATCATGGAGCATGTGCTCAGGTTGCTCAAGCGGCATGGGCTCAGCGAGACCGTGGTCACCGTGCAGTTCTTGGCTTCACTCGTCAAGAACTACTTCGGGGACGGCGAAGAGCTTGGAATGGAGCTCACCTATGCCAATGAGGAGAAGCCACTCGGCACTGCCGGCAGCGTGAAAAACGCTGAGGAAGCGCTGAAGGATGACTCTTTCCTTGTCATCTCGGGTGACGCCCTCACCGATTTCGACCTCACCGAGCTCATCGAATTCCACAAGGAAAAGGGTGCGCTCGTCACCGTCTGTCTGACGCGTGTGCCCAATCCGCTGGAATTCGGTATCACCATCGTGGACGAGGAGGGGAAGGTCGAGCGCTTCCTCGAGAAGCCGACCTGGGGGCAGGTCTTCTCGGACACGGTGAACACGGGCATCTACGTGATGGAGCCCGAAGTCTTCGACTACGTCGAGGCCGATGTCCCGGTGGACTGGTCCGGGGATGTCTTCCCGCAGCTGATGAAGGAAGGCAAGCCCATCTACGGCTATGTCGCCGAGGGCTACTGGGAGGACGTCGGCACACACGAGAGCTATGTGAAGGCCCAGGCCGACGTCCTCGAAGGGAAAGTCGACGTCGAACTCGACGGGTTCGAGATCTCGCCCGGTGTCTGGGTGGCCGAAGGTGCCGAGGTGCACCCGGACGCAGTGCTGCGTGGGCCGCTCTACATCGGCGACTACGCCAAGGTCGAAGCGGACGTGGAGATCCGGGAGCACACGGTCGTCGGTTCGAACGTCGTCGTGAAGAGCGGGGCCTTCCTGCACAAGGCCGTCGTGCACGACAACGTCTACATCGGGGAGCACTGCAATCTGCGGGGCTGTGTGGTCGGCAAGAACACCGACATCATGCGGGCCGCGCGGATCGAGGACGGCGCCGTCATCGGCGACGAGTGTCTCGTCGGTGAGGAATCGATTGTCCAGGGCAATGTGCGGGTCTACCCGTTCAAGACCGTCGAGGCCGGCGCCTTCGTCAACACGTCGGTCATCTGGGAGTCGCGCGGGCAGGCCCATCTGTTCGGGGCGAGGGGCGTCTCCGGGATCCTGAATGTCGAGATCACGCCCGAACTGGCCGTGCGGCTCGCGGGGGCGTACGCGACGACGCTCAAGAAGGGGTCGACCGTCACGACGGCGCGTGACCACTCCCGTGGTGCGCGTGCGCTCAAGAGGGCGGTCATCTCCGCGCTCCAGGCCAGCGCCATGGACGTAAGGGATCTGGAGAACGTGCCGTTGCCCGTGGCGCGGCAGCAGACGGCTCGGGGCAGTGCCGGCGGGATCATGATCCGTACGACGCCCGGGGTGCCGGACTCCGTCGACATCATGTTCTTCGACGAGCGCGGGGCCGATCTGTCGCAGGGCAGCCAGCGCAAGTTGGACCGGGTGTACGCACGGCAGGAGTACCGCAGGGCGTTCCCCGGGGAGATCGGTGATCTGCACTTCCCGTCGAGCGTCTTCGACTCGTACACGGGGTCCCTGCTGCGGAACGTCGATACGACGGGGGTCGCGGAGGCCGGGCTCAAGGTGGTCGTCGACGCGTCGAACGGAAGCGCCGGGCTCGTGCTGCCCAGCCTTCTCGGGCGGCTCGGTGTCGACTCGCTGACAATCAATCCCGGGCTCGACGAGTCGCGGCCCACGGAGACCGCGGACGCCCGCAGGTCCGGGCTCGTACGGCTGGGGGAGATCGTGGCCTCGGCGCGGGCCGCGTTCGGCGTGCGGTTCGACCCGGTCGGCGAGCGCCTTTCGCTGGTCGACGAGAAGGGGCGGATCGTCGAGGACGACCGGGCGTTGCTGGTGATGCTCGACCTTGTCGCCGCGGAGCGCAGGAGCGGGCGGGTGGCGCTGCCCGTGACCACGACCCGGATCGCTGAGCAGGTCGCCGCGTATCACGGGACGCAGGTCGAGTGGACGACCACGTCTCCCGACGACCTGACGCGCGTGGGGCGTGAGGACGGGACGATCTTCGGTGGGGACGGGCGGGCCGGGTTCATCATTCCCGAGTTCAGCAGCGTTTTCGACGGGGCCGCGGCGTTCGTGCGGCTCATCGGACTCGTCGCCCGTACGCAGTTGACCCTCAGCCAGATCGACGCGCGGATTCCGCGGGCGCATGTGCTCAAGCGGGATCTGGCGACGCCGTGGGCCGTCAAGGGCCTCGTCATGCGCCGTGTCGTGGAGGAGGCGGGCGAGCGGTCCGTGGACACGACCGACGGCGTGCGGGTCGTGGAGGCCGACGGGCGCTGGGTGATGGTGCTGCCCGACCCGGCCGAGGCGGTCACCCACCTGTGGGCCGAGGGGCCGGACGACGCCTCGGCGCAGCAGTTGCTCGACGAGTGGTCGGCCGTCGTGGACAGCGCCGGGCGCTGACCCGGATCCCTGCTGCCCGGCGCCCATTTCGGGCGTCGGGCAGCAGGGCAGTGGGGTCGTTGGGTGACAGTGGCCGCGACGTGCGACGATGTGCGGCATGCCGCAGCAGCCCCCCGAACGGAGCACCCCAGAGCGCCCCTCGCGCCCCGACGCCTCCATGTCGCTGCTGACCAACGTCATGGATCACAGCCTTGACGACGGGTATGCGGAGGCCACCGCGCGCAAAGAGGCGCTGGGGCAGAGCGGTTTGCCGAAGACGCTGCGGGCGAAGCTGGGGCTCGCGGCGGGACTTGTGCTCGCCGCGCTCGTGGTGACGGTGGGAGCGGCGCAGGCCCGTGTCACCGCGCCGGTGGTGGCCAAGGAGCGCGAGGAGCTCATCGACCGCATCGACAAGGAGACCGAGTCCGCCGACCAACTGGAGGGGCAGGTCGACTCGCTGCGCGGGCGCGTGGGGGAGATGCAGCGCGAGGCGTTGAAGAAGCACGGTGGTGAGCAGGCCGAGTTGGCGGGAGTGCTCTCCGGCGCCGTCGCCGTGCACGGCCCCGGCGTGAAGCTCGTCGTCGACGACGCCAAGTCGGCCACCACGGGCGACGGCAGCGGTCCGCGCGAGAGCAACGGTTTCTCCGACACGGGCCGCGTACGCGACCGGGACATGCAGCGCGTCATGAACGGTCTCTGGCAGTCCGGCGCCGAGGCCATCAGCATCAACGGGCAGCGCCTCACCTCGCTGTCCGCGATCAGGGCCGCGGGTGACGCGATACTGGTCGACAACAAGCCGCTGGTGCCGCCGTACACGGTGCTCGCGGTGGGGGACGGGCAACGGCTGAGCACCCGGTTCCAGAACAGCCCCGACGGCCTCTATCTGCACGCGCTGCAGGAGAACTTCGGGGTCAGGACCAGTATTTCGGCTCAGGACGACATCGAGCTTCCCGCCGCACCCAGCGTGATCGTACGTACAGCACAGCCGAGAGCAGAGCAGAAGGGCACATCGTGATCGCCGTACTGGGCCTCGTCGTGGGAGTCGTGGTCGGTCTTTTCGTCCGGCCCGAGGTTCCGGCGGTCGTCGAGCCTTACCTCCCCATCGCCGTCGTCGCGGCGCTGGACGCGGTGTTCGGGGCGCTGCGCGCCATGTTGGACGGGATCTTCGACGACAAGGTGTTCGTCGTCTCGTTCCTGTCGAACGTCGTCGTGGCCGCGCTGATCGTCTTCCTGGGCGACAAGTTGGGCGTCGGCGCGCAGCTGTCGACCGGTGTCGTCGTGGTGCTCGGCATCCGCATCTTCTCCAACGCGGCCGCGATCCGGCGGCATGTGTTCCGGGCGTGAGGCCGATGAGTCAGAACGAGAACGAAGAGACCGCAGAGAACCGCGAGAACCGCGAGAACCCGCGGGGCGTGCAACCGGACGGCGGGGCCGGCCAGTTGCGCAAGGAGCCCTCCAAGGAGCTGCCCCCCGAGGTGCCGCCGGCGAACCGTGCGGCGGAGCGCGAGGCGGAGGCGGGTGCGGCCGAACCCGAGGCGCCGGAACCCCGGGCGCCCGAACCGGAGCCGGCCGGCCCGGATGACCGCCCGGACGCCGGTCCGGACGCTGGTCCGGGCGTCGTCGAGCCCGAACTGACCGGGCGGCAGCGGCTCGTGAAGGGTCTGTGGCCGCCGCGCGCGTCACGTGCCCAACTCATCATGGCCGTGCTGCTGTTCGTCCTGGGGCTCGGGCTCGCCATCCAGGTGCGGTCCACCAGCGACAACAGCGCGCTGCGCGGTGCGCGTCAGGAAGATCTCGTTCGCATTCTCGATGAACTGGATGATCGAACTCAGCGTCTTGAGGATGAGAAGCAAGGTCTCGTGGACCAGCGCACCGAGTTGGAGAACAGTTCGGACCAGGCCGACGAGGCCCGCAAGCAGACGGCCGAGAAGCAGAAGCAGCTCGGCATTCTGGCGGGCACGACGGCCGCGCAGGGCCCCGGGATCACCATGACCGTCACCGACACGAAGGGGGCCGTGGAGGCGGACATGCTGCTCGACGCGGTCCAGGAGCTGCGCGCCGCCGGCGCGGAGGCGATCCAGGTGAATGATGTCCGCATCGTGGCCAACACGTATCTGACGGACGGCAGTGGAGGGAAGGGGATCAGCGTGGACGGGCACGAGATCGGCCGCCCCTACCGGTTCAAGGTCATCGGCAAGCCGCAGGACCTGGAGCCGGCCCTGAACATCCCCGGGGGTGTGGTGCAGACGCTGGAGAAGGAGCAGGCCACGGTGGCCGTGAGCCGCTCGAACAAGATCGTCGTGGATGCCTTGCGATCGGCGCAACGGCCTGATTACGCTCGGTCGTCCTCGGAGTGAAGCCGGGGGTGCATGGTGGATACCGTGCGAGGGCATGAGGTTGCGGGGGGTCGCCGCAGCAAGGGTGGTGCGCGTGGTGGAAACTGTTTGGCGGATACGGACGTTGTGAGGGTGTCCGTGTCATTGATGTACGCGATGTACGCCGATGTGTGCAGTCAGGGTTCGTCCTGCCCCACGGGCGGGTCTGTTTCGGTCAAGGGGAATCGCCCGTGAAGTTGTTTGCGAAGTTGTTCGGCAAGAGCCGTGAGGACGCGCGTCACCGTGCGCCGCGGCAAGGAGACGTGCCGGAGACGCAGGTGGGCGAGCGCCCCCTGTTCCGGGACCAGGTCGCCGGAGACAATTCGGGCGGACAGGGCGCGTCGTCTGTTGACCCTGCCGGTTCCGGCCGCATAGGTTTCGGAGAACCGTCAACCTCAAGTACGGGTGGAGAGTTTGCCCCCGACCCGTACGCGTCCCACGCCCCCGCGGGGCAGCCGCGGCAGGAGGATCCGTCCATGTCGGCCCTGGTGTGTACGAGGTGCGGAAACCGGAACGGGGAGAACAGCCGGTTCTGCTCCAACTGCGGTGCGCCGCTGCGCGGCGGTGCGGCGCCGGAGGGGCCGTCCGAGACGACGTCCACAATCTCCATCTCCGGCCTCGAGTCCTACGACCCGGAGGCGACGGGCCAGACGCAGCTTCCGGCCCTCTCTCCCGAGGCGCAGGCGGCGGTCGACGCGCTGCCGCTGGGCTCGGCGCTCCTGGTGGTGCGGCGCGGTCCGAACTCGGGCAGCCGCTTCCTCCTGGACGGCGAACTGACCACCGCGGGGCGCCACCCGCAGAGCGACATCTTCCTGGACGACGTGACCGTGTCGCGCCGCCACGTGGAGTTCCGTCGCCTGCAGGACGGCTCGTTCACCGTCGCCGATGTCGGCAGCCTCAACGGCACGTATGTGAACCGTGAGCGCATCGACTCGGTGACGCTGAACAACGGGGACGAGGTGCAGATCGGCAAGTACCGGCTGGTGTTCTACGCGAGCCAGCGCGGTATCTGAACCGTCCGCGACCCTTCAGGAAGGTCCATGCTGCACACGACGAGTGGCGGTGCCCCCGGGGGCACCGCCACCACGGACAGTCGGCTGATGAGCATCGGCACCGTACTGAACGTGCTCCGAGAAGAGTTTCCCGAAGTCACCATCTCCAAGATCAGGTTCCTGGAGTCCGAGGGCCTCGTCGAGCCCCGGCGCACGCCCTCGGGCTACCGGAAGTTCAGCCCGGACGACGTCGAGCGGCTCGCCCATGTGCTGCGCATGCAGCGGGACCACTACCTGCCGCTGAAGGTCATCAAGGAGCAGCTCGACGCCCTGGAGCCGGGCGAGACGCTGCCCGTGCCCGCGCCGGGACGCCCCGGCGACGCGGAGGACGGCAGCGACGTGCCGACGGCCGCGCGGGTCGGCCGGGACGAATTGCTGGCCGCCGTAGGCGTCGAGGAGCACGAGCTCGACGAATGGGAGTCGTACGGGCTCCTCACGCCGCTGCCCGACGGGGGCTACGACGCGTCCGCCGTGTCGGTCGCCGAGCTCATCGGTGAGCTGGCCCGGTTCGGGATCGGTCCGCGGCACCTGCGGGTCATGCGGGCGGCCGCGGACCGGGAGGCCGGCCTGGTGGACCAGGTGGTGGCCCCCCTGAAGGTGCACCGCAACCCGCAGACGCGGGCGCATGCCGAGGCCCGTGCCAAGGAGCTCGCCGGCCTCACCGTGAAGCTGCACTCGGCACTTGTGCAGACCGCGCTCGGGGTGCGTCTGCCCTGATCGTGGGCGCGGGTGAGCACCGATGGCCCGGTCCTCGGTGGATGCCCGACTACCCAAACCGACCGGGCACGTCCTAGGGTTGCTGTGTGAACGAGCTCGACGTCGTAGGTGTCCGGGTCGAAATGCCCTCCAACCAGCCGATCGTGCTCCTGCGTGAAGTGGGAGGCGACCGGTACCTCCCCATCTGGATCGGACCGGGGGAGGCGACCGCGATCGCCTTCGCCCAGCAGGGCATGGCGCCCGCGCGTCCGCTGACGCACGACCTTTTCAAGGATGTCCTTGAGGCGGTCGGCCAGGAGCTCACGGAAGTGCGCATCACGGACCTGCGCGAAGGCGTCTTCTACGCGGAGCTGGTGTTCGCGAGCGGGGTCGAGGTCAGCGCCCGCCCGTCGGACGCCATAGCCCTCGCGCTGCGCACCGGCACGCCGATCTACGGCAGTGACGGGGTCCTGGACGATGCGGGGATCGCGATCCCCGACGAGCAGGAGGACGAGGTGGAGAAGTTCCGCGAGTTCCTCGACCAGATCTCTCCCGAGGACTTCGGCACCAACAGCCAGTGACCGTCCGGCCGAGGGCCGGGCCCGGCCGACGACCGGCGGCGCCCTCGGGACATTCGGCTAGCCTTTCCCGGCGGTGGGTCACGGGAAACCACTCTTAGGGTGATTATCACTCGGCGTGCCTAGTGTGGCGTTCGTTGACGCACCCCCTGTGACTGCCTACCGTCGACAAGGCAGGTCAATGAGGAGGTCGGCGTGAGAAGCAGCGGCGACGGTACGGCGACGGGCGGTCCGTACTTGTTTCACGGCAGCGCGGCCGATCACACTCCGCAGCGCCCGCAGGCCGTGCCTGTGGTGGCGGGGAACAGCGGCGAGGCCGCTTCCGAGCAGGTGGGATACCGGGGGCCGACGGCATGTGCGGCGGCCGGCATCACCTACCGGCAGCTCGACTACTGGGCCAGGACCGGCCTTGTCGAACCCAGTGTGCGCTCCGCGTACGGATCGGGGACACAGCGGCTCTACAGCTTCCGGGACGTCGTCGTCCTCAAGGTCGTCAAGCGGTTCCTGGACACGGGCGTCTCCTTGCAGAACATCCGGACGGCCGTGCAGCACCTGCGCGAGAGCGGCTTCCGGGACCTGGAGCGGATGACGCTCATGAGCGACGGCGCGACCGTGTACGAGTGCACGTCGCCGGACGAGGTGCACGATCTGCTCCAGGGCGGCCAGGGGGTCTTCGGGATCGCCGTGGGCGTGGTCTGGCGGGACGTGGAGGCCGCGCTCTCGCAGCTGCACGGTGAGCGCGTGGACACCGGCGAGACCATCGTGCCGCCGAACCCCACGGACGAGCTCGCGAGGCGGCGGGGCAGGGCCGTGTGAGGTCCGTACGGCCGCGTTGTCAGTGGCGTAGGGCAGCATCAGTGATGTGAGAACCGCGCCCACCATCCTGCATCTCGACATGGATGCCTTCTACGCCTCTGCGGAGCAGGCGGCGAAGCCGAGCCTGCGCGGGAAAGCGGTCGTCGTGGGCGGGCTCGGTCCGCGTGGTGTCGTGGCCACGGCGTCGTACGAGGCGCGGAAGTTCGGGGTGCACTCGGCGATGCCGATGGGGCAGGCGCGCAGGCTCGCCCCGCATGCCGCCTATCTTGTGCCGCGCTTCCGGCTCTACCGGGAGATCAGCGAGCAGGTGATGGGGCTCCTGGCCGCCCTTTCGCCGCTCGTGGAGCCGCTGAGCCTGGACGAGGCGTTCGTCGATCTGGAGGCCGGTGAGGCGGCCTGGGACGCCGCTTCGGCGGAGGCCGTGGGGCATCGGCTGCGGGCAGACATCCGGCGTGTGACCGGACTGACCGGGTCGGTGGGGCTCGCCGCGTCCAAGATGCTCGCGAAGATCGGCTCGGAGGAGGCGAAGCCGGACGGGCTCGTGCTCATACGCCCCGGTACCGAGCGGGCGCTGCTCGGGCCGCGGTCCGTGCGGATCCTGCCCGGCGTCGGGCCCGCGACGGCGGATCACCTGCGGCGGGCCGGGATCCTGACCGTGGAGGAGATCGCGGGGGCCGGCGAGGACGAGCTGGTGCGTCTCCTCGGGAAGGCGCACGGCAGCCATCTGTACGAGATGGCGCTGGCCCGTGACGAGCGGCCGGTCGTCGCCGAGCGGGACTCCAAGTCGGTATCGGTCGAGGACACGTACGACGTGGACATCCATGACCGGGTGCGGGTCCGGATGGAGGTGCGCAGGCTCGCCGGCCGGTGCGTGGAGCGGCTGAGAGCGGCCGAGCGCTCGGGGCGGACCGTGGTGCTCAAGGTGCGGCGCTACGACTTCTCGACGCTGACGCGCTCAGAGACGCTGCGGGGGCCGACGGACGATCCCGGGGTGGTGCGGGAGGCCGCGGCGCGGTTGCTGGAGAGCGTGGACACGACCGGCGGCGTGCGATTGCTGGGGGTCGGCGTCAGCGGGCTCGCCGACTTCACGCAGGAGGACCTGTTCGCGCAGTTCGCCGCCGCCGAGGAAGCGGCCGCGGAGGAGGCGGCGGCCGAGGAGCCGGAGGGGGATGCGGTCGCGGCCGAGCCCGTGGAGGCCGCCGAGCCCATCGAGCGGCGATGGCTGGCCGGGCACGATGTGCGGCATGCCGAGTTCGGGCCCGGGTGGGTGCAGGGGAGCGGGTTGGGGCGGGTGACCGTGCGGTTCGAGACGCCGTATGCGGTGGTGCCGGGGCGGGTGCGGACCTTCCGGGTCGATGATCCCGAGCTGGAGTCGGCGGACCCGCTGCCGCTGGTGGAGGGCGCCGAGGTTCAGGTCGGGTCGTCCTCCGCTCCCGCGACCTTGCCGAACGTGACGTCGGGGGACTGAGGGGCCGTGATGTCCAGACCGTAGTGGTCGTAGAGCTGGAGCTCCTGCTCGGGGGAGAGGTGGCGGCCGACGCCGAAGTCGGGGGAGTCCTTGATCAGGGAGCGCTCGAAGGGCACGTGCAGTGTGCCGTCCGTGAAGTCGCTGGGTTCGAGTGGGACGAAGGCATCGCGGCTGAACAGGCCGGTTCGTATCGCGGCCCACTCCGGCACGCCCGTGGCGTCGTCGAGGTACACCTCGTCGATGGTGCCGATCTTGGCTCCGTTGCGGTCGAACGCCTTGCGGCCGATCAGATTGCGCGGATCAACATCGGTCTGCACGGGCCCTCCAACTGATCGCGATGATCGCAACTCGTCTGTAAGCACTACGAAAGAGCACATTGCGGAAGGCGGCCACTCGGGGGCTGCGGCCAAGTAGCCGCTGGTAGGCTGGCGAGTGGCTGCTGACCCCGTGCGGGAGAGTCTTCCGACAGTAGTCGGGGGCGCCGAAGGAGCAAATCCTCCCCGGAATCTCTCAGGCCCCTGTACCGCACGGACGAGGTCACTCTGGAAAGCAGGGCGGGGTGCACGGTTTCCGCTCTCACCGACGGTGCAAGCCGGTGTGTTCCGTGTTCTCGCGGGGTGGGCCGGTGAAGCTCTCAGGTTGAGATGACAGAGGGGGAGGCCGTCCGGGTACCCGCGCCGTGGTGCCCCTCGTAGGTCGCAATGACCAGGAGGCCTCCGCCAATGACCGCCAACCGTATTCCGCTCTCGCAGCTGGAGCGAGGAATCCCCTTCGAGCAGCGCCACATCGGCCCCGATGACGCCGCTCAGGCCAAGATGCTCGCGCAGGTCGGCTACGGCTCGCTGGACGAGCTGACCGCGGCCGCGGTGCCCGATGTGATCAAGAGCGCCGAGGCGCTCGACCTTCCGGCCGCCCGCAGCGAGGCCGAGGTGCTCGCCGAGCTGAAGTCGCTCGCCGAGCGCAACCAGGTGCTCGGCTCGATGATCGGCCTCGGCTACTACGGGACGTTCACGCCGCCCGTCATCCTGCGCAATGTGATGGAGAACCCGTCCTGGTACACGGCGTACACGCCCTACCAGCCGGAGATCTCGCAGGGCCGTCTCGAGGCGCTGCTCAACTTCCAGACCATGGTCGCCGAGCTGACAGGACTGCCGACCTCCGGCGCCTCGCTGCTCGACGAGGGCACGGCCGCCGCGGAGGCCATGGCGCTGTCGCGCCGCGTCGGCAAGGTCAAGAACGGCGTCTACGTCGTCGACGCCGACGCCCTTCCGCAGACCATCGCCGTCATCGAGACGCGTGCCGAGCCGACCGGCGTCGAGATCGTCGTCGCCGACCTGAGCGAGGGGATTCCCGCCGAGGTCGCCGAGCGCGGTGTCGTGGGCGTGCTCGTGCAGTACCCCGGTGCCTCGGGTGTCGTGCGGGACATCAAGCCCGTGATCGACCAGGCGCACGAGCTGGGCGCCATCGTCACCGTCGCCGCCGATCTTCTTGCTCTTACGTTGCTGACCTCGCCCGGTGACCTCGGCGCGGACATCGCCGTCGGTACGACGCAGCGCTTCGGTGTCCCGATGGGCTTCGGTGGTCCGCACGCCGGATACATGGCCGTGCGCGAGAAGTTCGCGCGCTCGCTGCCGGGCCGCCTGGTCGGTGTGTCCGTCGACGCCGACGGGAACAAGGCGTACCGCCTCGCCCTGCAGACCCGTGAGCAGCACATCCGCCGCGAGAAGGCGACCAGCAACATCTGTACCGCGCAGGTGCTGCTCGCCGTCATGGCCGGCATGTACGCCGTGTACCACGGGCCCGAGGGCCTGAAGTCCATCGCCCGGCGCACCCACCGCTACGCCACCGTGCTCGCCGCGGGGCTCACTGCGGGCGGCGTCGAGGTCGTGCACGGCGCGTACTTCGACACCCTCACCGTGCGGGTGCCGAGCCGGGCCGCCGAGGTCGTCTCCGCGGCGCGCGAGGCCGGCGTCAACCTGCGTCTCGTGGACGCCGATCACGTCTCGCTCTCCTGTGACGAGACCACCACACGGGCCCAACTGGGCGCCGTGTGGAGCGCGTTCGGTGTCGAGGGGGACGTCGAGGCGCTGGACGCCGAGGCGGCGGACACGCTGCCGGGCGGGCTGCTGCGCGAGGACGACTACCTGACGCACCCCGTCTTCCACCAGCACCGCTCCGAGACGGCGATGCTGCGTTACCTGCGGACGCTCGCCGACCGCGACTACGCGCTGGATCGCGGCATGATCCCGCTGGGCTCCTGCACGATGAAGCTCAATGCGACGACGGAGATGGAGCCGGTCACCTGGCCCGAGTTCGGCCAGCTGCACCCCTTCGCCCCCGCCGAGCAGGCGCAGGGCTACCTGACGCTCATCCGTGAGCTGGAGGAGCGGCTCGCCGAGGTCACCGGCTACGACAAGGTGTCGCTGCAGCCGAACGCCGGCTCGCAGGGTGAGCTCGCCGGTCTGCTCGCCGTCCGCGGCTACCACCGGGCCAACGGGGACGAGCAGCGCACCGTCTGCCTCATCCCGTCCTCCGCGCACGGCACGAACGCGGCGAGCGCCGTGATGGCCGGCATGAAGGTCGTCGTCGTGAAGACCGCCGACGACGGCGAGGTCGACATCGAGGACCTGCGCGCCAAGATCGAGCAGTACGCCGACCAGCTGTCCGTCCTCATGATCACGTACCCGTCGACGCACGGTGTCTTCGAGGAGCACGTCGCCGACATCTGCGCCGCCGTGCACGACGCGGGCGGTCAGGTCTACGTCGACGGCGCCAACCTCAACGCGCTTGTGGGCCTCGCCAAGCCGGGCCGCTTCGGCGGCGACGTCTCGCACCTGAACCTGCACAAGACGTTCTGCATCCCGCACGGCGGCGGTGGTCCCGGCGTCGGCCCGGTGGGTGTGCGCGAGCATCTGGCGCCGTACCTGCCGAACCACCCGCTGCAGCCGGCCGCGGGCCCCGAGACGGGCGTCGGCCCGATCTCCGCGGCGCCGTGGGGCTCCGCCGGGATCCTGCCGATCTCCTGGGCGTACGTACGGCTCATGGGCGGCGAGGGGCTGAAGCGGGCCACGCAGGTCGCCGTGCTCTCCGCGAACTACATCGCCAAGCGGCTCGAGCCGCACTTCCCGGTGCTCTACAACGGCCCGGGCGGGCTCGTCGCGCACGAGTGCATCATCGACCTGCGGCCGCTCAGCAAGGCGACGGGCGTGAGCATCGACGACGTCGCCAAGCGGCTCATCGACTACGGGTTCCACGCGCCGACCATGTCGTTCCCGGTCGCCGGGACGTTCATGATCGAGCCCACCGAGAGCGAGGACATCGAGGAGCTCGACCGGTTCTGTGACGCGATGATCGCGATTCGCGGCGAGATCGAGCGGGTCGCCTCCGGCGAGTGGGCCGCCGACGACAACCCGCTGCGGAACGCTCCGCACACGGCCGGGATGCTCGGCGGTGACTGGGAGCACGCGTACCGCCGGGAAGAAGGTGTCTTCCCGGCCGGGGTGGTCGCTTCGGACAAGTACTGGCCGCCGGTGCGGCGTATCGACCAGGCGTTCGGCGACCGGAACCTGGTGTGTTCCTGCCCGCCGCTCGACGCCTACGAGGGCTGATCCACTCGGGACTGCGCGGCCGTCGGTCGCGCAGTCCTGCTCAGCTGATCCCTACGCCGCCGTCACCACCGTGCCCAGTGGGCGGTGCGGGGCGATGATCCTGCCACTGGGCAGCAGCTCGCCGGTGTCCTCGAAGAGCAGGACCCCGTTGCAGAGGAGGCTCCACCCCTGCTCGGGGTGGTGAGCCACAGGGAGTGCTGCTTCCCTGTCCTCGGATTCCGCTGTCGGGCAGAGTGGCTGGTGCTGGCACATGGATGGGATCTTTCGCTGCGAAGTGATCTCGATGACGTGGGCTGTGCTGGTGGTGCCTGTCGTGCTGCGGCTTGAAGGCTTGTTCATGGCCGCCCCCCGATTTCGTGAGTTTCTGGAACCCAGTGTTGCCCTGTGGGCGTCAATCCGCAGGGATTTCCTTGCAGCGGTCCTTATGGGTGTCAGACGCATCACCCGTGCGGACGGTTCAGTTCAACTCGACTCTCCCTTCGGGTGGTTAGGAGTGGTCGGTACGGGCTAGTCCGCCCGGGCAGGGCTGTGCCCCGCGACCGGACGGCGGACGGTGCGGGGCACAGGCGTGCGCGACAGGGGCCGTCGGCGGGCCCCGGTCGGTCAGGCGAGCAGGCCGGCGGTGGCCGGGGTCGGCGTCAGGCGGTGCGTGAGGACCGGCAGGAGCTCCGCCACCCGGTGCGGGCGGTGCGGGGCGATACCGGGCGGTGCGGGTGCCAGCGGGACGAGGATGTCGTCGGCCGCGGGTTGGCCGCTCGCCGGGTCGGCGGTGCGCTCGCCGTGCAGCCACAGCGTGAGCATATAGAGCTCGGGCACCGAGAGCAGCCGCGGCTGGTAGGCCTGGGGCAGTGACTCCGCCTGGCGGAGGGCCCGTTCGGTGGACCTGATGTAGGGGCCCTCGAAGAAGTGCGAGAAGGCCCAGCCGTCGGGTGTGAGCATGGTGTCGGCCGCTGCCACCGCTCGCTCCCCGCAGCGGATCAGGAAGCGCCAGCCGGTGAGACGGGCCCTGGATGGCCCGGTGGTTCCGTTGATGTGGTCCAACACATGGAGCGGCAGCGGGAGTTCGGGTGTGGCGGGTCCCTGTGCGGAGCGCAGGGACGGGGTGCGTGCCTCGCGGACGGCGGTGGGGGAACCGAGGGCCGTGAGAACGCTGCGCAGGGCAGGCGCGGGAGCCGGTGGGACGTGCAGCGGCATGGTGGGTCGCCTCTCATTCGACAGGCATGTGATGCGAGGGCGGTGCGGGACGAGCGGACGGCGCTGTCTGCTGCGGGTGCACAGGGGTACACGGGACGGAAAGGGCGGGGGTCCGGTCCGAATCCGGGCCGCGGGCGCCAACTCCCTGTCTCGCCAGCGGAGTTTATACGATGCGTGTTCACGCAGTGTTTCACCTAGCATGCCGCCCGGATTTCGCAAGGTGCTATTCGGGCGCGGTTCCCCTGCGGTTTTGTGGCTATCCTCCCCATTTCCGCTGGGGCCGCCGTGTGTGACCTCGACGCCCTTCGGTCGAGCGGTCGGCTTGTTCTTGTCGGCGTTTTTCACCAGGGCCGCAAGTGACGGAATCTGCGGGCGGCCGCATGCCTGAGGAATGTGCCTGCGGGTAACCGCCCTGAGCGTACTGCTCCGTGGTCGCGCGCGGGGGCGTTACGGATCACATTGCCGGGGCATCATCCACCGTGACACGCGGCCGTGACGGAGCATCAACGGGTCGCCCGTGCGAGGAGGGACGCTTCCATGGGGGAGAAGGTCGTTGCGGGGACGGTCGGTCTTGCCGATCCGCGGCGCTATCGGGAGAAGCTCAAGGAGTGCCTGGAGGGGTTCGGGCGACTGCTGGAAGAGAAGCGCTTCGATCGTCCGAAGAATCTCATGGGGCTGGAGATCGAGCTGAATCTCGCGGGGCCCGACGGGCTGCCGAGAATGATGAATGCGGAAGTTCTGGAGCGCATCGCGAGCCGCGATTTCCAGACCGAACTCGCGATGTTCAATCTCGAAGTGAACATTGCCCCGCACCGGCTCGGCGGCCGCGTTCTCGACCAGCTAGCCGAGGAACTGCGCACGGGGCTCGGATATGCGCACCGGAAGGCGAACGAGGTCGACGCGGGCATCGTGATGATCGGCATTCTGCCGACGCTCGGCGCGGACGACCTGGTCTCGGCGAACCTGTCGGACGTCGACCGCTACACCCTTCTCAACGACCGCATCGTGGCCGCGCGGGGCGAGGACTTCGCGCTCGACATCGCCGGTGTCGAGCGGCTGACCTGCACGTCCTCCTCCATAGCGCCCGAAGCCGCGTGCACGTCCGTGCAGTTGCACCTCCAGGTGACGCCGGGGCGCTTCGCCGATGTGTGGAACGCGGCGCAGGCGGTGGCCGCCGTGCAGACAGCCCTCGGCGCCAACTCGCCCTTCCTGTTCGGCCGTGAGCTGTGGCGCGAGTCGCGGCCTCCGCTGTTCCAGCAGTCCACCGACACCCGGCCGCCGGAGCTCGCGGCGCAGGGCGTGCGGCCGCGCACCTGGTTCGGGGAGCGCTGGATCGATTCCGCGCACGACCTTTTCGAGGAGAACCTGAAGTACTTCCCGCCGCTGCTGCCGATCCTCGACGACGAGCGGCCGCTCGACGTCATCGCCGAGGGCGGCACCCCGCGCCTCGCCGAACTCGTCCTGCACAACGGCACGGTGTACCGCTGGAACCGCCCCGTGTACGGCGTCGCGGACGGCGTGCCGCACCTGCGCGTCGAGAACCGGGTGCTGCCCGCGGGCCCCACCGTCACGGACGTCATCGCCAACACCGCGTTCTACTACGGCGTCGTCCGCGCCCTGGCCGAGGAGTCCCGGCCGGTGTGGTCGCGGCTCCCCTTCGCCGCGGCGGCCCGCAACTTCGACACCGCCTGCCGCTACGGCATCGACGCGCGCCTGGAGTGGCCGCGCAGGGGCCGGTTCGGCGGCACGGAGCGGGTGCCGGCCGTGAACCTCGTACGGGACGAGCTGTTGCCGCTCGCGGCGGCCGGGCTCGACGCGTGGGGCGTGGCGCCGGCCGACCGGGACCTGTACCTGGGGGTGATCGAGGAGCGGTGCCGGCTGCGGATGAACGGCGCGGCGTGGCAGTCGGCGACGTATCACCGGGCGCTGGAGAGCGGTCTGGCGCGGGACGCGGCGCTCGCGGCGACCACGCGCCGGTACTGCGAGCTGATGCACGGGGGCGAGCCGGTGCACAGCTGGCCCGTCGGGCTCCCGGAGCCGGCCGTTCCGCTGGGCTGAGGGGCCCGGCCGACTCAGTTGCCTGTGGCGCCCGCTTCGATGATGGCCTTCAGGATGACTTTCTGGATGTCCGCCGGGTCGCTGACCTGGTGTCCCGATCCGCCCGTCGCCTCGGCGATCTGCTCGACCTCCCGCTTGTCGGTGTCGGGCCCCACGGCGATGGCGATCAGCGGGACGGGGTGGTCGCGGTCGGTGAGATCGCCCAGCTTCTTGATGAGGTTCTCGCGGGAGATCGACCCCGGGTCCTCGTTCACACCGTCCGTGACCACCACGACGGCGTTGAACCTGCCGCTCTTGTACGAGGACGTGGCCTCCTTGTAGGCCGCGAGCGTCGTGTCGTACAGGCCCGTCGCCCCGCCGGGCACCGGCTGCAGCCCGGTGAACGCGGCCGACAGGCGGTCGCGCCGGGTGCCCGAGCCGACACGGTCGCCGAGGCGTTCGGTCGGCACGAGCTTCTTGTAGTCGCGGTCGCCGTCGAGGAACGTGGCGAACTCCCACAGGCCGATCTCGTCCTCCGGCGTGAACGTGGAGAGGGCCGCCAGCATCGACGCCTTCGTCACCTCCATGCGGGACTCGCCGCGGCTGGGCACGATGTTCCCCATCGAGGCCGACGCGTCCACGACCGTCGTGATCCGGGCGCTCTGCACCGTGATCGTCCACATGCCGAGGGTCTCCTCGAGCTGCTCCTCGGTGGGCGCCTTGGCCGCCACGCGCGCGTACGGCTGCGGGGAGCGGCCGCCGGCCCGTGAGACGACCGTCGCGGGGGAGCGGCCGCTGTCCGTGCGGAAGCCGTGCCGCTCCAGGATCGAGCGGCCCTCGGGCGCGCCGAGCAGCGTCATGAAGCGGACGGCCGCGCGGCTCTCGTCGGTGCTCAGCCTGTCCTCGCCGACCAGCGAGAACGGGTAGTCGAGGGCGGGCGAGCCGTCCTTCGGATAGAAGAGATCGACCGAACCCGCGTCCCCCGCCTCCTTGTTGTGGGCGTATGCGGCCTGCTCGGACAGGATCAGCGCCTCGTTGCGCCGCGGGTTGCCCTGCTCGGTGCCGGAGGTGTCGCGCGGCACCGTGTCCATGAGCTGTGCGTCGCTGTCGGACGTGCGCTGCGAGAGGGTCTTGGCCATGGCGGCGGCCTGCGTGCCGTCCCCCTTCGCGGACGCGGCCGCCAGCTTCGTGAGCGCCAGCAGTCCGCTGGCGCTGCGGGCGGGGTCGGCGGCGCCCAGGCGCAGCTTGTCGTCCTGCATGGCGGCGCCCGTCAACTGGGTCCAGGTGTACGTCTTCCGTGGCCAGCCGAAGGACTTCGCGGCCGTGGGAACCATGCCGACGCCGATCGGTGAAGAGGCGACGTTGCCGGCGGGCGTGACCTTGGTGTCCCCGGTGCCCGTGGTGACGCGCTGCACCCAGACGTCCGAGTCCGGCACCCAGACCTGGTAGTCCGCCGCGCCCTTGCCCGCGCGCAGGGAGTCGGCGACCTTGTACGCGTCGCGGGCGGTGACGGCCACATCGAGGCAGTTGCCGTCGGAGGTGAGCTTCTCGCGGCGGGCGTGCTCCGCCGCTTCCCGCAGCGCAGGGGCCATGTCGGGGGAGGCGACCACGTCGAGATGGACCTCGTCCTCGCATCCGCCGCCGAGGCCGAGCAGCTCGGGGCGGAACACGGCGGCCGTGCCGGCGGCGACGACCAGGACGAGGGCGGTCGCGATGGCCACGGTGCGCCCGCGCGAGCGGGGACGGGGTGCGGCGGCGGCCGTCCCGTACTCGTCGGGCATGCTGCTGTGACGTCCCATGGCGGTGGAGCCCCTCCCTGAGCCACAAAGGCAGTTGCGGTATAAGCGGTGGAGCAGTGGAGGGGAGCGGTGCGCCGAATTGCGTCGCCCTGGCCCCCTCGGCCTGTCGCACGCGATCTTCGTACCTGCATTCGAGACCCTAGCGGGACGCTGTGACGGATGCGGCTGGATTCATCAACTGGAGGCAGGTGTGCAGGTGGAGGCGGAACCGACGCCCGGTTCTTCTCCCGAAGGGCGGCTCTCACGGCGCTTCTTGCGGGACGAGACGCTGCTCGTTCTGGGGCTTTCGCTCGGTGCGAGCGGTGTGTCCGCGCTCATCAGCTTCGTCGGCTCCGTCACGAAACCCGGCGGCCTCAAGGACCAGGCGGCGACCCTGAACGCCTCGGCGGCGCCCGGCCGTCCGTGGCTCGACCTCGCCTGGCAGCTGTTCGGCATCGCGAGCGCCCTCGTGCCGGTCGCGCTCGTCGCGCACTTCCTGCTCAGGGAGGGCGAGGGGATGCGCACGATCGGCTTCGACCGCAGGCGGCCGTGGTTCGACACGGGCCGGGGCGCCGCGGTCGCCGCCGTCATCGGCAGCACGGGGATCGCCTTCTACCTCGCCGCACGGGGCCTCGGCTTCAACCTGACGGTGGTGCCGGAGGCGCTGCCCGACGTGTGGTGGAAGTACCCGGTGCTGATCCTCTCTGCGGTGCAGAACGCCGTACTGGAAGAGGTCATCGTCGTCGGGTATCTGCTGCGCAGGCTCGGGCAGTTGGGATGGACGCCGGGTACGGCACTCGTCGCGTCGTCCGTACTGCGCGGCTCGTACCACCTGTACCAGGGCATCGGTGGGTTCTTCGGGAACCTCGCGATGGGCGTCGTCTTCGCCTTCCTGTACCGGCGGTGGGGGCGGGTCGGGCCACTGGTGGTGGCCCATTCCCTGTTGGACATCGGTGCGTTCGTCGGATACGCGGTGCTGGCGGGCAAGGTGGGCTGGCTGCCGACCGCGTAGCCCGGGTCATGCGTGCAGTTCGCCTTCGATGGTCGTGACCGCGCGGCCGATCAGGAGTGTGCGCTCGCCGCGCAGGGCGACACGTACGAGACCGCTGCGGGCGGAGGCCTGCAGTCCGGCCAGCTCCTCGCGGCCAAGGCGCGCCGCCCAGAACGGGGCGAGCGCCGTGTGCGCGCTCCCGGTCACCGGGTCCTCGTCGATGCCGACGCCCGGGAAAAAGCAGCGCGACACGAAGTCGTAGCTCCGGGAGGGGGCCTCTGCGCGGGCCGTGGCGATGATGCCGCGCCGGGAGAGGCCCACGAGCGCCTTGTGGTCGGGGGTGAGCGCCCGCACGGCCTTCTCGTCGGCGAGCTCCACGACCAGGTCGCCGACGGACGGGCCCGTGTCGTGCACGGAGAGCGGCTCGGCGCCGAGGGCCTCGGCGAGCCCCGCGGGGGCGGGCTCCTCGGTGAGCGGCGCCGTCGGGAAGTCGAGCGTGAGCGAACCGTCCTCGCCGGGCGTCGCCACGAGCACGCCGCTGCGCGTCGCGAACCGCACGGGGCCGCGGGTCACCCCGGTGGAGTGCAGTACGTGGGCGGTGGCCAGGGTCGCGTGCCCGCACATGTCGACCTCGGTGGCGGGCGTGAACCAGCGCAGCGCCCAGTCGGCATCGCCGCCCTCGGGCAGCGGGTGCGCGAAGGCGGTCTCGGCGTGATTGACCTCCAGGGCGACGTTCTGAAGCCAGGTGTCGTCGGGGAAGGCGTCCAGGAGCAGGACGCCGGCGGGGTTGCCGCCGAAGGGCCGGTCGGTGAAGGCGTCGACGATACGAATACGCATGTCAGAGACGGTAGTTGCCCCCACTGACAACGGCCCAAGGCCAATCCGGGGTGGCTGGCCTGTTTTCCGGGAGCCGTCGGAGCTTGCCATCGGGCTTGTCGCCGGGCTTGCCGCCGGGGGCTTGCCATCCGAACAGTCACGATATATCGTTGAGGCATCGCGATCGGTTGATGATCGCGTTCCATGAAACCCGCGATCAGTTGTGAAAGGACTGATTCCCATGCGTAACCACGGACACGAACACGGACATGGCGACTTCGGCCCCGGCCAGCGCGGCAGGGGCGGATTCGAGCGCGGCGGCTTCGAGGGCCGGCGTGCGGCGTTCGGGCCTTTCGGGCCCGGCTTCGGCGGCCCCGGCGGTCCCGGCCCCTGGGGGCGCGGCGGCCGCGGTGGCGGGCCCCGCGGACGGGCGCGGCGCGGTGACGTGCGCGCCTCGATCCTGGCCCTGCTGAAGGACCGCCCGATGCACGGCTACGAGATGATCCAGGAGATCGCCGAGCGCAGCGGCGGCGCGTGGAAGCCGAGCCCCGGCTCGGTCTACCCGACGCTGCAGCTGCTCGAGGACGAGGGTCTGATCGCCAGCGCGAGCGAGGGTGGCAAGAAGCTCTTCTCGCTCACCGACGACGGCCGTACCGCCGCCGAAGAGGGGCCCGAAGCCCCTTGGGAGGAGGCCGGTCGCGGCGTCGACTGGGAGGCCATGAACGAGATCCGGCAGGCCGGTTTCGGCCTGATGGAGGCGTTCGGCCAGGTCTGGAAGACCGGCAGCAAGGAGCAGCGCGAGAAGGCGCTCTCCGTCATTACCGACGCGCGCAAGAAGCTGTACCTGATCCTCGCCGACGAGGACTGAGCCCCGTGCGGGCCCGGACAGGCCACAGAGCGCGGAAGAGGCGTCCCGTACGAAAGGTGCGGGGCGCCTCTTCGCGTACGTACGTAGTCAGGTCACGAGCCCGTTCAGCTTGCGCAGTGACTCGTCGAGGGCGGCCGTCGCCGAGTCCTTGAGCTTGCCCGCCATGAGCGAGACGGCCGCGCCCGTGAACTCGCCCTTGATGCGGGCCGTCGTCGCGTCGCCGTCCGGGGTGAGCGAGTAGTGCATGAAGAGGTTCACGCCCATCGGGCCCTTGCCCCTGATGGCGAAGGTGCGGCCGTCCTCCAGCTCCTCGATGGTCCAGTCGACCTCGGCGGGGAAGCCCATCAGCTTCATGTTCTCCTCGAACCGGCCGCCCACTTCGAGTGAGGTGGGACCGCCCTTCGGGAAGTCGGTGTGGGTGGCGTTCCACTTTCCGTACGAAGAGAAGTCGATGAGCTGCGCCCAGACCTTCTCCGTGGGCGCTTCCATGCGTGCTTCCGCGCTGACTTCGGCCATGTGGCCACCCCTTTGAGTCGTGAGCCATGACGGGCTTCGGTGTCGCGTCGTCGCGGAAAGTAGCCGTGTGGCCTCGAACATTCAATACTGATGACCCGTCAGTTCTGGGGTGGTGCGTTCCGGTCCCCTCGGGGACGGGTGGCTCGATCTCATCCGTAAGGAGGAGATGTTCTTGATCAGTGCCCAACTTGTGTCGGACATGAGAATGCTCCTCACCGTGGATGTTCCGAGGGGCCCGCGCTGATGGGGTGGGGAGTGTGCATAGCTCAACCCCGTCCGACGCCGATGCGCTCGGCCCCACCAGCGACGAACCCGTAGACGCCCAGCTCAGCGACGAACTCGCGGCGGTCGTCGCGGGCGCTCGACGGCGCGCGGTCCGGGACGGGGACCGGCAGATCGACACCGCGCACCTGCTGCACTCCCTCCTCGAGACGGATCCCGACGTACGCGCCGCGTTCCCGGAAGGCGCGCAGGTGGCGCGGCTGCTCGGCTATCTCGTGCAGCGCAGCATCGGGTACGGGCTGCGCTGGCAGGGCTCCGTGGAGGACTCCGGTGCCGTGCCCCTCGTGCCCTCCGCCCCCGGCTGGTCGCCCGTCGCGGCCGCCGCGATGGAGGCGGGCGTGGAGCGGGCCGCGTCGCGCGGGGAGAAGCGGGCGCGCGGCGTCGACGTGCTCGCCGCGCTCGCGGCGGACGTGGAGTGCAGGGCGGTCGAGGTGCTCGGCCGGGCGGGCGTCGATGTGGAGCGGCTGCGGCGGCAGCTCAACTGAAGCGGCGGGTGAGGCGCCGGCCGGGGTCCTGTGGCTCGACGGAGTCGTGTGTGAGGCGCCGGGGCCCTGCGGCTCGACCGAACTCCTGCGCAAGGCGGCCAAGGGGGTCGGCGTCCATCCCGTGAGACAGGGGTCAATGGGGATGACGGTCCTGACACTCCCTGCCATGATGTGCCGGTGCACGAGTCATCGGGGTCTTCGGGGAAGCAGACAACCCGCGGGCGCGGCATGGGGCTGGGGCTTGCCCTCCTCTCCGCGCTCGCGTTCGGCGGTTCCGGGGTGGCGGCCAAACCGCTGATCGAGGCGGGACTCGACCCGCTCCACGTGGTGTGGCTGCGCGTCGCGGGCGGCGCCCTGGTCATGCTGCCGGTCGCCTGGCGGCACCGCGCGCTCGTGCTGCGCAGGCCCGCGCTGCTCGCCGGCTTCGGGCTGCTCGCGGTGGCGGGCGTACAGGCCTGCTACTTCGCCGCGATCTCCCGCATCCCCGTCGGTGTCGCCCTGCTCATCGAGTACTTGGCGCCCGCGCTCGTACTCGGCTGGGTCCGCTTCGTGCAGCGCAAGCCCGTGACACGTGCTGCCGCGCTCGGCGTCGTGATCGCCGTGGCCGGCCTCGCCTGTGTCGTCGAGGTGTGGTCGGGGCTCGGCTTCGACGCGCTCGGCCTGCTGCTCGCGCTCGGCGCGGCCTGCTGCCAGGTCGGCTACTTCGTGCTGTCCGACCACGGCGGCGACGCGGCCGAGTCGGGGGCCGAGGTGCCCGATCCGTTCGGTGTGATCGCGTACGGGCTGCTCATCGGCGCCGTGCTGCTCACGGTCATCGCCCGCCCCTGGGGCATGGACTGGTCGGTGCTCGCGGGCAGCGCCTCCATGGACGGCACGTCCGTGCCCGCGTGGCTGCTGCTGTGCTGGATCGTGCTGCTCGCCACGGTCGTCGCGTACCTCACCGGTGTGGTGTCGGTGCGTCTTCTGTCGCCGCAGGTGGCCGGGGTCGTGGCCTGCCTGGAGGCGGTCGTCGCGACCGTCCTCGCCTGGGTGATGCTCGGGGAGCACCTGTCGGGGCCGCAGCTGTTCGGCGGGGCGATGGTCCTGGTCGGGGCGCTCATCGCCCAGTCGTCGAAGCCGGCCGAGACGCCGCCGGCGCCGTCCGACGCCGCTCCGGAAAACGTGTTGTCGCGCTCCGGCGGGGCCCTCTAGCGTGCCGGGCATGTACGCACGCGCACTCGTCCTCCCGCCCCCGGCCGACTGAGGGCTGCCCGGCCGTCGTAGCCGGGCCCGGCCGACCGGGGATCTCGCCACTGTGGGGCCGCCACCTGAGGGTGCCGGTCGAAACCGTGCTGCTTGAAGCGATCCCCGGCGCCGTGCATGGCCCTGCCGCGGGCGGCGCTTCCCGGAGGGACACGGCCGTCCGCCCACGACGGTCCGTGTTCCTGGCCCCCGGTGTCTGACGGAGGGCCGCTCTCCGTGGAGTGTCGCGTGTCGCATGTCTTCAAGTCGCATGTCTTCAAGGCGGGTGCGGTCGCGCCTGCTGATTCAGGTTCTGTAGCCGGTTCCGTATCCGGTTCTGCGTCTGGCTCCGTTTCCGGGCCCCTACGTCAGCTGCCGGTCACCCGCGGCCTGGTCTATCTGGTCGTCGCCGGTGTCGCCTGGGGCACCGCGGGCGCCGCCGCCTCGCTGGTGTTCCGGGCCAGTGACCTGGGGCCGGGTGCCCTGTCGTTCTGGCGCTGCGTCGGCGGGCTCCTGCTGCTCGTCGCCGTGCGGGCGCTGCGGCGTCGGCCCGCCCCGGTGTCGTACGAGACGCGGGGGCGCAAGGCCGTCCGGCTCGGTGTGCTCGGGCTTTCGCTCGCCGTGTTCCAGACCGCCTACTTCGCGGCGGTGCAGGTGACCGGGCTCGCCGTCGGCACCGTGGTCGCGCTCGGGGCGGGGCCCGTGCTCATCGCGGTCGGCGCGCGCGTGCTGCTCGGGGAGCGGCTCGGTGTGGGCGGGCTGCTGTCCGTGGCCGGGGCGCTCGGCGGGCTCGCCGTCCTCGTCCTCGGTGGTGGCGGGGCGACGGTGCGCCCGCTCGGGGTGGTGTGGGCACTGTTGTCCGCGGCCGGGTACGCCGTGATGACGCTGCTCACCCGGTGGTTCGGGCGGCACGGCGGGGGAGGGGACGGGCTCGGCACGACCGTGGGCACGTTCGCGGTCGCCTCGCTCGCGCTGCTGCCGCTCGGCGCGGCCGAGGGCCTGGTGCCGCACACCGGCCACCACCTCGCCGTGCTCGGCCTGTTGGTGTACATCGCCTCGGTGCCGACCGCGCTCGCGTACGCCCTGTACTTCGCGGGCGCGGCGGCCGTGCGCTCCGCCACCGTCTCCGTGATCATGCTGCTCGAACCGGTCGGCGCCGCCGTCATCGCCGTCACGCTGCTCGGTGAGGAGCTGACCGGGGCGACCGTCGCGGGCACCGCCCTGATGCTGGCGGCGGTGACGGGCCTCGCCGCGGCGGAGGCCCGGTCGACCGGTTGATTCCCTACGCGGGTTGGTGACGCCGCCGTCGTTGCGTGGCGAGGGCGGCGGCGTCGCGCGGGTCGCCGCGCTCGGCGAGGCCCGCCGCGATCTTGTCCTGGACCTCCTCGGGCTTGTGCTCCGCGTACTTGAACTTGGCGCGCACGTCGGTCACCTCGAGCAGCAGGCCCCGGATGCCCGGCAGCATCCGGCCGTACGGGGCCTCGCCCGCGGCCACCGGCACCGATTGGCCGGGCGGCTGGAAGTGGCCCACCTGCCGGTTCAGGAGCTGCGCCTTCTCCTCCGCGTCGTCCACCACGCGCGCGGTGCAGCGGAGTTGGACGGCGGCGTAGAAGCTGGTCGGCGTGCCGTGCTCCGGCGGGACGTCCGGCGGCGCCTGCCAGGGGCCCGGCACGAACGCGTAGTCGTCGACGACGCTCAGCAGTACCTCCGGGTTGGCGTCGAGCGCGGACCACAGGGGGTTCGGGCGGGCGAGGTGGGCGACGACCTCACCGAACTCGCCCGGGCCCTGGGGGTCGTACGCGAAGTGCATGGGTTGTACGAACGGGGGCCCGCCGTCGAGGCCGTTGACCGCGAGCTGGCCGAAGTCGTGGGCGGCGAGCCACCGTTGCCACTCGGTCGTGTCGCGCGCCGCGTCCCAGGGGTGGATCAGCATCACAGCCCCTTGAGGTACGAGGGGACGTCGATGCCGTCGGCGAGGTCGTCCGAGGGGAGCAGCTCCCCGTAGCCGCGCTGTACCGGGACCACGCCCGCCCAGTGCGGCAGGTCCATGTCCTCGGGCTCGTCGTTCGGGCCGCCCTCGCGGACCTTCGCCGAGACCTCGGAGAGGTCGATGCGGAGCACCGCCGTCGCGGCGAGCTCCTTGGCGTTCGCGGCCCGGGAGTCGGCGGCGCGGCCCGCCACCACGTGGTCGACGATCGCGTCCAGGGCGAGCCGCTTCTCCTTGGCGTCCGTGACCTGGTGCGCCGTGCCGTGCACCACGACGGAGCGGTAGTTGATGGAGTGGTGGAAGGCGGAGCGGGCGAGCACCAGGCCGTCCACATGGGTCACGGTCACGCAGACCGGCAGGCCCGGGTCCTGCTGACCCGCCATGCGCAGCGGGCGCGAGCCGGTGGAGCCGTGCACGTAGAGCCGCTCGCCCACGCGCGCGTACAGCGTGGGCAGCACCACGGGGGCGTCGTCGCGGACGAAACCGAGGTGGCAGAGGTAGGTCTCGTCGAGTATCGAGTGCACCAGGGCGTGGTCGTACGCGGCGCGCTCCTTGGCGCGGGTCGGGGTCGTGCGGTCCGTGCGCTCGTAGGAGGCGGCCGGCTGTTCCTGGTTCACGTCCTGGGTGACGCTCATGTTGCGAACTCCATTGCACTAGTACATAGTGTTCTTTGTGCTAGGAGAGTATCGGATCAGTGGGCGTCGCGCAGCAGAGATCTGTGCCAGCGTCGAGCGTGGGGTGATCGCGGGTGATCTGGAGCCGGGTCAACTGCTTCCGCCCATGCGGGAGTTGGCGGAGCGGCTGGGGGTGAATCCGAATACGGTCGCGGCCGCGTATCGGTCGCTGCGTGAGCGCGGGGTCATCGAGACGGCCGGGCGGCGCGGCAGCCGGGTGCGTTCGAAGCCGGTCATCACCGCGCGCGAGGCCATCCGCGTGGACGTGCCGGAGGGGGTGCGGAACGTGTCGGACGGCAATCCCGACACGGCGCTGCTGCCCTCGCTGGTCGAGGCGTTCGCGACGGCCGCGGGCGTCGCCGACAAGGATCCTGTGCTGTACGGGGACGACTCCCTGGAGCCGGGCCTTGTGCGCCGCGCGCGGGCCGACCTCGACGCGGACGGGGTGCCGGACGGGCCCGTCACCGTGACGTCAGGTTCGCTCGACGCCATCGAGCGGGTGCTCGCCGTGCACCTCAAGCAGGGGGACGCGGTCGCCGTGGAGGACCCCGGCTGGGGCAGCATGCTCGACCTCGTGCCCGCGCTCGGGCTGCGGACGGTGCCGGTCGGGGTGGACGACGAGGGGCCGCTGCCGGACGACGTGGAGCGGGCGCTGGAGGCGGGGGCCCGGGCGATCGTGGTGACGGACCGGGCGCAGAATCCGACCGGCGCGGCGGTGGGGTCGGGGCGGGCGGAGGCCCTGCGGAAGATTCTGGGCGCGCACCCGGAGGTCCTGCTCATCGAGGACGACCATGGCCACGGCATCGTCGATGTGCCGCTGCATCCGCTCGCCGGGGCGACGCGGCAGTGGGCGTTCGTGCGTTCCGTGGCCAAGGCCTACGGGCCCGATCTGCGGCTCGCCGTGCTCACGGGGGACGCGGGCACGGTGGACCGGGTGCGGGGGCGGCAGCGGCTCGGGCCCGGTTGGGTCAGCCGCATCACGCAGCGGGCCGTGGCCGGGCTGTGGGAGGCCGGGGCGGTGGATGCGGTGGCCGTCGCGGCCTCGTACGGGGAGCGGCGGGACGCGTTGGTCGCCGCGCTGGCCGAGCGGGGAGTCGTTGCGCACGGGCGCAGCGGGATGAACGTGTGGGTGCCGGTGCCGGACGAGACCGGGGCGGTGGCGCGGTTGCTGCATGCCGGGTGGGCGGTGGCGCCGGGGGCGAGGTTCCGGATGGAGGCGGCGCCGGGTGTGCGGATCACCGTGTCCCGGTTGGGGGTCGAGGAGGTCGGAGTGGTGGCGGACGCGGTGGTGTCCGCGGTACGGGCCGCTCCGCGGAGGCATTACGCGTGACCGTGGGCTGGGTGCGGCGTCGGGGTGGGGCTTAGGGGTTCCGTTGCGCGGGGCCGGGTCTTGGGCTGGGCCGTGGTCGGCGCCTGTGGTGATGGGTGCGCTGCGCCGGTTTTTGGGCTGAGCCGTGGTCGGCGCCCGTGGCAATGGGTGCGCGGCACCGGGGTGCCGCCTTGCCCACCCTGCCGCCCAAGGCGGCAGATTGCCCAAGGCGGGTGGGGCCGACCGTAATGGGTGGGGAGTCGTGGTGGGTGGCGGACTGCTCAAGGTGGCGGCGGTCGACCGCACCGGGTGGGGAGGCCTGGTGGGTGGCGGACTGCCCAAGGCGCGGGCGGGGACAGCCGCTGAGGTGGGGGAGTCGTGGTGGGCGGCGGGCTGCCCAACGCGGGGGCGGCGTCGACCGCCGAGGTGGGGTACCGGTGGGTTGTCCGCGGCCCCCGTGGTTCAGGTCCGTCCCCCGCTCCGGCGGCGTGACTGTGTAAGGGCTGCGCCTGCCAGGACGATGGCTGCGCCGATGGGGGTTGACCAGGACAAGGATTCGCCGAGGACTGCGACGCCGGCCGCTGTCGCGATGACCGGGACGAAGTACGTGACCATCTGCGCGGTCGTCGGGCCGACCTCGGCCACAAGGCCGTACTGGATGAGGAACGCCACACCCGTGCCGAGCGCGCCCAGCGCGGCGATCGCGAGCAGCGGGCCCATCGCGAAGTGGGTCGGCCAGGACGTGAACAGCGGGGTGACGAGCGCCAGTTGGGCGGTGGCGAGCAGCAGCTGCGCCCCGATCATCGACACGTTCGACTCGCCCGTGTTCGCGAGCGTACGGCGGACGTAGATCCAGCCGATCGGGTAGCAGAGCGAGGCCAGCAGCGCCATCGCCGTGCCCGCCACGTCCAGGCCGTGGAAGCCCTGCCAGACGCCCAGGACCGTCAGGACTCCCAGGAAGCCGATGCCCAGACCCGCGACCCGGCGCCGCGTGGGCCGGTCCTCGGACAGTGCGACGAGCGAGAGCGCCATGCCCCACAGCGGCGACGTCGCGTTGCAGATCCCGGCGAGCGTCGACGGGATCGTCTCCTCGGCGAACGCGAAGAGCGAGAACGGCAGCGCGTTCAGGAAGAGCGCCGCGACCGCCAGGTGCCCCCAGGTGCGGGCCCCGCGGGGCAGTCGCTGACGCTTCACGATCATGGCCACGAGCACGACCGCCGCGCCGAACAGCAGGCGCCCGAGCGTGACCTGGAACGGGGCGAAGCCCTCCGTGCCCACCTTGATGAGCAGGAAGCTGAAGCCCCAGATGAGGGCGAGTACACCGAAGCGGATGCGCCAGTCGAGGGCGGGACGCGGGGTGGCGGCGGTGGGCGGAGCCGCAGTGGCTCGGGAAGCGGTCGTCGTGCTCATGGGGTCCAGCGTGGCTCCCCGCGTCTTCGTAGCACAAGCGAGATTAATTTCCGGGTACCGATTAGCATCACTTACATGTTGAACCTGGAGCGCCTACGGGTCCTGGACGCCCTGGCCCGGCACGGATCGGTGAGCGGCGCGGCCGAAGGGCTGCACGTCACCACGTCCGCCGTCTCGCAGCAGATGGCCAAGCTGGAGCGCGAGGCGGGGCAGCAGTTGCTCGCCAAGCAGGGGCGCGGCGTGCGGCTCACCGACGCGGGCCGGCTGCTCGCGGAGCACGCGGCGCGCATCCTCTCGCAGGTCGAGCTGGCGCAGTCCGACCTGGAGGCGCAGCGCGGACAGGTCGTGGGGGAGCTGCGGCTGTCCGCGTTCCCGACGGCCGCCCGTGGACTGTTCCCCGGAGCGCTCGCCGCACTGCGCGCCGAGCACCCGCAACTGCGCGTGCGGTCCCAGGAGTTGGAGCCGGAGGCCGCGGTCGCCGAGGTGATCCGCGGGGATCTCGATCTCGCCGTCGTGCTGGACTGGTACAACAAGCCGATGCCCATGCCGGAAGGCCTGGTCAAGGCGAGCATCCTCGACGATCCGGCCGATGTCGCCATGCCGGCCGACCATCCGCTGGCGGGGCGTGAGGAGGTCGGCCTGGAGGACTTCGCGGACGACGAGTGGATCACCTGGGGGCAGGGCGAGTTCTGTCACGAGTGGCTGATGTTCACGCTGCGCGCCAAGGGCGTCGAGCCGCAGGTCGGCCACCGCGCCGCCGAGACGCACACCCAACTCGGGCTGGTAGCTGCCGGGTTGGGTGTGTGCGTCGCACCGCTGCTCGGCCGCGATCCGATGCCCGAGGGCGTCGTGACGGTGCCGGTGCGGCAGAAGGTGCGGCGTCATGTGTACGTCGTGTGGCGCGCGGACGCGGACCGGCGGCCCTCGATCCGTGCGGCGGTGCGGGCGCTTCAGAAGGTGGGCGCTGATCTTGGGCAGCTGGCCGACGGGTGAGCGGTGCCGGCCGATGGCCGATGGGTGACGGAGGGCGTCAGCGTTGGCCCGGATCGGCCAGCTTCCGGAAGTCCCACGATGCGATCTTGTCCGGCGTGAGTCGCGCCCACGCGTGCCGGCCGTCGTGGACCATCTCGGTCATCCCGAAGTTCTTGTGCGCGAACAGCCGCTCGGGGGTGTCGAGTTCGGGGCACTCCTCGCCGGTGCGCGGGGTCTCGCCGACGAACTCCATGCGCCCGGACAGCTCGACGCCGCGCAGCTCCCCGTACTGCTCGCCCGCGTCGACCACCACCGCCACCCGGCCGTCGGCCCGCAGGTCGGCCCAGCGGCGGCTGCGGGAGAGCGAGTACAGCCACAGCGACGTGCCGTCCCAGACGAACCAGAGCGGGCTGACGTGCGGCGTGCCGTCCGCGGCCACCGTGGCGACGCGGCAGGTGCGCTGCTCGGTGAGGAACGCGTCGCGCTCCTCGGGCGACATCATGATTTTGCGTCCGCGGCGCTGGGTGGCGGTGGTCATCTGGGCTCCCTTGAACGGCGTCCGACTCGCCTGACGTGGTATCAGGAACGCAGCATGCGACCTCTTCCCTGTACACGCAATGGTGGCTACCCTCCAGCAGCCCGGAAACAGCCCGGAACAGCCCGGAATCCGACAGGCAGGGGGCGGTCGTGCCGTCGCACGAGGAACACGAGAAGCGCGACAAGCGCGAGAAACTGGCCGAGCTGCTCGCCCCGGCGAGCACGGTGCTGCTGACCGTCGAGTGCCAGCAGGGCGTCGTCGGCGCCGACAGCGCACTGACCGAACTCGCCGAAGAGGCACGGTCGTCGGGGGCCCTCGCCAACGTGGCGCGACTGGTGGCCGCCGCCCACGCGAGCGGGGTCCAGGTCCTGCACGCCGTCGCGGAGCGGCGCCCGGACGGTCGCGGGGCCAGCCGCAACGCCCGGCTCTTCCGCGCGACCGAACGCCTTCCCGTGAAGCAGCTCTCGGGCACCGACGCCGTCCGCGTCGCCCCGCCTGTCGAGGTCGCGGACGAGGACCTCGTCGTACGCCGACTCCACGGGCTCTCCCCGATCTCCGGCACCGACGTGGATCCGCTGCTGCGCAATCTCGGCTGCCGCACGCTCGTCGTCACCGGTGTCTCCGCCAACGTGGCCGTCCCGAACGCCGTGTTCGACGCCGTGAACCTCGGTTACACCGTGGTCGTGCCCCGGGACGCCATCGCGGGGGTGCCCGCCGACTACACCCCCGCGATGATCGACAACACGCTCGCCCTGGTCGCCACCGTGACGGCGACACCGGACGTGCTCGACGCGTGGAAGCGCCGCTGAGCCCTGCGCCGGGCTCATGCCCTATCGGGTTACGCGAGCTCGATCGAGTCGCCGCTGACCTTGAGCTGCCGCTCCTCCAGGGGCTGCGTCGCCGGCGGGTGCGCCACGCTGCCGTCCTTGATGGAGAACTTGCTGCCGTGGCACGGGCAGTCGATGGTGCCGTCGGCCACCTTGTTCACCTTGCATCCCGAGTGCGTGCAGATGTTGGTGAACGCCTTGAACTCGCCCGACGTGGGCTGCGTCACGACCACACCGGCGTCCGTGAGGACCTTTCCACCGCCCTCCGGGATGTCCGAGGTCTTGGCGATCGCGTTGCCTTTCTTCTCGCCGCCGCCCGAGGACGCGTTGCCCGCGGGCTGTGACGTGTCCTCGTCCGAGCTGCCGCACGCGCTCAGTGCCGCGGCGATCCCCACGGCGCCGACCGCCGTGACGACGGTGCGGCGCGACGGGACGCGGCTCGTGGGGGCGGGCTCCTGCGAAGCGGTCATGGGGTGAAGGTCCCTTCATGGGTGGGTCGGTTCGAGGGGACGTGCTGGATCCCGTGGGGGTTTTACTGAGGTACGTACGGTGATCCCTGGACGTTCAACGCCCTCCTGATCTCATAACCTGGGCGCATGCTCACCGAAGTCACCGCGACCCGCTATGTCACCCCATTGAGGGAAGGCGGGTCGCTGCCCGGTCTCGTCGAGGCCGACGACCTCGTCCCGTACGTCATGAAGTTCACCGGCGCGGGACAGGGCCGCAAGACGCTCGTCGCCGAGGTCGTCTGCGGCCGGCTGGCGCGTGCGCTCGGCTTTCGCGTGCCGGAGCTCGTCGCGATCGACCTGGACCCGGTGATCGGCCTGGGCGAGCCCGACCAGGAGGTGCAGGAGCTGCTGAAGGGGAGCGGCGGCACCAACCTCGGCATGCGGTTCCTGCCGCGGGCGCTCGGCTTCGACCCCCTCGCGTACGTCGTCGATCCGGTTGAAGCGGGCCGGATCGTCTGGTTCGACGCGCTGATCAACAACGTCGACCGGTCCTGGCGCAACCCCAACATGCTGGTCCAGGGCGGCGAGCTGTGGCTCATCGACCATGGCGCGAGCATGATCTGGCACCACAACTGGCGCGGCGCGCACGCGTGGGCGGACAAGCCGTACGACGCGAGCGACCACGCCCTCACCCCGTTCGGGCCCGACGTGGAGAGCGCCGCCGCCGAGCTCGCGCCGCTCGTCACCGAGGAGCTGCTCGCCGAGGCCGCCGCCGACGTGCCCGACGTGTGGCTCGCGGACGAGCCCGGATTCGACACACCGGACGCGGTGCGGCGCGCTTACGTAGAGACGCTACGCGCGCGTGCCGCCACGATCCACGAACGCGTCACGCTGCCCGCGTCCGGCGCCCGCCCCGTCACCACACCCGGCTGGGTGACCGAAGGAGCCGCCCGATGAGCGAGCGCCACGTCTTCGAGTACGCCCTGCTGCGCGTCGTGCCGAGCATCGAACGCGGGGAGCAGATCAACGCGGGTGTCGTCGTGTACTGCCGCGCCAAGTCGTTCGTCACGGCCCTCACCCACCTCGACGAGAAGCGGCTGCTCGCGCTCGACCCGGAGGCCGACGTGACGGGGGTGCGCGCCGTGCTGCATGCCGTCGAGCGGCACTGCCGCGGGGGAGACGACGCGGGCCAGGCGGCCGCGGACGACGCCGGACGGCGCTATCGCTGGCTCGTCGCGCCGCGCTCGACCGTGGTGCAGCCGGGTCCCGTGCACACCGGTCTGACCGCGGATCCGGCCGCCGAGGCGGAGCGTCTGCTGGACCTCCTGGTGCGCTGAACGCCCAGGTCGGAGGCGGCTAGTGATCAGCGGCACCTGGTGGGCACGTTGACACCGGGTGCCAGGGCTTCTAGCGTCGCACGCACAGGGTACTAAGCGGTTGCTCACCCGTACCGGGCGGAGCGGCCGCACCTCTAGGGCGAGGAGACCGAAGAGCATGTCCACCACTGAGCAGCGCGTAGCGATCGTCACGGGAGCCGCGCGCGGCATCGGCGCCGCCACCGCGATCCGTCTGGCCGAAGAGGGCCGCGCCGTCGCCGTGATCGACCTCGACGAGGCCGCCTGCAAGGACACCGTCGAGGCGATCACCGCCGCCGGTGGCAAGGCCCTTGCCGTCGGCTGCGACGTCTCCGACGAGGCGCAGGTCGAGGCCGCGATCGCGCGCATCGCCGAGGAGCTCGGCGCCCCCACGATCCTCGTGAACAACGCGGGCGTGCTGCGCGACAACCTGCTGTTCAAGATGAGCGCCAACGACTGGGACACGGTCATGAACGTGCACCTGCGCGGTGCGTTCCTGATGTCGAAGTACGTCCAGAAGCACATGGTGGACGCCAAGTTCGGCCGCATCGTCAACCTGTCGTCGTCCTCGGCGCTCGGCAACCGCGGCCAGGTCAACTACTCGGCCGCCAAGGCCGGTCTGCAGGGCTTCACGAAGACCCTGGCCAAGGAGCTCGGCAAGTTCGGCGTCACCGCCAACTCCGTCGCCCCGGGCTTCATCGTCACCGAGATGACCAAGGCCACCGCCGAGCGCGTCGGCATGGGCTTCGAGGACTTCCAGGCCGCGGCCGCGACCCAGATCCCGGTGCAGCGCGTGGGCCGCCCGGAGGACATCGCCAACGCCATCGCCTTCTTCACCGGCGAGCAGGCCGGCTTCGTCTCGGGCCAGGTCATGTACGTGGCCGGCGGCCCGCTCAACTGAGGCCGGGGGACACGGACATGACCACTTCCGAACTTCCGGAGCTCTCCGGCAAGGTCGCGCTCGTCACGGGCGCGAGCCGCGGCATCGGCTACGGCATCGCCGAGGCCCTGATCGCGCGCGGCGACCGCGTCTGCATCACCGGACGCGGCGAGGACGCCCTCAAGGAGGCCGTCGAGCAGCTGGGCTCCGACCGTGCGATCTACGTAGCGGGCAAGGCGCACGACGAGGCGCACCAGGCCGCCGCCGTCGAGCGCACCATGGAGGCGTTCGGCCGCGTCGACTTCCTCGTCAACAACGCCGGTACGAACCCGGTGTTCGGCCCGATCGCCGAGCTCGACCTGAACGTGGCGCGCAAGGTCTTCGAGACCAACGTCGTCTCCGCGCTCGGCTTCGCGCAGCAGACGTGGAAGGCGTGGCAGAAGGAGAACGGCGGCGCGATCGTCAACATCGCGTCCGTGGCGGGCATCTCTGCCTCGCCGTTCATCGGCGCGTACGGCATCAGCAAGGCCGCCATGGTCAACCTGACGCTCCAGCTGGCGCACGAGTTCGCGCCGGTGGTGCGGGTCAACTCGATCGCCCCTGCGGTCGTGAAGACGAAGTTCGCGACCGCCCTGTACGAGGGCCGGGAGGCCGAGGTCGCGGCCACCTACCCGATGGGCCGGCTCGGTGTGCCGGAGGACATCGGGGGCGCCGCCGCGTTCCTCACCTCCGAGCAGTCCGGCTGGATCACAGGTCAGAACCTCGTCGTGGACGGCGGCAAGTTCCTCAACGCCGGCGTCGAATAGGTCCGCGGGGCCGAGTCCCCGAGGGCAGATTCCGGGCGTTGCACGACAACGTTCCACAAAGGGCCCCGCTCGCGAAGTGCCCCGTCGTTTCAAGCAGTTGAACCGGCGGGGCGCTGCGATATTGTCTGCCGACCTGGCATGGCTGATCGAGGAGCGAGCGCGTGTTCAACAGGTTCCCTGCCCCTCGCGCGTGGGCGGCTTTCGCGTCGATGACCCTGCTCACGGGGTGCGGGCTGATGAACTCGGGTGAGGGTTCCGATGCGCGGCCCATCACCGTGGGCACGACCAGTGTGCCGAGCACGCTGGACCCCGCGATGTCCTGGGACGGCTCGTGGGAGCTGTTCCGCAACGTCTACCAGACGCTGGTGTCGTTGCCTTCGGGCGCCGCCGAACCGCAGGCGGACGCGGCCGAGTGCCGGTTCGAGGACTCCGCCAACCGCGTCTACCACTGCGAGCTGCGGGAGGACATGAAGTTCTCCAACGGGGACACGCTCGACGCGAAGGCCGTGAAGTACTCCATCGACCGGGTACGCAAAGTCGGCGGGGGCGGCGGCCCCGCGGGGCTGCTGGGCAGTCTCGACCGCGTGGAGACGCGGGGCGAGCGCGGCGTAACGTTCCGCCTCACCAAGCCGGACGCCACCTTCCCGTTCGTGCTCTCCACTCCCGCCATGTCGATCGTCGACCCCTCCACGTACCCCGCCAACTCCGCGCGCACGGACGGCAAGGTGACCGGCTCGGGCCCCTACGTGCTCAAGTCGTACGCCGACGGCAGCAAGGCCGAACTCGTGCGCAACGACAACTACCAGGGCTTCGCGGACCGCAAGAACGACGCGGTGACGATCCGCTACTTCAAGACGTCGTCCGCCATGGTCGGCGCCCTGAAGGCGAAGAAGATCGACGCGACCTTCCGTGGTCTCGCGGCCGACGACATCGTGAAGCTCCAGAACAAGCAGGGCGCGAACGGCCTGCAGCTCGTCGAGGGCGCGGGCATGGAGATCAGCTATCTGGTGTTCAACCCCAAGGACCCGTGGGCCGGCAAGAGCGCGGTGCGCCGGGCGGTGGCCCAGATCGTCGACCGCGGGGCGATCGCCGAGAAGGTGTACGCGAACACCGTGGAACCGCTGTACTCGATGGTCCCCAGGGGCCTCGCGGGCCACACCACCGACTACTTCGACGAGTTCAACGACCCGAGCGCCGCGAAGGCGGCCCAGATCCTCTCCAAGGCGGGCATCAACGCCCCCGTCCCGCTCACGCTCTGGTACACCTCCGACCGCTACGGCTCCGCCACCGAGCCCGAGTTCGCCGAGCTCAAGCGGCAGTTGGAAGCGTCGAAGCTCTTCGATGTCACGCTCAAGAGCCGCCCCTGGAAGTCGTTCGAGCAGGGATACAAGAAGGGCGAGTACCCGGTGTTCGGGCGCGGCTGGTTCCCCGACTTCCCGGACGCGGACAACTTCATCGCGCCCTTCGTGGGCGAGAAGAACGCCCTGAGTACGCCGTACGTCTCGCCCGAGATCACCGACAAGCTGCTTCCGCTGTCCCGCAAGCAGAACGACCGGGGCGCCGTGGTGCGGCAGTTCGAGCAGGCCCAGCACATCATGGTGCGGGACGCGCGGCTGCTGCCGCTGTGGCAGGGCAAGCAGTTCATCGCGGCGAGCGAGGAGATCTCGGGCGGCGAGCGGGCCCTCGACCCGTCGACGATCATGATGATGTGGGAGCTGCACCGCAAGACGAGCTGGTGATGTGGGCGCGGGCGTCGATTGTCAGTGGGCGCCGGTAGGTTTCTGGGTGTAGATGCGGCCGCGTCCCCGGCACGGTGGGGCGCGGGCGTGGATGTGCCCGTACCCCGGAGGTTGTTGACGTGACCGACACCGCGATGCTGCCCGAGTCCTGGCGCGGCGTCCTCGGCGAGGAACTGCAGAAGCCCTACTTCAAGGAGCTCACCGAGTTCGTCGAGGAAGAGCGCGCGAGGGGTCCCGTCTACCCGCCGCGCGAGCAGGTCTTCGCCGCGCTCGACGCGACGCCCTACGACAAGGTCAAGGTGCTCGTCCTCGGCCAGGACCCGTACCACGGCGAGGGGCAGGGGCACGGCCTGTGCTTCTCGGTGCGGCCCGGTGTGAAGACGCCGCCCTCGCTGCGCAACATCTACAAGGAGATGCAGGCCGAGCTCGGCACCCCGATCCCGGACAACGGATATCTGATGCCGTGGGCCGAGCAGGGCGTGCTGCTGCTCAACGCGGTGCTGACGGTGCGGGCCGGCGAGGCCAATTCGCACAAGGGCAAGGGCTGGGAGAAGTTCACGGACGCGGTGATCCGCGCCGTCGTCCAGCGGCCCGACCCGGCGGTCTTCGTGCTGTGGGGGAACTACGCGCAGAAGAAGCTCCCGCTCATCGACACCGAGCGGCACGCGGTGGTGAAGGGCGCGCACCCCTCGCCGCTGTCGGCGCGGAAGTTCTTCGGCTCGCAGCCGTTCACGCAGATCAACGACGCGATCGCCGCGCAGGGGCACACGCCGATCGACTGGACCATTCCCGACCTGGGCTGAGCGTGGGTCCCGTCCTGGGCCGGGCGTGGGCCCGGCTCGCGGGGAGTCGCGCCTGAGCTGGATTGTCAGTGCCGCCGGTTAGCGTCGTCGGATCGGACATCGTGGTCGGGCGCACCGGGCGGCCGAGCTTGGAGGAGACAGTGGCACAGCAGCGTGAGCAGGCGTCGGACGACGCCATGATGAGCCGCATCGGGCAGGCGGTCATGCTGCACCACGGCGGCGACCGCGAGGAGGCACAGGGGCGCTTCCTCGGCCTGTGGGCGGAGATCGGGGAGGACGGCGACCCGCTGCACCGCTGCACGCTCGCGCACTACATGGCCGACACCCAGGACGACCCGTCGGACGAGCTGGCCTGGGACCTGCGCGCGCTGTCCGCCGCCGACTCCCTCACCCAGGAGCGGCTCGCCGAGCACGAGGCGTCCCTGGCGCTGAAGGCGTTCTATCCGTCGCTGCATCTCAACCTGGCGGCGGACTACGTGAAGTTGGACCGCCCCGGTGCGGCCCGCAGCCACCTGACGCGGGCCCGCGCGGCGGCGGGGGCCCTGGGGGACGACGGTTACGGGGACGGGGTGCGGGCCGCCCTCACGCGGCTCGAGGAGCGGGTGGCCACGATGGGGGAGGGGCCGGCGGAGCCGAGAGCGGGGGACGGGCGCGGGGGCGAGGGCCGGTCCGGCGGGGAGCCGCTGGGGCCGCCGCGGAACGGCTCGTAGGCGGGGCGGTCCCCGCGGGGGCCGAGGCGCGGGCGCGGCCAACCGCCGTGTGTGTCACGGAAGATGGCCGACCGAGGGCTGTCCGGGTCCCGGCAAGGCCATGACCGTCAGCCGCGTCGACCTCACCGCGAACCGGCCCCTGATCGCCCTGCGCAACACGGCGATCCGCGCCGTCGGCGCGCTTGGTCCGGCCTTCCCGCTGCGCGGCATGGACGGCATCGCGGACCGGCGCCCGCCCCCGCGTGAGCCGTACGCGGCCCCGTATGCTGCCCGGACGCAAGCGCGGGCCGGCCAGGCCCGGTCGTCGCAGGACAGGAGCACTCAGACGTGAAAGTCGGCGTCATCGGACTCGGAGACATCGCCAAGAAGGCGTACCTGCCGGTGCTCGGCGCGCGGCCCGCGCTCGAACTGCACCTGCAGACGCGGACGCCCGCGACCCTGACCGAGGTCGCGGACCAGCTCCGCGTGCCCGCGTCACAGCGCCACGCCGACCTCGACTCGCTCCTCGCGCAGGGCCTCGACGCTGCCTTCGTGCACGCGCCCACCACCGCCCACCCGGAGATCGTCACGCGACTCCTGGAGGCGGGCGTTGCGACGTACGTCGACAAGCCGCTCGCCTACGAACTCGCCGACTCCGAGCGGCTCGTACGGCTCGCCGAGGAGCGCGGCGTGAGCCTGGCCGTCGGCTTCAACCGCCGCTACGCGCCCGGGTACGCGCAGTGCGTCGAGCACCCGCGCGAGCTGATCCTTATGCAGAAGAACCGCGTCGGGCTCCCCGAGGAGCCGCGCGCGATGGTCCTCGACGACTTCATCCACGTCGTCGACACGCTGCGCTTCCTGGTGCCGGGCCCGGTCGAGGACGTGACCGTGCGCGCCCGCGTCGAGGGCGGCCTCCTCGAGCACGTGGTGCTCCAGCTCGCGGGCGACGGCTTCACCGCGCTCGGCGTCATGAACCGGCTCAGCGGCTCCACCGAGGAGATCCTCGAGGTGTCGGGGCAGGACTCGAAGCGGCAGGTCAACAACCTCTCCGACGTCGTCGACCACAAGGGCCAGCCCTCGCTCCGCCGCCGCGGCGACTGGGTGCCGGTCGCCCGCCAGCGCGGCATCGAGCAGGCCGTGCTCGCGTTCCTCGACGCGGTGCGGGCGGGCAAGGTGCTGAGCGCGAGGGACGCGCTGGCCACGCATGAGCTGTGCGAGCAGGTCGTGCGGGAGGTGTTGCGGCGGATGTGACTCAGCGGGCGTCGAACGTATTGCTCAGCCTGCGACGGCGTTGCGGACTCGGGGCGCTGCCCCGGACCCCGCTGGCTCTCGTCCCAGAGCGGGGCTTGAAAGGGGCTCCGCCCCACACCCCGCTGCTCAATCGCCGCAGGGGCTCAATGAGCGAGAGCACCACGAGGACCGTCACCGCCCCGTGCACCGGCCAAGCCCCGAAGCGTACGTACAGGGTGGTGCCCCGCGCCGTCGGCATGTCGTAGACGCGGGCCGCGCTCGCCGATGTGCCGAGCCAGGCGCCGGCGCGTGTCCCGTCCGGGCCGTACACCGCGGAGACCCCGGTCAGGGTCGCGTGCACCATCGGGCGGCCGGTCTCCGCGGCCCGTACCGCCGCGAGCGAGGCATGCTGCTCGGGCGCCCAACTGTGCTGGAACGTCGACGTCGAGGACTGCGCGAGCAGCACCTGCGCCCCGTCCCGCGTCAGCTGCCGCGTCATGTCGGGGAACGCCGACTCGAAGCAGACCAGCGGCCCGACGCGCAGCGTCCGCTCGCCGTGGCGTACGTCCATCACGACCTGCCGCGTGCCCTGCATCCGGTCCTCGCCCGCCGCCTTGCCGACCGAGGTGGCCCAGCCGAGGAGCGAGCGCGCGGGCACGTACTCGCCGAAGGGGACGAGCCGCATCTTGTCGTAGTGGTCGCCGGTGGGGCCGTCCCTGCCGACCAGCACGGAACTCTTGTATATGCCCTGGCCCGAGCCGTCGGCGGCGCGGCGCCGCGCGTCGACGTTGACGAGGATCTCCGCGTCCACCTCGCGGGAGAGCGCGGCGAGCCTGCGGGCCAGGTCGGGGCGGCGCGGCAGGTCGTAGCCGACGCTGCTCTCGCCCCAGACGACGAGATCCACGCCCCGGCCCGCCAGCTGACGGGTCAGCCGCACCTCCCGGTCGAAGCGGGCCCTGATGCTGCCGAGTCCTTCGACCACGCCCGGCTGCACCACCGCGATCCGCGCCCGCCCGTCCGTCTCGGGCTGCGGCGCCCACACCCACGCGGCCCCGGTGACCGTGACCGTGGCGACCAGCCCCGCCACCGCCGGAGCGCGGGCGCCGCGCGCGACGACGAGGAGCGTCACGCCGGTGTTCACGGCCACCACGAGCAGGCTCAGCAGCCAGACGCCGCCCACCGACGCGAGCCGCAGCGCGGGTGTCACCTGCCACTGGCTGGAGCCGAGCAGACCCCAAGGGCCGCCCAACCCATGCCAGGAACGGACCAGTTCGACCATCAGCCATCCCGATGGGACGGCGAGGAGCGCGGTCGCCGCCTGCCACGGCGTCGGCCGGCCGTGCAGGAGGTGGCGCAGCAGCCAGCCCCATGGCGCCCACAGCGCGCCGAGCAGCGCCGCGAGGACGAGTGTGAACACATGCAGGCTCGGCAGCAGCCAGTGGTGCACGGCGAGCATGAACCCGAGCCCGCCGAGCCAGCCGTCGAGCGCCGCCCGGCGCGGCGTGCCGGCCGAACGCGCGAGCAACATCCACGGCACGAGCGCGACGTACGCGAACCACCACAGGGACGGTGCCGGGAACGCGAGCGCGGGCAGGGCGCCCGCGCCGACCGCCGCGGCGCCGCGCCACCACCGTGATGTGTCGAGCCGCTGCCGCCACCCCTCCATGCGCCGCGCCTCCCGCCCGACTCGTACTCGTACGACCATCGCCTCGCGGCTCCAGTGTGCGCGCCGCCGGCGATCAACGACAGTGGGCGCAGAGCGGGTGGGGTCAGCTGCCCGCGACGGCCCGCTGGGGGACGCGGCGCCACTTCTCGTAGACCGTCACCCGGTGCAGCCGCCAGCCGGCGGGCGTACGGACGAGGTCGAAGGCGTACCGGCCGCCGCAGATGAAGTCGGGGGCGGTCGAGTCGCCGTCGCCCGCGAAGCGCATGGGGTTGAAGTAGTCGGCCCGGACGCGGCCCGTGTCGCCGATGTCGCGGTCGACGGTGTCGAAGCGGACCCGGCGGTTCACGATCAGGTGCTGGCGCATCGGGAAGAGCTCCATCGTCGTCGACAGCCACTGCGCGATCTCCGCGGCGGTGCCCTCCACCCCTCCCGCCTCCCGGTAGTCGGCACGGCCCTCCGGTTCGAACAGGGCGCGGTACGCCGCCCAGTCGCCGTCGTCCACGGCCGCCGCGTAGTCCGTCACCAACTCGTCGACGGCGAGGCGGTCGAGAACGGTCGCCAGTTCCACACGCTGCGTCATCGGCTCAGTCTCGGGCCCTGGGCGCACAGAACCAAGAGGCGTGCGCCGCCGGGCCGAAAACTCCTGGGGAGCGCGGGGCGTGCGCTGTTACGGTCGCGCCATGGCAGCTGATCCGAACACGCAACTCCCGTCCGGGACACCGGGACCGGTCACGGCGGACGACGTCGTACAGGCCGTCGAGCTCGCGGTCGCCGCGCTGCGGGCCGCGCCCGACGCCGACTGGAACGCCCCGGCGGGCCCGCTCGAGTGGACGTGCTGGGAGACCGGCGAACACCTCGCCGACGACCTCTTCTTCTACGCCGCGCAGATCGGTTCGCTGCGCCCTCTGGAGGACGACTACGTCCGCTGGGGTTACAGCCGGCGCCGCGCCGAGGGACCGGACAACACCATCACCGTCGAGCTCGACGCGGGCCCGTCCGCGATGCTCGGGGCCCTGGAGGCGGGCGGCGGCATCCTCGCCGCGGTGGTGCGCGCGACCCCGCCGACCGCCCGCGGGTTCCACGTCTTCGGCGCCTCCGACCCCGAGGGCTTCGCCGCGATGGGCGTCGTCGAGACGCTGGTGCACGCGCACGACCTGGCGCTCGGGCTCGGCATCGCGTTCGAGCCGCCGGCCGACCTGTGCGCGCGCACGCTGCACCGCCTCTTCCCCGACGTCCCCGGTGACACCGAGCCGTGGGCGACGCTGCTGTGGGCCACGGGGCGGGGCGAGCTTGAGGGCAGGGACCGGCGGGGGAAGTGGCGCTGGTACGGTGCGCCCGGCGCGACATGATCTTCGTCCGTGTGGCCACATCCCGGTCCACGGGGACGTACTTCTGACCAGGAGGCCCCCTTGAACCGCCCCATCACGCTCGTCACCGGCGGCAGCCGGGGCATCGGCGCCGCCACGTCCGTGCGTCTCGCGCGCGAAGGCCACGATGTCGCGCTGTCCTTCGTGAGCGACAAGGACGCCGCCGAGCGCACGGCCGAGGCCGTGCGTGCCGAGGGTGCCCGCTGCGTCGTCGTGCGGGCCGACACCTCCCAAGAGGCCGATGTGGAGCGCCTCTTCGACGAGGCGAGTGACCGACTCGGGCCGCTCACGGGGCTGGTGAACAACGCGGGCGTCACCGCTCCGGTCGGCCCGTTCGCCGACGCGCGCACCGAGGACTTCCGCCGCGTCCTCGACGTCAACGTCCTCGGCGTCCTGCTGTGCTGCCGCCGCGCCGCACGCGACATGACGGCGGCGGGCGGCGGCGCCATCGTGAACGTGTCCTCCGGGGCCGCCACCATCGGCAGCCCCGGCCAGTACGTGCACTACGCCGCGTCCAAGGCGGCCGTGGACACGATCACGGTGGGCCTCGCCAAGGAGCTCGGCCCGGTGGGCGTGCGGGTCAACGGTGTGGCGCCCGGCATCATCGACACCGAGATCCACGCCACCAGCGGCACACCCGACATCGCGCGCGAAGCGGCTCCCGGGATCCCGCTGCGGCGCCCGGGGACGGCGGACGAGATCGCGGGGGCGATCGCCTGGCTGCTGTCGCCGGACGCGTCGTACGCGACGGGGACGGTGCTGAGGGTGGCAGGGGGCCGCTAGGTCCTGTCGTTTGGATCAGGCCGGGCTCGCGGGGTCCTAGGCCGCTTCCACGACCTCTGCGCGCACCGCTTCCGCCCACTCCGTGACCAGCAGCGCGTACTGGGCGCGCTGCTCTCCGGTGAGTCGGCCTCCGGTGCGCAGCCACAATCCGCGGATCTGCTCGTTGACTTCCTCGGCAGACCGCACAGGACCAGAATTGACGGGCGGCATGTGCCAAGGCTACGTGCGGCCCGCTCGGTTTGGGAACCCTGAGCGAACGGTCCTGAGCGTCAAGTGACCGAAGCTGTAAAGGAGTTCACGCAGGCCCTGGTCAGGCGCCGACCGCTGCGGGAAGCGCCGTCGTGGCGAGCAGCGTCAGACGGTCCGCGTCCGGGGTGCCGGGCTCGGCCGTGTAGAGCATGACGCGCAGATCGTCGCCCGCCACCGTGAGGATGTCGCAGTCCAGCGTCAGCGGACCGACCTCCGGGTGGTCGATCGTCTTGCGCGCGGCGGCGTGCCGGCCGACGGCCCCCGAGTCCCACAGCTCGGCGAACCGCGGGCTGCGCGTGCGGAGTTCGTCGACGAGCGTGTGCAGCCGCGGGTCCAGCGGGTAGCGGCTCGCGGTCGTGCGCAGGTCCGACACCAGAGCCGTCTCCATGGCCTGCCGCTCGTCGGGGGTCTGGCGGACCCGGCTCGTCGGCCCGAGGAACGTCCACCACACGCCGTTGCGCCCATTGCCTCCCCACTCCGGGCGCTCGCCGAGCAGCGCCGTGTACAGCGGGTTCGCCAGCAGCAGCGTCCACGCCGCGTCGAACACCGCGGCCGGCGTCCCGGACAGCCGGTCGAGGAGCCGGCGCACGCTCGGGGTGAGCCGACCCGGCACCGTCTCCAGGCCCGGCGGCGCGAGGCCCGCGAGCCGGAAGAGGTGCTCACGCTCGGCGTCCGTGAGCCGCAGCGCGCGGGCCAGCGCCTCCACGACCTGGTCGGAGGGGTGGGTGGCGCGGCCCTGTTCCAGCCGGGTGACGTAGTCCGCCGAGATCCCCGCGAGCAGCGCCAGCTCCTCGCGGCGCAGTCCCGCGGCCCGCCGGGGCCCCACGGCGGCGATCCCCGCGGCCTCCGGCGGGACCCGGTCCCGCCAGCGCCGCACCGTCTCCCCGAAGTCGCCGAGCTCCGCATGTGCCATGCCACCACTGTGCCCCGTCCGGCCGCGATCTTCCTGGTATCGCCGGTCCCAGGAAGACGGGACGGCTGGTCGCCGGGCCGCCCCCGGCGCAGCCTGGACGCATGACCACCACACTGATCACCGGGGCCAACAAGGGCCTCGGCCACGAAACCGCCCGCCGCCTCATCGAGGCAGGTCACACCGTGTACGTCGGCGCCCGCGACCCCGAGCGCGGCCGCCGGGCCGCCGAGGAGCTCGGCGCGCGGCACGTCGTCATCGAGATCACCGACGACGCCTCCGTCGCGGCCGCCGCGAAGACGATCGAGGCCGATGGCGGCCTCGACGTACTGATCAACAACGCCGGCATCGAGGGGCGTACCGAAGGCAACGGCATCGTGCTCCCGGCCGACGAGACCGTCGACACCCTGCGCCCGCTGTTCGAGACGAACGTCTTCGGCACCGTCCGCGTCACCCACGCGTTCCTGCCGCTGCTGCGCCGCTCCGCCGCCCCCGTCGTCGTCAACGTCAGCAGCGGCCTGGCCTCGCTGGCCGGGGCCACCGACCCGGAGAACCCGGCGGCCGGCTACCCCGGCCTCGCCTACCCGGCCTCCAAGACCGCCGTGAACATGCTGACGGTGCAGTACGCGAAGGCGTTCCCGGAGCTGCGGATCAACGCGGTCGAGCCCGGCTTCACCAGGACCGACCTGAACGGCAACACGGGCGTCCAGACCGTCGAGCAGGGCGCCGAGATCATCGTCCGGATGGCGCGGATCGGCGCGGACGGGCCGACGGGGACGTACGTCTCCGCCGAGGGGCCGCTGCCCTGGTGACGCCCCGCCCGCGCGCTTACGGCCGGAGCACGATCTTCCCGTGGGTGTGCCGCTTCTCCAGCTCGCGGAAGGCGTCACGGACCTGCTCCAGCGGGTACGTCCGCGCGATCGGTACCTCGAGCTCGCCGCGCGAGGCAAGCCGGGCCAGCTCGCCGAGGACGACCGCGCTGGCCGCCGCGCCCTCCCCGTAGGTACGCGCGCCGACCCGGCCCGCGACCGCCCAGTCGCGGATGGTGTTGATGCGTTCGGGCGCCACCCCGAGCTCCACGGCCAGCTCGACATATCCCGTGCCGTACGTGTCGATGAACGCGTCGACACCCCGGTCTCCCGCGGCCTCCCGGATTCGCTCCCGCACCCCGTCCCCGTACGCGAGGGGGAGCACGCCCTTCTCCTTCAGCCAGCCGTGGTGCGGCTCGCTCGCGAGTCCGATGACGGTGACGCCGTGGCGCCGCGCGAGCTGTACGGCGATCGAGCCGACGCCGCCCGCCGCGCCGGACACCACGACCGTGTCGCCGGGCCGGAGGTCCACGGCCCATACGCAGGCGTACGCGGTGGCCCCGGCGACGTAGAGGGATCCGGCCACGTCCCAGGGGAGTCCGGACGGCCGGTGCACGAGGTTCACGTCGTCGACGGCGACGTACTCGGCGTGGCTGGCCCTGCGGTGCGTGAACCCGACGACCTCGTCGCCGACCCCGAAGTCCCTTACGTGGGAGCCGACTTCGACGACGACCCCGGCCAGATCGCTGCCCTGCCCCGACGGGAACGTGGCGGGCCACCGCTCGTGCAGAAACCCTGTCCTGATGCTCACCTCGCCGGGCTGGATCCCGGCCGCCCGCACCTCGACCAGCACCTGGTCGGCCGCGGGAACGGGCCGCGGCACGTCCTCGACCCGCAGTACATCGACCCCGCCGTACTCGTGAAACCGCACCGCTCGCATCCCGCGCCCACCCGTCCCGTTCGGCTCAACTGTGATGTGGGGCGCAACACTTGGGCCGCCCGGTCTCTTCCCCGGATCTGCCGCTTTTCCGGATCCGGTCAGCCCGCAGACTCCGCGGCATGCGGGCTGAGTACGCCCACGCTCACCAGGATGAACAGGGCGATGCCGAGGATGATCCGGTAGTACACGAACGGCATGAAGCTGCGGGTCGAGATGAACTTCATCAGCCAGGCGATCACCGCGTAGCCGACGCCGAAGGCGATCAGTGTGGCGAACACCGTGGGGCCCCAGGAGACATGGCCGCCCTCACTCGCGTCCTTGAGCTCGAAGACTCCGGAGGCCAGGACCGCCGGGATCGCCAGCAGGAAGGAGTAACGGGCCGCGGACTCACGGGTGTAGCCGAGGAAGAGGCCGCCGCTGATCGTGGCGCCGGAGCGCGAGACGCCGGGGACGAGGGCCAGCGCCTGGCACAGGCCGTAGATCAGGCCGTCCTTGACCGAGAGGTCCTTGAGCTCCTTGCGGGCGTGGGCCACGCGGTGGCGACCGCCCGTCTCGTCACGGGCCGCGAGCCGGTCGGCGATGCCGAGGACGACGCCCATCACGATCAGCGTCGTCGCGGTCAGCCGCAGATCGCGGAACGGGCCCTCGATCTGGTCCTTGAACGTCACACCGAGCACGCCGATCGGGATCGAGCCGACGATCACCAGCCAGCCCATCTGCGCGTCGTGGTCGCCCCGCATCGTCTTGTCGGTGAGGGACCTGAACCACGCCGAGATGATCCGCGCGATGTCCTTGCGGAAGTAGATGACGACCGCGGTCTCGGTGCCGAGCTGGGTGATCGCCGTGAAGGCGGCGCCGGGATCGTGCCAGCCCGCGAACGCGGCCGTGAGGCGCAGATGGGCGCTCGACGAGATCGGCAGGAACTCGGTGAGCCCCTGGACGAGCCCGAGGATGAATGATTCGAACCAGGACATGAGGTGGGTACGCGATCCAGGTGCTCGGCGGAACCGGCCGCGAACGCGGGCCAGACGGGGCGGCGCGAACTCCCGTCACACCGGGCCCGGGGTACGCGTGGGGCAGAGTAGCGTTCGAAAGTGACGGGAGCACCACAACGGAGTGAGCGGAACCTTTACAGGCCCGGCCGTTGGGCCCGCAGGAGCGCGTCCCCCGTCGGCGTACGGAAGTAGAGCACCGAGCGACCCGCCCTGCGCCGCTCTACGAGGCGGGCCCCGTGCAGCACCTTCAGGTGGCGGCCCACCGAGCCGAGGCCCTGTCCTGTGAGGGCCACCAACTGGCTGGTGGTCAGCGGCTGTTCGAGGAGGACGAGGACCTGCGCGCGGGCCGCGCCGAGCAGCGCCGCGAGCGCGTCGGGCGGCGCCGCCCTGTCAACGTCCGCGAGGGCGCCCGCGCACGGGTAGATCACGGCGTACCGGTCGACCGGCGCCCGCTCCGGCCAGGACACCCAGCCCTGCTTCGGGGTGACCGGGACGAACAGCAGTTGGGTGCCGGTGATGTCCCGTGGCGGGTAGTCGTGCGCGTTGATCCGGAGCCGGCCCTCGCCGAGCCAGCCCATCGTGGGGCGCATCCCGCCGAAGGCCGCCGCCCAGCCGCCCCGCGTCAACTCCCTTGTCCTGGCGAGGACATCGGCCTCGATGATCCGACGGCGCCGCGGCCACTCCGGAAGCACCGTCTCCCGCCACACCCACGCGAGCAGCGCCGCCGCGCGTTCCGCCAGGTCCTCGGCGTGGGCGAGCGCGTCGGGCAGCGGGCCGGGGGAGGAGACCGCGAGGTCGGCGCGGACGGCGGCCGACGGTGTGGCGCGGATCCGCGCGAGGCCGTCCGCCAGGTCGTCCTCGCGGGCGCCGTCGGGAGTGGGCGTCATGAAGTCGGCGATCCAGCGCGCCCCGAACGCGGCATCCAGCAGCAGCGCCGTCGTCGGCTCCGCGGCGAGTCGCGCGCGGTAGGCGGGCAGGTGGGTGTCCAGCCAGCGGCGCTCACCGGGGTGCGCGGCGACGGGATTCGCCAGCTTCTTCAGGCTCGCGGTCGCCTCGGCGCGCCGCGACACGATGAACCGGCTGCCCGCGAGCGTGTCCGCGTCGACCTGCCAGATGCCCACGGCCGCACCCCCCGTCCCCCGTAGTTTCGTCGGCCCCGTAGTTTCGCCGACCCTGGTTGTTTCGCGGGTGCGCGAAACATTAACGCCCCTCGTCCGCCACCCCGCAGCCTCCCGTCATGGACACCTACCGGGAGCTGTTCCGCACGCCCGAATTCCCCTCCCTCTTCGCCACCGTCTCGCTCCAGATCGCCGGGCAGACGGTGAGCGGGCTCGCCCTCGGCTCGCTCGTCTACGCCTCGACCGGATCGCCGCTGCTGTCCGCACTCGCCATGTTCGGGCCCTCGCTCGCCCAGGTCGTCGGCGCGCTCACGCTGCTCTCCGCGGCGGACCGGGTGCCACCGCGCGCCGCCCTCGTCGGGCTCGCGCTCTTCCTCGGTCTCGCCACGGCGGCGCAGGCGACGCCCGGTCTTCCGACGGCCGCGGCCCTCGCGCTCGTCCTCGTCCAGGGCGTGCCGTCGGCGCTCGGCGGCGGGGTCCGCTACGGCATGCTCACCGACATCCTCGCCCGCGACGGCTATCTGCTCGGCCGCTCCGTCCTCAACATGAGCGCGGGCGTCTGCCAGATCCTCGGGTACGCCCTGGGCGGCCTGCTCGTCGCCGTGCTGTCGGCGCGCGGCACGCTCCTCGTCGGCGCCGGGCTCTACGTGCTCGCCGCGGTGGTCGCGCGGTGCGGACTGACCCGGCACCCGGCGCGCGCCGCAGGGCGCCCGTCCCCGCGCGAGACGATGCGCGGCAACGCCGCCCTGTGGTCCTCGGTCCCGCGCCGGTACGTCTATCTGGCGCTGTGGGTGCCCAACGGGCTGATCGTCGGCTGCGAGGCGCTGTTCGTCCCCTACGACACCGGGCACGCGGGAGTGCTGCTCGCGAGCGCCGCCCTGGGCATGCTCGCCGGGGACATCCTCACCGGCCGCTTCCTGCCGCCCTGGTGGCGCGCCCGGCTCGCCGCACCGCTGCGGCTGCTGCTCGCCGTCCCGTATCTGGTGTTCGCCCTGCGGCCCGCCCTGCCGTTCGCCGTGGCGGCGGTCGCCCTCGCCTCGGTCGGCTTCTCGGCGAGCCTGCTGTTGCAGGAGCGGCTGGTGGCGCTGACCCCGGAGCGCCTGAGCGGGCACGCCCTCGGGCTGCACACCGCCGGGATGCTGACCATGCAGGGAGTGGGCGCGGTGCTCGCGGGCGCGCTGGCCCAGGCGACCTCGCCCGCCACCGCGATGACGGCGCTCGCCGTGGCCTCCGTCGCGGTGACGCTGCGCCTCGGCAGGGGCCTCAAGGGGGAGCCGGTCAGTCCTCCTGCGCCGTCCGCTTCCGCAGCTGATGACGCTTGCACCACGCCACGACCGCGCCCGCGCACCCCGTGACGACGATGAAGCCCATCGCGATCAGGAAGATGGGCGACGTGGGCGTCGACGCGCGTGCGCCCGCCACCACGTACGCCGCCGTGTTCGGGATCGAGCCGAGCGCCGTGGCGAGGAGGAACGGGACGATGCTCATCTTCGAGATCGACGCGCAGTAGTTCGCCGCCCAGAACGGGATGCCGGGGAACAGCCGGGCCGCGAGCATCGACCGGAAGGCGTGCTCGCTGAGCTGCCCGTCCGCCGCCTTCAGCCAGCGCCCGCGCAGCAGCGGCCGCAGCGCGTCCTGGCCGAGGAACCGGCCGAGCAGGAAGGCGAGCCCGGCGCCCAGCACTGTCCCGCCGATCGCCCCGAGCAGCCCCAGCTGGGAACCGAACAGGGCGCCCGCCGCCAGGTTGAGCAGCGGTCTCGGGACGAACGCGACCGTGCACACGCCGTACGCCACCGCGAACAGGACGACCGCCGCCGCCCCGTTCACCTGCGGCGGCCAGCCGTGCGTGATCAGCTGTTGCGGCTCGAAGAGCAGCACGCACGTCGCGCCCGCGGCCAGCAGCAGCACCAGCAGCGAAAGCCGCGACCACGGCGACAGCAGCGCCTGGCCGCAGCGGGCGGCGAACCCGGCGGGACGGGCGGGGACGGTCTCGAACATCCGGGGAGACTAACCGACCCCCACATAAGATCGCCGTAGGTTGTGTCTCACTTTCCCGGCTCTTGCCCCAGTTGCGAGGAGCGTCACGTGGTCGTCATCGCGCCGCCGCCCAGCGTTCTCGCCGACACCCTGCTCGCCCGGCTCCCCGAGGTGTACGGCGCGGCCGCCGACCCCGAGCGGGCGGCGCAGATGCGCGCGTACATGAAGGATGTGGCGCCCTTCCTGGGCCTTACGTCGCCCGTGCGCCGGGAGCTGACCAAGGTCGTGCTCGCCGGCACGCCGCGTCCCGACGAGAGCGACCTCACCGCCGTCGCGCTGCGCTGCTGGGCGCTGCCCGAGCGCGAGTACGCCTACTTCGGGGTCGACTACCTGCGCCGCCATGTGCGACGTCTCACGTCCGGCTTCCTGCCGGTCGCACGCGAACTGGTCACGACCGTGCCGTGGTGGGACACCGTGGACCACCTGGCGGCGCACATCGTCGGCGGCCTCGTCGCGGCCGACCCGAAGCTGCGCGCCGACATGGACGCGTGGATCGGGGACGAGAACCTCTGGGTCGCGAGGACCGCGCTCCTCCACCAGCTCCGCCACAAGGAAGCCACCGACACCGACCGGCTCTTCGGCTACTGCCTGCGGCAGTCCGGGCACCCCGACTTCTTCATCCGCAAGGCGATCGGCTGGGCCCTGCGCGAGTACGCCAAGACCGACGCCGAGGCCGTACGGTCCTTCGTCGCCGCGCACCGGGACACCCTCAGTCCGCTCTCGGTGCGCGAGGCCCTGAAGAACGTAGGCGGGTAACTCCCGTACGGGGCGCGGAAAATCGTTCGACGCGGGGCGCCGCGTCGGAGAAGATCTGCCACATGTTCCGGCACGCCTTCCACGCAGCTCCGTCCGCAGTCGCGGACGCAGCTCTGGCTGCCGTCCTCCTGACCGCCGCCGCAGCTGACGGCGCGCGAAGCTGACCCTCTCCGGACATTCCGGCGGACCCCGCAGGGGGAGGGTCGGTCCGGCTCAGGGGTCCCCGCCTCCCGCTCGGAGGCCAGTACTTTTCTGAAGTTCCCGAAGGGACCTCATCGCCATGCCCAAGACGGCATACGTGCGCACCAAGCCGCACCTCAACATCGGCACCATGGGCCACGTCGACCACGGCAAGACCACACTCACCGCCGCCATCACCAAGGTCCTCGCCGAGCGCGGCGCCGGCACGTTCGTACCGTTCGACCGGATCGACAAGGCGCCCGAGGAGGCGCAGCGCGGCATCACCATCAACATCGCGCACGTCGAGTACGAGACCGACACCCGGCACTACGCGCACGTGGACATGCCGGGCCACGCCGACTACGTCAAGAACATGGTCACGGGCGCCGCGCAGCTCGACGGGGCGATCCTCGTCGTCTCGGCGCTCGACGGGATCATGCCGCAGACCGCCGAGCACGTACTGCTCGCCCGCCAGGTGGGCGTCGACCACATCGTCGTCGCCATCAACAAGGCGGACGCGGGGGACGAGGAGCTCACCGACCTGGTCGAGCTCGAAGTGCGCGAGCTGCTGTCCGCGCACGGGTACGGGGGCGACTCCGTGCCCGTCGTGCGGGTCTCCGGGCTCAAGGCCCTTGAGGGGGACCCGCGGTGGACGGCGTCGATCGAGGCGCTGCTCGACGCGGTGGACACGTACGTTCCGATGCCGGAGCGGTACGTGGACGCGCCGTTCCTGTTGTCCGTCGAGAACGTGATGACCATCAGCGGGCGCGGCACGGTGGTGACCGGCGCGGTCGAGCGAGGCCGCGTACGGGTCGGCGACCGGGTGCGGGTCTACGGGGCGGAGTCCCTCAAGGAAGGGGAGACCGTCGTCACCGGCGTCGAGACCTTCGGCAAGCCGATGGAGGAGGCGCAGGCGGGGGACAACGTGGCGCTGCTGCTCCGAGGTGTGCCGCGGGACGCGGTGCGGCGCGGGCACGTCGTCGCCGAGCCCGGCACGGTCAAGCCCGCGCGCCGCTTCACCGCGCAGGTGTACGTGCTGTCGGCGGCGGAGGGCGGCCGTTCCACGCCCGTCGCCACCGGGTACCGGCCGCAGTTCTACCTGCGTACGGGGGACGTCGTGGGGGACGTCGACCTCGGGGAGGTGGCCGTCGCGCGGCCCGGCGAGACCGTCGCCATGACGGTGGAGCTGGGGCGGGACGTGCCGCTCGAAGCCGGTCTCGGGTTCGCGATCCGTGAGGGCGGGCGGACCGTGGGGGCGGGGACGGTGACGTCCGTGGAGTGAATCGGAGCGGGGCCGGGACCGTACGGGTTCCGGCCCCGCGACGGCACAATGTGCACGTGAACGCATCCGAGTCCGGACCCGAGCCGATACCCGTCACCCGTGACGTCGACCACGGCACCGCCAAGCTGCTGCCCGACGTCGACCGGCGGCGGGCCTGGCTGCTCACGGTGGACGGTGCGCCCCAGTCGTACGTCGACCTGGACGAGCCCGCCCACCTGGAGTTCGAGTACGCGCGCCGGCTCGGCCACGTCCTCGACTGCGTGGCCGGGTCCGGCGCCCCGCTCGACGTGCTGCACCTCGGCGGGGGCGCCCTCACGCTGCCCCGGTATGTCGCGGTCACCCGCCCCGGCTCCCGGCAGGACGTGGTGGAGGCCGACCGCGGACTGCTGGCGCTGGTCGCCGAGCATCTGCCGGTACCGGCCGACGCGGGCGTCACGGTGCACGGCGCCGACGCCCGCGGCTGGCTGGAGGCGGCGCCCGACGACAGCGCCGACGTCCTCGTCGCCGACGTCTTCGGCGGGTCACGGGTGCCCGCGCACCTGACCACGCGCGCGTACGCGCGAGAGGCGGACCGGGTGCTGCGGCCGGGCGGCATCTACGCGGCGAACCTCGCCGACGGCGCCCCGTTCACGTTCCTGCGCTCCCAGGTGGCCACCTTCGCGGCCGTGTTCCCGCACGTCGCACTGGTCGCGGAGCCCTCCGTGCTGCGCGGCCGGCGCTTCGGCAACGCGGTGCTGCTGGCCTCCCGCGCCGAGCTCGACGTGGCGGAGATCGCCCGGCGCACGGCCCGCGACGCCTTCCCGGCCCGCGTCGAACACGGCCGTGCGCTGCGCCGCTTCACCGGCGACGCGCACCCGGTCGACGACGGGAACGCGGCACCGTCGCCGGAGCCGCCGGGCGGTTCGTTCAGCGTGGGGTGACGGGAGGTTCGGCGAGCGTGGGGTCGGTCAGCGTGGGGTCGTGGGGCGCGGCGGTCGCCGGTTCGCGTCGCCGCAGGTGCCGTACGTCCGGCACGAACAGCACCGCTGCCGTCGCCACGACCACGAGCGCCGCGCACCCCCACAGCGAGGCCGACCGGCCGAAGGCGGACTCCGCCGGGCCGGCGAGCGCGGTGGCCAGCGGCACCATCGCCACCGAGCCGAACCAGTCGTAGGCCGAGACGCGGGAGAGTTTCTCCTCGGGGATCTCCTGGTGCAGCGCGGTGATCCAGGAGACGCCGAATATCTCGATGGTGACGCCGCTGACGAACATCACGGCGATCAGCAGGCCGAGCGGCACGGGTACCGCGAGCGCCGCCGACGGCAGGGCGAGGGAGAAGACGGAGAGCGTCGCCGCGAACAGCAGACGCTTCGGCTTCCACCGCATCATCAGCAGTCCGCCGAGGATCGTGCCCACGCCGAACGCGCCGAGCGCGATGCCCCACGGCCCCGCCCCGCCCAGTTCGTCGCGCGCCACCAGCGGCCCGAACACCGACTCGGCCGCGCCCACTACCGCGACCACGACCGCGAACTGGGCCACGATCGTCCACAGCCACGGTCGGCCGATGACCTCCCGCCACCCGTCCCGCATATCGGCGAGCAGCCCGCCGCCGGGCTCCCGCGGCGCGATGTGCCGTACGTCGAGGAACATCCGCAGCGCGCCCGCGACCAGGAACGCCACCGCGTCCACGGCGAGCACCCAGCCGGGTCCGAACGCCGCGACCATCGCCCCGCCGAGCGCGGCGCCGCCCACACCGGCCCCTGACATCCCCATCCGGAACATGGCGAAGGCGCGGCTCGCCTGTTCCCCGGAGACGGAGGCCATGAGCATGCCCTCGGCCGCGGGGTTGAAGAACGCCTGCCCAGTGCCGCCGAGCGCGCTGAGCGCCATCATCTGCCACAGCTTCGGGTCGCCCTGGAGGACGAGCAGCGCGAACGCGCCCTGGGAGAGGAAGTTGAGGGCGTTCGCCGCGACCATCACGTGGTGCCGCGGCAGCCGGTCGGCGACCGCGCCGCCCACCAGCAGGAACACGACCAGGAACAGCGTGCGGGCCGCGGCCACCAGGCCCACGTCGCCGCCGTCGCCGCCCGCGTCGAGCACGGCGAACGCCGAGGCGATCAGCGCGCCGTGCGCCCCCAGTGTCGTGACGACCGCCGACACGGAGAGCAGCGTGTAGTTCCGCCCGGCCCATGCGGGGCGCAGGCGTGGACGCTTCGGTTCGGGGGTGGCGGCAGAGGTCACTGAGGGACTATCGCCGCCATGCCGCCGAATCGACAAACCGTTTCCCCGGACACCGGGTGATTGGTCGGTCGATGCCTGATATCTCCCGGTTGTCCCTAGGGGAGGGGAGGGATGGTCAAGCTTGCTACCGGCGGGTAACATTCGGGCATGAGCGCAGATCAGATGTCCATCGGCGAGATGCTCGCCGCCACGGTGCCGATGGCCCGCACCCTGAACCTCGAGTTCCACGAGACCACGCCCGAGAAGGCGGTCGTCGCGCTGCCCGACCAGCCCGACTACCACAATCACGTCGGCGGACCGCACGCCGGAGCGATGTTCACGCTCGGCGAGTCCGCGAGTGGCGCCATCGTGCTCGCCGCCTTCGGCGACCAGCTCTCGCGCGCCGTGCCGCTCGCCGTGAGCGCCGACATCGCGTACAAGAAGCTGGCGATGGGCCCGGTCACCGCCACCGCGACGCTCGGCCGTCCGGCCGCCGACGTGGTCGCCGAGCTCGACGCGGGAGAGCGCCCCGAGTTCCCGGTGAGCATCGCGATCACGCGCGAGGACGGGGCCGTGACCGGCGAGATGACGGTTGTCTGGACGCTGCGTCCCAACAGTTGAGAGCGGGAACCGCGGAGCGCGGTCCGCACGGCGAGGAAGGCGCTGCCCGATGGGGTGGCGCCTTCCTCGCTTCTCGTTGCCTCTCGTCCAACTCCCTTTCTTGTGCAACCTGTTGACACGAGTCAACGTCGGCCATAGTTTCCGCTTCGGTTTCGCGGTGCGCACGGATGCGGGGTCGAGCGAAGAGGGAGAAGTGACATGAGACGCGGTCGAATACGCGTGGTGCTCGCGGCCGTGGTGGCGCTGACCGCCGCGGCCCTGGTGCCGGCGCAGGCCACCGAACGGTCCGAAGGACCCCTGGCGCACACCGCGTCCGGCTGGGTGCGCGGGCAGCACACCGACGAGGGGCGGCAGTTCCTCGGAATCCCGTACGCCGAACCGCCCGTCGGCAAGCTGCGCTGGCGGGAGCCGCGCCCGGCGCACTCCTGGCGCGGCGTGCGCGACGCCACCGACTTCTCCGACAGGTGCGTACAGGCGTCGAGTTGGGACCCCGGATACGAGGACCCGACGTACACGGAGGACTGCCTCGACCTGAACGTGTACGCGCCGGACGGCTCTGCGGGGCGGCCCGTCATGGTGTGGCTGCACGGCGGCGGGCTCACCGCGGGCGCGGGCGCCGACATCGTCCCCGACACCTTCGCGCGCCGCACCGGCACGGTCGTCGTCACCGTCAACTACCGCCTGGGAGCGATGGGTTTCCTGGCGGCGGCGGGCCTCGACGACCAGGCCTCCGACGGCGTCTCGGGCAACTTCGGCCTCCAGGACCAGCAGCTGGCGCTGCGCTGGGTGCGCGCCAACATCGGAAGCTTCGGCGGGGACCGGGACCGCGTGACGATCGCCGGCGAGTCCGCGGGCGGGCGCTCGGTGTGCACCCAGCTCGCGTCGCCGAGCGGGCGCGGCCTGTTCCGCGCCGGGATCATCGAGTCCGGGGCGTACGGGGACTGTGCGGCCCGCACGCACACTGCGGCCGTCGCCGAGGGTGCGAGGTTCGCGGAGAAGGCCGGGTGCGGAGCGGCTGCGCACACGGTGGCGTGCCTGCGCGGCAAGTCGGCCAAGGAGATCCTCGACGCGCAGGCCGGATTCGACTGGGCGCCGGTGACCGGCGGCGAGTTCCTGCCCGAGCAGCCGGCCGCCGCGATCACCGGGGGACGCTCGGCCCATGTGCCCGTCCTCAACGGCGCCAACAAGGACGAGGGAACCCTCTTCGCGTACGGCGCGTACGACGGCCAGGGCAAACCGCTCACGGCCGAGGCCTACCCGAAGGCGCTCACGGACACGTACGGGAAGGCGACGGGGGAGAAGGCCCTGCGCGCCTACCCCCTCTCCGACTACGCGTCGCCCACCCACGCGTACGCCGCCGCGCAGGGCGACCAGCTCATGGCGTGCCCGGCGCTCCGGCTCGACCAGCGGCTCGCGGGGAGCGGGCCGCCCGTCTACGCCTACGAGTTCGCGGACAGCACCTCACCGCCGTTCGCGTCGATCAGGGAGGCGGGCAAAACGTTCGACTTCGGCGCCACGCACGTCAACGAGGTGCAGTACCTCTTCAAGCACTTCGGGCTCGACTCCCCGCTCGACACCGAACAGCGGGCGCTCGCCGACCGGATGGTGCAGTACTGGGGCTCCTTCATCAGGGGCGGCGCCCCGCGGGCCGACGGCGCGCCCGCCATGCCCGACCAGCGGCGGACACCCGGACACGTGCTGTCACTGAAGACATCAGGTGTGGGCGGGATCACCCTCTCCACGGCCGTTCATCGCGAACATCACTGCACCTTGTGGGACGCGGCGGCGTCATAGGGAGCAGGTAGGCTGCCCGGCGTGCGCGTACCGGAGGGGAGCGCGCGCCGGGCACAAGCAACTTTGGTGGGTACGGGAGGCGGCGTCGATGCACGTCCAGGCATGGCTCGACACGATTCCGGCGGTCGCCGTCTACCTGCTGGTGGCAGGCGTGATCGGCGTCGAGAGCCTCGGGATCCCGCTGCCCGGCGAGATCGTGCTCATCTCCGCGGCGCTGCTCTCCTCGCAGCACGGCGATGTCAATCCGGTCATCCTCGGAGCCTGCGCCAGCGCGGGCGCCGTCGTCGGTGACTCCATCGGGTACGCGATCGGCCGCAAGGGCGGGCGCCCGCTGCTCGCCAAGATGGGGCGCAAGTTCCCGAAGCACTTCGGTCCGGGACACGTCGCCACCGCCGAGCGGTCCTTCGAGAAGTGGGGCATGTGGGCCGTCTTCTTCGGCCGCTTCATCGCCCTGCTCCGCATCTTCGCCGGACCGCTCGCGGGCGTCCTGCACATGCCGTACTGGAAGTTCCTCATCGCGAACCTCCTGGGCGGCGTGGTCTGGGCCGGCGGCACGACCGCGGTCATCTACTACGTGGGTGTGGTCGCGGAGGACTGGCTCAAGAAGTTCTCGTACGTGGGCCTGGGCGTGGCCGTCCTGATCGGCCTGGCATCCATGCTGATCGTGAAGCGGCGGGCGGCGAAGATGGTGGCGGAGCATGAGGAGTCGGCGGCGGAGGCCGAGCCGGAGCCGGCTGGCTGAGGCCTTTCAAGCCCCGTCGGCGATCGAGGGACGAGGCCGGGACAGCGCCCGACTTTTTCAAGCCCCTGCGGCGATTGAGCAGCGGGGTCCGGGGCGGAGCCCCGCGACCGCAACCCCGCCGCAGGTGATGCCTACTCGTGCGCGCTCCGATGCACCTTCGCCAGTTCCACGTAATGCGTCCCGTTCAGCGTGAGCATCTCCCGCTCCTCCGCGGACAGCTCACGCCGTACCTTCGCCGGGACGCCCGCGACCATCGATCCGGGCGGAACCACCATCCCCTGCGGCACCAGCGCGTTCGCCGCGACCAGCGAACCCGCCCCGATCACCGCGCCGTTGAGCACGGTCGCCCCCATCCCGATGAGGCAGTCGTCCTCCACGGTGCAGCCGTGAAGCACCGCGTTGTGGCCGACGGAGACGCGCTCGCCGATCGTCGCGGGGAACCCGAGGTCGACGTGCACCGTGCAGTTGTCCTGGATGTTGCTGTCCGCGCCGAGCGTGATCGGCTCGACCTCGGAGCGCAGCACCGCGCCGTACCAGACGCTCGAGCCGGCGCTCAGCGTCACGTCGCCGATCACCACGGACGTCGGGGCGACGAACGCCTCCGGGTCCACCTTCGGTTCCTTGTCGCCGATGCCGGTGACGAGTGCCTCGTGGGACATGAGGTCTGTGCTCCCTACGTGAAGTGATCATCCTGCGTCGCGCCAGAGCGAACCGTACCCGTGGGGCGAAGATCACAGGTCGGCGAGGTGGGGGTCGAAGATACGCGTGGGTAACGTGACGCCGTGCCGAAGACGCGGAACGACAAGGGTGGGCCGGGACACCGGCTCGTACAGGCCGGATGGCGCTGGGTGCAGCGCAAGGGCGCGGTCACCGCGCGGCAGTCCGGCGGGCACCGGTTCGGCGCGATCGGGCACGGAACGAAGCTCGCGTTCCCCCAGGGCACGGTGTTCGGCGAGCCGTGGATCCGGCTGGGCGCGCACTGCATCATCGGTGAGCAAGTCACCCTGACAGCGGGCCTGATGCCGGACCTGGACCTCGGCCCGGACCCGATCCTGACCCTCGGCGACGGCGTCGTGATCGGCCGCGGCAGCCATGTCATCGCCGATACGACGGTACGGATCGGCAGCGACGTCTACATGGGCCCGTACGTCTACATCACGTCCACGAACCATTCGTACGACGACCCGCACGAGCCCATCGGCAAGCAGTGGCCCCGGATGGAGCCGGTCGAGATCGGCCCCGGCTGCTGGATCGGCACCGGCGCCGTGATCCTGCCGGGCGCCCGCATCGGCCGGAACGTGGTGGTCGCGGCCGGGGCCGTGGTGCGCGGCGACGTACCCGACCATGCCGTGGTCGCGGGTGCGCCCGCGCGTGTCGTACGGAGCTGGGACGCGGAGTCCGGCTGGCAGCCGCCGCTCCGGACGCCGGCGCCGCGGGCGATACCCGAAGGGGTCACTCCGGACCAGCTGCTCGCTCTGTCCGAACTCGACGACGACGCCTGGGACACTGAACCCCGGACCAGATAGATGTAGCGAGCAATCAGGGAAGCCGTGGACACGAGCGAGACGAGCGAGACGAGCGACGACAGCAGGGCCACTGACGGAACGGAGGCCGAGGCCAAGCCGCGTGGCTGGCGACGCTGGGCCATGGACACCCGGCCCCTGCGCATCCCCGCCTACCGTCGGCTGTGGTCATCGACCATCGTCACGGCCGTCGGCAGCCAGCTCACCGCGGTCGCCGTGCCCAAGCAGATCTTCGACATCACCGGGTCATCGGCCTGGGTCGGCGCCGCGAGCATGGCGGGGCTCGTGCCGCTCGTGGTGTTCGCGCTGTGGGGCGGCGCGATCGCCGACCACATGGACCGGCGCAAGCTGCTTCTGATCACCAACAGCGGCATCGCCGTGACCTCGGTCCTCTTCTGGGTGCAGGCGATATCCGGGCTCGACTCGGTGGCCGTGCTGATGGTGCTGCTCGCGATGCAGCAGGCGTTCTGGGGCCTCAACGCGCCGGCCCGCAACGCGTCCATCGCGAGGCTCGTTCCCGAGAGCCAACTGGCCGCGGCCAACGCGCTCGGCTCGACGGTGATGCAGACCGGCCAGGTCGTCGGCCCGCTGCTCGCGGGTGTCCTCATCCCCGTCATCGGGCTGCCGGAGCTGTATCTGATCGACGCCGTCGCGCTGTGCGTCACCGTGTGGGCGGTGTACCGGCTGCCCGCGCTGCCGCCGCTCGGCACGCTGGTCAAGAAGCGGGCGGGCGTACGGGAGATCGTCGACGGCTTCCGCTACATGTCCACGCACAAGGTGCTGTTGCTGTCCTTCCTCGCGGACATCATCGCGATGGTGTTCGGCATGCCGCGCGCCCTGTTCCCGCAGCTCGCCGCGGAGACCTACGCGCCGTACGGGGAGGGGCTCGCGCTCGGGCTGCTGTTCGCGGCGATTCCGATCGGGGCGGTGGTCGGGGGACTGTTCTCCGGGACGTTCTCGCGGGCGAAGCGGCACGGGTGGATGGTGATCGGGGCGATCGTGGCGTGGGGCCTGGCCATTACGGGGTTCGGGCTGAGCGGCAGTCTGTGGCTCGCGGTCGTGTTCCTCGCCGTGGCGGGGGTCGCCGACATGGTCTCGATGGTCTTCCGTGGGGCGATTCTGCTGTCGGCCGCGACGGACGAGATGCGGGGGCGGATGCAGGGGGTGTTCACGGTGGTCGTCGCGGGTGGGCCCAGGCTGGCGGACGTCCTCCACGGGTCGGCGGGGTCGGCCTTCGGGGCGGGGCCTGCGGTGGCCGGGGGTGGGGTTCTGGTCGTGGTGGTGATGCTGGCCCTCGCGTTCGCCGTCCCGGCGTTGCGGCGGTATCGGGTGTGACGGGGCCGGGGCCGGCGGCGGTGCGGGTGCCGGGGGCGGGGTTTCGGGTCGGGTGCCGGTGGTCCGGGGGGTGCCGGGGTTGGCGCCTGTGGTGAGGGGTGCGCGGCGGCGGGGTTCTGTGCTGTGCCGGGGGTGGGGTGTGTGGTGAGTGGTGCGCGGTACCGGGGTTCTGTGCTGTGCCGGGGGCGGGGCGTGGCATAACGGTGCGCGGTACCGGGCTTTTGGGCTGCACCGGGCCAGCGTGTGCCGTAACGGCGTTCGGCACCGTTCTTTGCCCGGCTGCGCCGGTCCCCGCCTATCTCCCACCCGCCCGCCCCCTCCGGGGGCTTCGGCTGCCCGGGGTGGTGGTGCCCGTTGCGCGGGGCCGGGGCTCTGGGCCCGTGCCGTGGTCGGCGCCTGTCGTTCTCGTTGCGCGGCACCGTGACGTCGAGGTTGTGCCGTGGTCGGCGCCTGCCGTACTCGTTGCGCGGCACCGTGCGCCGCCTTGCCCACCCTGCCGCCCCAGGCGGCAGATTGCCCAAGGCAGGGGCGGCGTAGGCCGCAGGGGGTGGGGAGCCGTGGCTGGCGAGGCGCCTGGGGTGGTGGCGGTCGAGCGTCGGGGTGGGGAAGTGTGGTTGCCGGGCGCCCGGGGTGGTGGCTGAACGTCCTGGTGGGGAGGCATGGTTGCCGGGGCGCCCGAGGCGGTGGCGGTCTAACGTCGCGGAGGGGAGGGGGTGCCGGGTGCCCGGGGCAGTGGCGGTCGAACGCCGGGGTGGGGAGGCGTGGTTGGCGAGGCGCCCGGGGGGTGGCGGTCGCGGAGGGGAGTTGTGGTGCCGGGCCGCCTGGGGCGGTGGTGGTCGAGCGTACCGGGGGGGGAGCCGTAGTTGACGGGGCGCCTGAGGCGGTGGTGGCTGAGCGTACCGGTGGGGAGCCGTGGTTGGCGGGGGCCCGGAGTGAGGGGTGGTCGAACTGCCGCAGGGGGCACGGTGGCTGTACGCCGACCGTGCCTACGACCACGACACCGACCGGCACCGACTCCGCGAACGGGGCGTCACACCTGTCATCGCCCGCCGCGGCACAGAACACGGCCCCGGCCGGCCCGGACCGCGCCGAAGCGGCCCAGCGCCTGGCTCCACGGAACCCGCCGCTTGCGCACTCGCTGGGGGACCGCCCACCGCAATCTCCTCGCCCGCAAGATCCTCACATGCTGAACGGAAGCACCAGGCCGAGGTCTTGGCGGTCCGGCAGAGACCGACCAGACCGACGACCAAGATCCCCGACAGAGTCGGCTGCTGAGGCTTCGGGGGGATCGCCCTTGCGACTCAGCTCCGTTACGGATCCCCGGGGTCGGACTGTGCTGTCGCGCGCCGACCTAGTGTGCCGCCATGACTCCCTCCGCCGATGCGACCCCACGGCCGTCCGGGTCCGGGGCTCCGTCCGGGGCTCCGTCCGGGGCCCGGAACGTGCCCTCCTCGCTGTCGCGGCGGCGCGAACGGCGACGTCGGTACACCGTGGTCGCGAGTGCGGCCCTCGCCGTGATCGGCGTGGTCGGTTGGCAGCTGTCGGTCATGGGGCCCAAGCCAGGCAGTCACGCGCAGATGGAGATATGCGCGCTGAACGACACCACCCTGCGCGCCGACGTGGACGCCGACGGACATCAGGACGAGATCTACGACAAGACCCGTGAGGGCGATCCCTTGGTGAGCTTCGGAGGCGGCGGCACCGTCCGGGTCGAAAAGGCGCGCGGGCGCTGGCAGAAGTTCCGAGGCGTGTGGTCCGACGACATGGAGACGCGCGGGACCTTCGGGGACTTCGACGGTGACGGGTACATCGATCTGGCCCTGTTCTACAGCCAGCACGACACCGGAGACTCACCGGAGGACAACATGATCACCCACGAGGTGCACTACGGACCGCTCGCGACCGACTTGAGCAGTGCCAGGACCGGCACCATCCGCATGCCGTACAAGTCGTTCGTGTCAGGAGTGCGGGCCACGGACCTGAATCACGACGGCCGCGCGGAACTCCAGATCTTCCAGTCGACCGGGGACGGTACAGAGGGCCACTACGTCGGCCATCAGGACGGGGACGGCATATCGGCAGCCGTTTTCGACCGGGAGAGCGGTGGCTACACGACAGGAGGATGGCACCGGCTGAAGCTCGGATGGCTCGATCTGGGAACGTGCCACGACGCCCCGAAGCCGAAGGCCACCGGCCGGTAGCCGGAGGTCCACTCCACCCACTCCGGACTCTCTCCCCTCTCGCGACGGGTGGGCCGATCCAGCCCCTGCGGCGATTGAGCAGCGGGGTCCGGGGCGGAGCCCCGGGGTGCAACACCGGTGCCGGTGCAAGGGGCAGCTACCCCGTGGACGCAACGCCGGTGCCGGTCCAGGCACCCCGTACGCGTAACCGCCCCCGGCGAACGTCAGCCCGTCGCCAACAGCACCGTTCCCACCAGCGCGAGCCCCGCGCCCGCCGCCTGCACCCCGCGGAGCCGTTCGCTGAGGACGCCGCGCGCGGCCAGTGCCGTAACCACCGGGTACAAGGACGCAAGCACCGCCGCCACGGTGACCGGCCCCTCCTGCGCGGCCAGCGCATACGTTCCGTTGGCCGCCACATCCGCCAACCCCACCAAGCCGAGCGCGACCAACGAGCCCCGGACGACCCGCCATCCCCCCTCCTCCGGCAGCACCCGCCCACCCCGCTTCGCGGACACGTACAACGCACTCCCGCCCGCCACGACATTCGTCACCCGCTGCACGAACAGTGCGAGGAAGAGCCCGGTGACCGTGGTCGACGCCTCCGCGATCAGCGCCATCACCGCGCCGAAGCCGAACGCCGCCAGCAGCGTGAGCAGCACCGCCTGCCGCTGCACCGGCGCGCCCCTGAACTGAGGACCGCCCGCGAGGACCACGCCCGCGACCGCGACCAGGATGCCCGCGAACTGCGGGAGCCCGGGCCGCTCTCCGAGCACCAACCCGACGCCGACCGGCACGGCGACGCCGAGCGAGCCGAGCGGCGAGACGACGCCCATCGGCCCGAGGGCGAGCGCCTTGTAGAAGGCGAGCATGGCGACGGGCCCGACGAGCCCCGCGGCGACGGCGAACCACAACTGCGGTCCCGCTTCCGAGAAGGCACCCGTGGCGACCACGATCACTCCGAGCACGACCACGGCGATCACCTGCGAGACGACCACTACCGTGAGCGCCGGGATGCGTCGCGTCAGCAGCCCGCCGCCGAAGTCGGCCAGGCCCCACATGAGGCTCGTGGCCAGGGCGAAGAGTGCTGTCATGCCGGACCTCGCAGTACAGTTTGCTGGACGCTGTGGTGCACCACACCGTAGTTCAATGAACTGAACGCTGTCATCTAAAATATTGGCCCAAGGCCCCGAAGGGCCGAAGGGCTCAGGCCCCGACCCTGGACGGAACGTGGCGGATCTCGATCTCCTGAACCAGGCGCTCGCGCGCAACGTCAAGCACTGGCGGTCCGAGCGCGGCTTCACCCTCGACGCGCTCGCCGCCCGCGCGGCCGTCAGTCGCGGCATGCTCATCCAGATCGAGCAGGCCCGCACGAACCCCAGCATCGGCACCGTCGTCAAGATCGGCGACGCCCTCGGCGTCAGCATCACCACGCTGCTCGACTACGAACAGGGCCCCAACGTCCGGATCGTGACGGAGGACCAGGCCGTACGCCTGTGGCACACGGACGCAGGCAGCTACAACCGGCTGCTCGCCGGGACCGAGTCCCAGGGGCCGCTGGAGATGTGGGACTGGCGGCTCGTGCCCGGTGACGGCAGCGACTCCGACCCGCACCCGCAGGGCACCATCGAGCTGGTCCATGTCACGGCGGGCGAGCTGACCCTCGTCGTGGGCGGCACCCCGCACGCGGTGCCCGCGGGGGCGAGCGTCTCGTTCGAGGCCGGCACCGCGCACTCCTACCGAAACGACGGGACCGAGGACGTCGAGATGATCATGGCCGTATCGGTGCCTTTCGTACGCTGAGACACCCGGGTGCCGGACGCGCGGCGGCTGTTAGCGTGCCGCCATGCGCGCACCCATCGGCACCTTCGACCACGTACTCGCCGCCCCCGAGGCCCTCGACCTGCTCACCCGGCCCGTCGCCGACGCCGTACGCGACTGGCGCGGCACCGTGCCCGCGCAGGACCTGATCCACGTCGACACCGACCCCGAGTGGGCCGACACCGCGACGTTCGTCGAGCACTACGGCCCCGAGCTGCTCGCCGCCTCCGCGAACTGTGTCGTCGTCGCGGGCAAGCGCGGCGGCGAGACCACGCTCGCGGCCTGCGTCGTCCCGTCCGCGGCGAAGCTCGACGTCAATGGCGTGGTGCGGCGCCAACTCGGCGCCCGCAAGGCCTCGTTCGCCCCGATGGACACCGCGACCGGCGAGTCCGGCATGGAGTACGGCGGCATCACCCCGATCGGCCTGCCCGACGGCTGGCCGGTCCTCGTGGACGCCGCCGTCGTCGATCTCCCGCACGTCCTCATCGGCAGCGGCACCCGCCGCGGCAAGCTGATCGTCCCGGGCAAGGCCCTGGCCGAACTGCCGGGCGCCGTCGTGGTGGAGCGCCTCGGCGTCGCGGTCTGACGCCCCGCCCCCTCGCGGTGGGTCGCTTCTTCGCCGCGGCTCATCCTCCGCGGTGGGTCACCCCTTGGCCCCCGCTCACCCCCGCCGCGCCGCCCCCGTGCTCTCCCGCACCACCAACCTCGTCGGCACCAACGTCGTCCCCCGCTCCGCCTCGCTCTCCCGGACCTGGCGCAGCGCGCTCTCCACGCACCGGCGGCCGACCTCGGCGAAGTCCTGGTGGACCGTGGTGAGCGGGGGCTGGTACGAGCCCGAGTCGGGTATGTCGTCGAAGCCGATGACCGAGACGTCCTCGGGGACCTTGCGGCCGCGCTCGTCCAGGGCCCGCAGCAGGCCGAGCGCCATCTGGTCGTTCGCCGCGAACACCGCGGTGCAGTCGGCCTGTTCGGCGAGGCGCAGGCCCGCGCGGTAGCCGGACTCGGCCGACCAGTCGCCCCGTACCGGCGGCGGCACGGCGCGGCCCGCGGCCTCAAGTGCCGTGCGCCAGGCGTCCGTTCGGCGCTGTGCCGCGTACGACTCGGAGGGGCCCGCAAGGTGCCAGACCGTGCGGTGGCCGAGGTCGAGGAGGTGGCGCACCGCGTCGCGGGTGCCGCCCGCCTGGTCCGTGTCCACCACCGCGTAGCGGTCGCCGGCGTCGGAGTCGGCGACCACGACCTTCACGTGCGGCGGCAGCGACAGCCGCGCCGAGTCGAGCAGATGGACCTCCATGATGACGATGACCGCGTCCACCGCCAGCTCGCCCAGGCGTGAGAACGCGCCGCGCACCTCGTCCTGCGTGGGCACCGCGACCGGCAGCAGCGTGACCGCGTAGCCCTCCTGCGCGGCGGAGGTGGCGATGGCCTCGAGCGTGCGCATGTTGCCCGTCGTGGACAGCGTGAACGTGATGACGCCGATGGTGCGGAAGTCGCCCCGCTTCAGCGCGCGCGCCGCGCTGTTGGGCCGGTAGCCGAGTTGCTTCATCGCGGCGCGGACCCGCTCGCGCGTCTCCTCGTTGACGCCGGGGAAGCCGTTCGAGACGCGGGAGACCGTCTGGGACGAGACGCCCGCGACCCGGGCGACGTCGGCCATCGACGCGTTCTGTGTACGGCGCCTGCCGCGCTGCGGGCCGCTCTCCTTGGTTGTCACCGTGTCCCTCACCGACTCTTGACCGTGCTCCTCGGGGCAGTGTAGACATGCCGCCACCGAATGTTTACGCAAACATAACAGCCGTGGGGTCCCTCGTACCCAGGGATGTTTACGCAAACATCAGGACGCGTGACACATGGCTGGACGCACGGCTGGACGCATGGACGAGTGAGGGGCGCGAGATGACCACGCTGCAACCGCCGGTCGCCTTGAGGAGGCGCCGCTCATGGACGGGCTGGGGGTTCATCGGCCCCTTCGTGCTCGTCTTCGCCCTGGTCTTCCTCGCGCCGCTCGCCTACTCGGTCTATCTGAGCCTGTTCCGTACACAACTCATCGGCGGCACCACCTTCGTGGGCCTGGACAACTACCAACAGGCGCTCCAAGACGGCCAGTTCTGGGAGGGAGTCCTCCGCGTCGGGCTGTTCCTGCTGGTCCAGGTGCCGATCATGCTGGGCATCGCCCTGCTCGTCGCCCTCGCGATCGACAGCGGCCGCCTCTACGGCAAGGACTTCTTCCGGATCACCGTCTTCCTGCCCTACGCGGTCCCCGCCGTCGTCGCGACCCTCATGTGGGGCTTCATGTACGGCACCCGCTACGGCCTGGTCGGCGACCTCAACGACGCGTTCGGCACGAAGCTGCCCGACCCGCTCTCCGCCGACCTGGTTCTCGCCTCCCTCGGCAACATCGTGACCTGGGAGTTCGTCGGTTACAACATGCTCATCTTCTTCGCCGCGCTGCGCGTCGTACCGCACTCCCTGTACGAGGCGGCCGAGATCGACGGGGCCGGACAGTGGCGCGTCATCACGGCCATCAAGCTCCCGGCGATCCGCGGCGCCCTCGTCATCGCCACGATCTTCTCGATCATCGGCAGCTTCCAGCTCTTCAACGAGCCCGCCATCCTCCAGAAGCTCGCGCCGAACGCGATCACCACCGACTACACCCCGAACTACTACACGTACTCGCTGTCCTTCGCGGGGCAGCAGCAGAACTACTCCGCGACGGTCGCCATCGTCATGGGCGTGATCACGATGATCGTCGCCTACGTGGTCCAGCTGCGCGGCATGCGCAAGGGAGCGTGAGCGCGATGACCACCACCACCGGGCCCGTACGGCCGACCGCATCGCTCAAGTCCACCGCCCCGCGCCTGCGCACCGTCCGGCGGCGCACCGCGGGGCGTCCCCGGCGCAGCGTCCTGCTGACCGTGCTCACCGGAGTCGTCCTCGTCTACAGCCTGCTGCCGCTGGTCTGGCTCCTGATCAGCGCCACCAAGTCCCAGCAGGGCCTTGCCCGTTCGTTCGGCCTGTGGTTCGACTCGGACTTCGACCTCTGGCACAACATCGCCGCGACCTTCACGTACCAGGACGGCGTCTTCGGCCGCTGGCTCCTCAACACCCTTCTGTACGTGGTGGTGGGCGCGGGCGGGGCCACCTTCCTGGCGGTCCTCGGCGGGTATGCGCTCGCCAAGTTCGCCTTCCCCGGCAAGCGTGCCGTGTTCGCCGTCGTCATCGGGGCGGTCGCGGTGCCGGGCACGGCGCTCGCGGTCCCGACCTTCCTGATGTTCAGCAAGATGGGGCTCACCGACACCCCGTGGGCGGTCATCATCCCGTCGCTGATCTCGCCCTTCGGGCTCTATCTGATGTGGGTGTTCGCCACCGAGGCGATCCCCACCGAACTGATGGAGGCGGCCCGGATCGACGGCGCGAGCGAGCTGCGCACCTTCTTCACGGTCGCGCTGCCGCTGCTCGCGCCCGGCACCGTCACCGTCCTGCTCTTCACCACGGTCGCGACCTGGAACAACTACTTCCTGCCGCTGATCATGCTGAAGGACCCCGACTGGTACCCGCTCACGCTCGGCCTCGACTCCTGGAACAAGCAGGCGCAGACGGCCGGCGGTGAGGCCATCCCCCATCTCGTGCTCACCGGTTCGCTGCTCACCATCGTGCCGCTGATCGCCGCGTTCCTGCTGCTCCAGAAGTACTGGCAGTCGGGTCTCTCCGCCGGAAGCGTCAAGGAGTAGGCGCGGCACGGCGGTTCACCCCTCGCACACCCTCTGTAGGACCACGAAGAAGTGGAAGCCATCGCCATGCCCCAGCACTCCCGCCGCGTCCTGCGCGGCATAGGTCTCCTCTGCGCCCTCGCCCTCGGGGCCACCGCCTGCGGCGGCTCCGACGACGGTGACTCCGGTGACAAGAAGGTCGGTTCGGCCGACATCAAGTCGGCCCTGAAGAAGGGCGGCACCGTCACGGTGTGGGCGTGGGAGCCCACCCTGAAGCAGGTCGCCGCCGACTTCGAGAAGAAGTACCCGAAGGTCGACATCAAGCTGGTCAACGCGGGCACCAATAACGACCAGTACAAGGCCCTGTCGAACGCGATCTCGGCGAAGAAGGGCGTCCCGGACGTCGCGCAGATCGAGTACTACGCGCTCGGTCAGTACGCCCTGACGAAGCAGATCACCGACCTCAAGGCGTACGGCGCCGAGAAGCTGGCCGACTCGTACTCGCCGGGGCCCTGGAACTCGGTGAAGTCCGGCGACGGCGTCTACGGACTGCCCATGGACTCCGGCCCGATGGCGCTCTTCTACAACAAGAAGGTCTTCGACAAGTACAAGATCGCCGTCCCGACGACCTGGGACGAGTACGTCGAGGCCGCCCGCGAGCTCCACAAGGCGAACCCGAAGGCGTACATCACCAGCGACGTCGGCGACGCGGGCCTGACCACCAGCCTGCTGTGGCAGGCCGGTTCGCACCCGTACAAGGTGAACGGCACCAAGGTCGGCATCGACTTCACCGACGCGGGCGCGAAGAAGTACACCGACACCTGGCAGAAGCTGATCGACGACAAGCTGGTCTCGCCGGTCACCGGCTGGACCGACGACTGGTACAAGGGCCTCGGCGACGGCACCATCGCCACGCTGCCCACCGGAGCCTGGATGCCCGCCAACTTCGCCTCCGGCGTGAAGGGCGCCTCCGGCGACTGGCGCGTCGCCCCCATGCCGCAGTGGGAGAAGGGCGCGACCGCGAGCTCCGAGAACGGCGGCAGCTCCCTCGCGCTGCCCGAGCTCGGCAAGAACAAGGAGCTCGCCTACGCCTTCGTCGAGTACGCCAACTCCGGTGCGGGCGTGGGCACTCGCATCAAGAACGGCGCGTTCCCCGCGACGACGAAGGACCTGAACTCGTCCTCGTTCCAGAACACCGAGTTCCCGTACTTCGGCGGCCAGAAGGCCAACAAGATCTTCGCCGAGTCCGCGAAGAGCGTGCCCACCGACTGGAAGTACCTGCCGTTCCAGGTGTACGCCAACTCGATCTTCAACGACACCGTCGGCAAGGCCTACGTCTCCTCGACCAAGCTCACCGCCGGGCTCAAGTCCTGGCAGGACGCGTCCGCCAAGTACGGCACCGAGCAGGGCTTCACCGTCGAGAAGTAGCCGCAACGGCCCCCACCCCGCATTCCTGGAAGGACGTGCATGACCGCCTCCCTCGCCTCCCGTTTCCCGTACCCGAAGAGTTCGGACGGCAGCCGGCGCCTCGGCTACGGCGCCGACTACAACCCCGAGCAGTGGTCACGGGAGGTGTGGGCGGACGACATCCGGCTGATGCGGGAGGCCGGGGTGAACGTCGTGTCCCTCGCCATCTTCTCCTGGGCGCGGCTCCAACCCACCGCGGACAGCTGGGACTTCGGCTGGCTCGACGAGATCATGGACCGGCTGCACGCGGGCGGCATCGGCGTCGACCTGGCCACCGCCACCGCGTCGCCGCCGCCGTGGCTGACCGCCGCGCACCCGGAGATCCTGCCGGTGACCGCGAGCGGCGAGACACTGTGGCCGGGTGCCCGCCAGCACTGGCGGCCCACCTCGCCCGTCTTCCGCGAGCACGCGCTGCGTCTGGTGCGCAAGCTCGCGTCCCGCTACGCCGATCACCCGGCCCTCGTCGCCTGGCACGTCAACAACGAGCTGGGCTGCCACAACGTCTACGACTTCTCGGACGACGCGGCCCGCGCCTTCCGGGTCTGGCTGCGCCGCCGCTACACCACGCTCGACGCCCTCAACGACGCCTGGGGGACGGCATTCTGGTCCCAGCGCTACAGCGACTGGGAGCAGCTTCTGCCGCCGCGGCTCGCCGCCTCGCACCCCAACCCGACCCAGCAGCTGGACTTCAAGCGGTTCTCCTCCGACGCGCTCAAGGACCATCTGCTGGCCGAGCGCGAGATCCTGCGCGAGTTCACCCCGGACACGCCCGTCACCACCAACTTCATGGTGATGCCCGGCACCAAGGGCATGGACTACGCGGACTGGGCGGGCGAGGTCGACTTCGTCGCCAACGACCACTACGTCATCCCCGGCCCGCAGGACCGCGACGAGCTCTCCTTCTCCGCCAACCTCACCAGCGGCATCGCGGGCCACCGGCCCTGGTTCCTGATGGAGCACTCCACCAGCGCCGTGAACTGGCAGCCCGTCAACCTGCCGAAGAAACCAGGGGAGTTGGTGCGGGACTCGCTGCTGCACGTGGCGCACGGAGCCGACGCCGTCTGCTTCTTCCAGTGGCGGCAGTCGGCGGCGGGCGCCGAGAAGTACCACTCGGCGATGCTCCCGCACGCCGGTGCCGACAGCGAACTCTTCCGCTCGGTCGTCGAGTTGGGTGACACCCTCGAAGCGCTCGCCCCGATCGCCGGAAGCGGGCGCGAACCCGCGCGCGTCGCGATCCTCTTCGACTGGGACTCGTGGTGGACGAGCGAGCAGGACTCCCACCCGACCTCCCGCCTCGACTACCACCGCGAGGCCCTCGACTGGTACTCGGCGCTGCTGCGCCTCGGTATCCGCGCCGACGTGGTGCCAGCGCACCACACCGACCTGTCCGCGTACGACGTCGTCATCGCGTCCGTCCTGCACGTGGTGCCGCAGCCGCTCGCCAAGGAGCTGACCCGGTACGTCGAGGGTGGCGGCCACCTCGTCACCACGTACTTCTCCGCGATCGTCGACGAGAACGACCACGTGTGGCTCGGCGGCTACCCCGGTGCGCTGCGCGACGTCCTCGGTATCCGCATCGAGGAGTTCGGGCCGCTCCTCGACGGTGACACCGTCGACCTGGACAACGGCACCACCGGCAGCCTGTGGACCGACCGGATCTCCGTCACCGGCACGGACGTCGAGGTCCTCGCCGGTTACCGCACGGGTACGTACGCGTCCCGCCCGGCCGTCACGCGACGCGGTACGGGCCGGGGCTCGGCGGCGTACGTCTCCACCCGCCTCGGCGTCGAAGGCCTCACCGTGCTGCTGCCCGAGCTGCTCGCCGCGGCAGGTGTGTGCAGTGAACTCCCGGAGCAGACGCGGGGGTTGGTCGAGCAGATCGTGCGGCGGGACTCCGAGCACCGCTACGTGTTCCTGATCAACCGGAGCGACGAGCAGGTGCCGCTGCCGGGCCTGACCGGAGACGTACTGGTCGGGCCGGCGGCCGAGGGGGACGGGCTGGTCCTGGCGCCCCGTCAGGTCGCCGTCCTGAGGCAGCCCGTCGCCTCCTAGAGCCACTGCACCTTCCTGAAACCGCACCACCGACACCCCGCTCACACAACGACGTAGGGAGCACACGTTGGCGCGCTTGACCCGCAGACGGTTCATCGGCATCGCCGCGGCCACGGCCGCGGCGGCGGGAACCCAGATCTCCGCCGCCCAGCTCGTCGCCGCCGCCTCCACCACGGCGACGGTCACGGTCACCCCCGACCCCTCGTACCAGGGCGACCGGTTCGAGGGCTGGGGCACCAGCCTGGTCTGGTTCGCGAACGCCACCGGGCACTATCCGGCCGAGATCCGCGAGAGGATCGCCGACCTCGTCTTCGGACGGGACGGCCTCGCCCTGAACATCGCCCGCTACAACATCGGCGGCGGCAACGCCCCCGACGTGCCCGACTACTTGAGGGCGGGCGGCGCCGTCGAGGGCTGGTGGAAGGCGCCCGAGGGCACCACCCGCACCGACACCGACTGGTGGGACCCCGGCAACGAGGACCACTGGAACGAGGACGCCGACGCGACGCAGCGCTGGTGGGTGGACCGGATCAAGAAGGACATCACCCACTGGGAGACCTTCTCCAACTCGCCGCCCTACTTCATGACGGTCAGCGGCTATGTCTCCGGCGGCTTCGACGCGTCGAAGGAGCAGCTGAAGGAGGCGTCCGTCGACGACTTCGCCACCTACCTCGCCGGTGCGACGCGGCGCCTGGAGAAGGCGCACGGCATCAAGGTGAAGACCGTCGACCCGTGCAACGAGCCCAACACCGACTACTGGGATACCAAGTTGGGCGCCGACGGCAATCCGACCGGCGGCCGCCAGGAGGGCTGCCACATCGGTCCCGGCCTCCAGCAGAAGATCGTGCCCGCGCTGGACGCCGCGCTGAAGAAGGCACGGACGACAGCCGTCGTCTCGGCGATGGACGAGACCAACCCTACGACCTTCGTGACGAACTGGACCAGCTATCCGGCCGACGTGAAGAGCCGCGTCGCCCAGATGAACGTCCACACGTACGGCACCGGCGGCCGCACCTCCGTACGTGACCTCGCCAAGGCCGAGGGCAAGCCGCTGTGGATGAGCGAGGTCGAGGGCGACTGGGGCGACGGGCAGTCCTTCACCGACATGCGGCCCGGCCTCGGGCTCGCCCAGCACATCGTCGACGACCTGCGTGAACTGGAGCCCACCGCCTGGGTGTTCTGGCAGCCCGTCGAGGACTGGGACAACATGAAGCCCGGCGGCGAGTCCGCGAAGGGCGGCAACTGGGGCGAGGTCCAGGTCTCCTTCAGCGCGGGTCCCGACGACACCCTGGAGACCTGCCCCGTCTACACGAACACGAAGTTCGACACCGCCCGGAACTTCACCCACTACATCCGGCCCGGCGACCACCTCATCAAGACCGACGACACGAACAGCACCGCGGCCGTCACGCGCGGCGGCGACGGCGCCACCGTCGTCCACGTCAACAGCACCGCGAGCACCCGCACGGTGACGCTCGACCTGTCCAGGTTCGCGACCGTACGCCGGGGTGCGACCGTCACCCCGGTCGTGACCAGCCCGGACGGCAAGCTGGGCGAGCGGAAGCCGATCGCGGTGACGGGCCGGAAGGCCACCTTCACGGTGCCCGCACAGTCGGTGACCACGTTCGTGGTCAAGGGCGTGTCCGGGGTGGCGAAGGACGCGGCGGAGCTGCGCCGGGGACGCACCTACGAGCTGACGGGTGTCCAGAGCGGCAAGGACCTCAGCGTCGCCGACAGTGGTGGCTCGCTCGTCATCAGGTCGGGCACGGGCGCGGCCGGGCAGCGGTGGCGGCTCGCCCAGATCAGTGGCGAAGGACCCGCGAGTCGCAAGCGGCACGTGTTCACCAGCGCCGCCGACGGCAGGCGGCTGGCCGTCCGCGACGGTGCGCCGGTCGTCGAACCCGACACGGGCGAGCGCGATCCGGCCGCCCAGTGGATCCTGTCGAGCACGGGCGACGGCACGTACACCCTCGTCAACGCGGGCACGGGCCGCCTCATCGAGGTCGGCGGGCAGGCCACGAGCGAGGGCGCGCCCGTCGGGACGTGGCAGCCCAACTCCGGTTCCAACCAGCGCTGGCGGGTCACCGATGTGACGTCCTGATCAGCCGCTTCTCGTGCCCCACGGCCCCGCGCCGTGGGGCACGAGCCGCTCCGCGAGCCCCTCGATGAGAGCGGCTGCCCAGCAGGAGTAGTCGTGACCGCCGGTGTAGACGTTCAGCGAAACGTCGAAGCCGCGGGCCGCCATCAGGGAGTGCAGCCGGCTCAGGTCGTCGACCATCTGTCCCTCGTTGGAGCCGACGTCCATACGGATGCGGACGCCGCCGACCGGTGCGGCGGCGGCCTGCTCGTACAGCCAGGTGTCCACGCCTTCCGCGGGCCGCTCCGGGCGCGTCGTCATGCCGGGGCGCCACCAGGTGGAGGCCGAGTGGGCGAGCACCGTGCCGAAGGCGTCCGGCCGGCGCAGGGCCGCCGCGAGCGCGGTCAGCCCGCCGAGGCTCTGTCCGCACAGGACGGTGTTCCGGGGCGCGGCCCGGACGGACAGGTCCCTCGTCACCGCGGGCAACAGCTCGTCGGCCAGTGTGTCGATGAAGCGCGGGTCGGCGCCGAGCTGCCGCATCCGCGCCGCCGGATCGGCCCCCGCCTCGATCCCGACGACGGCCATCGGCGGGAGCAGGCCTGCCGCCGTGGCGGCGCCGACCGCGGTGGCGATGCCGTACCGGTCGAACCACCGCTCGCCGTCGCACACGACGAGCAGCTCCGGCGCGGGGCCGGTTTCGTCGGTGTCCGGCACGAACCGCCGTACGCGGTACACGGATCCGTCGGCGGCGGTGAAGTCGAGGGCCTCGCCGGGGTGCGGTCCTGCCGTCGTCGGCCACTGCGCCAGTGACGGCGCCCCGTCGAGTTCGATCAGGGAACCGAACGGCCCGCCCGCGTGCCGGTTCAGCGGGTCCACGCGCTCGTCCGGCAGCGCGCGGAACGTGCCGCCGCGCGGCCCGTCGGACGTCATGTGGGGATCGTCCGCGCCGAAGGGATGAATGCGGTAGGTGGAGCGGAGGCCCACCGGCAGCCGCAGGCAGACGTACCAGACGTCGGTGCCGTCGAGGCGGCGCATCATCCCGTGGCGTACGCGGTGCTTGTCGGTGACGCGGTTGGCCATGAGGTACACGCCCTCGACGGGCCGGTCGGCGCGCCACACCACCGTGACCAGACGCACGCCCGGGAAGCCCGGTACGGGTTCGACCAACGGCGTTCCCGTACGGGCGAGTTCGCGCCAGAACCGGTCGAGCGCCGCGGGCCCCTGCGCCGCCACCTCACCCAACAGCCGGGCCAGCCGGGGGCTTTCGGGTGCCGTCGACGCGGTCGGGTACGTCATGCGGGTATCGCCTTCCAAAGAATCGGTGACACGGAAGCGTGTGACAGGGAAGCGCCTGACACATGCTCAGACGTGGTGCTCCCTGCGCTCCCGCAGCAGCAGCCACGCCAGGAACAGGCCGCCCGCCACGCCCGTCACCACGCCCACCGGCATCAGCGCCGAGCCGGTCACGCGCTGCGTCAGGAGATCGGCCGCCGTCACCAGGAGGGCGCCCATCCACGCGGCGGGCAGGACGTTCGGCCCCGCGGCGCGGGTGACGCGGCGGGCCAGTTGGGGGGAGGCCATGGCGAGGAACGGGATCGGGCCGGCCGCGGCGACCGCCATCGCGGTCAGGCCCGTGCCCGCGCACAGCAGGATCAGCCGGCTGCGCTCCGGCGGCACGCCGAGGGCGCCCGCCGTGTCGTCGCCCATCTCCAGCATCGTCAGGCGGCGCCCGAACACCATGACCACGGGGACGCAGAAGATCAGGCCGAGCGCCGCCGTCCTGGCCTCCGTCCAGCCCCGGTCGTTGAGCGAACCGATCGTCCAGCTCGCGGCCTGGGCCGCCTTGCCGATGTCGGCGCGGATGTAGAGGAAGCTGGTCGCAGCCCCGAGCACCGCGGAGACCCCGATGCCGACGAGCACGAGCCGGTAGCCGTGCACACCCCGGCGCCAGGCCAGCAGATAGACGGCGATGGCCGTGGCGAAGCCGCCGACGAGCGCGCCGAGCGCGGTCTGCGCGGCGCCCGCGTCGAGGAAGACGATGGCGACGAGCGCGCCCGCCGACGCGCCGTTGCCGAACCCGATGATGTCCGGGCTGCCCAGCGGATTGCGGGTGAGCGACTGGAAGACGGCGCCCGCCATGCCCGTCCCGAAGCCGACGAGAACCGCCACGACGGCGCGCGGCAGCCGCAGGTCGAGCACGATGAACTCGGCGCCCGGCGGCCCGTTCCCCGCGAACGTCCGCAGCACCGCCATCGGCGACAGCTCGTACGTGCCCGTGCCGACGGAGAGCACCACCAAGAACGCCGTGACCACGATCAGCGCCAGGCAGACGAGCACCGTGCGTGGGTCGAAGCGGACCGAGAACCGGCCGACCCGTAGCCTTCCTCGGCGCAACTCGGCCTTGAAGGCCCGGGGTTCCTCCTGCTTCAGGGGCTTCAGGGGGCCCAGGGTCTCGGGGGTCACAGCTGGGCCACCTTCCGCTGACGTACGAGGTGGACGAAGATCAGCCCGCCGATGAACGACGTGACGATGTCCGCCTGGATCTCCGACGGCGCCACCACGACCCGGCCGATGACATCCGCCACGAGCAGCAGGGTGGGCGCGAACAGCGCGCAGTAGGGCAGCATCCAGCGGGGATCCGGTCCCGTGAACGCGCGGACCGCGTGCGGGATCATCAGGCCGACGAAGCCGATCGGCCCGCACACGGCGGTGGCACTGCCGCACAGCAGCGTGATGGCCACGATCGACAGGACCCGGGTGCGCCGCACCGAGGTGCCGAGCGCGCGGGCGTGGTCCTCGCCGAGCGAGAGGGCGCCGAGCGGCCGGGCGAGCGCGAACGCGAGGAGCGCACCGGCGATCAGCAACGGCAGCGCGTTGAGCAGGAGTTCGGGGTCGCGCTTCTCCAGCGTGCCGACGGACCAGAAGCGCATCGAGTCGAGCGTGCTCAGGTCCCACTGCTGAAGCCCGTTGACGTAGCCGAACAGGGCCGCGTTGACGGCCGTGCCGGCGAGCGCGAGCCGCACAGGTGTCGCCGACCGGGTGCCACCGAGGGCGTTGACGACGATGGCGGCGACGGCGGCGCCGAGCAGCGCGAACCACAGATAACCGGTGAACGACGTGATGCCGAACACACTGATCGCGGTGACGACGGCGGCCGACGAGCCCGCGTTCACCCCGAGCAGCCCGGGGTCGGCGAGGGGGTTGCGGGTCAGCACCTGCATCACGCCGCCCGCGAGCCCGAGCGCCGCGCCCACGGCGATGCCGATGAACGTCCGGGGGAGCCGCAGTTCACGAACGATGTTGTCGCTTGCGGAGCCGGACGGCGAGAAGAGCCCGCTCCAGACCTGGCCGGGCGTGAGGTGTTCCGTGCCCACCGCGAGCGAGAGAGCGGCCGCCGCGAGGAGCAGCACCAGGCCGATCACGAGCCCCGCGGTGCGGGGTGGGCGGCCGCGTGGCTCGGTGGCCGGGAGTTGCTGTGTTCCGCCGGGGCGGAGTCGTATTCCTGCGGGCATGTGATTAGCTTAGGCTAACCTAACTTCATCTGCTAACAATTACGTCGACAGAAAAGCCTGGGTCGCTTCCGGGGCGCAGGCCGTTCCCGGGGGACGCAGGCCGTTCCCGGAGGACGCAGGTCGCTTCCGGAGGAAGAGTCGGAGGAAGAGGAGACATGAGCGTCCAGTCCGTTGCCGCCCTGCCGGACCACCGGCCGGACCGCGTCACCGGTGCCCGCGTCGCACGCCTCAAGGAGTGCATCGCCGCGGCCGACGACGCTCAACGCGCGCACATCGCCGAGGAGTTCTGGCAGGAGGCCGCCACCCGCGGCACGCCGTTCGTCGAGGAACTCGACGGTGAGCCCGACCACCGGGCGGTCACCTTCCTGTGGCGCGGCCACCGCGCCACCCGGCAGGTGCTGCTCATGGTCAGCCACCTCGGCGACCGCGCCCACCTCGCGGGCTCCCTCATGGAGCGGATCCCGGGCACCGGCATCTGGCACTTCGGACTGCGGCTGCGCGCGGACCACCGCGCCTCGTACCGGATCGCCGCCGACGTCTCGGCCAAGGAGCCGCCCGAGGACCCCGAGGTGCTCCAGGCGCGGCTGCGCTCCCTCGCCGTCCACGCCGCGCACGACCCGCTCAACCCCCGCCGCCTGCCCACCCGTTGGGGCGCGGGCGACAACTCCGTCTTCGCCCTGCCCGAGGCCCCCGCACCGGCGTGGACCGAGCGGCGCGGCGCCGTGCCCGAGGGGCGCGTGGAACGTCACAGCATCGGCGCGGCGGCGCTGGGCGGCGACCCCGACGTACGGAATGAACGTGACGTATGGGTGTACTTGCCCCCGGCTTCTCGCGGTGACACGGAACATCCGGGGCCTCGCGGTGACACGGAACGGCTGCCCGTCCTCGTGCTCTGCGACGGCGACATGTGGTTCGGCCGCGTGGGCCTCCAGCACACCCTCGACGCACTGGTCGCCGACGGGCTGCTGCCACCACTGGCCGTGCTCGCGCCGGACGCCGTCGACCGGCACACCCGGAACCGTGAACTCGGCGCCCGGGACCCCTTCGTGGAGTTCCTCGCGGACGAGCTGCTGCCGTGGGCGGCTGGCCGCTGGCCCCTCGCCACGGACCCGGCGCGCACCGTCGTCGCGGGACAGAGCCTCGGTGGCCTGGCCGCCCTGCACGCGGGGCGGCTGCGACCGGACCGTTTCGGCCATGTCGTCGCCCAGTCGCCCTCGTTGTGGTGGCGGCCGACCTTGGCGCCGGGCGTCGTGCAGAAGCACATCATCGGGGTGCCGTGGCTCGCCGCCCGGTACGCGGAGACCGACCCCGCGCCGATCACCGTCCACCTCGACGCGGGCCTGCACGAGGGCACGATGGTCGACCACTGCCGGGCGCTCTACGACACGTTGCACTCTGCCCGCTACGAGGTCACCCGGAACGAGTTCAACGGCGGGCATGACTACGCCTGTTGGCATGTCGCTCTCGTCGACGCGCTGATTCGGGTCCTGGGGCCGGTCCCGCCTAGAGCGCCCCTCCGCTTCCCCCCGCTTCCCCCTCCACGCATCACCTCTCTCATCTCATTGTCCTAAGGAGCCCAACGCACATGTCCTCCCCGAGAATCCGTCGCGCCGCCCTCATACCGGCCGTCGCCGTCACGGGCGCCCTGCTCCTGAGCGCCTGCGGCAGCGACAGCGGAGACGACGCCGGCGGCGCCGAGAAGGCCGGGTCCGCGTCGAAGACGCGGCAGCTCACCGACGCCCAGGGCCGAAAGGTCAAGGTGCCGAGCGACCCGAAGAAGGTCGTCGCGCTGAGCGAGCCGACCCTCGACGCGGCGCTCGCCCTGGGCGTCGAGCCGGTCGGCACCACCGCGGGCCGCGGCCAGAAGGGCGTGTCCTCGTACCTCGCCGACAAGGCGTCCAAGGCGCAGGTCGTCGCCTCCGTCGCCGAGGCCGACATGGAGAAGCTCGCCGCGCTCCAGCCCGACCTGATCCTCCTCGACGAGACGACCGGCGCGAAGAAGACCGTCGACAAGCTCCAGGAGATCGCGCCGACCGTCGTCACTGCGAAGCTCAACGAGAACTGGAAGACGGCCTTCACGGACACCGCGGACGCCCTCAACAAGAAGTCCGACGCCAAGAAGTGGCTCGCCGACTTCGACACGCAGGTCGCCGACACGAAGAAGAAGCTCGGCGACAACGCCGGCAACTCCGTCTCCGTCATCCGCTGGCAGGACGGCGCGCCCTCCGTCGTCGGCAAGGGCGAGGGGCACGTCGGCTCGACGCTCGAGGCGCTCGGCATGGGCCGGCCCAAGGACCAGCAGGGCGCGAGCACCGGGCACAGCGAGCCGGTCTCCCTGGAGAAGCTCTCGACCATCGACGGCGACTGGCTGTTCCTCGGCGCGCTCGGCACCAAGGCCGACAGCGAGAAGGCCTACGGCGAGGCCCAAAAGGTCACCAACTTCGGCAAGTTGAAGGCCGAGAAGGACGGCCACGTCGTCGTCGTCGACGGTTCCGCCTGGAACAGCGCGGGCGGCCCGCTGGCGGCGCGGACCGTCCTCGACGACATCAAGGGGGCGCTGGTCAAGTGATGTCCTCGGACACTGGTCAGGACCTGGCCGGCCGGCTCGCCCTCGTCACGGGGGCGGGCCGGGGGATCGGCGAGGCGGTCGTCGCCGCGCTCGCCGGGCGCGGAGCGCGTGTCGTCGCCACGGATCTGGATGCCGAAGCGGTCGCGAAGGTCGCGGCGCCTTACGCGGGCGGGCGGGTCGTCGCCCGGGGCCTCGATGTCACTGACGCGGGGGCCGTGGAGGCGCTCGTCGGTGATGTCGAGGACGCCCTCGGGCCCCTCGATGTCGCTGTCAACGTCGCCGGGATTCTGCGGGGTTCGGCCGTCGTCGACCTCAGTGACGAGGACTGGGCGGCGTGTTTCGCCGTCAATACGAACGGTGCCATGCACGTCTCCCGTGCCGCCGCGCGGCGGATGACGGGGCGGGGTGCCGGGAGCATCGTCACCGTCGCGTCCAACGCCGCCGGGATTCCGCGGCAGGGAATGGCGGCGTACGCCGCGTCCAAGGCGGCCACCGCGATGTTCACCAAATGCCTTGGTCTTGAGGTTGCCGCGTACGGGGTGCGGTGCAACAACGTCTGTCCCGGGTCGACGCTCACCGATATGCAGCGTGGCATGTGGGAGGCGGCTCCAGGGGGTGACGCGGAGGCTGGTGCGCGGTCCGTCATCGAGGGGGACCTCGTGGCTCACCGCACGGGTATTCCTCTCGGGCGCATCGCTGATCCCGAGGACATCGCGGAGGCGGTCGCGTTCCTTGCTTGTGACAGGGCGCGGCACATCACGATGCAGGACCTGTACGTCGACGGGGGCGCGACCCTCCGGGGGTGAGCGGGGACTTTTTCCCCCACCCCGCCCCTTCCCGAAACCGGGGCTTCGCCCCGGACCCCTTTGTCCTCAAACGCCGGACGGGCTTGATAGGCCCCCACTCTTGGAGACATCCATGACCACGTCTCTGACCGGTCCGATCACGGTCAATCGTCCCGACGCGTCCGCCTCCGCGCCCGTGCCCGAGCTCGTCGAGCCCGGGTCGGCCACCGCGCTCCTCGAGGAGTACGCGCCCGTCACCGATCGCTTCCTTGCCACCCCGTACCGGACCCTCCTCGGACGCGGTACCGTCGCCGAACTGCCCCACAGAGATGGGCCGTTGAGCCCCCGTGTGCGGGCGTTGCTCGATGCCCGGCGGAGTGCCGGGGATCCGAATCCCGTGGTGATGGGTGCCCTGCCCTTCGCCCCGGACGCGGCTCCCGCCCTCGCCGTACCGGAGACCGTGCGGTGGGCGCCACCGCTGCGTGAGGATCCGCTCATCGCGCTGCCCGTGCCGTCGGCCGGGGACGCCGCCGACTGGGCGGTGCGCGAGGTCCCGGAGCCGGAGGTGTACGGCGCCGCCGTCGCCGCGGCCGTCGACCGGATGAAGGCCGGTGAGTTCGACAAGGTCGTGCTCGCCCGGACCCTCGAACTGACCGCCCCGCAGGCCCCGGACCTCCCCGTGATGCTGCGGCGCCTGGCCCGGCGCGACCCGGCCGGTTACACCTTCGCCGTGCCCAGCGCTCCCGGCCGTACGCTCATCGGCGCGAGCCCCGAACTCCTCGTCTCCCGCAGCGGGTCGACGCTCACCGCCAACCCCCTTGCGGGCTCCGCGCCGCGCTCCGCCGACCTCGCCGAGGACGTGCGGCGCGCCGCCGCCTTGCTGGAATCGGCCAAGGATCTGCACGAGCACGCCGTCGTCGTGGACGCGGTGCGGGCCGCCCTCGCCCCGTTCTGCCGGACCATCGACGTCCCCGCCCGGCCCACCCTCGTACGGACCGCCGCCATGTGGCATCTGTCCACCACCGTGACCGGTGAACTCGCCGACCCCGAGCGGACGACCGCCCTCGACCTCGCCTCCGCCCTGCACCCCACCCCGGCGGTGTGCGGCACCCCGACCGACCTCGCCCGCCAAGTCATCGCGGAGTCCGAGCCGTTCGACCGCGGCGCCTACACCGGCATGGTCGGCTGGCAGAACGCGGACGGCGACGGCGAGTGGGTCGTCACCATCCGCTGCGCCGAGGCCGAGGGCCGGCTGCTGCGCCTGTTCGCGGGCGCGGGCGTCGTCGCCGAGTCCTCGCCGGAGGCCGAGACCGCCGAGACCGGTGCCAAGTTCCGTACGTTCCTGAACGCCGTGGGAGCCACCCTGTGACCAGTCCCCTCACCCCCGGTGTCGACGCACCCACCTGGCCCGCCGAGTACGCCGAGCGTTATCGAGCCGCCGGGTACTGGCGCGGCGAGACCTTCGGCGGCGTGCTGCGCGAGCGTGCCGCCTCGCATCCCGATCGTGTCGCCCTCGTCGACCCCGCGCCGTCCAGACGCACCTGGACCTACCGTCAACTCGACGACCAGGCCGACCGGTTGGCCGCCGGGTTCGTGGCGCGCGGCATACGCAAGGGTGACCGCGTCGTCGTCCAGCTGCCGAACGTCGGCGAGTTCGTCGAGGTCGTCTTCGCGCTGTTCCGCATCGGCGCGCTGCCCGTGTACGCGCTGCCCGCGCACCGCGAGAGCGAGATCTCGTACTTCTGCTCCTTCACCGAGGCCGTCGCCTACGTGATCCCCGAGCGGCACGCCGGGTTCGACCATCGGGTGCTCGCGAGCAAGGTGCGGGCCGAGACCCCGACGCTGAAGCACGTGTTCGTGGTCGGGGGTGATCCCGGTGGGCACACCCTGCTGTCCGAAGTGCCGTGCGAACCTGTGGAGTTGGACGGGCCGGAGCCGCACGAGCTCGCGTTTCTTCAGCTGTCCGGTGGCACCACCGGGCGGCCCAAGCTCATCCCGCGCACCCACGACGACTACATGTACTCGCTGTGGGGCTCGAACGAGATCTGCGGCGTCGACGCCGACACCCGCTTCCTCGTCGTCCTTCCCGCCGCCCACAACTACCCGATGAGTAGCCCTGGTTGGCTCGGCGTGCTGTACGCGGGCGGCACCGTGGTGCTCGCGCCCGCGCCCGACCCGGAGTCCGCGTTCCCGCTCGTCGCGAGCGAGCGGATCACCATGACCGGGCTCGTCCCGCCGCTCGCCCTCGTCTGGACCGACTCCGCGGCCGGCACCGCGCACGATCTGTCGAGCCTGGAACTCGTCCTGGTCGGTGGCGCCAAGTACAGCGAACAGGCCGCGCGCCGCCTCGAACCCGCTCTCGGCTGCAAGCTCATGCAGGTCTTCGGCATGGCGGAAGGACTCGTCAACTACACGCGCCTGGACGATGATCCGGAGACGGTCGTCGCCACGCAGGGGCTGCCGATCTCCCCGGACGACGAGGTCCGCGTCGTCGACGACGCGGACCACGACGTCCCCGACGGTGACTTCGGGCATCTGCTCACCCGCGGCCCGTACACCATCCGCGGCTACTGGCGCGCCCCCGAGCACAACGCCCGCTCCTTCACCGCCGACGGCTTCTACCGCACCGGCGACATCGTGCGGCGCACCCCGACCGGGCACCTCGTCGTCGAGGGCCGGGCCAAGGACCAGATCAACCGGGGCGGCGAGAAGATCGCCCCGGAGGAGATCGAGAACATCCTCCTCGCCCACCCCGCCGTGCACGACGTCTCCGTCGTCGGCGTCCCCGACGACTACCTCGGCGAACGCTCCCTCGCCTACGTCATCCTGCGCGCGGACGCCGCACCCCTGAGGTCCGTCGCCGTGAAACGGTTCGTACGGGAGCGGGGCGTGGCCGCGTACAAGGTGCCCGACCTCGTCGAATTCGTCGACGCCTTCCCGCAGACCGGCATCGGCAAGATCAGCAAGAAGCATCAGCGGTCCGCCGCCGAGCAGCACTGAGAGGTACCCCCCACCATGGCCCTGCCCGCCATCGCCGCCTACCCGCTCCCGACCCCCGAGGAGCTCCCCGCGAACCGTGTCCACTGGACCGTCGACACGGACCGCGCCGTGCTGCTCGTGCACGACCTCCAGCACCACTTCCTCGCCAAGTACCCGCAGGGCGAACAGCCGTTGACCGGCATGCTCGACAACACCGCCCGGCTGCTCAAGGAGAGCCGCGGGCTCGGCATCCCCGTCTACTACTCCGCGCAGCGTGGCGGCCAGACGCCCGAGGAGCGTGGCCTCCAGCTCGACTTCTGGGGGCCCGGCGTCGCCGACGACCCAGCCGTCCTCGCCATGCCCGAGGCCGTGGCACCCGAGGACGGTGACACCGTCCTCACCAAGTGGAAGTACAGCGCGTTCGTCCGCACCCAACTAGAGGAACTGATGCGGGAGTCGGGCCGCGACCAGCTCGTGATCGTGGGTGTGTACGCGCACATCGGCGTCATGATCAGCGCCGCCGACGCGTGGATGCGGGACATCCAGGCGTTCGTCGTCGCCGACGCCGTCGCCGACTTCACCCGCGAGGACCACGACATGGCGCTGCGCTGGGCCGCGGGCCGCTGCGCCGTCGTCACCACCACCGACACGTTCATCGAGGAGGTACGGGCCGCATGACCACGCTCACCGTTCAGAAGATCCGCGAGGACGTCGCCGACTGCCTGGGCGAGGACGACCCCGCCGAGATACCCCTCGACGAGAACCTCGTCGACTACGGGCTCGACTCCGTGCGCGTCATGACCCTCCTCGAGCGCTGGCGCAGGGACCACGGCGCCGAGGCCTCGTTCGTCGACCTCGCCGAGCAGCCGGCCATCGAGGCCTGGGTGAAGATCCTGGGGGTGGCCGCCTCATGACCGCACTGATCAGCGAGCCCACCGAGGCCCGTGACCTCGTGCTGCCGCTCACCTCCGCCCAGTACGGCATGTGGTTCGCGCAGGCCCTCGACCCGCTCAGCCCCGCGCAGAACACCGCCGAGTACCTGGAGATCGACGGCGACCTCGACCCGGAGCTCTTCGCCGAGGCGTTGCGCCGGGTCGTCGCCGAGGCCGACGCGCTGCGCGTCCGCGTCGAGGACACCGCCGACGGGCCGCGCCAACGGGTGTGCGGAAGCGTCGAGTTGCCGCTGACGGTGCGCGAGGACCTGAGCGAGGACGAGGCCCTGGCGTGGATGCGCGCCGACCTCGCCGAGCCGTGCGACCTGAGCACCGGGCCGCTGTTCGGGCACGCCCTGTTCCGTGTGGGGGAGCGGCGCTGGCTCTGGTACCAGCGCATCCACCACCTCGTCATCGACGGCTTCGGCTACTCCCTGCTCGTCGGCCGAACGGCCGCGATCTACACGGCACTTGTGCGTGGTGAGGACCCCGGCCCGCGCGCCTTCGAGACGCTCGCCGACCTGCTGGCCGTCGACGCCGAGTACCGCGCCTCCGATGCCTTCGCCGCCGACCGCGCGCACTGGGGTGAGGCCTTCGCCGACCGCCCCGAGGCGCCCCGGCTCGCGGGGCGCGGCGCGCTGCCGTCCCGCACCTTCCACCGCCGTACGACACGGATCGCACCGGAGACGACCGAGCGGCTCAAGGAACTCGCCGCGAGCACCCGAGCCACCTGGCCCGACGTCCTCATCGCCGCGCAGGCCCTCTACACCTCCCGCGCCACGGGCCGCTCGGACGTCGTCCTCGGCCTGCCGATGATGGGCCGGATGGGCTCGGTCGCGCTGCGCGTCCCCGGCATGGTGATGAATGTGCTGCCGCTGCGGCTGACCGTCACTCCGGAGGCCACGTTCACGGAACTCGTCCGCCAAGTCGTCCTCGGTGTACGGAAGGTGCGCCGCCACCAGCGCTACCGCTACGAGGACATCCGCCGCGACCTCGGCCTGCTCGGCGAGAGCCGGGGCCTGGTCGGGCCGCTCGTCAACGTCATGCCGTTCGACTACGGCGCCGGGTTCGCGGGCGCCCCGGCCCGCGCCCACAACCTGTCGGCGGGCCCCGTCGACGACCTGACGGTCAACATCTACGACCGCGCCGACGGCCGCGGCCTGCGCATCGACCACGACGGCAACCCGGCCCTCTACGAGGACGAGGACCTCGCCGCGCACCAGAACCGGTTCCTCGACCTCCTGGGCCGCCTCGCCGAGACCGACCCGGGGGCCCCGCTCGCCGCGCACACCATCGCCACGCCCGCCGAACTCTCCCTGGTCCTCGACGAGTTCAACCGGACCGAACGGGCCCTGCCGCCCACCACCCTCATCGGCCCCATCGAGGCGCAGGCCACCCGTACCCCCGACGCGACCGCGCTCGTGTACGACGGGACGGTGCTCACGTACGCACAACTCAACGTGCGGGCCAACCAGTTGGCGCGCCATCTGCAAGCGCTGGGCGCGGCTCCGGGCCGCCTCGTCGCGGTCTCCGTGCCGCGCTCGGCAGAGCTGATCGTGACGCTGCTCGCCGTCCTCAAGTCCGGTGCCGCGTATCTGCCGCTCGATCCGGACTACCCGGAGCAGCGCCTCACGTACATGCTCCAGGACGCCGAACCCGTCTGCGCCGTCACCGACGTCGCGGACCGTCTCCCGGGCGACGCGGGCACACCGCTGGTCGTCCTCGAAGGGCTCGACCTCTCCGCGTACGCCACCGTCGACCCCGGTCGCGCGCTCACCCCCGCCCACCCCGCGTACGTCATCTACACCTCGGGCTCGACCGGCCGGCCCAAGGGCGTCGTCGTCGCGCACTCCGCGATCGACAACCGGCTGCGCTGGATGCAGCACGAGTACGGCATCGGGGCGGCGGACGTCGTGCTGCAAAAGACACCGTCCTCGTTCGATGTGTCGGTGTGGGAGTTCTTCTGGCCGCTGCGCGAGGGCGCGACACTCGTCGTCGCCGAGCCGGGCGGCCACAAGGACCCGGCGTATCTCGCCCGGATCATCCGCCAACAGGCGGTCACCACCTGCCACTTCGTGCCGTCGATGCTCCAGGTGTTCCTCGCGGAACCGGACGCCGGTTCGTGCGCGGGCGCGCTGCGCCGCGTCTTCTGCAGCGGCGAGGCCCTGCCCCGCGAGACGGCGAACGCGTTCGCGCGGACTCTCCCCGGCGTGGCACTGCACAACCTGTACGGCCCGACGGAGGCCGCCGTCGACGTCACGTACCACGCGTGCGAGCCGTCCGGAGCGGGCCCCGTGCCCATCGGCCGCCCGGTGTGGAACACCCGCCTGTACGTCCTCGACCCGGCCGGGCAGCCGTGCCCGCCCGGCGTGATCGGCGAACTGCACCTGGCGGGACGTCAGTTGGCGGACGGGTATCTGAACCGGCCCGAGCTGACGGACGAGCGCTTCGTGCCCGACCCCTTCCGTGGCGGCGGCCGTATGTACCGCACCGGCGACCTCGCCCGCTGGACCGGGCGCGGCGAGGTCGAGTATCTCGGCCGCACCGACCACCAGGTCAAACTGCGCGGGCAGCGCATCGAACTCGGCGAGATCGAGGCCGAGTTGGCGGCGCTGGAGGGCGTCGACGGTTCGTGTGCGCTGGTCCTCGACGACCGCCTCGTCGGATACGTGACCGGGGCCTCGCTCGACCCCGCACAGATGCGCGCCGCGCTCTCCCGGACCCTGCCCGAGCACATGGTGCCCTCCGCGATCGTGCCGCTCGACGCGTTCCCGCTCAGCCCCAACGGCAAGCTGGACCGCCGCGAACTCCCCGCGCCCGTGTTCGAGGGAAGCGGAACGGGACGCCGCCCGTCGACCCCGCGCGAGGAGACGCTCACCCGCCTCTTCGCCGAAGTCCTCGACGCCGAAGGGACGGGCCCCGACGACGCCTTCTTCGACCTGGGCGGCACCTCGCTGCTCGCGGTGCGGCTCGTCAACCGGGTCCGCGAGGAACTGGGCGCGGAGCTGACCATCGGCTCGCTCTTCGCATCCCCCACACCGGCGGCGCTCGCGGCCCGCATCGACGACGCGTCACCGGTGTCCACGGACGCCCTCGGTGTCGTGCTGCCGCTGCGCCGCGAGGGCTCCCGCCCACCGCTCTTCGCGATCCACCCGGCGGGCGGCATCTCCTGGTGCTACGCGGGCCTGACCGCACGCCTCGACCGGGACCAGCCCGTCCACGGACTCCAGGCGCGCGGCCTCACCTCGGACGATCCGCTGCCGGGCACCCTGTGGGAGCAGGCGGCCGACTACGTGGACGAGATCCGCCGGATCCGCCCGCACGGCCCGTACCGGCTCATCGGCTGGTCGGTCGGCGGCATCCTCGCGCACACGGTCGCCGTGCTGCTCCAGGAGGCCGGCGAACAGGTCGAACTCCTCGCGCTGCTCGACGCGTTCCCGGCGGAACAGTGGCGTGAACGCCCCGCCCCCGAGGAGGGCGACGCACTCACGGCCGTACTGCGCATGGCGGGCTTCGAGCGCACCGACGAGGACACACGCGAGGACGTCCTGGCCACCCTGCGCAAGGCGGGCAGCCCCCTCGCGGGCCTCAAGGACAGCACGCTCTCGCGGATCGTCGACATCGTCCCCAACCACGCCCGCATGATGCGCGCCCACGAACACCGCCGCTACGAGGGCGACGTCCTGTTCTTCACGGCGGCCGCACCTCGTCCCGAGAACTGGCTGACCCGCGAGGCCTGGCGCCCGCACATCACGGGCCGGATCACCAACCACGACCTGCCGTGCACCCACCCGGAGCTGCTCAAGGAGGAGTACGTGGAGCGGATCGCGGAGGCCCTCGCGTACCGGTTGAAGGAGCTGGCCGACTGACGGACGCGTACCGGTTGAAGGAGCTGGCCGACTGGCGGACGCGTACCGTGCGGCAGGTGACCGACACCGACCGCGAACGCCTGCGCGACACCTTCAACCAGGACGCCGAACTCTACGACCGCGCCCGCCCCGGCTACCCGCCCCGCATGTTCGACGACCTCGCCGAACTGGCCGGGGCGGGGCCGGGGTGCCGCGTGCTGGAGATCGGATGCGGCACGGGGAAGGCGACCGTGCCGCTGGCCGAGCGGGGCTGCCGGGTCGTCGGTGTGGAGCTGGGCGCGGAGATGGCGGCCGTGGCGCGCCGCAAGCTCCCCGACGCGACCGTCGACGTGGCGATCGACGTGGCGGCCTTCGAGGACTGGCCGCTGCCGCCCGACCCCTTCGACCTCGTCCTCGCCGCGACCTCCTTCCACTGGATCGACCCCGCCGTGCGCATCGCCAAGAGCGCGGACGCGCTGCGCCCCGGCGGCACCCTCGCCACCGTGTCGACCCACCACGTCGCGGGCGGCACCGAGGACTTCTTCGCCGAGGCCCAGCACTGCTACCTGCGCTTCGACCCGACGACCCCGCCGGGCCTGCGCCTCACCCCGGCCGCCGACATCCCGTACGACAGCCAGGAGGCGCCGAACCGGAACGTCGAACAGGGCAACGCGGCGCTCCCCGGCGCCGACCGTTTCGAGCCGCCCGTCTTCCGCCGCTACGAACGCGAGCTCACCTACCGCACCGCGGACTACCTCGACCTGCTGTGCACCTTCTCCGGCACGCTCGCCCTCGACCCGCCCGCCCGCGCCGGACTGCTCGCCTGCATCGGCACGCTCATCGACACGCGCTACGGCGGCCGGGTCACGAAGCGCTACCTGACCGAACTCCGCCTCGCCGTACGGCGTTAGGGCCCCGTCCCCGGTGTCACGCGGCGGGAACTCGCTGCGCCGCCGCCGGGACCGGGTCCGGTACCGCCGCCAAGAGGGCCTGCGTGTACGGGTCTTGGGGGCGCTCGCACACCTCGTCCGCGGGCCCCGTCTCGACGATCCGGCCTTGGTGCATGACCGCGACACGATGGCTGACCTGCCGCACGACCGCCAGATCATGGGCGATGAACAGCAGGGCCAGACCGAGGTCCCGCTGGAGGTCGGACAGCAGGTTGACGATCTGCGCCTGCACGGACACGTCGAGCGCCGAGACGGGTTCGTCGCAGATCAGGACGGACGGCTCGGGCGCCAGGGCACGGGCGATGCCGACGCGCTGGCGCTGGCCGCCGGAGAAGGCGCGCGGCAGCCGGTCGGCGGCGGCCGCGTCCAGGCCGACAAGCTCCAGGAGTTCGGCGACGCGGGCCCGGCGGGCCGTGCGCTCCGGCTGGAGTCCGTGCACGAGCAGCGGCTCGCCGATGATGTCGCCGACCGTCATACGCGGATTGAGCGAGGCGTACGGGTCCTGGAAGACGAGCTGCACCTCGCGGCGCAGCGCCCGCAGGCCCGCGCGGGAGGGCCGGGTGACATTCCCGCCGCGCAGCGTGATCGTCCCGGCGTCGGCCGGGTGGGCGTGGGCGAGCATCCGGGCGAGGGTGGACTTGCCTGACCCGGACTCACCGACGACGCCGAGCGTTTCCCCCGCGTCCAGCCGCAGCGACACATCATCGACGGCGACGACCGGCTGCCGCCGCCCGCTCCGCCCGCGCCCCCGGAACTCCTTGCGCAGCCCGGTGGCCGCGAGGAGCGGAGCTCCGACACCTTGGGGAAGATCGGCCTCCAGCTCAACGTCCAACTCCGCCTCGCGGCGCGCCAGTACGGCCAACCCGTCGCGCTTCCGAGGCACGTCGCCGGACACACCGCTCACCTCATCCGGATGCCGGCACGCCACCAGATGCCCGCCCTCCGGCCCCGCCTCCAGCACCGGAACCGCCACCCCGCACTCCGTATCCGCAAACGCACAGCGCGGAGCGAACGCGCAGCCGACCAGCGGAAGCGAGAGGTCGGGCGGCGCGCCCGGGATCCCGGTGAGCCGGGTACCGGACGGCGCGGACAGCCGCGGCACGGCGGCGAGCAGTCCACCGGTGTACGGATGGCGGGGCCGGGTGAGGACCCGGTCCGTGGGGCCGTCCTCCACGACGGAGCCGCCGTACATCACCAGGACCCGCTCGCAGGTGCGCGCGACGACACCCATGTTGTGGGTGATGAGGACGAGCGCCGTGCCCGATTCTTCGTTGAGCCTGGTCACCAGGGACAGGATCTGCTTCTGCACGGTCGCGTCGAGCGCGGTGGTCGGCTCGTCGGCGAGGAGCACGTCCGGCTCGTTGGCCAGCGCCATCGCGATGAGGACACGCTGGCGCTGGCCGCCGGAGAACTGGTGCGGATGGTCGTCGAGGCGGCGCCGCGGGTCGGGGATGCCGACCAGGCCGAGGAGTTCCTCGGCGCGGGCCCGGCGGGCGGCGCGGTTCCCGCCGCCGTGCGCCCGCAGCACGTCGTCGAGCTGGGCACGGACGGACAGCACCGGGTTGAGCGAGGTCATCGGGTCCTGGAAGACCATCCCGATCCGCGCGCCGCGCACTGCCCGCAGCTCCCGCTCGCCCGCGGTGGTCAGCTCGGTGCCGTCGAGGCGCACGGAACCGGCGGTGATCCGCCCTGTGCCGGGCAGCATTCGGGTCAGCGCGAGCGCGGTCGTCGACTTGCCCGAGCCGGACTCGCCGACCACGGCGAGGGTCTCGCCGCGCCGCAGGGTGAAGGACACGTCCCGTACGGCGTGCACGGTCCTGCCGTCCGGGGCGGGGAAGTCGACGCTGAGGCCGCGCACGTCGAGCAGCGGCGGGGTCGGCCGGGTCGGCGGCGGTGTCATCGGCGGATCTCCCGGTTCAGGGCCTCGGCCAGCAGGGAGAGGCCGAGGACGAGGAAGGTGACGGCGAGCAGCGGCCCGGCGGCGAAGGAGGGGGACTGGGCGAGGTAGGGGAGCGCCTGGTTGAGGATGCCGCCGAGGGTGGGCGCGGGCGGGCGGACGCCGACCCCGAGGAAGCTCATGGCGCCCTCCAGGAAGACGGCGACGGTGAGCGAGACGGCGATCTGCACGACCAGCGGATCGGCGCAGTTGGGCAGGATGTGCCGCAGCACCAGGCGGGCCCGGCCGGTGCCGCCAAGGCGGGCGGCGACGGCGTACTCGCGGGTCCGCTGGACGAGGATCCCGGCTCGCAACTGCCGCCCGAACACCGGGACTTCAGCCAGCGCGATGACGATGATGACGGGCAGTCGGCCGGGCCCGAGCACGGCCGTGATGGTGAGCGCGAGGATCAGCCCCGGGAAGGCGAGGATCAGGTCGAAGGCCCGCTGCACCACCGTGTCGAGCACGGGGTGCGCCGCGGCGAGCAGGGCGACGGCGCAGCCGAGGAGCGCGCCGAGCGGCACCGCGAGCGCGATCACCGCGAGGTCGGTGCGGATGCCGTACAGCACCCGGCTCAACAGGTCCCGGCCCAGGTCGTCGGTGCCGAGCGGATGCCCGGGGCTGCCGGGGCCCGCGAGCGCCTGGCCGCTCTGCGCGGTCGGGCCGTGCGAGGCGAGCAGCGGCGCGAGCAGCCCGGCGAGGACGACCAGGCCGATCAGGGTCAGGCCGATACGGACGCGGGTGGAGCCGAGCGCGGCGACGTAGGGAGGCGTCGGGCCGGGCTTGCGCACCCGTGGAAGGGACAGTGTGGTCATGGCAGCGGTCACTCCCACCGGATGCGCGGGTCGAGCAGGGCGTAGAGCAGGTCCGTCAGGAGTTGCACGAGGACGAAGACGGCCACGAGGAGCAGCAACAGGTCCTGGACGACGGGGTAGTCGCGGCGGGTCAGCGCCTGCTCGGCGAGCTGGCCGAGCCCCGGCCAGGCGAAGATCGCCTCCACCAGGACGGCGCCGCAGAGGAGATGGCCGATCTGCATGCCGAGCAGGGTGACGACGGGCGGCAGGGCGCTCGGCAGCGCGTGCCGCCACAGCACCCGGCGCGGCGCCACGCCGGCCGCCGTGGCGGTGCGCACGTAGTCCTCGGCGAGCGCGCGTTCGAGGCCGTCCCCGAGGTAGCGGCCGAGCACGGCCGCGCTGGGCAGGGCGAGGCACAGGGCGGGCAGCAGCAGGTACTGCAACTCCAGGTCGGGTGCGTCGAAGAGGCCGATCCGGCCGCCGGCGGGCAGCACACGGAGCCCCACCGCGAAGACCAGCACCAGCAGCACACCCGTCACGAAGGGCGGCACGGCGAGGGCGGCGGTGGTCAGGGCCCGTACAACCGCCCGTACCGGCCCCCGCCGCGAGGTCGCGCCGAGCACGCCGAACAGCAGGGCGAGCACGACGGTGAAGAAGAGGGCGCCCAGGGTGAGTTCGACGGTGGCGCCGAGCCCGTCGCCGATCAGGTCGGAGACCTCCCCGCCGATGGCGTACGACGGGCCGGGATCGCCGCGGAGCAGGTCGCCGATCCAGGTCGCGTACTGCGCCAACAGGGGTTCGTCCAGGCCGAGTTGGCCTCGGATCGCGGCGACGGACGCCGGGCTCGCGTCGGGTCCGGCGAGCACCTCGGCGGGGTCGCCGGGGACGAGCCGCAGGATGGCGAAGATGAGGAAGGAGGCGAGGAGCAGCACCAGAAACGCAGAGGGCAGCTTCTTGAGGAGATGACGGGACATGTTCACACCAGGTACGCGTCGTCGAGGTCGAGATACGAGAACTTCGTGAGCCGCGGCCCGTGCAGCTCCTTGGCGGCGACCTGCACCGCGCCCTGGACGGCGAGGTCGATGATGAACGCCTCGTCGAGCAGCAGGTCCGAGATCCTCTGGTAGCGGCCGAGCGCCCGGGCTCCGCTGGGATCCTTGTGCCGCCAGGCGTCCTGGACGGCCTCCGTGTACTCATCGGAGCGGTAACCCGAGGTGTTCTTGGCCTCGTTGAAGGGGTACGCGCTGACGGCCAGGGTCGCGGGCTGCACCTGCGCGAAGCCGTGGCCGTTGATCCAGAGGGTCGGCATGGTGCCCGAGATCAGCTTCTTCTGGAACGAGGCCGGGTCGGACGGCTCCAACTCGGTGCGGATACCGATCTGTTGGAGGTCGTACTGGACGATCTCGGCGATGGAGGTGTGCAGCGGCGTGGTCGGATGGCCGAGCGGCAGGGTCCGCTTCGTCGACACGCCGGAGGACTTCAGCAGCTGTCTGGCCCTGCCGGGATCGTGCGTGTAGTGGGTGCGGTCGGCCTCGCTGTAGGCGGGCGATGAGCGGGGCCAGGGGGCGGCGGAGGCGAGCCCGTAGCCGCCGAGGGCCTGCTTCACGACGCGGTCGCGGTCGACGGCCCAGGCGACGGCCTGCCTGAACTCCCGTGAGTCGGCCGGGGTTTCGTGCACGGAGGCGCCGACGTACACGGCGCCGTTGCCGGTGCTGTACTGCTTGATCGTGAAGTTCGCGTTGCTCTGCAGGGTCGCGAGGTGCTTGCCCGACGCGTGGTACGAGAGGTGGACCTGGCCGGAGCGCAGCGCGGACAGCAGGGCGTCGGGCTGTGTGTAGAGGCGGAGCTCGACGGCGTCCAGGTAGGGGCGGCCCGGTATCCAGTACGTGTCGTTGCGGGTGAGGCTCAGGGAGGTCCCCGGCCGCCACTCCTTGAAGCGGAACGGGCCCGTGCCGTTGAACTTGGTGCCCTTCACGGCCTCGTCGACGGTGTGCCGATCCGTGATGATCATGAATTCGAAGAGGTCGAAGAGATTGCTCACGGGGTGCGCCAGCTTCAGCACCAGCTCGTGCTCGCCACGCTTCTCGAATCCGGTCACCGCCTTCGCGGTGGCCGCCAACTGGGCCGAGCGCTCCGGCTTCTTGAGATTCTCCACGGCGAACACCACATCGTCCGAGGTGAACTTCCGCCCGTCGTGGTACGTCACGTCGTCCCGCAGCTTCAGCGTGATGCTCCTGCCGTCGGCGGCGTACTCCCATGAAGTGGCCAGCTCCGGCCGGGGTTTGAGCTCGTCGTCGTAACGGATCAGGGCGTTGTAGAGCAGCCGGTTCTGCAACGACTCACCGCTCTGCGTGTACAGCAGCGCGGGGGTGAAGTCCTGGTTGATGCCGATGGTGAGCCTGCCGCCGCGCCGCGGTCCTGCCGCCGCCGCGTTCTCCTGCGCGGACACGGCCGACCGACAGCCGGCGAGCCCGCCGCCCGTGCCGAGGAGAAGGGTGCCGGCGCCCGCGGCGCGCAGGGCGGTGCGCCGCGACAGCGGATCCGGGGGCGGGGAGGGGCGTGTGCGCATGGCGGGGTACCTGTTCGTTTCGCTGCGGCGGGAGGGAGCGGCCCGTGCCGGGGCGCGGCGTACGGCGTGCGTGATCACGCGCTCGGCGGCACGGGAAGGGGCGGGCCGGGGGACGGGCCCGATGTGATCAGCGGTGCGTGCTGGTCAGAGGCGCGTGCTGGTCAGCGGCGGACGGCACAGATCGCGCTGGCCTGTCGACAGAGGTCGACGTGCCGGCGGCAGCTGAGGTGCGGCAGGTCCGGGATCACGCGCAGCAGAATGGCAGGGGTCGCGCGGAGGGGTCAACAGCCGTTGTGGCGGCCGGAGTTGCGGGTGTGGCGGGGGTATTGCGGCCGCATTGCCGCAAGCTTGCGGCGCGCCTGTGAGCAGCGGATTCACTGTCGCGTCGGCGGCCGTGGCGAGAAGCGCGGCCGGTCCAGCATGTGGGAACACATGTCACACGCATTGCAGGGTCGTGAAGCGATCCGGCGGAGCCTTGACCGGCTCTCGGGCCGCTGGCCAAGCTCCTGTTCATGACCGCGACGACGATGCAGCTCGTGACGCGGCTCCACGTCGACCTGGAGCACCCGGCACCGTCGGCGTGTCCGCGCCGCTGCCGCCCGGCACCGTTCGCGTGTCCGTGCCGCTGACGCTCGCGACCTGCATCTCCCGCTCCCGTACACCGCGGTCTCCGCCCCTTGTGCTCGCCCCGTGCCGCAGCCTGCCTGCCGCCCTGGGCGGTGGCGAAGACCGCCCACCCACCCAGTGAAGGGGTCCCGTCATGACGTCCACCGCACCCGCCGCGGCCACCGCGCAGACCGCATCCGAAGTCACCGTTCAGAAGGTCGGCGGCCGACTCGGCGCCGTGCTCTCCGGCGTCCGCCTCGGGGGAGACCTGGACGAGGCCACCGTGGCCGCCGTCCGGGCCGCGATCCTGGAACACAAGGTCGTCTTCTTCCGCGACCAGGACCACCTCGACGCCGGGAGCCACGAGGCGTTCGCCCGCCTCCTCGGCACCCCGGTCGCCCACCCCACCGTCCCGTCCGTCGACGGCCGCTACGCGCTCGGCATCGACAACGAGCACGGCGGGCGCGCCAACCAGTGGCACACCGACGTCACGTTCGTGCCCGCGTACCCCGCCTTCTCCATCCTGCGCGCCGAGGTCGTCCCGCCGTACGGCGGGAACACCCTGTGGTCCAACACCGCGGCCGCGTACGCCGAACTCCCGGAACCCCTGCGGGTGTTGGCCGACAGCCTGCGCGGCGTGCACACCAACGACTACGACTACGCGGCCGCCCGCCCGGAGGCCCCCTCCGCGGCGCTCGAACAGCACCGCAAGGTGTTCACGGCGACCAAGTTCCAGACCGAGCACCCGGTCGTGCGCGTGCACCCGGAGACCGGCGAACGCACGCTGATCCTCGGCAACTTCCTCCAGAAGCTCACCGGCTTCAATGCCCGCGACTCGCGTGCGCTGATCGGCATCCTCCAGTCGCACGTCGAGCGCCCGGAGAACACGGTCCGCTGGCAGTGGCGCGCCGGCGACGTCGCCATCTGGGACAACCGGGCCACCCAGCACTACGGCGTGGACGACTCCGACGCCCACACCCGCACCCTGCGCCGCGTCACCATCGACGGCGACGTCCCGGTCGGCGTGGACGGCCGCCGCTCGACGCTGCTGCTGCCCGAGGCGGTCCCGGAGCCCGAGTACGGCATCGCCTCCGGCGCCTCGACGGACGGGGTGTTCGCGCAGGCGTAGGGCCTGTCTTCAAAACTCCCGTCCCGAGCGGAGGGAGGGGAGGGGTCAGCCGAGGCGCGGGATCTCGATGGCCGGGCACTTGTCCATCACCATGGAGATCCCCGCGGCCCGCGTCCGCTCGTACGCCGACTCGTCGACGACGCCCAGCTGGAACCAGACCGCCTTCGCGCCGATCGCGGCGGCCTCGTCGGCGACCGGGCCCGCGAGGTCGCTGTTGACGAAGACGTCGACCACGTCGACGGGGAAGGGGATGTCCGCGAGCGAGGCGTAGCCCTGCTCGCCGTGCACGGTCTCCGCCTTCGGATGCACCGGCACGATCCGCTTGCCGAAGCGCTGGAGCACGTCGGCCACTCCGTAGGCGGCGCGGGACTTGTTCGAGGAGAGGCCGACCACCGCCCAGGTGTCCCCGGTCTCGGTGAGGATCTTGCGGACCGTGTCTTGATCGCCGTACATGGGACCTCCTGGGGCGGGACGTTTCTTCGTAGCGGGACGATTCTTCGTACGTGACGCTTCTTCGTACGCGACGCTTCTTCTTACGGACAGGACAACTCCCCGCGCGGCGCGGGGATTCCGGGGAGGGCTCAGCCCACGTGCACGCGCGGGCGGCGCTCCGGGGCGGGTTCCGCGCGGCGGAGCACCTCGCGGGTGACCGGGGCGACCTCGCCGTCGCCGAACACCAGGAAGCGCAGCAGGTGGCCGACGGGGTGGCCCTCGGTCCAGTTGAAGTAGGCGTGCGGGACGCTGCCGGTGCGGTCGCGCAGGTCCATGAGGACGGCGGCTGCCGTGTTCGGGACGCCGGGGCCGCGCACCCGCAGCCGGCGCACGCCGTGCTTCTCGTCGCCGTGGACGAGCAGGTCCTCGGTGAAGTCGGAGGAGTCCTGGATGAAGACCTCCAGGAACAGCACCCGGCCGTCGTCCGGCATGGGCGTGTCCTCGCGCTGGCAGTGCTCCTTGTCGCGGTACTCCGCGGTGGTGTGTTCCTGCGGCTCGTTCGCGATGATCCGCAGCGGGCCCTGCGCCGCCGCCTCGTCGATCAGGCGCAGCGCCGTCTCGTCGTACGTGACCGCGCCCGCGCGCAGTTCGAAGGCGCGGTGGACGCGGGAGGCGAAGGAGGTGAGGAGGATCGCCGCGATGAAGATGATGGCGATCTTGATGCCGTCGGGACGCTCCACGACGTTCGTGACCAGGGTGTAGGCGAAGACCGCCGTGATCGCGCCGAAGCCGATCGTCGACTTGCGGTGGCCGCGCCGGTGCACCGCGACCGTCGAGGCGAACGACGCGGAGAGCATGAGTACCAGCACGCCGGTCGCGTACGCGCCGGACTGGTCGTCGACGTTGGCGTTGAACCAGAGCGTGATGAAGACCGCGGCCGCCATGAAGACGAGGACCAGCGGGCGCACGGCCCGCGTCCACTCGGGAGCCATGCCGTAGCGGGGCAGATAGCGGGGGACCAGATTGAGCAGGCCCGCCATCGCGGAGGCGCCCGCGAACCACAGGATGGCGATCGTCGAGATGTCGTAGACGGTGCCGAAGCCCTCGCCGAGGTAGGCGTGCGCGAGATACGCGAGCGCGCGCCCGTTCGCCGAACCACCCGCCTCGAACTCGTGCTGCGGGATCAGGATCGTGGTGGCGAGGCTGGACAGCAGCAGAAAACAGCTCATGATCAGCGCGGCCGTCGTGAGCAGCTTGCGGGTGTCGCGGATCCGCCCCGCCGGCTTCGCGTACGTGTCCGTGGAGTCGCCCTGGACCTGCGGCATCACGGCCACGCCCGTCTCGAAGCCGGACATGCCGAGCGCCAGCTTCGGGAACACGAGCAGCGCGACGCCGATCATCATGAACGGTGAGGAGTGCTCGGCCGTCATGGCGTCCCACCAGTTGCCGATCTTGACCGGCTCGGTGAACACATGGGCGGCCGCCGTGATCAGTACGACGATGTTGAGCGTCAGATACGCGGCGACCAGGACCACCGCGACGCGGATCGCTTCCTGGAAGCCCTTGAGGAAGACCGTGCCGAGCGCCGCCAGCAGCGCGAGCGTGATCCAGGTGTTCTCACCGTGCAGCCCGGCAGGGGCGAACGGATTCTCCACGACGTGCGCCGCCGCGTCCGCCGCCGAGAGCGTCATCGTGATCATGAAGTCGGTGGCGGCGAAGCCGAGCAGCACGAGGACGAACAGCTTCCCGGCCCACCAGGGCAGGAGCCGCTCCAGCATCGCGATCGACCCCTCGCCGTGCGGCGACTCCTTCGCGACCCTGCGGTACACCGGCAGGGCGCCCAGCAGGGTGAGCGCGATCAGGACGAGCGTCGCGAGCGGAGACAGCAGTCCCGCGGCGAGCGCCGCGATGCCCGGCTGATAGCCGAGCGTGGAGAAGTAGTCCACACCCGTCAGACACATCACGCGCCACCACTTGTGGCCCTTGTGCTCCTCGGGGGCATGCCCGTGCGGACCCTGGTGGCGGGCCGTCTGCTCGCTCAGCCCCTCCAGCAGCCAGGAGCGGAAACGGCTCGTGGAGGCGGCGGGGGCGGCAGGGCTCTCGGCCTGGATGCCGGTCATGTGCGGTGCTTCCTGGTCGGGCGACTCGGACGACTTGGGTGACTCGGACGACGTGGGTGACGTCCGGGACGACGAGCGAGTATCCACCACATCGTCACCTGTGCCCCGGGCGGGGGCGAGTCCTGTGTCACCTGCGCATACGCTGGCCCGATGCAGGACGAGTACCGCACGGTGGCCCGCGAGGGCGTGCACGAGACAGAGATCAGCCGCTCCCGGTTCCTGTGCGCGCTCGCGCCCGCCGCGACGGAGGAGGAGGCCCAGGCCTTCGTCGCGCGCGTCCGCAAGGAACACCCGACGGCCAACCACAACTGCTACGCGTACGTCATCGGGGCCGACGCCTCCGTACAGAAGGCGAGCGACGACGGCGAGCCGGGCGGCACGGCGGGCGTGCCGATGCTGCAGATGCTCACGCGGCGCGACATGCGCTACGTCGTCGCCGTGGTCACCCGCTACTTCGGTGGCGTGAAGCTCGGCGCCGGCGGTCTCATCCGCGCCTACGGAGGCGCGGTGGGCGAGGCCCTCGACGCGCTCGGCACGGTGACGCGGCGCCGCTTCCGCCTCGCCACCGTGACGGTCGACCACGCGCGCGCGGGCAAGATGGAGAACGACCTGCGGTCCACCGGGTGCGAGGTCCGTGACGTCCGCTACGGAGAGGCGGTCACCATCGAGATCGGCCTCCCGGAGTCGGACGTCGACCGCTTCCAGGGCTGGCTCGCGGACGCGACGGCGGGCACGGCGGGCTTCGAACTGGGCGGGGAGGCGTACGGGTGACCGTTCAAGCCCCGTGTGCCACTGCGACCGCAACAAGAGAAGCGGCTCCCGCAACAGGCCCCCCGGCCATAACCACCCGCCATGTCAGACCCACCCGTTAGCCTCGTGTGACATGAGGCTGCTCCACACATCCGACTGGCACCTGGGCCGCTCGTTCCACCGCGTGAACATGCTCGACGCCCAGGCCACCTTCATCACCCACCTCGTCGACACCGCCCGCGAGCGCGGCGTCGACGCCGTGGTCGTGTCGGGTGACGTGTACGACCGCGCGGTCCCGCCCCTCGCGGCCGTGGAGCTGTACGACGACGCCCTGCACCGCCTCGCCGAGCTCGGCGTGCCCACCGTGATGATCTCCGGGAACCACGACTCGGCCCGCCGCCTCGGCGTGGGCGCGGGCCTCATCGGCCGGGCCGGCATCCATCTGCGTACGGCACCGGCCCGCTGCGGCGAGCCGATCGTGCTGCCGGACGCGCACGGCGACGTCGCGTTCTACGGACTGCCCTACCTCGAACCGGCCCTGGTCAAGGACGAGTTCGGGGTGGCGAAGGCCGGGCACGAGCAGGTGCTCGCCGCCGCCATGGAGCGTGTGCGGGACGACCTCGCCGCGCGCCCGGCCGGCACCAGGTCCGTCGTCCTCGCGCACGCCTTCGTGACCGGGGGCGCGCCCAGTGACAGCGAGCGGGACATCACGGTGGGCGGCGTCTCGGCGGTCCCGTCCGGTGTCTTCGACGGGGCGGACTACGTGGCGCTCGGGCATCTGCACGGCAGCCAGGTCATCAGCGACCGGGTCCGCTACTCGGGCTCCCCGCTGCCGTACTCGTTCTCGGAGGCGGACCACCGCAAGAGCATGTGGCTGATCGACCTCGACGCCGAGGGCGCGGTCACCGCCGAGCGCCTCGACTGCCCGGTGCCGCGCCCGCTGGTCCGCCTCCGCGGCGACCTCGAGGACCTCCTCGCCGACCCGGCCCTCGACCGGCACGAGGAGTCGTGGGTGGAGGCGACGCTCACGGACGCGATCCGGCCGGACGACCCGATGGCCCGCCTCACCGACCGGTTCCCGCACACCCTCAGCCTGCTCTTCGACCCTCTCCGTACGGACGACGAGGAGCCGGACGCCAGCTACGCCGAGCGCCTCAAGGGGCGCGACGACCACGAGATCGCGGAGGACTTCGTGACCCACGTCCGGGGCGCAGGGCCCGACGAGAGCGAGCGGGTGGTGCTGCGGGCCGCGTTCGACGCCGTACGCGCGGACGATGTGGTGCGCGAGGTGGCCAGGTGAGGCTGCACACACTCACGATCACGGCGTTCGGCCCCTTCGGTGCCACGCAGAAGGTCGACTTCGACGACCTGTCGGCGGCGGGACTCTTCCTCCTCCACGGGCCGACCGGCGCGGGCAAGACCTCCGTCCTCGACGCGGTCTGCTACGCGCTGTACGGGTCCGTGCCCGGCGCCCGGCAGAGCGGCAGCGGCCAGGGGCAGAACCTGCGCAGCGACCACGCGGAGGCGGGCGTGCGCACCGAGGTGGCCCTCGACCTGACCGTCGCGGGACGCCGCCTGGAGATCACCCGGCAGCCGCCCTTTGCCCGCCCCAAGAAGCGCGGCACAGGCTTCACCACGGAGAAGGCGCAGAGCTGGCTGCGCGAGTACGACGCCGTGGCGGCGAAGTGGAAGGACCTCAGCCGCTCCCACCAGGAGATCGGCGAGGAGATCACGCAGCTGCTCGGCATGAGCAAGGACCAGTTCTGCCAGGTGGTCCTCCTCCCGCAGGGCGACTTCGCGCGCTTCCTGCGGGCCGACGCGGAGGCCCGCGGCAAGCTGCTCGGCCGGCTCTTCGACACGCACCGGTTCGCCGCGGTGGAGCAGCGGCTCGCCGAGGACCGCAAGGCGGCGCAGAAGCAAGTGGCCGCCGGGGACTCGGAGTTGCTGGCGGACGCCCACCGTATGCAGCAGGCGGCGGGGAACGTCGTGGAGCTGGACCCCGTGGACGCGACGCCGGGCGACCCCGGTATCGCGGACGCCGTCCTGACCTGGGCGGCGACGGCCCGCTCGACCGCGCGCGAACACTTCACGCACGCCCATCTCGCCCTGGACGCGGCCGAGTCGGCGCGGATCGCGGCGCAGCACGACCTGTCGGACGTGACGGAGACGCACCGCCTGCAACTCCGCTTCGCGCAGGCCCGCGAGCGGGAGGCGGCCCTGGAGGAACGGTCCGGGGAACACCGCGCCCTCCAGGACCGGATGGAGCGCGCCCGCAAGGCGGCGACGGTGGAACCGGCGCTGGCCCTCCGGGACGAGTCGGAGGCGGCGCATCGGGAGGCGTTGGCGGAGGACCGGCGGGCCCGGGGGGAGCTGGAGGCCCACGGTACGGCGGCCCACGGTGAGGCCTCGGCGGCCGGGAAGGTGCCGGCCTCGCCGGAAGCGCTCACCGAAGCCGCCCGGCGTGTCGCTCAAGAGCTCGGGGGGCTCGACGCGGCGCGCCGGGCCGAGCGGCGGCTCGCCGAGCTCACGCGGGAGCGCACCGACCTCGACCGCGAGGAGCGCGCCGACACCGACCTGCTCGCCGACACCGAAGGCTGGCTCGACGGCTGGGAGGCCCGCCGCGCCGACCTCCAGGCCAAGGTCGACGAGGCCCAGGAGGCCGCCACCCGCGCCGAACACCTCGCGGGACAGCTGGAACCGGCCCGCAAGCAGGCCCGCGCCGCCGTCGAGCGCGACCGGCTCGCCGAGCGCGCCGAGACCGCCGACGCCGACGCGCTGCGGGCCCGCGAGCAGTCGGCGACCGCCCACGAGCACTGGCTCGGCCTGAAGGAGCAGCGGCTGCGCGACGTCGCCGCCGAACTCGCCGAGGCCCTCGTCGACGGCGAGCCTTGCACCGTCTGCGGCGCCAGCGAACACCCCGCGCCCATGCGGAAGTCCGAGGGACACGTCGACCGGGCCGCCGAGGAGTCCGCGCTCGCCGCCTACCGCGCCGCCGACGAGCGCCGCACCCGGGCCGAGCGCGCCCTGGGCGACGTACGGGAGGAACTGGCGGCGGCGAGGGCCGCGGCAGGGGAGGCGCCCGCCGCGCAACTCGCCGAGACGGCCCGCGAATTGGCGGAGCGACACGCCGAGGCGCACGCCCTCGCGTCTACCGCGCATCCCGCCCGCGAGACCCTCGCCCGCGCCGACGGCGAGCGCGACCGCCGCCTCGCGGCCCGCCAGGAGGCCGCGCAGCGCACCGCCGCCCGCACCTCGCTGCGTGACGCCCTGGACCGCGAACAGGCAGGTCTGGAGCGAGAGTTGGTGAAGGCGCGGGGCACCGCCGAGAGCGTCGAGGCGCGCGCGGAGCAGTTGGAGCAGCAGGGCGCGCTGCTCACCGAGGCCGCCGACGCGGCCCGCGCCGTCGAGGACACGGCGCGGCGCCTCAAGGAATCGGACGCGCGACTCGCCGACGCGGCGTTCCGGGCCGGGTTCGACACGCCGGAGGCCGCGGCCGCCGCACTGCTCGACGACGCCCGGCACCGCGAGCTCCAACACCGCCTGGACGCCCGGCAGTCGGAGGAGGCCGCCGTGCGCGCGGTGCTCGCCGAGGAGGACACCGCCGAGGCCGCCCGGAGACCCGCGGCCGACGTCGACGCGGCCCGGGCCGCCGCGCAGGCCGCCGACGCGCGCGTACGGACGGCCGGATCGGCGCGCGACGAGGCCCAGCGGCGCTGTGCCGAACTCGACCGGCTCTCGCGCCGCGTCGCCACTGAGGTCCGCCGCCTCGGCCCGCTGCGCGAGACGTACGACCGGGTGGCCCGGCTCGCCTCCCTCGCGGCCGGCACCGCCGCCGACAACGAGCGCAAGATGCGCCTGGAGTCGTACGTGCTGGCCGCCCGCCTGGAGCAGGTGGCGGCCGCCGCGACCGCACGCCTGCGCCGGATGTCCTCGGGCCGCTACACCCTGGTGCACTCCGACTCCCTTGCGGGGCGCGGCCGTTCGGGCCTCGGCCTGCACGTCGTCGACGCGTGGACGGGCCGCGAGCGCGACACGGCGACGCTCTCCGGCGGTGAGACGTTCTTCGCCTCGCTCGCCCTGGCGCTCGGCCTCGCGGACGTCGTCACGGACGAGGCGGGCGGCGTCCGCCTCGACACCCTCTTCATCGACGAGGGCTTCGGCAGCCTCGACGACCAGACCCTCGACGAGGTCCTCGACGTCCTCGACTCCCTGCGCGAGCGGGACCGCAGCGTCGGCATCGTGAGCCACGTCGGCGATCTGCGGCGCCGGGTGCATGCGCAGCTGGAGGTCGTGAAGGGGCGGGAGGGATCGGTGGTGCGGCAGCGCGGGGTCCAACAGGCGTGACCCGCGAGGGCGTCAGCGTCGTGTCGGCGGGGCTGGATTTGCTGAGCCGGTCGGATCGCCCCCGGAAACCGCGTGCGCGCACCGTAGGCCACCCGGCATGATCCATGGCATGCCGAAGATGCCGCATCCCACGTCCACCGAACTTCGCCGCGACCCCCTTCCGCTGCGTGGCCGCACCGCCCTGGTCACCGGGGCGAGTCGGCGCGGCGGCATCGGGTTCGCCGTGGCCCGGCGGCTCGCCGCGTACGGGGCGAGCGTGTATCTGCACCACCACGTGGCCCATGACGAAGCCATGCCGTGGGGCGGGGACCGGCCCGCCGAGGTGGCCGACGCCGTGCGGGCCGTGCGTGGCGTACCGGATGCCGTCGTGGCGCACGGCCCGGCGGATCTCACCGAAGCCGACGCCCCCGCGCGGCTGATCCAGGACGCCGCCGAAGCGCTCGGCGGGCGGCTGGACATCGTCGTCGCCAACCACGCGCTGAGCGGCTGCGACGGCACGCTCGACACCATCGACGCCGCCATGCTGGACGCCCACTGGGCCGTCGACGCCCGCTCCGTGGTGCTGCTCGTCCAGGCCTTCGCCCGGCACCGGGCAACCACGAACACGGCGGAAGCCGGCGGGCGTGTCGTCATGATGACCTCCGGGCAGGACATCGCCGACGGCATGCCCGGCGAGATCGCGTACGCCCTGCAAAAGGGCGCGCTCGCGTCGATCACGCGCTCTCTCGCCACCACCCTCGCCCCGCAGTACGTGACCGTGAACACCGTCAACCCCGGCCCCGTGGACACGGATTACCTGGACGGGGAGACGTACGAATCCATCGCCGAACTGTTTCCCGCCAAGCGGTGGGGGATGCCCGATGACCCGGCGCGGCTCATCGCGTGGCTGGCCACGGACGAGGCCGCGTGGATCACCGGGCAGGTCATCGACTCGGAGGGCGGCTTCCGGCGCACCCTCGTGTAGGGCCTCCAGGCGCTACAACTTGGAGAGCTCGTCCACCAGGTCGTCGAGCCCCAGCGACCCCTGCGACAGTGCCGCCATGTGCCACGCCTTCGCGTCGAAGGAATCACCGTGCGCCGCCTGCGCGTTGGAGCGCCCGAGCAGCCACGCCCGCTCGCCCAGCTTGTAGCCGATCGCCTGGCCCGGGATCGACAGGTACCGGGTCAGCTCGCTCTCCACGAAGTCCGCCGGACGGCTGCTGTGCGCGCCGAAGAACTCCTGCGCCAGCTCGGGCGTCCACCGCTCGCCGGGGTGGAACGGCGAGTCCGCCGGGATCTCCAGCTCCAGGTGCATGCCGATGTCGACGATGACCCGGCAGGCCCGCATCATCTGCGCGTCCAGGTAGCCGATCCGGGTCTCCGCGTCCGTGAGGAAACCCAGTTCGTCCATCAGCCGCTCCGCGTACAGCGCCCAGCCCTCCGCGTTCGCGGAGACGATGCCGAGCGTCGCCTGGTAGCGGGACAGGTCACCGGCCACGTGCGCCCACTGCGCGAGCTGGAGGTGATGGCCGGGCACGCCCTCGTGGTACCACGTCGACACGAGGTCGTAGACGGGGAAGCGGGTCAGGCCCATCGTCGGCAGCCAGGTGCGGCCGGGGCGCGAGAAGTCCTCCGACGGCGGCGTGTAGTAGGGGGCGGCGGCGCTGCCGGCCGGCGCGATGCAGGACTCCACCTGCCGTACCCGGTCGGCGAGTTCGAAGTGGGTGCCGTCGAGCGCGCCGATGGCCTCGTCCATCAGCTTCTGGAGCCACTGCCGCACCTCGTCGACGCCCTCGATGTGCCGCCCGTGCTCGTCGAGGTGCGCGAGCGCCACCCAGGGCGTCTCGGCTCCCGGCAGGATCTTCTCGGCTTCCGTGCGCATCTCGGCGAGCAGCCGGTGGAACTCGCTCCAGCCGTACGCGTACGCCTCGTCCAGGTCGAGGTCCGTGCCGTTGTAGTAGCGCGACCAACGCGCGTAGCGCTCGCGGCCCACCACGTTCGGCGCGCCCTCGACGGCGGGCGCGTACACGTCCCGCATCCAGTCGCGCAGTTCGACGGTCGCGGCGTCCGCGGTGCGCGCCGCCTCGGTCAGCTCGGCGCGCAGCGACTCGGGGCCCGCGGCGGCGAACTCCTCGAACCAGCCCTGCCACTCGCCGAGTTGGCCGATGAAGGTCTCCGTCGGCCGCGGCGCCGCATACAGCTTCCGGTCCAGGCCGAGCGCGAGCGTCTCCCGGTAGCCGGCGAACGCGGCGGGCACCGCGCGCAGCCGCTCGGCGATCGCCGCCCAGTCCTCGTCCGTGTCGGTCGGGGTGACGGTGAACACCTCGCGCGCGTTGTGGATCGGCGAGCCCAGGTTGGAGACCTCGCGCAGGTGCTCGTCCGCCTCGTGCACCGCGAGCGCGGCGGTCAGGCGCTCGCGCAGCAGCCGGGCGCAGCGCCGCTCGACGTCGCTGTCGGCGCCGGGCGCGCGCTCCGCCTCGTCGAGCCTCGCGAGGGTCTCGCGCGCGAGGTCCGCGACGGCGGTGAGGCCGGCGGGAGACAGGTCGGGCAGCTTGCTGTGGGCCTCCCGGACGCCCAGGAAGGTGCCCTCCACGGGGTCGAGGGCGACCATCTCGTCGACGTAGGCATCGGCGATCTGCCGGGGCAGTAGGGCTGCGGAGTGCTGAGAGTTCGGGATGTGTGGCATGCGACACATCCTCGTACGAGTCATGGGGTCGCGTCACCATGATTCGCCGCGGGCGGAAGCAGTGGCCCGCATTCCCACTGCTGGAAGATCAACCGGGTCTCGACGCGTGCCACTTCGGGGCGCGCGGTGAACGAGTCGAGCACAAGGCGCTGGAGGTCCGCCATGTCGCGGACGGCGACGTGCACCAAGTAGTCGTCGGGGCCGGTCAGATGGAACACGGTGCGCGCCTCGGGCAGGGCCCGGACCCGCTCGACGAACGGCCCGACGAGCTCCCTGCGGTGCGGGCGCACCTGCACCGACAGCAGCGCCTCCAGGCCGCGCCCCAGCTTCGCCGGGTCGAGCCGCAGCACATGCCCGAGGATGACGCCGCCGCGCCGCAGCCTGTTCACCCGGTCCAGGCAGGTGGAGGGCGCGACACCGACCTGCGCCGCCAGATCCCGGTAGGTGGTGCGGGCGTCGTTCTGCAAGAGCCGCAGTATGTCCAGGTCGACCGGATCGAGTACGACGGAGTCGGTCATCCGGCGAACGTAGCACGGGAGTTGAACCACCGACCCCGCCCGTTGTTCAGGATGCCGGTCATGGATACGCACTGGGACACGAGCGGGGCCCGCACCCGCGCCTTCGCCACCGAGGCCGTGCACGCGGGCCGCGACGACCTCGCCGCCCTCGGACTGCACGCCCCGCCCCTCGACCTGTCCACCACCTACCCGTCCGCCGACACCCGCGCGGAGGCGGCCCGCGTCGACGCGTTCGCCGCCGACGGCGCCCTCGACGGCGGGCCGCCCGTCTACGGCCGCCTCGGCAACCCGACCGTCGCCCGCTTCGAGACCGCCCTCGCCCGCCTCGAGGGCACGGACAGCGCGGTCGCTTTCGCGAGCGGCATGGCGGCGCTGACGGCCGTGCTCCTCGCACGCGTCGCGGCGGGCCTGCGCCATGTCGTCGCGGTCCGCCCGCTGTACGGGTGCAGCGACCACCTGCTGACGGCGGGCGCGCTCGGCTCGGAGGTGACGTGGGTCGACCCCGCCGGGATCGGCGACGCGATACGGCCCGACACCGGGCTCGTCCTGGTGGAGTCGCCGGCCAACCCGACGCTCGCGGAGGTCGATCTCGCGGCCGTCGCGCACGCCTGCGGATCGGTGCCGCTGCTCGTCGACAACACGTTCGCGACGCCCGTACTCCAGCGCCCGGTCGAGAACGGCGCCCGGCTCGTCCTGCACAGCGCCACGAAGTACATCGGCGGACACGGGGACGTCCTCGGCGGCGTCGTGGCCTGCGACGAGGCGTTCGCGCGGGAGCTGCGCAAGGTGCGGTTCGCGACCGGCGGGGTGCTGCACCCGCTCGCCGGCTATCTGCTGCTGCGCGGCCTGTCGACCCTGCCGGTACGGGTGCGGGCCGCTTCCGCGACGGCCGCGGAACTCGTCCGGCGGCTGGCGGGGGACCCGCGTGTCACCCGCGTCCACTACCCGCGGATCGGCGGCGCCATGGTCGCCTTCGAGGTGGCGGGCGACCCGCACGCGGTGACCGCCGGGGTCGAACTGATCACCCCGGCGGTCAGCCTCGGCAGCGTCGACTCACTGATCCAGCACCCGGCCTCGATCAGCCACCGCGTGGTCGCCGCCGACGACCGCAGGGCGGCGGGCGTCGTCGACCGGCTGCTGCGGCTCTCGGTCGGCCTGGAGGACGTCGAGGACCTGTGGGCGGACCTGGACCGGGCGTTGGGCCGCCCGGCAGGCCCCCGCGTCACTGCGGCTGCTCGGCCCGCCCGTACTCGTCCTCGTGCGCGGTCGGAAGCGCGGACGGAAGCAGGGACGCCACCGGTGCCGCATCGAGCCGGGCGGTGATCACCAGCGTGCCCTCCTCGATCTGGTAGTCGAGGGGCAGGCCGAGGCCGCGCATCGCCGCGACCATGCCCGTGTTGGCCGACTGCGTCACCGCGTACACGCTGGCGCAGCCCGCCTCGACGGCCATCGAGACCAGGCGGCCGAGGAGTTCGGCGCCGATGCCGCGGCGCTGCCAGTCGTCCTCCACGAGCAGCGCGACCTCGGTCTCGTCGCCGTCCCACAGCAGGTGTCCGAGGGCGACTATCCGGCCGGAGGCCGTCTGTGCGGCGAGGGTGCGGCCGTGGCGCGGGCTGAGCAGGTGGTTCAGATAGCGGTCCGCGTCGGCGACGGGCCCGTGGTAGCGGCGGGCCAGCGTGGCCGGGGAGCACCGCTCGTGCATCGCCCTCGACAGGGCGAGGTCGCCGCTGTCGGCGCGCCGCACGGTGATGTCGTTGCCCTCGGGCAGCGTCAGGACGTCCTCGCCGTTCGGCACGCGCGGGCCGAGCCGGGTGTCCAGCTCCACGAGGGCGCGGGCGCGCGCGAACTCGGTGGGCGTGAACGGCAGATACGGCCGCTCCACCGTGATCATCCCGCCCTCCGGGGTGCGCAGCCGCAGCGCGGTGTCGTCGAAGCCGCCCTCGACCGGCGCGCCGCCGGCGGCGGTGGCCGCCTTCGCCGGCAGCGACTTGATTGTGCAGCGCCCCAGCAACTGGCGCAGGGCGAGCGGGAGTTCGGCGGCGTCGAGGGCCGTGCGGGTGGCGAGACCGAGGACGCGGGTGGGGGCGTCCACCAGGTCGTGGGCGTCCGCCCGCTCGACCCAGGTGTTGGCGCCGCCCGCGCCCGCGACGGCCTCGGTCAGCGCGCCCGAGGTCAGCTCCTCGGGCGTCCGCAGCAGGAACTCGTCAACGGTGCCCTCGGCGAGCGGGTGCGTCTGGAGGCTCAGGATGTCGACCCGCTCGTGGGCGAGGACCGTGCACAGTGCGGCCAGCGACCCCGGCTCGTCGCGCACGGTCGTCCGCATCCGCCACAGCGTGCTGCTCGCCGGGTCGAGCGGCCCGGCCGCGGCCTCCGGGGAGGCGGGCGGCCGGGCGCCGGTATCCGCCGTGGGTGGCGCGTGCTCCTGGCGTCGTGACCAGAGCAATCGGAACCCGGCGGCGGACGTGGCGAGCAGGGCCGCGGCGCAGCACAGGACAACAGCGACAACATGCGTCTCATTAGTCATGCATCCACTGTGCAGGACCGGTGTTGCGTGATCACAAACGCTTTGTGACCGACGGGTTAAGCGTGCTTATGTCGGATTTTGGGTGCTGGGTGGCCGACGGGTCACTGTCCCACCCGTCCCGGCTGCAACGTCTGCGAGAACAGCACGTCGCCGCCCTCCTGTCGCAGCCGTACGGTGAGTTCCCCGCTACCGCCGTCGATCTCGACCTCCCCGAAGTACGGCGGGGTCTCGGCCGGCGAGGTGTTGTTGCGGTCCGGCGCCTTGATGAAGACCTGCCGCGGGCCGAACGTCCCGTCCAGCTTCAGCGCCTTGAACCCGCCCGCCGCGAGCGGCCCCGACACGAACTCCCAGAACGGCTCGAAGTCCTGATACGCCGCGTTCGACGGCTCGTAGTGCTGCGCGGACGTGTAGTGCACATCGGTCGTCAGCCACAGGGTGCCGGTGATCCGCTCGTGCTTGATGTGCCGCAGCAGCTCGGCGAGCTGCAACTCGCGGCCGAGCGGCGCGCCGGGGTCCCCCTGCGCCACCGCCTCGAAGTTCGCGCTGCCGTCCGGGACGACGAGGCCCAGCGGCATGTCGGAGGCGATCACCTTCCACACGGCGCGCGAGCGCGACAACTCCCGCTTCAGCCACGCGAGCTGCTCGGCCCCGAGAATCCCGGTCGTGTCGTCGGCCTGCCGCCCCGGCGAGTTCGCGTTGCGATACGTCCGCATGTCGAGCACGAACACGTCGAGCAGCGGCCCCTGCCGCAGCACCCGGTACACCCGGCCGTCGGCGTCACCCGGCGGCAGCGTCGAGACCGGGAAGTACTCGCTGAACGCGCGCAGCGAGCGGGCCGACAGCACGTCGACGTTCTTCTCGGTGTAGCGCTCGTCGCTGAGGATCTGGCCGGGGTACCAGTTGTTGTGCACCTCGTGGTCGTCCCACTGCGTGATGGTGGGGACCTGGGCGTTGAAGCGGCGCAGGTTCTCGTCGAGCAGGTTGTAGCGGAACGCGCCACGGAACTCGGCGAGAGTTTCGGCGACCTTGGACTTCTCCTCGGTGGTCACATTGCGCCACACCCGCCCGTCCGGCAGCGTCACGCTGGGCAGGATCGGGCCGTCGGCGTAGATGTTGTCGCCGCTGCACAGGAAGAAGTCGGGGTCGAGGGCGCGCATGTCCTCGTACACGCGGTAGCCGCCGCGGTCCGGGTTGATGCCCCAGCCCTGCCCCGCGATGTCCCCGGACCACAGGAACCGCACCCCGTCCCGGCGCGACACGGACGCCGTACGGAAGGTCCCCGCCACGGGCTCGCCGGTGCGCCGCGGGTCGTCCGGGTCGGCGAGCCGCACGCGGTAGTGGATCTGCTCGCCGGGCGGCAGGCCGCGCAGCCGGGTCGTCCCGGTGAAGTCGGTGTCGGGGCCGATCAGCGGCCCCCGCCATCTGTTCACCTTCTTGAACGACTCGGTGGCCGAGGTCTCCACGACCATCCGCGCGGGCCGGTCGGAGCGCACCCACACGAGGCCCGAGTGCGCGCCCACGTCACCCGCCTGGACGCCCCAGCCGGCCTTCGGACGCCCGGAGAGTGCGAACGCGGGCGCGGCGGCCCCGCCGATCGCCGGAAGGGCCAGCGCCGCCGACGTGGCGAGCGCACCGCGCAGCACCCCGCGGCGGCCGGGCTTGGAAGTTTGCGGACGGTCTGACATGGACGCCTCCAGTGACGGTCTCGACGACAGCGCGGTGCCTTGGCCTGCACGCGGCGCCGCGCTGCCACTCCTACTGCGGTGCCACGGCGCGCACACGAACCCCAAGTGAACAACTGTCCCCACCATCAAGGGAACCTGGCGCGCAGGGCGGCGTGCGCCAGTAGGCGTACCCCTTCGGTGATACGGGCCGGGGACAGCTGCGCGTAGCCGATCACCAGGGACAGTCCGCCGCTCGTGCCGCCTCCGTAGTGGCCGAGCGGGCGGACGGACACCCCGGCGGCCGAGAAGCGGTCCAGGAGCTGCTGATGCGGGCCGAAGCGGTCGGGGAGCGTGGCGATGGCGTGCAGGCCCGCCGCGATGCCGGAGACCTCGGTGCCGGGCAGGTGCTCGTGCAGCGCCGCCACCAGGGCGTCGCGGCGTTCCTTGTACGCGCGTTGGCAGCGGCGCAGGTGGCGGTCGTAATCGCCGCGCTCGACGAAGCGGGCGAGCACCGCCTGGTCGAGGGCCGGGTTGCCGAGGTCCATGTAGCGCTTGCGTGCGACGACGTCGTCGGTCAGCGCGTCCGGCACGATCAGCCAGCCGAGCCGCAGCCCCGGCGCCAGCGACTTGCTCACCGATCCGGTGTACGCGACGTGCTCGGGGTCGAGCCCTTGCAGCGCGCCCACGGGTGCGCGGTCGTAGCGGAAGTCGCCGTCGTAGTCGTCCTCCACGACCAGACCGCCCACCCGCCTGGCCCAGGCGAGGAGTTGTGTCCTGCGGCGCGCCGAGTACGCGATGCCCGACGGGAAGTGGTGCGACGGAGTGGTGATCACCGTGCGGACCCCGGACTCACGCAGAGGGCCCATGGCGAGCCCCTCCTCGTCCATCGGCAGGCGCACCGCCCGCGAGCCCACCGTCGCGAACAGGTCCTCGAACTGCGGGCTGCCGGGGTTCTCCACGCCGATGGCGTGCTGCCCCCGCGCGCGGAGCACGATGCCGAGCAGCGTCACCGCCTGCGTCACCCCGGAACACACGATGATCCGCTCCGGGTCCGCCACCACACCGCGCCGCCGGACGAGCAGCTCGGCGAGGGCCGTACGCAGGCGCGGGAGGCCGCGCGGGTCGGGGTAGCCGAGGGTGTGGTGCGGAAGGTCGAGGAGCACCGCCCGCTGCGCCGCCGACCACGCCGCGCGCGGGAACAGCGACAGGTCCGGTGATCCTGCGACGAAGTCGGCCCGGGCGCCGGTCGAAGGGCGTGGCGCCAGATCGCTCGCGCCCGGCGCGGCCGCCCGCGCCGCCTCACCCACCCACGTCCCGGCGCCCCGCCCGGCGCGCAGATACCCCTCGGCGGTCAACTGCTCGTACGCCTCCGTGACAAGACCCCGCGACACCCCGAGGTCCCGCGCCAGATCCCGGCTCGACGGCAGCCGGGTGTCGGGCGCGAGCCGCCCCGAACGCACCGCCTCCCGCAGTGCGGACTGGAGGGCACGACCACGCGCGCGTGCCGGGGCGGACGAGGCGGGCAGCAGCAATTCCCAGGCAGGGGTGGGTGATTCGCGGCCTTCCGGGGCGGGCGGCTGTGTCATACCGGGACCCTACGGTGACCTCCCGGGTGTCCGTGACGGGTCCCTGAATGGCTCCTGATTGGACCCTGAGCGGCCCCTGATTGGCCCCTGGTCGGTCCCTGACCGCTCCGCGATTGGTCCCCGATACGGCCGCGCGAATGGACCTCGTGACGGACCACCCGCCGTCCCTAACGTCGCCTCCATGAACGCCACTTCACTCCGAGGCTCCCTGCTCGCCACCCTCGCCTGCGTCCTCGTCGGCGGCTCCTTCACCGCCAACAGCGTCCTGGGCCACTACCCGTACGCCGGCGGCCAGTTCATCCGCTACGCCGTCGCGTGCCTGCTGCTCCTGCCGCTGCTCGGGAGGGGCGGCCTGCGCCCGCTGCGGCGGCTCACGCCGCGCCAGTGGGGCCGGCTCGCGCTGCTCGCCGCCGTCGGCATGGTCGGCTTCAACCTCGCGGTCCTCGCCGCGGAACGCTCCGCCGAACCCGCGGTACCCGGCGTCTTCGTAGGATGCGCGCCCGTGGTCGTCGCCGTCCTGGTGCCCCTGTTGAGCGGGGTGCGGCCCCAACGGGCCGTGCTGTACGGGGCGTTGCTCGTGGCGGCCGGGGCCCTGACGGTTCAAGGGTGGGGGCGTACGGACGTCGCCGGGATCGCCTTCTCCGTATGTGCCCTCGCGGGCGAGGTCGGGTTCGCGGTGCTCGCCGTGCCGGTGCTGCGCCCGCTCGGCCCCCGGCTGCTGGCCTGCACGGTGTGCGGGATCGCCGCGCTGGAGGCCGCCGTCGTGGGGATCGTCGTGGACGGCGGTGCTTGGCTGCGCAGGCCGGACGGCGCCGAGTTCGCGGCCCTGGCGTGGCAGGCCGTGGTCGTCACGGTCGTCGGCTTCGTGTGCTGGTACATGGGCATGCAGCGGATCGGCGCCGAGCGGGCCACGCTGTTCTCCGGGCTCATCCCCGTCGCGGCGGCCTGCACCGCGCCGCTGGTCGGCTCCGGGACGTACGGCATCGCCCAGGGCGCGGGCAGCGTGCTCGTCGCCGCCGGTGTCGCCCTGGGCTCGGGTGTGTTCGCGCGCCGTTCAGCGGCTGTCGCCTCACCGGCTCCCGTCGAGGATCACCCGCGAGACGAGCGCCGGATCGTCGTTCATCGGGACGTGCCCGCAGCCGGGAAGCTTGATCAGGCGGGCCCCCGGGATGACGTGCTTGGCGCGGATGCCCTGGCGGCGCACGAGGAGACGGTCGCTGGTGCCCCACGCGATCGTGACCGGCAGCTCCTGGATGTCGTCCCGGAACAGCACCGAACGACCGGCCTCCAGCGTCTCCCGGAACCCGGTGGCCTCCCGCAGGGCCAGCGTCTCCGCGACGACCGCCTCGGGTGAACGGCGGCCGGGCCGCGCGTAGATGGTGCTGGTGAGCGCCGCGCGCCCCGCCGCGGAGCGGGAGAGCCGCTCGATCACCGGCACCGGCATGGCCCGCGCGCCGGCCCGCATCGCGAGCAGCGTCCCGAAGGCGTAGCGCCGCTCGGCCCCGGACCAGAACCCGGCGGGGGAGAGGGCCGTGACGGACCGTACGAGCTTCTCCCGGCCGAGGTCGAGGGCGAGCAGCCCGCCCAGCGAGTTCCCCGCCACATGCGGCCGCTCGACCCCTATGTGGCGGCAGAACGCGTCGAGGACGGGGACCACGCCCGCCAGGTCGTACGCGAGCCCGTCCGGCAGCGCGGGCGACTTCCCGAACCCCGGCAGATCCACCGCGATCACGTCCCGCTCCGCCGCGAGGATCGGCAGCACCGGCTGCCAGGCCTCCCAGTGGTGCCCGATCCCGTGCAGCAGAAGCAGCGGCTCACCGGTGCCCGCGCGCTCGTACGCGAGGCGCACGGTGTGGGTCCCTCCGGCGCTCTCGATGCTGAAGGACGCCTCTGTCACCATGTCGCTCGCTCCCTGTCCCCGCCACGCCGCGACGGTCTCCTTAGACTCCTTGTCAGCAACAATTACCGCTCAGTAGCCCGCAGTTCAAGGGGCACAGCCGAACCGAAGCGGCGGGGCGCCCGCTGGACAGCGCCCGACGCGTCCTATGGGATGGGTGGGTGGCCACCGACACAGAGATCGATGACTTCGAAGAGCACCGCTCCGTCCTCATGGGCGTGGCCTACCGCATGCTGGGCCGGGTAGCCGACGCGGAGGACGTGGTGCAGGACGCCTGGCTGCGCTGGTCCCGCGCGGACCGGGCCGACGTCCGTGAACCGCGCGCCTACTTGGTGCGCATCACCACCCGGCTCGCCATCGACCGGCTGCGGCAGGCCCAGGCGCGCCGCGAGTCCTACGTAGGGCCGTGGCTGCCAGAACCGCTCGTCACCGACTTCGGGCCCACGGTGCCCGACACCGCCGAACAGGCCGTGCTCGCCGACTCCGTGTCGCTCGCGGTCCTCGTCGTCCTGGAGTCCCTCTCGCCGCTGGAGCGGGCGGTGTTCGTGCTGCGGGAGGCCTTCGGTCTTTCCTACGCGGAGATCGCCGGCACGCTGGAGCGCGGCGAGGCCGCCGTGCGGCAACTCGCGACGCGCGCGCGTAAGCACGTGGACGAGCGCCGGCCCCGCTTCGACGTCGACCCGGTCCAGCAGCGCGACCTCACCGAGCGCTTCCTGGCCGCCGCCACCGAGGGCGACCTCGAAGGGCTGATGGCCATGCTCGCCCCGGACGCCCAGCTCGTGGGCGACAGCGGCGGCAAGGCCAGGGCGCCGCTGCGGGTCATCGAGAGCGCCGACAAGGTGGGCCGGTTCGTGCAGGGCGCCGTGCGACAGGGCGGCGCCGAGGGCTTCGAGCTGGACATCGTGGAGTTCAACGGAACGCTCGGCGTGCTCGTCACCGTGGACGGCAAGCCGGACGCCGTCCTCCAACTCGGCCTGGGCGAAGGCCGGATCCAGCAGATCTACATCGTGCGCAACCCGGACAAGCTCGGAGGGCTCGGCTAGCCGCCGCTCCGCACACCTGGTCAAGGCCCGCTCCCGTTGCGCAAACGGGGGCGGGCCTTCCGTGTTCCGCCCTGTGTGCGCCGCGTTCCGCCCTGTGAGAACCGGACGCCGATTGGTATTGACCAAGTTCCGAGAGCAGTCCTACGCTCGCAGGGATAAGGCAGGAACCTTTAATAAACAAGGGCGATAAAAACCTGCCAGGGCGCGGCTGTTGCGGAGGACAGGGTGGGGACCACGCAGTTGGAAGCGGCTCCGGAGCCGAAGTACTGGCACCTGAAGACCGTGCTGACCGATGCGCTCGACTCCGAGTTCGCGGTGGGCGAGATCCTGCCGAACGAGCGGGACCTCGCGGCCCGCTTCGGCGTCGCCCGCGCCACCCTCCGTCAGGCCCTGGAGCAGCTGGAGCTGGAAGGCCGGCTGCAGCGCCGCCGCGGCGTCGGTACCACGGTCGCGCCGCCCCGCATGGGCGTCGCCGTCGCGTCGAACGACCGGGACTGGCCGGGTGGCAGCGCGGACGCGTGGCAGGCCGTCGACTCCACGTTCGAGGTTCCGCCGGGCGCCGTCGCCGCGGCCCTGGAGACCGCGCCGGACGAGGAAGTGCACGTCCTGCGCCGCACGCGGGTCTCGCACGGCCAGCCGGTCGCCGCCGAGCTGCTGTACGTCCCCGTGGGCTCGGCCCCCGACCTGACGGCCATCGACGCCGCGTCCGGCGCCGCACGCGCGCGTGCGGTCGTGCGCGAGCTGCAGCGCCTCGGGCTCGACGGGGAGGACCGCGCGGTCGAGCTGGGCTCGGCGCGCGCCGACGACGCGAAGGAGCTCGACCGGCTGCCCGGCGCCCCGGTCCTCGTCGTCACGACCCGCTACTTCAGCCGCGGGGCGACCGCCGCCGTCTCGGTGGCGACCTACCGCGCGGACACCTGCCGGCTCACCTTCGGTGACACGGCGGGCGTGGAGATCCACCACGCTCCGCAGACGCGGGCTTCGTAGGGCTCGGCTTCGCTTCGTAGGGCTCGGTTTCGTAAGGCTCGGGCTTCGTAATGATGTGGGCTCCGGCGCGCCGCCCGCCGGTGCCTACCGGCGGGCCGTAACCGTGCTTTCCGTAGCGAAGAGTTCCTCTTCCACATGGTCGAGCGCGAGCCGCAGCGCCCCCGTGGCCACCGCCGCCTCGCCCAGCGTCGACAACGCCACCCGCGGGGGCCGTAGACAGTAGCGCTCGAGCTCCCGCCGCAGCGGTTCGAGTACGCCGTCGAGCCCCGCGGCCCAGCCGCCCACGACGACCAGCTCCGGATCGAGCGCGAGCACCAGCGCCGCGACATCGTGCACGAGCCGCTGAAGGAACCGCTCGACCGCGGCGGACGCCCGGTCGTCGCCCTCGCGCGCCAGCGTGAACACATGCGCCACGGCGAGCTCGTCCAGCGGGTGCAGCGGCTCGCCCGTGGTGGACAGCAGCGCCTCGGGCCGCACCTCGCGGCCCAGCAGGTGCAGCGCGCCGATCTCCCCGGCGGCGCCCCCGAAGCCACGGTGCAGGCGGCCGCCGATCAGGGCGCCGGCCCCGGGACTCAGCCCGGCGAGGACGAACACCATGTCGTCGGTCTCCGCCCCGGCGCCCTGCCAGTGCTCGGCCACGGCCGCCGCGTTCGCGTCGTTCTCCACGAGGACCGGGCACTTGAAGGAGCGCCGCAGTCGTTCGCCGAGCGGAAGCCCGGTCCAGCCCGGCAGCGCGGTGCCGAGCCGCACCGTCCCGTCCGCCTGCACGATCCCCGGGCTGCCGACGCCGACCGCCCACAGCGAGCCACGGGCGACGCCCGCGCGGCGCAGCAGATCGGCGACGGTGCCGCGCAGCTTTTCGAGCCGCTCGTCCACCGACGCGGCCTCGTCGACCTCCTTGGACGCCGAACCGAGCACCCTGCCGTCGAGCGCCGAGAGCACCGCGGTCACCCGGTGCGCGCCGATCTCCAGGCCGAGCAGATGCCCGGCCTCGGCCCGGAAGCGGAACTTGCGCGCGGGCCGGCCCTGCCGCCGCGCGCCCGGCTCCTCGACCGTGGTCTCCACGACGAGCCCGGCCACGATGAGCCCCTCGACGACGCCCTCCACGGTGGGCCGGGACAGGCCGGTGACGCGGGTGACCTCGGTGAGCGTCGCGAAATCGGTGGAACGCAGCGCGTGCAGCACCACCGCGGAATTGATCCGCCTGAGCAGAGAGGGGTCTCCGCCGGTCAGCCGCCCCACCGTCGTCCTCCCCGCAGTCGCGCGTGTTCGCCGGATGGTACCCGCAGCCGCCGACACCGGCGAGAGTCGGGTGCACCTCTGTGACGTACGGTGCTCAGCCGGGCGCGCCCGGAACGGTGCAGGTCGGGCCTCGACAACGGTGCGGGTCGGGCCTCAACCCGGCGCCACGAACCCCGACTCGTACGCCGCGATCACCGCCTGCGTCCGGTCCCGCGCGCCCAGCTTCGTCAGCACGGCACTCACGTGGGACTTGACCGTCTCGGTGCCGACGACGAGGTCCGCGGCGATCTCCGCGTTCGACAGGCCGCGCGCCATGAGCCGCAGCACCTGCTCCTCGCGTTCGGTCAGCGCCGCGCGCTCCAGAGCCGCACGGGCCGCCGAACTCCCGTACTCCGCCGCCAACTTGCGGACCGCGGCCGGGAACAGGAGCGACTCACCCGCCGCGACGAGGCGCACCGCGTGCACGATCTCCTCGGGGCGTGCCCGCTTCAGGAGGAACCCGTCGGCGCCCGCGCGCAGCGCCCCGTACACGTACTCGTCGTTCTCGAACGTGGTGATCACGAGGATCTTCGGCGGCCGCTCCGCGCCGCGCAGCACCGCGCGCGTGGCCTCGATCCCGTCGAGCAGCGGCATCCGGACGTCCATGGCGACCACGTCGGGCCGCAGCTCACGGACCAGGGGCACGACCGCGGCGCCGTCCGCCGCCTCGCCCACCACCGTGATGTCCGGCTGCGCTTCGAGCACCGCGCGCAGGCCCGCGCGGACCAGCGGTTCGTCGTCTACGAGCAGAACGGTGAGCGGCACGCCGCCAGACTAGATCACGCGACGTATCAGGCGACCGGCAGTTCGACGTGCACCTGCCACTCGTCGTCGAACGGGCCCGTGTGCGCGTGCCCGCCGAGCAGTGCCGCGCGCTCCCGGACGCCGCGCAGGCCGCTTCCCGTGCCGCCGTGCCCGGATCCTCGTTCAGGCGGCAGCGGGTTGCGCACCTCCAGGACGAGGTGCTTGTTCGCGACCTGGAGGGTCACGGTGACCGGCACGGTTCCGCAGTGCCGCAGCACGTTCGTGAGCGCCTCCTGAAGGATGCGGTAGCCCTCGCGGGACACCGGCCCCGGCACCGTCTCCAGCGGGCCCGACACCGTCACCTCCACCTTCGCCCCGGAGGCCCGCGCCGAGTCGAGCAGTCGGTCCGCCTCCTGGAGGGTCGGGCGGCTGCCCACCGGCTGCTCCGCCTCGCGCAGCACCAGGAGCACCCGCTCCAGCTCCTCCAGGGCGGCCCGGCCGGTCTCCTCGATGGCGCCGAGGGCCCGGTCGGTGAACGCCGGATCGCCGGCCGCCCGCGCCGCACCCGCCTGCACCACGGCGACGGTGAGCGCATGGCCGATGGAGTCGTGCAGTTCGCGGGCGATGCGGTTGCGCTCCAGGAGTTGTTCGGTGCGCTCCTCCAGCGCGGCGAGCCGCTCCGCCCCGGACGGGCCGAGGAGTACCAGAGCCGTGCGGGCCGTCAGCCACCCCGCGCCCGCCACCACGTACACCAGGAACACCAGGACCAAGGGGATCGCCACCGCGCACAACCAGGGTGTCTCCGGCACGGGTATCGCCGAGAACGATTCGGGCCGCATGCCCATGGCCGTGCCCAGCAACTCCAGGGTCACAGAAGCCACTTGGCCCGAGAACAGGCCGACCGTGAGCCCCAGGAACAGTCGGAACACCATCCATGCCGACGTGCGGCCGCGGTCCCGCCACGACGCCGAGGGCGCGACCGAGATCTCGCGCTCCGCGCCGGTGTCGGCCCCACGCACGTGATCGGTCCCGCCCGCGTGATCGGCCCCGCGCGCGTGCTTCCCCGGAAACAGCATCATCCGGGCCTGCAGCCCCTCCGAGCGCCGGATCACCGGAATCGAACCGAGCAACAGGAGCAGCGGCACGGGCGTCACGTAGACGAGTGCCCAGTCACCCATGGACGGAGAGGAGAGCCCCGGGTAGACCATCGCGAACACGAAGGCGATCACCGACGAGCACAGCAGATGCAGCCAGCGGGTGTACGTGACCGCGCGCGCGAGCGGCCTCAGGAAGCGGGGCATACCGTCATCGTGCCAGCCGCCCCGCGCCCGACGGCTCCCCCGCACGGGGGAGGCGAACTCCCCGGGCGGGGGAGGCCCGAGCACCCTGACGCGGACGATTCTGAGGCCATGACCAGTATCGACGTCCAGGACCTCACCAAGGAGTACGGCACGACGCGCGCCGTCGACGGGCTGACCTTCCAGGTCGGACCCGGCCGCGTCACCGGCTTCCTCGGCCCGAACGGCGCCGGCAAGTCCACCACGATGCGCCTCGCCCTCGGCCTCGACCGCCCCACCTCCGGGACCGCGCTCATCGGAGGCCGCCCGTACGCCACGTACGACGAACCGCTGCGCGTGGTGGGCGCGCTGCTCGACCCGCAGGCGGCGCACGGCTCCCGCACCGCGCGGGAGCACCTGCGGGCGCTCGCCGTCAGCAACCGGATCCCGGCGCGGCGGGTCGACGAGGTGCTGGAACAGGCCGGGATCGCATCCGTGGCGAAGAAGCGCGTCAAGACGTTCTCGCTCGGCATGCGGCAGCGCCTCGGCATCGCGGCGGCGCTCCTCGGCGACCCCGAAGTCGTGCTGCTCGACGAGCCGTCGAACGGGCTCGACCCCGAAGGCATCATCTGGATCCGGGAGTTGCTGCGCGACCTCGCGCGCGCCGGACGCACGGTGCTGGTCTCCAGCCACCTCATGAACGAGACCGCGACCTTCGCCGACCACCTCGTCGTCCTCGGCCGCGGGCGGCTCCTCGCGGACACCCCGATGCCGGACTTCATCGCCGCGCACAGCGCACGCCGCGTACGGGTGCGCTCCACGGACCCCGCCCGGCTGCGCGCCGCACTCGCGCGCGCGGGACACACGGTGACGCTCGCCGACGACGGCCGCTGCGACGTGGAGGGCGTCACCGCCGCCGACGTGGGCGCGCTGGCCGCCGCCGAGGGCGTGCCCGTCCTCGAACTCGCCGACGAACAGGCCTCGTTGGAGCAGGCCTACCTCGCCCTCACCGCGAACGACGCCGAGTTCGCCGCTGCGCCCCTCCAGGAGGCCTGACCATGACCGCCGTGTCCACCACGCCCGCCACGCCGCCCGCCACGTCGACCGTCGCCGTACTGCACTCCGAGTGGATCAAGGTCAGATCGCTGCGCGGCAGCTTCGGCTCGCTGCTCGCCGTCTTCGTCGCGACCCTCGCCATCACGACCCTCACGTTCGCCACGATCGGCCAGGAAGAGGCCGGCAACGGCGGCGACCTCCTCTTCGAGGCGTTCTACGCCCTCAACTTCGGCCAGATCGCGGTGCTCGCCTTCGGCGCCACGGCCGTCTCCTCCGAGTACCTGAACAACGCGCTGCGCGTCTCGCTCGCCGCCGTGCCGAACCGGAACCTCTTCTACGCCGCGAAGACGGCGGTCATCGGCGGCTGCGGGCTCGTCGTCGGCCTGCTCACGACCTTCACCGCGTTCCTCGTCGGCCAGGCGTTCATGGGCCCGTACACGCTCGGCCTCGGCGACCCGGGGGCGCTGCGGGCCTGCGTCGGCGGCGGGGTGTATCTGGCGCTGATGGCGCTGCTCGCGGCGGGGCTGACGGCCGTGCTGCGCAGTGCGGTGGCGGTGCTGAGCATCCTCGTGCCGTTCCTGCTGATCGTGTCCTTCGTGATCGGGGACGTCGCGGGTTCGGTCGCCGACTTCCTGCCCGACCGTGCGGGCCAGCAGATCCTCCACCAGCACGCCGAGGGCTCCCTCGGCCCCTGGGCCGGGCTCGCCGTGACCGCGCTGTGGGCGGCGGCCGCGCTGCTCGCCGGATGGTGGGCGGTGCGGCGCAGGGACGCGTAGAGACGCGTAGAGACGCGGGGTCCTCGCGCGCATCATCGAACTCCCGTGCCAAGATGGGATCTTGAGTGGAGCCCAGCAACGTATGAGGGAGATCGCATGACTGACACCGACGGGTCCGGGCCGGAGGGGCGGATCTCCAGCCACATCGCGCACAACGCGCGCGTGTGGAACTACTGGCTGGGCGGCAAGGATCACTACGAGGTCGACGAGAAGGTCGGCGACATGGTGACGTCCATGTACCCGAGCATCGGCGAGGTCGCCCGCGCCGACCGCGCGTTCCTGGGGCGCGCCGTCGGCTTCCTCGCCGGCGAGGCGGGCATCCGCCAGTTCCTCGACATCGGCACGGGCCTGCCGACCGTGGAGAACACGCACGAGGTCGCCCAGCGCATCGCTCCGGACGCGCGCGTCGTCTACGTCGACAACGACCCGATCGTCCTCACCCACGCCCGCGCGCTGCTCACCAGCTCCGCCGAGGGCCGGACGAACTACGTGGACGCGGACGCCCGCGACCCGAGGGCGATCATCGAGGCGGCCTCCGAGACCCTCGACTTCGAGCAGCCGGTCGCGGTCATGCTGCTCGGCATCCTCAACTTCGTGCTCGACACGGATGAGGCCACGTCGATCGTGCGTGAGCTCGTCGCCGCCGTCCCCTCGGGCAGCTACGTCGTCCTCACCCACCCCACCCTCGAACTGGGCGGCGAGGGCAACACGGAGGCCATGGCGTTCTGGAACGAGAACGCGAAGCCGCCGATCACCGCCCGCACGGGTGCCGAGGTGGCGGCGTTCCTCGACGGCCTGGAGCTCGTGGAGCCCGGCCTCGTCTCGTGCGCGCGCTGGCGCGACGAGGAGGGCACGCAGGTCGCCCAGTACGGGGTCGTGGCCCGCAAGCCGTGAGCTGAATACCTAAGCGTCGGTGGCGGCCTCGCGGAGGCGTGCGTACTCCTCCGCCATGGTCGCCGCCGTCCAATGGGCGTTCAGACCACTGGGGTTGGGCAGCGCCCACACCCGGGCTCCGCCGATCGTCCGCTCCTGCGGGCCGATCTGCGCCTTGGGCTCACCGAAGGCCGACCGGTACGCGGTCACGCCCACCACGGCGAGCCACCGCGGCCGCAGTTCGCCGACCCTCTCCTCCAGCAGCCGGCCGCCCTCCCGGTACTCCTCGGCGCTCAGCTCGTCCGCCCGAGCAGTGGCCCGCGCGACGACGTTCGTGATCCCGAGCCCGTACGAGAGGAGCTCCTGCTGCTCGGACGGCTTCAGCTGCCGGGGTGTGAAGCCGGAGAGGTGAAGGACCGGCCAGAAGCGGTTGCCGGGGCGGGCGAAGTGGTGGCCGGTGGCGGCTGTCATGAGGCCCGGGTTGATCCCGCAGAAGAGAACCCGAAGGCCGCTCGTGACGACGTCCGGAACGAGACGGTCACGAGCGGCCTCAAGGTCGGCCTGGGACAGGCGGGTCAGAGGATCGCCCCCGGCGTGTAACCGGCGGCCTCCGGGTGCTGCTTCACGATCTCCTCGACGCGGGCCACGATCTGCGCGACCTGACCGGCGGCGGCGCCCGTGAACGACAGCTTGTCCGCCATCAGCTCGTCGAGCTGCGCCCGGTCCAGCGGGATACGGGAGTCGGCGGCCAGCTTGTCGAGCAGCTCGTTGCGCTCGGCGCCCTGCTCGCGCATCGCGAGGGCGGAGGCGACCGCGTTCTCCTTGATCGCCTCGTGGGCCTCCTCGCGGCCGACACCGGCCCGCACCGCAGCCATGAGCACCTTCGTCGTGGCGAGGAACGGCAGGTAGCGGTCCAGCTCACGGGCGACGACGGCCGGGAAGGCGCCGAACTCGTCGAGCACCGTCAGGAAGGTCTCCAGCAGACCGTCGAGCGCGAAGAACGCGTCCGGCAGCGCGACGCGACGCACCACGGAGCACGAGACATCGCCCTCGTTCCACTGGTCGCCAGCCAGCTCGCCGGTCATCGACGCGTAGCCGCGCAGGATCACCATGAGGCCGTTGACGCGCTCGCAGGAGCGGGTGTTCATCTTGTGCGGCATCGCGGAGGAGCCGACCTGGCCCGGCTTGAAGCCCTCGGTCACGAGCTCGTGCCCGGCCATCAGACGGATCGTCTTGGCCGTCGACGAGGGGGCCGCGGCCAGCTGGACGAGCGCGGTCACGACCTCGTAGTCGAGCGAGCGCGGGTAGACCTGGCCGACGGAGGTGAAGGCCTGCGAGAAGCCGAGGTGCTGGGCGATCCGCTGCTCCAGGTCGGCCAGCTTGTCGGCGTCGCCGCCGAGCAGGTCGAGCATGTCCTGGGCGGTGCCGACCGGGCCCTTGATGCCGCGCAGCGGGTAGCGGTTCAGCAGCTCCTCGACCCGGCCGTACGCGACGAGCAGCTCGTCGGTGGCGGTCGCGAAGCGCTTGCCGAGGGTGGTGGCCTGCGCGGCGACATTGTGCGAGCGGCCGGCCATGACCAGCTCCGCGTACTCGCCGGACAGCTTGCCCAGACGCGCGAGGACGGCGACGGCGCGGTCCCGGATCAGCTCCAGCGACAGCCGGACCTGCAGCTGCTCCACGTTCTCCGTCAGGTCGCGGGACGTCATGCCCTTGTGGACCTGCTCGTGCCCGGCGAGCGCGTTGAACTCCTCGATGCGGGCCTTCACGTCGTGCCGCGTGACCTTCTCGCGCTCGGCGATGGAGGCCAGGTCGACCTGGTCGAGCACACGCTCGTAGTCGGCGATGGCGGCGTCCGGGACGTCGATCCCGAGGTCCTTCTGGGCCTTCAGCACGGCGAGCCAGAGCTGTCGCTCCAGCTTCACCTTCTCCTCGGGGGACCAGAGGGTGGCGAGCTCGACGGAGGCATAGCGGCCGGCGAGAACATTCGGGATACGGGGCTTTGCAGGCGCAGTCACGTGGAGGGAGTTTACCGGGCGTCCCTACAGGCTCCGAACCGTCGTCCGAATGTAGGAACGTACAGGTCAGGGATTCCGTCGTGGAGGAGGAGCAGGGCATGCGCACAGTGGTCGTCGGCAGCGGTGTCGCCGGTGCGGCAGCGGGGTACGAACTGGCCCGGAGCGGGGTCGACGTGACCCTCGTCGACGCGCGGATCCCGGGGCGCGCGACGTCCGCGGGGGCCGGCATCATCTGCCCGTGGTCGTCCCGGGTCGACGATCCGGACTGGTACCGGATGGCGGTCGCGGGCGCCGAGTACTACGAGGAGCTGCGGGCGGCGCTCGCCGCCGACGGGGAGACCGACCTCGGGTACCGGAAGGTCGGCTCGCTGCGGCTCACCACCGAGGACGAGGCGGAGGACGTGCTGCGGCGCGTGTCCGAGCGTGCGGCAGGAGCCCCGTTGGCGGGCGACGTGGAGCTGGTCGACGCGGGCCGGGCGCGCGAGCTCTTCCCGCCGCTCGGGCACAAGGGCCCCGCCGTGCACATCCCCGGCGCGGCACGCCTCGACGGCCGCCTGGTGCGGGACGCGATGTGCCGGGCGGCGGCGCGGCACGGCGCCCGGATCGTCGAGGGCACGGCCGTCCTCGTCGCGGACGGACCCGGCGGCTCGGTGCGTGGTGTGCGGGTCGACGGTGAGGTCATCGGCGCGGACTCGGTGATCGTGGCGGCCGGTGCGTGGGCGCCAGAACTGCTCGAACCGCTCGGCGTGCACGTACGGATCACACCGCAGCGCGGGCAGATCATGCACCTGCGCCTGCCGGGCACGGACACCGTGAGCTGGCCGGTCGTGCTGCCGCTGTCCCGGCACTACCTGCTGGCCTTCGACGACTCGCGGGTCGTGGTCGGCGCCACCCGCGAGGACGGCGCCGGATTCGACCACCGGGTCACCGCGGCCGGGATGAAGGAGGTGCTCGACGAGGCGCTGGCGGTCGCCCCCGGCCTCGCCGACGCCACGCACGTGGAGACCCGCATCGGCTTCCGCCCGGTGGGCCCCGACATCCGCCCGCTGCTCGGCGCGGTCCCGAAGGTCCCCGGTCTTGTCGTGGTCAACGGCCTCGGCGCGTCCGGCCTCACCATGGGCCCGTACGCGGGCTCGGTCGCGGCCCGCCTTGCGCGCGGAGCGGAGCCGGGGACGGACCTGGCGGCGTTCGACCCGCTGCGCTGAGCCGCCCAACTGCCGTGCGGAGGCATGTAGTTGACCGGCGGCACCTCAGTCGTCGGACTCCCCGTCCCCGGTGGCCAGCACCGTCGTACGGAACGACGCGACGACCGGCCGCAGGTCGATCCGGTGCCACGTGGCCCACAGCCGAACGGACCGCTGGAACCAGGGGAGTTCGCGCACGGTGATCCCCGCCGTGCGGCCGGTCAGCATGCTCCGCTGGACGAACGCCATGCCGAGCCCCGACGCCACGAGACCCACCGCCGTGAGCGGTTCGGGCGCCTCGAAGCGGATGTCCGGGGTGAACCCGGCGGCGGCGCAGGCCGCGATGAAGTCGTCCCGCCAGACGTGGTCCTGGCCGTCCTCGACCGCGACCCACGGCAGGCCGTCGAGGTCCTCGGGCCGCACCTCGGCCGCGCCCGCCAGCGGATGGGTGCTGGGGACGGCCAGGAGCAGCGGGTCCTCCAGGAGGAGCGCGCTGCGCAGGTCCGGATCGTCCTCGGGCGGCGCCTCCGGGGCCAGGGCGATGTCGAGGCTGCGCTGGCGCAGGCCCTCGAACTGCTCGTGCGCGGCCATGTCGTAGAGGGCGACGTGGATGCCGGGGCGGTCCTCGTTGAGGGAGCGCAGCGCCTTGGGCAGCAGGCCGGTGTGCATGGCGTCGCCGACGTAGCCGACGCACAGGCCGCCCTCCTCGCCGCGGCCGAGGCGGCGGCCGAGGTTCTCCAGGCGGGCGGCGTGCCGCAGGAGGGCGGTCGCCTCGGTGAGGAAGACGCGGCCGTCGGAGGTGAGCCGGATGCGCTGCTGGCTGCGCTCGAACAGGGTCAGGCCGAGGTTCTTCTCCAGCTGGGCGATCTGCCGGCTCAGCGGCGACTGCGAGATGTGCAGCCGTTCGGCGGCCCGGCCGACGTGCTCCTCCTCGGCCACGGCCACGAAATAGCGAAGTTGTCGCAGGTCAAGCATGTTGGACCTCGGGGGACTCAAGTATGTCCAAGTGAGTCTTGGACAGTCTTACCCGTCGATCCTAACCTCGGAGGAGCAAGAGGCGCGGAGCAGGAGAAAACACAAGAAATCTCCGCAAAGCCGCGCACGCAGCAGCAGGCGTACAGCACCAAGACGCACCAGCACCAAGGCACACCAGCACCAAGGCAAGGAATGAGCTCCATGGGCATCAAGTCCCTCCTCCCCGGCCGGCTCGGCTTCGGCACCGCTCCCCTCGGCAACATGTTCCGCGCGATCCCCGACGACGAGGCCCGCGCCACCGTCGAGGCGGCCTGGGACCACGGCATCCGCTACTTCGACACCGCCCCCTTCTACGGCGCCGGCCTCGCCGAGGAGCGCCTGGGCGAGGTCCTGTCCACCAAGCCGCGCGACTCCTATGTCCTGTCGACCAAGGTCGGCCGCGTCATCCTCGACGAGCACGAGACGGACGTCCCCGACTTCGGCGAGAAGGGCGGCCTGTTCGAGCACGGCAACCCGAACAAGATCCTCCACGAGTGGACCGCCGACGCCACCGAGCGCTCCATCGAGGGCAGCCTCAAGCGCCTCGGCACCGACCGCCTCGACATCGTCTGGGTCCACGACATCGCCCAGGACTTCCACGGTGACCAGTGGATCCAGAAGTTCGAGGAGGCCCGCACCGGCGCCTTCCGCGTCCTGTCCCGGCTGCGCGACGAGGGCGTCATCAAGGCCTGGGGACTCGGCGTCAACAAGACCGAGCCCATCGAGCTGACCCTCGCCCTCGACGAGCCGCGGCCCGACGGCTTCCTGCTCGCCGGCCGCTACACCCTCCTCGACCACGAGCACGCCCTCACGCGCCTGCTCCCGATGGCCCAGGAGCAGGGCGTCGACCTGGTCGCCGGCGGCCCCTACAGCTCCGGGATCCTCGCCGGCGGCACCCACTTCGAGTACGCGGAGGCGCCCGCGGAGATCATCGAGCGCGTCGGCCGGCTCAAGGCCCTCACCGAGAAGCACGGCATCGGCATCAAGTCCGCCGCCCTGCAGTTCTCCCTGGCCCACCCGGCCTCCGCCGCCGTCATCCCCGGCGCCACCCGCCCCAGCCGCATCGCCGAGGACACCGCCGCCCTCGCCGAGGAGATCCCGGCCGCGTTCTGGACCGAGCTGCGCGCCGAGGGCCTCGTCAGCCCGGCCGCGCCGCTCCCGAACAACGCCTGAAACCCCACCAGTTGACTGTGAAGGAGAGGCCCCCGATGGCTTCCACCACCGCATCCCTCGACATCCCGTGGAGCCCCGACCGCGTCTGGCGGCTCATCGGCGGCTTCGGCTCGCTGCCGGACTGGCTCCCGTACATACCGAAGAGCGAACTCGGTGAGGGCGGCCGCGTACGCCACCTCACCAACGCGGACGGCGGCGTCATCGTCGAGCGCCTCCAGGCCTTCGACCACGACGCGCGCACCTACTCGTACGCCATCGAGCAGGCCCCGTTCCCGGTCACCGGCTACGTCTCCACCCTGACGGTGCACGCCGTCCCCGGCCGTCCGGACACCTCCCGCGTCGAGTGGTCCGGCTCGTTCACCCCAGCCGGAGTGAGCGACGCGGAGGCCGAGGAGCTCTTCCACGGCATCTACGCCGACGGACTGGCCGCGCTCCTGGAGACCGTTCAGGGCTGACGGACGCGCCGACGCCGGGTGCCGGAGGTGGAATGCCTCCGGCGCCCGGCGATCCGTATCCTTGCCTCGACCCGACCCGACCCGGAGGTAAGGACACATGGCGCGGCGGCCGACCGTCACCAGCGTGCAGATCGCCCGCGAGGCCGGAGTGGCGCAGTCGACCGTCTCCCGCGTCCTGAACGGCGGGAGCGTCGCGCCCGAGACGCGCCGCCGCGTGCTCGAAGTGGTCGCCAAGTACGACTTCCAGCCCAGCCAGGCCGCGCGCAGCCTCGTGGGCTCACGCTCCGGCCTGATCGGCGTGGTCATCCGAGATCTGACGAACCCGTTCTACCCGGTCATGGTCAAGGCGATGGAGCGCGTCCTGCACGAGCAGGGCATGCGTCTGACCCTGGTCACGGACGTGATGACCGCGGAGGAGGGGCTCGCGCAGCTGCGCCGAGAGGGTGTCGACGGGGTCGTGTTCACCTCGGCGCTTCAGGACGAGCCGCTGGCGCACCGCACGGCCGGACACGGCATCCCCGTCGTGCTGGTCCACCGCACGCTCGACGACTTTCCCGCCGACCAGGTCGAGGCCGACAACCCGACCGCGGGCGAGCTCGCCGCCGAGCATCTGCTGGGCCTCGGGCACCGGCGGATCGCGATGGTCTGCGGTCTGGCGGGATCGAGCACGGCCCAGCAGCGCGGCCGCGGATTCCGCGACCGGGTGCGGGCCGCCGACGGCGCCGCGCTCACCGAGATCGACGGCGATTACGACTACGACACCGCCTACGCGGCGGTGCGGACGCTGCTCGCCGCCCCCGAGCGGCCGACGGCGCTCTACTGCCACAACGACGTCATGGCGTACGCGGCGCTCAACGCCGCCGCGGCCGAAGGCGTCGACGTGCCGGGCGAGTTGAGCGTGGTGGGCTGCGACGACGTGCCGCTCTCCGCGTGGGAGCGGATCGACCTGACGACCGTGCGCCAGCCGCTGGAGCGGATCGCGCAGGTCGGCGTGGAGCTGCTGCTCGGCCGGCTCGAGGACCCCGAGCTGCCGCATCGGCACGAGGTGCTGCCGGTGGAGTTCGTCGGACGCTCCACCACGGGCCCGGCGTAAATCTGTTCGTAGCCCCCTTCGTAGCCCCCTTCGTAGAGCTCTTCGTAAACCCCTCTCGAAATCCCTTCTGGGATCCCTCTTGACCGTTCAACCCCTCGTCTTCCATTCTGTGGATACGTATCCAATGGATACGTATCCATCACGAGTGAGGAGCTGGGCGTGTCCCGCACCATCAAGGCCGCCACCACCCCGTCCACCGCGCCGTCCGGCAACGACACCGTCGGGCAGGCCGTCCGCGAGCTGATCGCCGACGTGCGCGGCCGCGGCGACCAGGCCGTCCGTGAACTGTCGGCGCGCTTCGACCGCTGGGAGCCGGAGTCCTTCCGCCTCGACGACGAGCGGCTCGCCGAGATCATCGGCACGCTCGACCCCCAGGTGATCGAGGACATCAAGACGGTCCAGGCCAACGTCCGCCGGTTCGCCGAGGCGCAGCGCGACTCGATGTCCGAGATCGAGATCGAGACCGCGCCCGGCGTCTTCCTCGGCCACCGGCACGTGCCGGTCCAGTCCGTCGGCGCCTACATCCCCGGCGGCCGCTACCCGCTGACCGCGTCCGCGCACATGACGATCGTGACGGCGAAGGCCGCGGGCGTGCCGCGCGTCGTCGCCTGCACCCCGCCGATCCGCGGCGAGATCCCCGCCGCGACCATCGCCGCGATGCACTTCGCGGGCGCCGACGAGATCTACGTCCTCGGCGGCGTGCAGGCGGTCGCCGCGATGGCCGTCGGCACGGAGACCATCAAGCCGGTCGACATGCTCGCGGGGCCCGGCAACGCGTACGTCGCCGAGGCCAAGCGCCAGCTGTTCGGCGAGGTCGGCATCGACCTGTTCGCCGGGCCGACCGAGATCCTGGTCGTCGCGGACGACGCCGCCGACCCGTTCGTCGCGGCCGTCGACCTGCTCTCGCAGGCCGAGCACGGACCGGACTCGCCCGCCGCCCTGGTGACGACGAGTCAGCGGGTCGCCGACGAGGTGCAGCGGCACATCGAGGAGATCCTGCCCGGCATGCAGACCGGCGACATCGCGGGCCCGGCCTGGCGCGACCACGGCCAGATCATCCTCGTCGACGACCTCGACGAGGCCTACCGCGTCGCCGACGGCTTCGCGTACGAGCACGTGCAGATCCTCACCGAGAACCCTCGCGAGGCACTGGACAAGATGCACGCCTACGGCGCCCTGTTCCTCGGCGAGGGCACCTGCGTCTCGTACGGCGACAAGGTGATCGGCACCAACCACGTGCTGCCCACCCGCGGCGCCGCCCGCTACACCGGCGGCCTGTGGGTCGGCATGTACCTGCGCACCGTCACGTACCAGGAGGTGCGCGAGGAGAAGTCCTCCGCCGAGCTCGGGGAGCTGTGCGGCCGTGCGGCCCGCGTCGAGCTGTTCGAGGGGCACGCCCGCTCCGGCGACGTCCGCGCCGCCAAGTACGCCGGCGCCACGCTGCCGTGGACCGACCACTACGAGTCCGCCCGCTCCTGACCCCGCAGGGTCGCCCCGCTCACCCCCGATCAACGGAGATCCCATGGCCACCGCCGCCACCCCGACACCGGAGCAACTCCGGCGCCGGTCACTGCAGTCCGGCACCATCGGCGCGATCGTCGAGTGGTACGAGTACACGATCTACGGCACCGCCGCGGCGCTGGTGTTCGGGCACCTGTTCTTCCCGAACCTGTCGCCCGGCATCGGCCAGATCGTCTCGCTCGCCTCGTTCGGCGTGGGGTTCCTGGCCCGCCCGATCGGCGCGTTCGTCGCCGGACACCTCGGGGACCGGATCGGCCGCAAGTCCACGCTGATCCTCACGTTCTCGATCATGACGGTGGCCACGGCGGCGATCGGCCTCGTGCCGACCTACGACCAAATAGGCGTCGCGGCACCGCTGTTGCTGTGCGTGCTGCGGCTCGCGCAGGGGTTCGCCGTGGGTGGCGAGTGGGGCGGGGCGGCCATCGTCGCCGTCGAGAACGCGCCGAGGAAGCGGCGCGGCTACTTCGGCGCCTGGCCGCAGATCGGGGTGTCGGCGGGCCTGCTGCTCGGCACGGCCGCGGTGTCGCTGGCGTCATGGCTCTCCGGTGACGCCTTCGACGAGTGGGGCTGGCGGCTGCCGTTCCTGCTCAGCGTGATCCTCGCGGCGGTCGGCTTCTTCATCCGCCTGCGGGCCACCGAGAGCCCGGCGTTCCTCGAGGAGAAGCGCAAGATGGACGCCGAGCTGGAGCGCCGCAAGGCGCCCGCGGCGGTCGTCTTCCGCGACCACCGCAAGGCCCTGCTGATCACGGTCTTCGGCCGCTTCGCGGAGGCCGGGAACTACTACCTGTTCACGACCTTCATCCTGTCCTACGTCACCAGCACCCTCGGTGCGCCGAAGAGTTACGGACTGACGGCGTCGATGATCGGCGCCGTGGTGAACATCGTGATGATCCCGGTGTTCGGAGCCGTCTCCGACCGCATCGGACGCGTCCGCACCTTCCTCATCGGCGGCGCGCTGATCGTGGTCACGACCTGGCCGGTCTTCGCGCTGGTGCACACCGGGCAGCTGTGGGCGATCGTCGCGGGCGTGGTGCTGTTCCTCGCCCTCGGCCACGCCATGGTGTACGCGCCGCTGCCCGCCCTGTACTGCGAGATGTTCCCCACGGCGGTCCGCTACTCGGGCATCTCCATCGGCTACCAGATGGCCTCGATCCTGCTGGCGAGCTTCACCCCGGCGCTGGCCGGCGCGATGGTGCTGTGGGCCGACGGCAGCCTCTGGATGGTGATCGCGTTCGCCATCCTGACGACGGTGATCGCCATGGTGGCCATCGCCTTCGCACCGGACCTGCGGGACCGGGAACTGGACGAGGTCGGCGCGGCGCCGGAGCGGGACGCGCAGCCGGTGCCCGCGCACTGACCCGGTCGGAGCGGAACCGCGGGGGCCGCCGGGTGTGCTTTAGGCGGAGCGGTCCCGTGACTCGTCCGCGTACGGCGTCAGCTCCGCGCGCTTCGGGGCCCGGCCGTCGCCCGACGACCTTCCCGTCAGGCGGCGGCCGATCCACGGCACGAGGTGTTGCTTGGCGAAGCGGGCGTCGGCCACCCGGCGCGACATCCAGTTCGGCGGGAGGGTGGGCGGCAGCTCGGCGCGCCAGTCGGACTCCGCCTCGTAGCCGAGGCCCTGCCAGACCGCCTCGGCGACCCGGCGGTGGCCCTCCGCGGTGAGGTGCAGCCGGTCCACGTCCCACAGGCGCTGATCGCCGAGGACCGGCGCCCCGTACAGGTCGACGACGAGCGCGTCGTGCTTGGCCGCCAGCTCGTCGATGCAGGTGAACAGCTCCTCCATGCGCGGCCGGAAGCGCTCCATCACCGGGCCGTTGCGGCCGGGGCTGCGCATCAGGACGAGCTGCTCGCAGGACGGCGCCAGCGTCTCCACGGCCCGCGTGAGCAGATCGCGGACGCGGACCATGTCGCACTTGGGGCGGAGGGTGTCGTTGAGGCCGCCGACCAGGGTCACGACATCGGCCTTCATCGCGGCGGCGACATCGATCTGCTCGTCGACGATCTGGCCGATGAGCTTGCCGCGTACGGCGAGGTTCGCGTAGCGGAAGTCCTCGGTGCGCGCGGCCATCCGGGCGGCGAGGAGGTCCGCCCATCCTCGGTAGGAACCGTCCGGCAGCAGGTCCGACATGCCCTCGGTGAAGGAGTCGCCGACCGCGACGAGGCTGGTGTGGTGGGGGTTCGTGTGCATGGCTGCGTAGATCGTATCCCGAGGCAACGAAGTGGTGGGCGCCGCGGGGCTGGGCAGCGGCGCCCGGCGGCGGTATGCCAGGAGCGCGTACCGGCTCGCCGGGGCGGGCGGGCGCGACGAACGGGGGAGTGCGTCATGTGGAGCATCGGATTCTGGAAGGCCACCGCCGAGCGGGCGATCAGGACCTTCGCGCAGGCGCTCGCGGCGGTGCTGGTCGCGGGCGCGACGAACCTGCTGGACGTCGACTGGGCCGCGGCCCTCGGCACCGCGGGGCTCGCCACGCTGCTCGCGGTCCTCACGGCGGTCGGCACCGCGCGCATCGGTCCGCACGGGCCCGGCATCCTGGAGGCCCCGACGCCGGATCCCGCGGCGCCGCGCCCGCGGCCCACGGAGCCCACGACCGACCCGCCCGCCACGCGCACCTGACGGCCTTCGCGGGCGAGACGGCGCCGACCACGATCCGTGAAGCGCTCACACCGGCTGGCCGAACAGCTCCCGCAGCACGTCCTCCATCGTCACGAGCCCGGCCAGCCGGCCGTCCGCGCCGAGCACCGCCGCGACGTGCGTACGGCTGCCGCGCATCGCGGTCAGCACGTCGTCCAGCGGCGTCGTCTCCCGCACGCGCGCGATGGACCGCATGTCCGGCACCCGGAACGGCAGATCGCGCGGCATCGCGTCCAGGGCGTCCTTCACGTGGAGGTAGCCGACGATCCGCCGGCCCTCGTCCACCACGGGGAAGCGCGAGAAACCGGACTCGGCGGAGAGCCGCTCCAGCTCCTCGGGCGTGACGCCCACGCGCGCGTAGACGACCTTTTCGATCGGCAGGACGACGTCCTTGATGGGTCGCCGGCCCAGTTCGAGCGCGTCGTGCAGACGCTCCTGCGCGCGGTCGTCGATCAGGCCCGCGTCCGAGGAGTCCTTCACCATCCGGGCCAGCTCGTCGTCCGAGAACGTCGCCGTGACCTCGTCCTTCGCCTCCACACGGAGCAGCTTGAGCAGCCCGTTCGCGAAGGCGTTGATCGCGAAGATCACCGGTCGCAGGGCGCGCGCGATCGCGACCAGCGGCGGGCCGAGCAGCAGCGCCGAGCGCACCGGCTCGGCGAGCGCGATGTTCTTCGGCACCATCTCGCCGAGCAGCATGTGCAGATACGTCGCCACGGTCAGCGCGATCACGAACGAGATCGGGTGGACCAGGCCGTGCGGCACGCCGACCGCGTCGAACGCGGGCTCCAGCAGGTGCGCGATGGCCGGCTCGGCCACGATGCCGAGCACCAGCGTGCACAGCGTGATGCCGAGCTGCGCCGCCGCGAGCAGCGCCGACACGTGCTGAAGACCCCACATGACGCTGCGCGCGCGCCGGTCGCCCTCCTCGGCGTACGGCTCGATCTGGCTGCGGCGCACCGAGATCAGCGCGAACTCGCCGCCCACGAAGAAGGCGTTGACGAAGAGCGTCGCCAGGCCGATGAGCAATTGGATCGCGGTCATCGGGCCGCCCCCTTCTCCTGAGAGGCCTTGTCGGCCCTCTTCTCCTGAGAGGCCTTGTCGGCCTTGCTCGCCGCCCTCGCCTTCGCGGCCGCCCGGCCGCTCCTCGTCCCGTCCGCCGCCTCAAAGTCCTCGGTGTCCGGGACCAGCGGCGCGTGCAGCAGCACGCGGGCCGCCCTGCGTCCGTGCGCGTCCACGACGTCGAGCCGCCACCCGGCGACCTCGACGCTGTCGCCGATGTCCGGGATCCGGCCCAGCTCCGTCGCGACGAGCCCGGCAAGCGTCTCGTACGGTCCGTCGGGCGCGCGCAGTCCGACCCGCGCGAGCTGGTCGGTGCGGGCGGAGCCGTCGGCGGAGTAGAGCGTCCGGCCCTCCGGGTCGGTGCCCGCGGCCGCGATGTCGGGGGTCTCGTGCGGGTCGTGCTCGTCGCGGACCTCGCCGACGACCTCCTCGACGATGTCCTCCAGGGTGGCGACACCGGCCGTGCCGCCGTACTCGTCGATGACCACGGCCATCGTCCGCTTGCCCGAGAGCCGGTCGAGGAGCCGGTCCACGGTCAGCGTCTCCGGCACGAGCAGCGGCTCGCGCAGGAGGTCGGCGACGCCCTTGCGGGCGCGCTGCTCGTCGGGCACGGCCAGGACGTCCTTGATGTGCACGACGCCGACGACCGAGTCGAGGCTGCCGCGGTAGACGGGGAAGCGGGACAGTCCTGTGGCCCGCGTCGCGTTCGCCACGTCCTCGCAGGTGGCCTGCAGGTCGAGGGCCATGACCTGGACGCGCGGCGTCATCACGTTCTCCGCGGTCAGGTCGGCGAGGTTCAGGGTGCGCACGAACAGCTCGGCGGTGTCCGCCTCCAGCGCGCCCTCCTTCGCGGAGTGCCGGGCGAGCGCCATCAGCTCCTGGGGGCCGCGCGCGGAGGCCAGCTCCTCGGTCGGCTCGATGCCGAAGCGGCGCACGAGCCGGTTCGCGGTGTTGTTGAGGTGCGTGATGAACGGGCGGAACGCGGCGCTGAACCAGCGCTGCGGCGTCGCCACCTTCTTGGCCACGGCCAGCGGCGAGGAGATCGCCCAGTTCTTCGGCACCAGCTCGCCGACGACCATCAGGAACACCGTCGACAGGGCGGTGCCGAGGACCAGGGCGACCGAGGAGGAGGCCCCCTCGGACAGCCCGATGGACGTCAGCGGCCCCGACAGGAGCTTGGAGATGGACGGCTCGGCGAGCATGCCGACGACCAGGTTGGTGACGGTGATGCCGAGCTGGGCGCCGGAGAGCTGGAAGGTCAGGTTCCGTACGGCCCGCAGGGCGCCGGCCGCGCCGCGCTCACCGCGCTCGACGGCCTCTTCGAGATCCGCGCGCTCGACGGTCGTGAGCGAGAACTCCGCGGCGACGAACGCGCCACAGGCCAGCGACAGCAGGACCGCGACGGCGAGCAGCAGTACTTCGGTCATCGGGACGTCACCTCCGTCCCATGATCGGCCAGGGCCGGGACGGATGCGCGCTCGTGGCGGCCACGCGGGGGGACGGAACGGGGACTGGGAGGCTCGCCCATGGGCGGACGCTCACACCTTTCGTAGGAGTTCGAGTGACTCATCCATGGTAAAGCGTCGGCAAAGGGTGTCGGTCCGTCGTACGGGTGCCCCCGCCCGCCACCCCGTACGCCCCCGTTCACCGGCCGCCGTCGCCCTCGGCGAGGGAGTGCAGCAGCTCGACGAAGGCCGGCACGAGCGGTGCCGGGCCGGCGGCGGGCAGCAGCACGCCGTAGTCCAGCGTCGGACCGTCCCGGAACGGAACGAAGGCGACGCCGGGCCTGGCGTGGTACTCGGCGGCGCGGGCCGCCACGATCGACGCGCCGAACCCGGCGGCGACCAGCACGGGGATCTCGTGCCAGTAGGTGTACGACGGTCCCCGGGGGACGGGGCGGCCCAGCGGTGTGAGCCGGGGGAAGTGGACGTCCACCAGGGCCTCCGGGTGCTCTCCCTTGAGCCTGAGCAGCGGCACCTCGGCCAGGTCCTCCAGGGACACGGAAGGACGCTCGGCCAGCGGGTGGGCGGCAGGCAGCAGCAGCGCGCGGGGTTCGCGCAGCAGCACGGGACCGGCGGCGACGCCGGGTTCGAGCACGGGGAACTCGGCGATCTGCAACTGGAGTTCGCCGCGGTGCAGCGGACCGTAGAGATCGTTGAACTGGGTCTCGCGGATCCGCACGGACCATCCGGGGTGCAGGACGCGCAGCTCCTCGGCGGCCCGCAGCAGCAGCTCGGCGCACCAGGGGCTGGTGTAGCCGGCGTGCAGTTCACCGGCCTCGGCCCGGCCCTCGGCGGCGGTCCGGTCGAGCGCCTGGAGGATGCGCCGGTGGGCCGGGAGCAGCTCGTCGCGCAGCTGCCCGCCGAGCGCGGTGAGCCGTACCGTGCGCGACGTGCGCTCGAAGAGCTGAACGCCGAGCCGGCGCTCCTGCTTCTTGATGACATGGCTGACCCGGGACGGCGTGATGTGCAGCCGCTCGGCGGTCCGCCCGAAGTGCAGCTCGTCCGCCAGCGTCAGAAAGATCTCTATGTCCCGCAGCTCCATCAGTGCCTGTCGCCTCCCCCTGTGAGCGTGAACCTAGCGGTCAACTGGCGGTGACACAACGCACATTGATGCGTCGGCGGGCAACACAGCCTTGTCGAACTCGCCGTTGATCACTCGCCGGGCCCGGCGCAGGCTGAGGACCGACCGGGCCCCGGACACCTCCGCGGTCCGCGATCGCGACGAGGGCGGGTCCGCGCGGGCGGGCCCGGAGGGGGCAGGCGGATGGCACACATCAGCGGCGGTTTCTCCGAGGCGGGGCAGCGCAGGGTCCGTGACCTGCTGGCGCGGCACGTCGAGTCCGGGCGGATCCCCGGCGTGGTCGCGCTCTACAGCCGGGGCGAGGAGACGTACGTCGAGACGCTGGGGACGATGCGTCAGGACGGCGGCGGGCCGATGCGCCGGGACACGATCTTCCGGATGGCGTCCACCTCCAAGCCGGTCTCGATCGCGGCGGGCATGGTGCTGCTCGACGAGTGCCGGCTGCGCCTCGACGACACGGTCGAGGAGTGGCTGCCGGAACTGTCCGACCGGCAGGTGCTGAAGCGGGTCGACGGGCCGCTGGACGACACGGTCCCCGCTCGCCGGCCGATCACCGTGCGGGACATCTTCACGTCCACGTTCGGGCTCGGCATGGATATGACCGCGATCGGCACCCCGGTCTTCGGGGCGATCGCCGAGCGGGGGATCATCCCGAACCTCCCGGAGCCGATGCCCGAGCCCGACGAGTGGATGAAGCGCCTGGGCACGCTGCCGCTGATGCATCAGCCCGGCGAGCAGTGGCAGTACCAGATCGCCAGCGACCTCCTCGGCGTGCTGGTCGCCCGCGTCTCCGGGCAGTCGTTCGACACGTTCCTGCGCGAGCGCGTCTTCGAGCCGCTCGGCATGAAGGACACCGGGTTCCACGTGCCCGCCCAGGACATGCACCGCCTCCCTCCGCTGTACGCCCCCGATCCGGCCACCGGCGAGTTCCAGGTCTGGGACGAGGCCGAGGGCGGACGCCACAGCGCGCCCCCGGCCTTCCCCGGCGGTGGCGGCGGGCTGAACTCCACCGCCGACGACTACCACGCCTACTTCCGGATGCTGCTGAACGGCGGGGTGCACGGCGGCGAGCGGATCCTGTCGAAGCCGGCCGTGCGGCTCATGACCACCAACCGCCTCAACGCCGAGCAGCAGGCCGCCCGCACGCGCCTCGCCACCGAGAACGTCCATGTGTCGTTCGGCCAGGCGCAGCAAGGGGGTTGGGGCTTCGGCATGGCGGTGCGCACCTACATCGGCGACTACGCGCCGCTCGGCCAGTTCGGCTGGGACGGCGGCAGCGGCACCTCGACCTACGCCGATCCGGTCAACGACGTCACCGGCATCGTCCTCACCCAGGTCGGCGCGTCCGTGGGGCACGCGATCCGGCTGCACAACGACTTCTGGACCACGCTCTACCAGGTGATCGAGGACTGAGGACGCCAGCAGGAGCCATTCACCGAGAGGGCTGCCGCGTCCGCCCGCCAAAAGACCTTGGCCGGGCGGACGCGGCCGTGTTCGAATCCGGGGGTGACTGAACTGAACATCCGTGCCGCGACCCCCGACGACATCGACGTGGTCCTCGCGTTCTGGCGCAAGGCGGCCGAAGGCACGAGCATCTCCGACGACCACGACGGGGTGGCGCGGCTCATCGCCCGCGACGCCGACGCCCTCGTCCTCGCGGAACGCGACGGGCAGCTCGTCGGCACCGTCATCGCCGGCTTCGACGGCTGGCGCTGCTCGGCCTACCGGCTCGCCGTGCACCCAGACCACCGTCGCCAGGGCATCGCGACGGCGCTCCTGGAAGCGGCCGAACGACGCTTCGCCGCGCTCGGCGGCCGTCGCGTCGACGCCATGGTCCTGGAGTCCAACACACGGGCGCACGGCGCCTGGTCCGCTTCCGGGTACCACCGTGAGGACCACTGGCGGCGCTGGGTGAAGTCGCTCTGACCCCGCAGGCGCGCGCTCAGCGTCCCCGCAGCTCCTCGATCACCGGCGCGAGCGCCTCCATGGACGGCTCCAGGACGGTGATGTACGAGAACCCGAACCGCTCGCGGCGCTCCAGAAGCTGCTCCGTGATCTGCTCGACGGTGCCGACGAGCAGCAGCGGCGAGTCGAGGGCCTGCTCCTCGGCGAGCTGCGGAAGATGTTCGAGGAGAGGCTGGACGGCGGCGGGCCGGTCGTCCGTCACCGCCACCAGCTGCACGAGCAGGTTGAGTTCGGCGCTCTCCGCGCGGTCGGCGGCGAACTTCCGGTAGGTGGCGACGCGTTCCTCGAGCTCGTCGCCGGTCAGTGGTTCGAGGCCGCCCGCGTTCCCCGTCGGCGCGCGGGCCCCGGTGAACGCGGCGATATCGGCGTGCTCGGCGGTGATCCGCAGCATCCGGTCGCCGTTGCCGCCGATCAGAAGCGGGGGCTTGGGTCCCTGGTCGGGGGCGGAGAGCAACCGGTCGAGCTCCGTGACGGTGCGCAGCAGGTGGTCGACGCGGCTGCCGGGCGTGCCCCACTCCAGACCGGCCTGCTCGAACTCCTCGCGTACGTATCCGGTGCCGAGGCCCAGTTCGAGACGGCCGCCGGTGAGGGCGACGGTGGTGGTGATCTCGCGGGCGAGCAGCACCGGGTTCCAGAACGCGCAGTTGAGGACGAACGTGCCGACCCGCGGCCGGCTCGTCGCGTCGGCCGCCGCCACGAGCGAGGGGAACGGCGACGGGGCGCCCAGATGGTCGGGCACGAGGATCACGTCGTAGCCGAGCTCCTCGGCCCTGCGGCACTTGGCGCGCCACGCGTCGTCGGGGGCGGGGGTGACCAGGTTGACGCCGAAGCGGAACGGGCGCGTCGCTACCGATCCCATGAACTCTCCTTGAACCGCGGACAGTTGTCCCCGCCAACGTATCCGCTACTCGTGCGCGATCGCCGCCAGCACGTTAAGGCGTGACGCCCGCAGCGCGGGCAACAGCGCCGCCGCGAGCCCCACGACCACCGAGCCGACCACCACCGTGGCGATCGTCGGCCACGGGATCGCCAGCGCCTCCATGCCCTCCAGGGCCAGCACCCGCTGCGCGACCACGCCCCATACGAGCCCGAGCGCGAGCCCGAGCACCGCCCCGAACACGGCGATCACCACCGACTCCAGGCGGATCATGAGCCGCAACTGGCGCCGCGCGAGCCCGATCGCCCGCAGCAGCCCGATCTCCCGCGTGCGCTCCACGACGGACAGGGCGAGCGTGTTGACGACGCCGAGCACCGCGATGACGATCGCCAGGCCGAGCAGCGCGTACACCAGGTACAGCAGCACCGCGATCTGGCCGTGGATCAGCTCCTTGTAGTCCGCGAGGTCGCGCACCTGCACCTGCGGATACGCGTCGAGCGTCTTCTCCAGGCGCTCGCGCAGCGCGTCGGGCGACGTGCCCGGCGCGGCGTTCACGTACACCGCCGAGTCCTGGCCGCCCGGCGCGTACCGCACCAGCGTGGACATGCCCATCGCGAAGCCGCCGGTCATGCCGAAGTCGTTGGCCTCCTGGTCGGTCAGGGCGCCCACGGTCAGCTCGGCGCGCTTCTTCCCGGGGAACTCCACCGGCAGTACGCTGCCGATCCGCGCCCCGTGCTCGTCCGCGAACTCCTTCTGCAACAGCAGGTGTCGAGACGCCAAGCCCTCGGCGCTGCCGCCTCCCGCGTACGTGACGTGCGCGACGTCGTCGACGCGCCGGTCCCACCCGGCGGCCGTCGTCTTCACCCGCTTCCCGTCCGGCATGCGCACCGCGAGCGCGGTGAAGCGCTGGCGCACGACGAGGCCGACGCCGTCCGTCGCCCGGATCCTCTGGGTGACCTCCCGCGGGAACGGCATGAAGTTGGCGTTCTGCACGGTGAAGTCGGCGCCGAGCGTCTTGTCGATCTGCTCGTCGAACGACTTGCTCATGGACGCGCTGGCCACGGACATCCCCGCCACCAGGGCGAGGCCCACCATCAGGGCGGCGGCGGTGGCCCCGGTGCGGCGTGGGTTGCGCAGCGCGTTGCGCTGGCTCATCCGGCCGATCGAACCGAACACTGCCGGGAAGGCGCCGCCGAGTATCCGGATCACGGGCCGTACGAGAAGGGGCCCCGCGACGACCGTCGCGATCAGCGTGAGGGCGATCCCGAGCCCGAGCAGCGAGGACGCCGTCCCCGTCTCGTCCGCCACCCAGCACCCGGCGAGCGCGGCGGCGCCGACCGCACCGATCACCGACCCCACCAGCGCCCGAATCCTCAACGGCCGCCCCACACCGGCGATTTCGGCGTCGGCGAGCGCCGCCATCGGGGAGACGCCGGCGGCGCGCCGCGACGGCAGATAGGCGGCCACGAACGTGACCCCGACGCCGACTGCGAACGAGATCACCGGGGTGGCCCAACCCACCGCGATCTCCGTGGACTTGAGGTTCATCCCGAAGGCGCTCATCACCTTGATCAGGCCGATCGCGAGCCCCACCCCGAGGGCGAACCCGATCGCCGAGCCGACGAGCCCGAGCAGTACCGCCTCCGTCAGGACGGACCGCCGCACCTGCCGGCGGTCCGCGCCGAGCGCCCGCAGCAGCCCCAACTCCCGGGTCCGCTGGGCGATCAGCATCGAGAACGTGTTGACGATGAGGAACACGCCGACCAGGACGGCGATCCCGGCGAAGCCCAGCATCACGTACTTGATGACGTCGAGGAATCCGCCCAGGTCCTCCGTGGCCGACTTCGCGTCCTCGTCGGCGGTCTTCAAGTCGTAGGCGCCGCCCAGCTCTTGGCCGATCCGTTTCTTGAGGGTCGCGTCGGCGACGCCTGGTGCCGCGTCCACCGCGATGCTCGTCGCGCGGCCGGTGCCGCCGAGCAGCTTGCGCTGCGCGGTGCCGGTGTCCAGGAAGACGAGGGCCGCGCCCGGATTCGTCGTACGGAACGTGGCGATGCCGACGATCTCGACCTTGAACGAGCCGGGCTTGGCCAGAATGGTCAGCGGATCGCCGATGCCCACGTGCTTCTTGTCGGCGGTGTCCGCGTCGAGCAGCGCCTGGCGGGGGCCGCGCGGCGCGTGCCCGGACGTGAGGCGCACCGGACTGCGGTCCGTGGGCTCCCAGTTGGTGGCGATGGTGGGAGCGCCGGTGGTCGGGCCGACCGACTTGTTCTTCCGGTCGACGACCGTGACGTTCTCGACCCCGGCGTCGATGTGCGTGGCGGCCACCCCGTCGACCCGGTCGATCCGCTCCGTCAGCGAGGCGGGCACCGTACGTACCGTGCCCGACGGCACGGACTCCTCCAGGTCGTCGTCCGCGGGCCCCACCCGCACATCGGCCGACGTCGAGGCGAAGAGCCGGTCGAAGGTGCGCGACACGGTGTCGGAGAAGATCAGGCTGCCCGCGACGAACGCCACCGACAGGACGACGGCCAGCGCGGACAGGACGAGCCGCCCCTTGTGCGCGAGGAAGCTCCGTAAGGTCGCTTTCAGCATGATGGCTACGTCGCTTTCAGGACGGCTGCGTCCGGGGGCTCGGCTTGTCGATGACGGCTCCGCGCACGCTGTCGAACTGCTTCATGCGCTCCAGGACCCCTTCGGCGGTCGGCTCCCGCACCTCGTCCACCAGGCGGCCGTCGCCGAGGAAGAGGACCAGGTCGGCGTGGGCGGCGGCGCCCGGGTCGTGGGTCACCATGACGACGGTCTGGTCGAGGTCGTCGACGGACTGGCGCAGGAACCCGAGGACTTCGAGCCCGGCCCGCGAGTCCAGGTTCCCCGTCGGCTCGTCCGCGAAGATCAGCTCGGGGCGGGCGGCGAGCGCCCGCGCACACGCGACGCGCTGCTGCTGCCCGCCGGACAGCTGGGCGGGCCGGTGCTTCAGCCGGTCCCGCAGCCCCAGCGTGTCGATGACCTGCGCCAGCCACTTCTCGTCGGGAGCCTTGCCCGCGATGTCCATCGGCAGCGTGATGTTCTCCGCGGCGTTCAGGGTCGGGATCAGGTTGAAGGACTGGAACATGAAACCGATGCGGTCGCGCCGCAGCCGCGTCAGCTCGCGCTCCTTCAGACCCGTGATCTCCGTGTCCCCCAGCCACACCTGTCCCGCCGAGACCGTGTCGAGCCCCGCCAGGCAGTGCATCAGCGTGGACTTGCCCGAGCCCGAGGGGCCCATCACGGCCGTGAACCGGCCGCGCGCGATGTCCACGTCCACCGAATCGAGGGCCAGCACCTGCGTCTCGCCGGACCCGTACGCCTTCGTCAGGCCCTTGGCCCGCGCGGCGACAGCCTCCTTGACCACACCCGGATCCCCCACCCCAACTCCCTTACCCTGTAAGCCAGTTGTTCTTCGGGTTCTGTGTCAGGGTCCGAGGATAGCCGCTCGCTGTGACATCGGGCCTCAGAGCGCGTCGACGCCGCTCACCTTCCAGCCGTCGGCGGTGCGGGTCATGGTCATCCGGACCCGGTTGAGGTCCACGCGGGGCCCTGAGATCCGGGTGCTGCGGGTCATCTGGTTCACGAAGAGGATCACCACGGCGCGTTCCGCGGACGTCGACTTCACGGACGCCGCGGGCGCGGCACCGGAGACCTGCGCCACGGTCGCCCTGACGATCCCGTGGTACTTCTTCGCCGTCGGCCCGACCGCCTTCGACGTCGTCCTGCGGTACTCGTCGCGGAAGTCGCCGGTCAGGCGGTCGCGGGCGGCGGCGAAGTCGCGGTCCAGGTGGCGGTAGTCGTAGGACAGGACCACGGGCGCGGCCTTGCGTGCGGCCACGAGAGCCTCGGTCCGCGCCTGCTCGGCGCGTACGCCGTCCCGGTAGCGCAGGCCGAGGACGCCCGTGGCGACGAGGGCCGCGACGAGCACGAGGGGGAGGGTGAACCAGGCGAGAGTGCGCAGGGGTGGGCGGCTGCGGGTGGGGGAGGGGCGGACGGCTTCCGGCTCTACGGCTTCCGGCTCTACGGGCTCCGGCTCTACGGGTTCTGGTGCCGACGGCGTCGGCGTCGGCGTGGGTGTGGGCGCCCGGCGCACCCGTTCCGCCCGCTTGGCCGCCGCGCGCGCCGCCGCGCTCATCGACGTCTTCGTCCTCGTCACGGTCCGACTCCTCTCGGTCGATCAGCCGACGAACTCGACGTCGGAGGTCAGCCACTGCCCGTCCTTGCGCACCAGGTCGAGCTGGAGCCGATAGGTGCGGGCCTCGCCCTTGGGTACGGACTTGTTGGCCACCTTGCTGTCGGCGACGACCAGAACGCGGGCGGATTCGGCGGTGGACCTGACGAGCCCCGCGTCGAGGATCTGCCCCTTCGAGACCGACTTGTTCTCGGCGACAAGCTTGGTCAACTGCGCCGTCTGCGCGGCGAATTGCTGCTTGAAATCGCCGGTGGCGCCGTCGAGGACGTGCCCGCTGTCGCGCGCGTAGTGCCGGTAGTCGAGCGTGGTGAAGTTCAGCGCGGACTGGCGGGCCGCGGCCAGGACGTCCTGGCGCCGCTGCTCCGTGTCGTGCTGATGGCGCAGGCCGACGGCGAACGAGGTCGTGAGCGCGGCGGCGAGCACCGTCGCCACGACGACCACGGTCCTCGCCGCCCGGCCCGTCATCCAGGGCCTCATCCGGGGCCTCATCATCCGAGGCCTCATGCGAGGGGTCCGACGAGCAGCCACTGCCACGACTCCTTTCCGAACATGGCCTGTTGGCCGCCCGCCGAGCCGATCTCGACGGGCTTTCCGTCAGGCCCCGTCGCCGCCCCGGAATCCGGGTCGTACGGCGTCGGGGTGTCCTGCGTGGTCGCGCGCGGCGCGTTCTGCGCGCCGCGCACCGATGACGCGCTGCCGCGCGGGAGGGCGCAGCGGGCGTCCGTGTTCGCCTCCCGGGTGCTGGTGTCGGCGGGGTCGCGCCACTTCGTCCCCTCGTACCCCTTGGTGCACGCGGGCGGGTCGGCGACGTTCAGGGCGAGGCCGAAGTGTGTGGTGCCGTCGTCGGGCGCGATGGTCCGGCCGCCCGCCGTCAGGCCGGGGAAGGTGACCAGGGCCTGCTCCACACCGGGCAGCCGGGCCCGGACGACCTGGCCGCCGCTGATCAGATTGGCGAGCAGCACCGAGAGCTGCGGATCGACGGACCTCAGAAGGGAGTTGACCTGCTGTGCGGCCGGAGGCGTGTTGCCGATCAGCTTGCGCAGATCGCCGTCGCTCGACTTCAACTGCGCGGTCAGGCTCGAAAGGTCCCGTGCGAACGACCTGATGGACGAGCCCTGTTCGGCCTGGGTCCGGAGCGCCGTCCGCGCGTCCTCGATGAGCGAGACGGTCTGGGGCAGCGCGTCGGACGCCGCGTCGACCAGCGTGTCGCCCGAGTCCACGAGCCGGCCGAGGCGCGGCCCCGTGCCGGCGAACGCCTTGCCCAACTCGTCGACGGTGACCCGCAGATCGCCCTTGCCGACCGAGTTCACCAACCGGTCCAGACTGAGCACGAGATCCGTGGCGGGCAGCGGCACGCGCGTACGCGCGCGTGGAATGGTGCTGCCGTCGAGGAGATACGGGCCGTGGGACGTGCGCGGCTGAAGGTCGACGTACTGCTCGCCGACCGCCGAACGGTTCGCGACGACGGCGAGCGTGTCCTGCGGGATGCGCGGCGCGCCGTCCTCGATGTCGAGCGACACCGAGACGCCGTCCCTGCCGGTGAGCCGCAGCGCGCCCACCTTGCCCACCGGCACCCCGCGATACGTGACTTGGGCGCCGGGGAAGACGCCCCCGGAGTCGGCGAACTCGGCGCGCGCGGTGTACCCACGGCCGAGCACCGCGTCCACAAGAGCCGTGTACTCGGCGCCGACGTACGAGACGCCGACCGCGGTGACCGTGGCGAAGGCGATCAGCTGCGCCTTGACCGTACGAGTGATCATGGCTGGACCCCCTGGAGCAGCAGGTCGGAGAGGTCCGGGAGGCGGGGCGGCTGCGGCTTCGGATCCGGGGCCGGCTTCGAGGAGCCGCCCTTGCCGCCGCCGCCGTCGGAGCCGCCGGATTCCCCGGATTCGCCGCCCTTCCCGGCATCCCCGGTCAGGTTCCCGTACACGCTCTCCAGGTCGAGGTCCGCCGTGAGGTGGAGGTTCACGAAGTCGCCCTTGATGGCGTCCGTCACGTTCCTCGGGAAGGGGTAAGTGGTGAGCACCTCAAGGGAGTTGGGGACGTCGTCGCCCGCCTCGTTCAGCCGTCGCAGGATCGGGCGCAACTGCTCGAGGTTCGCGACCGTGTCGTCGTGCGAGGCGTTGATGACCCTCGTGCCGGTCCTGCCGAGCTTCGACAGTGCGGTGAGCATCTTCGTGAGGTCCTTGCGCTGGTCGGCCAGGACGTCGAGGGCGGGCGGCAGTGCGTCGACGGCGCGTGCGATGGTCCGCCTCTCCTTGCCCAGGCGTCCCGCGAGCCGGTCGACGGCCCGCAGCGCGCGCACGATGTCGCCGCGCTGGTCGTCCAGCGTGCCGATGAACGTGTTCAGCTCCTCCAGGAGTGATCTGACGCGGTTCTCCCGGCCGTCCAGGGCCCGGTTCAGCTCCACCGTGATCGTCTTGAGCTGCGCCACGCCGCCCCCGCTGAGCAGCGCGGACAGGGCGGACAGCACCTCCTCGACCTCCGGGTTGCGGCCGCTGCGGGACAGCGGGACGCGGTCGCCGTCGCGGAGCCGGCCGACGGACGGGAGGTCGTCGGGCGCCGACAGGGCGACGTACTTCTCGCCGAGCAGGCTGGTCTGACGCAGTTCGGCGACCGCGTTGGCGGGCAGCTTCACGTGGTCGGCCACCCGCAGGCGCACGCGCGCGTGCCAGCCGTTCAGCTCCACCTTCTCCACGGCGCCCACCGTGACGTTGTTGGCCTTGACCGCCGACTGCGGCACCAGGTCGAGGACGTCGCGGAAGTCGACCGTGACGCGGTACGCGTGATCGTCGTCGGCGGCGCCGCCGGGCAGCGGCACGTCGTACCAGCCGTGGAACTCGCAGCCGGAGAGCAGCAGCGCCCCGGCGGCCGCCCACGCCACGGATCGGCCGCGTCCGCCGCTCATCCGTCCGCCCCCAGGATCCCGCCGAGCGACCGGTCCACGGTGCCCGTGCCCGTGGACCCGAGCGGAAGCTCGGGCAGCTCCGGCACCTTCGGCAGCCGGTCGAAGAGCTTGCGCAGCTTTCCGCAGTCGGGGTTCTTGCCTACGCCGAGTTCGCCGGTCGTCGACAGGAGCGAGCACAGGAGTGAGGCCGGGTCCCGCGACTGCTCGACGTTGATACGGGTGTCGAGGGTGCCTGAGCTCGGGTTGTAGGTGTTGTTGAGGTTCGACAGGCCGGCGGGTGCGACGTCCAACAGCTCCTCCAGGGCGGCCCGTTGGGAGACGAGTACCTTGGTCACCTTGCTGAGGCCCGCCACGTTGGAGGCCAGCGACTTCTTGTTGGCCTTCACGAAGGCGGAGACGTCGGCGAGCGCCGTGCCCAGGTTCTTGAGCGTCGCCGCGAGATCCTCCCGCTCGCCCGCGAGCTGCCCCGCGACCTCGGTGAGGCTGGAGTTGAACGCCCGTACGCTCTTGTCGTCGGCGGCCAGGGCCGCCGTGAACACCTGGAGCTTGCGCACGGTGCCGAACAGGTCCGTGCGCCCGTCGGAGAGCGTCGTGACCGCCTTCGACAGGTCCTCGACCGTGCGACGGAGGTTCCTGCCCTGCCCGTCGAGGTTGTCGGCGCTCACGCCGAGCAGCCGCGAGAGGGCGCCGTCCTTGTTGGCGCCTTCGGGGCCGAGGGCCTCTGCGGTCGTGTGCAGACTGTCGAAGACCCGGTCGAGCTCGACGGGCACGGCCGTGCGCCGCTCGGGGATGACATCACCGCTGCGCAGCTCGGGGCCGCCCCGGTAGACGGGCAGCAGTTGGACGTAACGGTCGCTCACCAGCGAGGAGTTGATGATGGCGGCCCTCGCCCCGGCGGGTACCTTGCGGTCCGCGTCATAGCTGAGGTCGACGCGCACCCGGTCGCCCTGCGGAGTGATCGAGTCGACCTTCCCGAACCGGACGCCGAGTACGCGCACGTCCGAGCCCTCGTGGATGCCGACCGTGCGCGGGAAGTACACGGTGACGCGGACGGGCTCGGGGCGCGGCCACAGTACGTAGGTGAGCGCGACGACCAGCGCGAGCGCGACGCCGAGCACGGCGGGACGCGCGTACCGGTGGTCGAGGTGCACGGCGTTCATGACGTTCACGGCGAGTCCCCCTTGCGTACCGACACCGGAACGGACACCAGGTTCTGCACGTAGCCGTCGAACCAACGGCCGTTGCCCACGGCGTTGGTGAAGACCCTCAGGAACGGGGCGAGCGCCTTGATGCCCCGGTCGAGGCTCGACTGATTGCGTTCGAGCATCCGCACCACGCCGTTGAGGTTCGCGAGGGTGGGCCCGAGTTCCTTCTCGTTGTCCTTGACGAGCCCCGACAGCTCCAGGCCGAGCGCCGCGGACGTCTCCAGGAGTGTGTGGATCGCCTCGCGTCGCGCGGTGATCTCCTTGAACAGCTTGTCACCGTCCTTGATCAGGGTGGTGAAGTCGTCGCTGTGTTCGGCGAGTACGCCGCTGACCCCGTTCGCGTGGCGCAGGAGTGTGCGCAGCTCCTTGTCGCGCGAGGAGACCGTCCGGGAGATCTTCGACAGGCCCTTGAGCGAGGCGCGCACCTCGTCCGGCGAGTCCTCGAAGGTGCTGGACAGGGTGTTCAGGGCCTTCGCCAGGTGGGCGGTGTCGACGCGTTCCGTCGTGCGGGTCAGATCGCTGAACGCCTCCACGACGTCGTACGCCGATGTGGTCCGCGCCAGCGGGATCTCGCTGCCCGGCTTCAACTGGCCCGGCCCCTTGGGGTACAGGGCGAGGTACTTGGCGCCGAGGATCGTCCTGACCCTGATCGACGCGCCCGTCCGGGTCCCGAAGCCCGGATCGCCCTTGACCGCGAAGGTGACCTTGACGTGCGAGCCGTCCAGGTCGACGTCCTTGACCTTGCCGACCTTCACGCCGGCGATCCGCACCTCGTCGCCCGACTTCAGGCCGCCCGCCTCGGAGACGGCCGCGCTGTACGTGTCGCCGTCGCCGATCAGCGGCAGGCTCTCCACGTTGAAGGCGGCCACGGTGAGCAGCCCGAGAACGGTGACGCCGACGGCCCCGATCACCACGGGGTTCCGCTCACGGAACGGGGTACGCGGCCCACCCGGCAGCTTCGGTCGCTTCATCGGCCGCACCTCGCCCGCGTGATGTGCGCCTTCGGCGTCAGGATCTGCTTCGTCCTCGGCAGCACGACGCGGCCGTCGAAGTCGCAGAGGTAGAAGTTGAACCACGAGCCGTAACTCGCCGTCCCCGTCAGCTTGTTGAGCTTGTTCGGCAGCCTCCGCAGCACGCCCTCCACGGTCTTCTCGTTGTCGTCGAGCGTCCCTGCGAGCCTGCCGAGGCCCGCGATGTCGTCCTTGAGGGGTGGCCGCGCGTCCTTCAGGAGCCCCGAGGTGGCCCCGGTCAGATCGCCGACGCTCACGAGCGACTCCCCGATGGGCCCCCGGTCGGCGGCCAGCCCCGACACGACCCGTCGTAGCTGCTTGAGCAGTTCTGCGAAGCGGGCGCCGCGCTTGTCGAGCGTCTCCAGGACGGTGTTCAGGTTGTCGATCACCGAGCCGATCAGCTTGTCGCGGCCCGCGAGGGTCGTGGTGAGCGAGGCGGTGTGCACGAGCAGGCTGTCGACGGTGCCGCCCTCGCCCTGGAGCGTCTTGACGATCTCCGTGGCGAGCTGGTTGACGTCCTTCGGGCTGAGCGCGGCGAACAGCGGCTTGAACCCGTTGAGCAGGGTGTTCAGGTCGAGGGCGGGCTGCGTGCGGGACAGCGGGATCGTCCCCTGCGACGGAAGGCGCGTGCGGTCTCCGGCTCCCTCGGTCAGCGCGACGTACCGCTGCCCGACCAGGTTCCGGTAGTGGATGACCGCGCCCGTGCTCCGCAGCAGCGGACGCTCCTCGGTGACGGTGAAGGTGACCTCCGCGAGGGTCCTGTCCTTGATGCGGATGTCCTCCACCTGACCGACGCGCACCCCGGCGACCCGCACGTCGTCCCCGTCCTCCAGGCCCGTCACATCGCTGAACACCGCGTGGTACGTGTCCTTGTCCGTGCCGGAGATGTTGACGATGGTGGCGGCGAGCAGGGCCGTCGCCAGAACGGTCACCAGCGCGAAGAGGCCGAACTTGACGAGCGGCCCGGTGGCCCGGCGGGCGGGGGAGGCCCGCAGAGGTCCGGTGCGGCGCAGGGGGCTCATGCGACGCTCACCCCCGTCCCCCGCGCGAGCGGCCCGAACAGCAGCGTCGCGACCGGCGGCACGTCATCGGCCGACACATCGAGTACGGGCGCCACGAGCGCGCCGACGGTGTGCTGCTCGGCCCGCGTCGCCGCGACGTCGGACAGGCCGCCCGGGGCGCCGAGGCCGAGTGGCAGGCCGGGTTCGCGGTGCTTGGAGCCGTCCTCGTGGCGGACGGCGGGCGAGGGCACCTCGGGGTGCGGAAGGCCGTGGCAGTCGGGGCCGGTGCGGGCGCCGTAGCGGGGCTCCTCGCCCGGCCGGTACGCCTGTTGGGGGAGCGCGACCTCCAGCGTGATGTGCATCCGGCCGCCCTCGAACACCTTCTGGGAGAGCTTGTCCTGGTGCACCAGGCCTTCGAAGAGGCACGGGTACTCGGGTGCGTAGCGGGCGAGCAGGGCGAGGGTGGGGCGGGCGACACGGTTCACGGTGATGAGTCGCTCACCGTTCCTGCGCAGGACATCGTCTGCCGTGCCGGCGACGCCGGTCGTCGCGGCGAGAGCGGACGCGAGCCGGTCCCGCTTCTCGACGAGCGTCCGGCTGGTGGTGACGGTGTTGCGCAGGGTGTCGAGGAGGTCGGGCGCCGCGTCCCCGTACACATCGGCGACCTCCGCGAGCCGTGCGATGTCCTCGGCGAGGGCCGGCAGATGAGGATTGAGCTCGCCCAGATAGTCGGCGACCCGCGTGAGGTTGTCGCCGATCCTGTCGCCGCGCCCTTCGAGCGCGCCGGCGAACGCGCTGAGCGTGGCGTTGAGCTTCCCGGGCCGCACGGCTCGCAGCAACGGCAGGAGATCGTCCAGGAGTTGCTGGACCTCGGTGCCGACGCGGGTGCGGTCCTGGGTGATGACATCGCCGGCGCGGATCGGTCGGCCCGCGGTGTGCTCGGGTGCGATCAGGTCGACGAACTTCTCGCCGAAGAGCGTCTTGGGCAGCAGCCGCGCATGCACATCCGCGGGGATCGACGCGACGTGCTGCGGCTTCAGCGCGAGGTCCAGCGTCGCCTTCGCCCCGTCCGCGCGCACCGACCGCACCTCACCGACGAGCACACCGCGCAGCTTGACGTCGGCGCGCTCGTCGAGCTGGTTGCCGGTGGAGTCGGCTTCGAGGGTGATCCGTACGACAGGGGTGAACTTCTGCTCGTAGACGGCGACGGACAGGGCGACCAGCAGGCCGAGCACGACGATGAACACAAGCCCGTAGAGCCGCAGTTGGACGCTCCGCGCGCCTGCCACGCCGCTCACCCCGCGATCCGTACGGTCGTCGTGGCACCCCAGATCGCGAGCGACAGGAAGAAGTCGACGACGTTGATCGCCACGATCGAGGTGCGCACCGCCCGCCCCACCGCGACCCCGACGCCCGCCGGGCCGCCGCGCGCGTAATAGCCGTAGAAGCAGTGCACCAGGATGATCACGACGGCGAAGACAAGGACCTTCCCGAACGACCACAACACGTCCACGGGTGGCAGGTACTGGTGGAAGTACTGGTCGTACGTGCCCGCCGACTGCCCGTAGTAGAAGGTGGTGATGGTGCGGGCGGCGAGGTACGAGGAGAGCAGCCCGATCACGTACAGCGGGATCACCGCGACGAACCCGGCGATCATCCGCGTCGTCACCAGATACGGCAGCGAGGGGATGCCCATCACTTCGAGGGCGTCCGTCTCCTCGTTGATCCGCATCGCGCCGAGCTGCGCGGTGAACCCGGCGCCCACGGTCGCGGACAGGGCGAGCCCCGCCACCAGCGGGGCGATCTCACGGGTGTTGAAGTACGCGGACAGGAACGCCACGAAGTTCGAGGTGCCCAACTGCTGCAGTGCCGCGTAGCCCTGAAGGCCCACCTCCGTGCCGGTGAAGAACGACAGGAACGCGATCACCCCGACGGTGCCGCCGATCACGGCCAGCGCGCCACGCCCGAAGCTCACCTCGGCGAGCAGTCGCAGGACCTCCTGCTTGTAGCGGCGCAGGGTGCGCGGCGTCCACGCCAACGACTTGCCGTAGAAGGCCAGTTGGGTCCCGAGCTCCTCCAGTGCGCGGAGCGGGCGGGCGGCGAGTGCTCTGGCGAGCGGCGGGCGCATCGGCTACCCCCGCTGCGGGACGGCCTGGAAGTACACCGCCGTCATCACGAAGTTCGTGACGAACAGCAGCATGAACGTGATGACCACGGACTGGTTCACCGCGTCACCCACCCCCTTCGGGCCGCCTCTGGCGGTGAGCCCCTTGTACGAGGCGACGATCGCGGCGATCGCGCCGAACACCAGCGCCTTGACCTCGGCCGCCCACAGATCGGAGATCTGCGCGAGCGTGGTGAACGAGGCGAGGTAGGCGCCCGGAGTACCGTTCTGCAGAAGGACGTTGAACGCGTAGCCGCCGACGATGCCGACCACCGACACCAGTCCGTTGAGCAGCACGGCGACGACCATCGACGCGAGCACGCGCGGCACGACCAGGCGGTGCACGGGGTCGATGCCGAGCACCCGCATCGCGTCGATCTCCTCACGGATCTTCCGCGCCCCGAGGTCCGCGCAGATCGCCGTCCCGCCCGCGCCCGCGATCAGCAGCGCCGTCACGATCGGCGACGCCTCCCGCAGCACCGCGAGGACGGAGGCGGCGCCCGCGAAGGACTGCGCGCCGAGCTGCCGGGTCAGACTCCCGATCTGCAGGGCGATGACCGCGCCGAACGGGATGGACACGAGCGCCGTCGGCACGATCGTGACACTCGCGACGAACCAGGCCTGCTGGATGAACTCCCTTGCCTGAAAGGGCCGTTTGGGCAGCATCCGAAGGACGTCGAGGGCGAGCGCGAAGAGGCTGCCCGCGTGCCGAAGACCGGCGGTCGGCGAGAGGCTCATGCGTCGGCCTCCTGCCGCGGTTGCCGCGCCGCGCCCTCGCGGCGTGCGATCTCCTCCCAGCGGGGCGGTCTGGCGATGCCCGGTCCCGGAAGCAGGCGCGGGGGAGGGGTGCGGCTGCCGGGGGCGGTGTGCCGGGTGGCGTCGGCGAGCCGGGCCAGCTCCTCCTCGACGAGCGCGGCGTCCTTCTCCTCGGCCATCCCGATCGGTCCCTCGGTACGGCCGTCGAGGAACTGCCGGATCACGGCCTCGTCGCTGGTCAGCAACTGCTCGCGGGGCCCGAACAGGACGAGTTCGCGGCGGAACAGCAGGCCGATGTTGTCGGGGACGGTGCGGGCCGACGCGATGTCGTGCGTGACGATCAGGAAGGTCGCGCCGGTCCGCGCGTTCAGGTCGACGATCAACTGGCTGATGTAGGCGACCCGTACCGGGTCGAGGCCGGAGTCCGGCTCGTCGCACAGCACGATCTGCGGGTCCAGCATCAGCGCCCGCGCGAGCCCCGCCCGCTTGCGCATCCCGCCGGAGATCTCACCGGGCAGCTTCTCCTCGGCGCCGAGGAGCCCGACCATGTCGACCTTCTCCATGACCATGCGCCGGATCTCGGCCTCGGATCTGTGCGTGTGCTCGCGCAGCGGGAACGCGATGTTGTCGAACAAGCTCATCGAACCGAACAGCGCGCCGTCCTGGAACATCACGCCGAACAACCGCCGCACGTCGTACAGTTCGTGCTCGCGCAGCCGCGTGATGTCCCGCCCCGCGACGGTCACTGACCCTCGATCCGGCTTCAACAGCCCGACGAGCGTCTTCAGGAACACCGACTTCCCGGTGCCCGAAGGGCCGAGCAGCACCGAGATCTCACCGGCGGGCAGCGTCAGCGAGACATCTCGCCAGACCACTTGCGTACCGAAGGACTTGGCAAGTCCTTCCACACGGATCTCGGCACCCATCCGGTCCCCCTCCGGCCGTGCTGACGCACTTCTGACATGTGCTCTACGGGGAGGGACGGGCGATCCGTCGCGGCGGGGTGAACTTTTTTCGGGCAGGTGCGGGTGACTGCGGTGGGTTGCCCTCATCGGGCCGGGGTGCCGGGTGAGCAATGTCGAGCCCCGCCTCGGGACGAGAGCCGGCGGGGTCCGGGGCAGATGGGGCAGAGCCCCGTGGCGTGAGTGAAAGCGCAGGCAGCGACACCGTCACTCCCAGCACCGAAACGGACGGCAGCGCCATCGGCGGCAGTGCCACCGTCGGCGACCACCGCGTACGTGTAAGGCCCTCGTCGGTGGAACGCGAACGCTGCGGACTCGGCTCCGTGCGCGTGGGTGACGCAGCGGCCCGGTGCTGTGCGCCCCGCGTCTCCCGCGCCCGGGGAATCGCGGAGGCGGAACCGACATCGCGCAGGGGCCGCACATACCCCGTGTCCGCCCGGGTCACCCGCGGCTCAGCGGCCCCGTGCCCGTTGGCCTCCGGCACCACGAACCCCGCCACCACGAGCCCCGCCGTCGCGGACGACACCGCGACGGCCTGCGCGGGACCGCTCGCGACGAGCTTTCCGCGGCCCCACAGGAACACGGCGAGCCCCAGCGTCCCCGCCAACGTGCTGCGCAAGGTGCGCCGGGCCCGCGCCAGCAGCGACTCGACGGTCCGATAGCCGAGCCGCATCCGCAGGGCGACCTCTCCCACGTCGAGGCCCTCGGCCTTCAGCCGCAACGCCTCCGCCTGGCGCTCGGGCAGCTGCGCGCTGCGGGCCGCCAGCCAGCGCGCCTCGTCCCGGTCGCACACGGCCTCCTCGACGGGCACGGGGCCCGGGACCGTCAGCGTCGGGCTGCGGTGCACCTCGGCCTCCCGCGTGACCTGCCGGTGCCGGTCGACGCACAGCCGCATCGTCACCGTCGTGAGCCAGCCGCCGAGCCGCTCGTCGTCCAGGCCGGGCCGCTCCGCCGCGCGCAGCATCGCCTCGTGCACCGCGTCCTCGGCGTCCTCCGGGGTGAGGGATCTGCGCCGGGCGACCCTGAGCAGGTCCTCCCGGTGGCTCCACACGCGCAGCCAGCGCTCGGGGTACGTGCCACGGCCCGCGGCCGCGGTGACATTCGGTGTGTCCGGCATGTCCATCGGCATGAGGGCCCCTTCGCGCTCATCCGTATGTCCTGTCCCGTCCGGCCCGCGAGAGTACAGCCGGAGATCAAAGGTGTGGAGAGGCGCGGACGATCGATCGTCCGCGCCTTGCCGGTGCTAGCACATCGGCGCTAGCTTGGAGGTATGGCCAAGACGCAGCTGAACGTCAGGGTGGAAGAGGGCACCGCCCGCGCCGCCCGCGAGCGCGCGCTCGCCCAAGGGGTGAGCGTGAACCGGTACATCGAGGAGCTGGTGCGGCGCGACGCCGGCGAGCAGGGGCGGACGTTCGTCGACGCGGCCGCCGACTTCATGAAGCAGTACGAGTCGGTGTTCGCCGAGGAGTTCGGCTCGGACACCGAAGGTCGGCGCCGCCCCGTTGAGTGATTCGTCGAACGAACCGCTGAACGAGCCGCCGCATCTCACCATCGACCTCGCCTGGCTGCTCATGGTCGCGGAGCAGAAGACGCCCGGCGATCCGCAGGTCACCGACTGGGGCGCCCTGGTGAGTGCCGTCGCCCGCCACCGCGCCGCGATCTTCGACGTGCCGGTCTACGACTCGCCGCACGCGCGCGCCGCGTCGCTTCTCCAACTCCTCATCCACGTACCGGCGTTGGAGCGCTCGAACGCGATGTACGCGACGGCTGTCGCCTACGCGTACCTCGTCGCCAGCGGGCTGAAGATCGTCACGTCGCCCGAGCAGATCCGCGATCTGGCGCGCCTGGTGAAGACGGGCACGGCGACGGTCCACGACATCGAGAAGGAACTCCGCACCTGGAGCCTGTAAGGCTAGGGCCTGTCGTGTGCGGGCCGCCCGGCCGTGCCCAGCACGCAGTACGACATCGGCTGCCGGGGCCCGTGTCCCGGCATGGTCAGCGCCCGGTGGGCGCCCAGCTCGAAGCCGGCCGCGCGCAGCGAGCCGAGTACGTCCCGCCGCAGATGGCAGCCGCCGACGCAGAGCGGCCACACGGTCCGGTCGAGGGCGCCCTGGACGAGGCGCATGCCGCGCCCCGGAGCCCGCACGTGTTCGAAGAACCGCACCTCGCCGCCGGGCCGCAGCACGCGCCGCACCTCGCCCAGGGCGCGTTCCACGTTCCGTACGCTGCACAGCACGGCGCAGAGCACCACGGCGTCGTACGCCTCGCTCTTCACGGGCAGCGCCTCAGCGGCGCCCGGCACCACGTCGACCGGCACGTCCACGCGCTGCGCCGCGTCGACGGCGATCCGGCGCAGGGAGCGCTCCGGTTCGATGGCGACGACCTCGGCGACGGTGGACGGATAGTGCCCGAAGCCGATGCCGGTCCCGGCGCCGATCTCCAGTACGCGCCCGGAGAGCCCGGCGACGAGCTCGCTCCGTACGGGTGCCATGACGGGCTCGACCCGCTCGACAACCCGAGCGTAGTACCGGGCGAACACGGGGTGGTGCACGGCGCCCCGCTCACCGCGCCGCGCCACCTTGCCGACCAACGATGCCTTGTCCACGACGGGGCCTCCTTCACTGGGCACGCCCCCACCCCCAGTCTTCCCCGCCACGGAGCCCCGGACCCTACGCCTCGGGGCCCCGCCCCGGACCCCGCTCCTCAATGGCCGGCGGGGCTGATTGTGCGGAACCGGCGTTACGGCCTCGGGGCTCCGCCCCGGACCCCGCGCCTCAATCGCCGGAGGGGCTGAAGATACCCACCCGCCGCAGGGGCTTGGATTGCCCCGCCCAGACGTAGGCGATCGCCCGGCTCCCGCCGATCTCCCACCCACCCGCCCCCTCCGGGGGCGTCGGCCCGACGGGGTACCGCATTCGACTTGGGTGACCCGCCGACCGCCCCGGCTCCCCACCCGCCGTGGTCGACGCCCACCGCCTTGGGCAATCTGTCGTAAGCACGGTTCCCCACCCGAGACGGCACGGGCCACCCCGCCTCGGGCAACCTCCGTCACCCCCGGTCCCCCGTTGCGGTCGACCGCCACCGACTTGGGCAATCTGCCGCCTTGGGCGGCAGGGTGGGCAAGGCGGCGCCCGGTGCCGCGTACCCCTTACGAAGGCGTCGGCTCCGGGAAGGCCTCGGGGGACTCGCGCCCCGCGAACGACCCCCCGTCCCACCTCCCGCCCAACTCCGGCCCCAGCCACCCCTCGGCCCCGGCCCGGAACGCCCCCGGTGCCAGCGCCCCGGCCCCCGCCGGCACCGCGCCCAGCAACCCCGCCCCCGCCACCACCGGCAGATCCGCCACATTGCAGCGTTCCGCGAGCCCCGGCTCCCGGGGCCAGCTGCCGATGACGACACCCGCCTGGCGAAGGCCACGCGACCGCAGCGCCTCACCCGTCAACTGCACGGAGTTCAACGTCCCGAGCCCCGCCGCCGCGACCACCAGCACCGGCGCCCCCAGCATGCCCGCCACATCCGCCAACGTCGCGCCCTCCTCGTCGAAGCGCACGAGCAGCCCACCCGCCCCCTCCACCAGCACGAGGTCGTGCGAAGCCGCCAACTTCTCGGCGGCTTCGGCCACGTGCCCCGGCCGCACCGGCGCAAGCCCGGCCCGCGCCGCCGCCGTCCCGGGCGCGAGCGGCTCCGGGTACCGCGCCAGCTCGACCCCCGTCACCGCGTCCCCCGCGAGCCGCACCACCTCGTCCACGTCTCCCGGCTCCCCGGGCGCGACGCCCGTCTGCGCCGGTTTGAGCACGGCCACCGAACGCCCGGCCCGCGCCGCGACGGCCGCAAGCGCCGCCGTCGTCACGGTCTTGCCGACCTCGGTCCCGGTCCCGGTCACCACCAGCACACCCACCTCGGCACTCACCTTTCCCCCGACGAAGCGGCAGCGACCGCGCACACCGCACGCCCGATCCGTGCCACGTCCTCGTCACTCGTGACGTACGGCGGCATCGTGTAGACGAGGTCCCGGAACGGCCGCAGCCACACACCCTCCGCGACCGCCGCCCGCGTCGCCGCCGCCATGTCGACCTCCCGGTCGAGCTGGACGACGCCGATGGCGCCGAGGACACGCACATCCCGCACCCCGGCCAGCTCACCGGCCCCCGCGAGCCCCTCGCTCAGCCCGGCCTCGATCCGCTTCACCTCGCTGCGCCAGTCCTGCTCCAGCAGCAGATCGATCGACGCGCACGCGATCGCCGACGCCAGTGGGTTCCCCATGAACGTCGGCCCGTGCGCGAGCACCGGCACCTCGCCCCGCGAGATCCCCTCGGCGACCCGCGCCGTGCACAACGTCGCCGCCATCGTCAGATAGCCGCCGGTCAACGCCTTCCCGATGCACATCACATCGGGCGACACCCCCGCGTGCCCGGCCGCGAACAGCTCACCGGTCCGCCCGAACCCCGTGGCGATCTCGTCGAACACCAGCAGCACATCGTGCGCGTCGCACGCCTCCCGCAGCACCCGCAGATACGCGGGGGAGTGGAACCGCATCCCGCCCGCGCCCTGCACCACCGGCTCCACGATCACGGCCGCCACCTCGTGCGCATGCCGCGCGACCGCCTCCCGCAGCTGCTCCGCGTACGACTCCTCGTACGCGTCGAAGCCGCTCGGCGGCTCGGGCACGAAGATCTGCTCCTGGAGCACACCCGCCCACAGCCCGTGCATCCCGCCCTCGGGGTCGCACACGGACATCGGCTGCCAGGTGTCACCGTGGTAACCACCGCGCCACGTCAGCATCCGCCGCTTCTCGGGCCGACCGAGCGAGCGCCAGTACTGCAGACACATCTTCAGGGCGACCTCGACCGACACGGACCCCGAATCGGCGAGGAAGACGTGCTCCAGGCCCTCCGGAGACATGTCGACAAGGCGTTCCACGAGCCGTACCGCCGGCTCGTGCGTCAGGCCGCCGAACATCACATGGCTCATCCGCCCCAACTGGTCGCGCGCCGCCTCGTCGAGCACCGGGTGGCCGTAGCCGTGGATCGCCGACCACCACGACGACATCCCGTCCACCAGCTCGCCGTGCCCCGCGACCCGCAGCCGCACCCCGGCCGCCGACTCGACGACCAGGGGCGCTTGCGTGCCGGGCATCGGACCGTACGGGTGCCAGACGTGGCGGCGGTCCAGGTCGAGCAGTTCGTCCACGTTCAGCTCAGGCATTGGGCGCCAGATCCGTCCCCGCGCCCCGGCGACGTACGGCGACGAGATCGGTCCGCGCCTCATCGGTCCGCGTCTCAGCGGCCTCGGTGGCGGGCTCGCCCCCGGCCTCCGACGAAGGCGCACAGGTCGACCCGCAGCCACCCCCGGCCCGGTGCTCCGGCAGTGTCACCTGCTCGGCGCCCTCCACCTCGAAACCCGCGTCCGCGATCATGTCGAGGTCGGCCTTCCCGGCCTGGCCCTCGCTCGTCAAGTAGTCACCCAGGAAAATGGAGTTGGCGATGTGCAGCGCGAGCGGCTGCATCGACCGCAGGTGCACCTCGCGGCCACCCGCGATCCGCACCTCCACGTCCGGGCACACGAACCGCACCATGGCCAGGATCCGCAGACACCGCTGCGGGGTCAGGTTCCACTCCTTGGCCAGCGGTGTCCCCTCGAATGGGATCAGGAAGTTCACCGGCACCGAGTCGGGGTCCAACTCCCGCAGCCCGTAGACGACATCTACCAGATCCCCGTCGCTCTCGCCCATGCCAGCGATCAGGCCGGAACACGCGGAAAGGCCCGCCGCGTGCGCCTTCTTCACGGTGTCGACGCGGTCCGCGTACGTGTGCGTCGTGGTGATGTCGCCGTACGTCGCCTCGGAGGTGTTGAGGTTGTGGTTGTACGCGTCCGCCCCCGCGCCCCGCAGGCGTTCCGCCTGACCCTCGTCGAGCAGACCGAGGCAGGCACACACCTCGACGTCCTCGTTCTCGGACTTGATCGCGTCGATGGTCTTCGCGACCCGGTCCACGTCCTTGTCCGTCGGGCCGCGCCCGCTCGCCACCAGACACACCCGCTTCGCGCCGCCCGCGACCCCGGCGGCCGCCGCCTTCGAGGCCTCGTCGGGCTTCAGCCACGTGTACTTGAGGATCTCCGCCTTCGAACCCAGACGCTGCGAGCAGTACGAGCAGTCCTCCGGGCACAGGCCCGATTTGAGGTTCACCAGATAGTTGAGTTTCACCCGCCGCCCGAACCATTGACGGCGCACCTTGCCGGCCGCGGCCACCACATCGAGCAGTTCGTCGTCCGACGTCGCGAGTACCGCGAGCGCCTCTTCACGGCTCGGCAGTTCGCGCCGAAGCCCCTTGTCCACCAGCGTGTTCAGCAGGTCCATGGGCCCTGATCCTTACCTATCCCGTGCTCTCGAGGAAAGGAGACTCTCTACAAAGGACGGCGTACGGCGTGTGGGTATTGCCACATCCTGCCCGAGTGGCGCGGGCGCTAGTGTCTGTGCATTACCTACAAAGCACCGCTGACCCATTGCCGGACTCGCAGAGGGACTCATGACCACGCCCCACACACCCGCGTTCGGCTGGATCGGCACGCAGCGGCGCGCCCGCGAGGCTGCCGGGCTCGTCCGCACCCTGCGCCCGCGCCCCGCGGACAGCCCGATGCTCGACCTCGCGAGCAATGACTATCTGGGCCTCGCCAGGCACCCCGAGGTCGTCGAGGGCGCCGCCGGGGCCGCGCGCAGATGGGGCGGCGGGGCCACGGGTTCCCGGCTGGTGACGGGCAGCACCGAGTTGCACGCCCAACTGGAGCGGGAACTGGCGGAGTTCTGCGGTTTCGAGGCGGCCCTCGTGTTCTCCTCCGGGTACGCGGCGAACCTCGCAGCCGTCACCGCGCTCGCCCCGCACGGTTCACTGATCGTGTCCGACGCGGGCAACCACGCCTCGCTGATCGACGGATGCCGGCTCGCCCGCGGCACCACCCAGGTGGCTCCGCACGCGGATCCGGAAGCCGTCCGCAAGGCACTCGGTACGCACGAAGGGCCGGCCGTCGTCGTCACCGACTCGGTCTTCTCGGTGGACGGCGACAGGGCGCCGATCGGCGAACTCGCGCAGGTGGCGAGGGAGTTCGGGGCGGGTCTGATCATCGACGACGCGCACGGGCTCGGCGTCGTGGGCACCGGCGGGCGCGGTGTTCCGTACGCGGCGGGACTCGCGGGCGCGGCCGACACCGTCGTCAGCGTGACCCTCTCCAAGTCCCTCGGCAGTCAGGGCGGTGCGGTGCTCGGCCCCGCCCATGTCATCGACCATCTCGTCAACGCGGCCCGCACGTTCATCTTCGACACGGGCCTCGCCCCGGCCGCCTGCGGCGCGGCCCTCGCGGCTCTGCGTCTGTTGCGCCGCGAGCCGGAACGTGCCGCACGCGCACGGGACGTGGCGACGTCCTTGCATCAACTACTGCAGAGGGAAGGCCTGTTGGCCGTCCGTCCCGATGCCGCGGTCGTCTCCGTGCGCGCCCCCTCGCCCGAAGCGGCGGTCCGCTGGGCGGCGGACTGCCGGGACGCGGGACTCTCGGTGGGGTGCTTCAGGCCGCCTTCCGTGCCCGACGGCATCGCGCGGCTGCGGCTGACCGCCCGCGCCGACCTCACGGAGACCGAGGTCGCCGAGGCCGTCCGGGTGATCAGCCGCACCGCTCCCGACGGGGCGGCTACCGCAGGGAGTTGACGAATGCCCGCCAGCTCGCGGACGTGAACAGGAGCGCGGGCCCCGTCGTGCGCTTGGAGTCGCGGACGGCCAGCAGACCGGCCGGCGCTCCCGACCTCAACGAGGCTGTCTCCACACAGTTGTTGGCGCCCGTGCTGCGGCTGCTGCGCCGCCATCGGACACCGCTCAGCGACGTACTGCGGGCAATGGCCATGATGCCTCCTCACGCGGTGCCGGCGCACGACGAGGTGTCGGCGTCCTCGCTTACCCGGCGAGCTCCGCGATGAATTCCAGTGAATCCTCGGGTGACCTGGCATGGAGCAGAAGAGCGTCGAAGGCGTCGGTGTACGCCTTGAGGTCTTCTTTCCGTTCGAGGTAGAGGCTACTCGTCAAATGGTCGAGAACAACCACATCCAGATCAGATGTGTTCGGAAAAGAGAACACAACGAAAGGTCCCGTCAAGCCGATATGGCCACCCGACGAGAACGGAAGCACATGGATCCGGACATGCGGCATTGATGCCGCCTCGGCCAGATGTGCCAACTGCCGCCGCAGCACTCCGTTCCCGCCCACCTCCCTGCGCAGCACCGCCTCGTCGAGCACGGCGGTGAGCCGCAGCGGCGGGTCCGCGCGCAGCACGTCCTGGCGCGCGAGCCGCACCTCCACCAGCGCGTCGATGTGCTGGTCCGGCGCCCCGTTCAATACCGAACGTGTCACCGCGTGCGCGTACTCGGGTGTCTGCAGAAGCCCCGGTACGACGCTCGTCTCCAGGGTCCTGATGCGGCACGCCTGGGACTCCAGGCTGATGAAATCGCGGTACGCGGGCGGCAGCAGACCCCGGTACGCGTGCCACCAGTGGTGCCCGCCCGCCTCGTCCCCGCCGGCCAGCGCGACCACCAGTTCGCGCAATCGGGGATCGCGGGCCTCGAAGGCGTCGAGCAACCGCAGCACATCCGAAGGCTTCACGCCGCTGCGTCCGGTTTCGATCCTGCTCACCTTCGACTGGTGCCAGCCGACGAGCCGGGCCGCCTCCCCGCTCGTGAGGCCGGCCTGGACGCGCAGCGTCCGCAATTCGGCACCGAGTTTGCGGCGGCGTACCGCGGGACCGTATTTCATGGAGGACTCCTCGGGCTCCTCGCGCCACCCGGCCGGACTCCCTCCCGGCCCGCACGGGGCGCGTGTCTGAGCCGACGGTAGAGGACGGAGCGTACCTCGGCCCAAATACGGTCCACCGTCGCAGAGTTCACCGCATCGAGCGACAGATATATGCATATCTTGGGGGATCGGCACCACAGGGGTACGTCCAAGTGGCAATCTGGCGCGAAGCAGTTGCCGGGGGCCGCGCGCGAGCGATCCGCGAGGCCGGACGAGCCACCTCGGCGGGAAAGGGACACGTCGCCATGGCAGACCACCAGGAAGCATCCGTCACGCTGCCGAGCGATCCCGCCTCGGTCTCGGCCGCCCGCAGGTATGTCGCCACCGTCCTCGGGGAGTGGGGCATGGCGCCGGGGACCGACGAGGCGGACACCGTCCGCCTGATCGTGTCCGAACTCGCGACGAACGCGGTGCAGCACACCCTGGGCCAGTCACCCACGTTCACCGTCGACATGGAGCTGGAGCGCGACGAGCAGCTGCGCATCGGCGTCACCGACAGTCACCCCCGCTACCCCAAGCGGCTGCCGGCCGCGGTCCAGCAGGACAACGGCCGGGGCATGGTCATCATCCGCTGCCTCACCGCGGAGTGCGGCGGCACACTGACGGTGCGACCGACCCCCGAGGGCGGCAAGACGGTGCTGATCACGCTGCCCTGGGTGGCCCCGGTCACCCGTCCCGCCTGAGGACCGCCCGCCGCAACAGCCAGGGCAGCAGTCCCCACAGGCCCGTACAGACGAAGAACGTCCCGACGCCCGCCGCGATCCCGCCGCCCCTGCCGACCGTCACATCGACCACGAGCAGCACGGACCCGCTCAGCGCGAGCACGAGCGCCACCATCCCGTACGCCGCGAGCCGCGAGGACACCCGCACGATCTGCGGTTTCGCGCCCAGGCTGAACAGCATCCGGTGCACCGCGGCCGGCGCCGTGAACAGCGCGGCCGCGATGACCGTGAGGAGCAACGTCGTGACGTACGTGGCCCGTTGGACCGTGTCGAGCGAGGGGAAGCGCGACGTGAACGCCAGGGTCAACAAGAACGCGAACAGGAACTGCACGCCGGTCTGGATGACCCGGAGCTCCTGAAGGAGTTCTCCGAAGTTCCGATCGGCGCGTTCCAACGGCGTCTCGTTGCGGTCGTTCATCCCCTACGAGTATCCGCTCGCGAGGTGCTCAAGCGCGAGCGCGGCGGCTCACCGCACCCGGCCGTACGACACGCTGTTCGTCCAGATCCGCTCGAGACGCACCACGGCGCCGGTCTTCGGGGAGTGCCAGATGCGCCCCTTACCGGCGTAGATGCCCACGTGGTAGATGCTCCGACCGGAGCGGAAGAACACCAGGTCACCGCGGGTACGGTGAGACCTCGAGATGTGCTTGGTCCTGTTGTACTGCTGGGCCGCGGTGCGTGGCAGCTTCTTGCCCGCCCGCTTGAACGAGTAGAGCGTGAGGCCCGAGCAGTCGAACCGGTGCGGCCCGGCGGCGCCCCACTTGTACGGTGCACCCTTCTTGGACGCGGCGATGTGCAGTGCCTTGACGGATGCCGTGGCCGCTGATGCCTCGGAAGCGGCGCCGGGGACCATGAGCCCCGCGCCGGCGACGGCGATGGAGAGGGCGGAAGCGGTACCCGCCCGGGTCAGCAGCGACGGAACACGATTCAGCGCAGTCATGCGCAACCCTTCGTCAGCCGCCTGTGAAGGATGACCTGTCGGGTTCGGGCCGGCGAAGTTGCCCGGCCGCAAGCTGCGGCTTCACCCCAAGGACCGTCCGGCGGCCTCTGACGAGGCGCGGCGGGGGCCCGTCGTGCTCGGGTCCTCCACTCCTGCCGATGCACTCCTGTCGACCTGGCATCCGCACGGCGGCAGGACTCGGCGTCCGTGCGGACCGCCCCGCCGCGGTGGCGGGGGCTTGTCGTCGCAACGGATCTTCACGCACGACACGGGCGAAAACCGAGGTGAACCGGCGGTAAGTGAGTCTCGTCACCCTTGACCCATTCAGGTGGACGCTGCGGCATTCGCCCCGGCCCGACGGACCCCGACGAGCCCCGCACCAGCGGCGGAACGCCGAATTCCGGCAGCCGCCTACGGCTCGTACGCAACTTTGCCGGGCTCATCGACGGAGCGGAGGCTAGGCCGTACGGGGTACCTCGTTCGGGTCGTTTGGATCGCGCCGTAGCGGTTCGGGATTCCTCGTGAGTGGTCCTCGACTTCTACTGACCGGCCCTCGACTGCTACCGACCGGTCCCCGACTTCAACTGATCGGTTCCGACGGCAGGGTGACCCGCTTGGTGCGCCGCTCACCGTCCAGGACGCGCAGCGCCCGCGCCAGGGTGCTCGCGTGCACCCGGCTCTCGCCCCGCTGGTGCATCAGGTTCAGCGCGTCCCGCAGCTCCGCCGCCCGGCTGACCAGCGCCTGCGCCGCGCGCAGCCCGCTGTAGGTGTCGTCGCCCCGGGCCGGGTTGATCCGCGCGACGAGGTCGACCACCTCCAGATAGCGGTCCACGAGCTCGCACTCGGCGCGGGTCATCGCGGGCAGCGGCGGAAGTTCGGGTGGGTACATCGGCCGATCACCTCGCGCCGGGGGAGCGCAGTGTGGCGGTCCGGTTCTCCACGACGTGGTCCACCAGGCCGTATTCGAGGGCCTGTTGCGCGGTCAGCACGGTGTCCCGCTCGATGTCGGCGCCGACCTGTTCCTTGGAGCGGCCGCTGTGCAGGGCAAGCATGTCCTCCAACTGGTCGCGCATGCGCACCAGTTCGCTCGCGTAGATCTCCAGGTCGCTCGGCTGTCCCTGGGCCGGCTCGGGCAGCGAGGGCTGGTCGATCACCACGCGCGCGCCGGGCAGCGTCATCCGCTTCCCCGGCGTCCCCGCCGCGAGCAGCACCGCGGCCACCGACGAGCACTGCCCCAGACAGGTCGTCGCCACGTCGCAGTCGACGTATCGCATCGTGTCGTAGAGCGCGGTCATCGCGCTGAACGAGCCGCCCGGAGAGTTGATGTACAGGGAGATGTCCTGGTCGGGCGCCTGGTACTCGAGGTGCATGAACTGCGCCATCACATCGTTCGCCGAGATGTCGTCGATCGGCGTCCCGAGGAAGACGATGCGCTCCTCCAGGAGCTTCGAGTACGGGTCGAGGGTGCGGCTCCCCGAACTGGTGCGCTCGGTGAACTCGGGCAGGACATAGCGGCCGGACGGACGGGTCATGGTGCGTGCCTCCTCAAGACGCTGCTTCAGAGCCTGCTTCTCCAAAAATGTACAGGACGTACATGACGTACGATGAGGGTATGGCCTACGAGATTCCGGTGACGCAAGCCAGGGCAGAGCTCGCCGACCTGATCAACCGCGTCGTGTACGGCAGCGAGCGCGTGGTCGTCACCCGGCACGGCAAGCCGCTCGTCGCCCTGGTCTCGGCCGCCGACCTGGAGCGACTCGAGGCGATGAGCGAGTCCGCCGGGGATGTCGCGGATGAACCGGTGATCACGTCCGTGTCACGAATTGGCACCCTGACGTCCGCTCCCGGCGAACAGCAAAGGTTTGGTATTGCCGCGGAACATCGCGGCCCCGAGATGAGGTAGTGCGCCCGGCGTTCAGCAATAAGACGGTCAAGCGTCGGTTAACGCCGTTGAAACTTCGCTGAATTACCCTCCAGTCCCAGGTCATCGGCCGCTTTTCAGGGCAGGGTCCGCACGGATGTGCATCTTTGTTGTGTGTTACATCTAGACCCGTCGCGGTGGCCGCGGCAGCCGGGCCCGCACGGTCCGGCATGAAGGACTGTGAGGTGGATTCGTGCAACTGACCCCGCACGAGCAGGAGAGACTGCTCATCCATGTGGCTTCCGATGTCGCCGAGAAGCGTCGGGCCCGGGGTCTCAAGCTCAATCATCCCGAGGCGGTCGCGCTGATCACCTCGCACATTCTCGAAGGCGCCCGGGACGGGCGCACCGTCGCCGAACTCATGGCGTCCGGCCGCAAGTTGCTCACCCGCGACGACGTCATGGACGGAATCCCGGAGATGATCCACGACGTGCAGGTCGAGGCGACGTTCCCTGACGGCACCAAGCTCGTGACCGTTCACGAGCCGATCGTCTGACGAGGGAGCAGCAGCCATGATTCCCGGAGAAATACTCTTCGCCGACGAGCCGGTCGCATACAACGAGGGCCGCGACGTCATACGTATGACGGTGCTCAATGCCGCCGACCGCCCCGTCCAGGTGGGTTCCCACTACCACTTCTTCGAGGCCAATCCCGGCCTCGACTTCGACCGCGCCGCCGCCCGCGGCAAGCGGCTGAACATCGCCGCGGGCACCGCCGTTCGCTTCGAGCCCGGCATCCCCGTAGACGTCGAACTCGTAGCCCTCGCAGGCAATCGCATCGTCACCGGCCTGCGCGGCGAGACCGGAGGTGCCCTCGATGCCTGAGCTGTCCCGTGCCGCCTATGCGGATCTGTTCGGCCCCACCACCGGCGACCGGATCCGGCTCGCCGACACCGACCTGCTCGTCGAGATCGAGGAGGACCGCTCCGGCGGGCCCGGCCTCTCCGGCGACGAGTCCGTCTTCGGTGGCGGCAAGGTCATCCGTGAGTCCATGGGCCAGTCGCGCGCCACCCGCGCCGACGGCACCCCGGACACCGTCATCACCGGCGCCGTGATCATCGACCACTGGGGCATCGTCAAGGCCGACATCGGCATCCGCGACGGTCGCATCACGGCGATCGGCAAGTCCGGCAACCCGGACACGATGTCCGGCGTCCACCCCGACCTCGTCCTCGGCCCTGACACCGAAGTCATCGCGGGCAACGGCAAGATCGTCACCGCCGGCGGCATCGACACCCACATCCACTTCATCTCGCCGACCCAGTTCGACGAGGCCCTCGCCTCGGGTGTGACCACGCTGGTCGGCGGCGGCACGGGCCCCGCGGAGGGCTCCAAGGCGACCACCATCACGCCCGGCTCCTGGCACCTCGCCCGGATGTTCGCGGCGATGGAGAACAGCCCCGTCAACATCGGCTTCCTCGGCAAGGGCAACACCATGTCGAAGGAGTCCATGCGCGCCCAGCTGCGCGGCGGCGCCATCGGCTTCAAGATCCACGAGGACTGGGGCGCGACCCCGGCCGTGATCGACGCCTGTCTCGACATCTGCGAGGAGTCCGGCGTCCAACTCGCCGTCCACTCCGACACGTTGAACGAGGCCGGCTTCGTCCAGGACACCTTCGACGCGGTCGCCGGGCGCACGCTGCACGCCTTCCACGTCGAGGGCGCGGGCGGCGGGCACGCGCCCGACATGATCACCGCGGTGTCGCTGCCCAACATGCTGCCGTCGTCCACCAACCCGACGCGGCCGCACACCGTCAACACCGTCGAGGAACACCTCGACATGCTGATGGTCTGCCACCACCTCAACCCGGCGGTGCCCGAGGACCTGGCCTTCGCCGAGTCCCGCATCCGGCCCACCACCATCGCGGCCGAGGACATCCTGCACGACCTCGGCGCCATCTCGATCATGTCCTCGGACTCGCAGGCCATGGGCCGCGTGGGCGAGGTCATCATGCGGACCTGGCAGACCGCGCACGTGATGAAGCGCCGCCGCGGCTTCCTGCCCGGCGACACCCGCGCCGACAACGCGCGCGCCCGCCGCTACGTCGCCAAGTACACGATCAACGCCGCCGTTTCCCAGGGCATCGACCACGAGGTCGGCTCCGTGGAGTCCGGCAAGCTCGCCGACCTGGTGCTCTGGGACCCGAAGTTCTTCGGCGTGAAGCCGCAGCTCGTCGTCAAGGGCGGACAGATCGCGTACGCGCAGATGGGCGACGCCAACGCGTCCATCCCCACGCCGCAGCCGATCCTGCCGCGCCCGATGTACGGCGCGTACGGCAAGGCGCCGCAGGCCAACTCGGTCAACTTCACCAGCGAGTGGGCGATCGAGGACGGGCTGCCGGAGCGGCTCGGGCTCGGGCGGCAGTTCGTGCCGATCCACTCCACGCGCGGGCGCGGCAAGTCCGACATGGTCAACAACGACGCCCTGCCGCGCGTCGAGGTCGCCGCCGACTCGTTCGCCGTGACCATCGACGGTGAGCTCGTCGAGCCCGCCCCGGCCGCCGAACTGCCGCTCGCGCAGCGGTACTTCCTGTTCTGATGCGGGTGCCTACGAGCCGGGTGCGTACGTCATGACGCGCGCCGCACTGCTCGTCCTGGCCGACGGCCGCTTCCCCGCCGGAGGGCATGCCCACTCCGGCGGGGCGGAGGCCGCGGTCAAGGCGGGCCGCATCACCGGGGCGGCGAGCCTGGAGGACTTCTGCCGGGGCCGCCTGTACACCAGCGGCGCCGTGACCGCCGCCCTCGCCGCGGCGGCCGCGCTCGGCATCGACCCCGGCGCGCTCGACGAGGCCGCCGACGCGCGTACGCCGTCCGCCGCGCTGCGGGTCGCCGCCCGCAAGCTCGGGCGGCAGATGATGCGGGCCGCGCGTGCCACCTGGCCGCATCCCGAACTCGACGCCCTGGCGCGGCGGTTCCCCAAGGGGGCGCATCAGCCGGTCGTGCTCGGGCTCGCCGCGCGGGCCGCCGGGCTCGGTGCGGAGGATGCCGCGTACTGCTCCGCGTACGAAGGGGTGAGTGGGGCGGCGACCGCCGTGGTGCGGTTGTTGAGCCTCGACCCGTTCGATGCGACCGGGGTTCTGGCGCGGCTCGCGCCCGAGGTGGACCGGGTGGTCGCGGATGCCGTGGAGGCGGCGCGGCGGGCGGTCGACCTGGGTGTCGGCGCGTTGCCCGCCGGGTCGGCGCCGCTCTTGGAGATCGGGGCCGAGGCGCATGCGGCCTGGCCCGTCAGGCTGTTCGCGTCCTAGCGGAAGTCGCCCCCGCCGCCCCTTCCCGTTCCCGACCCCCGGGGGCTTCGCCCCCGGCCCCCTTGTCCTCAATCGCCGGACGGGCTGGTGGTGACGCCAGTCGTCCTCAATCGCCGAACCGGCCGGTGGTGACGCCGGTCGGGAGGGCGAAACCTCAACTTTGGAGTCGTGATTCTTATGCACCTCGGACACACCCACGACGAAGCCTCCGCCGTTTCCGCCGACGCCCAGCGGCCCGACGGTACGCGGCGTGCGCTGCGGATCGGGCTCGGTGGGCCCGTCGGGTCGGGCAAGACCGCCACCGTCGCCGCGCTGTGCCGCGCGCTGCGCGAGGAGCTCTCCCTCGCCGTCGTCACGAACGACATCTACACCCGCGAGGACGCCGCCTTCCTGCTGCGCGAGGCCGTGCTGCCGCCCGAGCGGATCACCGCCGTGGAGACCGGCGCCTGCCCGCACACCGCGATCCGTGACGACATCTCCGCGAACCTGGAGGCCGTCGAGGACCTGGAGGACGAGGTCGGCCCGCTCGACCTGATCCTCATCGAGTCCGGCGGCGACAACCTCACCGCCACCTTCTCGAAGGGGCTCATCGACGCGCAGATCTTCGTGATCGACGTCGCGGGCGGCGACGACATCCCGCGCAAGGGCGGCCCCGGCGTCACCACCGCCGACCTGCTCGTCATCAACAAGACCGACCTCGCCCCGCACGTCGGCTCCGACCTCGCCCGGATGGAGGCCGACGCCAAGGAGGCGCGGGCCGAACTTCCCGTCGTGCTGCAGTCCCTGCGCTCCGAGGTCGGCGTCGGTGACGTCGCGGCCTGGGTGCGGGCGCAGCTCGCCGCGTGGACCGCGTGAGCGCCGGAGTCCGGTCCACCGCCCGGATCGTCGCGCGCGGCGACGGGCGGGGCGCGACCGCGCTGCCCGTCATGGAGGGCGAGGGCTCGTTCGCGCTGCGCCGCACGCGCGGCGCGACCCCCGCGGAGTCCCGGGTGATGCTCGTCGGCGCCATGAGCGGCCCGCTCGGCGGCGACCACCTCACCGTGGAGGCGCGCGCCGAGGAGGGGGCGCACCTGTACGTGGGCTCCATCGCCGCGACCATCGCCCTGCCGGGGCAGAACAAGGGCGAGGCCCGTTACGACGTACGGCTCGACGTCGCCGACGGGGCCCGTCTCGACTGGCTCCCGGAGCAGTTGATCTCGGCGGGTGGGAGCGATCTGCGGGTGAACACGCGCGCCGATCTCGCGCCCGGTGCGCGGCTCGTGCTGCGCGAGGAGCAGGTGCTCGGGCGCGTGGCGGAGGAGCCGGGTCGGCTCACGAGCCGGCTGACCGTGTACCGGGCCGGGCGTCCGCTGCTCGACCAGGAGCTGGCCTGCGGCCCGGGCGCGCCCGGCGGCTGGGACGGTCCCGCCGTCCTCGCCGGTCATCGGGCCCTCGGTCAACTGGTCGTCGTACGCCCGGAGTTCGAGACGGAGAAGCCGTCCGCCGCCCTTCTCGACGAGGCCGGAACGGCCGCCCTCACGCCGCTCGCGGGCCCCGCCGTGCTGGTCACGGCGGTCGCGCCGGACGCCCTGCGGCTGCGCCGCACGCTCGACGAAGTGCTGGGCCGACTGGGCTGATCCGCTCATCGGGCGGGTTATACCGTTTATCGGATTGGTAAAGAACGCCCGCTGTCCCTGTTGCCGGAGACCCCGCACGCGTCAGGATCCGCGTACCGATCAGCAACACGATCGACGTACGGATCGAATCGATGTGCGGGAGGCCTCACTTGAGACGGACCAGACAGACAGCGCGCGGCAGCCGGAAGGCGGTGATCGGCTCCGCGGGCGCGTTCGCCGCCGCGGCGCTGATAGCGGGCGCGGTCTCCGCCCCCGCCGCGCAGGCCGACGCACCCAGGTCCGGCAGCAGCACCGCCGGCCTCCAGGCGCGCGGCGCGGCCCTCGCCGCCGCCAAGGCCGCGAAGGCCGGCGTCGACTGGAAGGACTGCCCCGCGGACTGGGGCATCGCCAAGCCCATCCAGTGCGGCTGGGTCACCGTGCCGCTCGACTACGCGAAGCCGAACGGCAAGCAGATCAAGCTCGCCGTCGACCGCATCGGCAACACCGGCACCAAGGGCGAGCGCCAGGGCTCCCTCGTCTACAACCCGGGCGGCCCCGGCGGCTCCGGCATGCGCTTCCCGACGCGGGTGACCACCAAGAACCCGATCTACGCCAAGATGGCGAAGGCCTACGACTTCGTCGGCTTCGACCCGCGCGGCGTCGGCCACTCCGCGCCGATCTCCTGCATCGACCCGCAGGAGTTCGTCAAGGCGCCCAAGGCCGACCCGGTCCCCGACAGCGAGGCGGACAAGCTCGGCCAGCGCAAGCTCGCCAAGGAGTACGCGGACGGCTGTTACGAGAAGAGCGGCGAGATGCTGCCGCAGATGACGACGCCGAACACCGCGCGCGACCTCGACGTCATCCGTGCCGCCCTCGGCGACAAGAAGCTCAACTACCTCGGCGTCTCCTACGGCACCTACCTGGGCGCCGTCTACGGCACGCTCTTCCCGGGCCACGTCCGCCGCATGATCGTCGACAGCGTCGTCAACCCGGCGAAGAGCAACATCTGGTACGAGGCGAACCTGAACCAGGACATCGCCTTCGAGGGCCGCTGGAAGGACTGGCAGGACTGGGTCGCCAAGAACGACGCGACCTTCCACCTCGGCACCACGCGCGCCGCGGTGCAGAAGCAGTGGGAGACCCTGCGCGCCGCCGCGAAGAAGAGCCCCATCGGCGGGGTCGTCGGCCCGGCCGAGCTGATCGGCTTCTTCCAGAGCGCCCCGTACTACGACTCCTCGTGGGTGCCGGTCGCCCAGACCTGGAGCAAGTACGTCGCCGGTGACACCCAGGCACTGGTCGACGCCATCGCCCCCGACATGTCGGACACCGCGGGCAACGCCGCGTCCGAGAACAGCAACGCGGTCTACACCGCCGTCGAGTGCGCCGACGCCAAGTGGCCCACCAGCTGGTCCAAGTGGGACAAGGACAACACCGAGCTCCACAAGAAGTACCCGTTCATGACGTGGTCCAACGCGTGGATGAACCTGCCCTGCGCCACCTGGAAGACCAAGCAGCAGACCCCGCTCGACGTGAAGACCGGCAAGGGTCTGCCGTCGGTCCTGATCGTGCAGTCCGAGCGCGACGCCGCCACCCCGTACGAGGGCGCCGTCGTGCTGCACAAGCGCTTCAAGGGCTCCCGCCTGATCACCGAGAAGGAAGCCGGTTCGCATGGCGTCACCGGTCTGCCCAACCCCTGCGTCAACGACCGGGTCGACAGCTACCTGCTCACCGGCAAGACCGACAAGAAGGACGTGACGTGCGCGCCGCACGCCACGCCCAAGCCGTAGTCGTAGCCGTTCAGTAGGTCTACGCGGCCTCAGTAGGTCTACGCGGTCGAGGACGCCAGCCAGGCGTCCTCGGCCGCGTAGTCGAAGATGCCGGTCGTGTACGACGCCACCATCTTCGGGAAACCGGTCTCCCAGTCCCGCTCCCGCAGCCGCGCGGCCAGCCACTCGACCGTCTCCGGGAGCGCGTCGGCGTACGTCGTCACCGGCTTGTACCCGAGCTCCCGCTCGGCGGCCGACATGTCGAGGATCAGCGGGAACGGCACCGACCACGGGCTGTCCCCGACGTTCGGCGCCGGGGGAGGGCCGTCGACGAACACCGTCTCGGTCTCCACGCCCATCACCTCGTCGATCATCGCGCCGATCTCGGCGACCGAGGGACGGTCGGGGTCCGCCGCGTTCAGCACCCGGGACCCCGGCCGCGCCGCCGCGAGCCGCACCAGCTCCGCCAGGTTCCGGACGCTCGCCGGATGGAAGCGGCTCCCGCCGTTGTACGCGAGCACGCGCGTACGTCGGCCGTCGAGGTTCCGCTTGACGAAGTACAGCTCCCGCGGCGTGCGGCAGTACGGGCCGTGCACGGCGGACGGCCGCAGCACGGTCGTCGGCAGCCGGTCGCCGAGAGCCAGCAGGTCCTGCTCGATCCGCACCTTGCGCGCCCTGGATCCCTCGCCGGGTGACGCCGTCCGCAGCGTCTCCGGGATCGGCACCGGGTAGTGCGGCCAGCCGTCCGGCTCGCCCTGTGTGTGGAAGCCGCGCCCCTGCTCGTCCTCGTACACCGCCGCGCTGGAGGCCACGACCGCCGAGCCGATCCGGTCGGCGAGCCCCGCGAGCTGCTGTGCGTGGGCCGGCGTGAAGGCGATGAGGTCCACGACGAGGTCGACCCCGTCCCCGACGAGCGCCGCGACGGCGTCCCCGTCCTCCCGGTCGAGCGGCACCGCCCGCACGTCCCCCGGCCAGCCCGCGTCCCGCCCGCCACCGCGCGAGGCCGCCGTCACCTCCCAGCCGTCGGCCGCGAGCGCCCGCACCGTGGGCCGCCCGATCTGCCCTGCCGCACCGATCACCAATGCCTTCTTCATGACCGGACCGTACGTCGGTGGGGTCCACCCGGACCCCGGAATCTGCTCAGCGCAGAGCGCGGAACCTGGAGGGAGACCAACTCCAGCGGCACCGCGGGGGCCCGGGGAGCTCAACTCAGCGGCACCACGGGGGCCGGGGGAGCTCAACTCAGCGGCAGCCGCGGGAACTTCCGGGCCTTCTCCTCCTCGGCCTCCGCCTTCACCAGGGCCGCGTACTTGTCGACGTACTCCTGCCCGGACAGCTCCAGGATCGCGTACATGATCTCGTCGGTGACCGCACGCAGGATGGCCTTCTCGCCGTCCATTCCGTCGTAGCGCGAGAAGTCGAGCGGCTCGCCGAACCGGATCGTCACCCGGTGCATCTTCGGGATCTTCTGGCCCGGCGGCTGCGCCTCGAACGTGCCGATCATCGCGCACGGGACCACCGGCGCCCCCGCCTTGAGCGCCATCGCGGCGACGCCGACCTTGCCCTTGTACAGGCGCCCGTCGTGCGAGCGCGTGCCCTCCGGGTAGATGCCGAGCAGCTCCCCGCGGCGCAGCACCCCGAGCCCCTCGCGGATCGCCGCCTGCCCGGCCTCCTTGCCCGAGCGGTCGACCGGGATCTGGCCCGCGCTGCGGAAGAACGCGGCGGTGAGCCGGCCCCTGATGCCGGGGCCCGTGAAGTACTCGGCCTTCGCCAGGAACGTGATCCGCCGCTTGATGATCGCGGGCATCAGGAAGTGGTCGGAGAACGACAGATGATTGCCCGCGACGATCGCGGCGCCGGACTCCGGTATGTGCTCGAGGCCCTCGATCCGGGGCCGGAAGAGCAGCCGCAGCAGCGGCCCGAGGATCACGTACTTGAGCAGCCGGTAGAACATCCCGATCGCCTTCCCCCACGAACCACTTGGACCGCTTGTACTGCCGCTTGTACCGCCGCGTGCTTGCGCACAGTAACCAATCGGCAGCGTCGGCGCGAGAGCCCGATCGGGCCCTGTCCGGGACCCGCACGGCGCGTCCGCTTGGCGGTGGCGGCCCCGGCGGGTGCTCTGTTCCCACCCTGACGTCCCACCACGCCGACGTCCCCCTGACGTCGCAGTCCGACGTCCCAGCACCGGAGGTCTTCCGTATGCGTTCCCTCTACGTAGCCGCGGCCGCGTTCCTGTCCCTGGCCGCGGCCGCCCCGGCCGCCCACGCCGCGACCGGTGGGCCCACCGGACCCGCCGGATCCGAGCAGCCGCGGGGCCTGTTCCTGACGGTCTCCGGCGCCGAGAACACCTGGGTCCGGGGTGTCCTCCTGAACTGCGCTCCCAAGCCCTCGGGCCACCACCCGTACGCCGCCGAGGCCTGTGCCGCCCTCGACGCGGTGGGCGGCGACCTGGACGCGCTGCCGGTCGAACAGCAGATCTGCACCAAGCAGTACGACCCGGTCACGGTCGCGGCCACCGGCACGTACCGCGGCAAGGCGATCACCTGGCACAAGACCTTCGGCAACGCCTGCGAGATGAACGCGTCGACGGGCCACGTCTTCCGCTTCTGACCCCCCAAGGTGCCGGCCGTCAGTTGCTGCGTGAGGCCACCATCGCCACCGTGAGCAGGCCGAGCACCACCCAGCCGAACCACAGCCACCCGTTGCTGCCGAGCGCCACCGTGTAGGCGGTCACGGCCACCAGGCCGCCCACGGTGAACGCACCCATCGTCTTCGTGGAACCGGGCATCACACCCTCCTCCCAGCAGCCCGGACAAAAGTCCGAGCCGCGACCAGGAGGCCATATTCACCTGTAACGGGGTAGTGGCGCTACTGCCGCGCGCGGGGTGGCGCTTACTGGCCCTTACTGGCCGCGCGCGTTGAGGGAGGCCAGGTAGGCGTTGTACGCCGCCAGCTCCTTGTCGCCGTCCCGGTCCGCGGCCCGGTCCTTGCGGCGCGCCTGCCGGTCCTCCGACTTCTTCCACTGGAAGAGCAGGGCCAGCAGCACCAGCACCGAAGGCACCTCACTGAACGCCCAGGCGATGCCGCCCGCCGCCGTCTGGTCGGCGAGCGGATCGATGCCCAGCGAGGCCGGCGGGTTCTCGAACGTGCCGACCATCGTCGTCGACGCCATCATCAGCGCGATCCCGAAGAAGGCGTGGAACGGCATGCCCGCGAACAGCTCCAGCATCCGCATCACATAGCCGGGCCGGTGCGGTCCAGGGTCCACGCCCATGATCGGCCAGAAGAACACCAGGCCGACGGCGAGGAAGTGCACCATCATCGCGAGGTGGCCGACCTTGGACCCCATGAGGAAGTCGAAGAGCGGCGTGAAGTAGAGCGCGTACAGGCTCGCGATGAACAGCGGGATCGTGAAGGCCGCGTGCGTGATGATCCGCATGTAGCGGCTGTGCAGCAGCGCGAGGAGCAGCTCGCGCGGCCCCTTGCTGCCGCGCTTCGCGGACACCGGCAGCGCCCGCAGCGCGAGCGTGATCGGGGCGCCCATCAGCAGCAGGATCGGCGACAGCATGCTGATGACCATGTGCTGCACCATGTGCACGCTGAACATGACCATGCCGTAGTCGTTGAGCTTCGTGCACATCACCAGACCGATGGTGAGCACGCCCACGACGAACGCGATCGACCGGGACACCGGCCACGCGTCACCGCGCCGCGCCAGGCGCACCACGCCCCATCCGTAGAGGGCGAGCGCCAGCAGGCACCCGACGAGGAAGAAGGGGTCGGCCGACCATTCAAGGCCACGCCCCAGCGTGAACGGCGGCAGATCCATGTTCATGCCGTGCCCGCTGTGATCCATCCGCCGGCTCCTGTTGCTCGTTTCGTACGGATTGTGCGCACCCAGAGTAGAACTGCCCCCGGCCGGTGTTTCGGCCGGGGGCAGTTCCGTGTGTCCTGGAGCGGGTGTGGATCAGTGGGTGCCGATCAGCGGGTGTGGATCAGAGCACGCACTCGGCTTCGGCGTACCGCTCGTCCGGCACCGTCTTCAGCGTCTCCACGGCCTCGGCCAGCGGCACCATCAGGATGTCGGTGCCACGCAGCGCGGTCATCTTGCCGAACTCGCCGCGGTGCACGGCCTCCACGGCGTGCCAGCCGAACCGCGTCGCGAGCACGCGGTCGTACGCGGTGGGGGTGCCGCCGCGCTGCACATGGCCGAGGATCACGGGGCGCGCCTCCTTGCCGAGGCGCTGCTCCAGCTCGATGGAGAGCTGGCGGGCGATGCCCGCGAAGCGCTCGTGGCCGTAGACGTCCTTGCCGCCCTCGTCGTACTCCATCGAACCGGCCCGGGGCTTGGCACCCTCGGCGACGACCACGATGGCGAACTTCTTGCCGGCCTCGAACCGCTCGCCGACCTTCTTGGTCAGCTCGTCGATGTCGAAGGGGCGCTCCGGCACGACGACGGCGTGCGCGCCCGCGGCCATGCCGGAGTGCAGCGCGATCCAGCCGGTGTGCCGGCCCATGACCTCGACGATCAGCACGCGCTGGTGCGACTCGGCGGTGGTCTTGAGGCGGTCGAGCGCCTCGGTGGCGACACCGACGGCCGTGTCGAAGCCGAACGTCACGTCGGTGACGGCGATGTCGTTGTCGATCGTCTTCGGTACGCCGACGATCGGGAGGCCGTTGTCCGAGAGGAGGCGGGCCGCCTTCAGGGTGCCCTCGCCGCCGATCGGGATGATCGCGTCGAGACCGAGGTCGGCGACGTGCTCCTTGGCCCGCTCGATGCCGTCGCGCAGATGCGCGGGCTGTACGCGGGAGGAGCCGAGGATGGTGCCGCCGCGGGCGAGGATGCCGCCCACCGCGTCGAGGTCCAGCTTGCGGTAGTCGCACTCGAGCAGGCCCTTCCACCCGTCGTGGAAGCCGATGACCTCGTCGCCGTGGTCGACGACGGCACGGTGCACGACCGAACGGATCACGGCGTTCAGACCGGGGCAGTCGCCGCCTGAGGTGAGGACACCAATACGCATAAGCCCGGATTACCTTTGCAAACGTGGGCCGATGGCCGGACTGCGTCGTCCGCCTTGACCCCCGTACCTTATCGGCGGCCGGGGGCCCGTCCGCACGTGGCGTCCGACTGGTGGACTGGCCTGCTCACATGGGCGCGAGGGTGCCCTAAAGGGCCCTGGCGGAGGGCCCCGAGAGGGTCAGGCGGGCTGCGTCGTGGCCGCCGTGATCCGCTCGTTGCGAAGCTCCTCGTACCAGTGGTCGTTCACCGGCGGCAGCGCGTTCACATCGAGCGCCAGCTTGATCAGCAGGTCGGCGATCTGCGGATTGCGCGCGAGCACGGGCCCGTGCATGTACGTGCCGAAAACGGTGTCGTTGAAGGCGCCTTCGGTGCCGTCCCCCGTGCCGTTGCCCTTGCCCATCCGGGTCCGGGCGAAGGCCCGCGCCGTGGGGCCGAGGTGCGTGACGCCCTGGTGGTTCTCGAAGCCGGTCAGCTCCGGCAGGCCCAACGACGGGTCGATGTCGCCCAGTACGTCACCGACGCAGCGCTCGCCCTCGCCGCGCGTCGAGACGACGTCGAGCAGGCCGAGACCGGGCTCGCGCTCACCGAGGTCGTTCACGAACTCGTGGCCGAGGATCTGGTACCCGGCGCACACGGAGAAGACGATCGCGCCGTTGGCCACCGCGCGCTGCAGGCCGCCGTCGCGGCGCAGCCGCTCCGCGGCGAGGCGCTGCGGACGGTCCTCGCCGCCACCGATGAGGTAGATGTCGCCGGAGGTCGGCACCGCCTGGTCGCTGCGCACGTCGTAGCGCTCGACCTGGAGGCGGCGCTGCTGGGCGCGGCGCTCGACCACCAGAGCGTTGCCCTGGTCGCCGTAGGTGCTCAGGAGGTCGGGGTAGACCCACACGAGACGCAGGCTGTTGTCACTCATGCTCATGATCCTTCGCTGTTCGCGCTCTGTGTGGGGCTCGTCAGTTGCCCACGCGGCGGCGGACGTCCTGGAACGCGGTGTAGTTGGCGATCAGTTCGATCCGTCCCGGGGGCGACATCTGCACCGCCTCGTCGAGCGTTTCGCAGACCCGGAAGTCCAGGCCCGCGACCTCGAGCCGGACCGCGAGGTCGAGCCGGCGGTCGCCGATCACGCAGATCGGGTGCCCGGCCAGGCGCGTGTAGTCGACGTCCCACAGCCAGGAGGTGTCGGTGCCGTCGGCGCCCCGCGCGTTCACCGAGAGGATCACCGGGGTCGGCGGCGGGTCGATCAGAGTGAACGTTTCGAGCCAGCCCGCCGGGTTCTTGGCGAGCAGCAGCCGCAGGTCGCGCTCCTGGAACTGCACGACGTCGTAGCGGCCCGCCACGGCCTGCACCTGGTACATGCGCTCCAGGGCGACCTGCGGGGGCACCCCGAAGCAGGCGGCCACGGCCGCGGACGTCGCCGCGTTCGCCTTGTTGGCGCGGCCCGGCAGCTGGAGGTTGATCGGCCACGCGGAGCCGTGCGGGTCGATGACGTGGTCGCCCTGGAGCGCCCAGCTCGCGAGCGGGCGGCGGAAGCCGCACTCGCCGCAGAACCAGTCGTCGCCGGGGCGCTGCATCACGCCGCCGCACGCCGGGCAGGACCAGGCGTCGTCCTTCCACTCCTGGCCCGCGGCGACCCACACCACGTTCGGCGAGGAGGAGGCGGCCCAGACGATCAGCGGGTCGTCCGCGTTCGCGATCACGATGGCCTTCGAACCGGACAGGCCCTCGCGCCACTTCTCGGCGAGCATGCGGGTCTCACCGGCGCGGTCCAGCTGGTCGCGCGAGAGGTTGAGCAGCGCGATCGCCTTCGGGTCGGTGTCGCGGGCGACGCCGGCCAGGTACTTCTCGTCGACCTCGATCACGCCGTACTTGGCCTCGCCGCCGCCGGCCAGGGCGGACGTGATGCCCGCGGGCATGTTCGCCCCCAGCGCGTTCGACACGACGGGGCCGCTGGCGCGCAGGGCCTCCGCGAGCAGTCGCGTGGTCGTCGTCTTGCCGTTCGTGGCCGAGACGAGCACCACGTCCAGGTGCTGGGCGACCCGCGCGAGCAGCTCGGGGTCGAGCCGCAGCGCGACCTTGCCGCCGATCACTGATCCGCTGCCGCGGCCCGCCGCCCGCGACACCGCGGCCGCGGCCCGGCCGGCCGTCACGGCCAGCTTGGCGCGCGGAGTCATCGGCTCCGAGTTGCCTGCCATCTTCCTGGGTCCTCCTTGCGTACGGCGCCGCGCCTGCCCCCGGCATCGTTTATGGGCTCAGCCTATCGAGATCCTCTGACAAGCCCGAACAGTGGCACCACCAGCACTTCGTGGTGCGCACAGGACCGTACCCTTACCGGCATGCGACACGGCTCGATCCCGGGCGCCTCAGGGCGCGTACGACCCCTGACCCTGCTCGGTGAAACCGTGCTGCACCAACCCTGCGCGCAGGTAACGGACTTCGGCCCGGCCCTCGCGCGCCTGGTCGAGGACATGTTCGCCACGATGTACGCGGCGCAGGGCGTGGGCCTCGCCGCGAACCAGGTCGGCGAGGGTCTTCGGGTCTTCGTCTTCGACTGTGAGGATGACGACGATGTGCGCCATGTCGGCCACGTCGTGAACCCGCGCCTGGTCGAGGCCGACGGCGACGTGATCCGCGGCCCCGAGGGCTGCCTGTCGCTCCCCGGCCTCGAGGCGGGCACGCCCCGCTTCGACCACGCGCGCGTGGAGGGGTACGACCTCGGCGGCGAACCCGTGGTGATCCACGGCACGGGCTGGTTCGCCCGCTGCCTCCAGCACGAGTGCGACCACTTGGAGGGGCGTACGTACACGGAGCGGGTCACCGGGTGGCGGCGCAGGAAGGTGCTGCGTCAGGCGGCGAAGGCGTCGTGGGCGTCGGGTTCCGTGCCTTCCTGAGGCCCGGTCAGAAGCCGGGGCCGCCTACCTTGTCGCCCGCCGCGGCGAGCCGCCCCCACAGCAGGTCGGCGAGTCCCCGCACCAACTCGGCGCGCTCGCACGGGCGGTCACCGAGCCACCAGTCGCCGGCGGCGTGCATCATGCCGACGATCCCGTGGCCCCACACGCGCGCGAGTTGCTGGCTGCCGGGGCCGAGGTCCACGCGCTCCTCGATGACCTCGGCCAGCTCCTCGCCCATCCGGCGCAGCAGCGGCGCAGAGTGCCGTCCGATGTCGAACCCGGATTCTGCGGAGGCGCCCTCCGACGGATGCATCAGGAAGCGGTAGACCTGGGGACGGGCCTCGATCGCCGCCAAGTAGGTGTCGAGCGTCGCCTCCACGCGCTCGCGCCGCTCCGCGGGCGCGTCCAGGGCGGCCCGCAGCGAAGCGAGCAGCGCGTCCGTGTGGCGCATGGCGAGCGCGGCGTAGAGGCCGCCCTTGTCGCCGAAGTGCCGGTACAGGATCGGCTTGGTGATCCCGGCCTCGGCCGCGATGGCGTTCATCGAGGCGCCGGGGCCGTCCCGGAGCACCACCCGGTCCGCGGCCTCCAGCAGCTCGCGCCGCCGACGCTCGGCGGCGGACTGTTGGTCCGCGCGCTGATCGTTCCGCTGTGTGGTCTCCATGAACTCTCCCCACCCCCGTGCGATTGCCTGACGCACGCCGAAAGGTAACACCCGGCGGCCATCCGGTATCGAACGCGCACTCGGAGGTTGACAGGGGCTACTCGCCAGTAACAGACTCGGGTTACCTTAAGTAACACAGTATTGCGTGCGCCCTGGAGGGGTTATGGCCGAGTTCACCATGGATCTCAGCGACGAGCAGAAGGAAGTCCGTGACTGGTTGCACGGCTTCGCCGCCGATGTGATCCGCCCCGCGGCCGCCGAGTGGGACGAGCGCGAGGAGACCCCCTGGCCGGTCATCCAGGAAGCGGCCAAGCTCGGAATCTACTCCCTGGACTTCTACGCGCAGCAGTTCTTCGACCCCTCGGGCCTCGGCATCCCGATGGCCATGGAGGAGCTGTTCTGGGGCGACGCGGGCATCGGCCTGTCCATCGTCGGCACGGGCCTCGCCGCGGTCGGCGTCCTCGCCAACGGCACCGAGGAGCAGATCGGCACCTGGATCCCGCAGATGTACGGCGACGCGAACGACGTGAAGGTGGCCGCCTTCTGCTCCTCCGAGCCGGACGCCGGCTCCGATGTCGCCGCCATGCGCACGCGTGCCGTCTACGACGAGGCCAAGGACGAGTGGGTCCTGAACGGCACCAAGACGTGGGCGACGAACGGCGGCATCGCCAATGTCCACGTGGTCGTCGCCTCCGTGGACGCGGAGCTCGGCTCCAAGGGGCACGCCTCCTTCATCGTGCCGCCGAACACCCCCGGCCTGTCCCAGGGGCAGAAGTTCAAGAAGCACGGCATCCGCGCCTCGCACACCGCCGAGGTCGTCCTGGAGAACGTCCGGGTGCCCGGCTCCTGCCTGCTCGGCGGCAAGGACAAGCTCGACGAGCGCCTCGCCCGCTCGCGGGAGAAGGCCAAGAAGGGCGGCGAGCGCGTGAAGAACGCCGCGATGGCCACCTTCGAGGCCTCGCGTCCCGCCGTGGGCGCCATGGCGGTCGGCACGGCCCGCGCCGCCTACGAGGAGGCGCTGGAGTACGCGAAGACGCGCGAGCAGTTCGGCCGCCCGATCATCGACAACCAGGGCGTTGCCTTCCAACTCGCCGACATGCGCACCCAGATCGACGCCGCGCGCCTCCTGGTGTGGCGTGCCTCCTGGATGGCGTCCACGGGCAAGAAGTTCGAGAACGCCGAGGGCTCCATGTCCAAGCTGTTCGCGAGCGAGACCGCCAAGAAGGTCAGCGCCCAGGCGGTGCAGATCCTCGGCGGCAACGGCTTCACCCGCGAGTACCCCGTGGAGCGCATGCACCGCGACGCCGCGATCTACACGATCTTCGAGGGTACGAGCGAGATCCAGCGCCTGGTCATCGCCCGCACCCTCTCGGGCATGCCGATCCGCTAGCGGGTCCCCTGACCCGGCCCGGCGGGACCCCGCCTACCCGTCCTCGTCGGCGGAGCCGAGCGCTCCGGCCAGCGCGGAGGCGGGGTCGGACGCCGAGGGCCCGGCAGGCGCCCAGCGGCCGCGCTGCTTGCGGTACGGCCACCAGCGACCGTCCCGGCCGAGCCGCAGTTGGGCCTGCCCGTCGGCGGTGCTCCAGCGGCCGCGGGCGGCCTTGAGGACGGGGCGCTCGTCGTCGTCCCAGGCCCCGTCGAGCGCGGCACGCGCGCGTACCAGGCCCTCCGCGTCCGGGGACCGGTCCTCGTCCAGTACGTCGAGCGCGGCGGCGCCTCCGTACCCCCAGGCGTGCACGGCGAGCGTCAGGCCCTCCCGGCCGCGGCCACCGACCTCGGCGAGCCGTGCCCGGATGTGCGGCACGGGGGACGCGGAGGCCAGGCGTACGGCATCCTGCGGCACGGTCAATTCCGGTGGGACAGGGCGCTGTTCGTGCCCGGGGGACAGCGCCTCCGCGAGCAGCCGGTGCGCCTCGGTCGCCGCCTGCGCGCCGAGGAAGCCGAGCGCGTCGACGTCCGTGCCCGCGGGCGGCGCCGTCTCCGTGTCGAGCGACGGCGGCAGGCCGGGCTCGTCGGGCAGCGGCGGCGGACCCGGCAGCGGCGGCAGCACGATCGCCGACGCGTACGCCTCGGCCGCGTCCACGCCCTCGGCCTCCTGCTCCTCGTGCGGCGCTTCCGACTCGGTGCGTACGGTGCTGCGCACCTGAAGCTCGTCCAGCAGCGCGCGCTCGCTGCGCCCACGCAGCAGGAGCAGCACGAACGGATCCTGATCCAGCAGACGGGCGAGCTGATAGCTCAGCGCCGCCGTGTGCGCGCAGTGGTCCCAGGCGTCGCAGTCGCAGCGCGGCTCCAAGTCGCCGATCCCCGGCAGGAGTTCCACACCCGAGGCCGAGGCGTCCTCCACGAGGTGCGGCGGCATGTCGCGGTCCAGGAGCGCCGCGATGTGCCCGGCCCGCTCGGCCGCCATCGTCAGGAAGCCGTCCCACTCGTCCTCGTCAAGGCACTGCAGCAGCACGTCCGAGCGGTGCGTGGCGCCGCCGCGGTCCTCCACCACCGCGGTGATGCGCCCCGGCCGGACCGACACCGCGCCCACCGCTCCCGCGCGCGCGAGCCGACGCCCCGCCTTCAGTTGCGCGGTGTCCAGCGCGGTGTCCTCCAGGGCCTTCAACCAGGCCTGCCCCCACCAGGTCTGGGCGAAGGCCCGCCCGCGCGCGGGCGGCAGCGCCGCGAACGTGCGCATGTCGCCTTCCATGTGGCTCATCGGGTGCCCCCTCGCAGCTCGACCAGGTCCGCCAGTTCCGCGTCGGTGAGTTCGGTCAGCGCCGCCTCACCGGAACCGAGCACCGCGTCCGCCAACTCCTGCTTACGGAGCAGCATTTCCGCGATCCGGTCCTCGATCGTGCCCTCGGCGATCAACCGGTGCACCTGCACCGGCCTGGTCTGTCCGATGCGGTACGCGCGGTCGGTGGCCTGCGCCTCCACGGCCGGGTTCCACCAGCGGTCGTAGTGCACGACGTGCTCCGCGCGCGTGAGGTTGAGGCCCGTGCCCGCGGCCTTCAACGAGAGCAGGAACACGGGTACTTCGCCCTCCTGGAAGCGCCGCACCATGGCCTCGCGCTCCGCGACCGGGGTGCCTCCGTGGAGGAACATCACCGGCACGCCGCGGGCCGCCAGATGTCGCTCCACGAGGCGGGCCATCTGCACGTACTGCGTGAAGACCAGCACGCCGGCGTCCTCGGCCAGGATCGTGTCCAGGAGCTCGTCGAGGAGCTCCAGCTTCCCGGAGCGGCCGGTGATGCGCGGCTTGTCCTCCTTGAGGTACTGCGCCGGGTGGTTGCAGATCTGCTTGAGGCCGGTGAGGAGCTTGACGATCAGACCGCGCCGCTCGAATCCCGCCGCCCCGGAGATCTCCGCGAGCGTCTCCCGCACCACGGCCTCGTACAGGCCCGCCTGTTCGGCGGTGAGGGACACCGCGCGATCCGTCTCGGTCTTGGGCGGCAGTTCCGGGGCGATGCCGGGATCCGACTTGCGCCGGCGCAACAGGAAGGGCCCCACGAGCTTGGCCAGACGCTCCGCGGCCGCCGGGTCCTTGCCGCCCTCGATCGCCTGGGCGTAGCGCGTACGGAAGGTGCCGAGGCGGCCCAGCAGGCCGGGCGTCGTCCAGTCGAGCAGCGCCCACAGCTCGGAGAGGTTGTTCTCGACCGGGGTGCCGGTGAGCGCCACGCGCGCGCGTGCGCCGATGGTGCGCAGCTCCTTGGCCGTCGCCGAGTAGGGGTTCTTCACGTGCTGCGCCTCGTCGGCGACGAGCATCCCCCAGGGCGCGGCGCCGAGTTGGGCGGCGTCGAGGCGCATCGTGCCGTAGGTGGTGAGCACGAACTCGCCGTCGGCGAGGTCCTCCAGGGAGCGGCGCCCGCCGTGGAAGCGGCGTACGGGGGTGCCGGGCGCGAACTTCTCGATCTCGCGCTGCCAGTTGCCCATCAGGGACGTCGGGCAGACCACGAGCGTCGGACCCGCGCTCTCGGGGGAGCTCTGGCGGTGCAGGTGCAGCGCGATCAGCGTGATCGTCTTGCCGAGGCCCATGTCGTCGGCGAGGCAGGCGCCGAGGCCCAGCGAGGTCATGTGGGCGAGCCAGTTGAGCCCGCGCAGCTGGTAGTCGCGCAATTCGGCGTCGAGCGCTGCCGGTTGGCCGACCGGCGTCATGCCCTCGGGGTCCGCGAGGCGGTCCCGAAGGGCCGTGAGCCAGCCCGTCGGCCGCACGTCGACCCGGCGGCCCTCGACCTCCGTCGAGCCCGTGAGAACGGCGCTGAGCGCGTCGACCGGTGTGACCTTGCGATCCTGGTGCGAGCGGGCGCGGCGGGCCTCCGCGGGGTCGATCAGCACCCACTGGTCGCGCAGCCGTACGACGGGACGGTTCGCCTCGGCGAGCACGTCCAGCTCGGCGCGGCTCAACTCCTGGTCGCCGAGGGCGAACCGCCAGTCGAACGCCAGCAGGGCGTCGGCCGACAGGAAGGACGGGCCGTCGGAGGCGAGCCCGTCGGGCGCCTCGGCCGGGCCGATCACCGCACGGGCCGTCAGCTTGCGGGCCAGCTCCTTGGGCCAGTGCACCTCGACGCCGGCCGCGGACAGCGCCCGCGCGCCCTCGCCGAGCAGCTCCGTGACCTCCTCGTCGGCCAGTTCGACGGCGTCCGGCACGGTCGCGGAGAGCAGCGGCGCGAGCGGTGTCCACGCGCGCGTGGCGCGGCGCAGCGCCAGCAACGCGTCCATGCGGGCACGGTCGCCGAAGGCCCGTGCCGAGGCTCCGCCCCCGGCCCACACCTGTGCCGCGTCCGCGACGAGGGTGGGGTCGCTGACGCTGTGCAGTTGGAGCACCGCGCGGAACGGGGAGCGGGGCTCGTCGTCCGTGAGCTGTTCGAGTCCGGGGACCTCCACGCGCAGCGAGATCCGCACGCCCGCGTCGAGCCCCGCCGCGACATCGCCCGCCCAGGGGCGCAGCTCGGGCACCCGCTGCGGCTCCCGCGCGGCGAACGCGGGTCCACCGGCGGCGTGCGCGGCGGCGGGGGAGCGTGGCAGGGCGTCGGCCACCGCGTCCAGGAACGCGCGCAGCAGCCGCTCCGGGGCGTGCAGGCGCGGCGCCTCGGCCCCGTCCAGCGGCACGGCGTGCGCCTCGGGCGGCATCGCGGCGGCCAGCTCCCTGACCCGGTCGAGGTCGCCTGCCCCCAGCGGCCCCGCGCGCCACGCGTCGTGGCCCTCGGCGCTCACCCCCGGCAACAGCAGCCCCCGGGCGACGAGTTGGAGCGCCAGGAGGCCGGCCGTGCCCCAGAAGGCAGCCGTCGGGTCGGCGTCCGCGGTGGTACGCGCGCGGGTGAGCACCGGCAGTGCGGCGCGCACGGGCAGGGTGACGGCCGGTACGGTCACCGGCTCCACGGCGTCCTCGCCGGGCAGCGCGAGGCGCAGCTCGGTGCGGGTGCCCGCGTCCGGCAGCGGCGGCTCGCCGCCTTCGGGCCGCCAGAAGGCCACGGTCGACGTGCGGGCCGGGTCGGCGGGGGTGAACACGACGCCGCAGCGCGCGAGTTCGGTGGTTTCGGAGGGGGTGGGCGGAGCGGTGTGGGTGTGCTCGGAGATGGCGACGTCCTCGTATTCATCAAACTTGACTACTCACCCTGGAGGCGCCGAGGGTACACCTCCCGATCAGCCGGACGCGCCTCCATATATCGTGATCTGCATCACCTGACCCTTAAGGGTGGGGCTTACCCCCCTGTCGCGGTGGGGTGAACCCAGGCGGTACTCGGGTGGTGGCGCCATGGTCGGCGAGGGTCCGTGATCCATAGATTTCCGGGGGTCGGGCGACGCGTAGCCCGCCGCATCGACCTCACCCACCACAGACCGGAGACCGCCATGCCCTCGGCCGTCGGAACCCTGCCGGAACCCATCACCGGGCCGGCCTCCCCCGAAGGGGGAAGCGAGTTCACGCCATTGCTGCGCGCCATCAAGGGGCAGGGGCTGCTGAAGCGGCGCACCGGCTGGTACGTGCGCACCATTCTGGTCAACGCCCTGTGTCTCGGCGCCGTCGTCACGGGCATGGCCCTTCTCGGCGGCTCGTGGTGGGTGCTCGCCCTCGCGCCGGTCCTCGCGGCACTGTGCGCGCGCACCGCCTTCATCGGACACGACGCGGGCCACGCCCAGATCACCGGGAACCGCTCGGTGAGCCGGCTGATCGGCCTGGTCCACGGCAATCTGCTGCTCGGCATGAGCTACTCCTGGTGGAACGACAAGCACAACCGGCACCACGCCAACCCGAACCACATCGAGAAGGACCCGGACGTCGCCGCCGACGTACTCGTCTTCACCGGCAAACAGGCCGCCACGCGCGCGGGGTTCCGCGGCTGGCTCACCCGACACCAGGCCTGGCTCTTCTTCCCGCTCACCCTTCTCGAGGGCCTCGCCCTGAAGATCTACGGATTCCAGGACCTGCGCCGCCAGAGCGGCCGCGAACGCCTCGTGGAAGGCGCGCTCCTGGTCGCACACGTCGCCGGCTACGTCACGTTGCTCCTCACCACCATGCCGCTCGGCCACGCGCTCGTCTTCGCGGCGCTCCACCAGGCCCTGTTCGGGCTGCACTTGGGCATGGCCTTCGCACCCAACCACAAGGGCATGGAGATGCCGGACCCGGACGGCGACAAGTGGGGCCATCTTCGCCGCCAGGTCCTCACCTCGCGCAACATCAAGGGCAGCGCGCCGACCGACTGGTTCCTCGGCGGCCTCAACTACCAGATCGAGCACCACCTGTTCCCGAGCATGCCCCGCCCCCACCTGCGCCTCGCCCAGCCCATGGTGAAGGCGCACTGCCGCGAACTCGGCATCCCCTTCGTGGAGACAGGGCTTGTCGACTCCTACCGCCAGGCGCTGCGCCACATGTATGAAGTGGGGGAGCCGCTGCGGGTCGACATCTGACGGCCGCCCGGCCGTGGGCGGGGGCGCGGAATCAGGGATGTCTCAGGGTTACCGGACGGAACTGCGGGCGACGTGGGCCCGTTTCTCACAGCAGAGGCGGGTCCGCTCCACTCAGGCGAGGGCGGGCCGCCCCGAAGGAGGCCACACATGTCGAAGAACGCGAAGATCGCCGCGGGAGGTGTGGCGGCCGGCATCATCCTGCTGATCTGGCTGCCCTGGTGGGCGGCCCTGCTCATCGTGCTGGGCGCGCCCGCCGCCGCGTACCTGATGCTCGACCCCTCGCAGCGGCGCAGGCTGCGCCGTGTCTCGCGCAAGGAGCTGGGGCGCTGAGGGGACATCGTGACGGTCGCAGCCGCGCGGGGCGCGAACGTCCCGTGCGGCTCCGGCGGTTCACGTAGGGCGTACGGCCATCTTGTCGAGCGCTTCGAGCAGGCTCGGCAGTTCCCGGCCACGGCCGACCGGCAGCACTTCACCCGGCTCGTCGTCGAGGAGCACGAAGGCGATGTCGTCGGTCCGCGCGACCATCGACCAGCCGGGCCCGTCGGCGCGCAGCGTCCGGGCGTCGCCGGAGGCGAACGAGGAGCGCACGCGGCCCAGGGGCGGCGGCGCGTCCACGTACCCGCGCACCTCCGAGAGGACCCGCCGGATGCCCGTCCGCGTGCCGCTCGGCTCGCCCTCCTGAGGCGCCTCGGCGTCCTCCTCCGTGGCGAACTGGGAGTCGTCGAGCTGCTCCCGCCACACGGCCCACTGGAGCGCTATCTCGTCGGCTCCCAGGCGCCGTTGGGCCGGGCCCCACGTCTCTGTGTCGGGCGGCGTCAGCGGCGGGGTGTCGTCGTACTCGGGGTCGGGCTCGGGATCGTGCGGCGCGGGGACGCCCGGGGCGGACACGGCGAGCGCGAGCGGCCAGCCCGGCAGCGCGGCGACCATGCTGTCCTCGTCGGGCGAGAGCTCGTACTCCATGCCGCAGTCCCACGACGCGATGGCGACGGCGACGAGCGACACGTCGTCGACCACGACGGTCCAGCGGGCGCCCGTACCGTCCTGGCCGAGCACCAGGCCGTATCCCTCGGCCACCGGCGCGAGCCCCAGGGCCCCGCAGGCCTCCGGGTAGTCGTCACCGAGCACGCTCGGGAACTTCGCAGGCGTCAGCAACACCGCCGTCAGCACGTACAGCGCGTCGTCGCCTTCGACCGCCGCTTCGTCCACTCCGGCCACGCCAGCCTCCCCTGAACTTCGTTCCACCGGCGAGACCTTAGCCAGTGCTCGATGCCGTCGTACAGGGGGGTCCATGCTCGATGACCAGGAAAATCGACAGCAACCCAGCCTCTGCGCCCCTCCCGTGAACAAACTGTCGACATCCCGTGCCCGCCATGTGTGCCTCGCGGGCGCTGGTCAGCCGGCCGGCAGCCCAAGAAGGGCGCGGGCGACGGTTCGTGGCGGCTCGTCGCGTTCCCGCGCGAGGGCGATGACGGCCCGGCAGGCGAGCTCATTGACCCCGAAGGCCAGCGCACTCGGCTCGACCCAGCCCGCCGCCTCGTCGGCCCGCTCCTGATCGTCCTCGACACCGGCCACCACATAGGTAGCGGCCGCCTCGAACAGATTGTGCGCCCGCTCCTTCCTGCCCGGCGTGCCACCGTCCTCGCGCCACGCCCTCCACGCCTTACGGACCCGATCGATCATGGACGCCACCGTCCCCCTACCCGTAACCCCCGACGTCTGTCACGGAGTCCCGGCCATGGTGACAGACCCGACCACACAGCGGATCCCGTGCGGCGGGGGTCAGTGGGACCCGGTTCCAGGCGGCCGTCTGCCGGCGTTGTCGGCGCGGCTCAGTCATCCTCCCGTACCGCGAGGGCCAGGAAGCGGTCGTCCTCGTCGGCGTACGAGGTCATGCGCCAGCCTGCGGCGGCGAGCAGTGGGCGCAGGTTGGGCTCGGCGCGCAGGTCGTCCGGGGTGAGTGCGCGGCCGTGGCGGGCGGCGAGGGCGGCCCGGCCGATCGGGTGGAAGAGCGCGAGCAGTCCGCCGGGGCGCACCACGCGCGCCAACTCGCGCAGATTCTCGGACGGTTGCGGCAAGTGCGAGATGAGCCCGGCGCCGAACACCGCGTCCAGCACGCCCGCGCGCAGCGGCAGTCTGGCCACGTCCGTGAGCAGCAACCGCCCCTCGGTGTCCCTGCCCGCCCGTACGGCCCGCTCCAGCATGGCCGCCGTCAGGTCGGCGCCCAGGACCACCCCGGAAGGTCCTACGGCCGCCCGCAGCGGCGCCAGCGCCCGCCCCGTGCCGCACCCGGCGTCGAGCACACGGGCAGCGGGACGCAGCCCCAACGCGGCCACCGCGGACGCGTAGGCCGGGCCGTCGTCGGGGAAACGGGTGTCCCAGTCGGCGGCTCTGGCCGCGAAGAACTCCTGCACACGTGTGGCGTCATCGCTCATGCGCTCCATGATTGCGCAGCGCACTGACAGCGGCGCCCAGGCGCGTCCCGTGACACGAGTGGGGGACACGGGATCGAAAGGTCCCGTTCTTCGTCGAAGACATCGCATGCACGTGCGGTGCGCATGTTCGACTCTCCGGCGACCGTTCCGAACCGCATCTCCTCCGTATTCCAAAACCTTTCGAACTGCGCCCCTGCTGTACGCCCCCACCGGCATACCGTCCCTGACCCATGGGACACCTGGACCACGCCGCCTTCGGCTGGCTTACCCCCGTGCTGTCGTACGCGATGGCCTGCATCGGCGCCGCGCTCGGACTGCGCTGCACCGTACGCGCCCTGAACACCACGGGGAGCGCACGGCGCAACTGGCTGCTCACCGCCGCCTCCGCCATCGGCACCGGCATCTGGACCATGCACTTCGTGGCGATGCTCGGGTTCACCGTCACCGGCACCGAGATCCGCTACAACGTCCCGCTGACCATCCTCAGCCTGGTCGTCGCGGTGACCGTCGTCGGTGTCGGCGTCTTCGCCGTGGGCCATCACCACGAGCGCGGGCGTGCGCTGGCCCTGGGCGGCCTCACCACGGGCGTCGGCGTGGCCAGCATGCACTACCTGGGGATGGCGGCCCTGCGCCTGCACGGGAAGGTCAGCTACGACCCGATGCTGGTCGCCCTCTCCGTGGTGATCGCCGTCGTCGCGGCGACCGCCGCGCTGTGGGCCGCCCTCAACATCAGGTCACCGGGCGCCGTCGCGGTCGCCTCCCTCGTCATGGGCGGCGCCGTGAGCAGCATGCACTACACCGGGATGATGGCGGTGAGCGTGCGGGTGGCCCCCTCCACGGCGGAACTCGCCGGGGCCACGGCGATGCAGTTCATCTTCCCGCTGGCCGTGGGGCTCGGCTCCTACCTCTTCCTGACCTCGGCGTTCGTCGCGCTGTCCCCTGCCGCGGACGAGAGGGAGGCCTCCAAGTCGGCGCAGCGCCCGCTGGAGCACCAGACCCCCTGACCACCCCCCCCGCACCGCCACCGGCCCGGCACCAGGAGCGCGAAAGGTGCCCCGACCCCGATCGAGGAGGCCATGCGCCCGCCCCGCAGAACCCCCAGCTCCGGCCCTGTGCACGAGACTTCGGCCCCCGCGCGCGGTCGGCGTGCGCACGCCGGGCTGCCCGCCGACGAAGACGTCCTCGTGGAGCCGGAGCCCCGCGGCGCGTCCCCCGCGCGCGGGGGAGCCATGCACCTGCGTCCGCGTACGGTCCGGGCGAAAATCATCTGCCTCCTGATGGTGCCCGTCGTCTCGCTGCTCGCCCTGTGGGCCTTCGCCACCGTGAGCACCGCCCAGGACGTCGCGCGACTACGGCAGTTGCAGCGCGTCGACGAGACGGTGCGCACCCCCGTGGGCGCGGCCGTCGCCGCCCTGCAGGCCGAACGCACCGCAGCTGTCGCCTACGCCACCGAACCCACCGCCGCCCGCGGCGACACCCTCACACGCCGCGCCGCCACCACCGACCGCGCCGTCTCCTCCTTGCGCATCGGCAACGACGGCACGGTCGCGGACGGAGCCGACCTCCCGCGCGCGGTGACCGGCCGGCTGGAGTCGTTCGTCGGCGGCGTCGAGCACCTACGAAGTGTGCGCAAGGCCGTGCAGGAGCGGCGCACCGGCTGGGACGACGCGTACGGGCAGTACACCAGGACCGTCGACAGCGCCTTCGCGGTCAGCGGTTCGCTCACCGGCATCCAGGACTCCGAACTCGGCTCCGACGCGCGCGTGCTCCTGGAGTTCGGCCGCTCCGGCGAGATGCTCGCCCGGGAGAACGCGGTGCTCGTCGGCGCCCGACTGGCCGGTTCCCTGGACGGCGAGCGGCTGCGGCTGTTCACCGGGGCGGTGGGGACCCGCGGCAACCTGATCGGCACGGCCGCGAGCGACCTGCGCGGGCCCGAACGCGCCGCCTGGAAGCGCCTCGCGGCGAGCCGCGCCTACGGAGACGTACGCGCCGTCGAGGACCGCACCCTCATCGCCGAACCGGGCGGGAAGGCGCTCGCCGCCGCGTCCGCCGACGCCTGGAACACGGCGTACGCGACCGTGCAGGACCGCATGCGCGCCATCGAGACGGACGCCGCACGCGGCGCCGCGGTGCGCGCGGACCCGCTCACCCGCGGACTGCTCACCCCGGCCGGAGGGGCCGTCCTGCTCGGCCTCTTCGCCGTGACGGCCTCGCTGGTGATCTCCGTGCGCATCGGCCGCGGCCTCGTCGTCGAACTGGTCAGCCTGCGCAACACCGCGTTGGAGATCGCCCGCCGCAAACTGCCCGACACCATGCGCAGGTTGCGGGCCGGCGAGGAGATCGACGTGGCGGCCGAAGCCCCCGAGGGCCCGCCCGCGGAGGACGAGACCGGCCAGGTGTCCGAGGCGCTCACCACGGTGCACCGCGCGGCCCTGTACGCCGCCGTGGAGCGCGCCGAACTCGCCAGCGGCATCTCCGGGGTGTTCGTCAACCTCGCCCGCCGCAGCCAGGTCCTCGTCCACCGTCAACTCGGCCTCCTGGACGGCATGGAGCGCCGCGCCGACGACCCGAGCGAACTCAGCGACCTGTTCCGGCTCGACCACCTCACCACACGGATGCGCCGCCACGCGGAGAGCCTGATCATCCTCTCCGGAGCCGCGCCGGGCCGCGCCTGGCGACAGCCCGTCCCGCTGACGAACGTCGTGCGGGCCGCGGTCTCCGAGATCGAGGACTACGCGCGCGTGGAGGTGCGCCACCTCTCCGCCGCCCAGGTCTCCGGTGCCGCCGTCGCCGACCTCACCCACCTCGTGGCCGAACTCGTCGAGAACGCCGCGCAGTTCTCGCCTCCGCACACCAAGGTGCGCATCAGCGGTGAGCCCGTCGGCAACGGGTACGCGATCGAGATCGAGGACCGCGGCCTCGGCATGGGCAAGGAGAGCCTCGAAGAGGCCAACCAGCGCATCGGGCACTCGGAGGCCCTCGACCTGTTCGACAGCGACCAGCTCGGCCTCTTCGTGGTCAGCAGGCTCGCCAAACGCCACGACATCAAGGTGCACCTGCGTACGTCCCCGTACGGAGGCACCACCGCCGTCGTCCTTTTGCCCACTCCCTTGCTGCACAAGGACGGAGAGATCGGGCCGAGCGCCCATGAAGCGCACCGACCGTCCCAGGAAGAGCGCCGCTACGCGCGCGTGCCCGAGCCCGAAGCGGGGCCGATGAACGACAGCCACCCCGTCCCCGCACCGGCGCCCCGCCCGGCGCTCGCGCCCTCGACGGAGCCCGAGAGCCCCCGGCACCCACCGGGGGTCACCGCGCTGCGCCTGCGCACCTCACCGGAGCCCGCGCTCCCCGAGCAGCCCGCGGACGACACGGACCCACCCCCCGACGGCCTCCCGCGCCGCGTACGCCAGGCCAGCCTCGCGCCTCAACTGCGTGAGCGGCCGGCCGAACCGACGTCCCCCGCGCGCGTACCCGCACCGGACGAGCGCACCCCCGAACAGGTCCGGGCCCGGATGGCCTCCTTCCGGGACGGCTGGGCCAGAGGCGGTGGCCGACCGCCCGGCCCCGACACCCATGAAGGAGATCCCGCATGATCAAGGAACCGAGCACCACGGGGACGGCCCACGGTGCCGGCGAACTCGACTGGCTCCTTGATGACTTGGTGCTGCGAGTGCCCGAACTGCGGCATGCCGTGATCCTCTCCAACGACGGGCTCGCCGTCGGCTCCTCCAGCGGCCTGCGCAGGGAGGACGCCGAACACCTCTCGGCCGTCGCCTCCGGCTTCAACAGCCTCGCCAAGGGCACCGGGCGGCACTTCGGCACGGGCGGGGTGCGGCAGACCATGGTCGAGATGGATGAAGGTTTCCTCTTCGTGGCGGCCGCGGGCGACGGTTCCTGCCTCGCTGTCCTGAGCACCGGAACCGCCGATATCGGGCTCGTCGCCTACGAGATGGCACGCCTGGTCAGGAGGGTCGGCGAACACCTCTACACGGCCCCGAGAGCCGCCGGGCAGCCGCCCGCCGCGGGCTGACGGGCACGGTCGACGACATGAACGACAACGACCCCGGCAGCCAGTGGTTCGACCAAGAGGCCGGGCCCCTGGTCCGCCCCTACGCGATGACCGGTGGACGGACCGCGCCGGGGCCCCAGGGAGCGCACTTCGACCTGATCGCCCTGGTGTCCCTCGACACCGCGGCACCCGGCGCCCACGACGACACCGCCCTCGGCCCCGAGCACCGGTCGATCATCGAACTGTGCCGCACGGAGACCCAGACGGTCGCCGAACTGGCCGCGGGCACCGACGTACCCGTGGGCGTGGTCCGTGTGCTCCTCGGCGACCTGCTCGAACTGGCCTGCGTGAAGGTCAGCAGGCCGGTGCCGCCCGCCCAGCTACCTGACGAGAAGATCCTGAGAGAAGTCATCGATGGACTCAGAGCACTCTGACACCACGGCCGACGGCCCCACCACGGCACTGGCCCTGAAGATTCTGGTCGCGGGCGGATTCGGGGTGGGCAAGACCACTCTGGTCGGCGCGGTCAGTGAGATCAGGCCGCTGCGCACCGAGGAACGCCTGAGCGAAGCGGGCCAGCACGTGGACGACACCGGGGCGGTCGAACGCAAGACGACCACGACCGTCGCCATGGACTTCGGCCGCATCACCATCAGGTCCGGTCTGTCGCTCTACCTGTTCGGCACGCCGGGCCAAGACCGCTTCTGGTTCCTGTGGGACGAGCTCTCGCAGGGCTCGCTCGGCGCGGTCGTCCTCGCGGACACCCGGCGGCTCGAGGACTGCTTCCCCGCCGTGGACTACTTCGAGCACCGGCACATTCCGTTCGTCGTGGCGGTGAACTGTTTCGCGGACAGCAGGGCCTTCGGAGCGCACGAAGTGGCCCGTGCCCTGGACCTCGACCGCGGGACACCCGTGGTGCTGTGCGACGCGCGCGACCGCGACTCGGGGAAGGAGGTGCTGATCAGACTGGTCGAGTACGCCGGGCGCATGCACTCCGCCCGGCTGCTCGACTCCGTGGGCTGACGCGGGTGACCGGCCGGTTCAGCCGGTCATGTCGCCCAGCGCCACGACCTTCTCGACCCGTACGCGGACGACGAGTTCACCCGGCACCGCATTGCGCCGGCCGAACTCCTCGGCGCGGTCCGCGCCCATGTACCGGCCGCCGATCCTGGTGGCCGAATCCAGCAACTCGTCCGGGTCCTCGCTGAGCTCGGCGCGGCCCTGGATCGACACGAACGAGAACGGGGGCCGCTCGTCGTCGATGCAGAGGGCGACCCGACCGTCCCGGGCCAGGTTGCGTCCCTTGACCGTGTCCTTGCCGGTGTTGAACAGGATGTCGTCGCCGTCGACAACGAACCAGACGGGCGCGATGTGCGGGCTGCCGTCGGCCCGCACGGTGGACAACTTGGCGGTGTGAGTGCCCTCGGAGACGAAGGCCTTCCATTCCTCATCGGTCATCTTGTGTGCCATGCGCCCATCCTCCTTGCCCGGATGCCCACCGTGGGGAAGGCTTGCGAGTGAATCCTCCGGCCAGGGGAGCGGATCCCCTCCGGGGACGGGGAGCCACAGGGAAGCGGGGACAGGGGATCATGGGGCAGCAGTACGAAGGACTCGGTTGGCTGCTGGACGACCTGACGCAGCGCGTCGAACACGTGCGGCACGCTCTGGTCCTGTCCAACGACGGCCTGGTGGCAGGGGCGAGCACAGGCCTGCGCCGCGAGGACGCCGAGCATCTCGCCGCGGTCTCGTCCGGACTGCACAGCCTCGCCAAGGGATCCGGAAGATACTTCGGCACCGGCGGAGTGCGCCAGACCATGGTCGAGTTCGACGACGCGGTGCTGTTCGTCACCGCGGCGGGCGAGGGCAGCTGCCTGTGCGTGCTCAGCGCGGCCGAGGCCGACATCGGGCAGGTCGCGTACGAGATGACGCTGCTGGTGCACCGCGTCGGCGAACATCTCACGGTCGACACGCGCAATCCGGAGCGAGGCCCGCTCGCAGACCTCTGAGCTGCGGCGATACAGAGGTCGGAAGGGTTATCCACAGGCTCGCACGGGTCTGGTCGATCCGAGCTACGGTTCTCACAAGTGGTCACGGAGAGTGACCGCGTCTGATTCGCAGACGGGGGAGAACCATCGTGCAAGGCGACATCATGACCAGGCCTCAGAGCAGCGCGGCGCGGGAACTGGGGCTGAAACGCGGCGAGTTCGACCTCGCCGTCCGGCTGGGCCGCATCCGTACCGTTCCGGCGCCGGGCGGCGGCCGACGCCGTGTCCCGCGTGAGGAGATCGTCCGCATCCGTGAGGCCGAGGGGTTCCCGGACACGCTCCTCGATCAGGTCAAGGTCGTGGGCACGGCGGAGGGCGCCGGACTCCTGGACATCCCGTCGTCCCGCTTCACCAGGCTGGCTCGCGCCGGAATGCTGACGCCCGCGAAGTTCTACGTCAACCGGTACCGCACGGTGGTGTGGCTGTATCTCGCCCAGGAACTACGGGAGTTCGCGGCGGCAGAGATCAACGGGCCGCTCCTGACGGGGCGGGCGCCCGACCGGGTGCGCGCCAGGCTGCGGGACGGCGCGGACCTGCGGCCGAAGAACTGGCGGGCCAGGCACGCCGGGTACTTGCTCGGGCAGGCCGACGGGCCGTGGGACCGGGCGGCGGCGGTCGCCACGCTCCTGGACCCGACGCAGCTCGCGGAACTCGTCGTGAGCCCCTACGAGCGCGCCCATCTGCAGCGACTGCGGCCCGACGAGTTCTGGTACGGAGCACCGGAGTCGCCCAACGCCGCGATCGTCCAGCGCATTCTGACCGCCGACGACCCGGACGAGATCAGCTGGCTGCGCGGAACCCTGCTGCTCAACCTGGAGGAGGCCCGAAGGCGGCTCCCCGCACCACGGCCCGCCGGGCACCTGGAGCCCGTGGCGGCACTGCCGCAGGCCCCTCCGGAGCCCGTCGCCGAGCCTGTGGAGGTGCGGCCGCGGAGCCTGTGGGCCCGCCTCGTCGGAAGAGGAGCCTGAACCGCCGCGCGGCCCCCCGCCAGTTCGGTCGCCCTGCGCCGACCACCGGCCGCGCGCCCGGTCAGCCCTCGAGCTTGCGGAACAGCCCCTCTTGGACCACGGAGACGAGCAGGCGCCCCTCCGTGTCGTAGATGCGGCCACGGGCAAGGCCACGGCCGCCCGTCGCGATCGGCGACTCTTGGTCGTACAGGAACCACTCATCGGCACGGAAAGGACGGTGGAACCACATGGCGTGGTCGAGCGAGGCCATATCGAAGCCGCGCGGCCCCCACAGCGGCTCGACCGGCAGCCGCACGGCGTCGAGCAGCGTCATATCGCTCGCGTAGGTGAGCGCGCACGTGTGCACGAGCGGATCGTCGCCGAGGGGGCCCACGGCACGCATCCACACCGCGCTGCGCGGCTCGGCCGCCTCGATGTCCTCGGGCGACCAGCGCAGCCGGTCGACGTAGCGGATGTCGAAGGGCTGCCGGCGGGCCATCCGCTCCAGGGCGTCGGGCAGCGCGCCCAGATGGCCCCGCACCTCGTCGGCGATCGTCGGCAGCGAATCCGGGTCCGGCACCTGCCGGGCCGGCGGCAACTGGTGCTCGAAGGCACCCTCTTCGGGCTTGTGGAAGGAGGCGGTGAGATTGAAGATCGTGCGGCCCTGCTGCACGGCGGTGACGCGCCGCGTGGTGAACGAGCGCCCATCGCGCATCCGCTCGACCTGGTACACGATCGGCACGCCGGGGCGGCCGGGGCGAATGAAGTACGCGTGCAGCGAGTGCACGGGGCGGTCGCCCTCGGTGGTGCGTCCCGCCGCCACCAGGGCCTGGCCCGCGACCTGCCCGCCGAAGACGCGCTGGAGGGACTCGTCCGGGCTGAGTCCGCGGAAGATGTTGACCTCGATCTGCTCCAGGTCGAGCAGGTCGACGAGCTTCTCCGCAGGATTCGTCATGGGTGGTTCTTTCTCGTGTGTGGGGCCGGACCGCTCCGGCGCGGGGGAGCGGCCGGAATCTACCGTCCGGCCGTCCTCGGATCTACAACTGACCGACGTCCGTGACCCGAACGACGGCGCGGCCCTCTTCGTCGGAGGCCGCGAGGTCGACCTCGGCGCTGATGCCCCAGTCGTGGTCGCCGTTCGGGTCCTGGAAGGTCTGGCGCACCTTCCACAGCCCGTGCTCCGGATCCTCCTCGATCATGAGCAGCTTGGGGCCGCGCGCGTCGGGGCCGGTACCGAGGTCCTCGTACTCGTCCCAGTACTTGTCCATCGCGTCGCCCCAGGCGTCCGCGTCCCAGCCCGAGTCGCCGTCCATCTCGCCGAGTTCCTCGACGTTGTCGAGCGCCGCGAGTTCGACGCGGCGGAACATGGCGTTGCGGACGAGGACCCGGAAGGCGCGCGCGTTCGTCGTGACCGGCTTGACCTGGTCGGCCTTCTCCTGGGCCTCCTCGGCGGTCATCTCACCCGGGTTGGCGAGCTGCTCCCACTCGTCCAGGAGGCTGGAGTCGACCTGGCGCACCATCTCGCCGAGCCAGGCGATCAGATCCTCCAGGTCCTCCGACTTCAGGTCGTCGGGCACCGTGTGGTCGAGCGTCTTGTACGCGCTCGCCAGGTAGCGCAGGACGATGCCCTCGGTGCGGGCGAGCTCGTAGTAGGACACGAACTCCGTGAAGGACATGGCGCGTTCGTACATGTCGCGGATCACGGACTTCGGGGACAGCGGGTGGTCGCCGACCCACGGGTGGCTCTGCCGGTACGTGTCGTAGGCGTGGAAGAGCAGCTCCTCCAAGGGCTTCGGGTACGAGATGTCCTGGAGGCGCTCCATCCGGTCCTCGTACTCGACCCCGTCCGCCTTCATCTGGCCGACGGCCTCGCCGCGCGCCTTGTTCTGCTGGGCGTGCAGGATCTGCCGCGGGTCGTCGAGCGTGGACTCCACGACGGAGACCATGTCGAGGGCGTACGAGGGCGACTCCTGGTCGAGCAGGTCGAACGCGGCGAGGGCGAACGTCGACAGCGGCTGGTTGAGCGCGAAGTCCTGCTGCAGGTCGACGGTCAGGCGCACGATGCGGCCGGTCGGATCCGGCGTGTCCAGCTTCTCGACGATGCCGCCGTCCAGGAGCGAGCGGTAGATCGCGATGGCCCGGCGGATGTGCCGCAGCTGCGCCTTGCGCGGCTCGTGGTTGTCCTCGAGGAGGTGCCGCATCGCGTCGAAGGCGTTGCCCGGGCGGGCGATGACCGACAGGAGCATCGTGTGCGTGACACGGAAGCGCGAGGTGAGCGGCTCCGGGTCGGAGCCGATCAGCTTCTCGAAGGTGTTCTCCGTCCAGGCGACGAAGCCCTCCGGGGCCTTCTTGCGGACCACCTTGCGGCGCTTCTTGGGGTCGTCGCCGGCCTTGTTGAGCGCCTTCTCGTTCTCGATGACGTGCTCGGGCGCCTGCGCCACGACGAAGCCCGCCGTGTCGAACCCGGCGCGACCCGCGCGGCCCGCGATCTGGTGGAACTCCCGCGCGCGCAGCGTGCGCACGCGCGTGCCGTCGTACTTGGTGAGGGCGGTGAACAGCACCGTGCGGATGGGCACGTTGACGCCGACGCCGAGGGTGTCGGTGCCGCAGATGACCTTCAACAGGCCGGCCTGGGCGAGCTTTTCCACCAGGCGGCGGTACTTCGGCAGCATGCCGGCGTGGTGCACACCGATGCCATGGCGTACGTAACGGGAAAGGTTGCGGCCGAACTTGGTGGTGAACCGGAAGTTGCCGATCAGCTCGGCGATCTGGTCCTTCTCCGCGCGCGTGCACATGTTGATGCTCATCAGCGCCTGCGCGCGCTCGACGGCCTGCGCCTGCGTGAAGTGCACGATGTAGACGGGCGCCTGCTTCGTCTCCAGGAGCTCCGTCAGCGTCTCCGTGAGCGGCGTGAGCCGGTACTCGTACGAGAGCGGTACGGGGCGCGTGGCCGAGCGGACCACCGACGTGGTCCTGCCGGTGCGGCGCGTGAGGTCCTTCTCGAACATGGAGACGTCGCCGAGCGTCGCCGACATCAGGATGAACTGCGCCTGCGGCAGCTCGAGCAGCGGAATCTGCCAGGCCCAGCCGCGGTCCCCCTCCGCGTAGAAGTGGAACTCGTCCATCACGACCTGGCCGATGTCGGCCTGCGCGCCGTCGCGCAGCGCGATGGAGGCGAGGACCTCGGCGGTGCAGCAGATGACGGGCGCGTCCGAGTTCACGGAGGCGTCGCCGGTCAGCATGCCGACGTTCTCCGTGCCGAAGAGCTTGCACAGCTCGAAGAACTTCTCGGAGACCAGCGCCTTGATCGGCGCCGTGTAGAAGGTGACCTCGTCCCGGGCCAGCGCCGCGAAGTGCGCACCGGCGGCGATCATGGACTTGCCGGACCCGGTGGGCGTCGAAACGATCACGTTCGCGCCCGACACCACCTCGATCAGCGCCTCCTCCTGGTGGGGATAGAGGGTGAGCCCACGCTCCTCGGACCACGACTCGAAGGCGTCGTAGAGGGCGTCCGGGTCGGCGGTCTTCGGGAGCTGATCGATAAGGGTCACAGCACCATCTTGCCTGCCTTCCGGCTCGATCCGGCAATCGGATGTCGGAGCGAAGATCACGAAGGCTACGCTGGGTCGCCGACGGGGCGTCAGCACGCGCGCGGCCCTCACGGGGCAACTCGGCGCAGCAACAAGCGACATGTCGGTACATCGCGCGCGGCCGGCACAACAGAAACAGGGGCGGAACACAGCCATGATGGGACCGGCACACTCGCTGTCAGGAGCGGCGGCCTGGCTGGGGGTGGGGGCGGCGACAACGGCGGCCGGGTACCCGATGCCGTGGCCGGTCCTCCTCGTCGGAGCGCTGATCTGCGCGGGCGCCGCGCTCGCCCCGGACCTCGACCACAAGTCGGCGACCATCTCGGGCGCCTTCGGCCCGATCTCCCGGGGCCTTTGCGAGATCGTCGACAAACTCTCGTACGCCGTCTACAAGGGGACCCGGATGCAGGGCGACCCCCGGCGCTCGGGCGGTCACCGCACGCTCACCCACACGTGGGTCTGGGCGGTCCTCATAGGGGCGGGCGCCTCGGCCCTGGCGATCTTCGGCGGCCGCTGGGCCGTCCTCGGGATCCTCTTCGTGCACATGGTGCTCGCCATCGAGGGCCTGCTGTGGCGGGCGGCCCGCGGTCACAGCAGCGACCTCCTCGTATGGCTGCTCGCGGCGACCAGCGCGTGGATCCTCGCGGGCATCCTGGACCAGCCCGGCAACGGCTCGGACTGGCTGTTCACGGACCCCGGTCAGGAGTACCTGTGGCTGGGCCTGCCGATCGTGCTCGGCGCGCTGGTGCACGACATCGGGGACGCGCTCACCGTCTCGGGCTGCCCGATCCTGTGGCCCATCCCGATCGGCCGCAAGCGCTGGTACCCGCTCGGGCCGCCGAAGCCGATGCGGTTTCGGGCCGGCAGCTGGATCGAGCTGAAGGTGCTCATGCCGGTGTTCATGCTGGCAGGCGGCGTGGGCTGCGCGGCCGCACTGAACTTCATCTGACCGAGGGCCGTCCCCGCACCGGGCGGTCGTCGGCCGCCCAGATCGGCGGACGCCCGGACCCGACCGGTGCGGTCCATCAGGCCCATCAGGCCCACAGGGTCCGCCAGGTCGCCCCGGTCGATATGCCTATGGGAACGACGCCGGTCGGGAGCCGTACCGAAGAAGGGCTCCCGACCGGCGCCGCCGGCACGTCACCCGTGCCAGGACCGCCACAGCGCCGCGTACGCGCCGTCGGCAGCGACCAGGTCGTCGTGGCTGCCGAGTTCGCGGATCCGGCCGTCCTCGACCACGGCGATCACGTCCGCGTCATGCGCCGTGTGCAGCCGGTGCGCGATGGCCACGACCGTGCGGCCGTCCAGCACCCGGCCCAGCGAGCGCTCCAGGTTGCGGGCCGCGCGCGGGTCGAGCAGCGAGGTCGCCTCGTCGAGGACCAGCGTGTGCGGGTCGGCCAGGACCAGCCGGGCCAGTGCGATCTGCTGCGCCTGCGCCGGGGTGAGGGCCACCCCGCCCGAGCCGACCTCCGTGTCGAGGCCGTCGGCGAGGCCACCGGCCCACCCCTCGGCGTCGACCGCGCCGAGGGCGGCCCACAGCTCCGCGTCCTCTGCCCCGGTGCGGGCCAGGCGGAGGTTGTCCCGCAGGGAACCCACGAAGACGTGGTGCTCCTGGTTGACCAGGGCCACATGGGAGCGGACCCGCTCGGCCTGCATCCGGGAGAGTTCCGCGCCGCCCAGCGTGACCTGGCCGGTGCGCGGCGCGTAGATCCCGGCGAGCAGCCGCCCGAGCGTCGACTTGCCCGCGCCCGAGGGGCCGACCAGGGCGAGCCGCGTGCCGGGCGCGACCTCCAGGGACACCTTGCGCAGCACGTCGACGCCCTCGCGGTAGCCGAAGTGCACCGCGTCGGCCTGGACATCACGGCCGTCGGGCCGCACGGAGGCGTCGCCCGCGTCCGGCTCGATGTCCCGCACACCGACGAGCCGAGCCAGCGACACCTGGGCGACCTGAAGCTCGTCGTACCAGCGCAGGATCAGCCCGATCGGATCCACCAGCATCTGGGCGATGAGCGCACTCGTGGTCAGCTGACCCACGCCGATCCAGCCCTGGAGGACGAAGACACCGCCGACCACCAGCACCGACAGCAGCACGAGGACATGCACGGTATTGATCACCGGGAAGAGCACGGAGCGCAGATAGAGGGTGTACCGCTCCCAGGCGGTCCACTCCTTGATGCGCCGCTCCGACAGGTCGATGCGGCGGTCGCCGAGCCGGTGCGCCTCGATGGTGCGCCCGGCGTCCACGGTCTCGGCGAGCGCGGCGGCGACGGCCGCGTACCCGGCGGCCTCCGAGCGGTACGCGGACGGCGCCCGCTTGAAGTACCAGCGGCAGCCGAGCACCAGCACGGGCACCGCGATGAGCAGCGCGGGCGCCAGCGGCGGCGCGGTCACCGCGAGCCCGCCGATGAGCAGCGCCGCCCACACGACACCGATGGACAGCTGGGGCACGGCCTCCCGCATCGCGTTCGCGAGCCGGTCGATGTCCGTGGTGATCCGGGACAGCAGGTCGCCCGTGCCCGCCCGCTCCAGGACACCCGGCGGCAGGCCCACGGACCGCACCAGGAAGTCCTCCCGCAGGTCCGCCAGCATCCGCTCGCCGAGCATCGCCCCGCGCAGCCGGACCTGCCGGATGAACACGGCCTGGACCACCAGGGCGAGCGCGAACAGGCCGATGGTGCGGGCCAGTTGGGGACCTTCGAGGGAGTCGACGCCGCCCGGGTTCTCGGAGACGTCCTGGATGAGTCCACCCAGCAGGTACGGGCCGGCCATCGAGGCGATGACGGCGACCGTGTTCACGCCGATGAGCAGGAGGAACTCGCGCCGGTGGCGCTGGTACAGCTCGCGCACATAGGCGCGGACCGTGGCAGGGGCGCCGACCGGCAGGGTGTGCGCCGTGGTGGGGGCCGCCGGGTCGTAGGCCGGGGGCGCTACGCCGATCATGCCGTCTCCTCGATGTCGATCTCGATATCGGTGCTGATACCGGAGCCGGAGCCGGAGCCAGTCCCGATCCCGGTGCCGGCTCCGGTGTCCGTGCCGTCCTCGCCGGGCCGCGACCCGGCGTCGGGGGAGGACTTCTCCTCGTCGGTCTCGCGGGTGACGACCGCGCGGTACCGGGGCTCGGTGCGCACCAGTTCGCGGTGCTCGCCGACAGCGGCGACCACGCCCTCGTGGACGAACACCACGCGGTCGGCGCGGTCGAGGACCAGCGGTGACGAGGTCAGCACCACGGTCGTGCGGCCGCGCCGCAGCGCGCGCACGCCCTGGGCGATCCGGACCTCGGTGTGCGAGTCGACGGCGGACGTCGGCTCGTCGAGCACCAGCGTCTCCGGGTCGGTGACCAGCGAGCGGGCCAGCGCGAGGCGCTGGCGCTGGCCGCCGGAGAGCGACCGGCCGCGTTCGGTGATGCGGGCGTTCATCGGGTCCTCGTCCAAGGAGCCCTGGGTGAGAGCGTCCAGCACGTCGGAGCACTGGGCCGCGGCCAGCGCGTCCTCGGGTGCGACGCCTCCGGAGGCCGGTACGTCGAGGAGCTCGGCGAGGGTGCCGGAGAGCAGCACCGGGTCCTTGTCCTGGACGAGCACGGCCGTCCGCGCGACATCCAGCGGCAGTTCGTCGAGCGGTACGCCGTCGAGCAGGACGGACGGTGCCGCCTCGCGCGCCTCGCCCGCGTCGTCGTCGGTGGCGGAAGCGGGGTGTCCGCCGAGCCGATCGGCGAGACGCCCCGCCAGGTCCGGGTCGCCGCAGACCACGGCGGTGAGCCGCCCCGCGGCCGCGAGCACGCCGGTCGCCGGGTCGTACAGGTCGCCGGTCGGCGCCTTGGCGTCGCGCAGCCCGCCCTCCGGTTCGGTGACGCGCTCCAGCGCCAGCACCCTGGACGCCCGCTGCGCGGACGGCCGGGAGAACGAGTAGGCCATGGCGATCTCTTCGAAGTGGCGCAGCGGGTAGTTGAGGAGCATCACCCCGCTGTAGACGGTGACCAGTTCACCTACGGTGATCCGGCCCTCGCGCGCGAGGGCGACGCCGTACCAGACGAGCACGATCGTCAGCAGACCGGGAAGGAGGACCTGGATCGCCGAGATCAGCGCCCACATGCGCGCGCTGCGCACGGCGGCCCGGCGCACGTCCTGCGAGGCGCGGCGGTAGCGGTCGAGGAACAGTTCCTCACCGCCGATGCCGCGCAGCACGCGCAGGCCCGCGACGGTGTCCGAGGCCAGTTCGGTGGCATGGCCCGCCTTCTCCCGCTGGTGGTCCGCCCGCCGGGTGGCGCGGGGGAGCAGGGGCAGCACGGCGAGCGCCAGGACCGGCATGCCGAGCGCGACGACGACACCGAGCGCGGGCTGGTAGATCAGGAGGCCCACGGCGGCGATGACGATGGTGAGCGCGGCGGCGGTGAAGCGGGAGAGCGCCTCGACGAACCAGCCGATCTTCTCCACGTCACCGGTGGACACCGCGACGACCTCGCCCGCGGCGACCCGCCGGGTGAGGGCGGCGCCGAGTGTCGCGGTCTTGCGGGCCAGCAGCTGCTGGACGCGGGCGGCGGCCGTGATCCAGTTCGTGACGGAGGTGCGGTGCAGCATCGTGTCGCCGACCGCGACGCCGATGCCGAGCAGCACGATCAGCGCGCCGGCCTTGGCGAGACCGGCGCCGGAGCGGTCGACGACCGCCTGCACCGCGTAGCCGACGCCGTACGCGAGGCCGGCGACGGAGACGAAGTGGATCAGGCCCCAGCCAAGGGACTTGGTCTGCCCACCGAGCTGGTTCCGGCCGAGCCAGAGCAGGAACCGGGGGCCCGAGCGTGCGTCTGGCGTACCAGGGTCTGGATACGGAAGGTCGGAGATCTGCATGACGTCCCAGGGCTCGAAGCGGGGTGGATCGAAGAAGCGGACTCAAAGGCAGCAAACCGTGAAAGGTTCGCGCCCCGCGGCGAGCCGAGGCAAACGGTTTTCCGGCGCCGGGCAAAGAATCGGACCGGATCGACCGTCGTGATCGGAGTCGGGTCCGCGGTTTTTGACCTGTGGTGCGACCATGGAACGCATGCGGAGTGCGGGTGTGATCAGGGCGGGCGTCGCGATGGCGGCGTGCGGTGTCCTGCTGACGACGGTGGCCGCCTGCGGCGCCGACGGCGGCGACAGCGGGAAGAAGGCCACGACGGGGGCGAACTCCTCGGGCGGCGAGTCCCAGGGCGCCGAGGCGCGCGCGGCGGATCTCAAGCGCATCCCGGGGGTGGGTGACCGGTACCAGAAGCAGATCCCGGCGAACGCCCGGCAGGTCGTCGCCGTGTACGGAGACGGCAAGGACGCGGCGGGCTCCACCATTGCCCTCTACACCAAGTCCGGCGACACCTGGAAGAAGCAGCGTGGCTGGTCCGGGCACAACGGCAAGAAGGGCTGGACGACGAGCCACCACGAGGGCGACAACCGCAGCCCCGTCGGTGTCTTCACGCTCAGCGACGCCGGCGGGGTCCTGGCCGACCCGGGCGCGAAGCTGCCGTACACGCAGTCCGCGTCGTTCCAGGCCCCGCACTATTGGTCGAAGTCGCACTGGCACGACTTCGACTACGTCATCGCCATCGACTACAACCGCGCCAAGGGCACCTCGCCCAACGACCCGACCCGGCCGCAGGGCCAGTCCAAGGGCGGCAGCATCTGGCTGCACATGGACCACGGCAGCGGCACCTCGGCGTGCGTGAGCCAGTCGAAGGGCGACATGGAGTACCTGCTCAAGACGCTCGACCCGAAGCAGCACCCGGTGGTCGTGATGGGCGACAAGGCCGAGCTCAAGGCGTGAGCCGCGCGGGCCCGCGCCCCGTGCTCAAGTCCGTCAGGTCTCGCTCGGCTTCTCCGAGTTGACGCCGCCGCGCGCCTTGCGCCAGCCGCCGCGCGTGAAGTCGGGGATCTGCTGCGGCGCGCCCTTCGCCTTGATCGACAGGTGGCTCAGCGGCACCGGCGAGGTCCAGGTGGCGGCGTCGTACACGTCGAAGTCCGGGACGAGGCCGAGGCGCATCGTCTGCATCAGGCGGAACACCATGATGTAGTCCATGCCGCCGTGCCCGCCCGGCGGGTTCGCGTGCTCCTTCCACAGCCAGTGGTCCCAGTCGGCGTACTTCGCGAAGTCGCCCCAGGCGTCGTCGGTGTGGTCGGGCTCGATGTAGATCCGCTCGGGGTAGTCCTCGAACACGCCCTTCGTACCGCCGAGTTGATTGATCCGCGAGTACGGGTGCGGGGTGCTGACGTCGTGCTCGAGACGGATCACCCGGCCCTTCGCCGTCTGGACCAGGCTGATCGTGCGGTCCGACTCGATGTACGACTCCTTCCAACTCGGGTCGCCCTTGGGCATGTTGGCCGCGCGGTACTCGGCGAGCCCCAGGGACGGTGTGCCGAAGCTGGAGATGTGGGTGACGCGATCGCCGCGGTTGACGTCCATGTAGTTCGCGACGGGGCCGAAGCCGTGGTTCGGGTACAGGTCGCCGCGCAGCCGCGTGTGCCACAGCCGGCGCCACGGGCCCTCGTAGTAGTCCGGGTCGAACATGAGCCCGCGCAGGTCGTGGTTGTAGGCGCCGGCGCCGTGCAGCAGCTCGCCGAACTTGCCCGCGTGGGCCATCCGCAGGACGCGCATCTCATTGCGTCCGTAGCAGCAGTTCTCCAGCTGCATACAGTGTCTTCGGGTGCGCTCGGAGAGGTTCACCAGCTCCCACAGCTGGTCCAGCTGGAGCGCGATGGGACACTCGACGCCGACGTGCTTGCCGTTCAGCATCGCCGTCTTCGCCATCTCGAAGTGCCAGTCCCAGGGCGTCGCCACGTACACGAAGTCGATGTCGCCTCGCTTGCACAGGTTCTCGAAGTCGTGGTCGCCCTTGACGTAGCCGGCAGGCGCGGGCTGGCCCGCCGCCGTCACCTTCGCCGCCGCCTTGGCGGTCTTCTCCTTGACCGGGTCGCACAGGGCGACGACCTGGACGCCCTGCATCGCGAGGAAGAGGTCGATCATGCTGCCGCCGCGGTTGCCCAGGCCGACGATGCCGACCCGGACCGTGGAGCGCCGCTCGAACGGTACGCCGATCATCGTGTCGCCCTGCCGGGCCGGTGCCGCCGCAGTGCCGGCCTCGGCCGCCCCGGAGCCACTGGCCTCGGAAGCCGCGGCCTGTGCCGGCGAGCTCGAACCCAGCGCGACGAACCCGAGTCCGGCGCCGGCGGCGCCCGCGGTGCGCAGCACCTCGCGACGGGACCGGCCATCGGGTTCGGGAGAGTCGAGGGGGCTGCGCTCGTTGTCGTGCATCGGACCTCCAACAGGGTGGGTGCGGTGCCGTGGCAAGCGCAAGCCACCCTGCTGGGAGTGGGAGCAGGGGCGCAAGAGGTCGAATCGGACGGGTGGTTGGACTTATGTCATCGGGTTTTTGGACTCAGGTGACGAGCCCTCACGCGCGGGCCGTGCCGCGTCGCGTCGCCCGCTCCAGCTCGACCAGTACGGAGTAGTACGAGCGGCCCGTCGCATGGTCCATGCCGACCTCGCACATCCGGTTCGCCGACAGATGGGCGTCGTACGCGCGGGACGTGACCTCCGCGGCCTCCTTCGCCGTGGCGGACTCGGTCAGCTCCTTGTGGAGCATGCCGCGGTCACCCGCGAAGCCGCAGCAGCCCGCGTCGTCCGGCAGCACCACCTCGTCGGCGCAGGCCTCGGCCACGGCTCTCAACTGGCCCACGTCGCCCAGGTGTTCCATGGAGCATGTCGGGTGCAGCACGGCCGAGCCGATCGTGCGCTCGATGGTGAGCCGCGGCAGCAGCTCCTCGGCGGCCCAGACGAGGGAGTCCACGATGGTCAGCTCCGCGTGCAACTCCCGGTTGTCGTCGGTGAGATACGGCACCACCTCGTGCGCGATGCCCAGCGTGCACGAGGAGGCGTCCACCACGAGGGGAAGCCTGCCGCCACCGGTCCAGGCCCAGGCCGCCTCGACGATCCGGTTCGCCATCACCGTGTTGCCCTCGTCGTAGCCCTTGGAGTGCCAGATAGTGGCGCAGCACGTTCCGGCCACATCGTTCGGGATCCACACCGGCTTGCCCGCGCGCGCGGAGACCGCGACAACGGCCTGAGGCAGCGATACGTCGCCGGGGGTGCCGAAGATGCGGTTCACGCACGCCGGGTAGTAGACGGCCGTGGCTCCCACGCGCGCGGTACGCGGTAGCTTCCGGGCCGCCGCGGCAGGTACCTCCGGCAGCCATTCCGGCACCAGGTCCGGCCGAACCGCCTTGCGCGCGGCGCCCGTTACGGCGGTCAGGAGGCGGTCGCCGATCTTGTCGGCCGCCGCCACGGCGAGCCGGGCCGAGGCCTCCACCGCCTTGAAGTTCTTCGCGACGAGCGCGGCCGTCCGCTCCTCGCGCGGCGAGTGACGGGCGTGCCGGAAGCCCTTCATGAACGCCCCCGTGTCGATGCCGACCGGGCAGGCCAACTTGCAGGTGGAGTCACCGGCGCAGGTGTCCACGGCGTCGTACCCGTAGGCGTCGATCAGCTCGTCCTCCACCGGTGAACCGGACGGCTGGCGCATCATCTCGCGGCGCAGCACGATCCGCTGGCGCGGCGTGGTCGTCAAGTCCTCGCTGGGGCACGTGGGTTCGCAGAAGCCGCACTCGATGCACGGGTCGGCGATCAGCTCCACCTTGGGGATCGTCTTGAGGCCCCGCAGATGGGCCTTCGGATCGCGGTCCAGCACGATGCGCGGCGCGAGCACTCCGTCCGGGTCGATGACCTGCTTGGTGCGCCACATCAACTCCGTGGCCCTGGCGCCCCATTCGAGCTCGAGGAACGGTGCGATGTTGCGGCCCGTCGCGTGCTCCGCCTTCAGGGAGCCGTCGAACCGGTCGACCGTGAGGCGGCAGAACTCGTCCATGAACGCCGCGTACCGCTCCACGTCCTCCGCCTTCGCCGCGTCGAACGCCAGCAGGAAGTGCAGATTGCCGTGCGCCGCGTGGCCCGCCACTGCCGCGTCGAAGCCGTGCCGCGTCTGTAGTTCGAGCAGCGCCTCGCACGCCTCCGCGAGCCGCGAGGGCGGCACCGCGAAGTCCTCCGTGATGAGCGTCGTGCCCGAAGGACGCGAGCCGCCGACCGCCGTCACGAACGCCTTGCGCGCCTTCCAGTAGCCCGCGATGGTCTTCGCGTCCCGCGTGAACTCATTGGTCACCGAGGCGACGGGCGCGACGAGTTCAAGACCTTCGAGGGCCTTCGCGGCCGCCTTCTCGTAGGCGGCCTGGGTCTTCTCGTCCGGGGCGCGGAACTCCACGAGCAGCGCCGTCGTCTCCTTGGGCAGCTCGGCCCAGTCCTGCGGCACGCCTTGCACGCTGACCGAGGCGCGCAGCGTATTGCCGTCCATCAGCTCCACGGCCAGGGCGCCCGCCTCGTTGAACACCGGCACCGCCGCCGCGGCCGCCGGCAGGGAGGAGAAGAACAGCAGCGCCGTCGACACCTTCCGGTCCAACGGCAGGGTGTCGAAGACGACTTCGGAGATGAAGCCGAAGGTGCCCTCCGAACCCACCATCAGGCCGCGCATGATCTGCACCGGGGTCTCGCCGTCCAGGAAGGCGTCCAGCCGGTAGCCGTTCGTGTTCTTGATCTCGTGCTTGGCGCGGATCCTGCGGGAGAGCTCGGCGTCCTCCTCGATCTCCCGCTTGATCGCCAACAGGGCCTCGCAGAGCGCCGGTTCGGCGTGCGCCAGGTCCTCGTCCGCGCGCGGGTCGCCCGTGTCGACGACCGTGCCGGACGGGAGCACGAAGGTGAGGGAGGAGACCATCCGGTACGAGTTCCGGGTCGTGCCCGCCGTCATCCCCGACGCGTTGTTCGCCACCACGCCGCCCACCGTGCAGGCGATCGCGCTCGCCGGGTCGGGGCCGAGCACGCGCCCGTGCCGCGCGAGCGTGGCGTTCGCCCGCACGATCGTGGTGCCGGGGCCGATCCGCGCGCGCGAACCGTCGCCGAGCACCTCGATGCCCGCCCAGAACTTACGGACGTCGACGAGGATGTCCTCGCCCTGCGCCTGCCCGTTCAGCGACGTGCCCGCCGCGCGGAAGACGACCTCGCGGCCCTTGCCGTGGGCGTAGGAGAGCACCGCCGACACGTCGTCGATGTCCTCGGCGACCACCACGACCTGCGGCACGAAGCGGTACGGGCTGGCGTCCGACGCGTAGCGCACCAGGTCCGAGATCTTGGTGAGCACCTTGTCCGCGCCGAGCAGCCGCGTCAGCTCCGAGCGCAAGGGCTCGGGCGTGCCACCGGCCTGCCGGTCCGCGACCCGGTCGGGAGCGGGGCCGGACGGACGGGCTCCGGGACGCAGGGCTTCCGGCTTCGGCTCCAGCAGCGGCATGGCCTCTCCTCGATCGCTGTCAGTACTCCGGCACTGCCAGTACTCCGGACTCCGGCACTGCCAGTTCCGGCGCGGTCAGCACTCCGGTGTGCGCGGGGGCTCGAACAGTGCGTTCAGCAAGACCGTCAGCTGCGCGCGCTGCTCTTTGTCCAACGGTGCCAGGATCTCCTCTGCCGCCGCGCGGCGCGCGCTGCGCAGCTCCCGCAGAGCGGCCCGGCCCTTGTCGGTGAGCTCGATGCGGATCACCCGGCGGTTCGTGGGATCCGGCGCACGGCGCACCAGATCGGCCGCCTCCAGGCCGTCCACCGTCGTCGTCACGGCGCGCGGAACCACCTCGAGGCGCTCGGCCAGATCGGCCATGCGCGGCGGCGTCTCGTAGTGCACCAGCGTGCGCAGCAGCCGGGACTGCGCGGGGGTGATCCCGACCGGCTCCAGCTGGCGGCGCTGTATCCGCTGGAGGCGGCGGGTCAGCCGCAGCAGCTGCTCGGCGAGGAAACCGTCGGCGTCCGGTGTCTTCATGCCGGGAACAGTAGCAGGACCTTGTGCATTGTGAATAGAGGTAACAATGCATTATGCTCCTCGAGTCGAGCTCGACCGCTGCCCCGTCCGTACCCGATGAGTGGCGCGTGCCGAGTTCCCTCTACGCCTAGGAGGCCCATGCCCCGCGACGAAATCCGCTGGACGCCGCCCCCCGATGCCAACGCATCGGGGCAGCCGCGGCAGATCCGCCGCATCCTGTCCCTCTTCCGCCCCTACCGCGGCCGACTCGCCCTCGTCGGGCTGCTCGTCGCCGCCGCCTCGCTGGTCACGGTCGCGACGCCGTTCCTGCTCAAGGAGATCCTCGACGTCGCCATCCCGCAGGGCCGCACCGGGCTGCTCAGCCTGCTCGCCCTCGGAATGATCGTCAGCGCCGTCGTGACGAGCGTCTTCGGCGTCCTGCAGACGCTGATCTCGACGACCGTCGGCCAGCGCGTCATGCACGATCTGCGCACCGCCGTCTACGGCCGGCTGCAGAGCATGTCCCTCGCCTTCTTCACCAAGACCCGCACCGGCGAGGTCCAGTCCCGCATCGCCAACGACATCGGCGGCATGCAGGCGACCGTGACCTCCACCGCGACCTCCCTCGTCTCGAACCTGACGAGTGTCGTCGCCACGGTCATCGCGATGATCGCCCTCGACTGGCGCCTGACGATCGTCTCCCTGCTCCTGCTGCCGATCTTCGTGTGGATCAGCCGCCGGGTCGGCCGCGAGCGCAAGAAGATCGCCACACAGCGCCAGAAGCAGATGGCCGCGATGGCCGCCACGGTCACCGAGTCGCTCTCCGTCAGCGGCATCCTGCTCGGCCGCACCATGGGCCGCGCCGACTCCCTCACCAAGTCCTTCGCCGACGAGTCGGACGAACTGGTCGGCCTGGAGGTCAGGTCGAACATGGCGGGGCGCTGGCGGATGGCCGTCATCAGCATCGTCATGGCCGCCATGCCCGCCATCATCTACTGGGCGGCCGGCATCGCCCTGCACTTCGGCGGCCCCACCGTCTCCATCGGCACGCTCGTCGCGTTCGTCTCGTTGCAGCAGGGCCTCTTCCGGCCGACCGTGAGCCTGCTGCAGACCGGCGTCCAGATCCAGACCTCGCTCGCCCTGTTCCAGCGCATCTTCGAATACCTGGACCTGCCGGTCGACATCACCGAGCGTGAGGACGCGGTCCACCTCGACACCGTCAAGGGCGAGGTCCGCTTCGAGAACGTCGAGTTCCGCTACGCCACCGACGATGCTACCGACGAGCGGCAGAGCGCGATCCTCGACGGCATCGACCTCACCGTCCCCGCGGGCGGCAGCCTCGCCGTGGTCGGCCCCACCGGCTCCGGCAAGTCCACGCTCAGCTATCTGGTGCCGCGGCTCTACGACGTCACGGGAGGCCGCGTCACGCTCGACGGGGTCGACGTTCGCGACCTGGACTTCGACACCCTCGCGCGCGCGATCGGCGTGGTCTCCCAGGAGACGTACCTGTTCCACGCCTCGGTGGCCGAGAACCTGCGGTTCGCCAAGCCCGACGCTACCGACGAGGAGCTGTACGCGGCGGCCCGAGCGGCGCAGATCCACGAGCACATCGCCGCCCTGCCGGACGGCTACGACACCGTGGTCGGCGAGCGCGGCCACCGCTTCTCCGGAGGCGAGAAGCAGCGCCTGGCCATCGCCCGCACGATTCTGCGGGACCCGCCGGTGCTCATCCTCGACGAGGCGACCAGCGCGCTCGACACCCGCACCGAGCACGCCGTACAGGAAGCCATCGACGCCCTCTCGGCCAACCGCACGACGCTCACGATCGCGCACCGCCTCTCCACGGTCCGCGGCGCCGAGCAGATCGTGGTCCTGGACTCCGGGCGAATAGCCGAGCGCGGCACGCACGAGGAACTGCTCGGTCGGGAGGGCCGCTACGCGGCGCTCGTGCGGCAGGACGCGCGCGTGGCAGCGGCGGCGTGACGGGTGTTGTGCCCGGGCCGCCATGACATCGGCGCGAACAGCGGGGAGAGAGTCCGTGAGGGAGTCAAGGAGGGCAGAGGTATGTCAGGGATGTTCTGACGCACGCGTTACCGTTCCGGCATGCAGACCGAGACTCCGCGACGGAACACGACGCGACTCACGCGCCGAGGACGCGTCGCCATGACGGTGACCGGGGCCGTCGTGGCGGCAGCCGCCGTCGCGGTGCCACTGGCCCTGGTGGGCGGGGACGAGTCGGACCGGGTGCTGACCATCCCCGAGGGCTGGCGCTCTGGCCAGGTGTACGAGGCCGTCGACAAGGCGCTCGACGTCCCGGCCGGCACCACGAAGAAGGCCGCACCCAAGGCGCACCTCAAGCTTCCGGGCGACGCGGGTGGCAACGCCGAGGGGTACCTGTTCCCGGCGACGTATCCCTTGAACGACAAGTCGACTCCGCAGTCGGTCCTTTCGTACATGGTCGACACGGCGAACAAGAGGTTCGGCGGCAGCAGCAGTGGCAGCGGTAGCCGTAGCGGCACGGCCGCGGGCGCCGAGCGCACCGCCGTCAACCCGTACCAGCGCGTCATCATCGCCAGCATCGTGCAGGCCGAGGCGGACAACAAGGAGGACATGGGCAGGGTCGCCCGCGTCATATACAACCGGCTCGATCACGGCATGCCGTTGCAGATGGACTCCACCATCAACTACGCGCTCGGCCGCTCCACGTTGGACACCACCCACGACGACACGAAGATCAACAACCCGTACAACACCTACGCGCGCAAGGGGCTGCCGCCCACCCCGATCGGCAATCCGGGGGAGCAGGCGATGGAGGCGGCGACCAGACCGGCGTCGGGGGACTGGCTGTACTTCGTGACGGTCAAGCCGGGGGACACGCGCTTCACCGCCGACCTGGGCGTGCAGGAGAAGAACGTGGCGGAGTTCAACGAGAACCAGGCGAAGGCCAGGAAGGACGGTTGACGAGGCCCTTCGGGGTGCCGGAGGCCGGGGTGCCCCGGGGGCTTGGGGGCCGGAGTGCCATGGGCCCGGGCGCTTGAACGGCAGGCAGGGGCGCCGACCCGCGTCGCCTCACACCGCGACCGGCGTCCGCCGTCCCAGCAGCCGCTGAATGTCCCGGACCGCGGACCGCCCCGCGCGGTTCGCACCGATCGTGCTCGCCGAAGGGCCGTAGCCGACCAGGTGGACGCGGGGATCGAGGGCCGCGTGCGTGCCCTCCATCCGGATCCCGCCACCCGCTTCCCGCAGCTTCAGCGGCGCCAGATGCTCGATGGAGGCACGGAACCCGGTGGCCCAGAGGATCACATCGGCCGCCACCTCGTGCCCGTCGTCCCAGGCCACGCCGGTCGGCGTGATCCGGTCGAACATGGGGTGCCGGTCGAGGACGCCGTTCGCGCGGGCCGCACGGATCGCGTCGTTCACGGGAAGCCCGGTCACCGACACCACACTCAGCGGCGCGAGCCCCTGACGTACCCGCTCCTCGACCATGGCCACGGCGGCCCGCCCCGCCTCCTCGCCGAAGGGGCCCTCCCGGAAGACGGGCGGCCGGCGGGTCACCCAGGTCGTCGAGGCGGCGCCCGGCGCGATCTCCATCAGGTGCTGCGTCCCGGAGGCCCCGCCGCCCACCACCACGACGCGCTGACCTGCGAACTCCTCGGGTCCCTGGTACTGCGCGGTGTGCAACTGCCGCCCGCGGAACGTCTCCTGCCCCGGGTAGCGCGGCCAGAACGGCCGGTCCCAGGTGCCCGTCGCATTGATCAGGGCGCGCGCCGACCACACCCCGTCCGAGGTCTCGACGAGCAGCCGGCCGTCCTCCGCTTCGCGCCCCTCGCGCCCCTCGCTTGCTTCGCGCACCGACCGCACGTCGACCGGGCGCCGTACGCGCAGATCGAAGGCTTCCTCGTACGAGGTGAAGTACCCGGAGATGACCTCCGATGACGGTCGCGCGGGGTCGGCGCCGGTCAGCTCCATGCCGGGCAGCGCGTGCATGCCGTGCACCTTGCCGTAGGTGAGCGAGGGCCACCGGAACTGCCAGGCGCCGCCCGGACGGGGCGCGTGGTCGAGGACGACGAAGTCCCGCTCGGGCTCGAAGCCCACGCGGCGCAGATGATAGGCGGCCGAAAGCCCTGCCTGGCCGGCGCCGATGACGACGACGTCGACCCGGCGCGGACCATCGGCGGAGGCGGCGTCTCGTACCCCGATATCGTTCACGTTTCTACTAACTCCATCGGGACGCGAGATCTTCCCGTACCCGGCGCCCCAAGTGGGTTCGGCGCCCGTCCTCGACCGTCAGCGCCCGCCCGCGACCGCCAACGGCGCACCGGACCGGCGCGCGACCGGCTCCACGAGCCCGCGTGCGGCCAGTTCGGGAATGACCCCCTCCCCGAACCAGTACGCCTCCTCCAGATGCGGATACCCGGAGAGCACGAAGTGCTCGATGCCGAGCGCGTGGTACTCCTCGATCCGGTCGGCGACATCGGCGTGGCTGCCGACGAGCGCCGTCCCGGCGCCACCGCGCACGAGACCGACCCCGGCCCACAGATTGGGCGAGATCTCCAGGCTCTCCCGCTCACCGCCGTGCAGCGCCAGCATCCGCTGCTGCCCGACCGACTCACTGCGCCCGAGCGCGGCCTGCGCGGCGGCGACGGTCTCGGGGGAGAGGTCGTCGAGCAGCCGGCCCGCCGTGTCCCACGCGTCCCGAGCCGAGTCGCGCGAGATCGAGTGCAGTCGGATACCGAACCGCACGGTGCGCCCCTCCCGCTCGGCGAGCGAACGGATCCAGTCGATCTTCTCCTTCACCTGCTGCGGCGGCTCGCCCCAGGTCAGATACACATCGGAGTGCCGCGCCGCCACGGGCCCCGCGGCGGCCGACGAGCCACCGAAGAAGATCTCCGGCTGTGGGTCCGGCGGAAGCGCCGTGTAGCCGCCGTCGACCCGATAGTGCTCCCCGGCGAAGTCGAACGGCTGCTGCGAGCTGCCGCCCCACACACCACGCACCACCGAAAGGAACTCGTCGGTGCGCGCATAGCGCTGATCGTGGTCGAGATGGTCGCCGAAGCGCCGCTGCTCGGCCGAGTCACCACCGGTGACGACGTTGAGCAAGAGCCGCCCGTTCGTGAGGCGTTGATACGTCGACGCCATCTGCGCGGCGAGCGTCGGCGAGATCACTCCGGGCCGGAACGCCACCAGAAACTTCAGACGCTCGGTGTGCTGGGCGAGCGCGACCGTCGTCAGCCACGCGTCCTCGCACCACGTCCCGGTCGGAGTGAGCACGGCCTCGAAGCCCAACTGCTCCGCGGCCTTGGCGATTTGAACGAGATAGTCGAGGTCGGGCGCGCGCACTCCGGAGATCGGCCCGCCCGGCGCACGCTCGAGGGCGCCACCACTGAAGGCATGCCGGTCGACGAGGGTCCGCCCGTCGCCGCCGGTCGGCAGGAACCAGTGCAGATGAACGTTCATGGCTTCAGGACTCCTTGCCGTATGTGCGCGGGGCGGTGGTGGAGGGCGGCAGCTTGTCGTTGAAGCGCGTGTCGACGTACTTCGAGAAGTCGACCTGGCGCGGAATCAGCTTCAACTTCGTGAAGGTGTCGGCGATTTGCTGCTCCGAGGCGATCACGTTCTTGTCGACGGCGACGGTGACACGTGTGCCGTTCGTACGCTTCACGGCGTCGTACGCCGCCCCGTACGGCAGCCCGGTGTCCTTGGCCCACACCTTCGCCCACGCCTGCGGGTGCTTGTAGACCCAGTTCTGGGCGCGCCGCAGCCGATCGAGATAGTCCTTGATGGCGGCGGACTTCTTCTTGTCGGCGAGGGCGACGGGGGAGGCGACCTGGAAGGCGAGCCCGTTGGTGACACCGTCGCCGTCGGTGAGCACACGACCGAGCTTCGCGCGCAACGCCTGCGAGGTGTACGGGTCCCAGACGGCCCACGCGTCGACCTTGCCGGCGGTGAACGCGGCGAGTGCGTCGGCCGGTTGAAGGTATTTGACCTTCACGTCCTTCAGCGTGAGCCCGACCTTCTTGAGCGAGGCGACGAGCTGGAAGTGCGCCGAGGACCCCTGGGCCACGGCGATCGACCTGCCCTTGAGCTGCGCCGGGCTCTTCAGCTTCGAGTCCTTCGGGACAAGGATCGTGTCACCCCTGGCGGTCCCGTGACTGGCGGACACCACCTTGATCTTCGAGTCGGCACCGGCCGCGAAGACGGGAGGTGTGTTGCCGACGCCGCCGATGTCCACGGCCTTGGCGTTGATGGCTTCGAGGAGCGGCGGCCCCGAGGTGAATGTGGACCAGCGAATCTTGTAGTCCAGGTCGTCCAGTTCACCGGCGGCCCTCAGTACTGCCTCCGAACCACCCTTCTGGTCACCGACGTTGAGGGTGAGCGACCCCTTTCCGTCGACGCCGCCACCACTGCCACCGCTGCCGGTGGAGGTGCTGGCGGTGGTGGCACCGGAGCAGGCGGCGAGCAGGAGGGCGAGGGGAGTGACGAGGGCGCCGGCTATGAGAGGGCGTCGCATGACAAGTCCGTTCAAAAATAGGGGGACGAGGAGGGAAAACGCGAGGAGGGGAGGGAGTGGCGGTGGGCTCAGCGAGAGGACAAGTGGGGGACCAGTGCGAGGGCCAGTGGGTGGGCTAGTGACGGGACTAGTGACGGGACTAGTGACAGGACCAGTGGGTGGGTTAGTGAGAGGCCCCGTCCACACCCAGCCGATTCAGCAGCTCGGCGCGCAGTTCGGCGAAGCGCGGATCGGTGAGATCGCGCGGCCGCTCCAGATCGATTCGGGTCTCGTGGGCGATGACACCGTCGTCCATGACCAGCACCCGGTCGGCGAGCAGCACCGCTTCCTCGACATCGTGGGTGACCAACAGCACGGCGTAGCCCCGCCGTTGCCACAGCTCGCCGACCAGGCGCTGGGCCTTGATCCGGGTCAGCGCGTCGAGCGCGCCGAACGGCTCGTCGAGCAGCAGCAGATCGGGTTCGCGCACGAGGGCGCGGGCGAGCGAGGCACGCTGGGCCTCGCCACCGGAGAGCGTCTTGGGCCAGGCGTCCGTACGGTGACTGAGGCCCACCTCGTCCAACGCCCGCTCGGCGACGGCACGTTCGGGCTTGCCCGGTAGACCGAGCAGTACGTTGCGCCACACCCGCTTCCACGGCATGAGCCGCGGCGCCTGGAACGCGACGGCCTTGCGTCGGGGTACGAGTACGGTGCCTTCGATGTCGCGGTCGAGCCCGGCGAGGATGCGCAGCAGCGTGGACTTGCCGCACCCGCTGCGCCCGAGCAGGGCGACGAACTCCCCTGGCTGCACATCGAGTTGAAGGTCATCGATGACGGCACGACCGTCGAAGGAACGGGAGAGACCTTCGACGCGCACGGCGGAGCCGGCGCCGATGGTGGTCTCGGGGGACGGGGTCACCGGCCGGTGAACGTCGGTCGCCATTGCAGCAGCAGCCTTTCGAGGGAACGGACGACGAAGTCGGCGAGCAGGCCGAGGAACGCGTAGACGATCAGGCAGACGACGATGACGTCGGTGCGCAGGAAGTCCCGCGCCTGCACCATCAGGAACCCGATGCCGGCGTCCGCGTTGATCTGCTCGGCGAAGACGAGCGCCAGCCAGGCGATACCGAGCGAGTACCGCAACCCGGTCATGGCGCCGGGCAGCGCGCCCGGCAGTACGACATGACGCACGAGCCCCCACCGGCTCAGCCCCAACGACTCACCGGCCTCGATGAGTTGGGAGTCGACGCCACGAATCCCGGCGTACACATTCAGGTACAGCGGGAAGGACACGCCAAGGGTGATGATGGCGACCTTCGGCGCCTCACCGATCCCGAACCAGATGATGAACAGCGGAATCAGCCCGACGAACGGCACGGTCCGCAGCATCTGCACACTCGCGTCGACGAGATCCTCGCCGACCCGGAAAAGACCTGACAGCAGCGCGAGCCCGGTCCCGACGACGACACCGCACAGCAGCCCGACGGCGACACGTTGCAGCGAGACACCCATGGCCGAGGGCAACGACCCGTCGGACACCAGATCCGCCCCGACACGCGCGATGGTGCCCGGCGACGCCAACACATCAGGCGTCAACACCCCTACAGACGTGAGGACTTGCCACAGTACGAGGAGCAGTAGCGGCCCACTGGTGCGCCGCAGCCAACGGGGAACGCGGGCGCGGCGGGTGGAGGAGGGGACGAGAGGAACGAGTTCGGGTGGCGCCGTAGAGGGTGACTCTGGCGACGACCGGTCCGGGGCGGACGAAACGGGCGGAGCATGACTGATGCTCATGGCACTCCATGGCAGGCGAGGGCGCGCCTCGGCGTCAGCGGGCGCGCGTCAGCGGCGCGCCGTCACGGACGAACACCGAAGCGGCAACGAGAACGGGTGAGCGCAGGGGAATGAAGAAGCGCAGAAGTGGCGAGAGGGGGCGTCAGCAGCCGCGACGACACGCGGCAGAGGCCACCCGCAGCAGGTCGATGTGACCGCGCGTGGTGAGCATGGCTGAACGCAACATGCGGCAGAACGTATCCAGTCGCCGACGCATGGTCAATGACGTCTCAACGTATGGACCGCACGTCCCGAACCCCGGCCGTCCCCACCGGGCGCCCGGCCGCCTTCCTGGGGGACAATGCACTCATGTCAGACGTCTTCACGACCCGAATCCTGGACATCACGACCGGCTCCACCGAGCGCATCGCCGACCTCACCCGCGACTGCGAGTCCTTCCTGCGCGAGGTCGCCCAAGGCCGCGACGGCCTCCTCAACCTCTTCGTCCCGCACGCCACGGCCGGCATCGCCATCATCGAAACGGGCGCCGGCAGCGACGACGACCTCCTCGCCGCCCTCCACACCCTCCTCCCCGCGGACGACCGCTGGCAGCACAGCCACGGTTCCCCGGGCCACGGCCGCGACCACGTCCTCCCGGCGATCGTGCCGCCGCATGCGACGTTGCCGGTGGTGGATGGCGGCTTGGAGCTGGGGACGTGGCAGTCGGTGTGTCTGGTGGACACCAACAAGGACAATCCTCGCCGGCAGGTGCGGTTGTCGTTTCTTGCCTGAAGGTGGAGTGTGTCGGTTGCTCACTGCTTGACCGGCGTGTTGCCGTTCATGGTGAAGCGGGCGGAGCACTGCTCGTCGGATCGGTTGCTCGCGTTCCAGACGCAGATCCACATCGTGTGGCCGACGCCGGAGATGAAGTTTGTTTTCGCGGCGCCCCAGGAGGCCTGGAACGTGTGGGCGATGCCGTCGCTGCGGTGCAGTTCGGCGCCGCAGCTTTGGTTCATGGACGTGTTGAGCACGCCCGCGAGTTCGCCGGAGCCGTTGTGGTCCAGCCAGGCGGAGCAGGTGGCGTTGTTGCCGACCCAGGAGGTGTCCGCCTCGGAGCCCTTGACCTGTGCCGGATCGTCGCTGCCGTTGACTCCGCTGATCGACGACGAGGTGACGCGGGGAGTGGCCGCCGGCGAGGGCGCGGTGGTGGGGGCGGTGTGCGTGGGCGGGCGGGCGCTGGATGTCCCCGGTGGGGCGCTGTCGGCCTTGTCGGGTGCGGTGGTCGGGGTCGGGTGTCCGGATTTCTCGGAGGGGGAGGCCGAACGGGTCGGGCCCTTGGCGGGCGTCCGTGTCGCCGCGGCCACGGTCTCGTCGGCGGACGGACGCGCGGCGCCGTCGTGCCGGGAATCGGACGGAACGAGTACGAACGCCGCGACGGCGCCGAGGGCGATCACCGCGGCGGCCGGAAGCAGGAGCCGGCGGGCACGTGGGCGGTGCGCGGCGCCGGGCGTCGGATCCGCCTCCAGGTCCGGCGGCGGGACGGTCTCCAGCTTGCCGACCGGGGTCGAGGCGAAGGCACGTCGTGAGTCGATGCGTGACGTGACCTCGGAAGGCCAGGAGGGAGGAGGAACGAGCAGGTGTGCGCGGGCCGCCCGCGCCACCTCGGCGGCGGTCGGGCGATCCCCGGGGCCGGTCGTGAGGCAGGACCCGATGACGTCGGCGAGGTCGGCGTCCATGGCACGTAACGGCTCTACGTCGGGGACGACACCGGGCGTGCGGCCCGACGCCGCGTAGAGCAGGAGCGCCCCGAGCGAGTAGACGTCCGCGGGTGCGCCCACGTCCTCGTCCCCGGCCTGCTGTTCCGGTGCCGAGAAGCCCTGCGTGCCGTAGCTGCCGCCGCTCTTGGTGAGCCTCGCCTGGTCCGCCGCGCGTGCGATCCCGAAGTCGATCAGCTGCACGCCGTCCCGGACCAGCATGACGTTGCCGGGCTTGATGTCACGGTGCACGATCTCCGAAGCGTGCACGGCCGAAAGGTGCGTGGCCGCCTCCGCCAGCAGCAGCCACAATGCCTCGGCGGGCAGCGGGCCGCGCAGCCGGACCGCCTCGTCGACGGTGAGCCCGGGCACGTACTCGGTGGCGAACCAGGGGCGTTCCGCGGTGCCGTCGCTCGCCAGCACCCGCGGGCCCACCCCGGCCGGTACCCGGTAGAGGATGCCGACCTCGCGCTCGAAGCGCTCTCCGGCGACCAGCCGCGGCCGGACGCGCTTGACGGCGGCGTAGCCCTTGTCGGACGCCCCGAGGTAGACCTCGCCCATGCCACCGACGCCGAGCAGGCCGATGATGTGGAAGCTGCCGATCTCCTGCGGATCGTCCGTGCCGAGCGGCTCGGCGATCGTGCTATCCGTCATCAACAGGTCCCCGACCGCTCGCGCTCACGGCGGGCAGGCTATCGATCAAGTCGGGGCAAGGCAACACGAGTTGGCGGCAAACGTGCCCTTGCCTGTCGCACATCTGTGGGGGGACCGGTCCTCGCGGCGCGCTCTTACACTGACGCGAGCCGAGCCGGAGGTATGTGACATGGCGTACGGAAACTTTCCACCCCAGATGCTGCCGCCGGGCAGTCCCTCGGACCGGGTGCCCTCGGCGCCGCCAGGGACGATCTTCGTACTGGGGCCGGAGGGCGGGTACGCCGTGCCGCCGCGCCGGTACACGCTGTTGTTCGGGCGGGACCGCGAGGACGTGCATGTGCCGGTCGGTGTGGACGACCCGACCGTCAGCCGTCGGCACGGCGTGTTCACCTGCACGGCCGCGGACGGCGACTGGTGGCTGGTCAACACCGGCAATCTGCCCATCGAGCTGCCGGACGGTGTGCTGATACTCAACGGCCACAAGCGGCTCATCGAGTCCGGATACACCCCGCTGGTGATCAACTCGTCCAAGCGGCGTTCCCACTTGGTGGAGGTGCGCGTCGTGGACGAGGACGACGGCAACCCGCGTTCCGCGAGCGGTGCGGAGACCGTGGATCCCGAGACGGTCTACGAACTCTCCCCGCAGGAGCGGCTGGTGCTCACCGCGCTCGCCCGGCGCTATCTGGCGGGCCACGATGCCTTTCCGCTCCCGCTGGCCTGGGAGGACACGGCTCGTCTGGCCAACGCTTCGCCCTACGCGAACAAGTCCTGGACCCACAAGTCGGTCGCGAACACGGTCGAGGACGTGCGCGAGCGGCTGCACCGCCGTGGTGTGCGCGGACTGCTGCGCGACGAGGTCGGCGAGCCGGTCGGCTCGACGCTCAGTGTGAACTTGATCAGGGAACTGCTGAAGACGGCGACGCTGAGTGCGCAGGATCTGGAGCTGCTGGCCGACAACGACTGAAGGACTGAGCGGATCGCTGCGTACGTGCCCCGGCCGGTCGTCGGCCGGGGCACGCGGCGTCTCTCAGTCTTCTGCCTCGGGCTCGGGTGCGGCGTTGTACGTGACGTGCATCGTGCCGTGCTGGAGTGCGAAGACGGCTGCCCGGTCCGTCGCCGAACTCTCCTGCTGAGGCTGCGACTCCGGCTGCGGCTGCGGCTGCGGCTCCGGCGCCGGTCGCGATGGTGCTTGTTCGGGGTCACGCGTCGTGTTCGTCACGCGGTTGTTGTCTCCTACGACGAAGGTGCCGGAGACGTCCCCGGTGTGGATGTCTCCGTGGGTGGAATTCTCGGCCATGGCCCGCCCTTCCTTGTTGGTCTGGCGCGGCGGATCACGCGCCGCAGTCGGTTTGCAGACTGGACAGCGCCGAGTTGAAGTCCGAAGTCCCACTCGTCGTGTCGATCGCCGAACCTTCCTGGCCGCCCCCGAACGATTCGTATTGGCTCTTGACTTCTTCGGCGGCGGCCAGCATGTCGTTGAGGTCCGATGACACAGCGCTGTCCTGGGCCTGCGCGTCGGCCTCCCGCAGCGTGCTCTCGACGTCCTCCATGTCACTGACTACGGAGCCGGTCTCGGAGAGGAACATGCTTTCGCTGGGGGGAGTCGACGTGGCCCCCGAGTTGTAGGAGTTCATCGCCGAGTTGTACGAATCGATCGCGGTGCTCGCGCGGGCGGCGTCCGCGTTGAACGTCGCGGATTGAGCGGACAGTTCGGGGAGCACCGTCGCGCACACGGGATCAACACTGGGCGAGGTGGCCTCGTCGGGCACGGTGCCGTCGTCGGGCACGGTGTCGTCGCTCAGGTCCGGCGTACTGACTGAGCTCGCCCCGGCCGCAGGCGACGTGTTCGGCTGGTCGTTCGCGTAGACGATGGCACCCACGCCGAGTACGGCCGCGATGCCGATCGTGCAGGCGACGGCGAGTGCCGACATGCCGCCCTTGGCGCCCGCCGCGCCGGCCGCGGCGGTTGCCGAGTGGCCCGTGCCCGTCGCGGATGTGGTGGTCGCGGCGGATGTCGGGTGGGCGGCCGAAGAGTGCGCCCCCGAGAGGTCGATCCGTGGTGGTGTCGGCGCGGTGGCCGAGTGTGCGGCGGCCGAATGTGTACCGGCCCCGTGGGCGGCGACGTGCGGCTGTGCGGCCTGCGAGGACAGGTCGACCACCGGCCTCGTCGCCCCGTGGGTCACGGCTGTGTGCGCGGGAGCCGGGGCGGCGGACGTGGCGGCGGCGGTGTGCGGTGCGGCCGCCGTGTGGGCGGCGGCGTGCGTGGAGGCGGCCGAGTGGGCCGCGCCGTGTGCGGAGGCGGCCGAGTGCGGCAGTGCGCCGGTCGATGCCGCTCCGGCCACCTGCTGGGTCGCCGACTGCGCGTGCAGAACGGTGAGTTCGCGGAACAGCACCCCCGCCTCGAGCGCCAGCGCCGCCGTCATCGCGCCGCGCCCGAGCGCTTTCCGCCGGGTGCGGGCCTCGTGCAGGAAGAACTCCTCACCGCCCTCGTCGCCCGCGCTCCGGGCCGCCGACCACCCGGCACCGAGCAGGCTGCCCCACGCGTCGAACTGCCGGGACAGTGCCAGCTTCGGCGAGGCGGCCCGGGCCAGCGCCACCCCGAGTCCCGCGTGACCGTGTCGCTCCGCCCGAAGCACCGCGACATCCAGTGCCTGGAAGTGCACCGCGACATCCTCCGGGGTGGTGTCCCTCGCCTCGACCCACGTGGTGAGTGTCCGGCAGAGCCGGTCGGCGGGGAACTCCGTGTGCCGCGTGTTCAGTACGCACTCGGCGACATCCGGCGGACAGCTGTATCCGGTCTCCGTCGCGAGCAGCAGTCCGTGTCGCACCAGGCCGCCGGCGAGCGCGTCGGAGTCCGTCCGGCCGAGCAGATCGTTGAGGTGTCGGGGCGCCAACTCGGCGCCGGCCAGCGAGCCGAGCAGGTGCAGCAGGTCGCGTTCCTCCGGGCGGACCTTGTTCAGCAGTGCCGGCAGCAGTTCGGGAAGGTCGGCGATGCCGGGCAGGCCCTTGCCGGTCGCGACCGACAGGGCGATGCGCCGCAGCCGGAGCGGGTTGCCGTCCACCGCGTCGCACAGCGCGTGCACGAGCGGCACCTCGTCGGGGCGCAGCTCGCGGGAGAGCAGCGCCGCCACAAGTTCCGCTGCCGCCGCGGTCGTCAGTCCCTGGAGCCGGACCGCATGCACACCGTCGACGGCGGACCGCTGCTGCGAGGTGAACACGAACGTGGAGTGCTCGGCCATGTCGACGAGCCGGCGCAGCTCCTTGTCGTCGAGCCCGGCGTCGTCGAGGTAGATCCGCAGCCGCAGCGTCTTCAGATGTTCCTTCATCACCTCCCACGACGGCTTGTAGTTCGGTGCGTCGAAGGCGATGTCGAAGACGGCCTGCGCGATGTCGTCGGCCGTGCGTCCGCCGGCCTCGATGTACGCCGCGCCGTCCTGGCCGCGCTCCGAAGTGCACGCCAGGTGGCGCAGCAACGCGCTCTTGCCGATCCCGGACGCGCCCCAGACCTGCACCAACGACCGTGTCTGAACCGCCTCTTGGAGCGCCCGCACGTCCCGCGCCCGGCCGATCAGCGGCTCGTTGGTGGAGCGCGGCAGCTGGGAGATCGACGGGCGCTTGACCGGATCCGGCGGCGTTCCCTCCAGGATGCTCACGGTGTTGTTGTTGCCGATGACCACCGTTCCGGACACATCGCCGGTCCGGATCCCCGGAGCCCCGTTGTTCTCTGACATCTGCTTCCCTCGTTCTCTCCCGCGCCAGGGTCTTGGTACTTGGGCAGGCTGGCGCCGACCCGTCGTACGAACCCGGTGCTTTTACGTATTCGGCGGGATCGCCGGTGATCAGGCGGTCAGGCGGGCCCGGCCGTGACGGCGATCCGGGCGAGGTGATCCAGGTCGAGGATCGTGATCCTGCGGTAGCCGGTCGTGATCGCGCCGGACTCCCGCAGCGCCCGCAGGGCCTTGTGGATGGACGACTCCGCCGCGCCGACGAGGGTGGCCATCTCCGGCTGGGACAGCGGGAGTTGGGCCACGTGCCGACCGGGGCGCCCGTAGATGACGGCCAGGTGGTGCAGGATCCTGGCCAGTCGTCCGAGCACGTCGCAGCCGGTGAAATCGACGATCCGGCCGGTCGCCGTGCGCAGCTTGGCCACGACGCTCGCGCTGAGCGCGAGTCCTATGGCGGGGTGCCGTTTCGTGCACTCCAGGAGCTCGGAGCGGAGGATGTAGCGGGCCAGCACCCTGCCGCACGCGGTCACGGTGCCGACGCGTGGCCTGCCGTCGATGCCGGCGAACTCCCCGACCAGGTCTCCGGCCATCCGCACCGCCAGCAGCGCCTCGCGGCCGTCCTGCGCGTGCGCGGTGACCTTCACCATGCCGCCGAGCAGCAGCAGCGCGAAGTCCGATGTCTCCGCCTCGCGGATGGTGATCTGGCCGGCTGGATAGGTCACGCCGTGGCCGAGTCCCATGAGGATCGCGCGTTCGTCCTCGTCGACGCGGCCGAGCAGCCCGGCGGGCGGCCAGTAGGCCCCGGCCCCGCGAACACGTGTGGTGTCCATCGCCCCACCTCTCTTCCTCGTGCGGCCGAAGCGGCACAAGCCGTATTAGTAGCCGTTCTGCTCGGGGACCCCTCCTCTACGGTCTCGTCAATCATCTTGTCCACGCCGGATGACCCGGATGCCCGGACGGCGACAACTCGGCCTGGAATTGCCCGAGTTCGTCGTGGCCGCAGATGAACGCGGAGGAACAGTGATTCCGAGATACGAGTACCGAGCCCTGCTGGCGTGTGACATCGCCGGCTCCGCGGGCCGCGGCGAGCGGCGGCTGCAGGAGATCCGCGGCGTGCTGCGTTCCGCACTGGCCGACGCGCTGGGCGCCGCTGATCTGGACGTGCGGGACTTCACCTGCGGCGACACCGGCGACGGCTGCCGGCTCGTCGCCCCGGCCCAACTGCCCAAGGCCGCACTGCTGTTCCCGCTGCTCCCGGAGCTGAGCGCACGCATCCGTGCGCACAACCGGCGGGCCGGCGCGGACAGCCGGCTACGGGTGCGGGCCGCGGTGCACGCGGGGGAGATCCGGTTCGATCCGGACGGCACCGTCTCCGGCGCCCCCTTCGAGGCGCTGGCCCGACTGCTCGACTCGGCCCCGCTGCGCCGCGCGACCCTGACCGGCACCGACGGCGCCCCGCTGGCCGCGATCCTTTCGCAGCACGTCCACGAGGAAACCGTCGGGCACGGCCACGAGGGGCTGGCGGCCGACGCCTTCACCGCGGCCGACGTGCGGGTCAAGGAGTACGCCGCGAGGGCCTGGCTCTGGTACCCGGGCAGCCCCATCGGGCCACGGGGCGATTCCGGCACGCAGCCGGAGCGGCCCGCACCGCCCGCGCCGCCGGAGCCGCCCGAGCCGCGGGCCGTGGAGCAGCTCGTCCGGGCCACGGGGCACGGCACGGTCTTCGCCGTGCACCGGGGCGACCAGCACATCCGCCACGACGACCGAGGTTGATACCCGCTGATGAACGAGGAACTCGCCGAACTGGCCGCAAGCGGCGCCACCGCTCTGGTCTCCGCCATGGGCACGGATCTCTGGTACGAGGCGAAGGGGCTGATGAGCCGCGTGCTCGCCCGGGCCCGCGGCGGCGGCCGCGACAACGAGCTGGCCGAAGCGCTCGACCGGGCGTCGGCCCTTGACCGCGCTTCGGTCCTTGACCGGGCGTCGGCCCTTGACCGCGCTTCGGTCCTTGACCGGGCGTCGGCCCTTGACCGCGCTCCGGCCCTTGACCGGGCGTCGACCGCCACGAGGGGAGCGGTCGACGCCCGGGCCGTGGACTACTGGACCGAGGCCCTGTCCCGGCTGCTCGACCGGGACCCGGATCTCGCCCAGGACGTCATGGCCCTGGCCTCGCTGCGCACACCGGAAAGGCCGGACAACGTGACCCAGCTCAACTTCGCCACCGATTCGGCCGAGCTGTACGCGGTGCAGAACGGCAGCCAGCACTTCGCCTCCGGGCCGAAGTCCCGGCAGGAGACCCACGCGCGCGGGGAACGGCCGTGAGCCGGGACGGCGCCCGGCGGGGCGCCCGCATGGACACACGGTGGCGCTCGGTGCTGCTCGCGGCTGTCGTGATCGGTGCCTTCTTCGAGGTCACCACGGAGCACCGACGCTTCGGCCCGCTCGTGGACGCGTTCGCCCTCGCGGCCGTGGGCGTGGTCGGCGCGGCGGCCGTGCTGGGGTCCGGTTCCGGGTCGGGGCCGCGCGAGCGACTCGCCAGGGAACCCCAGTACGGCGCCCCGCCCGACACAGCGCCCCCGATCTGCCGCTACGTCACCGCACCCGCGGCGCCGCAGCCCCAGCCACCGATGCCCCAGCCCCCGAAGCCCCGGCCGTTCCTGCGCGAGCGGCCGACCGACCTGAGCGTCCCCCGCTTCGGCGACGGCGCCCGCGCCCAGGGCTACCGCTGGCAGCTCCCGGAACGCACCGTCCAGAACGGGATCGCCGCCGACGAGGCCACCATCGGTGCCTTCACCCTCCGCGCGGCCTCCGTCATCGGCCCTGGCCACCGCTGCGCCCAACCCGCCGAGCCGCGCCAGGACTCCTACCGGATCGGACGGAGCCGGGACAGCCGGCACGCGATCGTGGCCGTGGCCGACGGCCTGTCCAGCGCGGCCCGGTCCGACGCCGGGGCCACCACGGCCTCCAGCCAGGCCGTCACCCTGCTGCGCGAACAACTGGAGACGGTGGGATTCGACGGGCTCGACGCCAAGGAGCTGTACGGGCGCATCGCGCAGTCGGTCGCCACGCAGGCGAACGGCCGGGGCGTCGACAGCTCGCAGCTGGCCACCGTGCTGATCACCGCGGTGCTCGCGGAGCCGGACGCGAACGGCGTCGCGCGGGCCTGGATCGCCTGGCTCGGCGACAGTTCGGCCTGGACACTCGACCCGCACGTCCCGTTGTGGCGGTTCGCCGCAGGCGAGGTCAAGGACCGTACGTCCGCCGTGGTCTCGAACGAGGTCGTCGGTCGGCTGCCCGACACCCCGCAACTGACCAGGGACCACTGCGTCACGCTGGCCCCCGGCGCCGCCCTCGCCCTCGTCACGGACGGCATCGGCGACGCGTGGGCGGACCCCGCGGGCAACGTCAACGAGTACTTCGCGAACGCCTGGCGCGCGCCGGTCCCGGCCACCCGGTTCACCGCCGACGTCGGCTTCGACGCCCCGCAGTGCCTCGACGACCGGACCGCGGTCGTCCTGTGGAACGGAGCCGGGGCATGACTTCTCTCGTCGACGGCGTCGACGGCGCCGATGACAGCACCGGCGGTGGTCCGGCGGCAGATCCGCGGGGCTGGGCGTTGCCCCGCACCGTGAGCGTGGGTGACCTCGGCCCGCTGGCCGAGCCGATCTCGGAACACAACGGCCAGGCCGTCGCGGTGACACCCCTGACGAACCATCCTGGCTGGCTGGCCAAGCTCTACCGGCCCGACCAGCATCCGGAGGACGCCGAGCGTCTCGACCTGCTGATCTCGGCCCCGGACACGCTGCCTGAGGCGGAGCGTGCGCTGCTGTACGCCGGTACGTGCTGGCCCGCTGCCCGGATCCAGGAGCCCGGCAACCCCGCCGTCGGCTGCGTGATCCCGATGGCGCCCGAGGAGTACCGGTGCGAGCTACGGCGCGGCGCGTTCAGCGAGCGCCGGTTCGTGGAGATCGACTGGCTGGCGAAGTCGGACCAGTCGATCCGGGGCGTCGGACTGCCGTCCCCCGGCGCGGCGGGCAGGCTGGCCGCCTGCCGCCAACTGACGCGGCTCGCCGCGGTCTTGGAGAGCCTGGGCCTGGTCTACTCGGACTGGTCGTTCTCCAACGCCTTCTGGAGCCCGGCCCAGCACTCCGTCTACCTCATCGACGTCGACGGATGTCAGCCGGCGAAGATGCCCGACATCCACCAGCCGAACTGGGCCGACCCGCTCACGCCGGCGGGCGCCGACGCGGACGAGTACACCGACCGCTACCGGCTCGGACTGCTCGTCGCCAAGTGCATGACGGGGCTGCGCGACGCGCACACCTTCCACACCGTCGCCGCGTCCCCCTGGCCGAACCGGCCGGCCGTGTCCGAAGTGCTGCTCGACATGCTGCTCGCGACCGACCGTGAGCGGCGGCCCTCGGCCGCGCAGCTGCACCAGGCGCTGAACAACGGCCCGTATCTGAGGACGACACCACGTCCGACCCGCACCGAGCTGCCCCCGCTGCCTTCGAAGCCCGCACGGCTCCCGGCTCCGCGACCTGCCGCCGACGCCCAACGGCCCGTGAAGGAAGCCGAGTCGACGCCCCCGAAACCGCCCGAGAACGGCCTGGACGCCGGCTGGATCGCCGTCCTCGTCATCGCCGCGATCCTGCTGATCGTGATCCTCGCCAACCACTAGCCCAGAGGTGCACCATGACACTCTGCCTGCCCACCTACGTAGTGATCGACGCGTCCTCGTCGATGAAGCAGCACGAGTCAGTGCTCAACGCGACCCTCGCCCGCCTGCACTACAACCTGGCGACCAACCCCCGCGTCTCGGAGTTCGCCAGAGTCTGCGTGGTCGCCTTCTCCACCGACGTGCACGTCGTGATCCCGATGTCGGACATGGAACAGGTGCCGGTCATGCCCGAAGTGATCTGCGGCGGACGCACGGAGTACGGCAAGACCTTCGACCGGGTGCGGGAGTGCATCGAACAGGATGTCAGCGACCTGAGGAGGCAGAACCTCGACGTGCTGCGGCCGACGGTCTTCTTCCTGACCGACGGCGTGCCGACCGACGCGCACTGGCAAGAACCGTTCCGCAAGCTGGTGGACCGGGGCTGGCCGCGTCATCCGCACGTGATCGCCTACGGCTTCGGCGGCGCGAAGCGCGACGTGCTGGAACAGGTGGCGACCAAGGCGCTGTTCATCGCCGACGGTTCGGACACCGAGTCGGCGCTGAGCGGCGCGATCACGGGTCTGCTCAACACCCTGATCGCCTCGTCGAAGAGCGGCCGGATGCAGATCGCCACCGACGTCAAGGGCTTCAACTACGTCGAGGTCGCCCAGGAGTACGTGGACTGATGACGGACACCGACCCGCGTTCCCCGACGCCCCGGCGGCGGCGCGCCGCCACCGGACTCACCGCGCTGGCCGTGGCGCTGCTCGTCTGCGGCGCCGGGGTCCAGACGACAGGCCACCTCCTCGACCCTCCGGAGAAGGGGAGCGGCAACGCCCCACACCCGACGAAGACCGTGCAGCCACACCCCACCGGTTCCCACACCCCTGAACCGCCGTCGCCGGAAAGCCCGCCCTCGCGACACCAACAAGGACCCGTCACGCCTGCCCGGACCCCTGCGACGGCGGCGCGGTGAGTCCGGCCAGCATGAGGCCGTAGGCCCGGGCGGCTCGCGCGTCGAGTTCGTCGACGGTGACGCCCGTGTCGCGGGCGTAGGCCTCGCGGAAGATGACGTAACCCATCTGCGCCGCGGCGGTCATGACATGGGCGGCGACGACATCGGCCTCCTCGGGCAGGGAGCCGTCGGCCTGGTCGCGTTCCAGGCTCTGCAGCGTCTGGGAGAAGCGAGGCAGAGGGCTGAAGTTGTCGTCGCCGTCGAGCGCCAGGAGCGCTTCGAGCTTGACCAGTTCGGGCTCGTCCAGCCGATGCCGGAACATCTCGCGGCGCCGCTCGGAGAACGGCTGTTCCCAGTGGTCGCCGCGCTCCTCGCTCTGGCGCTCGACGAGTTCGGACGCCGCGGCGCGCAGCAGGGACTGCCGGGTGCCGAAGTACTGGTAGATCTGCCCGTGGTTGACGCCCGCCTCGGCGGCGATCTCGCGGAGGTTCACCCCGGCGAGGACTCCGTCGCGCTCCAGCAGGGTGCGCGCGGCGGACAGCAGGTCCGCCTCGGTCTCCTCGCGGCTGCGTCGCCGGCGCCGCTTCTTCCCGGCCCCGGTCCGCCCGGCCTCACCCGCCGCGCCGGCCCCACTGTCGGTCATGTGCTGCTCCCCGTCCGTCCTGGACAAAACTTCCCGCCTCAACCCTTGCCGTGCCGAGGGGACCACTCTAAGGTCCCGCTAACAACGTTTCGTTAATAACGGAACGTGAATAGCGTGCGAAGGGGCACCCATGTCGACACTTCCGCTGGCGGGCATACGCGTCCTCGACCTGTCCACCGTCCTGGCCGCGCCGGTCACCGCCACGTTTCTCGGCGACTTCGGCGCCGAGGTCGTCAAGGTCGAGGACCCCGGCCGCGGCGACTTCACGCGTGGCACGACCCCGGGCGCCCGGTCCCCGTACTGGGCACAGGAGGCCCGCAACAAGAAGTCCGTCACCCTGGATCTGCGCACCGAAGCGGGACAGCGGGTGGTGCGACGGCTCGTGCCGCACTTCGACGTCGTCATCACCAACTACCGCCCGCCGACCCTCAAGGCGTGGGGCCTGGACCCGGACTCGCTGCGCGAACTCGCGCCGGACACCGTGCTCGTGTACGTCACGGGCTACGGCCTGACCGGGCCGTACAGCGACCGCGGATCCTTCGACCGCATCGCGAGTGCCTTCGCCGGACTGACGTACGTGACCGGCGACGCGGACCGCCCGCCGGTGCGCAGCGGGTACTCCACGATCGACTACATGGCCGCCTACCTGGGCGCGTTCTCGGTGGTCACCGCGCTCTACCACCGTGACACCAGGGGCGGTGGCGGCCAGGTGATCGATCTGGCCCTGTACGAGGCGGGGTTCCGGGCCTCGGAGGACGCGCTCGCCGCGTACGCGACGACGGGCAGGGTCCGCGAGCGACTGGGGAACCGGAACCCGCAGATCGTGCCCGCCAGCGACTTCACCACCGCCGACGGGCGCCGCGTGTCGATCCATGCCGGAACCGACGGCCTCTTCGGTCGCCTCGCCGAGGCCATGGGACGCCCGGAGCTGGCGACGGACCCCTCGTACGCGACGCGTGCGGCACGGATGGACAACGCGGACGCGCTGTACGCCGTCGTCGCGGACTGGGCGGTCGGGTACGCGGCGGACGAGGTGACAAAGCTGCTGAGCGATGCCGGGATTCCGGCATCGCCGCTGATGAGCATCGCCGACATCGCCGCCGACGCGCACTACCGGGAGCGGGGGACGCTCGTCACGGTGGAGGACCCCGACTTCGGGCCGCTGCCGATGGTCGCTCCGCTGCCGAGGATGTCGAAGACTCCGGGCAGCATCCGGTCCACAGGACCCGCCCTCGGCGAGCACAACTCCGAGGTGTACGCGGGTGTGCTCGGCCTCTCGGAAGACGAACTCGCGGCCCTGCGGGCCGACGGCGTGATCTGACCCCTCCTGCCCATTTCCTCGTCCGGGAGGTATCGCACCCATGGCCGTCACCCTGCAAGCCACCGCACTCGGGAGGCGTCTCGACCGGCTCCCGCTCGGTCCGTTCCACCGCCGTATGGTCATCGCTCTCGCCGGGATGATCCTCTTCGAATGGGTGGAGACCTATGCCTTCGCGTTCGTCGCCCCCGCTCTGCGCGAGCAGTGGGGCATGCCGCTGTCGACCGTCGCGCTCGTCGCCGGAGTCGGTCAGCTCGGCGCCTTCGCGGGAGGCATTCTGAGCGGCTATCTCGCCGACCGGATCGGCCGCCGGCGCACCATGCTGGCCTGCGTCACCCTCTACTGCGTCGCCACCGTCGGCTGCGTACTGGTCCAGAACCCATGGCAGTTGATCGCCGCCCGCACCGCCGCGCACCTCGGTGTCCAGGGCATGGCCGTGGTCGCCATCGTCGTCCTCAGCGAATTCGTTCCCGCCGCCGCCCGGGGGCGCCTGCAGACGTACAAGGTGGCGGTCGGCTCGCTCGGTATCCCCATCGCCGCCTGGGTCGGCTACTTCCTGGTGCCGCAGTGGACCTGGGGCTGGCGCCTCGTGTTCGGCCTCGGTCTCTTCGGCGTCGTCTTCGCCTGGCTGATCCACCGCTGGGTCCCGGAAAGTCCCCGCTGGCTCGCCTCCCGGGGCCGGTTCGCCGAGGCCGAGGACATCGTGCGCTCGATCGAGCTCCGGTCCGGCGTCCGGCCGCCGGTCGACGGGCCGCCCGCACCGGCCACGACGACGGTGCCGGACCAGGCCGGCGCTCCGGAGCGCCCCCGGATCAGCGAACTGTGGACCGGCGCCAACCGCCGCAACTTCCTTGTCGTCAGCACGATGTGGGTGACCGGACTGCTCGCCTACTCCGCGTACAACACCTGGACGCCGACACTCCTCGCCGAGACCGGACTCGACCTCGACGACACGCTGCTGCTGTCCGCTGCCCTGGCGACCGCCGCTCCGCTGGGGGCTCTGGTGACCGTGCCGCTCATCGACCGGTGGGACCGGCGCCGGACCCAACTCGTCCTGGGTGCCCTGTCCGCCGTCACTCTGCTGTTGTTCGCGTTCGTCCGCGCCCCCGCCGCCGTCCTGATCCTGGGCTGCCTGGTCAGCCTGCTGTTCCAGATGGCCGTGCCCTTCCTCCAGGTGTACTCGGCCGAGATCTTCCCCACCCGCATCCGCGCCCTCGGCTCGGGCACCGCCAACGCCCTGTCCCGCATCTTCAACTTCGCCGCCCCGATGATCGTCGCCGCCGTCTACAGCGGCGCCGGATACACGGCCGTCTTCGCCCTGCTCGCTGTACTTGCCGCCACCGGCGGCCTGGTCGCCGCCCGCTTCGGCCCGCGCACCACCGGCATCAGCCTGGAAGCCGCCGCCACCTCCGCCACCTCCGCCCTCGTCCGGACCCCCAAGGAACCCACGACATGACCGATCTGTCCTACGCCTCGGCGACCGAACTCACCGATCTGATCCGCCGCCGGGAGCTCTCACCGACCGAGCTGATGCGCCACACCCTCGACCGGATCGCCACGGCCGACAAGGCGATCAACTCCGTCGTCGCGCTCGACCCCGAGCGGGCACTCTCCGAAGCCACCGACCTCGAACGGCGCCTCGCCCACGGAGAGAGTGCGGGGCCCCTCGCAGGCCTGCCGGTCCTCGTCAAGGATCTCGAGGACGCCGCGGGCTTCCGCACCACCCGAGGCACGCGCGCCTACCGGGACGGCGCGCCCGCCGACCACGACAGCGTGCACGTCTCCCGGCTGCGGGCCGCCGGCGCCCTGGTCATCGGCAAGACGAACACACCCCCGCTCGGCGCCGCCGTGCACACCGCCAACGAGGCCTTCGGCGTCACCCGCAACCCGTGGAATCCCGAGCGGACTCCGGGAGGTTCGAGCGGTGGGTCGGCCGCGGCGGTCGCCGCCGGACTCGTCGCCCTGGCCACCGCCGGAGACGGCGGCGGCTCCACCCGCATCCCGGCCGCACTCTGCGGCGTCGTCGGCCTCAAACCGTCCCGCGGACGCGTCCCGCACGGCCCGTCCCGGATGCCGCAGTGGACCCAGCACTCCTGTCTGAGCGGCATGGCCCGCACCGTCCGGGACACCGCGCTGCACCTCGACGTCGCCGCCGGACACCACCCCGTCGACCCCAACTCGCTGCCCGCACCCGCCCTTTCGTACCGTGCGGCCCTCGCCGAGCCGCTGCCCGCTCTGCGTATCGGCGTCCTGCGCACCCTCGGCGTCGCCGCACCGCGCCCCGAGATCCTGCGCGCCCTCGACCACGCGGCCGGCATCCTGCGTGACCAGGGCCACGACGTCCGTGACGACGAGGCGGACCTCCCTGGCGCCGACCGGTTCCCCGCCCCCTTCCAACTGCGGCAGCGCCTTCTGGCGTACGCCCGACTGCTCGACGTCCACGAGGACTTCACCGCCCGCCAGGACGCCTTCGAGCCGTGGTTCGCCGATGTCCTCGACGGCAGCCGCTCGCTCGGACCGGCCGAGCAGGCCGCCTACTGGGCCCACCGGTCCCGCCTCGGCCACTGGGCGGCCAACCTCTTCGGCCGGTACGACCTGCTGCTCATGCCTACCACCCCCACCACCGCGTGGCCCGCCGAAGGCCCCGACATCGCCGCGGCCGTCCGGGACAGGGCCCTGCCCATCTCGTACACCTCCGTCTTCAACGACACCGGCCACCCCGCCATCAGCATCCCCACCGGCACTGCCCCGGACGGCCTGCCCCTCGCCGTCCAGCTCGTCGCCCCCCATCACCGCGACGACCTCGCCCTGACCGCCGCCCACACACTCGAACCGTCCTACGGCACCCAGCACCCGCCGGCGTTCTTCTGACGCGGGGGCAGGGGCGGGTCGACAGCCCTCACGCCGCCGCCCCGTCGCGCTGCAAGGTGAACCAGAACGTCGGGAACGGGTTCGTGCCCGGTGTGACGTCGGTCAGGTGCCACCCCGGGAACCTGGAACGGAGTTCGTCCGCGGTGGTTCCGGAGAACCGGTCGTCGAGCACCCCGGGGGCGTAGCCGAACATCAGCAGGCGTGCTCCCGGTGCGGCCCGTGCCGTGAGGCCGGACGCGTAGGCGTCGCGGCGGTGTGTCGGGATGCCGCAGAAGCAGCTCAGGTCGAAGAACAGGTCGTACGGGCCGGGCACGCCCACCTCGTCGAGGCGCGTGGCGTCCCCGCACAGCACCGTGACGTCCACCCCCGCCGTGGCCGCCTTCTCGCGGGCCTGCCGGACCGCGCGGTCGACCAGGTCCACGGCCGCCACCTGCCAGCCGTGCCGGGCCAGGTACACGGAGTTGGTCCCGGTGCCGCAGCCGAGTTCGAGGGCGCGGCCGGATGGCGGCGCGGCGGGTCCCTCCACCACGTCCACCAGCTCGGGCGGTGTGACGCCGCTGTCCCACGGCGGCTCGCCGTCCCGGTAGTAGTCCTCCAACGCGCGGCGCACCGCCGCCTCTTGGTCGAGCTCCGCGGCCGTCCATGTCCCGGTCTCGCGCATCGTTGCCCCCAAGTACTTAGAGTTGAACTCTAGTGACTGACTCTAGAGATAGACTCCGGGCATGGCGGCGGTCAAGGGATCCGACACAGGTACCGGCAAACCCATCGGTAAGCGCATCGACAAGCGGCCCGACAAGAGGGCCGAGCGTTCGCGGCGAACCCGCGAGAAGGTCGTCGCGGCCGCGCGGGAGCTGTTCGTCGCGCAGGGGTACGGGGCGACGAGCCTTCAGGAGGTCGCGGACCGTGCGGGCGTGGCCGTGCAGACGGTGTACTTCGTGTTCCGCAACAAGCGCGCGCTGTTCAAGGACGTCGTCGACACGTCCATCGCCGGTGACGCCGAACCGGTCGCGACGATGGAGCGGGACTGGTTCCGCGACGCGTGCGCCGAGCCCACCGCGGCCGGCCAACTCCGCGCCCACGTACGGGGGGTGCGCGAGATCCTCGGCCGGGTCGCCCCGATCATGCCGCTCATCGCGGCCGCCGCGGCCACCGATCCGGAGATCGCCGCGCAGTGGCCCGCGAGTCCGGATCCGCGCTACACGGTCCAGTACGCCGCGGCCGAAGCGCTGGTCACCAAGCCCGACGCCCGCGCCGACGTCGATGTCGCCCGCGCCGCCGATCTGCTGTACGGGGTGCTCAGCCCCGAGCTGTACCTGGTCTTCGTCCGTGACCGAGGCTGGTCCCCGGACGCCTGGGAGGAATGGGCCCGCGCGGCCCTGACCGCCGACCTCTGCGCCGACCACGAGTAGGACGGTTCTCCTGCCGTTCCCCTGCCATGACCCGTCCGTCGTACGTACGGGGATCCGTCACAGCCACCCGTTGCGCTGCGCGTGCAGTGCGAGCTGGAAGCGGTTCGCGGCGCCGAGCCGGGCCATCAGGATCTGCAGGCGGCGGAAGAGGGTGCGTCGGCTGATGCCCAGTTCGCGGGCGATGGTCTCGTCGCTCGCACCGCCCGCGAGGAGCCACAGCAGCCGGCGGTCGGCGGGCGGCGGGCCGCCCGGGGCCGAGGTGCGGCCGTGGAACGGCAGGGCCTGGCGCCAGCACTGCTCGAACAGGGCCACCAGCGCGGTCAGCAGCCCGCACGGCTGCACGACCAGCGTCGTGTGGTTCACGTCGGCCTCCTCGATGGCCAGCGACACCAGGGCGTACGCGTCGTCGATGATCACGAGCTTGACCGGTACCGAGGGGAGCACCCTGGCCTGCTCGCCGGCGTTGATGCACGGTTCGATGGACTCCCGCAGGCGGCCCGGATGCTCCAGTGACTCGCGCGAGTAGACGACGCGCTGGGTGACGCCGCGGGCGAGTGTGGCCAGCGCGTCGTCCGTGGACTCGGGCATGGGTGTGTACGGCGGTGACTCCAGCTGGCGGATCTGCTCGCGCGCGCTCGCCCAGGCCTGCCGCGTCCGGGGGCCCACGGCGTCACCGGTGACGACCTCGACGAGCGCGTCCCGGTGGGTGGCGAGGCGTCGGCGCCGGAACGACTCGAAGGCACCGCCGACGGCGACCCGCGACTCCTCCAGCTCCGCCGTCCGGTGCCGGGCGAGCACCTCCAGCGCGGCGGCGGGCGGCACGGGTGCCACCGGATCCCCGTCCGGGCCGGTGGCCACGGCGAGACCGGCGTCGACGAGCGTGGCGTACGCCGCGGCCGGGTCGTCGGTACGGTCCAGGCCCGCCGCCGCGGCGATCTCGCCCAGCGGAGCGGGGGCCAGGTCGAGCAGCGCCGGATAGAGCCGGGCCGCCGCGTCGTCGAGGCCGAGCAGCCGGAGGGCCGCGCCGAGTTTCGCGTTGGTCATGAAGCGCATTATCGACTGCCTCCCTAGCCCGCGCGTGACCGATCCGTGCCAGTGGCACTACTGGGCACCAGAGGCCCGCCGGGCCGACTACGGTGCGCGGGTACCGCGGCCGACGGCGGCGGAACGCCGTGGCTGACCGGTAGCGGAACGCCGTGGCCGACTGACAGCGGAGCATCGTGGCCGACCGGCGGCGGAACACCGCAGCCGACCGGCAGCGGAGCATCGTGGCTGACCCGGCAGTGGAACACCGCAGCCGGCCGGCCACGGAGCACCGTGGCCGACCAGCTGCGGAACACCGTGTCTGCCGGCGGCCGAACATCGCAGCCGACCGGCAGTGGAACATCGCAGCCGACCGGCCGCGGAGCACCGCAGCCGACCGGCCGCAGAACGCCGTGGCCGACCAGCCGCGGAGCACCGCAGCCGACCGGTAGCGGAACACGCCGGCCGACCAGCCGCGGCCCCCCCGACCACCCAAAGGATTGGAAGGCACACGTCATGGCCGAAGGCCGCAGGAATGGGCTCTACTCCGGGATCTCCGAGGAACTGTCCGCCCTGATGCGCACGCACTGGGCGGACACCGAGCGGCGTGACCTGGCCCCCGACGAGCAGGCCCCGTACGCGGCCGCCCGGCGCGCCGCGCTCTCCGCCCGCTTCCCCGGTGAGCGGCTCGTGATCCCCTCGGGGAACCTCAAGGTGCGGTCGAACGACGACACCTACCCGTTCCGGCCCTACTCGGCGTACGTCCACCTGACCGGGGACCAGGCCCGTGACGGCGCGCTCGTGCTCGAACCCCGCGCGGACGGCGGCCACGACGCGTACTGCTACCAGCTTCCGCGCGACAGCCGCGACGACGACGGGTTCTGGACCGGTGCCACCGCCGAGCTGTGGATGGGCCGCCGCCGTTCCCTCGCGGAGGCGCAGCGCGTACTCGGCCTGGAGTGCCGGGACGTGCGTACGGCCGCCGCCGACCTGGCTTCCGCCTGCGCCACCGGCAGCGCACCCACCCGTATCGTCCGCGGCGTGGACCCGGCCCTGGAGGCCGCCGTCACGACCGACGCCGACCGCGACGCCGAACTGGTGACGGCGCTCGACGACCTGCGCGTCGTCAAGGACGACTGGGAGATCGCCGAGATCCGCGGCGCGGTCGACTCGACCGTGCGCGGATTCACCGACGTGGTCGGGGAGTTGTCGAAGGCGGTCGCCTCGTCCGAGCGGTGGATCGAGGGAACCTTCTTCCGCCGCGCGCGACTTGAGGGCAACGCCGTCGGCTACGGCAGCATCTGCGCGGCCGGCGAGCACGCCACGATCATGCACTGGACCGACAACGACGGCCCGGTGCGCCCCGGCGACCTGCTCCTGCTCGACGCCGGCGTCGAATCACGCACCCTCTACACCGCCGACGTCACCCGCACCCTGCCGATCAACGGCACCTTCACGCCCGTCCAGCGCCGGATCTACGACGCGGTGTACGAGGCCCAGGAGGCGGGCTTCGCGGCGGTGAAGCCGGGCGCCGCGTACCGGGACTTCCACGAGGCGGCCCAGCGCCACCTGGCGGTCCGGCTCGTCGAGTGGGGCTTCATCGAGGGCCCGGCCGAGCGCGTCTACGAGCTCGGTCTCCAGCGGCGCTTCACCATGGCGGGCACCGGCCACATGCTGGGCCTCGACGTCCACGACTGCGCGCAGGCCCACACCGAGGAGTACGTCGACGGGGTCCTCGCACCGGGCATGGTGCTCACCGTCGAGCCCGGCCTGTACTTCCAGGCCGACGACCTGAGCGTGCCCGAGGAGTGGCGCGGCATCGGCGTACGGATCGAGGACGACCTGCTGGTCACCGCCGAAGGACACGAGAACCTGTCGGCGGGCCTGCCGCGTTCGGCGGACGAGGTCGAGGCGTGGATGGCCCGGAACGCGGGCTGAACACACGGGCCGAGCGGGCCGCGGAACCGGCGCGTGCGGCACGGCGGGGCCCGCCACCGTACGGTGTGCGCCAGCTGGAGCCGCATCGCCGACAACACGGCTCCAGCCCCTGCTCTCCACACGTGACTTGGCCGACGGGGCAACTCCCGCAGCCCTCGCCCCGCCCTCACGCCAGGAGGGCAACTCGCGCGAGGACCAAGGGGGAGCCGTGGTCCCGCACCGTCCTGGCCGCCGCCACAGCTGCGAAGGCGACCGGGCACCTCCAGCCTCCCACCGCGGCGACGGCGTGTCCGCCCAACGACCCGATGCGTCTTTGTGCCGGGCCGACCGCCTCAAGGAGGGCGAACGAGCGGCCGCCGCCGCTGTGAACGGCGGCCGCGTGCTCCGTACTGGTAGCCGCTCCCGGCCCAACATGACCTGTTACGCGGAACCGGGGCGGATTCGATGGCGGGGTCTAACCGCGCTGCCGCGGCCGTCGCGCCGGAGACGGGGTCGGGGACGGGGTGTTCAGGTGGCCGTCCGCCAGGTGGTTCATCAGGCGCAGGAACGTCTCCCGGTCCTTCGCCGGAAACGCCCCCAGTGCCTCCTCGTGCACCCGGTCCACGATCTCCTGGCTGCGCGCGGCGACCCGCGCGCCCTCCTCGGTCACCGCGATGATCCGCGCCCGCCGGTCCGCACTCGACGGCCGGCGCTCCGCGAGGCCCGCCTTCTCCAGGGCGTCGACGGTCACGACCATCGTCGTCTTGTCCATGTCGCCGATCTCGGCGAGCTGGTTCTGCGTGCGCTCCTCCTCGAGGGCGTGGACGAGCACGCAGTGCATGCGGGCCGTGAGGCCGATCTCCGCGAGCGCCGCCGCCATCCGCGTGCGCAGCACATGGCTGGTGTGGTCCAGCAGGTACGAGAGGTCCGGCCTGGTCCGAGTGGGTGCGGGCGTCATGGCGGTCATGGTGTCCAGGATAGTCCACGACTGGTTCCGAGAAATATAGTCTACAACGGAACTATCTGTTACGGTCGTGTTGTCGTCGCCGCCCGGGAGGGGAGGCGACTCGACCGAAGGGCATCGCCGTGTCCGCATCGCCCGCCTCACCTGTCCCGTCGCAGAGCCCGTCCGTCCCGCCACAGGGCTCGTCCCGCTGGGTCGCCCTCGGCGTCATCGCCACGGGGACCCTGATGATCATCCTCGACGGCTCCATCGTCACCGTGGCCCTGCCGGCCATCCAGGACGACCTCAACTTCACGCCCACCGCCCTGAGTTGGGTGGTCAACGCCTACCTCATCGCCTTCGGGAGCCTGCTCCTGCTCGCCGGGCGTCTCGGTGACCTCATCGGCCGCAAGAGGATGTTCCTCGCGGGCACCGCCGTCTTCACCGCGGCCTCGCTGCTCGCGGGGATGGCCACGAGCCCCGGCGTCCTGCTCGCCGCCCGCTTCCTGCAGGGCGTCGGCAGCGCGATGGCCGCCGCCGTCGGCCTCGGCATTCTTGTCACGCTCTTCACCGAACCCCGTGAACGGGCCCGCGCCATCGGCGTGTTCAGCTTCACCGGCGCCGCCGGAGCCTCGATCGGCCAGGTGCTCGGGGGTGTACTCACCGACGCCCTCGACTGGCACTGGATCTTCTACGTCAACCTGCCCATCGGCGCCGCCGTGCTAGCCCTCGCGGTGCCCGCACTCCCTGTCGACCGCGGCCTCGGGCTGCGCGCGGGGGCCGACGCCTGGGGTGCGCTGCTGATCACGTCCGGCCTGATGCTCGGCATCTACGGCGTCGTCAACATCGAGGCGTACGGGGTGAGTTCGTGGCAGGCGGCCGGACTGATCGTGACCGGGGTCGTGCTCGTCGCCGCGTTCGTCGTGCGCCAGGCCCGGGCCCGTACGCCGCTCATGCCGCTGCGCATCCTGCGCTCGCGCACCGTCGTCGGCGCCAATGTCACCCAGATCCTCACGCTCGCCGCGATGTTCGCCTTCCAGGTGCTCGCCGCCCTCTATATGCAGGAGGTGCTCGGATACGGGGCCCTGGCGACCGGCCTCGCGATGCTGCCGGCCGCCGTCATGATCGGCGCGGTCTCGCTGGGCGCCTCGGCCCGGCTCTCCGCGCGCTTCGGACAACGGCGGGTGCTGCTCGCCGGGTTGGCGCTCCTGGCTGGTGCGCTCGGATATCTCGCCCGGGTGCCCGTGCAGGGGGAGTACGTGCCCGATCTGCTGCCCGTGATGCTGCTCATCTCCGGCGGCGGGCTCGTGCTCCCGGCGCTCGCGGGGCTCGGGATGTCGGCGGCGCGCGAGGAGGACGCAGGACTGGCCTCGGGTCTGTTCAACACGACGCAGCAGATCGGCATGGCGCTCGGCGTGGCGGTCCTGTCGACGCTGTCCGCGGCCCGGGCGAACGCCCTGATGGACAGCGGCAGTTCGCAGGCCGCCGCGCTCACCGGTGGGTACCGGCTCGCGTTCGCGGTCGGGGCCGGTCTGATCGGAGCGGCGTTCGTGGTCGCGCTGGTGGTGCTCCGCCGACCCGCGCGGACTGCGGAACGGGAGACCCCGCCGACTCCGGGCCGCGCTCCCTCCTTGTCGTCGCGCTCCTGATGTCTCGGTGTCCGCGCGGCGACCCGGCGGGCGTGGAACGCGGCCTCGCCCTCTGCTCCCGCAGAGGGCGAGGCCGCGTTCGACACCCGGTAGGCGTCAGACCTGTTCCTCCGCACGCTGCCGCAGCAGCTTCTTGTCCGGCTTGCCCGCGTCCGTCAGGGGCAGCGCGTCCACGAAGGTGATGTGGGCCGGCTCGTACATCGGGCCGCGCTGCCCGCGCACCGCCGCCCGCAGTTCCTCCGCCTCCGCCGCGACGCCCGGCGCGGCCACGACCGCGGCGTGCACCTGCTCCATGCGGTCGGCGTCCCGGACGCCGAAGACCGCGCTCTGCAGCACCTTCGGGTGCGAGTTGAGCAGGTCCTCCAGCTCGGTGGTGTACACATGGCCGCCGACGACCACGATCATGTCCTTGAGCCGGTCCACGACGGTGATGTAGTTCTCCTCGTCGAGGAAGCCGATGTCACCGGTGTGCAGCCAGCCGTCCCGCAGCACCTCGGCGGTCAGCTCCGGCTGCTTCCAGTAGCCGGTCATCGTGCCCTCGGACCGGATGCAGATCTCGCCCAGCTCGCCGACCGGCAGATCCTTGCCGTCGGTGTCGCGGATGGCGACCTCCACGCTCGGCAGCACCTTGCCCGCGGAGCGCATCCGCTCGGGCCGGTCCAGGTCGTGGTCGTCGGGGGTGAGCACGCTGATGCCGCCGGCCTCGTTCTGCCCGTAGAACTGCAGGAGTACGGGCCCGAAGCGGCGTACGGCGTCCGCGATCCGGGCGGGCGACGCCTGGCAGCCGCCGTACGTCAGGCCGCGCAGGCTGCTGACGTCGCGGCGCTCGGAGTCCGGGTGGTCGAGCAACTGGTAGACCAGCGGCGGCAGCAGGAACAGGTGCGTGATGCGCTCGCGCTCGATGGTGGCGAGTACCTCGCCCGCGTCGAAGTCGTCGAGCAGCACGATGCAGCCGCCGGAGTGGATGACGTTGTCCGCCAGCATGCCCGCGGCGTGCGCGAGGGTGGTGCAGGCGAGCTGCCGGGGCAACTCCCGCTCCGCGGGCCGCGCCTGATCGACCATCCGACGCATCCGGTTGACCTGCTCGAAGGTGGTGACGATGCCCTTGGGGTGGCCCGTCGTACCGCCGGTGTGCCGGATGGTGCAGATGTCATCGGGGCGGGCGCGGGACGCGAACGGCTCGCCGGGCTGCTCGGCGGCGAGCGCCAGCAGGTCCTGCCCGATCTCACGCTTGTCCTCGCCGAGCACGAGAACGTGCGGTACGGGCGCGCTCTCGGTGATCTCCACGGCGCGGTCCGCGTAGTGCGGGTCGACGATCAGTACCTGGGTCTCGACGTCCTGGACGATCGCCGCCTGCACATCGGCCGACAGCTTGTTGTAGAGGTGGTTGACCCGGCAGCCCACGAGATTGGCGGCGTAGCGGGCCGCGATGGTCTCGGGCAGATTGCCGCTGAGCAGGGTGACGGTCGCCTCGCGCGCGACGCCCTGAGCGGCGATCGCATGAGCCATGCGGTGTACCAGCGCGTGGAACTGACCCGCCGTCAGCCGACGGTCCTCGTAGACCAGGACCTCGCGGTCCGGGTGGGCCGCCAGTGCGTCGAGGTTGTCCTCGACGAAGGTGCGGAAGGGGCCCGGCGCGTCGGACGCGGCGTCAGATATGGCCGAGTCGTTCGAAGTGCCCTCGGACGCCTGGGGTGTTGCGGGGGTGGGGGTGGGTGCGGATGCCTCTGCAGGCATGGATTGTCCTCCTGGGGCCACCGGCTCGTATTTCTCCGTACGCGCCGGTGGTAGTGCTTTGTTGGTTGTGGGGGAGGCGGTCCGGAGCCGTCGGCGCATGACGCCGCGCCCGGCACAAGTGGCACCCGCCCGGGAACATTGGTTGCCCCGGACAACCAACACCCAGGCTAACTCCCCGCTCCATCCACACGCGCCTCGGGTTGGGGCGCATCCGCACGCTTGACTCCTTCTTTTCCTTTGTCCTTCCAGGATTTGACCTCTGTATCCGCCGGTGTCCCCGCGTGGTGTCCCGCGCGCGGTATCCCTACGCCGCCGTGGACCGCTCCGGTGAGCGGAGGACGAGAAGGGTGATCTCGCTGGGGGCGAAGACGCGGAAGGGCGGGCCCCAGAAGCCCGCGCCGCGGCTGGTGTAGAGGAGGGTGCGGGCGCCGTGGTGGCTGAGGCCGGCAAGGGCCGGTTGGTCGAGGCGGACCAGATGGTGGAAGGGCCAGATCTGGCCGCCGTGGGTGTGGCCGGAGAGCTGGAGGTCGATGCCCTGCGCTGCCGCGCGGTCGACGAACTTGGGCTGGTGGGCGAGGAGTAGCACCGGCAGGTCGGGGTCGGCGCCGTCGAGGGCTCCGGCGAGGTGGGCGCGGTGGCCCGCCAGTCCGGACGACTCTGCGGTGACGTCGTCGACGCCGGCGACCACGAGGGTGTCGCCGCCGCGTTCGAGGAGTAGATGACGGTTGCGCAGCGGCTCCCAGCCCAGCTCGTCCATCAGGTCGACCCAGCCCTGGGCCTCGCTGTAGTACTCGTGGTTGCCGGTGACGTAGACGCGGGCGTGAGTCGCCCGCACGGTGCCCAAGGGGGTCGCCTGGGCGCGACGGCGTTCGGCCGTGCCGTCCGCGATGTCGCCGGTGTGGCAGACCAGGTCGGCCTCCAGGGTGTTCACCGTCTCGCAGAGCCGGGCCGACCAGCGGGCGCGGTCGAGCGGACCGTAGTGGGTGTCGGTGATGAGGACGACCCGGGTGCCGTCCAACCCGGCTCCCAGGCGCGGGAGTTGAACGTCCAGCGTGCGCACACGTGGCACGCGTCGGGCCTCGGCGTACCCCCAGACGAGCAGCACGGCGGACACGCCGAGGACGGCCCAGGTGACGATGCGCGCCCGGCCCTCTCCGTCGCCCACGCCGGCCACGGTCAGGGCGAGCCGCAGCAGGACGCCGAGCAGAACGGACCACGTGAACAGGACCCAGATGCCGCCCAGCAGCGTGTCACCGACGATCGCCGCACGGTCCTGCTGGCGCCGCCCGTGGCCGCGCATCATCGCGAGCGGCATCCCGATCAGACCGACGACGAACAGGGCGGTGCCGGTCAGGGCGACGGGGAGCGGCCAGTGCTGGCCGGCGTGCAGGAGAACCCAGCACGGCACGGCCCACAGCAGGACGGGGGCGATCATGGGGATGTAGCGCATCAGGCGCTGCAGCCGACTCCGTGGCGCCTTCGGCGCTTCACTGGCGGCGGGTCGGGAGTTGCTGGTCTCGGTCACGCTTCCCCTCCTGAGGTGCGGGCCTCGAATTCCGGAGTGTCCTGGAGAGCTCATTGTCCGCCGTCATGGAAGCGCCCGACGTCCAGGCCCGTACGTACATCGGCCGCTGCTCGACGGCCGCCGTGCCGACCGAACACCAGGACGCGTTCCCGGCCAGTACCATCTCGCCATGCGACCTGCCCACTACACCGATGACGACCTGGAGCAGCACTCCCTCCGCCGACGCGTCGCGGACGACGGACAGCGGTCGGGGTTCGAGCACGATGTGGACCGCATCCTGTACTCGACGCAGTGGCGGGCGCTCGCGGGCAAGAGCCAGGTCGTCGCCAGCAGTGAACTCGGGGCGTACCACACCCGGCTCACCCACTCGATGAAGGTCGCGCAGCTGGGGCGGCGCATGGCCGAACGGCTGGAGCGGCGCTACGGCGGACCGAACCCGGCCCTGGTCGAGGCCGCCTGCATGGCGCACGACATCGGGCACCCGCCGTTCGGCCACGCCGGAGAGACGGCGCTGCGCGCGACGATGGACGAGCTGCACGCCGGGCACGGCGTCCTCGACAGCTTCGAGGGCAACGCGCAGACCCTGCACATCCTCACCTTCCTCGCCGCGCACAAGTACGCGGGCCATCGCGGCCTGCACCTGTCCCGGGCCTGCCTGGACGCGGCCACGAAGTACCCGTGGGAGCGCGCCGCGCGCGACGTCGACCCCGCGCGGCACGCCAAATGGGGTGTCTACGCGATCGACCAGGAGGCGTTCCGGTGGGTGCGGGCGGGCCGTGACGACGACGCGGTGCCGGTCGAGGAGCAGGTGATGGACTGGGCCGACGATGTCACCTACGCCTGCCACGACGTGGAGGACTTCTACCGTGCGGGGCTGATCCCGTTGGCCTCGCTGTTCCCGCCGCCCGGGGCCGCCGGTGGTGACACCGAGCGCGAGACGCGGCGCTTCCTGGACTACGTGGCGGCCAAGCGCCACCGCGAGGGCGCGGGCTTCGACCGCGACGAGGCGGTCCACATCCTGGCCGACATCGCAAAGGCGCTGTCGATCGCGAAGCCGTACGGGGGCCGCCACGAGGACGACGTCGCCCTCAACGCCCGTACCGCCAAGCTGATCGACCACTTCACCCGCGACATCGACCTGGAGGTCGGCGGCGCGGCCGCGATCCGGTACGGCGCCCGCCTCGTCGTCCCTATCGAGCGTCGGACGGCCTGCGAGCTGCTCAAGGAACTGGTCTGGTGCTACGTCATCGACCGCCCGGCCCTGGCGACCCAGCAGCACGGCAAGCGCCGCATCGTCTCCCAACTGCTGCGCTGGACCCACGAATCCCCGCACCTCCTGCCCACCGACCGCGCCGAGGAACTCGACCTCCACGGCGACCCACTGCGCGCCGCCGCCGACCACGTCGCCTCCCTGACGGAGGGTCAAGCAGTCGCCCTGCACCGCCGGTTGTCCGGCGTAGGCCTCGGCTCCGTGACCGACGGCGACTGGCTCTGAGTCGTACCGCGGGTCGACTCCGTGCCGGGGTTCAGCGGTCGTCGGCCCCGCACTCCAGGAGCGCCAACGCGTAGCGGGCGTGCTGGTCGCACAGGTCCTGCTTGGTCAGGCGCCCCTCTGGGCGGTACCACGTGGCGATGGAGGAGCACATCGCGAGGATGCTGCGCGCCGCGTCCTGCGGGTACGGGGTGGTGAAGACGCCCGACGCGGCGCCGGCGGCAACTAACTCCTCGAAGATCTCTTGGTTGCGGTCGCGCTCGGCGACCACCTGGGCGCGCTCCTCGCCCTCCAGGTGGCGCACCTCGCTCAGCGCGATGAGCATGGCGGTCTGGTAGTCCGCCACGAAGCTCACGTAGGCGCGTACGGCCGCGCCCAGTTGGTCGGCCACATCCTTGCCCGCGGTGTCCACCGCCGATGTCACCTGTGCGGACAGCATCGCGTTGGCGCGGTTCAGGAGCTCCGCGAGGAGGCGGGCCTTGGAGGGAAAGTAGTTGTAGAGATTGGACAGGCTGGTGCCCGCGGCGCGGGCGATGTCCCGCATCGAGGCACCGTTGAAGCCGCGCTCCGCGTACAGCTGCAGGGCGGCGCGGAGGATGGCCGCCTCATTGCCCCGTCCGGAGTCGCTGATCAGGTCCAGTACGGGAGAACGATCGTTCATGCGGGGAGGCTACGGGTCTCTCGGGGCATGGTCAACGCCGCTCGACGCATCGCAACGCGCATCCCGGCACGCATCTCAACGCGCCTATTGACGGCCGGACTTACGCGCTGCTTGTCTACGCATGAACGTTCGTTCTTAAGGAGTCGTATGGCGGCATCGCAATCGACGGCGCAATCGGCGGTCCGAACGCAGTCCCTGTACTTCGAGGACTTCCGTCCCGGACAGCGCTGGACCAGCACCGCGCGCCGGATCACCCCCGAGGACCTCGCGGCGTTCACCGAACTCAGCGGCGACCGGCACCCGTTGCACACCGACCCCGAGTGGGCGGCGCGGACACGCTTCGAACGGCCGGTCCTGCACGGGCCGTTCGGTATCGCCGCCTTCCTGGGCTTCCTCCACGACATGGGCCTCGCGGGGGAGTCCGTCATCGCCCTGCTCGACACCAACTGGCGCTATCTGAAGCCCTCGTATGTCGGTGACACCCTTCAGTGCACCCTCACCGTCACCCGCTGCCGCCGCACGTCCGACCCCCACCAGGGCGTGATCCACCGGCACGTGGTCCTCGAGAACCAGCGGGGCGAACGCGTCCAGGAGGGCACCAGCGCGGTCCTGGTGCACGCCCGAGGCACCGGGCCCGACCCGGCAGCCCTCGCACCCGGAACCGTGGAGTGGGGGAGTGCTCTCGCGGAACTCCTCGCCCAGGACGACCAGTTCGCCGCCGCGACCGCCACATGGGACGGCACCATCGGCCTCCGGTCCGGAGACAACGAGGTGCAGTTGCGCGTCTACCTCGGCCGCATCATCGACGTCGTCCGCCGCACCCCGCACGGGTCGACCTTCACCCTCGCCGCCGACGAGCTGACCTGGGCCGAACTGCTCACCGGGGAACGCAACGACCTCGTCGCGCGCATGATGCGCGGGCAGTTCCACGCGACCGGTGACGCCTATGAGTACCTGCGCCTGACCAAGGTCCTGCACCTCATCACGGACGCGGCACGGACACTGGCCGAGGAGGTGCGCGCATGACCCGCATCCGGCACGAAGCCCGCTACCTGGAGATCGACGGAGCGCTCGGCTACGTCGAGCAGGCGTACGCCGAGGGGGCTTGCGTCGAGCCCCCAGGGGAAGGTGTCCCGGTGCTCTGCCTGCACACCGCCGGGCAAAGTGGTGTGCAGTGGCGCCGCACCACCGAGGAGCTCGCCGCACTCGGCTACCACGTGATCGTCCCGGATCTGCCCGGCCACGGCCGCTCCGAACCTGCCCGCACCGGCCCGGTCGAGGACCTGGCCCAGTACGCACAATGGTGTCAACGGCTCCTCACTGCACTTGAGTTGGAGCGTCCGTATGTCGTCGGCTGTTCCATCGGCGGCAAGATCGCCCTCGAACTGGCGGTACGTGCGGGCGGCGAGCTGGCGGGCGTCGTTGCCCTGGCGGCCGAGGCGGGGCCCGGGCGCGTGAACGTGGCAGGGCTCCGCCGTGAGATGCAGGATCTGGCCGCGCCCAGCCGTTCCGACCGGACCTACCTCGGCACCCTCGCCGTCGTCGGCTCCGCCGTGCCGCCCGCCACGGCCGAACTCATCGCCACCATGCACCGTCGCGAGGATCCCGCCGTGTCCAGCGCCGACCTGATCGGCTGGGGGACGCACGACGTACGGGACGCACTCGCGGCCGTGACCTGTCCGGTCCAACTGGTTGCGGGGCAGGACGACTTGTGGCTCGACGTCGAACGGGTGCGGCGGACGGCCGAGGCGCTGCCGCACGGGCAGTACGAGCTGCTGCCGGGCGTCGGCCACTACCCGATGGAGGAGGTCGACGGCTTCGCGGGCCTCCTCGACGGCTGGCTGCGGCGGCTGTCCCGGGACCGCGCCGCGGCCGGCTGAGCCCTGCCCCGTATCGCGCACCGCCCCGCACTCCGCCGGACTCTTCGACCACGGGAACACCGTCTCGCCCACCCGCACGGTGAAAGGATTCCGATGACCACCCTCACCGACCTCCTGTCCGGACTCGTGGACCGCGCCCCCGACGCCGTACTCGCCATCGACGCGGGTGCCGACGGCGAGCGGGCGACCGTCACCCGCCGGGAGTTCCAGCTGGGCGCCGCCCGGCTCCGTACGGAACTCGCCGATGCCGGTGTCGGCCGGGGCGACTGCGTGGCGGTCTGGCTGCCGAACTGGTCGTCCGCACTGGCCTGGCAGTTCGCCGCCGCCGGCCTCGGAGCCCACGTCATCGGGGTCAACACCCGTTACAACGTTGATGAGTTGGTACACGTACTGGATCGCGCACGCCCCAAGGTCCTCGCCCTCGCGCACGATTTCCACGGCCTCGACCTGGCCGGCATCCTCCGCCGTGCCCTGCCCCGCACCACCGCGCCCACCCCCGTGGTCGCCGTCGTCCCGGGCCCGGCCACCGACCCGCCGGCCGACCCCTCCGCGTACGACATGGGCGCCGGCGCCTGGACACCCCGTACCACCGAAGACACCACCGCGGCGCCCGCGCACACCACTGGCGTGCCCACGCACACCGGTGACGAACTCGCCGTCGCCTTCACCACCTCCGGCTCCACGGGCCGGCCCAAGCTCGCCGCGCACCGCGAGTCCGCCGTCGTCGCCCACGCGGAGGCCGACGCCCGAGCCCTCGGCATCGAGGACGGTGACGTCGTCGGCTGCATCCTCCCGCTCTCCGGCACCTTCGGCTTCACCACCGCCATGGCCGCGATCGCGGGAGGCGCTGTCTGCCTCCTCGAACCGGTCTTCCAGGAGGAGACGGCCCTCGCCGGTCTCGCCCGGCACGGGGTGACCCATCTCGTGGGCGGCGACGACATGGTCTCCCGGATCGTCGACGCCTGGCAGCGCGCACCACGGGACCTGTCCTCGCTGCGCTGGCTCGGAATGGCCGACTTCCTCGGCCGCACGCGTGACATCGCGGCATGGGCGCAGAAGGAGTTCGGGACGCACACCTCCGGTGTGTACGGCTCCTCGGAGGTGTTCGCCCTCGCCCTGTGCTGGCCGCCCGGCGAACCCGCGCCGCGCCGCTGGGTCGGCGGCGGCCATCCGGTGTCACCGGACATCGCCGTACGGGTCGTCGACCCGGAGACGGACGCCCCCGTACGGCCGGGCGCCCAGGGCGAGTTGCAGGTGCGCGGCCCCAACGTGGTCGATGCCTACCTGGGTGACCCGGAGGCCGCCGAGCGGGCCTTCACCGCCGACGGATGGTTCCGCACCGGGGACCTGGCGACGCTCGCCGAGGACGGGGCCGTCGAGTACGTGTGCCGGATGGGCGACGTGCTGCGGCTGCGCGGCTTCCTCGTCGACCCGGCGGAGATCGAGCAGCGTCTCGCCGCGCACACCGCCGTACGGACCGCGAAGGTCGTCGGCGCGCGCGGCGAGGACGGCGCCCCGCAGGCGGTCGCCTTCGTCGTCCTCGACACACCCACCGGGCCCGAGGGGCTCCGGGAGTGGTGTGCGGAGGGTCTGGCCCGCTTCAAGGTCCCGGCGGCCGTGCACGTACTGGACCGCATGCCCACCACCTCGGGCACGAACGGCACCAAGATCCGGGCCGCCGCGCTCCGCGAACGCGCCCAGCAGCTCCTGACAGGAGGCGAACAGCGGTGACCAGCAACGGAATGCGCAGACTCGCGGGGGCGGCCGTCCTCTCCACGGCGCTGGAGTGGTTCGACTTCCTCATCTACGCGACCGCTGCGGCGCTCGTCCTCGGCGACCTCTTCTTCCCCTCCTTCAGCGACATCGCCGGAACCCTGGCCTCCTTCGCCACCTTCGCCGTGGGCTTCGTCGCGCGGCCGCTCGGCGGGATCGTCGCGGGCCACCTCGGCGACCGGTTCGGGCGCAAACCGCCGCTGGTGGGGGCGCTCGTGGTGATGGGCGTCGCGACGTTCGGCGTCGGCGTGCTCCCCACGTACGCCACCGTCGGCATCTGGGCGCCCGTGCTGCTCGTGTTCCTCCGCCTGATCCAGGGGCTCGGCGTCGGCGCCCAGTGGGGCGGCGCCGCGCTGCTCCTCACCGAGCACGCTCCCGTGGAGCGGCGCGGCTTCTACGGCAGCCTCGTCCAGACCGGCGCCATCATCGGCGCGGTCGCGGGCAACGCCGTCTTCCTCCTGCTCACCGCGACCCTGTCCGACTCGGCGTTCAACAGCTGGGGCTGGCGGATCCCCTTCGTCACCGGCCTCGCCCTGGTCGCCGTCGGCCTCTACGTCCAGCTGAAGATCGAGGACTCGCCGGTCTTCCGGGCCATGCGCGACCGGTCGGCGCGGGCCGAGCACGCCGCAGGGGCCCAGAAGTCCCCGCTGCGCCAGGCCGTACGGCACCACTGGCGGGCCATCCTCCAGGCGTCCGGCGCCTTCTTCGTCGTGAACGCCACGTTCTACATCCTGATCAGCGGCATGCTGGACTACGGCACCACCCACGCCGGCCTGTCCCGCACCACCACGCTGCTCTGCGTCCTCGGCGCCGGCGCCACCCAGATCGTCACCATTCCGCTCTTCGGGGCCCTCTCCGACCGCTGGTCCCGCCGCAAGCTCTACCTCACGGGCGCGGCGCTCATGGGCCTCTTCGCGTTCCCCCTGTTCTGGCTGATCGACACGGGATCGGCGCCCCTGACCTTCCTGTCCCTGCTGATCGGCTTCACGATCCACGCCACCATGTACGGGCCGCAGGCCGCCCTGTACGCCGAGATGTTCCCCGCGGAGGTGCGCTACTCCGGCGCGTCCCTCGGCTACCAGACCGCCTCGGTGCTCGCCGGCGGCCTCGCCCCGTTCCTGATGACCGCGATGCTGGCCGCGACGGGCTCGTCCTGGTCGGTCTCCGCGTACATCCTCCTGCTCTCCGTCCTGACCTTCGTCGCGGTCTACACGATCCGGGAGTCCTTCCGCCGCGATCTGTACGCGGCGGGGACCCGCGAAGGGGCGGAGATGTCCGGGCAGGTGGCGGAGCCGTCCGGGAGCTGAGGGCGACGGTCCGGGCGGCTCCTTCGGGCTCCGCCCGGACAAGCGGGTCAGCGGAGGCCGGCGAAGAGGTCCTTCTCGGGGAGGGGTGCCCCGGTGGTGTCCTTGACGCGGACGAAGGTTTCCAGGCCCATCAGCTCGCCGAAGCGCTCCTTGCCCATCTTGAGGAAGAAGATGTTCTCGCCCTGGCTGGCGTGCGCGGCCAGGGAGTCGAACTTCTGGTCGCTGAACGCGGTGGTGTCCACCCACGTCGTGATCTCGTCGTCGGGGAGGCCGATGTCGGCCAGCGCGGCGGCCTCGGCCGGGTCCGGCTCGGGCATGTCCTCGTTGAACTCGCGCATGAGCTCGCCGAACCGCTGCATCCCCGAGTGGGGCATTGTCGTCCAGTACACCTTCGGCGTCAGGTCGGTCATCTCCACCGCGGCCATCGTGATGCGGTGGGCCTGAATGTGGTCGGGGTGGCCGTAGAAGCCGTTCTCGTCGTAGGTGACGACCACATCGGGACGGTAGTGGCGCATGAGCTCCGCGAGGCGGGCGGCGCCCTCCTCCACGGGGGTCCGCCAGAAGGAACCGGGCGCGTCATTGCTCGGCCAGCCGATCATCCCGGAGTCGGCGTAGTCCAGCGTCTCCAGGTCGCTGATCTTCAGGACCTCGCAGCTCTTCTCGAGTTCCTGGCGGCGCATCTTGGCGACGGCCGCCGGATCGTGCCCGGGTTCGCCGGGCTTCACGCCTCCCGGCCCGTCACCGCAACCGCCGTCGGTACAGGTCACGAGCACCGTGCGGATGCCTTCCGCCGCATATCGCGCGAGGACCCCTCCCGTGCTGGTGGCCTCGTCGTCGGGGTGGGCGTGCACGGCCATGAGCGTCAAGGGTCGTTCGGTCATGAAAGGGGCCTCCTGCGAAAACATGTCTGGTAGGAGGGTGCGGCGGCAGTCGTGCCGGACCCTCGGCAGATGCAACCGCTCGGGGCGGGTCGGCTGTTCCCGGCGTGACCGATTTGTCCCCGGCCGGTTGTTTCGCTTGTCCCGATCGGTTGTTTCGTCTGTCCCCGACCGGTTGTCCCGACTGTCGCAGCGGGGCTGTCGCCCGCGCCGTATCATCCCTCCCGTGGCAAGGGGGAAGCGGCTGATCGCCGTGGGGGTGCTGGCTGCGGGTGCCGCAGTGATGGGTGGGGTGTGGGGACGGCGCGTGGCGCGGCACCGGCAGTTCCGGTTCGGGCCGCACGAAACGTTCGCCTACGACGCCGAGCGCAACGCCGTCTTCGATGCCGCCCGAGGCGGCTGGTTCGACCTGGACACGGGGCAGGTGCATCGGTACACGCCCGATTCGCCGGTCATGCCCTACGTGCTCCTGCTCCTGGGAGTGGGCTGCCTGGCGTTCCTCGTGCTCGCGCTCAACTGGACGCTCGAGCAACGGCAGTTGGTGGGGTACGCCTGGCGCGAGGCCGTGCGGCGTCCGCTGAACATGCTGACCGTCCTCGGGCTCTGGGCGGTGCTGCTCGCCGTGCCCTACCTCGCTCAGGGTGATGCCGTCGCCGCCGTCCTCCGGGATCCGCCGACCGCGGTCTTCCTCGGTGTCACCATGGGGTCCGTGCTGGCGGTGACCCTGCTGGTGTACGTGCCGTGGCTCGTCGTCCGGGGGCTGGGGACGGCCGGGCTGTTGCTGCGGCTGTACCGGGCCAAGACCGCCCCCTCGGGGGTCGGTGCCGGGCGGCAGGACGCGCTGCGTGACGTGGTGCGGCGGGTCGAGGTGTTCCGGACGGACACCGTGCGCGACTTCGACTCCCTGGCGGGTCTCGTGCGCACGGAGGCCTTCATCGACCTGCTGGCGGACCAGGGCAGTGACACCATGCTGGACGATCTGCTGCGCGACGGCCCGGCGGCCCTGGAGGCCTCGCCGCGGCACGTGCTGGACCGGGCCCTGTTCATGGTGGGGCGGCCCGCGGCGGAGGTGAACGTGGCCCGTGCCTTCATCCTCCGCTACGAGTGGACCGGGGCGGCGGTCAACCTGGACCGGGCGATCGACATCCTCGACCCTCTCGCCGTGAAGCCCCGCCCCTGGTTCTGGCTCACGATGACCGACCGGCCCGGCGTCCTCCTGACACTGGCCTGGGCGCTCAAGGACCGCTACGAGCTGCGGGCGGACCGGACCGACCTCGAACGGGCCCTCGCCCTGGTCAGGCAGGTGTCCGACCGGGATCCGGCCAGGGCGCGGGCCCGCCTCGTCGAGCTGGAGCTGATCAGGTATCGCGCGACGGCCGACCCGGCGGCGCTCGCGGCGGCCGTGGGGGAGGGGCGGCGCGGGGACCCCGACCCGGGCACGGTCGAGGCCCTGCTCGAACGGTTCGACCGGGACGGCGACCGCCAAGACCTCGACGAGGCGCGGGAGTTGGCGGACCGACTGGTGGCGGAGCGTGGCCCCGGCCACCCGTTGCACGCCGTGTGCCTGACGGCCAGGGCCCGCGTGCTGGACGTGTCGGGCGAGCGTGACGTGGCCGCGCAGTGCCTGCGCGAGGCGGTCGGCGACTCCACGTCGCCGTTGCAGACCAGGCTGGCGGCGGCCGTCGGACTCGGTGAACTCGGCGCCGGCGGACCGCTGTCGGTCGAGGGGTACGGGGCGGCGGCCGAACTGCTGCCGCAGATGGCCTGGATCGGGCTGCGCCGTGACGACCAGCGGTGGCTGCTCAGTCGCTGGCAGGGGGTGTCGACGGCCGCCGCCGCGGCCGCGATCGCCGAGGGCCGGGTGGCGTACGCGGTCGAGGTCCTGGAGCACGGCCGTGCCGTCATGTGGGGCCAACTTGCCCGACTGCGTACGGGAGTTGAGGCGGCCCGCGCCGCGGATCCCGACCTGGCGCGCCGCCTCGCCGAGATCCGTGCCGAGCTCGACATGCCCGGCGGCGAGGCGGGCGGGCGCCCCGACCACCGGACGGGCGCGGACGTGGAGCGGCGCATCCGTCTCGGCAGGGAGTGGGAGCAACTCGCCGCTCAGCTACGGGAGTCGGAGCGGGCCGGTTACCAGGAGCTGGCGAGGGCCGCGGAGCACGGCCCTGTCGTGGTGCTCAACGCCGACCCGTTGCGCTGCGACGCGATCATCCTGCCGGCCGACCGGGACGAGCCCCTTCTCGTGCCGCTCGACCGGCTCGACCACGGCAAACTCGTCGAGTGGGCCCGGCAGTCCGCCGATCCGGACGGCCGCCACCAGGCCATGCTCAACGTCATCGCGCCGCGGTTGTGGGCCGACCTCGCCGTGCCCGTACTGGCGGCCCTGAGGCCCCACCTCCAGGCCGACCGGCGGATCTGGTGGTGCCCCACCGGCCCCTTCACCGCCCTACCGATCCACGCGGCCGGGCGGCATGGTGGCTGCGGCGGTGCGGGTGATCCTGGCGGTCCTGGCGGTCCGGGCGGTCCGGGCGGTCCGGGTGGTCCGGGTGGTCCGGGTGATCCCGGTGATCCTGGCGGCCCCGGTGGTCCCGGTGGTCCCGGCGGTCCCGGTGATCCTGGCGGCCCGGGTGGTCCCGGTGATTCTGGCGGTCCGGGTGGTCCGGGTGGTCCGGGTGGTCCCGGCGGTCCCGGTGATCCTGGCGGCCCGGGTGGTCCCGGTGATTCTGGCGGTCCCGGTGACCCTGGCGGTCCCGGTGACCCTGGCGGTCCGGGTGACCCCGGCGGCTCCGGTGGCCCCGGCGGTCCCGCCCTCCTCGACGAGGTCGTCTCCTCCTACACCCCCACGATCGGCGCGCTGCTGCGGTCTGCCGAGCGCGCCGTGACGGCCCGCGGTCGGCTCGTCGTCGCCGCACCGCAGACCCCCGACCGGCCCGAACTGCCGCAAGTGGCGCAGGAATCCGCCGAGTTCCTGCGCCACTTCCCCGACGCGGTGCCGCTCGACCCCGCACACGTCGACGACGTCCTCACGCGGCTGCGCGACGCCCGCTGGGTGCACTTCGCCTGCCACGCCGACGCCGCGGGACTCGCCGTGGCCGACGGCGTGGTCACCCTCGACCAGCTGGCCGACCTCGGCCTTCCCAACGCCGAGTTCTGCTATCTGTCCGCGTGCAGCACCGCCGCCCCCGACCCGCGCGCGTACGACGAGGCCATCCATCTGGCCGCCCTGCTCCACCTGCAGTCGTACACCCACGTGGTGGGCACCCTGTGGGAGGTCGACAGCGACAAGGCGCTCGACGCCGCGCGCGAGGTGTACCGGACGCTCACCGAGCACGGCCCGCCCGACAGCGGGCTCGCCGCCCGGGCCGTGCACAACGCGGCACAGACCCTGCGCCAGACCGCCCCACGCAACGTGGACGTCTGGTCCTCCCTGCTGCACATCGGACCCTAGAGGAGCGCCACCCATGCCCATCCGCGACCGCTGGCCCTGGCACCGCCGGCCGGACAGTCGAGCCGCCCGCGACGCCGTCGACGCGACAGGCGACGCCGACGGGTCGGCCGCCGCCGACACGGACCAGGCCGCCCTGGCGTGGCTCTGCGCCCACCTGCCCGAACTGCGGGCGAAGGCCGACCGGTACGCGTGGCGGGCCGCGCTGGACCGGGAAGTCGCAGAGGTCCGCGCGGGCAAGTCCGCCGCCGAAGCGCTCCGCGCGCTCGACCTCCGGCGCGACGGCCACCGTTCCTCGGGGCTCCCGGCCGCGGACTCCTGGCAGCAGCGGCCCGTCGTCGAGTGGTTCCGCTGCCCGAGCGGCCGCTGCCCCGCCCGGGGGCGCGACGTGGACGCCTCCGAGCCGCGCTGCCACATCGACGGCGCGCTGATGCCCCCGCAGGACGGTGGCTGATGGACGGCATCCTCACGGAGCTGGGCAAACGCATCGCCGATCGCTGGTTCGCCTTCCTGATCCTGCCCGGTGTGCCGTTCGCGGCGGCCGTGCTCGTCGCCTGGGCGATGGCACGCTCCGGCGCGGCCCACGCACTCGACGTCGACATCCTCGTGCGACGCCTGGACTCGCTGGGTGACGCCGCCTCGACCACCGAGCGAGTGGTGATCGGCTGCCTGCTCCTCGGCGGAGTCGTCGTGACGGCGCTCCTCGTACGGGAGTTGAGCCTCACCGTGCACCGGCTCTGGACGGGACGTTCGAACGCCCTGCGCCGCGTCATGGCCCCCGGCATGCGACGCCGCCGGCGGACGGCGCTGGACGCGGCCCGGCAGGGCGGGTACGCCGTGCCGGAGCGCTATCTGCCCTCCCGTGCCACGTGGATCGGCGACCGTTTCGCCCTGGTCGACGAGCGGGTCGCCGCGCAGTACGGCATCTCGCTCGCCAGGGCATGGCCACGCCTGTGGCAACTCCACGGCCCCCGGAGCCCCAAGATCGTCACCGCGGCCTGGGACGAGTACGCCGCCGCCACGGTCCGCGTCGCCTGGGCGCTGCCCTACGCCGCGCTCGCGCCGTTCTGGTGGCCGGCCGCGGCCGTCGCCCTCGCCCTGGTCCTGCTCGGCTGGTCCCAGGGACGCCGCGGAGCCGACGACTTCTGCCTCGCCTGCGAAGCGGCCGTCGACCTCCAACTCTGCCGCCTGGCACACATGGTGGGCGTGCCCCTCCCGCACAGGCGCGTCACCGTGACCGAGGGGCGCGAGATCGACCGCATCCTGGCGAAGGGCGCGTACCTGCCGCTGCCCAGGACCGAGCCGGTCAGGTCAGCTCCGCGGCCAGCAGATCCATGAGCAGCCCGTCCTCCCAGACGCCCGTCCGGTGGTTGCACCAGTACGCCCGCATGATCCCCACGGGCTTGAAGCCGACCTTGCGGTAACTGCGAATCGCGACGGTGTTGGCCGCGGCGGGATCGATGGTCAGCCGGTGATGACCGCGCTCCCGCACCAGCCACTTGGCGAGCGTGCGCACCGCGTCGGTCCCCAGCCCCTTCCCGTGCTGCCGCGCCGTCAGGAAGATGTCGATGCCGGCGTGCCGGAACTCCGGTGTGTTCTCTTCGTCGAACTGGATCGCGCCGATGACCTCCCCCTCGTGCACGACGACGAGCATGTCCTCGTAGTCGTCCGGGGGCGGCCACCACGCCGCGACCTCCGGTTCGCGCACGATCCCGGCGAGGGTCTCGATCTCGTGGTCGGCCACCGACCGCAGAAGAACCCTGTCCCCGTTCAACTCCATGCCGTTCATCCTCCCTTGACGCGGAACCACGCCGGACCACGCGGAACCATGCCTGACCATGCGGGACCACACCGGCCCATGGTGTCCCACGGCACGGTGTCTATGGTCGATTCCATGACCACTCTGCTGATCGCGGGCATGCCGGCCGCGGGACACGTCAATCCCACCCTCCCCGTCGTCACCGAGCTCGTCGGCGCCGGAGTCGACGTCGTCCACCTGTGCGACGCCGAGTTCGAGGACCGCATCCGGGCCACGGGCGCGAGGTTCGTGCCCTACCCCGAGGGCGTGCTGACGTCCCGTGACATCGCGGAGGCCACCAGGGTCGGCAGCAGTGTGGGGGTGGTGGTGAAGGTGCTGAGGGCGTGCTCGGTGCTTGTCCCGTTCGTCGTCGAACAGGCGAGAGCGCTGGGCCCGACCGCCCTGATGCACGACTCGAACGCGCTCTGGGGCCGGCTGGCCGCCACCACCCTGGGCCTGCCCACGGTGTCCTTCATGACGACGTTCCTCGTCGGGACCGACGCGGTGAAGGCCCTCACGGTGCGGGAGAACCTGATGGTCATCGGCCCGACCCTGCGCGACATGCCCGCCGCGCTGCGGGCCCGGCGCGCGCTGGTCAAGGAGTTCGGAACGGCCGCCGTCCCGCCCTCACCGATGCTGCCGCTGCGCGGCGACCTCACGCTCTTCCCGATCCCCGAGGAACTCCAGGCACCCGACCCGCGCCTGGACGCCGGCTGCCGCTTCACCGGCCCGACCGTCACCCCGGACGCCGTGTCCACACCGCTGGACCCCGAACTCTCCGCCCACCTGTCGGGCGGCGATCCGGTCGTCCTGGTCTCGCTCGGGACGCTGCACGACGGCGGGGCGTCCTTCTTCCGCACCTGCTGCGCCGCGCTCGGAGACCTCCCCGTCCGCGTGGTCCTCGCCACCGGCAGCGCGGTCGACCCGGCCGACCTGGGAGCCACACCACCGAACACCCTCGCCCGCCGTACGGTCCCTCAACTCGCGGTCCTGCGCGAGGCATCGGTGTTCGTCACCCACGGCGGCATGAACAGCGCGCTCGAGTCCCTCCACTGCGGGGTGCCCCTCGTGGTCGTCCCGCAACAGGTGGAGCAACTGCTGATCGCCCGGTCGGTGGCAGAGCGCGGCGCGGCGGTGGTCCTCCGCCAGCCCCTCTCCCACCGCCCCGTCCCGGCCGCCGCGCTGCGGGCGTCGGTGGAGCGGGTGTTGGGGGACGCGGGGATGGCGGGGGCCGCGGCCGGGATGGGACGACGGTTCCGTGCGGAGGGAGGGGCGGGGCGGGCGGCGGAGCTGATTCAAGGGGTGCTGGACGGTGGCTGAGGGAGGCGGTCGCCGCGTCACACGTGGGCGTCCACGGCCTCGGCGGTGAACGTGACCGTGGTGCGCTCGGATTCGACGCCGTGGGCGTTCGTCGCGAAGGTCCTCAGCGTGTGCCGTCCTGGGGGCCAGGTGGTGTCACGCTTCCATGCCCAGGTGCCGTCGGCGCCGACGCCGGTCTTGCCCACGTAACGGCCGTTCTCCCAGAACTGCACCGTGACGGCTTCGCGAGCCGTGCCCATGAAGTTCACGGTCTCGCCGGACGCGAGGGTCGTCACCACCGGCGGAGAGACCCAGGTGCCGGGGGCGGCGGTGGCTTCGAGGTAGGTGTCGAGGGCCGTGCGGTCGGCCGCGGGGTCCTCGTATCCGTTGCGTACGAAGCCGATGCGTGGGGCGATGCCGTCGATGAGGAGGTTGAGGATGCCGATGACGACGGGGACGTTGCGGCCGGCGACACGCGTGTGGTCGGGCACGAAGGGCGAGTCCGTGAAGATGAAGTTGAAGTTGTCGTAGCCGTCGAAGTGCAGCAGATGGGGCCTGATCTGGGAGTCGTACTGCGCATCGGCGGGGGAGGACAGCAGGTAGATGTTCGCGCCGCGATGACGCTCCGCTCGGACCAGATCCGGCAGGCGCGCGTCGAGCTCCCGCACGTCGTCCTCGCCGAAGTCGTCGCCCATCATGGCGCGGGCGGTGCGGGGGTGCACCTCCCGTACGTACGTCCCGATCGAGAACTGCGGCGCGGCGGCCACGATGTTCTTGAAGCCGTGCGCCAACCCGTAGTGGAGCGCCGCGCTCGCGCCCTTGGAACTGCCCAGTAGCGTGCAGCTGTCGCGGGTGAGTCCCAACGCGTCGAGGAAGCGGTCGACGGTGGCGAGGACGGAACGCTCGACGGCGAAGTCGCCGTTCCCGCACAAGTAGTAGCTGTTGTGACCGTCGAAGCGGTCGCGGATCCACAGGACGTTGGCGCGCAGGTTGTCCAGGACACCGTTGGACCAGCCGTAGTCGTTAGGTGCGTTGAAGTTGGCGAAGACGACGACGAGGTGTCGGTTGCCGTTCCTGGCCGGGCGGAACCGGTACTCGACGGGGAGTTCCCCCGAGGTGTCGGTGCCGGTGAACATACGCCGGCCCTTGCTGGACATGGTCGCCATGGAAGGGCTCCTCTGCTGGGAAGTCTGTGCGGTACGAAGGGGAGGCACGGGCCGTGGCCCGTGGTCAGGCGGCGACGCGTTCGGCGTGCGCCGGAAGCGCGGCCTCGTCGCGGTGGTGCGGCACGAGCGCGGGCCGGCCCGGCCGTCCGGTGTCGCGCCCGGCGGCGGCGAGCATCCGGTCGGTCACGCGGCCGGCCGCGTGACCGTCGTCCAAGTCGCAGAACTGACGCTGGAACCGTCGGTACGCGAGGGCGTACTGCTCCTGCAGCCCGTCGACGTCGCGGATGGAATCGATCAGTTCCTCGGACGTGGACAGCAGCGGCCCCGGCGCCTGCTGTTCGAAGTCGAAGTAGAAGCCGCGCAGCGTGTCCCGGTAGTGGTCGAGGTCGTAGGTGAAGAACAGCATCGGACGGCCGGTGTTCGCGAAGTCGAACATCAGCGAGGAGTAGTCCGTGACCATCACGTCCGTGATCAGCATCAGGTCGGCCATGTCCGAGTAGTCGGTGACGTCCCAGACGAAGCCGTCTCCCGCTCCGGGCACCGGGTCGATCACGTTGGGGTGCCGGCGGACCAGCAGGACGTGGTCGTCGCCGAGTTTCCGGCGGGCGTCGTCCAGGTCGATACGGAAGTCGAGCCGGTACTTCCCCGCGCTGTACGCGAGGTGGTCCCGCCAGGTGGGTGCGTACAGCACGACACGCTTGCCCTCCGGCAGTCCGAGCCGACGTCGCACCTGCTCGGCCCGTTCGGCGCTTTCGGGCCGGTGGTGGATGTCGTTGCGCGGATACCCGGTCTCCAGCAGCTCGCCCTCGAAGCGGAAGGCGCGACGCATGATCGGTGTGGAGAAGGAGTTCGGCGAGACCAGCATCGACCACTGGGCGACCTCGGTGGGCAGCCGCTCCAGATAGCCGTTGTCCGCGAAGTGCAGGGTGTCGATGTCGTGGGCGATCTTCTTCAACGGGGTGCCGTGCCACGTCTGCACCACGATCTGGTCCTCGCGGCGGCGGAAGAACCGGGGCAGGTGGTTGTTGTAGACGAGGAATCGGCTGCGGGCCAACGCCTCGTGCCACTCCGGCGACCACATGCGTACGGCCTTGGCACCCGCGGGCGCCTCGAGTTGATCGTCGCGCAGAACCCACAGCAGTTCCAGGTCGGTGCCGCGCCGGACGAGTTCGTCGAAGACGGCGCGGGGGCTGCCCGAGATCTGGGTGCCGCGGAAGCTGTCGAAGAGCACGGCGTCGCGGAGCGGTTGCTTGCTGCAGGCCGGGTAGTGCTTGTTGCGCAGCAGCTTCTGGCGGTAGGGGCCGCGGCCCTCCACGGGCATTCCGGTACGGGCAAGGAGAGTGAACCGGTCGTGCCGCTGTGTCTGCACGGAGTAGTCGCGGCCGCCCACGTCGGCCGACACGGGCATCCGGGCGATGAGGTCGCGGTGCACCTTCATCGGCACGTCGAGCGGATCGGCGTCACCGGGCCGCACCAGACGGAAGTCGAAATCCCAGCGTCCCGTGGCGAGCGCCGCCACGCCGTTGACGCTCTCCACGTGGGACGGGTCGACTCGCACCTGGAAGCGGCCTGCCACGCAGCGCACGGGGAAGAGGAGCTCTTCGCGCTCGGCCCGCGGCCTCACCACCAGGCGAAGCCGGTCACGCTGCTGCTCGGACAGGCCCTCGTAGCCGGGGAAGTGCCCTTCGACGGTGAGTGTCCCGTCCTCGTCCCAGACGCAGGAGTCCGCCACCGGGGCCGCGGCCCGCTCGAAGAACACCAGGAAGCCCTGAGCGTTGCGGTGCACCACGGCCTCGCGGCCCACTGCGCCCGCGCCGTCCCTGTCCGGTGCGGGATAGATGCCGTCGGACACGTCCGGGTTGACGACAGGGTGGAGGGGGCGCGCGCGGCCCGGGATGCGCAGCGTGGTCTTCCAGCCGGTGGTGCCCGACGTCGGGGCCACGGGCTCGGATCCGCCGTCGCTCCGGACGGCCGACGGGACGAGCCCGGACAGCGGCACGCGCACGCGGAAGTGGCACCAGCCCTTGCCGCCGGCGGTGAAGACGGCCGGAGCCTCGTGCCGGCCCGTGCCGCTGAGCCCGGTCAGGCGCAGCGTTCCCTCGTCGGGGGTCTCGTCGAGCAGCGCCACACCGCGCAGTTCCACGTGGTTGCCGCGCAGGCTGTGGGATTCGATCCGGCAGCGGACCCGCTCGACCCGGATCTTGAGCGTGCCGTCCACGAAGAGCGGCACTACGCGGGTGTTCTTCTCCACGTAGAACGGCGCCGGGTGCGAGGCCGTGCAGTTGTCGCCCGCGATGATGCCCTTGCGGCGGTACAGCCCCCGGCTCACCGTCCCGACGCCCACGTCCCAGACACCCTCGACCCACTTGCCGTCGCGCTTCAGGCGCCGGGGGTCGACCGTCGCCGAGAACCCCGCCCAGTCGTAGTTGTAGCGGTTCTGGTTCGAGTACTCGGTGGCTTCCGGCGTGTAGGTCGTCCGCGCCCGCACGAGCTGGGGGCGGCGGCCCAGCTTCTTGTTCCGCAGCGCGAGGACCTTGATGGTGTGGCGGCGCTTGTGGATGTTGAGGTTGCGGACGTAGGCGCGCCCGGTGACCGTCAGCTTCCCGTCCTCCCAGTGGGCCGAGGCGAGCGAGGCGCGCATCGTGAACTCACGGCTCAGGCGGTACGCGCTGCGCGGCACGCCCACGGAGCGGTCGCCGAGGAACGGGTAGTCGAGGTACCGGCGGAAACGGCGGCGGACCGGGATGGGACCGCCTCGGCGCTCGAACTCCAGCACTTCGAGCAGCCCGTCCATCTTGCGCGCCCGCACCAGATGCCATTTGACCCGGGTGGTCGCGGGAAGCCCGTCGAGGACGTCGGGGGCCGCGGTGGCCAGATACGCGTTGGCGTACTCCAGGAAGTAGGCGCGGCACTCCTCGTCGGCCTCGGGCATCGCGTTGAGGTGGTGCATGAGGTCGACACCGATCGCGGCCTCGTCGTAGCGGCGCTTGTGTTGCGCGAACTCCGGCTCCGGACGGCTGCCGAGGTACCGGCTCACTTCCTGCACCGCGGCGATGCGGTCGCGCACATTGGTGAGCGCGTGGTTGGCCTGCGTGATCGACGGGGCGGCGCCCCCGTCGCGGCGGCGCCAGAAGTACACGGGTGTACTGACCACGTCGACAGCCGCGGCGCTGTAGTGGGCGTAGAGGTTGACCCAGATGTCCTCGTAGAGCACACCTTCGGGGTACGTGATCTGCGCGCGGTCCCAGAACGAGCGGCGGAAGACCTTGTTCCACACCGTCCGGTCGTACATCAGACCCTGATCGCGGGTGATGTGTGTACGTCGCCGGTCGCGATTGAGGTGCGCGTGGTGGAGGTTCGAGGGCCACACCGCATGCGAGTTCATCATCCGCACGTTGCCCGACACGAAGTCGGATCCGCTGTTCTCGAGCGTGCTGATCAGCAGCTCGTGCGCGTAGTCAGGGATGACGTCGTCGCCGTCCACGAAGGCGAGGAACTCGGCCTCGGGGTCGGCCGCCCGGATCGCCGCGTTCCGTGCGTGCCCCGGCCCGTGGGCTTCCTGCCTGATGAGCCGGAAGCGCGGGTCCTTGCGGCAGTATTCGGAGGCCAGGGTTGTCGACCCGTCGGTGGAGCCGTCGTCGACGAGGATCGCCTCGAAGTCCTCGAAGGTCTGCAGCGCGATGGACCGCAGGCACCCCTCCAGGTACTGCTCGACATTCTGGAACGGTACGACGATGCTGAGCCGCGGCGACATGGAAGGGGCCTCCCTGGGTGCTTCTGCGAAAGCACATCAACGTGTGACGCCCTCGACTCTGGGCGTGCCAGGGAGCAGCGAGGTCGTAGGAAGGTTGCGCGACGGTTGCAGCGGTTTCGCGGGAGCGGGAGGGGACTTTCGGCCCGGGGCCTATGCCGGGTGCGGGCCGGGCAGAACGTACCGGTAGCCGACTCCGCGCACGGTTTCGATGGGCGCCTTGTGCCCCGTGGCGCGCTCGAGACCGCGGCGCAGGCGAAGGACGGCGTACTTGACCTTGTGGGCGTCGCCCCCGGAGCGGCCGCGCCAGGCGAGGCGCAGCAGCTGCTCCGGGGACAGGACCTGGCCGGGGTTGCCGGCGAAGACGTGCAGCAGGTCGAATTCCAGCGGCGTCAGTGGCACGTAGTGGCCACTCATGGTGACCTCGCGGGCCGCGAGGTCGAGCCGGAGGCACGCGTCCTCCAGGAGCTGCTCGGGCGGTGACACGGGTGTCGCGCGGCGCAGCCGGGCCATGACGACGGCCTTGGCGAGGCCCTCGGGCATGTCGCGCCAGAGCACGTCGTCGGCCCCCGCATCGAGGGCCCGCAGGGCATCCGCCCGGTCGAAGCGCCGGGCGGTCACCATGACGCGGAGATCCTCGGTCATCTCCCGGACCCGCTGGAGCACCTCCCAGGGCCCCGGATCGCGTACATGAAGACCGAGGAGGAGCAGGTCGGGCTGGTAGCGGTACAGGTCACGCAGGGCTTCGTGGCCGGTGTGCGCGAGGTGGTAGGAGAAGCGGGGGTCGTCCAGTTCCTCCAGCCACTCCAGGGGCACGTCGGGCGCCGCCGCCACCAGGAGCAGCGGGAGCGCCCGTCCTCGCGAACCGTGGTGGGGTGCCGATGCCTGCATATCCCACATGCTCGGGCCACCGGGAGTGCCTGTCGACCGGGGTCATACCCCGGGGTGGTACCTCCGCTCCACGTGCCCCTCCAGCTCCTCCGGGTAGAAGTACACCGGCCGCAGGTCCCCGCTCGCGTAGCGCTTGACCTGGTCGCCGAAGTGCGGGGAGTCCGGGTGGCCGCTGGCGCCGCCGGCCGTGACCGCCCACGCGCGTACCTTCGGGCCGAATTCGACGACCGCCACGAAGCTGTTGCCGCTCGTGCCGTAGTAGCGCTTCGTGCCGGGGTAGCGCTTCGCGCCGAAGGAGGCGAGGGAGCCCCATTGGGCGGAGGTGAAGGGGACCGGGTAGCTGGGTTCGGTGTCGTCGAAGGTCTGGGTGATCGCGCCGTCGTTGCGCTGGTAGCGGTTGATCTCGGACCACGGGACCTGCCAGCTGCCGAAGTCCTGCGTCAGGCGGTCGACCGCCGATTCGAGGGCCGTGAGGCGTTGGGCGTCCGTGGCGCGGTCCGCCATGTAGTCCCAGACCGAGAGGCCCGCGTCCGCCGCCGCCTTGGAGACCAGGGCCCAGAGCGCCTCGCCCCAGAACACCGCGAGTGATGTCGCCTTCGACGCGGCCGACCAGCGGTGGTCCCAGTCGCGCAACAGGGCGGTGGGGGCCGAGAGTTCGCGCTTCTGGGCGTTGCCGGTGGGGAGGTTGTCCCAGGCTTTCGTCAGGCCCGGGAGGAGGCGGGCGAATGCCGTCAGGTAGGGGTCGAAGGCGCCTTCGATGAGGGATTGGGGGGTGAAGTTCCGGCTGGATGTGAGGACGCGGGTCGCGTGCGGGCCGCGTGGGTTCTCGCCCGCCTTGTCGAAGTAGCGGGGGTAGTCGGAGGCGTGCGGGCTGTCCGCGCCGGCCGCCGTCCAGGGCCAGTTGTTGCTGTTGAACGCCCAGCCGCTCTTCGGGTTCACCGCCTGCGGCATGCTGTCCAGGGTGTGCAGGCCGTGCCAGTCGGTGGCCGGGTCGCTGCCGTCGACCGGCTTCATGTAGTCGAAGCGGTCGTCGCGGACCGGCATGAACTGCGGCATCAGGAAGGCGATGTCACCCTTCGAGTCCGCGAAGAGGGTGTTGTTGGAGCTGTTGGCCTTCAGCTCCGCCACCTTCATGTACTCGGTGTAGTTGCGGGTCGTTGTGCGCAAGTAGCTTTGTTTCAGGGCTTCCAGGGGCTTGTTCATGAGTGCGCAGGCGATCCACTTGCCGTCCGCCTCGCGGACGATCGGGCCGTGGTGGGTCGCGTACGTCGTGAAGGTGTGCCTCTCCGTGCCGCCGTTCTCCGTGCGGGAGGTGAGGGTGATGTCCTTTGCCGATACGGGGCGTTGGTCCTTGCCGTAGCGGTAGGTGTACGTGCCGTCCGACGCGCGCTCGACCGTCTCCGCGAACTCGTCGATGTTGTCGACGCCGCTCGACGTGTGCATCCAGCCGGTGTTCTCGTTGAAGCCCTGGTAGATGAAGAACTGGCCCCAGGTCGCGGCGCCGTAGACGTCGAGCCCCTCCTCGCTCGTCACGTGCTGTTCCGCGCGGAAGAAGAAGCTGGTGTGGGGGTTGATCAGAAGGAGGGCGTTGCCGTCGCGGGTGTTGCCCGGGGCGATCGACATGCCGTTGGAACCGGACGGTTCGCGGAACTTCAGGCCGCGTTCCTCGTCCGTCCAGGGAACCTCGCGCTGCGCGTAGAACGCCTCCAGTTGGCTCAGCGCCACCGATTCGATGTCACCGCCGATGCTGCCCTCGGAGAAGCTCAGCGGCATCCACGGCTCGAAGCGGGTGAGCACCCGGGGGTGTACGTCGGGGTGGGTCGCCAAGTAGTAGTTCAGGCCGTCGGCCCAGGCGCGCATCAGGGCGCGAAGCCACGACGGGCACTTCGCGTACTCCTTCTTCAGCGCCTCCGGGTCGATGAACAGCCGTTGGCGCAGGTCCTGCCAGAGCGCGCTCTCGCCCTCGGACTCGGCGAGGCGGCCGAGGCTGACGAGGTAGTTGCGCTCGATGCGGTTGAAGTCGTCCTCGGCCTGCGTGTACATCATCCCGAACACCGCGTCGGCGTCCGTCTTTCCCACCACGTGCGGTATGCCCCAGTCGTCGCGGGTGACCGTCACCCGGGCCGCTTGTCTCTTCCAGCGGGCGAGGTCGGAGGGGGCGGACCGGTCCGGGGCGGCGGACGCGATGCCGGTGGGCAACGTTGTCGCGGCGACGGCCAGCGTGGCCGCGCCGCCGATCACTCGGCGGCGGCTCGGGCCGGCGTGCTGTGCCCGCTGGTCCTGCCGGTCCTGCCGGTCCTGCCGGTCCTGCCGGGACTGCTGGTCCTGCTGTGCCTCATCTGCGTGACTCATGCGGTGTTCCACCTTCGTCAGGGGCGTGCGGGGCGTGGGAACGTATCCACGGTGCGACGGGGTCGAGACTAAGAACCTCCCGGGCGATGATCAACAGTGCGGACGGGACCCGTCGTCGCCGATCCCGTCGAACCCCCTCACCCTCGCGGAGCGATGCCGCCGCCGTCCGGCGTGACGATGCTGTTCTCCCAAGTCCGGCGCACTCGGGGGGACTTATTCATGGCATGGAACGTTCCGCTCGTGGCTCGCAAACCGAAGCTCGTGGCACCCCGTTCCGACGTCTCGCCCGTTGTACTGCGGCGCGTCGCGGACTGTGTGGTGATCGAGGTGCACGAGGCGATAGGACCCGCCGCCGAGGCCCGTATCGGGCAGCTGTTGCACGCGGCCATCAGGTCCGGTGGTGCGGGCGTCGTGGTCGACCTGCGGCACGCGCGCGACCTGGGCGTCAGCGGGCTCAGTGTGTTGCGGCTCGCCCGGCTGCTGGCCGCGCAGCGCGGCGTGGCGTTCGGCTTCGCGGGGGACCTCCGCCCGGTGCCCGAACTGCCCCCGGGGTGACGGCTGTTGCCCTACGTCGACGGGGTGCGGGTCCGCGGATCCGTGTCACTCACCCGTCGCGGAGGATGCCGGGCGCGCGGTCGGCTGCTTCGGTCGCGGCATGGTCGAGGTGAGTGCGGACGGCGCGGTGGCGGTGGCGGGTCGGATGGCGCGGGGGGTGTTCGGTGTGCTCGAAGTGCTGGGGAAGGTGCCGCGGGTCGTGGTCCGGCGGTCGGTCGGGGCGGTGCTCGACTGCCTCGACCTGGACGAGCTGGTCGACCGCGTGGACGTGAACCGGATCGCCGAACGGCTCGACGTGGCGGCGGTCGTCGGCCGGGTGGACGTCGACGCGATCGCCGCGCGGGTGGACGTGGCAGCCGTCGCCGCCCGCGTCGACGTCAACGCCATCGCCGACCGCGTCGATGTGGACCGGGTCGCCCGCCGCGTCGACGTGGACGGCGTGGCCGACCGCGTCGACGTGGACCGCGTCGCCGGGCGCGTGGACGTGGACCGGATCGCGGCGCGCGTCGATGTCGACCGCATCGTCGCCCGCGTGGACGTCGACCACATCGCCGCCAGACTCGACGTCGACGCCGTGCTCGCCCGGTTCGACCTGGTGGGGATCACCCGTGGCGTGCTGCGGGAGATCGATCTCGGGCGGATCGTGCGGGACACCGGGGGAGGGCTCACCGTCGAGGCGGCCGAGGCGGTGCGGGTGCTCGGGCAGCGCGGGGACCGGAGCGTCAACCGGTTCGCCGACAGGATGCTGCGGCGTGCCGCGCCGTCGGATGAGCGCTCCCCGTGACCGTGACCGCGGCCGACAGCCGACCCGCCCGCCGCGCCCGTCCCGCAGGAATCGTCTCGCGTGGCCTCGCCGCCGTGGTCGACGCGCTCGTGCTCGCCCTCATCGGTCTGACCGTCCAACTCGGCGCCGGCTGTGCGCGGTTGATGGTCGTCGGGCCGCCGTTCCAGGTGCCGGACGTGCCCAACTGGATTGCCGGGCCGATCGGTTGGACCCTCGCCGTCTGCTACCTCGGCGGCTCGTGGGCGGTGGTCGGGGCCACGCCCGGAGACCGGCTCCTTGGCGTGTGCGTGAGCGACCGGGCGGGGCGGCGGCTGCGGACGGTGCGGGCCCTCGTACGGGCGGCGGTGTCGGTGACCTTCCCCCTGGGGCTGCTCTGGATACCGTTCAGCAAGCATCGGGCGGCGCTGCAGGACCTCGTGGTCCGCAGCGCCGTGTCGTACGACCGCGATTACGGGTGAGGGTCCGGTGCCGGGGGCGCCGCCGCCGGTACCGGCGATGTCCGTGGCAGCCGTGCCGCCGCGCCGAGGCCGCCGAGACCGATCACCGCGAGCACCATCAGCGAGACGGCGTACGGGCCCGCGGACGGGTCGGCGACGAGGATCGTGCCGGCGAGCGCCGTGCCCACGGAGGAGCCGAGGTTGGACACGCTGCGGGACAGACCGGAGATCTCGCCCTGCATGTCCTCGGAGAAGCTGGACTGCACCACGTTGACCGAGGGCGTGAGCATGAGGCCGACGCCCAGGCCGATCAAGAGCAGTCCCGGCGTGGAGGCCCAGGCCTTCGACGAGGCGTTCGCCACGGCCAGGAGCACGCCGATGCCGCACACCGTCACGGTGAAACCGGCCATGATCAGGGTGCGTTGTGAGCGGCGCTTGGCGAACCGCCCCGCGCCGAGCGAGCTGATGAGCAGGCCCACGGTCGACGCGGTGAAGATGATGCCGGTGTCGATGGCGTTGTAGCCGCGGACGACCTGGAGGTAGGCGGCGACCACGAAAGACACCCCCATGAGCACAAGCCACTGGGTGTGCTGGGTGATCAGGCCTAGGTTCGACGTCCGGTTGCGGAACAGCGAGGTGGTGAGGAGGGGTTGGGCGCCGGCCCGTTCCCGCCTGCGGATCCAGCGGAAGAACGCCACCAGGACCAGCGCGCCGGCCAGCAGCAGCCCGCCCATGAGCCAGAGGTTGTCGTCCGCGGCGAGGATCCCGCAGACCACGAGGACGAGTCCGGTCGCCGACAGGATCGCGCCCACAGTGTCGAAGTCGAGGGAGGGGTCGGCCGGGAGCGGGTCCTCGAGCTTGCGGCTCAGCACGATGATGACTGCCACCACCAGCGCCTGGAACACGAACGCCGCCCGCCAGCTGATCGCCGACGTGATCAGACCGCCGAGGAGCGGTCCCATGGCGGCGCCGATGCCGGCGAAGGCCATGATCGTGCCGAACGCCTTGGCCCGGCCCGTCACTTCGGTGAAGAGGAGGGTGGTGAGGATGTAGACCGGGGGGATCAGCAGGGCGGTGCCGATGCCCTCCAGGATCGAGTTGCCCAGGATCAGCACGCCGAGGCCCGGCGACGCCGCGCTGATCAGCGCCCCGACCCCGTAGATCGAGAGTCCGACGACGAGGCAGCGCTTGCGGCCGTAGCGGTCGGCGAGGATCCCGCCCGGGATCATCAGCGCCGCCATGACCAGCAGAAAGATGGTGATCGCTGTCTGTACGCCCTGCACGGTGGTGTCCAGGTCCTTGCTGATGTCCTGGATCATCACGTTCATGTTCGACCCTGCGAAGCTGCAGATGAACTGGGCCAATGCGAGCGGCGCGAGAATGCGGCGCTGCCGGCTCCGGTCCGGGCCGGTTCCGGCTTCTGGTACGGGCCCTCGGCCGTCGGCCGCCTCGGGAGTGCTTGCCACGCTCATCGCCTCGCTTCAGCTCGCGGGCCGGATCCCCGACAGCCTCCGCGCGGTGCCCCGCCCGGTCGTCACCCCCGGAGGGTGACGACCGCGGCTCCTCCGGGCCATGACACTCGGCGGCACAGCGGTGCAACCGGCACCATCCTCAACCCTTGGGGGTCCTGTGATGGCCACCTCGACCACTTCGCAACACGGCATGGGCGGCGCGAGGGAAGCGGCCGCCGGCGGGCTGACCATCTTCGCGGCGGTCATGCTCTTCATCGTGGGGACCATGGGCTTCTTCCGCGGTCTGATGGCGGTTCTGGAGGACAAGGTCTTCCTCAGCACGCCCGAGTACACCTTCCAGTTCGACCTCACGACCTGGGGCTGGATCCATCTGCTCCTCGGCATCGTCGCCGTGGTCGTCAGCTTCGGCCTGTTCGTCGCGATGAAGTGGGCCAGGGTGCTCGGCGTGGTCGTCGCCGTACTGGTCATGATCGGCAACTTCCTCTCCATCCCGTACTACCCCTTCTGGTCCCTGACGCTGATCGCGATGAACGCGCTCGTGATCTGGGGCCTGTGCGTGGTGAAGCGGGACACGCTGTAGTGACGGATCGGTGGGGCACGGACCGGGCAGGCTGAACGTGCGGCGGAGGTGATCTCGCGGTGCCCAAGTCCCTGCCGATGCCGCCAGGTGTGCGGACGCTGCGCAACTACCGGCGTTCCTGGCTGGTCAAGGATCTCGTCGCCGGCGTCGTCCTGACCACGCTGCTCGTGCCGCAGGGCATGGCGTACGCCGAGCTCGCCGGGCTGCCGGCGATCACCGGGCTCTATACGTCGGTGATGTGTCTGCTCGCGTACGCCGTCGCGGGGCCGTCCCGGATCCTCGTCCTCGGCCCGGACTCCTCGCTCGGGCCGATGATCGCGGCGACCGTCCTGCCGCTGGTCGCCTCGGGCGGCGACAGCGATCGAGCGGTCGCCCTCGCCTCGGTGCTCGCCCTGATGGTCGGGGCGATCACGATGCTGGCGGGCGTCGCGCGCCTGGGCTTCATCGCCGACCTCATCTCCAAGCCCACGATGATCGGCTACATGAACGGGCTCGCCCTGACCATCCTCATCGGCCAGCTTCCGAAGCTGTTCGGGTTCTCCACGGACGCGGACGGCCTGATCGATGAAGTCGACGCGCTGGTACGGGGGTTGGCCGACGGGGCGGCGGTGCCGGCGGCAGTGGCCGTGGGCGGCGGCTGCATCGCGCTCGTCGTGCTGTTGCAGCGGCTGCTTCCGAAGGTGCCCGCCGTCCTCGTGATGGTGGTGCTCGCCATCGGCGCGACCGTCGCGTTCGACCTCGGGGAGCACGGGGTGAAGCTGGTCGGCCGGCTGCCGAAGGGGCTGCCGCCGTTCACCGTCCCCGACATCCGCTGGGACGACCTCGGCCCGCTGTTCGTGGGCGCCCTCGGCATCGCCCTGGTCTCCCTCGCCGACACCATCTCCAACGCCACCGCGTTCGCGAACCGCACCGGCCAGGAGGTCCGCGGCAACGACGAGATGATCGCCATCGGCGCGGCGAACGCGGCCGCGGGTCTCTTCCAGGGCTTCCCCGTGAGCACCAGCGGATCGCGGACCGCGGTGGCCGAACGGGCGGGCGCCAAGACGCAGTTGACCGGTCTCGTGGGTGTGGCGCTGATCCTGCTGATGCTCGTCCTGCTGCCCGGCCTCTTCCGCAATCTGCCGCAGCCCGCGCTCGCCGCCGTCGTCATCACGGCGTCGCTCTCGCTGGCCGACCTCTCGGGCGCGGGGCGGCTGTGGCGGCAGCGCAAGGCCGAGTTCTGGCTGTGCATGGCCGCGTTCCTCGGCGTCGCGCTGCTCGGTGTGCTGCCCGGGATCGCGGTCGCGGTCGGCCTGTCGATCCTGAACGTCTTCCGGCGCGCGTGGTGGCCGTACAGCGCGGTGCTCGGGCGGGTGGCGGGGCTCGAGGGCTACCACGACGTGAGTTCGCATCCCGGCGCGCAGCTCCTGCCGGGGCTCGTGCTGCTGCGCTTCGACGCGCCACTGTTCTTCGCCAACGCGAAGTCGTTCCGCGACGAGGTGCGGGGGGCGGTACGCGAGGCGGTCGAGCCGCGGTGCGTGGTGGTTGCCGCGGAGCCGGTGACCGATGTGGACACGACCGCGGCGGATGTTCTGGAGGAGCTCCACGAGGCGCTGCGCGAGCGGGGGGTGGAGCTGGTGTTCGCCGAGATGAAGGACCCGGTGCGGCGGAAGATCGAGCGGTACGGGTTGGCCCGGACGTTCGGGCCGGAGGCGTTCCATCCCACGGTGGAGAGTGCGGTGGAGGCGTTTCGGGAGCGGGCGGGGGTGGAGTGGTCGGTTACGCCGGTAAGCCCCCGCGGCGATTGAGTGGCGGGGTCCGGGGGGCCCGGTTGCGGGGCTCTGCCCCGGGCCCCGCTCCTCAATCGCCGGAGGGGCTTAAGAGGCCGCCAGCAGGTGCGTTCCCCACGCCGGCAGGTCCACGTACAGCCCGCTCTCCAGGAGTTCCGCGCCCGCGCGTTCGTAGCGGTCCGTGCCGAGGAGGCTTGTCAACTGCCAGGTGTCCGGGCCCAGTTCGGACCACGGGAGGCGGATCCGGCCCTGTGCCCGGTGGTCGGAGAGGTTGACCACCGTCAGGAAGCGGCCCGCCGGACCCGTCCAGCACGACGCGACCAGCGCCTCCGCCGAGTCGTTGTCCGGCCAGCCCGCGCAGTCGAGGAGCCGCCAGCTCCCCGTGCGCATGCCGCTGACGTGCACGGCCGACAGCAGCCGCTCGTGGAAGGAGCGCAGCTCGTCGTCGGCCGGCTCCTCGGGGCGCCGGTCGAGGAACACCGGCAGCTGCACGCGGCGCCCCGTGAACTGACCCTCGTGCCACAGCGTCGCGCCGGGCAGCGTGGCGATCAGCGCGGCCGCCGCCCGCTCCTTGTCCGGGGCCAGGGTGTGCGCGGCCCGCGGTTCGTCGTGGTTCTCCAGGAAGCGGACGAGCCCGCGCTGGTACGTCACGTCGGCGTGCAGATGGGCCCGCACGGACGCGGCGTCGTGGGCGAGGATCCGGTCGTAGAGCCGCTTGTCGTAGCAGAAGTCGAAGCCCTGCTGCTGGAGCGTCCATTCGAGGTCCCAGTACGCCTCCGCGGCGAAGATCATGTCCGGGCGCTCGCGGTGCACCGCGCCGATCACCTCGACCCAGAACTCCTCCGAGGGACGCTTCCCGGCCCGCTCGCCCCAGGTGCGCTCGAAGACGTCGTTCGTCATGAGCATCGCCATGTCGCAGCGCACGCCATCGCAGAACCGGCCGATGTGGTCGAGGATCTCGATGGTCGAGCGCCGCAACTCCGGTGCGAACGCGTTGAGTTGGACGACGTCGGGCCACGGCGGGAAGAACGGGTCCCGGCCCCGCGCGAGCACCGCGCGCCCTGTGTCGAGGAAGCCGTCCGGGTCCCGCCGCAGGTCCTCGGCGTCGCCGCCCACGAACAGCTGCGGGTACTCGCCCACCCACGGGTTGTCGGGCGCCACATGGTTCGGCACGTAGTCGAGCAGCAGCCCCACGCCGCGGCGGTCCAGTTCGGCGCGCGCCGCGGTGAGGCCGACGGCCCCGCCGAGCGCCCCGTCCACCTCGTAACGGCGGATGCAGTACGGGGAGCCCGCGATGTCCTGCTCGCCGATGCCGGGGACGGCCGCCTGGAACGCGGCCCGCAGCGAAGGGTTCTGGAGGGCGATGGCGCGCCCCTGCGGGCTGCGTTCCCACACGCCCATCAGCCAGACGACATCGACTCCGGACGGGGTGATCTCGTCCCAGATGTCCTTGGGCACGTCCGCGAGGCCGATCTCGCGGCCGAGCCTGCGTCCCGTCTCCCGCAGCCACACACGGGTGTTGACCTCGTGGATCACGGGCTGTGCCGGCAAAGCGGCCATCGCTGCTACCTCCTGGTGGTGCGCGGTCGGAAGGCGTCGGGGCCGAGCGTGCCGAAGATCTTCGTCAGGGCCGCCACGAGCCCCGTCCACCCCGTCTGGTGCGAGGCGCCGATGCCGGCCCCGTTGTCGCCGTGGAAGTACTCGTAGAAGGAGATGAGGTCGCGCCAGTGCGGGTCGTCACGGAAGAGCGCCTGCCCGCCGTACACCGGGCGGTTCCCTTCCTCGTCGCGCAGGAAGATGCGGCCGAGCCGCGTGGAGATCTCCTCCGCGACCTCGAAGAGGTTCATGCGCACCCCGGAGCCCGTCGGGCACTCGACCGTGAGCTCGTCGCCGTAGAAGCCGTACAGATGCAGCAGCGACCGGATGACGAGGGCGTTCATCGGCATCCACACCGGGCCGCGCCAGTTGGAGTTCCCACCGAACATGCCGGTGTCGGACTCGGCGGGCAGATAGCCGACCGTGTACTCCTGCCCGTGCACCGTGAACGTGTAGGGGTTCTTCTCGTGGTACTTGGACAGCGCCCTGATCCCGTACGGGCTGAGGAACTCGTCCTCCGACAGCACCCGGGACAGGACGCGCACCAGCTTCTTCTCGTCGACGACGGACAGGAGCCGGGGCCCGCCCGCCTTCCCGGCCTGGGCCTGCGACAGCGTCACGGACAGGGACGGATGGCGCGATGCGAACCGCCGCAAGCGCTCACCGAGGCCGTCGAGGCGCTCCAGCTGCTGCGGCTGGAAGACGGTGGACGCGCACAGCGGCAGCAGGCCGACCATCGAGCGGACCTTCAGCCGCACCGCCTCCCCGTCGGGCAGCCGCAGCACGTCGTAGAAGAACCCGTCCTCCTCGTCCCAGAGTTCGTCGCCGAGGTCGCCGAGCCGGTCCATGGACGCGGAGATCCACAGATAGTGCTCGACGAACTTCAGGACCAGGTCGTCGTACGACTCGTTCTGCTCGACGAGTTCGAGGGCGATCTGCAGCATCGACTGGCAGTACAGGGCCATCCACGCCGTGCCGTCGGCCTGTTCCAGGGAGCCGCCGGTGGGCAGGGGCGCGCTGCGGTCGAAGACGCCGATGTTGTCGAGGCCGAGGAAGCCGCCCTGGAAGACATTGCGGCCGGTCGGGTCCTTGCGGTTGACCCACCAGGTGAAGTTCGTCAGGAGCTTTTGGAAGGTGTTCTCCAGGAACGCGTGATCGGCGTGGCCGGTGGTCTGCTTCTCCACCGTGTACACGAAGTAGGCGGCCCAGGCGTGCACCGGCGGATTGACGTCGCCGAAGCTCCACTCGTAGGCCGGGATCTGCCCGTTGGGGTGCTGGAAGGAGTCCCGCAGCAGGAGTTCGATCTGCTGCTTGGCGAAGTCGATGTCGACGACGGACAGGGCCACCGCGTGGAAGGCGAGGTCCCAGGCCGCGAACCACGGGTACTCCCACTTGTCCGGCATGGACACGATGTCGTCGCTGACCATGTGGAACCACTCGCGATTGCGCACGCCGGGCCGCGGCATGCTCCACGGCGTCATGTTGTGCTCGGCGAGCCACGTCTCCAGGTCGAACGAGTAGTACTGCTTGGACCACAGCATCCCGGCGAGCGCCTGCCGCATCACCCGCGCCTCGTCCTCACCCGTGTTCTTCGGCGTCAACTCCCGGTAGAAAGCGTCCGCTTCGGCGATCCGGTCGCGGAACACCGAGTCGAAGCCGCGGGCCAGGGAGAGCTGGGCACCGGCGGGCCCGAGACGCAGCCGCAACGTCTCGGACCCGCCGGCGGGCACGGTGAGCATGTGGTGGGCGGCGGCCTTCGTGCCCTGGTGCGCCGGATCGACGGCCCCCTCTTCGCCCTCGATCACGTACCGGCCGATGCCGTCCTTGACGTAGGGGGAGGCATTGGGCGAGCCGAACAGCCGCTCGCTGTTGGTCTCGTTCTCCGTGAACAGCAGCTCGGCCGAGGCGTCGCAGCGCAGGTCGTAGCTGCCGAGCTCCGGGTGGTCGGCGCGGATCGTGCGCGTGGAGCGCGAGCCCTCGGCCGCCCGCAGCACCGGCTTCTGCGTCGCGGCGGAGTGCTCGCCCCACGACCAGGTGTTGCGGAACCACAGCGTCGGCAGCACGTGCAGCGTCGCCTCTTCAGGGCCCCGGTTGTCGACGGTGATCCGCATCAGGATGTCGTCGTGGTCCGCCTTGGCGTACTCCACCGTCACGTCGAAGTACCGCTGCTCGGCGAAGATCCCGGTGTCTAGCAGCTCGTACTCGAACTCCTGCCGGGAACGCCCGCCGTTGACGGCCACGAGGTCGTTGTACGGGTACGGGGCCTGCGGATACTTGTACAGGTACTTCAGGTAGGAGTTGCTGGGCGTGGCGTCGAGGTAGAAGTAGTACTCCTTGACGTCCTCGCCGTGGTTGCCCTCCGCGTTGGTCAGGCCGAAGGCGCGCTCCTTGAGGATGGGGTCGCGGCCGTTCCACAGGGCGACCGCGAGACATAGCCGCTGCTTGTCGTCGCAGAGCCCGCCGAGCCCGTCCTCGCCCCACCGGTAGGCGCGCGAACGGGCGTGGTCGTGCGGGAAGTACGACCACGCGTCGCCGCCCGGGCTGTAGTCCTCGCGCACCGTTCCCCACTGCCGCTCGCTCAGGTACGGGCCCCACAGGCGCGAGCGTCCGCTTCCGTCGCCGGTCGGCCCGACGCGCGATTCCTTCTTCATGTGAACCCTCCACGTGCTCCTGGGTCAGCCCGGGGCGCCAGTCTCGGCAGGGGGTCGCGGGGTCGCCTCACCTTCCGGGGGTGAGCTCCCGGCGCGGGCCGCGAGCGTGACCGCGATCTCGTAGGCGGCGAGCAGCACGGCGATGACGAGCAGCGCGGTCCACGACGACAGCAGGATCGAGACCAGGGCCGCCACGACGGCCCCGCCGACACGCAGTACGTCCACGTGCCGGGCCAGCCAAGGCCTCAACTGCCGGTCCTTTCCCAGGTGTTCGCTCGCCCTCGCGACCCCGTGGCCCGTGGCACGGGCGCCCTGCGCGGTCCACCTGCGCAGCGCGGACGGCAGCCGTCCGGGGCCGATCAGATAGCAGAGGACGGCGATGGCGACGCCGAGCCACAGCAGTTGGTCGCCCCGTTCCCGCAGCGTCGTGAAGACGGTGAACAGTGCCGAGCGCAGTCCGTCGCGGTAGACGCCCTCCGGCATCTGGCCGAGCAACTGGTCGCGTACGCCGCGTAGTACGGCCGTCAGCACCGTGACCGACACGACCAGCCACAGGCCGAGCTGGAGCAGGGTGCGGCGCCGGTTCGGCGACACCCACAGGGAGAGGGCGAGGAGGACCGGGACGGCGATCAGCAGACCGACGACGGCCTTCTTGAACAGCAGGACCGCGTCCTGGAGCCCGCCGAGCTCGTGCCGGTTGTAGAGGCGGATCTGCGCGAAGTTCTCCGGCAGGTCCCTCCCGATCGCCTTCTCGATCCGCTGGTGCAGACCGGGCGGCAGCTCCCCGGAGGACAGCGTCGGAAGGCTGATCTTCTTGCCGAAGACGGACGGCAGTTCGGTCTCCAGGGCGCCCAGCAGATTGTTGACCACGGGCAGCAGGTTGAGCGTGACCGTGTCGCCCTTCACCTTGATGTTCTCGTTGCGTTTCTCCAGGAGGGCGACGATGCGCTCGTGCGCGAACCGGTTCGTGGTCCGCCACAGCTCCTGGAACCGCTCGTTCGCGATCAGCTCCGAGATCTTCTTGTGCATGAAGTCGTGCACGGCACCCGTCACCGGGCCGGCCAGGAACGAGGCGCGCGGCGGCAGCGCGTCGGACAGCCGCTGCTCCACGTCGAGCTGGTTGAAGATCTCGTCCGCCAGGTACTTGGAGACCGCGGCGTTCACCTTCGGGTCCTCGGGCAACGAGCCCACCGTGGAGACCCAGCGGTCCGTGTTCAGGGTGGTCCGCGAACCCCACACGCCGACCACGGAGGTGACCGCGAGCACCGCGACGAGCGCGATCAGGATCGCGGCGATCGTGCGCCGCACCGCGAACGTCCGGGCGTGGCGCCTGCGCTGGGTGCCGGCGCGATCGCGCAGTACCTCGACCTCGGCGCGCAGCCGTTCCAGTTCCGAATCGGTGGCGGACGGTGGGCCGGACGCGGCTTCGCCGGGTCCTGGGGCCTGTTCATCGCTCATGGCGTGGCACCTCCAGCGGCCAGCGTCGCCGCGGTCCGCGCCCGGTTGCTCACCTGCGGCGGGTGACGCGTGGCGCGGGCGGCGACGATGTGATGCCGGTGGAGATTCCGTCGACAGTCGGAGGGAGACGCCATGGCGGTCATCGGACCGGTGCAGCTGCTCACCATCGAGTTCGGGCCCGACGCCAAGTTCGAGGGGCGCATCGTTGAGGAACTGGCGATTCTCGAGGCGAAGGAACAGATCCGCGTCCTCGATGTGCTCTTCGTCAGCAAGGAGCCCGGTGGTGGCCTGTTCTCCCTCGACTTCCAGCAGGAGGGGATGGGTGAGACCGTCGCCGCGCTGCTCGGCATCTCCCGGGAGCGGATCCGCGCCGTGCGGGACGCGTATCCGAGCATGGCCGAGGGCAACGCGTTCGGGCTGAGCACCGGCGACATCAGGGAGATGGCCGAGGCCCAGGACCCGGGCACGTCGGCGGCGTACATCCTGCTCGAACACGTCTGGGCGAAGCAGCTGCGCAAGGCGGTCAGGGACGCGGGCGGGGTGCCCGTCGCCGAGGGCTTCCTCACCGAGGAGGCCCTGGAGCCCGTGGCCGTCGAACTCGCCGCCGCGGCCGAGCGCCTGGGCGATCCGGCCGCCCCCGGACCCACTCCCGTACCCAAACCCGGCAACCGTCCCAGGAGGACCTGATGGCCGAACTCGTCGTACTCGGATTCTCGGACAAGGAAAAGGCCGAATCGGTGCTGCGCCTGGCCGGCGAACTGTCCCGGCAGGAACTGCTCGAGCTCGAGGACGCCGTGGTGGCCTGGCGCACCATGGACGGAAAACTGCACGTCCACCAGACGCACAGCACCACCGGAGCGGGCGCGGCGGGCGGCGCCCTGTGGGGCGCGCTGTTCGGAATGCTCTTCCTGATGCCCGTGTTCGGCGCCGCCGTGGGCGCGGCCACCGGAGCCGCCGCGGGCAAGCTCACCGACATCGGCATCAACGACGCCTTCGTCAAGGAGACCGCACGCGCCCTCGAACCCGGTCGCGCCGCCCTCTTCACGCTCGTCAGGCGCACCACACCCGACCGGGTGCAGGACGCGCTGCGCCCCTTCGCTCCCACCGTGATCCACACCTCTCTCACCAAGGACCGGGAGGAGGAGCTGGTCGAGGCTCTCCAGTCCAAGTAGTCGCCGGACGGCCCACAGGGCCCCCTCGTTGTCGACGCGCCGTCTCACACCGGAACTTCACCCGGGTGAGATGGCGCTTGGCATGTGCCGGACGCAGTGCCCCCGCCCCCACACTTGCCGCAACGGAGCGGGTCCACTGCGCTGCGAGAGCGAGGGGGCACCATGGCCGAGGGGTCACACCGCACACCGGACGGCGAAACAGGCGCGGAGCAGAGCGACTCCGTGCCCGCGCTGCCCGGCTGGATCGTGCCGCGCCCCCGCCTCACCGACCAACTGGCCAGGGGCGTGCGGGGCCCGCTCACCGTGGTGGTCGGCCCCGTGGGCGCGGGCAAGACGGCCCTCGCCCTGGAGTGGGCGCACACCCGGCGCCCGCCCTGGCCGCTCGCCTGGGTCACCTGTGACGGGCCCGCCGAGCACCCCGGCGTGTTCTGGCAGCGGGTGTTCGGCGCGCTGCACGCCGCGGGCGTCGCGGTACCCGAACCGGCCGCGAGCGACGACGGTCCGCTGCTCGTCGCGACCCTCGCGACCTGCCTGAACGGACAGCCGGAGCCGTCGGTCCTCGTCCTCGACGACTTCCAGCCCGCCCTCGACTCACCGATCGCCCGCGGCGTCACGCACCTGCTGCGGCACGCCCCCGACAAGCTGCGCCTCGTGGTGCTCGCCCGCCGCGACCCGCCCCTGCACCTGTACCGCGGGCGGCTCACCAGCGAGGTCGCCGAAGTACGCACCGCGGACCTCGCCTTCGACGACCGGGAGGCGACGGCCCTCCTGGCCCAGCACGGCATCGACGTGACGAAGCAGACGGTGAGCACCCTGCGGCGGCGCGCGGACGGCTGGGCCGCGGGCCTTCGGCTCGCCGCGATGTCCATGGAGCGGCGCGGCGACCCCGAACGGTTCGTGGCGGAGCTCGCGGGGGACGACGAGGCGATCTCCAGCTATCTGGTCGAGGAGGTGCTCGACCAGCAGTCGCCCGGCATGCGCAGACTGCTCCTGACGACGAGCATCCTGGACCGGGTGAACGCCGAGCTGGCCGCCGAACTCGCGGGCGACACCGACGGCGCCCTGTTCGCGGGACTCGTCAGGGAGAACTCCTTCCTGCGGCCCGTGGGGCAGGGCTGGTACCGCTGCCACCAGATGTTCGCCGACGTGCTGCGCACCTGCCTGCGGCACGAGACGCCCGGACTCGTGGCGCCCCTGCACCGCACGGCCGCGGCGTGGCTCGCCGGGTGCGGTCTGCTCGCCGACGCCGTACGGCACCTGTTCGCCGCGGGCGACGGGGACGAGGCGGCCCGGCTCATCGTCCACCACCTCGCGATCGGGCAGGTGCTCGGCCTGGCCAGGACCCGGCTGCCCGTCGACACGGGCCGGCACCCGCCCGACGAACCGCCCGCCGAGGAACCGGAGTCCGCGCTGCTCGCGGCGGCCGTCGCAAGGACCCGCAGGGACGACCAGGCGTGCACCAGGAACCTGGAACGGGCCGCCGAACTCCTCGACCGGCTGCCGCAGGGCGAGGACGACCGCGCCGCACGGTGCCGGCTCACCCACGGCGTGATCCGGATGGCACGGCTGCGCGGCCACGATCCGCGCCGCGCGGGGGCCGCCGCGGCCGACGCGGAGGCGGCGGCACCGCACGTGCCGCACGCCCTGCTGGCCGAGCGCCCCGAGATCCCGGCCCTCATCCTGACCGTGCGGGGCGGCGGAGAGCTGCGGGCCGGCAGCCTGAAGGCCGCCCAGGCGTCCCTCACCCGGGGGCTCAAGGCCGCGAGCGCCGCGGGCAACGGCGCGCTGCGCCGGGACTGCCTCGTCGAACTCGCGCTCCTGGAGGCACTGCGCGGCCGCTTCCGGGCCGCGGACGAACTCACCGCCCAGGCCGTCCAGCCGCCGATGCCGCCGTGGACCGCGGGCGAGCCCTCGCGCGCCACCCTGCACCTGGTGCGTGCCTGGGGCGCCCTGGCCCGCGGCGAGCCCGTCCGGGCCCGCCACGAACTCGCGCACAGCGAAGGGGCGTTGGGGAAATCCTCCGACACGTTCCTCGCCGAGATCGGCGGGATCGTCGCCCGGATCGCGAGCACGGTGGAGCGCGGGGGCCGGGGCGCGGACGCCGTCGCGAACGCGGTGACGGTGTCCCGGCTGCCGCAGACGGTGCAGCGCACGGTCGCGCCCACCTGCGCCCGGCTGCTGAACCCCGCGCAGCCGCACCGCGCCCACGCCGCCGCGCCGCCCGAGCGGGACCCGCTCGCGCAGGTTCCCGCCGAGCGGCTCAGCGCACGCGAACGCGATGTCCTCGGCCGGCTCGCGCAGATGATGACCACCGAAGAGATCGCGGACGAGCTCTACCTCTCGGTCAACACGGTGAAGACACACCTCAAGAGCGTCTACCGCAAACTGGCCGTGTCCCGCCGCTCGGCGGCGGTCCGCCGGGCCCGCGAGCTCCAGATCCTGTGAGCGCGCCGGGCCCAGGGCCTGTCGTGTGGATCAGATCCTGGCCGCGCCCCGGACGAGCCCCAACTCCCGCGCCCGGACCAGCGCTTCGGCCCGCGAGCGCGCGCCCAGCTTCCGGTACACGGCACGCGTGTGGCTCTTGACCGTGTTGTACGAGACGTAGAGTTCGTCGGCGATCTGCCGCAGCGGAACCTCCTCCTGCAACTGTTGGAGCACGGCGAGTTCGCGGCCGGTGAGCCGCTGCGGCGACGGCGGTGTTCCGTTCCTCAGTGGGACCGGCGAGGCCGGTGAGACCTGTGGGACGGGTGCCGGCACCGCGGCGAGCGCGTCCGAGGCCCGGTGCACCAGCGCACCGGCGGTCCGCGGATCCGCCACGTCCCCCGCGATCTCCACGAGGACCCCGGCGATCCACATCAGACAGGTCGTCAGAGCGGCGTCGGCCGCCGCCGTACCTTCCTGGTCGAGCGAGCAGAGCTGGAGGCGCAGCGCGGACGCGCGCCCCGTGTTTCCCGGATCTTCGACCGTGCGTGGGCACAGTGCTGTGGGCATGCCCCTCACCTCCCCATGTGGAGGGCATCACCCCACCACGGTGGGGCCCGCGCGACCCGGGCGGAAGGGGTCTTCCGCGCCGTTTTCCGGGAGGTTCGGCCCATTGCGCGGCCGAAAGGGGCTGTGTTGGCGGCTACTCTCTCGGGTCCCGCGGCCCGGGGAGCCGGCGGACCTCGAGGAGTTCGAGGCCGAGGCCCTGGATGCGGTCGAGGATCCCGTACAGGGCGGCCTGGTCGAGTCCCGCGCCGACCAGCACCGTCTCGGCGGGGCGCAGCACGACCGTCAGCTCGCCGAATGCCGACCGGAAGGCGTCCCCGAGCCTGCCCCTGACGCGGATCTCGAAGTCGCTGCCTCCGGAGGGCGTTCCGGCCCGATCGGGTCCCGGACCCGTGTGTGACCCGCCCATGACGTCACCTCCAGTGCGAGCATCACCCCGCGTGCCATTGTCCCGGCGGACGCACGGCCCTGGGCATCACCTCGGACGGGTGACAGCGGCGCGTGGGGCGGGGCTCATCCGCTGCGGGTGAACCGGGCCGGGCGGCGTCGGCCGCATGCTCCGGGTCCATCGGCTCACGCGGCCATCGAGCCGGGGCCGTCGAGGAGGAGGTTCGACATGACCGAGCAGATGTCGCCGGGCCCGGCTCCCTCCGGCCCATCCGGCGCGCCCGACCCGCCGCCGCGCGTCAACGTGGGTGTCGTCGGGGGAGTCGTCTTCGCCGCGTTCGTGATGGGCATCATCGGCGCCTATCACGCGATCGCCGGCCTGGCCGCGATACTCAACGAGAACTTCTCCCAAGCGCAGGACGACTACGCGTTCGACTTTGACGTCAACGCCCGCGGCTGGGTGCAGATGATCACCGGGGTCATCGTCTTCGCCGCGGCGGTCAGCCTCTTCAGCGGGCGCACCTGGGCGCGGATCGTCGTCATGATCATCGCTGCGACGAGCGCGCTGGAGAACTTCTTCTTCACCCCGTACCAGCCCGTGTGGTCGGCGATCCTCATCGCCCTCGACATCCTCGTGATCTGGTCGCTCGCCATGTACGGACACCGTGAGGCGCACAAGGTCTACGGGGCGCCGCTCTAGCCCAACATGACCTGCGGTGACGGTCCCCAGCTGCTCACGGCCGCCCTACCGTCAGCGCAAGGCCCGTGATGCCGCGCCAGTCCAGCGGCGGGCGTTCCCGGTACGTTCCCGGGCGCTGCCTCGGCACGATCACCCGCAGCGCGCCGGGGCGCACCTCGATGCGGACGGGGACGTCCATGCGCACCGCCTCGCCGTCGAGGCCGACGGGGATCGAGTCCTGGTCGGCGTCGACGACCACCGAGGAGGCGGTCCGCGTCGTCACGCCGGCTGACCGGCTGCCCCGCAGCAGCCCCGCGGCCTGCGCGGCGCTCGTGACCCGCACGCCGACGCAGCCGAGGATCCCGCCGTCGAGGCGGGTGCGCCGACCGAGGCCCGCGATGTCCCGCGCGCCGTACGGGTTGTTGCTCACCAACAGGGCCTGCGGGTCCGCGACTTCGTGCTCGTCGACCCGTGCCGTCAGCTCCGCGCCCTTGTGCCGGGCGAGCAGATCGGGCAGCAGATCGAGGGTGGTACGGGTCTTGCCGTCGCGGTAGGCGGGGCTCTGCACCACCTCGGCGTAGGCCCCGAACGAGACGTTGTTGACGAACGGGAGGCCGCCCGCCCGGCCCAGGTCGACCCGCAGCTCCACGCCGTCGGCCAGCGCGTCCAGCGCCTTCGACGGGTCCTCGCGGTCAAGGCCCAGGTCGAGGGCGAAGTGGTTGCGGGTCCCTGCGGGGATCACCAGGAACGGCAGGCCGAGTTCGGCGGCGACGTCGGCGACGAGGGCCTGCGTGCCGTCGCCGCCCGCGACGCCGAGGAGATCCGCCCCCGCGGCGGCGCGGGCGCGGGCCAGCGCCGCCACGTCCACCTGCTCGGGGCCCTCCAACAGCACGACGTCGGCGCCCAGTTGCTCGGCCCTCGCGCGCAGCCCGAAGCGGTCGACCTTCCCGCCGCCCGAGCGCGGATTCATGATCAGCACCGGCCGGTGGACCGCCGGCGCAGCCGTCTCGGGCATCGGGGCGGGGGACGAGCGCGGCCCCAGCGCCGCCCGGCCCGCGGCCGCGGCGAGCAGCCACAGGCCGCCCGACACCAGCACCACCCACACCAGGTGCCCGCGGGCGTACTCGACCACCACCCAGACCGGCGCGGCGAGCGCCAGGAGCAGCGCGAGATACCGCGCGGGGCCCCGCCTGCTGAGCACCCACCACACGGCGGCGGCCGTGACCGCCGTCCCCAGGATCCCCGCGCCCAGCAGCGCGAAGGTCCGCAGCCCCGCGAAGACGGCCAGGACCAGCACGGCGGCCGCCGCTGCGGCCAACGACCCGCGCGCCAGCCACCGTTGCCCCCGCTGCCGTGTCGTCCGCCGGTGTTTCGTCGGTTCCATGGCCGACAGTCTGCGACCGGGAGAGCCCCGGGAACTCACCCCCGGGAGGCGACCTCACACCGGCGGGGTGACGTCGCGGCGCCCGGCCCGGCGCACGGTGTGCACAGCCGCACAGTCAGGAAAGGGAGCTCCGCCATGACCGAGACGACGAGCAGGCGCCGCACCGCGCGCGAGCGGGCGAGCACGGGCAGGTCCGCGAGGTCCCGGGTCCCGCGCTCCGGACACGACGCCTACACCCCCGCCGCCGACCGCCCCGATCCCGTCGACATCCTGGAGAAGCAGTCGGCGAGCAGGCTCCAGGAGCTGATCCCGATCCGCTACGGGCGCATGCTGGAGTCGCCGTTCCGGTTCTTCCGGGGCGCGGCCGCGATCATGGCGTCCGATCTGGCGCACACCCCGGTCACCGGCATGCGCGCCCAACTGTGCGGAGACGCCCACCTGTTGAACTTCCGGCTGCTCGCCTCCCCGGAGCGGCACCTGATGTTCGACGTCAACGACTTCGACGAGACGCTGCGCGGGCCGTGGGAGTGGGACGTCAAGCGGCTCGCCGCCAGCCTCGTCATCGCGGGTCGCGGCAACGGCTTCGGCCGCACGGAGCGGGAGCGCGTCGTGCAGATCATGGCGGCCTCGTACCGGCAGTCGATGGAGCGGTTCGCCGGGATGCGCACGCTCGACGTGTGGTACTCGCGGATCGAGGCGGACGAGCTGTACGCCACGGTGTCCGCGAAGCTGGACGGCCGCACCAGGCGGCGCATGTCGCATGCGCTCGGCAAGGCCCGCAGCCACGACCACATCCAGGCCCTGGACAAGCTCGCCCACGTCGTCGACGGGGAACTGCGCATCGCCGCCGATCCGCCCCTGATCACCCCGCTCGACCAGCTACTGCCGGGCGTCGAACGCAAGCAGCTGGAAGCGCAGTTGATGGACCTGATCGAGCGGTACGCGCGCACGCTCAGCGCGGAACGCAGGGCGCTGCTCTCCCAGTACCAGGTCGTCGACATGGCGCGCAAAGTGGTCGGCGTGGGCAGTGTGGGCACCCGCTGCTGGATCATTCTGCTGCTCGGCCGCGATGACCGGGATCCGCTGTTGTTGCAGGCGAAGGAGGCGGGGACGTCCGTGCTCGCGGAATTCGCGGGGCAGAGCGACCACGACAATCAGGGGGAACGCGTCGTCGTCGGGCAGCGCCTCATGCAGGCGGCCGGTGACATGTTCCTCGGCTGGGAGCGGGTGGAAGGGATCGACGGGGAGCAACGCGACTTCTACGTACGGCAGTTGAGGGACTGGAAGGTGATTCCGCAGGCGGACCTGATGACCCCGCGCGTCATGGGCCTGTTCGGCCGGGCGTGCGGCGCGACGCTGGCCCGCGCCCACGCCCGTTCCGGTGACCGTGTCGCCCTCGCCGCCTACCTGGGCCGCTCCGACCGCTTCGACCAGGCGCTCGCCCGCTTCGCGGAGGCCTACGCCGACCAGAACGAGCGGGACCACGAGGCGCTGGCCGCGGCCGCGCGGGACGGCAGGGTGACGGTGGCCTCAGCCTGAGCTTGAGCCTCAGCCTGAGCCTGAGCCGGTGGCCGTCGCGGTGCCGAACCTGTGCCGCAGGAACTCCTCCTGGGCCAGGACGCGCCCGACGGCCACGCCGAACACCACCACGGTAAAGAACACGATCAGCCAGGACAGCACGGTGAACACCGACCCGAGCGCCCCGTAGCGGTCCGTGCTCATCCGCAGCGCACGCGGCAGCCACAGCCCCGACACCCCGCAGAACGCCACGACTCCCGCCCCGGTCAGCACCGCCCCCGGGAGCAGCGGCAGCCACGGCACCCGGCCGGCGAGCAGCAGATGCTGGGTCCACCACCACATCAGGACGGCCGCCGCCAACTGCAAGGGGTAGCCGATGACGGCGCCCGCGCCGAACGCCCGGAGCAGCGCGCCCTGCACGATCAGCATCGCCACCCACACGAGCAGCCACACCGCCCACCGCCACGCCGCGATGCGCACCCCGGACCGGGGTACGTCCCAGGCCCGCTCGCACAGCCGTTGCAGGGCCCGGGCGAACGCGGTGGCCGAGAGCAGCGCGACCAGCACGCCGGCCGCGCCCCAGCTGTGCAGGGCGGAGTCGCCGCCCCCGGTCAGCCGCTCGGCCTGCGCCACTACCGGCCCGGACGCCCCGAGCAACGTACGCAGTGAGCGCAGGAGTTCGTGCCGCACCGGCTGCGGAAAGAACGAGGCAAGGGCGATGAGCATCGGCAGGGCGGCGAGGAAGGCCTGCGCCGCGAGGCGTGTCGCCATGTCCAGGATGGTGACGTGCACCAGCTGCTGCATGATCCGGCCCGCCAGGGGCCGGGCGGCATCCGTGATCGTCATGACAACGCCCTCCCGGACGGGGGACAAGCACTCCTGCCCGGGCACTGTCTGGCCCACGTCCCGGACGCACGTCGCCCGCGCCGGGTGACACGTCGCCCGCTGTCGACCGTCGCGTGCCCGTATTCTTCCCGTTCGCTCCCACGTTTGCTTAAAGGTGATCGAAACAAGCCTTGACCCATCAACTTCGAGCAAATAGCGTCCTTGCATTCCGGTCGACCCTTCTCCAGGAAGGCCCCCTGTGCGCAGGCGCTCTCTCCTCGCCGCGGCCGCCACGACACTCGCGGCGGCGCCGCTCACGTCCGGCTGCGGCCCCTCCTCGTCGAACGCCTCGGACGCCGCCGGCGGCGACGCGCGGCGCGGCCATCTCACGTACGGCGTCTGGGACGTCTACCAACTGCCCGCCATGCAGCGCGCGGCCCGGGCCTTCGAGCGGGCACGGCCGGGCGTGAGCGTCGACGTCCAGCTGACCCCGAACGGCACGTACTGGACGAAGCTGCGCACCGCCTGCACCGGAGGTTCCGCGCCCGACGTGTTCTGGATGAACGGGCCCAACTTCGGCATGTACGCCGATGCCGGGCAGCTGCTTCCCCTGGACACCGAGGGCGACGACGCCGTGCTGCGGACCGCCGACTTCCCGGCCGACCTGGTCTCCCTCTACCGCTGGAAGGGGACTCAGTACGGCGCTCCGAAGGACTTCGACACCGTCGCCCTCTGGTACAACAAGGAACTCTTCGACCGGGCCAAGGTGCCGTATCCGGACGCCAGTTGGACCTGGCAGGACCTCATCGAGCACTCCCAGCGGCTCACCGACCGAACGCGCGGGATCTACGGGGTGGGGGCGCCCGTCCGTGCGCAGGAGAACTACTACAACTCCATACCCCAGGCCGGTGGTTGGGTCATCTCCGACGACAAGCGGGAATCCGGGTACGCCGACGAGCGGACCCGCGAAGGGCTGCGGCTGTGGATCGACCTCATCCACCGCTACCGCTCCTCGCCTACCCTCCAGCAGATGGCCGACACCGACCCCACCCAGATGTTCCAGTCCGGCACGCTGGCCATGACCTACGAGGCGTCCTACAACGCCGCGACCTTCTACGCGGACCGCGAGCTGCGCGCCAAGGTCGACGTCGCGCCGATGCCCAGGGGGAAGCACCGTGCCGGTGTGCTGCACGGCCTCGCCAACGTCGTGTACGCCCGCACCCCGCATCCCGAACTCGCCCGCGACTTCGTCCGCTTCCTCGGCACCGAACGCATCTCCCTCCTCCAGGGCAAGTACGGCACCGCCATCCCCGCCCGCAACGGCACCGCGAAGCCGTGGGCCGCCGGGATGCCGAGCTTCAACCTGACGGCACACCTGGACGCGCTCGACTACGCGGTGCCCTTTCCCGGTTCCGCCAACAGCGCCGCCTGGCAGCACAAGGAACAGATGTGGCTCGCCAAGGCGTGGAGCGGCGTCGAGAGCCTCGACTCCGCCACCGACTCCCTCGCGGACGCCATGAACCAGCTGCTCGCGCAGGAGAGGAAGGGCAGGGCCTGATGAGCGTCGACACGCAGCCGAAAGCGGCGGTTCCCGCGCAGCGAAGTCACCAACAACCGCTGAACCAGCGGGATTTGAAGCGCCGCGAGCGCCGCTTCCGGCACCGCGACAAGTGGTGGGGCTACGCCCTCATCGCCCCGGCCGGGCTCGGCCTCGCCGTCTTCTACCTGTGGCCCGTCGTGCAGACGATGTACTACAGCTTCACCGAATGGGGCGCCTTCGGCGGGACGACCTGGATCGGGGCCGCCAACTACCGCACCCTCGTGGGCGACCCGGAGTTCTGGCAGTCGCTCGGCAACACCGCCGTCTACACCGGACTCGTCCTCCTCGGCATCCCGCTCTCGATGGTCATCGCCGTCCTGCTCAACCTGAAGGGGCTGCGCGGCACCGGCATCTACCGGACCCTCTACTTCCTGCCCGTCGTCACCATGCCCGCCGCCGTCGCGGTCGTCTGGCGCTGGCTCTACAACGGCGACGCCGGCATCCTCAACCACGCGCTGTCCACGATCGGCATCGACGGCACCCACTGGGTGTCCGACCCGCACACCATCCGTATCGCGGTCGCCGTCGTCGGTGTGTGGATGACCGTCGGGTACAACATGATCCTGCTGCTCGCCGGGCTCCAGTCCATCCCCGGTGACTACTACGAGGCCGCCGCCCTCGACGGAGCGGGCCGCGTACGGCAGTTCTTCTCGGTCACCATGCCGCTGCTGAGCCCCACGCTGTTCTTCACCACCGTGCTCTCGGTGATCCAGTCGCTCCAGGTCTTCGACCTCGTCTACCTGATCATCGGCGCCAACACCCAGAACTCGCTGCAGAACCCCGCCTACGGCGAGGGGCAGACCGTCGTGATGCTCTTCTTCCAGAAGGCGTTCTTCGACAATCAGCGCGGCTACGGCGCGGCCATCGTGTGCGTGCTGTTCGTCCTCATCATGGCGCTGACCGCCGTCCAGTTCAGGCTTCAGAAGAAGTGGGTCCACTATGCGTAAGGCCGTCGCGCGCGAAGGGCGGCTCTGGCCCGCCCATGTCCTGTTGATCCTCGGCGCCGTCATCACCGTGTTCCCGTTGCTCTGGGAGCTGTTGACCTCCTTCAAGAGCTTCGGCGAGTCCGTGCGCGTGCCGCCGACGATCCTGCCCGCGCACTGGGACTTCACGAACTACGCCAAGGTCTTCGACGGCGTCCCGTTCGCCCGGCAGTTCGTGAACACCGTCGTCATGGCGTTGCTGCGGACCGCCGCGCAGCTGCTGCTGTGCTCGATGGCCGCGTACGCCTTCGCCCGCATCCGCTTCCCGGGGCGCGGGCCGATCTTCCTCGGGTTCCTCGCCGTCCTGATGGTTCCGGGACAGCTCTTCCTGCTGCCGCAGTACCAGATCATGCAGAACCTCGGCTGGCTCGACTCCATGCAGGCGCTCGTCGTCCCCGGCATGTTCTCCGCGTTCGGCACCTTCCTGCTGCGCCAGTTCTTCATGGGGCTCCCGGAGGAGGTGGAGGAGGCGGCCCGGCTCGACGGAGCCAACCCCTTCACCGTCTTCTGGCGCATCGCGCTGCCGCTGGCCCGCCCGGGTCTGCTCGCGCTCGGCATCCTGACGTTCCTGTGGTCCTGGAACGACCTGATGTGGCCGATGATCGTCAATACCGACCCGGCGAAGATGCCGCTGTCGGCGGGCCTGGCCTCGCTCCAGGGCGCCCATCTCACCGAGTACCCGGTGCTGATGGCCGGGTCCCTGCTCGCCACGCTCCCGGTGATCGTGGTGTTCGTCGCGATGCAGCGCCAGTTCATCCAGGGCATCGCTTTCTCCGGCATGAAGGGCTGAACCACGCATGACCACCGACCTGACCGCTGACATCCGTACGGAAGAACCGCAGCGCACCCGCGACCTCCGCCTCGGTGTCATCGGGCTCGGCCTGCGCGCCACCGTCGCCCGCGAGGCCCACCACCCCGGCGAGGGCTCCGCCGTGGTGGCCGTCGCCGACATCTCGCCCGGCATGTTCGACCGGGCCCGCGAGTGGTTCGGCGACGACGTGCACACCTACGAGGGCCACCGAGCCATGCTCGACGCCGAGGACCTCGACGCCGTCTTCGTCATCACGCCCGACCACACCCACGAGGACCTCGCCGTCGACCTCCTCGAAGCCGGGGTCGCCGTCTTCGTCGAGAAGCCCCTCGCCATCACCACCGAGGGCTGCGACCGCGTCCTGGCGGCCGCCCGCACCTCCGGCTCCCGGCTCTACGTGGGCCACAACATGCGGCACATGCCCGTGGTCCGCGTCATGCGCGAGCTCATCGAGCGCGGCGAGATCGGCGAGGTCAAGGCTGTGTGGTGCCGCCACTTCGTCGGGCACGGCGGCGACTTCTACTTCAAGGACTGGCACGCCGACCGCCGCAACACCACGGGACTGCTCCTCCAGAAGGGCGCCCACGACCTCGACGTCATCCACTGGCTGGCCGGCGCCTACACGGAGCGGGTCAGCGCGCTCGGTGGGCTCACCGTGTACGGGGACATCGCCGACCGCTCGGGGCAGGCACCCGGCGCCACCATGCCCGACTGGTACGACCCCGAGAACAACTGGCCTCCGAAGTCCCTCACCGGACTCAACCCGGTCGTGGACGTCGAGGACCTCTCCATGATGGTGATGCGCCTCGAAGGCGGCATCCACGCCAGCTACCAGCAGTGCCACTACACGCCCGACTACTGGCGCAACTACACGGTCATCGGCACCGAGGGCCGCCTGGAGAACTTCGGCGACCACGGCGAGAGCGCCGAGGTCCGCGTCTGGAAGCGGCGCAGCGGCTACCGCGCCGACGCCGACCTCGTCGTCCCGATGCCCTCGCCCGGCGAGGGCGGGCACGGCGGCTCCGACCCGCTGCTCGTCGCCGAGTTCCTGCGCTTCGTGCGCGAGGGCGGCGCCACCGACACCAGCCCCGTGGCGGCCCGCGAGGCGGTGGCGGCGGGCGTCGCCGCCACGGAGTCGCTGCGGGCCGACGGGCGGCCGGTGACGGTGGCGCGGCTCGCGCCCGAACTCGCCGACTGGTTCACGGGCGGCCAGAGCTGAGCGACCCGGGGACGCTCACCCCGTCCACGACCAGTTCGCGACCTCCGGAAGGTCCGTGCCGTGCTCGCGGATCCACGCGCGGTGCCGCGTGCGGGCGTCGGCCATCGTCTGGCGCACCGCCGTGGCCCGCACGGCGAGCCCGGGCACCCGGTTGATGACGTCCATGACCAGCCGGTACCGGTCGAGATCGTTGCGCACGACCATGTCGAACGGCGTGGTCGTGGTGCCCGACTCCTTGTAGCCGCGTACGTGCAGGTGCGCATGGCCGGTGCGGCGGTACGCGAGACGGTGGATCAGCCACGGGTAGCCGTGGTACGCGAAGATCACCGGCTTGTCGGCCGTGAACAGCGCGTCGTACTCGAAGTCCGGCATCCCGTGCGGGTGTTCGTCCTTGGGCAGCAGCCGCGTCATGTCGACGACGTTCACGACGCGCACCGCCAGCTCGGGCAGGTGCGTGCGCAACAGGCCCGCCGCGGCGAGGACTTCCTGCGTCGGCACGTCGCCCGCGCACGCCAGGACGACGTCCGGCTCGCGGCTGCCGTCCTCCGTACCCGCCCAATCCCACACACCCGCGCCGCGCGCGCAGTGGGCGCGGGCCGCGTCCAGGGACAGCCAGTCGAAGCACGGCTGCTTCCCGGCCACCACGACATTGACGTAGTCCCGGCTGTTCAGCACGTGCTCGGCCACCGACAGCAGCGTGTTGGCGTCCGGCGGCAGATAGACCCGTACGACGTCGGGGCTCTTGTTGAGGACGTGGTCGACGAAGCCGGGGTCCTGGTGCGAGAAGCCGTTGTGGTCCTGGCGCCAGACGTGCGAGGTCAGCAGGTAGTTGAGGGAGGGCAGCGGGGCCCGCCACGACAGCTCCCGCGAGGTCTTCAGCCACTTGATGTGCTGGTTGACCATCGAGTCGACGATGTGCACGAACGCCTCGTAGCAGGAGAACAGTCCGTGCCTGCCCGTGAGGTTGTAGCCCTCCAGCCAGCCCTGGCAGAGGTGTTCGGAGAGGACCTCCATCACGCGTCCGTCGCGCGCCAGGTCCTCGTCGGTGGCGAGCGTGCCCGCCTGCCAGGCCTTTCCGGTGGCCTCGTAGACGGCCTGGAGGCGGTTGGACGCCGTCTCGTCGGGTCCGACGATGCGGAAGTCGCGGCGGTCCGCGGTGTCCCGCATGACCTGGGCCAGCAGATCGCCGAGCACCCGGGTGGGCTCGTGGAGCGCGGTGCCCGGTTTGTCGACCGGGACCGCGAAGCGCTCCAGCGGGGCGATCGGCAACTTGCGGGTCAGCAGCCCGCCGTTGGCGTGCGGCGTGGCACCGAGGCGCCGGGTGCCCTCGGGCACGTACGAGAGGACCTGCTCGGTGGGGCGGCCCTCGGCGTCGAAGAGTTCCTCGGGGCGGTAGGAGCGCAGCCACGCCTCCAACTGCCGCAGGTGGTCCGGGTTCTCGCGGACGCCGGGCAGCGGCACCTGGTGGGAGCGCCACGTGCCCTCGACGGGTTCGTCGTCCACGGTCCCCGGGCCCGTCCAGCCCTTCGGCGTGCGCAGCACGATCACCGGCCAGCGCGGGCGGTCCTTCGTCCTGCCCTCGCGGGCCTCGCGCTGGATGCGGGCGATGCGGTCGAGGGCCTGGTCCATGGTGCGGGCCAGATCGCGGTGGACCCGCAGCGGATCGTCCCCCGTCACGTGCAGGAGCTCGTGCCCGTACCCGCGCAGCAGCTCGTCGAGCTCGGCGTCGGGGATGCGGGCGAGCACGGTCGGGTTGGCGATCTTGTAGCCGTTGAGGTGCAGGATCGGCAGCACGGCCCCGTCGTGCACCGGGTCGAGGAACTTGTTCGCGTGCCAGGAGGTCGCGAGCGGCCCGGTCTCCGCCTCGCCGTCGCCGATCACGCAGGCGACCAGCAGGTCCGGGTTGTCGAGGGCGGCGCCGTAGGCGTGCGCGAGGGAGTAGCCGAGTTCGCCGCCCTCGTGGATCGAGCCGGGCGTCTCGGGCGCGACGTGGCTGGGCACCCCGCCGGGGAAGGAGAACTGCTTGAACAGCCGCCCCATCCCTGCGGCGTCCCGCGAGACGTCCGGATAGACCTGCGCGTACGTGCCCTCCAGCCAGGAGTTCGCGAGCACGGCGGGCCCGCCGTGGCCTGGACCCCAGACGCACAGGGCGTCGATGCCGCGCTCCTTGATGACACGGTTGAGGTGGGTGTGCACGAGGTTGAGGCCGGGGGAGGTGCCCCAGTGGCCGAGAAGGCGCGGTTTGATGTGCTCGGGGGCAAGGGGCTCGGTGAGGAGTGGGTTGTCGAGGAGGTAGATCTGGCCCGCCGCGAGATAGTTGGCGGCCCGCCAGTGCGCGTCGAGCGCTGCGGCCTGGTGCTTGGACAGATCCTTCGCCATGGCAGCTCCATCGGTAGCGGCAGAGATGTACTCGGCGCCGCCAGTCTGCCGCCCTCCCGGCCGCGCACGAAGAGCCCTTGTGGCCATGGTGCCGGGTCGCGGACCCGACCCGCCCCAGGGGAGGGGCGAGTCGGGTGACGCGTGGCTACAGGGAGACCTGCTTGCCGCCGAGGGTCACGACGAGCTTGCCGTCCGCCGTGTACGACCAGGCGAGCGCGCCGCTGTAGGAGGCGCAGCGCGAACCGTTGGTGCCGGTCCAGAACTGGTTCGTGGAGTCCGCGTTGCCGACGGTCTTGTCGTTCGACCCGGAGACCGAGAACCGGCACGAGGTGTTGCTCCGAAACACCGAAGTGCCCTCGTCCCAGGCGAAGTTGCGCTGCGGGTTGTCGATGCTGAGGTTGTTCGACACCGCCATGGAGCCCGGGTTGCTGTTGTACGTGAACCCGTGCTTGCCGTTCTTGTACGCGATGCTGCGGCGCACGATGTGGTTGACGCCGATGTCCTCGCCGCCGAGCTTGTACCCGTTGCGGTCGCCGTTCGCGTTCACGGTGCCGTCGCTCAGCGTGCCGTTGTTGTACGAGAGGGAGTCCTCGATGGTCACCGGCCCGATGGGGCCCGTGTCGGACTTGGTGTAGAGGTCCCAGCCGTCGTCGATGTTGTTGTGCGAGACGGCGTAGCGGAACACGTTGCCCGCGCCGGTGGTCAGCTTCGCGGCGAACCCGTCGGCGTCCTCGCCGTCCGAGTCGGCGTTGTCGTGCGACTCCGCGCTCACGATCAGGTTGTTGGCCGGCCACTGCGACTGCGGGGTCGTGGAGGCGATGCGGCCGAGCTGCAACCCCGTGTCCCGGTTGAAGCGGGTCACCGTGCGCTCGATGACGTTGTTGCTGCCGCCGACGAAGATGCCGTTGTCCCCGGCGCGCTCCACGACGATCCCATTGAGGTGCCAGTACGAGGCGTTGAGGGCGAGCCCCCGGTTGGTCGAACTCTCGCTCTGCGCCGAGAAGTTGAGGACCGGCTTCTCGCCCGGGTAGGCGGTCAGCTTGGTGCGGGCGGAGGAGGTGCCGTTCTTGCTCTCGGGGATGGTGACCGTCGAGGAGTACGCGTACGTGCCGCCGCGCAGGTAGATGGTGCCGCCCGCGGTGACGCGGCTGATCGCCGAAGTGAGCGTGGTGGGCGCGGACTCGGTACCGGCCGCGCCGTCGGTCCCGGTCGGCGACACGTACAGGGCGTCGCTCGCCGGCGGGGTGGTGGTGTCGCCCACCGGCGCGTCGACATCCACGTAGTCGATGTTGGGGAGCCCGGCGGAGGCGGTCGGGTTGAGGCGGATCGTGTTGCTGCCCGCCTTGACCGGCACGGTCACGGTCTTCGTGGCCCACGTCGTCCACGCCCCGGTGCCCGCGAACGAGGTCGAGGACGCCGTGCTGCCGTTGACCACGATGTCCGTGGCCCGCGCGGTGGTGGTGCCGTTCGCGTAGCGGACGGTGAGGGTGGCGGTGCCCGCGGCGGGCGAGTCCACCGTCAACTGGGCATACGCGCCACTGGCGTTGGTGGCGTTGCAGTAGCCGGAGCCGGTGTAGCCGGACCATTCGGTCTCGACGACGCCGGTGCACACGGCCGGGGAGGTCTCGGCCTGGTAGCGGGTGGTCGCGGCCTGGGCGGAGGTGCCGGACAGGGCGACGAGGGCGCCGGCCAGGAGGCCGGCGGAGGTGACGGTGACGAGGGGTCTCGCGGCTCGTAAGTTCATCGTTCGTCTCCAGGTGCTGAAGGTGACTGGTTCGAATCCGTGAACGCGACCGTCCGGAGGCGCCATAATCAGGCCGGGGAAAGCCCTTTCTGCGGGCGGTCGACGTGACGGTAGAGCTGGCGTCGTGTCCGCGTCAACGGCTATGTATGTGATCGTTGTTCGTGAATATGAACGATCAAGGGGTGGGTCAGTAATGGATCAGGGGGTGGGAAGGCCGTCCGACCCGGGCCCCGGCAGGCCTCAGGTCCCGGTCAGCGTCTGGAGCGGGGTGCGTCCGTAGGCGTCGCGGTAGAGCGCGGCGAAGCGGCCGGAGTGGTGGAAGCCCCACCGCGCGGCGATCGCGGTGACCGTCGTGCTCGCCGGATCGGAGTCCCGCAGCTCGTCGTGCGCGTGCGCGAGCCGCACCCGGCGCAGATAGGCCAGCGGCGTGGTGTCCAGATGCCGCCGGAAGGCGTACTGCAGCGCCCGGACGGTGACATGGGACGCCGCCGCGATCTCGGCGACGGTGAGCGGCTCCTGCGCGTGCGCGTCGATATGGGCGACGGCGCGCCGCAGTGTCGCGGAGTGGGCGTCGTGCCGGTCCGTCCCGGTGGGCCGGATGAGCGCGGTGTTGGGGAAGGCCATCAGCACGCTCGCGGCCAGGTGCTGGGCGGCGGTCGAGGTGACCAACGGCTCGGCGGCGACCTCGGGGTCGGCCAGCACGTGATCGCGGACGTGGATGATGGTCCGCTTCAGGTGCAGGGCCGCGGCATCGGAGACGGGCCGGTGGCCGGTGAGCCGGACCGGCCCCGGCTCCGCTCCCGGAACGTTGGCCGCGACCTGGTTCAGGAGGTCGGGGTCGAGCATGGTGATGTTGTACCGGGCGCCGCAGATCCGCCCCTCGTAGGGCAGTTCGGGCGGGGCGAAGGAGACCATGTCGCCGGGGCCGAAGGCGTCCTCGACGTCACCGAAGGCGTGATCCTGGACGGTGCCGTCGTGGACGAGGCACAGGCAGATCTTCTGCAGCGGCGTCACCGCGTAGCGCATGTCGAAGTCGAGGTCGAGTTCGTCGACGGTCACCCCCGGCATCTCCTCGCGCCTGATCCGCGCCCGGCTGGACTCGGGGGTGCCGTTGCCGATGCGCATCCGGGCATAGTGACGACTGAGAAAATCCTCGGTGACCTCAAGGTCGCTGCTGTCGAAATGCAGTGTTCCCATGTGCGCCGCGCTCCCCGCAGAATCCCCACTGAATATGCCCGGTGCGGTGATTTTACGACGGGCGCCGGCGCACCTGCCACGGCGCGTACCTGCGAGGGCGTGCGGCCTGCGCTTTTCGTTTACTGGATGAAGCTCCGCCCGACACTTCGCTCAGAGGACTGCGAGTTCCGTGCGGAAGGCCCGAGCATCAGGATGTCGGCCCTTCTCTTGCCCAAGTACCGTGGCGGCTACGGGTCGAGAGTGCTTGTGATTGCCCGGCGCTCCCGTCGCAGTCTGAGAAAGGTGAACGCCCTGCCCGCTCCCGCTTCCGAACCTGGTGGCCCCATGGCCTTCTTCATGCTGTCCTCGACGCGGCCGCTCACCCTCCTGTCCGCCACCGACCTCGCCAAGGAGCACGAACGGCTGCACACGGAGGTCGCCCAGCTCAAGCAGGCCGTGACCTCGCACGCCCTCGTGGACCAGGCGATCGGGGTGGTCGTCGTCCTGGGCCGGATCCCGCCCGAGGACGCGTGGCGCGTGCTGCGCGACGTGTCGCAGCGCACCAACGTCAAGCTGAACCTGGTGGCCGAGCACCTCCTGGAGTTCGCCCAGGGCGGCCTCCTGCCGGACGAGGAGCGAATGGAGTTGCAGCGGGCTTGCGCGCGCTATGCCGCGCTGCGGCCCCCGTCGTCGCCGTCGTCGGAGCAGTCCGCGGAGTGAGGGCGGCGGCCGCGGCCGGTCAGCTCAACTGCCGCCGCATGAGCGTCAGATCGAGCCAGCGGCCGAACTTGGTCCCCACTTCGCGGACCGTTCCGGCATGCTCGAAACCGTGCCGTTGGTGCAGGCGGATCGAGGCCGTGTTGCCCGACTCGATCCCGGCGATCATGATGTGCAGGCCCGCCGCGGTGGCCGATTCGACGAGCGTCGTCAAGAGTGCGGAACCGATGCCGGCCCCCTGGTGGCCGCCGGTGACGTACACGGAGTTCTCCACGGTGTGCCGGAAGCCGGAGTACGCCTTCCAGGGCCCGTAGACACCGAACCCGACGACCTCCCCGCCCATCTCGGCCACGTAGGCCGAACCGCGCTCGAGATGCGCGCCCAGCCAGTCCGCGCCCTCCTCGCGGGACTGCGGCGTGTCCGTCCACAGCGCCGTGCCGTGCTCGATGGCGTGATTGCGGATGGCGAGGACGGCGTCCAGGTCGTCCTCGTGGGCCGGGCGGACCTTCACCGCCGGGGCCCGTGTCTCGTATCGTAGAACCATGTCCAATATCGTAGACCCCCTGGTGGAGCGCATCGGTGCCCGGATCCGCGTGGAGCGGGACCGGCGCCGTTGGACCCTCGCGGAGCTGGCCGAGGAGTCCGGGGTGTCGCGGGCGATGATCCACCGGATCGAGCGCGGCGAGAGCAGCCCGAGCGCCGTGATCCTCGGCAAGCTGTCGGCGGCGTTCCGGCTGAGCGTGGCGACGCTCCTCGACCCGGAGCCGGAACCGGAGCCCGGGTCGGCCGAGGAACGGGTGCGGCGCGCGGAGGCGGCGCCGCGGTGGCACGACCCGGAGACCGGATACGCGCGGCGGCAGGTGTCGGGGCCCGGTTTCCCCGCGGAGGTGGCCGAGATCCGGCTGCCGGCCGGGGCCGAAGTCCCTTACCCCGCCGCGGCGTTCGCGTTCCACCGCCAGATCATCTGGGCGCTCGAAGGACACCTGACGTTCCACGAGGGCGACGTCGTGCACGAACTCGACGCGGGCGACACGGTCGAACTGGGCCCGCCCACGGCCTGTGTCTTCGCCAACTCCACGCGGCAGGACTGCCGTTACGCCGTGGTCCTCGTGCGCGGAGAGGCGCCGTGAGGCTGCCGCGTGGAGGCGTCGCGGTGCTCTCCTGCACCGCCGGAGTGGCGCTCGCCAACAACTATGCGATCCAGCCGGCGCTCGGCGACGTCGCCCGCGACACCGGCTCCTCGGCCGCCGCCATCGGCCTCGTCACAACGGCCGCGCTCGGCGGATGCATCGCCGGATTCGCCTTCCTGCTGCCGCTCGCGGACCGGGCGGCGCCGCGCCGGCTCGTCGCGGGACAGCTCGCGCTGCTCACGGCGGGCCTGCTGCTCGCCTCCTGCGCCCCCGGCCTCGGCCTGCTGCTCCTCGCGTACGTGATGGTGGGCGCGGGGGCGAGCGTCAGCGCGATGGCGTCCACGATCGCCGGGCGCGGGGTGCCGGGGGAGCGGCGCGGGACGGCCGTCGCGGGCGTCGCGGCGGGCATGTCGGCGGGGATCCTGCTGAGCCGGCTCGTCGGCGGGGCGCTCGCGGACGCGCTCGGCTGGCGGGGGATGCTGCTCGCGTTCGCGGGGCTCGTGGTGGTGTGCGGGGCGACCGCGTGGGTGCGGCTGCCGGGGGAGCGGCCCGAGGGCGCCGGCAGCGGCGGGTACCTCGGCACCCTCGCCGCGCTGCCCGGACTGCTGCGTCGGCACCGTGCGCTGCGGCTCGCGGTGCTGACCGGCAGCCTCTGGTACCTGGCCTTCAGCCTCGTCTGGGTCGCGCTCACGGTGCGGCTCGCGCAGCCGCCGTACGGGCTCGATGCCGCGCACATCGGCCTCTACAGCCTGGCCGGGGCGCTCGGGTTCGCGGCGTTGCCCGTGGCCGGGCGGCTGGGGGACCGGTACTCGCCGCGTGCGGTGATCGCCGGGAGCATGGGGGTGGCGGCCGTCGGAGCGGCGCTGCTGTGCACGGGGCTCGACCGGCCCGCGGTGACGGCGGCGGGCCTCGCCCTGGTCGACGCGGGCTGCTTCACGGCCCAGGCCGCCAACCAGACCCGCGTCATGTCCATCGACCCGGCCCGCAGCGGCAGCCTCAGCGGCGTCTACCTGCTCCTGTACTTCCTGGCGGGAGCCCTCGGAGCGGGCGTGGCGGCGCCGCTTGTCGGGGTGGGGGGTTGGGGCGCGGCGAGTGGGGTGGTTTGTGGGGCGCTGGTGGTGGCGGGGGCGCTGACAGTCCTTCCCCGGTGGGCGGGGGAGCCTGTTGTTGAGACAGATCGCTCCATGCCCAAGGTGAGCAATTCAAGCCCCTGCGGCGATTGAGCAGATCCAGCCCCGCCGGCGTTTGAGGCGCGGGGTCCGGGGCAGAGCCCCGTGCGGTGGGGCGCAGGCCACCCGGTGACCTCAACGCCCCACCCGGTTCACGCCTCGCGCCGCGCCCGCTTCTCCGCCTGCTCCGCGTGCAGCTTCTTGACGCGGACGTTCTCCTTGCGGACATCCGCCTGCGTGGCCCGCTCCGCCTGCAGCCACTCGGGGTTCTCGGCCTTGATCGCCTCGATCTGCTCCGTGGTCAGCGCCTCCGTGACGCCACCGCGGGCAAGGCCCGAGATGGAGACGCCCAGCTTCTGCGCCACCACGGGGCGCGGGTGCGGCCCGTTCGCGCGCAGGTCGACGAGCCACTGCGGCGGCTCGGCCTGCAGCGCGGTCAGCTCGGCGCGCGAGACGACGCCCTCCTGGAACTCGGCGGGCGTGGCGTCGAGGAACACACCCAGCTTCTTCGCCGCGGTCGCGGGCTTCATGGTCTGGGTGCTCTGGTGCGAACTCATGAGGTCAAGGGTATCGATCGCGACGGGGCCCGCCGACCACGGCGGGTAGCCTTGCCCCGTGACCGGCACGCAAGAGACCCCCGCACCGCCCTCAGGACCCCGCTTCCGACTGGCCTACGTTCCCGGGGCCACCCCCGCCAAGTGGGTGCGGATCTGGCGTGAGCGTCTGCCCGACGTGCCGCTGGACCTGGTGCAGGTGACCGCGGCCGAGGTGCCCGACGTGCTGCGCCGCGGGGACGCCGACGCGGGCCTGGTGCGGCCGCCCGTTGACCGTACGTACTTCAGCGCGATCCCGCTCTACACCGAGAAGACCGTGGTCGTGGCCCCGAAGGACCACCTCGTGACCGCCGCGGACGAGGTCGGCCTCGCGGACCTCGCCGACGAGATCGTGCAGCATCCGCTCGACGACGTGCTCGGCTGGGAGCGGCCGCCGGGGCAGCCCGCCTTCGAGCGGCCCGCCACGACGGCCGACGCGATCGAGCTGGTCGCGGCGGGAGTGGGCCTGCTCGTCGTCCCGATGTCGCTCGCCCGTCTGCACCACCGCCGCGACCTCACGTACCGCACGGTCACCGACGCGCCGGAGTCGAGCGTGGTGCTCGCGTGGCCGGAGGAGCGCACCACGGATCACGTGGAGGACTTCATCGGCATCGTGCGTGGCCGCACGGTGAACAGTTCGCGGGGGCGTACGCAGGCGGAGCCCGAGAAGAAGGCGGCCGACAAGAAGCGGCAGCCCGGGAAGAAGCCGTTCGTGAAGCCGGGGCGCCTTCGGCAGGACGGGAAGCCGCAGTCGAAGCGGAGTGCCAATAAGCCGGCGAGGAACGCGAAGGGTGGTAAGCCGCGGAAGCGTTCCTGAGGCACCGGTCCGCGCACGGTCGACCGTCCTCCGGTCACGGGGCTCCGCCCCGGACCCCGCGCCTCAAACGCCGGCGGGGCTGAAAGATCGGGGCTCCGCCCCGGACCCCGCGCCTCAAACGCCGGCGGGGCTGAAAGATCGGGGCTCTGCCCCGGGCCCCGCGCCTCAAACGCCGGCGGGGCTGGATCTGCTCAATCGCCGCAGGGGCTTGATGGGTGCGGTTGATCGCCGCAAGGGCTGTTCTGGTCCGCCGGAGGCGACGGTGCCCCCGCCCGCAGGCCGTCCATCACCAGGTCCAGCAGGCGTCCCGCCCGTGTCTGCCAGTCGCCTCGTGGGTCGATCAGCCACAATCCCGCGATGGCCAGCATGAAGTCGTCCGGGGTGACGTCGGGGCTGATCGTGCCTGCCTTCGCGTTCGCCTCCAGGAGGTGCGTGACCGCCTCGGTCAGGGGGGCGTGCGCGAGCTGCTTCATCGTGCCGCGCGCGCTGGTCGCCTCGCGGAGGGCGTCCGCGAGGCCCGCCTTGGCCATCGCGTACTGGGCGAGGCGGTCCATCCACTCGCGCAGCGCCAGCTCCGGCGGCCGTCCGCACAGCAACTCGCAGGCCGCGTCGGCGACCTGCTCCACCTCGTAGCGGTACACCTCGAGGACGAGCGCCTCACGGCTGGGGAAGTTGCGGTAGAACGTGCCCTGCCCGACGCCCGCCTTCTTCGCGATCGCGCTGAGCGGCGTGTCGGCGGAGCGCGTCAGCTCGGCCAGGGCCACCTCGAGGATGCGGTCGCGATTGCGCTGCGCGTCCGAGCGCAGCGCGGCCGACTTCTTCGCGTAGCCCACGCGACTTCTCCTCCTTCCGCCGTGGCGGGGAATAGTCCTTGCTAGGCGGACAGTTGTCCACTACGTTCGTGTCCCGTTGAACGGACAGCTGTCCGGTTAGAGTCCACACCATAGTGGTCCGGGCCCCGGACCGCATCCATGTCCGGTCCGCGTCCCACCCTGCGTACAGCGCCGATTCTCCACGCACCAGACACGCGAAAGAAGGCTGCACACATGCCCCCAGCTGACACCGGCGGCACGACCGTGTCCGCTACGTCCAGCGTCGTCACCTTGAACATCAACGGGGAGAAGCACACGCTGCCCGTCGACCACCGCACCACGCTGCTCGACGCCCTGCGCGAGCGGCTCGATCTGACCGGCACGAAGAAGGGCTGCGACCAGGGGCAGTGCGGCGCCTGCACGGTGCTCGTCGACGGGCGCAGGACCGTGGCCTGTCTGCAGCTCGCGGTCGCCGCCGAGGGCCGCGAGGTCACCACCATCGAGGGCGTGGCGGGTCCGGACGGCGAACTGCACCCGGTGCAGGAGGCGTTCGTCGAGCTCGACGGGTACCAGTGCGGCTACTGCACGCCCGGCCAGATCTGTTCGGCCCTCGCCGTCATCGAGGAGCACGCCGCGGGCTGGCCGTCCGCGGCCACCGGCGACGTGCGGCCCGAGGCCGGGCCGCAGCCGCTGACCCCGGAGGAGATCAGGGAGCGCATGAGCGGAAACCTGTGCCGCTGCGGCGCGTACGTGTCGATCGTGCAAGCGGTCGCTCACGCGGCCGCGCACTCCGCCGACGACGCGAAGGAGACCGTGGCGTGAGGGAGTTCGGATACGAGCGGGCGTCCGATGTGTCGGGCGCGGTGGCGGTGCTCGGCGCCGACCCCGAGGCGCGCTTCCTCGGCGGCGGCACCAACCTCGTCGACCTGATGAAGATCGGCGTCGAGCGGCCCGCGCGCCTCGTCGACGTGCGGGAACTGCCGCTCGGCGAGATCGAGGTGACCGCTGACGGCGGGCTCCGTATCGGGGCCACCGTCACCAACAGCGACCTCGCCGCCCACCCCGAAGTGCGGCGCCGCTACCCGGCGTTGACGCAGGCCGTGCTCGCCGGGGCCTCCGGGCAGCTGCGCAACATGGCCACCGTCGGCGGCAATCTGCTCCAGCGCACCCGCTGCGGCTACTTCACCGACGTCAGCAAGCCGTGCAACAAGCGGGAGCCCGGCAGTGGTTGCCCGGCCGTCGAGGGCGAGCACCGCAATCACGCCATCCTCGGCGCGAGCGAGCACTGCGTGGCCGTGCACCCGTCCGACATGGGTGTCGCGCTCGCCGCGTTCGACGCCGTCGTGGAGTATGAAACCGCCGACAGTCGTGGGGAGTTGGCGCTTTCCGACTTCTACCGGCCCGTCGGTGACACCCCGCACCTGGAGACCGGGCTTCCGGCCGGTGCGCTCATCACCGCCGTCACCCTGCCGCCCGCGCCCGTCGCGGCGAACTCGGTGTACCGCAAGGTCCGCGAGCGCGCCTCGTACGCCTTCGCGATCGGCTCGGTGGCCGCCGCCGTCGACGTACAGGACGGCGTCGTACGGGACGCGCGGATCGCGCTCGGCGCGGTCGCCTCGCGGCCGTGGCGGGCCCGTGCCGCGGAGGCGGCGCTGATCGGGCAGCCCGCCGAGGGCGCGACGTTCGCGGCCGCCGCGGACGCCGAACTCGCGGCGGCGAAGCCGCTGCCCGACAGCAGGTACAAGGTGCCCCTGATGCGCAATCTGATCGTTGCGCTGCTCACCGAACTCGCCTCGGAGGCCACCCGATGACGACGACCACCACCACAGCGGCCGGCACGACGAAATCGGACTCGGTGGGTGTCGGGCGCAGCCGGATCGAGGGGCGCGAGAAGGTCACGGGCGCCGCCCGGTACGCGGGCGAGTTCCCGTTCACCGACCTCGCGCACGGCTGGCTCGTGCTGTCCACCGTGGCACGCGGCCGGGTCCGCTCGGTCGGTGAGGACGCCGTACGCGCCATGCCCGGCGTGCTGGCCGTCATGCACCACGGCAACGCGCCGCGCATCAACACCGACTACCTCACCCTGATGGGGCCGCCCGACGGCATCCTCCACGTCTTCCAGGACGACAAGGTGAGGCACGCGGGCTGGCCCGTCGCGCTCGTCGTCGCCGAGACGTCCGAGCAGGCCCGGGAGGCCGCGGAGGCGCTCGTCGTCGAGTACGACACCGAGCCGCACGACATCGCCTTCGAGGCCGACAGGCCCGGAACCTACGCGCCCGAGGGCTCGGAGGCGACGAAGGGCGACCTGGAGGCCGAACTCGCCGCTTCCGCCGCCGTGGTGGACGAGCGCTACACCACCCCCGAGACGCATCACACCGCCATGGAGCCGCACGCGGTGACCGTGCGCTGGGAGGACGGGCGCCTGGAGGTGTACGACGCCAACCAGGGCAGCAAGGCCGTCGCCGACCAGCTCGCGCAGACCTTCTCGCTCGACCCGTCCGCCGTGCGCGTGCGCTCGGAACACGTCGGCGGTGCCTTCGGCGGCAAGCTCGTGGCGGCGCACCACATCGCCGCCGTGATGGCCGCGACCGAACTCCAGCGCCCCGTCCGGCTCGCCCTGACGCGTCGTCAGGTCTTCGCGATCACGACCTACCGCAGCCCCACCACCCAGCGAATGCGGCTCGGCGCCGACGCCGACGGACGGCTGCGCGCGTTCGGGCACGACGCGCAGTCGCTGACGTCGAACATCCGCGAGTTCGTCGAGGCGAGCGCCGGATACGGGCGCGTGATGTACGCGTCCGAGGCGCACTACTCGGTGAACCGTGTGGTGCCCGTGGACCTGCCGACCCCGGGGTTCGTCCGGGCGCCCGGCGAGGCCCCCGGCTCGTACGCCGTGGAGTCGGCGCTCGACGAGCTCGCCGAGAAGCTCGGCATGGACCCGGTCGAACTGCGCGTGCGCAATGAGCCCGAGGTCGGTCCGGTCTCCGGGCTGCCCTTCAGCAGCCGCAATCTCCTCGGCTGCTACGAGGAGGGCGCGCGCCGCTTCGGCTGGGCGGGCCGCGATCCGCGGCCGCGGGTGCGCCGCGAGGGCCGCTGGCTCCTCGGTACGGGTGTGGCCGCCTGCTCCTTCCCGTCCGGTGTCGCCCCGTCCACGGCGTCCGTCACCGCCGAGCACGACGGTACGTTCACGGTCCGGATCACGGCGGCGGACGTCGGCACCGGTGCCCGTACCGCGCTCACCCAGATCGCCGCCGACGAACTCGGCGTCGACCAGGGCCTGGTGCGGGTGCGGATCGCCGACAGCGACTTCGGGCAGGCATGGCTGTCGGGCGGCTCGATGGGCACCCGGTCGTGGGGCTGGGCCGTGATGGCGGCCAGCCGTGAACTGCGCGACCGGCTGTCCCCGACCGCCCCCATTCCGACCGAGGGCCTCACGGTCCGCACGGACACCACCGAACTGGTCGGCGCCCTCGCGCAGAAGGAGCGCTACTCCTACGGCGCGCAGTTCGCCGAGGTCGCCGTGGACGTCGCGAGCGGCGAGGTCCGCGTGCGCCGCCTCCTCGGTGTCTTCTCCGCGGGCCGCATCATCAACCCCCTCACCGCGCGCAGCCAGTTGGTGGGCGGCATGACGTGGGGCATCTCCATGGCCCTGCACGAGGAGGCCGTCCGGGACGCGGCGGACGGCGGGCACGTCGGCGCCGACTTCGCGGGCTACCACGTCGCCGCAAACGCTGACGTGCCGGTCATCGAGGCGCACTGGGTCGACGACAACGACCCGGACGACCCCGTCGGCATCAAGGGCGTCGGCGAGATCGGCATCGTCGGCACGGCCGCCGCGATCGGCAACGCCGTGTGGCACGCGACCGGGGTGCGCCACCGGGATCTGCCGCTGCGGCCCGACCGGGTGCTGCTCGCCGAGGCGGAGCGCAATGCTTGACCTCGCCGCCGAGCTGAGCGAATGGGCCGAGCAGGGCCGGGAGTTCGCTGTCGCCACCGTCGTCTCGGTGAGCGGCAGCGCGCCCCGGCCGCCCGGCGCGGCCCTCGCTGTCGACTCGGCGGGCGAGGTCATCGGCTCGGTGTCCGGCGGCTGTGTCGAGGGCGCGGTGTACGAACTGTGTGTCCAGGCGCTCGCGGACGGTACGCCGGCCCGCGAGCGGTTCGGCTACAGCGACGACGACGCGTTCGCCGTGGGTCTGACCTGCGGCGGTGAGGTCGAGGTGCACGTCGTACCGGTGCGGCTGGACTCGCCGTCCCGGGCGACGGTCGTCGAGGCGCTCGCCGTCGCGGCGCGCGGCGAGGCGGTGGCGCTGGCCCGCATTCTCGACGGGCCGGGCGAACTCCCTTCCGCCGGTGGCCTGTTGATGATCCGCCCCGACGGTTCGCACGAGGGTCGGCTCACGGCGGGTGACGACTCGGGGCTCGCGGCGCAGACCCGCGCCTACCTCGACCTCGGCCGCACCGGGCTGTGCGAGGTACCGGAGAGCAAGGCGCGCTGCGACGGCGACGTCACCCTGTTCGTCGAGTCGAGCGTGCCGCCCGCGCGGATGATCGTGTTCGGCGCGGTGGACTTCGCGGGCGCGCTGGTCAAGGTCGGCAAGCTGCTCGGCTTCCACGTCACCCTCTGCGACGCGCGCGGCGTCTTCGCCACGCGGGCCCGCTTCCCCGAGGCGGACGAGGTGGTCGTGGAGTGGCCGGACCGCTACCTCCGCTCGACCGAGACCGACGAGCGCACGGTGCTGTGTGTGCTGACGCACGACGCGAAGTTCGATGTGCCGTTGCTGGAGGTCGCGTTGCGGCTGCCGGTCGCGTACGTCGGGGCGATGGGCTCGCGGCGCACGCACGAGGACCGGATGGAGAAGCTGCGCGAAGTCGGGCTGGGCGAGGCCGATTTGGAGCGCCTGCACTCCCCGATAGGGCTCGACATCGGTGGCCGTACACCGGAGGAGACCGCGGTGTCGATCGGCGCGGAGATCGTCGCGGCACGGCGCGGCGGGAGCGGACAGCCGCTGCGCACCGGCGAAGGGGCGATCCACGGCTGACCGGCGGCGCCGCGGGCGCGCTACGCCGGTCGGCCGCCGGGGGCTGCCTTGCGGCGGAGCCGTGCCGGCCACTTGCGGGTGTCGCGCGGCTCCACGTAGGGCTCCTCGTCCTCGGGGTGGCCGCCGCCGATGGCGCGCTCCCGGGCCAGCTCCGCGTCGAATTCCAGGCCGAGCAGCAGCGCCAGGTTCGACAGCCACAGCCAGACCAGGAAGATGATGGCGCCGGCCAGCGTGCCGTACGTCTTGTTGTACGAGCCGAAGCAGGCCACGTACACCGCGAAGCCGCCCGAGGCCGCCAGCCACAGCAGCACCGCGAGGAAGCTGCCGGGGCTCAGCCAACGGAAGCCGGGGCCACGGACGTTGGGCGCGCGCCAGAACAGCAGCGCCACCATCAGGACGACCAGTGCGAGCAGCACCGGCCACTTCGCGATGTTCCACGTCATGAGCGCGGCGTCGCCCGCCCCGAGCGCCTCGCCCGCGCGCTTGGCCAGCGGCCCGGTGAACACGATGATGATCGAGCTCATCGCGAGCAGCACCATCAGCGCGGCCGTGAGTGCGACGGTCAGCGGCGTCAGCTTCCAGACCGGGCGGCCCTCCTCCGTGTCGTAGACGGCGTTCGCGGTGCGGATGAACGCGGCGACATAGCGGGAGGCCGACCAGACCGCGACCAGCAGGCTCACGAGCGCGACCGCGCCGCTGGCCCCGCCGCTGTCCTGCAACTGCCGCACGGCGTCGTCCAGCAGATCGCGTACTGGTCCCGGTGTGAGGTGGCGCAGGTTGTCCAGGACGCCCGTCGTCGCCCGCTCGCCGATCACGCCGAGGAGGGACACCAGGACGAGCAGCGCGGGAAAGAGCGAGAGGACGCCGTAGTACGTCAGCGCGGCCGCCCGGTCGGGCAGGTCGTCGTCGAGGAACTCCTTCCCGGTGCGGCGCAGCACCGCCCACCAGGAGCGGGGCGGAAGGTCCGTCGGGTCCTGCGGGCCAGGCTCATTCGTCGTCGCCGTCTCGGCGGGCCCGTCCTCGTCGTGTTCGCGATGCTCGTGGTGGGTCATGGTGCTCCCTCAACTCGCGCTCGGCGCCAGGGGGCGGTCATGTCTCCCGAGTCCCCTCGAAGGGGCTGCTCACGCCCCGAATCCGGGTACCGGGCCCGGCCGGAGCGCGGCCGAATCCGTTCCACACCGTACGACCGGGCAGGCGCGGGTGGCATGAACAGGCCCGGTACCCGGTACCCGGTCTCCATGGATCACACCGCCGCCCCCGTCCTGGAAGCCCTCGACTCGTACCACGCGCACGGCAGGCTCGCCTTCACGCCACCCGGTCACAAGCAGGCGCGCGGCGCCGACGAGCAGGCCAGGAGAGTGCTCGGCGACGCCTTCCACTCGGACGTCCTCGCGAACGGCGGCCTGGACGACCGCCGGATGCGTGGCCGGGTGCTGCGGCGCGCCGAGGAGCTGATGGCCGACGCGGTCCACGCCGACCACACCTTCTTCACCACGTGCGGCAGCTCTTGGCGGTCAAGGCCGCCATGCTGGCCGTCGCCGGGCCCCACGAGCAGCTGCTCATCGGGCGCGACGCCCACAAGTCCGTGGTGAGCGGGCTGATCCTGTGCGGCATCGACCCCGTGTGGGTCGAACCGCAGTGGGACGCCGAGCGGGGCCTCGCGCACCCGCCCTCCCCGCAGGCGTACGAGGAGGCCTTCGAACGTCATCCGGACGCGCGCGGAGCGCTGATCACCAGCCCGACCCCGTACGGGACTTGTGCCGACCTGGAGCGGATCGCCGAGGTCTGCCACGCGCGCGGCAGGCCACTGATCGTCGACGAGGCGTGGGGCGCGCACCTGCCGTTCCACCCCGACCTGCCCAAGTGGGCCATGGACGCGGGCGCCGACGTGTGTGTCACCAGCATCCACAAGATGGGCAGCGGCCTGGAGCAGGGCTCGGTGTTCCATCTGCGCGGCGACCTCATCGACCGGGACACGCTCGCCTCCCGCGCCGACCTGCTCGGCACCACCAGCCCCTCCGTCCTCATCTACGCGGGCCTCGACGGCTGGCGGCGCCAGATGCGGCTGCACGGCCGCGAACTCCTGGGCGACGCCCTCGACCTCGCGACGGAGGCACGGGAGAGCATCGACGCGATCGACGGCCTGCACGTGTACGGCCGCGACGACCTCACCGGCGCCGGCCTCGCGCACGGCCTCGACCCGCTGCCCGTCCTCATCGACGTGGCCGGCCTCGACACGAGCGGCTACCGCGTCGCCGACTGGCTGCGCTCCCACCGCGCCCTCGACGTGCACATCGCCGACCACCGCAGGGTCGGCGCCCAGCTCACCTTCGCGGACTCCCCGGCGACGCTCGGCGCCCTCCTCGACGGCCTGCGCGACGTCACCGAACACCGCGCCGACCTGCGCGGCGCGCCCACCGTCACCGTACCGAAGCCGTCCGAACTCCGCCTTGAACAGGCCATGTTGCCGCGCGACGCGTACTTCGGGCCGATCGAGGACGTGCCGCTGGAACGCGCCGCGGGACGCGTCGCCGCCGAGATGGCCACCCCGTACCCGCCGGGCATCCCGACGGTGCTGCCGGGCGAGCGGCTCACCGACCCCGTGCTCACCTACCTTCGTACGGGCCTCACGGCGGGCATGAACGTCCCCGATCCGTCGGACCCGGAACTGCGCACGATCCGGGTGGCGGTGGAACCCGCCTGAACGTCAATCACCCTGCTGCCGGGCGAAGTTGGCAGCGATCCGCTGCTGGATGTAGTCGGCCGCGGTGATCGGCGGGTAGCGGCCCTCCGGGCCCTTGATCACCACGTCACGGTCGGCCTGCGCGAAGAACGCGATGCTGTGGCGGGCCGACCGGTCGTCGTCCGGGCCCGGCGACCTGACCCGGTGGAAGTTCGACGGGAGCCGGTCGTCGCTCCACCGCATCAGCATGTCCCCGATGTTGCAGGTGATCACGGAGTCCGCCGGCTCGACCGGCGTCCACTCCTGCGCCTCGGCCTCCTTGCCCGGGCACACCTGAAGCCCGCCCTGCCCGTCCCGCTGGAACAGCAGCGTCAGGCAGTCGAAGTCGGTGTGCGCCCCGGCCCGCCACACGTTCTCGGGAATCACGGCGTCCTCGGGCACGGCGAAGTAGTGCAGCATTCGCAGCGTCGACTGGTACTGCGGGCTCGCCGGGTCGTGGGCGCGCGCGAAGAATCCGTCCGGCAGGCCCAGCTTGTCGGCGAAGCAGCCCAGTACGCGCATCGCCAACTCCCGGCAGCGCGCCTCGAATTCGAGAGTGCGCCCGCGGAAGCCGGGCAGCGCGTCGTCCGGCCACAGTCCGTCCATGTGCGGGCGGGTCAGCTGGTACGACTCCTTCTGGTCCGGCGTCCCGATCGAGGGACGCACCTGGGTCATCGACTCCCAGCCGGAGTTGAGCCCCTTCTTCAGGCCGTGCCGCGCCTTCGTCTCCTCCGGCAGCGCGAAGAACGCCTCGGCGTCGGCGAACGCGCCGTCCACGGCGCCGGGTTCGATGCCGTGGTTCACCAGCTGGAAGAAGCCGATGTCGGTGGCGGCGGCCCACAGCTCCTCGGTGATCTCCGCCTTGCGGTTCTCGAAGTCGGTGAGGTCGATGCGGCGGATCTCCCGGGCGGACGTCTCCGTCCCGGCGCCGCCCATGCGGGTTTCCTTGGTCAGTTCGGCGAGGTCGTACGTGGTGGTGGTGTCGGTCATCGTGGGTTCGCTCCTTGAGGTGTGAGGGCGGTCCGTGGTTGCGGTCGCGGGGCTCCGCCGGTTCTCGTTCGAAGAGCGGGGCTCAAACGGTGAGGCCTGCCGCCAACTCCTGTGACGGCAACCGGACATGCTCCCCGTCGCGCACCAGGACCTCGCCGTCGACCAGGACGGCCGCCACGGTCCTGCTGCCCGCGCATGTCAGGAGCGTCGCGCCCGGGTCGCGTACCGGAAGGCAGGCGTAGTCCCGGTCGAAGCGGTGCAGGACGAGGTCCGCCCGCATTCCGACCCGTACTCCGCCGTCCGGGTTCTCCTCGATCCCGAGGACCCGGTTCGCGCCGCCCGCCGCCATCGCGAACATCTCGGAGAACCCGAACAGATCCGCCTTGCGGTGCGCGGCCCGCTGCAAGTACGCGCCGATGCGCAGCGCCTCCAGGATGTCCTGCGTGTCATTGCTGGCGGCCCCGTCGACCCCGAGCCCGACGCCCAGGCCGGCCTCCAGCATCGCGGGCACCGGCGCGATCCCGCTGCCGAGCCGCATGTTGCTCAGCGGGTTGTACGAGACACCGACGCCGTGCCGGGCGAGGGTGGACCGCCCCTCGGCGTCCAGCTCCACACAGTGCACGGCGAGCAGCCGGTCCCACAGGAACCCGGCCCGCTCCAGATACTCGACGGCGCCAACTCCCGTACGGTCGCGGCACATCGCGTCGTCCGTCATCGTCTCCAGCAGGTGCAGCGAGACGGGCAGGTCGCGCTCGTCCGCGTACGCGCGTACGGCGGCCATCCCGTCCGGCGTCAGGCACCGCGGGTTGGGCACGGCCACCCCCACGTCCACCCGGCTGCCGCGCGCCTGCGCGATCAGCTCGTCCGTGTGCGCGAGGGCCTCCTTCAGCGGCTGCATCAGCCGCGGGTCGAAGCCCCACTTGCGGCTCCGGTCCGCCCGGTCGGCGACGCCCCGGCACAGCACGGCCCGCACGCCGCTGTCCTTGAGGGCCCGCAGCACCGCGTCGTGCACCTCGGGCGACGGGTGCGGCCACATGTGCTCGACGAGGGTGGTGGTGCCGCTGCGCAGCGCCTCGGCAGCGGCGGCGGCAGCGGTCGCGTAGGCCCGCTCGGGTGTGAGCCGCGCCGCCTCCTCGCCGACGGCGCTCAGCCACGCGAGCAGCCCGAGCCCCTCACCGATGCCGCGCAGCCCCGCCTGGAAGAGGTGGGTGTGAGTGTTGACGAGGCCGGGAGTCAGGTGACCGCCGTTGCCGTCCAACACCTCACCACCGCAAGGGAGTTCACCGTGCGGCACGAGTGCCGTGACCCGCCCGTCGGCGATGTGCACATCCATCCCCGGCAGCCAGTGGCCCCCGCTGTAAACGGTGACGTCCGTGATCGTCCGCGGGTCCATCGGGTGGGGGTTCATCGTCCGGATGTTCATCGGGCGGGCTCCTTCCGGAGACGGGCCGGTCCCGTGTGGTGGAACAGCAGGTTGAGCAGGAACGCCACGATCCCGGTGACGGCGATGCCGCTGTCCAGGACGGTGCGTACGTACGAGGGGAGCGGCGCGTAGAAGTCCGGCGCGCCGACCGGGATCATGCCGAGCGCGAAGGCGAGTGCGACGGTCAGCAGGTTCCGGGAGTCGGTCAGATCGGCGCGCGCCAGGATGCGCAGGCCGACCGCGCCCACGGTCCCGAACATGACGAGCGACACCCCGCCGAGGACCGGCCCCGGCACGGCGGCGACGGCGGCCCCGAGCACGGGCACGAACGCGAGCACCACCATCAACACCCCGGACAGCGCCACGACATGACGGCTCTTCACTCGGGTCACGCTCACCAGACCGACCGACTGGCCGAACGTCACGATGGGGAACGAGGCCATCGCCCCGGAGACGACCGTGGCGGCACCGTCCGCGCGCAGCGCCCGTACGACGGTGGGAGCGTCGTCGCCGCGGCCGACGATCTGGCCCACCGCGAGGGTGTCACCGACGGACTCGACCATGTTCACGAGCTGCACGACGAGCATCGCCGCGATGGCCGGCACCACGAAGGTGGGCGCCCCGAACGCGGTCGGATCGGGCGCCGTCACCACGCGCGCTTCCGCCACCTCCGAACCGTCGAACAGGCCGAGCGGCAGGGCGAGTACGGTCCCGGCGGCCATCGCGACGAGCACCGAGAACCGGGCGACCGCCGGCGGCGCGAGCCGCTGCACCAGCACGACGAGCAGCACGGTCGCGGCGGCGAGCACGAGAGCCTTGCCGCCCCCGCCCCCGCCCCCGCCTCCGCCGTCGCCGGTGACGAGTCCTGCCGCCGACGGTACGAGCGAGAACCCGATCACGGCGATGACCGTCCCCGTCACCAGCGGCGGGAACAGATGCAGGCACCGCCCGAACCACGGCGCGATCGCCAGCGTCACGAGACCCGACACGATCGTGGCGCCGAACACGGCGGCGAGCCCGTGCTCCTCGCCGATGATGATGGCGGGCGTGATGGCGGTGAACGTGGACCCCATGACGATGGGAAGCCGCGCTCCCAGCCACTTGGCCCCCATCGACTGCAACACCGTCGCGACCCCGCTGACCAGCAGATTGGCGCTGATGAGCAGCCGGATCCGGTCCTCCGGAAGATGCAGCGCGGTGCCCACGAGCAGCGGCATCGTGGCCATGCCCGCGTACGCGACGAGCAGGTGCTGCAGGCTGAGCGGCACGAGCCGGCGCAGCGGCGGCCGGGTGTCGACGGGGTGGGGGCCTTGGTGTGCGGGCGCGACGGCATGCTCGGCGACAGCCATCGTTCCTCCTCAAAGCTCGGCGGAAGACGGCTGGTTAGCGCCGTGGCGGGTCAACGCGCGGACGCCCACCGGCCGTTGCAGCCATGACCGGTGTGATGGGGACGCTAGGGAGCGGGTGTTTCGGCGGCGTTGCGTTCAGGAAACCGCCGCGGAACCTGGCCCCTGTCCAGGGAAACTGGGCCCGGGGAGCTAGGGAGCCGGTTCCTTCTTGAAGGCCCACTTCATCTCGGGCTCCATGGCCCAGTGGAACAGTCGCTGGACGGGTGGGGTGCACAGTGCGGTGATGACACCCGCCGCGATCACGGTGACGGTGATCTCGCCGAGCGGGGTGTGCACCCAGTCGTTGTCGTACCAGCCCCAGAAGCGGGAGCCCTTCGCCAGGAAGCCGTGCAGGAGGTAGCCGTACAGGGTGCCCGCCCCGAGCACCGTGCACCACATGTGACGCCCAGGGACCCACGCGAAGAAGCAGGCCATCAGGATCACCGAGCAGGCGAACAGGGCGAGCGTCATCACCACGCCGGTCCAGCCGGGCGCTCCCAGCTCCTGCGCGCTGTCACGGCGGTAGAACCACGTGGCGGTCATCCGCGGCGCCGCCCAGTACGCCACGAGCAGCGCGCCCGCGAACACCGGCAGGGCGAGCAGTCGGGCCTCGCGGCGCCGCACCAGGTTGAAGTGCTGCGGCTTGAGGCACAGACCGAGCACGAAGAAGGGCAGGAACTGGAGCACCCGCTGCAGATCGAGGTCGTCGCCGATGTCGGGGGAGACGGCGGCGAGCACGGCGATCGCGAGAGCAAGCGGCAAAGGCCAGCGGATGATCTTCCACAGTGGGGTGGTGATCCGCCAGATGAAGAGCGCGATCAGGAACCAGGTCAGATACCAGGGGTCGAGCAGCGTGATCGGGTAGTCGGGGTCGTCGCCCACCGTGCGCTTGAAGAAGGTGTACGCGAGCTCGAAGATCACGTACGGCACCAGTACGCCCGTGACCAGGCGTTTCATCCGGCGTGGGCTCGCGTCGAACGACCGCGAGAAGTATCCGGAGATCACGATGAACGCCGGCATGTGGAACGTGTAGACGGTGAAGTAGAGCGCGGAGGCCGCCCGGCTGTCCCCGCGCAGCGGCTCCCAGGCATGGCCGAGCGCGACGAGGACGATCGCCAGGTACTTGGCATTGTCGAAGTACGCGTCGCGGCCGTCCGCCTTCATGCGGTCTCCGTCCCGGTCGGTGAACCTCCCGCTCACGCTTCACGGACCCCGGCGATCGCGCAAGCGAGCGGGCCGCGCAGGGCGCGAAGTTCCGCTAGACGGGGAGCAGCCGCCCCACCAGCGCGCTGAGCTGCCGGGCGTTGCGGCACTCGTACATCTCCACCACCTCGGCGTACGTGGACGCCGCCGAGTCGCCCGTGTCCCACTGGGAGCGGGGTTCCGGGTTGAGCCAGTAGGTGCGGCGGGAGGCGCGGGTGATGCGGCGCAGGGCCGGGAGGTTCGGGTTCTGCTGGTTGTTGCGGGCGTCGCCGAGGACGAGGACCGTGCTGCGGGGGCCGACCGCGGACTCGTACCGCTCCACGAACTCGCCGAGCGCCGTGCCGTAGTCGCTGCTGCCGTGCCAGCCGGTCAGCGTGGCCTCGGACGCGATGCGGGCGCCGAGGCCCTCCGCGTCCGCGGCGCCGTGCGCGATGAGGTCGGTGACCTCGTCGATCCGGTTGACGAACGCGAAGACGCGGATCTTGCTGAACTGGTCGTGCAGGGCCTGGACCAGGAGCATCGTGAAGTTCGCGAAGCCGGCCACGGAGCCCGACACGTCGCAGAGCAGGACCAGTTCCGGGCGGGTCGGGCGGCGCCTGCGCAGGACGGGCTTCATGGGGACGCCGCCCGTCGACAGCGAGCCGCGCAGCGTGCGGCGCAGGTCGATGTGGCCGCGGGCCGCGCGGCGTCTGCGGGCCGCGAGGCGGGTGGCCAGCTTGCGGGCCAGGGGGTGGACCGTGCGGCGCAGCTCGGCGAGCTGGGCCTTGTCCGCGTAGAGGAACAGGGTGCGGTCGGGGGTCTGGACCGGCATGCGGCGCGCCAGCTCGTCGCGGTTGCGGGCCTCCGCGACCCGGCGGCGGGCCTCGCCGCGCACCCCTTCGCGGAAGGCCTCGATGCGGCGGCGGATCTCGTCCGCCTCGATGCGGTCGGTGAACGCCCCGGACTGGCCGCTGCCGCCCGCCCGGATCGCCGACATGACCGGGGCGAGGAGCGTCTGCGGGCGCAGCCGGTCCAGCGTCTGCTGGGACGACCAGCCGTTCGCGTCGTAGCCGCCGAGGGCGTCCACCGCCGCCGCGGCCAGGCGGGCGAGGGCGGCGCTGTCGTTCTTGGCCAGGGCCTCGGTGAGGCGTTCGCGGAGGCTGTCCCGGTCGGTGGGGCCGGCCTCGCCGGGCGCGCCCACGGCGTGCGGGAAGTACACGTCGAAGACCGGGTCGAAGACCGCGCGCTGGCCCTGGTCGTGCAGGAGCGTGGCGGCCAGCCCCTCGCGCAGCCGGTCCCGGCTGTCGAGGCCCAGCGCCGCCACCGCCTGCGCGGCGTCCACGCTCTCTCCCGTGCCGATCCGGATGCCGTGCGCGCGCAGCGCCCGTACGAGCGAGGTGACCCGGTCCGCGACCGAGAGAGCCGTGCTCACACCGCGTCCAGGTCGAGCTTCGCCGCTGCCGTGTTCACGTCCTCCTGATGCTTGAGGACAACGCCGAGGGACGCCCGTACGACCTCCTCGTCCAGGCGGTCCGCGCCGAGCGCCAGCAGGGTGCGCGCCCAGTCGACCGTCTCCGCGACCGAGGGCACCTTGCGCAGATCCATCGCGCGCAGCGCGCCCACGACCCGTACGAGGGACTCGGCGAGCACCGCGTCGAGCTCGGGCACCTTCAGGGCGACGATGCGGCGCTCCAACTCCTCCTCGGGGAAGCCGATGTGGAGGAAGAGGCAGCGGCGGCGCAGCGCCTCCGACAGTTCGCGGCTCGCGTTGGAGGTGAGGACCACGAAGGGGCGCCGGGTGGCGGCGATGGTGCCCAGCTCGGGGACGGTGACCTGGAAGTCGGAGAGGACTTCGAGGAGGAGACCTTCCACCTCTACGTCCGCCTTGTCCATCTCGTCGATGAGGAGGACCTTCGCGTCCTCGCCGCGGATCGCGGTCAGGAGCGGGCGCGAGAGGAGGTACTCCTCGCTGAAGATGTCCGTGCGGGTCTGGTCCCAGGTCTCGCCCTGGCCCGCCGTGATGCGCAGCAGCTGCTTGGCGTGGTTCCACTCGTAGAGCGCGCGGCTCTCGTCGACGCCCTCGTAGCACTGGAGGCGGATCAGGCGGGCGTCGCTGATCGCGGCCACCGCCTTCGCGAGTTCCGTCTTGCCGACGCCCGCCGGGCCCTCGACGAGAAGCGGCTTGCCGAGCTTGGCGGCCAGGAAGACGGTGGTCGCCACGGCGGGCGAGGCCAGATAGCCGGTCCCGGCAAGGCGCGTGGTGACTTCATCCACGGAAGCGAACAACGGGGCCTCCAGCTCGGTGCGTTGTCGAACCTTCAGGTGATCAGGTGCGGGGGCACCTCCACAATGGGCTCGCGCCGTTCATGGTGAACGTCACTCCCGGTGGTGTGCGGCGATGACCGGCTCCGTCTCGTAGGCGTACCTACTTGCGGACCCTTCGTATCCTGACGGCATGAGGCGCACTTCCTTTGCCGACTGGCCCTGCTCCATCGCGCGCACCATGGACCTCCTGGGGGACTGGTGGACGCCGCTGGTGCTGCGCGAGGCGTTCTACGGCATCACCCGTTTCGACGTGTTCCAGCAGGAGCTCGGCATCGCCCGGACGACCCTGGCGGAGCGGCTGCGGCGGCTGGTCGAGGCGGGGCTGATGGAGAAGCGCGCCTACGACAGTGCTCCCGTGCGGCACGACTACGTCCTCACGGAGAAGGGGCGCGACTTCTTCGGCGTCCTGGCCGCCATGAACGCTTGGGGCAACCGTTGGCTGTCCGGCGAGGAGGGCGCGCCCGTCGTCTTCGAACACGACCGGTGCGGGCATGCCGCCGAGGCGGAGGTCGTGTGCGGGCACTGCGGGGAGCCGCTGACCGCCGAGGACACCCACGCGCGGATGGGCCCCGGCTACCCCGAGAAGCTCGCGCGGCGCCCGGACATCGCGGCGCGCTTCACGCGCTGACCTCACCCGCTGACTTCACGCGCTGACTTCACGCGCTGAACGGATCTCCGCGGGGGTCTGTACCCCTCTTGACGTGGTGAGTCCAACTACGAAACTCTCTGCTTCGAGGCGATACGAGAGAGAGGTGGGCCACGATGGAGTGGACGGGCGCGCGCTATGCGGACACCCCGACCGTCGAGGTGCGGCGCAGGATCGAGGCGTCCCCGGAGCGGGTGTGGGAGCTGGTGACGGACATCGGCCTCATGCCGCGGTTCAGCGCCGAGTTGCAGTCCGCCGAGTGGCTCGGTGAGGAGCGCGGCGTGGGCGCCCGGTTCGTGGGACGCAATCGGCACGAGGCGTTCGGCGCGTGGGAGACCACCTCGTACGTCGTCGAGTGCACGGCGCCGCGCGTGTTCGCGTGGGCGGTCTCCGACCCCGAAGTGCCCAGCGCCGTCTGGCGGTTCACCCTCGACGCGCTGGACGACGGGGCGACGGAGCTGGCCCAGTGGGTGCGGATGGGGCCGGGGCGCTCCGGCCTCTCCTTCGCGATCGACCGGATGCCGGAGAAGGAGCAGAAGATCGTGCACGTCCGGCTGAAGGAGTTCGAGCAGGGCATGGGTGCCACGCTCGATGCCCTGAAGGGCCTCGCGGAAGGGGCGGTCGCCTGATGCGCACCTCCACCACCATCGAGGCGTCCGGCGGGAACTGGCGGGAGACCGTCGACTTCGTCACCGAGGCCGAGCGACTTGGGCTTGACATCTGCTGGGTCGCGGAGGCCTGGGGTTCCGAAGCGCCTTCCCCGCTGGGGTACTTGGCGGCGCGCACCGAGCGGATGCTGCTCGGCTCCGGCATCATCCAGCTCGCGACCCGCACCCCGGCCGCCATCGCGCGCGCCGCGATCACGCTGTCGAACATCTCCGAGGGCCGCTTCCTCCTCGGGCTCGGTCCGTCCGGGCCGCAGGTGATCGAGGGGCTGCACGGGGTGCCGTTCGCGCGGCCGTTGGGCCGGATGCGGGAGACCGCCGAGATCGTGCGGATGGCGGCGACCGGCGAGAAGATCGCGTACGAGGGGCGGGAGTTCACGCTGCCGTTGCCCGGTGGCGACGCGAAACCGATGCGGCTGTCGATGCGGGCGGAGCACGAACTCCCCATCTACCTGGCCACGTTGTCGCCGAAGATGCTGCGGCTCACCGGGGAGGTCGCCGACGGGTGGCTCGGCACGAGCTTCGTGCCCGAGGGGGCGAAGGAGGCGTACTTCGACCACTTGGACGCCGGGCTCGCGGCGTCCGGGCGGACCAGGGCCGACCTCGACATCTGCCAGGGGGCGGAGGTGAACTTCGTCGAGGACGAGGAGGAGCTGGCCGCGGTCGTGGGCGGCCGGAAGAAGGAGCTCGCCTTCAGCCTCGGCGGCATGGGCTCCGCCTCGACCAACTTCTACAACCAGGCCTACAGCAGGCAGGGTTGGGCCGACGTCGCGGCGGAGGTCCGCGAACGCTGGCAGTCCGGCGACCGCGAGGGGGCGGCCGCCCTGGTCACCGACGACATGGTCCTCGCCACGACGCTCATCGGCACGGAGGACATGGTGCGGGACCGGTTGAAGGTGTGGCGGGACGCGGGGGTGGACACGGTGCGGCTGTACCCGGCCGGAGACACGGTGGACGCGCGCCTTGCGACGCTGGGGCGGGCGATCGAGCTGGTACGGGCCGCGGCGCTTGGCGTCGGGCGGGAGTAGGGGCGGGCCCCTGCGGCTTCCGACCGGCGGCACGGATGCCTCACCGGCGGGGCTGGTGCACGGCCGTGTGCCACCTGGACGCCGGTGCATGGCGGTTTCCCATCCGCGGGGGCGGTGTACGGCCGTGTGCCATCTGCGGGGCCGGTGCAGGGCCGTGTGTCACCCGGACGCCGGTGCCCGGCCGTGTGCCATCCGCGGGGCCGGTGTACGGCCGTGTGTCACCCGGACGCCGGTGTTCGGAGGTTTCCCACCCGCTCGCTGGGGCCTGGTCGTCTCCCACCCGCCCGCCCCCTCCGGGGGCTTAGGTCAGCCGGGGCCGGGTGTGGTGCTGGGGTCGGCGTTTGTGGTGATGGGTGCCGGGGTGGTCGTTCGGGGCCGTGTGTCGGGGTTGGTGTGCCGCGTCGTTGGGGCGCGGCGGGGGTTCCTTTTGGCTGTGCCGGGTGCCGGGTGCCGGGTGCCGGGTGCCGGGCGGTTTCCCGCCGCCCGCCCCTGCGGGGGCTGCGGTCAGCCGGGGCCGGGGCCGGGGTGTGGTGCCGGGGGCGGCGTTTGTGGTGGTGGTTCGGGGGCGTGCGTCGGGGGTGGCGTGCCATGTCGTTGGTGCGCGGAGCCGGTCTCGCGGCCGCTGCGCCGGTGTCCGTTCGTCTCCCACCACCCGCCCCTCCGGGGGTTACGGTCCGCCGGGGCCCAGGTGCTGTGCCGGGAACGGTGCCCGCGGTGGTGGGCGCGCGGCAACGCAGACCGTCGTGACCACCCTGCCGCCGTAGGCGGCCGATTGCTCAGGCACTGTCCAGCGGCCGCCGGTGAGGACCGCGGTGCCGAGATCGTCGCCGAGCTGGAGCATCGCGGCACTGTGCTGAGCTGAGCTGCGCCGGAGTATGAACGCCGACTTCCTGCCCCTGCGGCAGAGTGCGGCAGCCACGCGCGGATACTGACGGTCATGACGTCGACGAACCCGGCCGAACCGCGGCGCGCGGCCACGATGGTGGCCGGGCGCCGCCTCTCCTTCCTCGACTTCGGCGGCCCGGGACGCCCCCTGCTGGCCCTGCACGGACACTTCGGAGAAGGCCGTACCTTCACGCGCCTGGCCCGGGAACTGGACGACTCCTGGCGGGTCGTCGCCCTCGACCAGCGTGGGCACGGGTACTCCGACCGTCCCGCAGACTTCTCCCGCACCGGCTACGTCGAGGACGCCGCGACCGTGCTGGCACATCTGGAGATCGACAACGCGGTCGTGCTCGGCCACTCCCTCGGAGGCATCAACGCCTACCAACTCGCCGCTCGGCACCCCGGGCTCGTGGACGCCCTGATCGTCGAGGACATCGGCGCCGAAGTCGATGACGAGCTGTCCTTCAGTCTGGCCTGGCCACATCGGGCACCGACCCGGGCCGAGCTGCTGGAGGGGCTCGGTCCGTCGGCGAGCTATCTCACGGACGCCGTGCGTGAGTACCCCGACGGCTGGGGCCTTGCCTTCGACCCGAAGGACATGAACGCCTCACAGCAGCACCTCAACGGCGATCACTGGGACGACTGGCTCGCCGGCACCTGCCCGACCCTGCTCATCCGCGGCAACCGCAGCAAGGTCCTCAGCGCTGAGCACGCGAAGGACATGGCCGGCCGGCGCCCCCATACCCAGCTCGTTGAACTCCCGGCCGGACACACCGTCCACGAGACGGTCCCAGCGGAGTTCGCCGCAGCTGTCCGAGGGTTCCTCAGCTCCTTGTGACCTTGCGCCGCTGACGCTCTCGAAATCGCCGCACGTGCCTGGCGTACTGCCCAGCGCGGGACCTCTGGGCACGATCAATCGCAAGCACCAGGGGATCTGCCGTGCGCTCGTACAGCTCGACCTCGACGGAGTCCGTGTCCCCGGACCAAGATCCGGAAGAAGTGCCCCAGGCGGGTGGCGGTCGGTCGCGTCGCCGTGGGTGGGGAGCTGCCCGGGGACGGGTCGGCCAGGGCGGTTGCGGCACCCCGTCGGGCCGACGCACCCGGAGGGGGCGGGTGGGTGGGAGATGGGCGACCGCACGGCGCGAGCGACGGGCTGACCGGCGCGGCCCACGCGTGGCCCAACGCGGCCGCACAGCCCACCCGTGGCCCAACACGGCGGAGCCACCCCCGCGTTGCCCAACACCCCGGGGATTGTGCCCAGGGGCGCGGGGCCCGATCAAACCCGCCCCGCGTTCGACGGGGAGCCCGTCGGGCGGCGAGGGGGCTGGGGGTGGAGGCCCCAGGGGGTCGCCCCGGTGCGGGGTGAAGGGGTGTCGCCGGCTGCCAAGCGGAGCGTCGGCGCCGGGGAGCGGCCCCAGCCCACGTCCCCCTCGATGTGGCGCAGCAGAATGCCCTCGCGGATCGCCCACGGGGAGACCGTCAGCTCGCGGATGCCCATGAGCTTCATCGCCGTGTGGCCGACGAGCGCCCCCGCCAGGGACTGCGACGCCCGGGGCGCGGAGATGCCCGGCAGCTCCGCGCGCCGCTCGGCCGGGAGCGCCGCCAGCTCCGTGACCGCCGAGCCCAGCGCCCTGCGGGTCAACTGGCGTGGCACGAACGGGCCGTGACGCCCGGGCGGCGCCCCGCACAGGCGCGCCAGCTGCGTGAACGTGCGGGACGTCGCCGCCGCCGTCAGCGGCCCCTCCCAGCGGATCCGCGCCGCGACGTCCCTGAGCTGGTGCCGCACATGGCGCCGCAACGCCTTCAACTGCTGTTCCGTCGGCGGCGATCCGTCGTCCGGCAGGTGCTCGCGGGTGAGCCGACCCGCCCCGAGCGGCAGCGAGATCGCGAACTCGGGGAGCCGGCCGCGCCCGAAGGCGACCTCGAGCGAACCGCCGCCGATGTCGAGGACGCCGAGCGGCCCGGCCCGCCAGCCCATCCAGCGCCGCGCCGCGAGGAACGTCAGCTCGGCCTCCACCTCGCCGGGCAGTACCCGGGGCCGCACCCCGCTGCCCGCCTCGACGGCGTCGAGCACCTCGTCCCGGTTCGGCGCGTCCCGGACGATGGCCGTGGCGAAGACGAACGGCTCGTCGCTGCCCCAGCGTTCGGCCTCCGCGATCGCCGCCCGCACCGCCTCCACGAGACGCTCGACGGCCGCGGGGCCCAGTCTGCGGTCGCCGTCCACCAGCTCCGACAGGCGCAGCCGCCGCTTGGCCGTGTGCACCGGCAGCGGCGCCCCGTCGCGTGCGTCCGCGATCGCGAGGCGCACGGTGTTCGAACCGACATCCACCACACTGATTCGCATGATCGACGGAGTACCCCTGTTGGGGTGCGTCAATGCGCGGGTGTGTCCGAGGCCATGGCCCGTACGTCAAGGGCCGACAGGATCCAACTCCTGGAATCCGCCGGGTCGATGACCGCGTCGATCTCCAGCGCCGCCGCCGCGTTCACCGCCTTGCCGTGCTCGTACAGCTCGGCGACCCGCGCCTCGAACGCCCGCTCCCGCTCGGCGGGATCGGCGATCGCCTCCAGTTCGCGCCGGTAGCCGAGCCGCACCGCGCCCTCCAGGCCCATCCCGCCGAACTCGCCGCTCGGCCAGGCCGCGGTGCCGAGCGGCGCCCGCGTCGAGCCGCCCATCATGGCCATCGCCCCGAGCCCGTACGCCTTGCGCAGCACGAGGCACACCAGTGGCACGGTGAGGCGGGCGCCCGCCACGAACAGGTCCGCGAACTGGCGTACCGTCGCGGTGCGTTCGGACTCAGGGCCGACCATGAACCCCGGTGTGTCGCACAGTGAGACGACCGGGAGGCCGAACGCCTCGCACAGCCGCAGGAAGCGCGCCGCCTTGTCCGCGGCATCCCGGTCGACGGCGCCGCCGAGGTGCGCCGGATTGTTGGCGACCAGGCCCATCGGGCGGCCCTCGATCCGCACCAGCGCCGTGATGACTCCCGCCCCGAAGCCGCGGCGCAGTTCGAGCACCGAGTCCGTGTCGGCGAGTCCCTCGATCGCGGCGCGGATGTCGTAGGCGCGACGCCGGTTCTCGGGCACCGCGTGGCGCAGGCGTCGCGGGTCCGGTGCCTCCCAACTCACCTGCGGACCCTGGAAGTACGAGAGGTAGGCGCGGGCCACACGCACCGCCTCCGCCTCGTCGGCGACCGGGACGTCCACGACCCCGTTCGGTACCTGCACCGACAGCGGGCCGATGTCCTCGGGGCGGTGCACACCGAGGCCACCGCCCTCGATCATCGCGGGGCCGCCCATGCCGATGTTCGCCTCGGGCGTCGCGATGATGACGTCGCAGCAGCCGAGCAGCGCCGCGTTCCCCGCGAAGCAGCGGCCCGAGGCGATACCGACGAGCGGCACCTTGCCGTTGAGGCGGGCCATTTGGTGGAACGTCATGACGTCCAGGCCGGCGATCGAGGAGGTGTCCGTGTCGCCGGGGCGGCCTCCGCCGCCCTCCGCGAACAGCACGACGGGCAGTCCGCGTTCCTCGGCCAGGTGCAGCATCCGGTCGGTCTTGCGGTGGTTGTTGTGGCCCTGCGTCCCGGCGAGCACCGTGTAGTCGTACGACATCGCGACCGCGGGCGCGCCGCCGATCCGGCCCGTGCCGGTGACCATGCCGTCGGCGGGTGTCGAGCGGATCAGGTCGTCCAGCGGGCGGCGCCGCCGCTGCGCGGCCACCGCGAGCGCGCCGTACTCGGTGAACGTCCCCGGGTCGCACAGGTCCTCGATGTTCTCGCGGGCCGTACGCAGCCCGGTCGCATGCCGCTTGGCGACCGCTTCGGGGCGGTTCTCGTCCAGGCCGAAGGCGTGTCGCTCGATGACCTGCGCGAGGTCGGGGCGCACCGCGTCGAGGTCGAGCTCCTCGGCCACGTCCTCCTGGGCATCACCGCTCTCGGCCACGTCAAGGAGTACCAACGAGGCGCCCTCGGCGACCGTTTCGCCCACTCCCGCGCCCACGGCACGTACGACACCCGCGTGCTCGGCGCGCACCACGTGCTCCATCTTCATCGCTTCCAGTACGAGCAAGGTGGCGCCCGCCGCGACGAGTTGGCCGGGCTCGGCCTCGACGGTGACGACCGTGCCCGCCATGGGCGCGGTCACCGTGCCCGGTTCCGTACCGCCTTCCGGATCGGTGTCGGCGGGCGGTACGAGTTCCGCGAGGTGGCGCTGGACGAATCCGGTGTCGAAGCCGCCCGCCGTGAAGCCGGGGTGGTCCAGCAGCCGGGCCAGGAAGAGGATTCCGGTCCGCACACCCTCCACCGTGAACTCGTCGAGCGCCCGCCGCGCCCGCGCGCACGCTGCCGCGAAGTCTCCGGCCGGCGCGTGCGCGACGACCTTGGCGAGGAGGGAGTCGTAGCGCGTGCCGAGTTCGGTGCCGGTGCGGGCGGCGGTGTCGACGCGCACACCGGGGCCCGTCGGCACGTCGAGGCGCGCGAGCCGCCCCGCCGACGGGCGCACCGCACCGTCCGGGCCCGTGACCTCCGCGTTCACCCGCAGCTGTACGGCGAAGCCGCGTGGCTCGGGCGGCTCCCCGGCGAGACCGAGGCCGGCCAGGGGCTCGCCCGCAGCGATCCGCAGCTGCGTCGCGACCAGGTCGACACCCGTCACCTCCTCCGTCACCGTGTGCTCCACCTGGAGGCGCGGATTGGCCTCCATGAACACGAACTCCTCGCCCCGGACCAGGAATTCGACCGTGCCGACCCCTGCGTAACGGGCGGCGCCGGTCAGGCTCAGGGCGGCGTCGAGGAGCCGACCGCGCACGGTGGCGTCGAGGCCGGGCGCCGGGGCGATCTCGACGAGCTTCTGGTGGCGGCGTTGTGCGCTGCAGTCCCGCTCCCACAGGTGACTCACCATGCCGCCGTCGCCGACGACCTGCACCTCGATGTGCCGGGCGCCCTCCCACAGCCGCTCCACATACAACTCGCCGCGACCAAAGGCTTGTTGGGCCTCGGAGGCACACCGCTCCCACGCCTCGTCGAGCTCCGCCGCGTCCCGTACGACCCGCATCCCGCGCCCGCCGCCCCCGCCCACGGCCTTGACCATCACCGGCCCTTCGGCGAGGAACGCCCGCGCCTCCTCCAGCGTGGTGTCACCCTCCGTGCCGGGCAGCACCGGCACCCCGGTCCCGACCGCGAGCGCACGGGCACGTGCCTTGTCCCCGAACAGGTCGAGCACCTCCGGAGAAGGGCCCACGAAGGTGAGCCCGGCGTCCGCGCACCGGCGCGCGAACGCCGCGGACTCGCTCAGGAAGCCGTAGCCGGGGTGGAGATACGTACACCCGGACCGGCGCGCGGCCGCGACCAGCGCCTCGGCATCCAGATAGCCGCCCGCCGCGAGCGGCACGGCCTCGTCCGCCAGGTGCAGGTGCGCCTCGTCGCCCGGCTCGTGCACGGCCACCGTGCGCAGCCCGAGTTCGGCGGCGGCGCGCAGCACCCGTACGGCGATCTCCCCTCGGTTGGCGACGAGAACGGCGGCAGACCCCATGTGCCCCTCCGGGAAGTCGAATTCGGATTCAGGAACGGATTCCGTCATGTTCATTGACACTGACGTCAACGTCAATACTCTGGGCGCTGTGGCACGCAGTCAGCAGGACAGACCGCCCCGGCGGCAGGAATGGGCGACCCGCACCGCCCGCGACCGGACCGACGCCCCGGCGCGCGGACGGCTGCTCGACGCGGCCGAGCAGGTCTTCGCCCGGCTCGGCTACGGCCCGGCGACGATCGCCGACATCACGACGCAGGCCGAGGTGTCACGGGCCGGCTTCTACGTCTACTTCGCGTCCAAGGAAGAGGTCTTCCGGGTGCTCGCGGGGCGCGTACGGGACGCGTTCCTCACCGCGCAGGACGTTCCCGGGGTGGACCCCGACGACGTGGCTGCGGTCGCGCGGGCCTCCACGGCCGCGTTCATCGCCGCCTACGCGCGCCACCTGCCGCTGCTCGTCCTGCTCGAACAGCAGGCGCGGGGCGACGCCGAGGTGCGCGCCCTGTGGGAGGAGATCCGCGAGCGTCCGGTCCGCCGCGCCGCCCGCTACGTACGCCGGGTCGCGGCCGAGGGCAGGGCGCACCCGGTCGTCGACCCGCTCACCCTGTCCCGGGCCGTCGGCGGCATGAGCATCGAGTTCGCGCGGCTCGTCGCCGAGCGACCGGACACGTACGACCGGGCGGTCGCCGACGCGACCGTCATGTACCTGCACCTTCTCGGTATCGGAGCAGCACCGCAGCAGTAGGGAGCCGCACGTTGTCTCACGGCACGTCCACCATCGACACAGAGGCGTATCTGCGCGACCTGCGCGCCCGCCAGGTGAAGTCCAGGTCCGGCCGCCAGTCGTCCGAAACCCGCCACGAGGCCGGGGAGTTGACGCTCCCCGGACATGTGGCCCGCTGGGCCGTGCGCCATCCGGACCGGCCCGCGATCGTCACGGCGGCCGAGACCCTCAGCTACCGGCAACTCGACGACCAGAGCGCCCGGTTGGCGGGATGGATGACCGAACAGGGCGTACGGCCGGGCGACCGCGTCGGCGTCTTCCTGCCGAACGGGGCCCGCTTCGTCGTCGCCCTGCTCGCCGTGCTGCGCATCGGCGCGGTGCACGTACCGGTGAACCCGATGTTCCGTGCGGCCGAGCTGCGGCATGAACTGAACGATGCCGCACCGGAGTTGGTCGTCACACGGGACGCACTGCTGCCCGCCGTCGACGAGGTGCGCCCCGACACCCCCGTACGTACCGTGCTGGCCGACGCCGACTGGCCGCGGGCAGTCGCACACGAGCGCCACGAGTCCATCGCCGACGACCTCGACGCGCTCGCCGCCCTCAACTACACCGGAGGCACCACCGGGCTCCCCAAGGGCTGCGAACACACCCAGCGGCACATGGTCTACACGGCCACCGCCATCGACAACGGCCGCACGGCCACGGACGCGGAGCGCGAGCGCGGCATCGTCTCGGTCTGCTACCTGCCCATCTTCTGGATAGCCGGCGAGAACCTCGGCATCCTCGCCCCGCTGGTCTCCGGCGGGACCAGCATCCTGCTCACCCGCTGGAACGCGGGCGAGGTCCTCGACGCCATCGAGACCCACGGCGCGACCACCATGGCCGGCACCGTCGAGAACTACCTCGAACTCCTCGACCACCCCGACTTCGCGCGCCACGACCTGACGAGCCTGTCGAGCCCGCTCACCGTCTCCTTCATCCGCAAGCTCACCCCGGCCCTGCGCGCGCGGTGGAAGGAGGCCGTCGGCGAGCACAGTGTGCTGCGCGAGGCCTCGTACGGGATGACCGAGACACACACCAGTGACACCAACACACTCGGCTTCCAGGACGGCGACCACGATCTGCTGAGCGACCCGGTGTTCTGCGGACTCCCGGTCCCCGGAACGGACTTCATGGTCGTCGACTTCACCACCGGCGAGCCGCTGCCGCTGGGGGAGCGGGGCGAGATCGTGGTGCGCGGCCCGTCCGTGCTCACCCGCTACTGGCGCGCGCCCGAGGCCACCGCGAGCGCGCTGCGCGACGGGTGGCTGCACACCGGGGACATCGGCGCCCTCGACGAAGAGGGCTGCCTGCACTACCTGGGCCGCGACAAGGACATGATCAAGGTGAAGGGCATGAGTGTCTTCCCGACGGAAGTGGAGACACTGCTCGCCCAGCACCCCGACGTGCTCGCCGCCGCGGTCGTCGCCGTCGACGACCCGGACAGCGGTCAGCGCCCGTACGCGTTCGCGCGCACCGTCCCCGGGTCCGCGCTCACCGGGGACGCGCTCAAGGAGTGGGCGGCCGGGGCCATGGCGACGTACAAGGTCCCGCACATCGTCGAGATCCTCGACGAGCTGCCGCTCACCCCCACCGGGAAGATCAGGAAGACGGAGCTGAGCGCTCGAGCCACTCGCACGCGGCCCGCGCCGTGAACTCCTCCTGACCGCCCTTGAACAGCAGGTCGGCCGTGGTGAACGCCGGGTCCTCCGCCTGCGCCGCGACATACGGCAGCGCGATGCAGCGCATGCCGGCCGCGTGCGCGGCGGCGGCCCCCGGCGCCGCGTCCTCCAGGACCACACAGTGCGGGGCCTGCGTGCCGAGCCTGCGCGCCGCCTCAAGGAACACGTCGGGGGCCGGCTTGCCGTGCTCGACCTCGTCCGCCGACACGTACAGCGGCAGCTGCGCCATGAGCCCGGTACCGGTGAGGATCGCGTCGATCGCCTCCGGGGACGAGCCCGACGCGACGATCATCGGCACGCCCGCCGCGTGCAGCCGCTCGACGAACAGCCGCATCTGCGGGAAGACATGGGTGTCGGCGCGCGCGAGCTCCAGATAGCGGGCGTTCATCTCCTCGAGCAGCTCGCCGTCCGGCGCCTCGATGCCGTACTTCCGCTTCCAGATGCCGATGGTCTCCAGCGTGGAGATCCCGACGTACGTCTCGTGGTCGGCCCACGAGAAGTCGTTGACGCCCTGGCGGGCGAGGGTGGCCAGGGAGGCCCGGAAGTAGTTCGGCTCGCTGTCCACGAGGGTGCCGTCGAGATCGAAGACGATCGCGGTGTCGCCGAAGTGGTACGAGGGGTGGTTCGCGTCGCTCATGGGAACCAGGATGCAGGACCGGGGACCCCGGATCATCCGCGCGGCTGTCCCGCCGCCTTCCCGATCGCCTCGACCAGCGGCAGCAGCCGGTGCGGGACGCGCTCGCGCAGCGCCACCTCGGTGCGGGTGCGGACCACGCCGGGCAGGCGGTTGAGCTGCTGGATCACATCCTCCAGATGCTCGGCGTCGCGCGCCGCCACGCGGGCGAGGAGATCACCGCCGCCCGTGGTGGAGTACGCCTCGATGATCTCCGGCACCCCCGCGAGCTCGTCCCCGACGTCCCCCAGGTGGCCCTGCGTGGTCTCGATGTGCACGAAGGCGAGCACCGGGTGGCCGAGGGCCGCGGGGGAGAGGGACGGCTGCACGCCCGTGATCACACCGTCCCGCTCCATCCGGTCGAGCCGGGCCTGGAGCGTGCCGCGGGCCACGCCGAGGATCCGGGCGTACTCGCGCATGCTGGTGCGGGGCTGTTCCAGGAGGAGCCGCAGGATGCGGGTGTCGAGCTGGTCCACTGCCATGGGCGTCGGGCTCCTTCGGTGGCGCGGCGGAACGCGGCCGACTGTACCAATGGCTCAGTGCCTGGCACCTGTCGTGCCTGTCGTGCCGATGGTGCCAGTGCCGCCGGTCGCGCCGGGCGTGCCCGGCAGCCCCGGGAGGCCGACGAACGTCCCGTCGTGGTGCACCAGCGGCCCCGCGTCCGTGACCCGGTCCGCCCGCACCACGAGCCCGATGACCAGCGCGTGGTCGCCCACCGGCCGGGTGCTGACCGGCGTGAGCACGAAGCGGGCCAGCACGCCGTCCAGGGCGGGCAGGCCCAGCGCGTCGCGGTGCCAGGAGGTGCCCGGCCCGAAGCGGGCGTGGCGCGGGCCCGCGAAGGCCCGCGCCACCTCCTCCTGACCGGCCGCGAGCAGCTGCACCATCACATGCGTCGCGCCCCGCACCGCCTCCCACGAACCCGACCGCAGGCCGACCGTGAACGACAGGAGCGGCGGGTCCAGGGAGAGCGAGGCGAGCGAGGTGACACAGAATCCGGCGGGCCGCTCCCCGCCGACCGTGATCACGGCGACCCCCTTGGCGTGCCGCCGCAGCGCGGACCGTACGAGTTCGGGCTCGGCCGCTTCGACACCCGGCGGACTCGTCGCCTCGGCGGTCACGCCGCGCCCTCCCGCAGCGCGGCCCCGGCGCGGGCGTGGATCTCCTCGGCGTGCGGCGAGGCGCTGCCGCGCTCGTACGCGGCCAAGTGGGCGCGCCAGTCCGTGAGCGCCCCGGACGGGTCGTCGAGGGCCAAGCGGCTGACGCCCCGCAGGTACAGCAGCTCCGGGTCGGGCGCGCCGCCGGCCGAGGCCATCGCCCGGTCCAGATCGGCGGCCGCGCGCCGGTGATCGCCGAGGGACTGGAGCGCCACGGCCCGGTTGGCCCGTAACTCCGCGTCGTCGTCGAGCGCGAGGGCCGCGTCCAGGTCGGCGACGGCCTCGGCGGGGCGGCCCGCGTCGAAGGCGAGGACGGCCCGGTTCGCCCAGGCGGCGAGGCAGCCCGGATCCGCCTTCAGCGCCGCCGAATAGCTCTCGTACGCGGCTCCCGTGTCGCCCAGTTCGGAGTGCAACGCGCCCTGCGTGGCGAGGAAGTGGGAGTTGTCGGGCGCGATGCCGAGGCCGTGGTCGATGTCGGCGCGGGCCCGGTCGAAGTCGCCGCGCTCCAGGGACAGGTCCGCGCGGTGCAGCAGCGAGTCGAGGTGGTCCGGCTCGATGGCGAGGGCATGGTCCAGATCGCGCAGCGCGCCCGCGTCGTCGCCCAACTCCCGCAGCAGATCGGCCCGGTTGAAGTGCGCCTCGTAGAACGGCGGCGTGAGGCGGATCGCGGTCGCGTAGTCGGCGAGCGCCTCGTGGGCAGCGCCGAGCGCGCGGTGCTGGGCGGCCCGCTCGAAGTAGTAGTCGCCGTAGTCCGGGTCGCGGCGGATCACCTCGTCGTAGTCGGCCAGCGAAGCGGTGTGGTCGCCGCGCGCGCCGCGCACCTGCGCCCGGTTGTACAACAGCACGGAGCGGTGCAGGAGTTGCTCGTCCGGGCCGAAGTCGGCGTCCGTGATCGCCATCGCCTCCTCGACCAGGGCGAGCGAACCGTCGGCGTTGCCGCGGTGCAGCTCGACCAGTGCCCGTGCGTTGCGCATGAACGCCCGTACCAGGACCCGCTTGTGCGGGTCGGGGTGCACGTCCGCGATCGCGATCGCCGTGTTCACCCAGGCCAGCGCGAGGTCCTCGTCGTGCGCGGCCTTCGGCAGGAACCGGGTGTACAGCATCGCCATGAGGTACGCGGTTCCCATGTGCGCGTCCTGCGAGGTGGAGCCGCGCCGCATCTCCTCGAAGTACGCGAACGCGTCCGCGCCGCGCCCCAGATAGCACAGGCAGGCGCCGGTCTTGTGCGTCAGGTTCCAGTACGTACGGTCGGGCTCGACGCCGGCCAGCAGCGCCCTGCCGCGTTCGGCGAGGTCCACCACCGCCTCGTAGAACCCTTTGTTGAAGCAGGAGTTGACGGCCTGGACGATCGCCTCGACGCCCGCGCCCCGCGGGTCCGTGCCGTGCTCCAGGTGGTACGGGATCGCCCCGAGCCGCAGCGTCGGCTCGTCCCGACCGGCGAGCAGTTCGGCGCGGAGGGTGTGCCGGCGGGAACGCTCGGCGGCGGGCAGTGCTTCGTAGGCGCGCCGCAGACGGGCGTCGTCACTGGTGCCGTCGCTGTCGATGTAGCGCTGCGCGAGGTCCGTGTCGGGAAGCAACTCCGCGTCCACGATGGGGAGTCGGGGGACCCGGTGGGTGTGCGCGGCGAGCGCCTTGCCGAGCAGGTCGTCGGCCGCCCCCGCGCCGTCGACGACCACGGTCAGGGTGGCGGGATCGCAGCGCCGCAGCAGCACGGCCACCAGATCCCGGTCCGTGGGATCGGCCTCGTCCAGGCCCCGGAAGGCGAGGGTGAGGCCGCGAGGGTGGGCCACCCGCGCCCAGTCCATGAGGAGTTCGGCCACGCCGTGCGCGATGCGCAGGGCGCGGGTCGCCGCATAGAAGCGGGTGCGCTCCTTGGCGTCGGCGAGGTTGGTGAGGGTCTGCGGCGGCGTCGGCACGATCTCCATCAGCTCCGGGGCGATCGACTCCACCTCGGCCGCCCGCGCCGACGCCACCAACTTGCTGTCACGCTCGACCAGTTGGGGCACGGCCCGGTGCAGGAGGAAGTGCGCGGCGGTGAACGGGCCGCGTAACCGGCGGTGGCAGGCGACCTCCAGGGACGGTGACGGTGGTGACTCGGCGGCCGTGGTGTCCGCGGTGGCGTCGAACCACCAGTGGTGTGTCGAGAGGTGGGCGGTCATGTCAGGGCTCCTTGAGGTGACTTGGTACGGGACCGGTTCCGCCGGTCCCGCAGCGTGATGTGGACGAGCAGACCGATCTGAAGGCCGGACAGGAGCAGGAAGCCCGCCGCGTCGACCAGGTCCCAGAACGGGGTGTGCGGATCGCCGAGCCGGTCGGCGACCGTCGTCCAAAAGCGTGTGGCGGTCGGGATCCCGGCCCAGGCCAGCGAGGCCAGCGAGAACCCGTATCCGGCGAAGAGCAGCGGTGCGTACCAGCGGGCCATGGCACGGTCGCGCGGCGACCACTCGGTGTCCGCCGTGGGCGGCGCGAGCCGAAGTGCTTTGCGGAACCCGGTACGCAGCCGGAACCGCGACGCATTCTGCAGATCCGTACATCCGGTGGCGGTCGTCACCACGTAATAGATGTCCGTCTCCAAATAGAACAGGAATTGCCAGATGAGACGCAGGACACAGGTGAAGGCGACAGCGAGACAGAGTTTGTGAATCCACGACGGAATTACGTTCGTGTCAAGCGCGAGCGAAAGCAGCGTGAAACCGCACAGCAGAACAACATCCGCCAACATGCCTGCGCAGAAGACCAGATAGCGTTTCCCGCGCTCCACGCTGAGCAGCGAATCGAGCCGCGTCTCCGCGACGATGTAGTACAGCCTGCGCCCGATGCCGAGCGTGGACGGCAGGCCGAGCCGCCGCGCGGCGAGCGCGTGGAACGCCTCGTGCACGACGATGCACGGCAGCGCGAGCGCGAAGACGGTCAGCGGAATGAGCGTCAGATAGTGCGTGAAGAACACCTGGTGGTACGAGGGCCGCAGCCCGGGCTCGCGCACCATCATGGCCACCGCGGCCGCCACCAGGACGGCGTACGCGGTCCAGGCCGGCCAGGAGAACAGCGCTCTGCCGAGCCCCTGCCTGCGCACCCGCCGCTGTTCCACGACCGGTTCGCCGGTGTGCAGGAAGCCGAGGTCGGCGAGGGTTTCCAGGAAGTCGTCCATGTCGAGCGGGTCGCCGCACGTGCGCTCGTACCAGTCGGCGACCTCGCCGACGGACGCCCCGTCGGCGAACATCCGCAGCGCCTGTGCCCCCTCCTCGGGGAACACCGCGTACGAACCGGTGTCGGGCCGGCCGATCATCACGCCGTCGTCCTCGGCGACCATCGTGAGCCGGTGCAGACGAACGGTGTCGTTCATCCGGCACACCCCCTTGTGGGAGACGGAAGTCAGGTGGCCGGGGCCGGACCCCGAAGGCGGTCCGGCCCCGGCCGAGGAGGCGCAAATTACGCGGCGTCGCCGCAGAGGTAGTAGCAGGCCGTGGTCAGACGGATCGGCCCTGCCTTGCGGACAGAAATCTTCTTCATGGTGTTCCCCCTTCCGGGGCATCGGAGTGGTGCGAATTCCGGAATCGCGGTGCTGGAGCAAGCTTTGACATGCCAATTCGGGCATGTCAACGCGGAATTGAAGCATCCGTACACAACTTCCGGAACTGTTTTCGCGGCCGCTTTCCCGCTGTTTCCGGGCAGGGGGAAGCGGCACTCCTCACACGGGGAAAAAAGAAAGCAGAGTTCACTCGGCAAGCAAGGAGAAGAGATCGAAACGGGCGCGGCGCCTTCGGTCGGCCGCGCCGCCCGTGATCAGCGGTGCGCTCTGCGTGCCATCCGTGCCTCCCGCACGGCCCCCGTAGCAGCCCGGTGCGCCCCGGGCTCAGTGCGGGATACGGAGCGGGGTGGCGCAGCGTTCAGCGCTTCGGGCCTTGTTTCTATCGCCGGCCGATGACGCCCGGACCCGACGCCGTCGACCCCCGGACCACCAGCTCCGGCATGAACACGAACTCCGTGTGCGGCGCGGGAGTCCCACCGATCTCCTCGAGCACCGTGCGGACCGCCGCCTGCCCCATCGCCTGCACCGGCTTGCGGATCGTCGTGAGCGGCGGGTCCGTGAACGCGATGAGCGGGGAGTCGTCGAAGCCGACCACCGAGATGTCGTCCGGCACCTCAAGACCCCGCTGCCGCGCCGCCCGGATCGCCCCGAGCGCCATCATGTCGCTCGCGCACACGATCGCCGTGCAGCCGCGGTCCATCAGGTCGAAGGCGGCTGCCTGCCCGCCCTCCAGCGTGTACAGGGAGTGCTGGACGAACTCGCGCTCGATGTCGTCGGGGGAGAGGTCGAACCGGTCGCGCATCGCCCGCACGAAGCCCTCGATCTTCCGCTGCACCGGCACGAACCGCTTCGGCCCGAGCGCCAGGCCGATCCGCGTATGGCCCAGCGAGCCGAGGTGGGTGACCGCCAGTTGCATGGCCGCCCGGTCGTCCGGCGAGATGAACGGCGCCCGCACCTGCGGCGAGAACCCGTCCACGAGCACGAACGGCACACCCTGTGCCCGGAGTTGCTCGTAGCGACGCATGTCCGCGGTGGTGTCCGCGTGCAGTCCCGACACGTAGATGATGCCGGTGACACCACGGTCGACGAGCATCTCCGTCAGCTCGTCCTCTGTCGAGCCACCCGGGGTCTGCGTCGCGAGGACGGGTGTGTAGCCCTGGCGGGTCAGGGCCTGGCCGATGACCTGGGCGAGCGCCGGGAAGATCGGGTTCTCCAGCTCGGGCGTGATCAGGCCGACGAGCCCCTCGCTGCGCCGGCGCAGCCGTACAGGACGTTCGTAGCCGAGCACGTCGAGCGCGGCGAGGACCGACTGGCGGGTGGCCGCGGCGACGCCCGGCTTGCTGTTGAGGACCCGGCTCACCGTCGCCTCGCTCACCCCTGCCTGCGCCGCGATGTCGGCGAGGCGCGCGGTCGCGGGCGGAGCCGGGACCGCCTTGCGGGCGGCCTGGGCGGGCAGCTGGGTCATCGCACTCCTTGTGGGGGCCAAGAGCTGAGGGAGCTTGCAAGAGTCCCGATGATCCCTGTGACGCGGCCCCGTGGCAAGAGCTTGCAGGCCCTTGCAGTGCCACATAGGCCCATGTAACGGGCGATAACCACCCGCTCAGCGCCGCAACTTGGAGGTCACGAAGCCGTAACCTCCGCCCATCTCTGCAATATTTTTCAGCAAGGTCTTTCCTCGGGCTTGCAGCGCTGTTACGTTCACGTCGCTCAGTCGGGCCCAACCCTCTAGGAGTTCTCATGCGGCGTGGCATTGTGGCCACCGCGGTGGTGGCGTCCCTCGCACTCGCGGCGACGGCCTGCGGTGGAAGTGACGACAGCGGCGACAAGGCGTCGGGCCCGGTCACCATCACGTGGTGGGACACCTCGAACGCGACGAACGAGGCACCCACGTACAAGCAGTTGGCCAAGGACTTCACCAAGGCCAACCCGGACATCAAGGTCAAGTACGTCAACGTGCCCTTCGACCAGGCGCAGAACAAGTTCGACACGGCGGCCGGCGCGAGCGGCGCCCCCGACGTGCTGCGCGCCGAGGTCGGCTGGACCCCGGCGTTCGCCAAGAAGAGCTACCTGCTGCCGCTCGACGGCACCGAGGCGCTCGCCGACAAGGACAAATTCCAGGCGTCGCTCATCAAGCAGGCCCAGTTCGACGGCAAGACCTACGGTGTCCCGCTCGTCACCGACACCCTCGCCTTCGTCTACAACAAGGCCCTCTTCAAAAAGGCGGGCATCACCGAAGCGCCCACCACCTGGGACCAGTTGAAGAAGGACGCGGCCAAGGTGAAGGCCGAGACCGGCGCTGACGGCTTCTGGGGCTCCACGGCCGGCTACTACGCCGAGCCGTTCCTGATGGGCGAGGGCACCGACACCGTCGACCCCGCGGGCAAGAAGATAACCATCGGCTCCGCCGCTGCCAAGAAGGGCCTCACCACCTGGAAGGGCCTGTTCAGCGGCAAGGGCCTGCACAAGGCCGACGCCACCGCCGACGCGTACGCGCACATCCAGGACGCGTTCGTGAACGGCAAGGTCGCCTCGACCATCCAGGGCCCGTGGGAGATCACGAACTTCTACAAGGGCTCCGCGTTCAAGGACAAGAAGAACCTGGGCATCGCCACCGTCCCGGCAGGGTCCGGAGGCAAGCCGGGCGCCCCGACGGGCGGCCACAACCTGTCCCTCTACGCGGGCTCGGACAAGGCCCACCAGGAGGCCTCGCTGAAGTTCGTGAAGTGGATGACGTCGGCGAAGACGCAGGAGCAGATCGCCCTGAAGAACGCGACGCTGCCCACCCGCCAGGACGCGTACACCGCGAAGGTCACCGCCGACCCCGGCATCGCCGGCTACCAGAAGGTGCTCTCCAGCGCGCAGCCGCGCCCGGAGCTGCCCGAGTACAGCTCGCTGTGGACGCCGATGGACCAGGAGCTGCCGAAGGTCGCCACCGGCAAGGAGTCCCTGGACCAGGGCGTGAGCAGCCTGGAGACCTCGTTCGCCAAGCTGCTGCCCGGCTTCTCCAAGTGACCCGCTAGCAACGGCCGGTTCGCGCCCCGGAGGGGTGGGCGCGAACCGGCACAGCCCTGTCGCAGCCCTGCCGCAGTTCGATTCAGAAGGTGCCCCGCATGACCCTTGCCGTCGACCGCCCGGCCGCGAAGAAGCGCGCGCCGCGCCCAGGCCCGATCCGGCGCTTCAAGGACTCGTACCGCAAGTACTGGTACGCGTACGCGATGATCACCCCGGTGGTCGTCGTGCTCGGTGTCCTCGTTGTCTACCCGCTGGTGCGCGGCTTCTACCTGACGCTCACCGACGCCAACAGCCTCAACTCGGCCCGCACCATCGGTGTCAACCAGATCGAGGCCACCTACAAGTTCGTCGGCCTCGACAACTACGCCGACATCCTGTGGGGCCCCTCCTCGTACGACCGCTTCTGGTCGCACTTCGTGTGGACCATCGCGTGGACGGCGATCTGCGTCGCCCTGCACTACTGCATCGGGCTCGGCCTCGCGCTGCTCCTCAACGAGAAGCTGCGCGGACGCACGTTCTACCGGCTGCTGCTGATCCTCCCGTGGGCGGTCCCGACCTTCGTCACCGTCTTCGCGTGGCGCATCATGCTCGCCGACTCCGGGATCATCAACGTGGCCCTCGGCTCGCTGCATCTGCCGCAGCCGAGCTGGCTGGAGGACCCGAACTTCCAGCGGATCGCCGCGATCCTCGTCAACACGTGGTGCGGTGTGCCGTTCATGATGATCTCGCTGCTCGGCGGGCTCCAGTCCATCGACGGGTCGCTGTACGAGGCCGCCGAGATGGACGGCGCGAGCGCCTGGCAGCGCTTCCGGCACATCACGCTGCCGGGCCTCAGGCCGGTCAGCTCCACCGTCGTGCTGCTCGGCATCATCTGGACGTTCAACCAGTTCGCGATCATCTTCCTGCTCTTCGGCAACACGGCACCGGACGCGCAGATCCTCGTCACCTGGGCCTACCGCCTCGGCTTCGGGCAGCAGCCGCGCGACTTCGCGCAGTCCGCCGCGTACGGCGTGCTGCTCCTGTCGATCCTCACCGTCTTCACGTCCTTCTACTACCGCTGGCTGAAGCGCAATGAGCAGCTCGCCCTCTGACGCCGCAGGAGCCGACATCATGAGCACCACGACCACCCGCTCCGCGTCGCGGATCCCCGCACAGCGCCCCGCGACCGACGCCGCTCCCACGAACAACCGGCGCGTACGCAGGCGCGGCGAGCGCAGCCCCCTCGCGAAGGCACTCACGCACGGCGTCCTCGCCGTGGCGAGCCTCATCGCGCTCTTCCCCGTCGTCTGGCTGACGTATCTGTCGCTCGGGCCCGACAAGGACGACTATCTGCACCCGGGCAAGATCCTCAGCAAGGCGACCTTCGACAACTACGGCTACGTCCTGGAGCACACCCAGTTCTTCCACTGGGCGGCCTCGACGCTGATCGTGGCGCTCGGCACCACGCTCGTCGGCGTGCTGTTCGCGGCGACCACCGGCTACGCCGTCTCCCGCATGCGCTTCCCCGGCTACCGCCCGCTGATGTGGGTGCTGCTGCTGACGCAGGCCTTCCCGATCGCCGTGCTGATCGTGCCGATCTACGAGATCTTCTCGGAACTCGGCCTGATCGACACTTACCAGGGCCTCATCCTCATCAACTGCACGACGATCGTGCCCTACTGCACCTGGCTGCTGAAGGGCTACTTCGACACCATCCCCGGCGAGATCGACGAGGCGGGCCGGATCGACGGGCTCAGCCCGTTCGGCACCTTTTGGCGGCTGATCCTGCCGCTCGCGAAGCCGGGCATCGCGGTCGCCGCGTTCTACGCCTTCATCACGGCGTTCGCCGAGGTCGCCTTCGCCAACACCTTCCTGCTCAGCGACACCAAGTACACCTTCGCGATCGGCCTGTCGAGCTTCGTCAGCGAACACGACGCGCAGTGGAACCTGATGGCGGCGACCGCGGTGTTGATCGCCATCCCGGTGACCGCTTTCTTCTACCTTGTCCAGAAGCACCTGGTCACCGGCCTGACCGCCGGCGGGACCAAGGGCTGAACCCGGCTACGCAGCAAGGACATCATGAGCCAGCACTCCACGGACGAGCCGGTGGCCGCCGCCACCACGACCCGCCGGGCCACCGACTGGTGGCGGGACGCGGTCATCTACCAGGTCTATCCGCGCAGCTTCGCGGACAGCGACGGCGATGGCACCGGTGACCTCGAAGGCATCCGCCGACACCTGCCGCATCTGCGCGAGTTGGGCGTGGACGCGGTGTGGCTGTCCCCCTTCTACGCCTCGCCGCAGGCCGACGGCGGCTACGACGTCGCCGACTACCGGGCCGTCGACCCGATGTACGGCACCCTCCTCGACGCCGACGCGGTGATCCGCGACGCGCACGCCCTCGACCTGCGCATCATCGTCGACCTCGTGCCCAACCACTCCTCGGACCAGCACGAGTGGTTCAAGCGGGCGGTCGCGGACGGCCCCGGATCGCCGCTGCGCGACCGCTACCACTTCCGTACCGGCAAGGGCGCGAACGGTGAACTCCCGCCCAACGACTGGGAGTCCATCTTCGGCGGCCCCGCCTGGACCCGGCTCCCGGACGGCGAGTGGTACCTGCACCTCTTCGCGCCCGAGCAGCCCGACCTCAACTGGGAACACCCGGCGGTCGCCGACGAGTTCCGCTCCATCCTGCGCTTCTGGCTGGACATGGGCGTCGACGGATTCCGCGTCGACGTCGCCCACGGCCTGGTCAAGGCGGAAGGGCTCCCGGACATCGGCGGCGGCGAGCAACTGAAGCTCCTCGGCAACGACGTGATGCCGTTCTTCGACCAGGACGGCGTGCACGAGATCTACCGTTCGTGGCGCACGATCCTGGACGAGTACGACGGCGAGCGCATTTTCGTCGCGGAGGCCTGGACACCGACCGTCGAGCGCACCGCGAACTACGTCCGCCCCGACGAGCTGCACCAGGCCTTCAACTTCCAGTACCTGGGCGCCCCTTGGGACGCGGAGGGCCTGCGCGAGATCATCGACAGCTCGCTCGACGCGATGCGCCCCGTCGGCGCCCCGGCCACCTGGGTCCTCTCCAACCACGACGTCACCCGGCACGCCACCCGCTACGCCAACCCGCCCGGCGGCACCCAGATCCGCACCCCCGGCGACCGCGAACTCGGCCTGCGCCGCGCCCGCGCCGCCACCCTGCTGATGCTCGCCCTGCCCGGCTCGGCGTACATCTACCAGGGCGAGGAACTCGGCCTCCCGGACGTCACCGACCTGCCCGACGAGGTCCGCCAGGACCCCTCGTACTTCCGCGCCGAGGGCCAGGACGGCTTCCGCGACGGCTGCCGCGTGCCGATCCCGTGGACCCGCACGGGATCCTCGTACGGGTTCGGTGACGGAGGCAGCTGGCTCCCGCAGCCCGACAGCTGGGGCGAGTTGAGCGTCGAGGCGCAGACCGGCGATCCGGACTCGACGCTGGAGATGTACCGTTCGGCGCTCGCGCTGCGTCGGGCCACGCCGGGCCTCGGCGCAGGCGACGGTGTGAAGTGGCACGGGGACGCCCCGCAGGGTGTGCTCCACTTCGAGCGTTCCGGCTTCGCCTGCACGGTCAACACGACGGGCGCGGCGGTGCGCATCCCGGCGCCCGGCACGGTGCTGCTCGCCTCGGCGCCGGTCACGGTGGCCGACGGAGACATCGAGCTGCCAGCCGACACGACGGTGTGGTGGGAGATCGCCTGACCCCCGCTACGGCACCAGAAAGGGGCGGCACCCGACCGGGTGCCGCCCCTGCGGCATAGGCTCCCGGATGTGATGTCACAGGGGAGGGGCGGCCGGACACCGGGCGCCCGCTGGGCCGTGCGGGCCGTGGTGTGGGCGCTGGTGCTCGTCGCCTTCGCGCTGCCGCTGCGCCATGCGCTGGTGGCGACACGTGCGTACGTGGACGGGTACTGGGCCACGGCGAACGAGCAGACGGAGAACAGCGAGCAGGCGGAGAACAGTGACACCTTCGTGTGGAAGACACCGCACGGAGAGGCCGTGCACGGAATCGTGCACGGCCTCGGGGAGAAGGGGTACTACGACGAGGCGCTCGAACCGGGACAGACTCTCGGCCCGCTGCGCATCTGGGTCTCCGCCTCCGGTTCGGCACATGTCGACGAGGCACCGCCGGAGAGCGCGATGGTGTTCGGCTACGGCGCGGCCCTCGCCGTCGCGGGCGCGACCGCCTACGTGATGTGGGCGATGCGGCGCGCCCGCGACCCGCACTGAACAGCTATGTGGTGCGGCTACGAGGTGTGGAAGGCCACCGCGCCCTTGGCGGGCACCTTGAGCTCCACCTTGCCGCCGGAGACCGTCACCGAGCCCTCGCCGACGACATTGTCGTACGTGCCGTCGGGCACGCTCGTCGTGTACGTGTGCGTGTTCTCGGCGGACGAGTTGTTGATGGCGACGAATCCGGTGTCACCGCGCCCGAAGCCGATCACGTTCGAGGTGGGTGACTGCCAGTCCGCCACCGCCTTGCCGGCGGCCGCGTTGTGCCAGCCCACCATGCCGGTGATCGCCTTGTCGCGGTCCAGGCACGCCCAGGCGCCCGAGCAGTCGGTGCCGGTGACCATGCCGCCGCCGTCGTTCGGCGGTGCCTGGTCGCTCTGGTCGAACTTCCAGGCCGCGTAGACCGAGGGACGCCCGTAACCGCGCGCCAGCTGGAAGACGTTGGCGAGGGTGGCGGTCGCGCCGTCCTTGTAGCTGAGCGTGTAGCCGTTGCGCTCGGTGTCGTGGTTGGTGACGAAGGTGTTGGAGTGCTCCTCGTCGGCCAGCCCCCAACTGCTGCCGAACGAGGACAGGTTGGCGATGTCACCGCCGCCGAACTGCGACTTCATGGCGGCCGCGTACGTGAAGTCGAGGACGTCACCGTTGCCATAATAGTCCCCGGTGGCCGGTGGGGTGCCGGGATACACCTCCTGGGTGATGTACGGGGCGTCGCCCGCGGTCGTGGTGTGCAGGGCGCCCACGATGGCGTTCAGATCGCCGGTGGGTATGTGCTTCGCGGCGTCGACGCGGAAGCCGTCGACACCGAGGTCGATCTGCTTGTTGAGGAAGCCCGCGATCTTCTCGCGGACGCCGGACTCACCCGTGTCGAGGTCGGGCATGCCGAGCAGCTCGCAGTTCTGCACCTCCTGCTGGTCCGACCAGTTGGCGATCGTCTTCTTGCAGTCGTCGCTGTCGGCCGGGTCGTAGTCCGTGGTGTCGTACTTGTTGCCGAGGGTGGTGCCCGCGTAGCCGGTGCCGGTCTGGGCGGCCGTGTGGTTGATGACGGCGTCCGTGTAGACCTCGATGCCGGCCGAGTGGCAGGTGTCGACCATGGACTTGAAGTCGCTCGCGCTGCCGAAGCGGCTGTCGAGCTTGTACGAGTACGGCTGGTAGACGTCCCACCAGTAGAGGTCGGCCTGCTTGAGGGACTCCTCGGGCGGGGCCACCTGGACGGCTCCGTAGCCCGCCGGGTCGAGGGTGTCGGTGCACTCCTTGGCGACCGAAGTCCAGTTCCACTGCCACAGGTTGGCGATGACATCACCGTTGGGTGTGCCGGTGTCGGCGGCGGTCGCGGTGGAGGCGGGCAGTGTCACCATGCCGCCGAGGGTGAGGGCGCCGAGGGCCACCGCGGTGGCTGTGCGGCGGCGCCGACGAGGGCTTTTGGGTGTGAGGGATGTGTCGTGCTGCATGTGCGGCTCCTGAATGTGGGGTTCTGGTGGCGCGTCGTGAGCGTGGGGCAGACGAGTGGGCCCCGTCAATGGGCTGGTTGAAATTTCTTGCTACATCTTTCGCAACTCTTGCAGTCGTGTTCCGGCAGGCGTTACGGTCACGCGGCGGACCGGCCCGACCTCCCCACGCGCGTGGCCGGTCCGCCCCAAGACGCCGCATCCCGCGAGGAGTTCATGACGTGAGCCGCAGCCCGATTCGCGTACCGCACAGACGCGCCGCCGCGTACACCGCGGCCGCCGCGCTCCTCGTGACGCTGGCTCAGCCCCTGGCGGCCCGCGCCGCCGCGCCACCTCCGCCACCGTCGGACGCAAAGCTTGCGGCCGAGCCGGCCCGACACGACCTCACCCGCGAGCAGTACTACTTCGTGCTCCCGGACCGCTTCGCGAACGGTGACACCGCCAACGACAAGGGCGGGCTGACCGGTTCACGCCTCGCGACCGGCTACGACCCCACCGACAAGGGCTTCTACCAGGGCGGCGACCTCAAGGGCCTGACGAACCGGCTCGACTACATCAAGGACCTGGGCACCACGGCGATCTGGCTCGCCCCGATCTTCAAGAACAAGCCCGTGCAGGGCGAGGGCAAGGACGCCTCGGCCGGCTACCACGGCTACTGGATCACCGACTTCACGCAGGTCGACCCGCACTTCGGCAGCAACGCCGACCTCAAGAACCTGATCGCCAAGGCCCACGGCCAGGGCATGAAGGTCTTCTTCGACGTCATCACCAACCACACCGCCGACACCGTCGATTACACCGAGAAGAAGTACGGCTACCGCCCCAAGGGCGCCTACCCGTACCTCGACACCAAGGGGCGCCCCTTCGACGACAGCAAGGGTGTCACGGCGAAGGTCGACGCCGACTCCTTCCCGTACACACCGAAGAACACCGGCGAGATGGTGCCGTCCTGGCTCAATGACCCCACGATGTACCACAACCGGGGTGACTCGACCTGGGAGGGCGAGTCCACGACGTACGGCGACTTCTCAGGCCTCGACGACCTGTGGACGGAGCGCCCCGAGGTCGTCTCCGGCATGGAGAAGATCTACGAGAAGTGGGTGCGGGACTTCGCCGTCGACGGCTTCCGCATCGACACCACCAAGCACGTGAACATGCACTTCTGGACGCAGTGGGCGACGGCGCTCGACAAGTACGCCGCCGAACGCGGCCGCAAGGACTTCTTCATGTTCGGCGAGGTCTACTCGGCCGACACCGACGTGACATCGCCGTACGTCACCCAGGGCCGCCTCGACGCGACGCTCGACTTCCCGTTCCAGGACGCGGCCCGCGCCTACGCCTCGCAGGGTGCCTCCGCCGACAAGCTCGCCAAGGTCTTCGCCGACGACTACAAGTACGCCACCGACAAGGCGAACGCGTACGAGCAGGTCACCTTCCTCGGCAACCACGACATGGGCCGCATCGGCACCTTCCTGAAGTCCGACAACCCGAAGGCGCCCGACACGGAACTCGTCCAACGCGACAAGCTCGCCAACGAGTTGATGTTCCTGTCACGCGGCAACCCCGTCGTCTACTACGGCGACGAACAGGGCTTCACCGGCGCCGGCGGCGACAAGGACGCCCGGCAGACGATGTTCGGCTCGAAGGTCGCGGACTACGTCGACGACGACGAACTCGGCACCGACCGCACGCACGCCGATGCCGCGTACGACACGAAGCACCCGCTGTTCACGTCCATCGCCGCGCTGTCGAAGCTCCGCAAGGACAACCCGGCGCTCACCGACGGAGCGCAGAAGGAGCTGTACGCGAAGGACTCCGTGTACGCCTTCTCGCGCACCGGCGACGACCGCGAGTACGTCGTCGCCGTGAACAACGCGAGCGAGGCGAAGACGGTCGAGCTGCCGGTGGAGTCGGCCAAGTTCCGTTCCGTATACGGTGATTCGGGTTCCGTGGCGGCGTCCGACGGCCGCGTGAAGGTCACCGTGCCCGCCCTGTCCGCGCTCGTCCTGCGCGCCTCGTCGAAGCTCCCCGCGCCGACCGCGAAGCCCACGCTGGCCCTGAAGGCCCCCGCCGCCGGAGCCGCCGGCACGGTCACCCTCTCCGCCGACCCCGGCGACACGGCCTCCGCGCGCGTCGTCTTCGCCGCCCAGGCCGGCGACGGCAAGTGGCGCACGCTCGGCTCCGTGGACCACGCCCCATACAAGATCACGCAGCACATCCCGGACACGGTGGCGGCAGGAACGCCCTTGCGGTACAAGGCAGTTGTGGTCGACCGCGCCGGACGCGCCGCGAGCGCCCTCGCCGACACGACGGCGGGGCAGGCACCCGCGCCCGAGAAGCCCACGGCCATCGACCGTGACTACGCGGTCGTCCACTACAAGCGTGCCGACGGCGACTACGACGGATGGCGCCTCAAGTCCGGTGACACGTCGGCCGAGTTCGTGGGCCGGGACGCCTACGGAGCCTTCGCCTGGGTGAAGGTCCCCGACGGCGCGGGATCGGTGTCGTACACGATCGACAAGTCCGGCACGGCCGACGGGCCGCAGCGCACCGTCGACCTCGGGAAGACCGGCGAGGTCTGGGTCGAGCAGGGCAGGGACGAACAGGCCGCGACCAGGCCCGACGGCGCCTATCCGCCGCAGGACGAGAAGAAGGCCGTCATCCACGTGCACCGCCCCGACGGCGACTACGACGGCTGGGGCCTGCACACCTGGACCGGCGCCGCGAACTCCACCGACTGGTCGAAGCCGCTGCAACCCACCGGCAAGGACGCGTACGGCGTGACCTTCGAGGTGCCGCTCGCCGACGGCGCGACGTCGCTCAGCTACATCCTCCACAAGGGCGACGAGAAGGACATCGCCACGGACCGCTCGCTCGACTTCGCCACCTACGGCAAGGAGGCATGGCTCAACGCCGGTGACACCAATTACCTCCTGCCATCCGTGGGCTCGGGAGCGGACCTCGACCTCTCGAAGTCCGAGGCGCAGTGGATCGACTCCGACACCGTCCTCTGGAAGGTGAAGGCCACCGCCGCCACCAGCCAGCAGCTGGTGTACGCGCCGGAAGGCGGGATCGGCGTCGAGGACGGCGCGCTGACCGACGAGGGTCAGTGGCTGCGGCTGAACCCCGGTGCGTTGAGCGACGCACAGAAGGCCAAGTACCCCCACCTCAAGGACTATCCGGCGTTCACCGTCGACCCGCGCGACCGCGACCGGGTGCGTCAGGCGCTGCGCGGCCAGCTGATCGCCACGCAGCGGGCGTCGAACGGGGCGCTGCTCGCGGCGACCGGAGTGCAGACGGCAGGCGTCCTCGACGACACCTACGCGGACGCCGCTCAAAAGGCGTCGCTCGGCCCGGTGTTCAAGAACGGAAAGGTGACCCTGTCGGTGTGGGCGCCGACCGCCCGTGAGGTGTCCCTCGAACTCGCCGGAAAGACCCTGCCCATGCGCCGCGACGACGCGAGCGGAGTCTGGTCCGCGACCGGGCCCGCGGCCGTGTGGCGCGGCGAGGAGTACCGGTACGCCGTGCGGGTGTGGGCGCCCAGCGTCCAGAAACTCGTCACGAACAAGGTCACCGACCCGTACTCCGTGGCGCTGACCGCGAACTCGGAGCGCAGCCTCGTCGCCGACCTCGCCGACAAGTCTCTCGCGCCGCAAGGTTGGTCGGGCCTGACCAAGCCCAAGGCCGTACCCATGAAGGACGCGCAGATCCAGGAACTCCACGTCCGGGACTTCTCGGTGGAGGACAAGACGACACCGGCGAAGGACCGCGGCACGTACCGCGCCTTCACCGACAAGAACACCGACGGCTCGAAGCACCTGCGCGAACTCGCGAAGTCCGGCACCTCGTACGTGCACCTGCTGCCGGCCTTCGACATCGCGACGATCCCCGAGAAGAAGTCCGAACAGGCCGCACCCGACTGTGACTTGAAGGCATCCGCACCCGACAGCGACCAGCAGCAGGAGTGCGTCGGCAAGACGGCCGGCAAGGACGCCTACAACTGGGGCTACGACCCGTACCACTACACGGTCCCCGAGGGCTCGTACGCGAGCGACCCCGACGGCACCGAACGCACCGTCGAGTTCCGCAAGATGGTCAAGTCGCTGAACGAGGACGGCCTGCGGGTCGTCATGGACGTCGTCTACAACCACACGGCGGCCAGCGGTCAGGACAAGACATCCGTCCTGGACCGCACCGTGCCCGGCTACTACCAGCGGCTCATGGCCGACGGCTCGGTGGCGAACTCCACCTGCTGCGCCAACACGGCGCCCGAGAACAGGATGATGGGCAAGCTGGTCGTCGACTCGATCGTGACCTGGGCGCGCGAGTACAAGGTCGACGGCTTCCGCTTCGACCTGATGGGACACCACCCGAAGGCCAACATCCTGGACGTCCGCAAGGCCCTCGACGCCCTGACCCTCAAGAAGGACGGCGTCGACGGCAAGAAGATCATCCTCTACGGGGAGGGCTGGAACTTCGGCGAGATCGCCGACGACGCCCGCTTCGTCCAGGCCACGCAGAAGAACATGGCGGGCACCGGCATCGCCACGTTCTCCGACCGGGCGCGGGACGCGGTGCGCGGCGGCTCGCCCTTCGACGAGGACCCGGGGGTGCAGGGCTTCGCGTCCGGCCTCTACACCGACCCCAACACCTCGAAGGCGAACGGCACTTCGGCCGAGCAGAAGGCCCGACTGCTGCACTACCAGGACCTCATCAAGGTGGGCCTGTCGGGGAACCTAGCGGCCTACGAGTTCACGGACACCGGTGGCCGCACGGTCAAGGGCTCCGACGTCGACTACAACGGCGCGCCCGCCGGCTACGCGGACGCCCCCGGCGACGCCCTCGCCTACGCCGACGCACACGACAACGAGTCCCTCTACGACACGCTGACGTACAAACTGCCCGCGACCACGAGCACGGCGAACCGCTCCCGCATGCAGGTCCTCGCGATGGCCACGGCGGCCCTCTCGCAGGGCCCGGCGCTCTCCCAGGCCGGCACCGATCTGCTGCGCTCGAAGTCCCTCGACCGCAACTCGTTCGACAGCGGTGACTGGTTCAACGCGATCCACTGGGACTGCCGCGCGGGCAACGGCTTCGGCCGGGGCCTGCCGATGGCCGCCGACAACAAGGCCAAGTGGCCGTACGCGAAGCCCCTGTTGGCGTCGGTGAAGGTGCCGGGCTGTGCCGAGATGGAGGGGACGTCCGCCGCGTACCAGGACCTCCTGAAGATCCGCACCACCGAGCCGGCCTTCCGGCTGTCCACGTCCGCGGAGGTCCAGAAGTCCCTGTCCTTCCCGCTCTCCGGCAAGGACGAGACACCAGGTGTCATCACGATGCGGCTCGGCGACCTCGTGGTGGTCTTCAACGCGACGCCCGACCGGCAGAAGCAGCAGGTCGAGGGCCTCGCGGGGAACGGGTACCGGCTCCATCCGGTGCAGGCCGGCGGCTCGGACGAGGGGGTGAAGTCGGCGTCGTACGCGAAGGGCTCGGGCACCTTCGAGGTACCGGCCCGTACGGTGGCGGTGTTCACCGCGAAGTAGGCGGCTTGACCCTCACACCGTGTGAGCCCGTGGACTGGGAGACATCATGTTCACCATCGGAGAGTTCGCCCGGCACGGGCGTGTGTCGGTCCGCATGTTGCGTCACTACGACGCGACGGGACTGCTGCGCCCTGCCCACGTCGACCCGGCCACGGGCTACCGCCACTACACCGCCGCCCAGCTCGCACGGCTCAACCGCGTGATCGCGCTCAAGGACCTCGGCTTCACGCTGGAACAGGTCGGGGAGCTGCTGGACGAGAAGATCGACTCCGGTCAGCTGCGCGCCATGCTGCGGATGCGGCGCGCGGACCTGGAGGCGGAGATGGCCGCGGCGGCGGCCCGGCTGACCGGCGTCGAGGCGCGGCTCCGATCCATCGAGAGCGAGGGATTCATGCCCACCGACGACGTCGTCATCAAGCCCCTGCCACTTGTCCGCGTGGCCGAACTGACCGCCGTGGCCCCCGACTTCGAGCCCGGCTCCATCAGCCCGGTGATCCAGCCGCTGTACGGGGAGCTGTTCCAGCGCCTCGACGCGGCCGGCATCCGTCCCACCGGGCCCGGCATCGCCCGCTACGAGGACGCGCCCGGCGGCGGCATCCTCGTCCACGCGGGCGTCGAGGTGTCCGCCGCGCCGCGCGAGGACGGCGGGCTGCGCATCCTCGACGTGCCGCCCGTCGAACGTGCCGCGACGATCGTGCACCGCGGCTCCATGGACGCGGTCCTGCCGACGGTCCAGACCCTGGCCCGCTGGATCGACGCCCACGGGCACCGGTCGGCCGGCTATCCGAGGGAGATCAGCCTGGAGTGCCCGGAGGACCGGGAGGAGTGGGTGACGGAGCTGCAGGAGCCGCTGGCCTGAGCCGAGTCCGCCACCCCGGACCGTCCCGCGCCCACCACGTTCAGCGCGTCGCGTCGCGCGCCACCTTGCGTGCCCACAGCACCAGCGGGATCTGCAGCGGAACCCGTGCCTGGACGGCGCGGCGCAGCGGCGCGGGGCGGTCCTTCCAGTCGGCCGCCATCTTGATGTTGGCGGGCACGACGGCGACGAAGAACGCGGCGGCCGCGGTGGCGGAGCGGGCCCGGGTGCGCGGGACGGCGATGCCGGCCGCGAGCGCCAGCTCCACCACCCCGCTGGCCTGCGTCCACAAGCGCGGGGAGCCGGGGAGCCGGCGCGGCACGATGGCGTCGAACTGCTTCGGGACCAGGAAGTGGGCGACTCCGGCCCCGGCCAGCAGGCCGGCGAGGAGGTCGGAGGAACGGGCGCGACGCAAAGGAGCCTCCTGGCGGCGGGCGGACGAACGGGTAGCGCAGTGGGGTGGCGCGGCCCGCAAGATCTTACTCACTGGTAACCAACGGCGTCGAGAGTGCGGGACGCCGGACACCGGCACCACCCACTCGTACTCGACAGAGAAACTGTGCAGCCCAAGTTGCACAGCCTGGGCTGCCGACCTACCGTGGAGGCATGAACGACGACAGCGCGCCGATCGAGGAGCTCGCGGCCCGGGCCACCGACGAGGTGTGGGTGATCATCGGCCGGCTCCGCCGCAAGCTGATGGCGCTCGACGTGGACCCCGAGGGTGAGCTCTCGCCCGCCCAGGCGTCCGTGCTCTCCCGGCTCGACAAGTACGGGCCCTCGACCGCCAGCGACCTCGCGGCGATCGAGTACGTGCGGCCGCAGTCCATGGCCAAGCACGCCATCGCCCTGGAGGAGCGCGGTCTCGTCGAGCGCCACGCGGACCCCGAGGACGGGCGCCGTCGCCTGGTCGCGCTCACCGAGGCGGGGCGCGAGCGCCGTCAAGGTGTGCGCCGGGCCCGTCAGGCATGGCTCGCCGGGCAGTTCGTCGAGCGCGGCAGCGAGGAGCAGCTGCGCGCCGTGATCACGGCGATGGCGCTGCTCGACGAGGTGACGCAGGCGTGAGCGGCATAGTCGAGCGCGTCCGGAGCGGGCGGAAGCGGGGCGCGGGCGACGGGTTCGACCGGCGCCTCGTCGCGCCGATGATGTTCGGGTCGATCCTGAACCCGATCAACTCCTCGATGCTCGCCGTGGCGCTCGTCCCGATCGGCCACGCCTTCGGCGTCCCGCCGTCTCAGACGGCCTGGCTCGTCTCCGCGCTCTACCTCGCCACGGCCGTCGGGCAGCCCGTGATCGGCCGGCTCGTCGACGCGTTCGGGCCGCGCAGGCTCTATCTGCTCGGCACCGCGCTCGTCGGTGTCGCGGGCCTGCTCGGCGTGCTCGCCCCGAGCTTCTGGGTGCTGATCGTCTCCCGGGTGCTGCTCGGCTTCGGCACCTCCGCCGCGTACCCGGCCTCCATGTATCTGCTGCGCACCGAGTCCGAGCGCACCGGAATGAAGAGCCCCAGTGGCATCCTCGCCGCGCTGTCGGTGTCCAACCAGGTCATCGCCGTCATCGGCCCGACCCTCGGCGGCGTACTGATCGGCCTAGGCGGCTGGCACCTGATCTTCGCGATCAACGTGCCGCTGTCGCTCGCCTGTCTCGTGCTCGGCGCGCTGCGGCTGCCGAAGCACGTCAGGGCGGGCCGCGAAGCCGACGCCACCACCTCCGCGGACGTGCCCGGCATGCTCCTGTTCGCCGGCTCGCTCACCGCGTTCATGCTGTTCCTCACGTCGCCGGGGGTCGCGCACTGGTACCTGCCGGTGATCGGCGCGGTCGCGGGCGCGGTCTTCGCCCGCAGGGAACTGGCCTCCGCGGACCCCTTCATCGACCTGCGCGTACTGAGCGGCAACACCCCGCTGCTCGCCACGTACGCGCGCCAACTCCTCGCGTACACCACGTCGTACGCGTTCCTGTACGGCTACAGCCAGTGGCTCCAGGACGGCCGCGGCCTGGGCCCCGAACAGGCAGGACTCCTGCTGCTCCCGATGTCCCTGATGGCCATCGGTGTCACCGTCCTCACCGGGCGCCGCCCGCAGGTGCGCGGCAAGCTGTACGTCGGCGGTGTCGCCCAACTCGTCGGAGTGGCCGCCCTGTTGGGGCTGAACTCCGACAGCCCGATCTGGCTCCTCGTCGTCATCGGTGCGATCTTCGGTATCCCGCAGGGCCTCATCGGCCTCGCCAACCAGAACGCCCTCTACGCCCAGGCCGACCCGGAGCGCACCGGCGCGTCCGCCGGACTGCTGCGCACGTTCACCTACCTCGGCGCGCTGCTCGCCTCCGCAGGGAACGCCGCGTTCTTCAAGGCCGGCGCCGACACGGCCGGGCTGCACGACCTGGCCTGGATGCTCGTCGTCGTCTCCGTGCTGCTGCTCCTGGTGACCGCGGCCGACCGGGCGCTGCGCCGGGTCGGCCGGGACTGACGCCACCACTCACCCGTCAAGACTGTTCAACACTGCTCGCCCCTAAGGAAGTTCACGTGTCCCTCACCACGCTCGACCCCAAGACCGCCCTCGTCGTCGTCGACCTCCAGAAGGGCCTCATGGGCGTGTCCGGCGCCCCGTACGCCGTGTCCGACGTCGTCGACCGCAGCGCGCGCCTCGCGGACGCGTTCCGCGGGGCGGGGCTCCCTGTGGTCCTGGTCCGGGTCACCTTCTCCGCCGACGGCTCCGACGCGACGCCCGGCCGCACCGAGACGCCCAGCAGCGGCCGTGCCATGCCCGAGGGCTGGGACGAGATCACCGACGCGCTCGCCGGGCACCCGGAGGACATCACCGTCACCAAGCGGAACTGGTCGGCGTTCTACGGCACCGACCTCGACCTGCACCTGCGCCGCCGCGGCATCACCCAGGTCGTCCTGACCGGAGTCGCCACCAGCATCGGCGTGGAGTCCACGGCCCGCGCCGCCCACGAGCACGGCTACCACGTCACCCTCGCCACCGACGCCATGACCGACCTCGACCCGGAGGCGCACCGCGGCAGCGTCGAGCGGATCTTCCCGCGCCTGGGGGAGACCGGCACGACGGACGAGGTGCTGAAGCTGCTGGCCTCGACTCACTGAGCCATGTCCGGTCCCTGACACTCCGTCGGCCGCACCGTACGCTTCGAGGTGTACGAAGCGGTCGACGGAAGGCAGTTGCGGGGCATGGGGTTTCAGGAACGTACGCGGTTCGGGCGGTTGGGCAGGTCGGCGGTGCCGGCGGCGCTCACGGTGCTGTTGCTCGCGGGGTGTCAGGGTGTGGGCGGTGGGTCCGACGACCCGGCGCAGGGCGCCGAACCCTCGACCTCGGCGAGCGCGACCACCGGAGCCCCCGCGCAGGAGGGCACCCTCCCCGGCGTGCCGAGCGCGGGCGAGGCCCGCACCGAACTGGCCGAACTGAAGGTGGCGCCCCACGGCTCCATGTCCGGCTACAGCCGCGAAAAGTTCCCGCACTGGGAGGAGCAGGGCGACAACTGCACCACCCGCGAAGCGGTCCTCAAGCGCGACGGCAAGGACGTGAAGACGGACGACGAGTGCCGCGCGGTCTCCGGGAACTGGGTCAGCGTCTACGACGGCGAGAAGTTCACGGACTCCGGGGACCTCGACATCGACCACACCGTCCCGCTCGCCAACGCCTGGCGCTCCGGCGCCGACGAGTGGACGCAGGAGCAGCGCAAGACGTTCGCCAACGACCTGAAGCACCCCCAACTCCTGTCGGTGTCCGCCCACTCGAACCGCTCCAAGGGTGACCAGGGGCCCGACGAGTGGCAGCCGGACGCCAAGGACTACTGGTGCACGTACGCCCGTTCCTGGGTGTCGGTGAAGTCGACGTACGAACTGACGGTCACCGACGCCGAGAAGGCCGAGCTGACCACGATGCTGGGCACGTGTTCCGCATGAGCGGGGGCGAGAAGAAGGCCGAGGCCCTCACCGGCGATGTGCACGCGGGCCCCGGCGGCGCCATGACCGACGAGGTCGGCGTGGTCACCGGAGACCTCACCGTCGCCACCGTCCCGGAGGCCGGGGGCCGGGCCCGGATCGCCGTCCAGTACACCGGCGCCGACGAGTGGTACACCCTCACCGGCAGCCCCACGACGGTGCCGCCCGAGGGCCTGGAAGCCCTGCACGCCGAGGTGCTGCGCCGCGTGGAGCAAGGGGGAGGCGCGGTCAGCCCCTGAAGGTTGACGTCAGCCTTCGAAGTGGCGCCGCGGGTTCGCCCGCAGGATCGTGTCGATGTCGTCCTTGGACACACCCTTGTCGGCGAGGGCGGGCAGTACGTCCTCGCTGATGTGCCGGTAGTTCCAGTGCGGGGCGACCTCGGCGCGGTCGATGTCGCCGAACCAGTCGATGACGCACGCGGCGTCGTGCGAGATCGTGATCCGGTCGGTGTAGCCGCGGCGCACCAGCTCCGCGATGGTGTCGACGCGCTGCTCGGTGGTCAGTGGTGTGTCGAGCCCGAACCGGTCCATGCCGAGGTACGAGCCGGCGTCGGCGAGCCGCATCAGATAGTCGAGGTCGGCGGTGTCCCCGGAGTGGCCGATGACGACGCGGGAGAGGTCGACGCCCTCCTCGGCGAGCACGCGCTGCGCGACGAGCCCCGACTCCGATGCCGGGTGGGTGTGCACGGTGATCGGCGCCCCGGTGCGTACGGACGCCTGACCGACCGCCCGCATGGCCCGTTCGACGCCGGGGGTGAGGCCCTGTTCCTCGATGGCGCACTTGAGGAACGCGGCGCGCACACCGGTGTCCGCGATGCCCTCGGTCAGATCCTTCACGAACAGGTCGATGAGCGGATCGGGGCCGCCGAACAGGGTGCCGGGACCGTTGTAGTGGAACTGGAACGGCAGATCGTTGTACGTGTAGAGACCGGTCGCGGGGACGATGTTGAGGTCCGTGCGCGCGGCGATCTTCTGGATGCGGGGGATGTAGCGCCCGAGACCGAGGACGGTCGGATCGAGGATCGTGTCGATGCCGAGTCCCTTGAGCTCGTTCAGCTGGGCGACGGCGTCGTCGACGACGGCCTGCTCGTCCCACTCCGCGTAGTTCCGCCGGAACTCCTCGCCGACGATGACGACGTGTTCATGGACGAGTACGTTCCCGAGTTCGCTGGAGTCGATCGGACCTCGGACCGTCCAGACCTGCGTCATCGGCGCACCTCTCGATGTGGACGTCGGAGTTGACGTCGGATTCAAGGTGAGCCGAGCGTCCCGCCGGGTGCCCGCGGGCGTCAAGGTGTGCGACGGGGGTGATCGAAAGAGGGCCCGTCGGCGGAGTCTCCAGGGCGTTGGGGGCCGCCCCGAAGTCCGGCCGACGAGCGACTCACAGGCGGCGGATCCAGGCGGCCGCGCCGTGGCCCACCACGAGATAGATCACCGCGGGCAGTGCGTTGTTGAAGAAGACGCGCAGTCCCTCGGTGTCCATGGTGAAGATGTCCTGCGACCAGCCGGAGAGCCAGTCGGCCATGCCGTGCACGAAGTCGACGAACACGTTCGACTGGTTCGCGTCGAGCAGGTACAGCAGGATCCAGAGGCCGAGGAAGACCGCGGCGATGTCGGCCAGCGTGTGCACGATCAGGGCGAAGCGGTCCGCGCCACGGCCACTGCGGTTGCGGACCGGGCGGCCGGACGGGGTGAACCCGGAGTTCTGGCCGTAGCCGGTGTGGGGGACGGGCTCGTACGGCACGTCGGGGTCCTGGCGGTAGGCGGGCGGCGGGGGACCGTCGTACGCGGGGCGCTGGCCACCGTGCATCGGGGCGCGGGGACCACCGTCGTACGGGGCGCCAGGGCCGCCGTGTATCGGGGCGGTGTCTCCGCCTTGAGCGGGATAAGGGCCCCTATAGGGAGGCCTGTTCGGGCTGGAACCGTATGGGGCATTGTTCGGAATGCCGTCGCTTGGGTGAGTCACGGGCGGCATGTTGCCCGTCCCGAGCAGCCGAAACCCGCTTCACCGTCACTTCACAGACACCGCGCATCACGGGCTTTCTGTCGGGAGGAAGTGACGTCGGTGGCCGGGCTGGACAGATGGTCCGGTGGTGCGACGGCGCGTGCGTCGGCGACTGGGCCAATGGCCCAGCGAATCCGGGCGCTGTTGAACCACAGGCCCCCCAGGTGCTGAGATGGGCCTGTCGATGGCGCTGCGGACCCCGGGAGGGTCTCCGCGGCGCCTTTTCCATGTCAGGGGACGGACGCGGTACGGAAGGGGCGGGGTACGTTGCTGAAGAGGGCGTTCGTTGCGGCGGATCCGGGACGGATACGGCTGCGGTTCGCGACGCGGGCCGTACTGGGGATCGGACTCGCCGTCGCCCTGTGCGGCGCGGTCGGGCAGTCGCTGACCGGCGCGATCACGGGCGGCCTCGCCGCGCTGCTCGCGCTGTTCACGGTGACCGACGCGAGGGTGCGCGGGCAGGCCGTCACGACGGCGCTGCTGCCGGCCGTCGGGCTGCCGGTGCTCGCGCTCGCCGCGGCCCTGCACGACATCCCCCTCGCCCGCGATCTCGCCTTCCTCGCCGTCGTGGGAGCGGGCGTGTACGCGCGGCGGTGGGGGCCGCGCGGGCACTCGCTCGGCGTCTTCGCGTTCATGACCTTCTTCGCCGCCCAGTTCCTGCACACCGTGCCGCGGCAGCTGCCCGAGCTGTACGTCGCCGTGCTGCTGTCGCTCGGCGCGGCGGCGGTCGTCCGGTTCGGGGTGTGGTGCTACGAGCGGCGGCTCCCGGCGCCCGTCGGCGTGCCCGCGCCGACCGGGGGCACTGGGCTCGCGCGGATCACGACGCGGCAGGCCGTGCAGGCGACCGTGGGGGCGGGATTCGCGCTCGGCATCGGGCAGCTGCTCTCGGACCAGCGGTGGTACTGGGCCGTGGGCGCGACGTGGTGGGTGTTCGTGGCGACGACGTCGCGCGGGGAGACGGTGGTGCGGGGCTTCAGGCGGTTCCTCGGAACGGTGCTCGGTATCGTGCTCGGATTCCTGGTCGCCGTCCCGCTGCACGACCACGCGGTGGCCGCCGCCGTCATCGTCGCGGTCAGCGTCTTCGGGATCTTCTACACCGCGCACGTCTCGTACACCTGGATGATGCTCGCGGTAACCGTGATGGCGAGCATGCTGTACGGACTCCTCGGCGTGCTCGACCCGGCGCTGCTTGCCCTCCGGGTGGGGGAGACGGCGGTCGGTTCGCTCGGCGCCGCGCTCGCGGTGCTGCTCCTGCTGCCCGTGACCACGCACTCCGTCACCGAGGCATGGGTCGAGCGGGCGCTGCGGTGTGTGCACGCGTGCACGGCCGAGGCGGCGGCGCGGCTGGGTGGCGCCGAGAGCGCAGATCCGGCGCCGCGCGTCGCGGAACTGGAGCACATCCTCGGGCGGGTCCGTCTGTCGTTGTCGCCGCTCGTGCATCCGCTGAGCCCCGCGAAGGCCAGGAAGGGGCGGGCCCGGCAGGTGCTGGCTCTGCTCGACGACTGTGCGCGTGAGGTGCGGGGGCTCGCGTCCGTCGCCTCGGACCCGGAGGCCTCCCACGACGCGCGGCTCGCGGCGGCGTGCCAGCGGGTGGAGGCGGCGGTCGAGGCGCTCACGGCGCCCGCGCCGTACGCCCGCGCGGCGGTCGCGGTGCCGCAGGTCGCGGAGGCGGAGCATCCGGTCCTGGCCCATCTGCACGCGCTGGAGCGTGCGCTGGTGGAGCTGGCGGTGCCGCTGCGCGGGGCGCGGGAGGCGTAGCTCGCGGCGGGACGGGGGAGCTCCCGCGGGGCTCCGCTGCCTCTCGCCGGACGGCGGGGCGAAGGTGGGCGGCTGATGACGCAGGGCGCGCAGTCGACCGCGCGCGCCCGTCGCGCAATTCCATGCGCTCCCCGCGCGTCCGTAACCGGACGCCGACCGGCCCCGGCTTGTGGTTGTCTCGCAGCGGCGTGGACACCACGGCGCTGTTTGAGGCACGTGTCCGGGGCACATACAGGGTGGATCAGTTCGCCCGAAGGGTAGACCCCGCGCCATCGAATCCAGGGCGCACGCCCGTGCGGGAGCGGGCCGCGCGCCGATGACGAGCCGCTGGGGGTGCACCATGCGTAGCAACCTGCGCCGGAACGGAACACGAGTCGTGGAGGACGGGACGAACGCGACGGACCCGGCGGACGCCGCGGGCTGGCTGGCCCTCGCCCCGAACCGGCGCGCCGGCGCCCGCGCCCCCGAACCGTCCCGCCACGACCGCTGCCCGGTCACGGCCGATGGCGCCCGCCCGAAGCCCGCCACCGCCACCCCGCGCGGCACCGGCGAAGTCGCGCACGCAGCCGCCGCGTTCGTCCGCCAGCACCACGCGGAGCAGGAGCTCGGCGACCCGGCCGGCCGCCTCGCCGAGGTCGACGCGGAGCTCGCGGCCACGGGCACGTACACGCACACTCCTGAGGAACTCGTCTTCGGCGCCCGTGTCGCCTGGCGCAACGCCAACCGCTGCATAGGCCGCCTCTACTGGCAGTCCCTGCGCGTACGCGACCTGCGGCACCTCACAACCGCCGAGGAGATCGCCGAGGCCTGCGCCGACCATCTGCGCGAGGCGGCCCCCGGCGGCCGCATCCGCCCGCTCATCACGGTCTTCGCCCCCGACCGGCCGGACCACTCAGGACCCCGGATCTGGAACGAACAGCTCATCCGCTACGCCGGCTACGTCCAGCGCGACGGCCATGTGGTCGGGGACCCGCGCGGCACCGGGCTTACGGCCTACGCCCGCCGCCTCGGCTGGCGCGGCGGCGACGGCAGCCCCTTCGACGTACTGCCGCTGCTCGTCCAGGCGGACCCGCGCCGGCCGCCCCGCTGCTTCGACCTCCCCTCCGACGCGGTCCTCGAAGTCCCCTTGCGGCACCCGGAGTTCGACTGGTGGTCGGAGCTCGGCCTGCGCTGGCACGCGGTCCCCGCGCTCGCCAACATGTGCCTGGAGATCGGCGGCGTCTGCTACGGCGCGGCGCCCTTCAACGGCTGGTACATGGGCACGGAGATCGGCGCCCGCAACCTCGCCGACACCGACCGCTACAACCTGCTGCCCTACCTCGCCGACCGCCTCGGCCTCGACACCTCCAGCGACCGCTCCCTCTGGAAGGACCGCGCCCTCGTCGAGCTGAACCGCTCCGTCCTGCACTCCTTCGACAGCGCGGGCGTCACCATGGCCGACCACCACACCGAGTCCCGGCGCTTCCTCACCCACGTCGCCCGCGAGGAGTCCCGTGGCCGCGCCGTCGGCGCCGACTGGTCCTGGATCGTCCCGCCGCTCTCCGGCTCGACGACCCCGGTCTTCCACCGCACGTACGACGACGAACCGGCCACCCCCGCCTACGTCCACCACCCCGACGCCCACACCCGCGCCCGCGGCGAGGAACCGACCACGCAACGCCCCACGAGGCCCTGGCGGGACCTGCTCTGACCTAGGGCCTGTTGTTTGGATCAGGCCGGGCTCGCGGGGCCCGGCACGCACGCTCGCGGCGTTGTCGTCGGTCGACGACGCTCCGCGTCGCCTCCCTCCTCCGCCTTGCGACCGCACGCTTCCCCAAGCTCTCGGCTTCGCTCGAGCAGGGGAGGCCCCATTACCCCGCTCCCTGATCCGGCCTGATCCAAACGACAGGCCCTGGCCCGCTGCTACCGTCGGCGGCGCGGGCGCCGGGTCCGCACGCCGAAAGGGGACGCAGTGACCGGGAGTCAGACAGGGCGGGTGTACATCGGATCGTTCACGGCGGCCGGCGGGCGCGGCATCGTGACCGCCGCGCTCGACCCGAAGGACGGCTCGCTCACACTCCTCGACGCCACGGACGAGCTGCCCGACCCCTCGTACCTGACGGTCTCCGGCGGGCTGCTGTACGCGGTGAGCGAGACGGCCGACGGGGCGGTGGCCGCGTTCCGCACGGACTCGGCGCCGCTGACGCCCGCCGCGCCGCCGGTGCCGGTGGGCGGCGGGAGCCCCACGCATCTGTCCGTCTGGGACGGGCGCGTCCTGACCGCCAACTATGGTTCCGGCAGCGTCAGTTCGGTCCCGTTGCGCGCCGACGGCATCCCGGCCAAAGGCACGGCCGAGGTGCACCGCCACACCGGTTCGGGCCCACACCCGCAGCGCCAGCAGTCCCCGCACGCCCACCAGATCCTGCCGGACCCCACCGGCGCCTGGGCCCTCGCGGTCGACCTGGGCACTGACTCGGTCCGCACGTACGCGAAGAACCCCGAAGGAAGCGGCCTCCTGCCGCACCAGGAGACGGCCCTGCGCCCGGGCTCGGGCCCCCGCCACCTGGCCTTCCACCCGTCGGGCGACTACGCGTACGTCCTCAACGAACTCGCCCCCACGCTGACGGTCTGCGCGTGGAACGCCGAGGACGGCACCCTCAAGCCCCTTACGGAGATCCCGGTCCTGACGGGGGCACCGGCAGGCGACGCGTACCCCTCGGCGCTCGTCGTCGCCCCCGACGGCCGCTTCCTGTGGACGGCGACGCGCGGCGCCGATCTGCTCTCCCTCTTCGCCCTCGACCCGACCGGCGAGCGGCCGACGCTGCACGGAACCGTCCCCTGCGGCGGCAACTGGCCCCGCGACCTGGCCCTCGACCCGTCAGGACGCTTCCTCTACGCCGCGAACGAGCGCTCCGGCGACGTCACGTGGTTCACGGTCGACCGGGAGTCCGGGGTCCCGGTGCGGGGCGGCAGCGCGCCGGTGCCGGCGGCGTCCTGCGTGGTGTTCGGCTAGACCGCCGGCTCCGCCACACCCACGAGGTAGTTCCGCGCCGCAGGGCGTACGTCCGCCGCCCAGCCGAGGGAGGCCAGGTCGCCGGTCAGCGCCTCGGCCTCGTGGAAGACCTTCACGATGCGGTACCGGCTGCCGTCGTCGAGTTCGCGCACCGCGGCCGGGGCGGACTCGTCCGTCAGCAGCTCCTCGTCCGCCGCCATGGACGGGCCGTCGTCGACGAAGACCACCTTGCCGCCGGGAGCGAGGGAGGCGGCGACCGAGCTCCAGAACCCCGGCATCCGGGCCGGCGGCACGTGCGACAGCCAGAAACCGAAGAACACGGTGTCGTAGCGCCGCGACGGCCGCCAGTCGAACAGGTCGGCCTGCTCGAACCGGACGTTGGGCGCGGACACCCGCTCCCGTGCGATCGCGAGCACTTCCTCCGACGCGTCGACGGCTGTCACGGACGTGACCCGCGGCGCGAACTGGGCGGTCCACTGCCCGGTCCCACACGCCAGCTCCAGCACGTCCCCGCGGACGGGCCACTCCGCGCTGCCGCGCAACAACTCCCGCAAGTCCGCCCGCTGCGCATAGGGCCGGTCGTACTCGGGCGCCCGCGCCCGGTAGTAGGCCAACTGTTCCGTCACCAAGGCGTCATCGAGGGTCATCCCCCGACCGTAACGGCCAAAGATCGCCCATCAAGCCCGTCCGGCGATTGAGGACAAAAAAAGGGGTCCGGGACACCGTCCCGGACCCCGAACCCCCAACCGCTCAGCTGCCGGAGGTAACCGGCTGAGGCGTGATCCCCAACGCCGTCGCGTACTTCGCGAGCGCGAGCTTCCCCATCGCCGGATACGCCCCCAGCGGCTCCGCGACGGCACACCCCGCATCCTTGGCGGCAGCCTCAAGCACGGACGGGTCCAGCTCGGGGCCGACGAGGTACGGCGCGAGCGCCAGCTGCTGCGAACCGGAGCCGCGCAGCTGCTCGGCGGTGGCGGCAACGGCCCCCTCCTCGTCGAGCGCCGCCGCCATCACCGGCACGGCGAGCCGCGCGGCGAGCAGCATGCCGGTGATCCCCGCGGCCTGGACCGCCTCCTCGCCGCCTATGGAGGCGAGGATGATCCCGTCGGCCGCCGTGGTCACGGCGAAGAGGCGGGCGCGGTCGGCGCGGGCGAGGCCGGCCTCCGAGAGCCGCACGTGCAGGGCCTCCGCGAGCAGCGGGTGCGGGCCGAGCACATCGGTCAGCTCCGCGGCGACCCGGCTGTCGGCGATGGCCTGCCGGATCTGCCGCAGCTGGGCGTTGTCCGGGCCTGCGAGCAGCGGCACGACGACGCCGACGGGCCCGGCCGGCTCCTGCGCCTCGACACCGGCCGCGAGCGCCTGCTCGTAGCGGGCGGTGCGCTCCTTCGCGGCGTGCGCGAGCACGGACGCCAGCGAGGGGAACTCGGCGGAGATCGGGAAGTCGGTGAGCTCACCCTCCACGAAGCCGACCCGCGCGTCCAGACCGGGCAGCTCGGACCGGGCGATGCTCACCACCTCGTCGGCGAGCATGCGCGTGGCGGCGCTGGGCGTGCCGGGCACCGCGAGCACAAGAGACGGCGCGCCCTCGGGGGCGGCCACGGGTTCCGGACGACGGTGGCGTCCGGGCTGTCGGGGTCGCGGCATTCGTACGGGCAGGCCGGATGCGGGCCCAGTGGGGGTGCTCATGGCGCCGCATGCTACTGGCTCGACCGGCTTCGCTGTTCGGTCAGGGTGCACATGAGCGGTTTCCGTCCGAGATTGTCCTTTCAGTTACGAATCCTGTAAGTGTCCTGGTCCGGAGGGGTGTGCGGGAGATTCGAAGTGAATTACGGCACATGAAGCAGGCGCCGGTCCGGCGGCAGCCGGAGCCCGTCCGCCGCGAGCGCGGCAGCGATCACGAGCGAGCCGTGCAGAGGGTCGCCGGTGGCGGGCACGACCGTGGCCCGCGGAAGCTGCTCGGCCAGCTCCTCGTGCAGCGGGCCGAGCAGCGGCTCACCCAGCTTGAAGAGGCCACCGGTCAGGGCGATCTCACCGCCGTCGGCCGGGCAGACCGCCGCGGCGGCCTCGGCGATGTGGGCGGCGGCCCGGCGCAGGATGTCCGCGGCCGCCGGGTCGTCGAGGGCGCAGCGCGCCACGTCGGGCGCGAAGGCGGCGAGCGCCGCCGGGCGGTCGGTGCGCGGGTAGATGCGGCCCGGCAGTTCCATGGCGGGCCCGAAGCGTTCCTCGGCGAGCGCGAGCAGCGCCTTGCTGCCACCGCGCCGACCGTCGAAGGCGCGCATCGCGGCGTCGAGCCCGGCTTGCCCGATCCACGCGCCGCCGCCGCAGTCGCCGAGCAGGTGCCCCCACCCGTCGGCCCGACGCCAGCCCGCGAGGTCGGTACCGAGCGCGATCATCCCGGTGCCCGCGGCGACGACCGCACCGCGCCGCTGCCCGAGCGCTCCCGCGTACGCGGTGACCCCGTCGGCGGCCAACGCGAGCCGCTCGACGCCCAGTTCACGCGCGAGCGCGCCCGGCAACTCGGCCCGGAGTCCGTCGCCGAGCGTCGCCATCCCGGCCGCCCCCAACGCGACGGCGGACACGGCGACTTCCCCGGCTCGGCCCAGCAACTCCCGCGCCATCGGCACGAGTTGTTCCACCATGTGCCCGGGATCGATGCCGGAGCCCGACGTACGTACAGGTACGGACGAAGCGTTCGTCAGCGCGCGTCCGATGTCGTCGACGGGCGCGAGCGCGGCCCGGAGTCCCGAGCCGCCCGAGTCCACCCCGAGCACCCACTCGGCCGGGCGCTCGGTCACGGCAGCCGCCAGTCGACGGGCTGCGAGCCCTGGCGTTCGAGAAGGTCGTTGGCCCGGCTGAACGGGCGGGAGCCGAAGAAGCCGCGGTCCGCCGACATGGGGGAGGGGTGCGAGGACTCGACGGCCGGATAGTCGCTGAGCAGCGGCCGCAGATTGCGCGCGTCACGGCCCCACAGGATCGACACGAGCGGCGTCCCGCGTGCGGCGAGGGCGCGGATCGCCTGCTCGGTGACCTGCTCCCAGCCCTTGTCGCGGTGCGAGGCCGGACGGCGCGGAGCCACCGTGAGCGCCCTGTTGAGGAGCAGCACGCCCTGCCGCGTCCACGGGGTCAGGTCCCCGTTCGACGGCTCCGGCAGACCGAGGTCCGCGTTCATCTCGCGGTAGATGTTGATGAGGCTGGGCGGCAGGGGGCGTACGTCAGGGGCCACCGAGAACGACAGGCCGACAGCGTGCCCCGGTGTCGGGTAGGGGTCCTGCCCGACGATCAGCACCCGCACGTCGTCGAACGGCTGCTGGAAGGCGCGCAGCACGTTGGCGCCCGCCGGGAGGTAGGTGCGCCCGGCGCCGATCTCCGCGCGGAGGAATTCCCCCATCGCGGAGATCTGCCCGGCCACGGGCTCGAGGGCCTTCGCCCAGCCCGCTTCGACGATTTCATGCAGAGGTCGTGGTGCCACGGGCGTCACCCTACTGCCGCCCCGGCACCTCATCTCAACCGGCCGCCGTCGACCACTCGTCGTGGTAGGGCGTCAACCTCCCACCGAGGTAAGGGCCGTGCGCAGCGCCCACGGCGTCGCGGCCGCCCACGCCTGCGGGGAGCAGGAGTGCGGGTAGGGGACCGGGCGGGCGGCGTTGGAGCGCGCGTAGCCGCCGAGCACCTCGGGCAGCCGGTGTCCGTGCCCGGCCGCCGCGTCGATCAGGCCGGACGCCATCCGGCGCAGCTCGTCGCCGAGCCCGTAGCGGGCGAGACCGAGCGCGATGACGGCGTTGTCGTGCGGCCAGGCGCTGCCGCGGTGGTACGACAGCGGGTGGTAGGGACGCTGGTCCGCGGCGAGCGTGCGGATCGCCCAGCCGGAGAAGAAGTCCGGGGCGAGCAGCCGCTCGCCGACGCGTCGCGCGCGGTCCTCGTCGAGGATGCCGGACCACAGCAGATGCCCGGCGTCCGAGGCGAGCGCGTCGACCTGGTGGCCCTGCCCGTCGAGGGCGAGCGCCGGGAAGTCGTCGCCGTCCAGCCAGAAGTCGTGGGCGAAGCGCTCGCGCAGTTCATCCGCGAGACCGTCCAACTCCTGTGCGTACGCGGCGTCCTGCCACACCTGCGCGGCGACACGGGCCGTGCGGCGCAGCGCGTCGTACGCGTAACCCTGCGCCTCGGACACGGCGATGGGGCCTTCCGCCTGGGTGCCGTCCTTGAAGCAGATGGCGCCCGCGGAGTCCTTCCAGTTCTGGTTGACGAGGCCGTTCGGATCCGGCTCGTACACGAGGTAGCCGTGCTCGCGCAGACCGCCGTCGCCGAGCATCCAGTCGACGGCGGAGCGCGCGTGCGTCTGCAGACGGGCGGCGAGCGCCGGGTCCTTCGTCGCCTCGTAGTGGGCGTGCAGGAGCACCAGGAACAGCGGCGTCGCGTCGATCGTCCCGTAGTAACGCCCGTACGGCACCTGCCCGAAGTGGGCGAGTTCGCCGCGCCGCGTCTCGTGCACGATCCGGCCGGGCTGCTCGCCGCGGAACGCGTCGTACTCCCGGCCCTGCGTGGCGGCGAGCGCGCTGAGCGTGCCGGCCGCGAGGGCGGGCCGGTAGGGGAGCATGAAGTACGAGGTGAGCAGCGAGTCCCGGCCGAACAGGGTGAGGAACCACGGCACACCGGCCGCCGGGATGCTGACGGCCTCGCCGTCCACGCCCGGAGCGGAGATCGTCAACAGGTCAAGATCCGTGAGGCCTTGAGCGCAGGCCCTGTCCAAGTCGTCGGATACGTCGATGAGTTCGGCCGCACCGCCGCGCACCCGGTCCGCCGCGAGCTGCGGTCCGCCGTGCGGATGCGCCGACGCGTTCAGCCGCAGCTCGGCCCGGCCGTGCGGCGCCAGGGCGAGGCGCCACACCAGCTCGTACGGCCCGTCGCCGCGCACGGAGTCCGGCGCGGGAGTGGCGGACACGACGGTGCGGGAGTGCCAGTCGGCCCTGCGGTAGTCGAACTCGACGCCCGTGTCCGTACGGTGAGCCGTGCGCTCCGCACCGGGCTTGGGGTAGCTGCGCTCGTCCGCGCGCAGCTCGAAGGTGTCGGCGAAGTCGGCGTCCGCCGTGATGACGACCTCGGCGACGAGCGGGTCGGGACTGTTGCTGACCAGCTGCAGGCTGTCCGTGAACTCGCCTGCCGCTACGGCCTGGTGGCGAAACACGGTGTACGCGGGCGGCGCGTCGCGGGTGCCTTCCGGAGTGAGTACGCACTCCCCGGCCGACCCGACGGGGGAGAGCACGACGGGCGCGGTGCCGTCGACGGCGAGCTGCCAGCGGCTCAGATGCCGGGCGTCGCGCACGAACAACCCGTCCGGCGTGGCACCCCGCGTACCGGTGACACCGCCGTCCGGATCGACGTGCGCGAACGTGGCGTCGCGCACGAGTTGGGAGCGGTGGGTGGCGCCGCTCATCGGGCTGCCTCCTTGGAGTCGGAGTTCAGCAGGTCGAGGGCGAGCGCGGCCGTCCAGGAGAACGAGCGGGCGCCGCGCGCCGCACCCGTCGTCGGGTCGACGTACTCCGCGAACCCGGACGCGCCCGCCGTGTCGAGGAGCGCGGCGCGGATCCGGTCGGCGTGGTGGTGCCGGCCGTGGGTGCGCAGGCCGCGCTCGATGAGCCACGCGGTGTTGAACCAGGCGGGCCCCCGCCAGTACCGGGTCGGGTCGAAGGCCGGGCCCGTCAGGTCGTAACTCGGCACGAGAGCCGTGGAGTCGGCGTGGAAGGCCGGGCCGTCCAGCGTCGCCACCAGACGGTCCACCACCTCATCGGGCAGACCGGGCGCGAGCAGCGGAACGAGCCCAGCCACACTGCGCGCCGGCACGAAGGTGTCGTCGACCAGGTCGCGGGCCCGGAACAGGCCGGCTTCGTCGTCCCACAGACGTGTCACGAGCGCGTCGGTGAGCTTCGCGGCCCCCGCCTCGTGGGCAGCTGCGTCGCCGCCCACGCGGCCCGCGATCTCGGCGAGCGCCAGCTCGCTCGCGATCAACAGGGCGTTCATGCACGGGTCTTCGAGCCGGAACGGGTGCTCGGCCGCACGGTCGTCGTACCCCGCGTCGCGGTAGTCGACGGCGAGCCGCACATAGCGGCCGTAGTCGAGGTCGGTCGGGCGGTCCGCCGGGTGACCGTGGTCGAGGTCGGCTCGCCGGTAGCTGCCCGGATCCGCCGGGGCGACGCGGGCCAACGGGGCGTCCCAGCAAGGGCTGTTGTCCATGCCGGGCTCCCACGGGTGCACGATCGCCGCGAGGCCCCCGCCGCCCAGGTCGCGCCGGTCGAGGAGGTAGCGGTGCCAGGCCACGAGGCGTGGATACACCCGGTCCAGGAAGCCGCGACGCCGCGACTCGGCCGGATCGGCCCGGTGCACGAGCCAGGCGGCCAGCGCGTGCACGGGCGGCTGGACGATGCCCGACGTCTCGGGCGAGACCGGCGCGCCCACCCCGGCGCCCGCCGTGGACGAGCGCCAGAAGTCGGGGCTCGGGAAGTACGCCCCGTTCGGCACCGCCGAGTTGAACACGATGTGCGGGACGCGCCCGTCGCCCCACTGCGCCCCGAGCAGCGACTCCAGCTCGCGCTGCGCCCGGCGCGCGGACAGGTGCCGAAGCCCGATCGCGATGAACGCGGAGTCCCAACTCCACTGGTGCGGATACAGAGTTCGGGACGGCACGGTGCTCGTGCCCACCCAGTTGTCGAGGAGGACCCGGCCCGCACCGCGCCGCAGGGTCAGGTCCGCGGCGGCGGTGCGGGCGGGCTCGTCGAGAAGAGCGGTCACGCGCCGGACCCCTTGAGGAACGCGGGCACGGACCGGACCGCCTCGACCGGGTCACCGGTCAGCCGGCACTCGGCCGCGAGGTACCCCTCGTACCCGGCGGTGTGCAGGGCGCCGAGCCACGCCTGCCAGTCGAGGTGTCCGGCGCCCGGCTGGAAGCGGTTGGAGTCCGACACCTGGGCGTGCCCGATGTAGGGGGCGTGGGTGAGGATCGCCTGCGCGGGGTCGGTCTCTTCGATGTTCATGTGGTAGCTGTCGATGCCGATCCGCACCGAGTCCAGGCCCACCTCCCGGATCAACTCGGCTGCCTGCTCAAGGCGGTTGACCATGTGGTCCTCGTACCGGTTGAGCGGTTCGAGGTAGAGCGTGACGCCCTCGGCGGAGGCGTGCTCGCCCAGCTCGGTGAGTCCTTCGAGCAGGATCTCGCGGTCCCGCTCCTCGGAGCGCGGCGGCTCGAAGGGGGGAAGGCGGCGCGAGAACATCCCGTACGAGGCCGGGGTCTGGGCGCCGAGCCCGCCGATCTCGGCGATGACGGACAGCTGCGACTTCATCTGGACGATCGCGTCGCGGCGCAGCTCGTCGTCGAAGGCGCCGAAGAAGTGCAGCATCTCGACGCACACGGTCGGCATGACCACGCCGTCCTTGAGCGCCTGCTTCAACTCCGGGAGCCGGGAGGCGAAGTGCAGGTCGCCCTTGGCGCGCAACTCGATGGCCCCGTACCCGGCGCCCTGCGCGAACTCCCACTTCTCCTGGAGGCTCTCGCCGGGCAGCAGCTGTTCCTGGGCAGCGATCTTCAGCATGTCTTTCTCGGTACCTCTCAGGCCCTGCGGGCCGTCTCAGGCCCATGGGGCGTCTCGGCCCCGGGGCCTGTCATGTGGATCGGGCCGGCGTCTCGAAACTTCTCAGAATTCCAGGACGACCTGGAGGGCATCCGCCGGGCGCTCGTCGAGCAGGACGTAGGCGTCGGCCGCGTCCGCGACCGGGACGACATGGCTGACCAGCGACTCCACGTCCACCTGCCCCTCGGCGACGAGCCGCAGGAACGTCTGCTGGAGGCGCTCCACGGTCCAGCGGCCGGACAGCTGTGCCGGGACGCCGCCGATCTGCGAGCAGACGATCTCCACGCGGTTGTGGTGGAACTCGTCGCCGAGCCGCAGGCCCATGCCGTCGCCCTGGTAGAAGCCGGAGGCGACGACGCGGCCGCCGACGGTCACCGAGCGCACGGCCTGGTGCAGCGCCGGGTAGACGCCGCTGATCTCGATGGCGAGGTCGGTGCCGCGGCCCCCGGTGGCCTCGCGGATGCGCTCGGCGACCGCGTCCGTGCGGGCGTTGAGCGTGGCGTGGGCGCCGTACTTCTTCGCCGATTCCAGGCGGGCGTCCATCGCGTCGACCGCGGTGACACGGGCGCCGCTGAGCTGGGCGAGGCGGGTGGCGATCAGGCCGATGACGCCCTGGCCGAACACGGCGACGTCCTCGCCGAGGTTGATGCCGCCGGCCAGGACCGCGTTGTACGCGATGGCGCCGACCCGGGCGAAGGCCCCTGCCAGCGGTTCGAGGCCCGCGGGGAGGGTGTGGCCGATCATGCGCTCGGCCGGGACGATGCCCTCGCTGCGGTGACCCCAGATGCCCCACACGAGGTCGCCGACCTCGGGCATGCCCGGCGTGCCGACCAACTCGGGGGAGACCTCGGCGACTTCGCCGACCTCGGAGTAGCCCCAGCCGACGACCGGGTACGAGATGCCGGCCTCGTCGTCGCGGAAGAGACGGGCGTCGGCGTCCCAGGTCCGGGTCAGATAGGGGTTCGTGCCGCGGTAGGCGGTCAGCTCCGTGCCGGCCGATATGCCCGAATAGCGGGTGTGGACGCGCAGGTGGCCCGGCGGCAGCTCCAGGCTCTCGTGCTCGGCCACCTCCACCTGGCGGGGACCTGTGAATTGAACGACGCGTTCCACGGACGGCTCCGAAAAAGGGTGGTGTGCCTGTTGGTTGAGTCGACAATATCCGCAACTTATGTCTTGTCAACAGGCAAAAGTAGTGCTGAGATGCGTGCTTGATAGACGTAAGTCGGCGATGGGGACGGTAATGCGCACCAGGACGCGGCGGTCGAAGGCGATCGCGGTCGGCCCCACGGCAGCCTTGGGCATAGGACTGCTCACCGGCTGCTCGAGCAGCACAGGGCCGGGCACACCGGACCGTGAGATCACCGTGTGGTCCCAGGAGAACCTCCCGGACCGCGTCGCGGCGACGCAGAAGATCATCGACGGCTTCGAGAAGAAGACCGGCGTCAAGGTGCATCTCGTCGGCGTCGACGAGGGGCAGATGCCCCAACTCATCATGTCCGCGGCGGCATCCGGCCATCTGCCCGACGTGATCGGCGCCGCCCCCATGGGCCAGACCTGGCAGATGTACAGCAACGGCCTGCTCAACACAGACATACCACAGCAGATCGTCAAGAAGCTGGGCCGCGGGACGTTCGACAAGAACGCCCTCAAGCTCACCAGCGACGGCAACGTCAGCCTCGGTGTCCCCTCCGACGCCTGGCTCCAGCTCCTCGTCTACCGCAAGGACGACTTCGCCAAGGCGGGCCTGAGCAAGCCGGACACGTACAACAAGCTCGTCACGGCCGCCAAGAAGCTCACCACCAAGGGGCACGACGGCGTCTCCGCCGCCACCGACCCCTCGGACGTCTTCACCTCGCAGAGCTTCGAGAGCCTCGCGCTCGCGAACAACTGCCAGCTCGTCGACGGCCACGGCAAGGTCACTCTCGACTCCCCGCAGTGCGTCAAGGCGTTCCACACCTACGACCAGCTGGCGCGCGAGTACGGAGCCCCCGGCACCCAGACCGTCGACTCGACGCGCGCCACCTACTTCTCGGGCCGCTCGTCGATGATGATCTGGTCCTCGTTCCTCCTCGACGAGCTGGCCGGCCTGCGCAAGGACGCCCTGCCGAGCTGCCCGCAGTGCGACGGCAAGGACAAGCAGTTCCTCGCCGACAACACCGGCATCGTCACCGCGCTCAAGGGCGCGAAGGCGAGCAAGGCCGCGCAGTTCGGCGAGATCACGTCCTGGGTCACCACCAAGACGGCCGAGACGGACGCCTCCCGCGAGTTCATCGAGTACATGATGGGCAGCGGCTACGAGTCCTGGTTCGGGCAGGCCCCCGAGGGCAAGATCCCGGTCCGCCGGGGCACCGCCGCCGAGCCCGAGAAGTACATGGCCGCCTGGCGGCACAGCAAGATCGGCGTCGGCGAGCGCAAGCCCCTCGACGAGGTCTACTCGCCGAAGGTCCTCGACCAACTGGCCGCCGGTATCGGCGACTTGCGCCGCTGGGGCATCGAGCAGGGCGAGGGCGCACTGGTCGGCGCCACCAACGGCGAACTGCCGGTACCGAAGGCCATCGGGTCCATGACCGCGGGCCAGACCTCACCCCGCGAGGCCTCGCGCGAGGCCGAGGAAGAGGTGGCCGCCCTGAAGAAGTCCCTGCAATAGCGGCCCGCCAGTAGTCCCTGAAGCAGCGGCCCGCCCCGGCCCTTCCTCGCCCTCCCTCGTGACCTTCTCGTCGAAAGCCTCCCCATGACTACAGCCACCACCGGTGCGAAGCAGCGCACCAACCCGCCGGACGGATCCCCGGCACCGTCCGGCGGCCGCCGCCCCCGCAGGCCGATGACCGCGAGCCGCCGCACCAACCGCGCGGGCCTCGCCTTCGTCAGCCCCACCTTCCTCGTCGTCCTCGTCGTCGTGGTGCTGCCCATCCTGTGGACGGTGCTGCTCGCCTTCCAGCGCGCCAAGCTCGTCGACATCCAGGGCATGGGTCTGTTCGGCAACTGGAGCCTGCGCAACTTCTCGCAGGTCTTCGACTCCGCCGGCTTCTGGTCCAGCCTCGGCACCACGCTCCTCTACACCGTCGGCGCCACCTTCGGCTCCGTCGCCCTCGGCCTGATCGCCGCGCTCGCCCTGCGCAAGCCCTTCCGGGGGCGCGGCCTGCTGCGCGCCGCGATGCTGCTGCCGTACGTGGCGCCGGTCGTCGCCGTCGCGTTCGTGTGGGAGGTCGCGCTCAGCCCGCAGTACGGCATCGTCAACGAGTGGGGCCAGAAGCTCTTCGGCTGGGACGACCCGATCGCGTTCCTGTCCACGCGCGCGTACGAAGTCCACGTCCTGGGCCTGCACTTCGACATCCCGCTCGCCCTGCTCACGGTGATCGCCTTCGAGTGCTGGCGCTACTTCCCGTTCGCCTTCCTCTTCATCCTCGCCCGCCTCCAGGCGGTCCCGGACGGCCTGGAGGAAGCCGCGAAGGTAGACGGGGCGACGCCCACCCAGCGCTTCCGGCACGTCATGCTGCCGCAGCTGATGCCGGTGATCGCGCTGCTCTGCGTGCTGCGTTTCATCATGACGTTCAACAAGTTCGACGACGTGTACCTGCTGACCGGCGGCGGAGCCGGCACCGATGTCGCGGCCGTGCGCGTCTACGACTTCCTGACCTCGCGCTACGACGTCGGCGCGGCTGCCGCCCAGGCCCTCGTCCTGGCCGTCGCGCTCATGGTCCTGCTGGGCCTGTACTTCAAGTTCTTCGGCAACAAGGTTCAGGAGGAGTCGTGACCAGTACCAGTACGCGTACCGGTAGGCCGGCCATGACGCGCGCCCAGTTCGAGGAGCGGTTCTTCGGCGTCGCACGCTGGGTGGTCATCGCGTTCCTCGCGCTGATCACGATCGTGCCCTTCTACTACATGCTGCTGCTGTCGGTGAAGCCGATCGACGCACTGCTGCTCGACCCCGGCTCTCTGTGGGTCTCGGCCAAGCAGTTCACCCTCGACACGTACACCGAGGTGCTGCGCTCCACCGACGACGGCGGCCAGGGCTTCCTCCAGCTCCTGAAGAACTCCGCCCTGGTGTCCCTCGGCACGGTCGCCCTCACCCTGCTCGCGGCCGTCCCCGGCGCGTACGCCATCAGCCGCCTGAAATTCTTCGGCAACCGGCAGGTCAGCGCGCTGTTCCTCGCGGTCTACATGTTCCCGTCGACGCTGCTCGCGGTGCCGCTGTTCGTGATGTTCGCGAAGATCGGCCTGTCGTCCAGCCTCGTGGGCCTGGCGATCGTCTACGTGGCGCAGACGGTCCCGGTCGCGATCTACATGCTCAAGAACTACCTGGTCACCATCCCGTACTCGATCGAGGAGGCGGCGGCGCTCGACGGTTGCAGCCGCCTTCAGACGGTCCGCAAGGTCATCCTCCCGCTGGCCCTGCCGTCCCTCATGGCGACCGGCCTGTACGTGCTGATGATCGCGTGGAACGAATTCCTCTTCGCGCTCCTCTTCCTGGCCGCCGACCCCGGCAAGTGGACGGTGTCGCTCGGCCTCGCCCAGCTGTCCAACGGCATCGAGGTGTCCAAGACGGTCCTCATGGCCGGGTCCGTGGTCCTGACGATCCCCGTGGTAATCCTGTTCTTCGCCGCGGAACGCCTGCTGACCGAGGGCCTGACCGCCGGCGCGGACAAGAGCTGACCAGGGGGAACCACCCAGGTGAACAGGGGGAAGAAGACGATGAGCACGCCAAGCCCGGCGAGCGCGGGCCGGCTGCTGCAGCTGATCCGCGGCGGCCAGGCCAACACCCGCGCCGAACTGCAACGCGCGACCGGACTGTCCCGCTCCACGGTGGGCCTCCGCCTCGACGAACTCGACCGGGCGGGCTGGCTCCGCCAGGACACCGGCACGTCCACCGGCGGGCGGCCCTCCCACCGCATCGTCTTCGACCCCGGCCACGCCGCTGTCCTGGCCGTAGACCTGGAGACCCGGTACGCGCGCGTGGCCGTGCTCGACCTCGGGGGCACGGTCCTCGCGGAGCGGACCGTCGACCTCGACATCGGCGACGGCCCCGACCGGGTCCTCGACGGGCTGGCCCGCTGCTTCCCGGAGCTGCTCGCCACCTCCGGTACCCCGGCCGAGCGGGTCTGCGGCATCGGCCTGTCGGTGCCGGGCCCCGTGGACTGGGAGACGGGACAGGTCGTCCAGCCGCCGATCATGCCGGGCTGGGACCGCTTCCCGGTCAGGGAACGCATGCAGGAGGCGTACGCACAGCACGTCGGCGCCTCGATGGAGGACACGACGGGCGCCAGACCGATCCCGGTCTTCGTCGACAACGACGCCAACCTGATGGCCCTGGCCGAACAACAAGCGGGCCACCCCGACTGCTCGGCCTTCGTCCTCATCAAGGTCTCCACCGGCATCGGCGCGGGCGTCGTCGTCAACCACGAGATCTTCCGCGGCATCGACGGCGGCGCCGGCGACATCGGCCACATCCGTCTCCACGACAAGCCCGACGCCCTGTGCATGTGCGGGTCCTACGGCTGCCTGGCGGCGGTGGCCAGCGGCCGCGCCCTGGCCAAGGACCTCTCCAACCTGGGCATGGAGGTGTCCTCCGGCGCCGACGTCAAGGCACTCCTGGAACAGGGGAACCCCGACGCGGTCCGCCTCGCCCGCGCGGCGGGACAGCGCGCAGGCGAGGTCCTGGTCACGGTCGTCACCCTCCTCAACCCCGGCGTCCTGATGCTCGCCGGCGACCTGGCGGGCATCCCCTTCCTCACCGGCGTACGCGAACTCCTCTACCAGCGGGCGATGCCGCGCACCACCGCCCACCTCGACGTCGTCACCTCCCGGCTCGGCGACCACGCGGGCCTGATCGGCGCGGCGGCGATGGTCGTCGACGTCCTCTACGCCCCCGAACGCGCGGACGCCCGCCTACGCGCCTTCGCCGAACCCGCCGACGCACAGGCATGACAAGCACCACAAGCACCACAAGCGCCACAAGCGCCACAAGGAACGCCGTGACAGACAACGCCGCATGGCCCCACGACCCCGTCCGGATCGCACTCGTCGGCGCCGGGCCCTGGGCCCGCACCATGCACGCCCGCATGCTCGCCGCGGGCCCGGAGACCCGGCTGACCGCCGTCTGGGCCCGCCGGGCGGACGCGGCCCGCGCGACGGCCGAACCCTATGGCGCGGCGGTGGCGGGCAGCTTCGACGAACTCCTCGACACCTGCGAGGCGGTCGCCTTCGCCGTACCGCCCCAGGTCCAGGCCGAGTTGGCGCCGCGCGCGGCCAAGGCCGGCAAGGCACTGCTCCTGGAGAAGCCCCTCGCCCTGGACCTGGCATCGGCGCAGCGCCTGGTGGACGCCATCGACGAAGCGGGCGTGGTCTCCCAGCTGGTCCTGACGAAGCGCTACCACCCGACGACGCGCGCCTTCATCGAACAGGCGCAGGGCATGTCGGTGACGGGCGCCCGCTCCTGCTACCTCCACGGAGCCTTCCTGGGCGGCGACTTCGCCACGTCCTGGCGCCTGGAACACGGCGCCCTCTACGACCTGGGCCCCCACCTCCTCGACCTTCTCGACGCGGCGGTGGGCCCGATCGCCTCGATCCGCGCCACGGGCGACTCCCGCCGCTGGCTGGAACTGACCTGCGAACACGAGAACGGCGCGGTGAGCCAGGCATCCCTGTCCGGCAGCGTCGCGCGTGACCGCGCCCTGACCCGAGTCGAACTCTTCGGCCCGGGCCCGGAGCTGACCTACGACACGGCAGCCATCAACCACGAGGAATGCTGGCCGATCCTCCGCCACGAGTTCGCGCAGTCGGTGCGGCTGGGACGGTCCAGTGAACTGAACGCGCACAGGGGCCTGCACCTGCAACGTCTACTTGCCCAGGCATCCGACTGACACTCTGCGACGATCGAGCCAAGTAAAGCCCCTCCGGCGATTGAGGAGCGGGGTATGGGGCAGCGCCCCAATCTTTCAAGCCCCCGCGCCGATCGAGCCAATTAGAGCCCCTGCGGCGATTGAGCAGGGGGCCCGGGGCAGCGCCCCGCGACCTCAACCCCGCCGCAGCGAAACCATTGACCCGCACAAAACCAAGTGGCATCGTTCCCACATGGGATCGATGCCACACCGGCGAATAACCGAGGACGTCTTCCGCTTCGAAGACACCTGCCACGTCTACGTACTCCGCAGCGACCGCGAAGCCGTCCTCATCGACTTCGGCACGGGCCGGGTCCTCGACGAACTCGCCGCCCTGGGCATCGACCGGGTCACCGACATCCTCGTCACCCACCACCACCGCGACCAGGTCCAGGGCCTGGCCCGCGCCGCCCGCGAGGGCATCCGGATCTGGGTCCCCCCGGTGGAACGCGACCTGATCGACGCGGTCGACGAGCACTGGCGCACCCGCCCCCTGGACAACGACTACGACGTGCGCCAGGACCGCTTCTCGCTCCTGAACCAGGTCCCGGTCACCGGCACGGTCGCCGAGTACCGCACCGTCCGCCACGGCGCGTTCGACATCCATACGCTGCCGCTGCCGGGCCACACGGTCGGCTCGGTCGGCTACGTCGTGGACATCAACGGCCGCCGCCTCGCCTTCACCGGAGACCTGATCCACGGCGAGGGCCGGGTCTGGTCCCTCGCCGCGACGCAGTGGGCGTACACCGGATGGCACCCGAACGCAGGCGTGGAGGGCGCGGCGGCCACGATCCTCTCCTGCATCCAACTCCTGGAGCACACCCCGGAGTTGCTGCTCCCCTCCCACGGCGACACGGTCACGGACCCACCCGCCGCGGTGACCCGGCTGCGTACCCACCTCCAAGAGCTCATCGACATGCGGCGCCCCACCCCTTGGGAACCCGAGCCGATGCTCGCGAGCCCCTGGAAGCCCGTCACCCCGCATCTCCTGCGCAACATCACGAGCATGGCCAACTCCTACGCCCTGCTCTCCGACAGCGGCACCGCCCTCCTCATCGACTTCGGCTTCGACCTGACGACCGGCCTGCCGGGCGGCCACGACCGTTCCTCCCGCCGGCCGCTGCTCGCCTCGATCGAGGCGCTGCGCCGCGACCACGGCATCGAGCGCGTCGACGTCGCCCTGCCGACGCACTACCACGACGACCACGTGGCCGGGTTCAACCTGCTCCGCGAGGTGTACGGCACCCAGGTCTGGGCCCCCGCCCACATCGCCCCCGTGCTCGCCGCGCCCACCCGCTGGGACCTGCCGTGTCTCTGGTACGACCCGATCCCGGTCGACCGTTCGCTGCCGGACAACGGCACCGTGCGCTGGCGCGAGTACGAGATCGGCGTGCACGAACTGCCCGGCCACACCCTCTACGCAGCCGCGTACTCCTTCACCGTCGACGGCCGCAGGGTCATCGCCACGGGGGACCAGCAGAACACCGCGTGGGACCCGGACGGCGGGCAGCCGGAGCTGCTCAACTACCAGTACCGCAACCGCTTCCGCATCGACGACTTCGTGCGCAGCGCCGAGCTGTACCAGCGGCTGCGCCCGGAGGTGATGATCAGCGGACACTGGCAGCCGTTCGAGGTGAGCGACGGCTACCTCGACATGCTGTCCACGGAAGGCGCGCGCCTGGCCCGACTGCACCGTGAACTGCTGCCGCGCGACGTCGACTTCGAGGCGGAGGGATTCGGTGCGCGGATCTTCCCGTACCGCAGCGCGCCCGCGCCGGGCGGCACCGTGCCGCTCACGGTCGAGGTGCGCAACCCGTTCCCCCGCGCGGAGACGGCACGGCTCGAACTGGTCGTCCCACCCGGCTGGCGCTCTGATCCACCGGTACGCCAACTCAAGCTGGGTGGGCGGGAGGTGGCCGAGGCGCGGTTCACCCTGCGGGTGCCCGCCGACGCCCCCGTGGCGGAGCGGGTGCGGGTGGCGGTGGACCTGACGGTGGGACAGATGACGTTCGGACAGCAGGCGGAGGCATTGGTGAGCGTGCGATGACGACCACAACATCCGTACACGGCACGTACCTCGACGGAGCCGTGGAGGTGCGTGCCGCGAGCTGGCGGCTGACCGTGGCCTCCGACGGCCAGTCGGCCGAACTGCGCACGACCGACGCCTCCGTGCCGCACCATCCCGTCCACCTCGAACTCGCCGGAGCGCTCGACCGCACCGACCGCACCGACGAGACCCTGTCCGTCGAGGCGCCGGTGCTCGACGTCACCGGCGCGCACCCAGTGATCACGATCGCCCGCCGCAGCAGCGCCTGGCGCGCGGCCCGCACCCGGATCATCTGCACGCCCGAAGGACCCGTCCTCAGCTGGGAGGTCGAGGGGGAAGGCGCCCTGCGGCAGGCCCTGTTGCTCGCCGGGCGTGCCGCGCTCGGCGGCCGTGGCGGCGGCCTGCGCCCGAGCGGTCACGCCTGGCGGACGCTCTTCACGCCGAACCCGGGGCCGCCCCGCCGCCTCACCCGGGGCGCGGGCGAGAGCGCCGTCATCGGAGCGTGCGGTGACGCCCGCCCCGGCCGCGGCCACTGGTTCTTCACGCCCGCGCCGCTCGCCCTCGCCCTGACCGAGGACGGCCTCGACGACGCCGCCGACCCGGCCGCCACCGAGGCGCCGCACGGCTGGTGGACGGTATCGGCCGGAGCGCCCCTCGACGCCCTGACCTTCACCGAGCTGACGTACGTGCCCTCCGACGGCGGCTTCCACCTCGCCCTCTCCTACGAGGGTCACACCCGCGTCGACGGTGTGCACCGCTCGCCCGCCGTGCTCGTCTCACCCGGCCACCCGGACCCGTACACGGGCCTGCGCGCCCACCGCGACTGGCTCGAGCGCGAGGGCTGGGCCGCGCGACCGCGCACCGCTCCCGAGGTCCGCCCCGCGTGGTGGACGGAGCCGATGTTCTGCGGCTGGGGCGCCCAGATGGCACGCTCCCGCGCCACCGGCACACCCGCCCCCGCGCTGAGCACGCGGGCCGAGTACGACGCACACCTTGACCATCTCGAACACCACGGCCTCGTACCGGGAACCGTCGTCATCGACGACAAGTGGCAGCGGCAGTACGGCAGTTGGCGCCCCGACGAGACCCGCTGGCCGTCGCTCAAGGAGTGGATCGCCGCCCGTCATGCCCGCGGCCAGAAGGTCCTCCTGTGGTGGCGGGCCTGGGCCACCGAGGGTGTTCCCGACGCACTGTGCGTGCGCACCGCGGACGGGCAACCCGTCACCCTCGACCCGACCCACCCCGAGGCCCGCGAACTCCTCACCGGGAACATCCGCGCCATGCTCTCGCCCGAAGGCCTCGACGCCGACGGGCTGAAGATCGACTTCACCGCCGACACCCCGACGGGCGAAGGCCTGCGCAGCCACGACGGTGACGTATGGGGGATCGCGCTCCTGCACACTTACCTGGAGGTCGTGTACGAGGCCGCCAAGGCCGCGAAACCGGACGCGCTCGTCGTCACCCACACCCCGCACCCGGCCTTCACCGACGTCACCGACATGATCCGGCTCAACGACATGCTCCGCCTCGACGACCCGGACCCGTACGCGCGCGTGGTGCCGCAGATGCGGCTGCGCGCGGCCGTCGCCTCGGCCGCCTGCCCCGAGACACCCGTCGACACCGACGACTGGTGCCCGCCCGACCGCGAACAGTGGCGCGCGTACACCGGGATGAAGGACGAACTCGGTGTCCCGGCGCTCTACCTGAGCACCCATGTGGACCGGACGGGCGAGCCGCTGGAGGACATCGACTACGCTGCGTTGCGGACGATGTGGGCCCGGTGGCGCGGACGTGACGGGCCCGGGGGCGGCACGGCGGGGCCGAAAAGGCCGGCGGGGGCGACGGGAAGGACGGCCTGATGGCGAACGGGGCGGCGGCTGTGCGCGGCGGCGGTTCGGGCGGCAGGCGTGCGCGGGCGACCCTGCGCGATGTCGCCGAGGCCGCGGGCACCTCGCGCTCCACGGCCTCCCGGGCGCTCGGCGGACACGGCTATGTCGCCGACCACATCAAGGAGCGGGTCGAGGCCGCCGCCGATCGGCTCGGCTACGTACCGGACGTGTCGGCACGCACCCTGAAGGGGCGCAGCAGCGGCCTCGTGGGCGTCCTCGTCTCCGACCTGCGCAACCAGTTCTACGCCGAGCTGGCCGCGGGGGTCGAACACACCTTGTCCGCCGCCGGGTACCAGATGGTGCTCGTCGACGACCACGCCGACGAGGAGCGGGCCGCCGCGGGAGCCCGGGCCTTCCTGGCGATGCGGGCCGACGGGGTGCTGCTCACGCCCGTCGCGCGCGGCGCCACCGAGACCCTCGTCGGACACGGCGTCCCGGTCACGGAGCTGGACCGCAGGTCGGGGGTGCGCGGCTGCGACGCCGTCGCCATCGACAACGAGCGGGGAGCGCGGCTCGCCGTGGAGCACCTGATCGGGCTCGGCCACCGTGACATCGGCATCGTCGTCGACGAGGTCCAGTGGGACACCGGGCGCAACCGGCTCAAGGGCTATCGGGCGGCGCTGCGGGACGCGGAGCTGCCCGTGCCGCGCCGGCACGTGCTCGACCTCAGCCAGGGCCGCGGCGACCAGCCGGGGCAGCTCGCCGCGTTCCTCGACGGAAACCCGTCCCTGACCGCCGTGTTCGCCGCGAACAACGTGATGGCCGAACTCGTGTGGCAGGAACTGAAGAGGCGCGGCGCCGCTGTGCCGGGGGACTGCTCCGTGGTCTCGTTCGACGACCTGGCGTGGATGAAGATGGTCGAGCCCGGACTGAGCGCCGTACGCCAGCCCGTGTTCGACCTCGGTGGGCGGGCCGCCGAGCTGCTGCTCGACCGGGTCGGGCGGGACGGGGCGGGACGGGCCGAATCGGTCGTACTGCAACCGGAGTTGGTGCTGCGCGGCTCGACCGCGCCGCCCAAGAACTGACCCGCCAGGCCCCGCCAGGGCTGCCCCGACAGGCCCCTGGAACCGGCACCACCCGAACCCACCGCTCAATTCCAGCAACTGCCCGGCCGAAAACCGTTGACGCTCGGACCGCATGTGGCTACGTTCTCACATGGGATCGATGCCACACCGTCGGTACATCGACAGGACCACGGTGGATCTGAGCCGCATCCCCTCCCCACCCCTCGTGTAGCCAGCCACTCAAAGGAGAGATGATGGCGGCACCACCCCAGCGCATACGCCGCAAGGCGGCGGGACTCGCCGCGGCGTTCGCCCTGCTGCCGGCGCTGTCCGGCTGCGGCGGCGTGAGCGTGGCCGACAGCGGCAACTCCACCTTCACCACCATGGGGTTCATGCAGTCCGACGCCCTCGCGAGCGACCGCATGGACGCGGCGCGCAAGGCCCTTGCGCCCGACGGCCTGCACATCCAGGTCAACGAAGGCGCCTTCGACTCGCAGCAGTTCCTCTCCGCAGTCGCCGCGGGCGACGCCCCCGACGCGGTGGTCATGGACCGCACCCTCGTCGGCGGCTACGCGGCCCGCGGAGCGCTGATGCCGCTCACCGACTGCCTCAAGCGTGAACACATCGACACCGACGGCTACGTGAAGACGGCCATCGACGAGGGCTCCCTCGACGGCACGGTGTACGCGCTCCCGGACTCGTACGACAGCCGGCTGCTGCTCACCAACGACAAGGTGCTCAAGGACAACGGCACCAGCGCCGCCGAGTTCTCCACCGGCAACTGGAAGAAGCTGGCGGCGACGACGCGCAAGCTGCAGAAGCGCAGCGGCGGCAAGCTCACCCGGATCGGCTTCGACCCGAAGATCCCCGAGTTCTTCCCGATGTGGGCCAAGGCCAACGGCGCCGACCTGATCAGCTCCGACGGCCGCACCGCCGAGCTGAACGACCCAAAGGCCGTGCAGGCCCTCACGTACGCGGTGAAGCTGGTCGACGCGCAGGGCGGCTGGGGGAAGCTGAAGGCGCTGCGCGACTCCTTCGACATGTTCGGCGCGAAGAACGAGTTCGTGCGCGAACAGCTCGGCTCCTTCCCCATGGAGGACTGGTACGTCAACGTCCTCGCCGGTTCCTCGCCGAAGATCGACCTCGCGCCCGATGTGTTCCGCGACCGCAAGGGCAAGCCGCTCAACTGGTCCTCAGGGCTCGGCTGGGCGATCCCCAAGAACGCCAAACACCCGGACGCCGCCTGCGAGTTCATCAAGACGATGACGTCGACGAAGACGTGGGTGCACGCCGCGCGGGCCAAGGCGAAGGAGACGCGCGCGAACGGCTCGCCCTACACAGGCGACGTCACCGGCAACCTCGCCGCGGACCGCATCATCGAGCGCGACGTCTGGAAGCCCACCGGCAACAAGGCCTTCGACAAGGCGACCCGGATCGTCTTCGACCTCTCCCGCAAGGGCTTCGCGGTCCCGTCCAACGCGGCGGGCAGCGAGTTCAAGGACGCCTGGCAGTCCGCGGTGAACCGGGTCCTCTCCGGTGAGCAGACCCCTCAGCAGGCCCTCGACCAGGCGCAGCGCAAGGCGCAGAGCGCGCTCGACCTCGCCAACGAAGGACGTGAGTAGCGTGCAGTCCGTCCTCACCCCGAGGCCCCCGAAGCGCCCGAGGACCGGCAGGGCGGCGCGCGCCCAGGACCCGGCCACCGGAAAGCCGAAGGCCGCAGGCAGCGCGAGGCGCCGCGAGATCTGGGCCGCGTACGGGTTCATCTCGCCGTGGATCATCGGCTTCGTCGTCTTCACCGCAGGACCGATGCTCGCCAGTCTCGTCCTGTCCTTCACCGACTACGACGCCATCGGCTCGACCCACAACGTCGGGTTCGCCAACTACCAGCAGCTCTTCGAGGACCCGCAGGTCGCGAAGTCGCTGATGAACACGCTGATCTTCGCCGTGCTGCGGGTGCCGCTCGCCATGGCATTCGCGCTCGTGCTCGCCATGCTGCTGCTGAAGGTCGGCCGCACCGCCGGGTTCTTCCGCACCGTGTTCTATCTGCCCGTGATGACACCGCCGGTCGCCGTCGGCATCCTCTTCCTGCTCCTGTTCAACGGCAACGTCGGCCTGATCAACCACGTCCTCGGCCTCTTCGGCATCGAAGGGCCGTCCTGGACCACCGACAGCTTCTGGGTGAAACCGGGCCTCGTGCTCACCAGCCTGTGGTCGGTCGGCTCCACCGTCGTCATCTACTTCGCGGCGCTGCGCAACGTCCCCAAGGACCTTTACGAAGCAGCCGAGTTGGACGGCGCGAGCCGCTGGACGTCCTTCCGGCACGTGACGCTGCCGCAGATCTCCGGGACGCTGTTCTTCACGCTGATCGTCAACACGATCGCCTCGCTCCAGACGTTCACGGAGGCGTACACCGCGTTCTTCGGCACCGCCACCACGCAGTCGTACAGCAGCGACGCGGCCCTGTTCTACGTCGTCTACCTCTTCCAACAGGCCTTCCAGTACATGCACATGGGCTACGCCTCCGCCCTTGCGTGGCTGCTGTTCCTGGTGATCCTCGTCATCACGATCATCCAGGCCAAGGTCAGCAAGCGGTTCGTCTACTACGAGGGTGACCAGCGATGACCCAGCTCACGATGCGTCCCGACACGAAGGAAGGCGCCGCCAAGCGGGTGCTGCGCGTCGTCGGTGTGCTGCTCGCCTCCGTCGTCTTCCTCTACCCGTTCGTGTGGCTGATCAGCGCCTCGCTCAAGCCGTCCACCGACGTCTTCGACAACGCGCTGATCCCGCACGTGGTGCAGTGGTCGAACTACCAGGAGCTGTGGAAGGCGCTGCCGCTGTTCACCTGGATCGGCAACAGCGTCCTGGTGACTCTGGCCGCCGCTGTCTCCGTCACGGTCAGCAGCGCCGTCGTCGCCTTCGGGTTCGCGTACTTCCGCTTCCCCGGCCGCGACGCCCTGTTCGCGCTCGTCATCGGCACGATGATGCTGCCGGCCGCCGTCACGATGGTGCCGCAGTACATGGTCTGGAACTGGCTGCACCTCGCCAGCTCCCAAGTCCCGCTGTGGGCGCCGAACTTGTTCGGCAGCGCCTTCTACATCTTCCTGCTCCGCCAGTTCTTCCTCGGCCTGCCGCGCGAACTCTTCGAGGCGGCCCGGGTCGACGGCGCGGGCTACTGGACGCTGTTCTGGCGGATCGCTGCGCCGCTGTGCCGCCCCGCGCTCATCGTCACCTTCATCTTCGAGGTCCAGGCCTCCTGGACCGACCTCGTCCGACCACTCATCTATCTCCGCGACCCCCAGCTGTACACGGTGCCCCGCGGCCTCAAGGCCGTCCTGGACCAGTTCGGCGACGGCGGCGAGATGCGCTGGGAGATCGTCTGCGCGGCCAGCGTCGTGGTCACCGTGCCGATGATCATCGCCTTCTTCGTCTGCCAGCGGCACTTCACACAGGGCATCGCCACCACAGGAAGCAAGGGCTGACCAGTCACATGACCAACTCAAGCGTGCTCGCGCTCGACATCGGTGGCACCAAGCTCGCGGCCGGCGTGGTGCGAGAGGACGGTGAGGTGCTGTCGTTTTTGACCGTGCCCACCCGCGTCGAGCAGGGGCCCGCCGCAGCCCTCGACCGCCTCTTCACCCTCGGGCGCGATGCGCTGCGGGCCGCCGGCATCGACCCGGACGACGCGCCGCGTGCGCTGCTCGGCTGCGGCATCGGCTGCGGCGGACCGCTCGACTCCACGTCGGGCGTGCTCGTCGCGCCGCCGCACCTGCCGGGCTGGCTCGACATCCCGATCGCCCAACTCGCCTACGACGCATACGGGTTGACGTCCGTTCTCGACAATGACGGTACGGCCGGCGCGGCGGGGGAGTGGCGGTTCGGTGCTGGACGCGGCACCCGCCACCTCGTGTACCTCACCGTGTCCACCGGCGTCGGCGGCGGCTTCGTCGTCGATGGCCGCACCTACCGGGGCGCGGCGGGCAACGGCGGCGAGCCGGGACACATCACCGTCCGCTCCGATGGCAGGACCTGCAAGAGCTGCGGGCGGGCCGGCTGCCTGGAGGCGTATGCGTCCGGCACGTCGATTGCCGAACGGGCGCGGGAGGCCCTCGCCCTCGACCGCGAGTCGGTGCTCGCGCAGCTGCCGGCCGGTGAGGTCACCGCCGCCGACGTCGCGCGCGCCGCCCGAGAGGGCGACGAACTCGCCGCCGAACTGTGGCAGGAGACCTGCGAACTCCTCGCCCAGGGCCTCGCCTCCATCGTCAACCTCTACGAGCCGGAGCTCGTCGTCCTCGGCGGCGGCGTCACCCGCTCCGGCGAACAACTCCTCGCCCCCGTACGGGAGAAGGTGGCGCGCCTCGCCATGGGACCGGCCGCCGGAGCCGCCCGCATCGTGACCGCCACCGGCGGTGACAGGGCCGGGGTGCTCGGCGCCGCCGCCATCGCCTTCGAACGCCTCACGGAACACGACGGGGCCTGTGCCGGTCTCGCCCCGGTCTGACCCCTACGCCGTCGCCGAAAGCCCCTACGCCTCGCCCCTGGAGCACCATGTCCGCCCCGCCCACCGCCCGCCTCAGTCCGACGACCCAGATCGCCGAACACGTCGCCGCAGCACAGCGCCTGGAGGAGCTGCTGCCCACCCTCCGTACCGTCGGCGACGCGCTGATCGAGGTGTTCCGCCGCGGCGGCCGCCTCTACACCTTCGGCAACGGCGGCAGCGCCGCCGACGCACAGCACCTGGCGGGCGAGTTCATCGGCCGCTACCTGCGCGAACGCCGGGCGCTCCCGGCGGTCTCGCTCGTCACGGACCCTTCCGTCGTCTCCTGCATCGGCAACGACTACGCGTACGAGGAGGTCTTCGCCCGCCAGGTCGAGGCCCTCGTCACCGGCGACGACATGGTGGTCGGCTTCACCACGTCGGGGCGTTCCGCGAATGTCATCCGGGGCCTGGAGGAGGCCGGCAAACGCGGTGCGCGCACGGTCCTCTTCGCGGGCGGTGACAACGACGGCCTGCCCGCTGCCGCCCACGCGGAGCACGTCCTCGTAGCCCCCGCGCACACCACCGCCCGTATCCAGGAGATGCATCTGACGCTCCTGCACCTGCTGAGCGAGCACGTCGACGCCTGGGCCGCGGGCGCGGACACCGACCGTCTGAACGACCACCACCCGCACGACCACCGCCCGGAGGCCGCCGTATGACCACCGCGAAGCCCAACTCCCGCGAGCGCACCCTGCACCTCGTCGGCAACGCCCACATCGACCCGGTGTGGCTGTGGCGCTGGCCGGAGGGTCTTCAGGAGATCCGGGCCACCTTCCAGTCCGCGATCGACCGCATGGAGGAGTACCCCGACTTCGTGTTCACCTGCGACTCCGTCATGTACCTGGAGTGGATCGAGCAGCACGACCCGGACCTGTTCGCGAGCATCCGCAAGCGGGTCGCCGACGGCCGCTGGCAGATCGTCGGCGGCTGGTGGATCGAGCCCGACTGCAACATCCCGTCCGGCGAGTCCTTCGTCCGCCAAGCCCTTTACGGGCAGCGGTACTTGATGGAGAAGTTCGGCGAGGCCGCGACGATCGGCTGCAACCTCGACCCGTTCGGCCACAACGCGACCATCCCGCAGATTCTCCGCAAGTCCGGGATGGACGGCTACATCTTCCTGCGCCCCGGCCCGCACGAGCAGGTGCTGCCCGGCCAGTTCTTCCACTGGGAGGCCCCCGACGGCTCCCGCGTCATGGCCTACCGGCTGCCCAACGAGTACTGCACGCCCGGCAAGGACATCGGCAACCACCTCGACAAGTCCCTCGCGATGATGCCGCCGGACGAGCCCGAGCTGATGGTGTTCTACGGCGTCGGCAACCACGGCGGCGGCCCCACCAAGGCCAACCTCGACTCCATCGCCCGCCTCGACGCCATCGGCGGCCTGCCCAAGCTCGAACTCTCCCACCCGGAGCGGTTCTTCGACCGGGTCCGTGGCCGCGAGGACGTGCCCGTGCACGCGGGTGAGCTGCAGCACCACGGCCCCGGCTGTTACTCCGCCCACTCCGGCGTCAAGGCGTGGAACCGCCGTGCCGAGAACGACCTCCAGCGCGCCGAGAAGTGGGCGTCGGTCGCCGCGGCCGTGGCGGGGGAGACGTACCCCGTCGAGAAGCTGACGGAGGCCTGGAAGCTGGTCCTGTTCAACCAGTTCCACGACATACTCGCCGGCACCTCGATCCGCTCCGCCTACGACGACGCCCGCGACGAATACGGCCGCGCGCGCTCGATCGCCGCCGACGTCTTCAACCGGGCCACCCAGGCCATCGCCCGCCGCATCGACATCCCCCTCGCCGACGGCACCGTGCCCGTCGTCGTCTTCAACCCGCACCCGTGGGAGCTGGAGCAGGACGTCGAGGTCGAGTTCGCGCAGGCCGCCACCGTGCGCCTCACCGACCAGGACGGCCGCCCGGTGCCGGTGCAGTTGACGCGGTCCGAGGCCAGCATGATGGGCAGCCGCGGCCGGCTCGCGTTCCGTGCCACGGTGCCGCCGCTCGGACACCGGGTGTACCACCTGCTGCCGGGGACGGCGGAGATGGACGGCCCGGTCAAGGCGAGCGACACGAGCCTGGAGAACGAGCACCTGCGCCTGGAGGTCGACCCCGCGAGCGGCTGGCTCACCTCCTTCGTCGACAAGTCGACCGGAGCCGAGCTCATCCCCGCGAAGCCCGCACCGCACGCCGTCGTCATCGACGACCAGAGCGACACCTGGGGCCACCGCGTCCGCGCCTACGACCAGGCGATCGGCTCCTTCGCCGGCCGCCGCGTGCGCCTCGTCGAGTCGGGCCCGGTGCGCGCGGTGCTGCGCATCGAGTCCGCGTACGGCGACTCCCGCATGGCGGAGGAGCTGGTGCTGTCGGCGGGCGCCCGCTCCGTCGAGGTGCGCGCCGTCGTCGACTGGCACGAGCAGCTCAAGACGCTCAAGCTGCGCTTCCCGACGGCGCTGACCGATGTCACGGCCACGCACGAGATCCCGTACGGGTTCATCGAGCGCACCCCCGACGGCACCGAGGAGCCCACCCAGGCCTGGGTCGACGTGACCGGCACCCTGCCCGGCGGCAAGCGGGCGGGGCTCACCGTCGTCAACGACAGCAAGCACGGCCACGACGTGACCGGCGCCGAGATCGGCATGACGGCGCTGCGCAGCCCCGTCTACGCCTGGCACGAGCCGAAGATCCTCGAAGAGGACGGCGTCTACGAGTACCTCGACCAGGGGCGCCAGGAGTTCCGTTACGTGCTGCTCCCGCACGGCGAGGACTGGCGCGCGGCCGACCCGGCGCGCCGGGCCGCCGAGCTGAACCAGCCCTCGTTCGCCCTCCTGGAGACCTTCCACGAGGGGCCGCTCGCCCAGTCGCAGGCACACGCCGACGACGGCGCGGGCAGCGTCCTGGTCACCGTCGTCAAGGGCGACGAGGACGCCTCCGGCGACGCGATCGTGCGGGCCTACGAGTCGCGGGGCGCGTCGGCGTCGGCGCGGATCGCGCTGCCGATGCTGGGCGAACAGCGGGTGATCGAGGCCGAGTTCGGGCCGCACGAGATCAAGACGTTCCGCGTGCCGGCCGACCCGGCGGCCCCTGTCACCGAGACGGACCTGCTGGAACTCCCCGTGCCCGCGAACAGCTCGCCGGAGGCCTGACCCACCGTGCACACGCTCGACAGCGGCTGGGAGCTGCGCGCCTGCCTGGGGGACACCTGGCGCTGGCTGTGCGGCCCCGGCCGCCCGGACGGGGAGCCCGGCTGGTTCCCCGCCCGGGTCCCCGGCTCGGTCCTCGACGACCTGCGCACGGCAGGGGAGATCCCCGATCCGTACGTGGGCACGAACAGCCTGCTCACCGAATGGGTGCCGCAGCGCGCCTGGCTGTACCGGCGGGCCCTCGACCTGCCCCGCCTCGCGCCCGGCGAACGCGCCCTGCTGCGCTTCGAAGGCGTCGACCACGAGGCGACCGTCCTCGTCGACGGGTACGAACTCGCCCACCACGAGGGCATGTTCGTGCCCTTCGATGTCGACGTGAGCGCGTACGCCGACGGCGCCCCACACCTCCTCGCCGTCGTCGTCCACCCCGCCCCGCCCGGCGAACCCCAGGTGGGACGCACGGACCGGGTGCGCACCCACAAGACGCGGATGAACTACGGCTGGGACTTCTGCCCGCGCCTCGTTCACCAGGGCATCTGGAAGCCGGTCCGCCTGGAGATCGCGGACCCGGTGCGGCTGCGCGATGCGGTGGTCGGCGCACACGCGGACGACCATTGCGTCCGGGTGGAGGCAGCGGTCGAGGCTGCCGAGGCGGGCGCGCTGCGTGTCACCGTGCACGGCCCCGACGGCGTGCTCGTCGCGGAGCTGGAGACCCCGTTCGAGGTGGGCCACGGCACGGTCCACGCCGAACTCGGCGTGCCTGACCCGCAGTTGTGGTGGCCCAACGGTCACGGCGATCAGCCGCTCTACACGGTGACCGTACGGGCGTCGGGAGGCGAGCCGGTGGTGCGTACGGTCGGCTTCCGTACGGTGCGGCTCGTGGCGAACCCCGGTGCGCCGAAGGGCGCCTTGCCCTACACCGTCGAGGTCAACGGCCGTCGCATCCACGCCAAGGGCTGGAACTGGGTGCCGCAGGACGCGCTCTACGGGGTGCCGCGCCCGGGCCCGCTCGCGCACCTGCTCCAGCTCGCCGCCGACGCGCACGTGACGCTGCTGCGGGTGTGGGGCGGCGGGCTCATCGAGACCGAGGAGTTCTATCAACTCTGCGACCGGCTCGGCCTGTTGGTGTGGCAGGAGTTCAGCCTTTCCAGCTCCGGCATCGACTCCGTCCCTGCCGTCGACGACGCCTATCTCGACCGGATGGAACGCGAGGCGCGCGCGATCGTCCCCGTCCTGCGCCACCACCCGGCGCTCGCCCTGTGGGGCCCCGGCAACGAACTCCACGACACGGCCACCGCCACCCCGCTCGACGAGAAGACCTCGCCGGTCGTCGCGCGGCTGTCCGCTGTTGTGTCCGAACTCGACCCGGGGCGCGGGTGGTTGCCCGGTTCGCCCTCGGGGCGCGACTTCCTCAACACGCGGGAGAACATCGAGCGCGCACCGGACGGCCAGCACGACGTGCACGGCCCCTGGGAGCACCAAGGGCTCGGCGCCCACCAGGAGTTGTACGACGCCGGAACCAGCCTGCTGCACTCCGAGTTCGGCGTGGAGGGCATGGCCAACCGCCGCACCTGGGACGCCGTGGTGCCCACGGAATCCCAGTGGCCGGCCGACCGGACCAACCCCGTCATGGAACACCTCGGCGCCTGGTGGAACAACGCGCCGCTCGTGCAGCGGACCTTCGGCGGACGGCTCGACAGCGTCGACCGGATGCGCCGCGCCAGTCAGCAACTCCAGTACGACGGACTGCGTTACGCGGTGGAGGCGAACCTGCGGCGTGCGCCACGCTCGTCCGGCGCCATCCCCTGGCAGTTCAACGAGCCGTTCCCGAACGCCTGGTGCACGGCCGCCGTCGACCACCGCGGCGACCCCAAGCCCGCCTACCACGGGGTGCGGCGCGCCTACCGGCCCGACCACGTGTGCGCGTCGTTCGCCACGCAGGCGTGGGCCGGGCGTGAACGGTTCGAGGCGCGGGTGCACGGGTGGCGGGACGGGGTGACCCTCGCGCGGGTCGTGGCGCTCGACGGGAGCGTGGTGGCCGAGACGCGGGACGCCGAGATCGCCGTCCCGACGGGGGGCCTTCCAGGCCCCCTGTTCGTGCTCGACCTCGCGCTGCTGGGACCGGGCGGCGAGCTGCTGGCCGGCAATCGGTACGTCCACAGCACCGGCACCGACCTCGCCGCCCACCTGGACCTGCCCCCGGCCCACGTCTCGCACGCCTGGGCCCGGGACCGTCGCACCTTGTGCCTCACCCACGTCGAGGGCCCCGCCGCCCTCGGCCTCCACCTCACCGACGCCCGGCCCTTCGAAGCCCCCGGCTGGGCCGTGTTCGGAGACAACATGCTCGATCTGCTGCCCGGGGAGTCCGTCGAGGTGCCCGTCACCTGGCGCGACGCTCCCGAAGAGGGCCGCGCCGTACTGCTGGAAGGCTGGAATGTCGATGCCCGAGTCCTTGACTGAGCCGCAGGCTCCTCCGGTGCGGGTGCTGCGCGCCGAGGCCGAGGGGCTCGTCGAACTGCCGTATCTGGTCGGGGTGTTGGACGCGAACGGGCGATGCCTGCCCCTGCCGGTCACGCACACCGCCGAGCCGTCGCTCCTGAGCGGCAGCGCACACGGCTTCACCGCCGCCCTCCGGCTGAGCCGCGTGGACGAGGCCTCGTACGACGCCGAACTCGACGTGCGCCACGAGGGGACCGAACCCGTCGACGCCGGGCTCCGCGTGGAGCTGCGGCTCGGCGCGACCGACGACCCCGGCTGGCTGATTCCCGGCGCCTTCTACGGCGAGAACCGCCGCCCCGACTGCGCCCGCCCCTACCCGCGCTACGCCACCGAGGACCCTCAGGACGACCTCACCGCGTCCGCCTGGTCCTTCCGCGCCGACCGCTGCGCCACTCCCGCCGTCTTCGCCCGCGACCGGCGCGGCGGCGCCGCACTCGCCCTGACGGAGACCGGGCCGCTCGGTGAACAGGGCGTCGGATTCGCCCTGTTGGACGGCGACCGGCCCGCGCTGCGCCTGCACTTCCCGTACCGCGAGGAACCCGTCACCTACTACGGGTCCGGCACCCCCAAGCCTGCCGACACACCTCTGCACACCTGGCGGCCCGGCGAGGAACACACCCTGCGCTTCACCGTGCACCTCCTCGACGCCGATCCGCACGCCTACGCGCGCGTGCTGCGCGACCTGCATCAAGCGGTGCCGGAGGCGGAACCCGCCGCGTGGATGGGCATCGACGAGGCCGCCGCGCTGTCCGCCGAGGGCCTGCACCGCTGGCACTACCGCAGCGACCCGCCCGTCCTCCTGGAGACCGCCGCCTTCGACCGCGAGGCGCTCGGCGAAAGCGGCGACCGGCAGGCCATGCACGTCTCCTGGATCAGCGGTGTGCCCTACGCCCACGCCCTGCTGCTGCACGCCCGTCGTACGGAAAACGGCGAACAGGCGGACGCGGCCTGCGCCGTCATCGACCACATCTGCGCCAACCTCACGCCCGGCGGCACGTTCTGGGGCCAGTGGTCGCGCTCCCGCGGCTGGTCGGCCGGGTGGACGGGCGACGCCGGCCGGCTGCACGCGCGCACCATCGGCGACGCGACGCTGTTCACGCTGCGGGCCCTGGTCGCCGAGCGGGCGCGGGGCCACGACCACCCCTCCTGGGAGGCGGCCGTGCGGGGCAATCTGGCCGCCGCGCTCGCCGGGCAGGACCCCGCCACCGGGCGTCTCGCCGCCGCGCACGACGTGCACACCGGCAAGGCGATCGACCACGAGGGCGCGGCGGGACTCGCGTTCGTCGGCGCACTCGTGGAGTCCGCCGAGGTGTTCGCGGAACCCGCGTACCTGGAGGCGGCCCGACGTGCGGGCGCCGCGTTCGCCGACGACGTGCGCTCCGAGTTCCTGTGCGGCGCCCCCGAGGACGTCTCCCTCGCGCCGACCTCCGAGGACGGCTACAACGCGGTCATCGCGTACACGCTGCTCCACGAGGCGGGGGACGCGGAGGGCGACGCCGGGCGGTGGCTCGACCTGGCCCGCCGCGCCGCAGACTGGACCCTCACTTTCCGTTATACGTACGACGTCCACTTCGGCGAGCACACCTTCCTCGCCCGCTACGGCTTCCGCACCCGCGGCGCCGACCAGGCCTCGCCGTCCAATCAGCACCTGCACGCCTTCGGCCTGATCTGCCTGCCCGAGTTCGTGCGCCTGGCGCGACACCTCGACGACGCCTACTACCTGCGCTCGACGCGCGAGAACCTGGACTGTTTCCGCCAGTTCGTGGCCCGCGCCGACGGCGATTTCAACGCCTACCGCGGCATGGTCAGCGAACGCTTCTACCAGACCGAATGCTTTCAGGCCAAGGGCATGCTCCTCACGCTCTCCCACGCCTGGTCGGCCGGCGTACTGCTGTACGCCTGTGAACTCGCCCGTGAACTCCCGCAATTTCAGGAGGCTTTGTGACGACGCCCGGCTTGCGCTTCCCCGCGGGTTTCCGGTGGGGCACCTCCACCTCCTCGTACCAGGTCGAGGGGGCCGTCGACGTCGACGGACGCGGCGAGTCGATCTGGGACCGGTTCTGTCGAGTGCCGGGCGCGATCGACGGCGGCGACACCGGTGACGTCTCCGTCGACCAGTACCGCCGACGGGCCGACGACACCGCGCTGATGGCCGAACTCGGCACCAACGCCCACCGGTTCTCGCTCGCCTGGCCGCGCATCGTGCCCGAGGGCGACGGGCGTGTGGAGAAGCGCGGCCTCGATCACTACGACCGGTTCATCGACGGGTTGCTGGAACGTGGCATCGAACCGCTCGTCACGCTCTACCACTGGGATCTGCCGCAGGCCTTGCAGGAGCGCGGCGGCTGGCGCAACCGGGAGACGGCGCAGAGGTTCGCCGACTACGCCGCCGTCTGCTTCGACGCGTTCGGCGACCGTGTCCGTGACTGGGTCACCATCAACGAACCATGGATCGTCGGACTGCTCGGCCACCAACTCGGCCTGCACGCGCCCGGCGAGAAGGACCTCAAAGCGTCCGTGGAGGTCATGCACCACCTGCTGCTCGCGCACGGCCTCGCGGTCCGCGAACTGCGGGCCGGCGGGCGCGACGACGCCCGCGCCGGTATCGCGTACTCGCTCTTCCCGCACACCCCCGACGACCCGGCGAACCCCGCCGACCGGACCGCGTCCGAGGCCTCCGACGGCTACGTCAACCGCTGGTTCCTCGACCCCGTGCACGGCCGCGGCTACCCCGCCGACATGCGCGCCCACTGGGAACAGGCGGTGGGGGAGCTCGACTTCATCCACGCGGGCGACCTCGACACCATCGCGGCGGGCAGCGACTTCATCGGCGTCAACTACTACACGCGCCGCATCGTCAGCGCCCGCGCCGGTGACGGACCATGGCCCTGGAAGGTCGAGGAGGGCCGCCCCGACACCGAACGCACCGACCTCGGCTGGGAGATCGTCCCCGACGACCTGGAAGCCCTGCTGGTGCGCCTGCACCGCGACTACCCGGACGTGCCGCTCCTGATCACCGAGAACGGCGCCATCTACGGCGACGGACCGGATGGTGAAGGACGCGTGCGCGACAGCCGCCGTATCGCCTTCCTCCGCTCCCACCTCGCCGCCGTGCACCGTGCGATCGACGCAGGAGCCCCCGTCGAGGGCTACTACCACTGGTCACTGCTCGACAACTTCGAGTGGGCGATGGGGTATTGGCCGCGTTTCGGCCTTGTCCACGTCGACAGGGATACGCAGCGCCGCACCATCAAGGACAGCGGCCGCTGGTACGCGGACGTGGCCCGCTCCGGTGTGCTGCCCGTGTCCGACGACGGGGCCGGACGATGAGCGAGGACGTGCTCCTGGGTGGGCTCGACATCGGCACGACCCACGTGAAGGCCGTGCTGTGCGACGGCGAGGGGCGGATCGTGGGCCGCGCCAAGTCGCCGACACCTTACGGGAGTGTGCCCCACACTCACCCCGCCGACGGTCTCGTCGCGGCCGCGCTCGGCACCCTCGCGCAGTGCGTCCGCGAGGCCGGGCGGGCGCCGGAGGCCATCGGTGTGACCGGGATGGCGGAGGCCGGCGTGCCGCTGGACGCGGACGGCCGCGCCATCGGCCCCGTACGCGCCTGGTCCGACCCGGCACCGGCCCCGCATGCCGCACGCCTCGCCGAGACGTTCGGACGTCCTCAACTCCATGCCCGTACAGGGGTGTTGCCCAGCCCCAAGGTGCCGCTGGCCAAGTGGTGCGCGCTGGTGGCGGACGACGCGGGGTTGCCCGCGCGGATGCGGACGTGGGTGGGCGCCGCGGATCTCGTCGCGCACGCGCTGACGGGGGCGGTCGGCACGGACGCCACCTTCGCGCAGCGGACCATGGCGTGGGACCCGGTCGCGCGCGAGTGGCTCCCGGAGCTTCTGGACGAGGCGGGCCTCGGCGTCGACCACATGCCGCGCGTGCGCGAGGTCGGCGAACCGGTCGGCCGCGTCACGGCGGAGGCCGCGGCCGACGTCGGGCTGCGTGCGGGCACACCTGTGGTCGTCGCCGGGCACGATCACCTCGTCGGCGCCTGGGCCGCCGGGGCGCGCGGACCCGGACAGGTCGCCGACTCGATGGGTACGGCCGAGGCCGTCCTCACGGTGACCGGCGAACCGCCCGACCGGGCCCGGGCCGCTGCGGAGGGCATGTCGTGGGGGCGGCATGCCGACGGTGAGCACTTCATGGTGCTCGCGGGGGCGGCGAGCTCCGGGCTGTTGGTGGAGTGGTTCTGCGACCGGTTCCTCGACGGCGTTCAGGGCGCCGGGCGCTACGAGGAGTTCGCGCGGCTCGTCGCCACGTTGCCCGCTGCGCCGTGTGGGCCGACGGTCACCCCGTACGCGCACGGGCGCAGCGCCCCGCGGCCCGATCCGGGGGCCCGGTTCGCGGTGCACGATCTGCGCCTCGAGCACGGGCCCGCCCACATCGCCCGCGCGATCCTGGAGGGCACGGCGCATCAGGCGCGCTGGATGACGGATACGCAGGCGTGGCTGTGCGGTGGGGTGGCCCCCGGGTCGGTGACGCTGCTCGGTGGCTCGACCCGCCTCGCCGCCTGGACCGCGCTCAAGGCGGCGGTCGGGCCGTGGCCCACGCGGGTGTGCGCGGAGCCGGAGGCGGCGGGGCTCGGTGCGGCGCTTCTCGCTGGCCGCGCGGTTGGCGTGGAGGGGGCGTCGCCGGTCGCACCCTCGCACCCCGTGGTCCCCGACGCGGCAACGGCGGAGGCCCACCGGGCCCATCACCGGGACCGGTTCCTCCCTCTGGCCACTACGCCAGTCGCCCCTGCAGGGCCGACCGCGCCTACGCCACGGGGCTCCGCCCCGGACCCCGCGCCTCAAACGCCGGCGGGGCTGGAAGGGCGGTCCTCCGCCTTGGGCCCTGCGCCTCAATCGCCGGCGGGGCTGAAAGGCCGGGGCTCCGCCCCGGACCCCGCTCCTCAAACGCCGGAGGGGCTGGAATTGGCCCACCCGTCAAGCACGGCTCCCCACCTCGGACGGTCGGCCTCCACCGCCTTGGGCAATCTGCCTTCCCCAAGCTCTCCGACAAGCTCCGAGCAGGGGAGACCCCATCGGGCGGCAGGGTGGGCAAGGCGGCCCCCGGTGCAGGCCGCACCTCACGACTACCCCGACCCCGATACCGACAGCGACCCCGAGGAACCCACCCCATGACCCGCACTGGTACCCGTACCACCCCCCTGCTCGCCGGCGGCTCCCTCGCCCCCGCCCACCTGGCCCGAGAAACCGGAACCTTCGCCATGGTCGCCGCCGACCAGCGCGACTCGCTGCGCACGATGATGGCCGAGCGGGCCGGAGTCCCCGGCGAGGACATTCCGCACGACCACCTCACCGAGTTCAAGATGGCCGTCGCCCGCGAACTCGGCCCGCACGCCTCCGCGTTGCTGATCGACCGTGACTACGGATACCGGCAGCTGATCGACGACAGCGTGCTGCCCGGCACCTGCGCGCCGATCCTCGCCGTCGACGTACTCGACCAGGTACCCGGACAGGCCGTCGAAGGCACCTCCCTCGACGAGGCCGTGGACACCGCCGCGGTCGTCGCCGACGGCACCCGCGGCCTGAAGCTCCTGGTCATCTGGCGCCGTGACGACCAGCGCGACGCCCGCGTCGAACTCGCCGCCCGCTTCGTCGAACTGTGCCGCGAGGCCGGACTCGCCTCCGTCCTCGAACCCGTGGCCCGCCCCGCCGACGGCGAACAGGACACCTTCGTCCTCAACGACGCCATCGTCGACGCCGCCCGCGAACTCGCCCCCCTCCGCCCCTCGTTGTACAAATGCCAGGTCCCCGACGGCGGCGTCGGCTCCCTCGCCCACCTCACCGAGCAGGCCACCCGCATCGACGCCGTCGTCGACGTCCCCTGGGTCGTCCTCTCCCAGGGCGTCGCCGCCGCCGACTTCCCGACCGCCGTCGAGGCCGCCTGCCGCGCCGGCGCCTCCGGCTTCCTCGCGGGCCGCGCCCTGTGGACCGACGCGCTCACCGGCGACCGCGACGCGGCCCTCCGCGGCCCCAGCACGGACCGCCTCCGGCTCCTTGCCGACATCGTCGATACCCACGGCCGCCCGTGGTGGGACACCGCCGCGGCCCGCGCGGAGGTCTCGGCATGAGCACCCTCGGCCCCCGCGTCTGCGTCCTGCACACCGTCGCCGCACTGCCCGCCACCTTCGACCCGCTGCTGCGCGAACTCGCCCCGCACACCCGCCCGTACCACGTCGTCGACGAAAGTCTCCTCGCCGACACCGTCGCCCACGGCCCGCTGCCCCGCACCGCCGCCCGCCTCGCCGCCTACGTCCAGCAGGCCGAGGCGGCCGGCGCCGACGTCGTCCTCGTCACCTGCTCGTCCGTCGGCCCGTTCGCCGAACAGGCCCGGCCGCTCGCCGGCATCCCGGTGCTGCGCGTCGACGAGCCCATGGCCGCCGAAGCGGTCCGAACCGGCAGCCGCATCGCCGTCCTCGCCACGCTCGAATCGACCCTCACGCCCACCGTCGACCTCGTGCGCCGCGCGGCCGTCGCGCAGGACCGTGACATCACCCTCACCACCACCGCCTGCCCCGGCGCGTACGAGGCGCGGACCGGCGGTGACCAGGACCGGCACGACGCGCTCATCGCCGCCGAGGCCCGACGCCTCGCCGCCGACCACGACGTCCTCGTCCTCGCCCAGGCCTCGATGGCGAACGCGCTCACCGCGCTGCCGGAGGGCACGCTCGGCGGCGTCCCCGTCCTCACCTCGCCACGCTCCGGCACCGTCCAACTCGCCGCCCTGCCGAGCCGAAAGGGAGACACCCCATGACTCCGGACGACTCCTGGTGGCGCTCCGCCGTCATCTACCAGATCTACGTCCGCAGCTTCGCCGACAGCGACGGCGACGGCATCGGCGACCTCCCCGGCATCACCGCCCGCCTGCCCCACGTCGCCGACCTCGGCGCGGACGCCGTGTGGCTCACCCCCTTCTACCCGTCACCGATGCGCGACGGCGGCTATGACGTCGCCGACTACCGGGCCATCGACCCCCGCTTCGGCACCCTCGCGGACGCCGACGAACTCCTCGCTCGCGCCCATGAGTTGGGCCTACGCGTCATCATCGACATCGTCCCGAACCACACGTCCGACCAGCACGCCTGGTTCCAGGAGGCCCTCGCCGCACCGCCCGGCAGTCCCGCCCGCACCCGCTACGTCTTCCGCGACGGCCGGGGCGACGACGGAACGGAGCCGCCCACCGACTGGCAGTCCGTCTTCGGCGGCCCCGCCTGGACCCGCGTCCCCGACGGCCAGTGGTACCTCCACCTCTTCGACGCGACCCAGCCCGACCTGGACTGGACCCACCCCGGCACCGTCGCCGAGTTCCACGACATCCTCCGCTTCTGGCTCGACCGCGGCGTGGACGGCTTCCGCTTCGACGTCGCCCACGGCATGGCCAAGGACCTCGCCGAACCGCTCCGCGACCTCGGCCCCGACCAGGTGCACCACCGCATCGTCGGCGACGGTTGGTACGGCAAGCACCCGTTCTGGGACCGCGACGAGGTGCACGACCTGCTGCGCGGCTTCCGCACCGTCACCGACTCCTACGAGCCGCCCCGCGTCACCGTCGCCGAATCCTGGGCGGCCCTCGACCGACGCGGCCAGTACGTCCGCCCCGACGAACTCCACCAGGCCTTCAACTTCGACTTCCTCGGCGCCGACTGGGACGGCGCCGCGCTGCGGGCGACGATCGACCGCTCCCTCACCCTCGCCGACGAGGTCGGCGCGACACCCACCTGGGTCCTCTCCAACCACGACGTCGTACGCCACGCCTCCCGCCTCGCCCTGCCATCCGGCACCGATGTCGAAGCCTGGCTGCGGTCCGGCGGCACCGACCCGTACGTACCTCCGGCCCTCGCCACCCGCCGCGCCCGCGCCGCCGCACTCCTCCTCCTCGCCCTCCCCGGCGCCGTCTACCTCTACCAAGGCGAGGAACTGGGCCTCCCCGAGGTCGCCGACCTCCCGGACGAAGCCCTCCGCGACCCCGTGCGCCACCGCTCCGCCGGCGCCCGCAAGGGCCGCGACGGTTGCCGCGTCCCGATCCCGTGGGAGCGCACCGGCCCCTCGTACGGCTTCGGCCCCGCCGCCCCCTGGCTGCCCCAGCCGGCGACCTTCGCCGCCCTCTCGGTGGAGGCCCAGCAGGTCGACCCCACCAGCGTCCTGGCCCTCTATCGCGAGGCCATCACCCGGCGCCGCGCCCTCCTCACCGCGGACACCGAAATCACCTGGCACTCCACGGAAACCGACCCCGTACTCGACTTCACGACCGGCTCCCTGCGCTGCGTCACCAACCCGACCCCCGAACCGGCGCTCCTGCCGGACGTCCCCTCCGGCCCCCCGTCCCTGACCAGCCTGCCTCTCCCACCGACGGCCCGGCTTCTGCCTCCGGACGCCACGGTCTGGTACCGCGTGGACACCACCGGGCCGAGCCAGGAGAGCAGGGCGGAGGGCTGAGCGGACCCAGCCCCCCAGATGCCGAGCCCCACCGCCCGGCCCCCGCGCGTCACCCCACCACAGCCGCCCGCACACACAGCACATCCGGCAGATGCGACGCCACCTGCTTCCAGGTGTCGCCGTCGTCCGGGGACGCGTACACCTCGCCGTTGCGGTTGCCGAAGTAGACGCCTGCCGGGTCGTTGTCGTCCGTGCACAGGGCGTCGCGCAGGACCGTGCCGTAGTGGTCGCTCGACGGGAGGCCGTGGGTGAGGGGTTCCCAGGTGGTGCCGGCGTCCTGGGTGCGGTAGACGCGACATCGGTGGTCGGCGGGGACGCGGTCGATGTCCGCGGTGATGGGGAAGACGTACGCCGTGTCGCCGCGGTGCGGGTGCGCGGCCGCGGCGAAGCCGAAGGTCGAGGGGAGGCCCTCGCCGATGTCGAGCCACTTCCCGCCGCCGTCGTCGCTGCGGTACACGCCCCAGTGGTTCTGGAGGTAGAGGCGGTCGGGGTCGGCGGCGTCCCGCGTCACCTTGTGCACGCACTGGCCGAACTCGGGGTTCGGGTCGGGCAGGAAGACCGCCGCCACTCCGTTGTTCGCCGGGTCCCAGCTCGCGCCGCCGTCCGTCGTACGGAAGACGCCGGCCGTGGACACCGCCACCGTCACCGCGCCGGGGTCCCGCTCGTCCGTCAGGATCGTGTGCAGGCCCTCTCCGCCGCCGCCCGGCACCCACTGCGAACGCGTCGGGTGCTCCCACAGCGGGCGGCACAGTTCGAAGGTCTCGCCCCGGTCCTCTGAGCGGTAGAGGGCCGCCGGTTCCGTGCCCGCGTAGACCACGTCCGGTTCGGAGGCCGAGGGATGCAGCTGCCACACCCGCTCCAGTGAAGTCCCGGTGAAATCGGGGAACTTGACGGCGGGCGCGGGTGGTTCGGTCCAGGTGCGGCCCAGGTCGTCCGAGTGGAAGACGGACGGCCCGAAGTGCGTGCTGTCGCCGCCCGCGAGGAGTCGTGGTCGCTCCCCGCGGGTGTCGATGGCGACCGAGTACATCGCCTGCGCGTTGAAGTACGGGCTCTCGTCGAACTCGAACGGGCCGCCGTCGCGCTTGCGGCCCAGAAAGAGGCCCTTGCGGGTGCCCACTGCCAGCAGTACGTCAGTCATGCCGAACCTCCGAAACGTCGTTGTCTCCAGGTATCGGTCAGTCTGCACCCCACCACTGACAACGGCCCCCGTACCGGCCATCGCCGCAGGTCAGAACGGTGTCGGCACCGCCAGTCAAGCCGGTGTCGGCACCGCCAGTCAAGCCGGTGTCGGCACCGCCAGTGGGAAGTGGCACGCCACCCGGTGGCCCGCCGAGTCCGGCGTCGACTCCGGCGGCTCCGTCGTCGCGCAGACGTCCTGCGCGATCGGGCAGCGCGTACGGAACCGGCAGCCCGACGGGGGCTTCGCCGCCGACGGGGTCTCGCCCGTCAGCGGGGACCCGGAGGCGGCGGTCGCCTCGGGGTCCGGCACGTTCACCGTGTCGAGCAGGCCGCGTGTGTACGGGTGCAGCGGGTGGTTGTAGACCTGCTCGGCGGGGCCCACCTCCACCAGCTTGCCCAGGTACATCACGCCGACCGTGTCCGCGAGGTAGCGGACCACCGCGAGGTCGTGCGAGATGAAGAGGTAGGTGAGGCCGCGTTCGCGTTGCAGCTCCCGCATCAGGTTCAGGATCTGCGCCTGGACCGACACGTCGAGCGCCGACACCGGCTCGTCCGCCACCACCAGATCGGGGGAGAGCGTCAACGCCCGTGCGAGGCCCAGACGTTGGCGCTGGCCGCCGGAGAACTCGTGCGGGTAGCGGTGCACCGCGCCGCGCGGCAGGCCCACCGCGTCGAGGAGCTCGCCGATCAGCTTCTCCTGTTCGGCCTTGTCGCCGACGCCCTGGATGACGAGCGGCTCGCGCAGGATCTCGCCGACGCGCATCCGCGGGTCCATCGCCGCCGTCGAGTCCTGGAACATCAGCTGGACGTCGCGGCGGTGCGCCCGGCGTTCCGCGCGCGACAGCGAAGCGCGGTCGCGGCCCTCGAAACGTACGGAACCCGCCGTCGGCTCCTCCAGGCCCGCCACGATCCGGCCGAGCGTCGTCTTGCCGCAGCCCGACTCGCCGACCATGCCGAACGTCTCGCCCTTGCGGATGCTCAGCGACACCCCGCCGACCGCGCTGACCGTGCCGCGACTGCGCGAGAACGGGCCGCCCTTGAGGGGGAACTCCTTGACCAGCGCGTCGAGTTCCACCAGTACGTCGGAGGCGGGTGCGTCCTGCGCAGGGATCGGCGCGGGTGTCACCACCTCGTCCGGGGAGGCGGCGTTCACCGCCGTCGGCACCGGGTGGAAGCACGCGAACCGGTGCTCCGCCCCCTGCACCTCGTCCTCCTCCAGGAACGGCTCAAGGGTGCGGCAGTCGTCCGTCGCGAACAGGCAGCGCGGCGCGAACCGGCACCCCGTGGGCCGCACCGTCAGGCTCGGCGGCAGGCCGGGGATGGTGTGCAGCTCCGTCTCGTTGTCCGCCGCCCGCTCGGGCAGCGCCGCGAACAACGCCTCCGTGTAACGGTGCCGGGGGCGGGCGAACAGGCCGCGTACATCGGACTGTTCGGCCACCTGGCCCGCGTACATCACGGCCACCCGGTCGACCCGGTTCGCGATGACGCCGAGGTCGTGCGTGACCAGGATCATCGCCATGCCGAGCCGCTCGCGCAGATCGTCGATGAGCTCCAGGATCTGGTGCTGCGTCGTCACGTCGAGCGCCGTCGTCGGCTCGTCCGCGATCAGCAGCTTCGGCTCGCAGACCAGCGCCATGGCGATGGCCACGCGCTGGCGCATGCCGCCGGACAGCTGGTGCGGATAGGCCTTCATCCGCTCGGCCGGCTGCGGCATGCCGACAAGGCGCAGCGTCTCCTCGGCGCGCGCCCACGCCTCCTTCTTGGACACGTCCCGGTGCAGCAGCAGCGGCTCCGCGACCTGCGCGCCGATCGTCATCGTCGGGTTCAGGGAGGTCAGCGGGTCCTGGAAGACCATGCCGATGGTGTTGCCGCGCACGTCCTGGAGGACCGGCGCGGGCGCCGCCGCCAGGTCCTGCCCGTCGAACATGATGCGGCCGCCGGTCACCTCGCCGCCGGACGGCAGCAGTCCGAGGACGCTGAGCGCCGTCATGGTCTTTCCGCAGCCGGACTCGCCGACGATGCCGAGCGCGTCACCCGGCGCCAGTTCGAGCGAGACGCCGTCGAGGGCGTGGACGGTGCGGTCGCGCGTGGAGATGTCGACGCGCAGGTCTTCGATCCGGAGCAGGGGCTCGGTCGTGGTCATGTTCGTGAGGCCCTTCTCGCCCTTGACGTCCCTGAAGTCACCTGGTTCGTACGTCACTTGCGCAGCCGTACTTCGAACGCGTCGCGCAGTCCGTCGCCGATGAAGTTGAACGCGGCGACGACCAGGACGATCGCGATGCCCGGCGGGAAGATCAGCCACCAGTAGCCGTTCTGCGTGTAGGTGATGCCGGCGGACAGCATCGAGCCCCAGTCGGCGGACGGCGGCGGGATCGACAGGCCGAGGAAGGCCAGGTAGCTGACGTAGAGGATGGCGTCGGCGATCTGGAACGTGCAGTTGACGATGACGGTGCCGATGGCGTTCGGGACGATGTGCTTGAACACGGCGCGGGCGCCGCCGCCGCCCATCATCCGCATCGCCTGCACGTACTCCCGGTTGCGGAGCGACAGTGCCTCGCCGCGCACCAGGCGGGCGGGGGAGAGCCAGGCGACGGCCGCGATGATGAGGATCAGGATGCCCTTGCTGGGCGTGATGATCGCGGCCACGACGACGAGCAGGAACATCGCGGGGATGGCGAGCGCGGCGTCGGTGACGCGCATCATCGTCGCGTCGACCCAGCCGCCGAAGTACCCGGCGACGGCGCCGTACACGGTGCCGAACAGGGTCGCCAACAGGCCCGCCGCCAGGCCGATTTCGAGGGACGTCTGTCCCGCGACCATGAGCCGGCCCACCATGTCGTAGCCGAGGTCGGTGGTGCCGAGGAGGTGACCCGACGCGCCCGGCGCCAGGTTCGCCTGCGACAGGTCGGTGTGGATCTGCTCGGTCGGGTGGACCAGCGGGCCCAGGTAGCAGAAGGCCAGCAGCAGGACGAGCAGGATGACGCCGCTCAGCGCCAGCTTGTTGCCCGTGAACACGCGCAGGGTGCGGCGGGCCAGCGAGGGTGTGGCCTGCGCGGCCTCCTCCTGCCCCGGTATGGCAGAGGTCGTCACAGCAGTGGTCATGACACGCTCCGGATCCGCGGGTCGAGGACGGCGTACAGGATGTCGGTGAGCAGCGAGCCGAGGACGGTCGCGATGCCGACGACGAGGGTCACACCAAGCAGGACGGGGAAGTCCGAGCCCTGCGCGGCGTTCCAGAACAGCAGCCCCATGCCGGGGTAGTTGAACATCGACTCGACGACGAGGGCGCCGCTGAACAGCGTCGGCAGATAGAGGCCGAGGAGGGTGGCGAGCGGGATCAGGGCGTTGCGCATCACGTGCTTGACCATGATCCGGCGGCTCGACTGGCCCTTCGCCATGGCCGTGCGCACGTATTCCTCGGTGAGGTTGTCGAGGACCGCCGAGCGCATGTACCGGCTGAACATGGCCACGATGCCGAACGCCATGGTCACCACCGGCAGGATCAACCCGGGTATGTCGCCCAGGAGTTGTCCGATCGTCTCGCCCTGCGGTGCCTCCGCCGGGAAGATCGGCAGCACCTGCGCGAACAGGATGATCATGACGAGGCCGAGGAAGAACACCGGCGTCGCGTACAGCAGGAACGCGAGCCCGGTCAGCGCGTAGTCGGACGCCTTGCCGCGCCGCACCGCCTGGAGCAGGCCGAGCGGCACCGCGATGACGACCGCGAGGACCGTCGACATGAGGGTGAGCAGGAGCGTCTTCGGCAGGCGCTGGGTGAGCAGGTCGATCACGGGCGAGTTGAGCTTGTACGACTCGCCGAGGTCACCCGTCAGCAGGCGCTTCAGGTACATCAGGTACTGCGTCGGCAGCGAACGGTCGTAGCCCTGCACGTGGTTGAAGTGCTCGATCTGCTGCGGCGTCCCCTTGGGGCCGAGGATCGCGCGGGCGGGGCCGCCCGGCAGCAGGTGCAGCAGGGTGAAGACGATGATCGAGACGAGGAACAGGACGACGAGCGCCTGAAGGAAACGCTTGACCAGAAAGCCGGTCACTTCTCGGCTCCCTTCTTGACGTTCTTGGCGTTCTTGACGAAGTACCAGTGCGAGGGCTGGAAGGTCACCGTCGGGTTCTGCTCGATGCCGCGCAGGTCGTTGCGGATCACCGACACCTGGTACGCGGGGTTCGGCATCCACATCACCGGCAGCTGCTCCGCCAGGTACTCGCCGTACTCGTGGATGGCCTTCATGTCGGGCGCGTACTGCACAGCACTGATGAGGCGGTCGGCCTTCTTGTCGCTGTAATTACCGAAGTTGGAGGAGGCGCCGGTGGAGAAGAGCTGCTCGCCGCTCGGGTTGAGCGGGTAGTACCAGCTGCCGGCGGTGCCGAAGAAGGACATGTCCCAGTTGCAGCCGGAGTCCTTCGCCTTGCACGGAACGGAGTTGCCGAGCACGGAGTTGAGCGGCTGCTGACGCACGGTCAGGTCGATGCCGGCCTTGCTGAGCGAGGACTTGAGCTCCTGCATCATGTTCGTCGTCTCGGTCGAGCCGGACTGCGAGAGAAGCGTGAGCTCCAGCGGGTCGTTCTTCCCGATGCCCTTGCCGCACTCGTCGTCCCCCGTGCCGGGCCGTACACAGCGTGCCGTGCCGTCGACGGTCTTCCAACCGTGCGCGGCCAGCAGTGACTTGGCCTTCGACACGGAGAACGGGTACTGGTTGTGCGCCATCTCCTTCGACAGGTACTGGCTCTTCGGCGTGACCGGCACCGGGCCGAGCGTCTCCGTCGCGCTGCCCTGCCAGATGACCTTGCTCATCGCCTTCTGGTCGACGAGGTGCTGCATCGCCTGCCGGATGTAGAGCTGGTTCATCTCCGGGCCCGCGTGGGTGGAGTTGAAGTTGTAGACGATGTACGTGGCCGCCCAGCCCTCCCACGGGTCGACGCGGTACCCCTTGCTCTCGAACTTCTCCTTCTGTGCCATCACCGACGGCGGGATGTAGCCGTAGTCGACGCCGCCGGAGCGCAGCACGTTGTACTCGGAGTCGGCGGTGGTGAAGGGCTTGAAGACGACCTTGTCGAGGTGCGGGCGCTCCGACTTCGGACCGGTGTACTTCTCGTTCGGTACGAGCGTCACCTGCCCGTTGTCCCGCCAACCGGCCAGCTTCCAAGGGCCGTTGACGGTCTTCCACAGCGGGTCGGTGCCGTACGAGCCGAGGCTCTTGGCGTGCCGGGTGAGCCGCGCGAAGACCGCCTTGGCGCCCTTCGTGGTGCGGTCGAAGTCGCCGACCTTGCCGCCGTCCGTCTTGGCGTCCCAGGCGTGCTGCGGCAGGGCGCGCATGTAGTAGAGCTGATTCGCCGTGAACCAGTCCGGGTTGTACGCGCGCTTGAGGTGCAGCCGTACGGTGTGGTCGCCGACGAGCTCGAACTTCTTGACGTTGTCCGGGATGTTGCCGACCGAGTAGCCGCCCCAGTCGGCTTTGTTCGCCTTGACGAGGTTGAACCAGAACTCGAGGTCGCGGCCGGTCACCTCGGTGCCGTCGGACCACTTGACGCCCTTGCGCAGCGGGACGGTCACCGTCTTGTTCCCGTCGCTGTACTTCGGCTCCAGGCCCAGCGTGCTGGGGCCGTGCGTGACCAGCTCGCCCTTCTCCTGCACGGCGTCGTACACGGGCATGTAGAGCTGCGACTGGATCGCGTAGTTGTAGGAGCCGCCGTAGCCGGGAGCGCCGATCGGGAAGATCCAGTTCGGGGTCGCCGCCGGCGGCAGGGCCATGGTGGCCGTGCCGCCCTCGACGGGAGTGCCGCCCGTGCGGCCCATGGCGATGCTGCCGGCCTCGTGCGTGCAGCCGGTGAGCGCCACCAGCGCCGCCGCTAGGGCGAGCGCCGCGGACGCCTTTGACCTGAGGAAACGCATGCCGAAGGGCCTCCAAGGGGAAGGGGTGCGGCCCCGTGTGAAGATTCGACGAGGGGCGCCCGAACGCTAAGTCGACCGTTCGAAGCAAGTCAATAGGTTCATTCGGAAAGTAATGCAAAAACGGGCGGGGTCTGGCGCACTTGGTTTGTCGATGGTTAGTGTTCGGTCCGAACTCGAACGAACTAATCGAAGTAAGTCTCCAGGGGGACCGGATGGCGGACACCGCGAACGAAGGCGAGCAGGGCTCGGCCCGGCACATACTCCGGCTCGTCTCGTCCGGAGCCGCCTCCTCCCGCGCCGACCTCGTCAGGGAACTGGGCCTCGCGCCCTCCACCGTCTCGCTGCGCGTGCAGGAGCTGGTGGCCCAGGGCGTGCTCACCGAGTCCGGTGAGGGCGCCTCGCGGGGCGGACGCAGGCCCCGGCTGCTGCGGGTCAAGGCGCAGGGCGGTGTCGCACTCGCCGCCGACCTCGGCAGCCGGCACGCGCGGCTCGGCGCCGTCGATCTCGGCGCGGCCGTGCACGACGCCGTCGACCTGCCGCACGACATCACCGCGGGACCCGAGTCCGCCGTCGATTGGCTGTGCGGTCAAGTGGCTCAACTGGCCGCGAAGCAGAAGGAGTCGGGGCGCACCGTGCGCGCGCTCGGCGTCTCCTTCCCCGGCCCCGTCGACCCGGCGGACGGCCGTGTCCTGAGCCCCTCCCGGATGCCCGGCTGGCACCGCTACCCGCTGCGCGACGTCCTCGCCGAGCGGCTCGGCATGCCGGTGACCGTCGCCAACGACGCCACGATGATGGCGGTCGGCGAGCACCGCACCTCCCGGCCCGAGCTCGACCACATGGTCGTCGTGAAGGCCGGCCGCGGCATCGGCAGCGGCGTCATCGTCGCGGGCAGGCCGCACGACGGTGCCAACGGGAGCGCCGGAGACATCAGCCACGTCCGCGTGGAGGAGGCCGGTGAGCGGCCCTGCTCCTGCGGGAACATCGGCTGCCTGGAGACCGTCGCGAGCGGCGCCGCCCTCATCCGCGAACTCGCCGCGCAGGGCGTCGACGTGGCGAGCACCACCGAGCTGCTTCAGCTCGTCGCCGACGGCGACCCCCTCGCCACCACCCTCGTACGGGCCGCGGGACGGCACATCGGCACCGTGCTCTCGGTCGTCGTGAACTTCTTCAACCCGCGGGCCGTCGCCATCGGCGGTGTCCTCGCCACCGCCGAACCCCTCGTCGCCGCCGTCCGCGGCGTGCTCTACGAGCGCTGTCTGCCGCTCGCCACCGCGGACCTGGAGATCACCACGACGGCCGCGGGCCGCGATGCGGGCCTGCTCGGCGCGGGCCTCACGGCGCTGCACAACAACCTGTCGTCCACTGCCCCCGCCTTGAAGGAAGAGAGCGTCCACGCATGACGAGCACCACCCCGATCACCGGCCGCCGCCTGCGCATCGGCATCGGCGGCATCGGTATCGAGTCGTCCACGTTCTGCCCGCACCGCTCCACCACCGACGACTTCCGGCAGACGCGCGGCCAGGACCTCCTCGACCGCTACACGTGGACACAGGCCGACTCCGACCTCGCGGAGCTGGTCGAGTGGGTGCCGCTGCTGCACGCGACCTCGCTGCCCGGCGGCCCGGTGGAGGCCGAGTCGTACCTGATCCTCAAGAACGAACTCGTCACCCGGATACGGGAGGCGGGCCCGCTCGACGGACTCGTCTACGACATCCACGGCGCCATGAGCGTCATCGGCCTCACCGACGCCGAGGGCGACCTGACCGAGGCGGTCCGCGCGGCGCTCGACCACAACGGCACGCCCGACGGCACCCGCCCCATGATCTCCACGGCCATGGACCTGCACGGCAACGTGTCCCGCCGCTTCGCCGAGCCCATCGACCTGCTCACCGCGCACCGCCTCGCCCCGCACGAGGACGCCTGGGACACCCGTGAGCGCGCCGCCCGCAACCTCGTGCACTGCCTGCGCGAGGGCACCCGCCCGCACCGCGCCTGGGTCCAGGTCCCGGTCCTGCTGCCCGGCGAGAAGACCAGCACCCGCCTGGAGCCCGCCAAGTCCCTCTACGCCTCGCTCGCCGACATCGAGCGGAAGGACGGCATCCTCGACGCGGCGATGTGGGTCGGCTACGCCTGGGCCGACGAGCCGCGCTGCAAGGCGGCCATCGTCGTCACCGGTGAGGACGCCGAACTCGCTTCGCAGGAAGCCGAGTTGCTGGCCCGCCGCTACTGGGACGCCCGCAAGGACTTCCTCTTCGTCGGCCCGACCGGCAACGCCGAGGAGTGCATCGACAAGGCGGTCGCCTCCGACAAGCGGCCCTTCCTCATCAGCGACTCCGGCGACAACCCGACCGCGGGCGGCGCGGGTGACCTCGCGTACATGCTGGGCAAGCTGCTGGAGAACGACGCGATTCGCACGGGGAAGGTCACGGCCGTCCACCCCGGCATCACCGACCCCGTCGCCGTGGCGGCCTGCTTCGAGGCCGGGGTGGGCGCCGAGGTGACGCTCTCCGTCGGCGGCAAGGTCGATGCGAACCACGGCGGACCGTACGAACTCACCGGCACCGTCGAGGGGTTGCAGCGCGCAGCCGACCAGAAGGACCGCGCCGAGGGCGGCGCGTACGACCGCGGTGTCGACATGGCGGCCGTCCGTGTCGGCGGCCTCACCGTGATCCTCGTCGAGCGCCGCAAGCCGTTCCACACCCTCGCCGACTTCACGGGCCCGGCCGAGGGCGGCCTCGGCATCGACCCGCGGACGTACGACGTGGTCGTCGTCAAGATCGGCTACCTGGAGCCGGAGCTGCACGACATGGCCGCGGACTGGCTGCTCGCGCTCACCCCCGGCGGCGTCGACCAGGACCTGCTGCGCCTGGGACACCACCGGGTGGAGCGCCCGCTGTACCCGTTCGACGAGGACGCGTACGAGACCGGGGCGGGCCCCGACCTCACACCCGTCATCCTCTGAGTCGTACGGGGCTCAACTCAGCCACTCCGCCTCGTACTTCTTGTACGTGCCGTCGTGCGTCGTCAGGTGCACGAACTGGTCCACGTACTCGTGGAAGTCGCGGTCGCCGCGCGGCGTCGCGTACGCCTTCTCCGCGAACGAGAACGGCTTGTCGGGGTGGATCGAGCACAGCTCGGGGTGGAGCTTGGCCTGGTAGAGCGTCTCGCTCGCGTCCGTCATCATCACGTCCGCCCGGCCCGCCACGATCTCGTCGAAGATCGTGCGGTTGTCCGGGTGGACCTTGATGGTGGCCTGCTTGATGTTCGCCCGGGCGAACTGCTCATTGGTGCCACCGGGGTTGACGACGACCGTCGTCCCCGCCTGGTCGATGTCCTTGAGCGTCTGGTACTTGTCCTTGTCCGCGCAGCGCACGATCGGCGTCTTGCCGTCCTCGCGGGTCGGCTCGCTGAAGTACACCTGGCGGGCGCGCGGCAGCGTGATCGAGACACCGCCGACGCCGACGTCGCACTTCCCGTCCGACAGGTCCTTCGTCAGATTCGCCCACGTGGTGTCCACCCACTGGGCCTTGGCATCGAGGCTCTTGGCCAGGTCCTTCGCCATGTCGATGTCGATGCCGCTGTACGAACCGTCCTTCGGGTCCTTGTACGTGAACGGCTTGTAGTCCCCGGTCGTGCACACGCGCAGCACGCCGGACTTCGGGACCGAGTCGAGCAGGCTCGTCGGCTGCTTCTTGGCGGACTGCTGGGTGGCCGACGGCGCCGCGGGCGCGGCGGCGGTCAGACCCAGCAGACAGACCAGGGCGGACAGGGTGGCGACACGCTGTCTGGACGTGCGGCGGCTCATCTCGGCTACTCCTCGACACGGTGCTTGCAGGGTGAACGGATCGTCCGGTGGCTCACCCTGTCAGAAGAGTTCGCGCCGGTGAAGGAGGTGTCCGAAGCTCGGATGGCCTCCGCGGGTCAAGCCTCGGGCAGGGGAAAACCGGAAGTGGCCCGCTCCATGTCCGCAGCCGCCTCACTCAGCGTCCGCAGCAGCAGCGCGGTGACCGGCGCCGTCTCGTGTCCTTCGAGGGCGAAGGCCGAGACGCGGCGCCCGCCCGCGGGGGTGAGTGGGCGGGCCACGACCTCGGTGTGCCGCAGGAGCGGCAGCGTCATGCCGGGGATCAGCGCGACGCCCGCACCGGCGGCCACCAGACTCCGCACCGCGAGATTGTCGTCGGTGGTGAAGGCGATGTCCGGCGTGAAACCCGCCTCCGCGCAGGCGGCGACGAAGTGACCCCGGCAGTGCCGGCACCCCGCTATCCAGCGCTCCCGCTCCAGCTCTCCCAGCTCCACGTGGTCGCTCCCGGCGAGGGGATGGCCCGCCGGGAGGAGCACCATCAGCGGATCGTCGAGCAGCGGCAACTCGACCAGACCCTCCTCACCGTCATGGTGCGCGACGGCGCCGGTGTGTCCCGTCGAGAAGGCGAGCGCCAGATCGCACCGCCCCTCGCGCAGCGCCCGCAGCGAGTCGGGCGGCTCCTCCTCCAGCAGCTCGACGCGGAGGCCCGGGTGGGCCGCGGCGACGCGGGCTACGGTCGCCGGGAGCAGCGTGGCGTTCGCGGCGGGGAAGGCGCAGACGCGTACGCGCCCCGACTCCAGGCGCGTGATCGCCTTCAACTGGCCGTGCGCCGTCGCGATGGAGCTGAGGATGCCCGTGGCGTGCCGTGCCAGCAGCTGCCCGGCGTCCGTGAGCCGCAGGCCGCGCCCCGCCCGGACGAACAGCGGTGTGCCCGCGGCGCGTTCGAGCGCCTTCATCTGCTGGCTGATGGCGGGCTGCGTGTACCCGAGGTCCCGCGCGGTCGCCGCGTAGGAGCCGGTGCGCACGACCTCGGCGAACGTCTGGATGTGCCGCGAGTCAAACATGCGTACAAGCTATGGAGTTCATTCCGCAAGTCAAGATCGGTAAGCATTTCTTGGGGTGGGCAAAGAAATGTGATGTAGACCTTGCCGCGCCCGTGCGTCAGTGTGTCCGAACCTCATGTTTTCCGAGGTCAGTGCCGGTCCCGCACCCCGGTCCGACCTGCTCTCGGCCGCCCGTGCCGCGCATCGCCCGCCCCTCCAAGTCCCAGGGAAGCCCCGTGACTTCAACCGCCCGCCTCGCCCGCCGCTGTGTCCCGCTCGCCGTCGCGGCCTGCCTCGTGGCCCTGACGACCTCGTGCAGCAAGAGCGACGACGTCACGATGACCGCGGGCGGGGTGAAGCTGGTCCACAAGGGCAAGCTGACCACCTGCACGCACCTGCCGTACGCGCCCTTCCAGTCGGAGAAGAACGGCAAGGTCGTCGGCTTCGACGTCTCCCTGATGGACCTCGTCGCGAAGAAGCTCGAGGTGAAGCAGGACATCATCGACAAGTCCTTCGAGACCATCAAGACCGGTGCCGACCTCAACGCGGGCCTGTGCGACGTCGCCGCCGCGGGCATGACGATCACCGACGAGCGCAAGCAGAACCTCGACTTCTCCGACCCCTACTTCGACGCCGACCAGGCGCTGCTCGCCCGCAAGGGGGTCAAGGCGAAGACCCTCGACGACATCAAGAGCGGCAAGCTGAAGCTGGGCTCCCAGTCCGCGACCACCGGCGAGGACCTGGCGCACAAGAAGGGCGTCGACCCGCAGTCCTTCGAGAGCTCCGACGCCGAGCTGAACGGGCTGCGCACCGGACAGGTCGACGTCCTCGTCCAGGACTACCCGGTCGTCCAAAACTGGCTGAAGGACTCCGCCGTCAAGGACAAGTTCGTCCTCCTCGGCACCGTCCCCACCGGCGAGGAGTACGGCTTCGCCGTGAAGAAGGGCGGCAACCCGAAGCTGCTCGCCGCGATCAACAAGGCGATCGGCCAGGCCAAGAAGGACGGCACGTACAAGAAGCTGTACGAGAAGTGGATCGGGCCGATGCCGAAGGGCGCCGCGAAGTGAGCACCGTCAAGACACCCTCGGTGGACGGGAGTTCGGGAGGGGACGCCACGCCGCGCAAGCACATGTCGCCGCGCCGCAGGCGCAAGGTGACGCGTGTCGTCCAGTACGTGATCCTTGGCGTCGCGGTGCTGCTCGCCGCGACGCTCGCGGACTGGGGGCAGCTCCAACACCAGTTCCTCGATCCGTCCGTGGCCCGGCGGATGTTCCCGGACCTGATCACGACCGCGCTGGTCAACACGGTGATCTACACCCTCACCGGGTTCGGCGTCGGCCTCGTACTCGGTCTGGTCATCGCCCTGATGCGGCTGTCGTCGGTGGCCCCCTACCGGTGGCTCGCCTCCATCTACATCGAGTTCTTCCGTGGGCTGCCCGCCCTGCTGATCTTCATCTTCATCGGGGTGGGTGTGCCGCTCGCCTTCCCCGGCACGGCCCTGCCCGGCGGCGTGTACGGGCAGGTGGCCATCGCGCTCGGCCTGGTCGCCGCCGCGTACATGGCCGAGACGATCAGAGCCGGCATCCAGGCGGTGCCCCGCGGCCAGATGGAGGCCGCCCGCACGCTCGGCATGTCGCAGACGCTGGCGATGCGCTCGATCGTCATCCCGCAGGCCTTCCGCATCATCGTGCCGCCACTCACCAACGAACTGGTCCTGCTGTTCAAGGACTCCTCGCTGGTCCTGTTCCTCGGCGTCTCCCTGGAGACCCGCGAACTCACCAAGTTCGGCCGGGACTTGGCGGGGGAGACCGCCAACAGCACACCCATCTTCGTCGCGGGCCTGTGCTATCTGCTCGTCACCGTCCCCCTGGGCTATCTGGTGCGCCGCCTAGAGGCGCGGCACGCGAAGGCCAGGTGAGCGGGGGCATGACGCACGACACCAGTAACGAGGACACACCGAACGGCACCGAGGACGAGGACACCGGCATGACCGCGGCCATCGAGATCCAGGGACTGCACAAGTCCTTCGGCGACCTGGAGGTGCTGCGCGGCATCGACTTCACCGTCGCGCACGGCGAGGTGGTGTGTGTCATCGGCCCCTCCGGATCCGGCAAGTCCACCCTGCTGCGCTGCACCAACCTGCTGGAGGAGCCCACGTCCGGGCGGGTGGTGGTGGCGGGCGCCGACCTCACGGACCCGGACCTCGACATCGACCGCGTACGCCGCCGGATCGGCATGGTCTTCCAGCAGTTCAACCTCTTCCCGCACCTGAACGTCCTGGAGAACCTCACCATCGCGCAGCGCCGGGTCCTCGGCCGGGACCGCGCGGAGGCGGAGCGGACGGGCCGCGCCAACCTCGACCGCGTCGGCCTCGCCGACAAGGAGACCAGCTACCCCGCCCAGCTGTCCGGCGGCCAGCAGCAGCGCGTCGCCATCGCCCGCGCCCTGTCGATGGGCCCCGAGCTGATGCTGTTCGACGAGCCGACCAGCGCGCTCGACCCGGAACTCGTGGGCGATGTGCTCGCCGTGATGCGTTCGCTCGCCGACGAGGGCATGACGATGATGGTCGTCACCCACGAGATGGGCTTCGCCCGCGAGGTCGCGGACCGCGTCGTGTTCATGGACGGCGGCGTGGTCGTCGAGGAGGGGACCCCGGACGAGGTCCTCGGCAACCCCCGCGAGGACCGCACTCGTTCGTTCCTCGCGAGGGTCGTGAACCCGGGGGACGCGCAGAGCGCTCCCGCGTCCTGAGGGAGTCAGGCGCCCGGCACCTTGTCCAGGAAGCCGCGGACATCCTGGATCCGTCCGGCCTCGTCCAGCATCAGGACGTCGAAGCCGATGGCCAGCGGTTCGGCGCCCTCGGGGCCCAGGCCCCACTGGAACCGCAGTTGCCGGTGGTGGGCGTCCACGTCGCCGACCGGTGTGAATACGCAGCCCGGGAACTGCTCCTGCACCCCCTCGACCAGTGCGGCGAGCGCGGCGTGGCCCGACACCTCGGCCAGCGGGTCGGTGTAGGTGGCGTCGGGCGCCCAGTGCTCGGCGATGAGCTTCGTGAGCTGCTCGCCCTGCGCGTTCCAGGTGGCGAGGTAGGCGTCGACGGCGTGCTGTGCGGTCATGGTCGAACCTCCGGTGGGATGCGGTGTGTTGGCGTTCGGCTGACGTCCATCACTGTGGCCCGGCGGCGGCGCATGCTCCATGACCTCGGAGGTCATGGAGGGCGCGCCCCGCCGTCGTACGCTGCCGCCATGACCACCGTCGTGGACCCCGTGGACACCCGCACCGTCGGCCCGCTGCTGCGCGGCTGGCGCGAACGCCGACGCTTCAGCCAACAGGAGCTGTCCAACCGCTCCGCCGTCTCCACCCGGCACCTCAGCCGCGTGGAGACCGGCAGGGCGCACCCGACGCCCGAGATGATCCTGCACCTGGCCGACCACCTCGACGTCCCGCTGCGCGCCCGCAACCAGCTGCTCCTCGCGGGCGGTTACGCGCCGCACTACCGGGACCGGGACCTGGCGGACGCCTCGCTCGCGGTCGTCATGGACGGCCTTCGGGGGCTGCTCGACGCCCATATGCCGTACCCGGCGCTGCTGTTGGACACCTACTGGGACGTCGTCGACGCCAACGAGGGCGTGGCCGCGCTCCTCGACGGGTGTGCGCCCCGGCTCCTCGAACCCCCGATCAACGTCATCCGGCTGTGCGTGCACGAGGAGGGCCTGGCCCCGCGGATCCGCAACTTCACGCAGTGGGCCTCCCACCTGCACCACCAGCTGCTCCACCGCGCCGAACGCACCCACGACCCACGCCACTTCGCCCTCGCCGAGGAGACCGCCCGGCACCTCGCCACCGTGCCCCGCACCGCCCCCACCGGCAGTCCCGTCCTCACCCTGGAACTCGCCGTGCCGGACGCCGAGCCGCTGCGCTTCTTCAGCACCTCCGCGCAGCTCACCACGCCCGCCGACGCCGCCCTGGAGGGCCTGCACCTGGAGACGTTCCTGCCGGCGGACGACGCGACGCGGCGCCGCTTCGAAAAGAACTCGTAGGCGTACGGCCCCACTTGGTAGGACTGGTGGATGACCAAGGGTGACACGACGGACGAACTCGACCCACTGGAACGCCTCCTGGCGGAGCGCGCCTGCGAGCGACTGATCCTGGAGCTCGTGCGCCGCCTCGACCTCGGGGACCCGGGCACGGTCTCCGAACTCTTCACCCCCGACGGCGTCTGGCAGTGGCCGTACGACGACCGGAGGATCGAGGGCCGCGACGCCCTGCGCGCCTACTTCGGGGGCCGCCCCGCCGACCGTCTCTCCCGGCGGATGTGCACGAACATCCTCGTCACCGTCGAGTCACCGGACACCGCGTCGGCCACCACGTACTTCGCGACGTACCGCGTCGACGGCCATCCGGGCGACGGGATCGTGCCGCCACCGCCGCCCGCGAACATCGGTCACTACGAGGACACCTTCCGCAGGTTGGACGGGCGGTGGCTGATGGCGCGCCGGACGCTGGTCCTTCCCTTTGGCGGGCCGACGCAGCACCTGGGCGGCCCCGGACGCACCCGTTGACACTCCGGCTCACGTCGGCTGCCACACCCGCGCCAGCGCCGACTCCGTGAGCACCTCGCCGGGCGGCCCCTGCCCGACGAGGTGTCCCTCGCGCAGCAACAGGCAGACATCCGCCGCCCGCGCCGCCTCGAGGTCGTGCGTCGCCTGCACGACCGTCACGCCCTCGCCCCCGAGCTCCGTGAGCAGCGCCCCGATCCTGCCGCGGGCCTCCGGGTCGAGCCCCGTGGTCGGCTCGTCGAGGAGCAGCAGGTCGGACTCCTGGGCGAGCCCCTGCGCGACCAGCGTGCGCTGCCGCTGCCCACCCGACAGTTCGCCCAGCTGACGCCCGGCGAGGTCACCGATGCCGAGCCGGTCGAGCGCCGCGTCGACCGCCGCCAGGTCCCGCCGCGACGGCCTGCGCCAGGACTCGAGCCCGCCCCAGCGCCCCATCTCCACCGTCTGACGCACGGTCAGGGGGAGTGTGTCCCCGACGGCTCCGCGCTGCGGTACGAACGCCGGCCGCCGTTCCCCGTGGTGCCGGACCTCTCCCGATGTAGGGCGGATCACACCGGCCACCACACCGAGCAGCGTGGACTTCCCGCTGCCGTTCGGCCCGACGAGCGCGACGTTCGCGAACTCCGGTATCTGGGCGGTCAGTTGATGGAGGACCTTGCGGCCGGGATAGCCGGCGCACAGCCCGTCGAGGTGTACGCGGGTGGCCCGGTCCTGCCGTGGGGCCGGGACGATGGTCGGTTTGTTGAACATGGTTTTCATTGTACTGTCCTCGCATGGAGTGGTTGACGGCCCCGTTCGAGGTGGCCTTCGTGCAGCGCGCCCTGTGGGGCGGAATCCTGGTGTCGGCGATCTGCGCACTGGCCGGGACCTGGGTGGGGCTCAGGGGGATGGCCTTCCTCGGGGACGCCATGTCCCACGGGCTGCTGCCCGGTGTTGCGTTGGCCGCGCTGTTCGGCGGCAACCTGATGGTGGGCGCGGTCGCGAGCGCGGCGGTGATGACAGCGGGGGTGACCGCTCTCGGCAGGGCGCGGCGGCTGTCCCGGGACACCGGGATCGGGCTGCTGTTCGTCGGCATGCTGTCGCTCGGCGTGATCATCGTGTCGCGCTCGCAGTCCTTCGCGGTGGATCTGACCGGATTCCTCTTCGGTGACGTGCTCGCGGTGCGCGGGCAGGACCTCGCCGTGTTGGGTGTGGCCCTGTTCGTGGCGCTCCTCGTCTCGGTCCTCGGACACCGGGCCTTTCTTGCCCTGACCTTCGACGCCCGCAAGGCCCAGACATTGGGCCTGCGCCCGCGGCTCGCGCACGCCGTGCTGCTCGGTCTCCTTGGGCTCGCGATCGTCGCCTCGTTCCACATCGTGGGCACGCTGCTCGTCCTCGGCCTGCTGATCGCGCCACCCGCGGCCGCCCTGCCCTGGGCGCGCAGTGTGCGCGGGGTCATGGTCGGCGCCGCCCTCCTCGGCGCCGCCGCCACCTTCGGCGGGCTGCTCCTGTCGTGGCACCTCGGCACCGCGGCCGGGGCCACCGTCTCGGCGCTCGCGGTGAGTCTCTTCTTCCTCTCCCACCTCGCCTCCGGCGTCCGCCACCGCCGTACGAGCCGTGCCGCCGACGGCGCCGCGCCCGCTCCCGTACTCGAAGTCGACCGAAGCAAGTCGGAGGCAATGTCTTGACCGCCCGAACCAACGCCGCGAAGTGGACCCCGGTCCCACTGGCGCTCACCGCCCTGCTCGCCGCGGGCTGCGCCGCCCAGGAGGACAACGACCCGAAACGCGCGGCGAGTTCACCGTCCGCCACCCCGCACGGCTACGTGGAGGGCGCGAAGGAGGGGGCCGAGCAGCAGTCCCGGCTGGTCCTCAACGACCCCGGCAGCGGAAGCACCCGCGTCCTCGACCTCATCACCGGCAAGGTGACGAAGACGGACAACGTCACGGGCGCCGCCGACCTCGCCACGGACGGCCGCTTCGGCTACCTCCACGCATCCGGCGCCACCCACGTCCTCGACGGCGGCTCCTGGACCGTGGACCACGGCGACCACGTCCACTACTACCGCGCGGCGATCCGCGACGTAGGGGAACTGCCCGTCGGAGAAGGCGCGTTGGTGCGCAGCGACGCCGCTGTGACCGCGGTGACCGGCAAGGGCGGTCGGACCGTCTTGTACGACCGCGGCAAGCTGGAGAAGGGCGACATCGCGCGCACCCGGACGTTGCCCGGCACGGTCAAGGGGCCCGTAGTCCCGTACCGGGAGCACCTGTTGGCGCTCACCGGCAAGGGTGACGCCGCGAAGCTCACCGTGTTCGACCGTAAGGGCAAGCGCGTCGCCGCGCCGGACGCCGAGTGCGAGAAGCCGAAGGGCGACGCCGTGACCCGCCGTGGCGTGGTGTTCGGCTGCGCCGAAGGGGCGCTGCTCGTACGGGAGGAGAGCGGGAAGTTCACCGCCGAGTCCACCCCCTACGAGACCGAGTCCACCCCCTACGAGCCGGGGTCCGGACCCCACGAGAAGGGCCTGCCGGACACCGAACGGGCGGCCGAGTTCCGGCAGCGCCCCGGCAGCGACACCCTGACCGCGCCGGCCGGGGACGACTCCGTATGGGTCCTCGACGTCGGCGAGCGCGCCTGGACGCGAGTGGAGACCGGGCCCGTCGTCGCCGCCAACACCGCGGGGGAGGGCGCGCCGCTCCTGGTCCTGGAGACCGACGGCAGGCTGCACGGCTACGACATCAAGACGGGGAAAGAGACCACCCGCACCGAGAAGCTCCTGACCGGGAAGCCGCACACCCGGAACGCCCCGGTCGTCGAGGTCGACCGCAGCCGCGCCTACGTCAACGACCCATACGGCAAGCGGGTGTTCGAGGTCGACTACAACGACGACCTGCGCATCGCCCGCACCTTCGACCTCGACGTCGAACCGGTGCTGATGGCGGAGACCGGCCGATGAGCGCGGACGAGGCGAAGAAGCGCGTCCGCGTGGGCACGGCACGGCTGCGCAGCCTGCTGCTCGGCCTGCTGACCCTGGCGGCCGCCGCCACCGCGACCGCCTGCACCACCGAGGGCGAACGGCCCCGCATCGTCGTCACCACCAACATCCTCGGCGACGTCACCCGGCAGATAGCGGGTGACCAGGCCGAGGTCACCGTCCTCATGAAGCCCGACGCCGACCCGCACTCCTTCGGACTCTCCGCACGGCAGGCCGCCGACATCGAACGGGCCGACCTGGTCGTCCACAACGGCCTCGGCCTGGAGGAGAACGTGCTGCGCCACGTCGACGCCGCCCGCGAGTCCGGCGTCGCCACCTTCGAGGTCGGCAAGGCCGTCGACCCGCTCACCTTCCACACCGGCGACGACGCCGGGGACGGCCATGCCGACCCGCACTTCTGGACCGATCCCGACCGCATGCGCAAGGCGGCAGGCCTGATCGCCGACCAGATCACCGAGCACGTCGACGGCGTCGACGACAGCGCGGTGCGCGCCCAAGCCGACCGCTACGACAAAGAGTTGGCGAAGCTCGGCAGCTGGATGGAGGAGTCCTTCGACCGCGTCCCGGAGGAGCGGCGCGCGATCGTCACCAACCACCACGTCTTCGGCTACCTCGCCGACCGCTTCGACCTCCGCGTCGTCGGCGCCGTCGTCCCCAGCGGCACCACCCTCGCCTCGCCCAGCTCCTCCGACCTGCGCTCCCTCACGCAGGCCATGGACGAGGCAGGCGTCCGCACCGTCTTCGCCGACTCCTCCCAACCCACCCGCCTCGCCGAGGTGTTGCGCAAGGAGATGGGCGGCGGTGTCCAGGTCGTGAAGCTGTACTCCGAGTCCCTGACGGCCGAGGGCGGGGGCGCGGACACGTACCTGCGGATGATGCGCGCCAACACGACGGCGATGACCAAGGGCCTGACGGCCCGCTGACCCACGACTGTTCGACAGGGAAGGAAGAACACAAGTGAACACGACCCCGACAACCCGCAGGAGAGCCCTCGGGGGAACGGCCTGCGCCCTCGCCCTCGCCACGGTGCTGACCGCCTGCGGGAGCGAGGACGACACCACCGCCTCGTCCAAGGCCAAGGGCGCCACACCCGCCGCCGCGGTCAAGGATCCACTGGTCGCCGGTTTCGACGGCGGCCTCTACATACTCGACGGCAAGAGCTTGAAGCTTGCCAAGACGATCGAGCTGCCGGGCTTCAACCGCCTCAACCCGGCAGGCGACGCGGACCACGTCGTCGTCTCCACCGACAGCGGCTTCCGCGTCCTGGACGCCGCCGGACAGCGCCTGACCGACATCACGTACAAGGGTTCCGAGCCGGGCCACGTCGTCCGGCACGCGGGCAAGACGGTGCTCTTCACCGACGGCACCGGCGAGGTCAACGTCTTCGACCCCGCCGACCTCGACAGCGGCACGAAGCCCAAGGGCCGCACCTACGCCTCGGCCGAGGCCCACCACGGCGTGGCCATCGAGCTGGAGAACGGCGAACTCCTCAGCACCCTGGGCGACAAGGAGACACGCACCGGCGTGCTCGTCCTCGACAAGGACAACAAGGAGATCGCGCGCAACGAGAAGTGCCCCGGCGTGCACGGCGAGGCCGCGGCCGAGGGTGAGGCGATCGGCGTCGGCTGCGAGGACGGCATCCTCATCTACAAGGACGGCGAGTTCACCAAGATCGACGCCCCCGACGACTACGGCCGCATCGGCAACCAGGCCGGAAGCGACGCCTCCCCGGTCCTCCTCGGCGACTACAAGACCGACGCGGAGGCTGAGCTGGAACGCCCCACCCGCGTCTCCCTCGTCGACACGGAGAAGAAGAAGCTCCGCCTGGTCCACCTGGGGACCAGCTACTCGTTCCGCTCGCTGGCCCGCGGGCCGGAGGGCGAGGCGCTGGTGCTCGGCACCGACGGGAAGATCCACGTCATCGATCCCGCCACCGGGAAGATCGAGAAGAAGATCGACGCCGTCGGCGAGTGGCGGGAACCCCTGGACTGGCAGCAGCCCCGGCCCACACTGTTCGTCCGCGAGCACACGGCGTACGTCTCCGACCCCGGCGAGAAGGCCCTGCACGCCATCGATCTGGACACCGGCAAGAAGCTCACGTCCGTGAAGCTGCCGAAGAGCACCAATGAGCTGTCCGGCACGGTGGCCGGGCACTGACGCGGGGCGCTGACACGCGTACGCCCCCGCGGTCGGCGGACCGCGGGGGCGTACGGGCGCTCGCTCAGACCGACCGGTGGTACTGGTCGGGAACGTGGCTCTCGGAGCCCAGTTCGCGTGCCGCGTGGCGGGCGAAGGACGGGTCGCGCAGGAGCTCGCGGCCGACGAGGATCGCGTCGGCCTCACCGTTGGCGAGGATCTTCTCGGCCTGCTCGGGCTCGGTGATGAGGCCGACCGCGGCGGCCGGCACCCCTGCCTCGTTGCGGACACGGGCCGCGAAGGGGACCTGGTAGCCGGGGCCGAGGGGGATGCGGACGCCCGCGGCGTTGCCGCCCGTCGACACGTCGATCAGGTCCACGCCGTGGGCCTTCAGCTCGGCGGCGAACCGGACGGTGTCGTCGGCGGTCCAGCCCTCGCCCTCCTCCAGCCAGTCGGTCGCGGAGATGCGGAAGAGCAGCGGAAGCTCCTCGGGCCACACCTCGCGGACCGCGTCCACGACCTCGAGGGCGAAACGGGTGCGGTTCTCGTAGGAGCCGCCGTACTCGTCGGTGCGCTTGTTGGAGTGCGGGGAGAGGAACTCGCCGATGAGGTAGCCGTGCGCGCCGTGCAGCTCGATGACCTCGAAACCGGCCTCCAGGGTGCGGCGGGTGGCGTCGACGAACTGCTGGACGACCTCCTTGATGCCCTCGACCGACAGTTCGGCCGGAACCGGGTGCTTCTCGTCGAAGGGCACCGGGCTGGGCGCGACGGCCTCCCAGCCGTACGCGTCCGGGCCCACCGGCGCGCCGCCCTTCCAGGGCTGGTCGGTCGAGGCCTTGCGGCCGGCGTGACCCAGCTGGATGCCCGGCACCGTGTTCTGCGACTTCAGGAAGGACGTGATCCGGCGGAAGGCCTCGACCTGGGTGTCGTTCCAGATGCCGAGGTCCTGCGGCGAGATGCGGCCCTCGGGGGAGACGGCCGTCGCCTCGACGATGATCAGGCCGGTGCCGCCCGCGGCGCGCGCCCCGTAGTGCTGGAAGTGCCAGTCGTTCGGAGCGCCGGTGAACGGACCCTCGGGAGCCGCGCTGTACTGGCACATCGGCGGCATCCACACGCGGTTGGGGATGGTCACGGACCGCAGGGTGTAGGGCTCGAACAGTGCGCTCACGGCGGACTCCATTCGGTGTGGATCGCGGAATTGCCTCGCGGATCGCGGCGAGGACCTCCCTAGTACGATAGCCACCGTAGTACGGCGGATGTCAAACTACGATGGTTCTCGTACAATGGCCGTGAGGCGACGCCCGCATCGCAGGCATCGAGCCATCCGCACCACGCCGCTCCACACGGACCGCAAAGGGGAGTCGTCCATGACGGCCGCAGCACCGCACACCGAGACCGCCGCAGGCGGCCGCACGCTCGCGCACCCCGCCCGTACGGAGATCCGGCTCGAAGCGGTGCTGCACGCGCTGTCCGACCCGATGCGCCTGGCCGTCGTCCGGGAGATGGCGGCCTCGGCGGAGGCCGAGCTGTCCTGTTCGGCCTTCGACCTGCCCGTCACGAAGTCGACCACCACGCACCACTTCCGCGTGCTGCGCGAGGCCGGCGTGATCGAGCAGGTCTACCGGGGGACCGCCAAGCTCAACGGCCTGCGCAGGGCCGACCTAGACGCGCTCTTCCCCGGCCTTCTCGACGCCGTGCTCGACGCGGCTGCCCGGCAGGAGAACCGGCTCGGCGACAGCTGATCCGCCCGAACCCGCCTTCTGCGGAAGGTGGTTGAACAGCAGGTTCAGTGCGATCGCCGTCAGGCAGCCCGCGCTGATGCCGCTGTCCATCACCGTCTGGAACCAGTTGGGGAAGTGCTCGTAGATCGTCGGCACGCCCACCGGGAGCAGGCCGACGGCGACCGAGACCGCCACCACGGTCAGATTGCTGTTGCCCTCGAAGTCCACCTTCGACAGGGTCCGCAGGCCGCTCGCCGCGACCGTTCCGAACATCACCAGGCCCGCGCCGCCGAGCACCGGCGAGGGGATCGCGGCGACCACCGCGCCCAGCTTCGGCAGCAGCCCGAGCAGGATCAGGATGCCGCCGGAGACGGCGACCACCCAGCGGCTGCGCACCTTCGTCATGCCGACGAGGCCCACGTTCTGCGCGAACGCCGTGTACGGGAAGGTGTTGAAGACGCCGCCGAGCACGGTCGAGAAGCCGTCGGCGCGCAGCCCGTCGCCGAGCGCGCGCCGGTCCACGGGCCGGCCCGTCATCTCGCCGACCGCGATGAAGTCGCCCGTCGTCTCGGTCATCGTCACCAGGGCCACGATCAGCATCGACACGATCGCCGCCCCGTGGAACTCCGGGGCGCCGAAGTGGAACGGCGTGCTGATCCCGAACCAGTGCGCCTCCCCGACCGCGGAGAAGTCCGTGAAGCCGGTGGGTATCGCCACCGCCGTGCCCACCACGATGCCGACGAGCACCGCGACCCGGCTCAGGGCCGGCGGCGCGAACCGCTGCACGCCGAGTACGAGCACCAGGACGAGCGCCGCGAGCCCGATGTTCTTCGGGTCACCGAAGTCCTTCGCGCCCGAGCCGCCCGCGGCCCACGTACCCGCGGTCGGCAGCAGTGACAGGCCGATGATCAGGATCACCGTGCCGGTGACCAGCGGCGGGAAGAAGCGCAGCAGCCGCCCGAAGACCGGTGCGAGGAGCATCATGGCGAGGCCCGCGACGATCACCGCCCCGTAGATCGCCGGAAGCCCGCCGCCCGTCGTGCCGATCAGCACCATCGGCGAGACGGCCGCGAACGTACAGCCCTGCACGATCGGCAGCCGGATGCCGAAGCGCCACACACCCACGCACTGGATGAGCGTCGCGATGCCGCACACCAGCAGGTCGGCGGTGATCAGATACGCGAGATCGGCGGGCGACAGCTTCATCGCGCCGCCCACGATCAGCGGCACGGCGACCGCTCCCGCGTACATGGCGAGAACGTGCTGCAGTCCGAACGCCGCCAACTGGCGCGCGGGCGGGACCTGGTCCACGGGGTGCGTTGTCATGCACGAGAACGTAATGAGCTTGAACGTTTTGTTGATTTCCGTTGTGTTGCCGGTACGTGTCCTCGCCCCTGAACCGCGTTGGGTTGTCTACGAACCCCGTGCCGCGCCCAACAGGCCCTCCCAGTCGGGGATCTTCACCGAGCCCCGCCCGAGCCCCCGCCCCAACTCCGCCTCGGCCCGCTCGATCGCCCGCCACCCGTCCCACTGCACGGGCCGCGCCCCGGCCGCGATCAGACCGCTCAGCGGATCCCGCGCCGCACCCCCGCTGCGTACGAGGGCGGGGACATCGTCCAGGAGGGACGCCACGGTCTCCTTGGCGCAGGGGCGGTTGGTGCCGATCACGCCGGTCGGGCCGCGCTTGATCCATCCGGCGACGTACTCGCCCGGCGCCACCCGGGCGTCCCGCAGCACGCGTCCCGCCTGGTGCGGCACGGTGCCGCTGCTCTCGTCGAACGGGAGGCCCTCCATGGGCACACCGCGGTAGCCCACCGACCGCAGCACCAGCTCCGCGCCGATTTCCTCGAACAGTCCCGTGCCGGTCGCGCCCCCGTGCCCGTCGGGCCGCGTCCGCTCGAAGCGGACCCCGGTCACCCGGCCGTCGTCGCCCGCAAGGAGCTCGGTGGGCCGCAGGTAGAACCGCAGATGGATCCGGCGGCGCGCGCCCCGTGGCGGCTCGGCGGCCCAGCCGCGCAGCACCTCCACGTTGCGCCGCTGGGCGGCGGGCAGCGTGGACGGGTCCGCGTACAGCGGGTCTTGCGCCAACTCGCGCTCGTCGACGAGGACTTCGGTGTCCGGGAGGCCGCCCAGCTCGCGCAGCTCCTTCGTGGTGAAGCGGGCCTGTGAGGGGCCGCGCCGGCCCACCATGTGCACGTCCCGGATTTCGCTCGCCGCGAGGGTGTCGAGCGCGGCGCGCGGCATGTCGGTGGGCAGGAGCTCGGGGACACCGCGGGCCAGCATCCGCGTCACGTCCACCGACACATTGCCCACGCCGATGGCGACGGCCGTGCGCACGCCGCGTACGAAGCCGTCCTCGATCGCGTCCGGGTGGGCGCTGTACCAGGCCACGAAGTCGGTCGCCGACCAGCTGCCCGGCAGGTCCTCGCCCGGCACCCCGAGCCGACGGTCGGCCGCCGCGCCCACGCAGTACACCACCGCGTCGTACAGCTCCAGGAGCTTGGCGGGCGGCAGCGCCGGGCCGATCTCCACCCCGCCGAGGAAGCGGACCCGCTCGTCCTCCAGGGCCGCCCGCAGATTGTTCTGCAGCGATTTGATCTTCTCGTGGTCCGGGGCGACGCCGTAGCGCACCAGGCCGTACGGGCAGGGGAGCCGGTCGAGCACGTCGACGCGGACGTCCGGGACGCGGCCCTGCCCCACGAGGCCCTGCGCGGTGTAGACCCCGCTCGGGCCCGAGCCGACGACAGCGATGTGCGGCACGGGAGGCTCCCTCCGCCGGGGTGCTGATGTGTCTCAGCATGACACCGGGAGGCGCGGTGGGGGAGGGGGCGCGGCCGTGCTCAGGACATGTCGCGCATCCGGTCGATCTCGCTCGTCTGCTGCGCGATCACGTCGTCGGCCATCTCTTCCACCTGCACGTTGTTCCCGCCGCTCTTGACCTCCGTGGCCATCGTCACGGCGCCCTGGTGATGCGTGATCATCAGCTTCAGGAACAGCTCGTCGAAGGCCTCGCCCCGGGCGGCCCGCAACTTCTTCAGCTGGGACTCCGTCGCCATCCCCGGCATCGCGCCGTGCGCCTGGTGGCCCTCGGGTGCGGTGTCGCGACCGTACTTGTGCAGCCAGCCGCGCATCGTCTCGATCTCAGGACCCTGCGCGGCGGTGATCCGCTCGGCGAGCGCCTTGATCTTCGCCGACTTGGCCTGTTTCGCGGCCAGTTGGGTCATCTTCAGAGCCTGCTGGTGGTGCGGGATCATCATCTGCGCGTAAGTGACATCGGCGGAGTTCGGGGTGTCGTCCGACCCGCGCCGCTCGGCGTCCTTGGCCGACAAGGTCTCGGCCACGTCGCCCGGCTTGCCCGGCGCGATGACCGAAGGCCCGGCGGACGCAGGGGAGTTGGCCTTGTCAGCGTCGTCCGAACCCCCCGAGTCGCACCCGGTCAATGCCAGCGCCGACACCGTCATCAGTGCGACGGCAGCAACTTTCATGACGATTGCGTTGCCAGCTATTGATCTGTGCATGAGGAAGACGATACTCGGGGAGATCCGTGAATCGTTCACGTACGAGCGAAGTCACCGTCACCCAAGGAGACAACAGTGACCCTGTACTCCCCCCGAACGCGGCGCAGACGCCTGGGAGTTGCCACAGCGGCAGTCGGACTCCTCGCGGCGCTGCTCGCCGCGGGACCCGTATCGGCGACGCCCGACCCGGGCGACAAGTCGTCGGCCCCCAAGAGCGTTTCGAAGAGCACCGAGGCCGAGGTCGAGAAGGCGATATCCGCCGGCGACATACCCGGCCAGGACGAGATAGTCCACTCGGACAACATCCAGCACGTCACCAACATCCCCAAGGAAGCGCTCCCCGGCACCAACTCGGACCTCGCCTTCCAGGGCAAGTACGCCTTCGCCGGGAACTACGACGGGTTCCGTGTCTTCGACATCAGCAACCCGAAGGCGCCGAAGACGGTCGCCCAGGTGCTGTGTCCCGGCTCCCAGAACGACGTCTCCGTCTCCGGGAACCTGCTGTTCCTGTCCACGGACAGCTCCCGCAGCGACGACTCCTGCGCCTCCACCACCCAGCCGGCGACCGAGAAGTCGTCCTGGGAGGGCATGAAGGTCTTCGACATCAGCGACAAGGCGAACCCGAAGTACGTCTCCGCCGTCGAGACCGCGTGCGGTTCGCACACGCACACCCTGGTGCCGGAGAAGAAGAACGTCTACGTGTACGTCTCCTCGTACTCGCCCAGCGCGACGTTCCCGGACTGCCAGCCGCCGCACGACGGCATCTCCGTCATCAAGGTGCCCCGCAAGGCGCCGCAGAAGGCGGCCGTGGTGAACTTCCCGGTGCTCTTCCCCGGTGAGGGGGCGGACGGCGGCGGCAACCCCGGCGCGCCGACCAACCCGGGTGTCTCCAAGACCACCGGCTGCCACGACATCACGGTCCTGCCCTCCAAGGACCTCGCGGCGGGCGCCTGCATGGGCGACGGCATCCTGTTCTCCATCGCCGACCCGGAGAACCCGAAGGTCATCGACCAGGTCCAGGACAACGTCAACTTCGCGTTCTGGCACTCGGCGACCTTCAACCAGAAGGCCAACAAGGTCGTCTTCACCGACGAGCTGGGCGGCGGTGGCGCGGCCACCTGCAACGAGGCCATCGGTCCCGACCGCGGCGCCGACGGCATCTACGACATCACCGGCAAGGGTGACAAGCGCAAGCTCGTCTTCAAGAGCTACTTCAAGATCCCGCGCCACCAGGCCGACACCGAGAACTGTGTCGCCCACAACGGTTCGCTGATCCCGGTCAAGGGCAAGGACCTCATGGTGCAGGCCTGGTACCAGGGCGGCGTCTCCGTCTGGGACTTCACGAACTCCGCGAAGCCCAAGGAGATCGGCTACTTCGAGCGCGGCCCGCTCACCACGGACACGATGACGACGGGCGGCTCGTGGTCGGCGTACTACTACAACGGCTACATCTACTCGAACGACATCGCGAAGGGCTTCGACGTCCTGAAGGTCGACGACGCCCGCACCGACCCGGCGAAGAAGATCCGCCTGGGTGAGCTGAACGTCCAGACGCAGCCGGACTACTTCGGCTGACTGGTCCGCTCGCCATTGACGGCCGGTGACAGCGGCTCGAAGTAGCGCGAGAAATCGGCCGGTCTGCTGTGAGCGGGGCCCTCGTCGGACGACGCGTCATCCTCGTCGTCCGGCGGGAAGCCCCACTGCCACTCCAGGCCGTAGCGGCGGAACAGCTCGGCGCGCAGCGCCGTCATCGGCATCGGCACGCCGGGCACCAGGAGCGAGAACACGGCGCCCATCAACAAGGCGCGCAGCAGCGGATAGTCCGTGTCGACGTCGAGCGTCCCGTGCCGCACGACCGTGTCGCGCAGCAGCGCCGCGAGCCGCTGCTGCTCAGGACACTGCACAAAGCCCTCGGCCTGCAAAATCCCCGCCATGTGCGTGCGCATGAGGACGGGTTGATCGCGGGCGAGGCCGAGAATCGCGTCGATGGCGCGGGCAAGCCGCTCGTCCCCGTCGTCAAGGCCGGGCCGCGGCTCCCGCTCCAGCGTCTCCTCAAGGGTGCGGTGCATCAGCCGGTGCACGGCGGACTGCAACAACTGCCGCTTCCCGGGGAAGTAATAGGACACCAGACCGCGCGCCGAACGGGCGCGGTCCGCGATGTCGCCGAGCGTCGTCGCGTCGTACCCGCGCTCCCCGACGAGCTCCAACGTCGCCTGCAGGAGCCGTTCGCGGGAACGTCGGCGCAACTCCTCATTGACCGATGCGCTGCGGGGGGACATTCTTGACTCCTGCGTTGACTGGCTCAGAGCCAACTATACTCAGCGCTTCCCGGCCACCGGCCCTTCGGGGTGTGGTGTGTGCGGGAGGGCGGCCGTATTCCGGCGACGCGGGGGATCGTCGGAATACGGCTCGTTCAATTGCCCCGAGTTGTGTCGGAAAACTGCGCTGCGCAAGCGCGGTTGGGGCAAACTGTGCTCGTGGCTGACGAACACTCACCCCCCGGCGCTGCGGAGCAGGACATCGCGGATGCCCTGCTCAAGGCGGAACAAGGCGAGTCCCCGGACGGCGCGGAGCCCGTAGGCCAGGAGCCCGCGGAGGAGTACGACGGGGCATTCGGGGGCGGGGACATAGCAGGGGTGCCCGACGATGCCTGGGATCACATCGGAGCACGCAAGCCCAAGCCCCGCCCCATCGAGAGCGCCGATGAGGCGCTCAAGCGCGCGGCGGAACCGGAGATCGTCAACGAGATCCTGGCGGGCGGCGCCGTGGCCGCCTCGTTCACGGCCGCTGCCACCGTCGCCAAGGCCAAGATCGAGGCCACCACGCAGCGCCGGAAGAACGACCTCGACGCCGAGACGGAGCGGCTCAGGATCGCGGCCGAGGAACGCATCGCGGGATTCCAGTCCGTGAGCGGGCAGGCATCGGAGATCGGGAGCGCCGACCCCGACGGCGTGTAGCCGTACAGCCATGCCATGCCATGCCATGCCCGGCGTCGGGGGACGCCGGGCGGGACGACGGATTCAGATCAGGTCGAGCACCGGTCGCAGACCGTTCGGTCGGTCCTGCGTGGGCAGGTGGTCCACGAAGTGCACCGCGCAGCCCAGCTCCGCGGCTCCGCCGTCCGCGTGCCGGTCGTCGCCCACCATCAGCGCGTCGCCGGGCGCCATGCCCAACTCCTCGCAGGCCGCCGCGAACAGCCGCGGATCCGGTTTCGTGACGCCGTGCCGGTACGACAGGACGTACGCGTCGATGAACCCGTCGAGGCCGTGACCGGCGAAGACCGGGCGCGGATCCCAGCCGATGTTGCTGATCACGGCCACCGGTACGCCGCGTTCGCGGAGCCCGGCGAGCACCTCGCGGGTGTCCGGGTAGGGCTGCCAGGCGGCGGGCGTCATGTGCCGGTCGTACAGGGCGTCGTAGAGCCGCTCGTCGGGCAGCGGCACCTGGCGGGCCAGGCCCGTGTACGCGGCGCGGTGCCGCGAGGCGTCGACGTCGCGGACGGCGACGAGTTCGGCGAGGTGCTCGGGGACGTTGACCTGGTGCGTGGTGCCGCCGGGAATGGCCCCCACGTCCTCGAGGCCGCGGGCCGCGCGGTCGAACTCCTCGGCGGGCATGGTCAGTCCGGTCTCGTCGAGCACGGCGCGCAGCCAGGAGTCGGCGGACTCGATGCGGAAGAGCGTCCCGGAGAAGTCGAACAGCACGGCTTTGATCGTCATGCCCTCGATCCTCCGGCGCACCGAACGCACGGGTCAAGCACGGGCGTTGGGCGCCGCCCACTTGCCGTACGCCGCCGTGGACAGCGTCACCGTCAGCGCCCCGAGCAGCCAGCCGGCCAGCACGTCCGACGGCCAGTGCACCCCCAGCCACAGACGGGTCAGTCCGACGCCGAGCACCGACACCACGGCGAGCGCGAACGCGGTGCGCCACAGCGCCCGCCCGGCTGCGTACCGCCGCAGCAGCCACAGGACGAGCGCGCACACCACGGTCGCCGTCATCGCGTGTCCCGAAGGGAACGCCGCGTAGTGCGCCGAGTCCACCGGATCGCGCCAGGCCGGGCGCGGCCGGTCGACGGCCGCCTTCAGGCCCTGTTGCAGCAGCGTGCCGACCAGACAGGTGGCCGCCACCCAGCCCGCGAGCAGCCAGTCCCGCAGCCGCCAGACGAGGACCAGCACGATCACCGTGCACAGGAGCCGCATGGTCCAGGGGTCCCACACCCAGTCGGTCAGCACGCGGTTGACCTGCGTGACGCCGGGTTCGGCGAGGGCCCGGCCGTGCAGTGAGCGGGCGATGTCGCGGTCGAGGCCCATCAGCGGGCTCCACCGGATCGCCACCAGAACGGTCAGGAGGACACAGGGCAGGGCCAGTGCGGTGGCAAGCGCGAGGACGCGTCGGGGGCGTCGGGGCGGGGAGTCGAGCCGTACCGGGTGCATGGGAAAGATCCTCGCCCATCGGGCGCCGCGCGGGCCATCCCGGTGGACGGCTCGGCGTGGTGCTGTTCCGCTGTCCCGCGGTCCCAGCGCCCGCGGCTATCCCAGCGCCCGCAGCGCGGGGACGAACGTGACCAGGAGGGGGACCAGCGGGATCAGCGCCGCGGCCGCCGTGAGACGCAGCCGGTGCGCGGGCGTCAGACGCGAGGGCGGCGCCAGCAGTCGGTGCACACGCTGCGGGACCTGTGCGTGCGGCGTCGGGCAGGGGCCGAACACCCCGCGGTCCTCGTTGAGTTCCACCAGCGCGAGCGCGATGCTCATGCGCCCGAAGCGGCGCGATGCGACGTCGTCCGCCGCCAGCTCGACAAGCCGGTGCATCTCGTCCCGGAACGAGGCGAACACCGGAACCTGCGGAAAACCGGAGGCCAGCGCGCCCGAGCAGTGCAGCAGCCAGTCGTGCCGCCACCGCGCGTGACCCGTCTCGTGCGCGAGCACCGCATCGAGCTGACGCCCCTTCAGGCGCTGCAACGCGGCGGTGGTGATGATCAGTTGGGGCGTCGTGCCCGACATCCACCAGGCGTCGGGGCGCTTGCCCTCCAGGATGACGAGGCGGTCGGGGCCCGGCTCCTCGCCCGGCAACAGCGGTGCGCGCTCCAGGAGTTCGACCCGCCTCGCGCGCCGCCTCGCCCGCGCGCCGCGCACCTCGCGCACCAGCATCGCCGCCGTCCACGCCCCGCCCAGGGCGAGCGTCACGGCTACGGTCGCCGCCCACGGCCCCGCCGCGCGCAGCGCGTACGCGTCCACGACCCCGTGCGGCGCCGCCGCGAACACATGGCCACGCACGGCGCCCCAGGCCGCCGCCGCGCTCAACGTCATGGACAGGACACAGCACAGCAGCACACCCGCCACCACGCACTGCCACGCCCACAGCGCGACGATCGGCTCCCGCTCCGTCCAGTTCGCGCGCGCGAGCAGCCGTGGCGCGACCAGGGCGGCAAGGGCGCCGAGCAGCAACAGCGCTACGGGGACCGTCATGGCCGTCACCCTATGAGGCGAGCGCTACCCACGGGTATGGCCTGGGGCGTCAAGTGACGCACGCCACGGTTTCGTTGGTCGGCGCGCTACCGGTATTTATTCGCAGTGCTCCGGCCTTCAGGCCGGGGGTGAAGTGAATCCGGTGGTAGCGACGCGGAGCGTCGCGGTGGTGTTCCGGCGGAGCCGGACGCTGCTCGTGACGGTGATGGGTCGCTCGAATGTGCCCAGTGGTGACGGGAGTTCGACATGCCTAGTGTGATCGTCATGCAGCTCCGGTACGCCTTCAGGTTGTACCCCGACGTCGCTCAGCAGGCCGCGCTGGCCAGGGCGTTCGGGTGCGCCCGAGTCGTGTTCAACGACGCGGTCCGTGCCCGTGAAGAGGCCCGCAAGGCAGGGCGGCCCTCCCCCACGGCCGGGGAGCTGCCCCGCGCTGTGATCACCCAGGCGAAGCAGACCACCTCACGGTCCTGGCTGGGTGAGGTCTCCGCAGTGGTGCTCCAGCAGTCCCTGCGGGACGCCGAGGCCGCCTACCGCAACTTCTTCGCTTCCTTGAAGGGCGCCCGTAAGGGGCCGAAGCTTGGCCCGCCCCGTTTCAAGTCCCGGAAGGATGCCCGGCAGTCGGTCCGGTTCACTGCCAACGCTCGCTGGAGCATCACCGACAGCGGCCGCCTGAACCTGCCGAAGATCGGCGCGGTGAAGGTGAAGTGGTCCCGCACCCTGCCCACCACCCCCACCTCGGTCACCGTCATCAAGGACGCGGCAGGCCGGTACTTCGCCTCCTTCGTGATCGACACCGACCCTGCCGCCGACCATGCGCGGATGCCGGCAACCGACCGCACCATCGGCATCGACCTCGGACTCACCAACTTCGCCGTCCTCTCCGACGGCACGAAGATCGACTCTCCGCGCTTCCTGCGGCGCGCGGAGAAGAAGCTGAAGAAGGCCCAGCGGGAGCTGTCCCGCAAACAGAAGGGATCCAAAAACCGGGCCAAGGCCCGTCTCAAAGTTGCCCGAGCCCATGCCCGGGTTGCCGACGCACGCCGCGAGTTCCACCACCAGCTCTCCACGAGGCTGATCTCCGAGAACCAAGGGATCGCCGTGGAGGACCTGTCGGTGGCGGGGCTGGCGCGCACCAGGCTGGCCAAGTCCGTGCACGACGCCGGATGGGCGACCTTCGTTGGCATGCTGGCGTACAAGGCGGCACGGTATGGCCGCACCCTGGTGAAGATCGGCCGGTTCGAGCCGACCTCCCAGACTTGCTCCACCTGCGGCGTCAAGGACGGACCCAAACCCCTGAAAGTCCGGGAGTGGACGTGTACCGCCTGCGGCGTGGTCCATGACCGGGACGTCAACGCCGCGATCAACATCAAGAAGGCCGCCGGACTGGCGGTATCGGCCTGCGGAGCGCCGGTAAGACCAGAACCCGTTCTGGCACAGCGCGAAGAAACAGGAAGCCACGGATTCAAGACCGGAAACCGTGCCGCGTAGCGGCACAGTTCCGATCAAGAAGCCCGGAACCCTCGCCCTTCATGGCGAGGAGCATGTCAAATCGTCAGCAGCATGGCCAGCATCCCGATCCCCATCGAGAGCCGGCACGCCCGCGCCAGCTCCGGACGATCGCCCCAGCCGGCGGGCGCCGTTCCCGTCCCGGTCGCCCCGGCCGGCGCGGTCGTCGTGGCGGGAACGAGGCGGGCGCCCGACCACAGGACGTAGACGGTGAAGTAGAGGAGGAGGGCGCCCGTGAGCGCCGGGGCGCCCGCGCCGCCGTGGTGCGCGTGCGCCGCCGGGCGTACGGCCATCGCCACCGCCATGTACGCCATGGCGAAGGTGCCCACCAGGTGGTGCAGGTGGTGGGTGCCCGTCCGGGAGGCCCACAGCGCGCGGAGCGCGGCGGCGCCGAACACGGTCGCGTACAGCAGCCACGCCCAGTGCGGCGGCGTGAGCACCGCCGCGGGGACGGCCATCAGCGCCATCCCGAATCCCATCAGGGCCTCGCCGCCGGCCGTACGGCGCTGCTCCTCGACGTCGCTGCGCAGGCGCAGCAGGCAGTACGCGCCGGTCGCCGCGCACAGCGCGACCAGCAGCCAGGCGGCCGAGAGCGGTCCGTGCACGGGGTCCCCCATCTTGTCCGTCTGATCCGTCTCGTCGTCACGTCTCGTCGTTGGTGTCCCGTCCAGGAGATGCCCGGGCGGGCGGGGGCGTATGGCGGCGCAGGGGAGCATGAATGGTCGCGCGAATCATTTACAGGTAAAACACCTGCTAAAGTTTCCTTATGAGCAGCACACCACCGTCACCTCGCACCCCCGCCGTCCATCGCCTCCCACTCACCGGAGTGCTGCGCCTCAACAAGCCGTCCGACGTCTGGCTCAAGCCCGCGACCAGCGTCGTCGTCGCGACCGCGATACCGAACATGGCGCTGCTCGCCCTGGGCCGGCTCGACCTGGCGATGTACACGATGGCGGGCAGCCTGTGCGCCCTGTACGGGCACAACCTCCCGTACGCGGCACGCGCGCGTGCCCTCGCATGGGTGGTCGTCGGCATGCTCGCGAGCGTCGCGGTCGCGATGGTCTCCGCCTCGCTCACCTCGTCCGCGGCCGTCCTCGTCGCCATCGGTGCGCTGCTCGCCGCCGGGCAGAAGGGCCTGTGCGACGCCACCCGGATCGGCCCGCCGGGACACCTGATCTTCACGTTCATCAGTTCCGCGACCCTGTTCGCGCCGCAGCAGCTCGGGCAGGTGCCCGGCCACCTCGCGCTGACGCTCGCCGCCGGCGCCGTGTCCTGGATCGTGGGCATGGCCCCCGCCCTCGTCCGGCCCCACGGGCCCGAGCGCCGCGCCACCGCCCGCGCGCTGAACGCCGCCGCCGCGTACGTCGAGCGGCCCGAGCACGCGCCTGCCCGTGGCGCGGCGGCCGCGGCCGTGCATGCCGCGTGGCAGTCGCTGCTCGCCACCGGGGCGCGCACGGAGGCGCGGCGCGCCCTTGAGCGGCTCGTGCTGCGCGCCGAGGTCGCCATCGCGGCACCCGGCGACGCCGACGCGGGCCGGCTGCGCGCCTGGGCGGGCGGTCTGCGCGGCGCGGGCTCGGTGCCGCGGCCCGCGCGCATCGCCGGGATGGACGACGAACTCCTCGGCATCGAGGCCGAGCTCGCGGGCGGCAAGCCCTGCCTGTGGCGCCGGATCGGCCCCGGCTCCCCGCTGCTGCCCATCGTTCTGCGTACGTTCGTCGGCTGCGCGCTCGCCGGATACGGTTCGCTGGCCCTCGGCGTCGGCCGCCCCTACTGGGCCCTCGTCACCGCCGCGTCGATCTACCAGGCCAACCTCACGCTGTCCTGGAACCGCGGCATCCAGCGCGTCGTCGGCAACATCGCCGGTGTCCTCGTCTTCGCCGCCGTCGTCCCGCTCGCCCACGCCAGCCGGCTCGCCCTCGTGCTGTGCTGCCTCGCCTGCGCCTTCGGGGCGGAGGCGCTCATCACCCGCAACTACTGGCTGGGCAGCCTGTGCGTCACGCCGATGGCGCTGCTGGTCACGGAATTCGCCCGCTACCAGGAGCCCGGCGAGCTGATCGGCGACCGCGTCATCGACACCCTCGTCGGCGCCGTGCTCGGCGTCGTCGCGGCCATCGCGGTCACCAACCGGCGCGCCACGGACGGCATCGAGCAGGCACTCACCGCGAGCGACACCGCCCGCGAGGCCGCCGAGCGCACCCTCGCGCTGCCCGCCCCCGGCCACGCCGCGCTGGAGACGGCCCGCCGCGGCCTCACCGCCGCACTCGTCGAACTGCGCGCCGCCGCCGACACCGCGGCCGGCGAGTGGTGGCAGCGCGCCCTGCCCGAGGAGCGGGTGCTCGCCGCCGAACAGTCCGGGCACCGTACGCTCGCGGCCACGGTGCGCCGGCAAGCCGCAGAGGCGGGCGTCGCCGCCTCCCCGAGTGGTGCGGGCGCCCAGCAGCCCGCCTCCCCGAGTGGTGCGGGCGCCCAGCAGTAGCGGATAGTGGCGGACGCACAGCGTTCGGCCGATGAGGAAGGTCCGGTCAGGCAGGAATGAGCACGCAGCAAGGCGCGGCGGCAACGGAGCCGCTCGACATCGTGTCGTCCGTCGTACGGCAGTGGCAGGCCGTGCACCCCGACATCGACACAGGCCCCATGGAGATCATCGGGCGCATCAACCGGTGCGCCGCGCTGCTCCAGCAGGCCGAGGACGCACCGCTGCGGCACGCGGGCCTGACCAGGGCCGAGTTCGACCTGCTGGGTACGTTGCGCAGGACCGGTCGCGAACTCACTCCCGGCGACCTCGCCCGCGAGACCTTCGCCTCCGGCGCCGCCGTCACCAAGCGTCTCAAGCAGCTCCAGGAACGCGGCCTCGTCTCCCGCCGCGGCGACACCCGCGACCGCCGCGTCTCCCACCTCAGCCTGACGGAGGAGGGCCGGACCCTCGTCGACGAGATCCTGCCGAGTCAACTCGCGTACGAGGGGGCGGTCCTTTCGGGTCTGGGTGAGGGCAAGGACGCACAACTCGGCGCCCTGCTGGGGGAGTTGCTGCTCCAGCTGGAGGGGCGGCTGGGGAACGGCCCCCACTGAGGCCGTCCGGGCGCGCACAGGGGCCGTCGGAGGGATACGCATCCCACCGACGGCCCTTCGCATACGTGCGTACGTGCGCCGCGCTCAGCGCGGCACCGTCGCCCCCTCGATGCCGTACTCCTCGCGCCGGCCGCACATGCCCAGGCCGCCATGGCGCGTCGGCGTGGACGTGTGCGTGGTCGACGCGGACAGGTAGGCGTCCGCGTCGCCCTTCTCCAGGGCGTCGAGCTGGGCGCCCGTGCGCTCGGCCGCGGCCAGGGCGCCGGTGCGCCACAGTTCGCGCCACGCGGCCACGCGCGGGCGGACCAGGGCGGCGGCCGCCCGCTGGAACGCGCGCAGCGGCTCCGCGTCGCCCGCCTCCAGGGCCTCGCGCAGTGGCAGATAGCCCTCGACCGCGAGGTCCCGGCGACGGCGCGCGGCCGCCTCCGCCTCGGGACCCGCCGGGGCGGGAAGCGCCGCCGCGGCCGCGTACTTCTCCGGGTCCGCCAGGTACTCCGGCGGGAACGTGAACACCGCGTCGCCCGCCTCGGGCAGCCCGCTGTTCTGCATCAGGACCGTGATCCGCAGATCCTCGCCCTGCACCATGCGGTGCACCGTGCCCGGCTCGAACCACGCGAGCGAACCGGCCTCCAGGGGCGTGTCCCGGTAGCCGTCCGGGCTCAGCGTCTGCACCGCGCCGCGCCCGCCCGTCACGACGTACGCCTCCGTGCACACCAGGTGCAGATGCGGGCTGCCGCCGCAGACGCCGTCCGCCGCCTGCCAGTCGTACGCGGAGATGTGGGAGAGGCCGATCCCGCCGGGCAGCGGCCGGTCGAGGCCCGAGGCGTCCGGGCTCACCACGGGAGCTCCTTCAGACGGGCGGCGACCCGCTCCGTGTCCCACGCGCCGTCGGCGACCACGATCCGGTACCGGTAGCGGAACGTCTCACCCGCCGGCAGCGCGAACTCCTCGAAGAACGCCCAGGAGAACGCGACCGTCGGAATCGGCTGCGAGCGCACGAACCAGTGCGAGGCGTGGATCGCCTCCCCGTTCTCCGGAGCGTGCTCGAAGACCAGCGTGGAGTGCGCGTCCACGTCGTCGTGCTCGCCCGTGAACGCCAGCCACGGACCCTGCGTCCCCATCAACTCGCTGTCGGAGGCGCCCCCTTGGGGCCCGAAGACCTTGCCGCCCGTGAAGTCGCGCGGCCCGCGCCACTGCAGACCCGTGTAGCCGGCCATCTCGCGGCCCGCCGTGGTCGGCGAGCCGAAGCGCAGGGCCTCGCCGTCGGCACGGGTGTTGGTCAGCTCGATCGACCAGTCGATGGCGTACGAACCGGAGTCCGGGTCCACCGAGTGCACCCGCACCCCGCGCCGCTCACGGGCCCACTCGTCGCCGCCGTTCTCGATCCAGGTCAGGCGCTCGGTGAGGTTCAGCTCGTCGGCACCGGCCTCGACGGCGTCGAAGCCGTCGTGCCGCATCGACCCGATGCGGTCGTGCAGCGGGAGGTAACCCTCGCCGTGCACATAGCAGTTGCCGCCCCAGAAGTTCTGCCCCGAGAGGTGGCTCGCCGTCATCTGCAGGCCCTTGTGCCAGCGGTGGTCATTGGGCCGGTATCCCGAGACCAGGTTGCCGGACAGGGTGCGCAGCGGATGCACGTACGGCTTGCGGGCCTCAAAGGCGTCCGGGTCCGGCTTGTAGACGTAGGAGAAGAGGTCCGTACCGGTCGCGGTGGAGCGCACCACGACGCGGTCGCCGTGGGTGTGGACGACCTCGAGCGAATTCTCGGCGCTGCTCACTGCTTCGGGCTCCAATCCGGGTGGTCTCCGTGCATCGCGGCGTAGAACGGGTCGCCGGGGCCGATCTCGCCGGCCGCGACCGTGGCACCGGTGAACGCCGACTTGTACAGCGCGGCGGCGAACTCCAGCGTGCTGCGGGCGCTTTGGCCGCTGCCGGGCGGGCGGGTGCCGGCGTCGTACGCGTCGAGCAGCGCGGTCAGCTGCGCGGTGTGCGAGCTGGGTACGTCGGCGGTGGGCGGGGGCGGCGGAGCGGCGCCGGGGGCCGGGGTGTAGCGCCAGTCGTCATTGCTGTGCCCGTACAGGTGGGTCAGCTCGACGGTGGCCTTCTCGCAGTCGATGCGGATGCGGCTCGTCTCGTCGGGCGAGAGCACGGAGTTGACGACCGTACCGAGGGCGCCGTCCTTGAAGCGGACGAGCGCGGTCGACACGTCCTCGCTCTCCGTGTCGTGCACCAGGCGGGCCGCCATCGCCCGGATCTCGGTCCACTCGCCGAGCAGGTGCAGCATCAGGTCGTACTGGTGGATGCCGTGGCCCATCACGGGGCCGCCGCCCTCGCTGGCCCACTTACCGCGCCACGGCACCTCGTAGTAGGCGGTGTTGCGGTACCAGGTCGTCTGGCAGTGGGCGACGAGCGGGCGGCCGAGTGTGCCCTCGGTGAGCAGCGAGCGGGCGTGCACGGCGCCCGAGCCGTAGCGGTGCTGGAAGACGACGGACGCGTAGGCGCCGCTGGCCTCCTCGGCGGCGGCGATCTCGTCGTACTCGGCGAGGGAGAGGGTGAGCGGCTTCTCGCACAGCACCCAGGCGCCGGACTTGAGCGCCGCGACGGTCTGTTCGCGGTGGAACACCGGCGGGGTGCCGATGAGGACGAGATCGGGCCTCGCCTCTTCGAGCATCGCGGTCAGGTCGGTGTGCACGGAGACGTCCGCGAATCCGGCCTCGGCGGCCTGGGCGCGGAATCCGTCGAGTCGGTCCTGGTCCACGTCGACGGCGGCGACGAGTTCGACGCGGTCGCGCAGGGAGGTGAGGGCGGGCAGGTGGCTACCGGTGACGATCGCGCCCGTGCCGACGACGGCGGCACGCAGACGGGATCCCTGGCGGGAGGGGCTTGGCATGCGGGTTCCTCGCGGAGAGCTATCGGGGGAAAGCGCTTTCCGTTGCGGACGACCCTAAGCGGGGGGCGTGGGTCCGGACAAGGGGGCGCGGGGGTGCGGCCGCGGGGCGCGCGCCCAGATGCGGCCATGGTTTTGAAACGACTCAGTCATTTCCCTTCCTTGCCGGGAAAGCCGCCGGAATCCATTGACACGGGCCTCCACGGCGGGTTCGTATGGGAGCCGTCTGCGGGTCACGGTCGTCGGGTGCGACCGTCTGCCACTGTCGAGTGCGGGTGCCGCGAGCCCCGCCTCCAGCAGCTTGCCGCCGCGGGCGAGCCGCCAACAATGGAGCGTTTCAAAATGCCGTTCCGGCTGTACGTTTCGAAAGCGCTTTCCATTGCCGCGGTGACCACACCACACCGAGGAGAGCTATGAGTGTGACCGCGTCAAAGGAGTCGCGTACCGCACAGGCGCCCGCTGCCGGACGGGCGATGTGGCGGAAGGCCGCGGCGAGCGGCTGGGTCGGCGGTGCCCTCGAGTACTACGACTGGTTCATCTACGCCCAGGCGGCGGCGCTCGTCTTCCCGGGGATCTTCTTCCCGGAGGGCAACGCGACCATCGCCGTGTTGGCGTCCCTGGGCACCTACGCGGTGGGCTACGTCGCGCGGCCCATCGGCGCCGCCGTTCTCGGCCACTGGGGGGACAAGAAGGGTCGCAAGAACGTCCTGGTCCTGGCCATGTTCCTGATGGGTATCTCCACCTTCGCGGTGGCCCTGCTGCCCACGTACGGACAGGTCGGCATCATCGCTCCGATCCTGCTGACCCTCGTCCGCCTCGTGCAGGGCTTCGCGGTGGCGGGGGAGTTGAGCGGGGCGAGCGCGATGATCATCGAGCACGCTCCGCACGGCAGGCGCGGCTTCCTCGCGAGCTTCGCCCTGCACGGAACCGTCGTGGGCCAGATCCTCGGCGCCGCGATCTTCCTGCCCATGTCGATGCTGCTGTCCGACGAGGCGTTCAAGTCCTGGGGCTGGCGCATCCCGTTCTTGCTGAGCGCGGTGGTCGTCGTCGCCGGCTACTTGATCCGGCGGCGTGTCGAGGAGTCCAGGACCTTCGAGGAGCAGCAGGAGACCGACCCGCAGGCGCACAAGGTGCCGCTCGTCGAGGCGTTCCGGGAGAACTGGCGGGAGATCCTCCGCGCGGTCTGCATGACGCTCGTCAACGTCATCGGTGTCACCGTCTCGGTGTTCGGCGGCGCCTACGCGACGCAGTCCGGCTACGGCGTCGGCATGAGCACGAGCGTGTACCTCTGGATCCAGATCGCCGCGAACATCGCCGGCTTCTTCGTCGTCCCGGTCTTCGGCCGTCTCTCCGACCGCTTCGGCCGTCGCCCCATCATGATCGGCGGCGGTCTGCTGGCGGGTGTGCTGTGCTACCCCTACCTGTGGGCGGTCAGCGCCAACAACGTGCCGCTGACCTTCGTCCTCGCGATGCTGTCCTGGGGTGTGGCCTACCAGGCCTGGAACGCCACGTTCGCCTGCTTCTTCCAGGAGCAGTTCCCGGCCCACCGCCGCGTCACCGGCTTCGCGCTCTCGCAGAACGTCGGCCTGGCGCTCATCGCCTTCCTGCCGACGATCTTCACGATGGTGGCGCCGCCCGGCTCCTCGAACGTGCCGCTCACCATCGGCACCTTCTGCCTCGGCATCACGGTCATTGCTTCCTTTGCGACGTGGAAGTCCCCGGAGACGTACCGCGTCCCGCTCGACCAGCTCGGCCGGTCGGACGCGACGCCGCTGCCGCGCGAGGAGTACGAGAAGCTGCGCAGGGCGGGCAAGTGATACGCGACGACTGACCGCCAGGAACCACGGCCCGGCGCCGACGTGAACCCGCGTCGGCGCCGGGCCGGACAACGATCGGAGAGGACCACCGCAGTGCCGAAGCAGCCGAACCCGCGCCCCAACGTCCTGCTGTTGCACGCCCACGACCTGGGTCGCTTCCTCGGCTGCTACGGCGTGCCCACGGTGCGCACCCCCGCGCTCGACGGACTCGCCGCCGACGGGGTGCGCCTGGCCAACGCCTTCTGCACGGCGCCCCAGTGCAGCCCGTCGCGGGCCGCGCTGTTCACCGGGCGCTACCCGCACAGCACAGGCGTCATGGGCCTGACCCACCACCGCTGGGACCTGTACGAGGACGAGCGGCACATCGCCGAGCTGCTGCGCGCCGCCGGATACCGCACCGATCTGATCGGCATCCATCACGAGTCCCTGGTCCGGCCGGACGCCGAAGTGGCCGAGCGGCTCGGCTTCGACACCGTCGACACCCTCGGCGAGGCACTGATCGACCAGCGCGCCGAGCTGGTCGCCGACCGCGCCGTCGAGGTGCTCACGGAGCGCGCCGCGACCCCCGAGCAGCCGTTCTACCTCCAGGTCGGCTTCCTCGAACCGCACCGCCTGCCGAGCCGCACCTTCGACGGCGTCACCATGGGCTTCACCGGCGATCACATGGAACCGGACGACTCCCTCGGCGTCACCGTCCCCGGCTACCTGCGCGAGGACGCGGGCGCCCACGAGGAGGTGGCCGAACTCCAGGGCGCGGTCGCCTACATGGACGCCGCGGTGGGCCGCGTGCTCGCCCACCTCGATGCCCTCGGTCTGACCGAGAACACCGTCACCGTGTTCACCACCGACCACGGCCTGGCGCTGCCCCGCGCCAAGTGCACGCTGTACGACCCGGGACTTGAGACGGCCCTGCTCGTCCGGGCGCCCGGGCTCGGCTGGGGCGGCGGCCGTGTGGTCGACGACCTGGTCAGCAACGTCGACCTGGTCCCTACGCTGCTGGAGGCGGCCGGCGTCGAGGCGCCGGCGAACCTCCACGGACACAGCCTCGCCAGAGCCCTGTCCGGCGAGGACGGCGCGGCTCAACGGGACGTCATCTTCGGTGAGTTGACGTACCACAACTACTACGATCCCCGCCGCTGTGTGCGCTCCGACCGCTTCAAGTTGATCGTCAACCTGGACCACGCCCTGGCCCACACCGCCGCGGCCACCCAGTCCTGGCGCCCTCGTTCGACGCCGCACGCCGGTCACATGGGCTGGCCCAGCGGCAAGTTCGAGCTGTACGACCTGCACAGCGACCCGTGGGAGGCGGTCGACCTCGCCGACGACCCGGAGTACCGGGACACACTGGAGGAACTGCGCGGCCGGCTGCTCCACTGGATGACGGACACCGCCGACCCGCTCCTGAACGGCCCGGTGCCCTCGCCGAGCTACGCGTACGCCAGGGAGCTGTTGACGAGGGCTCCGGCGGTGGGATGACGCCGGGACGCCGAGCCCGCCCGTCGACCGGCCAGGGCAGCGGATACCCCGACCTCGACCACGTCTGCCCAGTGCAGTTGCCCCGGCGGCCTGCCGCTCGCGGAGTACATGGCGGACGCGATGAGTCTGCGGGCCGGTGCCACGCTGCGCGTCGACGCGACGACCACGCTGCGCCCGCCCTCCTCATGACGCTGGGTCAGGTGATCGGGAGTTCCGGCTTTTCGGGGGACATCGAGCGGCCGTCGACCCGCGCCGCGATCACCTCTTGCAGTTCCTCGGGCGAGAGGTACGCGTCGGTCATCTCGAAGTCCCTGAGTGTCGCGGGACGGTGGCGCTGGAAGCCGGTGCGGACGAAGTCGTCGCCGGCGACCGCGTTGAGGGTCCAGTTGGCCGCCGTACGGAACCGTGCCGTCAGGGTGCGCAGCGCGCCGATGTGGTAGCCGCGCGCCACGACCTGGGCGGGGAGGCCGGTCAGTTGGATGCCCAGCGGCTTCGACACGGCCTGGATGCCGCCCAGGTCGACGACGAGGCCGAGGTCCTTGTGGCGGTAGGGCGCCAGCGGCTTGCCGCGGACCGAGGCGAGGATGTTGCGGGCCGCTGCCCACCCCTGCCGCATCGCGTGCTGCGCGGTCGGCGGGCACATCGCGTCGCCGCCCTTGACGATGTCCGGGACGGCGGCGGCGTCGCCCAGCGCGAACACTCCGTCGAGGCCGGGCACGGTCAGCTCGGGCGTCACCACGAGCCGGCCGCGGTTGGTCTCCGAACCGAGGGTCGCCACGAGCGGGCTGGGCGCGACGCCCGCCGTCCAGATCAGCGTGTGGCAGGGCAGCTCGCGCCCGTCGGTGAGCGTCACCGTGTCCTCGGTGACGCTGGCCACCGACACCCCGAGCGAGACGTGTAGCCCGCGCCGCTCAAGGATGTCCATCGCCTTGTCGCCGAGCCGCTCACCCAGCTCCGGCATGAGCTTGGGCGCCACATCGACCAGGTGCCACTTGATGAGCGCCGGGTCGAGCCCCGGATAGCGCTTGACCGCGGCGGTCGTGAGCCGTTGCAGATACGCGGCCGTCTCCGTGCCCGCGTAGCCGCCGCCGACCACCACGAACTGCAGCCGCGCCTCGCGCTCGGCGGGGTCGGAGCTGGCCGCCGCCAGGTCCAGCTGCGTGATCACGTGGTCGCGGATCCAGGCCGCCTCGGCGAGCGTCTTCACGCCGACCGCGTACTTGTCCAGGCCCGGGATGTCGAACTGGCGCGTCACGCTGCCCGGCGTGAGCACCAGGTAGTCGTAGTTCTCGACACTGACCTCGCCGTTTATCTTCCGTACGACGACGGCCTTCGCCTGCGGGTCCACGCCGATCGCGCCGCCCGGCACGATCTGGGTGCGCCGCAGCATCCTGCGCAGCGGCACCGCCACGGACTGCGGGGTGAGTACGCCGGAGGCCACGTGCGGAAGCAGTGGCAGATACAGCTGGTGCGCGGTGGGGCTGACGAGCCGCAGCACCGCCTCGCCTGGCTTGAGCTCCTTCTCCAGCTTGTGCGCGCACTCCATCCCGGCGAATCCCGCGCCGATGATCAGGATCCGGGGGACGGACGACGTACGGGAAGCGCTGGTGTTCCGCGGAGTGGTCATGTCGGATCTCTCCTGGGGTGGGCTGCGTGGGACCGGTGGGCGTCGTCGATCCCTGCGTATCCGGATTCGGCACACCCGAATCCCGAACTCACGCCATCCTCTGCCCCCGGCCGGATCACCGCATGCGTTCGCGGGAACCGTACGAGACACGCGACCCGCGCCCCACCGCACCCGAACGACCCCTTGGGCGGGGCTCCACCGCCTAGGCCGTTCGGGCGAGGAGGGCATCCAGAGGGCGACTCAGATCCCCGGCCGGTACCGGATCGGATGCTCCTCGGGCACCTCTACGAGGACGATCTCGTGGCCGTCCGGATCCGTGATCCACATTTCGACGAGGCCCCACGGCTCCTCGACCGGTTCCCGGACCACCGTGACGCCCCGCCCGGCCAGCTCCTCGTGCGCCGCGCGCACATCGGCCACCTGCATCCACAGCTTGAGGCTCGGCACCGGAGGCTCCGCGGAGCGGCCCGCCACCTCCAGGAAACCGCCGCCCAGGAAATACACCGTGCCCCGCTCGGGCCCGGTGCCGAACTCCCGGTACACCGCGAGGCCCAGCGCCTCCCCGTAGAACGCCCGCGACCGCTCGGGATCGGTCGGCCGGATCAGAACCCTGCTGCTCAGTACGTGAACCATGCCGACGCAGCGTAGTGCCGTCGCGTTAACCTCGACGGCGTCCCGCACGCCCGCCGTCCCGCACCCTGGAGGCCCGCCCCATGACCACCGTCGACCTCGTCTTCCGTGACGCCGGGCCCGAGGACGTCGACGTGCTCGTCGCCCTCATCGAGTCGGCCTACCGAGGGGACTCCAGCAGGACCGGCTGGACCACGGAGGCGGACATCCTTCAGGGGCAGCGGACCGACCCGCAGGGCGTGCTCGAGGTCATCGAGGACCCCGACAGCCGGCTGCTCACGGTCGAGCGGGACGGCGCGGTCGTCGCCTGCTGCCAGCTGGAGCACCGCGGGGAGCACGCCTACTTCGGCATGTTCGCGGTCAGCCCCGCCCAGCAGGGCGCGGGCCTCGGCAAGACGATCATCACGGAGGCCGAGCGCACGGTCCGCGAGACGTGGGGCGTCAGTGAGATGCACATGACGGTGATCGACGCGCGGGAGGAGCTCATCGCCTGGTACGAGCGCCGCGGCTACCGCCGTACGGGACGGTTCACCCCGTTCCCGTACGGCGACGAGCGCTTCGGTATCCCGCAGCGCGACGACCTGAGGTTCGAACTGCTGGTCAAGCCGCTCGCATAGGCCCAAAGGTCACGCGGTGAAGCGGCCCGTGCGCTTGATCTCAGGGTAGTCAGTGGTCGCGCCGTCGAGGCCGAGCGCCCGCACGAGCCGCAGATCGTCCTGGGTGTTCACGACCCAGCCGATGATCCGCAGATCGGCCTTGCGGGCGTGCTCGACGATCTCCTGCGTGAGCCGCCGGATGTTGAGCACCAGCGTCGTCGCCCCCGCCGTGACGGCCCGCTCGACGACGCCCGTGCCGTAGCGGCTGGCGACGAGCGCCGTGCGCACGCCCGGCACGAGCCGGGCGATCTCGGTGATGGCCTCGTCGTGGAACGAGATCACCTCGACCCGGTGCACCAGATCGCGGCTCAGCATCACATCGGCCAGCGCCCGCGCCGCCGCCGTGTCCTTGATCTCGGCCTGCAGCGGGGTGGCGACCGCGTCGAGCACCTCCTCGAAGACCGGCACGCGCTCGCCGCGCCCGGCGTCGAGGCCGCGGATCTCGGCGAGGGTCTTCTCGGCGATCGGCCCGTGGCCGTCCGTGGTCCGGTCGACGTCTGCGTCGTGCATGACGACGAGCGCGCCGTCCTTGCTCAGGTGCAGGTCGAGTTCGATGATGTCGAGTCCCCCGCGCTCGGCGGCGACGAAGGACCTCAGGGTGTTCTCGGGTTCGAGACCCATGGCTCCGCGATGCCCGATGGTGAGGAAGTTCAAGGTCGTCTCGCCTCCGTCGACTGCGGCTCTGTGCTGCCGCGCGGACGCGACAGACTCGTACACTAACGGGCCGTCTGCGTCAGGGAACCGTGCCTGCGAGAAGGACCGGAGTCGTGGGTTCTGGTGCCCACCACACCGAGGATCAGTCCGGTGATCACGGCGGCGACGAGGACGGCACGGGTACTCACGGCGGATGCGCCTCCGGACGGTACGGGCAGGGGTGCCGACCGTCCTACCGGGCAGGTCACCCTCGGCGCGAGTCCGCTCACCCGGTGGTGGGCGCGTCTCCGTCGGCGTTGACTTCGGGGGCGTCAGGTAGGGCGGCGGGCAGCGCGTCCAGGTCCGCCAACATGCCCCTCGCGAGCTCGACTTCGGCCGCGAGGTGCCGCTCGCTCCAGCGCAGCGCGATCTGCGGGTGCGCCCACGCCTCCACGCCCTCCGCCCGCGCGAGCGCGTCCCGCAGCTCCTTCAACTCGCCCTCGGTGCGCGCCACATGCTCCTCGACGAGCGTGCGCAGCCGTCCCGGGGCGGCGAGGTGCCCCAGCCATACGCGCAGCAGCACCGGGTGCCGCAGCGACACGGCGGCCGGGTCCCGGTCGTCGGCCGCCCACGCGGCGAGCGCGTCCCGCCCCGCGCGCGTGATGGCGTACGTGCGCTTGGTGCGCGGCTCCTCCGGGCCCGAGCGCCTGGACGTGGCGTAGCCGAGCCGCTCCAGCCTGCGCAGCTCGGCGTAGATCTGGCTGAAGGCGGGGGAGCCGTAGAAGAAGCGCAGCGACGCGTCCGCCCACTTCTTCAGCTCGTACCCGGTCCGCTCGCCGGGCGGGAAGGACAGCAGCCCGAGCACGGCCCAGGCGGTCGGCGGCAGCGGCGAGGTCGGCATGGCTCCGCATTGAAGCCAGCGGAGGTCACGGGCGCAAGAGCTACTTCCGGCGCAACCGGGCCGAAAGATGGTGCTGGAGGGGTTGGCCGACGGCCGCGAGGTCGTGGGTGAACGCGAGGGTGCCGTCGTCGGTGAGCGTGTAGCGGCGCCCCGTCGCCTCGACGTGCTTGGCGGTGGGCGTGAGGCCCACGGTGTGCGTGGCGAGCTCGACCGTGCCCTCGGCGGCGGCGCCGACCATGACCTCCGCGATCCCCGTGGGCTGCGTGATCAGCGCCTCGACGCGGCCCTCGGGCTGAATCCGCCACCAGCCGCTCTCCCGCGCCGCGGGCCGCACGGGGGCGTCATCGGCGTCGATCAGCCAGGCCCGTGCCTCGTACCGCAGAAACGGCCTGCCGTCGTGGCTGAACGTGACCTCCTGCGCGTACGTGAAGTCGCCGTCCAGGGTGGGGTATTCGCCGCGCCCCCGGCCGTGCCAGCTGCCGAGGAGGCCGAGGACGGGCGCGAGCAGCGGGTGCGGCTCGGGGGTCTCGCCGTACGGGTACGAGGGTGCGGGCGCGGGGTCGAACACGGGTGGCTCCTGGGGCTAGGGGGTTACCGGAGAAGCGTAGAGCGTGCCGAACGTGCCCGGGCCGGCTGTCGGGACCGTCGCGACCCTTCCCTTCTCTGACGGCCCGTCATATAGCTATTAGTCATATGGCACCCAGTTCAGTCCCCGGGAGGGAACCGTGAAGTTCAGCGTCATCTTCGAGGCCCAGCTCGCCGACCCCACCGTCGAGCGCGAGCACCAACTGCTGCGCGACAGCGTCGAACAGGCCGTGTTCGCCGAGGAGATGGGCTTCGACCGGATCTGGGCGGTCGAGCACCACTCCCTTAAGTGGTACGCGCACATGTCCGCGCCGGAGATCTTCCTGACCTGGGTCGCGGCGCGCACCTCCCGCATCCGCGTCGGGCACGGCGTGGTGTGCATGCCGTTCAACTTCAACCACCCCGCGCGCGTGGCCGAACGCGCCGCCATGCTCGACCTGCTGTCCGGCGGTCGGCTCGACCTCGGGGCGGGGCGCGGCGGCACCACGCAGGAGACGTCCCTGTGCGGCGTCGACAAGGAGCGGACCACGCAGGAGGTCGAGGAGGCGCTGCGGATCATCGGGAAGGCGTGGGAGAAGGACGAGTTGGAGCACCACGGCCCGCTCCTCGACATCGACCCGCACCCGATCCTGCCCCGCCCCGCGCAGACCCCGCACCCGCCGCTGTTCCTCGCGTGCAGCCGTACGGAGACGCTGCGCCAGGCCGCCGAACTCGGCGTAGGCGCCCTCGTGATGGGCTTCGCGGGCCCTGAGGCGATCGCCGACATGCGCGGTGCCTACGACGCGGCGGTCGCGGCCCGCACCCCTGAGCGCCTCGTGTCCTCGGTCGTCAACGACCACTTCTCCGTGCTCTGCCCGACCATCGTCCTCGACGACCGGGAGACGGCCCGCAGCATCGGCATCCGCGGCCAGCGCTTCTTCGCGCAGTCCATCGGGCACTGGTACGGCGGCGCGGGCATCCCCGACGAGGCCGTCGTGGAGGGGGCGGACGAGGCGGAGGAGATGCGCAGGGCCGCCGAGCAGGTGGTCGCCCGCCTCCACGAGCACCACATCCCCGTCCGCCCCACCGCCACGGCCACCTTCAACGCCGACCACGCGTACGGCACCGCCGACGACGCCATCGCCTACGTCGAGCGCCTTCGTGAGGCGGGCGCCGACGAGATCATGTGCCTGATCCAGATGGGCACGGTGCCGCAGGAGGCGTGCATGGAGACGCTGCGGCAGTGGGGCGAGAAGGTGATCCCGCACTTCCGCGGGGAGGACGGTGCGTGACGCCCGCCGCTGGGCAGGAATCCGTCGGCCACCCCGCATCGGGCCCACCCTCACCACCGTCACACCGACCCAGGAGCTGCCCATGACCCCCGACCCGGTCGACCGCCTCGCCCCCGAGGCCCGGCCCCTCGTCGACGCCATCGCCGCCGCGTTCCCCGACCTCGGGGGCACCGTCACCGACGCCGCAGAGGCCCGCAGGATCCTCGCCGCCGCCCCGGAGTCGCCGTTCCCCGCGCCCGCGGTGGGGGCCGTCGAGGACCGGGAGATACCCGGGCCGCCGGGTGCGCCCGCGATACCCGTGCGCGTGTACCTGCCGGAACCGGACACGGAGCCGGACGCGGCGCCGGAACCCCGCCCCGTCGTCGTCTTCTTCCACGGCGGCGGCTGGGTCATCTGCGACCTCGACAGCCACGATCACACCGCCCGCCGGCTGTGCCGCGACGCGGGCGCCGTCGTGGTATCGGTCGACTACCGGCTGGCGCCCGAGGCCCCGTTCCCGGCCGCCGTCGAGGACGCGTACGCCGCCGTGTGCTGGGTCGCCGACCACGCGCCCGAACTGGGCGCCGATCCAGGCGCGTTGACCGTGGCGGGCGACAGTGCGGGCGGAAATCTCGCCGCGGTCGTCGCACAGATCGCGCGCGACGAGGACGGCCCCGACATCGCGCGCCAGGTCCTCGTCTACCCGGCCACCGACGCCCGCCAGAAGTCCGGCTCCTTCGACGCCAACGCCGAGGGCTACTTCCTCACCGCCGCCCACTGCGGCTGGTTCCGCGAGCAGTACCTGGGCGCGGACGGGGACCCCGCCCACCCCCGCGTATCGCCGCTCCTCGCGGAGAGCCTCGCCGGGCTGCCCGCCGCGCACATCGTCACCGCCGGCTGCGACCCGCTGTGCGACGAGGGCCGGGCGTACGGCAAGGCGCTGCGGGACGCGGGCGTCGCGGTCACGGAGGGCCACTTCCCGCGGATGTTCCACGGATTCTTCGGGTTCCCCGAACTCCTCGAGGACTCCCGGCAGGCCTTGGCGGGCGCGGCAGAGGTGATTGCGGCTACCGCCCGTCACAGGAAAAACAGCGGTGATCTAGGGGGTAACGCAGGATAATTTCCCGAGACCCCCCTTGTGGTCGAGAACCTCGCGCGCATACGGTGTCCTTACGCGAGGTTCTCCCGTGGAGGTTGGGACATGACGGAAATTCTTGTGCAGGCTGGCGCGGAGGAGACGGATTCTCCGGTCCAGGTGGTCGGACCCAGGGTGGTGGAACACCCGGCCTGGCCCTTGCTCAAGGACGCCGTGGAGGAGTTCCGGCACTTGCAGAGCAAGGACGGATCGATCGACTTCGAGGCCGAAGGCGCCCCGGCGAAGGCCGACGCGGAGCGGATCGTGGGCCGTGTCATAGCCGCGGTCGAGGAGCTCGCGCCGCTGCTGCCGCACGACGCGGCGTACCACGAGGCACTCGTGCGCGACCTGCGCCGCTGGGCGGAGGGCGGCTTCGAGGTCCCGGACTTCCTGGACTCGCTGCTCGCCTTCCAGCCCGCCGCGCAGCGCCGGGACGGCCTCCAGCACCTGGTCGTCTTCCCGATGTACACGCAGAACGGGAACCCGGACCGCAACCTGGAAGCCATCGTGCTGCGCATGGTCTGGCCGGAGTGGCTCGCCGAGCTGGAGGCGACGCGTTACGACAACCCGCTGTTCTGCGGCATCACCTTCGAGGACTTCACCTCCGGGTACGACACGAACTCGGCGGTGCTCTTCCCGGAGACGATCGCCGTGCGCGAGGCGCCCGAGCGCTTCTCCTGGGGCGGCATCTTCTGCGACCGCGAGGCGGCCCGCTTCCGCCGCGTCACCGAGGCCGCCGTCGACATCCTCGGCGTCGAACTGCCCGCGGACATCGAGGCGATGGTCGCCGACCAGGACCGCTGCCAGCAGGCGTTCGTGCTGTGGGACATGGTCCACGACCGCACGCACAGCCACGGCGACCTGCCCTTCGACCCGTTCATGATCAAGCAGCGCCAGCCGTTCTGGATGTACGGCCTCGAAGAGCTGCGCTGCGACCTCACCGCCTTCAAGGAGGCCGTGAAGCTGGAGGCCGACGGCGTCCCGCAGGCGCGCGACGTGCAGTACGCCGTGCTCTTCGACCGGATGTTCCGCTTCCCGGTCACCGGCGACCGCGTCAAGAACTACGACGGTCTCGGTGGCCAGCTGCTCTTCGCGTACCTGCACAAGCACGACGTGGTGCGCTGGACGGACAACAAGCTGCACATCGACTGGAAGCGCGCCCCCGAGGTGACCAACCAGCTGTGCGGCGAGATCGAGAAGCTGTACCGCGACGGCATCGACCGCCCGAAGCTGGTGCACTGGTTCGCCGCGTACGACCTGGTGTCCACGTATCTGTCCCCGCACCCGGGCTCCACCTGGGCGAAGGGCCCCGACGCCCTGGACACGTCCCTGCCGCCGCGCAAACTCGTGGACGAGGTGCTTCCCGACGAGTTTCCGCTCAGCATGTTTTATGAGGCCCTCTCCAAGAAGCTGAAGACCGTGATCGCTTCTACGAAGGGGATCACTGCGGAGCGTGCCGAGAAGGTGGCCGCGTGAGCCACGGCGAAGAGCAGCAGGAGGCGACTGTCATGACCGACACCAACGGGACCAGGGACACGCTGGACGGTGCGGTGATCGCGGTCGCCGGAGCCGCCGGACCGGCCGGCAAGGCCACCCTCAAGCGGCTCGCCGAGGCGGGCGCCACGGTGATCGGGGCCGACGCGGACGCGGAGCGCCTGGTGGCGGCCGTCGACGAGGCGCGCTACGCGCACGGCGGCGCCACCGTCATCGGCGACAACGTCGACCTGCTCGACCTGCACGCCACCCGCGACTGGGCGGGACGCATCGAGAAGGACTTCGGCCGCGTGGACGGCCTCGTGCACCTGGTGGGCGGCTGGCGCGGCGGCGCGACCTTCGCCGACACCGACCTCGCCGACTGGGACCTGCTCGAAAAGCTCCTGATCCGCACGGTGCAGCACACGTCCCTCGCGTTCTACGAGGGCCTGTCCCGCAGCGACCGCGGCCGCTACCTGCTGATCAGCGCGGCGGGCGCCTCCAAGCCGACCGCGGGCAACGCCGCGTACGCCGCGTCCAAGGCCGCCGCCGAGGCGTGGACGCTCGCGCTCGGCGACTCCTTCCGCAAGGCGGGGGGCGAGGCGGGACCGCAGCAGGCGGCTGCGATCCTGGTGGTCAAGGCGCTGGTGCACGACGCGATGCGCGCCGAACGCCCCAACGCGAAGTTCGCGGGCTTCACGGACGTCACGGAGCTGGCCGAGGCCATCACCGGTGTCTGGGAGCGGCCCGCCGCCGAACTGAACGGGACCCGTCTGTGGCTGACCGAGAAGCCGTGAACCCTCCGAAGACCGATGCCCGCCGGCATCACGACCCCGCCACGCAGGGGTTCGCCAGTGACAACTACGCGGGAGGCCATCCCGAGGTGATGGCGGCGCTCGCCCTCGCCAACGGCGGGCACCAGGTCGCGTACGGCGGGGACGAGTACACGGACCATCTCCAGACGATCATCCGCAGCCACTTCGGCCCGACCGCCGAGGCGTTCCCGGTGTTCAACGGCACGGGCGCCAACGTCGTCGCGCTCCAGGCGGTCACCGACCGCTGGGGCGCGGTGATCTGCGCCGAGTCCGCGCACATCCACGTGGACGAGGGCGGCGCCCCCGAGCGGATGGGCGGCCTGAAGCTGCTCACCGTGCCGACCCCGGACGGCAAGCTCACCCCCGAGCTGATCGACCGGCAGGCGTACGGCTGGGACGACGAGCACCGGGCGATGCCGCAGGTCGTTTCGATCACCCAGTCCACCGAGCTCGGCACGCTCTACACGCCGGACGAGATCCGCGCGATCTGCGAGCACGCCCACGAGCGCGGCATGACGGTGCACCTCGACGGCTCCCGGATATCCAACGCGGCCGCGTCCCTCGACGTCCCGATGCGGACGTTCACGAACGCGGTCGGCGTCGACATCCTGTCGCTCGGCGGCACCAAGAACGGCGCGCTGTTCGGCGAGGCCGTGGTCGTCCTCAACCAGGACCGGGTGCGCCACATGAAGCACCTGCGCAAGCTGTCCATGCAGCTGGCCTCCAAGATGCGCTTCATCTCGGTGCAGTTGGAGGCGCTGTTCGCCAAGGACCTGTGGCTGCGCAACGCCCGGCACGCGAACGAGATGGCCCAGCGCCTCGCCGAGGGCGCCCGCGCCGTCGACGGCGTCGAGATCCTCTACCCGGTGCAGGCCAACGGCGTGTTCGCCCGCCTCCCGCACGACGTCTCCGAGCGCCTGATGAAGAAGTACCGCTTCTACTTCTGGGACGAGGCGGCCGGTGACGTGCGCTGGATGTGCGCCTTCGACACGCGCGAGGAGGACATCGACTCCTTCGTGGCGGCCCTCAAGGAGGAGATGGCCCGGTAGTCACCCCGCCACCGAATCCGCATAGGTATGCGGTCGACCGTAATTCTATTGACGAACGGTTGGCTGCATTCCTATGCTCGCGTGCCATGCAGCTGATCCAGCAGAACCCCGATCTGTCCGCGTACTTGGCGGCCGACGACGTCATCGACCATCATCATCCGCTCGTACGGGCGACCGCGGCGCGCCTCGCGCGCGACGTCCCCGATTCATATGCATACGCTCGGGCCGCCTACGAATTCGTACGGGACACCATCCCGCACTCCGCCGACAGCGGGGACCCGCGCGTCACCTGGCGGGCGTCGGACGTCCTGGAGAAGGGCACCGGAATCTGCCACGCGAAGGCGCACGCGCTGGCGGCGCTGCTGCGGGCCGAGGACATCCCGACCGCGCTCTGCTACCAGCGGCTGACGCACGACGCGGGCACGGGCTGGTGCGTCCACGGCCTCGTGGCCGTAAGGCTGCGCGGTGCGTGGCACCGGCAGGACTGCCGGGGGAACAAGCCGGGCGTCGACGCCCAATTCTCCCTCGACGGGGAGCGGTTGGCGTGGATACCGGACGTCGAGGCCGGGGAAGCGGACTATCCGGCGCTCCACGACGCGCCGAACCCGGCGGTGCTCGACGCGCTGCGCGGCGCGCCGGACCGTCCGTATCTGTGGGAGCGCCTTCCGGACGCGCTCCCGGCGTGACTCAGCCGGCCTCGGCGGCCTTGACCTCTTCCGGGGTCGGGGCGGTGCCGCCCAGGTGCGCCGGCATCCACCACGTGTCGTCCGGCCCCTTGGGACGCACCGGGTAGGCGCGCTGCGCGGCCTCCAGCAGCTCCTGCATGCGCGTGCGCAGGCGGCGCGTGATCGCTCCCGCGTACTGGTCGCTCGGCGCCTCCATGGCCTCGCCGACACGGACCGTGATCGGGATGTGCTGCCGCTTGAAGTTCTTCGGGCGGCCCTTGGTCCACAGCCGCTGCGTGCCCCACAGCGCCATCGGGACCAGCGGAACGCCGGCCTCCTGGGCCAGGCGCACGGCGCCCGTCTTGAAGCTCTTGAGCGTGAACGACTCCGAGATCGTCGCCTCCGGGAAGACGCCGATGATTTCGCCCGAGCGCAGCGACCGCAGCGCGTGCTGGTAGGCGTGCTCACCCTGGGAACGGTCCACCGGGATGTGCTTCATGCCGCGCATCAGCGGGCCGGAGATCTTGTGCCGGAAGACCGACTCCTTGGCCATGAAGCGGACGAGACGCTTCTGCGGCAGGGCCGCCAGGCCGTCGAAGATGAAGTCCAGGTAGCTGATGTGGTTGCTGACCAGGACTGCTCCACCGGTACGCGGAATGTTTTCCGAGCCCTTGAGGTCGATCTTCAGGTCGAGCGCCTTGAACATCGTGCGGGCGGCGCCGATGACCGGAGGGTAGACGAGCTCTGCCATGGAGGGGGTTGGCCCTTCAGTAAGTTACGCGGCCGTAGGTTTTCCGGCTTGCGCAGATCGTGCCCCATCAACGGCCGGGTGACCAGTCCTGGTTCCGGCGTCGTACGAGATCCTTGTCACGTGCCGGGAATACGCGAACGGCCGGAAATCGCTGCACACAAAGCAGCGGAATGGAGGAGGAGCAGGGTGACGGTCGGTGAACAGACGTGGGACGCCGCGCAGTTGGGTGAGGAGCTGGGGGAGCGGGCGACGCTCGTGCAGTTCTCCAGCGCGTTCTGCGCCCCCTGCCGGGCCACCCGCCGGGTCCTCGACGAGGTCGCCGCGATGGTGCCCGGCGTCTCCCACGTGGAGATCGACGCCGAGGCCCGCCTCGACCTCGTACGCGATGTGGGCGTCCTCAAGACGCCGACCGTGCTCGTCCTGGACGCGCGCGGCCGCGAGGTGCGCCGGGCGGCGGGACAGCCGCGCAAGGCGGACGTGATCGCGGCGCTGGGCGAAGCGGTCTGACGTGCCGGTGGTCGCCGCGCGTGAGGGGCGGTGGGCGCCGCGTGACGCATCTCCCAGATGACGGAACGCACTTGACTGCACGCGCCACGTATCGTCAGGGTGACCGTATGCCTTCGGAACTCCTTCTCGTCGAGCGGGTCCATGTCGACCTGGCTCGCTGTTCGAGTGCCCGCTGTCCGCGTGTCTGACGCAGCCACGGACCCTTGCTCGAACCCTCCTGCCAGAAGGACAACTCCATGACGGCCACGCCCGACCTGCGCACCGCCCAGGCAGCGACCCCCGACCTGTTCCGCTCCGTCTTCCGACAGCACGCGGCAGGCGTCGCGGTGGTCACCGCGCCCGGTGCGGCCCCTGTCGGCTTCACCGCCACCTCCCTCACCTCGGTCTCCGCGAGGCCCCCCGTGGTCTCGTTCGGCATCGGCCTCGGCTCGTCGAGCTGGCCCACCGTCGCCAAGGCCGAGCACGTCGGCGTGCACATACTCGGCGAGCACCAGGCCGACCTCGCCGCGACGTTCGCGAAAAGCGGCGCCGACCGCTTCGGTGAGCCCACCCGCTGGTTCGAGGGGCCCCAGGGCGTGCCGATCCTCGACGGCGTGCTCGCCTGGCTCGTCTGCAAGGTCATCGCGCGGGTGCCCGCGGGGGACCACCAGATCGTGCTCGCGGAGGCGCTCTGCGGCGACCCGGCGGGCGCCGGCCGTCCGCTGCTGTACCACCAGGGCCGCTTCAACGCGCTGCGCGACTGAAAGTTCCTGTGCGGCGCGGTTACACAGCGTTGGCAAGGTCACAGTTCAAAGCGCTTGCTTAGTGGGCATAAGCTGGGTGTACTGGCGAGTAACCTTTTGTTCGGAGCGCGGGCCGCCCCGACCGGAAGAGTCCGCACAAGGCGCATATGCTGCCTGCGAGAAGGCGTTTTCAGCCGCAGCAGTACAGCAAAGGCGTGGCCAGTACAGCTGGTAGCAAGACAGCCGCCCAGATAAAGACGATTGCAGTAGGAGAGCCGGCGTGAGCTTGAGGATCGTTGTCACCGTGAAGTACGTGCCGGACGCCACGGGCGACCGGGGTTTCGCCGATGACCTGACCTTGGACCGTGACGATGTCGATGGTCTGCTCTCGGAGCTCGACGAGTACGCGGTGGAGCAGGCGCTGCAGATCTCGGAGAACTCCGACGACGACGTGGAGATCACCGTCCTGACGGTGGGTCCCGAGGACGCCAAGGACGCGCTGCGCAAGGCGCTGTCGATGGGTGCGGACAAGGCGATCCACGTGGAGGACGACGACCTGCACGGCACGGACGCGATCGGCACCTCGCTGGTGCTGGCCAAGGCGATCGAGAAGGCCGGCTACGACCTGGTGGTCTCCGGCATGGCCTCCACGGACGGCACCGCGGGCATCGTGCCCGCGCTGGTCGCCGAGCGCCTGGGTGTGCCGCAGGTGACGCTCCTGTCGGAGGTCGCGGTCGAGGGCGGCAAGGTGACCGGGCGTCGTGACGGTGACACCGCTTCCGAGCAGCTGGAGGCCTCGCTTCCGGCCGTGGTGTCGGTGACGGACCAGTCGGGTGAGGCGCGCTACCCCTCGTTCAAGGGGATCATGGCGGCGAAGAAGAAGCCGGTCGAGGCCTGGGACCTGTCGGACCTGGACCTCGAGGCCGAGCAGGTGGGTCTGGAGGGTGCCTGGACGAAGGTCGCGTCCGCCGATGAGCGTCCGGCGCGGACCGCGGGCACGATCGTCAAGGACGAGGGCGAGGGCGGCAAGCAGCTCGCCGAGTTCCTCGCGGGCCAGAAGTTCATCTGAGCTTCAGCCATCACCACCCATCGCCCAAGTTCTTTGTGATTGCAGGAGATTGAAGTCCCATGGCTGAAGTTCTGGTCTTTGTCGACCACGTGGACGGTGCCGTCCGCAAGCCCACCCTGGAGCTGCTGACGCTCGCGCGCCGCATCGGCGACCCGGTCGCCGTCGCGCTCGGTAACGGCGCCGCCGACACGCAGGCCGCGCTCGCCGAGCACGGCGCGGTCAAGGTCCTCACCCACGAGGCCGCCGAGTACGCCGACTACCTGGTCGTGCCGAAGGTGGACGCGCTGCAGGCCGCCTACGACGCCGTTTCCCCGGCCGCGGTGCTGGTGCCGTCCTCCGCGGAGGGCAAGGAGATCGCCGCGCGTCTGGCGCTGCGGATCGGGTCGGGCATCATCACCGACGCCGTCGACCTGGAGGCCGGCGACGGCGCCCCGGTGGCCACGCAGTCGGTGTTCGCCGCCTCGTACACCACCAAGTCGACGGTGTCGAAGGGCACGCCGGTCATCACCGTCAAGCCCAACTCCGCCGCCGTCGAGCCGGCCCCGGCCGCCGGCACGGTCGAGGCGCTGACCGTGTCGTTCTCGGAGCAGGCCACCGGCACGAAGGTGACCTCGCGCACGCCGCGTGAGTCGACCGGGCGTCCGGACCTGACGGAGGCCGCGATCGTGGTCTCCGGTGGCCGTGGTGTCAACGGTGCCGAGAACTTCTCGGTCATCGAGGCGCTCGCCGACTCCCTCGGCGCGGCCGTGGGTGCCTCGCGCGCCGCGGTGGACGCGGGCTGGTACCCGCACTCCAACCAGGTCGGCCAGACCGGCAAGAGTGTCTCCCCGCAGCTGTACATCGCGTCCGGTATCTCGGGTGCGATCCAGCACCGTGCCGGTATGCAGACCTCGAAGACGATCGTCGCGATCAACAAGGACGCGGAGGCGCCGATCTTCGACCTCGTCGACTACGGCGTCGTCGGCGACCTCTTCGACGTCGTCCCCGCCCTCACCGAAGAGGTCAAGACCCGCAAGGGCTGAGACAGTTCCGACGTCGACGGGGCCGCGTGGTGTTCGCACCGCGCGGCCCCGTCCGCGTGACGGGACGGTGCGGGGGCGACGAAAAAGACCCATTGACGCCGATCACGCCGACGGTTAACTTCGCTATACGGATTGTTGATTCCGTGAAGTGGAAACATCGAGCATACGGAGAGTGCACGAATGGGTCAGCAGGAGAAGGTGTCGACGAGCCTCGCGGGCGCGGTCAGCGAGAGCATCAGCGCCTCACTCGCCCCGGTCGACGCGGAGCTCGCCCGCCGCTACCCGGGAGACCCCGGCACCCGTCAGCCCGTCCACACGGTCTACGTCCCCGGTGACGCGTTCAACGCCGACACCATCCGTACCTGGGGCGACAAGGCGCTCGCGCAGCTCGACGAGCACGCCCCGGACGCCGCCTCCTTCGCCGCCGTCCTCGGCCTGGGCGAGGAGCTCGCCGAGCCGGTCTACACCCGCGTACGCGCGAAGCTGGAGCGCGAGCCGGTGGAGGACCTGCGGGTCGACTTCGAGGACGGCTACCGGCCCGCCTCCGACGCCGACGAGGACGAGACCGCCGCGCGCGCCGCCCGCGTCATCGCCGAGGCGTACGCGAACGGCACGGCCGCCCCGTACATGGGCATCCGCATGAAGTGCATGGAGGAGGCGGTCCGCGACCGCGCCATCCGCACGCTCGACATCTTCCTCACCGGCCTCATGGAGCACGGCGGCCTCCCCGAGGGCCTCGTGCTCACGCTGCCCAAGGTGACGTACCCGGAGCAGGTCACCGCCATGGTGCGGATCCTGGAGGCGTTCGAGAAGCAGCACGGTCTCGAGGCCGGCCGGATCGGCTTCGAGATCCAGATCGAGACCAGCCAGTCCATCCTCGGCGGCGACGGCACCGCCACGGTGGCCCGCATGATCGAGGCCGCGGAGGGCCGCGCGACCGGCCTGCACTACGGCACCTTCGACTACAGCGCCTGCCTCGGCGTCTCCGCCGCGTACCAGGCCAGCGACCACCCGGCCGCCGACTACGCGAAGGCGGTCATGCAGGTCGCCGCCGCCGGTACCGGGGTCCGCGTCTCGGACGGCTCGACGAACGTGCTGCCCGTCGGCTCCACCGCCAAGGTCCACGACGCCTGGCGCCTGCACTTCGGCCTCACCCGGCGCGCCCTGGCCCGCGCCTACTACCAGGGCTGGGACATGCACCCGGGCCACATTCCGACGCGCTACGCCGCCGTCTTCGCCTTCTACCGCGAGGGCTTCGAGGCCGCGGCCGCGCGCCTGTCCGCCTACGCCAACCAGGCCGAGGGCGACATCGCCGACGAGCCCGCCACCGCGAAGGCACTCGCCGGCTACCTGCTGCGCGGCCTCGACTGCGGCGCCCTCGACGTCGCCGAGGTCGCCCGCCGCTCCGGCCTCACGCGCGCCGACCTGGAGGGCTACTCGGCCCCGCGCCGCGGCGACCTGACGGCCACGGCGGAGTAGGACCCACAGTTCGTCGCTGCCCTTCCCCGGGGACGGCCGGGGGAGGGCAGCGGTGCGTCCGGCCCGCGACTGACGGCGTACGCCGTGTGCATCGAGGACGGGCGCGTGGAGGACGCGGAGGACCCCGTGGACGCGGCGGAGCGCCGCGTGCCCGCATCGCCCCGCTGCACAACGCCGGCGTCTTCTACGCGGTCCGGATCACCGGCGGAACGCTGCGGCCCGAGCCGGGCGGGAACACGGCCGAGCCGGTGCCGGTGGGCGGCCTGATCGAGCACTGAGCCCACCGCCCCCGGCCCCCACCCGCTCAGTCGGCGGGCGGCAGTTCGCCCGAGCCGCGCTGGATGAGGCGCGTCGTCAGCTCTATCCGCTCGGGCGGCAGCGCCGCCCCGTCCAGCTGCAGGAAGAGACGGTCCGCCGCCGTGCGGCCCAGCTGCGCCGCGTCCTGCGACACCACCGTCACGCCCGGCTTCAGTAGATCGCCCAGCTCGATGTCGTCGAAGCCGACCAGAGCCACGGGGCGTTCGCGTTCGGACAGGACCCGGACGGCCGTGACCGTCACACGGTTGTTGCCCGAGAAGATCGCCGTGACCGGATCGGGGCCCGTGAGCATGTCCTCGGCCGCCCGCCGCACCCGCTCGGGTTCCGTGACACCGAGCGACACCCACCGGTCGTCGACGGCGAGCCCGGCGTCCTCCATGGCCGCCCGGTACCCGCGCACACGCTCGATCGCCGTGTGGATGCGGGGCTGGTCGCCGATGAAGCCGATCCGGCGGTGGCCCTGGGCGATGAGGTGGGCGACACCGTCGCGCGCGCCACCGAAGTTGTCGGACAGCACCACGTCCGCGTCGATCTTCCCGGCGGGCCGGTCCACGAAGACGGTGGCGACGCCGGCCGCGATCTCCGGCGCCAGGTACTGGTGGTCGGTGCCCGCGGGGATCACCACGAGCCCGTCCACGCGCCGCGCGCACAGCGCGAGCACCAACTCCTGCTCCCGCTCCGGGTCCTCGGCGCTCGACCCGTTGATCAGCAGCGCCCCGTGCGCCCGCGCGACCTCCTCGACGGCGCGGCTGAGCGGCCCGTAGAACGGGTCGGCCAGATCCTCCAGGACGAGTCCGATGCTCGCCGTACGTCCCTTGCGCAGGACGCGCGCGCTGTCGTTGCGCCGGAAGCCGAGCGCGGCGATCGCCTCCTGTACGCGGCGCTCGGTGTCCTCGGTGACACCCGGCTCCGCGTTGACGACGCGGGAGACCGTCTTCAGGCCGACCCCGGCCCGCGCGGCGACGTCCTTCATCGTCGGTCGGTTGCCGTAGCGGTTCTCGGTGCGGCGGGCGGTACGGTCCACTGTGCGCTGTCCTGTCCTGTCGTCCCGGCGTGTGGCGTCGAGCATAGGGCCTGGACAACGTTGTCAGATGCGGGAGACACTGTCCATCACTGATCGGTTGCCCACTCGCAGCCGCCCATCCGACCTGCCTTTCCGGGGGAACAGACACTGATGCACATGGACCTCGTCGCCGCGCTCGACATCGGCGGCACCAAGATCGCCGGTGCCCTTGTGGACGACCGGGGCCACCTCCTCCTGCGAGCGCAGCGGCCGACCCTCGCGCAGGAGGACGGCGAGACGGTGATGGGCGCGGTGGCGGAGGTCCTCGGCGAGCTGACCGCCTCCGCCCTGTGGCCCCGGGTGCGCGCCGTGGGCATCGGCAGCGCCGGCCCCGTGGACCGCTCGCGGGGCACGGTCAGTCCGGTCAACGTGCCGGGCTGGCGCGGATTCCCGTTGGTCGACCGGGTTCGCGCGGTGACGGGCGAGCTGCCCGTCGAGCTGATCGGCGACGGCGTGGCGATCACGGCCGCCGAGCACTGGCAGGGCGCGGCCCAGGGCCACGACAACGCGCTGTGCATGGTCGTGTCGACCGGGGTCGGCGGCGGCCTGATCCTGGGCGGCGAACTGCACCCCGGCCCGACGGGCAACGCCGGGCACATCGGCCACATCAGCGTCGACCTCGACGGCGACCCCTGCCCCTGCGGCGCGCGCGGCTGCGTAGAGCGCATCGCCAGCGGCCCCAACATCGCCCGCCGCGCCCTCGCCGAGGGCTGGCAGCCGGGGTCCGACGGCGACGCCACCGCCGCCGCGGTGGCCCGTGCGGCCCGCGCCGGGGACGCGGTGGCGATCGCCTCCTTCGAGCGCGCGGCGCAGGCGCTCGCGGCGGGTATCGCGGCGACGGCGACGCTCGTGGAGATCGACATAGCGGTGATCGGCGGTGGCGTGGCGAAGGCCGGCGACGTGCTGTTCACGCCCCTGCGCCGCGCGCTGCGCGACTACGCCACGCTCTCCTTCGTGCAGGGCCTCACGGTGGCCCCGGCGTCGACGGGTACGGACGCCGGTCTCGTGGGCGCGGCGGCAGCGGCGCTGCGTGTGGGGCCGGGCGTGAACGGGGTGCGCAGGCAGGCGGTTTGAGGCACCGGTGGGCACGCCCTCGTTATGGGGTGAGTCCGACCTCGCCCCGTACGGAAGGACTCGCCACGTCCTCGTCCACTATCCGGGCAGCTGTCGGTCCCTGCGCACCGCCTCGCCCACCGTCCAGGCCGGCGCCAGCAGCCCGGTCAGGCCGCCCAGGGAAATGAGGCGGAGGGTGAGGCGGTGGCGGCAGACCACGGTGACGCGGCCGTCGTGCTCGCGGGCCCTTTCCGCGGCGAGCTCCAGGAGTCTGAGGCCGGAGCAGTCGAAGAACGTGGTGCCGGTCAGGTCGACGACCACCACGCGGTAGGGCCTGGCTGCCACCGAGTTGAGGAGCGGCGAGATCTGAAGGAACGTCAGAATGTCGATCTCGCCGGTCAGTTCGACCACTGCACAGTCCCCGACGATGCGCAGCCGGGGTGCGGGGACACCGTCCTCTGGTGCAGATGTGATGTCGATGGCGCCGAACGCGCCGAAAGCGCAGTCCTGTTGCCCGCTCTGTAGCATCTGGCCCCCCGGGTCACGAGCCCGACCGGGTCCGAAGGCGGTACCGGGCGGGCGGAACGAGGTCACCGGGGTCCAGGGTGCCTGGTCGATCACGCTAGTCGGAGGGTTCCCTCGCTGCGGCGGCGTAACGATTCATGAGCGGCCCACGTCACTTGATGGGGTGAATAACTCCGAAATCGCTTGACGTTAAGGGGTGTTCCGCTAGAGACGCTACCCGTGTGTTCCGTGCACACCCCGTGTGAACTCCGCACCGTCACCGGACGTGCACACACGGTGTCGCACTCCGTCGGGGCGCGCTTGACTGGCTCGAAGAAAACGCGGGAGGTCATGATCAGGGCCGGTCGTCGACCGTCGGGCAGCGGTGGGCGTCATCCGGCCGACGGGTCTCCCGTTTGCGGCTCCGGGGCTCCCCCCGATACCCGGAGTCGTGCGGGCGGTGTCATGGCGTGCGACCGCCTGGTACACAGGGCCCGCCTGCCGTGACTTCCCTGGGCGGTGGGCGGGCTCGCCGTACGAGGACCCTGGAGTCTGCCTTCGAACTCCCCGGCGAGGTCGCTGGCGTATACATCGATCCCCTCATCAGCGGCTGGTTTCCGTGACAGGGTGTTGCGGGCAAGCCACAGGGGGCCGATGGATGAGGGGGAGCCGTGATCGTCTGGATCAACGGGGCGTCCCGCGCGGGGAAGACCACCGCGGCGCGGGAGTTGATCGACCTGATCCCCGACAGCACACTCTTCGACCCCGAGGTGATCGACGGCGAGCTGGAGCGGCTGCTGCCCGCGAAGCGTCTCGCCGAGGTGAGCGACCATCAGGACCTGCCGATCTGGCGGCGCCTCGTCGTCGACACCGCCGCGGCGCTCCTCGCCGAGCTGGGCGGCGTGCTCGTGGTGCCGATGGGGCTGCTCCGCGAGGAGTACCGCGACGAGGTCTTCGGTGGGCTCGCGGCCCGGCGGATTCCTGTGTGTCATGTGCTCCTTGCTCCTGGGGAAACGATCCTGCGCGCCCGTGACCCCGCCGGAGAGGCCCCCGCCGACATCGAGCCGTACCGGGCCGCGCTCGCCGGCTGGCTCACCGCCGACGCCTACCCCGTCGACAACGGCGCCCTGTCCCCGTACGAGACCGCCGTCCGGATCGCTGCCGCGCTGCGCACCGGGGACGCGCCGTCCTGCGACATCGTGCAGACGCCCGAGCCCACCGCGGAGACGGTCGCCGCGGGTGTGCTGCTCTTCGACGACGAGGACCGGGTGCTGCTCGTCGACCCCACGTACAAGCCGGGCTGGGAGTTCCCCGGCGGCGTCGTCGAGGCGGGCGAGGCACCCGCGCGCGCGGGCGTGCGCGAGGTGGCGGAGGAGACGGGGATCCAACTCGACGACGTACCAAGGCTGTTGGTCGTCGACTGGGAGGCGCCAGCGCCGCCCGGCTACGGCGGGCTGCGGCTCCTCTTCGACGGCGGCCGGCTCACGGGCGCGCGTGCACGCGAAGTGCTGTTGCCGGGCCCCGAGTTGCGCGCGTGGCGCTTCGTCACGGAGAGCGAGGCGGCCGCGCTGCTGCCGCCCGTACGGTTCGAGCGGCTGCGCTGGGCCCTCAGGGCGCGCGAGCGCGGCGCCGCCCACTACTTGGAGGCCGGGGTCCCGGTGGGGTGAGCGCGCGCCGCCGCCGCCCGCAGCGCCGAGCCCGCCCCGCCCACCACTGGATCGCCGTGCCCGAAGCAGGCCACCTCGCTGTCGAGTTCGGCGAGCCGCCGGTAGGAGGCGATCGCCTCCTCCTTGTCCAGGTTGAACACGCCGAGCATCACCTGCCCGTCCAGCGGTGACGCCGCGATCGCGTCGCCGGTGAACAGCACTCCGTGCCGGGGGAGATGGATCGCGATCGACCCCTCGGTGTGTCCCGGCGCCGCGACGACGTGCGCGCCGTCACCAAAGTCGAGCACGTCACCGTCGTCCAACTCCCTTACGTAGTAAGGGAGCACAGGGGCGGCCGAAGGCGGCGGGAGCTGGGCCAAGGCCTGGGCGTGCAGAGGCCGTTCCCAGTCCTCGTGGACCGGCTCGGGCCCCGTCGCCTCGCCGCGCACATACGGGGCGTCGAGCCGGTGCACGGACACCTCGGCACCGCTGAGGCGCGCGAACTCCCCGGCCCCGCCCGCATGGTCCTCGTGGAAGTGCGTGAGCACGATCCGCCGTACGTCGCCGGGCTCGTGCCCCCACGCGCGTACGGCGTCGGCGATAGGGTCCGCGGCGCCGGCCGCGCCAGCGTCGATGAGCGTCAACCCGTCCGCGTCGCGCCAAAGACAGGCCTGGCCGACGGCGAACCGCAGCAGCCGGAGCCGGGGTGTGACGTCGATGACCTCGGTGATCGGGTACGTGTCCGCGGTGTCCATGCCGCGACCGTACGAGCCCCGTGCCCCGAGCCGCGTACGACTTGGCTCAGGGCAGAGACGGGAGTGTTCGGGGTCAGTTGGCGGCCGCGTACTTCTGGAGGAACAGGGCCTCCGCCACCGAGAGGCGCTCCAGCTCTTCCGGGGACACCGACTCGTTGACCGCGTGGATCTGGGCCTCCGGCTCGCTCAGGCCGATGAGCAGGATCTCCGCCTCCGGGTAGAGCGAGGCGAGCGTGTTGCACAGCGGGATCGAGCCGCCCTGACCCGCGTACTGCATCTCCTGGCCGTCGTAGGCCTGCGCCATGGCGTCGGCCATCGCCGCGTACGCGGGGCTCGCGGTGTTCGCGCGGAACGGCTGGCCCTGGCCGACCTGTTCGACCGCGACCCGGGCGCCCCACGGGGTGTGCGCCTCGATGTGCGCCATGAGCAGCTTCGTGGCCTCCGAGGCGTCGGCGCCCGGCGGGACGCGCAGGCTGATCAGCGCGCGGGCGCCCGCCTGCACGGACGGCGTCGCGCCGACGACCGGCGGGCTGTCGATGCCGAGGACGGTGACGGCGGGGCGCGCCCAGATGCGGTCGGCGACCGTGCCGGAGCCGATCAGGCCGACCCCGTCGAGCACCTTCGCGTCCTTGCGGAACGCGTCCTCGTCGTACTGCAGGCCGTCCCAGGACTCGGCGGAGTCCAGTCCGTCGATGGTCGTCGAGCCGTCCTCGGCGCGCAGCGAGTCCAGGACGCGGACCAGGGCGGCGAGCGCGTCAGGGGCGGCGCCGCCGAACTGGCCGGAGTGCAGGTTGCCTTCGAGGGTGTCGACCTGGACGCGGACCAGCGTCATGCCGCGCAGCGTCGCCGTCGCGGTCGGCAGGCCGACACGGAAGTTGCCCGCGTCACCGATGACGATCGTGTCGGCGGTGAGCAGCTCGGGGTGCTGCTCGGCGTAGCGCTCCAAGCCGCCCGTGCCCTGCTCCTCGGAACCCTCCGCGATCACCTTGACGTTGACCGGCACCCCGCCGTTCGCCTTCAGCGCGCGGATCGCCAGCAGGTGCAGCAGCACGCCGCCCTTGCAGTCGGCCGAGCCGCGCCCGTACCAGCGGCCGTCCTCGCGCTCCGTCAGCTCGAACGGGGGCGTCACCCACGCCGCCTCGTCCAGCGTCGGCTGTACGTCGTAGTGCGCGTACAGCAGCACCGTGGGAGCGCCCGCGGGGCCGGGCAGGAATCCGTACACCGACTGCGTGCCGTCCGGGGTGTCGAGCAGTGCGACGTCCTGGAAACCCTCGGCGCGCAGTGCGTCGGCGACCCAGTTGGCGGCGCCCTCGCTCTCGCTCTTCGGGTATTGCTCGAAGTCCGCCACCGACTTGAAAGCGACCAGTTCGGTCAGCTCCGTCTTGGCCCTCGGCATGAGCGAGGCGACGGTCTCGGCGATCGGATGCGGCGACATGGGCACGCTCCTCGTAGGTGCGACGTTGTGCAGGGTGTGCGGAAGATCCTCCCATAGAGGGCCGACGCACTGCCCGCCGTAGGATGCCTGGGACAGGTGCGGCAGGCATTCCAAGATGGCCGAAACGGGAGCAGCAGACCATCGTGAGCAGCGAGAATCCGGCGACGGACGGCACGGACGGCAACGAGACGGGCGACGGCGGGCCCTCCGGGAGCGTGTGGGACGTCGTCGTCGTGGGCGCGGGCCCGGCCGGCGCCTCCGCCGCGCACGCGGCCGCGAGCGCCGGGCGTCGGGTGCTCCTCCTGGAGAAGGCCGAACTGCCGCGCTACAAGACGTGCGGCGGCGGCATCATCGGCCCTTCTCGGGACGCGCTGCCGCCCGGCTTCGTGCTGCCGTTCAAGGACCGGATCAACGCGGTGACGTTCTCACTGAACGGCAGGTACACCCGCACACGGCGCTCCAAGAAGATGCTGTTCGGGCTCATCAACCGGCCCGAGTTCGACGCCCAGCTCGTCGAGCACGCCCAGAAGGCGGGCGCCGAGCTGCGCACCGGGGTCACGGTGACCAGCGTCGAGCAGCACGGCAGCGCCGTGCCCGACCGGCGCACCGTAGCGGTCGGGCTGCAGGGCGGCGAGACGATCCTGGCGCGGTCCGTGGTCGGCGCCGACGGCAGCGCGAGCCGGATCGGGGCGCACGTCGGCGTGGAGATGGACCAGGTCGACCTCGGCCTGGAGGCCGAGATCCCGGTACCGCAGAGCGTGGCCGAGGACTGGCAGGGGCGGGTCCTCATCGACTGGGGGCCGATTCCCGGCAGTTACGGGTGGGTGTTCCCGAAGGGCGACACCCTCACCGTGGGCGTGATCGCGGCCAAGGGGGAAGGGGCCGCCACCAAGCGGTACTTGGAGGACTTCATCGCGCGCCTCGGGCTCGCCGGCTTCGAGCCGTCGATCTCGTCCGGGCACCTGACGCGCTGCCGCGCCGACGACTCGCCGCTCTCGCGCGGCCGCGTCCTGGTGTGCGGGGACGCGGCGGGACTCCTGGAGCCGTGGACCCGGGAGGGCATCTCGTTCGCGCTGCGCTCGGGGCGGCTCGCGGGGGAGTGGGCGGTGCGCGTCGCCGAGGCGCACGACGCGGTGGACGCGCGGCGCCAGGCGCTGAACTACGCGTTCGCCGTCAAGGCCGGGCTCGGCGTCGAAATGGCGGTCGGCAAGAGCATGTTGGCGGTCTTCGAGCGCAAGCCGGGGCTGCTGCACGCCGCGCTCACCTCGCTGCGTCCCGCGTGGAACGCGTTCGCGAGGATCACGCGGGGCTCGTCCTCCCTGGGCGAGCTCGTGCGGACGCATCCGGTGGCGGGGCGGGCGCTGTCGCGGCTCGACCGCTGACGGTCGCCTGGGTCACTTGAACGTGATGTGGAAGACGGGGTGGTCCGGCGCGATCCGGCGCAGCTCGGCGTCGGGGGAGTCGGGCCCCACCCCGTTGAAGAACACCCCGACCTCCGCCTTCCAGCGCTTGAGGTAGGCGCGCAGCAGGGCGGGCTTGTCGTCGTCCGTGACCTCGATCGCGGTGAAGGCGTCGGCCCGCTTGCCCAGGCGCAGTTCCCCGCCGCCCGCGGCCCGCATGTTGTGGGTCCACTGGACGTGGCCGCGCGGGGCCACGAGGTACTGCCGGCCGTCCACGGTCATGAGATTGACCGGCGTGGTGCGCCACTCGCCGCTCTTGCGGCCCCGGACGGCGAGGACGCGCGATCCCCAGAGGCTGAGGCCTCGGCGGGTCAGCCACGCCACCGCCTTGTTCATGACGTTCACGGTGAACCAGCCGGGCTTTTGGACGTGCACGGACTCGGACATGAGGTCCTCCAGGAAAAGTGTGAGCGGTGCTCTCGCTTGAGAGCAGTCTGCACGCGTTCGGTGATCCAAAGCAAGAGCAGTGCTCTCTTTTTTGAGCGGCGCACTGTGATGTGTGCACCGCTCCGTATTCGTGGAACACTCGACGCATGAGTACGAGCCGCAGCACACCCCCACGAGCCACGAGTGCCGCCCAAGGAGCCCGCGCCCGCGCCCGGCAGGAGGTCACCGCCGCCATCAAGGACGAGGCGCGCAGACAGCTCGCCGAAGGCGGCGCGGCCAAACTCTCGCTGCGCGCCGTCGCCCGCGAACTCGGCATGGTCTCCTCGGCCCTGTACCGCTACTTCCCCAGCCGCGACGACCTGCTGACCGCGCTCATCATCGACGCGTACGACGCCCTGGGCGAGGCCGCCGAGGGCGCCGACGTCGGCTTCGTCCTGACGTCGTCGGCCACTGAGCGCTGGAACGCCGTGTGCGGGGCGGTACGGGACTGGGCCCTGGCGTACCCGCACGAGTACGCCCTCATCTACGGGTCCCCCGTGCCCGGATACACGGCTCCGGACAGCACGGTCAGGGCCGCAGCCCGCGTCGGGCAACTGCTCATCGGGATCGTCCGCGACGCGCACCAGGGCGGCGGCGTGGCGGAGCCCGAGCTCTCCGGCGAGCTGCGGGCCGAGGCCGAGCGCATGGCCGCGGACCTCGCGCCGGACCTGCCGCCGGGCGTGGTGGCCGCACTCGTCGCCGCGTGGGCGCAGCTGTTCGGGCTCATCGGTTTCGAGCTGTTCGGCCAGTTCAACCGCGTCGTCGACGACCGAGCGGCCTTCTTCGCCCACGCCGTGTCGCGCCTCGCCCGGGACGTCGGGCTCTCCACGTAGTCGTACTCCCGCGGAAGTACGCGTGATCACCTCGCACGGCGGACGCCCGACACCGCCCCCGGCGCTTAGCGTGGCGGCATGGACGAGCAGCGCGTACGTGACGGTGGCCCGCCCCGGCAGCGGGGCGGGCCACCGTGGCTGCGCGACCGGTGGGGGCGTGGCTCCGCCGAGGGCGACCGGCGGTGGCCGTGGCGGTCCACGCTGCTCGTCACCGCGTTCGTCCTCGTGGGGACCAACTTCGCCGCGCACGGGCAGGTGGGTGAGCGCGCGGACCTGGACGTGTTCGCGCGGCTGCTGATGCTCGTCGGGGGCGTGCTGCTCCTGTGGCGCCGGCGGTACCCGGTCGCCGTCGCGTTCGGTACGACGGTGTGCGTGGCCGTGTACCTGGGTGCCGGTTATCCGTACGGTCCCGTGTTCCTGCTCGTGGGCCTCGCGTGCTTCTCCGCGATCGTGGCCGGGCGCCGGTGGGCGGCCTGGACGGCCGTCGGGGTGCTCTGGGCGGGGCATCTGCTCATCGGGCACTGGCTGTACGCGTATCTGCCGCCCTCCGGCGACGGGGCGGCCCCGTGGGCGCAGGAGGGGATCGTCGCGGCCTGGGTGCTCGCGATCATGGCGATCGCCGAGCTGGCGCGGGTGCGGCGCGAACAGTGGGAGCACGCGCGCGTAGAGCGGGAGAAGGCGGCCAGGCGGCGGGCCGACGAGGAACGCCTGCGCATCGCCCGCGAACTGCACGACGTGCTCGCCCACTCCATCTCCGTGATCAATGTGCAGGCGGGCGTCGGGCTCGCCCTGCTCGACACCGACCCGGAGCAGGCCCGTACCGCGCTGACCACCATCAAGAGCGCGAGCAAGGAGGCGCTGGGAGAGGTGCGGCAGGTTCTCGACACCCTCCGGGCCCCCGGCGACGCGCCCCGCGCACCCGCGCCCGGCCTCGACCGCCTCCCGGAACTCGTCGACCAGGCGGCGGGCGCCGGGCTCACCGTCGACGTCACCACCGAGGGAACGCCGACCGTGCCGCCCGCACTGTCGCCGGGCGCCGACCTCGCCGCGTTCCGCATCGTGCAGGAAGCGCTCACCAACGTCGTACGGCACTCGGGCTCACGCCACGCGCGCGTACAACTCTCGTACGGGAACGACGCATTGACCCTCACCGTCGACGACGACGGCCCCTCGACCCACGCCGACGCGGGCGGCAGCGGCAACGGGCTCGCCGGGATGCGCGAGCGAGCCGCCGCCCTCGGTGGCACGATCGAGGCGGGCCCGCGCGCCGACGGAGGCTTCCGCGTCGTCGCCCGGCTGCCCCTCACCGCCACGAATCGGGAGGCCCCGAAGTGATCCGCGTACTGCTCGCCGACGACCAGTCACTCGTCCGCGCCGGGTTCCGGGCGCTGCTCGACGCGCAGAGCGACATCGAGGTCGCGGGCGAGGCCGCGGACGGCGAGGAAGCGGTGCGCCTGGTGCGTGAACTGCGCCCCGACGTCGTGCTCATGGACATCCGCATGCCGCTGCTCGACGGCCTCGCGGCGACCCGGCGGATCGGCGAGGACGCCGGCCTGGAGGCGGTGAAGGTGGTCATGCTCACCACCTTCGAGCTCGACGAGTACGTCTTCGAGGCCCTCCGCTCCGGGGCCTCCGGCTTCCTCGTCAAGGACACCGAGCCGGAGGAACTGCTGCGCGCCGTAAGGGCGGTTGTTCATGGTGACGCGCTGCTCTCGCCGGGCGTCACCCGCCGCCTGATCGCCGAGTTCGCGGCGCGCTCGAAGGAGCCGGAGACCGTCGCGCCGCTCACCGAACTGACCGAGCGGGAACGGGAGGTGATGGCGCTCGTCGGCATCGGCCTGTCCAACGAGGAGATCGCCCGCCGCCTCGTCGTCAGCCCGCTCACCGCGAAGACCCACGTGAGCCGCACGATGGTGAAGCTGGGTGCCCGCGACCGGGCCCAACTGGTCGTCCTGGCCTACGAGTCGGGGCTCGTGCGGCCGGGGTGGCTGGGCTGATTCCGGTCGCGACGGCGCGCCCGTCAGACCCCCGAGTGCTCCCGCCAGAGCGCGGCGAGTGCCGGGTCCCCGCTCACGTCCGGGAACGGCAGCCGGTTCCAGAGTGCCAGGTACACCCGCGCGGCGGGACCTGAGAGTTCGCACTCCGCCTCGTCCGGGGCGCCGCGCTCGGCGGCCGGCGGGTCCTGTGTGATCCGTACCGTCCACACGGCGTCCGCGCCCGCGTCCGTGGCCCGTACGCGCAGGGTTCTGGGAACGTCCGAGCGCACCCGGCTGCGCTTGCGGGCGTGGAAGCCGATGAGCAGCTCGTCGATCCCGTCGACCGCGAACTCAGGGGTGAGCGGGTCGGGTTCCTCGTGGGTGGCGCGGTTCAGGGCGGACTGCGCGTCCACCCGGTGCACCGTCGTCTCGTGCGCCTGGCGCCGGGCCCAGAACGCCAGCGGCGAAGGTGCGGGCAGGAAGGCCCAACAGTCCACATCGGTACGGGCGTTCGTCAGGGTGTCGACCAGCTGGCGGTGTCCCTCGCGGTACCAGGAGAGCAGGGCGTCGCCGTCCAGGTCGGAGCGGTCCTCCAGGGGGTGGCGCTCCTGAAGTCCCTCCGCCACGTACGAGTTGGCCCAGCGGTGCACCGCACCCTGGTGACGTAGAAGATCGCGCACCTGCCAGCCGGGGCACGTCGACACCTTGGCGTCGACGCCCGCCTCCTCGGCAGCCGCGGCCAGCAACTGGCCCTCGTCGTCGACGATTCGAATATGTTCGGCAATCTGCATACGCGGAGTCTGCCGTGACACGTGTGGGCCCACGCAAGCCCATTCCATGACGTGGTCTACGTCGTCGCCACCCGCCGCGTCGCGAAGCCGATCGTGGCCGCCACCGCGGCGAGCAAGGCCACGCTCGTCAGGGCCGCGGACAGGGAGAACCAGTCCGCCATGAAGCCGATGGCGGGCGGGCCGAGCAGCATGCCGCCGTAGCCGAGCGTGGACGCGGCCGCGACGCCCGTGGGCCCGGCGAGCGCCCCGGCCCGTTCGATCGCGACGGGGAAGAGGTTCGCCAGGCCGATCCCGGTGATCGCGAAACCGAGGAGTGCGAGCCACACCGTGGGCGCCAGCGAACCGAGCAGCATGCCGACCGCGCCGGTGAGGCCGCCGGCCACCAACGTCCGTGTTCTGCCGAGCCGTTCGAGCAGGGACGTGCCGGTGAGCCGGCCGATCGTCATGGCGAACGCGAAGCACGAGTAGCTGGCCGCCGCGATGCCCGGGTGGGCGTGCAGGTCCTGCTCCATGTGCAGCGCGCTCCAGTCGGCCAGCGCCCCCTCGCCGTACGCCGTGCACAGCGCGATGAGGCCGAAGACCAGGACGAGGAGGCGGGTGCGGTTGTCGATACGTGTGCCGGTGCGGGGGGCCTCGGTGTCGGGCGCCCGGTCCACGGGGCCCGGCGCCGGGTGGCGCAGCAGCGTCGGTGCGGCGCACGCGGTGACGGCCAGGCCGAGTACGGCGATCGCCATCAGGTGCTTGGTGGGTGTCAGATGTGCCGCGACCAGGCCGCCGAGGCCCGAGCCGACCATGCCGCCGAGGCTGAACGCGGCGTGGAAGCTGGGCATGATCGGCCTGCCGAGGGCGCCGACGAGGTCGACGGCGGCGCTGTTCATCGCCACGTTGATGCCGCCGTACGCCGCGCCGAACGCCAGCAGGACGAGGCCGAGCGCGAGGGGTGAGTGCGTGAGCGGCGGCAGGATCACCGTCAGCGGGAGCAGCACGCCGCACGCCACGGTCACCGCGTGCGAGCCGAAGCGCCGGCACAGCCGTCCGGTCAGCATCATCGTGATCACGGCGCCGGCCGAGACGCCGAGCAGTGCGAGGCCGAGGGCGCTCGCGGACGCCCCGGTCTGCGCCTTGACGGCGGGGATGCGCACCACCCAGCCGGCGAAGACGAAGCCGTCGAGCGCGAAGAACGCGGTGAGGGCCAGGCGCAGACGGGCCAGGGACGCGGCGCGGGGGTCGTCGGCGTTGACGGTCCCGAGTTTGTTCAGTAGCGGCACAAAGTCAGAGTAGGACGGGACTCCGGTGCCGAACAAGGGGGTTTGCCCGCGGGTGTGTGCGGGTTACACGGTGAGTACGGGCAGGTGTGTGTGGGGTACACGGTGAGTGCCGGTAGGTGTGTGGGCTACACGGTGAGGACCCGGACGCCCGCCTCCTCGAACCGGCCGAGGGTCGCCTTGTCCGCCGCCGTGTCCGTGACGAGGACGTCCACCTGCGCCACGTCGCAGATCCGGGCGAACGCCCGGTGGCCCAGCTTGCTGGAGTCGGCCGCGACCACCACGCGCTCCGCCCGCTCGCACAACATCCGGTTGATCGCCGCCTCCGCCTCGTCGTGCGCGGACGCGCCGTGCGTGACGTCGAGGCCGACGACGCCGAGCACCGCCGTGTCGAGCGTGACCTGGCCGAGCACGCCGTCGGCGAGCGGGCCGATCAACTCGTACGACTGCGGGCGCGCGACCCCACCCGTGAGCACGATCTTGAACTGGGGCCGCACCGCGAGCTCGTTGGCGATGTTGAGCGCGTTCGTGACGATCGTCAGGGCGGGCGTCCCGGACGCGAGGTCGGGCCGGACGGCGAGCGCCCGCGCCACCTCCGTCGTGGTCGTGCCGCCGGTGAGACCGACCGCCTCGCCGGGTGTGACGAGTTCGGCGACGGCCTTCGCGATGCGCTGCTTCTCGGCGGCGCCGAGTGCGGACTTGTAGCGCAAGGGGAGTTCATAGCTGACGCCGTGCACGACGGCGCCGCCGCGGGTGCGCACCAGCATCTGCTGCTCGGCGAGCCCGTCGAAGTCGCGGCGGATGGTCGCGGCGGAGACGCCGAGCTCGCTCGCCGCGTCCTCCACGTCCAGGCGCCCGCGCTCGACGAGCAGTTCCAGGAGGGACTTCCAGCGGGCGTCGCGGGACATCGGCGGCTCCAACTCGTCGTTCGGTTCGGTGGTACGTGCGGTGGCGCATTCGGTGGCACGTCGGTGGCACGACCTTAACCGGCATGCGCACGAATGCTTGATTGTGCGCGAAAGCTCGCTATATCTTGCAAGAACACGCATCCAGTGAGCGCGCCCCCAGAGGCGTGACCAACCGCGGAGTGGGGGCACGGCATGAGCGACGACCAGGGCCGGACGGGTCACAAGGAAAGCCACGTCGGACACGAACTGAACAGCCAGCCGGAGTGCTGGACGCGGGCCGCCGGGCTCGCCACCCGGCACAAGGCGGCGCTGCCGGCGGCGGGGGAGCGGGTGGCGATCATCGGCTGCGGCACCTCGTGGTTCATGGCGCAGGCCGCCGCCGCGCTGCGCGAGCAGGCCGGACAGGGTGAGACCGACGCGTTCGCCGCGTCGGAGTTCCCGGCAGGCCGCTCCTACGACCACGTGATCGCGCTGACCCGGTCCGGCACCACCACCGAGGTCCTCGACCTCCTCGCCGCCCACCGGGGCAGGGCCCGCACCACGGCGGTCACCGGCGACCCGGCCACCCCGATCGCGGACGCCGCGGACGACCTGGTCGTCCTCGACTTCGCGGACGAGCAGTCGGTCGTCCAGACCCGCTTCGCCACCACCGCCCTGACCCTCCTGCGCGCCCACTTCGGCCTGCACTCCGAGCAGGCGGTCGCCGACGCGCGCACGGCGCTCGCCGAGCCGCTGCCCGAAGGCCTCGTGGGCTGCGAGCAGTTCACCTTCCTCGGCCGCGGCTGGACGGTCGGCCTCGCGAACGAGGCGGCGCTCAAGATGCGCGAAGCCTCCCTGTCGTGGACCGAGGCGTACCCGGCGATGGAGTACCGCCACGGCCCCATCAGCATCACCACCTCCGGCACCGCGACGTGGATGCTCGGCGAGGCGCCCGAGGGTCTCGCCGAGCAGGTCGCAGCGACCGGCGGGCTCTGGATCGAGGGCGGCCTCGACCCGCTGGCCGAACTGGTCCGCGCGCAGCGCCTCGCCGTCGCCGTGGCCGCCCGCCGCGAACTCGACCCGGACCGCCCCCGCCACCTCACCCGCTCGGTGATCCTCGACGCCAACTGACCTTCCCCGTACAGGACTTGAGAAGGGAGGGGCAGTGCCCCTCGCAGCAACAGGGACCCTCGTCGGCGCGGCGGCGGCCCGGCGCGGCGCCGTGGCCGCGTTCAACGTGATCACCCTCGAACACATCGAGGCGGTCGTCGCGGGCGCCGAGGCGGTGGACGCCCCCGTCATCCTCCAGATCAGCGAGAACGCCGTGCGCTACCGCTACGGCCGACTCCTGCCGCTGTCCCGCGCCGCGGTCGCCGCCGCCGAGGGGGCGCCCGTCGACGTCGGCCTGCACCTGGACCACGTAGAGAGCGACGACCTCCTGCGCCAGGCCGCCGACGCCGGGTTCGGTTCGGTGATGTACGACGCCGCCCGGCTGCCCTACGACGAGAACCTCGCCGCGACGCGTGCCGCCGCCGACTGGGCTCACGCCAACGGGCTATGGGTGGAAGCGGAGTTGGGCCAGGTCGGCGGCAAGGACGGCGCCGCGCCCCTGGACGCGCACGCGCCCGGCGCCCGCACCGACCCCGGCGAGGCCCGCGCCTACGTCACCGACACGGGCGTCGACGCACTCGCCGTCGCGGTCGGCTCCTCGCACGCGATGACCACCCGCACCGCCACGCTCGACCACGACCTGCTCAAACGGCTCGCCGACGGCCTCGACGTGCCGCTGGTGCTGCACGGCTCGTCCGGCGTGCCCGACGACGAGCTGGCGGCGGCGGTCCGCGGCGGCATCGCCAAGGTCAACGTGGGGACGGCCCTGAACATCGCGATGACGTCCGCCATCCGCGAGTTCCTCACCGCACACCCCGAAGCGGTCGACTCACGCAAGTACCTCAAGGTGGCACGCGAGGCGATGGTGCGCACCGTGAGCGAGTTGATCGGGGTGGTGCGCGGTTGAGGGGAGCGCGCTGATCGGAGTGGTGTACGGCTGAGGGGAGCGCGCTGGTCGGGGCGGTGCGCGGCTTATGGCACCGCCCGTACCTCAGCCCATCAGCCCGTCAATCCATCAGCCCGTCAATCCAACGCCCCCGCGTGGTACCGCACCCCCGGATTCCACAGCAGGAACCCCTTGATGCCGTCGGAGCGGGCCGCGTCGAGTTGGGCGCGGACCTCCTTGTCGCCGTAGGAGACGCCGAGGGAGAAGTCCTGGATCCAGGGGACGATCTGCGCGTCGGTGTGCCGGGTCTTCTTCGCGAAGGCGGCGAGGGAGCGCTTGGTGATCGGGTACGGGTGGGAGTTGGGGTCGGAGACGCCGTACTCGCCCTGGGCCCAGTGCGAGGGGTAGATCATCGGCGAGATGTAGTCGGCCTCCTGCGCGAGCATGCCGACGTCCTGGGCGATCTCCTTCGGCCGGTCGACGGCGATGCCGAACACCGAGACACCGAGGAACGCGTCGTGCTTGCGGACGGCGGCACGGGTCTCGCCGACGACATCGGCGACGGACCGCTCGGGCGTGGTGTCACCGAGGCCCGGGAAGGACATCTTGCGGATCGGGCCGTCCGGGCGGCGGATGTAGTCGTAGAGGATGTCGTCGAAGCCCAGCCTCGCGGCCTCCGCGGCCAGGTCGATGTTGTACTGCCGCACCTCCTTGTTCGCGAAGTTGGTGAACGACAACTGGCCGTAGCTGCCGCCGTTGTAGGCGCCCCCGCCCGGGGTCCGCACCACGCGGTCGCGGTGCCCGGACTTCCAGGACTTGGTGGCGAGAATCGGGTCGCGGAAGGCGACGATGCGGCCGACGACCGTGCCGCCCGCGGCGTGGATCTCCTTGATGGCCTTCTTCGCGTCGTAGTACCCCTTGGCGGCGCCGACGCTCTTCGCCAGGGGCACCTTCGAGGCGTAGCCGACCTCGCCGAGCTCGTCCTTGATGTCGAGCTGCACGGCGTTGATCTTCTTCTGCTTCAGCATCTTCATGACCGGTTTCCGCAGCGCGTCGGAGGCCCACCCCTGGGCGCTGACGTGCACGGCCTTCAACACCGGCCGGTGCACGGTGAGTTCGGCCTCCCGGCGGGCCGTGTTGCCCGCGGCGTCCGTCGCGGTGACCGTCGTACGTCCCGGCGGACGCGGAAGCCGGACCGCGAAGGCACCGTCCTTCGCGGGCTTCGCCGTGTGCCCCGCGACGGCTATTCGCCGCGCGCCGGCCGCCGTGCCCCTGACGGTGACGGGCTCGTGGAAGCCGTCCGCCTTGGTGTCGGCCACCTTGAGGCGGGGTGCCTCGGTGTCGACCGTCAGTTTTCGGACGACCTCGGTGTCACCGGTGGACCAGGAACCGGGGTGGGTGACACGCAGTTCGTGTGTGCCGTCCTTGATGTCACCCAGGTCGACGGAGAGGGTGCCGGCGCTGCCGTGCGCGGCCCGGGTCCGCAGGGGCTTGCCGTCGAGGGTGACCTTGGTGCCCTTGAGTTCGTCGCCCTCGGCGCCCGCGACCTCGAACTTCCCCGTGCGCAGGAGCTGCGCGCCCAGCTTGCCGTCGTTCGGCAGGCCCACGAGGTTCAGGGTGGTTCCGTGTGCGGCGCGTAGCGAGAGTGTGCCGCCTATGGCGAGAACCAGTGCGAGCAGTACGCACACGAGGATGACCGGCCGTCTGCGCGGGAAGCCCGCCGGGGAAGCACTGGCCGCAGGGTCGGAAACGGAACCGGATGAGCGGGAGGTGGGGGAGCGGAGCCAGTTCTTCCAGTCGAGCCGCATCAGCAGATCCTCCAGGAGGTCTCGTGCGTCGTGGTCTACTGCGTCGTCCTCGTCGTCCTCGTCGTCCTCGTCTTCTTCGTTTTTCTCGTCTGTCTCGTGTTCACCGGTCCGGCACAACTGCCGTATCTGCTCTGGTCCTTGCGATGGCCGCGGTCTCCTGCGGTGGTACCGAGAGTGATGCGCCGGCTGACGGAGCCAAGTCCCCGCAGTCCGCCGGTGACCGGCAGGATTCCCACTCCCCGGGCTCAGGACACACGTCCGGGGCAGCGAAACCGGCCAAACCTCCGGCACCGGAAAAGGTGCGCGCCAACGAACTGGGCGCCGTGCCGGTGCTCATGTACCACCAGATCCTCGAGCACCCGAAGAGCGCGTACGACCGGACACCCAAGGACCTCCGCGCCGAACTGGAACGCCTGGTGCGCGAGGGGTACGTGCCCGTGACCGCGGGCGAGTACGAGACGGGGAGGATCGACATCCCGGCCGGTTCCCACCCGGTCGTCCTTACCTTCGACGACTCCACCGACAGCCAGCTCCGCCTCGGGGCCGACGGCGAACCCACCGACGACTGCGCGGTCGGTGTCCTGCGCGCCGTCGCCCGCGACCACCCGCGCTTCAAGGCCCGCGCCACGCTCTTCGTGAACGGCGACGCGTTCCCCGCCACCGGCCAGAAGAAGGCCCTGACCTGGCTGAAGAAGAACGGCTTCGAGATCGGCAACCACACCCTCGACCACGCCAACCTCGCGCAGAGCGACGCCTCCGAGGTCCGCCACCAGATCGCCGAGGGCCAGCGCTCGATCGTGCGCGACGTCCCCGGCACGACCGTCCGCTCCCTCGCCCTCCCGTACGGCGCCCAGTCCGAGCCCGCCGACCTCGCCCTGACCGGCAGCGCGTCCGGCACGGCGTACAAGAACCGGGGCGTCTACCTCGTCGGCGCGAACCCGGCACCCTCCCCGTATGCGGACTCCTTCGACCCGGCCGCGATCCCCCGCATCCGCTCGGCCCCCGCCAAGGGCAAGGACGCCAACTACAGCTCCACGCACTGGCTCGACCAGCTGTCCGCGCGGAAACTCGCCCGCTACACGTCCGACGGCGACCCGGACCACGTCTCGTACCCGAAGGACACGGGCGCGCGGCCGGGCAAGACGGCGGAGAAGGGGGAGCTGCGGCCGTACTGACGGCTCGGGCGGGCGTCCTCGTCACGGCGTCGACGAAGCGTCCTCCCGCGTCGGCAGCAGGCCGAGTTCCTGGGCCAGGAGCACCGTGGTGAGCCGGTCGTGGGAGCCGAGCTTGCGGTAGAGGTGTTCGCGATGCTTGAGCACCGTGTGCACGGTGATGTGCAGTCTGCGGGCGGTCGCCTCCGCCGTGAGACCGCGCGCCAGCAGCGCGAGCACCGTCAGCTCGCGTGGAGTGATGCCGTACGTGGCGGCCCGCTGCTCCGGCGCCGACGGCGGGCCCGCGTCCGGCAGGGCGCGGCGCAGTGCCTCGAGCCCGCGCAGATGGGCGTCGAGCCCGGTCAGTAGTGGCGGGAGGCGCCGCGCGACGGCGCGGTCCCGCTCGCCGAAGTCCGAGCCGCCCCGCCCGATCACCAGGGTGCGCACGACTCCCGGCGGGGCCCGCAGCGGCACGGCGAGCTGGCGGGTGACGCCGATGGTCTCGCGGCCGGCCCGGTGCGCTTCGCTGTGCCACCACTTCGCGTCGGCCACGTCGTCGAGCGTCAACGGGCCGCTGTGTCCGGCGGCATACAGACGCATGAGCGGATGGGCCCGCATGTGCCGGGTGATGAGGGTGTTCATCGGCCGCCCGCTGAGCCAGTCCGGGTGCCCGGTGACCATCCGCCCGGTGCCCGCGTCCCAATGGAGGGCGACCAGCACGCTGACATCACCGTGCAGGCAGGTACCGAGTTCGGTGAGCAGGTGCGGCCAGGACGGGCCGGGGCCCGGGCCGCCGTACACGGCCGCCGCGAGGTCGAGCATCTGCTCGTAGTCCCGTACCGACAGATCCCTCATGGGTACAGCTTGGCCCTGCCCGGCTGATCCCTTCCACCGATCCGGGCGGCCGGCGCGGGCTCCCCTCCAGGGCGCGCCGGCCGTGTCGGGGTGTCAGGGGCGGCGCCCGGTGACGGTGAAGGCGACGGAATAGCTCAGGGTGTCCTCGGCTTCGAGGAATTCCAGGAACACCGCGACGGCCCGGTCCGCCGCCGCGGGTGACCCCAGGGCGTGCGCGAGGAACGGACGGGCGATGTCCAACTTCAGTGCCCAGTGGGCCCGTTCGACCGGCGCCACCCGCCCCGCGATCAGGTGATAGGGCGCCACCCGGACGGCGAGTTCGCGCAGTCCGGCCGCCCGAGCCAGCCGGTACAGCGCGCGTCCCGCATGGGGGTCGAAGCCGGCCGCCCGCAGCGCGGGTGCGACCCGGGCGAGCAGCGCGCCGAGCTCCGCGGGGACGGGGTCGTGCCAGACGAGCTGACCGTCGAGGTCGAACAGCACGACCGCCCCGCCACGGCGGGTGACGCGTGCCATCTCGGCGACTGCCGCGCCGCGGCGCTCGACGTACTGGAGCAGCAACCGGCTGTAGACCACGTCGAACGAGCCGGTGGGGAAGGGGAGTCGGCAGGCGTCCGCGCAGCAGCGCCAGGGTGTCGCGGTCCCGCCCTCGCGCACTCCGGCGGCCAGCCGTCCGGCGCTGGTGTCGACGGCGACCACCATCGCCGTCGGCCATCGCCGCAGGACGGCGGTGGCCACGTGCCCGGGGCCCGCGCCCACGTCGAGCACCGTCGCCCGCGGCGACATGACGTGCGGCAGATGCGTCCGCACCCATCGCGGGGCGTCCACCTTCGCCTGAAGCCGGGCGGCCTCGCGTGGGTCCTCCATGAGGTACGGGCCCGTCACGGGCGGATCTTGCGTGAGGTCGTGGCGAGTCACGGACCGGCCCTCCGCTCCGATGCCGCCCCGGCTCCCGGCCGGCCGTACAGCTCGTCGATGTGCCGGTAGAAGTCGGCGTATCCCTCGGCGAGCCAGATCGCCCGGGAGTACGGGGCGACCGGCTCGGCCCCGGCCGCGCGCAGGAACCGGCCCGTCCTGGCGTCGGTGGCCACCGGGATCGCACCGAGCGGGAACGACTCGTAGGCCTCGCACGCCCGGGGCAGGAGCCTGCGGACCACCCGCTCGGCCCGCGCCGCGTCCAGGCCGGGATCGACGAGCAGGTCGAGGCGGTTCTCCAAGAGGGACAGGTTGAGCCCCAGCGGCCCTTCGTGGGCGAGGGCCGCGCCCGACAGCCGCCCCCGCTCGTCCGGGTGCAACCAGATCCGGCGCCGGCGTCGCAGTCCGACCCTGCGGTACAGAAGGTCCAGCGCCGTCAGCAGCAGGTCGTCCGTCCACAGTTCCTCCGCCCGTGCGTACAGGACACCGCGCGTACGGACGGCCAGGGAGGCGAGTTCGGCGCATGCCCCGGCGCCGTCCCATTCGGTCGTCGACGCGTCGTGGTCGTCCGGGTCCGCCAGGGAACGTGCGACCGGCAGAGGCACCATCAGGTAGTCGCCGGGCTCGACGGAGCCGGTGCCGGGCGGCATCCATTCCCCCAGGGTCCCGAACACCCGCCCCATATAAGGGTGGTCGGGCCGGAACCACATCTGGACGGCGCCGAAACGCCCCTCGCGCATCGTCGTCTTCTGGCTCGCCAGAATCACGGCCCGCACCGCCTCCGGCGGCCCTGAGCCGACCAGGTGCTGGGCGTGCCAGCAGGTCCAGGTGCAGCGCCACGTCGCCATCGAGGCGAGACCGTCGTCGGGCGTGCGACGGAACACCACCCGCAGCAGTGAACTGCCCGCCGCGGCGGCCCGCTCCCAGTTGTCCAGGACCAATGGCATGAAGGGCTCCAGCCGGGCCGCCTTCTCGGCGTAGAGGAGCCGCGACCGCGCGTAGTGGTCGAGGAGGCGGTCCGGGGCGAGGGCGTTCACCTCGCAGCCGAACTCCGCGTAGCTGTCGGCCGGGGCCTCCGGCAGGTCCTGGCGGGGTGTCTCTTCGAGCAGTGCCGGGCGCGGCTTCTCCTCGCGCGGCTTCTCCTCGCGCGGCGCCTCCTCGCGTGGTTCGAACGAGGACTGCGCCCCGCCGCGCGCGTGGATGCTCCCCGGTGGAGGCTCGGCGGGGGCGCTCGAGAGCTCATGGGCGGAACCCCTGGCGTGCAGCCCGGATTCCTCGACGGTGTCGGGGCGAGCCGGCCGCTGGGCCGGTCGTGGTTCCGTACGTGGTTTCGGTCGATAGAACGTCATGGCGACGACGCTGGCACCGCCGCACGGCCCCCGGTATGGGAACAACTTCTGATTGACGGCCGGGCTGATTGACGGCCGGGAGCCCGGCATAGCCTGGACGCATGAGTGAGCTGTTTGCCCGTGAGCGCAGAGCCGTCGCTCCGGGAGCCGTGCACCTGCCGGACTGGCTCCCCGCCGAGGAGCAGCGGGAACTGCTCGAACAATGCCGTGCGTGGGCGAGGCCGCCGGCCGGGCTCAGAGAAGTGACCACCCCCGGCGGCGGGCGCATGTCGGTCCGGCAGTTCGGCCTCGGCTGGCACTGGTTCCCGTACGGGTACGCGCGCACGGTCGTCGACGGCGACGGGTCGCCCGTGAAGCCCATGCCGGACGAGTTGGCCGCGCTCGGACGCCGCGCGGTCACCGCCGCCTACGGCGAGGCGCCGCAGGAGACGTACGACATCGCCCTGATCAACTACTACGACACCGACGCCCACATGGGCATGCACAAGGACCGCGACGAGAAGTCGACCGCGCCGGTCGTGTCCCTCAGCCTCGGCGACACCTGCGTCTTCCGGTTCGGCAACACCGAGACCCGTACGAAGCCGTACACCGACGTCGAGCTGCGCAGCGGGGACCTGTTCGTGTTCGGTGGTGAATCACGGTTCGCGTACCACGGGGTGCCGAGGACCGAGCCGGGGACGGCGCCGCCCGGGCTCGGCCTGAGCGGGCGGCTCAACATCACGCTGCGGGTCAGCGGCTTGTAGGTGCGGCCGTCGAAGCGGCGCTCACCGGCTACCATTCCTGAGCGTGATCAGGGCGAGGAGTTGCTGATGGGCGGCGGCAAGGCGGCCTCCGGGACCGGGGGCCACACGGCGGGCGACACGGCCGGGCGGCCACCGCGTCTGGAGCGGGGGCGCAGCGCGCTCGGTCCCGCGCTCGAACTCGTCCACACCGGGCGGGCTCCCACCCGCGCCGTGCTGACCGCGGAACTGGGCGTGACCCGCGCGACCGCGGGCGCCGTCGCCGCGGAGCTCGAGGCGCTCGGCCTCATCCGCATCGACGCGAAACCGAGCGCGGCGTCCGGCTCCCAGGGCCGCCCCTCGCACCGCCTCTCCGTCGCCGACGAAGGGCCGGTCGCGCTGGCGGCACAGGTCCACTCCGACGGCTACCGGGCCGCGCTCGTCGGCCTCGGCGGCGGCATCGTCGCCACCACGCCGGGCTGCGAGATCATCGACCCGGACCCGGCGGACGTACTGCGGTCGGTGGTGGAGGCGGGCGTCCGGCTCCTCGACTCCACGGGGCGACGCTGCGTGGGCGCGGGCCTCGCCGTCCCCTCCGCGGTCGCCGAACCCGACGGCACCGCCCTCAACCCGCTCCACCTGGCCTGGCCGGTGGGCGCGCCGGTGCGGCAGATCTTCACCGACTGCGTACGGGAAGCGGGCCTGGGCATCCCGGCGTTCGCGGCCAACGATGTCAACCTGGGTGCGCTCGCCGAGCACCGGCACGGCGCGGGACGCGGCGCGCGCGACCTGCTGCTTGTGGCGACCGGGCACCGTGGTGTCGGCGGGGCGCTCGTCCTCGACGGGCATCTGCACACCGGCAGTTCGGGCCTCGCCCTGGAGGTCGGCCACCTCACGGTGAACCCCGAGGGGCGCCCCTGCCACTGCGGGAGCCGCGGCTGCCTGGACGTCGAGGCCGACCCGCTCGCCTTCCTCACGGCGGCGGGCCGCGCCCCCGACCCCGGCGGCTCACTCCTGGAACAGGCCCGCGGCCTGCTGACCGAGGCGAAGGACGACCCGGACGTCCGCGCGGCGACCGCCCTCCTCATCGACCGCCTCGGCCTCGGCCTCGCCGGCCTGGTCAACATCCTCAACCCGGACCGCATCGTCCTCGGCGGCCTCCACCGCACCCTCCTCGACGCCGACCCCGAGCGCCTCCGGGCCGTCGTGGCGGACCGCAGCCTGTGGGGCCGCAGCGGCAGCGTCCCGATCCTGGCGTCGACGCTGGACCACAACAGCCTGGTGGGCGCGGCGGAACTGGCCTGGCAGCCGGTCCTCGACGATCCCCTGGGGGCGCTCAGCGGGGGGTGACGCAGACGGCCTCCATGCCCTGCTCCCCGACGGGCTCCCCGATGGGCCTCTCGACGGGCTCCCCGACCGGCTCCTGCGGCTTCGCCGCGTGGTCCCTGCGCGCCATCAGATCCGGTACGAGCGAGGCGATCCCGGCGACCGCGAGCGCCAGACCGACCCACAGGGGCGCCCGCAGTCCGTACGCGTCGATGACGACACCGCCCACCGAGGTGGCGATGACGATGCCGAGCGTGATGAACGAGGAGTGCACGGTGTTCACCAGCGCCCCCGCGTTCCCCCTGCGCTGCACGCGCACCACCATCGCGGGGTTCATGGTGACACCCACCAGGCCGATGCCCAGCATGCACACCACGGCCGCCGCACTCACCTGGGCGAACAGCGCGAACCCCAGGAGGAAGAGGGAGTTGAGGACGAGCCCGGCCAGCAGCACGGTCAGGGTGTGCCGGTCGGCGAGGCGTCCCGTCACCGTGTTGCCGATGACGGTGGCGGCTCCGTAGGCGACCAGCAGGAGCGGCACGGTGCCCGCGCCGAACCCGGAGATCTCGGTGAGGATCGGGCCCAGGTAGCTGAACGCGGCGAACGTCGCGCCGATCACGAGCGTGCTGGTCGACAGCGTGAACCACAGCCGCCCGGACCGGAACACCCCGAATTCCGCCCGCAGTTGACCGGCCCCCGCCTCCCTCGGTACGTCCGGCACCCCGACGAGCGTCGCCGCCGCGGCGAGCACCGTGATCCCCGAGATCACCCAGAACGCGGCGCGCCAGCCGAGCCGGTCGCCGATGAACGTGGCCAGCGGAAGCCCGAGCAGCGTGCCGAGCATCAGCCCGTTGAGCGCCACGGAGACGGCGCGGCCGCGCACTTCGGGCCGGGTGAGTTGCGCGCACATCGCGAGGCCGATACCGAAGAAGGCCTGCGAGGCGACGCCGGTGACGATCCGCGCCACGAGCATCACCGCGTACGTCGACGCGGTCGCGGCCAGCACGTTGCCGGCGAGGAACACCGAGAACAACACCATCAGGGCCCGCTTTTGAGGGACCTTCAGGAGCGCGACGGTCAGGAACGGCCCGCCGAACGCCATGGCCGCGGCGAAGGCGGTGATCAGATACCCGATCTGCGGGATCGTCGCGTCAAGCCCGTCCGCCATCTGCGGCATCAGACCGGCGACGACGAACTCGCTCGTGACCATGGCGAAGATGCCGAGGGCCAGGACGTATACGGCGCGTGGCATGGGTGTCCCTCCGGGAGACAGTGGTTTCGGGTGGGGCATGTTTTGGATGGAGCAGTACAAAATAGGGACATGGGTGTGTGCGGCGGGGTGCTCCACTGTGGTTCAACTGCCGTACTGTGGTGGGGAGTTCAGCCCGTGAGGGCGTCCAGGGCGATGTGTGCCGTGGCCTCGAGAGCGGCGCGGTCGGCGCCCCCTTGTCCGGAGACGCGCATCCCGCCGATCACGGTGTTGAGGAAGCGTGCCAGCTCCTCCGGCGGTCGCTTCGAGGTGATCGAACCGTCGGTCTGCCCGGCCGCGATCACGGACCGCAGGGCGGCGAGCCTGACATTGAGATCCCGCTCGACCAGACGCGCCGACTCGGGGTCACGCCCCGCGAACTCCACGGTGGTGTTCACGGTGAGGCAGCCGCGGCTGTGGCCGTCCTTACGGGTCCCGGCCTCGGTGTCGACCGTCATCGCGAACAGCGCACGGATCCGGTCGAGCGGCGATTTCTCCGCGTCCTCCAGGATCTCCAGCTGGTTCGCCGTCATCCGCTCGATGTAGCGGGTCAGCGAGCGCGTGAACAGGTCGTGTTTGCTGGCGAACGTGTTGTAGATGCTGCTGCGCCCCAGTCCGGTGGCGGTGCACAGGTCCTGTGTGGAGGTGGCTTCGTAGCCGTGCTCCCAGAAGGCGTGCATCGCCGCGTCCAGGGCCCGCTCCTCGTCGAACGTCCTCGGTCGGGCCATGCGAGAACGCTACCTGTTTTGGATCGACCAGTGCAATACGTGATCCCGGTCGCGCACACCCGTCATCGCCACTCGACCGAGAAGGCCTGCGCCGGGTTGTCCACCAGGATCCGCTCCACCGCCTCCTCGCCCAGCACCGCTTCGAGGCGCGGGCGCACCCGGCGCAACAGGTACGGCATGCCGGGGCCGCCGGTCACCGAGCGGGCTCCGGCGGTCGTGGTGTCGCCGCCGAGCAGGAGGCGGTCCGCGTGGCCCGCGTCGGACAGGGCCGCGAGGGCGTCCGGCATCCGCCAGTCCGTGGCGTGGTTCGTCCGCGAGGGGCCGTCGAAGGCCAGGTACGCCCCCGAGTCCGCGGCCTCCCGCTGCGTCACGAGGTCGGGGGAGCGGTTGAGGTGGCCGAGGATGACACGGTGCGCGGGCACTTCCAACTCCTCGCAGAGCAGGTCGAGTACGTCCAGCGCGCCCGTGCCCAGCTCGAGGTGGACGGCGATCGGCGCCCCGGTCGCGTGGTGTGCCTCGGCGGCGGCCGTCATCGTCCAGCGGGCGTGCGCGTCGAGGGTGTGGAAGCCGCCGGCGACCTTGATCAGGCCTGCGCGTACGGTGCTGTCGGCGATGCCCTCGGTGAGCTCGCGCACGAAGACCTCGGCGAGGTCGTCGCGCCGCTCGGCCAGCAACTCCTCGGTGTAGTGGGCCGCTTGGTGCATGCCGGTGGCGGCCACGATGTGCACCCCGGTCGCGGCGGCGAGCGCGGGCAGCTCCGCCGCGTGCCGGCCGAGCCCGTACGGCGTCCACTGCACCACGGTGCCGCCGCCCACGGCCGCGTACGCCTCCAGCTCCTGGCGGGCGAGCCCGGCGTCGTCCAGCTCCTGACCCGGCAGTACGGGGCTGCGGAAGAAGAGGTGGTCGTGTGCGTCGACGATGCCCAACTGCCCCGGATCCAGGTCGCCCTGGACGCCGCGGACGGCGCCGCTCACCACTGCCGTCCGCGCGGCAGGGTGTCGCGTTCGGGCTGGGAGAGGTGCAGGACCTGGTAGCGGTCACCGGGGGCCTTGGGGGTGTCGTGCTCCCACACCGAGAAGGTCAACAGCTCCCAGGTGCGGGGGTCGATGGCCGACGCGGCGAACAACACGCCGTGTTCCTGGGCGAGTTGCGCCGTCCCCTCTACTGCCTCGGCGGTCAGTTTCGGGAGGTCGGCGCCAGCCTCGATCGGCGTCCGCTGCCGCACGGCCGTCCGTGCCCGCGCCGCGGCCGCGACCCCCTCCTCGTACGCGATGCCTGTCCAGTGCTGGACGACGGGGCGCCCGAAGTCGGCGACGATGCCCTGGAATCCGGGGCCCCAGAGGAAGGCGTTCATGCCGGTCGGCGCGTTCCACAGGTAGAACGGGGCGTACTGGTTCACCGGCGAGCCGTCCACGCCGCGCTCCCGCATCAGATACGCCTTGACGCCGAGGCCGGGGAAGTCGTCGAGCGCGTGGCCCTTGGTCTCCACCCGCCTGCGGATGATGTTCATGTCGTAGTCGGCGGGCAACGTGATCTCGTACTGCATCGCGTGCATGGATCGCGTCCTCAGTGGTCGGTGGCGGGGGACGGGGGTGCGGATGCGGCGGGGGAGAGGAGGGCGAGCAGGCCGCGTACGCCCGTGTCGAACGCCGTCGTGTCGCCCGACGCCCGCGCCAGCACGTAACCGCCCTGCACGGTCGCCACGATCGTCGACGCGATGTCGCGCGGCACCAGGTGGGCCGCCAACTCGCCGCTGTCCACGCCCTCTTGGACGACGTCCGCGATCCGGCTCTCGACGTACGCGATCGTCTCGTCGACCGGCGCCCGCAGCGCGTCGCTGGTGATCACGTCCGGGTCCATCGTCAGCCGCCCGACGGGGCAGCCGCGCAGCACATCGCGCTCGCGGTGCAGATACGCCGCTATCCGCTCGTACGCCGGGCCCCCGCCGCCGAGCACCCGGTCGACCGTGGTTCGCATCTCGTCCCCGGTGCGCCGTATCGCGGCGAGCGCCAGGTCCTGCTTCCCGGTGAAGTGGTGGTACATGCTGCCCTGGCCGACACCCGCGCGCTGCAGGATCGCCTTCGGGCTGGTGCCCACGTAGCCGCGCTCCCACAGGAGCTCGCGGGTGGTCTCGATCAGTCGCTCCTGGGTGGTGGCCATGGTGTCACCGTACATACCAGTAGTTACAGAATCAATGGCAGGGGAGGGTGTGACTCCGGGGCGACTCAGGTGCGACTCATGTGCCACTCATGGGAGTCACGCCCCAGCTACATCCACCGCACACCCTCGACCTCGTGCTCCCGCACCCGGTACGCGATCATCCGCCCCAGCAGGTCGCCGGGCACGGGCCGGCCGTACGGGAGTTTCACCGAGCCCTTGCCGGTGGTGAAGTCGGCGAGGTCGGCGTCGAACGCCGCGCGGGTGCTGGGAGTGAAGACGACGTTCGCGTGCTTCGTGTAGCCGTTCACCATGAAGAGGATCGTCCCCGACGGGTGGATCCAGGCCGGGGACCCCCACTTGATGGCCTCGGCCGCCTCGGGGACCGCCTTGTGGGCCAAGGCGCGTACCTGCTCCAGCAGTTCACGGCCCTGATCGTCGAAGCCCTCGATGTACTCGTCCGTGGTCTCCGCCTTGCTCATGGCGCCAGTCTGGCACGCTCGCGGCCCCCACGCGTGAGGCGCTGAACGTACCGGCCGAGCACGCCGATCATGATCACCTCGCACCCGAGCATCACCCGCTCCACCAGACCGATCAGCTCCCGGCCACCCGGCCCCGCCGAGTACGCCATCACCCCGGCCCCGGCCACCGCGAGCACGGACAGCACGCGCAACCACCACGCGGTCCGCCCCGCCGCCGGGCCGAGCCGCCCGGCCAGTATGAGCCCGCCCGCCGGCAGCGCCGCGAACGCCGCGACGGACGCGTACCGGTGCACATACGCCGACCCGGTCAGCTGCGTGGTGAGCGGATCCGTCGGCACCACGGCCGCGAGCACGAGCCCCGCACCCCAGACCGCCAGCAGCACGGACGGCAGCCCGCGCATCGCCGGGAGCCGCTTCCTCGCCACCACGAGGAGCAGCAGCGAGACGAGGCCGAGCGAGGCCATCGCGGTCTCGATCGGCCCGCCGCGGTCGAGTGCCGCGAAGTCGCTGACGGTGAGGGACAGCGGGCTGAGCCCCGGGTCGGTGTCCCGGGGCGCCAGCAACGCCGCCATCATGGCCACGACCACGGTGGTCCACACCGCGGGGGCGAGCAGATGGCTGTGGCCGGTGAACTTCAAGCGGCGGCTGAAGGTGTCTCGTCTCGATGTGGGCACGCTCCGATCTTCCGGCCAGGCAGGCCCCGCCCACATGGGGGCCGCCCCGGAGCCGCCCCTGACCCTGCCCCTGACACACATCAGGGTCGACCGGGCGGCAGGGAGCAGCCCCGCACCCCTCACGTACTCCCGCGGAGGTACGCACAGTGCCGCTGGCCGTACGACGACCCGGACCCCCTCCCGGCGGGACGCTCGAGTCATCACCACAAGTGGACGCCCGGCACACCGCCCCGGCGCCACCGGCAAGAGGAGATGAGTCGGATGCAGACCCTCGCGGAATTCGGCCCCGGCAACGGCCCCGGCCCCTGGATCCTGTTCTTCCCGCTGATCTGGGCGGCCGTCGTCGTCGGTGTCGTCACCCTGCTGCGCCGCACCGTATGGCGCGGCCGACGCGGACCGTGGCGCCCCGCCGGCCCCCGCTTCGCCGAGAACTCGCCGATCGCCGTGCTCGGCCGGCGCTTCGCCGCGGGCGAGATCGACGAGGACGAGTACTGGCGCCGACTCACCGTCCTGAACGAGGAGTTCGGCCACGACAGCCACTACGGCGACCACGGCCGGTACGGCGTCGACGGCAAGACGAAGGACGGCGCGTCATGACCACCGCCGCCACGACGCTCACCTCCACCGCACTCGCGGCGCGCGTCGACAACGCCGTCAAGGTGTACGGCTCCGGGGACACCGCCGTCCGCGCCCTCGACGGCGTGAGCGTCGGCTTCCGGGCCGGACGGTTCACCGCGATCATGGGCCCGTCCGGCTCCGGGAAGTCGACCCTGATGCACTGCGCGGCGGGCCTCGACACCCTCACCGAGGGGGCCGCGTACATCGGTGACACCGACCTCGGCTCGCTCGACGACCGCCGCCTCACCCTGCTGCGGCGCGACCGCGTCGGGTTCGTGTTCCAGGCGTTCAACCTCGTCCCGACGCTGAACGTCGCCGAGAACATCACGCTGCCGATCGACCTGGCGGGCGAACGCCCCGACCGCGAGTGGCTCGACGCGCTCGTCGATGTCGTCGGGCTGGGCGACCGGCTGCACCACCGGCCCGCCGAACTCTCCGGCGGGCAGCAGCAACGCGTCGCCGTGGCAAGGGCGTTCGCGGGCCGCCCCGATGTCGTCTTCGCCGACGAACCCACCGGCAACCTCGACTCCCGCTCCGGCGGCGAGGTGCTCCGCCTCCTCGGCGACACGGCCCGGCAGGCCTCGCGTGCGGTCGTCATGGTCACCCATGACCCGGTCGCCGCAGCCCACGCCGACGAGGTCGTCTTCCTCGCGGACGGCCGCCTCGTCGACCGGATGGAACGGCCGACCGCGGACCGGGTCCTCGACCGGATGAAGGCGTTCGACGGTCCCGCTCGCACGGAAGGAGGTGAACCGTCATGAACGCCTCCGTCCGCCTCAGCCTCACCTCGCTGCGCGCCCACAAGCGGCGCTTCGCCGGAACGTTCAGCGCGGTCCTGCTGGGCGTCGCGTTCCTCGCCGGCACCCTCGTCATGGGCGACACCCTGCGCGCGAGCTTCGACTCGATGTTCGCGGGCGCCAGCAGCGGCACCGACGCCGTCGTGCGCTCCGGCAACGTCATCACCACCCCCGGCGAGAGCCAGGGCACCCGCCGCCCGGTCGACGCCTCGCTCGCCGACGACCTGGCGAAGGTGCCGGGCGTCGCCGCCGCCGCGCCGAACATCCAGGGCGCGGGCCAACTCGTCGACGCCCACGGCGAACCCATCGGCGGCCAGGGCCCGCCCACCCTCGCCGGAAACTGGATCGACGACCCCGAGCTCAACGCGTACCAGCTCGCCGACGGTCGCACTCCGCGCAAGAGCGGCGAGGTCGTCATCAACCGCGGCGCCGCGAAGACCGGCGATCTGAAGGTCGGTGACACCACGACGCTGCGCACGCCCGATCCGGTGAAGGTCACCATCGTGGGCCTGGCCACCTTCGGCGGCGAGGACGGCATGGCGCAGACCACCTTCACCGGCATGACCCGCGCCGACGCCGAGAAGTACCTCACCCCGAAGCCGGGGGAGGCCTCCACCATCCAAGTGCGCGCGGGACCCGGTGTCAGCCAGCAGGAGCTCGTCGAGAACCTGACGGCCAAGCTCCCCAAGGGAGTTGAGGCGATCACCGGTGACGAGTCGGCGCAGGAGAACACCGACATGATCTCCGGCCAGTTCCTCACCCTGTTCACGACCTTCCTCCTCGTGTTCTCCGGTGTCGCGCTGCTCGTCGCGACCTTCTCCATCCACAACACCTTCGCCATCGTCGTGGCCCAACGTGCCCGCGAGAACGCCCTGTTGAGGGCGCTCGGCGCGGCCCGCCGACAGATCGCGGCGGCGACGCTGGTGGAGGCGACCGCCGTCGCAGTGGTGGCCTCGGCCGCCGGACTCGCGGGCGGTATCGGCATCGCGGCCGGCCTCCAGGCGCTGTTCCCGGCCATCGGATTCCCGTTCCCCGAAGGGGACTTGGTGATCAGCCCGCTGTCCATGCTGCTGCCGCTGGCCGTCGGCATCGTGGTGTGCGTCGGCTCGGCGCTGCTGCCCGCCGTGCGCGCAGGGCGCACCGCGCCGCTGGCGGCCCTGCGCGAGAGCGCCGTCGACGACTCCGGTGCCTCGCGGCGTCGCGCCGTCATCGGTGGTGTGCTGGGCGCGGCCGCGATCGCGGTGACCCTCGTAGGTGTCCTGGTGTCCCCGTCGATCACCCTCGCGGGCGTCGGCGCCGTGCTGGTGCTCGCGTCGTTCGTCGTGCTCGGTCCCGTCGCGTCCACGTCCGCCGTACGGGCTCTGGGCGCGCCGCTCGACCGGCTGCGCGGCGTCACCGGCGGGCTCGCGAGGCGCAACGCCCTGCGCAGCCCGAAGCGCACCGCCGCCACGGCGAGCGCCCTGATGATCGGCGTCGCGGTGGTCTCCCTGTTCACCGTCTTCGGCGCCTCGCTGAAGGCGACCATGGACCAGACCGTGAACCGCTCCTTCGCGGGCGACGTCGCCGTCTCCACCCCGTCCTTCGGCGCGGGCGGCAGTGGCCTCAGCCCGAAACTGGCGCCCGCGATCGCCGAGCGGCCCGAGGTGGCCACGGCGGTCGGCCTCGGCAGCGGCGTCGCCGACGTCGAGGGCAAGGGGCGCGCGCTCACCGTCGCCGACCCGGCCGCGCTCGCGAAGTCGTTCGACCTCGGCACGGTCAGCGGCTCGATGGGCGACCTCGGGAAGAACGGCATCGCGATCACCCGAACCGAGGCCGACAAGCAGCACCTCGCGGTCGGCGACACGGCACGGCTCGCCTTCACCGACGGCAAGAAGGAACCCTTCACTGTCCGCGCCGTCTTCGGCCGCTCCGAGCTCGCAGGCGACTACGTGATCTCGCGCGAGGCCTGGGCACCGCACCGTACGCAGGACGCCGACAGGCTGGTCTCCGTCACCTTCAAGGACGGCGTCCCGGCGGCCGACGGCACGAAGGCGGTCGAGAAGGTCGCGGCGGCGTACGGCAATCCGGATGTGCAGACCCGCGACGCGTACGCGCAGTCCTCGGCGTCCGGCATCGACATGATGCTCACGCTCGTCTACGCGCTGCTGGCCCTGGCCGTCGTCATCGCCCTGCTCGGCATCGCCAACACCCTCACCCTGGCGCTGCACGAACGGACCCGGGAGCTGGGTCTGCTGCGCGCCGTCGGCCAGACCCGCGGGCAGCTGCGGGCGATGGTCCGCTGGGAGTCGGTGCTCGTCGCCGCGTTCGGCACGGCCGGCGGGCTCGTGCTCGGCGGCTTCCTCGGCTGGGTGCTGGTGAAGGCGTCCGACGGGGCGAGCGCCAGCGCCTTCGCGTTCGCGCTGCCGCCGGGCCGGCTGGCGATCGTGGCCCTGGTCGGGCTCGCGGCCGGCGCCCTCGCGGGCCTGCGCCCTGCCCGCAGGGCGGCACGACTGGACGTGCTGCGGGCCATCGCCACCGAGTGAGCGACGTACCTTCGGTGATCACCGCCCGGTCAGCCTGCGACGGCCGACCGGGCGGGAGCGTGTGGGGACACCTTGCGCTCGTGCGTGTCCGTGCGGCGCGCGGGATGCGTCGCGTACACCGGGTACGGCGCGATGGCCAGCGCGGGGGCGGGGGCCGGCAGGGCGAACCAGACGACCTTGCCCTCGCCGTGCGGCCGCACGCCCCAGCTCTCGCTCACCGCGGCGATCATCGCGAGACCGCGGCCGCAGGTGGCGAGGGGGTCGGCGTCCCGGACCTCGGGGAGCCTCGGGTCGTGGTCGTGCACCGAGACCCTGAGCGTGCCACCGAGCAGCTCGATCTCGACGGTGCAGAGCTTGTCGGGACCGGCGTGCCGGTGGACGTTGGTCAGAAGCTCGGTGACGCAGAGCGCGGCCATCTCGATCAACGGATCGAGATGCCAGTAGCGCAACTGCGCCGATACGATTCTGCGGACCTGACCTATCCGCGACGGCAGGGCTTGGAGCTCCACCGTGCAATGCCTGTTCGGCTGGCTGATCACGGCTACGACTCCCCGAAATTGAGTCCGGAAGAAGACGAAAACGGATCGAGCGGTGCGACCGTGCTGTGACAGGACTGCCCGCTCCGTGTCCGGCGGGCTGGTTCGCAGCGTTATCGCCGGTAAACCCTGAGTAGTGATGTGTGACCAGCGTGACCCAGGGGGCGTGGGCGTGCAACTTCGCCGGCTGTTCCCTGCGGGGCGGGTGCTATCCGGTGTGCGCGGTGGCGGCGCGCACGGCCTCGATGAACCGCCGGGCCGTGGGCGGTCCCGAGGCGCCGCCCTGGCCGCCGAGGCGCAGCAGATAACGCCGCCCGTCCATGTCGGCCATCGCCCGGTCCTCGGCGCCGAACCACGGCCTGCCCGCGCGGACTTCACCCAACGGGGCGCTGTCGATCTCGCTCCCGTAGCTCGTGAGCAACTCCAGCCTGCCGCCCGTGATCCGGACCTGTCCCGCCCGGGTCAGTGATCGCAGGCGTCGGCCGATGCGCACGCCCGTCGCCGTGAACTCCGGCTCCGCCATGCCGTTTCGCCCCCTCGAGTGGGTGTCTGCGGTGCAGTCTGCACGCACCTGGCCAGGAGCACCAGTGCACATGTGGACGCGCTGTGAAGCATTGGGGGCAGCTCCGGCGCACGCCCCCTCGCACGCACGTTCCCGGACTCTCCCGGAGTCCCGGCCGCGTGTTCCGCCACCCTCCCAGGCGTTCCTTTGAGACGCTCAAAGATGCATTTATGCAGGTGAGAAGCGTGCGCAAGGTGCTTATGATCGTGGTGTCCCGCTGTCGTCGGCGCCCCGGATCCGGAGCGCGGAACGACGGCCGGACACGACGAGAAGGAGCCAATCGGTGAGCACCACGGAACAAGGTCGGTCCACGGGCGAGGGCGCGGCGTCCGGCCCCCTGCCGACGCTCGACGTCGACCACACGGACCCCGGCTACCGTGAGTGGCTCAAAGAAGCGGTACGCAAGGTGCAGGCGGACAACAACCGCTCGGCCGACACGCACCTGTTGCTCTTCCCGCTCCCCGAGCACTGGGGCATCGACCTCTACCTCAAGGACGAGTCGACCCACCCCACGGGCAGCCTCAAGCACCGCCTGGCCCGCTCGCTCTTCCTCTACGGCCTGTGCAATGGCTGGATCCGTCCCGGCCGCCCCGTCATCGAGGCGTCGAGCGGCTCCACGGCGGTCTCGGAGGCGTACTTCGCGAAGCTGATCGGCGTCCCCTTCATCGCGGTGATGCCGCGTACGACGAGCGCCGAGAAGTGCCGTCTGATCGAATTCCACGGTGGCCAGTGCCACTTCGTGGACGACTCCAGGACGATGTACGCGGAGTCCGCCGCCCTCGCCTCCCGCACCGGCGGCCACTACATGGACCAGTTCACGTACGCGGAGCGGGCCACGGACTGGCGCGGGAACAACAACATCGCCGAGTCGATCTATCGCCAACTCGCTCTGGAGCGCTACCCGGAGCCCGCCTGGATCGTCGCCACCGCGGGCACGGGCGGCACCTCGGCGACCCTCGCCCGCTACGTCCACTACATGCAGCACGACACCCGCATCTGCGTCGCCGACCCCGAGAACTCCTGCTTCTTCGAGGGCTGGACGACCGACAACCCCGACGCGACGAGCGACTGCGGCTCCCGCATCGAGGGCATCGGCCGCCCCCGCATGGAACCGAGCTTCGTGCCGGGCGCCATCGACCGCATGATGAAGGTCCCCGACGCGGCGAGCGTCGCGGCGGTCCGCGCCCTGGAGTCGGCCATCGGCCGCAGGGCGGGCGGTTCGACGGGTACGGGCCTGTGGAGCGCCCTCAAGATCGTCGCGGAAATGGTGGCGGAGGGCCGCACGGGCAGCGTGGTCACGCTCCTCTGCGACCCGGGCGACCGCTACCTGGACAAGTACTACTCGGACGACTGGCTGCGGCGGCAGTCCCTGGACATCACCCCGTACGCGGAGGCGATCACGCGCCTGCTGGAGACGGGGGAGTGGCCGGGCAACCCGAGCCCCGCCACGGATTGACGCTCGGGCGCGTTCGACGACTGGACCGAGCAGGCCCGTGCGGCGGTTGGCGATCGGGGCGTCCGGCGGCGCCTGCGTAAATCAAGCCCCGCTCCGGGACGAGACTCGCGGGGTCCGGGGCAGAGTCCCGCGACCGCGACCGCGACCACGCCGCGGCGCAACCACCAACCCGCCCCTACGCAGGCGCAGCCGCCAGCCGTCGATCAAGCGCCCCCACGGCCCCTCGGAACGCCCTTCCCAACCCGGCCCGCCCGGCCTTCATCCCCACCCGCACTCCCGCACCCGCGTCCACCGCAAACGTCCACCGCACCCGAGAACCCCCGCCGGGAACCCCTTCGATCCGCCACTCCTCCACCATAGCCCGAAGCCCCGGCACATTGGTCTCGTCAACGCGATACGCGTAGACCTCACCGGGCTCGGCGGCGACGATCGTCTCCAGGAAGCGCGTCCCGCCCTTGAGCCGGACCTCCCGCCGCGCACCACCGTCCAGCGGCCGCGCCAGCGTCACCGCGGAGAACCATTGGGGCCACCCGACGACATCCTCGGCGAGCGCGCGGTACACGGCGTCCGGAGAGGCCGACACCTCACGGGCGAACACGAGCCGCAAGGGCGCGCTGTCGACGAAGTCGTGCTCGACGGGGCGAAGTCGGCGTGCCATGAAGGTTCAACCCCCAAGGTTGATCGGCGGACGCGACCCGGGTCAACGGGCGTCGCCCGCAGCCAAGTTGACGTGCTCCAGGTGACCGGTCCCGGTCACCATAACTGGCGCACCGTCAGATGTCTGTACCGTCCTCGGGCTCCCCGGCCACCACGAGCCGCATGTGCTCGGCGACCTCCGCCCGCGCCTCGACCGGCAGCCCGCCGTCCGTCACCAACGTGTCCACCTGGTCGAGCGAGGCGAACGAACTCAGCCCCACCGTCCCCCACTTGGTGTGGTCCGCCACCACGACGACCCGCCGCGCGGACTGCACGAGCCGCCGATTCGTCTCCGCCTCCGCCAGGTTCGGCGTGGACAGGCCGGCCTCCGGGCTTATGCCGTGCACCCCGAGGAACAGCACGTCGAAGTGGAGCGCCGCGATCGCCTGGTCGGCCACCGGGCCCACCAGCGAGTCCGACGGCGTGCGCACCCCGCCGGTCAGCACCACCGTCGCCGCCCCCTGCCGGGACGCCGCACCGCGCTGCGCCGCGTGGAAGACGTCGGCCACCCGCACCGAGTTGGTCACCACCGTGAGGTCCGGCACGTCGAGCAACTGCTGGGCCAGCGCGAACGTCGTCGTACCACCGGAGAGCGCGATCGCCGTGCCGGGCGCGGCCAGCGGCGCCGCCGCGCGCGCGATGTCCTCCTTGGCGGTCAGCTCCAGGCCCGACTTGGCCTCGAAGCCGGGCTCATGGGTGCTGGCCTCGACGACCGGGACCGCGCCGCCGTGCACCTTCTCGACGACACCCTGCCGGGCCAGCGCGTCCAGATCGCGCCGCACCGTCATGTCGGAGACGCCGAGCTTCCTGGTCAGCTCGTTGACCCGGACGCCGCCGCGCCGACGGACCTCGTCGATGATCAGGGCGCGGCGCTGCTCCGCGAGCAGGTTCTGATTCTCGCTCACGTCCGTCGGATCCCTTCGGCTCGTCCCGCCTGCCACCACCGCCGTACCGGCCAGCGCTTTCTCGTCATCCTCGCACGCGCCACCGACACCGGGACCACCGCCTGCGCTGCCGACCTGCCCATCGACGGGGCGCCAAGGGGTGAATGGCGCGGGGCGCCTCGGGGAGATTCCGTGACGAGGGGTGCCCGCGGGGGCGCCGGGCCGAGATCCTGGTCGGGTTCAGGAACGGGGGACACATGAGCACGACGCACGAGCACGAACAACAGGACGGCACCGCGGCGGACCCGGCGACGACGCCCTCCGCGCAGCCGTCCACCACGCCATCCGCGACACCGCCCACGGCCACGGACGAGACCGCTCTGGAACTTCTCGTCCACGGAGTCGGCGGCACCACTCCTCAAGAGATGCTCGACGACCCGCAGCCGGTGCGGGTGTCCGGGGACGAGACGGCGGCCGTCTTCCGGCGCGGCGAGGACGCCGACGCGGAGGCGCGCCCCGACGACTACCGGGGCAAGCCCGTCCCCGAGGCGTACGTCTGGTGCAACCTCACCTCGGGCAACGGATCACGGGCGCTGTGGCTGCTGCTGCTCCCCTTCATGGTGGTGAACCTGTCCCACTGGATGCGCCCCAACGCCCGCCGCAGGTCCCGCACCGTACGCCTCTACGGCCTGGTCGTCCGCCTCTTGTCGCTCACCCTCACGGTGCTGCTGGTGGGCGCCGCGTGCGAGGTCGCCCTCGACCTGACGGCCTGGCAGTGCGCGGGCACACCGGCCTGCGCCGAGCAGCGGGCCTGGCTGGGATTCCTGTCCGTGGACGCGCATGGTGGCGGCGGCTGGTGGAGCCAGCCCGGCCGCCGCCTCGCGCTCGCCTCGCTCGTCCCGACGGCTCTTGCGGGCCTGCTCTGGTACCTCTCGCACCGCACCTGGAGCGCGTACGAGGCGCAGCGCCCGCTGCCGCACATGCCCGAGCCCACCGACGGCGAGATCGACAACGCGCTCGGCAGGCCCGGCTTCTGGTACGGCCGCCGCCTCGTCGCCCGCCTGCGCTCGGCGCACACCGCGGCCGCGCTGCTCACGGTGGCCGCGGCTGTCGGCACCTCCGCGGCCCGGTTCGACCGGGCGTCCGGCGGGCCTGCTCTGCTCGACGTGCTGGGCTGGCTGATCGTGGCCGCGCTGATCCTCGGGACCCTCGCCGTCATCGGCGTCATCGTGCACCGCGGCCGCAGCGAGAGCCGGGTCGACGACACCCTGGACCGCACGGTGGTGCGCGTGCTGCCCTACGCCGCGCTCGTCCTGCTCGTCGTGACCATGGTGTACGCGGCCTGGTCGCGCCCCGGATGGCAGTCGTCCGGACGGCTGCCCGGTGACCTGAGCTTCGGCGGCATCACCCTCGTCCAGGGCGCGCTCGTGATCGCGCTGGCCTTCGTCGCGCACGCCATCTACCGCACGGCCCGCGACCCGCGCACCGCCCTGCGCGGCCTCGGCGGTCCCGCCACCGCGATGCTCGCGTGCGCGCTGGGCGGCGTCATGACCGGTGGTGTGGCGCAGCGCGTCGCCGACTGGCTGGACGGCACCAGCGGCCTCATCAAGGGCCCGCCCGTGCTGCTCACCTGGCAGGCCTCGGCGATCCCGCCGCTGTTGATCGTGGTCGCCGTCCTGTGCGGCGCACTCGCCCTGCGCACGGCCCGCATCAAGAAGCGCGAGACGGCCCAAGTGGCGGCCGACTACCACCTCGACGAGAAACCCGGCAGCACCAGCGAACCCCCGGACGTGGCCCGTACGTCACGCATCGCGGGCACCCGCGCGCGTGCCGCCCTCACCGACAAGGCGCCGGTGATGATCGGCGTCGTCTCCTCGGCGACGCTGCTGCTCGGCGCGCTCGCCGTGGTCGGCGCCTGGACCACAGGGAAGGTGCCGGGCAGCGCGGCCCAGGGCTCGTACGCGATCGTGGCCGGGGCGGCCGACTCGGCGCAGGCGCTCGGCTCCTGGCTCATCGGCCTGGGCTTCATACTGTTCGTCACCTGGGGACGCCGCGCCTACAAGGACGCGTCCGCACGCCGCACCATCGGCATCCTGTGGGACGTGGGCACCTTCTGGCCGCGTGCCGCGCACCCCTTCGCGCCCCCCTGCTACGCCGAGCGCGCCGTCCCCGACCTCACCTGGCGGATGGCCACCTGGACGCAGGCCACCGGGGGCCGGCTGATCCTGTCCGGACACTCACAGGGCAGCGTCCTCGCGGCGGCCGCCGCCTGGCAGCTGCACCCCTCCGTAAGGAAGCGCGTCGGACTGCTCACCTACGGCTCGCCCCTGGAGCGGCTGTACGGGCGCTGGTTCCCGGCCCAGTTCGGACCCGAGGCGCTGGCCTCGCTGCACCGCCAGGTCGACTGCTGGCGCAATCTGCACCGCAGGACCGACCCCATCGGCGGGCCGATCAACCTGCCGGGCGAGTGCGGCCCACAGGTCGACCACCCCGCCCTCCTCGACCCGCTCGCCTACGGACGGACCGCCGAACACCCGCTCCCCGCACCGATCCTGGGCCACGGCGACTACCAGGCCGACCCCGTCTTCGCCGAGGAACGCGCCCACCTCCTGGCCCGCCTCAAGCCGGGTGTCCCGCAACAGCGGCCCGACGCCGAGCAGTCTCAAGGCAGTTCGGGCAGGTCCTCCGGGTAGAGCAGCGTGAGCGCGTCGGTGTCCAGGGCGTCGAGCTGGGCGACCCGGCCCGCGTGCCGCTCCACCATCGACTCGAACGTCTGCCGCGCGGTGCGGCCGTTGCCGAACGCGGGCCCCTTCGGGAGCGCCGTGAAGTACTTGAGCAGTGCTTCCGGCGTCCCGTCGGCGAGCCGGTACTCGTGCTCGTCGGACTGCTGCTCCACGATCCGCAGCAGTTCCTCGGGCACGTAGTCGGAGAACGTGATGGTCCGTGAGAAGCGGGATGCCACACCGGGGTTGGTGGACAGGAAGCGCTCCATCTCCGCCGTGTAGCCGGCGACGATCACGACGACCTCGTCACGGTGGTCCTCCATCAGCTTCACGAGCGTGTCGATCGCCTCGCGGCCGAAGTCGCGCCCGGAGTCCTCGGGGGACAGGGCGTACGCCTCGTCGATGAACAGGACGCCGCCGTGGGCCCGTTGGAAGGCCTCCTGGGTGCGGATCGCGGTGGAGCCGATGTGCTCGCCGACCAGATCCACACGGGACACCTCCACGAGGTGTCCCTGGCCGAGGACTCCGAGCGACGCCAGGATCTCGCCGTACAGGCGCGCCACCGTCGTCTTGCCGGTGCCGGGGGAGCCCGTGAACACCAGGTGCCGTCGCACGGAGGCCGCCTTGAGTCCCGCCTCCTGGCGCCTGCGGCCCACCTCGATCATGTCGGTGAGGGCGCGCACCTCGCGCTTGACGCTCTCCAGGCCCACCAGAGCGTCGAGTTCACCGAGCACGAACTTGGACGTGCGGGTCTCCTTCTCGGGCTCCTGAGGGGCCGCCACGGGCCGCTGATCGGGCACCGCGCTGAGCAGGCCGACGGTCTGCGTCGCGGTCTGCACGGCCGGCTGCGGGGCCGCCGTCGCGCCGGGGCGCACGCCGCCGCTCTCGTCGCTCGTGCAGTCCTCGATCAGCGGGCCGTCCTCGGCGAACTCGTAGCCGCCGCGCGAACACCGCTCCGTACGGCACTTCTTGAGGCTCGTACGGCAGCCGTCGATGACGTGGAAGCCGAAGCCGCCGCTGTCCGAGACCCGGCAGCCGTGGAAGCTGCCCCGGCCGCCCGCGGACACGTAGAAACCGGCCTCGGCGGGCGAGGTGACCGTGCAGCGCTCGATGGTGGGGTCCGCGCCCTTCGTGACGATCACGCCGGTCTGCGTGGCGTCCACCGTGCAGTTGGCGAGCGTGCCGCCGCTGCCGTGGTCGCGGAACCAGGCGCCCGTCGCGGCCTCGCGGATGCGGCAGTCGTCGAGCTGCGCGGTCGCCCCGTCGCTCACCGACACGGCCGTGTTGCGCACCTGGGAGAGGTCGCTGTCGACGACGTCCACGCGCGAGCCGCGGTCGAGCACGAACAGCGCGTCCGGCACGTCGTGCACCCGGCAGGAGTCGAGCACGGCGGTCGCTCCGTCGCTGACCCAGACGGCCGGGTAGTCGCCCGTACTGTCGTGGATCTCCGTCTGGTTGGCGTCCACGCGCGTGCCGGGGTCCCACACCGAAAGACCGTTGCGCCCGAACTGGCGCACGGTGGAACGGGTCAGCGTGAGCACGGACCGGGAGCGCAGATCGATCGCGTTCTCCGGAACGTCGTGGACGCGGCAGTCGGCGAGGGTGAGGACCGCGTCCGTGTCGAGCGTGACGCCGTCGCCCGTCGTGCGGTGCACATCGCAGTCGGTCAGGTGCGCGGCCGCCCGCCCGGTGATCTGCACACCGGAACCCTTGACCTCGTACACCTCGCAGCCCACGGCCTCCAGACCGGAGTGCTCACCGGTCGCGGACAGGCCCGCACCCGACGTGTGGTGCACCCGGCAGCGCTCGAGCCGCGGATGCGCGCCGCCGCGCACCGCCACGCCCGCCTGCCCGGCGGCGACGACCTCGCACTCCTCGAATACGCCGCCCCCGCCGTCGAGCACGGCGATGCCGATGCCGCCGGGGTTGTCGACGGTGCACTGCCGCACCGTGGGCCGGGCGCCGCCGCGCACCTCGACGCCGGTCGCGGACCGGGTCACCACGCGGACGCCGACGATCTCTGGGGCGCCCTCCTCGACGAGCAGCGCGGGCGCCGCCGCGTCCTGCCCCTCGACGTGCAGGTCACGCACGGTCGCGGAGGCCCGGACGGTCAAGGGGACACCGTCCGACGGCGCGATCCGCACGGAGCCGGGGGAGCCCTCGGGGCCACGCAGCGTGATGGCCCGCCGCAACACCAGGTTCTCCCGGTACGTACCGGGGGCCACGGTCAGTACGTCACCGTCGGTCGCCGCCTCCAGGGCGGCTGCCAGCGACGCGTATTCACCCGTGCGGCGCCGCCACCGCGAAGTACCGGCGTGCGTCACCTGGACCGAGCCCTGTGCCATGGCGCTGATCTGCCCCCACCTCGTCGTACGCAGGAAGTGTGCGCGCCTCGCGGGGCGCTTTCCCTGGCTGTTTCCTGCGCTCTGCCTGCCAAAAGGTGGCTCCACCGTAGCGTGCGCGGAGCACGGCAGTTGACCAGAGCGACGAGCCTGTGGGCGGCGGTCAGCTGCCCGTGCCGGTCCTGCCCCAGTCGGGTCCGGCGATGTCCCAGGCGCTGTCCCAACGCGCGTACCGGCGGCGCATCATGCGCCACAGGACCAGCCGCCGGGTGCCTTCCACCAGGCCGGTGACGGCGAAGGCCGCACCGAATCCGGCGAGCGCCGCGTGCGTGGCGGCGGTGGGCCGGTCGAGGGGCCGGCCGACGGCGCGGCCCTGGTCGTCGGTCCACACGGTGAACTTGTCGCCGCGGTGCGGCGTGGTGAGAGCGGCGACGACGCGGTCCTGCCGGATCGAACCGTCCGGCGCCTTCCAGGTCGCCACCACGCGTGTGTGCGCGTCACGCGCCGTGGAGGTCTCCGGGTCGGGATCGAGCGGCGGCTGCGCCACTTTGTGCACCACGGTCGCCGTCACCTCGTGGCGCATGCTGCGCTGCTCCTCCACGGAGCGATACAGAGCGTCACGCGCCATGGACCCCGCGACAACGCCGGCCAGCGGCGCGGCGACGACGATGAGGAACAGTGCGACCAGGGCGACCCAGGCCTCTGCCAGGTCGGTCCCGCGGCACACCGGATTGTGACGCCAGCGCCATAGCCCGATCAACGCTCGCACGGTCTGCACCCCCTTCCGGGTCTGTCTTAACCCCGAACGGCAGCGCCCGCATGCCGGAGGAGAGAAGAGAGAGCGACGTCACCTGGCCCAGATCCTGTCCGGCGTACCCCGTTTGCGCCCCGACGCCCGGCACAACGGGGTACGCCGGACAGGATCTGGCTCGCCCCTGCCCACCGGCGCTTCCGACACTGCCATTGTCTCTCAACGAGCATGCCGCGGCGCCGGGTTCCCCGGCCGGATGACGGTTATTCGAGGATCCTCAAGGGATCTCCGATACGCACGGTGCCCGTCGACTCGGGCACCAGGTTCGTGCCGAAGCACAGTTGGTCGCCGAAGCGGCGGTGTCGCGCCAGCGTGCGCAGGGGTTCCTTGCCACGCTCCGCGGTCTGCTGGTTCGTCGTCGTGACCACGCAGCGGCCGCTCTTCTTGGCGATACGGAACGTGACGTCCCCGATCGCGATGCGCGACCAGTCGTCCTCCGCCCACGGAGGCGAGCCGGAGACGACGACATTCGGCCGGAACCGGTTCATGGGCAGCGGGCCCTCGTCGGCGTGGTCACCTTGAGCGATCAAGGAGTTGAGCGCGTCGAGCGAGGAGAGCGTCGTCAGGAGCAGCGGGTAGCCGTCGGCGAAACTCACGGTCTCGCCGGGACGCGCGTACTCCGGGTCGATGGGGCGTCTGGTCGCCGGGTCGTCCAGATGCATCAGGCGTATCTCGGTGCCCAGGTACGCACTCCACCACGCGTGGGCCGCACGGTCGGCGGGGATCGCCTCGACCTTGTCCGACCAGACCTCGATCGTGGTCGTCTCCCGCGGACCGGGTATCTCGACGGTCAGCGGGTCCATCTCCGGGGCGGAGACGCGAACGCCGCCGCCGGGCAGCTGCTCGGCGGCGGCCAATGCCAGGCGCGGATGCGGCCGTTGGGTGACGATCTTGTCGTCCGCGCCCACCAGCACCCAGCGCCGGTCCCCGGCCAGGCCCCACGGCTCCACAACGGCCTCGCGCGGAGCGTGCCCCCGGACCGCCTTGAGCGGGTGGACATGGATCGAACTGAGTGCTGGCTGCGACATGCCGGTCATTCTGCCAGCAGCCACGGACATCGCCCGTGGCTGCTGTGGTGGGCCGGAGCGTTCCGGCCGTGTCGGGTCAGTAACCGCGGTACTGCTGGCGGTTGTACGGATCCTCGTACGGCGCGGGGGCGGGCCGCGGCGTGGCCGGACGCATCGCCTCGTAACCGGTCGCCTGGCCGGGCGCGGGACGCTGCGGCTGCTGGGCCTGCTGGCCCGGATAGCCGCGCTGCGCGCTCGCCTGCTGCGGGATGTACGCGGTCGGAGCCGCCTGCATCGGGGCGGTCTGCGGGTGCGGATAGCCGTACTGCGGCGAGGGCGCGGAGGGCGCCGACGGCAGGGCGGGCAGCGCGGCGGGGAGCGCCGGCAGGTGGCTGTTGCTTTCGTACGCGGAGGGAACCCGGATCGGGGCGATCTGCGGCGTACCCCGTTCCGCGACGAGTGAGTCGTAGATCGGAGTGTCCGGGAAGGACGGCGCGGAGTAGTAACCGCCGCCATATGTGGAGCGGGGGGAGGTCATGACACATAAGTTAAGCCCACGATGTGGTCGTTGGGGTAGACCGATAAGAGGGTTCTTTTGCGTGTCGTGTGTGACCGCGCGTCCTCAATGCGAGCGAACTTGGGGAAAACGGTCGTCGCCCGGGGCAGATTTCCTGTAGGGCCCAAGATTTCAGGGGGTTACCGGCGGTTGGCCAGTGATCTTCGAACCGGCCTCTGGGAGCCGGAAGGCTCCAGGGAATAGGTTGGTCGGTAAGCCGAGGGCGGGCGTTTGGGGCGGACATGACAATGGCTAAAGGCTCGAATGTCGGCGTGCGGGCCACTGCCGTACGCGTCGAATTGGGCCGACGTTCAGGCCCCGGCGTACCCGACGTCGACGCCTCGGCGCTCCTGCTCGCTTCCGGAAAGGTCCGCTCGGACGCGGACTTCGTGTTCTACAACCAGCCGTCGCACGCCTCCGGGGCCGTGCGGCACGAGGGCAGGTCCACCAGCGGGGGCACTGTCACGGACACCCTCTTCGTCGACCTCGCGCGCGTGGAGCCCGCCATCGAGCGAGTGGTCCTCGCGGCGTCCGCGGACGGCGGGGCGTTCGGACAGGTACCGGGCCTGTACGTCCGCGTCGTCGACGCGGCGGACGGGGCCGAACTCGCCCGCTACGAAAGCGCGGACGCGACGGTGGAGACAGCTTTTGTGCTCGGTGAACTGTACCGCCGTCAGGGAGCCTGGAAGTTCCGGGCCGTGGGCCAGGGCTACGACAGCGGCCTGGCGGGCCTCGCGAGGGACTACGGCATCACGGTGGACGAACCGCGGCAGGCGGCACCACCCGTCGCCGCGCCTTCGGCGACGCCCACGCGCGCGACGCCCGAGCGACCGGCCAGGGTGACGCTGACGAAGGCCGCTCCCACCGTCTCCCTGGCGAAGCAGGGCGGCACGTCCGGCGCCCTGCGCGTGAACCTCAACTGGGAGGTGCTCAAGCAGTTCGGCGGCCGGGGGAGCAGGCGCGCCCGGAGCCTCGACCTCGACCTGTGCGCCCTGTACGAACTGGCCGACGGGCGCAAGGGAGTGGTGCAGGCGCTCGGCCACGCCTTCGGGGCGCTGGGCGAGGCGCCGTACATCCACCTCGACGGCGACGACCGCAGCGGAGGCCGCGGCGCCGGCGAGAACCTCACCATCAACCTCGACCACACGGACGCGATCCGCCGCATCCTCGTCTTCGTGACCATCTACGAAGGCGCGCGCAGTTTCGCCGGCCTCCATGCGACGGTCACACTGCAGCCGGCGCACGGTGCGCCGATCGACTTCTCCCTGGACGAGTGCACGGTGCCTTCCACGGTGTGCGCGCTGGCCCTGCTCACGAACGACGGCGGCGATCTGACCGTGCAGCGTGAGGCCCGCTATCTCGTCCCTGACCGGGGCGTCAGCCCGCAGCGCACCGTGGACCGCGCCTACGGGTGGAACATGAACTGGACGCGGGGCCGCAAGTAGCGTTCCGCGGCGAGCCGTTCACCCCCGATCGGGCGCGGCGTACGTACGCCCCTTCCAGGCCGCGCCCCGCCCCCTGTAGTGCTGCACAGCGGAATCCACCGTCATCAGGAGGTACAGCAGCGCGGTGAACGGCAGTAGCGGCGCCAGCCACAGCGTCTGCCGGTAGTAGCGCAGCATGGGGAGGTACGTTCCCGCCATCACCGCCCAGGCGAGTGCGCCGAGCAACGCGGTCGGCGCGTTGCCCCCGAACAGGCCGACGAGCAGCGCCGCGGGCGGCACCAGGTAGACCAGGGCGAGCCCCAGCACGGTGGCGAGCAGCACCAGTGGGTTGTGCCGCAGCTGTGCGTACGCGCTGCGGGACACCATGCGCCACAGGTCCGCGAGGCGCGGATACGGCCGCACGCTGTCGACGCGTTCGGCAAGGCCCAGCCAGATGCGCCCGCCCGACCGCTTCACGGCCCGCGCGAGCGACACGTCGTCGATGACCGCCTGCCGGATCGCGTCCGGGATCCGCGCCCGCTCGGCCGCCTCGGTGCGCAGCAGGACGCAGCCGCCCGCCGCCGCGGCCGTGCGCGCGCCCTGCCGCGCGATCCGACGGAACGGGTACAGCTGCGCGAAGAAGTACACGAACGCGGGCACGACCAGCCGCTCCCAGGCGCTCTCCACCCGCAGCCGCGCCATCTGCGACACCAGGTCGAAGCCGCCCGTGCGCGCCGCGGCCACCAACTCCCGCAGGCTGTCCGGCTCGTGCGCGATGTCGGCGTCGGTCAGCAGCAGGAACTCGGGCTTACGCGCGCGTGCCAGGCCGATGCCGTGCCGCACCGCCCACAGCTTTCCGGTCCAGCCCGCGGGCGGCTCGCCGGGTGAGTCGACCGTGAGGGGAAGCCCGCCGAACCGCTCCGAGAGGGTGCGTGCCACCTCGCCCGTGCCGTCCGAGCTGCCGTCGTCCACCAGGAAGATCTCCGCCCGCCCCGGATAGTCCTGGGCGAGCAGGGACGGCAGGCTGTCCGGCAGCACCTCCGCCTCGTCACGGGCCGGCACCACGACGCACACATCCGGCCAGCTTCCGGGCTCGGTGCGCGGCGGCAGGCGCAGGTCCGTGCGCCAGAAGAAGCCCTGGCACAGCAGCAGCCACAGCCATGCGGCGAGCGAGGCCGCGGTGATCCACACAACGACGTCCATCCGCCGCAGTCTGCCCCACCGGCAGGGGCATTGTCGGACCGATCGTCTATGGTTTCCGGGTGAAGATCGCGCTGATGGACTCGGGAATCGGACTGCTCGCGGCCGCTGCCGCGGTACGGCGCCTGCGCCCGGACGCCGACCTCGTGCTCTCCTCCGCCCCGGAGACCATGCCGTGGGGGCCGCGCACGCCAGAGGACGTGACCGAGCGGGCGCTCGCCGTCGCCGAGGCCGCCGCCGAGCACGGTCCGGACGCGCTGATCATCGCCTGCAACACGGCCTCCGTGCACGCGCTGCCCGCGGTGCGCGCCCGGCTCGAGCCGCGGATCCCCGTCATCGGGACCGTCCCCGCGATCAAGCCCGCCGCGGCGGGCGGCGGCCAGGTCGCCATCTGGGCCACGCCCGCGACCACCGGAAGCCCCTACCAGCAGACGCTGATCCGGGACTTCGGAGGCGGCGCCCGCGTCACCGAGGTGCCCTGCCCCGGCCTCGCCGACGCGGTGCAGTGGGCCGACGAGGAGGGCATCGACCGGGCCATCGAGGCCGCGGCCGCCCTCACCCCCCGTGATGTAAGGGCCGTCGTCCTGGGATGCACCCATTACGAGCTGGTCGCGGAGCGTATCCGCGCCGCGGTGCAGCAGCCCGACGCGACCCCGCTCGTCCTGCACAGCAGCGCGGGCGCCGTCGCCGCGCAGGCGCTGCGCCGCATCGGCGAGGGCCCGCGGGGCGGGACCGATGCGCGCGGCCGGCTCACGGTGCTGCTGGGCGGCCGGGAGGACACGCTGCCCAAGGAGGCGCTCGCCTACGCGGAAGGCCGTGACCTCCAGGCGCTGAGCCACGCGGGCTGAGCGGACCGCACCGGCCCGGGCCACGGGGCTGCGCAAGCCGGTGCCGGACCCGCGGAACATGAGTAGGCTCGATTCCATGAGGGAACACGCCCCCGACGAGCACTCAGGGCGACGCTCTTCCGCCCCCGCGACCGACATCTGGACCGGCCGCGCACACAACCGTGTGCAGTGGATCCTGGCCTGTGGCGGGCTCGCCTGCCTGGCTCTGGGCATCGAGCTGGCCGTGGACAACTCCTGGGCCACCGGCATACTCGCCCTGGCCATGTCCGTGGTCGGCCTGATCGCCGTGGGCCTGCTCATCCTGTTCGGCACCCTCGCCTTCCTCCACGTAGCGGTGAAGGTCGACAAGGAGCACCTCGAAGTGCGCTGCGGCCATGTGGGGCTGCCGCGCCGCCGCATCCCGCTCGCCCATGTGGTCGAGGCGGACTTCGCGCCCCGTGTCACGCCCCGGCAGTGGGGCGGCTGGGGCTACCGCTGGCGCCCGGAGATCGGCACGGCCGTCGTGGTGCGGCGCGGCGAGGGCGTGGTGCTCGTCCTCGGTGACGGCCGCAGGTTCACGGTGACCGTGGACGACGCGGAGAGCGCGGTGCGGCACATCCGCGACCGCCTGAAGCGACCTCACGCGGGCCCGGTCGTCTGACCGCAGGACCCGGCGGGTGAACTCAGTCGTGGCCGCTCCGGAGGAATTCCGGGGCGGCCACGTCGTCGTCCGGCGGCCCGTCCGTGAACGGTTCGGCCGTGGCGATCCCGGCGAGCAGGCCCACGCCCACCGTCACGGTCGTGAAGCTGAGCGCGTTGCCGACCGTCGCCATCGCGGCCACCGCGGCCAGCGCCGCGCCCGCCGCCAGCACCACCTGGGTCGACCGCGCCGAGCGCCACAGGACGTACAGCAGCCAGCAGTAGGCCGTCGCGAGCAGCAGGACGCCGACGAGGCCCTGCTCGGCAGCGACCTGGAGGACGGCGGAGTGCGGCTTGCCGTCGGAGAGCGGTGACTGCGCGAGCGTCGGACTGAGGTCCTCGAAGCGTCCGGGACCCGTGCCCAGGGCGGGATCGTTCCCGGCGAGGTGCAGGGCGTCGCGCCACAGCAGGATCCGGCGCGGCGAGAGCCACGCCTCCAGGGAGGCCGTCGGGCCGGACGGCAGGACGTTCTTGGCGAGCGCCACACCGATACCGGCCATGACGGCCGTGGAGAGGCCCAGGCCGATCAGGCCGATCGCCCGGCGTCGCAGGCGGGCCGCCGCGAGCGAGCACAGGACGACGCCCGCGCACGCCGTGATCCCGCTCGGTGAGTCGACGACGGCGGCAACCACCACGCTGCCCGCCGCCACAAGGTGCAGCGCGATCCGTGCGGCCCGCCGCCGCGCCGACCAGGCCGCGCAGCACAGCGCCCCCGTGGACAGGGCGAGCAGCGCCGCGGTCGCGCCGACCCGGCCCATCGGCGTCACGACATCCGGTGTGGGGACCGCGTACGGAGCGGTGAGCGCCAGGCACAGGCCGCCGAGTCCTACCGCGCAGGACGAGGCGACCGGGACGAGCGCCCCGCCGATGCGTCCGCACGCGAACCCCGCGATCACGGCGAGCACGGCCAGGAGCACGCCTTCCGGTCTGCCCGCGCGTGCCGTCGCGCTGATCAGGGACCATGCCGCGCAACACCCGAGCACCGCGACCCCGATGGCGTCGGACGCCCCACCACGCCGTTCCAGCGCGGCATCCGTCTCCGCACCCGCTGACCACCCCGTCGCACCCACCCGCCGCCCCCCGACGTAGACGGGCCCCGGATGCGTGGCCGGAAGCGGCCGCGACATCGGGGACTGGGGCACACCGTAACGGCTGGTGGGCCACGGCGGACCGGTGTTGCACAGGAACGATCCGCCTGCGCGGTCGTCGCGGGGCGCCCGCCGACCGGCATGTCGGCGTGACAGCGACGCGCCGTACACTCCCCGGGTGACCGCCACCGCACCTCCCGTAGCCCCGTCGGACGAGCCCGCAGAGCAGTCCGTGCTTGCGAAGGTCCGCTCCCACCTGCGGCGATTCGCGCCCCTCGCGTTCGCGGTGATCGCCGGGCTGCTCCTGTACGTGAGCTTTCCGCCGCGCGAGCTGCCGTGGCTCGCGCCGATCTCCTTCGCGCTGTTCGGCGTGGCCGTGTACGGGCGGCGGCTGCGGGCGGGCTTCGGACTCGGCCTGGCCTTCGGGCTCGCCTACTTGGTGCCGCTGCTCTCCTGGACCGGCGTCGACGTCGGTCCGCTGCCGTGGCTGGCGCTCGCCGCCGCGGAGGCGCTGCTGGTCTCGCTCGCGGGCATGGGCATCGCCTATGTGTCGCGGCTGCCGCTGTGGCCGCTGTGGGCCGGCGGGGTCTGGATCGCGTCCGAGGCACTACGCGCGCGTGCCCCGTTCGGTGGATTCCCTTGGGGGAAGGTCGCGTTCGGGCAGCCCAGTGGGGTGTTCCTGCCGCTCGCCTCGCTGGGCGGCACCCCACTGCTCGGCTTCGGTGTGGTCCTGTGCGGCTTCGGGCTCGGGGCCCTCGCCCTGCGCGTCAGGAAGGTGCGCCGGACGCCGTCCGAGGACGCATCGCCCCTCAAGGGCTTGTCGTTCGTGAAGGACAAGGGCATTGCCGCCGCGGCCGCGTTCACCGTGGCCCCGGTCGTCGCCGGAGCGGTCGCGATGCCCTTCGTGGCGACCGGCGCCGAGGCGGGCACCGCGCGCGTGGCGCTCATCCAGGGCAACGTGCCGCGCATGGGCCTCGACTTCAACGCCCAGCGTCGCGCCGTGCTCGACTATCACGTGCGCGAGACCATGAAGCTCGCCGCGAAGATCAAGGCGGGGCAGGTGAAGCGCCCCGACCTGGTGCTGTGGCCGGAGAACTCCTCGGACATCGACCCGTACGTCAACCAGGACGCCTACGACGAGATCACCAAGGCCGCGCAGGCCGTCGGAGTGCCCATCTCGGTGGGGGCCGTGGTGACCGCGGAGGACGGCACGCCCCGCAACCGGCTCATCCAGTGGGACCCCAAGACCGGCCCCGGCGCGGTCTACGACAAGCGGCACTTGCAGCCGTTCGGCGAGTACATGCCGTACCGCAGCTTCTTCCGGATCTTCAGCAAGGACGTCGACCGGGCGGGCGAGTTCGTACCCGGCAAGAAGCCTGTCGTCTTCGACATGGCGGGCACCAAGGTCGGCAACGTCACCTGCTACGAGGCCGCGTTCGACGACACGGTGCGCGACCAGGTCCGAGAAGGTGCGCAGATCCTCTCCGTGCCGAGCAACAACGCGACGTTCGAGCGCAGCCAGATGACGTACCAGCAGCTCGCCATGGACCGGGTGCGGGCCGTCGAGCACGGTCGGGCCGTGATGGTCCCGGTCACCAGCGGTGTCAGCGCCGTGATCCGGGCCGATGGTTCGATCGAGCAGCAGACCGGCATGTTCGAGCCGGCCACTCTGCTCGCCGATGTCCCGAAGCGGACCTCGCAGACGCTCGCCACGCGCGTGGGCGCATGGCCCGAGGCGCTGCTCGTCGCGATCGGTGTCGGGGGCCTCGGCTGGGCCGTCGTGCGGGCGCGCGCGGGGCGCCGCTCGGACGCCTGACGGGCCTGTGGCCTGCCGGTTCGTTGGGGCATACAGGTACGCTCGTCGGCATGGCGACTCCTGAATTCATCCGTACGATCCGGGCCACCGCGGGCCACCAGCTGCTGCTTCTGCCGGGGGTCAGTGCCGTCGTCTTCGACGACGAGGGGCGGGTGCTGCTCGGGCGGCGCGCCGACACCGGCAAGTGGTCGATCATCGGTGGGATTCCCGAGCCGGGGGAGCAGCCCGCGGATGTCGCCGCGCGCGAGGTGTTCGAGGAGACCGGCATCGAATGCGTCGTCGAGCGGGTGGTGCTGGTGCAGGCCCTGCAGCCGATCACGTACCCCAACGGCGACCAGTGCCAGTTCATGGACACGTCCTTCCGCTGCCGGGCCACCGGCGGCGAGGCACGCGTCAACGACGACGAGTCGCTGGACGTCGCCTGGTTCGCCCTGGACGCGCTGCCGCCGCTCGAGGAGTTCTCGCTGTTCCGGATCAAGCAGGCCCAGGCGGAGGGACCCACATGGTTCGAGACCATGACCGAGCGCTGAAGTATGGGTGCTGCCCACATCGGGCGGTGCTGATCAGCTGCCTAGGGTGCGAGTCATGACGCCGCACACCCCGCTGACCGCACCCACCGCCCCCGAGCTGGATCTCGGCGGACGCACCGCACTCGTCACCGGCGCCGCCAGTGGCATCGGCCGGGCCTGCGCCCTGCGCCTCGCCGCGGCGGGCGCCAAGGTGAGAGCGGTGGACCGGGACGCGGTGGGGCTGGAGGCGCTGGCCGGGGAGGCCGACGGCATCGAGCCGTACGTCCTGGACCTGACCGACCTCGACGCGGCGGAGGAGGCGGCGGCCGGCGCCGACGTCCTCGTGAACAATGCCGGGATCCAACTGGTCCGGCCCATCGAGGAGTTCCCGCCCGAGGTCTTCCACACCGTGCTGACGGTGATGCTGGAGGCCCCGTTCCGGCTGCTGCGCGGGGCGCTGCCGCACATGTACGGGCAGGGCTGGGGCCGCGTCGTGAACGTGTCGTCGGTGCACGGGCTGCGGGCCTCCGCGTACAAGTCCGCGTACGTGGCCGCGAAGCATGGGCTCGAAGGACTGTCGAAGACGGCCGCGCTGGAAGGGGCGGCGCACGGCGTCACCTCGAACTGCGTGAACCCCGGCTATGTGCGCACGCCGCTCGTCGAGCAGCAGGTCGCCGATCAGGCCGCCGCGCACGGCATTCCCGAGGAGCGGGTGCTCGGCGAGGTGATGCTGCAGGACAGCGCGATCAAGCGGCTCATCGATCCTTCCGAGGTCGCCGAGGCCGTCGCGTATCTGTGCACGCCGCAGGCCTCGTTCATGACCGGCACGTCCCTCGTTCTCGACGGCGGCTGGTCCGCCCACTGAACAACCTGGATTTTGCAGGAGTTTGGGTGGTTTCGCGGGAGATGCGATCACTCGACCGGGTGGCCGCGATTTCGTGACGACCCGAGTTGTCCACAGGGCTAGCAGGCCCGACCGCTCGACGGGTAATCCTTGTCCGCATGTCGCGCCACCAACCGCACTCAGCCGCCGCCTCCGGCCCGGTGACCACCGAGGATCCGCAGGCCCCGTTCCTGGAACTGCTCGCCAGGGGCGCCTCCGCCGATGCCTACGAACAGCCCGTGCTGCTCGCCCGGGCCGAAGGCGCGAACCCCGAGCGGATAGCGGCACTCGAGGCGGCCAAGACGCTCGCGCTGCGCGTACGCGCCGAGATGGAGGGCAGGCGGCGCCGCGAGGCGGAGCTGTCCGCCCTGTTCGAGACCGCGCACGACCTGGCGGGCCTGCGCGACCTGGACGCGGTGCTGCAGGCCATCGTCCAGCGGGCCCGCTCGCTGCTCGGCACCGACGTCGCCTACCTGACGCTGAACGACCCGGTCAGGGGCGACACCTACATGCGGGTCACCGAGGGCTCGGTCGCGGCCCGCTTCCAGCAGCTCCGCCTCGGCATGGGCGAGGGCCTCGGCGGCCTCGTCGCGCAGACCGCGCGGCCGTACGTCACCGACGACTACGGGCACGACGTGCGCTTCCAGCACACCCGCAGCATCGACGCGGGAGTGGGGGACGAGGGGCTCGTCGCCATCCTCGGCGTACCGCTCATGCTGGGCGCGCAGGTGATCGGGGTGCTGTTCGCCTCCGACCGGCGCGCGCGGGTCTTCGAGCGCGAGGAGATCGCGCTCCTCGGCTCCTTCGCGGCGCTCGCCGCCGCGGCCATCGACACCGCGAACCTGCTCACCGAGACCCGGCAGGCGCTGAACGAGCTGGAGCGCGCCAACGAGATCATCCGTGACCGCAGCGGCGTCATCGAGCGCGCGTCCGACGTGCACGACCGGCTCGCCGAGCTGGTGCTGCGCGGCGGCGGAGTGCACGACGTGGCCGCGGCAGTCTCCCAAGTCCTCGACAGCACCGTGGAGTTCACCGAACCGGAAGAGGCGCCCGGCCACGCCCTCGAAGCGTCCCGCGCCGACGGGCACGCGGTGCGACACCGCGACGACTGGGTCGCGGCCGTCGCCGCAGGCGGCGAGCTGCTCGGCGCCCTCGTGCTGCGCGGCCACCCCGGCCTCGACCCGGTCGACCAGCGCACCCTGGAGCGCGCCGCCATGGTCACCTCGCTGTTGCTGCTCGCCCGGCGCTCCGCGGCCGAGGCCGAACAGCGGGTGAGGGGCGAGCTGTTGGACGACCTGCTCGACGGGCGCGATCGGGACCCGCGGCTGCTGCGCGAGAGAGCCGAGCGGCTGCACGCCGACCTCGACGCCACCCACGTGGTGCTCGCCGCCCGCCTGGAGAGCACCGGAGACGCCGAGCAGGAAGCGGCCGCGCGTCGCCGCCTGTGGTCCGCGGCCAACCACCTCGCGGCAACCCGGCACGGCCTGGCCGCCGCGCGGGACGGCGGCACCGTCCTGCTGCTTCCGGCGCACACCACCGCCGCGTCGGAGCTGCACACCACCGCCGCGTCGGAGCTGGCGTCCCACGTCGCGGGCCGGCTCTCCGAGGCGATCCACGAGAGCGTCACGGTGGGCGCCTCGGCCCCCGTCGCGGGTCTGGCAGGGTGGACCGAGAGAGCGGCCGCCGCGTATGTGGAGGCGCAGCGCTGCCTCGACGCGCTGCGGCTGCTCGGCAGGTCGGGGCAGGGCGCGGCGGCCGAGGACTTCGGGTTCCTCGGGCTGCTGCTCGCCGACAGCCGGGACGTCGGGGGATTCGTCGCCCGCACGGTCGGCGAGGTCATCACCTACGACGAGCGCAGAGGCACCGACCTGCTGCGCACCCTCGACGCCTACTTCGCGTCCGGCATGAGCCCGGCCCGCACGAAGGACGCGCTGCACGTGCACGTGAACACGGTCGCGCAGCGTCTGGAGCGGGTGGGCCGGCTCCTCGGCGAGGACTGGCAGACGCCGGAGCGTGCGCTGGAGATCCAACTGGCCCTGCGGCTGCACCGGTTGGCGGCCCCGGACATAGCCTGACCCCGCCCGAGCCCCGAGTCCGCAACCACGGGGCCGGCGGGGGTGAGGAGCCGCACGCGTCAGGCGTCGTGGAGCTTCACCGGGCGGTCGCTGCGCGCTACGTCGTCCGAGCCCGCGGCGTCGAGGTCGGACAGGTCGCGGTGCCGGGTCTCCTTCGCCAGGCCCACGGCGATCAGCGTCAGGAGCGCGGCCGCGATGACATATAGGGAGATCGGCGTCGAGGAGCCGTACGCGGACAGCAGAGCCGTCGCGATGAGCGGTGCGGGCGCGCCCGCCGCCACCGAGGCGAACTGCGCCCCGATCGACGCCCCGGAGTAGCGCATCCGCGTCGCGAACATCTCGGAGAAGAACGCGGCCTGCGGGGCGTACATGGCGCCGTGCAGCACCAGGCCGACGGTCACGGCGAGGAGCAGCCCACCGAAGTTCGACGAGTCGATGAGGGAGAAGAACGGGAACATCCACAGGCCGACGCCCGCCGCACCGAGCAGATACACGGGCCTGCGGCCGACCCGGTCGGAGAGGGCGCCCCAGGCCGGGATCACGGCGAAGTGCACGGCGGACGCGATGAGTACGGCGTTCAGCGCGGTCTGCTTCGAGACGCCGGCCGACGTGGTGGCGTACACGAGGATGAAGGCGGTGATGACGTAGTAGCTGATGTTCTCGGCCATGCGGGCGCCGATGGCGACCAGGACATCGCGCCAGTGGTGCCGCAGGACGGCCACCAGCGGCAGCTTCTCCACGGTGTCGGAGACCGACTTGCGGGCCTCGGCCCGGGCCAACGCCTCCTTGAAGACGGGGGATTCATCGACGGAGAGACGTATCCACAGACCCACGAGGACGAGCACACCGGAGAGGAGGAAGGGGATCCGCCAGCCCCAGGAGGTGAACGCGGCATCCGAGATCAGGGCGGTCAGGGCCGAGAGCACACCGGTCGCGAGGAGCTGTCCCGCGGGCGCGCCCGTCTGCGGCCAGGAGGCCCAGAAGCCGCGGCGCCGGGCGTCTCCGTGCTCGGACACGAGGAGCACCGCGCCGCCCCACTCGCCGCCGAGGGCGAAGCCCTGGACGAGGCGGAGCACGGTGAGCAGTACGGGCGCGGCCGTGCCGACGGTCGCGTGGGTCGGGAGCAGACCGATGGCGAAGGTGGCGCCGCCCATCATCAGCAGGCTCACCACGAGGAGCTTCTTGCGGCCGAGCCGGTCGCCGTAGTGCCCGAAGACGAGCGCGCCCAGCGGGCGGGCGGCGAAGCCGACGGCGTACGTCAGGAAGGAGAGGAGGGTGCCGACCAGGGGATCGGAGTCGGGGAAGAAGAGCTTGTTGAACACCAGCGCCGCGGCGCTGCCGTAGAGGAAGAAGTCGTACCACTCGATGGTGGTGCCTATGAGACTCGCCGCGACAATGCGCTTGAGGTTTCCGGGCGTTGGTGGAGCGGTTGCTGCGGAGGCCATGTGCACCACTTCCAGGCGTTGGTGGGGACGTGTATCTGCTGGCACAAGGTAGGAACACGCAGGTCAGCGGCACATGTGGTGGGACACCATACTTTCGGGCCGGACTGTGGCCGCCGGACACGGAAGTCCGACCCGATTCCGGTTCGATTCCCGTCCGATTCCGGTCCGACGGCTACGAGTTGGGGGAGCGGTATGGGTTTGTGACGACAGACAAGGGCTAACCGGACTCCATGAATGAGCCGAACAAGGGAACGGATCAGCAGAACGAGGCGACGAAGCGGAAGACCGCTTCCCAGGCGCGTGCCGGCGCCGACAAGGCGACGGCACCGGTGAGTGAGGCCGCCGAGAAGACCGAGGCCAAGGCCGTCGACGCGGCCGTGGCCGCGCAGCACGGGGCCGAGAAGGTCACCGAGGGCGCGGCCGATGCCGTGGGCAGCGCGGCGCGGGGCGTCGAGGCCGGTCGGCAGGCGGCCGTGGCGGCGACCGGGCAGGTCACGACCGCGGCTCGGACGGCGTGGACCGCCGTTGCCCACCGGAAGGCGCTGGCGATGGGCGTCGGGGCGGGGGTCACAGCCGTCGGCGCCGCGTCGTACGCGGCCGGGCGGCGCGCGGGCCGGCGTCCGTAGGGCGTGGTCCCGGAGTGAGAGGGCCGAGTCGGGGAACGCGGTGAGGCATGGCTGTACTGAGGAAATGCGCACGTCCGATGCTCGCCTCCGCGTTCGTGGCCGGCGGGCTGTCCACCGTCCGCGCCCCTGAGCGGGTGGCGCCCGCCGCGGAACCGGTGGCGGTTCCCGTGGCCTCCCGCGTGCCCCGGCTGCCGGAGGACCCCGAGCAACTGGTCCGGATCAACGGCGCGGTGCACATCGGGGCCGGGCTGCTGCTCGCCGCCGGGGTCGCCCCGCGGCTCGCCGCGCTGGCCCTCGCCGGGACGCTGGTGCCGACGACGCTGGCCGGCCACGCGTGGTGGAAGGAGGAGGATCCCGAACAACGCGCCCAACAGCGCACGCAGTTCCTGAAGAACCTGTCCCTGATGGGCGGCCTGCTCATCACGGCGGCCGACACGCACGGCAAGCCGTCGGCCGCCTATCGGGCCCGCGGCGCCGCCGCGTCCGGACGCAGGTCGGCACGCCGGGCGCGGCGCGACGCGACCCACACGCTGCGGGACGCGAGCGGCACCGTGCGCGGCGCCGCCGACCACGTGCGTGCGCTGCCGGCGCAGGCCCAGCAGGCCGTCGAGAAGCACCTCTGAGGTTCGCGCCCCCGGGCCCGTGCCGCTGAGGGCCCGCGCCGCCTCCGGTCCGGCGTTCACGGATGCCGGTCACCAGGTCGTACGGCACGCTGGAGACGTACGCGTAGGTGGCCGGAGGTGGCGATGGAGCCCGTGCGGGCGCTGGAACGGATCGCGTTCCTGCTGGAGCGGGAGGGCGCGCCCACCTACCGGGTGCGCGCGTTCCGTACCGCCGCAGGTGTGATCACGGGCCTGGGCGACGCCGAGGTCGCGCGGCATGTCGAGGCCGGCTCCCTGGAGTCGCTCAAGGGCATCGGGCCCAAGACCGCCGCGGTGATCCGGGAGGCGGCCGCCGGGCAGGTCCCGGACTACCTCACGCACCTGGAGGACGAGCTCGCGCGCACGGTGCCGGTGGAGGGCGACGCGGGCACCGCGCTGCGGTCCCTGCTGCGCGGCGACTGTCATCTGCACTCCGACTGGTCGGACGGCGGCAGCCCGATCGAGGAGATGGGCCGCGCGGCCCGGGACATCGGGCACGAGTGGGCGGTGCTCACGGACCACTCGCCGCGCCTCACGGTGGCCCGCGGCCTGTCGCCGCAGCGGCTGCGCGAGCAACTGGATGTGGTGGCCGAACTCAACGCGGGCTGGGCGCCGTTCCGGCTGCTGACCGGCATCGAGTGCGACATCCTCGACGACGGTTCGCTCGACCAGGAACCGGAGCTGCTCGAGCGCCTGGACGTGGTCGTCGTCTCGGTCCACTCCAAGCTGCGGATGGACGCCGCGGCGATGACGCGGCGCCTGGTCGCCGCCGTCGGCAATCCGCATGCCGACATCCTCGGGCACTGCACCGGCCGGCTGGTCACCGGCAGGGGGCGGCCCGAGTCCCGGTTCGACGCGGACGAGGTGTTCGCGGCGTGTGCGGCTGCCGGGACGGCGGTGGAGATCAACAGCCGCCCCGAGCGGCTCGATCCGCCCCGCCGCCTGCTGCGCAAGGCCGTAGCGGCAGGCACATTGTTCGCCATCGACACGGACGCCCACGCGCCCGGCCAACTCGACTGGCAGCTCTTCGGCTGCGCGCGGGCCGAGGAGTGCGGGGTTCCGGCGGAGCGGGTGGTGACCACGTGGCCGGTCGGGGAGCTGCTCGCCTGGACCGGTGCCGGTGGCGCCGCGCGGGCGTAAAGATCGGGGCTCTGCCCCGGACCCCGCTGCTCAATCGCCGCAGGGGCTTGTAATGTGCCCGGTCGCCCTGGTGCCTCTAGACGCCGCAGGGGCTTGAAATGAGCCCGGTCGCCTTGGTGCCTCTAGACGCCGCAGGGGCTTGAAATGTGCCCGGGCGGGGCCGGGAAGATCTTGGCGGGCGGACCCCTTTCGGATCCTGGCCGGGGAGGAGATATCTTGATGTCGAGCAATCCGATCCAAGACTGCAGACGACGTGGAAGACGTGGAAGCGGAGCACCCGGTGACTGACTCGACCATTATTTACACGCACACTGACGAGGCCCCGGCCCTCGCGACGTATTCCTTCCTGCCGGTCATCGAGGCCTACGCGTCCACCGCCGGTGTCGGCGTCGAGACCCGTGACATCTCCCTGGCCGGGCGCATCCTCGCCCAGTTCCCGGAGTACCTGACCGAGGAGCAGCGCGTCCCGGACGCCCTCGCCGAGCTCGGCGAGCTGGCCAAGACGCCGCAGGCCAACATCATCAAGCTGCCGAACATCTCGGCCTCGGTCTCGCAGCTCAAGGCCGCGATCGCCGAGCTGCGCGAGCACGGCTACGCGCTGCCGGACTACCCGGACGAGCCGAAGACCGACGAGGAGCGCGAGGTCGGCGCCCGCTACGACAAGGTCAAGGGCTCCGCCGTCAACCCGGTGCTGCGCGAGGGCAACTCCGACCGCCGCGCCCCCGCCTCGGTGAAGAACTACGCCAAGGCCCACCCGCACCGCATGGGCAAGTGGACCCCCGAGTCCAAGACGAACGTCGCGACCATGGGTGAGAACGACTTCCGCTCGACCGAGAAGTCCGCCGTCATCCCGGCCGACGACAAGCTGAAGATCGAGCTCGTCGCCGACAACGGCACCACCACCGTGCTGCGCGAGTCCGTACCGGTCCTCGCCGGTGAGATCGTCGACGCCTCCGTGCTGCACGTCGCGCCGCTGCGCGAGTTCCTGACCGCGCAGATCGCCCGCGCCAAGGAAGAGGGTGTGCTGTTCTCCGCGCACCTGAAGGCCACCATGATGAAGGTCTCCGACCCGATCATCTTCGGTCACGTCGTGCGCGCCTTCTTCCCGGAGACCTTCGCCCGCTTCGGCGCCGACCTGGCCGCCGCGGGCCTGACCCCGAACGACGGCCTCGGCGGCATCTACAAGGGCCTCGAGACCCTCGAGAACGGCGCCGAGATCAAGGCGTCCTTCGACGCCGAGCTGGCCGCAGGTCCCGACCTGGCCATGGTCGACTCGCACCGCGGCATCACCAACCTGCACGTGCCGTCCGACGTCATCATCGACGCCTCCATGCCGGCGATGATCCGCACGTCCGGCCACATGTGGAACAAGGACGACCAGGAGCAGGACACCCTCGCGGTGATCCCGGACTCCTCGTACGCCGGTGTCTACCAGGCCGTCATCGACGACTGCCGCGCCAACGGCGCCTTCGACCCGTCGACCATGGGCACCGTCCCGAACGTCGGCCTCATGGCGCAGAAGGCCGAGGAGTACGGCTCCCACGACAAGACCTTCGAGATCAAGGCCACCGGCACCGTCCGCCTGGTCAACCAGGCCGGCGACGTCGTCCTGGAGCAGCAGGTCTCCGAGGGCGACATCTTCCGCGCCTGCCAGACCAAGGACGCCCCGATCAAGGACTGGGTCAAGCTCGCCGTCACGCGCGCCCGCGCCACCGGCGACCCGGCCGTGTTCTGGCTGGACGAGGGCCGTGCCCACGACGCCCAGCTGATCAAGAAGGTCGAGGCGTACCTGCCGGAGTTCTCCCCCGAGGGCCTGGACATCCGGATCCTCAACCCGGAGGACGCCACCAAGCTCTCCGTCGAGCGCATCCGCCAGGGCCTGAACACCATCTCGGTCACCGGCAACGTGCTGCGCGACTACCTGACCGACCTCTTCCCGATCCTGGAGCTGGGCACCAGCGCCAAGATGCTGTCGGTCGTCCCGCTGATGAACGGCGGCGGCCTCTTCGAGACGGGCGCCGGCGGCTCCGCCCCGAAGCACGTCCAGCAGCTCGTCAAGGAGAACTACCTGCGCTGGGACTCCCTCGGTGAGTTCCTCGCCCTGGCGGTCTCCTTCGAGCACCTCGCCACCACCACGGACAACGCCCGCGCGAAGGTCCTCGGCGAGACCCTGGACCGCGCCACCGGCACCTTCCTCAACGAGGACAAGTCGCCGACCCGTCGCCTCGGCGGCATCGACAACCGCGGCAGCCACTTCTACGTCGCCCTGTACTGGGCCCAGGAGCTGGCCAAGCAGACCGAGGACGCGGAGCTCGCCAAGGCCTTCGCCCCGCTCGCCGAGAAGCTCTCCGCGAACGAGCAGAAGATCGTCGACGAGCTGATCGCCGTGCAGGGCTCCCCGGCCGACATCGGCGGCTACTTCCAGCCCGACGCGGCCAAGGCCGACAAGGTCATGCGCCCGTCGCAGACGTTGAACGAGGCGCTGGCCTCGCTCGCCTGATGCGCGTCTGAGCCGCGTCTGATCAGCGTCTGATCCGCGTTGCGCGAACACTGCCCCGGTCGGCCCCGTGCCGACCGGGGCAGTGTTGTTCACGCTGCGCGGAAGCACCCGTATTTGACGCTCTCCCTACGCCCTGACCTGGGTAGGGTGCAGCGATGAGCACTCTGGATGACGCACGCCCGGGCATGGACCCGGCGATCCGACCGCAGGACGACCTCTTCGGGCATGTCAACGGCCAGTGGCTGGCGACCGAGCCGATCCCCGACGACCGCTCCAGCTGGGGCCCCTTCGTGGAGCTCGTGGACGTGGCCGAGCAGCGGGTCAAGGAGATCATTCAGGAGATCGCGGCCGGCGGCCCCACGAGCCTGGACGCGGACGAGGCGCGCAAGATCGCCGACCTGTACGCGTCGTTCATGGACGAGGAGGCCGTCGAGGCCCGCGGCCTCGACCCGGTCCGCCCGCTGATCGAGGAGGTGGCGGGGCTCACCGACGTACGGCAGCTCGCCGGGTTCCTCGGGCGCTTCGAGCGCAAGGGCGGCTCCGGTCTGTTCGGCGCCTACATCGACAGCGACGACCGGAACTCCGACCGCTACCTCTTCAACATCCTCCAGGGCGGCATCGGCCTGCCCGACGAGTCGTACTACCGCGAAGAGAAGTTCGCCGAGATCCGCGAGAAGTACGAGGCGTACCTGACCGAGCTGTTCACGCTCGGCGAGCACGCGGACCCGGCCTCCGCCGCGCGCACCGTCCTCGCCCTGGAGACCCGCCTCGCCGAGGGCCACTGGGAGCGCGCCGAGACCCGCGACGTACAGAAGACGTACAACCTCACGACCTTCGACGAACTCACCGCGCTCGCCCCGGCGTTCGACTGGCAGGGCTACGTCACCGGGCTCGGCGGCAAGGACGAGACGCTCGCCGAGTCGTGCGTGCGCCAGCCCTCGTACCTGACGCATCTGTCCACGGTCCTCACCGAGGTGCCGATCGAGCAGTGGCGCGACTGGCTGCTCGCGCGCGTGCTGCGCTCCGCGGCGCCGTACCTGTCGTCGCCGTTCGTCCGCGTCAACTTCGAGTTCTACGGCAAGACGCTCAACGGCACCCCGGAGCTGCGCGCCCGATGGAAGCGCGGCGTCGCCTTCGTCGAGGGCGCCATCGGCGAGTCCGTCGGCAAGGAGTACGTGGCCCGGCACTTCCCGCCGCGCTCCAAGGCGCTCATGGACGAGCTGGTCGCCAACCTCCTGGAGGCCTACCGCCAGTCCATCTCCCGCCTCGACTGGATGACGGACGAGACGAAGGAGCGGGCGTACGAGAAGCTCGCCACGTTCCGGCCGAAGATCGGCTACCCGGATTCCTTCAGGGACTACTCGGGGCTTGCTGTTGTTCCCGATGACCTGCTGGCCAACGCGTACGCGGCCGACGCCTTCGAGCACGACCGGCAGATGGCGAAGATCGGTGCGCCGGTCGACCGCGACGAGTGGTTCATGCTGCCGCAGACCGTGAACGCGTACTACAACCCGGGCACGAACGAGATCTGCTTCCCGGCCGGCATCCTGCAGAAGCCGTTCTTCTCGCCGGACGCCGACGCCGCCGAGAACTACGGCGGTATCGGTGCCGTCATCGGCCACGAGATCGGCCACGGTTTCGACGACCAGGGCGCGCAGTACGACGGCGCGGGCAACCTGAACGACTGGTGGACGGCCGACGACAAGGCGGCCTTCGAGGCCAAGTCGAAGGCGCTCGTCAAGCAGTACGACGGGTTCTCGCCGCGGAACCTTCCGGGGGAGTTCGTCAACGGGTCGCTGACCGTGGGCGAGAACATCGGTGACCTCGGCGGGCTCACCATCGGGCACACCGCGTACAAGATCGCGCTGGGCGACGAGCCGGTGCCGAGTGACGGTGAACTCACCGGTACGCAGCGGCTGTTCATGAACTGGGCGTACTGCTGGCGGACGAAGCGGCGCAAGGAGCAGGAGCAGCAGTACCTGACGATCGACCCGCATTCGCCGCCGGAGTTCCGGGCGAACATCGTGCGGAACCTGGATGAGTTCCATGAGGCGTTCGCCACGGTTGTGGGGGACGGGTTGTGGGTTGCGCCGGGGGATCGGGTTCGGATCTGGTGAGCCGGTGCTGAGCGGGGCCGGGAGGTATGCGCCTCCCGGCCCTACGTCTCGGGGCTCTGCCCCGGACCCCGCTGCTCAATCGCCGCAGGGGCTTGAAGGCGGAGCGGCTTGATGTGGTCAGTTCAGCCTGGCTCGCAGGAATTCCAGCGTCGATGACCAGGCCTGCGCCGACGCCTGCGCGTCGTAGACCTCCGGGCGGCCGTCGTTGAAGAAGGCGTGGTCTGCCGGGTAGAGGCGGAAGTCCGCGTCCACGCCCGACTGGGATTTGATCGTGGCGCGCAGGCCGTCCAGCGTCGCCGGGGGAATCGCCGCGTCACGCTCCCCGTAGTGGCCCAGGATCTGCGCCTTCAGGCGGGAGAAGTCCGGGACTTCGCCCTGGATCACGCCGTAGAACGGTACTGCCGCGCTCACCCGCTGGTCCGCCGCGGCCAGGTACAGGACGAAGCCGCCGCCCATGCAGAAGCCGACCGCGCCGACCGTGTCGGAGGTGACCTGGGGGAGGGCCAGCAGGTGGTCGACCGCGCCGGAGAGCAGTTCCACACCGCGCTCCACCGGCAGGTCCTGCATCATGCGGAACGCTTCCCCGGAGTCGTGCGCCACGTTCCCGCCGTACAGGTCGGGCGCGAGTGCCACGAAGCCCTCGGCGGCGAGGCGGTCGGCGACGTCGGCGATGTGGTCGGTCAGGCCCCACCACTCCTGGATGACGATGACGCCGGGGCCGTGCCCCGAGGCCGGGAGCGCCAGATAGCCGTGGGCCGTGCTGCCGTGGCTGTCGAACGTCACGTTCTGGTGGGCCGGGCGGCCCGTGGACCTGGGGGTGTGCGGGGTCTGCGGAGTTTGGGGGGTGTGTGCCATGGGGCCACGATGCCACCGCGGGCAGCCCCGCGGTGGCATCGGTGGGTCCAACCGGAGTCAGCCCTCCGGAGTCAGCCCCTCCCGAGTCAGTCCTTCTTCTGCGCCGACTGGAGCGCCGTGATGCAGGTCGCGATCGCCGCCTGCAGCTCCTCGAGGCGCTGCAGCATGTCGTCCTCGACGATGTCGTCGATCTCCTCGGCGGCGACGTCGTCGAACGTCAGCTCCTCGAAGGCCTTCGTCGCCTTCTGAAGGCTGCTGTAGAACTTCGCGCGCCGCTCCTGAACCCGCAGCTCGGGGTCCTTCTCGACGGTCTCGGCGACGAGCGTGCGCACGGTGTCGTACGCCTCGCGGGCCCACTCGCCCGCCTCCTCGTCCTCGTCCAGCTCGTCGATGAGGGACAGGTGCCGCTCGGCCTCCTCGCGCAGCGCGGGGGAGGCCTCGATCTTCTGGCCCGCGGGGGTCTTGACCTGGCCCTCCTCCGCGATCCTGCGCACGTACTCGAGCTGGCCGCCGGTCTTGGTCTCCTCGGCGACGGCCTTCTTCAGGTCGTCCGTACGCACGATGTCGCGCGCCATGCCCGTGCGCAGTGCCGGGTCCTCGTCGAGGCGGTCCATCAGCGCCTTGCGGGCGGCCTCGGCGGTGCCGGGGTCGGCGAGGATCGCGGCCCGCAGCGCCGTCGGGTTCTCCGCGACCTCCAGGGCCTTCGTCGGACGGATGCCCTCGGACTCGGCGGCCGCGGTGATCGCCTGGCCGCGCACCGAGGTCGCGCTGTTGCGGGACACGTAGTACGACAACCAGACGTCGGCGTCCGGGAGTTCGACGTCGGCGTCGGGCGTGAGGGCCTCGAACTGGGGGACCAGTCCGTCGTCGGCCGCGCTGTCCCACGCCTTGTAGAACCGCATGACGCGGTCGGGGGAGCAGCCCGCGAGTTCGGCGAACTTCCGGGCGGAGACCTTGGCGGACTCCCCGGCGGACTGCCCGCCGGGCCGGACGCTGCGGGCCACCTTCAGGGCGAAGGCCCAGCCACCGGTGCGGGCGTAGACGCCGAACTCGTGGGCGTCGCGCGTGATGGCCTCCGGTACGTCGCCGGGGGCGGGGTCGTCGTCGGCGGCCGCCTCGGCGTCGACGTCGGAGCTCTCCGCGAAGGGGACCTCCGTGGGCGGCGTCCAGAAGCTGTCGGACGCGCTTTCCGGGGTGCTTTCGGGGGCGGGCGCGGCGGCGTCCGGGGCATCGGTGGTCCGGGCGTCGGTGGTCGGCGGGGTCCACATGTTCTCGGTGTCCCCGGGCTCGGCCGTCTCCTCGTTCGCGGGTGCGGCGGCGCTGCTGTCCGGGGCGACGGCCGGCGCGGGTACGGGCTCCGCGGGGGCGGCGTCGCCGGACGGGATGGCGGCGTCGGACGAGTCGATGGCTACGGACACGTAGGCACTCCTGAGTGATCGGGCACGTGCGGGTTGACGAGCCACTTTATCGCTCCGATTGGGCCGTTTTGCGCGCGAGTTGCCACAGCGGCGCGGCGGACGCGTGTGCGATGCCCGGCCGGCCCGGGCCCGGGCGGTGACACGGGCGGCGACAGAGGCGGTGGCGCGAACGGGCCCGCTGTTCGCGGCTCCCCCTTCTGCGAACAGCGGGCCCGGGCTCGTGCCTCCACCGTGCGCCGCGGCGGGAGAGCGAAGGCACGGGAGGCTCGATACCTCAGCGTCTCAGCGCTCGGCCCCGCGGCGGACGGGGCCAAGGGGCCCTCGCGGGTGGGCCGAACGGCCCGGATTCAACTGCCACGGGCCGTCCACCCCTCCCGGGCCCAGTCGCCCGGATGCCCTCATCCCGCCGCGAATCAACCCAAAACCTTCACCCCGTCCGCGCCCCCGCCCCGCGCACCACCCGCAGCAGGTACTCCTTCCGGTGCAGCGGGTCGTGGTCCGTGCGGGAGCGGCGCGGTGTGTCCTCGCGAACCGGGGCGTAGTGGTCGAAGGAGGCCTCAAGGACGCCTTCGCCCCGGGTGAGGGACGGCAGCTGTTGCTCCAGGGCGCGCACCCGTGCCGCGGGGATCAGCCCGTCGACCGTGGTCCATGCCCCGCCGTCCGTGTGCTGCCCCGTCGGCACGGCCCGCAGCCGGGCGATCACCGGCAGTACCGCCCCGTACAGGTCGGCCGGGATGTCCAGGCGGAAGTGGTGCATCGGCTCGCACACCGCCGTGCCCGCGCGCGCGAGTGCGCCCATCAGGACCAGCGGGGTCAGCCCGCGGAAGTCGCCCGCCGTGCTCGACATGGACTTGTCGAAGACGGCGTGCGCGTGGCTCTGCCGCGGTGCGTAGCCGGAGCGCGTCAGCGTCACCGTGCAGTCGGTGACCTGCCAGCCGAGCAGGCCCTGGCGCAGCGTCCTGTGCACGGTCTCCTCGACGGCCTTGATGAAGGCCAGGGGGAGGGAGCCGAGCTCGATGCCGAGCCGGAACGCGATGCCCGAGCCGATCGGCGCCGGATCGACCCGCAGGCCGATGGTCGCGAGGAACGGGTTCCCGTCGTCCTTCATGGCTTCGAGCGCCGCGCCGGAGCCCGTCGGCCGCTCGACGCACAGCGGCGTCGACTCCCGGAACGTCACGTCGAGCCCGAACTCCTCGGCGAGCGTGGCCTGTACGACCTCCTTCTGCACCTCGCCGTAGAGCGACAGGAAGATCTCCTGGCGGATGTCGTCCTGCCGCAGGCCGATCAGCGGGTCCTGCTCGGCGAGCTGGGTGAGCGCGGCGAGCAGGGCGCCGCGCAGCCCCGGCCGGTCCGGGTCGACCACCGTCTCCAGCGTCGGCGGCGCGAAGTGGTGCTCCTTCACCGGGACTTGGGGCTCGCCGAGGTCGTCGCCGACGCGTACGCCGCCGAGTCCCCACAGCCGCGCCACCTGTCCGGGGCCCACCTCCGTGCGTGGTGTGTCCGCCCCGTCCGCGAAGACGCGCACCGACGTCACCCGGTCCTCCCCGCCACCGGGCAGCGCGAGCCTTTCGCGCACCCGCAGCCTCCCGGTGAACACGCGGGCGTACGCGATCTTCTCGCCGGCCGGACCGCGCTCCACCTTGAACACGCGTGCAGAGAGCGGGATTTGGGGCTTTTCCTCGGCGGGAGGGAGCAGTCGCGTGATGCCGTCCACGAGGGCGTCGATCCCCGCCCCGGTCATCGCCGAACCGAAGTACACGGGATGCGCCTCGGTGCGCGCCGTCTGCTCGGCGAGCGCGTCGCGCAGCCGGCCGTACGTGACCGAGCCCTCGTCCTTGACGTACGCCTCCAGCAGCGCGTCGTCGCGGGCGGAGAGCACGTCGACCAGGCGGGCGCGATGCTCCGCGTCCTGGGCGGCGTAGGGCACGCAGAGCGCGTCCCGGCCGCCGAGGCCGTGCGGCACCGTGTTCATCGGGACCACGGCAGGGGTGAGTTTGCCCCGCAGGTCGTCGAGGAGCGCGGCCTCGCGGGCGCCACCGCGGTCGACCTTGTTCACGAACACCAGCGTGGGGATGCGCAGTCGGCGCAGCGTCCGCATCAGGACGCGGGTCTGCGCCTGCACACCCTCCACGGCGGAGACGACGAGCACCGCCCCGTCGAGGACCCCGAGGACCCGCTCGACCTCGGCGATGAAGTCCGGGTGGCCCGGTGTGTCCACGAGATTGACGTGGGTGTCGCCGAGCGGGAACGACGCAACGGCGGACTTGATGGTGATGCCGCGCCGGCGCTCCAGGTCGAGGGAGTCGGTGCGGGTGCTCCCGTCGTCGACCCGGCCGAGTTCGTCGATCACCCCGGCGGTGTGCAGGAGCCGCTCGGTCAGGCTGGTCTTACCGGCGTCGACGTGCGCGAGAATGCCCAGATTCAATGTGTGCACTGGCAGTCATGTCCTTGGAGGAGAGGGCAGGGGCCTTCTGAAGGAACATGTCTGCAGAGCGCATGAATCGGTCCTCACGGTAGGGGCGCGCGGGGTTGCCCGCTGCGTTCAGTGCAGCAGGGGCCGCGCGCCCGGGCAACCGAATTACGCGCCGTCGGCCACCCGCGCCGACCACCGCTGCTCGACCCGCGCCAGCCGCCAGTAGGCGATCGCCGCCGCCCACACGACCACGAACAGGCCCACGATCACGTAGCCGACGTTGTCGAGGTCGAGACCGGCGATCCAGCCGGTCACCGCGTCGCTCAGGTCGAGCTTGTCGTGCAGGACGCCGACGAGTTCGATCGTGCCGATGAAGAACGCGACGGCGATCGACAGACCGGTGATGGTGAGGTTGTAGAACACCTTGCGCACCGGGTTGGAGAACGCCCACTGGTAGGCGAAGTTCATGAACGTGCCGTCGAGTGTGTCGAACAGGCTCATGCCCGCGGCGAACAGCAGCGGCAGGCACAGGATCGCGTACCACGGCAGGCCCGCGGCGGCGCCGCTGCCCGCCATCACCATCAGCGTCACCTCGGTCGCGGTGTCGAAGCCGAGGCCGAAGAGGAAGCCCAGCGGGAACATCTGGCCGGGGCGGGTGATGGACTTGGTGAAGCGGCCGAGGATCCGGTTCATGAACCCGCGGGAATCCAGGTGCTCCTCGAGCTTCCGCTCGTCGTAGGAGCCCGCGCGCATCGCCTTGAAGACCTTCAGAATGCCCATCAGGGCAACGAGGTTGAGCGCCGCGATGAGATACAGGAACGAACCGGAGACGGTGGTGCCGACGACGCCGAGCACCTGGTGGGTGCGCGAGTCGTCGTTCATCAGGGTGCCCGCGAGGGCTGCGCCGCCCGCGACGAGCGCCGCCATCGCGACGACCACACTGGAGTGGCCGAGCGCGAACCAGAAGCCGACCGAGACGGGCCGCTTGCCGTCCGCCATCAGCTTGCGGGTGGTGTTGTCGATGGCCGCGATGTGGTCGGCGTCGAAGGCGTGCCGCATGCCGAGCGTGTACGCCGTGATGCCGAGGCCGATACCGAAGGCCTTGTTGTCGACTTCGTAGTGCTCGGGGACGACGAGAAGGAACAGCACGCCGAACGCGACGACGTGCAGCGCGGCGATCACCGCGATCAGGCCGGCCGTGCGCAGCGTGTCCTCGCGGCGCCAACGGAAGGCAGGGGAGGGGGAGTTCAGGGCAGGGTTCGGGGAGTTCCCGGGCAGGGTCATGCGTCGATCACGCTCCAGCACCTCGTGGATCACTTCGTGAGATGCCGCGGCCGGTCTCCTGGCTTACGGGTGTGCCCGCCGCTCCGGCCTTCCCAGCGGCCGACGGCCGCCAGTGGCGTACAGGATGGAACGACGCGCTTCGGACGTCACTGTCCGAAACCCGATCACAGTGGCGAGGGCCGCTCCGGAATGGGCCCCTGAAGGGCCGTCACCGGTCTTCCCGAGCACCACGGCCCGACCACCCTACTACCTCCCTATCGCCTAACCGGAAGCGCGTTCGCGGGCGCGATGGATCTCCTTGTACGCCTTCTCCCGGCCCTCCCAGTGGGAGCCGTCGACCGATTTGCCCGGCTCCAGATCCTTGTAGACCTCGAAGAAATGGGTGATCTCCAGGCGGTCGAACTCGGGGATGTCCTCGATGTCCCGGACCGCGTCGTGCCGTGGATCGTGCGCGGGCACGCACAGCACCTTCTCGTCCGGGCCCTTCTCGTCGCTCATGACGAACATGCCGATCGCCCGGCACTCGACGACGCAGCCGGGGAACGTCGCGTCGCCGGTCAGGACGAGCGCGTCCAGCGGGTCCCCGTCGCCGCCGAGTGTGCCCTCGATGTAGCCGTAGTCCGCGGGGTACTGGGTCGACGTGAACAGCATCCGGTCGAGCCGGATCCGCCCGAGTTCGTGGTCCATCTCGTATTTGTTCCGTGAGCCCTGCGGGATCTCCACGGTCACGTCGAACGCCTCGGCGCGTGCCTGGCTGCTGCCCAATGTGGCCTCCTTGCCGCATTCCGACGCCCACGAGTGTGCGCCGTGCCGGGCAAGGGCGGAACCCCTCAGGCGGCCGGGGGAATGGGGAATTCGAGTTCGGGCCGGTCCCAGGCGACGGCCGGCGGACGCGCGGGCACGGTGCCGGTGCGGTGCGCGCCCATGGAGCGGTAGAAGCCCTCGGCCGGCGGGTGCGCGACGACCCGGACGTGGTCGAGGCCCGAGGCCCGCGCCTGCTCCCGCATATGGTCCACGAGCAGCCGCCCGATGCCCCGGCCCTGCGCCTCGTCCGCGACGAACATCAGGTCCAGCTCCGGCGGCTCGGTGAGCAGCGCGTAGAAGCCGAGCACCCGCTCGTCGGCCGGATTCATGGCTACGTAGACGTGGTGCGCCTCTACGTAGTCCGGGCCCACGCGGTAGCCCGCGACCATGGAGGCGTAGGGGTCCCGGTAGGCGCTGGAGTTGCGCACGAGGCGGGTGAGGCGCCGGGTGTCCTGGGCGGTGGCCCGCCGGACGGTGATCGGAGGGCCCCCTCCGCGGCGCGTAATGCTCGCGTTCATGGGTCGAGTATTACGCATCCGGGGCGGGGTCAGGCCGCGGGCACGGTGGACTGCGCCTGGCGCAGGAACGTGGCGTTGTCCGGGGTCTGGCGCAGCTTGTCGAGCAGGGCCTCGTAGGAAGCGGCCGGGTCCCGGCTCTGCAGGGCGCGCCGCAGCCCGCGCACGACGGCCAACTCGGCGGCGGGAAGCAGGAGTTCCTCGCGGCGGGTGCCGGAGGGGGCGAGCTCGACGGCCGGGTGGACGCGGCGCTGCGCGAGGACGCGGTCGAGGCGCAGCTCCATGTTGCCGGTGCTCTTGAGCTCCTCGAAGTAGTAGTCGTCGGCGCGGGAGCCGGTGTCGACGAGGGCGGTGGCGAGGATGGTCAGCGAACCGGCCTCCTCGGCGTCGCGGGCCGCGCCGAAGAAGCGCTTCGGGCCGTGCAGGGCGGCCGCGTCCACGCCGCCGGACAGGGTGCGGCCGCTGGTGGCGGCCGCGTTGTTGTACGCCCGGCACAGGCGGGTGAGGGAGTCGAGGAGGATCACCACGTCGCGGCCCTGCTCGGTGAGGCGTTTGGCGCGCTCCACGGCGAGTTCGGCGAGCGCGATGTGTGCCTTCGCCGGCTGGTCGAACGTCGAGGCGTACACCTCGCCGCGCACGGAGCGGCGCATGTCGGTGACCTCCTCGGGGCGCTCGTCGACGAGCACCACCATGAGGTGGGTCTCGGGGTGGTTCGCGGCGAACGCGGCGGCGAGTTGCTGAAGCAGGACCGTCTTGCCGGTCTTCGGCGGGGCGACGAGCAGGCCGCGCTGCCCCTTGCCGATCGGCGTGAACAGGTCGACGACCCGTCCGGCGAGCCCCGCGGCCGGGTGTTCGAGGCGGAAGCGCCCGCTGGGGTGCAGCGGGGTGAGGTCGGCGAAGCGCGGGCGGCGGCGGGTCGCGTCGGCGGGGGCGCCGCCGACGGTGTCGACGTGCGCGAGGCTGCGCGGCCTCCCGCACGTTCCCTCGACGAAGTCGCCCTTGCGCAGGCCGAGTTGGCGGATGAGGTGGGCGGGGACCTGGACGTCGTGCGGCGTGGGGATCAGGTCGGGCGCCCGCAGGAAACCGGGCCCGTTCCCGCCGATGTCGAGGACGCCGGCGGCGCGGACGGGTTCTTGGGGTGTGGCGGTGGTGGTGCTCATGGTGGTGGCCGTGGTCATGGTGATCACAGGTCCTTTCGCGGGCCGAGCCGCGGACGCGGTGGGCGTGCGGCGGCAGGCGTGCAAGGGCAGGGAAGGGGTGGGTTCCGGCGAGAGGCAGGGGCGGCTGTGCGCGCCCCGCGGCCGGGGAGAACCTGGTGTCGCGGCAACGGGTGAAGAGCCCGCCAGAAGCCGCTGACCAGGGATGACGTGCGCTGTGTGGCGACGGGGAGCCGTCGCACCAAAAGCGCTGAAGGAAGAGATTCGGTACCGGCGCCTCGAAACGGGCGAGCACATGTACCGCTTTGAGAGTAGCACCCGAACCCCGCAGCGCGGCAAGCCCCGACTTCGGGGCGGGCGCGCCCTATGCTGATCGGCCATGTTCACCGATCAGGGCCCCACCCTCCGCGAGCTGGCCGTTCAGGCGCTGTCCTCGGTCGAGCGGGGGTACGACCTGCTGGCGCCGAAATTCGACCACACGCCGTTTCGCACCCCGGATGTCGTGCTGGACGCCGTGGGCCGCACGCTCGCCGGGCTCGGCCCGTACGGCACCGGACTCGACCTGTGCTGCGGCACCGGGGCGGGCCTGCGCGTGCTGCGTGAGGCGGGTGTCGGGCGGGCCGTGGGCGTGGACTTCAGCGGCGGCATGCTGGACGTCGCGCGGCACGGTGAGCCGACGGCCGACTGTGTGCGCGCGGACGCGCTCGCGCTGCCCTTCGGCGAGGTCTTCGACCTGGTGGTGAGCTTCGGGGCGTTCGGGCACTTCCTGCCGCGCGAGTGGCCGCGGCTGTTCTCCGAGGTGTGCCAAGTGCTGCGCCCCGGCGGACAGTTCGCGTTCCCGTTGCCCGCGCCGATGGGGCCCGGTTCGCTGGGGTACTGGGCGATGCTCGGCTTCGACGGCGCGATGCGGGTGCGGAACGCGGTGTGGCGGCCCCCGTTCGTCATGTACTACCGGCCGTTCCGGCTCGGTGACGTACGGCGGGAGCTGGACCGCGCCGGGTTCGACGTGGCGCTCCACGCGCTGTCCGAACTCGGGGAGCGGCCGGACGGCAGCCCGCGGTGCAGGCTGGTCGTGGCCACGCGTCGGTAGCGCCTGTCGTTCGGATCAGGCCGGATCGCGCCGTACGCCCGCCGCGCCTAGCGTGGTCCCATACCTGCCGGGCCGCGTCGTGCCCGGCGACCGACGGAAGGGTGTCGCGTCATGTCCGCTCGTCCTGAAGGCGCGCCGGTCTGGGCCGACGCCATGTTCCCCGACCTGGAGGCCGCGAAGGGCTTCTACACGGAGCTGTTCGGCTGGACCTACGACGAGGGCAGCGCCGAGTTCGGCAACTACACGCAGGCGAGCACGCCCGACGGCAAGCGGGTCGCGGCGCTCGTACCGCAGATGCCCGGCGCGGAGGGCGTGCACCCCGCCTGGAACCTGTACCTCGCCACCGCCGACATCGCCTCGGTCGCCGAGCGGATCAAGGACGCGGGCGGCAGCCTCATGATGGACCCGATGCGGGTCGCGTCCTTCGGCACGATGGTCACCGCCCAGGACCCGGCGGGCGTCGTCTTCAGCGTCTGGCAGCCCGACACCCACGAGGGCTTCGAGAAGGTCAACGAGCCCGGCGCGTTCTGCTGGGCCGAGGTCAACACCCGCAACGCCGGGCGGACCGACTCCTTCTTCCCGAAGGTCTTCGGCTACGACGTGCAGAAGATGGCCGACGAGCACATGGACTTCAACGTCTGGATGCTGGACGGCGAACCGGCCATGGGCCGCTTGCAGATGACCGACGAATTCCCCGCGCACGTCCCTTCGTACGTCAATGTGTACTTCGTCGTCGAGGACTGCGACGCGGCCGTCGCCACCGTCCAACGCCTGGGCGGCAAACTGCACTTCGGCCCGGTGGACAGCCCCTTCGGCCGGTTCGCGGCGGTCGGGGACCCGCAGGGCGCGGCGTTCTCCGTCATCGACGTGAGCGCCGCCAAGGGCGAGATGCCGGACATGGGCTGACGGTCAGTCGGATACCGGGAGCGTGAACCCCAGCTCCTGGGCTGCGAGTTGGGGCGTCGGCTGCGCCCAGCGCTCCACTGCCGCGCTGCTCTGCGTGGACGACAACGAGCGCAGCTCGGCCCGGTCCAGATAGAGCGTGCCGTTCAGATGGTCCGTCTCGTGCTGCACGATCCGTGCGGGCCAGCCCGTGAACTCCTCGTCCACCGCGCGCCCTTGCTCGTCGAGGGCGCGCAGCCGCACGCGCTCGTGCCGGGCGACCACGGCCTGGTAGCCCGGCACGCTCAAGCACCCTTCGTAGAAGGCGACGTGCCGGGGCCCCACACCTTCGTACGACGGGTTGACCAGCACCCGGAACGGCTGCGGCACCCGCCCCCGTGCCGCGCGCACCTCCTCGCTCACGGCCGCCGCGTCCTCGATGACGGCGAGCCGCAGCGGCACCCCGATCTGCGGCGCGGCCAGGCCCACGCCGGGCGCGGCGTGCATGGTGACCCGCATCGCGGCGATCAGCCGGGCGAGCAGCTCGTCGGACAGCTGCCCGTCGACGGGCTCGGCGTGGCGGCGCAGGACCGGGTCGCCCGCCGCGACGATCGGCAGCGGTTCCTCGGTGGCGAGCAGGGACTCGACGTGATCACTCAGTGACGTGAACGGCATCGCGCCAGGATGCCAAGCGTGATCGCGGGGGCGCGGTGCGGGGTCCGGGAATGCGGCGGCGCCTCCGGCGGTTCTGGTCCTTTGGCCGCCGTGAACGGATGGGGCGGCAGTGGCTCAGGAGAAGGTTCGAAGGTTCCGCGGGATGACGCAGACGTACGAAGAGCACGAGGGCACCACCGGTCCCGACCTCGGGTTCCACCCCCTCGACCACCCCGCGTACGCCGCGCTCACCGGCCCGCACGCGCACTTCGCCGAGCGCAGCGGCCGCGCCCTGCGCTATCCCACCGCCGTCACGCCGTGGACCGCGCTGCCCCCGGATCCCGGGCCCGCGGACTGGGCGGATCTCGCCGCCTTCGCCGCGCCCGACGGCACCCTGCCGCTGCTCGGCACCGACATCGGGCTGCCGGACGGCTGGGAGGCGACGGTGGACTTCGCGGGTGTGCGCATGGTCGGCGACGCCGTGGCCGCGGCCCTGGACCCGGAAGCCGTCCTGCTCACCGCCGCCGACGTGCCGGAGATGCTCGACCTGGTGGAGCGCACCCGGCCGGGCCCGTTCACGCCCCGCACCATCGAAATGGGCACCTACCTGGGCATCCGCAGCGGCGGCGCACTCATCGCGATGGCGGGGGAGCGCCTGCACCTGCCCGGATACACCGAGGTCAGCGCCGTGTGCACCGACCCGGACCACCGGGGCAAGGGGCTCGCGGGCCGACTGGTGAAGGCCGTCGCGGCCGTGGTCCAGGAGCGCGGCGAGACCCCGTTCCTGCACACCGGCGCGGACAACATCAACGCGATCCGGCTGTACGGGTCCCTGGGCTTCCACCTGCGCAACACGACCCACTTCCGGACGGTGCGCGCGCCGCGGTAGCCCGGAGCGGCCCACGAGAGCGGGGAGCGGCCTACGAGCCGCTTTCCTCCTCCTGGGCCGCGTGGTTGTAGCGCACCAGGTAGTCCGCGAACCGCTCCAGGTCCTCCTCCGGCCAGTCCGCCAGGCGCTCGCCGAAGATCTGGCGGCGGTTGACGGTCACCTGGCGCAGCACGTCGGCGCCGGCCTCGGTCGGGTGCAGGACCTGGACCCGGTGGTCGTCGGGGTCGACCCGCCGGATCACGAGCCCGGCCCGTTGCAGGGCGGCCACCTGCCGGCTGACCGTCGACTTGTCGAGGGCGTAGTGCGCCGCCAGGTCCGTGGCGCGGCAGCCGCCCCGCTCGTCGAGGTGGGCGAGCAGCGAGTACGAGACGAGCGACAGCTCCGGGTGCATCCGCGCGGCGGTGGCCCGCGCGCGCCGGGCGAACGAGGTCAGCTCGCGCTGAATGGTCTCCACGGCGGCCTCGCGGTCGGCCGCGTGATCTGGCTGTGCCACGGCGGTTCCTTTCGGGGTGCTCGTTGCACTCTACAACCCAGCCCACCCACTGGCGGCCCGACGTGGCGCGGATCTCTTATGCAACTTGTTGCAAAACAACGGCGGTGTCCTCTACAACTGATTCGACCGTTCACCGCTCACGGAGGGCCCCATGAGCCGCTACCCGCACCTGCTCGCCCCGCTCGACCTCGGTTTCACGACGCTCCCCAACCGCGTCCTGATGGGCTCGATGCACGTGGGCCTGGAGGAGGCTCCGAACGGTTTCGCGCGCATGGCCGAGTTCTACGCGACCCGCGCCCGCGGCGGTGTCGGCCTCATCGTCACCGGTGGCATCGCCCCCAACGCCGAGGGCTGCTCCTTCGAGGGCGGCGCCAAGATGACGACCGAGGCGGAGGCCGAGCAGCACCGCGAGATCACCGACGCCGTGCACGCGGCCGGCGGCAGGATCGCCATGCAGATCCTGCACTTCGGCCGGTACGCCTACCACCCGAACCTGGTCGCCCCGAGCGCGCTGCAGGCCCCCATCAGCCCCTGCGTGCCGAACGAGCTGAGCGACGCGGACGTCGAGCGGACCATCGAGGACTACGTGCGCGCCGCCGAGCTCGCCAAGTCCGCCGGGTACGACGGCGTCGAGGTCATGGGCTCCGAGGGCTACCTCATCAACGAGTTCATCGTCTCCGCCACCAACCACCGCGAGGACCGCTGGGGCGGTTCGTACGAGAACCGGATCCGGTTCGCCGTCGAGATCGTGCGGCGCGTGCGCGAGCGGGTCGGGCCGGACTTCATCCTCATCTACCGGCTGTCCATGCTGGATCTGGTCCCCGGCGGCTCGACTCTCGACGAGGTCGTGCAGCTCGCCAAGGAGATCGAGGCGGCCGGCGCGACCATCATCAACACCGGCATCGGCTGGCACGAGGCGCGCATCCCCACCATCGCCACGTCCGTGCCGCGCGGCGCATACAGCTTCGTCACCAAGAAGGTCATGGGCGAGGTGAACGTCCCGCTCGTCACCACGAACCGCATCAACACCCCGGAACTCGCCGAGGAGTTGCTCGCCGACGGCGCCGCCGACATGGTCTCCATGGCGCGCCCGATGCTCGCCGACCCGGACTTCGTGAACAAGGCCGCCGCCGAGCGCTCCGACACCATCAACACCTGCATCGGCTGCAACCAGGCCTGCCTCGACCACATCTTCAGCCTCCAGATCACCTCCTGCCTGGTGAACCCGCGCGCCTGCCACGAGACCGAGCTGGTGCTCTCGCCGACCCGGATCCGCAAGCGCGTCGCCGTCGTCGGCGCGGGCCCCGCCGGTCTCGCCTGCGCCGTCAGCGCCGCCGAGCGCGGCCACGACGTGACCCTGTTCGACGCCGCCGCCGAGATCGGCGGGCAGCTCAACGTCGCCCGCCAGGTCCCCGGCAAGGAGGAGTTCAACGAGACGCTGCGCTACTTCCGCACGCAGCTCGAACTGCACGGTGTGAACGTCAAGTTGGAGACCCGCGTCGCCGCCGGCGACCTCGACTCCTACGACGAGGTCGTCGTCGCCACCGGCGTCGCCCCGCGCACCCCCGCCATCGACGGCGTCGACCACCCGAAGGTCGTCGGCTACCTCGACGTCCTGCGCGGCGGCGCGCCCGTCGGCGACCGTGTCGCCATCATCGGCGCCGGCGGCATCGGCTTCGACGTCGCCGAGTACCTCACCGACGACGGCGAGAAGGCGAGCCTCGACCCGGCCACGTACTTCCGGCAGTGGGGCGTCGACATGGACTACGCCGACCGCGGCGGCCTCACCAAGCCCGAGCGGCCCGCCCCGCCCCGCCAGGTGCACCTCGTGCAGCGCAAGACCACCAAGGTCGGCGCGGGCCTCGGCAAGACGACCGGCTGGATCCACCGCACCGAACTGCGCCACCGCGGTGTCACCATGGTCGCGGGCGCCACGTACGACCTCATCGACGACGCGGGCCTGCACATCACCGTCGAGGGCGAGCAGTCCCTCATCCCCGTCGACACCGTCGTCCTGTGCGCGGGCCAGGAACCCCACCGCTCGCTGTACGACGACCTGGTGGCCGCCGGACGTACCCCGCACCTGATCGGCGGCGCCGACCTCGCGGCCGAGCTGGACGCCAAGCGCGCCATCAAACAGGGCACCGAGGTCGCGGCGGCCCTGTAGGGCCCGCCCCAGAGACCGGGGAGTCACGTGACCGGGCCCGCCGGACACGTGACTCCCCTTCGCCCATGTCCACTCACGGGAACTCACCTACCCTTACGACATGTCACTCCCGCACGCGATCCTCACGGCGCTCCTGGAGAAGCCGTCGTCGGGCCTCGAGCTGACCCGCAGGTTCGACAGGTCCATCGGCTACTTCTGGTCGGCCACGCACCAGCAGATCTACCGGGAGCTCGGCAAACTCGAACGCGAGGGACTGATCCGCGCACTGCCCACCGAGACACCCGCGCGCGGCCAGAAGAAGGAGTACGAGGTCCTGCCGCGGGGCCGTGCGGAACTGGCCCGCTGGACCGCCACCCCCCAGGACCCCAGGCCGCTGCGCGACCCGCTGCCGCTGCGCCTGCGCTCCGCCGCGGTGGTCGGCACGGCGGGCATCGCCGAGGACCTGACCCGCCATCTCGCCCTGCACCGCGAGCAGTTGGCGACGTACCAGGACATCGAGAAGCGGGACTTCCCGCCGGAGAAGAACAGTGAGGCGGACCGCCTCCAGCACGCGGTGCTGCGCGCGGGCATCGATCTCGAACGGTTCTGGGTGGACTGGCTGGAGCGGACCCTCACGGAGCTGGACTGAACCTCAGCGACTCCCCGTGGTCACCTTTCGCTCCGCCGAGAAGGCGCCCCATGTCCCGTCCGGCAACTGCGCGCGCAGCTTCACCCGGTGCTCCACGTGCGGCTTCTTGCCGATGTAGAAGCTGTACGTCGCCGAGTCGGCCGGCGCGCTCTCGCCCCACATCACCGTCGTCGCCTCCTGGCCGTCCAGGTACACCTGGTATGCCGGGACCTCGCCGCCGGTCCGGGGCGGCGTCCACGCCAGGTCGATGTAGTACGCGCCCTTCGCGCGCCGCGTCGACGCCTCGAACTCCGCAGGCGCGGTACCGGGCCCCTCCTCGTCCTTGCCGCGCGCGGTCGTCAGGCGCAGGGCCCCGCTCGCGGCCGAGGTGTTGTCGGCGGCGTCCCGGGCGCGCACGCTGAACGCGTACGCGGTGCCCGGCCGCAGCCCGGTGACCAGCGCCCGAGTCTCCTTGCCGCCGACGCCGTGGATCTTCGTGGCGCCCTGGTAGATGTCGTACGAGGCGACGCCCCGGTCGTCCGTCGCCTTCCGCCACGCCAGCGAGACGGCGCGGCTCCCGTCCGCCTCTCCGCGCAGCCCGGTCGGCCGACTCGGCGCAGCGCGGTCCTCCTTGACGGCGGCCGGGGTGGTGACGGTGACGCGGGTGCCGGCGGGCCCCAGGGAGCCGTCCGTGCCGCGGGCCCGCACCGTGAACACGTAACGGGACGTGGGGGCGAGCCCGGTGACGTCCACCATGTGCCGCTCCGCGGGCAGCCGCTTCACGCGCTTGCCGCCGCGGTACACCACGTACTCCTTGACCTCCGCCGTGCTCGCGGGGCGGTTCCACATGACGTGCACGGAGGTGGCGCTTCCGGCCTGCGCGGTGACCCCGGCCGGCGCCGACAGGGCGGGCCCCTCGGCCTTCGCGCTGTCGGATAGGAGTCCGCAGGAGGCGAGCACGGGCACGAGCGCGGCGGCGCAGGCCGTGCGGGCGAGCAGGGCGCGTGGGGGGAGGCGTCGCACGGAGGGCCTTCCGTTCGAGCGGATTGGTACAGACCTGTATGGCACGAGAGGAGGGATTTCCTCAAGGGGTTCGCGCCAAGAGGTCTGTACCAAAGGCTCGTTGAGGGGGCCGGGCGATGGTGGGACGCGGTCAATGGGAGGCGGTACCTCGCTCCTTCATTCCTTCCGGTACGTGTACGCCTCGGAGGCCGCCGCGGCGACCGCGTCCAGGTCCGCTCCGGTGGAGGCGGTGACGACCGCCGCAATCGCACCCTCCACGAAGGGGGCGTCCACCAGGCGCGTGCCGTCAGGGAGTTCGTCGCCCTCGGCCAGCAGCGCCTTCACCGTCAGCACGGCGCTGCCGAGGTCGACGAGGACCGCGACACCCGCACCCCGGTCGACCTCCGCGGCGGCCGCGGAGATCAGCTCGGAGCTGGTGCCGAGGCCGCCGTCCTCCGTGCCGCCCGCCGCCGCGACGGGCGCGGTGTCGCCGCCCCCGGAGAGCCCGGCCGCGAGCCGCGCCACGGACTCGGCGACGTCCTTGCTGTGCGAGACGAGCACGATGCCGACGGGCTTGTCGAGTGCGCTCATGCGCCCGCCCCCGCATCGGCGATCGCCGTCTCGGCCAGGGCGGCGATCAGAAGCGCCGACGACGTGGCGCCCGGATCCTGGTGCCCGATGCTGCGCTCACCGAGGTAACTCGCCCGCCCCTTGCGGGCCTGGAGCGGGGTCGTGGCCTCGGCCCCGTGCTCGGCCGCGGAGCGCGCCGCGACGAAGTCCCCGTCGCCGAGCGCCTCCACCGCCGGCACGAGGGCGTCGAGCATCGTCTTGTCACCGGGCGCGGCGCCGCCGAGCGCGGCGACGGCGTCGACCCCGGCCTTCAGCGCCTGCGCGAAGTCCGCCTCGCCGACCTCGGCCGCATCGCCCAGCGCCTTGCCGGTGCGTCGCAGCAGCGTCCCGTACAGCGGCCCCGATGCGCCGCCCACCGTCGAGATCAACTGCCGTCCGGCCAGGGTGAGTACGGCCCCCGGGGTGTCCGGCGCGTCCTTGTCGAGGGTGTCGCGCACGGCGTTGAACCCGCGCTGCAGATTGCTGCCGTGGTCCGCGTCGCCGATCGGTGAGTCGAGTTCGGTGAGCCGGTCGGCCTCGCGGTCCACGGCCGCGGCGGCCAGTGTCAGCCAGCGCCGGAAGAAGTCGGCGTCGAGCACGTGATCTCCTTGCTGTTCAGGTTCATTGATGTGACGAGGTACCAGGGCGCGACCTTTGCATGCCCCAGCTGCACGTACACGCCCGAGCTACATACCCCAGCGGAGCCCGGCCGTGCTGACCGGTGCGTCCCACAGGCGTAGCAGCTCCTCGTCGGCCTGGCAGATGGTGACGGAGGCGCCGGCCATGTCGAGCGAGGTGACGTAGTTCCCGACGAGCGTGCGGGCGACGGGCACGCCGCGCTCCTCCAGCACCCGCTGCACCTCGGCGTTGAACCCGTAGAGCTCGAGCAGCGGGGTGGCACCCATCCCGTTGACCAGCACGAGCACGGGGCTGCTGGGGTTGAGGTCCTCCAGCACGACGTTCACGGAGTAGTCCGCGATCTCCCCGGACGTCATCATGGAACGCCGCTCCCGGCCCGGCTCGCCGTGGATCCCGATCCCCAACTCCAGCTCGCCGGACGGCAGATCGAAGGTGGGCGCGCCCTTGGACGGAGTGCTGCACGCGCTCAATGCGACGCCGAAACTCCGCGCGTTCTCGTTGACCTGCCGGGCGATCGCCTCGACGCGCTCCAGCGGCTGCCCCTCCTCGGCGGCGGCGCCGGCGATCTTCTCGACGAACAGGGTCGCCCCGGTGCCGCGCCGCCCCGCGGTGTAGAGGGAGTCGGTGACGGCGACGTCGTCGTTGACGAGCACCTTGGCGACCTGGACGCCCTCGTCCTCGGCGAGCTCGGCGGCCATGTCGAAGTTCAGCACGTCACCCGTGTAGTTCTTCACGATGAACAACACACCGGCGCCGCTGTCCACCGCGGCGGCGGCCCGCACCATCTGATCCGGCACGGGCGAGGTGAACACCTCACCGGGACAGGCCGCGGCGAGCATCCCGGGACCGACGAACCCGCCGTGCAGCGGCTCGTGCCCGGACCCGCCCCCCGACACCAACGCCACCTTCCCGGCCACCGGCGCGTCCCGCCGCACGATCACCCGGTTCTCGACGTCCACGTTCAGTTCGGGGTGGGCGGCGGCCATCCCCCGCAGGGCGTCGGGGACGACCGTCTCGGCTACGTTGATCAGCATTTTCACTGGTACCTCCGGGTGGCGTTAGCAGGGTGGTGCTCGTCGACGTCTTCCGGTCCCTCGCCAGTATCGATGGCGTGGCCTGGTTGGGCACCCGTTGCGACCCGAACCCGCGTGGCAGCCGTCGGGGCCTGGAGCGGTAAACGTTGGAGCAACACGCGCCGTGTGCTCGCCGTTTGGTGGTGCTGTTGACTTGTCACGTGGCCTTCGGGAGCCTGTGACGGCGTACTTCCAACGATGTAATGCATGCATTCACGACGCTGGAGGAAAGAGTCCATGAAACGCTTTAGACGCTCCGTCAGTTTCGGTGCTCTCGCGCTGGCGGGGGCGCTCGCCTTGCCGCTGTCGTGGTCAGGCGCAGCGCAGGGAGCGCCCGCCGCGCGAGCGGACGGGGCGCTGGGTGCGACGGGCCTCAAGGGGGCGGATCCCAGTGTGCTGCGCGTCGGCGACACCTACGTCGCCGTCAAGTCGGCCGATGGCGGCATCCTCGTACGGCAGGCGTCGTCACTGGACGGCCTCGCGTCCGCGCCCGCCAAGAAGGTGTGGTCGGACACCGGCGATCTGGGGGAGGTGTGGACGCCGGAAGTCGTGCGGGACGGCGGGCGGTACTACATCTACTTCTCCGCCGGGCGCAGCGCCGCCCACCGCATGTACGTCATCAGCTCCGCGAGCCCCGACAGCGGCTACACGGCGGCGAAGAAGCTGGCGCTGCCGGACGACAAGTGGGCCATCGACGGGACCCTGTTCACCTTCCAGGGGCAGCGCTGGTTCGTCTGGTCGGGCTGGGCCGGTGACACCAACGTCGAGCAGAACCTGTACATCGCCCGCATGAGCGACCCGACCACGCCGACCGGGAAGCGGTCCGTCATCTCGCAGCCGCGGGAGAGCTGGGAGCGCGTGGTCGGCGACCCGTACATCAACGAGGCCCCCGAGGCCATCAAGGACCCGAACGGGCAGCTGCACGTCGTCTACTCCGCCAACGGCAGCTGGAGCAACCAGTACTGCCTGGCCGACCTGCGGCTGCGGGCCGGCGGGGACCCCACGTACGTATGGGACTGGTACAAGTCGAACGGCTGCCTGTTCGGCTCGCACCGCGAGACGATGATGTCCGGCTGGGATCCGACGCCGCACGTCGACGGACCGGGCCATCACACCTTCGCCCTGCGGGACGGTGACATCAACACCAGCCCGCCGGCCGGGAACAAGGTCCCCTTCATGTTCCACGCCGTGGCGAAGGGGACGCCGTACGCCTGGGAGAACCGCTACTGGTACTCGGGTTCGTTCGTCTGGTGGGGCGACACCACCTACCGGCGGGCCGATGTCCCCGGCGCCGAGACGAACACCGGGTGGAGCCTCAAGTTCTTCGAGTGACGTTGAGGAGTCGTGTCAGGCGGCGTCCGCAGGCCAGTCCAGGAGGCGGGCGCCGATCACCGCGGTCTGCAACGTGTAGCGGTCGGCCGGGACCGCCGGGTCGATGCCGGTGAGCTGGTGGATACGGGCGAGGCGATACGTGAACGCCCGTACGCTGAGCGAAAGTTGGCGTGCCGCCTCAGCCGACACGCAGCCGGCGTCGAAGTACGCCATGAGCGTGTCGACCAGCGGCTGGGCGCCGCCCCGTGCCTGGTTCAGCGGCCCGAGCGTGTGGTGGACCAGGTCGGTCATGGCCTGCCGGTCGCGGGTGAGGACGGGGTAGACGAGGAGGTCGGCCGAGCGCAGCACCGGGGTGTCGAGGCCGAGGCGGGTGGCCAGGTCCAGTGCGCTCAGCGCCTCCTCGTAGGACTGGACGACGCCGCCCGGGCCCGACTGCGGGCGGCCGATGGCGACCTGGCTTCCCTCGACGGCGGCGTACGCCTGCTTGGCGAAGTAGGTGAGGACCTCGCTCTGGTCGCCGGGGGCGATGCAGACGAGCCGCCCTTCCTTGGTGGTCAGCAGGATGTTCCGGTTGCCGAAGCGGGCGATCACCGCGCGTTCGATCTCGCGCGCGACGGTGTCGCCCTCCTCGTACGCGCCGTCGCCGCGGGCCACCGCTATCGCGTGCTCGCCGGACAGCCGCAGCCCGAAACGCTCGGCGCGTTCGGCGAGTTTGCCCAGGTCGCTGCGGCCGTAGAGCAGGTCGTCGATGAACTCGCGGCGGGCCGCCTCTTCCCGGCGCATGGTCTGCCGCTGCGCGCGCTCGTAGCCCTCGGCGAACGCGTCGATGGCCTGGGCGCTTGCTGTCACGACGGCGTCGACCGTCACCCTGGTGCCTATGTTGCCGGTGTGCGTCCGCGCGAGGTGGGCGGCGACCAGGGCCCGCAGCCCGAGCCCGGCCTCCGCGGCGCGCTCGCCCAGCGCGCGGCGCGCGTCGAGTTCGTCCCGGGTCAGCCGGCGTCCGGTGGCGGAGGCGTCGGCCACCGCGTGGACGTACCCGTCCAGATACTCGTCGGGAACGTCCTGCTGCGACGCCATGCCCACCCCCATGTGTGATGCCGTGTGATGCCGTGTGCTCCCTGTTCCTCCGCATTCTTAACGGATGAGCAGGCAGGCATCAAAATCGCGTAAAGATTGCCGGAAACCGGCAGTTACGTGAAGTGGTTGCCCATGACAACATCCGTGGCAGGCAAGCCGAACAGGGTCTGACGAGGGGGCGAGTGGCATGACGTGGTTTCTCGGCCTCGGTATCGCGGGAGTGGTGCTGCTCGTGCTGTCCCTGGTGCTGGACGGGGTCCTGGAGGGGCTGTTCGACGGGGTCGGGGCCCTGGACGGGCTCTTCGACGGACTGCTGTCGCTGCCCGTGATCGCGGGCTTCGTGTCGATGCTCGGGTTCGGCGGCGCGATCGTGCTCGGCACCACCGACCTCGGTGCCGGTCCCGCCACCGCCGTCGGTGCCGTCGCGGGGGGCGGCGCCGGCTGGCTGACGTGGAAGCTGACCCGCGCGCTGATGCTGGACCAGACCGCGGTGACACCCCGCGGCGACGACCTCGTCGGCAGCGCGGGCACCGTGGTGACCGCCATCCCGGTCGACGGATACGGCGAGGTGCTGCTGCAACTCGCGGGCCAGCCGACGAAGTTCTCGGCGAAGAGCGCGATCGCGGTCGCCCGCGGGGCCGAGGTGTGGGTGGCGGACATCCTGTCGCCGACCTCGGTCGAGGTCCGCGCGGTCGACCGCTGACAGCTGACGACTGACCGCTACCGCTACCGCTACCGCTACCGCTACCGCTGACGGCTGACCTGGCCTGACAGCCGTACGAACCATTACGAAACCGACTGCCGTCTCCCTCTCCCGGGAGGCGAGGGGCAGAGGGGGAAACCATCATGAGCCCTGTCACCATCGCCGTGGCCGGAGTCGTCGTACTCCTGGTCCTGCTGGCGCTCGTCGTCATCACCCGCTACAAGGTCGCCGGTCCCAGCGAGGCGTTCATCGTCACCGGGCGGCGCGGCAAGAAGTCCACCGATCCGGAGACGGGTCACGTCATCACCGACAACAGCGGCCAGAAGGTCGTGGTCGGCGGCGGCGTCTTCGTCGTCCCGTTCGTGCAGCAGAAGTTCACGCTCGAATTGTCCTCGCGGCACATCCCCGTCGCGGTGCGCGGCGCGGTCACCCTGCGCGGGGTGAAGGCGAACCTCGAAGGCGTCGCGATCGTCAAGGTCGGCGGCACCGAGGACTCGATCCGGGCCGCCGCCCAGCGCTTCCTGATGCAGCAGGACGGCATCGTCGGCTTCACGCAGGAAGTGCTGTCCGGCGCGCTGCGCTCCATCGTCGGGCGGATGTCGGTGGAGGACGTCATCCGCGACCGGGCCGCGTTCGCCGGGCAGGTCGCCGAGGAGGCGGAGGCGTCACTGTCCGGACAGGGCCTGGTCCTGGACGCGTTCCAGATCCAGGACATCACCACCGAGGGCTCCTACCTGGAGGACCTGGGCCGGCCCGAGGCCGCCCGCGCCAAGCAGGAGGCCGACATCGCCGAGGCCGTCGCGCGCCGTGCTTCCGAGCAGGCGCGGCTGAAGGCCGAGGAGGAGATCGCGATCGCGCAGCGCACGTTCGCGCTGAAGCAGGCCGAGATCAAGGCGGAGACCGACCGGGCCGCCGCGCAGGCGAACGCCGCGGGTCCGCTCGCCGACGCGGCCCGGCAGCAGGAGGTGCTGACCGAGCAGGAGAAGGTCGCCCAGCGTCAAGCCGCCCTGACCGACCGGGAGTTGGACACGAAGGTCCGCAAGCCCGCCGACGCCGCCCGCTACCAGGCCGAGCAGGAGGCCGAGGCCCGCCGGATCGGTCTGGTCAAGCAGGCCGAGGCGGACGCCCAGCGGGCCCGCCTGACCGGTGAGGGCGAGAAGGCGCACCGCGCCGCGCTCGCGGACGCCGTCCGTCTGGAGGGTGAGTCCGAGGCGGCGGCGATCGGGGCGAAGGGGGCCGCGGAGGCCGAGGCCATGCAGAAGAAGGCCGACGCGTATCGGCAGTACGGCGACGCGGCCGTGCTCCAGATGCTGGTCGAGGTGCTGCCGCAGGTCGTCGCCAAGGCGTCCGAACCGCTGGCCGCCGTCGACAAGATGACGGTGATCTCCACGGACGGGGCGAGCCAGCTGTCCCGCACGGTCGCCGACAACGTCGCCCAGGGCGTCGAACTCCTCAACTCCACCACGGGTGTTGACCTCGCCGCGCTGCTGAAGAACATCACCGGGGCGAAGAGTGCGACGGTGCCTGCCCCGAAGCAGGCCGAGCCGGCCGGCGCCGCGTCGGCGAACGGCCACATCGAGATCACGGACTGACCGGTTCGAGCCGTGCACCGCGACTTAACGTTCGTTAGGCGCGGTGCACGAGCACCCCCGGGCGGCAGGTGCAGGGTGTGTGCTTCCTGCACCCGTCGCCCGACTTCCACTGCGGGCTCGGCGCCGAGGACACGCGGCGCTACGATGACGGCTCCGTCGCCGGTTGTACGAATGTTCAGTTGCGGTGGACGGACCGGGCGGCCCAGCAGATCGGAGCATCGTGTCCACTCGACCCGCAGGTCACAAGGCCATCATCGAGGCCGCCCGCGAAGAGTTCTCCGAGCAGGGCTACGGGGCCACGTCGATCCGCGACATCGCGAAGCGTGCCGGAGTCAGCCTGTCCGCGCTGTACTACTACTACAAGGGCAAGCAGGACCTGCTCGTCGCGATCCTCGAAGAGGGCCTCGACGCCTACTTCGGCGCCTGCGGCACCGCCCTCGAAGAGGCCGGCGACGACCCCGCGGAGCAGCTGGAGGCCCTGGTCACCGCGACGGTGCAGTTCCGCATCGAGCACCCGGTCAAGAGCAGCATCGTCCTGACCGAGGGCCGCAGCCTGGAACCCGAACACCTCGCCCGCTACCGCAAGAACGAGGAACGCGGCACGCAACAGTTCCGCGAGGTCATCGAACGCGGCGTCGCCGACGGCGTGTTCCTGACCCCGCACCCCGACGACGCCCGCCGCGCGGTCATCGCCATGTGCAACGCCATCGCCCAGTGGTACCGCACCGACGGCGAGGTGACCCCCGACGAACTCGTCGAACGGTACGTGTCGTTGGCGCTGACGGTGGTGGAGTACCGGCCGCGTTCGGTGCGGCGGGCGACACGCGGGTAGTGCCTACCGCAGGGCCGCTGTCACGAGCCCTTCCAGGGCCTCGCGTGGTACCTCGCCGCCGCTCACGAGGCGGTCGAAGATCAGGCCGTCGATGCAGGACAGCAGCGTGTGCGTGCGGGTCTCGACGTCTGGGGCGCCGTGTGCGGTGAGGAACGTGCGAACCGCTTCGCGGCCGGCGTTCTCGCGGGGGACGAGGATCTCCCGCAGTTCCGGGTCGCGCACGCTCTCGACGGCGCAGGCGTAGCGGGCCAGCGAGCGGCGGCGGCCCTCGCCGGTGAGGCGTTGGCGGGCCAGGAGTGTCATGCCGGTCACGACGTCGTCGGCGGTGTGCAGCGGGGCGAGTTGCTCCGCCGTCGACTGCAGTTCCGCCTGGTCGAGTTGGACGAGGCGGGTGACCAGGCCGGTGAGCAGGGCGGCCCGGGTGCGGAAGTACGCCGATGTGGTGCCTGTCGGCAGTGCCGCTCGGCGGTCCACCGCGCGGTGGGTGAGCCCGCGGATGCCTTCGTCGGCGAGTACGTCGAGTGCCGCGTCTGCGAGGAGGGTGCGGCGGTCCGTGAGTTCACCCGTGAGTTCATCCGTGAGTTCATCCGTGCGGCGGTCCGGTGTCTTGCGCGGTGTTGCCATGTCTCTTTTCTACACCTGTAGAGGGGCGGGTAGGGTTCGGCTTCTACAGGTGTAGAAGATGGAGTGGGGGAGGGGCTCGGTATGGGGAAGCGTGCGGTCGTCGTCGGGGGCGGAATCGGCGGGCTTGCTGCTGCTATCGGGCTGCGTCGTGTCGGCTGGGAGGTGATGGTCGTCGAGCGTGCGGTGGAGCTCGACGACGTGGGTGCAGGCATCTCGTTGGCCGCCAACGGGCTCCGGGCGCTGGACGAACTCGGCGTGGGGGAGGCGGTGCGGGCGGCCTCGCGGGGGCAGTACACCGGAGGTACGCGCACACCGGACGGCCGCTGGCTCGCCCGGATGGACGGTGCCGCGCTGGAGAAGGCGGTCGGCACACCCATCATGGGGATCCCGCGTGCCACCTTGCATCGGTTGTTGCGCGCCGCCTTGCCAGTCGAGGTACTGCTCGTCGGGCAGGAGGCCAGGGTGGTCCGGCAGTGCGGTCCCGAGGGGGTGCGGGTCGAGTGCGGCGACACGGTTCTGGAAGCTGATGTCATCGTGGCGGCCGATGGGGTCGGCAGCAAGGTTCGGGGGCTCCTTCTTCCTGCTCATCCCGGGCCCGTTCACAGTGGTTCGGCCGTTTTGCGTGCCATCACCGAGCAGGCGGTCGAGCTCCGCACCGACTTCGAGTTGACCTGGGGGCGCGGCGCCGAGTTCGGGCACATCGCCTTCCCCGACGGTCGCGCCGAATGGCACGCGGTGCTCAATCTCCCCACCGGTGTGCGGTTCGACGATCCGTTGGGCGAGCTGCGCCGTCGGTTCAGCACCTGGCACGAGCCGATTCGGGCGTTGCTCGATTCGACGAACCCCGGCGACGTGCTGCACCACGACGTCAACGAGCTGCGTACGCCGCTCCCTTCGTATGTCATCGGCTCCGTAGCACTGCTCGGTGACGCGGCGCACGCCATGACGCCGAACCTGGGGCAGGGGGCCTGCCAAGCGCTGGAGGACGCGGTCACCCTGGCCGCCGCCCTCGGCTCCGAGCCCACCGTGGAGGCCGCGCTCGCCCGGTACGACGCCGAACGCCGGCCCCGCAGCCAGGCCGTCGCCCGCGCCGCGCGCCAGGCCGGACGGATGGGGCAGCAGCTCGCCCACCCGCTGCCCGTCGCCCTGCGCAACACCGCGATGCGTCTGACGCCCTCCCGCGCTGCCGTACGCATGATCCTCCGGCATCACGACTGGACCCCACCGAGCCTCGGTAGTAAGGGAGTTGGCTAGCGTGCGGCCTCTGAGCCCCTGAAGGCGTGAGCCTTCGAAGACACCAGCCCTCGAAGCGGCCCGTCAGGGCGTCGGTACCGGCCCGCCCAGCCGGTAGCCGTCGTCGGCCGAGAACGCGGCGGCCACGGCGAAACGGTCCGCGCGGACCAGGGTCTGGCGCCACTCGACCTGGCGGTGGGCGGCGTCGTGACCGAGCCGGTCGATCGCGAACAGCGCGGTGGACTCGGCGCAGTCGAGCAGCGTGCGCTCCGCGCGGGTCGGCACCACGGCCCGGATCCGCTCCCAGCCGCCGCTGATGTGCGTACGGCAGTGGCGCTCCAGCTCGTCGTAGAGCGACGTGTGCGTGAAGTCGACCGACAGGAGCGGGCGGGCCACGTCCGCCGGGAGCCACACGCGGTCGACGGCGAGCGGCTCCCCGTCGGCGAGCCGCAGGCGTTCGAGGTGGACGAGGGGAGTGGACTCCTCCAGGCCGAGGCGGGCGGCGATGACACCGTCGGCACGCTCGTCGAGGCGCCGGACCACGCTGCGCTGGACGGCGCCGACCTCCTCGACGGAGCGGAAGAGGCTGTACGCCTCGCCGACCTTCTGCTCCAGCGGCCGGCTCGCCGCGAACCGTGACACCCTGCCCCGCTGCGCCGTGACCAGGCCCTCCGCGCGCAGCGTGCGCAGCGCCTCGCGGACGGTGTGCCTGCTGACCTGGTATTCGGCGACGAGGTCGTGCTCACCGGGGAAGACGTCCCGGAACTCGCCGTCCTCGAGTCGCCGCAACAGGTCGGCGCGGAGCTGGGACCACAGCGGCTTGCCCTTGGACCGGGTGAGCGGACGGGGGCCGGACTGTGAGCTGCTGGTGGGCACGGGATGCATGCTCGTCGATTTACGGAGTCGGTGCAAACCCCTGGGCGCGCTCACACGAAGGCGTCCACCAGCATGAACGCGGCCGTCGCGAGCAGCAGGACCGCGAACGCGCGCTGCAGCGTCGGCCCCGACAGCTTGGCCGCCAGCCGCCTGGCGTCCCACGCGCCGAGGATCGCGGCGCCGACGAAGGGGCCGAGCACCGCGGGATCGATGGAGCTGCCCTCGGCCGTCAGGCGCGTGGTGAGGGAGATGAGCGAGTTGAGGAGGGTGACGACGAGGCTGGTGCCGACGGCCACCCGCATCGGCAGCCGCAGCACGGACACCAGGGTGGGTACGGCGAGGAATCCGCCGCCCACCCCCAGCAGCCCGGTCACCGCGCCGAGCCCGGCCCCTGCCCCGGCGGTCCGTAGCGGGCCTGCCCGGCCGGCCTCGGTGGTAGCGGTGACCTTCGCTTCTGACTCTCGTACTTGTACGAGGACGGGGGCGGGCCCCGCCGCCGCCCGCACCGGCGCCTCCTCACGGGTGCGGATGCCGCGCAGCATCACCGCCGCCGCCACCCCGGCCAGGACGGCGAACGCCCCGGTCAGCAGGTTCTGCGGCAGCCGGTGCGCGAGCATCGACGCCCCGACGGTCGGCACCGCGCCGACCGCCGCGAACAGGACGCCGGTCCGCCAGCGCACGGTTCCGGTGCCCGCGTGCCGGGCGAGGGCCGTGGCGGAGGTGACGGTGACGATGACCAGGCTCGTGGTGCCCGCGTCGGCCGGATCGACGCCCAGCAGGTAGACGAGGGCCGGCACCGCGAGCACGCCACCGCCGCCACCCAGCCCGCCGAGGGCCAGGCCGACCACGGCGCCGCAGAGCACCGCGAGGATCAGGGTGTTCACGCGGGGACGCCGCCCCCGTCGGCCGGATGCTCGACCGGTCCGTGCCATGCGGCGAAGCCGCCGCGCAGGTCGTCGGCTTCGAAGCCGCGGGACCGGAGCACGGAGGCGGCCACGGACGACCGGTTGCCACTGGCGCAGAACACGATGAGCGGCTGATCCCGAAGCGGCGCCAACTCGCCGATGCGCGCCACGAGTTCGGGCAGTGGAATGGTGCGGGCGACCGGGAGCGTGCCGGTGTCGTGGATCTCGCCGGGCCCGCGTACGTCCAGCAGGATGAAGGGGCGGGTGGCTTCGGTGAGGCGGGCGGCGAGGGCTGCCGCCTCCACTCGGGGCGTCGACGTCATGTGCTCGGCGCTCAGGGAGTCGGCGGGCAGGGCGCCGAGGACCCGGTCGTATCCGATGCGGGCGAGGCGGTTGCGGGCCTCGCCCGCCGTGCCGGGGTCCCCGCACACGACGAGGTCGGCCCCGGCCGGGAGCACCTCGCCGCAGAGTTCGGCGAACCGGCCGCCGAGCGGAACGTTGACCGAGCCGGGCAGGTGCGCGGCGGCGAAGGAGTCGGGGGCCCGGGTGTCGAGGACGGTCGCGCCGTCGGCGACGGCCCGTCGTGCGGCGTCCGGGGTGAGCGCGGGGACGGGGGCGTCCTCGTCGAGCACCGGACGTGCCTCGCGGTTGCGCTCGGACGTGAACGAGAAGTAGGCGGGCGCCGCCGACTGGCCGGATGTCACGACCTCGACGAACGCGTCCTCGGACATGTCGGCCAGGGCGTAGTTGCTGAGGCGCTGGGTGCCGAGCGTGCAACTCAGCTCGGCCGACAGGTTCTTGCCGCAGGCGGAGCCGGCCCCGTGCGCGGGGAAGACGCGGGTCTCGTCGGGGAGGGTGAGCAGGCGCTCGCGGGTGGAGCGGTAGAGGGAGCGGGCCATGTCCTCGGCCGACCGGCCGCGTGCGCTGAGCAGATCGGGGCGGCCCACGTCGCCGATGAACAGGGTGTCGCCGGTGAGGACGCCGTAGGGGACGGGGTCGGCCGCGTGCTCGCGCACGACGACGCAGACCGACTCCGGGGTGTGTCCGGGGGTGTGCAGGATCTGGAGGTCGACCTCACCGAGGCCGAGGTGTTGGCCGTCGGCGAGGGGGTCGGTGTCGAAGCCGACGTCGGCGGCGGAGCCGTAGGAGATGGGAGCGCCGGTGCGTTCGGCCAGCTCCAGGTGGCCGGAGAGGAAGTCGGCGTGGACGTGGGTCTCGATGACGCGCTCGATGGTGAGGCCGTGGTGTGCGGCGGTGGCGAGGTACTCGTTGACATCGCGCTGGGGGTCGACCACGACGGCGCGGCCCGTGGTGCGGTCGCCGATGAGGTACGAGGCGTGCGAGAGGCAGTCGAGGTAGAACTGCACGAATATCAGCGGCCCGGTGCCGTCGTGTATGAGCGGCCCGGTGCCGTCGTGGGTGAGCGGTCCTGTGCCGTCGTGGGTGACGGATTCCTGAGGCATGACGGACTCCTTGGGCATGGCGGGCTCCCGGGTGATGGCGCTGCTCGGGGGAGGCGTGCTGGTCACGCGAGCCCGCGGAGCATGAGGTTCCAGTACAGGAACGGCAGACCGTGCCGCTTGAGGTACCACATGTCGGTGCGCTCGCGGACCGTGTCGATCAGCGGGATCGACGGGGCGGGCCGCCCGCTGTAGTCGAACTCGGCGAGCAGCATCTTGTTGCGGGCCGTGGTCAGCGGGCACGAGGAGTAGCCGTTGTAGACGGCGAGCGGCTCCCGACCGTGCGCCGTCGCGAGCAGGTTCTCGACGACCACGGGCGCCTGTTGGCGCACGGCCGCGCCGGTCTTGGAGTTGGGCGAGGAACCGGCGTCGCCGAGGGCCCAGATGTTGGGGTACCGGACGTGCCGCATCGTGTGCTTGTCGATCTCGACGTAGCCGGCCGGATGGGAGGCGTCCGCGAGCGGGCTGCGCTTGATCCAGTCCGGGGCGCTCTGCGGTGGTACGAGATGAGCCATGTCGTACGGGAGGGGCCTCTTGCTCCCCGTACCGATGTCGCTGACGACGACCTCGCGGGCCTCGGGACGGACCTCGGTGACCTCGCTGCCGTAGTGGACGTGGATGCCGTACCGGCGGGCCACGCCCTCCAAGACCCGCGCGAACTCGGGAACACCGAAGATGGTGTCCGTCGGAAGCACCAGGTGGATGTCCATCCGGCCGAGAACGCCCTCCCGGCGCCAGTGGTCGGCGGCGAGGTAGGCGATCTTCTGCGGGGCGCCGCCGCACTTGATGGCTCCGGGCGGCATGCCGAACACGGCGCTGCCCGAGCGGGTCTCGCGGATGAAACGCCAGGTCGCGGGCGCGGTGTGCGGAAGGTAGTTGCTGGAGAGCCCGTTCTGGCCGAGTCCGTCCGCGAGGCCGGGCACGCCGTCCCAGTCCAGCTGGATGCCGGCGCAGACCACGAGGTGGTCGTAGTGCACGACACCGCCGTCGTCGAGGGTCACCTCCTGGGCGTCCGGATCGATGGCGACCGCGGCGCGCCGGATCCACCGGACGCCCTTGGGTATCACGGACTTCTGCGGCCGGACGCTCTCCTTCAGCGGCGCCCGTCCGCCACCGACCAGCGTCCACAGCGGCTGGTAGTAGTGCCGCTCGCTCGGGTCGAGGACCGCGACGTCCCGCTCGCCGGCCCGACGGAGCCGCGCCGCGACCGAGATGCCGGCGGAGCCGCCGCCCACGATCACCGTCCGGTGGTGCTGTGTGGTCACCAAGGGAATCCCTCCCGTGAATGTACGTACATCTACGCTAGAGCGCTCGGCCGCTGACGTACAAGCGGCTGAAGGTGATCTGGCTCAAGTTGTACGTACATTAAGGGTGGGGTGAAGGAGGTGCCTGGGTCCGCGGGATTGATGTGCCGTGGGTATCGCGAGATCCAGAAAGAGTGTTGGACGCGAATCACCCGCAGCCGTAGCGTCCTCTCAACCCCCAGTGACTCCCTTCCAGAGGGCCCCCGCGGCCGACGCCGACGCCCGGCGGAAGTCGACGGACGGAGATCAGCAGCAATGACGTTGGACGACGCGCCGCCGATCATCGAGTCGATCGACATTCTGCGCGTGGCCATCCCCTACGACAGCGGGCGCCGGCGCCCCACCATCGCGGGGGACACGACACTGAACGCGGCCGCCGCGTCGGTGGAGCGCATGGAGTGCCTGCTGGTGAAGGTCGTCGACTCCGACGGGCGGACCGGCTGGGGCGAGGCGTTCGGGCACGCCGTGAACCCGGTGACGTTCGCCGCGCTGCGCGACCTGGTCGGCCCGCTGTACCTCGGCACGCCGGCCCGCCCCGGCGCGGCGCCGCAGGCGGACTACGCGCTGCACGCCTTCGGCCGTGCGGGGCCCGTGCTGTTCGCGCAGTCGGGGATCGACATCGCCCTGTGGGACCTCGCCGCGCAGCGCGCCGGACTTCCGCTGCGCCGACTGCTCAACTCGCACGCCGCCGACCAGGTCGAGTCGTACGCCAGCCTCATGGTGTACGACAACGAGCCGGAGGAGGTCGCCCGCCGCACGAAGTACGCAGCGGAGCAGGGGTTCCGCGGGATCAAGCTGCACGAGACCGAGTACGAGGCGATCGCCGCCGCGCGCGCCGTGCTGCCGGACGGCGTCGAGCTCATGGTGGACGTCAACTGCCCCTGGATACCGGACGAGGCCGAGCGCTGGACGCAACGGCTGCGGGACCTCGACCTGACCTGGCTGGAGGAGCCGGTCTTCCCGCCGGACGACGCGGCCGCCCTCGCCCGGCTGCGGGCCACCGGCGTCCCGGTCGCGACCGGCGAGAACGCCTCGGGGCCCGCCGGTTTCGCCGCGCTCTTCGCGCTCCGGGCCTGCGACGTGGCGCAGCCCAGCGTCTCGAAGATCGGCGGCATCAGCGGCCTCCTCGAGGTCGGCCTGCTGGCGAGGACACACGGCGTACGCGTCGTGCCGCACAACTTCGCCTTCGGACCGGCCACCCTCGCCACCGCCCAGTACCTGGCCGCGTACCAGCCCGCCACGCGCCTCGAAGTCCCGCTCGTGACCTGGCCGGTGCGGCTGCACGAGGCCCAGGCGTGGGAGCCCGTGACCCGCCTGTCCGACGCCCCCGGCCTCGGCTTCGCCCCCGACGGGCATGTCCTCGACGACCACCTGATCGACTCCGCGCGTCTCGTTCCTCCCGGCGAGTAGCCCTTGCCGTCGGGGTGCTGCTGGGCTAGGCAGTTCATGACCGCGCAACCGACAGGAACGGGGACCGTACCCATGCGAGTCAAAGCTCTCGATCACCTGGTGCTGAACGTGGCCGATGTCGACAAGTCGCTGGAGTTCTACGCCGGCCAACTGGGGCTCGCGCCCGAGAGGGTGGAGGAGTGGCGGGCGGGGAAGGTGCCGTTTCCGTCCGTGCGGATCGACGACAGCACGGTCATCGACCTGTTCGCCACCGAGCGGGTCGCGTCGAACGTCGATCACTTCTGTCTGGTCGTCGACCCGCTGGACTGGCAGGAGGTCATCGACTCGGGGGAGTTCGAGGTTCTGGAGGGGCCGGTGCCGCGGTGGGGTGCGCGGGGGCAGGCGCAGTCGGTGTACGTGAAGGACCCGGACGGGAACACCGTCGAACTGCGGTGGTATCCGCAGGACGTCGATTCCTAATGCCGTTTGTCAAGCCGCGGCGCACGCTCGAGGCAGCGGGCAGGAGGTGTCGGAGGAGCGCAGTACAGTCCGTTCATCCGACTGGGGAGGGCTCATGGGGACCAAGTGGAGCTTGACGATCGACTGCGCGTACCCGGGGAAGCTGGCCGCGTTCTGGGCGCTGGCGTTGGGCTACGAGGAGAAGCCCGCGCCCGCAGGGTTCGGGAGCTGGGAGGAGTGGTTCTCGCATCATGAGGTTCCGGAGGACGAGTGGGATGACGGGGCGTACCTCTCAGATCCGGACGGCGTGGGCCCCACCTTGTCCTTCCTGAAGGTGCCGGAGCCGAAGGTGGCGAAGAACCGGCTGCATATCGACGTGCAAGTTGGTGGCGGCCGTGAAACCCCGTGGGAGGTGCGCTGGCCGCGCGTGGTCGAGGCGGTGGAGCGGTTGACCGCTGCGGGCGCGACCGTGGTCCGCGAGGACGAGTTGCAGGGCAGGCCGGATCACGTGGTGATGGCAGACCCGGAAGGTAACGAGTTCTGCCTGGTCTGACGGTGTCGTCGCCGGTGCGCAAGGGGTGCAGGTCCCGGCGGACGCGGACCTGGTCTGCGATGACGGCGGCGTCCTTGACGTCGGTCTTGCCCTCGCCGCGGTAGCTCTGCGACGCGTCGCGACAGCAGCGGGCGGCCCATCGATGGAAGCCACAAGCGGCAGAAGGTTGAAAGCCACACCCGGAGCCCCTGGGTGGGTGAACCATACGAAGGGCTCACCGCCTCCCGCAGGACAACGTAGGGAGGGTTGAGCCGAGGGTCGAGTGGTGGAGCGACGACCATGAACGCCGGTCCGTTGACTGGGTAGAACGGCCGTGCGACGGTGAAAGCGCGTTGCCCCTTTTACCTGCCCAGGCCCCGTGCGAGCACGGGGCCGATTCAAGAATGGGAAGCGGACACTGTGACGCTCGGACATGCCCACACCTCTCAGACCACCGACGCTCCGGCCGACAGCGACCGCAGTCTCACTCCGGCCCAACTCGAGGCCTACGAGAAGGAGTTCGCCGCCCGCCCCGCGAACCGGCTGATGCAGAACGCCGTGACGCAGACGACGGTGGACGACATAGCCCTGGACCGGCGGATCGTCACCGCCATCGACCACTCGGTCTCGCACCACCTGGACGACTGGAAGGTCACCAACCAGAAGCGCAGCGGCCGCTGTTGGATGTTCGCGGGGCTCAATCTGCTGCGCGTCGGCGCCGCGGAGAAGCTCGGCGTGAAGGACTTCGAGTTCTCCCAGAACTATGTGCTGTGGTGGGACAAGTTCGAGCGCGCGAACCACTTCCTCGAGAGCGTCATCGACACCTCCGACCGCGACGTCGACGACCGTACGGTGGCGCATCTGCTCGGCGACCCGATCAGCGACGGCGGGCAGTGGAACATGTTCGTGGCGCTGGTCGCCAAGCACGGCCTGGTGCCCAAGTCGGCGATGCCGGAGACCGAGAGCTCGTCGGCGACCGGACCCATGAACCGGGCCCTGATGAGTCTGCTGCGGCAGGGCGCCCGTGATCTGCGGCGCGCCGCGGTCGAGGGTGCGGAGGCGCAGCGGGCCCGCAAGGCGGAGGTGCTCGGCGCCGTCCACCGCGTGCTCAGCATCCACCTCGGCACACCGCCGCAGACGTTCCTGTGGCAGTGGCGGGACAAGGACCAGGAGTTCCACCGCGAAGGCTGGATGACACCGACCGAGTTCGCCGAGGCGTACGTACAGATACCGCTCGACGAGTACGTGTGCCTCGTCCACGACCCGCGCGAGTCGAGCCCGGCGGGACGCACCTTCACCGTCGAGCACCTGGGCAATATCGTCGAGGCCCCGCCCGTGGTCTACCTCAACGCGGACATCGACCTGCTCAAGCGGCTCACCATGGAGGCCGTCGTGAGCGGCGAGCCCGTCTGGTTCGGCTGCGACGTCGCCCAGCAGATGCGCCCCGACCTCGGCATCTGGGACGCCGAGCTCTTCGACTACGAGTCCGTCTACGACGCGTCGTTCGAGCTCGACAAGGCCGACCGGCTCCTCCACCACGAGACCCAGATGACCCACGCGATGCTCTTCACCGGCGTCGACGTGGTGGACGGCGTGCCGCGCCGCTGGCGGGTCGAGAACAGCTGGGGCGAGGAGAAGGCCGACAAGGGCTTCTGGACCATGAACGACTCGTGGTTCGGCGAGCACGTCTTCGAGGTCGCGGTCCGCCGCTCCGCGCTTCCGCCGGAGCTCTCCGCCGCCCTCGACGAGCCGCCGATCGTGCTGCCCGCCTGGGACCCGATGGGCGCGCTCGCCGACTGACCGGATCGTCAGGGGAGCACCGGTGAGTCCGGGGTCAGGTCTTGGCGGAGTGTCAGCCCTGCGGGGAGCCAAGGCATAGGGGAAATCCTTAAGGGGACCGAAGGAACTCTCAATATCGCGGGCCACCTGCCGCGCCCTACGGTGACAGCCATGACACCCGTGACTCGCAGGGCAGCGGCGGACCAACTCACCTCGAACCAACGATCGTTCCGTGACGCGATGGCGAACCTCTCCGCAGGCGTCAACATCGTCACCACGGACGGACCGCGCGGACGCGCCGGCATCACGGTGAGCGCGGCCTGCTCCGTCACCGACGACCCGCCCACCATGCTCGTCTGCATCAACCGGTCGAGCCGCAGCCACGACCTGTTCACGGAGAACGGGCGGGTCTGCGTCAACGTCCTCGGCCCCGACCACGCCGACGTCGCCAAGGCCTTCGCGGGCGGCGTGCCCGCCGAGGAACGCTTCGCGGCCTGCGGCGACGTATGGGACCACACCATCGCCGATGTGCCGGTGCTCAAGGGCTCCGCCGCCTCGGTCGTCGGGCGCGTCACCGGCACCGCCGAACAGGGTTCGCACACCGTGATGTTCATCGAGGCGGAGCGGGTGCTCGTCGGGGAGGACGGGGCGGGCGCGCTGGTCTACTTCCGCCGCCGGTTCCACTCGATCCCCACGTCGCTGACCGCGTGACGGGCGCGACTACGCCGCCGGCCCCGCGAGCGCGTGGCGGCGGAAGTCGCGCGGCGTCCGGCCGTACGCCGTCTTGAACACCCGGCTGAAGTGGCGGCCGTCCAGCAGCCCCCAGCGCGCGGCGATCATGCCGATGGGCTGTCGGACCGCCGCCGGATTGGCCAGGTCCCGCGCGCACCGCTCCAGTCGGCGCGTCCGGATCCAGCCCGCGACCGTCAGGTCCTCCGCGGCGAACAGCTTGAACAGATAGCGGCGGGAGATCCCGTGCGCCTCGGCGATCGAGTCCGGGGTGAGGCCGGGGTCCGGGAGGCGGCTGTCGATGTGCGCGCGGATCCGCAGCATCATCGCGTGCCCCGGCTCCGCGGGCGCCGCACGGTCGAGGCGCTCCGAGACCAGCGCCGTCATCAGGGACGCCGCCCCGTCCGCGAGGCCCGCCGCCGCCGGCCCGGCGCAGGTCCTGGCCTGCTCGCCGAGCGAGCGCAGGAAGGGACCCACCACGGCCGCCGCCCCGCTCTCCCCGGTCAGTGGGCGCGCCGTGAGACCGCGCACCGCCTCCGGCCGCACCGGCAGCATCGCCCGCGGCACCAGCATCAGCACGGTGCGGAAGGCGGTGTCGTAGCGGAACGCGTACGGGCGCGTGGTGTCGCAGATCGCGAGGTCGCCGGGGCCCAACGACCCCTGCGCGCCGTCCTGTTCGACGACACACGTGCCCGCGACCTGGAGGGCCACCTTGTAGTGGTCGTCCTCGCTCCGCGCCGCCAGCCGCTCCGTGCGCCGCACCCGCAGCGGCCCCGCGCTGATGGAGCCGAGCAGCAGCTGCCCCAGCGCGTCGCAGGTGGCCGTGCCGTGGAAGGCGCCCGCCGCGACCGGCCGGGTGTCGAGGCCGCCGAACACGTGCGACATCTGCTGCGCCCAGTGGTCGAAGCGGTCGTCCCGGGCGACGCCGTCGGTGCTCACGTACGAAGGCATGCTGCGCTCCACCCGCCGGAGGACTTTGGATCAACGTAGTCGGCACCTGCGTGCATGCAAAGGCGTAAACGGATGCACGCGCCCGCACTCCGCCACCGCCCACCGCGCGCACAGTACGTCCCGACCCCACCGAACTCCGGCCGCAAGGAGACCTCGTGACCGTGCAGTCCGCAGGACCGGATGAAGGACAGGACGCAGGCCAGGACCCAGGACCGGAACCGCGCACCCGGCTGCGCAAGGGCGCCGTGGGCGTGGCCGGCATGGTGTTCTTCGTGCTGTCCGCGCAGGCGCCCCTCACCGGCGTCGCGGGAACCCTGCCCATCCCGCTCGGCCTCGGCAACGGCGGCGCCGCGCCCGCCGTCTATCTCGTGGTCGGCGTCATGGTCGGCCTGTTCGCCGTCGGGTTCATCGCGATGAGCCGGCACGTGACCGACGCCGGCGCCTTCTACGCGTACGTGACGCGCGGCCTCGGCCGGCCGCTCGGCGTCGGCGCCTCGCAAGCCGCGATCCTCTGCTACAGCGCGACACAGGCCGCGCTCTACGGCCTGTACGGCGTGGTGGCGCAGGGACTCGGACAGCGCTACCTCTCGCTCGACCTGCCGTGGTGGGCGTGGACGCTCGCCACGATGCTCCTCGTGCAGGCGCTCGGCTCCCTCAACATCGAGCTCGGGGCGCGCCTGCTCGCCGTGCTCGTCGTCGCCGAGACCTCGGTGCTGCTGCTGTTCGCGGGCCACCAACTCCTCGGCGGCGGCGGCCCGCACGGCCTCGACATCGCCGGTTCGTTCGCACCCTCCGCCTTCTTCACCGGCGCGCCGGGCGTCGCGCTGACCTTCGCGATCGGCTGTCTCCTCGGCTTCGAGTCGACCGCCCTGTACGCGAAGGAGGCCCGGGACCCCGCGCGCACGGTGCCCCGGGCCACCTATGTGTCGGTCGCGGTGATCTCGCTGTTCTTCGCCCTCGTCTCCTGGATGATCGTGAGCTACTACGGAGCGGACCGGGTGCAGGGCGCGGCACTTGACGCACTGCGCGAGGGCGATGCCACGTCCGTCGTCCTCACACCCCTCACGCACACGCTCGGCGGCTGGGCCGGTGATGTCACGCAGATCCTGCTCGCCAGTTCGCTGCTCGCGGGCGTCGTCGCCTTCCACAACGGGATCAACCGCTACTTCCACTCCCTCGGCCAGGCCGGTGTGCTGCCCCGCGGGCTGGCCCGCACCAACCGGCACGGGGCGCCCTACGCGGCGAGCCTGACGCAGACGGTGCTCGCCGCCGCCCTCGTCGTGCCGTTCGCCCTCGCCGGGGCCGATCCGGTGCTCACGCTGCTGACCTGGGGCGGCGGCGTCAGCGTGCTCGCCCTGATGCTGCTGTACCTGCTGACCTCGGTGTCCGTGATCGCGTTCTTCCGCAGGACCCGGCTCGATGAAAGGATCTGGCACACCATGCTCGCCCCACTGCTCGCGATCGCCCTGCTGTGCGGCGCGACCGTACTGGCGCTGCGCAACTTCACCACCCTGGTCTCCGCGTCCGGCACCACGGCGCTGATCCTGGAACTGACCGTGGTCGCGGTGTTCGCCGGGGGAGTGCTCCTCGGCCGCCTGCGACGGGGCGGCGGGGCCCAGGCACGTACGCACGAAGGAAGCGAGGAATCATGACAGGTGAACCGGCGGCCGACCTCGTCTACGTGCTCGACGACGACGAGCAACTGTGCCTCTCGCTGGCCTGGTTGCTGGAGTCCGTGCACATCAGGACGGAGTGGTTCACCGACGCCGACGCCTTCCTCGCCGCCTTCGACCCGGACCGCCCGGCATGCCTCGTCCTCGACGTACGCATGCCGGGCATCGGCGGATTCCACGTACAGGAACTCCTCAACGCCCAGGGCGCGGCGCTGCCCATCGTCTTCGTGTCCGCGCACGGCGACATCCCCATGTCGGTGCGCGCCCTTCAGGCCGGGGCCGTCGACTTCCTGGAGAAGCCCTACGATCCCCAGCGGCTGCTCGACATCCTTCAGAACGCCCTGCGGGAGGCGGGCGAACGCTACGCGCGCCGGACCGAGCAGCGCTCCCTGCGCGAGCGGATCACCCACCTCAGCCCGCGCGAACGCGAGATCCTGCGCCAGGTCGTCGAGGGCGTCCCCAGCAAGGTGATCGCCCGGCAGCTCGGCATCAGCCTGAAGACGGTCGACGCCCATCGGGCGCGCATCCGCGAGAAGACGGACGCCGACACCCTCGGCGCGCTCATCGGCGACATGATGCGCTGCGGCCTGCGCCCCGAGGAGGTGTGACGCCCGATGCCCGCCACCGCCGACCTCGCCTGCCCCGACCTGGTCCGCCTCTTCGAGGCCGTCGACCACTGCGTCCTGGTGCACGACGCCCGCACCAAGGACATCCTGTGGGCCAACCCCGCCGCGCGCACCGCGCTCGGCTTCACCCTCGACGAGTTGAAGCCGCTCAAGGCACCCGACATGAGCTCCAACGCGGCGCAGTACGCGCGGCACATCGGCGTCGCCTGGCTGCAACGGGCCGCCGACGAGGGCCGCAGCCGCATCGAGTGGTGCTACCGGTCGAAGACCGGCACCGACATCCTCAGCGAGGCGCTCGCCAAGCGCGTGGAACTGTCGGCCGGACCCGTCGTCATGGTGCAGTTCCGCGACATCGCCGAGGAGAAGGCAACCCGCCGCGATCTGACCCGCACCGAGGCGAGGCTCCAGGCGTTCCTGCGCAACCTCGACGAGGGCATCGTGGTGCTCGACGACGACGGCCGGATCGTCTTCGCGGGCGAGTCCGCGGGCATCCTGCTCGACCGGGACCCCGACGCCATGCTCGGCACGGACTTCACTGAGTTCCTCGCGGCCGACTCCGGCGCCGTCCTGCGCGACGTGCTGAAGGACACCTCGCGCGGGGGCCGGCCCACCGACACCCGCTACCGGCTCTCGGTCCCCGACGGTGCGGGTGACGGCCCCGATCGCTGGTTCGCCGCGCGCTGCCAGTACATCGACATCGAGAACGACCTGCGCGGCCTGCTGCTCCTCTTCCACGACATCACCGACACCGTGCACACCGAGGAGGAACACCGGCGCGACGCCCAGTACCTCAACCACCTGGCCCGCTACAACGCCATGGGTGACATGGCGATGGCCATCGCCCACGAGGTCAGCCAGCCCATCGCGGCCGCCCACAACTTCGTCGCCGGCGCCCTCGGCCGCATCGACGACACCCCGGAGCCCGGCTCGCTGCGCTGGGGCCTCGACCACGCCACCCGCCAACTGGAGCGCGCCACCACGATCCTGTCGAGCCTGCGCGCCTATGTGGTGCGCCTGGAGGACGCGAAACGCTCCGTCGACCTGGGCGACGTCGTCGCCGACTGCGCGTACTTCGTCGACGTACGGGCCAGGGCGCACCAGGTCGCCGTGCGCTGGGAACGCACGGAAGCGGGCCTGCCGGTCAGCTGCGAGAAGGTGCTCATCGGGCAGGTCGTCATGAACCTCGCCTTCAACGCCGTCGAGGAGATGGCCCGTTGGCCCGACGAACCGGGGGAGGTCACCATCGCCACCCGCAGGGGAGCCGACTTCGCGGAGGTCGAGGTGCGCGACACCGGCGGTGGGCTGCCGGCATCGTCGGACGGGCGGATCTTCGACGGCGTGTTCACCTCGAAGGGCAACGGCCACGGCATCGGCCTCGCCCTGAGCCATCGCATCATCACCCGCCACGGCGGCGAGATCGAGGCGTTCCCCAACTCCCCGCGCGGCACCGTCTTCCGGTTCAGGCTGCCGCTGCGGGGCAACGGCTCGTAAACGATCAGGGAAATCCCCTACACGTCCCTACTGATTCCCAATTGTTGGCGCGGAAGGCCGCGCCTAGTTTTGTCCGTGAAACGAGTTCGAGCGATCAACTCGCCGGTCAGGCAGGGGAATGACGCATGACGCAGACATTGGACAACGTGCTGGACCTGGTGGCCGAGCGCAGGGCGGAATTCGAGGCCGGGCGCCACGTACCGCGCGACGTGATCGCCGAATTCAAGAAGGCGGGTCTCTACCGCGCCAGCGCACCCCGGCGTTTCGGCGGTGAACCGCTGCCACCGGCCGAATTCCTGCGCCTGATCGAGCGGATATCGGTGGTCGACGGATCGGCCGGCTGGGTCGCGAGTTTCGGCTCCTCCCTGATCTATCTCGCGGCGCTGCCGCTGGAGACCCAGAAGAAGCTGTACGCGGACGGGCCCGATGTCGCCTTCGCCGGCGGCCTGTTCCCCGTCCAGCCGGCCGAACCGGTCGACGGCGGCTACCGGGTCTCGGGCCGCTGGAAGTTCGCGAGCGGCTGCAAGGGCGCCGACGTCCTCGGCGTCGGCATCAAGGTCGGCGAGGACCGGGCGGGCCGGCCGCGGACCGCGGTGCTGCGCCCCGAGGACGTCGAGATCGTCGAGAACTGGGACGTCATCGGGATGCGCGGCACCGGCAGCCACGACCTGGCCGTCGACGGCGTCGTCGTTCCCGAGGAGTGGACCTTCGTCCGCGGCGGCGAGCCGACCGTCGACGAACCGCTCTACCGCTACCCGGCCGTGCCGTACGCGGCGCAGGTCCTCGCCGTCGTCGGCCTCGGCGTGGCGCGTGCCGCGCTCGACCAGGTCATCACGGAGGGCGGGCGCGCCAGTTACACCGGAGGTCCTGTCGCCGCCGACCGGGCTGCGTACCGGATCGCGGTGGGCCGGGCGGAGGCACGGCTGCGCTCGGCACGCGCCTTCTTCTACGAGATCACCGAAGAGGTGTGGGAGACCGTGCTGAGCGGCGACCCGGCCTCCGCCCACCAGGCGAGCCTGCTGCGGCTCGCCTCCACGGCCCTCGCGCAGGACTCCTTCGACGTCGCCCGCACTGCCTACCAGCTCGCGGGCATCCGGGCCATCGCGGACGGCAGCCCGATGCAGCGCTATCTGCGGGACGCCTCCGTCGTGCCGCAGCACGCGTTCCTCCAGGAGGGCCTGTACGACGGTGCGGGGGCGGTGCTCATGGGCGTCGACCCGTTCCCCGGCTACCTCTGAACCCGACCCGGCCATCTCTCTGAACTCGACCCGGCCAGCTGCGAACCCGACCCGCCCAGTTCCGAACCCTGTTCACGAAAGGCGACATCACCATGTCCACTTCCCCCCAGGCACCTCTGCGGGTGCTGTTCTGCATCGGCGTCAACCAGAACTTCTTCGACCTGCCGACCGGGCAGGGCAAGGCGGTCTGGGACGGCTTCACCAGCATGCTGCGCCAGCTGCACGAACTTCCGGGCGTCGACGTCATCGGCACCATCGACGACGACCAGCACATGGTCGGCCCCTCCGGCTCCTGGCCCTGGACCAGCTATGTCCTCGCCGACGTCGTGGACCAGCCGACCGTCGCCGCGGCCTGCAACCTCTTCCGTACCGTGCAGGTCGGCGAGTACGGCCTGTGGCGGTACATGAAGATCGAGGCCCGCGTCGGCCGGCCGCTCCCGGACGTGACCAAGTGAGCCCGCACCGCGTGGTCCTGGTCACCGGGGCGGCCGGCGGCCTCGGCGGCGCCATCGCCGCGCGCTTCCACGACCACGGGTACCGGGTCGCCCTGACCGATCTGGACGAGGACGCCGCGGCCAAGGCGGCGGCCGAACTCGACCCGACCGGCGAGAACGCCGTCGGCCTCGCCCTCGACGTCCGCGACAAGGAGGCCTTCGCCCGCGCCCGCGACCGGATCGTCGAACGGTGGGGCGCGGTGCACGTCCTCGTGAACAACGCCGGGCACTCCAAGGTCGAGTCGCTCATGGACATCACCCCGGAGAGCTTCGCCGCCGTGGTGGAGACCAACATGCACGGCACCTTCTTCGGCTGCCAGGTCTTCGGCTCGTACTTCGCCGAGCGCGGCGACGGACGCATCGTCAACCTCGGCTCGCTCGCGGGCCAGAACGGCGGCACGGCGACCGGCGCCCACTACGCGGCGGCCAAGGGCGGCGTCGCCACGCTCACCAAGGTCTTCGCCCGCGACCTCGGCCCGCGCGGCGTCACCGTCAACGCCGTCTCGCCGGGCCCGCAGGACCTGCCGGTGGTGCGCCGCACCGTGGACCCGGAGAAGCTCGCGCAGACCGAGGCGATGATCCCGGTGGGCCGTCTCGGCCGCCCGCAGTTCATCGCCGACATGGTGGTCCTGCTGGCCGCCGAGCATGCCGACACGGTGACGGGCGCGTGCTGGGACGCCAACGGGGGTCTGTTCATGCGGTGATCAGGGCAGCGGGCGGTCGACCGGGGCCCACAACCGGTCGGCCTCGCCCGCGGCCATGCTGTCCCGGTAGACGTCGATCTTGTGGTCGATCATCTTCAGGTTCTCCCGGGTCTCCTCCAACTTGGCCAGCACCTCGGCGCGATGGGCCTCGAGCAGCGCCAGCCGCTCCGCCTCGTTGCCGGGACCGGCCGCGACCAGTTCGGCGTAGACGCGGATGCCGCGGATGGGCATGCCGGTGGCGCGCAGTTTGGTGCAGACGACGATCCACTTGAGGTCGAGCTCCCGGTACCGGCGGCGATTGGTACTGGTGCGGTCGACAGGGGTGACGACCAGGCCCGCGCGCTCGTAATAGCGCAAGGTGTGCACGCTGACCCCGGTGCGGCGGGCCGCCTCGGCGATGCTCACGCCTTCCGCGGGGATGGCTCCGTGCGTGGATTCGGGCTTGATTTCGAGCACGCTCTCAATTCTAGCGTCGCGGGCATGAGTTCCTCCTTGCGCTCTCCCACGGCGGCGGTCGGCGACCTGAGCCCGCGCCGCAAGTCCCTCGTCCTGGCGATCTGTTGCCTCAGCATCGTGGTCGTCGTGATGGACATCTCCATCGTCAACGTCGCGCTGCCCGCGATGCGCCGCGACCTGGGCGCCTCCGAGTCCGGCCTGCAGTGGACGGTCGACGCCTACACCTTGGTGCTGGCCGCGTTCCTCGTCCTGGCCGGATCCACCGCCGACCGGTTCGGCCGCCGAAGGATCTTCATGTGCGGCCTGGGCGCGTTCGGCCTCGGCTCGCTGCTGTGCGGCCTCGCGCCGGGCATCGGCTGGCTCGTCGCCGCGCGTGCTGTGCAGGCCGTCGGTGGCACGATGCTCAACCCGGTGGCCATGGCGATCGTCGCGAACACCTACACCGGTGCCGCCGAACGGGCCCGCGCCATCGGCGTGTTCACCTCGATGTCGGGCCTCGCCCTCGCGCTCGGCCCGATCGTCGGCGGAGGCCTGGTCGACACGTTCGGCTGGCGGGCCGTCTTCTGGGTCAACGTCCCGATCGTGGCGGTGGCGATCGTGTGCTCCGCGCTGTACGTGCCCGAGTCCCGCGCCGGCCGCGCCCGCCGGTTCGACCCCGTCGGACAGGTGCTGATGGTCGTGGTCCTGGGCAGCGTCGTCTACGCGATCATCGAGTCCGGGGCGCTCGGCTGGACCTCCCCGCCCATCGTCGGACTGCTCGCGCTCGCCGCGCTCGGCACGGCCTGCCTCGTCGGTTATGAACTGCGGCGCGCCGACCCGCTGTTGGAGCTTCGCCTGTTCCGCAGCGTGCCGTTCAGCTCGGCGATCGTGACGGCGCTCCTGGCGCTGTGCGGGTTCGGCGCGTTCCTGTTCGTCACCACCCAGTACCTGCAGGACGTACGCGGTCTGCCGCCGGTCACGGCCGGGCTCTGCCTGCTCCCGGTCGGGGTGCCGGTGCTCCTGGTGTCGCGGCGCATCGGGCGCATGGTCGGTGCGCGCGGCCCACGGCTCCCGCTGGTGATCGCCGGAGGCGCCCTGGCCCTCGGTGGTGGCCTGTCGCTGGGGCTAGGGTCTGTCGTTTGGATCAGGCCGGGCTCGCGGGGTCCGGCACGCACGCTCGCGGCGTTGTCGTCGGTCGCCGACGCTCCGCGTCGACTCCCTCCTCCGCCTTGCGATCGCACGCACCGGACCCCGCTCCCTGATCCGGCCTGATCCAAACGACAGACCCTCGGCCCGGACACCCCGCTCGCCGCGGTCCTCGCGGTCTACCTGTTGTTCGGTGTCTTCGTCGGCGCGGTCAACCCGCCCATCAGCAACTCGGCGATCTCCGGCATGCCGCGCTCGATGGCCGGCCTGGCCGGGGCGCTGGCCTCCACCGGACGGCAGGCCGGAACCACCCTGGGCGTCGCCGTCGCGGGCGCGGTGATGGGCCCGCATCTCGCGGGCGGCGGCGCGGAGTTCACCGGCGCCGCACACGGCGTGTGGTGGCTCGTCCTGGCGCTCGGCGCGGGTGTCGCCGTACTCGCCGTGATCGCCTCCAGCGGGTGGGCGCGTGGCACGGCCGCCCGGGTGGGGACGGCGACCGGGGCGCCGCACCCGTGAGCGACCGCGGCCGCGCGGAGTTCCGGGGTCAGCGTGCGCCGACCCCGTACACGCTCTGGAACCGCAGATACGCCGCGAGCCCCTCGGGCCCCAGCTCGCTGCCCAGGCCGCTCGACTTCGTGCCGCCGAACGGGGCGACGGGGTCCGGCAGATAGCCGTTCACGCCGATCGTGCCCGTGTGGACGCGGCGGGCGACGGCCGCGCCGCGCTCCGGGTCCGCGGTCCACACAGTGCCGCCGAGCCCGAAGTCGGAGTCGTTGGCGAGGCGGACGGCGTGGTCCTCGTCCTCGTAGGGGATGACGCACAGGACCGGGCCGAAGATCTCCTCGCGGGCGACGGTCCAGGTGTTGTCGACGTCGGCGAGGACGGTCGGCTCCAGGAACCAGCCGCGGTCGAGCCCGGCCGGGCGGCGGCCGCCCGTGGTGAGCCGGGCGCCCTCGGCGAGGCCCTTGGCCACGTACCCCTCGACCCGTTCGCGCTGCGCGGCGCCGACGAGCGGGCCGACGAGGGTCTTCGCGTCCAGGGCGTTGCCGACGGGCAGGGACGCGGCCAGGTCGGTGACGAGGTCGACGACCTCCGCGTAGCGGCTGCGCGGGGCGAGGACACGTGTGCTGAGGAAACAGGTCTGGCCGTTGTTGGTGAGCGTCGCCGCGACGAGGTCCTGGCCGATGACCGCCGGGTCGAGCACGGCGTCGTCGAGGATGATGCCGGCCGACTTGCCGCCCAACTCCAGTGTCACGGGCCGCAGTAGACGTCCGCACGTCTCGCCGATGGCGCGGCCCGCGGCCGTCGAGCCGGTGAACGCGACCTTGTCCACGCCCGGATGTGCGACCAGATGGGCGCCCGCCGCGCGCCCGCCCGGCACGAAGTTCAGCACCCCCGCCGGCACCCCGGCAGCCTGCGCGGCCTCGGCGACCAGGTACGAGTCGAGCACCGTCTCCGGGGACGGCTTGAGCACCACCGTGCAGCCCGCCGCCATCGCGGGCGCGATCTTGAACATGGACAGGACCTGCGGATAGTTCCACGGCACGATCGCCGCCACCACACCCACCGGCAGCCGCCGCACCTCCACCGCGCCGCCGAGCAGCCCGGTGCGCACCTCGCTGAACGCGGTCTCGCGGGCCAGACCCGCGTAGTAGCGCAGCACCGCGCCCGGATAGCCGACCTCCAGCTGCCGGGCGATGCTCACGGGCATCCCGTTCTGCGCGCTGACCAGCGTCGCGATGTCCTGCGCCCGCGCGTCCAGCTCCGCGGCGAACCGCTCCATCACCCCGGCGCGCCGCGAAGGCTCCCAACTCGCCCAGCCGCCAGGGGAGTCGAAGGTGACGCGGGCGGCGTGCACCGCCGCGTCGACATCCGCCTCCACCGCCTCGGGAACCGAGCCGAGCGGCAGCTCCGTGCTCGGGTCGACGGGCGCGAGCCGCCGCCCGGTGCTGGGGCGCACCCACGCTCCGCCGATGTACAGGTGGTCAAGGCGATGGTCCATGTGCGTACTCCGTTGGTCGCTCGGTGGACCGTTCCCGGCCGGGACGGCATGCTGCGACCCTGACCCTTCGCGCGGGGCGCGGGACACCAGTGGGTGCACGCAATGGCGCCTACGCGTGCACGCGCTGCCGCACCGGCGCGAATCCACCGGCCTACGTTCGCGGTGACACGGACGTAGGGCAAAGCTTCGGGAGCGTCTCATGAGTGACCTGCACGATCACGATCCGCTCGCACCGGTGACCGCCGAGGAGATCCGGGCGGCCCGGAACATCCTGGGCGCCGCGGACCTGCTCGCCGACACCACCCGCTTCGCCTATCTGGGGCTCGACGAACCCGCGAAGGAAGCGCTGTTCAACGGCGGGACAGCGGCGGACTGGCGCCGGGTGCGGGTCCTGCTCCAGGACACCGCCGGAGCGCCCGCCCGCGACGTCGTGGTGTCCCTGACGGACGGGCGCGTGGTGTCCGACCGGCAGCTCGACCCGGCGAAGGACGGCCAACTCCCCGTACTGGAAGAAGAGTTCGGCGCCGTCGAGGAGGTGCTCGCCAAGGACGAACGGTGGCTCGCCGCCCTGGAGCGCCGGGGCCTCGACGTACGGAAGGTGCGGGTCGCACCCCTGTCCGCCGGTGTGTACGCCGACGAGTACCCGCAGGAGACCCGGCGGCGCATCCTGCGCGGCCTCGCCTTCGTGCAGGACCACGAGGCGGACCACGCCTGGGCGCATCCGGTCGACGGGCTCGTCGGCTACGTCGATGTCACCCACCGCACCGTCGACCGCGTCATCGACCTCGGCCCCGTCCCGGTCCCCACCGGCTCCGGCAACTTCGACGACCCCGAGGTCACGGGACCGCCGCGCACCACCCAGCGGCCCATCGAGATCACCCAGCCCGACGGCCCGAGCTTCGCCCTCGACGGCCACCGCCTGACGTGGGAGAACTGGTCGCTCGACATCGGCTTCGACGTCCGCGAGGGCCTCGTCCTGCACCGCATCGCCTTCGCCGACCGCGACACCGGCCGCACCCGCCCGATCATCCACCGCGCCTCCATCGCGGAAATGGTCGTGCCCTACGCCGACCCGTCCCCGGTCCGCTCCTGGCAGAACTACTTCGACACCGGCGAGTATCTGATCGGCCGCTGCGCCAACTCCCTTGAGCTGGGCTGCGACTGCGTCGGCGACATCACCTACCTCGACGCCGTGATCGCCGACGAACGCGGCGCACCGCGGACGCTGCGCAACGCGATCTGCCTGCACGAGGAGGACGCCGGGACCCTCTGGAAACACACCGACCTGTGGGCGGGCTCCGCCGAGACCCGGCGCCAACGCCGCATGGTGCTCTCCTTCTTCACCACGATCGGCAATTACGACTACGGCTTCTACTGGTACCTGTACCTCGACGGCACCATCGCCTTCGAGGCCAAGGCGACCGGCGTCGTCTTCACCGCCGCGTACGAGGGCGACGACCGGTTTCGTTCCGAGATCGCGCCGGGGCTCGGCGCCCCCTTCCATCAACACCTGTTCTGCGCACGCCTCGACATGGCCGTCGACGGAGTCACCAACCGCGTCGAAGAGGTCGACGCCGTCCGTGTCCCGGCAGGACCTGACAACCCGCGCGGCAACGCCTTCACGCTGCGCCGCACCCCGCTGCTCACGGAGCGCGCGGCGCAGCGCGACGCGGACCCGGCCGCCGACCGCACGTGGCACATCACCAACCCGGAATCCCTCAACCACCTTGGCAGGCCCGTCGGTTACGCCCTGTACCCGGAGGGGAGGCCGACCCTGCTCGCCGACCCGGGCTCCTCGGTCGCCGCGCGCGCCGCCTTCGCCACGCGGCACCTCTGGGTGACCCGCTCCGACGCCGCCGAGCGCTACCCGGCGGGCGACTTCGTCAACCAGCACCCCGGTGGCGCGGGCCTGCCCGCATACGCCGCCGCGGACCGCGACATCGACGGCGGGCCCCTCACGCTGTGGCACACCTTCGGCCTCACCCACGCCCCGCGCCCCGAAGACTGGCCGGTCATGCCGGTCGACCACACGGGCTTCACCCTCAAACCGTTCGGCTTCTTCGACCGCAACCCGACGCTGGACGTACCGCGTCCGGGGTCCGCCCACGGCGCGTGCGGTACGCCGGACTGTCATGGATGAGTGCCGCGCGGCAGGATCCTCTCTTTCGCCGCCCGGTACGTGTGTCTACAAACGATCTTCACAATTTCATCGCCCGAGTATGACCTGACGTAGACATAATCGCGGCTATGGATCTCTGCAGCCGCACATGCCTTCGGCATGCGCACCGTCACATACCGGCCGGTCGAGGGGAGTTAGGGGCCCCCTGCACGAGCGCCGGGGACGCGGGGGCGAGGCGCTGATGGCACGGCGGACGCTGCTGCGGGCCTTGTTGGAGGAACGCGGCTGCCACGGCTACGCACTCTTCGACGCGGAGTTCGGGCGCGCGGCCGAGGCCGCCGCGCGGGACCTGGGGCGTCCCGGGCTCGCCGCGGTGACGGCGTCACAGGCGACGTGGAAGCGGTGGCTCAGCGGCGAGCAGGTGCCGCGCGCGGACACCGCGACGGTCCTCGAGCACTGGCTCGGCGCCGACGTCGCGGCGCTGCTGCGGCCGGTGGCCGAGGAGCCGGACGGACCACGGCCGCGGACCGGCGCGGAGGTGGTCAGGGAGACCGCGCGGGCCCTCGACGAAGCGTTCGGCGGCTCCTCGCTCAGGCTGTCCGACGCCCCCTCGGGACTCGAAGGACTCTGGCACCTGACCGGCCGGCACCGGTTCGACGGCGCACAACTGCCGGTGCAGATCTACGAAGCGGACGAACACGCCGGACTCGTCATCATCGGCGCCGCCGACCAGCCGCACATCCGGCACTTCACCCGGCCCACCAGACGGGCCCTCATACTCGCCGAGTCCCGGGGCAGCGCGTACGCCCTGGACGCCGCGTACGCGAAGCGCAGCCTCGTCACCGGCGGCGACATGCTCACCATCCCGTCCGCCTACCGCGTCGACCAGCTCACGTACGCGCTGCTGTGGGCGATGACCAACCTGGACGACAGCCTCCAGGCCGACGACGCCGTGCTCCACGCGGAACAGCAGCGGCTCGGCCCGTTCCTGGAGCAGCGGCGCTCGGCCATGGCCCGTGCCGCGATGCCGGAACTCACCAACGTGAGCGCGGCCTGGCTCGGCATGCACGTCTGCGCCCGGCACATCACCCGCCAACTCGCGGGCACCAGCGCCCCGCCCCTGTTCTGGACGCCGCTGCCCTCCGCCGAGGACGCCGCGGCCTGGCTGTTCTTCGCGTGCTGGCCCGAGTACCTGCGTGACATCCGCGACGGGGCCGGGGCCGCCCCCTCCGAGCGGGCCCTGTACATCCCGGAGGACGTCCTGCGCGACGCCGGGACCCACGAGCGCGTCCTGCTGTGGCTCGCCGTGGCCCTGATGGAGCTGCACGGCCTCGAGGTGCGGGTCTACGCCGACCCGGGCTTCGCACGCACCGACGCCTTCGTCCTGGTCCCCGACGACAAGGTGATCGTCACCAACTGGATGGCGGAGCACGGGATCTGGCACGTCGACACCAGCGAGTCGCTCGCCGACGTCCGCGCGTGCACGGAACTGCTCGACCGGGCCCGCGCCCGCGCCGTGACCCGCGGCGCGCACCACGAGGAACGGCTGCGCTCGCTCGCCGACCACCTCGACCTGGACTGGGAGTGGCTGACGCGGCGCTGCGGCGAGCTGGCGGCCTTCGGCACCGCAGGGCTGCTGCGGCCCCGCAGCCGGCTCGTCGACATCGAGTCCCTCGACGCGGTGCTGGCCTTCGTGGGCAAGCTCGGCGAGGCCGCCCGACCAGACGGCGCACCGGCCGAAGACGGAACGACCCTGAAACGACCCTGGGCTGAAGTAGCCCCGAACGCCCTTGAAGCATCAGGGTAGTTCAAGATCTTGATGCGGCTGTTGTCCGAGGTGCCGGCCCGACGGCCCGCCACACGCACCGTGCGCCGCTCGCTTCTCTACCGAGGAACCCCCATGCCTGACTACTCCGCGGACGGTGCCGCCGTGGGCGGCCGCGGTCTGCACCGCGGCAAGCCCGCGTCGACGCTGCTCTCCGAGAAAGGGCTGCGGCAGCGCCTGACCCTGCTCGCCGTCGCCCCGACCGCGTCCGTCACCGCCGCGGCCGCGGGCGCGTACGCGGCGTGCGTCGGCTCGGACTCCGCCGCGGTGGCCTGGGGCGCCGGCGCCGGGGCCACGGTGCTCTGCGGTTCGGCCATCGGCCTCGCCTGGCGTGCGGCCCGCGCCACCGCCCGTACCCTGCACACCGCGCAGGCCGCCCAGGAAGCGAGCGTCGCCGAGCGGACGGCCCGGCTGCGCGCGGCGCTGAGCGAGCGGATCGACGGGATCCAGCGGGCGGCCGAGCGGATCCAGAAGGGCGAGCCCGGGAGCGCGCCCGTCGCCGCGCCGCCCCACATGATCGACTCCCACCCGCTCACCGTGCTCGAACACGAGCTGCACCACGGCCTGCACGCCACGCACACCGCGGTCCTCCAGGCCGCGACGCGCCGCCAGCTCGACGCGTTCACCACGATCGCCCGCCGGCTCCAGACGCTGGTCGTCCGCGCGCTCAAGAGCCTCGACGACGCCGAGCGGATCGTGGAGGACCCCGAACTCCTCAACACCCTGTTCGGCATCGATCACTTGATCACCCGGATCCAGCGCTCCGTCGAGTCCATCGCCGTTCTCGGCGGCGCCGTCCCGCGCGAGATCCGCCACCCGGTCCCGCTGGCGACCGTGCTGCGCCAGTCCATCGCCGAGATCGAGCAGTACCCGCGGGTCCGGGTGATGCCCGTGGCGGGCGGCGTGCAGGTGCGCGGGCACGCCGCCGTCGAGACGATCCACCTCATCGCCGAACTCGCGGAGAACGCCACCCGGTTCTCGCCGCCCACCAGCCAGGTCCTGATCCGCTCCGCGATGGCCGGATCCGGCATGGTGATCGAGGTCGAGGACCGGGGGCTCGGCATGTCGGACGAGGACCGGCGCCGGATGAACGAACTCCTCGCCCACCCCGAGCAGTACGACGTCGAGCAGCAGCTCAAGGACGGCCGCACCGGCCTGTTCGTCGCAGCGAAGATCGCATCGAGGCGCGGCCTCACGGTCCGCCTCGAGGCCAACATGTACGCGGGTACGCAGGCGATCGTGATCCTGCCGCACGCGGTGCTGCACACGCCCGCGGACGACGCCGCGCCTGCCGGGGCCCAGGGGGCCGGGCCCGCCCAGCCGGGCCGCGCCACCGAGCAGCCCGCCGCGCCGCGTGCGTCCGCGCCCGCCTACGCCTCCGCGGCCCCGTCGTACGCGCCCCACCCCGGCGCGAACACCCCTGCGGAGGCGGGGTCTTCGGCGCCCTCGGGGCCCCCGGTGCCCGAGCAGCAGTCCCAGCCCCAGCAGCAACCTCAGTCGCAGCCCCTGCCCGACGCCGTGCCCGTCGGCCCGGTGGGCCCGGTCGTCCAGGCGGGCGCGCGGCACGGGGAGCGGCGCCCCGAGCCGCACCCCGAGCCGCCCCGGGAGACCGTGCACGGGCAGGGGACGGAGGCCGGGGCGGCGCCCCGCCCGGCCGGTCTGCCGCGCCGGGTCCCCGCCCGCTCGACCACGGGCCGCATCCCCACGGCCACCACCGCGGGCCCGCCACCACAGCCGGCCCCCGCCACCGCGCCGGCCACGGCACCTGGCTCCGGCGCCCACACGGGGGCCGACACCCAGCCCGGCGCCATGTCCCACGAGGCCCCGACCACCCTTCAGGGCTCGTCCTACACCGGCGCAGGACCCGGCGCCCCGTCCGGCGGCCCCATGCCCTACGAGGCCTCGACCAGCCCTCAGGGCCCCTCGTCCCACACCGGTGGCCCAGGCACCCCGTCAGGCCCCATGTCCCACGGAGGGCCGGCCGCCCCGTCCGGCCCCGCGTCCCACACCGCAGGACAAACGACCCGCGCCACCCCCGCGCCGGGCACCCCTCAGGGCGGAGCCGGCGACCCCGCCCAGCGCCCGCCCCTGACCCAGCGGACGCGACGGAGCTCCAGCCACCTCGCGCCCGAACTGCGGCACGGCGCCGCCGCGGACGCCGAACTCCCGCAGCAGCACACCGAACTCGACGGCGGGCTCCTCGCCCGCTACAGCGGCGGAGTGCAGGCGGCCCGCCGGGAGACATCCCGGTCCGACGCCCCGCAGCCGCCCCGGTCCGACGAACACCAGGAGAACTGACACATGACCACGCAGGCGCCTTCAGAGGACCTCGACTGGCTCCTCGCCGACTTCTCGGCCCGGGTGCCGCACGTCCTGGGTGCGGTGCTGGCCTCCAGCGACGGCGTCACCCGCTACCGGCACGGCTTCGACGACGCCGCGGCCGACCGGCTCAGCGCGATCGCCACGGGAATGTGCTCACTCGGCACCGGCCTCAGCACCATCCACCAGCCGATGGCCGGGGTGGAACAGGTCATCGTGGAGTGCGCGGGAGGCTATCTGTTCGTCTCGAAGGCCGGGCTCAACGGGGTGCTCGGCGTCCTCGCCGCGCGCGAGGCGGAGGTCGGCGTCGTCGGCTACGAGATCACCATGCTCGTCAGGAGCGTACGCGGACACCTCGGCACGCCCACCCGTCTCAGCCCGGCGCCCTCGGCCGACTGGGCGCAGTGACCGGTGGACCGCGACCCGATCCCCGAGGGGAGCGCGTGGCTCGCCGAGGACACCGCCACCACCCGCCCCTACGCCCTGACCGGCGGGCGCACCCGTCCCGACCACCCGCTCGGCCTGGGCTCGCACCTGCGGGCCGACATGGAGCGCCCCGGCCTGCTCCTGCAGCCGGAGGGCGCCCAGGTGCTCGCCCTGTGCCGGCTCGAACCGCGCTCCGTCGCCGAGCTCGCGGCCCGGCTGCGCCTGCCCGTTCAAGTCACCAAGGTCATCCTGTCCGACCTCATCGACTCCCACGTCCTGGCCCCGACCGTCCCGCCCCGCGACGCCGACGGCGGCGACCCCAACCTTTTGGAGGCAGTCCTTGTCGGCCTACGCAGCCTCTGACATCCCGCTGACCGCGCTGAAGATACTCGTGGCGGGCGGATTCGGCGTCGGCAAGACCACGCTGGTCTGCGCCGTCAGCGAGATCGAACCGCTCACCACGGAGGCGATCCTCACCTCCGCGAGTGCCGGACTCGACCGGCTCGACGGTGTGGAGCACAAGACCACCACGACGGTCAGCATGGACTTCGGCCGCATCACCCTGTGGCAACAGCAGTTGCAGATCCTGCTGTTCGGCACGCCGGGCCAGGACCGCTTCTGGTTCATGTGGGACGACCTGGCGCTCGGCGCGATCGGGGCCGTCGTCATGGTGGACACCCGGCGCATCGCCGACAGCTTCGCGGCGATCGAGTACTTCGAGGACCGCAGGCTGCCGTTCATCGTGGCGGTCAACGAGTTCGACACCGCGCACCACAGCTACACGTCCACCGAGGTCCGCACCGCCCTGGAGCTCGACCCGGAGGTGCCCGTCGTCCTCTTCGACGCCCGGCGCGCCGACACCGGCCGCCATGTCCTCATCGCCCTCGTCGAATACGCCCTGACCCTCAGCCGGCGCCACCGTACGCCCGCGATCCGCTGACCCCGCTGGAGCGACCATGCCCTACGACGCCCTCACCGGCTTCCACAACCCGGCCGCCGACAACGAACTCGCGGCCAGGGCCGAGCGGTTGAAGCAGCTCGGCCTCGGCGAGCCCGATGCCCAGTTCGACCGGCTCGCCACCGAACTCGCCAATGCCGCCGACACCCCGTACGCGATGGTCAATCTGATCACCGACCAGCAGTTCTTCGTCGGCCTGCACACCCCCGAGGGGACCCGGCACACCATGGTGCCGCAGGACCACACCGCGACCGAGGTCGGCCGTGTCATGTCCCGCGACCACGGCTACTGCCCCGAGGTCCTCTCCCGCCGCAAGCCCCTGGTGCTGCCCGACGTGTACGCGGCGCCCCGCTTCGCCGGCAACCCCGTCGTGGACGAACTGGGCATCCGCGTCTACCTCGGCGCCCCGCTGATCGACCCGGCCACCGACCTCGTCCTGGGCACGGTGTGCGCGGTCGGCACGGAGCCCCGCTCCCTCGACAGCGGGCACAACAGCCTTCAACTCATCAAGCAGGTGCGGGACGACGCGATGCGGCTGATCTACGAGCGGGCGGGGGAGCGGCTTCCGTAGGGCCTACGCCCCGGACGCGGCGCCGACGGGGCGGGCGAGCTGCTCGGACCAGCGGCTGCGGGAGGTGCCCAGGGCGACCTCGGCGAGGCGCAGCACCTGGACGTCGGAGGTGCCGGCGGGGGAGTAGATGTGCATGGCGTCCCGGACGAACCGTTCGATCGGCCGGTCGGGGAACAGGCCCGCCGCCGCGTGGATCTCCATCGCGGTGCGGCCCGCGGTGATCGCCGATTCCACGCCCACGTACTTGGCGTTCATCAGCTCCGCGTCGCAGGGCGCGCCGCTGTCCAGCAGGTGCGCGGCGTTGTAGGCGAGGAGCCGGGCGGTCATCAGGCCCGACTGCATCGCGCCGAGTTTCTGGCGCACGTTGGGCTGGGCGCTGAGCGGTTTGCCGTACCGCTCGCGCTCGTTCAGGAAACGGACCGTCTCCTCGACGATGGCCTGGTGGATGCCGAGCGACACGGCGGTGAGGTTCGGGCGCCCGTAGAGAATGCTGGAGGAGTACGCGACGTCCAGGCCGCGGCCCTCGCCGCTGAGCAGGTTGGCCGCGGGGACACGGCAGTTGTCGAAGCGCAGCTCGCCGAAGCTGAAGCCGTGCAGGCCCATCGCCGGGGTGTGCGGGGCCAGGCTGAAGCCGGGCCGGTCGGACTCCACCAGGAACGCGGAGAGCCCACGCGAACCTTCGCCTGTCCGCACCACGACACCGTGCAGATCCCCCACATGACTGTTGCCGACGTACACCTTGCGGCCGTTGAGGATGTAGTCGTCCCCGTCGCGGTGTGCGGTCGACTCCATGCCGAGGACGTGGCCGCCGGACTCGGGCTCGGTCACCGCGATCGTCGGGAGGCAGTCGCCGGAGGCTATGCGGGGCAGCCATGTGCGCTGCTGGACGGCATCGCCGAAGTGAATGATCTTCGCGACGCCCAGCTGGGAGGCCTGCGCCATCGCGCCCATCGCCCCGCTGACCCGCGACAGCTCCTCGATGACGATGGTCTTCGCGAGGTGCCCGAGCCCCATGCCGCCGAACTCGGTGCCGACGGTGACGCCGATCCACCCCTGTTTGGCGATGAGCCGCGCCAGTTCGAACTCGACGGACCGGGAGGCCTCCATGTCGGCGACTCGGGGAGCGATCTTCTCCTCGGCGAACGACCGCACCTCCGCCCTCAGTTCCTCATGACGTTCCGTCATGACATAGGCGTCCATGGTGCAGCCTCTCCTCCGTGCAGCCGGTGATCATCATTCCGTTTTCTACATTGACCACCTGCGGCAGGGAAAACACCAGCGCACCAGGGTCGTTCGGGGGTCGTTTCGCCGACGTCGGCGTGGCGGACGAATGTTTACCGACGCCGTCCCCCTATCGGGAGAACCGCTCGGGCCGAAATCCCCCGAGCAACGCGTCGCTCCGGCCGCCGACGATCTCCGAGGCGAGCAGCCGTCCGACGATCGGCCCGAGGGTGATGCCGCTGTGGGTGACGGCTTCGTAGTACCCCGGCACGGCCGTCACGCCCCCTACGGAGGGGAACCCGTCGGCCGGGATGGGCCGGTTGACGACACGAGCCCCTGCGATACGGGCGTCGCCAAGCCCAGGGACGACGCGCTGCGCGGCCGCGCGAAGCAGCCTCCCAAACTCACCCGGATCCCCGGGAACCCCGTCCGCATCGATGAGCGCGTCGACCTCCCGACTGTGCAGCACCACGGACGCGTCCCCATCGGGTCGGATCTCGATGTGCGGCGTATGCATGGCACGCCGCACCGGCACCTCGGCGCAGTCCACCCGGGCGACGGCGCCCGGCTCCCGACGCATCGGCAAGTCCCGCCCCACGAGCCCGGCGACGTGCGAGGCATCGGGCCCGGCGGCATTCACGACGGCGTCGACGTCAAGTGCCCCGCCGTCGGAGAGGCCGAGCGCCCGCACGCCACCATCCGCACCGGTACGGATGTCACGCACAGCAGAACCCGTCCGGACCTCGGCACCGGCCGCGACGGCCTCCTCGACCAGCCGCCCGACGAGCCCCCGCCCGTGCACCCACCCCTCATCGGGACGGACCCTCCCCTCGCGGCGCGTTGGGCCTACGCCGAGCCGGGTGCCCCGCGGACCTCGTCCTGGCGTACCCATCGGGCGTCGCCGTCCGATGCGGAGAACGCGGGCAGGACCTTGACCCACAGCTCGTCGCCGCGTTGCTCCCGCTCTTGCACCAGTCCGTCCACCCAACGCGCCATTCCGTAGTCGTCGCGCCCGGCACGGAACTCCACTCGTTCATCTCCCATGACGCGAGGCTAGTGCCGAACGCCGGTCCCCGGTGGGCCCGTTCACCCATTCGACCCACCGGACCGCAGGACGCTCAGCTCTCCCCGCCGTCCACGAGCGCCAGCAACGGCCCCCGTTCCTCCTCCGGCACGTACCCCGCGTAGTAGTCGTACAACGTGCGGCGTGAGATGTGGGCCGCTGCCAGGCCGTCGCGGGTGCGGATGGCTTCCAGGACCTCCTGGTGGTGGCGGAGGGAGGTGTGCATGAGTGCCTGGCGGTTGTCGGCGTGGGCGACCTTGTCGGCGATCAGGGTGAGGACGGCGCCGCGGACGACCTGGTTGGAGACCTCGATCAGCGCGTTGCGGCTGGCCCGTGCCACCACCTCGTGGAATGCCACGTCCGCCTTGCTGAACTCCTCGTAGCCCGCCTCGATGGCGTTAGACATCGACGTCACCGTCGCTTCCATCGCGGACAGTTCGTCATCCGTGCGCAGGCGTGCCGCGAGCTGGCTGGCCGAGCCGTCGAGGATCATGCGGAAGGAGATCAGCTCGGCCATCGAGATGGTGTCGAAGCGGGCGAGCCGCGTCATCTCCTTGGCCAGGCCCGCCGTGGTGAACGGCAGGATCTCCGGGCCGTGCGGATCGCCGTGACGGGAGCGGATCAGGCCGTTGCTCTCCAGGACGCGCAGCGCCTCACGCACCGTGGGCCGGCTCGCGCCGAACTGGCTGACCAACTCGCGCTCGCTGGGCAGGCGTTGGCCGGGCTTCAGGTCACCGGAGGCAATCGCCTGCTCGATCTGTTCGACGATGCGCTGGTAGAGCCGTACCGGAGCGACCTGCTGAAACCGTGCCCCCTCCGGTGGCGTCACGGAGCCTCCCCTTCGGACGCCAGCGGCGCGTCGTCCGGCCACTGGGGGACCGCCTCGGCCGGGCGGTTCCGCTCGTACCAGGAAGCGGCCCGGAGGACGCCCACGTCGTCGAAGCGGCGGCCCGAGATCTGTACGCCGATGGGCCGGCCGTCCGCCGTGAAAGCGCAGTTGACCGTCGCGGCGGGCTGGCCCGACATGTTGTATGGCGCGGTGAAGCCGATGTGCGACATCGTCTTCCCTGGTTCCATGAACGGCATCGGCTGCTCCGCCGCGAACGCCGACACGGGCGCCACCGGCGAGAGCACGACGTCGTACGGGAGCGTCGCTGCCACCGTCAGGGCCTGTATCCGCATGATCTGCTGGTAGCAGCTGAGCACCCGGGTGCCGGGCACGTCGGCCCCCTCGCGGCACCAGCCCATGATGTACGGGTGGACGCGCAGCGCCGCCTCGGGCGACAGCTTGCGCAGGTCGTTCCAGGACCGTACCCGCCAGAACAGGTCCAGGTCGTCCAGGAGTTCCTGCGTCATGAAAGGGTTCAGCGGTTCGACCGTCGCGCCTGCTGACTCGAAGACGTCCGCCGCCCGGCGCACCGCCTCCACCACCTCCGGATCGCGCGGGCCCCCGCAGCCCGCGTCCAGGTGCAGGCCGACCCGCAGCCCGCGCACATCACCGGCCGGCCGCGACCAGTCGATGTCCTGCGGTGGCAGGCTCGTCCAGTCGCGAGGGTCGGGCTTGCTCAGCACTCGCATGAGCAGGGACAGGTCCCCGACCGTGCGTGCCATGGGTCCCGCCACCCGCCCCAAGTACGGCGTGTCCAGCGGGACTCGGCCGTCGCTCGGCTTGAGGGTGGCCAGGCCCAGCCACGTACCCGGAAGCCGGATCGAGCCGCCGATGTCCGAGCCGACGTGCAGCGGCCCGTACCCGCCCGCGGCCGCCGCCCCCGCCCCGGAACTCGAACCGCCCGTCGTCCAGGCCGGGTTCCAGGGGCTGCGGGTGATGCCGTGTCGGCTGGACACGCCGGAGGAGAGCATGCCCCAGTCCGGCATCACGGTCGAGCCGAGCACCAACCCGCCCGATTCCAGGACCCGTTCGGTGATCGGCGCGTCCCGCTCGGGGACGACCGGCTCCACCCCCGCGTTGCCCGAAGGCATCGGAACGCCTCTGCGGGCGATGTTCTCCTTGAGCGTCACCGGCACACCGTCGATCGGGCCCAGCGGCTCCCCGGCCGCCCAGCGCGCCTCGCTCGCCTCCGCCGCCTTGCGGGACTCGGCGGGATCCCGCACCCAGAACGCGTTCAGCACACCTTCGCGCGCCTCGATCACCGACTGCACGGCGTCGTGCACCTCGACCGGTGACACCGAGCGATCGGCGAAGCGGGCGGTCATCTCGACGGCGGACATGGTGGCCAGGTTCCGTTCGGTGAACATCCGCACCCTCTCCTTCAGACCTGTGGACAGGTCCCGCCCTCTTGACAGGTACTCCCTCAGTCGTCACGGTACCTGTCAAGTGAGCTTACTGGTCAGGCCAGTTACGGCGGAAGGTGTCGTGCATGAGCAAGGACCGACGATTCGGGCGCCACGCCCGGACGGCCGCCTCCGCGCTGGCCTGCTGTCTCCTGCTCCTGGCCACGGCCTGCTCCGCCGGATCGACGGCCGCCGGCTCCCGCCCCGAGGGCCCCGGCGACTCCCTCGCCATCGGCGTCACCGCCGAACCCGCCAACCTCGACTTCACGAAGACGGACGGCGCCGCCATCCCCCAGGCGCTGCTCTACAACGTCTACGAGAACCTGGTGAAGCTCGACCAGCACGGCAAGATCCGGCCCTCGCTCGCGAGGTCGTGGGAGCTGTCGAAGGACCGCAGGACGTACACCTTCCACCTCACCAAGAACGCGAAGTTCAGCAACGGCGCGCCGTTCACCGCCGAGGACGCCAAGTTCTCCATCGAGCGCGTCGTCCCCAAGTGGACCGTGGCGCTGAAGGCCCAGATGGGCGTCGTGGACCGCGTACGGGCCGTCGCCGCCGACGAGTTGAAGGTGACACTGAAGCGGCCCAGCAACGACTGGCTGTACCGGATGACCACCCGCACGGGCGCGATGTTCAGCCGCACCGGCGTCGGCAAGCTGGCCACCGACCCCGTCGGCACCGGACCGTACGAGCTGAAGAGATGGAACCGCGGCGACTCCCTCACGCTCGCCCGCCGCCCGGACTACTGGGGCCCTGCGCCGCACTTCGACACGGTCACCCTCAAGTACTTCAAGGACCCGACGGCGATGAACAACGCGCTGCTCACGGGCACCATCGACGTCATCGGCGCGATGCAGTCACCGGACTCCCTCTACCGCTTCGAGAACAACCCCAAGTACCGCGTCATCGAGGGCTCGACGAACGGCGAGGTGATGCTCTCGCTGAACAACGGGTCAGGGCCGATGAAGAGCAGGAAGGCCAGGCAGGCCGTCCGCCACGCCATCGACCACAAGGCCCTCGTCGACACCTGCTGGGGCGGGCGTGGCAAGCTCATCGGGAGCATGGTGCCGCCGACCGACCCCTGGTACCAGGACCTCACCGACCTGTACCCGTACGACCGGGACAAGGCGCGCAGGCTCCTCAAGGAGTCGGGTGAGGCCGGGCGCACACTACGGCTGCGGATTCCGACGCTGCCGTACGCCGCCGCCTGCGGCACCGTCGTCAAGAGCCAGCTCGAACAGGCCGGATTCAAGGTCGAGTTGAGCCAGCTGGAGTTCCCCGCGGCCTGGCTGTCGACGGTGTTCAAGAACGCCGACTACGACATGACGATCATGTCCCATGTCGAACCCCGCGACATGCCCGCCGTGTTCGGCGACAAGAACTACTACACCCGCTACGACAACCCCGCGTTCCGCGCGCTGTTGGCGAAGGCGGACACCGGCAGCCAGAAGGAGCAGATCTCCGCGATGCGCGAAGCCGCCCGCACGCTCTCGAAGGACGCCGCCGCCGACTGGCTGTTCCTGCTGCCGAACCTGATGGTGGCGGACGCGGACATCACGGGCCTGCCGGTCAACAGCGTCACCGAATCCCTGGACCTCACCGGCCTCAGCCGGTCCGGCCGGACCGACGGGTCCTGAAAGGCGGCCTGAGCCGATGATCGTCCGTCTGGTGCAGCGGATCGCGATCCTGCTGGCGAGCCTGTTCGTGAGCTCCGTCGTGGTGTTCGCGTTCATGGCGGTGCTGCCGGGTGACCCCGCGCGCGTCGCCCTCGGGACCGGCGCGTCCGACTCCGCGGTGGACCGACTGCGCGAGCAGTTCGGCCTCGACCGCTCCCTCCTCGACCAGTACCTGGGCTGGCTGCACGACCTGGTCACCTTCGACCTCGGCGACTCGTACATCTCGCACACGCCGATCGGTCCGCAGCTCGCCGACCGGCTCCTGGTCACCCTCTGGCTGGTGGGCACCGGCATGGTGATCGCCGTCATCGTGGCGGTGCCGCTGGGCACGCTGATGGCGGTCCGGCACCGCAAACCGTCGGGGCTCGTCCTGTCGGCGCTGTCCCAAGTGGGCGTCGCCGTACCGGCGTTCCTCGCGGGCATCCTGATGATCACCGTGTTCGCGGTGGGGCTCGGCTGGTTGCCGGCGAACGGCTGGACACCACCGGCCGACGATCCGGTGCTCTTCGTCAAACAGCTGCTGATGCCCGCGCTGTCACTGGGGTTGGTACAGGCCGCTGTCCTCACCCGCTACGTCCGCAGCTCCGTGCTCGACGTGCTGCGCGAGGACTATCTGCGCACCGCCCGCGCCAAGGGGCTGCGCCCGATGAAGGCGCTGGTGCGGCACGGGCTGCGCAACGCGTCCGTGCCCGTGGTCACCGTCCTGGCGCTGCAACTTGCGACGCTCCTCGTGGGCGCCGTCGTGATAGAGCGGGTCTTCGTGATCCCCGGCCTCGGCAGCCTGCTGCTCGACAGCGTCGCAGGCCGGGACCTCATCGTCGTCCAGGACGTCGTCATGATCATCGCGGCGGCGGTGCTGCTCGTGAACTTCCTCGTCGACCTGGCCTATCTGCTGATCGATCCTCGACTCAGGGTGCGTGGGTGATGGCTTCAACTCCCTTGACCGCGGCGGTGTCCGCGACCGCCCGGCGCCGCAGGCCGCTGCCCGGCTCCCTCCTCGTCGGCGGGACCGTCGTCGCGCTCGTGGTCGTCGTCGCGCTGCTGTCCTTCCTCTGGACGCCGCACGACCCGACGCTCGTGGACCCCGCCGTGCGGATGCAGGATCCGTCCGCCGAGTACTGGTTCGGCACCGACAAGTTCGGCCGCGACGTGTTCAGCCAGATCATGATCGGCTCGCGGACGACGCTCTACGTAGGGCTGGTCGCGGTCGGTGTCGCCGCGCTCATCGGTGTCCCGCTGGGCATCCTCGCCGGGATGGGCTCGCGCTGGTCCGGCGAACTCCTCATGCGCGGAAACGACCTGATCCTCGCGTTCCCCGCCCTGCTGCTCGCCATCATGTTCGCCGCCGTCTACGGCGCGGGCACCGGCGTCGCCATGGTCGCCATCGGTATCGCCTCCATCCCCGGCTTCGCCCGCCTGATCCGCGGCGGCACCCTCCAGGTGATGGGCACGGAGTACGTGATGGCGGCCCGCGCGGCCGGGCGCAGGCCGCTCGCCATCGCGCTGCGGCACGTACTGCCCAACGTCAGCAGCCTGATCATCGTGCAGGCCTCGGTCGGCTTCGCCATCGCCGTGCTCGCCGAGGCCGCGTTGTCCTTCCTCGGCTTCGGCACCCCGCCGCCCACCCCGTCCTGGGGCCGAATGCTCCAGGAGAGCCAGGAACTGCTCGGCACGGCACCCCGGCTCGCCGTCTTCCCCGGCCTCGCGATCGCGGTGGCCGTCCTCGGATTCAACCTGCTCGGCGACGGGCTGCGCGACCGCTTCGACCCAAAGGTGGAGGACCGCCGATGACCGCCGCTGCCGAGACCGACGACGTACTGAGAGTCCGCGGGCTCGACGTGACCACCGGTGACGGCCGGCCGCTCGTCGAGGACGTCGACTTCACCATCCGCCCCGGTGAACGCGTCGGCCTCATCGGCGAGTCCGGCTCCGGCAAGTCACTGACCTCGCTGAGCCTCATGGGCCTGCTCCCCGAAGGGCTGACCGCCACCGGGTCGGTGCGGCTCGCCGGAGTCGACCACGAGCTGGTCGGCGCGGACGAGGCGCGGATGTCCCGCGTACGGGGCAAGGACATCGCCATGGTGTTCCAGGAGCCCATGACCGCCCTGAACCCCACGATGCGCATCGGCCTCCAGATCGCCGAAGTGCTCCTCGTCCACCGCACGCGGCCCGACCGCGCCTCCGCCCACGCCGCCGCCGTCGAACTCCTCGACCAGGTGGGCCTGCCCGACCCGGCGGCCGCCGCGCGCGCCTACCCGCACCAGTTCTCCGGCGGCCAGCGCCAGCGCGTCGTCCTCGCCATCGCACTCGCCAACGACCCCGCCCTGCTGGTCTGCGACGAACCGACCACCGCGCTCGACGTCACCGTGCAGGCGCGCGTCCTCGACCTGATCGTGCGCGGGGTGAAGGAGCGTGGTTCGGCGCTCCTGTTCATCACGCACGACCTGGCCGTGGTCGCCACCGCCTGCGAACGCGTCATGGTCATGTACGGCGGCCGGGTCGTCGAATCCGGTCCCGTACGGGAGGTGTTCACGCGCCCGAGACACCGCTACACCCAGGGGCTGATCGGGGCGTCCGACCTGACGGCAGTCGACGAGCGCGGCCGGCTCGCCACCATCGGCGGCTCGGTGCCGCCCGCGGGCGCCTTCCCCGCCGGATGCGTCTTCCGCAACCGGTGCACGGCGGCCACGGAGCAGTGCGCGACCCGCCCCGAGTGGACCTCGACGGGCCCCGACTCCGGATACGCGTGCTTCCACCCGGTGCCGACGGAGCACGCGGACGCACACACCACCGAACACCAGGAGGCCGGCCGTGGCTGAGCAACAGACACGCGGCGACGCCCTCCGCGTCACCGACGTCACCCGCGACTACCACCGGCCGCGCGCCTCCCTGCGCACCCCCGCACCTCCCGTGCACGCGCTGCGCGGCGTCAGCTTCTCCGTGCCGCACGGCGGGCGCTTCGGCATCGTGGGGGAGTCGGGGTGCGGCAAGTCGACGCTGCTGCGCATCCTCGCGGGGCTCGACAAGCCGACGAGCGGCACGGTCGAGATCGACGGACGGGACATCACCCGGCTCCGGGAACGACAGCTCCGCTTCGTCCGCGAGCGCCTCCAGCTCGTCTTCCAGGACCCGATGAGCTCGCTCGACCCGCGGATGAAGGTGGGCGACATCGTTGCGGAGCCACTCGTCGCGCAGGGCATCGGGAACCGCAAGGAGCGGGTGGCCGAACTCCTCGAATCGGTGGGCCTGGGCGCGGATGCCGCGCGGCGCTACCCGCACCAGTTCTCCGGCGGCCAGCGCCAGCGCGTCTCCATCGCCCGCGCCCTGGCCCCGCGCCCGGGCATCATCGTGGCGGACGAGCCGGTCAGTGCCCTGGACGTGTCCGTGCGCGCCCAGGTCCTCAACCTCATCGCCGACCTCGTCGACGAGCTGGACCTCACCCTCGTCTTCGTCTCCCACGACCTGTCCGTCGTGCGGCACGTGTGTGACCGCGTCGCCGTCATGCGGGCGGGCGAGATCGTGGAGAGCGGGCCGACCGAGGAGGTCTACGAGAACCCTCAGCACCCGTACACCCGCAGGCTGATCGCCGCCGTGCCCACGCTGGAGAAGGCGCTGGCAGGAGTGACGGCGGCCGACCTCAACCAGGAGCACCCCGCGTGAACGCACACCCCGAACCGGCGGCGACAGCAGGCCCGTTGAAGCCGGAGTTCCCCGAGGGCCTGCCCGTCGGGGACACCTGGCTGCCGGCCCCCGCGAGCGACGACGTGCGCTTCCCGTACGACGGGTCGGTCATCGGCCGCGCGCCCGTCGGCGACACCGCGCTGGCCCGGCGGGCGCTGGACGAGGCGGTCGCGGTCCGCACCCGGGTCGGCGCGCTCCCTTCGCACGTCCGCAGCTCGGCCCTCCAGGCGACGCACGACGCGATCGCCGCCCGCCGCGCCGACTTCGAGCGCCTCCTCGTCCTGGAAACGGGAAAGCCCCTGGTCGACTGCCGGGTGGAGGTGGACCGCACGCTCCTGACGCTGCGCACGTCCGCCGAGGAGGTGGCCCGGCTGCACGGCGAGACGGTGCCGCTCGACCTGCTGCCCTCGGGCGAGGGACTGCTCGGCTTCTGGACCCGCAAGCCGATCGGCGTCGTGGTCGGCATCGCCGGCTTCAACTACCCGCTGCTCCTCGCCGCGCACAAGCTCGCGCCCTCCGTCGCGGCCGGCTGCCCGGTCATCGCCAAGCCCGCCCCGCAGACTCCGCTGGCCACGCTGTGGCTCGTGCACCTGCTGCGTGAGGCCTTGCACGAGGCCGGGGCGCCGCGGGCTGCGGTGCAACTGGTCACCGGAGGCCCCGAGGTGGGCGAGACGCTCACCACGGACCGCCGGATCGGCGCGGTCTCCTTCACCGGCTCCGCGGCCGTCGGCCACCGCATCGCCAAGGACGCGGCCCCCACCAAGACGCTCCTCGAACTCGGCTCCAACGCCGCCCTGTTGGTGGCCGCAGACGCCGACCTCGACGCGGCGGCGGACGCCGTCGTGCGCGGCGGCTACTACGCGTCCGGGCAGGCCTGCATCAGTGTGCAGCGGGTCATCGTGGAGGCGGCGGTGCGCGAGGAGTTCGTGGCGCTCCTGAAGCAACGCATCCCGGGGATCGCGACGGGCGACCCGCGCGACCCCGAGACACGTGTGTCGGCCCTGATCGACGAGGGCTCGACGAACCGCGTCCGTACGTGGGTCGAGGAAGCGGTGAAGGAGGGCGCGACCCTCGCGGTCGGCGGTGGGGCGACGGGCGGGGTGCTGGAGCCCACGCTCCTGCTCGACCCGGACCCCGACCTCGCCGTCTGGAGCGAGGAGATCTTCGGCCCAGTGGTGTGCCTGCGCCCGGTCCCGGACATGGACGCGGCGTTCGCCCTGGTCAACGACTCGCGCTACGGACTCCACGCCAGCGTCTACACCGCGTCCCTGGAGACCGCGTTCGCCGCGGTGGACCGACTTGAGGCGGGCGGCGTGGTCGTCAACGAAGTCCCCGGCTTCCGGTCCGACACCATGCCGTACGGCGGCGTGAAGGACTCGGGGGCGGGCCGCGAGGGGCCGCGGTTCGCGATCGACGAACTGACGGTGACCCGCATGGCAGTGATCCGCCCGAGCACGACGAAGAAGGACCGGTGACACGGTGACGACGCAGGAACCGACACAACCCACGGACTACGCGGGCCTGTTCCGCCTCGACGGGCGCAAGGCGGTCGTGGTGGGCGGGGGCGGCGGCATCGGCCGGGAGAGCGCCCTGGCGCTGGCCGCGCACGGCGCGCAGGTGGTGTGCGCGGACCGCGACCTCAAGGCCGCCGAGGAGACGGCGTCGATGGGCACGGGCATGTCGGCGTACGCCCTGGACGTCCTGGACACCGACGCGGTGACGCACGCGGCTGAGGACCTCGACCCGATCGACATCCTCGTCTTTACCGCCGCGACGAACGTCCGCAAGCGCCTCCTCGACTACACGTCGGAGGAGTTCGACCGGGTCGTGTCGCTCAACCTGCGCGCATCCTTCGACCTGGTGAGGGCGTTCGGCCGCGGCATGGCGGAGCGCGGCCGGGGCAGCATCGTCGGCTTCAGCTCGATCCGCGCGGTGACGGTGGAGCCGGGCCAGGGCGTGTACGCGGCGACCAAGGCGGGCCTCGTCCAGCTCGCGCGCACGGCGGCGGCCGAACTGGGCCCGTCCGGTGTGCGCGTGAACACCATCGCGCCGGGCGTCGTGTCGACCCCGCTGACCGCGCAGATCCGCGCGGTCCCGGAGTGGTCCGACGCGTACGCCTCCAAGAGCGCCCTGGGCCGCTGGTCCCGCCCCGACGAACTGGCGGGCGCGGTCGTCTACTTGGCCTCCGACGCCTCGTCCTTCGTGACGGGCAGTCAGCTCTTCGTGGACGGCGGCTGGACGGCTGTCGACGGCCGGTACACCCCACCGAGCTGACCCGGCCCGGCCCGCTTCGGCACGACCGGGCGCGGTGTCCCGTCAGTGAGTGGGCGCGACCTCACCCGTCAGGTCCGACGGGTCCGTGTTCGCCCCGCACAGCAGCACGGCGACCCGCTCGCCCGGCGCGGGCCGGTACGTGCCCGAGAACAGGGCCGCCGCGGCCGCCGCCGTGCCGTGCTCGACGACGACCCGGTACCGGTCCCAGACCGCGCGGCGTGCCCGGACGATGGCCTCGTCGGTCACGAGGACCGACTCGACCCCCGCGGCACGGGCGGCCGCGAAGGCGATGTCGCCGACCCGGCTCGCGCCGAGCGAATCCGCGGCGACGCCCGACACGGGCACGGTCACCGGCCCGTCCGCGGCGAGCGCCGCGTGCAGCGTCGGCGCGCTCGTGGGCTCGACGGCGACGACCCTGGCCCGACCCGCGAGCGCGGTGGCCACCCCCGCCATGAGCCCGCCGCCACCGACGGCCACCAGCACCGTGTCCAGCTCGCCCGCGGTCTGCTCCCACAGTTCGGGGCCGATCGTGCCCTGCCCCGCGCACACCGCGGGCTGGTCGTAGGCGTGACAGAACAGGGCGCCGGAATCGGCGGCCCGCTTGGTCGCCGCCTCGTAGGCGTCGTTGTACTTCACGCCGACCCGCACCACGTCCGCGCCCAGCTCGCGCAGCCTGGCCACCTTCACCGCGGGCGCCGTCTCGGGCACGAACACCTGGGCGCGGGTGCCCAGTTCGGCGGCGGCGTACGCGAAGGCGAGCCCCGCGTTGCCGCCGGAAGCGGCGACCACCCCGGCATCGGTCAACAGGCCCCGGTCCGCCGCGGTGAGCAGATGGTTGAAGGCGCCGCGGGCCTTGAACGAGCCGGTGTGCTGCAACAGTTCGAGCTTGAGCCAGGCCCGCCCGGCCGTCGGCGCGAGCTCCTGCGGAGCCACCTCCATGAGCGGGGTGCGCCGCACGCGCCCGCCGATGCGCCGGGCCGCCGACTCGACGTCTTCCAGAGTGATCAAAACGTGCCTTTCTGCGAATGCCTGTGGATGTCTACGGAGCCGTGGTCCGTGCGGACAGCCGGTCCAGTGCCGACCGGCTGTCCTCGTCCGCCGCGCGGAAGATCAACAGGCGCTGATCCGGGTCCTGCACGGGCATGAGCACCTCGAACCGCACCGTGATCACACCCACGTCAGGATGCCGTACCGCCTTGTCCCCCCGACCATTGACCTGGATGTCCCGCTCGGCCCACAGCCGCGCGAACGTCTCGTCCCCGTCGAGGAACTCGGCGATGAGATCGCTCAGCGCCCGGTCCTCCGGATGCGCGGCCCACGCGGAGCGCAGGTGCGCGACCCCCTCCCGCAGAACGCGCTCCCGGTCGACGTAGAACTCGCGGATCCGCGGATGCATCAGGCACAGCCACATCGCGTTGCGGCGCGCCGGCGGCAGGGTGTCGAAGTCCAGGAGCAGGTCCGCCATTTCGCGGTTCCAGGCCAGGATGTCGAACCGGTGGTTCATCAGCATCGCCGGCAGCGGCGACAGATCGGTGACCAGGCGGGCCAGGGACGGCGCCGCGGTCGCGGACGGCTCGGTGGCGGTGCGGGGGCGCTGCCGGGCCAGGTCGAAGAGGTAGGCCCGTTCGACGGGGGACAGGCGCAGCGCGCCGGCGAGCGCCTCCACGACGTCCGCGGAGGGGCGCAGTCCGCGGGCCTGTTCGAGGCGCACGACGTAGTCGACGCTGACCCCGGCCAGCTCGGCGACCTCCTCGCGGCGCAGCCCCGGAGTCCGGCGGGTCCCGCGCCGCGGCGGCAGGCCGAGCGCGCGCGGATCCAGCCGCTCGCGCCGGGCACGCAGGAAGGCGGCCAGCTCCTGCGCGGTGTCCACGGTGTGCGTCGTCATGGTCGTTGCAACAACGAGGGTGGGACCGGCGTTCCCAGGATCGGCCCTCCCTTATGCATGTCCCGCGTCGGACAGAACCTGGTTCCCGTCAGTAGCACGCGAACACAGGAGAACCACACGATGTCCCTCACCCTCGACACCTACCGGCTGCTGGGCCGCTCCGGCCTCCGGGTGTCCCCGCTGGCCCTCGGCACCGCGACCTTCGGCACCGAATGGGGCTGGGGCGCCGAGCGGGACGAGGCGCGCAAACTGTTCGACCTGTACGTCGAGCGCGGCGGCAACTTCGTCGACACCGCCGACACGTACACCAACGGCAGCTCCGAGCGCCTGCTGGGCGCCTTCGCCCGCGACCGGCGCGACAGCCTCGTACTGGCGACGAAGTACACGACGCTGCGCACGCCCGGCGACCCGAACTCGGGCGGCGGCCACCGCAAGAACCTGTTCGCCGCGGTGGAGGCGAGCCTGCGCCGGCTCGACACGGACCGCATCGACGTGCTCTACCTCCACGTATGGGACGACACGACGCCCGTCGAGGAGACCCTGCGCGCCCTGGACGACCTGGTCCGGCAGGGCAAGATCCTTTACGTGGCGATCTGCAACGCCCCGGCCTGGCAGGTGGCGCGCATGCAGACCATCGCAGAGCTGCGCGGCTGGTCGCCGCTGGTCGCGCTCCAGATCGAGTACAACCTGATCGAGCGCGGCGGGGAGCGCGACCTGATCCCCATGGCACGCGAACTCGGTCTCGGGGTGATCCCCTACTCGCCCCTCGGCGGCGGAGTGCTCACCGGCAAGTACGGCCGCGACGACCTCCGTCCGTCGGAGGCCGACGGCACCCGCAGGAACTTCAACCTCGCGCTGGGCACGCTCACCGAACGCAATCTCGCCATCGCCGACGCGGTACGGGAGGTCGCCGCCGACCTCGGCCGCACACCCGCCCAGATCGCCCTCGCCTGGACGCTGCGGAACCCGGGCGTGACGGCACCGATCATCGGCGCCCGCACCCCCGAGCAGTTGAAGGACAATCTGGGCGCTCTGGAGGTCGACCTCACCGACGCCCACCTGTCGCGCCTCGACGAGGCGAGCGCCATCGAACTCGGCTACCCGCACGACATGCTCGCGAGCGGGCACATCCGGACGGTCACGAGAGGAGACCTCAAGTTCGACCGGCAGGACTGAGACGGTCGTCCTAAGTGGCAGGACCGACACGGTCGTCCGATGCGCGCACAGCCGCGTCCGCGACCACCGCGTCCTGCCAGGCCATGCCCGAGCCCTTGAACAGGACGGGCCGGTCGGTGGCGTACAGCGACTCGTCGCGTACGACGCGTGCCATGGGGAGCAGCCGGGCCGCCGGCAACACACCCTCCGCGACGGGGATCACGATGTCGCCGCACTCCCGCAGCGCCGTGTCCGGGTCCTCCACGATCACCTGGGCGCGGGCCGTCAGGGCCGAGTCCACCTCGCGGGCGTCGGCGTCGTGCGAACCGACGGCCAGCACGACGGCGTCGTCGCCGAGGAGGGCCGAGTCGAAGAGCGGGGTGGGGGAGGGCGTCGCACACACCACGAGGTCGGCGCGCCGCACCCATGCATCGCCGTCCGCCCTCGCCACCACCCGGTCGTCCCCGACCAGCGCCGGATCCACCCGCGACGGATCCCGTACGACGTAGGTCACCTCGGCCAGTTCGGCGCCGACGTCCCGCAACGTCCGTACGTGACCGGCTCCTTGAGGCCCCGCGCCGAACACCACGACCCGCCACCGCCGCCCGGGCCGGGTCAGTAGTGGCAGCACCGCCGCAACCGACACGGCAGGCGTACGCAGTGTGGTCAGCGCCGCGCCGTCGACGACCGCGGCGGGTGCGTACGACGGCGGGCGGAAGACGAGGTGGACGCCCTGGATGCGGGGCAGGCCGCGGTCGGCGTTGGCGGGGACGGCCGAGATCGCCTTCACCCCGACGCCGAACGCGGACGCGGACGGCATGGCGAGCAACTGGCCCTGGGCGTCCGGGAGTTCGAGGATCGAGCGGGGTGGCCCCGCGGCCGCCGGGTCGAGGCCGCCGATGAGTGCCGCACGGATCGCGGTCACCGCGTCGCGGGGCGGCAGCAGTTTCGTCAGCTCGTCGTCGCCGATGTACGCGATCTGCGTCGACCTGTTCTGCTGCGCCTTCTGATCCTCCTGCACCTGTGCTCCTGTTCGCGTGGGTGAGAACGGTTGATCACCGTATCCCCGAACGGTCAGTCGGACGGGCCCGCCGCGTCCCCACCCGTCTCCGGCTTCGTATGGAGGATGTCGCGCACCTGGTCGGCGGCGCGCAGCATGCTCTCGCTGATGAAATCGCTGAAGCGGGCGATGTTCTCGAGCCGTGCGGCGGCCGGGGACTCGCGGCCGAGGACCCCGACGCCCTGCCGTGCGACCTCGGCGATCTGCGCGGTGCCGCGGGCGCTCGCGATCGTCGACTGGTACCAGACGTCGTCGTCGACGAGATAGCGCTCGCGGCGCCCGGCGTCCCGCTCGCGCCGGATCAGGCCCTGGCCCTCGAGGAACGCGATCGACTTGGAGACGGACGCCGGGCTGACCTCCAGGCGCCGCACCAGGTCCGAGGCGGTGAGGCTCCCCGCGTCGCTGGTGAACAGGCACGTCAGCACGCGCGCCGTCATCTTGGGCATGCCCTGCTGCATGAGCAGGGTCGTGAACGTCTCCTCGTACTCGCGCACCGCCTCGTCGTCCCGGCCCGGGGCGTGCGCGGCTCCGCGCGGGACGGCCTGCTTGCGGCGGTGGGCGCGGCGTTCGGTGGCGCGGTGGGCGAGGTCGGCACGGTAGGACGTGGGCCCGCCGTTGCGCATCACCTCGCGGGTGATGGTCGAGGTGGGGCGATCCAGGCGGCGGGCGATCTCGGCGTAGGCGAGCCCGTCGGCGAGCCCGAGCGAGATCTGCTGCCGTTCCTGCTGGGTGAGTCGGCCTCCCGGCATCGCGAGCACCTCTCCGTCTTCTGCGTGGACCTGACGCACGGCAGCGTAGCGTTCACCGTCAGATCGTTGCAACGGAACGTCGAATTCTGTTGCGTTAGGGCCATGCCCGTTGCAACGAAATTGCCGCTCTGGCCTGCTAGTTGGCCTCCGTGGTGCAACAAGTACGTTGATTGATCATGAAACGCAACGTAGCTTTTCACTCATCGGAAACAGGGAAACGGTGCGACAACGACAGCTCAAGGAGCTCACCATGCAGAAGTTCGACACCCCCGCCGCCATCTCCGCCGTCCTGCGCCTCTCCGCCGGCCGCGTCCAGGTCATCGCCGCCGACCGCGCCGACACCACCGTCGAGGTCCGGCCGGCCGACTCCTCGAAGGGCCGTGACGTGAAGGCCGCCGAGCAGACCACCGTCGAGTTCGCCGGCGGGGTCCTGCGGGTCGACGCCCCGGCCGCGAAGAACCAGCTCCTCGGCGCGTCCGGCGCCATCGAGGTGACGGTCCAACTGCCCGCCGGATCCGGCGTCGAGGCCATCTCCGCCGCAGTCGAGTTCCGCGGTGTCGGACGGCTCGGCGAACTCGTCTGCGAGGGAGCGCACGGCACCGTGAAGATCGATGAGGCGGCGAGCGTGCGGCTGTCCTCATCCGCCGGTGATGTCACGGTCGGCCGGCTGACCGGCGCCGCGGAGATCAAGGTGCAGAAGGGTGACATCCGGATCGCCGAGGCCACATCGGGCGCGCTCGACCTGAGCACCCAGATGGGCAACGTGACGGTCGACGCCGCCCCTGGCGTCTCCGCCACCCTCGACGCGGGCACCGGCCACGGCCGGATCAACAACTCGCTGACGAACTCCGAAGGCGCGAAGGCCCAACTCGCCATCCACGCGACCACCAGCCACGGGGACATCACCGCCCGCAGCCTGTGACCGCACACCACGCACCACGGACCACGACCTCGCGGCAGCCGTCCGCGAGGTCGCGGCCCCCGATGACGTACAGGGCTATGACCAGGGCAGGACCAGCGCGCCCCAAGCGACCACGGGGCCGAGGGCCACGATGCCGCCCGTGTAGCTGATGACCTGGCGGTAGAAGCGGCGGGAGTCGACCCCGCGAGCGTTGCTCAGGACCAGCGCGCCGTTCGTGGAGAAGGGGGACGTGTCCACGATCGTCGTCGAGACGGCGAGCGCGGCGATCAAGCCCGCGGCGTTGAGGTGGCTGGACAGCAGCAGCGGTACGGCGACGGGGATGATCGCGGTGATGATCGCCGTGGAGGAGGCGAAGGCCGAGGTGACGGCCACGGTGAAGCACAACAGCAGGGCGACGAAGAGCGGGGCGCCCAGGCCCGCCGCGTGTTCGGAGATGTTCTCGATGATGCCGGCCTTCTCCAGCATGGCGATGTACGTCATCATCCCCGCGACCAGCAGCAACGTCGACCAGCTGATCCCGTCCACGGCCTTCTCCTGCCGCTTCATGTCCACCAGCGCGAGCAGCGCGCCCGCCGCGAGCGCCAGCAGCCCGATCTCCAGGTGGAAGCCGAGCGCGCCGACGACCAGGACGACCAGGGCGCCGAGGGTGAGCCACTGACGCCAGTCCGGCATGCCGGAGACGGCCAGGTCCGTGTCCTCGGGCGTCGGGTCGGTGTCCTCGGCCAGCGGGGCGGGGCGCTTCGCGAGGAGCGCGTAGGTCACCGCCGAAAGGACCAGGTTGATCACGAAACTGGCGGTGAACAGCGTCACGGGGGACACGTGCAGCGAGGTCTTGTCGACGACCCCGAGCACCAGCGCGCCGGAGACGGCGAGCGGCGAGAACGCCCCCGCGTGGCCGCCACTGATCACCATCATGCCGACGACCAGCGGGTTCAGCTTGTAGCGGTGGGCGAAGTTCATGCCGATCGGAACGAGGAGCGCGACCGCGGCCGGGGTGAACGTGCCGAAGGCCGTCAGCAGCGCCGCGACCAGGAACAGCACCCACGGAATGAGCGCCACCTTGCCCCGCACCAGCCGGACGCCCGCCGTGACGAGCCAGTCGATGGTGCCGTTGCGGCGGGCGACGGAGAACAGATAGGTGACCCCGACGATCGTCACGAAGAGATCCACCGGGAACCCCTCGAAGATCTCCTCCTGCGTGAGGCCGAGGGAGGCGGTGCCGACCACGAAGGTCGCGACGAAGGCGAGGATGCCCAGGTTGATCGGCAGCACGGTGCCGACCACGAACATCACCAACAGGGCGCCTATGGATATCACTTCAGCAGACATCATCGTCCTTGGTGCGGTGGGGACAGGGTCGTACGGTCGGGGACCGGCAGTGCGGTGCGGGGGGTGTGGTGTGTTCGTGCGTTCGTGCGTCCCGGTCAGGCGGCCTGCGGCTCGCCGTCTTCGGGCACGTAGATCCGGGCGTCGGCGAGCAGCCGCGCGGCCCGCCGTACGGTGACCCGGCCCGGCAGGCCGTCCCGTACGTCGGAGCAGCGGACCGCCACCACGCCCGCCGGGGTGCCGAGCCGCAGCCAGCCGTCGTCCCGGGCGGCCGCGACACCGTGGACCACGGAGTCCCGCACGAGGCCCGCGGCGGCGAGGGCGACGGCGGAGGTCAGGCCGATCGCGGGGTGCGGCGCGTTCATGCTGAGCATCCGCACCGACACGTCGTAGTCCTCGGCCGCGACCCGTTCGCCGAGCGTCGTCGTGTACGGCACCGGGGCCCCGACGAGCCCCACCTTCGGCACCGCGTCACCGGGTGCGCGGCCCGGCTCGACCAGACCCATCAACGGCGCCGCGGCATGCCGGACCGCGCGCAGCCACGGCACATCGGCCCGCACCTCGTCCAGGGACTCCGAGCCGCTGCGGCCCGCCCCGTCGGCGTCGACGAGGACGACCGGGGCTCCGGCGTCCACCATGCTCACGAGGACCGGGTCGGCATCGTGGAGCGGCAGCTTCTGCGTGGCCTGCCCGGCCGGGAGCAGGGCGCCCGTGGTGCCGCCCGCCGGGTCGCGGAACGTGAGGTCGACGGCGACACCACCGGCCCGCGTACCCGGAACGGTCTGCCGTCCGAAGTGCTGCACCACGCCTCCCGTGGTGTCCACGACCCCTTCGAGGACCGCGCCGGTGTTGCTGTTGCGCATGACCACGCGGGTCCGGTCGCCCGCGATCGGCACCATGCCCTTGGCCACCGCGTACAGGGCGACGCCCGTGGCGCAGTTTCCGCAGTTGCTCGTCCACTCCACGGTGGCGTCGCCGATGCCCACCTGGGCGAAGAGATAGTCGATGTCGATGCCCGGCTCGGGCGAGGCGCTGACGATCGCCGCCTTGGAGGTGGTGGGGGTGGCGCCGCCGACCCCGTCCAGTTCCACGGGGTCCGCCGCGCCGTACGCGGCGACCAGCATCCGCGCCAACTCGTCGCGGTCCGCGGGGACATGGACCTGGTGGAACAACCAGCACTTGCTGGTGCCGCCACGCACAAGGGTCGCAGGGATGTGCACGTCTGAGGCTCTTCCTTGATCAGTGGGGAACGCCGGCGGAACGGGCCGCTCCGGCGATTGCCAAGACCATCGCAGAGCCGCGACTTGGGGACAATGGCAGTTCACTTCACTCGGGTTTAGCTGCGCTAAAGTCAGCTAAGGTCGGACCCATGCTGAACGTGCGTCGCCTGCTGCTCCTCACCGAGGCCGCCGAGCGCGGCTCGCTCACCGCGGCCGCCGAGGAGCTGGGCATGACCACCTCCGCGGCCTCCCAGCAGATGTCGCTGCTGGAGCAGGAGGCGGGCCAGCCCCTCGTGGAGCGGCTGCCCCGCGGCATCCGACCCACCCCCGCGGGCGCCGCGCTGGCCGAGCGGGGCCGCGCGGTACGCCGTGAGCTGCGCGCCGCCGAGGCCGACCTGCACTCGTTCGCCGCCCTCGACCAGGGCACGCTGCAGCTCGGCTCGTTCCCCACGGCGAGCGCGTCGCTGCTGCCGCTGGCGCTCACCAAGTTCCGCCGCAGCCACACCGGCATCCGTATCGAGGTGCGGGCGGGCGTGCTCGCCGAACTCCGCGAGATGCTGCACACGGGCGAGGTGGAGCAGGCGCTGCTGTGGGACTACGAGTGGAACAGGGTCGACGACCCGGCCCTCGCGCTCACACATCTGCTTGACGACCCCACGGTGCTCGTCGTCCCCGCCGACTCCCCGCTGCGCGCCCACGCGCCCGTACACCTCGGCGGCCTCGCCGACCAGGAGTGGATCATCCGCGCGGACAACCACCCCGTCGCCGACGTACTGCGGCGCAGCTGCCGTCAGGCGGGCTTCGAGCCGCGTATCGCGTACGCCTCGCACGACTACCAGGAAGCGCAGGCCATGGTCGCGGCCGGACTCGGGATCGCCCTGGCGCCCCGGCTCGCCCTCACCAGCCGGCGCAGCGACGTCCGGCTCCTGCCCTTCGCCTCCGATGTCGCGGCGCCGATCCGCCGCATCCTCCTCGCCCGCTCCACGTCCCGGCCCGCGACGCCGCCCGCGCAGGCGATGGCGCGCGTCCTGCGCACGGTGGCGCGGCGGTTCGCGGCGCCGGGCCTGGATCGGGCGCAGCTCGGAGCGGTGCGCCGCGGCTGACGCGCGGGGGCCGGCGGGTGGGCTCCTGCGCGCAGGGTCCGGTCAGCCGGTCAGGCAGGCAGTTGACCGGCCGTCAGACGATCAGCGTCACGGACTGCGTGGAGTCCGAGGAGCGGCCCGTCTCGATCTCGTACGTGCCCGGTTCCACGGCCAGGTCCAGGGACCGGGTCACCGAGGCCAGGACGGTGTCGTCGAGCGGGAAGGCGACCGTCGCCTTCTCGCCCGGCTCCAGGTCCACGCGCCGGAAGCCGCGCAGTTCACGGACGCGCGGCCAGGACGTCCCGCCGCCGACCCGGCGCACGTACAACTGGACGGTCTCGCGGACCGGCCGGCCCCCGGTGTTGACGACCTCGACCTCGCACACCCCGTCGCGGACGCGCGGCGCACCGAACTCGGTGGTGGTGTACGACAGTCCGTGGCCGAAGGGGTAGAGCGGGGTGCCGGGTTCGTCCACGTAGCCGCGGAAGCCGTGATCCTTGGAGTTGTAGAAGACGGGGAGCTGGCCGGACGAGCGGGGGACCGAGACGGGCAGCCGTCCGCTCGGCTCGCACGCGCCGAGGAGGACGTCCGCGACGGCCCGGCCGCCCCACGGGCCCGGATACCAGGCGCTCACCAACGCCCCTGCCCCGTCCACGAGTTCGGGCACCGCGTGCGGGCGGCCCTGGATCAGCACCGCCACACACGGTGTGCCGGTCGCCGCCACCGCCTCGGCGAGCGCCCGCTGTCCGGCGCCGAGTCGGACGTCGGCGAGGTCGACGCCCTCGCCGCAGGTCATCTCCGTCGGATTGCCGGTGGTGACGACCGCGGCGCCGTTGTCGTCGAAGCGTGTGTCGTGTTCCCGGGCGCTGGACCCGCCGAGCACGAGCACCGCGACATCGGACGCGGCGGCCCGCTCCACGGCCTCCGCGATCCCCGAACGGTCGTCGCCCACCAGGTCACAGCCGCGCGCATACGTCACGTCCGCGCCGGCCTCCCGCAGCCCGGCGAGCACCGAGACACCACTGTCCGGCCGCTGCGGCGACGTGTAGTCGCCGATCTGCTGCGGGATCGAGTCGGCGTTCGGACCGATGACGGCGATGCGCCTCTTGTCGGGCCCGAGGGGGAGCAGCGCCCCGTCGTTGTGCAGCAGCGTGATCGACGCGCGGGCGATTTGCTCGCTCAACTCCCTTGTTTCAGCGGGCTGTTCGGGCGACTCGGTGACGTAGGGGCGCTCGAAGAGGCCGAGCCGGAACTTCAGCGTCAGGACGCGGGCCACCGCCGCGTCGAGGATCTCCATCGGGACGAGGCCGCGCTCCACCGCCGTCCCCAGCTCCGGGAACACCCCGTCCCACAGGCTCAGATCCGTGCCCGCCGACAGCGCGAGCGCCGCCGCGGACGGGCGGTCGCCGGCCAGCCGCACCAGACGGTCGAGCGCGCAGCCGTCCGCCATCACCAGGCCCTCGAAGCCCCAGCGCTCACGGAGCAGCCCGGTGAGGAGGTCGCCCGAGGCCGCGCACGGCAGGCCGTCGAACTCGTTGTACGCGGCCATCACGCCCGCCGCCCCCGCCCGCACGCCCGCGAGGGCCGCCGGGAGGTGGATCTCGTGCAGCTCGCGGGCGCCGATCTCGGTCGCGGCACTGTTCCGCCCGCCCACCGAACTCCCTTGCCCGGCAAAGTGCTTGAGCACGACGGCCGCCCGGTCCGCGGCGATGGTGTCTCCCGTGCCCTGCATTCCCTCCACGAGTGCCTCGGTGAGCCGTGCCGCCAGGTACGGGTCCTCGCCGAAGCACTCCTCGGCGCGGCCCCAGCGCGGGTCCCGCACCAGGTCGAGGGCCGACACGAGCGCGATGTGCCCGCCACGGGCCCGCAGTTCGGCCGCCGCGGCCGCCGCCGTCTCCCGGTACAGGTCTGGGTCCCAGGTGGCGCCGACCGCCAGGTTCACCGGAAGCACGGTGCCGTCGAGGGCCTGGTGGCCGTGCGGCACCTCCTCCACCATCAGGACGGGGATGCCCAGCCGTGTGTTCTCGACGACATGCCGCTGCACGGCGTCCGCGACCCGCGCACCGTCCGCCGCCGTGATGCCGTCGGCGAAGGTGACACCGGACCACGGGTCGGCCCGCTGCAACCCGTACAGCGCGCCCATCCCGTCGAACCGTGCCACCTCCTCACGGAAGGCGTCCGTGAGCCGATGCCCCTGCGCCGTGCGCTCGTACGCGTCCCAGCCGTACATCCGCTGGTTGACCTGGCCGACCTTCTCCGTGAGTGTCATGCGGTCGAGCAGGTCACGCACCCGGTCGGCGACCGGGGCATCCGCGTCCCTGTACAGCTCCATGGGTCAGGCCTCCGTGTCCAGTTCGATGACCCGCACCCCGTACGGTGCGAGGGTCACCTCGTCGAGCGGCTTGCCGAGTCGGTCGGACGGGCGCACCGTCAGCTCCTCCTCCGCCTGGCTGACCAGCCACAGGAACCGCCGCCCGTCCTCGTGGACGAGGGTGTCCGCGCTGACCAGCGGCGTGTCCACGGTCACCGGCCGGGCCGCCCGCGCGACCTCGGCGAGCGCCGCGTACAGCCGGTGCGTCTGCTCCGGGTTCACCTGCGCCGTCCGCGCGGCCATGTGCTCCAGCGGGTACGTGGCGAGGACCGCCCGGCCCGCGCCGATCTCGTGCACGAGCAGCGCTGGACGGCCGTGCGCGTCCGTCGCGACGACCCGCGCGCCGTCCGGGACGACCGGCAGCCACGCGCGGCTGTCGTCGTTCCCCGCGACGGGGAAACGCAGCGTCTCACCCGCCCGCACACCGCCGAAGTCCTCGGTGAACGTCATGGCCAGCTCGTCGTCCTCGATCGGCTCCGCCACCCCGTACGACAGCTGCATCTCGACCCCGAACAGGCCGTCCAGGTCGTGGAACCACGGCCCCCGCGTCCCCGGGTGCTCGCCGGAGCAGAACGACAGATACACCGTCGCCCCCTCGCGCGCCCGCTGCTCCAGACCGCGCCGCGTCCGCGTCGTCAACTGCCGCGTCGACGGCAGCAGATACAGCTGTACGTCACCGGCCTCCGGCAGCCCGTCGGCCTCACGGACGAAGCCCACCGGCAGATCCGCGCCGCGCGCGGCGACGTAACCCTGGTGGAGCGAGCTGAAGATCAGCGGCCGGTCGGCGGGGCGGCTGTACGGGTAGCCCTTCTCCAGGAACGCCGGCACCACGAGCGCCGCGCCCGCGTCCGTGCGGCGGCAGCGCGGAAAGTCCACGCCCTTCAACACCTGGGCGAACGCGGCGAGTTCACGCAGCGGCTCCTTCGGGCTGCCCGTGCTGTCCGTGATCCCGAAGTGCATCTCGAACGGGTGGTGGTCGTACGGCGACTGCTCCCACAGGTCGTCGTAGTCCGTGTTGTTCCAGGCCATCCAGCCGGTCGCGCCGCCGAGCAGCGAGTTGTGCAGCGTCTGCCGGTAGTAGACCCCCGCGTTGCGCGCGGACACGGTGTCCGTGGAAAGCCCGAACTCCTCCAGGATCACCGGCTTCCCGGTGACCGCGGCCAACTCGCACTCGAAGGCGGCCCGATAGTGCTGGCGCGGCCTGTCCGTGTCCGAGCGGTAGACGTGCGGGCCGACGAAGTCCACGTACGCGTCGGTGTCGCGCAGCGAGAACCCGTTGTCCTTGCCGGTGACCTCGATGCCCCACGCGCCGTCGCCGAGCGACACCGGCTGCGTGGCCCCGGCCGCCACCACGGCCTGACACATGAACTGCGCCCAGGCCGTCACCACGTCGGAGGAGGGCGGGTCGACCTGGTAGATCCGCCCGTACCCCGGCATCTCGTTGGTGATCAGCCACCCGGTCACCGCCGGATGGTCCTTGAACCGCCGCGTCATCTCGGACGCGAACCACGCCTGCCGGCCGACCATCCACACGTCCTCGTACAGGTCACGGTTGCCGCGCCAGGCGGGGTCCCAGTTCTCGCCGGACATGTGGCCGACGATGAAGGTGGGGACGGACCCCATGCCGAGCTCCTCGTGCGCGTCGAGGAAGTCCCGGAACCGGTCGCAGAGTTGCTCGTCGATACGGTGCGGCTCCGGGTGGAAGTCGGGCCAGTAGAAGAACGAGCGCGTCATGTTCAGCCCGTGGTCCCGCAGGACGGCGAGTTCCTCACGGACGACGGCCGGGTCGTAGTTCCGCCACATGAGCGGGCCGCCGGTGCGGGACCAGTAGTTGGCACCGAGCCAGGGCAGGACGGCGGGGTGGTGGGACAGCTGGGCGCTGTGGCGACGCATGGTGCTCCATAGGTGGTGGTTGTAACTTCAAGCCCCTGCGGCGCTTGAGCAGCGGGGTCCGGGGCAGAGCCCCGCGTCCGCAAGGCCGGTGCCGGTGATGGCCTACATCGAGGCCGGCCCCGTCGATTCCCGCACGACGAGCCGCGGGCTCTCCGTGAGGTCCGGTGCGGGCACACCCTCCTCGCCGACCTCCGCGAGCAGCGCCCGCGCGGCCGCCGCGCCCACCACGGTCACCCGCTGGTCGACGGTGGTCAGCCGTGGGTGCAGCCAGCGGCCGAGCGGGAGGTCGTCGTAGCCGATGACGGACAGGTCGCCCGGTACCGACAGGCCCGCGCGCTGGGCCGCGCCGATGCCGCACATCGCCATCGAGTCGTTGGCGTAGACGATGGCCGTGGGGCGGGGGGAGAGGCCGAGGAGCCGCTCCGTGGCGGCGATCGCGGCCTCGGCGCCGAAGTCCGTGGGGATCACGGCGGCCGGGGCGAGCCCGGACCGGGCGAGCACATCGGTGAACACGCCCTGCCGGAACCGCGAGTGGACCAGCTCCGGCGGTCCGGACACATAGCCGATCCGCCGGTGACCGAGGGCGAGCAGATGCTCCACGGCCTCCGTGACACCGGTCTCCTGATGGCTGAGCATCACGCCGTCCGGGCCGCCGAGCAGCACGAACGGCAGCCCCAGACGCCGCAGTTGGGCCGGGCGCGGGTCATCGATCCGGCTCTCCGTGAGCACCGCGCCGTCCACCCGCCCCTCGGCGGCCAGCCGTTCGTACAGCCGGCCCTCCTCGTCGACGTCCGCGACGAGATGCAGGAGCAGGCCGTAGCCGCGCGGCGCGAGTTCGCTCTCCAGACCGTTGATCAGCTCGCTGAAGTGCGGGTCCGTGCCCAGGACATCGCTGGGGCGACGCACCACGAGGGCGATGGTGTGGCTGCGGGAGCGGCGCAGGGCGCTCGCCGCGGCGTTCGGCGACCAGCCCAGGCGCGTCGCGGCCAACTGCACGCGCTCCCGGGTGGGTTCGGAGATCCGGCCCGTGCCGTTGAACACCTTCGACACCGCGCCCGGCGAGACACCGGCCTCGGCCGCCACGTCCTTGATGGTGGGACGCCTGCCCGGCGCCCGCCTTCCCAGCCCACTCACATCTTCACCGCGCCACTGACCAGGGCCGTCTGCATCCTCTTCTGCAACACCGTGTACACGATCCACACCGGGACGAGGGTGAGCACGGTGCCCGCCGTCAGCACGCCGTAGTCCGTGCCGGTCACCGACTTCAGGGTGGGCAGGGCGACTTGGATCGTGCGCAGGTCCGGGTCGGGGCCGATGAGGACGAGGGAGTACAGGTACTCGTTCCAGAAACTCAGGAAGTTGAGGAGCAGCACCGTGGCGATGCCGGGCATGCACATCGGCGTATAGATGTGGCGCAGCACCGCGAAGGTGGAGGCGCCGTCCATCCGCGCGGCCTCCTCCATCTCCTTCGGGATGGTCCGCATGAACTGCACCAGGATCACCACCGAAAGCGGCAGCGCGGTCGCCGGGAGCAGCAGCACCATGAACGTACGAGTGTGGAACAGCCCGGCCGCCGCCGCGAGCAGGAACGTGGGGAACAGGGCGGCGAACGTCGGGATCAGGAACCCGAGCGAGAACACCTTCTCGATCACCGACGCCGCCCGGCCCTCGGAACGGGCGAGCGCGAACGCCGCCGGGACCGCGAGCCCGAGCGTCAACGCCAGGGCCACCACGGTCACAAGCGCCGAGTTCACCACCGCGGTGCCAAGTCCCGCGGTGCGGAAGGCTGTTGTGAAATTGTCGAGACCCAGCGAGGTCGGCGGCGCCAGCGGGCTGCCGAAGATCGCGTCATTGGACTTGAACGAGGAGGCGACGAAGTAGTACAGCGGCACCGCGAGCAGCACCGCGTACCCCCACACCAGGATGTGCGCGGGCCACCACGACCGGCCGAACTTCGCACGACTCTTGCTCATGGGAACGCTCATGGGGAAAACAGCTCCGATCGGCTCAGTGCTCAGTGCTCAGTGCTCGGTGCTCGGTGCTCAGTGGCTGGCACGGAAGACGCGGCGGATGGTCAGCAGGCCCACGAGCCCGGACAGGAACAGGATCACGCCCACGGCCTGGCTGTAGCCGAGGTCCGCCTCGATGAACGCCTTCTGGTAGACGAGGAAGGACAGCGTCGTCGACGAGGTGCCCGGGCCGCCCTGGGTGAGCAGCAGCACGTTCTGCGCCGAGCCGAACAGCGTCCACAGCAGCTGAAGCATCGTCACCACACCCACGTAGTCCCGCACGACCGGGAAGTGGATGCGCCACATCGTCCGCCAGTGCCCCGCCCCGTCCAACTGCGCGGCCTCACCGAGGTCTTCGGGAACGCTGGACAGGCGCGCCGCGAACAGCACGGCGGTGAAGCCGATGCCCGCCCAGATGTCCATGGCGATCAGGCAGTACAGGGCCGTCGAGGGGCTGGCCAGCCAGGCGTCGGTGAGCGAGTCGAGGCCGAGGCCCGACAGGGCGCCGTTGAGCAGGCCGTCGGGGGAGAGGGCGGCGTAGAAGACCATCGCCTTCGCCGGCGTCGAGATCAGACCGGGCACGAACAGCAGGTACCGGATGACGCGATGTCCCGGCGGCCGCTGCGCCACGTAGTAGCCGATCATGTACGCGCAGACGATCATCACCGGCAGCGCGATCACGAGCTGCACCGCCGTGTTGCGAACGGCGGCCCAGAAGGCCGGATCGGCGAAGACGGTGCGGAAGTTGTCGAGGCCGGCGAAGGACACCGGCTGGAGCATGCCCGGCCAGTGCAGGGCCGCGATCACGAAGATCGCGACCATCGGGCCGACCATGAACAGCAGATACCAGACGAGCGCGGGCAGCGCGAGGATCGTGCCGCCCTGGCCGCCCTTGCGGCTGCCGCCGGGCTTTACGGGGGAGGGGGCCCGGCCCGCGGTGGCGGCGGGCCGTGACGTGGTGATCGTCATCGGGGTCGACTTCCGTTCTCGGCGTTCTCAGCGGGCTCGGCGTTCGCGGCGTTCTCAACGGGTTCGGCGTTCTCGGCGCTCTCGGTGTTCTCCACAGCGGGCTCAGGCGGAGCGGTACGCGGATTCCAGCGCCGTACGGATGGCGCGCGCAGAGGTACCGGGGGTGAAGGCGGTCGACGTCGCCTGGATCAGCGGCTGCGCGGCGGCGGCCGGGATGTACTGGTCCGGCAGCACCACCTGGCCGACGGAGTCGCCGAGTTGCTGCGCCTTCGCCACCAGCGGGAAGTCCGTGCTGAGCGCGTCGGTGACCACCGACATGTCGCGGCCGCCCTCGGTGACGAACCGGTCCACGACCTCGGGCCGGTACATGAACCGGATGAACCGTTCGACCGTCTCGATCTTCTTCACCCCGTTCGGGCTGACCCAGAAGCCGGAGACGGTGTACGTGCGCAGGATGGTCGGCTTCTTCTGCGCGGCGCCGTCCGCGAGCGGGAAGCCGCCGACCGACGTGGTCTTGACAACGTTGTCCGGCACGCTGGCGAGAGCCGAGGACATCGCCGACTGCATGGCCGCGTGCCCGGTGTTGAACTGCGTCGTCATCGCGTCGGATGTGAGCCCCTGCGCCTTGTCGGCGAACACCCCGGCGTCGCGCAGATCCACGAAGTACCCGATGCCCTCCTGCGCGCCGCGCGAGCCGCTGAAGTCGCCCGTGCGGTACAGGTGCCGTGCCTCGGCCGGCGTCAGGAACGTCTGGATGATCTGGGCGAGCAGCTTCTGCCCCGTCCAGTCGTTGCCACCCACGGTGAACGGTGCGATGCCCTTGCCGCGCAACTTCTTGGCCGCGGCGATGAGTTCGTCGGACGTGGCCGGCGGTGTGTCGACCCCGGCGCGCTCAAGGAGCGCGTGGTTGAAGGCGATCGGCCAGTTCGTCCCGATGTACGGGAAGGCGCGCAGCCGGCCCTCGGTGTCGGTCCACTCGGTGACGGCCTTGGGGATGATCCGCTCGCGCAGCCCCCAGTCGTCGAGATAGCCGCCGACCGGAACGGTGGCGCCGACCTCGGTCCACGACAGCGTCTTGTCGTAGAGGTTGACCATCACGACATCGGCCTCGGCGCGCGCGAGCCGCGAGGTCTCGTAGACCTGCCCGAGGTCGTCACCGTTGATGAGGTTCTTCACGGTGATGTCCGGGTTCTCCTTGCGGAACTGGTTCACGACCGCGCGGAACGTGGGGGAACCGGGCGCGTTCCCGCCCATCTGGCTGTGGATCACCAGGGTGTCGGGGTCCGAGCCGTAGGCAGAGAACGCGCCGCACGCACTGAGCGCGGGCACCGCCGCAAGGCCCGCACCCAGAGCCATGAAGCCGCGTCGATTCATCGGGGAGCGCAAGGCGGGACGCCTCCTGTCGCTTTGGTATATCGATATACCTTCGGGGTGCGAGCACCGTAAGCAGGAAGCGGAACGGGGTCAACCCCCTTGACACGGATGACGAGTTGCGCGGGGTGGTCGGGGGAGGGGCCTCAGTCGGACGCCGTGACCGGAGCCCGCATGCCGAGCCACTGCTCGGCGTCCCACGCCTCGAACCGCTCGACCTCGGTGAAGCCCAGCTTGGCCGCCAGGCGCATCGAGCCGGTGTTGGCGGTCTGGGTGGTGAGCACCACCGGTTCGCCGGGAAGGGCGCCGGCGAGCCAGTCGAGCGCCGCCGCGCACGCTTCGGACGCGTACCCGAGGCCCCAGGCGCGCGGCAGGAACAGATAGCCGAGGTCGGCCTTGCCCGCGGCGGCCGGGCGTTGGTCTGCCGGCGCCCTCCGGAGCAGGAGCTGGCCGATCATCGACCCGTCGAGCTCGACGACGAAGCTCCCGGGCCACCGCTCGGGCACCGCGGGCAACTCGCGCGCGAGTACGTCGCGCGGCCGGGGGCCGCCGAGGTAGGTGTGCACCTCCGGCGAGGCGAGCAACTCGACGAACGCCGCCCGGTCCCGGGCCTCGGACCCGCGGAGCACGAGCCTCTCGGTCCTGATCGGCTCCGGCGGCCAGGTGGCGAGCTCCAGTGCGTCCATCGGCGCACGCTAACAGGAGGCGGGAACGGTCGAACGAAGAATGCTCGGCGCCTCTGCCTCTACGACTCCGCCAAGCCCTACCCCTGCGCCGTCGGCCGGACCACGATGTCGCCGACGTCGACGTTGGCCGGCTGCTCGACCGCGAAGGCGATGGCGCGCGCGATGGACTCCGGCGGGATGCCGATGTCGCCCATGGACGAGGCGATCCGGTCCTTCACCTCCGGCGCCATGTGGTCCGCGAACTCCGTGCGGGTGATGCCCGGCGAGACGACCGTGACCCGCAGGCTGTCACCGGCCTCCTGGCGCAGGCCTTCGGAGAGGGTGCGCACGGCGTTCTTGGTGGCCGCGTACACCGCCTGTGTCGGGACGATCCGCAGCCCGGCGGTGGAGACGACGTTGACGAAGTGCCCCGAGCCCTGCTCCCGGAAGACCGGCAGCGCGGCCGCGATCCCGTACAGCACGCCCTTGAAGTTGACGTCGATCATGTTCTCCCAGTCCTCGACGCGCAGGTCGTCCAGTGGGGAGATCGGCCCGATGCCCGCGTTGCTGACGAGCGCGTCGAGCCTGCCGAAGCGGCTGCGCGCCAACTCCACGAGTGACGCGAGGTCCTGGCGGACCGTCACGTCAGTGCGGATCCAAGCGACTTGGCCGCCGGACTTCTCGATGCGGCCCGCCAGATCCTCCAGGCGCTCGGTGCGGCGCGCACCGAGGACGACCTTCGCGCCGCGCTCCGCGAGCAGCAGGGCCGTGGCCTCGCCGATACCGCTGCCGGCGCCCGTGATCGCCACGACTTTGCCTTCGATTCCCGACATGGGTGGTCCTTCCCAGGGGGTGGGTGTGGGCAGGCCGGGGCCGTGCCTCAGGAGTCTAAGTGGGGGAGTCCCCACTTAGACTGATGGGGAGACCGTAAGTGGGGTAGCCTCCACTTAGCAAGTGGGTACGAAGGGAACCGGTGATGGACCGAGGCGCGGAGCGGCCGCTCAGGGCGGACGCGCGACGCAACAGGGAGAAGATTCTGGCCGCCGCGGTGCGCGTGTTCACCGAGGACGGCCTCGACGCGCGCATGGAGCACATCGCCAAGGTCGCGGGCGTCGGCAGCGCGACGCTGTACCGGAACTTCCCGACCCGCGAGGCCCTGATCGAAGCGGCCTATCGCAACGAGGTGGCCCAGGTGTGCGAGGCCGCCACCGAGCTGCTCGCGGCGCACCCGCCGTTCGAGGCCCTGCGCGCGTGGACCCGCCGCTTCATGGACTACGCGAGCGCCAAGCACGGCATGGCCGACGCCCTGCGCGCCATGGCGGCCGAGGGCGGAAATCCGTACGGGCACAGCCGGGACATGATCGAGGCGTCCATCGCCGAGCTGATGGACGCCTGCAGGCGCGCGGGAGCGATCCGCTCCGACATCCCCACGGGTGACATCTTCGCGGCCCTCGCCGGGATCGCCCTCACCTCCGCCGGGCCCGAACAGCGCGCCCAGGCCGAGCGGCTCCTCGACCTCACCTTGGACGGGCTGAGGCGCTCCGCCTGAGGGGCCCGTCGAGGTGCCCGGCCGGAGTGCTCAGGCGCGCAGGCCGGGGTGGGCGCGGGGCCTGCTGGGCGGGGGCAACTCCCCGGTTTCCACGAAGAGTTCGGGGCGCTCGGCCTGGATGGTGCCGATGTCGTCGAACACGCCTTGGAGGTGACCGCGCAGCGCCTGCTCGGCCCGCGCCGCGTCGCGCAGTTCCAGGGCGTCGACCACCGCCCGGTGCTCGTCGATGAGGTGCTCGATGCGGCGCGGCAGCGGCAGGCTCAGCCGGCGGGCGCGGTCGAGGTGGGCCTTGGCCGTGGTCACCGTGCGCCACAGTGTGCGGTGGCCGCTGGCCTCCATCAGCCGGCGGTGGAACGCCTCGTCCTGCTCGAAGAACAGATCGTCGTCCGCCGCCTCGAACGCGGCGCGCTGAGCGTCGAGGTTCGCGCGCAGCGCCGCGATGTCCTCGTCGTCGGCCCGCTTCACCGCCTCGCGCAGCGCGGCCAGTTCGAGCGCCTCGCGCATGAACTGCGCTTCGAGGACGGCGTCGACGCTGATCCGTGACACGAACGTGCCGAGCTTCGGGAAGATGTCGACCAGCGACTCCTCGCCCAGCAGGATCAGCGCCTCGCGCACCGGCGTGCGGCTGACGTCGAGCTCCGCGGCGAGCTCGTTCTCCGACAGCGGGGCGCCCGGCGGCAGTTCGAGAGACGTGATCCGGGAGCGCAGCAGCGCGTGCACACGTACCCGGTTGGACTCCTTGGGTGTCACGGCCTCCACCGTGCGCCGTGTCGCCCTGTCGCTTCGCCGCTGCTCGTCCCGCATGCCGTCACCCTCTCACCTCAGCTGCGGAAATTCTTACATACAAGCCTTGTATGTAAGCGGTCGCCCAGGTAGAAAATGACGAGCCCGCTTCCGACCGGAGGTCAATGATGACCAGCCATCCCGTCACCGACACCGAGGTGACGACGCCGTCCGGCACGACCCCGCCACCCCGGCCCCGCGGCCGCGGCAAGAACGTCCGCTGGGGCATCGCCGTGCTCTGTTTCGGCGGCCTCGCGGTCAACTACCTCGACCGCTCCACGCTCAGCGTCGCGCTGCCCACCATGTCCAAGGACCTGCACATAGGCCCCGAGACCCAGGGCTTCGTCCTCAGCGCGTTCTTCCTGACGTACGCGATCTGCCAGCTGCCCGCCGGCGCGCTGCTCGACAAGTACGGCGTGAAGCGGGTCTTCGCGCTCGGCGCGATCTGGTGGTCGGTGGCCACCATCTGCATGGGCCTGGTGCGCGGCGTCGGCTCGCTCGTCGGGGCGCGGATGCTGCTCGGCGCGGGCGAGGCCGCCGGCTACCCGGCGCCCGCGAAGGCCGTCTCGCGCTGGTTCCCGCGGCACGAGCGCACCCTCGCCAACAGCGTGTGGGACAACGGCGCCCGCGTCGGCACCGCCATCGCCCTGCCGCTCGTCACGATGCTGGTCTCGGCCTTCCACTGGCGGATCGCCTTCGTCGTCTGCGGACTGCTCGGCTTCCTGTGGATCATCGGCTGGTGGCGGCTGTACCACGAGCCCGCCGACCACCCGAAGCTCAGCGCCGAGGAGCGCGAGTACATCGAGGCCGGCGGCGCCCGCATCGAGGAGACACCGGCCGAGGAGGACAGTGCGCCCAAGGTGCGCTGGCGGGACCTGTTCCGGTACCGGACGGTCTGGGGCATGATGTTCGGCTTCTTCTGCCTCAACTACGTCATCTACTTCTTCATCACCTGGTTCCCCAGCTACCTCGTCGACGAGCGCGGCTTCGACCTCCTCTCGCTCGGCTTCTTCGGCACCGTCCCCGGCCTCGTCGCCATCGTGGGCTCGCTGCTCGGCGGCTACACGGCGGACCGGCTGCTGCGCAAGGGCTGGTCCACCACCAAGGTCCGCAAGACCTGCCTGATCTCCGGCACCTTGTGCTCGTCCGTCATCGCGCTCGCCGTCGTCGTGCCGACCGCGTCCGGCGCACTGGCGCTGCTCTCCCTGAGCTACGCCTCGCTGACCTTCGCCACCGCGTCCGTGGCCTCGCTGCCCGCCGACGTCGCGCCCACCTCGGGCCATGTCGCGTCCCTCGCCGGCATCCAGAACTTCGCCTCGAACGTCGCCGGCGCCCTCGGCCCGATCGTCACCGGCTTCCTGCTGGCGGCCTCCGGCGGCTCGTACCTGGTGCCGCTGCTCGTCTCCGGCGCCCTGTCGATCGTCGGCGCCCTGACCTACGCGTTCGTCATCAAGCGCGTCGAACCGCTGCCGGTGCGGGCCTGAGACCGCCTGCAAGACTTTTCGTACGAGAGGAAGGAGCGCCCCGTGACCACCACCACGCACCGCGCCGCCGTGCTGCACGGACCCAAGGACCTGCGCGTAGAGGACCGTCCGGTGCCCGAGCCGGGCGATGGTGAGGTACTTGTCGCCGTGCGCGCCGTCGGCCTGTGCGGCTCCGATCTGCACTACTACGAGCACGGCGAGAACGGGCCCAACGTGTTGCGGCAGCCGACCGTCCTCGGCCACGAACCGGCCGGGTTCGTCGTCGGCCACGGCGCGGGCGCCGAAGGCCTGCCGCACGGCACGCCCGTCGCGGTCGAGCCGGCCCACCCCTGCGGGCGCTGCACCCTCTGCCGGGCCGGGCGTTACAACCTGTGCCCGAAGGGCACCTGCTTCGGCTCGCCGCCCACGAACGGCGCCCTGACCGAACTCATCGCCGTACCAAGGGACTTCGTGCACCCGCTGCCCGAGGGCATGGACGTGAAGCTGGGCGCGCTCGTCGAACCCCTCGCGGTCGCCGTGCACGCCGTGCGGCGCGCCGGTGTCGCGCCCGGCGAGCGGGTCCTGGTCACCGGCGCCGGGCCGATCGGCGTGCTCGTGGCCCAGGTCGCCGCAGCGTGCGGAGCCCTGGTGACCGTGTCCGACGTGGCCCCGGCGCGGCGCGAGTTCGCGGCCCGGCTCGGCGCCGGGACCGTGGACGCGACCGCGCTCACCCCCGACCCCGACCGGACACACCAACTCGCCGACCCGGACGGCTACGACACCGTCCTGGACTGCTCCGGCGTCGGCCCCGCCCTGGTCTCCGGGATCCGCGCGCTGCGCCCCGGCGGCACCGCCGTCGTCGTCGGCAACCCGAACCGTCCGGAGACCGAACTGCCGCTGGCGTGGATGCAGCGCCAGGAGATGTCCCTGGTCACCTCCTTCCGGTACGCCGCCGGGGACTTCGCGGCCGCCGTGCGCCTCGCCGGGTCCGGTCGCGTGCGCCTCGACGAGCTGGTCACCGCCGAGTTCCCGCTGGAGCGGGCGGACGAGGCGCTGCACACCGCGCTCACCGACCGCACCCAGATGAAGGTGCTCGTCACACCCGGCGAGGTGGACGCGTGACCGCCGCCCAGCACCGCGCGGCGCCGCGCCTGACCCGGGCCGCGCTCCCGGTGGCAGGCCTCAGACTGCCGCCGCTGACACCCGAGTCCGGCATCGTCCACCTCGGCCTCGGCAACTTCCACCGCGCCCACCAGGCCGTGTACACCGCCGACGCGCTGCGGCACACCGACGGACCGTGGGGGATCACCGGTGTGTCCACCACGCCCGGCAACCGGCCCCGGCCGGTGATCGAGGGCATGGCCGCGCAGGACGGCCTCTACACCGTGCTCACCCTGCACCGCGACGGCGCCGTCGCCGCGAGTGTCCCCGGCGTGCACCACACGGGCCTGGTCGCCGACGGACAGGGCGCGGACGTCGTCGCCGCCATCGGCGCGGACACCACCCGCATCGTCTCCCTCACCGTCACGGAGAAGGGCTACACGTTCGGCGCGGACGGCCGCCTCGATCTCGACGACCCGCTCGTCCGCGCCGACCTCGCGGGCGGTACCCCGCGCACCGCGCTCGGCCTGATCGCCCGCGGCCTGCAACAGCGGGTCCGGGCCGGCGCCCCGCCCGTGACGCTCCTCAGCTGCGACAACCTCATGGACAACGGGGCCCGACTCCGGTCCCTGCTCGGCGAGTTCATCGCCGCGCTGCCCGTCGCCGAGCGCGACGACCTCCAGGCGTACGTCGATGCCTCGGTGTCGACGCCGAACGGCATGGTCGACCGGATCGCGCCCGCCACCACCGACGAGCACCGCGCCCTGGCCGCCCGCGCTTTCGGCGTCCGCGACACCGTGCCGGTGCCCGCCGAGCCGTACAAACTGTGGGTGATGCAGGACGACTTCCGCGCGGGACGGCCCGCGTGGGAGCAGGCGGGCGCGGTGTTCACCAAGGACGTCGGCCCGTACGAGCTGATGAAGCTGCGTCTCCTCAACGGAGCGCACTCCCTGCTCGCCTACCTCGGACTGCTGCGCGGCCACCGCTCCATCGACCAGGCGGTGGGCGACGAACTTCTCGGCGGGGTCGTCGAGTTCGCGATGCGTGAGGAGATCTTGCCGACCGTCCCCGAGCCGGACGGCATGCCCGGCGGGACGTACATCGACGAACTCCTCGACCGCTTCGCCAACCCGGCGCTCGGCCACCGCACCGCCCAGGTCGGCTCCGACGGCTCGCTGAAGATCCCCGTGCGCTGGGCCGGACCCCTCACCGAGTCACTGGCCGCCGGACGCGTGCCGCGCGTCCTTGCGCTCGGATTCGCCGCGTACGTACGGGTGATCACGGCCGACGACGCGTACGACGAGCGGAGCCTGGGCACCGTCCACGACGGCGCCCGTGCCCGGCTGACCGAACTGGCGTCGCGCGCGAACGGCCCCGACGGGAAGGCCCGCCTGCTGCTCGCCGAAGGTGGACTGCTGCCCCAAGAGGCCGCACAGCATGAGCAGTTCGCGAACACCGTCGCCGAGTTCGCACGGATTCTGGACGCGCACGGGGCCGAAGCCGCCCTGCGGGCCGCCGCCCGCGACTGACACACCATCCAACGAAGCCACTCCCCGAGAGAACGGGACCGCATGTCCTCCACCATCACCGCCGCCGAGGTCTTCGTCACCTGCCCCGGCCGCAACTACGTCACCCTGAAGATCACCACCTCCGACGGTGTCACCGGCATCGGCGACGCCACCCTCAACGGCCGGGAACTGGCTGTCGCCTCCTACCTGCGCGACCACGTCTGCCCCACGCTCATCGGCAAGGACCCGGCCCGCATCGAGCACCTGTGGCAGTACCTCTACAAGGGCGCCTACTGGCGGCGCGGCCCTGTCACCATGACCGCGATAGCCGCCGTCGACGTTGCGCTCTGGGACATCAAGGGGAAGGTCGCGGGCCTCCCCGTCTACCAGCTGCTCGGCGGCGCAGCCCGCGACGGTGTCACCGTCTACGGCCACGCCAGCGGCAACACCATCCCCGAACTCCTCGACGACGTACGGCGGTTCCGCGACAAGGGCTTCCGCGCGGTCCGCGCCCAGGCGGCGGTGCCCGGCCTGGAGCGCGTCTACGGCATGCGCAAGGGCGACGGGGACACCTACGAGCCCGCCGACGGCAACCTGCCGACCGAGGAGGTCTGGGACACCGGCGCCTACCTGGACTTCGTGCCCCAGTACATGGCCGCCGTTCGCGAGGAGTTCGGCTACGGCTTCCACCTGCTGCACGACGTGCACCACCGGCTCTCCCCGATCGAGGCCGGCCGGCTCGGCAAGTCCCTCGAGCCGTACCGCATGTTCTGGATCGAGGACCCGACGCCGGCCGAGGACCAGGAGGCCTTCCGGCTCATCCGGCAGCACACCACGACGCCGCTCGCGGTCGGCGAGATCTTCAACTCGATCTGGGACTGCCAGCACCTCATCACCAACCGGCTGATCGATTACATCCGCGCCTCCGTCTCCCACGCGGGCGGCATCACACACCTGCGCCGGATCTTCTCGCTCGCCGAGCTGTACGGGGTGCGCTCCGGTTCGCACGGCGCGGGCGACCTCTCCCCGGCGTCGTTCGCCGCCGCGCTCCACCTCGACCTGGCGATCCCGAACTTCGGCATGCAGGAGTACATGGCCCACCTCCCCGGCTACGAGGAGGTGTTCCACACGTCCTGGACCTTCGAGGACGGCCTGATGCACCCCGGCGACCGCCCCGGCATCGGCGTCGAGTTCGACGAGAAGGCCGCCGAGAAGTTCCCGTACGAGCGCAAGTACCTGCCGGTGAACCGGCTGCGGGACGGGGGCGTGCACGACTGGTGACGAGGCCGGGCGGCGCCCGCCGGCTCAGACGAGGCCGAGACAGTCCTCGGGCGTCGTGCCCGGGTGGGTCAACGGCAGGCCCAGCTGGGCGCGTTCGGTGAGCCAGCGGCTCGGGCGGTGGCGGGGATCGCCCGTGGTGGTGTGCAGGGCGCGCTGAAGGTCCAGCACCCGGGTGGCGCCGACGCGGTCGCCCCAGGCCAGCGGTCCCGTGGGGTAGCCGAGGCCGAGCGTCACCGCCAGGTCGATGTCCGCAGGGGCGGCCAGCCCACGCTCGGCGATCGACGCGGCGACCGACACCACGGAGGCGAGGAGGCGCTGGGCCACCGAACCAGCCGTGTCACGGACGATGGTGACGGTGTGTTCGCCGCGGGCCAGTACCGCGCGCGTGTCGCGTGCGGCGGTCGGGTCGGCCGCCGGGGTCACCGACAGCACACGGCGGCCGCTGGTCACGGACAGCGGATCCACGCCGAACGTGCGCTCAGCGGGGAGTTCGTGGGCGGCGACCGCGTCGGCCACGGTCGTGCCCCAGACCGGGACGAGGACAAGGGCCTCGGCGGAGGGGCGGCCGTCGTGCTCCACGGAGGCGCCGGCCGTCGCCAGCGCGTCCCGCAGCGCCCCCGCGCCCTCGCCCCCGCCCGCCACGTGCACCGGGCGGTTTGCGTCGCCCGTCACCGGCTCCTCGGGGGAGTCCGACGCCTCGGGACCGTACGCGTACCAGCCCCGCCCGGTCTTGCGGCCGAGCAGGCCTGCCGTCACCCGGTTCGGCGTGAGGTAGGACGGGCGGAGCCGGGGTTCGTGGCGGAAGCCCTGCCAGATCGAGTCGATGACCGCCGTCGTGACATCGAGCCCGGTGAGGTCCATCAGCTCGAACGGGCCCATCCGCAGCCCCAGTACGTCGCGCGCCACGCGGTCGATGTCCGCGGGACGCGCCACCGACTCCTCCAGGAGCGCCAGCGCCTCGGTCACCAGACCGCGGCCTGCGTGGTTGACCAGGAAGCCGGGGGTGTCGGCCACCGTCACCGCGCGATGCCCGCAGCTCTCGACCAACTCCGTGAGAAGGGACGGGAGTTCGGGGCGGGTGGCGGCGCCCGGAACCACCTCCACGATCCGCATCAGTGGAACGGGGTTGAAGAAGTGCAGCCCGGCGAGGCGTGACGGATCGCCGAGCGTCGCGGCGATCCGCGTCACGGACAGGGACGAGGTGTTGGTCGCGAAGACGGCGGAGGCGGGCAGCACCTGCTCCAGCTTTCCGAAGACCTCCGCCTTGGTGTCAAGGTCCTCCCGTACGGCCTCGACCACCAGCTCCACGTCTGGGCCCGGCGCCCAGGGGTCGTCCAGCGGGACCAGCCGTGCCACGGCCGCCGCGCTGTCCTCGGCGGTCATGCGGCCCTTGGTCACCGCGCGGTCCAGCATCGACCGTACGAAGTCCACTGCCTCCCGCACCGCCTCCGCCCTGACATCGCCCAGCTCGACGGTGTGCCCGGCGCTCGCCGCCCACTGGGCGATGCCGCGGCCCATGGCTCCGGCGCCGACGATCCTGATACGCATGGCAGTTGGGACCTTTCGCAGATTCGGGAGGGGGTGCAGGGGAGGGTACGTCGGGGTGTGTCAGCGGAGATAGACCCGGCCGGGGTCGACGTCCTCGCGCAGCAGGCGCAGCTCCGCCAAGCTCGGCGGCTCCACCGTGTCGACGTGGTCGGCGACCTTCAGGTCCCAGCCCGTCGCCTCCTTCACCTGCTCGACCGTGACACCGGGGTGGACGGCGGTGAGTCGCAGCTCCTCGCCGACGCCCTCGCGGGCCAGGATGCCCAGCTCGGTGATGACACGCGTGACACCGACGCCCAACGGCCGGATGCCCTCCGCGAGCGCGCGGTCCGGGCCGGGCGTGGTGCAGAAGTCCAGGGTCTCGGTGAAGGAGCGCGGGTTGTGCCGGCGCATCACGACGAAGACCTCACGGGAGTTGGCCATCACCTCGATGCCGCCGCCGGATCCCGGCAGCCGCACCGACGGGCTCTCCCAGTCGCCGATGACCGAGGTGTTGAGGTTGCCCCAGCGGTCGATCTGCGCGGCGCCGAGGAAACCGACGTCGATGTGCCCGCCCTGGAGCACGCAGCCGAACAGGGCCGGCATCGAGAGCACCGCCTCCGCGCCCGAGATGAGCACGGCGTCCGCGATGGTCTCCGGCAGGTGCGAGGGGTGCGCGCCGCACACCCCGGACTCGTACACGACCTCGATCTGCGGGGCGACCGTCAGGTGTGCCAGTTCGGTGGCGAGGGTGGGGAGGCCGATGCCGGCGAACACCGTGCGGCGGGCGGCCAGTTCGCGGGAGGCGACGACGGAGAGCAGCTCCGAAGAGGTGACCGTCTCGGCGGTCCCGGGCGTGTCAGCAGCAGTCGTGGCAGCAGTCATGGTGGTCAGGTCCTTGTCGTGTGTCGCGCTCACAGTCGCCGTCCGTAGTTCACCGGCTCGCTGAGGGCCTCGCCGACCGCGAGGCCTTCCCAGAACTCCTCGCCCTGCTTGGCGACGTACTCGGCGTGGTCGGCCGTTCCGTACACCCACTCCGCCAGCCATTCCTTCAGGCGCTGCGGGTCCTTGCTGATGTGGGACCAGGCGCGGTAGAAGGCGTTGTCCCGGTCGTAATAGCCCTGCGCGAACGACGGGTGCGCGCCGCGCGGGCAGACGACGACGGCGTCCACGGCGTGGGCCGGGACGAGCGTGCGGTTGGGGTCCGAGCGGACCACCTCGTCCTCGACGAGCTCCTCGACCACGACGATCGCCTTGTCCGCCGCGTACACCGCCTCGGCCTGGATGCCGGTCAGACCCCAGATCTGGGTGTTGCCCCGGCGGTCGGCGCGCTGCGCGTGGATGATCGTGACGTCCGGGTTCACGGGCGGAACCACGTAGATCTGCTCGGGTTCGCCGTCCGGGCCGGGGTAGGGCGAAGTCACCTTCTGCAGCGCGTTGTTGATGCCGGGGAGGTCGCTGCCGCCGTACGAGCGCAGCGGGAAGAACGGCAGGCGCTGGGAGCCGGCCAGGTAGCGGCAGATCATCCCGTAGTGGCTGTACTCCTCGAAGGCGAGCGGCGCCGGGTCCGCCCGCTCGATCCTGCGGCGCAGCTCACCGAGCGAACCCGCGGAGGAGTTGCCGACGAAGGAGGACACGAGGCGCGAGACGCAGCCCGCGGCGAGCATCTGGTCCACGACGATGTCCGCCGTCATCCGGACGACCGTGAGGTCCCTGCGGCCCTGCCGGATGATCTCGTGTCCGGCGGCGGTGGGAACGAGGTGGGTGAAGCCCTCGATGCTGACGGTGGCGCCGTCGTGCACGAAGGCGGCGATGGCCTCCTTCATCGACATGACCTTCGGTGACTCGGCTTCCACGGTGCTCCTCGGCGAGTGCGTACTGGTCGCCCTACCGTGTCAGCGCCTATTGATTGCCGTCCAATACCAAATTAAGGTCGGATCAAGACCGCTGATTAATGAATGGGGGCGGGCTCGTGGAGCTGCGTCATCTCACCGCGTTCACCGCCGTCGCGGAGGAGCTCCACTTCGGCCGGGCCGCCAAGCGGCTGCAGATGGCGCAGCCGCCGCTGAGCCAGCAGATCCGGCAGCTGGAGAAGGAGCTCGGCGTCCAGCTCTTCGAGCGCAACACCCGCTCCGTGCGCCTCACCAGCGCGGGGGAGTCCTTCCTCGAACCCGTACGCACCGTGCTCGCCGACCTCGACACGGCGGTGCGGGCGGCGAAGGCGGCCGGGCGCGGGGAGTTCGGCCGGGTCACGATCGGCTTCGCGGGCGCATCGAGCCACGAGACACTGCCCCGGCTCACCCGCGCCGTGCGGGCAGCGCACCCGGCCATCGAACTGGTCATGAAGGGCCAGACGTACGCCAACGTCGCGCTCGACCGGGTCGCGGACGGCTCGCTCGACCTCGGCTTCGTGCGGCTCCCGGTGACCCAGCCGGGCGTGGCCCACCGGGTCATCGACGAGGAGGAGCTGCTGTGCGCGCTGCCCTCCGACCACCACCTCGCCACGCTCGACGAGATCCCCATCGACATCCTCGCCGAAGAGCCCTTCGTCTCCTTCCCCGCGAACGCCGGGTCCACGGTCCGCGACGCGATGGTCGAGACCTGCGAGGCCGCCGGGTTCAACCCGCGCGTGGTGCAGGAGGCCCCCGACTCGTACACGATCCTGGCGCTCGTCGCGGCCGGTGTCGGTGTCACGCTCACGGTGTCCTCGGTCCGGCACATCCAGCAGACCGGGCTCGTCTACCGGCCGCTCGCGGGAGAGCCCATCCGGCGCCAGGCCGCCCTCGCCTGGCGGGCCGACAACCCCTCCGCCGCTCTGCGTGCGGTGCTGGCGGTCTGCGAGGAGGCGCTGCCGACTCCCGGCAGCGCCGAGTGAGACGCCATCCGTAGCGCCGATTGAGACGCGACCCGTCTTGATGGATCGAAAACTTGGTATTGGACCGACTAAGCGGTCGGGTGCGATGGTCGGCTCACCTCCCTGAGCCGCCCGAAAGGTGTTCCGCCGTGCCCGAACAGGCCGATGTCGTCATCTGCGAACCACTGCGCACCCCCATCGGGCGCTTCGGCGGCGCCTTCGCCCGGCAGACGCCGGCGGCGCTCGCCGCGCGCGTCGTCGGCGAGCTCGTCGCCCGCACCGGAATCGACCCTGACCGCGTCGACGAGGTGATCCTCGGGCAGGCCTACCCCTCCTCCGACGCCCCGGCCATCGGCCGCGTCGCCGCCCTGGACGCCGGGCTCCCCGACTCCGTCACCGGCGCCCAGATCGACCGCCGCTGCGGCTCCGGCCTTCAGGCCGTCCTCGACGCGGCCATGCAGATCCGGGCGGGCTTCAGCGAGGTCGTGATCGCCGGCGGCGTCGACGTGATGAGCGCGGCCCCGTACTACACGCACGAGGGCCGCTGGGGCATCAAGGGCCCCGGCCTCCAGCTGCACGACTCGCTCGCGCGCGGCCGGGTCACCGCGGGCGGCATCCACCACCCCGTGCCCGGCGGCATGATCGAGACCGCCGAGAACCTGCGCCGCGAGTACGCCATCAGCCGCGCCGACCAGGACGCCCTCGCCCTGCGCTCGCAACAGCGCGCAGCCCGTGCCGTCGAGGAGGGCCGCTTCGACGCGGAGACCGTGCCCGTCACCGTACGTGGCCGCAAGGGTGACACCGTCGTCAGCGTCGACGAGCACCCGCGCCCGGACACCACCGCCGAGCAACTCGCCGCGCTGCGCCCCATCATGGCCAAGTCCGACGCGGAGGCCACCGTCACCGCGGGCAACGCCAGCGGCCAGAACGACGCGGCCGCCGCCTGCCTCGTCACCAGCGTCGCCACCGCCGAACGGCTCGGGCTCACCCCGCTGGTCCGCCTCGTCTCCTTCGCCCGCGCGGGCGTCCCCGCCGCGACGATGGGCATCGGCCCCGTCCCGGCGACCCGCGCCGCCCTGGAGCGCGCCGGACTCACCCTCGCCGACCTCGACCTGATCGAGCTCAACGAGGCGTTCGCCGCCCAAGTCATCGCCTGCACCCGCGAGTTGGGCCTCGGCGAGAAGGATCATGAGCAGCGCATCAACGTCAACGGCTCCGGCGTCTCCCTCGGCCACCCCGTCGGTGCCACCGGCGCCCGCATCCTCGCCACGCTCGCCCGCGAGATGCAACGCAGCGAGGCGCGCTACGGCCTGGAGACCATGTGCATCGGCGGCGGCCAGGGCCTCGCCGCGGTCTTCGAGCGCATCGCCGCGTAACCACTCCCCAGTCACGCGTCACCACTCCCCAGCCATCAGAGCAGTCCCCGCCCGTCCCCATCCGCTTGATCAACGACGTTCACGGAGCGACCCATGAGTGCGTCCACCGCCACCTCGCGTGCGGAGACCAGAGCCGCCAACAGAGCAGGACTCGGTGCCTTCGTCGGCTCCACCATCGAGTGGTTCGACTTCTACATCTACGGCACCGCGGCGGCGCTCGCCTTCGACAAGGTGTTCTTCCCCGAACTGGACGGTGCCATCGGCACGTTGGTCGCCTTCGCCACCTTCTGGGTCGGCTTCCTCGCCCGCCCCATCGGCGGCATCGTCTTCGGTCACTTCGGCGACCGCCTGGGCCGCAAGAAGACGCTCGTCATCACGCTGCTGATGATGGGCATCTCCACCACCGCGATCGGCCTGCTGCCGAGCTACGCCTCCATCGGCGTCGCCGCGCCGATCCTGCTGGTCTGCATCCGCATGATCCAGGGCATCGGCCTCGGCGGCGAATGGGGCGGCTCCGTCCTCATCGCCTCCGAGAGCGCGCCCAAGGGCAAGTCGGTGCTTTACGGCGCGTTCGCGCAGCAGGGCTCGCCCGTCGGCAACACGCTGGCCACGCTGAGCTTCCTCGCCATCAGCCAGCTGCCCGACGACGCCTTCGCGTCCTGGGGCTGGCGCGTGCCGTTCCTCGCCTCCGCGGTCCTCGTCCTGGTGGGCCTGTTGGTCCGCCTCAAGGTCGCCGAGTCCCCGGCCATGGCCAAGCTCATCGAGAAGAAGGAAGTCGTCAAGCTTCCGCTCACCGAGGTCCTGCGCAGCCACCCCGGTCTGATCGCCCTCGGCATCGGCGCCTGCACGATCGGCCTGTCCGCGACGTACTTCAAGTCGACGTTCGCCCTGTCCTGGGCCACCAGCTCGCTCGACTTCGACCGCAGCACCTTCCTGACGATCATCCTTGTCGCCAACATCACGCAGGTCATCGTCCAGCCCTTCGGCGCCGTGCTCGCCACCAAGATGAAGAGCTGGTCCCGCGCGGTCACCGTCATGCTGGTGCCCGAACTGGTCCTGCTGCCGCTGATGTTCGTCCTCATCAACACCGGCAACTACGGCCTCGCGATGCTCGGTGTCGCCGTCGCCACGATCCCGCACTGCCTGTACTACGCGGCCCTCGCCGGCATGCTCGCCAGCCGCTTCCCGGCCCATCTGCGCTACACCGGCATCTCGCTCTGCTACCAGCTGTGCGGCACGCTCCTCGGCGGCACGACGCCGATCATCGGCCAGTTCCTGCTCAACAAGACCGGGTCCATCACCGCGGTCATCGCCTACGCCCTGTTCCAGGTCGCGTTGACGCTGGGGTGCATGCTGCTCCTGCTCAAGCGCCCCAACCACGACGAGCTGGCCGCCGACGCGGCTCCGGCTCCCCGCACGGTCGCCGCGACCGCGACCACGAACGGAGCCTGACCATGCCGCTGACCGTGCACGGCATCCCGGAGATCCTCGACCTCGCAGGCCGCGACCTCGGCCACTCCGACTGGAAAGAGATCACCCAGGAGCTCATCGACGCGTACGCATACGTGTCCGGCGACCACCAGTGGATCCACACCGACGTCGAGCGCGCCGCCTCCGGCCCGTACGGTCGCACCATCGCCCACGGCTACATGGTGCTCAGCTGGGGCATCCCGATGTTCGGCGAGCTGCTCCAGGTCAAGGGCGTCGGCCGGGCGCTCAACTACGGCGTGAACCGCGTCCGTTACCCGGCTCCCGTGCCGGTCGGCAGCCGCGTACGCCTGCACGCCTCCGTCACCTCGGTGACGGAGGTCGCGCGGGGCGGGGTGCAGATGACGCGGGCGTTCACCTTCGAACTGGAGGGCTCCGAGAAGCCCGCGTGTGTGGCGGAGTCACTCACACACTTCTACCCGTAGGCCCGCGGGCTTTCAGGGACGATCCAGCGGAGCCGGCCGCTTCACGGACGACAGCACCGTGAGCGCGCCGGACTCCGGGGACGCGAGGGAGATCCGCTCCAGGACGTCGAGCACGTGGAAGGCGAACTCACCGGACGCGCGGTGCGGACCGCCGTCCAGGTGCCGCGCCAGGTCGAGGACGCCGAGGCCGCGGAACGGCCCGGTGGCGGGCGCCTTCGCCTCGGTCACCGCGGGGAGTTCGCTCCACTCGGTGTCACCACGGCGCTTGATGCGGACCGGGCGGTCGAACGTGTTGGGGTCCGGCAGGGAGAGCGTGCCGCCGGTGCCGTAGATCTCCACGTGCGGCAGCTCGGTGTCCCACACGTCGAAGGAGTACATCACCGTCGCGAGCACCCCCGAGTCGAAGCGGAGGATGGAGGTGGCGTGCGTGGGCACCTCCACCGGCACCGACTCCACGGTGCGCTTCGGGGCCGTCACCGCCAGCTGCTTCTCGGCCATCGCGTTGGCGCCCATGACGTCCCGCACCGGGCCCAACAGGTTGACCAGCGCGGCCACATGGTACGGACCCCAGTCGAGGACGGGCCCGCCGCCGGCCTGGAAGAAGAAGCCGGGGCTCGGGTGCCACGCCTGCACCCGGCTCGATCGTACGAAGCTGGTGGCGGCGAAGGGCGTACCGATCAGGCCCTCGTCGATCGCGGCGCGCGCCGTCTGCCCGGCGGTGCCGAGGAACGTGTCGGGCGCGCCGCCCAGCGTGCGGCCCGTCTCGGTCGCGGTCGTGAGGTTGGCGCGCGCGAGCTCGGTGGTCGCGGCGAGCGGCTTCTCGGTGTAGACGTGCTTTCCGGCGCGCAGGGCGGCGTCGTTGAGGGGTGCGTGCACGGCGGGCGGGGTGATGTTGACGACGATCTCCACGTCGTCGTCGGCCAGCAGTTCCTCGGTGGTGCCCGCGGCCGGGATGCCGAACTCGGCCGCGGCCGTGCGGGCCCGGTCCAGATCGACGTCGGCGACGCGGGTGACGGTCAGCTCGGGGAGGGTGGCGATGCCGGCGGCGTAGGCCCGGAAGATCGAACCGGTGCCGAGAATGCCGACGTTGACGCTGCGGCTCATGAGCGGGCAACTTCCCTTCGGGCGGGGTGGGTTCGGGGGACGAGACCTCCGCCGCGAAGTGCACGATCTTGCGCCAATCAAACACCGGGGGAGTGGGATGTCAAGGGCGCGTGCAGTGATGCGTGGGCCCCTGGGGGCGCCACTTCGAGCCCCGCCGGCCATTTTTGAGCCCCGCTCCTGGACGAGAGCCCGCGGGGTCCGGGGCAGAGCCCCGCGGCGTGAGCCACTTCCCGCCGTGCCCGGACGGCGACGTCACCTCACCGGCCCCGCACGGGGCCCCGGCGCCGCTCCATCAGATCCACCACCCCGTCCGGCGACAGCACATGTTCCACCGCCAGAACCGTGCCGCCGACCCATCCCGCCCGCTCGCCCAGCACACTCGGTTCGAGCACGAGCTTGCGCGTGGCCAGCGGCAGCGCCTGCCGGTACACCACAGACCGCACCCCGGCGAGCAACTCGTCGCCCGCCCCCGCAAGGGCTCCGCCGAGCACCACCCGCGCCGGGTTGTAGACGTGCAGCAGAAGCGCCACCACCTCACCGATCCGCTCCGCTCCGGCGCGCACCACGCGCAGTGCGTCGGGGTCGCCGTGTGCCACGAGCCGGGCCAGGTCCCCGGTCGTACGCAACTCCGAACCCGCCGTCTCCCGCCCCGAGTTGAGCCCGCGGATCATCACCGCCGCCGAGGCGACCGCCTCCACGCACCCGCTCTTCCCGCACCGGCACACCACCTCCGACGCGCCACCGGAGGTGACCGGGAGATGCCCGATGTCGCCCGCCGCACCGTCCGCCCCACGGTGCAGTTCGCCGTCGGCCGAGACCAGGCCGCCGCCGATGCCGGTCGACACCTTCACGAACAGCAGTGGGAGCTGGTCCTCGGGCAGGCTGCGCGCCTCGCCGAGCGCCATCAGGTTCACGTCGTTGTCGACGAGCACCGCGCAGCCGAAGCGCTCCGCGAGCGCGTCGCCCACCGGGTACCCGTCCCACCCCGGCATGATCGGCGGCCGTACGGGCGCCCCCGCGGCGTGATCGACGGGGCCCGGAAGCCCGACCGCGACCGCGCACAGCGGGGCGCGGTCGTCGGTCGCGGCGGCGTGCAGCTCACGCAGGGCCGCCTCCACCTGGCCGAGCACCTCCTTCGGGCCCTGTGCCAGGTCCACGGGTATGTGGGCGGTGGCCAGCGGGTTCTGCGACAGGTCGGCGATGGCGAGGCGGGCATCGCGGGCCCCGATGTCCGCCGCGGCGACCAGCCCCGCCCGCGGGTTGAGCGCGAGGAGCTGCGGCGGGCGGCCGCGTCCCGCGCGCGCGACGCCCCCGCCCTCGACCACCACCCCGGCCTCGATCAGCGCGTCCAGGTGCCGGGTCACGGTCGAGCGGGCGAGCCCGGCGCGTTCCACCAGGTCACCGCGGTGCACGGCGGCGCCGGACGCGATCAGGCGGGCCAGCGTGGAGTACAGCAGCCCGCCGCCGTCCCGGAACCGCAGCGTGGGGACGGACAGCCGGGCGCGGGCGGAGGCAGAAGGGGACATGGCTGCACACCGTACACGCGTTCCCCGCCATTTATGACTCTCAAGATGCAGTAACTTTTGCTTGTCAGGACGGAATTGAGTGTCCTACGTTCATCTGCGGGACGAGTTACCTCCGCCGATGGTGTGCACGGCGTCATGTGTCGACGTCGAAAGGAGGGCGGCCGCGATGGCCCCGCCCGCACCACCAAGTCCTGACCCCGCGACCGTCCAGGACCGCTCCGTGACTGCCCAGGTCCGCTCCGCGATCGTCGGCGCGGGCATGATCGCCGAGGTGCACCGCCGCTCGGTCCGCACCGCCGGAGGCCGCCTCACCGGCGTGCTCGCCTCCAGCCCGGAGCGGTCCGCGCAGGTCGCCGCCGACTGGTCGGCCCCCGGCCAACCCGTCGCCGCCTATGGGGACTTCGACGACCTCCTCGCTGACGCGGACGTCGACGTCGTGCACATCTGCACCCCCAACCGCACCCACGCCGCGTACGCCGAACGCGCCCTCGCGGCAGGCAAGCACGTGGTGTGCGAGAAGCCCCTGGCGACCGGCGCGGCCGACGCCGAGCGCCTGGTGGCGGCCGCCGACCGGGCCGGCACCGTCGCCGCCGTACCGTTCGTGTACCGCTACCACCCCCTCGTACGGGAGTTGCGCAGCCGAGCCCTTGCCGGGGAATTCGGCAACTGGCACCTGCTGCACGGCAGTTACCTTCAGGACTGGATGCTCGACCCGGACGCGTCCGGCTGGCGCGTGGACCCGGGGGCCGGGGGAGAGTCCCGCGCCTTCGCCGACATCGGCTCGCACTGGTGCGACCTCGTCGAATGGGTCACCGGCGACCGCTTCACGGAACTGACGGCACACCGTACGGTCACCGTCCCCGACCGCCCTTCGGCCACGGATGCCAAGTCCTTCTCGACGACGGCCAGTTCGGTCGAAGGTGAGCGCTCCACCGTCACCACCGAGGACGCCGCCGCGCTGCTCCTGCGCACCGAGAGCGGGGCACTCGCCTCGACCGTGGTGTCCCAGGTCTCCGCGGGCCGCAAGAACCGCCTCTGGTTCGAACTCGACGGCTCGGCCGGCAGCGCCGTCTTCGACCAGGAGAACCCGGACACCCTCTGGCTCGGCGGCGAGGACTCCTCCCGCATCCTGCACCGCGGCGCCGGACACACCTCTCCCGAACAGCAGCGCCTCAACGTCGTCCCGCCCGGCCACCCGCAGGGCTACGTCGACTGCTTCGCCGCGTTCGTCGCCGACGTGTACGAGGCCGTCACCACCGGCGAGACACCCGAAGGGCTCCCGCTCTTCGCCGACGGGCTGCGCTCCGCCCGTCTCGTCGACGCCTTCCTGACCTCATCCGCCAACGGCACCTGGACAAAGGTGAACTGACCCATGAGTGAACCCACCACGAGCCAGATCAAACTCGGCATGCTCACCGCCTGCCTGCCCTCCTGGGACCTCGAAAGGATCGCCGACTACGCCGCGGGCCGCGGCTACCAGGCCCTCGAAGTCGCCGTCTGGCCCGGCACGGGAGGCCGCGACTTCGAAGCCGCCCACCTGCCCGTGGCCACCTTCACGGGCGAGGACGAGGAGCGCACCCGCGCCCTCCTCGACCGGCACGGCCTGGAGATCTCCGCGCTCGCCTACTACGAGAACCACCTCCACCCCGACCCGGCGCAGCGCGCCGCGTACGGCACCCATCCTCAAGCACGCCATCGACACCGCCCAGCGCCTGAACGTCCCCTACGTGGGCACCTTCATCGGCCGCGACTGGACGAAGCCGGTCGCCGAGAACCTCGCCGAGGCGGAGCGGATCTTCCCCGAACTCGTCGACTACGCGGGTGAACGCGGCGTCAAGCTCATCATCGAGAACTGCGTGATGGAGGGCTGGCACCCGGACGGCTACCCCGGCAACCTCGCCTACTCCCCGGAGCTGTGGGAGTGGATGTTCGACCTGGGCCTGTACCTCAACTGGGACCCGTCCCACCTGACTTGGATCGGCATCGACCCGGTCGAGACGATCGCGCCGTACGCGGACCGGATCGTGCACGCCCAGGCCAAGGACGTCGAGCTGCGGCCGCACGACCGGCAGCGCTACGGCCACTTCGGCCCCGCCCGCGACCGTACGAAGAACCCCTGGGACATGGGCTGGTGGCGCTACCGCGTCCCCGGGCGCGGCCAGGTCGACTGGGGGACGGTCCTCGACCGCCTCTACGAGCACGGCTTCACCGGCACCCTCTCCGTCGAGCACGAGGACCCCGTCTGGGGCGGCACCCCGGAAAAGGTCGTCCAGGGGCTCGACATCGCCCACAGCACGCTCCGCCCGCTCATCGTCGACTGACCCGGAGGACCGACCCACCATGACCACCACGCACGCCACCCTCGCCGTCCAGCTGTTCAGCCTCCGCGAGGACCTGGACAAGGACCGCGCGGGCACCCTCGCCCGCGTCGCCGAACTCGGCTACCGCTACGTCGAGCCCTTCGGCTTCGGCGACTGGCGCACCCCCGCCGACGAGCGCCTGGCCAAGGCCCGCGCACTCCGCGCCGACCTGGACGCGGCGGGCCTCTCCGTCTGCTCCCTGCACGCCTCGATCGCCGCCGGCGAGCTGGCCACCCTCGCAGAGGAGTGCCGCATCCTCGGCACCGACACCGTCTTCATCCCGATCCCCGGGCTCGTCGAGGGCTTCGACGGCGGGGACCACTTCGGCCGCGACGTGTTCGGCGACCTGGACACGCTGACCCGGTTCGCCGCCCGCGTCGACGAGGCCGCCACCGAACTGGCCGGGCACGGCATCCGCCTCGGCTACCACAACCACGAGCTGGAGTGGACGACGCTGCCCGACGGCCGCCACGGGTACGACGTGTTCTGGGAGTTGACCGGCGCGCAGGTCATCGCCGAACTCGACGTCTACTGGGCGACCGTCGCGAGCCAGGACCCGGCGGCCGTGCTGCGCGCGCTCGACGGCCGGGTGGTCGCCGCACACCTCAAGGACGGCAAGGCGGTACGCCAGGAACCGCAGACCCCGATCGGCACGGGAGACGTCGACGTCCCCGCCGCGATCGAGGCCGGAGGCCCCACCCTCGCCTGGCACATCGCCGAGATCGACACGACGGAGCTGGACCGCTTCGACCTCCTGAAGCACAACCGGGACGCGCTGCTGAAGCTGGGCACATCAAGCTCCCACTCGGCAATTTAAGCCTCGCCGGCGTTTGAGGCGCGGGGTCCGGGGCGGAACTCCGCGTCCGCAACCCCGCCGCGCCGCAACGAGCGCCCCCCACATCCACCCTGGCTCGCAAGGAGGCGAACCATGGGATCCACCCCGAACAACGCCGACGTCGACACCGACACCGAGACCCCAAGATCCGGCTCCGTCGCCAACCCCACCATCCCCCCACCCACCCGCAAGGCCCCGCCCCGGCTCGTCGTCTTCCTCGCGATCGCCCAGGCCGGCCTGTACCTCGCCCTCCTCACACCCGTCTACGTCAGCCTCACCCTGAAGCTGCAGACCCTCACCGCCGACGGCGACGCCATCACCGCCCTGGCCACCGTCTCCTCACTCGGAGCTGTCGGCGCCTTCCTCGCCAACCCGATCTTCGGCCGGATCAGCGACATGACCACGGGCCGCTTCGGACGCCGCCGCCCCTGGCTGGTGTCCGGAGCGGCCGGGCTCACCGCCTGCCTGCTGGTGATCGCCCTCGCCCCGAACGTGGCCACCGTCGCCGTGGCCTGGCTGTTCGCCCAGATCTGCGCGAACGCCGCACTCGCCGCCTATCTGGCCTCCGTCGCCGACCAGGTGCCGACCCGGCAGCGCGGCAAGGTGTCAGGGCTCATCGGCCTGATGCAGAACGCGGGCGTGCTGGGCGCCGCGTACGCGGGTCAACTCCTCGGCCACGACATGCTGTTGCTGTTCATGGTGCCGGGCCTCGTGGGTCTCGCCGCGATGGTGCTGTACGCAGTGATGCTCCCGGACGTCCCGCTGCGCGAGCGCCCGCGGACCGACGGCGGCTGGCGCACCGCGGTCAAGACGTTCTGGGTGAATCCGCGCCAGCACCCCGACTTCGGCTGGGCGTTCGCCTCTCGGTTCATGGTGATCCTGGCGGCGTACATGTTCACCACGTTCCGGCTCATGTACCTGGAGCACCAGCTCGATCTGTCGGCGAGCGAGGCCACCGGCGCGATGGCCACCGGCATCCTCGTCTACACGGTCGCCCTGATGGTGGCCTCGCAGACGGCCGGATGGCTGTCGGACAAGACGGGCCGCCGCAAGGTGTTCGTGGGGGCGGCCACCCTGCTCTTCGGCATCGGCACGTACATGCTGGTGCACGTGGAGTCCATAGGGGCCTTCTACTGGGCGGAGTTGGTGCTCGGGCTCGGCTACGGCATGTACATCGGCGTCGACATCGCGCTGGTGATGGACGTCCTGCCCGATCCCGACAACGCGGCGAAGGACCTCGGTGTCTTCAACGTCGCCAACGCGGGCCCCCAGGCGCTCGCCCCGGGCCTCGCCGGCTTCCTCGTCACCACGGTCGGCGGCGACAGCTACGCGACGATGCTCCAGGTAGCGGCGGCGATCTGCGTGGTGGGCGCCCTGGTGGTGATCCCCATCAAGAAGGTCCGCTGACGGGGCGGCCGAGGGCCGCGTCCCGGGTGTCGTCCTGCGCCCCGGTCGCGGCCTCGCCGAGCACGGCCAGCAGCCGCTCCTGGCTGACCACACCCGTCAGCATCTCGTCCTCGACGACGGCGACGGGCGCGGCGGTCCGCTGCGCGCACGGCGCGAACAGTTCGGCGAGCGGAGTGTCGGGGCCGACGCGGACGGGTGCCTTCGTGAGCAGCTCGGTGTCGGTGAGGTCCGTCCGGCCCGAGCCCGCGCGCAGTGCGTCGGGGGACTCCATGACGGCCCCTGCGGTCAGCACCCGTGAACGGTCCACGTCCTGGATGAAGTTGGCGACGTAGTCGTCCGCCGGGCGGACCAGGATGTCCTCCGGTGTGCCGTTCTGTACGATGCGGCCGTCGCGCATGACGGCTATGCGGTCGCCGAGGCGCATGGCCTCGTTCAGGTCGTGCGTGATGAAGACGATGGTCTTCTTGAGCTTCTTCTGGAGCACGAGCAGCTGGTCCTGCATGTCCCGCCGGATCAGCGGGTCGAGGGCGCTGAACGACTCGTCCATCAGCAGCAGTTCGGCGTCCGTGGCGAGCGCGCGGGCCAGGCCCACGCGCTGCTGCATGCCGCCGGAGAGCTCGTCGGGGAAGGAGCTCTCCCAGCCCTCGAGCCCGGTCAGCCCCAGGGCCTCCGTGGCCCGCCGCTCACGCTCCGCGCGCGGCACACCCTGCACCGCGAGGCCGTAGGCCGCGTTCTCGAGCACACTGCGGTGCGGGAACAGCGCGAAGTGCTGGAAGACCATGCTGATCTTGTGGGAGCGGACCGCCCGCAGCTCCTTGGCGGGCAGGGCGGTCAGGTCCTGGCCGTCGAACCTCACGTGACCGGAGGTCGGCTCCGACAGGCCGTTGAGCATGCGAAGAAGTGTCGACTTGCCCGATCCCGACAGGCCCATGACGACGAAGAGCTTGCCGGACTCCACCGAGAAGGAGGCGTCGATCACGCCCGCGGTGGTCCCTTCGGACCGCAGCTCCTCCCGGTCGGCCCCGGAGCGGAGCCGCTCGACCGCCTCTTCCTGTCGCCTGCCGAACACCTTGTACAGGTGCTCGGCCTCAAGCCTGACCGACACATGAACCTCGATCTCTTCGACCCGTGAGAAGTTCCGGAATCAAGCAATGCTCGTCGGCGGTAGTGCCTGCCCGGGGTGGGACGGGTCAAACGCCTCGGGATCCGCTCGGCCCCGTGTCGTCATCCGGCACTGCGCACCCCGAACGCGCGGGCCGCCTCCGCGAAGGCCCGGATCTGCGCGGTCTCGCTCGTCGTGCGCCACACCAGCGCCCACTCGGTCGGCGGCGCGTCCCGAATCGGCAGGAACTCCACGCCGGGGTGGCGGTAGTAGCGCAGGACGTGCGCGTTGAGCGGCGTGATCACGGCGCGGGCGGCGACCTGGGTGAGGACCTCGTGGAAGGTGCGTACGGGGAAACCGCGCGGGATCACGCGCCCACTGGGTGTACGGGTGGGCAGCATGGCCTCGCCCCACTCCTGCGGTACTTCGGGGCCGAGGTCGATGACGGTGCGGCCCGCCAAGTCCTCCAGGGAGACGCCGGCGTGCCCGGACAGTTCGTGCCCCGCCCACACCGCGAGCACCCGCCCCTCCGTCAGCACCACGGGGCCCACGGTCGCATCGGGCTCGTCGACCGGCAGCCACAGCACCAGCACGTCCACCTCGCCGCGGCGCAGCGGGCCGTACGGATTGCTGAAGTGGACCTCCTGAAGCCGCACCTCGCACTCGGGATACAGCTTGCCGAAGTGCCCGATGTGCGCCCGCAGTTCATGGCCCAGCGCACCCATCACACCGAGCGTGAGCGTGCCGGACACACCGCGGGCGGCGGCGTGGGCCTCCGCGACGGCGGCGTTGATGGCATCCTGCCCCTGCCGCAGGCCCTCGGCCAGGCGCCGGCCGATCGGCGTGAGCCGCACCGACCGGCTGGTCCGCTCGAACAGGGCCGCGCCGATGCGCCGCTCCTGCGTCTTGACCACCTGGCTCACCCTGGCCGCCGAGATGTGCAGCCGCTCGGCGGTCCGGCCGAAGTGCAGCTCGTCCGCGAGCGTCAGGATGATCTCGATGTCGCGCAGCTCCACCCCTGAGCCCCCTCCCCATCGTTAACCCGGGGATTATCGCTCGTTACCGCGACGGCCGTTGATACCGCCCACGGCGACGAGGACCCTTGGCCGTATGTCCATCACCGTCGTCATCGTCACCGTTCTGACGGCCCTCTGGGTCGCTTTCTCCGGCATCTCGCTGCTGCGCCGCGCCGAGTTCGTCGTGGACCCCCTCGTCTCGTACGGGGTCCCCGAGACCTGGTGGCCCCGGCTCGCCGTGGCCAAACTCGTGGGCGCCGTGGGCCTGTTGGCCGGCCTCGCCGTGCCGGCCGTCGGCATCGCGGCCGCGATCGGCCTGATCCTGTACTTCGTCGGCGCGGTCGTCACCGTGCTGCGGGCGCGCTCCTACAAGACGGTCGCGTTCCCGGTGCTGTATCTCGCCCCGGTCGTCGCGACGTTGGCCGTCGGGCTGTAGGACGGCAGGCATTCAGTGGCGCACCGTCTGCTCCTCAGGCTCCACCGTTCACCTCACGGAGCTTCTCCTCGACCTCTGGCGCCGTGGGCATGGCGTCCGAGCAGGCGAGACGGCCCGCCACCAGCGCGCCCGCCGCGTTGGCGAACGACACAGCCCGTGCCACGTCCCAGCCAGAAAGCAGCCCGTGGCACAGCGCGCCGCCGAACGCGTCGCCCGCGCCGAGCCCGTTGACCACGTCCACCGGTACCGGTGGCAGCTCGGCCACCGCGCCGGTGCGGTCCATGGCGAGCACACCCTTGGGGCCCTGCTTCACGACGGCCAGCTCGACGCCCGCCGCCAGCAGGGCCGTTGCCGCCGCGTGCGGCTCCCGCTCACCGGTCGCGATCTCGCACTCGTCGAGATTGCCGACGGCCACCGTGGTGTGGGCGAGTGCCTCGCGGTAGTACACCCGAGCCTGGGCGGTGTCCTGCCAGAACACGGGCCGCCAGTCCAGGTCGAAGACCGTCGTCCCCTGCTTCGCCCGGTGCTGGAGCGCCGCCAGCGTCGCCGAACGGGAGGGCTCCTCGCAGAGGCCGGTCCCCGTCATCCAGAAGATCCGGGCCGCCGCCACCGCGTCCAGATCGAGGTCGTCGGGGCGGATGTCCAGGTCCGGGGCCTTCGGCAACCGGTAGAAGTACAGCGGGAAATCGTCCGGCGGGAAGATCTCGCAGAACGTCACCGGCGTCGGCGCGACATCCGACGTTCCGACGAAGGAGGCATCAACGCCGTAGCCCGCCAAGGCGGTTCGCACGAAATCACCGAAGGGGTCCGCGCCCGTCTTCGTGATCACCGACGCCCGCCGTCCGTAGCGGGCCGCGGCGACCGCGACGTTCGTCGGGCTGCCGCCGAGGTACTTCCCGAACGTCGACACCTCCGCGAGCCCCACGCCCGTCTGGAGCGGATACACGTCCACTCCCACGCGGCCCATGGTCAACACATCGAACGGCATGAACGGCATCTCGGCTGGCGTCCCTTCGCTCCGGGCTTCTGGTGCGCTCTGGCCCGAGTACGATCGTTCTTGTTCAAATGTCATGTCAATGGGTGGTCGGCCGCTCGCGGCGGCCCCATGTGCTCCCCATGTGCTCCCCATGTGCTCCGCATGTGCTTGAGAAAGGCCGACTGGTGACACCGAACGTTCCCGCCGACCCGACCGTGCTGCACCCGATGCCCGAGCAGTCGCGGGTCGTCCTCCTCAAGCCCTTGGTGACGTCGCCGCTCATCGAGGTCGGCGAGTTCTCGTACTACGACGACCCGGACGACGCGACCGCCTTTGAAACCCGCAACGTGCTGTACCACTACGGCCCTGAGAAGCTGGTCATCGGGAAGTTCTGCGCGCTGGGGGAGGGCGTGCGGTTCATCATGAACGGCGCCAACCACCGCATGGACGGCGCCTCCACGTTCCCGTTCCCGATCATGGGCGGCTCCTGGGCCGAGCACTTCGACCTCATCACCGGGCTGCCGGGGCGGGGCGACACCGTGGTCGGCAACGACGTGTGGTTCGGCTACCGCGCGATGGTGATGCCCGGCGTCCGCATCGGGCACGGGGCGGTGATCGCCTCGGGGTCCGTGGTCGTCGACGACGTCCCCGACTACGGCATCGTCGGCGGCAATCCGGGCCGTGTCATCCGCCGCAGGTACAGCGACGCCGACGTCGAGCGGCTCCTTCAAGTGGCGTGGTGGGACTGGCCGTTGGAGCACATCACGGCGCACGTGCGGGACATCATGTCGGGGAGCATCGACGACCTGGAGCGGGCCGCGCCGACGGAGTGAGGCGGCCCGCCGCGCTCAGTGCAGGCAGAGGCAGAAGGGGTGTCCTGCCGGGTCCGCGTAGACCCGCCAGTTGGTGTCCGGGCGGATCTGGTCCGTCCGCTCCAGGAGCGTCGCGCCGAGAGCGAGCACCCGCTTCTCGTCCGCTTCGAGGTCGTCCACGTCGAAGTCCAGGTGGACCTGTTGCGGCCGCTCCTGGCCCGGCCACTGCGGCGCCCGGTACCCGTCCACGCGCTGGCAGGCCAGGGGCGTCCCCTCGAACCCCACCACGTCGACCCAGTCGGGATCGTCGGGGTCCAGGACCACGCGGCCGCCGAGCAGCTCCGCGTAGAACTCGGCGAGCTGTACGGGGTCGGCACAGTCCAGCGCGACAGCCTGCAGTTTTCGAATCACTTGGGGCACTCCTCGCTCTTCCGCCGCTTCTGCGACATCCTGCACGGGAAGTGTCGTACCCGCCACCGCGGCGGACACACCCGCCGCGGTGGCACTCCGTCAGCCGCGGCCGATCAAGTCCGGTGCGGGCTCCGGCAGTTGCCCGGCGGCGGTGCCGGTGCCGGTGGCCGTGTCGACGTCGGAGTTCTCGCCGCCCGCCCGTCGCCACAGCGGCTTCAGCCGGTACGTGAACAGGTACACGACGACCGCGACACCGGCCGCGACGAGCATGCTGAGGTCGCCGGCGCCCGGGTGGGCCGAGGCGAAGGCGCCGGTGTAGATGTCGGACACCCAGAAGGGTACGGACGCCACCACGCCGGCCGCCCAGGCCACCAGGCCCCAGTCGACGACCCGGGAGCGGTCGTAGAGCTCGGCGATCCTGCGGGGGTCGCCGCGTCCGCCCAGGTAGAAGTCGATCAGGAGCACGGCGGCGAACGGGGCGATGAAGTACGCGGTCAGGTTGAGGAAGACCTTGAACTTGTCCTCCGTGCCGGAGGCACCCCACAGGCTGATGCCATAGGCGAGGACGCAGATTCCGGCCACCGCCTGGGTGCGGGTGACGGGGACCTTGAGGGTCTGGACGGAGATCGCGCCGCCGTAGACGTTGAGGAAGTTCTGGGCCAGCGCGGACAGGCCCACGGCGACGAGCGCGGGGACGGCGAACGGGCCCATCAGCTCGTGCAGGGCGGTGATGGTGTCCGAGCTGGAGGCGGAGGCGCCGACCACGACGCCGAGGATGCCGAGCCAGGCGATGGTGAGGAAGTTGCCGAAGGCGGTGTACCAGGTGGTCTGCCGGACGACCTTCGCGGTGTCGGGCAGATAGCGCGAGTAGTCGGAGGCGAAGGGCATCCACGCCACGAGGAACGCCAGGAACCAGCCGCCGAGGGTGATCGAGCCGCCGGCCGTGCCGACATAGCCGTCCGCGTGCGGGTTGGCCTCGAAGAGGCTGCCGCCGCGGGCCACCGCCACGACCGTGATCAGCACGAACAGCGGGGTGAGGACGTACGTCAGCGCCCGCTGCAGGAAATTGATCATGTTGTAGCCGAAGATGGCGACCACGAGCTCGACCACCGTGAGCAGGAGGGCGCACAGCCAGTACGGCAGGTGGCTCAGCTCCGCGAAGGCCTTGCCACCGAGGATGACCGTGACGGCCGCCCAGCCCACACCGGAGAACACGTTGATATAGGCGACGGGCAGGAAGTTGCCGAAGAAGCCCAGCGGCCCCCTCGCCTGGATCTGCTGCGGCACACCGAGGCGGACGCCCATGCGCGACATGACGGCCATCAGGGCGGCGCCGACACCGGCGCCGACGACGATCGCGGCGACGGCGGTGGTGAAGCTGAGCCCGAACCACGCGGCGCTGAAGCCGAGCAGGATGACCGGGAAGTTCAGCCCCGCGGCGAACCACACGAAGAACTGTGAACTCGGTTTACCGTGTCGCTCGCTGTCGGGGATGTGGTCGACACCGAACGGCTCGACCTTGGTGACGGCGCTGCCGTAGACGGGTGGACCCTGTGCGTCATGGGTCATGGGTGCTCCAAAGAACGTGGGTGCGGGAAGCGGACGCGAGTCACCACGGGAGGGGCGCCGTCTGCGAGATGTCGAAGAAGCCGCCACCGCTGTAGACGAGCGGGGCGAGCTCAGAATGAGACGCCGACACTACACGTCCGGTGAAGACGGTGTGACTCCCGGCCTCCAGGCGCTCACCGATCTCCACCTCCAGCTGGGCCGCGGAGCCTGCGAGCAGCGGGGCGCCGTGCTCGCCGGGCGCCCAGTCGAGGGCGGCGAACTTGTCGGTGCCCTTGCTCGCGAACACCTTCGCCACGTCGAGCTGGTCGGCCGCGAGGATGTTGATGCCGATGTGGGTGGCACGGTGCAGCGCGGGGTGTGTCGACGAGCTGCGCTGGACACACACCAGGACCATCGGCGGGTCGAGCGAGATGCTGGCGAACGCGTTCACCGCGAGACCCCTGGGGGTCCCGTCGTCGTCGGTGGTCACCACCGTGACGCCGGTGATGAACTTGCGGTGCACCCCCTTGACCAGGTCGGCGTCGACGGCGGCCTCGTGCGCCGTCGTGATGATGCCGAGCGCCTCGAGGAGCTGCCGGGAGTCGAAGGTCACGGACTCCTCGGTGACGGTGTCACCGTCGAAGCGGGCGAACGTGGCACCGGACACCTCGACCGGCCGGCCGGTGGGCGGCACACCCATGAACGTGTCGGTGTGCCGGCCCGTGCTGCGCCAGCGGACTGCCAGCCGGTCCCCGTCCACGACCAGATCCTCGATCTCGGTCCGCAGATCGGGGAACGCCGCGCGCACCGCGCTGATGCTCTCCTTGAACCCGGCGCGGTCCTGAGCGGTGCCGGCCGGACCGCGGCGGCGCACGTAGCCGGGGCTCAACACGGCGTCCAGGGCGTCGACTTCACCCCGGTTCCAGGCCGCGTCCCAGGCGGCGCGGAGGCGGGCGGGGCGGTCGGTGGCATGTTCCAGAGTGACTGACATGGCGGCTCCATCGATCGGATCGGCCTGCTCTTGCATGGCAGATCTGTTGTATGGCAGAGGACCGTAGGAATCGGGCATCCGTCATGTCAATGGTTCGGACGGAATTCGCTGCTTCCTGTGCTGTATTACCGGGAACTCCTAGGTCAGGGCCGCCTGTTTGCTGCCAACCCTTGACGGCTCCCCGGACCACTCTTAGCCTCGCTGCCATGGCACAGCAACCATCAGCAGGCCAACAGCTGTGGGCCACGCCCACACGAGGCAGACTGCGCAAGGTCGTCACCGTGGTGGAGGAGGTCCTCCTGGAACTCGGCCGGCCCGTCGCGACCCCCGTACGCCGCGTCGCCGCGGCCGCCGTGATCGAGAACCCCTGGGCCGGGCGCGGATTCGTCGCCGATCTGGGGCCCGAGGTGGAGGACATCGCGCCCGGCATCGGCCGCCTCCTCACCGACCGGCTGATCGAGACGCTGGGCGGCGTGGAGCACGTCGAGGCGTTCGGCAAGGCGGCCGTCGTCGGGCTCGACGGGGAGATCGAGCACGGCGGGGCCTTGATCCACACCCCGTACTTCGGCAATGTGCTGCGTGAGCTGACCGAGGGCACCTCGATCATCGTGTTCAGCGACGACCGGCTCGCGGCGGGCGAGCCGCTGACCGTCCCGGTGTGGCACAAGACCGCCGCCGCCACCCGCTCCCACTACCAGACCGTCCAGATCCGGGTGCCGGACGCGCCGCGCCCCGACGAGATCGTCGTCGTGGCCGCCGCCGCCTCGGGGCCGCGCCCCAATGCCCGTATCGGAGACCGCCGCCAGGACCCCGTGGTCCGCCTCGCCGACTTGGAGACCGCCCGATGAACCTCCGCAAGTTCGTGACGTACGTCGAAGACATCCACGCCGAGGGCGGCCGCCCCGTCGACTCGGTGGCGCGCACCGCGGTGGTGCTCGCCGTGATCGAGAACCCGTGGGCGGGCCGGGGCTTCGTCGACGACCTGCTGCCCGGTATCGACGAAGTGGCGCCCCAGCTCGGCGAGTTGCTCGCGCCGCGCGTCGTGGAGGCGCTCGGCGCGCCCGTCGAGGCGTACGGGAAGGCCGCCATCGTCGGCCTCGACGGCGAGGTCGAGCACGGCAGCGCGCTGATCCACACGCTGAAGTTCGGCGACCACTTCCGCAAGGCGGCGAACGCCACCACGCTGCTCCCGGCCGTGGAGAAGCGTGCGGTCGCCGGAGGTGTCTTCGACATCCCGCTGAAGCACATCACCGATGCCACCATCCGCTCCCACCACCAGAGCATCGAGGTGCGGGTCCCGGACGGACCGCGTGCCGACGAGATCGTCATCGGCCTCGCCGCCGCGGCCCAGGGCCGTCCGCAGGCCCGCCTCGCCCCGCTCGCCACCGAGCAGTAGGCACCGCCATGGACAAGCCGCCCCTCGTACTCCTGCACGGTGTCGGCCTCGACCGCACCATGTGGGAGCCCGTCACCGCCCTGCTGGCCGACCGTTTCACCGTCATCGCGCTCGATCTGCCCGGACACGGCGCCCGCCCGCCCGTGCGCGGCGACGTGACCCTGGCGGAGCTCGCCGACGGGATCGCCGGGCACATTCCGACCGGCTCGCACCTCGTCGGGTTCTCGCTCGGCGCGCTGGTCGCCCAGCAGCTCGCGCTGCACTGGCCGGAGTTGACGCGCACGCTCACCTCGGTGAGCTCGGTCTGCCGCCGCACCCCCGACGAGCGGGCGGCGGTCCGGACCCGGCTTCGCCATGCCGAGAGCGACTTCGCGGCGAGCACCGCGGCGTCCATCGAGCGCTGGTACGCGGGCACCACCGTGCCGTCCGGCATGGTGCGCCGCACCGAGGCGACATTGCGCGCGAACGATGTCGACTCCTTCCTCGGCTGCTACCGGGTGTTCGCGGGCGCCGACGCCGAGCTCGGCCCGCGGCTCGGTGACATCACCGTGCCGTCCCTGGCCGTGACCGGGGAGAACGATCCCGGCTCCACGCCGGAGATGACACACCGCCTCGCCGCGGCGCTGCCCGACTGCCGGGCCGTGATCGTGCCCGGGGCGCGACACATGCTGCCCGTCGAGCGCCCTCAGGCGTTCACCGAGGCCCTCACCACGTTCATCGCACAGAGCGCACAGCTCACCGACGAGAGCGCACCTGGAGACACCGCACATGTCTGAGCCCACGACGCTCACGACCTGGAAGCACTTCATCGGCGGCAGGTGGGTCGAGCCCGCCGCCGGGGAATACTTCGACAGCACCGACCCGGCCACCGGCCGCACCCTCTACCGCGCCGCCCGCGGCACCGCCGCCGACATCGACAAGGCCGTCGCCGCCGCGCGCGCCGCCTTCGAGGACCCGGGCTGGCGCGACCTCAACCAGACCAAGCGGGGCCACCTCCTGCGCCGCCTCGGTGAGCTGATCGCCGAGAACGCCGAGGAGCTCGCCCTCATGGAGTCGCGGGACAACGGCAAGCTGCTGCGCGAGATGCGCGGCCAACTCGCCTCGCTGCCCGAGTACTTCCACTACTACGCGGGCCTCGCCGACAAGATCCACGGCGAGACGATCCCCACCTCCGACCGCGCCGTCCTCAACTACACGGCCCGCGAACCCCTCGGCGTCGTGGGCGCGATCACCCCGTGGAACTCGCCGCTGACCCTGACCACCAGCAAGCTGGCCCCCGCCCTGTGCGCGGGCAACACGGTGGTCGTCAAGCCCTCCGAGTACACGTCGGCCAGTGGCCTGCGCCTCGCGGAGCTGGCTCTGGAGGCCGGCTTCCCGCCCGGCGTCGTCAACGTCGTCACCGGGTACGGCGCCGAGGCCGGTGGGCCCCTCGTCGACCACGAGGACCTCGCCAAGATCTCCTTCACCGGTTCCACGGCGACCGGATCGAAGATCGCCGCGTCGGCCGCGGGCCGCTTCATCGGCTCCACCCTCGAACTGGGCGGCAAGTCGCCGCAGATCGTCTTCGAGGACGCCGACGTGGCGAACGCCGCGATGGGTGTCATCGCCGGTGTCTTCGCCGCGGCCGGGCAGACCTGCATCGCCGGCAGCCGCGTCTTCGCCCACCGCTCCGTCTACGACGAGCTGCTGGAGCGGGTCTGCGAGCGCGCCAAGTCCATCCGCATCGGCGACCCCCTCGACGACGCCACCGAACTCGGGCCGCTCGCCTTCGAGGCGCAGCGCGACAAGGTCGCCGCGTACGTCGACCTCGGGCGCGAGGAGGGCGCCCGCGTGCTGACCGGCGGCGCGCCCACCGACGGCGGCACGGGCGGCTGCTTCTACGAGCCGACCGTCCTGGTCGACGTGGACAACAGCATGCGCGTGGTCCGCGAGGAGATCTTCGGCCCGGTCGTGGCGATCATGCCCTTCGACACCGAGGACGAGGTCGTGGCCCTCGCCAACGACACGGAGTACGGCCTCGCGGCCGGCATCTGGACCACCAACCTGTCCCGCGCCCACCGGGTGGCGGGCCGCCTCGACGCGGGCACGGTCTGGGTCAACACCTACCGGGCCATGTCCCCGATGTCCCCGCGCCAGGGCTTCAAGGCCAGCGGTGTCGGCGTCGAGCACGGCACCGAGACCATCAAGGAGTACACCCGGCTCAAGAGCGTATGGATCAACACGAGCGAGGAGCCCGTGGCCGACCCGTTCACGATGCGGAGCTGACGCCCGCCATGCCACAGATCACCGTCACGCTCGCCGAGGGCCGCACCCCCGAGCAGATCAGGACCTTGCAGCACGAGGTGCATGAGGCCGTCCTGCGCTCGATCGACACACGCCCCGAGTACATCCGGGTCGTCGTCCACGAGGTACCCGCGACGCACTGGTCCACCGGAGACACCACGCTCGCGGAGATGCGAGCCACCGCCATGGCCATGGAAGAAGCCACCCCTACCTCAGCAAAGGAGCTGTCATGAGGTTTTCGCTGTTCGTGCACATGGAGCGCTGGGACGAGAGCACCACCCACCGCGAACTCTTCGAGAACCTCACCGAGCTGACGCAGATGGCCGAGGCCGGCGGATTCAGTACGGTGTGGGTCGGTGAGCACCACGCCATGGAGTACACGATCTCGCCCAGCCCGATGCCGATCCTGGCGTACCTGGCGGCGAAGACCGACACCATCAGGCTCGGCGCGGGCACCATCATCGCCCCGTTCTGGCACCCGGTCAGGGCCGCGGGGGAGGCCGCGCTCCTCGACGTGATCAGCAACGGCCGGGCCGAGGTCGGCATCGCCCGCGGCGCGTACCAGATCGAGTTCGACCGCCTCGCCGACGGGCTCAAGGCCTCCGACGGCGGCAAGCACCTGCGCGAACTCGTCCCCGCCGTACGGGCGTTGTGGCAGGGCGACTACGCGCACGACGGCGGGATCTGGCAGTTCCCGACGTCGACCAGCGTGCCCAAGCCGGTGCAGCAGCCCACCCCGCCGATGTGGGTCGCCGCCCGCGACCCCGCCTCGCACGACTTCGCCGTCTCTCAGGGCTGCAACGTCATGGTCACGCCGCTGATGAAGGGCGACGAGGAGGTCGCCGCCCTCAAGGAGAAGTTCGACACCGCGGTCGCCAACCACCCCGAGGTGGAGCGCCCCGACATCATGGTGCTGCGCCACACCCATGTGCACGCCCCGGAGGACCCGGAGGGCTGGCGCCCGGCCGCCGAGGGAATCAACAAGTTCTACCGCACCTTCGACGCCTGGTTCGGCAACAAGAAGGCCCCGGTCAACGGCTTCCTGGAGCCCAGCCCCGAGGAGAAGTTCGCCGAGCGCCCCGAGTTCGCGCCCGAGGCCCTGCGCAGGACCGCCATGATCGGCACGCCCGCCGAGGTCATCGAGCGGCTGCGCGGCTACGAGGAGCTGGGCGTCGACGAGTACAGCTTCTGGATCGACAACACCCTCTCGCACGAGGAGAAGCGCGAGTCGCTGAAGCTGTTCATCAAGGAGGTCGTCCCGGCCTTCCAGTAGGCCACCCGCCCACACGGCATTGCCCGCCCTCTTGCATGGCAATTCCGGGATTCCCCGTCAATTGACGCCACGCGTCCCCGAAGACTAGGTTCTCGTGCCATGCAAGAGCCCAAGCACCTCGCACGCAGGCCGCTCCAGCAGACCAGCATGCAGGCGAAGGTCGCCGAAGAGCTGCGCCGGATGATCATCAGCGGAGAGCTGCCGCCACGCTCCAGCCTCTCCGAGATGACGCTGTCGCAGACCTTCGGCGTCAGCCGCACCCCGATCCGCGAAGCCCTCAAGCAGCTCCAGATCGAGGGCCTGGTGGAGGTGCGCCCGCGGGTCGGCACGTTCGTCGCGGTGCCCTCGCGCCGCGAGATCACGGAGCTCTTCCAGATGAAGGAGCTCCTCGAGGGCGCGGCGGCCCGCCTCCTCGCCTTCCGCGGCAACGTCCCCGAGGTGGAACGCCTCGCCGCCAACATGAGCGCCGCCGACGAGGCGGTGCGCGCCGGCGACTCGGAGCAGTACGAGAAGCTGGTGCACGACTTCCACGAGCTGATCATGGTCGGGGCCGACAACTCCAAGCTGGAGGCCCACTACCGCACCCTGATGAACCAGCTCGCCTACGCCCGCCTCGTCCGCACGTCCCTGTCCCAGCCCGGCCGCCTCACCGAGTCCGACCACGAGCACCACCGCGTCCTCGACCTCATCCGCGCCAAGGACGGCGACGGCGCGGAGCGCGTGATGCGCGAACACGTGCGGCGCAGCCATCAGGCGCTCATGGCGGGGATGGACGACGAGCGGTTCAAGGACTGAGCCTCAAGGACTGACGGAATTCAGATGCGCACACCGCGCCCCGTGGTGTGTCATCACCTGCATGGCCATCGAGTTGGTGACACCGGAAGTCGACGAGCTGGGTGACGTCGTCGGCGTACTGCGCACATGGCAGCACGACGCGGCACCGATGCAGCTGCACCCCGGCGACCTGGGCTGGTACTGGCGGACCGGCGCGGAGCGCACCGCGGCGGACGTGCGGACGTGGCGTCGCGGCGGTCGGGTCCTCGCCGTCGGACTGCTGGACGGCCCCACCCTACTGCGGCTGACGCTGGCGCCCGAAGCCCATCAAGACCCGGAACTGGCGCGGCAGTTGCTCGCCGACGTGGGCGATTGGGAGCGTGGGGTCCTGCCGGAGGGGTCGGTCGATATCGAGGCTCCCCGGGGCGTCCTGCTGCACGACTTCCTGGCCGGGGCCGGCTGGCGTACCGGCGAGGCGTGGACGCCGTTGCGGCGCGATCTCAGCGAACCGGTCCGGCCCCCGGCCGTGCGGATCGAGGTCGCGGGGGCGGAGCGGGCGGAGGCGTACGCCGCGGTGCACCGGGCGGCGTTCGACGGGTCGAGGTTCAGCGGGGCGCAGTGGCACGCGATGGCGGCCGGGGCGCCGTACGCGCAGGCGCGGTGTCTGCTCGCGTACGACGACGAGGGTGCGGCGGTGGCGGCGGTGACCGTGTGGTCGGCGGGGCCGGGTCGGCCCGGGCTGCTCGAACCCATGGGGGTGCACCGGGACCACCGCGGCCGTGGTCACGGGGCGGCGATCTCCGTCGCCGCGGCGGCCGCGCTCCGCGAACTCGGCGCGTCGAGCGCCCTCGTGGGCACGCCGAGCGCCAACACCGCGGCCGTGGCCACCTACAAGGCGGCCGGCTTCCAGCCACTACCGGAGGTCAGGGACCGCTGCCGGGAGGTGTAGTGACTCGTGGTCGGCGGCCGGCCTAGTCGCCCACCGCGCCGTCCGCCATCTCCCGCAGGATGTCGATGTGCCCGTTGTGGCGCGAGGTCTCCTCGATCAGGTGCATCAGGATCCAGCCGAGGGAGACATGCGTGCCGTCCCTGATCGGACGCTTTGCCGTCGCCAACAGGTCCGTGTCCGCGGCCAGTTGACGGTAGCGGGCGCTCTGCTCCTCGTACTCGGCGACGAGTTGGGGGACGGGGGTCTCGGCTCCGAGCCGCATCTCGCGGTCCGGGTCCTCGTCCGTCCACGGGCCCGCGTCCTCCTCGCCGAGGAAGATCACCTGGAACCAGTGGTACTCGACCCACCGGAGGTGGTTGATCAGGCCGCCCAGGGTCATGAGCGGCGAGCCGGGCAGCGGCGCCGCGCCCCCGTGCTCGGGTGCGAGGTCGGCGCACTTGGCGACGGCCGTGGCGCGGGCGTAGTCGAGGAAGGTCGTGAGCATCGTGCGCTCGTCCCAGGACGGCGGCATATCGGTGCGTGTCATGGCGTGATCCTGGCACGCACCGACAGGGCGCGGTACCGGTTATCGCCGCCGGCGCCGGGTCACGCCGCCTTGTCGCCGCCGTGCCGGGTCACGCCGCCCCGGCCCCGTCCAGGCGCTCACGCAGCGTGCCCGCGAACTCCTCCGCACGGCCCAGCTGTTTGCGCAGATCCGCGACCCGATCGGCCGCCGCCTGCTCGAAGTGGCGGACCCGGTCCAGGAGTTGCTCGCGCTCGTCGCCCTCGGGCGGCGGGCTCGCGTCGAGGCGGTCCGTGGCGTCCAGCAGGTCCCGCATCTGGTCGAGGGTGAAGCCGAGCGGCTTCATGCGGCGGATCACCATGAGGCGGGCCACGTCGTGCTCGGTGTAGAGGCGGAAGCCGCCCTGCGAGCGGGCGGACGGGATGACGAGGCCCGTCTCCTCGTAGTGCCGGATGGTGCGCAACGACAGCTCGGTCCGGGTGGCGACCTCGCCGATCTGCATGTGCTCGCTGCTCACGCGGCGCCTTTCTCCGTGTCTGCGTGCCGTGCCGTGTCCGTGTGGTGTCACCGGGGCCACACTCGGCGACGCCGATCTCTACCCTAACGTTAGGGTAGAGTTGTCGAATGTCAGGGTTGGCCGCACGCCGCCCGTCCTCCCGCTCGCACAGGCCGCGTGACGCCGGTGTGCCCGACCACGACAGGTTACTTTCTCTTGTCCCCCTCTCCCGCCCCTTCCGCTCCGTCACCGGCCGCCCGGCTGCGCGGCCTGCGCCCCGACTGGTGGTCCGACCCGAAGGTGTGGCGCACCGAGATCCTGGGCGGACTCGTGGTGGGGCTCGCGTTGATCCCCGAGGCGATCTCGTTCTCGGTCATCGCGGGCGTCGATCCGCAGATCGGTCTCTTCGCCGCGTTCACGATGGCCGTGACCATCTCCATCGTCGGCGGGCGGCGCGCCATGATCTCGGCGGCCACCGGCGCCGTCGCGCTGGTGATCGCGCCGCTCAACCGGGAGCACGGATTCGGTTATCTGGTGGCCGCGGTGATCCTGGCCGGTGTCTTCCAGATCGTCCTCGGCGCGCTCGGCGTGGCGAAGCTGATGCGGTTCGTGCCGCGCAGCGTGATGGTCGGCTTCGTCAACGCGCTCGCCATCATGATCTTCATGGCCCAGGTGCCCGAGATGACGGACGTGCCGTGGGCCGTCTACCCGCTGATCGTCGCCGGGCTCGCGCTGATGGTGTTCTTCCCGAAGGTCACCAAGGCGGTCCCCGCCCCGCTCGTCTCCATCGTCATCCTGACCGTCATCACCGTCGCCGCCGGGATCGCGGTGCCGACCGTGGGCGACAAGGGCGCGCTGCCCTCCTCGCTGCCCGTGCCCGGGCTGCCGGACGTGCCGTTCACCCTGGAGACGCTGAAGATCGTCGCGCCGTACGCGCTCGCCATGGCACTCGTCGGGCTCATGGAGTCCCTGATGACGGCGAAGCTGGTCGACGAGATCACCGACAGCCGCTCGTCCAAGACCCGCGAGTCGATCGGGCAGGGCATCGCCAACATCGTCACCGGCTTCTTCGGCGGCATGGGCGGCTGCGCCATGATCGGGCAGACGATGATCAACGTAAAGGTGTCCGGCGCCAGGACCCGCCTTTCCACGTTCCTCGCGGGCGTGTTCCTTATGATCCTTTGCGTGGTCTTCGGGCCCGTCGTCTCCGAGATCCCGATGGGCGCCCTGGTCGCCGTCATGGTGATGGTGTGCTTCGCGACGTTCGACTGGCACTCCATCGCCCCGAAGACGCTGAAGCGGATGCCGGCCGGCGAAATCGTCGTGATGGTGCTGACCGTCGTGGTCGTGGTCGCCACCAGAAACCTCGCGATCGGTGTCGTCGTCGGCTCGATCACCGCGATGGTCATCTTCGCCCGGCGCGTCGCCCACGTCGCGAACGTCACCTCGGTCACCGACCCCGACGGCGGCCAGGTCGTCTACTCGGTCACCGGTGAGCTCTTCTTCGCCTCCTCCAACGACCTGGTGACCCAGTTCGACTACGCAGGCGACCCCGACAAGGTCGTCATCGACCTCTCCGCTACACATGTCTGGGACGCCTCGTCGGTCGCCGCGCTCGACGCGATCGAGACCAAGTACGCGGAGCGCGGCAAGAGCGTCGAGATCGTCGGCTTCAACCCGGACAGCGCGGCCCTGCACGGAAAGCTGAGCGGCGAACTCACCGGCAGCAACTGACCACTTCCGTCTGCGATAACGTCCCTCCTCTTCGGACGAGTGAGGGGCGCGGCGTGCAGGTTCAGGTGCAGGGGCGGGCGGTACGACGATGGGTCGTGCTGGGGGTGTCGGCGTTCGGCGGGATCTTCCTGGTGGTCGGGCTGATCCTTGCGTGGTCGTCGGTCTCGCTGCTGCGGGAGGCCGACCGTACGACGGGCCGGGTCGTGGCCGTGGAGTGGCGCGACAGCCACATCGGCGTGACGCGCAAGACCCGGGAGCGGGACAAGCCCTCGGCGTATCCGGTCGTCGAGTTCACCACCGCGGACGGCACCCCGCACACCTTCCGCAGCTCGACGGGCTCCAACCCGCCCTCGTACGAGGAGGGGGAGCGCGTCGAGGTGCTGTACCGGGCCGACGACCCCGAGGACGCGCAGATCAACGGGTTTCTCTCGCTGTGGCTGCTGCCGCTCATCTTCGGCGGGATCGGGCTGATCGCCGCCGCCGTCGCCACGGGCATCGCGGTCTTCGGACGGCGGCGGCGCGCGTAACCGGAAAGCGGCTCTACTGGGGGTCCGCGGGCTCCGTCGCGATCTGGATGAGGTTGCCGCAGGTGTCGTCGAGCACGGCGGTCGTGACCGGGCCCATCTCCAGCGGCTCCTGCGTGAAGCGCACGCCGAGCGCGGTCAGCCGCTCGTACTCGGCCCGCACGTCGTCGACGGCGAACTGGGCGAGCGGGATGCCGTCCGCGATGAGCGCGTCGCGGTAGGGCTTCACGGCCGGGTGGCCCGCCGGCTCCAGGAGGAGCTCGGTGCCGCCGGGCTCCTCGCTCGATACGACGGTCAGCCAGCGGTCGGTCTCGCCCACGGGCACGTCGTGCTTCTTCTGGAAGCCGAGGATCTCGGTGTAGAAGTGCGCGGCCTTGGCCTGGTCGTCGACGAAGACGCTCGTCATGTGGATCTTCATGGGGTGCTCTCTTCCGGGTCCTGTGCAGGGGCTGCTGGCTTGAGCCACCGCTCCGATATCCGGCGCAGCGGGGCGGTGTTCAGGTCGTGGAACTTGTAGCGCCCCTCCCGCCGTGTCTCGACGAGCCCGGCCGTCTCCAGCACGGCGAGATGCTGCGAGACAGCCTGCCGCGACAGGCTCAGCCGGTGCTTCATGGCCAGCCGTGAGCAGATCTCGAACAGGGTCTGCCCCGACTTCTCCGTCAGCTCGTCGAGGATCGTGCGGCGAGTGGGGTCGGCCAAGGCTCTGAACAGGTCATCGGCCACGACGCCAGCATAGGCAAGTGTGAGCTTGCCTATCAACCGGAAGGGGAGGCGCGTGTCACTGGCGGCGCACCGCCACCTTCTCCTCGAACGCGGCGAGCGCCGCCGCGCCGACCGCCTTGTCCTGCTCCCCGTTGCCCCCGCTGACGCCCACGGCGCCGATGACCTGACCCTCGTACACGATCGGGAAGCCGCCGACGAACGCGGCGAACCGGCCGGGGTGCATGTGCTGGATGCCGAAGGCCTCGTTGCCGGGGAGGGCGGGCCCCTTCGGTGTCTCGTTGAAGAGGTGGGTGGCGCGCTGGTGGCCCGCCGCCGTGAACGCCTTCGCGATGGCGATCTCCACGCCGGTGAGGCGGGCGCCGGTCATCCGGTGCAGCGCGATGGGGTGGGCGCCGTCGTCGGCGATGCAGATCGTCTGCTTCACGCCGACCCGCGCGGCCTCGGCCTCGGCGGCCTCCAGCATGATCACGGCGTCTTCGAGGGTGAGGCGGTGGATGGTGTGCATGCGTTCCTCCCAGGGGGGCGTAGGGGTCAGCGGGTGGTGAGTGCGTCGCAGTAGACCGTCTTCGTGTCGGTCACGAACTCCAGCGCCGAGCGGCCGCCCTCCGGGAACGCGCCGGAGCTGGAGGCGCCCCAGCCGCCGAAGGGGGGAGCGACGCCGTTGCCGGTGGTGCGCTGGTTGACCTTGACGATGCCGTGCCGCGCGGCGCGCACGAAGCGGGCCGTCCTGCCGAGATCGCGGGTGTGCACGGCGGTCACGAGCCGGTGGGCGTCGTCGTTGAGGGCGGCAAGCGCCTCGTCGGGACCATCCACCGGAACGACGGAGAGCAGCGGTCCGAAGACCTCGGCGGTGTTCACGGGGTGGTCGGCCGGGACGTCGGCGAGGAGGGTCGGCAGCAGCCAGTGTCCCGCCGGGTCCGCGCCGGGGATCAGGCTGCCCCGCGCGACCGCCCGGGCGCCCGCCGCGAGCGCCGAGTCCAGCAGAGCGCTCACCCGTTCCCGCTGGGCCGACGTGGCGGCCGGGCCCATCGCCGCGGCCGGGTCATCGCCGGGTCCCACGGTGAGCTTCGCGGTGCGCTCCGCCAGCAGTTCGGTGAACTCGGCCGCCACGGAACGGTCCACCAGGACCCGGTCCGTCGCCGTGCACACCTGCCCCGTGAGGCCGAAGGCGCCCGCCGCCACCTCGGCCGCCGCGTGTTCCAGGTCGGCGTCGGCGCACACCAACGTCGCGTTGTGACCGCCGAGTTCGAACTGCGTACGCACACCGGGGCGCACGGTGCGGTGGAGCAGGGCGCCCGTCCGGTCCGAGCCGGTGAAGCTGACGGCACGGACCTCCGGCGCACCGGCCAGTGCCGCCATCGCCTCCGGATCGTCGCCCTGCACGACCCGCAGCGCCTCCTCCGGCACCCCGCCGCGATGGCAGGCCGCGGCGAGCCGCGCGCCGACGCCCGGTGTCACCGGCGACGGCTTGAACACCACCGTGTTGCCGGCCGCGAGCGCCGGGGCGAGCTTGCGGGCCGCGAGCGACAGCGGGAAGTTCCACGGCGTGATCGCCACGACGACGCCGAGCGGGACACGTAGCGTCCAGGCCGAGACACCCGCGGACTCGGCGGGGTACGTGATGCCCTCGACCATGAAGGCCAACTGCGCAGCGAGCCTGAACTGCTCGACGGCCTTGGCCACTTCACCGCGCGCGGCGCCGAGCGTCTTGCCCTCTTCGGCGCAGATCAGCGCGGCGATCCCCGCGGCGTCCTCGGCGAGCCCCGCCGCCGCGCCGTGCAGCGCCTCCGCGCGGCGGCCCGCCGTCGCGTCGGCCCAGGAGGGGAAGGCGAGCCCCGCCGTGCGCACCGCGTCGGCCGCGTCGGCCGGGGTCGAAGCGGGTACTTCGGTGACCTGCCGGTGCGGGGCGGTCGGGTCGAAGGACGTCACCACCGCCGGTGGGCGGTGCTGGGAGGTGGTCTGGTGCGCAAGTAGCTTCTGAGTCAAGATGACCTCCACGTTCTCGTCGGCCCCGACCGCGTCATCGGCGTTTTCCCGTGCCCCCAGCATTCGTCGCGAAGGTGCCGGGCGGCTTCGTACATTCCGCACCTTCGCCGCAGGAGGATGTAGGCAGATGGCACACGACGTAGCGCACAAAAGGGAGTTGACGGTCGAAAGGCTTCTCGCCGAGCCCGCCGTCGGAGGGCGGCTCCTCGGCGGGAAGGCCGGACTGCGGCAGGCGGTGAGCTGGTGTCTGCCGCTGGCGGAACTACCGCCGGGGCCCGGGCCCGAGCGGCCCGCGGCGGGCGCGGACCTGGCCGGGATCGTGGTGTTCGCGTCGGTGGCCGAGCTGACCTGCGCGCCCGACTGCCGCCGCCTGCTCGCCGGGCTCGCCGCACGTGGCGTCACCGCCGTCCTCGCCCGCCCGCAGCCGCGTGCGGAACCGGACTTCGGGCCGCTGATGCGGGCGGCGGACGCCGCGGACCTGCCGCTGGTGCGGCTCGCACCCGAGGCCACGTACCACCACATCGGGCGTCTGGTGGCGACGAAGACGATCGCGGACAGCGCCCATGTGCTGGAGTACGGCGTGCGCGTACACCGCACACTGGGGGAGGTGTTCGCGTCCGGCTCGGGGCTCCCCGCGCTCGCCCGGTCCATGGCCACGCTCGCCGGCGCCACCGTGCTCATCATGGACGAGGCGGGCCAACTCCTGTCCCGTGCCGAGCGGGAGCGGGCCGCAACGGACGCGCGGTGGCAGGAACTCGCGGACAGGGTGCACATCGAGCAGGGGCCGCTCGCGGAGTCGGCACCGGGACACGGCCACGCCACCGCCACCGCCACCGCCACCGACCTCGATGTCACCTGGGGCGAGGAGCCGGTGCATGTGGTCACCGCACCCGTGAGGGTGGCGGGTGAACCGTACGGGACGGTCGCCGTCGTGGAACCGCCGTCGGCGCCCGCCGCGCACGACCTCGCCCAGCACCGGGTGATCGTCGAGCAGGGCGCGCCCCTCGTCGCCTCCGAGATCCTGCGACAGCGCTCCGTCGTCGAGGCGGAGGAACGCTCGCGCGACGACTTCCTCGACACCCTCGTGCACGGCCGCTTCACCGATGTGCACGAACTCGGGGCCAGGTCACGGCACTACCGCTTCGACACGGAAGCGGAGCACGCGGTGTTCGTCGCCTCGGTGCCGTACGCGGGCCCGGTCAGGGCGCAGTCCCTGCCGCGTGCGGTGGGTGCGCTGCGCGGCGGCCCCGGTTTCACGATGGCGGCGTTGATGGGTCAACTGTTGGTCGTGGTCGCCGAGTTCAGCCCCGAGACGGGCGGCAAGGGGGCGCAGGCGCGGTTCGGGCGGCAGCTCCAGAGGCTCGTGTCGGAGCGCATGTCGAGCGGCGTGCAGGTGACGCACGGGCGGGCCGCGCCCGGGGCGGCGGGCGTCGCGGCGAGCTACCGGGAGGCGCGGATCGCGCTGGAGCTGTCGGGGCGGGTACGGGTGGCGGAGGTGTGCGGCTACGACGAGCTGCAGGTCTTCGCGGCGGTCGAGGCGGCGGCGAACTCGGCGCAGGGCCGGGAGTTCGCCCACGAGGTGCTCGAACCGCTGCGCCGGGCGGACGGGCAGACCGGGAACCTGGAGGAGGTGGTGCTCGCCTACATAGCCGAGTCCGGCAACCTCAACGCGGCGGCCCGCCGCCTCCAACTGCACCGCAACACCATGCTGTACAAGCTGGAGCGCGCCTCGCGGGCCCTCGGCATGGATGTACGGGTGGCGGAGACGCAGTTCACGGTGTGGCTCGCCCATCGGATCGAGACGCTGAACGACTCGCTGCGGGTGCTGCAGGCGGAGCTGGCGCCGCCGGCGTAGGTGGGCCGGTTCTCCGGGAGGCGCCGCTGTCACGTCCGAGCGATGCCACGACGACCCCGACCGCCGCGAGCCCCGCACACACCCCGAACACGCGCACCAGGCCTGCCGGTTGGGTTCCCAGCAGTGCCACGGACGCCGCCCCCAGCGACGTCGCACCGAAGCGGATCAGGCTGAACAGGCCGAGACCCGCCCCCGTACGCCCGGCCGTCGAACGCGAGGCACCGGTGGCCGCCGGGGTCTGGACGAACGCGATCCCGGCCCCGGTCAGCACGAGCGCCGCCACCACCGGCCGGACCCCCGTGCCCGCCCCGGTCCCGACCGCGAGCAGCACCGCCCCCGCGCACAGCACCGCAAGACCCCACCGCATGACACCCCGGCCACCGAACCGCTCCGTGCACCGCCCGGCCACCGGTGCCAGCGATGCCATCGCCAGCGGCAGCGCCAGGACGGCCAGGCCGGTACGGGACTGCGACATGCCCCGGGTGCCCACGAGATACGCGGGGGTGGCCAGCAGCACCGCGCCGAGGACGAACATCTGCGCCGCCGCCGCGAACGACGAGCGCACATAGCGGAGTTCGGCAAGATGGCGGGGGCGCAGGAAAGGCGCGGACCGCCCCCGCTCGACCAGCAGGAAGGCCGTGAGCGCGAGCACCCCGGCAACCGCCGCACCCCACACCACCGGCGCACCGGCCCCCTGCGAGGGCAGCGCCGAGGCCGCGACGAGCAGCAGCGCCGCCCCGCACGTCAGTGTCAGCGCACCCGCCCCGTCCAGCCGCGGCCGCGTCCGCGAGCGGTCGTCGCGGGGGAGCAGCAGCCACCCGCCGGCCACCACGAGTACGGACAGTGGCACGATCTGCCAGAACACCGCACGCCATCCCAGGAGTTCGGCGAGGAGGCCACCCGTGGTCGGGCCGAGCGCCTGCCCCGCCCCGTTCGCGGCCGCCCACAACGACAGTGCCCTGCCGCGCCGTTCCTCGCCGAGCACCTGCACGACGAGGACCATCACCACCGGCAGTACGGGCGCCGCGGACAGGCCCTGCAGCATGCGGAAGGCCACGAGCAGCGGCAGGTTCGGGGCGAGCGCCGCGCCCGCCGCGCCGAGGATCATCGACGCCATCGACGCGCACAGCACCCGCCGGTGCCCGAACCGGTCGCCCAGCCACCCGGACAGCGGCATCAGTGCCGCCAGTGTCACCGGGAACGCGGTCGCGACGAGCACACCCCGGCCGAGCGGTGCCCCCAGATCGGCCAGGATCGCCGTCATGGGGACGTTGACCACGGTGTTCGCCATCGTCGTGGTCAACGTCGCGGTGAGCAGGGGAAGCAGACCGAGGCGGGTGGCGATCATGCCCGGAGTATGCCTGGACCCACCCGCCGCGAGCCACGTGCAAGGAGCCCTCGATCTCGGTGCGCCGCAGGGCACTTCGCACAGCGACGGCCGCCCGCGCCCGGCGCGTGACCGGCCGGAAATCCATCGGAAACGGGAGCTGTCACGGGCCCGCACACTGCACAAATAATGTCGCCGACAATGTGCATCGTCCCCCTGTGGCCTGGCAGCCGGGGTCGTCAGCATGCCCGTCAACCACCCGACAACCAACGGACTTCGGCCCCGCAGCGCCGGGCGCCGGGTAGGGAGTGCGGACGTGGAACTCACTGCTGCGCACTGGACGTATCTCGCGGGGGTAGTCGTCATCATCGGCGTGATGATCGCGCGCCGGAACATCGTCGTCCCGGCCGTCCTCGCCACCTTCCTGACGGCCTGGGCCTACAGCGGCGACCTCGTCAAGGGACTCGCCTCGATCTTCAGCGCGAGCCTGACGGCCGCCGGTCAGCTCTTCTCCATCTTCCTGATCATCGCCATCATCACCGCGCTGCTCGGCGGCCTGCGTGCGATGGGCGCCGAGCAGCGCATGGTGCGGCCGTTCCGCGGACTCATGCGGGGCGGCCGGGCCGCTTTCCTGACCATCGCCGCCGCCACGTACTTCATCAGTCTCTTCTTCTGGCCGACGCCCGCCGTGCCCCTCATCGGCGCGATCCTGCTGCCCGCCGCGATCCGGGCCGGGCTCCCCGCGATGACCGCGGGCGCGGTGATGGCCGTCGCGGGGCAGGGCATGGCGCTCTCCAGCGACTACGTCATCCAGGTCGCGCCGGGGCTCTCCGCGAAGGCCGCGGGGGTGGGCACCGGAGCGGTCGCGGACCGGGCGATGGTGCTCTCGCTGATCACCGGCGCGGTGGCGCTGGCCTGCCTGTACCTGCGCGGGCGGCGCTCCTTCGGCGTGGCCGGCGAGGAGAACGAACTGCGCTGGCTCGCCCGGAAGAACGGGCTGGACAGTGGCGCCGAGGTGCAGCTCGGCGGCTCGCCCGGAGCGCGCGGCATCGGCAAGGGAGCGGCCGCCGCGGCCGCGACACGCGCCGCCACCGACGCGGACACCGCCACGCAGGTACTCGAACCCTCCCCGGAGACGGCCGCGGTGCCCCCGAAGCCCGAACCGGTGCGCCGCTCACGCCTGTTCGCCGTGCTCGTCCCGCTCACCTTCGCCGCCATCGTCGGCTACATGCTCCTCGGCAAGTTCACGAACGTGGTCGGCGAGGTGCAGGGCGACGAGGCGGCCGGGCTCGTCGGCGGTGTCGCGATGCTGCTGCTGTTCGCGGCGGTCTTCAGCATCGACGGCAGCCACGGACTGACCACCGCGGCCTCCCACGTCGTGGACGGCCTGGTGTTCGCGTTCAAGGCGATGGGTGTCGTCGTGCCCATCGCGGGCTTCTTCTTCCTCGGGAACGCCGAGTTCATCTCGCGGATCACGGGCGTCCACGACGCCAAGCCCCCGGCGCTCCTCTTCGACCTGGTGGCCTCCGTCGACCAGCACATCCCCGACAACGGCTTCATGCTGTCGTTCGCCATCCTGATCATCGGCATGATCACGGGCCTGGAGGGCTCCGGCTTCGCGGGCCTGCCGCTGACCGGATCGCTGGCCGGCGCGCTCGGCCCTGCCGCGCACACCGACCCGGCGACGCTGGCCGCCGTCGGCCAGATGGGCTCGGTGTGGACCGGCGGTGGCACCCTCATCGCCTGGTCCTCGCTGCTCGCCGTCGCCGGCGTGGCACGGGTGCCCGTGCAGGAACTCGTACGCCACTGCTTCCTGCCGGTGGTCGCGGGACTCGCGGCGGCGACGGCGCTCGCCACGGTGCTGTTCTGACGTACGGGGCACTGTGCACAGAGATCGCCGCGGGGCCTGTGCACAAACACCATCCACCCCTCAACCCGCCGCACCTACTTTGGAGTCACCCGGAAAGCGGAAAGGACGCCGCAACATGACCGAGCTTCTCTCCAGGGACGAATTCCGTACCGCTCTCGAAGATGCCATCAAGGGCCGTGAGGCCAAGAACGCCTCCTTCAGCAGGGCATGGGCGGACGGCGAACTCAAGCGGGAGCACTTCGCGCGCTGGGCCGAGAACCACTATCACTACGTCGGCCCGTTCGCCGACTACCTCGGCTACATCTACGGAAACACCCCGGACGAATTCACCGGCGCCAAGGACTTCACCCTCCAGAACATGTACGAGGAGGAGATCGCGGACATCCGCCACACCGACCTCCTCATCCGCTTTGCCGAGGCCTGCGGCACCACGCGCGAGCGCGTCGAGGACCCGTCCAACATGAACGCGGTCACCCGCGGTCTCCAGTCCTGGTGTTACGCCGTCGCGATGCGCGAACACTTCGTCGTCGCGACCGCCGCGCTCGTCGTCGGCCTCGAATCGCAGGTCCCCAGCATCTACAAGAAACAGATCATTCCGCTGCGCGGCTCCTACGGATTCACCGAGGACGAGATCGAGTTCTTCGAACTCCACATCACCTCCGATGTCGTGCACGGCGAACGCGGCTACCAGATCGTGCTCGACCACGCCGACACCCCGCAATTGCAGCAGCGCTGCCTGCAATTCGTGCGCTGGGGCGCCGAGATGCGTTTCGCGTACACGAAGGCGCTGTACGACACGTATGTCGGCCCGGACCTGGAACAGGCCCCGGTCGCGTAGCGGAAAGGCCGAAAGGGGGCGTCCTGTGCCGCCCCCTTTCGTACCCCACAGACCTGGACCGAAAGAAAGGGAGGGAGCCCATGTCCGACTGGGTGGACGTCGCCGAACTCGCCGACGTCATGAGGCGCCGCAAGAAACTCGTGACCGTCGGCGACACCCGTATCGCCCTCTTCCACGACGCCGGCGAGATCTACGCGTTCGCCGACGCCTGCGTGCACAAGGGCAAGGCCCTGTCCCGCGGCACCGTGCTGAACGGCCGCCTCATCTGCCCCGGCCACCAGTGGGCCTTCGACCTGCGCACCGGCCGGGCGGACGACCGGGACGAGTGCCAGCCCGGCTATCCGGTGCGGGTGGCGGAGGGTCGGGTCCAGGTGTACGCCGCGAACCCAGCGTCCCTCGCCGCCGCCGCCGCGGCGGCCCTGCCCGTACAGGAGTGAGCCCCATGCCCGAGCAGCCCGACACCCCCCGCAGCGTCGCCGTGGTCGGCGCGGGTCAGAGCGCGGCGGTCGCCGCCCGCACCCTGCGCCGCCGCGGCTTCAGCGGAACCATCACGCTGATCGGCGACGAGCCGTACGCCCCCTATCAGCGCCCGCCGCTCAGCAAGGAACTCCTGGACGGCTCGCAGCAGCCCGAGGACGCCGCACTGCTCTCCGAGGACTGGTGCCGCGACAACGACATCGCGCTCCGCCTCGGCGCCGAGGCCCGCCGCATCGACACGGCGGGCCGCGCCGTGGAGCTCGCCGACGGCACCCGCGTCCCCGCCGACCGCGTGCTCCTCGCCACCGGGGCCCGCGCCCGACGGCTGCCGGGGGTACCCGAGGACGACGAGCGGATCGTGCACCTGCGCGGCATGGCCGACGCACTGCGCCTGCGCGAACTCCTGCGCCCCGGCGGGCGCGTGGTGATCGTCGGCGCCGGCTTCGTCGGCTCGGAGGTCGCCTCCACGGCGCTCGCCCGGGGCGTCACCCCGGTCGTCCTGGAACAGGGACAGGTGCCGCTGGCGGGCGTGCTCGGCCCTCGACTCGGCGCGTTCTGCGCGGATGTGCAGCGCACGGGCGGGGTCGAGCTGCACACCGGTGAGACCGTCAGCACGGTGCGTACGACACCGGACGCGGTCGTGGTCACCACGGCGAGCGGGCTGGAAGTGGCTGGCGACGCCGTGGTCGTCGCGGTCGGCGCGCTCCCCAACACCGACGTGGCCCGTGCCTCCGGCCTGTCCGTCTCGGACGGTGTCCTCGTCGACGAACACTGCCGCACCGGCGTGCCCGGCGTGTACGCGGCCGGCGACGTCGCCAACCACAAGCACCCCCTGTACGAGCGGTGGGTGCGCGTCGAACACTTCGACAACGCCAACAAGCAGGCGATGGCCGCGGCGAAGAACATCCTCGGCCGCGACGTGGTGTACGACGACCCGCACTGGTTCTGGTCCGAACAGTTCGGCCTCAATCTCCAGCACTGCGGAGACCCCCACGGCTGGGACCGCCTGGTGGTCCGCGGCTCGCCCGACGAGCGCGACTTCATCGCCTTCTACCTGGCCGACGGCGTCCTCAGGGCGGCGTTCGCGGCCGAGCGCGGTGGTGACGTGTACGCGGCGAAGGAGCTCATCGCCCGGGGTGCGCGCCCCGACCCCGATCTCCTCGCCGACGAGGACACGGACCTGATGGAACTCATGGAGCTCATGGAGCGCGCGGAGCCGGTCGCCGACGCGGCCGGGACAGGGGGGAACTGACAGTGGCGACGGAACTCGAATATGTGAAGGTGGCCCGCTCCGGCCAGGTCCCCGAAGGCGTCGTACGCCGCTTCTTCGTCGGCGACCTCGAACTCGCGGTCTCCCGCTTCGAGGGCGATGTCCACGTCAGCGCCAATTACTGCACCCACCTCGCCTGCCACCTGTCCGCCGGCAAGGTCACCGAGGACGGGCTGCGCTGCTCCTGCCACGGCAGCGTCTTCGACTTCGCCACCGGTGAGCCGCTGTCGCCACCGGCGGTGAAGCCGATCAAGATCTATCCGGCCCGGGAGGAGAACGGCGAGATCCTCGTGGGCGGCCTGTGACCGGGTGCGGCCTTGCCGGGAGACACCCCCGCCCGTAACCGACCGGACGCCCAACTGCCCGTTATCGGCCAAAACTTGGCATGCGACACAACGCCCAAAGTCGCATATGTCGGGATCCGGGCATTTAATGTGACGGGAGACGTCAACCCACGCGTCAGTCCCAGCACCACAGAACGGGCGTCCCACGGATGAAAGTCAGCTTTCTGATCTTCAATGCCTACGGCATCGGCGGCACCATACGCTCCACGATGAATCTCGCGGGCGCGCTCGCCGAGGCGGGCCACGAAGTAGAGATCGCATCGGTCGTGCGAAGCAGGGAACACCCCGCGCTGAAGCCGGCACCCGGAGTCAGGATCCTCCCGCTCGTCGAGGCGCGGCGCGGCTCCGCGGCCTTCGATCCGGAACACGATCCAGAGGCCTCTCCCTCGCGGCTCTATCTCCGCGCCGACGGCCCCTACGCCCACTCCAGCACCCTCACCGACAGACGCATCGTCGAGTGGCTGAACAGCACCGACGCCGACGTGATCGTGGGGACACGGCCGGGCATCAATGTGCTGCTCGCCGAGTACGGCCCCCGCCACGCACTGCGCATCGGGCAGGAACACCTGACGCGCAGTATGCAGAAGCCGGCCATCCAGTCGGCGCAGGACGAGGCGATCGCCGGCCTCGACGCCTTCATCACCGTCTCCTACGCCGACGCCGAGAGCTACCGTGAAGCCCTGCCCGGGGTCGACACCGAGATCCGCTGCATCCCCAACGGCGTCCCCGTCCCGGACGTCGCCCCGTCGACCGGACGCAACAAAGTGGTCGTGGCGGCCGGCCGCCTCATTCCCGTGAAGAACTACTCCCTGCTCGTCGAGGCCTTCGGGCACGTCGTGGCCGAGCGCCCCGACTGGTCGCTGCGCCTCTACGGCCGGGGCCGCCTCGCGGGGCGGCTGCGCGAGCAGGTCATGGCGGCGGGGCTGCACCATCACGTGCGGCTCATGGGTGCCGTCGCCCCCATCGAGCCGGAGTGGTCGAAGGGATCCATCGCGGCGGTCTCGTCGAACGCCGAATCCTTCGGCATGACCCTCGTCGAGGCCATGCACGCGGGCCTGCCCGTGGTCGCCACCGACTGCCCGTACGGGCCCGGCGAGATCATCGACGACGGATGCGACGGATACCTGGTGCAGCCCGGCGACCAGAAGGCGCTCGCCGCCGCGCTGCTCGACCTGATCGCGGACGACGAGCGGCGCCACGCGATGGCGGAGGCGGCGCGGGCGAAGGCGCTGACCTTCACGCCGCGGACGGCGGCCGAACGGTTCCTCGGCCTGGTGGCGGAGCTGGGCGGCCCCCGAGGCCTCGATCCGGCGACGACACCGGGCCGCGTGCGTCAACCCGTACGCGGCGTGGTGCGCGAGCGCGTCGGCACCGTCGCACGTCCTGTCCTGCGCGCGGCCCTGCGCAGCCCGGTCCTCGCACCCGCCGTCCGCGCCCTGATGCCCGGGCGCGCCAAGCGCCTCACCCGCACCCCCGGCTTTCACCCCGTGGCCCGTACCAGGGCCACGACCGACGGTGACATCGTCGTGGACATCACCGGCGTACACACACCACACGCCGCACTGCTCCTGCGGCGGGGCGATGACACGCTGCGCCTTCCGCTCCGCCCGGAACCGGAATCCCTGCGCGCCCGCATCGGCCGGGAGCACGCGCTGGACGAGGGGGAGTGGGCCGTCCATGTGGAGCGCACCGACGACGGCGTACGTCGCCGGGTCCACTCCCTGACGGTGGAGACCGCGGAACTGGTGGGCCGCACACCGGAGTTGGTCGGGGACCAGGTGACCTCCCGCATCCCCCGCACCACGGGCACGGGACACCTTGCCGTACGGGCCTGGTCCCGCCCCGCACACCTCGAGATCGGCGCCGTGGACACGGGAGGGTCCGCCCTCATCGTGGAGGGCCGGATCGTCGGACGGCCGCTGGGTGACGACACCGTCGTGGTGGCAGCGCGGCGCGGCGAGGACACCGCCTTCGAGTCGGCGGAGGTCGTGGTCACCGGCGACCACGTGTGGTTCTCGGTGCCGTACGCCGACTTCGCCGAGCGGTGCCGGGCCGCCGGCGAGGACCGCGAGCTGTGGGACCTGCACCTGGTCGATCGCGGCGCCCGGATCCCCGTCGGCCGCATCGGCGGGGACGTGGCCGAGCGCAAGGGGACCGACCCGGTGCCCCCGGCCTTCCATGAGGGCGCCGGGGGCCAACAGGTGCGGATCGGCCCCTACTTCACCGCGGCCAACGCCCTGGCGGTGACGGTCCGCGAGGTGGCACCGGCCTCGGAGCCGGGACGCGACGCGGTGGTCGACGCGCAGGCGACGGGCGTCCGGCTGAGCGGGGTCGGATAGCGGCGGCACCTACCAACTGGGCGTCAGCGCAGGTCTCAACGCCGGGCGGCGCGCTCCGCGGCGTCCGGCTCGGCCTCGCCGCGCGCCACCGTCCCCGCCCCCGTACCCGCCGGCTCCGGCAGCGTTCGGAACAGCAGCCAGCTCAGCAGGGGCATGAGGATGAGCGGGGACAGGGCGGTGCGCAGAGAGGTGTGGTCGGCGACGGTGCCGATGAGGGGGCTCGCCAGGCCGCCGATGCTCACCGTGAGGCCGAGCGTGATGCCGCTCGCCGTGCCGACGCGCGAGGGCAAGTAGTCCTGTCCGAGCGTGACTTGGAGTGAGAACGGGACGTACAGGCCGGCCGAGGTCAGCGCGAGGAAGCCGTAGAGCGCCGGGCCGGGCACCCACACCACGCCCGCCACCGATGCCGCCGTCAGCAAGTACGACCAGCGCGAGACGGTGACCCGGTCCCAGCGGCCCGCCAGTGCCCCGCCCAGGACGCTGCCGACCGCGCCGCCCACGTAGAGCACGAACAGGGCCGCGGTGCCCGCCGCCTTGCTGCCGCCCATGCGCTGGGTCGCGTACAGGGAGACGAAGGTGCTCAGGCCGGTGAACACGATGGAGCGGCACACCACCGCGAACGACAGCCGGACGAACGCCGGAACGTCGTCCCTGGCGGGCGTCGACGCGGTGGCGGACGACGTGTTCTCGCGCCGTCCCAGCGCGCGCAGCACCGGCAGGCAGATCGCGGCACCGGCCGCCGCGGGCAGCGCAAGCAGGGGAGTGAACCGCAGCCCGCCCGTGGCCACCGCGGCGGCGACCAGGAGCGGGGCCAGCGCGAAACCGACGTTGCCGCCGAGCGAGAACCAGGCCATCGCGCTGTGGCTGCCGCGGCTCGCGAGCCGGGCCACCCGCGCCGACTCCGGGTGGTAGGCGGCCACCCCGATCCCGGACACCGCGACGACGGCGAGGGTCACCGCGTACGAATCGCTCACCCCGCTCAGCGCGATGCCCACGCCCGCGAGCAGCGTGCTGAGCGGCAGCAGCCACGGCATCGCCCGGCGGTCGGTGAGCAGGCCGAAGACCGGCTGCGCCACCGACGAAAGGAGTGAGGCCGCGAGCACGATGCCGGACACGGCCGCGTAGCTGTACGCGCGTTCGGCGACGAAGTACGGGACGAGCGAGGCGACGGCGCCCTGGTAGACGTCCACGCACGCGTGCCCGACGGAGAGCAGGGGGATGGAGGTGTTCTTTCGCACCCGGTCATCGTCGCGAGCGGGCCCGCTGTCCCGCTTCCGATAACCTGCCAGACAATGTCGAAGAACCGCCACGCCGCGCGAGACACTTCACGCCACACCCCACGGCGCACCGTCCGGCACACCCCGGTGGCCCCCACGCACACCAGGTACCTGGCGCACGGCGCCGAGATCGACGCCCACCGGCACGACGACCACCAGATCGCCTACGCGGGCCGGGGCGTCGTCGCCGTCACCACCGACGCCGGGTCCTGGGTCGCACCGGGCACCCGCGCGCTGTGGGTGCCCGCCGACACCGTGCACGCCCACCAGGCCCACGGCGACGTCGAACTGCACTTCGTGGGGCTGCCCGCGAGCGAGAACCCGCTCGGCCTCGACACCCCCGCCGTGCTCGCCGTCGGCCCGCTGCTGCGCGAGCTGATCATCGAGTACGCGCGCACCGGGTCCCCGGACACCACGGACGTCGGCAGCCCCGAACGGGCGCGCCTGCGGGCGGTGTTGCTCGACCAGCTGAAGCTGTCACCGCAACAGCCGCTGCACCTGCCGACGCCGACGACGCCCCTGCTGAGCGCCGTGTGCGACCTGCTGCACGCCGATCCGGCCGACCGCCGTACCCTGGCCGAACTGGGCCGGGAGGTCGGGGCGAGCGACCGTACGCTGTCCCGGCTGTTCCGTGGCGACCTCGGCATGACGTTCCCGCAGTGGCGCACCCAACTGCGCCTGCACCACGCGCTGATCCTGCTCGCCGACCACACACCGGTGACGACCGTGGCAAACCTGTGCGGCTGGTCGTCGCCGAGCGCGTTCATCGACGTGTTCCGGCGCGCGTTCGGGCACACACCGGGCAGCCACCCGGGTCAGGACCAGGACCGGTCGCGCGGTCAGGACGAGGGCCGGTCCCGTGCCGAGGCCAACTCGTCGCGGAGCAGCGCGACTTCGCCGACCTGACCCGTGCGGTACGCGGCCCGTGCCACCAGATGGGCCGCGACCGCGCTGGTCAGGAGCTGGAAGAAGGCGACGAGCGCGAGCGTGCCCAGGTCGACGCCCGAGCGCAGGCGCAGCGCGACGCCCGCCACGAGCAGCAGCATGCCGAGCGTCTGCGGATTGGTCGCGGCGTGGCTGCGGGTCAGCACGTCCGGCAGCCGGAGCATGCCGATGACGCCGGTCAGACAGACCGCCGCCCCGGCGAACAGCAGGACGGAGCCGGCGAGATCGGTGACGTCGTGCCAGTTCACGGGCGCTCCTTGGGTCCTTGGGCCTTCTTGAGGGAGACGGCGCCGGGCCGCGTGCGCACCCCCGGCCGGTCGCGCGCCGCGATGAAGCGGGCGATGGCCACCGAACTGGTGAACCCGAGGAAGGCGGTCACCAGCATGATCGACAGGTAGTAACTGGTGCGCGTGATCGCGGCGTTGACGCCGATCCCGGCGATGATGAGCACCGCCGCGATGTCGACGGACACGGCCCGGTCCAGCATCGAGGGGCCGCGCCAGATCCGCACCAGGAGCAGCGCGCCGGCCAGGACGATCAGCACCAGCGCGCCGTTGAGCAGGATGTCGTTGGCCAGCTTCATGCGTCGGGCGTCCTTCCGTCGGGAGCGTCGGGAGCGTCGGGAGCGTCGGGTGCATCAGGTGCGTCCGATGCCTCAGGAGCGTCGGGTGCGTCCGGCGGCGTGGAATTCTTGAGCCGGCCGATCTCCTCGCGCGTGCCGAAGGCCCGTACGACGAGGGTCTCCAGGCGTCGCACGTCGTCGCGGGCCCGGTCCACCGCCCGCGGGTCGTCGGCGTGCACGACGTGCAGGAACAGGGTGGCCGTGGACCCGTTGACCTCGACGAGCGCGCCGCCCGGGACGCTGGACACGGCGACGGCGGTCGCCGCGATCATCAGGTCGGTGCGGCAGCGCAGCGGCACCGCGATCACGGCCGCGGGCCCCGGCCTGCCGCGCAGCGTCTGCCAGGTCACGGTGACCGTGGACGACGTCATGTCGTACAGGAGGTACCCGGCGAGCCGGACGATGCCGATCGGGCGCAGGCGCAGGTCGAGTTCGACGGCGGGCAGCGGGAAGACCAGGCACAGCAGGATCGCGACGACCACGCCGCTGATGACGTTGCCCCAGCTCAGGCCGGTCCACAGCAGCGTCCAGATCACCGTGAGCCAGGCGATCAGCGGCAGGTCGATGCGGCGCCAACGGCCCCTGGGGTTTGAGGAGTTCACTGGTTGAGCACCGCCTCCACGTAGGGCGTCCGGGAGAGGAGTTCGGCGGCCGAGCGGTCGGCGAGGCCGATCAGCGGGGTGGCGAGCAGCGTGTAGGAGAGGCCGAGGGCGACCGCGGCGGCCGTCGCCGCGGTCATGACGCGGGGCACGCGCATGGTGGTGCGTACGCACACGGAGGTCGCCGCCGAGATGCCGCCGCCGCTGCTTTCCTCCGGCTCGGAGTCGGAATCGTCGCTCTCCTCCAACACGTCGTCCTCGGAAGGCGGTTGGGCGGGGGCGGCCCGCCAGAACACCAGGTTCCACACCTTCGCCATCACGTACAGGGTCAGCAGGCTGGTCACGGCCGCGGCGGCGAGCAGCGTGTACGACCACGCGCCACCGGCAGCCGCGCCCGCCCGCATCAGACCCAGCTTGCCGAGGAACCCGGACAGGGGTGGGATCCCGGCGAGGTTCATGGCGGGCACGAACCAGAGCGCGGCGAGCAGCGGGGCCGAGCGCAGCGTGCCGCCGAGCCGCGTCAACTCCGTTGTCCCGTACCGCTTTTCGAGCAGGCCCGCGGCCAGGAACAGCGTCGTCTGTACGGTGATGTGGTGGGCCGTGTAGACGATGGCGCCGCCGATGCCGCCCCGGGTGCCGAGCGCGAGCCCGTACAGCATGAAGCCGATGTGGCTGACGAGGGTGAAGGACAGCAGGCGCTTGAGGTCGGTCTGCGCCACGGCGCCGAGGATGCCGATGATCATCGAGGCGAACGCCACCGCCATCAGCACACCGGAGAGCCGGTTGCCGGGGAAGAAGAGGGTGTCGGCGCGGATCATCGAGTACACGCCGACCTTGGTGAGCAGCCCGGCGAACACGGCCGTCACCGGCGCGGGCGCCGTCGGGTAGGAGTCGGGCAGCCAGGCCGCGACGGGGAACGCCGCCGCCTTCACCCCGAACACCGTGAGCAGCAGCACCTCCGCCAATGTGCTCACGCCCAGCGGGAGTTCGGGCATGCGCTGGGCGAGCTGCGCGAAGTTCACGGTGCCCGCCGCCGCGTAGGTCACGGCGATCCCGCACAGGAACACCAGGGACGAGACGAGGGAGACGACGACATACGTCGATCCGGCCCGCACCCGTGGCTCCGTGGCACCCACCGTGAGCAGCACGAAGCTGGCCATCAGCATGATCTCGAAGCCGACGTAGAGGTTCACGAGATCGCCCGCGAGGAAGGTCAGTGACACCCCGGCGACCAGCACCAGATAGGCCGGGTGGAAGACCGCGATCGGCGCCCGCTCCTCGCGGTCGGCCATGCCCTGGCTCATCGCGTAGACCAGGACGATGAAGGTGACGGCGCCGGACACCAGGAGCATCAGCGCGGCGAGCCGGTCGGCGACCAGCGTCACGCCGAGCGGCGGCCCGAAGTCGCCGAGGTGCACCACGAGCGGGCCCGTGCGGTCGGCCTCCACGAGCAGGATGACATCGACCGCGACGACCGCCGCGAGCACTCCGACGGTGATCAGCCGGTGCAGCCAGCGCAGCCGCGGCCCGATGAACAAGGTCAGTCCGCACACCACGAGGGGCAGCACGACGGGCAGCGGGACGAGGGAGTTCACCGGGTCTCCTCCGGGCGGGTCTCGGGGGGCTCGGCCGGGTCGGCGGCGGAGGACTCGGGCGGGTCCGCGCCGAGGACGTCGTCCCACAGGTCGCCGTCCGCGTCCCGGGCGCGGGCCTGGTAGGCGCGCTCCGCGCGCAGCCGGCGGCGCTGGTCGCGCCGCTCCTCGCGCCAGGCGCTCGGCCCGTCCTCGCGGTGCAGCTCACGCAGTTCGGCCCGCTCGGCGGAGATCTCCGCGCGCAGCACCACCCGCCGGTCCGCGACGTCGTCCGGCACGAAGTCCGAACCGGTCAACTGGCTGCTGCGGTACGCCATCGCGAGCACGAACGCCGTGGTGGCGAGCGTGATCACGACGGCGGTGAGGATGATGGCCTGCGGCAGCGGATCGGTCACCTTGGCCGCCTCGACGCCCGGATAGAGCAGCGGTGGGAAGCCCGCAGCCCCCGTCGAGGCGAGGACGAAGAGATTCACGCCGTTGCCGCACACGATGATGCCGACGAGCACCCGGGTGAGGCTGCGCGTGTGGATGAGGATCCCGCCTGCGCTGGTCAGCACGACCGCGCAGGCCAGCAGGGTGAGACTGACGGTCACGGGTTCTGGGCCTCCCCGGCGAGCGCGAGACTCGCCCTGTACTCGGTCTGCTGGTCGATCTTCGAGCCGAGCGCCCGTACGACGTCCAGGACAACCCCGAGGACCAGTAGGTACACCCCGAGGTCGAAGATGACGGCGGTGCTCGCGTGCCAGTCGCCGATCAGCGGCAGGTGACCGTGCCAGGTCCAGCCGTGCAGCACGGTGCCGTCGGCGAGCCCGACGAGCGCGACCGACGTCGACAGGGTCAGGCCGAGTCCGGTGAAGAAGCCCGGGTGCACGGGCGCCGCCACCGCCAACTCGTGCCGCCCGCCCGCCAGGTAACGGATCGTCAGGGCCACCCCGGCGACGAGACCGCCGACGAAACCGCCTCCCGGCAGGTTCTCCGCGCACAGCAGCAGGTACACCGACAGCATCAGGATCGGATGGAAGACGAGCCGGGCGACCACCTCGAAGACGACCGAGCGGTGCTCGGGCGCGAGCGTGTCACCGGCCACCAGCCAGCTGCGTTCGGGCGCGCCCTGCTGGTACTTGGCCGGCACCTTGAGCCGGGAGTTCGCCAGCGACCACGCGGTCACCCCGCCCGGAAGCCGGGGCGCGGGCGCGGTCGCCCGGCCCTGTCGGCGGTGCACGTACAGCAGGCTCGTCACACCGAGGACGGCGACGGCGAGGACGGCCGACTCGCCCATGGTGTCCCAGGCCCGGAAGTCCACGAGGATCGTCGCGACGACGTCCTTGAGGCCGTGGTGCGCGGTCTCCTCGACCTGCGCGGCGCCCGCCGGTTCCGCCGTGCGCGCGCCCGTCGCCAGCCACACCGCACACGCCACCGCCACGCTGCTGCCGAGCGCGAGCAGCATGCTCACACCCCAGCGCCAGGTCCGCTGCGTGTCGCCGAAGAACACCGGGAGGCGCCGCAGGACGAGGACGAGCACCACGGTCGACACCGTCTCCACGCCGAACTGGGTGAGCGCCAGGTCGGGCGCGCCCTGCACGACGTACAGGAGCGCCGTGCCGTACCCGGTCAGGCCCGCGAGCACCGCCGCCTTCATGCGCCGCTGCACCACCAGGCACATCAGCGCGCACGCACACGTCAGCGCGCCGACGCCCGCCTGCATCGGGTGGTCCCACAGGCGGGGCGCGGGGGTGGCGCCCCAGGGCCGGTCGGTGGCGAGGACCGCGACCAGCCCGAGGAACATGACGCCCAGGACCGTCGCCACGTACGAGGGCAGCGAGCCCTTCTGCACCGCGCCCGTGATCTGGAGCGAGGACCGTTCGAGGCCGAGCACGGTCCGGCCGAACACCTCGTCCGCCTTCGGCCAGGCGAACCGCCGACCGAGCCGCACCACCGGCTCCCGCGCGAGGAACAGCGCCGCGCCGCCCGCCCACGCGAGCACGGACAGGCCGAGTGCCGTGCCGAATCCGTGCCACAGCGCCAGGTGGTAGGGGTGCGCGGGGACCGGGTACTGCTTCGCGTACTGCTCGAAGAGGTGTGCCGTCCAGTCGATCCCCGGGCCGAGCAGCAGGCCGGCGAGGGCGAGGAGTGCGGGCGGCGCGAGGAAAGCGGCGCCGACGCGGTGCACGGGCGTGTCGGCGACCCCGGGCTTGCGCGCGAACGCGCCCCACAGGAAGCGCAGGGTGTACGCGGTGGTGAGCGCGGAGCCGACGACGACGCACGCGAGCACCCAGCGCTCGCCCACCGTGCCGTGCAACAGTGCGTCGAACGCCGCCTCCTTCGCCGCGAACCCGAGCAGCGGCGGCAGCGCCGCCATCGACGCGCCCGCAAGGACGGCGACCGTACACACCCATGGAAGTCTTCGTCCCACCCCCGACAGGCTCCGCAGATCGCGGGTGCCGCTCGCATGGTCGACGATCCCCGTCACGAGGAACAGCGGCGCCTTGAACAGCGCGTGGCCGAGGAGCATCGCGATGGCCGCGAGGGCGGCGTTGTAGGAGCCGGCGCCTGCGAGCACCACCAGGAAGCCCAGCTGACTGACGGTTCCGTAGGCGAGCACGAGCTTGAGGTCGTTGAGCCGCAGCGCACGCCACCCGCCGAGCAGCATCGTCGCCGCGCCGAGCGTCAGCAGGACGGGGCGCCACGGCGCGACGTGGGAGAAGGCGGGAGCGAACCGCGCCACCAGGTACACGCCCGCCTTCACCATCGCGGCGGCGTGCAGATAGGCGCTGACCGGGGTGGGCGCGGCCATCGCGTTCGGCAGCCACATGCTCAGCGGCCAGATCGCCGATTTGGCGAGCGCCCCGCACAGGATCAGGACGAGCGCGGCCGAGAGGGTGCCGCTCGCGGCGGGCGGCGACTCCAGGATGCGCGAGATCCGGTACGTGCCCGCCAGGTGACCGAGCATCAGGAAACCGACGAACATCGCGAGCCCGCCGACCGAGGTCACCGTCAGGGCCTGCAGCGCGCAGCGGCGGCTGGCGCGCTTCTCGCTGTCGTAGCCGATGAGCAGGAAGGACAGGACGGTAGTGAGCTCCCAGAACAGGTAAAGGGTCATCAGGTCGTCGGCCAGGACGAGCCCGAGCATCGCCCCCGCGAACGCGAGGAGGTTGCCGCCGAACGAGCCCAACTGCCGGGCGCCGCCGTCGAAGTAGCGCACGCAGTACAGCAGCACGAGCGCCCCGATGCCGGCGGCGAGCAGCACCATGACGAGGGACAGCGCGTCGAGCCGGAACGCGATCTCGACGTCGTAGTCCCTGATCCACCACCAGGCCTCTTCGCTCGCCCCGCCGCCGCTCACCTCGCCCCAGCGGGAGAGCGCCCAGCCGAGGGCGGCGGCGGGCGGCAGCGCGAGCGCCACGAACCCGCGTGGCCCCACCCGGCGGATCAGCGGGGCAGCGCAGAGCGCGACGACGAAGTGTGCGAGGACCAGTGCGGTCATACACGATACATATCGGGTGAAAAGGGGTGCTGTGGGTGGGGCGCGCCGGGCGGGCCCCACCCGGTCCGTCAGCGCCGCGCGTCCTCGTCCGGCCGCAGGCGCACGGGCAGCGACACGTGTCCGTTGCTGATGAGGGTGGGGTACGGGGCGAGTTCCTCGACCGGCACCGCGAGCTGCATGTGCGGGAAGCGCTCGAAGAGCAGCCGCAGCGCGGTGGTCACCTCCAGGCGGGCGAGCGGGGCCCCGAGGCAGAAGTGGACGCCGTGCCCGAAGGCGAGGTGTTCCTTGCCGGGACGGGTGGCGTCGAACTCGTCGGCGGTGTCGCCGTGCAGGGCCGGGTGGCGATTGGCGGCGGCGTAGGACGCGAGGATCGCCTCGCCCGCGCGGATGGTCCGCCCGTCGGGCAGCGGGATGTCCTGGAGCGCGTAGCGCAGGGGGAGGTGCTTCACGGCCGGCTCGTGCCGCAGCGTCTCCTCGACGACGTCCTGCCAGGTGCAGCGTCCTGTGCGGATGTGAGCGAGCTGCGCCGGGTCGGCGAGCAGCGAGGTGACCGCCTGGTCGATGAGGTTGACGGTCGTCTCGTAGCCCGCGCTGATCATCAGCAGCAGGGTGTCGCGCAGTTCCGCGTCGCTCAGGGTGCTGCCGTCGCCCTCCTCGTCGCGGGTGGCGATGAGGAGCGAGGTCATGTCGTCGGCCGGGTCGGTGCGCTTGGAGTCGATCAGCTCGTCTAGGAGCTGGTAGACGGCGGCCGTGTTCTTGCCGGCCTCCTCGGCGGTGAGGGTGGTGGCGAAGATCCGGTCCACCATGGTGCGGAACTGGGCCTGCTGGCTGCCAGGCACACCCATCAGCCGGCTGACGACGGCGATCGGCAGCGGGTACGCCAACTGCTCGCGCAGGTCGACCACTTCACCGTCGGGAAGTTCGTCGAGGCCGTCGAGGATGCCGGTGACGAGTGCCTCGATGTCGGCTTGCAGCGCGGTGATGCGACGGGCCGAGAAGGCTGGCGCGATCATGCGGCGCAGCCGGCGGTGGTCGCTGCCGTACGCGGTGAACATGTTGTCGACGGCCACCCACAGCGCCAGCGGCCAGGTGGCGACCGTCTCGGCGAAGGCCGGCCAGTGGGCGCGGGCGTTCTTGGACACGTGCGGGCTGGTGAGCAGCTGCTTGAGGAGCGCGGGATCGGAGACCGACCAGGCGGTCACCCCGAGGATGTCGACGAGCGTGGCCGGCCCGCGCTCCCGTAACGCCCGATGTTCGGCGTGGTGGTCGGAGCTGTTGGGGTCGAGGACGAGTATCTGCTGGTCGGGCACGGTGGGGGGCTCCTTCGGAGGGCGGGCGGTGTTCCGTCCAGAGCGTCCCGCTCCGCGGTCGTCCCGTCCAGAGCGCCTCGTCGGCCAGGCGTCGGCGCTTCGGGAGGCGGAGCTGCCGGCGGCTTCAGGAGGGGGAGTCGTCGGCGGCTTCAGGAGGCGGGGCCGCCGGCCGCTTCAGGAGGTGGAGTCGCCCCGCGCCGCCGCCGCCGAGCGTGCGGCGGCCACCGCTCCGCCGTCGACCAGCAGGTCGGTTCCCGTGACGAAGGACGCCGCGGGGGAGAGCAGGAACGCCGCCGCCTCCGTGATGTCGTTCGGGGTTCCGGCGCGCCCCGTGCCCGAGCTCTCGATCATGGCGCGCATATGGCCGCCGGACTCGCCGGCCAGCTCCGCGCGGCCCATCGCGGTGGAGATCACGCCGGGGCTGATCGTGTTGACGCGGGCCCCGCGTGCGCCCCACGCGCGGGATGCGGCCTGTACGCGCAGGTGGTTGGCGCGCTTCGCGAACGCGTAGGCGGAGCCGGGGTCGGTCAGCGCGTCCGGCCGCAGGAACGGCAGGCCGAGGAGTTCGTCGGTCGGAGTGGAACGCAGCGCGGCCTCGACCTCGGGCGGCAGTGGTGGCGCCAGGTGCCCGGCCATCGACGCGATCACGACCTCCGCGCCGCCCTCGGCGACCACCGCGCCGAACTCCTCCAAGACCAGGGCCACCCCCAGCAGGTCCACGGCGAGCACGGCCGCGGTCGGGGCCTGCACCGGGGACAGGCCCGCGGTGTGCGCCACCTGCGTGACCGGGCCGAGTCCCGCGGCGGTCGCGGCCAGCTTCGCCACGGAGGCGCGCTCGGCGACGTCGACCCGCAGCGGGGTGACGTCGTAGCCGTCGTTCGTCAGGTCCTCGGCGACCGACGCGAGCGACCGGCCGTCGAAGTCGGCCAGGACGAGGCGGGCCCCGGAGCCCTGCCGGCGGGCGATCTCCCGCCCCATCCCGCCGACACCGATGACGACGACCACGGGCTTGGACATGGGTTTTCTCCTCGTTGATGTGGATCAGGAGCGTATTGCGCTGCATTACGCTGCCAAGGTGACGAACCCCTCCGACCCCGCACAGGCCCGCCCGGCGAACCAGGGACGCCGTGTCGCGGCCCGCAACCGGGCCGCCCTCATCGCCGCCGCCCGCGAGGTCTTCGCCGAGCAGGGTCTCAACGCGCCGCTGTCCACCGTCGCGCGCAGGGCCGGGGTCGGGCAGGGCAGTCTGTACCGGCACTTCGCCGACCGGGTCGCCCTGGCCTCGGCCGTGCTCGACGAGAACGTACGGCAGATCGAGGCGGCCGCCGCCGAGCCGGACGCGAACCTCAAGTCCGTGCTCGGCGTCGTCACCTGGCACATCACCCGCTCCACCGCCTTCGTCGATCTGCTGCGGGTGCGCGGCGACGACGAGCAGGGCCGGGAACTGTCCGCGCGGGTGCGCGGCGTCCTCGACGGATGCCGGCCTGCCGGGCGCGGCCTGTCCGCCGACGAGCTGATGCTCGCCATCGCGATGGTCTCCGGCGCCGTCGCGGGACCCACCCTCGCCGAGCGCGAACGCCTGGCACTCGCGGCCTGGGGGCTGCTCGGCGTCGAGGTGGGCCCGCTGCGCGCCGTCGAACTCGGCGACGACTGACCGTCAGCCGCCGTTGGACAGGCGGATGCCCTTGGCGAGCGCCGAGAACTTGTAGACGTAGCCACCCTTCGGGCCGCTGACCGTCATATAGGCGTCCGTGCCGCCGCGCGTGATCGCGACATTGGTCGCCGACTGGAGCCCCTCGGCCTCCTTCGCCGGCACCTCCACCGTGCCGAGGCGCTCCCCGTACTTGCTGAAGACGGCCATGGCGGGCCGGCCGTGCAGCGCCTGGTAGAGATTGCCCTTGGCGTCCACGGCGATGGAGTCGGTCTGCGCGAGACCGCCGTCGACGTGAATGGCCTCGTGCCGGTTGGTCACCGCCGTCTTGTCGGCGTCGAGCAGCAGGTACGAGATGGTGTCCTTCTCCAACTCGCTGATCCACAGCCCCTTCTGCTCGGGGTCGAACATGACCCCGTTGGGCTGGGCCAGCTTGTCGGCGAGGACGGCGGACTTCTTGCCGTCGCGGTCGATCCGTACGATGCGGCCCTCGGCCTCGCCCGTCTTCATGCCGTGCAGATCGCTGACGTACAGATTGCCGTCGTCGTCGAAGGCGATGTCGTCGGGGTTCATCGTGGAGCCGTCGACCTTGCCGGAGAAGAACGTGCGCGGGTCGGAGCCGTCCTTCGCGAGGCTGACGATGTCGCCGCTCTGGTACTCCGTCAGATACACGCGGCCGTCGTGCGGGCTGATCTGCGCGGAGGTGTACGCGCCGGTCTTGTCGGTGTAGACACCCTTGTGCTTGCCGGTCTTCAGGTCGACGGAGAGCAGCTTGGGGTCGCCGGGCGGCGCCGTGACGTCCACGACGTACAGCTCGTCGTCCTTGGCGAGGACCGGGCCTTCGAGGAGCGTCATCCCGGTGGCTTCGTGGACATCGGTGACGTGGGAGACCTGGGTGGCGCGGATGGTGCGGCCCTCGCCGGCGGAGGCCGGTCCCGACCTCTTGGCGGTGGCGGTCTGGGTGCCGCAGGCGGTCAGGGCGAGGATGCCGACAGCTGCGAGACCCACGAGGGTGCGGGGCGCGCGGTGCGTGGTCATGGGTGTCCTGTCCTCTTCGTCGTCAGTCTTCGTCGTGAGTCGGTTGGCGGTCGGGTTCAGGCCACCGACCAGCCGCCGTCCGACGGCAGAATGACCCCGTTGAGGTTCACCGCGTCCTTGCTGAGCAGGAACGTGACGGACGCCGCCAGCTCCTCCGCCATCGCGAGACCGGGGATCGCCACCCGCATCTTCGCGGTGCGCGCGGAGCCGTAGGGCGCACCGGCCGGAACCTGGATCCCCGTGGCGACCGCGCCCGGCGCCACCGCGTTGACCTGCACGCCCGTGCCCGCGTACTGGTACGCCGAGGACTTCGTCAGGCCCACGAGCGCGTGCTTCGACGTCGTGTACGCCGCGCCGGCCGCCGAGCCGCGCAGCGCCGCCTCGGACACGATGTTCACGATCCGGCCGCCGCCCGCCGCGAGCATTCCGGGCACCACCGCGCGCATCAGCAGCATCGGCCCGTCGACGTTGATGCGCATGACGCGCTCCCAGATCTTGTCGTCGACCTCGTGCACGGCGGCGTCGTTGTCCATCACGCCCGCGACGTTCGCGAGCGCGTCCACGCTGCCGCCCGCCGCGGCGAGCACGGTGTCGGCGGACGCGGGCTCGGTGATGTCCGCGGCGACCGGCACGAGCGAATCGCCCAACTCGGCCGCCAGGTCGGCCAGTTTGTCGCCCGACACGTCGACGGCGACGACCCGGCCGCCCTCGCGTACGACGCGCGAGGCGACGGCCCTGCCGATGCCGGAGGCGGCGCCCGTGACCACGACGGTCTGCCCGGAGAAGCGGCCGGAGGTGATCTGCTCGGTCCACGGCTCGGGGGTGCCGATCTCGATGCCCGGGTCCTCCGACGGGGCGGTGGCGGCGGCCGGGGGAGCGGTGGGCAGGCCCTCGGGTATCTCACCGGTCTCGGCGGCGGTGACCAGCACACCGACCAGCTCCGCGGGGAACTTGCCGCCGGACATCTTGACGAGCTGCTCCAGCGGCAGTCCGAGGGCGGGCGCGAGCGCCTCCTCGCTCTGCCCCTGGGAGGCCAGCATGCCGCGCAGGATCTGCCCCGCGGCGGGGTTCGCGAGCCAGTCGCGCAGCGGGGAGGTGGGGGTGAGGTTCGACATCGCGGGCCTTTCGCGTCGAGTCGGGTCGCGTTGAGTCGTGTCGCGTCCTGGGGCCGGTGGGGGTGCACCGAACCCTACCGGACAGTGTTGTCCGGTTGTTGGGTTACGGTACCTGTGACCGTGCGGGAGCCCCAGCGTGGGGCGCCTTCGCATGTCCCCCCACGAGAGGAAGCCGCCGCATGACCCTGCCGCAGTGCGCCACGCCCCCCACCCCGCAGGAGACGGCGGAGCTGCGCGAGCGCTACCGCGTCGAGCGCGAGCGTCGCGTCCGCCCCGACGGTGCGGCCCAATACCGGTCCACCACCGCGGAGTTCGGCTACTTCGCCGCCGACCCGTATGTGGGCGAAATCCCCGAGCGCGAGCCGCTGCGCGACGCGGTGGACGTCGCGGTCGTCGGCGGCGGGTTCGGCGGGATCCTGGCGGGCGCGCGGATGCGGAAGCAGGGTCTGGCGAAGGTGCGGGTGATCGAGCAGGGCGGCGACTTCGGCGGCACCTGGTACTGGAACCGCTACCCCGGCATCCACTGCGACATCGAGTCGCACGTCTACCTGCCGATGCTGGACGAGACCGGCTACGTACCCGAGTGGAAGTACGCGCCGGGCGACGAGATCCGGCGCCACGCGGTGCGCATCGCCGAGCGCTTCGGCCTGTACGAGGACGCCCTCTTCTCGACCGCGGTGACCGCCCTGACCTGGGACGAGAGCGCCCACCAGTGGGTGGTCGCGACCGACAGGGGCGACGAGTTCCGGGCCACGTACGTCGTCACCGCCACCGGCACCCTCTCCGAGCCCAAGCTGCCCGGCATCCCCGGTATCGAGGACTTCAAGGGGCACACCTTCCACACCTCGCGCTGGGACTACGGCTACACGGGCGGCGGCCCCGACGGCGGCATGACGGGCCTCGCCGACAAGCGCGTCGGCGTCGTGGGCACGGGAGCCACCGGCGTCCAGGCCATCCCCAAACTGGCCGAGGACGCCCGGCAGTTGTACGTCTTCCAGCGCACGCCCTCCGCCGTCGACACGCGCGGACAGCGCCGCATGACCCCGCAGGACGTGGGGGCGGACCGGCCCGGCTGGGCGTACAAGCGGCGCGAGAACTTCCTGCGGATCGTCTCGGGCGAGGACGCCGAGCGGGACCTGGTCGCCGACCGCTGGACCGAGTCGGCCGCCCTGCTCGAAAAGCTGCTGCCGAGCTTCCGTCGGGACGGCGAACCGGACTTCGAGGCCGCGTACGAGGCCGCCGACCACGCCACGATGAACCAGATCCGCGACCGCGTCGCCGCCGAGGTCACCGACCCGGCCACCGTCGAGGCCCTCAAGCCCTGGTACCGCTACGCCTGCAAGCGGCCCACGTTCTCCGACCTGTACCTCCCGGCCTTCAACCGCGACAACGTCACGCTCGTGGACACCGCACAGACCCATGGCATCGAGCGCATGACGGAGCGCGGTGTCGTCGTCGGCGGGGTGGAGTACGAGATCGACTGCCTGGTCTTCGCGACCGGGTTCTCCGTCGGTGTCTCCGGAGTCACCTCGGGGAAGCTGCCGGTCACGGGCCGCGACGGACTCCAACTCCTGGACTCCTACGCCCGGTTCGGCCCGCGCACCCTGCACGGCTTCACCAGCGCGGGCTTCCCCAACCTGATTCAGCTGGGCCCGATGCAGAACGCCTCCAGCGTCAACTTCAGCCACATCCTGGACGAACAGGCCGTGCACGCCGCGGCCCTCGTCGCCGCCGCCGAGAAGGCCGACGCCGTCCTGGAGCCGACCCCGGAGGCCGTCGACGCCTGGCGCGCGACCTGCGCCGAGGGCGCCCCCGACCACGAGTGGTTCCACGCCGAGTGCACCCCCGGCTACTACAACCGCGAGGGCCGCGGCCGCCCCAACGGCCCGGGCGCCTACCCGCACGGCGCGGTCGCCTTCCACGAACTGCTGCGGCGGTGGCGTGAGGAGAACGTGGGGGAGGTGCTGCGCAAGAAGGGGTGAGGGCAGTGAACGGCGGCCGCCACCCCTTCGTCGGCGAGGGTGGCGGCCGCCGGTGCGAGGACTCGCGCTCTCCCTCGAGCGCGAGTCCTCTCCGGGATGGTCCTCAGGTCGCCCGGGGAGCGCGGGAGTTCGCCCCACGCGGGCGGGCCGGAGGACGGGACCGGGATCTGTGGGCAGGAACCCTTTCAGTGAACCCTTTCCCGGCGACCGGCCGGTATGGGGCAGACCTGCGGATTCAGCGGGGTGTATACCCGCCCCCCCCGTATGGGGGGGTGGGCCCTCAACATGCCGCCGTGGACGCCCGGTTCGCCCCGGCCGGGCCGTGGGACCGGCCCCGGCGCGGGCCCTGCGGAGTAGAGTCGAACCACGAGACCTTTGACGTGTCCGGCGGTTGCCCTGGCTCGGGAAAGCCTCCGTCGCAACCGGCCATCTCCGAGATCTGCTGCCCACCAGCAAGGAGAGCGGACATGGCACCCGACACCACCCCTCTCACCGTCGTCCTCGCCACCGACAGCTTCCTGATCGGGGACGGCCTCGCCGCGCTGCTCGCCGACGCCCCCGACGTCAAGATCGTGGGCCGGGTCCGCCACCCCGACGACCTGCTGGCCGTGGTCGACAACCATGAACCGGACGCGGTCATCATCAGTCTGCGCACACCCGTCGTCACCACGATGGCCACCCTCGAAGCGGCCCGCCGTCTGCGCACCGACCATCCGGGGGTCGGCATCGTCGTCATCTCCGACCGCGGCAACGGCTTCGCCCTGGAACTCCTGCGCGGCGGCGCCTCACGGATCGCCTACCTCCTGGACGACCGGATTCCGGGCATCGACACCGTGCTCGGCGCGCTGCGGGACATCCGGTCCGGCCAGACCGTCCTGGACCCGAGCATCGTGGACTCCCTGGTGACGCGCCGGGACGGCATCGCCATCGACGACCTGACCCTGCGCGAGATCGACGTCCTGGAACACATCTCCCACGGCCTGTCCAACCGGGGTATCGCCGCCGCGCTCTTCATCTCGGTCAAGGCCGTCGAGAAGTACGTCAGCGTCATCTTCCGCAAGCTCGAACTCACCGACCAGCCTCTGATCGACCGCCGGGTCACCGCGGCGCTCACTTTCCTGAGCGCCCAGAACGACGGACCCTCCATGCCCCAGCGGACACCGATCCACTAGCAGTGGCAGATCAACTACTGCTGCTGCATTGGCTCCAAATCCGCCCGGAACTGGTGGTGGTCCGAGTACGCGCTGGCGTGCACCGCGTGGCCGTGTGCCGTGAAGCCGCGCAGGAAGATGTAGTCGAACTTGCTGAACCAGTCCGTGGTCGTTTCGCAGTCGGCGCCGGCCGCGGGGCGGCACCGGGGGTCCGCGTCCTTGGCCAGTGACCACATCGGGGCGAGCTCGGGAGCGTCCGGCACGGCGTTGAAGTCGCCCAGCACGACGGTGCGTTCGTGCCGGGCGACCGCCTTGGCGAAGAAGGCGACCTGCTTCTCGCGGAACGACTCCTGCTGCCGCTGCGCGAGATGGGTGTTGAAGACGCGGACGGGGCGGCCGCCCACCGAGGTGGTGACGGCCAGATAGCCGCGGTCCTCGGAACCGCCGTCCGGGTACTCGACGGTGACGGGGTCGGTCATCGGCGCCGCGGAGAGGATCGCCTGGCCGTAACCGCCCGCCCGCCACGGGAGTCCCCCGCAGCGGCCCCAGTTGCGCAGCACCGAGCCGTACTCCACCCGGTACGTCAGCCCGTAGAAGGTCTTCAGGTAGGCGCGGATCTCCTCGACGTCCCGCACGCACGCCTCCTGAAGGCCGAGGACCTGCGGCGCGTACGTCGCGATGTCCGCCGCCCTGCCGAGGTTCTGGGCGCTGCCGCAGGGATTGCAGATGTTCCACGTCATGACGCGGCCCGGCACGATGTCCTTCGCGGCGCCGACGGGCAGCGGGAGCGGCTCGGAGACGAGCGCGCCGCTGGGCGTGCTCGGGCCGATGAGCACCATGCAGACCGCGGCCACGGCCACCGCGAGGAACCGCCTGCCCCGTCCGAACACCGGCACCTCCTCAGGATGGCCTCAGGGTGATCCTGTCGATGACCTCAGAGTGATCCTGTCATCGCACCGTCGTCGTCTGGAGCAGTTCGCGGGCCATTTCCCGCGCGGGCGCCTCGGTTTGTTCGGCGATGCGGTGGAACGTCTCCTGGGCGGGTCGGGCCGGCCAGTCGCGCGGGAGGTGCCCGGCGGGCAGCCGGGGGTCGGCGCGGATGATGTCGAGCCATTCGCTGACCAGTCTCAGCCGGGTGCCGAGCGGGTCGTCGGCCCCCGCCGCGGACGCGTCGCTCCACCGGCTGTCGAAGGCCCGGTAGCGGGCCGCGACGCTCTCCAGGTCCCACGTGTCACGGATCATCTCCTCGATGTCCGTGGCCACCCCCGCCGCCCCGTGGAAGACCTTGACGTGCTTGGCGAGCCCCAGCTCCGCGACCACCGCCGACACGTCGACCTGCCCCGGCGCGATCCACAACCCGCTGTACAGCGCGCCGAACCCGGACCAGGCGAGGCGCGAACGCAGCTCGTGGCGCTGACGCTTCCAGGCGTCGGGAAGGGAGAAGGCGAGCAGTGTCCAGGTGCCGTCCCAGTCGTCGTCGACCGCGCCCTGCTTCCAGATGCGGGCGCCGCCGTCGTACAGCACCTGCTTCGCCTGCTCCGTCAGGCCGAAGTGCATGCGGCGGCCCTCGCGGCGGCGCTGCAACAGGCCCCGGTTGACCATCCGCGTCAGCGTCGACCGCACGGCCTGCTCACCGACGCCGACCCGGCCGAGCACCTCGATGATGCTGCCCGAGTACACGCACAGGTCCCCTTCCTCCAGCACGTGATTGCCGAAGAAGGCGAGCAGGAGCGACTGCGGGCGCGGCTGCGAGACGTCCGCCGCGTCACGGGTCGGGTCGATACCGATGTCCTCCACACCGGTAAGCCTACGGTCGCCCACCGACAACGCGGCGGGCGACCGTCCCGGCTCACCGACCATCGGCGGGGTGCGCACGGTCGTACGGGCGGATATAGGCGCTCGGACGGTACGAGACGTAACGGGCGGGGTCCGCTGAATTCGCCTCTGCCGCACGGGAGTTGAGGGAGTCCGCGTCCGTGCCGTGCCACGTACCCGTGTCGATGCGGTCCTCCAGGGTGTGCAGCGCGGCGACCTGTTCCGCGGCGCTGAACGTGCAGTGCCCGGCGTTGTCGGTGTAGGCCTGCCGCAGCTGGGAGGAGGCACCGGCGGCGGTGACGGCGCGGCGCAGCGCGCTTTCGGTCTGCACCGGGACGAGCGGGTCGCCGGTGGTGTGCACGTCGAACTGCGGCTTCGTGAGTTTCCCGGAGAACGTGCTGGTGCGGCGCATCCAGGACACCGCGTCCGGGTCGGCGCCGATGCGCGGCGCGCGGCCCAGCGTGGCGAGATCGTCCCGCAGGGAGAGCCCTGCCTTGCGGTACAGCTCGCCGACCTCCTTGCGCACGGAGGACTGGGCGAGCAGCTTCGTGTAGTCGACGCCGGTGTTCCAGGACGTGTTGCCGCCCGAGCGGGTCTCGGACTCCTGGCGCCGGTTGAAGGCGGCGATCTTGAGCAGGCCCTTGACGGCGTCGTACTGGTTGGCCTGTTGGGCGTCCCAGTCGCTCGGCGCGGGACGGGGTTGCGCCTCCTGGTTCCAGCCGGGGATGTTGTGCAGGGCGGCTGCGAGCGCGATACGCGCGCGCCCTTCGGGGGACGTCTGCGCCTTGTCGACCGCGGCGACCATGGTGTTCGCCGCGCGCGTGGCCGTCTCCTGGTCCGGCAGGTCGACCAGGGGGACGTCGGAGTCCGGCGCGAGGAGTGTCTTGAGGGCGAACACGGGGTCCAGCGTGTTGTTCCAGTTGGCGATCCCGCCGTGGACCAGGCCGCACAGGGAGAGCGAGCCGTCGATGCGCTCCGGGTGCCGCTCGGCGAGCGCGGTGGTGACCATCCCGCCGTACGAACGCCCCCAGGCGACGGTGCGCTCGGCGGCGCCGAACCGCTTCGTGAAGGCCGACAAGGTGGCGAGCTGGTCGTCGACCGCGCCCGGCAGCGTCCAGCCGGTGGTGGCGTAGGAGGAACCGATGAGGGCGTAACCCTGCTTCATAAGAAGGGACTTGGTGGCGTCGTCCGGGGCGTTCTCCGCGGGGTTGGGCGCGCCGACGTCGTTGTAGCCGTGGCCGAAGAGCAGCACCGTCCCGTTCCAGGCCGCGGGCACGTCCATGGTGTACGTCGCACCCGAGGGCAGGCTGCCCTCGACGTGTCCTGAGTCGGGCGATGCCGCGAGGGCCGGGGACGGCAGCGCGGTGGCGGCCAGCGCGATAGCGACGGCCGCGGTGCAGGCGATACGTGTCCGGGGACCGGGTGTTCTCATGCGGTGGCCTCCTTGGTGGGGGTGGCGGGGGCTTCGGTGGTGTGCGTGAGCGTGTCCTTGCCGGTCTCGCGGACGAACCACAGCGAGAGCGCGGTGATCAGCGAACCGCCGCAGACCAGCAGGGCGATGGGGGTGCCGTTGCCGCTCCCCGCCACCAGGGCTCCGGCGATCATGGGGGAGAAGCCGGCGCCGACCAGGGTGGCGCCCTGGTAGCCGAGCGAGGCGCCGGTGTAACGCACGCGCGTGCCGAACATCTCGCTGAACAGGGCGCCCAGCGGGCCGTACATCATGGACTGGGCGACCCCGTGCCCCAGGACCACGGCCAGGATCAGCAGGCCGGGCGACCCGGAGTCGACCAGCGCGAGGACGGGGAAGGCGAGCGCGGCGGAGAGCAGGGCGCCGGCGAGGACGACCGGGCGGCGGCCGATCCGGTCGGAGAGCACCGAGGCGCACGGCAGCACGACGAGCGCGACCGACGAGGAGACCGTGAGCGCGGTCAGCGCCTGCGGGCGCGCGTAGCCGATGTCGGTGGCGTACGAGATGAGGTAACTGGTCAGCAGGGACTGCGCGGTGAACGCGCCGATGCCGACGCAGCAGGCCAGAAGGACAGGGCGCGGGCGGCGGAGCACGTCGACGATCGGCAGGCGTGCCGTGCCGCGCTCCTGCTTCACCTCGGCGAACAGCGGGCTCTCGACGACCTTCAGCCGTACGAAGAGGCCGACGCCGAGCAGCACCACGCTCAGCAGGAACGGCACCCGCCAACCCCAGGACATGAACTCTTCTTTAGGAAGCGAGACGACGACGGCGACGACGGCCGCGGAGAGCAGGGAGCCCAGTGGCGCCCCCAACTGCGTGAAACTGGACCACAGTCCACGCCGTCGCGCCCCCGCGTGCTCGACGACCATCAGCGTGGCGCCGCCCCACTCACCGCCGATGGCGATGCCTTGCACGACGCGCAGCGTGATCAGCAGCAGCGGCGCCCAGACACCTACGGTGTCGTACGTCGGCAGCAGCCCGATGAGGAAGCTGGCGCCGCCCATCAGGCCCATCGTGAGCAGCAGCATCGACTTGCGGCCGAGCCGGTCGCCGAAGTGCCCGAAGACGATCCCGCCGAGCGGGCGGGCGAGGTACCCGGCGGCGAAGGTGCCGAACGCGGCGATGGTGCCGACGGCCGGGTCGGCGCCGGGGAAGAACAGCTCACCGAAGGCGACGGCGGCGACGGTGCCGTAGACGAGGAAGTCGTAGAACTCGACGGCGGTCCCGAGCAGCCCCGAGAGGGCCACTCGCCGCAGTTGCTTGGTGCGTTGGGACATCGCGGACTCCCTTGGGCAGGGGAAGGGTGTCCGCGAATGTATGCGCTTCGGTGACTGCGGTCAATAAAGTGCACAACATCAAAGTCGGTGCCGGACAGTCGGTCGGGCAGCGGCTAGTCGGGCAGTGGCCGGTTGGTGACGACGTTCTTCATCACGAGCGTGGAGTTCAGGCGCTGAACTCCCGGCAGGCGCGCGAGCTGCTGGTCGTAGAGCTGCTGAAAGGCGGTCAGGTCGGCGGCGGCCACCCGCAGCAGATAGTCCGGGTCGCCGAACAGGCGCTGCGCCTGCAGCACATGGGGCACCGCCGCCACCGCCTCCTCGAACGAGGCGACGGTGTCCCGGTCCTCCCAGCCCAGGGTGACGAAGACCAGCGCCTCGAAGTCCAGGCCGAGGGCTGACGGGTCGACGACGGCGCGGTAGCCGCGGATCGCCCCCGAGCGTTCGAGATCGCGCAGGCGGCGGTGGCAGGGCGAGACGCTCAGCTTCACGCGCGCGGCCAGCTCGGTGATGGTGAGGCGGCCGTCCATCTGCAGCTCGGTAAGAATTTTCCGGTCCATGGCGTCCATGGAGGAGATTCTCCCTCAGATCCGCCGATGCCGGAGTAAAGAAGGGAACACCTTCGGGCGGATCCGGCCTAGCCTTCCTCGCGTACAACTGCACGTGAGAGGGATCGACACACATGGACACGACCACGCTGGCGGCATTTCTGGCCGTGGACCTCCTGCTGGTGTTCACACCGGGCGCGGACTGGGCCTACGCGATCGCGGCCGGACTGCGGGACCGCTCGGTCGTCCCGGCGGTGGCCGGGCTGATAACCGGCTACGTGGGATACACACTGCTCGCCGTCGCGGGCCTGGCCGTGCTCGTGGCGAGTTCGGCGACCCTGCTCACCGCGCTGACCGTCGCCGGGGCCGGATACCTGGTGTGGCTCGGCTGCAACGTGCTGCGGCAGCCCGCCGTGCTCACCGCCGACGAGGAGTCCGTCGGCGCGTCCCGCCGCCAGGTCATGCTCAAGGGCATCGGCATCAGCGGCCTCAACCCGAAGGCGCTGCTGCTGTATCTCTCCCTCTTCCCGCAGTTCATCCACCCCGCGACGGGCTGGCCGGTGGCCGTGCAGACCGGCGTGCTCGGCACCCTCCACATGACCGCCTGCGCCGTCGTCTACCTCGGTGTCGGCGTGCTGGCACGCACCGTCCTGAAGACACGGCCTTCGGCGGCGCGGGCCGTGACGCGGGTCTCCGGGGTCATGATGATCGCGATCGGTGGTTTCCTGTTGGCGGAGCAGTTGGCGTAGGCGGCGCGGTCGCCGTGGGCGGAGCGACTGTCGTGGGCGGAGACCGAGGAGTACGTGTGAACGGCGAGATGGACCGGATGCAGTTGTCCACCTTCACCACCGGCCGGCTGGCCATGCTGCCGCTGCGTGTCGAGTACGCGGAGGAGATGGCCGGCGTGCTCGGTGACCCGGCCCTGCACACCTTCATCGGCGGCACACCGGACACGGTCGAGGAACTGCGGGCGCGCTACCGGCGGATGCTCGCGGGCTCGCCCGACCCGGCCGTCACCTGGCTCAACTGGGTGGTCCAACTCCAGGGCGAGGAGCGCCTGGTGGGCACGGTCCAGGCGACCGTCGCGGACGGCGTCGCGGAGATCGCCTGGGTCGTGGGCACGCGGTGGCAGGGGCGCGGCCTCGCCACCGAGGCGGCGCGAGGGCTCGTCGCGTGGCTCGGGGAGCAGGGCGTCGGGACGCTCGTCGCCCACATCCACCCCGAGCACCACGCGTCCGCCGCCGTCGCCACCGCCTGCGGGCTCGCGCCCACGGACGAGTGGCAGGACGGCGAAGTGACGTGGCGGCTCAGCAAGTGACAAGGGCGGCTCAGCGGAAGGCCGGCAGGCCCGTCAGGGTCTTGCCGATCACCAGCGAGTGGACCTCGCTCGTGCCCTCGTAAGTGAGCACCGACTCCAGGTTGTTGGCGTGCCGCATCACCGGGTATTCGAGGGTGATGCCGTTGGCGCCGAGGATGGTGCGGCACTCGCGGGCGATCTGGATGGCCTCGCGCACGTTGTTGAGCTTGCCGACGCTGATCTGCTCCGGCGTGCCGCGGCCCTCGTCCTTGAGCCGGCCGAAGCGCAGCGCGAGCAGCATGCCCTTGTCGAGTTCGAGGGTCATGTCGGCGAGCTTCTGCTGCGTCAGCTGGTACGAGGCCAGCGGGCGCTCGAAGACCGTACGGTCACCGGCGTAGGAGATCGCCGCCTCCAGGCAGTCGCGGGCGGCGCCGAGCGCGCCGAACACGATGCCGAAGCGAGCCTCGTTGAGGCAGCCGAGAGGGCCGGAGAGGCCGCGAGCGTTCGGCAGCATGGCGTCGGCGGGCAGCCGTACGTCCTCCAGGACCAGCTCGCTGGTGACGCTGGCGCGCAGGGACAGCTTGCGCTTGATCTCCGGCGCCGAGAAGCCGGGCGTACCCGCCGGGACGAGGAAGCCGCGCACGCCCTCCTCGGTGCGGGCCCAGACGACGGCGATGTCCGCCACCGAACCGTTCGTGATCCACATCTTGGCGCCGTTGAGGACCCAGTCCTTGCCGTCGCGCTTGGCGTTCGTGCGCATCGAGCCGGGGTCGGAGCCCGCGTCCGGCTCCGTGAGGCCGAAGCAGCCGATCTTCTCGCCCGCCGCCATGCCCGGCAGCCACTGCTGCTTCTGCTCCTCGGAGCCGTACTTCCAGATCGCGTACATCGCGAGCGAACCCTGCACCGAGACCAGGCTGCGCAGACCCGAGTCCACCGCCTCCAGCTCCATGCACGCGAGGCCGTACGAGACGGCGCTGGTGCCCGCGCAGCCGTAGCCCTCCAGGTGCATGCCGAGGACGCCGAGGCCGCCCAGTTCGCGGGCCAGCTCGCGGGCCGGGATCGCGCCGTTCTCGAACCACTCGGCCACCTTCGGGCGCAGCTCGCGCTCGCCCATGGTGCGCACGGTGTCGCGGATGGCGCGCTCCTCGTCGCTCAACATGCCGTCGATGTCGACGAGTTCGAAGGGGTGGAGGGGGGCTGAGGACATCGCGGACTCCTTGGCTGCGTGGCCGGTCGGCGCTAGGGTGGCGGATATCGGATTTTGGATCCAACTTTCTTTACGTCTCGGATCGTAGCCGCACGCCCACCGCTTGCCAAGGTTCCACAAGGAGAGCCGTATGCCGGCCACAACGCCCGTCGCCCAGGGAGCCCTTTCGGGGCTCGTCGTCGCCGACTTCGGCCGGGTCCTCGCGGCCCCCTATCTGACGATGCTCCTCGCCGACCTCGGCGCCGAGGTCATCAAGGTCGAGCGCCCCGGAGTCGGCGACGAGACCCGCTCCTGGGGGCCGCCGTTCGCCGACGGCGAGGCCACCTACTTCCTCGGGGTCAACCGCAACAAGCGCTCCGTCGCCCTCGACCTGACCGAGGAGTCCGGGCGCGAGGCGGCCCGCGCCATCGCCGCCCGCGCCGACGTCCTCGTCGAGAACTTCCGGCCCGGCACCATGGAACGGCTCGGCCTCGGCTACGAGGAGTTGAGCGCGCTCAACCCCGGCCTCGTGTACTGCTCGGTCACCGGATTCGGCGCCGCCGAGGGCGCCGCGCTGCCCGGCTACGACCTCCTGGTGCAGGCCATGGGCGGACTGATGAGCGTCACAGGGGAGCCGGGCGGCCAGGGCACCAAGGCCGGCGTCGCGCTCGTCGACGTCATCACGGGGATGCACGCGGGGCTCGGTGTCATGGCGGCGCTACGGCACCGCGACGCCACCGGCGAGGGGCAGAAGGTCGAGGTCTCCCTGCTCACCTCGCTGCTCTCGGCGCTCACCAACCAGGCCTCCGCGCACGTCGCCGGGGGAGTGGTGCCGCGCGCGATGGGCAACAAGCACCCGAGCATCGCCCCGTACGAGGTCCTCGACGCCAAGGACCGGCCGCTCGCGCTCGCCGTCGGCAACGACCGGCAATTCGCCGCGCTGTGCGCCGAGTTGGGGGTGCCGGGCCTCGCCGACGACCCGCGCTTCGCGAGCAACACCGCGCGCGTGGCCCACCGGGAGGAACTCCTCGCCGAACTCACCGAGCGGCTGCGCGAGCGCGGGGCCGACGAGTGGTTCGAGACACTGACCGCCGTCGGTGTGCCCTGCGGCCCGATCAACGACCTCGGGGAGGCCTTCGCCTTCGCGGAGCGGCTCGGCCTGGACCCCCGCGTACACATCGACGACCCGAACCGCGAGGCCCCCGCCGCGCAGGTCGCCAACCCCATCCGGCTGAGCGCCGCCCCCGCCGCGTACGTCACGGCGCCGCCCCGGCTCGGCGAGCACACCGAACAGATCCTCGCGGAGCTGGGGCTTTCCGCCGTCGACGAGGCGGGCGATGTCAGTGCGGCTCCGTAGGATGGGCGCCGTTCACCACGTGCTGCAGAGAGGAAGAGGAGCCGCCATGACCACGCCCGCACCGAGGCGGCGGCCCCCCACGGCGCAGCAGTTCGTCCTCGAGGAGCTGCGCCGGGCCATCACCAGCGGCGAAATCAGGCCGGGCATGCCGATCCGGCAGGACGCCCTCGCCGAGCAGCTCGGCGTGAGCCGGGTGCCGCTGCGCGAGGCGCTCAAGACGCTGGAGGGCCAGTCCCTCGTCGTGCACCACGCGCACCGCGGCTACTTCGTGGCCGAGCTGTCCCTGGCCGAGCTGCGCGAGGTGTACCGCATCAGGGAGATCCTGGAGGCCGAGGCCGTACGCGAGGCGATGCGCGGCGGCGGCGCCGTCCTCGACGCCCTCGAGGAGGCCCAGGAGGAGGTGGAGGCGCAGGCCGCCGCGGCGGATGTCGCGGCGATGGCGGCCGCCAACCGCAGATTCCACTTCGTCCTCTTCGAGGCGTCCGGCATGCACCGCCTGGTCCAGCTCATCGCGACCCTGTGGGACGCCACCGACGCCTACCGCTCCCTCTACTACGCGGACTCGACCAGCCGTACGCATGTCATCGACGAACACCGAGCGGTGCTCGACGCCCTGCGCGAGGGGCGCACGGAGGACGCCGTGCGGCTGCTCGACGGCCACCGCGAGCATGCGGTGGCCGCGCTGGAGGGGCTGCTCGGGGACGGGGAGGGGGCGGGGGCGTAAATCGGTGGAGCTGCCGCACCGGACCACCTAGGTTGACCGGGTCCGGTCCACGATCCCGCGTGTGCAGAACGAGGTGTGCTTGATGACGGTCCGAGCAACGGCGGCCGACTCCGGTCGACCGTCCTTCACGGAAGCCCCGACCTCATCGAACGTAAGGAACACCCCTCGTGGATCTGCCACGCATCTTCACCGTCCGCGAAAGTAGCCACCGCATCCACAACCCGTTCACCCCGGGCAAGCTCGCCGACCTGGGCCGGGCGCTGCACCTGGCGCCAGGGACCCGGGTGCTCGACCTCGCCAGCGGTTCGGGCGAGATGCTGTGCACCTGGGCCCGCGACCATCAGGTCACCGGGACCGGAGTGGACATCAGCACGGTGTTCACCGAGAAGGCCCGCGCCCGCGCCGCCGAACTCGGTGTCGCCGACCGGGTCTCCTTCGTCCACGGCGACGCCTCCGGGCACGTCGCGGACGAGCCGGTCGATCTCGCCGCGTGCGTCGGGGCGACCTGGATCGGGAGCGGCGTGGCCGGCACGGTCGACCTCCTCGCCAGGAGCCTGCGCCCCGGCGGCCTGATGCTCATCGGCGAGCCGTACTGGCGCCGTGAGGTGCCGGACGAGGACACCGCCAAGGCCTGCCACGCCACCGGCAAGGACGACTTCCTGCTGCTGCCGGAACTGATCGAACGCTTCGGCGGGCTCGGGTACGACGTCGTGGAAATGGTGCTGGCCGACCAGGACAGCTGGGACCGGTACCAGGCGGCCCAGTGGCTCAGCATGCGCCGCTGGCTCGACGCGCATCCCGAGGACGAACTGGCCTCCGAGGTACGGGCCGAGCTCACCACCGAGCCCGCCCGCTACACGCGGTACCAGCGCGAATATCTGGGCTGGGGAGTCTTCGCGCTGATGGCGCGCTGACGGCCTCATGACAGCGGGGCCGGGGAGCACGCTGTGTGCTTCCCGGCCCCGCTCATCTTCTGATGCCCTACGAGTGATGTCCTACGAGGTCAGCAGACGCTGTCCGACGGCTTCGGGTTGCCGAGGCCGAACAGCGGGCGCAGACGCAGTCCCGCCCACGTGCCGAGGATGGCGACGGCGCCCCAGATCCAGCCGTGCAGCGAACCGGAGACGATGCCCGCGAGGTACGCGCCGATGTTGCAGCCGCCCGCGAGGCGCGCGCCGATCCCCATCAGGATGCCGCCGACGACCGCGGCGATGGCCGTACGGGCGGGGATGCCGCGGTGCAGCTTCCACACGCCGCCCGCCGCGGCGGCGACCGCCGCGCCGACCATGATGCCGATGTCGGTGAGGCTCGTCTTGTCGGCGAGCACCGGGCCTGCCAGCTGGGCGGAGTTGCCGGGCTGCTGCCAGAACGCCCACGTCTCGGGGGACCCGCCGAGCGCGCCCACCACCTTCGAGCCCCACAGCGCGAACGCGCTCGTCACGCCCCACGCGCCGCCGGACACCAGCAGCACGCCCGCGCCGAGCACCGCGAGCACCACGGCGCCCGCCGCCAGCGGCCAGGAGCCACGGACCGTACGGAGCAGCGCGCCCTTCGCCGACGGCGGGGTGCCGACCGGCGGCGGGTTGCGGCGGGCCTGCACGGCCCGCGCGATGAACCAGATCGCGGCGAGCGCGACGATGGTGATCGCCCAGGAGCCGAACCAGCCGACGTGGTCGGACAGCAGATACGGGTCGAGCGCCGGCAGATCGCTCCAGAGCCCGAACTGCCAGGCGGCGAGGGTGGAACCGACGATGAACCCGAAGAGCGTGAGGACGATCGAGCTCTGCCCCGAGCCGACCGCGAACAGGGTTCCGGACGCGCACGCGCCACCGAGCTGCATGCCGATCGCGAACAGGAACGAGCCCACGATGAGGCCGATGCCGATCGGCCCCGCACTGGGCGCGGGCACCGAACCGAACAGCCCGCTGCCGGTACCGATGATCAGCGCGAAGAGCGTCGCCGTCGTGCCGAGCAGCAGGGCGTGCGCCCGCAGCCCGGTGCCGTTGCCGACGGCCACGAGCTGCCGCCAGGCCGAGGTGAACCCGAATCGCGAGTGGAACAGGGCGAACCCGAGCCCGAGACCGAGCAGCAGCAGGACGCCCGGCTTGGCACCGTGCGTAGCGAACACGTAGGCGTCGAGCGCCGCGCCGATGACTCCGGCACCGACGAGCGGCCCCCACCGGGTGGGCGGCGCGGCCTCGGCGACCGGGGCGGGCGAGGAGGTGGGGGACGGTGCGATCAGGGCGGCGCGCGGCGGCGCCCCGGCGGGGGGAGCGGTGGTCACGGCAGTTCTCCGGCAGGTGGAGTGGGAACGTTCGGGCGCGGTGGAGGAACGTCAGCGACGACAGAGCGCGTCGTCGACACTCCACGTCGTGGCCGCGAAGAGCGCGAGAGCCAGGTGACGAGCGGGACCGAACATGTGCGCCACTTTAGGGTTTCCGCCGGATTCCGTGGGAGCGCGTCTCACATCGCGGGCGCGACATGAGACGCGAGCGGATTCCTCAGGCCGTGGCCAGCGACACCTCTGTCGACTTCAGCAGGGCGACCACCGTGGATCCGGCCGCCAGGTGCAGGTCGGCGGCGGCGTCCTTCGTGATGGCGGCGGTCAGCTCCGCCCCGCTGATGTCGACCCTGACCGAGGCCATGGCACCCCCGGTGGCGACGTCCCTGACCGTGCCGGGCAGCTGATTGCGGATGGACAGGCCCTCGACGGGCGCTGTCGCGAGCGCCACCTCGGTGGACTTGACCAGGGCGCGGACCGCGGACCCCGAGGCGAGGCCCAGGTCCTTGACGGACTCGAGGGTGATGGCGGCCGTGAGGTCCTGGCCGCCGTCGAGGCGGACCTTGACCGTCGCCATCACCTCGCCCGTGGTGACGGCGGTAACGGTGCCGGGAAGCTGGTTGCGGATGGAGAGGGCCATGGCGATGCGCCTCGCAAAGTCGGGATTATGGGGTTTTTGCGTGTGCTTCACCCTAGAGTCCCGGCACTCCGAAGGACCCGTCACGCCGGGTACGCGTGCGTCTGTGTCGCCTTGACCGTGGCCCACACCGTCGCGCCGGGGTGCAGGTCGAGTTCGGCCGCAGCCACCGTCGTGAGGTCCGCGGCGAGGGGGAGGCCGCCGGAGAGGGCGGCGCGGATCTGGTCGCCGTGCGTCTCCATCCCGCTCACCTCGCACCGCCACAGATTGCGCGCGCTCGACCCCGTGGGCCGCTCCCGGTGCAGCGTCACGGCGCTGGGCGGAAACGCGACGAAGACCGGCCCGTTCAGTTCCTCCGTCGTCGTGATCGCGGGGCCGTCGTCGTCGACGTGGACGGTGTGGCCCTCTGCGCGGCCCCGGTACAGGTTGAGGCCGACGAGCTGGGCGATGTAGTCCGTGCGCGGGCGGCGCGCGACGTCCGACGGGGCGCCGTCCTGGACGACGTGGCCGTGTTCGATGACGACGAGCCGGTCGGCCAGCACCATCGCGTCCAGCGGATCGTGGGTGACAAGCACCGCCACCGCCTCGAACTCGGCCAGGTGACGGCGGAGTTGGGCGCGCACGTCCAGGCGGGTGCGGGCGTCGAGCGCGGCGAGCGGCTCGTCGAGGAGCAGCAGCCGCGGCCGGGTGGCGAGCGCGCGGGCGAGCGCGACCCGCTGCGCCTGCCCTCCGGAGAGCCGGCGCGGCTTCGCCCCGGCGTGCTCCGCGAGCCCCATCCGGTCGAGCCAGGCCTGCGCCTGCGTACGAGCCTCCGCCTTCGCGGCACCCTGGCAGCGCGGCCCGAATGCCACGTTGTCGAGCGCGCTCAGATGCGGGAACAGCAGATAGTCCTGGAACACCACGCCCACCGGGCGCGACTCGGGCGGCGTGCCGTCGAGCGGGGTGCCATCGAGGCGGAGGTGTCCGGCGTCGAGGGGCGTCAGGCCCGCGAGCGCCCGCAGCGCGGTCGTCTTCCCGGCCCCGTTCGGCCCGAGCAGCGCGACGACGTCGCCGGGGTTCGCGGTCAGCGCGACGTCCAGCCGGAAGGTGCCGCGGTCCACGACGAGCCGCGCGTCGAGCCCCGCCCCCGCCACATCCTCGGGCGCCAGTGTCTTCTGAAGGTCGGTCATGACGCGGTCATCCAGCGGTCACGCAGGCCCGCGAGCACCGTGATCGACACGGCGAGCAGCACCAGGCTGAGGGAGATCGCCGCGGCCGGGTCGCTCTGCATGGCGAGGTACACGGCGAGCGGCATGGTCTGGGTGCGGCCGGGGAAGTTGCCTGCGAAGGTGATCGTCGCGCCGAACTCGCCGAGCGCCCGCGCCCACGCGAGCACCGCGCCGGCCGCGATCCCGGGCGCGATCAGCGGCAGCGTCACCCGCCGGAACGCGGTGAACCGGGAGGCGCCGAGCGTCGTGGCGGCCTCCTCGTAGCGCGGATCGGCCGCCCGCAGCGTGCCCTCGACGCTGATCACGAGGAACGGCATCGCCACGAAGGCCTCGGCGATCACGACACCGGTCGTGGTGAACGGCAGCGTGATCCCGAACCAGGAGTCCAGGTACTGCCCCACGACACCATTGCGCCCGAGCGCGGTGAGCAGCGCGACGCCGCCCACCACGGGCGGCAGCACCAGCGGCAGCGTCACCAGGGCCCGTACGAGACCGCGCCCCGGGAACTCCGTGCGCGCGAGCAGCCACGCCAGCGGCACCCCGAGCACCAGACTCACCAGCGTCGCCAACGTGGCACACACCAGCGACAGTTGGAGCGCCTGCCACACCTCGGGGCTGGTCAGCTGCTCCGGCAGCTGCGCCCACGGGGCCCGTACGAGCAGCGCGATCAGCGGCACCACCAGGAACGCAAGACCCACCAGCGCGGGCACGAGGAGCGGCAGCGGAGGGACGCGGCCACGGCGCCGCCGCGCCCCACCCTCCACAGTGTCGTTCGCCGCCACGGTCACGGCTTCAAGAACCCGGCTTCGGTCAGCGCCTTCTGCCCGTCGGCGGACTTGACCAGCTCGATGAACGCCTTGCCCGCCTCGGCGTTCGGCGCCTTCTTCAGCGGGGCGATCGGGTAGTCGTTGATGGCGTCCTTGGACTCGGGGAACTCCACGCCCTCCACCTTGTCACCGGCCGCGTGCACATCCGTCTTGTACACGACCGCCGCGTCCGCCTCCTTCAGCTCCACCTTCGTCAGGGCGCTCTTGACGTCCTGCTCGTACGAGACCGGGGTGAGCTTCAGCTTGCTGGAGGTGAGGGCCGTCTGCGCGGCGGCGCCGCACGGTACCTCCTTTGCGCACAGCACGACCTTCTGGCCGGGCTTCGTGAGGTCCTTGAGAGACGACACCTTGTTCGGGTTGCCGGGGAGGGTGGCGATCTCCAGCTGGTTGCGGACGAAGGTGCTCGGCTTGCCGTCGGCGTCACCGGCGTCGGTCACCGTCTTCATCGTCTTGGGGCTCGCGGCCGCGAACACATCGGCGGGGGCGCCGCCGGTGATGCCCGCGGCGAGGCTGTCGCTGCCGCCGAAGTTGAAGGTGACCTTGGTGCCGGGGTGCTCCTTCTCGAACTGCTCGCCCAGCTTCGTGAAGCTCTCCTTGAGGGAGGCGGCGGCGAACACGTTCACCGTCCCGGACAGCTTCTTGCCGCCGGAGTCGCCACTGGAGGAGGAGCCGGAGGAGTCCGCGTCGGACGATCCGCAGGCGCTCAGCGTCAGCACCGCCGCCGCCCCGATGCCGGTCACCTGAAGCATGCGGCGGGTCGTGGTCCTGCGCGCGGAACGGGTTGTCACGGTTCAGCTCCCCTGCTGTGTCCTGGAACGCTTACGGCGACCATACTGCCGCATCTGCCAGGGGTAAGTCCCCTGTGGGTTCGCATGATCCCGGTGGGTGGACGGTATGGGTGCGCATGTGCGTTCGTACGTACACACCGTTGCGTAGGCGCGGTGGGGTCGACCGGAGGAGCGTGCTCACGTGCGGTCGATATGGACATTCGTCGACTTCACGCGCGCCGTGGCCTCCATGCCGACCTCCAGGCCCAGCTCCTCTACCGCCTCCCGCGTGAGCAGTGAGACGAGCCGGTGCGGCCCGGCCTGGATCTCCACTTGGGCGGCGACATCGCCGAGCTTCACGGCCGTGACGATGCCGGGGAACGCGTTGCGCACGGAGGTGTACGAGGGGTGGTCGTCGGCGTCGTCGCCCGCGGCCAACTCCACGGAGAACGCGGCGAGATCCGTGCCCTGGACGACCCGGCGCCCACTGGCGTCGCGGTGTGTGACGATCCGCCCGGCGTCCGCCCACCGCCGCGCGGTGTCGGGGCTGACGCCGAGCAGCCGTGCGGCCTGGCCGATTGTGTAGGACTGCATGCGGCAAAGATTAACTTCCGGTCACCGCGCGGAGATCGTGCGGCGCCCCGGCCGAGAGCGTCGCGATGGGCCGCCTACAGCTGCGCGAACAGTCCCTCGAGCGGCGCGGGCACACACCCCGCGTCGTATGCCGCCTCGGTCAGCAGTCGTCCGTAGCGGATCTTGCGGCCCGCCTTGGTGCCGAGGAAGCGGCGCAGCCGGCGGTGCGCGGACCTGTCCTGCTGGGCGGGCTGGCGGGCGAAGGTCTGCCAGGGATGCCACTCGCCGGCTTCCCGGACGACCCCCTCGACCCGTGCGACGCCGAGCGCGCGGATGAACTCGTCCTCCAGATCCGCGACACACACGAAGACGGTGCCGCCGCCCGGCCCGCCGATCTGCCCGCCGCCCGGCTCCAGCGCGCGGTCGTAATAGCGCCGCTCGCGCTCGTCGCACAGCCCGGTCAGGCGCAGCCCGAGCCCTGCCGGTCCGAGCAGCCGGGCGTACCGGCCGACGTTCATCGCGCCGCCCATGGACACGACGCACACGCCCTCGGCCGCGAGGTCCCGCCCGCGCCGCTCGGCGAGCGCGTCAACCGCCGCGACATCACTGAGCCCTTCGAGGAGTACGGCGCCGCGCACCCGCAGCCGCACGGCCAGCTCCCGGGCCTGCGTACCGGGACCACCGGCGGCCCACTCGGTGACCGCCTGGTGGAACGCCTTCATGCCTGCCGTGTCCGTCGTCTCCGTCACGCGCTCAATCCTCTGCTGGAAGGGCCGGGAGCCCAACCGAGTATCACGGCGAGGAGGAATCTCGGTCGAACCGCTCCCGCGCCGCCCAGCGCCGGTACTAGCCTCGAAGTCCGTTCAAAACGCCCACGCGTGCCGTGGGCACATTCCGCGGGCCGTTGCTACGGGCACGTACCGCGGCCCTCATACGGCTGTACGGCAACCCCCAGGGACCGGCATGGACGACGCCACACCTTCAGGACCCCGTCTCTTCGAGCGAGACCTCGAAATGGCCGCGGCGACGCGGGCGTTGGACGCGTTGTGCGGTTCGCGGCGCACCGGCGGAGTCGTCGTCTACCGGGGCGAGGCGGGAGTCGGGAAGACCGCGCTGCTCACCCGGATCGCGGACGCCGCCCGCACGCGCTGCACCGTGTACGCGGCACGGTCCGGCGAGTCCACCACGCATCAGCCGTTCCACCTGGTGCGGCACCTGCTCGGCCCCGCGCTCGGTTCGGACACACCGCGCTCCGCGTCCGGTCCCGCCCTCGACGTCGCGGGGCCCGCCCTCGGTCTCAGCGCGCCCGGCGCCCGCCCCGCCGACCCGCAAGGCGTGCGTGACGCGCTCGACACCCTCCTCGCCGAACTGGCCCACGAGCGGATCGCCGCGAAGGACGGCCCCCTGGTACTGCTCGCCGACGACGCCCACTGGGCCGACGGCGAGAGCCTCACCTGGCTCGCCTCCCTCGCGCCACGCCTCGCCGCACTGCCGGTCCTGCTCGTCGTCGCGCACCGCCCCGAAGAACTCGCGGACGCCTCGCGCGAGGCCGCCGCCGACCTCGCCGCACTCGCCCGCGCCGCCCGCCTGCACGTCACCCTCCAGTCCCTCACCCAGGAGGCCACCGGCGACCTGGTGCGGGGCGTCCTCGGCGACCTGGCCGACGACGTGTTCTGCCGCGAGGTATGGGCGGTCACCACCGGAAACCCCTACGAAGCCGTGGAGTTGCTCGCCAAGTGCAGCGCCCGCGGCCTCGCTCCGACGCAGGACGCCGCCATCGTGCTGCGCGCCTTCGGCACCACGGCGCGCGGCGGCGGCATCGTGGCCCGGCTCGGTGAACTCGACGCGGACTGCAACCGGTTGGCGTGGGCCGCGGCGGTCCTCGGCGCCGACATCACATTCGCCTCGGCGGCGGGCCTCGCGGGCCTGCCGCCGGAGCGGGCCACCCGGTGCGTCCAACTGCTGCGCGAGGCCCGCATCCTGGCACCCGACGGCGGGCCGGGCGGTCCACGCCCGGCCGCCTTCGGCGAGATCCTCGACCCCTCCGAGCCGCTCGACTTCCAGCACCCCCTCGTCGGCACCGCCGTCTACCGCAGCGTCCCGCCCGCCACCCGCACCGCCCTGCACGGCCAGGCCGCCTGGACACTGACCCGGCACGGCCACGGGCCCGCCGCGATCTCCCGGCACCTCCTCGAGGTGCACCCCGATGACGACCACGAGGCGGTCCGACTGCTGCGCGCCGCCGCCGCCGAGCACCTGGCCGTCGGCGCGCCCGAAGCGGCCCGCCGCTGCCTGGAGCGCGCCCTGCGCGAACCGCCGTCCGTCGTCGACCGCGCCCAGGTGCTGTACGAACTCGGCTGCGCCTGTCTGCTCTCCTCGCCCGCCACCACCGTCGAGCACCTGCGGGCCGCCCTCGAACTGCCGGGCCTCACCGAGCAGTTGCGCATCGACGCCACCCTGCGCCTCGCCCAGGCCCTCGCCCACAGCAACCAGATGCGGGACGCCGCGCGCTGCGTCGCCGACAGCGCCGCCGTCACGCCGCCCGGCACCCAACAACTACGGCTGCTGGCCGCCCGGTTCATGTACGAGGCGTTCCTCGCCGAGGAGGACGACGGACCCGCGCGGTCCGAGCAACTCGCCCTGCTCGCCGACCCGCTGCCCGGCGCCGACAACGCCGAGCGCGCCCTGCTGACCCTGCGCGCCTTCGACGCGATGCTGCGCGGCGAGCCCGCCGACCACGTGTCCGACCTGTGCGACCGCGTCCTCGTCGACGGACGGCTCCCGCCCGGTCTCGGCTGGACCGACACCGAATGGGGCTTCGAGATCCCCGCCCTGCTCGGCATCGCGCTCGCCTACATCGACCGGCTGCACGACGCGGAGGGCCTGTTCACGGAGGGGCTGCGCACGTTCGAGCTCGGCGGCTGGAGCGGCGCCCATCTGGCCTTCGCGCACATCCTGTGCGGAGCCGTCGAGCGCAGGCGCGGGCGCCTCGTGGAGGCCGAGGCGTACCTGCGCGAGGGGCTGCGTCTCGCCGAACGCGTCGGCGACCGGGTCACCGTCCAGTGGGACGCGCTCTGCCTGCTCATCGACACACTGCTCGCCCGCGGCCACGTCGACGAGGCCCACCAACTGGCCGACGACCACGGCTTCCGCCCGCCCTACCCGGACGCGCTGATCCTCCCCGACGCCCGCTCCGTGCGCGGCCGCCTGCTGCTCGCGCTCGGCCGCACCAAGGAGGCCAGGGCCGAACTGGAGGGCACGGCCGCCTCGACGACGATCCGCGGCCGCCACAACGTGCAGTGGGCGCCATGGCCCTACGACCTCGCCGACCTGATCGCCGAGGAGGACCCGGAGCGCGCCGCCACGCTGCTCGCCGACGCGCGCCACTGGGCCGGCGTGCTCGGCACCCGCAGCGTCGTCGGCGAGTCCCTGCGCCGCGCGGCGGCGTCGGCGCCACCGGAGCGGGCACGCGCCCTGCTCACGGAGTCGATCCACCAGCTCTCCGGCTCCCCGGCGGCCTACGAGGAGGCCGCCGCCCGCCTCGACCTCGCCGAATCCACCACCGACCCCAGCCAGGCCCGCCGCGCGCTGACCCTGGCGGAGACGTGCGGCGCGGACGGCTTGGCGGAACGGGCGAGGGCGTTGCTGTAGGCACTTCGAGTACCTGCGGCGTGGACGAAGTGCCCGCCAATCAAGCCCGCGACGTAGGCAACGCCCGCCGCACCCCACGGGTCAGCCCGCCGCCGGCTCCGTCAAATGCCGCCACGTCCGCACCAGTTGGCTGAACTCCTTCACCTGCACCAGCACATGCTCACGCGCCGCGTCCTCCGCCTGATCCGCCGCCCCCGCGGCAATCGCGTCGGCGATCGCCCGATGTTCCGCGAGGGACCGCCGCATCCGGTCCGGCACCCTCAACTGCAGCCGCCGGTAAGGCTGAAGGGCCCGCTTGAGCGCATGGGACTGCTGGCGCAGATACTCGTTGCCGCACGAGTCGTAGACGATCGCGTGGAAGCGGGCGTTGGCGTAGTAGTAAGGATCGGCGTCGCCCGCGCGCGCATGCTGCTCGCACTCCCGCAACGCGTCCTCGAGCTCGGCGAGCGCCTCGCGCTCTATGCGGCGAGCCGAAAGCCTCGCCGCCATCCCCTCCAGCTCCGCCATGACCTCGAAGCGCTCGGCCAGCTCGGACACGCTCAGCTCGGTGACGTATGTCCCCTGCTTCGGGCGGATCTGTACGAGGCCGGACCGCTCGAGGGCCTGCAACGCCTCGCGCACCGGCGTACGCGAGCAGCCGAACTCGCGCTCCAGCTCCGCCGGGTCGAGGCGTTCGCCCGGCCGGTACCGGCCGTCCACCACCGCGTTCTCCAGGGCGTCGCGCACGCGTCTGGCCTCAGGGACTCGAGCCATCTCCACCTCCGATTGCCCAGATTATCCGCCCGCTCCAGGGGGTGGCGCCGGTCACTCCTGTGATCTACCGTGCGCTTGTTATATACATCATGCCCCACGATGCATATCCGGCGTCGTGGGGAGACGTGGGCAGGAGCGCAGATGGAACGGCGTGCGGAACACCACGGCGAACACCATGACGACCGTCACGACGGCTGGCTGCTCACCGACCTCTACCGGGCCCTCGGAAAGGTCGGCGCGGGAGCGGACGGCGGTGCCGACCGGTCGGCCGCCGACGCCCCGCTCGACCAGCTGCTCGCGGCCTGCGAAGTCCTGATGAGCGACGTCGGCGAGGCCTCCACGCGCGCCGTGGCGGCCCGCGCCCTCGCCGCCTACGACGCGCTGGACGACGCCGACCGGCTCGCCTTCTTCGCCCACATCACCAAGACCTACGACGCCGACGCCGAGCGGGTCCGCGCCGCCTACCGTCACTGGGAAGAGGCCCGCGCCACCGGCTCCCAGGGAGAGGCGGAGCTCGTCCGCCTCTTCGACGTCGTCGAGCCGGTCCGCCAGCAGCTGCTGCGCCGCATGAACCACGCACCCGACGCCACCCTCGCCCTGGTCCACATGCGCGCCGACCTGCGCCGCCTGCTGCCCGCCCACCCCGAACTGCGGCCCCTCGACCACGACTTCCACCACCTGCTCACCTCCTGGTTCAACCGCGGCTTCCTGCGCATGGAGGAGGTCACCGTGGACTCGCCGCCCGAGCTGCACCGGCATCTGCTGCGCGGCGAGCGGGTGCACCCGATGGCGTCCGAGGCCGAACTGCGCCGCCGCGTCGAGCCCGAGGACCGCCGCGTCTACGCCTTCTTCCACCCGGCCATCGGCGACGTACCCCTGATCTTCGTGGAGGTCGCCCTCGTCCGCGGGCTGCCCGACAGCATCGCCCCGCTGCTCGAACCCGGCCCCGCGCTCAGCCCCGCGCACGCGGACACAGCGGCGCTCTACTCCATCAACAACGCGCTCGACGGCCTCGCCGGAGTCTCCTTTGGCAGCTTCCTCATCAAGCAGGTCATCGAGCAGGTCGGCGAACAACTCCCGCACCTGACACAGTTCGCGACCCTGTCACCCATCCCCGGCTTCCGGGCGTGGCTGGAGGGACGGGCCGAGCATGAGCCCGAACTCCAGGATCTGGCAGCGGAGTTGAGCGCCCCGGCAGTCGCCGCCGATGACGCCGAGCGCATTCGCCCCCGCCTCCTCCCGGTCCTCGCCCGCTACATCGTCGCCGAACGCCGCGCCGACGGCCGCCCCCTGGACCCCGTCGCCCGCTTCCACCTCGGCAACGGCGCCGCCGCCTGGCAGCTCGACTGGCCCGCCAACTCCTCGCCCGAGGCCTGGCGCCAGTCCTACGGCGCGATGATCAACTATCGCTACGAACCGGACCAGTTGGAGCGCCGCCACGAGGACTTCGTGCGCCGGGGCTCCGTCGCGGTCGGCGGCCCCCTCGAAGAGGACTTCCCGCAGCACGAGGCCCCGTACGACCGGGCCTCGGAGGAAAAGGAGAAAGGAACCACCCCGATGACCACCCCGACGAGCACGCAGCCGAGCCCCTCGACGGCGCCCTTCCGCACCATCCACCGGTCCTTCGTCGAGCAGGCGGAACTCCGGCCGGACAAGGCGCTCTTCGAGCTGCCCGACGGGCGGTCCGTGACCTACCGCGAGACCGCGGACACCGTGCGGCGCATCGCGGCGCGCCTCGTCGCCGACGGCGTCACCCCCGGCGACCGCGTCGCCATGCAGGTCGACAAGTCCGTCGAGGCCATCGCCCTCTACCTGGCGACGCTGCGGATCGGCGGCGTGTTCCTGCCGCTCAACACCGCCTACACCGGCGCCGAGATCGACTACTTCATCGGCGACGCCAAGCCGCGCGTCCTCGTCTGCCCGCCCCAGCGCCGCGCCGACCACGCCCACCGCGAGGGCCCGGACCTCGTCGTCGAGACCCTCGGCACCGCGGGCGACGGCAGCCTCCTCGAAGGTGACGCCCACCACGACGACGTGTACGAGGCGTCGGCGAGCGACCCGGCGGCCATCCTCTACACCTCCGGCACCACGGGTCGATCCAAGGGCGCGATCCTCACGCACGAGAACCTCGCCTCCAACTGCGATGCACTGCTGGGCAGTTGGCAGTTCACGTCCGAGGACCGGCTGATCCACGCCCTGCCGATCTTCCACGTCCACGGTCTGTTCGTCGCCGCCAACATGGTGCTCGCCTCGGGCGCCTCCATGTTCTTCCTGCCGAAGTTCGACGCCGACGCGATCGCGGAGCTGCTGCCGCGCGCCACCGTGCTCATGGGCGTGCCCACCTTCTACACACGCCTCCTCAAGCACGAGAAGGTCACCCCGGAGACCTGCGCCTCCATGCGCCTGTTCGTCTCCGGCTCGGCGCCGCTGCTCGCCAGCGACCACGAGGCGTTCGAGGCCCGCACGGGACACGCCATCCTTGAGCGCTACGGCATGACCGAGACCGGAATGAACACCACCAACCCGTACGAGGGCGGGCCCCGCAAGCCCGGCACCGTCGGCAAGGCGCTGCCCGGCACGGAGATCCGCGTGGTGGACGCCGAGACCGGAAAGCCGCTGCCCGACGGAGAGGTCGGCAGCGTCGAGGTCCGCGGCCCCAACGTCTTCGCCGGCTACTGGCAGATGCCCGAGAAGACCGCCGCCGAGTTCCGCGAGGACGGCTTCTTCATCACCGGCGACCTCGGCCTCATCGACGACGACGGCTACCTCTGCATCTCCGGGCGCGGCAAGGACCTGATCATCTCGGGCGGCTTCAACGTCTACCCGAAGGAGATCGAGACGCTCCTCGACGCCCACCCCACGGTCCTCGAATCCGCCGTGATCGGCGTCCCGCACCCGGACTTCGGCGAAACGGTCGTCGCCGTCGTCGTCCCCGCACCGGGCCAGGAGCCGCAGGAGCAAGACCTCATCGACTCCATCGCCCCCGACCTCGCCCGCTTCAAGCACCCGCGCGCCGTACGCGTCGTGGAGTCGCTGCCCCGCAACGTCATGGGCAAGGTCCAGAAGGCCGAACTCCGCAAGACCTACGCGGACTTGTTCGCGAAGGCCTGATCTCTACCCGTCCTTACGTTTCCTGGCTCCACCCCCCACGTTCTTGCTTACTTATTTCCCGGTCTCTCAGTGTGGAGAAGACGATGGTCCTCTATGGAGTGGCAGCGCTGGCGGTGTGCATGCTCACGGGCACGCTCGTCGGTGAATACCTCGGCGAGGCGCTCGGCGTCGACGCCAATGTCGGCGGCGTCGGCTTCGCCATGATCATGCTCGTGTTCGCGACCCACTGGCTGCGCCAGAAGGGCAAGTTCCCCGAGGCGAGCGAACAGGGCGTGCTCTTCTGGAGCGCGATGTACATCCCGATCGTCATCGCGATGGCGTCGACGCAGAACGTGTACAAGGCCGTCACCGGCGGCCCGATGGCTCTCCTGGCCGGCCTCCTCGCGCTCGTCGCGGGATTCGCCCTCGTGCCGGTGATCGCGCGGATCGGTGGAAAAGGGGAACCCTTGCCGCCCCTGAGTGACGCGAGCGCGGACGCGGCGGAGCCCGCCACCGAGAAGCAGGGGGCCTGACGTGGATACGTTCGTCTCCGTCTGCAAGGACAACGGGCTCATAGTCGCCTTCGCCCTCGTCGGCACGCTGATGCTGGTCTCGGCGTGGCTGTCCAAGAAGCTGACCCGAGGGCGGCTTCAGGGCTCCGCCATCGCCATCGTGCTCGGCCTCGCGCTCGCCTACTGGGGCGGCTCGGCGACCGGGGGAGAGGCGGGGATCGCCGACATCACCGCGCTCTCCGGGATGAGCCTGATGGGCGGCGCGATGCTCCGCGACTTCGCGATCGTCTCCACCGCGTACGGCGTCGACCTGAAGGAGATCAAGGGGGCGGGGCCCGCCGGCGTCCTGTCGATCCTGCTGGGCGTCCTCGTCTCCTTCGTCGCGGGCGCGCTCATCGCCGCGCTCTTCGGTTACCGGGACGCGGCCTCGCTCGCGACCATCGGCGCGGGCGCGGCGACGTACATCGTGGGTCCCGTCACGGGCACCGCGGTGGGGGCGAGTTCGGACGTGATCGCGCTGTCGGTGGCCGCGGGTCTGGTCAAGTCCGTTGTTGTGATGGTGGGTACGCCGCTGGTCGCGCGCCTGATTGGCCTGAACAACGCCAAGTCGGCGATGGCCTTCGGCGGTCTGCTCGGCACCACGTCCGGCGTGGCCGGCGGCCTCGCGGCCACCGACAAGCGACTCGTCCCGTACGGGGCGATGACCGCCACCTTCTACACGGGCGTCGGCTGCCTCCTCGGCCCGTCGCTGTTCTACGTGTCGTTGAGGGCGCTCGTCGGCGGCTGACAGGAATCGCCGACAGGAAGTAGGGAAGGGGCCCGCGCCGGGCTTGCCGGGCCCCTTCCGCGTTCGTAGCGCCGCACCACTTTCACGTTCGTAGCACCGCCCCACTTTCGCGTTCGTAGCTCCGCACCATCCAGACTCCCGTTCACCGGAAGAAGGTTGTGCACATGCCTCGACTCCGTACGCTCACGACCGTCGCAGCCGCCGTCCTCGCCCTCGCGGGCGGCGGTCTCGCCGCCGCCCCGCACCCCGCCGAGGCCAGACCCCAACAGGGCGGCGGAAACGCCTGGTTCACCTCCTGGGCCCAGTCCCAGCAGGACGCGGCGACGGACCCACTGCGCGACCAGTCCGTCCGCACCGTCACACATCTCAGCCAGGGCGGGGACGGCGTCCGCGTCCGCATCCAGAACACCTTCGGCACGGCGCCCCTGGAGGTCGGCGGCGCGTCCGTCGGCCTGAGTGGCGACGGGGCATCCATCAAGGGCGACACCCATCCCGTCCGCTTCGACGGGAAGACCCACGTCACCGTCCCCGCGGGCGGCGAGGTGTGGAGCGACCCCACCGGCCTCAAGACGGCCGCCCAGGACGACGTGGCCGTCTCCGTAGCGCTCAAGGGCGCCGCCACCCCGGGGCAGCACCGCACCGCGCTGCGCACCAACTACCTGACGCCGGAGGGCACAGGCGACCACACCGCCGACACCAGCGGCGCCGCGTACACGAAGACCGTCGACGCCACCTACCTGGTCAGCGCGGTCGACGTGCACAACTCGCGGTTGAACGGCACGGCGGTCGCCTACGGCAGCTCGGTCGTCGACGGCGTCGGCAGCACCAACTGCGGCCCCGGCTGCACCGAGACCGGCACCAACCGCCGCTGGACCGACGACCTGGCGCGCCGCGTGCACGCCGAACTCCCGCGCACCGAACAGGTCGCCATCGCCAACGCGGGCATCAGCGGCACGACGAGCGCGGCCGACTGCCCCGGCGCCCCTTCGAACGTGAAGGGCCTCGACGCCGCGAGCCGTCTCAAGAGGGACGTCCTCGCCCTGCACGGCGTCACCTCGGTCCTGTTCTACTACGGCACCAACGACCTCGCCTTCGGCTGCGACGGGGACCAGATCCTGGCCAGCTACAAGAAGGTCTTCAAGGAACTGCGCGACGCCGGCATCAAGATCTACGTCACGCCCATCACTCCCCGCCCCGGCTACACGGACCAGAACAACCTGGACCGCCACACGGTCAACCTCTTTACGAAGAAGGCGAGTTCGTGCGCCGGGACCTGTGACGGCGTCATGGACTTCGACGAGGTCCTGAAGGACCCGCTGCACCCGAACAGCATCAAGCCCGCGTACGACAACGGGGACGGCGTCCACGCGAACATCGCCGGGCAGCAGGCGATCGCCGACTCGATCTCGCTGCGGATGGTGGCCTCCGGCTCCCTGTAGGACCCTGGGATTTGCCTAAAGGTGTTAGGCAGATGCACACTGGTTTTCGGTAACAGCCAGGGGTGTGAGGGAAGGGCGTACGGTCATGGCACGCGTCGGACTGACCGCGGAGCGACTGGCGCGGGCCGGTGCCGAACTCGCCGACGAGGTGGGCTTCGAGCAGGTGACCGTCTCGGCCCTCGCCCGGCAGTTCGACGTCAAGGTCGCGAGCCTGTACTCGCACGTCAAGAACTCGCACGACCTGAAGACGCGGATCGCCCTGATCGCTCTGCAAGAGCTGGCCGACCGGGCCGCCGACGCCCTCGCGGGGCGGTCCGGCAAGGCCGCCCTCGTCGCCCTCGCCAACGTCTACCGTGACTACGCCCGTGAACACCCGGGCCGCTACGCCGCCGCCCAGTACCGGCTCGACCCGGAGACGGCGGCGGCCAGCGCGGGCGTCCGGCACGCGCAGATGACGCGGGCGCTGCTGCGCGGCTACGACCTCACCGAACCCGACCAGACCCACGCGGTCCGGCTCCTGGGCAGCGTCTTCCACGGCTACGTCAGCCTCGAACTGGCCGGCGGATTCAGCCACAGCGCACCCGACTCGGACGAGAGCTGGGCGCGCAGCCTGGACGCGCTCGACGCACTGCTGCGGAACTGGCCCGAGCGGGCGTGAGCCCGCACGCCGTCCACCCTCTTGATCAACAGATTGACGCCACAGTGAACAGCACGAACAGCCCGAACCCCGTCCACACATTGACCACCACACCGCTGACGGACGACCTCGTCCACGGTGCGATCGACATTGAGCGCACCGCCCGCGGTCTCCTCCCGCACCGCCTCCCCGCCTGGGCCCGCGCCCAGAACACGGACGGCCAGCTGGCCATGGCCGAGTCGCAGCCCTCCGGCGTCCGCCTCGCCTTCCGCACCCGCGCCACCGTCGTCGAACTCGACACGGTGCCGACCAAGCGCGTCTACGCAGGCGTGCCGCCGCGCCCCGACGGCCTCTACGACCTGCTCGTGGACGGACGGCTCGCCGGCCAGGGGAGCGTGACGGGCGGCGACACCCTGACCATCGACATGAGCGCGGGCACCTTCGAGCACGCGCCGGGGGAGCCGGGCACGCTCCGGTTCGCCGGTCTGTCCGACGCCCCCAAGACCGTCGAGATCTGGCTGCCGCACAACGAGACCACCGAGCTCGTCGCCCTGCGCACGGACGCGCCCGTGGAGCCCGCCGCGCCCCTCGGGGAGTCCGACCGCAAGGTGTGGCTGCACCACGGCAGCTCCATCAGCCACGGCTCCGACGCGGCGAGCCCGACCACGACCTGGCCCGCGCTCGCCGCCTCCCTCGGCGGCGTCGACCTCGTCAACCTGGGCTTCGGCGGCGGCGCCCTGCTCGACCCGTTCACTGCGCGCACCTTGCGGGACACCCCGGCCGACATGATCAGCGTCAAGATGGGGATCAACGTCGTCAATGCCGACCTGATGCGCATGCGGGCCTTCACCCCGGCCGTGCACGGCTTCCTCGACACCATCCGCGAGGGGCACCCGACCACGCCGCTCCTCGTCGTCTCGCCGATCCTCTGCCCGATCCAGGAGAAGACGCCCGGCCCGCTCATGCCCGACTTCAGCTCCGTCGCCGAGGGGCAGATGCGCTTCATGGCGACCGGCGACCCGGGGGAGGTGGCCCAGGGCCGGCTCACCCTCGAAACCATCCGCGAGGAACTGGCCCGCATCGTCGCCCAGCGCGCCGCCGACGACCCGCACCTGCACTACCTCGACGGCCGCGAACTGTACGGCGAGGCCGACCACGAGGAACTCCCGCTGCCGGACGCCGTCCACCCCGACGCGGCCGCCCACCGCCGCATCGGCGAACGCTTCGCCGAGCTGGGGCTCGGCCCCCTGAAATGACAGCCGAGCGGGCGGGTTAGCATATGAGCGCCGCCTAGCTCGAAAGAGACGCACGTGACTGTCAACGACGACTCGTTCACCAACTGGAAGCACCGTGAGGAGACCGCGGAGGCAATGATCCCGATCATCGGGAAGCTGCACCGCGAGCGGGACGTGAACGTCCTGCTGCACAGCCGCTCCTTGGTGAACAAGTCGGTGGTCAGCCTGCTGAAGGCCCACCGATTCGCCCGCCAGATCGCCGGCGAGGAGCTCTCGGTCACCGAGACGATGCCTTTCCTGAAGGCCCTCGCCGACCTCGACCTGGGGCCCTCCCAGATCGACCTCGGCATCCTCGCCATGACGTACAAGACCGACGACCGGGGCCTGAGCGTCGAGGAGTTCACCGCCGAGGCCGTCGCCGGCGCGACCGGCGCCCTGAAGCTGGAGCGCGGTGAGGGCCGCGACGTCGTCCTCTACGGCTTCGGCCGCATCGGCCGCCTCGTCGCTCGCCTGCTCATCGAGAAGGCGGGATCCGGCAATGGCCTGCGGCTGCGCGCCATCGTCGTGCGCGGCGGCGGTGAGCGGGCCGCCGAGGACATCGTGAAGCGGGCCTCGCTGCTGCGCCGCGACTCGATCCACGGCCAGTTCCAGGGCACGATCACCGTTGACGAGGCGAACAGCACGATCAACGCCAACGGCAACGCGATCAAGGTGATCTACGCCAACGACCCGTCCGAGGTCGACTACACGGCGTACGGCATCAAGGACGCCATCCTGATCGACAACACCGGCAAGTGGCGCGACCGCGAGGGCCTCTCCACGCACCTGCGGCCCGGCATCGACAAGGTCGTGCTCACCGCGCCCGGCAAGGGTGACGTGCCGAACATCGTGCACGGCGTCAACCACGACACGATCAAGCCGGACGAGCAGATCCTGTCCTGCGCCTCCTGCACCACGAACGCGATCGTGCCGCCGCTCAAGGCGATGGCCGACGAGTACGGGGTGCAGCGCGGTCACGTGGAGACCGTCCACTCGTTCACGAACGACCAGAATCTGCTGGACAACTACCACAAGGCCGACCGCCGCGGGCGCTCCGCGCCGCTCAACATGGTCATCACGGAGACCGGCGCCGCCTCCGCCGTCGCGAAGGCCCTGCCTGACCTCAAGGCGCCGATCACCGGCTCCTCGATCCGCGTCCCCGTCCCGGACGTCTCGATCGCGATCCTCAGCCTGCGGCTCGGCCGCGAGACCAGCCGCGAAGAGGTCCTCGACCACCTGCGCGACGTCTCGCTGAACTCGCCGCTGCGCCGCCAGATCGACTTCACGGACTCGCCCGACGCGGTCTCCAGCGACTTCCTCGGCTCCCGGCACGCCTCGATCGTCGACGCGGGCGCGACCAAGGTCGACGGCGACAACGCGATCCTCTACCTCTGGTACGACAACGAGTTCGGCTACTCGTGCCAGGTGATCCGCGTCGTCCAGCACGTCTCCGGCGTCGAGTACCCGACGTTCCCGGCGCCCACCGCCTGACACCCGGTACCTCTCCCGAGGCCGGTCCCGCTCTCCGCGGGGCCGGCCTCGCGGCACTTGACGGAATGATCAACTGGGGCGCAGGATGGGGCACATGTTCATGCATCGCGCCCACGCTCTCGGAACGGCCCCCGTTCCGGACCGATGTGGTTGCGCGCGCAGCGGCTTGTAGCGGGCTTGTAGACCCCTCGCCGAACTTTCCCGTACGTCTTGTTGTACGTCGTGCAGCACGCGTTGCTGTACGCCTTGTAGAAGCCACCGCCCGGTAGGGCGACGGCCACGCACGTACTACGTACCGCACGCACCGCGTACCGCATACCGCACGTACGGATCACTCTCGCGTTCAGCGCGTTCCCTCGTCACTGCGTGCCTGTGGAGGCCCCCTTGTCCGTGACCGAAATGCCCCCTTCTCTCTCGCTGCGCCCCGCCCACATCCCCGCCGACGGCCTCTACGAAGGGCGCCGCGTCCTGCGCCGCACCCCGGACGGCTGGCAGGACCGCCCCTACGAGCTGTTCGACCTCACCCCGCAGGGCGCCACCATCGGCGCCGAGATCAGCGGCCTCGACCTGAGCCTGCCACTCTCCCCAGAGCTGCGCGAGGAGCTGAACCGGGCCCTGCTCGAATGGAAGGTCCTGTTCTTCCGCGGCCAGCACCTGAGCAGCGAGCGTCAGAAGGAATTCGCTCGTAACTGGGGCGAGTTGGAGACCAACCCGCTCCTGGAGCGCGGCGACAGCGAGGACGTCGTCCGCTTCGACAAGGGCGCAGGCGGCGTCCCCAGCTACGAGAACGTGTGGCACACCGACGTCACCTTCCGTGAGCGCCCCGCCCTGGGCGCCGTGCTGCAACTGCGCGAGGTCCCGCCGTTCGGCGGCGACACCATGTGGGCCGACATGGCGGCCGCGTACGACAACCTCTCCGACGAGGTGAAGGCGCGCATCGAGGGCGCCGAGGCCGAGCACGACTTCCTGCCGGGCTTCCGCCGCTTCTATGGCCCCGAACGCCTCGCCCAGTGGCAGGAGTCGTTCCCGCCGGTCACCCACCCGGTCGTGCGCCGCCACCCCGAGACCGGGCGGCGCATGCTCTTCGTGAACACCTCCTTCACCACCCGGATCCTCGGCATGGAGCGCGCCGAGAGCGACCGGCTGCTGCGCCTGCTGTACCAGCAGGCCCATGTGCCGGAGTTCCAGGTGCGGTTCCACTGGCAGCCGGGCGACCTCGCGTTCTGGGACAACCGCGCCACCCAGCACTACGCGGTGGCCGACTACGGCGACGCCCGCCGGGTCGCCGAACGCGTCGCCATCGCGGGGGACCGCCCCTTCTAGCAATCCGGTGCGGGCGGCCCGAAATCCCTCTCACCGGCGAGGTGCCCCGCGGGCCGCCCCCTCGATACTGGCCCCGCAGAGAACTCCGCGAAGACTCTGCACAGGGACCCAGGTCACGAGGAGCCGCACCATGCGTCTGCCGCGCCGCACCAGCCCGTACCTCGTCGACGGGGCGCTGGCCGCCCTCGTCCTGTTCGCCGTGTCCCTGCAGTTCCTCTTCCCCGACGAGGACGGCGACCCGCTGTCCTGGCAGGGCTTCCTGCTGGGCGCGGGCACGTCCGTGCCGCTGATCTGGCGGCGGCGCGCACCGCTCCTGTGCGCGGTCCTCGTGACCGTCGCCACCCCGGCCATGGCGCTCTACCACGCGCCGCCGCCCGACGTCGTGTACGGCGGACTCGTCCTGCTCTACACGCTCGCCGCGTACGCGGAGCCGGTGCCGCGCCGCGTCATGCTCGTCGGCTGGCTGATCGGAGCGTCGGCGACGATGTCCATGAAGGAGCACGCCGAGCCCTTCGAGTACGCCTTCCACCTGCTCAGCCTCCTGAGCGCCTACGGGTTCGGGGTGCTGGCCCGCACCCAGCGCGCGTACACCACCGCCCTGGAGGAGCGCGCCCGCGCCGTGGAGCGGGAGCGCGAGGTCGACCGGGCCCGCGCGGTGACCAGCGAGCGCGCCCGGATCGCCCGGGACATGCACGACGTGGTCGGCCACGCCGTCAGCCTGATGGTCGTGCAGGCCGAGGCGGGCCCCGTCGTGGTGCGCAGCGACCCGGCGCGTGCCGAGGCGGCGTTCGACGCGATCGCGGGCGCCGGACGTGAGGCCATGCAGCAACTCCGCCTGATCCTGGGCGTGTTGACCGACCACGGCAACGGTGAGCGCGGCGTCGGCGACCCCGCCGTCGCGCCCACCCCCGGCGTCGCCCGCCTCCCCGACCTGATCCGCCAGGTGTCCGCGACCACCGAGGTGACCGTCACCCTGCGCACCACGGGCCACCCCCGCCCCCTCGCCCCCGAAACGGAGACCGCCGCGTACCGGATCGTCCAGGAGGCCCTGACCAATACGGTCAAGCACGCGTACGCTGCCCGGGCGGACGTACAACTCGACTGGGGGGACGCGGAGTTGGCGATCACCGTGACGGACGACGGAACCGGACCCGACACGCCCGAGGCCGGTGGCGGGCGCGGACTCGTCGGCATCGAGGAGCGCGCCGCGGCCTGCGGCGGCAGCGCGTACAGCGGCCCGGGCCCGCACGGCGGATTCCGGGTCACTGCCCGGCTGCCCGCCGCGCGCCGCCCCGCGGCCGAACACGCGCCATGAGCATCCGCGTCGTGGTCGCCGACGACCAGGAGCTGGTGCGCAGCGGCTTCACCATGATCCTCGACGCGCAGCCCGACATCGAGGTGGTCGCCGAGGCGGCCGACGGCACGGAGGCCGTCACCGCTGTGCGCCGCCACGCCCCCGACGTCCTCCTGCTCGACATCCGCATGCCGCACATGGACGGCATCGAAGCGGCCCGCCGCGTCTGCGAACAGTCCAGCTGCCGCGTCGTCATGCTGACCACGTTCGACCTCGACGAGTACGTCTACGAGGCGCTGTACGCGGGCGCGTCCGGCTTCCTCCTCAAGGACGTCCGCCGCGACGACCTCGTGCACGCCGTCCGCGTCGTCGCGGCGGGCGACTCCCTCCTCGCCCCGTCCGTGACCCGCCGCCTCGTCGCCGACGTCGCACGCCGCAGGCCCAACTCCCGCGAGACGCCCACCCTTTCGGCCCTGACCGCCCGCGAGCTGGAGACCCTGCGCCACCTCGCCCGCGGCCTCACGAACGCGGAGATCGCCGCGACCCTCCACGTCAGCGAGCACACGGTCAAGACCCACGTCAGCAACGTCCTGAGCAAACTCCACCTGCGCGACCGGGTGCAGGCGGTCATCTGCGCGTACGAGTCGGGCTTGGTGGCGCCGGGCTAGCTCAGCCTGTGAGCGTCCGCTTCGGGCGCACCACGCAGAACTCGTTGCCCTCCGGGTCGGCCAGCACCGACCACGACGCGTCGCCGCGCTGGCCCACGTCCGCGCTGCGTGCCCCGAGCCCGACGAGCCGCTCGATCTCCGCGTCCCGGTCCTCGGCTGTGCAGGTCAGGTCGAGGTGCAGCCGGTTCTTGACCGCCTTGCGGTCCGTGACCGGCATGAAGCAGATGCCGACCTGCGCGTTCTCGTCCGGGCCGATCACCACCTCGCGCTCCCGTTCCGACAGGATCCGCCAGCGCAGCGCACCGGCCCAGAAGCGGGCCAGGGCGGGCAGATCGTGGGCGTCGATGACGATGTGGTGCAGCGAGACCGGCATGCGCATCAGCATGTCCGGCGCGCCCGGCGGCTGTCACTCACCCGTGCGACCCATGCCGCGCGCCCCGACTCCCTCCCACGCGCGAGCCGGGAACCGCCCGCCCCGGCGATCCGCCGGACCCCTCCGCGCGACCACGCTGACGGTGTCCCACCGGAACCCTCCGAGGAGGCGCCGTGCTCAGCGCACTCGCCCGGGCGGCGACCCGCCGCCCCCGTACCGTGATCCTCACCTGGCTCGCCCTGATCGTGCTCGGTTTCGGGCTCGGCACCGGCGTCTTCGGCCGGCTCTCCGACTCGGTGCCGGACGTGCCGGGCACCGAGTCCGACCGCACCGCCGAACTCCTCGACGACATCGACCCGCGCGGCGAATCCCTCAGCGCCGTCGTCGAGGCGCGCCGTGTCACCGATCCCGAGCTGCGCGGCCAGGTCGAGCGGACCGCCGCGGAGCTGCGCCGCATCCCCGGCGTCGCCGCCGTGCCCGACCCGTACGCCACCGAGGGCCTGGCCTCCGCCGACGGCCGCGCGCTCATCGTGCCCGTCACCCTGAAGGGCGGACTCGACGACGACGCGGAGGACGAGACCGTCGCCGCCGTGGCCGACCGCGTCAAGGAGATCGACGGCGCCGATGTGCACGTCAGTGGCGGCCCGCTGCTCGGGCAGCAGCTCGGCGAGCGGGCCCAAGAGGACGTCCAGCGCGCCGAGTTGATATCCCTGCCGGTGGTGCTCGGGCTGCTCCTGCTCATCTTCGGCGGGCTGCGCGCGGCCGGTCTTCCGCTGCTCGTGGCGGTCAGCGGCGTGGCGGGCGCGTTCCTCGCCCTGTTCGGCTTCAGCCAGGTCACCGAGATCTCCGTCTACGTGATCCAGGTGACGACGATGCTCGGGCTCGGCCTCGCCGTGGACTACGCGCTGCTTATGGTGATGCGCTTCCGGGAGGAACGCCGGACGAGCGCGGACGTCACCGAGGCCGTGCACCGCACCGTCGAACGCGCGGGCCGCACCATCCTCTTCTCCGGCCTCACCGTCGCCGTCAGCCTCAGCGGACTGCTCGTCTTCCCGAGCCCCTTCCTGCGCAGCATGGGCCTGGCCGTGGCCGCCGTCGTGGTCGTCGACATGCTCGCCGCGCTGACCCTGCTGCCCGCGCTGCTCACCCGGTTCGGCTCCCGCATCGCCCCGTCCAAGCCCCGCGCGCCCGGCACGGAGGGCCGCGTCTTCGCCCGCCTCGCGATGTTCGCGGCCCGCCGCCCCATCGCCGTGACGACGGTGAGCGTCCTCGCCCTGCTCACGCTCGCGCTGCCCGTCTCGAACCTGCGTATCGACATCGGCGACGCCCGCCAACTCCCCGCCTCCACCGAGGCGCGGCAGCTGTACGACACCATGCAACAGCATTACCCGGCGGGTGTCGGCGTCGACCCGGTCGTCGTCGTGGCACGCCCCGGCACGGACCCCGCCTTCGAGGCCCGCGTGAAGGCCCTGGACGGCGTCGCGTCGACCGAGACCCGGGCCCTCGACGACGGCACCCGCGTACTGCGCGTCACCCCGTCGGGTTCGGTCGACGGAGCGACCGCTACCCAACTCGTGCAAGACGTACGGGAGTTGCGCGGGGACAATCCGGTGAGCGTGGCGGGTGTCGCCGCCCGGCTCGTCGACTTCCGTCAGATGCTCGCCGATCGCGCCCCGTGGGCCGCGCTCACCGTCCTCGCCGGTATCTTCGCGCTGCTCTTCGCGTTCACCGGATCGCTGCTGATCCCGCTGCGGACGATCCTCACCACCCTGCTCAGCCTCGGCGCCGCGCTCGGCGTGGTGGTCCTCGTCTTCCAGGACGGGCACGCCGCGTCCTGGCTCGGCGGAGAGGGCCTCGGCGCGCTCAGTCTGACCGCGCCCCCGCTGATCGTCGCCATCGCCTTCGGGCTCGCCATGGACTACGAACTGTTCATCCTCGCCCGGATGCGCGAGTCGTGGCGCACCACGGGGGACGCGCAGGAAGCGGTGGTGACCGGGCTGAGGCGCTCGGGCCGCGTCGTGAGCTGCGCGGCGCTGCTCCTCGCCGTCGTCTTCGGCGCCTTCATGACCGGCGGCTTCGCGCCCATCCTGGAGATCGGCCTCGGCCTCACCCTGGCGGTCGTGATCGACGCGACGATCGTAAGGATGCTGCTCGTACCGGCGACGATGGCCCTCATGGGCAAGCGTGCGTGGTGGGCGCCGCGAGCGCTGCGCAGGGTGCACGACCGGTTCGGCGTGCAGGAGGAAGAGGCCCCGAAGGAAACCCTGGTGACGCCACGTCAGTAAGGGAGAGCACGCACGTGCAGGAGCCCCGGACATCTCGTGTCCGGGGCCCTGCACGTCAGGTGGTCGGTGCGCCGTCAGACGACGGCGATCGACCGGCCCGCCCACTCCGGGGCGGGCTCCGTCAGCTCGGTGAAGCGGTCCCGTACGGCGGCCGGGAACTCGGCCGCCCTGCCCGCCTCCTGGTCGACGTGGATCGCGAGCAGCTCGGTGGTCGCCACCGGGGCCGCGTCCGGGCCCGGCTCGGCGGCCTCCTCGTCGACCACGAACATCTCGTGCGTGAAGCGCGCCTTCTTCGACGCCGCCCCCAACACCCGGGTACGGATGGCGAGATGGGCGCCCTCGGGGACATCACCCAGATAACGGATGTGCGACTCGACCGTGTAGAGCGAGCAGTGGGTGGACTCGCGGTACGTCGAGTCCAGGCCCGTCTCGATCATCATGGCGTCGGTGGCGTGACCGAAGGCGAGGACGTAGAACGCCTCGCTCATGTGACCGTTGTAGTCGATCCACTCGGGGCGGACCGTGCGGTGCAGCAGGGGGAGCGTGCTCATCGCGGGTCGGCCTCCCCGTTCTTGTTGCCGTTCAGCCGGCCCGTCGCGCGCAGTACGTCGATGACGCCCTGGTCGCGCTCGGCGACGAGCTCGGCGATGGAGCGGCCGTCCGCGGCGACGTCGCAGCCCGCGACCACGGAGTCGTACAGCTGCTTGTCGAGCTCCGGGGCCTCGAGTCGCGTCCACGGCGACTTCAGGGACGGGCCGAAGTGGTCGAGCATGTGCGCCATGCCGCCCTCGCCGCCCGCGAGCGCGAACGTCAGCATCGGGCCCATGAACGCCCAGCGCAGGCCGGGGCCCTCGGTGATCGAGTCGTCGATCTCCTTCACCGTCGCCTCGCCGTTGGCGACCATGTGCAGCGCCTCGCGCCACAGGGCCTCCTGGAGGCGGTTGGCGATGAAGCCGGGCACCTCGCGGTCCATGGTGATGACCGACTTGCCGGCCACCTCGTAGAAGCGGGAGGCCCAGGCGGTGGCGTCGGCGTCGGTCTTCTCGCCGCCGACGACCTCGACGAGCGGGATCAGGTACGGCGGGTTGAAGGGGTGCCCGACGACCAGGCGCGCGGGGTTCGCGGCCGTGGTCTGCATGTCGGTCATCGGGTAGCCGGAGGTCGACGAGGCGATGACGACGCCGGCGGGGGCGGCCGCGTCGAGCCGGGACAGCAGATCGCGCTTGAGGTCGAGGTCCTCGGGGGCGCTCTCCTGTACGAACTCGGCGTCGGCGACGGCCTCTTCGAGGGCCGCGGTGACGGTGAGCCGGTCGCGCGAGGCGCCGTCGGCGAGACCCATCTCGGTGAGGGCGGGCCAGGCGGCGTCGACCAGGCGGCGCAGCTTCTGCTCGGCGTCGGGGGCGGGGTCCCAGGCCTTCACGTCGTAGCCACGGGCGAGGAAGTGGGCGACCCAGCCGCCGCCGATGACGCCGGCTCCGACGCACGCGACCCGGCGGACGTCCTCGGGAGCGGTGAGGGGGGAGGTCATGAGGGTGGTGTTGCCTTCCGGTGAAGCGGTGTCAGTTTGCTTGCGTGTGAGGGGAGTTCAGTGACGCGGCTTGCTTGCGTATGGGGGTGTTCCCGTATGGGGGTGTTCAGGAACGCGGCTTGAGGCCGAGCAGCGCGCGGGCCTCGTCCGGCGTCGCGACGCGCGAGCCGAGGGACTCCGTGATGGTCACGGCGCGCTCCACGAGCTGGGCGTTGGTCGCCTTGTTGCCCTTGCCGAGGTAGAGGTTGTCCTCCAGGCCGACGCGGGCGTGCCCGCCGAGCAGGATGGACTGCGCCACCCACGGCATCTGCATGCGGCCGAGGGCGAAGCTGGCGAACTGGGCGCCCTCCGGCAGCATGTTGACCATCGACTGCAGCACGCCCGGGTCGGCCGGGGCGCCCCACGGGATGCCCATGCACAGCTGGAACACGGTCGGGTCGTCGAGCAGCCCCTCCGCGAGCAGCTGCTTGGCGAACCACAGCTGGCCGGTGTCGAAGATCTCCAACTCCGGCCGCACGCCCAGCTCCTGGATGCGCTTGGCGCCCTGGCGCAGCATGTCGGGCGTCGACACGTACAGGTTCGAGCCGTCGCCGAAGTTCAGGGAACCGCAGTCGAGCGTGCAGATGTCGGGCAGCAGCTCCTCGACGTGCGGCAGCCGGTCGAGGCCGCTGACGAGGTCGGTCCCGGGCAGGTGGTTGAGCGGCTCGTCCGGGTCGATGACCAGGTCGCCGCCCATGCCGGCCGTCAGGTTGATGACGACGTCGGTGCCGGTCTCCTTGATCCGCTCGACGACCTCGCGGTACAGCTTCGTGTCGCGCGAGGGGTCACCGGTCTCGGGGTCCCGTACGTGGATGTGCACCACGGCAGCACCCGCGTCGGCCGCCTCGACGGCGTTCTTGGCGATCTGCTCCGGAGTGACGGGCACGTGCGGGCTCCGCCGCACGGTGTCACCGGCTCCGGTGAGAGCGGCGGTGATGATGACGTTTTCGGTGGGCATAGGGGACCTCCCAGGTGTCTTGCCGCCTGCGGCGGATGTGCATTTAGAGCGGGTGGGTCAAGCAAGCGGTCGGGCAAATCAAGCGGTCGGGTCGGTAGAGCAGGCGGGTCAAATAGAGCCCCTGCGGCGATTGAGCAGCGGGGTCCGGGGCAGAGCCCCGAGTCGTCGACTACGGCTTCGTGATCACGCCATCCACGTAAGAGAGCAACGCCGCACGCATCGCATCCGCGGCAGCCGCGGCCGATTCCCGACCCACGGAAAGCGCCTGCGTGGCCAGCCCATCGATCAGCGCGGTCAGCGCATACGCCGCGGCGGCCGGCTCGACGGACGACCGGAACACACCCTGGTCGACCCCGCGACGGAGGACATCCGCCACGGTCTCCCGCCACTGCCGGTAGTACTCCGTGTGCAACCGTCCGACCGTCGTGGACCGCGCCGCCTCGGCCCACAGGTCGAGCCACACCTTCCACTGCCGCCGCTGCTGCTCCGTGCGCGGCGTCTGCAACTCGATGAGCTGGCGCAGCTCCGCCGCCGCGTCGTCCGCCTCCGCGAGGTGGGCGGCGCGGCGCGCGGTGTCCTCGTCCATGCACCAGCGCACGGCGGCCTCCAGGAGGTCCGCGCGGCCGGGGAAGTGGTAGTGGATCGCGGCGGTGCTGGTGGCGCAGGCACGGGCGATGTCGGAGACCCGCACCGCGTGGAAGCCGTGCTCGGCGACCAGCCGGACCGTCTCCTGGACGATCTGCAGCGGCCGCCCGCCCTCCACGGAAGCGGGCGCTGGCGCGGCGGCCTCGGCCTCCTGCGGCCGCGCGCCGAGCAGCCAGCCCGGGTCGACGCGCGCCTCGTCGGCGATCCGGGCCAGCTCGGCCACCGTGAACCGGCGGGTGCCGCTCAGGGAGCGGGAGAGCTTCGACGGATCCATGACGATGCGGCGCGCGAACTCGCGCTGGCTGACACCGGCCGCCGTGATGACCTCACGGACGCGGGCGGCGGTGTCGGCAGGGCTTGCCTCGTTGCTGGATTCCACGGGGCCCGACCCTAACCACATGTTGAGAAGAACTCAACACGATGCCCATCAATCAATGGGAAACACTGGCCATTGAGCCTCTGACTGTCTCATCAGTCACCATCGCAACACGAGGGACGGGGTGACGGCCGGGACGACGGCCGGGATCAGGTGACCCCGCGGGCGCCGCTCGCGGGCGACGCGCCACGCACCCAAAGGTTGCGCTGTGAAACGTGCCAACAGCCTTGCCTGCGAGGGGAGTTGACCCCATAGGGTGCGGGCTCTACGTTCCCGCTGAGCACCAGGGCTCCCAGGGGGATACCCATGCGTTGCACGCGCCGCACACTCACCGCTGTCACCGCCACGATGCTGCTGGCCGCCACCGCTGCCTGCGGCTCCGGCTCCGACAGTCCGAAGTCCGGATCCACCGGAGACGCCGGCACCACGAAGCTCAAGATCGGCATCATCCCGATCGTCGATGTCGCGCCCCTGTATCTCGGGCAGAAGAAGGGCTTCTACAAGGAGCAGGGCCTCAGCCTGTCCATGACCACGGCGCAGGGCGGCGCGGCGATCGTGCCGGGCGTGGTCAGCGGCCAGTTCCAGTTCGGCTTCTCGAACTCCACCTCGCTGATGGTCGCCCAGTCCAAGGGCGTCCCCGTCAAGGTCGTCGTCAACGGCGTCGGCTCCACGGGCAAGCAGAACGCGGACTTCGGCGCCGTCGTCGTGAACAAGGGCAGCCCGATCAAGTCCGCCAAGGACCTTGAGGGCAAGAAGGTCGCCGTCAACACGCTCAAGAACATCAATGACACCACGGTCCGGGAATCGGTCCGCAAGGACGGCGGCGATCCCTCCAAGGTGAAGTTCGTCGAGCTCGCCTTCGACCAGATGCCCGCCGCGCTCGACAAGGGGCAGATCGACGCCGCCCAGGTCGTGGAACCCGCCACCGCCACCGTCAAGGCGCAGGGCGGACGCGTGATCGCCTCCAACTTCGTCGACACGGCACGTAAGTTGACGGTCGCGATGTACTTCTCGTCGACTCAATACGTGGATCAACACCCGGACGTCGTCAAGAAGTTCAAGGCCGCCACCCAGAAGTCCCTCACCTACGCCAACGGCCACCCCGACGAGGTCCGCGACATCATCAGCACGTACACGAAGATCCCGCAGTCGACCCTCGACAAGGTGACCCTCCCGGCCTGGCCCGCGCAGTGGAACCGCCCTTCGCTCGACACCCTCGCCAAGCTCGGCGAGCAGGACGGCCTGTTCGAGAAGCGCCCCGACCTCGACGCGCTGCTGCCGTGATCGCTGCCGTGATCCCCGCGGTCCCCGGGCTCCTCGGGCTGCTCGTGTGCGCGGCGCTGTGGGAGGCGGTGCCGCGCCTCGGCCTGGTCGACCCGGACTTCCTGCCACCCTTCACGACGACCCTGAACGCCCTGCGCGGCGAACTGGCCGACGCCACCTTCTGGACCGCGCTCGGCGACACCCTCACCGGCTGGGCACTCGGCCTCGCCCTCGCCACCGCGGGCGGCGTCCTCGCGGGCCTCGTCATCGCCACGGTCCCGCACCTGCGTGAACTCACCGCGTCCACCGTCGAGTTCCTGCGCCCCATCCCGTCCGTCGCGCTCATCCCGCTCGCGATCCTCCTGTACGGCACGGAGCTGCGCTCGGTCCTGCTGCTCGTCGTCTACGCCGCGTTCTGGCAGGTCCTCGTGCAGGTGCTGTACGGGGTGCAGGACGTGGACCCGGTCGCCGAGGACACGGCGCGCGCCTTCGGCCTCGGCGCGTGGGCGCGCGTGCGGCACGTCGTGTGGCCGACGGCGCTGCCGTATGTGATGACGGGTGTGCGGCTCGCCGCCGCGGTCGCGTTGATCCTCGCCATCACCGTCGAACTCGTCATCGGTGCACCGGGCTTGGGGCACCGGATCAATGTTGCGCAGAGTTCACAGGCCGTCCCGGACATGTACGCATTGATCCTTGTCGCCGGCTGCCTGGGCGTATTGATCAACACCGGAGCGCGGTTCGTGGAACGTCGCGCCCTGTCCTGGCACCAGTCCGTACGGGCGGAGGACCCGGCGTGAGCCGCCCCCTCCGCGCCCTCCGCCCCCTCCGTGCCTTGCGCGCCGCCGTCCTGGCCGTGGCCCTGCCCTGCGTCCTGATCGCCATCTGGTGGTTCGCCTCGGCGGCCAGCACCAGCTTCTACGCGCCACCCCTGCGCACGATCCTCGGCCGCTTCGACGACACCTGGACGGCGGAGCGGCTCCAGGATGACGTCCTGCCCAGCGTGCTGCGCCTGCTCGCCGGATACGCGGTCGCGGGCGTCGTCGGCGTCGCCCTCGGTGTCGTCATCGGCTCCTCACGCCGCGCCCGCGCCGCGACCGAGCCCGCCCTGGAGTTCCTCCGAGCGGTCCCACCACCGGTCCTGGTCCCCGTGATCATGCTGTTCGCGGGCATCGGCGACACCATGAAGGTCGCCGTGATCGCCTCGGGCTGCGTCTGGCCGGTGCTGCTCAACACGACCGCGGGTGTGCGCTCCGTGGACCGGGTCGCCGCCGAGACGGCCCGCTCGTACGGCATCGGGGGAGCGGCCCGGCTGCGGCACCTGGTGCTCCCCGCCGCGAGCCCGCAGATCTTCGCGGGCCTGCGCCAGGCCCTGTCCATCGGCGTCATCCTCATGGTCATCAGCGAGATGTACGCCTCCAGCAGCGGCCTCGGCTTCGCCGTCGTGGAGTTCCAGCGCTCCTTCGCCGTACCGGAGATGTGGACCGGAATCCTCGTCCTCGGCCTGCTCGGCGTACTGCTCGCGCTGCTGTTCCGGCTCGTCGAACGGCGGGCCCTCGGCTGGTACCACGGATCGCGCGGGGCGCGGCGGAAGGCGGGTGGCGGCGGTGCTTGAGGTCACGGGACTGCGCAAGCTCTACGAGGGCTCGGGCCGGCAGGTGGAGGCGCTGCGCGACCTGACGTTCCGCCTCGGGGCGGGCGAGCTGGTGTGCGTCGTCGGCCCCTCCGGCTGCGGCAAGACGACGCTCCTGAAGTGCGTGGCCGGGCTGCTCCGGCCGACCGAAGGAACGATCGCCCTGGACGGCGCCCCGGTGACCGGCCCCCGCCCCGGTCTCGCCGTCGTCTTCCAGGAGTACGGGCGCAGCCTCTTCCCGTGGATGCGGGTCGCCGAGAACGTCGAACTCCCCCTCAGACAGCGCAAATCGATGCCGAAGGCGGCCCGCCGCGCGCGGGTCGCGGAATCCCTCGAAGCGGTCGGCCTCGCGGGCGTGCACCGCGCCTACCCGTGGGAGCTGTCCGGAGGCATGCAGCAACGCGTCGCCATCGCGCGCGCCTTGGCGTACGAGCCGGAGGTGCTCCTGATGGACGAGCCCTTCGCGGCCGTCGACGCGCAGACCCGCGCCGACCTGGAGGACCTGGTGCGCGGCCTGTGGCGGGAGCGCGGCATGACGGTCCTGTTCATCACGCACGACATCGACGAGGCGGTGTACCTGGGGGAGCGGGTGCTGGTCCTGAGCGCGTCGCCGACCGTGGTCCTGGAGGACATGCCCGTCGAACTCCCCGTACAACGAGACCAGTTGACGACCCGGGCCGACGCCCGGTTCACGACCCTCAGGAGCCGGGTCCTGGAGCTGATCCGCTCGGGCGGTGGCGCGAGCGGCGGCCGCGGGCCGCAGGACCACGTGGCCAAGAGCCCCAGTAACCCCAAGAGCCCCCGGTGACCCCGAGTGCCCCCGCACGCCCCGCCCGATTTCCCCGGCCCACCCCCGGATGCCTTACCGTGTGGCCGTGGACAGTCAGGGTGAGCGGGCGGTTCGGCTGCGCCTGACCGGGGCCGCGGCCCTCGCCGCAGTATCGGGTGGCGCGGGAGTGTGGGCGTACGCGCGCAGTGGCGCGTCCGCGGGCGATCTCGTGCGGGACCTCGCGGTGGGCTGGGCGTTCGTGGTCGCCGGACTCGTCGCCTGGCGGCGCAGGCCCGCCAACCACACCGGGCGCCTGATGGTGTTCGAAGGCATCACCTGGTTCTTCGGCAACCTCCAGGGCACCGCCGTCCCGGCCCTCTTCGCCTTCGGCGCCTGGTGGGAGGCGCTGAACATGGCGATCCTCCTGCACCTCGTCCTGTCGTTCCCCGAAGGCCGCCTGACCACGGTCCTCTCGCGCCGCCTGGTGCAGTTCGCGTACGGGCTCGTCGCCGTCGGCGGATTCGTCCGCACGCTCCTGTTCGACCCGGCGGCCCAGGCCGGGGCGACGTACCTGGACTGCCGCGACTGCGGCCCGAACCTGCTGCACGTACCCGCCTGGGACGGCCTCTTCGGCCCGTTCGACGCTGCCTATCACGCGGCGGGCTGGGTGCTCTCGGTCGTCGCCGCCGTCGCGATCGTGCTGCGCTGGCGGAGCGCGTCCGCGGCCCGCAGGCGCGCCCTGCTGCCCGCCTGGATCGGCATCGGCGTCGCCACGGTGTTCCTGATGTGGGACATGCTGTTCTACGTAGTGCCGTGGTTCGGCGGAGTCGGTTCGGTGCCCGAACAGGCCGTCTACTTGTTGTCCGACCTCGCCCAGGTCGCCGTCCCCTTCGCCTTCCTGGCGGGCCTGCTGCGCATGCGCCTGCAGCGCGCCGAGGTCAGCGGGCTCGTCATCGACATCGGCACCGACTCCGATCCGGCGCGGCTGCGTGAGGCGCTGGTCCGCGTCCTCGGCGACCCGACGCTGCGGCTCGGCCTGTGGGACGAGGAGCGCGGCGGATACGTCGACGGGTCCCGCCGCGAGATCGGCAAGGACGGGCCGGGGCGCACCCCGGTGGCCGCCTCCGACGGCCGCCCGCTCGCCCTGCTCCACCACGACCCGGCCCTGTCCGAGGACCCCGAACTCCTGGAGTCCGTGGCGGCCGCCCTGCGCCTCGCCCTGGAGAACGTCTGGCTGCGCACGCGCGCGAAGGACGTCGCCACCCGCATCGTGCAGGCCGCCGACGCCGAGCGCGGCCGCCTGGAGCGCGATCTGCACGACGGCGCGCAGACCCGCCTGGTCTTCGCCCTGATGTCCGTACGCCGCGTGCAGAAGGGCCTCGCGGACCACCCGGACGCGGCGCTGCGCGAGGCCGCCGACGAGGCCGAGGCCGGCGTGCGGCACGCCATCGCGGAGCTGCGCGGCATCGCCCACGGCATCCACCCCGCCGTCCTCACCCGCGAAGGCCTCGCCGCGGCGCTGAGCGAGCTCGCCGAGGAGGCCGCGCTCCCGGTCGTCGTCGCCGCCGAGTCCCGCCGCTACGACGCGCTCGTCGAGTCCACCGCGTACTTCACCGTCTGCGAGGCCCTCACCAACGCGGCCAAGCACGCGGAGGCCCGGGCCGTCAGCGTCTCGGCACGGCACCACGAAGGGCGCCTGGTCGTGGAGACCGTGGACGACGGCGTCGGGGGCGTCGACCTCGCGCGCGGCACCGGCCTGCGTGGCCTCGCCGACCGGCTCGCCGCCGTCGACGGAGTACTGCACATCCACAGCCCCGCCGGGGGCGGAACCAGAATCAGGGCGGAGCTGCCGTGCGCGTGATCGTCGCCGAGGACTCGGCTCTCCTTCGGCTGGGGATCGTACGGCTGCTGAGCGACGAGGGGATCGAGGTGGTCGCGGAGTGCGCGGACACCGCGCCGCTGCTCGCCCTGGTCGCCGAGCACACCCCGGACGCCGTACTGCTCGACATCCGTATGCCGCCGACCCATACCGACGAGGGCCTGGTCGCGGCGGCGGCCGTGCGTGCGGCGCACCCCGGCACCGGTGTGCTGCTGCTGTCCCAGTACGTGGAGACGACCGCGAGCGTCCGGGCGCTCGCCCGGCGGCCGGAGGGCTTCGGCTACCTCCTCAAGGAGCGCGTCGCCGACGCCGAGGAGTTGAGCGGGGCGCTGAAGCGGGTGGCCGCGGGGGAGACCGTCGTCGATCCGATGGTGGTGGCCCGTCTCATGGACGCGCCGCGTCCGGCGGGGCCGCTCGACGACCTCACCGGCCGCGAGCGCGATGTGCTCGCGCTGATGGCCGAGGGGCGCTCCAACGAGGCCATCGCGAACAAGCTGGTCATCGGCGGCAAGACGGTCGAGACCCATGTCCGCAACGTCTTCGCCAAGCTGGGCCTGGAGTCGGACCCGGCCGAGCACCGGCGCGTGATGGCCGTGCTGCGCTTTCTGCGCGGCTGATTCCGCGCAGCTCCCGTAAGGCGCCTCCTCCGTAAGGAGGCTGCGCGTCCCTGAGGACGCTTCCCCCTCCGTAAGGAGGGAAGAGGTTCCGGCTACCCGCTCCGTCGGACGACGCGCCACCCCCGTAGCCCCCGTGCTCCCCCGTACGTCGTCCGCGGAGCGGTGCCGGACCTCAACCGTAGGCGGGCCGACCTGTCAGGACATCAGGGCCAGCCCTGAGATCCGGAAGTGACCCAGGGCACATACCGCTCGGTCGGGGTCGAGGCGTAGAGTCCCACCAGGAGGCGAAAACTAGCGGCGCTAATTTACTGCTACGGAACCCTCCCGACCTGGTCCACCGCCGAACCAGCAGTCAGTACGGAACGGAGCGCTACCCGATGGCCACCCTCTCGCTCGCCGCGATCCTCGCCGACAACGCCCGCCGGTACCCCGACAAGACAGCCCTCGTCGCGGGCGAGCTGCGCAGCACCTTCGCCGAGCTGTGGCTCCAGGTCCGCAAGCAGGCCGCCGCCCTCGCCGAGCTCGGCGTCCGCCCCGGCGACAAGATCGCCCTCATGGCGCCCAACACCGCCGAGTTCCCGCACGCCTACTACGCGGCCATCGCGGCCGGCGCCGCCGTCGTCCCCGTCCACCTGCTGCTGTCGGCGCACGAGGTCGAGCACGTCCTCAAGGACAGCGGCGCGACGCTCCTGCTGTGCCACCCGGCGCAGGCCGAGACGGGCGAGGCCGCCGCCGACGCCGTCGGCATCCGCACCGTCGCCCTCGGCGCCGACGGCGAGCTGGAGAAGCTCACGGACGCCGCCGAGCCCATCGCCACGTACGCCACCCGCGACGCCGACGACGCGGCCGTCGTCTTCTACACGAGCGGCACCACCGGCGTCCCCAAGGGTGCCGTGCTCAGCCACTTCAACCTGGTGATGAACGCGACCGTCGAGGCCTTCGACTGCAACGAGCACAGCCCCGGCGACATCGTCCTCGGCGCCCTGCCGCTCTTCCACGCCTTCGGCCAGACCGCCTCCATGCACGCCACCTGGCGCGCCGGCAAGACGCTCGTCCTGATGCCGCGCTTCGACGCCGCCAAGGCCGTCGAGCTGATGATCCGCGAGCACGTCACCGTCTTCCAGGGCGTGCCCACCATGTACGTACACCTGCTCGCGGCGGCCGAACAGGCGGACACGCTCCCGAAGTTGCGCGTCGCGGTCTCCGGAGGCGCCTCGCTGCCGGTCGCGGTCCTCGAACGCTTCGAGCAGCTCTTCGGCGCCCCCGTCCACGAGGGCTACGGGCTGAGCGAGACCTCGCCCGTCGCCGCCGTCAACCAGCCCTGGTACGGCGCGAAGGCGGGCACCATCGGCCACTCCATCTGGGGCGTCGACGTCGAGGTCGCCCGCGCCGAACTCGACGACCGCATCGAGCTGCTGCCCACCGGCGAACTCGGCGAGATCGTCGTCCGCGGCCACTGCGTCTTCTCCGGCTACCTCGGCCGGCCCGAAGAGACCGCGGAGGCCCTCGTCGACGGCTGGTTCCGCACCGGTGACCTCGGCACCAAGGACGAGGACGGCTACCTGCGGATCGTCGACCGCAAGAAGGACGTCATCATCCGCGGCGGCTACAACGTCTACCCGCGCGAGGTCGAGGAGGTGCTGATGCGCCACCCCGCCATCGACCACGTCGCCGTCATCGGCCTGCCCGACGACGTGCACGGCGAGGAGGTCTGCGCGGTCGCCGTCCTCAAGCCCGACACCACGCTCGACGCCGCCGAACTCACCACCTGGTCCAAGGAACACCTGGGCAAGCACAAGTACCCGCGCCGCGTGGAGTTCACCGACCGGCTGCCGCTCGGCCCGAGCATGAAGGTCCTCAAGCGCGAGCTGCGGGAGACGTACAAGGGCTGAGGACGGGCGTCCCGACCGGAACCGGCCAACGGGTGATCAGAGGATCCTGCGCAGCGCGACCGCCACTGCCGTCAGGGTGATGGTGTCCCAGGACGGCCGGTCGGCCAGCCGCAGGAGGGCCGCGGCGGTCAGGAAGTCGAGCAGCACGGCCAGCGCGCGGCGCACCGTGTGCGTCAGGCGCCAGACCGCTGCCGCGGCGAAGAGGCCGAACACGCAGACCAGTACGGCGGCCCGCGGCAGCCACTCGCTCATGTCGGCCGTCCCTCGGCGCCGGGCGCGGTCGCCGAGCGGCCCTGCTCGATCTCTGCCCGCTCCTGGGCGATCTCGCGTCCGAGGAAGTAGTTCAGCGCAGTTCGGATGGCCGCGATGGCCGCCAGCTGGCCGATCTCGGCGAAACTCGGTGCGACCGCCGTGCGCAGCACGTCACCGGCGAGCTGGAACTCCAGGCCCAGGACGAGGAACCGCCCCAGACTGAGCCTGATCCGGCTGAATTCCGCCTCCTTGCCGCGCCTGCGCACACCTGCCCGGACGAACTGTGCGAAGGCCCATACGGCGCCGATGAAGATGATCAGCGCGCCCGCGGTCTCGACCAGCCTGACCAGCAGGCCGATCAGATCGTGCAGCGTCGACTCGGGCAGTACTTCTGCCAGCGGGGTCATGGAGGGAGACTCGTCCCCGAACGGCCTGGACACAAGGCCGAGTTCGCGCCGCGCGGAGGGCCGGGCGCCGTGCGTGCGGGCCTACGGGTCCCGTGAAACCCGATGAAACGTAACCCGTATCACCATGTGGCGCCCCTGACGCCCAACAGATAGTTGGGTCTAGCATCTGACCCCGCCATGCACGACATATTCGGGATCACACCCTGGGAGTTCTCCGCCCTGGCCGCCGCGGCCATGGTGGTGGGTTTCTCCAAGACGGCCGTCAGCGGCGCCAATACGGTCAGCCTCGCGGTCTTCGCCGCGATCCTGCCCGCGCGCGCCTCCACCGGAGTACTGCTCCCCATCCTGATCTGCGGCGACATCCTCGCCGTGCTCACCTACCGGCGGCACGCCCACTGGCCCACCCTGTGGCGCCTGTTCCCCGCCGTCGGCGCGGGCGTGGTCCTCGGGACGGTCTTCCTCGGCTTCGCGGGGGACGGGGCCGTACGGATGTCGATCGGCGTGATCCTGCTCGTCATGGCGGGCGTGACGGTGTGGCGCCGCAAACAGGCGGCGGCTGCCGCTGCCGAATCCGAGTCGACGCAGACCCGCGCGGCCCGCGTGAAGGCGGGCTCGTACGGCGTGCTCGGCGGCTTCACCACCATGGTCGCCAACGCGGGCGGCCCCGTGATGTCCATGTACCTGCTGTCGGCGGGCTTCAAGAAGCTCGGCTTCCTCGGCACCTCCGCGTGGTTCTTCCTCATCGTGAACTCCGCGAAGGTGCCGTTCAGCGTGGGCCTCGGTCTCATCGACGGCCGCTCGCTGCTCCTGGACGCCGCGCTCTGTCTCTTCGTCGTGCCGGGCGCCATCATCGGCAAGGCGTGCGTGAACCGGATCAACCAGCGACTCTTCGAGCAACTGGTCATCGCGGCGACGGTGTTGGGCGGCCTCCAGCTCCTGTTGCGGTGACACCGGGAGCGGGATCCGCATGAGCTACATGGGGACCAGCGCCCGCTCCGAACCCGACTGGCTCGTCAGCCCCTGCGCCATGTCCTCGGCGAGCAGCCGCTTCGCGATCGAGTCGACCGCCATCCGCAGCTCCGCGTCCGCGGGGCGGCCGACATCGGCCTCGACCTTCTGGCTCAACCAGTCGCCCCAGGCGCTGTTGATGACCTCCGACTCCCGGTGCCCCGCCTCGGTGTGCGAGAAGTACGAGCCGGTACGCGTCAGATAGCCCTCGTCGACCATCCGCTGGAACACCGGCACCAGCACCTCCGGCGGCACCCTGCGGCGCGCCGCGATCATCCCGAGGCTCGCGTGCCCGACCATCCGCGTGAAGAAGTCCACCTGCATCACGGCCCAGGCGCCCGCGACATCGAGCCGCGTCTCGGACTTCTCCAGGATCTGCCGCGCGGTGTTGAGGTTCGTCTCCTTCACCAGGTTCGCCACGGCCCGCTCCAGCACGTGCGAGGAATCACCCGACGACGGCTGCGCGAAGCCCTCGCCCATGTCCGAGGAACCCGCGCGCGCGGTGTCGCGCAACTGCACCTGCTTGAGGAACAGCGCCACCAGGAACCCGATGAGCGCCACCGGCACCGTGCACAGGAACACCGTGTGCAGCGAGTCCGCGTACCCGTTGACGATCGGCTCGCGCGCCGCCTCCGGCAGCCCGTGCAGACCCTGCGGGCTCTGCGCGGCCTTGGCGAGGGTCGCGGGCGGGATCCCGGTGCCGGCCCCCGCCGCCTCCTGGATGCCCTGCTTCAGGTTCGGCTCCAGGCTGTTGGCGTAGATCGTGCCGAACACGGCGGTGCCGAACGAGCTGCCCAGCGTACGGAAGAACGTGACACCGGACGTCGCTGTACCCAACTCGGCGTACTCGACGGTGTTCTGGACGGCGATGGTCAACACCTGCATGCACAACCCGATGCCGAGCCCCAGCACGAACATGTACACGGACTCGAGCCACGCACTGGTCGAACTGTCCATCAGGGACAGCAGATACAGCCCGAGCGCCATCACCAGGGCGCCCACGATCGGGAAGATCCGGTACTTGCCGGTCTTGCTGACAACATTGCCGGAGAAGATTGACGCGATCAACAGACCGATCACCATCGGCAAGGTGCGTACACCCGAGATGGTGGCCGAGTCCCCGTCCACGTACTGCAGATACGTCGGCAGGAACGTCATCGCGCCCAGCATCGCGAAGCCCACGATGAAGCTGAGGATCGAGCAGACCGTGAACACCGGGTTGCGGAACAGATGCATCGGCAGCATCGGTTCCTCGGCCCGCGTCTCCACCCAGCAGAACAGCCCGAGCGCGACGATGCCGCCGGCGAACAGGCCGATGATGACGCTTGAACCCCACGCGTACTCGTTGCCGCCCCAACTGGTCGCGAGAATCAGGGCGCTCGCGCCGACCGCGACGAGGGCGATGCCGAGATAGTCGATGATCGGCTTGGCCGCCGACTTCACCACCGGGATCGTACGAGCGGCGGCGATGACGACGATGATCGCGATCGGTACGTTGACGTAGAACGCCCAACGCCACGTCAGGTGGTCCGTGAACAGCCCGCCGAGCAGCGGCCCGATGACGGTCGACACACCGAAGACGGCGCCGATCGCACCCTGGTACTTGCCGCGCTCGCGCAGCGGGATCACATCCGCGATGAGCGCCATCGCCGTCACCATGAGTCCACCCGCGCCGATGCCCTGCAGTGCGCGCCAGGCGATGAGCAGCGACATGTTCGTGGACAGGCCGCACAGGAACGAGCCGGTGATGAAGATGATCGCCGAGAGCTGGAAGACGATCTTGCGCCCGAACATGTCGCCGAACTTGCCGACGAGGACGGTGGCGACGGTCTCCGCGAGCAGATAGGCCGTCACGACCCACGACATGTGCGCCGCGCCGCCCAGGTCCGAGACGATCGTCGGGAGCGCCGTGCCGACGATCGTCTGGTCCAGGGCGGCGAGCAGCATGCCGAGCATGATCGTCCCGAAGACGACATTGCGACGGCGCTTGTCGAGGACCGGAGGCGCGGCCTCTGCGGCCGGGGGCGGGGCTGCGGCTTCTTCGGTGGTCGTCACCCTCGCAGCGTCACATCGGGGCCGGAGCCGCGCATGCGGGTGGGGGCCGGACCGGTGACGTGCGCTTGCCGCGTCGGGTGGGGTGTGTGGGTGCCTGGCGCCCGGGTCGTGTCCGGTGGGTGACGCGCGCGCCCGGCGTGTGTGTCGGACCGGGGGACGTGCGCGCCCGGCGCGCGTTTCAGACGGGGGCGTACGCGCTCGGCGTGTGTGTCAGGCGGGGGAGGAGTACGCGCCCGGCGCCCTCGTCGGCCGAGGGGGGCGCGCCCGGCGCCCACGACGGACGGGGACATGCGCGCCCGGCGCCCTTGTCGGCCGGGGGATGTGCGCGCCGCCCGGTGCCCGCGTCGGATGGAATGCGTGCGCGCCCAGCGCGCCGCGTCAGGTCAGACGCGGTGCGACGGCGGCGGCATCCACGGCTTCGGCGCTCCGCTCCACCTCACCGGCCAGCTCCTGCGCCCACCGCACGAGCCCCGCCGTGTCGAGCCCGGCCGGCGCGACGCCCCGCCCCTTGCCCTGCCACTCCACGAGTCCGTCCGCTCCGCGCCGCAGCAGCCGGGCGCCCCCGGTTGCGTTGCCGCGCGCCGCGTGCGTCAGCCCGACGGCGGTCTGCGCGAGGGCCCGCCACAGCCCGCGCTCACTCTCGGGCCCCGACTTCCACGCGTCCTCGAACACCTCGTGCGCATGGAAGGGCCGCCCGGCATCGAGCAGCGCCTGCGCCTCCGCGACGCTCTGCGCGGCCGTCCGTACGACGCCCTCAGGCTGCCGCTCGACGCCGGCCGCACCATGGGGGAGCGGCCGCCCGAGCCCATCACGGGGCCGAGCATTACGAGCCCGCCCCTCCTCGTCCCGATCCCGGTCACCCTCGCGTGAAGTGCTCATACGCCGATTCTCGCTCAGTCGCCCACGGCCCGCGGATCCGGTTTCAAACCACCCCTGAGCTTGGGGTATTGTTCTTCTTGTCGCCGCCGGAAGGGCCCGGAGAACACCGGACCGGATGGCAGTGGACATCGGGACGTGGCGCAGCTTGGTAGCGCACTTGACTGGGGGTCAAGGGGTCGCAGGTTCAAATCCTGTCGTCCCGACAGTTCGAACGATCGAACGTCGCAGGTGAAGGGCCGTTTTCGAACGGCCCTTTTTCTGTTTCCTCACCTGTTCCGCTTGCTTGGAGTGCACGCCAAGGTCATAGCGTCGAGGGCATGCCGGTGTCACTGGGTTCTCGGATCGACGGGAGCCAGGTGCCCGGTGTCCAGGAAGCATCTCTCGTGCAAGGTGGCAAGTGATGGACAACCAGTTCACAACACATGCAGGACTTTTCGATCTGCGGGGGAAGCGCGCGCTCGTCACCGGTGGCACCAGAGGCATCGGGATGATGATCGCGCGTGGTCTTCTCCAGGCGGGCGCCCGCGTCGTCATCAGCTCACGCGACGCGGAAGCGTGCGCTCGGGCGCAGGAGCAGCTGTCCGCATTCGGTGACGTGCGGGCCGTCCCCGCCGACCTGTCCCGCCACGACGAGTGCCGGCGACTGTCCGACCTCGTCACCGCCGGCTCGGAGCGTCTCGACATCCTCGTCAACAACGCGGGCGCCATGTGGGACGAGCCGCTGGAGACGTTCCCGGACGAGGCCTGGGACACGGTCGTCGATCTCAACCTGAAGTCGCCGTTCTGGCTGGTCCAGGAGCTGCTGCCCGCACTTCGCAAGGCGGGCACCGCCGACGATCCCGCGCGGATCATCAACATCGGCAGCATCGCCGCCATCCACATCCCCCAGCGGCCCAACTACTCGTACTCCAGCAGCAAGGCCGCGCTGCATCAACTCACGAGAGTGCTCGCCAAGGAACTGGGACCGCAGCACGTCACCGTGAACGCCGTGGCGCCGGGACCGTTCCCGTCGGCGATGATGGCTGCGACCCTCGATGAGCTCGGCGAGGCGATCGCGGCGGCGGCCCCACTACGCCGGATCGGCCGCGACGACGACATGGCGGGTGTCGCCGTGTTCCTCGCAAGCAGGGCCGGCGCATACCTGACGGGCGCCGTGATCCCCGTCGACGGGGGCATCGCCACAACCGCGTAGGCGCCTAAAGCGTGTTGCTCCACCCGGTCGTCCTGGAATACGAGTCGAGCAGGTCCACCACGAAGACGAGGGTCGAGCCCGCCGGGATCAGCGGCGAGGGCGACTGGTTGCCGTAGCCGAGACGCGGGGGAACGATGATCTCGCGCCGACCGCCCACCTTCATCCCCCTCAGCCCCCGGTCCCAGCCCTTGATGACCCTGCCGCCGCCCAGGGCGAACTTGAACGGCTCGCCGCGGTCCCAGGAGGCGTCGAACTCCTTCCCGGACGCGAAGGTCACCCCGACGTAGTGGACCTTGATCACCATGCCGGGTTTCACCTCGGCCCCGTCCCCGACGACCAGGTCCCGGACGGCCAGCTCGGTGGGAGCGGCACCCTCCGGAACGTCGACCTCGGGCTTCGTCAGTTCACTCATTGCCGCCTCGTCACTCTCCGTCGGGGCCTTGCAGGGGTCGGCCGGGCACATGGACACACCATGCCGCAGATGGCCACGTTACCGAGGATCAGGAGGGCACACCGTCATGCGGGCCGCACCGCACCGCGCCGTACGTGTCGCTCAGCCTGATGGCTGCTTCTCCAACTCGCTGAGCTCCGCGGTGAATTGAGCGCCGGCGAGCAGTGCCAGGTTGGACAGCCACAGCCAGATGAGGAAGACGACGGAGCCCGCCAGTGATCCGTAGAGCCTGCTGTAGGTGCTCAACTCCGAGGTGTAGAGGGCGAATCCGGCGGAGGCGCACAGCCACAGGAAGGCCGCCAGGGCGCCGCCGGGGATGCTGTGGGTACGCACGCGGGCCTGCGCGGGACCGGTGCGGAAGACGATGACGACGAGGAGAGCGACCACGCACAGCAGCAGGGGCCAGCGCAGCAGGCTCCAGGCCAGGGCGGCGGCGGTGCCGAGGCCGAGGTAGCGGCCTATCGTCCCGGCGAGCGGGCCGGTCATCAGGAGTACCAGGGCGCTGAGGACGAGGATGCCGAGCAGGGCGAGGGCCGTGATCACGATGCGGTGGGCCTTGTGCCAGGTCGAGCGGCGGTCCGTCACCCGGTGCATGCGGTGCACGGCGCGACGGAACACCGCGAGGTAACTGGAGGCCGACCACAGTGCGCTGACTGTGCCCGCGCCCAGCAGGGTCCAGGCGGCCGTGCCGTGGTGCAGTGCCCGGGACAGTACGTCGTGGAGCTGGGTGCCGGACTGGCCGGGAGCGTATTCGGTGACGTGGGCGATGAATTGCTCGGCCGTGTCCGGGCTGATGAGACTGAATGCCAGGGAGATGACCATGAGGGAGGGCAGGACGGTCAGGATCGCGTAGTACGTGAGTGCGGCCGCGGAGTCCGACATGTCGTCGCGCCACATCGACGCCGGGGTGCGGCGCAGCGCGGCTCGCCAGGTCTGCACGGTGGTGTCGCCTCTCGACGGGGCGGGGCGTGGGCCGCGTTCGTGCGATGTTCCGTCGAGGGCGTGCGGGTCAGCTGACATGCGGCCTCTCCGTGAGGGCCTGTTCGTAGGCGGCCTGAAGCAGTTCGGACGCCCGGGGCTGGTCGGGGTTCGGGCGGGGGATGCCCAGATGCACCTCGCGGAGTTCGTCCATGAGGTCCTCCCAGAGCCGCGGGCCGCCGTCCTCCAACAGGCGGGCGCGGGCGGTGAGTTCGGGGGTGGTCGGGCGGTGTCGCATTCCCCAGGAGCCGAGCGCGGCCATGATGGGAACGGTCTGGATGCCCGCTTCCGTGAGGCTGTAGGTCGCTCGATGTCCTCGTCCGGCCTGCTCCTGCGTGAGGAGGCCGCCGGCGACGAGGGCCTTGAGGCGGCTGCTGAGGATGTTCGACGCGATCCCCTCGTCGGAGCCGCTGAGCAGCTCGCGGAAGTGTCGGCGCCCGCCGAACACCACGTCGCGCAGGACGATGAGGCTCCATTGGTCCCCAAGTGCCTCCACGGCCGCGTTGATCGCGCATCCGGACCGCGGTCTGTCTCGCATTTCCCACCTCCAGTGATTGCATTCTGCCATCACCACTTCTAGGCTCACTCACAGCCAGTGATTGCAAATCGCAATCACATCGCTTCGACGGCAGGAGTCGGTGCAATGTCCCGCGTAAGGGTTCATAACTTCGCCATCTCCATCGACGGATTCGCCACTGGCGAGGGGCAGAGTCTCGACGCCCCGTTCGGCCACGCCGGTGAGCGGCTCCATGAGTGGTTCTTCCCGACCAGGACCTTCCAGCACATGCTGGGCAAGCCGGGCGGGAGCACTGGCGTCGACGACGCGTTCGCCGCCGCCTGGGATGCCGGCATCGGGGCGGAGATCATGGGCCGCAACAAGTTCGGGCACCAGCGCGGGCCGTGGGAGAACGAGGACTGGAAGGGCTGGTGGGGGCCCAATCCGCCCTTCCACACCCCGGTGTTCGTCCTGACCCACCACCCCCGCCCCTCGGTGGAGATGGAGGGCGGCACCACGTTTCACTTCATCGACGCCACGCCGCAGGAGGCGCTCCGTCAGGCGCGCGAGGCCGCGGGCGACTTGGACGTGCGGATCGGTGGCGGGCCGACCACGGTCCGCGAGTTCCTCGCCGAAGACCTCGTCGATCATCTGCACGTCGCCGTCGTCCCGATCGTTCTGGGGCGTGGTGAGCGTCTGTGGGACGGACTCGAAGGGCTGGAGGAGCGCTTCCGGGTCGAGTCCGTGACAACGCCCGGGGGCGTTACGCATATGACGTTCACGCGGCGGTAGCGGCCACGTCGGGCCGGCGCTCGGACGGTCGCTCGCCCGGCGGGAGGTCCGCGTCGGGCCACTCCGCTTCGGGCCGCGGAGTCGGTCTGGCCGTTGATTTGTCGTTTCTCTGACACCGCTTGACGTGGCTCGCACCCTCGGTTGCCGTCAGTCGGCGACGCCCAGATCTCGCGGGGGTCGCGTCCGGTCGGGGTGGGGTGCTGTGCGCGAAATGTTCGGCGGCCGTCGGCAGGCGGCCCCTGCCCCACCGCCCGCGTCACCGTGCCTGCCCCTCGGTGTCCATGAGACGCACATCTGGACACTGCGCGTCCCCGACTCCGGGCAGGGGTGGCCGAGCCGCGTCCTCGCGGAGCTCGACCGACAGGAACTGCGCCGTGCCGCCGCGTTCGTACGGACCAGGGGCCGGCTGCGCTATGTCAGCGATCACCTCGCGCTGCGCCGCGTACTGGCGCTCTACGTGGGTCTGCCATCGGACGCCGTGCGATTCGGGCGGTCCGACTGCCCGTGGTGTTCCGGGGCGCAAGGGCGGTCGGAGGTGCGGGATGCCGTGGGCGCGCCCCATTTCTCGCTGTCGCACGGCGGAGCCTCGGTGATGGTGGCCGTGTCGAGGGTGGCGGTCGGCGGTGCGGCGCAGTGGCGTGGGGCGCTGAGGAGAAGACTCGCTAACGGTGGCGACACGGCCGGGACACCCGGGGGAAACGGGCTGTCTCTAATTTCTGTCGCTTGACAGGAATTACGTCTCGCGGCAACTCGCCCATGCGACAGGGGACCGCCATGACCGTGACCACCGATCCCGCCCGGCCCACACCCTCCGAAGCCGACGGCACGGGCGACGGCTCGCTCGCCGAGTTCGGCTACCACCAGGAGCTGCGGCGGCGGATGGGGCGCTACGCCTCGTTCGCCGCCGGGTTCTCCTTCATCTCCGTACTGACCACGGTTTTCCAGTTCTTCGCCATCGGTTACTCCTTCGGCGGTCCGCTGTTCTTCTGGACCTGGCCCGCCGTCCTCCTCGGTCAACTGCTGGTCGCCGCCTGCTTCGCCGAACTCGCCGCCCGGCTGCCCATCGCGGGAGCCGTCTACCAGTGGTCGAGCCGGCTGGGCAGCCCGGCCTTCGGCTGGTACGCGGGCTGGATCATGGTGATCGGCCGGATCGTGGTGGTGGCGGCCGCGGCGCTCGCCCTCCAGGTGGTGCTGCCCGCGGTCTGGTCGGGCTTCCAGCTCGTGGGCGGTGACCCGGCGCCGACCACGACCAGCGGCGCCGCCAACGCCGCCCTGCTGGGCGTGGCCCTGCTGGCCCTCACCACACTGCTCAACGTTCTGGACAACCGGCTGTTGTCGGCCGTCAACACGGTCGGTGTCACCGCGGAGATCGCGGGCGTCTCCCTCATCGTCGTACTCCTCGTCACGCACGCCGAACGCGATCCCGGCATCACCCTGCACACCGGCGGCCAGGGTGGTGTCATCGCGGCGCTGCTGGTGGGCTCGTTCACCGCCGCGTACGTCCTCATCGGCTTCGAGAGCGCGAGCGAGATGAGCGAGGAGACCGTCAACCCCCGGCGCACCGCCCCGCGTACGACGCTGACCGCGCTCACCACTTCCGGAGTCTGTGGCGGGCTGTTGCTGCTCGGAGGGCTGCTCGCCGCGCCCAGCCTCAGCGACGGGCGCCTCGCGAGCGAGGGGCTGAGCTACGTGCTGACCAGCACCCTCGGCGACGGCCTCGGCAAGGTCCTGCTCGCCGACGTGGCCCTGGCCATCTGCGCGGCGACCCTGGCGATCCAGACGTCGGCGACCCGCATGCTCTACTCCATGGCGCGCGACGGCGTCCTGCCGTGGTCGCCGCGGCTCGCGCGGGTGCCGCGACGGACCGGGATGCCCGGCACGGCCGCGGCGGTGGTCGGTGTCTGTGCGGCGCTGCTGCTCCTGCTCAACCTCGCCTCCCCGCAGGCCTTTCTGGCCATCGGCACCACTTGCATCGCGATGGTGTACCTGGCGTACGCGATGGTGACCGGGCCGATGCTGCTACGGCGACTGCGGGGCCAGTGGCCGCCTGTCGACGGCGAGCGCGACGAACTGGGCGGGCGGCTGTTCTCCCTCGGCCGCTGGGGTCTGCCCGTCAACGTACTCGCGGTCGGTTACGGGGTGTTGATGACGGTCAACCTGTCCTGGCCGCGCGCCGGGGTGTACGACCCGGAGGGCGGGCACTGGTACTTCCAGTGGTTCACGGTCCTGTTCCTCGGCGTCACCGTCGTGACGGGCGCGCTCTACCGCCGGTACCGCCGCGGGACGTCCGCCGCCTGAGCCGTTCACGCCTTGGCCGCGAGGAGGCTCCGCCCCTCGCGGCCAAGGCGTGCCAGGGAGCGCTGGGGCACACCGGCCACCCGTAGCGCCGCGTCGGCGGTCGCCGCCGCCAGGGCCCCGGTGTCACGGCCGGGGGCGGAGCGCCGGATCAGGATCACGCTCTCGGTGAGGCCGAAGAGCAGGTCCGTACGCACCGTCAGGTCCGCGGCGTCGAGTGCCGTGCCCGGCTCGGTGGCGGCCAGCAACTGCCCGTAGACCTCCTTGAGTTCGGTCCGGACCCGATGGAAGGCGGCGAAGCGCTCCGTCTGCACCTCGGGCAGCAGGTAGAGCGCCCCCAGGTTGTGCGGGCCGCCGCACAGCAGCTCCACGTCGGACAGGCACAGGGCCCACAACCGCGCCTCCGCGGACGCCCGGGTGCGGGACATCAGCTCGCGCGCCACCTCCAGGGAAGGGCGGACGGTCCCCTCGAGCAGCGCCGCGAGGATCGCCTCCTTGCCGTCGAAGTAGTGGTACAGGGATGCCTGTCGCAGGCCGGCCTGCTCCGCGACCGCCCGGGTGGAGGTCGCGGTGTAGCCGCGGACGGTGAACAACTCCGCGGCCGCGGCCAGGACTTCGTCACGTGGTTCCAGGCCGCCTGCGTGACGCTCCTGGGCGCGCGGGCGGCCGACTCTTCTGCTGGTGCGGGCGGTCACCCGCCGATCCTCGCACAGCCCCTGGCGTGCCCTTTGAGGGGAACTCCGGGTGAGCTTCCGGTAACTGGGCGGAAATGGGCGGGCAATGGCCTCGACTCGACCGCCGCCTAATTTCTGTCACTCGACAGAAACTATGCCGACGAGCTGGAAGGTGAGCCATGACGACAGGTCCAGTGACGGCGCCGGCCACAGCCACAGCCACAGCGACAGCGACGGCGCACGGCGCACGCGACCACGCCCGCGCCCAGGCGGGCACCGAGGTCGACACCATGCCCGTCCTGCCCGCGAGCAGTTGGCCGACGCCACCCGAGGGTGTCGCCGCCGAGGAGATCGTGTGGGCCGAGACCGTGGCAGGCGGCAACTACACCCACAAAGTCCTCGCCCGTGGAACCGAGTTGAGGCTGACCGACCTCACCGGTGACGCGTGCGCGCACGTGCTGCTGTTCAACGCCGACCGCCCCTGGGAGCGGCTGAACACGGCCGACACCGTCAAGGTGCTCTGGAACGCCTATCTCGGCGCGGGGCACCTGCTCCTGTCCGACCAGGGCCGCGTGCTCGCCTCCCTCGTCGCCGACACCTCCGGTCGGCACGACGCCCTCACCGGCACCTCGGCCCTCGCGCGCAACACCACGCGCTACGGCGACGGCACCGCGCAGTCCGCCACCCCGGCCGGTCGTGAACTGTTCAAGCTCGCCGCCCTCAAGAACGGCCTGGGCCCCCGGGACATCCCGCCATCCGTCTCCTTGTTCCAGGGGGTGCGGATCGCCGAGGACGGCAGCACCGGGTTCACCGGCTCGGCCGGACCCGGCGCCTCCGTCACGCTGCGCGCCGAGCAGCCGCTGACCGTGCTGATCGCCAACGTCCCGCACCCGCTGGACCCGCGCCCCGCCTACACCTGTACGCCGCTTCAGGTCCTCGCGCACCGGGCACGCCCGACCGCCCCCGGCGACGCGCTGTGGGAGGCCACCCCCGAGGGCCGCCGCGCCTTCCTCAACACCGTCGAGCACCTGACAGCAAGGGGGATCGCATGACCACCACCCTCGGCCCGTCCACCGCCGGCCGCGTCGTCCGCGACGAGACCGTCCCCGCCCGCGCCGCCTTCTCCGCCCACCTGCGCGCCGGCCAGTCGCTGACCATCACCGACCTGCACGGCAACCAGGCCGCGGACTTCCTCGTCTACGACGCCCATGACACCGGTGTGCGCTACAGCGCGCCCGACACCATCCAGGCCCAGGGCAACATCTTCCTGACCACCGGGTCCGTCCTGCTCTCCGGGGAACACACCCCGCTGATGACCGTGGTCGAGGACACCTGCGGGCGGCACGACACCGTCGGCGGCGCCTGCTCGAAGGAGTCCAACACCCTGCGCTACGGACACCACACCTTCTCGCAGCACGCCTGCGTGGAGAACTTCCTCGCCGAGGGCAGCCGGCACGGCCTCGGCAAACGCGACCTCGTCTCCAACATCAACTGGTACATGAACGTGCCGGTCGAGCAGGACGGCACCCTCGGCATCGTCGACGGCATCTCCGCCCCGGGCCTGCGGGTCGTCCTGCGCGCCGAGACCGATGTCCTGGTGCTGCTGTCCAACTGCCCGCAGATCAACAACCCCTGCAACGGCTTCGACCCGACCGCCCTGCAAGTGACCGTCACCGATCCGGACGGGGGCCAGGCCGCATGACGTTCGACACTCTGCTCATCGCCAACCGCGGCGAGATCGCGGCCCGCATCATCCGCACCGCCCGCCGCCTCGGCCTGCGCACCGTCGCCGTGTACTCCGACGCCGACCGCGGCGCCGCGCACGTGCGCCTCGCCGATACGGCCGTCCGGCTCGGCCCCGCGCCCGCCAAGGAGTCGTACCTCGACGCCGACCTCATCCTGAAGGCCGCCGCGGACACCGGAGCCGGCGCGATCCACCCCGGCTACGGATTCCTGTCCGAGGACGCCGACTTCGCACGCCGCTGCGACGCGGCCGGGATCGTCTTCGTAGGACCCACCCCCGAGCACCTTGAGCTGTTCGGCGCCAAGCACACCGCCCGCGCCGCCGCCGAGGCAGCAGGGGTGCCGCTCGCCCCCGGCACCGGACTGCTGCCCGACGCGGACGCGGCACTCGCGGCGGCCGAGGAAATCGGCTACCCGGTCATGCTCAAGGCGACCGGCGGCGGGGGCGGCATCGGCATGCAGGCCTGCCACGGCCCCGACGAACTCGCGGACGCCTGGGAACGGGTGCAGCGCGTGGCCGCCGCCTCCTTCTCCTCGACCGGCGTCTTCCTGGAGCGCCTGGTGGAGCGGGCCCGCCACGTCGAGGTGCAGGTCTTCGGCGACGGCGAGGGCAAGGTCGTCACCTTCGGAGACCGCGACTGCTCATTGCAGCGACGCAACCAGAAGGTCCTGGAAGAGGCCCCCGCCCCCGGCCTCCCGGATCACGTACGGCGCCAACTTGCGGAATCAGCACGCCAGTTGTGCGCCACGGTGGGCTACCGCTCCGCCGGCACGGTCGAGTTCGTGTACGACGCCGTGCGCGAAGAGGCGTACTTCCTGGAGGTCAACACCCGCCTCCAGGTCGAGCACCCGGTCACCGAGGAGATCTACGGCGTCGACCTCGTCGAGTGGATGCTGCGCCTGGCCCAGGGCGAGACCTCCGTCGTCCGCGAGCCCACGGCCCCCGAAGGCCACGCCGTCGAGGCGCGTCTGTACGCCGAGGACCCCTCGCGCGAGCACCGCCCGAGCGCAGGACTGCTGACCCGCGTCGCCTTCCCCGAGGGTGTCCGCGTGGACACCTGGGTGGAGACCGGCACCGAGGTCACCACCTCCTACGACCCCATGCTCGCGAAGGTCGTCGCGTACGGGGCCGACCGCGCCGAGGCCCTCGACCGGTTGGACGCGGCCCTGTGTGCGACGCGTATCGACGGCATCGAGACCAACCTCGGACTGGTACGCGCCGCCCTCCGTGAAACCGACGTGCGCGCCGCCGCACACACCACCGCCTCGCTCGCCGGGATCGCCGACCCGACGCCGCGCGTCGAGGTCGTCCTGCCCGGCACCCTGACCACCGTGCAGGACTGGCCGGGGCGCACGGGACACTGGCAGGTGGGCGTCCCGCCGTCCGGGCCGATGGACGACCTGAGCTTCCGACTCGGCAACACCGCGCTCGGCAACGACGAGGGCGCACCGGGCCTGGAGTGCACCCTTGAAGGGCCCCGGCTGAGGTTCACCCACCCCACCACGGTGTGTGTCACCGGCGCCCCCGCGCGCGTGACGCTCGACGGCGCCACCGTGCCGCAGTGGGAACCGGTCACCGTCGGCGCCGGCCAGACCCTCGGCGTCGCGGCCCCCGACGCCCACGGACTGCGCACCTACGTACTGTTCGCGGGCGGCCTGGACGTACCCCGGTTCCTGGGCAGCGCCGCCACCTTCACCCTCGGCCGCTTCGGCGGACACGGCGGCCGTGCGCTGCGCGCGGGCGACGTCCTGCACGGCGGCGAGGAGCGCCACGACACCGCCGTCGTCCCGCTCGGCCGACGCCCCGACTTCGTGAGCGCCTGGCGGATCGGCGCCCTCGAAGGCCCGCACGCCGCCCCCGAGTTCTTCACCGAGGACGACATCCGCGACTTCTACGCCGCGGACTGGAAGGTGCACTTCAACTCGGCGCGCACCGGCGTCCGCCTGGTCGGCCCCAAGCCGCGCTGGGCGCGCACGGACGGCGGCGAGGCGGGCCTGCACCCCTCCAATATCCACGACACCCCCTACTCGGTCGGCGCCGTCGACTACACCGGTGACATGCCCGTGCTGCTCGGCCCGGACGGGCCGTCCCTCGGCGGCTTCGTGTGCCCGGCGACCGTGCCCACCGGCCAGCGCTGGAAGCTCGGCCAGCTCCGGCCCGGCGACACGGCCCGCTTCGTCCCGGTCACCGGGGAGGGGGCCGCCGCACTGAGGGCGGAACCGGCCAGGGCACCCCGCGCCGACCGCGAGGCGATCGTCGACGGCGGCGTGCTCGCCCGCCTGGAGGAGACCGCGGGCCGGCCCACGGTCACGTACCGGCGCAGCGGTGACGACAACCTGCTCGTGGAGTACGGGCCGATGCAGCTCGACCTCGGCCTGCGGATGCGCGTCCACGCCCTGGCGCAGGCGCTCGCCGCGCAGGACCTGGACGGCATCACCGACCTGACCCCGGGCATCCGCTCGCTACAGATCCAGACGGACCCCGACGCCCTGCCGCAGGACAAGCTCCTGGAGACCGTGCTGCGCCTGGAAGCCGAACTCCCCGCCACCGACGAGCTGGTGGTGCCCAGCCGGACCGTGCACCTGCCGCTGTCCTGGGACGACCCGGCGACCCGCGAAGCCATCGAGCGCTATATGGCGGGCGTGCGCGACGACGCCCCGTGGTGCCCGTGGAACATCGAGTTCATCCGCCGCGTCAACGGCCTGGACACCGTCGACGACGTGTACCGCACCGTCTTCGACGCCGAGTACCTGGTGCTCGGCCTCGGAGACGTATACCTGGGCGCACCGGTCGCCACCCCGCTGGACCCCCGGCACCGGCTGGTCACCACCAAGTACAACCCGGCCCGCACCTGGACCGCGGAGAACTCGGTCGGCATCGGCGGCGCGTATCTGTGCATCTATGGCATGGAGGGCCCCGGCGGCTACCAGTTCGTCGGGCGGACGACCCAGGTGTGGTCGCCGTGGCAGCAGCGCGGCGCGTTCGAGCCGGGCAGGCCCTGGCTGCTGCGCTTCTTCGACCGGATCAAGTGGTACCCGGTCGCGGCGGACGAACTCCTGGAGCTGCGCGCTGACATCGTCGCCGGCCGGTTCGTACCGAAGACGGAGGAAGGCACCTTCTCGCTCGCCGAGTACCGTGGCTTCATCGATGACAACGCCGAGTCGATCGCCGCGTTCCGGGACCGGCAGAGCACGGCGTTCGGCGCGGAGCGGGACGCCTGGGAGGCGGCGGGGGAGTTCGCCCGCGCCGAGGCGGCCGCCGAAATCGCGCCGCCGGTCACCGACATCGAGGTCCCCGCGGGCGGGAGCCTGATCGAGGCCGAGTTCACCGCCTGCGTCTGGCAGGTCAACGTAGCGGCCGGAGACCGGGTGACCGCCGGACAGCAACTCCTCGCACTGGAGGCGATGAAGATGGAGTCACCGGTCCTCGCCCCCGCCGAAGGCGTCGTCGCGGAGGTCCTGGCGGCGCCTGGCAGCCAGGTCGAGGCGGGCACGGCGCTCGTCGTCCTCGCCCCCGCCGAGGCCGCGGAGGTGGCCGCGTGACGCACCGTACGACGAGCGCGGTGGAGCGGGTGCGGGCCGCGTACGGGCGCATCGCACAAGTGGACCGCCCCGAGGTGTGGATCGGCCTGCGCCCCCAGGCCGAGACCGAGGCCGATGCCGCCGCGGTCGACGCGAGGGTGGCAGCGGGCGAACAACTGCCGTTGTCTGGACGGGTGTTCGCGGTCAAGGGCAATATCGACGTGGCCGGGCTGCCGACGACCGCCGGCTGCCCCGCCTACGCGTACCGGCCCGAGGTCGACGCCCCGGTGGTGGCCCGTCTGAAGGCGGCCGGCGCGGTGGTCCTCGGCGCCACGAACCTCGACCAGTTCGCCACCGGCCTCGTCGGCACCCGCAGCCCCTACGGCGCGGTCCGCGGCGCCGTCGACCCGGCGTACATCTCCGGCGGCTCCTCGTCCGGCTCGGCGGTCGCGGTCGCCCTCGGCATCGCCGACTTCGCGCTCGGCACGGACACCGCGGGCTCCGGCCGCGTCCCGGCCGCCTTCAACGGCATCGTCGGCCTCAAACCGACCGTCGGCCTCGTGCCCACCGAAGGCGTCGTCCCGGCCTGCGCATCGCTCGACTGCGTGACCGTCTTCGCCCGTACGCTGTCGGAGGCCGAGCAGGCGCTGGCGTACATGACGGCACCACCGGGGCGCGAACTCCCGGATCAGGCCCAGCGCCGCCCGGGCCCGTGGCGGGTCGCCGTCCCCGAGAGGGCACAGCTCGGCGAGCTGGACGGGGGCTGGGCCGAGGCGTTCGAGACGGCCGCGCGGCGGCTCGCCGAGGCGGGCGCCGAACTGCTGCCCGTCGACCTCGCCCCGTTCACCGAGGCGGCGGCGATGCTGTACGAGGGCGCGTTCGTCGCCGAGCGCTACACCGCCGTCGGGGCCTTCGTCGACGCGCACACCGGCTCGGCGGACCTCGACCCGACCGTCGCCGGGATCATCTCCCGGGCCCGGGATGTCCCTGCCCACCAGCTCTACGCCGACATGGAGCGGCTGGCAGTACTGCGCGCCCGTGCCCTTGACTCCCTCGGTGACGCCGACGCGCTGTTCCTGCCGACGGCGCCGGGGCACCCGACCCTCACCGAGGTCGCGGCCGACCCGCTGGGGGCCAACGCGAGGCTCGGCCGGTTCACCAACTCCACGAACCTGTTCGACCTGGCGGCGGTGGCCGTCCCCGCGGGCGAGGTGAACGGGAGGCCGTTCGGCGTCATGCTGATCGGCCCCGCGTTCACGGACGGGCGGCTCGCCCGCATCGCCCACCTGCTCACCTCGCCGCCGCAGCAACTGGCGGTGGTCGGCGCGCACTTGTCCGGGCAGCCGCTCAACGGGCAGCTGCTCGCCCTGGGCGGCCGGCTCCTCCGCACGACCACGACCGCCACCACGTACCGCCTGTACGCGCTGGACACGACGCCCCCGAAGCCGGGCCTGGTGCGCTCTCGCGAGGGCGGGGCCCCGATCGAGGCCGAGGTGTGGCAGCTGCCGGCCGAGGGACTCGGCATGCTCCTCGCACAGGTGCCCCGGCCCATGGCGCTCGGCAGCGTGGAACTCGCGGACGGAAGCTCGGTACCCGGATTCCTCTGCGCACCCGAAGCGCTGGAGGGCGCCCGGGAGATCACCCCGTTCGGAGGCTGGCGCGCCGCACTCCCTCTCATGGAGCGGAATGCAACGGCACCCCGATAGGTGCGGGCTCAGCCGTCCGAAAGCCCCCGCGCCAGCCGCGTCAACAGCCCCGCCACCAGCGCTGTCTGAGCGGGCACCGTGTCCGGGTAGATGAACTCGCCCTGCGCGTGCGCCCCGTCGCCCACCGCGCCCATCCCGCACAGCACCGGCAGGCCCAGCGCGGCGACGAAGTTGGCGTCGCTGGCGCCGCCGACCGCCGTGTCGGGGAGCTCCCGGTCCTGTTCGGCGGCGACCTCGCGGGCGAGGGTGAGGAGCGGGGTGGAAGCGGCGCCGAGGGTCATCGGCGGGCGGTTCCAGTCGCGGGCGATGGCGATGTCCACGCGCGGGTCGCTCACGGTGATGGCGCTGAACTCGGCGTCCACCCGGGCCTGTTCGGCCTCGCTGGTGACCCGGATGTCGATGTTGGCGGTGGCCTTGCCCGCGACGACGTTGGTGCCCGAACCGCCGTGGAAGAGGCCGGGGTTGATGGTCGTACCGGCCTCGGGGCGGGCGATCTTCGTCGCCGCGAGGACGAACTCGGCCAGCGCGGTGACGGCGCTCGCCCCGTCCTGCGGCGCGAGACCGGCATGCGATTCGATGCCGGTGGCCGTCACCTTGAAGATGGCGGAGCCCTTGCGGGACGTCTTGACCGCGCCGTGTGCGGAGGGTTCGAGGACCAGGGTGGCGTCGACGTTCCGTGCGGTCTCCTCGATCACCGGGCGCGAGGAGAGGGAGCCGATCTCCTCGTCGCCGTTGAAGAGGAAGGTCACGGTGGGCACGGGGGCGCCGCTCTCGCGGGCCAGCTTGAGGGCCCAAATGCCCTGCGCCAGACCGGTCTTCATGTCGAAGATGCCGGGGCCGCTGAGCCGCTCGCGGCCCTCGGGCCCCGTGTGCGGCTGCTCCCAGCCTTCCCAGGTCGCGAGTGTGCCCGTCGGCCAGACGGTGTCGTAGTGGCCGATGAGCGCGACGTGGCCGGGGGCGGTGCCCGTATAGGTCAGGGTGAGGATGTCGCCGCATGCGCCGCCGGGGTGGCGGTGCTCGTGGTCGGGCTCGCCGAGGCGTCGTACGGCCAGGTTGCGCAGCAGGTCGAGGCCCTCGGCGAGGGCGGGCAGGTCGTAGCTGCTGGTCTCCTGGCCCACGAGCGCGAGGATGTCCTCGACGATGAGGGGTGAGGCCTTTTCGGCGCGGCCGGTAAGAGCGTGGGCGGTGCTGGTGCCGGAGGTGGCGGTGTCGGATGTGGCGGTGTCTGTGGGGGATGTAGTCATGGTGAACTCTCGTTTCCGTGCGGGGTGTTGTGCGCGTTGTCGTACGGGCGGGTGCGGGTCAGCCGATGCCGAACGGGATGCCGAGCAGGTACCAGGCCACGAAGAACGCGACCCAGACAATCCAGATGACGGCGGCGATCGGGATGGTGAAGGAGGCGAGCGTGCCGATGCCCGCGGACTTCTTGTGCTGCTGGATGAAGCCGAGCGCCATCGCGAAGTACGGGCTCATCGGGGTGACGCAGTTGGTGACCGAGTCGGCGACGCGGTAGATGGCCTGGGTGACCTCGGGGCTGATGCCGATGAGCATCAGCATCGGGATGAGGATGGGCGCGGCGAGTGCCCACAGCGCCGAGCCGCTGGTGATGACGAGGTTCATGAAGGTGATCAGGACGGCGATGCCGACCAGCACGCTCCAGCCGCTCAGGTGCAGGTCCTTGAGGGTTCGGGCGCCCTCGACGGCGATGACGTTGCCGATGTTCGTCCACTGGAAGTACGCGAGGAACTGGGAGATCGCGAAGAACAGGACGAGGATCGGCGCGTACGTGCGCGTGCCCTCGACCAGCCCGTCGACGACATCGCGGGGGCGGGCGAAGGTCCCGGAGGCCTTCCCGTAGACCCAGCCGAGCAGGGCGAAGAAGGCGAACAGGACGATCGACATGCCCGTGACCACCGGGGACTCCACGAGGGAGCCGCCCTTGCCGCGCAGCGGCGAGTTCACGGGAATCATGCCCGCGGCCACCACCGCGATGAAGCCGAGTGCGGTCAGGCCGGTTGCCCGAAGTGCACGGCGCTGCTGGGGAGTTGTCCCGATCTCCTTGAGCTCCGTGGCGCTCGGCGCGGTGACCGGCTCGTCGGGCTCGAGGTCGGAGCGCTTGGCGATGACCTTGTCCACCACGAGCGCGATCACCAGGGCCACGAGGACGGACGAGCCGAGGGCGAAGAAGTAGTTGGCGATCGGGGTGACGTGGTAGTCCGCGTCGATGGTGTGCGCGGCGGCCGTGGAGATCGACGAGAGAAGTGTGTCGGTCGTCGTGATCACCGGCGAGGCGTCGTAACCGGCGGAGACGGAGACGTACGCGACGATGCAGCCGAGGACCGGACTGCGGCCCGCGGCACGGTAGATGAGCGCTCCGAGCGGGATCAGCGTGACGTACGCGGCGTCGCCCGCGACGTGGCCGACCATCGCCGTCATCGACAGCGCGAAGGTGAGATACCGGGCGGGCACCCGGGCGACCATGCGGCGCAGCGTCGCCGTGAACAGGCCGCTCGCCTGGGCGATCGAGATGCCGAAGCCGACGATGAGGATCGTGGAGAGCGGCGGGAACGACGCGAAGTTGTCGACGGCCCCCTCGATCATCTCCGTGACGCCCGCCTTGCTGAGCAGGCTGCGTACCGCGATGGTGTCGCCCGTGCCTGGGTGCGTGGTGCTGACGCCGACCGACGCGAGTACCGCGCTGAGGACGATGACGACGCCGGCCAGGATCCAGAACAGCCAGAAGGGGTTGGGGAGTTTGTTGCCGACCTTCTCGATCGCCGCGAAGGAGCGGAACGCGACGCGCAGCATGCGCGAGGGCGGCTCGGTCGGCCGGGTCTCGGTGGTGAGGGAACTCATGGGGCCTCTTCACGCGGTCAGGGGTGGGGACGGGGACACGAGGTGCCGGCAGTGGGGGAGCCGGTGGGAGGCGTTCCGTAAGGGGACGTTGTCGCACACCATGGCAGTCGAGTAAGAGATTCTCTAGAGGTCGCGCGTAACATCGGGATTAATCTGCACCCAGAGGGGGCCGCATGACCTACATGACCCACGTGACGACGCCGTCACTCGACGAGCTCGACCGACGCCTCATCGGTGCGCTTCACTTGGCGCCCAGGGCGACGTGGGACGACATCGGCGCCGTGCTGGCCGCCGACGCGGGCACCCTCAAGCGACGCTTCGACCGGCTGCACGAAGCCGGGATGGCGCGTGTCATCGGGCAAGCTGCCTGGGGCATGCACTCCTCGGCGATGCCGGTCCATGTGTTCCTCGATGTCACCGGCGCCACGCCACTCGCCGTCCTGGAGCGGCTCCGTGGCCTGCCCCACCTCCAGCACCTCGCGCAGATCTCCGGAGACCATCCGCTCTACGCCGTGGTGCACGCCCCGTCCGAAGCCGCCACCGGCGAGGCGGTCGACCGGCTGTTCTCCGTCCCCGGCGTCCGCCGCGTCAACGCCCTGCCCGCGCTGCGCACACTGCGCCGGGGCATCAACTGGGCTCCAGGCTTCCTCACCGACGCCGAGCGGGCCGGGCTACGGGAGTTGACCGGCGTCCATCCCGAGGGCACCGCGACCGCGGCTCCGCCCGGCAAGCCGCTCAGTGAGTCCGAACGCACCGTGGTCGCCCATCTGATGCGGGACGGCCGGGCCTCAGCCGCGGCCATCGCCCGGGCCGCGGGCCTCGCCACGTCCACGGCGCACCGTCTCGTCCGCCGGGTCCTGGACGAACGGTGGGTCCAGCCGCGGCTCGAAACGGTGTCGCAGTGGCTGGGGTTCGACACCCCGTTCCTGTTGCGTCTGCGCGTCGCCCCCGGTTCGACGGCCGACGTGATGGGCCGCATCGACCGGCTGTCCCAGACCCGGCTCACCGCCCACGTCGCGGGCGACCTGTCCGTGCTGTGCACCGGGCTCGTGGCCGACCGGGCGGCGTTGGCGGCGTTCATCGACCACGAACTGGCGGAGGTGCCGGGCATCGTGAAGGCCGGCGTGGACGTCATGCTCACCGAGCCGCGCCGCTACTGGCTGGACCGGGACCGCGAGTCGGGGCTGGGGGAGTTCCATCCGCCGGGGTTGCTGTGAAGGTGAGGGCAGATCAGGCGGTTCCCGTCTGCCGCGCCCGCCGTCCCGCTTCCGGAACCGCTGCCGTCACCCGGACCGCGAGATCCAGCAGATGCCGGTCGCTGCCGCGCGGCCCGACGAGGCAGAGGCCCACCGGAGCGGTGCGGCTGCGGATGGGGATACTGACGGCGCAGCGGCCCGTCAGGCCTGCCAGACACGTGAGTTGGAACGTCTGGGCCCTGGTCTCCTCGATGGCGGGGCCGCCGATGGAGGCCTCTTCCCGGGTAGGGGCCACGGAGGACGCGGACGGCAGGAGCAGGATCCGGTCGCCGAGCAGGTCGTCGACGCGGGCCCGGGCCTCGCGCAGCACGCGTTCGGCGGCGGCCAGGTCGGCGGAGGTGTACGCGGACGCGGTCTCGAAGCGCGCCCGGACATCGGGGTTGAGCGAGTCCCAGTGGCGAGACACCCACGGGCCCCACTGACGCCAGGCCTCCACGCCCTGCTTGGTCTGGAAGGCGCGCACCCACCCGGGCAGCACACTCGCGTCGAACCGTACGTTGCGCAGCCGCGGCAGATCCGCGGCGCCGCGCCAGCCGGCCACCGCCCGGCGCACGGAGGCGGCGACCTCCGGCGAGGCCACGTCGACGATGTCCTGGGCGAGCACCACGCCCGAGGGCATGGGGGTCTGGGTGCGGGGGAGCAGGACCCGGCCCGCGGCGCGCAGGGTGTCCGCGTCGCGGGCGATCCAGCCGACCGTGTCGAAGGACGGTGCGAGCGGCAGCAGTCCCGCGGTGGACACCGCGCCGTGGCTCGGGCGGATGCCGTACAGGCCCTGGTAGGAGGAGGGGATCCGGATCGAGCCGCCGGTGTCGGTGCCGAGGCCGATGTCGGCCTGTCCGAGGGCGACGGCGCTGGCGGGCCCGGAGGTCGAACCGCCCGAAATGCGGTCGGGGGCCGCGGGGTTGGGCGGCGTACCGTAGTGGCCGTTGGTGCCGGCCAGGCTGTAAGCGAACTCGTCGGTGCGGGCGATGCCGGCGACGTCGGCGCCCGCCGCCAGCAGGGCGGCGACGGCCGCGGCGGTCGTGGTCTGCGGTCGGCTCTCGGCGAGCCACGCGGGATTGCCCGCGCCCACCCGGTGCCCTTCGACGGCGAACAGATCCTTGACGGCGACACTGAGCCCGGACAGTGGGCCGTGCCCCGTCGCGGCCACCAGCGGGGAACCGAACTCCCGCCATACGGTGGGGTCGAGGGCACCGGGCCGGGGAGCCGCGGAGGCGGTCCCTGCGCCGAGCGGCAGCACCGCACCGGCGCCGGCCGCGGTCGCGAGAGTGAGGAAGCCCCTTCGATTCACTGCCTGCATGCGTACGAAACTCCTCAACTGGTGGGTATTCGTGCGGTGTTGGAACGGGTCGGTGGAATGGGGGAGGGGCCTGCCGCCCGAAGTGAGGGGGCCTACCGCCCGAAGTCCTGCTTCCTGATGACCGCGTGCACCCCGGTGGTCCGGTCGACGACCTGGGACACCTCGAAGTCGGCCGCCGCCGACAGATACGCGTACGCCACCGAGCGGCTCATGCCGAGGTCGGACTGCAGGAAGTCGAGGGCGTTGACGACCGCGCGACGCATCGCGACGTCCAGATCGGAGAGTTGGCCCTTGGTCCCGGCCGCGCCGTCCGGATCGGAGAGACCGATCGGCAGCCACGCCTCGTCGGTCTCGCCGAACGGGTAGTGGTACGCGACCGAAGGGGCGTCGCCGGAACCGGGCTTGCAGACGGTGAGCCGGAAGGTCGTGCGCAGCGACCCCTCGAGCGCGGTCAGTGCCACCTCGCCGTTGCCCATCGCGAAGTGCGGGTCGCCGGTGTGGAAGAGGGCGCCCTCGGCGTGCACGGGGAGGTAGAAGGCGGAGCCGGATCCGAGGTGGCGGATGTCGATGTTGCCGCCGCCGAGGGTGGGCGGGATCGAGTTCAGGAGCGGGTCGGTGAGGGAGTCGGCGTCGGCGTGCGCGGTGCCCATCAGGCCCATGTGCGGATTGAGCGGGAAGGTGACCTCGCCGGGCCCGTCGAGGGGCAGCACACCGTGCCCGTCCCCGCTGCCGCCGCCGGTGCGGATCGGGGTGAACACCGAGACATTTCCGTACTGTTCGGGGTCCTTGGCGGAGGCTCGGCCGTCGGTGCCGACGGGCGGCATGACCTCGTCGAGTGTGATGCCGTCGGGGGCGCCACCGTCTCGGGTACGTGCCAGGGCGCCCTTGCCGTGCCGGCTCGACACGACGCCGTAGGGCACGCGCGGCAGGAGGGACAGTGTCTCGACCTTCAGTACGTCGCCGGGCTCGGCGCCCGACACCTGCACCGGGCCCAGGACGACGTGCGGGCCGTCGGTGTCGAAGGAGCGGGGTGTACGTGTGTAGTCGCGGGCGAGGTCGACCGCGTCCCGCAGCACCTGTTCCTTTCCGACGCCGTGCTCCCCGAACCAGGCGACCGGGTCCCGTCCCTGGTCCTCGAGCAGGCCTTCGTGCGAGAGGGCATCCACGGTCAGTGTCTCGCCGGACCGCATGCGCAGCGCGGGTTCGGCGTCGCGGGCGGGTACGTAGCCCCAGCGGACGGTGTCGGGCGTGGCCCGCAGATAGTGCTGACCGTGGATGGGCCCCTTGCCGGGTTGCAGGACGCGGCCGGGGCGGGAGACGGCGGAGGCGGTACGAGAGGGCGCCGCCGCGGCGGCATGCGTCCCCGCGGCCACCATCCCACCGGCCGCGCCGAGCCCCGCCGCGATACGCAGCAGTCCACGCCGGCCGAGCCGCGACGCCAACGCCTCGTACACCGCGGGGAGTTCGGTGGGCTCGGCGGCGGCCGCACTGGGAAGGTGGTTCGGCATACGCGGCTCGTGTGACATCAAGACCCCTCGTCGTATCGCGGTATACACATGGCACGTGGTGGTGACACGTGGCGTGCGCGGCTGATGTGCCTTTCCTATGCAGCGCCTGTTACCGGGAGGGGGTGCGTCCGGTTTCCCGGGGGTAACGCGCGGTCGGCCCTGCTCCAAGGCCCTCGCCTCATTGTTGACGGTGCTCACATCCCGCCCTATGGTCGACGTGCTCATGTAAGCGCCGTAAACATCGTAGCGAAGGGCCTCCCCATGCCATCGACGACGCAGGACACCGTGCAGGTCGACCTGGGCGGCCGTACGGTCACCGTCCCCGAGGGCGGCCTCTATGACCGCTACCGGATGGACACCGACCTCGACGAGGTCGCCCGCGATCCCCGCGTCAGCAGCGTGGACTTCTTCCGGCGGCTGCCCAAGACGAAGGTCGAATCGGCGATCGGGCCGACGCTCACCCCGAACTTCTACTACCGGATCTCGACGGCCCGCCTCACCATGCTCGCCCGCTCCCGCTCCATCCGTAGCCGCCTGCCCGGGGAACTGGCACCGCTGGAGGTCGCGCCCGGGGCGGGGCTGGTCTCGGTGATGTTCTTCCGCTACGACGTGTGCGACATCGACTCCTACACCGAAGCCGCCGTCGGGATCGCCGTGAAGCCGGCCCGGCACGGCGGGCTCGGCTTCTTCGACCTGGTCTCCGCCCTCAAGAACGACCACCTCGACTCCTACGTGCTGTCGCTGCCCGTCAACACCGAGATCGCCCAAGTGCGCGGCCACGACGGCTACGGCTTCCCCAAGTGGGTCACCGAACTCGACGTCGACATCGACACACGCCGCGCGACGGCCCGCGTGGCCAACGACCAGGGTGGAACCGACGTGTCGTTCTCCGCGGCCACACCGGCGCAGACCACCCACCCGAGCGGTGCACGTGTCTCGTCCCTCACCTCGTACACGTCGATCGACGGCGCATGGCACTCGACGCTGAACCAGACCAACCTGTTGTCGGCCGGCACCGTGCGATTCCCGCGCGGCGTCGACCTCCGGCTCGGGCGGGGCCGCATGTCCGACGACCTGCGTTCGCTGAACCCGATCAGGACCCTCCAACTCGACGTCGTGACCGAAGGCCAGGCCGCCCTGCACATGCCGGTCCCCACCTCGGTGCACACACCGACACCCACCTCGGTCCAGGGCCGCGACTAGGCACTGGACACCAGAGGAAAGGAGCCCCGCCATGGCCGCCACCCACGCCACCCCATCCACGGTCACCCCCACCCCCACCCCCGCTTCCGGCCTGCCCGCGTCACTGACCCCTGCCCGCCTCGAGCGACTGGCCGCGCTCGTCGCGGCCGCGCCCGGCGCCGCGCGGGTCACCACCACCGCCCCCTACACGGGCGCCCCGCTCGCCGACCTTCCGGTCTCGGCCCCGGCGGACGTCGAGGAGGCCTTCGGGCGCGCCCGCGTCGCCCAACAGGCCTGGGCCGCAACGTCGTTGAGTGCACGTAAGAAGATCCTGCTGCGCTTCCACGACCTCGTCCTCGCCCGCAAGGACGAAGCGCTCGACCTGATGCAGGCCGAGAACGGCAAGACCCGCCGCGACGCCGTCCTCGAGGTGATCGACATCGCGATCACCTCCCGCTACTACGCCCGCAACGCCGCCAGGTACCTGAAACCCAAGCGCCGCCGCGGTGCGATGCCGCTGCTCACGCACACCACGGAACGGCGTCACCCCAAGGGCGTCGTCACCGTCATCTCCCCGTGGAACTATCCCTTGAGCATGGCCGCCGGTGATGCCGTCGCCGCCCTCATGGCCGGCAACGCCGTCGTCCAGAAGCCGGACACCCAGACCGCGCTCACCGCACTGTGGTCGCTCGGCCTGATGCGTGAGGCGGGGCTGCCGGCCGACGTGTGGCAGATGGTGGTCGGCCGCGGCAGCTCCATCGGCGGTGCGCTGATGGACAACGCGGACTACGTGATGTTCACCGGCTCCACCGCCAGCGGTCGCGGGATCGCAAGTGCCGCCGGAGAGCGCCTCATTGGCGCCTCCCTCGAACTCGGCGGCAAGAACGCAATGATCGTCCTCGACGACGCCGACATCGACAAGGCCGCCGAGGGCGCCGTCAACGCCTGCTTCCCCTCGGCCGGACAGCTGTGCGTCTCCATCGAGCGCCTCTACGTGGCGGAGTCGATCCGCGACGCGTTCGTCGCCGCGTTCGTGGCCCGTACCGAGAGGCTCAGGATGGGGGCCGCGTACGACTACAGCGTCGATGTCGGCAGTCTCACCACCCCGTCCCAGCTGGCCACCGTGACCACACACGTCGACGACGCCGTGGCCAAGGGCGCGACCGTCCTCGCGGGCGGCAGGGCACGGCCCGACCTGGGGCCGCTGTTCTACGAGCCGACCATCCTCGCCGATGTCACCCCAGACATGACGCTTCATGACAGCGAGACCTTCGGTCCGGTCGTCTCCATCCACTCCTACCGGGACGTGGACGAGGCGATCGAGCTCGCCAACTCCTCGCCCTACGGCCTCAATGCGAGCGTCTGGGCCGGCAGCGGGGCCCGCGGCCGTGCGGTGGCCGCGCGCGTTCACGCCGGGACCGTCAACGTCAACGAGGCGTTCGCCGCCGCCTGGGGCAGCATCGACGCGCCGATGGGCGGCATGGGTGACTCCGGGCTCGGCCGCCGCCACGGAGCCGAGGGAATCCTCAAGTACACCGAAGCGCAGACCGTCGCCCACCAGCGCGTCCAGGGCTTCTACCCGCCGGCCCGCGTCTCACCCGAAACCTGGGCGGCCATGCTCGCCGCAGCGATGAAGGTCCTCAAGGCGGCGGGTGTTCGCTGACGGAGGGGAGCGGGCGACGCGGCCCCGATGTACCGCCTGTTCCGCCGCACACCACAGCCCGTCAGGGCTGATCGTCCATCAAGTCCAGGTCGTTCCAGGCGTGTTCGACGCGACCCACCGACCGTAGCCGGTCGGGGGAGGCCCCCAGTTCCGCGACGACGGCCTGCACGGCCGAGACCATGGCGGTCAGCGACGGAGTGGAGTGCAGCCCCTCGATCGGCGTCACGAGTACGTGGTCGGCGTCCTCCGCCAGGGGAGAGGAGTGCAGGTCGGTCAACACGCAGACGGTCGACCCCTGTTCACGGGCGAGCCGGGTCAGCCCGCGCAGGGCCCGGGTGAGGCGCCAGATGTTGATGGCGATGACACAGTCGCCCGCCCGGAGGTGGCTCAGTCGCACGGCCTGCACGGTGGGGGCGCCGAGGGCGAGTTGGATGTCGTAGCCCATGATGGCGCCGAGGTGCGCCAGGATGTGAGCGGGGCCCGCGGCGCTGCCCGAGCCGACGATCAGGGTGCGGCGCGCGGTGCGGATGGCCTCGGCGATCTCGCGGATCGCCTCGACGGATTCCGTGGTGTTGAGCGCCTGCAGGTTGGCGGCGTCCTGGTGCAGCGCCCGGGCGGCGGCATCCTGTGCGTGGCTCGGCGCTCCTTCGGTCCCGGTCAGCCTGTCGAGGTAGAGGCCGCGCAACCCCTCCCGCAGCGCCGGCCAGCCCTCGAAGCCGAGCTGCTGACAGGTGCGTACGACGGTGGAGGTGTTGGCCCCCGCGCGCTCGGCGACCTCACGGGCCGAGGCGTAGCTCGCGAAGTGCGGCTCGCGGACCAGGACCCGGACCACGCGTTCCGCCTGCGGGCCCAGGGCCGCGTACCCCTCCTGGTTGCGCAGCCAGGTCTCGATCACGGACACGGGCGACTCCTCGGCCACGGGACACGCCCGTTCACGGGCGGCCCGACACGGTATGGGCGACGTCGAACAACTGGCTGTGCACGGCGTTGGGCGAGCTGAAGAAGCGTGCCATGCCCTCCGCCAGCTCGGCCCGGCGGGGTGAGCGCTGCCACGCGGTGTACGCGGCCGTGTCGGGCCACACGGCGGTGACGACCAGCTCCTGTGCATCCTCGCTGGTCAGGATGCGGGACTCAAGAGCTCCCGAGGCTTCGAGGATCTGCCGACGGCGATAGAAGGCGAGGAGTTCGCCGGTCGTGCCGGGCGTGGGGCGCAGGGTGAGTACCGAAATCTTCATGCATCAACCATTGCATGGATTCGCTCCATGCATCTAACGTTGCGCCGCATCGAGTGCCGGACCCCGTTCGTGGAGGCGCAGTGAACCCTTCCCAACCGTCACAAGCACCACAGACACCACAGGCATCACGGGCATCACAGGCATCACAGGCATCACAGATATCGCAGGCGCTGAACGGCGAGGACCTGTTGCACAGGCTCGACCGTCTCGAGCCCTCATCGGCACACCGCCGCCTGATGTTCCAGGGCGGCCTCGGCTACACCTTCGACTCCTTCGACGGCGCGCTGATGGGGTACGCCCTGTCCGCGGTCATCGCCTTGTGGAGCATCGACGCCGGACCGGCCGGCTGGCTGCTGTCCTCGCTCTACTTCGGCTACCTGATCGGCGCGCTCGGGGCCGGCGTGCTCGCCGACCGGTTCGGCCGGCGGCGCCTGATGATGTTCGCGCTGCTCATCTTCTCCGTCTTCAGCCTGCTGATGGCCACCGCGAGCGACCCGACCCAACTCTTCGTCTGGCGGGCCCTGTCGGGCATCGGAGTGGGCGCCGAGAGCGTGCTCGTCGCGCCCTACATCTCCGAGTTCCTGCCCGCCCGCTACCGCGGCCGGTTCGTCGCCCGCACGGTCGGCTTCCTGTCCTTCGGCTACATCCTGGCCGGTGTCGTCGCGGCCGTGGTGGTCGGCCCGCACGCGGAGACCGGATGGCGGATCGCCGCGTTGATCACGGCGCTGCCCGTGGTTCTCCTCCTGTGGTGGCGCAAGAGCCTTCCGGAATCCCCGCGTTTCCTCATCGCCCGTGGGCGTCTCGACGAGGCCGAACAGGTGGTCCGCCGCTTCGAAAGCGCTGCTCCCGGTGCCGCCTCCGGGTCAAAGGGCCCGCACACCGCTCCCGACCTACCGGCGCCGATTGCACCAACCGCATCGAACGCATCGAACGCATCGAACGCGCCGAGCGCACCGAGCACACCGGACACCCCGGCCACGGCGGTGAAGAGGCCGAGCCTCGCCCAACTGACCGCGCTCTTCGGTCCCGGCCTGGCCCGCCGGACGCTCGTCCTCTGGGTCATCTGGTTCACCCTGACCGGTGTCAACTACGGCTTCGCCAGCTGGCTCCCCACCCTGCTGGTCACCGCGAAGGGCTTCGCCATCACCAAGTCCTTCCTCTACGGACTGGTGACCGCCCTCGCCCAAGTACCTGGCTACTACATAGCCGCCGCCCTGGTCGACCGCATCGAACGCAAGTGGGTCATCGCCCTCTACGCAACCGGCGCCACCCTCTCCGCCCTCCTGGTCGCGCTCACCGGAAGCGAGGTGCTGCTCCTGGTCGGCGCCGCCTTCCTCGCCGCGTTCATCAACGGCTCCGCAGCGGCCTACTACGTCTACACCTCGGAGCTGTATCCCACCGCCATCCGCACCACCGGCATGGGCGCCGCCTCTGCCGTCGGACGGTGCGGTGCCATCCTCTCGCCCATCGCCATCGGCTACCTCTACGGCGCGGTCGGCTTCAGCAAGGTGTTCCTCGGCCTCGTCGGCCTGCTCGCCGTCGCCGTCCTCGTCGTCACCGTGTTCGGCGAGAGGACCGCCGGACACAGCCTTGAGCACATCGAAAGTAGGACCGCATGAACCGCCTGCTCATCACCGACGCCCACCTGCTGCACCCGGAAACCGCCGAGATCACCGACGCCTCATGGCTCGAAGTCGCGGACGGCCGGATCGCCGCCACCGGCACCGGCCGCGCCCCCAAGCCGACCGACGGCGTCCGGCACATCGACGCCGCGGGCGCCACCGTCATGCCCGGACTCGTCGACGCGCACGTCCACCTCCTGCTGAGCACCCTCGACCGTCAGGAGTCCGCCTCCTGGACGCCCGGGTACGCCACCGTCCGCGCCCTCGCCGAAGCCGGCCGCATGCTGCGCCGCGGCTTCACCACCGTCCGCGACGTCGGCGGCGCCGATTACGGAATGGCCCGAGCCATCGAGGAGGGGCTGGCCCCCGGCCCCCGCCTGATCTTCGGCGGCAAGGCGCTGTCGCAGACCGGCGGCCACGGAGACCTCCGCCCGCTCGGCGACGACACCATGCCCTGCTGCCAGGCCCGCCCCGCCTTCTCCCGCATCGCCGACGGCGTCGACGCCGTCAAGGCCGCCGCACGCGACGAGTTCCGCAAGGGTGCCGCACACCTGAAGATGCTCCTCAGCGGCGGTGTCGCCTCACCCCATGACGAGGTCTCCGAAGTCCAGTACACCGACGAAGAGATGCGCGCCGCCGTCACCGAGGCCAGGAACCACAACCGGTACGTGACCGTGCACGCCTACCACCCCCGCGGCGTCAACCGGGCCCTGCGGGCAGGCGTGCGCTGCGTCGAACACGGCAACCTCATCGACGACGAGACCGTCCGCCTCCTTCTGGAGAACGACGCCTACCTCGTCCCCACCCTTGTCACCTACGATCAAATGGCCAAGCTCGGCAAGCAGTTGGGCATGGCGGAGGCGTCCCACCGGAAGATCGCGGACGTCCATGAAGGCGGCCTCGCGGCCCTCGAACGCGCCCACAAGGCAGGCGTCAACCTCGTCTACGGAAGCGATCTGCTCGGTCCCATGCAGACCGCCCAACTCGAGGAGTTCACCTTGCGCGCCGAGGTCCAGCCGGCCGCCGACATCGTACGAGCGGCCACCAGCACCGCGGCCCGCCTGCTCAACCTGGAATCCCGGATCGGCACCCTGGCCATCGGCGCCGACGCGGATCTCCTCGTCGTCGACGGCGACCCGCTGGACGACATCGGCGTCCTCACCCGCCCGCAGGACAACCTCCGGCATGTCATCAAGGGCGGCACCGTGACCTGAGGTTCGTCGAGGGGAGGCCGACATGCGGGAGCAGTCCGCCGGACATTCGGGGTCCCGCCCTTGGTTCCCCTCTTTCGTTTCCGCTCTTCCGGTTCGATCGCTTACGGTGTATGCACCGTTCACATTAGGGACAATGTCGACGGTGCGAACACAGAGGAGCGTGACCATGCCGCAAGGCGCTGCGTACCACCACGGGGATCTCCGGGCGGCCTGTCTGCGGGCGGCGCGTGAGCTGTTGGAAGAGGACGGCAGCGCCGGACTGTCGCTGCGTGCGGTGGCACGCCGTGCGGGGGTGTCGGCGACCGCTCCGTACCGCCACTACGCGGACCGTGACGCGCTCGTCTCCGCGGTGGCGGCGGAGGGCTACCGCGAACTCGCCGAGCAGCTGGCCGCCGCGCACCCCGCGCCCTCGACGCCTGAGGACCTCGCGGCGGTCGCCGTCGTCTACGTACGGTTCGCCCTCGACCACCCGGCGCTGTTCCGGGCGATGTTCGCCGAGCCCTGCGACCCCACCAGCGAGGAACGCGTCGCCGCGACGGCTGTCATCTCGGAGTACGTCCAGGGCATCGTCCGTAACGCCTTCCCCGGCTCGGACGCCAGTGTCCTGGCGACCACGGTGTGGGCCCTCGTGCACGGACTGGCCTTCCTGCACCTCGACGGCAAGCTCGACACGTCCACCCCCGAGACGGTCGCGTCGCAGGTCCGCGCTGCCGTGTCCGCGCTGTTCATGGCGGCTCCGGCGTTGCAGGCGGCGGCCGGGCAGGGCGAGGCGGCATCGGCCTAGGGCGAGGGGCCTTCACCCACGGTCACCGCCGTCCCGGCGGACGGTTTCGTGCCGTGTTGCGGACTGTGGGCGGGGCTTGAAGATGGGACGCGGGGGCGATTCACGGGGGTTCGCCCGACCGGTGTGACCGACATAGTCACGCCCATGGGGGGGCTCGTCACTAGGAGTGGACATGGTTGATGTGCCGCCGCCGATCACGCCCTACCTGGAGCCGGCCGCGAAGGAGCTGGCCGAGGCGACCGACCCACACCCGCGGATCTACGAAGTGCCACCCGAGAAGGGGCGCGAGATCCTGCTCGGGCTGCAGAGCGACCCGAGTGTGCCCCGGCCCGACGTCGACGAGGAGTGGGTCGACGTGGACGCGGGCGAATGGGGCACGGTCCGTACCCGCATCATCCGGCCGAAGGGGTCGAGCGGTCCGATGCCGGTGGTGTTCTACATCCACGGCGCGGGCTGGGTGTTCGGTGACGACAAGACGCATGACCGGCTGTTCCGTGAACTCACTGTCGGAGCCGGTGCGGCGGGTGTCTTCCCGGTGTACGACCGGGCGCCCGAGGCCAAGTACCCGACGCAGGTCGAGCAGAACTACGCGGTGGGGCAGTGGGTGCTGAAGCACGGACCTCAAGGCGCAGGTCCTGCTGTATCCGGTGACGAACGCGGACTTCGACACCCCCTCGTATCTGCAGTTCGCCGAGGGCTACTACCTCACGCGCGACGGGATGAAGTGGTTCTGGGACGCGTACACCACCGACCCGGCGCAGCGGGCCGAGGTGCATGCAGCGCCGTTGCAGGCCTCGCTGGAGGAACTCAAGGGGCTGCCGACGACGCTGGTCATCACCGATGAGGCCGATGTGCTGCGTGACGAGGGCGAGCAGTACGCGAACAAGCTCCGTGAGGCCGGGGTGGATGTCACGTCGGTGCGGGTCGCGGGCATGGTCCACGACTTCCTGCTCCTCGACAGCCTGCGTGACACACGGGCGGCCAACGTCGCGCGGAACCTCGCCGTGAACGCGCCGAAGAGCGCACTGCACGACTAGTGCTGGATTCCTCAAAGGCGGTACTCAAAACGGTGCCGGAGGACGCGCGTTGATGGTGCCGGTCGGCCCCAGATCCAGGGTTTGGCACGGGCGTTGAGCTGGGCGGTGGCCACGGTGGTGACTTCGGCGATGTCGTCGGGTCCGCAGAAGGAGCGGCCGGCCAGGGCAGCCTTGCGGAACAGGCGCCACCAGCCTTCTTGCAGGTTGAGCCAGCAGGCGCCGACCGGGATGAAGGCATGGTGGATGCGGGGGTGGCCCTCCAGCCACTCGCGAGTGGACTTGCTGTTGTGGGAGGACAGGTTGTCGGTCACGATCCAGAGCGGACCGGTGGGGTTGGCGTCCTCGATTCTCTGCAGGAACTGCTGGTAGTTGACGCTGTTGCGGGAAGCGGCCGTGGTGGTGACCTCAATGCCGTCACGCACCCGCAGGCCACCGTAGACCCAGGTCTTTTCCGGGCCACGGCTGTAGTCGAGCTCCGCCTTGATCCGGTGCCCGTCCGGTGACCAGCCGGGCGCGGGTGGGAAGGCACGCGGGATGACCGGCCCGAGCTCGTCCGCGCAGATCACCGTGGTGCCCTTCGGCGGTTCGGTGTAGAGGCCGACAATCCTCGTCCTTTTGGGGAGAACTCCGGATCCCGGCTGGTGGTCCAGGTACGGGTCTGGCGCCAGCGCACGCCCTCTGCCATGAGGATCCGGCGGACCTGAGACCGGCCGACCTGGATGCCTTCGGCCTGGGCGGTGGCGGCCAGCGCGTCCAGAGTCCACTCCTCCGGACCCTTCACATCGGCCGCCCACAGTTCGTTGGACGGCTGGATCTCGAGTCTGCCGGGCGGAGTCAGCTTGACCAGGGCAATAATGCGGGAGCGTTCGTCCTCGGTGATCCTGCGCTTGCGGCCGCAGCCCGGCCGGTCACCAAGTCCGTCCAGGCCCTGGGTGTTGAACCGGTGCAACCACTTACGGACCGTCTTGTGATGGCAGCCCAACCGGTGCGCGATCACCGGAACGTGCAGGCCGTCCCAGCTCAGCGCGATGATCCCCGCCCGCAGAATCCAGTCAGCCGGCGCGTGCCTCGCCCCGGCCAGCCTGCGGACCTTGCTCTCCTCCGCCACGTCCGAAGCCGGACGGGCCGATAACACCTTTGGCACAACAACTCGCCCCCCGAGCAGCCCGAATCAGCACCCCGCACTACTACACCTACCCCGCCAAAGAGGAATCCAGCACTAGTAGTGCTTCGTTAGCTCTGGTTGTTGAGGCTGATCAGGAGCATGTTGGGTGTGTGGACGCACATGAAGTGGACCGTCTGCGGGCGGAGTTGGGACTGTTTGTTGCGGATGTGTTCGCCTCGGTGCCGCGCAAGGATCAGCGGGGCTGGGGCGAGTGCTATCTGCGGGGGTTGATGCTGGACGGGCGGCGCAAGTCGATCCAGCCGATGGCCGAGCGGTTGCCGGACGGGAACATGCAGGCCCTGCAGCAGTTCGTCAGCCAGTCACCGTGGGACTGGACGCCGGTGCGCCGCCGGATCGCCGAGCGGCTCTGCCAGGTGATCCGGCCCGAGGTGTGGGTGGTCGACGACGTGTCCTTTCCCAAGTGCGGGACGGCGTCGGTGGGGGTGGCCCGGCAGTACTGCGGTGCGCTGGGCAAGCGGGCCAACTGCCAGGTCGCGGTGAGCGTGCACGCGGCCACCGACACTGTGTCGTGCCCGCTTCAGTGGGCGCTGTTCCTGCCCGAACAGTGGGCCGGTGATGTCGCGCGGCGGCGGGCTGCGGGGGTGCCGGAGGAGGTGGGGCACGTGCCCAAGCCGCAGCTGGCGCTGGACCTGCTCGATGAGCTGTCCGGTTCGGTGGATCAGGTGCCGGTGATCGTGGCCGATGCCGGTTACGGCCGCAGTGTCTCCTTCCGGCAGGCGCTGGAGGAACACGGCTGGTCCTACGTGATGGCCGTCGATCCCAAGGAGACCGTGCAGATGGAGGCGGCCGAACCGTATCAGCCGCCCTACGGCGGGCTGGGGCCGCCGACGCGGCCCTGCTACCGCGATAGCGCCCGGGCGTTGGCCGATGTCGTCGATGCCACCACCCCGTTCCAGCAGGTGACCTGGCGACAAGGCAGCAAGGGCCCGATGACCTCCCGTTTCGCGGTGCTGCAAGTGCGGCCGGCCGGCAAGCTCGCCCGCCGCACCGCCCAGGAACGGGCCGGCGGACGGGCCCGCTGGGACGGCGTGCTGCCGCTGCGGACCCTGCTGGTCGAACAGCGTGAGGACGAGGCGGCACCGAGCGGCTACTGGATGAGCAGCCTGCCCGCCACCACCCCGGTCGCCGACCTGGTGCGGTTGGCGAAGATGCGCTGGCGCATCGAGCACGACTACCGCGAACTCAAACACGGCCTCGGTTTGGACCACTTCGAGGGCCGCACCTGGCGCGGCTGGCACCACCACGTCACCCTCGTCACCGCCGCCCAGGCCTTCCTCACCCTGCGGCGTTACGACCCAAAAGCCCCGAGTCCAGCTTGAGTCTCTACCAAGTCCTCGACACCCTGCAGGACCTGCTGCGGTGCTGGACCGGGACCTGCACCACCTGCGGCCAACCCCTCACAGCGAGCCGAGCCAGAACTTAACGAAGCACTACTAGGGCCTGTCGTTTGGATCAGGCCGGGCTCGCGGGGTCTGGCACGCACGCTCGCGGCGTTGTCGTCGGTCGACGACGCTCCGCGTCGCCTCCCTCCTCCGCCTTGCGATCGCACGCACCAGACCCCGCTCCCTGATCCGGCCTAATCCAAACGACAGGCCCTAGAAGCAGAGCGCGAGCAGTGGCCCCGCGCACAGACGGTCTCCCCTCAACCACGTGAACGGAATGTCATGAAGGCAGTGTCGATCAAGGAACCCGGTGGGCCCGAAGTACTGCAATGGGTCGATGCCGAAGACCCCGTACCCGCAGCCGGGGAAGTGGTCGTCGACGTGGTGGCCAGTGCGGTGAACCGGGCCGATGTCATGCAGCGGATGGGTCTGTACCCGGTCCCCGCGGGTGCCTCTCCGTACCCGGGGCTCGAGGTGTCGGGCCGTATCGGCGTCGTCGGTGCGGGGGTGACCGGCTGGAAGGTGGGGGACGAGGTGTGTGCGCTGCTGACCGGGGGCGGATACGCGCAGAAGGTCGCCGTTCCGGCAGGGCAGTTGCTCACCGTGCCCAAGGGGGTCGGCCTGGTCGAGGCGGCCGGGCTGCCCGAGGCGGTGGCCACCGTGTGGTCCAACCTCGTCATGACCGCGCACCTCGAGGAGGGGGAGACCCTGCTCGTCCACGGCGGCGCGGGCGGCGTCGGCACCGCGGCCATCCAGATCGCCAAGGCGGTCGGGGCCCGGGTCGTCACCACCGTCGGCGGCCCGGAAAAGGCGGCCAGGGCAAAGGAGTTGGGCGCCGACGTGGCGGTCGACTACCGCGCTCAGGACTTCACCGAGCACGGCCCCTACGACGTCATCCTGGACGTGGTCGGCGGCCAGTACCTCGAGCGGAACGTCCAGTCCCTGGCCCCGGACGGACGCCTCGTGGTCATCGGCCTCCAGGACGGACTGGAAGGCCGACTCGACCTCGCCGACATGGTGTTCAAGCGGCTCTCCGTGCACGGTACGACCCTGCGCACCCGCTCCGCCGAGCAGAAGGCGGCGATCGTGGCCGAGGTCCGGAGCGAGGTCTGGCCGATGATCGAGAGCGGGGCCGTGCGACTGGTCGTCGACCAGACCGTGCCGATGGCCGAGGCAGCCGAGGCGCACCGGCTGATCGACACGGGTCACCACGTCGGCAAAATCCTTCTGGTGAACGCCTGAAGTCTGAGGTCTGAGGTCTGAAGTGTGAAGTGTGAAGTCCCCTGCGCCCGTGGCTCAGCGCTCGCGCTCCCGCGGGCACGGCGAGTCGACCGTGACGCGGAGGCCGATGATGGCGATGTCGTCGCGGCGCTCGCCGGGCAGGGTGAGCAGCTCCTTGATGAGGGTCGCGAGCGGCAGGTCCTGGGACGTGAGGGAGGCGGCTCGGGCCGCCAGCCGGCCGAGCCCGTCGCCGATGTCCTGCCCGGGTGTCTCCACCAGACCGTCGGTGTAGAGCAGCAGCGTGTCTCCCGGCCCGAGCCGCTCGTGCCACTCACCGCGTCGCGCGCCAGGTGCCACGCACAGGGGCAGGTCCGGACCGTCGACGGCGGCGAGATAGTGCGGAACCCCACCGCCGGCCGGAACGAGCAGGGGCGGGAGGTGCCCGGCATTGGACAGGACCGCATCCCGGCCACCGCCCTCGGCCGGCGTGAGCACCGCGTGGAGGATGGTGACGTACGGACTGGTGCCGAGGCCCTGTGTCACCTGGTCCAGGCGGCTCAGTGTCCGGGCGGGGCTCGTGGGGTCGTCGTAGGCGAAGCCGCGCAGCATGTTGCTGACCTTGCCCATGGCTGTGGCGGCGTTCAGATCGTGCCCGGCGACGTCGCCGATCGTCAGGGTCAGGGATCCGTCGCGGCAGGCCGTGGCGTCGTACCAGTCACCGCCGATCTCGGCCTGGGAGCTGGCGGGCTGGTACACCGCCGCCAGCTCCGCACCTTCGACCTGGGGCGGGGCCGTCAGGAACGAGCGCTGGAGGGCCAGGGCGGTGTCACGCACATTCTGGAGTTCGAGCGTGCGTGACACGGGGCCCTGAGCCCGGTGGAGGACCTCTTGGAGAAGCTCGATGTCCGTGTCACTGGGTGGCGGATTGCCCTGGCAGGTCGCCGCCGCCGCGAGGGCCACCGTCCGCTCGTCCACGACGATCGGCAGCAGCGTCAGGCTCGTGCCCTGGGCGCGGGCCAGCCATTCCCGTGTCGGCCCGGAGAACAGGTCATCGGGCGGTCCGCCGGCCGGGAACCTGATGACCCGGGCCCGGCGGTGCTCGATCGCCTGCTCGGCCAGCGGGCCGAGAACGAAGTCGCCCGCGAGCGGAGTGATCGGCGGCAGGTTCGGGGCGCGGGCGATGCGCACCCGGCTGGTGAGGTGGAGGCCGGAGCCGGGATCGCGCGCGGCGGGGCCGCCGCTCTGAAGCTGGAAGACGGCGAAGGCATCGACGAGGTCGGGCACCACGGCCGAGGCCGTACCGGCGAACAGCTCCGCGAGGTCACCCGCCACGGGCTCGGCCGCCACCCTTGCGAGGAGCCGTTCCCGCATCTGCCTGCGCCACTGCTCCTCGGCGTCACTCACCGTGCCGATCCACTCGACGAGCTCGCCGTCCCTCAGCACCGGTACCGCGATGATCTTCACGTGCCGGTAACCGCCGGTGTTGTCCGCTGCCCGTACGCGAATCTCCGCATCGAGGAGCGACCGGCCGCTCGCGGTGTCCTGCCACTTCGACTCGAACCACGCGCGGTCCTTGGGGTGGACGGCGTCCATCCACGAGCCTTTGCCGTCCGGGTTCCACAGGCCGCCGCTGCCCTGTCCGAACCGGCCGACCAGCGCCGACACGCTTCCGTCCCTGTCCATCAGCCAGACCACGTGCGGGATGGCCGACAGCAGGGCCTCGTAGCGTCTGACCGCATTCGCGGGAGTGTCGTGCGCCTCTTCCCGCACCCCACCACCGGCACCGAGCACGCGCGTCGTGATGCGCGCGGCCAGCATCAACGTGGCACGTCCGCACCAGATCCGCACCGGGACGCACGTCACCACACACGCATGGTGTGTCGCGCCCTCGGAGCGAGTGCCGGGGACATCGACCAGCACGGTCGATCGCTCCGTCCCGGCGAGATCCAGGGCACGCAGCACGGGCCGCAGGGCGGGCCCCGCCAGCGCGACGCCCGCTTCCTGCCCCAACCGCCAGAACTCGAACAGCTCCTCGAACGGCTGATTGCGCTCTCTCAGCCGGTGAAAGGGCCCCGTGACCAGCGCTGCCCCCACGGTCGCCGCCTGGAGACTCTTTAAGTCGAAGGCGGGACCCGGGCTGAGAGCGGCGTCCTCTTCCACTCCACCATGATCCCCTGAGAAGACGGAATGAGCAGCCGTACGCGCGCCGGCGAGGGCGGACACCGCAGACAGCACCGTGCCCTGCGACGGCGGGTTGACGGCATGCACCCCGCTGACGCTCCGCGAGCACCACTCGTCCACGACGACGGCGTCACATCCGCACTTTCGCTCACGGAGCGCATCCGGCTTCACTCGTGCGGGGGCGGCGAGATAACGGTTTCGCCGGGGCACGCGCCCGCGCACGGGGCGCAGTCGTTTCCTCGGTATGAGCCACGCACCGCACGATGAGCCCCTCGCCGAGCTGTCCGCCCCGTACTGGATCGACTCACCCCTCCTCCAGCACGGCCTGGGCTCCTGTTCCTGCGTCCGCACCCCGACGCCGGCGCACCGTGCCGCCCCCCGATTCACGACCGCGCGGCGGTCCCGCACTTGTCGTCCCCGGCGGCGCCCACCCGCTCGTCCATCGTGACGCTGCGGTCGTACGGGTCGACCACGGGTCCTTCGCCGGTGTCGTGCTCGTCGGTGAAGGACGGGGTGAGGTAGCCGGTGTAGGTCTCGCAGCCCGCGTTGGTGGTGTCCACGCGGTTCGAGACGACCGAGAAGGTGCCCGGTTCCGTGACCACCTTCGCCGGATCGTGCCAGTTCATCACCACTTCGCGGCGGACGATGACGCGCGTGACACGGTCGTCGCCCGTCTCCGCGCTCATCACCGGGTACACGTACGTGACATCGGTGGTGACCTCCAGCGCACCCTTGTCGCCCGCGCGGTACGTGATGCGGCCCCGGGTCTTGACCACGTCGCCGGCCGGCTCGACCTTCGTCGGGTCGAAGCGACTGAACAGCACGAGCGGGTTGTACTTCTCGCTCGGCGCGCTCAACGACCGGTCCAGGAAGGCGCGTTCCTTCGGCTGGTGGGGGTTGATGAGGGCGATGGCCTCGACGGGGTGTGCGCCGCGCAGCACCGCGGGGTCCAGGCTGGACGCGGCGAGGAAGTCGCGGGAGCGTTCGAGGGTCCGGGCGACCTGTGCCTTGGTCATCCAGCCGGTGGCCCGGGCCGCGGGCACCGTGATCCCGGCCGTCCCGGAGGCCCAGCGTGCGGCGGGGGAGCCCCTGAACGGCTCGGCCAGTGTGGGGTGTTCGGCCGATCGGGCCGATGGCGGCGCCGCTGCGAGCGGTGTCGGATCGTCGGAGGAGGAGCTGGACCCGAACCAGTCCGTCACCCGTCCCGGAGCGAGTGCCACGACCACCACGGCCAGGGCAGCCACCAGGCCGAGTACGTACCAACCCGTACGGCGGCGCGGCCGGGCCGGCCGGTGCGCACGCCACGGCTCGGGCCGGGCGTCCTCCTCCTGCAAGCGGCGCGTCACCATGCGGGCGCGCGCCGACGGCTCCTTCGGCGCGTCCCGCACACCGTCCTCGGACTCCTGGAGGAAGCGCTCCCAATCCTCGTCCGACAGCGACGAACCGCCCTGATCCCCACCCGGATTCACTGGTGAACTCCCCTTGTACCGTGCCAATTCGGTGGCGGCCGGTCCCTCCCCAGGGCCGGCCGCCGTCGACGGATCATGGCACAGGCGCGAACGCCGGGTGACACCGAAGGGGGTGGAGCCGTCCTCGAACGGCTCCACCCCCTTCGGTCGGGGAACGGTCAGACGCGGTCCGCCGCGATCAGCAGGTACTGGAACGAGCCGTCCCTGTACGAGTTGATGAACGCGTCCTCGATGCCCGTCACCAGCGATGACGTGGCCCGCAGCTCCCAGTACGGGAGGGTGTCCGGGGTCAGGTCGATCACGGCCTGCGGCACCAGGCGGTTGTCGGCCATCGCGCGCAGGTACTCCCGGCGCGAGTGGATGTTGCACTCGAAGTGCGCGTTGATCTGGGACACCCACTTCGAGGGCTGGCCGTACCGCGGGTTCCAGCATCCGGTGATGGTCACGTAGCGGCCGCCGACCTCCAGGATGCGGGAGTGTTCGGCGAACAGGTCGTGCAGGTCGACGTACATGGTCGACTCGTTGTTCCACGACGCCGAGATCTGCCCGGTCTCGAACGGGGTGGACAGCATGTTGCAGACCTGCGCCCTGACGTGGTCCTGGATGCCGAGTTCCTCGGCCCGGCCGTTGGCGAAGTCGGCCTGCTTGGCGGAGAGGGTGACTCCCTCGACCTTGCTCCCGAAGCGCTGGTGCGCCATCACCATCGAGCCGCCGCGGCCGCAGCCGGCGTCCACCAGGGTGTCGTCGCGGCCGATGTCACCGAGGTGCCCGAGCAGGTACTCGGCCTGTGCCGACTCGAGACGGTGCAGCTCGGCGATCAGCTTCTTCTCGTTCGCGTCACCCGTCCCGTCGCCGAGTGCGGAGTGGTCGACGGCGCCGATGCCGTAGTGGTGGTGGTACAGACCGTCGACATCGCCGAGCCGCAGGTTGACCGGCCGGGCCTCGCCGTCCCAGTAGCGGGCGATGTCCCCCTGGTAGGGGGTGGCGGGACCGGGGATGTACGGGGAGGCGGTCTGGGCCGTGGCGGTGAGTTCGGTGCTGGTCACTGATGTGTCCTATCTCTTACCAGAAGTCGGGCAGGCTGTAGCGGTAGGTGTTGTTCTGGTGCCATTGGTGGTTGCCGTCGACCCACGCCGCGACGCCCCGCAGGAAGCGCTGGACGTTCGGGAGCGGGCAGGCGGCGGCCAGGGCCGCGGCCTCTGTCTCGAAGGCGTGCATGAGTTCGTTGTGGACCTCGACCGACTTGAGGTAGGCCTCCTTGTCGGACAGGTCCTCGCGTTCCGCGATCACGACCGGCAGGTTCAAGTGCCGTCCGGGAGCGTCGAGTTCCTTCGTGTACGAGTACAGGTCGTTGACGATGGTCGTCGCGTTCCCCGCGAGCGCGATGACCTTCTGCATGTCCGGCAGGGCGTGCAGATCCGCCGGCAGTTCGTAGCCGCCGACGGTGTCGGTGATGGTCGGGCAGGGGCGGAAGTTGTTGAACTGGCGCATCGCCAGGTACTCCCACACCTCCGGTACGTGGTCGTGCTCGGACCAGGCCGCTTCGGCGAGGTAGCCCATGTGGAGCCGGGCCATGTCGTGCCGGTAGCGGTCGGCCTGCGAGGCGCTGCTCGCCTGGACGAAGTACTCCATGGCGGAGCGGTAGGCGCGCCGGGGCGCGTCCGCGTAGAGCGATTCCGTCCACTGCGGCTGGTACTCCCGCGTCGTGTACAGCGGGTCGAGCGTGGTGTGCGCGAGCAGGAGCCGGGAGCCGAGGCCGACGGGCGAGCCACCGTGGTCCTCGCAGTAGCAGTCGTCCAGCGCGTTCTCGGCCATCATCAGCCGGGTGGCGATCATGACGTGGTCGACGGTGGGTGCGTCGGGGTGGCAGCCGACCATGTAGCTGCCCACGGAGAATCCGTCGAACTCCTCCTCCCAGTCGTCGGGGTACAGATCGACCTCGTCCAGCGCCCAGGCCTTGATCCTGCGGCTGACCTCCGCGACGCGTACGGGATCGGGGTCGGGCGCCGGGTGGTGGTACAGGCCGGGAACGGGCCTGCCCTTCGCGGCAGTCGGCGCCGGAGCCGGGTCCGGCGGACTCGGCTCCGCCCGCGGAGTCAGCCGCAGGCCCGCCGTGCCGAGGCCGCTGGGCCCGCGCAGCAGCCGCTCCAAGTCGGCGCCCGCAGGCGGGACTTCGGCCGCCGGCACCTCGACTGCCGGTACCCCGGCCGTCGGCACCGGGGTCGCCGGCACCGGGGCCGCGGGTGCCTCGGCGGCCGGCGGGGCCACTCGGGGCGCGCCGCCCGTGACGGCGCCGATGTCACGGGCGCGGGCCGCGGCGTCGGCCAGGACCTGCGCCCCGAAGCGGGAGACCGCTTCCGGCAGGCTCGACTGAGGAGGTGTCGGCTCAGGCGGGGGCATCCATGTCTCCTTGAGGGCTCCTTGGCGGGGTGGGCGGCTCCGGGCCTGCGCCCGCTACCTGGGCCAGCGGCCGATCTGTACGTTCTCCAGCACACCGACCGCGTCCGGCACGAGGATCGCGGCGGAGTAGTACGTGCTGACGAGGTACTTGGTGATGGCCTGCTCGTCGACGCCCATGAACCGGACCGAAAGACCCGGTTCGTACTCGTCCGGCAGCCCGGTCTGGTGCAGGCCGATGACACCCTGGTTGTCCTCGCCGGTACGCATGCACAGGATCGAGCTGGTGCGCTCCTTGGTGACCGGGATCTTGTTGCAGGGCAGGATCGGCACCCCGCGCCAGGCCGGCACCTGCTGGCCGCCGAGGTCCACGTGGTCGGGATACAGCCCCCGCGCGTTGAACTCGCGCCCCATCGCCGCGATCGTGCGGGGGTGCGCCAGGAAGAACTTCGAGCCGCGGCGGCGACAGAGCAGCTCGTCCAGGTCGTCCGGCGTGGGCGGGCCCGAGTGCGGCTGGAGGCGCTGCTTGAAGTCGGCGTTGTGGAGCAGGCCGAACTCCCGGTTGTTGACGAGCTCGTGCTCCTGGCGCTCGCGCAATGCCTCGATGGTGAGCCGGAGTTGCTCCTTCGTCTGGTTCATCGGCTCGTTGTAGAGATCGGCGACCCTGGTGTGCACGCGCAGGATCGTCTGGGCGGCCGAGAGCTCGTACTCGCGCGGCTTCGCCTCGTAGTCGACGAAGGCGCCGGGCAGTTCGTGCTCGCCGACGTGCCCCGCCGACATGGGGATCTCGGCCTCGCCGCGGTGGTTCTGGCCCCGGCTCGCGAGCGACTTGAACTCGTCGACGTGCTCCTGAAGGTGCGGCGCCGCGGAGAGCACGGCCGCGAAGTCGGAGCGCGACAGGGTGAGCAGGGTGCCCGAGGTCTCGGCGACCGCGGTCTGCTCCCAGCGGGCGTCCTCGTCCAGCAGCGCGTTGTCGCCGAAGCGGTCGCCGTCGGCGAGGACGTCGAGCGCGACCTCGTCGCCGTACTCGCCCTCGGAGAGCTGGCTGACGCGGCCGTGGGCGATCAGGTGCAGCTTGTCCGACGGTGCCCCGCGCTCCACCAGTGTGTCGCCGGCCCGGAAGTCGTGCTGCACGCACCGGTCGGCGAGGGTGGTGAGCACCTCGACGTCGTCGAAGCCGCGCAGCAGCGCCAGTTCACCGAGTTCGCGGGGGATGACCCGGACGGTGCCGCCGTCCTGGATGAACTCGATGGTCCCGTCGCCGACGGTGTAGGTCAGGCGACGGTTCACCCGGTAGACGCCGCCCTTGGTCTCCACCCAGGGCAGCATCCGCAGCAGCCACCGCGAGGTGATCTCCTGCATCTGCGGTGCGGACTTGGTCGTGGTGGCGAGGTTGCGGGCGGCCGCCGTGCCGAGGCTGGTCTGCTGCGGCGGTACCGACGCGGTGTCCGGCGTGGTCGAGTCAACGGTCATCGGGTGAGCTCTCCTTGGTCGGGCGAAAGCACGCATGCCCGTAGCAACGGGGCAGAAGAAGGAAAGAGGGATATGTCAGAGGTAATGCGTCCAGAACCTGAATCACCGTAAGGGCCGCCTCGCCCGCCCGGCCAAGGGAAGCCGGGGACATTAGCTCGATGCGATGATCAAGGCCGCGCGGTGTTTGCCCGGCCACCGATGGATCTCGGCCCGTTTCCGTGGCGTGTCCCCGCGGATGCCGGCCCGCTCTCACGCGGCGGCAGGGTGTCGCGGGGTCGCAAACCCGATGGAAGTCGGCCAGCCGCCGCAGAGGTCCTCATTGCGGACTTTGCACGGGGCAAGGTAAAGGCGGCACGGCCGAGCGGGAACCCACCCGCGCGCCGACACCGGCCACCGCGTTACCCTGGCCGCCGTAACCGGACACGGGGTGCCCCACCCGAGGGCTGAGAACACACCCGTCGAACCTGAACCAGTTCGTACTGGCGGAGGGATGTCTCATGCCTGTGGCGCATGTTTCCAGTGGCCTGCCTGCCGACCGCGAGAGCGGCGCCTTCGACGGGCGGATGCCCGCGGCACCCGGCGACCTCGGCATCGAGGGGCACGGCATCGAACCGGTCCCCGAGGCCAACCGCTACGGCGGGGCCGGGCGCCTGTTCACCGTCTGGTTCGCCCCGAACCTGACCATGACCGGCGTCTTCACCGGCACCGTCGGCATCGCCCTCGGCCTCGACTTCGCCACCGCCCTCGCCGCCGTCGTGCTCGGCACCCTGGTCGGCGCGGTGCCGACCGCCTACCTCGGGACGTGGGGGAGCAGGACCGGGGCGGGGCAACTGCCGCTGGCCGGGCTCGCGTTCGGGCGCGGCGTCGTGCTGCCGGGCGTGCTGCAGTGGCTGTCGTCCATCGCGTGGGACGCGCTCATCGGCCTGTTCGGCGGCGATGCGCTGGCCCGCCTGTTCGGCTGGCCGTTCTGGGTCGGCGTCCTCGTCATGCTGCTCGCCCAGGGACTGCTCGGTGTCCTCGGCTACGAGGCCATCCACCGGCTCCAGATCGTCATGACCTTCGTGCTCGGCGCCGCGTTCCTGCTCATCGCGTGGCGGATGCTCGACGGCGTGCACCCCGCCGCCCACGGCTCCGTGCACGGGGCCGACCGCGCCGGCGCGTTCGTCCTGACCAGCACCATCGCGCTGAGCCTCAGCCTGTCCTGGGCGCCGTACGCCAGTGACTTCAGCCGCTACCTGCCCGCCACCACCTCCCGTACCCGCATGTTCTGGTACACGCTGCTCGGCCTGCTGGTGTCGTTCGTGGCCGTCCAGGCGCTCGGGCTGTGGGGCGCCTCCGTGCTGACCGACCAGACGGCCGCCGGGGTCGACAAGATCCTCGGCGGTGGAGCGGTCGGCGCGTTCGGGCTGCTCGCCGTGGCGCTGGCCGCGCTGTGCAGCAACGCCATGAACGACTACAGCGGCTCGCTCGCCCTCCAGACCATCGGCGTGCGCATACCGCGCCCGGTGGCCGCCGCCCTCGCCGCCGCGCTCGGCTTCCCGCTCGTGCTGTGGATGCACGCCGCCGACACCACCGCGCGGTTCCAGAATGTGCTGCTGTTCGTCGGGTACTGGATCCCCGGCTTCGTGGCGATCGTCCTCGTCGACTGGCGCGCGCGGGCCAGGGCGCGGGCCGGAGCGCCGCTCGACCTCGCCGCCGAGCGCGAGCGGCGGGGGCCCGCCTGGCCGGCGCTGCTGGCCTTCGCGGCGGCCTTCGGCGCGGCGGTCCCGTTCATGGACACCAGCCTGTACGTGGGCCCGGTGGCCGAAGCGCTGCACGGCGCGGACGTGTCGTACTACGTAGCGTTCCTCGTGGCCGCCGCCGTGTACGCGCCGTTGCGGCTGCGGCGACGCGGCTGACCTGCCGTACGAGCCCCGCACCACCTGTACGTATCGCACCTCCTGCACCTGGAGTCACCCCATGCCTCAGACGTCCCCCGGTCGCCCCGATGACCTCGTCGCCTTCGCGGCGCGGGCTCTCGGGCGCGTACAGCAGGACGCACCGCTGGTGCAGTGCCTGACAAACGCGGTGGTCACCGGGTTCACCGCCAACGTGCTGCTCGCGGTGGGCGCCGCGCCCGCCATGGTCGACATCCCCGACGAGGCGGGGCCCTTCGCCCGCGTGGCCTCGGGCGTGCTGGTCAACCTCGGCACCCCGCGCGCCGAGCAGCGCGCCGCGATGCCCGAGGCGGCGCGGGCCGCGGCCGAGGCGGGCACGCCGTGGGTGCTCGACCCGGTGGCCATCGGCGCGCTGCCGGTGCGTACGGCGCTCGCCGCCGACCTGCTCGCGCTGCGGCCGACCGTGATCAGGGGCAACGCCTCCGAGATCATCGCGCTGGCGGGCGCGGGCGGCGGCGGCCGGGGCGTGGACGCCTCGCATGGTGTCGACGACGCCGAGGGCGCGGCCGTGGAGCTCGCGCGGACGGCGGCCAGTGTGGTCGCCGTGTCGGGCCCCGTGGACTACGTCACCGACGGCACACGCAGTGCCCGGATCGCCAACGGGGACGCCCTGCTGACCCGTGTGACCGGCGGCGGCTGCGCGCTGGGCGCGGTGATGGCCGCGTTCGCCGCGGTGGACGCGGACCGGTTCGTGACCACGGTGGCCGCCGCCACCGCGTACACGGTCGCCGCCGAGTCCGCCGCCCGGACCGCGGCCGGACCCGGCAGCTTCGCCGTCGGCTTCCTGGACGCGCTCGCCGCGCTCACCCCGGAGGACCTCGCGAAGCGGGCGGAGGTGTCATGACGGCGCGTCCGCACCCGGTGGCTGCCGGGATCGACCTGTCGGTGTATCTGGTCACCGACACCGCGCAGTGCGCGGCCCGCGGTCGCACCGTGGCCGAGACCGTCGCGCAGGCCGTGGCCGGAGGAGTCACCGCCGTACAGATCCGGGAGAAGCACGCGAGCGGACGGGAGTTCCTGCGCACCGTCCGGGACGTCGCCGAGGTCCTGCCCGAGCACGTCGCGCTGATCGTCAACGACCGGGTCGACGTGTTCCTGGCCGCACGGGCGAACGGCGCACGCGTCACGGGCGTCCACGTGGGCCAGTCCGACCTGCCCGCCACCTCCGTACGTCAACTCATCGGCGACGACGCGGTGTTGGGGCTGAGTGCGGCCACCGCCGAGGAGCTGGGCGCCGCCGCGACATCCGACGCCCGCGTCGACCACGTCGGCATCGGCGCCCTGCACGCCACCCGCACCAAGGCGGACGCCCCCGAGCCGCTCGGCCTCGACGGCTTCGCCGCGCTGGCCGGGCAGAGTGCGCTGCCCGCCGTGGCCATCGGTGGCGTGACTCCCGCCGACCTGCCGCACCTGCGGGCCGCCGGCGCCGCGGGGGCCGCCATCGTCTCCGGCATCTGCGCCGCCGACGACCCCCGCGCCGCCGCCCGGTCCTACGCCGACGCCTGGACCGGCAGCCGGGACACCCACACCCGTAGCCGTATCCGAAAGGATGTCTCCGCATGACCGGGACACCACCCGCGGTCGCGCCGCCCCGCGTGCTCACCATCGCCGGGTCCGACTCCGGCGGAGGCGCCGGGATCCAGGCCGACCTCAAGACCATGCTGGCCCTCGGCGCGCACGGCATGAGCGTGCTCACCGCCGTGACGGCCCAGAACTCCCTTGGCGTACAAGGCGCTTGGAGCCTTCCGCTCGACGCCGTGCGCGCCCAGTACCGCAGCGTCGTCGACGACATCGGCGTGCAGGCGCTCAAGACCGGCATGCTCGCCGACCCCGACATGGTCGTCACGGTCGCCGAGCTGCTGTCCGAGGCGCCGGCCCCCGTAGTCGTCGACCCCGTCAGTGTCTCCAAGCACGGCGACCGGCTGCTCGCCGACGACGCGATCGACGCCGTACGGGACCGCCTGCTGCCGGTGGCGACCGTCGTCACCCCCAACCTCGACGAGGTAGCCGAACTCACCGGCGTCGCCGTCGAGGCCGACACCGCGGAACGTGACATGCGGCGGGCCGCCGAGCGGCTGCTCGCGTACGGCCCCCGCTGGGTGCTCGTCAAGGGCGGTCACCTGCCCGGCGAGGCCGTCGACCTGCTCACCGACGGCACGGACGAGCACTGGCTGCGCTCGCCGCGTCACAACAACGCCCATACTCACGGCACGGGTTGCACCCTCGCCTCGGCCGTCGCGGTCGGCCTGGCACAGGGGCACGAGGTGCCGGAGGCGGTGCGCCGGGCGAAGGAGTACGTCACCGGGGCGATCGCGGCGGGGTTCGCGCTGGGCGCCGGGATCGGGCCCGTCGACCATGGGTGGCGGTTCCGGGCGGTGTGATCACTTCCCTTCGGTGGTGTGCGCGGAGGCCGCGGCCGCTCGGGAGCCGACCAGGAGCAGGCAGAGCACGGCGCACCCGGCGACGATCCCGGCCAGGACGAGCAGCGGGTCGAGCGGGCGGGCGGCGCCGACGGCCTGGGTCGCCGGGGTCTGCTCCGCTTGCGGTGTGGGGGATGCGGGGGCCGGTGGTGCGGCGGCCGCACTGCTGTGGTGTTCGGACGGCGACGGCGTCGAGCTGGGCGTGGGGCTCGTGCTCGACGTCTTGGTGGGTGTCGGGCTGGGATGTTCGTGGGTGTGTGCGGCCTCCGGAGGAGGGGTGCTGGGAGCCGGTGCGCGGGTGGTCGCGGCGGCCTTGACGACGATTCCGCCGGTCATCCCGGGGTGCACGGTGCAGACGTAGCCGTACGAGCCCGCCTTGGTGAACGTATGGCTCCAGGTGCCGCCCTTGTCGAGCATCGGTGAGTGGATCGAGGCAGGGCCCGACGTGGTCTTGACGTCGTGCGGCGCGGTGTCCTGGTTGACCCAGGTGACACTGTCGCCGACCGGGATCGTGAGCGTACGGGGCCCGAACTTGTAGTCCGACATGAGGACTTGGTGACTCGCCGCGTGTGCGGCGGGGACGGGGAGGAACACGACGGCGCCCGAGCTGAGCGCGGTGGCGAGCGCGAGGCGGGCGGCGCGGTGGGTCAGGCGGGGCATGTGAACTTCGCGGCGACGAGCAGACGCAGCTGGTCTGCGGGGCGGATGCGGGACAGGGCGAAGCCCGTGGTGCGGCGCAGGTGGCCGTAGGGGACGCGGGCGGTTCCGAGGACGAGGAGTGTGTCGTCGGTGCGGGCGACGACGCGCAGGGGCAGCGTCGCGGGGACGCCGGGAACGGTCGGGTCGGCCGTGGCCAGCTCACCGTGGACGAGCAACTCGGCGCTGCCCGAACGCGGTTCGAGGGCGCTGCTGACGAACGAGAGCTCGTCGCCGTCGAGCGCGTCCCCGGTGAGCCTGAGGGCCAGTACGCAGTCGTCGGGCGAGGTTGCGACGGTGAGTGTCGCCTCGTCGGCGGTGACGCGGCGGCGCAGGGTGGTCAACGGGCCGAGCCGGGTGGTGACTTCGACGATGCAGCGGTCACCGGCCGCGGCGTACGCGCCGGGGCGTGGCAGCCAGGAAGGGCCGGGTCCGGGTGGAGCGGTGGACGGGACGGGCAGGGTCTGCGTGGTCATGTGTGCGCTCACGGCGGGTACCTCGGTTCACGAGGGAGGGGCATGGCATTGGGCGGGTCGGTTGGGGACAATGGCGGCGGTGGCGGGCCGGCCGACTGCGACTCGGCCGGCCCGCCATCACACGCCTTCGTCGGCGACCTCGGTTCAGCAGGAGGTCGAGACGTAGTTGATCGACGGCGCGAGGAGGTGCTCCGCCCAGACCGTGTGCATCTTGACGTACGCGTCCGGGTTGAGGATGTCCGCCACCTGCTGGCCCGGGGACTCCTCCAGGTGAGCCTTGTTGACGTGCTGGAGCAGGACGCCGAGCGTGTCGTCGAGGACGGAGCCGCCGCCTTCCACGGTCGGCTCGAGGATCGACTCGACCCAGACGGTGTGCATCTTGATGTAGCTGTCCAGCTTCAGCGCGTCCTGGACCTGCTGGCCGGGGGACTCCTCCAGGTGGGCCTTGTTGAGGTGCTGAAGGATGGGCAGGAGGACCTGCTGGACGCTCTGGCACTGCCCGGCGTCGTCACCGTCGTCGCCACCGCCGGAACCGCCGCTCGACCCTCCGGTGGCACCGCCCATGGAGCCGCCGGACTCGTGGCCCCCGGACGAACCGCCGGAGGAGCCGCCGGTGGAACCGCCCGTCGACCCGCCGGACCCGCTGCCGCCGGTCGAGCCACCGGAGCCGGAGCCGCCCGCGCTTCCGGAACCACCCGTGCTGCCCGAACCACCCGTGTCCGAACCGCCCGCCCCGCCCCCGGAGTCGTCCGCCACCACCGTGATCGAGGCGACCATGTCGGGGTGCACGGCGCAGTAGTACTCATAGGTTCCGGGCTTGGTGAAGGTGTACGACCAGCTGTCGCCCTTCTCCATCGTGCCCGAGTCGAACTTCGCGGGGCCGCTCGTCGCGGTGACCGTGTGCGGAGCGGTGTCCTCGTTGACCCACTTCACGGTCTCGCCGACCTTGACGGTCATCTTGGCCTGCGCGAACTTCATGTCCGCGATCTTCATGGTGTGGTCGGCCCCGGCCGCCGCGGCGGCGGGCCGCTGCTCCTGCGTCTGTGCCATCGAGTGGGCGTCGGCGGCCGGTTGGGCCGCGGCGGGGGCGGGAGCCGCCGCTCCGTCGGCCGCCTGGAGGAGGCCGAGGCAGCCCACGGACGCCAGGGCGGCGCCGAGCCCGGCCGCGAGCAGGACACGATTGCCGCGCCGGGACGGCGGGCGCTGCCGCACCTGCGTGTCGCGATCGGAAACGTCAGTAGTCATGAAGGTACTTCTCCTCACGGATCCTTGCGGATCGGCTTTTGGATGGGGTGATGGTGGTACGCGGGTCAACGGCCGGGAGCGGCGGTGACCAGCAGACTCGTCGCGGCGAGCACGACGAGGACGAGCCCCGTCTCGGCCGCGACCGAGTAGACGAAGGGCCGTACCGTCGCGCGGTCCCCGCGCAGCAGAACGGCGATGTCGAGCCGGGTGCGGACCCAGCCGCGACTGCGCTGGGCGATGAGCAACACCCCGGCGAGCAGGGCGAGTTTGACGAGCAGCAACTGCCCGTAGCCGGTGGCGAAGAGGGCGTCGAACGAGCCGACGACCTGCCAGGTGAGTACGGCTCCGGCCGCCGCGATCGCGGCGACGGACACCCCGGCGAGCATCGAGTAACCGGAGACGGCGGTCGACATCTCGTCCGGGCGGCGGCGCGGCAGCACGCCGGCCAGCAGCAGGGTGAGCCCGCCCAGCCACAGCGAGATGCCGAGCAGATGGACGAGGTCGGCGACCGCGCCCCAACCCGGGTGACCGCCCTCGGAGTTGTGGCCCGCCATGCCCGTGGTGCGCAGCAGTCCCAGGCAGACGACGGCCGCACCGACCCGCCAGCCCGGCGACCGTGCGGCGCGCTCGCCGTTCTGCAGCAGCGCGGCGAGCACCACCGCCGCGAGCACCCACATCAGGGCCCGGCACGCCAGGGCGACACCGACTTCGCTGCCCAGCAGGTCGACGTACGTGGACGCCTTGAACGCGTCGCCGATCGAGCCCATCGCGCCGTACGCGCCCTGTAGCCCGGCCGCCGCCACGGTGGCGACGAGGCCGGCCGCCCAGGACGAGGCGAGGATCCGCCGGGTCCTGCGCTCCCGTGTGCCCTCGGGCCACAGCATCGCCACAAAGGCCAGCCCGCCGACGTACAGCGCCAGCGCGAGATACCCGACCCAGCGGGCGACGGCCCAGGCGGTGCGGACCGTGCCGGACGGCCCGACCGCGGGCGCGGCGGCGCCGTCCGTGGATGTGTGGTCCGGAGCGGTGGAACCGGCGTGCGCGGGGAGCGTGAAGGACAGCGACCCGGAGGTCGGATGCCCGTCCTCCTTGCTGCGTACATGCCAATCCAGGGTGAGGCGACGGCCGGCCTTCTTGGCCTTGCGCTCGGGGACGGTGACGGCCACGGTGTCGCGAACCTTCTCCTGCGCGAGCGCCAACTCGTCGCCGCCCAGCGTGACATGGAGGTCGGCGAGGTCGACGGGCTCGGTGAAGGTGAGTGTGACTTCTTTCGGGGGCTTGTCGAGGCGGGCCCCGCTCTTGGGGGACGAGGACTCCAGCTCGGTGTGTGCGGAGGCGGCGGGGGCCGTGAACAGAAGCGCCAGGAGGGTGAGGACGATGACGTAAAGGGAGCGAGTTCTCACGGCGTCAACTCCGTGAGCAGGGCGGGGTCGGAGGCCAGACCGACACACGGCGAGGGGGTGACCTCTTCGTCGGACGCGGTCTTGTCGCCCCCGTTGGTCAGGCCGTCCAGAAGCCCGGTCACCGGGGTGAGTGCCCCCTTCAGGAGCGGCTGTACGAGGCGGACTTCTCCGTCCGCGCACGACGGCGACGTCGAGGGGGAGGAGGGGGAGGGTGAAGGGGTGGCGGACGGCGGTGATGAGGGGGCCGACGGGGTCGGCGACGTGTGACCGGAATGGCCGGAGCCGCCATCGGGAATGCCACCGGAATTTCCGTGCCCGTCGTGGCTACCCGCGGCTCCCCCCGCTCCTTCCGAACCGCCGCCGGGAATTCCGCCCACGGGCAGCACGCCGGGGTCCCCGGTTCCGGCACCTCCGGAATCCGAGGTGGGGGACTCGGTCGGCGCCGGTTCGGGGCTGCCGGGGGCGGACGGCGAGGCGGGCACCCCGACGGTCGGCGGGGCGGAGCCGGTTGTGGGCTGATCGGCCGTTGCGCCGATGCCGGACGCGTAGCCGAGGACGATGATCACGGCGGCGGCGAGCGCGCCGGCCACGACCTCGTCACGGTGGTCTCCTGGCCAGGAAGCCCTGGCGAAGAAGGACATGAATTTCCTCCTGACGGCGGACCTGCAATGCCAAGGAGTGCATCGACGTCAGGAGTCCCGGTGGATACGCGTCAGTTAATGCGCGGTTTCATTGCCTCATTTCTGCGACCCGGCCCACTGTGAGAAAGGTCTTCACCGGTGGAATGCACGCATTGCCGTACAGAGAGAAATGGCGAAAAGGAGCAAGGTGCTCATCAATTCTTCACGGAATGCCCGCTCCTGCATATGCCTGCCTCGTGGACCACGTCCCCCGCCACCACGACGAGCTCGGCGACGGTGCCGGGGATGTCCTCGGGAGTGGCCCGCAGGATGTCCCGGGAGAGCACGGAGAAGTCCGCGACCTTGCCCACGGACAGTGAACCCCGCTCGTCCTCAAGGAAGTTGGCGTACGCCGAACCCATCGTGTAGGCGTGCACGGCCGTGGCGACGTCGACCGTCTCGTCGGGCATCCACGCCGGGCCGCCGGCCAGCGGCTTGCGGGTGACGGCCGTGTAGATGCCGATCATCGGGTCCATCTCCGCGACGTTCCAGTCGCTGGAGAAGGCGAGCGTCGCACCGGCCGCGTCGAGGGTGCGCATCGGCCACGCCTTGTGCCAGCGGCCCGCGCCGACATTCGCCGCCCAGTCCTGGCCCGGGCCCGCGATCTCCGGTGCGCAGTGCCGCGGCTGCATGCAGGCCACGACACCGAGCTCGGCGAAGCGCGGGGCGTCCGCCGGGTCCAGGCACTCGACGTGCACCACTTGGTGGCGGGCGTCGCGCGGGCCGTTGACGGCGCGGGCCTGCTCGACCGCGTCCAGGACGGTGCGGATGCCCCGGTCGCCGGTGGCGTGCACGAAGCACTGGAAACCGCGTGCGTCCAGCTTCGTGAGCAGGTCGGCGAACTCCTCGGCCGGGTAGAAGGTCTCGCCCCGGTGCCCCCCGCAGCCGGTCGAGTACGGCTCGAGGAGCGCGGCCGTGCGCGGCTCCACGACGTCGTCGATGTACAGCTTGAGCGGGCCGAGTCGCATCCGCTCGTCGCGGTACGCGCGCGTGGCGGCCTCGAAGTCGTCGAGGTCCGCGTCGGAGGTGCCGTGCGGGTGGAACAGGGCGGCGACGAGCCGCGAGCGCAGCCGCCCCTCGGCCCTCGCCCGCTCGAACAGGGCCAGGTCGTCCAGGGAGTTCTGCGGCTCCACCACCGTGGTGATGCCGAACCGGATCGCGTCGTCCAGCGACTTCACGAGCCGCCCGTACTGCCGCTCCGGGGATGCCCACGGCACACCGAGCTCGCGCAGCGCCCGGTGGCCGTCGCGGGACAGCCCACGCACGGCGAAGTCCCGTACGAATCCCGTCGGTTCACCCGTCGTCGGGTCGGTCTGGGCGACGCCGAAGGGGAGTTCCGTGCGGTCGGCCCGGACGCCGAGCCGGTCCAGGGCCGCCGTGTTGAGCCAGGCCGTGTGCACGTCGTAGCTGAGGACCATGGCGGGGGTGTCGCCGGTGACCGGGTCGAGGTCGGCGGCCGTGGGCATCCGGCCGTCCGGCAGCGCCGAGTAGTCGAACGCCTCGGCCTCGATCCAGGCGGCGTCCGGGTTCCGCTCGCGCCACGCGGCGATGCGGTCGTGGATCTCCGAAAGGCTTGCCGCTCCGGCCAGTTGGACGCAGGCGTCGTCCGATCCGAGCCGGACGTGGTTGTGGGCGTCGATGAACCCGGGCAGCACGAGGCGCCCCTCCGCGTCGACGACCCGGGTGTCCGGGCCGGTCCAGGGCCCGGCGTCCGCGTCGTCGCCGAGCCACACGATCCGCCCGTCGCGCACGGCGAGCGCCTCGGCCGCGGGCAGCTCCGGATCGACGGTGTGGATACGGGCGCCGCGCAGGACGAGGTCGGCGGGGGCGGGTTCGGGGGAGTGGTGCTGTGCGCGTGCCATGGGGATGCGGTTCTTTCTCGTACGAGGGTGTGGTGAGGGAAGAGGTGTCAGGCGGTGTGCGGGCGCGCGCTGGTGCGTGCGAGGGCCGCGTACACGACGGCCGCGACGACGGCGCCGAGGGCGCTGAGGTCCATGCCGCCGAGCGGGGCCACGAGCGGGCCGCGCCACAGGGCGCTGTCGCAGGTGAGCGCCGCGAAGACCATGCCGACGACCAGGGCGGTGAGGCCGGCGGGACTGAAGCCGGCGCGGTACCAGTAGCGGCCGGCACGTCCGGTGTGCAGGGACTCGGCGTCGTAGCGGCAGCGGCGCAGCACCATGTCGGTGAGGAAGACACCGCCCCACGGCGCGAACACGATGACGAGCAGCGAGAGGAAGGAGAGCAGCGACTCCGTGAAATCGACCAGGAACAGCGCGGCGAGCGAACCGGCGGCCGTCACCGCCGCGCTGATCAGGATCGCCTTCGCGCGGCTCCAGGGGATGCCGAGGACCTGGAGGTTGAGGCTCGACGAGTACAGCGTGATGATCGAGTTGGTGACCGAGCCGCCGAGCACCAGGGCGAGGAAGAGCGGCTGGAACCAGGTGGGCAGCAGCCCCTGCGTCCCGGCCACCGCGTCCGTGAGGTCGGCCTGCGTCGCGGCCGCCGCGCCGGCGACGCCGAGGGCGACGGAGGAGATGAGTCCGCCGAGTGCCCCGTTCCAGGTGAGCGCGCGCATCGTGGTGGTCGTCGGGAGGTAGCGGGTGTAGTCGGCGGGCATCGGCACGTAGCTGATCGGGCCGGCGAGCACCACGACGAACGCGAGGGACCAGCCGGCCGCACCGCCCGGCGCGGGCGCGGCGCCGGTGTCCGTGCCCGGCAGCAGGAACAGCAGCATCGCCGCGAACCCGATGGTCAGCGCGTACGCCAGCCAGCGCTCGGCCCACTGCACGGTCGCGTGGCCCCACAGGGCGACGGCGAAGGTGAGGGCCAGGGTGGCGGCGAGGCTCGCGGCGCGGGCGGCGGTGCCGTGCCAGCCGAGTTCGGCGCAGATCGCCTGGAGCGCGAGCACGCCGACGACGGTGTTCACGATGGTGTAGCCGATGCTGACGATCCAGTTCAGCAGGCCCGCCGGCCAGTTGCCGCGCACGCCGAACGCGGCGCGGGAGATCACCAGCGTCGCCGTGCCCGTCCGTACGCCGCTCATGCCCGCCGCGCTGATGGCGAAGAACGTCAGGCCGCCGAGGACGACCGCGAGCACCGCCTGCCAGAAGGACAGCCCGAACGAGACGGCGAGCGCGCCGTTGATGACGTAGGTGAACGTCAGGTTCGAACCGAACCAGAGCCAGAACAGGTCCCGCGCCCCGCCGTGCCGTTCGGACTCCGGGATCGGGTCGATGCCGTGCTCCTCGACCTGGAACACCTCGTCCCGGGGTGCCTGGGCGGGCGCGTCCCGCGCGGTCGGGGGTGCGGTCATGCCGTCGCCTCTCATCGCAGGGGAACGGCTTGAATGCCGTTCAAGAACCTTGAATGGCATTCAAGATGCGGCGCGGTGCCGCCCCACGTCAAGAGGTAGGCTGCGATCCGTACGAACAGTGGTGAGGGGCGGAGCGGATGGCAGGGTCGACAGCGGCACGGCCGGGACGGCCGGGCGGCGATCTGCGGACCCGTACGCTCCAGGAAGCGACGGCCGTCGTCGCCGAGCAGGGCCTCGCGTACCTGACCATGGCCTCGCTCGCCAAGCGGCTCGGCACCAGCGGCGGCCACCTGCTCTACTACTTCGGCTCGAAGAACCTGCTGCTCGTCGAGGCCCTGCGCTACAGCGAGGCCGCGCTCACCGAGGAGCGGGCGGGGCTGCTGGCCCGCCGGGTGACCCCGGCCCGCCGGCTCGACCTCTTCCTCGACCTGTATCTGCCGGCCGGCCCCCGCGACCCGCGCTGGATGCTCTGGATCGAGCTGTGGGCACGCTCCGGCGCCGACGACGAACTGCGCGCCGCGCAGCAGGAGTTGGACCAGGGCTGGCAGCGCGACCTGGAGGCGATCCTCGCCAAGGGAGTCGACCGGGGCGCCTTCGCCGTCGACGACGTCCCCGGCCGCGCGGCCCAACTCCTCGCGCTGCTCGACGGTTTGAGCACCCGCGTCGTCCTGGGCCAGCCGGGCGCCGAACGCCGCCAGGCGCTGGCCGCGGCGCGCTCGGCGGCGGCGGCGCTGGTGCCCGCGGCCGACAGGCCCTAGCACTCGTTCGCGGGCCCCGAGGAAGCGCACGCATACCGGTGCTCGGGCCGGCCCGCGTCGCCGTAGCGCAGTGACAGGTCGAGCACCCCCTGCTCCTGGAGGTAGCGGAGATAGCGCTGCGCCGTCGAGCGGCTGATGCCCGTGCGGGAGGCCACGTCATGGGCGGACAGCGGGGTCTCGGCGGCCGCGAGGACCTCGCGGATCAGCTCCACCGTGGGGCCCGACCAGCCCTTGGCCGGTGTCGGCGGGGCACCGCCCGCCGGCGCCCGCACCGCGCCGAAGATGCGGTCGATCTGCTTCTGGCCCGGAGTCGCCGCCCCGCCCGCGTCCCGCAGGGTGCGGCGCAGCTCGGCGTAGCCGTCCAGGCGGGAGCGCAGCCCCTCGAACGTGAACGGCTTGACGAGGTAGTGCAGCACGCCGTAACGCAGCGCCGCCTCGACGACGTCGACGTCCTGCGCGGCCGTGACCATGATGACGTCGCTGCGCACACCGCGCTGGCGCAGCGCGCGCACGAGGTCGAGGCCGGTGCGGTCGGGCAGATAGTGGTCGAGGAGCAGCAGGTCGACATGCCGGTCCTCCAGCATCCGCATCGTCTGCAGGGCGGTGTGGGCCGTGCCCACGACACGGAACCCCGCCACCTTCTCCACATAGGCGGCGTTGATCTCCGCGACATGGAAGTCGTCGTCGACCACCAGAACGTCCATCACGGTGTGTCTCCTGGATGTTGGCGTGCGGTCAGGGCGGCGACCGGGACGGGTCCGGGCGGCGCGCCCCGCGAAACGATGTCGGGGAGAACGACCGTGAACACGGCGCCGCCACCCGCCCGCGCGGCGACCCGGGCCGTCCCGCCGTAGCGTTCGGCGAGGCTGCGGACCATGGCGAGGCCCAGGCCGCGGCCGCGGTGGGCGGGCGACTCCTTCGTGCTCCAGCCCTCCTGGAAGATCGTGTCGCGCAGCTCCACCGGCACACCGGGCCCGTTGTCGCTGACGCGGAGCACCACCGTGTCGGCCTCGACGAAGGCCTCGACCTCGACGACGGGGCGGGCCGCCCGGCCGCCGCCGACCACGTCGAGCGCGTTGTCGATCAAGTTGCCGAGGACGGTCACGAGGTCCCGCGCCTCGATCGGCCCGGAGGGCAGATGGGTGCGGTCGGAGAGCCGCAGCGTCACCCCGCGTTCCGCGGCGATCGCCGACTTCCCGGCCAGCAGCGCCGAGACCATCGGCATCCTCACGCGCTCCGCGACCTCCCCGGCCGAGGCCCGCCGGGCGCTGGTCAGACCGGCGACGTAGCTGCGTGCCCGCGCGCCCATGTCGAGATCGAGATAGCCGAGGACGGTGTGCAGACGGTTGGCGTGCTCGTGGTCCTGGGCGCGCAGCGCGTCCAACAGGCCCTTGGTGGAATCGAGTTCACGGCCCAGGAGCTCCACCTCGGTGCGGTCCCGGAGCGTGACCACCGCGCCGCCGTCCGGCGTCGGCATCCGGTTGGCGATCAGCACCCGGTTCCCCCGGACGGTCAGCAGATCACGGCCGGTGACCTGCCCGGTGATGACATCGCGGGACCGGCCGGGCGGCAGCACGTCCTTGAGCGCGCGTCCCGCCGCCCCGTCCTCCAGCGCGAGCAGCCGCGCCGCCTCGTCGTTCACGAGCCGCACCCGCTCGCGTCCGTCCAGCGCGATGACACCTTCCCGTACGGCGTGCAGCATCGCCTCCCGCTCCGACAGCAGCGCCGAGATGTCACCCACCGAGACACCATGGGTGCGCTTGCGCAGGATGCGGGCCACCAGCAGCGCGGCGCAGGCACCGGCCGCGAGCGCCGTGCCCGCGTAGCGCAGCAGCCCCGGCAGGGCAGCCATCAGACGGTCCTGCACCCCGGAGTACGCGATCCCCACCGACACCGCGCCGATCACACGGCCGGAGCGGTCCCGCAGCGGCACCTTCGCCCGCGCCGACGTGCCCAGCGTCCCCCGGTCGATCTGCAGCACCACGTGCCCGTGCAGCGCGAGCGACGGATCGGTCGACACATGGTGTCCGACCTTGCGGACATTGGTGTGCGACCAGCGGATTCCGCGCAGGTCCATCACCACGACGTACAGCGCGCCGGTCGCCGCACGGGTGCGCTCGGCCTGCCGCTGCACCGGCCCCCGCGGATCGGGCGCGCTCGTGAGCAGTCCGGAGGCGATCGCCGGATCGGCCGTCGTGGTCTGCGCGATGGCCAGCGCCTGATGCTCCGCCTGGTCGTCCAGCTGGGTGCGCAGCGGCTGCAGGAACAGCCCCGTCAGCAACAGCAGTACGCCCATGGTGATGAGCAGTTGCGCGATCAGCACCTGCGCGAACACCTGCCTGGGCCAACCGATGCGCATGCGGGCCACGGTGACACCTGCCTTCGGGAACTCTCCCGCGCGAGCGGACGTTTCGCGGGGGTGAACGCACCGTAGCCGCAGGTGTTTTGGCCGGGGAAGGCCCCGGGCGCCACCTCCTGCGCGCGCCGTCGGCACAATGAGCACAATCCCCTGCAACGGGCACAACCGGCGGTTGCGGGCCAATACTTCCCAGGCCGTGCCGCCGTTCCTAACGTTCCGCGGCATGACAAGCCTGCCAAGCCCATCGAGTCCGGCCATCGAACTGCGCGGTGTCCGCAAGGCCTTCAGCACCCCGTCAGGGACCCCGCACACCGCGGTCCACGACCTCGATCTGACCGTCGGGCAGGGCGAGTTCGTCGCCGTCGTCGGCCCCACCGGCTGCGGGAAGTCCACCACCCTCACCCTGGTCAGCGGCCTGGAGGAACCGACGGAGGGCGAGGTCATGTTGTCGGGCACGCCGGTGCGGGGCATCGACGAGCGGGTCGGCTTCGTCTTCCAGCAGGACGCCGTCTTTCCCTGGCGCACCGTTCTGTCGAACGTCATGGCGGGGCCCCGGTTCCGTGGTGTGCCGAAACCGGAGGCCAGGGAGCGGGCCCGCGCGTGGCTCGCCCGCGTCGGCCTGAGCTCCTTCGAGGACCGCTACCCGCACCAGCTGTCGGGCGGCCAGCGCAAGCGCGTCGCCCTCGCCTCCACCTTCGTCAACGACCCGTCCATCCTGCTCATGGACGAGCCGTTCTCCGCCCTCGACGTGCAGACCCGCGCCCTGATGTCGGACGAGCTGATGGAACTGTGGGCCGGCACCGGCTCCTCGGTCGTCTTCGTCACCCACGACCTGGAGGAGTCCATCGCGCTCGCCGACCAGGTCGTCGTCATGACCGCGGGACCCGCCACCGTCAAGGAGATCTTCACGATCGACCTGCCGCGGCCCCGCCGCGTCGAGTCGATCCGCCTGGAGCCGCGCTTCGTCGAGATCTACCGCGAGATCTGGTCCTCGCTGGGCGAAGAGGTCCGCATCACCCGCGAAAGGAGCGCCCAGCATGCCGCCTGACACCTCGACCGCCCCCGCCGCCACCGTGGTCAAGCCCGCACGCTCCGAGGAACGCGCGCGAGCCGCGCGCCGCCGCCGCGGCATCGTCCTCCTGTCGCGGGCCGCGCTGCTCGTCCTCGTCCTCGGCATCTGGGAGTGGTTCTCCCGGGCCGGCGTCATCGACCCGTTCAACTTCTCCATGCCCTCGAAGATCTGGGACCAGATCCAGCAGTGGGCCCTGCACGGAACCCCGCAGGGCTCCCTCCTCGAACAGATCTGGTACACGCTCTACGAGGCACTGCTCGGCTGGGTCATCGGTGTCATCGGCGGCGTGGTCCTGGGCATCGCGCTCGGCCGCGTCCGCTTCCTCGCCGACGTGATGGGCCCCTACATCAAGGTCCTCAACGCGCTGCCGCGCATCGTCCTCGCCCCGATCTTCCTCATCTGGTTCGGCCTCGGACCGGCCTCCAAGGTGGCCTCCGCGGTCGTCCTGGTCTTCTTCCCGGTCTTCTTCAACGCCTTCCAGGGCGCCCGCGAGGTCGACCGGCACATCATCGACCACGCCCGCATCCTCGGCGCCCGCGACCGGCAGGTCACCTTCCAGGTCGTCATCCCCGCCGCCACCTCGTGGATCTTCACCAGCCTCCACGTCAGCTTCGGCTTCGCCCTCATCGGCGCCATCGTCGGCGAGTACATCGGCGCCACCAAGGGCATCGGCCTGCTCGTCTCCGCCTCCCAGGGCACCTTCAACTCCGCGGGCGTCTACGCCGCCATGGTCATCCTCGCCGTCGTCGCCCTGCTCGCCGAGGGACTGCTCACCTTCCTGGAGAACCGGCTCTTCCGCTGGAAGCCCGCCGGTCACGACGCCCGCTGAACCTCCGCCTTCCGCCGCACCCTCACCGTCCGCTGCACCTTCCCCGCCCGTTTCGTCCGTCAGGAGCCGTACATGTCCCGTCGTACTCTGACCACCAGACTGACCGCCGCCACTGCGGCCCTCGCCGCCCTGGCCGCGCTCAGCGGCTGCGCCGACGAGGTCTCCTCCAAGTCCGCGGACGGCGCCGGGGGAGGCGGCAAGGGAGGCAAGGTCAAGATCATGGTGGGCGGCATCGACAAGGTCATCTACCTGCCGGCGATGCTGGCCCAGCGCCTCGGCTACTTCAAGGACGAGGGCCTGAACATCGAGCTGCTGAGCGAGCCGGCCGGCATCGACGCCACCACCTCCCTCGTCGCAGGCAACGTGCAGGGCGTCGTCGGCTTCTACGACCACACCCTGGACCTGCAGACCAAGGGCAAGCAGGTCGAGTCCGTGGTGCAGCTGGCCCGTACCCCCGGCGAGGTCGAGGTCGTCTCCAACAAGGCGGCCGGCAGCCTCAAGTCGCCCGAGGACTTCGCGGGCAAGAAGCTCGGTGTCACCGGCCTCGGCTCGTCCACCGACTTCCTGACGAAGTACCTCGGCGTCCACGACGGTGTCTCCACCGACAAGTTCACCAACGTCGCCGTCGGCGCCGGGCAGACGTTCATCTCCGCCCTGAAGAAGGGCTCGATCGACGGCGGGATGACCACCGACCCGACCGTCGCCCAGATCGTCGACAAGAAGCTCGGCAAGGCCGTGGTCGACATGCGGACCCCCGAAGGCTCCAAGAAGGCGCTCGGCGGCCTGTACCCGTCGTCCAGCCTGTACATGAACACCGACTGGGTGAACGGGCACAAGGACACCGTCCAGAAGCTGGCCAAGGTGTTCGTCCGCACCCTCAAGTGGATGTCCGCGCACAGCGCCAAGGAGATCGCCGCCAAGATGCCCGGCGACTACGCGCAGGGCGGCGCGGGCCTGTACGCGCAGGCCATCGACAGCACGCTGCCCATGTTCACCAAGGACGGCAGGATGCCGGCCGACGGACCCGCCACCGTGCAGCGGGTCCTGAAGTCCTTCAATCCGAACCTGAAGGACGCCACCATCGACCTGAAGAAGACGTACACGACCGAATTCACCGACAAGGCCAACTGAACAGGCCCGCGGCGGACTTGTGCGGCCGTCAGCCGCCGTACACGTCCTCCACGTACCGTCCCTCGGCCATCAATTCGGTGAGCCACTGCTCGGCCGCCGCCTCGTCGGCGCCCGGTGTGCGTTCGCGGTGCAGTGCCCGGAACGCGGCGCGCACACCCGGTGCCATCCGGGCGCCGTCCCCGCACACGTACACCCGCGCCCCCGCGTCGAGGAGGCGGCCGATCTCGGCGCCCTCGGCGGCGATGCGGTGCTGGACGAAGGCGTGGCCGTCGACCGGGGCGTCGCTGAAGACGGGGCGGAGGGAGATCGCGCCCGCGGCGTCGGCGGCGCGGAGTTCGTCGGCGTGCATGAAGTCCCGCTCGGGGTGGTCGCAGCCGAAGTAGAGGAGCGCGGGAGCCTGTTGGGTGCCCTGCGCCGCTCGTTCGGCGACCACTCCGCGGAACGGGGCGAGGCCCGTCCCGGCGGCGATCATGATGACGGGCTCCGGGGTGTCAGGGCCGATGCGGAAGGCGTCGCGGCACGGCTGGACGCGTCCGAGGACGGTGTCGCCGGGGCGGAGGGCGGCCAGGTGGTGCGAGCCGGTGCCGCGGTAGCGGCCGGTGCCGGAGGCGGCGGGCGCGTCGAGCACGGACACCATCAGGTCGACGTGGCCCGGGAGTTCGGCCGGGCTGGACGAGATGGAGTAGTGGCGCGGGCGCAGCGGCGGAAGGAGGCCGAGGAGGAGGTTCCAGTCGAGGGCCTCGCGCAGCGCCGGGTGGTCCTCGACCAGGTCGAGGAAGGTGCGCGGGTCGTCGGCGGGCAGCTCCCGCAGCGCTGCGGCCTCCGGCGGGCAGGGGTTGGCGGCGGCGAGCGCGGCCACCTCGTCCGGGCCCGGGCGGTGCTGCAACTCGACGTGGAACGTGAGCAGTTCGCGTACGGTCACGGGCCGGTCGAGGGGCAGGGCATCGCGCCGCGGACGGGCGTCCCGGATGTCGAGCAGCGCGTCCGGGTCGAGATCGAGGACCTTCAGCGCGCGGTCGACGAGCCCGTCCTCGTGCGCGGGCAGGACCGCGAGGTGGTCGCCGGTCCGGTACGACGCACCATCGGGCAGCGCGAGCCGCACGAACCGCTTGACGCGGGGGTGGCCGGGCGCCGTCAGGTCGCGTGCCTCGGTGACCGTCAGCGGGTCGAGCCCGTGCCTCGCCGTCGCGGCGGCCAGCGGCCCACCGGTGATCTCGCGGATCTCGTACGGGGCGGTGGACTCGGCGGGGGTGTTCGCGGCGGTGGCCTCCGGGTCGCCGTACCGCTCCAGGAGGGCGGTGCGCAGGTCGGCGGTGAAGGCGCGGACGGTGCCGCCCAGGTCGCCGGAGGCGTCGGCGGCGGCCCGCTTGCACAGCCGGTCGGCGCCGTGCGCGGCCAGGTGCTCGTCGATGTGGGTGGGGAAGTGCTGGTAGGTGGCGGCCCAGTTGCGGTCACCGACACCGAGCACGGCGTACGACACACCCTCGGTCGGTGTGTCGGTGTCGAGCAGTCGGGCGGCGAACTGCCCGGCGTCGTCGGTGGGACGGCCGTTGTAGGACGCGGCGACGATCACCACGGGACGGTCGGCCGGCAGACCGTCCGCGTACGCGTCCAGCGGGGCGACCTCCGTGTCGCAGCCGAGCGCCGCGGCCTCGTCGGCGAGCTGGGCGGCGAGCCCCGTGCAGGTGCCGTAGTTGCTGCCGTGCAGGAACAGGGCGCGGGTGCCGGGGAGGACGCGGGTCGGCAACTCGCCGTCCCGCACGGCCTGTTCGCCCTGTGTCGCGGCGCCCGGCAGCGGAGTGTGCCGGCGGTCGGCCGGGGTGCGCGGCGCGAGGGTGAGGGTGAAGCCGTCCGGCTTCAGGGTGAGGGTCTCCTTCACCGTCAGCTCGTAGTCGGCGTGGTCGACCAGGCGGTAGCGGTGCACGAGCATCGCGAGCAGCATCGTCGCCTCATGCAGCGCGAACTGCCTCCCGATGCAGGCCCGTTCGCCCGTACCGAAGGGCTTGAAGGCGTGCGGCGAACGTGCCGCCTCCGCCTCCGGCGTGAACCTGTTCGGGTCGAAGCGCTCCGGGTTGTCGCCCCACACCGGCTGCCGGTGCAGCATCGGCGCCATCACGAGCACGCCCTGCCCAGCACGGACCGGGACACGGCCGCCGAGCAGCGTGTCCTCGCGGGCCTCCCGGCTGAACGCGGCGGCCGTCGGCCACAGCCGCAGCGCCTCGTTGAGGACCTGCCGGGTGTACGTGAGCCGGCCGACCTCGTCGAAGTCCGGCTCCGGGTCCGTGGTGTCACCCCACAGGGCGTCCACCTCGCGGCGTACGAGGTCGAGGACGGCCGGGTTCTTCGCGAGGTAGTACAGGGCGAAGGACATGGCACCCGACGTCGTCTCGTGCCCGGCGATCAGGAACGTGATGACCTGATTGCGGATGTTGGCCGTGTCCAACGTGGAGCCGTCCACCGGGTGTTCGGCTGTCAGCATCAGGCCGAGCAGGTCGTCGGTGTGCCGCTCCCCGCTCTCGACGCGCGCGCTGATCACGTCGTCGACGACCTGCGCCAGATAGTCGGCGTCGGCGCGGAACGCCGCGTCGGCGGCCTCGTAGTCACCGCCGGGCACCCGCGCCAGGCGCTTCATGCTCCACTCCAGGCAGCGCACCATCGCCTCGACGAACGGGTGCGGCTCGCTGCTCTCGAAGGAGGCGAAGTCGTAGCCGAAACCGGCGAGTCCGATGGTGTCGAGCGTCATCCGCGTCATGTCACCGGGCACGTCGACCGGGCTGCCGTCGCCCGCCGCCAGGTCCCAGGACTCGACGAGGCGGCGCGCCACCTTGTACATCACCGGGTGGTACGTACGCATGGAGCCGAGCGCGAAGGCCGGCATCAGGATGTCGTGGGCCCGCGCCCAGTTCGGCTCGTCGTTGTAGGCGGTGAACAGGCCGTCGGCGGCGAACTCGCGGACGTTGCGCAGTGCAGGACCGATGCCCTTGGCGAACCGTGTCTCGTCGGCGAGCTCGGTGACGAGGTCGAGCTCGGACACGAACAGGGCGTCCCGCCCGTGCACCCGCCGCACCAGCACGGGACCGTGCTCCCGCATCAGGCCCATGACCTGCTGCAGCGGTCCGGCGCCGAGGCCGGTGGCGGTGACGTCGATCACGGGGACACCGGCGTCGGCGTAGGCGCTGTCCTCGGGGGTCGGTGTGGGGGAGTCCGTCATGGTGGGGGCCTTTCACGGAAGGGGACCTGCTGGCGCGGAGTGGGGAGCTGCGGCTTCCAGCTTGATCCGCTCCCCCCGCTGGCCAGGCCCCGTCCACTACATGATTGTGTAGTGGCTGACGGTGTATCGGACTTGTGCGCGGACGCCGTCCGTGGCAGAGCGGTGCGTACGGGGGCGGGAGGTGAGGAGTCGGTGGACACCGGGGACGCCGTGGTGTGGCGCAATCGCGCGATGGTGCTGTTCGACCGGATCCCGATGCCGGTCGCGGTGTGCGACCCCTACGGCGACGTACGACTGGTGAACGCCGCGTTCGCCCTGGAGTGGGGCACCACAGCGGGCCGGCTCAAGGGACGTTCGATCCTCGACCTGTTCGTCCCGGTCGACGCGGCCCAGGTCGACCGGATCACCCAGGCGCAGAAGACGGGCCGTCGTTCCCGTTACACGGTGGCGGTGGCCTGGCGCGGCGGCGACGGGGTGCGGCGCCGGGGCGAGTTGATCGTCGACACGGTGAGCGAGCGGGCCAATCGCGTGCCGGATCTGCTGGTGACGGTACGGGTCTTCGACGCGTCGCCCGTGCCCGACCCGATGCCGTCCACGGCCGCGCCGACGCACCCGCAGGAGGCGCGGATCCTGGCGCTGCTCGCCGCCGGCGCGACGACGGCCCGAGCGGCCCGCGAGGCCGGCCTGACGACCGACGGCGTCACGTACCACCTGCGTCAACTGTCGCGCCGCTGGGGCGCGTCGAACCGCACGGAGCTGGTGGCGCGGGCGTATGCGGAGGGCGTGCTGGTGGCGGGGGTGTGGCCACCGCGGGTCGCGTCGCCGCCGCCCGAGGCGGGCGCCTGACGGTACGTCACAGGAGCCCGCGACCGGTCAGCGCGGGGTGTCGGTGAGTTGTGTCCCGATGACGGCGAGCAGCTCCAGCTTGTCCGCGCTGTCGGTGCCCAGCGCGGGCGTGAACCACAGCAGCCGCTGGCGGCCGTCCTCGCTGAACAGGTTGAGGCAGTTGACCTCCAGCGTGCCGAGGCTGGGGTGGTTGATGCGCTTACGGTCGTTCGCCCGGACCTTGACCTCGTGCCGGGCCCACAGGGCGGCGAACTCGGCGGAGCGCGTGGTCAGTTCGGCGATGAGGGCGCGGGCCTCGGGGTCCTTCGCGTCGCGGCGCGCCGCCGCGGCCCGCAGATCGGCGACGAACGCGCGGGACTGCGCCTCGTGATCCGCCTCGGGGTACAGGCGCCGAGCGTCGGGGTCCGTGAACCAGCGGTGCACGAAGCTCACGTTCTTGCCGCGGAACCGCGCATGGTCGCCGAGCAGCGCGACGGCGAGCGGGTTCTGCACGAGCGTGACGTGCAGATCGGTGATGACCTGCGCCGGCGTCGAGGTCAGCCGCGTGAGCAGATCCAGCATGCCGGGGTGCACATGCGCCTGCGGCCCTCCGGCGGCGGGCAGCGGGCGCTCGGCGAGGCGGTACAGATAGTCGCGCTCGTCCGACGTCAGGCGCAGCGCGCGGGCCAGCGCCGCGAGCATCTGCTCGGAGGGCTGGGAGCCCGCGCCCCGCTCAAGCTCGTTGTAGTAGTCGACCGAGGCGCCCGCGAGCTGCGCCACCTCCTCGCGGCGCAGCCCCGGCACCCGGCGGCGCGGACCGGTGACCAGGCCGACGTCCTCGGGGCGGATGCGTTCGCGGCGCGAGCGCAGGAAGGCGCCGAGCTCGGTGTACTTGCCGGTGTACTTGAGAGAAGCCACGCGCCCAGTCTGCGCGCATGCGGCCCGCCGATGGGCCGCCGACCCAGGGGATGACATCCCCTGGCACGCACGCCGCGGGCGCCGCATCGTGGATCGCATGGACCACGCCGGCAGTTCTGCGGAAGCGCCCCGCCGGACGACATCGCCCACGTCGTCGCCCACCACCCCACCTTGTGCAAGCAACGAACCATTTGTGAAGGGAACGCACCCCATGCCCTACGCCAACCTCAAGGTGCCCGCCGACACGCTCACGGCGGCCTCCAAGAAGAAATTGCAGGACGCCGTCACCGACGCGTTCGCGGACGTCTACGGAGAGCGCGCCCGCGCCACCACCCTCGTCATCCTCGAAGAGGTCGCCGACGGCGGCTGGAGCCTGGGCGGCAGCGTCCTCAACGCCGGTATCCTCGGGCGCAGTTGAGATCCGCGAGCACCTTCCGCGGGGCCGGGTGAACACACCCGCCCCCACCCTTCGTATCCCTGGGCGAAAAGCCGGCCGCAGGCTCAACGAAGGGGTGACCATGGTCGAGGGGTGCGGGTCCGCCGCAGGCACGGTCGCCGGGCGGTACCGGCTCCTGGAGGTCGTCCACCGGGAGACGAACCACGTCTGCTGGCGTGGTGAGGACCTGGAGGCCGCGCGCCCCCGGCTGCTCACCCGGATCGTGCTCCCGGACGGCACGGACCGGAAGGCCGCCCGCCGGATCACCGCTCGCGTCCTGCGCACCGCCGAGGCCGTCCGGCTGCTGAGGCCGGGCCGGGTCGCCACGGTGGTCGACGCGGTCACGGAGGCCGGGGCGCTGTGGACCGTCACCGAGGGAATCGAAGGACTGCCGCTGGGGGAACTCCTCGACGTGGAGGGGTCGTTCACGTACATGCGGGCGGCCCGCATCGGTCTCGAACTGCTCGACGTGCTGGACGCCGCCCACGCGCAGGGCATCACCCACGGCGAACTCGGCCCCGGCCAGGTGTTCCTGCGCGAGAGTGGCGGCATCGTACTCACCGGCTTCGGCCTGGCCGGCGTCACCCTGGCCCAGAGAATCACCGCGCCCGCGTACGCCGCCCCGGAACAGGCCCGCGACGAACGCATCGGACCCGCAGCCGACCTGTGGGCGCTCGGCGCGCTGCTGTACCGGATGGTCGAGGGCCGGCCGCCGTACCGTGACCGGGGCCCGGCCGAGCTCACGCTGCGGAGCGTGGACCGGCAGCCGCTGCGCGCCCCGCAGCGGGCCGGCTCGCTGACCCGGGCCGTGGAGGGGCTGCTGAGGAAGGACTCCCGGGAGCGGCTTCCCCGAGGCGTGGTGCGCGAGGTCCTCAGCCGCGTACTGGACGAGGATCCGGACGCGGTCGCCGCTCCGCTCCCACGGCCCCGGCTGCGGGGCTGCGCGTACGCGGCGGCCCGGAGGGCGGGCCGGGCATGGGGCAGGCGGGCCATGGCGGCGGGCACCACTCTGGCCGTCGTGACCGTGACGGTCGCGGTCCTGGCCGTCACCCATCAGCCGCCCGGCTCGGGCTCGTCGGGCTCCTCGTCGCCCGGCGCTGCTTCTGGGCGCGCTCCTGCCCCGCGTCCCACCGTCTCCTCCTCCCCAGCACCTGCCCTGCCGCCCGGCTTCCGCCGCTACGACGCGCCCGAGGGGTTCTCCCTCGCCCTGCCGACGGGCTGGCGGCGCCAGGGCATCACGCGTGCGCCGGACGGCGCCTACCGCGTCGACTTCGGGGCGAGCGGGGACGACCGCCGCCTCGCCGTCACGTACACCGAACGCGTCGACCGGGACCCGGTCGCGGTCTGGCGCGACGACGTGGAACCCGCACTGCGGCAGCGGACCGGGTACCGGCGCGTCGGGGCCATCCGCGGCACGACCTACCAGGGGTTCCGGGCCGCCGACATGGAGTGGCTGGCCGGCAGCGGGAACGAGCGGGTGCGGACCTTCGGGCGCGGCTTCCGCCTCGGCGGCGAGCGCGGCTTCTCGCTGCGCTGGACGACCCCTGCCGACACCTTCACCGCGACCACGAACCGCCAGGCGCTGCGCGTCCTGTTGAAGTCGTTCGACCCGGGCAGGGGATGAGACACGTAGTCGGCGATGACACACGCAAAAGCCCGGACCGCCCGCAAAGGGGTGGTCCGGGCTCTTACGTAGAGGGTGGTTACGCCGGGCTCTCGCCCGCCTCCAGCTCCCCCAGGTCCACGTTCTTCGTCTCCTTGCTGCACAGCAGCGCGACGAGGGTGAGGACGGCCATCGCCGACAGGTAGACGCCGACCAGCCACGGAGAGCCGTCGCCGGCCTCCCACAGCGCCACCGCGATGAACGGGGCGACGGCCGCGCCGAGGACGGAGCTGACGTTGTACGAGATGCCGGAGCCGGTGTAGCGCACGGACGTCGGGAACATCTCCGGGAGCAGCGCGCCCATCGGGCCGAAGGTGAGGCCCATCAGCGTGAAGCCGAGGACCAGCCACAGCACTACACCGAGCGTGCCGAGCCCGATCAGCGGCACCCACGCCAGGCCGAACACGAAGATGCCCGCGGTGATCCAGGCCAGCGTCTTGCGGCGGCCGTACTTGTCGGCCAGCGGCCCGGAGATCAGCGTGAACGCGGCGAAGAAGACCACGCCGAAGATCAGCATCAGCACGAACGTGGTGTAGCTGTAGCCGAGCCCGGGGACGGCGGCGTCCTTCGCGGTGCGGCCGTAGCTCAGCGAGAACGTCGTCATCAGGTAGAAGAGCACGTACGTCGCCAGCATCGCGAAGGTGCCGAGGATCAGCTGCTTCCAGTGGTGCCGGAACACGGTCGCCAGCGGCAGCTTGCGGACCTTCTTGGTCTCCTGCGTCTTGGTGAAGACCTCCGCCTCGACCAGGCGCATCCGCACCCACAGGCCGATCGCGACCATCACGGCCGAGAACAGGAACGGGATCCGCCAGCCCCACGACAGGAACGCCTGCGAAGGCTGCGAGGGGTCGGCGCCCGCCGCGGACGGCAGGAGGGCGGCGATGACCAGGAAGAGGCCGTTGCCGATGATGAACCCGAGCGGCGCGCCCAGCTGCGGGAACGTACCCCACAGCGCCCGCTTGCCCGGAGGCGCGTTCTCCGTGGCGACCAGCGCCGCGCCGCTCCACTCGCCGCCGAGCGCGAAACCCTGCGCGAGCCGCATCAGCACGAGGAACGCGGTGGCGACCCAGCCGATCGACCCGTACGTGGGCAGCACGCCGATGAGGAAGGTGGCGATGCCCATCGTGAGCAGCGAGACGACCAGCGTCTTCTTGCGGCCGAGCCGGTCACCGAGGTGCCCGAAGAAGGCCGCGCCGATGGGCCGGGCCACCATCGCCGCGCCGAACACGGCGAACGACGACAGGAGCGCGGTGGTCGGGTCGCTGCTGGGGAAGAAGAGCGCGGGGAAGACGAGTACGGCTGCGGTCGCGTAGACGTAGAAGTCGTAGAACTCGATCGTCGTTCCGATGAGGCTGGCGATCAGGACCCGCGAACGCGGGTTGACCGGCGCGGCCGGGTTCGGGCCGGAGGCGGGTGACGGCGCGGCGGTCTTGGCAGGGGCCGGGCCGGTGGCAGAAGCGGACATCTTCGGGTCAATCCCAGGGGTGTTGCGGTGTGCGTCCACCGGCACGGGACGCCGGCGACCCTCGTACCGGTCGGACGGTACGAGGATCACAACCTTTCATGTGTCTCACTCACCGGTAATGGGTGTTCGATATGTGAGACACGTAAAGGTGTGGCGGTCCGCCTACGCCGCCATCCACCGCTCCAACCCGGCGGCGTCCAGGGGCAGTTCGGTCGACAAGACCTCCGAACCGGCCTCGGTCACCAGGATGTCGTCCTCGATGCGCGCCCCGATACCGCGCAGTTCCGGCGGCACGGTCGTGTCATGGGCGTGGAAGTACAGGCCCGGCTCGACCGTGAGCACCATGCCGGGAGCCATGCGGGCGCCCTGGTACGCGGAGTAGTCGGCGCGGGCGCAGTCGTGCACGTCGAGGCCGAGGTGGTGGCCGATGCCGCACACCAGGTACCGGCGGTGGTGCTGGCCCTTGGGGGAGAGGGCCTCGTCCACGGAGACCGGCAGGAGGCCCCAGTCGTCGAGGCCGCGCGCGACGACCTCCATCGACGCCGTGTGGAAGTCCGCCCACTCCCGCCCCGGACCCACGGCGTCGAGCCCGGCCCGGTGCGCGCGCTCCACCAGGTCGTGCACGCGGCGCTGGGCGTCGGTGAAGCGGCCGGACGCCGGGAAGGTGCGGGTGACGTCGGCCGTGTAGTAGCTGCGTGTCTCGACGCCCATGTCCAGGAGCACCGCCGCGTCCTCGGCCACGGGCCCGTCGCAGCGCACCCAGTGCAGGGTCGCGGCGTTGCGGCCGCTGCCCACGATCGTGGCGTACCCGGGGCCGTTGCCGTACGTGCGGGCGTAGCGGTCGAAGGTGCCCTGAAGCCAGCGCTCGCCGCCGCCGCGCACGGCCGCGGGGAACTCGCGGACCACCGCGGCGAAGCCCTCGACCGTACGGTTCACGGCCTCGCGCAGCTGGCCGATCTCCCACGCGTCCTTGATCATGCGCAGCTCGGAGAGCGTCCGGCCGAGGTCGGCGGAGGCCGCGATCCCGTGGCGGCGGGCCGTGTCGGGGTCGAGCGGGCCGGTGAGCAGCGGGCCCTGCGACGCGCACGCGGCCAGCGCCTCGTCCAGGGCACCCAGCGGCGCCGTGTCCACGCGCAGCGCCTCGCGCCAGTCGTCCAGGCCGGGGGCCGGGCCCACCCACAGTTCGCCGTGCGCCGCGTCCGCGAAGAATCCGGTCTCGCCGGGGCGGGCCGGCGGCGGCAGATACAGCACCGCGTCGTGACCGCCGGGGGAGGGGCGAAGGACCAGGACGGCGTCCTCGACCGAACAGCCGGTGAGCCAGTAGAAGTCGCTGTCGGGCCGGAAGTCGTACGCCGTGTCGTTGCTGCGCACCGGGGCCCGTCCGGCGGCGACCACGAGCGGCCGACCGGCGAACTCGGCGCTGAGCCGCGCCCGGTGCGCGGCGGCCGCGTCGGCGCCCCCCGGCACGGTCGGCGGCGTCCGGTCGGCCTCGTCCCAGCCCTGGCCCATGTACGCGGCGAAGTCCGGCAGTTCGGCGAGGCGCGGCATCCGGGGATCCGGGGTGCTCGACCTGGGCACGGAGGTGGCGGGGGTCGTCTCGGTCATGCCGACTCCACTCCTTGAGAGGTCCGGGGAGCGGCACGCCTGCGGCGGTCCCACTCCGGGTTGATGCGCGGGATCGCCCCGAGCAGGGTGCGGGTGTACGCGTCCCGCGGCTGGTCGAAGACGTCCGCGGCGCGGCCGGACTCGACGATACGTCCCTGGTGCATCACCGCCACGCGGTGGGCGATCCGGCGCACCACGGCGAGATCGTGGGCGATGAACAGGTAGGAGAAGCCGTTCTCCCGTTGCAGGCGCAGCAGCAGATTCATCACCTGGGCCTGCACCGACACGTCGAGCGCGGACACCGCCTCGTCGCAGATCACCAGCTGCGGGCCGACCGCGAGCGCGCGGGCGATGCCGATCCGCTGCGCCTGCCCGCCGGAGAACTGCGCCGGATAGCGCAGCGCGTGGTCCGGGTTCAGGCCGACGCGCTCCATCAGCTCGCGGGTGAAGGCGCGGCGGCCTCCCGGGATCGGCAGGTGCTGGTAGTCGAGCGGGGCGGTCAGGATGCGTTCGACGGTGTGCCGGGGGTTGAGCGAGGAGTACGGGTCCTGGAACACCACTTGTACGTTGCTGCGGAAGCGGGCGAGCGCGGCGCCGCTCGCGTGTGTCACGTCCTCGCCCGCGAACTCCAGGGTGCCGGCGGTGGGTTCCATCAGCTTGGCCACCAGGCGTGCGGTGGTCGACTTGCCGCTGCCGGACTCGCCGACCACCGCAAGGGTCTCGCCGGGGTGGATGTCGAGGCTCACGTCGTCGACCGCGGTGGTCACGGACGTGCGGCCGAGCGAGCCGCGCGTGGTGAACGTCTTGGTCAGCCCGCGGGCGCGCAGCAGCGGCGCGGGTGCGGAGCCGCAGTGGTCGGGGGTCACCGGGAGTCCTCCTGTGCCGCGCCGAGCGGTGTCAGATCGGCGAGCGTTCCGCCGGGCTCGGCCAGTTCGTCGTCGATGCGGGGGATCGCCTCCAACAGCTTTCTCGTATACGCGTGTTGGGGCGCGCAGAAGACGTCCTCCGTCGTCGCGTACTCCAGTTGCTCGCCGCCCCGCATCACCAGCACACGGCCCGCCAGGTTGGCGATGACCGCCAGGTCGTGGGTGATGAACAGCATGCCGGTGCTGGTCTGTTGCTGGAGTTCGGTGAGGAGCGTGAGGATCTGGTCCTGCACGGTGACATCAAGGGCGGTGGTCGGCTCGTCCGCGATCAGCAGCGCCGGCTCGCACACCAACGCCATGGCGATCATGACACGTTGGCGCTGGCCGCCGGAGAACTGGTGCGGGAAGTGGTCCACACGCTCGGCGGGCCGCGGGATGCCGACCTGGCCGAGCGCCTCGACGGCCTGTCTGCGTGCCGCCCGCCGGGAACCGCCGCGGTGGCTGCGGTAGGCCTCGGCGATCTGCAGGCCCACCGTGTAGTACGGGTTGAGCGAGGACAGCGGGTCCTGGAACACCATCGACATCGCGTCGCCGCGCAGCCGGCGCAGCTCCCGGTCGGGGCGGCCGAGCAGCTCGCGGCCCTGGAAGCGGACGCTGCCGCTGGTGCGCGCGCCGCGTGGGAGCAGGCCCATGACCGCGAGTGAGGTCATGGACTTCCCGCTGCCGGACTCGCCGACGATGCCGAGGGTCTCGCCCCGCTCCACGGTGAACGACAGATCGCGGACGACATCGACGGGGCCGCGCCCGGTGGGGAACGTGACGGTCAGGCCCTCGACCGTCAACAGGCCTTCTGTAGAAGCGCGTTGGTTCGGGAAATCAGTCATGACGCGGTGATCCTCACGCGCGGGTCCAGGAAGGTGTAGAGGACGTCGACGACGAGGTTGCCGAGCACCACGAAGAAGGCCGCGAGGAGTGTGACCGCCATGATGACCGGCTGGTCGTTCTTGGAGATCGCGTCGGAGGCCATCTTGCCCACGCCGTTGAGCCCGAAGACGGTCTCGGTGATGATCGCCCCGCCGAGCAGCCCCGCGAAGTCCATGCCGAAGAGCGTGGTGATGGGGGTGAGCGCGGGTCGCAGAGCGTGCCGGCGCATCAGCAGCGTCGGCCGCAGCCCCTTCGCGCGCGCCGTGCGCACGAAGTTCTCGGAGAGGGTGTCGATGACGTTGGAGCGGGTCAACCGCGCGTACAGACAGGCGTATCCGGTGGCGAGCACGATCCACGGCATCAGATATGACTCGAGCCACATCTGCGGATCGTCGCCGAAGGAGACCGCCGCGGGGAAGGGCAGGATCTGGAGCTTGACCACGAGCACGTACTGAAGGGCAAGCGCCAGCACGTAGTTGGGGATGCTGGAGCCGCCGAGCGCGAGACTCATCGCGCCGCGGTCCCACCAGGTGCCCTCCTTGACGCCGCTGAGCAGCCCGCAGGCCACCCCGGCGAGCAGCCACAGCACGGCGGCGCCGATCGCGACGGTCGCGCTCACGGGAAGGCGCTGGAGCACCATGTCCCAGACGGACTGGCCGCTCTGGAAGCTGTAGCCGAGGCAGGGGGCGTGGCAGTGCACGAGGTTCGCGCCGCTGCCGTAGTCGCGGCCGACGACGATACCGCTGAGGAAGTCCCACAGCTGGGTGAAGAACGGCAGATCCAGGCCGAGGGACGACCTGATGGTCTCGATCCGCTCGGCGGTGCAGGTCTTGCCGCAGATCATCACGGCCGGATCGGGGGAGAGTTGAAAGAAGATCAGATACGTGAAGACGCAGACGGCCACGAGGATGAGCGCCACCCAGGCGAGGCGTCCGGCGAGATAACGGGCCATCAGACGGCCTCCCCCGCGTCGAGTGCGTGCCGGATCCGGTCGCCGAGCACCGTCAGCGAGAGCACCGTGCCGAACAGGAAGGCGCCGGGGATCGCGAAGTACAGCGGGTCGACCTGGTACCAGGAGACCGAACTCGCGATCATCTGCCCCCAGGATGCCGTCGGCGGGGTGACACCGACACCGAGGAAGGACAGACCCGCCTCCGTACCGATGTAGCCCGGCACCGACAGCGTCGCCATCACCAGGACCGAGTTGCGCAGATTCGGCAGGATCTCCTTGAACACCAGCGGCCACTTGGCCGCGCCCGACGCCCTGGCCGCCTCGACGAACTCCCGCTCGGCCAGCGCGAGTGTCTGCCCGCGCACCACGCGCGCCAGATACGGCCAGCCGAACACGCTGAGCACGACGACAAGCAGCGGTGCCCGGCCGCTGCCCGGCAGCGCGGACAGGATCGCGATCATGAAGATGAGCGCGGGGAACGCCATCAGGAAGTCCATGAGCCGGGAGATCACCGTGTCCACCCAGCCGCGCAGGAACCCGGCGAGCACCCCGAGCACCGTGCCGATCGCGGTGGTGATCAGGGTGGCCGCGACGGCGATCAGCAGCGAGGTACGGGCCCCGTAGGCGATCCGCGCGAACACGTCGCGGCCGTTCTGCGGCTCGACGCCGAACCAGTGCTCGGCGCTGATCCCGCCGAACGAGCCGCGCGGCAGGCCACCGATGTCGGTGTCGACGGCCGCGCGGTCGAAGGCGTCCGGGCCGTGCCCCGTGATCATGGTGAGCAGCGGGGCGAACAGCGCCATCAGGACGATCAGGAGCAGGAAAGCGGTGCTGAGCACCGCCCCGACATCGCGGGACAGGGCGTGCAGGACCCGGCGCCCGGTGGAGCCGGGCAGCTCGGTGCCCGGCGGCGCGCCGGCCGTGCCCGGCTGCGCCTCTTGGAGGACGGAAGTGGACATGGCGGGCTACTTCTTCGGGTCCGCGAGACCGACGGAGACGAGGTCGATGCCGCCGGAGAAGGACGGAGTGAGGTAGGCGCCCGCGATGTTGTCGCCGACGACCGTGAGGTACTTGGTGTAGTGCAGCGGCACGATCGGCGCCTGCCGCATGATCTGCGCGTCGAGCTTCCCGTACGCCGTGTTCTGCGCGTCCGCGTCGCTCATCGCCTCGATCGCGTCCATCCGGTCGTTGACCTTCTTGTCGTCGAGCATCGAGATGTTCGGGTTGCCGCTGCCGGTGATGTTGCGGCCGTCGAACAGCGGCGGCAGGAACGTGCTGCCGCTCGGCCAGTCCGGGCACCAGCCGGTCAGCGCGCCGTCGTGCTCCTGCGAGGGTGTGCCGATGACCTCGTAGAACGTCGACGTGTCAATGGTGTTGACCTTGACCTTGATGCCGACCCGCTTCAGGGCCTGCTGCACCGCGACGGCCGTCGCCTGCTCCACGCCCGCGGCACGGGTGTCGAGCGTGAACGTGAAGCCCTTGGACTGCCCCGCCTCGGCAAGGAGCTTGCGGGCCTTCTTCACGTCACCGGTGCCGCCCTTGCTCGGGTACACATCGCTCGCGTCCCGGCCCGGCAGGGTGGGCGGCTGGATGGAAGTGGCCACGGTCGCGAGGGACTTGCCCCCGTGCGCATCCACGGTGGTCTGCTTGTCGACCGCGTACTCGATGGCCTGCCGGACCCGCACATCCTTCAGCGGGCCCTTGCTCGTATTGATGCTCATGTACGAGGTGCAGCCCGTCGGCCCCGACATCGTGCGCTGCTTGAGCTGCGGTGTCTGGATACGGGACACGGTCGCGGGCTGTAGCGAGGCGGTGCCACTGATGGCGTTCGCGTCGGCGCCCTGCCCGGCGATGAGCCGCTCGTCGATGGTCGCCGGATCGAGGCCGAAGGTCCACACGAAGCTGTCCGGCTTCGCGTCGCGCACCTTGTCCGTCGACCGCTTCCACTGCTTGTTGCGGACGAGGACCAGCTTGGAGCCGTGCTGATAGCTCTTGACCCGGTACGGGCCCGAGGCGATCGGCTTGCGGTCGAAGACGGCCTTGGCGCCACTGCCCTTCGGGAAGGGCGTGAACGTGGGCTGCGCGGCGATGTAACCGAACTGCGCCGTCGCCTTCTTCAGGTGGAAGACGATGGTGTGCGCGTCCGGTGTCTCGATGGTCGACAGGTCACCCGACTTGTACGGCCCCTTGTAGCTGTCGGGCGCCTCGATGTACTGCTTGGCGTACGGCGAGCCGAGCCCGGCCTCGGGATCCCAGGCGCGCTCGACCCCGAACTTCACCTCCTTGCTGGTGATGTCGGAACCGTCCTCGAAGGTGAGTCCGCGCTTCAGCGTGAACGTCCATGTCTTGTTGCCGTCGGAGGGCCGCCCGGTGTCGGTGGCGAGGTCACCGGTGATCTTGGCGCCCTTCTCTCCGGGGGCCGCGACCGGCGTGGTGAGGGTGCGGTAGACGAGCCGGTAGAAGTTGTTGACGCCGCCGTCGAAGCCGCGGGCCGGGTCGAGGTGGGAGAAGTCGGCCTGCGCCAGGACGTGCACCGTGCCACCGGTCGCGGCGGCCGCGCCTGGGTCGGCCTCCTTGGCGGCTGACGCGCCGCCGCCCTTGCAGGCGGAGAGCGTGAGGGTGAGCGCGGTACACAGTGCGGCGGCGGGCAGGACTATTGCTTTTCTCATGACGCCTTCTGGAGAGGGGGGAAGGATGAGAGGGGCGAGGCGCGTGCGGGGCGCGAGGTGCGAATGGTGCGAGTGGGGCGAGAGGAGCGAGAGGGGACGAGGGTGAGACGGAGGGCCGGCGGTCAGGCGCGCCGGATCCAGACGCGCATGGGTGCCGCCTCGCGGTTGCCCCACAGGAAGTAGGGGACGAGGGTGAGGCCGGTGGTCGCGGCGGCGGTGTCCGTGACGGACGCGGCGGTGCCGGTCAGTACGGGGTAGAGGTCGGGCGACGCCGGGGGTGCGACACCCGCCTCCGTGTCGAGGACGACCGCGCCCTCGAACTCCGTGTCCGTACGCGGACGGGCGGCGGCGACCTGGGCCACGTCGAGCGTCACGTCGTCGATGTCGACGCCGCAGTCCTGCTGCTCGGCGCAGTAGACGAGGGGGCCGCGGGCGACGGCGACGGCGCCGCGGGTCGCGTCCAGGTAGGGGTGGGAACCGTGGGCGCGCACGGCCATCGGCAACCGCAGCACGAGCTCGTCGCCGGCCCGCCACCCGCGCCGGACGCTGACCCAGCCGTCCACCACCTCGGGGGCGGAGGTCTCCCCGTCGACCGTCAGCCGGACCGCACTGGCGTTGGCCCAGCCGGGCACACGCAAGGTGAGAGCGTACGGTCGCTCCGGCGCTTCCCTGACCGTCACCCGCACCTCGCCGTCCCACGGATACCCGGTCACCATGTCGACCGCCAGCTCCTGGCCGTCGATCCGGGCCGTCGCGTACCCCGCGACCACGAGCTCGTCCGTGCGCTCGGCCGCGAGGTGCTCGCCGAGCTGGGACATCCACCGCACGATGTTGGGCGGACAGCACGGGCACCCGAACCAGGCCCGGCGCAGTGGCTCCCCGTCGGCCTCGGCACCGCTGCGCTGCTCGTGGTCGGCGCGGCGTTGCAGCGGGTTGTCGTAGAAGAAGGCACGGCCATCGGCCGACGGACCCACCGCGAACGCGTTGTAGAGGACGGTCTCGAAGGTGTCGAGATACGTGGCGTCCCCGGTGGCCAGGAACATCCGCCAGCCCCACTGCATGGTGGCGATCGCCGCGCAGGTCTCGCTGTAGGAACGCTCGGAGGGCAACTCGTAGCGGTCGCCCACCGCTTCGTCGGAGTGCCGGCTGCCCAGGCCCCCGGTGACGTACAGCTTCGTGGCGGCCATGTCGGCCCACAGCCGGCGCAGCACGTCGAGCAGCGAGTCGTCGCCGGTCTCCAGCGCCACATCCGCGGCGCCCGCCGCGAGATACGCCATGCGCACCGCGTGCCCGGTCACCGACGGCAGTTCGCGCAGCGGCACCTCGTCCTGGAAGTACGAGGGCGGGAAGACGCTGTGCCGCAGCCCGCTGCGCTCCCGGTGGCCCCGGCGGTCGACGAAGAGCCGGGCCTGCGTCAGATACGCGGCGTCGCCGGTCTCCCGGTACAGCTCGACCAGCGCCATCTCGACTTCGGGGTGCCCGCAGACGGCCTCCTCGCCGCCCGGCCCGAAACGTTTCACCACGAGGTCGGCGAAGCGCACGGTGACATCGAGCAGCCGCCGGTCGCCGAGCCGCCGGTGAGCGGCGATCGCGGCCTGGGCGAGATGGCCGAAGGTGTAGAGCTCGTGCCCCCAGGCGAGGTCGGACCAGGGCTCCTTGGCCTGATCGGGGTCCTGGTAGAAGGAGTTGAGATACCCGTCGGGAGCCTGCACCCGCTCCAGAAGCCCGACGATCTCCTCGTAGAAACCCCGCAGCCCGGCATCCAATTCGGCACCGGACTCGGCCAGTTCGTATACGAGCCCCTCCAGCGTCTTGTGAATATCGGTGTCGAGGAACGGATACCGCCCGCGGAACGCGGGGGCCCCGCTCTCATCGGGCAGAAGCCTGCGGAGGTTGTCCACATTGCCCGCCGCGCGGAGCTGCTCCACCGTGTGCGGCAGAGTCGCCTCGCGGTTGCGGCGCTGCCAGTCGGCGAGGAGGCCGCCGACGAGCTCTACCCGGGCGGCGGGGAGCGGTCGGAGACGTTCAGAGGGGTGCCGCACGATCAGTCCTCCAAGTGGCGTGTACTTGGGTGCCGTTGCGTCGAAAGCGTCGAAAGTAGGGAAACGAACGAGGAACCGTTCGGGTCAGTAAACGCGTTGTGCGGCATAGTGTTCGTCAAAGCGAACGCTGTCAAGGGAGTCAGGGAGAGGCTATGGACGTTCCTCAGGAGTCGGTGCGCGACATGGTGGCGGCCAATCTCCGCCGAGCGAGGACGCGGCGCGGCCTGTCGATCTCGGAGCTCTCGCGACGCTCCAAGATCGGCAAGGCGACGCTCTCCCAGCTCGAGTCCGGCACCGGAAACCCCACCATCGAGACGGTGTTCAGCCTCTCGCGCGCCCTGGAGGTGCCCGTCTCCGACCTCCTGGAGACGCGGGCGCCCGGCGGCCTGACCGTCGTGCGCGCCAAGGAGGTCGAGGTGCTCAGCGGCCAGGGCGTCGACCTGCGGCCGCTGCGCCGGATGGAGTTCGGTGACCTGGTCTTCGAGGTGTACGACCAGGTGGTGCGGGCCGACAGCAGGCAGGACTCGCTCGGCCACGTCGGTACCGAGCACACCATTGTGCAGACCGGCCGGCTCCAGGTCCGCGTGGACGGCGACGAGGTGGAGCTCGGCCCCGGCGACTACGTGGGCTTCGACGCCACGCTCCCGCACTCCTACACGGCGCTCGACGGCGACGTGCACTCGGTGCTGCTGCTCCAGTACCGGCCGCACGAGCACGCCCACTTGGGGATCCCGCACCCGAAGCCGGGCGCCGCCGAACCCGAAAACGAGTGAGTGTTACAGGTAATTAATCGATCACTCCTTCCGGACCCGTTGACACCCTCTGAAGGGCCGTCCTAGCCTCCGAGCTGTTCGATGAAGCGAACGGAGGCGGTTCGATGTACGGAACACGGGCGGTCATTCTCGGGGCCGGAATCGTCGGAGCCGCCTGTGCGCGGGAGCTGGCCCTCGCGGGCTGTGCCACCACGGTCGTCGACCGCGGCCGCCCGGCCGCCGCGACCACCGCGCACGGCGAGGGCAACATCCTCGTATCCGACAAAGGCCCGGGCCCCGAACTCGAGTTGGCTCAACTCTCCGGCCGCCTGTGGCCACAGATCATCGCCGAGATGTCCGAACGGACCGACGTGGTCGGTGACTTGACGGAGTGGGACCCCAAGGGCGGCATCGTCGTCGCGACCACCGACGACGGGGCCCGCGAGCTGACGAAGTTCGCGGCGACTCAACGCGAGGCCGGCGTACGCGCCGACACCCTGGACGCCGCGGAACTCGCGGCCGCCGAGCCGTACGTCACCCGGGAACACACGGCAGCGATCCACTACCCCGAGGACGCCCAGGTGCAGCCGTCGGGCGCGGCCGCCGCCCTCCTCGCCGACGCGCTACGGGCAGGCGCGACCCTGCGCACGCACTGCGAGGTGCACGGCGCGGTCACCCGCTCCGACCGCCTCACCGCGGTCCGCACGTCCGAAGGCGAGCTTATCGAGGCGGACATCTTCATCAACGCGGCAGGGCCCTGGGCGGGCGAACTCTCCACCCGCCTCGGCGCCCCCGTCGACGTCCGCCCCCGCCGCGGCGACGTCCTCGTCACCACCCCGCTCCCGCCCACCGTCTTCCACAAGGTGTACGACGCCGACTACGTGGGCGCCGTCGGCAGCAGCGCCGAGGACCTCCAGACCTCCGCCGTCGTCGAATCCACGCGCGGCGGCAGCGTCCTCATCGGCTCCTCACGCCGCCGCGTCGGCTTCGACGGCCGGCTCCGCGTCGACGCCCTCTCCGCGATCGCCGCCAAGGCGCTGCGCCTCTTCCCGTCCCTCACGGACGTGCCGGTGATGCGCGCCTACGGCGGCTTCCGCCCCTACGTACCCGACCACTTGCCCGTCATAGGGCCCGACCCGCGCCTCGCCGGGCTGTGGCACGCGGGCGGCCACGAAGGCGCGGGCATCGGCCTGTCCGTCGGCACCGCACGCCTCGTGCGGGACCTGCTCCTGGGCCGGCCCACCGAGATCGACGCGACGCCGTTCCGGGTGGACCGGCCGGCCGTCCTGGGAAGCACTCAAGGAGGTTGGGCGGCATGAGCCCACGACGCATACCGGCGGCCACGGATGCCGTCGAGCGGCGCGAGACGCCGCTCACGATCACCGTCGACGGCGAGCCCGTCGACGGAATCGAGGGCCAGTCCATCGCGGGCGTCCTGCTCGCCTCCGGCCGCCGCGCCTGGCGCACCGGCCGCTCCGGCGCGCCCCGAGGAGTGTTCTGCGGCATCGGCGCCTGCTTCGACTGCCTGGTCACGGTCGGCCCCGAACGCGACGTACGGGCGTGCCGCAGGCGGGCGCGGGACGGGGACGAGGTGCGGACGCAGGCGCGCGGGGAGGAACGGTGAGCGCGTTTCGGGGCCGGCAGGACACCGGGACTGTGACGCAGAAAGACGGCCCATGCGAAGTCCCACGTCACAGTCCCCGCACCGCTACGTACTCGCTCAACTGGAAGCCCACGGAGGCCACATGACACGCCACGTAGTGGTCGTAGGCGCGGGGCCCGCAGGGCTCGCCGCCGCCGATGCCGCGCTCGGCGCGGGCGCGCGGGTCACCCTGGTCGACGAGGCCGAGCAGCCCGGCGGCCAGTACCACCGGATGCTCCCCGAGGCCTACGCCGCCGCCCGGCCGGAGCGCCTCCACCACGGTTGGCGCGCCTTCGACGCACGCCGCCGCCGGGTCCTCGCCCATCCGCGCTGCGCCTGGTGGTCCGAGACCGCCGTGTGGGCCCTGGAGCGGCCCGACCCCGCCGAGCCGGGACCGCCGCGCGTGCACGTGCTGCGCGGACCGTCCGACGGGGGCGGCCGGGACCGGCAGGTGCTCGACCCCGACGCGCTCGTGCTCGCGGTCGGCGCCCACGACCGCGTACTGCCCTTCCCCGGCTGGGAGTTGCCCGGCGTGTTCACCGCGGGCGCGGCGCAGGCGCTGGCGAAGGGGGAGCGGGTGGTGGTCGGCGACCAGGTGGTCGTGGCCGGGAGCGGTCCGTTCCTGCTGCCGGTGGCCGCGTCGCTGATCGAGGCCGGGGCGCGGGTGCGTGAAGTGCTGGAGGCCGGCACCCCTGCCACCCTCGCCCGTGGCTGGGGCCGGCGGCCCTGGGAGCTGGCCGCGCAGGCCGGGAAGGCCGCCGAACTCGCCGAGTACAGCGCCCTGTTGGCGCGGCACCGGGTTCCGTACCGCACCGGACGTACTGTCGTCGAGGCGCGCGGCGACGGGTGTGTGGAGGAGGTCGTCACCGCTCGGCTGCGTGCGGACTGGTCGGTCGTGCCGGGGAGCGAGCGGACCGTCGCCGTCGACGCCGTGTGTGTCTCGCACGGGTTCAGTCCGCAGCTGGAACTGCCGCTCGCCGCCGGATGCGCGCTGCGCGCCACCCCGGCGGGGGAGTTCGTCGAGGTCGACGGCGACCAGCGCACCACCTGCCCCGACGTGTACGCGGCCGGGGAGATCACCGGCATCGCGGGCGCGCCCGCCGCCCGCGTCGAGGGTGCGCTCGCCGGGTGGCTCGCCGCGGGCGGCGACCGGAACACCGCCACCGTGCGCCGGCTGCGGACCAGCCGCGACCAGGGCCGCGCCTTCACCGCCCGCCTCGCCCGCGCGCACCCCGTCGGGGCGGGCTGGTCCGGGTGGCTGCGGCCCGAGACCGTGGTGTGCCGGTGCGAGGAGACCGACTACGCCACCGTGTGCCGCGCCGCCACCGACGAATCCACCTCCGCACCGCGCGCCGCCAAGCTCGCCACCCGCGCCGGACTCGGGCCGTGCCAGGCCCGGATGTGCGGGCCCACTGTCGCCGAGATCGGTGCGCGCCTGCGCGGGCCCGGCAGCGACGACCGCAGCATCGCGGGCCTGCCCCCGGCCAGCGAGCACCGGCGGCCCATCGCCCGCCCGATCCGGCTGGGCGATCTGGCCGCCACCCCCGAAACCACTGCCGTCACCCCCGAAACCACTGCCACGTCCCCCAGTAACTCCCGTACAGAGGAGAGCAGTTCATGAGTGCCAAGAAGCAGCAGGCGAAGGGTTCCATCGGTCTTGGTGGCGTTGTCGTCGCCACCGCTCTGCCCTACTCCGAGGACGCCTCGGCGCCCGCCGGGCTCGCCGTCGACTACGACCGTTACGCCGAGCACTGCCGCTGGCTCGTCGACAACGGCTGCCGTGGCGTCGGTCCGAACGGGTCGCTCGGTGAGTACTCGTCCCTCACGGACGAGGAGCGTCGGAGGGTCGCCAAGACCGCCATCGAGGCCGTCGGCGACGATGGCGTCGTCGTGGTGGGTGTGCATGGGGTCGGGGCCCACCAGGCGAAGCACTGGGCCGAGGTCGCGGCCGAGGACGGTGCCGACGGTGTGCTGTGTCTGCCGCCCACCCTGTATCGGGCCAACTCGCGTGATGTCATTGACCATTTCGCCGCCGTCGCCTCCGTCGGGCTGCCTGTGATGGTGTACAACAATCCCTTCGACACGAAGGTGGACCTCACGCCGGATCTGCTTGCCGAGATCGCGCAGATCGACAACATCGTCGCCGTGAAGGAGTTCTCCGGTGATGTGCGGCGGGTCCTTGAGATCAAGGAGAAGGCCCCGGGTCTTGAGATCATCAGTGGTGCCGATGATGTCGTGCTCGAGAGTCTGTTGATGGGTGCCACCGGGTGGTTCGCCGGGTTCCCGAATGTCTTTCCTGCTGAGTCCGCCCGGCTGTACGACCTGGCTCTCGCCGGGAAGGTGGAGGAAGCGCGGGCGCTGTACGAGCCGCTGGTCGCCGCCTTCCGCTGGGACTCGCGGACCGAGTTCGTGCAGGCCATCAAGTTGGGGATGGAGCAGGTCGGGCGGTTCGGCGGGCCCTGCCGGCCGCCGCGCGGTGCGCTGCTGCCCGAGCTGCGCGAGCAGGTCGAGGCCGACATGGCCCGCGCGATCGCGTCCCTGGAGAAGGGGGAGGCCGTCTGATGCGGTCCGTACGGACGCTGAGTGCCGTCGACTCGCACACCGAGGGCATGCCCACCCGCGTCGTCACCGGCGGCGTGGGTCCCATCCCCGGTGACACCATGGCCGAGCGTCGCACCTACGCGCTCGAACACCTCGACGAACTCCGCAGGTTCCTCGTCGACGAGCCGCGCGGCCACCCCGCGATGAGCGGCGCCATCCTGCAACCGCCGACCCGCCCGGACGCGGACTGGGGTGTCCTGTACATCGAGGTCAGCGGCTTCCTGCCGATGTGCGGGCACGGCACCATCGGCGTCGCCACCGTGCTCGTGGAGACCGGGATGGTGGAGGTGAGCGAGCCGGAGACCGTCGTGCGGCTCGATACGCCTGCCGGTCTCGTCGAGGCGCGGGTCGCCGTACGTGACGGTGTCGCCGAGCAGGTCACCCTGCGCAATGTGGACGCCTTCGCGCTGGAGCTGGATGCCACCGTGAAGGTGCCCGGGTACGGGGAAGTGCGCTATGACATGGCGTACGGCGGGAACTTCTACGCGATCACCGAGCTCGACCAGCTCGGGCTGCCCTTCGACCGGGCCCGCAAGGACGACATCCTCAAGGCCGGGCTCGCCATCTCCGCCGCCATCAACGAGCACAACCGGCCGCAGCATCCGCTCGACCCGGTCATCGGCGGCTGCAAGCACGTGCAGTTCCTCGCGCCCGACTCGACCGCCCGGCACTCACGCAACGCCATGGCGATCCAGCCCGGCTGGTTCGACCGTTCGCCGTGCGGCACCGGCACCTCGGCCCGGATGGCGCAGCTGCACGCGCGCGGCGAACTCCCCTTGCACACCGAGTTCGTGAACGAGTCGTTCATCGGTACGCGGTTCACCGGACGGCTCGTCGGTGACGCGAAAGTCGGTCAACTCGACGCCGTCGTGCCCGAGTTCTCCGGACGGGCCTGGATCACCGGCACGGCCAACTACCTCCTCGACCCCCGCGACCCGTTCCCGCACGGCTTCGTGCTCTGACACAGCAGGCCCTCCGCGGCCCCTGAAGGAGTCACCGTGTCCCGTACGACAACCAACCCACCCCGCGATCCGGCCGGGCCCGACGGGGGACTCCTCTCCCGTGCCGGCATCTTCCGCCTCAAGCCCGTCGACGACTCGGAGGAGGAGACCAGCGGCGGACTGCGCCGCACCATGGGCCTGTGGCAGCTGGTCGCCCTCAGCCTCGGCGGTCTGGTCGGCGCGGGGGTCTTCTCGCTGGCCGGTGTGGTGGCCAACGAGGACGCCGGGCCCGGCGTCATGCTCTCGTTCCTCATCGCCATCGTGGCCAGCGGCGCGGCCGCCCTCTGCTACGCCGAGTTCGCCGGCACCATCCCGAAGGCCGGCTCCGCCTACACGTACTCCTACGCCGCGCTCGGCGAGTTCGTCGGCTGGGCGATCGGCTGGGACCTGCTGCTCGAGTACACCGCGATCGTGGCTGTCGTCGCCATCGCGGTGTCCGGCTACTTCTCGTACATCCTTGAGCATGTGGGCATTGATGTGCCGACCTGGATGCTGGGCGCGCCCGGCACCGGGTCCGGGCATCGTGTCGATCTGTTCGCTCTGTTGCTGTGTCTGCTGCTCGCGTTCGTGTTGTCGCGCGGGACGAAGGAGTCGGCGCGGTTCGAGACCATCCTGGTCGTGGTGAAGCTGGGGATCGTCGCGCTCGTCGTCGTCGCCGGTGCCTTTCACATCAAGTCCGGGAACTACACCCCGTTCCTGCCGTATGGCGTCGGCGGCGCGTTCACGGGCGCCGCCACCGCGTTCTTCGCCGTCTACGGGTACGACGCCATGAGCGCCGCCGCCGAGGAGAGCGCCGAGGCGAAGAAGGTGCTCCCGAAGGCCATCCTCGTCTCGCTCGGCATCGCCGCGTTCATCTATCTCGCGGTGTGCGTCGTGCTGTTGGGGATGCAGAACTATCGGGACATCGATGTGGCGAGCCCGTTCTCCAGTGCGCTGGGGGCAGTTGGGCTCGGCGGGCTCGGGCTCGTCGTGGCCGTGGGCGCCGTCATCGGCATCACCACCTCGGCGTTCGCCAACATGCTGGCGGTGTCCCGGGTCTGGTACTCGATGAGCCGCGACGGGCTGCTGCCGCGCTACTTCGCGCGCAACCACCCGCGCAGGCACGTGCCCACGCGGGTGATCTGGCCGGTCGGCATCGGCTCCGCGCTGATCGCCGGGTTCCTGCCCATCCGGGAGGCCGCCGACCTCACCAACATCGGCATCCTGATGGCGTTCATCGTGGTCGCGATCGCCGTCGTCGTGCTGAGGAAGACGCGGCCCGATCTGCCGCGTTCCTTCCGTACGCCGCTGGTGCCGTGGGTTCCCGCGATCGGCGTCGCGTTCTCCGTGTGGCTGATCAGCAACCTGGACTGGGTGACCTGGGTCCGGTTCGCGGTGTGGATGCTCATCGGGGTGGGCGTCTACGCGGCGTACGGATACCGGAACTCGGTCGAGCACCGGGAGGGTCAGCGCAGGTAGGCGAGGCCCGGGTGCGCCTGCCGGTACTCGTCCACCAGGCGCCGCGCGACATTCGCCGAGTCCACCAGCGGATGCAGCGCGAACGCCTTCACCGCCGTCGCCCGCGAGCCGGAGCGGGCGGCGGCGAGGATCTCCCGCTCGACCGCCTTCACCGACGTCACGAGGCCCGTGGCGTGCCCCGGCAGCGGGTCGACGGCGACGGGGTGCGCGCCGTTGGCGTCGACCAGGCACGGCACCTCGATCACGGCGTCCGCGTCGAGCGCCGAAAGGGTCGTACGGTTGCGGACGTTGAGGATCAGCGTGGTGCGCTCGTCGCGGGCGATGGCCCGCATCAGGTCGAGCGCCACCTTCTCGTAGCCGCCGGACTCGGTGAGCGAGGCCTCGTCGCGCTCGCCCGCGCCCGCCGCCTCCCGGTTCTCCGCCATGTACGTGGCCTCGCGCTCGGCCCGTGTCGCGTCCCACGTCTTGAGCGGCGGGGCCGCCGGGTCGCGCATCCGGTCGTAGAAGCGGGACTGCTGCTCGTGCAGGAACGCGCCGCGCGTGGCCTCCGCCTCCTGGTAGGCGTGCACCGCCTCGCGGTTGAAGTAGTAGTAGTGCAGGTACTCGTTGGGGATCGAGCCCAGCTCGCGCAGCCACTCCGTGCCGAACAGCTTGCCCTCCTCGAAGGAGCCGAGGAGGGTGTCGTCGGCGAGGAGGCGGGGGAGTTCGTCGCGGCCGTTCACCTTCAACCCGCGCAACCAGCCCAGGTGGTTGAGGCCGACGTAGTCGACCCACGCGTTCCGCGGGTCGGCGCCGAGCGCCCGCGCCACGCGCTTGCCGAGGCCCACGGGGGAGTCGCAGATGCCGATGACACGGTCACCCAGGTGATCCGCGAGCGCCTCCGTGACCAGGCCCGCCGGGTTGGTGAAGTTGATGAACCAGGCGTCCGGGGCGAGTTGGGCGACCCGCCGCGCGATCTCCTCGACGACCGGGAGCGTCCGCAGCCCGTACGCGAGTCCGCCCGCGCCGACCGTCTCCTGGCCCAGCACGTCCTCGGCGAGCGCGATCCGCTCGTCCGCCGCCCGCCCTTCGAGGCCGCCCACCCGGATCGCCGAGAACACGAAGTCCGTGCCACGCACCGCTTCGTCGAGGTCGGTGGTGACGGTGACCGCCGGCGCGTCCGGCACGCCCTCCGCCTGCTCGGCCAGGACCCGCGCGATCGCGTCGAGGCGCTGCCCGTCGAGGTCGTACAGGGCGACCTCGGTGACACGGCCCTCCGCGTGATCGGTGAGCAGGGCCCCGTACACCAGCGGCACCCGGAATCCGCCGCCACCGAGAATCGTCAGCTTCATACTTGGACTACTTTCACGCCGGCCTCCGTCAGCGCCGCACAAGTCGGCGCCGGGGCGGAGGAGTTGGTCACGAGAACGTCGAGGGAGTCGGGGCCGCACACCTTGGCCATGCCGGTGCCGGGGAACTTGGAGGAGTCGGCGAGGAGCACCGCCCGGTCGGCGGCCGCGATCATGGCCCGCTTGACCGGGACCTCCACCACGGTGGTGTCCATCACCTGCCCGTCCGGGCGGACGCCGCTGGTGCCGAGGAACAGCCAGTCGGCGTGCAGCTGGCGCAGGTTGTCCTCGGTGAGGAAGCCGACCAGGGAGCGGTACTCGCGGCGCACCATCCCGCCGAGCAGCACCAGGTCGATGCCGGTGTCGTCGGCCAGCTCCTCGTACACCACCAAGTTGCTGGTGATGACGGTGAGTCGGCGGCCGTGGAGTTGGCGGGCCAGGCGGTACGCGGTCGTCCCGATGTCGAGGAGGACCGACTGGCCGTCGGTTATCAGGGACGCCGCGTGCTCGGCGATGGTGTCCTTCTCGGGGACGCGTACCTGGGCGACCTCGGAGAAGGGCTGGTCGCCCGCCTCCATGACGGCGCCGCCGTGCACGCGGGTGAGGAGCCCGTCCTCCTCCAGTTTCACGAGGTCGCGGCGGATGGTCGCCGGGCTCACGGTGAGCTGCTCGGCGAGCTCGGCGACGGACGCCGGCCCACCGGAGCGCAGCGCACGCAGGATCAGGTGGTGTCGTCGCTCTGCCAGCATGCGGCGCACACTACTCGTCAAATTCAAGCAATTCCATGCTCACATTTGTCCAGAGCTTGATTGTGTGGTGCCGACATGAGTTCATCCGGTGCTCACCATCCGTACCGTCTGCACTCGTAGCGTCCCTGCGTACCGACCGCCGCCAACGAACCCAGGAGCCGCCGACATGACCGATCACCTCTCCCATCCCGTGTCCCGGCGTCGGGCGCTCGCCCTCGGCGCGGGCGCCGTCGGCGCCGCCGCGGCGGGCTCCCTGCTGCCGCCCTCGCTGCAACGCGCCCTGGCCGCCGAGCCGCCGTCCGGCGGGCTCGACGCCATCGAGCACGTGGTGATCCTCATGCAGGAGAACCGGTCCTTCGACCACTACTTCGGCATGCTGCGCGGCGTGCGCGGATACGGTGACCGGAACGCCGTGCAACTCCCGGACGGAAAGCCCGTGTTCGAGCAGCCGGACGGCCTGAAGAGAGTCCTGCCGTTCCCGGTGCGGGCGGCCGCCGAGGCGCAGCAGCGCGACGCGCAGTACATCGGCGCCCTCAACCACGACTGGAACGGCGGGCACAAGGCCTGGAACAACGGCTGGATGAACCAGTGGGTCTCCGCCAAGACCGCCGCCACCATGGCCTATTACGACCGCTCCGACGTCCCGCTCCAGTACGAGCTCGCCGACACGTTCACCATCTGCGACGCCTACCACTCCTCCATGCACAGCTCCACCAGCCCCAACCGCAACTACCTGTGGAGCGGCAACTCCGGCGACGAGCCGGGCGGCGGGCGCGCCATCGGCAACGACGCGTACGACGAGGGCACCCACAAGGGCTACGACTGGCCCACGTTCGCGGAACTCCTCGAAAGGGAGGGCCGCAGCTGGCAGACGTACACCGAGTGGGAGAACTTCACCGACAACCAGATCGAGTTCTACGCCTCCTTCAAGGCGGTCGCCCGCAAGGCGCTGGCCAAGACCGGCGGGCACACCTACATGGAGTCGTTCTACGCGCTGGTCCGCAAGGCCGCCGACGCCGGCGACACGGCAGAGCGGGACAGGCTGCTCGGGCTCCTGGAGGAGGGTGTGAAGGCGCTCACCAAGGCCGAGCGCAGCCTGTTCGAGCGGGCCCTGCGCCGCGTGCCCACCGGCACCCTGGCCGAGCGCTTCGCCGCCGACGTCGCCGCCAAGAAGCTGCCCGCGGTCTCCTACCTGGTGCCGTCCGCGGTCGACTCCGAGCACCCCAGCGTCTCCGTGCCCGCCGCGAGCGCCAGCGTCCCGTACAAGGTGCTCGACGCGCTGGCCTCGCACCCCGACGTGTGGCGCAAGACCGTCGTGCTCATCAACTACGACGAGAACGACGGGTTCTTCGACCACGTGCCGCCGCCCGTGCCCGAGGCGGGCGAGCCCGACGAGTGGTGGCAGGGGCAGCCGACCGGGCTCGGCATGCGCGTGCCGATGCTCGTCGTCTCGCCGTGGTCGGTGGGCGGTCACGTCTGCTCCGAGCTGTTCGACCACACCTCCGTCAACCGCTTCCTGGAGAAGTGGACCGGCATCGAGGACCCCAACATCACGGCGTGGCGCCGCCGGATATGCGGCGACCTGACCTCCGCGTTCGACTTCGACACCGCCGAGAAGCAGCCCGCTGTGGAGTACCCGGGCCCGGTGCCGCCGGCGAGCGCGCGCTGGAAGCCGATCCCGCCCGCCGACCAGAAGATGCCCGTGCAGGAGCCCGGCACCCGGCCCGCGCGCCCGCTGCCGTACCAGACCGACGCGTACGCAAGGATCGCCGAGGGGCGCGTCGAGGTCACCCTGTCCAACACCGGTGCCTCCAGCGCCCACTTCGCGCTCTACCCGTACGAGGGCGAGTTCGACGTGCCGCAGCACCGGGACGTCTCCGGCACCCGCGCCCTGACCGTGACGCCCGCCAAGGACCGCTACCGGTTCACCGTCACAGGCCCCAACGGCTTCCGCCGCGAGTTCGCGGGCCTCGCCGAATCCACCGCCGAGGTCACGTCGTCCGTGCGCGCCAAGACGCGCGAGCTGCGCATCACGCTGGCCAACCACGGCACCGAGGCCAAGGTGTTCACCGTCCGCCCGGGGGCCTACGTCCACGCCGCCGACGCCGCCGCCCTGACCCGGCAGGTCCGCGTCGCGCCCGGCGACAGCACCACCGTGACGCACCCCGCCGCGAAGGCGCACGGCTGGTACGACCTGATGGTGCGCTGCCCGGACGAGCCCGACTTCGCGCGGCGCCTCATGGGCCACATCGAGAACGGGCGGCCTTCGGTCTCCGGGTGACGTGGTGATTTGTTGACCCCGTGAACCGGTGACCTGGGGCGCGTGGGAAAACCGATCGCGGGGCCCGGCCGGGCGTGGCTACGCTCGCCCGGCCGGGGGACCGCTCCCACGAAAGGTGACCATGGGCGTTCGCAAGCTGCACCAGGACGAGCCGGACATCGACGAGGACCTCGCCCGCGCGCTGGTCGACGAGCAGTTCCCGCAGTGGGCGGAGCTGCCCCTGAAGTACGTCGACTCGCACGGCACGCAGAACGTCCTGTACCGGCTCGGCGAGGAGTGGGTCGTCCGGCTGCCGCGCCAGGACGGGGTCGTGCTCGAGCTGGCGGGCGCCCGGCAGTGGATGCCGTATCTCGCGGCCCGGCTGCCGGTGCCCGTACCGGAGCAGGTGGCGGAGGGGGAGCCGGGGCACGGCTTCCCGTGGCCGTGGGCGGTGCACTGCTGGCTGCCCGGCGAGAACCCGGTCGTGGGACGGCTCGACCGGCCCGAGGCGCTGGCCGAGGATCTGGCGGGGTTCGTCGCGGCGATGCGCGCGATCGACACCGCCGGGGCGCCCGAGTCGTTCCGCGGACGGCCGCTCGCCGAACGGGCCGACGAGACCCGCGAGGTGATCCGCCGTCTGGAAGGGACGATCGACTCCGCGGTGGCCCTCGCCGTGTGGGTCGAGGCGGTGGGCACCCCCGGCGCGGGCCACTGCGTGTGGCTGCACGGGGACCTTCAGCCCGGCAACCTCCTGGTGTCCGGAGGGCGGCTCGGCGCGGTCATCGACTTCGGGTGCATGGGCACAGGGGACCCGGCCGTCGACCTGATCACGGCCTGGTATGTCCTCGGCTCTCCGGAACGGCGGATCTTCCGGGAGGCCGCGGCGGTCGACGAGAACACGTGGGTGCGCGGGCGTGGCTGGGCGTTGACCATCGCGTCGCACGAGCTGGCGTACTACCGGAGCCTGAACCCGTTCATGGTGCGGACGGCGTCGCGCGTGGTCGGAGAGATCCTCGCGGACGCGGCCCGCACCTGACGGGGGTCGAGCGCTACAGGGACGGGGCGACCGGCGTCCCCTGCGCGTCCCGCTGATGCGGGATCACGACCTGCGGGCTGCCGGTCGTCAGCGCCACCGTCCGCGCCGGCGACGGAATGCTGATGCCCTCCGCGCGGAAGCGCGCGTGCAGCCGCTTGATGAACTCGTGCTTGATCCGGTACTGGTCGCTGAACTCGCCGACGCCCAGGATCACGTTGAAGCTGATCCGGGAGTCGCCGAACGTGTGGAAGCGCACGAGCGGCTCGTGCTCCGGGACGGCGCCCTCGACCTCCTTCATGACCTCGGTCACGACCTCGACCGTCACCCGCTCCACCACTTCGAGGTCGACGTCGTAGCCGACCCCGGCGAGCACGGTCAGGGTCATCTCCTGTTCCGGGCGGCTGAAGTTGGTCATGTTCGTGCCCGACAGCTGCGTGTTCGGGATGATCACGAGGTTGTTGGAGAGCTGCCGCACCACCGTGTTGCGCCAGTTGATGTCGACGACATAGCCCTCCTCGCCGCTGCTGAGGCGGATGTAGTCACCGGGCTGCACGGTCTTCGAGGCCAGGATGTGCACGCCCGCGAACAGGTTGGCGAGCGTGTCCTGAAGGGCGAGCGCCACGGCCAGACCGCCCACGCCGAGCGCGGTGAGCAGCGGCGCGATGGAGATCCCGAGGGTCTGCAGCACGACGAGGAACCCCATCGCGAGCACCACGACCCGCGTGATGTTCACGAAGATGGTCGCCGAACCGGCCACGGCCGCACGCGACTGCGCGACCGCCCGCACAAGACCCGTGATCACCCGCGCCGCCGTCAGCGTCGCCACGACGATCAGCAGCGCCGTGAGCGCCATGTTCACATTCCGCCCCGTACGCGGGGTGAGCGGCAGCACCTCGGCGGCCACGGCGGCGCCCGCCGCGAACGCCGCCCACGGCACCAGCGTGCGCAGCGCGTCGACGATCACATCGTCCCCCGACCACCGCGTCTGCCCGGCGCGCACGCCGAGCCAGCGCAGCAGGGTCCGCAGCAGCAGTCCCGCCAACAGGCCGCCGAGCAGGGCGACTCCGGCGAGGATCAGGTCGTGGACTTCGATGCCGCGGCTCATCGGGCACCTCCCGCACGAGGGCTGAACGCTGTGGTGGGGACGGATATGTGATGTGTGGTCACGTGGTACCTGCTTGTTCGGGGGCGGAGGCGGCGCACCGACCGGGGTCGCGGTCGGGTGCGCGCTGCGGACATCCTGCCGTACGTGCCCGAAGTGTGGAGAGGGTGGGGACCTCAAGTGTGCGGAGGTCGATGTGGTGGGCGGTCAACTGGGGGCGTTACGCTGCCGAAACGGCGTGGACCGTACGCGGAAAATGTCCGCAGCAACGCTTTCGCACCAACAGTTCGCACCAACAGTTCGCATCAACAATGTCGGCGACCGCCAGTCGAGGCCCTCACCCAGGGAGACGCCCGTGCCCGAACCGACCGCGACGACCCCGTTCGAGGTCCCCGTCGTCGACATCGGCCCTTACGTGGACGGGGGTTCGGCCGAGGACCTGGCCCGCGTGGCCCGCGCCCTCGACGACGCCTGCACCCGCGTGGGCTTCGTGCAGGTCCTCGGGCACGGCGTCCCGGACGCGGTGCTCGACGGGCTGGCGGGCGCCGTCGACGACTTCTTCGCGCTGCCGCCCGAGCGCAAGAACGCCTACCGGGTCACCGGCGCCAACCGCGGCTACAGTCCGCCCAAGAGCGAGTCGCTCAGTCTCAGCCTCGGCGTCGAGTCGGCGTCCCGCATGAACGACTTCTTCGAGGCGTTCAACGTCGGCACCGAGGCCCGCTCCTTCCCCGGCCTGGACCTCTCCGAGGATGACTACGGCCGCAACGTCTGGCCCGCCGAACTCGAGGCCTTCGAGCCGCGTGTGCAGGCCTACTTCGCCCACGCGGGCCGCGTCGCCCGCGTCCTGACCCGCGCCTTCGGCGACGCCCTCGGCCTGGAGCCCGGCCATTTCGAGGCGCTCACCGACCACTCCGTCGACGTCCTGCGGATGAACAACTACGCGCTCCCGGAAGGCACCGTCACCCTCGACGGCGACCTGACCGGCATGGGCGAGCACACCGACTTCGGCCTGGTCACCGTGTTGTGGGCGGACCGCGTCGCCGGACTCCAGGTGCTCGGCTCCGACGGCGTCTGGCACGACGTGTCCCCGGCCGATGGCGCCCTCCTGGTGAACCTCGGCGACCTCACCGCCCGTCTCACGAACGACCGTTGGATGTCGACCCTGCACCGGGTCAAGCCGCCGATCGTCGACGGCACCATCAAGCGGCGCCGCTCGGTGGCGTACTTCCACGACGGCAACATCGACGCGGTCATCGCCACGTTCCCCAGCCACCTCGACGCCGACGAGGGCCTCGCCTACGAGCCGATCACCGTCCGGGACCACATCAAGGCCAAGTTGGCGGGGTCCCGGCAGGGCAAGGCGAACACGGCGGCGGTGCGTGAGGCGGCCCGGGTGCTGGCCGCGGCGGGCCGCGAGCCGCGCGACTGACCGGGGCTGCACCCCCAGGTCCAACTACCCGACACGCCCGCGATCGATGAACGCGGTCAACGCGTCCACCGTCGCGCCGGGCTGCTCGTCGGGGATGAAGTGGCCGGCCTCCGGAATGAAGGCACCGGTCGCGTTCTCCGCCCACGGGCCGATCGACGCGGCCATGTCGGGGATCGAGCCATGGGAACTGGAGACCCCCAGGACCGGGACGGTCGGCTTCCCTCGCTCAAGAGCCTCATGATTCCTGCGCGCCGACTCCGGCGCGTCGCGGTAGTAGGCGAGGGACGCCCGGAGTCCGCCCTCGGCCGCGATGGCGGCGGCGTAGTGGTCGATCTCCGAGCCGTCGAAGGCGTCCGGCAGCAGTGTCTTGGCCCGCAGGAACCATTCGACGTACTCGCGCTCGCGGCCGGTGAGGAGCGTCTCGGGCAGTTCTGGCACCAGGTGGAACGCGAAGTGCCAGGTCTTCCAGGCCCGTTCGGGATCCGTGGGGATCGAGTCCGGGAGGGTGATTCCGGGAATGCCGGCGTCGAGCAGGGCGACGCCGTGCAGGCGCTCCTCGTGCTTGAGCGCGAGCGAGAAGGCGACCCAGGCCCCGATGTCGTGGGCGACGAGCCAGTACTTCGGCACGTCGAGCGCGTCCAGCGCGGCCTGGACGTGCGAGGCGACGGTGTGGGTGTCGTAGTTCCCTTGAGGGCGTTCGGAGTGGCCCTGCCCCGGCAGGTCGAACGCGATCACGCGGAAGCGCTCGGCAAGGCCCGGCATCACCTTCCGCCAGGCCCACCAGGTCTGCGGGAACCCGGCGAGCAGCACGACGGTGGGACCGGCCGACCGGCCGCCTTCAACGGCGTGCAGCCGGATGCCCGCCGCGTCGACCCAGCGGTGGGTGAAACCCGCGAGGTCGTGCAGCGGCAGCCCGGGGAGCGGGTTCTGTTCGGGGGAGCGGCGGGAGCTGTTCGGGGCCATGGTCATGGCGGCGTCGTCGGTCATGCCTCGACCCTACGTCATCTTGAACTGATTAGTTCAAGATAGGATGGGCAGCGCCACAACGACTGGTCCGAGAACGAGGTGCATGCGTGATGGCCGGGAAGAAGCAGTTCGACGTGGGTGTCGTGCTCGACGCGGCGATGGTCCAGTTCTGGCGGGCCGGACACGCCGACACGTCGGTCGACGACCTCTCCAGGGCGACCGGCTTGAACCGCAGTTCCCTCTACTCCTCGTTCGGCGACAAGGACGCCCTCTACCTGCGCTGCCTGGACCGCTACGCCGCGCGGTACGGCGGCAGGTACGACCAGGCGCTTTCCTGTGCGGCCGAGGAACCGCTCCAGGCGGTACGGGCGTTCTTCGAGGTCACCCTGGAGCGCATCGCCGACCCCGACGTACCCGACGGATGTCTGATCGCCCAGACCGCGATGGCGTCACCGGTGCTCGGCCCCGCCATCGCCGCACGCGCGGGCGAAGCTCTGGGCTTGCAGCTCGCGCGGCTGCGGACCGCCTTGGGCGCCGCGGAGCTGGCCGAGGGCGAGGCCGACGACTTCGCGGTGCACCTCGCGGCGGTGAACCAGTCGCTGGCCGTGATGAGCAGGGCCGGGTCGAGCCGGAAGCAGCTCCGCGCGATCGTCGACATCAGCGTGGGCGCGCTGTCGCACGCCTTGAGCGCCCGGAGCCGGTGAACCCGCCGCGGCCGGACAGGCGTCAGGAGACGGGCGTCGAGGCGGCCGGCTCCGTGGCCGTGGTCCGGGAAGCCGGACCCGTGCCGCTGCGGGCGATACCGATGCCCGTGTATCCGCAGATCACCGCGAACACCGCGCCCAGGTAACAGAGGAAGGCGTAGGGCGCGTACGAGATCGTCGCCACGCCCAGCGTCGTCGACATGTACATCGCGGCCTCGCTCCAGGGGACCAGCGGCACCATCACCGTGCCGGAGTCCTCCAGGGTGCGGGAGAGGTTCTTGGGGGCGAGGCCCTTGTCGGCGTAGACCTGCTTGAAGCCCTCGCCGGGGATGAGGATCGTCAGGTACGAGGTGCCGGTGGCCAGCGCGACGCCGATCGACGACCCCACCGTCGCCAGGACGATGCCTCCGGTGCGGCGGACGCGGTGCAGCAGGCGTGTGATCAGAACGTCCATGAAGCCGGCTTCGGTGATGATGCCGGCGAACGCGAAGCCCGCGAGGCCGATGAGGACGACGCTCGTCATGGAGGAGAGTCCGCCACGGTCCAGGAGGGTTCGGGCCGTCTCCGGGATGGCTCCCGCGTCCCAGCCGTGCGCGGCGAGCATGTCGGAGCTGAAGCCCTCGGACGCGGCGGTGCTCAGTTCGGACAGCGAGAAGCCCTGCACCACGCCGCCCAGGATCGCGGCCACCACCGACGACAGGATGATCGTCGGCAGCGGCGGCTTGCGCAGCACCGCTCCCACGAGGACCACGAGGGGCGGCAGCAGGAGCAGCGGGCTGAAGGTGAACGCCTTGCCCAGGAAGCCGAGAAGCTCCTCCGTCTGCTTGCCCGCGCCGTGCGAGGAGCCCGTGTCCATGCCCAGGCCGAGGAAGAAGTAGGCGATCAGTGACACGACCGCGGCGGGCACCGTGGTGTACAGGAGGTGGCGGATGTGCTCGAAGAGGTTGGCGCCCGCGACGACCGGGGCGAGGTTGGTCGTGTCCGAAAGCGGTGACATCTTGTCGCCGAAGTAGGCACCCGCGACGATCGCTCCGGCCGTCATGGGCAGCGAGGCACCGAGGCCGCCCGCCACGCTGATGAGCGCGACGCCGACCGTGCCGACCGAGCCCCACGACGTTCCCGTGAGCGTGGAGACGACGACGGTGACCAGGAAGGACACCGGAAGTATCCAGTGGGGCTCGATCACTTGGAGCCCGAAGTCCACGACCATCGGGATGGTTCCGCTGATCATCCAGGTGCCGGTGAGCATGCCGATCGAGATCAGGATCAGCAGCGCGGGCATGGTCGAGTCGATCTTGCGGCGGATGCCGGTGAGCATCCGCTCCCAGGTCAGGCCGAACCACAGCGCGTACACCCCGGCGAAGCTGGAGGCGACGATGAGCAGGATCACGGGATCGAGGCCGAGCCAGACCGTGCCGACCACCAGCAGCGCGATCATGACGGCGATCGGGGCGAGGGCCTGGAGGAAGGTGGGGGTCCGGCGCGGCGCCGCGACCGGAGCGGTTTCGGGCATGGTTCGCTCTTTCCGGGGTGGTTGAGGGCAGGTCGGGGGTGGTTGAAGGCAGGTCAGGAGTGGTCGAGGGCAGGCCGGGCCGGGCCGCCGGGCATGCCGGGCGGCCGGAGACCTGCTCCGATGTCTGGGGTTGTGGGGTGTGTTCGGGGTGCGGAGCTCTTACGGTGTGCGCTTCGGCGGCGCGCCTTGGTGGGCCAACGGCTCGGGATTGCCCAGCAGTTGAGCCACGCGGTCCGTGGGCAGCGCGGGTGCGTGGTGTCCTCGAATGCCGGTCACAGGGTGCGCGGCGAACAGGGAGCCGAGGACGGCTTCCTCCGTCGCCTCGGCGACGGCCCGGAACATCAGGTCCATCAGGGGGCCGTCCTCGGCCAGGGCCGAGGTGCTGCGGACGGGCCCGGACGGTACGTGGGGTGTGCGGTGCGTCGTGGACCAGGCCAGGGCGTACTCGCCGCTGCCGTGCTGGATGATGCCGCCGGTGCGGGCAAGACCGACCGAGGCGCGCTTGGCGATGCGCCGCAGCTGGCGGGCGTCCGCCGGGGCGTCCGTGGCGACGAGCACGACACAGGAGCCGGCGCCACGGGCGAACTCGGCCTGCGCTTCGGCCTGTTGAGGTGTGACGTGGCGTCCGACCGGGGCGCCGAGCACCGTCAGGTCCGCCGCCCGCCCGAAGTTGGCGAGGACGAGGACGCCGACCGTGAAGCGGCTGCCGTCGCCGGTGTCCACGAGCCGTGAACTGGAACCGATGCCGGCCTTCCACCCGAAGGACACCATTCCGGTGCCCGCCCCGACGGCCCCTTCCGTCACGGGCCCTTCGGACGCCGAGGCCAGCGCGTCGAGGACATGACGCGGGCGTACGAGGAGCCCGCGGATGTCGTTGAGCCAGCCGTCGTTGCACTCCAGGACCACCGGGTTGACGGTGCCCGTGGAGACGCCGATCTCCGGGTGCTCGCGCAGCGCGTGCCGGGTCAGGCCCTCGAAGGCGGCCCCGACGCCGAGCGTGTTCGTCAGCGCCAACGGTGTTTCCAGGACGCCGAGTTCGACGACCTGGCTGAGTCCGGCGGCCTTGCCGAACCCGTTGACGACGTCCAGGCCGGCGGCCGGCTTGTGGCGGAACACGGAGCCGGGGGCGGGGACGACGACGGTCACGCCCGTCCGCGCCGGCTGCGCCTCGTCGTCGTGGTGGAGGGTGAGGTGCCCCACGCGGACACCCTGTACGTCGGTCAGGGAGTTCGAGGGGCCGGGCGGCAGCGTGCCCGGAGCGATCCCCAGCGCGCGAGGGCTCGGCCGGGGTGTCACGTCGCCTCCGCTCGGCGGGAGCGTCACGTCGCCTCCGCTCGGCCGGCGCGGCGGCGCGCGGGCGTGGCCCCCTCGCCCCGGTCCGCGCGGAGCGTGTCCGACTGGAGGGAGTGCAGCAACTCGGTCTCCACCAGGGAGAGATGCGCCTCCATCAGGCTCGCGGCGAGCTCGGGGTCGCCGTCCGCGACCGCCTCGGCCATCGCCTCGTGGTCGGACAGCGAGGCCTCCGTGTGGGCGGGCCGCGACACGAGCCCGCTGCGCAACACGATCACCTGCTGCTGCACCAGCCACACCTGCTCGGCGATCCGGGGGCTGTGCGCGGCCTCCATCAGCAGACGGTGGAAGTCGAGGTCGAGGTTGTACGGGAGTTTGCGGCCCGTCTCGCGCGCCGTGCGGGAGCGCACGCACACCTTGCGCAGGCGGGCCACCTCCTTGGGCTGCCTGCGGAGCGCGGCCAGGCGCGCCGCCCGGCATTCGAGCGCGGAGCGCAGCTCGAACAGGGCCGCCACGTCCTCGGGGCCCGCCGTCAGGACGGCGGCGCCCTTGTTGGGCACGTGCACCAGTAGCCCGTCGCTCACCAGCTGGCCGATGGCCTCGCGCAGCGGGCTGCGGCTGATGCCCAGATCGCGGGCGATCTCCACCTCGTTCAGTCGGGAGCCGGAGGGCAGCACACCGGTGAGGATCTGCTCGCGCAGCATCTCGACCACCTGTCCCGCCAGACGACGGTGGATCAGTCCGGTCACGGGAACCTCCGAGGGGCAAAGAGCGGGCGGTGTCGGCAGCGGGTGGCGTTGATCTGCCGAAACACGCTGCCAAAGTGTCGACAGACGTCAGTGGACAGCCGTCCCGAACCCCGTGTCAAGGCTTCTCGGCAACCGTCTTTCATGACGGACAACTGTCGACACTTGCCGCCGAAACTGATAACTGTCGACACTTGAAAGTCTGTGAGGCCCCCGTCCGGGGCCCGCACCACCGACCGTCGAAGGACACTCATGACTGCCGCAGCCCCCAGCACGTCCACGCCCGAGTCACCGGTTTCGCGGCCGGAGTGGCCCGTGCTCGCAGAGGTGTGGCGCGGTGACTTCCTGGAGTCCGTGCACCACGGCTCCGTCGTGGTTCTCGACGCGGACGGCGCCGCCGTACTGGCGGCAGGCCCCGTCGACAGCCCCATGTACCCGCGGTCGTCCAACAAGCCGCTCCAGACCGTCGGCATGCTCCGCGCGGGCCTCGACCTCGACGGCGAACTCCTCGCCCTCGCCTGCGCCAGCCACTCGGGCGAGGCATTCCACCTCGACGGGGTGCGCCGGATCCTCGCGGGATCGGGGCTGACCGAGGACGCCCTGCGGTGCACCGCGGCCCTGCCCATCGGCGCCGACGCGCAGCCCGCGCACCTCGCCGCGGGTCTCGGCCCCAGCCGGATCACGATGAACTGCTCGGGCAAGCACGCGGCGATGCTCGCCACCTGCGTGGCGGCCGGGTGGACCGTCGACGACTACCTCGACCCCGGCCACCCCCTGCAGCTCGCCCTGCGCGACGCCTTGGAGGACCTCGCGGGGGAGAAGTCGACAGCGGTCGGCGTCGACGGCTGCGGCGCCCCGCTGTTCGCGCTCACCCTCACCGGCCTGGCGCGCGCCTTCGCGAGGATCGCGGCCGCGGCCGACGGCACCCACGAGAAGCGGGTGGCGAAGGCGATGAACACCCACCCCGAGTACGTGGGCGGCACCGGCCGCGACGTCACCACCCTCATGCGGGCGCTCCCCGGCGTCGTCGCCAAGGACGGGGCGGAGGGCGTCTACGCCCTCGCCCGCCCGGACGGCTCCGCCGTCGCCCTCAAGATCGCGGACGGCGCGCAGCGGCCCCGCCCCGTGGTGATGACCGCCGCGCTGCGCCACCTCGGAGTCGACGTCGACTCCGATCCCCGACTGGCGGCGCTGACCGAGGCACCCGTCCTCGGGCACGGCGAACCGGTCGGGGCGGTGCGTCCGTCGGCTGTGCTCGCGGCCGCTCCGCGACAGGCGCTCGGAACCGTTCCGCAACAGGTGTGAACCGCCTGGCCAGGCGCCCCGTAGAGCCCGGTGTGCGCGGATGACTGTCCGCGGGTGATGCGGAGACGAGAAGAGGGGGCCATGTCGCGTATTCACATTCCGGTGGACGACCTCGCCGACACGATGGACGCGTTGCGGGACATCCGCGAACGGATCGGGAAGACCGCGAAGTTGGGCAACGTCGGTTCGGACGACGACGTGGGCGACTCCGGCCTGACCGGGGCCGTCAACGGCTTCGACTCGGCTTGGACGGCCGGACACGAACGGGTCCAGGACAACGTGGACACGTTCAAGGAAGCCGCGCAGGGCATCGTCGACAACTTCACCGACACCGACAACGAAGCTACGAAGGCACTGGATGACACCGCTTGAGACGCAGGACGGGGACGGGCGGCCGGGGTTGCTGCCGGTGGGCGAGCGGCCGGAGGGCGCCCCTGCGCGCTACACCCTGAAATACCCGTCCAGTTGGTCGCACCTCGACCTCGACCCGAACATCCGGGACGTGGCGATCCGGCGCCGCATCGAGGAGCAGGCGAAGGGCATCGAGGTCGACCGGGAGCAGGTGGACAGCCTGATCCGGGACACCCGCAGGAGCGCCCGCGAGGCCTACGCCCAAGGCGCCCTTCAGGTCGGCTACATGCTCGGGTTCCTCCGGGACGGCAGCACGCTGAACGCCACGGCGATGGTGCTGCGGGCCCGGATCCCCGACGGCGAGGCCACCGAGCTGACGCAGATGATGCTCGCCGCGGGCATGCGCAACAGCCGGACCTCCGTCGGCCGGCACTCCGAACTGAACCGGGTCGAGATCATGGAGCTGCCCGAGGTGGGCAGCGTGGGGCGGATGACCTCGATCGAGGACTTCGACTACTTCGGGCAGGCCACGGTCCGTACGGCCGTGCACCAGGTCGTGATCCCCGTGCCGTCCAGCCGGGAGCTGATGATCCTCGCCGGTACGACGCCCAACATCAGCCTGGCGGCAAAGTTCTTCGAGGTCTTCGACGCCATCGCCGGGACCTTCCGATTCCACGACTCGGAGGAACCAGAGGAACCCGAAGCCGCCGACACCGAGAACGGGAAGTGAGGTACCGCCATGCCACGGCCACCGCTGGCCGACTGGGAATCGGTGTTCGGCTTCTCGGAGGACCCGACACCGGGTGAGCCCGAGATCATCGAGAAGCTCGCCGCGGAGTACCGGTCCATCTCCCACGACGCCCAGTCCGCACACTCCGTCGTCGCCCGCCTGGACTCCGACGAGCTCGGTGAGGGCCGGTCCATGGAGAAGCTGCGGACCCAACTCGGCGAACTGCCCAAGCAGGTGGGCAAACTCCAGTCGTCCTACGAGGTGGCCGCCGACGCGGTCGCCGCGTACGCAGAGCGGCTCAAGGAGACCCAGGACCAGGCGGACCGGGCGCTGGACAAGGGCCGCGAGGCGAAGGAACGGCTCGACTCGGCCACCGATGTGGCGGCCGCGGCGAGCGCCCATGTGAAGCGCCTCGACAGCGCGGAGGCCCCGCCGCCCGACGACCAGGAGGCCCGCAGCAGCGCCCGGCGCGCGCTGGCCGACGCACGGGAGGCGGAGGGCGACGCCGCGCGGTCCGTCGAGTCGGCGGAGGCGGACCTGGAGGCCGCCCGAATGCTGGCCGTGGATGCGCAGGAGCTGCGCACGTCCGACGCGGGCGTCGCCAAGCGTGCGCTGGAGGACGCCGAGGGCGAGGCGGTCGAGGGCAAGAATTTCTGGGACCGGATCGGCGACCTCCTGAACACGATCTTCTCCGTCATCGGGACCGTCCTCGGTGTCATCGCCATGTTCATCAGCGGCCCGATCGGCGTCGCACTCGCGATCGGCTCGATGGTCTTCGGCGCGGTCTCGCTGGGCCTGACGATCGGGAAGGGATTCGATACAGGGAAGTGGGACATCCCGAGCCTCGTCCTGGGAACGGTGGGGCTCGCCGCGGGCGGGGTCTCCGTCCTCAAGAATTTCGCGGGCGTCGGCGGCCTGGGGAAGGTGACGGTCGGATTCGGGGACTGGATCAAGAACCTCTTCACGTGGAAGCCGACAGCGGTCTTCGTGAACGCGCCGCAGATCGAGCTGGACGTCCTCGCGGGGGCGGCCAGGGTCGTCGGCACCGAGACCAGGCTCGCCGCCCCCGCACCCTCGCTCGGCGTCCTGGAAGGCATCCTGGACGGCCTCGGCCTCGCCACCGGAATCGGCGGCCTCATCTGGGGTCTCGGACTTTCGGGACGGGTACCGGGGGGAATCGTGGAGGCGGGGACGTGAGGGCCTGAGGGCGCGCTGGTCGGACCAGCCTTCGCCCGTCCCGTGCCCCCTGCACCGGTGGCGTCGACCGGACCGATCCCGTCGACGCCACCGCCGTCTGCCTCGCTGTGCGCTGACGCTTACGCGACCGTGCGGATGAGCTTCTTGTTGACGAACTCCTCGATGCCCGGGCGGCCCAGCTCACGGCCGAAGCCGGAGCGCTTGACGCCACCGAAGGAGAGCTCCGCTCCCTCGGCACCGACACCGTTGATGAAGACCATGCCGGCCTCGATACGGTCCGCGACCCGCTGGGCCTGGTCGGCGTCGGTGGTGAAGACGTAAGAACCGAGGCCGTACGGCGTGTCGTTGGCGATCCGCAGGGCGTCGTCCTCGTCGGCGGCCTTGAAGACCATGGCGACGGGGCCGAACAGCTCCTGGCGGGCCGTGGCGTGCTCGGTGGTCAGTCCGGTGAGGACGCCCGCCGGGTAGTGGGCGCCGTCGCGCTTGCCCTCGGTGTGCAGCGTGGCGCCCTCGGCGACGGCCGCCGCCACCTGGCGCTCCAGGTTGTCGGCCGCGGCCACGGAGGACAGCGGGGCGCCGGACTGGCGTGCGAGGAGCTGGGCGGCGAACTTCTCCACGAACGCGTCGTACAGGTCGGAGACGACGACGAAGCGCTTGGCGGCGTTGCAGGCCTGGCCGGTGTTGTCGAGGCGGGCGGCGACCGCGGACTCCACGACGGCGTCGAGGTCGTCGGCGGACAGCACGACGAACGGGTCGGAACCGCCCAGCTCGAGGACGACCTTCTTCAGGTTCCGCCCGGCGATCTCGGCGACCGCGGCCCCTGCCCGCTCGGAACCGGTGAGCGAGACACCCTGGACGCGCGGGTCGGCGATGACATCGGCGATCTGCTCGTTGGTGGCGTAGACATTGACGTACGCGCCGGCGGGGAAGCCCGCCTCGCCGCACAGCTTCTCCAGGAGCGCCGCCGTGGCGGGACACTGCGGGGCGTGCTTGAGGACGATGGTGTTGCCGATGGCGAGGTTCGGGGCGGCGAACCGGGCGACCTGGTAGGCGGGGAAGTTCCACGGCATGATGCCGAGGAGCACGCCGACCGGGCTGCGGCGGACGACCGCGCGGCCGGGACCGGAGGTCACGTTCACCGTCTCGTCGGCGAGGTACTCCTCGGCGTGGTCGGCGTAGTAGTGGTAGATGTCCACACAGAAGTCGACCTCACCCTCCGCCTCGTCGCGCGGCTTGCCCATCTCGCGCACGATGCTGTCCGCCAGCTCGGTGCGGTGCTCGGCGTGCAGATCGCCGAGGCGGCGCAGCAGCGCGGCACGCTCGGCCACGCTGCTGGTGCGCCCCCACGCTGTGGCCTGGTGCGCGGCGTCGACGGCCGCGGTCACCTCGGCGTCGGTGGCGGTGGGGTAGGTCTCGACGAGCTCGCCGGTGGCCGGGTCGGTGACTGCGTACATCGGATCTCCAGAAGAGTGCGAGGGGGCAGGGATCCAGGGCCTGTCGTTCGGACCAGGTCCCGGGTCGGCACGCGGTCCTCACATGCCGCGAGGCCGACTGGTGAGAACCCTACGGCTCCGCGGCGGTGTGCACGCCGGCGGGCGACTCGAGGCCACCCATCACGGCCGCCGCCGCGCCGTCCGGGAGCAACCGCGGATCATGGGCCTGTAATTTGCCGTCCACGGGCGCATCGTCCATGGGTGCACCACCCACGGGTGCAGCGTCCGTCGCCACGACCGCCCGCAGGACCGCACAGCACCGCATTCGTCACGCACCGCAGGAGGACCCCATGAAACGCCGGCTGCCCCAGATCTCCGAGCTGCGCCCCCTGCTGAAGTTCGACGGGTTCAACCCCGACAGGCGTGCCGCCCGGCTGGGCAAGGCCGCCGACGTGTGGGACCTTCGCGCGATAGCCAGGCGACGTACACCCCGCCCCGCGTTCGACTACGTGGACGGCGCGGCGCAGCGGGAGTTGACGGTGCGTCGGGCGCGCAGGGCGTTCGACGACGTCGTGCTCCTGCCGCGCATCCTGCACGGGACCGAGAAGGTGGACCTGAGCACCCGGATCGCGGGCGCGTCCTCCCAACTGCCGTTCGGGATCGCGCCCACCGGGTTCACGCGCTTCATGCACGCCGAGGGCGAGGACGCCGGAGCCGCGGCGGCCGCGGCGGCGGGCATTCCGTTCTCCCTGTCGACCATGGGCACCCGCTCGCTCGAACACGTCGCCGCCACCGCACCGGACGGGCGCCGCTGGTTCCAGCTGTACCTCTGGAAGGACCGGCAGAAGTCGCTCGACCTCCTGAAGCGGGCCACGGCGAGCGGCTTCGACACGCTCCTGGTCACCGTGGACACCCCGGTGGCCGGGCAGCGGCTGCGCGACGCCCGCAACGGCATGGTGATCCCGCCGAGGCTCACCCTCAAGACCGTGCTCGACGCCTCGTACCGGCCCGAGTGGTGGTTCAACTTCCTCACCACCGACCCGCTCGGCTTCGCGTCGCTGTCCGGTACGAGCCAGGACCTGCCGACGCTCATCAACTCGATGTTCGACCCGACCCTGTCGATCGAGGACCTGGAGTGGATCCGGTCCCAGTGGCCGGGGAAGCTGTTCGTCAAGGGCGTCCTCACCGCCGAGGACACACGCCGCTCGCTCGACGCGGGCGCCGACGGCCTCGTCGTGTCCAACCACGGCGGACGCCAACTCGACCGCGCACCCGTCTCGTTCCACGCCCTGCCCGAGGTACGGGCAGAGGCCGGCGAGGACGTGGAGATCATCCTCGACTCCGGCATCATGTCCGGCGCCGACATCGTCGCCGCCCTCTGCGCCGGCGCCGACTTCACCCTCATCGGACGCGCCTATCTGTACGGGCTGATGGCCGGCGGCCGCGAAGGTGTGTCGCGAGCCGTCGAACTGCTCGCCAGGGAGATCGAGGTGACCATGCAGCTCATCGGGGCCGCGACGATCGCCGACCTCGGACCGCATCTGCTGCGCACGAGTCATACAGGCTGACGCGGGGGCCCGCCGACGGTGACGGTGATGGGGATCCGGGCGGACATCACCGGCCACCGTCGGACGGGCAGCCGCAGAAGAGGCGTACGGGGCAGCCTCGGACAGCCGGCTCAGACGCCCGGCTTGGGCTCCGGCTCAGCCTGCGTGGTGAGGAGTGCGGTGATCTCCTCGGCGAGGTCCGTGCCGAGTTCGCCCCAGCCGGCCTTGTATCCGTAGACACTCGCCAGCGTACGGGCGTCGTAGTCGCCGTTCATGATGTCGATGTCGTCGGGCGTGATGAGCGACGGGTGGGCCACGCCGACCGCGCCCGACACCTTCAGCAACTCCTTGCGCAGCGTGCGCAGATACATGGCGGCACGGTTGGCCTTCGACGGTGCGTCCACGCCCCGCACCAGCCAGGGGTCCTGGGTGGCGATGCCGGTGGGGCACTTGTCGGTGTGGCACTTCTGCGCCTGGATGCACCCTATGGACAACATCGCCTCGCGGGCCACGTTGATCATGTCGACGCCCAGGGCGAAGGCGACCGCGGCGTTCTCGGGCAGGCCGAGCTTGCCGGAGCCGATGAAGGTGAGCTTGTCGGTCAGGCCACGTTCCGCGAACGTGCTGTAGACGCGCGAGAAGCCCATCCGGAACGGCAGCGACACCGAGTCGCTGAAGATCAGGGGAGCGGCGCCGGTGCCACCCTCCCCGCCGTCGATGGTCACGAAGTCGACGCCGCGGTCACCGCGCGCCATCAGGGTGGCGAGCTCCTCCCAGAAGCTCATCTCGCCGACCGCGCTCTTGATGCCGACCGGGAGCCCGGTCTCGGTGGCGAGCAGCTCAACGAAGTCCAGCAGCGAGTCCACGTCGTGGAACGCGGTGTGCCGCGAGGGCGAGGCGCAGTCCTTGCCCGCCGGGATGCCGCGGATCTCGGCGATCTCGGGGGTCACCTTCGCACCGGGCAGCATCCCGCCGAGCCCCGGCTTGGCGCCTTGCGAGAGCTTGATCTCCAGCGCCTTGACGGGAGCGCTCTCGACGACGGCCTTGAGCTTGTCGAGGTTGAACGTGCCGTCCTCGTTGCGGCAGCCGAAGTACGACGTGCCGATCTGGAGGATCAGGTCACCGCCGCTGCGGTGGTACGAGGAGAGGCCGCCCTCACCGGTGTTGTGCATGGTTCCGGCCAGCGCGGCGCCCTTGTTGAGCGCCGTGATCGCCGCGCCGGACAGCGAACCGAAGCTCATCGCCGAGATGTTCACGACGCTCGCCGGCCGGAACGCCTTGGCGCGCCCGCGCGGCCCGCCGAGCACCTTCGCCGAGGGCAGCGGGGCCTGCGGGTCGTGCAGGTCGGGGAGCGGCCCGGCGAACGTGCGCTGCTTGACGTACGCGTGGCCCTGCACGTGCTCGACGTCGTTGTCGGTGCCGAACCCGAAGTAGTTGTTCTCCTCCTTCGCCGACGCGTAGATCCAGCTGCGCTGGTCACGGCTGAAGGGACGCTCCTCGTCGTTGGACGTCACGACGTACTGGCGCAGCTCAGGGCCGATCGTCTCCAGCAGGTACCGGGCGTGCCCGATCACGGGGAAGTTCCGCAGCAGTGCGTGCTTCTTCTGCACGAGGTCGCGGGCGGCGACCACCGCCAACGCGGTGGCGGCCGCCGCACCGATGTTCCGAGCACGCATGACGTTCCTCTCCTCGACTGCCCGATACCGCCCGACGTCGAACTCGGCCGGTGAGGCTCGGGCGTTCGACGGCGAAGCGCCACCTGATCGTAGAGGTCGAGGATCAAGGAGGGCGGGCCCGGGGGAGCTGCCGGAGCGTCAGCGGGGCACTTCGCCTGTCACAGCTCTTGTATTGCTTGAACCTGCAACCTACTTTGAAGGCGCTCCGGTGCTCTATCGCTTCACAGCATGAAGACGTGGCCCTCCGCTGCCGCCGCCCGTCACACGGCGAATCGGCTGCAAGAGGCCCTGCACGGCCCTGTACGCGCTCAAGTGGACCTCGATGGAGAGGAACGCATGCGTTCACACAATCACCCCACGGGCGGCCGGCGAAGACTGGCCCTCGGGGCCGCCGTCACCACCGTCGCCGCCCTCGTCGCCCAGCCGGGCATGCTCACCGCACCGGCCGGCGCCCACGGGAAACCGTCCGCTCAGCCCCGCCTGGAATCACGCGACGTACCGATCCTGGCCAAGGACGGCATCCGCTTCCGCGACCTCAACCGCGACGGCCGCCTCACCCCCTACGAGGACTGGCGGTTGAGCGCCACCGCCCGCGCCCGCGACCTGCTGTCCCGGATGACCCTGGAGGAGAAGGCGGGCCTCCTCGTCCACGGCAACCTCCCCACATCGGGCGACGGCTACGACCCGGCCGCGACGGCCCAACTGGTCGGCGACCGCCACGTCACCACCGCCATCACCCGCCTGTCGAAGTCCCCGGAGAAGGTCGCCGCGGCCAACAACAGCGTGCAGGCGATCGCCGAGAAGCAACGCCTCGGCATCCCCGCCGTGATCTCCACCGACCCGCGCAACGGGTTCTCCGTGGTCGAGGGCCAGACCGTCGCCGGCGCGGGCACGACGGCCATGCCCGACGCCATCGGCATCGCCGCCGCCCACAACACCCGGCTCACCGGGCGGCTCGGTGACATCGTCCGCCGCGAGTACCGCGCCGTGGGCATCACCGAAGGCCTGTCGCCGCAGGCCGACATAGCCACCGAGCCCCGCTGGACCCGCATCGACGGCACCTTCGGCTCGGACCCGGAGAGCGCGGGCCGCCAAGTGAACGCCTACGTCAAGGGAATGCAGCACGGCGCCGACGGCCTCGGCCCCGACAGCGCGGCCACCGTCACGAAACACTGGGTGGGCTACGGCGCCCAGGCGAACGGCTACGACAGCCACTACTACTACGGCCGCTACGCCACGTTCCCCGGCAAGAACTTCGCCGACCACATCACGCCGTTCAAGGGCGCGTTCGCCGCGCACACCTCCGGCATCATGCCCACGTACTCGATCCTCAAGGACCTCACGTACAAGGGCCACAAGCTGGACCAGGTCGGCGCGGGCTTCAACTCGTACCTCCTGAACGACTTTCTGCGCGGCACCTACAAGTTCGACGGTGTCATCGTCTCGGACTGGGGCATCACCGGCGACTGCCCGCAGCAGTGCCTCGACAACCGGCCCCCGGCGTCCTTCATCGGACCGTGGGGCGTCGGCATGCCGTGGGGCGTCGAGACCCGATCGATCCTCCAGCGCACGGCGCTCACTCTCAACGCCGGCGTCGACCAGATCGGCGGCAGCGACCAACCCTCGTACGTCGTCCAGGCCGTACGGCAGAAGCTGGTCGGCGAGCAGCGGGTGAACGAGGCGGCCCGCCGCGTGCTGGAGCAGAAATTCCGCCTCGGCCTGTTCGAGCACCCGTACGTGAACGAAGAGGCGGCCGGACGCCTGGTCGGCAACGCCGCATTCCAGGCGATTGGTGACAAGGCCCAGTCCGACTCCCTCACCCTCCTCAAGAACAGCGACCGAACCCTGCCCGCGCGCGGCGACCGGGTCCGCACCGTCTACCTGCACGGCGTCTCCGCCGACGAGGCGAAGGCACGCGGCCTGAAGGTGGTCGACGACCCGGCCGACGCCGACCTGGCGGTGGTCCGACTCGCGGACCCCAGGGCCGGCTCCGACCTCACGGGCCTGGAATTCCCCACCTCCGACCCCGCGTACCAGGCCCTGCGCAAGGCCGCGTCCACCGGCACCCCGACGGTCGCCGTCCCCAAACTGACCCGCCCCCTGATCCTGACCAACATCACCCGCACCGCCGACGCGGTCCTGGCCAACTTCGGCGTCTCCGACACCGTCCTGCTCGACACGATCTTCGGCGCCCGGACCCCGAACGGCAGACTCCCCTTCGAGCTGCCGTCCTCGATGAAGGAGGTGGAGGCGCAGCGGGGCGACGTACCCGACGACACGGCGCATCCGCTGTACGAGCGGGGGTTCGGACTCAGGTACCGGTGACGGGGCCGGCCGCATCGGCAGCGGGTCTCGTCAACGACTGACGGTAAGTCCGTCCACCAGGGCTCGTAGACCGTCCTTGTAAGTGTCTTTCGCGGTCAGGGGCGCCCAGAGGTCCGCGGCCTGCGCCAAGCGCGGCAGTTCGCTCGGGTCGAGATCGGCGAAGACCTGTTCCCGGTAGGTCGTACGGTCGTCGTCGGCGCGACGCCGGGCCGCCGTCGTCCTGATCACGATTTCGCCCGCGGTGTAGTACCAGATCGCGCGGTAGCCGTGCACGGCCTGGTCGAGGGAGAGGCCGCACTCGACCAGGCCGTCGACGATCTGCTCGACGAACCACAGCGCGGACATGGACATCAAGTCGTCGGCGGTCAACACCTCCACGATCCACGGGCAGGCAGCGAGTGCCTCGTGGATCGCCGCGGCGGCGACAACGACCCGCTCGCGCGGGCGGGCGGGAAGTTCGGGGCGGGTCAGCGCCCGCGCCGCGTAGTCGTCCAGCAGCAGGACGAGCAGTTCTTCCTTGTCGCGCACGTGGTGGTAGAGCGCCATCGGCGTACTGCCGATCTCGCCGGCCAGCCGACGCATGGTCAGTTTGCGCACGCCTTCCTCGGTCACGATCCGGCGAGCTGTCCCGATGATCTCGTCACGAGAGATACGGGGAGGCCGGCCCGGGGTTTTGCGCGGTGTTGACGGCTGCTGCATGCCCCCATCATCCCCCAGGAGTCGACAGGGACGACCCTCGGCGCTATCTTTTCTTACATGTACAGAAACCCACGGGGAGGCCCGGAGTGGTGCTAGGCCCCGGACGGGTACGTGCGCACGGGGCCCGCCGCGCTCAACGACGGCTATGCCCTGGGCCTGGCCCTGGCCGCTGCCGTCCTCCTGCTGGCGGCGGTCGTGGCCATCGGTGTGCTGCCACGCCGCCGCGTCGTCGTGCGACCTCCACAACCCACCGCCCCCGCACAGAAGTTGGAAGGAACCCCGTCATGACAACCACCAGCATCGACCTGTTCACCTCGGCCCTGCGCTTCAGCGCCGACGGCGCTGTCCAAGCCGCCGAACGGCAGATGGCCGGCGGCGACTCCGGCGCCTGGCAGATCGCCACGTTCCACGTCGAGACCGACGCCGACGTCCACGCCGACCACTGGGAGATGCACCCGGAGGCCGAGGAGGCGGTGTGCTGTCTGACCGGGGGTGTCCGCCTGTACTTCCGCCCCGACGGGGTCGGTACCGAGGACATGGTCCAGTTGCAGGCGGGCACCGCTGCGGTCGTCCCCCGCGGTCGCTGGCACCGCCTCGAACTGGACGCACCCAGCGACCTGATGTCGATCACCCTCCGCAAGAACACCCGCCTCGAAAGGCGCACTGCGCTGTAAATCTGTTGCGGTCTGATCCATTGCCGCCCGACTGTGTCTGTGCGGCCGCGGCTCCGGACCGGGCGGGCGCACGGGCTATCGCAAAGGACTTCATGGCAGCCGTTGTTGTGCTCGGTGCGGGCATTGTCGGGGCCTCGGTGGCATACCACCTGGCCCGTCGGGGTGTTCCGGTCACCGTGCTCGAGCAGGGGGCGGAGCCGGCCACCGGGGTGACCGGGGACTCCTTCGCCTGGGTCGGTGGGGCGGGTGGTGACTGGCCCGGTGGGGCGCGAGAGCTGCGTGAGTACGTGCTGGCGGACTACCGGCGGTTGGAGGGCGAACTGCCGAGCTTCACCGTCCGGCGTACCGGATCGGTGCATTGGGGAGGTGAGCCGACCGAGGCGTCGCGGCTGGAGTCAGGGCGGTTCCGTATCGGGGCGAGGGACCTCGCCGCCCTGGAGCCGAACCTCCGGGATCCTCCGGAGCGGGCCGTTCACGTTCCCAGCGACATCGGTGTCGATGCCCCGGCGTTGACCCGCGCCCTCCTCGCCGGGGCCACTGCCCACGGAGCGATCGTGCGTTACGAAACGGCCGTCAGCGCGCTGCAGTTGTCCGGTGAACGTGTCGTGGGGGTGCTGTCGTCGGTCGGGGCGCGGGCCGCCGGCACTGTCGTGGTCGCTGCGGGGACCGGCGTTGCGAAGATCTGCGCACCGTTGCCGGCCGACCTGCCCGTCGGTGCCTCCCCGGCCACCCTGGTGCGTGTCAGCGCACCGCCCGGACTGGTCAGGACCATCGCGGTGAGCCCCGATTTCGAGGTCCGGGAGGTGCGTGACGGGGAGCTTCTGCTCGCACTGCCGTGCGTTCCCGGGCGAGCGGCACGTGAGCGGGCCGTGCACGACGCGTTCCGGCATGTGCAGACGGCCTTCCGTGGCGGCGACCGGTGTCGGCTGCTCGGCCACCGCACCGGCAGCCGTCCCATGCCCGCGCATGGCCCCCTCATCGGATACGTGACGAGGGACCGGTCCGCCTACGTTGCCGTCATGCACTCCGGTGTCACCCTGGCGCCCACCGTCGGGCGGCTCGTCGCGGACGAGATCGTGAACGGTGAAGGGGTGGCCGAGCTGCGTCGTTGTCGGCCGCGGATGAAGTGACATGGTCCCGGCGTGCGAGGGATCCGCCTGGCGCCCGGCGCGTGACTACCCCAGGACCGTGCCCGATGATTCGGTGTTGGCCTCGCGCTTTCGGGAGAAGGTGCCCAGGTCGACGTCGTGGCCGGCGTGTGGGCAGGTGTAGTGGACCGGGTCGGCGTCGTGATCGTGGCCGTTCTCGACGGAGTCGATGATCCGGTCCATGAGGGAGCCGATGATCGGCGCGTTCTTGAACTGGTTGCCGCTGGTGCCGATGGCGACGTAGAAGCCCGGCAGGGCCGTCTTGTCGTAGATGGGCGTCCAGTCGTCGGCGACGTCGTACACGCCGGCGACGCCCTGGGGGCGGTTCGGGACGGTGAGGTCGGGGAAGCGCCGGGCGGCGCGGGTGACTTGGGCCTCGAAGCGCGCCACGGTGGGGTGCGGGTTCGCGGCGTCCGGATCCTCGATCCACTCCAGCGGATCGCACTCCGGCTCGGTGCCGCCTACGAGCAGGTTCCCGCCGGTCTCGGGGCGCATGTACGTGCCCAGGTCCATGTCGCTGATGACGAAGAACTCGGCGTCCGGCGCAAGGAGTTGGGACGGGGCGGGTACGTGGTGCACTTCCTGGCGCATCGGGGCCACGCCGATGGTGAAGTCGTCCGTGGCGCCGACCATCCTTTTCACGGCGCTCGACCGCGGTCCCGCGGCGTTCACGACGACGGGGGCCTCTACGGGGTCCCGGCCGTCGATCGTCGCGCGCCAGACGGTTCCTGCGCGGGTGAGCGACGTGACCCGTTGCCTGAAGGCGAAGCGGGCGCCCCGATGCGCTGCGGCGGCCGCCAGGTTGGCCGCGGCCAGGCGGGGGTCGTTCACGTATCCGGCATCGGGGTGTAGACGGCCCCCAGGCTGCCGTGCGGATCGCCGAAGAACTCCTCGCGGTGCACGGGCTTGGGCGGGAAGTACGAGCCGGTGTCCAAGCCGCGCACCCGCCGCGCGAGCGTCTCGGTGTCCCACCCCTCGTAGGGGACACCAGCGCGGTTGAAGAGGGCGGTCATCTTCTGGCGTGGCAGCAGCGGTACGTCCAGCATGACCTTGCCGCAGCGGTGGAACCGGGCCAGGCCCTGGGGGTCCCGGTGACCCAGGTACTCCTCCCGCGTCTCCCACCGGAACTTCGACTCCCAGGCGACCGCGACGCCACTCATGTATGGAGCCGGTCATGTGGTCAAGATCTTCCGGGTCACGAGTCTGTCCCGGCGGATGACGGCCGCGTACCGGCGAGGCAGGGGGCGCGGGAACCCCGCTCTCGCCGGGCCCTCCGCGGCCTGGGGCCCGTGGTCGCACCCGTCGTGCAACCGCGTGTACGTAACAGCCATGTCTTAGGGGGAACGTGGGCGGAACGGTTCGCCCGGTCGGTGGGGTCCTGGTGATCAGAGACGGCCGCTCGTACCGACTCGGCCCGAGCGGTCGGCCACCTCCCACCTCCCACCAAGACCGAGGAAGAATCCATGCGTGTTCGCAGCGTTCGCAAGCTCACCTTCGCCGCCCTGGCCGTCGCCGCGGGACTGTCGCTGACGGCCTGCAACGGCGACGACGTGGCACAGGGCGGCTCGTCGTCGGAGTCCTCCGCGTCCTCCTCCGCCTCGTCCACGGGCGGCGGTTCGGAGCAGGGCGGCGGGACGGACTCCACGGGCGAGGGCGGCGAAGGGGACGGGCAGGGCACGGCCGGCGGCAGCGGTTCCGACGCGAACACCGGGGCCGAGAAGTGCCGCACCGACGACCTGGACATCACCGCGGCGGACGCCACCGTCGGCGGGGACACGGAGGGCACGGTCGCGGTCGAGTTCAAGAACCGCGGCGACCAGGGCTGCGTCCTGTCCGGATACGCCGGCGTCGACCTGAAGACCAGCGAGGGGGACCTGTCCGCGCAGCGCAGCGGTCAGGAGTCCACGCCGATGACCCTGGAGAGCGGCAAGTCGGTGTTCTTCGGTGTCACCTACCCGATCAACGACTCGGGCGGCTCCGGCGTCAAGGTCAGCACGCTGGTAGTCACCCCGCCCGACGAGACGAAGTCGTTCTCCCTGGCGTGGCCGGGCGGCGCCAGCCTGCCGGTCACCGACGGCTCCGGTTCCGCCGTCAAGGTCGGTCCGATGGGCAGCGCGGGGCAGGGCGGGGACAGCTGACCGTACGTCCGGGGCCCGGGCTTCTTCGCGCGGCGGGCGGACGGGCCCGAGGACGAGCCGGGAGTACGACTCCGCGTGCGGGTTGTCTGGCGGAAGACCTGACGAACTCTGGGTAAGGGTTGTACGTTCGGTTGCGGCGGTCGCGGTTGCGCGCCGCCACGGCCCCCTGTCCCCGGGCCCCTTTGTGCAGACCGCAGGCCGCTGGGGCCGCGTCGCCGACCTTCGGCGGCCCCAGCTCACGCCCTGTCATGTGCTGTGCGGAGCGGCCTCCCGTGCTCTCCGCCCCGTGCAGGGCGTCCGCGTGGGGGAGGGAAGGGGAGCTTCCCTCCCCCACGCTCGGCGGCGTCCCGCCGGGGTGTTCGGTCCGGCGGCAGTCGCTGCTTCTTGCATGCCCGAAATGTGTTCACGTACGCGCCTGGGGCGCCCCGCCGAACGCCCCCGTCCCGTCCGCCCGTTGCCACCACGCCTCCAGGCCCGCCTGGTCGAGGGACCGCCAGTCCGGGGTCTCCTGGACCAGGCCACGGCCGAGGCGCCGGCCGAGGTCGACCATGACCCGCCCGGTGGGCGCGCGGTCGGCGTCGTACGCGGACAGGGCCTCCGGCCAGGTGGACGCGGAGGTCAGGGCCGACTGGAGGGCCATGGCGTCCTGCAGCGCCTTGACGGCGCCCGCGCCCGTGTGCGGGCGGGCGACCGTGGCGGCGTCGCCCATCAGCAGCGCCCTGCCCACCGCGTAACGCGGCGCCGTGAAGTCGTAGAGGGGCTGCAGGAACAGCTCGTCGTGTGTCGTCGCCCGCACCACGTCACCCCAGAACGTGGGCAACAACTCATCGGCCACGTAAGCGAGATGGGCGCGGAGACCGTCGCCCGCCGTGCCCGGAGGCAGGGTCGTGGGGGTCTGCAGGCCCTGGTCGAGTCCGGGTGGCGGGGCCGTGTACAGAACCCAGTTGACCCGGTGACCGCCCTGGACGCCGTCCGGGATGCGGTACGTGACGAGGTGTCCGCCCGGGAAGACGACGTACACGCACTCGTCCTCGGCCCACAGGTCGGGATCGCGCAACCGGTCCGACGGGTAGGCGCCGCGCCAGGCCAGGTATCCGGCGTACCCCGGCCGGACGTCGGGGTGCACGGCCGCGCGGACCGCCGACCGGTAACCGTCCGCACCGATCACCACGTCGTAGCGCTCGGTGCGCCCGTCCGCGTGCACCGCGGCGCCATCCGGCGTCACCTCGACCGCCTCGACCGTCGAGCCGTGCCGGAAGTCGACCGCCTCGGGCACCCGACCGCGCAACTCCCGCCAGAGCGGGCCCCAGTTGTAGGTGCGGAACGGGAACGGCAGCACCGCGAGCTCGCGCCCCAGCGGGCCGCTCGCCGCCGCGTCGTCCCGCACGTACCAGCGGCGACGGGCGACCTGGTGGTACGGCATCGACGCGTCGACGAGGCCGGCCGACTCCAGTTCGGCGTAACGGGCGTTGTGCATGGCGAGGCCGACGCCACGGTCGGCCAGGCGGCCCGCCGCGCGCTCGTACACGGTGACCTCGTCGGCCCCGCCACGCCGCAGCGCGAGCGCCGCCGCGCATCCCGCGATGCTTCCGCCTACGATCGCGACCTTGCCGCCATGCATGTCCACGCCCCCGTGGTTCGTCCATCGGCTGGGTACGTCGCCGGTTCCGCGTGACGCACTGGCGTCATGATGCCAGCGGGGAGGGTGCGGGGGCCGGGACACGCCGAGGCCCGTCGGCGGCCGGGGGCGTGACCGTGGTGCCGCGCCCCGCCGTCCGCTCCACCGACGCTCAACCACCTTGAGACGAGGCGTCGTTGACACCCTCTCGCCCCGCGTGCTTGCATCGCGCCATGCCTCCGCTGGAGCCTCTGACGCGTCGCCGCGCCGTGGACCTCGTCCGCGTCGCTGCCGCGCTGTGTCGGTAATCCGACTGATCACTCGCCGCCGCGGGCCGGTTCCCAACTGCCGTATACGGAAGCCCTGTTGGGTGTGCAGGTCCAGCGGCCGGACGTCCCGCGCGCCGCCGCCCCACCCGCTGATCACGAGGACCCGCCATGCCTGAATCCGCCGTGCCCCACCCCGCACCCCGCCTCGACGAAACCGCCTACGACCGGCGCAGGCTGCGTCAGTGGCTGGCCGGGGACGCCCGTGCGGACGGGGTCAGCCGCCGCCGGCTGCTCACCCTGCTCGCCGCCACCGCCGCCGCCACCGCGCTCCCCACCCCGCGTCCCGCCCACGCCGCCGACGCGCCCATCGTGAAACCGCTGCCGCCCGAGTGGTTCATCCAGCGCGGCACCAACGCCGAGACCCGCTGGGAGGCGCTGCGCGGGACCGGCCATCTCACGCCCAACGAGCGGTTCTTCGTCCGCAATCACACCGCAACGCCCGTCCTGGACGCAGACGACTGGCGGTTGCGGCTGTGGGGCAGCGGGCTGCGGGGCGCGCACGGCGAGGACAGGCCCGTGGAGTTCGGCTACGACGATCTGCGGGCCCTGCCCGCCGTCACCCGGACCGCGTTCGTCGAGTGCGCCGGGAACGGGCGCAGCTATTACACGTCCCAGCAGGGCGAGACGGTGACCGGGACCCCGTGGACACTGGGCGCGGTCGGCGTCGCCCGATGGCGCGGGGCGCGCCTGGGCGACGTACTGCGGAAGGCGGGGCTGTCGTCGCGCGCCGTCGACGTACAACCGCGTGGGCTGGACGCCGAGTACGTCAGCGAAGGGGAGAACCTCGGCCGGGTGCGGCGTCCGCTGCCGCTGGCCAAGGCGCTGGACGACGTCCTGCTCGCGTACGAGATGAACGGCGAGCCGCTGCCGTACGACCACGGCCATCCGGTGCGCGTGCTGGTCCCCTCGTGGGTGGGGATCGCCTCGATCAAGTGGGTCGGTGACATCGAGGTGTCCGCGCAGCCGCTGTTCTCACCGTGGAACACCACCTTCTACCGGCTGTTCGGCCCCGGCCACCCGGAGAACGGCAGCGCGCCGCTGACCCGGCAGACCATCAAGAGCGCCTTCGAGCTGGCGAGCGGCGCCCGGTTCCCGCTGGGCGAGGGACAGGTGCTGCACGGCCGGTCCTGGTCGGGCGCGGGCGGCGTCGCGCGGGTCGATGTCAGTACCGACGGCGGGGCCAACTGGCGGCCCGCCCGGCTGCACGACCGGCCCCGCGCGGGCACCTGGACCCGCTGGTCCGTGCCCTGGAAGCCCGACACCCCCGGCGCCACCCATGTCCTGGCCCGAGCCACCGATACCGCGGGCCGCAGTCAGCCGGACGTCGCGGTGCCCAACACACAGGGGTACCTCTTCGACGCGGTGGTCCGGCATCCGGTCACAGTGGTGTGACGGCGACTTCCGGCTCTCAGAATCTCTCAGAATGTGGAATCCGGTCCGGGCGCTGTTGACCGGCCGGACATCCCGCTGCTTTGATCGAGGACATGAAGCGACAGGACCTCACGCAGCGACGCCACGTCGATCTCGCGCGTGTCTCCAGCTCCTTCTGTCGTTGTCGGGTCTGAGCGCACCCCCGCGAAAGCCTTCGCACACGCGTCGCTCCCCTTCCCCCCCGCCGCGGATTCCACCCGCTGACGTCCCTCTTCCGGGAACGTCGCCCCCCGTGCGCCCCGATCCGGGCCACCGAACCCTTGTGCCTGCCAGCGCACGTGTCTCTTCCGTGCGCGCCTTCGCCAGGAGACCCCCATGCCTGTACCACCGGGAACCGACCCCGTCCGCTTCGCCTACTGGGTGCCGAACGTGAGCGGTGGCCTCGTCACCAGCACCATCGAGCAACGCACCGACTGGGGCTACGAGTACAACCGCGAACTGGCCGTGCTCGCCGAGAACAACGGTTTCGACTACGCCCTCAGCCAGGTCCGCTACATGGCAAGTTACGGCGCCGAGTTCCAGCACGAGTCGACCAGCTTCAGCCTCGCGCTGCTGCTCGCCACCGAGCGGCTCAAGGTCATCGCCGCCGTCCACCCCGGCCTGTGGCACCCGGGTGTCCTCGCCAAACTCGGCGCCACCGCCGACCACTTGTCGAACGGCCGCTTCGCCGTCAACGTCGTGTCCGGCTGGTTCAAGGGCGAGTTCACGGCTCTCGGCGAACCGTGGCTGGAGCACGACGAGCGCTACCGCCGCGCGGAGGAGTTCATCCGCGCCCTGCGGGCCATCTGGACCGAGGACCACGTCGAACTCGCCGGGGACTTCTACCGGGTGCGTGACTTCTCCCTGAAGCCCAAGCCCCTGAACACCCCCGAGCGGCCCAACCCGGAGATCTTCCAGGGCGGCAACTCCACCGCCGCCCGCGCCATGGCGGGCCGCGTCTCCGACTGGTACTTCAGCAACGGCAAGGACTTCGACGGAGTCACCGAGCAGATCAACGACGTCCGTGCGTCAGCCGCCCAAGTGGGCCGCACAGCACCGAAGTTCGGGCTCAACGGCTTCCTCATCGCCCGCGACACCGAGGCCGAGGCCCGCGAGACCCTCCGCGAGATCGTCGCCAAGGCGGACACCGAGGCCGTCCACGGATTCCGCGACGCCGTCCAGCAGGCCGGCCGCTCCAGCGCCGACGGCAAGGGCATGTGGCAGGACTCCACCTTCGATGACCTCGTCCAGTACAACGACGGCTTCCGTACGGGACTGATCGGCACACCCGAGCAGATCGCCGAGCGCATCGTCGCCTACAAGCGGCTCGGCGTCGACCTCCTCCTGCTCGGCTTCCTGCACTACAAGGAAGAGGTCGAGTACTTCGGCAGGCGCGTGCTGCCCCTCGTACGTGAACTGGAGGCGCAGGCCGCCGACGCGGACGCCGAGTCCGTCCCGGCCCACGCCTGACCCCCACCGCCTCCGCCCGCCCCTTCGCGGCCGTCCCGAACCCAGAAAGAAGGCCCCATGGCCACCGTCCTGTCCGTCTCCGGCAGTCCGTCCCCCACCTCCCGCACCGCCCGTCTCCTACGCGCACTCGACACCCGGCTCGCCGGTCAGGGGCACGAGGTGATCCCGCTCGACGTGCGTACGATCCCGGCCGAAGCCCTGCTCCACGCCGACTTCCGGCATCCCGCGATCGTCGAGGCCACCGCCCTGTTCGAGCGGGCGGACGGAGTCGTGGTCGGCACGCCGGTCTACAAGGCCGCCTACTCGGGGCTGCTGAAGTCGCTCCTCGACCTGCTCCCGCAGTACGCGCTGGCCGGAAAGACGGTGCTCCCGCTGGCCACCGGCGGCTCCACCGCCCATGTGCTGGCGATCGACTACGCCCTGCGTCCGGTCCTCTCCTCCATGGGGCCCGCGCACATCACGCCGGGCTGGTTCACCCTCGACAAGGACATCAAGGTGGGCGACGACGGCACGCTGACCGTGGCGCCCGGCTCGGCGGAGGCACTGGCCCAGGTCACCGACCAGTTCTCCGCCGCGCTGGGCGGCCGCACGAAGCTCCTCGCGGCCACCGGATGAGCGCCGCGACCGTGCTCGCCGACGACGCCGAGGCCCTGGCCGTCGCCGCCGAACTCGCCGCGGAATTCCGCAAGGAGGCCGTCGAGCGGGACACGTCGCGCAGGCTCCCGCGCGCGGAGCTGGAACGGCTCTCGGCCTCCGGGCTGCTCGGTGTGACGGTGCCCGAGGAGTTCGGCGGCGCGGACATCCGTACCGAGACGCTCGCGGAGATCTTCCGGCTGCTCGCCGCCGCCGACGCCAGCCTGGCGCAGATCCCGCAGAGCCACTTCGTGTACGTCAACGTGCTGCGCCGGCAAGGCGCGCGCGAGCAGCAGGAGTTCTTCTTCGGCGAGGTGCTGCGGGGGAAGCGGTTCGGCAACGCCCAGTCCGAGGCGGGCACCCGGCACGTTCAGGACATCCGCACCCGGCTCGCGCGAGGGCCGGACGGGGCGTACGTCCTCGACGGCGTCAAGCACTACTCCACCGGGGCGCTGTTCGCCCACTGGATCCCCGTCCTCGCCCGCGCGGACGACGACACCCTGCACGTGGCGTACGTGCCGCGGGATGCGCCCGGTCTCACGGTGGTGGACGACTGGGACGGCATGGGGCAGCGCACCACCGCCAGCGGAACCGTCCGCCTGGAGTCGGTGCCCGTGCCGGCCGACCGGGTCGTGCCCCACCACCTCACGTTCCAGGGGCCGCAACTGCACGGCGCGGTGGCCCAGTTGCTGCACGCCGCCATCGATGCCGGGATCGCCTCCGGCGCGCTGGGGGAGGCGGTGGAGTTCGTCCGCACCAAGAGCCGTCCCTGGTTCGAGAGCGTCGACGAGGGGCACGCGACCGCCGCCGACGACCCGCTGCTGATCCAGCGATTCGGTGAACTGGCCATCCGGGTACGGGCCGCGGATGCGCTGCTCGCCGCCGCGGCCAGGTCCGTGGACGCCGCCCGCGCCGGCCTCACCGACGACACGGCGGCGGAGGCGTCGATCGCGGTGGCCGCGGCGAAGGTCACGGCGGCCGAGACCGCCGTGGAGACGGCCAGCGCCCTCTTCGAGGTCTCCGGCACCCGTTCGGCCCTCAACTCTCTTGATCTGCACCGCCATTGGCGTGATGCCCGCACTCACACCCTGCACGATCCGGGCCGCTGGAAGGTCCAGCACGTCGGCCGCTACGTACTCAACCGGACCCGTCCGCCCCGGCACGGCCTGCTGTGACAACGGCTCGCTATCACAGGCGCCCCCGATCGGAGAACCCCTGTGTCCCTCACCTTCCCCTGGCCCACGACCACCGACCTGCGCGGCGAGCAGGTGGCCTCATGAAGTTCCTCGCCATCACCCTGATCACCCACCGGCCCGACCCGGTCACCGGCATCCAGAAGCCGACCCACGACCGGTTCCGCGAGGTGCTCGAACACGCGGTACTCGCCGAGGAGTTGGGGTTCGACGGGTTCGGTGTGGGGGAGCGGCACGAGCGGCCGTTCATCTCTTCCTCGCCGACCGTCGTGCTCAGCCACATCGCCGCGCTGACCAGACGCATCCGCCTCTTCACGGCGGTGACCACGCTCAGCCTCCTCGACCCCGTGCGTGCCTACGAGGACTACGCCACGCTCGACCATCTCTCCGACGGGCGCCTCGACCTGATCATCGGCAAGGGCAACGGGACGGCCCAGCGCGAGCTGTTCCACGTCACGCCCGAGGATCAGTGGGACCGCAACGCCGAGAGCTACGAGGTGTTCCGCAAGCTCTGGCGGCAGGACAAGGTCACCGCGGCGACCCGGTTCCGCCCGCCGCTGACCGATGCCGAGGTGTGGCCGCGGCCGTACCAGCAGCCGGTCAGGGTCTGGCACGGCAGCGCCACCAGCAAGGAGTCCGTGGACCTCGCGGCCCGCTACGGCGACCCGCTGTTCTCGGCCAACGTCACCAACCCCATCGAGCCGTACGCCGAGTTGATCCGCCACTACCGCGAGCGCTGGGAGCACTACGGCCACGACCCGGCCAAGATCGCCGTCGGCGCCGGTACGGCCGGGCTGTACGTGGCCCGCACCTCCCAGGAGGCGGTGAAGGTCTACCGGCCGATCTTCGAGTCGACGCTGGCGTTCCAGCGGCAGTCCGGGCTCCCGGTGGTCTTCGAGACCGTGGAGGACTTCGTCGAACGCAGCTCGGCCCTGATCGGCAGCCCGCAACAGATCATCGAGAAGGTGCACCGCTACCACGAGCGGTTCGGGCACTCGGTGCTGCATCTGCACGCGGACGGCGGCGGACTGACGGACACTCAGCACCGCGACTCCCTCGAACTGTTCCAGTCCGAGGTCGCCTCGGTGCTCCGGCCCGAGCTCCCCGACCCGCCGTTCGCCTGGGAGCCCGTGCTCCCGGCGCCACCGGTCGTCGATGAGCCCGTGCGCGTCTGACCCCGATCGGCTCCGGCTAGGGCGCGCCCACCCCCGTACGCGACAGGTCGGCGAGCGGCACCGGCGCCGGACGCGGTGCGCGGCTCGACACCGTGACGGAGCTGCCGCCTGCCGCCGAGGCGAGCAGGGACTCCATGATGTCGAGCACGTGGTACGCCAGCGTGCCCGACGCACGCGGCTGGTGCGTCGGGGGCGTGGCGGCCAGATCGGCGATGCCGTAGCCGCGGCCCGAGTCGCTGTAGCCGGCGGAGACCGGGAGGGTTTCCCAGGTCTCGGCGCCGAGGCGGAACAGGCGTGTGTCGCCGGCGAAGTGGTTCGGGTCGGGGACCGCGAGGGACCCCTGAGGCCCGTGGACCTCGATGTTCGAGGAGTGTGTCGCGACCGCGTCGAAGCTCACCACGAGCGTCGAAAGCGCGCCGGACTCGTGCACCAGCACCCCCGTGACATGGGTGTCGACCTCGACCGGCACCCGCTCACCGGCCCGCGGGCCGCTCCCGATCTCCCGCTCGGAGCGGGGATGACTCGCGGCGCCGATCACCGAGGTGACCGGTCCGAGGAGGGTGACCAGGGCCGTGATGTAGTACGGGCCCATGTCGAGGAGCGGGCCGCCGCCCGGCGCGTAGTAGAAGTCCGGGGCGGGGTGCCAGCGTTCGTGGCCGGGGGTCACCATCGTGGCCGTGGCCGCGACCGGGCGGCCGATGAGTCCGTCGTCGATGGCCTTGCGCGCGGTCTGGATGCCGGTGCCGAGCACCGTGTCCGGCGCGCAGCCGACGACGACGCCCGCCTGCCGCGCGGCCTCCAGCACCTGGCGGGCCTCGTCCGTGGTGGCCGCGAGCGGCTTCTCGCCGTACACGTGCTTGCCTGCCGCGATCGCCTTGAGGGCTATCTCGGCGTGCGCGGCGGGGATCGTGAGGTTGAGGACGAGGTCCACGTCGTCGGATGCGAGCAACTCGTCGACGGGGACCGCGCGTACGTCCCCGTCCCACTCCTTCGCCACCGCGCGCGCCCGGTCCGCGTCCAGATCCGCCACGGCGACCAGCTCGATGTCGGCGAGCCTGCGCAGACTGGCCAGGTACTGGCCCACGATCGTCCCGCACCCGATGATGCCGACGTTCAACGGCCTGCCCACGTTCAACGGCTTGCCCACAGCAGGCCCCTCTCGACGATGGTGCGCACGCTCGGGTGCTCGAGGTCCTCGACGTGGTGTCCCGGTGTGCACACGAAGATGCGGCCCTTGCCCCACCTCCGCGTCCAGATGGCCGGCGAAGTGACCTCCCGGTGCCACGGGTCCCAGGCGCGGATCTTCTGCGTGGTGGTGGCGAGCACGTCGATGTAGTCGTCGGCGAGGACCCAGTACTGCTCGGTGACGAGGTCGAAGTCCTCGATGCCCTCCGTGATGGGGTGTTCGGCCGCGACCGGGAGCATGTTTACCGTGTACGGGACGTAGTTGTCCGCCTGCTCGCCCTTGCGCTCGTCGGGGTGTTTGCCGGGGTGGCAGGCGAACTGGCCGCCGATGAGGTGCAGATAGTCCGCGGTGTTCCGGTAGGAGTCGGCGATCCCGCCGTGCCATCCGGCGAGCCCGGTCCCGTTCTCGACGGCCGTGCGCAGCCCCGCGAACTCCTCCCGCTCGATCGTGGACATCGTCATGCACTGCATCACCAGGTCCACGCCGGCCATGTACGCCGGGTCGGCGTAGACCTTGGGCGAGTCCTCGATGCGTACGTCGTAGCCGTTGGCCTTCAGGTGCGGGATGAACAGGTCGGTGGCCTGGACGGGTTGGTGCCCGTCCCAGCCTCCGCGTACGACGAGTGCCTTCTTGGCGGTGGTCACAGATCTCCTTTGCCGGGTGCGGGCCCCGCGGCCATGTTCGTCCGTTCCTCGGCGTTGAGGGACGGGACCGAAATATTTCGAAGATTGTTCGAGACCCTGGAACCGTAGAAGTGGTGACGGAGGCGGTCAAGAGGCCGCGCACAGAGAAGATTTGGCGCCCGGGGTTGACGCCGATGACGCCGCGCCCCAAGCTGCCGTCACCGAAAATGTTTCGATACTCAGGAGGCCCCGTGCCGCTCCCGCCCTCCTCGGCCAAGCCGACCCTGGCCGCCATCGCGCGCGGCACCGGAGTCTCCACGGCGACGGTGTCCAAGGTCGTCAACGGCCGGGCGGACGTGGCCGACGAGACCCGCGCGAAGGTGCTGGCCGCACTCGAGGAGGCCGGCTACCGCTCGCCGTCCCAGCGCCGGGCGCCCTCGGGGCCGGACGTCGTCGAGGTCGCCTTCGAGGCGATCGACTCCGCGTACCCCTCGGCACTGCTCAACGGCATCCTCGACCACGCCGCGAGCGCCGGCGTCGAGGTCGTCGTCAGCACCACAGGACGACAGCGCACCACCGAACCCGGCCTCGGCCGCAAGGCGCAGCGCATCATCAACGAAGGCCGTGCCGGGGTCATCGTCGTGACCTCGGCCTACGGCGAGTCAGGACTCGCCGCCTTCCTCCGCCGGCACATCCCCGTCGTGGTCATCGACTCCTACAACCCGCCGCCCGCCGACGTCGTCAGCGTGGGGGCCGCCAACTGGGCGGGAGGCAAGGCCGCCACCGAACACCTCCTGGACCTCGGCCACCGCCGCATCGCCTACCTCGGCGGCCCGGAGACCATCGAGTGCAACCAGGCGCGCCTGCACGGCTATCTGTCCGCGCTCGCCTCGCGCGGCATCGAGGCCGACCCGGGCCTCGTCCTGCACGGCCGCTTCCGCCCCGAGTGCGGCGCCGAAGGGCTGAGCACCCTCCTGTCCCGTACGCGCCCGCCGACCGCGGTCTTCGCGGGCAACGACGCGATCGCCGTCGGCGTGCTCCGCGAGGCCCGCAGGCGCGGCATCCGGGTCCCGGAGGACCTGAGCCTCGTCGGCTTCGACGGCACGGCCCTGGCCCGGGACTCCGTCCCCGCCCTGACCTCCGTCGCCCAGCCCCTCCAGGAGATGGGCCGCGCGGCCCTGCGCGCCGTCCTGCGCCAGGCACGGGGCGAGCAGCCCGACACGCATCGGGTGGAGCTGGCGACGCAACTGGTCGTACGGGAGTCAACGGCCGCGCTGGAGTGAGGAGTTGGGTTGCGCTTCAGGCGCTGATCTCTCCCGCCACCTGCACGGGGTGGTCGAGGATCTGGTTGTTGAGGTAGCCGAGGCGGTTCCACGGGACGTGGGACGGCTGGGTGCGGCCGGTGTCGTCCGTGGCGCGGATCGCGATGGTGTGCTCGCCCGGGGCGGGGTTCCACGTGAAGTGCCAGCGGGTCCAGGCGCCCGCCTCCCGGGAGCCGGTGAGCCGGGCCTCGTGCCAGGGGCCCCGGTCGATGCTGTACGCCACCGAGGCGATGCGCTGCTCCCCGGCGAACGACCGACCGCGTACGAGCTGGGGCACCGGCTTCAGGTGTGCGGGCCAGTCGAGTTCCACCAGGCTGGTCACCGGGAGTTCGTTGATGGGGGTGCCCAGGACGGGGCCGTGCGCCGGGTGGTCGGGGCCGATGAGGACGTAGTCCTCAGTGTTCCAGGGCACGTGGATCGGTCTGCGGGACACCTCGATGCGGCCGACCCACTTGATGCTGGCCGCCCCCAGCCAGCCGGAGACCACGACCCGGGCCGGGTAGCCGTGGTCGGGCGGCAGCGGCTCGCCGTTCATGGCGAGGGCGAGCAGGGTGTCGTCGGCCAGCGCCTTGTCCAGGGGCATGGGCCGCCGGGCGCCGCACTCGTCGAGCGCCACCGGCATGACGTCGTGCGCGTCCGGGCTCAGGCGTGCCGCCTCCAGCAGGTCACGGAGCCGTACGCCGGTCCACTCGGCGGTGCTGACCGCGCCGCGGCCCCACGGCGTCCCCGCGATGCGCCGACCGTGCTGCCGGCCGAACAGCACACGGCGATTGCCCGCGCACTCGATCGTGCGCGTGACGGAGACCAGCGGGAACGCCCGCCACAGATCGTCGTAGCCGAAGGTGACGGGCGACCGCACGGCATCGCCCTCGATCCGCAGGGACCACTCCTTGGCGTCGATCCTCGGCGTGGGGGAGTGGCTGCGGACGAAGAAGCGGTCGTTGGGGGTCAGATGGCCGGGCATCCGGTCCGCTCGGGTACCGAAGTCCAGACCGGTGCCGGTGTCCTCCATGAGTTTGTCGGAGGTCGGCTTGACCACTCCGGGCACTGCGCTGACTGCCGTGTCGGTTGTCGTCATGCTCTCAGCGTCGGCGCGTGGCGCCCGGGCCGGTAGCCGCTTGTTCCCTATGAGCCCATAAGCGGGGTCTATGTCCTTTGGGTGGTTGGGGGCGCCCCCTTCGACAGCTGCCGCGCGATCACCCGGAGGGCCAGCACCTCGTCCGCCCCCTCGAAGATCGACAGGACGCGGGCGTCGACGAAGAGGCGGGACACCGCGTACTCCTCGGCGTAGCCGTAGCCGCCGTGCAGCTGCTGGGCCTCGCGGGTGACCCATTCCGCGGCCCGGCAGGCCAGTTGTTTGACCTGGGCCGCGGCCAGCACGCCGTCGCCCGCCGTGATGGCGCGCGCCGCCGTGGCGGTGAAGGCGCGGCAGGCCGCGATGTGGGCGGCCATGCGGGCCAGCTTGGTCCGGGTGAGCTGGAAGGAGGTGAGCGGGTGGCCGAAGACGGGGCGTTGTCGTGCGTGGTCGGCAGCCAGTTCCAGGGCCGACTGCATGACGCCGACCGCGCGGGCCGCGGTCTGCAGGCGGGCGTTGGCGAAGGCCTGCATCTGCAGATAGAAGCCCCGGCCGAGGCCCTCGTCGAGGCCGATGAGGTTGTCCGCCGGGACCCGGAACCCGTCGAAGGTGACCTCGTACGAGTGCATGCCGCGGTAGCCGAGCGTGCGGATCGCGCGGCCCTCAGCCGAACCGCCGCCGTCCTGCGCGACCTGCCACTCGTGGCCGGGGAACGACGGTTTCTCGACGACGAACAGGGACAGGCCGCGGTGGCCCGCAGAGCGGTCCGGCTGCGTACGGGCCAGTACGAGGAGGTAATGGGCGCGCCCCGCGAACGTGCACCACGTCTTGACCCCGTTGAGGATCCAGTCCTCGCCGTCGCGCACGGCCGTCGTCGTGATGCCGCCGACGTCCGAGCCGTGGTTGGGCTCGGTGACGGCGACGGCGCACAGCTTCTCGCCGGACGCGATGCGTGGCAGCCAGCGGCGGCGCTGCTCCTCCGTGCCGCCGCGCGCGATCGCCGTGCCGATGATCTCGGGCCGGGTGATCAGTGAGCCCGCGGCGCCGAGCGAGGCCCGCGACAGCTCCTCCGTCACCACGACCATGCTGAGCAGCTCGTCCGCGCCGCCCTCGGCGAAGCCGCCGTACCCGGAGGGGATGGACAGCCCGAAGCAGCCCATCTCGGAGAGGCCGTCGATGATGTCGTCCGGGATGTCCCGGTCGTCCGCGTGGACGGCTTCCGCGACCGGTTTCACCTTCGCCTCGGCGAAGTCGCGGAACGTGGAGCGCACCAGCTGAAGTTCGTCGGAGAGGTGGCGCGGGGCCGCCTCGCCGCCTGCCGCGAGGACGCGTTCGGCGACGGTGTCCAGGAACGCGGGCGCGCGCCCGGCCGCGACGTGCTCGGCGGCCGCGTCGAGCACCGTCGTCCCGTCGATGCCCCACAGGGCTTCGCGGCCGGCCGTCCGGCCCGCGAGATCGGCGGCCGTGTCGGCGGCGAAGAGCAGCGCCAGATCCGCCTCGGCCGCGCTGTGCGCGCCCAGGTCGAGGAGGTGGCGGGCGGCGGCGACCGCAGAGGACACCGAGGCGATGTCGTACGGGACGGTCTGGTCCTCGTCCGTCGCGGGGGCCGCGGCGAGGCGGGCGGAGGCCTTGCCGACGACCTCCTCCAGCGCCTCGACGAGCGCCGTCGCACGCACAAGTGCAGTGGTCACGACGTCACCCGCTCGAAGACCGCCGCCAGGCCCTGGCCGCCGCCGATGCACATGGTCTCCAGGCCGTACCGGGCCTCGCGGCGGTGGAGTTCGCGCGACAGAGTGGCGAGCATGCGCACGCCCGTGGCGCCGACCGGGTGGCCGAGCGAGATGCCGGAGCCGTGCACGTTGGTGCGCTCCAGGTCCTTCTCGCCGAACTCCCACTCGCGCATCACGGCGAGCGCCTGCGCGGCGAAGGCCTCGTTGAGCTCGATGAGGTCGATGTCGGCCAGCGTGAGCCCGGCCCGGTCGAGGGCGACCGCGCTCGCCGGGACGGGGCCGATGCCCATCGTCTTCGGCGGCACTCCGGCCACGCCCCAGGAGACGAGGCGTACGAGCGGCCGCAGGCCCAACTGCTCGGCGCGCTCGGGGGTGGTGACGACACACATCGCGGCCGCGTCGTTCTGCCCGCTCGCGTTGCCCGCGGTGACCGTGGCCTCCGGGTCGGAGTGGCGCAGGATCGGCTTGAGGCGGCCGAGGGACTCCAACGAGGTGTCGGCGCGCGGGTGTTCGTCGGTGTCGATGACGGTGCCCTCGTCGGTGGGGCGACGTCCGGGGACCTTCACGGGCACGATCTCCTCGCCGAGGACGCCGTCCGCCTGCGCCCGCACGGCGCGCTGGTGGGAGGCGAGGGCGAGCCGGTCCTGTTCCTCGCGGCCGATGGCGTACTCGCGGCGCAGGTTCTCGGCCGTCTCCAACATGCCGCCGGGGACGGGGTAGTTGCGGCCTCCGGCGGTGGAGCGGGCGCGCGCGAGGCCGTCGTGCAGCTGGATGGCGGCGCCCCTCGCGCCCCAGCGCATGTCGGTCGAGTAGAACGCCGCGTTGCTCATGGACTCCGTGCCGCCCGCCACGACGACCTCGTGCGCGCCGGTCTGCACCTGTTGAGCGGCGTAGAGCACGGCCTGAAGCCCCGAGCCGCAGCGGCGGTCGAGGTGGAGGCCGGGGACGGTGACGGGAAGGCCCGCGTCCAGGGCGACGACGCGGCCGATGGCGGGCGCCTCGCTGTTGCCGTTGCAGTGGCCGAGGATGACGTCCTCGATGGCCTCGGGGTTGAGGCCCGTGCGTTCGAGGAGGCCCTTGAGGGCGGCGACGCCGAGGTCGACGGCGGTCAGCGATGTGAACATGCCGCCGTAGCGGCCGATGGGCGTACGGACGGGTTCGCAGACGACGGCTTCACGCATGGGGTGCTCCTTGGCGGGTCGGTGGGGGACGTTCGGTGGACCGTGTTTACATGAACCGGCCGCCCGTCACCTCCAGCACGGTTCCGGTCATGTACGAGGACAGGTCCGAGGCGAGGAACAGCGCGACGGAGGCGACCTCCTCGACCTCGCCCGCGCGCCGCATCGGGATCTCGGCCATCTTCTGGTCCCAGGCCTTCTGCGGCATCGCCTCGGTCATGGCGCTGCGGATCAGGCCGGGCTGGACGGCGTTGACGCGCACACCATGGTGGGCCATCTCCTTGGCGGCGGCCTTCGACAGGCCGACGATGCCGGCCTTGGCGGCGGAGTAGTTGGTCTGCCCGACCATGCCGACCTTGCCGGACAGCGAGGAGATGTTGACGATCGCGCCGCGCTTCTGCTCGCGCATCACGGCGGCGGCCTTGCGGGTACCGTTCCAGGTGCCCTTGAGGTGGACGTCGATGACCTGGTCGAACTGGTCCTCGGTCATGGTGCGCATGGTGGCGTCACGGGTGATGCCGGCGTTGTTGACCATGACGTCGAGTGAGCCGAAGGTGTCGATCGCAGCCTGGATCAGGGCGTCGACCTGGGCGGCCTCGGTGATGTCGCAGCGGACGGCATGCGCGACGGAGGGCCCGCCGAGTTCCTTGGCGGCCGCCTCCGCGGCCTCCAGGTTGAGGTCGCCGAGCACGACCTTCGCGCCCTCGCGGACGTAGGCCTTGGCGATCGCGAGCCCGATGCCCTGGGCGCCGCCCGTGATGACCGCGGTCTTGTCGGCCAGAAGTGCCTTGGCTGCCATGAGTGTCGTCAGCTCCCTGTGGTCGTGGTGAACGGGTGCGCGGCCCGGCGGGGGCGGATGACGCCCGCGTCGCCGAGCTTCTCCAATTCGGCGTCGCCCAGGCCGAGTTCGGTCCGCAGCACCTTGTCGGTGTGCTGGCCGACCGTGGGCGAGGGTTCGGGCGTGGACTGGGTGTCGTCCATGACGACGGGGGAGCCGGGTGCCCAGTGCGCGGGGACGCCGTCCTGGCCGACGCGGGCCATCAGCGGGTTCTCGCGCAGCAACTGGGCGTCGTTCGCTGCCAGTTCGGTGAAGCTGCGGTAGGTGGACCACAGCACCCGCGTGCGGGCGAGCGCCTCCTGGGCCTCGGCGAGGGTGTGTGCCGCGAACCAGCCGGCGAGCAGCTCGCCGAGGACCTTGCGGTGGGTGTAGCGCTCGAACTCGTCGGAGAGGTCGGCGCCGAGCGCGTGGCCGACGGCGTCGACCGCGTCGGTGAGACCGGTGACGCCCAACAGCCCTTGCCAGTGCCGGGTGGTGAGGGCGACGACCATGAGGCGGCCGCCGTCGGCGGTGGCGAAGTCGCGGCCGAAGGTGCCGTAGACGTAGTTCCCGGCGCGGGTGCGCGGAGCGCGGTCGAGCTGGGCCTCGGCGAGGTAGCCGAGGTTTCCGGCGGTCGCCAGGGCCACGTCCTCCAGGGCGACGCGGACCTGCTGGCCCTCGCCGGTACGCGACCGGTGGCGCTCGGCGGCGAGCAGACCGACGGCGAGATAGAGGCCGGCGGCGACATCCCAGGCGGGCATCAGGTGGTTGACGGGACCAGAAGCGTCTTCGGGGCCGGTGAGCTGGGGAAAGCCCGTGGCGGCCTGCACGGTGTAGTCGACGGCGGCCGAACCGTCCCGACGGCCGGTGAGCAGTACGTGGATCAGATCGGGGCGACGGGCGGCCAGCGCCTCGTACGAAAGGTCCTGATAACGCTCGGAGTTGGCGAGCACGATGCCGCCGCCCGGGCCGCCCCCGGTGGCCAGGCCGGCGACGAGCTCGCGCCCCTCCTCGCTGCGCAGGTCGACCTCGACGGCCCGCTTGCCCTTGTTCAGGCCGGACCAGTACAGGCTCGTACCGCTGTCGGCGAGCGGGTGCCGGGTGCGGTCCGGCGCGCCGTTCAGCGGCTCGACGCGGATGACGTCGGCGCCGAGCTGGGCCAGCGTCATCCCGCCGAGCGGGCTGGCCACGTAGCTGGAGAGCTCGACGATCCGCATGCCCTCAAGGGGACGGGAGCGGGACGCCGTTGGGCGAGGCATGCGTTCTCCTCTCATTCCTCGTGCGAACGGGATCGGGCTCAGGCCGGGAAGACCGGGCGGCGGCGTTCCAGGAACGCGGCCCGGCCCTCCACGAAGCCCTCGCCGCCGAGCAGTTCGACCTGCGCCGCGGCCTCCGCGTCGAGGGCCGCGTCCAGGTCCTGCGCCTCCTGCGCGAAGATCCGCTTGGTGGCGGCGACCATGGCGGGGGATGCGGCGGCGAGCCGCTCGGCCCGCTCCCACGCCCGCACGGCCACCTTCTCGCTCTCGACGATCTCGCTGACCAGGCCGATCCGCCTGGCCTCGTGAGCGTCCAAGTCCTCGGCGAACAGGATGAGTTCCTTCGCGCGGGCCGGCCCGCGCGCTGGGCGAGGCTCCAGCTGAGTCCGGAGTCGGCGGTGAGCCCGATCTTGGCGAAGGAGGCCACGAACCGGGCGTCGTCGGCGGCCACGACGTAGTCACAGGCCGCGGCGAGCCCGAGACCGAGCCCGTACGCCCCGCCGCGTACCGCGGCGACCACCGGCTTCGCCGAGCACACCAGGGCCCGGGCCACGTCGTTGACGACGGCGAGGCGCTCGCGGGCGACGCGCGGGTCCTGCGACATCGAGCGGATGTCACCGCCCGCGCAGAACACCTCGCCCGCACCGGTCAGCACGATCGCCCGGCACTCCGGATCCTGCCCGGACTCCCGTAGCGCGGCGAGCAGTTCGCGCCGGTCGGCGAGGTCGAGGGCGTTGCGCCGGGCGGGCCGGTTCAGGGTGAGGGTGTGGACCGGGCCCTCGCAGCGCACGTCCACTGCGGGTTCGATCATGACCGGGCCTGCCGCAGCAGCTGCTTGGCGATGATGACCTTCTGGATCTCGCTGGTGCCCTCGTAGATGCGGAAGAGCCGGGCGTCGCGGAAGCAGCGCTCGACTACCGTGCCGCGCATGTAACCCATGCCGCCGTGGATCTGTACGGCCAGGTCGGCGGCCTTGGAGACCATCTCGGAGCAGAACAGCTTGGCGGCCGAAGGACGGATCCTGCGGTCCTCGCCGGAGTCGTACTTCTCGGCGGCGTCGAGGACCATGGCCCGGCCCGCGAGCACACCCGTCTGGATCTCGGCGAGCATGCCCTGGACGAGCTGGAACTCGCCGATGGGGCGGCCACCCTGCTTGCTGGTCGCCGCGTGGGCGACGGACTCCTCCAGGATCCGCTCGGCCATGCCGACGCACAGTGCCGCGATGTGCACACGGCCGCGTACGAGGGACTGCATGGCCGTGCCGAAGCCCGCGCCCTCCTCGCCGCCGACGAGCGCGCCCTTGTCGACCTGTACGTCGTCGAAGAACACCTCGGCGGTCCAGGCGCCCGCCTGCCCGGTCTTGGCGTCCTTCGGGCCGACCGTGACGCCCGGAAGACCCGCCTCGACGAGGAACACGGAGATGCCCTTCGTCCCGGTCGCCTCCTCGCCGGTGCGGGCGAAGACCACGAACAGGTCGGCGAGCGGCGCGTTGGTGATGAACCGCTTGCTTCCGTTGATGGCGTATCCGTCGCCCGCCCGGACGGCGCGCGTGGTCAGGCCCGACGGGTCCGAGCCCGCCTCCGCCTCGGTCAGCGCGAACGACGCGACGGCGCCCTCGGCGAGCCGGGGCAGCCAGTGCTTCTTTTGCTCCTCGGTGCCCGCGTTGTCGAGGACCTTGCCGGCGATGCCGTTGTTGGTGCCGAACATCGAGCGGAACGCCGGCGTCGTGTACCCGAACTCGAAGGCGAGCCGGACGTCTTCGGACAGGCTCGCCCCGAGACCCCCGTACGCCTCCGGCAGCGTGTACCCGAACAGGCCCATCTCGACGGCCTTGCGGCGGACGTCCTCCGGGATGGCGTCCGTCTCCTCGATCTCGTCCTCGCGCGGGACCACGTCCTCCCGTACGAGGGTGTGGACGGCGGCGACGACCGCCTCGAACTCCTCGGCTTCCATCGTGAATCTCCTTACCGTGCCGGTCAGTTGATCGGGGTCAGGTGTGCCAGCGCGTCCACCGCCGACGCGCCCTCGCCCACCGCGGCAAGCAGCAGCGGGTTGACGTCCAGCTCCGCGAGCTCGTCCGCGAGGTCCGCGGCCAGCCAGGACAGCCGCGCGATGGTGTCGGCGGCGGCCTCGACGTCGCGGGCGGGCTTGCCTCGTACCTCGCCGAACAGACGGCTGCCGCGCAGGGACTGAAGCATGCGGCGGGCGCCCGCCGTGTCGACGGGGGCGACGGCGACCCGGCTGTCGGCGAGCGCCTCGACGAGGATGCCGCCGAGCCCGGTGACCACGACGGGCCCGAACACCGGGTCGTTCTTGACCCCGACGATCAGCTCGGTGCCGCCGCCTTCGGCCATCCGCTGGACGAGGACGCGGGCGTCGTCCACGCCGGCCTCGCGGGCGATGCGCAGCACATCCTCGGCGGCCTCGCGCACCGCGTCCGCGCCGTCGAGGCCGAGCCGGACGCCGCCGATGTCGCTCTTGTGCCCGATCCGCTCGGACAGCAGCTTCACGGCGACGGGCCCGCCCAACTCCTCTGCGACGGCTGCTGCTTCGTCCGGGTCGGCGGCCGGGCGCGAGGCCGCGGCCCGCACCCCGTAGGCGGCGATGAGCTGCGTCGACTCGTACTCGTCGAGCTGAGTGCGGCCCTCCGCGCGGGCACGGGAGACGACGGCGCGCGCGGCCTTGGTGTCGACGTCGGCGGGCCGCACGGGCGCCGGGAGCGCGGGCCGCAGACTGAAGTCGGCGAGGAGCCCGAGGGCGCGGGCGGCCTGAGCGGGGTCCGTGTAGCAGGGGATGCCCAGTTCGCGCAGCCGGGCGCGGGGGCGGCCGCTGCCACCCGTCCACACCACGACGAACGGGCGGTCGGTCGAGCGGTACGCCTCGTCGAGCGCCTCGATGAGCGTGTCGGCGCAGTTGTCCGCGCAGCCCAGGAGGACGGCGATCATGTCGGTGCCCGGATGCTCGACGGCAACCTTCAACGACCGCCGCAGGATGTCGGGTTCGGCGATGAGGCTGCCGGTGAGGTCGACGGGGTTGCGCGGGGACCCGTAGACGGGGATCGCGGCGGCCATGGTGCGCTGCCACTCCTCGTCCCAGGCGCGGACCTCGATGCCGTGACCCGCCGCCGCGTCGGCCATCAGGGCGCCCGCGCCGCCGGAGACGGACAGGGAGGTGAGCCTGCGCCCTGCCGCGCGGCGGCCGGTGGAGAAGATCTGGGCGGCCTCCAGCATGGACTCGGGACCGTCCACGCGCAGGATGCCGTACTGCCTGCTCGCCCCGTCGAAGACGGCGTCCTCACCGGCGAGGGAGGCCGTGTGGGACTGGGCGGCGCGGGCGCCCGCCTCGGAACGGCCGACCTTGACGGCGATGATCGGTTTGTCCCGCTCGTGCGCCTCCCGGGCGGCGTCCAGGAGACGGCGGCCACCGGTGACACCTTCGAGGTAGGCGAGGATCACCTCCGTATCGTCGCTGCGCACCAGGCCTTCGACCAGTTCGGCGACCGAAAGGTCCACCTCGTTGCCGGTGTTGAGGTAGTGGGATATCCCGATGCCGAGGTTCTGGGCGGCGTTGAACACAAAGCCACCGAAGGCGCCGCTCTGGCTGAGGAAGGCGATCGGGCCCTCCACCAGGTCGGCGTCCTCGTCGAGCGCGGAGGTGAAGGTGGGCAGGGCCCGCTCGCGGGAGGCGATCATGCCGAGGCAGTTGGGGCCGAGCACCCGCACCCCGCTCTCGGCGATCGCGGCTTTCAGGTCCTCCTGCAACTCCACGCCCCGGCCGCCGACCTCGGCGAACCCCGAGGCGCCGAGGATGGCGGCGGGGATGCCGCGCCGGCCGCAGGCGCGGACGGCGTCGGCGGACTGCTCGGCCGACAGCATGATCATGGCGAGGTCGATGTCCCCGTCGATGTCGTCAAGGCCGCGGTAGGCGGTCAGGCCCTGCACCTGGTCGCGCTTGGCGTTGACGGGAAGGATCCGGCCCGTGAACCCGAACCGCTTGAGGTAGTCGACGGGCCGCCCCGACAGCTTCGTCGGGGTGTCGGAGGCGCCGAGGATCGCGATGGAGCGGGGGTGCAGGAGCGAGTTCAGGGCGTCGTCGGTGCGGGGGCGGTCTGCGTGCTGCTGCACGGTTCCTCCTCGGGACTGCGAGACACGAAGTACGCGTGGGCGAAGGTCAGTTGGAGGCGGCGGGCGAGGCCTCGGTCCGCTGCTCCTTGTCGACGGTTCTGGCCGACAGGGTGAGGAAGGCGCGGGCCGCGGCGAGCGAGATCGAGCCGAGGACGACGACGAAAAGGACCGGAAGCACGATCGTTCCGGAGGCGGACAGCAGCGACTGAAGGATGACCGGTGCGAGGCCGCCGAGTACGCCCGCGAGCCCGTACGCCGTGGAGATGCCGGTGTAGCGGACCTTGGCGGGGAAGGCCTGGGCGAACATGCCCGCGACGATCGCGTAGTACATGACGTCCGGGATGGTCGCGAGGACCGCGCCGGTCACGGCGAGCGGGAAGCTCCCGGTGCCGATCAGGGCGAACATGACCGGGATCGTGGGGATCTGGCAGGCCAGGATGACGGTGACGGCCCTGCGCACGCCCCAGCGGGTGGCCAGCAGGGCGCCGAGCGGCTGCACGAAGAACTGCACGATGCTGGCGACCAGGATGACGGTGAGGAAGTCCTGCCGGCCCATGCCGACCTCGCCGGTCGCCCAGGACAGGGCGAAGGTGTCACGGGCGTAGACGATCGCGAAGACGGTGAACGCGGCGCCGACACCGAGCAGCAGCAGCTTGGAGTGCTCCCGGAACAGGGTGACGACCGGCACCTTCACGGTCTGGTCGGCGGCCCGCAGGGACACCATCGCCGGGGACTCCTCCAGGCTGAGCCGGATCACCAGGCCGATGATGACCAGCAGCGCGGAGGCCAGGAACGGGATCCGCCAGGCCCACGCGAGGAGTGCCTCGTCGGAGAGCCGCCCGACGGCCAGGAAGGAGAGGGTGGCCAGGATGCGGCCGGTGGGCGAGCCCTGCTGGGCGAAGGCCGCGAACAGGAACCCGCGTTCCTTCTTGGCGTGTTCGGTGGTGATCAGGACCGAGCCGCCCCACTCACCGCCGAGCGCGATGCCCTGCACGGTACGGAACACGGTGAGCAGGACCGGCGCGGCCACACCGATCTGCCCGTACGTCGGAAGGCACCCGATGCCGACCGTGCTGACGCCCATCAGGAGCAGCGTGGCGACGAGCGCCTTCTTGCGGCCGAGGCGGTCGCCGAGGTGGCCGAAGAGGATGGCGCCGAGCGGTCGGGCCAGGAAGCCGACCCAGAAGGTGACGAAGGACAGCAGCACGCCGACCGTCGGGGGCACGTCGGCGAAGAACAGCGGGGCGAACACCAGGGCGGAGGCGGTGCCGTAGACGTAGAAGTCGTACCACTCGATCGTCGAGCCGAGGTAGGAGGCCCAGCCCGCCCTGCGGGCCATCTTCTCCTCTGCGGGAAGCCGTCTGCTCGGCATCTGGTCCCGTCCTTCCGGTGGGCCACGGACGTCGTCGTCCGGGCGTGGGCAGGAGAACTCCGTTGAGAATCAACGTGATCGCGCTCACAGGGAAGCTATGGCTGCCGAATGGTTTCGTCTAACACCAAATTTGCCTACCGTTGATTCGGCTGCGCGACACAATCACCGGTGACCTGCGCGGACGCACCCGGCGCCGGGTGCGTGGAACCGGCCGGACCCGAACGGGAGTTCATGTGGAACTGCGGCATCTGCAGTCGTTCGTGACGGTCGCGGAGGAGCTCAACTTCCGGCGGGCGGCGGAGCGTCTGCGGATCTCGCAGCCGCCGCTGTCCCAGCAGATCAAGCGCCTGGAGCACGAGGTCGGCGTCGCGCTGCTGCGCCGCACGACGCGGCAGGTGGCGCTCACGACGGCGGGGGAGGCGTTCCTGACGGAGGCCCGGCGGGCGCTGCGGGCCGTGCAGGAGGCGCCGCTCGCCGCCCGCCGGGCCGCGAACGGACAGACCGGGGTCGTGCGCCTCGGGTTCAGCGGACCCACCTCCCACGAGGTGCTGATCCTGATGACCCGGAAGTTCCGCGAACACCGCCCGCGCGTCCGCCTGGAGATCAACGGACCGGTGTACGGCGGCGAGTTGGTGGCCCTGCTCTCCGACGACCGGATCGACGCGGGGCTGATGCGGCTGCCGGTCGCGGGCACCGGCATCCAGGCCCGCGAACTGACCCGGCACGGCATCGTGGTGGCCCTCCCCGTGGGCCACCGGCTCGCCACGCGCGCGGAGATAGGCATGGACGACATCCAGGACGAGCCCGTCATCAGCCATCCCACCAACCGGGGCGCGGGCATCGTGGCCCTGATCCACAGCGCGTATCTGGCGCACGGTTCGAGCCCGCGCATCGTCCAGGAGGCGCCCGACACGCACACGATCCTGACGCTGGTCGGCGCCGGTGTGGGCATCGGCTTCGTACCGTCCTCCGCCAGTCACCTCAAGGTCCCCGGCGTGGTCCTCATCCCGGCCCGCGACATCCCGCCGCTGCCGCTCGCCCTGGCGTGGCGCGCGGGCGACCCGAACCCGGCGCTGCACGCGCTGATCGATCTGCTGGACGAGATCGCGGCGGACTGCGCGCCGGGGGCGCCGGGCACGTGAGGCAGCGGGCCGCGGGTGGTGACCATGTGGGGCGGCGGGCCGTGCGGTTCCCGCCCGCCGGGAAGCGGCGCGGCGGTCAGCGGCGCTGGCGGACGTGGAGCAGCGGGGCGCCCGCCGGGTAGAGGTACTTGGCGGCGAACAGCGGCCGGCTGCCCCAGGACACGACCTGCGTGACGAGCGTCGCCGGGGTCTGCGCGGACCGCTCCATCGCCGCGCCGCGCTCCTCGCCGAGCAGGGTCGCGCCGACCGTACTGCGGCCGGTGAGCGGGGCGTCGGTGGCGGCGAGCAGGACGGCGCTCATGCTGCGGTCGCACCCCCCGCCCCCGCTCGCGTCGGCCGTGCGGTCGAGGAGCGCGGGCCCATCGGGGACGACCTCGGCGAGGGTGTCGTCGTCGGCGGCCCACTCGTGCGCGAAACACGCGGGCACGCCGTCCGCCGCCAGCAGGGTCTCCCAGAACCAGGTGCTGTCGCTGCCGGACAGCCGCAGGTGGTGGGCGGAGAAGTCGGTGGGCAGGTCACGGCTGGCGGCGAGCCGGCGGCCGTCGACGTGCGTGGTGTCGAGCAGGTCCTCGACGGGCGAGAGGCGTTCGAGGCCGCGCGGCGGCAGCTGATGGCTGACCCGGCTGCCCACCCCGTGCTTGCGGGTGATCACCCCGTCCTCCTGGAGCAGGATCAGCACCTCGCGCAGCGCGGGACGGCTCACACCCAGCTCCCCGGCGAGCGTCGGCTCGGAGGGCAGCACGGAACCGGGCGGGAAGGTGCCGTCGTGGATCGCGGCGACGATCCGCTCGTACAGCTCGACGCGGGGCGGTCGGCGGTGAGCCGCACGTGCGGTCATGGGGCGGGGCCTCTCGGTCATGTCAACCATTCTCCGGCCGCCAGTGGTCATACATCCACCGGGCCGGGCTCGGGGTCACGACGAGCATGCACCAGAGCCAATACGCCGGTCAATACGGGAAATCAACCCCTTGTCAGCGCGACGATCCGTACTTACGCTCCACCGCAGACTTCAGTTGTCTGACAACTGATGCCGAGTGTTCGGCAACCGGTGCCGAGCCGGATGTGCACCCCTCCCCGCGGAAAGGCCCCCGATGACCGCCCCCCTGCCCCTGCTCATGGACTGCGACACGGGCGTCGACGACGCCCTCGCCCTCCTCTACCTCGCCGCCACGCCCGGCGTGGACCTGCGCGGTGTCACCACCGTCGCGGGCAACACCAGCGCCGAACAGGCCGCGATCAACACCCTCCAGGTGCTCGAACTCGCGGGCCGCACCGACATCGCCGTCGCGGCCGGCGCCGCCACCCCGCTCACCGGCGCGGACCCCGAGTACGCCACCCACGTGCACGGCGACAACGGCATCGGCGACATCCAGCTCCCGCCGCCCACCGCAGACCTCGACCGGCGCGACGCGGTGCAGCTCATCATCGACGCCGCGCACGAGTCCCCGGGCACCCTGCACATCCTGGCGACCGCGCCCCTCACCAACCTCGCCCACGCCCTGGAGCGCGAGCCCCGGCTCCCCGAACTCGTCCGCCACGTCACGGTGATGGGCGGCGCCGTCCACCACCCCGGCAACATCGGCGCCCGCGCCGAGGCCAACATCGGCAACGACCCCGAGGCCGCCGCGCGCGTCCTCGCCGCAGGGTGGGAGCTGACCATCGTCCCCCTCGACGTGACCATGCGCGAGCGCCTCACCCCCGCCCACCAGGACCGGCTGCGCGCCCACGGCACACCGGCCGCCCGCTTCGCCGCCGACGCCCTCGACGTCTACTTCGACTTCCACGAGCGGATCGTGTTCCCGTTCCGCGCCTCGGCCTGCCACGACCCGCTGGCCGCCGCCATGGCCGTCGGCGACCTCACGCCGGTCCAGGCGCCCGTCCTGCATGTCACGGTCGACACCACGCAGGGCCCCGCGCGCGGCGAACTCGTCGCCGACGCCCGGGGCATGTACCGCGACTATCCGCGTACGGACGAGGCCAACGCCCGCGTCCTGCTGGAGACCGACGGCACGTTCCCGGACCGCCTCGTGGAGCGGATCAACTCCATAGGTGTACCGGCCGCAGACGTACCGGCCGGAGGCGCACCGGTCGGAACCGCTCTGCCCGCCGCCGGAACCGGAGCCCTCTCGTGAGCCGCACGGCCCCCGCGGCGACCGCCGGGGACGCCGGGGACGCGGGCCGCCGCGGGAGGTCGCACGCTCTGCTGCTCACCGCGCTCATCGTCGCGGTGATCGCGTTCCAGCTCGGCGCCTCCATGGTCACCCCCGCGCTCCCCGAGATCGCCAGGGAATTCGATGTCTCGGCCTCCCGAGTGGCGGGCGCCCAGGACCTGTTCTTCCTCGTCGGCGGTGTCGCGGGCGTCGTCCTCGGCCGGCTCAGCGACCGCGTCGGACGCCGCCGCATCCTGCTGGCCGCGATGGTCACGATGTGCCTCGGCGCGCTGATCGCCGCCCTGGCACCCAGCGTTCCCGTGCTGATCGCCGGGCGCATCCTCCAGGGCGCCTCCGGTGCCACCTTCCCGGTCACGTACATGCTGCTGCGCGACACCATGAGCCCCGCCAGGTTCGGCCCGGCCCTCGGGCTCGTCACCGCCATCAACGGTGGCGTCGGCGGTCTCGACGGTCTGGTGGGCGGCATCGTCGCGGACACCGTCGGCTTCCGGTGGATCTTCGGCGCCATCCTCGTCGTCGGCCTGACCGCGATCGTGCTGGTGCTGCGCTTCCTGCCCGAGGCCGCGCCCAAGGACGGGCGGCGGATGGACTGGTGGGGCGCCGCCGCGCTGTCCGCCGCGCTCGTCTGCGTCAACCTCGCGCTCAGCAAGGGCTCCGCACACGGCTGGTCGGCGCCGCTGCCGCTCGCCCTGCTGCTCGTCGCGCTCACCCTGCTCGTCGTCTTCTGGCAGTGGGAGAAGCGCCGCACCGCCCCGCTCATCGCCGTCGAGCACCTGCGCTCGCGTCAGGTGTGGCCGCTGCTCGCGACGACCCTGCTGACGCTGATGGGTGTCTTCTCCGCGATCAACTTCACGTTCGTCCTGCTCAGCCAGGACGGGGAGTTCGGCTACGGGATGAGCGCGACGCTCTCCTCCCTGCTCTACCTCACCCCGCCCGCCGCCATCGGCCTGTTCTCCGCGCCGCTGACCGGGTGGCTGGCGCCGCGCAAGGGCTGGCTGGTGCTCCTGCGCACGGGCCTCGGGCTGAGCCTCCTCATCCTGCTCGGCACGGCCCTGCTGCCGGACAACCGGTGGCTGCTCTTCGCCGCGGCCTGCGCCCTCGGCATCGCGTACAACGGCCTGGCGATGACACCCCTCAACGCGCTCGGTGTCGTCGTCTCCCCGAAGGACGCGCCCGGCGCGGTCCCCGGCATCAACGCGGCCTGCTTCGGCATCGGCTCCTCGGTCGGCATCGCACTCGTCGCCCCGGCGGCCGGATCCGGCACGCTCGGCGGCATCGAACAGGCGCTGTGGATCTCGGCGGGCTTCACCTTCCTCGCCCTGCTCGCGGCATGTGTCCTGCGCCTTCCGACGAGCGAGAGCGGGGGCGAGGCCAAGGCGTGATCGGGAGGTCGGGCGACCTATAGTCGATCTCATGAGTCGTTGGCAGGAACTGACCGGTGGGAAGTCCGGGGGCGAGTACGCCGCCCGCTTCGCGGCGCTCGCGCGCAGCGGAAAGGACATGCACGGAGAGGCGTCGCTCTGCGCCGCCCTCGTGCCCGCCGGGGCCCGGGTGCTCGACGCCGGGTGCGGCACCGGACGGGTCATGATCCGGCTCGCGGAGCTCGGGTACGACTGCGTGGGCATCGACCTGGACGCCTCCATGCTCGACGTGGCACGGGATCGGGCGCCTCAACTGCCCTGGTTCCAAACGGATCTGGCCGAGTTCGACCCGACCGCGCTCGGCATCGCGGCGGACTTCGACCTCGTGGTCGCCGCGGGCAACGTCCTGCCGCTGCTCACCCCCGGCACCGAGGCCACGGTCGTCAAACGCCTGGCCGGGGCCCTGCGCCCGGGCGGCCTGCTGGTCGCGGGCTTCGGCCTGGACGCGGCCCACCTGCCGGTGCCGCCCACGATCACACTCCCGGAGTACGACGCCTGCTGCGAGGCGGCCGGACTGACCCTGGTGGACCGGTTCGCCACGTGGGACGCCGCGCCGTACGACGACGGCGGCTACGCGGTCAGCGTCCACCGCCTCGGCTCCTGACGCCACGTAGGCCCAACTCGCCTGCTTCAGGCGTCCGGCAGCCCGGTGTCGGGGATGCCGAACCTTCGCGCGTACTGGTCGTTGAGCTCGGCCCAGCCGAAGTCCATCGCCGCGGCGCCGCGGATCGGCGGGATCGGGTGGCCTTCGAGCAGCTTCTCCGCCACGTCGAGGCAGAGGTGCCAGCCCGCCGCGACCTTCGGGATCCAGTCACGGTCCTGCACGGTGTGCCGCAGCGTCAGCCGGGTGCCGGCGTCGGTGGCGGCCAGCTCCCACCGCAACAGGTCGGTGCCGAGGGTGTACTCGAGGAGCGTCGGCGGCTCGGCGCGGACCACCTCGGCGGTCATGTCCTGGGGCTTCTCGTCGTCGATCATCGTGATCGTGGCGTCGCCCGCCGCGGAGAGGTCGCGGTCCGCGGTGTAGGGCGCCCATGCGGCGAGCTGCGCGGGCTCGGTCAGCGCGGCCCACACCTTCTCGGGCGCGTGCCGCAGATCGCGGGTGAAGACCAGCGTCCAGCGGTCCTCCGTCGCCGTGCAGTCCACCTGGGCGAGCGGGCTCGGGCGGTAGGTGTCGTCGTCGGGGGTCATGGCTGCTCCAGGTTGTCGAGGTGGCGCTCAAGGGCGTCGAGGTGCCGGTCCCACAGGGCGCGATAGGGCTGAAGCCAGTCGTCGAGCGCCTGGAAGGGGCCCGCGTGAATGCGGTAGATCCGCCGCTGCGCGTCCGTGCGGACGGTGACGAAGCCGGCCTCCCTGAGCACCTTCAGCTGCTTGGACACCGTGGGCTGGCTGACGTCGAGCGCCTCCACCAACTCGGTCACACTGCTCTCGGCCCGCAGCAGCCGGTCGAGAATCCGACGCCGGGTCGGCTCGGACAGCACGGAGAACGTATCGACGGACATGACCTTCATATTCCTCTCCCCGTATATGCCTGTCAAGGCATATACGGGGAGGAGGGCCGGGTGCGGGTGCGTGCCGTCCGTCCCCGACTGCCCTACGCTCCATGGGCATGCTGATCGAGCACCGTGGAAAGCGCCCCGTCGTCCCCGACTCCGCCTACGTCGCCCCGTCGGCCGTGCTGTGCGGAGCGGTCGTCCTGGGGGAACGCGCACGCGTCCTGCACGGGGCCGTCCTCACCGCGGAGGACGGCGAGGTGCGCACCGGCCGGGACGTCGTGGTCATGGAGAACGCCCTGGTCCGGGGCAGGGCGCAACACCCCGCCGTGCTGGGCGACTCCGTGCTCATCGGGCCGCACGCGCACATCAACGGGGCGCGCGTCGAGGACGAGGTGTTCGCGGCCACCGGGGTGTCGATGTTCCCCGGCGCGGTGGCGGGGACACGCTCGGAGCTGCGGATCAACAGCGTGCTCCACGTCAACTCCCGGCTGAGCCCGGACACCGTCGTGCCCATCGGCTGGATCGCGGCCGGTGACCCCGCCCGGCTGTTCTCACCGGACCGGCACGACGAGCTGTGGGCGGAACAGGAGGGCCTGGACTTCCCCGGCACCGTCTACGGGGTGCCGCGCGGCACCCCGATGCGGGAGGTCATGGAGCGTCAGACCGACTTCTACGGCGCGCACTTGGACGACCGGCCGCTGCCCGACTGACTGGCCGAGGTGGCGGGGCGGGGGAGTGCCCGCCCGGCTACCTCGCCGTCGAGGCCCTCCTACTCGTAGCTGCGGTCGAGGAGTTCGAAGAAGACGTCGCCGCGCACGATCTCGAACGGGTCGTCCAGCAGCTTCGCCAGTTCCGCGATGTCGCTCGGCGTCCAGCTCCACGCGTTGATGGCCGCGGCGATGAACATCGGCTCGTCCGGATCGCGGCCCTCGATGTGGTGCAGCAGCGCGTCCCGGAAGTCGGCGCCCTTGCCCTGCGGGTAGAAGTTGCCGATCACCGGGATGCCGGCCGGGCGGGCCTGCAGATCGCCGGTCTCCCAGGACTGGATGACACCCCGCAGCGGCGTGTTCTTCCGGAAGGACGCCATGACGCTCTCGTCGAACGGCACCCAGCCGTCGTTGTCCGCGTTGCGCGGGTTGTACGCGTAGACGAGGTCCATGCCGGTGCGCCGCAGATAGCGCCCGGTGAGCTCGGTGTACGAGTCGAGCGCCGCCTTCGGCCACGAGCCCGGATAGGTGTAACCGGCGCCGGAGGGCCCGCAGATGAGCAGGTCGTTGTCGGTGGCGGTCTTCTGGTAGTACGCGAGTTGGGCGGGGCCGATGTCGGCGAGCAGCGGGGTGACCGTCCAGTTGACCGGTACGTCGCCGCGCTTGGGGTCGTCCCAGATGTCGCGCATGCGGCGCTGGCAGTACTGGATGTTGTCGCCCTCGCCGACGGTGAACGTGACGTACACACGGTTGCGCAGCTCGGCCTTGGGCCGCTTCGGCACGCGGCCCGAAACCTTCGCCGGGACACCGGCGTGCACGGTGCCGTTCATGTAGAAGTCGGCGGCGACGACCGGCACACCGTGCTGCGAGGCACGGTCCACGCCGCCCCACTCGCCGGCCACGTCGTTGGGGAACCATCCGGCGTACGGGGTGGTGGGCGCCAGCTCGGCCAGCACCTCGTCGAGCAGCTTGCCGGTGTCGCCGGACGGCGGCAGCCACAGCACCATGGCCCGGTTCGCCACCACGTAGTCCCGGAAGTAGGGGAAGGGCTCGACGCGGGTGGGCGCGGTGGCGGTCGCGGTCACCAGGTACTGGTTCCAGAGGTCGACGTCGACGGTCAACTTCCCTGTCCCGGCAGGCGCCTTGAAGTGGTAGACGAAGTAGCCTCCGCCGTCGGCGAAGCGGTTCGCCTTGTCGCCGAGCGAGGAGTTCAGGCCGTCGAACAGATAGGGCTTCTCGCCTTCCGTGCCCGGCGTGAAGGACGCGAGCTCCTTGCCGTCCGCCGTGACCTTGACGGAGCCGACCGAGGCGCCCCAGCCGTCGTCGCCGAAGGAGTCCTGGAAACGGAGGTAGACATCGTTGTCGCCGCCCAGTTCGGGGCTGAGGTCGAACGTGCGCGACTTCCGGTTGGAGGTGTCCCGGATCCGCTCGCTCTCCCGTGCCACCTCCCGCCACTTGACGCCGCTCACGCTCACGGTCCGGGTCGGCGGCAGACCGGACAGCAGAGCGTGGTCGCAGTGCGGGAAGAGCTTGTCGAGCTGCCAGCGGTAGGTGCCGAGGACGTCGTCCGGGTCGAAGCGGCCGCGCAGGTCCACCAGGGTCTTCAGGCCGTGGTCGCGCGCCTGCTCCGCGGTCGCGGCCACCCCGTTCTTGAGCCCCGCGAGCGTGGTGGCGACGTTCACGGAGTCCGGCACGTCGGGGTCGACGAGGACCGCTCCACGCACCCGGTCACGGTAACGGCCCACGAGATCAAGGGCGTTGTCGTGCTGAGTGACGGACGCCCCGGTGCTCGACAGCCACCGCCGGTCGGCGGCTCCGTCGTCGAAGGTGAAGTAGAGGCGAGGACCGCTACGGTTCACGGTCCCCTGAAGGGTCGTCAACAGCAGCTGGTCGTAGCCGTTCAGGCCGCCGACGTGGGCGACGTCGAGCCGGGTCGGACGGCCGAAGGACGGCAACAGGCGTGCGGGTGCGGCGCGTTCGGCGACGGACGCCGCCGCGGCCGGGTTCGGCAGGGAGATCCCGAAGGCCCCGGCGGCCAGGGCCGCACCGCCGGTCCGCAGGACGGTTCTTCGTGTCACCATCGACGTTCACTGCTCCTCGATCGGGCCACTCTGACATCGTTGTCGACCGTCGGTGAACGTAACCAGATGGCGGGGCATTGTCTATGGGATACGCACATACTTTTGCGGAGGGCCCGGCTCTCAGTCGAGCACCGCTGTCGCCTCGACCTCGACGAGTACGTCGGGCTCGAAGAGGTGGTCGACCCCGATCAGCGAGGCCGGCGGCAGTCGGTCGCCCAGGCCCAACTCCCCGGCCACCCGGCCGACCCCGGCCATGAACGCGTCGATCTTCTCCGGCGCCCACCGCACGACGTAGAACGTCAGCCGCACCACGTCGTCGAAGGTCGCGCCTGCCCCGGCGAGCCCGGTCGCGGTGTTGCGCAGCGCGTGGGCGACCTGGCCGGCGAGGTCGCCCGGCGCGACCTGGGTCCCGTCCGGGGTGCGGGCGATCTGGCCGCTCACGTACACATGGCGCGTGCCGGTCGCGACGGCGACGTGGTCGTAGGGGGTGGGCTGCAGCATGCCGGCGGGGGTGAAACGGTGAACGGACATCAAGGGCTCCTCGTGTCTCATTGCTCATGTCACATGGCTCATGTCTCGCGCCCGGAGCCGAACGACTCACAGGTATACCTTTGATACTTGGTACACGAAGGACACTTCAACGAGACCAGGTTTCTGCATGGATACCGCCCCCACCCCCGACGGTGAACTCCGCGTCACCGCCCCGCACCGGGAGCTGCTCGACCAGGTGCTGGACAAGTGGTCGCTGAGCGTTCTCGGCGAACTCTGCGAACGGCCCAGCCGGTTCAACGAACTGCGCCGCGCCATCCCCGCGGTGACACAGAAATCGCTCACCGCGACCCTCCGCCGGCTCGAGCGCAACGGCGTCATCGAGCGCGAGCTGCTCAGCTCCCGGCCGGTCGCCGTCGAGTACCGGATCACACCCCTCGGCAAGACACTCCGTCGCCCGGTCGACGTACTACTGGAATGGGCCACCGACCACATGCCCGAGATCGAACGCGCACGCCGGACCTTCGACGCAGAGTGAGCCGATCGGGCCCAAGTCCTTTGCTCGGTTCACTCGTTGACCGTGCGTACGCATCGATGGAGTCACGGGATCAACCGCTTGTCTGCACACCGCCTTCACGCAGGTGGGGCCTGTTACCCGGTTATGACATGGCGATCTTGACGTCAAGGGGTCGTGGGCAAGTAGGTTCGTGATGCATCGATTTACCATGACGAACCGGCGGACACCCGCCGGAAGGAGGGGGCGTTCCATGGGTTCCCATGCCCGACCCAACCGGCTGCACAAGACCGGAGCGAGATTCGCGACGGTCGCGCTCTTCGGGGCCGTCCTGCCGATCACCGCCGGTGGCATCGCCCAGGCGGCCACACCGGCCGCCACGCACTCCGCCGAACAGAACGACGGCGCGCCGGCCGCGGACACCCAGGACGTCCCCGACATCGCGGCCGACCACGCCTACCTCCTCGACGCCCGCGACGGCAGCCAGGAGCGCGAGATGTGGGCCGGGGCCAAGGCCGACGAGAGTGTGTCGATGGCCAGCACCACGAAGATCATGACGGCCGTGGTCGTGCTCAAGCACCCGGAGTGGCTCGACCGGCAGATCACGGTCAAGCAGGAGTACCGGGACTACGTCCAGGAGAACGGCGCCAGCACCGCGGACCTCCAGACCGGCGACAAGCTGACCGTCAGGCAGCTGCTGCACGCCATGCTGATCCCCTCCGGTGGCGACGCCGCCATGGCCCTCGCCGACAACTACGGCGTCGGGAACACCACGGAGGCGCGGATCGCCGACTTCGTCAACCAGATGAACGCCGAGGCGGCGCAGCTGGGCATGACCGGCACCCACTTCGACTCCTTCGACGGCATCTCGCACGGCGACAACCGCAGCACCGCCCGCGACCTCGCCAAGCTCGGCCAGCGCGCCCTGCTCCAGCCCGTCTTCGCCGACGTGGTGAAGCAGAAGAAGTACGAGGCCGAGGCCCCGGCGGCCAACGGCCGCACCCGGTACTACACCTGGGAAACCACCAACGACCTGCTGAGCACCTACGACGGTGCCCTGGGCGTCAAGACCGGCAGCGGCGAAGAGGCCGGCTACTCCCTGGTCTTCGCCGCGAAGCGCGACAACCGCACCCTGGTCGGCGCGATCATCGGCGCCGACAAGGAGGTCTTCGGCGACGCCACGAAGGTGCTCGACTGGGGCTTCGCGCACTGACGGGACCGCCCGCCACGCCGTGCGAAGGCGTCGAAGGCCCGCTGAACCCCCGGGGATTCAGCGGGCCTTCGACGATTCCTGAGCGGGCCGGTCAGTCCTCCGGCGGAGGCGGCGGCGTCGGGGCGCCCGCCGGGGGTGCGATCTTCGAGTACGTGCGGGAGACCGGGGTCTCGCCGCCCGCGGAGTCGTCGTGCTGCTCCGGTCGGTCCTCCGGCGGCAGCAGCGCGGCGCGCTTGGCGCCCGGGTCCCAGCCGGTGTCCACGACCCGCTTCTGCCAGGTGATGGCCGCGGCCAGGATCAGCAGGCCGACGACGAGCATGAGGACCACGCCCGCGACGTCACCCGCCTTGGCGACGTTGCCGAGGATCAGGCCGAGCCATCCGAAGTCGGCGTCGCCGAACGTGGTGTTGGCCGAGCCGAACGAGCCGAGGACGCCCAGCAGGAACGCGGGCAGGAACGTGATCAGCACACCGTTGAGGAACGAGCCGAGCGCCGCCCCGCGCCGCCCGCCCGTCGCGTTGCCGAAGACACCGGCCGCGCCACCGGTGAAGAAGTGCGGGACGAGCCCCGGCAGCACGAGGGCCGTGCCGAACGCGGGCTTGAACACGCCGACGAGCAGCCCGAGGCTGACAAGGCCGCCGACGAACGAGCAGATGAAGCCGACGAGCACGGCGTTCTGGGCGTAGGGGAAGACGATCGGGGCGTCCAGGGCGGGGATGGCGCCGGGCACGACCTTCTGCGCGATGCCCTGGAACGCGGGGACCAGCTCGCCGAGGATCGTGCGGACACCGAACAGGATGACGGCGACGGCGATACCGAACTGGAGGCCCTGGTTGACCGATGACATCAGGTAGTTGCCGACACCCGTGGAGGGTGACCCGCCGCCGGTCGCGAACGCCTTGAACGCCTCGGTCTTCCCGACCTTCGCGAGGAAGACGATGGCCATGATCATGTAGATGAGCAGCATCGACAGGGCGGTGGCCACCATCGAGTCACGCAGGAAGCGCAGGCCCTCCGGCAGGTTCATCTCCTCCGTCGAGCGGCTCTTCTTGCCGACGGCCTGCCCGGTGGCTCCGGAGAGGATGTACCCGGCGGTCCCGAAGTGCCCGACGGCGACGGTGTTGTTGCCGGTGACGCGCTTGGTCCAGGGATGCGCGAAGGCGGGCATCGCGACGAGCATGATGCCGAGAAGCACCGCGCCTGCGACGACCACGACCCATGAGGTGACACCGGCGGTGGCCATCACCATCGTCAACAGCGTTGCCATGAACAGCATGTGATGGCCGGTCAGGAAGACGTACGAGAGCGGTGTGAAGCGGGCGAGCAGCAGGCTGACGAGGAAGCCGAGGATCATCAGCCACGCCACGCGCGAGCCGTACTCGGCCTGCGCGATGCCCACGATCGCCTCGTTGGTGGGGATGACACCGTGCGAGCCGGTTGCGCCCGTGATCATCGTGCCGAGTGGTGCGAGCGAGTTGGTGACCAGGGTCGCGCCCGCGCCGATCAGCAGAAAGCCGAGGGTCGCCTTGATGGCTCCGCCGATGACCTGGCCCGCGGTCTTCTTCAGGGCGATGAGGCCGACGGCCGTGATGATGCCGATGAGATAGGCGGGGACGCTGAGGATCTCGTTGACGATGAATTTCGCGATGTCGACGAGGGTGTTCATGGGGGACTCCTGGGGAGGGGAGCGGTGGGAGCGGGGGATCAGACGTCGTAGAGGTCGCGCATCGCGGCGTCCACCTCCTTGGTGCTGGTGAAGTCCTCGATCACCCGCACCGGCACCCCTACGTCGCCGAGCGTCCGCGCGATCTCCCGCGACGTCATGATGGCCACCGCCTCGGACGCCTTGCCCTTCGCGGAGATGGTGTCGGTCGCCTCGGTGGTGATGTACCGGCCCCACTTCCAGCGGTCGAGCACCTTGTCCAGCGTCGACTTGAGGAAGAGGCTCGTGCCGACCCCGTTGCCGCACACGGTCAGGATCTTGTGCATGCCGTGCCCGGAGCCCTTGGCGGCGGACTGCTCGGGGGCGGCGTCGGCCGGTGTCGGCGCCGCTGCCGGTGCCGCCGCCGACTCGGGCTCCGGCGTCGTGTCCCCTACGAGGATCTGCCGCAGGGCCTGCGGTGTCGGCGCGTGGTCGAGGGCCGCGGAGGTGTCCGGGTCGGCCAGCAGGCGGGCGAGGGCGCCCATCGCCTGGGTGTGCGCCCCGGCGTCCTCGGCGGCGAGTGCCACCACGAGGTGGACCGGGTCGTTCGTCTCGTGCCCGAAGTTCACCGGAGTCGAGAGCCGGACCCATGACATGCCCGTGCGCCGGACGGCGGGGGAGGGCCGGGAGTGCGCGAAGGCGAAGCCGGGCGCGATGACGATGTAGGGGCCGTTCTCCTCGACGTTGCGGAGCATCTCCTCGGTGTAGGTGTCCGTGCTGACATCCGTGGAGACGAGCAGGTCACCGGCGGTGCGCACGGCGGACTGCCAGTCGGGGGCGGCCACGTCGAGGCGGATGGCCTCGACGGGGATCAGGTCACTCAGTTCACTCATACGAGCAGTGGTCCCGAGCGGCGGTCCCGTGTCAGCACGACACGCCGGGCGAAGACACCTTCGTTATGAGGTTCCTCCGGGGAGGTGTGCGCACACGCGGAGGCGGCCCCGCCGGAGCGGGGCCGCCTGCGTCATGCGTCATCCGTGGGGGCGGAGCCCCACGTTCCCTCAGCGACCGGCGTAGTCGTGGTAGTGGGAGTGGTGCTTCCACGCGCCGACGTTGTGGTGGGCGGCCAGCGAGTTGGAAACGGTGACCCCGTTGCGTCCGCCGACGTTGACGAACTCCTGGCCGGCGATCCCGGCGTGGTCGTACACGTGGCTGCTGTCGTGACGGCTGTGGTCAATGTCGGCGACGGCGGGGCCGGCGGCGAGGAACCCGGCCACCGAGGCGACGGCGACAGCGGCTGCGATGCGACGCACCATGAACTTCTCCTTCTGGGAGGGATCAAACGATCACTTAAAAGATCAGCAGACCGCCGGTGGGTGCGCACCTCGGGGCGTCCACAGGACACCCGCGTGCAGCAACGCGTTCCCCTGCTCGGCCCCATGATCGGCGTGCCGGGTCGACCTGGAGGCCTCTCAGGCCTTCTGTCCGTCGGGTCGGTGGACCGAGCGGACCCGCGCGAAGGTCGGGTCGAAGGCCTCGGCGATCGCTGCCGCCTCGGCGATGTGCTCGCGGACGTCGGGGCGTCGCATGGCCTCCTGGTACTGCTGCTCGCTGTTCCACTGCGCGTAGTTGACGACGCGGCGGCCGTCGAGGCTGATGTGGAGGTTCGCGGAGACGAAGCCGGGCACGGCCAGGAAGACGTCGCGGGTGGCCCGGTCGAGGGCGTCGGCGAGCTCGATCTGTCGTTCCGGCGGGACGGTGAAGACGTTCACCAGCGTGATCAGGTCGGCGTCGGCGGAGATGGTCGTGGTGGGACTGCTCATGGTCGGCGCCTCCGGCGGTAGCGTGCATCCAATGTCAGGACTTTGACATCACGAACGTAGATGCGCCGCACCTGTATGTCAAACTACTGACATGGAAGACCGGAAGCCGGCGCAGCCGCCGCACCCCGCCGACGACGTCACGGACCATGTGGGATACCGCCTCAAGCGCGCCGCCGCGGCCCTTCGCGGCGCCATGGACGCGGCGTTGCGCGAGCACGAGCTGACCGTGCCGCAGTACTCCTGCCTCGAACTTCTCGATGAGCGGCCGGGCCTGTCCAACGCCGAACTCGCCCGCGCCACGTTCGTCACCCGGCAGTCGGTGAACGTCGTCCTGCGCAACCTCCAGGAAGCAGGCCTGGTCTCCCGGCCCGCCACCACCGAACACGGCCGCGCCCTGCCCACCCACCTCACCGCCGATGGGCTCAAGCGGCTCGAGGCGGTCAGATCCGCCGTCTACGACATCGAGCGGCGGATGATCGAGACCATCCCCGAGCGGCGCCTGGCCGCCCTCCTCGCCGACCTCGACCGCATGGCCGACGCCCTCGGCGGCTGACCGGCCGGACCCCCGTGCCGGGCGGCAGCCGCCGGTCATGTCAGCGGGAGGTCAGCAGCCCCCGCCCCCGCAGCACCCGGCGCTCCAGCGGGCTGAAGATCAGCAGGTCGATGGCGATGCCGACCAGGAGGATCAGGAGGATGGCCAGGAACACCTGCGACATGCTGCTGTTGTTGCGGCCGTTCTCCAGCAACTGGCCGAGGCCCACGCCGAGATCGGGTGACGAGGCGATGATCTCGGCGGCCATCAGGGAGCGCCACGAGAAGGCCCAGCCCTGCTTGAGCCCGGCGAGATACCCGGGCAGCGCGCCCGGCATCACGATGTGCCACGCCCCGCGCAGCCCGGTCGCGCCCAGGGTCCGTCCGGCGCGCAGGTACAGCGGCGGGATCTGGTCGACGCCCGCGACGAGGCCGTTGGCGATGGAGGGGACCGCGCCGAGCAGGATCACGGCGTACATCATCGAGTCGTTGAGGCCCAGCCAGATCACGGCGGGCGGCACCCACGCCACGGACGGCAGGGACTGCAGACCCGACAGGATCGGGCCGATGGCCGAGCGCACGAACCGTACGCGGGCCACCAGCAGGCCGAGCGGTGTGCCGATGGCGAGGGCGAGCAGGAAGCCGAACAGGCCGCGTGACACGGACGTCCAGATGGAGTCGAGGAGCGTGCCCTGGAGCCAGGCCGTGCGCACCTCGTCCCACACGTCGGCGGGCGAGGGCAGCTTGTAGTCGGGGACGACCCCCGCCCACACCAGGATCTGCCAGACCACCAGCACCACCGCGACCGCGGTGAGGGGCGGCAGCACCTTGCGGCGCAGTGTCTCGCGCAGCGGCGTACGGACGTGCTGCACCGAGTCCAGCGCGTCGAGCCCGGCCTCCAGGCCCGCCAGATCGCCCGGGCGCCGGGGCTCGCCGGGGGCCGGGGAGCCGTCCTTCTTCGCCTCCTCGTCGAGGGTGACGGTGTGGTCAGTGGCGGCCATGGCGGCGGATCTCCCCACGCAGTTCTTCGGTGATCTCGGCGGACAGTTCGGCGACGGAGGTGTCCTCCAGGCGCCGCGGTCGCGGCAGGTCGACCGTCCATTCCCGGGCGACACGGCCGGGGCGGGACGACAGCAGGACGACGCGCTCGGCCAGGCGCACCGCCTCGCGCACGTTGTGCGTCACGAACAGCACCGACACACCCGTCTCCTGCCAGATGCGGGTGAGCTCGTCGTGCAGCACGTCGCGCGTGATCGCGTCGAGCGCGGCGAACGGCTCGTCCATCAGCAGCAGCCGGCTGTCCTGGGCCAGCGCGCGGGCGAGGGCCACGCGCTGGCGCATGCCGCCGGACAGTTGGTGCACCCGCTTGCCGTGCGCGCCGCTCAGGCGCACGAGGTCGAGCAGCCGCTCCGCCTCGGCGCGCCGCTCCTGCGCGGCGACCCCGCGCAGCTTCAGCGCCAGCTCGATGTTCTTGCCGGCGGTCAGCCACGGGAACAGCGCGTGCTCCTGGAACATCAGGGCGGGCCTGCCGTCCGTGGCGATGGAGCCGGCGGACGGCAGGTCGAGGCCCGCGGCCAGGTTGAGCAGCGTGGACTTTCCGCAGCCCGAGGCCCCCAGGAGGGTGACGAACTCACCCGGCGCGACATCGAGTGTGATGTCGTCCAGGACGAGCTGCTGTCCGCCGGGCGTGCCCGGTGCGGGGAAGGACTTCGAGACGTGCTCGATACGCGCTGCGTGTGTCACCGTCTCGACGGCCTCGGCCGGCTTGGTTGTCGTGGTGGCCATGGGCGTCACCTCCTGAGGGTTCGTCAACTCGTCGACGTGCCCGGTCCGATGGGTTGTTACTTGGCGCCGAGGCCGGCGTCGTCGACCTCGTTCTCGCCCTCGGCCTTGAGGACCTTGTTGAGCGGCTTCAGGTCGTAGATGCCCTTGAGGTCGGGCTGCTCGAGGAGTCCGGACTTCACCGCGTGCTTCGCCTCGGAGTCGAGGGTCGAGGCCAGCGGGTCGTCGAGGAAGTCGATGGACTTCCAGGCCGGGTCGATGACGTTGGCCGGCAGCGCCTTGCCCGAGAGCTTCTGCAGCGCAGCGTTGGCGGAGGCCTTGGCCTTCTCCGGGTTGGCGTTGATCCACTTGTTGGTCTTCACGGAGCCGCGCAGCACGGCCTCGACGACGTCCGGGTGCTCCTTGAGGAACTTCTGCGACACGATGATGTTCGTGATCACGAACTTCTTGTCGGGCCACAGGTCGGCCTCGTCGAGGATGGTCCTGCCGCCCTCGGCGACGAGCTTGGAAGCGGTGGGCTCGGGCACCCAGGCGCCGTCGATGGAGCCGGACTTGTAGGCGTCGGGCGTGATCTTGTTGTCCGTGCGGACGACGGAGACATCGCCCTTGCCGCTCTGGGCGTCGACCTTCCAGCCCTTCTCCGCGATCCAGTTGAGGAACGCGACGTCCTGCGTGTTGCCGAACTGGGGTGTGGCGATCTTCTTGCCCTTGAGGTCGTCCAGGGACTTGATCTTCTTCGGGTTCACGACCAGCTTGACGCCGCCGGAGGCCGAACCGCCGATGATCCGCAGGGACTTGCCCTGGGACTTGGTGTAGCCGTTGATGGAGGGGGAGGGGCCGATCCAGCCGATGTCGATGGACCCGGCGTTCAGCGCCTCGATCTCGGAGGGGCCCGCGTTGAACGTCGACGGCTTGATCTCGGTGCCGCCGAGTTCCTTCTGGAACAGGCCCTTCTGGACGCCCACCAGGGCGGTGCCGTGCGTCAGGTTGGGGAAGTAGCCGATCTTCACCGAGTCGGCGGAGAGCTTCTTGGCGCCCGACGCGGCCTTGGCCTGGTCGCCGCTGTCGTTCGACTGGGACCCGTAGCCGCACGCGGTCAGCAGGAGCGGGAGCGCTGCTACGGCGGCGAGGGTGCGCAGGGTGGTGCGGGGGCGTGCGGCAGACACGGAGGTGTCCTCTCGGGGAATGAGTGCTTCAGGGGAGGCGCGCGGGGCGCCGTGGGGCCGAGGGCCGGCATGTGGCAGGCCCGGGGGCCGTCGTCCAGGGGCGGCCTCGGGCGGCCCGGCGGACAAGGACGGCTCAGGCGGCCCGACAGATGGCGCTGGACGTGCGGCCGAGGTCGATGTGGCGGCGCGAGGTCAGCAGGAGGCGCGACAGGTCCGCGCGGCTGAGCGTACGCATGGCCACCCCCTGACTTCCCCAGTTTTCCTACCTGACAGATAGGGATCGTGGCAGAAGGAAGCGCTCACCCCAAGAGGGTGTTCATCATATGGACGTACGAGTCTCATATTCCGAGAACGCGCAGTTCGGGAACGCTGTGAGAACCCGCGGAAACCCTCAGGCGGGCAGGGCGAACGGAGGCTGCGCGCCGTTGAGGAAGTAGTCGCCGATGTCGCGGAGTTGGTGCCCGAGCGGCTCGTACAGGGTGTGGGTGCGGGCGTTGCGCCAGAAGCGGTCGAAGCCGAGAAGTCCGGAGGCGGCCCGTGGGCCGACGATGTCCAGGGCCCGGGTCGTGGACTCCTGGGCGGCCCGCGACGCGGCGGTTTCCGCCATGGTCACGAGGGCGGCGACCTCCGCGTACTCGTCATAGGCGAGCTCGTCGCCGAGCGCCAGCGCCTCCTGTACGGCTCCCAGCGCCTGGTCGGCGAGCGCCGACGCGGAGCGGATGAGGACGGTGAGCTCCCCGTAGGTGGTCAGCACCTGCGGGTCGTGCGGGCTGCCGACCGGCCACGCCGGATGCAGGGGCGTCTGGCCCGTCCTGCTGTACTCGCGGGCCTCGGCGAGCGTCCCCTCGGCCGTACCCAGCAGGACCTGCACGGAGACGAGGTGGGCGACGGGCGACGCAAGCGCCGTGCGCGGCGGCAGGAAGTCCTCGTCCGCGGAGAGCGGGCCGAGCACCTCGTCGGCGGCGACCGGCACATCGTCGAACTCCACGCTGCCGCCGGCCGCGAGCCGCCGGCCGAAGGTGTCCGCGGCGGCGTCGATCACGACACCGGGACGGTCGGCGTCCACCACGACGGCGAGCGGCGCGCCCGTGTCCGCCCGCACGGCCCGGACGGCGAGCCGGTCGGCGGCCAGGACCCCCGTGGTGTAGTCCTGCCGCCCGTTGAGCACAAGACCGCCGGAGCCCCTGGTCAGTGTCAGCGCGGGTTCCTGGCGGGCGAACCCGCCGCCCCAGCACCACTGCCCGGCCGCGGACCGCTCCTCGATCTGCGCGGCGAGCGCGGGCCCGGCGAAGAACCGGGCGCTGCCCGCCAAGAAGTAGTGACAGCCCAGCAGTTGGCCGATCGCGCCGTCCGCCGCGGCGATCTCGCGGACGACGGCGAGGGCGGCCGCCCAGTCGCCGCCGCCCCCGTCGGCCTCGGTCGACGCCGGGGGCGTCAGCAGCCCCGCCTCGCGCAGCCGGGACACCTCGTCGACGGGGGCCTTGCCCGCCTGCTCCCTGGCGACCGCGTCCGTGGCCAGGTCGTCCGCCACTTCACGGGCCACCCGCAGCCAGTACGGCTGCTCGGAGCCGGTCCGGTCGTGTGCCGAGGTGGTGCGGGGCGGTGCGGTGGCAGGGCCCATCACGGGGATCTCCTCAAGGTCGGTGGCAGGGGGCGGAGCCGGAGCTCTCCTGCCGGTCGGGGCGCTGCTCGGGGACGTACTTGTATCCCACGCGTCGTACGGTGACGATCCGCCCGCGGTGGGCCCTGCCCAGCTTGCGGCGCAGTCGGGCGATGTGGACGTCCACGGTGCGGCCGTCGCCGACGTGGTCGTAACCCCAGACGGCGGTCACCAGCAGCTCGCGCGTCAGCACGTGGTGCGGCCGCTTGACGAGGTGTGCGAGGAGCGCGAACTCCAGGTAGGTGAGGTCGAGTTCACGACCCTCCAGCTCGGCCACGTGCCGCACCGGGTCGATGCGGATGGTGTCGTCGTCCGTGGGCCGCGGGGCGGCCGGCGGCGGGACGGGGATCGCGTCCGCGGGGTCCACCGGCCGGATCTCGGGCCGGGGCCTGCCCTCGGCGAAGAGCTCGGCGGGGTCGGTGCCCTCGGGGACGAGCAGCAGATATCCGACCATCGGTACGGAGGTCCGCCCGCCGGCGGCGCCCTGCGGGGTGTCGCGGACGAGGCTGAGGTGGCGGGCGTCGGAGGGTGGCGCGGTGGCGTGGGTGGTCCGGGTCTGCGGTGCCGTGGTCATGGCGGTTGTCCCTCGTCGGTGTGTCGGGTCACCGGCGCGCTGTGGATGAACGTGCCCTGGTGGCCTGGTAATTGGCGTGCGGAGCGGCACGATCCGGCCGGTGGGCCGGGTGCCTTACGCGCGACAGCACGCGGCGCTGACGACGTGACCAAAGTCGACATGCCGACGACGAACGAGTCGCTGCTGCTTACGGGACATGTGCACCATCCTGTGTGCCCGAGCGGGCCCGGTCAAGGATTTCCTAGTAATTCGGTAGGGAAAGTGGGGAAGGTGTGGCGCAGCTCACCGCTCGCCGCGGATCACGGGGCGCGCGTCGGCCGCCGTCACCTTGCTCAACCAGGCGCGCACGGTGGTGAGTCGACCGCGGAGCCGTTGCAGCGGAGTGGGCGGCAGCGTCCGCGAGTCGCCCCGCGCGTAGTGCCGCTCGACGTAGTACTGCCCCACGCTGAGCACGCTGGTGACCGCGATGTACCAGAGCGTGGCGACCATGAGCAGCGGGATGACCTGGTACGTCTGGTTGTAGATGAGCTGCGCCGAGTACAGCAGGTCGTGCACGGCGAGCACGCTGACGATGCTCGTGCCCTTCAGCGTGCCGATCAGCATGTTCCCCGCGGTCGGCACGATCGAGCGCATCGCCTGCGGGACGACGATCCGGCGCAGCGTGCGGCGCCTGCTCAGGCCGAGCGCCTGGGCGGCCAGGGTCTGCCCGGAGTCCACGGAGAGGATGCCGCCGCGCACCACCTCGGCGGCGTACGCGGTCTCGTGCAGCGTCAGGCCGATCAGGGCGGTGAGGGTCGGGCCGAACAGGTTCACCGTCTTGACCGTGATGAACTCCGGGCCGAACGGGATACCGAGCCCGAGTGTGGGATACAGAGTGCCGATGTTGAACCAGAACAGCAGCTGTACCAGGAGCGGCGTGGACCGGAAGATCCACACGTAGCCCCAACTCAGCGTGCGCAGGACCGGGTTGGCGGACAGTCGCATCGTCGCGAGGACGGTGCCGAGCAGGAATCCGAGCACCATCACGGCGGCGGTCAGCCACACCGTCAGGAGCAGCCCGTCGAGCACCGCGGAGGTGGTGAAGTAGTGGCCCACCACCTCCCACTGGAAGGCGTCGTTGCGGACCACGGAGTTCAGCACCATCGCGAAGACGAGCAGGGCGACCGCGGCGGACGCCCAGCGTCCGAGGTGTCGGCGAGGCACGATCCGGGGCCGGGCGGGGGCGCTCGCCGGCTCCTCGGGCGGTGCGGCGGGGGAGGGTTCTACGTAGGACGACGTGGTGGTCATCGGGGCTCTCCGGGGAGGGAATCGCGGGCAGGGGTGAGATCGCGTCGTCACATGCGCCACGTCCCTCAACGCGGCCGGAGTGGTCACCGCGCACTGCGGGGCCGGTCCACCGTCGATCGTATGCGCCCGCCACGAGGATGTGTCAACAGCGCCCGGACGCGGCCGAGTCGAGGACATCCGCCATCCGGACACCGGCTCGGCGCGGCTTGACGAACAGCTCGATGTGCTGCTCAATTGTCCGCATGACTGCCCAGCGCTTGGTCTCGCGTGACCACATCGACTTCGGTCGGGTGTGGTCCGCGGCGTGTTGCGCCTGACGCGGCAGCGGGCCCTCTGACCGGCCCTTCCCTCCCTCGGTGACCCCGTCGCGGGCCGAGCCCTCTTTTACTGACGCGCGCTGCCGCGAGTCCTCCCTTCACGACTTCTCGTGACTGCTCACGACTTCCCGTGACACCTCACGATGCTCGACGTCGTCACACCTGCCCCGGCCCGTCGCCCTGCTCGCCGACGGGCCGTCATTCGACATGCCTCCGGTGCCCCGCGCACCGTTCGGCACTGCTCGCACACCTGAAAGGCTCCCGACCCGTGAACCTGCCCGGGACCAGAACCCGATCGCGGCTCGCCGCCCTCGTCCTGCTGCCGCTCCTCGCGCTGACCGCCTGCGGCTCGGGAGACACCGACACCGACGGCGCGGCCGGAGCGGGTGCGCAGGCGGCCGCCGCGCCGAGCGGCAACCCGGTCGCCGCCGTCCGCAAGGTGGACTCCGCCGCCAAGCTGCTGCCCGCCGACGTCCGCAAGAAGGGCACGCTGCGCATCGGCAGCTCGACCGGCGGCCCGCCCGCCGCGTACTACCCGAACGGCACCGGCAAGAAGCCCGTGGGCCAGGACATCGACCTCGCCGACGCCGCGGCCAAGGTGCTCGGCATCCAACTCCGGCGCCAGGACGCCTCGTTCGAGACGATCCTCCCGGCCCTGGAGAGCGGCAAGTACGACCTCGGCACCGGCAACTTCGGTGTCACCGGCGAGCGCCTGAAGACCATCGACTTCGTCACCTACATCAACGACGGCCAGGGCTTCGCGGTCAAGACGGGCGACACCTCGTTCGGCAAGAAGATCACCAACCTCGCGCAGCTCTGCGGCCGGAACATCGGCGTCGGCGCGGGCACCACGTTCGAGGCGACCCTCGACGCGGAGAAGGCGCGCTGCACCAAGGCCGGCAAGAAGCCGTACGACGTGCAGGTCTTCTCCGACAACGGCGCCACCCTCACCGCGCTCCAGCAGGGCCGCATCGACGTGATCATGTCGACCATCAACGGCCTGCGCCACCAGGCGAGCAAGTCCGCCTCCCGGACCACCTTCCTCGGCGAGTTCCACCGACTCGACGTCGGCTTCGCCTTCAAGAAGGACTCCCGGCTCACCAAGGCCTTCCAGGCCGCCGTCAACGAGCTGATCAAGGACGGGACGTACGAGCGGATCCTCAAGAAGTGGGGCACATCCGAGTCCGCGATCGAGACGTCACGCATCAACCCGCCCGAGCACACGTGACAACGGGGGGCAAGACACGCCTGCCCGGGTGCGGAAGACCCGCAACGGCCGTCCACGCCCGGGCAGTTCTCGACCCCGCGCCTACTTGGCGATCACCTCGCTCAGCACCGGAGCCGTCGAGCCGGCACCCCACACCAGCCGCACCGCGTCCGCGCTCGTCCCGGCGGGCGTGGGCAGGGTGGTGACGGAGCCGTCGAGCGGGCCGAGGTCCTGCCACGTGCCGTCGACGCGCGCCTGCACCCGTGCCTTCGACGACGTCGCGTCGTCCGGGCGCAGCACCGTCACCGAGGACACGGCGCGCGGAGCCGGGTACGTCACGGTGAGGGCGTCGTCCGAGGCCGGGGCGGAGGCGGCGCGGTAGGTGCTCTCGGGGAGGCCGTCCGCCGCCGCGGCAAGGCTGCTGCCCTCCGTCGCGGCCGGGCCGCCGCTCACCGTCGGGCGGTCCGTGCGCGCCACCGTGAACTCGCGGACGACCAGCCAGTTCGTCTGGTCGGCGCTGGCGCGGGCGCGCACGTACCGGGCGGTCGTGCCGCTCGGCGCGTCCGCCGTCCACGTCGCCCTCCCGCTGAACTCCGCGCCCAGCGCATGCCAGGTCGTGCCGTCCGAGGAGTACTCGAGGACACCCTTGTGCAGGTAGTCCTCGGTGCTGCCGGACTTGCCCATGGCCACCGTCACCGAACCGAGCGGCTGCTCGCCGCCCAGGTCGACACCGACACCCTCGCCCGTCTTCGGCGCCCGGCTGCTCCAGAAGTACGTGGAGTCGTCGCCGTCGGTCATCCGGTCCGCCGTGTTGCCGTTGTAGACCGGCAGCTTCGTCGTGCCGGTCGGCTGCGGCGGCAGGCCGAGATCCTTGTTGGACGTGTCCCGCACCTTCGCGAAGAACGGTTCGAGCACACCCTCGCCGACGACCACCGGCACCTTGTTGCCATTGAGGTCGGTGTACCGGTACGACTTCGCCTTCGCGACCAGGTCGGGCAGCCGCTGACGGAGCGTCCAGGCCGCGTCGGCGTGCCCGGCGCGCTGTTCCTCCAGCATCCGCACCGCCGCGACCCCGGCCGTGCCCCACGCCTCCGCTGAGTCCAGCCACGGCCCGGAGTCCTCGACGAAGCCCTTCTCGACGCCGTCGCGAATCGTCGCCGGCGCGTCCCGCAGCGTCGCGAACGCCGCCGTCAGCCGGGACGCCGGGACGGAACCGTCCCAGTACCCCTTCATCAGCTTCGACAGCTCAGGCGCCTCCACGGAGTCCATCCGCGAGCTGTGGTTGACGTCAGTGAACGCCCGCAGCGCCCGCGCCACCTTGGCGTTCCCGCCGGCCGCCTCCTCGACGGCGGCGCGGTAGGAGGTGTCGGGATCGTACGCCGAGTCGTTCCACGTGTAGTCGGCGACGGTGTGCAGGGCGAGCTTCGAGGCGTACGGCTGGATCATCGGGTTGGCGGTGATCCCGGCCAGCTCCTCGGCAAGCCCCTTCTCGCGTCCGCTGAACGGGCCGAGGAACAGCCGCCCGGTGGCGAAGTCGTTGACGGGATAGTTGTCCCAGGTCAGGATCGCGTGCCCGAAGACCGCCTTGGCGCGCTTCGCCTGGGCCACCGTCATCGTCGGCGCCACGACACCCTCGCCCGTCCACTCGACGAGCACATCCTTGTCGAGCTGCCCGGCGATCGCCGTCTTGTACGGCGTGGAGGTGGTGTTGTAGTACTCCGTCGGCACCATTTGCAGCGGCAGGGCGCCGTCATGGGTCTTGATGAACTGCTGGTTGACCCGGTTGAGCAGATACGCCTGGGCCTGACCGGCAGCGCCGCCGCCGGTGCCCCACTTCGCCTTGTCCGCGTCGCAGTTCCAGTCGGTGTAGCTGATGTCGTCCAGCGGCACCGCGAACTGCCGCACCCCGATGTCCCACAGCGTCCGGAACTTGTCGGTGAGGGCCTTGAGATCGTCGTCGGAGCTGTAACAGACGCTCAGGCCGGGGGAGAGGGCGTAGGTGAACTCGACGTGGTTCGCGCGCGCCCGGTCCACCAACTCCTCGATCTGGTCGAGCTGTTCGGCCGGGTACGGGTCGCGCCACTTGGCTCGTAGATACGGGTCGTCCTTCGGCGAGTACACGTAGATGTTCATCTTGTGCTCGCCGTAGTAGTCGAGCTGATCCAGGCGGGCCTCGTGCGACCACGGGGTGCCGTAGAAGCCCTCGATGACACCGCGCACCGGCGTCGCCGGCCAGTCGCGCACGGCCAGTCCGCGCACGGTGGCGCCGGGAGCCTTGCGGTGCGGCAGCACCTGGCGCAGCGACTGCGCCGCGTAGTACGTCCCGGTCGGATCGGCGCCGGACAGCACGATGCGGCCAGCACCCTTGCCGCCCATGGCGAGGACGTATCCCTCGGCGGCGAGCCCGGCAGGCCCTTCGGTGCGCAGGGCGTCGAGTGCGCCCGCCGAGGCCGGGTTCTCGGACGGCCCGCCGACGTAGACCGCCAGCGAACCGGAGCCCGCGGGAGCCTTCCGCGTGGTGGTGAGATCCCGGGCGCCGGCCGCCTTCAGCGCGGCGGTGGTCAGCCGCACGGCGGCCGGGTCGGACTTCGCGCCGGTGACGACCGTGACGGCGGGGGTGATGGTGACCCGGTCGGAGCGTTGCCGCTCGCTGTGCGGGGCCGGGGTGATGGCGGGCGCGCCGTCATCGGACCCGGACCCCGGTCCGGCGGCGGCCGGGCCCGAGCCGAATGCCAGGGGAGCGGCGGCCAGGGCCGCCACGGCGAGGACGGCGATGAGCGGCGTCCTGCGCGGTCTGTCGGTCCTGCGGGATCCGCCGGTCCTGTGCGACCTGTGCGACCTGTGCAATACGTGCGATCTGTGCTTCGGGCGGAACATGAGTGAACCTCCACGGTGGGCACATGCAACATGCTGTAGCGGACTAGACCACCTTGGTGATGCAGTGTCAATGTTGCGTGAAGAGGCGGGAGTTCAAGCAGTTTCACGCATCGCGATGCTGCTCGGCTCCGCCGACCCCCATCGCGGCGCCGAGCACCAACAGGCCTTGTGCGGTACGCGGGTTGACCCCGGTGAGCGCGTCGACGCGGGACAGGCGGTTGTCGATCGTGTTCGGGTGGACGTGGAGCTGCTGCGCGGTCTGCCGCCGGTTGAAGTCGTTCGCGAAGTAGGCGCCGACCGTCGTCAGCAGGTCCGGCTCGGTGCGCAGCCGCTCCACGAGGGAGCGCAGATGCGGGGCCGCCTCGCTCTCGTGGCGCAGGTGGTAGGCGAAGAGATGGTCGCCGAGCACGGCCACCTCGCCGGGGGCCGCGGCGAGGGGGAGCAGCCGGCGGGCCTGCGCGGCAGCGGACGGGATCCCGGCGTGGTCACCCGCGTACGCGAAGCCGGCGGTCAGGTCGATGCCCGTGGCCTGCCGGACACGTCGCAGCGCGGCGCGTGCCGTCCGCGGACCCTGGTCCGAGCGGTCGGGATCCGTGGGGTCGGGATCCGTGGGGACGAGGACGAGCCCGCCGTCCGGGTCGAGGGCGGCCAGGAGGTCCGCGGCGCCGGCGTCCTCACTGAAGGCGCGCAGTAGTTCGTCGGTGAGCCGGTGCACCTTGCGGCGGCCGGCGAGGCGGCGCCCGAGCGCGTCCCCGATGGACTCCGAGGGGTCCGCGGCGAACCGCAGCGCGAGTACCGCGTAGGAGTCGGCGAGCCGGATGCCGAAACGCGCGGCCGACTCGGTGGCCCGTTCGCCCGCCACCAGCGCCCGCACCGTCGCCCGCCTGGCCTCGCGCTCCTCGCTGCGTGAGGCCTGGAACTCCTGCTGGTGTGCGTCGAGCGCCTCGCGCGTCACATGGCGCAGCCAGCGCAGCAGCACCGCGCCCGCCTCCGGCGGCAGTTCACCGTCGGCGACCTGCGTCAGTTCGTGCCAGATCTCCTCGGCGCACAGGTGGTACGCCTCCATGAAGTGCGCGGCCGGCAGCCCCTCCGCGCCCCGCGCGTGGGCGCGCTCGCGGAACAGCCGCAGCTCCTCGTCGCGCGGCTCACGCAACTCCCGTGCCATGCGGACGTAGAGCCGGGCTCCCTCGCGGCAGGTGTGCGCCATATGACGGTGCAGATGCTCGGTCACGACGCCCTGGTAGTGCGGGGATCCGTCCACGTACCGACGCATGATGCGGTCGGCCACCGCCGGTATCCGCCGCTCCAGCCTGTCCCACAGCCCTTGTGACATGTCACAGGAGGCTAGCCGAAATCTTGGTGACCAAGCGCTTACTCCCGGTGGGCGGCGTCGGCACAGTGGGACCCGTCCGCGGTGGTCCGAGCCACAGGGAGTTGTCCGTTGGTGCCCGAAGTCATGCGTTGCGAGCCGCTGTTCCGGCCGAAGTCCATCGCCGTGGTGGGCGTATCGGCGTCCCAGGAACTGTCATGGGGGCGCATCACCGTCAAGCGACTCCTTTCCGGCGGATACGAGGGTGATGTGTACGCCGTCACCAGGGGAGAGCTGACGCTGCCGGGCGTCCGGACCGTGGGATCGCTCGCGGAGATCGGGCACGGCCCGGACCTGGTCGTGCTCGCGACTCCGGCGGCGACCGTGCCCGGGCTGCTGCGCGAAGCCCGCGAGGCGGGCGCGGGCGCCGCGATCGTCTACGCCTCCGGCTTCGCCGAGGAGGGCGACGAGCGGCTCCAGGACGAACTGCGCGCCGCGGCCGGTGACATGCCGGTGCTCGGCCCCAACTGCCTCGGCCTGGTCAGCCGCCCGGCCGGAGTGCAGGTGTCGACGACGGTGTTCCTGGACCGCGAGCGCGGCGAGCCGGGCCCCGTCGCGATCGTCACCCAGAGCGGCGCGGTCGGCTTCGTCCTCGCCGACCTCCTGGAGCGGGCGGGCCTCGGGTACTCCTACTACGCCAGTGTCGGCAACGAGGCGTGCCTGTCCGTCGGCGAACTCGGCGGCCACCTGCTCGCGCAGCCCGACGTCGAGGTGCTGGTCCTCTACCTGGAGGGGGTCCGCGACGCGGCGGGGCTGCGGGAACTGGGGCGGCGGGCCCGGGAGTCGGGGAAGACCGTCGTCGCGCTGACCGTGGGCCGCAGCGTCGCGGGCCGACGGGCCGCGCTCTCGCACACCGCCGCCGTCGCGGGCGACCACCTGCTGCTCGCGTCGCTGTGCCGGCAGGAGGGCATCCGGCTCGTGACCGACGACGACCAGCTCGTGGACGCGGTGCTGTGCGCCCGCCGGGGCATCCAGCTCCCGCCCGCGCCACGGCTCGCGGTCCTCACCATGTCCGGCGGTGCGGGCGGCGTGCTCGCCGACAACCTGACGGCGATGGGCGTCCGCATCCCCGCGCTGTCCGCCGAGACCCGGCGCCGCCTGGCCGCGATCGGCGGCGTGGAGGCCACCGACGCCAACCCGGTCGACCTCGGCGGCAACCTGTTCCGCTGGATGGACCGCGTCGAGGACCTCCTGGGCGTACTCGACGAGGACCCCGAACTCGACGGCGTTGTCCTGTACTTGACGTTCGGCGACCTGTTCCCGGAGGCCTATCACCGCCTCGCGCGGGCGGCGCAGTCGATGCGCACACCGGCCTGGTTCGTGTGGGCGTGCGCACCGTCCGGCGAACTCGAACGGCTGGGGATGCCGGAGACGGTGGTCGGGAGCATCGGCGGGTTCCTGCGGCGGCTGCGCGTACTGGTCCCGGATGCCGCGCCGCCCAGGGCCGTGCCGCCCGAGCGGCCGGCCGCGACGCGGTGGGCGTGGTCCGAGCTCCGGTCCGCGCCGCTGACCGGGGCCGCGGGCATCGCGCACGTCCCGACCGTGTCCGCCGCCGACGCAGACGGGCTCGTCGCTGAGGTCCGACGCTCCGGGTGGCAGGGCTCCTACGTCCTCAAGGGTGACGCCGCCGACGTACCGCACCGAGCGCGGCACGGCCTCGTACAGGTCGGAGTGGATGAGGGACAACTGGCCGAAAAGGTAGCCGAGTTGGCGCACCGGCTGGAGGCGGAGTCCACCGACCCCGACCGCCGCCTGGTGGCCCAGCCGCTCCTGGAACACACCGCCGAACTGGCACTCGGCGCCACCCATGACCCCGTATACGGCACCGCCCTGCTGCTCGGCGCCGGCGGCGACCGGGCCGAGGACCCCGCGGCACCGCGACGCGGCCTGCTGCTGCCGGCCACCGACGACCAGATCCGCGAACTCGCGGACTGGGCCGCCTTCGCACTCGGCGCGCCCGCGGCGGCGACCGCGCGGGCCGTCACCTCCCTGACCCGGCTGCTGGACGAACACCCCGGCATCGAAGAGGTCGACATCAACCCGCTGTGCGTCGTCGGCGACCGGCTGATCGCCGTCGACGCGCTGATCAGGCACCACGAGGGAGAAGGAGCCCGCAAGTGACCGACGACCTGCTCGAATACGCCGACCGCGTATGGCGCGGCGAGGCAAGCACGAAGGTCTACCACTCCGGCGAGCTGCGCCGCGAAGGACTGCGCGAGGTCGCGGACGGGGTGTGGATGTGGCCGGCCTTCGGCAACGTCTACCTGTTCCCCACCTCCGACGGCCTGTTCTGCTACGACACCGGGGAGAAGCGCACGGCGGACGACCTGCACGCCGCCGTGCGGGCCCGCACCGACGCGCGGCTGCACACCGCCGTGTACTCCCACGGCCACATCGACCACGTCTTCGGAATGGCCCCCTTCGACACCGAGGCCGCCGAGCGCGGCGCGCCCCGCCCCCTGGTCGTCGCCCACGAGAACACCCCGCCGCGCTTCCGCCGCTACGCCGCGACCGCCGGCTACAACGGCGTGATCAACCAACGCCAGTTCCAGCGCCCCGACTTCCGCTGGCCGACCGACTACCGCCACCCCGACGTCACCTACTCCGACCGCACCGACATGCGCGTGGGAGACCTCGACGTACGGCTGCGGCACGCGCGCGGCGAGACCGACGACGCCACCATCGCGTGGCTCCCCGGGCGCGGGATCCTGTGCTGCGGCGACTTCTTCATCTGGTCCTCGCCCAACCCCGGCAACCCGCAGAAGGTCCAGCGGTACGCCCTGGAGTGGGCGCAGGCCCTGCGGTGGATGGCCGGTCTGGGCGCGGAGATCCTGCTGCCCGGCCACGGTGTGCCGATCGTCGGCGCCGAGCGCATCCGCACCGCGCTCAGCGACACCGCCGAGTTCCTGCAGACCCTGCACGACCAGACGCTCGCGGCCATGAACGCCGGGGCCACCCTGGACGAGGTCGTCCACGACGTCACCGCGCCCGCCGAGCTGCTGCGCAAGCCCTACCTCAAGCCGTCGTACGACGAGCCCGAGTTCGTCGTCCGCAACCTCTGGCGGCTGTACGGGGGTTGGTACGACGGCGACCCCTCCCACCTCAAGCCCGCCCGCCGCAGCGAGCTGTCCCGCGAGATCGCGCAGCTGACCGGCGGTGCGGACCGGCTCGCCGAACGGGCCCGCGAACTCCTCGCCCGCGGCGAGCATCGACTGGCCGGCCACTTCGCCCAACTGGCCGCCGACGCCGCGCCCGACGACAAGGACGCACACGCGGCCCGCGCGGAGGTCTTCGCCGCCCTGGAGAAGGCGGCCACGTCGACGATGGCCAAGGGCGTCTACGCCTGGGCCGCCGCCGAGTCCCGCGCCGTCCTCGCGGGCGACGACCTCGAAAGCCAACTGCGCGCGCGGACCGCGGGCCGTACGCGGTGGGCCATTTGACGAAGGAGAGTTGACGTGGACGTCCCCTCCGTACGACCCGCTTCGGAACTCCCCGACTCCGCACAACCCGCTTCGGAGCGAACCGACACACCACCCACAGGACCACCGCTCGCGAATGAGGCACAGGGCGGCAGCCCCCGGCGCGCCTGGCTGGTGACCTTCCTGCTACTGGCCTTCATGCTGATCAACTTCCTCGACAAGGCCGTGCTCGGCCTGGCGGCGAAGCCGATCATGCATGACCTGGGGCTCAGCCCCAGCGAATACGGGCTGCTCTCCAGCGGCTTCTACTTCCTCTTCAGCCTCTCGGCGATCCTCGTCGGCTTCGCCTCCGACCGTGTGCCCACGAAGTGGCTGCTCATGGCGATGGCCGTGGTGTGGGCGCTGACCATGCTGCCGGTCCTCGCCCCCGTCGGATTCGGTGTGCTGCTCGCCGGCCGCGTGGTGCTGGGCGCGGCCGAGGGTCCTGCCAACCCGGTCGCCATGCACGCCGTGCACAAGTGGTTCCCCAACGAGAAGCGGAGCCTGCCCACCGCGCTGCTCAACGTCGGCCCCGGGATCGGGGTGGCACTGGCGTCCCCGTTGCTCGTCGCGGTGATCGCCGCGTTCGGCTGGCGGTGGGCGTTCGTGTCACTGTTCGCGGTCGGTGTGGTGTGGGCGTTGCTGTGGGCGGTCCTCGGCAAGGAGGGAAGTGTCTCCGACACCGGGACGCGGCACGGCAGTGCGGGCCCGGCCGCCGTGGCCGAGGTACCCCGGGTCCCGTACCGCCGCATCCTGCTCAGCGGCACCTGGCTGGGCGGTTTCGTGGGTTCCTTCGCCGCCTACTGGGCGCTGGCGCTGCTGATCGCATGGGTGCCGCCCTACCTGGAGACCGTTCTCGGCTACAGCGCGTCCACCACCGGCACGCTGGTGGTGCTGCCCTGGATCGCCACGGCGGTGTTCAACCTCGGGCAGGGTGTGCTGACGCAGTGGCTGATGCGGCGCGGAGTCTCCAGCCGGATGGCCCGCGGTGTGCTCGGCGGGGTCGGCATCCTCGTCGCGGGCATGGCGATGGTGCTGTTCCCGCTCGCCCCCGAAGGCGGGATCCAACTCGCCCTGCTCACCGTCGCGTTCAGTCTGGGCGGGATCCTCTTCGCCATCGGTGTCACCGTCACCAGCGAGATCACCCCCGCTCGCCAGCGTGGCTCCGTCCTGTCGATGACCGTAGGAATCGTCACGACGGCCGGCCTGCTCGCCCCGTATGTCACCGGACTCGTCGTCGAGGCCGCGCCGGACCCGGCCGCCGGATACGACCTGGCGTTCACCGGGGCCGGAGTGCTCATGCTGGTCGGCGGCCTGCTCGCCGTGATCTTCGTACACCCCGAGCGCGACGCCCGCCGCCTCGGCCGCGCCCGCCCGTGATGCCGCAACTCGTGATGCCTGTGTCCGTGTTGCCCCAACTCCCGTCCGCACAAAGGAGTGTTGACCGTGCTCACCACGAAGCCCGACGACAATCCCCTCCTCGGCTCCCGAGAGGTCGCCGTCGTCGCACCCGGCGTCTACACCATCGGCCTTCAGGGCAACAGCCTCGCCGTGGAGACCGACCAGGGACTGCTGGTCATCGACTCGGGACCCGCCCCGGCCGTCGTCCCCGAGGCCCTGGACCGGCTGCGCGAGCACACGGACGAACCGGTGCGCTGGATCGTCTACAGCCACGGCCACCTCGGCTACAACTACGGAGTCCGAGGCTTCCTCGACGCCGCCGCCGAGCGCGGAGAGCCGCGCCCGACGGTCATCGCCCACGAGAACGTCGTGCGCCGCTACCGCCGCTATCTCGAGACCGCCGGACTGCAGAACCACATCAACACCCGCCAGTTCCGCAAGCCGGCCGAGGCCTTCCCGGCCGTGCCGCCCCTGACCTTCCCCGACGAGACGTACGGCGAGTCCCTCACGCTGGGCAGTGCCGGCCGCACCGTCCGGCTGCTGTGGGCCCCGTCGGAGACCGACGACGTGACCGCCGTGTGGCTGCCGCAGGAGCGGATCCTGTACGGCAGCGCCGCCGTCATCAACGGCATCCCGAACATCGGCACACCGATGCGCACCATGCGGGACACCGTGCGCTGGGCCGACACCCTCGACCGGCTCGCCGCGCTCGAACCCGCCACCCTGATCCCGGAGTTCGGCCCGGTCATCCGCGAGGGCGGCACCGAACAACTCACCGCGACCGCTGCCGCCCTGCGCTGGCTGCGCCGCGCGGTCGTCGACCGCCTCAACGAAGGAATGTGCGTGGACGACATCGTGCACGAACTCGACTACCCCGCCGAGCTGTTCGATGTCCCGTGGATGCGGGAGGCGTACGGCCACCGCGAATACATCGTCCGGGACATCGTGCGCTCCGAGACCGGCTGGTGGGACGGGAACCCGACGACCCTGCACCCCTCGCGGCCCGCGGCCGCCGCCGCTGCCCGCGCGGAGGCGATCACGGACAAGCAGGCGGTCCTCGACCACGCGGCCCGGCTGCGGGACGCGGGCCGGGTGCAGGAGGCCCTGCACGTCGTCGACCTCCTGGCCCTGGCCCCCGGCGACGCCCCCGAACTCGCGGCAGCGCGCGAGCTCAAGAGCGAACTGTGCGCCCTACGGGCGAAGGAGGCCACCAGCTACGTGTCCCGCAGCTTCTACCGGGTCACTGACTGAACCATCTGCTCGGTGGGCAACGGCTCAGCCGAGCGTCAGCCTCACCTGCACCGGCAGATGGTCACTGGGGAACTGGCCGTTCTTCTCATACGTGTTGATGGCCGCGGAGTGCACGGTCACGCCCGGCGTGGCGAGGATCCAGTCGATGCGGTCGCCGTCCGGGACGAGCGGCTTGTAACCGTGGAACGTGGCATAGAGCTTGCTGCGCCGGGCGGCCGCGTCCCAGGTGTCCTTGAGGCCCGTGGCGAGGAGCTGGTCGTAGACCGGGTTGCCGTGCGCGGCCACGTTGAAGTCGCCGGTCATCAGCAGCGGCAGGGACTTGTCGAGCGCCGCGATCCGCGAGGCGATCAGCTCCGCCGACTTCACGCGGGACACCTGGACCTGGTGGTCGAAGTGGGTGTTGAGGACGTAGAACTCCTTGCCGCCCTCGGTGAGGTCGGCGAAGCGCACCCATGTGGCCATCCGGATCACCGAGTTGCCCCAGGTCTTCGAGCCGATCAGCTCCGGGGTGTCGGAGAGCCAGAAGTGGTCGAACTCGACGGGGCGCAGGCGTCGCGTGTCGTAGAAGACGGTGCCGAACTCGTCCCGGCTGCCGCCCGCTCTGCCCGTGCCGATCCAGGCGTAGTGTTCGCCCAAGTCGGCGTGGATGTCCTGGAGTTGGTGGTACAGGCCCTCCTGGGTGCCGATGACGTGCGGCCGTTCGGCGCGGAGCAGCTCGCGCATCACCGGGCGGCGGTCGGCCCAGGAGTGCGGCGAGGTGTCGGAGGCGTAGCGGAGGTTGAACGTCATGACGTGCAGACGCCCTCCGTGGCCCGACGTCCCAGCGGTCGCGGGCGCGGCGGCGGTGGTGGTCACGGCCGCGGCGGCGGGAAGCGCCGCGGCCACGGCGAGTGCGGCACGCAGTCCGTGGCGGCGCGTGAGGCGGGGGTGCTCGGTCATGGGTCCTCCCGGTGCGTCGAAGTCTGGGCAGGGGACCCACGGTGGCGAGCTCGGGTGAGGCGGAGGTGAACGTTCGGCGGCGGTGGATGTGACGTCTGTGGGCCCTTGACTCCTAAGTGCCCAGGGGCTGTTGGCGTGAAGCGGGGGACGGGGAACTATGCGCGGGGCGGGGCGGCCTCGTGGGAGCGGGTGGCCGCCAGGCTGGAGAGGAGCTTGAGGCGCTCCTCGGAGGTGGTGCCGGGTTCGGCCGAGTAGAGCGTCAGATCGTGCACCGCGCGGCTCGCCATCGGCAGATCCAGGGAGAGGTAGGAGAGTTCCAGGTCACCGACGTCGGGGTGGTGCAGCCGCTTGATGCCTTCGTGGCGGATGCGGACGTCGTGGGCGGCCCACTGGGAGCGGAACTCGGGGCTGAGCGTGGACAGTTCACCGATGAGTTCGCGCAGCGCCCGGTCGTGGGGCTCGCGGCCCGCCTCGGCGCGCAGCAGGGCGGTGGTCGCGACGGTGGCGGCGTCCCAGTCGACGAAGAAGTCCTGCGATCCGGGGTCGAGGAAGATGTAGCGGGCGATGTTGGGGCGGCCCTGCTTGTCCGTGGTGGGGCTGGCGAACATCGGCGTGTGCAGGGCGTGGGCCAGCGCGTTGTGGGCGATGACGTCCTGGCGGCCGTTGCGTACGAAGGCCGAGGACATGGTCATCGAGTCGAGCATCCACTGGACGCGCGGCGGCACGGCGACATCCCTGCGGCGGGACGGCGCCCGGTGGGCGGGCTTGGCGGCGCGGGCCAGGTCGAACAGATAGGTGCGCTCGTCCTCGTCCAGTTGCAGGGCCTGTGCGACCGCGGCGAGGACGTCCTCGGAGACGCCGCCGATGTGTCCCTTCTCCAGCCGCGTGTACCACTCGGTGCTGACACCCGCCAGTACGGCGACCTCCTCGCGCCGCAGCCCGGGCACGCGCCGCCGGGTGCTCGTGGGCAGCCCGGCCTGCTCCGGGGTGATCCTGGCGCGTCGACTGGCGAGAAAGTCCCTGATCTCGCCGCGCTGGTCGCTTCGCTCGTCCATGCGTTCCACGGTAACGACGGTCCGCCGCGGAGGGAGGTCGAGCTTGTACCCCCTATAAACGCGACCTTCTCCACCTGCGGAAACACCGGTTTCGTGGGATCAGCACGGCACAGAGGTGCTGCGCACAGGCACCCCACGGATGTACCCCACGGAGTTGATGCATGAGTACGCGAGGAGGAACCCTCCACGCCCCCGCCGACACGCGCCCCGATGCTTTCGAGCAGTCCGCGCCCGCCCGCCTCCCGCTCGTCGTGTACGTGCTGGCGATGGGCACGTTCCTGATGGGCACCACCGAATTCGTGGTGGCCGGGCTGCTGCCCGAGATCGCGGGAGATCTCCAGGTCGGCGTGGCGCGGACGGGGCTCCTGATCACCGTCTTCGCCGTCGGGATGATCGTGGGCGCGCCGCTGATGGCGATGCTCACGCTGCGGCTGCCCAAGCGGCTGACCCTGATGCTGGCCCTGGGTGTCTTCGCCGTGGGCCACGTCGTCGTCGCCCTCGGCTCCAGCTTCCCGCTGCTGCTGGCGGCCCGGTTCCTGACCGCGATCGCCACGGGCGCGTTCTGGGCCGTGGCCAACGTGGCCGCCGCGAACGCCGCGGGACCGGCCGCGAGCGCCCGCGCCCTGGGCCTCGTCGGGGCCGGGGCGATGCTCGCCAACGTCGTCGGAGTGCCGCTGGGCGCGTTCGCCGGACAGGCCATGGGGTGGCGCGGCCCGTTCTGGGCGCTCGCGGCGCTCGCCGCCGCGGCCGTCGTCCTGATCGCCCGCACCGTCCCGCACGACGGCGGGGACCGGCACGCCGGATCGATCCGCTCCGAGCTGTCGGCGCTGCGCTCCGGACGGCTCTGGCTGGTGCTGGCCGCCTGCGCCACCACGACCGGCGGCGTCCTGGCCGCGTACTCGTACATCGCGCCCCTGCTGACCGGCCGGTCAGGGCTCGCCTCCGGGTACGTACCGCTGGTCCTGGTCGGCTTCGGCCTGGGCGCCCTCGTCGGCTCGCTCGTCGGCGGCCGCCTGGGCGACCGCCGCCCCCACGCGGTGACCATCGTCGCCCCGGCCGGGGCGACGCTCCTGCTGCTGGCGATCTGCCTGCTGGCCGGCTCGGCCCCGGCGACGGTCGTGCTGGTCGCCCTGCTGGGCTTCTTCGGCCTCGGCGCCAACCCGGTCCTGATCGCCCTCGCCGTCCGCTACGCCGACCGGGCCCCCGCGCTGGCCTCCGGCCTGACCGTCGCGGCCTTCAACCTCGGCACGGCCGTCGGATCCTGGGCGGCCGGGCTCTCGCTGGACGGCCCGCTCGGCACGACCGGCCCCGCCGTCGTCGGCACGGTCGTCGCCTCGCTGACCCTGATCCCCGCGATCATCATGGGTCTCACGAGGCATCGCCGCCCCATGCCGCGGTACGCGTAGGCACCGAACACGCACCAAGCACACCAAACACACCAAACACCGAACACGGAACGAGGAGATCCACCATGCGTGGAGTAGTGATGCACGACGCCGGCGACGTCCGCGTGGAGGACCGCGAGGACCCGAAGATCATCGAGCCCACCGACGCGATCGTGAAGCTGACAGCGACCTGCATCTGCGGCTCCGACCTGTGGCCCTACCGCGGGATCGAGCCCGTCGACCACACGCTCATGGGACACGAGTACGTGGGTGTGGTCGAGGAGGTCGGTGACGCGGTCGAGACGGTCGCGCCCGGGGACTTCGTCGTCGGTTCGTTCGTCATCTCGGACAACACCTGCGAGATCTGCCGGGCCGGATTCCAGTCCAAGTGCGTGCACGCCGAATTCGTCCACGGCGGCATCGGCACCCAGGCCGAGCGGGCTCGCATCCCGCACGCCGACGGCACCCTCGTCGCCACCCCGGGGCAGCCCGACCCGGAGCTGGTCCCCGCCCTCCTCGCCGCCTCCGACGTGCTGGGCACCGGCTGGTTCGCCGCGGTGGCCGCGGAGGCGGGACCCGGCAAGACCGTCGCGGTCGTCGGTGACGGCGCCGTCGGCCTGATGGCCGTACTGGCCGCCAAGCAGCTCGGCGCCGAACGGATCATCGCGATGTCCCGGCACCCGGAGCGGCAGAAGCTGGCCCGCTACTACGGGGCGACCGACATCGTCGAGGAGCGCGGCGACGAGGGCGTGGCGAAGATCAAGGAACTCACCGACGGCCTCGGCGCGCACTCCGTCGTCGAGGCGGTCGGCACGCAGGAGTCCTTCATGCAGGCCGTGGGCGCCACCCGCGGCGGCGGCCACCTGGGCTACGTCGGCGTCAACCACGACGTCCAGATCCCCGGCATCCAGCTCTTCTTCGCCGGTATCCACACCCTCGGCGGACCCGCCCCCGTGCGCCGCTTCCTTCCCGAACTGATCCAGCTGATCTGGGACCGGAAGATCGACCCCGGCAAGGTCTTCGACCTCACGCTGCCGCTGGAGCAGGCCCCCGAGGGCTACAAGGCGATGGACGAGCGACGGGCCACGAAGGTCCTGCTTACGCTGTGACCCCCTACGGAACGCTGTGACCACCAACGGACGGAGTACACGCACATGTCCCTGATCCTGGTGACGGGAGCCTCCACCGGCCTCGGACACGCGACGGCGGACGAGCTGGCCGGGGATGGACACGACGTGGTCGTCCACGCCCGGACCCCGGAGCGTGTGGCCGCGCCCTCCGGGGCCGGCCGGTGGGCGGGCGTGGTCACCGGGGACCTGGCCGAGACCGCCGAACTCTCCGAAGTCGCCCGCCAGGCAGCGGAGTTCGGCCGCTTCGACGCGGTCATTCACAACGCCGGCACCATGCACACCCCCGAGGCGGCCACGGTCAACACGGTCGCGCCGTACGTACTGACCGCCCTCATGGACAAGCCGTCCACGCTCGTCTATCTCAGCAGTTCCATGCACAGGGACGGTTCCACCGACCTGACGCGGCTCGCCGACGGCACGGCCACGTACAGCGACACGAAGCTGTGGGTGACCGCGCTGACCCTGGCCTTCGCGACCCGCTGGGAGGGCACGGCCACGCATGCCGTCGACCCGGGCTGGGTCCCCACCCGCATGGGCGGCCCGGCGGCCACCGACGACCTGACGGCCGGCCACCGCACCCAGACCTGGCTGGCCACCCACACCGGCGCCACCCCGCCCACCGGCGGCTACTGGTACCACCGCCACACCGAGGACCCGCATCCGGCGGCGCGGGACCCACGGTTCCAGGAACGGCTCCTGCGGGCGCTGCGGGACCTGACGGGGGTCGCGCTCGACTGAGTGCGGCTCGCGTCCCGCGCACCTCGTCCTAGGACGGAAGTCGCAGGTCGAAGGTCGGTCGACAGGAGGGGCGTGACACCACAGGGTGGGCGATGTGATGTCTCGTGACTTCGATGTGGACACGTTCCTGCGACAGCCGCTCACCGCGCGCCTCGCCACCAGCGGCCCCACCGTCCGCCCGGTCTGGTTCCTGTGGGAGGACGGCGCGTTCTGGGTGCTGACGGGGCCGTGGGCCCGACTGTTCGACCGGGTGCAGGACGACCCGCATGTCGCGCTCGTCGTGGACGAATGCGACGTCGCGACGGGTCGGGTCCAGCAGGTGATCGCCCGGGGCCGGGCCGAACTCGTGCCGTTCGACGTGCCGCGGGGCCGCCGCAAACTGGTCCGCTATCTGGGAGCGGACGAGGCACTCTGGGACGACCGTTTCGTGGGCTACCTGTACGACGAGCCGAGCGAACGGGGCACGATGTGGCTGAAGTTGAGCCCCACGTCACTCACGGCCAAGGACCTCAGTTACGTCGCCGCGCGGTCCTGACGGGGTCTCGGCAGGTGCACGACGGGGCCCGGCGCGATGTGCTGCGCCGGGCCCCATTGGTGTCGGCCGAGTAGATGTCGGCCTACCCAGTAGAGGTCGGCCTAGTAGCAATGCCGTTGCGTTTGCTGTCGGCGTAGGCTGGTTGACTGTGCTTCCCGGGGGTGGTGCGGGTGACTGCGAGTGTGTCTGACTTATCGGGTCTGGGGCTGTTGACCTGGGTGTATCCGCCCGGTCTGGTGGATCGGGTGGTGGCCGCGTGCGGCCGGTCCGAGCAGCGCAGACGGCTGCTTCCGGCGCGGCTGGTGGTGTATTTCGTGCTGGGGCTGGCGTTGTTCTCGCCCGCCCCGTATCTGGACGTGATGCGCCATCTGGTCGCGGGACTGCGGGGCCTGGGGCTGCTGGGTGACTGGCATGTTCCGGCGAAGTCCTCGCTGTTTCGGGCCCGGCAGCGGCTGGGCTCCGAGCCGCTGCGGGTGCTGTTCGCCGCCACCGCGAAGCCGCTGGCCACCGAGGCCACGCCCGGCGCGTTCTGGCGGGGACTGCGGATACTGGCGGTGGACGGGACCTGCTGGGACGTGGCGGACAGCGAGGCCAACCAGGCGGCCTTCGGCCGGCCCGGCAACAGTCGCGGGAGTGGCCGCAGTGCGTTCGTGCAGGTGCGGATGGCCGCCCTGGTCGAGGTGGGCAGCCACGCGGTGCTGGATGCGGAACTCGCCGGTTGCCGCACCGGCGAGGTGACGTTGGTGGGTCGGCTGCCCCGCTCCTGCGGGCCGGGCCAACTCGTGCTGGCCGACCGCGAGTTCCTCGGCGTGCCGCTGTGGCGGGCCTTCACCGCCACCGGGGCCGACCTTTTGTGGCGGGTGCCCGCCAACCGGGTCCTGCCCGTCGAACGGCTCCTGCGGGACGGATCATGGCTATCGCGCATCCACGCCGGCACCGACGCCCGCCACCGCGACCCGGTCACGGTCCGGGTGGTGGCCTACCGGCTCGCCGACGAGGAAACGGACTACCGCCTGGTCACCACGTTGCTGGACGCCCACCGCCACCCGGCCCGCGAGCTGGCCGCCCTCTACCGGGAGCGCTGGGAGATCGAGGCCGTCTTCGCCGAGCTCAAGACCCACCAGCGGGGCGCGAAGGTGGTCCTCTCCAGCAAGACACCCGACGGGGCCCTGCAGCAGATCTGGGCCCATCTCCTGGTCCACCACGCGTTGCGGGAACTGATGGTGGAGACCGCGGCCACCCGCCAGCTCGATCCCGACCGGGTCTCCTTCACCGAGACCCTGCGCTCCGCCCGACGCAGCGTGACCCTCACGCCGGGCACCTTTTCCCCCTGACCTCCTGGCCCGGCACCTGGACCTCCTCGAAGAAGACCTTCTGGACAGACTCCTGCCACCCAGGCGCCTGCGCAGCCAGCCCCGGGTCGTCAAGCGCAAGATGTCCAACTACTGGCTCAAGCGCGCCGAGCACCGCCACTGGCCACAGCCCACCCACGCCGGCACCCAGGCCATCCGCATCCAACGCCCCCAACCCACGAGCCAGTAACGCAACGGCATTGGGCCTAGTAGATGTTCGCTGCCACGTCCGCGCCTTCCTCACGGCCCGCGTTGATCTGCGCGCGCAGCGCGATCTCGTCGTACACGCGGACCTCCTTCACGATGCGGCCGTCCTGGATCAGGAACTGGGAGACACCGAGCACCGTGACCGGCTTGCCGGTGAGCGGACCGAAGGCCGGAATGCCCTTGTACGTGCCGTGCATGGTCCAGGTCACGGCGACGCGCAGGCCCGCGTAGCGCTCCGCGTGGTGGGTCTGGACGTCCCGTACGGCGAAGCGCGCGTCGGGGAAGGGGCCCACCATCTCCAGCAGATCGGCCTGGTAGCGCTCCGGGCGGATGACGGTGCGGTCGCCGATGGTGTGCAGGAAGAGGTCCCGCGCCATGAAGTCGTTGACCTTGTTGAGTTGGCGCTGCGACCAGACCTGCTCGATGAAGTCCAGGACCATCTCGCACTCGGGGCGGAAGTCGTCGGGGCGCGGGCCGCTGACGCCCTCCACGAGGACGTCCTTCGGCGGGTCCTCGGTCATCGACCCGGTGTAGCCCTGGAACTGGATGCCGCGCGCGGCCTCGTCCGGGTCGATGCCGAGCTGCAGGCAGTCCGCGAGGTCGTCGCGCACCACCCACTCCTCGACCATGCGGCCGCGCCGGTAGAGGCAGTTGGCGACCGTGCGCTTGCGGACGCGGATGTTGCGGCCGTCCACGAGGTGCTCGTCGGCGGAGAAGACCAGGTGTGAGCTGAGGAACGCGTCGTCGCCGCGGGCCTCCCACACCACGTCCTCGGCCTGACCGATGTGGCCCGGCACGGCGGCCATCCGCATCGTGCTGCCTTCGATGACACCGTCGCGGCCGACGACCGTGCCGAGGCTGGCGTGCACGATCGAGTCGGGCTCGTAGTTGGCGACGATGTGGTCGATGTCGCGCTCGACCCAGATGCGGTCGGTCACCTCGCGGATGAACTCGTCGGGGTCGTTGTAGGGCTCGTACGCGACGGGGTCAAGGGCCATGGTGGTTCTTCCGTTCCAGTGCTGTGTGAATGCGTATGTAGCGTGACTGATGTGTGGTGTCCCGGGCAAGGGGTCCGGGACCGCGGGATCAGGCGGGCCGTGGTGTCTCCTGGCGGGGGAACTTGTCCGCGCCCAGCTGGCTCCGGTACGTCTCCGTCATGAAGGCGGTCACGACGACGAGGGCCAGGACCGCGCCGGCGGCCAGGTAGGCCCACACCGCGTAGATCGAGTCGAAGGTGTCGACGAGCAGCGTCGCCACGAACGGGGTGATCCCCATGAAGATGGAGAACGAGCTGTTGTACGCGATGGCGCTCGCGCTGAACCGCGTACGGGTGGAGAAGAGTTCGGCCGCGCAGACCGTGACGATCACCGTGAGGAAGAACTCCGGTACCAGGTAGATGAGTTGGCTGACGATCGCGGCGGCGAAGGTGCCCCGGTCGCCCACCCAGAAGGCGAGCGGGACGAGGACGATGCAGGCGATGGCGCCCGTGATGAGCATCGGCTTGCGCCCGACGCGGTCCGAGAGCTTGCCGGCCAGCGGCAGCAGCGGGATGAGGACGGCGATCGAGATGGCGTTGGAGGCCAGGCCCATCCAGCGGGGCAGGCCCAGCGTGTCCGTCAGGTACTGCGGATAGAACGTGACCCAGGTGTAGGACAGGATCGCGCACATGATGGAGATCCCGCAGTAGACCAGGATCGGCCGCCACTGGGAGCGAAGGGCCTCGCGCACCGGGGACTTGACGACATCGGCGCCGTCGTCGGTGGCCCGCACGAACTCCGGGCTCTCCGAGATGCGGCTGCGCATCCACAGACCGATCAGGCTGAGCGGGATCGCCAGCAGGAACGGCATGCGCCAGCCCCACGAGTCCAGCGCGGGACCCTCGAACACCCAGCTGGTGAGCGCGGCGACACCGGCACCCGCGAGGGTACCGACGAAGCAGCTGTTGGAGGCGTACGAGGTGTAGTAGGCGCGCCGGTTGGGCTCGGCCCACTCGACGATGAACGCCACCGCGCCGACGTACTCGCCGCCGGAGACGACTCCCTGGACCACGCGGAGCGCCAGGAGCAGGAGCGGCGCCAGGATGCCGACCTGGTGGTACGTGGGCAGGACCGCGACGAGGGCGGTGGACGCGCCCATGGCCACCAGGGTCCACAGCAGCGTCTTCCTGCGGCCCACCCGGTCGCCCCAGCGGCCGAGGAGGGTCCCGCCGAGGGGACGGACCAGGCATGCGATCGCGATGATCGCGTAAGTACCCAGCACGGCAACGGTCTTGTCGCTCTCGGGGAAGAACGCCGGAGCCATGATCGGCGCCATGTAGCCGTACAGGCCGTAGTCGAACTGCTCGACGAAGTTGCCGACGCTGCCCGCGCCGATGGCCCGGCGGATCGCGCTCCGCTTCTGTGCTTCGTCGGGGGCGGTCGCTGGGGTGGTGCGAGGTGGCGCTGCAGAGGACATGGCTGCTCCGATCGCGCGGCGGATGAGGGGTGCGAATGAGGGGGAGGTGTGCATACGTGCGGGCGTATGCATACGTATGAACTAGGGTTGAACGTTAAGGTTCCGGGAGTGGGTCGTCAAGAGGTGCGGACGGGCCCGAAGGCGGTGTGTCACGACGAAGGTGTGGCACGGCCGTGACGGTGCGCGAGGGCGCCCATGGTGTCCATCAGTACCTGCGCCATGTTGAAGACGATGAGCCGGGCCCCGGCCTCCTCGGCGGCCTGCGCCGCTTCGAGGTGCGGGACGATCGTCATCACCGTGCGCCCGCTCTTCGCGGTCGCCCGATGCGCCTGCTGGACAAGGCCGTTCACGACCTCCGGGGCGGGGAAGCCGCAGTCCGCCCCGAGGTCCGCCGGGCCAACCAGCACCGCGTCCACGCCCTCGGTGCCGGCGATCTCGGCGGCGGCGGCGCAGGCGCGCCGCGTCTCGATCATCGGGATGACCAGCGTCTCGCGGGACGCGGCCACATGCTCGGCGGCGGTGACCGTGCCGAACCGCCCCGACCTGCTGTACGTGGCGAAGCCCCGCTCGCCCCAGGGCGGGTAGTGGCTCGCGGCCACGGCCCGCCGGGCGTCCTCGGCGCCGTCCACGTGCGGGTGGATGAGACCGGCGGCGCCCAGGTCGAGGGCGCGCAGCGCCAGCGTGGGTTCGGCGGTGCCCACACGCACGACGACATCGATCCCGTGGGCCTCCGCCGCCATGATGTGCTGCTGGAGCAGCGCCGTGTCCGCGGGCCCGTGCTCGCAGTCGATGACCACGTAGTCCAGACCGGCGACGCCCGCCATCTCCACCAGCGTCTCCGACGGCAGCCGCAACAGGGCGCCGCGCAGCGATTCACCGCCCGCCAGACGCTGCTTGAGGCTGCGGCGCGGGGTGCGAGGGACGCTCATCGTGCCACCATCCCCGCCGACAGGTCGATATCGGCGCCGCACATGCCGCGCATCCGCAGCATCGCCGTCACCGCCTCGCCCACCTCTTCCTCGGTCACCATCCGGCCGAGCCCGGCACGCGACACGAAGGCCTCCTCGGCCTCCGCGTAGCTGCTGCCCGTGCGCTCGGCCTCGAGCCGGAAGTTGCGCTCCATGCGCGGGCCCGAAACCGGCCCGGGGGAAAGGGAGTTGACCGTGACGCCCTGCGGGCCGACCTCGCCCGCAAGAGTCGTCGTCAGACCGATGACCGCCATCTTCGACGCGCAGTACGGTGTGCGGCGCAGCAGCGGCCGCTTGCCCGACACCGAGGCCACGTTGATGACATCACCGGACCCACGACGTGTCATGGCGGGAAGGAACGACCGGCACATCAGGAACACACCGCGTACGTTCACATCGAAGACCTCGTCCCAGTCCTCGGGCGAGATGTCGGTCAGCGGCGCCACGGGGCCCGCGATGCCGGCGTTGTTGACCAGGATCGATATCTCCTCGTCCGCGAGGGCCGAGGCGAGCGCGTCGACGTCCCCGGGGCGGGACACGTCGCAGACCTGAGGGACGACCCCGGGCCCGAGCTCGTCGGCGGTGCTCTTCAAGGAGTCCACGTTGCGCCCGGTGATCACCACGCGGGCGCCGTCGGCCAGCAAGGACCGGGTGATGGCCCGGCCGAGTCCGCTGCCGCCGCCGGTGACGAGCGCGGTCCGCCCGGCGAGCGGCGCTTCCGTACGGGAGGTCATGCGCCCGCCTCCTCGTTCCAGGTCAGGGTCGTGCCGCCGTACTTCACCCGGGCGACGGGGGCGGGGGACTTGAGATGTCGGGGCATGAGGACTCTCCTCAACTCGCTTCGTTGGATACGGGGACGGTTCTCAGGCGGCGGCGACCGCGGCGACCAGTTCGTGCAGCGCCGCGTCCACGGCGTCCGGCCGCTGCCACGGCACCAGGTGCCCGGCGTCGGGAAGTTCGCGCATTCGGGCGTGCGGCAGGGCCTCGGCGATGGCGTGGTGGAAGGTGGGCGGGCAGAGCGTGTCCCGGCTGCCCGCGAGGACGACGGAGGGGCAGCGCGCCGAGCGCAGCGCCGCGAAGGCGTCCTCGCGGGTGGGCTGGGCGGCGAGCTGGGCGCGGGCGGCATCGGGGCCCACGGCCTGCGCCATGCGGCGGTAGCGCTCGGCACCAGCCGCGTTCGGGTGACGGTCGGGGAACATGTCCGGCAGCGTGCGCTCGACCACCTCCGCGAACCGGCCGGCCGCGACGAGATCGTCCAACTCCCGCCAGGCTACGTGCTGTTCGGGGCGAGGGGCGGCGGCGTTCGTCGCCATCACGCACAGTGCGGCGACCCGCTCGGGTGCCCGCCGCAGCGCCTCGAACCCGACGATGGCGCCCAGACTGAGCCCGACGAGCACGAACGGACCGTCCACCACGGACAGCACGTCGTCCGCGAGCGCCCCGATGTCCGGACGGGTCAGCGCGACGTGGTGGACGTCGTGACCCTCGGGGAAGGTGACGTCCGACCACAGACTCGCGTCGCAGAGCATGCCGGGGACCACGACCAGGGGCAGCGGCACGCCGGTCACCAGCGCCGGGCGGAGCGGGGGAGCAGCGCGTACGGGGCGACGTACCCGTTGTGGTCCAGGCCCAGGCCCGCGTCGGCGGCGGCCTTGAGGACCTCCTCGTCCCACTCCAGGCGGACCCGTCCGTCCCCGGAGTTGACCACCAGGAGGTCGCCCTCCTCCTCGCCGACGTTGCGCACCGTGCGCCAGGCGTCCTGCGGCACCGACAGCATGTCGCGCGGGCCGAGGCGCACCGAGACCTGGTCGGTGCGGTTGAGCGTGACCTCCCACTCACCGTTCTTGACGATGAGTGTCTGGGTCTCCTGCTGCCGGTGCTGCGAGACACCCTGGCCGGGCTCGGCGCGCAGCCAGGCGACGTTGTGGCCGTGAGGGTTGAACACGCGCGGGTCCTGGTGCGGGTCCTCGGTCATGCCGTAGCCGATGACACAGCTGAGGCGCGCCCCGCCGCCCGGCAGGCTGCTGTCGATGAAGGGGTGCTCCGACCACACGAGCTCGTCGGCCGCGGCGACCCGGCGCTTCATCTCCTCGGCGCTGTAGTGGCGCAGCCGGTCGATGTGCTCCTGCGCCATCGGCGTGACCCGCTCGGACTCCGGCGGCAGCTCGTCCCCCGCGACGGTGTCGACGAGCTGGTTGTCGGCGCTGAGGTACAGGCCGTGCTCCGCCGCCTCGCGCAGGACCGAGGGGCCCCAGATGATGCCGCCGGTCCTGTCATGGCCGAGGACGGTGAACAGCCAGCCGTCGTCAGGGCCCGTGTTGGTGAAGCCGCGGAAGATCCAGGTGGGGATGGACGCGATGTCCCCGGCCTTCAGCGGGAGTTCACCCTCCTCGCCGTCGGCGCCCCAGCGCAGCAGGTACTCGCCGTCGGTGCAGATGAACACCTCGGCCGTGTAGTGCAGGTGCAGGTTGTTGGTGATGCCGTGCGGCATGGCGGCGGCGCCGATGTTGTAGCCGTGCGGCAGCCGCAGGTTGACGTGCTGGCCGGAGGACTGCGAGACGCCCGGCCCGATCATGGCGTAGTTCTCCTTCCGGTCCGAGCCGGGTGTGCGGCAGTCGATGAAGGCCTGGTTGCAGGAGACGAAGTCGCTGCGGCGCACCGTGCGCTGTTCCAGCTCGGGGGTGGACACGATGACATCGGGCATGGGGGCTCCCTGGCCGAGAACGAGTATGGAATACGTATGCATTCCCATGACAGGCTCCGGAGGTGTGTCCTGTCAAGAGGGAAGGTACGTATTTCCTGATGTAGCGGAGTCGTGGCACCACGCGTAGGCATACGTATACTGGCCAGGCCTTCGGGTGCTGGTTCCGGGCGGTACGAGGTGTCGACGAGGAGAGAGTCATGGCGATCACGAGTCACGACGTGGCGAAACTCGCGGGTGTCTCGCAGCCCACGGTGTCCCGCGCGCTGCGTGACGACCCCCGTGTCTCGCAGGCCACCCGCGAGAAGGTCAAACGGGCCGCCGAGGCGCTCAACTACGTACCCAGCGAAGCGGGCCGCACGCTGTCGACCCGGGCCACCCACCGGGTCGGCGTCATCGTCACCGACATGACCAACCCGTTCTATCCGCACGTCGTCGCGCCGCTCCACGACGAACTGGAGCGGCTCGGCTACCGGATGATGCTGCTCACCGAGCGCTCCGACGAGGCGGTCGCCGAGGAGAAGCTCCTTGACCAGTCGCTCGACGGCGTCGTGCTCGCGACCGCCACCACCGACTCGCGCCTGCCCGCCCTGCTGGAGCGGCGCGGCATGCCCTACGTGTTCCTCAACCGGGACACCGGTAGGTCCGGCGACTTCGCCTCCGTCGTCGACAACGAGGGCGGTGGCCGCCTGGTCGCGCAGGAGCTGGTCGGTCTCGGCCACCGCCGCATCGCGGGCATCTTCGGCGCGGCCAACACCACGACGGGCCGCGACCGCGAGCTGGGCTTCCGGCTGGCCCTGGCGGACGCCGGTATCGGGCTGCCGGACGACCGTGTGGTGCGCGGCGCGTTCGAGTACGAGACCGGGTACGCGGCGCTGCCCTACCTCCTCGATGCGGCCGAACCACCCACCGCCGTCTTCTGTGGGAACGACGTGGTCGCCATCGGTGTGCTCAACGCCGCGCTCGCGGCGGGCGTCAAGGTGCCCGACGACCTCACCGTCATCGGCTTCGACGATCTGCCGATGGCGGCCTGGGAGGTGTTCCGGCTCACCACCGTCCGGCACGACCTGGGTGAACTGGCCTGCCAGGCCGCCCGGTTGCTGGCCCGGCGGATCGCCGGGGAGGTCGACGCAGACGGTGAACGCCTGGTCCTGCCGACCGAGTTCGTCCCGAGAGCCACCCACGCCAAGGCCCGCTGAACCCTCACGACCCGGAGGTCGCGCGCACCGGTTCGGTGGCGGGCGCGGGCGCCGCACCACGTCGCTGTCGTACGACACCCACGGTGGCCAGCACCGCGGCGAGCCCGAGCGAGAGCCACAACTCCAGCCGGTGGCCCGGCAGTACGGCCATCAGGACCAGTACCCCGGCGATGAACGCGATGGTGGCGAGCGTCAGATAGGGGAAGCCCCACATGCGTACGTCGGTCGGACGCTCGCCCTTGCGGCGCACGGCGTACTGCGTCAGCGCGATGACCATGTACATCATCAGCGCGATCGCCCCGCTGGAGGCGATGAGGTACGAGAACACGTCCGGCAGCAGATAGTTGGCGATCACCGCGGCGATGCCGACGACCGTCGAAGCGAGCACCGCGTTGCGGGGCACACCCTGCGGTGAGGTGCGGGCGAAGGCGGCGGGGGCGTCGCCGCGTCCGGCCAGCGAGAACAGCATCCGTGAGGCCGTGTAGACGGCGGAGTTGAGGCAGCTGCACACGGCGACCACCAGCACCACGTCCATGATCCGTGCGGCGCCCGGGATGTTCATCCGGTCCAGGACCGCCTGGTAGGACCCGGCCCCCAGATCGTCGGCGTCCCAGGGCACGAGGCAGACCACGACGAGGATCGAGCCGATGTAGAACAGCCCCAGACGCCACACCACCGCGCGGATCGCCTTCTTGATGTTCTTGCGCGGCTCCTCGGACTCCGCCGCCGCGATGGTGACGATCTCGCTGCCCTGGAAGCTGAACATCGCGGTGAGCAGTCCGGCCAGGATCGCCGTGACACCTTGCGGGGCGAAGCCGCCGTGGCTCCAGAGATTCGACACACCATGGGCGTCCGAGCCGGGCAGCACGCCGAGGATCGCGAGCGCCCCGAGGACCAGGAACGCCACGATCGCGACGACCTTGATCAGCGAGAACCAGTACTCGAACTCGCCGTAGTTGCGCACCGCCAGCAGATTGCTGCCCGTGAGTACGAGGATCACCGCGAGGGCCGGTATCCAGCTCGGGATCGAGGTCAGCCCCGCGACGACCTCCCCGGCCGCGATGGCCTCGATGGGGATGACCAGGATGTAGAACCACCAGTACAGGTACCCGATCGAGAACCCGGCCCAGCGGCCCAGCGCACGGTCCGCGTACGTGGAGAAGGAGCCGGTGTCGGGGTTGGCGACGGCCATCTCGCCGAGCATCTGCATGACGAGCACCACCAGGGCGGCGGCCAGCAGGAACGACACGATCACGGCCGGACCGGCGGTGGCCACGGCGGCCGACGAGCCGACGAAGAGACCGGCGCCGATCACCCCGCCGATGGAGATCATCGTGATCTGGCGGCCCTTCAGGCCCTGGGTGAGCGTCGCGCCCGCGGCGGGGGACGGCTCAGGAGGAGGGTGTTGCATGTGAGGATCCTTGGCTCGCGGACGAGGTGGGAGCCACGCCGCGCCTGAACGGCACGCAGGGTCCCGGAAGAGGGGTGGGCCGGGGACGGACGCCGATGACGACGTTGCCCCCGGCCCGGCGGTGAGGGAGCGGTCAGAGCTGCTCGCGCAGCGCGGCCGGTACATCGTCGAACGCGCCCGAGGTGCGCCCGATCTCGTCGATGCGCAGCGTCGCCGTGGCGCCGTGGGCCGCCAGGCCCTCGAAGGCGGAGATCCGCTCAACTGCCGGGGCCAGCGCGGCCGTTCCCTCCTTCGCGGCCCGCTGGTACGTCAGCGGCTTGAGGAACCGGGAGACCGACAGACCGGCGTTGTACCGCGCGGTCTTGCCCGTCGGCAGCACGTGGTTGGTGCCGGCGATGCCCTTGTCCGAGTACGCGACGGTGGACCACGGACCGATGAACAGCGAGCCGTAGTTGGAGAGGTTCTCCAGGTAGAAGTCGTCGTCCTCGGTGTGCACCTCGAGGTGCTCGGGGGCGATGACGTCCGCGACGGCGACGGCCGCGTCCCGGTCCTCGACCACGATGACGGAACCGAAGTCACGCCAGGCCGGACCGCAGATGTCGCGGGTGGACAGGGTGGTGAGCTGGCGCTCGATCTCGGCGATCACGGCGTTGCCCATCCGCTCGGACGTGGTGACCAGCGCGGCGGGCGAGTTGGGGCCGTGCTCGGCCTGGCCCAGCAGGTCGGCCGCCACCCACACCGGGTCGGCGCTGTCGTCGGCGATGACCGCGACCTCGGAGGGACCCGCGAGCAGGTCGATGCCGACCTGGCCGAACAGCTGCCGCTTGGCCTCGGTGACGAACGCGTTGCCCGCGCCGACCAGCATGTCCACCGGCGCCTCGCCCAGCAGCCCGAAGGCCATCGCGCCGAGCGCCTGCACACCGCCGAGGGCGAACACCCGGTCGGCGCGGGACAGGTAGGCGCCGTACAGCACCGCGGGGTGGGCGCCGTGCTCGCCCGACGGCGGCGTGCACGCCACGACCGTGGGCACACCGGCCGTCTTGGCGACGTTGACCGTCATGAACGCGCTGGCGAGGAGCGGGAACCGGCCGGCCGGAAGGTAGGCACCGACGCGGGAGACCGGCACGTACCGCTGGCCGCCCTTCACACCGGGGGCGAGCTCGATCTCGAAGTCCGTCAGGTGCTCGCGCTGTGCGGCGGCGAACCGGTGGGTGCGCTCGTAGCCCATCTCCAGGGCGGTGCGGACGTCCGGGGGCAGGGCGTCGCCGGACTTCTTCAACTCGGTTGCGGAGACCTCCAGTTCGCCGGACCAGCCGTCCAGCTCCTGGGCGTAGGAGCGCACCGCGTCCATGCCCTTGCGCTCGATTTCCGCGAGCATCTCGGAGACGCGCTCGACCACCTTCGGGTCGCGCTGGGCGGGCGGGCCGTCGACGGACGGCTTCTTGAGCCACTGGAGGGGAGGGAGGGCCTGTGCTTCGTCGTGCGTGATCTGCATGGCGAGGACGCTAGACGGGCTACTGCCACAGGACTAGAGGGGCGAGTCCTGTCCCGTCCACAGGGTTTTCCTGTATGTCACCGCGGTCCCTTTCGTGGTGCGCGTGACGGTCGCTCTCACAGGCCGCGTGCGAGGCGGATCTCGCGCAGGGTGTCCTCGGCGATACGGGCCAGTTCGCGGGTGGCGCGGGACAGCGGGTGTCCCCGGCGCCGTACCAGCGCGATGGTGTCGTAGAGGGGATCGGCGAAGCGGGCCGTGTGCAGTCCCGCGGGGAACGCGGGGCTGTCGACCACGGCACGGCTGGCGATCGTGTCGCCGACCCCGGTGGTCACCAACTTCAGGGCGGCTTCCACGTGTTCGAGCTCGATCAGCGGGTCGACGCGGACGCCCGCGAACTGGGCGCGTTCGGCGAGCTGCCGCCGTGTCGGGTCCTGCCAGCCGTAGTGGGCGTCGTACAGGACGAGGGGCGCCCGCGCGAAGTCCTCGATGGTCACCGGCGCGGCGGTGCGTTCCTCGCTCGCGCTGACGTAGTACACCTCGTCGCGCAGCAGCGGTGTCACCTGGAGTTCCTCCTCGTCGACGGGGAGCACCACCAGGCCCGCTTCGATGCGTCCGGCCGCCACGGCCGCCGCGGTCTCGGCGGAGTTCTGGCCCACGAGCCGCACCCGCACCGACGGATAGCGGGCATGGAACAGCTGCACCAGATTGGACAGCAGGTAGTAGTCCGCGTTGCGCAGGACGCCGAAGGTGGCGGTGCCGCCGCCGAGCGAACCGAGGGAGTGCACGGCCCGGGTGCCGCTGTCGGCGGCCTCCACGGACTGCTGGGCGTAGGGCAGCAGCTCCTGCCCCGCCGAGGTCAGAGCGAGGGTGCGGCTGCCGCGCACGAACAGCTCGGCGTCCAGTTCCGCCTCAAGCCGCCGCACCAGTTCGGAGGCGGATGCCTGGGCGATGTCCATGGCCCGCGCCGCCGCGGTGAACGACCCGAGCCGCTCCGCTTCGACGAAGGCCCTCAGCTGGTTGAGTGTCATGCGGCCACAGGCTAGTCCTGTGCCTGCCGCAGGAAACAGGGGGGTTGTCCGATGCCGGGCGGCCTGATTGGCTCGTCCGGGCCCGCACACCACCCGCGCACACCACCTGCGCACACCATCCGAGCACACCACTCGCGCACACCGCCCCCCGTCCGGAAGGTCCCTCCCGCCGATGACCAGCCGCCCCCTGTCGATCTGCCTCGTCCAGTCGGCCGCACACCATCACGCCGCGGACGACGGTCTGGACGCGTTCGTGGCGGACGTACGCCGTGTCACCCGCGCCCACCCGCGCGCCCGGCTGCTGGCCTACCCCGAGCTGCACCTGTGCGGCCACCGCCCGGACGAGGACCCTGAGGCGGTCATGACGGCGGCCGCCGAGGAGCTGGACGGCCCCCGCGGCGCCCGCCTGGCGGACCTCGCGCGCGAGACGGGTGTGTGGCTCGTGCCCGGCAGCGTCTACGAGCGCGGGGCCGACAGCCTGATCTACAACACGGCGCCCGTGTACTCGCCCGAGGGCGAGCGCGTCGCCGCGTACCGGAAGATCTTCCCCTGGCGCCCCTACGAGACCACGGCCTCCGGCACGGAGTTCGTCGTCTTCGACATGGCCGGGTACGGGCGCGTGGGCCTGTCCATCTGCTACGACGCCTGGTTCCCCGAGGTCTCCCGACACCTGGCGTGGCAGGGCGCCGACCTGGTCCTCAACCTCGTACGCACACCGACCGTCGACCGCACCCAGGAACTCGTCCTCGCCCGGGCCAACGCGATCGTGAACCAGGTCGCCATGGCCAGCGTCAACGCGGCGCAGCCCGACGGGATCGGCCGCAGCGTCGTCGTCGACCCCGAGGGCCGGGTGCGCACCGAGGCCGAGTCCGCCACGGACCAGATCGTCACGGACGTCCTCGACCTCGGGGAGGCCCGCCGGGTACGCACCCATGGCACGGCGGGCCTCACTCGAGTGTGGGCCCCGTTCACGGCCGGCCAGCCGCCCCTCGAACTCCCCCTGTATGCGGGGCGAATCGACCCCGAGCGGTGGAGTGAGGGGCTCCCGGACGAGGGGCGGTAGGGCGGCGACGTATGCCGAGGGTGTCGGAACCGGGAACAGCAGTCGCGGAACCGGGATCAGCGGTCCATCAACAGTCGCGGACCGGATCCGTCTCGCTGTAGATGTCGGTGTCCTTCATGAAGCCGAGCCGGCCGTTGTCCGCCACCGTCATCAGCCAGCGCGTCGGGTGCGGTCCGCCGACCCAGTCCTGGCCGTCCATCTTGCAGTAGAACCAGCTGGGGTTGGAGTTCATGTGACCCACCACCGTGCCGGGGTCCGGGTAGATGTGGTTGTTGCCGATGGTGCCGTACACCGGGGCGCCGGCGACGTTGTGGCACCAGTGCCGGTTCCCGTCCTGCCAGCAGCCGTCCGCTGCCGAGGCCGTGGGTGCCAGGGTGACGACGGCGCCTGCGGCGAGGGCCACCGCGCCCAGGACCGAAGCGAGCTTCTTCTTCATACAACTCCCCATGTTGTGGCCCCCATTGGGGCGACGAACGTTGTTGTCGTGGCGCCCTGGTCGGGGGCGGCCACCGGGGAAGACGGTGTCGTTCGCGGGTGCGGTTGCCGGGGTCACACTGTCTTCACCCGTCCGGGCGTACGCAACACGCGTATGGCCCCTTCATGACAGGGCTGTTGCAGTCCGGCCCCGGGCGACCCACGCCCTTGACCCGCCTCCGGCGGCCTGGCTAGCTTCGGCGGCATGTCCGACGACCAGCGGTATCACAAGCGCCGAGCCATCGATCTGATGCGCGTCGCCACCGCCGTGTGTAGCTGAGCCGCGGCGCCCGTTCGACACGCTCCACGGGGCCGTATTCCGCGCGTACTTGCTTCTCCTTCGGGTCCCACGCCTGCACCGGCGTGCCGCCCCTCCTCTCTGTGAAGGCACGAATGAAGCCCCGTCCCCGCATACCCATGTCCGGATTCCGGAGCGCCGCGGTCGTCGGATCGCTCGCCGCGGCCCTGCTGCTCACCTCCTGCGCGAACAACTCGACCTCGACGAACGGCAGTCGGAACGTCGCGTCGAAGAAGATCCCCGCCAAGGTGTCGGCGGACACCACGCTCACCGTCGGCGCCCCGACCCTGAAGGTCGCCCTCGAACTGTCGGGGCAGATCGACAAGCTGCCCTTCAAGGTGAAGTGGGCCAACATCAGTGGTGGCCCGCAGTGCTCCGAGGCCTTTCGCGCCGACGCGCTCGACATCTGCTCCGCGGCCGAGATCCCGTCCATCAACGCCCACTGGACCGGGCTCGACACCAAGCTCGTCGGCGCCGAGTTCCGCAAGGACCCGATCGCCGACCCGATCTACGAGCTGGGGATCGCGCCGGGCGCCGGCGTCAAGAAGCTCTCCGATCTGCGCGGCAAGAAGATCGCCTACAGCCCGGGCCAGGCGCAGGGCGCGCTCGTGCTGCGCATTCTGAAGAAGGCCGGGCTCGGCAAAGAGGACGTGAAACTCGTCGAGCTGGCCAGCACCGGTGATGTGTACCCGACGGCCCTCGGCAATCACCAGGTCGATGCCGCGCCCATCGCCGGTGTCAACATCAAGCGCTATCTCACGAAGTACGGCCGGGACGGTGCCACCACCATCCGGCACGGGCTGCGGGACGACCCCGGACACCTGTGGGCGCTGACCGACGCGGTCGCCGACGGGCAGAAGTCCGCGGCCATCAAGGAACTCATCCGCTTCTGGGCCCGCGCCGAGGTCTGGATCGACGCACACCCCAAGGAGTGGATCGAGGGCTACTACGTCAAGGATCAGGGGCTCAGCCGCGAGGACGGCGAGTATCTCGTCGAGCACGCGGGCCATCCGGTCTTCCCGGCCAGCTGGAAGGGGGCGATCGCGCGGCAGCAGCAGACCGTCGACCTGCTCGCGAAGGAACAGAAGCACGAGCGCTTCGACGCGGGAATTCTCTTCGACCGGCGGTACGAGCGGGTCGCCGCGGACGCGGTGGCCGGCGAGGGTGGTGAACAGGCTTGAGTTCAACGGCTGTTGAGGTGAAGGTCGAGGAGAGGGCTGCTGCCGGGGCTGGCGGGCGTCCGGCGTACGCGTCCCGTCCCCGTGTCCGCAAGCGGCTCGCTCCCGGACGGCCCATCCCCTACGGGTGGGCGCTCGGCCCGCTCCTGTTGCTCGCCGTATGGGCGGCCGGCTCGGGTGCGGGGCTGATCGATCCGCGCAACCTGCCCGCTCCGTGGGCCATCGCGAGCACCGCGGGTGATCTCGTCGCCGACGGCAGGCTCCAGTCGAACCTCGCGATCTCCGCCCAACGCGCCCTCCTGGGCCTGGTGTTCGGCGTGCTGGCCGGGCTCGCGCTCGCGCTCGTGTCGGGGCTGAGCCGGATCGGCGAGGGGCTCGTCGACGGGCCTGTGCAGATCAAGCGGTCGATCCCCTCGCTCGCCCTGATTCCGCTGCTGATCCTCTGGTTCGGCATCGGCGAGTCGATGAAGGTCGTCACCATCGCGCTCGGGGTGTTCGTGCCGATCTACATCCACACCCACAACGGGCTGCGCGGCATCGACAGCCGCTACGTCGAACTCGCCGAGACGGTCCGCCTGGGTCGTGCCCGGTTCGTGCGGCACGTGGTGCTGCCGGGAGCACTCCCGGGGTTCCTGCTCGGGCTGCGGTTCGCGGTGACCGGGGCGTGGCTCGCCCTCGTCGTGGTCGAGCAGGTCAATGCCACCAGTGGCATCGGCTACATGATGGAGCTGGCACGGACGTACGGACAGACCGACGTGATCCTCGTCGGGCTCGTCGTGTACGGAGTTCTCGGCCTCGTCTCCGACGCCCTCGTGCGGCTCGTGGAGAGAAAGGCGCTGACATGGCGACGTACCTTGGCCGGCTGAACCCCGTACGGCACGACGGCGCGGCACCGGCCGCCGCCGTACGCATCGAGGGACTCGTCCGCACCCTCGGCGGGCGTGACGTACTGAACGGGCTGCAACTGTCCATCGCCGAAGGGGAGTTCGTCGCCCTGCTCGGCCGCAGCGGCTCCGGCAAGAGCACCCTGCTGCGGGCCCTGGCCCGGCTGGACCACGATGTGCCGGGCGGTGGCGAGCTGATCGCGCCCGACAACGTGTCCGTGGTGTTCCAGGACGCCCGGCTGCTGCCCTGGAGGCGGCTGCTGGACAACGTGGTCCTTGGCCTCGACGGGCCGGATGCGGTGGAGCGCGGGCGCACCGCCCTCGCCGAGGTCGGCCTCGAAGGCCGCGAGCGGGCGTGGCCGATCGAGCTGTCCGGCGGCGAGCAACAGCGTGTCTCGCTCGCCCGCTCCCTGGTGCGCGAGCCTCGACTCCTGCTCGCCGACGAACCGTTCGGCGCGCTCGACGCACTGACCCGGATCCGGATGCACGGGCTGCTCCGCCAGCTGTGCGAGCGGCACCGTCCCGCGGTCCTCCTGGTCACCCATGACGTCGACGAGGCCATCGCACTCGCCGACCGGGTGGTCCTCCTGGAGGAGGGCCGGATCGCCCTCGATCTCCCGGTGCGCCTACCGGTGTCCCGCCGGCGCGGCGATCCCGAGGCGGCGGCCCTGCGTGAGCGGCTCCTGAGGCAACTCGGAGTCGAGGCCGCGGAGGATGCCGAGAGCCGCGCCGGTGCAGAGCAGGCTCATGATGGGACGACCGGCGCGGAACCGGAGGGGCGATGACATCGGCGACCGAGGAATTCCTGTGGTACATCCCCAATACCGTCGAGCCGGGACACCGCGGCGACGAAACCCGGGCGGGCTGGGGCTCGATCGAGTTCTCCACGCGGCTCGCCCGCACCGCGGAGGAACACGGCTGGGGCGGCGCCCTGTTGGGCACCGGCTGGGGCCGGCCCGACACCTTCACCGTGGCGACGGCGCTCGCCGCGCGGACCACCACGTTCAAGCCGCTGATCGCGATCCGTCCCGGCTACTGGCAGCCGGCCAACTTCGCGAGCGCGGCGGCCACTTTGGACCAGCTCAGCCAGGGGCGGGTGCTCGTCAACATCGTCAGCGGCCTGGACAACCCGGCCGCGTACGGTGACACGAACGTCGACCCCGCCGCGCGGTACGCACGCACCCGGGAATTTCTGCACCTGGTGCGGCGGCTGTGGACGCAAGAGGATGTCACCTTCGAGGGCGAGCACTTCCAGGTGCGCCACTCCACGGTCTCTCCCCGCCCGTACGAGGTTCCGGGCCGCGCACATCCGCGGCTGTACTTCGGCGGCGCCTCCGAGGCCGCGGAGCGGGTCGCGGCGGCCGAGGCCGACGTCCAGCTGTTCTGGGGCGAACCCCTCGACGGGATCGCCGAACGTATCGACCGGCTACGGAAGTTGAGCGAGTCGGAGGGCCGCGTGCACGCCCCGCTGGAGTTCGGGCTGCGGATCACCACGGTCGTCCGGGACACCGGCGAGGAGGCGTGGGAGGCCGCCGAGCGCAAGGTCGCGAAGATGGCCGAGGGTGCCGGCGACACCACCTGGACGGGCAACCGCCGCACGGCCGTCGGCCAACGCCGACTGCTTGACCTGGCAGAACGCGGCGAGGTACTGGACCGCTGCCTGTACACCACGCCGGGCCGCTTCGGCGGCGGGGGAGCGGGAACGACCTGGCTTGTCGGCTCCCCCGACGAGGTCGCGGCGGCCCTGCACGACTACCGCGGTCTCGGCATCTCCCACTTCGTCCTGTCCGACACCCCCTACCGTGAGGAGACGGCCCGGGTGGGCGACCAACTGCTGCCGAAACTGAGGGAGTTGGCCGCCGCCCGTTAGTTTCGCGGCGAACTCACCCCTGGTGGGGCTCGTCCCCCACCGACTCCCGCAACCGCGCGCTCGCCATCCGCATGTGTTCGGCCATGGCCCGGTCCGCGCCCTCCGGGTCGCGGTCGCGGATCGCCTTGAGGACGGCGTCGTGTTCGCAGAGGGTGCCGCTGACGGTGCCCTCGATGTCGCTGACCCGTTCCATCCAGACCTGGAGCAGCGCGCGGATGCTGTGCAGGATGTCGCTCAGGACGGTGTTGCGGGCGATGCTCGCGCACTCCAGGTGGAAGGCGATGTCGGCGTCGATGAACGCCTTCACGTCGCTTCCCGCCTCCCGCATGTGCCGCAGGTGCTCCTCCAGGCGTGCCACGTCCTCGTCGCCTGCGCGCTCCGCTGCGAGACGCGCCGAGACGCCCTCCATGTAGGTGCGGACCTCGACCAGGTCCCTGGTACGGCGCTGGCCCAGCATCAGGCCCCAGTTGATGGCGCGCGGCAGGAACTCCGACGTGCCCTCGCGGACGTAACTGCCGGAGCCCGGACGGATCTCGATGATGCCGAGCACGTCGAGCGCGGACAGCGCGCCGCGCACGCTGGAGCGGGCGACCCCGAGGGCCTCCGCGAGCTGGCGCTCGGCCGGTAGCCGGGTGCCGGGCTTGATGTTCCCCGCGGAGAGGTGGTCGAGCAGGCGCTTGGCGACCTCGCTGACGGAGGACTCGCGCACGACCGGGCGCAGGAGCGTGGCGAGGTCGGCCTCGGGGGTGGCGTCGGAGGGCTGGTTGGTCACGGTCACCAGTAGACCAGACGGGTCGTCCAGGCCGGTCCACGGCCGCGCGCGACGCTCTTTCGTGCCCGGTTTGTCAAGGGTTCAGCCATGGGCAACAAGTGCGACGCTCGCCACATTGGTAAATTGGTGACCAATTTGAAGATCGGGTCTAGCGTGACACGCAGATCGGCCCGACCTGAGCGGCCAGCCAGCTGCTGCGGCCCCCTCACCCCTCGTGCCGAGCGTGACCCAAGTCCGGACAGAGCTGTCCGGCGAGCCGAGGAGTCGCCATGCCTGCCACTGCCGCGCCGCCCGTGAAGGCGACGAGGTCGGCCGTCGAGAAGTCGGCCATCAAGAAGATCTCGATCCGGTTGGTCCCCTTCGTGGCCCTGATGTTCTTCGTGAACTATCTGGACCGCACCGCGGTGTCGTTCGCGGAACCGAACGGGATGGGGGAGGACCTGGCGCTCACCGCGGCCCAGTTCGGCTTCGCCTCCGGGATCTTCTTCGTCGGTTACATCGTGCTCGAGGTCCCCAGCAACATGGCGTTGCACCGCTTCGGCGCCCGCCGCTGGCTGGCCCGGATCATGGTGACCTGGGGCATCGTCTCGCTGCTCTTCACCTGGGTGGACAGCAGCGGAGGCCTCTACACGCTGCGCTTCCTGCTGGGTGTCGCGGAGGCCGGGTTCTTCCCCGGCGCGATCCTCTTCCTCAGCCAGTGGGTGCCGAGCCGCCACCGCACCAAGGTGCTCGGCCTCTTCTACCTCGCACAGCCGCTGACCACGGTCTTCGGCGCCCCGCTCGCGGGCTGGCTGATCGGCCACCACGGCCTGTTCGGCCTCGAGGGCTGGCGCGTGATGTTCCTGTTCGTGTCGATCCCGGCGATCCTGCTGGGCGTCATCGCCTGGTTCTACCTGATCGACCGCCCCGCCGACGCCAAGTGGCTCACCACCGAGGAGCGCGACTGGCTCACCGAGGAGCTGGCCGCCGAGAACGCGCAGAAGACGGGCCACGAGGACAAGCACGCCAAGGGCGACCTGAAGGCGGCGTTCACCAACGGCCGCGTCTGGATCCTGGCTGTCGTCTACTTCGGCTTCGTCTACGGCCTGTACGCGCTCGCCTTCTTCCTGCCGACCATCATCGACGGCTTCCAGGAGCAGTACGACACCACGTTCAGCGTCATGGACAAGGCGTGGATCACGGCCATCCCGTACCTGCCCGCCGCGGTCGTCCTCTTCTTCTGGAGCCGGCACGCCACCCGGCACGGCACCCGCACCTGGCACGTCGCGGGCCCCGCGATCGTCGGCGGCATCTCCATCCCGCTGGCCCTCTACATGGGCTCGCCGGCCGCCACCGTCGCCGTCATCACCGTGACCGCCTGCGCCATCTTCGCCGCGCTGCCCGTGTTCTGGGCCGTGCCCTCCCGCTTCCTGACCGGAGCGGCCGCCGCGGCCGGCATCGCGCTCATCAACACCGCGGGCAACATCGCGGGCTTCGCCTCCAGCTACATCACCGGCTGGCTCAAGGACTGGACGGGCGACTACTACGTACCGCTCTACCTCGTCGGCCTCTTCATGCTGCTGTCGGCCGTGCTGATGGTCGTCCTCGCCCGTCGCGCGCCCACCAGCACCTCGTCCCTCCCGGAGAACCAGCGATGACCCGCCTCCACAACGACCCCGCCGCCTTCGCCGACGAAGCGCTCGAAGGCTTCGCCGCCGCCCATCGCCGCTGGGTGCGCCCCGTCACCGGCGGCGTGGTCCGCGCCACCGCGAAGACCCCCGGCCAGGTGGCCGTCGTCATCGGCGGCGGATCCGGCCACTACCCGGCGTTCTCCGGCCTCGTCGGGCAGGGACTCGCGCACGGCGCCGCCGTCGGCAACGTCTTCGCCTCGCCCTCCGCCCAGCAGATCCGCGGCGTCGCCAAGGCGGCGCAGTCGGGCGGCGGTGTGCTGCTCATGTACGGCAACTACGCGGGCGACGTCCTGCACTTCGGGCAGGCCGCCGAGCGGCTGAACGGCGAGGGCATACCGACGCGGACGTTCGCCGTCACCGACGACATATCCAGCGCGGACCCCGCAGAGGCCCACAAGCGGCGCGGCATCGCCGGCGACCTGCCCGTCTTCAAGGTCGCCGCTGCCGCCGCCGAACAGGGCGGGTCCCTCGACGAGGTGGCGCGGATCGCCGCCCACGCGAACGACCGCACCCGCTCCTTCGGCATCGCCTTCTCCGGCTGTACGCTCCCGGGCGCCGACCACCCGCTGTTCACGGTCCCCGAGGACCGGATGGCCGTCGGCCTCGGCATTCACGGCGAGCCCGGCATCGGCGAGGAGCCCGTCCCCACCGCGGACGAGGCCGCCGAACTCCTCGTCGCCACCCTCCTCAAGGAACTCCCCGAGGGAATTGGGGCGCCGGACGGGCAGCGCGCCGCGGTGATCCTCAACGGCCTGGGCTCCGTGAAGTACGAGGAGCTGTTCGTCGTCTACCGCAGGGTCGCGCAGCTGCTCGACGACGCGGGTGTGACGGCCGTCGACCCCGAGGTCGGCGAACTCGTCACCAGCTTCGACATGGCCGGCATCTCCCTCACCCTGACCTGGCTCGACGACACCCTCGAAGCCCTGTGGACCGCCCCCGCCGACACCCCCGCGTACCGCAAGGGCGCCGTCCCCGAAGCGGCCGCCGCCGACGAGGAGTCGTACGAGGCGGAGGAAGGGCCCGAGGCCTACACGGCGAGCGAGGAGTCCCGGCAGGCCGCGGCGACCGCGCTCGACGCGCTGCGCCGCCTGAAGGACACAGTCGACACGCACGCCGACGAACTCGGCCGCATCGACGCCGTCGCGGGCGACGGCGACCACGGCATCGGCATGCAGCGCGGCTCGACCGGCGCCTACGAAGCCGCCCGCCACGCCCGCGAAGCCGGCGCGGGAGTCCGCTCCCTGCTGACCGCCGCGGGCGACGCCTGGGCCGACAAGGCGGGCGGCACCTCCGGCGCACTGTGGGGCATCGTCCTGCGCGCGCTCGGCGACGCGCTCGGCGACACCGAACGGCCGACCCCGGCGTCCGTCGCCCACGGAGTCCAGCAGGCGTCCGACGGCGTCCGCAGGACCGGCGGCGCCGAGGTCGGCGACAAGACCATGGTCGACGTCCTCGTGCCCTTCGCCGAGACACTCGGTCAACAGGTCGACGCGGGCGCCGAGTTGGCCGCCGCGTGGGACACCGCCGCCACCGCGGCCGAGCAGGCCGCGCGCGACACCGCCCACCTGCTGCCCAAGATGGGCCGCGCCCGCCCCCACGCCGAGAAGTCACTGGGCACACCCGACGCGGGCGCCCACTCCCTCGCCCTGATCGTCCGCGCCGTCCACGGCGCGCTCGCCCCCTGCAAGTAACTCCCTTTAAGGAAAAGCGACATGAGTGACAAGCTGCGGATCGTCGTCGGCTGCGACGACGCCGGATTCCAGTACAAGGAGGCGCTGAAGCAGGACCTCCGGGCGAGCGACCTGGTCGAGTCGGTCACCGACGTGGGCGTGGACGCCGATGGACACACCGCCTACCCGAAGGTCGCCATCGCCGCCGCCGAGATGGTGGCTCGCGGCGAGGCCGACCGTGCGCTCCTGGTGTGCGGCACGGGCCTCGGCGTCGCCATCGCCGCCAACAAGGTCAAGGGCATCCGCGCCGTCACCGCGCACGACTCCTTCTCCGTGGAGCGCGCGATCCTCTCCAACAACGCCCAGGTGCTCACCTTCGGCCAGCGCGTCGTCGGCATCGAACTGGCCCGCCGCCTCGCCGCCGAGTGGCTCACCTACCGCTTCGACGAGACCTCCGCGTCCGCGGCGAAGGTCCAGCTGATGAGCGACTACGAGAACGAGGCCACCGAGGCCGAGGCCGCCTGATGAACGCCCCCGTCCTGCTCGGGGTGAGCCTGAAGATGTACTTCGGCCACCACGAGACCCTCAACTGGTCCCGCCGCATCGTGCAGTTGGCGGACCGGCACCCGGCCGTCACCAGCGGCGCGGCCCGCCTGTTCGTGCTGCCGTCCTTCCCGGCGATCGTGCCGGTGGCCGGGATCCTCGCGCGCAGCGGAGTCGACGTCGGCGCGCAGGACATCGCCACGGAGGACGTGGGCGCCTACACCGGCGAGGTGTCCGGGCCGCTCCTCAAGGAGATCGGCTGCCGCTACGCCGAGGTCGGGCACGCCGAGCGCCGCCGCCTGTACGGGGAGGGTGACACGGTCGTCGCCTCGAAGACCGCGGCCGCGCTGCGCAACGGCCTCACCCCGGTCCTGTGCGTCGGCGAACTCGACCCCGTGGAGCCGGAGGAGGCCGCGCGCCGCACCGTCGCCGAGGCCGCCCGCCTGCTCTACGGCCTGGAGGGTCCCGTGGTCCTCGCGTACGAGCCGCAGTGGGCCATCGGCGCACCGGAGCCGGCCTCGCCCGAGCACATCACCACCGTGTGCGCCGCGCTGGGGGAATGGCTCAACTCCCGCCCCCAGCACGCCGGTTCCACCGTGATCTACGGCGGCAGCGCGGGCCCCGGCCTGCTCACCCGCCTCGGCGGCGCCGTCGGCGGCCTCTTCCTCGGCCGCTTCGCCCACGACCCGGAGGCCGTCGGCCGCATCCTCGACGAGATCGAGCCCGCCGCCTCCCGTACGGAGGTGGCCTGACATGGCGTACGGCATCAGCACCTACGCGTACTTCTGGCGCATCTCGTCGCGCGCGCCGCAGCCGATGACGGCCCTGGACATGCTCCGGGACATCCACCGGCTCGGCGGCCAGGTCTTCCAGATCTGCGACTACGCGCCGATCGAGACGTACGACGACACCCAGCTCGCCGAGCTGAAGGAGGCCGCCGCCGACCTCGGCGTCGCTCTCGAACTCGGCACCCGCGGCATCGCCCCGGACCACCTGGAGCGCTACCTGCGCATCGCGGAGCGGCTCGGAGTGACCTTCGTACGCTCCATGCTGCACACCGCCGACCACAAGCCCGGCGTCGAAGAGTCGATCGCCCTGCTGAAGCAGGCCATCGGCCGGTACGAGGAGGAGGGCGTCACGCTCGGCCTGGAGACGTACGAGCAGGTCGCCACCGCCGACCTCGTCGACGTCGTCCGCACCGTGAACAGCCCCCGCCTCGGCATCGTCGTCGACCCGGGCAACTGCGTGGCCCGCCTGGAACACCCGTCCCAGGTAGTGGAGTTGACCGCGCCCTACGTGGTGAACGTGCACGTCAAGGACTTCGCGTTCAGCCGCAGGGACGGCTGGGTGGGCTTCACCTACGCAGGAGCGCCACTCGGCAGGGGCCTCCTGGACTACCCGGCGATGATCGCCGCCGTCCGGGACCACGCCCCGGACCCCGCGTCGGTCAACCAGATCGTGGAGCACTGGCTCCCGTGGCAGGACGGTGGCTTCGATGCCACCGCCGAGCTCGAACACCAGTGGACCAAGCACAGCATCAGCACACTCCTGAAGGGCGAATGAACATGGCCGCCGAGAACAACACGACCGTTGCCGTCATCGGGGCCGCCGGCAAGATGGGCCAGCGTGTCTCCAACAACCTGGTCAAGAGCGACTTCACTGTCCTCTTCTCCGAGAATTCGCCCAAGGGCCAGGAGCTGATCCGCTCCCTCGGCCGTGAGCTGACCGACTCCGAGACGGCGGCGCAGCAGGCCGACGTCCTGATCCTGGCCGTGCCGGACATCGTCCTCGGCAAGGTCTCCGAGCAGCTCGTCCCGCTCCTGAAGCCGGGCGCCGTCGTCCTCACCCTCGACCCGGCGGCCGCGTACGCGGGCCTGCTGCACCCGCGCGCCGACGTGCACTACGTGTGCGCGCACCCCTGCCACCCGTCCGTCTTCCTGCAGCGCAAGACGCAGGCCGAGCTGGACGACACCTTCGGTGGCATCGCGGCACCCCAGGAGGTCGTCGCCGCGTACGAGGGCGGCGACGAGGCCAAGCAGGCGCTCGCCGGGTCCGTCATCCGCGTCATGTACGCGCCGGTCGTCGACGTCCACTGGGTCACCGTCAAGCAGCTCGCCGTCCTGGAGCCGACGCTCGTCGAGACCATCGCCTGCATGGTCGGCGCCCTCCTCAACGAGGCGCTGCACGAGACCGTGCACACGGTCGGCGTCCCGGAGAAGGCGGCCCGCGCCATGCTCCTCGGCCACACCCAGGTCGCCCTGGCCAACACCCTCAAGGGTGACAACCCGTTCTCCGACGCGTGCCTGATCGCCATGGACTACGGCCGTGACTCCATCGTCAAGGACGACTGGAAGAAGGTCTTCGACGACGGCGAGCTCGACAAGGTCATCACCAAGATGCTCAAGATCAAGGAAATCCGCCGCTGAGCCGCTCCCGCTCCTGGTGCCGGGTGGCCCGCCCACGGGGGACGGGCCACCCGGCACCGCATCGGTCCGACCCGCTGCAGGGGACTGTTGCCCCGGCACACTGCAGTGATGGCTGGCCATGGTCGTGGCGTGCCGGTTCCGACGTTTCGCCACAAGCCCACCCTGGTGGGGGAGTTGACTTGGCTGTGCCCTGCCACCGCAACCGACGTCGCCGAACTGCTGCCCATGTTCGGCGCCCCGCAGGTGGCGCGACCGCCTGGTAGTCGTGACCGGGACGGGCCCGACGAGACCCGGCCTCGGGACCGAGGCGACCCGGCTGATCGTCGGGTACGGCTTCGAGGAGCTTGGGCTGCATCGCATCTCGCTGGAGGTGTACGCGTTCAATCCGCGGGCCCGCCGTGCCTACGAGAAGGTGGGATTCGTCGCCGAAGGGGTGCTGCGGGACCCGTTGCTGTGGGACGGGGAGCGCGTGGACGCCGTCGTGATGTCGGTCCTCGCGCCGGAGTGGTTGGAGCATCGCGGGCACGCGGTGTGAGCCGGTTCAGGGGTTCGCCCGGAACGCCCCCGGTGTCACCCCCGTGCGCAGGCGGAAGAACTTCGTGAAGTCGCTCGGGTCGTCGAAGCCGAGACGGCCCGCCACCTCCTTCGCCGGCAGGCCGCTGTGCCACAGCAGACGCTTGGCCTCCAGAAGGACCCGGTCGTCGACGTACTGCTTCGCCGTGCGGCCCGCCGCCGCGAGCGTGGCGCGGGTCAGCGTGCGGGGGCTGTAGCCGAGAGCCGCCGCGTAGTCCTCGACCCGGCGGGTCACCGCGTGGTCCCGCTCCACCGCCGCGTGGAAACGGTGGAAGGCGCTGGACACAGCCGCGGGGCCCGGCTCCGGGGCGCGTACCTTCGCGAGACGCATCACCAGCACCGACAGCAGCGCCCGCAGCACCTCGGTGTGCGCCTGGAGGGGGAGCGAGGCCATCGCCCCGTACTCGTACGCGAGGTGGTCGAGCGCCCGCCGCACCCCCTCCGCGTCCGGCCCAGCCGGTGTCAGCGGACGCTGTTCGTACGGCGGGTCCATGTGCGCGGCCGAGACGATCGCCGGCGGCAGGAAGCCCGCCTTGAAGACCACGTCCACGCCGTCCGCCGTCCTCAGGTCCCGGCCGAAGCGCTGCACCTGACCCGGCCGGATCCACAGCCACGAACCGGGCCGCAGCTCGTACTCGACGAAGTCCACCGCCACCTGCAGCGGACGCTCGCGCGCGCCGATCAACTGGTGGAACGCCGGCCGCAGCGGCGCGTACGGATCATTGCCGTGGCGCAGCGAGCGGTCGTGCAGGTCGGCCAGCTCCTCGACCTCCACCCCCGTCGGCGCTCCGACGTTCGGCGTGTACTCGAGGTCCCTGACATCGGGACGTTCCGCACCGGCCGCACGGCCCGCGCGCTGTTCCTGTCTGATTTTCCCCATCGTGAGTCCCGAGCGTACCGCTGCCTCCCCCGTCCCGCCGCCTAGCGTGAAAGCACAGGTCAGCGACGTGTGAGGAGTGTCCTGTGCGATTGGTCGTGGGAATGACCGGGGCGACGGGAGCTCCGTTCGGTGTCCGTCTACTGGAGTGTCTGCGCGAGCTGCCGGACGTGGAGACACATCTGGTGCTCTCCCGCTGGGCGCGCACCACCATCGAGCTGGAGACCGGCCGCTCAGCGGCGGAGGTCTCGGCGCTCGCCGACGTGACACACCACCCCGACGACCAGGGCGCCACCATCTCCTCCGGCTCGTTCCGCACCGACGGCATGGTCATCGTGCCGTGCTCGATGAAGACACTCGCGGGGATCAGCGCCGGCTACGCCGAAGGGCTCGTGGCGCGCGCCGCGGACGTCGTCCTCAAGGAGCGGCGCAAGCTCGTCCTCGTCCCGCGCGAGACACCACTGAGCGAGATCCACCTGCGGAACATGCTCGAACTCGCCCGCATGGGCGTGCAGTTGGTGCCGCCCATGCCCGCCTTCTACAACAACCCGCGCACCATCGACGACATCGTCGACCACATCGTCGCGCGGGTCCTCGACCAGTTCGACCTGCCCGCCCCGGCCGCCGAGCGCTGGGCCGGCATGCGCGCCGCACGCGCCGCCCGCACCGCGGCCGACTCCGCAACCTCCGTACAGAACACAGGAGTTATCCATGCCCTATGACGATCTGCGCAGCTTCCTCGGCACCCTGGAGAAGGAGGGCCAGCTGCTGCGCATCTCCGACGAGGTGCTGCCCGAGCCCGACCTCGCGGCCGCCGCCAACGCGACGGGCCGCATCGGCGAGAACGCACCCGCCCTCTGGTTCGACAACGTCAAGGGCTTCACCGACGCCCGCATCGCGCTGAACGTGCACGGCTCGTGGGCCAACCACGCCCTCGCGCTCGGACTGCCGAAGAACACTCCGGTCAAGGAGCAGGTCGAGGAGTTCGCGCGGCGCTGGGACGCCTTCCCCGTCGCCCCCGAACGCCGCGAGGACGCGCCCTGGCGCGAGAACACCCAGGAGGGCGAGGACGTCGACCTGTTCTCCGTCCTGCCCCTCTTCCGCCTCAACGACGGTGACGGCGGCTTCTACCTCGACAAGGCCGCCGTCGTCTCCCGCGACCCCGAGGACCCGGACAACTTCGGCAAGCAGAACGTCGGGACGTACCGCATCGAGGTCATCGGCGCGAACCGGCTCGCCTTCCAGCCCGTCCCGATGCACGACGTCGCCCAGCACCTGCGCAAGGCCGAGGAGGTCGGCGAGGACCTGCCCATCGCCATCACCCTCGGCAACGACCCGGTGATGGCGATCGTCGCCGGCATGCCGATGGCGTACGACCAGAGCGAGTACGAGATGGCCGGCGCGCTGCGCGGCGCGCCCGCCCCCATCGCCACCGCGCCGCTCACCGGCTTCGACGTGCCGTGGGGCAGCGAGGTCGTCATCGAGGGCGTCATCGAGTCGCGCAAGCGTCAAATAGAGGGCCCCTTCGGGGAGTTCACCGGTCACTACTCGGGCGGCCGCCGCATGCCCGTCATCCGCGTGGACCGCGTCTCGTACCGGACGAACCCGGTCTTCGAGTCCCTCTACCTCGGCATGCCGTGGACCGAGTGCGACTACCTCGTGGGCCCCAACACCTGTGTGCCGCTGCTCAAGCAGCTGCGCGCGGAGTTCCCTGAGGTGCAGGCGGTCAACGCCATGTACACGCACGGCCTGATGGTGATCATCTCGACGAAGAAGCGGTACGGGGGGTTCGCCAAGGCCGTCGGCATGCGCGCGATGACGACGCCGCACGGGCTCGGATACGTGGCCCAGGTGATCGTCGTCGACGAGGACGTGGACCCGTTCAACCTGCCGCAGGTCATGTGGGCCATGTCGGCGAAGGTCAACCCGAAGGACGACGTCGTCGTCATCCCGAACCTGTCGGTCCTCGAACTCGCGCCCGCCGCGCAGCCCGCCGGTATCACCAGCAAGATGATCATCGACGCGACGACCCCGGTGGCACCCGACGTCCGCGGCAACTTCTCCACGCCGGCCAAGGACCTGCCCGAGACGGCCGAGTGGGCGAAGCGCCTCCAGGACATGATCGCGGCCCGCCACTGACCTCTGTCGCCCTCTCTTTCCAGTCTTTCCAGAAAGGCCAACGCCCATGAACAGCAAGCTGGTTGACGGCGCCGTGTGTCCGCGCTGCCCCGCCGACACCGTCACCCGCCTCGCCACGTCCCCGGTCCCCGGAGCGTGGGACGTGCTCCAGTGCACCCGCTGCCTCTACGCCTGGCGCACGAGCGAACCCGACCGCCGCACCCGCCGCGAGTCCTACCCCGAGGCCTTCAAGCTGACGGACGCCGACATCGAGAACGCGATCGAGGTTCCGGCGGTGCCGCCGCTGCGCGTTTGACCTTGACACGGTGACAAGGTCTTCACTGCTGGTCGAGGAGGTGATCTCGATCATGATCACTGGGCAGGACACGGAGACCTTGCGCGCACTGCGGGGGCTGGCGGACCGCGACGCGTCGGTGCGGCTGCGGGCCGCGATGGCGGTCGGCTCGGCGCCCGACCCGGGGTTCGTCGGCACGCTCGTCGAGCGGTGCGCGGTCGAGCCGGAGTTCTACGTCCGCGACATGCTGACCTGGGCGCTCACCCGCCACCCGGCGGCCCTGACGCTCCCCGCGCTGTTGCGCGAGGTGCGTTCGGGGCCGGCGCAGGCGCGGAGCCAGGCGCTGCACACGCTCTCGAAGATCGGCGACCGGAGTGCCTGGCCGGTGATCACGCGGGAGCTGCTGACGGACGCCGACGACGAGGTGGCGCGCAGCGCCTGGCGGGCGGCCGTCGTGCTCGTACCGGACGACGGTGTGGGCGACGGCGAGGACGGTGGCACCGGCGACGGCGCGGGCAGCGAGAAGGCCGCGCTCGCCGCCGTACTCGCGACGCAGCTCGGCCGGGGCGGGCGGGAGACGCAGCTGAGCCTGGGCCGGGCCCTGGTCGACCTCGGCGACGTGGCGATGCCCGCGCTGCGCGCCGCGGCGATCTCCTCCGACCCGGCCGTGCGGGCACACGCGCTCGCCACGCAACAGGTGCTGCGCGACCCGGACACCGGGTTCGGCTTCGCGATCGAGGAGGCGAAGCGCGTCGTGGCGCTCGGCGGGGCTCCCGTGGTGGACGATGAAGTGTGTTGATCGGTGAGGTGGCGCGAAGGTCCGGGGTCAGTGCCCGCATGCTCAGGCACTACGAGTCGCTGGGCCTGGTGCGGCCCTCGGAGCGCACGGGCTCCGGGTACCGGGAGTACTCGGGCGACGACATCCGGCGGATCTTTCACATCGAGAGCCTGCGGTCTCTGGGGCTCTCGCTGCGCGAGATCGGGCGGGCGCTCGACGAACCGGGTTTCACGCCTTCGTCACTCGTCGGCGATCTCATCCGGCAGACGCGTGAACGTATCGCGGCCGAGACCGAGTTGCTCACGCGTCTCGACCGGATCGACGCGGCGGAGCCCGGCGACTGGGAGGAAGTGCTCCAAGTCGTCGCGCTGCTACAGGCGTTGGGATCGAAGAGCGCCGACGCCCGGCAGCGCGCGGCCCTTTCGTCGGGCGGCCAGGACGCGCTGCCCGTGGCGGCCCTGGTCGAGGCCGTGCTGGGCGAGACGGACACGAATGTCTCCGGGGCGCTGCGCTGGGCGCTGGTCCGCTCGGGCGGCGCCGACAGCCTGCCGCTGCTGGTGGAGGCGCTCGGCTCGCCGGAGGGCGCCGTACGGGATCGAGCTGCTCAGTGCCTCGCCGAGCTGCCCGGCGACGAGGCCACCGCGGAACTCCGGCACGCCCTCGCGGGCCCCGACGCCGTGGTCAGGGGGCGCGCCGCCGTGGCACTCGGCAACCGGGGAGCAACCGACGCGGTCCCGGAGCTGATCGACATGATCGTGGCAGGCAGGAACGACACGGACGCGGCGGACGCGCTGAGCGTGCTTTCGAGCACCACCGGGTCCGCGGACGCCACCGCACCGGCGGACGCCACCGCGCCGGCGGACGCCACCGCGCCGGCGGGCGTCACCGTGCCGGCGGACGCCACCGCGCCGGCCGAGCGCATCGCCACCGCCCTCGTCGAGCGCCTCGCCCACCCGGCCACCGAAGCCCGCGCCCGCGGTCGGCTCACGCAGGCACTCGCGGGCATCCCCGGGGCGACCGCGACCCGCGCTCTCGTCGAGCTGTCGGCCGACGAGGACCGTGCCGTGGCGCTGACCGCGACGTATCTGCTCCGGCTGCGCGACGCATAGCCGGGTCGGGGCGGGGTCAGGCACGCAGCCCCAGCCCCTTGCGGGCCAGCTCCTCCTTGAGCACCCGCACGGCCTTCGGGCCCACGCCGTGCAGCGCGAGCAGTTCTGCCTCCGAATGGCGGGCCACCCGCTCCAGCGTGTCGATGCCCGTGCCCAGCAGAGCCCGGGTGGCGGGCCTGCCGATGGCGGCCGGAAGGTCGCCCGTCGCGTCGGCGGCCGCCGCGAGCCGCTTCGGCGCCCGGTTCGACCAGGCCGCCCGCACCAGCGCGTTGAGGTCCTTGCCGTTCACGTCGGCCAGGGCGAGCCGCACCCCGATCGGCGTACCCGAGCGCAGCACGGCCACCGCCCCGGCGTGCGCGGCGAGTGCCGCCCGGGCGTCGTCCTCGGACAGCCGGAGCTGTACCCACCCGTCCTTGGTGAGCGACGCGAAACCCTTGCCCCGTACGGAGAAGGCGGCCATGCCGAAGTGGGTCCCCTCCTCGGTCTCCGGGAGGGCGAGCGCCGCTTTGCGCAGCTGGGCGATCGTCGTCATACGCCCAGCATGGCAGCAGGTGTCACTCCGGTCCCGGTGTCACGTCACTTCAGCCAGCTGTCCACCAGCTGCTTGTTGTCCCCGATCCACTCCTTCGCCGCGGCCTGCTCGTTGCCCGTCCCCTTCTTCTGGAGGAGGAGTTCCAGGCTGCCGAGCTGGCTGCTCGTGAGGTGGAAGTTCTTGAGCCAGCCCGCGACCTCGGGGTTGGCCTTGGAGTAGCCCTTGGAGGCGACCATCTGGACCTTGTCGGGCTTGCCGTAGGCCTTCTTGGTGTCCTTGAGGACCTTCAGCGGCATCGAGGTGTACGCCCAGTGCGGCCGCCAGAGCGTGACCACGATCGGCTTCTCTTCCTTGACCGCCTTCTTCAGGGCGGAGAGCATCGCCGACGTGCTGGACTCGGAGAGCTCGTACTCGCTCTTGAGGCCGTAGTCCGGCAGCACGGGATCGCGGGTCAGGCGCATCAGACCGGAGCCCGCCTCGATGCCCACGATCTTGCCGCCGAACTCCTTGGACTTCCCCTTGAGGTCCTCGATGGTGTTGACGTCCTTGACGTACTTGGGGACGGTCAGATTGAGGTCGGCCGGCTCGTACCAGGTGCCGAGCTTCTCCATCTTGGGGCCGAGCTTCTTCCAATACGTCTCGTGGGTGACCGGCAGCCAGGCGTCGAGGTAGATGTCGGCCTGCTTGTTGGCGATGCCGGTGTAGGTGCTGGCGATGTCCAGGTCACGGACGTCGACCTTGTACCCCTTGTCCTCCAGGATCTGCTTCCACAGGAAGGTCGCGGAGACTCCCTCGTCCCATCCGGCGACGTAGGCCAGCTTGACCGTCTTCGAGCCGCTGCCGCTGTCGTCGTCGGATCCCCCTTCGACCTTCGAGGTGTTTCCGCTGCATGCGGTGGCGAGCAGGGTGAGGGCGGCGGCGGTACAGCCGATCAGGAAGGTGGTGCGGCGGCGGCGATTGCGGATCATGGGCGGAGCTCCTGTCTTCACGCGGAAACCGGAGTGGTGGGCGAGGCGGGAGAGGACGACTTCTCCGTGTCGGCCACCGGCGGGGTCGTGCCGGTACGCCCGCGCCCCGGCCAGCGGCGTATGCGGGGTGTGGCGAGGGCACTGGTGGTGCGGTCGAGGAAGATGGCGAGGAACACGACGGCGAGGCCGCCCTGGAAGCCGATCCCGACGTCGAGCTGGCTGATGCCGCGCACCACGATGGTCCCCAGACCGTCGGCGCCGACCATGCCGGCGATGACGACCATGGAGAGCGCCAGCATGATGACCTGGTTGATGCCGGCCATGATCGAGGGCAGGGCCAGGGGGAGTTGGACACCGCGCAGGATCTGCCCGTTCCGGGCGCCGAAGGCGTGCGCGGCTTCCACAACCTCCCGGTCGACCTGCCGGATGCCCAGTTCGGTGAGGCGTACGGCGGGCGAGATGGCGAAGAGGATGGTGGCGACGACGCCGGGCACGAGCCCGATGCCGAAGAAGAAGACGGCCGGGATGAGGTAGACGAACACCGGCAGCGTCTGCAGGAAGTCGAGAACGGGCCGAACCAGCGCGCTGACAAGCGGACTTCGGGCGGCCCAGATGCCGATGGGCACCCCGATGACCACGGCGAACACCGAGGCGACCACGACGACGGCGAGCGTCTGCATCGCCGGGGTCCACAGGCCCATGCCCTGGATGAGGAGGAACGCGCCCAGCGTGTAGACGGCGAAGAACCAGCCGCGGGCGAGGAACGCGAGCACGGTGAACACCGCGATGATGACCACCATATGAGGGGCCGTCAGGACGAAGAGCACCGCGTTGACCAGTTCCGTCATCACGGTGGTGACGGCGTCGAAGAGGCCGCTGAGGTTCTCGGTCAGCCAGTCGACGGCCTTGTTGACCGGGGTGCCGAGATCAACGCTGAACAGCATCGGCCACCTCCTCGTGAGTGCTGCCCGATGTCTCCGAAGTATCGCCCTCTTCGCGGGAGTTGGGTGCTTCTGGTGCAGAGAGAGCGGTGAGCAGTGCCGCGCGCGGTACGACGCCGAGCAGCCGCCCGTCGTCGTCGGTCACGGCCAGCGGCACCGCGTACCGCCCGGCCGCCGGGAACAGATCCACGAGCAGCGTGTCGGGGCCCGCCCGCCCGTACGCGTCGGTCAGGCTCTCCGGACTGTCGCGCAGGGAGGCGTGCCCCGCGTCGGCGGCCCGTGCGATGTCCTCGGCGTGCGCCACACCGGAGACGAGGCCGTCGCTGTCGAGCACGTAGACGGCGCCGGCCTCGATGTCGGCCATGGCGCGAAGGACGTCGCGCGGGGCGTCGTCGAGGCCGGCCGTCGTCAGTGGCTCGCGCATGACGGCGCGGGCGGTCAGCACGCGGGAGCGGTCGACGTCGGAGACGAAGTCGCGTACGTAGGCGTCGGCGGGGGAGTCGAGGATGTCGGTCGCGGTGCCGAGCTGTACGACGCCGCCGTCCCGCATGACCATGATCCGGTCGCCGAGCCGCATCGCCTCGTTGAGGTCGTGGGTGACGAAGACGATGGTGCGGCGCAGATCGCGCTGCAGGCCGAGCAGCAGGTCCTGCATGTCACGGCGGATCAGCGGGTCGAGCGCGCTGAACGGCTCGTCCATGAGCATGACTTCGGCATCCGTGGCCAGCGCGCGGGCCAGGCCGACGCGCTGGCGCATGCCGCCGGAGAGCGCGCTGGGATAGGCGTCGGCCCAGTCGGAGAGGCCGACGGTGCTGAGCGCCCAGTCCGAGCGCTCCCTTCGCTCGGCGGCGGTGCCGCCGCGCAGTTGGATTCCGTACGCGGCGTTCTCGCGGACCGTGCGGTGCGGGAAGAGCGCGAAGTGCTGGAAGATCATGTTGACCTTGCGGTTGCGCAGTTCGCGCAGGTCCGCATCGTTCATCGCCAGCAAGTCCCGGCTGCCCACGCGGAGTTCGCCCGAAGTCGGCTCGATGAGACGGTTGAGCATCCGGAGCAGGGTCGACTTCCCGGACCCGGACAGGCCCATGACGACGAAGAGTTCGCCGGGTTCGACGGTGAAGGAAACGTCACGCACCGCGTGCACCGTGTTGTCGGCGGATTCAAAAATCTTGTTGAGCCGTGCTGCTTCGATCACCGTGCCCCACCTCCAGGGGTCCGCGCGGGGCGGTTGGAACAAGTCCGGGCTGGTGTTTCGCAATGCGCAACAGATGTGCAGTACGGTGTGACGATGCCGTTGATCCTGACGGCGGTCAAGGCTCTTGCATCCGGGCAACCGCGAATTAACGTCTACGGGCGGCGCGTTGGGTCGCCGAGGCGGAGAGCTGGAGGGCGCTGTGGCGATGACCGGCAGCCGTGGGCGAGCGCGCGACCGTGCGGTCCAGTCCGTCGACCGCGCGGTGTCGGTCCTGCAGATCCTGGCCGTGCGCGGACCGTGCGGCGTCACCGAGATCGCCGGGCAGCTCGGCGTGCACAAGACGACCGTGTTCCGGCTGCTCGCCACACTTGAGGCGCGTGGTCTGGTCGAGCAGGGCGCGGGCCGGGGCCGCTACCGCATCGGCCACCCGCTCACCGAACTCGCCGCGGCGGCCGCGAAGAACACCGATCTGTTCCTGCTCAGCCGCCCCGTCTGCCAGGAGCTGGCGCTGGCCGCGGGCGACACCGTGAACGTCTCCGTCCGCGAGGGCCGCGACGTGGTCACCGTCGGGCTGGTCGCCGGGGAGGCGTCGATCACCAGCGTCGACTGGGTCGGCCGGCGCTGTCCGCTGCACGCCAGCGCCGCGGGCAAGGTCTTCCTCGCCCACCCCGCCCCCGACCGGCACGGGCGCCTCCCCGCGGAGCTGCCCCGGGGCAGGCGCCTGGAGCGGTACACGCCCCGCACCATCACCCGCCGCGAACACCTCGCGAAGGACCTCGCCGCCGTACGCGAACGGGGCTACGCCGTCTCGTTCGAGGAGTACGAGATCGGCCTCGTCTCCCTCGCCGCGCCCGTCCGCGCCCTCGACGACACGGTCGTCGCCGCCGTGACCCTCGCCGGGCCCGCCTTCCGGATCCGTGAGGACACCGCGCCCGTCCTCGCCGGAATGCTGCTCGCGGCCGCGGCGCGGATCTCGTGGCGTCGGGGACAGGTCAAGCGGGGCTGAGCCGGCGGGGCCCGCCCGTACGCGGTCGCGACCGGTGTGCGCAGGCACTTCCTGGATAGGCTCCACGTATGAGCAGCAAAGGTCGCGCGCGGGACACGTCGGTGCAGTCGGTGGACCGGGCGGTCTCGATCCTCCAAGTGCTGGCCGTGCAGGGGCCGTCCGGCGTCACGGAGATCGCCGACGCCCTCGACATCCACAAGTCGACCGTGTACCGGCTGCTCGCCACGCTTGAGGCGCGCGGCCTCGTCGAGCAGGACAGTGAGCGCGGCAGCTACCGCATCGGCTACACCGTGGTCGAACTCGCGGGCGGTGCGACCAAGGGCAACGACCTGTCGCTGCTGAGCCGGCCGGTCTGCCAGGAGCTCGCCGCCGCCGTCGGCGAGACGGTGAACGTGGCGGTCTACGACGGCGAGGCCGTCATCAGCATCGACCAGGTGCTCGGCAACGCGGCCATCACCAGCATCGACTGGGTCGGCAAGCGCACGCCGCTGCACGCCACATCGGCCGGAAAGGTCTTCCTGGCGCACATGCCGCAGCCGGAGGCCGCCGACATCCTCGAGCAGCCGCTGGAGGAGTTCACGCCGCACACCATCACGGACCCGGCGCTGCTGAAGGAGCAGCTGCAAGGGGTGCGCGAACTGGGCTACGGCGTCATCAGTGAGGAGCTGGAGATCGGGCTCGCCTCGCTGTCCGCCCCCATCAGGTCGCTGAACGGCGAGGTCATCGCCACCGTGACCGTCTCGGGGCCGACGTTCCGGATCAACGACCACACGATCTCCGGGCTCGCCGAACAGCTGGTGGCGGCCGGCGAGAAGATCTCGTGGCGCAAGGGCTACATCCGGCGCGGCTGATTACGCAACGGTAGGGGTTGACGACGCGGTCACGCGCGCCGCACATTTGTCTCGCATCGCGTCGTTGTTTCGTATAGCGAAACGAAGGCGCGTTGGCGTCGGCGTCGTCGTCATGCGGTCTCGCCATCACATCCGGGCCACAGAGCTTCCCTGCCTCCCTTGGAGCTGTCGTGCGCGCACCGAACACGAACCTGGATCCCCTGCTCCAGCCCTTCCGGCTGAAGCACCTCACCCTGCGCAACCGGGTGGTCAGCACGTCCCACGAGCCCGCCTTCGGCGAGGACGGACTGCCCAAGGACCGCTACCGCGCCTACCACGTGGAGAAGGCCCGCGGCGGCGTGGGCCTGACGATGATCGGCGGCTCCGCGGTCGTCTCCCCGGACAGCCCGCCCTCGTTCGGCAACCTGCTGCTCTACCGCGACGAGATCGTGCCCTGGCTGCGACTGCTCGCCGACGACGTGCACGCGGCGGGCGCGGCCGTCATGTGCCAGGTCACCCACCTCGGGCGCCGCACCAGCAACTACACGGGGGACTGGCTGCCGGTGGTCGCCGCCTCCCCGCTGCGCGAGCCCGCGCACCGCGCCTTCCCCAAGGCCGCCGAGCCCTGGGACCTGGACCGGATCGTCGCCGACTACGCGGCCGCGGCGGTGCGCTGCAAGGAAGGCGGCCTGGACGGCATCGAGTTGCAGTCCTACGGCCACTTCTTCGACGGGTTCCTCTCCCCGGCCACCAACCACCGCGACGACCAGTACGGGGGCGACCTGGAACACCGGATGGCCTTCCCCCGCCGCGTGATACAGGCGGTGCGCGAAGCAGTCGGCCCCGACTTCGTCGTCGGCATCCGTATGGCGCTGGACGAAGCCCTCCCCGGCGGCCTCACCTTCGCCGAAGGGCTCGCCGCAGCCCAGCAGTTCACCGCCGACGGCATCGACTTCATCAGCGCCATCCGTGGCACCATCGAATCCGACGCCTCCCTGTCGCGGACCATCCCGTCGATGGGCACCCCGCTCGGCCCCTTCCTCGACTTCACCGGCGAGATACGCCGCCGCCTCGACATCCCCGTCATGCACGCCGCCCGCATCGCCGACCCCGCCACCGCCCGGCACGCCCTGCGCGAGGGCCTCCTCGACCTCGTCGGCATGACGCGCGCGCAGATCGCCGACCCGCACCTCGTCGCCAAGATCACCGCCGGTGAGGAGGACCGCATCCGCCCCTGTGTCGGGGCGAGTTACTGCCTGGACGCGATCTACGACTCCGGGGACACCAAGTGCATCCACAACCCGGCCACCGGCCGTGAACTCCAGATCCCCCACACCGTCCCGGCCACAACGGGGGCGCGCCGCAAGGCAGTTGTCGTCGGCGGCGGCCCCGCGGGCCTGGAGGCCGCCCGCGTCCTGGCCGAACGCGGCCACGACGTCGTGCTGTTCGAGGCGGGCGACCAGGCGGGCGGCCAGATCCGGCTCGCCGCGCAGAACCCACGCCGCCAGGACCTCCTCGGCATCGTCGACTGGCGCGTCGCCGAGTGCAAACACCTCGGCGTCGACCTGCGCCTGGGCACGTACGCCGAAGCGTCGGACGTGCTCGCCGAACACCCCGGCCTGGTCGTCGTCGCCACCGGCGGCCTCCCCAACCGTTCCTTCCTCGCCGCGGGGGAGGGGCTCGTCGCGGACACCTGGGACGTGATGTCCGGCTCCCTGCGCCCGCGCGCCGGCAAGGACGTCCTGATCCACGACGACCACGGCGGCTACCCGGCCATGGACGCCGCGGAACTCCTCGCCGCGCACGGCGCCCGGCTGGAGTACGTGACACCGGAGCGCACCCTGGCGCCGGACGTCGGCAGCATGAACTCCCCTGCCTACATACGGGCGTTCACCGAGCACGACGTCACCGTCACGCTCGCCCGGCGGCTGCGCTCCGTACGTCGGGGTGAGGGTGGCCGACTGGTGGCGACCCTGTTCAGCGAGTACACCGGCACCGACACCGAACGCGTCGTGGACCACGTCGTCGTCGAGCACGGCACCCTGCCCAACGACGAGCTCTACACCGATCTGCTGCCCGCCTCCCGCAACCTCGGCGAGGTCGACCACCGGGCCCTCCTCGCCCGCGAGGCGCAGACCGTCGTCCGCAACCCGGCAGGCAGCTACCAGCTGTTCCGCATCGGCGACGCGGTCACCAGCCGCAACATCCACGCCGCCGTGTACGACGCGCTGCGCCTCTGCCTGCCGGTCTGACGAGCCTTCGGAGAGACACCATGACCGTTCACGCCTCCGACACCGCCACACCCGCCGACCTCGTCGCCCGGCGCACCCCCGGCCACAGCCTCGAAGCCCCCTTCTACGTCAGCGACGCGTTCTTCCGCCTCGACGTCGACGCCGTCTTCGCCCGCAGCTGGATCTTCGCCGCCGCCGAGGCCGAACTCCCGGAACCCGGCGACTACATCACGCTCACCCTCGGCCCGTACTCCGTCATCGTCGTCCGTGACGACGACGAGGAGGTGAGGGCCTTCCACAACGTGTGCCGCCACCGGGGCGCCCGCATCCTCAACGACGAGCGCGGCTCCGTCGGCAACATCGTCTGCGGCTACCACCACTGGACGTACGGCGTCGACGGGACACTCCTGCACGCCGAGTCGCAGCCGCCCGACTTCGACCGCTCCTGCTTCGGCCTGCGCTCCGTCCACGTACGCACGGTTGCCGGCCTCGTCTTCCTCTCCCTCGCGGCCGAACCGCCCGCCGACTTCGACGAGTTCGCCGCCCAGGTCGAGCCCTATCTCGCGCCGCACAACCTGGCCCGCGCCAAGGTGGCCCAGCAGCTCGACCTCGTCGAGCACGGCAACTGGAAGCTCACCATGGAGAACAACCGCGAGTGCTACCACTGCGCGGGCCACCCCGAACTCCAGCGCTGCTACTTCCCGCTCTACAACTTCACCGAGGACGAGGTGCCGCCCGGCATGCGGGCCACGTTCGAACGCTTCCAGAAGGCCGACGCCGAGGCCCGCGCCACGTACGAGTCCCTCGGACTGCCCTACGCGACCATCGAGGACCTGGCCGACCGCCCCACCGGCTTCCGCGTCCAGCGCGAACCGCTCGACCTCGCGGGGGAGTCCTTCACCCCCGACGGCAAGGCCGCCGTACGCCGCCTGCTCGCCGACTTCCCGACGGCGCGCCTCGGCCACCTCGGCCTCCACCTGCAACCCAACGCCTGGTTCCACTTCTCGGCCGACCACGCGGTGCTGTTCTCCGTCGTCCCGCTCGCCGCCGACCGCACCCTCGTACGCACCACATGGCTCGTGCACGCCGACGCCGAGGAAGGCATCGACTACGACCTCGACACCCTGACCGGCGTCTGGGTGGCCACCAACGAACAGGACGCGGTCTTCGTCTCCCGCGCCCAACTGGGTGTGAGCAGCCCCGCGTATGTCCCGGGCCCCTACAGCCCGACCGAATCCCAGGTCGAGGACTTCGTCACCTGGTACATCAACCGGCTCACGGCACACCTGGAGGGGCCATGACGACAGCGACGCGGACCGCGGCGGGACTTCCGCCCGCCTGGGCCGACGGCCTGCTGGTGTGCCGGCAGGTCCACGACGTGACGGCGGACGTGCGGACCTTTGTCCTCGCGCCCACCGAGCCGCGGCTCTTCCGTCACGACCCCGGCCAGTTCCTCACCCTCTGCCTGGACATCGACGGCGAGCCCGTCGAGCGCTGCTACACCCTCTCCTCGGCGCCCACCCGCCCCGACCTCGCCACCATCACGGTGAAACGCGTCCCCGGCGGGCACGTGTCCAACTGGCTGCACGACCACCTGACACCCGGCGGCACGGTGTGGGCGCGCGGCCCCCTCGGCCGGTTCACGATCAACCAGCACCCCGCCCCGAAGTACCTGTTCCTGTCGGCGGGCAGCGGTGTGACCCCGCTGATGTCGATGACCCGGGCGCTGTACGACCTGGCCCACCCCGTGGACGTCGTCTTCGTCCACAGCGCCCGCACCTTCGACGACATCATCTTCCGCCGGGAGCTGGACCTCATCGCGGCGACGTCCCCCAACTTCCGGGTACGTCACGTCCTCGACGACCACGGCGAGCAGCTGAACGCGCGGATGCTGCGGTCCTTCGCCCCCGACCTCGCCGAACGCGAGGTGTTCACCTGCGGACCGGCCGGCTACATGCGGGCGGTGCGCGACATGCTCGCCGCCGAGGGCTTCGACATGGCCCACCACCACGAGGAGAGCTTCACGTTCGAGCCGCCGGTGGCAGCCGAATCCGAACCCGGCGTCGGCACCGGCACCGGCTTCAAGGTGCAACTGGCCCGCACCGGACGCACCATCGAGTGCGACGCCGAGACCCCCGTCCTGGCCGCCGCGGCCCGCGAGGGCATCACGCTCCCCGCATCGTGCGCGCAGGGCATGTGCGGAACCTGCAAGACGACGCTCCTGTCCGGCTCGGTCGACATGCGGCACGCGGGCGGCATCCGCCCCCGCGAGATCGCCAACAACAAGATCCTGCTGTGCTGTTCGACGCCGCAGGAAGATCTGGTGATCGACGTGTAGCCACCCTGTCGCGGGCGCCCGCTCATCTCTCGACGTTGCTCAACGTCCCCAGCGCGGCGAATACGGAGGAGTCGATGACGGTGTAGGCGTCGTGCACCCACTGTTCGTCGGCGCTCGCGGACGACTTGGCGTCGATCACCGTCAAGTCGTTCAGCAGCAGCCCGAGCGCCATATAGACCTTCATCTGGACGGGCTCCACCCCCGCCTGCTCGGCCAGTTGGCGCCACTGGCTCCCGTATGCCTCCCGGACGGCCTCGCGCACTTCTTCGTTGGCGCACGCGGCGAAGGCCTGTCCCTGGATCAGTACATCGGGGTTGTTCTCCAGGTTGGACCGGTACTGGTTTCCCATCGCGACGAGCGCGTTGACCCCGGACAGCCCCTCGGCGGCGTCCAGCATGCGCGCCGTCGACTGGGCGAACGAGATCCGGACGCACTCGACGAAGAGTTTCGTCTTGCTGCCGAACAGTCGGAAAATGTACGGCTGCGTCACTCCGGCCGCGCGCGCAATGACCTCGGCGGAAGTGCCGAAGAGTCCGGTCCTGGAGAACTCCAGCATGGCGATATCTCGGATTTGCGCCCGTCGTTCGGCCGACGACATACGAGTTTTCTGCATGGCTCATTGTGTCATACGCGGCGCGCGGGGAGAGGGGTCGGGGGTGGCCGGTCGGGCGCCCCGGCCGAGGCCCGCCTTCCGGTTGCGGGGCGGGGAGGCAGTGGAAAGTTACTACTAACTTGAAGGACACTCCTGTGAGGCGCAGAACCTCCAGTGAACCTGTATATATGCAGGTCAGAGGTGCTATGGAGAAGGCCTGCCCGCTTGTATGTATCCACTTACTTAGTGCTTGCGGTGCTCGATGGGACGGGCTACAGTCATGTGCATCGGGTCACGGCCGCCACGTGCTGTGGTCCGGGCGTTCGCGACTGGTCTGCGCCAATCCGGCGCACGGTTCGAATTGCGCGTTCAAAACGTGCCGACGGGGGATCCGGGAATGAGTGCTTGACGCGTCTGAATTGCTTCACTTTTCTGCGGGCATGATCGGTTCGCGAAATCGGAACCGGACGGCGAAATTCTTCGAGCGGCCCCTGAGTGCCGACATTGAAGGAGAAGAACGATGCGAGCGACACGGCCCTCGGTCGACATCCCGTCGGGCGGCCTCGGACACGAGATCTGGGCATCCTGGACGGGCTTGTGGAACGGCACGGGGGAGACGGATCCCGCCACCTTCATCGCCGATGACGTGACCGTGCACCTGCCCACGTTCGGGATGCCGCCCTCCGCGTCGCTGAGCACCCGCGAGGACGTGACGCGGTGGATCGTTGGCTTCCGGAGCTGCTACCGGCCGGACGCCCGCTTCGTCGCGGAACTCGGTCCGTGGCTCGTGGAGGACCGGTTCGTCGTGGCGCGCTGGCATTTCACCGGCACGTGGCAGGGCGGCGTCCCGGCGACGGCGACCGTGCCGGCCGGCACCGAGGTCTCGATCCGGGGCGTCGACATTCTGCGGCTCGAGGGCCGGCGTATCGCCGAGTACTGGCTGACCGACGACCAACTCGACCTGTACGGACAGCTCGGGGCCGCGATCCCGGAGGGGGCCCGGTCGTGACGAGCGACCACAGGGACGTCATGGGCACCCGGCCCGAGCCATTACGCGCGGCACCGGGTGAGGCGGACGCCTTTCTCGTCGGCAGCGCGGTCGAGCTCCCGCCGGCCGTGGAGTCCGCCGCCGACGCCGTGCGCCGGGGGCGGATCTCCCAGGAGGAGGCCGACCGCCTGGATGTGGCGAGCGTGCACGTGGGCACGGAGTCGGCGCCCGTGCTCGCCGCCGCGGCGGCACGCCGGGCCGCGGCGGAAGCGAGCATCGAGCCCGACCGCGTCGGCCACCTGATGCACGGTCACATCTACTACCAGGGCCACGACTTCTGGTCCCCCGCCCACTTCATCGCGCACGAGGCCGGATTCGAGCGATGCGTCCCGATGGCCATCGGGCAGATGTGCAACGGCGGCGCCGCGGCCCTGGACATCGCCGTCCAGCGGATCCGGTCCGCGAGGCCCGGTGACTCGACCCTGAGCGTGGCCACCACGGCGGACACCTTCGGTGGCCCCGGCTTCGACCGCTGGGGCAGCGACTATGACACCGTCTACGGGGACGGCGGCACCTGCGCGATTCTCGCCCCCCGTCCCGGCCCGCACACGAGCGCCCTGCGCATCCGCGCCCTCGGCTCACGGGCTCAGTCGCGGTTCGAGGCCATGTACCGCGAGGGCGACGCGTTCGGTGACACACCACACCGACTGAGGTCCGCCGTCGACGCCAAGGCCACCAAGCGCGCCTTCTTCGAGCGCTCCGGCGGCACCGAGGAATTCCGCGACACGGCCGTCAAGGCCATCGGCGAACTCGTCGCCGACGTCATCGCCACCGCGGGCGTCCGCGTCGGCGACGTGCGGGCCGCGATGCTTCCCCGGCTGAGCCCCAAGGTCCTCGACCTCATGTACTCCGGGGCGATCGACTCGCGCCTGCGCCCCACCCTGCACTGCGAACGCCGTACGACGGGGCACCTGGGGGCGGGCGACTTCCTCGCCAACCTGGACCACCTGCGCCGCACTGAGTTGATCGACGAGGGACAGCACGCACTCGTCATCGGCGGTGGCGGCGGCTTCACCTGGTCCGCCGCGCTCGTACAGAAGGTGGGCCCCGTCCCTCCCCGTGGCTGACGCGCGTACCCGCCCCCCCCACCTCTCTCCCGTGTTGCACCCACCTTTCGAAAGGATCCAGCGATGTCCGACGCCGCCGCGCACGACTGGTCGATTCTCGACGTCGACCCGACGCAGCAGAAGGTCACCGACACCGACGCCTACGTACGCACCCTCATGCAGTGGCACTTCGGCCCCGGGACGGGCTCGCCGTTCTGGCTCGACCGCAGGTCCCGGCTGGACTTCGACCCCCTGACCGACGTCAAGTCCGTCGAGGACCTCGCCCTGTTCCCCAACCTCATCGACGAGTTCCGTGATGTCAGCGCCGAGGAACTGGTGCCCCGGGGCCTCGGGGACGCGAAGATCGCGGCCATCTTCGAGAGCGGCGGCACGACCGGCCGGCCCAAGCGGTTCCTGATGTTCGAGGAGTGGTTCTCCCGCTACCTCGCCTGGGCGGGCCGCAAAGCCGCCTCGGGCCTGGGCGGTTCGGGCATCAACCTGCTCGCCACGACACCGTCGGGACCGCACATGATCGGCGAGGTCACCGTCCGGCAGTCGCACGCGCTGGGCGGCAAGCGGTTCACCATCGACGTCGACCCGCGGTGGGTCAAGAAGCTGATCGAGCGCGGCCGCGCCGACGAACTCGGTGCCTACGTCGACCACTTGGTCGACCAGACCGCCGACATCCTGGCCACCCAGGACGTCGGAATGATCCAGACGATCCCCGTTCTGTTGACGAAGATCGCCGAACGCCCCGAGCTCGTCGACCTCGTCCGCTCGAAGGTCAAGCGCATCGCCTGGGGCGGCGCACACATGGATCCCGACACCCGCGCCATCCTGCGCGAGGAGGTGTTCCCCGGGATCCCGATCGTCGGCGGCTACGGCAGCACGACCATCCTCAGCGTCGCCGTGGAGCGCAAGGACGAACAGCCCTCGGGCCTCGCGACGTTCGACCCGTTCTCCCCGTACGTGTTCTTCCGGGTCGTCGACCCCGGGACCGGGCGACCCGTCGCGTACGGCGAGCGCGGGCAGATCGTCATGAACCACATCACCAAGTACGCCCTGATCCCCAACAACCTGGAGCGCGACACCGCGGTCCGGACACCCGCAGAGGACGGACACATCGGGGACGCGGTCGCCGATGTGGCGCCGGTACAGACCTTCGACGGCTCCGCCGTCACCGAAGGGGTCTACTGAGACCGAAGGGGTCCACCGATCATGAACACCCCCCACACCACGGCCGAGTTCACCCACGTCGACGCGATCACCGGGGCAGGTGAGTACCGGGCCCGCGCCGGCAGGCCGCTCACCCTGCCCGACGGCACGGAGATCGGGACCATCAGCGAGGTCCCCCGGCTCTATGTCACCCGCGCCTTCGCCCGCCTGGCACAGGCCCCCGTGCTGCCGTACGAACGGCGCCTCGAGCTGGTCGCCAAGGCCGCCGACCTGTTCGAGAACGCCGTACTGGAAGGCCGCACGGTCGACGACTATCTCGACCTGGTCAGCCGCTGCGCCGGCGTGCCGAGGGCCATCGCCCACGCCTCGGTCGCCGCCATCGCCCGGACGCTGCGCGCGTTGCCGGACACGCTCGCCCAGGAGATCCCCCGCGGCGCGGTCACCGGCATCGACGACCCCCGCCTGCGGGACGGCGCGGCCTACTGGGCGCGCCGCGGGAAGACCCTTGCCGTCCACGCCTCGGGCAACACGCCGGGCGTGCACAGCCTCTGGCCCAGCGCGCTGGCCCTCGGCTACGCGGTCGCCGTGCGGCCCTCGAGCCGCGAACCCTTCACGCCGCAACGCCTCGTGCGGGCCTTCCGCGAGGCGGGCCTCGCCGAGCAGGTGGCACTGCTGCCCACCGGGCACGACGTCGCCGACGCGCTCATCGAGCAGGCCGACCGGGCGCTCGTCTACGGCGGCCAGGCCGTCGTGGACAAGTACGCGGCGAACCCGGCGGTGCTCACCCAGGGCCCCGGGCGCTCCAAGACACTCGTCACGAACGACGTCGACTGGCGTGCGCACCTCGACACCGTCGCCGCGTCCGTCGCGGGCCTCGGCGGCGCCGCCTGCACCTGCACCACCGCGGTGCTCGTCGAGGGGGACGCCGCCACGGCCGACGCCTTCGCCGCCGCGCTCGCGGAGCGGCTCGCCGCGTACGCGGCCGAGCACCCGCGCGTCGAGCTGCCGGAGGCGACGGCCCGCCAACTGGCCGACCACGTCGAGCAGATCGCGGTGGGCACCACCGGGTACGGACCGGCCGAGCTCGTCCAGATCGTGCGGCCGGGCACGGCGGTGCTGCGTCCCGTCGTCCGCGTCGCGCCCGACGCCCGCGCCCCGGTCCTCGGCGCGGAGCTGCCCTTCCCCTGCGTATGGATCGCACCGTTCGACCGCGCCGAGGGGATCGGGCCGCTGGCCGGCTCCCTCGTCGTCACCGCGATCACCGAGGACACGGACTTCGCCCAGCGGCTCCTGGACGAACCGAGCATCTCCAACGTCTACATCGGCGCCCACACCACGACCTGGATGAAACCGGGCGTGCCCCACGACGGCTACCTGTCCGAGCACCTGATGACGACCAAGGGCGTCATCCGATGACGCGGCCGTACGACGGCGACGACCCGACCGCACACAACCGAAAGAACCGACCATGAGCACCGAAACGCCTGCCGTCGCCGCCGCCCGACCGGTGGACAAGGCGGCCGACCGCCGCCGAGCGATCGTCTTCGCCGTCCTGTGCTGCGGGTTCGTGCTGACCAGCCTCGACATGATGATCGTGAACGTCGCCTTCCCCGCGATCGAGCACGAGTTCCCCGGCTACGACAACGCGGTCGTCAGCTGGACGCTCAACGCGTACACGATCCTGTACGCCGCCGCCCTGATCCCCGCGGGACGACTGGCCGACCACCTCGGCCGCAAGCAGACCTTCCTCGCCGGGCTCGTACTGTTCACCCTGGCGAGCGGAGCCTGCGCGCTCGCGCCGAGCCTTCCCGTCCTCATCGCGGCCCGCGCGCTACAGGCGCTCGGCGCCGCCGCGCTCACCCCGACCTCCATGGGCCTGCTGCTCCAGGTGAACCCGCCCGAGCGGCAGCAGCGCGCGGTGCGCAGCTGGACCGCGGCCGGCGGTATCGCCGCGGCCATGGCCCCCGTGGTCGGCGGACTGCTCGTCCAGTCCGACTGGCGCCTGATCTTCCTGATCAACGTGCCGATCGGCGCCCTCGCGGTCGTCGTGGGAGCCCGTGTGCTGCCCGCCTCGCCCCCGCGCTCCACCACCGCTCCCGGGCCCGACCTCATCGGTGCCCTGGCCGTGGCCCTCTTCGCGGGCGGCGCCGTGTTCGCCCTCGTCGAAGCCCCCGAAGCGGGCTGGGGATCGGCCACCACGCTGCTCGGATTCGCCTGCGCGGCGCTCATGCTGGCCGTCGCCGCCCTGCGCAACCTGCGGCACGCCTCACCCGTCGTCCCGCGCGAACTGCTGGCGCTGCCCGTCTACGTCCGCACCAATGTCGCCGCGTTCGTCTACAGCGCGGGATTCGCCGTCATGCTCCTCTCGGTGGTGCTGTGGACGCAGAACGTGCGCGGCTATTCGGCGATCCAGACCGGCCTCGCCATCGCACCGGGCACCGTACTGATGCCGATCTTCGCCATGCTCACCGGACGCATGGCGCGCGGCATCGGTCTGCCCCGCACCGCCGCCCTGGGCTGTGTCGTCCTCGGCGCGGGGATGGTGTGGTGGATCGTCACCGCTCCCACCGACCTGCCGTACGTACTGGCCGTCATGCCCGGTTCGATGCTGACCTCCATCGGAACGATCGTGGCGATGGCGGCGTTCGCGGGCCAGGTCTCCGCCACCATCCCGCAGGCCTTCTACGCCTCCGGCTCGGCCGTGCACACCATGGCGAAGCAGCTGGGCATCGCGATCGGCGTCGCCCTGCTCCTCGTCATCCATGACAGCGCCGCCCGGAGCGGGGCGTCACCGGTGCCGGCCCTGCGCGACGCGTGGATCGTCGGCGCCGCTCTCACTCTCGTCGCGGCCGCGGTCGCCCTCATCGGCTCGCGCCGACCGGCCGCCCCCGCCACCGAATAGAAGGAAGTCGTCGCATGCTCACGCTCAACACGGATGCCGCGCAGGCGATATGGAACAAGTGGCTGCGCATGTGGAACGAGAACTCCGATGTCGCCCACGAGATCATCTCCCCGGACAGGTACCTGCTGCACCTGCCCGACGTGGGCGCCACGATCGACCCGTCGAAGATCTCAGGGCCTGCGCAGATGTCCGAGTGGGTCTCCGGCTTCTCCGGAAAGTTCGAAGGGCTGCGCTACGCAACGCAGTTGGGTCCGTTCGTCGACCCCGACCGCCGCCGCTTCGCCTTCCGCTGGGTGGGCACCGGCACCTGGACCGGAGCCACCGGCTGGCCCTACGACGTCCCGGGCGAGGACGTGCTCTTCGTCGGCGTCGACATTTTCCAGGTCGACGCGTCGCTGCAGATCACCGAGTGCTGGTCCCAAGGAGCCGTCACCAGGACGACCTGAGCCCACCGGACAGGCATCCCGACCAGATCTCCCAGGAGCATCCATGGCACTGAAGACACCAACGGTCCGGCCGATCCTCGGGGTCCGGGCGGCACGCGGCTGGTTCCCGGACAAGACACGCACCCCACAGGACGAAGTGCGTGGCGGGAACCTGACCGCTGAACAGGCGGCCCGGCACGGCGATGTGACCCTGCACATCGGCCGGTCCTGGGAAACGGAGTCCGCGCCCGCGATGGCCGTCTCCGCCGGCCGGGCCGCGCTGACGGCGTCCGGCGTACCCGCGGACGGCATCGGGCTGCTGGCGTACGCGTGGACGAACTACCAGGGCAACCCCTTCTTCACCGCCGCGCACTGTGTCGCGGAGGGCCTTGGCCTGCCGCGGTCGTGCGCGCCGGTCGGCATACAGCAGGCCTGCAACGGCGCCGCCATGTCCTTCTCCCTCGCCGCCGGCCAGCTGTGCCTGGACGGCCGGACACACGCGCTGATCGTGGCCGCGGACCGGTTCACCGCCCCGGCCGTCGACCATTGGCGCAGTCACATCATGCTGGCTTACGGCGACGGCGCGGCGGCGGCGGTGGTGGGCACGCCCGACCCCCGCGACGCCTTCCACCTCCTGGCCATAGAGCACACCGCCGCCCCCGAACTGTGGCGCACCCGCGACGACTACGACGGCTTCGGCGCGCACCAGGCGCCGGTGCCGTACCTCAACGCCATGCCGACGGAGAAGTTCTCGGACGAGGGCGGCCGCCCCCGCCTGCGCGCGGTCTCCCACGAGTGCATCACCGACGCGGTCGACAAGGCCCTCGCGAGCGCCCGCCTGGCACCGGGAGACCCGAGGATCGTCAAGGTTCTCGCGCCCCGGCTGAGCGACAAGGTGCGCGAGTTGATGATCGGGCCGATCGAGGAGAAGTACAGCGACCGCATCGAGTGCCGCTACAGCGAGACGGGGCACCTGGGCGCGGGCGACTTCCTCGCCAACCTCGCCGACGCCGAGGCCGCACGCGACATGGCGCCGGGCGACATCATGCTCGTCCTGGGCGCCGGCGGCGGCTACTCCTACACCTGCGCCGTGCTCCAGGTTCCCGAGGAGCGTGCCGCATGACCCGTCTCGCGATCACCGGCATGGGGTTCACCCTGCCGGGCGGAGTGCGCACCGCCCGGGACTTCTGGCGCCATGTGCGCACCGGAACATCGACGCTCAGCCCGTACACGGCGTTCCACGACCTCGGTGTGCCGACCGTGATGGCCGGCCGACTCACGCACGAGCCCGTCGTCGAGGGACTGGACCCCAAGCACGCGCGCAAGTACTCGCGGGAGATCCTCGCGGCCCTCGCCGGCATCGACGAAGCGCTGGCAGACGCGGGAGTCCGCGAGGTCGATCCGCACCGTACGGGCATCATCGCCTCCTCCTCGCGCGGACCGCTTCAGTGGTGGGAACGCGAATTCGCCTCGGCGTCCGGCATCGGCCGCGTCCTGGGCGGGCTGCCCGGCGCGCCCGCCGCCATCGCGGCCATCCGCACCGGCGTCCAGGGCTATGTCTCGACCGTGTCGTCGGCCTGTGTCGGCGGGACTCACGCGCTGCGCACCGCCGCCGCCGAACTGCACGCGGACGAGGCCGACGTCATGATCGTGGCCGGCCATGAGTTCCCGCTCACCGCGGACCTGCTGCGCGTCTACACCGATCCGGCCTCCCGCGTACTGAGTGCCGGCACGACGCCGCAGGACTCGATCCGCCCCTACGACGCCGACCGCGACGGCACCGCCCTCGGCGAGGGCGCCGTCACGCTGGTCCTCGAGCGGGAGGCCGACGCGGTCGCGCGCGGCGCGCACATCTACGCGCTCGTGCTGGCGACCGGCGTGGCCAACGAAGCGGCGCACCCCACCACCATGGAGCTGTCGGGGGAGAAGACGGCGGCGCTCGCCGAGCGGGTCATCAAGAAGGCCGATCTGTCCGTCGGCGACATAGGTCATGTCTGCGGCCACGGAACCGGTACGCGCACCAACGACCTCGCCGAGAGCAGGGCCGTCCGGCGCGTCTTCGGCGAGCACACCGACGTCCCGCTGACCTCGGTCAAACCGGTCTTCGGTCACCTCTTCGGGGCCTCCGCGCTCGTCAACATCGCAGCCACGGCCTGCATGCTCGACTCCGGGACGATCGCGCCCACGGGCAACAGCAGCCGCCCCGACGCCGCATGCGGTCTCGACTCCGTCTTCGGCGGCCCGCGGGAAGCGGAGCTGTCCGCGGCGCTGTCCTTCGCGTTCGCCCTGGGCAGCCAGTCCGCCGTGGTGGCCCTGGGGGCGGCGCGATGACCACACGCCCCGAAGCCACCGCGGCGCTCGCGACCATCGGGCACGAGTACGCCGAGGAGTCCGTGCGCGTCGGCGAGCTGTTGAAGTCCCGGCTGACGACGCTCTACCAGGTGCCCGCCGGCATGACCTTCGCCCAGTACCGCGAGACCGTCCGCTTCGGCGGTGACACCACCGAGACGAGCGCGCGCGATGCCACCATCGAGCAGGTGCCCGTCCGTTCGTTCACCCCCAGGACCCGCTCACGCGGCCGGTACCTGCACCTGCACGGCGGCGGATGGTGCCTGGGCAGCCACACCATGCACGACGCGACGCTGCAACGGCTGGCGGACCAGAGCGAGTTGACGGTCACGTCGGTCGGCTACCGGATGGCGCCCGAACACCGCTACCCGGCCTGCCTGGAGGACGTCCTCGCGGTGGCCCACGCGCTGGCCGGACCCACGGACGACGGTGCGCCGTTCCTGGCCGTCGGAGGCGAGTCCGCCGGGGCACACCTGGCCGCCATGGCCGCCGTCGAGCTGCCCCGGCGGCTCGGCCGGCAGCCGTTCTCCGCCGTCTCGCTGAACTATGGAGCCTTCGACCTCACCACGGGCCTTGAGCGGGCGCTCGCGCTGCTCATGCCCGATGCCGGGCGCGCGGAGCGGGCGGACGCCTCGCCCCTGCACGCCGAGCTGCCCGGCGTGCCGCCCGCCCGCTTCTGCGTCGGCACCGAGGACGCGCTGCTTCAGCAGACGCTCGCCATGGAGGCGAAGTGGCGCACCCGCGCGCCGACGGAACTCGACGTGTTCGCCGGCGCGGCACACGCCTTCACGACCGTGCGGTGCCGCGCCGCACAGGTGGCGAAGGCCAGAGAGGCGGCGTTCCTGCGCCGCCAAGGAACAGAACGGTGGAACCAGAAATGATCGAGCTGAAGACCCTGACCCAGTGGAACGACATGTGGAACGGAGCGCTCGACCTTGCGGACAAGGTGTGCTCCCCGGAGTTCTCGATCTTCTTCGGCCGCGATGCCTCGACCCACAACGGGGACGACATCAGCGGGCCCGCCCAACTCAAGTCGTTCGTCCATGACTTCCGGGCGTCCCTCGACAACGACCTCGAGTTCTCGCTCGTCCGCAACCTGCTCACCCCCGGCGCGGACTTCGCCGTCTCGCTGTGGGACCTGCGGATCGGCCCGGACCGTGTCGTCGGCGGCACCGACGTCTTCGAGTGCGACGACGCGGGCCGGATCCGCAAGGTGTACTCGGTGACGGGCCAACGCGGCATCGTCGCGTAGCGCACCCCGGGGCCGAGCCGCGCCGGCCTCCCGAAGGGCTCCGCCGGACGGATCCTTCGGGAGGCCGGCGCGTTTTCACGGCGCGGTCCTGTGGCGTCGACCGGTCACCGGGCGGGGGCCTCCAGCAGTCCGCGCAACCGGGCCAGGGCGCGCCGCCGCAGCGGGCCGAGCGAACCGCGCGGCAGCCCGAGCAGCCGGCTCGCCTCGTCGTAGCTCGGCGGCGGGTCGGCCAGCAGGACACCGAGCAACTCCTGGTCCCGGCCGGGCAGTTGACGGAAGGCGTCGAGCACCTCGCCGGCCTCGGCGCGGCGCAGGGCCGGTTCGTCCGGGTGCTCCGTCTCCCGTTCGTACGTGTCGAACAGGGGGCTGTCGCCGACCGGGACCAGACGCCTGCCCCGCTGGATGTGCTTGAGGCACTCGCGGCGGGCCGTGGTGGCCAGCCACGCCGCCACCTGGGCGCGTTCCCGCAGCTGCGGGAGGTACTGAACGGCCCGCATCCAGGTGAGCTGGTACACGTCCTGACAGTCGACGGGGGAGAGGCGGTGCGAGCGTGTGATCGTCCACACCATCGGGGTGAACTGGTCCACGAGCCGTACCCACGCCCGCTGGTCCCCCTCGAGACACGCGGTCACCAGATCCGCCACGTCCTCGTCGGCCGGGGCCATGTGTGCCACGTCCGGGTCCCCCGCTCACTCGGGCAGACGGGGGGAGGGACGGCGCACGACCAGGCAGCCGACGTTTCCGTCCGAGGCGAGGGAGGTCACCACGGCGACCTCGCCGTCGTCCCCCTGCTCCTGCCAGGACGCCAGTACCGAGGCGAGCTGGAGCGATCCGCCGGCGCTGAAGGTCTCGCCCAACTGCCGCGTGACCCGCAGGACACGGCCGGGGAGCACCCCCAGCGCCTCCCGCAGGCCCCGCTCCTCGACCCGCTCGAGCCCGACGTGCCCAGTGCACCCGAGGGACACCGCACCGACCTGGCCGGCGGACACCCCGCTGCGCGCCAGGGCCCGCTCGACGCACCGGGCCAACGTCGAGGCCAGGCTGCCGCGTTCCCCACCGGTCGAGGAGACCTCGCAGGCCAGCACCTCGGCCAGGGGCGCACGGCCCGCGGCCTGCGCCGACTCGGGCGGTTCGAGGACGAATACGGCGCAGCCCTCACCGACCGCGGCCGTGGCCGTGAGCGCCTTGGACACATGCCACCCCCAGGCGGACTGCGGGCACAGCTCCTCCACCCCACCGACCAGGACCCGGTCGACATGGCCGCCCAGGATGACGTTGCGGGCGTAGCGGATCGCGTTCAGGCTCGACAGCCGGCCGCCGGCGATCGTGGCGTTGACGCCCCGCAGCTCGGACCTGATGGCGATCTGACCCGCGCAGCAGTTCATGACCGAGTTGGGAAAGAGGTTGGCCCGAACCAGATACGGCTTGTCCTGGATCAGCGTGTCCCGGGAGAACTCGCTGGAGCTGCGGATGCTGCCGGTGCTCGTCCCGATCACGACACCGGTACGCGGCTTGTCGCCGTCCGCCAGCAGCACGGGGAGCTCGCGCAGCGCCCGCGCACACGCAACCAGCGCGAGCTTGGTGGTGCGGTCCAGGTGCCGGATGCCCTTGCCGCCGAGATACTCCTCGGCGTTGAGATCCGCCACGGCGCGCAGGGCGATCGGCGGGAGATCGTCGGCGATCCCCGACAGGTCCGCGGGCGCGGGCTCGTGCGCCGCGCGGGACGGTCGCAGTGTCCCGATGCCGTGCCCGGCCGCGGACAGCACGCCGGTTCCGGTGATGACCAAGGGGGCGACAGTGGTCGTGACGGGTGCGGTCGAAGTACTCACGCCGCCCTCCCCAGGATGGTGATGGCGTTGTTCCCGCCGAAGGCGAAACCATGGTTCTGCACGATGCGGGGAGCGGCGGGTCGCGCGACCCCGGGAACCGGGTCCACCCCAGGACCCAGCGCCGGGTCGGTGCGGCTGACGTTCGCCGTCGGCGGTAAGAACCCCTCGTGCAGGGCGAGGCAGCACATCAGCGCACCGAAGCCGCTGGCCGCGCCCATGGTGTGCCCGATCGCGGACTTGATGGAGCTGATCGGCGGCAGCCGGTCCCCGAACACCTCGCGCACCGCCTTGACCTCCGTCGCGTCGTTCGTCGGTGTCCCGGTGCCGTGCGCGCAGATGTAGTCGATCTGCGCCGGCTCCACGCCCGCGTTGCGGTGGGCGGCACGGATGCAGTCGGCGATGCTGTTCGGGTCGGGGGACACCGGATGCCGGGCGTCGCAGTTGACGCCGTAGCCGAGCACCTCGGCGTAGATCCGGGCGCCCCTGGCCCGGGCGTGCTCCAGCGGCTCGAGGAACAGCGCGACGCCGCCCTCCGCGGTCAGGATGCCGCTGCGGTCCGCGTCGAAGGGCCGGCACACCGACTCGGCGAGGGCGCCGAGGCGGAAGAACCCGGCGTGGGCCCAGCGATTGATGGAGTCCGCGCCGCCGCTGACCATGAAATCCGCCTCGCCGCTGCGCACCATGTCGTAGGCGTAGCCGAGCGCGTAGTTGCTCGCCGAACAGGCTGTGGCGATGGTCTGGGCGTCACCGGTCAGCCCCAGCTCGGCGTTGACCGCGTTCGCGATCCGGTTCGCCGGGACCTTGCGCACGGCGTCCGGGTCGAGGCGCTTGAAACTGTCCTTGACCCACTGCTCGGTGAGCTGCTCGATGACCGCCGACTCACCGCTGGTCGTCCCGATGGTCGAGCCGGACCGTGCCGAGGCGACGACGTGGGGGTCGATGTCGGCGTCCTGAAGGGCCAGCCGGGCGGCCGACGCGGCGAACAGCCCGCTGCGGCCCCACTCCTCGGGGTCGATGCGGCGCAGCACGCTACGCGGTTCAAAGTCGTGCACCTCTCCGGCCATGGTGTACGGGAAGCCGCCGGCGTCGAATCCGCGGATGGGGGAGACGCCGCTGCGTCCCGCGCGGATGCCGGCCGCGAAGGCGTGGGCACCCACCCCCAGGCTGCTGACGGCGCCGAGTCCGGTCACCACCACCCGGCATGACGTGGATTCACGCATTGGGTATCTCCCAGCCGGCGTTACGGGCGACGACGTCGTGGACGGCCGTCAGCGTGACCATCTCCGGCAGGTCCTCCTGCGGAATGGACACACCGAGGTCGAGTTCGATGCGCGCAAGGATCTCCAGTGCCAGCAGCGAGTCCGCGTCGTGGTCGTTGACGAAGTGACTCGTCTCCGTCAGCTCGTCGGGGCCGAGCTCGAGGACCTGGACGACGATCGTCCGCAGCTGCTCCAACTTCTCCGCCTGAAACAGGTTCTGACTGGTCTGAGGCATGATGTTTTCCCTTCGCTGAGAGGTGGGGGACTGTCGTGCGCAGGCAAGGCATCACACGCCGCCGGCCGGCACCGCGGTGGCGGGGCGCAGCCGATGGCGGAGATTCACCAGAGTTGCCTTGGTGAGTGAAGAAGGTGACAGGAAGGACCCGGTCCCGATGAGACGCGAGCCGAACGTGTGGAAGTGCCGGGCCATCCCGGGGTCACGCGCCGCCGCCGAGAACATCAGCTTCTCGACGGGGTTGAAGGGCCGGCCCGAGGCGAAGTCGGAGATCAGGAACTGATAGCCCTTCAGCTTCGAGCGGCGGCCGCGGTAGGCGGCCAGCGAGCGGTCCAGGTCGCCGGCCGCTCGTACGGCGGCCGATGTCTCGTCGACCAGCCACTGCGCGCTCTGCAGCGCCCAGCCGCAGCCCACACCCCACAAGGGGTCGCTCGTCAGCGCCGCGTCGCCGATGAGCGCCCAGCCGGGGCCGGTGGGCCGGCGTGAGATCAGCGGGTAGTTGACGGTTCCCACGATCTTGCCGACGAGTTCGCCCCGGTCCAGATCGGGTGCACCGGGCAGCGACTTCACGAACGCCCGGAAGGAGCCCTCCAGGTCCTCCCGGAACCGGGGGAGGCTGCTCTTCGACGGGATGCACGCCACCAGGGTGATGTCACCGTCGTTCGGCATCGCGTAGCCGACGTCGGGCTCGCGGAACCAGGACAGCGTCACATCGCCCTTCGGGCGTGGCAGTCCCTTGAAGTGGGCGAAGTAGCTGAAGCGCTGGTTGTCGACGCGCTTGGCGGTGGCTCCGACGAGTCGGCCGACCGTGGAGTCCTTCCCGTCGGCGCCGACGACGAGCCGGCCCCGTAGGTCCCGGCGCGCGCCGCCCGACGTCGTGGAGACACCGACGACCCGGCCGCCCTCGGCGAGCACCCGGTCGAGGGTGTGTCCCAGGAGCAGGTCGACGCCGTCGGTGTCCAGGGCGAGCCGGCGCAGGATCGGGTCCAGGGTCTGGCGGCGGACGTTGTACCCGAAGGGCAGGCTGCGCTCGTGCGGGTCGTCCTCGGGGCGGATCCAGCCCCAACGCGTCCAGTAGCGGGCCGAGTTGGGTACCGCGCCCGCGTCCTCCAGCTCCCGGGTCACCCCGAGTTCGGCCAGCGTCGCGTGCCCGCAGGCCTGGATGTAGTGCGTGCACAGCACCTTGTAGGCGGACATGTCGGAGCGGCGCTCCAGCAGGGCGACCCTGGCCCCTTGTCGGGCGTACAGGACGGCCGCGGTGCACCCGGCGATGCTCGCTCCGTTCACGATGACGTCGTACGACTCGCTCATGATTCCCCTCTGTGGGACATGCGGGAGAAGTGGATGTGCGTATCGCGCCCCCCGGGCAGGAGTGCGCAGGGAGACGGATTTCGCAAAGCGCAAGGATCGCCACCCCGACATCGGCGTCAGGGGTGCGGAAATCAGCAGTGAGAGCTTGTCACGCAATTAATGCGTAGCTCGGCAGCCATGAATGGAATGAGGAATTCCAATTGATGGCGCAGGAGGAGGTGACGCCTCAACGCGCCGCACAGAGGGCGGTCTGAAGTGCGCATACGGATCCCACTGCACCCCGAGGGATTTCGTTCGAAATTGAAATATCGGCGGGCGGTATGTGTAGATCTCCGCGCATTGTGCTGGGCCCCCGTGCAAGTCGATTTAGTAGGTACTAACTACTTTCTTCGGCCGAGCCTAACCAGTTTCAGCTTCCACTGTCAAGGTGAACTCAGGTCGCCCCGGAATTGTCAAGAGATGGTCATGTGATTGATTTGTCAGGTCAAATAAATGCTGTTCCGTGGTTACCGCATTGCCGGTCGACCGGGACCGTCAAGGAGCGCCCGAGAGCGCGGACGGACTCGCGGACGACCTCCGGAACCGTCCCCGCCTCCTCGGCGAGCTCATCGAGCAAGGCGTCGTCCGAAGGGGCGCCCTGCGGGGCGGCACTCACAAGGTGATCCCTCCGTCGACCTGGAACGTCTGCCCGGTGATGTAGTCGGCGCGGTCGGAGAGGAGGAACGCGGTGAGCTCCGCGACCGACTCGGGGGTGCCGAACCGGCGCAACGGGACGCTCTTGAGCGCCTCTTGGCGCGCCTTGTCCGTCAGGTCCGCCGTCATGTCCGTCTCGATGAAGCCGGGGGCCACCACGTTGACGCGGATGCCGCTGCGCGCAACTTCCTTCGCCAGCGCCTTGCTCATCCCGATCACCCCCGCCTTCGCCGCGGAGTAGTTGCTCTGCCGGGCGTGGCCGAACACCCCGGCCACGGACGACATGTTGACGATCACTCCCGACCGGCGCTTCATCATGGCGAAGGCGGCGGGCTTGCAGAAGTTGAAGGTGCCGCTGAGATTCGTGTCGATCACGGACCGCCAGTCGGCGGACGGCATGAGGACCATCGGGTTGTCCCGGACGATGCCCGCCGAGTTCACCAGCGCCTGCACCGGCCCCAGTTCGACTTCCGCCTTGGCGAGGAACGCGGCGGCCGCGTCCGGATCGGTGACATCACACACGTCGTGGTGGACGCGCGCCCCGCGCCGTCGAAGGACCTCGGCGACCCGGGCTCCTGCCGTACGGTTCGACTGGTAGCAGAACGCCACGTTGTAGCCGTCGGCGGCCAGACGCTCGGCCACGGCGGCACCGATGCCGCGTGAACCACCAGTAATGACCGCGAGTTTCCGTTCGTGCATCGCCACACTCCTCTTCTCCTGGACCCGGATGCCCGGGCGGGCGTGCGCACGCCCAGCCACACAGAGCCCCGAAGACCGCCGCGAGATACGTGGCGGTGGTGTCGGGTGCGTATAGGCACACCACGGAGCGCGTCGAACAAGGAATTCCCCGGACGCCCGTATCCACGGCGGGCGGTCGCGGCTCTGTCCGCACAAACGCGACTGTTGTGAGGAGTCCGCCGCGATGACCCTGCCTGCCGGGACCGACGTACACGAAGACATGGGGAAAGTCCTGCCCGACGATCTGCCGGAGGAGCTCGGCACCCTGATGCGAGAGGCCGGGCTCGGAGCCGGCGGCCTGTACTGGAAGCTGGGCATTCGGCTCCAGGAGGCCAATGCCCGAGAGGTCGTCGGCGTCATGCCGGTGGAGGGCAACACACAGCCTCAGGGCCTGCTGCACGGCGGCGCCTCGATCGCCTTCGCCGAGACCCTGGCCTCCACCGCGGCCGCCATGTACGCGGGAACCAGCCGCAGCGCGGTGGGCGTCGAGGTCAGCGCCACGCACCACCGCTCCGCCCGCAGCGGAGTCGTCCGTGGCACCGCCCGCGCCTTGCACCTGGGGAGCTCCATGGCCACGTACAACGTGGAACTCACCGACGGGCGAGGGCGTTTGGTGTGCTCTTGCCGGGTCAGCTGCGTGCTCACACCACGCCCTGCCGCGAAGTGAACCGCGGCGCCGTGCCGGGGAGGCGTTCCTCGGCCGGCGTCCTCGTCCGCGGTGCAGACGGCCGCGTACGAAGCAGCAGACATGCGGGCGACGCCACCGGACCGCCTCGTAGGGGTGTGCGGGGCGCGTGGCTCCGACCATCGGCGGGCCCGTACCTGTTTCATGGCCCGCATGTCTGGCACCGCCGTACGCGACGCACACCCGCCCCCACCGCAGGAGCAGTCCCTCGACCGGAAGGGCGGGCCAGGACACACGCTCCTGATGGTGCTCGCCCTCGCGATCCCCGCCGTGAAGGTCGCCTACACGGTGGGCGGCGGCGAGCCCGCACGTGACGTGTTCGTCGGGATGGAGCTGGCCAACTGGCCGGACGTGCTCATCGGCATGCTGCTCACCGAACCCGCCCTCGGCTCGGTGTTCGGCGTCGTGGTGTCCCGCGTCGTGTTCGCCCTGTTCGCCTCGCGCGGCAGCGTGCCGAAGGGGAGCGGGGCGGCTCAGGCGGCACGGCGGGTGGCGCTCACCGTCGTCAATCCGGTCGCCGTGGGCATCATCGCCGCCTGCTTCTACGGACCCTGGTGGGGGCTCGGCACCGGGGTCGTGGCGTACGCGCTGCGGCAGGGGGTCGTGTGGGGGTACCGGGTCGAACAGATGGCGTCGCTGCTGCTGACCGTCGTCGTCCTGCCGCTGCTCGCCTTCGGGTCGGCGGTCGACGGGAAGGCGTGGACGTCGGTCCTGGAGTGCCAGGTGCAGGAAGGCGCCCGGAACACGTCCCAGCACCTCATCGAACTCGGCCGCAAGGGCAACGGTGTCGTCGGCTGGAGCCTCGACACCGAGGAGGTCGTCAACGGCGCCGGCTGCGTCGACACCGGGACCCTGCGGGTGCGCCGCGCCTGGTGGTGACGGGGCGGCGCGCCGGCCTCCATGTACCGGTCGATTCCATCAGTCCCTCATTCGTCCGTCCCGGCACCCGTGGGGGAAGTGGCCGACGGCTGTCGGTGTGCGTCGGCCGGGACGGGGGTGAGTCGGTAGGCGTCGTCGTGGGTGATGACGCGGCCCGCCGTGGGTGGGGCGAAGTGGGTGCCCAGGACGAGCGTGTCCGTGCCGGCGAGCGAGTCGAGCAGCGCGCGGCGCGAGGTCTCGGACCGGTGCGGGTCGATGTCGACGCAGGCGCCGATGGCGGGGTGGGCGAGTTGTACGGGGTGGTGGACGCAGTCACCTGTGATGACCGCCGTGCCACCGCGGCTGGTGAGTTCGACGGCCACGTGGCCGGGGGTGTGTCCCGGCGTGGGGAGCAGGCGCAGGCCGGGGGAGACGGTGAGTCCCTCGGCGGGCACGTCGACGAGGTCGAGCAGACCCGCCTCCTCCACCGGGAGCACGGAGTCCCGGAACATCTGCTCGCGCGCCTCGTCCATCTCGTACGCGGCCCAGAACTCCCGCTCCACGCGGGAGGTCAGATAGCGGGCGCGGGGGAAGGTGGGGACCCAATCGCCGTCCACCAGGCGGGTGTTCCAGCCGACGTGGTCGGCGTGCAGGTGGGTGAGGATCACCAGGTCGACCGAGTCGGGCGGGAACCCGGCGGCGGTGAGGGTCTCCAGGTAGTCGGTGTCCAGGTCGTGCCAGGCCGGGTTGGCGCGCTGCTTGCCGTTGCCGATACCGGTGTCGACGAGGACCCGCAGTCCGCCGACGGTGAAGGCGAAGGTGTGGCTGTCGATACGGAGGGTGCCCTCGGCGTCGGCGAAGTGCGGTCGCAGCCAGTCGTGTTGGACGACGAGGTCCGGGGTGGCGTCGGGCAGCAGCCACGGGCCCGTGGCGGGCGGCAGGGGTGTCTCGTCGATGCGGTGGACGGTGATGTCACCGACGGTCCAGGCGGGGGTGGTGGTCAGGGGAGTGGTGGTCATGAGGGGCCGTCCTTCGAGGTGGCAGGCAACGCTAAAAGCTATGTGTTTGCGTTAGTGGACCTTAAGGGCTACGGTCCACTAACGCAAACGATTAGCGTTTAGTGAGCAAGGGGGAACTGTTCATGTCCGATGCCGACCGGCAGGCCGCAGTCGCGGCCACCGCCGAGCACGTCCGATCCGTCGTCGCGGTCCTGCGGGAGCTGGACTTCGCAGACACCCCGCCCGCCCTCGCCTACCGCGCGGAACGACCGGAAACCCTGGAACAGGAGAAGCCCGTTGCAGCCGTATGAGATGTCCCTGAGCCGAGCCGCCGAGGCGATCGGGGAGCGGGAGTTGTCGCCCGTCGAGCTGGCGGACTCGGTCCTGAGCCGCATCGCGCAGGTGGAGCCGGACCTCGGGGCCTACGTCACCGTCACTGCCGAACGGGCCCGTGAGGCGGCACGCGACGCCGAGCGTGAGCTGTCGGCCGGCCGGCGTCGAGGTCCGCTGCACGGAGTCCCCATGGGGCTCAAGGACCTGATCGACGTCGCGGGCGTGCCGACAACGGCCAGCTCCAGGGTGCGCGCCGGTCATCGCGCGCAGGCCGACAGCGCGGTCGCGGCCCGACTGGCGGAGGCCGGCGCCGTACTGCTGGGCAAGACGCACACGCATGAGTTCGCCTACGGCCTGACCACTCCGCAGACCAGCAACGCCTGGAACACCGGAAGGGTCGCCGGCGGTTCCAGCGGTGGATCCGCCGTCGCCGTCGCCTCCGGCATGGCGACCTTCGCGCTCGGCACCGACACGGGTGGCTCGATCCGCGTGCCCGCCGCACTCAACGGTGTCGTCGGCCTGAAGCCGACCTACGGTCTCGTCCCCCGCCGAGGTGTCACCTCCCTGTCCTGGTCGCTGGACCACGTAGGCCCGATCGCCCGTACCGTCGACGACGCGGCGCTGGTCCTGGGTGCGCTGGTCGGGTACGACCCGGACGACCCGGCCTCGCTCGGCGCCCCGACCACGGACTACCGGCCGGGTCCGGACGAGAGCCTCGCAGGGCTGCGCGTCGGGGTGCCGAGCAATTACTACTTCGACCCCGTCCAGCCCGAGGTGGAGGCCGAAGTGCGACGCGCCATCGGGCAGTTGGAGGACCTCGGTGCCCGGCTCGTCGAGATCGACATCCCGATGGCCCGGTACGTGCAGGCCACGCAGTGGGGGCTGATGGTCCCCGAGGCGACCGCGTACCACGAGCGCACCCTGCGTACGGTCCCCGAGCTCTACCAGGCGGACGTCCGCACCCTCCTGGAGGCCGGTGAGCTGATGCCCGCCGGGGACTACCTTCGTGCCCAGCGCTCCCGGACGCTGATGCGGGAGGAGTGGGCCCGCGTGCTGCGGCAGGTCGACGTGATCGCCGCCCCCGCCGTCCCCGCGACCGCCGTCGAGGCCTCCCAGGAGACGATCACCTGGGCCGACGGCACGGTGGAGGCGGTGTCCGACGCCTACGTACGCCTGTCGTCCCCGGCCAACATCACCGGGATACCGGCCCTGTCCGTACCGGTCGGCCACGACACGGCCGGACTGCCCATCGGCATGCAGCTGCTCGGCCGCCCCCTCGGCGAACGCACCCTCCTGCGGGTCGGACACGCCTACGAGCGGATCCGCCCCGCTCGTGCGCTCGCGCGGGCGGCGTGATGAGGAAGCCGCAGACCCCTGGATGCGTAAGCCCCAGACCCCGGGATGAGGAAGCCGCAGAATCCTAGACGCAATGAATTCGCTTTAGCATGGGTCCCATGAGCAAGCAGATGGTACGTCCCGGTGGGCGCAGCGCCCGGGTCCAGGCGGCGGTGCACGAGGCCGTCCGTGAGCTCGCCGCCGAGGTGGGCCGGGACGCGGTGACGGTGCCGATGGTCGCCCAGCGTGCGGGCGTGACACCGTCGACGATCTACCGGCGCTGGGGCGACCTCCAGGCGCTGCTGTCCGACGTGGCGGTCGAGCGGCTGCGGCCCGAGACGGAGCCGAAGGACCACGGCACCCTCTCCTCCGACCTGACCGTATGGGCCGAGCAGTTCCTCGACGAGATGGCCTCGCCCGCGGGCCGCGCCTACATCCGCGACGCCCTGCTCGGCGACCCGGACGGCAGCAACGCGGGCCAGTGCTCCGCCTACGCCGCAGAACAGATCGACGTCGTCCTCGCCCGCGCGAAGGGACGCGGGGAGAGGACGCCCGACGTCGAGACGGTCATCGACCGCGTCGTCGCACCCCTCATGTACCGGATCCTCTTCCGCCCGGACGGAATCGACGCCGCGTACGCCCGCCGTCTCGTGGCCGAGGTGCTCGGCGCGAGCGGCTGACGCGCGGGCACGGACATGGGCATGGCGGTGTTACACAACCCGGACAGGTCGAAGATCGGCTGATGATGACTGCCCACTTAGGGTCATGGGACAGGGACTTGACCAGTCCATGAAGACCATGACCGGGGGAGCACTTCCATGTCCGTACGTCTCGCACACCGTTCCAGCCGCATCGTCCTGACCGCCGTCGCCGCGGTGTCCCTGTCGGTGGCCGCCACCGCGTGCTCCTCGGGGGCCGCGGAGAAGGACAGCGCCAAGCAGAGCACCTCTATGGGGTCGAAGGCGGACTCCAAGGACGATACGAAGACCGACTCGAACACCGAGGCCGGCACGAAGGCCGAGGCCGCCACCGACAGCAAGTCCGGCACCGGTGCCACGGGTACCGGCACCGCCAAGAAGGAGCGCGTCGGCCAGTCCTGCGGCACCAATGACCTCGACTTCACCGTCGGCCTGGAGTCGCAGGCCGGTGGCTACTTCCTGCTCACCGCGAAGGCCAAGCCGGGCATCACCTGCTACCTGGAGGGCAAGACCGCCGACGTCGCCTTCGGCTCCTCGCCCGACAGCCACGCGGGGCCCGCCGAGCAGGCCGTCAGTGACACCGTCAAGCTCTCCGGCTCCACCAAGGCCTACGCGGGTGTCAACCCCAAAAGCAGCGGAAGCAACGGCGGCGTGGAGTTCGGGCAGATCATCATCTCCGTCGGAGACACCGGGATCGACCCCGTCTCGCTGAAGCTCCCGGAAACCGCCGTCGTGGACCGGCCCGAAGCCACCAACTGGCACGCCGACCCCGCCGACGCCGTTCCCTTCAGCTGAGCTTCGGCGCCCGCACCGTCCGCCCCACCTCCGCCCGCAGCTTCACGAACTCCGGCAGCCCCCGTGTAGCGATCTGGTCGCGCTCCACGGGGAGTTGGACCCGTAGATCGAGGGCGATGCCGGAGTCAGGGGCGGGCGAGAGGGCGACCACACGGTCGCCGACATAGACACTCTCGTCGATGTCGTGCGTGACGAACACGATCGTGGTGCCGTCCGTGCGGTGGACGTCGAGCAGCAGGTCCTCCAGGTCCTCGCGGGTCTGCGCGTCGAGGGAGCCGAAGGGCTCGTCCATGAGGAGCAGCGACGGGCGGACCACCAACGCGCGGGCGATCGCGACCCGTTGCTGCATGCCGCCGGAGAGCTGCCAGGGGTGGCGGCGGGCCGAGTCTTCGAGGCCGACGCGTGCCAGGATGCGATCGGCCGCGGCCCGCCGTTCGGCGCGGCGCAGGCCCTGGCGGCGCAGCGGCAGCGCCACGTTGTCGCGGACCGTGAGCCAGGGCAGCAGGGAGCGGCCGTAGTCCTGGAACACGACCGCGAGGCGGTCGGGCACCCCGGCGACCGGTGTGCCGTCGACGGTGATCGTGCCCTCCTGTACGGGGAGCAGCCCCGCGATCGTGCGCAGCAGCGTCGACTTTCCGCAGCCCGACGGGCCCACGACGCACAGGAGTTGACCGTCCGGCACGGTCAGGGACACATCGTGCAGGACGCGGTGGGAGCCGTAGGACTGGCTGATGCCGGTGAGGCGGAGCATGCCGGGCCCTCACCCGGCCCATGGTTCGTAGAGCGTGCCCTCGGTGCCGGCGACCTTGAGGTGCAGCAGGTGGGGCCCGTCCTCGTCACCGAGGTGTGTCACCGCGCGGTCGAGGGCCTTGCCGAGATCATTCGGACGGTCCGCGTAGTGGGCCGCGCATCCGAAGGAGGCGGCGAGTCCCGCGAATTCGATGCCGCCGATGTCCGTCCCGGGCGCGGGATCGATGCCGATCCGGCGGCCGAGCGCACGCACCGCCCCGTAGCCGCCGTTGTCGAGGACGATGAACGAGACCGGTGCCCGGTGCCTGGCCGCCGTCCACAGTGCCTGCACCGAGTACATCGCCGAACCGTCGCCCAGCACACACACCACGCGCCGGTGGTCCGCGAGCGCCCGGCCGACGGCCAGCGGCAACCCCCAGCCGAGGGCCCCGCTGCCCGTGGTGAGAAAGCCCCCGGAGCGGTCGACCGGGACGCGGGCGTGGAATGCGTCGCGATGGCTGGGGGCCTCCTCGACGAGCACGCGGTCGCGGGGCAGGCGCCGGTACAGCTCGTCGAGGACCAGTTCGGGCGTGAGGTGACTGCTGTCCGCGACGCTCACCGGGTGCGGCCGGACGCGCGGCGGAGGTGGTTCGCGGTCCGACTCGCCGACGAGTGCCGCGAGTTGGGTCAGTGCCGGGCGCAGGGTCGTGACCAGGCTCGTGCCCGTGGGTAGCCATGCCGCCTGGGCCGGGTCGCAGTCCAGGTGGAAGAGTTCGGTGCCGGGCGCGAGGGGTGGGCTGTCGTCCACCACGTGGTACGTGAACACCGGCGTCCCGAGCGCGACCACCACGTCGTACGGTGCGAGGCGCGCGGCCAACTGGCCCGCCACCGGCGGCAGGAAGCCCTGGAAGAGCGGATGCGACTCGGGGAATCCTGAGCGGCCGGACAGCGGGCTGATCCAGACGCCTGCCCGGATCCGCTCCGCCAGCGCGAGGGCTTCGGGCAGCGCCGCCTCGTCGTCCACTCCCGGGCCGACGATCAGCGCGGGGCGGGCGCAGGTGTCGAGGCGGGCGGCGAGCGCGGCGAGAGCGTCGGGGCTCGCCGTGAAGTCGGCGTGCACCGCCCTTGGTTCGACCGGTTGAACCGCCGCCCGGTCCCAGTCGTCCTCCGGCACGGACACGAACACCGGACCGCGCGGATGGGTCATCGCGACGCGGTGCGCCTCCGCGAGAACGGCCGGGACGTCCTCGGCACGCTCCGGCTGACGGGAGAACTTGACGTAGGGGCGCGGGAATTGGGCCGGTTCATCGGCTCCGAGGAAGGGGCGCAGCTGGAGCAGGGAGCGCGCCTGCTGCCCGGCGACGATCACCAGCGGCACCCGGTCCCGGTAGGCGTTGAAGACGGCGCCGAGCGCGTTCCCGACGCCGCCCGCCGAGTGCAGACTCACGAACGCGGCGTGCCCCGTGCCCAGGCTGTGCCCCGCCGCCATGCCCACGGCCGTGGACTCCTGGAGGCCCAGGACGTAGCCAAAGTCGTCGGGCCAGTCGCGGAACATGCGCAGCTCCGTGGAGCCCGGGTTGCCGAAGACCGTGGTCATGCCGGTGGCGCGCAGCAGCCCGACGACCGCGTCCCGCACCGTGGTCGGCGTCCCGCGGGTGGCCTCGTCCGTCGTCGTCATGCCGTCCTCCCTGTGCCGATTACGCGCTTCTCGATGACCAGCAGGCCGGTGTTGAGCAGATAGCCGAGGACGCCGAGCAGCGCCAGGGCCGCCCACACGGTGAGCAGGTCCGAGCGCGACTGGGCGTCGGTGAGGATGAAGCCGATGCCGTTCTCGGTACCCGGCAGCAGCTCGGAGAAGACCATGAGGATCAGGGCGAGCGACAGGCTGAGCCGCAGTCCGGCGAAGATCCGGGGCAGCGCGGACGGCACGATGACGTACCAGAGCCGCTCGGCCGTGGTCAGCCGCAGCGCGGCGGCGACCTCGAGGCGCAGCGGGTCGGTGTTGCGGGCGCCCTCCGCGGTGTTCACGAGCACCGGCCAGACGGCGCTGAACACGATCGACGTGATCTGCATCGGCGTACCGAAGTCGAGGACCACGACGAAGACCGGGACCAGGGCGGGCGGCGGCATGGCCCGCGCGAACTGCAGCACCGGTTCGCACAGCGCGTACACCCGCCGGGAGCGGCCGATCGCCACCCCGAGCACGATCCCGGCCAAGGCCGCGAGCAGGAAACCCGCCGCCATCCGGCCGAGGCTCGGGCCGATCGTGTCGAACGCGGCGTCGGTGAGGAACACATGGCGGACCGGTCCGGAGAACCACAGTTCGTACGCATGGTCCGCGATGCGCGAGGGGGGTGGGAAGAAGACACTGCCGTGCGCGCGGGCCGCCACCTCCCAGAGCGTGACGGCGAGCACCAGGACGGGCCAGCGCAGCAGGGCTCCGGACGATATAACCGGCCTACGTGACCGGCGAGTTGGCGCCTGTACCGTCCGCGTCATGCGCGCACCGCCCGCCGTTCGGGCGTCCACGGGAACAACCGCCACTCGCCCCACACCAGTACGCCGTTGATCAGCAGACCGAGCACGCCCGCCCACACCACGCCCGCGAGCACGTCCCGGTTGCCGTCCGTGGCCTGTTGGGCCTGCGCGATGAAGATGCCGAGGCCCTCGCCGAACCCGGACAGCAGCTCCGTGGCGACGGCCACGACGAGCGCGACGGCCGCCGAGATGCGGATGCCGGCGGCGATGAACGGCGCCGCGCCGACCAGTTCGACGCGCAGCAGCACCTCGGCCCGGCCGAAGCCGAAGGCGCGCAGCGTGTCCTTGGCCAGCGGCTCGCTCTCCCCGAGGCCGTACATCGTGTTGAACAGGATCGGCCACACCGAGGCATACGTGACGAGCGCGACCTCCGTCTGCGTGCCGGAGCCGAGCAGCAGTGACACCAGCGGGATCAGCGCCACGGACGGCAGGGGCCGCAGGAACTCCACGATCGCGCGCACCGCGGCGTCGACCACGGGCACGCTCCCGAGCAGCAGCCCGGCCGGTACCGCGATCGCACACGCGAGGGCGAGCCCGAGCACCCAGGCGCGCAGCGTGGCGCCGACCCCGTCGAGGAACACCGGGTCGCCCGCCAGCTCGACGGAGCGGGCGAGAATATCGGACGCGGGCGGCAGGTACTCGCGCCGCACGAGCCCCGCGCGCGACACCGCCTCGCACACTCCGAAGGCCAGCAGCACGCCGAGAATGCCGAGCCCGGCGTCCCGGCGGCCGCGCCCGTTCACTTGACGACGAGTGTCGAAGGGTCGACGTCCTTCTTCAACAGCCCCTGTTTCCGCATGAGTTCGGTGAGACGGCGGAGCTGATCCGGATCGGTCTTCGGCGGATACGCCGGCAGCCCCATCGACCTGGCCTGCGCGGCCTTGACCTTGCTGTACGTGGGCACCACCTTGCGGACGGCGGAGGGATCCTCGTCGGCGATCCTCGAGGCGGCCTCGATGGCGCGCTTGAACTTGGCGGCCGTGTCCGGGTTCTGCTTCGCGTACCGGGCGGTGGTGACGTATCCGCTGATGGGCAGCGACTCGACGGGGCTCGCGGCGCCGTCGATGAGGACCCTGGCCTTGAGGTCGCTCTGGATCGCGCTGTCGAAGGGCTCCACGACATGCACCGCGTCGACCTGGCCCTTCTCCAGGGCTGCGCCCATCTGCGGGAACGCGATCTGCCGGTACGCCGGTTTCCCGGCTCCCTGCTTCTCCAGGATCGCGTCGAGGGTCAGCGTCTGGATGTTGTTCAGGATGTTGACGGCGACCTTCTTGCCCTTGAGGTCGGCCGCGTTCTTGATGGGGGAGTCCTTCGGCACCAGGACGTCCATCATGTGCGGCGCCGTCCGCACGCCCTCCGCGAGGATGCGCACGTCGAGCGTGCCCTTCTCCTGGGCCTGCAGGAAGGTCACGTAGTTCGCGCTCGCGATCACGTCGACCTGCCCCTTGGACAGGGCGGGCAGCGCCTGGATGCTCTGCTGAACGGGCTGGATGCGGACATCCAGCCCCTCCTTCTTGAACAGCCCCCGGTCGCGGGCGATGTACAGCGCGGCGGAGTCCGTCAACGGCAGCGCGGCGACGGTGACTTGGGAGTCCTGGCCGGCGCCGGAATCGTCCGAACCGCCGTCCCCGCACGCCGTCATCAGTAAGGCAAGTGTGGTGACGGCCACCGCCGCACCACCCGTTCGCGTCTTCACCTGACGTAACGTCACGATCATTGCTTATCAGGTGATTGACGATGATCGCCACAGGGCCTGCGCCGCCGTCACCGGATCATGGCTGGTCGCGGCGGAGCAGCAGATTCATGGCGGTGAGGGTCAGCACGGTCTCGCCGTGTTGGTCGAGGACCTCGACGTCGGTGTGGACGAGGCCCCGGTCGGGCTTGCTGCGCGAGGGGCGGGCCGAGCGGACCGTCGTGCGGATCGAGAGGCTGTCGCCGGGGCGGACCGGGCGCGGCCAGCGGAGTTCGTCGATGCCGGGGGAGGCGAGGCTCGCGACCTTGCTGACGTAGTGGTCGGCGTACAGGCGCATCATCACCGAGGCGGTGTGCCAGCCGCTCGCGATGAGCCCGCCGAAGGGGCCGGTGGCGGCGGCTTCGGGGTCGGTGTGGATGTCCTGCGTGTCGAACTCGCCGGCGAAGCGGAGGATGGCCTGTTCGGTGACGGTGATGCTGCCGTAGGTGTACGTCGCTCCGGGAACGTAGTCCTCGAAGTACCGCTTCTCGATGGGGGTGTTGAAGTCGGGGCCGATGGCGTGCGTCGATGGGGTGGTCATCGATCGCACGTTAGTCGACGGGCGCGCCGATCACGCGGCGGACCGTCGCAGACGTGCACGTCGGCGTGCACGTCGTGGCGGGCCGGTTACGCGTTGCCTCCGCCGCCGAAGCGGTGGCGGAACTCCTCGGCGAGAGTGCCGCCGGCCGCCGCCACCAGCTGCCCGACGACCGGGTGGATGACGAGGCTGGTGACGGCGCCCGCGAGCGCGGGGAGATGGCGGGAGAACCAGCGGCGTACGTACTCCATGGTGGAGAGGTCGGGTTCCGGCGCGGTCGCGGACTCCTCCAGCTCGTCGAGGAGTTCACCCGCACGGTCCGGGGCGTCGGCCGGCAGCAGTGCGCGGACGCGGGCGAACTCGGCGCGCAGCTCGGCCAGTTGCTGCTCGGTCACGGCGGCCGGCGCGCCGGCCCCCTCCACCCGGGAGACGGTGTTGTCGCGGCCGACGACGACCTGGCCGAAGACACCGCCTTCGGTCCGGATCTCGTAGTGGTCGCCGCCTGGTGTGTGGGGCATGAGGTCTCCTCAGTCGATGCCCGGGCCGGGCTCCAAGGGCGCGGGTGAGGGGGGTGGGGTGAGGTCATCGGTGGAGCCGGGCGGGTCGGTGGGGCCAGTGGGGCCGGTGGGTCCGGTCGGTCCGGTCGGTCCCGTCGGGCCGGTCGGTCCTGTGGGAACGGCGAGAGCCGTCCCGGTGACGTGCATGGTGACGTCCGGCTGCCCCGCGTCGTCGGGCATCGTGACCAGTGCGTTGTACGGGCCTGGTTTCTTGGGAGCGAAGGTGACCTGGAAGACGCAGTCCCGGGAGGCGCCCGCGGGCGGGCACGAGGTCAGGGCGGTCTTCCAGTTGGCGGGATCGTCGGCCTTCAGGGCGCGCTCGTCGTCGCACTTGAGCCACGAGGTGAAGTGGACGGTCTCCGTCTTCGTGGCGCCGACCTTGACGGCGCCGAAGTCCTGTCCGGGCAGACCGACCGCCGGACAGTCGTCCGAGCCCGACGGAGGTATGGCGGCGCGCGGGCCGGTGGGGGCGGTGGACACGGGCGACGACTGCTGCGACGGGCTCTGGCTCGTGGGCGAGTCGGTGGGGCTCGCGGGCGGGAGCTGCGTCAGGGGAGAGGTGATGCTCGGGGTGTCGTTCGCCACCACCGGAGTGCCGCCTCCGGGCAGAGCAGCCACCCCGGCCGCCACGCCCGCCGCCACGAAGACGCCACCGGCACCCACCGCCACGGGGTGCGACGAGACGACATGGCGCACGGAGTGGCGTGCCCGGTGGATCCCCCGCCCCCGTGGCCGGGGAGGACCCGCACCGCTGCCGAGCGGACTGCCGCCGCCGGGCTGACCGCTCGGGACGGACGGGCCGCCCTGGCCGGGGCCCGGTAGTCCCTGGCCCCCGACCCCACCACCGCCCCCGCCGCCCGCGTGCGCCGCCGCGTACCCCACACCCCCGCCGCCACCGACGAGCCCCGACGAGGCCGTGCTCAGCGCGACGACCCGTACGTGCACCTCGTGGGCGAAGTACGACTCGTCCGCCGCGGCCCCCAGGAACTGGGCCGCCGCCCTGCCGTAGCGCAGGACCTGTCCCCATACGCCCCAGTGCAGCGACAGCGCGAGCAGCGGGGCCGCGGCGCGGGCGAGATCCCGCACGCCCCGGTGGTCCTCGATCATGGCCAGATTCCCGAGGACCCGGCGGATCGCCGCGGCTTCGGCGCATGCCTCGTACCGGGTCGCGCGGGTCCGCAGCCAGTGGGTGAGGGCGGGCGCGAGCTGGGCGGCGGCGGGGAGCATCCCGGCCTGCTGGGCGACCAGGACGGCGAACGGGCCACAGGAACAGAGGTTGTCGCCGTCGACCTCGACCAGTCGCAGCGCGGTGAGCTCGGCGAGCGCCGCCGGATCGGGGCGTATCCCGAGCGCCGACAGCAGGACCGGCGACGCGGGCAGCGGGGCGAGGGTGCACAGCGGTCGCAGCAGCCCGACCGCCCGCTCCGAGAGCCGGGCGACGATGCCGACGGCGAGGGCGGTGTCGTCGACCGGGAAGAACCCCGGAGGCCATGGCGGGCCGCCGCCGACCTGGCCCGGTGCGCTCCGCCCCTGCGCGGCGTGGAACGCGGCGGCCGCTTGCAGGATGGTCTGCGGATGCCCGTGGACGGCCGTGACCAGGTGCCGGGCGGCGTCGGCCGCGGGCCCGCCGGGGTGGTGTCCCACCTCTCGTACCAGCAGCTCGAACGCGTGCTGTTCGTGCAGTCCGTCGAGCCGCAGGGGCCGGGCCTCGGGCCGCTCGATGCGGTCCACGGCGGCCGTGAGCAGCCCGCAGCCCGGTGTCGTCTCGATCAGCAGGCCCAGGTCGTCGGGGGAGACCTGGAGGTCATCGACGACAAGCACGACTTGCACGGCACCCAACAGCTGCCGCAGCGTGGCGGGTTCTGGCTTGTAGCCCTCGCAGGGACGGCCGTCGGGAAGCTCGTAGCAGGCCTGGAAGATCTCCTGGAGCAGGTCCTCCGTCGTCCTGTCGGCGGCGTGGAGATGGAGAACGGGACGGCCCAGCGCGAGCTGCTCGGCGGCGCAGCGGCGCAGCAACGCGCTCTTGCCGATGCCGGGCGGCCCGAAGACCTGAACCCGCCTCCCCGCCCCCAACCAGCCGCAGATCGCCGCGAGTTCGCCGTCGCGGCCGACGAGCGCCTCGCCCTGTCCACGCAGCGCGGAACCGCCCGGGTATGGGCGGTGCCGCAGCCTCAGCTGCGGTGGCCCCTCGGGCCGGTAGGCGACGTACGCCCCCTGCTCGGCATTGATGACGACGTTGTTCCGCCCGACGACGACTTGCCCGTTCACTTCCCCACGCACGTCGACCCTGCCCACATCCCCCATGGGCTCGCCTTTCCCCCGTTATGCCTTGACAGCGTTCTACGCCGACCGGCAGCGCCTATCAAGGCAGTTGCGGCAGATAGGGGTAAGCGGTGAAAAACAGGTCGGAAGTGGGCGCCGGGCTAGGGTCCTTCTGACGGATCAGGCTGGACGCAGCAGATGCGCGTGCCAGGGCCCGCGACTCCAGCAAGATCCGTCAGAAGGGCCCTAGCGCAGGCCTTCGCCGTGCGCGGGCTCCGGGATGTTGCGGAGGCGCTCCTCCAACAGCTCCAGCAGGCCCGGCAGGTCGGGGGCGACGGCGAGGTCGTCCAGGGTGGGGGCCGGGAGGAGGCCGGAGGCGGCGATGCCGTGCAGGGCGTCGAGCAGTGGGGTCCAGAAGCCTCCGGCGTCGAGGAAGCCGACGGGCTTGGCGTGGAAGCCGAGCTGGCGCCAGGACCACACCTCGAAGATCTCCTCCAGCGTGCCGAGTCCGCCGGGCAGAGCCATGAAGGCGTCCGCGTGGTCGGCCATGAGGGCTTTGCGCTCGTGCATCGAGTCGCACATGAGCAGCTGGGTCACGCCCTCGTGCGCCCACTCCCGCTCGACCATGCTGCGCGGCATGACACCGATGACCTCGCCGCCGGCCTTCAGCGTGCTGTCCGCGATCGCGCCCATCAGCCCTCGGCGGCCACCGCCGTAGACGAGGCCGATGCCACGCCGGGCGAGCTCTTCCCCCACGTGGACGGCCAGTTCGGTGTGGGCCGGGTCGATCCCGCTGGACGAGGCGAGGAAGACGGCGAGGCGGCGCATGGAGATCTCCGGATCGGTCGCGGTGGATGCTCCGGTCTACCACGGGCGTGGCGCGGCGGACCAAGGCTTTCCGTCCCCCACGCGCGCCACCGGGGGTGTCCGAACCCTGCACTACGGGTGACGCAATATCTATGCCCGCGCGATGAGGGTTTTGCGGACCATGTGGTGAGAGTTTCTGTCGGGGCGAAAAAACTCGAATTCCGTGGTGGGTGCAGGCAGTTTTTGCGTGCTAGTCTCGGTTCAAGTTGCAGTTGTGGTTCCCAAAACTTCAAGTGCCCCGGACCTGCTCATGCGGGTCGGAGCGCTCTTGTATTTCCGGGTCATTTTTCCGGTCGGGGTAATCATCGCGGCGACACGGTGTCCGCACGGTGCGGATGCCGATGTACTGCCCCAAGGAGATATGACATGGCCACTGGAACCGTGAAGTGGTTCAACTCGGAAAAGGGCTTCGGCTTCATCGAGCAGGACGGCGGCGGCGCCGACGTCTTCGCCCACTACTCGAACATTGCCGCCCAGGGCTTCCGTGAGCTGCTCGAGGGCCAGAAGGTTTCCTTCGACATCGCGCAGGGCCAGAAGGGCCCGACGGCCGAGAACATCGTTCCGGCCTGACTCTGACGCGCATTGTGCAGCTGGGGCCCGCATCCTTCGGGGTGCGGGCCCCAGCTGCATGCGTCCGCGCCCCGGTTCCACTGAGTCCGCGTGGAATTCCGTCGGCCGGCCGCTTGTTTTTACCATCGGTCCATACTTGTAATTCTCCATGCCGCTCATCGCTGCGGGGATTCCTTGATATGCGCCGCATCGAGGAAGGTTCCGCATGAACCGCACACGTACAAACAATCGTTCAGCCCGTAACCGTCGTGGTAACGGCTTCGCCGGAAATGCCGGCAACCGCTTCGGCTCGTCGACGCCGCGTACTTCCGGCGGCCAGTCCCGCTCCGGTGGGCAGTCTCGCTCCGGTGGATACGGCCGCCGACCTGCCGCGGTGCAGGGTGAGTTCGCGCTCCCCAAGACGATCACCCCGGCTCTGCCCGCCGTGGAAGGCTTCGCCGAACTCGGCCTGCCCGAGCAGCTGCTGGCCGAACTCGGCAGGCAGGGCGTGAGCGTGCCGTTCCCGATCCAGGGCGCGACGCTGCCGAACTCCCTGGTCGGCCGCGACGTCCTGGGCCGCGGGCGCACCGGCTCCGGCAAGACCCTCGCCTTCGGCCTCGCGCTGCTCTCCCGGACCGCCGGACAGCGCGCCGAACCCCGCCGGCCGCTGGGGCTGATCCTCGTACCGACGCGCGAACTCGCGCAGCAGGTGACGGACGCCCTCACGCCCTACGCCCGCTCCCTCAGGCTGCGGATGGCCACGGTCGTGGGCGGGATGTCGATCGGCAAGCAGGCCGGCGCGCTGCGGGGCGGGGTCGAGGTCGTCGTCGCGACCCCGGGCCGGCTCAAGGACCTCATCGACCGTGACGCCTGCGGCCTTGACGAGGTCGCCATCACGGTGCTCGACGAGGCCGACCAGATGGCCGACATGGGATTCATGCCGCAGGTCACCGCGCTGCTCGACCAGGTGCGCCCGGAGGGGCAGCGGATGCTGTTCTCCGCCACCCTGGACCGCAACGTCGACCTGCTGGTGCGCCGCTACCTGAGCGACCCGGTCGTGCACTCGGTCGACCCGTCGGCCGGTGCGGTCACGACGATGGAGCACCACGTCCTGCACGTGCACGGCGCCGACAAGCACGCCGCCACCACGGAGATCGCCGCCCGCGACGGCCGCGTGATCATGTTCCTCGACACCAAGCACGCCGTCGACCGGCTCACCAAGGATCTGCTCAAGAGCGGGGTGCGGGCCGCCGCGCTGCACGGCGGCAAGTCCCAGCCGCAGCGCACCCGTACGCTGACGCAGTTCAAGACGGGGCACGTCAGCGTGCTGGTCGCGACGAACGTCGCGGCGCGCGGCATTCACGTCGACAACCTGGACCTCGTCGTCAACGTCGACCCGCCGACCGACCACAAGGACTACCTGCACCGCGGCGGCCGCACCGCCCGCGCCGGTGAGTCCGGCAGCGTCGTCACCCTCGTCACGCCGGACCAGCGTCGGGCCATGGTCCGCCTCATGTCGGACGCGGGTATCCGGCCGCAGACAACCCCGGTACGCTCGGGCGACGAGGCCCTCCAGCGGATCACCGGCGCCCAGACCCCGTCCGGAATTCCGGTCGTCATCGCCGCACCGGCGGCCGAACGTCCCAGGCGCGGCTCCTCCTCCCGGGGGCGCCGCGCAGGTTCCGCGTCCCGGCGCGGCCCCGTACGCAAGACGGCCGTCGACCCGGCGGCCTAGGCGGTTCAGCACCTTCGTGATCAGGAAGTCGATCCATCTCCGCAGGAGGCACCTTTTGACACTGGTTCAGATGCAGTCCCGTCCGCCGCTCGCCGGCCCCGTGCGCCGGAAGGCGGCCGACGTGGCGGACCCGGCCGGACCGCGGGTGTGCGACGACATGAGCGTCGAGGTGGCGCTGTCCGTGATGGACGCCGCGCGCACGCGCCGGCTGGTCGTCTGCGACCGGGACGACCACGGCACAGGCGTGGTCACCCGGGCCGAACTCGCCGCCGTCCGCGACAGTTCCGCCTACACGGACCGCGTCTGCCTGCGCGACATCCTCGGTGTCCACATCCTCGGCGTGCACGCGCCGAGCACCGCCTCGGTAGCCTTCGCCCTTTCCCGCTGAACCGTTGCCCCCCCCGGCCGGATCGTTCTTCCCTACTCCTTTGTGAGGACCCATGCGCTGCGTCATCGCCCGCTTCCCGTTCGATCTCACCAAGAACGGAGTACTGGAATCGATGAAGGGCATCAAACCCGAACCGAGCACCGGCGAAACCGTGACCATCGGCCGCCGCCAGTACCCCGTCAAGCAGGTCGGCCAGGTCATCACCCGGCAGGACCGGCGTGACTTCACCGCCGCCGAAGTCCTCCGGGCCATGACCAAGCTCGGGTTCACCTGCCACACCGCCCCGGAGCCGGCACCCGCGCCCGGCATCGACCCGCTCGAGCGGGCCTCCGCGATGCTCGGCACCAACACGCCCGTCCGGACCGGCGACATGGGTACCGGGTTCTGAACCGCGTGGGGGCCCGCACGGCACGCCGGTCGGGCCCCACTGGGGCGTCGCGCCCTCAGTTGTCCTCGGCCGCGGTCTTGGAGCCCCCCGCTTCGGTGCGGCGGTATTCGGCGTTGATGCGCTGCGCTTCTTCCAGTTGGTCTTCCAGCACGATGATGCGGCAGGCGGCCTCGATGGGCGTCCCCTGGTCGACGAGTTCCCGGGCGCGCGCGGCGATGCGCAACTGGTAGCGGGAGAAGCGGCGATGACCGCCTTCTGAGCGGAGCGGGGTGATGAGGCGGGCCTCGCCGATGGCACGGAGGAACCCCTGGGTGGTCCCGAGCAATTCGGCGGCCCGGCCCATGGTGTAGGCCGGGTAGTCGTCGTCATCGAGACGCCCGAGCGAGTCGTCTGCTGTCACTTGCACCTCTCTGTGAAACCTCTTTGAGGGGACCTGGTGCCTGCCGTACGGCACCTGGGCGCGCCAGGACCCCGAAGGAACTTTTACACCATCCGCCGTTACGCGCGTGCCTCGGCCGCCCCGACCGCCGCCGTCACGAATGCCTGGAGGAGCGGATGCGCCGCGTGAGCCGGCCACGCGAGCACCAGGCGGCTCTCAGGGGCGTCCGCGACGGGTACGCACACCACGCCCGGCGGAACCGGGTGGACGAGGGAGCGGGGCAGGACGGCCACGGTCCGGCCCACGGCCACCAAGGGGATCAACTCCGCGACGTCGTGCACCTGGGGGCCGGCCCCGCCGTCGCCCCCGATCCCGGGCACTCCTTTCCAGCGCGGCATCGGCTCGTCCTTCAGATCGGCGAGCCGCACCGCCTCGCGGGTGGCCAGCGGGTGGTCCGCGGGGAGGACGGCGACGCGTTCCTCGACGCGGAGCGTCTCGTGGTCCAGACCCTCCAGATCGTCGAACGGCATGTACAGCAGTCCCACGTCGGCCCGCCCGTCCCGCAGTTGTTCCGCTCGGTCGGTGGGCCCGCTGAACACGATCTCGACCCGGCGCGCGTCGGAACCCTCGGCGTACGCGGCGAGCATCGCCGAGAGCAGATCGGCGTCGCCGCCCGGCTTGAGCACGAGCCGCAGTCGCGTCCCCACGTCCGCGGCCCGACGGGCCCGTTCCGCGGCGGCGGCCACCGCGTCCAGCGCGTACCGGCCGTCCCGCAGCAGAGCCTCGCCCGCCGGTGTCAGAGCGACCTGGCGGCTGGAGCGGACGAAGAGCGTGACGCCGAGCCGCCTCTCCACGCGCTGGACCGCCTTCGAGAGGGCCGGCTGCGCGATCGCGAGGCGCTGGGCTGCGCGGCCGAAGTGCAGCTCCTCGGCGACCGCGACGACGTACTCGATCTCCCGTGTCTCCAGTTCGGCCATGCCTCCAGGTTATCGTTCGAGGCCGAGCGGATCTTGGACGGGGCGCCCCGCCTGCTGTTTCGATGGCTGCATGATTCACCACACGATGCTCGTATCCTTCGACGGCCCCCTCCCCGACGCCGACCTCGACCAATTCCTTCAAGACATCGAGAAGGTCATGATCGACTCCGGTCATGTCCGGACGACGGCCACCCGCCGGCACATTCCGGTTCCCGGTGAGGGGGCCATCCCCGCGATGATCGCCACGGCGGTCGTCCAGTTCGGCGTCGCCGACATGGAGGCCCTCGGCGCCGCCTTCGCCGCCCCCGGGGTCGGGGAGCTCATCCACCGCTGGCAGGCCCAGTACCCGTACAAGGTCGCCTTTGTGAACCACGCGCCGCTGGACTGAACACGGCGTCAGTAACTCCGGCGCTCCCGGCGACCGCCCGCGGTCAATATGAACGAAACGACGCGCCCCTCGTCCTGCGTTCCGCTTCCTCCTAACCTCGAGCCGTTCGTGTCAGGGATCCTTTGACCGACGAGGAGGTTGTTGTGGCGAACGCGGGGCAGGGGCGGTTCTCCAGACGGCAGGTGCTGGCGGCAACGGCGGTGGGGGTGTCGGGAGTTGGTGTGATGGCCGATGTCATGGGCGCGGAACCGGCGGGCGCGGCGGCGGCCGGACCGCGCGACTACCGGGTACCGGGCCTGCGGGCGCCGGTCGAGCTGATCGAGGACCGCTACGGCGTACCCCACATCTACGCCGACAACGAGCACGACGTGTTCCTCGCGCAGGGCTTCAACGCCGCACGCGAGCGCCTCTTCCAGATCGATCTGTGGCGCAGGCGCGGACTCGGCATGCTCGCCGATGTACTGGGGGCCGACTACGTGGCGCAGGACCGGGCCACCCGGCTGTTCCTGTACCGCGGCGACATGGACGTCGAGTGGGCGCGCTACGCCGAGGACGCGCAGCGCATCGCGACGCGGTTCACCGCCGGGATCAACGCCTACGTGGACTGGCTGGACGCCCACCCCGACCAACTCCCCGAGGAATTCCGCCTATTGGGCTACCGGCCGGCGCATTGGGACCCCGAGGACGTGGTCCGCATCCGCAGCCACGGACTGACCCGCAACCTGACCAGCGAGGTCAAGCGCGCCCAGGTCGCCTGCGCCGCCGGGGTGGACGCCGACCTGGTGCGTCAGGGCCTGCAACCGGACCACAAGGCGCGCGTGCCGGACGGCTTCGACCCGTGCGTGCTCCCGGACGACGTGCTCAAGGTCTTCGAACTGGCCACCCAGGAAGTCGAGTTCAGTGAAGGGGCGGTACGTCGGGCGGTCGTGCGCGACGCGACCACCGAGGGCTCCAACAACTGGGTGATCGGCGGGCAGCGGACCGCCACCGGACGGCCGATCCTCGCCAACGACCCGCACCGCTCCTACTCGGCGCCTTCGCTGCGCTACCTCGCACACCTCAGCGCGCCCGGACTCGACGTCATCGGCGCGGGGGAGCCGGCTCTCCCCGGCATCTCCATCGGGCACAACGGCACCGTCGCCTTCGGTCTGACCATCTTCCCGATGGACCAGGAGGACCTGTACGTCTACGAGTTGGACCCGGACGACCGCACCCGCTACCGGTACCAGGGCGGCTGGGAGCCGATGAAGGTGCTGCACGAGCGGATCCCCGTCGCGGGCCAGGACGACCACCCCGCCGAGCTGACCTTCACCCGGCACGGACCCGTGATCCATGTCGACGAGGAGCACAAGCTCGCCTACGCGGTGCGCACCGCGTGGCTGGAAGCGGGCACGTCACCGTACTTCGGCAGCGTCGCCTACATGCGGGCGCGCAACTACCGCGAGTTCACCGAGGCCATGCGCAACTGGGGTGCCCCGACGGAGAACCAGGTCTACGCCGACGTCGAGGGCAACATCGGCTGGGTGCCGGGCGGCCTCGCACCCAAGCGGGTCGGGTACGACGGGCTGCTCCCGGTGCCCGGCGACGGCCGCTGCGAGTGGGACGGCTTCTACTCGGGCGACGACCTGCCGCGGACCCTCAACCCGGACGCCGGGTTCATCGCCACCGCCAACCAGTTCAACCTGCCGCCGGAGTACCAGGACATGGGACTCGGCTACGAGTGGACCAACCCCTTCCGCCACCAGCGGATCGTCGAAGTCCTCTCGAAGCAGCACAAGCACACCATCGCCGACTCCCAAGCACTCCAGCACGACCAACTGTCCATCCCCGCCCGCCGGTTGACCGCCCTACTGGCCCGCCTGGAGAGCAGCGAACCCGACCGCCGCAAGGCCCTGCGCCTGCTGCGGACCTGGGATGCCGTCGAATCGCCCGACTCGGGGGCCGCGGCCCTGTTCGAGGTGTGGCTGTCCCGGCACCTGGGCCCCGGCTTCGTACGGGCCGCGGTGCCGAGGGCCGCCGAGCTGATCGAGGACGCCGACACCCTCGTCCTGCTCGGCGAGTTGGAGAAGCCGGGCCGGTGGCTGAAGGACGAGACGGCCCGCGACCGGCTGCTGCTCGACACGCTGGGTTCGGCCTACGCCGAGGTGCGCAAGCTGCTGGGTGACGACGAGCGGAAGTGGCGGTGGGGCGCACTGCACCACAGCCTCTTCCAGCACCCGGCATCGGCGGCGCTCAGCGACGCCGACCGCGCCCGCTTCGACGTCGGCCCGATGCCGAGCGGCGGATCCCCCGACACGGTCAACGCGGCGACCTACCGCACCAGCGACTTCCTGCACACCAGCGGACCTTCGTTCCGGGTGGTCCTGGACGTGGGCGACTGGGACTCGTCGGTGGCGGTGAACACCCCCGGCCAGTCCGGCGACCCGGACGATCCGCACTACCGCGACCTCGCCGAACCCTGGCTCGACGGCGACTACTTCCCGCTCGCCTACACCCGCGCGGCGGTCGAGAAGATCGCCGAACGCCGCATGCGGCTCCTCCCGGCCGAGGGGGTCTGAGCGGTCGGCTGCCGCAGAGGGGCCGTGCGGGCGGCATCGTCGCCGAGGATCAGCCCACCCCCAGGTGAAGCAGGTCCTCGCCGACGATCAGCCTGCCCGAGTAGCCCTTCTGCGCGGCCTTCCAGCGGCGGGCCGGATTCGTCGCGGGGACCAGGTGGTTGAGCACCAGGTTGCGGGCGCCCGCCGGCTCCGCGACGTCCCGTCCGACCTGCTCGATCGTGGTGTGGCTCGTGAGGAGGTGCTCGCGCAGGGGCTCACGGATGGCCTCGGGGACCGCAGCGACCAGTTCGTCGACGAACCGGGGGTCGATCACCTCGTGCACCAGGTAGTCGGCGTCCCGCGCCAGGCGGATCAGGTTCTCGCTGACGCATGTGTCACCGGAGAAGACGATGGAGCCGTCCGGTGTGTCGAAGCGGTACGCGAAGGTGGGTGCCATCGGCCGGTGGTCGACGAGGGTCGCCGTGACACGCACGTCGCCGTCTTCCCAGACGTGCAGTGGCTCCTCCAGCCGCGGCGGTATTCCGGCCGCATCGATGTCCCAGACGCCGTCCAGGTCGATGTCGTGCACGGTGAACAGGTCGTCCGGCATGGTGAAGTTGGACTCGCGGGCGCGCCCGTTGAAGTCGGCGGCGAACGCCTGGCTAAGGTAGCCGGTCATCGCGGAGATGCCGGGCGTCGGGCGGTCCGGGTTCACGACGGGCGGTGCCTGCCGGTCGGGCGGGAACACGCTGGGCAGCGTGGAGCGGTCGCCGGGGCCGAACACCTCGATGGGCGGCAGGGTCCGGCCCACGATGTTCGAGGGTCCTGTCGCGTAGACGGACGGCCAGTCGGCGACGTGGTCACTGTGCAGGTGGGTCAGGAAGACACCTCGTACCCGGGTGAGTGATGAGCCGAGGTGGTCGTCCGGGCCGAGCCCGCTCTGCACCAGCCGGTGCAGCGCCCCCTGCCCCAAGTCGACTATATGGACCCGGTCTTCGTACACGACCGCGCTGGAGACACCGCAGCGCGCGCCGTCCGCCCAGGCCGGGCCGCCGGCCGTGCCGAGCAGGACCAGACGGGTGCGATGGCGGCTCGCGGCGCGTCCGGTGGACTGGGAGCGTGCGGCGGCGGTCCCCGATCCGAGGGCGAGCAGGCCGCCCGTGGCGGTCGTCGCGCCCAACGCCTGAAGAAAGCGGCGCCGGTCGGTGGGGGTCGGCGGGGTGCTGTGGGAGAGGGCGTGGTCGAGCAGATGGCACACGTGCGGTGGACCTCCTTGGACCCGAGCGGGCGTGCTCGAGGTGTCGGGTGTGCTCGCGATCTCGGGCGGCAGGCGTCAGGCGTCGGACCCGGGGGAGACAGGCGATGCGGGCGTTGCGGGGGACATGGGTGGCGCCGTCAGTGCCACGTCCGGCTGGTCGCCCGGCTCCGCGTTCGCGGCAGCGTGCCCCCGGCCTGTCTTGCGCAGATGCGTCCACAGTCCGAGGAAGCCGGCGAGGAAACCGCTGATCAGGCCGGAGATGGCATGGTTGGCCGCGTTGGCGCCGGCGCTCGTGGGCATGCCGACGACCAGGTAGTTGGCCACCGCGCTCATCACCGCGCCGATGACACCCCCGATCACCCCGCTGACGAGCGACACACGGACCGCCGAAGGACCCGGCCCCGTGGACACGACGCGGCGCCCGGCGCCGGACGGCCCGGCCGTCGGCGTCCCCTCGATGCCGATGACCCGGTCCAGCGCCACCGGGCCCGGACCCGAGAGCGCGACGGCGAGGAAGCCCGCGATGAGCACCAGCGGAAACTCCGCGCCCGCGCCACTCGCGGCGCCCTGCTGCGGCGTGATGAAGCCCGTGTCCGTATTGACCAGGGCCAGCGCGACGCACAGATGGACCGACAGCAGCAGCGCCGTGAGTCGGGACAGCAGCCCCACGACGAGGAACAGCCCGCCGAGCGTCTCACCGAGAGCCACGGCCCAGGCGACGGTCGAGGGCGCGGGGACGTCCAGGCTCGCGAGGAAGGTGCCGAAGCCGGTGGGACCGTGCACCAGCTTGTCCACGCCGTGCACGGCCATGACGGCCCCGCAGGCGACCCGTGTCACGCACGGGCCGACGGAACGCAGCCCGTGCAGCGGGGCGATGCCAAGGGCGCGCCGCAGCGCCGTGGTCCTGGAAGGGGCCATGACGGGGTCCTCTCGGAGGGGTGACATGCCGGTGCCTGGAGCGCGTCACGGGCGCGTCGACCGGTGACGTATGCGCAACTGTGCTGGTGACAGGCCCGGTTGGGAATCCTCCGAGTCATCGCGACTTCGGATGCCGCGCATCCACCCCGTGGATGCCGTGGGAGCGGAACATCGCGTCCGCCCGCTCCTCAGCCCGCCGGTCGGTACTCCTGCTCGGGGCGTCCCGTGGCCCCGTACCGCAGCCGCATGCGCAGCAGGCCGTCCGTGCACAGGCCCGCGAGGTGGCGTTGGGCCGTGGCGCGGGAGATGCCGATGGAGTGGCCCACCTCCGCGGCGGACAGGGCGCCGTCGCCCTGCCGGACGGTGGAGAGCACCAGTTGGCGGGTGGCCGCGTGCGCGCCGGTGGGGCGGTCGCGGCGCGGTGGGGGAGCGAAGAGGGTGGCCACCGCCTCGTCGATCGTGTCCTGGTCGACGTGCGGGGAGTCCAAGGTGCGGCGGTAGCGGGCGTAGCCGCGCAGGCGGTCGATCAGGCGCTGCGGAGGGAACGGCTTCGCCAGGTAGGCGAGTGCGCCGGCCGACAGCGCCGATCGGACTGTTCCTCCCTCCGTTGCCGCGCTCAACACGAAGCAGTCGCAGGGCAGTTCGCGGACCAGGTCCACGCCGGAGCCGTCCGGGAGGTACACGTCCACCAGGGCCAGGTCGACCTGCCGCCCCCGTACGATCTCGCGCGCCTGCTGGGCCGACTGCGCGGTGGCCACCACGGTGAATCCGGGGGCCTGCGCCACGTGGGAGGCGTGCAGGCCCGCCACATGGAAGTCGTCGTCCACCACCAGCACCGACAGCGTGGTCCTCTCGCTCACCGTGCCTCCTCCAGTACGCCCGGCAGCCGTGCCACGAACACGGCGCCGCCGGGATCCCCGTCGTCGCCCGGGCCGCCCGGTGTCACCAGGTCGACCTCACCGCCGCGGCTCCGCGCGATCTGCCGCACCAGCGCAAGGCCGACGCCCCGGCCGCCGGGCGTCGAGGTGTCCTCCTCGTTCTCCTCGTCCTCCTTGTTCTCCTTGGACGAGACACCTTCCTCGAAGATGTCCTCCGTGCGGGCCGCCGGGACACCGTCGCCGCTGTCCGCCACGGTGATCACGAGCGTCGTGCCGTGCGTCATCAGTTCCACTTCCACCTGCCGTGCTGTGCGGCCGCCCTCGCCCGCCGCGTGCACCGCGTTGTCCAGCAGGTTGCCGAGGACGGTGGTGACATCGACCGGTTCGGCGACGGGGGAGTCGACCCAGGTGCCCTCGCCGAGGACCAGGGCCACGCCCTTCTCCCGTGCCTGGGCCGCCTTCGCGCGCAGGAAGGTGCGCAGGTACGCGTCGTCCACCGCGTCCAGGCCGGGCAGGGAGACCGACGTCGAGCCCGTGCCGAGGAGTTCCTCCAAGTAGCGGGCCGCCTGCGTCAGATGACCGCCGTGGACCAGGCCGGACACCACGTGCAGCCGGTTGCTGAACTCGTGGCGCTGGGCGCGCAGCGCCGTACTCATCGCCTGTACCGCGTCCAGCTGCCGCGTCAGTGACTCGACGTCCGTGCGGTCCTTCACGGTGACGAGCGTGCCCAGGTCCCGGTCGGCCCTGCGCACCCGCCGCGCCGACACCACGAGGACCCGCTCGCCGGCCGTGGTCACCACCGGTTCACCGCCCCCGCCGTCCGGCCGGGCCGCGCGGGCCACCGCCAACACCCGTGGGTTCAGGCCCCATTCGGACACCGGGGCGCCCACCGGGCCGTCCACTGCGAGCAGTCGCCGCGCCTCGTCGTTGATGACTGTCACCCGCTCCCGCGCGTCGAGCGCGAGCACACCGTCGCCGATGCCGTGCAGTACCGCCTCCTGTTCCTGCACGAGACCCACGAGCTCCTCCGGCTCCAGGCCGAGGGTGAGCCGCCGCCACCGCCGGGCGAGCGCGGCGGAGGCCAGCACACCCACGAGCAGTGCCACGGCCAGGCAGGCCAGACCGACCAGGAGTACCCGGACCACCTGGTCGTGCACATGGCTCGCGGCGACCCCCGCGTTGGCCTCGCCCACCACACGACGGCTGTGCGGGGCGTAGACGGGGACCTTCGCCACGATCTCCTCGCCGAGGTGCGCGTGGTCGTGGTCAAGCACCTCGTGCCCGGCCAGCGCGCGTGACGGGTCGGTGCTCACCATACGTCCGAGCTGGCTCTTCTGCGGGTGCGCGAGGCGGACGCCGCGGTCGTCCGTGACCACCACGAACAGCGATCCGGTACGGGCCCGGGCGGCCTGCGCCAGCGCCTGCACCGGTCCTTCGGCGAGGGCGTCGACCTCGTCCTCCGCGCGGGCCCTGCGGTGTCCGTCGCCGGACACGGAGTAGCGGGCAGCCTGCGCACGGACGACCGGATTCGCGGCGACGGTGCGGGCCACGCCCAGCGCCCGCAGCTGGTACTCGCGCTCGACGTGCTGATCGTTGACGTATGCGAAGGCCCCGAAGGCGGCGGTGAGGGCGAGCGCGACGACCGCGCTCTGCAACAGCAGTACCTGGGTACGCAGCCGCAGGCGCCGACCGCGCCACCGCATGGACCTGGAGAACCTCACGCCGCGACGGTATCCGCCGCCTCTCGCGGGACCTCCAGGGGCCCCGTCCAAAGCGTGCACTCAATGAGCAGAACCCGCACAAGGCGGGTTTCGCGGCTTGCGCACGCAACCTGTTCGGCGCGGATCGCAGCGGGATACGTTCACCCGGATCATCCCCCGGCCGACCCCGTGCGCGTTCGCCGATCCGTTGCTGATCCTTCCTGCCCGAGCCGCTTTGACCAGGAGATTCCCCCATGACGCCACCCACCGCCAAGGCCAGGGACGGCCTGCGCGACAGCACGCGCGGAGGCCGCCGGTGACCACGCACACCTGGGGACTCCTGGCCATCCTCGTCCTGTCCATCGTCGCGCTGATCACACTGATCAACACGCGGCTGCGCCTGCACCCTTTCCTTGCCCTGACGCTGGTCTCGCTCGCCGCGGCCGTCGCCGCCGGTGAGCCCGCGGAGAAGATCGCCGAGTCACTGGAGACGGGCGCGGGCTCGATCCTCGGCGACGTCGGTGTGACCCTCGCCTTCGGAGCGATGCTGGGCCGGCTGCTGTCCGACTCAGGAGCCACCGACCGCATCGCCCGGCTCATCGTCCACCGGGCCGGTCGCAGATCGCTGCCGTGGTACATGGCCGGTGCGGCGTTCGTCATCGGCATCCCGATGTTCTTCGAGGTCGGCCTGATCGTGCTGCTGCCGCTGATCTTCAGCGTGGCGCAGCGGCTGCGCGACGACCACGACGTCAAGGGCTCCCCGTACGTGGCCCTCGCGGCCCCGGCGATCGCGGCCCTGTGCACCCTGCACGGCATGGTGCCGCCGCACCCGGGGCCGCTGATCGGGGTGAACGGCCTGCACGCCAACCTCGGTCTGACCATCGGCGTAGGACTGGTGTGCGCGATACCCACGGTCATCCTCGCGGGCCCGGTCTACGGCCGGTGGATCGCGCCGCGCCTCGACGTCCGGCCCGACCGGGCGCTCGTCGCCCAGTTCACCGGTGACCGCGCCGCTGATGCTGACACCGGCACCTCGGCCGACACCACGGGGTCCGGTCGGCCGCGCCGCAGTGTGCCGACCGGCTGGGCGGTCGCCGCGGTCCTGGTGCCCGTCGTCCTGATGCTCCTGAACACGGTCGCCGACCTGGTGCCCGCGCTGCCCGCCGGGCTGCGGCACACCCTCGCCCTGACCGGCTCGCCGGTCGTCGCGATGTTCTTCGGACTGCTCTTCGCGCTGTTCGTCGTGGCGCTGCCCAGCGGAGTGGGCGGCGAGGCGATCCGCGACTCCCTGGGCGAGAGCCTGCGGTCCGTGGCCGGCATCCTGCTGATCATCGCGGGCGGCGGCGCGTTCAACCAGGTGCTGGAGGACTCCGGGATCGGCAAGGCGGTGGAGTCGGCCGCCTCGGGCGCACACCTCAACGTACTCGTCCTGGGCTGGCTGTTGGCGCTGCTGCTGTCGTTCTCGACGGGCTCCGCGACGGTGGGCATCGTCGCCGCCACCGGGGTCCTCGCCCCGATGGCCGCGACGGAGTCGAGCCTTGCCACCTCGCTGCTCGTCGTCGCCATCGGCGCGGGTTCCGTGGGCCTCAACTACGTGAACCACGCGGGATTCTGGCTGGTCAAGGAGTCCTTCGGGATGACACTCGGCCAAGCCACCAAGTCCCACACCGTCATCCAGACACTGGTGAGTGTCTGCGGTCTGCTGATGACACTTCTGCTGTCGCTGCTGGCGTGACCCGGTGACGAGGATGCGAAGGTCCCGTCGGGACACGTGAAGGCTCCACACATCCCTCTCCACCGCTTTGACCTCGGTGGAGAGGGATCAATAGGTTCGGGCGCCGAGTACTTCCCCGGGTACTCCCTTGTCCCGCCACGGACTTGACCCGCCACGGAACGGAGCTTCCCCGTGTCATCCCATGACGCGTTCACGTCGTACCCCCTCAGCAGCGAGAACCCGGTGACCAGCGCCCCTGAGTGGCTGCGGGACAACCTCGGCACGTTCGTCGGCGTCCCGCTCCGGATCCTCCTGATCGTTCTCGGTGCCATGCTGGTGCGCGCGCTCGCCCAGCGGGCCATAACCCGGACCGTGAACAGGGTCCTTCAGGCGGGCGAGCAGGACACCGAGCCGCGTCGCACCACCCGTGGTCCCGCCGTGCTGCAACGCGATGCCTCCCGGGCGCAGGAGCGGCGCGAGCAGCGGGCGCGCACGATCGGCTCGGTGCTCAGCAGCATCGTGACCATCGTCATCTCCGTCATGGGCCTGGCCATGATCCTCGACCAGATCGGCATCGCGCTCGGCCCGCTGCTCGCCAGCGCCGGTGTGGTGGGTCTGGCGATCGGTTTCGGCGCGCAGAGCCTCGTCGCCGACTATCTGGCCGGAATGCTCATCATGATCGAGGACCAGTACGGCGTCGGTGACTCGGTCGACCTCGGCGAGGCCATCGGCGAGGTCGAGCACGTCGGCCTCCGCCTCACCCAGGTCCGCGACCTCAACGGCGGCCTGTGGCACATCCGCAACGGCGAGATCATGCGGGTCCGCAACGACAGCCAGGAATGGGCCCGCGCGGTCCTCGACGTGTCGGTGGCGTACGACTCGAACCTGGAGAAGGTCTTCGCCGTACTGGAGGAGACCGGCATGTCGCTGCGCGAGGACCACGCCTACGCGGGCGTCCTGCTGGAGGACCCGTCGGTGTGGGGTGTGCAGTCCATCGAGGCCGACGGCATCGTGGTGCGGCTCGTCGTGAAGACCGCGCCGCTGAAGCAGTGGGGCGTCACGCGCGAGCTGCGCCGCCGGGCCAAGGAGGCCCTCGACGCGGCCGGCATCGAACTCCCCTTCCCGCAGCGGGCGGTGTGGGTGCGGGGCGGCAAGGACGCCGACGCGGAGGACACTCGCGCGGACGCCCCGCTCCCGCGCTGAGCTGCCTTCGGGTGGTGCGGGACTACGTGGCCGGGTTCCGCGTGGCGTCGAGTTCCGCCAGCCGGGTCACCAGGAGAGCGGCCTCCTCGGGGTCCATGCGGATGTCGAAGACGTCGTCGAGCAGCTTGGGCACCTCGCCCGGGGGCACGGTCTCCGTCACCGGTTCCTGACCCGGTCGGTGGGTCGTCCACGCCAGCGCGTCGAGCGTGTCGTACCGGTCCGTGCGCAGCCGCTGGATGTACGGGCGGGTGACGAAGGGGGAGCGCTCGTGCGTGGCCACGAAGTGGTTCCCGACCGCGTAGTCGACGGGATACTGCGGGTTCTCGGTGAAGACCTGCCGCACCGTCCAGCCCTCCGGCCCCTCAGGACCTTCTCCACGCTGGTGCACCGCCCAGCCCTCCGAGCCGTGGGTGATGACCTGCCGGCGCAGCAGGTACGGCCACGGACCGCCCTCACTGCGCGCGCCGTCGACCAGCTCGATCGGCTCCAACGGGCTGGCGCCGAAGCCGATGTCGACCAGCCACCGCCCGCCGTCCACGTCCACGATCAGCATCGCGTGGGTCGGCGGGCGGGGCGTCGTGGAGTCCGCGCCCAGCTGCACGCGCGCGGAGACGGCGGTGAAACGGAACCCGAGCGCCTCTAGTGCGGCGGCGAACAGCACGGTGTGCTCGTAGCAGTAGCCGCCCCGGCCCCTGCGCACCAGCTTGTCCTGGACCGACGGCACATCGATCCGCACCTCGCGGTACAGGAACGAGTCGTACGTGTCCCACCGCAGGGTCAGCACATGTGCGCGCTGCAAGGCCCCCAGTGTCTCGAGGGTGGGCGCACGGTCGCCCTCGTACCCGAGGCGGGCGAGATAGGCGTCCAGGTCGAGTTGCTCGCTGTTCCACATGTGGGGGTCAACCTCGGCGGGCTCGGCGGCTATTCCGGGCGGCTCACCCGATCGGGCCCGGCCGGGCGCACCCCGTCCCGGCCCGGACGGCTGCCCCCGACCGCGACCGGCCGGTTCACACCTTCAGCATCCGCTCGCTCAGCTCCCACAGCCTCCGCGCGGATTCGGGGTCGACGGAGTGGGACATGGCGTCGGACGGGACGCTGTCGGCCGTCAACGGCCGTTCCTCGTCGTCAAGCGGCGCGATGTCGCTGTCCTTGAGGTAGACACCGCCGATGTCCGTGAGTGCCGGGTGCGCGGCACCGAACACGATCGTCGCCGCGCCCTGCGCCGCTGTCTTCTTCCCGAGGGCGGGGTCGATGACCGGTCGCCCCTCCTCGTCGATCAGGCCCTCGGCGCGCAGGGCCTCCTCGCCCGCCGCACTGTTCAGCGCGGTGCCGACGACGACGCCGGGGTGGGCGGAGTAGGCACGGATGCCGTCGGCGGCGTGGCGGTGGTCGAGTTCGACGCCGAACAGGACGTTGGCGCACTTCGACTGCGCGTACGCGAGGCCCGGACTGTAGTCGCCCGCCTCGAAGTTGACGTCGTCCCAGCGGATGCCGGACATGCGGTGGGCGCCGGAGCTCACGTTGACGACGCGGGCTCCGTGGGCGGCGCGCAGGGCGGGCAGCAGGTCGAGGGTGAGCTGGAAGTGGCCGAGGTGGTTGACGGCGAACTGCAGCTCGTAGCCCCGCCCTTCGACCTCGCGGGTCGCGGGGGCGGCCACGCCGGCGCAGTTGACGAGGATGTGCAGGGGGCGGCCCGTGGCGTTCCACCGGTCGGCGAAGGCGGTGACGGAGGCCGGGTCGGCCAGGTCCAGACGCCCGGTGTCCACGTCTTCGATGCCGGCCGAGGCCAGTGCGTCCGCCGCACGTTGGGGGTCGCGGGCGGCGACGGTGACGGAGGCGCCCCTGGCGGCGAGCGCGCGGGTGACCTCCCGTCCGATGCCGGCGTGGCCGCCGGTGACGACGGCGTACGTGCCGGTCAGGTCGATGTCGGCGAGGACGTCGTCCGCCGTGGACGCGGGGGTGAATCCGGAGCCGATGGGGCGCTGCTTGGTGGTCATGAGGCATGTCCTCTCGCGGTGAGGCGGGTGTCGACCGTGGTGTGGTCGCCACCCCCTTCCGGAACGTTGCTCCGTTTAGCTTACGGAGCGCTGTTCCGTTTCCGCAAGGGCAGTAGGGTTCGCTGTGACGAACAGTCCTCGGGAGGAAAGCGTGGCAACCACGGAAGGCCAGGTCGGGGGAGCCGGCCGCGGCAAGCGGGCCGACGCGGCGCGCAATCAGGAGAAGCTGCTCGCCGCGGCCGCCCGGGTGTTCGTGACCTCCGGCGTCGACGCACCGGTGCGCCAGATCGCGGCCGAGGCCGGCGTCGGCATGGGCACGATCTACCGGCACTTCCCGACCCGCGCGGAACTGGTGGTCGCCGTCTTCCGTCATCAGGTCGAGGAGTGTGCGGAGGCGGGCCCGCGGCTGCTGGCCGACAGGGCATCCCCGTTCGAGGCGCTGCGCGCGTGGGTCGACCTGTTCGTGGACTTCCTGGTCACCAAGCACGGCCTGGCCAACACGCTGGAGCCGGAGAACAGCGGTTTCGCCGCGCTGCACTCGTACTTCATCGATCGTCTGATGCCCGTAGCCGAGCAGCTGCTGGACGCCGCCGTCGAGGCCGGCGAGATCCGGTCCGGCGTGCAGCCCTACGAGCTCCTGCGCGGCATCGGCAACCTCTGCATCGGCCACGAGAGCGACACCGATTACGATCCGCGCCGGCTGATCGACCTGCTTCTGAGGGGACTTCAGCAGCCGCGCTGAGTGTCTTCGCTCGCCCGCAGGTGTGACCCGCAGGCGCGCCGCCCGCTCCGGGTGGCGTCCGCACCGAACACTGGCGGCATGATTCTGCGCCTCACCTCCACCCGGCTCGTGCAACGCGCCGCTCTGGTCGCCGCCACCGCGTTGACGACGGCCCTGTCCGCCGGTCTCGTCGCCGTGCCCACCGCGTCGGCCGCGTCGGTCGCCCACTGTGCCGACGCCTGCGGCGGCGCGGCCGTCGTGGCCCCGCTGTCCCAGGAGCCACCCGCCGTCGGTGCGTGCACGAGCCCGGAGCCCGTGGTGTGCGAGATCCGCCGCTCCACGCCCGACGAGCGGGTGGAACAGCGCGACATCCGGATGCGGTACCTCGACCTCATCGGCGACATGGACGACGTGCGGTGCAGGATGCGTGCCGAGGGGCGCAGCCCCGAGGAGATCGCCCGCCGCCTGGTCGACATGCGCAACGACGCCAAGGAGATCACCCGGGCCGGGATGACACCGGAGGAGGTCCGGGTCCTCGAAGCGCGCAACATGGTGAAGTACGGGAACCCTCTCGGCCCCACCGCCGACCAGCTCCACGCCAAGTACGGCTCCTGGGAGAAGGTCGCCGACGCCGCCACCCGCACCAGCCGCGCCGTGGACGGAGAACTCGGCCTGGCGTACCTCCCGTGCCCCTGCGACGTGCCCGCCGCGGCCTGACCCCGTCGGGGCTCGGCGGGCCGTGCGGTCAACTGCCCGCCGGGGAGCGGCTATTGGCCCGCTTCCCCGTCCGTCGCGCAGACTGCCCGCGGCGCCGCGGCGCCCTCGCCGTCATGGGCGGGCGGCGGCCAGACGGGACGGTGGTGCCGGGGCAGGGCCTCCAGGGCCCCGCTCACGGTGGAATGGCACGGCAGCAGTTCATTGCTGGCGGTCTGGACGAGCAGATCGGACAGGCGACGTCCGGGCCCGGCCAGCAGGAGCAGGCCCTCGCGGCGCTGCAGCAACCAGCGGGCGGCGAGCAGGCAGTTGAGCCCACGCGAGTCGCAGAACGTGAGTGCCGTCACGTCCAGTACGAGGTGCCGGTGCCCGGACAGCACGCGGGTGCCGATCGCCCGGAGGAAGAACTGCTCGCAGTTCTGGTCGAGTTCCCCGCTCACGCGCAGCACGGCACAGTGCTCGCACCGCGCCAGCTCGGTGACGGACAGGCGACCGGCCTGCGTGGACATCGTGCCTCCTGCGAGTCGTACGGATACGACGCTGTTTTCTTCGGTTGCCCAGGACCTTCCCGCGTACGCGCAGCAGTACATCAATCAGCGCAGTCTTTCCGTAGACCCGCGTCACATGTGTGACAGAGCGTCAAGTTACAGGTGTGTAACGGGAGGTGGTGGGTAGAAGCCGTGGACGCCGCACTCCCGACGGGGGAGTGCCTTCCGTGCGAGGGAGCGACGAAGATGCCCCAGGCCACCGGCTCGGCGATCGAGCGTCCCGATGCGCCCGAACGACATACCACCGGGCCTGGTGGAGCGGCCCCGGCGGCCGACGCGCCGGGCCTTCCGTCACAGTCCGACAGGGGCGGGCTCACGGCGGCGGACATCCGCGAGCTGTCCAAGTCGCTGTTCGCCCGGCTCGGTGAACTCGAGGAGGGCACCCATGAGTACGCGTACGTGCGGAACAGCCTCGTCGAGCTCAACCTGAACCTCGTGCACTACGCCGCGCGGCGGCTGCGGGCCCGGAGCGACACGTACGAGGACGTCGTGCAGGTCGGCACGATCGGCCTGATCAAGGCCATCGACCGCTTCGAACTGTGCCGGGGTGCGGAGTTCACCAGCTTCGCCCTGCCCACCGTCATGGGGGAGATCAAGCGCTTCTTCCGCGACACCACTTGGGCCGTCCACGTTCCCCGCAGGCTGCAGGAGCTCAGCCACCACCTCGACCGGGCGAACACCCGCCTCGAGCAGGCCAACGGCCGCGCGCCCACCATCGCCGAACTCGCCGCCGACCTGGGCCTGGAGGAGGACGAGGTCGCCGAGGGGCTGATCGCCTCCGCCGGCTGCACCGCCGCCTCGCTCGACTGGTCGACCGACGCCGACGACTCGCCGGCCGACCACATCGGCTGCCACGACCCGGAGTTGGCGAAGGCGGAGAACCTTCAGGCTCTCAAGCCCCTGATCGCCGCCCTCTCGGAGCGGGAACGCACACTCCTCGCGCTGCGGTTCGTCGACGAGAAGACACAGGCCGAGATCGGGCACGAACTGGGCGTCTCGCAGATGCAGGTCTCCCGCCTCCTCACGCGCGTCCTGGACCGGCTGCGCGCGCGACTCGACGAGTAGGACCCGTCCACGGGAGCCGGCGCCTCAGGGTGCGACGGCGGGGGCGGCCAGATGCCCGCTTGGACGCGCCCCGGCGGGCTGCAGGACCAGATCACAGGTGTCGAGCAGGGACTGCCTCCGCCGTGTGCTGGCCGTCTGCAGCCACGCCAGTGCGTCACCGACGGCGCAGTCCTCGCGGGCGGCCACGAAACCGGCGGCCCGGTGGATCCGCTCCCAGCGGGCCGCGCGGGTGTCGGTGGTCCAGACCGGCCGGCGGCCCGCGGGATCGGCGTGCGCGGGGCGCCAGCGCAGCAGTTCCTCGCGCGCGACATCGGCGGCCCGTTCGGCCTCGGCGATGTGCGCCGCGGGCAGCCGGGTGGGCCGGGTGAAGTAGAGGCAGATCACTCCGACCGGCCGGAACTCACGGTGCAGCGCCAGCGCCAGGACATGTCGCACCCCGGGCAGATCGTCGGACCAGTCCGGCACGTGTGACCCGCTGTCGTCGCCGTGCACCTCGGGCACGAAGACGGTCCGAGCCTCCAACGCGGCGCTGACCGACGGCCCGTCGGCGTGCGCGAACTGGGCGGCCTCGGCCCGCAGAGCGCCCTCGTCGCTGGCATACAGCAACTGCCACTGTTCGAGGCAGGGGAACAGGGACATCGTCGCGTGCTGCGCGCCCAGTGACCGGGCGAACGCCGTGCACAGCCGTATCGGCAGGGCGCGCCGCCCCACGGCCGCCGCGAGCGACACATCATGGACGACCGACGGGCCTTCTTCCAACATGCACATCACATCCCTTCCGGACGGGCCTCGGCCCCTCCGGTGAGCTACCTCCGATCCGGCGGGACCTGCTCGCCGTGACGAAGCGGTGGGAGTCCGTCTACCACCGGCACACCGCTCTCACGCATCCGATCCGCCCGCGCGCCCGTCCCGTCCGGGCGGACCCGTACTCGTGTGCGGGTGACGGTGATCGGCCACCCCATCGGACGAGTGTCCTGCTCCCGGCAAGGGGCAGCCGAACACGATGAGACTGGTCGAAGACGTGGAACGGACGATGGAGCGGTGGACGAACACGATGTGGGCCCGGCTGCTCCCGCCCCGGCGCAAGCGGGGTGAGGTGGTGTCGATACTCCGCCGGCACTGCGACGACCGGGCGCTGATCCTGGGACGGCAACGCGTACTGATCCCCAACGCCTTCGTCGTCGAACTGCCCCCACCGGTCCACCACCAACTCGCCGCCCACAGCGGCGATGTGGGCCGCCACCTCGCCGTCCAGGTACGCCGCCACGCCGCGGAGTCGGGATACACCTTCGCCGGGCCCGTCGCCGTCCACCTGGAGCCGTCGACGAGCAGCACCCTCGGCCGCTTCCGCGTCCACAGCCGCATCGCACCGATCCCGGCGCGACGCAGGGGCGAGTGAGCGGTCCGCCGCACCGAAGCGCATGGCAAGGATCTCCTGAGCGTTTCTGGCCGAACTCCGCCGTCCACGCGCACCATGTCCCCAACCGCACGTCGGCAAGGGGAGTTGGTGAAAGCGTGAGTCGCTTTGGACATGGTCGCGCGGAGAGGTCCCGGATGGGGCCCGGTGTCGCGCTGGCCGTCGTCGCGGTGAGCACGTTGTTGTCGATGAGCGTGTGGTTCTCCGCATCGTTCGTGCTGCCGCAGTTGAAGGAGGAGTGGGGGCTGAGTGCGGGGTCCGGGGCGTTGTTGACCGTCGCCGTGCAACTCGGGTTCGTCGTGGGAGCGGTGTCGTCGGCGATGTCCGGGCTGGCCGACCGGGTGGCCAATCGCCTTCTGATGTGCGGTGGTGCGCTGGGTGCCGCGGTGGCCAATCTCGGGGTGCTGATCGCCGACGGGCTGTGGTCGGCTGTCGTGCTGCGGCTGCTCACCGGATTCTTCCTCGCGGCGGTGTATCCGCCCGCGCTCAAGGAGACCGCGACGTGGTTCCGCGCAGGGCGGGGCAAGGCGCTGGGCGTCATGATCGGCGCGCTCACCGTCGGCTCGGCGCTGCCCCATGCCGTGAACGCCGCGGGAGGCGTGGACTGGCATCTCGTCATCGCGGTGACATCCCTGATGGGCGCGTGCGGGGGCGTGCTCGCCCTCTCCCTGCGGTCGCCCGGCCCCTACCCGTTCCCGCGGCGCCGGGTCACCGTCGGCGGCGCCCTGCGGTCGTTGCGCAACCGCGATGTCGTGCTCGCCGACCTCGGGTACGTGGGGCACATGTGGGAGCTGTACGCGATGTGGGGCACGGCAGCGTCGCTGCTGGCGAGTGTGCCGGTGGTCGAGGAGTCGGGCCGGACGGACGCGCTTGCCTCCACCATCGCCTTCGTGTGCATCGGAGTCGGCGCGTTCGGGTGCCTCGTGGGAGGGGTGCTCGGCGACCGGTGGGGACGTGCCTCCGCCGCACGGATCTGCCTCGTCTGTTCCGGTGGGGCCGCGCTGTTGCTCGCTGTTGGTGTCGACGCGATGCCGTCGGGCCTCGTCATCGCGGTGTGTGTCTTCTGGGGGTTCTGGGTGGTGGCCGACTCCGCCCAGTTCTCGGCGCTGGTCACCGAGCGGGCCGACCCCGACTACGTGGGCGGGGCCCTGTCGTTGCAGCTCGCGCTCGGCTACTCGACCACCGCGGTCACCCTGTGGGGCGTCCCCGTGCTGGTCGAGCACACGTCGTGGCGGGTCGCGCTGCTGGTGCTCGTGGTGGGGCCCGTCGTGGGGGTGGTGGCCATGAGCCGGTCGATTCTCAGGGATCGGCGCGCGGCGGCGGTGGCTTGAGTTCCGTGCGCGCCCACTGGTCCGCGCCTGCCGACTGTTCCGTATCCGCCGCTCGCAGCGCCCGCAGCAGCCGGCCCCCTGACGCCGCCGCGGCCGTGCGCTCCTCGGCGCGCGGTCCCTTGGGCCGTAGGGCAAGTGCCTCGGAAACCGCTCGGGTGCCGACGCGGCGGGCCCGGTACTCGCCCGGGCACGTCAGGAACGCCAGCGCCGCCGCCGCGAACACACCGGGCACGTGGGACAGGCCGGAGGGTATCCCCGCCAGGAGGCGGTCGGCATGCATCTGAGTGACCGGCGCCGAGGGCAGCAGGTCCGGGAGGCGGCGGCAGGCGAATTGCGGGTAGCCGTCGCCGAGGAAGGCCGCCACCACCTCCGTCGAGGAGGGGTCGTGGCCGTCCGCCAAGACCTCGGCGATCGGCGCGGGCCATGTCTTCGGGCGCTCGTGACCGGCCAGGTCCAGGGCGGCGCGGCAGATCCGGAGGCGAGTGCCGAGGGGCGGGTGGGGCGACAACTCCTGTGTGTCACCCGCCGGTTCGGGTTCCACCAGCGTGCCCACGACGTCCGCGAGCACCGCGGGGTACGCCACCCCGCAGGCCAGGCTCGCGCACACGTCCGCGAACACCTCACCGATCCACGCCTCGGGCAGCGAAGTCCCCGCGAGGCGCACGGCAAGAGTCTCCGTCAGGCCGAAGTCGTCCTCGATGTGATGGCCGACCTCATGCGCGACGGTGAGCACGGCGGGCACATGCGAGCCGTAGTACCAGGGCACGTCGATCACCGGAAACGGCAGGCTGCGCACCAGCTCGACGCCCGCGCGCGTGTGCATCCCGCCGCGCGGCAACAGGTCGCGGTACTGGCCCCCGCGCCGGTGCGCACGCGGCGCCGGATCCCGACTGAAGGACACGAGTGGCGGTTCCTTGGGCCGCGCGTCCCCGGTCGCGAGTGCCGCGTTCAGCGGGCCCTCGTAGCACGCCCAGGCGAGTTCGTCCGCGGCGTCGAGGTAGCCGCGGTACTCGTCGAGCCTGCGCAGCGCGAACTTCGAACGGAAGTAGTCCCAGACGTGGTGCAGGTCCAGGACGAGGACCGGCAGGCCCGCCGCGTCGGAACCCGTGGCCAGCTCGGCGCGCGCCGCCGCTATGCCCTCGTTCAACATCACCTCCACCGAACGGAGTTGGCTGCGGTGCTTCTCCAGCGGCGCCCTACTCAGGGTGGCCTTCTCGTCGACCGCGAGCCTGCGCCACGCGGCCAGTTCGTCGCCCAGCCCGTCGAGCAGCGACTCCAGCTCCGCCGGCGGTGTCACGACTGGCCCATCGGGCAGCGCAGCAGCGCGGAGGACGCCGCGAACAACGCCGTCGCCCGGAGCGCGTCCGCGTTGGTCTCGAACGCGGTGCCCCGGTCCTCCGGTCCCGTACCGGCCGCCGTGCGCATGCCGCGTACCGCGTGCGCCACCGAGGACTCGTCGGACAGCGCCTGGTAGAAGGCGATGACATGCTCCAGACCGCCGTCGGGGAACAGGCCCGTGCACACGACCGCCGGGCAGTCGCCGAGCCGGAACAGCTGCGCCGCGAAGAGGTTGCGCAGCGCCAGTTGGACATGGAGGTCCACTTCTGAACCGGGGCACGGCGGGTCGAGCACGACCAGCGGCGTGCGGCCCGGCTCGAACCCGGCCAGCCAGCGGGCCAGTTGACTCGGGAAGACGTCCGAGCCGAGCGCCTTGCTCTCCAGCCGACGGGCATGGCCGGGCGGCGAGAACTCGAGATACGGCATCCCGTCGCGCTGCCGCAGCGGGGCGGCGACGTGCAGGACGTCCGTGCCGTCCGGAGGCGACGTCAGACGCTCGGCGAGATCGGGCACCGAGTCGATCACGACCAGCTTGACCGGGAAGCGGCGCTGCTGGAGGTGGAGGCGGCGCTGCCAGTACGACAGCGGCACCACTCGCTCCTCCTGCTTCGTGCTGAGTACCAGGACCTTGCGAGGGCCCGGCTCGCGTGTCTCGTCCCGTTGCAGCGCGCGCCTGGTCTCCGGGCTGACGAGCGGCCAACCCGCCGCCGGGCCCCCTGGCTGGATGCGCAGCAGTGCCTTGCGGGTCTCCGGTCCCACGAGCCCGTCCACGTCGAGACGCACGCCGAGTTGCCGGTTCATGCGCAGTTGCAGCCAGCGCACGTCGATGTGGCGGGCCGCGGCGGGCAGCGTGCGGTACATGACCGGCTGTTCGTCGTCGTCCGCCGCGTCCAGTGCGTGTTGCAGAGTCATCTCCCAGGGCAGCGCGTGCGCCGTCGGGTCGTCGGACTCCAGCCGGGCGAACCTCAGCCGGCGCAGCGAGGGCCTGCTCAGGGCGGCGCGCAGCAGCCACTCGTCGGCGTGCCAGGCCGCCAGCTTCGCCGGGTGCGGCGAGGCCTCGTCGTCCACCGGGTCGATGTCCGGGCGCCGGCGCAGCGCAAGCGTCCGCTCGCCCGGCCGGTCCTGGAAGAGGCGCAGATCGTCCTGGCGGTCCGTATCGCGCATCACCGGCCAGCTGAGGCTGAGCAGGAGGTCCTCGACTCGCTCCGGCACACCGTCGACCTGGACGCGCCGCGCGCACTCCGTCAGCGTCATCGGCAGACTGGTCTGGATGATGCCGGTGTGCGAGGCCAGTGCGACGGCCCGGTTGAAGGCCTGCACCGCCGCGGCGCGGTCCGGTTCGATCCCGGCGAGCAGCACCAGCGCGGCGAGCGCGAGCCGGGCGTGCGGAACGCGCGGCGCGTCGCTCGGCACGGGGCGTGCCTGCTCCCACGGCACCCGGCGCAGCAGTCGCACGGCGAGCTCCCGGTGGCCGAGGCGCGCGGCGATGCGCGCGCACCGCCAGACGATGAGCCGGTTCCCGCCCGCCCCCTCGACGAGGCTCTCCACCGCCCGGTTCAGCCGCGCGGGATCGTCGTCGCCGACCTGCGCGATCAGGAGCCTGGCCAGCGCCTGGTCGGGATTGTCGCCGTCGTCCGTCATCTCGTAGAAGGGGCGCAACAGCGGCCACGGGACCCGGTGTTCGAGTGCCGGGTTGTCGACGAGGTCGCGCAGGGTGGCCAGGCGCGCCTGGGCGGGCCGCACCTCGCCCAGCGCTGTCGCCAGTTGCCGCACATGCTCACCGGGTTCCTGGTCCTCCGTCAGATCCGCTATACGGCACAGCACTTGCAGGGGACGGACGAGCGCGGGCAGCTCCCCGTACGGCACGGGCATGCCTTCGACGGACGTCACGCCGTGCGTGCGCCTCGCCCATTCGCGGGCGAGGAGGTGTAGTCGGAGCGCGAACTCCGGTTCCTGGCCCGGGGATTCCTTGGGCTCAAGGAGACGGTGGGCCGACGTGAAGTCCATGCAGTCGCGCAACAGGAAGCGGGCGAACAGATAGTGGCACTCGGGTTCGCCCGTCAGATAGCCGAGTTCGGACCACAGTCCCGCCGCGCTCGTGAACCAGTCGTTGGCGTCGGAGAGCTCCTGGAGCTCTCCGAGGGCCACGCCGCGCAGTTGGGCGTTCTGCGCGAGGTGCCGGTAGCGCTCGGCGCCCTGCAGCTGCCCCGCGGCGATGTCGGCCCGGTGGATCGCGGTGAGCGCCGGTTCCTCCCGGCCGAGCAGCAGCTGCGCCTTGGCCTGCAACCGCGCCTTGTCCGCCTGCTCCGCCGGCGTGGTGACACGCGCCGCGTCGAGCACACCGAGGGCCAGCTCCGCGCGGCGGCAGCGCAGCAGCAGCCCGGCCCGCTGGGCGATGGCCTGGAACGTGGGCTGCCCGGCCTCCTCGAGGAGCTCGGCGGCCTGCGCGTACAGCTCGATGGCCCGGCCCACGTCGCCCATCAGCCGGCGCTGCGCCGCCTCCTCCGAAGCGGCGGTCGCCGCGACGCCCCGCTGGCCTATCTCCCGCGCGAAGACGACGACTTGGTGGTACGCCGCCGCCGTGTCCTCGGAGCGCAGCAGGCGCAGTTGCGCGGCGCGGATGCTCAGCGCCCACAGCCGTTCGAGCGAGGGAAGCTCCGCGCGGGCCAGCACACACTGGTCGAGCAGGTGCACCGCGTCCCCCGCGTTCCCGCCGAGGCCCAGCATCGCGGCCCGTACGACGTCCTCGCGCACCGAGTGCGGCCGGTCCTCCGTGCTGATGCCGCCCTGCGCGAACAGCTCGTCGGCGCGCTTCAGATGCAGTTCGATCTCGGCCCACACGTGGTCGTGTGCCTCCGAGGGGGTGCCCTCCGCCATGGCCTCGCGGAACTGGGCGTAGGCGATGTTCAGATGGGCCTCCGCCATCAGGGAGAAGGAGATGATCGTGCCGCCGCGTACCTGGCGGGGAGCCTCGCGGTCCACGTACTCGTCACCGAGTATCTCCTCGGCGAGACCGCGCAGTTGGTCGGTGTTCCCGCCCGCCCAGGCACGCTCCATCGCGCTGCGCCAGCGCCGGGGCGCCCGCGGATCGCGCATCTGGAAGCGGTGGTAGAGGGACTCGCGCAGATACCAGGCCCAGTTCTCCGGATCGCTCTCCCCGGCGTCGGCGGCCCGCTGCTCGAAGCGCTGGGCGAAGTCCCGATGCAGCTCGGTGAAAACGTTCTTGTCGGAGATGAGGTCCCGCATCGGGCCGAGGACCACGCTGTGGAAGACCACGCATTCCTCGTCGCCGGGCACCTCGCTGATCCAGGAGGAGCCGCCCGCGTACTGGAGCAGCTTCTCCCAGGCGTCGTCGAGGCGCTCCCGGTCCGGCGGCGGGACGGGCGGGAAGACCGTTCCCTCGTCGTGCAGTTGATGCGCGTCGGTCAGCGGATCGTCCGCCGCCTGCGCGGCCCCGGAGGTCATCCGCTTCTCCAGATGGGGGCGCAGAATGTCGTGCACGTGCTCACGGCGCAAGCGCCGCGGGATCACTCCGTACCGCACCAGCCACAGCACGACCGGGTCCTCGATACGCCGCAGCACCCGCTTGACGAGGTAGCGGACGAGCGGATCGCGCAGGCTGCCCAGCTCCTCCGCGGTGACCTCGGGGTTCTGGTCGGTGACATCCGCGAAGAGCGCGAGATGGAACGGCATGCCGGAGCTGCGGCGCACGATGATCTCCCGCAGCTCCGAGTGCTGGACATCGCGTACCTCGCGCAGATAGCGGTGCGCCTCGTCGGGGGTGAACTGCCGCACCTGTACGTTCTCGTAGTCTCCCAGCGAGGCGAGCGCCTGGCCGTGCCCGATGCTCAGATCGTGGCGGCCGGAGAGGATCAGCCGCAGCGCCGGGCAGGCGCGCACGGTCTCGCCGAGCAGGCGCAGCAGACCGTCCGTGTGCGAGGCGCTGCGCAGCACGACCTCTTCGAGTGTGTCCACCACGAGGAGCGCGGGCCGCTGGGTGCCGAAGCTCTGGTTGAACCGGGAGGTGAAGGCGTCGACGACCTCGCGCCCGATACGGGTCTCGTCCTGCGAACGGATGCCGCGGGCCGCCTCGGCGGCGGACCGCGAGGTGGGGCGGCGCAGCAGGGAGCGGTAGGCGGCGTACTTGTCGAGTCCGGTGAACACCCGCTGCGGCAGCCGCTGTTCGAGCTGCTCGGCCGCCTCCAGGAGGAGCAGCCAGGGCCAGTGTGCCGCGTTCAGCGGGTCGACGACGTCGAAGTCGATCCGGGCGCAATTGATGTCCGCTTCGGCGGTGACCGCCTTCCGGGACACCAGCCAGCGCAGCTGCATGGTCTTGCCGGTGCCGCCCGTGCCGTGCATCTGCCACACACGCGGGCCCTGCGTGGACAACAGCCTCCTGGCCCGCTCCCACAGGCCGTCCGGCTCGAGGAACTGGGCACAACGTGCGTAGTCCGCGGCCCAGTACGTGCGGGCCCGCAGATAGCCGCCGCGGTCATCGGCCAGCTTGAGGAGCGGGCGGGGGCCGATCCCCGCCCGGTCCGGATCCGCCAGTACGTCGACGAGGTCCTGGCAGCGCGTGAAATCACGCTTGGTGTCACTCGCCAGGAACAGGTCGTCGAAGAGTGCGGCGGCGGCTTCCGGATCGGCGAGCATCAAATGCCGAAGCCGCTCGGTCGGCCTGCCCCGCGCACGCCAGTGCTCGCTCAACAGCCATTCGAGTTCGATGAGTTGCTTGGGGTACGGAGGACTGTTGGTCTCCTCCAGCCAGGGGATCAGATGGGCGGGCCGGTCCGCGTCCGGGACCTGGTACCACATCCGGTGGCCGGGAACCTCCTCCACGGCGCCGCGCTCCAGCAGCGTGGTGAGACCGGGCGGGGTGCCACCCACGAACTCTCGGAGGACCGCGTACGTCTCCTCGTCGAAGAGCCGCGCGACGGCCGCCACCTTGAGCGTGTCGGTCCACTCCGGGGGCAGCAGGGCGCGCCGGATGTCGTCCAGGGCCTCGCCCTGGCCGAGCCGGTCGGCGAGTTCGGTGAACGCGGCCGCGAGACGCTCGTCCGAATCGGACATCAGCCCGCCTCCCTCATGCCACCCATGTCGAGCCACGTGTCCAGGACCCGCTGGTACATGCCGACGTGGAAGGACTGCTGATTGCCCTTCAGGCCGTTCATGCCGTCCAGAAGCGCCTCGAAGTCCTGGAAGCGCTGGCGCCGCAGGTTCTGGTTCTCGTGCCGCTGGCGTTCCCAGAACTCCCTGGCCAGCCGCTTGTAGTGGGGCTGTTGGAGGTTTGTCAGGACCACGGGGAGCCCGCCATGAACTTCTGCAGATGCGGGAACCCCGGCCAGCTGTGGGGAGCCACGGTCAGAATGCGCAGCGGGAAATCGCTGTCGGCTTCTTGCACGGGACCCAGCAGCAACGGCAGAAGGGCAGCGCTGAAATCGGACTCGCTGATCCTTTGTACGTTGTCGATGGCCAGCAGATGGGGGCGGCGACGGGCCACGGCCCGGCTCCGCAGGGTGTTCAGGAAGGCACTGAAGATCTCGGCCCTGCGGGCCTCGGCGTGCCGGTCGGCGTCCACATTGAAGGCGTGGCCGAGGTCGAACGCGGGGGACGGCATCCCCTCGGCCCACCGCGGGCCGCCCTGGGCGGCGAGATTGAGCACCTGGTTGAACCTGGCGAATTCCGTGACGTGCATGGCGTTGGGCTGATGCTTGTCGTCCGTGCACGCCTCGCGCAGCGCCCGCAGTACGGCGAGCCAGTCCAGGGTCACCGGCTCGTCGCGGTCGCACCCGCCCGCGTAGTCGGCGAGGTCGGCGTACGTGATGTCCTCGCCGCGCAGCATGCACGTGAGCAGGCACCACTTGGCGAGCCAGGTCTTGCCGGACTTCTGCTGTGCGGAGGTGATGGCGAGGAGGCGCTCCGGCGGGTCCGTGCTCTCGGGCGGCTCCCACCAGCCGGTACGGCGTTCCTTGGCCTGCCCCACGAACATCGCGAGCTCGGTGAACGGCCAACTCTTGTTCAGCCGGGTCAGTTCGGGTTCCGGGTGGCCGAACTTCACCCGCACCACGTCGCGTGGGTCCTCGACGCCGCACTGGAGGACCGGCAACGCCCACGAGGGGCCGTTCGAGTCGTCGATGTGCAGATGGTTGCGGGCCGCGGTGACGGCCGTGTCGATCGGCTGGGCGTCGGCCAGGGCCTGGTACAGGGAATGGGAGAACTCGGCGGCGGCCGGCGAGTCGATGTCGGCCTGCATGGCCACCACCGCCAGGGAGCCCCGTTCCAGACACGTCTCGATCAGATCCGCGAACTCGGCGGCCGGCGCGTGTGCCTGCCGGCAGGCGTTGAGCACCACGAGTCGCGGCTTCCAGGAGGCATAGAGGTGATCCATCTGTTCCGGCCCGAGCGTCCAACTCTCCTCCGGCGCTTCCCAGTCCGGGTCCGGGGAGCCGAGCGCGGGCTGTGTGGCATTGAAGTGGAGCCCTCCTGTGTCCCCGGCGACCGCGCGCATGCCGTGCCCGATGAAGTGCAGTACATGCGGCCGGACATGGCTCACTTCGGCGATCAGTTCACGCAGGCTCGGACCGTCGATCACCTCGGTGTGCACCCGGCCCGGCAACTGTGTGAGCGCCGCGCCGATCATCGCCAGCTCCTGGTCGGCGAGGAGGCGGCGGTCGCTCGGATTGCACACCACCAGCAGTACTCGCAGGGGCCCCCGCTCCGGAGGGCTCTCCGTGGAGGTGCCGACGCGCCGCCCGCGGCGCAGCAGTACAAGGTTGTTGCGCGACCACGCCTGCCGCCTGTCGCGCATCAACTCCCAGGGCAGTTGGGCGAGCGTCGCGGACTCGATGTCCACCCTGACGTGCAGTGGGTCCTGCTCGGACGCCTCTTCCTGCAGCTCCGCCCAGCGGCCGGCGGGCGCCGCGTCGAACACCGCTCGGTACAAGCGCAGTCCGATGTCGGCCCGCTGCTGCGGGGGAGCCCCGGATTCGAGGGCCGCGGTGAATGTGGAGGCCTTGTCGCCGGTCGGGTCGTGTGCGACCGCGACCAGCTCGTCGCCCAGCACCCACTCGAAGTCATTTGTGTTCGTGTGTAGTTGAACCAGGTCATCGGTGATGCGAATAACTGCGTCGGTCATGGCCGGCCCCCCGAAAGTCCTGCCGTGTGCTGTTGTGCTTGGTGGCTCGCGTGTGCTTGGTGGCTTGGGTGTTCTTGGTGGCTTGCGCCTAGAGCCCTTCCCCCGGCTCCAGGTGATCCAAGTCCTGTGCCTGCTCCACGTGTTCGACGACGGCCCCCGCCTCGTGCCGGGCCTCGTCCAGCAGCAGCGGAGGAACGGGACCCGCGGCGAGACCACGGCCCGGTTGCGGTGTGCCGTACTCCTCCCTGACGCGGTTCAGCCAGGTCTTGCGGACCCGGGCCACCCGGTAGCAGGGGGTGAGGTTCGTTCCTGTCCAGTTCAGGCCCAGCCGGCTCGACGTGCTGAAGGCGCCGCGCCCCGCGAGGTCGACCAGCTGCAACGACCCCGGGCCGACCGCCCCTTCGAGGCGCAGCTCGGCGCTGGCGCCCGCCCGGTCGGCGACGAGCACGGTGCCGGCGCGGGCGGCGATGACATCGGAGACGACGAGCAGGTCCGGGTCCCAGTCACCCCGCCACAGCCGCCGGACCAGGGAATCGGCCAGCTCCGCGAGGTCCGCGAGGCCCGACTGTTCGAGACCGGTGTAGACGATCAGGGCGCTGTGCTCGTCCTGGAACTGCACCAGCGCGCCGGCCTCGGCGGCCGCCACTGTCGAGAATCCGTCCGCCGCGACCCCCGCGGCCTTGAAAATCACGGCGACGGTGCCCCCTGCGTCGTACGTGATGTCACCCGGAGCGCCCGCGGGTCCCGGCTTCACCTCGATGCCCCGGTCCGCGAGGCTGCCCGCGGCGACCGAGCCGGTGCGGTGCAGCTTGCGTACCTCGCCGACCTTCACGCGCTCCGTCAACGGCCACGTCAACCACCAGCCGCGGTAGACGTCGTTGAGCGCCTTCCGGTACGCCTCGTATGAACCCTTGGCCATAGCCGCTCCCCCTTGCCCCCGTGAGAATGCGGCGCCTTTTTTGGAGGCTAGCAGCGGTTCCGTTCCCGGGCGCCGGGCCGAACGGCCCCTGCTTTCGGGGTGGTTGGAGCCCGGCGCGAGGAGCCCGGCCCCCTCCGAACAGGGGCTCGCATCAGGGGTGTGACGGTGCCCCTGGAGTCCCGGGAGCTGCGGTTCGTACGGAGACGGCGGTAGGTGGCCGGGACGGGCGGGCGTAGCGCGAACCCGCCCGTCCAGGGCGGTCCTGGAGGGCCTGTCGCTTGGATCAGGCCCTGCTAGCAGTCCGAGAGGGAGTCCCGCTTCGTGTCCGGAGTGCCTGCCGCGCGGCGGGGTGACGGGGGAGTGGCCGACCGGCCACCGGGCCGGAGCGTCAGGGCCGCCGCGATCGCCGTCGCCGCCGCCATCACGAGGAAGCCGGCGGAGAACGTGGCCACTTGGGCCGCGAGGCCCAGCAGGAGCGAGCCGAGACCGGTGCCCGCGTCGAAGCCGATGTTCCAGGCGACGGAGGTGGTGTGTCGGTGCTCGACGCCCGCACGGTTGAGCGCCTGCACGAGGGTGAGACTCTGCAACCCTCCGTACGCCGCCCCCAGCAGCAGGAGCCCGGCCAGCAGGGCGGGAAGGACGGCAGGATCGGAACGCACGGCCCAGGCGACGAGGACGAGGCCGGCGCACGCCGCAAGCAGCAGGCCGAAGTTGAGCGGCCGTGCACTGATCCTGTCCGCCAGGACGCCGCAGCCCCAACGAGTCACCGCCGCGGTCGCCGTGAAGGTGATCAGCGCCCCGGCGGCCGCCCCCGGTGTGCCGGCGAACTGCGGGGTGAAGGTCAGGATCGCACCCCCGGCCACCGTCACGAGCAGCAGCACGATCACCGGCATCAGGATGCGCCGCAGGGTGGCGGCCGTCGCCGTACGGGGAGAGGAAGAGCCGGGAGTGGAGGGGCCGGGAGCGGGGGTGTCGGCGTGGGCGTCGTCGAGGGCGCGTCCCAGGGCTGGGGTGAAGGGCAGGGCGAGCACGGGAAGGATGCCGCACGCGAGGATCGAGGGCAGGGCGAACGCCGCGACGAGGGCCGGCGCCGCGGGGGTCAGCACCACCTGGGGGAGCGCGATCGACAGGCCGTACACACCGATGGCCGCGCCCTGACGTCCGCGCGGGGCCAGGGCCGCCACGGCGGTGGCCCCGCACACGGTCATGATGCCGAAGCCCGCGCCGCGCAGCGCCGTGGTGGCGAGGATCGGCCACAGGTTGTCACTGAGGGCCTGCAGGGGCGCGGGCAGACCGAGCAGCAGGGCGCCGAGGGCGAACGTGCGCGCCCATCCCAGCTTGCGCAGGGTGGCCTTGACGCAGAGCTGGGATGCGACCGTCATGGTCATCAGGACGGCGGTGACGAGTCCGGCGCCGAACTCGTCGGCCCCTCCGTCCAGGGCCCACTGAGGGGACACGGGCAGCAGCAGCGCGAACCCCGAGAAGCAGCAGAGCACCACCGTCATCAGGGGCGGGACGCCGGGCGACCGTATGACGGACGGCCTCGTTCCCTTGACGGACGGGCTCGTTCCTTCAGCCATGCAACTCAGTCCTCTTTTCCGTCGTGTACGTCGTGTACGTCGTGTACGTCGTGTACGTCGGGTACCTCGGGTCCGCCGGGCCGGCGGGACAAGGACGAGCGTAGTTCTGCCGAAGGAATCTGTGGTGGGTCAGGGTTCAATACATCTTGACCATTACGTAGACACGGCATCTCGTCCGTTACGTCGGCGATCCGGCGGATCGGGCGGCGCGACGCACCGACCACACACCGGCCAGGACGATCAACGCGGCCGCCCCCAGCTGGCGTCCCGTCAACTCCTCACGCAGCAGTACGAAACCGATGCCGGCCGCCACGGCGGGGCTCAGCGCGAGCAGCACACCGAAGGCGCGGGCGTCGATGCGCCGCAGCACCGTCATGTCCAGCGAGTACGGGATCAGCGAGGACAACAGCGCCACGAGCAGCCCGGTGAGCAGGACGGAAGGGTGGGCCGCCACCCGGTCACCATCGGTGACGGCGGTGACCGGGGTCAGCACGCAGGCGCCGACCGCCAGCGCCAGCGTCAGCCCCGTCCAGTCGGGGAACAGCCGCCCGACCCGCCGGCTCAGGACCACATACCCGGCCCGGCACACCGCGGCGGCGCCTCCCAGGAGAAGCCCGGCGGCGGGCAGCGAGGCGCCGGGGGCCGCCAGCAGCAGGACGCCCGCCAGGGCCAGCAACGCCACCACGAGGTGCTCGATCCGGCGGGACAGGGCGATCGACAAGGTCAGCGGGCCGAGCAGTTCGAGCGTTGCGGCCACGCCGATCGGGAGCCGGCTGATGGCCTGGAAGTACGCCAGGTTCATGGCCGCGAGGACCAGGCCGAGCGCGACGGCCGCTCGCCACTGCGCGGCCGAGATCCCCCGCAGCCGCGGCCGGACGAGCAGCCACAGGACCGCGGCGGCGAAGCACAGCCGCATACCGGCCAGCGCCGTGGGCCCCGCGGACACGTACGCGCCCTTGGCGACCGCGGAACCCACCTGGAGGCCGGCGATCTGGGCCAGCATCATCAGCGCCGGTGCCGTCGCGGCTCCCTGCGATCGCGCTCGGGGATCCTCCGCTGCCACGCCCATCGGGGTCCTCCACATCGTCGGCGCTGTTCGCGCCCCACGGTGCTGTAATGCCCTTATGCACTTCAACCATTACGGCGGCGAGGCCGCCCGGCTGGCCGCCGACCTGGTCAATCTGACGGAGACACCACGCCCCGAGGACCTGGAGACACTGCTCGCCGCGCACGGCGTCGTGAACCGCGCGCTCACGCCCGCGCAGGTCGAATCGATCTGGGAATGGAGCCGGAGGCTCGCCGCGTGTTTCGGGCGACAGGACCTCGAAGAGCGCTGCCAAGCGGTCAACGAACTCCTCGCGGACGCATCGAGCAGCCCCCGGATCTCCCTGCACGACGGGCAGCCCCACCTGCACTACAGCGCGATCGGTGCCGACGCGGCCGCACACATTCGTGCCGTCACGGCCGCCGGGCTCGCCTACGTCATCTGCTCGGCCGACGCCGACCGCCTCGGCCGCTGCGCACGCCGGAGCTGCGCCCTGGCCTTCGTCGACACCTCCCGCAACGGCCGCCGCGCCTACTGCTCGGTGCGCTGCGCCAACAACGACGCCGTGGCCCGGCACCGCGATCGGGGGCGCGCATCACAAGACAGAACACATTCCTAACACGAGGGGTGTTGTGTTTGAGGGGTCCGCTGTTAGCTTGTCGGGCGACGGCAGGAAGGAACCGCTGTGAGCCCCGATGAACTCCCCACGGGTTCAGCAGAGTTGCTGAACCCACAGGCGCGCCAGGAGCGCATCCGCGACCGGGTGCTCGAGCTAGGCTCGGCCCGCATCGAGGACCTGGCGCGTGAGCTGGGGGTCAGCGTGATGACGATCCACCGCGACCTGGACCGTCTCGCCGATGAGGGGTGGCTCCGCAAGACGCGCGGGGCGGCCACGGCCCAGCAGTCCGTGCTCTTCGAGAGCAACGTCCGCTACCGGACGACCCAGCAGGGCGAGGCCAAGAAGGCGCTGGCCGGCGCCGCCCTGGAGCACATCGACCGCGGTCAGGCGATCCTGCTGGACGACAGCACCACGTCCCTCGCCCTCGCCCGCGCGCTGCCCGAGAGCGGACAGCTCACCGTCATCACCAATTTCCTCGCCATCGTCAACGCGCTCGCGGGCCGCCCCGGCATCGAGCTGATCTCGCTCGGCGGCAGCTACGACCCGCACTACGACGCCTTCCAGGGCATGGCGACCTGCGACCGCATCAAACCCCTGCGCGCCGACACCGTCTTCATCTCGACGTCGGCGGTCGCGGACGGCCACTGCTACCACCAGTCGCAGGAGGCGATCCTGGTCAAGCGGGCGCTCCTGGAGGCCGCCCAGCGCCGGATCCTGCTCGTCGACCACACCAAGTTCCAGAAACGGGCGCTGCACCGGGTCGCCCCGCTCAGCGACTTCGACCTCGTGATCGTCGACGACCGCATCTCCGGGCCCGAGTTGGAGGCGCTGCGCGAGGACGGCGTCAATGTGCAGGTCGCCGCCCTGAGCCCGGAAAAGCCGGAGTCCCGAGCCACCTGACCGACCCCCGAACCACCGTGACCCACCCCTGAACCACCGTGCTCCCACCGGATCCACCCCCACACGGATCCGTGTCCCCCAACCGCATCTCATCCGCGCAAGAGCCGACTGCCAATGGAGGTAGTAGTGATCAGTGTGCCGAAGCGAATGCAGGCCGTGGTCGTCCACGGGCCCGAGGACTATCGTCTCGAAGAGGTCGATGTCCCCACACCGGGTCCCGGTGAGCTGCTGTTGCGGACCGAGGCGGTGGGGGTGTGCGCGAGCGACCTCAAGTGCTACCACGGCGCCCCCAAGTTCTGGGGCGACGAGAACCGCCCGGCGTGGGCGCAGCGCGGCATCATCCCCGGTCACGAGTTCGTCGGCGTGGTGGTGGCCGGCGACGACGCCGCGCTCGCGGCCCAGAACGTGAGCGTCGGCGACCGCATCGCGTGCGAGCAGATCGTGCCGTGCGAAGAGTGCCGCTACTGTCGGCGCGGTCAGTACTGGATGTGCGGCCCGCACGACATGTTCGGCTTCCGCAACCACCACGGCGCCATGGCGCAGTACATGGTGGTTCCGTCGAAGGCCCGCGCCCACAAGGTCTCGCACGACCTCGCGCCGCACCACGCCGCGTACGCGGAGCCGCTGTCCTGCGCGCTGCACGCGGTGGAGCGCGCCGACATCCACTTCGAGGACGTCGTGGTGGTCGCCGGCTGCGGGCCGATCGGCCTGGGCCTCATCGCGGGCGCCCGGCAGAAGAACCCGCTCAAGATCATCGCGCTCGACCTGGACGACAACAAGCTCGAACTGGGCCGCCGCACGGGCGCCGACATCGTCCTCAACCCCGCCAAGGAAGACGTCGTCGCCCGCGTCAAGGAGATGACCGACGGCTACGGCGCCGACGTCTACCTGGAGGGCACCGGCGCGACGCCCGCGGTCTCGCAGGGCCTCAACCTGCTGCGCAAGCTGGGCACGTACGTCGAGTACTCGGTCTTCGGCTCGGACGTCACGGTCGACTGGTCGATCATCTCCGACGACAAGGAACTCGACGTCCGCGGCGCCCACTTGGGCCCGCACTGCTGGCCCGCGGCGATCCGCCTCCTGGAGGAGGGCAAGGTGCCGGTCGACGACATCTGCACCCACCAGTTCGGCCTGGCCGACTTCCAGAAGGCGCTCGATCTGGTCGCGGACACCTCCGGCGCCTCCGTGAAGGTGTCCATCCTGCCGAACGCCGAGTCCGAAGCGGTGGTCGCGTGACGGCGGCGGCCACCGGGTCCGCGAAGGCCCCCGAGACCCGGCTCGACCGCATGGGCATACCCCACCCGCTGCGCTGGGGCTTCCTCGCCGTCCTGGTCTTCATGACCGGCAACGGCACCGAGTCCAACTTCATCGCCCCGCACATCGAACACGTCCTGGGCAGCACCACCGCGACGGCCAGCACCATCATCTCCATGTACGGCGTGGCCGTACTGGTCGGCAGCTACCTCTCCGGAGCCCTCACCGACCTGTGGGGTCCGCGGCGGGTCATGCTGCTCGGCACCGTCGTGTGGGTCGTGTTCGAGGCGCTGTTCCTGGCGGGCCTCGCCGCCGGCAGCATGCCCATGGTCTTCCTGACCTACTTCCTGCGCGGCTTCGGCTACCCGCTGTTCGCCTTCGCCTTCCTGGTGTGGGTGAACCTCGTATCGCCGAAGGAGCGCAACGGCGCCGCGGTCGGCTGGTTCTACGTCATGTTCACCGGCGGACTGCCCACGCTGGGCTCGCTGTTCGCACTCGGCATGATCCCGGCGTTCGGCGGTTCGACCGGCGGCGAGACGGGCGCCATGGCGGCATCCACGGCGCTGGTGGTGATCGGTTTCCTGATCGCCCGGTTCGCCGTCAAGGAGCCGCACGGATCGCAGCGGGTGGCCCCGGCCGACAAGTCCTCCTTCGAAGTCCTGTCCGCGGGCCTGCGCCTGACGGCACGTCAGCCCAAGGTCCTCATGGGCTTCCTCGTGCGACTGATCAACACCGCCCCGCAGTACGGCATGTTCATCATCCTGCCCGGAGTGATCGCGGACGACCGGGGCTGGGGACAGAGCCGCTGGCTCACCATGACCGTCCTCGTCTACGCGACGAACATCCTCGTCAACGCCCTGTTCGGCGCCATCGGCGACCGCTGGGGCTGGCGCCGCACCGTGCAGTGGTTCGGTGTGTTCGGCTCCTCCATCGGCCTGCTCGCCTGGTGGTACGTGCCGCAGCTGGTGCCCGCCGGATCCACCTGGGGCTTCTGGGTGTCCGTCGTCGCGGGCTGTGTGTTCGGCTGCCTGCTCGCCGGGTTCGTGCCGATGGGCGCGATCATGCCGGCGCTCGTGCCGGCGGAGTTCAAGGGCGCGGCCATGGCCATGTACACCACGGCGGCAGGTGGTGCCTCGTTCCTCGGCTCCGCGGTGGTCGCCGCCGTGCTCTCCGTCGGCCTCGGAAACGCCGGAGTGGTGTGGGCGTTCGTCGTGCTCTATGGCGCGGCCTTCGTCATGGTCTCGTTCCTCAACGTGCGCCAGAGCGAGCCCAGTTCACAGGAGGAGCAGGCCGGGGCCGTCATGGCCCGCTGACTCCGACCGCGGCCCGCCGATCCCGACCGCGAACCCACGCGCGATGCAGCGTAGTTGTTTTGGAGGTTCCCTCGTGACCAGACTCTTCGACGACCCGGCGAACTTCGCCGAGGACCAACTGGCCGGCTTTCTCGACCTGTACGCGGACCGGTTGCGCGGAGTACCCGGAGGTGTCGTCGCCCACCGCGGCGAACGGCCACAGGTGGCGGTCGTCATCGGCGGCGGCTCGGGCCACTACCCCGCCTTCTGCGGAACGGTCGGACCGGGCATGGCCCACGGCGCGGTGGTGGGCAACGTCTTCACCTCGCCGTCGGCGACCCAGGTCTACTCGGTCGCGAAGGCCGCCGACCAGGGAAGGGGAGTGATCCTCAGCTTCGGCAACTACGCCGGGGACGTGCTGAACTTCCGGATCGCCGCGGACCGGCTCAACGCCGAGGGCATCGACACCCGGATCGTGATCGTCACCGACGACGTGGCGTCGGCCGAGGAAGAGGGCAGGCGCCGGGGCATCGCGGGCGACTTCACGGTCTTCAAGGTGATGGGCGCGGCGGCCGCCGAGGGCCTCGGCCTCGACGAGGTGGAACGCCTCGGCCGCGCCGCCAACGCCGCGACGCGCAGCCTGGGCGTGGCCTTCTCCGGCTGTACGCTGCCGGGCGCGGGGGAGCCGCTCTTCGAGGTGCCCCAGGGACATCTGGGCCTCGGCCTCGGCATCCACGGCGAGCCCGGCATCGAGGACGTACCGATGCTGAAGGCCGACGAGCTGGCGGCGCTGCTCGTGGAACGCATCCTCCAGGAGACACCCGCCTCCGCGGGCCGCCGGGTGGGCGCGATCCTCAACGGCCTCGGTGCCACCAAGTACGAGGAACTCTTCCTGCTCTGGGGCCGGGTGTCCGCACGCCTGCGGGAGCGCGGGATCGAGATCGTCGACCCCGAGGTGGGCGAGCTCGTGACCAGCCTCGACATGGGTGGCTGCTCGCTCACCCTGATGTGGCTGGACGAGGACCTCGAGCCGCGCTGGCGCGCCGACGCCTACACCCCGGCGTACCGCAAGGCACGCGCACCGCTGACCGGCCTGCACGCCGCCGACGCGAACGGCGGCGCGGCGGCGGTCACCGAGATCCCCGAATCCTCCCCCGCAGCAAGGGAGTTCGCCGACGCCATACGCGGCGCTCTGTCGACCATCCACCACACCATGGTGGACAACGAGGAGGAACTGGGACGCATCGACGCGGTCGCCGGAGACGGTGACCACGGCCGGGGCATGGTCCGGGGCGCCCGGTTCGCCGCGGAGCGGGCCGAACAGGCGAGCCGGGAGGCCGGCGCCGGATGGCTGCTGCGACAGGCGGGCCAGTCCTGGGCCGAGTACGCGGGCGGCACCTCGGGCGTGCTCTGGGGCGCGGCACTGGAAGCGTTCGGACGCTCACTGGACGACGCGGCGGAGTCGTACAAGGCCGCCGATGTCGTCAGGGGCGTACGGGCGTTCGCCGACGCTATCGGCGACCTGGGCCGGGCGGCACCGGGCGACAAGACCATGCTCGACGCCCTGCTCCCGTTCGCCGACACACTGCAAGAGGCAAATGACTCCGGTGTCGACCCGGCCGAGGCCTGGCGCGCGGCGGCCGAGGCGGCGACCCACGCCGCCGAGGCGACGAAGGACCTGCGCCCCAAGATCGGCAGGGCCCGGCCGCTCGCGGAGCGCAGCCTGGGCACCCCCGACGCGGGAGCGACCTCGCTTGCCCTGATCGTGACGGCACTGGCCAGGACTCCGCACGCACAGGGTGGCCGGCCACACGATCAGCCACTCGAACAGAACCGACAAGGAGTGACAACGGCATGACGGACCGGCTGCGTCTGGTCGTCGGCTGCGACGACGCCGGCTTCGAGTACAAGGAGCGCATCAAGGCCGACCTCCAGGCCGACCCGCGCGTCTCCGAGGTACTCGACGTCGGCGTGGAGGCCGACGGCACGACCGCCTACCCGCACATCGGCGTGGCCGCGGCCCGCCTCGTCGCCGAGGACCGCGCCGACCGCGCCCTGCTCATCTGCGGCACGGGCCTCGGCGTGGCGATCTCCGCGAACAAGGTCCCCGGCATCCGCGCGGTGACCGCCCACGACGTGTACTCCGTGGAACGCTCGGTGAAGAGCAACAACGCGCAGGTGCTGTGCATGGGCCAGCGCGTGGTCGGCCTCGAACTGGCCCGCAAACTCACCTCCGAGTGGCTGGAACACCGCTTCGACCCGGCCAGCTCCTCGGCGGAGAAGGTGGCGGCCCTGACCCGCTACGAGACGGATCCCGGCGGGGCGGTTCCGGAGGGGGTGGGGTTCACGGAGTGCTGAGGAGGGACGGCGATGGACGCCGAATGGACGTCTCGACGAGTCCCGTGCCACGCGCGTAATCCGCTCCTGCGGAACAGAGTTGACGGTGCGTGACACCAAGCCGCCCATCGATGCCCTCGGATGCCCCCTCCCATCCGAGACGCCGGAAATCTTCCTCGCGGACAGTCGCCGAACATGGGACATGCCGCCGCAGGACGCCGGACGCAGAGGCGTCCGGCGTCCTTGACGTGCGATCGGACGGCTCCCTACCGTCGCCGCCCGTTCACCAGATGTCGACGTGGCGGGGGCCTGGGCCCGTTCCGTCACCCGCGAGGAGCTTCGATGAGACGAACGCGCAGCGTCGGTGGTGCGGTGGCGGCCGCGGCTCTGGCACTCTCCCTGGCTGCCTGTTCGGGCGGCTCCGGAGGCTCGGACAGTACGGGCGGCGGAGCCGGAGGCAAGCACCTCACCATCGGCACCGCAGCGGAGGTGCCGCACCTGATCCCGCAGAACGATCTCGGCGCGACCGGGATCCAGATCGAGTCCGCGCTGTGGGCGCCGCTCACCCAGGTCGACCCGAAGGACGGCCACTTGCGCAATGTGGTCGCCGACTCGATCAAGTCCAAGGACGCCAGGACCTGGACCATCAAGATCAAGCCGGGCTGGACGTTCACCAACGGCGAGAAGCTCACCGCGAAGTCCTTCGTGGACACGTGGAACTACACCGCGTACGGGGCGAACGGCTTCGCCAACAACGGCTTCTTCCAGCGGGTCGAGGGCTACGAGGCGCTCAACCCGGCGAAGGGGAAACCGAAGCGCGACACGCTCTCCGGCCTGAAGGTCATCGACGACCTCACGTTCCAGGTGAAGCTGAAGCAGCCGTTCTCGCCGTACCCGACGACCCTCAGCTATCTCGGTGCCACGGCACTCGCCTCCGAAGTGCTGAAGGACCCGGAGAAGTACACCCACAAGCCGATCGGCTACGGGGCGTACAAGCTGGACGGCGCCTGGAAGCCCGGACAGTCGGTCAATCTGGTGCGCAACAAGGGCTACAAGGGCGGGGACGTTCCCGACGCCGAGTCGATCAGCTTCCGGTTCTTCGCCAATCCGGAGACCGGCTACAACGAGTTCCTCGCCGGGAACCTGGACTTCGCGCCGCTGCCGACATCCAAGATCGATACGTACAAGCAGGAGGCCGCGGGCCGGTATCTGCAGGCCAAGGCGGCCAACCAGACGGGCTATCTGGTCCTGCACGTCAACGTGAAGCCGTACGACGACCTCAAGGTGCGCCGGGCCCTGTCACTCGCCCTGGACCGCGCCGCGCTCGCCAAGCTGAAGCCCGGCAGTGTCCCGTCGACGTCCTTCACACCGCCGAGCATCGCGGGCCACCGCGACGACACATGTGGTGACTGCAAGCTGGACGTGGCCAAGGCGAAGAAGCTGCTGAGCGAGGCGGGCGGATTCCCCGGCGCGCTGAAGATCTACTACTCCACCGACGACTCCGGCAGCCAGGTCTACGCGGAGGCGATCGGCAACATGTGGCGCCAGAAGCTCGGCATCAAGGTCAAGTACGACGGCCAGCCGGGCAGCGAGATCGGCAAGCTGGACGACGCGGGCAAGCTCGACGGCGTCCGGATGCAGGGCTGGGGTCACGACTACCCGTCGATCGAGGACTATCTCACCCCGGTCTTCGCCTCCTACGGCGATGTCAACACCGGCAAGTACGACAACCCCGAGGTCGACAAGGCGCTGCAGACGGCAAATGGCATCGCCGACCAGCAGCGGGCGATCAAGGCATACCAGAAGGTGGAGGACATGGCCGCCGCGGACATGCCGATCATCCCGCTGTCCCTCGTCAGCCCCATCTACCTGCACGCCAAGGGGGTCGCACCCCTCAACTCCCCTTACGCGGGAGTCGATCCGATCCCGTCCACCCTCACGCGCTGAGCTTCATCAGCCCCGCACGGGCCCCGCATCACCTCACACCGGCCCCGTACCGTCCCGCGTCGCGGCCGGTGCGGGGCCGGCTTCGCCGTCGGGCCCGCCGACGGCCGGCATCAGTTCGCGCAGCCATTGTTCGGCCTGTGCCACGTGTGTGTGGGCCGCGCACGTGGCCGCGGCCGGATCGCGGTCGGAGATCGCCCGGGCCAGCTCCCGATGGCCCTCGTCGCTGCGGCGCCGCAGGTGCGGGCCCTCGGGCAGCGTGAAGATCTGGTACTTGCGGGAACGGGAGCGGAAGACCGAGATCAGCGCGGCGAGCGTGGGGTTCGCGCCGATCCGTGCGATCTCGCAGTGGAAGTCGTGGTCGAGCTCGGAGGCCTTGTCGGGGTCGTCCGTCAACTCCATCGCCTCGACAAGGCCGTTGAGGATCCGCACATCGTTGTCGGTGCGCCGCGCCGCCGCACGCGCCGCGGCGTGCCCCTCCAGCAGCCGCCGGATCTCGTACATCTCGAGCAGCCCGGTCAGCGGCAGCAGGTCCACCGTGAGTGACAGGCTGCCGATCAGGTCCTGGGGGCGAAGCCCGGAGACATAGGTGCCGGAACCGTGCCGCGGCTCGATCACGCCCAAGGCCGCGAGCATGCGCACGGCCTCGCGCAACGGTCCCCGGGACACACCGAGTTCGGCGCACAGGTCGGCCTCGGCGGGTATCCGCTCGCCGGGCCCCAGGCGCTCCGTGGCAATCATCCGACGCAACCCGTGGAACGCCTTCTCCACTGCCGACATCGGTTACCTCCCCCTCTGTAGCCGGCCGGGGAGTCATCGTATGACTTCAACTCCTGGCGATGGGCGGCATATTGAATGCCGAGCAAGAGGGGTTGTGCGGGTGGCGGGCACCTGCCAAGATTCCCGCATTCATCAGATGACTCCTTGGTCACGAGTGAGTCGGCAGTGATGACGCACGCGGTGATCCGCTGCCCTGCGGGCGGTCGGAGCGCCGTGTCCTACCGGTTCCGTCGCCGGTGCCTTCCCGGGCGCCGGAGCGAGGTGCCGCGCCTGTCCGGAAGCAGGGAGGGAGTAGGGCATGGAAACGCTTGGCACCGGATGGCGGGACGTCGTGCGCTACGAGGTCCTCGGGCCGGTCCGTGCGCTGCGTGCGGGTACCGGCCTCCGTCTCGGTACACCTCAGCAACTCGCGCTGCTCGCCGTGCTGTTGCTGCACGGCGGCCGGCCGGTGGAACGGCACGAGTTGGTGTCCGCCCTGTGGGGTGAGCGCCCTCCGGCCGGCGCCCACGGACTCCTGGCGACCTACGCGGCGCGCCTGCGCAAGGTCCTCGAACCCGACCGCCCGCGCCGCACCTCACCCCGCGTCCTCGTCACCCGCAACACCGCGTACGGCCTCGAACTCGGCCGCGACGACCTCGACCTGTGGCGCTTCGAGGACGCCGTGGCAGGGGCCCGCAGCGCCCGCCGCAACCGGGATCTCGACGCCGCCCGGTCCGGATACGAGCGGGCGCTGACCGTATGGACGGGCGAGGAGGCCCTGGCGGGGGCGGCCGCCCCGTTCGTGGCGGCGGAACGCCTGCGGCTCGGTGAACTCCGGCTCGCCGCTCGCCTCGAACACGCCGAAGTGCTCCTGGAGTTCGGCGCCTCCGAGGAACCCGTCGAGGTGCTGAGACCCCTGGTCCGCGCCCACCCGCACCACGAGCGGCTGCACGCCCTGCTCATGCTCGCCCTCCATCGGGGCGGTCGGACGGGGGAGGCGCTGGAGGTCTACCAGGACATCCGGCGAGCCCTGCTCGCCGACTTCGGCGTGCCGCCGGGGCTGCGCCTGGCCCGTACCCACGAGCGGATCCTCGCTGCGGACCCCTGGCTGCAGCCTCGCGCCGCCACTGTTCCTCTCGTTCCCGCACAACTGCCCAGAGACATCGCCGACTTCTCGGGACGTGCATCCGAACTGGGCCGACTGCGCCACCTGCTGGCAGCACAGCACGGCGTCGTGGCCGGCCCCAGCATCCTGGTCACGGGGCCACCCGGCGTCGGCAAGTCCGCCCTCGCCGTGCACGCGGCCCACCAGGTCGCACCCCGCTTCCCGGACGGTCAGCTGTACGCGGAACTCGGTGGCGCCACCGGGAGCCCGGCCGAACCCGCCGACGTACTGGGCCGGCTCCTGACCGATCTCGGCGTACCTCCCGCGGAGCTGCCCGACGGTGCCGCCCACAGGGCAGCCCGCTTCCGCACCCTCACCGCGCGCCGCCGTCTGCTGGTCCTGCTCGACGACGCCCATGACGAGGCGCAGGTCCGGCAGTTGCTGCCGGGTGGACCTGGCTGTGCGGTGCTGGTCACCAGCCGGTCCCGTCTCGCCACGCTGCCCGGGCGGTCGGCCGTGCCGCTGTCCTATCTGCGCGAAGAGGAGTCGCTGCGCATGCTGACCCGGGTGGCCGGCGCCGACCGGGTCGCCGCGCAGCCGGCCGCGGCCCGCACCCTGGCCCGTGTCTGCGCGGGGCGGCCGCTGGTCGTACGAGCGCTCGGCGCGCGGATCGCCGACGCGGACGCGGCCGAACTGCCCTTACTGGCCGACCGGTTGACGTCTCCCGGCTCGCGGGCCGGGTGACTCCCCGCCGGTCCACAGCCGAGCAGCACCCGCAGTCCACGCACCCCCGAGACACCAAGGAGAAGCGCATGCGCCGATCTCGTCATGCGGCCCACGCCGTCACCGCCCTCGCGGTGGCCGTCGCCGCCAGTGCCTGCTCGTCCGGGAGCTCCGACGACGGCGCCTCGGGCGGCAAGAAGTCCGTCGTCGTGGCGTCGAAGAACGAGATACCCGCCATCAACCCGGCCAAGGACAACAGCTCCACCAGCATCCAGCTCGCCTGGGCCATGTGGGCTCCGCTCACCGACCTCGACCAGAAGACCGGCAAGCTGAAGTACGTGGTGGCCGACTCCGTCACCTCCAAGGACGCCAGAACCTGGACCGTCAAGCTCAAACCGGGCTGGACGTTCACCAACGGCGAGAAGCTGACCGCCAAGGCGTTCGTCGACACCTGGAACTACACGGCCTACGCGCCCCACGGCTACAAGAACAACGGCTTCTTCAGCCGCATCAAGGGCTACGACGACCTCAACCCGGCGAGCGGCAAACCCAAGAAGACAACGATGTCGGGCCTGAAGGTGCTCGATGACCTCACCTTCCGGGTCACGCTCGACAAGGCCTTCTCCCCGTACCCGACGACGCTGATGTACTACGGCTCCGTCGCGCTCGCCCCCGAGGTGCTCAAGGACCCCGACGCCTACGACCACAAGCCGATCGGCTACGGGCCGTACAAGCTCAAGTCCGAGTGGAAGGCCGGGCAGCCGGTCGTCATGGTGCGCAACAAGAAGTACCCGCTCAAGGGTCCGGAGGCGGACCAGCTCACCTACCGGTTCTTCTCCAACCCGGAGACCGCCTACAACGAGTTCCTCGCGGGCAACGTCGACTACACCATCGTCCCCGACACCAAGGGCGACACCTACAAGAAGGACGCCCCCGGCAGGGGTGCCGTGTCCAAGGCCGCGGTGAACATGACCTACCTCGCGCCGCCGGTCAACTCCGCCCCGTACAAGGATCCGAAGGTGCGCCGCGCCCTGTCGCTCGCCCTGGACCGCAAGGCCCTCACCAAGCTGCGCGCGGGCTCCTTCCCCGCCACCTCGTTCACCGCGCCCTCGCTGCCCGGGTACCGCGAACACACCTGTGACGCCTGTACGTTGGACGTAGCCAAGGCCAAGGCGCTCCTGAAGCAGGCGGGTGGCTTCCCGGGCACACTGAAGATGTACTACAACAGCGACGACCCCGGGCAGCGGGTCTTCGCCGAGGCGCTGGGCAACATGTGGCGGCAGAACCTCGGCATCAAGGTCGCCTACGTCGGCAAGCCCGCCATCGACCTCAGCTCCCTGTTCAGCAAGGGCAAGATCGACGGCATGTACCTGGCCGGCTGGGGCCACGACTACCCGTCCATCGAGGACTGGCTCACCCCCATCGTCGGCAGCCACGGCGACGTGAACGGCGCCCGCTACAGCAACCCCGCCCTCGACAAGCTGATCGACGAGGGCAACGCGCTCGCGGACCCGGCCGCGGCCATCAAGAAGTACCAGGCCGCCGAAGACCTGGAGGCCGAGCAGATGCCGATGATCCCGCTGTACCACAAGCCGGACGCCTATCTGCACGCCCCCGGGGTCGAGCCGCTGGACTCCCCGTACGCCGGGCTCAACCCGGTCTGGTCGACCGTCTCCCGCTGAACTCCCCGACACAACTCCCCGACACCACAAGGAGATCCACGATGTTCAGGTATGCGCTCCGGCGCCTGATCATCATGGTGCCGATCGGGATCATCGTGACGTTCATCGTCTACGCGATGGTGTTCGCCCTGCCCGGCGACCCCATACAGGCACTGTCCGGCGACAAGCCGCTCGCCCCCTCGGTGATCGCGGCCAAGCGCGCCTACTACCACCTCGACGATCCGCTGTTCTCCCAGTACCTGCACTTCATGGGGAACCTGCTGCAGGGCAACCTCGGCCAGACCTTCGACGGCCAGGACATCGGCGAACAGCTCGCCCTGCGCTGGCCGGTCACCCTCCAGCTCGGACTGACCGCCCTCGCCATCCAGACCGTGTTCGGCCTGCTGTTCGGCATCTACGCCGGCTGGCGGCGCGACGGGCTCGTGGACCGGGCGCTGCTCGGCGCCACCCTCGCGGTGCTCGCCGTGCCCGGTCTCGTCGTCATGTTCTTCGCCCAGTCACTGTTCAGCGTCCAGCTCGGCTGGTTCCCGGTCTCCGGCAGCGCCGATGGCTGGCCCACCAGCTATCTGCTGCCCGCCACGGTCCTCGGCGTGCTGGGCTTCGCCGGGCTCGCCCGCATCACCCGCACCAGCCTCGTGGAGGTGGCGGGCGCCGACTTCGTGCGCACCGGCCGCGCCAAGGGACTGTCCCCGCAGCGCATTCTCTGGCGCCACGTGCTGCGCAACGCCCTGCTCCCCGTGATCACGTTCATCGGGCTCGACCTGGCCGGCACGCTCGGCGGCGCGATCATCACCGAGGGCATCTACAACCTCAACGGCATCGGCCAGTTCATGTTCCGCTCGATCGGAATGAAGGAGGGCGGAGTCGTCGTCACTCTCTCCACTGTCCTGCTCATCGGCTACATGGTCGTCAACCTGATCGTCGACCTGCTCTACGGCCTCCTCGACCCGCGGGTGCGTCATGTCTAGCCCCGCGCTGGTCGTGGCGACCGAGACCGAGCCGACCGCAGAGGACGCCCCCGCGGGCGCCGCGGTCCTGCGCGAACTGCTGCGCAAGCCGCGGTTCGTCCTGTCCGGTGTGGTGATCCTCGTCATCGTCGCGATGGCGGCCTTCCCACGCCTGTTCACCTCAGCCGATCCCACCGCCTGCAACCTGCGGTACAGCAAGGTCGGACCCTCCGCGGCGCACTGGTTCGGCTACGACATCCAGGGCTGCGACTACTTCGCCAATGTCATCTACGGCGCCCGCCCCTCGGTCCTGGTCAGCGTCTCCGTCAGCCTCGTCGGCTTCGTGGTGGCCTGCACCCTCGGCATGCTCGCCGGATACTTCCCCGGGTTCGTCGACGGCCTGGTCTCCCGCACCGCCGACGTACTGTTCGCGCTGCCCGGCCTCGTCGCGATGATCGTCATCCTCCAGGCCTTCTCGGCCCGTTCGGTGTGGACGATCGCCTTCGTGATCGTGCTGCTCGGCTGGCCCGCCGGGATGCGCCTGATGCGTTCCACGGTGCTGTCCGTGCGCAGCCGCGAGTACGTGCTGGCCGCCCGGGTGCTCGGCGCGACCGCCCCGCACATCCTGCGCAAACACATCTTCCCGAACTCCGTGGCTCCGCTGCTCTCCCTCACCACGCTCTCGGTCGGTGTCGCCGTCGGCACCGAGGCCGCGCTGACCTTCCTCGGCATCGGGCTGCAGCCGCCCACCATCTCCTGGGGCCTGCAGATCGCCATCGCCGCGTCCTACCGCGACGACATCCACCTGTTCCTCTTCCCCGCGCTGTTCCTGACGCTGACGGTGATGTCCTTCATGATGATGGGCGACACCGTGCGGGACGCGCTCGACCCGAAGTTGCGGAGGTGAGCGCGGACATGACCGCCACCGACACCGTCGAGCACACCGCCCCGCTGCTCGAAGTCACCGACCTCACCGTCGAGTTCGACACACAGGGTGGCACCCTGCGCGCCGTCGACGAGGTCTCCTGGTCCCTGCACCGGGGCAAGACGCTCGTCGTCCTCGGCGAGTCCGGTTCCGGCAAGAGCGTCTCCACGCAGGCCATCACAGGCATCCTCGACACACCGCCGGGCCGCGTCCGCACGGGCAGCGCACTCTTCGACGGCCAGGACCTGATCGCGATCCCCGAGAAGCAGCGACGCCGGATCATCGGCAGCCGCATCTCGCTCGTCTTCCAGGATGCCCTGTCCGCCCTCAACCCCGTGCACACGGTCGGCCGCCAGATCGCCGAGCTGTACCAGGTGCACCGCGGCATGTCCCGCAAGGACGCCATGCGCCGGGCCGCCGACATGCTCGACCGGGTCGGCATCCCCAGCGCCCGCGCGCGGGTGCGCGACTACCCGCACGAGTTCTCCGGCGGCATGCGCCAGCGCGTCATGATCGCCATGGCGCTCGCGCTCGGCCCCGAGGTGCTCATCGCCGACGAACCGACCACCGCGCTCGACGTCACCGTCCAGGCCCAGATCCTCGAACTCCTGGAGGAGATCCAGCAGGACAGCGACATGGGCGTCGTCCTCATCACCCACGACCTGGGCGTCGCCGCCGAGATCGCCGACGATCTCGTCATCATGTACGCGGGCCGGGTCATCGAATCGGGCCCCACCGCGCTCGTCCTCGGTGATCCGGCCCACCCCTACACCCAGGGCCTGCTGCGCTCGATGCCGTCGAGCGAGATGAAGGGTCTCGAACTGCCCGCCATCCCCGGCACCCCGCCCAACATGCTGCGCCTGCCGAGCGGCTGCCCCTTCAGGCCGCGCTGCTCCAAGGCGATCGACCTGTGCGCCACCGAGCGCCCCGAGCTGCAAGCCCTGTCGAGCGGTGGCCCCCGCAAGGCCGCCTGCCACCTCGCGGACACCCTCGACACCACGCAGACCCCCTCACTGGCCGGAGGCGCCTCATGAGCGACATACTCCTCCAGGCGACCGGCCTGGCCAAGCACTACGCCACCGCGCCCCGGCTGCGGCCCGGGCGCGCCAAGTCCCTGGTACGTGCCGTCGACGGCGTCGACCTCGAACTGCGCAAGGGCGAATCCCTCGGCATCGTCGGCGAGTCCGGCTGCGGCAAGTCGACCCTGCTGCGCCTGCTGTGCGCGCTGGAGCGACCCACCGCCGGCAGCCTCACCTTCGACGGCCAGGACGTCGGCCGGCTGCGCGGCGCCGCACTGCGCCGCTGGCGACGCCGCGTCCAGGTGGTGTTCCAGGACCCGTACGCCTCGCTCAACCCGCGGATGCGCGTACGGGACATCATCGGAGAGGGGTACGACGTCCACCCCGACGCCGTCCCGAAACAGGGGCGCCGCCACCGGGTCGAGGAACTGCTCGAACTGGTCGGCCTGGAGCCCGCGCACGCCGACCGGTTCCCGCACCAGTTCTCCGGCGGACAGCGCCAGCGCATCGGCATCGCCCGGGGCATCGCCCTCGGACCCGACGTCCTCCTGTGCGACGAACCCGTCTCGGCACTCGACCTGTCCGTACAGGCCCAAGTGGTCAATCTACTGCTGCGCCTGCAACGGGAGTTGGGCCTCAGCCTGGTCTTCGTCTCCCACGACCTCGGCGTCGTACGCCACATCTCCGACCGGATCGCGGTCATGTACCTGGGCAAGGTGGCCGAGTACGCCGACGCCTCCCACCTCTACGAACAGCCCGCCCACCCCTACACCCGGGCACTGCTGTCGGCCGAACCGTCCCTCGACCGGATCCGCAAGCCCGACGCCCCGCGCCGCCGCCGCATCGTCCTCGCCGGTGACCCGCCGTCGCCGGTGAACCCGCCTTCGGGGTGCCGGTTCCACACACGGTGTCCGGTGGCGCGGGACGTGTGCCGACACACCGAGCCGGAGCTGGAACAGGTGGCCGGGAGGCTGGCGGCCTGTCACTTCGCGGAGGAGCTGATCGGCGCGGACGCTCTATGACCCCGCCCCCGACAACGTCTCCAGCGAGCGGCCCTTCGTGGCCGTGGACAGCGTCAGCGTGAGGACGCAGCCCGCGGCGAGGACCGCGCAGATGAGGGTGAAGACGCCGGTGAAGCGGAGGGAGGCGTACATCGTGCCGATGAGCATGGGGGCGACGATGCCGCCGATCCGGCTGAAGGCGTCCGACGTGGCTGCCGCCATCGAGCGCAGCTGCGTCGGGTAGACCTCCGGGAGGTACGTGTACAGCGGCGCGTAGAGGCCGTTCAGGAAGAAGCCGAGGAGCAGGCTGAGGACGAGGACCGAGAGGTCGGTATCGGCCTGCGAGACGAGGAAGGCACAGAGCGTGGACGCGGCGAGGCAGGTCACGATCGACCACTTGCGGTCGGTACGGTCGGCGAGCCAGGCCGCGGGGTAGTAGCCGAGCACCTGGGCGACCTCGACCAGCAGCGCGTAACTGAAGCTGTCGGTGATGCTCATGCCCCGGTCGAGCAGCATGCTGGGCAGGAACGTCAGGAACCCGTAGTAGGCGAAGCTCGCGACGAAGAACATGCTCCATACGACGATCGTCTGGCGCAGGTACGGGCCGCGCCACAGGCCGGTGAACTGTGCGGCCGCGCCCAGGTCTTCGTCGCGTGCGGCCGTTCCGGGCGGCTCGGGAGCGGGGAGGGGTGTGCCGGTGCGGGTGCGGACCGATTCCTCCAGTCTGGTCACGACTGCCTCGGCCTCGTCGTCGCGGCCCTTGAGCAGCAAGTAGCGCGGCGACTCCGGCAGATTGCGCCGCCACCACAGGGCGAGGATCACGGGCAGGCCCACGAGGACCAGGCCCCAGCGCCACCCGTGGTCGACGCGGGCCACGACGAACGTGCCCACCAGTGCGGCCAGTACGTACCCCAGGCCGAAGAACCCGGCGAGGGAACCGACGTAGGTGGCTCGCTTCGCGCGCGGCGCGAACTCGGCCAGGTAAGGGATCACGATGTTGACGTTGATCCCCACGCCCACGCCCGCGAGGAAGCGCAGGGCCAGCAGGAACCCGTAGTCGGGGGCGGCGGCCGACAGCAGTGTGCAGCCGCTGTACAGGACCAGGGACCACAGGAGCAGCGGCTTGCGGCCCACCCGGTTGCCAAGGAGTGCGAGCGACAGGTCGCCCACGAGCGCGCCGGCCAGCGTCGCGCTCGCGATCAGGCCCTGCTCGCTGCCGGTGAGCGCGAACGCCGTGGTGATCAGCGGGAGCAGGAAGGACATGATGCCCAGGTCCAGGCCGTCCAGGGTGGTGCTGAGTCCGCCCTGGGTGAGGATGCGGCCCTGCACCCATGTCATGGGGAGGCGGTCGATGCGGGCCGTCAGCCGGGCGGCGCGTGCGTCCGGATCGTCCGGGGGCGGTGTCACCGTGGCCGGCGCCGGATCCTGCGCCGGTTTGCGTGGCATGTTCGCTGTCTGCTCAGATGTCATGGCCCGTCGGCCTTTCGCTTTCGAGAACGGCGGAGTAGAGGCGCAGCCAGTTGCCTCCGACCACCGCGTGCGCCTCGTCGGGTGCGAAGCCGAAGTCGACGAGCCTGCCGGCGACTTGGGCGAGGCCGGAGGCGTCGGTGAGCCACTCCGTGGTGTCGGTGTCGGAGGCGGATGATGTGCCGAGGTCCGCGCCGCGCTGTTCGCCGCGTGTCCAGCGCCCCTTGCGCATCCACGTGAACTCCGCCGCCCCCGCCTTCGGGCTCAGGTCCGTGCCGATGGCGACGTGCCGCACTCCGACCAGGTCGACCGTGCGGGCCACCATCGCGCACCAGTCGTCCAAGGTGCGTGCGTAGTGACCGCAGATGGAGCGGTACGTGGCGAGGCCCACGACCCCGTCCCGCGCGGCGAGCGCCTTGAGCGTGGCGTCGTCCGCGTTGCGCGGATGGTCGTACAGGGAACGGGGATTGGCGTGGGTGAGGGCCACCGGGAGCGCGGAGTGCTCGATGGCGTCCCGCCGGGTGCGCTCGCCGGAGTGCGAGAGGTCGACCAGCATCCCGACCGCGTTCATCTCGCGCACCACTTCACGGCCGAAGCGGGTCAGCCCCGGGTCGGACTCCTCGTAACAGGAGCCCCCGAACTCGGTGTTGTTGTTGTACGTCAGCTGCATCACGCGCAGCCCCATGTCGTGGAAGAGGCGGACGAATCCGAGCCGGCCCTGGAGCGGGCTGGCGTTCTGCGCACCCAGGAGGATGGCGGTGCGGCCCTGCTCCTTCGCCCGTTCGATGTCGGCCGCGGTGCGTGCCGGAACGACCAGGTCGGCGTTGGCGGCGAGGAGGTCGTTCCAGGCGGCCAGCGCGTCCATGGTCTCGACGGCGTCCTCCCAGAACGCGACCGTGGCCGTCGCGCAGGTCACGCCGCCCGCGCGCAGTTGGAGGAAGACGTCGCGGTCGTAGGGGCCGCATTGAAGGCCGTCGATGACGAGGGGGGTGTCCCGGGTGGGGGCAGGGGTGGTGGCTGTGGCGGTCACGAGGCGACCTCCACCGGCTCGTCCTCGCCGACCTCCGCGAGGATCTCGCCGCCCGGGCCGAAGAGCGAGTCCCCGGCGTGGGTGCGCGACAGCGCGCTGTCCGGAGTCAACGCCGCCTCCGCCTCGGCGACGAAGCGCTGCCACAGCGCGCCCGTGACCGGCATCCCGTAGGTCAGGGCGCGCAGCTCGGCGGCGTCCGGCCCGGGACCCGGGCCGGCGGGGGCGGGCGTCGCGGTGACCGTGGACCCGGTGAGGGCCAGGTCCACGCCGTGGCGGCGGGCGAGGGGTGGCAGGGCGCGGACGGCCCAGTCGTCGCCGGGGACGGCGAAGGTGGCGGAGCCGTCGGTGTGGGCGGCGGCCACGGCGAGGTCGAGGAGGTCGGCGGCCGTGGCGAGTGCGGGTTGCGCGTCCGGGGCGGGGAACTGCGGTGTGGTGCCGTCCAGTTGGGGCCGCAGGTGCCGGGCGCGCAGCGCGGGCAGCGCGTCCAGCAGACCGGCCAGGCCGTCGAGTCCGTGTGTCTCGGCGCCGACGACGATGTCCCGGATCGCCGCCACGGAGCCGAACGGGATCGCGGTGGTCAGCAGCACCCGGCCGGTCATCAGGCGCAGCTCGCGGACCGATACGCGCAGGTCGGCGGGGGCGTGGTGGACAGGGGTGGGGGTCACGCGTTCTCCTCGGTGCGGGTGGGAGCGGCGGCGGCCGGTCGTGCGGGCAGCGTCCAGTCGTCGCGGTCGTGTCGGTGGATGGCGTGGCGCGTGGGCGCGCCGTGGAAGAGCAGGCCGAGGACGTTGCGCCCGGCGGAGTCGGCGGTCTTGTCCAGGCCGTGGACCGCCGAGTTGAGGAACCGTACGAGGTACGCGGGCACGAACGCGTCGTCGGCGATGTTCATGTGCGGGCTGTGCAGGGTCAGTTCGGCGAGGGCCTGCACGCGCGCCACCGTGTCCCGGTGCCCGGGATGACGGACGCAGAACGCTCCCGTGGTCTCGCGCGGATCGGCCGCCTTCAGATCCGCGTACAGGGCCTGCACCGAACGAGGCACGTTGAGCTGCCAGTCGAGGCCTTCGGCGACCTCCTCGCGCGGCCCGCGCCGCGGCTCCTCGGCGGCACGGGACTTGTACCAGATGTGGCGCAGCGCGCCGGGCGCGGTCAGATCCAGGTCGAGTGCCCAGCGGTAGGCGGTGTCGAGGTGCTCCAGGAGGGCCCCGGTCGTCTGCTGAGGCGTGGCGGTCAGTGTCTCGTCCACCCGCTGCCGTTCGACGAGCGGATCCGTGAGGTCCGGCACGCTGTCGATGAGCACACCGGCGAGGGTCTCGACGGCCCGCTCGTCCAACTCGGCGTTCCACCGGGCCCACAGGCGCGGAAGCGCATCGTCGCCGCCCGGCCGCTCCAGGGCGTCCAGGAGGGCGAGCGCCCGGTGCAGGGAGCGGGCGAGTTCGGCGGGCGGTTCGAACTGGTCGTAGACGGTGGGGTCTTGGGCGTGGAAACGCGCGGTGCGCTCGATCAACTCTCGTACGACGGACAGGTGCGCGGCGCCGCGCCGCGCGTCCAGGGCCTGCGCGAGGGCCTGTTCGCGCAGATCGAGCCAGCGGTCGACGAGGAGGGGGTGGTTGTTGGCGAAGAAGACGAGGCCGAGCGCCGAGGCGTTGCCGAGCCCCAGGCGGCGCCGCAGTTCCGGGTCGAGCGCGGGGGCCTCGGGGTTGCGCTGCCGGGCCAGATGCTCGGCGAGGTCGGCGGCGAACTCGCGCATCAGATAGGCGGCGAGCATCTGCGCGTGCAGCGGCGCGGCCAGCGGATGGTTGTCGGGCAGCGCCGTGAAGGAGCGGGTGCCGAACGTGCCGTTGCCGTCCAGGCCCGTGTTGCGCATCAAGTAGCCGACGTCCCACAGACGTTGAGCATCCGGCTGCCGTCCCTCGGCGAGGCTGGAGACGACGTGCTCGAACAGTCGCAGGCTGCGGTTGGAGCGGCACCACACCAAGGTGTGCGCGGTGGCCCGGCCCCCGTACAGCTTCGGCATCTCCCGTTCGGTGTGCGCGAGTTCGCTGTCGTTCGCGGTGCCGTCGAAGAGCGCGCCCGTCATGTCCCAGTCGGTGCCGACGATGCGGCTGGTACGTCCTTCCAGGCGCGGCTGAAAGGAGAAGGCGACGAAGTCGAGGGGCCCGCCCGGCGTCCGGACGCGGTAGCGGGCGCGGCCGCGGGCCTCCTCGTCGATGGCGAACTCGAGCCGCTCGATCCGCCAGCCCTGTGCCGTCATGCGGTTGACCAGGGCCCGGCTCGCGCTGAGCCGGGTGGGCGGGATCTGGGCGAGGCGCTCGGGCCGCAGGAGCCGGTCCGGGGTGCGCTCGGTGGGATCGGTGTGTGCCGCGGGTTCGGTGTGTCCGGCGGGTTCGACGACGGAAAGGGGCACGTTCATACGCAGTCCTGATGGTGTGTGGGTGGTACGACGGCGGGCCCGGGGGAGCGGGCCCGCCGGGAGTGGGGTGGAGGTGCGGGTGTCAGCCGTGAAGGCGAAGGGCGCCGCCGGTGTCGAGCCGGAGCAGCTGCTCGATCTCGTGGGCCGTGGGTCGCAGCACGGCGAGCGCGTCGGCCGTCGTGATGCGCTCGCGTGGTCCGTGCACGCTGAGAGCCGCGACGACCTGGTTGCCGGGGCGGCACAGCGGGACGGCGAGCGCGGCGATGCCGTCCTGCTCGTCGTCGGTGGACGTCGCCCACCGGGTGCCGTTGAGGATGCTGAGCTCGTCGGTGTCGGGCAGGGCGACGCCCCGTTCCCGTAGGGGTCCCGTGATGTCCTTCGGGCACAGCGCCGCGAGCAGGCGTCCGGAGGCGCTGGAGGTCAGGCTGAGTCGGTCGCCGAGGAGCAGCGTGGCGTGCAGGGACCGGCCCGGATCGGCGCGCTGGACGACCCGCGCGGTGTCCGTGTCGAGCACGGCGATGCTGACGACCTCGCCGGCCTGCCGCGCGGCGCGCTCCAGCAGCGGAGCCGTGCGCTCACCGATGCCGGCCTGGCGCAGGGCGGCGTGTCCCAGGTGGGCCGGGCGCAGCGTCAACCGGTAGGCACCGTCCGGGAGTTGCTCCATCCAGCCCGCCGCTTCCAGGGTGACCAGCTGGCGGTGTGTCTCGGCCCGCGATGTGCCCATGGCCCGGGCGAGGGACGAGACCCGTACGGGTTCCGTCGCGTCGGCCAGGGAGTCGAGCAGTGCCAGGGCCTTCAGGACCGTGGCCAGGGGAGGTGTGGCGGGTCGTGGCGACCCCGGCGTCGCGGAGCTTGTCACAGTATTCATGACACCGTCTTTCTTTGAGAGACGGCGGGACTGTAGGGAGCGGGCGGGGGTTGCACAAGGGGTTGACGTGTTAATTCCGGGTCACCCTTGCGATTGCATTAGGTTAGCCTTACCTAATCTTTACTCATCGGCTGGCTCATCGGATCGACAGGGAGACCGCGCCCCATGTCCTCGCTCAACAGACGCGTCCACCGCACCGCGGCGGGCGCCGTCGCCCTGGTGTCCTGCACCGCGTTCACGCTGACGGAAGCCGCCGCTACGGCCGGTTCGACGCTCATGTCCGCGCCGCTCGCCCCGGGCCTCTACCAGTCCGCGTACTCCGAGAGGAACGACGTGCTCTGGGCGACCAGCTCGGTGGGGCAGCCGCCGGCGCCGGTCACGGACTCGCGGTTGGTGCGTCTCGACCCCGACACACTGGAGGTCGAGGCGACCTACCCGACACCCCTCGACGCCGGTGACGGCACCATCGAAGCGGCCTACGGCATCGATGTGGACGACGAGCACAACACGGTGTGGGTCACGAACACACGCAACGACAGCATCGCCGTGTACAGCCAGAGGACGGGCCGCCACCTCGCGACCGTGCCGGGCGTCGCGCACGCGCGCGAGATCGTCGTCGACGAGCAGCGCGACACCGTCTGGGTCACGGCCTTCGGTACCGGTTCGGTCGTCGCCTTCAATACCCGTACGTACGACGAGATCCGGCGTGTCACCGTCGAGGGGGCGGGCCCCACGGGCCTCGCGGTGAACGAACGCACCGGAGCGGTCCACGCCACCGACTTCACGCACGACCGCGTCATCCAGATCACCCCCGACTCCTCCGAGCCGCGCCTCCTCCCCACGGGCGACGGCCCCCTCTCCATAGCCCTGTCGGCGAACGGCCGGACTGCCTACACCGCCGACCAGGGTGCGGGTGGTGTGTCCGTCGTGGACCTGCGCAAGGGGGCGGTCGTCAGGTCGATCGCCACCGGGGAGGGTGCCAAGTCCCTGGCCACCGTGGGCCGTTCGGCGCGCGTGTTGGTCGTCAACCGGCTCGCCGACAGCGTCTCCGTCGTCGACACACGTTCGGGAGCGGTGAAGGAGACGATCGACACCAACGCGCTCCCCAACCATGTGCACATGAGTGGCGCCGGCACGGCGTACGTCCTGGACAAGTCGGGCGCCGGGCCCAAGGGCGAGGACCATGTCACCCGGATCGACGTGGCCCGCTGACCTCGACGGGTGCCGCGCTGCCCTCGGCTCTGGTCGGCCCGACTCCGGGTCAGCTCTGGCCGGACTCGATGCGTTCGACCTCGTCCTTGGCCTCCTTGAGGCCCACGCCGGTCGCCTCGCGGTAGGCCTTGATGGCCTCGATCTTCTTGCCGTCCCGCACAAGCGCGCGTACGCCGTCGAGTCCCGGGACGAGCGTGCCGGTCTCGATTCCCAGGTGCCCGATGACCAGATCGAGCTTCCGCTCGACGCGGGCGGCCCTGCGGTCGGCACGGTCGACCTTGCGCTCGATGGTGCCGACCGCGATGAGCGCTCCGACCAGGAGGATGAGTATTGCAGCGATGTCCATAATCGCTGATCCTAGGCAACACGGATGACGCGGATGACGCGCATGACGTGGAAGACGCGGATGACGGGAATGGCGCGAATGCCACGCGGGCTGCTGTACGTCATTGGATCCTGAGGTGATGACCGACCCGACCCAGGATCCCCGCTTCCTTCGGAACCCCTACCCGGCCTACGCGGCCATGCGGGCCACGTGTCCGGTGCGGCCCGTACCGGCCGGCTCGGCCGGCCGCACCAACTACGTGGTCACCGGCTACAAAGAGGCCAGGGAAGCCCTCAACGACGCCCGGCTCTCGAAGGACACGGCCGCGTTCTTCGCGGGCAAGGAATCGCGGCGACGCCTGCACCCCGCGGTCGCGCACACCATGCTCGCCGGCGACCCGCCCCAGCACACCCGGCTTCGTAAGCTGGTGACGAAGGCGTTCACGACAGGGGCTGTCGCGCGGCTGCGTCCGTTCATCGCGCGCGTCACCGAGGAGCTGCTGGACCGGTGGCCCGTCGGTGAACCGTTCGACTTCGTGGCCGGTCTTGCGGTGCCACTCCCGGTCGCCGTGATCTGCGAACTGCTCGGGGTCCCGGCGCCCGACCGGCCCGACGTGCAGCGCTGGTCCGCGGAGCTGTTCGCGGCGGGGGAGCCCGACGCCATCGACGCGGCATCGCACGCGATGGCGCAGTACATGACGGCCCTGATCTCCGCCAAACGCCGCGATACCGGCGACTCCCTCCTGGACGGGCTCATCGCAGCTCGCGACGGAGAAGACCGCCTCAGCGAGCACGAACTCGTCTCCCTGGCCGTCCTGTTGCTCGTGGCCGGACACGAGACCACCACCAACGCCCTCGGCAACGCCGTCCTGGCGCTGCTGCAGCACCCGGCCCAGCTGGATCGCCTGCGGCGGAACCCGGACGACATCCCCGGCGCCGTGGACGAACTCCTCCGCTTCGACTCCGCTGTGAGCACGTCCACCTTCCGGTTCACCACGGAGGCCGTCACGCTCGGCGGCACCGAAATCCCTTCAGGCGTACCGGTGTTGGTCGCCCTGGGTGCAGCCAACCGCGACCCGGCGCGGTTCCCCGGACCGGACGAGCTGGATCTGGACCGGGACGCCGCCGCCCACCTCGCGTTCGGCCACGGCATCCACCGCTGTGTCGGCGCACCGCTGGCCAAGGCGGAGATGGAACTCGTGCTGCGAGCCGTCCTTGCACGCTTCCCGGAGCTCCATCTGGCCGTACCGGCAAACGAGTTGATGTGGCGACGCACCCGCCTGGTCCGCGGTCTGTCGTCGCTTCCCGTCGTCGCCCCGGGAACGCAGCTCCGCACCTCCGCCGAAGAGAAGGTCGAGCGATAACAGGTCGTGCGGCTCTTCCCGCTCCAGTAAGGTCGGGATCTTCAGGCGGCCGAGGTCGCTCTGGAGTCCTTGAAGGTACGGGTCACCGTCATGCATCCAACCGATCACCCCGCCCGGAGCAGACTCGACGCGGCACTGGCCGATCTCGCCACCGTCTTCCACGGAATGACCGCGCGCCCGGACGAGGCCAACTGCGAGTGTCATTGGGGGAGCGCGGAGGAGCTGGCCCTCCTCAAGACGCCCGACACGGAACTCGACCCGGACCTCCTGCGCCGCACTTGGCAGGCCATTGACTGGACGGATCACGGAGCCGTGCTGCGCCGCATCCTGCCGCAGTTCGCCGCCGCCCTGGTGGCGGGTCGCGTCGATCCGCTGTTCGGCCTCGAGGAGGCAGGGCACTCCTTCGCCCGTGGCCGCTGGCAGCGGTGGCCCGACGAGCAGGCCGCTGCGGTACGCGAGTTTCTGCACGCCTGGTGGGCGCAGAGCCTCACGGATCCGGACGCCGCCGTCCCGGCACACCAGGTCATGGCGATGTGCGCCGAGGCCTCCGGCACGGTCGCCCCCTGGCTGGCCGACTGGGAGCAGCAGACCGGCCCCCTCAGCGACCAACGGCTGGCGGAGGCCGCGGAGGCGTGGGAGTACGAGCTGCTGGGCGACCAACTCCCGTGGTACGTCAACTGGTACGAGAACGACGAGGACCGGATGAGCGCCGACCTGGCGACCTGGCTCCACGCCCACGCCGCGACGCGCCTCCGCGCTTCAGGCGCCTCGCCGGAGCTGCTGCGCCGCATCGCACTGCTCGCACTCACCGGAGAGGACCGCTGGACGCATCCGCACTGGCCGGGGCATCGCTACTGACGCCCGCTGCCTCGACTTCGGCCTCGCGACCTGCGTGACCGGGGGCGGGGCCCTGGCGGAAGGGGGCCGCGAGGCGCTGAGGCGCTGAGGCGCTTCGCGAGGTGACTGATGGGGCACAGACCTGCGCTATCAGTCCTCTGCCCGTCAGGTCCGCGCCATCAGGCACGTGCCATCAGGTCCGTGCCATCAGACCCGTGCCATCAGACCCGTGACATCAGGTCCGTGCCATAAGACCCACCACATAGGCATCCAGCCGCCCCTCCACGACCCGCGTCGTCAGCTCCGTCCTCCCGGCCTCGCGCCACGGCTGTGCCACCACGGCCACCTCTTCCGAGGACGCCAGCGCATCCCGCACCCGCCAGTACAGCCGCTCGCTGTCGTCCGCGGCGAGCACCCCACCGGCCTCCTCGTACGCGTCGGCGAACCGCTGCCCCCACTCCGGACCGTGCAGCAACGCGAGGTTGGTGCAGGTGTGTGCGACGTCGAGATCCGCAGGGCCCCAAGAGGCCCCGGCCCAGTCGACGACGCCGGTGATGCGGGTCGGCGACGCGTCGAACAGCACGTTGGCGAGGTGGAAGTCCCGGTGCAGGAAACGCCCTTCGTAGGACGGCGCGGGCGCACGGATGACATCGATGGCCGCGGCCCACGCGGCGGCGTCGGCGCCCTCGGGAACCACGACGGTGTCGGCCGTGGTCAACGCCTCGTACTTCGGGGGCTGTTCGCTCGGTCGCACCGCATGAATCGCCACGAGCTGCCGCGCGAGCAGCCGGACCCGCGTCTCCAGCCCTTCACCGCCGAGGAGCGCACGCCCCGGCAGATGCGTCATGAGGAGCGAGGGGTACTCGCAATGCGCCGCGGTCGCATCAACCGTGACCAGCCCGGGAGCCGGTACACCGTCCGCCCCCTCCAACAGGGCCAACGCGCCGGCCTCCCGGTCCAGCGCGTCCTCGGCGCGATCCACGAAGAACGGGTCCACGAAACTCCGCAACACCAGCCGACGGGTGCCCCCGCCCGGCGCGGCGACGGTCAGCCTCCGCATCTCGGCGGTGACACCACCGTGCAGCGCCTCGACGCGGACGATCCGCTCCCCGGCCTCCAGAGACCGCCCCACCCACGCGAGCGTCAACGGGCGGACGGTGGGCGACGCATCGGCTGATTCATGGTGATTGATCACCCGGCCAGCGCATCATCCGGGCGACGGCGTGCACAAGCGAATTTCGCATGTGTGGCGAACCTGAAAGGCGCGTCCCGCCAGGACGTGCGCCATTGCGAGAGTGGGGCGCGGCCCCCCCCGTAAAGGAGGAACCGCGCCCCACCACCTCACTCCCCGGCCACCGCGGGCGGCGCCGCGTTCGCGCCCCAGTTGGTCGGCTTGGCCGAGAGCTTGAAGGCGATCTTGCCGGAGCCGAGCAGGGCCTTGTGGGAGAGCCAGCTCTGGCGCAGCGGCGTGCCCTTGCCCGTGGTCACGGACGAGACGTACTGCGGCTTCGACGCGTCGGCGCCGGGTGCCTCGATGCTGATCCCGCGGCCGTGTGCCGGGCGGATCTCGACCTTGTCGAACATCGGGGCCGACAGGACGTACTTCGCCGAGCCGGGCTGCACCTCGAAGACACCGGCCATGGCGAAGACGAGCAGCGACGACGTGGCGCCGAGGTCGTCGTTGCCGGGCATGCCGTACGGGTCGTCGGTGTACAGCGTCCGCATGGCCCGCAGCACGGCGGAGGTCTTCCACGGGGTGTCGGTCCACGCGTACATCCACGGAGCGTGGAAGTCGGGCTCGTTGTTCGGGTTGAACGCGAAGTTGTTGTGGTAGTCGTACGCGCCCGTCACCCAGGAGTCCTTGGCGGCCTTCGCCGGGTCGCTGAGCACGGTCGGCATGTCGAAGAACTTGTCGAGCCGCTGCTCGGCGGATGCCTTGCCGCCCATCAGGCCGTAGAGGGCCTTCGGGTTCTGCTGCGCCAGCCACTGATACTGCCAGGCCGTGCCCTCGTGGAAGGCGCCGGACTGGGTCGGGTCGGTGTCGCCGGCGGCGCTGCCGTCCGCGTTCCTCGTCACGGGGAACCCGGTGAAGCCCTGCGAAGTGACCTTGGAATCCCACAACTTGGTGAAGTTGTCGCAGCGCGAGGCGAGTGTCGCGGCCTTGTCCCGGTGCCCGAGTCCTTCGGCCATCGTGGCGAGGGCGCAGTCGCCGAGCGCGTACTCGAGCGTGGCCGAACCGGCCTGACGGCTGTCGCCGAACTTGTAGCCGGGCAGGTCCTGGTAGCCGACGAAGCCGTTCTTCACGTACGTCGGGTTGCCGTCGCGGCCGCGGAAGGTCGACTGGTCGGCCGGCACCTCGTTGACGTTCTTCCACAGCGCGTCGAAGAGCTCGCGCGAGGTGCGGTGGTCGAGCAGACCCCGGTTGTAGAGGTCGACGATGAACGGGGTGACGGGGTCGCCGCTCATCACGTTCGTCTCACTGTTGCCGAGACCCCAGCGCGGCAGCCAGCCACCGTCCTTGTACACGTGCAGCAGGGACTTGGCCATGTCGGCGGCCTTGTCCGGGTGCAGCAGCGCGACCAGCTGGTTCTGCGAGCGGTACGTGTCCCAGAGCGAGAACATCTGGTAGTACGTGGAATCCGCGCGATGCACCTTGTCGTCGAATCCGCGGTAGCGGTTGTCGACGTCGGAGCCGATCGACGGGTGCAGGAGTGAGCGGTACAGGGCGCTGTAGTACGTGCGCTGGTCGGCCTTCGAGCCGCCCGCGACGCGCATCCGGTTCAGCTCGTCGCGCCACGCGTCGTGCGCGCCGGAGCGGGCCCGGTCGAACGAACTCGGCTGCTCGGCACCGCGGTTGAGGCGCGCGCCGTCGACCGAGGTGTAGGACAGGCCCACCGACGCGCCGACCTTGTCGCCCTTGGACGGGTCGAAGGACAGCCAGGCGCCCGCGCGCTTGTCGCCCCGCGAGGCCGTGCGCTGGTTCGGGGTCAGCGTGCCGTCGCTCCAGGTGCCGAACTTCGAGAACGTCCGGTCGAACTTGGCGCTGAAGTAGACCCGGTAGCGCTCCTTGCCGGTCTCCCCGCAGAAGTTGCCGCCCTGCACCCAGCCTTCGACGGTGTTGTCGCCGACGACCTTGACGTCACCGGCGTACGTGCTGCCGTTGCTCTCCCCGGCCTCGATGAGGACGTTCTCGGCGCCCGAACCGCTGGGGAACGTATAGCGGTGCTGGCCGGTCCGCTGGGTCGCCGACAGCTCGGCCTTGATGCCGTTGTCGAACTTCACGCCGTAATAGCCCGGCGAGCGCGTCTCGTTGTCATGGCTGAACTTCGCGCCGTACTGCGCCGGATCGGACGAGGTCACCGCGCCCGTGGTCGGCATGAAGCGGATGTTGCCCATCGTCTGACAGCCCACACCGGAGAGGTGCGTGTGGCTGAAGCCGAGGATGGTGTCCTGCGCGTAGTCGTACGAGGCGTACTTGTTCAGCTGCGTGTCGGGGCTCAGCTGGACCATGCCGAAGGGGGTGGTGGCGCCCGGGAAGGTGGTTCCGTCGCCGTTGTTGCCGATCGACGTGTCGACCAGGCTGGTCGGGTCGGCGGCGAAGCCGGGCCCGGCTTCCTCGGCGCTCGCGACGCCGGGGGTGAGGGTGGCGGCGGCCACCGTGGTGACGACGAATGCGGCGGTGACGGTGCGGATCAGGGACCTCAGCGGGCGCTGCGACATCCGCGCCGTGCGGGACCTCAGCGGTCTCAGGGGGCCCTGCGCGTGCCGTGAGCCCGGTGATGGCGACGCTCTCATCGCGATCCTCCAGTTAGACAACGTTGTCGGTACGGTCGCCGTCGATCTTCGTCGCGGGGGAGGGGTTCGTCAATGGATGCGTGCGGAGCGGCCGTTGGGCCCGCCCGTGAACGGGGCGCCGGGCGTCATGTGCGGGGCGCCGCTTTCGCCACCGCCACCCGGCCCGACCGCAAGGAGGCGCGCCCCCGTGCCGGGCTGCCGAGGGAGTCGGCGAGGGAGAGAAGGCTGTCGTCCGACACCACCGACCAGCCGTGTTCCGCGAACAGCGCGGCCAGCTGCCCCGGCTTCCACAGCGAGCGCCACGGCTCGCCCGACGTGACGGAACTGCCGAGCAGCCGCGTCAGCAACCGTCCCACGGACGCCTTCGCCGACGGTGTCTGGTAGTTGACGACGAGGGTGCTGCCGGGCGCCGTACGTCCCGCGAGCGTGGCCAGCGTGGCCCGCACCTCGGCGCGGGTGAGGTAGGGGATGACGCCCTCCCACAGCCACGTCGTCGGCTCGGACGGGGCGTGTCCGGCGGCGTCCAGCGCGGCGCCGAGGTCGTCGACGGCGAAGTCGACCGGAGTGAAGCGTACGGAGCGGGCCGCGGACGGCAGTTCGGCGATCGCCGCCGCCTCGGCGAGGCGGTCGCGCTTGTCCTGCTGGGAGGCCGGGTGGTCCACCTCCCACACATCCGTCCCCGCGAGGTCGGGCAGGCGCCAGGCCCGGGTGTCGAGGCCGGCGCCGAGGATCACGAGCTGGCCCGTCGTGCCGGAGCGCAGTGCGTCGTCGATGGCGAGCGTGCGCGGCACGGCCACCTCGACGCAGGCCCGTACGCTCTCGTACGTCATCCGCGCCCGCCAGTCCTTCGGTGGCGTACCCGCCCGTACCTCGTCCACGGGCACCCGCTCCGCGTCGCGCAGCAGCCGCACCGCCACCGGATCCGCGAACCGGCCCACGGCCGCGGTCCCGTCCGCGGCGGCCCGTCCCTGGCACACCAGCACCGCCGTCCTGCTGGCGGCGCGTCCACTCTCGTTCATGAGGTCGTATTCAATCGCACCTCCTGCCCTTGCGGGCACGAGGCTCTCCCGCCGGAACCGGCTGCTCAATCGCCGGAGGGGCGGACGGCGGCACCAGCGTGTGACTCACGTCACGTTACCAGCGGTATCTGAAACAGAGTGTCGCAGGTAAATTGCGGGTACCGCGCAGATGAGAACCACGTGTCTGAGTAACTGTCGGCACCCCGAGGGGTGTTGACCCCTCCGTCCCTGTCTCTCTCAGGGGCTCACGAGCGAGAGCGAGGACCCTCCGCGATGGAGCAGAGCCACGTCGACGTCCTGGTCATCGGTGCCGGAATATCCGGCATCAGCGCCGCGCGCCATGTCCTGCGCGACAACCCCGGGGCCTCGCTCGTCGTACTCGAGCGCCGCGCCCGGGTGGGCGGCACCTGGGACCTCTTCCGGTACCCCGGCATCCGGTCCGATTCCGACATGCCCACCTTCGGCTTCGGATTCCGGCCCTGGAGCGACGCGCGCATCCTCGCCGACGGCGCGCGGATCCGCCAGTACGTGGAGGACGCCGCGTCCGACGGCGGCATCCTGGAACGCACCCGCTTCGGCCGCCGCGCCGTCAGCGCCGACTTCTCGCACGAGACCGGGCGCTGGACCGTCGAGGTCGAGCACGAGGGCACCGGCGAGCACGAGTCGTACAGTGCCGGCTATCTCGTCGGCGCGACCGGCTATTACGACTACGACAAGCCCTACCGCCCCGAGTTCCCGGGCGAGGCCGACTACCAGGGCACGCTCGTGCACCCCCAGCAGTGGCCGGAGGACCTGGACTACGAGGGCAAGCGCGTGGTCGTCATCGGCTCCGGCGCCACCGCCATCACGCTGCTGCCCGCGATGGCCGACAAGGCCGCGAGCGTCACCATGTTGCAGCGCTCACCCACGTATGTCCTGGCGCTGCCGGAGGTCGACCCGCTCACCTCCGTCATGAAGAAGCTGCGCGCCCCAGCCCGGCTGACCCACAAGGTGGTCAGGACCCGCAACATCGCACTTCAGCGCGGGAGTTACGCCTTCTGCCGCAAGTACCCCCGCCTCGCCCGCAAGGTACTGCTCGGGCTGGTAAGGGCCCAGGCGGGCAAGGGCGTCGACATGCGCCACTTCAGCCCCAAGTACAAGCCCTGGGACCAGCGTCTGTGCGTCGTCCCCGGCGGTGACCTGTTCAAGGTGCTCAAGCGCGGCAAGGCGGCCATCGCCACCGACCACATCGACACGTTCACCGCCGACGGCATCCGCCTGAAGTCCGGCGAGGAGCTCAAGGCCGACATCGTCGTCACCGCGACCGGGCTGAGCGTCCGCCTCATGGGCGGCATGGACGTGACCGTCGACGGCATCCCGGTGGACGTCACGAACCGCGTGCTCTACAAGGCCGTGCTGCTCGAGGGCGTGCCCAACATGTCGCTCGTCATCGGCTACACCAACGCCTCCTGGACCCTGAAGGCGGACCTGGCGGCCGACTACACCGCCCGCCTGCTGGCGCACATGCGCCGCAACGGGCACGACATCGCCACCCCGGTGGCGTCCGACGGTGACCGTTCCGAGTTCTCCGTCATGGGCGAGGCGCTGACCTCCGGCTACATCGCCCGCGCCGACAAGGTCATGCCGCGCCAGGGCACCCGCGACCCGTGGCGGCTGTGGAACAACTACTACCGCGACCGCGCCATGCTCCAGAACGCCCCCATCGACGACAGCCCCCTGCGCTTCGAGAAGGCGGGCAGGCCGGCCGGGACCAAGGAACCGACCCGCGCGGCCTGACCGCCCGTTCGACCAGCTCCTACCACCGACAATCGAGGACGATGATGACCCCGAACCTGTCCAGGAAGGTCTACGACGAGCGCCTGCGGACCTTGTCCGAGGGCTCCGTCAACGTCAACTTCAACGCCTTCGTCGACATCAAGTGGGACGACCCCGAGTTCGCCGTCGACACGACCGACACCCGCTGGGTGCTCACCTCCGCGGACGCCCTGGGCGCCCACCCCTGGTACCAGGAGCAGCCGCTGGAGACGCAGATCCGGATCGGGATCTGGCGCTGGGCGGTGATCGCCAAGGTGGGGATGCAGTTCGAGAACCTCCTGATGCGCGGGGCGCTGGACTACATCTACCAACTGGGCAACCAGAACCTGGAGTTCAGGTACCTCACGCACGAGATCACCGAAGAGACCCACCACACCCAGATGTTCCAGGAGCTGGTGAACCGCACCGGCGTGGACACCCCGGGAGGCAAGCGCTGGTTCCGCCAGCTCAGCCGGGTCCTGCCGCTGTTCGGCTCCCTGTACCCCGAGGCCTTCTTCACCGGCATCCTCGCCGGTGAGGAGCCCATCGACCATCTGCAGAAGGGGGCCCTGCGCAGCGGGGAGCCGGTGCACCCGCTGCCGCAGCGGATCATGCAGATCCACATCGCGGAGGAGGCCCGGCACATCTCCTTCGCGCACGAGTTCCTGCGGCTGCGCGTCCCGCGCTACGGCAAGGCCCGCCGCGGCGCCCTGTCCGTGCTCTTCCCGCTGATCATGCGGATCCTGTGCGACGTCATCATGATCCCCGACAAGAAGTCCGCCGACCTCGTCGGCATCCCGGACTGGGTGATCAAGGAAGTCTTCTGGAAGTCCGAGGCCGGCCAGAAGATGCTCCAGGAGCTCTTCTCCGACGTGCGGATGCTCGCCCAGGACATCGGCCTGATGAACAAGGTGTCCCGCCCGCTGTGGAGGGCCCTGCGCATCGACGGCCGCCCCGCACGCTTCCGCGGCGAACCCGCTCCGCTCACCGACTGACCGCTCGCCACAGCGGCGAGCCCGCCCGGCTCGCCGACTGGCAACGCGCTACCGCGGGGAGCCCGCCCGGCTCGCCGACTGGTAACGCGCTTCCGCGGCGAGCCCGCCCTGCTCACCGTCCGATCGCACGCTTGCGCGGCGGGCCCGTCCCGCTTGCCCACTGATCACGCGTTTACGCGGGGGAGCCGCCCGGCTCACCGACTGACCGCCCGTCAGCCCCTCCCGCACCGCTCTTCCCTGAACGTCCGAACGGAGACCAGCCCGCCGTGCCGTACGCCGTCACCCGATCCTGCTGCGCCGACGCCTCCTGCGTGCTGGCCTGTCCGGTCAACTGCATCCACCCCGCTCCGGGCGAACCCGGCTTCGCCACCGCCGAGATGCTGTACGTCGATCCGCGCACCTGCGTGGACTGCGGCGCGTGTACGACGGCCTGTCCGGTCGACGCGCTCAAGCCGCACACCGCCCTCAGCGAGGCGGAGTTGCCGTTCCTGGAGCTGAACGCCTCCTACTACAAGCAGAATCCGCACGACGACCGCGCCCCCATGTACGTCGTGCCCAAGCAACGCGCCCTCCCGGAAGGCGAGTTGTCCGTCGCCGTCGTCGGCGCGGGGCCCGCCGGGCTCTTCGCCGCCGACGAACTGCTGCGCCACCCGGGGGTGCGCGTGACCGTCCACGACCGGCTCCCCACCCCGTACGGGCTCGCGCGGGCCGGCGTGGCACCCGACCACCAGGACACCAAGCAGGTCACCGAGCTGTTCCGGACCATCGAGTCGCAGCCCGGCTTCAGCTACCGCCTCGGCGTCGAGGTCGGCACCGACCTCACCCACGCCGACCTGCTGCGCGAGCACCACGCGGTGATCTACGCCGTCGGCGCCGCGACCGACAAACGGCTCGGCATCGAGGGCGAGGACCTGCCCGGCAGCGTCTCCGCCACGGACTTCGTGGCCTGGTACAACGGCCACCCCGACCGCGCCCACGACGACCACCGCCTCGACACCGAACGCGCCGTCGTCATCGGCAACGGCAACGTCGCCCTCGACGTCGCCCGCATCCTCACCGCCGACCCCGACGCCCTGGCCCGCACCGACATCTCCGACCGCGCGCTCGACGCGCTGCGCGCCAGCAAGGTCCGCGAGGTCGTCCTCCTCGGCCGCCGCGGACCCGCTCAGGCCGCGTTCACCGTGCCCGAACTCCTCGCGCTCTCCGCCCTCAAGGACGTGGACGTGAGCATCGAGGGCTGGCCCGAGGGACTGGCCCCCGACACCAACGAGAAGACCCGGCTGCTGGCGGAACTGGCCGCCCGCACCCCGGTCGAGGGCCGCCGCCGCATCGTGCTGCGCTTCCTCGCGGGACCGGCACGCCTCGTCGGCGAGGACCGCGTACAGGCCCTGGAGCTCAACCCGACCACCCTGCACACCGACGAGGACGGCACCGTAAGGGCCCGGCCCACCGGCGCCACCGAGACCCTGGAGACCGGCCTCGTGCTGCGCTCCGTCGGCTACCGCGCCCGGCCGGTCCCCGGCCTGCCGTTCGACGAGGCCAGCGCGACCGTCCCGCACGAGGCCGGCCGGGTCGAGCCCGGTGTCTACGTCGCGGGCTGGATCAAGCGCGGCCCGACCGGGTTCATCGGCACGAACAAGACCTGCGCCCACGAAACGGTCGAGTCCCTCCTCGACGACTTCGCCGCGGGCCGCCTCCGGCAGCCGGAGCCCGGCGCCACGGCCGCGCCCGCCGCGCTCGGCCTGAAGGCCTGGCAGGCGATCGACCGCGCGGAACGGGCGGCGGGCGAGGCCCAGGGCCGCCCCCGCGTCAAGCTCACGGACACCGAGGCCCTGCGGCGGGCCGCACAGGCCACCCCGGTCGCGACGGGCTGAACGAGCCGCGCTGCCGACCGGTCGAAACCAGCTGACGAACTGGCCTGGCCACGGGGCGAGGCCGGCTGACGAACTGGCCTGCCGAAGGGGCGCGACCGGCTGACGAACAACGCTGTCGGCCGGTAGCGACCGGCCCACAGCGCCGTCAGGCCCCTTCCAGATCCGCCACCCGCTGCTGCGGCGACAGCTCCACGCCGAAGTCCCGCAGTGCCGCCTCCAGCACGGCCCAGACCGAGCGGCACAGCATGGCGCGCAACTCGTCCTCGGACAGCTCGCGTTCGGGATCGCGCATCCACTGGTTGACCGCGGTGTCCACGAACCCCACGATGCCGACCGCGACCGAGCGGATCGGTGCCCCCTTCAGCCCAAGAGCCGCCAGTACGTCACCGAACCGCTCGCTCAGCATCAGCGCGATGGCCGTCTTGGTGTCCGCGACCAGCGAGCCGTCACCCATCGCGTGCTCGGCGACGCCCATGTAGGCATACAGGCGCGGATGTTGGGCCACCCAGTCCAGATGCGCGCCCACCACACGGTGCACGGACTCCTCGACGGTGCCCTCGAAGCTGAGCGTGGGCTCCATCCGCTTCACGAACGACTCCACGACCCGCCGGCGGATCAACTCGTCGAACGAGGCGCGGTCCTTGAAGTGCCGGTAGAGCACGGACCGCGGCAGGCCCACGCGCTCCGCCAGGCGCTGCATCCGGAAGTGCGCGCCCTCCTCCTCGATGAGCGCGACAGCCGCGTCCACCAACTCGACCTGACGCTGTGCCTTGTGCCCGTCCCAGCGGGTGGAGCGTCCATCGATCTGCGGCTCACCGCCGGTTCTCTCCGCCATCCCCCCAGGATATCGGCCCGATCCGAACACATAACCAGGTCAACGGCCGAAGCCGTGGGGGATGAGCCACACTCCTGAGCCCCACCGGCGCGTTTGCGCCACTCCGGCCGCGCAGTGTGGAAACGTTCCTTCTGCAAGGTGGTCGCCGCCGGGGACCTTCCGCCCCCTCCTGGGCCCCGGCGGCGCTTGCGTTCGAGCCGGCCCACGGCCTGCTCGCGACGGTCCGGCACCCACTACAGTCGCCGCATGCGACGGTGGACGGGCCTGGCGACAGCGGGGGCGGCCGCCCTGATCTGGGGCGAGTGGCTGAACCGGCGCTGGTCCCGAACCCTGGTCGGGAGCGCCGGAGGCGGGACCGGATCCGAAGCCGTGATCGTGCTGGGCTTCCGTAACCTGCGGCCGACCGCCAACGTCGTCAACCGTTGGCGGGTACGCGCGGGCCTGCGCTCCGTATCCGCCGAGAACGCCCGCGACACGTGCGTGATCTTCAGCGGTGGCGCGGCGGCCGGGAGCCGCGCCACGGAAGCCCGATCGATGGCCGACTACGCGAAGTCGGTGCTGGCGTTCGACGGCACGGTACTCCTCGAAGAACGGTCGACTACGACGTGGGAGAACATCGCGAACGTGATCCCCATGGTCGAGGACGCCGACCGCATCAAGATCGCCTCCCAGCCGGCGCACGCCCTGAAGGCCCGCGCCTACCTGCGCCGACAGCGCCCCGACCTCGCCGAAAGGCTGGTGCGGGCCGACGACTACCGGCCGGGCGAGTGGCTGTTCGGCAAGCCGCTGCTCGCGCTGTACGGGCTCTGGACGCTCCGCGGCCTCAAGGCCGAGGAACGGAAGACCTCCCTGTAGGCGACGGCCGCCGCGCGGCCCTCATTCACCGGTCCCCGCCGTGGCGAGTTTCACCGCGATGCGGTTGCGGGAGCTGATGCCGAGTTTGGAGAGGATGCGTTCCATGTGGGCATCGACCGTGCGGCGGGAGATGAAGAGGCGCTCGGCGATCTCCCGGTTCGACAGGCCTTCGGCCGCCAGGCGCGCCACTTCGTGTTCGCGGCGCGTCAGCGACTCCCCGGAACCCGCTCTGCGCTGGCCCGGCAACTCGGCCGGTTCCAGGACGAGTTCGTCCGCCCCGGTGAGCGCCGCCGCGAACAGGGCCTCACGCGGTGCCGTGGCGCCCAGCTGCCACAACTGCTCGTAGACGTCCCCGCCCAGCTCCGAACGCGTCGCCTCCGCCGCCATCCGGTGGTTCTCCACGGAGACCGGCGCCCCGCTCAGCAGCTCGCCGCCGGTCGACTGCCACAGCGCGTCCGAACCGCCGAACAGCCAGGCGGCCCGCCGGTGACGGCCGTCGCGGGCCGCGGCCCACGCCATGATCTCCACCGCGTAGCCGCAGCCGATCACATCGCCGAGCGCGGCCTTGAGCGGCAGCGCCTCCTTGAGGGCCACCTCGCTCGCCCCAGGGTCCCCCTTCGAGTAGTGGCTGAGCCCCACGATGGTGTGCACGAAGCCGCGCAGCCAGCACTCCTTGGAGCCGGCGCCGAGCCGGGCGAGCCCCTGGCCGCTGCGCTCCAGCGCGAGATCGTCCTGCCCGGACAGGTGGTACTGGTATCCGGCCTGAACGTCCAGGCAGACCAGGCCGACGAGGTCGCCGAGGGCCGCGAGCCGTTCATGGGCGGCCACCGCGGCCCGCTCGGCGCGATCGAAGTCGCAGGCGAACGTGTGCGCGCAGTGCAGATACAGCCAGCCGCGGGCCCGGATCAGGGACTCACCGAGCCGGTCGGCGATCTCGATGCCCTCCTTGATCTCCGGCACGGCGCCGGCCGGGTCACCCTGGAACGTCTTGATGTACCCGCCGATGATCAAGGCCCAGGCCCGCTCCGCTGTCGCCCCGGGGAAGGCCGCCGCGGCCTTCTGCTGCCAGTACCGCCCCTCCGTGAGGAGCCCCGTGATCTGCCAGTACCCCCACAGCGCCCCGGCGAGCCCGGCCCCCTTCTGCTCCCGGTCACCGCGCCCGAGCGCGTACTCCAACGCCAGCCGGATGTCCGGGTGTTCGCGGCGCAGCGCCTGGCAGCGCGGCAACTGATCGTCGTCGATGAAGTGCCGGTCGAACTCGTCCGCCGCCTTGACGTACCGGGCGAGATGCCGGTCGCGCGCCGCGATCTCCTCGCCGGAGGCGGCCAGCTTCTCGGCACCGTACTCGCGCAGGGTGTCGAGCATCCGGTAGCGGGTGGCACCGTCGACGCCGTTGCCGGGCCCGAACTCGTCGACCCGCTGCACCACCGACTTGTCGACGAGGTCGATGAGTACCTCCAGCACCTCGTCAGAGCCCAACTCGCCGAATCCGCATACCTCTTCGGCGGCCGAGAGGTCGAAGACGTCACCGAAGACGGAGAGCCGCGCCCACAGCCGCTGCTCGCGGGCGTCGCACAGGTCGTAGCTCCAGTCGATGGTCGTACGCAGGGTCTGATGGCGCGGCAGCGAGGTGCGGCGGCCGCCGGTCAGAAGGCGGAAACGGTCCTCCAGGCGGTCGATGAGCTGGTTCAGCGGCACGGCGCGCAGCCGTACGGTGGCCAGTTCGATGGCGAGCGGCATCCCGTCCAGGCGGCGGCACAACCGCACCACGGCTTCGCGGCTGGCGTCGTTGACTTCAAACCCGGGGACGACGGCCGCGGCCCGCTGCTCGAAGAGGGAGACCGCCTCGCCACCGGCGTCCGACACCCCGAGCGGCGACAGCGGGAAGGTGTGTTCACCCGGCACGTCCAGCGGCTGCCTGCTGGTCGCGAGGACGCGCACGCCGTCGGTCTCGCGCAGCAGGACGTCCACCAGCTCGGCGCAGGCGTCCACCAGGTGCTCGCAGGTGTCCAGGACGATGAGCGCGGGCGTCTCCCGCAAGTGGTCGAGGACGACGTCCAGTTGAGGCCGCACCGACTGCTCGGGCAGGTCGAGGCAGGCGGCGAGGGTGTGCGGAAGCAGCCCGGGGTCGCGCAGCGCGGACAGTTCCACCAGGCACACGGGCGCATCGGCCCCGGTCGTGCGGCCCGCGAGGGCGCGGAGCGCGAGCCGGGTCTTGCCGACACCGCCAGGACCCACCACGGTCACACATCGCTGTGTGTCCAACGCAGCGGCCAACTGGGTCAATTCAGGGGCCCGACCGATGAAACCGGTGAGTTCACGGGGGAGTTCGCCGGGACGGCGCCGCACAATGCCGAACGTCATGCAGCGGATTGTCCCGCGCGGGCCCGGGGAGTGCGGCGGGATGTGCAAAGCTCCATACGAATCGGTGGGGCGCGGCGTAAGATCCGCGTTCGATTGCTGGGCGGTGCGGCTCAGCGGGCGTCGTCGAAGTGGTCGAGGATCGCATCGTGGCAAGCGTCCTCGGTGCCGACCTGGATGCTCGAGAGCGATATCACGCCGCTCTTCTCTTCCTCCCGCTCGCGCTCGGCCGTCCACTTCTCGATGTCCGCGATCCGCTGGTCGCAATCGGTGCGCGCGGGCTTCTCGGTCCTCGTATCCGATGCGGAGGACCCGTTCAGCGCGGAGGTGGCGGCGAGTCCGCCGACACACAGCACCGCCCACGCGGCGATCAACGTACGGCGGTTCATCGGCTTCGGCTTGGGCACCCCGGCATCCTACGAGGCCCGTCGCGCTGGTGTGCGAACAGTCGAACAGGTTGCGTGGGGATGATGTCCATCCGTGACTATGCCAACGGCACTTCCGGCCCCCGATCTAGGTTTGTTCGAGCGCCGTTCCAGGACATGTCGTGCCATTACGTCTGTCGACCGGGCGCGGCGCTCCCACGGGGAAGGGGATGGTCGGAGTGGGTTCCGGCAAGGGGAATGAACGGCGACTCGAAGCGGCTGTGCGGGGGTTCGTCGTCGAGGCGGACGGCGCGGTGCTTGAGCCGTGCGACGTCATGCTTCGCTACGGCGCGGACGACCCGCTGGTCGTCTCGGTGACCGTGTCGCAGGCCGGGACCCGGTCCGAACGATGGGTAATTTCCCGGGACTTGCTGTCGGACGGCCTGTCCGGCGCGGCGGGCATCGGCGACGTGACGGTGTGTCCCGTCGTCGACCCGGCCGGCCCGCCCGGAGTACTGCTACGAGCCCGCGACGGGGGACGCACGCTCCACGTCCGCGTCAGCCATCAAGCCCTGCTGCTCTACCTGGCGCGCAGCCACGCGCTGGTGCCGTTCGGCAACGAAGTGTGTCCCTCCCGGATCGACAAGGGGATCGAGGGGCTGCTCACTCCTCGGTGACAGTACGGCCCGCCGCAGGTCTATCTTTCTGGAATCCAGTCTCATAATCTTGAACTCGAAGGAATCCAGAACTCATGCGAAACGTCGGCTTTCTGACCATCGGGCAGTCGCCGCGCCCGGACCTCAGTGCCGGGATCGAGGCGGCACTCCCCGCCACCGCGCGCGTGCGCCACGCCGGTGTGCTCGACGGGCCCGACCCCGCGCGGGCGGCGGAGCGCCTTGCCGCCACCTCCGGTCGACCCACCCTGATCACCCGACTCGGGACCGGAGTCACGGTCACCCTTGATGAGTCCGCCGTGGGCGAGGCCCTGCAGGACCGGGTCGACGCGCTCGAGGAGGAGGGTGTCGACACCGTGGTGCTGCTGTGCACCGGCGAGTTCCCGGCCCTGCGCGCCCGGCGCGCGCTGCTCGTCGAGCCGGACGCCCTGCTGGCGGCGTACGTCCGCGGTGTGTTGGGCGGCGTGCCCGTGGGTGTGATCGTGCCACTGGCGGAGCAGGTGGCCGCGGCGCGTGAGAAGTGGCGGGGTGTCACGCCGGTGCCGGAGTTCGCCACGGCCTCGCCCTACGCCGCGGACGAGGCCGAACTGCTGGACACGGCGCGGGAGTTGGTGGACCGGGGCGTCGGGGCCCTCGTCCTGGACTGCATGGGATACGCGGACCGGCACCGCGAGGCGCTGCGTGCGGGCGGCGTCCGCGTGCCGGTCCTCACGTCGAGCGGGATCACCGGAGCCATGACCGGCCCGCTCCTCGCGTAGGCCGCCGCAGGTCCCTCGGTCAGCCCTCGTCGGCGACGAAGCGCAGCCAGTACGGGTCGCCGATGCGCTTGCCGACGCGGGCGGCCGCATCCCTTACCGCCCTGCCGAAGCGTTCGGTCGTCTCGTCGCGCAGTTCCGGGGCCGGCAGCGCGATGCCGATGCCGAAGACCTGGCCCGTGTCGTTGTCGAGCACGGCCGCCGAGATGCCCCCCACGTTCGGCACCCACTCGCCCTGCGAGATGTCCCAGCCGTCCACCCGGATCCGGGCCAGCGTGGCGACCAGTTCCTTGCGCGTCCGCGGGGCCGTACCTGTCGCCTGTTCGAGGCGTGCGTCGACGAGCCGCATGACCTGCGCGTCGTCCAGTCGGGCCAGCAGTGCCCGGCCCATCGAGCTGGCGTACGCGGGAGCCCGGGTGCCCGCCGGCGTGTACGCCTGGAGGGCGCCGGCCGTGCCGATGCGCATGTGCAGCACCAGCGACTCGGCCCCGTCGAGCACGTCCACGTACCCCGTGTATCCGGTGTCGGCGACGAGGCGGGCGGCCTCCTCCTCCAACAGGGAGACGGTGCCGCGCGAGGCCCGGAAGTGGTACGAGGCCTCCATGATCAAGCCGCCGGGGCGGTAGGCGCGGGTCAGCGGGTCGCGGTCGAGGAAGCCGTACTCGGCCATCATGCTCAGCGTCCGTGACACCGAGCTCTTGGGCAGCCCGAGCTCGGCCGCGACATCGGTCACGGTGACATCGCGCTGCAGGTGCGCCATCAGGCGCAGCACGTCACGTGCGTTGGCGAGTGTGCTCACCGGTTCCTGTGCCTCCCCCGATCGGTTTCCGGGTCCGATCGTATGCGCTCGCGCGGTGCCGCCCGCACCGCCCCAGTAGCGGCCCACATGGTGAGAACTCCTCAAGGGGGCTTGACGGCACGCCCGAGATCTATGAATGATCCAGGTCCAGATATTCGCATCTGGTTCCAAATTATAGAACTCCATCTGGTCGCCGACCGGCGCCGACCGTCAGGAGCACCCATGAGCACCAACGCCGACACCGCGCGGCCGCCCACGGCCGACACCGGGGACCCGCACGACGCGGGTGACGCCCAGCGTCGCCATCCCCGCGCCCTCGCTCCCGGCAACCTGGTCCTGACCGTGGTGCTCAGCGTGTTCGGCGCGATCGTCGGCGTACAGCTGCTCGCCACTCTCGGCGTCACCCCGAGTACGTCGCTGATCGGCGCGCTGGCCGCGATGACGCTGGCCCGCGTCCCGCTCGTCGCCTTCCGCGGCTTCCGTTCGGTGCACGCACAGAACCTGGCGCAGACGAGCATCTCCTCGGCCACCTTCGGCGCGGCCAACAGCCTGTTCCTGCCGATCGGCATCCCGTTCCTGTTCGGCCTGGACAACATGATCGTGCCGATGCTGATCGGCGTCTCCGTCGCGATGCTGGTCGACGCCTGGCTGCTGTACCGGATGTACGACACCCCGGCCTTCCCCGCGAGCAACCCCTGGGCCCCGGGACTCGCCGCGGCCGAGGCGATCAAGGCGGGCGACGAGGGCGGCCGGCGGGCGAGGGTGCTCGGGCTCGGCCTGGTCACGGGACTCGCGGGCGCCGCGTTCGCGCTGCCGATGTCCGCGTTCGGTGTCGCCCTGATCGGCGGGCTCGCCTCGATGGCCGCGTTCGGCGCGGGCCTGCTGATCATCAGCTACGCCGAGCCGCTGTTCGGCCTCGACCTGAACGCCATGTACCTGCCGCACGGCATGATGATCGGCGCCGGTCTGGTCGCCCTGTTCCAGGTCGGCCGCACGGTCCTCAAGGCGCGCAAGACGACCGCTCCGGCCACCACTACCGGGCCCGCTGCCGCCCCCGACGACGGCGCCCGGCGCCTCGGCAAGTCGCTGCGCCTCGGGTTCGGCGCCTACCTCGCCATCTCGATCCTGCTCTCGCTCGGCACCGGCATTTTCACGCACATGAGCGTGGGCATGCTGATCGCCTTCGTCCTCTACGCCACCGTGGCCGCGTTCCTGCACGAACTGCTCGTCGGTATCGCCTCCATGCACTCCGGCTGGTTCCCCGCCTTCGCGATCGCCCTGATCACGCTGCTGCTCGGCATCCTCGTCGGCTTCCCGCCCGAGGCCCTCGTCGTCCTCTCCGGCTTCACCGCGGCCACCGGACCGGCCTTCGCCGACATGGGCTACGACCTCAAGGCCGGCTTCATGCTGCGTGGCGAGGGCGCCGACCCGGCCTTCGAAATGGAGGGCCGCCGCCAGCAGTTGATCGCCGCGATGGTCGGCTTCGGCATCGCGATCGTCGTCGTGGCCGTCTCGTACCAGATGTTCTTCGACAAGGGGCAGACCGCCCCGATCGACGCCGCGTACGTCGCCGCCATCAAGGCCGGACCGTCCGTGGAGACGGCCGAGCAGCTGGCCCTGTGGGCGATCCCCGGCGCGATCATCCAGCTCATCGGCGGACCGAAGCGCCAGCTGGGCATCATGCTCGCCACCGGTCTGCTGATCACGACGCCCATGGCCGGCTGGATGGTCGCCGCGGGCCTCGTCGTCCGCGTCCTCGCGCCGCGCTTCCTCGGCCCCAAGGCCAAGGAGAACCTCGAGGTCTTCGCCGGCGGAGCGATAGCGGGCGACGCGCTCTATTCGTTCGGCAACGGCGTGTGGACGGCGACGAAGTAGCCCTCCGCGCCGCCCCCTCTCCCACACACCACTCGTACCACCCGTACACCGAGAACCACTCAGGAGACCCCTGTGAAGCGACAGTTGACGCACGACGACCTCAAGGCAGCCGTCTACGGAGGCGCCGTGCTCGGCGGCGGGGGCGGCGGATTCGTCGAGCGCGGCCTGCGCACCGCCGAACTGGCCCTGCAGGTGGGCACGCCCGAGCTGTGGAGCGCCGACGAGTTCGCCGACGACGCCCTGACCGCGACCGTCGCCCTGGTCGGCGCCCCCGCCGCGCCCGACCCGCAGGTGCTGCCCACGCACCTGCTGCGCGCCCTCGAACTGCTGCGCCGCGACCTGCCGAGCCCGCTCGTCGCCATCCACACCAACGAGAACGGCGCCGAGACCACCATCAACGGCTGGTTCCACTCCGCGATGACCGGCCTGCCCGTCATCGACCTGGCCTGCAACGGCCGCGCCCACCCCTCCAGCCAGATGGGCGCGATGGGCCTGCACGCCCGGGACGGCTACCGCTCGTACCAGGGCTACGCGGGCGGCAAGCCGCACACGTACGTCGAGGGCTCCGTCACCGGCACCCTCGACGCCACCTCGAACGTGGTGCGCCGCGCCTCCGTCGAAGCGGGCGGCTGGGTGGGCGTCGCCCGCAACCCGGTCGAGGTCGGCTACGCGACGCAGGCCGGCGCCCCGGGGGCCATCGGCTTCGCGATCGAGCTCGGCCGACGCTTCCTGGCGGAAGGACCGGCCGGCGCGGCCGCGCACCTCGGCGGTGAGATCGCGGTGACCGGCACGGTCCGCGAGTACCGCTGCGAGCAGCGCGAGGGCCTGGACATAGGCGTCGCGATCCTGGACGACGAGGCAGGCACGGAGCTGCACTTCGTCAACGAGTACATGACCTTCGAGGCGGGCGGCGAGCGCAAGGCCGCCTTCCCCGACCTGATCACGACGTTCGACGCGGCCGGGCAGCCGCTCGCCTCCGCCGACGTCGAGGTCGGCAAGGAGGTCTCCGTCCTGGTGGCGCCGGCGGCGAACCTGCTGCTCTCCTCCACGATGCACACGCCCGAGCTGTACGCGCCGATCGAGGACCTGCTCGGCTTCCCGTTCGCCCCGGCGGCGAAGGTGCTCGCCGATGCCTGAGCAGATGGGCGCCGCGGATGCCGCCCTCGTACGGGACTTCTGCGCGACGCGCTGGGACGAGGAGGTGCTCCCGCTGGTCCGGGAACACATCCGCGTCCCGGCGGTCAGCCCGGCGTACGACCCGCAGTGGGAGTCCCACGGATTCCTGGACCGGGCCGTGGAGACGGCGGCGACGTGGCTGCGCTCCGTGGACGACCTGCCGGGCCTGCGGGTCGAGGTATTGCGCGCTCCGGGACGTACGCCGCTCGTCTTCTTCGAGATCCCCGGCCACCGCTCGACCGCCGAGGAGACCGTCCTCTTCTATGGGCACCTCGACAAGCAGCCCGAGGGCGCGGGCTGGACCGAGGGCCTGTCGGCGTGGGAACCGGTCTTCGACGGCACCCGGCTGTTCGGCCGCGGCGGCGCCGACGACGGCTACGCACTGCCCGCCGCCCTGACCGCCGTGCGGGCCCTCGCCGCACAGGGCGCGGCCCGCCCGCGCTGCGTCGGCGTCTTCGAGGCGGGCGAGGAGTCGGGCAGCCCCGACCTCGACCACTGGTTCGCCGAACTGGCCCCGCGCATCGGGGAGGTCGGCCTGGTGGTGTGCCTGGACTCCGGCGCGGGCGATTACGAACGGCTGTGGCTGGTGACGTCGTTGCGCGGCCACTGCGGTGGCACGCTCGACGTGCGCGTGCTCGACGACGGCGCGCACTCCGGGGACGCGGGCGGTGTCGTGCCGTCGACGTTCCGTGTCCTGCGCCACCTGCTGGACCGTGTGGAGGACAGCGGGACGGGCGAGCTGCGGGTGGAAGCGCTGCGCTGCGAGGTGCCCGACGAGCGTCGCGCCCAGGTCGCCGAGGCGGCGGCCCTCCTCGGCGACCAGGTCTGGCAGCGCTTCGACTGGCACGAGGACGAGACCGGCCACCGCACGGGACCCGTCACGCACGACCCCGAGGAACTGCTGCTCGCCCGTGCCTGGCGCCCTAGCCTGGCGGTCACCGGCGCGGACGGGCTGCCACCGGTCGCCTCGGCCGGCAATGTGCTGCGCCCACACACCAGCGTCAAACTCTCGTTCCGACTGCCCCCGTTGGTGGACAGCGCGAAGGCGCTCGCGGAGGTGGCACGCATCCTGGAGGAGGCGCCCCCGCACGGCGCGTCCGTCCGCTTCACACCTGACCGGGTCCTGGCCGACGGCTGGCACGCCCCACCGGAGCGCTCTTGGCTCCGCGAGGCGCTGTCCGCCGCGAGCCGCGCCTGCTTCGACGGGGCGGACGCGGCCCGCATCGGCCAGGGCGGCACGATCCCGCTCATGGGCCGACTGAGCCGACAGTTCCCCGAGGCTCAGTTCCTGGCCTGCGGCGTCCTCGGACCGGGCGCGAACGCCCACGGCCCGAACGAGTCGTTGCACGTGCCGTACGGGCAGCGGTTGACGGCGTGTCTGTCGCTGGCGGTGAACGCGTTCGCGCTGCGGCCGGGCGCCGCCGCGGGCTGAGACCCGGGCGGGCGCGGCCCGACGCGTATCGTCGGGACATGGACCTCACCGCCGAACCCCGCGTCCTGGTCATCGGGCTCGACCCGCGTCGTGTGCCGGGGCCGTGGGACCCCGAGCCGGTGGTGGCGGGCATCGAGAGGGGACTGGCCAAGTTCGCCGAACACGGTGTGGGCGTGGAGACCTGTCTGATCGGCCTCGACGGAAGTGACGACGTGGAGGCCGTCGTCGGGAGTGCGCTGCGGGCCCATCCATGGGAGTGCGTCACCGTCGGCGGCGGCCTGCGGCACTCGGACGAACAGGCAGAACTCCTCGAGCTGGTCGTCAACTTGGTCCGGCGATACGCGCCCGCCGCGGCCATCGCGTTCAACAGCGCCCCGGACGACACCTACGAGGCGGCCGCCCGCTGGATCGAGTGAGGTGTCACCCTCACCACCTCACCGTCCGGGAACGTGACCGTGACCTCGCCCGCCGCGTCCACCGTGCACTCGATCGCCTCCCGCAGCGCCCGCGGGTGTACCGCGTCGCGCGTGAGGGCCACCAGGGTGACGTGGACGGTGGTGCCGCCCGGGTGGGGGAGGGAGCGCAGATACGGGGTCGCCGAGTGGGGGCCGAAGGCGTTCGCCGCCACCTCGCGGGCGATCCCGGTCTCCGTGTCCCAGCCGTGCAGGGCGACGACCGCGCTCGTCAGCCCCGATTCCGTGCGGGTCAGCGCCCAGCCAGGACCCTGGTCGGTGTGCGGTCGCACGGAGTCGGCGACCGCGTGCCCGCCCTCGCGGACGGTGACGCCCGCCGGGGCCTGCACCCGGTGCACCCGCAGCTCCCACGGGCCGTGCAGCACACTCGTCGACTCGATCGGGAACTGTGCGTCACTGTCCGGGAGTTGAGCATGGTGACGGGAGGACGCACGGCGTCCCTCGCAGGTGAGGGGGTGGATGCGGCGGCGGCGTGAAGGTGTGCCGTCCGGGGTGAGCAGCGCGATGTGGCTGTCGACGGAGCGGGACCAGGCGTGCGGCGCGGACTCGGGGGCGGTCGCGGTGGAGTAGGCGAGCTTGGCGTAGTGCGGATCGTCGTCGGCCGGTCCTTCGAGCGGGTTGTGGTCACTGCCGTGGTTGACCAGGCGGACGATGCCGTCGTGCGGGGTGCCGTGCAGCAGCCAGCCCGGTGCGGGCAGGGCGGTGTACTGCGTGTCCCGCTCCACGGGCAGGGGCAGTTCGCGGTCGGTCCACACCGGGTGTTCTGCGGGCAGGAGGAGCCCCAGGAAGCCCTTGCTCGACCAGTACGGTGAGGCCGGCCCCGAGTACGGCTGGGTGGTCGGCAGGTGTGTGCCGTACCAGCCCAGGGGCTGGAGCCCCCGCTCGTCCGGCACACCGCGCTCGGCGAAGTGGCGTGCCGTGCCCGAGGCCAGTCGGCGTGTCAGGCCCGGCGCGAGAGGCGTGCAGTCGGCGAGCGCGCCCAGCCAGACGGGCGCCGTCGCCGCCATGCGGTACGTCAGGGAACGCCCCTGGTGCACCGGTGCGCCGTCCGCGCCGAAGAGCTGCGGGTACGTCTCCAGGAACAGGGAGAGTCGTTCGCGGTAGGTCTTCGCGCGGCCACCGTCGCCGTCCGGGCCCGCGATCCGCGCCCACAGCAGCGGGTACAGATGCAGGGCCCAGCCGACGTAGTAGTCGAAGTTGCGGCCGTCGCCGTCGCTGTACCAGCCGTCGCCGACGTACCAGTCCTCGATCCGGTCGAGTCCGCCGTCGATGTCGCTCTGGCTGTACGGGGCGCCGACCGAGGCCAGGAACTGCTCCGCCACCACCTGGAACAGGCGCCAGTTGTTGTCCCACGTGCGGGCGCCCACGAAGCCCGAGAGCCAGTCGACCACGCGTTCCTGGACCCGGCCGTCGAGCCGGTCCCAGACCCAGGGGCGGGTCTCGTGCAGGCCGATCGCGATCGAGGCGGCCTCCACCATCTGCTGGGAGCAGTCCGTGAGTTCGGGCCAGGCCTCCGCATGGTCACGGTCCGTGCCCGTTGTCAGACCCTGCGTATACCTTTCGATCAGGTGGGAAACGGCTGGGGCTTCGGTCCCGTCTGCCGACCCCGTCGTGTCGTTGCCCGCGCCCGCGATCCGGAACGAGGCGAGCAGAAATGTCCGAGCGAACCCTTCGAGCCCGTCCAGCACCACCCCGGACCAGCTGCCCCGCCCGGGAAGCCGGTACTGCGCGAACCCCGGTGTCGCGTAGGGGGTCAGCGCCGCCAACTGCCGGTCGGCGAGGGCCTCCCAGTGTGCCCGGGTCCACCCCGTCAGCGGGGAGCGGACGCGGTCGGTCGGCGGCAGGGAGAGGTACGGGGCGGGCATGGTGGCTCGACGGCTCCTCGGTCGGGACGGGCGGGGCGGAGGACTGCTGTACGACTTGCTGTACGGGCTGGTGTACGGGCTCCTCTACGCGAGGTCGGCGGTGTGCGTGTGGCCGCGCGAGCCCGCGACGCGCACCGTGACCACCGGGCGACGGCCCGGCGTGACGGAGACCGTGTCGTCGGCGCGGACCACGCGGCGCACGGCGAAGGGGAGTTCCACGGACAGGGTGGTACCGGTGCGGCCGGGGTCGGACACGGCGACGGTGATGCCGTCGTCCCGACGTCGGACGAGGACCGTGCCCGGGCCGTCCGCGCGCAGCCCGTCGACGGATCCCGCCGCCCAGAAATGTGCGGCGAGCAGCCCGAGCCGGGGTGATTCGACGGCCTGGACGGTCGCGTTGTTCGTGCGGACGCGCACCGGGGTGGAGCGGGACCACGCGGCGGTCGCGGCGGCCGTCGCGCCGGGGAGCAGGACGTAGGCGTAGGAAGCGGATTCGGGGGAGGGGCCGTGATCGAACCAGAGGGTGGCGTAGCGCCGGGTGACCGGGGTGGTGGAACCGCCGGTGTCCGCACCGGTGTTGAGGGAGCGCCAGGTGCCGGTGCGTTCCTCGCGCAGTGCGCGCAGCGGGCCGCCGGCCGGGAAGACGTAGCCTCCGGTGCCCTCCAGGTGTGCCCAGCGTGCGTCGGTGAGCCGCGCCGACCAGCCCTGCTCACCGGGCTGCGGGCGGTCGTCGACGGTGAGCAGAGGAGCGCCGTCGGCGTGCAGATTCCGGTTCTCCACGACGGTCTCGATGGTGCGGCCGTCGCTCGCGGTGATGCCGGCGCCCAGCGCGACGACCGCGTTGTCGAGGAAGAACCACGCCTTCTTGGCGCGCAGCGTCGACCCGTCGGCGATCAGCTCCATCGCCGCCGCCCCGTACTGGCCATCGAGCACGGCGCCGCCCGCGACCGCGTTCTTCGGGCGGAAGGTGCCGGTGCCCGCGCCTGTGCCGAGATCGGCCCGAGTGCGGGTGTCCACGGTGGTCCCCGGCAGCCGGTAGGGGTTCACCGTCGGCCAGAAGTCGTCACCGAAGGCGTCGAGGTCGTCGCCGTCGTACAGGTACGTCATGCCGTCGCCGGTGTACCAGCCGTGCAGGTTCTCGCCGTTGCCCGCCTCGTACGCCGCGATGCGCTTGGAGGACAGGGACAGGGCGCACGACCAGCCGGGCCGCCGGTGCACCACCCGGTCCATGTCGGCGAACACGTGATGGCCGGTGACCCGCTCCGCGGGGTGCGCGGCCGTGTCCGCCAGCAGGGCCTTCGCGCGGGCCAGGGCGGGGACGCCGACGAGCCGCAGGTACGGGGTGTCCCGGTTGCGCAGGATCCAGCCCTTGACCGCCGAGCGCCAGCGGTCCGCGTACGACTGCGGGGCGCCGTCGGCCAGCTGGAGGATGTACGAGGCGGTGGCCGCCCCGTCCGTGTGGTCGCGGGCGCGTTCGCGGGAGATGGCGCGGCCGCGCAGCGCGTCCATCATCACGCCGTCGAGGAGCACGGGCACGAAGGAGCGCTCGACGGCCTCGTACAGCACCTTCACCGCCGGGTCGGTGACGGACCACTGCGAGTCGGCGAGCAGCGCGATCAGCTGGCCCGCGCTGCCGAGCAGGACGCCGCCGTAGGTGCCGGTGTAGGCGACCGAGGAGTGCTGGACGAACGAGCCGTCCTCGTAGAAGCCGTCGCCCGAAGTGACGTACTGGAACAGGCTGTTCTTGCCGTCGTCGCGCACGTCCGAGAGACCGTCGCGGGCCAGCGCCACGACCTGCGGATCGCCGGCGAGCAGGCCGCGCAGGGCGACGATGACGGCCTTGTCCGCCCGGTTGGCGCCCGTCTCCGCCAGCGTGGGGGAGTTGGTGCGCCGGTCCGCGTCGGGGACGAACTTGGCGACGGTCTTGAGGTACGCGGACAGATCCTCGGCGGGGAGGTGGGCGCGCAGCAGTACGCAGGTGTCGAGCAGCGCACGTGGTGCGCCGATCTCCCAGAACCACCAGTTGCCCGATTCGGAGCGCGAGTCGTTGTATCCGGCGGTGCGCAGGAAACGCAGCGCGTCGAGGAGCGCGTCGCGCACGGTGGTGTCGTCGGTGAGGGAGGTGCCGGGGGTCGCCCAGGCCGTGGCGAGTGTGCGCAGCCGTGTGTAGCTCTGGCCGAACATGCCGGGATCGGAGGCCGGCGCCAGATCGGACCACAGGGCCGTGCGTCCCGCGGAGCGGTCGAGCTTCTGCCACCAGTCGGCGGCCTGCTTGTCCAGGGCGGCCAGCGCGGCGGCGACATCCGGGTCGTCCGGGTCGACCTCGCCGCCGGTGAGTTGCTGGGCCGCCCGCGCGAGCAGCGGCTCGTAGGGGTCCTCGGCCGCGGCGGCCGCCCCGGCGCCGAGACCGAAGGGAAGCGTCGTCGCCACGGCGCCCGTGCCCATGAGGGCGAGGGTGCGGCGTCTGGTCAGCTGCATGGTCGGTGTTCGCCCTTCGGTTCAGTCGGTCAGCGTGGCCGGGTCGACGGACGGCTTCGGCAGCCCGAGCGCGGCGAGCTCCGCGCGCCCCTGCGCGTCGATCGGGAAGGCCCAGGTGGTGAGGAAGAAGTCGGTGAGGTCGCGCTCCGCGACGCGGCTCGCGTACAGGGCGAGGTCCCGGTAGCGCCCGGCGGAGTCCGAGGAGTCCGACTGCGGGTTCTCCTCGCGCACCAGCCGGTGAAGCCGCGGCCAGAAGGAGTCGCCGAACGCCAGCTCCAACTGCCGCAGCGGAACGAGCTTCTCGTACGCCCCGAAGGACTTCTCGTACGTGAGCCCATCCGTGTCGAACTTGGCGCGGGCCGACTGGAAGGGGTTGAGCCCTGTCGCCGGGTCGGCGGTCAGCAGATTGGAGGGCTGCCCGAGGGCCCGCTGCACGGCCAGGGAGTAGATGTTCACGGTGACCTCGGTCATCCCTGCGGGCTTGTACGCGAACTGCTGATGCAGATGGCCGAGTTCGTGGTAGAGCCCCCAGCCACGGGTGCGCAGTCCCTGCACCGTCGTGGCCCGATCGAGGTAGGCGCGCGGGAAGCCGTTGTAGCCGTGGGTGGCGTACGCGCCGACGCCGGACGGCACCACCGACACCTCGGTGAAGTGGTAGCCGCCCGCCTTGGGCCGGTGCACGGGCTTGGAGCCGTCGAGACCGCTGATCGCCGACTCCGCGTCGATGATCTGCTCAAGGAGGCGCAGCAGCTCCGCGTGGCTCTCGTCGCGGTACAGCAAGGCGCCCTCGCGGGTCAGCGTCACGATCGAGCGCGGGCCGTGCAGCTCCACGACCGGCACATCGGTCATGGTGTCCAACTGCCGCTGAAAGTCGGTCTCTTCGGTACTCCCGAGCGTGAACACCGGCATGGGGGTGCTGCCGCTCTTGAACGCGACCGTGGCTCTCTCCCCGTTGCCCTCCAGGGAGAAGTAGACGGGGCCGCCGTGCGGGTCGGTGACCGTGTTGGCGCCTGCTTTGAGCGGGTAGCGCCGCGGAGCGGTGAGGGTGGCGTAGTAGTCCCACCGGCCGATCCACATGGTGGGCAGTACGCCGTCGTGGGGCTGGACGTCCAGGCGCAGCGGGGTGCCCGCGGCGACGTGGCGGCCCGTCGGCTGGAACTCGGAGGCGCGCAGGGCCTGCCCGAGCCGCAGCCGTTCGGCCTCGGCCGACGGGCGGGCGGTGAGCCGCACGGTCGGGGAGATGGCGGCCTGCGCGGATCCCGCGCCGAGCGTGAGCGCGAGCCCGCCGGCGGCTCCGGCACCGGCCAGTGCGGTGAGCACCGTGCGCCGCCCGGGCCCGGGGCGCGCGTCGGGGCGGCAGGTGGCGGCGTGGTCGTGGGACGTGTCGGCAGGGCGCATGCAGGGACTCCCCAGAAGACGAAGGACGTCGGAAGGATGAGCGGGACGTGGTGCGTGCGAACTGGGCGACAGCATGTAAGCGTTTGCTGTCGGGTGGCAAGGTGCTGGAGCGATTTTCTGCTCGTTACTACGCCAAGTAGCCCTGAACCGAGCAGGATTGCGCAGCCGGGCGCGGTTGTGCGGTGCTGTGAAGGCCGCGGCTCAGAACTGCCGACGGCTCCCGCTGTTTCCACCACTCCGGCCACTCCCGCCGCTCCCGCGGCCACGCGGCGCCGCCGCCGGGGCCGCCACGGAGTCACGGACCACGATGTGCGTGCCCAGACGCAGCGCGCCGGTCGTGGGGGCGCGCCAGTCGTCCTCGTCCCCGCCGTTCAGCGCGACCCGCACGGCCTGCCGGCCCATCTCCTCCAGCGGGATACGGACCGTCGTCAGGCGCGGCCGCAGTTCCTGAGCGACCGGAATGTCGTCGTAACCGACCAGCGACACGTCGTCCGGCACGCGGAGTCCGGCCTCCTCCAGCGCCTGCGCGGCCCCCGCGGCGACGATGTCATTGGCCGCGAAGACGGCCGTGAACTCCGGCCCGTCCCGCAGCAGTTCGCTCATGCGCCGGTAGCCGAAGGACCGGCCGAAGGCGCCCGGCTGCTCCAGCTCGGGGACGCGGTCGATGCCGCGCAGCTCGAGCGCGCGCCGGTGCCCGGCGAGCCGGTCGCGCGCCGTCGACAGGGCGGGCGGCCCGCCCAGGTAGAGGATCCGCCGGTGCCCCCGGGTGATCAGATGGTCGGTGATGGCGAACGCGCCGCCCTCGTTGTCGTACTCCACGTCCACCGTGGGTACGCCCGCGCCGAGCGAGGGGCGCCCGCACAGCACGAGCTTGGCCCCGTCCGCGGCCAACTCGTGGGCCCTGCGCGAGAGTTCCGCGCGGTACTCGGGATCGTCGACGCTCCCGCCGACCAGCACCACCGCGTCCGCCCGCCGCTCGTGCATCAGCTCGATGAAGGCCAGCTCGCGCTGCGGATCGCCCTGCGTGCAGCACACCAGGCACAGCCGGTCGCCCGCGGTCGCCTCGCGTTCGACACCGCGCGCGATGTACGCGTAGAACGGGTCGATCAGCTCGCTCACGATGATGCCGACCGTGCGCCCCGAACTGCCCGCGAGGGCGCGCGCGTGGGCGTTGGCCACGTACCCCAGTTCGCGCGCCGCCGCTTCGACGCGCTCGCGGGTGGCGGCGGCGACCGGGTAGTTGCGGTTCATCACGCGGGAGACGGTGGCCGTGGAGACACCGGCGTGCTTGGCGACGTCGACCACCGTCGCGCGGCGCTGCTCCCGGTGACCGGAGCCGCCGGGAGCCGTCGATCGTTGCCGGGCCATCCGGCCCACCCCCTGGTGTTCCTGCCGTGCCGTTCCTGCTCCGCCCGCCCCAGAGCTTATGCCGTGCGGGGTGGGCCCGGTCACGCGATGTGCTCCAAGTCGTCGAGGCGGACGGGGTGGTCGAGCGGAGCGCCGTGGGCGTACCGGGTGAGCTCGTCGACGGCGAGCGCGCCGAGCCGCCCCACCTCGTTGCCCTGGGCGCCCGCCATGTGCGGCGTGATGAGGACGTTGGGCAGGTCCCACAGCGGGTGGTCGGCGGGCAGCGGCTCCGGGTCCGTCACATCGAGCACGGCGTCGAGCCGCCCGCTGACCAGGTGCTCGACCAGGGCCTCCGTGTCCACGAGGGGCCCGCGCGCGGTGTTGACCAGCAGGGTGCCGGGGCGCAGCAGGTCCAGGCGGCGGGCGTCGAGCAGTTGCCGGGTCTCGTCGGTGTCGGGCGCGTGCAGGGTGACCACGTCGCTCGCGGTGAGCAGGGTGTCGAGGTCGGTGCGGGTGACGCCGAGCAGGACGGCCTCGGTGTCCTCGATGTACGGGTCGTACAGGAGGACCTCGACGTCGAGCGAGCGCAGCAGCCGCACCACCCGGCGGCCGACGTGCGAGGCGCCGACGACCCCGACGGTGAGTCCGCGGGTGCCGAGCCAGTGGTGCCGGTCCAGGTCGGCGTCGGTGCGGTGGGTGCGCCGTGTGCGGAAGAGATGGGCGAGCGGGAAGGCCCGCTTGGCGCCCATGATGATCGCCGCGAGGGTGAACTCGGCGACCGGCACGGCATTGGCGGCGGCGGCCGACGACACCGCGATACCGCGCTCGTAGGCCTCCCGCCCCAGGAAGGGCTTGACGGTGCCGGCCGCGTGGATGACCGCGCGCAGCCGGGGCGCGCCGTCGAGCACGGTGGTGTCGATGGGCGGGCAGCCCCAGCCGGTGAGCAGCACCTCGCACTCGGCGAGCGCGGCGCGGGCCTGCGGGCTGGTGAACTCGCGCAGGACGTGCGGCGGCCGGATGTCGGCCGCGTCCTCGAGCCGGACCCGTACGGCGGGTGGGAAGACGTCGTCGACGACCGAGGAGTGCATCGCCAGAACCGTACGGGGCCGCCGCGGGGGCGGTGTGGTGCCGATGACCGAAGCCTCGGCCCCGGTCGACACCTCGTCAGTGGTACGCACCCTGCCTCCGGACAGTAAACGTGTTCTATCAGGTGACCGCACGCTAAGGACCCTGCCGTACGACCGTCAACCCAAAAGTCGGACCCAGTCCGTGAGTTGGCAGGTCAGCGGCTCAAATCCCAGGCAGAGTGCTCGAATTGGAGGGGTGACGCCATGCAGTGCTTGCCCGAATCTATTGACGGCAGGGTTAAACGCTTACTAACTTGCCGCCGCAGTAACGCAGTTCTTGCGTCACCCGGCCGAACAGGACCGCTCCATGACTGCTTCCGCGCCAACCTCAGCCGTGCCCCGCACCCTCCGCAGAACCCTGTGGCAGCGCGTCAAGCGCGACAAGGTGATGCTGCTGCTCTGCCTGCCCGGCTTCCTGTACTTCGTGGTGTTCCACTACGTGCCGCTGCTCGGCTACATGGTGGCCTTCCAGGACTACCAGCCCTACCTGGGCTATATGCACAGCGCCTGGACCGGCTTCGCCAACTTCGCGAGCGCCTTCGCCGACCCCGACTTCTGGTCGGCGACCGCGAACACGCTGGAGATCGCCCTCGTCCAGCTGGTCCTGTTCTTCCCCGTGCCGATCGGGCTCGCGCTGCTGCTCAGCAGCATCGTCAGCGACAAGCTGCGGCGCTTCGTGCAGAGCGTCGTCTACCTGCCGCACTTCATCGGCTGGGTCATCATCGTCTCGATCTTCCAGCAGATCCTCGGGGGCGCGGGGGTGGTCCCGGACCTGCTGGAAGCGGTCGGCCTGCCGCACTACGACATGATGACCGACCCGAACGCGTTCCCGTGGCTGCTCGCGCTGCAGGTCATGTGGAAGGACGCCGGCTGGGGCACCATCATCATCCTCGCCGCGCTCCTCAACATCGACCGTGGCCTGTACGAGGCTGCCGCCATGGACGGCGCGGCACGCATGCGCCGGTTCTGGCACGTGACGCTGCCCGGCCTCGCCCCGGTGCTCGTACTGCTGCTGATCCTCAACCTCGGCAACATTCTCACGGTCGGCTTCGAACAGATCCTGTTGCAGCGCGACGCCGTCGGGCCCGGCGCCGGCGAAGTGCTCGATACGTACGTCTACTTCCACGGCATCAAGGACAACCAGTGGGGCACCGCGGCCGCCGTCGGTCTGGTGAAGGCGGTCATCGGCACGGCCCTGGTCATCGGCGCCAACAAGTTCGCCCACCGGCTCGGACATGAAGGGGTGTACAGAGGTGCTGACCGCTGAGACGACCGCGGTGGGGACGCGCCGCAAGACCACGCCCGCCGCACCGGACACAGGACCCGGCGAACTCCGTCCTTCGGGGGCCCGACCGCCCTGGATGGAGCGCCCCACCAAGGTGGGACTCGCGCTCAAGGGCCTCGCCCTGGTCGTCGTCGTGGCCCTCGTCGCGTACCCGCTGCTCGGTGTGATCGGGACGAGCTTCGCCTCGCAGACCGACATCATCCACGCCAACGGGCTCGTCCTGTGGCCCGACCACCCCAACCTCGACGCCTACCGCACCGCCTTCACCGGGGGCCGGGTCACCCGCGCCCTGTTCGTGAGCATCGCGGTCACCCTCGCGGGCACCGCCTGCAGTCTGCTCGCCACCATCGGCATGGCGTACGGCCTGTCGCGGCGCGGCATCGTCGGCGGCCGCTTCCTGCTCATGACCGCCCTGTTCACGATGCTGTTCAACGCCGGCGTCATCCCCAACTTCCTGCTGGTCAAGGAGCTCGGCCTCTACAACACCTTCGCCGCCCTGGTCCTGCCGACCATGGTCAGCGCCTTCAACCTCGTGGTGATGCGGGCGTTCTTCATGAACCTGCCGGAGGAGCTGTACGACGCCGCGAAGGTCGACGGCGCGGGCGACTTCCGCACCCTGATACGCGTGGTGCTGCCGCTGTCGAAGGCGGTCATCGCCGTCGTCGGCCTCTTCTACGCGGTCGCCTATTGGAACGCGTACTTCAACGCCCTGCTCTACCTCGGCGACAACGACAAGTGGCCGCTGCCGATGGTGCTGCGCACGTTCATCCTCCAGGGGCAGAACCTCGACACGGCCGCGGCCGGTGAGGCGATAGCCCCGCAGCAGGCCGTGCAGATGGCCGTGCTCGTGATCGCGGTCGTGCCGATCCTGCTCGTCTACCCGTTCCTCCAGCGCTACTTCACCAAGGGCGTCCTGACCGGCGCCGTCAAGGGCTGACCACCAAGAGCCCGCACACCCGCCGCCACCCCCCCCGACTTCCGTGTGCCCCTTCACGTTGAGGAGACCTCGCATGCCCGGCACCACGACCATGAACCGCCGCACCATGCTCCGCTGGGGTGTCGGCGCCGGGCTCGGCGTCGCCGCCGCGCCCCTGCTCGCCGCGTGCGGCGACGGCGGAACGGCCGCCAAGGCGGAGGCCAAGAGCGGCAAGCTGCTGCCGGCCACGGCCATCCGCAACATCGGCATCGAGGCCGACCTGCCCGGCACCGCCGCGGGCGTGCCCGCCGCGTTCCTGAAGTACCCCACCGAGATGGCCCGGGCCACCAAGGGCACCCCACTCAAGGGCGCCAAGAAGATCACCGCGGTGACCGAGACCTTCGCCCCGCTGCCCCCGGAACGTGGTAGGAACGCCGCCTGGCGGGAGATAGAGAAGCTGCTCGGCACCAAGGTCGACTTCACGGCGGTGCCGGCCGACGACTACCCGGCGAAGTTCTCCACGATGGTCGCCGGTGACCAGTTGCCCGACATCTTCATGTACCCGGAGACCGGCGGCGTCGACAACAAGGCGGCCTTCCTCGCCTCCACCTGCGCGGACCTCACCCCGCACCTCGCCGGCGACAAGGTCAAGAAGTACCCCAACCTGGCGGCGATCCCCCAGTACGCCTGGCAGAAGGCCATCTTCGGCGGCAAGCTCTACGGCATCCCGATCGCCAGGTCCGGCAGCGGCGGCGCCGGCTTCTACCGCGCGGACCTGTTCAAGCAGGCGGGCGTGGACAGCCTCGACGAGATCGACAGCCTGGAGCGGCTCGTCGAACTGGCCAAGGAGCTGACCGACACCAAGAAGAAGCAGTACTTCTTCACGGGCGGCAGCATGAACCTGCTCGCCCAGTCTGCCGGCGCCCAGTACTTCTGGACGCACGACACCAAGTCCGGCAAGTGGACGTACCAGTTGGAGGACGAGGCCTACCGGCACGCCGTCGAGACGGCCGCCAAGCTGTACAAAGCGGGCTGCTTCTACCCCGGCACCGTACAGATGTCGGGCGCCCAGAAGGCCCAGTACACCGACCTGTTCAAGAACGGCAAGGCCGCGTACGTGTACGACGGCATGCCCTCGTACCTCACCACCGGCACCGGGTACGTCGACGCGATGAGCGCCATCGACAAGTCCTTCGACGTCCGCCCGATGGTGCCGGTCGGCAAGGACGCCGTCGCCTGGAGCGACAACCCCTCCCTGGAGAACTGCCACATCACCAAGGCGGGCCGGAGCCGGGTCGAGGAGCTCCTGCGGCTCGCCGACTTCGCCGCCGCACCCTTCGGCTCGCTCGAGTACACCCTCATGAACTACGGCGTCGAGGGCACCGACTACAAGCGCGACAAGAACGGCACGCCCGTCCTCACCAAGCAGGGCACGCAGGACGTCACCGTGCCCTGGACCAAGCTGGCCTCGGCCGCCCCCGCCTTCTTCAGCGCCACGCACCCCGAGGCGGCCCGCTACGCCCACGAGGCGTACACGAAGCTCATCCCGATGCTCGCCGAGGACCCCACACGGGGCTACACCTCTCCCACCTGGGACTCCAAGGGTCTCGGCAGCCTGTACACGATCCACCTCGACGGCGTGAAGGACCTCGTCACCGGGCGCAAGCCGCTCTCGTCGTACGACGCCCTGGTCAAGAAGTGGCGCAACGCGGGTGGCGACAAGTGTCGCGCCGAGTTCAAGCAGGCCGCCGAGCAGGGCGGGAAGGGGGCCAAGTGAGCACCAGCAGACGCACGTTCCTCACCGCCGCGACCGGAGCGGCGGTCGCCGTCCCCCTGTTCGGCGCCCCGGCGCACGCCGTGGGCTTCGACCCCCGACCCGGCTCCGACGGCGTCGGCGACCCGCTGTTCCCGACCCTCGGCAACGGCGGCTACCAGGTCACCCACTACGACCTGACCTTCGACTTCACCCCGGCCACCTACGACTTCACGGCCTCGGTGACCCTGCGCGCCCGAGCCACCCACGACCTGTCGGCGTTCAACCTCGACACGGACGGACACACCATCGACGCCGTCACGGTCGAAGGACGGCAGGCGCGCACCGCCCTCACCCTCGGCAAGTCCGGCCAGGAGCTGACCGTCACCCCTGCCGTGCCGATCCACAAGGGTGCCCCGTTCACGACCACCGTCCGCTACCACGGCAACGGCAAGGCACCACGGGCCGGGCTCACCGGCTGGCGCTTCGGGACGGACGGCGGATTCGCCTCCGCCGTGCAGTCCTCGCGCGCGGACACGTTTTTGCCGTGCAACGACACCCCGTCGGACAAGGCCACCTGGGCCTTCCACATCACCGCGCCCAAGGGCTACGTCGCCGCGGCCAACGGCGAGTTGACCGGCAAGGACCATCGCGGCGACGGCTCGACCGTGTGGCACTTCGCGCTGCGCGAGCGGATGCCCACGGAGCTGCTCGGCATCGCGGTCGTCAAGGGCACGTACCTGTACGGCAGTTCACACACCGGGCTGCCGCTGCGGCACATCGTCCCGCAGGGGCACGAGGACTTCTACGCGCCGATCGTCGCCCGCACGCCGGACCATCTCGCATGGCTGGAGGCGAAGTTCGGCCCGTACCCGTTCTCCGTCTACGGCGTCCACATCTACGACGGGTACACCGACGCACTCGAGAACACGACGCTCACCCTGATGGGCACCAACTGGTTCAAGGACGACGCGGCCGGTCACCCGACGTACGAGAACACCATGGTCCACGAGCTGACCCACCAGTGGTTCGGCGACAGCGTCACCCCGCACGACTGGCAGCAGGCCTGGCTCAACGAGGGGCCCGCGGTGTACTACGCGGCGCTCTACAGCGAGGAGCGGGGGTGGTCGCGGATGGCCGACAAGATGCAGGCCACGTACGAGAAGCTGGACGCGATCCGCGCGAGTGACGGGCCGCCGGGGCTGCCCAAGGCGCTCGGCGGAACGAACATCTACGACGGCGGCGCGCTCGTGCTGTACGCGCTGCGACTCCACGTGGGGCAGCGGACGTTCGACCGGGTGATGGGGTTGTGGCCGCGGCGGTTCAGGGACCGGACCGTCACCAGCGAGGACTTCATCCGGCACGCGGTGGAGGTGACGGGGGAGCGGGGCGTCGATCCGTTCCTGCGGGAGTGGTTGTTCGGGGCGAAGAACCCGCCGATGGCCTGATTTCAAGCCCCTCCGGCGATTGAGGAGCGGGGTCCGGGGCGGAGCCCCGGGGCGTCGGAGCGCAATTGCCAGAGCGATGACGAGGGGCCCACTACTCACTTCACCTGAACGAGAGGAAGGCACCGTATGAGATCGGCCATCCGCGCCACCATGACGGCGTTGCTGTCCGCCGCGGCGATGGGACTCACGCTCCTGCCGGCGCCCCGCGCGACCGCCGCCGACACGGCGGTTTTGCACGCCGCGCCCCACGGCGCCGGTTCCGTGTGCACGAGCACCCGACCCTGTTCGCTCGACGGTGCCCGCGACGCCGCGCGGGACGTGACCGGCAGAAGTGTTCGCGTCGAACTCGCGGGCGGCACCTACGCGTTGAGTCACCCGCTCGACCTCGGCGCCAAGGACACCGGTGTCACCTGGTCCGCCGCGCCCGGTGCCCGGCCCGTTCTCTCAGGGGGGCGCGCGATCACCGGCTGGTCCGCCAATGCCGACGGCACCTGGACGGCGCCGGTGCCGGAAGGTGTCACGCCGCGACAGCTCTTCGTCGACGGTGCCCGGGCCGTCCGCGCGCGCGGTGACTCCTGCGCCGCCTCCGTGTGCGACGCCACCAAGACGGGAATGACCGGCGCCGAACGCACCGGCATCGACCGGTGGAAGCGGCCCACCGACGCCGAGGCCGTCATCCGGGTGCGCTGGCGCAACTACCACTGCCGGATCGCCTCGGTCAGCGGCGACCTCATGACGTTCGCCCAGCCCTGCTGGACGAATTCCTCCTCCGAAACCGACCGCACGGGACCCGCCTGGGACACCACCACCGTCGACTCCAGCCGCTACGCGAAGGTGTCCTTCTTCGAGAACGCCCGCGAACTCCTCGACAAGCCTGGCGAGTTCGTGTGGGACTCGTCCGCGCGGACCGTCACGTACCTGCCGCGTGAAGGCGAGGACCCGCGCCGTTTCCAGGCGGTCACCCCCGTCACGGAAGGGCTCGTGAACGTCGACGGCGCCCACGACGTCCGCCTCACCGGCATCGGCTTCGCGTACGCCGCCTACCGGCAGCCCGACACCGACGAGGGCTACGCGGGCACCCAGGCCGGACTGACCCTCACCGGAGCCACCGGCCCCGTCGACCACGCCGGCCGTCACTACACCAAACCCGCCGCCGCGCTCACCGTCCGAGGCGGCCGTGACGTAGTCGTCGACGACGCAGACTTCACCCGGCTCGGCGGCGCCGGAGTCGTCTTCGAGCAAGGTACCCAGGACTCCACCCTCACCCGCTCCCGCTTCACCGACCTGTCCTCCGGCGCCGCCTACATCGGAGACACGGAACCCCGGCCGACCGCCGAACTCACCGGCGCCCGCAACACGGTGTCGTACAACACCGTCCGGCACACCGGCGTGGAGTACACGGACGCCGTCGGCATCTGGGCGGGCTACGAGGCGGGCACCGTCATCGACCACAACACCCTCGACGACCTGCCGTACTCCGGCATCTCCGTCGGCTGGGGCTGGAACCAGCCCGAGGTCCGGAAGTCCGTCCTGCGCGACAACCGCATCACGAACAACCGGATCACCGACGCCATGCGCGTCTCCTACGACCAGCACGACGGCGGCGCCATCTACACGCAGGGCGCCCAGCCCGGCACCGTGATCTCCGGGAACTACCTCAACCGCAGCGCGTACGGGAACACCGAGCGCGACGGCAACGGCATCTACCTCGACGAACAGTCCAGCCACATCACCGTCACCCGCAACGTCCTGACCCGGCTCGGCTACAAGTGGGTATCCAACTGGGCGGACTACGGCATCGACAACCACGCCACCGGCAACTGGACCGACACCGACGCCCCCGCGCTGGGAGGCACCGGTTCGACCCTGACCGCCAACCACACCAAGCTCGACCGGCTGCCCGCCGAGGCGCTGAAGGTGGCCGGGTCGGCAGGCGCGGACCCCCACGGCCGTGTCGAACAGCTCCGCCGTGACCTGGCCCGTACCGGGACCGCCACCCAGTCCTCCACGGAGGGCACCGCCACCGCGGCGCGCGCGACCGACGGCGACACCTCCACCGACACCCGCACACAGTCCGAGCCGGGCGCCTGGTGGCAGGTCGACCTCGGCGCCGTCCGGCACATCGGGCAGGTGGAGATCTGGAACGACGCGTCGACGACGACAGCCGACTTCGACGTACAACTCGCGACCACCGCCGACTTCTCCGACGCCACGACCGCCCACATCACGGGCAAGGCCCTGCGCCCCACCCTCCTCGACACCGACGAGAAGGCACGCTACGTCCGCATCAAACTGAAGGCCACCGGCAGGCTGGGCCTCAGCCACGTATTGGTGCATTCCTGACGGGGACGCTTAGGGTCAACGCATGGATCACGACCCCATGCGCAGCGTCGCCGAGTTCCGCGAGACGTTCGACGGTTCGGCCGCGGCCGAGCGTCCCGAACTGGCGGAACACCGGCGGACGTTGCTCGACGAAGAGGCCCGCGAAGCAGCCGAGGCCCTGACCGACCTCGCGAACGCCCTGCGGGCCGGCGACGATCCGAGCACCGCGTACAGGGCGCTGGCTAAGGAGCTGGCCGACGTCCTGTACGTCACGTACGGCGCCGCCGACGCGCTGGGCATCGACCTGCCGGCCGTCTTCGCCGAGGTCCACCGCTCCAACATGAGCAAGCTCGACGCGGACGGCCGGGTCCTGCGCCGGGACGACGGCAAGGTGCTCAAGGGACCCGGGTACCGGCCACCGGTCCTCGAAGGCCTCGTCGCGTGGCCGGCCAAGAGTGACGCCTGAACGTGCCCCGTCCAGGAGCGACGCCTTAACGTGCCCCGTTCGAGCGCCGGGCTAGAAAGGCGGCGCGGCGGTCGTGTTGAGGGCCCGGGTGATGCCGGTGTTCAGGTCGACGGTCCGGCCGGCGTCGAAGGCGTGGCGGTAGGCGTCGGTCCCGAGGGCTTCGCGGGTCCGGCGTGCGCACACCTGATGGGCGGCCACCACCGCGGGGACACCCGACTGCGCCCGGCCGAGCGTCGCCCACAGCTGCGCGGCCAGGCCGAGCAGCCATGCGGCGTCCTCGTGCCGGCCCATGGCCGTGGCGGCGCGGGCCAGTGTTTCCAGAGCCATGCCGGTGCCGGCACCGTCCCGCAGGCGGTGTTTGACCAGCAACGCGTCCCGGGCGTGTGCGTCGGCCTTCTCGTAGTGGCCCAGGGCCAGCTCGGCCTGGGAGCGGACGAAGTCGCCCCAGGCGCGCATGGAGCGCTCGCCGTTCAGATGACAGGCGACGCTCAGCTCGTCGAGCCAGGCCACGGCCTCCTCGAAGCGGCCCACGGAGACGAGCGTGTGCGTGCCGAAGACCAGGGCGGCCAGGGGATCCAACGTGAGCGGCTGCGCGCGCCAGTCGGTGGCGAGCACGGCCTCGACCCGGGACAGCACCTCCTCGGTGTCTCCGCGCAGCACCCATACCCGCAGCTCGGTGGCGGCCGCACGACGCCGCTCCGTGTCACCGAAGCGCGCGGCCAGCGCCGTGCACTCGGCCGCCCGCTCCTCAAGAGCGGGGAGGTCGCCCAGGTACGTCAGCACGGGACCGCACACGTACAGGGCCTTGACCCGGACCGGGGAGGGGGAGGTGTCGGCGGCGAGCGCCAGATCGAGGAAGTGCCGGCCCTCCTTCACGAACCCGCAGCCGTACCAGAAGAACCACAGCGAGGCCGCCAGCTCCAGCGCGCAGTGCCCCTCGGAATCGGTCAGGCTGTGCTCCAACGCGGCGCGGAGGTCGTCGTGTTCGGCGGTCATCCGGTCGTACCAGGCGAACTGGTCGGGCCCGATCCAGGCCGTGTCGCCCGCGCGGGCCAGGGCCAGATAGTGGTCGCGGTGACGGCGGCGCAGCGTCTCCTCCTCGCCGAGGCCGCTCAGCCAGTGCGCCCCGAACTCACGGATGGTGTCCAGCATCCGGTACCGGTCGCCGCCCCCGGTGGGCTGCCACGTCAGGATCGACTTCTCCCGCAGCGCGGCGAGCACGGCCGGTACCAGCGGAGCCGGAAGGTGGCCGTCCGCGCAGACCTGGCGCACCGTTTCGCCGTCGAAGCTGCCGGCGAACACCGAGAGCCGCGCCCACAGGAGCCGTTCGGCGGGGGTGCACAGCTGGTGGCTCCAGCCGATCGCGGTGCGCAGGGCCTGATGCCAGGGAGGATCGGCGTCGGTGTCGATTCCGTCGGTGTCGCCGAGGACGGCGAAGCGGTCGTCGAGCCGGGCCGTCAGTTCCCGCACGGGCAGTTCGCGCAGGCGGGCCGCGGCCAGCTCGATCGCCAGCGGCAACCCGTCGAGCCGGCGGCACAGCCGCACGAGCTCCGGGCGATTGGCAGCGGTGACCGTGAAGCCGGGCACGGCCTCCTCGGCGCGCAGCGTCAGCAGAGCCATCGCGTCCGCCGTCCCCGCCGGTCCCGCCCGGGCGTCGTCTGTCCCGGGCACGCGCAGTGGTTCGACCGTGAGGACCCGTTCCCCCGCGACGTTCAGGATCCGGCGGCTGGTCGCCAGGATCCGCAGGCCGGGCGCGGCGCTCAGCAGGGCCTCGACGACGAGGGCGCAGTGATCGGTCAGATGCTCGCAGGTGTCGAGGGCCAGCAGCAGTTCCCGGTCCGCCAGGTACTCCGCCAGGACGTCGATGATCGGGCGGTTGCTCTGGTCGGTCAGGGGCAGCACCTCGGCGATGAGGTGTGCGAGCAGCGCGCCCTGCTCGCGCAGCGGCGAGAACTCCACCAGCCATGCCCCGTCGCGGAAACGCGGCTGGAGCGTGGCGGCGGCCTCCAGCGCCACCCTCGTCTTCCCGACACCGCCGACCCCCGTCAGGGTCACCAACCGCGTCGGCTCGTCGAGCGTGGGGCCGAGGAAGATCCGCTCGATCTCCGCCACTTCCGCCCGGCGGCCGACCGTCTCCGTGCGCGGCCCGGCCACATTCCCCACCCGCCGCGGTTCATACCGTCCTTCGCGTCGGCGCTCCGCCCCCACCACGTCTTCCCCTCGGCCGGCCCCACGCACGGCCGCGTGTGCTGAGAACGGCAGCGTGCCCCACCGTGCGCCGCCACATGCCCGACGGCGCCAACTGTCCGTATCCGCCGCACGGTTGTCCGACGTGGACCGTAAGTAGCCGGGAGTGAACGGATGATGTCCCACTCTTTACGCGATCCCTTCGGACTCCCGAGGACCCGCCATGACCGTGATGGCCGTGATGACGCCCCGCACACCCGCCCACCCACGGCGTACACGCCTGGTCCCGCCTCATAGACTGGCCCGGTGACGGACAACACCTGTACCCACTGCGGCACCGGCGGCCTGGAAGACGGATTCATCGAGGACGCGGGGGAGCACTCGCGTGGCTACGCGCGCTGGATCGAAGGCGCGCTGGAGAAGGGCCTCTTCGGCGGCGCCAAGCGGCTCGGCCGGCCCCGCCGACGGATCGAGGCGCTGCGCTGCCCTAAGTGCGGGCACCTCGAACTGTTCGCCATCGAGAAGGCGTAGTCCTCAAGACTTGGTGGGCTCCTCGGCACCGCCGGCGAGTTCCCACGCCGCGATGTCCTGATAGCGCCTCGGCGCAGGGGCGTCGCCGGGGGTGCTGCCGACCAGGTGGAGGCGGAGGGAGCGCCAGCGGCGGCCGGTGAAGGCGTCGAGGGCAGCGGCCGCTTCGGGGACGGATGTCGTGTCGTGGCGGCGGGCGCGTGCCAGCGTCAGGTGGGGGCGCAGCGGACGCTCCGGGAAGTCGACCCCGCAGGCCCTGACCTGCTTCCGTACCGCTTCGGACAGCAGATGCAGCCCGTCCAGGTCACCCTCCAGACCGCTCCACAACACGCGGGCGTCGAAGTGGCCGCCGCCCCGCAGCGCCAGCTCGGGGGAGTGGTAGGTGGCTGCGAGGTCGGCGAGCGGCTGCCGGAGCCGCTGGACGGTCGCCGTCGACTGCTCGCCGAGGAACGCCAGTGTGATGTGCCAGTCCTCGATGCGGTTCTGCCGCAGGCGGGGGTGGGCGGCGTGGACCGGGCGCAGAGCGAGCGCCAGTTCGTCCTTCGCGTCGTCGGGCGGGGCGAGGGCGATGAACGCGCGCAACGTGGTGGCGGGCTCGGGCGGTTCGGTCACGTGTGCCTTCGTGTCGGTCGTGTCGGCCGTGTCGGTCTCGGTCGATGGTCCGCGGGTTCCGGTCGCTCCCGCGTCACTCCAGGATCTCGACGTACCCGTCCGCCCCGTGCACACGGATCCGCCGGCCGTCCGGGATGAGCCGGGTGGCCCCGTCCACGCCCACGACCGCCGGCAGACCGTACTCCCGGGCGATCACCGCGCCGTGCGTCATCAGCCCGCCCACCTCCGTGACAAGTCCCGCGACGGCGACGAACAGCGGCGACCAACTCGGGTCCGTGTACGCCGTGACCAGGATGTCACCCGCCTCCAGATCGGCCTCCGCCATGTCGAGGACGACGCGCGCCCGCCCCTCCACCGTCCCGGCGGACACCGGCAGACCGATCAGCGCGCCGTCCGGCACGTCCTCGCGCCGGTACGTTCCGCGCACGGCCTCGCCGTCCGAGGTGAGCACGCGCGGCGGGGTGAGCGACTGGTGCGTACGGAAGTTGTCCCTGCGCCGCTGGACGAGCCGGCGGTCCGCCCGGTTCGTGCGCACGACGTCGTGGAGTTCCTGGAACGTCAGGTAGTAGATGTCCTCGATGTCATCGAGCACACCGGCCCGCACCAGGCGTCCCGCCTCCTCCAACAGCGCCCGCTTGTAGACGAAGTAGCGGCGGATGATGCCGTACTTGGGGTACTCGCGGTATCCGATGAAGGTGCGGACGCGCTCGATCATCCGCCGGGCCTCGTCGGCCTTCGCGTCACCGTCCCCATCCCCGTCCGCGGGCAGGGCGCGCAGGCGTGACAGCACGTCCGCTTCCTTCTGCCGCGCCTTCTCCAGACCCTCCTCGAACCTCCGCGCCGCGGCGCCCGGTTCGAAGTTCCGTACGTTGTCGAGGATGACCGGCACGAGCGTGGTGGGGCGTTCGCGCCAGCGCGGCCGCGTGATGTCGATCTCGCCGACGCAGCGCATGCCGTACCGGTCCAGGTAGGCCTCGATGGCGTCGCGCGCCTCGGGTCCACCGGCGCGCTTCGTCAGCTCGTCGAGGAAGGTGTCGTCCGAGAGCCGCCCGGCGTCCTGGAGGAAGGCCAGCACCTCCGGAAGCGGGCGGATGACATCCGCGACGTCGAGCAGGGCGAGGCCCATCTCCGATGTGATGTTGCCGGGGGCGGACAGCGTGAGCGTGTCGGCGGCGTTCTTCTCGCCCAGCCACTCGTACAGCTTGTCGTTGAGCCACCACGTGGCCTCCATGCCCGCCATGATGGCCTGCATGCTCCGCCGGTCACCGAGGGCCCGCTTGTGCTCCTCGAAGGCGTCGAGCAGGAAGTCGAACAGGGCAGGGCCGCTCTTCGACCGGATGTCGCGCTCCAGGGCGGCGATGGACTCCCGGCTGCGCTCGATCAGTCCGGTGACGACGGCCGGGTCGGTCTCGATGGGGGCGGGCGGGGCGCCACCGGTCGGAGGCGTGGCAGGGGCCGGGTCGGGGAGCGTCGGCACGAAGTTGCCGCGATCGAGGACGGTTTCGAGGGCGTCCCTGATCAGCGGGTCGCCTCTGCCCACGAGGTCGAGGAGGCTCGCGCGGCTCGTGGGCGCGGCCAGGCGCCGGGTGGCGTCGACGAACAGCCGGCCGCCGGCCGCGTGCATCGGAGCCATCGCCGTGTGCTGCCATACGGAGATGCCCAGCGGCCGCATCGCGTCGGTCATCATCTGCTGATGGCCGACGGAGAGATAGACGTGATTCTCCTGGTCGTCGCGCTCGGGGACCGGGAACAGCGTGGTGATCGGCCGGCTCTGCACGATCCGGAACTCGGCGTCGGTGCCGGTGTCGTCACGCACCAGGCACCATTCGATGTCCTGCGGCCCTCCGAAGTGCGCCTCGATGCGGCGCCCGAGCGCGACGAGCCGTACGACTTGCGCATCGGTCAGCGCCGGCTGCTTCTGCCGCCGCGCGTCGACCGTCACCTCCTCCGTGCCGCCGCCCGGGAGCGCGTACACGGCACGCTGCTTGGCGGCGATGGTCCGCTCGACGACCTCGCCGTCCCGCACCCGGAAGACGTCGGGGTTCACCAGGCCGGAGACCAGGGCCTCGCCGAGGCCGAAGCCGGCGTCCACGGTGGCCACCTTGCGGTCGCCCGTGACCGGGTCGGCCGTGAACAGGACGCCGGACGATTCCGGGCGGACCATCCGCTGGACGACCACGGCCATGTCGACCGTGCGGTGATCGATGCCGGCCCGCTGACGGTAGGTCACGGCCCGCTCGGAGAACAGCGAGGCCCAGCACCGGCCGATGTGCTCCAGGACCGCCTCAGGCCCGACGATGTTCAGGTACGTGTCCTGCTGTCCTGCGAAGGAGGCCGTCGGCAGGTCCTCGGCCGTCGCGCTGGAGCGGACGGCGCAGGCGGCTCCCTCGCCCAGGTCCGCGAGCGCGCGGCCGATCCCGGCCGCGAGGTCCTCCGGAATCCCGATCCCCTCGACGATCCGGCGGAGCTCCGCGCTGAGCGTACGGATCGCCTCCCGGTCGTCCGGATCCGTGCGCGACAACTGCTCGAGCCGCCCGTCGAGCGAGGGCGCGTGTGCCATCACCCGCCGGAAGGCACTCGTCGTCACGCAGAATCCGGCAGGGACCCGGACACCCTCGATCCGCGCGAGCCCGCCCAGGTGTGCGCCCTTGCCGCCGACGAGCGCGAGGTCCGTCTCGTCGACCTCCTGAAGCCCCACCACATACTGCTCGCTCACTGCGCTGCCTCCCGGGCGGCCGTGCCTGATGACGATGGCTGACTACGGATTATGACTCCAGCGCCGCTCGGCGCAGGTGCTCGGCCAGCGCCTCGGCCGCCGGGGACGCGGCGCCGTCCTTCGCGCCCCAGGCCAGCAGGTGGCGCCGACGGGCCCATGGATCCTGCAACTCGCATACGTCGAGCGGGTGTTGGGGGTCGATCGCGCGCCGCGGCACGACGGCGAGCCCGGCGCCCGCGGCGGCGAGGGCGACGAGGACGTTCAGGTCGGCGACGGTGGTGCGGTGGCGCACCACCGGGGCGTTCGGCCCGAGCCGCTTCTCGATCCAGCGGCGCAGCGAGGAGCCCGCGTCTAGGCCGACGAGCGGATGCTCGGCGACCTCGCTGTACGTCAGTGAGGTCCGCCCGCCGAGGACCCCTCCCGCCTGGCCGATCACGACGAGGGAGTCGTCACCGAGCGGTTCCGTGCGCAGTCCGCCGGCGCCGGCCTCGTCGTCGATGACGACCCCGAGGTCCGCGTCGCCGTCGGCGAGCCTGCGTACGGTCCGTGGTGTGCGGCTCTCGGACACGGTGACGTCGGTGTCCGGGTGGGCGCGCAGGAACGGGACCAGGGCGGCCGGTACGAGCCGGTGCATCGCGGATCCGCCGCCCAGCAGGGTGAGTTGGGCGTTCGGGGACCGGGTGTAGCTGGCGACGGCGCTGTCGAGGCGGGCGGTCCTGTCGAGTACGTCGCGTGCGTGGCGGGACAGCGTCGCTCCGGCGGGAGTGGGCCGTACGCCCCGGCGGCCGCGGATCAGCAGCGCCACCCCGGCGTGGTGTTCCAGCGAGCGCACCCGGGCGCTCGCCGAGGGCAGGCTCAGGTGCATGCGCCGGGCGCCCGCCGTGATCGAGCCCTCCGTGACGATGTGGAGGAAGAGCCGCAGGTCGTCCAGGTCGTAGCGCACCGGACCAGCGTAGGGCACACCCCAGAGAACAGCCTTAGGCACAGCCTTAGGCAGGGAACGTCGATTCCGCATTGTGGCGTCGATCGTCGGCGGGCGATGCTCTGCGGGTGATAGAGCCTCTTCTCGTCCTGTTGGCCGGTGTCGCCGCCGGAGCCCTGAACGCCGTCGGAGGCGGCGGAACCTTCGTGGCGCTGCCCGCGCTCGTCGCCGTCGGCCTGCCACCGGTGGCCGCGAACGCGGTGTCGCGCGTCGCCCTCGTGCCCGGCGCGGTCACCAGCGCGTGGGTCTACCGACACGAACTCGCCCCCGTAGGGCCCACGTCCACCAAGTCGCTGACGGCGACCAGTGTGGCGGGCGGCGCCGTCGGCGCGGGGCTCCTGCTGGTGCTTCCGGCCGCCTCCTTCGCCGCCGCGGTGCCGTGGCTGCTCGCGTTCGCGACCCTGGTCCTGGCCTTCGGGCGGCACCTTTCGACTGCGCTGACCCGGGTGCTGGGGCGCCCGGTCGGCATGAGCGGGCGCGCCGCCCTGATCGGACAGTTCGTCCTCGGTGTGTACGGCGGTTACTTCGGCGGAGCCGTAGGCATCCTGATGCTGGCGCTGTGGGGCATCGGCTTCGGTCTCGACGCCGCGGCCGGCAATCCGATGCGGGTGACCCAGCTCGCGGCCATGTACCTCAGCGCCACCGTGCTCTTCCTGCTGGCCTCGGACGCGCTGTCCGCTCCGCTGCTCCTGGGGGCCATGCTGGTCGGCGCGGTCGCGGGCGGTTTCGCAGGGGCCCACCTGGCGCGCCGCCTCTCCGCCCGGCTGCTGCGGGGTGTCCTGCTGGCGACGGCCGTGACCACGACCGTGCTGTATTTCCTGCGTGGCTGACCACATATCTTGCGGGGTAGACCGAGCGGGCCGGGGAGTGGCGGGGAGATGCCTTATGGCGGTCCCGGCCGCGGTTCGATAGAAACGGTGACCATGGAACCCCGCCCCACCGGATACACCCCCGCGGCGTACGGCGCGGTCACCGTGCTCGTCGGTGCCCGCAACGGCGCCTACCCGGGCGCCAATTCACTGCTCGTACGCGGTACGAGTGCCTCGCTGGTCGTCGACCCCTCGCTGTCGCTCGTCGATGACGCGCCGCCCGCGGACCTGGTCCTCGTGAGTCACGCCCATGAGGACCACATCGCGGGCCTCGGACGCTACGACGTGCCGGTGCATGTGCACTGCGGTGACCTCGACGCGCTGCGTTCGCGTGCGGCCCTCGTCTCCGCGCTCGGACTGCCCCCGGACACGGTCGACGCCGTCGACGCGGCGATGCGGGACGAGTTCCACGTGCAGGGCCGCCCGGATGCGCAGGCGTTCAAGGACGGCACCGTGTTCGACCTGGGAGGGCGGACGGTGACCGTCGTCCACCTGCCCGGGCACACCCCGGGCCACAGCGGATTCCTGGTCGAACCGGACGGCTTCCTGTTCGTCGCGGACATCGACCTCACCTCTTTCGGCCCGTACTACGGCGACGTGGGGAGCAGTCTCGTCGACTTCGAGGCGTCGATGCGGCGGTGCGCGGAGATCGACGCCCGCTGGTACGGCACCGCCCACCAGAAGGGTGTGATCGAGGGAGCGGCCGAGTTCCGCCGCCGGCTCGACGCCTACGCCGGCGTGGTGGAGAAGCGGGACGCCGAACTGCTCGCCTTCCTGAGCGAACCGCACACACCGGACGAGATCGCCGACCACCGGCTGGTGTACCGGCCGCATGTCGAGGGGGCGCACATCCGGCCCGTAGAACTGCGCACGGCGCGGCGGCACTTGGACCGGCTGCTGGGGCAGGGACGGGTCGAGGAAGTGGCGGCCGGTCGCTTCCGCGCCGCGTAGCGACGCGGAACGGAAGGTTCTCGGTGCCCCACGGACTCAGACCAACGCCGTGACCAGCACGGCGAACGCGGCGACGATGACGGCGACGCGGACGTAGTGGTAGCGGTCCCAGCGGCTCATCTGCTCCTTCCAGTCCGCGGGCCGGGTCTCGGCGGTCCACGTCTTGCCGCGGTTGTTGATCGGGACGAGCAGCAGGATCGACATGACGATGCTGACGACGAGCAGTGCCCCGGCGGTGACGAGCAGGCCCGTGTCGCCGTCGCCCCACGTGGCGGCGGCCCAGATCGCGATGAGGACGAGCGATCCGAAGTACCAGAACGGCATCAAGGCGCCGAGCATCCGGCCCCCGTGGGAGCGGGCCTGCTGGTTGGCGTCGTCGGGGAGACCGCTGAAGATCCGGTTCATGACGAAGGCGACGGAGAACTCCACCCCCACCATCACGCCGAGAACCACGGTGGTGAAGACCTCAAGTGCGTCGAGCATGGTGACCCCTCCCGAGATACCTAGCGGCGCTAGATGATGGGGCAACGCTAGCGCTACTGCCGCTCGGTTGTCTAGCGATGCTAGGATCGGCTCATGTCGGTACAGGAACGCAAGGAGCGCGAGCGCGCGAGCCGCGAGCGCCTCATCGTGGCGACGGCCCGCGAACTCGCCGAGCAGCAGGGCTGGGACGCGGTCACCACCCGCAAGTTGGCCGAGCGCATCGAGTACAGCCAGCCCGTCCTCTACAGCCACTTCCGGGGCAAGCGCGAGATCATCGGCGCCGTGGCCCTCGACGGCGCCACCGAGCTGGCCGAGGCGTTGCGCGCCGCGACCGCCGCGGTGGAGGAGCCGCGCGCCCGGGTCACCGCCCTCGCCCGCGCCTATCTCGACTTCGCCGAGAGGAACCCCGCGGTCTACGACGCCGTGTTCCGGCTCGACGGGGGCCTGGCGTTCGCGCGCGAGGACACCCCGGAGCCGCTGAAGGAGGGCTTCGCCGCGCTGATGGAGACCCTCGGTGAGGTCGCGGGCGAGGGGGTCCCCCCGGGGCTTTTCACCGAGGTGTTCTGGGCCTGCCTGCACGGCCTCGCGACCCTGTCGAGGGCGGGCCGGCTGCCGCCGGAGTACGCGGAGCAGCGGCTGGAGTTGCTGGTGGAGCGGCTGCCGGTGATGTGAGGTCGAACAACGTGCCCACCGTGTGAAGGCGGCCTGGGAGTCCGGTGCAGTTCGTCAACCCGGTGCCGACTGGCAGAACATGGCGGATCGCGGCTCGTTACGTCCACTGAGACCGGCTGCGGAACCTGTCGCGTGATGAGCGCACGGGGGAGTGCACACCCCGCAGCCGGCCTCTTCCCCTCCGGCCGGCCCCGCTTCCTCGAACCAGCGGGGCCGGCTGCTCCCTTTCAGCGGGTCAACGGATCGTCGCCCAGTGGGGTCCGAGGGGGCGGGGTCGGGGTGATCGTGCGGTAGGCGGCGCGGGCGTGGGTGAGGCGGGCCCACAGGGTGCCGACGAGGGTGGCGGTCAGGAGGCAGGTCAGCCAGAGGGTGTCGCGGTGGCCGATCCAGTTGAGGGTGCCCGCGGGCGGTATCGCGAAGCCGTTGAGGAACAGCCAGCACAGCACGGCGGTGCCGGGTGCCGCGGTGAATCTGGCGCAGAAGCCGAGACCCGCGGCGAGCACGGCGAGTGCGGTGAGCGCGAGCCAGGGGCGGCCCGGTCCGAGGAGCGTGTTGATGAGCGCCACGAGCAGCAGGGCGGTGCCGCCGGTCACCGCCCACACCAGTGGCGTGGCCACGGGCCGGGGAACGGGACGCGGTCCGGTGCTCTCGATGGACACCCACTTGATCACGCGCACGGTTCCTTCCGGCCGGGTTCGGACGCCAGGGTCGTATTCTCTCCCAACGCTCCGCGCGGTCGGAAGTCCCGGTCCGGATGGTCGGAATCATGCGTTCCGCGCCAATTGCGCAGGTGGTTTGGTCGCGTGCACCGGCCCTCGGCGTCCGGAATTCGGATGGCACTGGTCAAGGCGTTTACGTGCGCGTAACACTTACCCCTGTCCCACGCACGGCAATGGCGCCGCGCGCTCATCGAACGACCGGACCCGAGCGAGCCGCACCCGCAGGGAGATGGCGACTGCCGAGCCCGAAAGGCTTTCAGTGACGACGCGATCCAACACGCAGGACATCCTCGGCGACCTCCTTGCCGAGATCGAAAAGCGAAACCCCGCGCAGCCCGAGTTCCACCAGGCCGTGCACGAGGTCCTCGAGACCCTCGCCCCGGTGCTCAAGGCCCGTCCCGAGTACGCCGAGGCCGCGCTCGTGGAGCGGCTGTGCGAGCCCGAGCGGCAGGTCATGTTCCGGGTGCCGTGGCAGGACGACCGCGGCCGGGTCCACGTCAACCGCGGGTTCCGCGTCGAGTTCAACAGCGCGCTCGGCCCGTACAAGGGCGGCCTGCGCTTCCACTCGTCGGTCAACCTCGGTGTCATCAAGTTCCTGGGCTTCGAGCAGATCTTCAAGAACGCGCTGACCGGTCTCGGGATCGGCGGCGGCAAGGGCGGCAGCGACTTCGACCCGCACGGGCGCAGCGACGCCGAAGTCATGCGGTTCTGCCAGTCGTTCATGACGGAGCTGTACCGCCACATCGGCGAGCACACCGACGTCCCGGCCGGAGACATCGGCGTGGGCGGCCGCGAGATCGGCTACCTCTTCGGCCAGTACCGGCGCATCACCAACCGCTGGGAGTCGGTCCTCACCGGCAAGGGCCAGGGCTGGGGCGGTTCCCTGATCCGCCCGGAGGCGACCGGCTACGGCAACGTCCTGTTCGCCGAGGCGATGCTGCGCGAGCGCGGCGAGGACCTGGAGGGGCAGACGGCCGTCGTGTCCGGCTCCGGCAACGTCGCGATCTACAGCATCGAGAAGCTGCACGCTCTCGGCGCCAACCCGATCACCTGCTCCGACTCCTCCGGCTACGTCGTGGACGAGAAGGGCATCGACCTGGAACTGCTCAAGCAGATCAAGGAAGTTGAGCGCGGTCGCGTCGACGCGTACGCCGAACGCCGCGGCTCCTCCGCCCGGTTCGTGCCCGGCGGGCGCGTCTGGGACGTCGCCGGTGACGTGGCGCTGCCGTCGGCCACGCAGAACGAGCTGGACGAGAACGACGCCGCGGCCCTCATCCGCAACGGTGTGAAGGCGGTCTCCGAGGGCGCGAACATGCCGACGACGCCCGAGGCCGTGCACCTGCTCCAGAAGGCGGGCGTCGCCTTCGGCCCCGGCAAGGCGGCCAACGCGGGCGGCGTCGCCGTCAGCGCGCTGGAGATGGCGCAGAACCACGCCCGTACGTCGTGGTCCGCGCAGCGGGTCGAGGACGAGCTGGCGCACATCATGAAGGACATCCACGCCACGTGCCACGAGACCGCCGAGCGCTACGGCGCCCCCGGCGACTACGTGACGGGCGCGAACATCGCGGGCTTCGAACGCGTCGCCGACGCGATGCTGGCGCAGGGTGTCATCTGAGCCCGAGCGGCGGTGAGTTGTAGAGGGTGGGACGGCGCACGCCGTCCCACCCTCCTTTGCTGTGCGGCCAGTTGGTCCGGTACGGCGGTGGCCGGACCGGATGCCTCCGGCCTAGCGTGAAGTGCTCCGCCCCGGAAACACACGCCAGGGAGGCACCGCATGACCAGTCAGGACCGACAGACCGTGGCCGGCTCGTCGGCCGAGCTCGGCGCCGCCCACGCATCCGCCGCACTGCTGGAACGGCTGGCCGACAAGCTCGGCGGCCGGGCCTCCGTCGCCGCGGTCTTCGGTGAGCCGGTCTTCCGGGAGGGCATCACCGTCGTCCCGGTCGCCCAGGTCGGCTTCGGCTTCGGTGGTGGCGCCGGGCGCGAGAAGGCGGGGGACAAGGACGGGGAGGGCGGCGGAGGCGGGGGCGGCGCGGGGGCCAAGCCGCTCGGCTTCATCGAGATCAAGGACGGGACCGCCACCTACAAGCCGATCCGCGACCCGTGGGTGGACGTGGCCCTGCCGCTCGCCACACTGCTGGTCGGCGTCGCCGGGAGCAGGGTGCTGCGTGCGGCGGCGAAGGCCCGGTCCGGACGCCGACCCGTCCGGTTACCTCACTGATGTCTGTAAAGTTCCTTTAGGGACTTTTGGTCCTTATAAAGGTCATATGTGATCCCCGACGATTGTCCCTGGAGGACCACGCGGAAGGGGGAAACCCAGGGAGGTCAGTACATGGTCGGCACCGGTGCGCCCGGCGGCGGCGCGACACCCGCTGCCGGACATGCGGCGGACGGCACACGGAGCCCGACACGCGTGGTCGGGCTGCTGCTCGCCGCCGTGGCGGCCCTGTACGTGGTGGCGCCCGCGGTGCACTCCGCCGCCGTCCCCCTGGTCCACGCGGAGCTCGGCCTCGGCACCGGCCACGAGGTGGTCGCCCGCGTCGTCGGCTCGTCCCTGGCACTGCTCACCCTGTTCGTCGCGGGACGGGCCGGTGACCTGCGGGGCCGGCGCTCCGTACTGATCGTGTCCCTGGCGGGGCTCGCCGCCGGCTGCGCGCTGCTCGCCGTCGCCTTCGACGGCTGGTCGTACGTGCTCGGGCGGATCGTCGTCGCCGTGGCCCTGGCCGCGGTCTTCGTCAGCTGCCTCGCCTTTCTGCCGACCGTGTTCCTGCCCGGCCGGATGCGCAAGGTGATGGGCGGCTGGCTGGCCGCGATGTCCGTGGGCTTCGTGCTCGCCGTGAACCTGGCGCCGCGGGCCGCGTCCGCCACCGGGTGGCGCGTGGCCATGGCCGCGATGACCGTAGCGGCGGTCGTGGCGCTCTTACTGGTGCACCGCTACGTACCCGAACCCGCCGCGGCGACGCGGCATCCGATGCCGGACCGGCTGCGCGCCGCCTGCCTGATCGCCTTCGGCGTCCTCGCCCCCGCCGCGCTTCAGCTCGCCCCGGTGTGGGGGTGGGCGGACCCGCGCGTAGGCCTGCTGCTGCTCGCCGCCACGGTCGCCCTCGTCCTCGCGCGGCTGCGCTGCCCCGGCCTGTCGGTGGTGTCCCGCGGGCGCCCGGCGCTGATGCCGGGTGCGCTGCGGGCGGGCGCGCTGATCGCGGGCCTCGCGCTCGGCTTCACCCAGGTCGTGCTCGCCATGGCCCTCCCGTCGCTCGCGGCCGAGCGGGGCGGCGGCCCAGGGTCCGCGGCGTTCGTCCTGTCGGCTTTCGGCGTCGGCGGCGCGGCGAGCTGTCTGCTGGTGCGGCGCCGCGCGATCGCACCCGTGACGGGTTCCTCGCTCGGTCTGCCGCTGGCCGCGCTCGGCCTGGTCCTGCTGCACGCCGGACTGGGCGTGCACGCCTACCCGGTGGCGGGCGACTTCGCGGTCGTGGCGTTGATCGGCTTCGGCGTCATGCTGGCGGCCGCTCCGCAGATGGCGCGCTACCTCGCCGCCCTCCCGCGCACCCACCTCGGCACCAGCGCGGCCCTGCTGCCCGGCTCCATCCTCCTGGGCACCGCCGCCGCGCAGTCCCTGCCCTACACGTCCGCCATCGACAGCGCCCCGCTGCCCTCCGAGGCGCGCCAGCTGCTGCGCGTCGGCACGATCGTGCTCGCCGTGGCCGCGCTGCTGCTCGGCCGTGTCGCGGTCTCCGTGGCGGTGGCCTGCGCCGCGGGACTGCAGTACCTGCTGACGCGTACGGGCATCGGTGACGCCGGCACCCTGATCGTCGCGCTCGCCTTCGGGGCCGCCGCCGGCGCCGTCGTCTGGTCACGGCGGGAGCAGCGCGACCGGCTGACCCGGATCAGCCAGACGGCGAGCACCCTGCAGCACGCCGTGCTCCACCCCATACCCGAGGACCTGGGCCGACTGCACCTCGCGAGCCTGTACCGGCCCGCCACCGCGGACACCGGCATAGGCGGCGACTTCATCGAGGCCCTGCACACCCCGTTCGGCACCCGCATCCTCATCGGCGACGTACGTGGAAAGGGGCTCCAGGCGGTGCAGACCGTCACCGATCTGCTGGGGTGTTTCCGCAGCCAGGCGTTCGAGACGGAGGAGCTGGGGGAGCTCGCGGCGCGCCTCGACCGGCAGGTGCTGCGCGCCGCCGCCACGCGCGGTGACGAGGAGCTGTTCGCGACGGCGCTGCTGCTCCAGCACGACGGCCCGGGGCAGGAGGCCTGTGACCTGCATGTCGTCAACTGCGGCCACCTCACGCCGCTGGAGGTCACCCCCGCGGGTGTCACGGAGATCGACGTCCCGACCCTGCTGCCGCTGGGCTTCGGCACGCTCGGCTCCGGCGCCCCGCCCACCCCGCACGCGGTGCGCCTGGGTGCCGGCGCGACGCTCGTGGCCCACACGGACGGCCTGAGCGAGGCCCGGAACCCGACCGGCGAGTTCTACCCCCTCACCGAGGGCTTGACCCGGGCGCCGTACGGCACCCCCGAGCACCTCGTCGGCCATCTCGACGCGGGCGTACGCGACTGGACCCACCACCTGGCCGACGACATCGCGATCATCGCGCTGTGCCCGGCCGGGACATCCGCCGGGGGCGCCCGGGGGCACTCAGTCGCGCGCCAGGCCGCCGAACCGCACGAAGCCGGTGAAACGCGGGGAGAACGCGGGAGCCAGCTGGTCGCCGAGTGACTCCCGGATGCCTGTCACCAGGTCCTCGTCCGGGGCACCGAACACCTCGAAGTGCTCGACGGTGCAGTGCGCCATGACGTCCTGGATGTACGGGTCGGACAGCTTCCAGTGCTCGCGGACGGCGTCCGAGTCCCGGTAGAGCTGGAAGCTGTGCGCGAGCAGCCGCTCCTCGTCGACGAAGACCTCCACCATGAGCTGGGGGCCGTGCTGCTCGACGAAGCCCACCGCGCGGTCGATCGCGCCCCGGAATTCCTCCAGGTGACCCTCGGTGACGCGCATGGTGTTGCGGAACAGGAGAAGACCGCTGTCTGGTGTGTTCATGGCTCGAGTCTCGTACCTCAACCGCACTTCAGATCAAGGCCGTTCGCCGGTCGCGATGATGTCGTCGCGTCACCCGGACAACCCCGGGATGACCGGGGCCGGGGCGGCCTGACCCGTGCGCAGGACCGTGAGGAGGGAACGCAGCGCGGCGTGGGCCTGGGGTGCGCAGGTGGCGGAGTCGGCGTCGGCCACCGCACGGTTGGCGCGCGTCCAGGCTCTGGCGGCGCGGCCGTTGTGGTGGTCGACGAGGGCCAGGGCGTAGCGGGCGCGCATGCTCGACCACACGTCGTCACGCAGTCCGGGCTGGGCGAGGGCGGCCAGAGCCGCGCGGTGTGCGGCGCGGGGTTCGGTGTCGCGCCGGGCGAAGGCGAGGGCCGCGAGGTAGACGGCGCGGCCAGGCCCGCCGGTGGCACGGTCGGGGGTGAGGACGCAGGCCTGCTCGAAGAGGTCCCCGGCCTGGAGGGGGTCGCCGAGGGTGAGGGCGATGAGGCCGTGCACATGGGCGATGCGGGCCAGCAGGATGTCGTCGCCGTCGAGGACGGCACCGGGCCAGATCCGGTCGAGCAGGGTGAGGGCGGTGTCCGGGTCGGTGCGGGCGGCGAGCCACGCGGCGAGCCAGGCCGCGGGGGCCGCCGAGGGGTGGTCCTCGGGGCAGCGGGCCAGGAGCTGGAGGAGGTAGCGCAGCCCGGCCGCGGCGTGGCCCGTGACCCACCAGAACCACAGGCGGGTGGCGGTCTCCAGGGCGGCGACGGTGACCTCGGGCCGGGGATCGGTCAGCGCGTACCGCAGGATGGCGTTGAGGTTGTGCTGCTCGTCGGCCACCAGGCGTACGGCCTGCGTCTGATGGCCGTGCTCCCACAGGTGTTCCGCGAGGTGCACGATCCTGCGGCAGTGTCCGGCCCGGCGTTCGACGGCGATGTCCAGCTCACCGGCCTCGGTGAGCCGGCGCTCGCCGAACTCCCTTACGGCCGGGGGCATGCGATAGCGCGGCTCGCCGGGGCCGTGCGGGTCGTTCTCGTGCTGGAGCAGGCCGAGCGAGGCCAACTGGGTCAGCAGACCCGGCACTTGGTGCGGGGCGATCTCGCCGCCGGTGCACAGCAGCACGGCCGCCGCCTCGCCGAACGACCCGGCCAGAATGCTGGCCCGGCTCCACACCATCCGCATCCAGGGGGAGCACAACGTGTGCACGGCCCCGATGGCCGCCTCGACGGACCGGTGCCGCCGCAGCCGCGGGCGGGGGCTGTGCAGCCAGGACTGCCCGTGCTCCACGAGCTCGGCCAGGTCGTGCAGGGAGTACGACCTCAGCTGGGCGGCGGCGAGTTCGATCGCCAGGGGCAGCCCGTCGAGGGTGCGGCAGACGGCGTGGACGCGTTCGAGGGTGGCGGGGTCGCGGTGCCGCAGCGCACCGCCGGCCGTGGCCAGGAACAGGCGCGCGGCGGGCGCGGGGGAGCCGTCGTCCTCGGGCTCGGTGGGGAGCGGGCCGAGCCGCAGCACCGCTTCGTCGCCGAGTCCGAGGGGGCGGCGGGCGGTGATCAGCACCTGGAGCGTCGGGTGGTGGAGCAGCTGCCGCTGGACCACGCCGACGCACTCGTCATGGACCGGGTCGATGTCGTCCAGGAACAACAGGACCCGAGGGGCCGACCGCCGGCCGGTGGGCGGGCCGTCCGGCGAGAGCGGGGTGCTGAGCAGCGCCTGCCGCACGGCGTTGCGGAAGTCCCCCGGCCGGCCGGACGCCTCGGGCCAGGACACCCGCACGACCTGCCGCCGGGAGGGCCGGGGCCGTTGCGCGGCGACGTCGCTCAGCAGACTCTTGCCGACCCCGACCGGGCCGGTGACGGTGACCAGTCGATGGCCCGCCAACAGGCTCCGCAGTCGGGTCAGTTCCGCCTCTCGCCCGATGAGGGAGTCGTCGGCCCTGCTGTCCGCGACGAGCCTGAGGAGTGTGCCGACCTCACCGGCTTGCTTGCGCACCTTGTGTCCTTTGGGGCTTCGATGAATGGAACGAAGGGTGGTGAGCGAAGATCAGCAGAATCGTTACTGTCGGCGACTCCCGGCAGCTTCAACGCGGGTGGCGCGCCCCGGTAGTGCGCGTGGGCGCAGGCGTACCCGCAGGGCAGACAATTCGGATGCACCCGATGACGAATTCCATGGAAAACTCCCACCAGAGGCACATTTCACGCACGCCTGTGCACGGAAGCTCCACATGAGTGCGCCCTGCTGGGGCGCCCGTGTGGAGGATTCGAAGGCCGGGCGGTCGCGTTCGTGCGTCACCGTCACGCCTGTCTTCGGGGCGCTCGTCCGGCCTTGACACCGTATTGACTGCACATTCATGTCAAATCAGGGTTCATGGCGGCTTGTTGCGTCGATCGGCACAGCAAATACGGGGCTCATGGCGGCAATTGGTGCGGGACCTGTTGCCCCAGCGGCTCAAGCGCTTTAGCGTTCTCGCACTCAACCGCTTGAGTTCAGGGCAGTTGGGTTTCGGGCCGTCCCGTTCGGGGCGGCCTGCCGGTAGGCGTGGCAGGAGAATTCCATGCGCCGTACTCCCTCCAGACGCTCGACCCTGAAAGACATCGCCGAAGAGGCGCGCGTGTCCGAGTCCGCCGTGTCCCTGGCGCTCAACGGGCGGCCCGGTGTCTCGCCGGCCACCCGTCGGCGGGTGCGCGAGGTCGCGGACCGGCTCGGGTGGCAACCGAGCGCGGCGGCACGGGCGTTGACCGGGGACAGCACCGCCACGGTGGGCCTCGTCCTGGCCCGGCCCGCCCATGCCCTGGGGGCGGAGTTCTTCTTCCTGCAACTGGTGTCCGGGATCCAGGAGGCGCTGGCCGTACGGAGCATCGGACTGCTCTTCCAGGTGGTCCCCGACCTGGACGCCGAGTGTGCCGCCTACCGCCGCTGGTGGGCCGAGCGCCGGGTCGACGGTGTGCTGGTCGTCGACCCGAGGGACGGCGACCCGCGCCCGGCGCTGCTCGACGAACTCGGCCTGCCCGCCGTCTTCGTCGGCCCCGTGCCGCGGAGCGAGGACGGCTCGGCCCACCCGGGCATCTCCAGCGTGTGGGCCTCGGACACCCTGGCGATGGCCGGCATCGTCCAGCACCTGCACGGCCTCGGGCACCGCCGCATCGTGCACATCGCGGGGCTGCCCCACCTCGCCCACACCCAGCGGCGGATCCGCTCCCTGCGGGACGAGGCGGAGCGGCTCGGCCTCGACCCCGCCGACGTACGCAGCATCCCCACCGACTACTCCCGGCAGCAGGGCGTCGACGCCACCCGGCAGGTGCTCGACACACCTGCGCCGCGGCGGCCCACGGCCCTTGTTTACGACACCGATGTGCTGGCCGTCGCCGGGCTCGGCGTCGCCGCCTCGCTCGGCATCGAGGTGCCGCGTGCGCTGACGCTCGTCGCCTGGGACGAGTCCGTGCTCACGGGCTCCACCCACCCGCCGCTGTCCGCCCTGGTGCGTGACACCCCGGCCTTCGGGCGACACGCCGCCGAGGAGCTGCTCGCGCTGATCGACGGCGGGCCCGCGCGCACCGTCGAGGACGAGACCCCGCGCCTCGTCCCGCGCGGCAGCAGCGGCCCGGCCCCGGCGGACCGCGGTCGCGCCCCCACCGGCCGCGCACCTTCAGAACATGCCCCGACCGGCCGCGCACCCACCGGCCGCACCCCCACTGGACGTGCCCCCACAGAGGGCGCCCCCGCCGGTCGCGCCCCCGCCGGAGGCGCCCCCACCGACCGAGGCCCCACCCCCGGCTGATCCACGCACCACGGCGGCCCACCGCCCTGCTCTGACAACGATGTCGAACGTGTGCCGCTCCACCCCACCCCCCCGCGCGATGTCCCCCGCCCCCAACACCCCTCCGGAGAGCCTCCGATGAACCCGAAGCTCCGCGTGACCCCGAAGTCCCGACCCGCCACCGCGCGTACCGGCGTCCGTGCCGCCGCCGTCGGCGCCGCGGTGTTCTCGCTCGCCCTGGCCGGATGTTCGGCCGCGCCGACCCCGGCGGGCGGCTCCGCCGGTGGCGGCGCGCTCACCACGAACCTCGGCTTCGCGGGCACCACCATCAACCGCAACTTCAACCCGTTCGCCCTCAAGCCCACGCAGGGCACGTTCGGGTTCCAGTACGAGGCGCTCTTCGACTTCAACATCCTTCAGGGCGGCAAGTTCACGCCCTGGCTGGCGAAGAAGTACGAGTGGGCCGACGGCGGCAAGAAGATCACCATCCACCTCGACGAGCGGGCCAACTGGAGCGACGGCTCCAAGCTCACCGCCAAGGACGTCGTCTTCACCCTGAACTACGTGAAGAAGAACAAGCTGCCCCCGACCTGGGCCTTCGACTTCTCCAAGGCCTCCGCGCCGGACGAGCACACCGTAGAGATCACCTTCGACAAGCCCGCCTACTCCAAGATCGACAGCATCGGCAGGACCACCCCGGTGCCCGAGAAGATCTGGAAGAAGAAGGACGGCGCGAAGGACACCAACCCGAACCCGGTCGGCTCGGGCCCGTACAAGCTCAAGCAGTACACACCGCAGCAGCTCACCTTCGCGGCCCGCGACGACTACTGGAAGCAGAAGAACGTCCCGGTCAAGACCGTGAAGGCGCCCATCGTCACGCAGGCCTCCGAGGTGCCCAAGCTGCTCAGCGGGGAACTGGACTGGAGCGGCGGCGTCGTGCCCGACGTCAAGAAGCAGTACATCGACAAGGACCCGAAGAACCACCACGCCTGGTACCCCACCTACGGCGGCCAGTTCCTGTTCTTCAACCACACCAAGAAGCCGTTCGACGACGTCCACGTCCGCAAGGGCCTCTCGCTGGCCGTCGACCGCAGCCAGCTGTTGAACGTGACCAACCCGGGGATGTTCAACACCCTCAACCTCACGGGCCTCGACTCGAAGACCCAGGGCAAGTGGATCGCCGACGAGTACAAGGACGCCGAGCAGCCCAAGGCCGAACTCACCAAGGCACTCGCCGAGTTCAAGAAGGCCGGCTACACGAAGAAGAACGGCAAGCTGGTCGACGGCGGCGGCAAGCAGCTCAGCTTCTCCATCATGGAGGTGCAGGAGTGGGGCGACGCCGTCCAGTTCGACAAGGTCGTCGCCTCGCAGCTGAAGAAGGCGGGCATCGACGTCGAGGTGAAGCCGATCGCGGCCGCGCAGATCGACGCGAAGCGCAAGACCGGTGACTTCGACGTCACGATCGGCGGCGGGATCTACTACTCCACGCCGTACAACTTCTTCAAGGACATGCTCTACAGCGAGAACGCGGGAATCTGGACCAACTACGGCCACTACAAGAGCAAGAAGGCCGACGCGCTGCTCAAGGACATGGCGAGCGCCAACGACGACGCGACCATCAAGAAGTACTCGGCCCAGTTCGAGAAGATCATGGTCGATGACGTGCCCGCCGCACCGCTGATCACGATCGGCGTCTCGTCCGAGTACAACAGCAAGAACTGGACCGGCTGGCCGAGCGCGAAGAACCCCTACGCCCAGCCCGCCCCCTGGGGCGGTGGCGTCGACGCCATGAGCATCCTGCTCAACCTGCGCCCGGCGAAGGGCTGATGGACATGGCCACCGCTCCCGTCCTCACCCCCGCAGCCGCGGAGGCCCCGCCACCCGCCCGGCGCACCGCGGCCGGCCGGTTCGGCGCCGCCCGCTACTTCCTGCGGCGCCTCGGCTTCTACCTCGGCGCCGCCGCCGTCGCCGTCACCCTCAACTTCCTCATCCCGCGCCTGATGCCGGGCGACCCCGCCTCCGCGCTCATCTCCCAGATGCAGCAGAAGCAGAACCTGTCCGCCGAGCAAGTGACCAGCATCTACCGGCTGTTCGGCGCGCCCGGCGCACCGCTGTGGGACCAGTACGTCACCTACCTCGGCCAGATCGCCCACTTCGACTTCGGCGCGTCCGTCGCCTACTACCCGACGCCCGTGTGGGAAGTGATCCGCTCCGGGCTGCCCTGGACGATCGGACTCGTCGGCCTGACCGCCGTGCTCGCGTTCGTCATCGGCACCTCGATGGGCGTCCTCGCGGGCTCCCGCGTCGGTTCGCGCTTCGACTCCTTCATCACGCCCGCCTCGATGTTCCTCGGCGCGCTGCCCTTCTTCTGGGTCGCGCTGCTGCTGGTCATGGCGTTCGGCGTGCAGCTCAACTGGCTGCCGATCAGCGGCGCGTACGACGGTGACATGGCGGTCGCCTTCAACGGCCCGTTCCTGGCCAGCGTCGTGACGCACGGCATCCTGCCCGCCGTCACGATGGTCGTCGCCTCGTTCGGCGGCTGGCTCGTCGGCATGCGCAACATGATGGTGACCACCGTCTCCGAGGACTACGTGCTCCTGGCCCGCGCCAAGGGCTTGTCCAAGGCCCGCGTGATGTTCCAGTACGCGGCCCGAAACGCGGTCCTTCCAAGCGTCGCCGGCTTCGCCCTCACCATCGGCTCCGCCGTCAGCGGCCAGATCCTCGTCGAGATCGTCTTCTCGTATCCCGGCGTCGGCTATCTGCTCTACCAGGCCGTCTCCAGCGTCGACTACCCGCTGATGCAGGCCCTGTTCCTGATCGTCTCGCTCACCGTGCTCGCCGCGAACTTCATCGCGGACTCGGTGTACGGACTGATCGACCCGCGCGCGAGGGAGACCCGCTCATGACGAAGTCGGTACGCGGTGCGCGGCCCGGCAGGCCCGTACGCGCCGGGCGGCGGCTGCCGAAGCTGCCCGGGAACATCAAGGTCCGCGTCGGGATCACCATCATCGTGTTCTTCGCCCTGGTCGCGGTGCTCGGCCCGTTCGTCGTCGAGAACCTGATGGGACTCTCGCCCACCGACGTTGACACCAGCGGCTCCATGCAGCCGCCCTCCGGGGCACACCTGCTGGGCACCACGGCCAACGGCGAGGACGTCTTCGCGCAGCTCGTCGTCGGCAGCCGTGTCTCGCTGCTCGTCGGGCTCGTGGCAGGCGTCGTCACCACGGTGCTCTCGGTCCTGGTCGGGGTCGCGGGCGGCTACCTCGGCGGGCGGGCGGACTCGTTCCTGACCGTCGCCACCAACATCTTCCTCGTCATCCCCGGCATGCCGCTGCTCATCATCGTGGCGAGCTATGTGCAGGGGCGCGGCGGCTGGCTCACCGTGGCCCTCGTCATCGGCCTCACCGCGTGGCCTTGGGCCGCGCGGCAGAAGCGGGCGCAGACGCTGTCGCTGCGGCACCGGGACTTCGTGGCCGCCGCCGAGATGACAGGGGAGAGCCGCTGGGGTGTCATCACCCGCGAGCTCATCCCGTCCCTCGCGCCGCTGATCTCCGTGAGCTTCCTCGGCGCGGTCGTCGGCTCGATGTTCGCGGACGCCGGGCTCTCCTTCATGGGCCTCGGCAACATCAACATCACCAGCTGGGGCTCGATGCTGTACTGGGCGCAGAACGGCTCCGCGCTCACCCGCGGCGCCTGGTGGTGGTTCGTCCCGCCAGGCGCGTGCATCGCGCTGGTCGGCGTCGCCGCGGGGCTCATCAACTTCGGCATCGACGAGGTGTCCAACCCCCGGCTGCGCAAGCCCTCCAAGCAGGTACGGATGCGGGCCCGCGCCGCCCGCGTCGGCGCGGCCGACACCACCGTGCCCGCCCAGGCCACGCCCGTGAAGGAGGCCACCTCATGAGCGCCATCCATGCAACCCCTGGCACCCCCGGCGCCCCGCTGCTCACCGTCCGCGATCTGCACGTCGACTACTTCGACCAGGACAACCCCGTGCACGCCGTCCGCGGCGTCGACCTCACCCTGCGCCGCGGTGAGACCCTCGGCATCGTCGGCGAGAGCGGCTGCGGAAAGTCCACCCTGGTCACCGCCATGACCCGCCTGGAGCGGCCGCCGGCCGTGACCACCGCGGGCTCGGTGATCCTGCACGGCCACGACGGCGCCGACAACACCGACATCCTGCGCCTGACCGAGCGTCAACTGGCCGCGCTGCGCTGGGAGAAGGTCGCCATCGTCTTCCAGAGCGCGATGAACGCCCTCAACCCCGTGCTCCGGCTCGGCACCCAGTTCGCCGACGTACTCCGCAAGCACCGCGGCCTGTCGAAGAAGGAGGCCTGGGAGCGGGCGGGGGAGCTGCTCGGCATGGTCGGCATCCCCGCCGACCGGCTCCGCAGCTACGCGCACGAACTCTCCGGCGGCATGCGCCAGCGCGCCACGATCGCCCTCGCGCTCGCCTGCGAACCCGACCTCGTCGTCATGGACGAGCCGACGACCGCCGTCGACGTCGTCATGCAGCGCCAGATCCTGCGCCAAGTGGCCCGACTGAAACGCGAGTTGGGCTTCTCGGTCGTCTTCATCACCCACGACCTGTCGCTGCTCATCGAGATCGCCGACCGGATCGCCGTGATGTACGCGGGCAAGATCGTGGAGACCGGGCCACCGCGCCGCCTCTACGAGGACCCGCAGCACCCGTACACCACCGCACTGCGCGGCGCCTTCCCTCCGCTGCACGGCGAACGCCGCGAGATCACCGGCATCCCCGGCTCGCCGCCCGGCCTTCGCACCCCGCCGCCGGGATGCTCCTTCCACCCGCGCTGCGCACACCGGATGGACGCCTGCGACCGCGAGGAGCCGCTGCTGCTGCAACTCGGTGACGCCGGCGACGTCGCCTGCCACCTCCACCGGCACCCCGCCACGACGACCCCCGAAGCCGAGGACCGCCATGCCCGCACCTGAATCCACCCTCCCGGCACCGGTGTTGGAGGCCCGCGAGGTCGTCAAGCGCTTCCCGATGCACGGGCCCGGCGGCCACGGCAAGGAGGTCAAGGCCGTCGAGCCGACCTCGCTCGCTCTGCACAAGGGCCGCATCACCGCGCTCGTCGGAGAGTCCGGCAGCGGAAAGTCGACGCTCGCCCGAATGCTCGCGCTCGCGTACCCGCCCACCGAGGGCGAGATCCGGCTCGACGGCGACGTCGTCAAGAAGGCCCGCACGGCGAAGGCGAAGCGCGCGTACTACCGCCAGGTCCAGATGATCTTCCAGGACCCGTTCTCCTCGCTCAGCCCGGTCCACAAGATCCGCTACATCCTCAGCCGCCCCCTCAAACTGCACGGCCTGGCGTCCGGCGCCGAGGACATGGAGCAGCAGATCCTCCAGCTCCTCGAACGCGTCAACCTCACACCCGCCGACCAGTTCATCGACAAGTTCCCCTACGAGCTCTCCGGGGGCCAGCGCCAGCGCATCGCCATCGCCCGCGCGCTCGCCGCCCGCCCCAAGGTCCTGCTCGGCGACGAACCGATCTCCATGCTGGACGTCTCCATCCGCCTGGACATCCTCAACCTGCTCGGCAAGCTCCGCGACGACGAGGGCCTGGCGATCCTCTACATCACCCACGACATCGCCAGCGCCCGCTACTTCGCCGACGAGATCAAGGTCCTGTACGCGGGTCAGCTCGTCGAGTCCGGCCCCGGCGACGAACTCGTGGCCAACCCCCAACACCCTTACACCAAGCTCCTGTTGGACTCGGCCCCCGACCCCGACCGCGGCGGCTTCCTCGACGGGCGGGACGATGACTCTGTCGACGCCGAGGAGACCCTCGGCGAACCCCCGAGCCTCGTCGACCCGCCCTCCGGCTGCCGCTTCCGCACCCGCTGCCCGCTGGCCAAGCCCGTCTGTGCCACGGCCTTCCCGGCCAGGACCCAGGTCGACGAGAGCCACTGGGTGCACTGCTGGGCGCAGGACGAGCAGTACGCCTGAGCCCGACCCGTACCACCCGAAAGGACCCGCGTTGCAATCCGACGCCCCCATCGCCTCGATCGCTCCGACACCTCACCAACTCGCCTGGCAGCGCAGCGGCACCGGCGCCTTCTTTCACTTCGGCATCAACACCTTCCACGGCCAGGAGTGGAGCGACGGCACCCTCCCGGCGTCGTCCTTCGACCCCACCGACCTCGACGCCGAGCAGTGGGTCGAGACCGCCCGCGCGGCCGGGGCCCGCTACGCGATCATCACCGCGAAACACCACGACGGCTTCTGTCTGTGGCCCACGAGGACCACCGACTACTCCGTCGCCTCCTCGCCCTGGAAGGACGGGAAGGGCGATGTCGTCGGGGAACTGGCGGCGGCCTGCCGTGCGGCCGGGATCGGCTTCGGGGTGTACCTCTCCCCGTGGGACCGGCACGCGCCCGAGTACGCCGACCCGACCGCGTACACCAAGCTCTACACCGAGCAGATCCGCGAACTGTGCACCTGGTACGGGCCGTTGATGGAGCTGTGGTTCGACGGCGCGGGCTCGGACGGCTACGAGTACGACTGGACGGCCATCATGGCCGTCGCCCGCGAGCACCAGCCGGACGCCATGGTGTTCAACATGGGTGACCCGACGATCCGCTGGGTGGGCAACGAGGACGGGCTCGCTGCCGACCCCGTCGAGTACGTCGTCGACCACACCCAGATGAGCAATTACACCGTCGTCACCGCCGAGTTCGCCGAGGCGCTGTACCTACCGCCGGAGTGCGACGTGTCGATCAGGCGCGGCTGGTTCTGGCACCCGGAGGACGAGCCGAAGTCCCTGGAGCACCTGCTCGCCATCCACTACCGCTCGGTGGGCCTCGGCGCGAACCTCCTGCTCAACCTGCCGCCCGACACACGCGGCCGGATCCCGGACGCCGATGCCGCGCGGGTGGCGGAGTTCGGCGCGGAGGTCGCGCGCCGCTTCGGGACACCGGCCGCGACCGCCGAGCTGACCCACGGGGACACCTGGACTGCCTCCTTCGGGGGCCCGGTCGCCTTCGACCACATCCGGCTGCGCGAGGACCTCACCGACGGGCAGCGCGTCGTGCGCCATGTGGTGCGGGCCGGCGACCGCGTCCTCGCCGAGGGGCTCACCGTGGGCGTCGGGCGCATCCACCTCACCGAGCCGGTGACGGCCGCCGAGCTGACCGTCGAACTCGTGGGCGATGGGGCGGCGTTGGAGTCCGTCGAGGTCTTCGAGACGGGAGTGCGGGAGCTGCCGCGGGTTCCCGAGGGATACCGGGCGCCGACGGATCGGCCGGACGAATGAGAGGGCACGGGAACGTGGAACTGACGGGTGAGGGCTGGACGCTGCGCAGCTGTGGTGACACCGGTGGTAACGGTGACATCGAGGTGCCGGCGGTCGTGCCGGGATGCGCACACACCGACCTGATGCGGGCCGGGGGCATCCCGGACCCGTTCCTCGGCACGAACGAGGCGGGGGCGCAGTGGGTGGGGCTCGCCGACTGGGAGTACAGCAGAGAGTTCGGCCTGGCCGCACAGTCTGATGGCTCCCGCGTGCACCTCGTGTTCGACGGGCTCCAGACGGTCGCGACGGTCCTCGTCAACGGCACTGAGATCGGCAACACCCACAACATGCACCGCCGTTACCGCTTCGACGTGACCGACGCCGTACGGCCCGGGACGAACGAGCTGGCCGTGCGCTTCGCCTCCTCCGCGCGGGCCATGATGGACGCGGCCGGCGACGACCCGCTGCCGTACGACTGGACGTACCCCTACAACGAACTGCGCACGATGGCCTGCGAGGGCGGCTGGGACTGGGGCCCGACGCTCGTCACGGCGGGGATCTGGCGGGACGTACGCCTTGAGGTGTGGGACACGGCCCGCGCGGACGTCGATGTCACGACGACCCTGGACGAGGACCTGCGGCGCGGGACGCTCGTCGTGGGTCTCGGCGTGGAGGGCGGCGCGTGCGAGGCCGAGGTCTCCGTCGCAGGGCGTACGGAGCGCTTCCTGATCACCTCAACAGGGCGCCAAAAGCTGGCTGTTGATGTCCCGAGCCCCGACGTCTGGTGGCCGCGCGGCTATGGCGCGCCCACCCGGTACGAAGCGACCGTACGACTGCTGGACGCGACCGGCAGGACCCTCCAGGAGACCCACCACCGCGTCGGTTTCCGGCACATCGCCATCGACACGACACCCGACGAGCACGGCCGCGCGTTCACGCTGCGGGTCAACGGCCGCCCGGTGTTCTGCAAGGGCGCCAACTGGATCCCCGACGACCTCTTCGTCTCACGCATGACGCCCGCCCGGTACGAGGAACGCCTCGACCAGGCGTGCGCGGCGAACATGAACACCCTGCGCGTCTGGGGCGGCGGCATCTACGAGGACGAGGCCTTCTACGCGGCGTGCGACGAGCGCGGCGTCCTGGTCTGGCAGGACTTCATGTTCGCGTGCGCCGCCTACCCCGAGGAGGAGCCGCTGCGCTCGGAGGTCGTGGCCGAGGCCGACGACGTCGTCCGACGCCTCGCAGCCCACCCGAGTGTCGTCGTCTGGAACGGCGCCAACGAGAACCTGCTCGGCCACGAGGACTGGGGCTGGCGCGCGCAGATCCGGGACCGCACCTGGGGCGAGGGCTACTACCGCGAGCTGCTCCCGGCCGCCGTCGAGGCCCACGCGCCCGGCGCCGTGTACGTCGTGAACAGCCCCGTGGCGAGCGAGCCCGGCGTCCACCCGCAGGTGCCCGGCGACGGCCCGACCCACCTCTGGGACACCTGGAACCTCCTCGACTACGCCCACTACCGGGACCAGATTCCGCGTTTCGCAGCCGAGTTCGGCTGGCAGGCCCCGGCCACCCGGGCCACGCTGACCGAGGCGCTCGGGGCGCTGCCCGACCGGCCCGACGACCCGGCCCTCCTGGCGCACCAGAAGCAACCCGGCGGCGAGCGCCACCTCGTGGACCGCTTGAAGGGCCGCTTCCCCGACCCGGCCGACATCGCCACGGACACCGACCGCTGGCACCTGGCCACCAGCCTCAACCAGGCCCATGCCTTGCGCACCGCCGTCGAACACCACCGCTCGTGGTGGCCGCGCACGGCCGGCTCCCTGATCTGGCAGCTCAACGACGTGTGGCCCGCCCTGTCCTGGTCCCTGATCGACCACGGCGGCCGCCCCAAGCCCGCCTGGTACGCGGTGCGCGGCGCCTTCGCCGACCGCCTCGTCACGCTCCAGCCGAGGGAGGCGGGCCTCAGCGCCGTCCTCGTCAACGACACGGACGAGCCGTGGACGGGTGAGCTGGCGCTCCACCGCGTTCACGTGACGGACGGCGAAGTGGCCCGCACGGAAGGGGAGTTCATAGTTCCCGCGCGCACGGTCCTCGCCCTCCCCGTGGGCCCGCGGATCACGCAGGTGGGCCGCCGCCGCGAGGAACTGGTGGTCGCGGACACCGAGGGAGCCGACCGCGCCGTCCACGCCTTCGTACGCGACGACGGCGTCCGCTGGCCCGCCCCCGACGTCAAGTACTCCGTCGAGCGGAAGGCGGACCACGCGCTCGTCCACCTCACGGCGGGAGCCGCGCTCGGTGATGTGATCGTCGAGGCCCCCGGCATGCGCGCGGACACGGCGCTCCTCACGCTGCTGCCGGGGGAGAGCGGGACGGTCGTGCTGCGGCCGGAGCAGGAGGGCGCCAGGCTGCCCGGGGAGGACGCGGTCTCCCTGCGGACGCGCAACGGGTTCTTCCACAGCTGAGCCGCTTGCGTCGCCTGAGGAGCTCCCATCTCTCCGCACGAAGGGGCAGCCGACGAACGCCGTCGGCTGCCCCTTCGCCGTGCCGCCGGAACCCTCACCCGTTCACGTGCCGCCCGAGCGCCCCGATGAAGTCACGGAAGTACGCCTGCGTCACCCGTGCGTCCGGCACCATGTCGTACGCGTGGAACGCCCCCGGATACACGTGCAGTTCGGTCGGTACCCCGGCGCGGATCAGACGCGTGGCGTACGCGACGTCCTCCTCCAGGAAGAGGTCGAGCGCGCCGACGCTGAGGTAGGTGGGTGGCAGTCCCGCGACGGATTCGACGCGGGCCGCGGCGGCATAGGGGGAGACGTCGGGCCCGCCGGGCTCGCGGCCGAGCAGGGACGTCCAGCCGAAACGGTTGTCGGCCGGGGTCCAGATGAACTCGCCCGCGTGCGGGTGGGCGTCGACCGTGCTGGAGGTGCGGTCGTCGAGCATCGGATAGATGAGGAGCTGGAACGAGACGGGTATCTCGCCCCGGTCGCGGGCCAGGACCGTGAGGGCCGCGGCGAGCCCGCCGCCGGCGCTCGCGCCCCCGATCACGATGCGTTCGCGGTCGACGCCGAGTTCGGCGGCCTGCTCGTGCACCCAGCGCAGGGCGGCGTAGCAGTCGTGCACCTGCCCGGGCGCCCGGGTCTCGGGCGCGAGCCGGTAGTCGACCGAGACGATCTGGACGCCGGTCTCGGTGGCGATCCGGCGGCACAGGATCTCGTCGGCGTCGGCGGCGCCGAGTACGTAGCCGCCGCCGTGGATCCACACGAGTGCGGAAGTGGCGGACGTGGTGGGGGACTTGGGCTCGTAGTGGAGGACGCGCACCTCGGGCTCGCCGTCCTCGAAGCCCGGTACCCACCGCTCGGTTGTGGTGATGTCCGGGTAGAGCGCCTGCGGGTCGGGCGCATCCGGCGCTCGGGGGACCTCGCGGACCAACGGCAGTGTCTCCGGGCTCAGTTGCAGCGGCGGGAACACGTCCAGGATCGGAGCGATCTCGGGGTCGACCAGGTGACGGGTGCCGGACGCCGGACCGGTGGGCGCGGCACGGGTGAGGGCGAAGCCCCGATAGCCGTCCTCGGCGACCGCGTCGCAGATGTCCCGGTAGGGGCCGACCCCGCCGACGTACGGCATGAAGATCCGGGGCTTCCCGGGGACGTTGGCGCCCATGTACCAGGACGCGGCCCGCGGATAGAGGGTCGCCTGCGCCGCCTCGTTGACGTGGTCGACCCACTTGTCCTGGGCGTCGCGCTCGGCCTCGAACCGGACGACGCCGGTGCGGCGCGCGTGGCCGATCGCGTCGGTGATCCAGTCCACGTGCTGCTCGATGGAGACGATCATGTTGCTGAGGACGGAAGGACTGCCCGGCGCGGTGATCATGAACAGGTTCGGGAAGCCGGCCGAGGCGACCCCGAGATACGTGCGCGGCCCGGCGGCCCACTCCTCGCGCAACGGGACACCGTCGAGGCCGCGGATGTCGAGCGCGTCGAGCGGCCCGGTCATGGCGTCGTACCCGGTGGCGAAGACGATGGCGTCGACGGTGTGATCGACGCCGCCGACCCGGAGGCCGTGGGGTGTGATGCGCTCGATCACCTTGTCGCCCAGACTCACCAGGGTCACGTTGTCCCGGTTGTACGTCTCGAAATAGCCGGTGTCGACGCAGATCCGCTTGGTGCCGATGGGGTGGTTCGTCGGGCAGAGGAGTTCGGCGACGGCCGGGTCGTCGACGATGGCGCGGATACGGTCGCGTACGTAGTCGGCGGAGACCTGATTGGCGGTCTCGTCGATCGAGGTGTCCTCGAAGGCACCCATGAAGGTCGTGCCGCCGAAGGCCCAGCGCCGGTCGAGTTCGGCGGTGCGGCGGGCCGCGTCGAGGTCGAGCGCGTTGCCGAGCGGCGGCGGCACGACGACTCCGGAGGCCGAGGCTCGGGCCTCCGCGCGCAGCTCGCGGTAGCCGGCCTTCACGCGCCGCTGCTCGTCGGGGTCGAGCGGCCCGTTGTTCGCCGGGACGGAGAAGTTCGGGGTGCGCTGGAAGACGGTGACGTGCGCGGCCTGCTCGGCGATCACCGGGATGGCCTGGATGCCGGAGGACCCCGTGCCGATGACGGCGACGTGCCGCCCACTGAAGTCGACACCTTCGTGCGGCCAGCGGCCGGTGTGGAACGTGGGCCCGGTGAAAGAGTCGAGGCCGGCGAAGTCCGGCACGCGGGAGGCGGACAGACAGCCGACGGCGGTGACGAGATACGACGCGGTCACCCGGCGCCCGTCCTCCAGCGTCACGGTCCAGGTGTCGGCCTCCGCGTCGTAATCGGCGCCCCGTACCGAGGTGTTGAACTCGATGTCCCCGCGCAGATCGAAGCGGTCGGCGACATGGTCGGCGTAGCGGAGGATCTCGGGCTGGGACGGATAGCGCTCGGTCCACTCCCACTCCTGCTGCAATTCCTCGGAGAAGGAGTACGAGTAGTACATCGACTCGACGTCGCACCGTGCGCCCGGATACCGGTTCCAGTACCAGGTGCCGCCCACGCCGCCACCGCGCTCGTAGACCCGCACCCGCAGGCCGAGATCGTCGCGGAGCCGGTGCAGGAGATACATGCCGGCGAAACCGGCACCGATGACGATGGCGTCGTACTGAGTGGTCGGCTGGGCCTGTCGGGTCTGCTGCATGGGCGTCACCACTCCCTCCCCGGCGACACGGCCGGGCTCGGTTGGGCCGATCACCAGCAGGATCGGCAGAACGTGTGACGCGCGTCATTGGGCAGGTGGCTCGGTTGACGAGCCATCTGTCCCGCCCGCCGTGGGATCCGCCCGGTACAGATCACCGGACTCCTGCAACCGCCGCAGCACCAGGGCGAGGAAGAGCCGGGTGCGCCCGTACGGTTCGGTGAAGCTGAAGCCGAGGTAGCGCTGGGCGCGCTCCACCCGGTACGCGACCGAGTTGTGGTGCCGGTGCAGCAGGCGGGCGGCCTTGCGGACGGAGTCGGTGGCGGCGACCGCTTCGAGGCAGACCAGCATGTCGTCCCCGTGATCGTCGACCAGCCGGCCGAGCTGCCGCACATCGGGCACGGGGGCGATCTGCTCGGCGCTCAACGTCTCGGCGAGCAGCGCGTACCCGCCGAGCCCGGCCGCGTCCACGAGCATCGCCTCCTCGACGGCGTACGGCCCACGCGCCCGCGTGCTGGGCCGCGCGAAACGCAGCGCGGTCCTGGCCAGGTGCCATGCCTGTGGCGCGTCCGCGGAGGGACAGGGCCCGGCGAACGCGGCACGCGCCCCGACCGGCACACCGGGAACATCGCCGGGGTCGAGCTCCTTCGCGACCACCAACTCGACGGTGCCGATGGGTGCGTGGAGCACGACGGGCGTGAGCCCCCGCAGCCCGTCGACGAACGCCCCGGCCGCGCCGGGCGGCCCCGCCAGCGCGAACACCGTGATCGTCGACGCCTCGTTGAGCCCGAGACGCAGCCACGTCCGGGCCCGGGTCTCCGCGTCGACGGTGGGATCGACGACCGACCGCAGCGCGGTGTCACCCTCCTGGGCAGGGGAGCCCTGCGCTAAGAGAGCGACCTTCGCGGCGATTCCGAGCCGCCGCAGCAGCAGCGTGGTCTCGGCTTCGGTCAAAGGGAGGCCGGAGGTGTCGATCCAGATGTGTCCGGTGCCGGGCAGCTCGCGCGTCACCACCCGGTCGGGAGCGGCCTGTTCCGCACCGTCGGCCGGACGATCGTCGGGACTCGCCGTGCGGACTTCGCCCTGCACGGTACGGATCCCGACGGCGCGTCCGAGGGCGTCGGCGGTGCGGTCCAGAAGAACACCCAGGTCCGCGTCGGACTCGGCCAGCTCGTCGACGAGCCGCAGGACCGCTTCGAGGTCGAAGGGGTCGAACGTGTGCGACACGGCGCCCTCCTACTCCTTCACCGCCCCACTCAACATCCCCTCGATGAACTTCCGCTGCAACGCCACATACACGACCACCACCGGCAACGCGATCAGCACCGACGCCGCCGCCAGCAGTGTCGTGTCCGCGCTCTGTTGGCCCTGGAAGAAGGCGAGGCCCAGGGGGACCGTTCTGAGTGCCTCGTCGCTGATCATGACCAGGGCCATCAGGAACTCGTTCCACGTCCACATGAACGTGATCACGATGAGCGTGGTGATGGCCGGGCGGCCCATCGGGACGAGGATGCGCCAGAGTGTGGTCCAGGTGTTCGCGCCGTCGACGCGTGCCGCCTCGATGACCGAGCGGGTGCTGTTCATGAAGTACGTGCGCATCCAGAACACGCCAAAGGCCAGGGACTGCGCGGTCTGGGGCAGGATCAGCGCCCAGTAGGTGTCCGTCAGGTGGAAGTAACGGAGGTCGAAGTAGAGCGGGACGACCAGTGCCTCCTGGGGGAGCGTGAGGCCCAGGACGAACAGGTAGAAGAGGAGCGTCGAGCCGCGGAAGCGCATCGTGCCGAAGGCGTACGCGGCCAGGATGGACAGCACCGTCGAGGCCGTCACCACGACCACCGTCACCAGGACCGAGTTCCCGAGGTACGTGCCGAAGTGGCCGCGCTGCCACGCCTGTTGGAAGTTGGACCAGTGGAGGGTGTCCGGGAGGGCGAAGCCGCCGCCCACCGCGTCCGGGGAGGAGAAGGCGGTCGACAGGATGCCGATGACCGGGGTCAGTGCCAGGACCGCGAAGAGTGCCAGGATCGTGTATGTGGCCGTGCGTTCGATGCGCGAGGTCATGCGCGGCGCCCTTCGACGAGACGGGAGACCGTGACGGTCAGGGCGAAGATGAGGACGGTGAGTGCCACGCCGATCGCGGCCGCCGAGCCGACCTCGTTCAGTTCGAAGGCGCGGTGGTACACCTCGTAGGCCGGTACGGACGTGGTGTTGCCGGGGCCGCCGCCCGTGGTGATGTAGATCAGGTCGAAATTGCGGAGGCCCGCGATGATCGTGAGGGTCAGGGCGACGGAGATCTCGCCCCGTAGTCCGGGCAGTGTCACCGCGAAGAACTCGCGTACCGCGCCCGCTCCGTCGAGCCGCGCCGCCTCGTACAGCTCGCGCGGGATGCGCTGCGCTCCGGCCAGGAAGAGGACCATGCAGAGGCCGGTCATGACCCAGGTGCCGACCACGCCCACGGCGGGCAGCGCCCACGTGTCGTCGCCGAGCCACGGGCGGGCCAGACTGTCGAGGCCCACGCCCCGCAGTACATCGTTGAGCAGGCCGTCGGGCGCCAGGATCGAGCGCCAGGCCACACCGACGACGACCATGGCCAGGACCTGCGGCAGGAACAGCACCGTACGGAAGAACGTCAGGCCCCGGACCCGGATGCGGGACATCGTCGCCGCGAGCAGCAGGCCGATGGCCACGGGCAGCGCCGCGTAGAAGACCAGCAGGATGAGTGCGTGGCCGAAGGGGGCGCGAAGCGTCGGGTCCGTGAAGAGGGCCGTGTAGTTGTCGAGGCCGGCGGACGTGGCTCGGGTCAGGCCGTCCCAGTGGAGGAAGGACAGGCCCACCGCCTGGCCGAAGGGGTAGAGGAGGAACAGGCCGTAGACCGCCAGCGCGGGCAGGACGTAGAGGTAGCCGATGGAGCGGGGCTGGCCGGGGGCCCGGCTCGTGGATGTGCGTTTGCCTGTCACGAGTCCGACGCTCCCGAACTGCCCTTGCCCTGCTGCTTCTTGATGAACGGCGCGTAGTCGGACTGGAGCTTGCGGGCGAAGTTCCGCGGCGAGGTCTTGCCCGCGATGAGGTCCTGAAGGGCCGCCGAGCTCGTGTCGTAGAACGTGGGCGTCGCGTAGTCCAGGTACGGGACCAGTCCGTCCGCCGACGTCAACTGCCGCCAGCCGCCGACCATTTGACCGTCGGGAGACTTCGGGTCGAGGGCGTCCGCCGCCTTCCCGGGGACCGCGGGCAGCACGCCGTTCCGCGTCATCACGTCCGCCGCGTGCTCGTTGGTGATGAAGTCCAGGTACGCCGCCGCGACCTCGGGGTGCGCCGAGCGCGAGGTGACCGACCACGCCAGGCCCTGGCCGCCGGTGGTGGCGGGCTTGCCGCCCTCGGTGGCGGGTGGCGGGGGCATGATGCCGAGGTCGTCGCCGAGTCGCTTCTTGAGGTCGGCCAGCATCCACGTGCCGGTGATCGTGTACGCGCCCTGCCCGGCCATGAACTTCTTGTTGGCGTCGTCGTAGCCGAGCCCGTTGGCGTCCTTGGGGAGGTAGCCGCGGTCCAGCCAGTCGGTCAGCGTGGTGGCCGCCTTCGTCGTACGGGACGTGGCGAAGCCGTCGCCGCGGCCGAGGACCGTGTCGCGGGCCTGCTCGGCGCCCTGCTGGTCCTGGAGCATGCCGAAGGTGTGGATCGCGGGCCACTTGTCGAGGTTGCCGAACTGGATCGGGAGTTCTCCGGATTTCTTCAGCTTTGCGAGGCTGTCGGTGAACTCCGCCCAGGTGCGCGGGGGTTGGACGCCCGCCTCCTTCAGGACCTTCTTGTTGTAGTAGAGGCCCACGAACTCGCCGGTCTGGGAGATCCCGTACAGGCGTCCTGTGCCGAAGCGGCGGGACGTGCCCGGCTCCGCCACGGAGACCCGGTTGAGGTTGAGGAGCGTCGCCGGGTAGCGGGTGTTCCACTCGTAGATGCCCGCGTAGTTGTCGAGCGGTGTCAGCAGGCCCGCCTCGACGAACGCCACCATGTCCGGGTAGCCCTGGTTGGCCTGGACGACATCGGGCGGGTTGTTGCCGGACAGGGCCAGCTTGAGCGTCGTCTTGAGGTCGTCGAAGCTCCGCGAGACACGCTTGATCGTGACGTTCGGGTACTTGTGCTGGAACTCCTTGTTGAGCTGCTCGATCTCGGCGTTGGTGCCGCCGCGGACCTCCTGGTCCCACACGTGCAGCGTCACGTTCCCGGCCTTCTTGGGATCGGGTATGCCGCCCCCGCCACCCGGCGCGGTGTCACCGGTCACCGCGCCCGAACCGTCGGTGCCCGGTGTGCAGCTCGCGGCGCCGACGGCGAGGGCGGCCGCGAGCACCGACCGCCGCGTGAATCTTGAGCTCATGGTGGTGTCTCCGTGTCTCCTACGCGGCCCGGAAGCCGAGAGTGGGTGTCGCCCGGTGGCGGGCCACCTCGTGCAGCCGGGCGGGCACGACATCGGCCAGGAAGCCGTAGCGCCGCACGAGTTCCGTGGTGGCGGCGTCACCCGCCTTGGCGGCCCGCGCAGTCAACTCGCCCCACCAGGCGGCCACTTCGACCCAGCCCGGCGCGGACAGCGAACCGCCGAAGTGCTGCACGGACAGGGCGGCCGTGAGGTTGGCGAAGGCGAGGCGGTCGGCGAGCGGCCACCCGGCGAGGGTGCCGGTCACGAATCCGGCCATGAACACGTCCCCGGCGCCTGTCGGGTCGAGTGCCTCCACGCTCAGGCCCGGGACGTCGGCGTGCTCCCCGGTGAGCGAGTCGACGGCGACGGCGCCCTCGGGCCCCTTGGTGACCACGGCGATGGGCACGAGGTCGGCCAGCCTGGCCACCGCATCCTGCGGGTTGTCGGTGCGCGTGTAGTGCAGCGCCTCGGTGGCGTTGGGAAGGAAGGCGTGGGCGTACGGGAGCCCGGTCAGCGTCGCGGTGTCCCAGCGGCCCGACTCGTCCCAGCCGACATCGGCGAAGATCCGGGCGCCCTGGTCGTGCGCCTGCCGCAGCCAGGCGTCCTCACGGTCGGGTTCGAGCGAGGCCACGCCGGCGCGGGCGCGCGGCACGGTGTGCTCCAGCGGGGGCGCCGGGTGTTCGTGCGTCACCATGGTGCGCTCGCCGTCGTACGCCATGGAGACCGTCAGCGGCGAGTGCCAGCCGGGGAGGCGCTGCGAGTGGGTGAGGTCGACGCGCTCGACGTCGGCGAGGGACTCCCAGCAGTAGTCGCCGTACAGATCGGTGCCGAACGTGGCCGCCAGCGTGGTGCGCAGGCCCAGGCGGGCGAGCGCGGTGGCCATGTTCGCGATGCCGCCGGGGCTTGAGCCCATGCCGCGGGCCCAGTTCTCGGTGCCGATGCGCGGGGCGCCGTTGAGCCCGGTGAACACAAGGTCCATGAAGACGGTTCCCGTGAGAAACACGTCGTGTTCGGGATCGCCGGCGCCGCGCACCCCCGCCAGCGGATCGATGCAGTCGCACACCGCCCTGCTCGGACTCACCGTCGTACCCTCCCTGTTCGCGAACGTCGGCCGATACAGCGCGACGATGATCGATACCATGCACTTCCGGCCAGGCAGTTGCAAGAAGTTGCTCACCTTTGCGCGGGCGCGGGCTGTGTGCATGACGAAGGGGCGTCCGCCCTCCGGCCGTGTGGCGGGAGGGCGAACGCCCCTTCGTCGGGTGCGGGCCGGCTGCTAGCTCAGCGTCTTCAGCGCCGCCGCGTCGTACGGCTTCAGCTCGTCGAAGCGGCCCGCGAGGACCTTCGCCGCCCAGTCCGGGTCCTGGAGCAGGGCGCGGCCGACCGCGACCATGTCGAACTCGTCGCGCTCCAGGCTGTCGAGGAGGTCGTCGATGCCCTTGACGGGGGAGCCCTCGCCCGCGAAGCCGCGGATGAAGTCGCCGTCGAGGCCGACGGAGCCGACGGTGATGGTCGGCTTCCCGGTGAGCTTCTTGGTCCAGCCCGCGAGGTTCAGGTCCGAGCCGTCGAACTCCGGACGCCAGTAACGGCGGGTGGAGGCGTGGAAGACATCGACACCGGCCGCCGAGAGCGGGGCGAGAATCGCCTCCAGCTCCTCCGGGGTCTCGGCGAGCCGCGCGCTGTACGCCTCCTGCTTCCACTGCGAGTAGCGGAAGATGATCGGGAACTCGGCGGAGACACGCTCGCGGATCGCGGCCACGACCTCGGCGGCGAACTTCGTACGCGCCACGGCGTCACCGCCGTAGGCGTCGCCACGACGGTTGGTGCCGGCCCACAGGAACTGGTCCAGCAGATAGCCGTGCGCGCCGTGCACCTCGACACCGTCGAGACCGATCCGCTCCGCGTCCGCGGCGGCCTGCGCGAAGGCGCCGATGACGTCGTCGAGGTCGGACTGCGTCATCTCCTTGCCCTCGCCCTCGGTGCCGTCCACGCGGATGCCGGAGGGGCCGACGGGCGGAGCCTCGGCGAAGGGCGGCTGGCCCGCCTTGCGGACCATGCCGATGTGCCACAGCTGCGGAACGATCGTGCCGCCCGCCGCGTGCACGTCCTCGGCGACCTTCGCCCACCCGGCCAGCTGCTCCTCGCCGTGGAACCGCGGCACCCGGTCGCTGTCACCGGCCGAGTCGTGGCCCACGTAGGTGCCCTCGGTGATGATCAGGCCGACGCCCGCGGCGGCCCGACGCGCGTAGTACGAGCGCACATCTTCACCGGGGATACCGTCCGGCGAGAACATGCGGGTCATGGGGGCCATCGCGATGCGGTTCGGCACGGTCAGGCCGTTCAGCGCGACGGGGCGGGAGAGTATCTCGGCGGCGCGGGACGTGGGGTCGGCCACGGGGGCTCCTCAGGAGTACGGGCATGGGGGATATCGGAATCGGTCGGCTGTGCGGCGCTGCACAAACGGCGATCTTCGGTGGCAACCGCCGCACCTCCCGCGCGCATTCCATGAGCGGGCCGAGCCGCGGTGTGATCCCGGCCACGGAAGGTGGGGTGACCTGCCGCTCAGCCGCGTTGATCACTCCCGTACCGTGCTGCGACGGGGCCGGCCTCCCCCCTCCCGGCCTCGCAGAAGGAGTGAGAGCTGGTGCGTGCGGTGGACACGAGTGTGGTGGTTGTCGGAGCCGGTCCTGCCGGGCTGACGCTCGGTGTGTTGTTGCGGCGGCGTGGGGTCGACTGTGTGGTGGTCGACAAGTTCACGCGGGAGCAGTTGCTGGCGCGTTCGCGGGCCGGGTTCCTGGAACGGCGGACCGTGCAACTGCTCGACCGGCACGGCCTGTCCACCCGATTGCGGGCGGAGGGCCTCGCGCACACGCGCTGCGAGATCCACGCCGAGGGCGAGCGGGTCACCGTGGACTACGAGGCGTGGTGCGGCGACGCGCCCAGCTATGTGTACCCCCAACAGGACGTCGTGGCCGACCTGTTGGACGCGTACGTCGGTGAGGGCGGCACCCTGCTGCTCGGCAACCCGGTCACCGACGTCGTGGCGGACGAGACGCCGCGGGTCGTGTGCGGTGACGGCACCGTGATCCGCGCGGACCTCGTCGCCGGCGCCGACGGCTGGCACGGGCCGACCCGCGCCGCACTGCCGGAGCTCGCCTTCACCCGGTACGACGTCGCGCACGACGCCCGACTCCTGGGTGCGCTCGTCGAGGCACCGCCGTCCGCCGGGCACACCGTCTACGCGCAGCACCCCGACGGCTTCGCGGGACACATGCTGCGCTCCCGCGACGTCACCCGCATGTACCTCCAGATACCCGCCGGGGACACCATCGAGCAGTGGCCGGACGAGCGGATCTGGAAGGAACTGCACACGCGGCTCGACCTGCCGGACTGGACGCTCGACGAGGGCCCCGTCCTGGACCGTGCCATCGTCGACATGCACACCAAGGTCGTCGAACCCATGCACCACGGGCGCGTCGTGCTGCTCGGCGACGCCGCACACATCGTGCCGCCCTCCGGCGGCAAGGGCATGAACCTCGCGGTGGCCGACGCCGCCGATCTCGCCGCGTCCCTTCCGAGTCACTTCGAGGGGGAGGAGCCCCTGGAGGCGGTGCTGGCCGCGTACTCCCGGCGGCGCCTGGCCGACGTATGGCAGGTGCAGGAGTTCAGCCACACCATGCTGGAACTCCTGCACGCCGACGAGCCCGGCACCCCGAACGCCGCCTACCGCGAACGGCTGCGGCGTGCCCGGTGGCAGCGGCTGCGCGACGACCCCGCGTACGTACGGTCCTTCGCGGAGCAGTACATGGGGCCCTCGCTCACGGAGTAGCCCGGGTCACTGTCGGCCCGCGCCACGCGGACGCTGAGCGGCCCGGGTCACTGCTGGCCCGCGAACCGCGGACGCTCCAGCTCTCCGAAGGAGCCGGGCGCCGCGCCCGTGAGCCGGTCCGGCGCGAAGTCGGCAAGGAGCGGGTCCCGTTCGCCGGTCAGCAGCTCGTCCGCCGCGAGGCGTCCGAGCAGCGGCCCGAGCGTGATGCCGCTGTGCGTCGCCAGCGCGTAGACCCTTCCGTCCGGGCGCAGTCGGCCCGCCACCGTGAGGCCGTCCGCGGGAAGGGCGCGTTGGCCCACGCGGAACGATTCGAGGCGTGCGCCGCGCGTTCCGTGCAGCAAGTCGGCCAGCCGGGCGAGGAGTTGGGCGGCGTGCGGGCCGTCCACCGGCGGCGGCGCGGCCGGGTCGGCGTCCTTGTCCAGGTCGAGGCCCTGGACGACGAGCCGTCCGCCACCGTCGGGGCGGACGTTGAGGCGTGGCGTGGTGAGCACCGCGTCGAGGCGCGCCGCCGTCGGGGAGGTGTAGCCGAGGAGGCCGACCGTGGCGGAGCCGGGCTCGGCCGTGTCGGCCATGGGCAGTGACACCCCGGTCAGCGCCGCGGTCCGCTCGCTCCACCGCCCCGTCGCGCTGACGACGAAGTCGAAGGTCTCGCTGGTGCCGTCGGCCAGTTCGATCCGCACGTCGGAGGCGCGTTCGTCGATGCCGGTCACGTCGGCCGGGCAGCGCAGCTCGGCGCCGTGGTCGCGGGCCTCGCCCCACAGGCGGGCGACGAGCGGGTGCGGCAGCACGTAGCCCTCCTCGGGGAAGTACGCGATGCGCCGCACGTCGTCGGGGATGCGCAGGTCCGGCACGAGTTCGCGGGCCTGGAACGGCTTCAGCCACCGCCAGGGGTAGTCGCGGCCCTCCAGGAGTTCGAGGGCTTCCGCGAGGCGTCCGTCGCCCACCTCGTCGGCCGCCCACTCCAGGTTCCCGGCCGGGAAGAACCAGTCCGGCGCCGGGCCGCCCGCCTCCCGCAGCGCATGGTGCTCTGCGACACCCGCCACGTTCAGCTCGTGGTACGAAATCGGGTTCTTGGCATGGGAGTTGACCCAGGCGAACGTGGTGCCGGTCGTTCCGGCGGCGAATCCGGTGCGCTCGAAGACGGTGACCGCGGCGCCGCGCAGGGCGAGGGCGCGGGCGGTCGCGGTGCCGAGGACTCCGGCGCCGATGACGGCGATGCGGGGGGTGGGGGCGGTCATACGGAGGTGCTTCCTTCCGGTGCGGGGACGGGGGAGGACTGGGCGGGCACGGGGGCCGACGGGCGGCCCGAGGCCAGGGCGCAGCCGAGCAGGACGACGGTGGAGGCGGCGATGCCGTACACCGCGTACGGCACGACGGTGTCGGCGATCTGGGCCGCACCGCAGCCCGCGAGGCCCGCGAGCATCGCGGCGAGGGCGGCGGCAGGTGTCAGCCGGAACCTGCGGCGCAGCGCGTAGCCGAGGAAGAGCGGCGCGGCGAGCGCGGCGGCCGAGTACGCGTAGGTGGCGACCAGCCAAGTGAGCGCGGTCGGGAAGGAGATGGCGAGCACGGCGGCGATGGCGGTGACCACGACCGTACAGAGCCGGGAGAGTGTCACCATGCGGCGGTCGGTGCGCCGCCCGCCCACGACGCTGCTGTACAGGTCGCGCACCAGGCTGGTGACGACCGACTGGAGCGCGCTGCCGGACGTCGAGACGATGGTGGCAACGAGGAACGCGCCGTAGGTGACGAGGAGGAGCGGCGGCAGCTGCGTGATCAGCCAGCCGGCGGCCTCCTCCGGGTTGCTCAGGCCGGGGTGCTGGGCGCGGACCGAGAGGCCGATGGCCGCCGCGTAGACACCGCCGACCAGGATGGTGAGCCCGCTGAGGACGATGCCGCGGCGGGCGTCGGAGACGTTCTTCGTGGCGAAGATGCGCTGGTAGTAGAGCTGGTTGGTGAGGGTGCCGGGCAGGATCGCGGCCACCCACAGCCACACCTGGTCGCCTCCGGCGGCGAACAGGCCCGAGGGCTGCCACAGCCGCTCGGGCACATGTGTCGTGATGCCGCTCCAACCGCCCGCGAGATGCACGGCGTAGGCGGCGACCACGAGCGACATCACGATCTTGAAGATACCGAAGACGAAGTCCGTCCAGGCCACCGATGTCAGCCCGCCGGGCAGCACGAACAGCAGCGAACCGGCGGCGATGACGGCGATCAGCAGGCTCGGCGAGAGCCCGGTCAGCTGCCCGAACAGCTGGGAGAACGCGACGAATTGGGTGGCCAGCCAGCCGAACGGCACGACCAGCGCGCACACCCCGGCGAGCGCGACGACGACCCGGCTGCGCCCGAACAGCCGGGTGACGACGTCGGGGACGGTGCCGAAGCCCTGGTCGCGCAGCCAGCGCGCGGTCAGGGCGAGACCGAAGAAGCCCAGCACGACGCAGAGTTCGTACGCGAAGACCGACCAGCCCGAGGCGTACGCGATGCCGACGTGGGCGATCAGCACGCCGCCGCCCGCCGCGGTCGCGAACTGGGTGATGACGACGACGATGAGGGGCAGTGACTCGGGCGCGGAGAGCCAGTCGGCGGAGTTCTTCGCGCGGCGCCCGAAGTACACCGAGAGCAGTGCCCCGGCGGCGATGATGACCAGGCCCGCGACGACGATCGCGGCTATTTGGGCGGTGGAGTGGTGCGGCAAGGGGTCACGCTCCTCGGGAGGGCAGGGGAGAGCCAGGAGGGTGTGCGGTGCCGTGCGGGTGCGGGGATGTGGTGTGTGCGGGGGAGTGGTGGGTGTCAGCCCGTGAAGCGCGCCGGGTCGAGGAACGAGATGTCGTGCGGCGACTTCCCATCCAGGACCAGGGATGCGGCGATCTCCCCGAAAACGGGGGCGAGTTTGAAGCCGTGACCGGAGAACCCGGCGAGCAGCGTGGCGTCGCGGGCGCCGGGCAGCGGGCCGACCAGGGCGTGGTCGTCGGCGCTGAACGCCTCGGCGTACACACCGATCCGTACGGGGTGCGGGACGAGGCCGGGCAGCAGCCGGGCCACGGCGGCGGACGCGGCCTGCGCGAATTCGGCGTCCGCGCTGCGGGGCAGGTCCTCGGGTGCGTCCGTGTCGTGCCAGGGCAGGTGGTGCGGCACGATCTTGACGGCGGTTCCGTCGAGCACGGGGAAGCAGGAGAAGCCCGCCTCGTGGTGGCGCCGGATGGCGATGGGCAGCCGGTCGGGGCGGTGTGCGGCGACGTCCTTGGCGGCGAACCAAGCGGCCGTGATGCGCCGCCCCTGCAACGGAAGCCCCGCGAGCCGGGCGAACGAGCCGGACCAGGGGCCGGGGCTCAGCACGACGTGATCGACGTCGTACGTGCCCTGCCGGGTGCGGATGTGCCAGCCGCCGCCGGGGCGTTCGTCGAGCCCCTCCACCCGGTGGTACGGCAGCAGTTGGGCGCCCAGCTCCTGCGCACGGGCGAGCGCGGACTGCACGGCGGGCTCGGGACGCAGTACCCCGGCGCCCGGGTCGAGGACGGCGATCTCGTCGTCGTCGAGCCGGTGCTGCGGGAAGCGCCGAGCGGCCTCGGCGGCACCCAACACCTCGATGTCCAGGCCGTGTTCGGCTGCGCTGCCCTGAACGGCGCGCAGATCGGCGTGGTCGGGCGGGCCGAGCGTCAGCCCGCCGCAGAGGGTGAGCAGCTCGCGGCCGGCCTCGCTTTCCAGGCGGCGCCACAGTTCGTACGAGCGGCGCAGCAGCGGAACGTAGGAGGCGCCCTCCTTGTACGCGGTGCGGAAGATCCGGGACTCGCCGGCGGAGGCACCGCGGTCGTGGCCGGGGGCGTACGCGTCGAGGGCGAGCACCTCGGCACCTCGGGCGGCGAGGTGCCAGGCCGTCATGGCGCCGATGACACCCGTGCCGACGACGGCGACGCGCAGCGGGGGAGTGGGCATGGGGGTTCCTTCCAGCGAGTACGAGAAGGGTTCAGGACCCGCCCGGCACCTCCGGAGCTTGTGACACCTCCGGCGCCTCCGGCACATCCAGGACCGACTGCTCGACGAAGAACTCGGTGAGTCCCGGGCGCATGATGTGCCACATGGCCTCCGCGAGCCCGCCGTCGGTCAGCCGTGTGAGACGTCGCAGCCGCAGGACGGCCTCGCCTGGCGCGGTCTCCAGCAGGGCCGCGGTCGTCTCGTCCAGGACCTGGGCCTCGACGTACATCCGTGAGGTGCTGACGGGGATGCCGGTGCGGTGGAAGTAGTGCAGGACGGTCAGCTGTTCAAGGTCCTCGCTCAGCAGGTGCGGTGCGAGGGAGAAGGGGACGGCGGACAGTTCGACGGCGAGCGGTTGGCCGTCCTCGCTGTACTTGACGCGCCGCAGCTCGTTGACGGGTTCGGTGTCGGGCACTCCTGGCAGGGCGACGCCGGCGTCACCCGCCGGGACAACCTTGGCGGACTGGACGATGTGCGGACCCGGTACCTCGGGCCCGGTCTGCCGCACGTCGGTGAAGCGCAGCAGATTCTCCTGGCGGGCCCCTTCGGCGACGAACGTGCCGCGCCGCCGGTAGCGGACCACCAGGCCTGCCTGGGCGAGTTCGTGCAGGGTGCGCTGCGCGGTGGCGCGGCTCACCCCGTACTCCTCGCGCAGCTCGGCCTCCGTCGGTACGCGGGCGCCGGGCTGCCATTCACCCGAGGTGATCCGGGCCTCGATGTCGGCCCGGATCAGTTGATACTTGGGAATGCCCATTGATTTGATCCAACCATTCGCCAATTGACCGGTCAATAGTGCGGAGTGAGGTGATCTCCGTTCACGGGTCATTCTCGGGCGTGAAACGGTCGGCCGGTGCCCGAAGACGGGCGCCGCGGCCCCCCGGGTGCGCCCTGTCCGGCGGCACGCCCGCCGGTAAACGGGCAGAAACGGTCACCGCCCGTGGCCCGTCCACGCTGGTCGTGGCGGCACGCTCCCTGTTTCAATCGGTGCGCGGGCCCGAACGGGCACCGCGGAACGAGTGCGGTGCGCGTGGCACGACGCGCGGTGCGCAGGAAAGACCTCAAGGGAGAGGTGCGGTGTGAACGCCGAGGAACGTCGACGGCGGATGGTGGAGCTGGCGCGCCGCGCCGGATCCGTGGAGGTCCCCACGCTGGCCGCCGAGCTCGCCGTGTCCAAGGAGACCGTCCGGCGTGACCTGGGCGTGCTCGAGGAGCACGGGCTCGTGCGGCGCACCCATGGAGGCGCGTATCCGGTGGAGAGCGCCGGGTACGAGACCACCCTGGACGTCCGGCGCACCCAGCACGTCCCCCAGAAGTCCCGGATCGCGGCCGCGGCAGTGGACCTGCTCGACGGGGCCGAGACCGTCTTCGTGGACGAGGGGTTCACCCCGCGGCTCATCGCCGAGGCCCTGCCCCGCGACCGTGACCTCACCGTCGTCACGGCCTCGCTCGGCGTCGCCTCGGTCCTCGCCGACCGGGACCGGACCTCGGTGCTGCTGCTCGGCGGCCAGGTCAGGGGCGGCACGATGGCCACCATCGGACACTGGGCCGTGCGGATGCTCTCGACGTTCGTGATCGATCTGGCGTACGTCGGCGCCAACGGCATCTCCCGCGAGCACGGCCTGACCACCCCCGACCCCGTCGTCGGCGAGCTCAAGGCACAGATCGTGCGCAGCGCCCGGCGCCGGGTCTTCGCCGGGGTGCACACCAAGTTCGGGTCGGTGAGCTTCAGCAGATTCGCCGAGGTGGCCGACTTCGGGGCGATCGTCACCGACACCGGACTGTCCGCGTCGGAGGCGGCGCGCTACGCCTATCTCGGACCGCAGGTCATCCGCGTCTGAGCCACGCCCTCACCTTTCGAACCACCCGCCGGACCGGGCTTTCGTGTGCCCGAAAAGATCCGAAACCCGTCAGAAGTCCTCTCCCATCAGGAGCCCCCCCATGCGCGCAGTCGTCGTCACAGCCCCCGGCAGGACCGAGATCCGCGAGGTGCCCGACCCGGCTCCCGCCGCCGGCGAGATCGTCGTCTCCGTCGACTCGTGCGGCCTGTGCGGCACCGACATGCACATCCTCGCCGGTGAGACGCCGATGGCGGGCTACCCGCTGATCCCCGGGCACGAGCTGACCGGGACGGTCGTCGCGCTCGGCGAGGGCGTCCGCGCACCGGCCGTCGGGGCGCGCGTCGCCGTCGACCCCAACATGCCGTGCGGCGCCTGCCACTACTGCCGTATCGGCCGCGGCAATCTGTGCGACGCGTACAGCGCCGTCGGTGTCACCAGGGACGGCGGCTTCGCCGAACTCGTGGCGGTGCCCGCGGCCTGCGCGTACGTCATCCCCGAGTCGATGTCCGCCGCTGCCGCGGGCCTGATCGAGCCCCTGTCGTGCGCGGTGCACGGCCTCAACCGGCTGCCGCGGCGTCCCGCCGAGCACCATCTCGTCTACGGCGCCGGGACGATGGGCCTGATGATGGCCGCGCTGGTCAAGCACGCGGGCGCGGCCTCCGTCTCCATCGTCGACCCCAACGAGGAACGCCTCGCCTTCGCCAAGGAGTTCGCCGCCGACTCCGTGGCGACCAGCGCGGACGCCCTGGCCAGGCCCGAGGGATTCGAAGTGGTCACCGACGCGACCGGAGTCGTCGCGGCGATCGAGGACGGCATCGGCCGGGTGCGCAAGGGCGGCACCTTCCTGCAGTTCGGGGTCGCCGACCCGGCGCGGACGGCGGCGATCTCCCCGTTCCGCATCTACAACTCCGAGATCGACATCATCGGTTCGATGGCCGTGCACCACAGCTTCCCGGCCGCCATCGACCTGCTCTCCTCGGGACTCGACCTCGACCCGCTCGTCAGCGACGTGTTCCCGCTCGAGGACTTCGACAGCGCCGTCGCCGCGTTCCGCGCAGGAACCAGCCGCAAGATTCACATCGCTCCGGCCGGGCGCTGAGACAGAGACAGAGGCAGAGACAGGGAGAAGGAACGTGTCCAGGACCGTGCAGAACGCGATGATCTGGGTCTTCGGTGCCCTCGGCGGCATCCTCTGGGGTTACGACACCGGGGTCATCTCCGGCGCCCTGCTGTTCATCCGCAAGGACATCGAGCTCAGCTCGCTGATGGAGGGGACCGTCGTCAGCGCCCTGCTCGTCGGCGCGATGCTGGGCGCCGGGGCCGGCGGCCGACTCGGCGACGGCTGGGGGCGGCGCCGCTCGATCCTCGCGTCCTCCGCGGTCTTCATCGTCGGCACGCTCGGCTGCGCTCTCGCGCCCGGCGCGTGGACACTGGTCGCGTTCCGTTTCGTGATGGGCGTCGGCGTCGGCATCGCCTCCGTCGTCGTACCGCTGTACCTGACCGAGCTGGCACCCAAGCACCTGCGCGGCGGACTCACCTCGCTGATGCAACTCCTCGTCACCGTCGGCATCTTCCTCGCGTACGTCACCGACTACCTGCTGCACGACAGCGGCGCCTGGCGCTGGATGATCGGCATCGGCGTCGTCCCCGCCGCGATCCTCGCCCTCGGCATCCTGTTCCAGCCGGAGAGCCCGCGCTGGCTGGTCGGCCGGGGCCGCCACGAAGAGGCCCACCGGGTCCTCGACCGGCTGCGCGGCGACGAGAGCGCGGCGCGCGACGAACTGGGCGAGATCGAGCGGACGGTACGCAGCGAGCGCGCCGAGACCGAGAGCCTGCGCCTGGCCGACCTGCTCTCCCCGAAGCTGCGCCGCACCTTCGCCGTCGGCATGCTGCTGGTCTTCTTCCAGAACTTCGTCGGCATCAACACGATCATCTACTACGCCCCCACCCTCCTCACCGACATCGGCTTCGGCGACAGCGGAGCCATCGTCGCGACGATGGGCGTCGGCGCCCTCAACATGCTGATGACACTGCCCGCGATGAAGCTCATCGACCGCCGCGGGCGCAGGCCGCTGCTGCTGTGGGGAGCGCTCGGCATGTGCGCGGCGATGGCCCTGCTCGCCCTCACCAACCTGTCAGGCCTCGGCTACGGAGCCCTCCTGTCGGCGCTCACCCTGACCGGCATCGCCCTCTACATCGCGTCGTTCGCTGTCTCCTGGGGCCCCGTGCAGTGGGTGATGCTGCCCGAGCTGTTCCCGCTGCGCATCCGCGCGGGCGCCGTCAGCCTGTGCGTGACGTTCAACTGGCTGTTCAACATGGCCGTCGCGCTCGTGTTCCCCTCGCTGCTGAAGGCGGTGGGCGCCGGACTCAACTTCCTCTTCTTCACGCTGATGACGCTCCTCGCGTACGTCTTCGTCAGGAGGATGCTGCCCGAGACCAAGGGGCGCAGCCTGGAGGAGATCGAGCAGGATCTGCTCGGGGGCGCGCAGCCCCGCCGGACGGCCGCCGTTGCGGTCGACCGGTAATGGCCCGCCGACCGCACGCACGCCGGAGCAGGACCGCACACAGGAGCAGGAGCACGGACATGGCGCAGACCCACGACCCCGCCCGCATCGCCGTCGTCGGCGAATCCCTCATCGACCTCGTGGGCGGGAGCGACGGGCGCACGTACACCGCCCACCCCGGCGGTTCACCCATGAACGTGGCATACGGACTCGGGCAGTTGGCACGCCCGGTCACCCTGCTGACGCGGCTCGGCGAGGACCCGTTCGGACACATCCTGCGCGACCATCTCGCGGCGGCGGGCGTGGAACTCGGCCTGCGCCCGGACGATTCCTTCCCCACCTCGATGGCCCTGGTGGCCCTCGACGCGCAGGGCGCGGCCACGTACGACTTCCGCATCGAGTGGTCCCTGCCCACCGCCGCCCCGCTCCCCGACGATGCCGTCGCGGTCCATACCGGCTCGATCGCCGCCGCCCTGGAACCGGGCGCCACCGCGGTGGAGGAACTGCTCTCCGGCGTACGGGAGCGGGGCACGGCAACCGTCACGTACGACCCCAACTGCCGTCCCGCGCTGATGGGTTCGCGCTCCGCCGCCCTCGCGCGGGTGGAGCGGCTCGTGGCCCTCTCGGACGTCGTCAAGGTCAGCGACGAGGACCTCGCGTGGCTGTACGGGGATCGGAAGGTGGAGGAGGTCGCGGAGGACTGGCTCGGCCGCGGGCCCGCGCTCGTCGTGGTGACGCGCGGCGCGCGGGGCGCCTACGCCGTGGGGCACGCGGCGGTCGTGGAGCGTCCGGCACTGGCGGTCGACGTGGTCGACACGGTGGGGGCGGGGGACGCCTTCATGTCCGGGCTGCTCGACTCGCTCGCCCGCGAAGACCTGCTCGGCGCGGACCGGCGTGCTGCCCTGGCCTCCCTGCCCGCCGGGCCCCTGGCACGCATCGTGGACCGCGCCGCCCACTCGGCGGCGCTGACGGTCGGCCGGGCCGGGGCGCTGCCGCCGACCGCGGCGGAGTTGGACGCGTAGGAGCGGCAGTACCCGCGGCCCCGGTGACATCAGGGAAACCCCTCGCCCCGGCACCACCCGGGGCGAGATCCTGATGCCATGGAATTCCTCTGCTACCACCGCGACCGCAAGGGCTCCCTGGCACTGCGCTACGAACTCGCGGAGAAGCACTGGTCCTACATGGACCGCTACGCGAAGGAGATGATCGCACGCGGCCCGACGTTCGCCGACGACGGCGAGACGCTCACGGGGAGCGTGCACATCGTCGACCTGCCCGACGCCGCCGCGGCCCGCGCCTTCGCCTTCGACGAGCCCGGCTACCAGGCGGGCGCCTACCGGGACGTGCTGCTGCGGCGCTGGCGCAACGAGCTGGGGCGCACCATGTGGGACTTCCCCGGCGGCCCGACCGAGGGCAACCGGTACCTCGTGCTCGGACTCGGCGCGGGCCCGGCCGACCCGGACCCGTCCGTCGACCGGGACGAACTGGTCGCCTACGGTCCGCTGTTGTCCGACGACGGCGCCGCCTGGCTGGGTACGGCGGCGCTGCTCCGCGCCCCGGACCCGGACGCGGCCCGCGCCGTCCTGACCCCGGACCGGTACGCCGACATCGAGGTGCACAACTGGGAGTTCGGCGGGCGGACGTGACCGCTGTTCGCCGTGCCGACCCCCTGAGAAGACCGAGAAAGGCGACGCCCGTGTCCGCACCGAACATCGTCCTCATCTGCGTCGACCAGTGGCGCGGCGACTGCCTCTCCACCGCGGGCCACCCCCACGTACGCACCCCACACCTCGACCAACTCGCCGCCTCCGGAACGCACTTCACGTCCGCGTACTCCGCCACCCCCACCTGCATCCCGGCCCGCGCCGCCCTGTTCACCGGCCAGTCCCAGGAGCGGCATGGCCGCGTCGGTTACGTCGAAGGGGTGCCGTTCGAGACCGCCCACCCCACCACCCTGGCGGGCGAGTTGCGACGCGGCGGATACCAGACGCAGGCCATCGGCAAGATGCACGTGTGGCCCGAGCGGGCCCGCGCCGGGTTCGACGACGTCGTCCTGCACGACGGCTTCCTGCACTACGCCCGCCGCGAGGAACGCCGCAACTTCGCCTTCTTCGACGACTACGTGCCGTGGCTGCGCCGCCAGCCCGGCGTCGGCCCCGACGCCGAGTACAGCGACCACGGGGCGGGCTGCAACTCCGTCGTCGGGCGCCCGTGGGACAGGCCGGAACACCTGCACCCGACGAACTGGGTCGCCACGCAGACCACTGAGTGGCTGTACCGGCGCGACCCCTCACGCCCGTTCTTCCTCTACCTGTCCTTCCACCGGCCGCACCCGCCGTACGATCCGCCGCAGTGGGCCTTCGACGAATACCTCCAACTCCCGCCGTACGAACCGGTGGTGGGCGACTGGACGGACGACTACGCCGGGCACCGCAAGGACGGCGACCACGAAGCGTTCGCCGGCCGCATGGACGCCCGGACCATGCACCGCGCGCGGGCCGGCTACTACGGGCACATGGCCCACATCGACCTCCAGATCAGCCGAATCCGGATCGCCCTGGAGGACTTCGGTCTGCGCGACAACACGGTCATCGCCTTCACCTCGGACCACGGCGAGATGCTCGGCGAACACCACCTGTTCCGCAAGGGATTCGGCTACGAGGGCTCGGCCCGCGTCCCCCTGCTCTTCGGCGGACTGCCCGAGGGGTACGCGGCGGGGAACGTCGCCGACGAGGTGGTCGAGCTGCGCGACATCATGCCGACCCTCCTCGACCTGGCCGGCCTTCCGGTCCCCGACACGTGCGACGGACGCAGCCTCGTACCGCTGCTGCGCGGAGAACAGCCGGACGCCTGGCGGCCGTTGCTGCACGGCGAGCACGTTCTCCTCGGCCAGTCCCTGCAGTGGGTGACCGACGGGCGCACCAAGTACCTGTGGATGTCGGGCGACGGGCACGAGCAGCTCTTCGACCTCGCCGCCGATCCGCACGAACAGCACAACCTGGTGGGCGACCCGGCGGCGGAGGACCTGCTGCACACCTGGCGCGGACACCTGATCCAGGCGCTGACCGGGCGGGAGGAGGGCTTCGTCGAGGACGGCCGACTCGTCACGGGTCGGCCCGTGGTGGCGATCCTGCGCCCCACCCGTGAACTCCTTGAGGGAGTTGGATAGCCGACGGGCCGAGGAGTTCCAGGAACGGCTGGTAGACACGTCGCATGGAGGAACTCGCGAGACTCAGTGAGATCGAGCAGGCCGCGGCCGGTCACGGGGAGTTGATCTGGGCAGCCCAGGGGCGGGGTGACGGGAGCCCGGGGCCGGGGGTGCGGGCCTGGCGGCACGGCGAGGCATGGGCGGTGGCCAGCCCGAACCGGCAGCAGGACCGGCTCATGGTCCAGGGCGACAGCGCCGATGCCGCCGTCCTCGTACGGCCGATCCTGGAGGAGGTCGGCCCGACCTACCGGCTCCTGGGAGAGGCGGCCCTGATCGATGGGCTGGTGCGGCGGCTGCCCGAACTGGCGCCCGTCCACGAGTTCTTCTGGATGGAGACCACGACTTGTTGCGGCGCCGCCACCGCAGGCGTCCGGTGGCTGGACTCGCGCGAGGAGAAGGAGGCGGCATCCCTCTTCGACCGCTTCTTCCCTGACTCCTACGCGCAGCCGGGGCGCGCGGGCGTGCGCCGCTGGGCCGGTGTGGTCGGCGTCGTCGGCGAGGAGGACGGCGGCGTCGGGGCGGAGCCACTGGCCGTCGCGGCGGACGCCTGGTCCGCGGCCGGATGCGGGTTCATGGGCGGTGTCATCACCCACCCCTCCGCCCGCGGCCGTGGTCTGGGCCGGGCCGTGTCCGGCTACGTCCTGGACGACCTCGTCCGCCGCCACGGCCGCGCCGCGCTCATGGTGCTCACCGGCAACACGCCGGCCATCGCCACGTATGAACGCCTCGGCATGACCAAGCACCGGTTCGCGGCGGCGCACCTGCGAGGCCGCTGACGCCCCTCACCCCGCCCGCCGCCCCCGCACCTCCCGCGGCGACGCGCCCAGCTCCCTGCGGCACGCCTTGTTGAACGCCTGGAGGTCCGGGATGCCCACCGTGGCGGCGACCGCGGGGATCGCGAGTGTCGAGGACTGGAGCAGGTGCCGGGCGCGCTCCATCCGGCGCCTGCGGATCCAGGCCACCACGGTGTCTCCCGTGTCGGCGCGGAAGAGGCGTGTCAGATGGCCGGGGGAGACACCCGCCGCCGCGGCGATCCCCGGCACAGTCAGCGGCGTCGCGAGGGACCGCTCGATGTACTCCGTCGCCGCCGCGAGCGCCGGATGGGGGCGGCCGGTCCGTTCGGGCGGGCCCAGTTGGGTGGTGTGCCACAACACCGTCCACACCTCGGCGGCGGCCCGGGCCCGTGACATCGGCATGGCCGCCACGGCGCTCCCGAGCAGCGTGCCGAGCAGTGCCGCCTGCGCGCCGGCGTCCCGCATGACCGGGACCCGGCGCAGCCCCCGCGGGTCGCGGCCCGGCAGCCGGAAGTGCGCGTACAGATGCTCGCTGCGCCGTGACGCGTAGCGGAAATGGGCCTCGGTGTCCGGCCGGATCAGGCTGATGTGTCCGGGCCGGATCGGATGGCGCAGTCCGTCGACCGTCAACTCGCCCGCGTAGCTGTAGAGATGCAGCTGCCACAGGTCGGGCAGCCGGAAGGACTCGCGCAGCGCCTGCCCGCCGTGGACGCCGACGCCCGCGCTGACCACCTCGGGCGGCTGGTCCAACTGCAGCGCGACGCTCTCGGCCATGCCGGAAAATTACCAGCAGAGGCCCGATAGGGCCCACGACGAACGGCCATCCGCTGCCTACGTTTGCCTCATGCCAACCAGTGAGCAGCTGCTGAGCTCCGTACAGATGGCGCGTTTCGTCGCCCACGGTTCGCTCCGCCTCGACGCGGTCGTCCCACCGGAGCTGAACGACCAGGCCGTCGACGTGTTCGAGGCCGGGATCCCGTCCGCGCCGTACGGCACCCCCGTCCCGAAGGCCTACCCGGACGGCTCCTTCGCCCGCCGGCTCCTCGAACTGCCCGCGGTGGCAGGGGCGTTGCAGAGCCTGGTCGGGCCGGATCCGACCGTCGACCACCACGCCGTGCATGTGCGCGAGGCCCGCGAGGGCACCGCGCAGCCGCTGCACGGGGACGCCATCATCGACGTGCGGCCGGACGCTTTCGACGTCCAACTCATGTACTACCCGCAGGACGTGACGCTCGACATGGGCGGCACCCTGAGCGTGCCGGGCAGCCATCTGCGGCACACCAACGAGACCGACACCGGCCGCTACCAGAACCTGCGCGGCCAGAACCGGCTCACCTGCCCGGCCGGCACCGTCCTGCTGATGCACCACGGCATCTGGCACGGCGGGCGCCGCAACGACAGTGACATCCGCCGCTACATGTTCAAGATCCGGTTCAATCCGACCGTGCCGCAGGTGCGCCTCTGGGACACCTCCGACCTCGACGACCCGGCGGTCGGCGACGAACTCCGCCATGTCTTCCCCTGGTACGAGCCCGCCACCGGCCGCCTGGAGATCCACAACCGGATCCGGCTGTGGCGCGCGCTGACCGGCGACGACACTTTCGACCTCGACCACTGGGTGACCCGGGTCTCCAACCGTCCCACCCTCGGGAGCCACGCATGAGACAGCAGGTACTCGTCCTCTACCTCGCCACCTCGGCGCTCGACGCGAAGGTGGTCGGCTGGGCCCGCTACGACGGCACCGGGACCACCGACCACACCACGGGCGACAGCGACGACCCGCCGTACGAGACGGGCCTCGAAGCCCTCCTCGACGGCTGGCGCCTCTTCCAGGCCGCGCAGCTGCTCCCGCCGTATCCGGGCCACGAGTACGACACGTCGTACCTGAAGCACGAGTTCTTCTTCGAGAAGCTGCAGCCGACTCCCTGAGCCCGGCTACGAGTTGGGTGACTCCTGCCCCGGTTCGCGCGGGGGAGGAGTCACCGTCTCGCCGCGGATGACTTGTGTCGGATTCCGGGGCCGGTCGCCCGCCGGGTCGTCCTGCTCCTTCAGAACCCGCGCCTCGGCCTTGAGGATGCGCGCCGACTTGCCCGCGCTGCGGGTCAGTTCGGGCAGCTTCTTCACGCCGATCACCACGGCGATCACGATCAGGACGATGGCAATCTCACTCAGTCCGAACATGGTCAGTCCTCGCCGCCCTCGTCGTCGCTCTCGTCCTCGTCCTCGAAGAAGTCCCCGACCTCGTCGACGACTTCGGCGGCGACCATGCCGCCGACCACACCGACCGCGAGCCCGGCGGCGCCGACCGCCACGGCCGTGCCCACACCCGGCCCGGAGCGGTGCCCACCATCATGCCCGTACGAGGGGTCGTACGAGGCGTGGGGGTCGTGGGCCGAGTGGTGGTCGCCGTGGTGGTCGACGTGGTGGTCGACCAACTCCCGTACCCAGCCGTCGACGACCGCGTTCCAGTCCTGGCGTCCCGCGTCGGCGTGCGCCACGGTGAAGCGGGCGAGCGCGTCGTGGCCGCCGGAGAAGGTGCCGCCGCGCTTGTCGGCCTCCAGGACCACCTCCGTGCCGTCCGGCGTCGTGAGGAAGGTCAGCTCGATCTCCTTGACGGCGTGCGCGTACTGCGGGGAGGGCGCCAGCTCGATCTCCTGGTAGAAGGGGAGCCGCTGCCCGGTGCCGCCGATGTGCCCGTACTCCAGGTCCGCGGACGTGAAGCCGAAGCCGAGCTGCCCGAACGCTTCGAGGATCGCCTCCTGCACGGGGAGCGGTCCGACCGCGAGCTGGTCGAGGTCGCCCTTGTCCCTGGCGCCGGCCACCGAGAGCTCGGTGCGTACGCCGAGGGCGATGCCGAGCGGCTGCCCGTACAGCTCGGTGATCGGTGTCTCCCACGGCAGCGTCACCGTGAACGGCACGCTGTGCTCGGCGCCCGCGACGAGCCGGAAGCCGCCGCCGACCACGAACCGGTCGAAGGCCACGGTGCCGTGGCTCTCGCCGTCGTCCTGCTCCGCCTCGACGTGTGCGACGAGCTCCAAGGTGATGTGCTCGATCTCGAAGTCGCCGCTGCCGCCCTTGAGGTGGACCCGTCCAGAGACGGTGCCGCCGGGGGCGGTGGTCCAGTCGGGGAGGACCGTGTCGACGGTGGGCCCGCCCACGCCGAGCGAGCCGAGCAGTCGTTTGAACACCATCGAGGCGTGAACTCCCTTGTGAGCGTAGGAGATGTTCTACAGACGTGTAGAAGTATAGGGGTGGGGCGGAACTTTCCCGGGGCTTCGCCAGTTTCTACAGTGCTGTAGAAGTATGGGCGCGCGAACAGCGCACGTACGAGATCTCAATCCGAGGAGTACCCGTGGCCCTGTGGGACCGCATCAAGGAATCCGCGTCGACGATGCAGACGCAGCTGGTGGCGAAGAAGAACGACCTGAAGTCCGGGGCCTTCCGCGACGCCTCCATGGCGATGTGCGCGCTGGTGGCCGCGGCCGACGGCACCATCGACGCCTCGGAGCGCCGCCGCGTCGCGCAGCTCATCATGAGCAACGAGGTGCTGCAGAACTTCGACGCCACGGACCTCCAGAAGCGCTTCGAGGCGAACCTCGACAAGCTGACGGCCGACTTCGACTTCGGCAAGGTCAGCGTGTTGCAGGAGGTCGCCAAGGCGAAGAAGAAGGAGGCCGAGGCGCGCGCCGTGATCCAGATCGGCATCGTCATCGGCGGCGCGGACGGCGACTTCGACCAGGCCGAGCGGGGCGTCGTGCGCGAGGCGTGCCAGATGCTCGGCCTGGCGCCGACCGAGTTCGACCTGTAGTCGGCGGCGCCATTCCTTCGGTGTCAGAGATGTCAGAGCGGTGTGGCCGCGTGGAGCGTGGCCGCCAGGGTGAGCGCGGAGTTGGCGGACGACATGGCGGACGCCGCCGCGCCGAATCCCGCCGTCCACGTGGCGAGCCCCACGGACGTGAACGCAGTGGCCCGGCCCTGCGCGGTGGGCGGCGGCGCGAGCAGAGCGGCGACGCGACGGGGCAGCGGACCGGGAGCGGCGAACGCCGCGAAGAGCGGCTCGCGCGGCCCGCCCGCGGACAGGGCCGCCTTGCCGATCGCGCGGGCGACCACCTTGCGGTCACCCACCAGCGCGGCGGCCTCCTCGTCGGCCCACCGCTCGGCCGTGTACGCGACGGCCGAACTCAGCGGGCGCAGAAAGGGGTTGGCGCGGGCGGCCAGGCGCACGGTCAGGAGCTGACGGTGGTGCCGGGCCGTCAGATGGGCCCGCTCATGGGCGAACAGGGCCCGCCGCTCCGCGGGCGCGAGCCGGTCGAGCAGCGAGGTGCTGACGACGATCCGGCCGCGGTCGCCACCAGGCAGCGCGTAGGCGTACGCCTGTGGGTCGGGCAGCACCGCGACCTGGGTGGCCGGCAGGCCGACGAGTGCGGCATGGGCGCGGCGGCGCAGCGTGAAGTGGCGCCAGAGCGTGCGGGCGCAGGCGGCGACGACGGCGAGCAGCGCCGGAATGGCCGCCTTGCCCGCGATCTCGTCCTGCGGCACCGCGGCCCGCACCTCGGGATCCGACCAGCCGTCCGGCAGCGGATTGCCCGGCAGCTGCGCGGTGCCGACGACCATCAACAGGGCGAGACACACCGTGCTGCACACCGCCATCACGGCGGCCACGCAGGTCAGGAGCCGGGTCGCGGTGCGCGGATGCAGCCGGTGCGCGGCGAGCCGGGCGACCGGCCAGGCCGTCAGCGGCAGCACCAGCGGCAGGAAGACGAAGATGCCCACGGCTCAGCCCGTGCCTTCCTCGTCGCCGGCCGCCGGGTCCGCGCCCGAGTCGGCATCAGGCACTGCTTCCGCTTCCGCGCGCCGCAGCAGATCCCGCAGCAGTTGCTCGTCGCCCTCGGGCAGCGAGGTGACGAAGCTGGCAAGGACCGCCTCCCGGTCCGCCTCGGCGTCCAGGACCTTGCGCATCTTGAACGCGGCGAGCCCGGCCTCGTCGGCCACGGGCGTCCACACGAACGAGCGCCCCTCGCGCCGCCGGGTGACCGCGTCCTTGGCCTGCAACCGCGCCAGGATCGTGACCACGGTGGTGTACGCGAGGTCGCCGCCCATCCGGTCGCGCACCCACCCGGCGCTCACCGGCGCCTCGGCCGTGCGCAGCGCGGCCAGGACCTGCGCCTCCAGCTCGCCCTGGGCGCGTCGTGGGGTCCTGCGGCGGGACGTCGTCACCGGCTCCTCCTGGTGGCTGGGTGTGCGGGCCGGTCCATCATCCCTGTTCGCCCGCGAGAGCCCGGCGGGAGGTGCGGTGGCGGCGCGTACGGACCCGACGGAGAGTGGTCGGGAACGACGGCTCCGGCTCGGGCGTTGTCATAGCAAGGCAAAGAGCAAGTAAAGTTCGAAGGAGTAGCCGGTTGTCCGCCAGACCGACGGACCCAGCGGGGCACAGTCCCCGACCACCCCGCCCCATGATCGATGAGCACGGCACGCGGCGAGGTGGTGGCAGGTGCTGAGTGCCGTGCTCGGCCTCCTCGCGGTCCTCGTCCTGACCGCAGGGACCGGCTACTTCGTGGCCCAGGAATTCGCCTACGTCGCGGCGGACCGTCTCGCGCTCGCCCGTGACGCCGAGGCGGGGGACAAGAGAGCGGCCAAGGCCCTCAAGGTCCTCGAGCGGCTGTCCTTCATGCTGTCCGGCGCCCAGCTCGGCATCACCGTCACCGGCCTGGTCGTCGGCTTCCTCGCCGAGCCGTCCGTCTCGGCCCTGCTGCGCCCGGCCCTGGACGGCATCGGCATCCCGGACGCCGCGGTGACCGGGATCTCGGTGGTCCTGGCCTTCGTCCTCGCCACGGTCGTCCAGATGGTGCTGGGCGAGCTGGCCCCGAAGAACCTCGCGCTCGCCGTCCCCGAACGCCTGGCCAAGTCCCTCGCCGGGTCCACGCTCGGCTACCTGAAGGTCGTCGGCCCCGTCGTGCACCTCTTCGACAGCGCAGCGAACAAACTGCTGCGCAAGGTCGGCATCGAACCCGTCGAGGAACTGCACCACGGCGCCACCCTGGAGGAGCTCAGCCATCTCATCGGCGAGTCCCATCAGCAGGGCGAGCTGCCCCGCGAGACCGCCACCCTCCTCGACCACGCCCTGGAGTTCAACGAGCGGACCCTGGACCAGGTCATGGTGCCGCGCGCCGACGCGGTCTTCGTCCGCAAGGAGGCCACGGCCGACGACGCGATCGAGTTGATCGCCAAGCACGGCCACTCGAACTACCCGGTCATGGGCGACCACCCCGACGACGTCACCGGCGTCCTCGGCGTGCGCGAACTGATGCGGCTGCCGCAGTCCGCGTACGCGAGCACCCCGGCCGGGACCCTGGCCCGCCGCCCCCTCCTGCTGCCGGACACGCTCCAGCTCCCCGCGGCGGTCGACCGGATGCGGGAGGCGGACGACGAGTTCGCGGTCGTGCTCGACGAGCACGGCGGCGTGGCGGGCGTCGTCACGTACGAGGACATCGCTGAGGAACTGGTCGGTGACATCGCCGACGAGACCGACCGCGAGACGCAGCTGGCGGTCCAGGACCCGGACGGCACGGGCTGGGTGATCGACGCGGGCCGCCGTATCGACGAGATCGCCGAGGCCACGGGCGTGGAGCTGCCCGAGGAGGAGGACTACGACACCGTGGCGGGCCTGATCGTGGACCGCCTCGGCCGCTTCCCCGCCATCGGCGACCGGATCACGATCGACCTGGCCGGCGGCGAGCACGCCGTCATCGACGTCCGCACCCTCGACCGCCACGTACCCGAACTCGTCCACCTGGCCCGCGGGTCCACCGCCGCCGACACCGAGGAGGAGCCGCGCCCATGAGCTTCCCCATGGCCCTCTTCATCACGGTCCTGCTGCTGATCGGCAGCGGATTCTTCGTGGCCGCCGAGTTCGCGCTGGTCGCCGCCAAACGGCATCGCATGGAGCAGGCGGTTGCGTCCGGCGCCCGCGGCGCCAAGGCGGCGCTCGCCGGTATGCGGGAACTGTCGCTGATGCTCGCGGGCGCCCAACTGGGCATCACCATCTGCACGTTGGGTCTCGGCTCGATCTCCAAGCCCGCCATCTCGCACGAGCTGGACCCGCTGCTGCACGGCTGGGGGCTGCCCAGCGGCCTCAGCTACGGCGTCTCCTTCGCCTTCGCGATGATCGTCGTGGTGTTCCTGCACATGGTCGTCGGTGAGATGGCACCCAAGTCCTGGGCGATCGCCCACCCCGAGCGCTCGGCGATGCTGCTGGCCCCGCCGTTCCGCGCCGTGGTCAAGGTGGTCCGCCCGCTGATCAGCGTCCTCAACATGGTCAGCAACGCGCTGGTGCGGATGTGCCGAGTCACCCCGCGCGACGAACTCGCCGAGGTCCACAACCGGGAGCAGCTCACGCACCTCGTCGTGGAGTCCGAGCGGCTCGGCCTGATCAGCAAGGACGACTCGGAGCTGATCACCAGCTCCCTGGTCGAACCGCTCACCCCCGTCGGCGAACTCCAGACCCCCGCCGCGCGGATCACCTCCGTCCCCGCGGACGCGGATCTCGACGCGATCCTCGCCACGGCGGCGGTGCGCGACCGCAGCCGCCTCCTCGTCCGCGCCGGGGACCGCGTCGTCGGCTCCGTGCACGCCCGCGACGCGCTGATCGCCCGCAGTCGGGGGCGTGCCACCACCGCGGGCGAACTGGCGCGCCCCGTACCGGAGTTGCTGGCGTCCGACACGGTCGGGCAGGCCATCGAGCAACTCCGCCACCGCCGTGCCTCGCTCGCCGTAGTCCGTGACGACACCGGCCGGCTGACCGGCCTCGTCGCCCTCGACGACCTGCTGGCCCGCCTCACCCACCCGCGGGCGGCGGCCTGAGCACTCAACCGTCGTCGGCGGGACTGCGTCCCTCATGCCGGGGAACACGTAAATCGACATTCGACAGCTGTGTCGAAACGTCGAAGTGTCGGATCAAGGGGAGGAAGACAGGCATGGAGATCTCCGGCATCTTCACCGCGATCGTCATCGGTATCGTGATCGGTGTGCTGGGACGGCTGGCCATTCCGGGCCGTCAACGCATCGGCATCCTGTGGACGCTGCTGGTCGGCATCGTCGCGGCGCTCATCGGAACCGGTCTCGCCGGCGCCTTCGACGTCGCCGAGACCGACGGCATCGACTGGATCGAGCTCGCCATGCAGATCGGCCTCGCCGCGGTCGGCGTCGCGGGCGTGGAGAGGCTCAAGGGGCGGCGCTGAATCAGCGGGTGGCCGGCGCGGGGCCCGGCGGCAACCTCGGTAAACGGCAACGAAGTTGATCGGACGCGCTTAGGTTGGTCCTCGCCCCGATTCGCACTGTTCGAAGGAGCCTGCCGGCATGCCCGACTCCGCGCCCCGTGACACCGCCGCCGACCCGCTGCGGACGGACGTCTCCCACTCCGCCCGGATCTGGAACTACTGGCTGGGCGGCAAGGACCACTACGAGGTCGACGCCGAGGTCGGCGGGCAGATCCTCGGCTTCGTGCCGGAGCTGCCCCGCTCGGCCGTCGCCGACCGGCGCTTCCTGGCCCGCGCCGTGCGCCACCTGGCGGGCGAGGCCGGGATCCGGCAGTTCCTTGACATCGGCACCGGCCTGCCCGTCGCGAACAACACCCACGAGGTCGCGCAGGGCGTCGACCCCAACTGCCGGATCGTCTACGTCGACAAGGACCCGGTCGTCCTCAAGCACGCCCAGGCCCTGCTCACCAGCACGCCCGAGGGAGCCACCGACTACATCGAGGCGGACGCGCGGGACCCGGAGGCGATCCTGCGGGGCGCCGCGGCCACCCTGGACCTCGAGCAGCCCGTCGCGATCACCATGCTCGGCGTCCTCAACTTCGTCATGGACACCGACGAGGCGGTCGACATCGTGCGCCGCCTCCTCGACGCCGCCGCACCCGGCAGCCACCTCGTCGTCTCGCACCCCACCACCGAGGTCGACGGCGAGGCCATGACGGCGGCGGTCGAGTACTGGAACAGTCAGGGCTCGGCTCCCATGACACTGCGCACCCGCGAGGACCTGGCCCGCATCTTCAGCGGCGTGGAACTGCTCCCTCCGGGCATCGTCTCCTGCTCCCGGTGGCGCCCGGAACCCGCGGACGGGGAGGTCGAGGTCACCCATTTCGCGGGCGTCGGCATCAAACGTTGAGGGTTCCTCGACACTCTACGAAAGTGTGGTGCCACGCCAGTAGCCTGTAGCAGGATTCGGCTACCCTGGGGCAACGCCCAGTGGAGGAGCCCGGATTGACCAGGCCGACCGGATCGGGGAGCGCGCGCTCCCTCCTGCTCACCGTGCTCGGTGAGTACGTACTGCCACGGGAGACCCCCGTCTGGACCTCGACGCTGTTGCACGTGATGGACGGCCTCGGCGTCGAGGAGAAGGCGGCCCGCCAGGCCCTGAACCGGCTGGCGGCGAGCGGCATCGTCACCGCCGAGAGGTCCGGGCGGCGGGTGCGCTGGGCGCTGACCGAGCACGGCAGGACGCTGCTGAGCGAGGGCGCGGAGCGCATCTACTCCTTCGGGCGGGCGCGGGCGCGCTGGGACGGCCGCTGGCTGGTGCTGCTGGTCAGCGTCCCGGAGAGCAGGCGTGAACTGCGCCACCGGCTGCGCACCCGGCTGACGTGGGTGGGCCTCGGCAGCCCCGCGCCGGGGCTCTGGGTGGGGCCGCACACCGCACGCGAGGGGGAGGCCAAGCAGGTGGTGGAGGAGCTGGGGCTCGGTCCGGAAGTGTCCTCGTTCTGCGGGCCCTTCGCGGGGATCGGGTCCGAGCGGGACATGGTCGAGCAGGCGTGGCGGCTCGGCGATCTGGCCGCGGAGTACGAGGAGTTCGTCCGCGCCTTCGCCGGAATGCGGGCCGAGCCGGGTACGGACAGCCTCCTCGCGCAGGTCCGGCTCGTCGACGCGTGGCGCCGCTTCCCGGCCCTGGACCCGCAGCTGCCCCTGGAGTTGCTGCCCCCGCACTGGATCGGCGTCCGCTCCGCGAACCTCTTCACCGAGCTGCACGAGCGGTGGCACGCGGACGCGCAGGCGGAGTGGGACCGGCTGACCGCCGCGGTCACGCCTCCAGTTTGAGCCGGTAGACCTGCGCCGCGTTCCCCGCGAGGACCAGGCCCGCGGTCGTCTCGTCCGGGCACAGGGCCGCCACCGCGCGGGCGTTCTTCGCGATGCCCGGCACCCCCGGCCAGTCGGTGCCGAAGATCATGCGGCGGGTGAGACGGGCCCAGTCGTGCTTGCTGTAGTACGTGCGCAGGCGGGACGGCGGGAGGCCGGAGAGCTCGATCCACACGTGCTCGTTGGACAGCGCCATGAAGGCCGCCGCGTCGTACCACCAGCCGCGCCCACCGTGCGCGAGCGCCACGTCGAGCCGCCGGAAGTCACGCAGCACGTCGTCCAGGAACAGCGGGTCGGCGTACTTGTTGAGCGCGCCGGGGAACGTGCTCGTGCCGCAGTGCACGACGAGCGGAATACCTGCCGACTGGCAGAGTTCGTACGCGGGGTAGAGGCGCCGGTCGTTGGCGGCGACGCCCGCGTGCACGGGGTGCAGCTTGCAGGCGACCGCGCCGAGGTCGAGCTGGCGCTGGAGCTCCTCCTCGATGGGGTAGTGCAGGTGCGGGTTGATGTTGGCGATCGCCTTGGCCCTCGACGGGTCGTAGGCCGTGAGCGGCAGCAGGTCCTCCACCGGCTGGATGCCGGTCGCCCGCGGGCTGTACTCCGACAGCAGCAGCGCGATGTCGACGCCCTCCGAGACGAGATGGCGGTTGAACGCCTCGGGGTCCACCGTGTCGCCGTCGTAGATCCGGGCGAGGAGATCGTGATCGGCGATGCCCTGCGTCCACTCCTCGTACGTGGGTTTCAGCGTGGACAGGCGCGCCGGGTGGAGGTGGACGTCGATCAGCGGGTGGCCGTCCAGCATCAGGTCTCCTCGTGCTGTTCTCGGGAAGCGGTCACGTCGTCGGCCGCGCGGGCCCGTAGCTCCACGCGGCGGATCTTGCCGGTGGCGGTCGTCGGCAGCGCATCGGTGAACAGTACGTGCCGGGGCCGCTTGAACGAGGGCAGTCCGGTGCGGCAGTACGCGATGAGTTCGACGGCGGTGGTGTCCTGCCCCGATGACGTGACGACGTACGCGACCGGCTTCTCCAGGCCGTCCGTGTCCGTCGCCGCGACCACCGCGGCCTGGGCGACGGCGGGGTGTTCCAGCAGGCGTGCCTCTACCTCGGCGGGGGACACCCAGATGCCGCCGGCCTTGAGCATGTCCCCGGTGCGGCCGAGACACGTGAAGTACCCGTCCTCGTCGCGCACGTAGGTGTCCCCGGTGCGCAGCCACTCGCCGCGGAACACCTGGCGGGAGTCGTCGTAGCGGGACCAGTAGCCGGTGGCGACGGAGCGGCCGCGCACGTGCAGGGTGCCCGGTGTGCCGGTCGGTGTCTCGCGGTCCTCCTCGTCGAGGACGCGCAGCTCGTAGCCGGGCACCGGGCGGCCCGTCGTGCCCGGGTGGATCGCTCCCGGCGCGTTCGACAGGAAGATGTGCAGCGTCTCGGTCATGCCGATGCCGTCGATGATGTCGACGCCGAAGCGCTCGCTCCAGCGGTACTGGAGTGCGGCGGGCAGCGGCTCGCCCGCGGAGGCCGCGAGTCTGACGCCCGCGAGCGCGTCGGCGGGGAGGCCGGCGCGGAGCATATTGGCGAAGAACGTCGGACCCGCGAAGAACAGTGTCGCGCCGAACTCCCGGGCCCGCGCGGCCAGCAACTCCGGGCGCGAGGGCTCCGGTTCGAGCACGGTCGTCGCCCCCACCGCGAGCGGGAACAGCAGGGAGTTGCCGAGGCCGTACGCGAAGAACGCCTTGGCCGCCGACAGACACCGGTCGCCGGTCCTGATGCCGAGGACCCGGGCCGCATACGTCTCGCAGACCTCGGCGACGGCGCCGTGCCGGTGCATCGCGGCCTTGGGCGAGCCGGTGGTGCCGGAGGTGTAGAGCCAGAAGCCGGGGGAGTCGGCCGTGGTGGCGTACACGTCGGTGTGCGGGTCCGACGCGGCCAACTCCCGCAGACGGTGCACCGGGAGGCCGCTCGTGCACGTGACACCGTCCCCGGCGAGCATCCCTCGCAGCTCCGGGGCGTCCGGCACCGCCTTGTCGGCCACCGCCGCGTACGGGGAGTCGACGGCCAGGAACGCGGCCCGTGCGTCCCGCAGCAGCTCGGCGAGGTCGCCCGCGTGCAGCATGGTCGACACCGGCACCGGAATCGCACCGACCCGCAGCGCGGCGAGGAAGACGGTGACGAAGTCGGGGGAGTCGGCCATGAACAGCATCACGCGCTGCTCCGGGCGCAGGCCGATCGCGCGCAGGCCGTTCGCCGTGCGGCACACCCGGTCGTGCAGCTCGGCGTAGGTGAACTCGCCCGCCGGGCCGGTCAGCGCGAGGCGGACGCCGTCCCCGTGGTCGATCCGGCGGTCGAGCAGATAGCGGCACGCGTTGAAGGGTTCGCTCATCGTCGACTCCCCGGTCGTCGGCTTCGGACGGCGTCCTCAGGTCAGGTGCACGTACTCGTAGTCGAACGGCTTGCCGTTGATGCCCTGGCGCGGTGGGGCGATCCAGGAGGCGATCCGGCCGGGCTGGTGCACGGGCCGCATCAGCGAGCGGATGTACGTCTTGTCCACCTCGGTCGGCAGCCAGGCACCCTTGGCGTCCTCCCATGCATCGGCGGTGAGGAGCGCCCCGTCCGGCGCCGCCTCGACCGCGGCGAAGGCGCCGACCTGCCGGTTGAACGCGATGTGCGGCAGGTACAGCCGCCGGTCGATCCCGGCCTCTTCGAGGAGGCGGTTCCAGCGGTTCAGGCCGCTGTGGCAGTCGCGGATGTACTCGCGGCGCAGATCGGTGTTGAGGCCCACCAGCGCCGCGACCTCCCGCTGCCCGACCGCGCCCTCGACCAGCGCGTCGACCAGGAACGAGTCGTCGGCCAGGGCGTGGTCGTCCTTGCGGCGCTCCTCGCCCCAGCGCCCCTTGAGGCCGGAGGTGTAGTAGTTGGCGACGTTCGTCGACGTCTCCGAGCCGAACAGGTCGAGCGAGACCGAGTAGTGGAAGTTGATGTACTTCTGGATCACGTCGAGCGGGATGCCGCCGCAGCCGGTCAGGTCCTCGGTGTCGTGCTCGCGCATCAGCTCGGCCGTGCGCAGCACCACCCGGTCGATGCCGGTGGTGCCGACGAACATGTGGTGCGCCTCTTCCTTCAGCATGAACTCGCACGTGCGCGACAGCGGGTCGAAGGCCGACTCCTTGAGCGTGCCCAGCTGGTACTTGCCGTCGCGGTCGGTGAAGTACGTGAACATGAAGAAGGACAGCCAGTCGGGCGTCTCCTCGTTGAACGCGCCCAGGATGCGCGGCGAGTCGTCGCTGCCGGAGTTGCGGTGCAGCAGCTCCTCGGCCTCCTCGCGCCCCTCCCGCCCGAAGTAGGCGTGCAGCAGATACACCATCGCCCACAGGTGCCGGCCCTCCTCCACGTTCACCTGGAAGAGATTGCGCAGGTCGTAGAGGCTGGGCGCGGTCGCACCGAGGTTGCGCTGCTGCTCGACGCTGGCCGGTTCGGTGTCGCCCTGGATGACGATGAGGCGCTGGAGGTCGGCCCGGTACTCGCCGGGTACCTGCTGCCAGGCGGGCTCGCCGCGGTGCGCGCCGAAGGCGATACGACGGTCGGGTTTCGGCTCGGCGAGGAATACGCCCCACCGGTAGTCGCGCATCGCTACGTGCCCGAACTGCGCCCAGCCGTCCCGTCCGACGTCGACCGCCGTGCGCAGATACACGTCGTCGGTGGGGAGGGTGGGGCCCATGGAGTCCCACCAGGTGAGGAAGTTGGGCTGCCAGGACTCCAGGGCCCGCTGCAAGCGGCGGTCCTCGTGCAGATCCACGTTGTTGGGGATCTTGTCGGTGTAGTCGGCGGTGAGCGCCATCGTCACACCCGCTTCCGGTCGAATTCGGCGCGCTGTCCGGTCCCGTACCTGCGCAGGGCCCCTTCGGGACCCGAGGCATTGGGACGGTTGAAGATCCAGTTCTGCCAGGCGGTGAGGCGCCCGAAGATCTTGGTCTCGAGGGTCTCGGGGCCCGCGAAGCGCAGGTTCGCCTCAAGTCCGGTGAGGGCGTCCGGGCTGAACCCGGCCCGCTCCTCCAGCGAGATCCGCACCTCCTCGTCCCAGTCGATGTCGTCGGGGGCGAAGGTGACCAGGCCGAGCCGCTCGGCCTCCTCGGCCTCCAGTGGTCGGCCCGCTGCCTCCTGGGCCGCGGCCAACGCGGGAGCGTCCCCGTAGAACCTGGTCTCGAGGCGGCTCAGCCCGTTGCTCATGGGGAGCGGGCCGAGGTTCATCGGGCCGACGACGAGCGCGGCAGGTTCGGCGGCCGGGTCGATCTCCTCGAAGACACCGGCCAGTTGGAAGGACCGGTCGGCCGCGAGGACGGTCTCCAGGAGCGTCCCGGCGAAGCAACTCCCGGGCTCTATAAGGGCGATGAGACTGCGGCTGCTCAGGTCGAGGCGCTTCAGCGTGCGCTTGAGGTAGAGCGTGATCTCGCGGGCGAGCCAGTCGTCGCGGTGCGCGAGCAGCAGGGCGTCGTGGTCGAGGACGCGGGAGGCGTCGCCCCGGCTCCGTACGACCCAGGTGCCCAACTCCGGTTCGTTGGTGCGGAGATCGAGGATGAGGTCGTCGAGCTCGCGGGCCAGGGCGAGCGGCCAGCTCGCGTCGCCCTGCCGGTGCAGGGCGGCGAGGTCGGCTGGCGCGTGCTCGGGGGGCCCTTCGAGGGTGATCTCCACGGTGCGGCGCGCGTGATCGAGGGCCGCGTGCACGTACCGGTACGCGATTCGGTCCTCGGTCCGGGTCTTCTCCAGTGGGGTGAGCCGGATGCCCTGGGGTTCGCCCGCCGGGCGGTCGGAGTGGGCGGCGGCCTCGGCCGCGCGGGCGGCGACGGTGTGTTCCCACTCCTTGCGCGGCACGGCCTCGTCGACCAGGCGCCACTGCGCGGCCCGCTTGCCGCCCACGCCCTCCGGCTTCGTGGCGAAATAGTCGGCGCGGTCGCGGCGGACGTGCCGCTTGTCGACGAGCCGCGTCAGGCCGCCGGTGCCCGGCAGTACGCCGAGCAGCGGCAGCTCGGGCAGCGACACCGTCGATGACCGGTCGTCGACGAGCAGGATCCGCTCGCAGGCGAGCGCCAGCTCGTAACCGCCGCCCGAGGCCGTGCCGTTGAGGGCCGCGAGATAGGTCTGGCCGGAGTGCGCGGAGGCGTCCTCGACGGCGCCCCGCGTCTCGTTCGTGAACTTGCAGAAGTTCACCTTCCACGCGTGACTCGAACCGGCCAGCATCCGGATGTTCGCCCCGGCGCAGAACACCTTCTCCTTGCCGCTCGTCACCACGACCGCACGCACCTCGGGGTGCTCGAAGCGCAGCCGCTGCACGGCGTCGTAGAGCTCGATGTCGACGCCCAGGTCGTAGGAGTTGAGCTTGAGTTCGTAGCCCGGAACGAGGCCGCCCTGCTCCGCCACGTCCATCGCGAGCGTGGCGACGGCCTCGTCGACCTTCAGCGACCAGTGGCGGTAGTGCGTCGGGGCGGTCCGGAACTCGACGCGCATGACGGTCCCCCAGTTCTCGATGAGTCCTCGGATGACACAACACTCCACGCTCTGCTGTAGCAGCGTCAATAACCCGTAGCACGTTTCCTGGGTGTGGGCAGGGTCTGGACGGGCGGCGGGAGGCAAAAGGTATGGTCGCGAGCATGACGGCCTACAAAACGGTGAACCCGGCGACCGGCGAGACCCTCGAGGAATTCCCCGAGGCGACCGCGAAGCAGATCGAGGCGGCGCTGGCCGACTCCCATGCGGCATACCAGAGTTGGCGCAACTCGGACGTGGAGACCCGCTCCGCGGTGCTGCGCCGCGTCGGCGAGATCTACCAGGAGCGCAAGGACGAGCTCGCCCGCATCATCAGCCTGGAGATGGGCAAGCCGCTCGCCCAGGCCAAGGGTGAGATCGACATCGTCACCAGCATCTACGAGTACTACGCCACGCAGGGCCCCGGCTTCCTCGCCGACGAGGAGCTCTCGGTCAGCGGCGGCGGCACCGCCACCGTGCGCACCGCCCCGCTCGGCTCGCTGCTCGGGATCATGCCGTGGAACTTCCCGTACTACCAGGTGGCCCGGTTCGCCGCGCCGAACCTGATGCTCGGCAACACGATCCTGCTCAAGCACGCGCCCAGCTGTCCGCAGGCGGCCCTCGCGATGGAGCAGATCTTCACGGACGCCGGCCTGCCGAGCGGCGCGTACATCAACGTGTTCGCGACCAACGACCAGGTCGCCGACATCATTGCCGACCCGCGCAACCAGGGTGTCTCGCTGACCGGCAGCGAGCGGGCCGGTTCGGCCGTCGCGGAGATCGCGGGCCGCAACCTGAAGAAGTGCGTCCTTGAGCTGGGCGGTTCGGACGCCTTCATCCTCCTGGACACCGACGACGTGGCGAAGACGGCCCGCAAGGCGGCGATGGGCCGGCTCGGCAACGCGGGGCAGGCCTGCAACTCGCCGAAGCGCTTCCTCGTGCAGGAGGGTCTCTACGAGGACTTCGTGCGCGAACTGACCGCGAACGTCGGCGCGGTGCAGGCCGGCGACCCGCTGGAGCCCGGCACCAAGTTCGGCCCGCTGTCCTCGCGCGCCGCCGCCGACCAGCTCCTCGAGCAGATCAAGGACGCCGTCGACAAGGGCGCCACGCTGCACACCGGCGGCGGCCGCGGCGAGGGCCCGGGCGCGTACGTCGAGCCGACCGTGCTGACCGGCATCACGCCCGAGATGCGCGCCTACAAGGAGGAGCTGTTCGGCCCCGTCGCCGTCGTCTACCCGGTGGCGGACGACGAGGCCGCCGTCGAGCTGGCCAACAGCTCGCCGTACGGGCTCGGCGGCGCCGTGTGGAGCGGCGACGTCGAGCGTGCCAAGCGTGTCGCCGACCAGCTCGACACCGGCATGGTGTGGATCAACGGCTTCGCGGGCACCCAGGCGGACCTGCCCTTCGGCGGCGTCAAGCGCTCCGGCATCGGCCGTGAGCTGGGCAAGTACGGCATGGCGGAGTTCGCGAACAAGAAGCTGATCCGCGTCCAGGGCTGAGCACGGAGCGGGCAGGGCACACCCGAGCGGTGGGCCCTGCCCGCCTTTTGCACGTCAGGGGCGGGCGTACGGCCTGGTCATGATCTCCATGTTGTGGCCGTCCGGATCGTCGAAGTAGGCCCCGTGCCCGCCGAACAGGTCGTTGACCCGGCCGGGCTCGGTGTGTCCGGGGTCGGCGTAGTACGTCACCCCGACCGCCTCCAGACGGCCGATCATCGCGTCGAACTCCTCGTCGGGCACGAGGAACGCGTAGTGCTGCGGCTGGATCGGCTCGTCCCGCTTCTCGTAGTAGTCGAGCGTCACGCCGTTGCCGAGATCGACGGGCAGGAACGGCCCGAACGGGGCGCCCACCTTCAGACCGAGGATCACGGCGATGAACTCGGCGGACAGGTGCCGGTCGCTCGCGTAGACGGCGGTGTGGTTCAGCTGGACATGCATCAGTGGTGAGTCTCCGGTCTCGGAATCCGCTTCGTGGGATCCGCTTCTCGGGATCCGCTGGAACGCGGCGCCGCGAAGGGGCGCCGGCAGGGAAAGACGCGAAGAAGTACGGCGGGCCCCTAGGGCCTGTCGTCAAACTCCCGTCTGCGCCGCGACGCCTGGCACGCACGCTCGCGGCGTTGCCGAAAAGCCCGAGTAGCTCCGCTACTAGGACTTCCCGGCGCCTTGCGATCGCACGCTTCCCCAAGCTCTCGGCTCCGCTCGAGCAGGGGAGGCCCCACTACGCCGCCGGGCCGCCCTCCGGGCGACGACGGGAGTTTGACGACAGGCCCTAGCCCGCCCCGGGCTCACGCCGGGGCCGGGAACCTCACTCGTGCATGGCCCAAGGCCGACCCGGTCGTCACGCCCCTGACATTAGTGCGCGGTGATCGCCCGCGGCAACGCTATTTCCTGCGCCGGATGAACAGCCACACCCGCGTGGCCATGAGGCCGAGGATCACCACGGCCGCCGTGATCTGCAGCCAGCGTGGGACCGCGTCGAGCCGGGGCAGGAACAGGGCGAGCGGCGTTATCGGCACCACGCCTCCTCGTGTGCGGCATATCGGGGCCCGAGTCGCGAATGTACCAAGGCGGGTCCCGCGCGACGTCGTGCGGCGGCGGTCGTCAGATCACCTTGCGGCGCACCAGCGCGGCCAGCACCAGGGCGCCGGGCAGCAGCGGCCCCCAGACCGTGAGCAGCCGGAAGCCGACGACCGCGGCGGTCGCCTCGACGACCGGTGACCCGGCGCCGACGAGCGTGAGGGTGAGCGCCGCCTCGACGGACCCGATCCCGCCCGGCGTCGGCAGCACCCCGGCCACCACCGATCCCGCCAGATACGCGAGGGCGATGTCCAGCGACGGCACCGGCATCTGCAGGGAGCGCGCCACCGCGACCATGACGGTGGCCTGCAAGGCGGGAAAGCCGACCGCCCCGCACCACAGGGCCAGCGCGCGGGCGGGCCGGGCGTGCAGGGCCCGCACATCGGTGAGCGCGGTGGCCAGGAAGTCCCGGACGGCCCCGCGCAGCGGCCGCACCCACCACAGCACCCCCGCCGCGACGGCGACCGCCGCGACGAACAGCAGCACCGCCAGGCCACCCCGCTCGGCCGACATCAGCCCACCCAGCGGCAGCGCGTCGGGCGAGGCCGCCATCAGCGTGATCAACAGCGCGTACCGGCCGACGGGCATCGTCAGCGAGTACAGCGCCAGCGCGGCGCAGGCGCGGGTCGCCGGTATCCCGCAGGAGCGCATGAACCGTAGGTTCACCACGTGTGCGCCGAGCCCCGCGGGCAGCAGGTGATTGGCGGAACCCGCGGCGACCTGCGAGGCGAACAGCCGCCCCACGGGCAGCGGTTCGAGCACCGCGCCCTGCCGCAGCAGACACACCGGCAGCCAGCACGCGACCGTGACCACGGCCGCGGCCAGCAGCCAGCCGGGGTCCGCGCCGCGCAGCTGCGTGAGCCCCGCGGTGAACAGGGGCCAGTTCCAGGTCACCCACCCGGCGACCAGGACGAGCGGAACGAGCGCAAACCATTTCCGTACGGGGAGTCGGCGTCGCAGGGCAGGCCGCATGACAGGGGGAGGGGGAGTGGCCACGCTTGAGCCGTCCTTTCCGAGCGCGCACGGCGCAAGGCAGGGGAGGGAGCGGAATGGGGCTATTACGGTGATGCCCGTTTTGCCGACATCGTAGTGTCGTGCGCCGGTCAATCTGCGAAATCGTGCGGGCCGGTGCCCATGTGCGAGGACGCACCCCCGTAACGTGTGTGCCCGATGAGCAGGAGAGGTACGGAGGAGAGGCCCGCAGCCCGATGCTGAACGACCCCGTCGATCCGGACGCGGACCTGCATGTTCCCGCCCCGCGCAGAGCCGCCCGGCAGGGGCAGGGCCCCGTCGTCGCCGTGGTCTCGATCGGCGGCGCGGTCGGCGCGAGCGCCCGCTACGGGGCGAGCCTGCTGTGGCCCACGGCGAGCGGCACCTTCCCTTGGACGACGCTCGTCGTCAACGCGGTCGGCTGCGCGGTCATCGGCGTCTTCATGGTCGTCATCACCGAGGCCTGGGCGGCGCACCGCCTCGTCCGGCCGTTCTTCGGCACCGGCGTCCTCGGCGGCTTCACGACCTTCTCCACGTACGCCGTGGACATCCGGAACCTGATCGTCGAAGGCCAACAGCGCACCGCCCTCGGCTACTTGGCCCTGACGGTGTGCGTGGCACTCGCTTCGGTGTGGGCCGCCGCGGGGCTGACCCGCCGCGTCATCGAGCGGAGGCAGCGGTGACAACCGGCAACCCGGACGGGGGCGAGGCGTGAACTGGCTGTTGGTGATCGTGGGCGCGATGGTCGGCGCCCCGCTGCGCTACCTCACCGACCGCGCCGTCCAGTCCCGGCACGACACGGTGTTCCCCTGGGGCACGTTCGCCGTCAATGTGGCGGGATCCCTGATCCTCGGCCTGGTCACCGGCGCCGTCGCGGCCGGCGGCGCCTCGTCCCAGGTCCAACTGCTGCTCGGCACCGGCCTGTGCGGGGCGTTGACGACGTACTCCACGTTCTCGTACGAGACCCTGCGCCTGGCCGAGCGCGGGGCGCGCTTCTACGCAGCCGTCAACGTCGTCGCAAGCGTCGCGGCGGGGCTCGGGGCCGCCTTCACGGGCGCGGCGCTCGCGGCGGCCGTCTGGGCCTGAGGCCAACACCGTACGTCTTGTCCCGACCCCTTCAGGCCGCGACGACCAGCCGCTGCACCGGGTACGAGCGGTGCGGGGCCACGACGCCCCCGTCGGGCCGCAGCTCGCCGGTGTCGTCGAAGACGATCGTGCCGTCGCAACACAGGCTCCAGCCCTGCTCGGGGTGGGCGGCGACGACATGCTCGGGGTGCGGGCACGTGGGGCGGTGGAAACACATGGCGAACCTCCGAGGTCGGCCGGTAGGGCGGTCCTGGAGGGCTGCCCCCGTACCTCGACGATGCGCCTGTCGGGCCCCGCGAACCAGGTCCTGGCGCCGAATGTGACAGCTCCCGGACACTCCCGGCACCGTTCCACGACCGCCGCCCGCCACCCCTGGCCGTAAGAGAGGCGTCAAGGGCGCGCACGGCGGCGTATGGGAGCCGTCAACGAGCGCGGAAACCGGCCATGACCGGGGGTTTCCTCTCAGTGTCAGTTCCGAATCAAGACTTTCACCCAGGGAGCTCACGATGGCCGACATGGCCTTCGTCGCCACCACGATCGCGGTCTTCGCGCTGGTGGCACTCGTCGCCAAGGGGGTGACCAAGCTGTGACCGCCGAAAACATCGTCGGCCTCGTCGTGGCCGTCGCCCTCTTGGGCTATCTCGTCCTCGCCCTCGTCTATCCGGAGAGGTTCTGAGTACAGATATGAGCCCCGAACTCGCCGGAGTGCTCCAGCTGCTCGCGCTCATAGCGGCGCTGGCGCTGGCGTACCGCCCCCTCGGCGACCACATGGCCCGGGTCTACTCCTCCGGCAAGCACCTGCGCGTGGAGAAGTGGATCTACAAGGGCATCGGCGCCAACCCGGACGCCGAGATGCGCTGGACCGCCTACCTGCGCGGCGTCCTCGCCTTCTCCGCGGTGAGCGTCCTGTTCCTCTACCTGCTGCAACGCGTGCAGGGCTCCCTGCCCGGCTCGCTCGGCTTCAAGTCGATCGACCCGGACCAGGCCTTCAACACGGCCGCGTCCTTCGTCGCCAACACCAACTGGCAGTCGTACTACGGCGAACAGGCCATGGGCCACGTCGTGCAGACCGGCGGCCTCGCGGTGCAGAACTTCGTCTCGGCGGCCGTGGGGATCGCCGTGGCGGTCGCGCTCGTGCGCGGCTTCGGCCGCTCCCGCACCGGTGAGCTGGGCAACTTCTGGTCCGATCTGGTCCGCGGTGTGGTCCGGATCCTTGTCCCGATCTCCGTCGTCGGCGCGCTCGTACTCGTTGCCTGCGGCGCCATCCAGAACTTCTCCGGTATCCACTCGGTCGGGCAGTTCACGGGCGGCTCGCAGCAGTGGAACGGCGGCGCGGTCGCCTCCCAGGAGGTCATCAAGGAGCTGGGCACCAACGGCGGCGGCTACTTCAACGCCAACTCGGCCCACCCCTTCGAGAACCCCACCGCGTTCTCGAACCTCTTCGAGGTCTTCCTGATCCTCGTCATCCCGTTCGCGCTGACCCGCACCTTCGGCCGCATGGTCGGCTCGGTCAAGCAGGGCTACGCGATCCTCGCCACGATGGCGACCATCTGGGTTGGCTTCATCGCCCTGATGATGTGGACCGAGTTCGCCCACCACGGCCCGGCCTTCCAGGCGGCGGGCGGCGCGATGGAGGGCAAGGAGACCCGCTTCGGCATCGGCGGCTCGGCGATCTTCTCGGTCTCCACGACGCTCACCTCGACCGGCGCGGTGAACTCCTTCCACTCCTCCAACACCGGCCTCGGCGGCGGACTCAACCTGCTCGGCATGCAGCTCGGCGAGGTCGCGCCCGGCGGCACCGGCTCCGGCCTCTACGGCATGCTGATCATGGCGATCATCGCGGTGTTCATCGCCGGCCTGATGGTGGGCCGCACGCCCGAGTACCTCGGCAAGAAGATCGGTACCCGTGAGATCAAGTTCGCGGCCTGCTACATCCTCATCACGCCGGCCCTCGTCCTCGTCTTCACCGCCCTCGCGATGGCCCTGCCGACGCCGCCGAACTCCATGCTCAACCCCGGCGCGCACGGCTTCTCCGAGATCCTTTACGCGTACACGTCCGGCGCCAACAACAACGGCTCCGCCTTCGCCGGCCTGTCCGCCGACACCCAGTGGTTCAACACCACGATCGGCCTCGCGATGCTGCTCGGCCGCTTCCTGCCGATGGTGTTCGTGCTCGCGCTCGCCGGTTCGCTGGCCGAGCAGCGGCCGATCCCGGCCACGGCGGGCACCCTGCGCACCAACAAGCCTTTGTTCACCGGCCTGTTGGTCGGCACGCTCCTGATCATCACCGGCCTCACGTACTTCCCGGCGCTCGCCCTCGGCCCGCTCGCGGAAGGGCTCGCGTCATGACGACCGTACGTACCGAACGTTCCGAGAATCTTGAGGACACGATGTCCACTGCCACACCCACGAGGGCGCCCCACCCGGACGTGCCCACCGGGCACAAGCCCGGCGGCGGCAAGGTCGGCGGGGGCCTGTTCGACCCCAAGCAGCTGCTGAAGTCGCTGCCCGACGCCTGCCGCAAGCTGCACCCGCGGGTCATGGTCAAGTCGCCCGTGATGTTCGTGGTGCTGATCGGGTCCGTGCTGACGACGGTGTTCTCCTGTCTGCACCCGTCCGACTGGTTCGGCTGGACGATCAGCGTCTGGCTGTGGCTGACGGTGATCTTCGCGAACCTGGCGGAGGCCGTCGCCGAGGGCCGCGGCAAGGCGCAGGCCGACACGCTGCGCAAGGCGAAGACCGACACCGTGGCGCGGCGCCTGGTGGGGGAGCGCGAGGAGCAGGTTGCCGGCACGCAGCTGACGATCGGTGACCTCGTCGTCTGCGAGGCCGGTGACATCATCCCGGGCGACGGTGACGTCGTCGAAGGTGTGGCCTCCGTCGACGAGTCGGCGATCACCGGCGAATCCGCCCCGGTCATCCGCGAGTCCGGCGGCGACCGGTGCGCGGTCACCGGCGGTACGAAGGTGCTCTCCGACCGCATCGTCGTCAAGATCACGACGAAGCCCGGCGAGACGTTCATCGACCGCATGATCAACCTGGTCGAGGGCGCCGCCCGGCAGAAGACGCCCAACGAGATCGCGCTCAACATCCTGCTCGCGTCGCTGACCATCGTCTTCCTGCTCGCGGTCGCCACGCTGCCGCCGTTCGCGAACTACGCGGGCAAACACCTCAGCATGGTCGTGCTCGTGGCCCTGTTGGTGTGTCTGATCCCGACCACCATCGGCGCGCTGCTCTCCGCGATCGGCATCGCGGGCATGGACCGGCTCGTGCAGAGGAACGTACTCGCCATGTCCGGCAGGGCAGTCGAGGCCGCGGGTGATGTGTCGACCTTGCTGCTCGACAAGACCGGAACCATCACCCTGGGCAACCGCCAGGCCGCTGAGTTCGTGCCGGTGCGCGGCACCACGGAGGCCGAGCTCGCCGACGCCGCACAGCTCTCGTCGCTGTCCGACGAGACGCCCGAGGGCCGCTCCGTCGTGGTCCTCGCCAAGGAGAAGTACGGGCTGCGCGAGCGGCACCAGGGCGAGCTGACGGGCGCCGAGTGGATCGAGTTCACCGCCCAGACGCGCATGTCGGGTGTCGACGTGGACGGGCGCAGGATCCGCAAGGGGGCGGCCGGTTCGGTCATCGCCTGGGTCAAGGAGCAGGGCGGCCGCATAGCCGAGGACGCGGACACCGTCGCCAACCTGATCTCCGAGGCGGGCGGCACACCGCTCCTCGTGGCGGTCGAAGACACCGAGGGCGCGCGCGTCCTCGGCGTCATCCACCTCAAGGACGTCGTCAAGGACGGCATGCGCGAGCGGTTCACCGAGCTGCGCCGCATGGGCATCAAGACCGTGATGATCACGGGTGACAACCCGCTGACCGCCAAGGCGATCGCCGAGGAGGCGGGCGTCGACGACTTCCTCGCGGAGGCCACGCCCGAGGACAAGATGGCCCTCATCAAGCGGGAGCAGGCGGGCGGCAAGCTCGTCGCGATGACCGGTGACGGCACCAACGACGCGCCGGCCCTCGCGCAGGCGGACGTGGGTGTCGCGATGAACACCGGTACGTCGGCCGCGAAGGAGGCCGGCAACATGGTCGACCTCGACTCGAACCCGACCAAGCTCATCGAGATCGTCGAGATCGGCAAGCAACTCCTCATCACCCGGGGCGCGTTGACGACCTTCTCGATCGCCAACGACGTCGCGAAGTACTTCGCGATCATCCCGGCGCTGTTCGCGGCGGTCTACCCCGGCCTCGACAAGCTCAACATCATGGGCCTGTCCAGCCCGGACTCCGCGATCCTCTCCGCGGTCATCTTCAACGCGATCATCATCATCGCGCTGGTGCCGCTCGCCCTCAAGGGCGTCCAGTACCGGCCGGTGAGCGCGGACAGGCTGCTCCGCCGCAACCTCGGGATCTACGGCCTGGGCGGGCTCGTCGCGCCCTTCATCGGCATCAAGCTCATCGACCTCCTCATCTCCCTCGTCCCCGGGCTGTGACTTTCAGAAAGCGTGTCGATCGACATGAACAACTCAGTAGGAAACACGGCCCGGTTGCTGTGGGCGGGCCTGCGCGCCCTGATCGTCCTGACCGTGGTGTGCGGTGTGCTCTACCCGCTCGCGGTCACCGGCGTCGCGCAGGTGGCCTTCCACGACAAGGCCAACGGCTCGGAGATCACCTCCGACGGCAAGGTCGTCGGCTCCTCCCTCATAGGGCAGACGTACCTCACCAAGGACGGCAAGCCGGACCTCGCGTGGTTCCAGCCGCGGCCCTCCAACGGACTCGGCGAGAACACGGTCAACACCCAGTACAAGCTGATCCTCTCCGGCGCCACCAACCTCTCCGGTGACAACAAGGAGCTGGTGAAGCAGGTCGAGTCCGCCAAGGCCGCCGTCGTCGAGGACAACTCCACGGCGACGTACAAGGTGAAGGCCTCGGACATCCCGGCCGACGCCGTCACCTCCTCCGGCTCGGGCCTCGACCCGGCGATCTCCCCCGAGTACGCCGACCTCCAGGTGCACCGGATCGCGGAGCGGAACCACCTCTCCGTCGCGCGGGTCCAGAAGCTCGTCGACGCGCACAAGGACGGCCGGGACCTCGGATTCATGGGGGAGCCGCGGGTCAACGTCCTCGAACTCAACGTCGCACTGCGGCAGTTGACCCGCTGAACGGCCCCGGTCGGCGCGCCGTCACAACTGGCCGGGGATCACGAGGATGACCCACGTCGCGAGCGGGGCGATCACGGTCATGCTCAGGCCCCATGCCATCAGCCGTCGGAAGACGGTGTCCCGCATCTCCTCCGGAGCGCTGGCCACGGTCAGCGCTCCACTGGTGGAGAACGGTGAGGAGTCCACCACGGAGGACGAGATCGCCAGGGCGCTGATCATGCCGATCGCGCCGATCTCGCCCCCGGCGAGGAACGGGACGGCCAGCGGGATGAGGGCGCCGAGGATGCCCGTCGTGGAGGCGAACGCGGACACCACGCCGCCGATCACGCAGATGAGCAGCGCCGACACCAGGGGTGTGCCGAGGTCGCTGACGCTCTCGCCGGCCCACTTGATGGTGCCCATCTCGTCCATCAGGCTGACGTACATCACGATGCCGCAGACCAGCAGGACGGTCGGCCAGGCGCAGCGCTCGACGGCTCCCTTCGCGGAGGCGGGGGAGACGAGGCACAGGACGGCCGAGACCACGAAGGCCATCAGTCCCACGTCGAGGTCGAAGGCGAGCGAGCCGACGGCCAGGCTGATCACCCCGAGCACGGTGAGCGCGCGGACCGGGGTGAGGCGGTGGACCTCCTCTTCGACGCCCACGGCTGCGGGTGCCGGTGCCGGAGCTGTCGCGGTAGCGGTGGCACCGGAGGCGCCGTCGGGTGTGGGGGTCGACGGGGTCGGTGTCCGGTCGGCGGCTGCCGGTTGCGCGGGGACGCCGCCCCCGCCGCCCTCGGTGGCCGGTTTCCCGGTCACGCTCTCCGCCCGGCGCCCCAGCAGCTTGCGGCCGCCGAACAGGAAGAAGACGACCACGCTGAGCGCGAGATTGAAGAGGAACGAGGTCAGGAAGAGCATGCCCTCGCTGCCGGGCAGGTCCTCCCGCTGTACCACGCCGTTGGTGATGGTGCCGAAGATGCTGATCGGCGAGAAGCCGCCGGCGCTGGCACCGTTGATGATGAGCAGGCCCATCAGGATCGGGCTGATCTTGTGCCGCACGGCGAAGCCCATGCCGATGGGCGCCATGATGCCCACCGCGCCGGGCACGACCGCGCCGGAGGCCGTCAGGGCCCCCGTGATGAGGAACATCACCCACGGGATGAGGGCGATCCGGCCGCGTACGGCACGCGTCGAGGCCTGGACGAGCCAGTCGACGGTGCCGTTGTTCTTGGCGATCGCGAACAAGAGTGTGACGCCGACGAGTACCACGAACAGATCGCCGGGAAACCCGGCGAACAGCTCGTCCGCCGACTCACCTGCGACGGCCGTGCCGACGACGAACGCGGCGACGATGGCGATGACGCCCATGTGCACCTTGGAGAAGGTTGCAATGACGAACACGAGCACAAGGCCGATGATGGAGATGACTTGATCTGACACGAGGCTTCCTCGCCTTCGGTCGGTGGTCACCACACATTCAGGACATTCCGGAATATGGAATCTGGGTTTCGGGTTGGGGCGAGAGTATGGAAGGCGTCTGATGGGACGTCAAGACACCTCGCGTGTCAGGAGATTCGGGCGCTGATGGTCCGCGCGGCCTCCTGCACCAGGCCACCGAAGGTGGCAGCCGCGTCCTCGGTCATCCGGCTCGTCGGCACATTGACACTCACGCTGGCCACCGGCAGGCCCCCCGTGCCGAGCACGGCCGAGGCCACCGCCGAGACATCCGCGCGCCACTCGCCCGAGTTCGTCGCGTAGCCCCGCGCCCTGATCTCCCGTATCTCCGCGAGGAGTTGCTCCCGGTCGGTGACGGTGGTGCCCGTGTAGCGCGGCAGCCCCTCGTCGAGGTACCGCTCGACCGCGTCGTCGGGATCGGCGGCGAGCACCGCCTTGCCGTTGGCCGAGGCGTGCATCGGGAGGTCCTGACCGAGCGGCAGGATGATGCGCACGGCCTTGCTGGTCTGGAGCCGCTCGACCAGCAGCACCCTGCCGCCCTCACGCACCGCCAAGTGGACCGTCTCGTCCGTTCGTTGGCGCAGCTCCTCCATCACCGGAAGCGCCGCGTCGCGCAGGCCCAGCTCGTCCGTGGCATGCCGCCCGACGTGCAGCGCCTTGGTGGTCACCACCCAACGGGTGGGGGTTCCTCCGGCGGGGCGGATCCAGCCCGTGGTGTGCAGCGTGACGAGCGAGCGCTGGACGGAGCTCTTCGGCAGGTCGAGGGCCCTGGCCAGGTCGGCGACGCCGACGGGCTGCATGGCCGCCACTTCCTCCAGCGCCCGCAGGGTGTTGGCCACGTTCTGCATCATCGCGAGTCCTCACGCATCCGTTGATCCCGGGCAATGGCCGGCGAGCATCCGCTGACCCCAACCGATGGTCGGTCCGCAGCCGCGAATCCCAACCGGCGACCCGTACGCGGCCGTTGACGCGTCGGCGAGGGGAAGCCTACGCTCCACGTGCCGCTTCACGGTACGACGTGCCATCTCACGGCACAACACCTTGAGGAGTCGACCGCATGACGCTCCGCACCGGCCGCCACTTCCTGCAGATCCCCGGCCCCACCAACGTCCCCGACCGGGTCCTGCGCGCCATGGCGGCGCCCACCATCGACCACCGAGGCCCGGAGTTCGCCGAGCTGACGAAGCGTCTGCTCGTGGCGCTGAAGCCGGTGTTCGGCACTGCGGGGCCCGTCGTCGTCTACCCCGCCTCCGGCACCGGCGCCTGGGAGGCCGCGCTGGTCAACACGCTCAGCCCCGGCGACCGGGTGCTCTCCTTCGAGACCGGGCACTTCGCCGTCCTCTGGCGCGAGATGGCCCGCGGCCTCGGCCTGGACGCCGATACCGACGCCCTGCCGGGCGACTGGCGGCACGGCGCGGACCCGGAGGCGCTCGCCGAGCGGCTCGCCGCCGACACCGACCACCGGATCAAGGCGGTCTGCGTCGTCCACAACGAGACATCGACCGGTGTCACCAGCCGCATCCCCGAACTGCGCGCGGCGATCGACTCCGTGGGGCACCCCGCGCTGCTGTTCGTCGACACCATCTCCTCGCTCGGCTCCATCGACTACCGGCACGACGAGTGGGGCGTCGATGTCACCGTCGCCGGTTCGCAGAAGGGGCTGATGCTGCCGCCGGGCCTCAGCTTCAACGCCGTGAGCGACAAGGCCCTGGCCGCCTCCCGGACCGCCGGGCTCCCCGCATCCTTCTGGCGCTGGCAGCCGATCATCGACGCCAACGCCAAGGGCGCCTTCCCGTACACACCGGCCACCAACCTGCTCTACGGCCTGGACGAGGCGCTGCGCATGCTGGAGGAGGAGGGCCTGGAGAACGTCTTCGCCCGGCATGCCAGGCACGCCGCCGCCACCCGTGCCGCGGTGCGGGGCTGGGGGCTTGAGGTGCTGTGCGCCGACGAGCGCGAGCACTCGGGTTCGCTCACCGCCGTCCTGATGCCCGAAGGGCACGACGCCGACAAGCTCCGCAAGGTCATCCTGGAGCGCTTCGACATGTCACTCGGCTCCGGCCTCGGAAAACTCGCCGGCCGTGTCTTCCGCATCGGCCACCTGGGCAACTTCAACGACCTGACCCTCGCGGGCACGCTCGCCGGAGTGCAGATGGGCCTCGAACTCGCGGGGGTGCCGGTTCAACGGGGCGGCCTCGAAGCGGCGTTGGAGGTGCTGCGATGACGGCCCCGAGTGAAGTCCGCACGGCCGCCCGTGACCTCGAAGCCGTGCTGCGCCGCGATCTCGAAGGCGAGGTCGCCTTCGACGACTACACCCGTCACCTGTTCTCCCGCGACGCCAGCATGTACGCGATCGAGCCGCAGGGCGTCGTCTTCCCGCGCCACGCCGACGACGTGCGGGCCGCGGTCGCGGCGGCCGCCGAGCACGGTGTGCCGCTGGTGCCCCGGGGCGCGGGGACCAGCCTGGCAGGACAGACCGTCGGCCCCGGCCTCGTCCTCGACCTCTCCCGGTACATGCACCGCATCGTCGAACTCGACGCCGACGCGCGCGCCGCACTCGTCGAACCCGGCGTCGTCCAGGACCAGTTGAACCGGGCCGCCGCACCGCACGGCCTGATGTTCGGCCCGGACACCTCGACCAGCAACCGCGCCACCATCGGCGGCATGGCGGGCAACAACTCCGCGGGCAGCGGCTCGATCCGCTACGGCATGACCATCGACCACGTACGGGAGCTGGACGTCGTGCTCTCCGACGGGAGTACGGCCCGCCTCGCCCCCGTCGACGAGGAGGAGCGCGCCCGACGGGCCGGCCACGACACCCTGGAGGGGCGGCTCTACCGCGAGCTCCCCAAGATCGTGGAGGCGCGCGCCGGGGCGATCGCCACCGGCTTCCCGGCGTACTGGCGACGCTCCGGCGGCTACCGCCTCGACCGGCTCGCCGACCGCTCCGGTGATGACCCCTTCGACCTCGCGAAGTTCGTCGTCGGTTCGGAAGGCACCCTCGTCGTCGCCACCCGCGCCCTGGTCGATCTCGTGCCCAAACCCGCCCGTACGGTCATCGCCGTCGGGCACTTCACCTCCGTCGCCGGAGCCATCGAGGCCACCGAGGACGCGCTCGCCTGCGATCCGTCCGCCGTCGAGATGATGGACCGGACGATCCTCGACCTCTCCCGGCAGAAGATCGAGTACGCCTCGCTCGGAAACATCCTCGAAGGCGACCCCGAGGCCCTCCTCTTCGTCAGCTTCACCGGCGACGACGAGGCCGAACTCAGCGGCCGACTCCAGGAGTTGACCGCACTGTGGAAGCGGCACGGCCACGGCTACCACACACTCCAGGCCGTCACCCCCGCCCAGCAGTCCGGGCTGCTCAAGGTCCGCAAGTCCAGCCTCGGGCTGCTGATGGCCGCGAGCGAGGGCACCCGGCGCCCGCTGGCCTTCATCGAGGACACCGCGGTCGACCCCCAGCACCTCGCCGCGTACACCCGCCGCTTCAAGCAGGTCCTGGACCGGCACGGCCTCGACGCCGGTTTCTACGGCCACTGTTCGGTCGGCTGTCTGCACATCAGGCCCTTCGTCGACGTCGCAGACCCCGCCCAGGTGCGGACGATGCGCGCGGTCGCCGAGGAGATCAAGGAGCTGGTACGGGAGTACGGCGGCGTCAACTCCAGTGAGCACGGCGACGGCCTGGCCCGCAGCGAGTTCAACCGCGAGCTCTACGGCGACGACCTGTACGAGGCGATGCGCGAGGTCAAGGGCCTCTTCGACCCCGAGAACCGGCTGAACCCGGGCAAGATCGTCGACGCCCCGGCGATGACCGAGCACCTCCGGGACGCGGCGCTGCCGCCCGCACCGCCCCTGCGTACCCACCTCGACTTCGAGGTCGTCGGAGGCGGCGACATGCGCGGCGCCGCCGACCGGTGCATGAACATCGGCCTGTGCCGCAAGAGCGACGCGGGCGTGATGTGTCCCTCGTACATGGTCACCAAGCACGAACACGACTCCACGCGCGGCCGCGCGAACGCGCTGGTCAAGGCGCTCTCCGAGCCCGACCCGAAGGCGGCGCTCGGCGACGAGGGGCTGCACGACGTCCTCGACCTGTGCCTGATGTGCAAGGCGTGCAAGAGCGAGTGCCCGCTCGGCGTCGACATGGCCACGCTGAAGGCCGAGACGCTGGCCCACCATCACGAGCGGCACGGCACGCCGTTCCGGTCCCGGGTCTTCGGTGCCATCCGCCGCCTCAACCAGTTGGGGTCGGCGACCGCGCCCATCTCCAACCTGCCTTTGCCGAGGCGGCTGTTGGAACGCGGACTCGGCATCGCCCGCGCGCGGCCCTTGCCCGTGTTCGCCCGCCGCAACCTCGTGACGTGGTTCCGGCGCAGGCCGGGCAGCGTGGCCGGAAGCCAGGGCACCGTCACCCTCCTCGCCGACTCCTTCACCACATACACCGACCCGGACGTCGGCCGCGCCGCCGTCGAACTCCTCGAACGGGCGGGCTGGCACGTGCAGTTGGAGAGCGGCGGCTGCTGCGGCCGCGCCGCCTTCTCCAAGGGCCTGCTCGACCAGGCGAAGGCACAGGCAGGTGATCTCGTGCACCGCCTCGCGGACGCGGGGGACGGCCCCATCGTCGGCTGCGAACCCTCCTGCCTGCTCACTCTGCGCGACGAACACCACGCCCTGCTGCCCGGTGACCCGGCGGTCGCCGACGTGTCCGGCCGGGTGAAGCAGCTGGAAGAGCTGCTGACCGAGGCCATCGACGACGGCAGGCTCGCACTGCGCGACGACACCGGGCCCGCGGGCCGCCGCATTCTCTTCCACGGCCACTGCCACCAGAAGGCGGAGGTCGGCACCGCGGCGACCGTCGCGCTCCTCCAGCGCATCCCGGGCGCCGAAGTCGTCGAGCTCGACGCCGGATGCTGCGGGATGGCGGGCTCCTTCGGCTTCGAGGCCGAGCACTACGACACGTCCATGGCGGTCGGTGAGGACCGGCTCTTCCCCGCGGTCCGGGCCGAACCGGACGACACCGTGGTCGCCGCCACCGGTGTCTCCTGCCGCCAGCAGATCCACCACGGCACGGAGCGCACGGCGGTGCACCCGCTCCAGCTGATACGGGAGGCGTTGCGATGACCGTCACCGCAGGGGCGCTCGACGGTGTCCGCGTCCTCGACCTCACCCAGGTCATGGCGGGCCCGTACTGCACGATGCTGCTCGCCGACCTCGGCGCGGACGTCATCAAGGTCGAGTCACCGGAGGGCGGCGACCAGACCCGCACCTCCATGGGCACACCGCGGCCCGGCAGCGACACCCCCGCCTTCCACGCCCTCAACCGCAACAAGCGCAGTGTCACGCTCAATCTGCGCACCGACGCCGACCGCGCGGAGTTCTTCCGGCTCGTCGCCGACGCGGACGTCGTCGTGGAGAACTTCCGGCCCGGAGTCACCGACCGCCTCGGCGTCGGCTACGAAGCCGTCCGCGAGGTACGGCCCGACATCATCTACGCGTCGATCTCCGGCTTCGGCCAGTACGGCCCGTATGCCGACCGGCCCGGCTACGACCTCATCGCCCAGGGCATGGCGGGCGCCGTCAGCGTCACCGGCGACCCGGACGGACCACCGGTCAAGTGCGGGCTCCCGGTGGGCGACCTCGGCGCGGGCATGCTGTGCGCGCTGAGCATCGCCGCCGCGCACGTCCACCGGCTGCGCACGGGGGAGGGGCAGTACCTCGAAACCTCCCTGTACGAAGCCGTGTTGGCGATGTCCGTATGGGAGTCGGTCGAGTACTTCGCCGGTGGCGCGCCCCCGCAGCGCCTCGGCTCCGCGCACCGCATGTCCGCGCCCTACCAGGTCGTCCGCACCAAGGACGGCCATGTCACCATCGCCGCGAACAACCAGCGGCTGTGGCTGCGGCTGTGCGAGGCCCTCGACCTGCAACACATCGCGGGCGACGAGCGGTTCGCGACGAACACCGACCGGATGGGCCACCGCGCCGAACTGATCGCCCTCCTCGAAGGCCGGCTCGCGGCGACGAGCACCGAGGAGTGCGTCGCCCAACTCCTCGACGCCGGTGTCCCCGCGGGGCCGATCCTCGACTACGGGCAGATCCTCGAGCACGACCCGCACGCGCGGGCCCGCGGCATGGTCGAGGAGTACGACCACCCGGTCGACGGCCGCAGCCGCGTCGTCGGCTTCCCGGTGAAACTCGCCCGCACCCCGGCACGGCTGCGCCGCCACCCGCCGGTGCTCGGCGAGCACAACGATGAACTCCTCAGGAAGGGGCCGGAGTTGACGCCCGACGACGAGGCGGAAGGCGGCTCCGTCGCCTGGACCCGCCACGCGGTACCCGGAACCGACACGTACGCCGCCCACCTCACCCTGGTCAACCCGGAGCGGCGCAACGCCCTGACCCTGCGCATGTACGACCAACTGGAGCGCGCCTGCCGGGAGATCGACGCCGACCCCGACATCCGGCTGACGGTCCTCCGCGGAACGGGCGGGCGGGCGTTCGCGGCCGGCACCGACATCCGCGAGTTCCGTGACTTCACGAGCGGGGAGGACGGCGTGGCGTACGAACGTCGCGTCGGCCTCGCCGTCGACCGGCTCGCGGCGATGCGGATGCCCGTCGTCGCCGCGGTCGAGGGCCCGGCCGTCGGTGCGGGCAGCGCGCTCGCGAGCTGCTGCGACGTGGTGCTGTGCACCCCCGACGCCGTCTTCGGCGCCCCCATCGGCCGCACACTCGGCAACTGCCTGGCCCCCGCCATGATCTCCCGCCTCTACGCGGGACTCGGCCGCGCCCGCACCCTGCGGTCCCTCCTCGCCGCCCGTCTGATCACGGCGGAGGAGGCCCACGAATCCGGATTCGTGGCCGACATCGTCGACCCGGCCGACCTGGACACACGCCTCGCGGAGCTCACGGCGGACATCGCCCGCTGCGCCCCGCTCACCCTGGCGGCCCTGAAGGAGGCGGACCGCCGCGTCCTGGCCGCCTCCACCCCCGGCCACGCCGAGGACCTGTACGCCCGCGTCTACGGCAGCCGCGACTTCGCAGAGGGCGTGACGGCCTTCCTGGAGAAGCGAAAGCCGGAGTGGGAGGGGCGGTAACCAGGAGTTCGTCCTCCCGGTCGACGGCCCCTGACCGTGCGGTGCGGCTGCCCGGGATGCCGTTAACTCCCACCAGCCGTTTCCTGGCGCACTTCTGACGGCTGCGGGCCACCGTCGGCGTCCGGCACCTCGCCCTCGTAATCCGCGACGCCTCGGAGCGATGCCCGTCAGCGGCGCGTCAGCATCGCCGCGGGCACCGTCAGCGTCCCGTCAGGACGCCGCCGGGGTGCGGGAGGACGGGCATAGCGTCCTCGGTGAGCCACCACCCCCGGACTCGCCAGGAGGCATCCCATGGCACAACCCGTGAACGACGAAGACCCGGAACCCTCCGAACGGACCCCGGCCGGGCCCCTCTACGTTCCCGTCCGGCCGGGCCCGCTCGGCTGCGCCGCCCGGCTGTTCCGCACCCCGCTCGGTGACCGTACGGCCGTCGGCTTCACCTCCGAGCGCGCGCTGGCCGCCACCCTCGGCGCCGGCCAGCCGTGGATCCGGCTGGCCGAGTCCGCCCTGCGCGACATGACCGCGCCGCTCGGCGCCGCCACCGTCACGGTGGACCCGCAACTCTCCGCTCCGTTCCCTCTTCCGCGGCACCGCACGCGGAACTCGCACACGAGCGGCACGCTCCGGGGAGCCGGGATCGCCGCGCTCGTCATGGCGCTGTCGTACTGGATCGGCTGAGGAAGGGCGACGACACCATGACCACCATTCACGAACCTGTCACCACCACCGCGACTCCCGAGGAGCTGGCGGTGTGGCCGAGCTCCACCACGGAGCCGCACCCCGGCGGCGCGACCGTCGGCGGTGTGTCGCTCGCGGAGGTCGCGGGCCGCTACGGCACCCCCGTGTACGTCCTCGACGAGGGCGAGGTCCGCCGCCGCTGCCGCGCCTACCGCGACGCCTTCCCGGAGGCCGAGGTCCACTACGCGGCCAAGGCGTTCCTGTGCCGGGCCATGGCGCACTGGGTGAGGGACGAGGGCCTCGGCCTCGACGTGTGCTCCGCCGGTGAGTTGGAACTCGCGGTCGCCGCGGGCTTCCCCGCCGACCGGATCGTCCTGCACGGCAACGCCAAGACGCCGCACGACCTGAAGCGGGCCCTCTGGTACGGCGTGGGCCGCATCGTCATCGACAGCCCCTCCGAGATCGCCCGGATCGCCGCGGCGGTCGGCCCCGACGGCCACCAGAAGGTGATGGTCCGCGTGGTCCCCGGCATCAGCGCGGGCGGCCACGACAAGATCCGTACCGGCACCGAGGACCAGAAGTTCGGCCTGTCCATCAGCGACGGCTACGCCCAGCGCGCCATCGCCCGCATCCTCGACCAGCCCCAGCTCGAACTCACCGGCCTGCACTGCCACTTGGGCTCCCAGATCACCGACGTCAAACCGTATCTGGCGGCGGTGCGCCGCATGGTGGGCCTGATGGCCCGCCTGAAGGAGCAACACGGGCTCGCGCTGCCCGAGTTGGACCTCGGCGGCGGGCACGGCATCGCCTACCGCCCCGGCGAACCGGCCATGGACCTCACCCGCCTCGCCCGCAAGGTCCGCGCCGAGCTGACCGAGGCGTGCGCGGCGGCCGGGCTCACCGTGCCGCGCCTCGTCATCGAACCGGGCCGGGCCGTGGCGGGGCCCGCCGGGGTCGCCCTGTACCGCGTCGTCTCCGTGAAGCACACCGGCGGCCGCACCTTCGTCGCCGTCGACGGCGGCATGAGCGACAACCCGCGACCCGCGCTGTACGGGGTGCGCTACGCGCCGCGTCTGGTCGGCCGCAGGGGCAGCGTGGACCTCGCCCCGGTCACGGTCGTCGGCCGGCACTGTGAGGCCGGTGACGTGCTCGCCGCCGATGCCCGGCTCCCCGACGACGTACGGGCGGGGGACCTGATCGCCTTGCCGGTGGCCGGTGCCTACCACCTGTCGATGGCCTCCGGTTACAACGCAGTTGGCAGGCCGCCGGTGGTCGCCGTCCATGCCGGGCGCGCCCGACTCCTCGTACGCCGCGAGTCGTTGGAGGACATCCACAGCCGTGACGTGGGCCTGTAGGCCCGGCCCCGACCACGGCTGCCGCTCACTCCTCCTCGGTCCCCACGTTCCGCGTGAGCTGCTGCAGCAGGCGGCTCAACTCGGTGCGGTCGGCGTCAGACAGGCCCGCGTTGAGGCCGCGGTCGAAGGCGGTCGCGGCCTTCCGTAGGCGCGTGAAGGCCTCCTCGCCGGCCTCGGTCAGCTCCACCACGTGAATACGCCGGTTCGCGGTGTCGCGCCGCCGGGTGATCAGGCCGCGCCTGTCCATCGCGTTGAGGTGGTGCGTGAGCGTCGCGTCCCGGACGCCGACGGCTTCGGCCAGCCGGCGCTGATTCCCGGGACGCCCGGTCTTCAGGTTCAGCAGGATCAGCCAGACCGGCAGCGAGCCACCGGCCTCCTCCAGTGCGTCTTCGAAGGCCCGGCTGACGGTGCGGGCGGCTCTGCTCAGCTCGAGACCGAGGGGCGGGGAGGTGGGCTGCGGCATGCCAGAACCCTAACAGCGAAGTCGAAACGTTTGATGTCTAAGCATTAGGTGTCTACCCTTGGAGGGCAGGGGCGGGGCGTCGCCGCGTCCCCGACGGAGGAGAAGAGGTCCCACCATGTCCACCAGGAACTATCTGCGCCCGCCCTGGGCGGCGCGCGTCATCGGCGGACGCATGGCGCGCCTGGTCAAGCCCAAGGTGGTCAGCCTGCTCTCGGTCCCCGGCCGCACCACGGGCGCCTGGCGCTCGACTCCCGTGGCCGTGCTCGACCACGGGGGCGCGGAGTACCTGCTGGCGGCCTACGGCGACACCGAGTGGTCCCGCAACCTGCGCGCCAGCAAGTCGGGCCGCCTCACCCGGCGCGGCCGCGTCGAGCAGTTCACGGCGGTCGAGGTCGGCCCGTCCGAGCTCCCGGAGCTCATGGCCGCCTATCTGAAGGAGTTCGGCAAGCTCCCGAACGTCGCCAAGACCTTCGAAGCGCTGCCGGATCCGGCCGATCACCCCGCTTTCCGCATCACGGTCACGGGGAGCGGGCGCGCCTAGGTGTGCTGTCTCGGCACGTTGGTGACGCCGGCGCGGTCTTGCATGGGTGAGGGCCGTCTGGTTTCGGTGGGGATTGCGACATCTACCGCCGAGTCCAGGAGGCCCTCATGTGCCACCGTAACGCGCCGCTGACCCCAACGGGCAGGCTGCGTCTGGCCGTGTGCATCGTCGAGGACGGTTGGCCGCTGCGCCGCGCCGCCGAGCGTTTCCAGGTCAGCCACACCACCGCCCAACGCTGGGCAGGCCGCTACCGAAAGTCGGGCTGGGCCGGCATGTACGACCGCTCCAGCCGCCCGCTCCACCAACGCCACAAGACCCCGGCCCCCGTCGAGGACGAGGTGGTCCGGCTGCGCCAGGAACACCGGATCGGGCCGCAGCGGATCGCGGTGCGCACGGGGATCGCCGCCTCGACCGTCCACCGCATCCTGCAGGCCCACCGGCTGCCGCCGCTGTCCTGCACGGACCGGGCCACCGGACGGCCCGTGCGCCGCTACGAACGCGCCCGGCCCGGCGAACTCGTCCACGTCGACGTCAAGAAGCTGGGCCGCATCCCCGACGGCGGCGGACACCGGACGCTGGGCCGGGCCGCGGGCCGCAAGAACCGGCAAGCGGCCGGAGTGGCCTACCTGCACACGGCGTTGGACGACCACTCCCGCCTCGCCTACACCGAGGACCTGCCCGACGAGAAGGCCGCCACCTGCGCCGGCTTCCTCGAGCGGGCCACCGCCTGGTTCGCCACCCGCGGCATCCCGGTCGAGCGGGTGCTGACCGACAACGCCTGGGCCTACACCAAGAACACCTGGGAACAGACCTGCCGCCGGCTGGGCATCAGCCCCCGCTGGACCAGGCCCTGGCGGCCGCAGACCAACGGCAAGGTCGAACGCTTCCACCGCACCCTGCTCGAGGAATGGGCCTACCAGCGGCCCTACACCTCGGACGCCGAACGCCGGGCAGCGTTTGACGACTGGCTCGACTGGTACAACTACCACCGACCCCACACCGGAATCGACGGCCACACACCAGCCAGCCGCGTCACCAACGTGTCAGAACAGCACACCTAGGGCCTGTGCCGTACCCCCGGGCTCAGTCCTCCCAGCGCTTGCGCTCGGCCCCCGCCGGCCCGGTCACCAGTGTGTTCGGTGGTACGTCCTTGGTGACGACGGCGCCGGCGCCGACCACGGCACCATGGCCGATCGTGACGCCGGGCAGCACCGTCACCGCCGCGCCGAGCCATGCGTTGTCCCCGATCGTGATGGGCGCCCGCGTGTAGTACTCGGGGCGATCGGACGCGCGGATCGGGTGGTTGGCGGAGATCAGGTTGGTCTTCGGCCCGATCAGCACGCCGTCGCCCAGGCGGATCCCGCCCTGGTCGAAGAACGTACAGCTCTGGTTCACGAAGACGTGCTCGCCGAACTCGATGCGCAGCCCGAAGTCCGTGTAGAACGGCGGATAGACGGTGACGGACTCGGGCATCGGCCTGCCGACGATCTCGGAGAGCAGTGCCGTGCGTGTGGTCTTGTCGTCGAAGGGCAGGACATTCAGCCGCGAGGTCAGCGCGGTGACGTACTCGATGCGCTCGGCCACGCGCGCGAACTCGGGTGTCTGGACGTAGAGGCGATCCTGCTCGGGCATGACGGTTCCTCACTGCGGACGGCTTGGGTGCAGTCATCAAAGCGAGCGGTGGACACCCGCATCAAACAACGTTCTCGGCAGGCAGGGACAACGGCAGGTTGTACGCCCGGTGAGGGGGCGTCGGGTGGTGGTCGACGTACCGATGCGGGTGCGATACAGGCCTGACGGTCGGGTCGCAAAAGTGCGAATCTGGCGATATGACTTCAACGCCCAAAGAGTCACCCAAGGTACCCAAGGTCCCGTCCCGTCCCGCGCAGCCGATCATCGCCCGGAACCAGGCGGACCTGCGCTCGCGCCTCCCGTTCGAGGACACCCAGGACTTCGAGGACGCCGCGCGGGGGCTCATCGCCCGGCGGACGCCCAGCGCCGTCGAGGCCGCGGACGGCACCGTCGTCTGGGACAACGACACGTACGCCTTCCTCGGGGGCGAGGCGCCCGACACGGTGAACCCCAGCCTGTGGCGGCAGTCCCAACTCGTTGCACAGCAGGGCCTTTTCGAGGTCGTCGAGGGCATCTATCAGGTGCGCGGTCTCGACCTGTCGAACGTCACGTTCGTCGAGGGCGCCACCGGCGTGATCGTGATCGATCCGCTGATATCGACCGAGACCGCGGCGGCGGCCCTCGCCCTGTACCGGGAGCACCGCGGCGAGCGCCCGGTCGCCGGCGTCCTCTACACCCACTCGCACGTCGACCACTTCGGCGGCGTCAGGGGTGTCACCACGCAGGAGGACGTCGACGCCGGACGGGTGCCCGTGATCGCGCCGGAGGGCTTCACCGAACACGCCGTGGCCGAGAACGTGTACGCGGGTACCGCGATGGCCCGCCGCGCCGCCTACATGTTCGGGGCGGCGCTCGCGCGCGGCCCGCAGGGGCAGGTCGGCGCCGGGCTCGGCCAGACCAACTCGACCGGCACCGTGACCCTGATCCCGCCGACGACGACCATCACCACGACGGGTCAGGAGGAGACCGTCGACGGGGTGCGCATGGTCTTCCAGATGGCGCCCGACACCGAGGCCCCGGCCGAACTCCTCGTCCACTTCCCCGACTTCAGGGCCCTGTGCACCGCGGAGGACGCCACTCACACGCTGCACAACCTGCTGACCCTGCGCGGCGCCGTGGTGCGTGACCCGCATGTCTGGTCGCACGCGCTCACCGAGACGATCGACCTGTTCGGCGACGCGACGGACGTCGTGTTCGCCTCCCACCACTGGCCGACCTGGGGGCGGGAGCGTGCCATCGCCTTCCTGGAGGCCCAGCGGGATCTGTACGGCTACCTCCACGACCAGTGCCTGCGTCTGATCAACAAAGGCTGGACCGGCAGCGAGATCGCCGAGCACCTCGAACTGCCCCCGGCTCTCGAGAATGCCTGGAACACCCACGGTTACTACGGCTCCGTCAGTCACAACGTCAAGGCCGTCTACCAGCGCTACATGGGCTGGTTCGACGGCAATCCGGCCCATCTGTGGCAGCACCCGCCGGTCGAGGCCGGCAGGCGCTACGTCGAGTTCATGGGCGGCGCCGACGCGGTCGTGGCCAAGGCCCGCGGCTCCTTCGACACCGGGGACTTCCGCTGGGCGGCCGAGGTGCTCAGCCACGTCGTCTTCGCGGAGCCCGAGCATGCCGCCGCCCGGACTCTGCTCGCCGACACCCTCGAACAGCTCGGCTACGGCGCCGAGAACGGTATCTGGCGCAACTTCTTCCTCTCCGGCGCCACCGAACTGCGCGAAGGCCGGTTCGGCACGCCCGCGGTCTCCGCGTCGCCGGACCTCATCGCGAACCTCTCACCGACCATGCTGTTCGACGCCCTCGCCATCCAGGTCGACGGCCCCAAGGCGTGGAACGAGAGGCTCGCCGTCGACATCGTGCTCACCGACGTCGACGAGCGCTACAGGGTCCGCCTCGCCAACGGGGTGCTCACCTACAGCTCCGCCCCGCAGCGGACCGTGGCCGACGTCAGCCTCACCACCACGGCCCCGGCGCTGGCGCGCCTTGCTGCCACCGGCCTGACGGCGGAGGGTCTGCAGCAGGCGGGTGTCCTGGCGGAGGGTGATGTGTCGGCGCTGGCCCGGCTCGCCTCGGTGCTCGACCCGGGGGACGGGGAATTCGCGATCGTCACGCCGTAAAACCAACCGAGTAAAAAATGTTACTCGGTTACGTTATAATGGCTGCCGTGATGATCGACAAGGCACAGCAGAGCGACGTGGAGCACGACAGGGCGCACCCCGTCCTCGTGACAGGAGCCACCGGCCGGATCGGCCGGGCGGTGGTCGACGAACTCCTGGCCGCGGGCGTGCCCGTGCGGGCGCTGACGCGCGATCCCGCGGCCGCGGACCTCCCGGACGGGGTCGAGGTCGTGGCGGGCGACTTCGCCGAGCCCGCCTCGCTCGAACCCGCGCTGCGCGGCGTGCGCTCGGTGTTCCTCCTGTGGACGGCGCCGCCCGCCACGGTCGGAGCCGTCATCGAGCGGATCGCGGCCCACACGCGACGGATCGTCTTCCTCTCCTCGCCGCACCGGACCCCGCACCCGTTCTTCCGGCAGCCCAACCCGATGGCCGAACTGCACGCCGGGATCGAGCGCCTGATCGCGGACTCGGGGCTCGATTCCACGATCCTCCGACCCGGCATGTTCGCCTCGAACGTGCGCCTGTGGTGGGAGCCGGCGATCGCCGCGGGTGAACCCGTCCGATGGCCCTACGCCGCCGTGGAGACCGCCCCGATCGACGAGCGCGACCTCGCCGCCGTGGCGGCCCGCACCCTGTACGAGGACGGACACACCGGCCGCGACTATGTCCTCACCGGCCCCGAGGCGCTCAGCCACGCCGAGCAGGTGCGCGTGATCGGCGACGTCATCGGCCGCCCGGTCCCGTTCGAGGAGCTGACGCCGGACGGGTTCCGGCGCGCGACCGAAGGGGTCTGGCCGCGGCCGGTCGTCGACATGCTGCTCGACGCGTGGGGTGCGAGCGACGGGCATCCGGCGTACGTGACATCGACGGTGGCCGATGTCCTCGGGGTGCCCGCGCGGACGTTCCGCGAATGGGTCGCCGATCAGTGGAAGATGCCGCTGTAGGCGTTGAGGGCCGGCTGGCCGCCCAGGTGGGCGTAGAGCACGTTCGAGTCTTTGGGGATGTCCCCGCCGTGTACGAGGTCGATGAGTCCGGCCATCGACTTGCCCTCGTACACCGGGTCGAGGAGCACGCCCTCCAGTTCGCCGGTCAGCCGGATCGCGTCCACGGTGGAATCGACCGGGATGCCGTAGCGGTCACCGGCCCAGCCCTCCAGGACGGTGATCTCGTCCTCACGCAACTCCCGTCCGAGGTCGATGAGTTCGGCGGTGCTGCGGGCGATCTTCGCCACCTGGGCGCGGGTCTCGTCGATCTTCGCTGAGGCGTCGATGCCGATCACCCGGCGCGGCCGGTCCTGGCCCGCGAATCCTGCGATCATGCCCGCGTGCGTGCTGCCGGTGACGCTGCACACCACGACCGTGTCGAAGAAGACGCCCAACTCCCGCTCCTGCTGCTCCACTTCGTACGCCCAGTTCGCGAAGCCGAGACCGCCGAGCGGATGGTCGGAGGCGCCGGCGGGAATCGCGTACGGGGTGCCGCCCGCGGTCCGCACGTCCTCCAGGGCCTGCTGCCAGCTGTCCTTGAAGCCGATGCCGAACCCGGCCTCGACCAGGCGTACGTCGGCGCCCATGATCCGGGACAGTAGGATGTTGCCGACCTTGTCGTTGACCGCGTCCGGCCAGTCCACCCAGCTCTCCTGCACCAGTACGGCCTTCAGGCCCAACGTGGCGGCGACCGCGGCCACTTGCCGGGTGTGGTTGGACTGCACGCCGCCGATGCTGACGAGCGTGTCCGCGCCTTGGGCGAGCGCGTCGGGGATCAGGTACTCCAGCTTGCGGGTCTTGTTGCCGCCGAAGGCGAGCCCGGCGTTGCAGTCCTCCCTCTTGGCCCAGATGCGCGGGCCGCCGAGGTGCCTGCTGAGCCGGTCCAGGGGGTGCACGGGGCTGGGGCCGAACAGGAGGGGGTGGCGCTCGAAGTCGTTCAGGGGCATGGGGACTCCTTGCGTGGGCGGGCCCGTAGGTCGCTGGTCATCGGGAGTGCAGGGTGCGGCGGCGCAGCACGAACAGGCTGGTCAGGCTCGCCACGGCGGCGAACGCCACCCAGTAGCTGGGGGCCGCGGACTGCCCGGTCGTGTCGAGCAGCCAGGCCGCGATCATCGGGGTGAAGCCGCCGAAGACGGTGACACCGATGTTGTAGCCCACCGCCATGCCGGTCGCGCGGGTCTCGGCCGGGAAGATGCCGGCCATGAGTGCGCCCATGGGGCCGTAATAGCAGCCCTTGAAGAGCGCCATCACCATGACGACGCCGATCAGCAGGGCCAGCGAGGGCGCGGCCACGAGGAGCGCGAACATCGGGTAGATCAGCAGCAGGACCGCGCCCGCCGCCGGAATCATGATCGCGATCTGACCCACCCGGTCGGAGAAGTGGCCCGCCACGCTCGTCACCGCGAGCAGCACCAGACCGCCGGCGAGGGCCGCGATGAAGCCCGTGGAGTCCGGGAGGCCCAGGGTCTTCGTCGCGTACGTCGGGATGTACGTGATCAGGTAGTTGAGGCAGGTCGTGACGGCGAGCAGCCCGATGGTGAGCAGCACGCCGGCCTTGTGCTCGCGCAGCATGGTGCGGACCGGCGCACGGACGGGTTCGGACTCCGGCGCGGCGGCGGGCGGTTCGGGCACGTTGCGGCGGATGTAGAGGCCCACGGGCGCCACGAGCAGGCCGATGAGGAACGGGATCCTGAAGCCCCACGAGGTGAGCTGGTCCTCGCTGAGCGTCGAGGTGAGCACGGTGCCGAGGAGGGCCGCGAGCAGGGTGCTGGCGGCCTGGCTGGTGAACTGCCAACTCGCGGCGAAGCCACGGCGGTTCGGCATGAACTCGACCATCAGCGCCGTCGCGCTGCCGAACTCGCCGCCCGCCGCGAAGCCCTGGATGAGCCGGGCGAGGAGGATCCCGACCGGTGCGACCACGCCGATCGCCGCGTACGACGGCATCACGCAGATCAGCAGCGTGCCCAGTGCCATCAAGGCGATCGACCAGGTCAGCGCGGCCTTCCGGCCGGCCCGGTCGGCGTACGAACCCAGGACGAGAGCGCCCACGGGCCGGATCAGGAAGGAGACGCCGAACGTGCCCAGGGTGAGGAGCAGGGACACGGCCGGGTCGTCGTTGGTGAAGAAGACCTTCGACAGGTACGTCGCGAAGTAGCTGTAGACCGCGATGTCGTACCACTCCAGGGCGTTGCCGACGCACGCCGCGGTGATGATCTTCCCTGGGCTCGGGGTGGTGGCCGCCCGTCCCGTGGTTCTCGCTGGTGGCGCGCTCATGGGGTGATCCCGTCGCCGTCGCTGGAGGGAGCCTGCGGGGGCCAGGTGCCGAGCCCGCTGAGCTCGGCGAGATCCCAGAAGAGGCCGGCCATCACCTGGAGCGACTCGCGGACGAGCGGGGCGGGCAGATGCTCGTCGGGGGCGTGCTGGGAGCAGCCCGGGTAGGAGTGCGGAACCCACACCGTGGGCAGGCCGAGGCCGCGGGAGAAAGCGGAGTTGGGCAGCGAGCCGGCGAGGTTGGGCAGGAGCGCGGGCGTCGTGCCGGTCGTGCGCTCCAGCGAGTCCAGCGTCCAGCGCACCCAGGGGTTGTCCGGGTCGAGCCGGGTCGCCTCCATGCCGTAGTCGGCGGTGACCTCGACCATGTCGAAGCCGTGCTCGTCGAGGTGCTTGCGCAGCTCGCCCTCCACGTCGGACGCCTCCAGGCCGACGACGAAGCGGAGTTGGCAGTGGGCGCGGGCCGTGCCCGGGATGGCGTTGGTGGGGTTGTCCGGCTGGCCCGTGGTCATCGCGAGGACCTCGATGGTGTTCCAGGCGAAGAGGCGCTCGTTCGGGGTGAGCCCCGGCTCGCCCCAGCCGGGATCGGGGGCGGGCCCGTCGGTGCCGGCGGGGATGTCCGCGAGGGCCCGGCGCACCTCGTCGGGGATCCCGGCGGGGCGCAGGCCCTCGACGCGGATGCTGCCGCGGTCGTCCACGAGGCAGGCGATCGCGTTGGCCAGGACGGTGCCGGGGTTGCGCAGCAGCCCGCCCAGGTTGCCGGAGTGGTGGGACCCCTCGCGCAGCTCCAGGGAGAGCGTGAAGTTCACGGCGCCGCGGGAGCCGAGGAAGACGGTGGGGCGGTCCGTCGCGACGCGCGGGCCGTCGGAGCCGATGAGCAGATCCGCGGCCAGCAGCCGACCGCGCTCCTGCTCGCAGAACTCGGCGAGGCCGGGGGACCCGAACTCCTCACCGGTCTCCAGCAGGAACACGACGTTGTACCCGAGCGAACCTTGCCGCTGCCCGATGACATGCTCCAGGGCGACGAGATTGACCAGGTGCTGCCCCTTGTTGTCGGCGACCCCGCGCCCGTACCAGCGCTCGCCCTCGACGGTGAGTTGCCAGGGATCGAGCCCGGCGCGCCACCGGTCGGGGTGTCCCGGCTGGACGTCCGCGTGGCCGTAGGTGAGGAGCGTGGGCAGGCCCTCGGCCTCGGTGCGGCGGGCGACCAGGAACGGGTGGCGGGCGGAGACGGGGTTCTCCGCGATGTCGACGGCGAACCCCATGCGGTCGAGGCGGGGCGCCACCTCCTCCGCCAAGTAGCGGCGCAGCTCGGGTTCCTGGCGCGGGTCGTGGCTCTCGGTGGGGACCGCGACGAGGCGGGTGAGCTCTTCCCTGAACGTCCCGGAGTCGAAGTGGTGTGCGGCGCTGTCGATCGCGTCCTGTCTGCTCATGGGCCACGACGGTGGCACCGCGGGGAAGGGGCCAACAAGGGGTGGTGGGACGTCCGTCGGTGACAATATGGGAACGCGTGCGTTGCCGTTGCGGCAACGCAAACGGGCAGGGCATGTATACGAAAGTGCCTGCGCAGACAACGCGAGAGGGGGAGAGGCACCCGATGCCGCTGGTCGACCCGGCCCTCAAGTACTTCATCGCCGTCTTCGAGACGGGATCGGTGAACGCGGCGGCACGCCGCCTCTTCGTCGCGGCCTCCGCCGTGAGCCGCCAACTCGCCCGGCTGGAACGGGAGGTGGGTGCCCCGCTCTTCGACCGCCTGCCCAGCGGGGTCACCGCCACCCCGGCCGGGCGCGCGTTCGCGGGCTTCGCGCGGCGGGCGATCCAGGACGCCGAGGCGTTCACCGACGAGGTGCATCAGCGCCGGACGAGCAGGGCGGTCATCACCGTCGCGGCCACGATCGGTGTCACCCACCACCTGCTGCCCGACGTCGCGGCGGGCTTCCACGCGGCGCACCCGGAGGCCCGCGTCATCCTGCACGTGGCGCGCCCGACGGAGGCGACCCAGATGGTGGCGGAGGGCATCGCCGACCTCGGCGTCACCTTCAACATCGCGCTGCCGGCGGGTGTGTCGATCCGTTACACACAAGAAGCCCCACTGTGCGCGATCGTCCGTCGGGGCCACCCCCTCGCGGACAAGCAGGCCGTCTCGGTCCGCGACCTTGTCCGGCACCCGGTGGCCCTCCCGTCGACCGACACCACGAGCCGGCTGCTCCTGGAGGCCTCGGCGGCGGCCCACCAGCTCACGGTGGAGGGCGTCTTCGAGTGCACGACGGTGGACGCCCTCCTGCGCTTCGTACGCGCCAGCAGCGCGGTCACCCTGGCCAGCCGCGTCACCCTGAGCCCGTCCGACCGCCGCGCACTGGCCGCCGTCCCCCTCGAAGAGAAGGAATTCCGCCAGCGCACCCTCCAGGTCCAATGCCGCGCGGGCCGCGAACTCCCGCCCGCCGCAGCGGATTTCATGGACCGGGTGATCGACGCGCTGGGGCATCGGGCGGTGTGAGGGCGGGCGGTCCGCCGTGCACCCAGCAAAAGCGCCGCGGGCGAGGCAGAAGTCTGCCTCGCCCGCGGCGGTGTGCTCACTCAGTCGTCGGGGGCCGTCAGTCCCCGTGGCCGAGCGCGACGTCGAGGTCGCTCGGGTTGCCCGTGCCCGACACCGTGACCGGCTTCGACACCGGCGGGTAGCCGCTGGCGATCACCGTGTACGTGGCGCCGGACAGGCCGGCGAAGGCGTACGCGCCGTCGTCGCCCGTGGTGTGCACCGCGACCACGTTGCCCGCCTGGTCGAGGAGGGTGACGCGGGCGTCGTTCACCGGGGAGCCGTCGGTGCCACGGACCGTGCCGGTCAGGGTCGCGGCGGAGCGCAGCACGGCGTCCTGCCGGGTGGCGGTGCCGCCCGCGACCTGGGCCTGACCCGCGTACGGCTGGAAGCCCTCCGCGCTGGCCGTGAACGTGTAGGCGCCGGGCGGCAGCTGCGGCAGCGAGTAGCCGCCGTCCGTGTCGGTGAGCGCCGAGCCGACGGTCTCACCGCGCTCGTCGGTGGTGATGACGAGCGCGCCGATGACGGGCGCCGAGTCGGACTCGGACCGCACGGTGCCGTAGAGGCCGCCGTCGCCGCTGAGGACGAGGTCGAAGCTGACCGGTCCGTCGGCGCGGAGCGCGAGCGTGGCGACCCGCGGGTCACGGCCGGGCGCCGAGCCGACGAGGACGTAACCGTCGCCGTCGCCGGACGGGGCCGACACCGCGTAGCTGCCGTCGGATGCGGCGGCGCCGCGGCCGATCTGGGCTCCGGTGCGGTCGATCAGGGTGACCACGGCGCCCGTCAGGGGAGCACCCTGGGCGTCGAGGATCCGGCCGTGCACACCCGGCCCCTCCACCGCGGGAGCGGTGGCGACAGGAGTGACGGGAGTGACGGGAGAGGCGGAGGCCACGGACTCGGCGACCTCGGCCGCCTCGGACGACGACTCGACCTTCTGCTGCGCGTGGGCCAGCGGACGGCCCGCACGGTACAGCAGCACCGAGATGACGAGACCGGCGACGAAGAACCCGGCGGCCCACCAGTACGCGGTCGCGTAGCTGTGCACGGCGGCCTCGGCCTGGTCGAGCTTCGAGGCACCGTGGTCGGCGATGTAGTTCGATGCGGCCGTCGCGGCCATGGTGCTGAACAGCGCCGTACCGATCGAACCGCCGACCTGCTGCATGGTGTTCACGGTCGCGGCGGCGACGCCCTGGTCCTTCGGGTCGACCCCGAGGGTGGCGAGGCTCATCGCGGGCGGCATCACGAGACCGATACCGACACCGATCATGATCAGCGGAGGCAGCACGTGCGAGGCGTAGCTGCTGGTCACGTCGAGCGCGGTGAGCCAGACAAGGCCGCCCGCGGTGAGACCCATGCCGACCGGGACGACCGGCTTGGGGCCGAGCTTCGGAACCAGCGCCATGGTGGCGATCTGCGCCGTCACCATCAGCGACAGGATCATCGGCAGGAACGCGACGCCGGTCTCCATCGGGCTCTTGCCGAGGATGATCTGCAGGTAGTAGGTCAGGAACAGGAAGATCCCGAACATGCCCGCGCCGGTGATGAACACGCTCACGTAGGAAGCGGCACGGTTGCGGTCGGCCAGGACGCGCAGCGGCAGCAGCGGGTGCTTGGCTCGCGTCTGCCACACGATGAAGAGCGCGAGCAGCACGACACCCGCGGCCAGGAAGACCCAGCACATCCAGTTGCCCCAGCTGTGCGTCTCGGCGTTGGAGAAGCCGAAGACGATGCTGAAGAGGCCCGCCGCGACGAGCAGCGTGCCCAGCAGGTCGAGCTTGGGACGCGGGCCGGGCGCGGGCTTGCGGACGAAGACGATCGCGCCGACGACCGCGACCGCGGCGATGACCAGGTTGACGTAGAGCGTCCAGCGCCAGTCGAGGTGCTCGGTGAGGAAGCCGCCGAGCAGCATGCCGATGGCGCCACCGGAACCGGCGATCGCACCGAAGATGCCGAACGCGCGGGCGCGCTCCTTCGGCTCGGTGAAGGTCGTCGTGAGCAGCGCCATCGCGGTCGGCGCGAGGATCGCGCCGAAGACACCCTGGAGGGCGCGGCCCGCGACGAGCATCGAGAACCCGGTGGCGGCACCGGCGATGGCGGACGAACCCGCGAACCCTATGAGGCCGATGATCAGTGTGTTCTTGCGCCCGAAGAGGTCGGACAGCTTGCCGCCGAGCAGCAGGAGGCTGCCGAAGGCGAGCGAGTAGGCGGTGACGACCCACTGGCGGCCGTCGTCGGAGAAGCCGAGGTCCGCCTGGGCGGACGGCAGGGCGATGTTCACGATGGTGGCGTCGAGCACCACCATCAGCTGGGCGAGGCCGATGACGGCCAGCACCCACCAGCGGTGGGGCACGTGGTGCGCGGCCGGGGCGCCCGGCGGCTGTGCGGACGAGGCCGCGGCCGGACGCTCGCGCGCGTCGAGCGGGGTGGGCATTGCGTGGTCCTTCGAGGTCTGTCGGTAGCCGGAGGCCGGGAGGGGCCGGAGGCGGTCAGGCGTTCAGCAACAAGGGGAGGACGACGGTGTCCACGTAGCGCTGGAGATATTCGGTGTCGGCCGCCTGCCGCTCCAGGAGCGGCCGGGAGAAGACGGAGCCGACGAACATGTGCGGAAGGAAACCGCAGGCGGGTGCGGAGCGGTCGATCTCGCCGCGCTCCGCGGCCCGCGCGAGCATCGACTCGAACAGGTCGAGCTCGGGCTGGACGAGCGCCTCGTGCACGGCGTCCGCGAGCTCCGCGTCCTTGCGGATGGCCAGCGAGATGCCGCGTACGAGGTCGAGGTCCTTGCGGGCCTCGCCGATCCGCTGCGCGAGCGCGTGCAGATCGCCCCTCAGGGACCCGGTGTCGAGGTCCTCGAGGGAGAACGGCCGCATCTCGCGCAGCGCCTCGGACACCAGGCGTGGCTTGCTGCCCCACTGCCGGTAGAGCGTGGCCTTGCTGCACCGCGACTCCGCGGCGACGGCGTCGAGCGTCATCGTCTCGTAGCCGACGTCGCGTACGAGGTCGAGGGTGCGTCCGTAGAGCTCGCGCTCCCGCTCGGGGGTGAGCCGGGTGCGCCGCTTTCTGCGCGTGAGGGGTTCGGGCAGCCCCATGGGTTCCTTGCCTGATGGTGGTGCGCGGATCCGCTCGCGTTCTGTCGTGCGCGGATAAGCGATCCGAAACGGTTTCGTACCGCTAAAAGGTACGCCCTCCCGTCATCGAAACGCAAACGTTTCGCTGTGGGGTTGGTCCGGACCGCCGCCGCAATGATTCCGAATGCGCATCGCAAGATGCGAAATCGGTGTTGGACGTGCATCAGCCGCAGCTCATAGCGTCACGCCAGACCAGTGACGCAGGCCATACGGGAGTCGGCCCGCCTCCTGGTACGTCTGTCGCACACCTCAGTTCGGGAGCACCACCGCTATGACCGCCTACACGCCCGCCGACCTCGGTCGACGTCTCGGTTCGGGCTTGCTGTCCTTCCCCGTGACCCACTTCCGGGACGAGGACCACCCCGCCGCCCTCGACTTCGACGAGGAGGCCTACCGGGAGCACGTCGGCCGCCTGGGAGCGTACGAGGTGGCCGGGCTCTTCGCGGCCGGCGGCACCGGCGAGTTCTTCTCGCTGACCGTGCCCGAGGTCGGGCGTGTCGTCGCCGCCGCCGTGGCCGCCGCGCCCGAGGGCACGCCGATCCTGGCCCCGGTCGGCTACGGCACCGCCACCGCCGTCGAGATGGCGAGGGCCGCCGAGAGCGCGGGCGCCGACGGCATCCTGCTCTTCCCGCCCTACCTCACCGAGGCCCCGCAGGACGGACTCGCCGCGCACGTCGAAGCGGTCTGCGAGGCGACGAACCTCGGTGTCATCATCTACAGCCGCGCGAACGCCGTGTACCGCGCCGACACCGTGGCCCGCGTCGCCGAGCGCTGCCCGAACCTGATCGGCTTCAAGGACGGCGTCGGTGACATCGACGCCATGACCCGCATCTACACGAAGCTCGGCGACCGCCTTACCTACATCGGCGGCCTGCCCACCGCCGAGACCTTCGCCCTGCCGTACCTCGAACTCGGTGTCACCACCTACTCGTCGGCCATCTTCAACTTCGTCCCCGAGTTCGCGCTCTCCTTCTACGCGGACGTCCGCGCCCGCCGCCACGACGAAGTCCTGCGCAAGCTGCGCGAGTTCGTCCTCCCGTACACGGAGATCCGCAACCGCAAGAGCGGCTACGCGGTCAGCATCGTCAAGGCGGGACTCACCGCCACCGGCCACCCCGCGGGCCCGGTCCGCCCGCCGCTCACCGACCTCGAACCCGACGAACTCGACGCGCTCAGCACGCTGATCAAGGGCATCAACCTCTGAGAGCACACCCCGCACGACCCATGCACCGCCCCCTTCCGTAGGTCCCCTCATCCGCCTGCGAGCCGCACGCGAAAGGTCTCACCGTCCATGAGCACCAAGGCCGTACCCCCCGCCGCCACCCCCGTCGTCGCCTCGATGCGGGTCGTCCCGGTCGCAGGCCAGGACAGCATGCTGCTGAACCTGAGCGGCGCCCACGCCCCGTACTTCACCCGCAACCTGGTGATCCTCACCGACTCCGACGGCCGCACCGGCGTGGGCGAGGTCCCCGGCGGCGAGCCCATCCGCGGCACCCTCGAAGACGCCACCGACCTCGTCGTCGGCCGGCCCGTCGGTGACCCGCAGGCGGTGCTGCGCGCGATACGCGAGCGGTTCGGCGACCGGGACGCGGGCGGCCGCGGCGCGCAGACCTTCGACCTGCGCGTCACCGTGCACGCGGTCACCGCCGTCGAGGCCGCGCTCCTCGACCTGCTCGGCCAGTACCTGAACGTGCCGGTCGCGGCGCTCCTCGGCGAGGGCGTGCAGCGCACGTCCGTCCCCGTCCTCGGCTACCTCTTCTACGTCGGTGACCGCCGCCGCACCGACCTCCCGTACCGCGACGAGTCCGACGCGAAGGACGCCTGGGAGCGGCTGCGCAGCGAGGAGGCGCTCACCCCCGAGGCGGTCGTCGCGCTCGCCGAGGCGGCCCAGGAGCGGTACGGGTTCCAGGACTTCAAGCTCAAGGGCGGCGTGCTCGACGGACGCGCCGAGGCCGAGGCCGTCACCGCGCTCGCCGAACGGTTCCCCGAGGCCCGCATCACCCTCGACCCCAACGGCGGCTGGCTGCTGGACGAGGCCGTCGAGATCGGCCGTTCGCTGCGTGACGTGCTCGCCTACGCCGAGGACCCGTGCGGCGCCGAGGGCGGCTACTCGGGCCGTGAGGTGATGGCCGAGTTCCGCCGCGCCACGGGCCTCAAGACCGCCACCAACATGATCGCCACGGACTGGCGGCAGCTGGGCCACGCCATCAAGTCCGACGCGGTCGACATCCCGCTGGCGGACCCGCACTTCTGGACCATGAACGGTTCGGTGCGCGTCGCGCAGCTCTGCGACGCCTGGGGCCTGACCTGGGGTTCGCACTCCAACAACCACTTCGACGTATCGCTGGCGATGTTCACGCACGTCGCCGCCGCGGCGCCCGGTGACATCACCGCCATCGACACCCACTGGATCTGGCAGGACGGCCAGCGCCTGACCCGTGAGCCGCTGCCCATCGAGGGCGGCGCCATCGCCCTGCCCGAACGCCCGGGCCTGGGCGTCGAGTTGGACATGGAGCAGATCGAGGCGGCCCACCAGCGCTACCTCTCCCTCGGCCTCGGCAGCCGCGACGACGCCGCCGGTATGCAGTACCTGGTCCCCGGCTGGACCTTCGACGCCAAGCGCCCCGCGCTGGTGCGCTGAGCCTTCTCCGCTCGCGCCTCTCTTCTGCCGGTGCGGCGTCCGTCCGCGACGCCGCACCGAGCCCTCGCATGCCCTGACTTCAGAACGTGCACCTCCGTCACTTCGAAGGAGAAGTGATCATGCCAATGCTCGTCGTTGCGCTCAGTGTTGTGGCGCTGCTGTTTTTGATGACCAAGATGAAGCTCAACGGCTTCGTGTCCCTGCTTCTCGTCGCGGTGGTCGTCGCGATGGTCCAGGGCATCAGCCTGCCGGAGATCTCCGATGTCCTGGAGGCCGGTATCGGCGATCAGCTCTCCGGCACCCTGCCGGTGATCGGCCTCGGAGCCATGGTCGGCCGCGTGATGGGTGACGCGGGAGCGGCCCAGCGCATCGCCACCAAGCTGACCAAGGCGTTCGGCGACCGATGGGTCCAGGTGGCGATGGTCGTCACCGCGATGCTCATCGGCGTCACGATGTTCTACGAGGTCGCCTTCGTCATCATCGTCCCGGTGGCGTTCACCCTGGTCCGCGTCACCCGGCAGAACCTGCTGTGGATCGGCCTGCCGATGTCCATCGCGCTCTCCACGATGCACAGCTTCCTGCCGCCGCACCCCGGCCCGACCGCCGTGGCCGAGATGTTCGACGCCTCCGTCGGCCAGACGCTCTTCGTCGGCCTGTTCATCGCCGTCCCGGCCGGCGCCCTGATCGCCCTGGTCTGGCCCCGGCTGCCGTTCATCCGCCGGATGAACCCGTCGATACCCGAGGGCCTCGTCACCGAGCGCGTCTTCGACGAGGACGAGATGCCGGCCCTCGGCTGGTCCCTCGCCGTCGCCCTGCTGCCGGTGATCCTCATCGCCGGCGCGGCCATCGCCGAGATGTCCCTCGACGACCACGCCCCGGGCATGGGTGTCGTCAAGTTCATCGGTTCCCCCGAGTTCGCGCTGCTGCTGACCCTGCTGCTCGCGATGTACGTCTTCGGCCCGCGCGTCGGCCGCTCGTTCAAGGAGATCGCCACCTCCTGCGGCGACGCCGCCAAGTCCATGGCCATGATCATGCTGGTGATCGCGGCGGGCGGCGCGTACAAGAACGTCCTCGTCGAGGGCGGCATCTCGGACTACATCAAGGACACCACCGAGCACTGGTCGATCTCCCCGCTGCTGCTCGCCTGGCTGATCGCCGCGATCCTGCGCATCGCCCTCGGCTCGGCCACGGTGGCCGTGTCCACGGCCGCGGGCATCGTGGCGCCGATGGTGGCGAGCAGCGGAGCCTCCCCGGAACTCATGGTCCTGGCCGTCTCCTGCGGCTCGATCGCCTTCTCCCACGTCAACGACCCGGGCTTCTGGATGTTCAAGGAGTACTTCAACCTCTCGGTCCTCGACGCGATCAAGGCACGGACCACGTACACGACGGTCCTGGCGCTGCTGGGCCTCGGTGGGGTGCTGGCGCTCAATGCCGTGATGTGACGACCGGGCAACCAGTGACATCGGGTCGCGTGCGGCGCGGCCCGATGTCACGCCGGCATGAGGGCCCGGATCACCGCTGAGATCGCCGGAGTCGGGGTGCCGGGGAGGCGGGCCAGGTGTACGCGGCGGACCTCGCGCGGCGCCCCCTCGACGGTCAGCAGTGTCACTCCCGGCGGCAGCACCGGAGCGAGCCGGCGCGGCACCGTGGTCACCCCGAGACCGGCGGCGACCAGCTGCGTCTTCGTCAGCCAGTCGCGCGCCGAGTGCACCACGCGCGGCCGTCCGGGCAGACCGGGCCAGACGCCGAGAAGGGGCTCGGAGCGGGACGACGGGGTGGCGATCCACCCCGCGTCGACGAGCTCGTCGATGTGCACGCCGGCGCGGCCCGCGAACTCCCCGGTCGACGGAGCCGCCACCACCAGGTCGGTGTCCTCGACGGTCTCGAACCGCAAGCGCGGCGACTCGCCGTCCGAGGGCCGGTGCGGCGGGCGGGAGGTGAGCAGCGCCAGGTCGATCGAGCCGGCGCGCAGCGCCCGCGTCAGGCCGGGCGTGGTGCCCTCGCGCGTGGTGACCGTGATCCCCGGATCGGCCTGCGCGAGGCGCCGCAGCGCGGCGGGCACAAATGCCGCGCCCGCGCTCAGGACGGCGCCCAGGCGCACCACTTCGGTCCGCGCCGCGGCCCCGGTGAGTTCACGCTCCGCCGCCGCGACCGCGTCGAGGATCGTGCGGCCGTGCCGCAGCAGGGTCAGGCCCGCCGGTGTGAGCCGCACCCCGTTCCTGCGGCGCTCGAACAGGGCGGCGCCCGTGGCCTGTTCGAGGGCGGCGGCCTGGCGGGAGACGGCCGACTGCGTGTAGCCGAGCCGGGCGGCCGCCGCCGTGAAACTGCCGGACTCCGCGATCTGCCGCAGGACCCGCAGGCCCGCACTGGAGATGTCCATGGGTCCTACGCATACCAGGGCCGCTCCGTATGGACACCAGCATCCCTCCCATGCGAACACCGCATGGGAGGGATGCTGGATCGTCGCTTCCCGCATGCCCGCCGCGCTCCTAACGTCGATCCCGGAAGCCGTCCCCTCACACCCGGAGGTCCACCCATGCGCGCAGCGGTCCTGACGAAGTTCGGCGCCCCGCTCACGGTGCGTGAGCTGCCCGACCCGAAGCCCCACACTGGTGAGGTGGTGGTCGAAGTGCTGGCCGCGCCCGTGGCCCCGTACGCGGACGAGGTCTTCGGCGGCGTACGGAACTACCCGCTCGTCCCGCCCGTCGTGCCCGGTATCGGCGGCGTGGGCCGGATCGTGCGCATCGGCCCGGGCGCCACCCGGCTGCGCGTGGGCGACCTCGTGTGGTGCGACATGACCGTGCGCTCGCGCGACGACGCGCTGACCCCCGACATCGCGCTCCAGGGCTGGAGTTCACGCGGGGAGGGTGGCGCCGCGCTCGCCCGGCACCTGCACGACGGGGCGTTCGCCGAGCTGATGCGCGTCCCCACGGAGAACGTCTTCCCGCTGCCCGCGCAGGCGGGGGAGGACCCGGCCCGGTGGGCGGCGATCGGCGCGCACATCATCCCGTACGGAGGGCTGCTGGCCGGCGGGCTCGCGGCGGGGGAGACGCTGCTGGTCAGCGGGGCCACCGGGAACCTGGGCAGCTGCGCGGTCGCGGTCGCCCTCGCGATGGGGGCGGGGCGGGTGGTCGCGCCCGGCCGGAACCGGGCCGCTCTCGATCTGCTCGCCGACCGGTTCGGTCCGCGGGTGCGCACCGTCCGGCTGACCGGTGACGGGGCCGCCGACCGCGCGGCGACGAGCGCCGCGGCCGAGGGGCCGGTCGACATGATGCTCGACCTGCTCCCGCCGAGCGCGCCCAGTTCCGTGACGCGCGCGGCGGCGATGACCGTGCGCGAGTACGGCCGCGTCGTCCTCATGGGCGGCGTCGGCATGCTCGGCGGCGACGACCTCGCGTTCCCCTACCCGTGGCTGATGCGCAATTCGATCACGGTGCGCGGGCAGTGGATGTACCCGCGGGAGGCGAACACCGGCATCATCCGGCTGCTGGCCGCCGGCGCCCCGGACCTCGCCGCCGAACGTGTCCGGACCTTTCCGCTGGACGAGGTCAACGAGGCCGTCGCGTACGCCGCTGCCCACGGCGGCCCGTTCGACCGCACCGTTCTGGTGCCCACGAGCGGCTGACCCGACAGAGCGGAACCCGGCAAAGCGGAACCTGGGTTTCCCTTTACCGTTTCTTTGCTGATAGAAAACTCCGGATCACCCCGCTCGTCCCGCACTGACTGAGGTGCCTGCCCCACCCCGGAGTCCCCGTGTCCTACTCGCCGTGGTCGCTGCTCAGCGACGCCGGTCTCATCGCCGCGCTGCTGCTCGTCGGCACACTGCTGCGGGCCCATGTCCGGCTGTTCCAGCGGCTGATGCTGCCCTCCAGCGTCATGGCGGGCTTCCTCGGCCTCGCGCTCGGCCCGGAAGGGGCGGGGCTGCTGCCCTTCTCCGACCAGCTCGGCACCTACGCGTCCGTGCTCATCGTCGTCGTGTTCGCCTGCCTCGCCCTCACCGACGGCCTCGGCCTCAAGGGCTTCGGCAAGGCGGCCGGCTCCTTCGGCTCGTACGGTGTCGCCGCCTACGCCCTCCAGGTGGGCATCGGTGTCGTCCTCGGCCTGGTGCTCCTGCAACCCGTGTGGGACGTGCCCGACGCCTTCGGCGCGCTGCTCTTCGCGGGCTGGGCCGGCGGCTTCGGCACGGCGGCCGCGCTCGGCACCGCCTTCGAGACGAACGGCTGGGAGGGCGCCAGCTCGCTCGGCTTCACCTCGGCCACCGTGGGCATGCTCGTCGGCGTCGTCGGCGGCATCATCCTGTGCAACTGGGGCGCGCGGCGCGGCCACACCAGCAGCGTCGGCCGCTTCGAGACGCTCCCCGAGGAGCTGCGCACCGGCCTCGTGCGCAACGACGAGGAGCGCCACCCCACCGGCCGCGCGACCACCTCGCCCGCCTCGATCGAGCCGCTCTGCTTCCAGATCGCGGTCATCGCCGCGCTCGCCGCCGCCGCGTACGGCGTCTCCGAGTGGATCACCGGGATGTTCCCCTCGCTGATGCTCCCGGTCTTCGCGCTGGCCTTCATCCTCGGTCTGCTCCTGCGCGCCGTCGTGGCCCGCACCAAGGCCTGGAACTACGTCGACGGGGACTCGCTCAAGTCGCTCTCGGGCACCGCCACCGACGTCCTGATCACCTGCGGCATCGCCTCCATCGTGCCCAGCTTCGTCGCCGACTACTGGCTGCCGCTGGCGCTGATGTTCGCGGTCGGCCTCGCCCTCGTGCTCTTCCTCTTCCTGGTCGTCGCGCCGCGCCTCTTCGAGGGGAACTGGTTCGAGAAGGGGCTCGTGACGTGGGGCTGGACGACCGGCGCCGCCGCGACCGCGATCGCCCTGCTGCGCATGGTCGACCCGAAGCTGAAGAGCGGCACACTGGAGGAGTTCGGCGTCGCGTACATCCCCGTCGCGCCCGTCGAGACGGCCACCGTGACCTTCGTGCCCGTCCTGCTGTCGGCCGGAGCCGCCTGGGCCGTCGGCGGCGCGTGGGCCGCGGTCGGTGTGCTCGCGCTCGTCCTGCCGTGGCTGGCCGGATGGGCTCCGCGCGGCAAGGCGAAGGCGGACGCGACGCCCGCCAAGGAGAGCGCCGGAGTCTGAGACACCATGCGCCGACAACGCCCCGGGCAGGAAGCCCGGGGCGTTCTTCGTGCACACCCATTGCACGGGCTCCCCGAATCATCCGATGATTGCCGGGCATCGCAAGCGCTCCCCTCCCGCCCCAACGGCCCCCGGAGACGCCCCAGATGACCGAGACCGGAAGCTCCCCCGCACCGTCGCCCGCCCCGTTCCCCCTGCGTACCAAGCTCCTCCCGCCACCCGCCGTACGGGAGCTGCCCGCACCGCCCGCGAAGACCTGGCGGATCATCGGCCCCGGCATCGTGGCCGCCGGAGTCGGGGTGTCCTCGGGTGAGTTCATCCTCTGGCCCTACATCGCCACGCAGGCCGGCCTCGTCTTCCTCTGGGGCGCCGTGGTGGGTGTGGTCACCCAGTGGTTCCTCAACATGGAGATCGAGCGCTACACCCTCGCCACCGGCGAGACCGCGGTGACCGGCTTCAACCGCTACTGGCGGCACTGGGGCTTCGTCATGGTGGTGTTCACCTACGCGGCCAACCTCTGGCCCGGCTGGGCCACCAGCTCGGCGACGATGCTCAGTTACGTGTTCGGCGGCACACCCGCCTACATCGGCATCGGCCTCCTGGTCCTCATCGGCCTGATCCTCACCCTCGCGCCCGTCGTCTACAACGCGCTGGAGAAACTGCTCGGCGTCAAGATCCTCGTCATCGGCGGCTTCTTCGTCCTCGCCCTGATCCTCGCCGTCACCGCCGCCACGGTGGGCGATCTGCCGAAGGCCGTCACCGACGCGACGTTCCCCTCCGAACTCGGCGTGGCCGTCCTCATGGGCGCCCTCGCCTACGCGGGCGCGGGCGGCGGCCAGAACCTCGTGCAGAGCAACTGGATCCGCGACAAGGGCTTCGGCATGGGCCACTACGTGCCCCGCCTCGTCAGCCCGGTCACCGGCCAGGAGGAGGCCGCGGGCCCCGTCGTCGGCTATGTCTTCGAGATCGACGAGACCAACATGGCCCGCTGGCGCCGCTGGTGGCGCTTCGCCAACGTCGAGCAGGCCCTCACCTTCGTCCTCGTCACCATCGTGACGATCGTGATGTCGTCGCTGCTGGCGCACTCGACGCTCTTCGGCACCGGCGGGCTCGAGAACAACGTCGCCTTCATCGAGAAGGAGGGGCAGGTCCTCCAGCAGCGCGTCGGGGACTGGTTCGGCGTGTTCTTCTGGCTGGTCGGCGCGTTCTCCCTGTTCAGCGCGGCCACCGGCATCATCGACTACACCAGCAGGATGGCGGCCGACGTCCTCAAGTCGACCTACCTGCGCGGGAGTCGGACGAGCGAGTCACGGATGTACGCGCGCCTGGTGTGGGCGGTCGTCGCCATCGGCGCGATCGTGCTGCTCTCCGGTCTCGACCAGCCGCTCGTGCTGCTCGTCATCTCGGCCTGCGTGTCCGGGCTGATGATGTTCGTGTACTCGATCCTGCTCCTCGTCATGAACCGCACCGCGCTGCCCAAACCCCTGAAGGTGCGCGGCATTCGCGTGGCCGCGCTGGTGTGGGCGGTGGTGCTCTTCGGTGTGCTGTCCGTGCTCACGGTGCGGCAGCAGCTCACCGACCTGTTCGGCTGAACGACCCTGGCTACGGCTACGGCTACGGCTACGGCTACGGCTACGGATACGTCTACATAGAGGAGAGAAAATTCATGGCACATGGTCACGCGGCCCGACGCAGCCAGGCCTGGTTCGGTGCCGCCGGACGCGGCGGCATGGTGTACCGGTCGTGGATGCGCAACCAGGGCTTCGGGCCTGAGGTGTTCGACGGGCGGCCGGTGATCGGGATCGCCGTGTCCGCCTCCGAACTCGCGCCCTGCAACGCCCACTTGACGCGCGTTGCCGAGGCCGTGAAGCGCGGGGTGTGGCAGGCCGGTGGCTTCCCGCTCGAATTCCCCACCATGGCCACCGGCGAGACACTGATGCGGCCCACGGCCATGCTGTACCGCAACCTCATGGCCATGGAGGTCGAGGAGCTGATCCGCGCCAACCCGCTGGACGGTGTGGTGCTGCTGTCGGGCTGCGACAAGACGACCCCGGCCATGCTGATGGGCGCCGCGAGTGTCGACCTGCCGGCCGTGATGGTCACCGGCGGGCCGATGCTCAACGGCAAGTTCCAGGGTCGCGACGTCGGTTCGGGCACGGCGGTGTGGCAGATGGAGGCCGAGGTCAAGGCCGGGCGGATGACCGAGGAGGAGTGCTTCTTCGCCGAGGGCTGCATGGCCCGCTCCAACGGCCACTGCATGACGATGGGCACCGCCTCCACCATGGCGTGCATGGCGGAGACGCTCGGCATGCAACTCCCCGGCTCCGCGACCTGGCCCGCGGTCGACATGCGCCGCTACGAGACCGGCCAGGCCGCAGGACGCCGCATCGTGGACATGGTGGACGAGGACCTGCGCCCCTCCCGCATCCTCACCCGCGAGGCCTTCGAGAACGCGATCCGCACGAACGCGGCGATCGGCGGCTCCACCAACGCCATCATCCACCTGACGGCGCTCGCCGGCCGGGTCGGCGTCGACCTCGACACCGAGGACTTCGACCAACTCGCCCGTGATGTACCGACGTTGCTCAACCTGATGCCGTCCGGCACCTACCTCATGGAGGACTTCTGCTACGCGGGCGGCCTGCCCGCCGTCCACCACGAGCTGGTACGGGCCGGGCTCCTGGACGGCGAACAGCTCACCGTCACCGGGCGCAGCATCGCCGAGAACGTGGCGGACGCGGAGCGCATCGGCGACGAGGTGATCACACCAGTGGTCGCCCCGTTCCAGCCGGCCGGCACCGGGACGGCCGTCCTGCGCGGAAACCTCTGCCCCGACGGCGCGGTCATCAAGCAGTCCGCGGCCTCGCCCCACCTGCTCACCCACACCGGCGTCGCCCGCGTCTTCGACTCCCCGGAGGCCTATCACGCGGTGTGCGACGACCCGGACCTGGACGTCGACGAGCACACCGTCCTCGTCATCCGCGGCGCGGGCCCGAAGGGCTACCCCGGCATGCCCGAGGTCTCGAACGTGCCGCTGCCCACCAAGCTGCTGAAGGCCGGCGTCACCGACATGGTGCGGGTGTGTGACGGCCGGATGAGCGGAACGGGGTACGGCACGGTCGTCCTCCACGTGGCACCGGAAGCGGCGGTCGGAGGCCCCCTGGCCCTCGTACGCGACGGGGACACCATCACCCTGGACGTACCGAAGAGGTCGCTCCAACTGGACGTGGACGAAGCTGAGTTGGCCGAGCGGCGCGCCGCATGGCAGCCACCGGCGCCACGACACACGAGCGGCTACGCGTGGCTGTACACGCAGCACGTCGAGGGCGCCGACCAGGGCGCGGACTTCGACTTCCTGCGCGGATGCCGCGGGAGCGCCGTGCCGCGCGACTCGCACTGAGGCGGGTGTGGGTAGCCTCGGAGGCATGGCCAACATCAATTTCAGTTCTCGTGTCGGCGTCTGGTGGACCAGTGACCGGTGGCCGATCAACGACGTCGTCGCCCGAGCCCGTGAGCTCGAGAACCTCGGCTACGCCTCGCTGTTCTACGGCGAGGCCGGAGGCAAGGAGACCTTCACCCAGGCCGCCGCCCTGCTCGGCGGCACCGAACGGCTGGTGGTCGGCACCGGCATCGCCAACATCCACGCCCGCAGCGCCCCGGCGAGCGAAGCGGGCGCCCGTACGCTCGGCGCGCTGCACCCGGGCCGCTTCGTGCTCGGCCTCGGCGTCAGCCACGCCCCGCTGGTGGAGCACAGCTACGCCGGTTCCTACAGCAAGCCGCTGGCCACCATGCGGGAGTACCTGCGGACCATGGACGCCGTGCCGGCCGAGGTGGAGCCGGACGGGCAGCGCCCGGCCCGACTCCTCGCCGCCCTGGGCCCGAAGATGATCGAGCTGTCCGGCAAGTCGGCCGACGGGGCGCACCCGTACCTGGTGACCCCGGAGCAGACCGCGTCCACCCGCGAGCAGCTGGGCCCCGACAAGTGGGTGGTCAGCGAGCAGGGCGTCGCGCTCACCACGGACCGGGAGACCGGTCTGCGGCGTGCGCACCAGCACCTGCACATGTACTCGCAGCTGCCCAACTACCGCAATTCCTGGCTGCGTCAGGGCTTCGACGAGTCCGACGTGGTCATCGGCGGTTCGGACAAGCTGGCCGAGGCCATGGTCGCCATGGGCGACGCGGAGACGGTCGCCGCGCGCGTGCAGGCGCAGCTGGACGCGGGCGCCGACCAGGTCGTCATCCAGGTCCTCGGCGACGACCCCTCCGACGACCCGCTGCCGGCACTGCGCGAACTCGCCCCGGCACTCGGCCTGGGTGCCGCCTAGGGGATCGGCCACGCGGCTCGGTGCAAGCGCCGTGGTGGTGGTGCTCGCGACAACGTGGCTGTGAGCCGGAGGCCGTAGCGACGAAACATATTTGCGCGCCACGCATTATTGCGTGGCGCGCAATTTTTGCTACCGTGGTGCCATGAGCGGATTGAGGGAGCGCAAGAAGGAAGCCACCCGCGTGGCGCTGAGCTGGGCCGCCATCAGGCTCACCGTGGAACGCGGGCTCGACAACGTCCGGGTCGAGGACATCGCCGAGGCGGTCGGCGTCTCGCCGCGCACCTTCAACAACTACTTCCCCAGCAAGGCGGAGGCGATCGCCTTCCGTCACCTCCAGCGCTCCCTGCGGGTGGCCGCCGAAGTGCGGTCCGCGCCGGAGGGTGAGCCGTTGTGGGAGGTCGTCTCCCGAGCGGTGCTCCGGCAGTTGGAACCGGGCCCCGAGGTGCGGGAGATGCCGCCGCAGGAGCCGGCCGACTGGGCGGCGGGGCTCCGGGTGATGGTGGCGGAGCCGGCGCTGCAGGCCGAGATGCTGCGGGCGGGCAAGGTCGCGGAGAGCGAACTCGCCGCGGCGATCGCCGACCGCACGGGCACGTCCGTCGACGTCGACCTCTACCCCCGCCTGGTGGCCGCGAGTGTGACCGCCGCCGAGAGCGCCGCGAGGGACCTGCACCTGCACGGCGGTGCGGAGGAGTCGATGGAGGCTCTGCTGCGATCGGCCCTCACGATGCTCGCCGCAGGGCTACCGACCCCTTAGGCCCACCAGGCCCACCAGGCCCACCAGGCCCTCTGGGCCCTCTAAAAGGCTCTAACAAAAGCTGCTGATCATGAGTGTTTCGGTCTGTCTGTCCGTAGGTCTGGTCATGGGAGAGCGTCAGTTGCGGCCATGGATCGTGTCGGACGAACTGTGGTCGATGATCGAGCCGTTGCTGCCGGAGCCGGGCCCGAAGAAGGTCGAGGGCAGACCGCGGGTCCCGGACCGGCAGGCACTGTGCGGGATCCTCTTCGTGCTGCACACCGGCATCCAATGGGAGTACCTGCCCCAGGAGTTGGGCTTCGGCTCGGGCATGACCTGCTGGCGCCGGCTGGCCGCCTGGAACGAGGCGGGCGTGTGGGACGAACTGCACCTGGTGCTGCTGAAGAAGCTACGGTCGGCGGGCAAGCTGGACTGGTCCCGGGCGGTGATCGATTCCTCGCACGTGCGGGCCGCTCGGCGGGGCCCAAAAGCGGGCCGAGCCCGGTCGATCGCGCGCGGCCGGGCAGCAAGCACCACGTGCTCACCGACGGCCAGGGCATCCCGCTCGCGGTGTCGCTGACCGGCGGCAACCGCAACGACGTCACGCAGCTGCTTCCGCTGCTCGACAAGGTTCCACCGGTGGCCGGCACGGTCGGACGGCCGCGCAAGCGGCCGGACCTGCTGTTCGCCGACCGCGGCTACGACCACGACATCTACCGGCGCCAGGTACGACAGCGCGGGATCCGTCCGGTGATCGCCGAACGCGGTCAGCCACACGGCACGGGACTGGGCACCTTCCGGTACGTGGTCGAGCGCACCATCGCGTGGCTGCACGGCTTCCGCCGTCTCCGCATCCGCTGGGAGCGGCGTGACGACATCCATGAAGCCTTTCTCGGGCTGGCCGCCTGCCTGATCACTCATCGGCACGTCCAACGCCTTTGTTAGCACCTCTAAGTCCTCAAGGAGGCATGTCATGCACGACGTGATCATTGCGGGCGGCGGCCCCAACGGGCTGATGCTGGCCTGCGAACTGGCGCTGGCCGGAGTCCGCCCGGTCGTCATCGAGCGGCTCACCGGACCGAAGACGGAACCCCGGGCGAACGGCCTGGTGGGCCAGGTGGTGCGGATGCTGGACCGGCGCGGCCTTTACGCCCGGATCAGCGGCTCCGACGAACCCGTCCGGCCCGTGCCCCGCTACATGTTCGGCGCCTTCCCCCTGGAACTCCACCGGCTCGAGCACAACCCCGTCGGCATTCTCCCGGCGCCGCAAGCGCGGATCGAGGCGGTCCTCGCCGAACGGGCCGCCGAACTCGGCGTCGACCTGCGCATGGGCCAGGAAGTCACCGATGTCGGCCAGGACGCCGACTCGGTCCGCGTGACCCTGGCGAGCGGGGAACACCTCACGACCCGTTACCTGGTGGCCGCCGACGGAGGACGCAGCACCGTGCGCCGCCTGGCCGGCATCGGCTTCCCCGGAGTCACCAACGACGACTTCGTGTCACGCTCCGCGAACGTCTCCGCGCGCGATGAACACGTCGGCCCACAAGGCGAGTTGATCGTTCCCGGCTACGGGACGCTGCCGCCCACGATGTACGTACGCACCGAGCGCGGCACCATCGTCTGGGCCCGGTTGCCCGGCCGCCCCGCGAGCGTCCACACCACGGAGGTCGAGTCCCCCGACGACGACCGGTCCGCGCCGATGACCTTCCAGGAACTGCTCGACAGCGCCGAACGCGTCCTGGGCGCACCCCTGCCGGTGCTCCCGCCAGAGGGGGAAGGGCCGCACCTGCTGCGCCGCCTCGTCGGGGGCAACACCCGGCTCGCGGACCGCTACCGGGAGGGGCGGATCCTGCTGCTCGGGGACGCGGCCCACGTGCACTCGGCCATCGGTGGCCCCGGCCTCAACCTGGGCCTCCAGGACGCCGTCAACCTCGGCTGGAAGCTGGCCGCAACGGTGCGCGGGTGGGCACCCGCGGGCCTCCTCGACACGTACGACGAGGAGCGCCGCCCCGTCGCCGAACGCGTCGTGGACTCCACCCTGGCCCAGTCGGCGCTGCTGCGCCCCGGCCCGGAGGTCACCGCCCTGCGGACCGTCTTCGGCGAACTGCTGGCCACGACCGCGGGCACGGAACGCGTCGCCCACCTGGTCGCCGGCACCACCGAGGGCTTCGCACCTGACCTCGTCGTACACACCGCCACCGGAACCCACCGGCTGGCCGAACTGACCGCCACCGGGCGCCCGTTGCTCCTCGACCTGGGCGGCGGATTCGCCGACGCGGCGAAGCCCTGGCACGACCGGGTCGACGTGATCACCGGCACGGCCGAGGGCACCGACGCGACGGGCATGCTGCTGCGCCCCGACACCCATGTCGCCTGGACCGGCCACGGCCCGGACGACGTGAGTGGTCTGGAGTCGGCGCTGCACCGTTGGTTCGGGACGCCGTAGAGGCAGGGCCGGCCGCTGTCAGTACGTCAGGCGCTCCCCGAGGCGGATCGGCGGACGTCGCGGCGGATCAGCGGGCGGTCCACCGCCTCGACCAGCCAGTCGAGTTCGGCCCGGCCGACGCGCACATGGTTGGTCAGCACGCCCACTCCGTCGACCGCCGTCTCGACCAGGTCGCCCGCCCGCAGCGTGAAGTCGATCTCCGGCACGATGCCGGTCCCGGTGGACAGCACGGCGCCGTCCGGGAACGGCTGACACCGCCACAGGTACTCCGCGAGCTCCTCCGGCGAGCGGTGGAACGCGGCCGTGGAGATCGCTCCCCGGAACGCGGCGGCCCCGTCCCGCCACACGGTCAGCGAGATCTTCAGCGCCTGCGGGGCGTCGACCTCCCACACCGGGACGATGCCCGAGGACACCGCCGCGCTCCCGGCGTAGATCTTCGCCTGGGGAAGATAGAGCGGGTTCTCGCCCTCGATGGAGCGCGAGCTGACGTCGTCCACGATCACGTAACCGACCGTCTGCGCCGCCTGGTTGAGCACCACGCCGAGCTCCGGCTCCGGCACGTTCAGCTCGGAGTCGTCCCGGACCGCGATCGGTTCGTCGTCGGTGACCAGGCGCCACGGCAGCGCCTTCAGGAACAGCTCGGGACGCTCGGCGTCATAGACCCGCTCGTACACCGACTGCTCGCTGCTCTCCTCGACGCGCGCCTCCCGCGAGCGCTCGTACGTCACACCGGCCGCCCACAGCTCCATCAGGCCGTCCATCGGCGGCAGCAGGAGCGCATCGGCCTCGCCGACATCGGGCCGTTCCCGCGCGGCGGTCGCCTCCACCAGCTCCCGCAGCCCGTCGACCGACAGCCGCAGCAGGTCGGCGACGCGGGGCGCCCCGTCGAAGCGGCGGATCGCACCGGATGCGTCGGCGATCCCTGTCCCTACGGTTCCGGTGTCGTCGGCGAAGCGGACGATGCGCGTCATGCGGGGGTCCTTTCCTCGGGCTTCCGGTGTACTTCCATTGGTGTGTGCGGTCAGTTGGGCGCCGGGCCGCTCGTCGACTCCCGGACCTGGAGCGAGGTGCGCAGCACCACCGTCTGCAACGGCTTCGCGGTCCCCGCGATGCGCTCCTGCAACAGCTGCGCGGCCGCGAACCCCAGCTCGTACGAAGGGAGTTGGACCGAGCTGAGGGGCGGTGTCACCAGCTCGGGCCAGGGCACGTCGCCGAACGAGAGCAGTCCGGTGCCCGGCGGTTCGAGGCCGGCCTCGCGCAGCGCCGCGAGCGCGCCCACCGTCATGAGGTTGTTGGCCACGAACACGGCGTCCGGCGGCTCGGGCAGGCCGAGCAGCCGCTCCATCGCGGCGCGGCCGCCGTCCACCCGGAAGTCCCCGTGCACGACGTATTCGGGAGGCGGCTCGGCCGACTGCCCGGCGTCACCGAGGTGTTCGCCCAGGTGGTCGCGCAGCACCGCCCGGTACCCGGCGAGGCGTTCGTCGGACGTGGAGGCGCCGTCGGGGCCCGCGATACACGCGATGCGGCGGTAGCCGCGGGCCAGCAGATGCTCGGTGGCCTCCTCGCCGCCGTGCCGGTTGTCCATCATCACGGCGTCGACGGAGGCGCCGCGCGGGCGCCGGTCGACCGCGACGACCGGGGTGCCCCGGTCGACGAGCGCGGACAGGTCGGTGCGGTGCCGGGAGGCGGCGGCGACTATCACCCCGGCCATCTGCTCGGCCGCGGCCACCTCCAGATAGCGGTGCTCCTTGTCCACGTCCTCGTCGGTGTTGCACAGCACCACCGACAGATTGGTCTCCTGCGCCGCGTCCTCGACGCCGCGGGCGAGCGCGGTGAAGAACGGGTTGCCGATGTCCGGGATGATCAGACCGATCACGGAGGCGCGCTGCATCCGAAGGGAGCGCGCGACCCGGTTGGGCGCGAAGCCGAGTACGGCCGCGGCGGCGCGCACGGTCGCGGCGCGCTCCGCGGTGACCCGGCCGCCGTTGAAGACCCGCGACACGGTGGCGGGGGAGACCCCGGCCTCGCGTGCCACGTCGTAGATCGTCGCCACAGACCTCTCACGCAGCCCCTCGTCCAGGCGGGGGAGACGGCCCCGCGATCCGTGCTGTGCCCGGTGGTGCGGTCATTGTCCGCCTGAGCAACTCCCGTTCCCACGCGAACTCTTGACAGCGTCTGGCGGGAAACCTACGTTCCCGTGAAACGGATTTCAAGACGTTCGGCCGCGACCCGCGAAGGGTGCGGACTTCTCAGCTCGGCATTCCAGACATTGACGGAGAGAACCTCCGCGATGTCACGCGAAATCGATTTCAAACGACGGAGCTTCGATGAGCATCGCCCCCGGACTGACCGGCCTCGCCCGCACCACCAGCGCGGTGACCCGCTCGATCAGCGCGGAGAACTTCACGGGCGCCAAGGGCGCAGGCGGCATGGCGACCGAGGGCACCGGCGCGCGGGCCGCGAGCAGGCTCGGTCGCGGCTGGAAGATCTCGCCGAGCATCGACATCGAGGCGGGCGAGACCGTCGTCCTCGCCGACATCGAGGGACCCGGCACGATCACCCACATCTGGTGCACGACGGCTCCGCACACCGCGTGGCGCCAGACGCTGCTGCGCTTCTACTGGGAGGGCGAGGACACCCCGGCGGTCGAGGTCCCGCTGGGCGACTTCTTCTGCAACGGCTGGAACGACTTCAGTCAGGTCAGCTCCATCCCCGTTGCGGCGAACCCGAACGGCGGCCTGAACGCGTACTGGCCGATGCCGTTTCGCCGGGCGGCCCGCATCACGCTGGAGAACCTGGCCCCCGAACAGCTCACGCTCTACTACCAGGTCGACTACGAACTGGGTGAAGTCGCCGACGACGCCGCCTACTTCCACGCCCACTGGCGGCGCAGCAACCCCGTCACGGCGGGCACCGATCACACACTCCTCGAAGGCGTCGAGGGCAAGGGCCAGTACGTCGGCACGTACCTCGCCTGGGCGGTCAACAGCCCGGGTTGGTGGGGCGAGGGCGAGCTGAAGTTCTTCCTCGACGGCGACGACGAGTGGCCGACGATCTGCGGCACCGGCACCGAGGACTACTTCGGCGGCGCCTGGAACTTCGACGTCCCCGGCCAGGGCTACACCGCGTTCACCACGCCGTACCTCGGCCTCAACCAGGTCCTGAAGCCGGACGGACTCTACGACAGCCGGCAGCGGTTCGGGATGTACCGCTGGCACGTCCTCGACCCGATCCGCTTCCAGGACGACCTGCGCGTCACGGTGCAGTGCCTCGGCATCGCCCGCGGTCACGGCAACGGCCTCCCGCACCGCTACCGCGCCAACCACGACGACATCGCGTCCACGTCCCTCTTCTACCTTGACCGCCCCGCAGGCTCGGGCCTGCCGCCCACGCCCGACCTGCTCGACCTCGAGGTCGACACGCACATGTGACCCATGTCCACACCCGTAACCACAGAGAGAGACGGGAGCACACCATGCTCCGACACGGCAAAGGCGCCGTGACGCCGTCCCGCCGCCGCTTCCTCGGCGGCGCCGCCGGGCTCGCCGCGGCCGGCGCGACCGCACCGCTGCTGAGCGGGTGCGGCGGTTCGGCCAGGGCCGAGGGCGGGACGTTGAAGTTCTGGCACTTCTACGACGAGAACGCCACGGACCCGGCCATGCGCGGTCAGGCGAAGTGGTTCAACGCCCTGATCAAGGAGTGGAACGACACCCACGACGTCAAGATCGAGCCGTTCTACGTCCCGCGTCTCGCCTACCAGGGCTCGAAGATGGTGACGGCTTTCGCGTCAGGAACCGGACCCGACATCTTCCTGCTCAGCCCCGGCGACTTTCTGCGCTACCAGAACGGCGGCATCCTGGCGGACCTCACCCCGCACATGGACAAGCAGGCCGTCGCCGACTACGGAACCTCGCTGGCCAGCCGCATGGTCGACGGCAAGGTCTACGCCCTGCCCATGGAGGTCGAGCCGCTGGCGATCTTCTACAACACGCCCAACTGGGAGAAGGCGGGCCTGTCCGAGGGGGACATCCCCACCACCTGGGACCAACTGCTCGACGTGGGCGACAAGTTGCGGTCCAAGGGTGGCGGGGCGGGCCTCGTCTTCGAGACCGACCCGGGCTACTTCCAGAACTTCACGTGGTACTGCTGGATGTGGCAGGGCGGCGGTGACGTCCTGGACAAGCACGGCAACGTCGCCTTCGACTCCAAGGCCACCCGCCAGGCCCTCGGGCTGTGGCAGGACGCGATCCGGCATGGCATCGCGCCGCGCACCAAACCGGCGGCCGGCGACCACCTCAGCGCCTTCAAGGCCGGGCAGGCCGGGATGTGGCAGAGCGGGATCTGGATGGTGGCCGCCTTCAAGATCGGCGCTCCGGGCCACAAGTACGGCGTCTTCAAGCTGCCCACACCGCCTGGCGGCAGGTACTCGACCACGGTGGGCGGCTGGTCGTTCTGTGCCAGCACGCAGTCGTCGAACCCGGATGCCGCCGCGGAGTTCTGCGGCTGGGCGCTCGGCAGCATGAACAAGCAGTCGATCGACCGCACCGTGTCCTGGTGCACCGGCGTCAAGTCCGACATCTCGCCCCGTAAGTCGGCGTTGAAGGTGGCCACGGCCCGCGGCGGCTACGACTCTCCGCTCATGACCCGGTTCAAGGACGAGATCTTCCCCGGTGGCCGGGCCGAGCCCCGTTATCCGCCGGTCGTCTACAAGGCGATCTCGGACGCCATCCAGGCCACGATGCTCGGCGGCAAGGGTGTCGCCTCCGAGGCCGACCGCGCTGCGCAGACCATCGAGGCCTATATGAAGAGTTACCAGGGGGCGAGCCTGATATGAGCAGCGTCGCAACCCAGCGGCCGACCGCCGAGACCACCGCTCCGGTGACCCGGACGCGTCGGCAAGGCCGCAGGCTGAGCCGTAAACACCGCGAATGGCTCGCGGCAGCGCTCTTCCTGCTGCCCGACAGCCTCGGCCTGTTCGTCTTCGTCGTGCTGCCCATGTTCTTCTCGATCGTCCTGAGCCTGTTCCAGGTGTCGGGCTTCGGCTCGTACGAATGGATCGGACTCGGCAACTACGAGCGGATGTTCAACGACCCGTACTTCTGGTCGTCGATGTGGGTCACCGCGAAATATGTGGTGATCCTGGTGCCGGTCCTCTTCTGCGTGAGCCTCGGCCTCGGCATCCTCATGAAGCAGAAGCTGCCCGGTATGGCGGCCTATCGCACGGCGCTGTTCCTGCCGTACATGCTCAGCCTGGTCGTCGCGGGCCTGCTGTGGAAGTTCATGTTCGACGACCAGACGGGCATCGCCAACAAGGTCGTCGGCCTGGTCGGCGTCGGCCCCCAGTCCTGGCTCGGCGATCCGGGTCTCGCGTTGTACGCGGTCATCCTCGTGACCGTCTGGTACATGATGGGCTACTACATGATCATTTTCCTTGCGGGTCTCAATGAGATCCCCAAGGAGTTCTACGAGGCCGCGAAGATCGACGGCGCCGGCGCCTGGACCTCGTTCCGCAAGATCACCTGGCCGCTGCTGCGGCCGACGAGCTTCTTCGTGCTCATCATGACCACGGTCGCCGCCATCACGGGCACCTTCGACCTGGTCTACGTACTGACCTCGGGGGGTCCGGCCAACGGGACCGCGGTCGCCATGTTCTACATCTACCAACAGGCCTTCGTCTTCGGCGAGTACGGCTACGCCTCGGCGCTGGGGACCTTCCTCGTGCTGATCATGGTCGTGCTGTCCTGGGTCATCTTCAAGTTCACGAAGGGCGGGAGGTTCGACGATGGCGAATAACGCTCTCCTCGTGGTGCGCCGGCGCCATGGCAAGCGCACGGGGCTGACCGTACTCGCGGTCGTCCTCTCCCTGCTGAGTCTCTTCCCCACCTTCTGGATGATCTCCTCGTCCTTCAAGACGCGCGCCACCGTCACCGACGGCAAGCTGCTCCCGAACGACTTCACCTGGGACAACTTCCGCTACGTCTTCACCGAAGTGCCCTTCGGGCGCTGGCTGCTGAACAGCTTCGTGATGGCGGCCGTCATCACCGTCGCGGCTCTCTTCTTCCACTCCATGGCCGCCTATGCGCTGGCCCGGTTGAAGTTCCCCGGCCGCGACTCGATCTTCGCCGTCATCTTCTCGACGCTGCTGATCACCGCACCGGTCATCCTCATCCCGCTGTTCATCATCGTCCGCCAGCTCGGCATGCTGGACAGCTACGCGGGCCTGATCATCCCGCTCATCTTCAACGCGTTCGGGATCTTCCTGCTGCGCCAGTTCTACCTCGGCATCCCCAAGGAGCTGGAGGAGGCGGCGATCGTCGACGGCTGCGGCTACTGGCGCGTCTACTGGAACATCATCCTGCCGCTGTCCCGGCCGATCCTCTCCGCGCTCGCGGTGTTCTTCTTCCTCGCGAACTGGAACCAGTTCGCCTGGCCACTGGTGTCGACCAGCAATCCCGACCTCACGGTCACGCAGGTCGGTATCGCCTCCTTCACCAGCCAGTACGGCGCGAACTGGAACTACATCCTGGCCGCCGCGGTGATCGCCGTCCTTCCGATGCTCGCCCTGTTCCTCATCTTCCAGCGCCAGATGGTCGAATCGATCAAGACCTCCGGCCTGAAGTAGCGGAAACGGATCCAGAAAGGGTGGCCACCGCCATGCCCCAGTCCCAGCCCCAGTCAGCCGTCATCGGCGTCGACATCGGCACCTCCAGCAGCAAGGGGATCCTCGTCGCCCTCGACGGCACCGTGCTGCACACCGCCGTCCGCGAGCACTCCGTCGACCGTCCCGCACCGGGGCACGTGGAGATGCCGGGGGAGGTGTGGTGGGACGAGTTCGTGTCTCTCGCCCGCGAGCTGACGTCCGCCCGGGACACGGACGTGGTCGCCGTCGGGGTCAGCGGCATGGGACCGTGCGTGCTGCTGACCGACGCCGACGACACGCCGCTGCGGCCCGCGATCCTGTACGGCGTCGACACCCGCTCCGTGGCCCAGATCAAGCGCCTGGAAAGGGAGTTGGGGGCGGACGAGATCGCCCGGCGGTGCGGCTCGCGGCTCACCTCGCAGGCGGCGGGCGCCAAGGTCGCGTGGGTCGCCGACGAGGAGCCGGAGCTGTTCGCCCGCGCCCGCCGCCTCTACATGCCCAGCTCGTGGCTCGCCCGCAAGCTCACCGGCGCTTACGTCCTCGACCACCACTCCGCCAGCCAGTGCACCCCGCTCTACGACACCCTGGCCCGCGACTGGTACGCCCCGTGGGCCGAGCGGATCGCGCCCGGCGTCGAACTCCCGCCGCTGCGCTGGTCCGGCGAGGCGGCCGGTACCGTCACCGCCGAGGCCGCCCGCGCCACCGGCCTGCCCGTCGGTATCCCTGTCACCACCGGGACCGTCGATGCCTGGGCCGAGGCGCTCAGCGTCGGGGCGCACGGCGTCGGCGACCTCATGCTGATGTACGGCACGACCATGTTCCTCGTGCACACCGTGCCCGACCTGCTGCGCGACCCCGCGCTGTGGAGCACAGTCGGCGCACTGCCCGACACCCGCAACCTCGCGGGCGGCATGGCCACGTCCGGCGCCGTCACCGGCTGGCTGCGCGACCTGTTCGGCGACGTCGACTACCCCGAACTCCTGGGCCTCGCCGAGAAGTCGGGGCCCGGCGCGAACGGCCTGCTGATGCTGCCGTACTTCGCCGGGGAGCGCACGCCCGTCGACGACCCGCGCGCCCGTGGTGTCATCGCCGGTCTCACCCTCGGCCACACACGCGGCGACCTGTACCGCTCCGCCCTGGAGGCCACCGCCTTCGGCGTGCGGCACAACATCGAGGCGCTGGAGGCCGCGGGCGGTGACATCCGCCGCGTCGTCGCCGTCGGCGGCGGCACGCAGGGGCGGCTGTGGACCCAGATCGTCTCCGACGTCACCGGCCGCACGCAGGAGGTGCGGACGACCTCCGTCGGAGCCTCCTACGGAGGCGCCCTCCTCGCCGCGCAGCTCGTCACGGACGACGCCCGCATCGACGACTGGAACCCCGTCGCCGAACGCCTCGCCCCGCGCCCCGAGGTGACGGCCCGCTACGACGAGCTGTACGCGCTCTACCGCGACCTCTACCCGGCGTCGGCGGACGTGGCGCACGCCCTGGCCGACCTCCAGACCCGCTGACACACCCCCACTCGTATGGCACGCATTGGAGTCACCGCATGACGTACGCCCTGCCCCAGCCCCTCGTCCTGCCCGCCGCCGAGCCAGGCACCGTCTACACCGTCGCCAGCGGTGACCTGCGCCCCTCCGCGAACATCACCGGATGGCCCTCGCAGCAGAAGCTGGAGGCGGACCTGGCCGCCGCGCTCACCGACCTCGGCCGCACCGTGCGCCGCGGCCACCCCGTCGACGAGGCAAAGGGGCACGGCTTCATCGACAGCCAGCGCGCCGGGATAGAGGTGTTCAAGCAACTCCCGCCGGACGCCCCGCTGATCGTCGTCGAGGGCGTGTGGCAGTACAGCCACCATGTGCTCGCGGGCCTGCGCAGCCACCGCGGCCCGATCCTCGTCGTCGCCAACTGGAGCGGCGAATTCCCTGGCCTGGTCGGCCTGTTGAACCTCACCGCCAGCCTCACCAAGGCGGGCATCGCCCACTCGGTGCTGTGGAGCGAGGACTTCACCGACGACTGGGCCCGCGAAGGACTGCGCACCTGGCTGGAGACCGGCACACTCAGCCATGACACCAGTCACGTACGGGATCTGCCGCCGCTGAAGAGCGACGCCGAGACGGAACTCGGTACCGCCCTGGCCCGTCAGCTCCGCGAGGAGAAGGCCGTCATCGGCGTCTTCGACGAGGGCTGCATGGGCATGTACAACGCGATCATCGACGACGAGCTCCTGAACCCGCTCGGAATCTACAAGGAACGGCTGTCGCAGAGCGCCCTCGTCGTCGAGATGAACAAGGTGACGGACGCCGAGGCGGGGGCCGTCCGCGACTGGCTGGACGCGGCCGGCATGACCTTCCACACCGGCAGCGACGAGGCCACCGAACTCACCGACGCCCAGCTGCTCAGCCAGTTCAAGATGTACATCGCGGCGCTGCGCCTCTCCGACGACTTCGGCCTCGACGCGGTCGGCATCCAGTACCAGCAGGGGCTCAAGGACACCGTCCCCGCGAGCGACCTCGCCGAGGGGCTGCTCAACAACGTCGAGCGGCCCGCCGTCCGCTCCCGCGACGGCTCCCGTGAGCTGTACGCCGGCGCCCCGCTGCCGCACTTCAACGAGGTCGACGAGGGCGTGGCCGTCGACTCCCTTGCCACGAACCGCATTTGGACCGCGATGGGCCTCGACCCGGCGACGACGCTGCACGACATCCGCTGGGGCGAGGAGTACGACGGGCGGTTCGTCTGGGTCTTCGAGATCTCCGGGTCGGTGCCCGCCTCCCACCACGGCGGCTATGGCAAGTCGTACGCCAAGCGGCAGCCGCCCATGTTCTTCCCGCTCGGCGGCGGCACGCTCAGTGGTGTCTCCAAGCCCGGCGAGATCGTCTGGTCCCGCGTCTTCATCATGGACGGCGTGCTGCACGCGGACCTCGGCCGGGCCACCGTCGTCGAGCTCCCCGAGGCGGAGACCGAGCGCCGCCTGAACGCCACCAACCCCGAGTGGCCCATCATGCACGCGGTCCTGCACGGCGTGACCCGCGACCAGTTCATGGCCCGCCACAAGGCCAACCACCTCAACGTGGCCTACGCTCCCGACGCGGACACCGCGGACAAGGCGCTGCGCGCCAAAGCCACGATGTTCCGCGAACTGGGGCTCCGCGTCCACCTGTGCGGAGACGTGCGGATGTAGCCGGTCAGCGAGCCGCCGCCTCCGCCTTCCGCTCGACCCCCTCCCGCAACGCCGACCTGCGCCGCCCGAACCCCAGGTACAGCGCGGCCGCCAGAGCCAGCCAGCCCAGGAACAACGTCCAGGTCAGGCCCGGCAGTTGGTACGCGAGGTAGGCGCAGGCGGCGGCGGTGAGGAGCGGCACCGCCGGGTAGAGCGGGACCCGGAAGGGGCGCGGCGCGTCGGGGGCGATGCGGCGCAGCACCATCACTGCCGCTGCCACCGCCACGAAGGCGATCAGCGTGCCCATGCTCGTCAGGTCGGCCAGCTCCTGGAGCGGGACGAAGCCGGCGAGCGCCGCGACCGCGACACCCACGATCCAGGAGTTGGCCGCGGGAGTGTGCCGCTTGCGGTCGACCCTGCGGAAGACCTGGGGCACCAGGCCGTCCCGCGCCATCGAGAACAGGATGCGGGTCTGCCCGTAGAGGGTGACCAGGACGACGCTGAAGATGGAGACGACCGCGCCGGCGGAGAGGATCAGCGCGGCCGTGCCGGAGCCGGTGACCGACGTGAGGATCGACGCGAGCACCGCCTCGCCCGCCGCCTCCTGGCGCGCGAACGCCCCCTCCGGCTGCGCGCCGATGCCGGCGACCGCGACCAGGATGTACAGGGCCGTCACCACGGGGAGCGTCAGAAGGAGCGCGAGCGGGATGGTGCGGCGCGGGTTGCGCACCTCCTCGCCCGCCGTCGAGACCGTGTCGAAACCGACGTACGAGAAGAAGACGGCCGAGGCCGCCGCGGTGATGCCGCCCAGCCCGTGCGGCGCGAAGTCGGCGAAGCGATCGGCCCGGAAGGCGGTGAGGGCGACCGCCGCGAACATCACGAGGACGGCGAGTTTCACGCACACCAGGATCGAGTTGACCAGGACGGACTCCCGGGTGCCGCGGGCGAGGAGCGCCGTGCACGCCAGGACGACCACGATCGCCGGGATGTTCACCAGACCGCCCGCGCCCGGCGGCCCGCTGATCGCGTCGGGCAGCGTGACACGGAAGAGCGCGTCCGAAACCTCGTTGAGGTACTGGCCCCAGCTGACCGCGACGGTGGACACCGCCACCCCGTACTCCAGGACCAGACACCACGCGACGAGGTACGCGATGCCCTCACCCAGCGAGGCGTACGTGTACGAGTAGGTGCTGCCCGCCACCGGGATCGCCCCGGCCAACTCCACGTAGCAGAGCGCCGCGACGGCGGCGACGGTGCCCGCGATGACGAACGACAGCACGACGCCCGGCCCGGCCGTGGGCACGCTCGTGCCGAGGACGAAGAAGATGCCGGTGCCGAGCACGGAGCTGATGCCGAGCAGTGTCAGCCGCCCCAGGCCCATGGTGCGTTCCAGGCGGGGGCCGTCCTGCGGATCTTGTGGATCGCCCTCGTCCTCGGCAGCCGCGACGATGCTTTCCAGAGGCTTGCGGCGCAACAGCTGAGTGGCCACTGGGCCCATGGGTCCTCCAGTACGACGAGTGGTCGGTGAGGACCCGGATCCTTCGGGACCGGCGGGCCCCGCACATTGGCCGATCGGCACAAGTGCCTCGTGGGGTGTTGGCCGATGTCACAACCCGCCGCCGCTGCCGTCGTCCGAGGATGGTGGACGCACCCCGCGGACACCCCGCGCCGCAGACGCGAAGGAGATCAGCCGTGCCCCTCGACCTCGCCGCCGACGTCGTCGCACTCACCGAGGCACTGGTCGACATGCCCTCCGAGAGCGGCGCCGAGGGCCCGCTCGCCGACGCCGTGGAGACCGCGCTGCGCGCGCTGCCGGGCCTGGACGTGGAGCGCGTCGGCAACTCCGTCGTCGCCCGCACCGACCTCGGCCGGCCCGAACGGGTCGTGCTCGCAGGCCACCTCGACACCGTCCCGGAGGCGGGCAACCTCCCGGCGCGCCGCGACGGCGAGCGGCTGTACGGGCTCGGCGCCTGCGACATGAAGGGCGGCGTGGCGGTCGCGCTGAAGCTGGCCGCCGCCGCGTCGGACGCGCGCGGATCGCTCGCCCGCGATGTGACCTTCGCCTTCTACGAGTGCGAGGAGATCGCCGGCGACCGCAACGGCCTCGCCGTGATCGCCGCACTCAGGCCCCAACTCCTGCACGGCGACCTGGCGTTGCTGCTCGAACCCTCCGACGCCGGAGTGGAGGCGGGCTGCCAAGGCTTCCTCCTCGCCGACATCGTCGTGCCGGGGCAGCGGGCGCACACCGCGCGCGCCTGGATGGGCAGCAACGCCGCGCACCTCGCGGGCGAGGTCCTCACCCGCCTGCACGCGCACGTCCCGGAGCGGATCACGATCGACGGCCTGGAGTACCGGGAGGGCCTCAACGCCGTCGCCGTGCGCGCCGGAGTGTCGTCCAACGTCGTGCCCGACGAGTGCGTGGTCACTGTCAACCTCCGTTTCGCGCCCAGCCGTTCGCCGAAGGAGGCGGAGGCGTATGTGCGCGGGCTCTTCCCCGAGTACGAGGTGCGCGTCACGGAGGTGGAGCCGGGCGCGCTGCCGGGGCTCGACCGACTCATGGCGGCCGGGCTCGTCAAGGCGCTTGGCGTCGAACCGCGCCCGAAGCTCGGCTGGACCGACGTGGCACGCTTCGCGTCGCTCGGCGTCCCGGGGCTGAACTGCGGACCCGGCGACCCCCAACTGGCGCACACGCCAGGGGAGTTCGTGCCGATGGCCGACGTAAGGGCGTGCGAGGAGCGGCTGCGCGGGTGGCTGCTGCCGGAGGAGTCAGCCGCGTAGCCCCGCCAGCGTCCGCAACTGCACCCACAGCACAAGCCGCTGGTCCGGATCGTCGAGGTCGATGCCGAGCTGCCGCTGCACCTTGCGCAGCCGGTACCGGCAGGTGTTGGGGTGCACGACCAGCCGCTCCGCCGCGCGTCCCGCGTCGCACCCCGCGTCCAGCCAGCAGATGAGCGTACGGGCGTACTCCGTACCGTGCTCGGCGTCGTGCGCGAGGACGTCCCGCCAGGGCCCGGCCTCCTGGTCCCTGCGGTCGGCCAGGAACTCGCCGAGCACGAGCAGCGAGGTCCGCGCCCGCACCTGCCCGGCGTCCGCCACCTGCCCGGCCCCCAGCACCCGCAGCACCAGATCGGCGTCGTCGCGCGAGTCCCGGACCCCGCCGACACCCGGCACCGCGTGCCCGAGCCCGGCCCGCACGGAGATCCGCAGCGCCTCCTCCGCGCGCCGCACGATGTCCTCGGCGATCCGCAGATGCCGGTCCGCAGCGTGATCCGCGGCCCCGACCACCGGCAGCAGCGCGTACACCACACCGTCGAGCAGGACGCAGGCGTGCTGCCCGTACCGGGTCTGGCACTGGAGTCGTACGAGGTCGAGCAGGCGCAGCGCCGCCTGCCCACCGTCCTGCGCGGTCGCAGCGCCGGCGAGCGCGAACGCAGCGACCCGCACCGGTGCGTCCGGCGCGAGGCCGAGGCGGTGCGCGGCGGCGGCCGGTTCGATGGAGCCGTCGAGCAGACGGCGCAGCAGGTCGCTGCTCAGGTGCCGGGCCAGCTCGTCGGCGGCCCGTGCCCGCAGCAGCAGCATCGCGGCGGCCGAGGCGCCCTGGCGCAGCGCGTCCCCGGCGTCGGCGGCCAGGCTCCCCGTGTCCACCGCCCAGATCGAGCCGAGCAGCTCGCCCCCGGCGCGCACCGTGGTGGCGAGGCGGGGCAGCTCTTCGGCGGTCACCCCGGGCAGCTTCAGCGGGCCCTCGGCGGCGTACAGGCGGCGGTAGTCCTCGTCGTTCTCCGGGCTGCCGGGGACCTGGCGGCCGAGGATGCCCTGCCGCCTGGTCTCGTCGACGGGCTGGCCGGGGACGGTCGAATACGCGAGGATCTGGCGGCCGAGGTCCTCCACGGCGATCGCCCCGCCGACGGCCGCCGCGACGGCGTTGGCCAGCGCGAACAGATCACCGGGCAGCGCGTCCTCGCCCAGCGGCGCCGTGCGCGTGCCGTGCGCGCCGACGACGGACGACAGCAGCTGGAACACCTGGTGCCACGCGGCGTCCCGGTCCGTCCCGAGCAGCGCGGCACCCGCCGCCTCGGCGTCCGGAACCGCGTCCGACCCGTCGCCGCGCACCACGACACCCGCCATCCCGGCCCGTCCGGCGTCACGCACCAGTGGCCCCGCCTCGCCCGCGCGCACACCGACGGCGAGGAGCAGCGCGCCCGGCGCCCGCTCCGGCAGCGGCGTGTGCGGGTCGTGCAGCAGCACCTCGGTGACCGGGACGGTGCGGCCGTGCGGGGCGCTGAGCAGGCGCAGCGTGGAGCCGCCGAGCGCGTCGAGGAGGTTTCCCAGCGTGCAGGTGTCCATGGGTGAACCTTTCGCCGACGGCGGCAGCGGGGGATTGTCCGATCGCAACAGGCTAGACGCCGATGATTGGCCACCACCACAAGGACCTCCCCGCCGTCCGCCCCGAGACTCGTGGCCATGAACGATCTGACGACCTCGACCGTCGACGACGTGGCGGGACTGCGGGCGGTGGCCGACTTCCTCGCCGACGTGTGGCAGATGCCCCGCGCCGCCCCGCCCTTCCACACCGATGTGCTGCACAGCGTCGCCCACGCGGGCGGCGCCGTGCACGCGGCCCGGTCGGGCGGCGCCGTGGTCGGCGCCTCGGTCGCCGTGTTCGGACCGCCCGCCGAGCGGGACATCTACTCGCTGGCCGCCGCGGCCGCCACCTCCGACCGGGGTACCGGCTACCTCGTGAAGCAGGCCCAGCGCACCTGGGCGCTCGAACGCGGCGCCCGCACCATGCGCTGGACCTTCGACCCGCTCGTCGCCAGGAACGCCCGCTTCAACCTGGTGAAGCTGGGCGCGGTCGCCAGCGAGTACCAGGTCGACTTCTACGGGCCCATGGACGACGGCATCAACAACGGCGACGAGACCGACCGCCTCACCGCCCTGTGGGACCTGACGGCCGACGCCCCGGCGGTCGGCGACCCGGCCGAGGGCCGCGCCGAGGCCGCCGTGCTCGCCAAGGCCCCGGACGGCGGCCCGCTCGCCGCCCGCGACGCGAACCGCCTGTGGTGCCGCGTCCCCGAGGACATCGTCGCCCTGCGCGCCACTGACCCGGACACCGCGCTGCGCTGGCGGCACGCCGTGCGCGAGGTCTTCACCTCGGCGTACGCGGAGGGCCTGCGGGCGACCGCGATGTCCCGCGACGGCTGGTACCTGCTCACCCTTCCCCAAGCTCTCGGATCCGCTCGAGCAGGGGAGACCCCATCCTCTGCTTCCACCGCCCAGGAGGACCAGGCATGAAGATCGAACGCGTAGAGCTGCTGCACATCGCGATTCCGCTGGTCAAGCCGTTCCGCACCTCGTTCGGCAGCGTCGACAGCAAGGACGCGTTCCTGCTGCACGTGGTGACCGACGAGGCCGAGGGCTGGTCGGAGTTCGCCGGCGACCCCGACCCGCTGTACTGCTCCGAGTTCATCGCGGGCGCCGAGATCGTCATCCGGGACTTCCTGCTGCCGCGCGTCAAGGCGCTCCCCGAGCCGCGGGCGGCCGCCGCCGGGGCCGCGATGGAACCGGTCAAGGGCAACGAGCTGGCGAAGGCCGCCCTCGAGACGGCACTGCTCGACGCCGAACTGCGCGCGTACGGCATGCCGTTGGCGACGTATCTCGGCTCGGCCACCGGGCAGAAGGTGCCTGCGGGTGTCTCCGTCGGCATCAAGGACTCCATCCCTGAACTCCTCGACGACGTCGAGGAGTATCTGGCCGAGGGCTATGTCCGCATCAAGCTGAAGATCGAGCCCGGCTGGGACCTGGAGCCGCTGCGCGCGGTGCGCGAGCGCTTCGGCGACGCGCTGCCGCTGCAGGTGGACGCCAACACCGCGTACACCCTCGCCGACGCCGAACACCTGCGGAAACTGGACGAGTTCGGGCTGCTGCTCATCGAGGAGCCGCTCACCGAGAACGATCTGCGCGCCCACGCCCGGCTCCAGCAGCGCATCGCGACGCCGGTGTGCCTGGACGAGTCGATCCACAGCGCGCGGGACGCCGCCACGGCCATCGCCATGGAGGCCTGCCGGATCATCAACGTCAAGCCGGCCCGCGTCGGCGGCTACCTGGAGGCCCGCCGCATCCACGACGTGGCCGTCGCCAACGGTGTGCCGGTGTGGTGCGGCGGCATGCTGGAGACCGGCATCGGCCGGGCCCCCAACCTGGCGCTCGCCGCGCTGCCCGGCTTCACCCTGCCCGGCGACACCTCGGCCTCCGGCCGCTACTACGCGGAGGACATCACCGAGCCGTTCGTGCTCGACGAGGACGGCTGCCTGTCGGTGCCCTCGGGCCCCGGAATCGGCATCGACCCGCTGCCGGACACCCTCGCGCGCTTCACCACCGCCACCCACTGGCTGTAACCGGTGGGTCGACACCCCGGTCATGTTCGGATCCGGGCTTTCCGGGTAGCGGCGTGACGGTCACCCCTGGGCGGGTCGAATCGGGCCCGCCGGGGGCGTGAACCGTCCGACGACAAGGGAGACTTGGGTGTCAGAGAGCCAGGACCGGATCAAGAAGGCGCACGGTCTCGACGGTGTTCCCGACCGCATCGACTCGTACTACGGAGAATGGGCGGCCTCGTACGACGAGGACCTGCGCACCACCGACTACCGGGGCCCCCACGAGATCGGCGAACTGTTCGGCGCCATGGCGGGCGACCATCCGGGCGCGATCGGGGCCGGGTCCGTGGTCCTCGACGCGGGCTGCGGAACGGGCCTGGTCGGTGGCGTGCTCGCGCGGCACGGTGTCACCGTGATCGACGGCTTCGACCTCAGCGAGGGCATGGTCGCCGAGGCCCGCAAGACCGGCGTCTACCGCTCGCTCACCGCGGGCGTGGACATGAACCGGGGCCTGGTGGAGTTCGCGGACGACAGCTACGACGTGGCCGTCTGCTGTGGAGTCTTCACGCTGGGGCACGTGCCGCCGACCGGTGTGCGGGGGCTGCTGCGTGTCACCAAACCCGGCGGCCTCGTCCTGGTGAGCACCTTCTCGAAGTACCTGGCCGGCTCGGACTTCGTCGAGTACGTGCGGCGGCAGGCGGACGACGGCGCCCTCAAGGTCGTCGAGCGGCGGCGCGACGTGCCGTACACGGCCGAAGGGCCCGCGGACTACTGGGCGTTCGAGGTGCTGCGCTGACGGATCCGCCCGGTGATTCCGGCGTGTGCGGGGCCGCTGTCGGCGTGATGTCGGCGGCGGTCGGTGGTCTGTAGGTGATCTGTCGTGGGCCGCAGGGAGATTGGTGGCTGTGGGCGCCGTACGACAACGGTGCCGGCCGGGGGGCAGTACGCCCCGCGGCCCACGTACGATCCGGAAGGACCCCACCCATGGCCACGGACAGCAAGCACGTCACGATCATCGGCGCCGGTCTCGGCGGGCTCACCCTCGCCCGCGTCCTGCACCTCCACGGCATACCCGCCACCGTCCACGAGGCGGAGCCCTCGCCGACCGCACGTGCGCAGGGCGGGCTGCTCGACATCCACGACTACAACGGGCAACTCGCCCTCGAAGCGGCCGACTTGATGGACGAGTTCCGCGCGCTCGTACTTGAGGGCCATGAGGCCATGCGCATCCTCGAACCGGACGGCACCGTGCTGTTCGAGAAGGACGACGACGGCACGGGCGGCCGCCCCGAGGTCTACCGGGGTGAACTGCGCCAGATCCTGCTCGACTCCCTCCCGGCCGACACCGTCCGCTGGGGCCACAAGGTGAGCGGCGTCCGCACCCTCGATGCAGGACGCCACGAGGTGACCTTCGCCGACGGCTCCACCGTCGTCACGGACCTGCTGGTCGGCGCGGACGGCGCCTGGTCCCGGGTCCGCCCGCTGCTCTCCGCCGCCACTCCCGCGTACTCCGGCAAGTCGGTCGTCGAGACCTACCTGCACGAGTCCGACACCCGGCACCCGGCCACGGCGAAGGCGGTCGGCGGCGGGATGATGATCTCGCTGAAGCCGGGCCGGGAGCTGTTCGCGCACCGGGAGCGGGGCGGCACCCTGCACGCCTACGTGGGTCTCGAAGAGCCGCTGGAGTGGTTCGACGCCATCGACTTCACCGACGCCGCCGCCACCGAGCGCATCGCGGCGGAGTTCCACGGCTGGGCGCCCGAGCTCACCGCACTGATCACCGAGGCCGACGGCGCGCCGACCCTGCGCCGCCTGTACACGCTGCCGACCGGCCACCGGTGGGAGCGGGTGCCGGGCGTCACTCTGCTGGGCGACGCGGCCCACCTCGCGCCCCCGAACGGCGAGGGCGCCAATCTGGCCATGGTGGACGGGGCCGAGCTGGCCCAGGCGCTCGCCGCGCACCCCGGCGACGTGGAAGCCGCGCTGGCCGCGTACGAGCAGGCCATGTTCGTCCGCACCGCCGAGACCCACGGGGCCGACGCCGACGACCACACCCTGCAGGAGCTGATTGCCGAGCTTCACCGTGCGCAGGCGGAGCCGACGCCGAATAATGCGGAAGTCCGTAGCACCCACACGTAGCACCCACGCAGAGCACCCGCATGCAGCACCCGCGTGCGGCCCCCTGGAAAGGACACCGCTGTGGCTTCTCGCCTCAACCCGTACATCGCCTTCGACGGGGACGCCCGCCAGGCCATGGAGTTCTACAAGGACGTGTTCGGGGGCGAGCTCACCCTGAACACCTTCGGCTCCGCCGGTGGCGGCGGCGCGCCCGCCGACTTCGCCGACAAGATCATGCACGCCCTGCTCGAGACCCCGGCCGGCTTCACGATCATGGGTTCGGACACCCCGCCCGGCATGGACCGCACCGTCGGCACGAACATCTCGGTGAGTGTCAGCGGCGACGACGCCGGGGCACTGCACGGCTACTGGGACAAGCTGGCGGCCAATGGAACGGTCGCCATGCCGCTGGAGAAGCAGATGTGGGGCGACGAGTTCGGCATGTGCACCGACCGCTTCGGCATCAACTGGATGGTCAACATCAGCGATCAGTAGCGGGCGCGAGGCCCGCCCGGCACGGTCCAGGGGGCGCTGGACCGTGCCGGGCAGTCTGGGGGCGCGCCGTCAGGCGGCGGTGCGCTGCCTGCGGCGCAGGGTGAGGTACGTGCCGGTGGCGCCGGTGGCGAGCAGCGCGGCCACACCGAGGCTCACCGGGAGCACCGGGGAGTCGTCGGTCGTCGCGGCCGTGTTCTGCATCGGCGGGCCCGGCGTGATGTGCGTCGTGACGGGGGCGACGGCGTGCAGGGCGCCCTCCGACTTCACCGAGCCGTCGGCGTTCAGCAGCAGCTGTCTGTTGTTGGGGTGCTTGAAGTCGAACATGCCGGACAGCGGACCCGCGGTGGCGTCGAAGGAGTGGTCGCCGATCCGTCCCGTGTGCCAGTTGTCCTCGATGAACCGGATGATGGACGCCTGGTCGGTCATGGTGTGGTCGACCTTGTTGACCTTGCTGTACGGGGAGATCACGAGCAGCGGCTGCCGGGTGCCGGGGCCGCAGCGATCCTGGTAACCCCCGGCCGCCGCCGGGCCGTTCTGGCAGGCGGGGGAGTCGGCGGTCTTGCCGTTGGAGCCGACCGTGGTGTCCTTCGAACCGTTGCGCGGCGGGATGTAGGCGTGGTCGTACCAGCCGTCCGAGTCGTCGTAAGCGATGACGATCGCGGTCGACTTCCACTGCGGCGAGCTCTGCACCGCGTTGATCTGGTTCACCAGGAAGTGCTGCTCGTCGACCGGGTCGGAGTAGCCGGCGTGCCCGTCCTGGTACGCGCTGGCCTTGACCATGCTGACGGCCGGGAGGTGGCCGGCCTTCGCGGCGGCGGAGAAGTCCGTCAGGTCGTAATTGTGGTTGGCGCGGCCCGCGTGGCCGATCTCCGCGACGCTGGTGGGCGCCAGGTGGTGCGGGTTCGCCGTCGTCTTGTAGTAGGCGAACGGGTTGTGGTGCGGGCTGTAGTCGAGGGTCGAGGCGCCGCCGACATTGGCGTGCGCTTCCTCGCACTTGGCGTACGAGCCGTCCTCGCCGTTCCATGCGGAGCTCGGCCGGAAGCCGCCCTGGAACCAACCCCAGGACACCTTGCGGGTGTTGAGCAGGTCGCCGATGTTCTTGCCCTTCATGGTGGCGAGCGCACTGGCCGCTGTGTGGTTCTTGTCCGAGCAGTCGTCGAACGACGGGTCCGGGTCATTGATCATCGTGCCGACGCCGTGCGCGTCGGGCGACTGGACCGCGGTCTTGTCGGGCTTGTCGGTCTGCTTGGGGTTCTCGGTGCTGGAGGCCGGGTCGGTGGAGATGACCCCGTGCGTGTTCCCGGAGGCCAGGTTGATGGCTCCCGGCGTCGACGGGCCGTAGTTCGAACCGTAGGAGCGGTCGCTCAGGGAGTAGTGCTGGGCGTAGTTCCACAGCGCGGTGACGGTGTTGCCGTCGAAGTAGTCCATCACCAGGCCCGGTTCGCCGAACAGGCCGCCGCTGCACTTGTCGACCTCGGTGTTCTGCACGAACTGGTCGGCCTTGCCGCCGTTGTACGCGTACTGCTCGGGCCCGTAGGAGTGGTTCTGGTCGCAGGTCACCGCGTGGTCCGGGCTCAGCCGCTTGGGGGTGTACTGGTTGGGGTTCCGCTTCAGCAGGCCCGCGTGCGCGAGGGTGTCGATGTTGTTCGGCGTGCCCTTGGCCGGCGTGAACTTGGTGCCGTCGGTGTTCGCGGCCTTCGGGTACGTCGCGAAGTAGTGGTCGAAGGAGTTGTTCTCGTCGAAGAGCACGACCACGTGCTTGATGGGAGTGGCGGTGTCGGAGGAGTGCCCCGTGGGTGCGGCCGCCCACGTGGGGGAGGCGCCGCCGAGCACGGTGAGCGCGGCGGCTCCCGCCAGCGCGCCCAGGCCTCGCACCACTGATCTCCCGTTCGCCGATCCACCGGCCACCGACCTGGATCTACGTGCCTTGCTGTCCATGGATGTGCGTCCTCCGACCCACGTCGACGGCGTGCATGCGCACGTACGGTGGCACTTGAGTGAGCCCTGCATCTATATCAACGGGCAGATCTTGACCACCTGTTGACCGCTTGTGAGCGGAAGCTTTCCGCAGTGGTGAGGTCCGCTTGGGAGACGCCTCAGGACAGCAGCGCGCGGCCGTACCAGTCGTCGGCGTCGCGTACGCCCGGCAGCGCGAAGAAATAGCCGCCGCCGAACGGGGAGATGTAGTCGGTGAGCGGTTCGCCCGCGAGCCGCTTCTGCACGGTCTCGAACTGCCGCCGCGGGTCCTGCTGGTAGCAGGAGAACAGCAGACCCATGTCGAGGTTGCCGTTGGCGTCCGTGCCCCGGTCGTAGTTGTACGCGCGGCGCAGGATCCGCTGGCCCGCGGTGTCCGGGGTGCGGGGGTTGGCGAGCCGGATGTGGGCGTCCAGCGGGATGACGTCGCCCTTGGGGTCGTCGACGAACCTCGGTGTGTCGTGCTCCGCGTCGCCGTCCAGCGGCGCCCCCGACGCGCGGGAACGCCCGAACATCCGCTCCTGCTCGCTCAGCGACACCCGGTCCCAGAACTCCACCAACATCCTGATCAACCGGACGACTTGGTAGCTGCCCCCGACGGCCCACTTGGGTTCGTCGCTGTCCTTGCCGACCCACACCAGGCGGCCCATCGCGCGGGTGTCGGCGGTGTCCGGGTTGGCGGTGCCGTCCTTGAACCCCAGCAGATTGCGCGGTGTCCCCGAGGGGCGCGGCGGGCTGGTGAAGCCGTCCATGCGCCAGCGCACCTGGAGCGCACCGCGCGTGTGCCGGGCGATGTCGCGCAGCGCGTGCAGCACCGTGTCCCGGTCGTCGGCGTGCAGTTGCAGGCTCAGATCGCCGTGACACCAGTCGGGACGGAGGTCGTCGTCGGGGAAGGCGGGCATCGCGGTGAGCCTGCGCGGTCTGCGCCGGCCGAGCCCGAACCGCTCGTCGAACAGCGACGCCCCGACGCCCACGGTCACCGCGAGCGCCCCGCCCGGCAGCCGCTCACCGAGCACCCCCGAGTCGGCAGGCGGCGCGGTGATTCCGGCGGGCTCCGGTGTCCCGCCCGAGGCGAGGAAGCGGCAGCGGTCGGTCAACGCCCGCAGTGCATCAGCGAGTTCGGCCCGCCTGTCGGCGGTGACGTCGAGGGAGACGAACGCGGTGGCCCGGCGCTGCGCCGCCACGACGGATGCCTGCCGCGCGCCGTGGAACGCGGCGACGGGTGCGGCCAGTGGGTCGACCGGCGCCCCGACCGGCGGGGTGACCGGGGCCGCCGCGCCGCTCGCGGTGAGCCCGACCCCGGCGAGCGCCGCACCCCGCAGCAGCCCGCGCCGCCCGACACCACCCGCGCCGCTCACACCGTCCTCCGCGGATCGCACAGCGTCGCCACCGAGGCCAGACGCTCGACGAGATCTCCGAACCGGGCGTCGACGCCCTCACGCTGCGCACGGCTCAGCTCCTCCAGCGGTGGCCAGTGACCGTCGTGACGCAGTCCGTCGAGGGTCCGCCCGGCTTGCTTCACGTCCCGCTCCAGCGACGGGAGATGGGCGTAGCGCCGGGTCAGGATCGGGTGCAGGCGGGAGAGGACCTCGCGGGTGCCGTCCACGTTGGCGCGGGCCGTGGCGAGATTGCTGCCGCTGCCGAAGTCCGTACGCCCCGTCAGCTCGAACTGCACCGTGTTCTCCAGGATCTCGTGCGCCCGCAGGCCCAGTTGTGCCGGGTCCATCCGGGCCTGCGCCCAGTCCTCGCGCAGCGCGGTGACCGCTTTCAGCAACGCCGCAGCCGGGGAGCGCAGTTCGTGGGCCGACTGGCCGTGCCACAGCCCGTACTCGACGCGGTGGAAGCCGGTGAAGTCCTTGTCGTGGGCGCCGTCCGGCAGCCCGGCGTCCGTGCCGTTGATCCGTCCGTCGGCGTCGCCGAACGCATCGTAGGCCGCGCCCATCCGCTCGTACTGGAGGTGGGCGGGCAGCCATGCGGTGCGGGCGGCGCCGAGATCGCCCCGGTCGACGGCGTCGCGCAGAGTCCCGGTGAGGCGGACCACCTTGTCGAGGCCGTCGCCGACCCACTTCTGGTAGGAGATCGCCGGCGGGATCAGGTCGTGCGTGGTGACCGGCGCGGCGGCGGGCCCCGAACGCCCCTCGCGGATACGGACCGTGGGCCCCGTGACGGCGTCCGCATCCTCGGGAAGACACTTGAACGCGTACGCGCCCCTGCCCAGCCGCACCGTCAACTCCCGCGTCGTGCCAGGCCCGATGTCCTCCACCTCGCCGTACACGACATGGCTGCGCGGATTCTCCAAGGACACCTCGGCGGAGGCGGCGGAGGTGTTGCGCAGCGCGAAGACCTGCACACCCGGCGCGGGCTCGTCCCAGCCCCTGCCGCAGTGGCTCCCGGACACCTCGACCAGCGTGCGCGGCGGACCGTCGGGGGAATCGCCGCGGTCGTGTTCACCCTGGGTGAGCGCGATGACATTGGCCACCAGCAGACACAGCAGCACGACGAGTGCCCCGGTGAACAACCACCGTCGTCTGCGCCGCCACCCGTCACCGGGCCTCGACATCCGGGCCTCCAAGAGGGTCGTACGGTGCGTGACGGGCCGATGCTAAGCCGCACGCTCCACGCGAACAGCCGTCCACCGAAAATCATGACCAAGAGTTGACGTGTGTTCACGCGTGCGCACACTCCGTACACAGGCCCGCGCACGCCACGGCGCGTGTCCCGGCCTGTGATTGACTGGCTCGTATGGCCCCGCTCCTGTCCCTGTCCCCGCGCTCGTCAGCCCGGTCATGACCACGGAGCCGATGCCGGCCACCCGGCCCCGCAACCGCAGGCAGCTGATCGTCGAGGCGGCCGGGCGACTCTTCAGCGAACGCGGCTATCACGCGGCGTCCATGGAGGACATCGCCGCCGGAGTGGGCATCACCGCGGCGGCTCTGTACCGGCACTTCCCGAACAAGTACGCGCTGTTCTCCGAGTGCGCGCACGCCATGGTGGACGGGCTCGTCGCCACGCTCGACGAGCTGCCGCCCGAGGCGGACACGGCGGAGCTGTTCAGGGCCCTCGTCCGGATCACCGTGAAGCGCCGGGCGGAGGGTGGCGTGTACCGGTGGGAGGCCCGGTACCTCGACGGTGAGGACCGCCGGCTGCTCCGGGGCAAGTTCGCGCGCGTCGTCGGGCGGGTGACCGAGGCGGTGCGCCGGGAACACCCGGGCGGGCGCGCGGAGTTGCGGGTCGTGGCGGCGCTCGGTGCGATCGGGTCGATCACGATGCACCGCACGTCCATCGCCCAACGCCGTTCCGAGGACCTGCTGTTGACGTGCGCCCTGCGGCTGGTCGAGAAGGACCCGGAGCCGGCTCCGCCTGCCAAGGGGAGCGAGCGGGCCATCGAACTCCCGGCGCTCCCGGTGGCGCGCTCGCGGCGCGCGGAGATCCTCGCGGCCGCCGTCCCGCTGTTCGCGCGGGACGGGTTCGCCAACGTCACGAACGGCCAGATCGCGGAGGCGGTGGGCCTGGCCCCGTCCGCGCTCTACCGTCACTACCCGGGCAAGGTCGACATCCTCGCGGCAGCCTGCCTGCAGGCGGCGGGACTGCTCGCCCAGGCGGTGGACCAGAACCTGGAGGGGGCGGCCGACCCGCATGAAGCGGTGGCGGCGCTGGCGGCGACGTACGTGGCGTACAGCTTCGGGCACACCGCGCTGACGAGTGTCGCGGAGGCGGAGTTCGGCGGCCTGCCGGCCGAGCTGCGGCGCCCCGCGGTACTGGCGCAGCGCGAGCACATCGCCGTATGGGAACGGCAGTTGAGGGCGGCCCGCCCCGAGCTCGACCCGCGTCAGGCCCGTGTCCTGGTGCACGCCGGGTTCGGCGTCGTGGTCGAGGCCGGGCGACGCATGCGATGGCGGGACAGCCCCGAGCACCGGGCCACCGTGGCGGGACTTGTGGTGCGGGCGCTGGGGCTCTGAGCGGTGGGCCCCAACGCCCGCGTGGGGGAGGGGCGTCAGTCCTGCCGGTTGTGCGTCGGGATCACGATGGGTGTGGTCTGTCCCGACGCCCCCTTGTTCAGGAACGCCATGGCCAGCGCGCGGACGAACTGGTCGAACATGTAGAACGCGCTCGGCGCTATGGGGTTCAGTCCTTCACGGAAGAGGATGAAGGCCGGCCACACGGTGCGGATCAGGGCCGCCGATGCGTAGTCGCGCTTGAGTCCCAGCCAGTCGCCGATCTCGTTGCTGAGGACGTAGCGCACGAACTCGTTGAGGAACCCGCGCGTCACGCCGAGGTCGACCTGTGCGGTCAACCCCAGTAGATCCTCGGCCAGTTCGATGCCCTCGGTGGTGGGGGAGAGGATCGGCGTGAGTACCTGCGCCGACTGCTTGTCCGCCTCGGCCCACGACTTGGGGATGTACTCCGTGCGCACGCCGAGCAGGTGCAGGGCGACCTGCCAGCTGTGCAGGAAGGCCTCCTGGTCCTCCGCGGAGAACGGGACCTTCCACTCGAGCAGCTTCCTGCGTACGAACGTGCCGAGGCTGTGGAAGGTGACCAGGATGTCGGCGTTGCTGATCGGGATCTTCTGGTCCGCGACCGCCGACCAGTGCGGGGACTGCGGCAGCATGTGCCGCACCGCGGCATGCACCAGGCGCGTCTTGTTGGCGGTGACGACGAACTGGCCCTCGGGCTCGAAGCCTTTCAGCTGGGCCAGGTCGTAGCCGAACGTGAACGTCTTGGCCGCCCGGTCCTGCATGTCGGCGCCGCCCGCGGACCAGTACACGCTCTTCGCCTCGCGCGGGATCACGGTGCTCATGATCCCGCTGCCGAGTCCGTAGAGCATGAAGAGGTAGGTGTCCTTGCGCCGGTTGAAGTCGGCGGCGCGGGTCAGCTTCTTCGGATCCGCCCAGGACGGCAGCTTGTTGACGCCCTGAAGGTACGTGTGGAGTTCGGCAGGCAGGCCGCTGGGCAGCGGGTCGTCATTGTTCACCCACGACCCGATCGCCTTGTTGACTGCCGGTACCTGACCGCTGGTGATGATCTTGGCCATCAGCGGGTCGATCTCGTCGTCCCAGACGTACTCGGGGTCGGTGCCCGCTCCGGCGCCCGCGACGGAGCCCGTCGGCGACCAGGCCCACGCGTTGGTGGCGGTACCCGTCGCGCCCACGAGTCCCAGCGCGGCACCGAGCGACAGGATGTTTCTGCGGCTCAGATTTGTCATTGACTTACTCGCTTTCCTGGTTGGCCAGGCGGTTCAACAAGCCCGGATGTGCTGGGTGTTGGGGTCTCCGCCACGCTTCAAATCTTGTTCCAGGATGTGATTTCTGATTAACATAGCGAGGCGCGCAGGCATCGACAAGAGAGTCGGCAAGAGTGCCGACAGGGCATCGAAGTGACCGGTGCGAACCGGAGCAGCGGTCCCGTACGAGCGAGGAGCCCGCATGAGCACGGACCAGGCCCGCCCCGCGTGGGTGACGGACGAGGCGGTCGAGCGATGGTGCGGCGGAGTGCGCCGCGACGCGAAACGCGACGAGACCGGGGCCCCCGAACCGCTGACCGCACTGGCGCCGTTCGACCTGTCGCCGATCGCGGCCGTTCCCACCTGCACCCCGGAGGATGTGGCGGAGGCGGTGGCGGGCGCTCGCGCCGCACAGGCGGCATGGGCGGGAACACCGGACAAGCGCCGCGCCGACCTCGTACTCGCCTTCCACGACCTGCTGTTGAAGCGGCAGGAGGAGGCGCTCGACCTGATCCAGTGGGAGACGGGCAAGGCCCGCTACCACGCGTGGATGGAGGTGGCCCAGGTCGCGACGATCGCCCGGCACTACGCGCGGCGCGCCCGGCACTACCTGGCGACCCGCCGCGTACGCGGGATGATCCCCGGCGCGACGAGGGTCCGGGAGGTACGGGTGCCGAAGGGGGTCGTCGGCATCATCTCGCCCTGGAACTATCCGCTCTACCTCGGCGTCGGCGACGTGCTGCCGGCCCTCCTCGCCGGCAACGCCGTGGTGTCCAAGGCGGATTCACAGACCGCGCTGACCCTGCTGTGGACGCGGGCCCTGATGGCGGAGGCCGGGCTGCCCGCCGACCTGTGGCAGATCGTGACCGGCCCAGGCCCCGTGGTCGGCGCGGCGCTCGTGGACGCCGCCGACTACGTCTGCTTCACCGGGTCGACCGCCACCGGACGCGACGTCGGGGAGCGCGCCGCGCGCCGCCTCGTCGGCGCCTCCCTCGAACTCGGCGGCAAGAACCCGCTGATCGTGCGCGCGGACGCCGACATCACGGCGGCCGCGGCCGGCACGGTGACGGCCGCCTTTGCCAACACCGGACAGATGTGCATCCACATCGAGCGCGTCTACGTACACGAGAGGATCTACGACACCTTCCGCGACGAACTCGTCCGCGGGACACGGGCGTTGCGCCTCGGCCGGACCTACGACTACTCGGCGGACATCGGCTCCCTCACCTCGAAGGCGCAGCTCACGACCGTCGAGTCCCATGTCGGCGGGGCGGTGGCCCAGGGGGCGACGGTGCTCGTGGGCGGCAGGGCCCGCCCCGACATCGGCCCGCTCTTCTACGACCCCACCATCCTCGAAGGTGTCACACCGGAGATGGCGGTGTGTGGCGAGGAGACCTTCGGCCCGGTCGTCTCCCTCTACCCCTACACGACCGACGACGAGGCCGTCGACCTGGCCAACCAGGGCAGTTACGGCCTCTCGGCGTCGATCTGGTCGAAGGACACCCGCGAGGCCGCCCGCCTCGCACGCCGGATCCGGTCCGGCTCGGTCAACATCAACGACGGCGCCGCCGCGGCCGCCGGCAGCGTCGAGGCGGGGATGGGCGGCATGGGCGACAGCGGACTCGGCAGACGCCACGGGGCCGAGGGCATCCGCAAGTACACCGAGACCCAGACGCTCGCCACGCAGCGGCTGCTCCCTCTCGGCCCGACGAAACCGGGGGAGAGCTCGGTGACATCCTTCATCCGCCGTACGAACGGCCAACTGGCCCTGCTGCGCAGGCTGGGGGTCCGATGAGCGGCGTGAGCGAACGCTGGAAGGCCATGCGCGCGGTGGAGGGCCTGGTGGATCCGGTCGAACTCGACGCCCTGTGGGCCGACTTGGAGACGGTTGATGCGGCCTCGCTCCTCGGGCCCTGGCGCGGCTTCGCCTTCCTGACCGGCCACCCCATCGAGAAGGTACTGGCCGCGAGCCGCTGGTACGGCAAGCGGTTCGACGCGCTCGATGACGCGAAGCCGCTGATCTGCCGCGCCGAGGACGGCAGCCTCTACTCCGACACCAAGGCGGGCCGCGGCGAGGCCAGCCTGTGGAACATCGAGTTCCGCGGCGAGGTGACCGCCACGATGGTGTACGACGGGATGCCCGTGTTCGACCACTTCAAGCGGGTCGACGACACCACGCTCATGGGCGTGATGAACGGCAAGCCGGGTGTCGTGCTCGCGGACGGCAGGCACTTCTACTTCGGCCTGGAACGCGAAACCCCGGGCCGCACATGAAGGCCGCGGTATTGCTCTCGCGCGGCGCCGCGCCCAGCGCACTCGTCGAGGCCGAACTCGACGACCCACGTCCGCACGAGGTGCTCGTCCGGATCGAGGCGGTCGGCCTCTGCCACACCGACCTCGCCACCCGGAAGGCGCTCGGCGACCGCCCGGCGGTGCTCGGCCACGAGGGCTGCGGCGTCGTGGAGCGCGTCGGGCCGGGGGTCGCCGGCCTGGAGGTGGGGGACCGGGTCGTGCTGTCGTTCGCGCACTGCGGCCGCTGCGGCCAGTGCCGGTCGGGACACCCGGCCTACTGCGACCTCGCGACCACCCTCAACAACTCGGGGCGACGCGCGGACGGCACACCCACCATCCGCGTGGACGGTGTCCCGGTCTTCGGCTCCTTCTTCGGCCAGTCGTCCTTCGCCACGGCCGCGCTCGTCGACGCCCGTTCCTGCGTGCCGGTCGGCGACGTACCGCCGTGGGTAGCCGCCCCGCTGGGCTGCGGATTCCTGACCGGTGCGGGCGCGGTCCTCAACGTCCTGCGACCGGGCCCCGGCGACCGGCTCCTGGTGGTCGGAGCGGGCGCGGTCGGCAGCGCGGCCGTGCTGACCGCGCTGTCCGAGGGGGTGGAGGTCGTGATGGCGGAGCCGGTGGCCGCGCGCCGCGAACTGGCCGTACGGTTCGGCGCGTTGGCGGTGCCGTCCCTGGACGACCCGCTGCCCTCGGTGACCCACGCCCTCGACACCACCGGCCGCCCGGAGCTGCTGACCCGCGCCCTGTCGCTGCTCCGGCCACGCGGCACGCTCGCCGTGGTCGGCCTCGGGCCCGCGACGGCCGAGATCGACGTGCGGGACCTGATGCTGCGAGGGCTCCGACTCCGGGGCTGCGTCGAGGGGGACGCCGAACCGACGCAGCTCGTACCGGAGTTGATCGGGCGCTACGAGAAGGGGCGGCTGCCGCTGGACGAGCTGGTGACGACGTACGGGCTGGGGGAGTTCGACCGGGCGGTGGCGGAGCAGCGCGAGGGGAAGGCGCTGAAAGCCGTGCTGCTTCCGGGGCGTTGACGGGCAAGTGCCCGACGGGCTGCTGGGGCGTATGGCTGAAGAACCGAACGGCTGACGGGCTGTCACTCACACGCGGTGCTCCACCGGGACGCGATGGTCCACCGGGATGTGCCCCCGGGCCCGCCCTTCGTCGTCCAGCAGCCGCCCCATCCGCTTGGCGGTCAGCAGGGTGACGTCACGGCGCAGGATTCGGGCACCGGGGAGCCGGGAGCCGAGGCGGACCTCGAACCCGGCGGCATCACTCAGCGAGCGCGCCCAGGTCGACACCAGCAGATTCGCCTCCCCGGTCACCGCCATGCACAGCCGGACCCCGGGCAGCGCGGCCACCAGGTGCCCCGCCGCGTCCAGTTCGGCGGAGGGCACGGCGACCCGGTACGTGCTGATGACCGGTCGGCCCGCCGCCAGATGGGACACGTCGCAGCGGATCCTGACCTGGCCCGAGGCCAGCATCCGGGCGAGCCGGCGGCGGACCGTCGCCTCGCTGGTGCCGGTGTCCCGGGCAAGATCGCTGTAGGGGCGGCGGGCGTCGTGGGACAGGGCGCGGAGCAGCGCACGGTCGGCGTCGCCGTGCTGCGGGGGCGCCGCGTGCGCCGCGGCGGCCGACGCCAGGCGGGAGCGCTGGCCCCGGTCGAGCGCGTGCACCTTCCAGTCCGCGCCTTCCCGGTAACTGTGCAGCACCACGGAGAGTTGGACGTCGCGCGCGCCCGGCAGCCCGGCGAGCGGGCCGTCGGCGAAGCGCGTCAGGGCCGCCGTGCCGGAGCAGGACAGGGTGAGGAAGAGGGCGCCGTCGGTGCCGGTGCTGCCGCCGCCGGTGGTGCGTTCGACGCTGGCCACGCGCGGATCCGCGCACGCCGCCTCCGTGGCGGCGGCCAGGCTGCCCGGCGATACGGCCACATCGGCGAAGGCCATGCACAGGCGCTGCCCCCGCCCGTGCCGCTCCCACGTCTCGTACGCGGTGCTCCAGGCGAGCCCGGAGGCACGCAGCCGCTCCCAACGGCGGGCGGCGGTGGTGGCGTCGATGCCGAGGACCGCGCCGATCCGTGACCAGGGGGCACGGGGGCTGGTCTGCAGGGCGTCGACGAGAGCCATGTCCGTCTCGTCGAGGTCGTCGTACATGTCGGCGGTCGGGGAGACGGAATCCTGCGCCTCTGGGGCGATGGATTCCGGCATCGGTGCGGGGGCGGACGGCATGGCGACCATTGTGGGGCCACTCGCACCCGCCCGTACGGCGGCCCCGACACAGGGGCGTACGCCCGCCGTACGCATGTGCGCGCCGGCCAGGACGCAGACCCGTTCGCAGGCCCAGGCGTGCGCGCCCCCCAGTCGCGACACACACCGTGGAGCCGCCGTGAGCGCCACCGATTCACCGACCGAAGCGACCGAAGCGACCGAAGCTGCCGACGCACCCGCCGCGCACCCCGCGCCCGCCGAGGGCCGGGTCCGGCTCGACCGGGCCGCGAAGACAACCGTCGGGCTGCTGTTCCTGGCCTGGATCGTCGACTACATCGACCGGCTCGTCATCAACCTCGCCCTGCCGCACATCGGCACCGAGTTCGGCATCGACCGCACCCAGCAGGGCATGGTCCTCTCCGCGTTCTTCCTGGCCTACGCGGCGTGCCAGATCCCCGGCGGACTGCTCGCCGACCGGTTCGGGTCCAAGCGGATCCTGCTGTGGGCGATGCTGATCTGGTCCGTGTTCACGGCGCTGACCGGGACCGCCTGGTCGTTCGCCGCGCTCGTCGTGATCCGGGTGCTGTTCGGCGCCGGGCAGGGCATCTTCCCCGCCGCGGCGATGAAGGCCGTCGCCGAACGCACCGGATCCCGTGAGCGGATGACGGCGAGCGGCTGGATCTCCTCGTCCAACTCCTTCGGCGCGGTCGTCGCGCCGCTGATCGCGGGACCCGTCATCGCCCTGTGGGGCTGGCGCATGTCGTTCTACGCCGTCGCGGGACTCGGCGTCGCGACCTTCGTCCTCGTACAGCTCCTGCTGCCGCCGGCGCGACCGGCCGCGCAGACAGAGGCCGCCGAGGGCGGCGGCGGAACGCGTGCGCTGCTCGCCACCCCGGCGATGTGGCTGTACGTGGGGATGCTGTTCGGCTACGGCATGCTCGCCTGGGGCCTCAACTCCTGGGTGCCGTCGTATCTGCAGACCGAGCGCGGGCTCTCGCTGGAGAGCTCGGGCCTGCTCACCGCGCTGCCCGCGCTCTTCGGCGGCCTCGCCATGATCGCCAGTGGCTGGTGCGCGGACAGGCTGAAGGGCCGCCCCGCGGTTCTCGTCGCGCCGTCGATGACCGTCGCCGGTGTGGCGGTGCTCGCGATGACGCAGGCCGAAGGCCTGGTCGCGTTCGAGACGCTGCTCTGTCTCGCCTTCGCCGCCTGCACGTTCTGCTTCACGCCGATCTTCGCGGTGCCGCTGCGGACGCTGTCGACGCGGCTGAGCGGCGCGGCATCCGGAATGATCAACTTCGGCGGCCAGTCCGCGGGCATCCTGGTGCCGATGCTGATGGGATATCTCGCGGACACCTACTCGTTCACCGTCGCCTTCGCCGTCCTCGCCCTCGGGGCGGCGCTCACCGCCTGCCTCGCGCTGCTGGCCCCGCAGACCTCCGAGACCCTGCGCTCCCGGCTAGGCCCCACAGTCCGGGACTGAAGTCCGGGACCGACCACTCGCCCTCTCTGTTCACTGCCCACTCGCCCGCCCTGTTCAGCGAAGGAGCTTTGCCGCATGACCACCTCCACGTCACCCGCCCCCTCCTGCCCGGTCGACCCCGCCCGGCTCACGCTGCCCGCCGGCACCCCCGCCGACGAGGGGCTGCCGCAGCTGCTGCCCGCCCTGGGCGAGCTCTACCGGGACCTGCACACCCACCCCGAACTGTCGATGCACGAGACCCGCACCGCCGCGATCATCGCGACCGTGCTGCGCGCGCAGGGCTGGGAGGTCACGGAGCACGTCGGCACGACCGGCGTCGTCGGCACGCTCACCAACGGCGAGGGCCCCACGGTCCTGCTCCGCGCCGACACCGACGGGCTGCCGCTGGCCGAGGACACGGGCTTGCCCTACGCGTCGACCGACACCGCGACGGGGCCCGACGGCCACGAGGTGCCGGTGATGCACGGCTGCGGCCACGACCACCACGTCACCGCTCTGCTCGGCGCGACCGCCCTGTACGCGGCGGACCGCACCGGCTGGCGGGGCACGCTGCTCGCCGTCTTCCAGCCCGGTGAGGAGATCGCGGCGGGTGCGCGGGCCATGGTCGACGACGGCTTCGCGGACCGCTTCCCGCGCCCGGACGTCTGCCTCGGCCAGCACGTCAGCCCGCTGCCGACCGGCACCGTGGCGCTGCGCCCCGGCACGACCATGTCAGCCGCGGACAGCTTCCGCATCCGCCTGTTCGGCTCCGGAGGACACGGCTCCCAGCCCGAGCTGACGGTCGACCCGATCGTGCTCGGCGCGCACGTGGTGACCCGGCTCCAGACGGTCGTGTCCCGGGAGATCGCCGCCCAGGACGCGGCCGTGGTGACGGTCGGCTCGTTCCGGGCGGGCCACAAGGAGAACATCATCCCGGACAGCGCCGAACTCAAGGTCAACGTCCGGACCTTCGACCCCGAGGTACGCGAGCGGGTCCTCGCCGCGATCGAGCGGATCGTTCGCGGCGAGGCGCAGACCGCGGGCGCCCCGCGCGAGCCGGAGTTCGAGCCGCTCAACGCCTTCCCGCTCACCGTCAACGACGACGACGCCACCGAGCGCGCACGCGCCGCCCTCCTGTCCGTCTACGGCGAGAACGGCGTCCAGCACATGGTGCGCCCGCTCTCCGGCAGCGAGGACTTCGGCATCTTCGGCACGGCCCTCGACTGCCCGTCGGTGTTCTGGATGTGGGGCAGCTTCGACCCCAAGCTCTACGAGGGCGAGGACCCGACGCGGCCGCGCCCGGGCATCCCCGGCAACCACTCGCCGCGCTTCGCCCCGCAGGCGGAGCCGGTCATCGAGTACGGAGTGCGCGGGCTGCGCGCGGTGGCCGCCGAATTCAACGGCCCGGCGGCCTGACCGCGCGCCGCGGGGAGGCCCGGCCTCCCCGCGGCAAGCGGCTCACAGCTCAGGGCTGGATCTTCTCGAGGTCCTCCAGCAGGCTCGGGTGCGTCGGCTGCCAGCCGAGAGCGGCGCGGGTGTGCGCGCTGCTCGACGGCTGATCGGTCGCGAAGATCGGCCCGATCGGACCGAAGTTCTCCTCCGGCACCGACTCCGCCGGAACCCCGAGCCGCCGCCCGATGACCGCGGCGATGTCACCCACGGCATCGCCCTCGTCGGCGACGGCGTGCCACGCGCTTTTGGCGGGTCCCTTCTCCAGGGCGAGCCGGAACAGGACGGCGGCGTCGAGCGCGTGGACGGCGGGCCAGCGCTGGGTGCCGTCCCCCGGGTAGCCGGCGACGCCGGTGCGGCGGGCGATCTGGGTGAGCAGTCCGGCGAATCCGCCGTCGCCCTCGTTGTGCACGGTGCGCGGCAGCCGGATCGCCGAGCTGCGCACGCCGCGCGAGGCGAGGTCGAGGGCGCGCTGCACCGACAGGCTGCGCCCGCCGACGGGACCGTCCGTGGACAGCGGATCCTCCTCGGTCGAGGCCCGCCCCTCCGTACGGGGCGTGCCCGAAACGGTGACGAGCGGCCGGTCCGTACCGACGAGGGCGTCACCGAGCGCATCGAGCGCGGCGCCCTCCTCGGCGACGGAACGCGCGAGCGCCTCCGGCGAGCTGAAGTCGTTGCTGAAGGCGAGGTGGACGACACCGTCCGCCTGCTCGGCTCCGCTGCGCAGCACGTCGAGATCGGTGAGCCCACCGCGGACCACGTCAGCGCCGGCCGCGGCCGCCTTCTCGGCGGAGGCTTCCGAGCGGGCAAGAGCGGTGACGGAGTGTCCCGCGGAGAGCAGTTCGGCGACGACGGCCGAGCCGATCAGGCCCGTACCGCCGGTGATGAAGACACGCATGATCGACTCCAGGGTGCGAGGTATGGCAATGGGCAGAGCAATGGGATCGGTGATGCGACACGTGTCGCATCACTGCCCACGGTACACCCGCTGATGCGACACATGTCGCATCATCTAGGATGGTCGTATGCCGAGATGGAAGCCGGACGCCCGGCAGCGCCTGGTCGTGGCGGCGCTGACGCTGTTCGCCGAGCAGGGCTACGACGACACGACGGTCGCGCAGATCGCCGAGCGCGCGGGGCTCACCCGCAGCACGTTCCACCGGCACTTCGCCGACAAGCGGGAGATCCTCACCGCAGGGCAGAAGACCCTCAGCCGCCTGCTGGTCGAGGGCATCGCCGAAGCCCCCGACCACGCGACGCCGGTCGAGGCGGTCGCGGCGGGCCTTGAGCGTGCCTCGGGTGAGATGACCTCCTTCAACCGCGAGCTGAGCCCGCTGCTGCACGCGGCGATCGAGGCGAACGAGGAATTGAAGGAGCGCAACGCGCTGAAGAGCATCGGCATGGCCGCAGCCATGGTCGAGGCACTGCGTCGCCGCGACGTCCCGGAACCCACGGCGCAGGTCGCCGCGGAACTCGGCGTCCTCGCCTTCAAACTCGGCTTCACCGCATGGGTCGATCCCGCCCGCGACGAGACCCCCGGCGACCTGGCACCCCTCGTACTGGCCGCCCTGGACGAACTGCGCGCGGCGGCCGTGGACCTGCGCTAGCTGCTCCCCGGGTTCGCTGATCGGGACTAGTAAAGTGCCGGGTTGTACGCCCAGTTGACCGGACGTCACAGCTGAGAGGGAGCCCGTGAGGATCGAACTTCCGCCGGAGCCGGTGCACTTCGTCAACCGACACGACGAGCGGGAGCGGGCGCTGCGCGCGGTGGAGGACTGGCGGGGCCGCTCCCGGCCCCTGGTCATGTCGTTGAGCGGCCCTGCCGGGCTCGGCAAGTCGGAGCTCGCGTATGTGATCGCCCGGACGGTGCGTGACCGGTACCCCGACGGAGTCCTCTCGGTGGACCTCGACGACTTCCGGCTCGACGGGGTGCTCGACCCCGGTGACGTACTCGCGCAGCTGCTGCAGTCGCTGAACGTCGAAGTGGGCCTGGTGGCGCGCCAGTTCAAGGCCCGGTGCAAGCAGTACTGGAGCATGACGGCGGATCTGAAGCTGGCGCTGATCGTCGACAACGTCCGGTACGCCTCCGAACTCGTCCCGCTCCTCCCGGCCTCCGGCGCGAGCCTCGTGATCGTCGCGAGTCACGGCCCCCTGTACGACCTGGAGGACGGCGCCGCGGTCGGCATGCCGCTGCAGCCGCTCACGGAACGGGCGGCGACCGAACTCCTCGACCTGATCGTCAGCGACGACCGCCTCGCCACCGACCCGGAAGCCGTGCGCGCGCTCATCGGCCTGTGCGACGGGCTGCCGACCGCGCTGCACGTCGCGGGCCGCTGGATCCGCGCGCACCGGCTGCGGCCGCTGCCCCGCCTGATCGACCAACTGCGCGGCGAGTGGGGCGAGAAAGGGGTGCCCGGCATCGAGCGGGTCTGGGACGCGGCGTACGCCACCCTGTCCGACGCGGCCGCGCGCCTGTACCGGCTGCTGCCCCACCACCCAGGGGCCACCTTCACACCGCTGTCGGCCACGGCCCTGCTCGGCCTCGGCCCCGACGCCTGCGAGGAAGCCCTCGAAGAGCTCGACCGGGCCGGAGTTCTGGACCTGCGCGCGGGCGGCGGACGCATGCGGCTCCCCGGCCCCCTGCACGCGCACGCCCTGCGCAGATCGCGCCGTGACGCGGCGACCGGCGAGGCGGGGGAGGCGCGGATCCGGCTGCTGCGCTGGTATGTGCGCCAGGCCCAGCGGGCCGACCTGCTCGCGGCCGGCCCCCGCCTGGTGGTGACGGACCGCATGGCACCCGTGCCCGGGGCGCCCGACGTGCCCCTGCCGGACACTGCCACGCAGGGCATCAAGTGGCTCTTCGCCGAACGGCACACCTTGTTCGCCTGTGTCCGCCTCGCCCACGCGCTCGGCGCGGACGCCGAAGCCGTGGCCCTGTCCGAGCCCCTGTGGACGTACGCCCTGGACCACCCGGGCCGGCCCGAGGTGATCGACGCGCTGAAGCTCTCGCGTGACGCGGCGGTCCGGCACGGCGGGAGCGCCGCCTGGCTGGTGCGTACGCGATGTCAACTCGCCCGGCAGCTGTGGGAGTCGGGGCAGTACGGGGCGGCGGCGGACGAGCTCGACGCCGCGGCGTCGGCGGCACGCCTGCTCGGGGAGACGGCGACGGATCGTAAACTCGCCGCCTCCGTGGTCGAGTTCCAGGGCATGCTGACGAGCGCCCAGGGCAACTGGGCGGAAGCGGCGAGGCACTTCGAGGTATCCCGTGACGTGCACCGTGCGATTCCCAACCCGTACGGCGTCATGCTGCAGACCTACCGGATGGGCGAGGCCCGGGCGCGACTGGGTGACACGGAGTCCGCGCGGCGCCTGCTCGCCGAGGCGCACGAGGCCGCGCGCGAGCAGCGCCGGGAACGCATGACACGCCGCACGGGCTTCGCCCTCGCCGGCGTGCTCTCCGGGCTCGGCCGACGGGTCGAGGCGCGGCGCCTGTACGAGGAGTCCCTGGAGAGCGCGCAGGTCAGGGGGTCCGGCTTCGACGAGGCCCGCGTACGCGACGCCCTCGCGGACCTGGCGACAGCGGACGGACGGCCCACGGACGCGGCGGAGCGCCGCCAGGCCGCACACGAGATCCGGCGGCGGAACGGCCTCGGCTAAGGCCTGATCCAAACGACAGGCCCTAGATCTCCTGCTGCGCCTCGTCGGACGTCGCGGGCCTGACGCGAACGGGGAACGCGCGCGCACCGACCATGCACGTCAGTGTGGTGTCGATGTCGATGTCGATGTCGATGTCGGCGCCGGTCGTGGCCGTGGGCCTGGTCAGCCATGCGTGCGCGGCCGACGCCGCGGCGGCCGGGTCCACGCGGGCGACGCGGCCGTTCTCCGTGATGGGCCCGACCTCGAGGACGTAGGGCCGGTGCTGCCCGCGTACGCGCAGCAGGCAGCGCCCCGCGGGCAGGACGGCGGCGGCCGTCCGGCACCCCGGGTAGTCGGACAGGACCCGCCGTGCCCACCCGTCGAAGGTCCAGCCGAGGTGGCCCTCGTCGACGGGTCCTGCCGACGGTCGTCGGTACAAGAGCCCTGCGGAGCGGGCGAGTTGCTCGCTCGCCGCCCCGTGCTCCACGGCGAGATGATGCCCCGGCGTGCCCGTCCCGGCGGGGTGGCGCGCGATGCCGATGGATTCCTCGGTGAGCTCGACCTGCACGTCGAAGGCGCAGGGTGTGCGGCGTGGCGCGTCCGGGAGCGGCAAGGGTGCCGCGGCGGGAGCGGGCTGGTCCAAAGGGGCGAGGTCGAGCAGAGCGTAGAGCTCGTCGCGCAGCCGCCGCAGGGCCTCGTGCCGGTGGGCGAAGGCGGCCCGGGCGGCTTCGGCCGCGCGCCCCGGCCGATACGCGCGCAGTGCCTTCGGCAGGTCCTCCGGCGGGCCCAACTCCGGTACACCGCCCAGGAGTACGTCCATGGGGCTGCCTGGCAGCAGTTCGTCGCCGCCCCGGCAGGCGGTGACGACGGGTCTGTCGTCGACGGCGGCGTAGTACAGGGCCGCCGAGCCGTGGTCCGTCACCAGGGCGTCCGCGGCGACCAGGACCGAGGCCCACTCGTCGCGAGGGCGCGGCAGCAGCGTCCCCGCCGCGAGTGCGGGTTCGAGCCGCTGCCGCAGCTCGAACGCGCCGAGCCGGCTCCACTCATTGGGGTGCACGACGAGCGCCAACTGGTATTCGTCGTGCGGGAGTCGGGCCGCGAGCCGCGCCGGGAGATCCGGTCGACGCCGGATCAGGGACTCGGGCCCCCAGGTGGAGGCGAGCGCGACGAGCGTGCGCGGCCCGGTGCCGAGCGCGGCCCGATAGCCGTCGCGGTGCGCGCGCGAGGCGAGGACGCGCTCCAGCGTGGGATCGCCGACGACCTTCGCGCTCCGTGCCGCCTGCGGGGCCACCGTCGTGAGACGGCTGAGCTGAGCGGGGTGGGCCAGGGCGTGCAGGACGATCGGCGCGGCGCCCTCGGCACGGCTCAGATAGACCGGATCGAGGCCGGACGCGGAGTCGGCCGACCCCTCGTACGGAATGGTCTTGTTGAACCCGGCCCCGTGCGGCAGCAGGACCTGCGGCCCTCGCAGCCGGCCCAGGTCGCCCTTGGGGCTCGCGGCGATGACCAGGTCGTACGTCCGCGACACCGCCTCGCTCCACGGCACGGTGCGGGCGCCGACCTCCTCGATGGCGGCCAGCGCGTCGGCGCCGAAGTCCGAGCCGGGAACGAGGGTGAAGCAGCGGGTGACGCGGTCGTCACCGGAGAGCGCGGGAAGCACATCGAGGAGCCGGTAGAGCGCTACGGCCGACCGCGCGGCGAAAAGAACGGTCCGCTGCCTGTCGCCCGTCGCCCGTCGCCCGGAAATTGTCAATCCTAGTGGGGGCGGGGCGTCTGCGGTGCCGTTTCCGCAGATGGGGGCTGGTTCTTGTGCGTCGTCCGGCGACATGATCCGATCCTACCGTCGGGTGTTCGAGGGGTACCGCGCGCGGTGCGATGGACGGGGAGGGTGTGGCGGGGGATGAGTGACTGGGGAGTGGCGCTGATCGCCGCGGGATCGGCGATCGCGGGCAGTGTCGTCACGGGCTGGTACGGCCGCTCTGCCGGCATCCGTCAGGCCGAGGCGGCTCGTCACTCCGGTGACCGTCAGGCGGACGCGCTGCTCACATCGGTCCGCATGACACTCGGCGCCGACGAGGAGCGCGCCGCCCGTGAGGCGCGGCGCGACACGTACGCGGAGTTCCTGGCGGCCGCGGAGAGCGCCGTCGTCGCCGAACGCACGGGCCTCGGAACCGCCGAGGACGAACCGCACCTGTACCGGGCGTTGAGCGCGGTGACCCTGGAGGCGCCACCGACGGTCTCCGACGCGGCGCGCCACGTCGTCGACGCACTGCGCCGACACGACACGCAGGACGACCTGCGTCGTGCCAAGGAGACGTTCATCGGGGCGGCGCGGGAGGACCTGGGCCGGGGGGACGGCTGAGACCGGGGGAGGCCGTTCGGTCACCCCAGCGCGTCCGCCCCGCCCTCCACCCACACCCGCAGCGCCGACGGTCGCACGGCGTCCATGTGCACCCGGTTGACGGCGACCACGCTGCGCCGTGTGACCGCCTCCGGTTCGCCGGTGTTGGTGTTGACGTCGAAGCGGGGGAAGTTGCTGGAGGAGACGTCCAGCCGGATCCGGTGGCCCGCCGCGAAGCGGTTCGCCGTGTCCGGTGCCGTCACCTCGATCTCGTACACCTCACCGGGGGCCAGTGGTTCGGGCCGCTCGAAGGAGCGGTGGAAGCGGCAGCGGAAGATCCCGTCGGTGAGGTTCATGGCGAAGCCGTGCGGATGGTCGGGGTTGGGCGGGTACTGGTCGATGAGCTTGACGGTGAAGTCGGTGTCGGGCGCGGAGGACGACACGTACAGCCGCACGGAGACGGGCCCCGCGAGCACCACATCCCGCTCCAGCGGTGGTGTGACGACGCTGATGACGTCGGGGCGGGCGTCGAGCGGGAGGTAGGGCTCGGTGGCCCCGAACGTCCGGGCGTCCGGGGCGTTCTGGTCGTACGCGCCGCCCGTCATGACCGGTTCCCCCGATGTCACCTGTCCGCCCATGGTCGGCACCGGGCTGCGCGGATCGAAGTCGTACGCCACCGATGCCTCGGCCGCCGTCGGTCGGGCGGGGGAGAGGGCGCCGTCAGTGTGCAGGTACAGCGACACCGGGCGGGTCCCGGACGGCGGCCAGACCGTGTCCGTGCGCCACTCGCCGCCGTGCCGCATGCGCCCGGCCGCGTCGCGGCGGCTGTCCCCGCCGCCCATCAGGAAGTACTGCACGGTTGGGAAGGTGTCAGGGTGTGACACCTGCCGCCCGAGCGCCTGGTCGAACCACCGGCTGCGGAACGCGAGATACGACTCGGCCAGGTTGCCGGAGAGCGTCGCTGCCGGCCCGAAGTCGACGTCACCGGCGAACGTCTCGCAGCGGTGGCCGTGCGTCCACGGACCCATCACCAGGTACGCAGGGGACTTCTTGCGTGCCCGCAGCTCCGTGAAGTTCTCGATGGTGGACCGGACATAAGGGTCGTACCAGCTGCCCATGTGCAGGCTCGGGACGTCGGGGAAACGGTCGTAGGAACCGCGGCCGTAGAGCGCGGGGTTGCGGTAGTAGTCACCGAAGGCGTCCTCGCGCCACTGCTCCAGCAGGAACGCCTCGTACCCCGGGAGATGCCGCAGCGGTGACGAGCCCGGCCGCCACGGCAGCGCGGTGAACCAGCCCGCCACGTCCAGGCGGCGCATCTCCTCCGCCAGGACCGGATCGGCCGCCGCCTCCGGGCTGTTGGCTCCGTGCCGGAGCGCCCACGTGGCCTGCTTCAGCTCGAAGGCACCGCCCATCCGCATGCCGGCCTCGTACGCCGAAGCGAAGCCGCCCGAGTCCTGGAACATCGCCGCGAGACCGGCCGGGGCCTCCGCCGCCGCGGCGGCCTGGACGTGCGCGGAGTAGGACACCCCCGTCATCACCACCCGGCCGTCGCACCACGGCTGCGCCCGGATCCACTCCACGGTGTCGGCACCGTCCGGGCCCTCCCCGAGGTACTTCACGAACGTCCCCTCCGACTCCCCGCGCCCACGGCAGTCCTGCCGCACGACGTGGTAACCGCCGTCCGTGAAGTGCCGTGCGATGTCCTCCGGCATCGGCACCGGGGCGTCGTGCCGATCCTGGTCCGAGCCGCGCTGCTCGCGCTTGCCGTACGGGGTCCGCTCCAACAGCACCGGCAACGGCGCGGGTTCGGGGGCGGAGCCGGCGGTGTAGAGGTCTGCGGCGAGGCGGACTCCGTCGCGCATGGGGACGGTCAGGGGCCTGCGCCACAGCGCGCCGTCGGCGTGCAGCGGGCTCGGGGCGCTGTGGGCTTTGAGGGTGTCTTGCGAGGTCACGGCCGCAACCGTAGGTCGCGGCCGACGCGCGGTGGATCACTTGCCGCAATCACGTCAACTGTTCCGTCAGGCCGTGACGTCGTGCGTATCCCCTTCGTACTGTGTGCGCGCCGCTTTCAGCGATCAGCGAGTGGCGACCTGCGCAGGCGCGAGCTCGTACGCCCGCCCGGCGTGGCCCCTTCGATCCCAGGAGAATCCATGAGCGCGACCGCTCGCCGTGAGGTGCGACCCGAACGCCCGCCCACCGGGGGCGGGGGCTCGCGGTTGCTCGACTTCATCGAGCGGGCGGGCAATGCGCTGCCGCACCCCTTCTGGCTCTTCTGGATCATGGCGGGCGTCGTCGCGGTCGTCAGCTGGGCGCTCGCGGCGACCGGGACACAGGTCGCCGACCCGTCCAAGGACGGCACCATCGCCGTGCGCAGCGCGATATCCGCCGATGCCGTCCGCGACCTCGTCAACGGCGCGGTGGACAACTTCGTCACCTTCGGCCCGCTCGGTACGGTGCTCGTGGTGATGCTGGGCGTCGCCGTCGCGGAACGGGCCGGACTGTTCGAGGCGTTGGCGCGGCGGATGCTGGCAGGCGTGTCCCCGCGCTGGGTCACGCTCGGCGTCGCCCTGTGCGGTGTGCTGTGCAAGTTCCTGTCCGACTCCGCGTACGTCGTGCTGATTCCGCTCGGTGCCATGGCGTTCCGCGCGGTCGGCCGCTCGCCCATGCTCGGCATGATCGTGGCCTTCGTATCGATCAACGCCGCGGGCGACGCCAACCCGCTGATCACCTCCAGCGACGTGCTCTACGCCTCCGTCGCCACCGAGGCAGCGCACCTGGTGGACGCCGACTTCGTGGTCCGTGCCACCGACAACGTGTACTTCTCCACGACGTCGGCGTTCATCCTGGCCTGCACCGTCGCCTTCGTCACCGAGAAGGTGCTCACCAAGCGCGAGCATCTGCTCGTGCCGGACGCGGACCTGGAGGAGAAGGCCCGGCAGACCGTCATCACCGCCGGTATCGACGACGCCACCGAGGTCCGCGCCCTCAAGCGCACAGGACTCGTCGCCCTCGGCTACGCCGTTCTCCTCGTCGCCGCGATGCTCCCGGTCGACTCCCCGCTGCGCGGCAAGGGCGGCTCCATCGTCGAATCGACCCTGCTCAACAGCGTGTCCGTCTTCGTCGCGACGTTCTTCATCCTCATCGGCTACGTGTTCGGCAAGGCGACCGGCCGCATCGAGGGCAGTCGCGACGTGCCCGCCCTGATGGCCGAGGGAGTGCGTGGCATCGCCCCGCTCCTCGTCCTCTTCCTCGCCGTCTCGCAGTTCCTCGCCCTGTTCCAGTGGACGAACATCGCCACCGTGCTCGCCGTGAAGGGCGCCGACTTCATCGAGCACCTGGGCGTGCCCACCCTCGTCCTCTTCCTCCTGCTGCTCATCGCGATCTCCCTGATCAACCTGCTGATCACGAGCGGCTCCGCCCTCTGGTCGCTGGTCGCCCCCGCCCTCATCCCGATGATGATGCTGCTCGGCACCAGCCCCGCCACGACGATGGCGCTCTACCGGATCGCCGACTCGTGCACCAACTCCATCAGTCCGATGGGTACCACCTTCGCCCTCGCCGTCGGCTATCTGCAGACGCTGCGGCGCAAGGCGGGCATCGGCACGCTGGTCTCCTTCACGCTGCCCGTCGCGATGGCGATGCTCGTGGTCTGGGTCGTCCTCTTCTTCGCCTGGTACCTGCTCGGCATCCCGCTGGGGCCGGGGGCAGCGGTCCGCTGACACATGCGGGCCTTCGTACCCTGATGCGGTGAGCATCATCATCGACGTCGGAGGGCTCGGCCCCGCGGACATCGCGGCCGGGCCCTCCGCGCTGTCCGAACTCATGGCGAGCCTGCACATCCTCGCCGAACCCGAGCACCACCCCGAGGCCGCCGAGTGGACCGCCCGCGCCGCCGCGGTGAATCCGGCGCTCCGTGACGAACTCGCGGTCTTCGCCCCGCTGTGGGCCCGCTTCCGCTGCCGCCTCTTCTACCCCCGTACGCTGCCCGTCGCGGCGGGCCTCCCGGAGGAGCTGGCGGCCATCGAGGACCTTCCCCGTACGGAATTCCTCGGCCTCGTCGCACCCGGCGTACTCGGTGCCACCGCCCGACCCGCGCCCGCCGCGCACGAACTGCGTCCAGGCACGGAGGCCGCCGAGGAGTACGTACGCCAGTGCCGGCGGCGCTCGCACTCCAGGGGCGACCTGGCCGCCGAGCTGGTCGCGGACCCGGCCGCGTTCCGCGCACGGCTCCTCGCTGTCCTGCGCGCCGCCGACGCCGCGTTCTTCGCGGACGACTGGCACACCCTGGGCCCCGTACTCGACGACCACGCCCGCGAGGTCCGGCGCCGGCTCGCCCGGCCACGCCCGCCTGTCGACGTGCTCACCGAACTGCTCCCCACCGCGTCGCGCGTCGGACCGGGCGCCCGGATCCGCCTCGACAAGCTGCAGATCGACGAGGTGGTCGTCGGCCGGCGCCCGCTGGTCCTCGTACCCTCGGTCCGCGTCTGGCCGCACCTCGTCGTCAAGGACGAGGACCCGTCCTGCGTCGTCGTGCAGTACGCGGTCCGCGCCGCGATGCCCTCCGGGCCCGGCCAACTCTCCCTGCGCGCCCTGCACGACCGGCTCACGGCACTCGCCTCACCCGGCCGCATGGAACTGTGCCGGCACCTCCTCGGCGAACCGATCACCACCTCCGAACTGGCCACCCGCCTGGGCTCCACCGAACCCCAGGTCTCCCGCACACTGCGCCAACTCCGCGAGGCGGGCCTGGTCCGCTCGACCCGCGACGGCAAACTCGTCCGCCACCGACTGGCGACGGACGTCGTACGCGCGTTGGGAGACGACGTACTGGCGACGGTGATGCGCTGAGAAAGGGCCGCGGTGAGGACAGGCGGTCAGCGGTCCGTGATGGTGTCGAGGACGAGTTGGGTGAATTCCTTCGTCGTCGCCGTTCCGCCCAGGTCGGCCGTCCGCGCGTCCGTCGTCGCGAGGACGGACGCGAAGGCGTCGAAGACCTCCGTTGCCGCCTCGGGGTGGCCCAGGTGGTCGAGCATCATCGAGGCGCACCAGATCGCACCGAGCGGGTTGGCGATGCCGCGGCCCGCGATGTCGGGGGCCGAGCCGTGGACGGGCTCGAACATCGACGGGTACTCGCGTTCGGGGTTGAGGTTGGCCGCGGGAGCGATGCCGATGCTGCCCGCGACGGCGGCCGCGAGGTCGGAGAGGATGTCGCCGAAGAGGTTGGAGCCGACGATCACGTCGTAGCGGGACGGGTCGAGGACGATCTTCGCGACGAGCGCGTCGATGTGCTCCTGCCGCCACTCCACCTCCGGGAAACGGGCACCGGCCTCGCGCACCAGCTCGTCCCAGAACGGCATGGTGTGCACGATGCCGTTGGACTTGGTCGCCGAGACGAGGTGGCCCTCGCGGCGCTGCGCGGTGGTGAACGCGTAGTCGAGGATGCGCTCCACGCCGGGGCGGGTGAACACCGCTTCCTGGACGGCCATTTCGTTGGGGAACCCGCGGTTGAGGCGCCCGCCGATCTCCGAGTACTCGCCCTCGACGTTCTCGCGCACGACGACGAAGTCCACGTCCGCGCCCGCCTTCGCGACCGGGCTGGGGACGCCCTCCAGCACCTTGATGGGACGCAGGTTCACGTACTGGCGGAACTGGCGGCGGATGGGGATGAGCAGCCCCCAGAGGGAGACATGGTCCGCGACCCCCGGCCAGCCGACCGCGCCGAGCAGCACCGCGTCGTGGTGGCGGATCCGGTCCAGGCCGTCCGTCGGCATCATCGCGCCCTCGGCGAGATACCGCTCGCAGGACCAGTCGAACGAGTCGTAGGAGAAGGCGAGTCCGTGGCGTTTGCCGACGGCGTCGAGGACGGCGCAGGCGGGCGGCAGTACCTCGGTGCCGATGCCGTCACCAGGGATGAGCGCGATGCGGTGGCGAGTGGTCGTCATGGTGACCATGGAATGCCGAGGTGTCCCGGGCTGTCCAAGACGCGTTTGCAGCCTGTTCGATAACGCTCGCCTATCGGTTGGGCGGGATCCGTTCCCCGGGAGTCCCTTGCTCCGTAATGCGCGATTTTTCGATGACGTCGATGAATGCCGCAGCCGCCGGGCTCAGCCGGTGCCTGCGCCACACAAGGCCGACGTCGAGCGTGTCCTCGATGGCGAGCCTGCGCACCCGCAGCCCGACCGTGTCCGCGAGCGGGCGCCACGAGTCGGCGACGACCGCCACCCCCACGCCCGCCATCACCAGCGGCAGCAGCCCCTCGCGATGCTCGATCTCGACCGCGATACGGGAATCCGTCGCGGCGACGATGGCGTCGGCGACGCGGCGCATGCCCGTCCCCGGCTGGCCCGCTATGAGCCGGAGAGCGGGCAACTCCTCGACGGAGAGCGGGTGTTCACCTGCGGGCAGGTCGGCGTCCTCGCGCGCCACGAGCACAAACGACTGCGTCTCGATCGGAACCCGGTCCAGATCCGCGTACGCCTCGTGCGCCCCGGCCGCCGCGAGCACACCCACCTCCGCGACACCTCTGCCGAGCGCGTCCCGCACATCGTCCGGCCGGGCAGCGGCCACCACCGCCACCTGCACCTGCGGATACGCCTCGGCGTACGCGGCGATCAGCCCGGTCAGCGGGCTGACGACCTGGGACGGCATGGACGCGATCCGCAACTGCCCGCCCCGCAGCCCGTCCACGGCCATGACCGTCTCCCGGGCCACGTCCAGCGAACGCACCACTTCGCGGGCGGGGCCGACCAGGGCCGCGCCCGAAGGGCTCAGGACCAGGCCGCGCCCCTGCCGCAGAAACAGGCTGGTCCCGAGCGCGGCCTCCAGGCGGCGGATCGTCTGAGTCACCGACGGCTGCGCCACGAAGAGGTGCTCGGCCGCCCGGTGCACGCTGCCGTGGTCCACGACCGCCAGGAAATGGCGCAACTGACGTACGTCCATGGTCGTCCCGTTCTGCCTCTGTGGTGGCGGTCGTTCGATAGGCCGACGTTATCGGTCGGGCTGCAAATGAGTCTTGGACGCGAGGGGTGACCGTCGTCACGATGTACGGCAGTCGCAACGGAGCGAGAACGAGAGCGGAGCCTGCCCGTGTCCCACGAAGCCCTGTTGTTCCTGAGCACGGCGGTCGCCATCGGCGGCATCGTCGTCGCGATCACGTGGCTGAAGCTCCCGCCGGTGCTCGCGCTGCTCTTCGGCACCCTCTTCCTCGGCCTGACCACCTCCGTCGGGGCGAAGGGCACACCGGACGCGGTCGCGGACGGCTTCGCCGATGTCATGGGGGAGATCGGCATCCTGGTGTCGCTGGGTGTCATGCTCGGCGCGCTGCTCACGGCGGCCGACACCATGCAGCGGCTCGTGGAGACGACCCTCAAGGCGTTCGGCCGGCGCAGCATCCCCTACGTCTTCGCCGCGACGTTGAGTTCGCTGTTCACGGCGATCTACTCGGATGTGCTGCTCGTCCTCTCGGCTCCCCTCGCGCGCCGCCTCGCCCCGAAGCTGGGCGAGCGGGGCCGCGCCCTGATGGGTGGCGCGCTCACCGCGGGCATCGAGGTGGGCCTGGTGTTCGTGGCGCCCGGCGTCGCGGCCGTGGCCATCGCGGGCATCCTGGACGTCCCGCTGGGCCAGATGTTTCTGCTCGGCCTCGTCGTCGCGCTGCCGACGGCGCTGCTGACCGTGCTCGTCTTCTCGGTCGTCCTGCGGTGGATGAAGTGGAACCCCGCGAGCGACGAGATCGAGACCGAGGTCGAGGTCGAGGAGGAGGGTGGTGACGTGGTCGACGGGGGCGACGCGTCCGCCGCTGTTCCCGCCGCCCGGTCCGGAGACCCCACGCCTTCCCCGGTCCCAACGTCCGCCGAACCAGCGGCCGTTGGCACCATGACCGACATCCCGGCCGAACCATCACCGGCGGCACGGATGCAGGGGCCCCGCCCCCTGCCCCTCGCCCTGGCCGTCACCCCGGTCCTGCTCGTCCTCGTCCTCATCGCGGGCGGCGCACTCGCCGACGGCCTCTCCCTGGACGCGGCACCGGTCGGATTCCTCACCGATCCGGTGGTGGCACTTCTCCTCGGCACCACCGTGGCCTACGCGTTGGCGCGCCGGGTCAGGTCCAGGGACGAGATCGGCGACGTCATCGGAAAGTCGCTGGCCCAGTGCGGGTCCATCCTGGTGCTCAGCGGGATCAGTGGTTCGCTCGGAGCCGTCATCGAGCGCTCGGGCATGGGCAGGACGTTGGGCGATCTGTTCTCCTCGGGGATCCTCCCGCCGCTGCTGCTGGTCTGGATCATGGCCGCGGTGCTGCACATCGCGCTCGGCTCCATCTCCGTCGCGGGCATCACCGCCGCGGGCATCCTCGCCCCCATCGCGGGCCACTTGGACACCCCGCTGGTCCTGGTGGCTCTGGCGGCCGGCTTGGGCGCCCTCTTCGTGCCCCACGTGTCCAGCAACTTCTTCTGGATGTTCCAGTCGCTGCTCGGCTTCTCCACGCGGGGCACCATCAAGACCCACACCGTCCCGATGACCCTGGCCTCGCTGATCTCACTGCCGATCATCCTGGCGGTGTCGGTGGTGGTCTGAACCCCTCCGGGTTCTTCTGAGCCGCGCCGTCTCCCGCCTCCGTGCCTACGGCGACGGGGGAGTGACCGACACGATGTACTCCACCGGGCCGTCCGCCGCGTTGCGGTAGAGGTGGGGCTGGCGGGCGTCGAAGGTGATGGACTCCTGCGCGGTCACCGTGTGGATGACACCCGTGATCTCCACGGTCAGCGCGCCGTCGATGACGTAGGCGCACTCCGTGGAGGGATGGGCCCACGGTTCGTCGCTCGTGGCCGAGCCCGGCGGGAGGATCGCGCGGAGCACCTCCAGGCGGCCGTTGCTCCCGGCGAGGCGCTCGTACCGGACCAGGCCGCGCGGGCCGCTGATGGTGGAGCGCTCACCGGGCCGGCTGATGTGGACCGCGGGGACGTCCTCCTCGTCGAACAGGGCGACCACCGAGGCGCCGAACACGTCGGCGAGCCGCCGCAGCGTGGCCAGACTCGGTTCCGTCACGCCGCGTTCCACCTGGCTCAGGAGCGTCGCCGAGAGGCCGGCCTGCTGGGCGAGGGCGCGCAGACTCAGACCGCGCTCCGTGCGCAGTGCCCGCAACCGGGTGCCGATCATGATCCTCCGTACAGGCTGAGTGCACAACAATGCACATCTCGTACTGTGAACGCGCGTTGACGATTGTCTTTCCGGAGCTTAGCGTCTCGGATCGCCCTCCCGTGTGCAGCCAGACTGCACGCGGGAGGTGCCCAGCCCCCGTTCCGACTCCTGGGAGATGCGATGGCATCGACGGTCCCGAGGCCGCCCACGGCCCACCGCTGGCTGCTCGTCCTCCCGTTCGTGTGGCAGGTCGCGCTCGTGCCCGTGGTCAACGGGGTGCGGTTCGCGCCGCTGAACATCCCGTTCCCGATGCTCTGGCAGATGCTCGGCGTCCTGGCGTCGACCGCCGTCATCGCCCTCGTCTTCCGCCTCGACCGCAGGGCGGGTGTGGACGAGGAGGAGGCCCGGTTCCTCGAACTCACCGCGCGGCCCGCCGAGTCGAAGGCCGGTGAGGAGACGTGACGCTCGCCCTCGTGCTCGCCATCGTCGTGGGCACCGTCGTCGGCGCGATCGGCTTCGGCCGCCGCGCGAGCAGCGGCGCCCCGGCCACCACCCTGTCGGGCTGGGCCGTTGGCGGACGCCGCTTCGGCACGGTCCTGTTCTGGTTCATGAACGCCGGAGAGGTGTACACGACCTTCGCCGTCCTCGGCATCTCCGGATACGCGTGGGCCATGGGCGCCCCCGCCTACCTCGCCTTCACTTCGGTCTCCCTCAGCTACGCCATCGGCTACTGGCTCATGCCGAAGATCTGGCGGGCCGGCCGCAAGCACGCGCTGATCACCCAGGCCGACTTCTTCACCGCCCGCTTCGGTGCGCCCTGGCTCGGCGTCGTCACCGCGCTCGTCGGCATCGCCGCCCTCGTCGTCTACGTACAGATCCAACTGGTCAGCCTCAGCCTCATCGTGCGGCTCACGCTGGGGAGTTCGGTGTCGCCGAACGCGGCCGTCGTCATCGGCGCGGTGGTGATGCTGGCCTTCGTCTTCCTCGCCGGGCTGCGCTCGGCCGCGTTCTCCGCGGGCGTCAAGGACGTCCTCATGGTCGTGGTCGTCGTGCTGCTGACGGTCACGGTGGCGAGCAAGGTCGGGGCCTCGTCCCTCTTCGACGTCTTCCGACTCGCCGAGGAACAGCACCCGGGCATCGGGAAGTTCCCCGGCATCGACCCCGCGTCCCCGACCACGTCGACCTGGCTGATGACGTCGGCGCTGAACGTGGCGCTCGGCAACTGGGTGTTCCCGCACCTGTTCCAGGTCTCCTACTCGGCCGCGTCGGGCACCGCGATCCGCCGCAACGCCATCTGGCAGCCGCTGTACTCCCTGGCGTACTTCTTCGTGATCCTGCTCGGCTTCGCGGCCCTCGTCGCGGGGACGAAGCCGGCGGGCGGTGACCTCAACGCGGCGCTGCTGCAGTTCGTTTCGGACAGTTACCCGGCCTGGGTGGTCGGCCTCGTCGCAGGCACCGGATTCCTGCTCGCGCTCGCGCCCGGCTCCGTACTGCTGCTCACGTCCGGCGTCCTGTTCGCCCGCAACGTGGTCGGCACCGTGACGCGCAGCGGTCTGTCGGACCGCACCACACTGCTCGTCTCCCGCCTGTCGATGATCGGCTTCGCCGCGGTCGCCGTGTGGCTGACCATCGGACGCAGCCAGTCCCTCGTCGACATCCTGCTGAACGCCTACTCGGCCATCGGCATGCTCGCCCCTGCCGTCGTCCTCGCCTTCCTGTGGCGCCGCACGTCCGCGATCGGCGTCCTGCTCGGCCTCGTCGCAGGCTTCACCGCGCTGCTCGCCCCGTTCGCCAAGGACTACTGGGCCGCGCACCTGCCCGAATGGGAACCGGGCCTCATCGCCATGGTGATCAATGCCGTGGTGGTGCTGGCCGTCAGCCTGATCACGCCGAGGCCGGAGGAGGAGGCCGTGGCAGTGGGCCTGGCCGTTTCGGCGGAGGACTGCAAGCCACCGGCGGAGAGTACGAGGACGGGGATCGCATGACCGAGAACGAAGCCGAGGAACTGGTCACCGAGCTCTACGACTTGCGTGTGACCGTCGACCGCATCGAGGGGCGCTCCGTCTGCGGGATGGCGGTCGGCGACTACTTCGAACTCGTCGACAGCGCCCGCCTGCGCATCCCCGAAGGACGCCACTTCTGCGTCTACGCGCTGCAGGCGGTGCTCCCTCTCCTTCCGGCCAAACAGCGGGCGCTTCCCGCCGGTGACTGGCTCGAACGGGACACGCTCGTGTGCTGCCCCGACCCCGAAGAACGACTGATCATGCGCATCGACCGCACGGCACGGTGCCGCTTGAACACGGAGGACCTGACGTGACCGCTACGACCGCCGCGGCGAAGGTCGAGATCGGGCTCGGCCTGCAGAGCGACAAGCAGCCCGGCGACTACGCCCGGCTCGCCGCCCGCGCCGAGGACCACGGCTTCGACGTGCTCTCCGTGTTCGGCGACCTGATGTACCAGCCGCCGCTCTTCCCGCTGCTCGAGATGGCCCGCGCGACGAGCCGCGTACGGCTCGGCGCCGCCTGCTGGAACCCGTACTCGATGCATCCGTACGAGATCGCCGGCCAGGTCGCCGCGCTCGACCTGACCTCGTCCGGGCGTGCGTACCTGGGTCTGGCCCGCGGCACATGGCTGGGCGACGTCGGTATCGGGCAGCCGAGGCCGCTGGCGCACATCCGGGACGCGGTGGGACTGATCCGCGCGCTGCTCTCCGGCTCGGAGGAGGGCTACGAGGGTGAGGTGTTCCGGCTTGCTCCGGGCACGCGTCTCCGCTACCGGCCGGAGCGCCCCGACGTCCCCGTGCTGATCGGCACGTGGGGTGCGCGCACGGCGGCCCTCGCCGGGCGCATCGCGGGGGAGATCAAGATCGGCGGTTCGGCGAACCCCGCCATGGTCGACGTGATGCGCCGCCGGATCACGGGCGGGCCCGACGCCGATCCGGCGGACCACGTGGGCATCGTGGTCGGCGCGGTGACCGTCGTGGACGAGGACGGGGCGCGGGCGCGGGCCCACGCCCGTACCGAGGTCGCGATGTACCTCGCGGTGGTGGCCGATCTCGACCCGACGGTCGACGTCCCCGCCGGGCTCCTTGCGGGCGTCAAGGAGCGGCTGGCCCGCGGCGACTCGGTCGGCGCCGGGAAGCTGATCCCGGACGACCTCCTGGACCTGTTCGCCTTCTCCGGCACGCCCGAACAGGTCGCGGCGCAGGCCCAGTTGCTCATCGACGCGGGCGCGTCCCGCGTGGAGTTCGGGACACCGCACGGCCTCACGGACGACGGTGGGGTCGACCTTCTGGGTACGAGGGTGCTGCCGCTCCTGGACCGGTGACGGACTGTACCGGCCGTCGGCGTCGAGGTCTCGGGGCTCTGCCCCGGACCCCGCTCCTCAATCGCCGGAGGGGCTTGAAGGGCCCTGGTCCTTAATCGTCGGCGGGGCTTGATGGGCCCGCTCCTCAATCGTCCGAGGGGCTTGATGGGGCCTGCAGCTCCTCGAACGTCACGATTCCCCGCTCTCCGCTCCCACCATTCGCCGCACTCATGAACACCCCCACGTCCTGCCCACCGCCCACGACCCCCGCCGGGGCCGCCGTGCCGACCGTCGTCCAGGTGGTGCCGTCCGTGCTGAACTCGCCCTTGTACGTGGCGCCTTGGCGGGTCAGACGCAGTCGTACCGGTGCGGTCACCGAGCCGCCCGCCGTCGTGACGGTGTCGAGGCGGCCGTTGCCGTCGGCGTCCCAGGAGAGTGCGCACCCGTTGGACGGGGTGACCGCGAGGTTGATGTATCCCGAACTGCCCTTGGCGGTGAGGTCGTTGCGGACGATGAGGCCCGCGCGTGCCCAACCGCCCGTGCGGTCCTGGGCGGTGACCCGGACCGAGGCGGAGGAGCCGTCCGCCAGAGCCCCCGGGCGGTAGATCGCGCCGAACTCGTTCGTGCCGCCCCACAGATCGGTGCCGCCGCCCTCGATGGCGAAGGCCTCGCCGGACTGGCCGAACACCGCGTCGTTGAAGGACACCGTCCGGTACGGGGCCTTGACCCCGGTGCCCGCCAGGAGCCGGACCGCGTCGACCGCCGTGCCGCGCGCGGTGCCCATCCGGTACGTGGCGTCGGCGCGCACCCGGAGCACGAGCCCGTCCGCCGCGCCCGTCAGGGACACCCTGAAGCGTGCCGTGAAGGACTCGCCGGGAGCCACCGAAGCCGCGGCGACCGGGCCTTCCGCGTGGGCGGTCAGCCCGTCGGGCAGGGCGAGCGAGAGGGTGACGTCCCGCGCCGGCGCGAGGCCGTTGCGGTTGGTGAACGCGACCTCGACCGTGACCGGCTCGTCCGGGGAGACGGCGGCGTGCGCGGCGGAGGCGGTCAGCGTGGCCTGGTGCGCGGTGTTGGCGAGGGTGTCGTGGATGCGGCGTGCGAGCCGCTCGATGGACCCCGAGGGGCGCTCCGGGTACGTCTCGTGCTCGTGCGCCCACTTATCGTCCATCGCGAACCAGTCGATGTCAGCGGGCTCCCGGTCCTCGGCGAGCGCGGCCGCCAGCTCGGTGAAGTACCTGCGCCAGCGAGGGAAGTACAGGCCGGAGACGAGGCCCGCCCACTCCCGGTTCGCGTAGTCGCGCAGCCCCGCGTCGCTGCCTGCCCGGTCGCCCCAGGTCGTGACGATCGACCGGGCGTCGTACTCCAGTTGGTCCTGTTCCGCGCGGTCGGCTCCCCAGGCGCGGGCCTCGGCGAGCCAGCGGCCCAGCAGATGCTGCTCCGAAGTGGCCAGCGCGTCGTCGAGGAGCTTCATCCAGTCGAGCCACGTCCGCGTCAGCTGCCCGAAAAGCGCGGTGTCACGGACCTCGTACGCCGCCCTGATCTGCGGCAGCAGCACCCGGCTGCGGTTGGCGAGCACCTGCCGGGCGACGTCGAGCAGGTCGTACCGGTAGGCAGAGCTTCCCCGCAACTCCGCGTCGACGGCGAGGAGTTCGGTGAGGGCGCGGTCGAAGGCGGCCGTGTCGTAGCGCTCGCCCTTCGGGCTCCACGCGGCGGCCGACTGTACGTTCAGCGCAGGCCGGGCCCCGAACAGGCCGTCGGGTGCCTCGCTCCAGGAGTCGGTGCGGCGCATCCCGTACGCCGTCTCGCGCAGCACCCGCCAGGCCGCGGCCGCATGCCGGTCGGCGCCGCCGTACCGGGAGGCCGCCCACCGCGCGAACCAGTCGTCCAGGTCGACACTGCCCGCCGTCCACGCGAGGTCGCCGAGCAGCGCGAGCGCCGCGGGGTTGTTGTCGGCCCCCTCCGGCATCGCGGCGATCCCGGCCAGCCGGCTGCCGTCCTTGTCCCGCCAGCGCGGGTAACTCTCCACCCAGTCCGGGGTGTTGGCCCCGAGCGCGGTGTGCCCGCCGAAGTTCCAGATGCTGCCGTACGTGTACGGGGTGTCGCCCCAGTCGCTCTCCCGGTCGGTCACCGTGGCGTACCGGTCGGACAGACCGTCGACGATCAGCATGCGCGAGCGGTCCACCGCGTCGAGGATCTCGCGGCGCGGATTCGTCTGCCAGCCGAGGATCGCCCACACGGCCTCGGGGTGGGCCGTGCGCAGGGCCGTCTCGACGGCGCGCGCGGCCTCGCCGACCGGCACGTCGCCGGGCCGGCCGCCCTCGTGCAGCAGATCCATCTTGTACATGGAGGTGCCGCCGAGCCGCGTGTCGAGCCGGGCGTAGAACTCGGCGCCCACCTCGGCGAAGGCCCCGGTGCGCGGGTCGAGCCAGTCGGGGCGCTTGAATCCGCTCCAGGTGCCCTGCGGGACGACCTTCGCCCCGTCGACCCGCTCGGGGAAGCCGTCGGGCACGGTGCCGAACCAGCCCGGCAGTACCGCCGTCATGCCCAATTCCCGTACGCGGTCGGCGATTTTGCGCCCGAGGTCGGCGCGCCGCTCCAGCAGGCGGCGGCTGATCGGGCCAGCGAAGCCGGACATGTTCTGCAGCAGCCACCACGGTTGGTGTGCCGGAGCCGGGATCCACGCCAACAGCTCGGACTCGGAGTACCCGAACCGCCGGAACGTGTCGAAGTAGGCGGCCTCCACGCCGGTCGTCACGAGGACCTCGTTGAAGCCGTGCAGCGCGAGCACATCCAGTTCGCGCTGCCAGGCGTCCCAGTCGCGGTAGGGGCCGGTGTAGCCGTCGTTGGTGTCGTTCAGGGCGAAGCGGTGGGAGACGTTCGCCGATGCCGTCAACTCACCGGTGGGCGCGGGAAGTTGTTTTGGAAGGTTCAGCTGTTCGCCGTTCCAGGTGACGGAGGCGTGCGCGACATTGCGCAGATAGCGGTGCAGACCGGCGAGGAGGACGGCCGGGGTCGAGCCCTCGACCACGATGTGCCCGCGGGAGCCGGAGACCCGGAACCGGTCGGCCGCGCCCCCGCCGCTCGACGGGCGGAAGGTGACCTGGCCGTGGTGGTGGGGGAGCAGCCGGCGCAGCGCAGCGTCGGCGGGCCCGGTGTCGAAGCCCGCGCTGCCGCCGGATCCCGCACTGCCGCCGGGTGCCGCGAAGGCGGCCCCGCCCGGTGTGGGCAGGGCCGTGACACCCAGCACGATCGCCGTGCTCGACAGCAGCCGTCTGCGGCTCGGGCGGGGCCGGTTCGGCTGCTGCGGTGAGGGTCGGGTCACGAGGTCAACTCCCGGATGACGGCCGCTCTGGCCTTCTCGATGTCGGTGACGTCCTTGGTACGGCCGTCGAGGTTCCTGGTCGCGAGGTCGAGGGCGGCCCGCAGCGCTTCGCTGTCACCACCGCTCCCGGAGCCCGCGAGCTTCTCCCGCGCCTGCGCGATCAGCTCGAAGTCCTCGATCCCTTCCTTGAGCTGTTCCCATCGGATGCTCGACATCGGCCCGTCGTCCCCCGGATAGACGAGATACTCGTCGCCCTGGGTGAAGACGTGCACCGGCTGCCCGAACGGGTCGGAGGTCCAGCTGTTCCACGACCAGCGCAGCAGCCCGTCGAGCTGCCGCTGTGCCGAGATCCACGGCAGCATCCGGGCCTCGACCGCGGGTGAGTACGAGAACGTGTTGGGGTGGTCCGGCACCCCGTACACGTAGAACGTGGTGATCTTGCCGTCCTCGCGGCGCCGCGCGACCTTATCCGGGGTCAGCTCGTCGATGCCGCCCCAGTCGACGGAGAGGTTCGAGGCGAGGGACTCCGTGCTGATGGACCCGGCGACCGAGATCCGCCGGTCGAAGGCGGGCGCCACCTCGTGCACGAAGTCCCGTACGACCTTCATCGTCTCCACGGGCCGCTCGTCGAAGGACAGCCACGTGTGGTCGAGGCGTCCGGTGCCTTGCAGATGGTCCTCGAACGCGCGCAGGAACGCGCCCCACGCCTCCCGCCACCGGTCGCCGCCCAACTCGACGTTCTCGTAGACCTCCTTGCCGGTGCGCTCGTCGACGTACGTCAGGTGTTCCTCGCCCTGGAAGGCCAGCATGGAGAACGCGCCGATGTCCGGGCCGAGCCCGGCGCGCTCGGCGGCGGTGACGTACCTGTCCCAGCGTTCGAAGTCGAAGCGGAACCGGTCGCCGTCCCAACTCCAGCCGACCATGCTGGAGTACGGGGTGGCCGTCTGCGACTTCCGGCTGTTCCCCGGCCACGGGTAGTGCCAGGGGTTGTCGACGATGGTCGTGTTGATGACCTTCTGCCCGCGGCTCGCCAAGTCGCGGTTGTACGTGTCGATGAGCTTCCAGTGCTCCTCCGACCACGGCGCGACGTGGTGCGCCTTCGCGATGGTGTCCGGCTGTGCCCAGACGTCCAGGAAGAACCGGTAGTCGGCCGGATCGGGCAGGCTCACGTCCGCGACCTCGATGGTCAGCGGGTACGTGACCTGGGTCCTCCCGTTCGCGGTGACGGCGACGGAGCCCTTGTACGTCCCGGCGGGAGTGCCGTGCGGGATGCGGAAGGTGAACCACAACGGCTGCGCGGCGTACGCGGGAACGTCGACGGCCGACCGTTCTTCCAGCGCGTCGCCCACGACGTCCGGGCTTCGGTCGCCGGACACCTCGGTGGGCGAGCTCACCTGGTCGATCGTGGCGGACCAGTCCAGCTCGGACTTGGAGCGCTGCACGGGCACGTACTTCACGAACCGCACCTGGGCGCGCCGGCCCGCGTCCCCACCGAGCCGGACGCCGCCCGGTCCCGTGAGTTCACCGACCCGGGCGGACACGCCGCTGAGCGGTGTGCCGGAGGCGATGGCGAGCTGCGCGGAGACCTGCTCACCCCGCACTGCCGACAACGTCAGCTCCTTGGTGTCCTTTCCCTGGATCGCCTCCATGGGATACCGCGGCACCCGCACCTCCGCGGAGCTCGCGAAGGCCCCTGTCGGTACCCACGTGATGGTGTCCCGGGTCCCCATCGCCTCGGCGACCTTGGCGGTGAGCCAGACGGCACTTCCCGGCCTCTGGGGTGAAGTGCGCACGTTTCACGTCCTTTGTTCGAGTGGAACCGGACTGAGCGCTGTCCAAAGTGCAAGAGCTTGCTTGATTCGCCCAATGTTTGAGCACAAAACGTCAGCGTGTCAACGGAAAAGCACTCGACTGTCGTCCTCGACCGCGCCATGATCCGCTCTTGTGACGACGTCGACGCAGAAGCAACTCCTGGCCCGGGCCGCCGCCCGCAACAACGCGGAGTGGTGCGCCGCGATGAGCCGATCGCACGGTGTGGCGGGCGAGTTCGGGGAAGAGGCCTGGACCGCCCCCGCCCGCACTCCGGTGTACTACCCGGACGCGGTGACGCTCGCGCCGGGCGCCGACCCGGCCGCCGTGACGGCCCGCATCGACACCGCGGCACCCGGCGCCTCCGTCAAGGACAGCTTCGCCGACCTCGACCTGACGGATGCCGGCTTCCAGGTGCTGTTCGAGGCCCGGTGGATCCACCGCCCGGCGGGCGCGCCCGCCCTGGCGCCGACGCCCGCCTGGGGCGTCGTGGACGACGCGAAGGCGCTGCGGTCCTGGGCGGAGGCCTGGGGCGACACGCGCCACTTTCGGCCCGAACTCCTCGACGACGCTGCCACGTTCGTGCTCGCGGGGCGGGACCCCGGTGGGCGTGTGGTCGCCGGAGCGGTCGCGAGCGTGAGTGGTGACGATGGCCGCCAAGTCGTCGGAGTCTCCAACGTCTTCGCGACGGACGGCGGCCCGGACTCGGCGTGGCCCGGGGTGCTGGACGTGGCGCACCGGCTGTTCCCCGGTCTGCCGGTGGTCGGCTACGAGCAGGGCGACGACCTCGCGGTTGCCCTCCGCCACGGCTTCGAGACGATCGGCCCGCTACGGGTCTGGGTGCAGGGCTAGCGCCTTGCGCATGGTTCTGCCGATGAGTTCCTGTCGACAACATTCGCTGGACCGATGGCCAGGGAGGGCTGCACGCTGATCTTGTGAGCGAGAAACCTGACTTCCCTCGTGACCCGCTGCCGTGGACCGTACGGTCCGGCGCCCGCGCCTGGCGCTGTGAGCCCGCATCCGCCGATGTGCGCGCATTCCATACCGCGTTGCCCGAGTACGCGCCGACACCGTTGACCGAACTACCGGAACTGGCCCAGGACTTCGGGGTCGGCCGAGTCTTCGTCAAGGACGAGTCGAGTCGTCTCGGGCTGCCCGCGTTCAAGGCGTTGGGTGTGTCCTGGGCCGTTCATCGGGTGCTCGCCGAGGTGCGGGGCCCGGTCACCCTCGTGACCGCCACCGACGGCAACCACGGCCGGGCCCTCGCCCGCACGGCCCGGCTGTTCGGGCAGCGCGCCCACGTGCTCGTACCGCGGGGCGTGCACCCGGGCGCCGTGGCGGCCATCGTCGCGGAAGGCGCGCAGGTCACCGAGGTGCGGGGGACGTACGACGAGGCGGTGCGACGCGCGGCGGAGATGGCCGCGGCGCCGGACGCGGTTCTGGTCCAGGACACCGCGTGGCCCGGCTACGAGCGGATCCCGGGGTGGATCGTCGAGGGCTACTCCACGCTCTGCGCCGAGGTGGACGAGCAGTTGGCGGGCCGAGTGGGCCGAGCGGGCGCGGAGGGACCGGACCTCGTCGTCGTGCCGGTGGGGGTCGGGTCGCTGGCCCAGGCCGTGGTCACGCACTACCGCAGCCGCCCCTCGGGGCGTGCGCCCGCGCTGCTCTCCGTGGAGCCGGAGTCCGCGGCCTGCGTCCTCGAAAGCCTCACCCGCGGCGAACCCGTCGGCGTCACCACGGGAGACACCACCATGGCCGGCCTGAACTGCGGCACACCCTCCACGCTCGCCTGGCCGTACCTGCACGCGGGCCTCGACGCGGCGGTCGCCGTCCGGGACACCGACAGCGCCCGCGCCGCCGCCCGCCTCGCCGACCTCGGCGTGTCCTCGGGACCCTGCGGCGCCGCACCCCTCGCCGGCCTGAGCGCGGCCCTCACCGGCACGGGCGCCGACGAACGGCGCGCCGCACTGGGCCTCGGCCCGGCGTCGGTCGTCGTCCTGCTGAGTACGGAGGGCAGCACCGCGAACCCGCACGGGACGCCCTGACGGCCGTGAACCATCCGTACCGAAGAGACGTACGTTGGAGAGGGCGGGCGTGCGCCTTCAGCGACGTGCGCCTCCAGCGACGTGCGCCTGTATCACGAGACATGACGAGACACCGGACTTGAGTCACCACGTAAGGACACACGAGTCATGAGCACCACTCCCGAGGTCACCCTCAACAACGGCGTGACCATGCCGCAGCTCGGCTTCGGCGTCTTCCAGGTCCCCGACGACGAGGCGCACGCCGCGGTCACGAGCGCCCTCGACGCCGGCTACCGCAGCATCGACACGGCGGCCCTGTACGAGAACGAGAAGGGCACCGGCCGCGCCATCGCCGACTACGGTCTGGCCCGTGAGGACGTCTTCGTCACCACGAAGCTGTGGAACACCGAGCAGGGCAGGGACACCGCGCTGCGCGCGTTCGACGCCTCGCTGGACCGGCTCGGCATGGACTACGTCGACCTGTACCTGATCCACTGGCCGGTGCCGTCGCGCGACAAGTACGTCGAGACGTGGCAGGCGTTCGAGGAGATCCTCGCCAGTGGCCGGGCCCGGGCCATCGGCGTCTCCAACTTCCTGCCCGAGCACCTGGACCGGCTCGCCGCCGAGACCTCCGTCGTCCCGGCCCTCAACCAGATCGAGCTGCACCCGCGCCTGCAGCAGAGCGAGCTGCGCGCGTACGACGCGAAGCACGGCATCGCGACGGAGGCGTGGTCCCCGCTGGGCCGCGGCAACGGCGTCCTGGACGACGAGATCGTCACCGCGCTCGCCCGCAAGTACGACCGCAGCCCCGCGCAGATCGTGCTGCGCTGGCACCTCCAGCTCGGCAACGTCGTCATCCCGAAGTCGGTGACCCCGTCCCGCATCCGCGAGAACATCGCCGTCTTCGACTTCGAGCTGGCCGCGGACGACATGGCCGCGCTCGCAGGCCTGGAAACGGGCGAGCGCGTGGGCCCGGACCCGGCCGTCCTCGGCTCCTGAGGAAGCCGGGCCCGGCGGGGCTCACTGACCGAGCGGCCGGAGCGGTCGACCCTCCCACAGCTCGAGCTCCCAGCCCTGCTCCGGCGAGCCGGAGAGGGTGACGATGCCCGTGTTGGGCAGCGGGTGGGCGGCGACGAAGGCGACATCCACGTTGCCCGCCCGCGCGGCTGTCCACGTCCGGATCACGGCACCGTGGCTGACCATGGCCACGGTGTCCGCGCCCGTTCCGGCCGCCTCGGCGACCACGGCGTCGAAGCGGTCGAGCGTCTCCTCGCCGGTCTCGCCGCCGGGCATCCGGAGCGCGGTGTCGCCGGAGGACCAGGCGAAGGCGGTGTTGAGGTACTTCTGCGCGGACTCGTCGTCGCCGCGCATCTCCAGGTCACCCGCCGCGATCTCACGGATCCCGTCCCGGATCACGACGTCGAGACCCGTCGCCTTGGACAGCGGCTCGGCGGTGAGCTGCGTGCGGATCAGGGTGGAGGCGTACAGGGCGTCGATCCGCTCGTCGGCCAGCGTCCGGGGGAGCGCCTCCGCCTGCTCCAGACCGAGCGGCGTCAGGCCGGGGCCCGGCGCCGCTGAGTCCAGGAGCCGCTTGAGGTTGGACGGGGTCTGGCCGTGACGTATGAGCAGCAGACGCATGCGGGGGGAACCTCCACGAGACGAACGGAACGCTTGGGTCCACTGTGTCATCCGTGGGGAACATCGGTGGTCAGGCCAGCCTTTATCGGTGATCAGGCCAGCTTTTCCAGCAGTTCGGCCGCGAGCGGGGCTGCGGAGGCCGGGTTCTGCCCGGTGACCAGGTTGCGGTCGACGATCACGTGCGGCGCCCACGGCTCGCCGACCCGGACGTTCACACCGGCCTCCGTGAGCCGGTCCTGGAGCAGCCACCGTGCCTTGTCGGCGAAGCCGGCCTGGGCCTCCTCGACGTTGGTGAACGCGGCGACGTCGTAGCCGGCGAACGCGTTGCCGCCGTCGGCCTTCGTGGCCGCCAGCATCGCCGCGGGCGCGTGGCAGACGACACCGAGCGGCTTGCCCGACTCCAGGGCGCGGGTGAGCAGAGCGCCGGATTCGGCGTTGACGGCCAGGTCCTCCATCGGGCCGTGGCCGCCGGGGTAGAAGACGGCGGCGTAGTCGTCCAGGTCCACCTCCTCCAGCTTGACGGGGGAGGCCAGCTCGGCGTTCGAGGACACGGCGGCGGCCATCCGGGCGGCGTTCTCCTGGCCGTCGTTGAACTCGGGCGCGAGGCTGCCCGCGTCGACGGTGGGGACGACGCCGCCCGGCGTCGCCACGACGATCTCGTGCCCCGCCGCCTTGAACGCGTCGTACGGGGCGATGGCCTCCTCGGCCCAGAACCCGGTGGGGTGGTGGCTGCCGTCGGCCAGAGTCCAGTGGTCGGCGCCGGTCACCACGAAAAGGATCTTCGACATGGGGTGCTCATCTCCGCGGGAATCGTCGGGAAACGTCGGGAATCGTCGGTCCGGTGATGTCTTGACGTCTACGAAGGTAGGCCCGCGGGCCACGGCCGACCAACGGTGGGCTACCGTGCCCGCGTGGCAGAGCGGATCCAGTCGGTGGAGCGGGCGGCGCTGGTCCTGCGGCTGCTCGCGTCCGGACGCCGGGCGTTCGGGGTGGCGGAGCTGGCCCGGGCGATGGGGCTGCCCCAGGAGTCCCTGGACGGCATCCTCGGCACGCTGGTCGCGGCGGGCCTGGTGGAACGGGAGCCGGCCACCGGCAAGTACCGGATCGGCGCCTCGCTGCTCCACCTGAGCAACGGCGACCTCGACACGAACGAGCTGCGCGCCCGCTCCCTGCACAGCGCCGACACGCTCGCCGCGCGCAGCGGCGAATCGGTCTGGATCGCCACCCCGCACGAGGACGGGGCCCTCGTCGTCCACCACGTCTTCCGCCCCGACGACAGCGCCCAAGTCCTGCGCATGGGCGCCTACTTGCCGCTGCACGCCTCGGCCGTGGGCAAGACGCTGCTCGCCTTCGACCACGACCTGGACGTACCCGAGAAGCTCCCGGCCTTCACCGACCGCAGCATCACCGAACGTGCCGCCCTGGCCGCCGAGTTGTACGAGATACGCCGCCGGGGCTGGGCCGCCGCCGTCGACGAGCACGCGGACGGCAGGGCCGCGATCGGCGCCCCGCTCCGCGCCGCCTCCGGCCGTACGGTCGGCGCCATCAGCATCGCGGGCCCCACCCGCCGCCTGACCGAGGCGGGCCACGCCCGGGCGGATCTCGCGGCCCAGGTCATGGATGCGGCGGGGGAGATCGGCAGGGCGCTGGCGCGCTGAGCCGGCCGAAGGCCCCGGGGCCTGTCGCCCTACGGCACGAGCACGATCCGGCCGAAGGCCTCACCGGAGTCCATCAACTGGTGTGCCCGCACGGCCTGTTCCAGCGGGAGCACTGCGTGCACCACCGGATCCAGGGCGATCTCTCCGGCGAACAGCTCGGTGCGCAGGGCGCGTTGAGCGGCCTCGGGCACCGTGGCGGTGCTGAAGGTGGCGAACGACATCGACTTCTGGAACGCGGTCGTCATGTGCGCGGCGAGGTCCGCGGGCGGAGGCCCCGCGATCATGCCGACCGCCACCAGGCGGCCGTTGGGGTTGAGGCGGTCGAGGAACGAGGTCATGTCCGGTCCGCCGATGATGTCGATGATGACGTCGTACCCCTCGGGGGCATCGGCATCGGCATCGGCATCGGCATCGGCGCCGATGGGGGCGCCGGTGCGGTCCAGTACGTGGGTCGCGCCCAGCTTGCGCAGGCGTTCGCCGCGCTTCGCCGACGAGGTCGTGACCGCCACCGCGCTCGCCCCGCCGCGCGCCGCGAGCTGCACGGTCGGGATGCCCAGGCTGCCGGCCGCGCCGCGCACCAGCACGGACTCGCCGGGGGCGAAGTGGGCGTGGCGCAGGGCGAAGTGCGCGAGCACGGCGGAGGTGCCGAGGGTCACCGCGTCGGCGGCGGACAGCTCCGCGGGCAGGGGGAGGACCGCGTCCACGGCGGCGACGGTCTGCTCGACGTAGCCGCCGCCCGTGCCGGTGAACGCCCAGACGCGCCGGCCCACCCACGAGGTGTCCACGCCGGCGCCTACCGCGGTCACGGTGCCCGCCACCTCGCTGCCGGGCACATGGCCCTCCTGGAACAAGCCGTACGAGGCGAGGGCGCCGCTGCGGATCAGGGCGTCGACCCCGCCGACGCCGATCGCCTCCGTGGCGATCAGTACCTGCCCGGCGGCGGGGGCCGGGGCCGGCAGGTCGACGACCGCCATGCCCTCGGGGCGTCCGAATTCCTGGATCGCAATGGCCTTCACGGGGACTCCTCGGGTGTCTCGGGTGTCTCGGGGTGAGGCTTTCGGACGTTAACGGACGCCCCCGTCCGTTTGAGTAAAGTGAGAGAGGTGACCGAACGTTTGCCTCAGACGCTGCGCTCCGACGCCCTCGACAACCGCGAACGCATCCTCGACGCGGCCCGCGCCGTGTTCGCCGCCGACGGCCTGAACGTGCCGATGCGGGAGATCGCCCGCCGCGCCGGGGTCGGCCCCGCCACCCTCTACCGCCGCTTCCCGACCAAGCAGGACCTGGTGACGGCGGCCTTCGCGGAGGAGATGCGGGTGTGCCGCGGGCTCGTGGACGAAGCGTTCGCCGACCCGGATCCATGGCGCGGGTTCTGCCGTGTCGTCGAGACGACCTGCGAGATGCACGCCCGCGACCGCGGCTTCACCGAGGCGTTCATGTCGGCCTTCCCCGAGGCCCTGGACTTCGCCGAGAACCGTGCGTACACGCTGAAGGTCATCGCTGAGCTCGCCCGCCGCGCCAAGGACGCCGGGCATCTGCGCCCCGACTTCGTGCTGGACGACCTGATCCTGATGCTCATGGCCAACAAAGGCATCCAGGTCGCGTCGACGTCCGCCCGCGTCGCCGCCTCCCGCCGCTTCGCTGCCCTCGTGATCCAGGCCTTCTCGGCCTCCCCGGAGCGGCACGACGAACTGCCGCCGGTGGCGCGACTGGTGCCGCTGCTCTCCGTGTAGGCCTCAGTGCTGGGAACGCGAGGCGTCGTACAACCTTTAACCGATCTTGGTGGTCATGTGTGCGACAACTCCGTGCCGCGACCGGCGCGGAGCAGGCACCGAGAGAGGCACCACGCACCATGCGTTCCACTGCTGTCCGTCGCACCGCCCTGGCCGTATCCGCCGCCGCTTGTTCGCTCGTCGTCACCGCCTGCGGTGCGGGGCAGGGCGGCGGTGACGCGGCGGACGCGAAGGCGAGTGCCTCGCCGGCCGCGGTGAAGGCGCTCACCGCCGCGCAGTTGGAGAAGCGGGTGCTCGTGCAGGGGGACGTGAAGGGGCAGAAGATCACCGAGCCGGGCAAGAAGGATGTCTTCGCGCCCGGCACCGTCTCCGTCGGCAAGGCCGCGTGCGACCCGGTGGGTCATGTCCTCTCGTCGCTGCCCTCGGCCGACCCCGAGGCGAGCGTGCGGCGGCTCGCCGTGCACGAGTCCGCGAAGGCCAAGAAGGGCATGCCCTCGATGGACGAGCTCGCGGACATGAGTGAGCAGGAGGCGAAGGACGCGACGATCGACTCCCTCGACATCACCAAGACCATGACCGCCCTCTGGTCGTACGACGGGGACGGCGCGCAGCGTGCCCTCGACGCGCTGCGGGCGGCGGGCAAGAAGTGTGCGGCGGGCTTCTCCATGACGACGGACGGCGAGAAGATGCAGGTCACCGGTGTCAAGAGCGAGAAGCTCGCGGTCGGTGACGACGCCGTCGCGTGGACCGTCGGGACGAAGGAGGACGGCACGCCCGCCGACACCAAGGTCGCCGTCGTACGGGTCGGCGGCACGCTCGCCGGGTTCTCGTCGTTCAACATCGCGGCGGTCACCCGCGGCGAGTCCTACGCGCAGCCGACCGACGTCATCGAGAAGCAGATCGCGAAGCTCGGCTGACGGTCCGTTCAGCTCGTCGGGGGTGCGAACTCGGGCTGGTCGAGGAGGCGCAGCCAGCTTCCGTCCGGCTGTCGGCGCACGACCTGGGCACGGGCCCCCGTCCCGTCCTTCGGCGGGGTCGACGTCAGCGCGATGTCACCGCTGACCAGCGTCGGCAGCGGCTGCTCCGGCTCGAAGTGGGGGCGGTTCGCCAGCACCTTCTCCCACAGCACGCGGATCGCCTCCCGCCCGACCGTCTCCTGGCCGGGCGGGTAGGCCAGCACCGCGTTCTCTTCGTAGAGCGCGGCGACGCCGGCCGCGTCGCCCGCGTTGGACCGCTCGACGAACAGGCGGGTGATGTCCTCGGGGCGCATGGCCTTCTCGTACTCCGACATGGGATTCCTCCTGGCGCTGGTCACCGTTCCTGGCTTGGTGCTTCCAGCGTCGCGGGCTGCCGACCAGAAGTCCAACAGATGCTTCTGCTGGAAACCAGAAGCTGCGGTCATGGACAATGGGTGCCATGGAGATGAGGCAGCTCGAGTACTTCGTCGCGGTCGCCGAGGAGCAGAACTTCACGCGCGCCGCCGAGCGGGTGCACATCAGCCAGTCCGGCGTCAGCGCGCAGATCCGGCAGCTGGAGCGTGAGCTCGGGGCGGAGCTGTTCGACCGCTCGTCCCGCACCGTCACGCTCACCGTCGCGGGCAAGGCCGCGCTCGAACACGCCCGCGCCACCCTCGCCGCGGCCGGGACCATCGGCCGGGCGGTGGCCGAGGTGTCCGAACTGATCAGGGGGCGGCTCACCGTCGGCATGGTCATCGGCTGCACCATCACCCCGCTGTTCGACGCCCTCGCCGCGTTCCACGAGGCGCACCCGGGCGTCGAGCTCTCGCTCCTGGAGGACGGCTCCGACCGGCTCGTCGAGGGAGTGCGCGCAGGCGATGTCGACCTGGCGCTCATCGGCGCCGCGCACAGCACCCCCGACGGACTCGACTCGCTGACCATCATCGACGAACGACTCGTCGTGGCGGTCCCGGCCGGGCACCCGCTGGCCGAGCAACAACGCGTCGTACTGCAGGACTTGATGTCCCACCCGATCGTCTGCATGCCGCCCGGCACCGGCCTGCGCACGGTGTTCGACCGGGCCTGCGCCGCGCAGGGCCTGCACCCCACGATCGCGCTGCAGGCCAGTGCCGCGGACTCCATCGCCGCCCTCGCCGACCGCGGCCTCGGCGTCGCCGTCCTGAGCGAGTCGATGGTCGCGGATCACCCCGACGGGCTCACCGCCCGCACCATCGACGACGTCGACACTCCGGCGCTGCTCGCCCTGGTCTGGAAGCGGGCGCACAACCCGGCACTGCGCGAACTCCTGGGCCACGCGCGGCGGGCGTTCGTACGACCGTGAGGCCCGCCGCGCGTTCGTACGCCCGTGACGCCGCCGCGCGTCACAGCTCGCCGTACTCGCCGACCCGCTTCCCCGCGACCCACGTCTGCAGCACCTTCGTCTGCCACACCGCCCGGCCGGACGGCAGGTCGAACGGGTCCGTGTCGGTGAGGACGAAGTCGCCCCACTTGCCCGGCTCCAGCGTGCCGAGGACATGTTCCTGGTGCGCCGCGTGCGCGGGCTCCACCGTGTACGAACGCAGCGCCTCCACCGGCGTCATGGCCTGCTCCGGGTACCAGCCGCCGGACGGCTTCCCGTCCCGGTCGGTGCGGGTGACGGCGGCGTGCAGGCCGTCGAAGGGGTTCTCGGACGAGACGGGGAAGTCCGAGCCCGAGGGCAGGTGCGTGCCCTGGTCGATGAGGGTGCGCCAGGCGTAGGCGCCCTTGATGCGTTCGGGCCCGATCCGGTCCTCGGCCATGTTCATGTCGTCGGTGGCGTGCACCGGCTGCATCGACGCGATGATGCCGAGCCTGCGAAGCCGCGGGATGTCCTCGGGCGAGAGCACCTGCGCATGCTCGATACGGTGCCGCATCCCGGCGTCGCCGACGCGCCGGAACGTCTGCTCGTACGCGTCCAGGACGACACGGTTGCCGCGGTCGCCGATGGCGTGCACCGCCGACTGGTAGCCGCCGCGCACCACTTGCTCGACGCGGCGCTGCAACTCCTCCGGCTCCACCTGGAGCAGCCCGCTGGAGTCCGGGTCGTCGGCGTACGGCGCGAGGAGCGCGGCGCCGTGGCTGCCGAGCGCGCCGTCGATGTACTGCTTCACGGTACGGATGCGGATCATGTCGTCGGCGTAGGAGTCGGTGCGGGCGTCCGCGCCGATGTCGGTGAACGCCTTGTAGGAGAGGAAGGCGTTCACGCGGATGGTCAGCGCACCCTCGTCCGCGAGCTGCCGCAGCACGACGACTCCGCTCGCGTCCGTGCCCGCCTCCGACACGGACGTCATGCCCACGCCGCCGAGCTGCTTCTGCGCGGCGAGCGCACGGGCCCGTACGTCCTCCAGGGTGGGCTCGGGAAGCTTGCCCTCCACGAGCGCCTGCGCGGCGTCGATGAGGACACCGGTCGGATTGCCCGCGCCGTCGCGCACGATGCGCCCGCCGTCGGGGTCGGGGGTGTCGGCGGTGATGCCGACGGCCTTCAGCGCCGCGGAGTTGGCGACACCGGCGTGCCCGTCCACCCGCCCCAGCCACACCGGCCGGTCGTCCACGACCGGGTCCAGATCGGCGGCATTGGGCAGCCGGCCGAGCCCCCACACGACCTCGTTCCAGCCCCGGCCGAAAATCCACGGGTCGTCGGGGTGCGCGGTGTCGTACGCGGCGAGCCGGTCCATGGCCTCCTTCAGGGAACGGGTCCCGACGAGGTTCAGCTCCACGGCGAGGGCGCCGAGCCCCCACAAGTGACCGTGCGCGTCGTGCAGTCCGGGCAGCAGGACGCGGCCGTGTCCGTCGAGGCGGCGTATGCCCTTGGGGGTCGCGCCGATGTCGAGCGCGGCGACACGCCCCTCGGGTGTGAGCAGCATCCGGGAGAATCTGCGCAGCCTGCCGCGCGCGAGCGTGTAGCCGCGCACGTTGTCGACGAGCAGCGGCCCCGGCCGCTCGGCCTTCGCCGGCCGGGAAGCGGCGGAGGCGGCCCCGGCGAACGTGCCGGACACGGCCATCGCGGCGGCCCCGGCACCGGCCAGCTGGAGGAACTGCGCGCGGCTCATACGGGGTGTACGCGGCGTGGGACAGCAGGACTCACACATTCGGCGGCTCCTCGCGAAAAGGCTTGCGGCCAGGTGAGTTGGCCGCAAGATGATCGAAGCGGATCACGGACCGAAGCTAAGCAGTCACTGCTTGGTGGTCAAGATCCCTTACGCTCCCGATTGGACGGCCTTCGCGAGAACGGGAGCACACATGAAGTTCCGGACGTACGTCGAACCCCCGGAGCCGATGCGCGGCCTTGAGGTTCCTTCGGAGCTGGTGGACGAGCTCGGTGGTGGCAAGCGGCCCCCGGTGGTCATCACGGTGAATGGGCACACGTGGCGCAGCAGAGTGGCCATCATGCGCGGCCGGTGTCTGCTCGGCCTGAGCAAGGCGAACCGGGAGGCCGCGGGTGTCGAGACGGGGGAGGAGGTCGAGGTCGACCTGCGGCTCGACACCGAGCCCCGCACCGTGACCGAGCCCGAGGACTTCGCCCACGCCCTCGACGCGGACCCGACGGCCCGCGCGGCCTACGACCGCCTCTCCCACAGCCGCAAACGGCAGCACGTCCTCGCGATCGAGTCCGCGAAGAAGCCCGAGACGCGTGCGCGACGCATCGAGAAGGCGCTGGAGTCGCTGCGAGCGAGCTAGGACCTGTCGGAGCGGCGCAAGTAGGTGCATGGGGCAGGCGATTCGGCCTAGGCTGGTGTCATGGGGGAGATCGAGGTTGTTCCTGGACGCCGAAGGCTGGGGCGGAGCCTGTCCTGGGCCGGATTCCTGCTCCTGTTCGTCACCGTGCTGGTGTACGCGATCCACGCGCGGAGCGCCGGGAGTTGGGCCCCGTGGGACTCGGCCGGAGGGGGCGTACCGGCGCCTCACGCGACCGCCCCTCCGACGTACGCGACGCCCCCTCCGACGCCGACCGATCAGGCACCCTCCGCGCCGCCGACCTACCAGCCTCCTGTGGAGCCGGCCGCGAGCACCAACAGCACCGCGGAGATCATCAAGGCGGTCGCCTACCTGATCGGCGCGGTGGGCGGCGTGGCATCGACCCTCCTGGGCCAGATCATGCTCATGCGGGGGCGTCGGCAGGAGGCGGCGTCCGACCCCGCCACGTCCGTGCGCACCCCGCGGTGACCCTCACCAGGGCCTGATCGGCCTTACCCCCACGCGTCTGCCGTCCTCGTCCAGCAGGTGGCCCATGCGCTTGACCGTGTGCAGGCCGACGATCCGGTCCGTGACCTCCAGCGTCGGCAGGCGCGTGCCCAGGGATGTCTCGCGGTGTTGGATGTCGCCGAGGTCGCGTACCCACAGGGTGGTGAAGATGTTCGTCCGGCCGGTGACCGCGGCGACGAGGCGGCACTCGGGCAGTGCGGCGAGGGCGCGGTGGACGGAGGCGATGTCACGGGCCGGGACACGGCCGAGGAGTGAGACGGGGAGCGGGCGGCCCGCGAGCGCGTCCGCCATGTCGCAGCGGAAGGTGAGGACACCCGAGTCGGTGAGCCGGTGCAGGCGGCGGCGGACGGTGGCGGGGCTGGTGCCGGTGTGTTCGGCGAGCGCCGCGAGGCCGAGGCGGCCGTCGCCGACCAGCGCGTCGAGCAACGCCCGGTCCACCGCGTCGAGTTCGAGCGTCGGTGCGGGCTCGGACGCGCGCGTGCCCGCCCGGCCCAGGGCGCTGAGCTGCGCCGGGTCCAGGGAGCGGAGCCGCCAGCGGCTGCCCTCCACGTAGAGGGATGTGGCGAAGAGGCAGTCGACGGCGGTGACACCGGGCAGCGGTTCGAGGTGTGTCGTCACGAAACGGGTGAGCGCGGGCAGGTCGGGCGCGAGGACGTCGATGAGCAGATCGGCGCTGCCGGGGCCGGTGAGCTCGATGGTCACGGCCTCGTCGTGCACGCGCAGCTCTTGAGCGATACGCATCCGGGCGCCGGGCCGGCAGCGCACCAGGACGAACGCCGTGCAGCGCGTGCGCGAGAACTCCCGTCCCGGCGCCGCGTACACCCAGGCGAGCCCCTCCGCGGTCAGCCGGTCCCAGCGGCGGGCGAGGGTGCTCGCGGTGACACCCAGCGGCGGTGCGAGTTCGGTCCAGGAGGCGCGGGGGCGCAGCTGGAGGGCGTTGACGAGTGCCAGGTCCAGCTCGCTCGCGGTGACCGTTTCTCGCATCCTGTGTCCCCTCCGTGGTTGTTTCCGACGAATCCGCGGACCGGTGCGACCGCAGCCCGCACAGTAGCCACCGGATTTGATTCCTGCCAGAAGGGACGTCCCCGGTGGGCGCAGACGTGGGTACACGTGGATCAGCGGTGGGCACCGGCCGCGGCATGCTCGGAGCGATGGCGGTCGTCGTCGTGTTCAGCGGCGTCGTACAGGGCTATCTCACGCCGCTCCTCCCGGAGTTGGGGCAGCGGCTCGGCATCGGCGGAGTGGCTCAGAACAATCTCTATCTGCTGTCGCAGTGCGCGTTCGCCGTGCTCACACCACTGCTCTCGCGCCTCGGCGATCTGTACGGCCACCGTCGGCTGCTGCGGGTGGCCCTCACGATGGTCGCGGCCGGTTCGCTGCTGATGGCGGTGCGGCCGACGGTGGTGACGCTCGCCGTGGGGATGGTCCTGCAGGGCGCGGTGGTCGGATTCTTCCCGCTGCTCGCGGGCATCCTGCGCTCGCGTGCCCCGGAACGCGGCCGCACCGGGATGTCGCTCCTGGTCGGCGCCCTGCTGATCGCCGTCGGCGCGGGCGGCCTCGTGGCGGGCGCCCTCAGCGAGCGGCACGCCGAGGCCGGGCTGTGGGCGGCGGTGCCGGTGGCCGTGCTCGCCCTGGCCGCGGGCCTCGTACTGCCGGACAGCGACGGGGAGTTCGGCGGCCGGTTCCACTACGGGGCGGCGGCGCTGTTGACCATCGGGCTCGTCGCGCTGGTCCTGCTGCTCGCGCAGGGCGGCACGTGGGGGTGGACCTCGGCACGCTCCCTGGGCACGGGCGCCCTCGCGGTGGTCGTGTTCCTCGCCTGGGTGACGGTGGAGCGCCGTGCGGCCCAGCCGCTGGTGAGCGTCCGCATGCTGCGGGACCGGCGGCTCGCTGCGGTCAGCGCGCACACGTTCTGCGCGGCCTTCGGCACGATCGGGTTCCTCGGCGCCAACGCCCTGTTCCTCGGGGCCGACCCGGCCGCCGTCGGCTACGGCATGGGGCTCGGCCCGCGGTCCATCGCGACGGTGTCCCTGGCCATGGTGGTCATGGGCTTCGCCGGCTCCACCGCCACGCCGCGCCTGGCCCGCCGCATCGGCGACCGCGCCGTCCTGGCCGCGGGCGGAGCCCTCATCGGGCTCGGATTCCTGGGCCTGATCCTCTTCCACGCCACGCTCCCGCAGTACATCGCGTCGGCGCTGATCGTCGGCCTCGCCACCGGTGTCTTCGAGTCCATCACACGGACCCTGTCGGCGGAGATCGTGCCCGAGCGGCAGACCGCGCTGGCCGTGGGCATCAACGAACTCGCCCTGTCGCTGGGCGCGGCCATCGGTGCCGCCGTCATCGGCGGCCTCTTCTCCGCACACCAACTCGGCGGCCACATCGCACTGTCCGGCTACGTGTTTAGCTGGGGCGCCTGCGCCGCGGTCGCCCTGCTCGGCGGGGCTCTCGCGCTGCTGTACGGGAGCGGTGCCACGGCCGACACCGTCGTACCCGCCGACGCGAAGGAGAGCCTCGCATGACGACGACGCCTTCCCTGCCCTCTCTGTACGACGAGGTGACACAGGCAGTCCGCAGCCGGCGCGAGCAACTCATCGCCCTCAGCCACAGCCTGCACGCCGAACCCGAGACCGCCCTCCAGGAACACCGCTCGGCCACGAAGATCGCCGAGCTGCTCGACGCGGCCGGGTTCACGGTCACCCGCCCCCTCGACTCGCTGCCCACCGCGCTCGACGCGACATACGGCAGCGGCGAGTTGGTGCTCGCCTTCTGTGCCGAGTACGACGCGCTGCCCGGCATCGGCCACGCCTGCGGGCACAACGTGAACGGCGCGGCGGCGGTCGGCGCGGCGCTCGGCCTCGCGGCCGTCGCGGACCGGCTCGGCGTCACCGTACGGCTCATCGGCACGCCGGCCGAGGAGGACATCGGCGGCAAGGTGCTGCTCATCGAGGCGGGCGTCTTTGACGACGTGGCCGCGGCACTGATGGCGCACGCCGCCCAGGAGGACACCGTCGGAGCCTCCTCCCTCGCGATCGGCGCCTGGGACATCATCTACCGGGGCCGGCCGGCACACGCGGCCCTCGCCCCCTGGGAGGGCGTGAACGCGCTCGACGCGCTGACCGTCGCCCAGACCGCGATCGGCGTGCTGCGCCAGCAGCTGCCGCCGGGCTCCCTGGTCCACGGCATCGTCACCGACGGGGGCCGGGCCCCGAACGTCATCCCCGACACCGCCGCCGCCCGCTACGAGGTGCGGGCCCCGACCGTCGAACAGCTCACGGCGGTCCAGTGGCGGGTCCGCGCCTGCTTCGAGGCGGGCGCCCTCGCCACCGGGGCCACCCTCGAACTCGCCCCGCACGGGAGGGACTTCGCGGATCTGCGCCAGGACCCGTTCCTGACCGAGGCCTACGTCGCGGCCGCCCGCTCCCTCGGCCGCACCCCGCTGTCCCGGCACGGCGCCACCACCGCGTCCACCGACATGGGCAACGTGTCCCGCCTCCTGCCCGCGATCCACCCCACCATCGGCTACGACACCGCGGGCGCGAGCCAGCACACCGTCGAGTTCGCGGCCCACGGCACGACCCCCGGCGCGGACCGGGCGGTGACGGACGGGGCCTCTGCGCTGGCCCTGGCCGCGGCGGCCGCGGCGACGGACGAGGAACAGCGGAACCGGCTGCTGAGCGGTGTCGAGCACCGCCGGGCCCAGCGGCAGGCGGCCGTCGGCTCCGCCTGATCGGGCTGACGGCCGCCCACGAGCCGGCCCGACGCCGTCCGACATTCGAGCGCGGCTTGACGAAACGGCCCTCCGGACGGCTCAATTGGTCCATGACTGCCCAGCGCTTGGTCTCGCGTGACCACATCGACTTCGGTCGGGTGTGGTCCGCGGCGTGTTGCGCCTGAATCGGCAGCGGGCCCTCTGACCGGCCCTTTTCTCTCTCGGTGACCTCCTCGGTGACCTCCCCCGGTGATACCTGGATGAGCCTTTGGTGGCTCTCTCTGTGATCCCGTCCGGGGCCGAGATCTCACGCCTCGCGCGCTGCCACACCACCGCATCACACGACGCCCCGCGTCGTCACGCCCGTATCGACCCGTCTGCGTGACGAGTCGTCAATTCCGCCTGCGCGCACGGCTGTTCCGGCCTGCCCGCACGCGGTTCTCGCCGCCTGAGAAAGGCCCACCCCATGCCCGTGGAATTCCTCGGCATCGCCGCCACCAACGACGGCTCCGAAACCACTCCCCGTTCCGGCGCCGCCTTCGACAAGGAGTACACACTCCGTCTCGCCCGCGCCCATGAGGACCACGACTGGGACCGGGTGCTGTTCGCGTACGGGTCCGGGTCGCCCGACCCGGCGCCGGCCGCCGCCTACATCGCGAGCCGGCTCGACCGCCTGCAGATCCTGCTCGCCCACCGGCCCAACGTCTCGTACCCCACCTTCGCCGCCAAGACCTTCGCCACCCTCGACCGGATCAGCGAGGGCCGGCTCACCGTCCACTTCATCACCGGCGGCAACGACCAGGAACAGGGCCGCGAGGGCGACACCCTCACCAAGGACGAGCGCTACAGCCGCACCCGCGAGTACATCCAGCTCGTCAAGAAGATCTGGACCACCCACGAACCCTTCGACCACGAGGGCGAGCACTACCGCTTCCACGACTTCGTCAGTGACGTCTTCCCGGTCCAACAGCCGCGTCCCGGCGTCTCGTTCGGAGGTTCCTCGGCGGCCGCGTACGCGGCCGGGGGAGCGGAGGCCGACATCTACTGCCTGTGGGGCGAGCCGCTGGCGAAGACCGCCGAGCAGATCGAGACCGTGAAGGCCGCCGCGAAGGCCGCGGGCCGCACCGACGTCCCGCGCATCCAGGTCGCCTTCCGCCCGATCATCGCGCCGACCGAGGAACTGGCCTGGGAGAAGGCGCACCGCACGGTCGGCGCCATCAAGGCCAGGAAGGAGCGGGGCGAGCGCGTCGGCAGGCGCCACCACGGGCATGCCGAACCGCAAAACACCGGCTCCCAGCGGCTCATCGCCATCGCCGAGGCAGGGGAGCGCTACGACCGCGCCCTCTGGACCCCGACGGCCGCCGCGACCGGCGGCGCGGGCAACTCCAACGCCCTCGTCGGCACCCCGGAGACCGTGGCCCAGGCGCTCCTCGACTATTACGACCTCGGTGTCGACATCCTCTCCGCGCGCGGCTACGACCTGCTGGACGACGCGATCGACTTCGGCCGGTACGTGATCCCGATCGTGCGCGAGGAGGTCGCCAAGCGCGACGCCGAGCGCGCGGCACGCGGGACCGGGACGCGGGCGGCGGTGGGCGCGTGACCTCCCTGGCCCAACCACCCGCCCCGTCCGAGGATGTGACGGTCATTCACGTCCCCGTCTCCGACCCCCGTGTCCAGCCACTGCTGCGCGAGCTCGGCGACGAGTACTCGACCCGGTACGGGAAGGACGCCCACGCCGAGATCGCCCGTTACCCGGACGAGGAGTTCACGCCTGCGCACGGCGGGCTGCTGCTCCTCATTCTTGAGAACGGTGAGCCCGTCGCGGGCGGCGCCTTCCGCCGCTACGACGCCGACACCGCCGAGCTGAAGCGGATCTGGACGCACTCCGCCCACCGGCGCCGCGGACTCGCCCGCCGCGTGGTCGACGAGCTGGAGCGCGAGGCCGCCGAGCGCGGCTACCGGCGGATCCACCTCACCACAGGCCCCCGCCAGCCGGAAGCCCGCGGTCTCTACCTGGCCACCGGGTACACGCCGCTCTTCGACACCGAGGCCGACCCCGAGTCCATCGGCCCGCTGCCGTTCGAGAAGCACCTCGCCGGCGCCGCGCCCACCGACGCCGCGCCCACCGAACCGGCCCCGACACCCCCGGCCTCGCTCAAAGTGGTCCCGATCCGCCACTACGCCCGCTGGGTCGCGGCCGCCGCCGTGCTCGTCCTGGTCGCCCAGTTCGCGCACGGCCTGCTGACCAATCCCGTATGGGAATGGGACGTCTTCCGCGACTACGTCCTGTCCGAGACGATCGTGCAGGCCGTCTGGGTCACCCTCCAACTCACCGCGTACGCGACGGTGTTGGGGTTCCTGCTCGGTACGGTGCTGGCCTTCATGCGGCTCTCGCAGAGTCCCGTGCTGCAGACCGTGGCCTGGACCTACATCTGGATCTTCCGGTCCATCCCGATGATCGTCCAGCTCGTCTTCTGGTTCAACCTCAGCGCGCTCTACAAGGAGTTGGGCCTCGGCATCCCCTTCGGCCCGGTGTTCTGGTCCGTCGACAGCAACAGCCTCATCGGCACCATCGGCGCCGCCGTCATCGGCCTCACCCTGCACCAGGCCGCGTACGCCGCGGAGATCGTCCGCGGTGGTGTCATCTCCGTCGACCGGGGCCAGCTGGAGGCCGCCGCCGCCCTCGGCATCCCGCGCCTGCGGCAGATCCGCCGGATCGTGCTGCCGCAGGCCATGCGCGCCATCCTGCCCACGGCGGGCAACGAGATCATCGGCCTGCTCAAGGGCACCTCGGTGGTCTACGTGATGTCCATCGGCGAGCTCTTCTACCAGGCCCAGGTCATCTACGGCCGCAACGGCCGGGTGATCCCGCTGCTCCTCGTCGCCACCGCCTGGTACGTGGTCCTCACCTCGCTCCTCTCCATCGCCCAGCACTACGTGGAACGTCGATACGCCCGCGGCGCCGCCCTGAAGACCCCGCGAACCCCGAAGACCCTCCGTGCCCTGGGAGGCCGACGATGAGCAAGCCCATGGTGGACATCCAGGACGTCCACAAGAGTTTCGGCCCGCTGGAGGTGCTGCGCGGCGTCGACCTGCGTGTGCATGCCGGTGAGGTCACCGTGATCCTCGGCCCGTCGGGATCGGGCAAGTCCACGCTGCTGCGCACCATCAACCACCTGGAGAAGGTGAACAGCGGCTGGATCAGCATCGACGGCGAACTCATCGGCTACCGCCGCTCGGGCGACAAGCTGCACGAACTGCGGGAGAAGGACGTCCTGAAGCAGCGCACCCACATCGGGTTCGTCTTCCAGGACTTCAACCTCTTCCCGCACCTCACCGTCCTCGACAACCTGATCGAGGCCCCCGTCTCCGCCCTGCGCCGCCCCCGTAAGGAGGCCGAGGACACCGCCCGGACGCTGCTCGAACGGGTGGGGCTCGGCGACCGGGCCGATTCCTATCCGCGCCAGCTCTCCGGCGGCCAGCAGCAGCGCGTCGCCATCGCCCGCGCGCTCGCCCTCGAACCCAAGGTGCTGCTCTTCGACGAGCCGACTTCGGCGCTCGACCCGGAACTGGTGGGTGAGGTCCTCGATGTCATCAAGGACCTCGCGAGCACCGGAACCACCATGATCGTCGTCACCCACGAGATCGGCTTCGCCCGCGAGGTCGCCGACACCGTGGTGTTCATGGACGGCGGTGTCGTCGTGGAGCAGGGCACACCCGCGGCCGTCCTCGACGCCCCGCAGCAGGAACGCACCCGTGCCTTCCTCTCCAAGGTCCTGTAACGCCCCGCGCCGACCACCCCTGCCCTCCCCTTCGTACGCAAGGACAACGACCGTGCCTCTCACCCTCGCCCACCGGCGCCGCACCACCACCGCGGCCGCGCTCTCGCTCGCGGCCACCCTGCTGCTCGCTGCCTGCAGCAACCCCTCCGACGGCGGCACGACCGAGGTCGCGGACGGATCGGGCGCCAAGGCGAAGATCAACCTCAGTCCCGAGCAGCACCGCGTCACCACCGGCAAGGTCGACTCCATAGCCGACGAGGTGCCCGAGCGGATCCGCAAGAGAGGCACCCTCGAGGTCATCGGCTCCTCCAGCTCCGCGGCGCCGCTCGGCTTCCACGCCACCGACAACAAGACCGTCATCGGCGTCGAGCCCGACCTCGCGTATCTCGTCGCGGACGTCCTCGGCCTCAAGGTGCACCGCACCACCGCCTCCTGGGAGAACATCTTCGTCGGCCTCGACAGCGGCAAGTACGACGTGGGCCTCAGCAACATCACGGTCACCGAGGACCGCAAGGAGAAGTACGACTTCGCCACCTACCGCAAGGACAACCTGGGCTTCGAGGCCAAGAAGGGCAGCGGCCTGAAGGTCAGGGGACCGAAGGACGTGGCGGGCAGGACGGTCGCCGTGGGCAGCGGCACCAACCAGGAGAAGCTGCTCATCGAGTGGAGCAAGGCGAACGCGAAGGCCGGCCGCAAGCCGGTCGACATCAAGTACTACCAGAACGACGCCGACACCTATCTCGCCCTGCAGTCCGGCCGCATCGACATCTATCTCGGCCCCAACCCGACCGCCGCCTATCACGCGGCGAGCACCGGGAAGACCGAGGTCGTCGGCACGTACTCGGGCGCGGGAGCCAAGCTCCAGGGCCTCATCGCCGCCACCACCAAGAAGGACAGCGGGCTCGTGAAGCCGCTCGCCGACGCGCTGGACCATGTCATCGACAACGGCAGCTACGCGAAGGTCCTCAAGCGCTGGGGGCTGTCCGACGAGGCCGTGACCAAGTCGAGGATCAACCCGCCCGGCCTGCCGAAGACCGGCAAGTAGCCACTCCTGTCGGCCCTCGCAGACCTGTCGGCTTTCACAGAAAGGCACCTTCGTGTCTCCCTCGCCCTCTCCTCATCTGCACCTCGCCGTCGCCCTCGACGGCACCGGGTGGCACCCCGCCTCCTGGCGCGAGCAAGTCTCCCGGCCGCGCGAGCTGTTCACCGCCGCCTACTGGGCGGAGCTCGTCGCCGAGGCCGAGCGGGGCCTGCTCGACTTCGTCACCATCGAGGACGGACTCGGCCCGCAGTCCGCCCACTTCCTCGATCCGGACGAGCGCACCGACCAGGTCCGCGGCCGCCTCGACGCCGTACTGATCGCCTCGCGCGTCGCCCCGCTGACCCGGCACATCGGCCTGGTCCCGACCGCCGTGGTCACGCACACCGAACCGTTCCACCTCTCCAAGGCGATCGCCACCCTCGACTACGTCAGCGAGGGCCGCGCGGGACTGCGCGTGCAGGTCACCGCCCGCCCGAACGAGGCCGCCCACTTCGGCCGCCGCACCATCGACCGCATCGAGGCCTACGACAGCCCGGACTCAAGGGAGTTGGTGACCGAACTCTTCGACGAGGCCGCCGACTACGTGGAAGTCGTGCGGCGGCTGTGGGACAGCTGGGAGGACGGCGCCGAGATTCGGGACGCCGCGACGGGCCGCTTCATCGACCGGGACAAGCTGCACTACATCGACTTCCAGGGCAGCCACTTCAGCGTCCGCGGCCCCTCCATCACACCCCGCCCGCCGCAGGGTCAGCCGCTCGTCACCGCCCTCGCGCACGACACCGTCCCGTACCGCCTGGTCGCCCGCGCCACCGACGTCGGATACGTCACCCCGGGCGACGCCGAGCAGGCCCGCGCCATCGTGGGCCGGATCCGTGCCGAGCAGGAGACGGCAGGGCGGTCCGGGGAGCCCTTGCATGTCTTCGGCGACCTGGTGGTGTTCCTCGACGAGGACGAGGCCGTCGCGACCGCCCGCCGGGACCGGCTCGACGCGCTCGACGGAACGCCGTACGTGAGCGACGCCCCGACCTTCGCGGGCACGCCCGTCCAACTTGCCGATCTACTCCAGGAGTTGAGCGGCGCTGGCCTCACGGGATTCCGGCTGCGCCCCGCCGTCGCAGGACACGACCTCCCGGCGATCACCCGGGGTCTCGTCCCCGAACTCCAGCGCCGTGGTGTCTTCCGACGCGCGTACGAGGCCGACACCCTGCGCGGCCTCCTCGGCCTCGACCGCCCCGCCAACCGCTACGCCGCCGCGTGAGCCGGAGGGAACCCTCATGACCAAGCCGCTGAAGCAGATCCACCTGGCCGCCCATTTCCCCGGCGTCAACAACACCACCGTGTGGAGCGACCCGCGGGCCGGCAGCCACATCGAGTTCGGCTCCTTCGCCCACTTCGCGCGCACCGCCGAACGTGCCAAGTTCGACTTCCTGTTCCTCGCCGAGGGGCTGCGCCTGCGCGAACAGGGCGGTGAGATCTACGACTTGGATGTCGTCGGCCGCCCCGACACCTTCACGGTCCTCGCCGCGCTCGCCGCCGTCACCGAGCGCATCGGGCTCACCGGCACCATCAACTCCACCTTCAACGAGCCCTACGAGGTGGCCCGCCAGTTCGCGAGCCTCGACCACCTCTCCGGCGGCCGCTCCGCCTGGAACGTCGTCACGTCCTGGGACGCCTTCACCGGCGAGAACTTCCGCCGAGGCGGCTTCCTCCCGCAGCGCGAACGCTACTCACGCGCCCGGGAGTTCCTCGCCACCGCGAACGAACTGTTCGACTCCTGGCACGACGACGAGATCCTCGCCGACCAGGAGACCGGAGCCTTCCTGCGCGACGCCAAGGCGGGCTCCTTCGTCCACACCGGACAACACTTCGACATCCACGGGCAGTTCAACGTCCCGCGCTCCCCGCAGGGCCGCCCGGTCGTCTTCCAGGCCGGTGACTCCGACGAGGGCCGCGAGTTCGCCGCGGCCGAGGCCGACGCCATCTTCAGCCGGCACGGCACCCTCGACGCGGGCCGGGAGTTCTACGCGGACGTGAAGTCCCGCCTCGCCAAGTACGGCCGCGGAAAGGACCAGTTGCTCATCCTGCCCGCCGCCACCTTCGCGCTGGCCGACACCGACGCGGAGGCCGAGGAACTCGCCCGCGAGGTGCGCCGCCACCAGGTCAGCGGGGCCACCGCCCTCAAGCACCTGGAGTTCGTCTGGAACCGGGACCTGTCCTCGTACGACCCGGAAGGACCGCTGCCCGACATCGACCCGGACGTCGCTGACACCCACATCGCCGAGGGCCGCGCCCAGGTCCGCATGTACCGGGACCCCCTCGCAACCGCCCGCGAGTGGCGCGAGCTCGCCGCCGCCAACAAGTGGTCCATCCGCGACCTCGTCATCCACACCGGCAACCGGCAGAACTTCGTCGGCTCCCCGGCCACCATCGCCAAAACCATCAACGAATACGTCCAGGCCGACGCCTCCGACGGCTTCATCCTCGTCCCGCACATCACCCCCGGCGGCCTCGACGAGTTCGCCGACAAGGTGGTCCCGCTCCTCCAAGAGCAGGGCGTCTTCCGTACGGAGTACGAGGGCACGACGCTGCGCGACCACCTGGGCCTCGCCCACCCCGACGACGCCCCCGCGACCACCGAGGAGTTCTCCCGTGTCTGACATCCCCCTCGCCGTCCTCGACCTGGTCCCGGTGTCGTCCGGCTCGACCGCGGGCGACGCCCTGCGCAACTCGATCGACCTCGCCCAGCAGGCCGAGCGGTTCGGCTACGCCCGCTACTGGTTCGCCGAGCACCACCTCAACCCCGGCGTCGCCGGCACCTCGCCCGCCGTCGTCCTCGCCCTGACCGCCTCCGCCACCGAGACCATCCGGCTCGGCTCCGGCGCCGTGCAGCTCGGACACCGCACCGCGCTGTCCACGGTGGAGGAGTTCGGTCTCCTCGACGCGCTGCACCCCGGGCGCATCGACCTGGGGCTCGGCCGCTCGGGCGGACGACCGCCCGCCCGCCCCGCGGAGCCGACGCCCACCGCGACCCCGGTCGTCGACGGCGCCGCCCCCAACGGCCTCGTCATCCCGCCCCGCTTCTCCTTCGAGCACCTCCTCGGCTCGCCCCGCGTCGCGCTGCAACGCAAGCTGCTCCAGCAGCCGGGCGCGCAGGCGCAGGACTACGCCGAGCAGATCGACGACATCCTCGCGCTGTTCGCCGGCGCCTACATATCCCCGGACGGGGTCGAGGCGCACGTCGTGCCCGGGGAGGGGGCCGACGTCGACGTGTGGATCCTGGGCAGCAGTGGCGGTGAGAGCGCCGAGGTGGCGGGCGCGCGCGGACTGCCGTTCGCCGCGAACTACCACGTCAGCCCCGCCACGGTGCTGGAGGCGGTGGAGGGCTACCGGTCGTTCTTCCAGCCCTCCGACACCCTCGACAAGCCGTACGTCAGTGTCTCCGCCGACGTCGTCGTCGCCGATGACGATGCCACCGCCCGCGAACTCGCCACCGGCTACGGCCCCTGGGTGCGCAGCATCCGCAACGCCGAGGGTGCCATCGACTTCCCGACACCGGACGAAGCCCACGAATTCGAGTGGAGCGACGCCGACCGGGCGCTCGTGCAGGACCGCCTCGACACCCAGTTCGTCGGCTCGCCGACCACCGTGGCCCGCCGCCTCGCCCAACTCCAGGAGGCCACCGGCGCCGACGAGCTGCTCATCACGACGATCACCCACGACCACGCCGACCGGGTCCGTTCCTACGAGCTGCTGGCCGAGGAGTGGAAGCGCTCTTGACGCGAAGTCCCGGCGGCCACACACTCCTCTAAGGGAATCCTAGTGAACTGGTAGGGAATCATGGGTGGTGCGGCGCGCGAGCTCAGCGGCGAGGCCGCCCGCGCCGCCGTCGGGGCCCTGCCCCGGCTCACGTCCCGCCGTCACATCGATCTCGCGCGGGTGTGCAGCGCGGCGAGTTCTCCCCACGGCGGCGGTCAACTCGCCGCCCACGCCTGACACTTCCGTACGCATGCCCGTACGCCCGTGATCGAGCACCCTCAGGGAGACGCATGTCCGCACCGGCCCCGTCCGCCGTGCCCACCTTCCGGAGCAGGATCGGCTGCGACGCGCGCAGCGGCTACTACGCCGCCCCGCACCGCTACCGCCTCCACCTGTCGCCGTCCTGCCCGCACTGTCTGCAGATCGCCGTCACCCACAGCCTGCTCCGGCTCGACGACACACTCCCGGTCACCCTGCTGCCCGCCGCGTCCGACACACCGGGCGGCGGGCACCGGGCCCTGGCTCCCCTGTACGAGGCCACGTCCCACCAGTATCCCGGGCCGGCCCTGGCGCCGGTGCTCAGCGACGACTGGACCGGGCGGATCGTCAGCACCCACCCCGGGGACATCCTGCGCGACCTCGCCCGGCACTTCGGCGAACACGGGCCCGACCTCCTCCCGCGCGGCGCCGAGGACGCGATCGACGCGGTGGGCCGGCTCTGCGAGCGGGGCATCACCGCGTCCACCCGGCGCGGCGACGACACCGGGCTCGCCACGCTGCTGCGCGCGCTGAACGTCCTCGAACGGCGGTTGGCGGGCAGGGAGTTCGTCCTTGGCGGCCAACTCACCCTCGCCGACGTGCGGTTGTGGTCGACTCTCGTGCACCCGGACACCGCACATCGGACGACCGGCCACCCCCGGCTCTCCGCGTACCTGCACCGCCTCTCCGAGCACCCCGCGTTCGCGCCGCACCTCGCGAGCTACTCCTTGGCGCTCGCCTGACGGGAGTTGAACTCCTCGACGTTCTTCTTCTGCTCCTCGTAGCTGTCCGTGAACCGGGTGTCCCCGGGCGCGACCGTCACGAAGTACAGCCAGTCGCCCTTGGGCGGGGCGATCGCCGCGTCGAGGGCGTCCTCCCCGGGATTGCCGATGGGGGTGGGCGGCAGGCCCTTGTGCTCGTACGTGTTGTACGGGCTGTCGGTCCTGGTGTCGGCATGGCTGGTGTCGAGGGTCGAGCGGTTCAGGGCGTAGTTGATCGTGGAGTCCATCTGGAGCTTCATGCCCTGGTCGAGCCGGTTGTAGATGACCCGGGCGACCTTCCCCATGTCCTCGTGGGTGTCGGCCTCCGCCTGCACGATGCTGGCGATGACGACCGTCTCGTACACGGATACGCCGTTGGTGTCCGCGCCCTTGGTGACATGGTCGGCCTTCAGCCGCTGGTTGGCGGTGTTGTTCATGTAGGAGAGGAGGGACGCCGGGGTGGTGTTCTTGTCCACGGGATACGTGGCCGGAAACAGATAGCCCTCCGGGTTGCCGTCCGCCGCGTCCGGCAGGGTGAAGTGCGCCTTCGACGCGGCCTTCTTCGTGGTCCCGCCGTCGACCGCGAGCGCCTTGTCCACGGCCTCGTACACCTGGGTCGCGCGATACCCCTCGGGGATCACGAGCTTCTCGGACCGGGTGGTCTCCTTCCCGCCGAGGACCACCACCAATGTCACGACGACGGCCGCGATGATGGCGAGCCCCACGACGGCGAGCACGATCAGCCTGCCGCGTCGACCGAGCCGCCGCTTCTTCTCAGTTTTGTCCTCTGGCACACCGGAACGCTAACCAATCCACGCTCACCGCACCCGCAGCGCCACCGCCAACAACGCCGCGTCCGCCGGCCTCCGCAGATCCCGCCCGGTCAGCTCGTGGAACCGGTTGAAGCGGTGCTGCACCGTATTGCGGTGGCAGTAGAGCGCGTCGGCCGTGTCCGCGATGGAGCCGGAGCCCGACAAATGGACCCGGACGGTGTGCAGCAGACGGTCCGCCTCGCTGTTGGTGACACCGGGGCCGCGCAGCGCGCCCAGCACATCCGCCGCCAGGTCGCGGCCGAAGTCACCGGCGCGGTGCGCGAGGACGTCCAGCCAGCTGTCCTCCAGAAGGCGCGGCGAGCGCGTGTCGGCGGGCAGCACCTGCGCCGTCGCCACCGCGAGCACCGTGGCCCGCGGCACGGCGGCGAGCCCGGCCGCCTGCGGAGCCACCCCGCACGGTGAGTCCTGCAACTGGTCCAGGACGTACGGGCGGGTGATCCGGCCGCTGAGCTGCACCACGAGGACCGCGTCCCCGCCGACCATCTGCTGCTGCACCGCCGCCCCCGCCCCACGCAGCGCAAGACCCGCACGGTGAAGGCCTGGCCCGGCCGCCGCGGACGACGCCGCGCACAGGAACCGGCCGTCGTCCGCGAGCCCAAGCGCGCGGCCCGCGTCGCGTACGACGGTCGGGTTGCGGCCCTCCGTCTCCAGGAGCCGGGCGAACCACATGCGCCGCTCGTCCTCCTCGCGGCGCCCCATCTCCAGGACCGTGCGCTGATACGCCGTCATGATGCCGGTGACATGCCGCTCGACCGCCTCCCACACGTGGTACGCCGAGCCCGCCAGATCGGCCATGTCCTCGGGGCGCGCCCGGTTCACGAGCGCCTGCCACACCACCCGGAAGTCGAGCCGCGCCGCCTCCAGGAGCGCGTCGAGCGGGACGCCCTGCCGGGCCCGCTCCTCGCCCACCCTCCGTGAGACGTCCGAGATGTGCGGCGGCACCGGCAGCCGCGCCACCGTGCGCAGCAGCAGCTCGAAGGCCTGCCAGGCCGAATCGCGGAACTGGACGTCCGGTACCTGGGTCGCGTACGCGGTGCGCACCGGGCCGACCATCGCCAGCCACTCGCCGATCAGGTCGTCCACATTGTCCAGGCACTGCCCGGCGAGTTCCGCGATGCGCGGCGAGGTCGGGGGCAGGCCGGGGCGGCCCTGACCTTCGGAATTGTGCATGTGACCAATTCTCGGTGGTGCGAGGGCGATGTTTCAACGTTGGTTCCGTGCCCGGAGCCGAGGATCCTGGTGCGATCCCTGGGCGGAGCGTCCGGGGCCCACCGACCAGGAGGGCCATCCGACCGTGCACTTGACCCCTCGTGAACAGGAACGGCTCGAGCTGTTCACCGTCGCCGAACTCGCGCGCAGGCGCCGCGCGCGCGGACGCCGGCTCAACGCCCCCGAGGCGATCGCCCTGATCTGCGACGAGATCCTGGAGGCCGCCTGGGACGGGCTGAGCCTGGACGAGGTGATCGAGACGGCGGAGCGGGTGCTCACCGTCGACGACGTGCTGGACGGGGTCGCCGACATCGTGACGACGGTGCAGGTGGAGGCGCTGTTCCCGAGCGGCACGTCACTGGTCGCCGTCGACCGGCCCATCGGTCCCGCGAGTGCAGAGGGCCCGGGCGCCGTACGCACCGCCGAGACTCCCATCGAGATCAACGTGGGGCGGCCGCGCGCCACCCTCACCCTCCGCAACACCGGCGACCGCGTCGTCTACATCTCCTCGCACTACCCGCTGCACGAGGCCAACCAGGCGCTGGAACTCGACCGCGAGGCCGCCCGCGGGCTGCGGCTCGACATCGCCGCCGGTACCGCCCTCGCCTTCGAACCCGGCGAGCAGCGTGAAGTCGTCGTCATCCCTGCAAGCCGCAAGACCCGTACGACCGAGGAGCGCGCATGACCAGCGTCGACCGCCGCACGTACCACGCCCTGTACGGGCCCACGACAGGCGACCGGATCCGGCTCGGCGACACCTGTCTGTGGGTGGAGGTCGAGGCCGACGACGGCACTCCTGGCGATGAACTCCTCGGCGGCTGCGGCAAGACGGTCCGTGACGGTCTCCTCGCCTCGCCGCGCTCGGATCGCGAGTCCGCCCTCGACATGGTGGTCGCCGGGGTCGTCCTGATGGACCCGGTGCTCGGTGTGCGCAAGACCGACATCGGCATCAAGGACGGCCGGATCGTCGCCGTCGGCGGTGTCGGCAACCCGGACGTCATGGACGTCGAGTACGCCATCGACTCGCACACCTCCGTGGTGCCGGGGGAGGGGCTCATCGCCACCCCCGGCGTCGTCGACAGCCACGTCCACCTGTCCTCGCCCGAGGTCGCGCCCGCCGCGCTGTCCGCCGGAGTCACCACGCTCGTCGGCATGGGGCTCGGCGGCGTCTGGGAGATCGGCTGCAACCCCACCCACAACCTGCACACCCTGATGAGCGCCTGGCAGGACACCCCGCTCAACGTCGCCTTCCTGGCCCGCGGTTCGTCCAGTTCGCGGGCGCTGCTCGACGAGATCACCCTCGCCGGGGCCGGCGGCTTCAAGATCCACGAGGACTTCGGGGCGACCCCGCGCATCATCGACACCTGCCTCGACACGGCGGAGCAGGCCGACCTGCCGGTCGCGCTGCACACCGACTCCATGAACGAGTCGGGGTACTTGAGGGACACCCTCGGCGCCACCCGCGGGCGTACCGTGCACGCGTACCACGTGGAGGGCGGCGGCGGTCACCCCGATCTCCTGGAGATCCTCTCCGAGCCGAACATCCTGCCCTCGTCGACGACACCCACCGTGCCGTACACCCCGAACACGGTCGGCGAGCTGTTCCCGATGACGATGACCGTGCACCGCCAGAACCACGCCTCCGCGAGCGACGTCGCCATCTCCAAGGGGCGGATCCGCGAGCACGCCATCGCCGCCGAGAACGCCCTGCACGACCTCGGCGCCATCTCCATCGTCAACTCCGACTCCATGGGCATGGGCCGGATCGCCGAGACCGTGCGCAGGACGTGGCAGCTCGCGCACGTCCAGGCGCTCGCGAACGGCGGCGGGGGAGTGGAACACCCCGACAACGCGCGAGTGTTGCGCTACCTCGCGAAGATCACCCTCAACCCGGCGCTCGCGCACGGCCTCTCCCACGAGGTGGGCACCGTGCAGGCCGGGCGGATGGCGGACCTGGTGCTGTGGGACCCCAAGTGGTTCGGCAGCAAGCCCGAGTTGGTCATCAAGTCCGGGTTCGTGGCGTGGGGCAACACGGGCTCGGGGTCGGGTTCCACCCGACTGACCCAACCGCGTTCCTACAAGCCCTACTTCGGGTCCCTCGGCGCCGCGCCCGCCCGGCTCGCCAAGGTCTTCGTCGCCGAGGCCGCGCTCACCGACCGCGCCGCGCGGGCGGCCTTGCCGAGCGGACTCTCGTACGCCCCGATCCGCGACAGCCGCGGCCTGACCCGCTCGGACATGCTGCACAACACGGCGACGCCCCGGGTGGTGGTGCCGCGCGAGCCCGCGCCCGTCCTCGTCGACGGCGTCGAGACGGGGACGCCGGCCGCCACCGTGGTGCCGCTCGCGCAGCTGCACCACTTCGCCTGATCCCGAGGGGGCATCCGCCACATGCAGCTCGATCTGCTCGTCCGCAACGCCCATATCCGCACCCTCGACCCCGAACGGCCCACCGCCACAACGCTCGGCGTCCTCAACGGAGTTGTCGTAGGACTCGACGAGGACGTGGCCGGCCTCGGCGCTCGTCGAGTCCTCGACGCGGGCGGCGCCACCGTCGTCCCCGGCTTCAACGACGCGCACTGCCACACCGCCTGGTTCGGCCTGAACCTGACCCAGCTCGACGTCTCCACGGCCCGCTCCGTCGACGACGTGTACGCCGCCGTGGCCGCGCACGCCGAAGGGCTCGCCCCGGACGCCTGGGTGCTGGGCGCCGGACTCGACCACAACAACTGCGGGGGCCACTGGCCGCACCGCGACGCCCTCGACCGGGCGGCGGGCGGCCGGCCCGTCTGGATCAAGCACACCTCGGGGCACGCCTGCGTCGTCAACACGCCCGTGCTGCACGCGGCCGGAGCGCTGGAGGACGGGTTCCGGGACCCGGACGGCGGCGTCGTGTCCCGCGACGAACACGGCCGCCCCGACGGCCTGTTGGAGGAGACGGCCCAGAGCCTCGCGCAGCGCCAGGTGCTGCCGTACCCGGTGGAGGCCGTCGCCGACGCCGTCGACGCGGCGACCCGGCACTACCTCACCGAAGGTGTCACCAGCTTCACCGAGGCGGGGATCGGCGGCGGCTGGATCGGCCAGACGCCGGTCGAGCTGGCGGCGTACCAACTCGCCCGCGAGACGGGCCGGTTGCACACCCGCGCCCAGCTGATGGCGGCCTCCGACGTGCTGCACCCGCTGACGGCGCACACCGACGACGACATCACCCTCGGGCTCGACCTCGGCATGCGCACCGGCTTCGGCGACGACACGCTCTCCCTCGGCCCGGTCAAGATCTTCCTGGACGGCTCGCTGCTGGGCCGCACGGCCGCCGTCACCGAACCGTTCTGCGGCTGCCCCCACAATGAAGACCGGCCCACCGGCTACTTCCAGGGCGACGCGGGCTCCATGACCGACCTCGTCGTCGCGGCCCACCGCTCCGGCTGGACGGTGGCCGCGCACGCCATCGGCGACCGCGCCGTCGACCTGGCCCTCGACGCCTTCGCCCGCGCCCACAAGGAACGGCCCCGGCAGGGCGTCCGGCACCGTATCGAGCACGCCGGTGTCGTCCGCCCGGACCAGCTGGCCCGCTTCGCCGAACTCGGCGTCGTCCCCGTCCCGCAGCACAACTTCCTGCACACCTTCGGCGACGCCATGGCCGCCGCACTCGGCCCCGAACGCACCGCCTGGTCGTATCGGATGCGCTCCTTCACCGACCTCGGGCTGCCCGTCCCCGGCAGCTCCGACCGGCCCGTCGCACCGGGCGCGCCGCTGCCCGCGATCCAGTCGATGGTCGTGCGCCTGACCGAAACAAAGATGCCCTACGGTCCCGACGAAGGCGTTCCGGCCCTTGCCGCGCTACGCGCCTGGACCGAGGGTTCCGCCCTCGCCACCGGCTTCGGCGGGCGCAAGGGGCGGCTCGCCCCCGGTTACCTGGCCGACCTCACCGTCCTGGACGGCGACCCCGTCCGCACGGACCCCGACCGCATCGGCGCGATCGGCGTCCTCGCCACCGTCGTGGGCGGCGACCCCGCCCACGACCCGCACGACCTCACCCGCACCCCCGCACGCTCCGGTCCCCCTTCCGCTCCGGCCACCCAGGCCGCCCCTCCCCAGGAGACCCCGTGAGCACGACATCCACGCCCCCGCTCAAGGACATCAGAAGGCTGTTGTTCGGCGCGTTCAGCGGCACCGCCCTGGAGTGGTACGACTACTTCCTCTACGGCACCGCCGCCGCGCTCGTCTTCAACAAGCTGTTCTTCACCGACCTGAACGCGGCCGCGGGCACCCTCGCCTCCTTCGGCACCTTCGCCGTCGGCTTCGTCGCCCGGCCCATCGGCGCCGCGATCTTCGGCCACGTCGGCGACCGCTACGGGCGCAAGGTGTCCCTCATCATCACCGTCGTCATGATGGGCGCCACCACCGGCTGTATCGGCCTGCTGCCCACGTACGGCACCATCGGCATCTGGGCGCCGATCCTGCTCACCGTGCTCCGCTTCGTGCAGGGCATCTCCGTCGGCGGGGAGTGGTCCGGCGCGATGCTGCTCACGCTGGAGCACACCCCGAAGGAGAAGCACGGCAGCTACTCCTCCGTGCCCCAACTCGGCTCACCGGTCGGCACGTTGATGTCCAGTGGCGCCTTCGCTCTCGTTGGCATGCTGCCCGACGACGCCTTCTACTCCTGGGGCTGGCGCCTGCCGTTCCTCGCCGCGTTCCCGCTGCTCGGCTTCGCGCTCTACCTGCGCGTACGCATCGAGGAGTCCCCGGTCTTCCGCGCCATGCAGGAGGACGCGGAGCGCGAGGGGCCGCCGCCCGCGCCGCTCGTCGAGGCGTTCCGCCGCACCTGGGGCCGCATGATCGTCGGTGTCGGAGCCGCGCTCCTCGGTGTCGGCGGCTTCTTCCTCATGACGACGTTCATCATCAGCTACGGCACCGGTGAACTCGGCATCGACAAACAGACGATGCTCAACGCGACGGTCGTCGGCGCCGTCGTCGAGATCGTGGTCATCATCGCCGGCGGACGCCTCGCCGACCGCATCGGCCCGTGGCGGGTGTGTGCCATCGGCGCCGCCGTCACCATGCTGGCCGCGTTCCCCGCGTTCTGGCTCGTCGACACCAAGCAGACCCCGCTGGTGTACCTCGGCGTCGCGCTCGGCATCGGCGCGCTCTCCATCCCGTACGGCCCGATCGGCGCGGTCGTCGCCTCGCTCTTCCCCGAGGAGTTCCGCTACAGCGCCGTCGCCATGTCGTACAACCTCGCCGGCGTCCTCGGCGGCTTCATCCCGCTCATCGCGGCCTCGGTCACCGGCGCGGCGGGCGGCGCCTCGTGGGGCGCCGCGCTGCTCCTCGTCGGCGTGGCCGCCTGCACCGTCGCCGGGTCGGTGGCGGCCGGTACGGTGCTGCGTCGGCACGACGCGCTCGCCTCCGGCACTCCTTCCAACGCAAAGGTTTCCGCATGACCGTGCATCACCCCGCCCGCACCGGCGGCCAGGTCCTCGTCGACCAGCTCCGGGTCCACGACGTCGACACCGTCTACGGCGTGCCAGGAGAGAGTTACCTCGCCGTCCTCGACGCCCTGTACGACGCGCCGGTCCGCATGGTGGTGTGCCGCCACGAAGGCGGCGCCGGGTACATGGCCGAGGCCTCCGGCAAGCTCACCGGGCGCCCCGGCGTGTGCTTCACGACGCGGGGACCCGGCGCCACCAACGCACTCGTCGCCCTGCACACCGCCCACCAGGACGCCACCCCGCTGGTCCTCTTCGTCGGCCTCGTGCCGCGCGACCACACCCACCGGCACGCGTTCCAGGAGCTGGACCTGCGGGGCACGTTCGGCACGAACGCCAAGCTCGTCGAGACCATCGAGGACGCGGCCCGCATACCCGAGTACGTGGCCCGCGCCTTCGCCGTCGCGCGCAGCGGCCGGCCGGGGCCCGTCGTCCTCGGTCTGCCGGAGGACATGCTGACGGATGTCGTCGAGGTGGCCGACGCCAGTCCGCTGCCGGTGCCCCAGGGCGGCGTGTCCGCCGAGGAACTGGCCGTACTGGAAGGCCTGTTGGCGGAGGCCGAGCGGCCCGTGGTGCTGCTCGGCGGCAGCCGCTGGACGGACCGGGCACGCGCCGACGTACGCGCCTGGGCCGAGGCCTGGTCGCTGCCCGTCGCCGTGGACTTCCGCTGCCAGGACCTGATGGACAACGAGGCCGAGGTCTACGTGGGCAACCTCGGCTACGGGCGCGCCAAGCCGCTCGCCGAGCTGGTGCGCGAGGCGGACCTGCTGGTGAGCGTCGGCGCGGCGCCGGGTGACGTCTCGACGGACGGGTACCGGATGCTGCCCACGGTCGGCGGCGACGGGACGGGCCCGCGCCTCGTGCAGGTGCTCCCCGAGGCGCAGCCGCCCGGCGTCGTCCACCGCGCCGAACTCTCCCTGGTCGCCGCGCCCGAGGCGTTCGGCACCGCGATACGGCCCCTGCGGCCCGCCGCGCCCGTGCCCTGGGCGGAGCGCACCAAGCAGGCCAGGGCCGCGCACCTGACCGCCCGCACACCGGAGCCGGACGGCGACCCGCTCGACCTCGGCGCGGTCTTCGCCCACCTCGACAGCCGGCTCCCGGAAGACACCATCGTCACGTTCGGCGCGGGCAACCACGCGATCTGGGCGCAGCGCTTCCTGACGTACCGCGACGGGATGCGCCAACTCGGTCCGCGCAACGGCTCGATGGGCTACGGCATCCCCGCCGCCGTGTCGGCCGCCATCGCGCATCCGGACCGCCGCGTCGTCTCCGTCGCGGGTGACGGCTGCTTCCTGATGAACGGATCGGAGCTCGCCACCGCGATGGCCGAGGGCGCGGCGCCGCTGATCCTCGTCCTGGACAACGCCCAGTACGGCACGATCCGCGTGCACCAGGAGCGGGAGTATCCCGGCCGGGTGAGCGGCACGGCCCTCGGCAACCCGGACTTCGCCGTGTACGCCCAGGCCTTCGGCGCCCACGGTGAAACGGTCACCACGACCGAGGAATTCGCCCCGGCCCTGGACCGCGCGCTGGAGTGCGGCCGCGCGGCGATCATCCAACTCAAGGTGACGGAAGGGCGGTTGTCCCCCGGCGTCACCGTCGCCTCGCTGCGCGAGAGGGGGCGCGCCAAGGGCTGAGCCTCAGGGGCGCAGATGGATCAGGCCCGCCTCGGTGGGCCGGAATCCGCACGCCTCGAAGTAGAAGTCGCGGAGTTCGGGCTCGAAGTCGACGTGGAGCCACTCGCAGCCCGACTCCCGCGCACGGGACGCCGCGAGGCGCACCACCTCCGTGCCGATGCCGCGATGCTGGTGTGTGCCCCGGGTCTTGGTGTCGATCAGGAAGGCGTGGTCGCCGCCGTCCCACGCCACGTTCACGAAGCCGACGAGGAGCCCGCGCCCGTCGCGGGCCGTCACCCAGCCGAGGCTGTACTTCCGGACCTTGGCCCACCAGCCGGCGACATCGTTGCCGCCGTGGGACCGGACCAGGTCGACCATCTCCTCGTCGGACACCGGGTCGCGCCATGTGCAGGTGATCGCATCGTCCATGAGGCCTCACCCTGGCACAAGGCGTGATCGCCGCCACGTACGAAACGGTTTCGTTTCATCTCGTCGGCGCGATAGCCTGCCGACGTACGAAACCGTTTCGTTCGGCAAGGATGCCGTGCGTGAGAGACCTGGACGTGATGCTGCGTGCCCGAGACCGGCACCGTGCGGCGCAGACGCATGACGGCGGAGCGCGAGGCGGAGTTGTACGACGCCGTGCTCGGGCTGCTGCGTGAAGTCGGCTACGACGCGCTGACCATGGACGCCGTCGCGGCCCGCACCCGGTCCAGCAAGGCCACGCTCTACCGCCAGTGGGGCGGCAAGGCCGCGCTCGTCGTCAAGGCGATGCGGCACCACAAGCCGGTCGACATCGCCCAGATCGACACCGGCACCCTGCGCGGCGACCTCCACACGCTCGCGGGCAGACACGACGACTGCTCGGTCGAGGAGTCGACGGCGCTGATGCGGGGACTCGCCATGGCGATGCACACCGACCGGGATCTGCTGCGCGCGTTCCGGGAGTTGCTGATCGAACCGGAGCTGGAGGAGCTGGACCAGGTCCTCCAGAGAGCCGTCGCCCGGGGTGAGATCCGCGAGGACAACCCGGCGATGGACTACACGCTGCACCTGATGGTCGGAGCCATGGCGACCCGCGGCGTGATCGACGAACTGCCGCCCACACAGGAGTACCTGATCTCATACATCGACGCAGTGGTCCTCCCCGCCCTCTGCGCCTGATCCCCCCACCCGCACACCACAGACTCCCCCCTTGCACCTGACGCCACCGCTCACCGTCGTCGGGCCGAAGTCCCATGCCCAGCAACACAACACGACCTGACCGGGAGTACGCCCTCGTGGCTCGATTCCTCTACAAAATGGGCCGATTCGCCTTCCGGCGACGGTACTTCGTCGCCCTCTTCTGGGTGGTGGTCCTCGCCGCCGTGGGCGTGGGAGCCTCCCAGGCCCCCACGGCCGCATCCTCCTCTTTCTCGATCCCGGGCACCGAGGCCCAGAAGGCCTTCGACCTGCTCGAGCAGCGCTTCCCCGGCGCCAGCGCCGACGGCGCCACCGCGCGCGTCGTGTTCAAGGCGCCGGACGACGAGAAGATCACGTCCGCCGCCAACCAGAGCGTCGTGCGCGACACCGTCAAGGAGCTCGGCGGCGGCTCCGAGGTCCAGAGCGCCACCGACCCCTTCACCGCCAAGGCCGTCAGCCGCGACGGCACCATCGCGTACACGCAGGTGACGTACAAGGTCTCCGGCATGGAGCTGGAGGACTCCTCGCGCGACGCGCTGAAGGACGCCGCGCAGGACGCCCGTGACGAGGGCCTGACCGTCGAGGTCGGCGGTGACGCGCTGCAAGCCGTGCCCGAGACCGGCTCGACCGAGGTCATCGGTGTCGTCGTCGCCGCCGTCGTCCTCGTGATCACCCTCGGCTCGCTGATCGCGGCCGGACTGCCGCTGGTCTCCGCGCTGTTCGGCGTCGGCATCGGCGTCTCCGCCATCACCGCGCTCGCCAAGCCGCTCGACCTGGACTCCACGACGTCGACGCTCGCGATGATGATCGGCCTCGCGGTCGGCATCGACTACGCGCTGTTCATCGTGTCCCGGTATCGGGCCGAACTGGCCGAGGGGCGCGAGCGCGAAGAAGCCGCCGGGCGGGCCGCCGGTACCGCCGGGTCCGCCGTCGTCTTCGCAGGACTGACCGTCGTCATCGCCCTCGTCGGCCTCGCCGTCGTGAACATCCCGATGCTGACGAAAATGGGCTTCGCGGCCGCGGGGACCGTCGTCGTGGCCGTCCTCGTCGCGCTGACCCTGATCCCCGCCCTGCTCGGCATCGCCCGCCGCCGGGTGCGCCCCGCCGGGGCCAAGAGCAAGCGCAAGCAGCGCAAGGCGGAGAGCGAGGCCCAGGAACACGGCCACGTCCACGGGGAGCACGCCGAGCCCAAGCCGTCCATGGGTACCCGTTGGGCGCGCCTCGTCGTCAAGCACCCGGTCGCCGTCCTGCTGCTCGGCGTGATCGCCCTCGGCACGGCCGCCGTACCGGCGATGGACCTCGAACTCGGCCTGCCCGACGACGGTTCGCAGCCCACCGACACCACGCAGCGCAAGGCGTACGACCTGCTGTCCGAGGGCTTCGGCCCCGGCTTCAACGGGCCGCTCATGGTGGTCGTCGACGCGAAGGACAGCGACTCCCCGAAGTCCGCAGTCGCCGATGTCACCAAGACCGTCAAGGGGCTCGACGACGTCGCCGTGGTGACCCCGGCGACGTTCAACAAGTCCGGTGACACCGCGATGCTCAGCGTCGTCCCGAAGTCGAAGCCGACCTCGACGGACACCGAGGACCTGGTGCAGAACATCCGCGACGCGGGTGACGGCATCAAGACCGACACCGGCGCCGAGTTGATGGTCACCGGCACCACCGCGATGAACATCGACGTGTCGCAGAAGCTCAACGACGCGCTGCTTCCGTACCTCGCGCTCGTCGTCGGACTCGCCTTCCTGCTCCTGATCGTCGTCTTCCGTTCGATCCTGGTGCCGCTGAAGGCCGCGCTCGGCTTCCTGCTGTCCGTTCTCGCCGCGCTCGGCGCCGTCGTCGCCGTGTTCCAGTGGGGCTGGCTCGCCGACCTCATGGGCGTCGAGGAGACCGGGCCCGTGATGTCGATGATGCCGATCTTCATGGTGGGTGTCGTCTTCGGCCTCGCCATGGACTACGAGGTCTTCCTCGTGACGCGGATGCGCGAGGCGTACGTCCACGGGGAGACGGCCAAGGACGCGATCGTCACCGGATTCCGGTACAGCGCCCGCGTGGTCACGGCGGCCGCGGTCATCATGATGGCCGTGTTCGCGGGCTTCATCGGCTCGACCGAATCCATGATCAAGATGATCGGCTTCGGGCTCGCCGTCGCCGTCTTCTTCGACGCGTTCATCGTGCGCATGGCGATCGTCCCGGCCGTCCTCGCGCTCATCGGACGCGGCGCCTGGTGGCTGCCCAAGTGGCTGGACCGCGCGCTGCCGAACGTCGACGTCGAGGGCGAGGGCCTGCGCGAACTCGACGAGGCCCGCGCGGCGCGGCCCGCGGGCGGGGTGCCGGGCGGTGCCGTTCCACACCCGGCGGAGCCGGAGCGCGAGCTGGTGTCCGCGGGGGTACGCACCGAGGCCGCGGCGCAGGAACAGAAGCACCTGGTGACGGCCTCCGCCGCGGAAACCGGCGGCAGCGCACGGTCGTTCGCCCCGAGCGGCAACGGCATCCTCGGTGCTGTCCGCACGGGCGGCGGCGACGCCGTGGCGCGCGCCGCGATCACGCTGATCTCGACGGGCGGCCGGCAGATCAGCCGCTCCGTCACCGACTCCGGCGGCTCCTACAGCCTCGACGTACCCGGCGCGGGAACGTACGTGCTGATCGTCGCGGCCGACGGGCACCAGCCGCAGGCCTCGACGGTCACCGTGGACGGGGAGCTCCTCTCCCACGACATCGTGCTCACCGGCACCGGCGGACTCGCGGGTCTGGTGCGGGAGTCCGGCGGCCGCCCGGTGCCCGAGGCGCTGGTCGTCGTCACGGATGTCCGCGGCGAGGTCGTGGCCACCGCGCGCACCGGACTGCACGGCGACTTCGCCTGCGGCGGCCTGGTGAACGGCCTGTTCACGCTCGCCGTCAACGCGCCGGGCTTCCGACCGACGGCGCAGCAGGTGGAGACCGGCGCGCAGGGCGTGACCCGGGTCGAGCTCGTGCTCGGGGTCGGCAAGCGGGTCCAGGGCGTGGTGCGAGCGGGTACGGAGGACGGCCCGTTGGCCGACGCGCGGGTCACGTTGGTCGACGCGGCGGGCAATGTGATCGCCACGACGACGACCGGTGAGGACGGCGCGTACGCCTTCACCGACCTGGACGCGGGCGACTACTCGGTCATCGCCACCGGCTACCCGCCGGCCGCGCAGACGCTGCGGGTGGGCGACGCGGAGCCGGGTGATCTGGACATCAGGCTGCGGCACCCGGAGGCGTAGCCCGCCCCCCCCAGCAGCAGTCGCAGCGGTGGCACCCGTCGAGTCCGGCGGGTGCCACCGCCGTTTTCTTGGGCGACAGCCCGTCCCGCCCGCTTCCCGGGTGTGGGAGCGTGGCCGTGATCCCTTTCTTCTTGAACCGCACGCAGGAGACAGCACGTTGCCGATGGACCTGGACACCCGCCGCAGACGGACCGCCCTGTTCCTCTTCTTTCTGATACCCGGCCTGTCGATGTCGTCATGGGTGACCCGCACCCCCGACGTACGGGACCAACTGGGCGCGTCGACCGCGCAGATGGGGCTCATCCTCTTCGGGCTCTCGGTCGGCTCGATGATCGGCATCCTGTGCTCCGGCACGCTCGTCGGCCGGTTCGGCTCGCGGCCCGTCATGGGCGTGGCCACGGTGCTGATCACCGTCAGCATGGCGGTCATCGGCCTCGGCGCGATGGCGTCCTCCGCGCCCCTCGTCACCGCGGGACTGCTCCTCTTCGGCGCCGGGATGGGCGGGGGAGAGGTCGCCATCAACATCGACGGCGCCGAGGTGGAACGGATCACCGCGCGCACGATCCTGCCGACACTGCACGGCTTCTTCAGCCTGGGAACGGTCGTGGGAGCGGCCGTCGGCATCCTGTGCACGGCGGTCGAGTTCCCCGTGCAGTGGCACCTGATCGCCGTCGCCGTGGTCACCACCGCCATGTTCGGCTACGCGATCCGGGCCATCCCCGTAGGCGTCGGCAAGACGACGGGCGGCTCGTCGAAGGAGGGCGTCGCGGACGGCGCCTCCAAGGCGAAGGTGTGGCGGGACCGGCAGTTGCTGCTCCTCGGAGGCATCATCCTCGCGATGGCGCTCGCCGAAGGAGCCGCGAACGACTGGCTGCCGCTGCTCATGGTCGACGGCCACGACATGGACCCCGCGCTCGGCTCGGCCGTCTACACCGGCTTCGCCGCGGCGATGACGATCGGCCGGTTCGTCGGCGGGGTCTTCATCGGTCGGCTCGGCCGCAAGCCGGTCGTCCGCGCCAGCGCCGTGTCGGCGACGCTCGGCATCGCCCTGGTCGTCTTCTCCGACTCCGCCGCCCTCGCGAGCGCGGCCGTGCTGTTCTGGGGGCTCGGCGCCTCGCTCGGCTTCCCCGTCGCGCTCTCGGCGGCCGGTGACTCGGGCGAGAACCCGGCGGCGCGGGTGAGCCTGGTGGCGATGCTCGGCTACATCGCGTTCCTCGTCGGTCCGCCGTGTCTCGGCTTCCTCGGCGACCACTATGGACTGCGGACGGCCATGGTGGTCGTGCTCGCGTTCACGACGATGGCCGTCTTCCTCGCTCCGGCGGTGGGGTCGCGCGGTAAGGCGACGGTGGCCTCGCAGAGCGACGGCGAGCGGTCGCGGCAGCACTGCGAATGACCGCGGTGGGCCCCGCCCGTGGAGGCGGGGCCCGGTGCGACACAGGCAGTGTGTGCCCGGTGCGACAGCCCTACGGCAGCGTGTGCCCCGCCGCGCGGAACAGGCGGTACCACTCCTCGCGGGTCAGCGGGATCTCCGAGCCGGCCGCGGACTCGGCGACCCGGCCCGGGTTGGTGGTGCCGAGCACGACCTGCATGTCGGCCGGGTGCCGGGTGATCCAGGCGACCGCGATGCCGGTCGGAGTCACCTCGTACTTCGCGGCCAGCTCGTCGAGCGCGGTGTTGAGCTCCGCGTAGTTCTCCCGGTCGCCGATGAAGACGCCGTCGAAGAAGCCCTTCTGGAACGGCGACCACGCCTGCAGGGTCATCTTGTGCAGACGCGAGTAGTCGAGCAGCCCGTTGTCGCGGCTCACCGACTGGTCGAGCCCGGCCATGTTCGCGGCGACGCCCGAGGCGATCAACGGGGCGTGCGTGATGCTCAGTTGGACCTGGTTGGCCACCAGCGGCTGCCGCACCGCCGTCTTCAGCAGCTCGACCTGGCCCGGCGTGTGGTTGGAGACACCGAAGTTCACGACCTTGCCCGCCGCGTGCAGCTCGTCGAAGGCCGCCGCGACCTCCTCCGGCTCCACGAGGGTGTCCGGGCGGTGCAGGAGAAGGACATCGAGGTAGTCGGTGCGCAGCGCCGCGAGCGACTCGTCGACGGTGCGCACGATGTGCTCACGCGAGAAGTCGAAGAAGCCGGACCGGATGCCGACCTTGCTCTGGATGACGATCGACTCGCGCTCCGCGGCGCTCAGCGTGACCGCCTGCCCGAAGCGCTCCTCGCAGGCGTGCCGGGTGGGCCCGTAGATGTCGGCGTGGTCGAAGCTGTTGATCCCGGCGTCGCGGGCGCTGTCGTAGAGGACGCGGATGTCCTTGTCGGCGAGCTCCGCGATGCGCATCAGGCCCAGGACGACGTTGGAGGACGGCGCCTTGGCACCGGGGAAAGAGATCGATTTCATGGGGCCATCCTGTCCGAGTGGCCCCTCCCGATGCCAGTGTCCGCGGCTACGCTTCCTGGTCCGTGTCGGTGTCCGTGTCCGAAAGCGCGTACAGCTTAGGCAGGTTGACCACGATGGCCTCCTGCGTGCTGCGGGCGATGACGACCACGGCCTCGTCGGCGGGGTCGGGGTTCTCCTCGCGGTGCGGCACGTACGGCGGGACGAAGATGTAGTCGCCGGGGGAGGTGCGGAGCCTGACCTCCTCCTCGCCGGCGCCCGAGTCGTCGAGGAACACGAACTCCGGGTGCCCGCTCACCACATAGATGGCGGTCTCGGACTCGCCGTGGTGGTGATCGGAGGAGGCGGTCGACGGGGCGACATGCGTCTGGCCCATCCACAGCTTCTCGGACCCCACCGTGTTCCCGCTGACGGCGGCGAAGCGCCGCATGCCGCCGCTCTGCGCGGTGTCGCCGTCCAGGTCGTCGGCGCGGATGTGGTGCAGCCGCGAACGCAGGGAAGCGGAAGGGGAGTTCGGGGCGTCGTGGAGATGGGGGTGGAAGCCCTCACCGGGTGTCGTCAACGGCTCGGTCATGGTGGCGACGCTAGAGCGGTGAGAGAAAAGATGTCAAGAGGTGTCCATTGGCTCTCACCTGCGGCAATGTTCCCGCAATGTTCGGGGGAGGGAGGTGCGGACCTTGCTCTACGACGGTCTTCGGGCATCATGTGGCCATGCATATCTCCGCGAAGGCGGACTACGCCACGCGCGCGCTCCTCGAGCTCGCCCGCGCCCCCGAACAACCGCTCACTTGCGAGGCCATCGCCGATGCCCAGGGGATTCCGTTCCGGTTCCTCAAATCGGTGGTGGGCGAGCTGCGCAGGGCCGGGCTCGTGCGCAGCCAGCGCGGCTGCGTGGGCGGGTACTGGCTCGGTGTGCCGGCCGACACCATCACGCTCCTCGATGTCACCCGCGCCGTCGACGGCGAGCTGATCACCCTGCGCGGCGAGCCACTGTCCGGACTCGGCTACTCCGGCGCCGCGCGCGGCTTGCCGGGCGTGTGGCGCCAGATCGAGGCGGACGCCGCCGCCGTGCTGGGCGGGGTGACCGTGGCGGCGCTGCTGGCGGAGGCCGACGGTGGGGTGGATCCCGTCCCCGCCCAGGGTGTCGCGTGACCGGCGATCCGGTGGCACCGGGGCTCGAGGCCCCGGTGGCTCCGCGGCTCGAAGTCGTCGAGTACACCGACCCGTTGTGCCCCTGGTCCTGGGGCTCCGAGCCGACCCTCCGCAGGCTGCGGCAGACGCTGGAGGGGCAGGTCCGCTGGCGCCGGGTGTACTGCATCCTCTTCGACGACGACGATGACCCGGCCCCCGACGCCGCCGCGGAGACCGCCTGGTACGCGCGCTACATCGAGGAGATCGGCGCGCACACCCGGGCCCCGTACGCCGCCCGCCTGAGCCGGGTCGCGGCGAGCTCCTGGCCCGCGTCCCTGGTGGCGAAGGCGGCGGAGGCCCAGGGCGAGGAGGTGTCCGCGCGGGCGCTGCGCCGCTTGCGCGAGACCGTCTTCGTCCTCGGGGAGCCGGCCGACACGCTCGACCTCGCCCTGGACGCCGTACGCGACGTCCCCGGGCTCGACCCGGACCGGCTCCGGCGTGACGCCACATCAGAAGCCGTACGGCAGAAGGTCCTTGCCGATCGCGCCGAGGCCCGGCGGCCCGTCGCTGAGGTGCTCGCGCCGCCGCCCGGCGACTCGCCGCACCCCGGCGCCGCCAAGGAGACGGACGACGGGACGGGACTGCGGTACGCCCTGCCCACGGTGCTGGTGTGCGGGGAGGCGGGGCATCGGGCGGTGCCGGGATGGCGGCCGTACGACGAGTACGCCGCGGCCGTGGAGGAGTTGAGCCCCGGCCTGACGGCACCGGTGCGACCGCTGCCCGCCGACGAGGCGCTGCGCCGCTACCGCACCCTGACTGAGCCCGAGCGTTCGGCCCTGACGAGGGGGCCCTGGCCGCCCCAGGATGCGGTCCGCGCCGACACCGCGAACGGCCCGCTGTGGCTCTGCCCGAGCGAGGCCGAGGCGCATCCGGCGACCCGCCCCCACGACAACTCCGGCCCCCTGGCACCGCGTTGACCAGCGATATCGAGACGTCCCGTGTAATGAGACACCAATTGGTGTCCATTGACAGCCGGGGGCCGGGCGGGTCAGGATGTGCAGCATGCTGACGACGCACCCCGGCGTGGTGTGCCGCTACGTGGACCTGCGGCGCACGTGTAGCGCACTCTGTCGCTGACTTCCTCTCCCTCCACGTAGCCTCCCGCGTGCCTGAACGCTCTCCCTGGGGAATCCCGGGAGCCCAGGACGTCCCGGGCGCTCTTTCCTGACGGCCGGCGCTTCGAGCCGCTCATCCGTCATGCCTCCTTCACCGCGTTCCACCCTGCCCACCGGTGTGCCCAGTGCATTCCGCGGGGTGGCTGCGCGTGCCTTGTCCTTCGCTCCTTCGCGCTGCCCTCGATGCGCGGGAGCCGTCGCAGAGAGACACACATGTCCGGACGCCCCATGCCCAGAACGCGCCGACGATCCCTGAAGGCCGCCGCCCCGGCCGCGGGAGCCGCCCTCCTCCTCGTCTCCACCCTCAGCGGATGCGGTGGCGACGGCGCCTCGGCGGCGGGCGGGGGCGCCACCTTGAAGTGGACCTCCACCTACTTCCCGACCCACTGGGACCCGGTGGTCGGCGGCAGCGGCGCCCAGTTCCGTGAACTCTCCATGGTCTACGCCTCGTTGACGCGCACCGACGAAAAGGGCAACGCGGTCCCCGACCTCGCCAAGAGCTGGGACTACAACAAGCGCGGCGACCGGATCACCTTCCATCTGCGCCCGGGGCAGAAGTTCAGCGACGGCGAGCCCGTCGACGGGGCAGCGGTCAAGGCGGCGATCGACCGGGCCAAGAAGCAGAAGAACTCGGCCCTCTTCGGTGACCTCACATCGATCGAATCGGTACGGGCGAAGGGCCTCGACGCGATCGTCGACCTCAAGCAAGTCGACTACCAGATACCGCAGTTGCTGGGGCAGCGCGTCCTCCAGATAGCCAGCCCGAAGGCGGCGAAGTCCCCCGCGAAGCTCGACCAGCGGCCCGTCGGCGCCGGACCGTTCACCGTCACCCAGCTCATCCCCGGCACCAAGGCCGTCCTGAAGAAGAACCCGAAGTACTGGGACGCCAAGAACATCCACATCGACCAGGTCGAACTGACCTCGGCGCCCGACGCCTCCACCGTCGTCTCCGGTCTGCAGACCGGCGTCTACAACTTCGCCGACATCGAGCCCAGCCAGGCCGACGCCGCCAAGAAGGCCGGACTCGACGTCTTCGTCCAGCCCGGCTTCAACGCCTCCAACATCAGCCTGAACGTCAACAAGAAGCCCTTCGACAACGACAAGGTCGTCGACGCGGTCCGGCACGCGATCAACCGTCAGGAGTTCGTGGACAAGCTGACGTTCGGCTACGGGGAGGAGACCGACCAGCCGTTCCCCAAGGGGTACACGGCCTACGATCCCGCGTCGGCGAACGCCTATCCGTACGACCCGGCGAAGTCGAAGAAGCTGCTCGCCCAGGCCGGCTACAAGGCGGGTGACATCAAGCTCGACCTCGTCATCCCGGAGGAGCAGCCCGAGGCCGAGATCGTCCAGTCGCAGCTCGCGAAGGTCGGCATCAAGGTCAACATCAAGATCGACAAGAACTGGGCGACCCCGTTCTTCGCCAAGGACCTGACGTTCTCCCTGTACTCGACGACCGGCCGCGACTCCGCCGCGCAGACCCTCACCGCGCACTTCGGGCCCGACGGGCCGCTCAACCTCAGCACCCCGTACGAGCCGAAGGGCTTCGAGGACGCCATCGCGAAGGTCCGCGAGACCCGCATCGACGACCCCGACTACCCGAAGGTGCTCCGGGCCGCGACCCGCGCGGGCCTGTACAGCAAGGCGCTGGTCTTCACGTACTCCCAGCCGAACCTCATCGCCAAGAGCACAACGGTCTCCGACCTCCCGAAGAACCCGGCCCACATCGACTGGGCCGGCGTCACCATCAAGCCCGGGGCGTGAACGGCATGCCCCACACGCTGCCCCACCCCCAGAAGAGAACCGCGCATGTACTGGGCCGCGTCCTGGCCACCGTCGGACGCTCCGTCGCCATCTTCATCCCCGTCTTCGTCGTGGCGACGTTCGTGACGTTCGCGCTGCGCTCGATGAGCGGACTCAGCCCGGCCCGCATCCAGTTGGGCGAGAAGGCGACCCCGGAGGCCATCGCCCGCGTCGAGTCCCAGTGGGGCCTCGACCGGCCCTTCCTCGCCCAGTACGGCGACTGGTTCAACGGCGTCCTGCACGGGCAGTTGGGCACCAGCTGGACCAACGGCTCCGACATCTCGACCCTCATCGGGACCGGCCTCGGTGTGAGCCTGTCCGTGGCGGGCGCCGCGCTCGTCATCGGCGTGGTCCTGGGCTTCCTCCTCGGCACCGTGGCCGCGCTGCGCCGGACCACCTGGATCGACCGGGCGGTCACCGGCTTCGTCACCGTGATCTCGGTGATGCCGGCGTTCGTCGTCGGCATCGTCCTGGTCACCGTGTTCGCCGTCGGCCTCGGCTGGTTCCCGTCCGCCGGATACGTGCCGCTGGCGCAGGGGTTCGGGCCGTGGTCCCTGCACATCCTGTTGCCGGCCCTCGCGCTCAGCTGCGATGTCGTCGCCGACGTGGCGCGCCAACTGCGCACGAGCCTGATCGCCGCCTCCCGCGAGAACTACGTCACCGGGGCCGTGGTCCGGGGCCTCAGCCCCCGGCGGATCTTCCTCGGACACGTCCTGCGCAACGCCCTCGGCCCGACGCTCGCCACCCTCGGCCTCAAGTTCCCCGCCCTCGTGGGTGCCTCCGTCGTCACCGAATGGATCTTCGGCCTGCAGGGCTTCGGCCGGTTCGCCAACGACGCCGCGCAGGCCGGCGACGTACCCGCCGTCCAGGGAGTGCTCGTGGTGTCGATCGTCCTCGTCGTCGGCTTCAACCTGATCGTCAACCTGGTCCTGGCGCGTGTGACGCCGGCCGCGCAGAGGGGGGTGTGAGCCACCGTGATCCGACGCATCCTCGCCCTCACCACGGGCCGCATCGCCGTCGTCATCCTCACCGTCGTCGCCCTGCTCGCGCTCCTCGGACCCCTCCTCGCCCCGCAGAACCCCTTGGCGACGAGCGGTGACACCCTCGCCGCCGCCTCAGGGGAGCACTGGCTGGGCACCGACTACCTCGGCCGCGACGTGCTCAGCCGGCTCCTCGACGGATCCCGGGTCAGCGTCCTCGGCTCGCTCGAAGTCGCCCTGACCGCACTGGTCGTGGGGTCGATCCCGGGCATCCTGTCGGTGTACCTCGGCCGCGTCTTCGAGTGGCTGACACTGCGCCTCGCCGACACCCTCGTCGCGCTGCCGTTCCTGCTGTTCGCGGTCGCCGTGATCGCGCTGCTCGGCAACGGCATCACCCAGGCGATGCTCGTGACCGGCGCGCTGGTGTCCCCGCTGTTCTACCGGGTGTCCCGCGCCGCCACGCTTGCGGTGGCCCGATCGCCTTACGTAGAAGCCGCGTTGATCTCCGGGGCATCGATCGGCTGGATCGTGCGACGCCATGTCTGGGCGAAGGTGCTGCCGCCACTCGCGGTCGCCCTCGCGCAGACCATCGGCACCGGCTTCGTGATCGTCTCGAGCCTGACGTTCCTCGGCATCGGCGTCCAGCCGCCGGAACCCACCTGGGGCGGGCTGCTCGCCTCCGACCTCGGCTACCTCGGCCAGCAGCCCTGGGCCCCGCTCCCGCCCGCCCTCCTCATCATGGCGACGGTGTGGGCCGCGAACCTGCTCGCCGACGCGATCCGTGACGTGTCCGGCACGGCCACGAGTGGCCGGGCCCCCGCCGGCGCCGGCCGGAACCGCCTCGACGAGACCGCCCCCGCCGGAGGTACGACATGACCACAGCGCCCACCGACCTCGCCCGCGAGCAGGACCGCGACGACGGCGTCCGGGCCGCGCCCGTGCTGTCCCTGCGGGACGTGCGCATCGCCGACACGGCCACCGACCGGGAGATCGTGCACGGCGTCGGCTTCGAGCTCAGGCCCGGCACGACGACCGGCATCGTCGGCGAGTCCGGCAGCGGAAAGACCCTCACCTGCCGCGCCGCGCTCGGCATCCTGCCGCCGGGTTTCGAGATCACCGGCGGCCACGTCGAACTCGACGGCACCGACACCGCCACCCTGACCACGAAGCAGTGGACCCGGCTGCGCGGCACCACCATCGCCGCCGTCTTCCAGGACCCGGCCTCCTACCTCAACCCCTCGATCCGCGTCGGCGCACAGCTCGCCGAGGTACTCCGCGTGAAGAAGGGCCTGAACAGGCGCGAGGCACGGCGGAAGGCCATTGAGCTGCTCCGCACGGTGCACCTGCGTGACCCGGAACTCAGCTACGGCCAGTACCCCCACGAACTCTCCGGCGGCATGCTGCAACGCGTCCTGATCGCCACCGCGATCGCCGCCGAGCCCCGCATCCTCATCGCCGACGAGGCCACGACGGCACTGGACGTCACGGTCCAGGCGGAGATCCTCGACCTCCTGGCGGACCTGCGCGACCGCGCGGGCCTGGCGCTCGTGGTCGTCTCCCACGACCTCGCCGTGGTGGCCCAACTCTGCGACGAGGTACTGGTCATGAGGGAAGGCACCGTCGTCGAACAGGGCCCTACGAGCGAGGTGCTGCACGCCCCGCGGCACGAGTACACCCGACTGCTCATCGCCGAACACGAGCTGTACGGCCTCGAAAGGTTCCGCACGGCGACGTCGACCGCTTCCGTCAAGTCCGTCAAGGGGGACGCGTGAGTGACAACGACCGTACAGAGTCGGTGAGTTCGGGCCTCGACGATTCGGTGGACTCGGTCCTCGACATCGCCTCGCTCGACGTCCACTACGGCCCCCGCAGGCGCCGCCGCCAAGCCCTGCACGGGGTCTCGCTCAGCGTGGCACCCGGCGAGACGCTCGGCCTTATCGGCGAGACAGGATCGGGGAAGTCCACGCTCGCCCGCGCCGTCCTCGGCCTCGTGCCCGCCACATCCGGCACCATCACCGTCGGGGGAGCGGACGTCACCGCCCTCAGTCGCCGCCAATGGCGCGGCCTGCGCCGCCGGGGCATCATCCAGTACGTCTTCCAGGACCCGCTGCGCAGCCTCGACCCGGACCTGACCATCGAGGAGTCCCTGAGCGAGCCACTGCGCGTCGGTGGAGTGCCGCGCGCGGAGGCGGCCGAGCGGATCCGCGAGTACCTCGAACGGGTGCGGCTGAGCGAGGAGTTGCTGGGCCGGCTGCCCAGTGAACTCTCCGGTGGGCAGCGTCAACGCGTCGCCGTGGCACGGGCATTGGTGACACGCCCCCGCCTCGTCATCCTCGACGAACCCGTCAGCGCCCTCGACTCCGCCAACCGCGTCCAGATCCTGGAGATCCTCAAGGAACTGCGAGCGGACGGTACGGCCCTGGTCTTCATCTCCCACGACCTCGGCTCCGTCGCCGGCGTCGCCGACCGTGTCGCCGTCCTGTACCGCGGCGAACTCGTCGAGACCGGAGCGACGGACTCCGTCGTCAACGAGCCGCAACACCCCTACACGCGCCTCCTGCTCGGCTCCGCACCCACCCTGCACGGCGCCCCGGCCACCCGGGCCGAACGCGAGGCGCTGCGCGCCCTGCTGCCCGCCTGAGCCATCCGCCGCCCGCTCCCACAGAGAGGCACACCCATGCCCCGCAAGAAGATCCACCTCGCGCTGCATCCCTACGGAGTCGGCGGCCCGGGCCAGCACGGCCTGTGGAAGGACCCGCGCGTCGCGAACAACGCCAGCATCGACATCAACTACTACATACGACAGGCTCAGGCCGCCGAACACGCCCTGTTCGACGCCCTGTTCATCGTCGACAGTCAGTTCATCAACGCCACCTACCCCTCCCACTACCTCAACCGGCTCGAACCGCTCACCCTGCTCTCCGCCGTGGCCACGCACACCCGGCACGTCGGTCTCGTGGGCACGGCCAGCTCGACGTACAACTCGCCGTTCAACCTGGCCCGCCGCTTCGCCTCCCTCGACCACATCAGCGGCGGCCGGGCCGGCTGGAACGTCGTCACCAGCTTCGACACCGGCACCTCGCGCAACTACGGGTTCGAGGAGCACCTCGACTACGCCACCCGCTACGGCAGGGCCCTGGAATTCGTGGAGGTCGCCCGCGGCCTGTGGGACTCGTACGAGGACGACGCGTTCCCCGCCGACGTCGAGCGGAACGTGTTCCTCGACCCGGCCAAGCTGCACGAACTGAACCACGTGGGCGAGCACTTCAGGGTCGCGGGCCCGCTCAACCTCTCGCGCTCCCCGCAGGGCCAGCCGGTGATCTTCCAGGCCGGTGTCTCCGAGGAGGGGCGCGACCTTGCCGCCCGCGTCGCCGAGGGCATCTACGCGCCCGGCGGCTCCCTCCAGCAGGCCCAGGAGTACTACACCGACATCAAGCGCCGCACCGCCGCCCACGGCCGCGACCCCGAGCACATCAAGATCTTCATCCACGGCGGACCGGTCGTCGCCGCCACCGACGAGGCCGCCCGCCGCCGCGAGCGCGAGATCTTCGAGGAGGACAACGACTTCGACCGCCACCTCGCCCTGCTCGGCCGCTCCTTCGGCGCGTACGACTTCAGCGTCCACGACCTCGACGCACCCTTCCCCGACGTCGCCCACCTCGCCGAGAAGGGTGGCAGGACGGGGGCCGCGAAGATCATCGAACGGGCCCGGACCGAGAACCTCACACTCCGTCAAGTCGCCCAGTCTCTCGCCGAGTTCCGCCGGTCGCCGTTCGTCGGCGCGCCGGATACGGTCGCCGACCGGATCGAGGAGTGGTTCGACGCCGGCACCTTCGACGGCATCAACCTCGCCTTCCGCACCGAGGAGGAACTCGAGCTCTTCGTCGACGGCGTCGTACCGATCCTCCAGAAGCGCGACCTGTTCCGCACCGCGTACGAGGCCGACACCCTGCGCGGCCACCTCGGACTGCCGATCCCGGCCAACCGCCACACCACCGAAACCGCCTCCCTGGGAGCCCCGCGATGACCAGCCAGTTCACCGACCACCTCGCCCCCGAGGGCCTGCTCACCCGCGGCACCGTCATCGTGGTGCCCGGACGCGGCGAGAGCCGTGCCGTGTACGAGCGGTTCGGCAGGCGGCTCGCCGCGGACGCCTACCGCGTACGGGTCGTGGACACCCCCGACCTGAGCGGCGACGACCTCGACGCCTCCCTCGACACCCTGGTCGCGCGGCTCGCCGAAGCGGCCGACGGGACGGCGGCCGAGCCCGGCGGCGCCCCGGACGCCCCGCTGGTCCTGGTGGGCTCCGACAGCGGCGCCGCGGCGGTCGCCGCCCTCGTCGCGGACCCGGCCCGGGCGCGACGGCTGGGCGCGGACGGCGTGGTCCTCGCGGGGCTGCCGGGCAGAGCGGCCGCCACCACCGAGGAGTGGGACGAGGAACTCGACGTCCGTACCTCCTGCCCGACCCACCGTGGCGTGCTCACGGACGACACCCTCGTACGCCGCGGAGAGCTGAACACACCCGTCCCGGCACCGGTCCTGGAGCTGGCCCACGACAGCGCGGCGGACCTCCCGCAGTTGTTCCTCGTCGGTGACGCCGACCCGCTGGCGGACCGCGACGCCCTCGCGCTGACGGTGGAGAAGTCGGCCTCTGCCCGCCTTGCCGTGGTCCACGGCGCCCACCACGACGTGCTCAACGACAAGCAGCACCGCTCGGTGGCAGCGGAGGTCGTGACGTTCCTCGAAGCACTGCGCGAAGGCCTGACGCCCGCGGTCACGGTCGTGTCGAGCGCGTGGTGAACGGCCCCGCCTGGCGGCATCACTAGTCCCGAACCCCACCCCTCACGAAAGGCCCCACCATGGCCACCATCCTTTCCGTGTCCGGCAGCCCCTCCGCCACGTCCCGCACCGCACGACTCCTGGAACATCTCGACGAACGGCTGCGCGACCAGGGGCACGAGGTGACCTCGTTGCAGGTCCGCACCCTGCCGGCCGACGCGCTGCTGGGCGCGGAGTTCGGGCACCCGGCCATCGTCGAGGCCATCGCCCGGTTCGAGCGGGCGGACGGCATCGTCATCGGCACGCCCGTCTACAAGGCCGCCTACTCGGGCCTGTTGAAGTCGCTCCTCGACCTGCTCCCGCAGTACGCCCTGGCCGGAAAGACCGTGCTGCCCCTGGCCACGGGCGGCACCACGGCCCACGTCCTGGCCCTCGACTACGCCCTGCGCCCCGTCCTGAACTCGATGGGCCCGCACCACATCCTGCCGGGCTGGTTCACCCTCGACCGGGATGTCACCGTCGGCGAGGGCGGGGAACTGGTCGTCGCCGAGCCGTCCGCCGAGGCGCTCGCCGAGGTCACGGACCGGTTCTCCGCGGCGCTCGGCGGGCGGACGGTGGCACTGGCGCAAGCGGGATGACACTCAGCCCGTGGTGAGGGCACCTCGTGCGCGCTCGGCGACGTCGGCCGGGGCGGCGGCGATGACGTCGTCGAGCGCGGAACGGGAGGACCGCAGGTCGTCGATGGCCCGGGAGATGCGGTCCCGCTCCCTGAGAAGGTCGCCGACGAGGTCGGGGCAGGTCGGCACGAGCCGCTCGTCCTCGTCGCGCAGGCACGGCAGGATCGTGGCGATGGTGGCCGTGGTCAGGCCCGCGGCGAGCAGGCTGCGGATGCGGCGCACGGTGTGCACGTCGGCCTCGCCGTATTCGCGGTAGCCGCTGGGGCGGCGCACGGGATCGAGCAGCCGCTGCTCCTCGTAGTAGCGCAGCAGCCGCTCGTGGACGCCCGTCCTGCGGGACAGCTCACCGATCCGCACGTGATCCTCCTCGACGCGACTCGAGTCTCAGCTTGACTCTCACATTGATGTGAGACTTTACCGTTCCGGGTGTGAGCGGGGGAGGCCGCAGTACGGCTGCCTCCTCGGCCACGTGGTCCAACACCGCACCCCTGGAAGGGTCTTCACACCATGCGCGCCATCCGGATCGACCGCCACGGCGGCCCCGACGTCCTGACCGTCGACGACATCGCCGAGCCTGCCCTCGCCGCCGACGAGGTCCTCATCCGTACCACCGCCACCAGCCTGAACCCGGTCGACTGGAAGACCCGCGCCTGGGAGGTCGGCCCGCCGCTGCCGGCCACGCTCGGCTGGGACGTCTCCGGCCGCGTGGTCGCCAGCAACGCCCCTTCGTTCCAGGTGGGCGACGAGGTGTTCGCGATGTCCGCCCAGATCGCCACGGGCCGGGGCACATGGGCCGACCTGGTCGCTCTTCCGGGCCACCTGGTGACCGCCGCGCCGACGGGTGTCCCCCTGGCGGACGCGGCGGCGTTGCCGCTGGCCGGAGTGACCGCCCTGCAGGCCCTGCGCAACGCCGAACTGGCGGCAGGGGAGCGGGTCCTGGTCGTCGGTGCCGCCGGGGCGGTCGGCGGTCTGGCCGTCCAACTGGCCCGTACGATGGGCGCCCACGTCGACGGCCTGGTGTCCCGGCCCGAACACGAGACTTCGGCCGTGCAGCTGGGCGCCGAACACGTCTGGCACCGCGCGGCCGATCTGCCCCGCGCCCACTACCCGGTCGTCCTCGACACCGCGGGACTCGACGCGTCCGCCGCGCTCGCCGCCGGGGGCCGCTACGTGTCGATCTCCGACGAGCCGTTGCCCGACGTGCCGGGAGCGCGCAAGAGCTACGTCCAGGAGAGCGCGGCCGACCTCGCCTGGATCGCCAAGCTGGTCGACAGCGAGGAACTCCGTGTGCGCGTCGCCGCCCGCTACCCGCTGGCGGACATCCGGGCCGCCCACGAACGCTTCGAGGCGGGCGGAGTGCTCGGGAAAATCCTGGTCACGTTCTGAGCCCCGGCCGGGGCCCGGGCATCAATATCGGTGGCGGTCATGGGCCGCCACCGACCACCATGCAGCCCATGACCGACGAACCCGCGCGCTGGACCGAGGCCACCGTCCACCCGGACATGTGGGCGGACCCGGACGACGACCCACGCGAGAACGACAGCAGCCCCGAAGGTGAACTGCCCACGCTGCTGGACTTCCTGACGAACTATCGCCTCACCCTGCGGATGAAGTGCGCGGGCCTGACCCCGCAGCAGCTCGCCCGGCGTTCCGTCCCACCGTCGACGATGTCGCTGCTCGGTCTGGTCCGCCACCTCGCCGAGGTGGAACGCGACTGGCACAACTGGATCACCGAGGGCGACCCGCTGCCCAGGCTGTACGGCAAGAAGGACACGGACTTCGAAGGCGCCATCGCCGACCCGGCCGTGGTGGACGCGGCCTTCGCCGACCTGGAACGCGAACAGGCCGCGACCGACGCGACCTTGGCCGAGCACGCGAACCTGGGCGCACGGGTCGGCCGGGAACGTATCGCCGTCCGCGAGCTGATGGTGCACAGGGTGGAGGAATACGCCCGGCACTGCGGACACGCGGATCTGCTGCGGGAGTGTGTCGACGGGAGGGTGGGGCAGTAGCACGGACAACTGGGCGTCACCGCAGGAGAGTTGTCGCGCCCCGTGTCGGGGTGGTCGACCTACCGCCGTCGCGATCCTGCTCGGCTGCCGGTCTCCATGGCCTACCTTCCACGCAGTTCGTCTTCGACACGATCAAGATGCCGTGCGAAGCCCTCCGGCGCGGCCGCGACGGTCTTCCTGCCGATCCAGGTGCCCAGCCGGCGCCTCTTCTGGGCAACGTTGACGATCGCGTACGAGACCTTGGCGCCGGCGGGAACGGAGGTCACACGGAACTCTCCGCGGTACCACCAGTCGCCCTGCATGACCGCCGACAAGTGGTCCGGGTAGACCCCGAAGCGGGTCTGCCCGTCGGTCGGCGCGATCTGGCGAACCAGTAGCTGGAACACCTCCGAAGGGGAAGCGGCCACCTCTCGCTCCAGCTCCAGCAGCACCGAGTGCCGCGCCGGCCTCTCCAACGGTGCGCCTGCCGTCCCATCCGTCATGCGGGCATCGTATTCCCGCGTACAGCCCCGCGGCGCCGCGGGGCTGTACGCGGGGAGTCACCCCTGGAGCGCCGCCTTGCGGTGCCGTTCCGTGAGGCGGGAGCCGGATTCGCGGCGGGCGGCGCGGCGCAGCAGCGGGATCGCGAGGAGGAAGCCGAGGGCGGCCCAGGCGGTCAGGACCAGGGCGACCATGGGCAGTTCCCAGGATCCGGCCGGCTCGGCGGCCCGTGCCGCATCCGGCAGCAGCGCCGAGCGCAGGCCCTGCGCCATCCACTTGAGCGGGAAGAGCGACGCCACCTGCTGCAAGGGAACGGGCAGCACGGTGATCGGGAACACCGCACCGGAGGTGAGGAGAAGCCCCATCACCGGGAGCATGATCAGGGCCAGCGCCTCACGCGGGTTGGGCAGCACCGCGCCGATCGCGGCGCCCAGCGGCACGACGGCAAGCAGCCCGAGCGTCGTGACCCACGCCAGCGTCAGCCAGCCGCCAGGGCCCTGCGGCAGCGGCCCGTCGGCCAGCAGCGCGGCGGCCGCCAGGAGCAGGGCCAGGGTGGCGACCGAAACGACCACGATCAGCAGGCACTTGGCGACCAGGTACGCGGGAATCCCGCCGGGCGTGGCACGCAGCCGCAACAGGGCGCCCTCCTCCCGCTCCGTCACCAGGATCTGCGGGAGCGTGACGAGACCGACCTGGAAGAGGAGGTACGCGGCGAAGCCCGCCACCACCAGGTGGGCCATGGGTGTCTCGGTGCCGGGGACGTCGCTGCTGATGTACGCGGCGATGACCAGCGCCACGACGACGTTCGTCACGTGGCCGGACATCTCCTTGCCGTTGCGCACGAGGTGCCGCAGCTCGATGCCGCCGCGCTGGATCCCGGCACGCCAGCTGTTCGTCATGGGTGTCGTCCTCACGCGGCCCGTGCCTCCTCGTCCTCGTCCGGCTCCGCGCCGTCGGCCGCCAGGTTCACCATGTGCAGATACGTGTCCTCGAGCGTCGGCCGCCGTACCTCCAGGCCGGCGATCGGCCCGGGGGCGTCGCGGTGCAGTTCCCACACGAGCTGCGAGGGATCCGCGGTGCGCTCGCGGCGCGGCGTCCCGTCTTCGGACGTCCAGCGGACCTCGGCGCGGGCGGCTGCCCGCCGGGCCAGCTCCGCGGGGGTGCCCGAGGCCCGGATCCGGCCGCCGACCAGCATGGCGATCCGGTCCGCGAGCCGTTCGGCCTCCACGAGGTCGTGGGTCGTGAGCAGGATGGTGACACCCTCGTCCCGGGCCAGACGCTCGACCAGGGCGTGGAACTCGTACCGCGCCTCCGGGTCGAAGCCGGTCGTCGGTTCGTCCAGGAAGAGGAGTTGCGGACGTCCGACGATGCCGAGCGCCACGTCGAGGCGTCGACGCTGCCCGCCGGAGAGCCGGGCCACCTGCCGGTCGGCCTGGTCGCTGAGGCCCACCAGGGCCAGCAGCTCGGCCGGGTCGCGCGGGTCGGGGTAGTACGTGGCGAAGTGCCTCAGCAGCTCGCCGACCCGCCAGCGGCCGTGATCGCGCCAGGACTGCAGGACCAGGCCGATCCGCGCCCGCCAGGCGTCGTCGCCGCGCTCCGGGTCCGTACCGAGCACGCTCACGTCCCCCGCGGAACGGCGCCGGAAGCCCTCCAGGATCTCGACGGTGGTCGTCTTCCCCGCCCCGTTGGGGCCGAGCAGCGCGAAGACCTCGCCGCGGTGGATGTCCAGGTCCACGCCGTGCAGGACGTCGATGTCGCCGTACGTCATCGTGACGTCGCGGGCGTGGACGACGGGTCCTGCGGATGTGGTGTGCCGCGCCGTCATCGCTCTGCCCCCGAGGCTGCGGGGACCGCGGAACCGGCGCCCTCGACGATCGCCCGGAGCGCCGCGACATGTCCCTCGAAGGCGGTGCGCCCGCGCGCCGTCAGCCGGACCCTGGTGCGCCGGTTGCGGCCGCCGCCCTCCTTGCGGACCTCCAGATACTCCGCCTCCTCAAGGGTGTGCAGCTGCTTGGAGAGCGCGGAGTCGCTGAGCGAGAGGCTGTCGCGGACGAAGGAGAACTCCGCCCACTCCGTGGCGGCGAGCAGCGAGACCACCGAGAGCCGGGTGGCGGGATGGATCAGCTCGTCGAAACCTGCGGGAACACTCATCGGCCCGCCCCCGTGTCCACCGCGTCCGTCGCCCGCGCCTCGTGGCCCCGCGCCGACCTGGCCGCCCAGCGGCTCATCGGTCCCACGAACAGCACGAACACCGCAGCCGAGACCGTGGCCTGGATCAGGCTGCCGTGCAACGGCTCCAGCGAATCGACCAGATGGCCGGAGAGCAGCACCGTCGCGCCGGTCACCACCGCGCCCGCCACGAAGGTGGCGAACATCCGTGATGTGTGTCGCGTGTGGTGCAGCCGCACCCGACTGCGCCGCTGATGGCGCACGGCAAGTCCGCCCAGCAGCGCGACATACGCGGCCATGACCAGGCCCACGCCCCACCCCGGCAGCTCAAGACCCAGTCCGGCCAGGAACAGCCACATGATCGCGGCCGTGGCCCACGGGCTGCCGGAACCGGCCGCCGCGGACCGCTCCACCTCGTCGTACACCCGCTCCTGCGGCACACGAATGCGCTGCAGATCCCTCCATGCCTGTTCGGCATCCACCGGCGTGCTCACGCGTCTCGCCCTCCCGTTCCCCGCTCTACTTTCCCAGGAGGAAAGTAACGTCCGGCTTTCCCGCTAGGCAAGTGAAGCCTGCCAGTAAAGAAAAAATTGATGGCAGCACAACCCATTGTTGTCCGGCCACAGCCTTGTTAGGTTCCGGCCATGGCGAACGATCACTCCGGCCCCCCGGCCGAGGTCGGTGCACGGCTGCGCCGCCGCAGGAAAGCTCTCCAACTCACCCTGAAGGAAGTGGCCGAGCGGACAGGTCTCACGGAGGGGTACCTCTCGCAGGTCGAGCGCGATCAGGCGAACGCGAGCGTGCGCACGCTTCAAAGGCTGTGCGAGGTACTGAAACTGACGGTGGGTGACCTGTTCGACCAGGCGGGGAGCGCGGCCGGGCCCGTCCTGCGGTTCCGTGACACCCACGGGATGTCATTCGGCGAAGGCGCCACGAAGATCAAGCTCACCCCCGGGACCTTCGATCACCTCGAAGTCCTCCTCGGCCACTTCGCGTCCGGTGGTTCCACGGGCGTCGAGCCGTACACGCACGGCAGCTCGGAGGAGTTGCTGCTCGTTCTGACCGGCGAGGTGGACGTATGGGTGCGCGGCCAGCACCACCGGCTGTCCGCCCTCGACTCCATCCACTACCGCAGCAGTGACCCCCACCGCGTCGCCGAGGCCACGGGCACCGACGAGGCCAGGGTCCTGTGGGCGATGGCACCTCCCACCTACTGATCGCCCATTCAGCGCCTGCTGAGCGTACGCACGTGCACGAAGGAGTCACCGATGACCGCCTACCGCAACGGCGAGATATCGCACTGGATGCAGGCCTCCCGGCCTTCCCGGATCGCGGACACCCCGCCTGAACGCGACGGCCAACTACCCGACGAGGCACAGGACTTCGTCATCGTCGGCGGCGGCCTCACCGGCCTCTGGGCCGCCTACCACGCCGCCCTGGAACACCCCACCGCGAAGATCACCGTCCTCGAGGCCGAAGAGGTCGGCTACGGAGCCTCCGGCCGCAACGGCGGCTGGCTCTCCCCGCTCATCCCCGGCAACCGCGCCGTCTACGCGAAGGCCGCCCGCAAGCACGGCCAGGACGGCGCCGCCGCGGTCGCAGCCTTCCAGCGCGCCATGGACGGTGCCGTTGACGACGTTCTTCGCGTCCTCGACGAGGAGGGCATCAAGGCGGACCAGCGGCGCGGCGGACACCTGCGCGTCGCCACCACCCCCGCCGCGATGAAGCGCCTCGAACTCACCCACGCCGCCGACCTCGCCAACGGCTACCGCGCCGAAGACCTCCAACTCCTCGACGCCGAAGGCGTTAAGAAGCGCATCGCGATCGGGCCCGCGCTCGGCGGCCTGCACACCCGCACCACGGCGCGCGTCGATCCGGCCAAGCTCGTCCACGGGCTCGCCGACGTCGTGACCGCCAAGGGCGTACGCATCCTGGAGCACACCCGCGCGACCCGCATCGCACCCGGCGCCGTCACCACGCCGCGCGGCACCGTGCGCGCCACCACCGTCCTGACGTGCCTGGAGGCGTATTCGGGGCAGGTCGAGAGCGACGTCCCCGCGCTCGGCGCCCGCGAGGTCATCCCGGTCAACTCCTCGATGATCGTGACCAATCGGCTCCCCGACGGCGTGTGGGAGCGGATCGGCTGGGAGGGGCGGGAGTGCCTGGGCGACGCCGCGCACACCTTCGTCTACGCCCAGCGCACCGAGGACGGCCGCATCGCCATCGGCGGCCGCGGCACGCCCTACGCGTTCAACTCCGGCACGCCCGGCGAGGGCCGCGTGGACGCCCGCACGGTGCGCACCCTGAGCGAGCGGATCCAACTCTTCTTCCCCGACGTGCGGTTCACCGTCGACCACGCCTGGCGCGGCGCGATCGGAGTGACCCGCGACTGGTGTGCCGGTGTCACCTTCGACCCGGCCACCCGCATCGGCGTGGTCCGCGGCTTCGCCGGGCACGGAGTCACCGCCACCCAACTCGCCGCGCGCACCCTCCTGGACCGGGCTGAAGGACGCGACACCGACCTCACGCGGCTGCCGTGGAACGACCACGACTCCGGCCGCTGGGAACCCGAACCGCTGCGCTGGATCGGCGTCCACGCGATGTACCGGCTGTTCGGCGTCGCCGACCGCTGGGAGGAGAAGCGGCACTCCCACAACACCTCGCTCATCGCCCGCGTCGGATCGAGATTGGCAGGACTCAGCGAATGACCGGAACTCCCGTGCCCGACACGGCACTTCGCGAAGACGGCAGCCGCCGGGAAGCGGCCGACGAGCGGTCCCTGCGGCGCGGCCTGTGGAGCATGGCCTTCACCGAACTGTGGGAACGCTATTCGTTCTACGGTCTGCAGGGCATCCTCTCCTTCTACCTGCTGTACAAGGTGGCCGACGGCGGCCTCGCCCTCGAACCGGCCGTCGCCTCGGGCATCGTCGGCGCGTACGGCGGCGCCGTGTACCTGTCGCAGATCCTGGGATCCTGGCTGGGGGACCGGCTCGTCAGCCCGCGGAACATGGTGCTGTACGGCGCCGTGGTCATCACCGCCGGACATGTGGTGCTCGCGTTCGCCCCGGGCCTGACCGGACTCGCGGCCGGCCTGGTGTGCATCGTGCTCGGCACCGGCGCGCTGAAGACGAACATCACCTCGATCGTGGGCTTCGTCCTGGACCAGCACCCCGACGAACGCTACCGCGACGCCGGATTCACGTACTTCTACATGGCCATCAACATCGGTGCGGTGGTCGGCCCGCTCACCACAGGCCTTGCGCAGAACGAGCTCGGATTCCACTACGGGTTCGGGCTCGCCGCGATCGGGATGGCCGGCGCGCTCGTCCAGTACCTCGTGTCGATGAAGCACCTGCCCGCGCGGGCCCACACCGTCAACAACCCGCTCCCGGCGGGCCGTCGGCCCCTGGCCGCACTCGTGACGGTCGGCTTCCTCGCGGTGGTGATCGGCGCCGTCGGCGCCGGGCTGCTGCGGGCGGAGAACCTGTCCACGGTGGTGACCGTCGCCGCACTCGTGGCCGCGGCCGTCTACTTCCTGACCATGACCACCTCGAAGGCGGTCAGCCGCGACGAGCGCCGCCGCGTCCTCGGCTATCTGCCGCTGTTCCTGGCCTCCGGGATCTACTTCGGGTTCCTGTTCCAGAAGTTCACGGCGATCTCGATCCTCATCACCGAGCGCATCGACCTGCACATCGGCGGCTGGACCTTCCCCGTCGCCTGGATCACGACGGTCAGCCCGCTCGCGGCGGTGCTCATCACGCCGCTGATCGCCCGGCTGTGGACCCGCCTCGGGGCGCGCCAGCCCGGTCCGGTGACCAAGGTCGCCATCGGACTGACGCAGATCGGCTGCGCCTATCTGTTCCTGCTGTTGCTGTCCGAGGCCACCGGGAGCGCGCAGATCCCGCTGTTCCTCATCCTCGTCTTCATGGCGGCGGCCGGTTCCTCGGAGGTCTTCGTCGGACCCATCGGGCTCTCCCTGGCCACCCGGATCGGCCCGAGCACCTTCCGCTCCCAGATGGTCGGCCTCAACTTCCTGACGCTCGCCCTGGGTTCGTCCCTCGCGGGCCTGCTCGGCCAGCTGTTCACGGCGATCGACAACGCCTCGTACTTCACCGTCACGGCCGTGTGCGGCATCGGCATCGGGCTCGCGCTGATCGCCACCCGCAAGCCGCTGGGCCGGCTGCTGAACGCGGGCCTGGAGAGCTGACCAGAGGGGTGACGGGGCGCCGGTGTCCCTACTGCTCGACGGACGTCTCCGGCGTCGCCGCCCACGCCGCGAGCAGCTGCAGCTTGTCGTGGTCGGGGGTGTTCGGCGCGCTGCTGTACGCGGTGAGGGTGAGGCCCGGCTGGGCGGGGAGCTCCATGGCGTCGAAGTCGAGGGCGAGCTCGCCCACGACGGGGTGCCGGAAGGACTTGCGGCCGGTGCGGTGCAGGCGGACGTTGTGCTTCGCCCACGCCACGCGGAACTCGTCGCTGCGGGTGACGAGCTCGCCGATCAGACCGGTCAGATCGCTGTCGCCGGGAGCCCGCCCGGCCTCGGTGCGCAGCAGGGACACCGTGGTGTTCACGGACTCCTCCCACTCGGGGAAGAACGCGCGCCCGGCCGGGTCGAGGAACTGGAAGCGGGCGATGTTGACCGGCTGCCGGGACTCGTCGGCGTACAGGGGGCTGTAGAGGGCGCGGCACAGCGGGTTCGTGGCGAGGACGTCCAGGCGGCCGTTGCGGATGAAGGCCGGGCAGTCGCTCATGGAGTTGAGCACGCGCACCACGCTGTCGGGCAGCGGGCCGCGGCTGCGCTTGGTGCGGCGGGCGGGGCGCTTCGCGGCGGCGCGCGCCAGGTCGTACAGGTGCGCGCGCTCGGCGTCGTCGAGCTGGAGCGCGCTCGCGAGGGAGTCGAGGACCTCCTCGGAGGCGCCGGCCAGGTGGCCGCGCTCCAGGCGGACGTAGTAGTCGATGCTCACCCCCGCGAGCAGTGCGACCTCCTCGCGCCGCAGCCCCGGCACGCGCCGGTTCCCGCCGTACGCGGGTAGGCCCGCCTGCTGCGGGGTGATCTTGGCGCGGCGGGAGGCCAGGAATTCGCGGATGTCGCTCTCGGTGCTCACGTTTCCAGGCTAAGGCGGGATGTGCGGGTGTGGGGGGTCCTGTCAGTACCTGTAACGGCAGACCCTTCTCCACGCCGGTGACCTGCGGTTTCCTCGATATCGGCAGTCAAGCCGGAAGAACGAGGAGAAGCATCATGCCGAAGCAGTCCGCCCCGCAGGAGCTCGCCGAGATCGCGCCGAAGCTGGTCGAGGTCACCAATGACGTCCTGTTCGGTGACGTCTGGGAACGGCCGGGGCTCTCGCCCCGCGACCGCAGCCTGGTCACCGTCAGTGTGCTCGCGGCGCTCTACCGTGGTGAGCAGCTCGGCTACCACCTCCGTGTCGCCCTGAAGAACGGGCTGACCGTCGAGGAGCTGTCCGAGGCCATCACCCACCTCGCGTTCTACGCGGGCTGGCCCAACGCGATGACCGCCATCAACCAGCTCAAGCAGATCACCGAAGCCACCGAAAGCGCATGAGCAACCGCAGGAACAGCCACAGGAGCGACAGCATGACCAGGGTCTTCTTCATCACGGGCGCGGGCCGTGGCCTCGGCGCCGACATCGCGCGCCGGGCCCTCGCCGCGGGACACCAGGTCGTGGCCACGGGGCGCCGGCCCGAGCGCGTCGTCGAGGCGCTCGGCGGGGAGCAGGACAACCTGCTGGCCACCGCGCTCGACATCACCGACCCGGAGGCCGCCGAGCGCGCCGTCCGCGCCGCCGTGGAGCGCTTCGGGCGCATCGACGTACTGATCAACAACGCGGCGAACTTCTACGCCGGGTTCTTCGAGGAGCTCAGCGACGCGCAGGTCCGCGCGCAGATCGAGACCAACCTGTTCGGCCCGATGAACGTCACCCGCGCCGCCCTGCCCGTGCTACGCGCCCAGCGCTCCGGGCATGTCATCACCATCTCGTCGCTCGCCGGCGCGATCGGGGTCGACTTCTGCGTGGCGTACTCCGCCGCGAAGTTCGGCGTCGAGGGCTTCATGGAGAGCCTGCGCCACGACGTCGAGCCGTTCGGCATCCGCACCACCATCGTCGAACCGGGCTTCTTCCGCACCGAACTGCTCGTCGACGCCTCCACCACGTACGCGGAGGGCTCCATCGACGACTACGCCGAGCGCACCGCCGCCACGAAGAAGCAGTGGGAGTCCATGAACGGGCAGCAGTCCGGCGACCCTGCGAAGCTGGCGGATGCCCTGCTCAAGGTGGCCGCCCTGGAGGAGCCGCCGCTGCGCTTCGTCGCGGGCGACGACTGCCTCGCCGCCGTCGAGGCCAAGGCGAACGAGCTGCTCGCCCAGGTGGCGGCCTCCCGTGAGCTGGGCTCGGGCCTCGACCACACCTCCTGACGACCGCAACTACCCCTGGGAAACGCGCCATGGAACACATCACCAGCACCCCCACCGTGAAGACCCCCGCCGAACGCTTCACCGGCGACGTCTACCTCAACCTCATCGAGGCCCCCGCCGCCCCTGCCCACCTCGCCGTGGGCCACGTCCGGTTCACGCCCGGCGCCCGCACGAACTGGCACTCCCACGCCAACGGGCAGACCCTGCACATCACCGACGGCGTCGGGCTCGTCGGCACCCGCGAAGGACACGTCGTGCGCGCGAGCGCGGGTGAGACCATCAAGTGCCCGCCCGGCGAGGAGCACTGGCACGGCGCCACCGACACCACGTTCATGGCGCACATCGCCATCGTCGTCGGTGACGCGGGCGGCGACGGCACCACCTGGCTGGAGCCGGTCACCGACGAGCAGTACGAGAGCGCGCTTGCAGCCACCGCCCGTACCGTCTGATCCGATCGCCAGGCCCTACTCCATCGCGTTGACCAGGGGTTCGCCGCTCGCCCAGCGGCGTACCTGGTCGACGATCAGGCGCTCGGCGCGCGGCCGGAACGTCGCCGAACCGCCGCCCACGTGCGGAGTGATGAGAACGCCCGGCAGCGCGCGCAGCGGGTGGTCGGCGGGCAGCGGCTCGGGGGACGTGACGTCGAGGGCCGCACGGAGCCGGCCGGTGCGGGTCTCGGCGAGCAGCGCGTCGGGGTCCAGGGTGCGGCCGCGGCCGATGTTGACGACGAGCGCGTCATCGGGGAGCGCGGCGAGCTCGGCCGCGCCGAACAGGCCCACCGTGGACGGGTTCTCGGGCAGCACGAGCACCGCGATGTCCACCTGCGGAAGCAGCTCCGGCAGGTCCGTGACCGCGTGGACGTCGCTGTCGGGGCGGGCGCGGCGGGCCACGCGCACGACGGTGGCCTCGCACGCGAGCAGGCGCTGTTCGAGCGCGGCGCCGATGGACCCGTAGCCCACGATCGCCACCCGCGAGTCCGCGAGGGAGCGCGTGAAGTGCGGCTCCCAGCGGCCGCCGTCCTGGTCGCGCACCCACCGCGGCAGGTCACGCTGCGCGGCGAGCGTCAGCGCGAGGGCGTGCTCGGCGGCGCTGGCGTCGTGCAGCCCGCGCCCGTTGTGCAGTGCCACCCCCTCGGGCAGCAGCGGCCGCAGCTTCTCCACGCCCGCGCTCAACGACTGCACGGCGCGCAGCCCCGTGAGCTCGGGAAGCAGCTTCGTGGCCTCGGGCGTCGCGTACGGCATGACCCAGTAGCCGATCCGGGCGAGCTGCTCCGCGTCGAGCCCGACCGGAGCCACCCCGTCCCACACATGCACGCGCACCCCGTCCGGCCAGGGGCCGTGCGCGCGGTCGAGACCGGACCAGGGCACCAGCACATCGGGCGCCTCCGGATCGGGTCCGGTCCGGTCGGAGATGCGGCTGGAGTCATGGCTGGGCATACATGCACCTTTCCGGGCGGTTTCGGCCGAAGCGCGGCAAATCATCGATCCGCCAAGGCTGTTGACCTGGCGACGCGTCGACCCTAACGTCTTTCCGTCCCACAGAACACTTTCCACCCCACGGAAAAGCATCCCGGGAAAGTGTCTCGGAAAACCCTCACGGAAAGCAGGAGGTGTGACGGATGACAGCGACGTCGTCCCGCGCCGCACGCGGCAGTGGATTCTGGTCGTCCACGCGGACCAAGCACATGATCCCGATCGCGTTCGTCACGTACTCGCTCGCCTATCTGGACCGGTCGAACTACTCGATCGGCTCGGCGGGCGGCATGGCCGACGACCTCAACATGTCCAGCGGCATGGACGCGCTGGTCGCCGCCTCCTTCTTCCTGGGCTACTTCTTCTTCCAGATCCCCGGCACCATCTACGCCGAGCGCCGCAGCGCCCGCCGCCTCGTCGCGTACTCGACCATCGCCTGGGGAGTGCTCGCCGCCGTCCAGGGGCTGCTGCACAGCCCCGCCATGCTGGTGGCCGTCCGCTTCCTGCTCGGCGTGGTCGAGGGTGCGGTCATGCCGTCCATGGTGATGCTGCTGGGCCGGTGGTTCACGCAGCGCGAGCGCGGACGCGCCAACACCTTCCTGATCCTGGGCAACCCGGTCACCGTGATGTGGCTCTCCGCCGTCTCCGGACTGCTCATCGAGGCCACCAGCTGGCGCGAGATGTTCATCATCGAGGGCTTCCCTGCCGTGCTGTGGGGCCTGCTCTGCCTCAAGATGATCAAGGATCACCCCGCGGAGGCCACGTGGCTGCCCGAGGGTGAACGGGCCGAGCTGGACGCCGAGTTGGCGAAGGAGCCCACCGTCGCCGTGGCCCGCACCGCCGAGTACCGCAAGGTGCTCTCCTCGCGTCCGGTGCTCATCCTGGCCGCCCAGTACTTCTGCTGGTCGATCGGCGTGTACGGGTTCGTGTTCTGGCTGCCCTCGATCATCAAGGAGGCGTCGGGCCAGGGCATCGGCGCCACCGGCCTCCTCTCGGCGGTCCCGTACCTCTTCGCCTCGATCGCGATGCTCGTCAACTCCCAGCTCTCCGACCGCAGCGGCAGGCGCCGCGTCGCGATCTGGCCCTGGCTGGTGGTCGCCGCCCTCACGCTCTACGGCTCCTACCTCGCGCACTCCTCGTTCGCGATGTCGTTCGTGCTCCTGATCGTCGCCGGCCTGTGCCTGTACGCGCCCTACGGGCCGTACTTCGCGCTCGTCGCCGACCAGGCACCCAAGAACGTCTCCGGAGCGGCCGTCGCCCTCGTCAACTCCTTCGGCGCGCTCGGCTCGTTCGTCGGCACGTACCTCGTCGGCTGGATCCGCGGCAGCTCCATGGGCGACATGGGTGCCTTCGCCGTCATGGCGATCGGCACGCTGATCTCGGCCGCGCTGATGGCCTTCGTGCGACGGCCCGCGGAGCTCGAGGCACCGGCTGCCAGGGTCGGCGAACAGCACGCCACGTAAGCTTCGGCAGCGAACAGACAAGCAACTCGGAGACGAAGGCACAGGTGGGGGCGGGCGTGAACCATGAGCGATGACATGCTCGGCCGCGGGCTCAGGCTGCTGACCACGCTCTCCCGCCACCCCGAGGGCCTCGGCGTCAGCGCCGCCGCGCGCGCCGCGCAGCTGCCGGTGAGCAGCGCCCACCGGCTGCTCGCCCGGATGACCGAAGAGGGCTTCGTCGTCCACGACTCCAGCGCACGCACCTACGCCCTGGGGCTGCGCGCCCTGGAGCTGGCGCACGGCTTCCACCGGACGCCGGCCGGGTTCAACCATCTCCTCGGCCCCATGCGGCAGTTGGCCGAGCGCACGGGCCTCGTCGTCATCGCGGGCATCCTCGACGGCGACCAGGTCCTCCTCGTTCGCTCCGTGCAGGGAAGCCAGCACCTGCAACTGCGCAGCGACGAGGGCACCCGCAACCCCTGGCACGCCACCTCGCTGGGCAAGGCCCTCGTCGCCGCCCGGCCCGAGGCCGACCAGGAGCGCCTGCTGGCCGGTCCGCTGCCGCGCAGCGCACCCAACACGCTGAGCGATCCGGACGAGCTGCGCGCCGAACTGGCCCGCGTCCGGAAACTCGGGTGGGCGGAGGCCGAGGAGGAGAACGAGCGCGGGGTCCGCTCCATCGCCGTGTGCGTCCCCGCCGCCGACCCGGACAGCGGGCCGCCGCAGCTCGCCCTCTCCCTCGGCGCCACCGTCGTCCTCACGGGCCGCGAGGAACTCCACGACATGGTGCCGCTGCTCCAGACCGCGGCGCGGGAGGCGGCGGCGTACGGCAGGTGACCGCGGTGTGGGTCACCCTTGCCGGCGCAGGTCCTTCAGGCGCAGGTCCTTCAGGCGCAGGTCCTTCAGCTGGGCCGACTGAGCCCGCAGCTTGCCGAACAGCCACCCTTGGACGAGACCGACGGCGAGACCCGCGGCGACCGGGCCGTACTTGGCCAGGAGCGGCCCGGCGACGAGCGACAGGCCGTCGAGCTCGGCGGGCGTGGTGGGGCTGGTGGCGGTGGTGGCGGTCGCGGTTTCGGACCGGGCCGCCGAGGCAGGGGCGGGCCCCTGGTCGAGCAGCAGATTCCCGAGGTTCTGCGCGAACTGTTGCAGGATCCGGTCCGAGACCGTGGCGATCGCGCCCTTGCCGAACTGGGCCAGCTTGCCGCGGATCAGCAGATCCGTACTGAGCTCAAGACGCGCTCCTTCCGGGGCCTCGCCGATGTCCAGGACCACCTCGGCCTCGGCGTCACCGTTGCCGTGCGTGTCGGCGCCGGTGGCGTGCACGCGCAGCCGGCGCTTCTCCGGGTCGACCTCCAGGAAGCGCACCGTGCCCGCGTACGCGGCGCTGATCGGGCCCACCTTGACCTTGACCGCGCCCTGCCAGGCATCGCCGTCCCGGCCATCGAGGGCCGCGCCCGGCATGCAGGACGCCACCTTCTCCACGTCGCTGACGAGCGCGAACACCGCGTCCGGAGCGGCGCCTACGACGACGGTGTTGCTCAGCTGCATGCTGTCTTCTCCTCGATCGCGGTACAGGTCTGGGCGCAGCCGGCGCGGCGGGCCGTGGCGCAGGAGTCGATCGCCTCGACGATGGTCTGGTAGCCGGTGCACCGGCACAGGTTGGAGGCCACGACCTCCCGGATCTCTTCCTTGGTGGCCTCCGGACGCTCGGCGAGGAAGCCGTCAGCGAGCATCAGGAAACCGGGTGTGCAGAAGCCGCACTGGAGGCCGTGATGTTCGGTGAACGACCGTTGCAGGTCGTTGAGTTCACCGGTCGCCGGGTCCGCGAGGGACTCGACCGTACGGATCCGGGCGCCCTCGGCCTGCGCGGCGAACATCAGGCAGGCCCGCGCGGGCCGGTCGTCGACGAGGACCGTGCAGGCCCCGCAGATGCCGTGCTCGCAGCCGACATGGGTGCCGGTCAGACGCAGATCGTGGCGGAGTACGTCGACGAGGGTGCGGCGCGGCTCCGTGATCACCTCGTGCTCCTCGCCGTTGACGTCCAGGGTGAGCAGCAGCAGATTGTCGGAGCTGGTCATGGGGCTGGTCATGTGGTGGGCTCCAGGTTCAGGGCGCGGTGCACCGTCTCCGGGGTGATCGGAGTGTGGTCGAGTTCGACAGCCGTGGGCCGCAGCGCGTCGTTGACGGCGTTGAGGACCGCGGCGGGCGCGCCGATGGTGCCGCCCTCGCCCGCGCCCTTGGCGCCGGTCTCGTTGAACGCGCACGGCGTTTCGAGGTGGTGGATGAGCACGTCGGGGATCTCGTGGGCGGTCGGCACCTTGTAGTCCATGAAGCTGGTCGCCGACGGCTCGCCCTGCGCGTCGTACGTCACCTGCTCGAAGAGCGCGCCCGCGATGCCCTGGGCGATGCCACCACGGCACTGCCCCTCCACGACCTGCGGGTTGATGGCGACGCCGCAGTCCTCGACGCACACATAGCGCAGGATCTCCACCTGCCCGGTGCCCTGGTGGAGTTCGACGACGACGGCGTGGGTGGCGTTGGAGAAGGTGCCGTCGTTGAACACGTCGAAGGTGGCGGTGGCGCTCAGCCCCGGCTCGATGTCACGGGGCAGCAGGTGGGCGCGGAGATACGCGATGTCGGCCAGCTCCTCGTACGTGAGGTACGCGGAGGCGCTGCCGCCCTTGCGTCGCACGCCGCCGCGCGTCAGCTCCACCCCGCCGGGCTCGGTCTCCCAGAGCGCGGCCGCGATCCGGCACAGCTTCTCGCCGAGCTTGGCGGCGGCGATCCGCACCGCGCTGCCGCCGATGGTGACGGAGCGGCTGGCGAAGGTGCCGTAGCCGTACGTGACGCGGTCGGTATCGCCCTGATGCAGCTTCACCTTGCCCAGTTCCAGGCCCAGTTCGTCGGCGACGATCTGCGCGAACGTCGTCTCGTGGCTCTGCCCGTGGCTCATCGTGCCGCTGGTGACGGTGACCGCTCCACTGGTGTCCATCCGCACCTCGGAGATGTCGAAGCCGGGGACGACCTGCATCTTGCGCTGGGCGAAGGCGGTGGACCCGTATCCGGTGCGCTCGCTGAAGCAGGAGTAGCCGATGCCGAGGTACCGGCCCTCGGCGGCCGCGGCCGCTCGCTTCTCGTACCAGCCCTCGTCCTTGACGAGCCGCTCGCACAGGTCGAGCGACTCCAGGTAGGAGCCCGGGTCGTACGTGATGTTGTTGACGCCCGTGTACGGGAACTCGGTGATGAGGTTGCGGCGGCGGATCTCGACCGCGTCGAGGCCCAACTCCCGTGCGGCGCGCTCGAAGAGACGCTCCATCACCATCACGTACTGCGGGCGGCTCACTCCGCGGTACGGGGCGGTGGGCGCCTTGTTGGTGGTGACCGCACGGCCGCGCACCCGGTAGGCGGGCACCTTGTAGACGCCGGGCATCTCCGCCGAGGCCATCAGCGGCTCGATGCCCGCGGTGAACGGGTAGCAGGAGTACGCACCCATGTCGCACACCACGTCCGCGTCGAGCCCGAGGATGTGTCCGTCCGCGTCGAAGGCGGCCTGGACGTCGTAGTGCTGCTCGCGGGCGAGGAACGAAGCGGACAGCGCGTCCTTGCGGTCCTCGATCCACTTCACGGGCCGGCGCAGGCGCAGCGCGGCGGCGGCCGTGGCGATCTCCTCGCGGCCCACGACGCACTTCTGGCCGAAGCCGCCGCCCATGTCGGGCACCACGACCCGCACCGCCCGCTCGTCCAGGCGCAGACAGCGGGAGGCCACCGTCCGTACCTGGTGCGGTACTTGGGTGCAGGTGTCGAGGACGAGCTGTTCCTCCCGGTCGTCCCAGTGGGCGACGGCCCCGCGCGTCTCCAGCGGGAGTGCGTTCTGCCGGCCGGTGCGTGACTCGACCCGTACGACACATGAAGCCGTGTCGAAGACCTCGTCGATGCCGTCCGTGGCGAACAGGGAGACGTCCACCAGGGTGTTGCGCGCGGCCTCCTCGTGGACGAGCGGGGCGCCGGGCGCCAGGGCCTCGGCCTCGGAGGTCACCGGGGGCAGGGTCGTGTAGCGGACCTTGGCCGCCTCCAGGCCGTCCTCGGCGGCGTACGCGTCGCGCGCCACCACGATCGCGACGGGTTCACCGACGTAGCGCACCCGGTCGCGGGCGAGCACCGGCATCGCCGTGGGCACGAACTCCGAACGGGGGCGGCCGAGTTCGGCGGTGATGTCGGTGAGGCCCAGGTCCTCGGCGGTGAAGGCCGCGACCACGCCCGGCACCTCACGTACCGCAGTCAGGTCGACGGAGGCGATCTCGCCGTGCGCGACCGTGCTGCGCACGAACTGGGCGTGCAGCATGCCGGGCAGCGCGATGTCGTCGACGAACCGGCCGCGTCCGGAGAGGAGCCGCGGGTCCTCACGCCGCGCCACCGGCCTTCCGGTCAACCGCCCGTCGGAGTCTGCTGGTTCGGTCATCGGCTCATCGCCTCCTCACAGGCACGCAGGACCAGCGTGCGGACAAGCTGCTTGCGGTAGTGCGCGCTGCCCGAGGCGTCCGTCGGGGGCTCGACGGCCTCGGCCGCGGCCTCCGCGCAGCCGGCGAAGGTGCCGCAGGCCGCGAGCACCGCCTCCGCCTCCGGCACCCGGACCACCGAGGCCGCGACCCCGCCGAGCGCCACCCGGCCGCCGCGCACCGATCCGTCCGTGACATCGAGGTCCACGGCGGCGGACACCAGCGCGAAGTCGCCCTGGCGCTCGGCGAACTCGGTGAGCGCGGCGTGCGGCGCCGGGCGCGGGAAGACGACCTCGACCAGCAGCTCGTCGGGATCGAGCACGCTGGTGTAGTAGCCGAGGAAGAAGTCCCCTGCCGCGATCCGGCGCTCCCCGCGTGGCCCGCGCGCCACGAACTCCGCTCGGAGCGCGAGCGCGAGCAGACACCACTCGGCGGTGGCGTCGGCGTGCGCGATGCTCCCACCGATCGTCCCGCGCGTCCGGATGGGAAGATGCCCGATCCACCGCATGGCCTCGCGCAGCACCGCGAACCCGCGGCCGAGCACACCCTCCGGGTCGCTCTCCACCGTGTGATGGGTGGTGAGCGCCCCGATGTGCAGCGCTCCGGATGCGTCCCGGTGCATTCCGTCGAGTTCGCGCAGGCCGCCGATGTCGACCAGGTGGCCGGGCCGTGCGAGCCGGAAGTTCATCATGGCGACCAGGCTCTGGCCGCCGGCGATGACCTTCGCGTCATCGCCGAGTTCGGCCAGGAGCCGGGTGGCGCCGTCGACGTCACGAGCCCTGTGGTAGCCGAAGGGCGCTGGTTTCATGGTTCTCCTGGTCTTCCTGGGCTGCCTGGTTGTCCTGTCGCGGGGTGAGCGGACCGCCGCCGTCGTGGTCCGTGTCGTCCAGCTCCCGGCCCTTGGTCTCCGGCGCCGCCACGGCCATCCAGCCGACGGCGAGGAGCACGGCCGCGCCGAGCACCGCGAACGTCAACGGAAGGCCCAGCAGCGGCCACAGCACCGAGCCGAAGAACAGCGGGGCGAAACCGGTGAGCGCCCGGCTGACCGAGGACGCCCAGCCGAAGCCACTGGCCCGCAGCTCGGTCGGGTACAGCTCGGAGACGTACGCGTACAGGGCGGGGATGGCGAGTTGGGCGAGGAACCCGAACACGCCGATGGTGATGACCGAGCCGGTCGGCATGTCCCGCACGATCGCGAAGATCACGAGGGCGAGCGAGGCGACCGGGGCCGAGACACCGATCAGCCACTTGCGGCCGACGAGGTCGACCAGGGCCGTCGAGGCGAGGACACCGACGATACCGACACCGCTCATCAGCGTGGTGCTCATGAACGCGGCCGTGTCACCCTGCCCCTCCTCCTTCAGGATCGACGGCATCCAGCTCAGCGCCGCATAGTAGACCAGCATGATGGTGGCGAACAGCAGCCAGGCCACCGAGGTGATGCGCGGGCTGAACGACCAGATGTTGCGCAGCTGTTGGGCGGCCGCGGCCACCCCGCGCGGGCCCTCGTCCGGTACCGGCTCGGGGATGACGTACGGCTCGACGGGCGCGCCCGTGCGGGCCACCAGCTCGTCGATGACGGCCCGTGCCTCGGCCTCGCGGCCCTTCTTCGTCAAGTAGATGGGTGACTCGGGGATGCCGCGGCGCGCCCAGAACAGCAGCAGCGCGGGCAGCACCATCGTGGCGAGCATCCACCGCCAGTTGCCGTCGAGGGACAGCATGCTCGTGGACACGAGCCCGCACAGGGTCACCCCGACCGGCCACCAGGCGTCGAGCGCGGTGAGGATCCGGCCCCGGTACTTGCGCGGTGAGAACTCGCCCACCAGCGCGTAGTCGACCGGGATACAGCCGCCGAGCCCGACTCCCGCGAGGAACCGCAGCAGCAGGAAGACCCAGTACGTCGGCGAGAGCGCGCCGAGCACCGAGAACAGGGCGAAGATCAGCAGGGTGACACTGAACGCCTTCTTGCGGCCGATCCGGTCCGCGACCGCGCCCCAGGCGATGGCGCCGACGGCCATGCCCACCAGGTTGGCGGTGGCGACGAGCCCTCGGGCACCGAGGGACAGGTCGAAGTGCTGGCCCAGGAGCGGCATGAGGAAGCCGTTCAGGGCGATGTCGTACGCGTCGAAGAGGTAGCCGAGACCTCCGATGATGAAGATCTTGCCCTGGACGTGCCATCTCCAGGGGAGATCCTGAACGATCTGATCGCCTGTTCTCACGTGCGCTCCACAGGGTCGTGTCGGGGGACGAACTGCGACGGGAGGTGCCTGAGGTACGGGGCGGTGCGGGTGACACTGTCAGTGCGCGAACGGATGTAATCCGAGCACGTACGAATTTGCTTGGCAAGGGTTCGCGCACGGAGTTAACGCGGTGGTTTCACGGCGCGGTCGGGCCGGCCAGCAGGCGGCCCGCGTTCGGCGCCACCGGCGGCAGGCCCAGCTCGGACAGGATCCGGAACGCCGTGGCGGTGGCCGCCGACAGGACCGGGAGCCCCAGCTCGTCCTCGACCGGTTGGATCGCCGGCAGGGACGGCATCTGCACGCACGCGGAGAGCACCAGCGCCTCCGCGTCGCCGAGCTTCAGGCGCTTGTGGTGCTCGCGCAGGTCCTGCGGGTCGAGCCGGGCGACGGCCAGGTTGTCCGGCACCTCCAGACTCAGCGCGTCCACCACCTCGACGCCCGCGTCCTCGATGTAGTCGGCGACCTTCTGGGTCAGCGGCTTCATATAGGGCGTGACGATGGCGACCTTCTTCGCGCCGAGCGCGGCGATGCCGTCGAGCAGCGCGCCGGCGCTGGAGACCACGGGGACCAGCGCCTCCTGGGCGCGCAGCACGTCCTTGATCTCGTCCTCGGCCGTGCAGTGGTGTCCTGGACCCTGCGCCATGATGGCGACGAGGCAGGCCGTCGCCACGACGTCGGGCCGGGCGTCGGCCAGCTCCAGGACGGCGCGCTCCGTCTGCGCGTTCATCGCCCGCAGCTCTTCGGGGGTGACGTGCTTCATGCGCATCCGGCTGCTGTGGAAGACGAAGCGGTCCTCCGGGGAGACGGCCTCGCGCGCCCGCATCAGGCGGGGGAGTTCGGTCTCCATCGTGAGGTTCGAGCTGGGGACGATCATCCCTATGTGGCGATCCGTCATGATTCGCTCCAAGTTTTGAGGCATGCCTGATGAGGGCGGGGGCCTGCATGTCCTCATCGGGCGGGGTCGGTGACGGAGGTCAGTGCTCCTGGCCGAGCCGCTCCCAGTGGTCGGCGAGCACCGCCAGGTGCCGCAGCACGTCGGCGCGCTGCTCCGCCGGGATCGGCCGCAGCAGCTCCTCGTCGAGCTTGCGGGCCCGCAGGTTCGCGTCGTGCACGGTGGCGCGGCCCTCCTCGGTGAGGTTGAGGAGCTTGCGCCGCGCGTCGGCGGGGGAGGGGGTACGCGACAGCAGGCCCCGGTTCTCCAGGCGCCGCGCGACATCGGCCATCGTCGAGGTGTCGAGCGCGGCGAGGGCGGCGATGGAGCGCTGGTCGCAGCCGGGGTTCTCGCCGACGATCTGAAGGACGGCGAACTGCGGCCCGGTCAGCGTCGCGTCGACGTCGTGCAGCCACGCGGCGAGGTACGCCTGGTACAGCCGGCGGGCCAGGAAGCCCGGCGCGTGGGTGAGTTCGTCCGGCGCGGCGACATCGTCGGCCTGGCTGGGGGTGGAGGGCGAGGTCATGGCACCGCTGTCGTGTGAGTCGTCTGCAGGGATCGAGGCGTCCCCCGGCTCCGGTGAGAGGGTCTGCCGCAGCGCGGTGCGCAGCAGGTCCAGGGCCGTAGCCGGGTTGTCCCAGAAGACCATATGTCCCGCCGCGGGGATGCGAACCATGCGCGCCGCCGGGTTCGCGGCGGCGGCCTCCGCGGCGCCCTCGGCGGTGACGACCGGGCTGTCGGCGCCGTACAGCAGCGTCGTGGGGCCCGGCACCTGGGGCCACCAGGCGAAGAAGTCCTCGCTCTCGAAACCCTGGTGGGCGCGCTCGATCGCCTCCAGGCCGCAACTGGCGAGCCAGCGGGCCCGCAGCTCCAGCTCCCGGCGCGGCCAGGTCGGCCAGAACCCGCCGACCTCGTCGGCATCCGTGCCGCGCCGGGCCTGCGACAGCTGGCGCGTGAACGCGGCGAGCGTGGTCGGGTAGGGTCCCCGGCTCGGGCCGCTCATCGGCGGGTCCACCAACACCGTTCCACCGAGCGGGACATGGCCCCGCACCGCGGTGGCCGCGGCGATCCGGGCACCCATGGAGTGGCCGAAGAGCACGGGATCAGCCAGCTCCAGCTGCTCGATCACGGCTTCCGTGTCGGCGGCGAGGGCGTCGAGGGAGTGGTCCTCCGCGTCGTCGCTGAGGCCGCGGCCGCGGATGTCGAGGACCAACGGCCGTGCCAGGTCCGTCAGTTCACGGGCGACGAAGTCCATGGTGATCGCCGGGCTGGTGATGCCGGGCAGGATCAGCAGGGGGACGCCGTCGCCGCCGTAGTCCAGCACGTGCAGCCGTACGTCCCCGCTGCGGGCCCAGCGGCTGACGGCCGGGATGTCGGCGAGGTCCGCGAGGCCGGGCTGCGTCAGGTAACGCTCCGGCCGTCGGGCCTCGCGGTCCTGAGCGGCACCCTGTCCGGCATCCCGCGCGGCATCTTGTGCGGCTCCGGAAGACGCGTTCATGATCTCAAACCCCCTTCGTCGTCAGGTACTTCACCATGTCCTCGTGGCCCACGACATCCCCGTACTTGGCCTGGATGTCGAAGAGCGCCGCCTCGTGCGGCCCCGCGGCCCGGTCGCCGCAGGCCTCGGCGGGCACGAGGACAGGCCAGCCGTACTGCACCGCGTCCACCGCCGTGGCCCGCACACAGCCGCTCGTCGTGGCGCCGCAGACGACCGCCGTGTCGCAGCCGAGGCCGGTCAGCAGGGAGGCGAGCGCGGTGCCGAAGAACGCCGACGCGCCCTTCTTCACGATGAACTGGTCCCCCTCCTCGTACGGCAGCCGGGGGTCGAGGGCGACGGCCTCGCCGCCCTCGCGCAGCGCCCGCATGCCGGGCGCCTTGGCGAGCCAGGTGACCGCGTCGCCCTCGGCCTCGGCGGCCGTGTAGGAGATGACCGTCCACACCACGGGTACGCCGCCGGCGCGGGCCGCGCGCACCAGCTCCGCCGTGGCCTCGACGGGGCCGGTCAGATCGCTGCCGGTGGCGAAGCCCGGCTCGGTGAAGCCGCGCGTCAGGTCGACCACGATCAGGGCGGGACGCCGGCCGCGGGCGACGGCGGCGCCGAAACCTGCGCGTTCGTAGACGCGGTCGGTGGCGGGGTCGTACGGGGTGGGCACGAGGCCTCCGAAGGTAGTCGGCTCAGTGGTGGTGGCGGTAGGCGAAGGACTCGTCGTCCGAGGTGTCCAGCGGGGTGCCGCGCCAGAGCCACTCGTAGGACACGTCGGACTCGCCGTCGTAGCGCTCGCCGAGCTTGGCGTCGCGGGCCTGCTGCTCCGGGCCGTCCGGGTAGCGGTAGAAGACCTGGTTGCGCAGCGAGGCCTGCTGCACCATCCCGGCGTGCCGGGCACGGCGGTTGACGTACCGCTGGAGTGCGTCTGCGATCCCCTCGCGGGTCACCGCGCCCAACTCCTCGGCGAGCACGGCGCCGTCCTCCATGGCCTGCGAGGCGCCCTGCGCCTGGTAGGGGAGCATCGCGTGGCAGGCGTCGCCGAGGAGGGCCACGCGGCCGTCGATCCAGTTCGGGTCGCGGCGGCGGTGGTACAGCGGGAAGCAGGTGATGTCGCCCTTGGCCTTGGCGAGCATGGCCGGGGCGCGGTCGTCCCACTCCGCGTACGCGTCGACGAGCATCTCGGTGGTGCCGGAGAAGGTCTGCTTCTCGCCGTACTCGTCCTTCCACGGGACGCAGCCGACGATGTTGAGCCACTCGCCGCCGCGGATCAGATAGTGCACGAGATGGCGCCCGGGCCCGTACCAGATGGTGCTCTGGTAGCGGTCGAAGAGGAAGCGGGTGGCCGGGTCGGCGTGCAGCAGCTCGCCGGGTATCAGCGTGCGGAACGCCATGTCGCCGGAGAAGACCAGCGTGTCCTCCGCGCCGATGAGGTCGCGGACGCGGGAGTGGATGCCGTCGGCGCCGACCAGCACGTCGGCCTCGTGCCGGGTGCCGTCGTCGGTGACCGCGACGGGACGGTCCGGGGACGTACGGTCGAGTTCCACGACGCGCGCCCCGGTGACGATCTCGACGACCGGCCCCGGGCCCAGCGGGTCGGTGCACGCGTCGAGAATGGTGCGGTGCAGATCGGCGCGGTGGTAGTGCCAGTAGGGGGCGTTGAACTCCTCCTGGACACGGCGGCCGAGCGGGGTGAGCCCGATGATGCTGCCGTCCTGCCAGCGGCGGCGCACCTGGTCCTGCGGCTCGGTGCGGATGGCCTCCAGCTGCTTGCGCAGGCCGAGCCGCATCAGGACCCGGCTGGCGTTCGGCGCGGTCTGGATGCCGGCGCCCACCTCACCGAGTTCGGCGGCCTGTTCGAGGACAGTGACGCGCAGTCCCTTGTGGCGCAGGGCCAGGGCGGCGGTGAGGCCGCCGAGACCGCCGCCGACGACGGTGACTTCGTAGGACTGGCTGAGAGGCAAGACTCCTCCAGGGATGCTGCGTTGGGGTGGGGGACCGGGCTCAGCCTTCGACGAGGTGTCCGCCGGTGACGACGTCGGTGCCGTCCAGGCTGACCGTGCAGCCGCGCATCGCGATGTCGAGGTGGGCGTAGGAGTCGCGCTGGAGGTGCGGGTGCGGGCCCGTGGACCACAGGAAGTTGCCGGCGAAGGCGCGGGCGTCCATGCCCATCAACTCGTCCTTGCCGTACATCGCGGTGGCGAACCAGTCGGCGGACTTCATCAGGCCCCAGCCCATGTGGGAGAGGCTGCGGGCCCATTTGTCGTGCGAGTCCTCGAAGAAGGTGTTCAGCAGCTTGGCCTCGGCCCCGCCGGTGACCTCCTGGATGTGTCCGCCCGCGACATGGAGCGTGACGGGACGCTGCACGTACTCCTTGAACGGCAGCAGGATGTCGCCCTCGGCGAGCACGATCCGCCCGTCGGAGATCTCCGGCCAGCACAGCACCATGGTGCTCGGCCAGTGGTCCCAGCGGCCCGGGTCGTCGGCGAAGCCGGTCTGGAACTCCGGGTGGGAATCGGCCAGTTGGACCGTCAGATCGGTGCCGGCCTCGGAGGTCACGCGCATGACGGAGGAGGTACGGACCCGGTCCACGCCCTCCTGGACGCGCACCTTGTCCTGTTCGCTGGGCAGGTTGCGGATGAGGACGTCGGGTGCGTCGCAGACGAAGATGATGCGGGTGCCGGTCTTGAGGATGTCCTGTTGCAGCGGGGCGTGGATGAAGCCCTCGCGGGTCAGGTCCACGACCAGGTCGGCCGCCTTCAACAGCTCTTGCGCGGCAGTGTCGTTGAGGACGGATACGAGGCCGGGGCCCGCGCCCGTGTGGGTGCTGGGGAGCGGGGCCGGGCTGCCGCCGGGGACGGTGGCGGACACGACGTGGGCGCCGAGGCTCTTGGCGGCCCCGAACGCGGCGGCGACGTAGTCACCGCGGCTGCCGGGTTCGGAGAGCACGACGACGTGCTCTCCCTCGCTGACCTTGCACAGCTGCAGTTCACGGGTGAAGGCGTCGAGGACGTCGACGGACGAGAAGTCGAACATCGGGTGTTCCTCCGGGAGACGAGCGCGGACGTACTGGGCACGTGCGGATGGTGCGGAGGGTGCGAGGACATGCGGGATCACCGCGGCGGACGCCGTACGGGGGCGCCACCGGGGGTTCTGCCGAACCCGCCTGCCGAGATAATCCGAGCACGTACGATCTGGGAAATCAAGGGGTCGCGTGATGGGGGCGGGTGTGCGGGACGGTGCGAGCGGGCGGAGAGGTACTTGTCAGGACTCGACAATGTCTCGCGGCGGAATCGGTCGACTCCTCGCCTGATGGGGCAGCTGATGACTGGCAGGATCGCAGGGAGGCCAGATCGACAGCTATGTAGCATCTGAACAATGCAAGGAGGCTCGGGTGGCTCGGAACGGTCATGTGCAGGTGACGGGCGTCGGCGCGATGACGCCGCTCGGATCCGATGCGCCGACGACGTGGGCGGCGCTGCTGGACGGCACCTCCGGGGTGCGGCTCCTGGAGGAGGAGTGGGCCGCGGAGCTGCCCGTGGGTGTCGCGGCCGGGCTCACGGTGGACCCGGCCTCGCTGCTGCCGCGGCCCGAGGCCCGGAAGCTGGACCGCGGTGAGCAGATGGCCCTCCTCAGCGCGCGCGAGGCATGGCAGGACGCCGGAGCCCCGCAGGTCGCGCCGGAGCGGCTCGCCGTCGTCATCGGCACCGGGACCGGTGGTGTGCTCACCACGCTCGGGCAGGACGACGTCTTCGAAGCCTCCGGGATCCGCCGGCTCTCACCCTTCACCGTCCCCATGCTGATGGCGAACGGGCCCGCGGCCTGGGTGAGCATGGACCTGGGTGCCAAGGGCGGCGCCAGGACCCCGGTGAGCGCGTGCGCGTCCGGGGCGGAGGCCCTCGCCATGGGGCAGGACCTGATCCGCGCCGGGCGCGCGGACGTGGTGGTCGCCGGTGGTGTGGAGGCGTGCCTGCACCCGTTCACCCTCGCGGCGTTCGCGCAGATGAAGGCTCTGTCGACGCGGTCCGACGCCCCGGAGGCGGTGTCCCGCCCCTTCGACGTCGAGCGGTCCGGGTTCGTCATGGGCGAGGGTGCGGGGATGATGGTGCTCGAAAGCCCCGAGTTCGCGCGGGCCCGTGGCGCACGCGTCCACGGCACGCTGGCCGGCAGCGCCGTGAGTTCGAGCGCCGACCACATCACGGCGTCCGACGCGGACGGCCAGTCCTTCGCCATGGAACTGGCGCTGCGCGACGCCGACGTGACTCCGGCGGACATCGGGGTCGTGCACGCCCATGCCACGTCCACGGAGTCCGGTGACGTGGCGGAGGCCGAGGCGATCGGCCGCGTGATCGGCGGGCACGCGGCTGTCACGGCGACCAAGTCGATGACCGGTCACATGCTGGGGGCGTCCGGCACGGTGGGCGCCATGGCCGCGATGTTCGCGCTCAGGGACGGGGAGTTGCCCGCCACGCGCAACCTCGACAAACTCGACCCGCGCGTGGACCTCGACGTGGTTCAGGGTGAGCGGCGCTCCGGGCAGTGGTCGGCGGCGCTGGCCAACTCGTTCGGGTTCGGCGGGCACAACGTCAGCCTGGTCTTCACCGGTTGACATCCGCCTGGTCTTTACCGGCTGACGTCAGCACGGTCTGCACGCGCCGAGGAAGGCCCTACGCACCGGCGCGGGCCACGAACAGCGGCTGGAAGAAGCCGGTTTCCTCCGGCGCTCGCCATGCGCCGTCGACGAATCCGGCCTCCGCCGCGAGCCCGGCGAGCCGCTCCTGACCGAGCGCCCAGTAGGAGGTCCGGCGCACCCGGACATGCCAGCCGTCTGCCGCGTCCGGGAGGAGCTGGAAGTGCTCCAAGTCGTAGCGCTCGCCGTCCTCTTGCCAGTGCCAGAGCTGAAAGGTGACCGTCCGCCCCTCATCGGACCCGTGGACCTGCGGAGGCATCGACGCGGGGCGCTCGCGCAGCAGGTCCTCATACGGACGCGTGCTGGCCAGCAGCAGTCCGCCGGGGCGCAGCACGCGGCGCATCTCGGTCAGGGCGGTGCGCACGTCCTGCGCGGTGAGCAGGTGCGGCAGCGCGTTGTCGGCGCACACGACGACGTCGAACCGGCCGTCGGTGAAGGGGAGTTGCCGCATGTCGGCGGCGGCCGTGTGCAGCGGAAGACCACGGTTCGCTGCCTCACGGGCGGCGCGGGCCGTGGCGCGGGGGCTGAGGTCGGTCCCGGTGACGCGGTGCCCGCGCAGGGCCAGGCCGATGGCCTGCGTGCCGATGCCGCAGGAACAGTCGAGCACCGCGGCGCCCTCCCGGCCGATCACGGCGTCCAGCGCCGCGCCCTGCCGCCGGGCGCTCGTCTCCCAGTCCGGGTAGATCAGGTGGTAGTCGTCGGCCAGTTCGTCGTAGAAGCGCGCCACGGTGGGTTCGGACATGGCTGGAGGGTACCGGCGGCGTGCGCGTCACCCCTTGTTTCGGAGCCAGTTCCCGAACATGCGGCGCGGGGGACCGATCACCACGCTGCCGTGGGTCTTGTGGCCGACGAGCTCGATGCGCAGGGTGACCGGCACGTCGGGATCGCCGGTCCTGTGCCGCTGTTTGACCTTGCAGTGCGCCAGTTGCAGGGCATCGGTGTCGACCACGATGCCCGGCTTCGTGACCAGCGTCAGCCGCTTCCCGATCATCGACGAGTCGATCACCAACGTGTCGTGGGTGAGCACGGCCTCGGTGAAGTCGAGCGTCACCGCGCAGAAGGTCACCGCGAGTTCGAGCCTGCGCGGCACCACCCAGCGCCCCCGGCGTTCGATGGCGCCGCTGTGCGCCTGCTCGATCCGGACGACGTCCTTGGCCTCGGCCGCGGGCCGCAGGTCGGCGGTGAGCGGCGCCAGTTCAGCCAACGTCCGTGCCGACAGGGCGACTTCGAGCCGCTCGTCCAACTCCTCCACCGTCAACAGGCCGTCCCCCGCCGCGACGCGCAGTACATCCACGACCCGGTCGCGGTCGGCGTGCGAGGCCCGCAGTTCGGGCGACGACGGGCCGGCACCGGAGTCGCCCTCGGCGCGCGAGATCTCTCCCGACATGTTTCCCTCCCGGCGGCGGCCGTGGGTCGGTCGCCGCTGCTCCACCCGTGGCACCGTACCGTGGGCACCGCCTGCCGAGTACCGCGTGCCGAGTTCCGTCCCCGCCCGTGACAGGAGACCTTCCCCGTGGCCGACACAGCCGATCCGCTCTGGACGCTGATCCATCAGGAACGAGCCGCTCTCGCGGCCGATCTCGACGGACTGACGACCGCCCAGTGGGCGACACCCTCGCTGTGCGCCGGGCTCAGCGTCCGTGAGGTGCTGGCGCATCTCACCGCGGGCGCGAGCCTCAACGCGGTGCGGTGGCTGGCGGGTGTGATCCGCTGCCGGTTCGACTTCGACAAGCAGGTCGCCGTGCGGCTGGCCGAGCAGTTGGGCGCGAGCCCCGCCGAGACGCTGGAGCGGTTCCGGGGCATCGTCACGAGCACGACGAAGCCTCCCCTGCCCGTCATCGCCATGCTGGGGGAGACGCTCGTGCACGGGGAGGACATCCGGCGGCCCCTGGGGATCCGCCGCGACCATCCGGTCGAGACGGTGACGAGGGTCGCCGAGTACTACCGGGGCACCGACCAGGTGGTGGTGGCGAAGGGGCGCATCGGCGGGCTCGAACTCGTCGCCACCGACGGCCCCTTCACGACCGGCGCCGGGCCACTGGTCACCGGCAGCACCGTCGCCCTGGTGATGGCGATGACGGGCCGCGCGGCCCACTGCGACGACCTCAAGGGCGACGGAGTCGAGGTGCTGCGCGGGCGCTGCGGGGGTGCGTGAGGCCTCACGCCGCGGAGGAGGCGGCACGTACGTCGCCGACGTGCCGCACCCTCAACAGCCGCTACGCAAGCTCCGGTTGCGGGTCCGCCGTGCCCGTCTTCGGCAGGGGCGACGGCGGAGGCGGAGGCGTGGCCTGCGCGCTCCACTGCCTCGTCGTGCGTACGTAGAGCAGGATCACGGAGCCCGTCAGCAGGAGCAGCAGCGGGCCGAAGGCCCAGGGGTGTGCGGCCATGTGTGTCGGGAGGTAGCGGTAGGACACGAGCAGCATGGTGAGGACGGCCGTCCCGTAGCCCGCCATCAGCGTGGCCCGGCGGTCCCAGCCGCGGGAGAAGGCGCGCATCGATGCCTCGATGGACAGGGCGAAGACCGTCCCGGCGAGCAGGTCCACGCCGTAGTGGTAGCCGAAGCCCAGGGTCGCGGTGAGGGTGCCGGCCAGCCAGAAGGTGCCCGCCCAGCGCATCGCGCGGGAGCCCTCGCGGGTGTGGATGAAGAGCGAGATGGCCCACGCGGTGTGCAGGCTGGGCATGCAGTTGCGCGGGGTGATCTCGTCGAACGGGAAGGGGTGCGGGGCGCCGATGGCCGGGAGGGTGTCCGGCCAGATGTTCGCCACCGCCCAGTGGCCGCCGTCGGGTCCGAAGGCGTAGAGCGGGCCGACGACCGGGAAGATCATGTAGATGGCCGGCCCGAGGAGACCGATGGCCAGGAAGGTGCGCACCAAGTGGTGGGCGGGGAAACGGCGTTCCGCCGCCACGTGGCGCAGCTGGTACAGGCCGACGAGGGCGGCGGCCATGGGCAGCTGACCGTAGACGACGGTGAGGAGGCCGCTGCTGATCGGCGAGGTGATCTCGACGAGCTGGCCGACCAGCCATGAGGGGTTGGCGAGGGCGTGATCGGCGGTGGCCACGTACTGATCGAGCACCGTCGGGCGGGTCTTCGACGTGATGAGGAGCCAGGTGTCGCCCGTCTTGTGACCGAAGACCAGGAGGAGGCCGAGGCCCGAGCCCTTGAGGAGGACCGATCTCTCCCGGCCGGTGTGGCGTGCGATGCCGAGGACCGCGACGCCCAGGATCACCCACAGCGCGCCGTTGCCGAAGTTCATGTCGGCGCCGACGATCAGCCGCACGAGCCAGAACACGATGTCGATGCCGACCGCCGCGCACGCCGCGATGAGCCGCTGCCGCCAGGTGAGCACCACCATCGTGAGCGCCAGGCCGCCGTACAGCAGCGGGCCCGAGTGCGGCGCGAAGATCACCTCTTGGGCCTCTACGGTGATCGGCCCCGGCTGCCCGTAGCGGCGCGCCACGAACTCCAGGGCGATGTGGAAGCCGAGCGTCGCAAGACCGGCCGCGACCCACAGGAGGGTGCGCGGCTGCCGCCAGGCGGGCGGCCGGGGCTCGGCGCCGCGCTGGTGCGGCAGGGACATGGGAGGTGGTGTGGTCTTCAATTGTCCGACTTGGTGGCTTGGTTCCGGCTGCGGGCAACTGCGACGATCTGGATGATCGTCGCAGTTCGAACATGCTAACGGGGCGCAGGCCGGGTAGGTAGGGGCACGTCCCGGGCTGGGGCCCGATCGCCTGATCCGAACGACAGGCCCTACTCCGCGGGCAGCACCCTCGCCAACGCCCGCAGCACCGGCTCCCGTCGGATGTCGATGTGCGCGTAGGTGAGTGCCTCGGCGAGACGGGGGCGGCCGTCGCCGATCGCCCGGCAGATCTGGTCGTGCTCGGTGCGGTGCTGAGCGGCGCCGTGCTCGGTGGCCGTGAGCCGGAACAGCCAGTGCATCAGGCCGAGCGAGCGCTGGAACGAGGACTGGAGCAGCCGGTTGCCCGTCATCGTGATCAGCTCGGCGTGGAAGGCCGTGTTCGCGGCCGCGATACCGGCCTGGTCCGCGCTCCGGGTCGCCGCGTCGGCCTCGGCCATCACGGCCCGCAGGCCCTCGTGGCCGCCCCCGTCCGCGACGATCTCGGCCGCCCGGCGTGCCGCGAACACCTCCAGGCTGAGGCGCAGGTCGAAGAGTTCCTCGACGTCCCGCAGGGTCAGGCGGCGCACGCGGGCGCCCCGGCGCGGCTCCAGCTCGACGAGGCCCTCGGCAGCGAGCCGCATCAGCGCCTCGCGGACCGGGACCCGCGAGACACCGAGCGCCTCCGCCAGCTCACGCTCCCGCAGCCGCGAGTCGGGCGGGTAGGAGCCGGAGTGGATACCGGCCCGGATCAGTTCCTCCGTACGCTCCACCTGCGAGGCGGTTCCGGTCCCGGTCCCGGCTCCGGTTGCGGTCCCGGCTCCGGTTCGGGTTCCGCTCCCGGTCCCGGCCCCGCGCACGGTCCCTGCTCGTTCTGCCGTGAGTGTCACGCGGGCGACTCGCTCTCGGGCGCGGCGGAGCCGGACGCGCGGAACGCGGGGAACGTCGGCGGGAAGAGCGCCGCCGTGTCCCGGCGCTCGGTGTCGCGCTCGCTGTAGGCCGCGCGCATCTTCTCGAACAACGCCTGGGCGTCGCGCGCCAGTTGCGGCAGGTCCGTGCCGGGCAGCGCGCCGTCGACCAGTACCGGGTTGCCCGCGACGACCGAGTTCGTGGCCTGCCGGGCCGTGCCGTTGAGCAGGAACGTACGGACCGGGTCGTCCATGACCCCGTCCCGGATGTCGTCGAGGGAGAACGCGACCAGGTCCGCCTGGGCGCCGACGGCGATCCGGCCCAGGTCCTCGCGGCCCAGCGCGCGGGCCCCGCCCAGCGTGGCCGCCTCCACGTAGTACTCGGCGGGCGCGGCGTCCGTGCGCCCCTCGGCGATCTTCGCCAGGTGGACGCCGACGTCCATGCCGCGGATCAGGTCCGGAGGGAAGGAGTCCGTGCCCAGGCACAGGTTGACGCCGGCCTCGCGGTAGGCGCGGAACGAGTGCAGCATCTCGCCGTAGCGCAGCGATGTCTGCGGGCAGTGGATCACCGAGATGCCGCTCGCCGCGAGCAGTGCCAGGTCGCCGCGGTCCTCGCCGTGGACGGCCGGGTGCCGGTCGAGCAGCACCGTGTGCGGGATGAGCAGGTTCGGGGCCAACAGGCCGTGCTTGTCGAGGAGTTCGAGCGGTGTCAGGCCGTCGTATCGGCGCTGGATGATCTCGCGTTCGGCCAGGCCCTGGAGCGCGTGCAGCCGGATCAGGGTCCCGCGCTCGCGTGCGATCCGGGCCGTCTCGACGAGCAGCTCCTCGGTGAGCGTCTCGATGCGGCAGGGGAGCAGGACGCCGGTGAGCAGGGGGTCGTTCAGCTCGTCGATGTGGTCCAGGAAGCGGATGGCGTCGCGCAGTCCCGCGCGGCCCTCCTCCTCGTCGAAGGCCACATCGCGGGTGCCGTCCGGCAGGACGACGTTGACCCCGGAACGGTAGGCCGGGCCGAGGTAGCCGCGCAGGCCGATGCGGCGCGCGGTCCCCGCCATGTCGACCAGTTCTTCGTAGGGCTCCGCCCAGCGGCTGTGCACCTCGGAGGCGATCGGCATGAAGGTGGTGATGCCGTGCAGGGCGAGCTGGGCGAGCGCGTACTCGCGGATGGTGGCCCGCTCCTGCGGGGTGAACACGTCGTGGCGCCGGTGGGTGAAGTAGTCGAGGGACCACTGCAGTCCCTTGCCCCGCTCGGGCCCGGCCCAGGAGTCGAGCACGAGGTGGTCCACGTCGGTGAGCGCGTCCAGGTCGATGAGGCCCGGCATGACCAGGGACTCGCCCAGGTCGCGCTCCTCGTCGACCTCGCCCTCGTAGCGCGGTCCGACGTAGATCACGGTGTCGTCCTGCCACACCACCTCGCCGTCCCGCAGCAGCGCGTGGCCGCCGTCCTGGTGGGCGAGGACGTGTCGGGCGCGCCAGCGGGTGCGCATAAGTGCCTCCTGGGGTGGGGGTGTTGCGGACGTGGGTGATCGTACGGGTTGGTATACCGGGTGGGGAAGGCGGTGCTCATGGAAGTGTCGTTCAGGTGTCGGAGGGGCGTGAGGGAGTGCCTAAATGTCCCGTAGTAAGGCTTAGTTCGGGCAGTCGGTATACCAAGATGCGGTTACCTCTATCGCTGCCCGGTGGAGCTGGTATACCGTCCCGCCAACCTTCCCCCTTGCGCCGAATGGATCACGCGACGTGACGGATTCCCCAGTGCTGCCCACCCGGTCGCCCTCCGGCGCCGACGGTGAAGTTGCGCCCAACTCGCCCTCGGTGGCGCCGACTTCGGCGCCGACCGTGGTCGCCGCCCGCTCCCTCATCGGCACCGCCTGGCTGCGCATCCGCCGCAGTCGGGTCGCCCTCGCCGCGCTCGCCGTCGTGGTGCTCATGATCCTTTTCGCGGTGCTCGCCCCGCTGCTCACCGCGATCGAGGGCCAGGACGCGTACACCACGAGCACCAGCCCGGACGTCCTGGACGACTACGGCACGCCGGGCCTGCCGCTGCCCTACTACCGCTACCCCTCCGGCGACCACTGGCTCGGACTCGAACCGGGCCTCGGCCGCGACATCTTCGCGCGCATGGCACACGGCGCCCAGGTCTCCCTGATCATCGCGCTGCTCGCGACCGTCGTCTCCGTCGTCCTCGGCACCGTGCTCGGCGCCGCGGCCGGCTACTTCGGCGGCAAGGTCGACATGGTGATCAGCCGCGTCATGGACCTCTTCCTGGCCTTTCCGCACCTGCTGCTCGTGCTCTCCCTGACGCCGATCCTCCAGTCCCGGCTCGGTGACACGGCGCTGGGGGACGGGAGTCTGCTGCCGATCGCCTCGCTCGTGATCATTCTCGGCTTCTTCGGCTGGGCCTATCTCGCCCGCGTCGTGCGCGGCCAGGTGCTGTCCATCAGGGAGCAGGAGTTCGTCGAGGCCGCCCGCGCCTACGGCGCCTCGCACCGCTCGATCATCCTCAAGCAGATCGTGCCCAACGTGATGGGCGTCGTCCTCGTCTACGCCACGATGATGATCCCCACCAACATCACGGCCGAGGCCGCGCTCTCGTTCCTCGGCGTCGGCGTCAAGGACCCCACCCCGTCCTGGGGCCAGATGCTCAACGCCGCCCAGCAGGGCAACTGGTACCTCACCGACCCCTGGTTCCTCGCCGTGCCGGCCGGCGCCCTGGTGATCACGGTGCTCGCCTTCAACCTGCTCGGCGACGCCGTCCGCGACGCCCTCGACCCCAAGTCCTCCCGTGGCTGACCCCGCACGGAAAAGCCAGGAACAACAGGAGCAGCAGTGAATCGACGCACCGTGGCGGCACTCGCCCTGACGGTGACCGCCGGGATGGCCCTCACCGCCTGCGGCGGCGCCAAGCCCGCGCCGGGATCGGGCTCCCGCGCCCCCGCCGACGCCTTCGACCCGGTCAAGGTCGGTGACGGCGACACCACCAAGGGCGGCAACGTCAACGTTTTGATGTCCACCGACTTCCAGACCCTCGACCCCGGCAACAGCAACTACGTCCAGACCGCCAACGTGGGCCAGCTCTACTACCGCACGCTCACCATGGCGAAGGAGGAGGCCGGCAAGCCGCCGAAGGTCGTCCCCGATCTCGCCACCGACCTCGGCAAGGTCTCCAAGGACGGGCTGACCTGGACGTACACCCTGAAGAAGGGGCTGAAGTTCGAGGACGGCAGGCCCATCACGGCCAAGGACATCAAGTACGGCGTCGAGCGCACCTACGCCCGCGACGTCTACACCCAGGCTCCGCAGGAACTGAACGCCGCCCTCTCCGACGACGGCTACAAGGGCCCCTACGCCAAGGGAGCGGCCGGCGACTTCAAGGGCATCGAGACACCCGACGACCGCACCGTCGTCTTCAAGCTGAAGCAGCCGTTCGCCGAGTTCCCCGCCCTGGTGTCCCGCTCCAACACCGCGCCGGTGCCGCGCGCCAAGGACACCAAGCTCGACTACACCAACCACCCGGTGTCCACGGGCCCGTACAAGATCGAGTCGTACCAGCGCGGGCGCGCCATGAAGCTCGTCCGCAACAAGCACTGGGACCCGGCCACCGACCCGAACCGCAGCGCCCTGCCCGACACGTTCACCTTCAGCCTCTCCACCGCGCAGTCCACCATCAGTCAGCAGCTGCTCGCGGACTCCGACCCCACGGCCCTCACCCTCGACAGCGCGGGCGGGCTCCAGGCATCGGACGCCGCCAAGCTCGACCGGCCGAGCGTCGCCCGGCGCACCGCCTCCGGGATCATCGGCTGCACGGACGTCCTCGACTTCAACACCGAGACCATCAAGGACCCCGTCGTCCGCAAGGCCCTCGCCCTCGCCATCGACCGCAAGGCCATCCACCTCCAGTACGGCGGCGCCCGCTTCGGCAAGCTCACCCAGTCGTACATCAACCCCCAACAGCGCGGCTACGTAGAGCAGCACACGGACCTCGACCCGACGGGCCAGCCCAAGCTGGACGAGGCGAAGAAGCTGCTCAAGGGGCGCTCGTACCCGAAGAAGCTCGTCTACGGCTACGCGGACGCGACGCCCCGCTTCAAGAACATGGGCACCTCGCTCCAGGAGAACCTCAGGCAGCTCGGCATCGACCTCGAACTGCGCCCCATCCCCGCCGCCAACTACTTCACCACCCTCGCGGGCAAGGCGATGCCGGACCTCGCCCGCAGCGGCTGGTGCGGCGGCGCCGACAGCGGCTCGGTGCGCACCACCATCGACCCCAACCTGGGCCCGAGCGTCGACGGCAAGACCTTCGGCTTCTCCAACATCCCCCGCTACCACGACCCGGAGATCTCCAAGGCCATGTACGCGCTGCGCGGTGAGAACGGCACGAGCGAGGAGCTGGGCCGCAAGTGGTCGACGCTCTTCGACCGCGCCATGCAGGACTATCCGCTCGTCCCGCTGATCAGGAACGTGACGCGCAGCGTCGTCGGCTCCGACATCAGGGGCGCGCAGGTCGGCTACTTCTTCGGAGGCATCGACCTGTCGACCGTCTCTGTCGCGTCCGGACCGGGAAAGGGGTGACCTGACATGCTCGCCTTCCTGACGCGGCGCCTCGGTGCCACCGTCGTCCTACTGATCGTCATCAGCTTCGTCACCTTCACCCTCTTCCAGTTCGGGCCCGCCGACCCGGCGGCCGCCGCCTGCGGCCAGGAGTGCACCCCGCAGCGCGTCGCCGAGGCACGGGTCGCCCTCGGCATGGACAAGCCGTTCCTCACCCAGTACGTGAACTACATGTCGGGCCTGTTCCACGGCCGGATGATCGGCGCGCCCGGCGCCGAGACGCTCTGCCAGTGGCCCTGCCTCGGCAAGTCCTTCCAGACGAACGAGGACGTCGCCGCCGTCCTGGAGCGCGCCCTGCCCTACACGGTGTCGGTCGCCGTCGGCGCCATCGTGCTGTGGACCGTCGCCGGTGTCACCCTCGGCACGCTCGCCGCGCTGCGCAAGAACAAGCTCACCGACAAGCTGATCGTCGGTGCCGCCTCCATCGGGGTCTCGCTGCCGATCCCGGTCACCGGACTGCTCCTGCTGCTCGTCTTCGTCTCGACCTTCGACGTGCTGCCGTTCACCACCAACGCCATCACCTCGCCCTTCGGCCCGGCCGGGTTCGACGGCTGGTTCCTCAACTACCTGCTGCCGTGGGTCGCGTTGGCGGTGCTGTTCAGCGCCCAGTACATCCGTGTCACCCGCAGTTCCATGCTGGAGACCTTCGGCGAGGACTTCATGCGCACCGCCCGCTCCAAGGGCCTGTCGAAGGCGGCCATGGTCGTGCGGCACGGCGCCCGCGCCGGACTCACCCCCGTCGTCACCATGCTGGGCCTCGACATCGGGCTGCTGCTCGGCGGCGCCGTGCTCACCGAGCAGATCTTCTCCGTACCCGGCGTCGGCTTCACCGCCGTCCGTGCCGCCCAGGCCGGCGATCTGCCCGTGACCATGGCGATCACGCTGCTCGCCGCCTTCTTCATCATCGTCGCCAATGTCGTCGTCGACGCCGTCTACGCCGTCATCGACCCGCGAGTGAGGGCCGCCTGATGACCAGTCAACCCCTGTTGCAGATCAGGGATCTGCACGTCGCGTTCCCCACCGACGACGGGCTCGTGCACGCCGTCAACGGCATGGACCTCAGCCTCGCCAAGGGCGAGACCGTCGGCCTCGTCGGCGAGTCCGGCTCCGGCAAGACCGTCACGAGCCAGGCCCTGATGGGCCTGCTCAAGGAGACCCGCGCCCGGGTCGGCGGCGAGATCGTGCTCGACGGCACCGACCTCAACTCCCTTTCCGAGCAACGGATGCGGGCCTGGCGCGGCAAGAAGATCGCCATGATCTTCCAGGACCCGCTCTCCGCGATGCACCCCTTCCACGCGGTCGGCGACCAGATCGCCGAGGCGTACCGGGTCCACAACAAGGTGTCGAAGCGGGCCGCGCTCGCGGTGGCCGTGGACATGCTGGGCCGCGTCGGCATCCCCGACCCGAAGCGGCGGGCCCGCGCGTACCCGCACGAGTTCTCCGGCGGCATGCGCCAGCGCGCGATGATCGCCATGGCCCTCGTCTGCGAGCCCGAACTGCTCATCGCCGACGAACCGACGACCGCCCTCGACGTCACCGTCCAGGCGCAGATCCTCGACCTGCTCGGCGAACTCCAGCAGGAGACCGGCACCGCCATCGTCATGGTCACCCATGACCTCGGTGTCGTCGCCGAGGTCTGCCACCATGTCGCCGTGATGTACGGCGGGCAGTGCGTGGAGCGGGGGAGCGTGCGCGAACTGTTCCGCGACCCGCGCCACCCGTACACGCAGGGCCTGCTCGCCTCCATGCCGACACTCGGCGACGACGGCGAGCGGCTGCGCCCCATCCCCGGGTTCCCGCCGTCGCTCACCGCGCTGCCCGCCGGCTGTCTGTTCGCGGACCGCTGCCCGCAGACCCACCTCGTCCCGGGCGACCTGTGCCGCGGCGAGCGACCCATGTTCCTCGCGAGCACCGGCGCCGACCACCCCTCCCGGTGCCACCAGGAGAACCTCGCCACCGCCGAGGAGGCCGCGCGATGACATCAACCACCCCGCTCCTTGAGGCGGACGGACTCACCAAGCACTTTCCCGGACGTGGCGGGTTCCTCGGCCGCGGCGGCGCGCCGGTCAAGGCCGTCGACGGTGTGAGCTTCTCCGTCGGGGCCGGGCGGACGCTCGGCCTGGTCGGCGAGTCGGGCTGCGGAAAGTCCACCACCGGGCGGCTGCTGATGCGCCTCCTCGACCCCACGGCCGGGACCATCCGCCTCGACGGCCGGGACCTCGGCTCGCTGAACCGGGCCGAGGCGCAGGAGTACCGGCGGCAGGTCCAGATGGTGTTCCAGAACCCGTCCTCCTCCCTCAACCCCCGCCAGTCCGTTGGCAGCGCCATCGCCGCCCCGCTGCACGCCCAGGGCATCAACCCGCCCGGCGGCGTCAAGACACGGGTGCGCGAGCTGATGGACCGCGTCGGCCTGCGCCCCGACCACTACAACCGGTTCCCGCACGAGTTCTCCGGCGGCCAGAAGCAGCGCGTGGGCATCGCCCGCGCCCTCGCCCTCGAACCCCGCCTCATCATCTGCGACGAACCGGTCTCCGCCCTCGACGTCTCCGTGCAGGCGCAGGTGGTGAACCTCCTCCAGGACATCCAGGCCGACACCGGTGTCTCGTACGTCTTCATCGCCCATGACCTGTCCGTCGTACGGCACTTCGCGGAGCGGGTCGCCGTGATGTACCTGGGCAGGATCATGGAGAGCGGGCCCACGCGGGAGGTCTTCGACGACCCGCGTCACCCCTACACCCGCGCCCTGCTCTCGGCCGTACCGCAGCCGGACCCGGACGCCGACCGAAGCCGCAGGATCCGGCTCAGCGGCGACCTCCCCACCCCCGCGAACCCTCCCTCCGGGTGCGTGTTCCGTACGCGGTGCCCGCTGCGGCCGACCCTCGGCGAGGCCGAACAGGCGCGCTGCGCAGGCGAGTTGCCACCGATGGCGAGTCCCGAGGGCCCCGCATGCCACTTCGCGGACAGGGCCCTCGTGACCCACTGACCGAGCCGCACACACCACCCCCACGACCCCACTTTTGGCATCCCGAACAGAAAGAAGTCGCACCACATGCTCATCCGTGACGTCCGCCCCTGGGGCGGCGAGCGCAGTGACGTACAGCTCGACGGCGCCCGCATCGCCGCGATCCGCCCGCACGACCCGCAGGCAGAGCCCGTCGAGGACGTCGGGGACGTCGTCGAGGGGCGCGGCCGGCTCCTCTTCCCCTCCTTCAGCGATGTGCACGTCCACCTGGACTCCACCCGTATCGGCCTGCCGTTCCGGCCCCACACCGGAGGCCCCGGCGTGTGGACGATGATGATGAACGACCGTGAGAACTGGCGCGACGCCGAGGTCCCGCTGAACGAGCGGGTGGCCGGCACGCTGGAGCGCATGATCGCGCGCGGGACGACCCGCGTCCGTACGTACGCGCAGGTCGACGTCGACTGCAAGCTGGAGAAGTTCGAGGCCGTCGTCGCGGCCAAGGAGAAGCACGGGCACCTCGCCGACGTCCAGATCATGACGTTCCCGCAGGCCGGCATCCTGCGCGAGCCGGGAACCGAGCAGTACCTGGAGGCCTCGCTCAAGGCGGGCGCCGACGTCATGGGCGGCATCGACCCGTGCACCCTGGACCGCGACCCCAAGGGGCACCTCGACGTCGTCTTCGGACTCGCCGAGAAGTACCAGGTCGAGGTCGACATTCACCTGCACGAGCCCGGTGAACTCGGCGTGTTCTCCACGGACTTGATCCTTGAGCGGGTCCGCGCCCTCGGCATGCAGGGCATGGTGACGATGTCGCACGCCTACGAGCTCGGCTCCGTGAACGAGTCCACCAGCCGCCGCCTCATCGACGAGTTCGCGGAGCTGGACATCGCCATGGCGACGGTCGCCCCCGCCGGACGCGGCCACCTCTCGCTCGTCGACCTCACCGAGGCGGGCGTCCGCGTCGGCCTCGGCGAGGACGGCCAGCGCGACTACTGGAGCCCGTACGGCAACTGCGATCTCCTCGACCGCACCTGGCAGTTGGCGTTCACCAACAACTTCCGCCGCGACGACCACATCGAGATGGCCCTGGCGGTGGCGACCATGGGTGGCGCCTCCATCATGAGCCACGACGTGCCGCGGCTGGCCGGTGTCACCGACCGCCCCGGCCTCGCCGTGGGCGACCGCGCCGACCTCGTACTGGTCGACGGCGAGACCCCGTCCAGCGCGGTCATGGACCGAGGCAAGGACCGCACGGTGCTGCACGACGGCCGGGTCGTGGCCGAGGGGCTGGAGCTGGCCGCCGGGGCGTGACACGTGGCGCGCGGGGGCCGGCCGGTGTGTGCGGCCGGCCCCCTCTTTCGCTACCGGGCCGGGCACATCACTACTGGACCGGACGCCCGCCCTGGACGACGGCGACCTGATGCCGCGCGGGATCGGCAAGGGCCGCGATGTCGGCCAGCGGATCGCTGTCGAGGACCAGCAGATCGGCGCTGGCCCCGGCGGCGAGCGTCCCGATCTCCCCGCTCATGCCGAGGAGTTCGGCGGCGACCGACGTCGCGGACCGGATCACGTCGAGCGGCTTCTGCACCTCCGAACGGATCCGGAACTCCTCGTTCTGATGGCGGTGCATGCCACCGAGGAGGTCGGATCCGTACGCGATCCGGGCCCCGCCGCGCGCCGCGCGTTCGAGGGCGCCGAGGCCCGCCCCGAGCACGTCGTCGACCTTGCGCCAGCTGTCCTCGGACAGCCCGAACTCGCGGCCCTCCTTCTTGAGCGCCCAGTACGTGACCAGCGTCGGCACGAGGAACGCGCCGTGCTCCGTGAGCAGTTCGACGCTGCGGTCGTCGATCAGGTTGCCGTGCTCGATCGACCGGACGCCCGCCTCCAGGGCCCGGTTGACCGCGCGGGCGGTGTACGCGTGCGCGGCGACGTACCGGTTCGCGGCCTCCGCCTCCTCGACGGCGGCGCGCAGTTCGGCGGGGGAGTACTGCGTGGAGTCGATACGGTCGGTGGGTGACGCGACACCGCCGGAGGCCATCACCTTGATGTGGTGGGCGCCCTTGCGCAGTTCGTCGCGGGCCGCGACGCGCACCGCGTCCTCGCCGTCCGCGACCCGTCCGTGGTCGGCGCAGCACGGGTGCTCGTCGTGGTGCCGACTGCCCGCGTCGCGGCTGTCGCCGTGCCCGCCTGTCTGGCTCAACGCCTTGCCGCCGAAGGCCAGTCGGGGGCCGCGCACGAGCCCTTCCTGCTGCGCCCTGGCGAGCCCGAAGTCGGCGCCCGCCATGTCGCGGACCGTGGTGAACCCGCGGTCGAGCATCTCGCCCATGATGCGGGACGCCTGCGCGGTGACATAGCTGGCCGGGGTGGTCGCCAGCGAGCCGAGCGCGGCGGTGAACGCGGTCACGTGGACGTGCGCGTCGATGAGACCGGGCAGCACGAATCCGCCCTGGACGTCGAGGACTTGGGCGTGGCCCGGGCGGTCGGCGCCCTCCTCGGATATCCGGCCGTCCACGCACACGAGGTCGCCCTCGCGCCAGGTGCCGGCCTCCACGTCGAGGAGGTGGGCGTTGCGCAGAACGAGCGCGTCACCGGTGTGCGGAGCAGGGGTGTTGGTCATGGTGCGGGATCACTCCTTGGTGGTGGGTGCGGTTGCGGGTGCGGGCGAAGCCGGGGAGGTGACGGGGGCGCCGATGTCCTCCAGCGAGCGGTTGGCCGTGGACAGGCCGAAGGCGAGCGTGACCACGACTCCGACGGCGAGCACCGCCGTCGTCATGCCGAAGACACCCGCGAAGCCCGCCCCTGCGGCCATCAGGCCGATCGCGGTGGGCGCGATGATCGAGCCGATCCGGCCGAACGCGCTGGCCAGACCGCTGCCGGTGGCCCGGATCCAGGTCGGGAAGACCTCGGGCGTGTACGCGTACAGACCCGCGTAGGTGCCATTGAGGAAGAAGGACAGCACGGCGCCGGACACCGTGATGGCCACCGGTGTCGAGGTCTGGCTCAGCCAGTACGCGGACAGGGCCGAGCCGGTGAGGTAGAGCGCGATGGTGTGCTTGCGGTCGAGGCGTTCGCTGAGCCAGGCGGCGGAGAAGTAGCCGGGCACCTGGGCCGCGTAGATGATGAGCGAGAACGAGAAGCTCTGGGTGACGGTGATGCCGCGCTGGACGAGCAGCGTCGGGATCCAGGAGAAGAACCCGTAGTACGAGAAGGTGATGACGAACCACATCACCCAGGTCACGCCGGTACGTCGGGCCATCTGGCGCGACCACAGGAACCGCAGCCCGGTCCAGACACTGGGTGGCGCGGTCTCCTTCGATGCGGGTGCGACATCGGCATGTGTGTGCTCAACCGGCGGCAGCGGGCGGCCGGTCGACTTCTCCACACGGCGTTCCAGTTCGGCGACGACCCCCTCGGCCTCCGCGTGCCGCCCCCGCTCCAGCAGATAGCGCGGCGACTCCGGAAGCGCCCGCCGCCACCACAGCAGCATCACGATGGGCACCGCCGTGACGACCTGCGCCCAGCGCCAGCCGTCCGCCCCCAGCGGCACGATGAACCGGCCGATGAGCGCGGCGGCCACGAAGCCGAAGGAGAAGAACCCGGCGAGCGCGCCGACGAACCAGCCGCGCCGCTTGGACGGCACGAATTCCGACAGGAACGGCGCGATGATCGCGCTCTCCGCGCCGGTACCGGCCCCGGCCAGCACGCGGGCGCCCAGAAAGACGGGGAAGTTCGGGGCCGCGGCGGCGACCAGGGTGAAGACGACGTAGAACGCGAGGGCGTACATCATCACGCGCTTGCGGCCGATGCGGTCGCCGAGGATGCCGGCGATCGCGGCACCGAAGAGATAGCCGAACGGCGAGGCCGAACCGATCAGGCCGAGCGCGCCGTTGTCCAGGTGCCACAGATCCTGGACGCTCGGCAGCAGGAACGCGACCACGGCCGCGTCCATGCCGTCGAAGGTGTAGCCGAGCCCGCCGATGAGCAGCAGGACGTAATGGGGTCTGGACAGCGGGAGTCTGTCCAGGCGAGCGAGGAGGGACATGGGCGGATCCTCGAAGGTGTCGGGGGCGTCCTCGGGGGTCGGGGACGCGGGGGACGTTCACCGCCCACGCAAAGTAGATTGCGTAACGTTGTTTCCGCAACGATCTTTGCGTTACGTTCCGGGAACGTAGAGTCTGGGCGTACGCCTCGCTCGGAGGCGCCCGGCGTCCTCTACCGCGGAGTTGTGTGTGCACGGCGAACTGGCAACCTGGCTGCGCGATGCCACCCCGGCCCGCGGGCTGCGCCCCAAGGCCGCCGCGATCGTGGACTTCCTCGTCTCGCAGCCCCAGCAGGCGGCCTACGCCTCCGTCGCCGACGTCGCCCGCCGCGTCGGGGCCAACCCCGCCACCGTGACCCGCACCGCCCAGACGCTCGGCTACGGCGGCTGGCCCGATCTGCAAAGGGAGTTGCGGGCGCGCTACCTCTCCCACCTCAGCGCCGCCCAGGTCAACGCCGCGCACCGGGAGGAGGGCGGCACATCGTGGGCAGGATCGCTCAGCCGCGACCAGGAGAACCTGGCCCAACTCGCGGCCCACGCCGACGACGCGGCGGTCGCCCGGATCGCCCGGGCCATCGCCTCCGCCCGCCGCACCCTCGTCATCGCCGCCGGCAGCTACGCCTCCGCGGGCACCGCCCTCGCCCACAACGCGCGCCTCGCCGGATACGACGTCCGGCTCGAGGCCACGGGCGGCGCGGACCTCGTCAACTCCGTTGCGGCGCTGGGCCCGGAGGACCTCCTCATCGCCATCTCCTTCTGGCGCCTCTACCAGAGCACGGTGACGGCGGCCGAGGACGCGAGCGAGCGCGGCACACGTGTCTTCGTCATCACCGACGCGGCCAGCCCCCCGCTCGCCGCCGCGGCGGAGGACGTCCTGCTGGCCCCCGCCGAAGGCACGTCCTTCTTCCCCTCCCTCACGGCGGGCCTGGCCCTGTGCCAGTCCATCGTCGCCGAACTCGCCGCCCTCGACCCCGACCGCACGGCCGCGTCGGTCGCGGCGGCGGAGGAGCGGTGGGTGCGGTACGGGGTGCTGCACCGGGCGGCGACGTTGAAGTGGGACAAGGGCCGCTAGCGAACCGGGAGGCTTGACGGCTCCCACACCGCGCTGTCGTGCGCGAAGAGCACACGGCGCGGGTCGAACGCGAGGATCCGGTCCAACCAGGCGGCATGGGTGGGCCGCGGGGGTTCGAGGTCGTCGAGAGCGGCTTGCCGGGCCGCGTGGTCCAGGGCGAAGTGGGTGGCGAAGTCGTGTGCCTGCCCGGCCAGGACCACCGTGCCGTCGGGCTGCTGGACCACGAGTGACTGGTGGCCGTCGGTGTGGCCGGGCGTGGGGACGACCCGGACACCGGGCCGGAGTTCGGCCTCGCCGGAGATCTCCAGGTAGCCGGCGCCGGGGAAGTCGACCAGCTCATCGATGGTGTAATCGCCACGACGTGCGGTGGTCAACTCCGTCTCTTGCACCACGATGGGCTTGTCGCGGAAGAGCGGGTTGCCGCCGCAGTGGTCGAAGTGCAGGTGGCAGTTGACCACCATGGAGACTTCCGCGGCGCTCGTTCCGGCCGAGGCCAGTGCCGACTGGAGGGTCCTGCGCCGTGGGCGGTAGTGGGCCTCGGTCTCCGGGTCGGCGGCGCCGATGCCCGTGTCGAAGAGAATCAGCCCGTCGGCGTGCCGAACCAGGTACGCGAACACCGGCTCGACACGCGGCTGCGCGGTCCCCGCCTCCTGCGCCGGTCGGACGATGTAACCGAGGTCGAGACGGCGTACTTCCGTGCACTTCGTCATCGAACCATGGTGGCAGCGGGGGCCGTCGGCGTCGTGAGTGTGTGGCACAGCACGTCCTGTCCGGCGCAATTCGCGTGCTGATTGTCAGTGGCGCCCACTATTCTCTTCACATGATCCCCACACCGGAGCCTGGTCCCGTACGGTCCGCCGATGAACTGAACGAGCGGATCCGCGACCTGATGCTGCGCTCCGGTGGCCGGTTGAGTGCGGAGCAGCGTCGCGAATACGAGGTGCTGGTCGCGGAGTGGGCGGCGGCCGAGCGTGGCGGGATTGTGAAGGCCGCGTAGGAGGCGCCTGGGGTGCCTGGGCGCCTCGTGTGCCATGGGTGTCGGCTATCCGTGGGCGCGGGGTATTCGCACGACCGCCGTGCCACCGTCCAGGTTGACCGTCGTCCGGTTCGGTGGCGCGCCGTCGTCCTCGTTGTCCGGCATGACCAGCGCCGACTGCCGCTCCTTGAGTTCGTGCTGCTTGCCGGGCGACAGCGCGCCGTGCAACTGCTCGAACCCGGTGGCCGAGACCTGGCCGTGCCGCGTACCGGGGCGCCATGGCAGCACACCGGCCCGGCCCGCGCGCAACAGCAGCTGGTCGACGAAGGCCAGCAGCGTCAGCACGATGACCAACCCCGGCAGTGTCATGAAGAAGACGAACTCCATGACACTCACAACTGGCAGTGGCCGTTCAGAGTTCCCGGGAGGGTGCCGGGCGCCGGGCGGGTGGCGATGGCCTCGACCGGCAGGTCGGTCTGCTCCAGCAAGACCCGTTCCGATTGACATGCAGCCAAACGGCTGCCTATCGTCGATGGCGAGATAAGGCAGCCGATCGGCTGCATGTCGAGTCGACCGGAAGAGGGCACGACCCCCGTGGACGCGATATTCAAGGCGCTCGCCGACCCCGGGCGCCGGCGGCTGCTCGACAGCCTCAACGACCGGGGCGGGCAGACGCTGGGTGAGTTGTGCGGGGAGCTGGGCATGGCCCGGCAGTCGGTCAGCAAGCACCTCGCCGTCCTGGAGTCCGCCGGCCTGGTCACGACCGTGCGCCGGGGCCGCGAGAAGTTGCACTACCTCGACGCCGCGCCCCTCAACGCGGTCGCCGACCGCTGGCTCAGCCGCTACGACCGGCATCGCGCCGCCGCCCTCGACGACCTCCGTACCGCACTGGAAGAGGAACCTCCCATGAGTGACACCACCCCCGACGGCTCCGCCGCCACAGCGCCCTTCGTGCACACCAGCTACATCCGCACCACCCCCGAGCGGCTGTGGGAGGCGCTCACCTCGCCCGCCTTCACCCGCCGCTACTGGGGCGTGGCCTTCGAGACCGACTGGAAGCCCGGCTCACCCATGGTGTGGCTGGAGGGCGGCGGCCGCACCGAGGATCCCGAGCAGGTCGTCCTGGAGGCCGACCCGCCGCGCCGCCTCGCCTACACCTGGCACACCTTCACGCCCGCGTGGGCGCGGTCCGTCGGCGTCGACGAGGAGCTGCGGCAGCGCATCGCCCGCGAGGGCCGATCGAAGGTGTCCTTCGATCTCGAGGCGATGGGGGAGACCGTGAAGCTCACCGTCGTCCACGACGGCTTCGACCCCGACAGCACCGTGCGCACGATGATCGGCGACGGCTGGCCGGCCCTGCTGTCCAGCCTCAAGACGCTCCTGGAGACCGGGGAACCGCTGCCGGAGCCGCAGGCGCAGGGCTGAGTCGGGGAGGCCGGTCCCGGTCCGGGGTCGGCCTCCTCCCGCGCCGCGCCTCAGCAGCGTCGACAGCCCCGCCCCGGAACGCGGCATTCGCCCTTAACCTCCCTACGGGGGTGGGCATTTGAGGCCTGATGTGAAGCGAGCGGGACACCTCATGCTGCCCGGCGCGGCCCTCGCACTCGCGGTGGGCGGCGCCTTCCCTTGGTGGAGCGGGCGCACGGACGGCAACGGCTTCGGAGAGGTTCCGTGGTGGCTGCGCGTCCTGTTGCTCGGCGCCGGGGTCGCCTGTGTCATCGGCGTAGGGCGACGGTGGTGGGCCTGGGGTGCGGCGGCGGCCGGGGGCGCGGTCGTGTTCGGGGGAGGGCTGTCCTTCGCCCTCTGGAGCCGGTCCGGCGAGATCGCCGAGGGGCTCCGCGAGGACCGCGCCGCCGGGACTTCGAAGGGCTGGTACTTCGGCCCGTTCGACAACGAACTGCACGCCGTGCTCACGGCATGGCCCGACGCCGCGCCGCTGGCGGCGGCCTGCGCGGGGTTCGGAGTGGCAGTGGCGGCGGTGTTGCTGGCGCGACGGCACGGATTCGACACGGATGAACTACCGCTCGATGTAGAGGAGTTGGGGCGGCGGGTCCGGACCGTGCTGACCTGGAGCCTGGTGGGCGTGCTTCTCGGCGGGGCGCTCTCCGCCGCCACCGTGGAGGGCGCTCGCGCCGTCCGGGACGCACGGGTGGAAGCGCTCGGCCCGTGGTGGACGGAGTTCGCCGACTCCTCACCGGTGCCGCGGGAGCGGCTGCACGACGGCTCGCGCAAGGTCACCCGGGACGCCCGGGCACCCGGCGCCCCCGCGAGGCCGGGAGCGGTCGCCTGGCGGCACACCTTCGCCGGGCCCGTCGCACTCAGCACCTGCACCCACGAGGGCCGGGCGCGCGGCACCCTCGTGGCCCTGGAGGAAGGCAGCCGTACGGCACGGGTGTCGGGCCGTGACGCGAAGGACGGACGGCAGCGCTGGTCGTTCACCGTGCGGCTGTCGAAACGGGTCGAGTTCACGCAGGTCGCGGTGGGCGGGGACTGTGCGGTCCTGGTGCTGGTCGGTTCGACGGTCGTCGGCCTCGACTCGTACACGGGAAGGGTGGGCGGTGCCTCCGTGCTGCCCATGCCGGGCCGGCCCGGCTGGCGGTTCGTCACCGCCTACCGGCAGCCCGTGGCCAAGGCGCCGCGCATGGTGACGCTGACCGGTGCGGAGCTCGCGCACGTCGACGCGGGGGACACCGGGATCGTCGCGCTGCGGCGCAAGGACGTGCGACTCGTGGCATGGGGGAGGCCCGCCAACTCCGGATGCCGGTACCTCGCCGACTACGCCACGGACACCGCTCCGGGCACGCTGTTCATGACCGGCTGCCGCGGCAAGGACGTGCTCGTCACGCTCCCGGAGGTCACCGCGCCCGGCGAGGGTCGCCGCGGTCGCCCCGACTACCGCGCCCCCGACCTCCCGCCACTCCTCGCGCCGCGGGAACGGCCGGTGTCCTCGCCGTCCGGATGTGATCGCGGTGCGGTGGAGCGGATACGGGCCACGTCGTCGCTGTACGCGTATGCGATGGGCAGTTGGCGGTGTGGGGCCGGCGCCCGCCACGAGCGGATCCATGCCCGCGCGAGCTTCAACCTCTCCTACGACCGGCCCTCGCGCAGCCCGTGGGTGCGCACCGCGGCGGACCGCTCCCAGCTCGAACCGGTGGTCAACCTCCTCAACGGTGACGCGGGCGCGGTCGGTGACACGGTGCGGCTCGGGTGGGGCGAGGACCTCGACGCGCAGGGCCACCCTTCGGTGACCCCCGCCCGCGGCGACCGCATCGCCGCCCTCGTGGGTCCCGGACGCGCGCCCGGCGTCCGTGACACCGTCCTCGCGCTCGGCGAGAGCGGCCTGCTGACCGCCGTCCGCTACGAGTACCGGGAACGCGACGCCATGGACACCGAAGACGACCCCAGGGCCCGCATCCGGCGCGCCGGAGCCACCGATGCGGTACGCGGCGCCTGCGACGGCACACGGGACGTACTCGTCGACGGTGAGTCGGCGACGGCGCTGGTGCTGTGCCGGGGCGCGGGGCCGGGCGCCACCCGGGTCGAGGCGGTGGTGGACGGGGCGGGGTTCCGGGCGGCGAGGTGAGGGGGCGCGCCGCGGTCCTCCGCGCGGCGGGTCAGGGGCGACGGGCCACCAGAAGATCCACCACGTAGCTCTCCTCCACCTCCCCGGCGGGGAAGGTCCTGGCGAGGCGCTCGCGCTCACGGGCGAGGAACGCGTGCCGGTCGCTCTCGTCGAGGACCAGGAACGCGGAGCGGCTGCCGATGTTGGCGAGATGCGTGTCGAGCGGGACGGTGCGGGTCCAGCGCAGGTGGCGCCGCGCGACGCGCAGCCCCGTCAGGCCCGCGAGGCGGACGGCGTCGCTGTCCGAGGGGCGTACGGCGGGCTTCGGCGCCACGCCGCAGTGCCGTGCGATGCGCGCGTGCTGGTCGCGGATCCACGGCACGCCGAAGTCCGTCGTGTTCCACCAGATCGCCAGCGCGCCGCCCGGCCGCAGCACCCGCAGCACCTCCGGCACGGAGCGGGTGGGGTCGGTCCACTGCCAGGCCTGCGCGTACGTGATCAGGTCCCGGGAGGCCGTCGCGAGCGGCAGGGCGTTGCCGTCGCCGCGCACCACCGGCACACCCGTGACCCGCTCGCGGCACTCGCGCGCCATGGCCTCGCCCGGCTCCACGGCGATCACCTCGGCGCCCCGGTCCCGCAGCAGCGCGGTGGCGATCCCCGTGCCCGCGCCGACATCCGCTACGCGGCTGCCCGGGAGGTCGGCTCCCGTGAACTCCTCGATGGTGTCGAGGAGTTCGGCCGGGTAGGAGGGGCGGCTTGTCGCGTACTGGCCTGCGGCCGTGTCGAAGGACGTGGCGCGTGGGGTCGTGCTCATCCCCGCATTCTCGCGCATCGGCCCGGTCGGGCGCGTTGACGCGCCGCCTTTATTCATCGCATGATGAATAAAGCACGGTCCGGCGTCACCAGGCGCGCCGGACGGTCACCGCAGGCAGGAAGGAACGTCATGCCGCTCGTCCTCGACCTCCGTTCCATCGACGCGACGATGCTCGCCACCGTCGGCGGCAAGGCGGCCAACCTCGGCGAACTGACCAGGGCCGGGCTGCCCGTGCCGCACGGCTTCTGCGTCACCACGGACGCGTACCGGACGATCTCGGCCACGGAAGGCCTCGCGGGTCTGGATCCCGCCAAGGCGCGGCGGCGCATCCTCGAAGCGGAGGTGCCGGGGGAGCTCGCGGAGGTGATCCGCCGCGCGTACGCGGGACTTGGCGACGACGCGGCTGTCGCGGTGCGCTCCAGTGCCACCGCAGAGGACCTGCCGTTCGCCAGCTTCGCCGGGCAGCAGGACACGTACCTGAACGTCGTCGGGACCGACGCCGTCCTCGATGCCGTACGCCGCTGCTGGGCCTCGCTGTGGACCGACCGCGCGGTGAGCTACCGGGAGACCAACGGCATCGACCACGGCGCGGTCCAACTCGGCGTCGTCGTGCAGCAAATGGTGGACTCGGCGGTGTCCGGCGTGCTGTTCACCGCCAACCCCGTCACCGGCAGGCGGGACCAAGCGGTCATCGACGCGAGCCCCGGCCTCGGCGAGGCCGTCGTCTCCGGGGCGGTCAACCCGGACCACTTCGTCGTCGACGGCCAGGAGATCGTGGAGCGGCGGCTCGGCGACAAGCGGTTCCTCGTCTGCTCCCTGGCCGGCGGCGGCACGGAGAAGGTCGACGTCGGCGAGAACTCCGCTCCCTGTCTCACCGACCGCCAGGTCCGGCAACTCGCCGCGCTCGGCGCCGAAGTGCAGGCGCACTACGGGAGTCCGCAGGACGCCGAGTGGGCGATCGACGCCCAGGGTGCCCTGCACCTCACCCAGTCGCGGCCCATCACGACCCTGTTCCCTGTGCCGGAACACGCCGACGACGACTTCCGCGTGTACTTCTGCTTCAGCCTCGCCCAGGGCCTGGAACGGCCGATCACCCCGGCCGGGCGCGCCGCCATCCGTGAGATCGCCGGGGCCGCAGGCCGGATCATCATCGGCGACCCGAGCTCGCAGGGCTGCACCGAGGCGGCCGGCCGCGTCTTCATCGACCTCACCAACGTCCTACGTAGTAGGACAGGAAGGGCCTTCTTCCCGCGCGTACTCGACGTCATGGAGGCCCGTTCGGCGCACGTCCTGCGCGGCCTGTACGACGATCCGCGCCTCGGCCTGACGCACACCTCGCCCTGGCCCGCGATCCGGCGGGTGGCGCGCCTCGCCCGCCGATTCCACGCCCCCTCCACCGTGGTGCGGGCACTCGTCAATCCGGAGGCGGCGGTGCGGCGCGCAAGGCGTACGGAGGCGCGCGTGCTGAAGGCGGCCGAAGCGAGGTCCGTCGAGGAGGCCCTGCGCGACTGCGTGATCCCGGTGCTGCCCACCGTCGCCCCGACCGCCCTGGTCGGCTTCGCGATGCTGGGCCTCGCCGGCCGGCTCGTTCGCACCGAACCCGGCGAGCTGCAGACGGTCCTGCGCAGCCTCCCGAACAACGTCACCACCGAGATGGACCTCGACCTGTGGAACCTGGCACGTACGATCCGTGCCGAGCGGGACGCCGCGGAAGCGTTCCAGGAGGCCAACGTCCAGGAACTGGTGGCCCGTTACCGCGCCGGTGGACTGCCGCCGGTCGCGCAGGACGGGCTCCGCGCCTTCCTGGACCAGTGGGGCCACCGCGCCGTCGCCGAGATCGACCTCGGCCTACCGCGCTGGTCCGACGATCCCACGCACATCATCGGTGTCGTCCGCAACTATCTGCGCCTGAACGACGAACAGGCCCGGCCCGACGCCGTGTTCGCGCGCGGAGCGGCCGAGGCGGAGGCGATGATCGAGCGGCTCGCGCGGCGGGCCAAAGGCCGCGGCCCACTCGTCCGGTTCGCCCTGCGTCGAACCCGGCTGCTGGCAGGGCTGCGCGAATACCCGAAGTATCTGGCGATCACGCTCTTCGGCGCCCTCCGTGCCCGGATCGCCGAACGCGGAACCGAACTGCACGCGCAAGGGCGCCTCGACGCGGCGCAGGACGTCTTCTTCCTGGACTTCGCGGAGATGCGCTCGACGGACGGTGACCTGCGGCCGACGGTCGCCGTGCGCAAGGAGGAGTACGAGCGGGAGCTGCGGCGCCGGCACATCCCGCGCGTCCTCCTCTCCGACGGAACGGAACCCGAGGCGGCCGCGCGGACCATGCTCAGCGCCCCCGGCGACCTGGTCGGCACCGCAGCCTCCGCGGGCGAGATCACCGGGCACGCGCGCGTGGTGACCGATCCCGTCGGCGCGCACCTGGAGCCGGGCGAAATCCTCGTCGCCCCGTCCACCGACCCCGGCTGGACCCCGCTGTTCCTCACCGCGGGCGGCCTCGTGATGGAGATGGGCGGCGCCAACTCCCACGGTGCGGTCGTGGCCCGCGAGTACGGCATCCCGGCCGTGGTCGGCGTGCCGGACGCCCTGACGCGGATCGAGACCGGTGACGTGATCACGGTGGACGGCAGCGCGGGGGTGGTGCGGGCGCAACGAGAGGGCGCGTAGCCGCGGCGCGGCGCCTATCCTGGAGGCCACCGCGCGGTCATCCGGGGGGAAGGGGCGGTAGATGAACTGGGTTTGGGCGATCCTCATCTTGTTCTGGACAGGAGCGTTCGCCTGGGTGGCGGACACCGCACGCGGCGCGCTGCGCAACCGGCACGAGCGGAGGCTGGAGCGGCTCGAGGCCGCCAAGCAGGCGCGCCTCGCGGTGGAGGCCGCGAACAAGCCGCCAGAGCCGATCTGCGGCTGCGCCCACCACCTCGCCAAGCACGACAAGACGGGCCGCTGCCACGAACGGGTCGAGGTCCCCACGGCCTGGGACGAGAACAAGAAGCCGACCCACTACGAGGCGGGTCAGTGCAACTGCCAGCAGTACGTGGGGCCTCAGCCGCTGTCCCAGGTCTACGCGGAGGAGCTCACGGACCGGATCTAGCATCCGGTCACGGCACGAGACGGCGCCGCCACCTCGCGTACGCCCCGCTTCAACGGACCGGCGACGGCTACCGGTTCGACGCCCTGGCCGGGCACGGCCGACGGCTCGAAACCGTCGTGACTCACCGTTCAACTCCTGGTCATGGGCTGCCTGTTGAGGATCTATGGCGTACGGTCGCGAATCGCACCTGAGACGGACCGAATTTGCCAGGAGCAAGGGAGCGAAGAGTGACGGACATCTTCAACTCGTGGTGGGACAAGGCGGCGTGCAAGGCCACGGACCCCGAGGACCTGTTCGTGGAAGGCGCGGCGCAGTCCCACGCCAAGCGGTTCTGCGACACGTGCGTGGTCAGGACCGAGTGCCTGGCGCACGCCCTGGACGAGCGCATCGAGTACGGCGTCTGGGGCGGCGCCACGGAACGCGAACGGCGGGCCCTGCTGCGCCGGCGCCCCACGGTCACGTCCTGGCGCAACCTCCTGGAGGCGGCCCGCGCGGAGCACGCGCAGGACGGCCGGCACGTCAGGGCCTCGTGAGGTCCGGGGCGCCGCGCGCGGTCAACTCCGCCCGGGATCGAACGCGAGCACCTGCGTCAGGCGGATGTTGTTGCCCGAGGGGTCCCGGAACGAGGTGTCGATGCCGTACGGCTGCTCGGTCGGCGGGTCGTTGAACGTGACGCCCCGCGCGGACAGCTCGTCGTAGGCGGCCTTGCAGTCATCGGTCTCCAGGAACAGCGTTCCGCCGGCCCCCTTGGCCACCAGCTCCGACAACTGGACACTGTCCTTCTCGTCGAGCATCGGCGGCCGGGGCACCGGCATCAGCACGAGCGCGGGCCCCTCGCCACCGGCCGGCCCGACACACAGCCACCGGAAGGCCCAGGACTCCATCGTCACATCGGCCCGGACCTCCCAGCCCAGCTTCGTGGTGTAGAAATCGAGCGCCTCGTCCTGGTCGTGCACCCAGAACTGCGCATTGGCGATCTTGATCGTGGTCGGCATGTCGGTCCTCGCGCTTCACTCATCGGCTGTCCTGCTCCGGGACGAGCACCGTCCCGACACCGACGACGCTAGGCACCCGGTCAGCCGCTGTCTTCTCGAAACGTGCGGTTCCGCGGCCGTCCGTAGGCCATGGCGACGCACCGGGGGATGCGCACATGACGCGCGGCGGGAGGGTTCGCCGCCCGGTACGCCTGCGGGGTCACCCCGTACATGCGCCGAAAACTCGTCGTGAACGACCCGATCCCGCGCAGCCCCACCGCGACCCCGACATCGGCCACCGTCCAGTCCGTGGCCAGCAGCAGATGGGCGGCCCGCTCAAGCCGCCGGGTCAGCAGATACTGATGCGGCGACTCCCCGAACGCGGCCTTGAAACTCCGACTGAAATGCGCGGGCGACAACGCGGCGGCCGCCGCCAGATCCCCCACCGTGAGCACCTCCGCGTACCGCGCATCCGCAAGATCACGGGCACGCAGCAGATGACGGGAGGGCGGGACGTGGGGCACGGGTCCATTGTGCGGGATTCGGACACCCGGCTGCCCGGTGGAGCGGATCCACCGGGCGATGCCATCGACCGACCTGGTCCTACCTCTCGTCTTCGGCGGCGGCCGGACCCGGCGCCGCGCGCCGCCTGGTCTGCATGCGATCGAGGTGGGTCACCACCGACGCGTGGAACTTGTTGACCGCTTCGTCGACGCTCCGGATGAATCCGGATTCCGTGTTGCCCCGCTGCGTCCCCATGCCCTTGAACAACGAGAGCCGGAATCCGGTGATCTTCGCACCGCCGCCCGGCAGCAGGTCGCCCGGCTCGGGCCGCAGTCGTTCCAGGGTTCCCCGTGGCCCTCCACTGTCCCCCTCGACCAGGGTCTCGATGTGCAGATCCGCCGGCGCCTCGGAGAGCTCCCGGACGATCCGCTTGGCCCAGGAGAGCGGGTAGCCGTGTGCCGGCGGAGCGATGTCGATGGACGTGCGGATCTTGTACGTGCGCAGGTCGGCGGCGACGGCGAGCACCCCGGGTGTCTGGTCGATGCGCAACTCGGCCCGGAGCCTGCCGTCCCGGCACAGCTCGTCCGCCATGCGGGTGCGGCGGACCACGGCGTCGGTGCCGCGCCGCGCCCGCTGCACCGGGAGAACCTTCCGCCCCAGCTCGCCGCCCAGGCCCAACGACACCTGGCGTACCAGCCGCTCCCAGCTCTCGACGGCCTCGAGTGCCCGCGGATCGCCCTGGCACAGGGTTTCGTCCTGGATCCCGTTGCGTACCGGCACCCATGCAGGACCCATGTTGTGGAAGCCGTGGCAGCCCGAGTTCTCGTGGTGGAGATAGTGCAGAAGCTCCTCCAGCAGCCAGGCGTGCGCCGGATTGCCGAGCCCCTCGTGCCGGAGCAGCATCTGGGCCTGGTGGGCGACTTCGGCCCACGACAGATGCCACAGGCCCACCTTGTTCTTCCGCCGCCGGTCGATCTTCACCTCGACCAGCGGGCTGCCTTCCAGAGCCACGTCGTTGGACAGGGTGATGACGGCCTCGTAGCCCCTGCGGGCCGCGATGTCCGCGTAGGCCTGTACCTGCTCGGCCTTGAGGGGATTGCCGTTGGTCTTGGTCTCGACGAGCGCGGTCCAGAGTTTGCCGGCCCGCTCCACCCGGATGACACCGTCGGGCCGGCGGGGCGCATCGCCGTAGGGGAGCGACACCTCGGTGAAGGTCTCCATACGTCCGGCGTGGGCGCCGAAAGCGGCGGTCAGCCGCCGACCGAACTCCGGCACCTGTGCCATCACGGCCAGCAGTACCGACGTGGCACGGGTCTCCCGGTCCCTGTCACTCTTCAGCGCGGACACGGGGAAGAGGCGCGCACCCGCCCAGGAGTCGTTCTCCGCAAGGGACTTCTTGGGAATTCTGGGGAGCGTGACCTTCTTCTTCGAGGTGCGCGGGCGTGTGGCTCTCTTGACGGAGGCTGTTGCGGCAGCGGCCGGCGCGGCGACGTCCGCGGCGGGTGTGGCCGGCGAGTCCGGTTCGGGACCCTGCCCTGGCAGCTCGGCGGCCGGGGGCTGGAGCGGCTCCACCGCGTCTTCCTGTGCAACCGGTTCGGTCTCGGCTGTGTCGTCGGCGTCGTCATCGATGTCCACGCCGTGATCCGAGGCGAGGGCCGCGAATCCCGCTTCGTAGCCTTGCCCCACGGCACGGAACTTCCACTCACCCCCGCGCCGGTACAGCTCTCCGAAGATCAGCGCGCTCACGGCGCCCGCGTCGTCGATCGCGAACCGAAGGAGGGGCTCCCCGGCACCGTCGCTCAAGGTCAGCTGCAGGGCGCCGAGTTCGTCGAACCGGGCGGACTCGTAACGGCTCGCCGTGATGAGGACCGTGGTGACATCGCCCGGAACGGCACTCAGATCGAAGCTGATCCGGTCCTCGCTGCCCTCGCCAGTCGGCGTCTTGCCGAGCAGCTGCACGCTCCCGTCCGGCGCACAGGAGTTGTTGTAGAAGTAGAAGTCCTCGTCGCTGCGGACCTTACGGCTGTCGTCCAGCAACAGTACGGAGACATCGGCGTCCCCTTCGCCGGTCGGGCTGACCCACCCCAGACCGACGATCACCGAGTCGACCTCTCCGTCGACCAGGCTCCCCAGCCCCACGTTCGCGCCCTTGACCATCTCGTACATTCGGCCTCCCCACCGATCGCCCAGGTACGAGGAACCCCCCTCGCTCGCCGTCGGTACATATGGACAAACGGTGAACCTGGCCTGGAGATAGTGGCCCGAATCGGGCGTCGTGAGCAAGTCGCGTGGACGGCGCCGACGTGGGCTGTTACGGGCGCGCGCGGTGGCGGCTCGGTCGGTAGCCCCCACCCGATAGTTGAACATCGCGTGCTTCCTTGACATGGACGCGACCGAAGAGCACTCTCGCGAAGGTTTCGTTCCCGGGTGTCGTGGCTGGACCGATGGCAGGGCAGGAGTCGTCGTGAACACGCATATCGCAGGGTCAGAGGCGGGGCGGTCAGACGTGCGCGGGCATCGTAATCGCGCGGTCGTCGCCAGTACCGTGGGTACCGCCATCGAGTGGTACGACTTCTTTCTCTATGGCACGGCCGCCGCGCTCGTCTTCCCGCATCTGTTCTTCCCCGGGCAGTCCGAGTATGCGGGCGTGCTCGCCTCCTTCGGTACGCAGTTCGTCGGGTTCGCCGCCCGGCCGCTCGGTGCCGCGATCTTCGGGCACTTCGGGGACCGGGTCGGCCGGAAGTCCACGCTCGTCATCACCCTGCTGCTGATGGGCGTGAGCACCGTCCTGATCGGCTGTCTGCCCACCTACTCGTCGATCGGGCTCGCCGCGCCGATCCTCCTCGTGGTGCTCCGCGTCTTCCAGGGCATCGGGGTGGGCGGCGAGTGGGGTGGCTCGGTGCTGCTGTCCATGGAGTGGGGGTCGAAGAAACGCCGTGGCCTGATGGCGAGTTGGCCGCAGATGGGGGTGCCGCTGGGGCTGCTGATCTCCACCGGCATGGTCAAGTGGCTGAGCGCCGCCTCCGGCGACGGCTTCGAGAGCTGGGGCTGGCGGATTCCGTTCCTTGCGAGCGGGGTTCTCGTCGTCATCGGGCTGTACGTACGCCTCAAGGTCATGGAGAGCCCGGACTTCACCGCCGTCAAGCGTGAAGAGGCCGTCGTCCGGGTGCCGTTGTGGGACGTTCTGCGGCACCAGTGGCGCGAGGTGATCGCCGCCGCGTTCGTCCGGCTCTCCGAGCAGGCGCCGTTCTATCTCTTCATCACCTTCGTTCTGACGTACGGGACTTCCCATCTCGGCCTCGCCCGCGGCGACTTGCTCAACGACACGCTCGTCGCCGCGGCCATCGGGCTGCTCACCATCCCCCTCTTCGGGCACCTCTCCGACCGCTACGGGCGCCGCCTGGTGTATGGCGTCGGGATTGTGTGCGTGGGTGCGTTTGCGTTCCCGTATTTCGCTCTCCTCAACACCAGGGCGCCGGGGCTCGTACTGCTCGCCATCGTGCTGTCCCTGGTCTTCCACGACATGCAGTACGGGCCCCAGGCCGCACTCATCGCCGAGGGCTTCGGCGCCAACGTCCGCTACAGCGGCGCCGGCCTCGGCTATCAGCTGGCCTCGGTCATCGCCGGCGGGCCCGCCCCGCTGATCGCCGCCGCCATCCTGGAGGACACCGGATCCAGCACCGGCATCAGCCTCTACATCGTGGGCTGTTGCGTGTTGTCCATGGGGGCGTTGTTCCTCATTCCCAAGCGTGGGGAGGGCGGGCCCGCGGCGGGAGACAGGCGTGCGACCGTTCCTCCGAGCTCCATCAAGTCCACCTGAGGGGGCTCCCCGGGCACGGGGATCAGGAGGCCGTACCGTCGTGGCGTCGGCGGTGCGGCCTCTCTTTCTGCTCAGAATCTGCTCAGAAATCAACAAAGTCCTACGGCGTCATTGTGTCGGTTGTGTTGTCTTCTTAGGGTGGTGCCGGCTCAACAGGCACTCCCCGCCCCACCAGTTGCACGTGTCCACACCCGCAGAAGGGCACAGCCATGCCGCAACCGCACCGCCCCCGCACCATGCCGCTCAGTCGTCGCCGCCTGCTCCAGGCGGGCGCCGTCGTCGCCGGCGCGCTCGCCCTGCCCGTGGGTCTCCCCGCGACGCGGGCCGGCGCGGCCGACGGCGACGAGTGGAACGGTCGCATCGACCAGTTCCGGCTCGGCACCGAGCCCCCGCACACCACCCTCATGCCGTACGAGAACGTGGCCCAGGCCCTCGCCGCCGACCGGACCCGCTCCCCGTACCGCCAAAGCCTTGATGGTGACTGGAAGTTCGCGTACGTCGACCGGCCCTCGGAGCGTGACGAGGACTTCCACAGGACCGACCTCGACGACGGTGACTGGGACACCATCCCCGTGCCCGCGGTCTGGCAGCTGCACGGTCACGACTTCCCGATCTACACCAACATCACGTACCCGTGGTGGGGCGCCAACGGCCTCGGCGAGGAGGCCCGGCCGCCGGCGTCGCCGACCCGCTACAACCCCGTCGGTCAGTACCGGCGCACCTTCACCGTGCCGAAGGGCTGGCGGGACAGACGCGTCTTCCTGCACTTCGAGGGCGTCAAATCGGCCCACTACGTGTGGGTGAACGGCAAGCTCGTCGGCTACCACGAGGACTCCTTCACCCCGGCCGAGTACGACATCACCCCGCACCTCACCGAAGGCACCAACCAGCTCGCCGTGGAGGTCTACCGCTTCTCCGACGGCGACTGGATGGAAGACCAGGACATGATCCGGCTGAGCGGCATCTTCCGCTCGGTGTATCTGTACTCGACACCGGGCGTGCATCTGCGCGACTTCAAGCTCGACACCCCGCTCGGCGACGGACACACCACGGCCGAGCTGTCGGTCACCGCCACCGTGCGCGACTACGCCGGTGACCCGGGCGCGTACACCGTCGAGACCCAGCTCTACGACGCCGCGGGCCACCCCGTCTGGTCCCGGCCGCTCACCCAGAAGGCCGCCGTCACCGAAACCGAATCCGGCTCCGAAGTGACCGTGCGGGCCGCCAGGTCCGTTCCCTCGCCGCGCCTTTGGTCCGCCGAGAGCCCGTACCTCTACACCGCCGTGCTCCGGCTGCGCGACCCGGCGGGCAAGGTCATCGAGACGCTCTCGCACCGCGTCGGCCTCCGCGAGTTCGCCCTCAAGGACGGACTGATGCGGATCAACGGAAAGCCCGTGTCCTTCCGAGGCACCAACCGCCACGAGATGCACCCCGACCGGGGCACCGCGCTCACCCGCGCCGACCTGGTCAAGGACATCGAAATCATCAAGCGGATGAACATCAACACCGTCCGCACCTCGCACTACCCGAACAACCCGATCTGGTACGAACTCGCCGACGAGTACGGCCTGTACCTCGTCGACGAGACCAACCTCGAGACGCACGGCGTCCGCGACGACTACCCCGCCAGCCACCCCGACTGGACGAAGGCGTGCGTCGCCCGCGCCCAGAACATGGTCCACCGCGACAAGAACCACGCCTCCGTCGTCATCTGGTCCCTCGGTAACGAGGCGGGCGCCGGCTCCACCTTCACCGCCATGCACGACTGGATCCGCTCCTACGACACCACCCGCGTCATCCAGTACGAGGGCGACGACAGCCCCGGCGTGAGCGACATCCGCTCCGAGATGTACCCGTCGACGAGCCACGTCGAGTCCAAGGCCAAGGACACCGCCGACACCCGCCCGTACGTGATGATCGAGTACTGCCACGCGATGGGGAACTCGAACGGCAACTTCAAGGAGTACTGGGACCTCGTCCGCCGCTACGACGTGCTCCAGGGCGGCTGGATCTGGGACTTCGTGGACCAGTCGCTGAGCTGGCCGACACCGAAGCGGACGCTGCTGACCGAGACCGGTCCCGTCGGCCTGAAGGGTGAACTCCTCAACCCAGCGGGCAAGTTCGACCGCGACAAGGGCGTGAGCGGAGCCACCGTCTTCGCCCGTGACGACCGCCTCGACCTGACCGGGTCGCTGACCCTCGAAGCCTGGGTGACCCCGCATGTCACCGGCTACCACCAGCCGATCCTGGCCAAGGGCGACACCCAGTACGCGCTCAAGCAGAGCGACAAGAACCTGGAGTTCTACATCTACTCCGGCGGCCAGTGGATCACGGCCTCCTGGACCACCCCCGCCGACGGCTGGACGGGCGGCGAGCACCACGTCGCCGGTGTCTTCGACGCGAGCGCGGGCACGCTCACGCTGTACGTCGACGGCGCGGCGAAGGCCACGAAGAAGACGACCGCCAGACCGAGCAGCAACACCGCGCCGCTCGCCCTCGGTGTGGACGTCGACAACATGGTCCGCGAGTTCAGCGGCACCATTCGCCGCGCCCGCGTGTACTCCCGCGCGCTGAGCGCCATCGAACTCGCCGACGACGGACGTGGCCCGGACGGTGAGGGCGTGCGCTTCTGGTTCGACGCGAAGACGGTGGGCGTCGAGGAGAAGCGGCCGCGTGACAAGACCTTCTTCGCGTACGGCGGCGACTGGGGTGACAATCCCAACGACGGCAACTTCGTCGCCGACGGCATCATCACCGCGGACCGCGGCCACACCGGCAAGGCCGCCGAGATCAAGCGGATCTACCAGGAGATCCAGGTGTCGCCCAAGGAGGGCGGCGGGGGAGCGGGGGACATCACCCTCACCAACGAGTTCCTCTTCACCAACCTGCGTGAGTACGACGGCCGTTGGGAACTGGCCCGGGACGGCGAGGTGATCCAGCGCGGCAGCCTGAGCCGCACCCAGCTCGACGTCGCCCCGCTCGCCCGCAAGAACATCACCGTCCCGCTCAAGCTGCCGAGCAACCCCGCGCCAGGCGCCGAGTTCTTCCTGCACCTGTCCTTCCGGCTGAAGGACGACACGGCATGGGCCGACGCGGGCTTCGAGGTGGCGCGGGCGCAACTCCCGCTCGACGCGGGCAGCCCGAAGGTGACACCCGTCCCACTGAAGAACGTGCCGACACTGCGTCACGAGGACGGGGACAAGGCCGTCTCCGTGACCGGGAACGGCTTCCGCCTCACCCTCGACAAGGCGACCGGTGTCATCACCTCCTACGAAGCCGGCGGCGTCCGGCTCCTGGACTCCGGGCCCGTCCCGAACTTCTGGCGCGCTCCGACCGATAACGACCACGGCAACGGTCAGCACACCCGCAACCAGACCTGGCGGGACGCGGGCGCGCGCCGCAAGGTGACCGGGGTGAGCGTCCGCGAGCTCGGAGGACGGGCCGTGCGCATCGAGGTCAAGGGCACCCTGCCGACCACCACCGAGTCCACCTACGCCACCACGTACACGGTCTTCGGCGACGGCGCCGTCAAGGTCGACAATGCTCTGCACCCCGGCGCCGCCGGCCTCCCGTACCTCCCCGAGGTCGGCACGATCCTGCGGCTGCCCGCGGCCCTTGAACGGCTGCACTACTACGGCCGCGGCCCGGAGGAGAACCACTGGGACCGCAACGACGGTACGGACGTGGGGCGTTGGAGCTCGACCGTGGCCGAGCAGTGGACCTCGTACATCCGCCCCCAGGAGAACGGCAACAAGACGGATGTGCGCTGGGCGGCGCTCACCGATGGACGTGGCCGGGGCCTTCTCGTCGCCGCGGACCCGACCGCCGAGCACCCGCTGCTGGAATTCACCGCGTCGCACCTCACCCCGGAGGACCTGTCCGTCGGCGCCCGCCACGACTACCAGCTCGACCCGCGCGACGAGGTCGTCCTGCGGGTCAACCACCGCCAGATGGGCGTCGGCGGCGACGACAGCTGGGGCGCCCACACGCACGCCCCGTACAAACTGCTCGCCGACCGCGACTACGCGTACACGTACTGGCTGCGGCCCCTCACGGACGTGGGGGAGGCGACGAAGCTGGCGCGGAGGGTGGTGGCCGAGGAGTAGCGGGAGGGCGCGGCGCCGTCGAGCGCGGGGCGGGCGGTTCGCCGAAGAACTGCTCACCCCGTGCGCTCAGTTGAAGATGACCGTGCGGTTTCCGTGCAGCAGGACGCGGTGCTGACAGTGCCAGTTGACCGCGCGGGCCAGGGCCAGGCGTTCCGCGTCGCGGCCGACGAGGACGAGTTCCCGGGCGCTCTGGCGGTGGTCCACGCGGATCACCTCCTGCTCGATGATGGGGCCCTCGTCCAGGTCGGCGGTGACGTAGTGGGCGGTCGCGCCGACCAGCTTGACGCCCCGCGCGTGGGCCTGGTGGTAGGGCTTGGCGCCGGCGAAGCTCGGCAGGAACGAGTGGTGGATGTTGATGGCCCGCCCCTCCAGCGCCTTGCACAGGTCGTCGGAGAGGATCTGCATGTACCGGGCGAGTACGACGAGGTCGATTGCGTACTCGTCCACGAGGCGCAGCAGTTGCTCCTCGGCCGCCCCCTTGGTGTCACGGGTGACCGGTACGTGCAGGAACTCCACGCCCGCCTGTTCCACCTGTTCGCGCAGGTCGGGGTGATTGGAGACGACGAGGGCGATGTCCCCGTCGAGGGTGCCGCTGCGCCACCGGTACAGCAGGTCGGCGAGGCAGTGGTCGAACTTCGACACCATGACGAGCAACCGGGGCGCTGCCGCCGCGTCGCGCAGCCGCCAGTCCATCGCGTACGCCTCGGCCGTGACGGCGAAGCGCTCCTCCAGGTGGGACGGTTGCGAACCGGCGGGCGCGGTGAAACTCGTCCGCAGGAACACGGTGCCGTTGTCGGTGTCGTCGAACTGCTGGTGCTCGGTGATGTCGCAGCCCTCGCCGACCAGGAACGCGGTGACGGCGTGCACGATGCCGGGGCGGGCCGGGCAGTTGAGGGTCAGGATGTACTGATCGCTGTCGGTGCGTGCGCCGCGCGTGGTGGTCACGACAGGTGTCTCCTCAGCAGTCGACGACGTACTCGGTGCAGGCGTCGGCCAGCCACGCCGCGAGGTATCCGGCGAAGGACGACCGGACGAGCAGCCACACCGCCCGCGGGCCCGCTTCGCGCACCACGAGCGTGACACCGGCCTGCGCGAGCAGCGTGGTGTGGCAGGCGCCCGTGTCGGCTTTGTCCGGCGCGAGATCCAGGGCGCAGCCCTGCGACAGGATCTGCGGCAGCAAGGGGCCCGTGAGGGCGAGGACGGTGCGCTGCGCGGAGGTGTCGGTGACGGTGGCGAACTCCTCGCCGATCGCCGACCGCAGCCCGGCCGTCAGTTCCCCGGCGCGCGTTTCGGGTGCGACCAGGAGCCATTCGTCGGGGCCGAGCCAGAGCGCCTTGACCTCGGCGTCGAGATGGGCGCGGCAGGCGCCGGGCAGTGCGTACCCGAGGTATCCCTCGACGGCGGTGGCCGCCGCGCTGCCCGGTGTCACCCGGAGGGTGAGCTGGGTCAGGAACGGGAGCTCGCGGGCGCTCAGGCCGGTGGGGAGCCGCGGGTCCCAGTCGGCGAGCGGGCTGATGCGTGCGGGGGTGGGCACGGGCGTGTGGGCGGGGGCGTCATCCGTCACGGCGGGCTCCCTCCTTGTCGAAGAGGACGGGTTCGGCGACGGTCACCGGCACGGTGGCGCCGTCGAGCGGGACGTAGAGGGTCTCGCCGACGCGGGCGGCGCCGGAGCGCACGAGCGCCAGGGCGAAGGTGCGCTGCAGGGCGTCGCTGCGGTAGCTGGAGGTGACATGGCCGAGCATCGGGACCGGCGGCGCGGGCACGGCCTCGGTGGCGATGATCTGCGCGCCCTCCGGGAGCAGGGTGCGCTCGTCGGTGGGCAGCAGCGCGACGAGCTGCTTGCGGTCCGGACGCTGGTTCTCGGGCCGGGCGAAGGACCGCTTGCCGACGAAGTCCGGCTTCTTCTTGGAGATCACCCAGTTCATGCCCAGGTCCTGCGGAGTGACCGTGCCGTCGGTGTCCTGCCCGATGATCGGGTACGCCTTCTCGGCGCGCAGCACGTGCATCGTCTCGGTGCCGTACGGGGTGAGGCCGAGCGGCTGCCCGGCGTCGTACAGCGCCTGCCAGACGTGTGTCCCGTACCAGGCCGGGACGTTGACCTCGTACGCGAGCTCGCCGGAGAAGCTGATCCGGCACAGCCGGGCGTCGACGCCCGCGATCACCGTGTCGCGCCAACTCATGAACGGGAACGCCTCGTTGGAGACATCCAGGTCGTCGCCGAGGACCGCGGCGAGCACCTCCCGTGAGCGCGGGCCCACGAGCGGGATCGTCGCCCAGTGCTCGGTCACCGAGGTGAGGTGGACGCGCAGCTCGGGCCACTCCGTCTGGAGCCACTCCTCCATCCACTCAAGAACCTTGGCCGCGTTGCCCGTTGTGGTCGTGACGAGGAACTCGTTCGCCGAGACGCGGATGACCGTGCCGTCGTCGATGGCCATCCCGTCGACGCCGCACATGACCCCGTAGCGGATCCGGCCGGGCTTCAGTGTGGCCATCATGTTCGTGTAGAGCCGGTTGAGCAGCTCGCCCGCGTCCGGTCCCTGCACGCTGATCTTGCCGAGCGTCGAACCGTCCATCATGGCCACGCCGCCCCGCGCCGCGTGGCACTCGCGCCGCACCGCGTCGTCCATCGTCTCGCCGGGCAGCGGGTAGTACCAGGGCCGCTTCCACTGGCCGACGTCCTCGAACAGCGCGCCGTGCCTCTCGTGCCAGGCGTGCAGCGCGGTCACCCGCACCGGGTCGAAAAGATCCCCCCGGTTGCGGCCCGCGAACGCGGCGAACGCGATGGGCTGCACGGGCGGCCGGAAGCCGGTGGTGCCGAGGTCGGCGACCTCCTCGCCGAGCGCCTCGGCGACGATGCCCGAGGTGAGGATCCCGGACGTACGGCCCTGGTCGTGCGCCGTGCCGATGGTGGTGTAGCGCTTCACGTGCTCGACGGAGCGGAGCCCGGCGTGGGTGGCCCGGAACACGTCGCTGACGAGGGCGTCGCGTTGCAGGTCGACGAACTGCGCCGAACCGTCCACGCCGTCCCGAGGGCTGGGCACACGCCACAACACCGCGCTGGGGGAAGGGAGTTCGGTGGCGGCCGCCGGAACGCCGAGCGGCGCGACCGTGATGCCGAGCGCCTCCAGCGCCGTGGCGGTCGCTGCGATACCGCTGCCGAGGCACTCCCCGAGCGTGCGCAGACCGTCCGCCGCACCCGCCGTCCGTACGGTCGGGAGTGCCTCGGTGGGCACGAACGTGGCGAGCTCCGCGTCGTAGCGCAGCTTCCCGCGCGCCTGGCTGAACAGGGCCACGGCCGGATTCCAGCCGCCGGAGACGAGCAGCACGTCGCAGTCGACGCCGTGCCGCCGGGCGCCGTCCGCCGAACGCCGGGCGATGTGCGCGCGGGAGATGCGCTCGCCGCCGCTGGTCCCGGTGACGACATGGTCGCGGTGCAGCGGGATGCCGCGCTCTGCCAGCGCCCCGGCGAGCCGGGCGGGGACGGTCGGCCGCGCGTCGACCACGGCGGCGAACTCCACACCCGCGTCCGCGAGTTCGAGCACCGTGTCGTAAGCGGAGTCGTTCGTCGTGAAGACGGCGGCCCGGCGGCCGACGAGGACGCCGTACCGGCCGAGGTATGTACGGGCCGCGGAGGCGAGCATGATGCCGGGGCGGTCGTTGTCGTCGAAGGCGATCGGCCGCTCGGTGGCGCCGGTCGTGTGCACGACCTGCTCGGCCCGGATGCGCCACACCCGCTGCCGGGACACGTGGCTCGGAGCCGCGGCGCCGAGGTGGTCGGTGCGCTTCTCCAGGGCGAGGACGAGGTTGTCGTCGTAGTGGCCGAAGGCGGTGGTGCGGGTCAGGACGGTCACGTTCCCGGACTCCGCGAGCCGCCGCGTGACCGAGTCCACCCACTCCTGTGCGGGCCGGCCGTCGACGGTCTCCCGCGTGCCGAGCAGGCTGCCGCCGAGCTCCGGTGCGCTGTCGACGAGGACGACCCGGACCCCGGCGTCGGACGCGGCGAGCGCGGCCGCGAGACCGGCCGGGCCCGCGCCGACGACCAGCAGCTCGGCGTACAGGTGCCGCGCGTCGTAGCGGGCGGGATCGGCCTCACCGGCGAGCCGCCCCTGGCCGCCGAGACCGCGCGCCACCAGCCCGTCGTAGAGCTCGACCGTCGTGGCGGTGAGCATCGGCTCGGGGAACGGCGCCTCGATCTGCACGAGGGCGTTGGGCTCCTCGACACCGGCGGCCAGGATGCCGCGCGGGCGGCCGTACTTGATGCTCGTCGCCACCCGATGCACACCGTTCGCGAGCAGCGCGGAGGCGAGGGTGTCTCCGGGGTGTCCGGTGTACGGCGTTCCGTCGAAGACGAAGTCCAGCGTGGTGGAGCGGTCGACGCGCCCGTACGTGTCGCAGGAGGTGCGGAAGGGAGTGCTCATGCGGTCGCCTCCTGGCGCTCTCGCGCGGCGGTGCCGAGCGGGTTCGGGGACCCCACGGGGTACACGGTCAGGAACTCGTAACTCACGGTGTCGCGCACGGCGTTGAACCAGCGGCGGCAGCCCGCCGTGTGCGCCCACCGCTCCGCGAAGGGACCCTTGGGGTTGTCGCGGAAGAAGACGTACTGGGCCCACTGCTCGTCGTCGAGCGCGTGCGGGTCGGCGGGGTGCTCGACGTGCGCCTGGCCGCCGTAGTGGAACTCGGTCTCCTCGCGCGGCCCGCACCAGGGGCAGGGGATGAGCTGCATGGGTCTCTCCTAGGAAGGGGCTCAGTGCGCGACGGCGGCGGCGCCGTGCTCGTCGACGAGGGCGCCGGTCGTGAACCGGTCGAGGGTGAACGGCGCGTTGGTGTCATGGGGTCCACCGGTCGCGATGGTGTGCGCGTACGCCCAGCCGACACCCGGCGTCGCCTTGAAACCGCCGGTTCCCCAGCCGCAGTTGAGGTACAGGTCCTCGACCGGGGTCAGCCCGACGATGGGGGAGGCGTCCGGGGTGGTGTCGACGATGCCGCCCCAGGTGCGCAGCATGTGGGCGCGCGCGAACACCGGGAACAGCTCCAGGGCGGCGGCCATCTGCCGCTCGATGATGTGGAAGGCGCCGCGCTGCCCGTACCCGTTGTAGCTGTCGATGCCCGCGCCCATGACGAGTTCGCCCTTGTGCGCCTGGGACACGTACACATGCACCGCGTTGGACATCACGACGGTCGGGTGCACGGGCTCCAGCAGCTCCGACACCAGCGCCTGCAGCGGGTGGCTCTGCAGTGGCAGCCGCAGCCCGACCATCTGCGCGAGGACGGAGGTGTGTCCGGCCGCCGCGAGCGCGACCTTCCCGGCGCCGATCCGGCCCCGGGTGGTCCGCACCCCGGTGACCCGGCCCCCGCTCACATCGATGCCGGTGACCTCGCAGTTCTGGATGAGGTCGATGCCGTACGCGTCACAGCGGCGGGCGAAGCCCCATGCCACGTAGTCGTGCTTGGCGATGCCCGCGCGCGGCTGGTACGTGGCGCCGTGCACCGGATAGCGCACGTCCGGGCTGGTGTTGACGATCGGGCACACCTTGGCGACCTCGTCCGGCTCCAGCCACTCGGCGTCGATGCCGTTGAGCTGGTTCGCGTACACCCGGCGCTTGCTGTCGCGGACGTCCTGGAGGTTGTGCGCGAGGTTGAGGACGCCGCGCTGGCTGAACAGGATCGGGTAGTCGAGGTCCTGCTCCAGCGTCTCCCACAGCTTGAGCGAGCTTTCGTAGATGCCCGAGCTCTCGTCCCACAGATAGTTGGAACGGATGATGGTGGTGTTGCGGGCCATGTTGCCGCCGGCCAGCCACCCCTTCTCCAGGACGGCGATGTTCGTGATGCCGTGGTTCTTGGCGAGGTAGTACGCCGTCGCCAGGCCGTGTCCGCCGCCCCCGACGATCACGACGTCGTAGGACTTCTTCGGATCGGCGTTGCGCCACAGGAAGTCGGGGTGGTCGGGCAGGTCGTGTGCGTCGGGGGTCATGAGGACTCCTTGAAAACCGACTGGTGACGCTCTGATATATCAGCGGCGGGTCGTCGTCACCGTAGCCAGCGCCTCAGGGGCGCGTCAATGGTGTCCGGAGGGGGAAAACAAGCCTGTAACCGCCGTGCCGGAGCGGCGAGTTGCGGCGGCTGGCGCTCAGCCCGGCAGCACGTCCAGGACCGTGTGCATCCGCGAGGCGCGGGCCAGGTCCGCGAGCGCCTGCTCCATCACCGACAGCGGATCGCGCGGCGGCAGCAGCAGACCGATCCGCGCGCTGCGCCGCGGACCGTGCAGCGGCACGGCCTCCATCCCTGCGGGGATCCCGAAGACGTGCAGCCACGTGTGCGGGATGATGCTCGACCACTGGCCCGTGCGCACATGCGCGATCAGCGAGGCGATGGAGTCCGTCTCGACGCGCGGCGCCACCGACAGGGACAGCTCCGCGAACACGTCGTCCAGGACCCGGCGCCCCAGCATCCGCGGATGCAGCAGACACAGCGGCAGCGCGGCCGCCTGGGCCCAGCTGATCTCCTGCGCCGAGCGCTCCGGATCCTCCTGGGTGAGCACGACATAGCGCTCCCGGTACAGCGGCACGAACGGCAGATCCAGGGTGCGGCTGTGGTACGAGACCGCGCCGTGCAGCTCGAAGGCGCGCAGCCGGCGCACGATGTCGTCACCCTGGAGATCGGCCTGGACGTTCACCGTGGTGTGCGGGTTGGCCGCGCAGAACGGCTGTGTGAGCAGGGCGACCGCGCCGACCGCCGTGGGCACCGCGCCGAGCCGCAGCTCACCGCTCAGCCCTTCGCGCAGCGCCGCGAGCCCCGACCGCATCGCGTCCCGGTCCGCGAGCATCCGGCGGGCCCACACGACGACCTGCTCGCCCTCCGCCGTCAGACCCTCGAAGCGCCGGCCGCGCCGCACCAGCGGCACCCCCAGCTCCGTCTCCAGCTTGCGGATGCCCTCGGACAGCGTCGGCTGCGACACGAAGCACTGCTCGGCGGCCTTGGCGAAGTGGCCGGTGCCGGTCAGCGCGACGAGGTATTCGAGCTGTCGCAGGAGCACGGTCCCACCCCCTTCCCGGCCGACTTCGGTGGATTGTGTCCGCCCGTGATCGTAGCTGCCTATCAACGATCGGACTTTCCGCTTTGACCGTGGGCGGAGCGTGGACGAATGCTGGGCGACGGGGGCGTGCCGGCTCCCGGTGAGTCGGAAACGTAGAGGTGATGGGCGTGCGCGCGATCGAAGAGCCCGAAGAGGATCTTTCCCTGAGCAAGCCCAAGACCTGGGCCACCGGGGCGCCCGCCGTGGCCCATGCGCTCCAGTACGCCCTGAGCCAGACCTCGCCCAAGCGCACCGCCCTCACCCTGCTCAACATCAACCAGGACGGCGGCATCGACTGCCCGGGCTGTGCCTGGCCCGAGGGCGCACCGGACAAGCGGCACCGCAACGAGTACTGCGAGAACGGCGCCAAGCACATCGCCGACGAGGCCACCACCCGCCGCGTGACCCGCGAGTTCTTCGCCGAGCACCCGGTCAGCGAGCTCGCGGAGGCCTCCGACTACTGGCTCAACCAGCAGGGCCGGCTGACCGAGCCCATGGTCAAGTACCCGGACAGCGACCACTACGAGCCGATCGGCTGGGACGGCGCGCTCGACCTGCTCGCCGACGAGCTGAACGGCCTGGACAGCCCCGACGAGGCGCTGTTCTACACCTCGGGCCGGCTCGCCAACGAGCCCGCGTTCCTGCTCCAGCTCTTCGCGCGCGCCTTCGGCACCAACAACCTGCCCGACTGCTCCAACCTGTGCCACGAGTCCAGCGGCTCGGCCCTGGGCGAGACGCTGGGCATCGGCAAGGGCAGCGTCAGCCTCGACGACCTGCACAACAGCGACCTGGTCTTCGTCGTCGGCCAGAACCCCGGCACCAACCACCCCCGGATGCTGACGGCCCTGGAGGAGACCAAGCGGCGCGGCGGGAAGATCGTCGCGGTCAACCCGCTGCCCGAGGCGGGGCTGCTGCGCTTCAAGCACCCGCAGAAGGCGCGGGGTGTCATCGGCAGGGGCACCGAGATCGCCGACCAGTTCCTGCAGATCCGGCCGGGCGGCGACCTCGCCCTCTTCCAGGCGCTGAACCTGCTGCTCCTCGAGGCCGAGGACAAGGCGCCCGGCACGGTCCTCGACCGCGAGTTCATCGACGCCCACACCTCGGGCTACGAGGTCTTCACCGACAATATCCGCGGCCTCGACTGGGCGGAGGTCCTCAAGGCCACCGGCCTGACGCGCGAGGAGATCGAGCAGGTCCACCAGCGGGTGCTCGGCGCCAAGAACGTCATCGTGTGCTGGGCCATGGGCCTGACCCAGCACAAGCACGGCGTCCCCACCATCCGCGAAGTCGTCAACTTCCTTCTGCTGCGCGGAAACATCGGCAGGCCCGGCGCCGGCGTCTGCCCGGTGCGCGGCCACAGCAATGTGCAGGGCGACCGCACCATGGGCGTGTGGGAGCGCATGCCGCAGTCGTTCCTCGACGCCCTGGAGAAGGAATTCGACTTCGCCCCGCCCACCCGGCACGGGGCCGACGCGGTCGACGCGATCCGGGCCATGCGCGACGGGCGGGCCCACGTGTTCGTCGGGGTGGCAGGCAATTTCGTCCGCGCCACACCCGACAGCGACGTGACCGAACGCGCCCTGCGCAATTGCCGGTTGACGGCCCACATCTCCACCAAACTGAATCGCTCGCACGCCGTGTGCGGCCGCACCGCGCTGATACTTCCCACGCTGGGGCGCAGCGACCGCGACATTCAGTCGGGCGGTGAGCAGTTCATGACGGTCGAGGACTCGATGAGCGATGTGCACGCCACCCGCGGCCGGCTCGCGCCCGCGTCACCCGCGCTGCTCAGCGAGGTGTCCATCATCAGCAGGCTCGCCCGCAGGACCCTCGGCGAGCGGCACGGGATCACCTGGCAGGCATTCGAGAACGACTACGACACCATTCGGGAGCACATCGCGAACGTGGTGCCGGGATTCGACGACTTCAACCGGCGCGTGCGGGAGCCGGGCGGCTTCAACCTGCCGAACCCCGTCAACAAGCGCGTCTTCCGGACGGCGAGCGGCACCGCCGTCTTCACCGCGAACACCTTCACCGGGCTCACCGCGCCACCCGGCCACCTGATCCTGCAGACGCTGCGCTCGCACGACCAGTGGAACACCATCCCGTACGCGATGGACGACCGGTACCGCGGCGTCAAGGGCGCGCGGCGCGTCGTCCTGGCGAACGCGGAGGACCTCGCCGAACTCGGTATCGAGGAGGGGAGTCTGGTCGACCTGATCAGCGTGTGGACCGATGGCAGCGAACGCAGGGCGCCCGCGTTCCGCGTCGTCGGCTACCCGACGCCCCGGGGCTCCGCGGCCGCCTACTACCCGGAGACCAACGTCCTCGTCCCGCTGGACAGCGTCGCGGAGAAGAGCAACACCCCCACGTCCAAGGCCGTGATCATCCGGATGGAACCGGCCGAGGGGGACGGCCCCGGTCAGTCGAGGTAGCCCATCTTGCGGCTGATGTCCTGCGCGCTCCGCAGCAGCGTGGGGGAGAGCTCGTGCATCCGCTCCTCGGAGAACCGGTAGGCGGGACCCGAGGCGCTGATCGCGGCGATGACTTCACCCTGGGCATTTCTGATGGGTGCGGCCATTCCGTGCAACCCGAGCTCCAATTCCTCGAGCGTCACCGCATATCCGCGCTCAAGCGTCTGCGCGAGATCCCTCTCGAGCTTTCCCTTGGCGGTCAGGGTGTGCGGTGTCATCTTTTTCATGTGGGAGGCGGCCAGCATTTCCGCGCGCTCCCGTTCCGGTACATGAGCGAGCAATATTTTTCCACTGGATGTGGCATGCATCGGGGTGAGCTGGCCGACCCAATTGTGCGTGCTGACCGCCATCGGGCCGCGCACCTGGAGGACGTTCACCGCATAATGTTCCTGCAGAATTGCGATGTTGACGGCCTCGCCGAATTCCTCCGCGAGCTGCTCGCAGAACGGGCGCGCCTGCTGTGTCACATCGAAATTGTCGGTGACCGAGCTGGCCAGGCGTACGATGCCGAAACCGATCCGGTACTTGCCCCGGTCGCCCGACTGCTCGACCAGATCGCGCGCCTCCAGCGCGCCCAGCAGACGGAATGCCGTCGACTTGTGCACGTCGATTTCCGCGGCGATCTCGCTGACGCCTGCTTCCCCACGCCGGGCGAGAATCTCCAGAACGCTCACGGCACGGTCGACGGACTGCACTCCGGCGCCCGACGAGCCCGTTGTCTCACTGTCTGCGTCATGCTTTCTCATGGCGCGACTATAGGCGCTGGCCGCGGGCGGGCGGCAGGGCGATGCGGAAGCGGATCTTCGGCCCCATCTTCACGCTCGTCTCCTATAAGTGGTGCCTCCTGAATTAGGGCATGGAAAGCCCTTCTAGCCACTTCTGCTACCCGGGACCGCGGAAGTCATGCGCCGCGTGTGGCGTCTCGATGCCCGCCGGGTGCACCGGGGGCGACCCGCGCGCGGCGGCGTCAACTGGCGCTCCGACGTGCGGGTTTGAGGTGTCGCGCGACAGATCTCAGATGCCCCTTGACACGCGCCGTCGACGGAGACGACAGTTTGGGCGTTGCGTAGAACGCGTCAAGGTTCTTCATGCGCAACAGAGTTCGGCTCTCCTGAACAGCTCCTCCACAGCCCCTACGGCTCATCTGCCTCCCTCGACAGACCCCAAGGAGCTCAACCGTGACTCACGAGGTACGCGCGGTGGTCGCCCGCAAGCAGGGCGCCCCCGTCTCCGTGGAAACGATCCTGGTCCCGGAGCCAGGACCGGGGGAGGCGCTGGTGCAGGTAAGGGCCTGCGGCGTCTGCCACACCGATCTGCACTACCGGGAGGGCGGGATCGGCGACGCGTTCCCGTTCCTGCTCGGCCACGAGGCCGCCGGCGTCGTCGAGTCCGTCGGCGACGGGGTCACCGACGTGGCGCCCGGCGACTTCGTGATTCTCAACTGGCGTGCCGTGTGCGGCAGTTGTCGGGCCTGTCGGCGCGGCCGGCCCTGGTACTGCTTCGACACGCACAATGCCACGCAGCCCATGACCCTCCTCGACGGCACCACGCTCTCGCCCGCGCTCGGCATCGGCGCGTTCGCCGAGAAGGCCCTCGTCGCCGCCGGGCAGTGCACCAAGGTCGACCGGTCCGCGACGGCCGCCGCGGCGGGCCTGCTCGGCTGCGGCGTCATGGCGGGCTTCGGTGCCGCGGTCAACACCGGCGGTGTCGGCAGGGGCGACTCGGTGGCCGTCATCGGCTGCGGGGGCGTCGGGATCGCGGCGATCGCCGGGGCGAAGGTGGCCGGGGCCGCCCGGATCATCGCCGTGGACATCGACGAGCGGAAGCTGGCGAAGGCCGAGCGGTTCGGTGCCACCGACACCGTCGACTCCTCCAGGACCGACCCCGTCGAGGCGGTGCGCTCCCTCACCGGCGGCTTCGGCGCGGACGTCGTCGTGGAGGCCGTGGGCCGCCCCGAGACCTACCAACAGGCCTTCTACGCCCGCGACTTGGCGGGCACGGTGGTCCTCGTGGGCGTGCCCACCCCCGAGATGAAACTGGAACTGCCGCTCGCCGACGTCTTCGGGCGCGGCGGCGCCCTCAAGTCCTCCTGGTACGGCGACTGCCTGCCCTCCCGCGACTTCCCCGCCCTCATCGACCTCTACCTCCAGGGGCGCTTCGACCTCGGCGCGTTCGTCAGCGAGGAGATCGGCCTGGACGAGGTGGAGTCCGCGTTCGACGCCATGCGCCGCGGAGACGTACTGCGCTCAGTGGTGACGCTGTGAGCGCGGGGCCCGCCTCTGCGCACGGGGCCCTCTGAGTCCCCACAGAACACACCACACAACTCGCTTCGCTTCGGCACCTGCCGCATGTCCGTACGACATCTACCGAGGTGACTCCTGATGAGCATCACGAGCCTGCCCCCGAGTCTGATCTCCACGCTTCCCGGCGACTACTACACCGACCCGCAGATCTTCGAGCGGGAGCAGGAGCGCATCTTCGAGTCCATGTGGTTCTGCGTGAGCCGGGCCTCCGACCTCACCAAGCCGGGCAGCTTCCGCACATATCGAGTGGGGCGCGAGAGCGTCCTCGTCGCCCGCTCCCGCGACGGCTCCGTCCGCGCGTTCCTCAACATCTGCCGGCACCGCGGCGCCAAGCTGTGCACCGAGGAGTCCGGCGAGGTCAGGCGGAACTTCCAGTGCCCGTACCACGCCTGGACCTACGGCCTCGACGGCAAGCTGATCGCCGCACCCAACCTGACGTCGATGCCGGACATCGACCGCACCGAATACGGCCTGGTCTCCGTGCACGTCAGGGAATGGCTCGGGTACGTGTGGGTGTGCCTGGCCGAGCAGCCGCCCTCCTTCGAGGACGAGGTGATCGGCGCGGTCAGCGAACGCCTCGGCGCCGCCGACGCCATTGAGAGCTACGCGATCGAGGACCTCGGCCTCGGCAAGCGCATCACGTACGACGTCCGGGCGAACTGGAAACTCATCATCGAGAACTTCATGGAGTGTTATCACTGCGCCACCATCCACCCCGAACTCACCGAAGTCCTCCCGGAGTTCAAGGACGGACTGGCCGCCCAGTACTTCGTCGGCCACGGCGCCGAGTTCGCCGAAGAGGCCAGGGGCTTCACCGTCGACGGCTCCGAGGGACTCGACCGCATCCCCTCGGTCACCGAAGAGCAGGACCGGCGCTACTACGCGATCACCGTGCGGCCCCAGGTCTTCATCAACCTGGTCCCGGACCACGTGATCCTTCACCGGATGTACCCGATCTCCCACGACCGCACGATCGTCGAGTGCGACTGGCTCTATCTGCCGCACGTCGTGGGAAGCGGAACCGACGTCGAGCGCTCCGTCGAACTGTTCCACCGCGTCAACCAGCAGGACTTCGACGCCTGCGAGCGCACCCAGCCCGCGATGAGTTCACGCGCCTACGCCAAGGGCGGCGTCCTCGTCCCCAGCGAACACCACATCGGCGAGTTCCACGCCTGGCTCCAGGCCCGGCTCGGCACACAGCGCGCCAACTGACCGTCCATTTGTTTCCTGGAGGTTCCCCATGATCCCGGTGTGCCGCATCGAAGATCTGCCCCCTGGCGAGTCCATCCGCGTGACCGAGGGAGTGCCGGCCCCCGTCGCCGTCTTCAACGCCGACGGCACGGTGTACGCCATCGACGACACCTGCACCCACCAGGACGCCTCGCTCGCCGACGGCTTCCTCGAGGGCTGCTTCGTCGAATGCCCCCTGCACGAGGCGTCGTTCGACCTGCGAAACGGCCGCCCGACCTGCCCGCCCGCCAAGACGCCCGTCCGCACTCACCACGTCACCGTCCAGGACGGTCAGGTCCTGCTTCACGTCACCGTTGGGGAGCCCGCATGAAGCACATCACTGTCGTCGGAGCCTCGCTCGCCGGCCTCGGCGCCGTCCGGTCGCTGCGCTCCGAGGGATACGACGGAGGGATCACCGTCGTAGGAGAGGAACTGCACCGCCCCTACGACCGCCCGCCCCTGTCCAAGGCCTACCTCAAGGGCGAGGTCACGGCCGACGCCCTCGAACTCGGTGACGCCGAGGAGTACGAACAGCTCGGAATCCACTGGGAGTTGGGCGAACGCGCGGTACACCTGGACTGCTCCACCACATCCGTCATCCTCGCCAACGGGCGCAGGATCGACACCGACGGCGTCGTGGTCGCCACCGGCTCGACCGCCCGCCGCCTCCCCGGCACCGACGGACTCGCCGGTGTCCACACCCTGCGCACCCTGGACGACGCCCGGAGCCTGCGCGCCGAACTGCTGAGCGGGGCGCCCCGGATGGTGGTCATCGGCGCCGGGTTCATCGGGGCCGAAGTCGCCGCCACCGCCCACCACTTGGGCCTCGACGTCACCGTGGTCGAGGCGCTCGACACCCCGCTGGAACGCCAGCTGGGCGCCGAGATGGGGCGTGTCTGCGCCTCCCTCCACACCGACCACGGCGTACGCCTGCTGTGCGGCACCGGAGTGGCGGGGCTGGAGAGCGGCGGCGGCCGGGTCACCGGGGTGCGGCTCACGGACGGGCGGCTGCTGCCCGCGGACATCGTGCTCGTCGGGGTGGGCGCCCGGCCGGTCGACGACTGGCTCGCCGACTCCGGTGTGTGGGTCGACAACGGCGTGGTGTGCGACGCGGGCGGCGCCTCCAGCGTCCCCAACGTCGTCGCCGTCGGGGACGTGGCCCGCCGCCCGCACCCCTTCACCGGCCGGCACGCCCGCATCGAGCACTGGTCGAACGCCGCGGAGTCGGCCGCCACCGCGGCCCGCACGCTGCTCACCGGCGAGTCCGCGATCCCGCGGGCCACCCCGCCGTCCTTCTGGTCCGACCAGTACGACGTCCGCATCCAACTCGCGGGCCGCGTCGGCCCCGGCGCCGAGGTCGAACTCGTCGAGGGGTCCTACGAGAGCCGGTCCTTCGCGGCCCTCTACAAGGAGGACGGGGTGCCCACCGCGGTCCTCGCCATGAACCGCTCCAAGATCTTCAACCGCCTGCGCCGCACCCTGGTCCCCGCCACGGAAACGATCGCGCCCGCCGCCGTCTGACGGGCCCCGCCACCATGCCTGCGCCTCTCCCGCCGCTCCGCACCCCTGATATATCAATGCAGGGATGCGGTACGGTGAGGTCTCATCGCGGACACGTCAGGGGAGGGGCGAGATGGCATCCGTACCTGCCGCCGGGGGCCAGTCGCACGGCGCGACACTGGCCGACCAGGCGTACCAGGAGATCACGGACCGACTCGTCACCCTGCAGATCCGCCCCGGCGAACCCGTCCACGACGGACGCCTCGCCGCCGACCTCGGCCTCGGCCGCACCCCGGTCCGCGAGGCCCTCAAGCGCCTGGAGATCGAGCGGCTCATCGTCGCCTTCCCCCGGCGCGGCACCTTCGCCACCGAAGTACAGATCGCCGACCTCGGCCACATCTCCGAAGTGCGCCAGGAACTCGAACCGCTCGCCGCCGCGCGCGCCAGCAAGCGGGCCACCGCGGCGGACCGGGAACGGCTGCGCGAACTGCTCACCCGCGTGGAGGAGGAGTCGCAGGGCGCGCCGGAACACGGCGAGATCGGCCTGCTCCGCCTCGACATGGCGGTGCACCGCGCCGTCTACGCGGTCACGTACAACCCGTACCTCGAAGCCACGCTGGTCAACTACGACAACCTCGCCACCCGGATCTGGTGCCTGTTCATCGACCGCCTGTCCGGACTCGAGCAACACGTGCACGAACACGGCCAGTTGCTGCGGGCCGTCATCGACGGCGACGAGGCCAAGGCCTCGGCCGTGGCCGCCGAGCACGTGGAGAACTTCGAGCGCGCGATCCGCTCGATCATCTGACGCCGCGGGTTCAGGACGCGCCTTCGCACCGGACGGGCCGCGGCGAGGTGCTGCGCTCGGCCGTCCACCTCTGACGACACCACCACCTCTGAACCCTCCCATGCCCTCCCACGACCCCCTCGCGCACCCTTGAACTCCCGGAGGACCCACCATGAACTCGCAGTCTTCGCAGCCCAAGGTGGTCATCATCGGAGCCGGAATCGTCGGCTGCTCCCTCAGTGACGAGCTCACCGCACTCGGCTGGACGGACGTCACCGTCCTCGAGCAGGGCCCCCTCTTCGCGACCGGCGGGTCCAGCTCGCACGCCCCCGGCCTGGTCTTCCAGACCAGCCCCTCCAAGACCATGACCGAGTTCGCCCGCTACACCGTCGAGAAGACGAGCGCCCTCGACCTCGACGGTGACTGGTGCTACCGGCAGGTCGGCGGCCTGGAGATCGCCACAACTCCCGAGCGCCTGCGGGAACTTGAGCGCCGGCACGGCTGGCTCACCTCCTGGGGCGTCGAGAGCCACCTCCTCGACGCGGACGAGTCCGCCAAGCTCCACCCGCTGCTCGACCCCGGCGCCATCCTCGGCGGCTACCACATCCCCAGTGACGGCCTCGCCAAGGCGCTGCGGATCGGTGAGGCACAGGCCCGCCGCGCCCTCGCCCGCAGCGCCACCTTCCTCGGCCACCACACCGTCACCGACATCGAGACATCCGGCGGAGCCGTCAGCGCCGTCGTCACCGACCGCGGCACCTTCCCCGCGGACATCGTCGTCTCCTGCGCCGGATTCTGGGGCCCGCGCATCGGCCGCATGGTGGGCCAGGACGTGCCGCTCGTCCCCATGGGCCACCAGTACGCCACCACCACCCCGATCACCGAACTCAAGGGCCGCAACAGCCAGTTGGACGAGGCCAACCTGCCCATCCTCCGCAACCAGGACGCCGGCCTCTACTACCGTGAACTCGTCGACCGGATCGGCATCGGCTCCTACGCCCACCGTCCCATGCCCCTGTCGCCCGACGACGTCGCCCACCCCGCGGACAGCCCGGACCAGCCCTCGAAGCTGGACTTCACGAAGGCCGACTTCGAGGGCGCCTGGGCCGACACCCGCAGGCTGCTGCCCGCACTGAACGACGCGGACATCGCCGACGGCTTCAACGGCCTGTTCTCGTTCACCGTCGACGGCATGCCCCTGATCGGCGAGTCCCCGACCGTGTCCGGCTTCTGGCTGGCCGAAGCGGTGTGGGTGACCCACTCGGCGGGCGTCGCCAGGGCCGTCGCGAAGTGGATGGTCGAGGGCAGGCCCGGCATCGATGTCCACGGCTGCGACATCAACCGCTTCGAGGACGTCCAGCTCGCCCCCGACTACGTGCACGAGCGCAGCTGCCAGAGCTTCTCCGAGGTCTACGACATCATCCACCCGCTCCAGCCGCCGGACCGCCCCCGCCCGCTGCGCGTGAGCCCCTTCCACATACGCCAGCAGGAGCTCGGAGCCGTGTTCCTGGAAGGTGCGGGCTGGGAGCGCCCGCACTGGTACGAGGCCAACGCAGACCTCCCCGAGGTGTCCCACATCAGCGAGCGGAACGAGTGGGCGGCCCGCTTCTGGTCGCCCGTCGCCGGCGCCGAGGCACTGATCACCCGCGAGCGGGTGGCGATGTACGACATGACCCCGCTCAAGCGCCTGGAGGTCACGGGCCCGGGCGCCCTGACGTTCCTTCAGGGCCTGTCGACGAACCAGCTGGACAAGGCAGTCGGCGCGGTGACGTACACCCTGCTCCTCGACGAGGCGGGCGGCGTGCTGAGCGACCTCACCGTCGCCCGGCTCGCACAGGACCGTTTCCAGGTCGGCGCCAACAGCAACCTCGACCTCGCCTGGCTGCGCCGCCACTTGCCCGCCGACGGCACGGTGCAGGTCCGCGACATCACGGCAGGCACCTGCTGCATCGGCGTGTGGGGTCCACGCGCCCGCGACCTCGTGCAGCCCCTCACCGACGCCGATTTCTCGCACGAGAACTTCGGCTACTTCAAGGCGAAGCAGGCCTTCATCGGGGACGTCCCGGTGACCGCGATGCGCCTGTCCTACGTCGGTGAACTGGGCTGGGAGCTGTACACCACCGCCGATCTGGGCCTGCGCCTGTGGGACACACTCTGGCGGGCCGGACAGGACCACGGGGTGATCGCGGCGGGCCGCAGCGCCTTCAACTCCCTGCGTCTGGAGAAGGGTTACCGGGCCTGGGGCCACGACATGACCAGCGAGCACAACCCCTACGAGGCCGGTGTCGGCTTCGCCGTCCGCAAGAAGAAGGGCGACTTCGTGGGCCGCGAGGCGATCGTCGACGTCACCAAGGACACGGTGGACCGCCGCCTCACCGCCCTCCTGATCGAGGACGACCGCTCGGTGGTCATGGGCCACGAACCGGTCCACGTGCACGGCCGGCCCTGCGGCTACGTCACCAGCGCCGCGTACGGCTACACCCTCGGCCGCCCGATCGCCTACGCCTGGCTCCCGGCCGAACACGCGGAACCCGGAACACGAGTGGAGGTCGGCTACTTCGGCGACCGCGTGCCGGCGACGACGGCGGCGGAGCCGCTGTTCGACCCGGAGATGACGCGGATCCGCCGGTGAGCGGGGCCGCGACGTCGACGTAGCCGTCGGTGGCAGACCTGCGCGCCTGCCACCAGATCGGCGGCCGGGCGGCGCCCGATCACCCCATCGGGCTCCGGGTCACCCGACCAAGTCCCCGATCGCCCGAGCCACCTCGACCGCCCGCGGATCCGCGCCGCCCGGCCATGGCCCCCGGGCCACCGTGTAGCCGAAGGCCACCCCGGTGTCCGGGTCGACGCAGCCCACCGCGCCGCACGCACCGTCGTGGCCGAGGCTGCGCGGGCCGCCCCACGCCAGCTGTTTGCTCGGCTTCTGGAAGACGATGGCGTGCGCGCGGTCGTGCTGGTCGAGCACCTCGTCGTAGCCGCGCACCTGCTGCTGGCCGACCGTGGCGACGGTGTCGGGGCTCAGCAGCGGCGCCGATCCCTCGACACCCGGGACATGTGGCTGCTGGGCGCGGTGCTGATGCTCGCCGTCGGGGCGGCGATGGTTCCGGAGTTCCGCGCGGCGCAGGAACGGGAGCGGGAATTCCGGGCGGCGCCGGTGTGTGCCTCGGTCCCGGTCGAGGTGTCGGACTGCCGGTGGAGGCAGCAGTTCACCGTACGCAGTGTGGACCTGCACCGCGGGTCGAGACACAAGTCGCCGGAGGCCGACCTGCGCGATGTCAAGGGCGAGCGCCAGGAGACCACCGAGGGCCCGCTGGAGTGGCCGACGGACCGCCTCGGCGGGCGCCCTCGCGTGCCTGTCGTTCGGCGCGGCCGCTCTGGTCGGTGCGCTGTGGTCGGCGTTCTCCCGTGGCAACCGGCGGCACGACGCGGCCGGGAGAATGGTGTGCCTGCACGGCATCCCACTCGGCGTCACCGCCATCCTGACGCTGTGGCTGCAGTCGGCCAACGACTGGCCCGCGCGGTCGCTTCCGATCATCTGGGGGATCGCCGCGGCGCTGATCCTCGCCAACATGGTGGGCTTCGTCGTGGCGGCGCTGCGCGGGCAGATCGGGCGCCCGGGCGGCGAGGCGTAACGACGGCTCAGCCCACCAGCGCCCCGCTGAGCAGATGGCTGCCGAGCCGGGTGAGGCTGTGATGCATCCGGTGCCGCTCCCGGGTGCTGGCGATGAGCCCGGCGCGCCGCAGCACCGCCGCGTGCTCGCTCGCCGAGGACAGCGAAACGCCCGCTACCCGCGCCAACTCCGTTGTCGTACAGGGCTCTTGGAGCGCCTGAAGGACCGCCGCGCGCGTGTGTCCTAGCAGTGGGGCGAGCCTCGGGACCGGCCCGTCGACCACCTCCGCGCTCAGCGGCATGGCCGGATACACCAGGACCGGCCACAGCGCCTCGTCCAGCAGCGCGACCGGTGTGCGGCGACAGAAGTACGAGGGGACGAGGAGCAGTCCGCGCCCCTGGAGGTGGATGTCCCGTTCGACGGGGTAGTCGGCGACCAGCACGGGTGACTGCCAGCGCAGTATGGGCGCGAAGGTGCGCAGCATCTCCTCGGTGCCGAGCCGGCACTGCGCCCCGGTCCGGTGCCGCCGGTCGCCCTCGACGCGTGCCGCGATCTGCGGCCAGGCCGGCGCGAGCACGGAGGCGTGATAGATACGCAGGGCCTGACCCAGCCGGTGCACCGCGTCCAGATCGCCGGCGGCCAGCGGCCGGGTCCACGCGGGCAAGGTGCTGTTCTGGGCCGCCAACAGCGCCATCTCCGCGCGTAGTTGACGGCGAGGAGTGGAGAGCACGGCATCGATTCCGCACTCGAGCCCGGCGAGACCCGCGGCGGGCGTCAGAAAGTCCGGGAAGTAGCCTCGCGGCGGCATCAGCGGCGACAGTGTCCGCAACGCGCTCATGTCGCGCGGACACTGTCGCCTCCGCCATGCGTTGAGCACCGGCTCGCGCCGCATCTCCCGGAGTTGATGCAGGCTCAGCACGATTTCCCAGAGTGGGTCCGGTACCTCGGCGATCCTGGTGCGGGCCAGATCTCCCGCTTGGAAGTGAATACGCAGCACGGCTTCCCCCGAATCCGCCACGGCGTTGGGTGGTGCGGACACACGCTCCGGGGTGGTCAGGTGAACCGGAACGTGCACCGTCCTGAAGTGCTGAAGTGTCCTATGCTGGGACCATAGTGGCGAGAACGGCGGTTCTCAAGGCGGCGCGCGAGGCGCGTCCGGCGCTCAAGGGGCGTACGGGGGCTGTGAGTTGGCGGCGAGCTGTTTGGAGGCGGCGTCCAGTTGATACCGGACGACCTGCGGGTTCATGTGGTCGAGGTGGCGGACGAGCTGTTCTACACCCACGGTGTCCACGCGGTGACGATGCACCGCATCCGTGACGAGGCGGGGGTGCCGCTGAAGCGGCTCTACCAGATGTTCCCGTCCAAGGACCTGCTCCTCGCGGCCTGCCTCGAACGGCGCGACCAGGTGGCGCGTTCGGCGATAGGGCAGCGCGTCGGCTCGATCGAGGACCCGGTCGCGAAGCTCCTCGGCCCCTTCGACTTCCTGAACGACTGGTTCCGCCAACCGGGCTTCCGCGGCTGCGTGTTCGCGGGCGCGTTCGGGGAGGTGGGTGCCGCCGCGCCGATGGTCGTGACCGCCGTGCAGACCCACAAGACCGCCCTGCGCGCGCTCCTGACCGAACTGGCTGAGGGTGCCGGCGCCCGCAACTCGGCAGCGTTGGGCGCCCAGTTGGCCGTGCTCTTCGACGGGGCGATGGCCCTCGCGACGTTCGCGGGGGACAGGGACGCCGCGCTGCACGCGCGCAAGGCGGCGCAGGCGGTGCTGGCGGCGGAACTGTGACGTCTGACGACGCAGAATGCGTCGTCAGACGTCACAGTCCGGGACGGCGCGGGCGGCTCGCGCGCTCCAGCCGGTGAGGTCTGCGCGAGGCCGGGCGGAGGCCGTGTCGAGGGCACTGGGTGCAGTGTGAAATAATTTCACCCTGCCGGTGTGAGCACGGTCCCGATGGAGACCGTCGACGCCACCATCTGTTCTTCCGTTCTCCGGATGCCACGACCGTTTCCCCCGGTCGCGCCGTGTCCGGACGTCGGCATGAGCGGGTGGGGCAGGACGCCCGCCCCGGCGCCTGCCCCAGCCCACCTCGCGCGACGGAACGACGGAACCAAGCCACATGACACAACTGGATGAGATGGCCGCGACCCCGAGCGCCGCGGGCCCGGTGGACAGTGCGGACGGCGGCGACGGCGGTGACAAGCCGAGCCGTTACGCGAAGAAGGCGGTGTTCGCCTCCTCCCTCGGCTACGCGATGGACGGCTTCGACCTGCTGATCCTGAGCTTCGCCCTCTCCGCGATCTCCGCAGACCTGGGCCTGGACAAGGCGCAGGGCGGCTCGCTCGCCACCATCACGCTCATCGGCGCCGTCGTCGGTGGACTCGGCTTCGGGATGCTCGCCGACCGGATCGGGCGGGTGAAGGTCCTCACGTACTCGGTGATCTTCTTCGCCGTCTTCACCGGCCTGTCGGCGCTGGCGACCTCGTACGGGGAGCTGTCCGCGTTCCGGTTCCTGGCCGGCGTCGGTATCGGCGGCGAGTTCGGCATCGGTATGACGCTCGCCGCCGAGGCATGGCCGAGCAAGAAGCGGGCGCGCGCCACGTCGCTGGTCGCGCTCGGCTTCCAGGCGGGTGTGCTGGCCGCGGCGCTCATCTCGGCGCCCGTGCTCGCCGCATGGGGCTGGCAGGGACTGTTCCTGATCGGCGCGGTGCCCGCCGTGGTCGCCATCGCGCTCCGCTCCCGGCTGCACGAGCCCGAGCACTTCACGCGCAGCCGCAGCGAGGGGGCGGCACTCTCCACCCTCGCCTCCCTGAAGCTGCTGGTGAAGGACGGGCCCACCGCGCGTGCCAGCTTCGGCGTCCTGGTCCTGACCTCGGTCCAGAACTTCGGCTACTACGGCATCATGACCTGGCTGCCCACCTACCTGAGCGAGCGGTTCGGCTACAGCCTCACCAAGTCCTCCGGCTGGACCGCCGTCACCGTCGTCGGCATGGCGCTCGGGATTCTTCTTTTCGGTGAACTCGCCGACCGGCTCGGCAGGCGCAGGACGTTCTGGCTGTTCCAGGTCGGCGCGGCCGTCTCCGTCCTCGCGTACAGCCAGCTCGTCTCGCCCTGGGCGCTGCTCGTCGGCGGCGCCGTGATGGGCCTCTTCGCCAACGGCATGACCGGTGGCTACGGCGCGCTGATGGCCGAGCTGTACCCGACGCAGGTGCGGGCCACCGCGCAGAACACCCTGTTCAACATCGGCCGTGCGGTGGGCGGTTTCGCGCCCGTCGTCGTGGCCCTGTGCGCGGACCGGTGGGGCTTCGCCGTCGCCATCGGCCTGCTGTCCGCGATCTACGTAGCCGACATCCTCGCCATGTTCGTGATCCCGGAGCGCAAGGGCGCGCGGCTCGCCTGAGGGCCCCTGACGGCACCCGCGCAGGGTGCTCGCCTTCGGCGCGGACGGGCCGCATGCTGGGACCGGACGTCCGCGCCGAAGGGGAGGCAGCCGTGACTGCTCGCGATCAGGACCTGCGTACCCAGAAGATCTGGGCCCGCGACGCGCCCCACTACGACGGCTGGATGCGCCGCATCGACCGGCACCTGCTGCGCGGCGGGCGCGCCCGGCTGTGCGAGCGGGCCCACGGCCGGGTCCTCGAGGTCGCCGTCGGCACCGGCCTCAACCTGCCGCACTATCCCAAGGGCACCGACCTGACCGGGATCGACCTCTCCCCGGACATGCTGGCCCGCGCCCGGGTACGCGCCGCGGATCTCGGTGTCGACGCCGTCCTCAGCGAGGCGTCCGCGACCCGGCTCCCGTTCCCCGACGGCTCCTTCGACACGGTCGTCTGCGCGCTGGCCCTGTGCTGCATCCCCGACGACCGCTCGGCCGTCGCCGAGATGCACCGCGTCCTCGCGCCGGGCGGCACGCTCCTCCTGATCGACCATGTCATCAGCCACCGGTTCGCCGTCCGTACGCTCCAGCGGGCGCTCGAACCCGTGATGATGAAGCTCGCCGACGACCATCAACTGCGCCGCCCGCTGCACCTCGTACGGGAGGCGGGATTCGGCGTCGTCGAGCGTGAGCGCTACAGCTTCGGCGTGATCGAAAGGCTCGTCGCGGTCAAGCCGGAGCCGGAGCCCGAGCCGGAGTGAGGGAGTCCAGGACGGCGGCGAGGTCCGCGCCCGCGCGCAGGAGCTCCACGGAGCGCGCGGCGATCCGGTCGAGGCGTTCCGCGAGGATGTGCCGGACCCGCTCGGGGCCGCCGCCCTCCTGCAACGAATGCAGGGAGTGCAGCGAGTCGATGATGTCCCGCACCGCGGGGATGCCGTATCCGCTGCCGCGCAGCGCCGCGACGATCCTGGCCGCGCCGATCGCCGACGCGTCGTAGCGGCGCGCCCGCAGCGAGGTCACACGCTCGGGCGCGACGAGTCCCTCCCGCTCCCAGAAGCGCAGCGTGGAGGTGCGGACGCCGAGCGCGGCGGCGAGTTCGGTGATGGTCATGGTGTCGGCGCCTTCGGCCGCGCCCTGGCGTGCTGCCTCGGTTTCGACCGCGCCGTGGTGGGCCGTCGCCTCGGACTCGATCGCCCACAACGCCTGCTGGGCGCGCAGCACCTCGTCGCGTTCGCGCGCCAGGCCGACATGCACGGCGCTGATCGCGGCAGCCGCCTCCGTGACGGTCCGCGTCCACAGGTCCGCCATCAGCTGCCGGGCGGCGACGGGCCCGACGGCCCCGGCGAGCCCCCGGTAGGCACGCAGTGCCCGTACATGGACGGGTGCGTACGCCCGGTAGCCATTGCCCGAGCGCGTGGCCGCCGGAATGACACCGAGCCGTTCCAGATCGCGCACCTGTTGCACGGAGTACCCCGACTCCCTGGCGACATCGACGGTCCTGAGCGCGCTCTCGTCGGCCATCGATTCCCTTTCGCCCCCCCCGAACAACCCCACATAGGCACTTCAAGCCGATGCTTGAACCATGACCAGCAACACGAGTATGGAACAGATCATCACGACCGTGCGCGGCTTCGACGGCGCGCTCGTCCTCGCTCCCGAGCCGGGCGGCGACTTCCCGGAGATCGCGTGGGGCGACGCGTTCTTCTACTACGCGCCGGACGGCGAGGTCCCGCAGGCCGTCCAGCCGTACGGGACGATCGTCACCAAGAACTACCCGGGCGACGTGCTGTCGGCACTGGACGCACCCGGCCGCCTGCGCGTGAACATCCAGCTCGACCGGGCCACGTTCCACCAGCTCACTGGAGACTCCCCGGTGGACCACGCGGCCGTCGACACCGTGCTGCCCCATCCCGTGTACGGCGCCCAGAACTGGATCTGCGTCGTCAATCCCGGCGAGCGGACGCACGACACGGTCCTGCGGCTGCTGCGCGCCGCGCACGACGCCGCACGCGCCCGCTTCGAGCGCCGTCGGCAGCCGTGATCAGCAGGCCGTGCCCGGCCGGGCCGCCGTCGCCCGCAACAGCTCCCGCACGAGCTCGAAGTCGACGGCCGTCACCTTCCGGAACCGCAGACACCCCTTGCCCATGTCCTGGCCCGCGAGCCGCTCGGTGAAGGCCTCACGCACATCGCCGCGCATCAGGTAGAAGGAGATGTACTGCTTCTGGCTCGCGAACGCGATCTCGGCGACACCCTCCCGCTCGTAGGTGGGCATGCCGTACGCCATGACCTCCGCGAAGCCGGCCAGCTCGGCGCGGCACAGCCGCCGGAGTTCGCCGAGCGCGGCGCGGCGCTCGGCGGGCACCTCGTCGAGGTAGTCGTCCACGGTCCGGGCGGAGCTTTGCACCATGGCGGGATCGTACGCGGGCGGTCGCACGGCCGTCGGCGTGCTCGCTCACGCCCCACTCGACGCCGGGGCGGGATCCGAGACGTCGAGTGTCGGCGCTGTCGGTCGCCTGGCGCCCGCGCGGGTGGCGCCGATGCCGGCGGCGACCACGAAGGCGATACCGGCGGCGGGTGCCAGGCCGGGTGTCTGCCCGAGGACGAGGAGGCCGACCAGCAGCGCGATGGCGGGTTCGAGGCTCATCAGGGTCCCGAAGGCCGACGTGGTGAGGCGTCGCAGGGCGAGGAACTCGAGGGCGAAGGGCAGTACGGGACTCAGGGCGGCCAGGGCGAGCATGATCCACAGGGTCGGCCAGGTGACGTGGGCCGTGACGGCGGGCGCGGCGATCAGCATGCCGAGCACGCCGGCGACGGGCATGGAGACGGCGAGCCCCTTCAGGCCCGTGACACGGTCGCCGACGCGCTGGGTCAGCAGGATGTAGGAGGCCCAGCAGGCAGCCGCTGCCAGCGCGTACACCGCACCGAGCGCGTCGAGGCCGCCGTGCCAGGGCTCGGTCAGCAGGACGACACCGATCGCCGCCGCCGCGGCCCATGTCCTGCGGCCGTGACCCGGCCCGAACAGGGAGACGGCCAGCGGGCCCAGGAACTCCAGCGCGCTCGCCGTGCCCAGGGGCAGACGGGAGAGGGCCAGCATGAAGAAGACCATCATGCCCGCGGTCGCGGCGCCGAGCACCGTGCAGGCCAGTAGGTCGGATGCGGTGAAGTCACGGCGGCGGGGACGGACGAGGACGAGCAGCAGCACGCCGGCCCAGCCCAGGCGGAGCCCCGCCGTGCCCAGCGCGCTGAGCTGGCCGAAGAGCGGCACGGTCAGGGCCGAGCCGAGCTGGACGGTGGACATGGAGGCGACCGCCATCGCGAATCCGGCTTGCGCGCCGCTCGGACGGGATGGATGCAGGCGGGATCGGTGCTGGGGCTGGGGCGAACTCATGGTCGACAGTCAATGCCCCCTGCACCGTTCGCGTCCACGTGCCGATCCTGGACGTTCTGTTCGATGATCCTGGACAATGGGGAGATGGAGACACGGCGTCTGCGGCTACTGGTGGAACTGTCCCGGCTGGGCTCGATGCGCGCGGTCGCGGACACGGTGGGCACCACGACGTCGACGGTCTCGCAGCAACTCGCCGTCCTGGCACGGGAGATGGGGGCCGATCTGATCGAGCCGGAGGGGCGGCGGGTGCGACTCACCCCGGCCGGCCGACGGCTGGCCGAGCACGCCGCGGTGATCCTCGCCGCCGTCGAGGCCGCGCGCCTCGACCTCGCGCCAGGGGCCGAGCCGAACGGGACGCTGCGGGTGGCCGGGTTCGCCACCGCCATCCGCGTCCACCTGCTGCCCCTCGTCACCGAGCTGGCGGCCGGCCATCCCCGGCTGAACATCCTCGTCCGCGAGCACGAACCCGCCGAGGCGCTGGAGCTGCTCGCCTCGGACGAGACCGATCTCGCGCTCACCTACGACTACAACCTGGCCCCCGCCGACCCGGACCCCGCACTGCACACCACCGCCCTGTGGACCGCCTCCTGGGGGCTCGGCGTCCCGGCCGACGCCGAGGTGCCCGAAGGGGCCGACACCCTCGACGTCTTCGCCCGGTTCCGCGCGCAGGACTGGATCGTGAACTCCCGCGGCACCTCCGACGCGACGGTCATCCACACCCTGGCCGCCATGGCAGGGTTCACGCCCCGCGTCACCCATCAGGCCGACAGCCTCGACCTGGTCCAGGGCATGATCACAGCCGGGCTCGGGGTGGGGCTGCTCCCCGTCGACACCCCCACCGTCCCCGGGGTCCGGCTGCTTCCCCTCACCGGCCCCGAGGTGGTGCTGCGCGCCCATGTCGTCGCACGCCAGGGACGCCTGGGCTGGCCGCCGATCGCACTGGTCACCGACCTCCTCACCCGGCGGACCGCGTCCCGGCCGACCCCTCAGTAGCTGTCGTAGCTCGGCTCACCGTTCGGCCGGTAGACGCCGACGACGGTGCCGCCCTTCGTCGTCGAGACGGTGACCGGCTCCAGCGCGGTGGGGATCGCCCCGTCGGCGAACAGCCGCTTGCCGGTGCCGATGATGACCGGGTGGATGGTCAGCCGGTACTCGTCGACGAGGTTGTTCCGCATCAGGGTCTGCGCGAGGTCGCCGCTGCCGACGACGTTGATGTCGCCGCCGCCGGACGTCTGCAACTTCCGCACGGCGTCGACCACATCGCCCTCCAGGAGCGTGGAGTTCCGCCACTCGACGGACTTCAGGGTCCGGGACGCCACGTACTTGCGCATGCTGTTCATGCGCTCGGTGAACGGGTTGCCGGGATCGGCGTTCGGCCAGTACGACGCGAAGAGGTCGTACGTCTTGCGGCCGAGCAGCATCCCCTCGGCGTTCTCGTACCAGCCGGCGATGGCCGCGCCGACCTCCTCGTCGTCCGTCGGCTTCTGCCAGCCGCCGTGCCGGAAGCCGTCCTCCACGTCCTCGTCCGAACCACCGGGCGCCTGCATGACGCCGTCCAGGGTCAGGAACGTACAAACAATGACCTTGCTCATGGTGTGTTCCCTTCGTCGACAGATAGACCGGACGAGCGCCGGGAACTCATCGACGGAACACACCGGGAGGACGGCCGCGCGGCGCGCCTACAACCCGTACGTCTTGCCGATGATGTCCCGCTGGATCTCGCTCGTCCCGCCGTACACCGTCGACACGACCGTCGCGCGCAGCATGGCCTCCATGCCGTACTCGGTGGCGTAGCCGTAGCCGCCCATCATCTGCATGCCCTCCAGAGTGATGTGCTTCGCCAGCTCCGTGCACTTGAGCTTCGCCATCGAGGCCTCGCGGGGGAACACCTTGCCCGGTTCCGCGTCGATCGTCGCGGCGGTGTCGTCCAGGAGGAGCTGCGCGCACTCCAGTTCCGTCGCCATGTCCGCGATGCGGTGCTTGAGTGCCTGGAAGGAGCCGATGGGGCGGCCGAACTGCTCGCGCTGGCGGACGTACGCCAAGGTGTCGTCGAAGGCCCGGCGCGCCACGCCCAGCATCATCGCGGCGAGGATCATCCGCTCCAGGTTCAGGCCCGCCATCAGCTGCGTCCAGGCCTTCCCCGGCGTGCCGACCACCGCCGAGTCCGGGACGTAACAGTCCGTGAAGTAGAGGTCGTTGACCTCCTTGCCGCCCATCGTGTCGATGCCGCGGATGGTCAGGCCCTCGGCGTCCGTCGGCACCATGAACTGGGTCAGGCCCTCGTGCTTCGACGAACCCGGTTCCGTACGGGCGATCAGCAGGATGTGGTCGGCGAAGTGGGCGTTCGAGCACCACGTCTTCTGCCCGTTGACCAGATAGCCGCCCGCGGTGCGCTCCGCACGGCAGGTCAGCGCGCCCACGTCGGAACCGGCCCCCGGCTCGGACATCGAGACCGACTCGACCCGGCCGTTCACCACGCCTTCGAGGATGGTGCGCTTCTGCTCCTCCGTGCCGAACTTGTCGTACGCCGCCGCGGTGATGATCGTCGTGCCGAAACCGCTGATGGGGGCGCGGCCGTAGGACGTCTCCTGGAGGAAGAGGGAGAGGTCCACCATGCCGCGGCCCGCGCCGCCGTACTCCTCGGGGACGGCGATGCCGAGCCAGCCGAGCTTCGCCATCTTCTCGTACAGCCGCTGGTTGTGATGCTCCGCGCCGTTGGACGTCAGCTTGTCGCGCTGTTCCTTCGTGCCGCACTCGCGGGAGCAGAAGTCCGCGATGGCCTTGACCAGATCACGGCGCTCGTCGGACAGGACTCGGGGCATGGTGTGTCTCCTGAGGAAGAAGATAGGTGTGTACGTGACGGTGGCCGCGGTCAGCTGTCGCGTACCGCGGGGAAGACCGTGTGCAGCAGGTGGAGCACCGAGCGGGTGAGCAGCACGTGCAGGTCGTCGCGGGTGAGCGTGCCGCGCTCCAGCCACTCGTGGGACGCGGACTTGAGCATGGCGCTGTGGGCGCGGATCATCGCGCGGAGCTTCTCCCGGCCCGCGTCCTCGGCGACGTCCGTCATCATCGCGGCCTCGAGGATCCGGTCGGTGGCGATCTCGTCGGCCTCCAGCATGATCCGGTCGACCTCCGGGTCGCCGAGTGACTCCATGCCGATGGCCGCGAGCCACATCTCCCGGTTCCGCTCGACGACTTCGAGCCAGCGGTCGACGCAGACGGCCAGGCGTTCCTCGGCCGTGGTCGGTGGCAGCCGCTGTGACACGGAGGCCGGGATGACCATCATCTGCCGCACCACTTCCAGGTACAGCTGCCGCTTGTCACCGAAATAGTGGTTGACCAGGGCCCGGGCCACGCCGGCCTCGGCCGCGATGTCCGAGATCGACACCGAGGCGTAGCCGGTGGAACCGAACCGCCGGCGGGCGACGGCGAGGATCTCGGCGCGGCGCGCATCCGGTTCCATCCGGCGGCGCCGGGTGGCCTGGGCCTTGCCTCCCATGGGCGGCTACTCCTTGTCCCTGTCCGCAGGGTCCCTGTCCACCGGTTCGTCGGACTCGTACATCGACTCGATCGTCGCCGCGTGCAGGTCGTCGATGGCCTTGCGGCGCAGACTCAGCTTGGGCGTCAGCTCGCCCGTCTCCGCCGTCCACGGCCCGGCGACGACCCGGTACCGCTTGACCTGTTCCACCCGCGAGAGCACCGCGTTGGCCTCCTCGACCGCGGCATCGAGCGCCGTCAACACCTCGGGGTGCACGGCGAGTTCGTCGAGCGCGGTCGTGGTGATGCCGTGGGCGCGAGCCCAGGGCGGGGCCGCTTCCTCGTCGAGGACGAGCAGCGCCGTGAGGTAGCGGCGCCGGTCGCCGATCGCGACGGCCTGGCCGATCAACGGGTGTGCGCGCAGCAGGGATTCGATCCTCGTCGGGGCGATGTTCTTGCCGCCGGCGGTGATGATGAGTTCCTTCTTGCGGTCCGTGACGGTGACGATGCCCCGGGAGTCGACGGTGCCGACGTCACCCGTCGGCAGCCAGCCCTCGGCGTCCGTGCCGGGCGCGATGCCGCCGTCCGCCTGGAGGTACCCGGAGAAGACGACGGGGCCGCGGACGAACAGCTCGCCGTCCTTGGCCTCCTTGACCTCGATCCCGGGCCCCGGACGGCCGACCGAGCCGAGGGCGAACACATCGGGCGTGCTGACGGTGGCCGCGCCAGTGGTCTCGCTCAGGCCCCACACCTCGTACACCGGCAGGCCCACGCTCGCGAGGAACTCCAGGACGGCCGTGGGGATCGGGGCGGCGCCGCTGAATGCCCGCAGGCAGTCGTCGAAGCCGATCGCGGCGCGCAGCGGCCGCAGTGCGAGCTCGTCCAACTTCCGTAGCTGTTCTGTCAGTTCGGGAGGCACGCTCTTGCCGGCGGAGCGTAGTCGGAACACTTCGAGTGCCGTCTTCTGGGCCTGCGCCAGGGCCGTCGCCTGCTGCTCCGGGAGCGCGGCGAGCTGGGCGCGCAGGCCGGTGGTGAGCTTCTCCCACACCCGCGGCACACCGAAGAAGCCGTGCGGGCGGACCTTCTGGAGCGCGGGCAGCAGCTGGTCGGGGGAGGGGCAGATGGTGACGTGGCCGGCGCTGCAGATCGGCATGTAGATCCCGAGGACCCGCTCCGCGATGTGCGCCATCGGCAGATACGCGACCGAGCGCGGATGCGGCGGCAGCGGCACCAACTGCTCCTGCATCACGGACTCGTGGACCACGTTGCGGTGCGAGAGCACCACACCCTTGGGGTCGCCGGTGGTGCCCGAGGTGTAGACGAGGGCCAGCGGCTGGTCCGGGGTCACGGCATCCGTGAGTGACTCGAAGGCGGCGTCGTCGGGCGGCAGGGCATTGCGCACCGCCGCGTAGCTGACGAACCGTGGATCGTCGGCGGGGGCGGCCGACCAGTCGAGGACGACCACGGCGCGCAGGTTCGGCAGATCGTCCAGGACGGGCGCCCAGCGCCGCACCTGCTCCGCGCCCTCAAGCACAAGCACGGTGGCCGCGCTGTGCCGGGCGATGACCCCGATCTGTTCGCCGCTCAGGGTGTCGTACGTGCTGCAGGGCAGTGCGCCGATGTGGGCGGCGGCCAGATCGGTGACCCAGTGCTCGGCGCGCTTCGACATCGCGATGAGCAGGCGATCGCCGCGACTCAGGCCGAGTTGGGCGAGGCCGCGGGTGAGCGCGGCGGTCTCGGCGCGCAGCTGGGACCAGGTCAGCGTGCCCGAGTCCGGATCGATGCCGGTGGTGAGGGCCGGCCGGTCGCCGAATTCCTCGGCGTTGCGGCGCAATAGTTTGGTGATCGTCAGCCCGTCGATGGACTGGCGCAGCGGCTCTGTTGGCGTCACGGCGGCTCCCGGGAACGTACGACGTTGAACGTGCGGGTTGGGCGGACTGTGCGTGAGCGGTGCCCACCGTGGACCGTTATTGGCGCTGTGTCAATAAGTCGCGTCATCGCCACAGGGGACCGAATTCGACGACAAGGTCTACGCCGGCGGATCCAGCATCGGGACCAGGAACTGCCGGGCCACCTCCCGCATGCGCGCGTCGTCGTCCAGGTCGATGACATGACTCGGCACGACCAGGAACGACGTGCACACACGCACCATCATCTCGGCCACCACGTCCACGTCCACCCCGGCGGCCACCTGCCCCGCCCGCTGCTCCTCGCGCAGCCGCGCGGCGACGAACTGCTGCACCACGTGCTGGGTGCGGCCCCCGTCGGTGGTCATCGACGGCACCACGGAGTCCGGTTCGACCGCCATCAGGCCGCCGATGAGCCGGTTGTGGCGGATGGCGCGGAGCGAGCTCACGAAGCCGAGGACGACCCGGTCGGCGACCGTGTCCGCGCCCCGGATCTCGGTCGCGAACTGCTCGAAGTAGCGCCGGAACTCCCGCCGTACGACGTGCTCGACCAGCGCCTCCTTCGTGTCGAACCGGCGGTAGACGGTGATCCGGGATACACCCGCGAGCCGTGCCACGTCGGCCATCGTGGAGCGCTTGATGCCCATGCGGCAGAACTGCTCGTAGGCGGCGTCGAGCAGTCGGACGGTCACGTCGTCCGTGTCATCGGCCCCGGTGGTGGAGTTGCTGAAGGCCAGCTCGAGCACGTTCGGTTCCACAGGTGCCTCCCTGATCGCGTGAAGCCTCTGGCGTTCATGCCGCGTCTGTGCTCCCCTGTGGTACTGATACAGAGATGCTCAACGTGTTTCATCGTACCAAGGCAACTGCCATACAGGCAGGGCTCGTTGATGGTCGAGAGAGTCACGGAACTCAAGGAGGAGTTCGGAGCGATGGATGGTATGAGCAGGCGGAACATGTTGCTCGCGGGCGGGGCGTTAGGCGCGTTCGGCGCGATCGGTCTCGCGTCACCCGCGAGCGCCCGGTCCCTGTGGACCTGGTCACCGACGGCCTCCGTCGCCGGGTCCGGCGCGGGCGTCGACCCCGAGTGGGTGTGGGACGAACAGGCCGACCCGGTGATCGCGGGAGTCATCGAGCGAGGTGAAGTGGCCAAGGTCAACGGCCTCCTCGCGCAGTGGAAGCGCAACGACCAGCCGCTGCCCGACGGACTCCCCGCGGACCTGCGGGAGTTCATGGAGGACGCCCGCAAGCTGCCCTCCTGGGCGGACCCGGCCAAGCTCGACCGCGGCTCCAGGTTCAGCAGGACCAAGGGCATTTACGTCGGCGCCCTGTACGGCCTCGGCAGCGGCCTCATGAGCACCGCCATACCCCGCGAGTCACGCGCCGTGTACTACTCCAAGGGCGGCGCGGACATGAAGGACCGCATCGCCAAGACCGCCAAACTCGGCTACGACATCGGGGACTTGGACGCCTACAAGCCCGAGGGCTCGATGGTCGTGACCGCGGTCAAGACGCGGATGGTGCACGCCGCGGTGCGGCACCTGCTGCCGCAGTCCCCGGCGTGGACGCAGGTCAGCGGCGGCCAGAAGATCCCGATCAGCCAGGCCGACATCCTCGTCACCTGGCACAGCCTCGCCACCTTCGTCATGCGCAAGTTGAAGGACTGGGGTGTGCGGGTCGGCGCCGCCGACGCGGACGCGTATCTGCACGTGTGGCAGGTGAGCGCGGCCATGCTCGGCGTCCAGGACGAGTACATCCCGAAGACGTGGGACGCCGCGAACGCGCAGTCGAAGCAGGTGCTCGACCCGATCCTCGCGCACACCAAGGAGGGCGAGGCGCTGGCCGATGTCCTCCTCGGCATCGTGGCCGAACTGGACTTGGGGCTGACCCGCCCCCTGATCAGCGCGTTCTCCCGGTATACGCTGGGCGACCGGGTCGGCGACATGATCGGCCTGTCCAAGGAACCGATCCTGGAGCCGCTCGTCGCGGGTGCCTGGCCGCTGCTCGTGGCCTTCCGCGAGGGGCTCATCCCCCTGCCGGGGGTGCCGTCGGTCATGTGGACATTGGAAGAGGCGATCCGACGGTTCGTGCTCCTGTTCCTGGCCGAGGGGCAGCCGATCGCCATCAATCTTCCGGACATGAACCGGCCGGAGTGAGAGGGAGTATGCGCAGACGACAGTTGCTCGGCTACGTACTGGCGGCACCTACGCTGGTGGCCGCGGCCGAACTCGCACCGGCGAAGGAAGCGGCGGCCGAGGGGGCGTCGGCGAAGGGCATGGCGGCCAATGATGTGGCGGGAGCCGGCGGTCTGCCGTCCCTCGACATCACGGAAGTCGTCGACCTCAACGACGCCCTGTCCCTGGCTGCCGCGCCGACCTCCGCGCTCATCACGGTCCAGGTGAACAAGGACGGCACGGTGTCCTTCGCGCTGCCGCGCGCCGAAGTGGGCCAGGGCATCACGACTTCGACCGCGATGCTGATCGCGGAGGAGATGGACGTGCCCCTCGACCGGGTGCACGTCACGCTCGCCGACGCCCGCCCCGAACTCCTCTTCAACCAGCTCACCGGCGCCTCCAACACGACGATTGCCACCTACACCCCGGTGCGGGTGGCGGCCGCCATCGCGCGCGGTCGACTTCTTGAGGCGGCGGCGCTCGAACTGGGCGCGCTGGTCACTGAGTTGAAGGTGAAGGCGGGTGTCGTCCTCGGCCCCGCGGGCAAGAGCATCGGTATCGGGGAGCTGGCGGAGAAGGCCGCCGCGGCCACGACGCAGAAGGCCACGGCGCGGCTCAAGTCCGCCGACGAGTTCACCGTCATCGGCACACCTCAGGGCCGCGTCGACGCCCGCGCCGCGGTCACCGGAGCCAAGAAGTTCGCCATGGACCTCGCCGTGCCGGACGCGCTGCCCACCATGGTGTGCCGCGCTCCCACCATCAACGGCAAGGTCGACTCGGTGGCCAACCTCGACGCGGTGCGGGCCATGCCCGGTGTCACCGACGCCGTGGTCGTCTCCACCGGTGTCGCCGTGCGCGCCCGCACCTTCGGCCAGTGCATCGACGCCGTACGGGCCCTGGACGTGTCATGGCGGGGCGGCACGGCGGAGGGCAAGTCCGACGACACGGTCCTTGCCGAGCTGAAGAAGGCCGAACCGTCCATGGGTCTTCCGTCGTTGGCCCGCACCGTGGAGGAGCGCTTCACCTTCCACTTCCGCGGCAACAGCGCGCTTGAGCCCAACTGTGCGATAGCCGACGTCCGTTCGGACAAGGCAGAGATCTGGGGCGGCCTCAAGTCGCCGATCGTCGCGAAGCAGACCATCGCGGCCCGCCTCGGCCTGCCGGTCGGCGCCGTCACCGTCCATGTCACCGAGAGCGGCGGCTCCTTCGGCCGCAAGCTGTTCTTCGACGCTGCCCTCGAAGCCGCCGAGATCTCCCAGAAGCTGGGCAAGCCCGTCCGGCTCATGTGGCACCGCGCCGACGACGCACGCCAGGGCCGCGCCCACCCCATGGCCACCTCGCGCGTACGAGCCGCGTACTCGGGCGACAAGGTGCTCAGCTTCAAGCAGCGGCACACCAGCGTCTCCACCGACCTCACCATGGGCTTCGGTGAGGCCCTCACCTCCGTGGCCGCGAAGCTGCCGGTCGCCGACCTCGCCTTCTCCGAGACGTTCTTCCAGCTGTCGCAGTCGATGCCGTACGAGTTCGGCGCGTACAGCCGGGTCCTCAACGAGACGGACAAGGGCTTCAACACCGGGAGCATGCGCAACGTCTACTCGCCCGACGTGACCTGCGCCCGCGAACTCATCGTCGACCGGCTCGCCGCGAAGATGGGCAAGGATCCACTCGCGTTCCGCCGCGAATTCCTGCACGACGAGCGGGCCCGCGCCGTCCTCGACAAGGTCGCCGAGGCCGGACAGTGGGGGCGGAGCCTCCCGGACGGCGTCGCACAAGGCGTGGCCGTGCACACGGAGTACCACGCGGTCAACGCGGTCCTCGTGGAGATTGACTGCCGGCCGGAGACGGTCGACCGGCCGATCCGCGACGGTGTCACGGGACCCCGTGTCACCAAGGCGGTGTGTGCGGTGGACGTGGGCCTCGCCGTGAACCCCCGCGGCCTGGAGGCCCAGATGATGGGCTGCCTCATGGACGGCATCGCGCAGACCCTGACGTCGAGCCTGCACCTGAAGGACGGCCACTTCCTCGAAGCGAGCTGGGACAACTACCTCTACACGCGGCAGTGGAACACCCCGCCCGAACTCGACATCATCGTCATGCCCAACACGAGCGAAAAGCCGGGCGGGGCAGGGGAGTTGGGGGTCGCGGCAGCCATGGCCGCCGTGGCGTGCGCCTATGCGAGGGCGACCGGCACGATGCCGACGACGTTCCCCATCAACCACGACACCCTCTCCTTCACCCCCAAGCCGACCGTCCCGCCGGTCCCGCAGTCGCCGACCGACGGCCGCGACCACGCCATCTGACCCACCGCCATCCGACCCACCGACGAATCAGGGAGACTGGAACCCCCGTGCCCAAGCACACTTTTCGCGTCAACGGCGAGCAGGTGACGGTCGACGTAGAGGACGACGTACGCCTGCTGTGGGTGCTGCGCGACATCCTGGGCGTCACAGGCCCGAAGTACGGCTGCGGCATCAACGTCTGCAAGGCCTGCACCAGCCATCTCAACGGCAAGGCCGTCAACCCCTGCTCGATCCCCGTCAAGGCACTGGCCTCCGACGACGAGGTGACGACCATCGAAGGCCTCGCCGACACGGTCGACGCCGACCTGCACCCGATGCAACAGGCCTGGCTCGACCAGGACGTCGCCCAGTGCGGCTACTGCCAGCCCGGCCAGATCATGGCCGCGGTCGCGGTGGTCCGCCGCGCGAAGGAGGAGGGCCGCGCGATCACCGACGCCGACCTGGACGGCATCCGCAACGTGTGCCGGTGCGGCACGTACTTCCGGATCCGGGAGGCGATCCGGGAGGGCGCGAAGGGGATGTGAGGGGCGGGGGCGGCGGCGTACTCACTGCGCGAGCAGTTCGCGCGCCGCCTCGACGTCGGTGATCAGGATGTTGATCCACTCGCCGCGCAGCGCCCCACGGATCGCCGCCACCTTGTCCAGGCCGCCCGCGACACCGACCCGGCGCTCCACCGCGCGGAGTTGGTCCCGGTCGATGCCGAGGACGCGGTTGTTGAACGGGGCATCGACCGGTTCGCCCGCGCTGTCGAAGTAGCGGGCGCAGACGTCGCCCACCGCGCCGAGCTTCTTGAGGGCCCGCTGGTCCTCGGGCGGGATCGCGTTTCCGGAGCGGCGCAGGAGCGGGGACGGTTCGAGGGTGCCGATGCCGAGGAGCGCCAGGGTGAGGCGCGACCAGGCCTTGATGGCCTCGGCCATGGCGGGTTCCTGCACCAGGAGGTCTCGCAGTTCGCTGCTGCCGACAAGGGCCGCGGACGGCGCGAACACCGGCCTTGCGCCGGTGAGTTCGGCGAGCCGGCTGGTGAGACGCGTGGCGTGCAGCTGTACTTCCGGGCTGCCGGTGCCGCCCAGGAGCTGGACCACCTCCTGGGCCACGGACGGCGTCTTGGCGCGCATCACGTTGACCGCCTCCAGGAGCGTGGCGCTCCAGGACGAGATGCCGATGACATCACCGCCGGTGAGAGTGGCGTCGAGGTAGGTGGCCGTGGCCGAGGCGAGTGCGGGCAGCACCTCGGGGCCCGCACCCTCGACCTCCACCACGAGCGCGTCGCGCAGCCCGTACCGCTCGACCAGCGCGTCCTCCAACTCCGCGTGCACACCCTCCGGGGACATCACGACCGTGCGCACCACGCCGCGATCCACCGCCTCCTTCAGGAGTCGCGAGACCCGGGGCTGCGACAGGTTGAGGCGGGCCGCGATCTCGGGCTGCCGCACGCCGCGTTCGTGATAGAGCCGGGCCACCTTGACCAGCAGCCGGACATGGTCCGGGCTCGGCGTCGTCGCTCCCGCCACCGCGCGGCCTCCTTCTCGTTCCGTGTCCCGACCGGGTTTCGTCATGCTATCGCCGCAGATGGGCGGCGGGGGCCGGGGCGGCCGGGCGCTCCGGCGCGGCCCGCCCGGCGGACCGCTCAGCGGCGGGCGAAGAGGCCGAACTCGTCCGCGTTGGCCTTGGTGACCAGCTCGCAGTCGATGGCCTGCTTCTCGGGCTGCCCCGTCTTCCCGGTCCTGATGAACTTGTCGGCCTGCTCGACCGCCCGCTGCGCGCCGAGCGCCGCCGGCTGAAGCGCCGTCGCCCGCATGGTCCCGGCCTTGATCTGGGCGATCGCATCCGGGCTACCGTCGAGCCCGACCACGACAACTCCCGTGCGTTTGGCGGACTTCAGCGCCGCGACCGCGCCCACCGCCATGGTGTCATTGCCGGCGATGACACCCTTGAGCTTCGGATAGCGCTGCAGGACCGTTTCCATCTTCGTGTACGCCTCCTGCTGGTCCCAGTTGGCGGTCTGCCGGGACACCCGCTTCATGTCCGGGTACTGGGAGATGACATCGGCGTACCCCTTGGAGCGGACACCGGCGTTGGTGTCGGACTCCTTGCCGGTGAGTTCGACGTAACTGCCTTTGCCCTTCATGCCCTTGACGAACTCCTGGGCGGCGAGCTGCGCCCCTTGCGCGTTGTTGGAGACGATCTGCGCCTTGGCGATTCCGGTCTTGTTGATCTCGCGGTCGATGAGGAAGACGGGGACGCCCGCCTTGGTGGCCTTGCGGACGGGGCCGATCGACGCGTCGGCCCCGGCGTTGTCGAGGACGATCGCGGCGGCCTTGCGGGAGAGCGCGGCGTCGATCAGCTCGCTCTGCTTGTTGGGGTCGTCGTCGTGCGAGGCGACCGAGGTCGTGTAGCCGAGGCTCTTGGCCTTCTTCCGCGCCGTCTCGGCCTCCGCCTTGAAGAACGGATTGTCGGGGGAGGGGGTGATGATCGCGACGAGCTTGCCGGCCGAGTCCGACTTCGGCTTCGGCTTCGAGGAGTCGGACGCGTCCGAGTCTCCCGACGAACCGCACGCGGTCAGCAGGAGGAGACCCGCGGTGAGGGCGGTGGCACTCTTGAGGAGACGGCGGTGGCTGTGCTTGGCCTGGTGCATGAGAGGGCTCCTGGGAACGGCGTCGTACGGGAACGGGCTCGGCGTGGTGCGGAGTTCAGGTGTCCGACGTGTCGCGTCGGGCGGCGACCGCGACGGCGGACGCCGCCGCCCTGCGCCGCCGGAAGCGCTGCTGGCTCTGGTCGAGGATGACCGCGACGATGATGACCGCGCCCTTGATCAGCATCTGCCAGAACGTCGATACGCCGAGGATCACCAGACCGTCCGCGAGGAAGCCGATGACGAAGGCGCCGACGAGCGTGCCGCGGACGTTACCCCTGCCGCCGGAGAGTGCGGCGCCGCCGATGACCACGGCTGCGATGGCGTTGAGTTCGAAGGTGTCACCGGCCTGTGGTGCGGCCGAGGTGAGTTCGGAGGCGATGATGAGGCCCGCCATGGCGGCGCAGGCCCCGGAGACGACGTAGGCGATCAGCTTGACGCGCTTGACGGGGACGCCGCTGAGCTCGGTGGCGCGCTCGTTGCCCCCGGTCGCGTAGAGCCAGCGGCCGAAAGGCGTGGAGCGCAGCAGTATCGCGGTGAGCGCGGCGAGCACCACCATGATCCACACGGCGACCGGGAGGCCGAGGGGCCGCCCCTGCCCGAGCCAGTCGAAGCCGGTGTTGTGGGTGGCGGGGGAGCCGCCCAGGTCGGGGTAGGTGGTGCCGCCCGAGATGAGCATGGCGGTGGCCCGTGCCACGTAGAGCATGCCGAGGGTGGCGATGAACGGGGCGACGTTGAGGCGCGTGATGAGGATGCCGTTGACCGTGCCGACGAGCGCGCCGACCGCGACGCACAGCACGACGACCGCCCACACCTGCGGGTAGGCGACCACGTCGAACAGGCCGAGGTGCAGGCCCTGCAGGAGCTCACCGGCGACGACCCCGGACAGGCCGACGGTCGAGCCGACGGACAGGTCGATGCCGCCCTTGAGGATGACCAGGAGCATGCCGAGCGCGAGGATCGCGTTGATGGCGACGTGCTTGGTCATGGTGATGACGTTGTCGACGGTCAGGAACGAGTCGGACAGCAGGCTGAAGACGACGATCAGCACACCGAGGGCGATGAAGGCACGGAGCTCGAAGAGCGAGTCCAGTGTCCTGAGACGGCGGGCCTGCGCCGCCACCTCCTGCCGCTGCTTGACGACGGTCTCGTGGTCCTGGTCGTGGGTCTGCGCCACGGTGGTGTCAGACATGGTGTGCCTCATCGGGGTCCGTGGCCTCGGCCCCGTCGGCCAGGCTCATCAGGCGGTCGCGGGTGAGGTCGCCGGGCCGTACGTCGGCCACGAGGCGGCCGCGGACCAGGACCAGCAGACGGTCGGGGATGTGCAGGGCCTCCTCGGCCTCGGACGTGGTGAACAGGACGGCGAGACCGCGTTCGGCCTGCTGCGCCATCATCGTGAAGACGTCGGCCTTGGCGCCCACGTCGACTCCGCGGGTGGGCTCGTCGAGGAGCAGGACGCGGGGGCCTGTCATCAGCGCCTTGCCGATGACGACCTTCTGCTGGTTGCCGCCGCTGAGCGAGCCGATGGGGGCGTCGGCCCCGGGTGTCTTCACGGTGACGTCGTCGATCATCGCGTCGACGGCGGTGGACTCCGCCCGCCGGTCGACAAGCAGCCGCCGCACGAAGCCCGCCACCGACGCGAGCGACAGGTTCTGACCCACTGTCATCGACGGTACGAGGCCGTCCCGTTGGCGGTCCTCGGGAACGAGCGCGAGCCCGGCCCCGATGCGCTCTCGGATACCGCCCGCGAGAGGTTCACCGTGCAGCCTCACCACGCCCGACACGGGCGCGAGACGGCCCGCGAGACATTCGAGCAGCTCCGTGCGGCCACTGCCCATCAGCCCGTAGACGCCCACCGTCTCGCCCGCGCGCACCGTGAGCGAGACGCCGTCGACGGCGAGCCGGTCCGCGCTCGCCGGGTCGGCGACGGAAAGCTCCTCGATGTCCAGCGCGATGTCCCCCAGAGCCGGTGCACGGTCCGGGAACAGGGCGGCCCGCTCCCGGCCGACCATCGTGCGCACGACCCACGCCAGGTCGACGTCGGCAGCGACTGCTGTGGCCACCATCCGCCCGTCGCGGAGCACGGCGACATCATCGGCGATGCTCAGTGCCTCCTCCAGGTGGTGGGAGATGTAGACGATCGCGACACCCTCCGCCTTGAGATCGCCGATCACCTGGAAGAGCACCTCGACCTCGGGGGCGCTCAGCGCCGAGGTCGGCTCATCCATGATGAGCACCCTTGCCCGCTGCAGCAGGGCGCGCGCGATCTCCACCAACTGTTGCTGGCCGAGACGGAGTTCGCCGACCATGGCGCCGGGGTCGAGCGTTCCGTCCAGCCGTCCCAACATCTGTTGTGCCAGGGCGCGTTGATCCTTGCGGTCGATGACGGTGCCGCCGTACCGCGTGTGTTCACGGCCGAGAAACAGATTGTCCAGGACGGTGAGGTTCGGGCAGAGGCTGAGTTCCTGGTGGATGATCGAGACGCCGTGGTCTGCGGCCACGCGCGCCGACCCGAACGCCACGGCCTCACCGTCGAGTTCGATGTGACCGGTGCTGGGCGCCTCGACGGCGCTGAGGATCTTCATCAGGGTCGACTTGCCCGCCCCGTTCTCGCCGAACAGCACCGTGGTGCGGCCCGCGGCGATGTCAAGCGAAACCCCCTGGAGGGCCTGCGTGCCCCCGTACACCTTGGTGATCTCGGCGGCCCGCAGCACGGATGTGCCGCGCGCGGCTGCTCCCGGCCCCGTCATGACGCCGGCTCGATCGAGACGGGCGTCACGGTGAGCACATCCGCGGTCAGCGGTGTCACCGCGCCGACGACGGTGACCTTCTTGCCCTTGGCCCCCGCCGCGTCGAAGGACTCGAGTACGTCCGCCTTCATCGCCGCGTTCAGGGCGGTCGCCGCGTCGGCGTACTCGACCTGATTGGTGAACTGGCCGAAGCTGATGAAGCCGGGCGCGTCCCGCAGCGCCGTGCCGTTGACGGCCGGGCCGATCTGCACGGAGACGCGCGCCTTGTCGAGGCCGGGGACGGCGACCCGAAGCAGCCCGCCGCGTGCGCTGCCGGCCGTGCCGGTCACAGTGACGGCGTAGCTGTACGGTCCGGTGCCCGAGCGGTGGCCGTAGCGCTTGCCGGCGGCAGCGGCGTCGGCCGTGATCGCCTTGTGCAGGGTCGTGACGGCCACGGCGTTCTTCTTGATCGCGGGCACGACCTTCGGCTCGTAGGTCTGCTTCGCGTACGTCGCCGGGCGGAACGTCGGCTTTCCGGCGGCGCGGGCCGCGTCCGGCGACCGGTAGGTGGTGCTCAGGCCGATGGCCAGGGCGAGGAGCACGAGCGCGGCGGCGCAACCGCGGCCGAGCGTCAGCCACGTGGGGCCGCTCACGGTGCTCCTCTCCTGGTCGATGGGGTGTCCGGGTGCCATGAAGGGTCCTCTACTTTCCGCGTGTCCCGAGGTCGCGGGCGGCTGCGAGGTGCCGGTGCCAGCGCTTGACGGCTTCGCGGCGTCGGGTGTCGTCCCAGGCGGGGGAGAAGACCGTCAGGCCGTCGTCCGCCTGTTGTTCGAGCGTCTCGGTCGTCCACAGGCCGAGGCCGAGGCCTGCGAGCTGTGCGGCTCCGACGGCGGACAGCTCGTGGTGCCGCGTGCGGGCCACCGCCACGGCCGACAGGTCGGCCTGCAACTGCATGACGGTGTCGCTGCGGCTCAGTCCGCCGTCGGCGACCACGCGGCGCACGGGCGGCAGCGCGGCCAGGACATCGGCCACCTGATGGGCCACCGACCGCACGGCCGCGCGGGCGAGTTCGGCCCGGCCGGTGCCGAGGTCGAAGCCGGCGAGCACTGGTACGGCCACCGGATCCCACCAGGGGGCGCCGAGGCCGCCGAAGGCGGGGACGAGCGTCACGCCGTCCGCGGCCTCGTCGGTGCCGCCCGCCAACTCGATGAGCTGCTCCGCGGTGGTGCCGAGGAGGTCGGCCAGCCAGGTCAGGGTGCGGCCCGCGGAGCGGATGTTCGCCTCGTGCGCGTACGTCGGCTTCCCGGCGGCCCGCGTCTGCCACGCGATGGTGGTGCACACGGTGCCGGCTTCGTCCGGTGTCCCGGTCACGGTCATGACCGAGGACCCGGTGCCGTACGTGGCCTTGACGATGCCGGGCCGCCAGCCCGCGTGGGCGAACAGCGCGGCGTGCGAGTCGCCCAGGACTGCCAGGACGGGCGTCCCGTCGAGGCCCGCCACGCCTTCGACCTCGCCGAACGGCCCGTCGGAGGGGACGACGCGGCCGAGCGCCGCTCGCGGTATGCCGAAGAGCGCGAGCAGTTCCGCGTCCCAGTCGCCGGTGGTGAGGTCCAGCAGCTGGGTGCGCGAGGCGTTGCCGATCTCCGTGACCGGCTGCCCGGTGAGGTGGTGCAGCAGGAACGCGTCGAGCGTGCCGAGCCGCAGCCGGCCCACCTTACTGAGCGAGCGCGCCGGATCGTGTGCGTCGAGGAGTGCGGCCATTTTCAGGGCGGAGAACATCGGATCGAGCGGGAGGCCGGTGCGCCGCCGCACCTCCCCGCTCATCCCCGCCCGTTCGATGCGGGCCGCCCTGTCGATGCCCCGCCGGTCCTGCCAGCTGACGAGCGGGGCGACGGGCAGCCCGGTGTCGGCGTCCCACAGGACGGCCGACTCGCGCTGGGTGCTGAGCGCGAGGCCGGCCACGGCGCCCGGCCCCACCTCCGTCATGCAGGCGGCGACCGCCGCCCGGACACTGTCGAGAATCGCCGACGCGTCCTGCTCCACCAGGCCGGGGCCCGGATGGGTCTGGGTGAGGGGCACGCCCGACCGTGCCACCACGGCTCCGGACGCGTCGAGCAGCAGTGCCTTGGTGGAGCTCGTGCCCTGGTCGACGGCGAGTATGTGTTCGGCTCTGGTCCTGGCTCCGGCCATCGTGCTCACGCCCGGCCCAGGGTCCGGCGCGCGGCGGCGGCAATGCCCTGGGCGGTCAGCCCGAAGTGCTCCAGCAGGAACGCGGTGCTCCCCGTCGGGGCGAACGCCGGCACGCCGAGCATGCGGAAGGGGACGGGACACTGCTCGGCGACGACGCGCGCCACCGCGGCGCCGAGACCACCGGACAGCAGTCCTTCCTCCGCGGTGACGATGCCACCGGTCTCCTGGGCCGCGGCCACGACGGCCTCGGTGTCCAGCGGTTCCACGGACGCCATGTTGAGCACCCGAGCCGAAATCCCCCCATCGGCAAGGACCTCGGCCGCCTCCATCGCGCGCGAGACCATCGTGCCCACCGCGATGACGGTGACGTCGGTTCCGTCCGTGAGGCGCGTGGCCCTGCCGATGGTGAACGCCGTATCGGATGGGGTGACGGCGGGCACCTTGAACCGCGGGATCCGCAGGTACGTGGGTGTGCCCGACGCGGCTGCCCAGCGCACCGCGGCGCGGGTCTCGGCAGGGTCGGCCGGAACGACGACGCCCAGGCCCGACACCGCGCGCAGCCACGACAGATCCTCGATGGAGTGGTGCGTGGGGCCCAGCTCCCCGTAGGCCATGCCCGGGCTCTGCCCGCACAGGACCACGTGCCGGTGGGTGTAGGCGATGTCGGCCTTGATCTGCTCCAGGGCGCGGCCGGTCAGGAAGGGCGCCGCGGCGGACACGAAGGGGATGAACCCCGCGTTGGCCAGGCCCGCCGCGACGCCAACCATGTCCTGCTCGGCGATGCCGACGTTGACGAGCCGGTCGGGGAACTCCTCGCGGAACGCCACGAGATTGCTGGAGCCGACCGAGTCGTTGCAGACGGCGACGATGCGCTCGTCGGCGCGGGCCAGGGCGGCGAGCTCGTCGGCGAAGTCCGCGCGGCAGTCGTACGTCGGCGCCTGTTCGGCCACGGCGGTCATCGGCCCAACTCCTGGAGTGCGAGCGCGACTTGTTCGTCGGTCGGCACCTTGTGGTGCCACTCGACGCGGTCCTCCATGAACGACACACCCTTCCCCTTCACGGTGTTGGCGATCACGGCGACCGGGCGTCCCGTGGTGGACGGCGCGTATGCCTCCTTGATGGCCCGGTGGTCGTGGCCGTCGATCACGCGCACCTCCCAGCCGAAGCTCGCCCACTTCTCGTTCAGCGGCTCGAGGCTCTTGGTGTCCTCGGTGCGGGCGCCCTGCTGCAGCCGGTTGCGGTCGACGACGGCCGTCAGGTTGGACAAGCCGTAGTGGGCGGCGGTCATCGCGGCCTCCCAGTTGCTGCCCTCCTGCATCTCGCCGTCGCCCAGGACGACGAGTGTGCGCCAGTCCTCGCCCCGGATCCGGGCGCCGAGCGCACAACCGGTCGCGACCGGGAAACCGTGCCCCAGCGGGCCGGTGTTGGTCTCGACGCCCGGCACCTTGAGGCGTGCCGGATGACCGTTGAGCGGTGACAGCGGAGCCATGAACTCGGTCAGCCGTGCCCGCGGGAAGAAGCCGCAGGAGGCGAGCGTGGAGTACAGGGCGGCGGCGCAGTGTCCCTTGCTGAGGACGAACCTGTCCCGCAGCGGTGCGCACGGATCGGCCGGTTCGACCCGCAGCGTCCCCCACAACGCGGTCACCAGCAGATCCGTCACCGACAGGTCGCCGCCGACATGCCCCATGCCGGCGGCCTGAATGGTGGTGAGGATGTCGCGGCGTACAGCGGTGGAGATCCGGGCGAGTTCCGCGGCGGCCGCGTCCGGGGACGCGGACCGCAGCCGCGCGTTGCGCTGCCGGTACGCGTCGGCCGCCGCCTCGTCGACCCGCAGCGGCGGGGCGGCCTCCAGGGTGGCCGTCACGGCGCCTCGCTCTCGGCCAGCGCCCGGAACAGGGCACGCTTCGCGATGCGTTGGGCGCCGAGTCCGTCCTGTGCGGCCTGGCGCGCGGCGAGTTCCTCCCGGTCCAGGTAGCCCAGCGCCCGGTGGAAGGCGCGCATCGTGCGGATCCCGGTGCGTGCCGCCTCGACGGGATCCTCACGGAACGGGAACTGGTCCAGCTGCCACACGCCCTCCCAGCCCGCGTCGTGCAGCGCGTAGAAGAACTCGAACGTCTCCAGGAGGTGTACGGAGCCGACGACCATGTCGTCGTCCCAGCCGCGGAAGTTGTCGTTGACGTCGATGGCGAAGAGTCTGTCGCGGGCGATCGCCATGCGCGCGGCCTCCGCCGGGGTCTCGCCCCCGTACAGCGAGTGCCCGAAGTCGAGCAGCACGCCGACGTTGTCGACGCCCATGTCCTCGATGGCCAGCAGGGTCCGTGCGACGGAGGAGAACACCATGCGGTTGCGCGGCTCGCGCGGTTTGTACTCGATGGCGAAGTTCAAGTCGGGGTAGGCCTTGGCGAGTTCACGGACGGCGCCCACGGACTTGTCCCACAGGTCGGTGTAGTCGGCCTGGAACGGATAGTCGTAGCCGTCCTGTCCCGGCCACAACTTGACGTACTCCACGCCGAGTTCGCGTCCCACCTCGGCCGCGCCGGCCACCAGCTCGATCGCCTGGCGGCGCACGGCGGGATCGGGGTTGGTGAAGCCGCCCTTGGCGAACTTGCCGGTGTAGAACTCCGGGGTCACGGCGATGGCCCGCAGATTCTGTTCGGCGAGCGCGCCCTTGACCTCCTCCGTACTGATGTCGCCCGGCGGAAAAGGCCAGTTGAGGTCGAGCACCGACAGGTCACCGACGGCGCCGGCCAGCTTGATGGCGTCGAGGGCCGTGCGGGGCTCGCCGTAGCCGTCCGTGGCGTAGCGGTCGACATAGGTGGCGAAGTGCCAGACGCCCGCGCCGTACACCGGATCGGACGCATGGGGGTGAATGTCTATGCGCTCACGATTGGACATGTAGCGGACCGTACGGAGGGGCGTGGAGTGGTGTCAAGGCGTGTGTGGGCACTCATCTTGACTCTCTGGACGGCCAGTTGGGGAGGCCGGGGACTTCCGTCGATTACGTGGGTGAATGGAAATTCACCATCGATAGAACGTTCAGGAGCGGGTACCGTGACCACGCTCGCGCACGTGACCGCACGCGGAACTCATCGAGGAGTCGGCGACGTGAACAGACGAATGCTGGTGGCAGGCGTCACCGTGATCGGTCTGACCCTGCCCATGGCGGCGGCCGGGCCCCCCGCGGCAGCCGCCGTATCAGGAACTACGCGGGTCACGACGTCCGCCGGAACGGAGCACACCGCCCGCCCGCGCACCATCGTGACGACCGACCCCGAACTCGACGACCTGAACTCGATGCTGCGCATGCTGCTCTACAGCAACGAACTCGACCTCGCCGGCCTGGTGTACTCCTCCAGCCGGCACCACTATCGAGGCGACCCCGCCCGCGGCATCGAACCGCACCGCTGGCCCGAGCCCGGCGACCGGCTGCACATCGACCAGGCCGTCGACGCGTACGCCAAGGCCTACCCGAACCTTGTACGCAACGACCCGCGATACCCCACGCCCCGCCACCTGCGCTCACTCGTCGCCACGGGCAATGTCGCCGACGTGGGAGACATGGCGACCGACACCCAGGGTTCCGACCTGATCAAGCGGGTCCTGCTCGACGACAAGCCGGGTCAGGTGTTCCTCCAGGCATGGGGCGGGCCCAACACCATCGCGCGGGCGCTCAAATCGATCGAGGACGAGTACCGGGGCACGCACCGGTGGCGCGCGGTCCACAAGAAGATCGTGAACAAGGCGGTCATCACCAGTTTCGGCCAGCAGGACACCACGTTCGAGAAGTACATCAAGCTCCATTGGCCCGACCTCCAGAACCGTGAAGTCGCCACCTCCATATGGGGTTACGGCGCCCGGGACGTGGCCCGCCCCGAAGACGCGCACTACCTCTCCGCCCCATGGACGAAGGCGAACGTCAGCGGCGTGGGCCCGATGGGCGCCGCCTACCGGGTCTGGGGCGACGGCAAGCAGATGGCTGCCGGATTCGACAACGAGGACTACTTCGGCCTGAGCGGATACACGGCCGAGGAGCTGAAGGCCATGGGTTACACGGTCTGGACACCGCCGCAGGCCAAGGGCGCGTTCATCTCCGAGGGCGACTCCTCGAACTTCGCGCTCCTGCTCGACAACGGGCTGCGTAGTTGGCAGGACCCCCGATGGGGTGGCTGGGGCGGGCGACAGATCGTGGACCCGGACGACGCCCACCGGTGGTCCAACGCGGGTGCGCAGGACGCGGACGAGACGGGCGCGAAGCCCCGCGACTACGCGGCCGCGCGCTGGTTCTCGGCGATCCAGAACGACTTCGCCGCCCGGCTGCGGTGGACGGTGGGCGGCCCCGAGGGTGCCAACCACGCGCCCCGCGCCCGCGTCCCGCAGGGCCTCGACATCAGCGCCCGTCCAGGCGAGTCATTCACCCTCACGCCTCGGGCGAGCGACCCCGACGGCGACGCGGTCACCCTCAAGTGGTGGCAGTACCGGGAGGCGGGCACCTGTCCGGGGACGGTCGGGATCACGCGGCGCGACGGCGGGGCTGCACGGTTCACGGTCCCGAAGGATGCCGAGCCCGGTCAAACCGTCCACCTGATCCTCCAGGCCACCGACGACGGCACACCCGCGCTCACCCATTACCAGCGGGTCGTCGTCACCGTACGCCGATGACACCGGTGGGCGGCCGCCCGAAAGCGTGGCCGCCCACCGATCCGTCAGCCCTCGCCCCCGGCGGCGGTGTCACTGCCGGCCGCCCGCAGCCACACCGCCGTGTCCGCAGGCAGGAGGCCGTCCTCCGTCAGGGGGCCGCTCGCCAACAGGACCTCGCCGGGCGGGAGATGGGCGGGCGGGCCGTCGACGTTCACCACGCACTCCCAGCCGCCGGAGCGGGTGAAGTGCAGCAGTTGCTCGGCCTCCGCCATCCCTGCCTCGCCCAGTACCTCGCTGCCGGGCGCCCCCGGTCGCAGCAGCTCGCGGCGCAGGCGCAGCGCCGTACGGTAGAACGCGAGGTGCGAGTCGGGGTCGCGGTCCTGGGCCGCCACCGACAGGGCGCCGAAGCCCTCCGGCTGCGGCAGCCAGCCCGGCGCGTCACCGAAGCCGTACGAGGGGCCCTCAGTGTCCCAGGGCAGTGGCACGCGGCAGCCGTCCCTGCCCTTGCGGCGGCCGCCGGACTGTCCGTACACCGGGTCCTGAAGGTCCTCGACGCGCAGGTCGGCGACCTCCGGCAGGCCCAGCTCCTCGCCCTGGTAGATGTAGGCGGAGCCGGGCAGGGCCAGCATCAGCAGGGTGGCCGCGCGGGCGCGGCGCAGGCCGAGTTCGCGGTCGGGCTCGGGGGAGCGGCCGTCGGCGCGCAGCCAGGCCTCCAGGTCGGTGCCCGGCGGCAGGCCGAGGCGGGAGGCGTGCCGGACCACGTCGTGGTTGGACAGCACCCAGGTCGCCGTCGCACCCACCGATCCTGCCGCGTGCAGCGATTCCGAGATCACCTTCGCGAGGTCGGGCGTGCGCCAAGGGGCCGACAGGAACTCGAAGTTGAAGGCCTGGTGCAGCTCGTCGGGGCGGGTGTAGAGCACCCTGCGCGAGTTGGTCACCCAGGCCTCGGCCACGGCGACGCGCGGCGGGGAGTAGGAGTCGAGGACCGCCCGCCAGTCCCGGTAGATCTCGTGCACCTCGTCGCGGTCCCAGTACGGGTGGGTGCCCGGCGGCATGTCGTCGTGGATGCCCTTGTACTGAGGGCGGCCGATGTCGGCCAGCGGCCCGGACAGGTCCTTGGCGCAGCCGTGGGCCACGTCGATACGGAAGCCGTCGACGCCGCGGTCGGACCAGAACCGCAGGGTCTCCTGGAAGTCGGCCCGTACGTCGTCGTGTTCCCAGTTCAGGTCGGGCTGTTCGGGGGCGAACAGGTGCAGGTACCACTGCCCGTCGGGCACCTGCTTCCAGGCGTTGCCGGAGAAGCTGGCCTCCCAGTCGGTGGGCGGCAGCGAGCCGTCGGGGCCCGAGCCGTCGCGGAAGACATAGCGTGCGCGGGCCGGCGAGCCCGGCGGGGACGCCAGCGCCTCCTGGAACCAGACGTGCTGGTCGGAGGTGTGATTGGGGACGATGTCGACGAACACCTTCAGGCCGAGGCGGTGCGCCTCGGCGACCATGGCGTCGAAGTCGTCGAGGGTGCCGAGCCGCGGGTCGACATCCCGGTAGTCGGCGACGTCGTAGCCGCCGTCCTTCAGCTCCGACGGGTAGAACGGGCTCAGCCAGATCGCGTCCACGCCCAGATCGGCGAGGTGGTCGAGGCGGCGGGTGATGCCGACGAGGTCGCCGATGCCGTCACCGTTGGAGTCGGCGAAGCTGCGCGGATAGATCTGGTAGACGACGGCCTGACGCCACCAGTCGGCGTTCTGCGGGGAGTTGTCGACGGTGTGGGGAGCGCGGTCCGTGGTGTGCTTGGTCATGCGGACTCCGTACGTTGTCGGGTGGTGGGGGAGGAAGGCGGCCGCAGAGTCATCCCTTGACCGCGCCGTCGGTCAGACCGGAGAGCACGCTGCGGCGGAAGATCAGCACCAGGAGCGCGATGGGAACCGTCGCGGCCATGGCACCGGCGAAGATCGTGCCGAAGGGGATCTCGTAGACACCGGAGAAGAGGGCGATGCCCACCGGCACGGTGCGGAAGTCGTCGGCGGAGTTGAAGGTCAGGGCCATCAGGAACTCGGTCCAGGTGGCGGTGAACGTGAACACCCCGGCGGTGAACAGGGCGGGCCTGGCCTGCGGCAGGATCACCGACAGGAGGGTGCGGACCGGGGACGCGCCGTCGACCGTCGCCGACTCCTCCAGCTCATGGGGGATGTCGAGCAGCGAGTTGCGCAGGATCCACACCGCGAACGGCAGGTGGAAGGCGACGTACGGGATGATCAGGCCCCAGTAGCTGTTGAGCAGGTCGAGCCGGCGTTCGACCAGATAGAGCGGGGTGACCACGGCGATGGTCGGGAACACCGAGATCATCAGCAGTGCCACCATGATGGGGCCGCGGCCGCGCAGTGGCAGCCTGCCCAGGGCGTAGCCGGAGAACAGGCCGAGGCCGAGGACGATGGCGGTGGCACTGAGGCACACCACCGCGCTGTTGAGGAGATAGCGGTCGAAGCCGGCCGAGGTCAGCGCCCGCGCGTAATGCGCCCACGTGGGGTCCTTGGGCAGCACGGAGGGCGGCGAGGCGCCCAGCTCGGCCTCCGACTTGAAGGACGTCACCGCCATCCACAGCAGCGGCAGGGAGACCACGATGACGAGGACGAACGCCCCGATGTTCACGACGTTCAGCCAGCGCCGCACGCCGGTCGCCTGTCGTCCGCGGCGGCTCATCGGCCCACCCCTCCCTCGTCCACCTGCATCTTGAAGGCCCGTAGGAACAGCAGACAGCCGATGGCCACCAGCGCCCCCGTCGCCGTGGCGATCGCCGCCCCGAGGCCGACGTTGAGGTCCTGGAACAGCGCCTTGTAGCCGAGGATCGCCAGCGACTGCGTGGCCGTGCCGGGACCGCCCTGGGTGAGGACGAACGGCAGGTCGAAGATGCCGAAGGCCTGAAGGACGCGGAACAGCACCGCCACCGCGATGACCGGCCGCAGCGCGGGCAGCACCACCAGGCGGAACGTCGTCCAGGCGTTGGCGCCGTCCACCTCTGCCGCCTCGTACCGTTCCTGAGGGATCTTCACCAGGCCGGCCAGGATGATCACGGCGACGAACGGGGTCGTCTTCCAGATGTCCGCCACCGCCAGCCCCGCGATGGCCGGCACGGGCTTGCCGAGGATCACCGGCGGCGCATCCATGACCAGGCCGAACAGCCAGGTCACCGCCCCGTACCCGGCGTCGTACAGATACGCCCACAGCTGCGCCGAGACGACGGTGATCAGCGACCAGGGGATGAGGAGCAGCGCCAGGATCCAGCCGCGCCCCGCCTCGAGACGCTCGAGGAGCACCGCCACCGCGATGCCGAGCACGATCTCGACCGCCACCGTGCCCAGCGTGTAGCCCACGGTGAACACCAGCGCGTCCAACCATGCGGAACTGGAGAACATCGTCGCGTAGTTGGCGACCGTCCACTCCTGGACCTCCATGCCGCCGAAGGTGAAGCGGATCTTGGCGAAGCTGGTCACGACGGAGTACAGCACCGGGAAGAGCGTCACCAGAGCCACCACGACCAGCGTCGGAGCGGTGAACAGCCACCCGGTCCGTGCCTTGCGGCGCCGCAGACTCGAATCGTCCGCCCGACCCGACGGCGCGGAACCCGGCACGCTCGTCGCCGCGTCCGGGCGGGGACGCGACTGCCGCACCGGGGCCGTCACAGCGACTCCCCGGCGAGCGCGGCGGTCAGCTGGTCCTGCGCGTCGGCGACCGCACGGGCCACCGGCACACCGGTGAGGACCCGGTTCGCATGCGTATAGATCGCCTTGCTCACCTGCGGGTACGACGGATTGCGGGTCGGGCGCGCGACGAGCTTCATCTCCGGTGCCAGGGCGTAGACGGGGTTCTTCGAGCCGCGGATCCAGCGGCTGTTGAGGGCCTCGCGGGTCGTGGGCAGCTGCGCGCCGTGCTCGGCGAGAACCATCTGACCCTCCTGGGCGATGAACTTGGCGAAGGCCGCGGCCGCGCCCAGCTTGCGGGAGTGCGGGTTGAGGTAGTTGCACCAGCCGCCCAGGCAGCCGAGGCCGCCCTCGCGCCCCTCGAAGCCGGGACGCAGCGCGGCGCCGACCTTCCCGGCCACGGAGGAGGAGTCCGGGTTGGCGACCACTCCCCACGCGTAGGGCCAGTTCCGCAGGAACAGCGAGCGGCCGGCGGAGAAGTCGTCGATCGTGTTCTGCTCGATGAACGTGGAGACGGCGGACGGGGAGACGCGGCTGGTCACCAGGTCCCGCATCAGGCCGAGGGCCCGTTCGGCGGCCGGCCCCGCGAAGGTGGCGCGGCTGCCGTCGGGAGACAGCGCCTGGCCGCCGGCGTCCGCGAGGATCTCGGTGACGTTGCAGGTCATCCCCTCGTAGACATTGCCCTGCCAGACGAAGCCGTGCTTGATGTCCCCGGCCCGCTGGACCCGCTGTGCGGTACGCATCAGCTCCTCCCACGTGCGCGGCACCCGCAGCCCGTGCTTGTGCAGCAGATCGCGGCGGTAGTAGAGGTACGGCTGGTCCTGGTACAGGGGAAAGGCGTACCGGTGACCCTGATAACCGAGCGAGGTGAGCAGGGCCTTGGGATAACGCTGCCACTCCTCCTCGTCCAGCAGCGACTCCACCGGCAGCGCGAAGGAGGCGGCGCCGAACTGGGCGGCCCAGGTGATGTCACCCTGGTAGACGTCCGGGCTCGCGCTGCCGGCCGCCAACTGGGTGGACAGCGCCGAGCGTTGGGTGTCGGTGCTGGCCGGCGCCTTGATGATGTTCACCGAGATCTGCGGATACCGCTTGCGGAAAGCGCTGATCAGACGGGGTGCCAGATCACCGCCGTCCTTGGCGGCCACCGAGCTGTACCACCAGTCGATGGTCGTCTTCCCGCGCGGCACCTGCTGTGCCTCGGCCGGATCCGGGGGAGTGGCCGAGGCCCGCGAACAGGCCGGGACGAGCGGGGCAGCGGCGGCGGTACCGGCAGCGATACCCAAGGAGGACAGGGTTCTTCTACGGCTCAATGTCATGGGGAGTTGCTCCTGCCGAGGTGGCGGCTGACCCATCGCTGACAACTTCCTGAGAACGCTTGCACGCTAGGCAGAGCTGTCCGGCACGGTCAATGGGTCTGCACAGACCGGAGTTGGAGACAACGTTCTCAGGAGTCTGTCGACGCGTGTCACCACCGTGCTACGTTCCCGCCATGCCGATATCCGACCAGCGATACCCGACGATGGCCGACGTGGCCGAGCGGGCCGGGGTCTCGGTCTCCACCGTCTCGCGCACCCTGCGCGGCATGTCCACCGTCTCGCCGGACGCGCGCCAACGTGTCGAACAGGCCGCGAGGGAGCTGGAGTTCGTGGTGTCCCGCCAGGCGTCCTCGCTGGTCACGGGACGCACGGGCAACGTCGCGGTGCTGGCCCCCACGCTCTCCTCCTGGTTCGTGGGCTGCGTATTGCAGGGCCTGAGCACGCAGTTGAGCGGCGCGGGCCTGGATCTGCTGATCTACCCCGTCGCCGAACTGGCCGAGCGGAAGGCCTTCTTCGAGCGGCTCCCGGCCCGGCGCAACGCCGACGCGCTGATGGTGCTCAGCTTCGACCTCACCGAGGAGGAGACGGCCCGCCTCGACGGCCTCGGCATGCCGGTCGTGTACGTCAGCCGCAAGGTCGAGGGCCGGCCGAGCGTGTACGTGGACGATGTCGCGGGCGGCCGCACCGCCACCCGGCATCTGCTCACCCTCGGCCACCGCCGCATCGCGTACCTCTGCGGCAGCCGGAGCGACGGTTTCACCTACAGCTCCCGGCAGCGCAGGACGGGATGCCTCGAAGCCCTGGCCGAGGCGGGGACCGAACCCGCCCTCGTACGCGAGGTGCCGCACGGACGGCGTTCGGCGCTGGAGGCCATCGGGGACATGACGACCCTCGCCGACCCGCCCACCGCGGTCTTCGCCGAGACCGACGAACTCGCGCTCGACCTGCTCACGGCCCTGCGCGAGGCCCGGATCGAGGTCCCCGAACAGCTCTCCGTGGTGGGCTTCGACGACCATCCGGTGGCGGAGTGGGCCCGCCTGACCACCGTGGCGCAGGACCCGGTGAGCCTGGGTGCGGTGGCCGGCGGCATGGTCACGGACCTGATCGCGGCCCCGGACGCCGACCCCGCCGCCCATCGGGAGCTGCCGCTGCGGCTGATCCCGAGGGCGTCGACGGTGCCGCCCGCGCGCTGACCGGCCGCGCCGCCGGATGGTGTCTGCTCGTTCAGCCCGCCGCGCCGTCGAGCAGCCGGCTGTAGCGCAACCGCAGCGCCCGCTCCGTGCTGGCCACCGCCGTGGCGATACCGACCGCGATGTTGCCCCACTTCGACAGGTCGACGGGGGAGTGGAACCGGCCGGTGTGTTCAGCGATGGGGGGCGGCGCCGTGAGCTGTTCGACGAGTTGCGGCACGAGGAGGGCCAGCGCGGCGACGAGGACGAGCACCGAGATAGCTGCCAGGCAGCGGCTCAGCGCGGGGTGAGACCGGTCGAGTCGCGCCCGGCGTCCCTCGGCCGAGGCGGGGTCCGGGGTGAGTTGATACTCGGCCCCGTCATCGGTGACGTAGTGGCAGCGCTTCAGCCCGAAGCCGCTCATCCGGACCTCGACGACGCCGCCGGGCACGGGCAGCACGGCGGGGATCCGGGACTGCGAGTGGAGCCTGCCGCCGAGGTAGAGGCGGGCCCTGACGTTGCCGGACGACTGGTTCTGGCCGTGCCTGACGTCGACGGAGTACACCTCCTGCCGACCGTCGGGGAGCGTCAGGGGCAGATGGAACAGCGCCCGGAACGGAATCTGCCACCAACGGAACCGCTTCAACGGACGCCCGTCGCCCGGCTCCACACGCCGCAGGGCCCGTCCCCGCCGCCATTCCCGGATCATGTGCGCGCCCCCTTCACTTGCCCGGCTCGGCAGCGCACGCGAGGTCCCGCGACGGGCGCTGTCCGGTGGTCAGGAACGCGGTCACCGTGTCGTTCGCGCACGTGTTGCGGCCGAACGGATAGACACCGTGGCCGCCCTGATCGACCGTCACCATCGTGGCCCGCTTGCCGAGGGCCTGGCGCAGCTTCCTCGCCCCGGCCAGTGGCGTCCCGGGGTCCCGCTCGTTCTGCGCCATCAGGACGTTCGAGGGGCCCCGGTCGGTGATGCGCACCGGTGGCTCGGCGTGCTGGTCCGGCCAGTACGCGCACGGGCCGATGCTTCCGGTGGACCCGCCCACCATCGGGTACCTGAGGCGGTCGAGCGCCGCGTCGCGCTGGTAGTCACGGACCTGCCTCGGCCAGCGGGTGTCATTGCAGAGCACGTGGAGCCAGGCGGCCATGAGGTTCTCCGGCGCCGACGGGGCGGGCGACGGCGGCTTGCCCTGGTCGAGCGCCTGCCAGTCCTTCGCCAGCGTCGGCATGAGGGCGTCGCTGTAGAGGCGGTCGAAGGTCAGCCCGCGAAACGCCGTCCCGTCGATGCCGTCGACCGGGTGTGCGTCCAGCCGTTTCGCGAGCCGGAAGAACGTGGCGGTCACCTGCCGCGGAGTGGCGCCGAGACCGTACTCGGGGTGCGCGGCGGCGTACGCGGCGAAGTCCGGGAACCGGTCCTGCATGCCACGGCCCAGCATCCGGAAGGCGGTGCGGTCATAGCCGTCGGGCCCCAGGTTGCTGTCGAGCACGATCCGGTCGCTGCGCTCGGGGAACAGCGTCGTGTACACCGCGCCGAGGTGGGTGCCGTAGGAGTGACCGAGGTACGACAGCTTCGGCGCGCCCAGTGCCGCCCGGACGCGGTCCATGTCGCGCGCCGTGTTCGCGGTGGTGATGTGCGGGAGCATCCACGACGTGCGCGAGGCGGCGCACTGCCGGGCGACGGTCCGCGCGTGCTTCGTCTCCCGCAGGACGTCGGCCGCGGTGTGCGCGTACTGCGGAAAGTTGCCGCGTTGCCGCTGCTGTGGCGTCAGGTCGCAGGTCACGGGTGTGCTCCGGCCGACGCCACGGGGGTCAAAGCCGATCACGTCGTACGAGTCGAGCACGCTCTGCGGCAGCGTGGGTGCGAGCAGGGCCGGGTAGTCGAGCCCCTCGCCGCCGGGGCCGCCGGGGTTGACGAACAGCACACCGCGACGCTTGGCGGGCTTGTCGCTCGCCAGACGGGAGATCGCGATCTCGATCCGCCGGCCGTCGGGTTCGCCGTAGTCGAGGGGGACTTGGAGCGTCGAGCATTCGAGGCGCGATGACGATTTCTGGTGCGGGTCCTTCGGTGAGTCCTTCGGCGGGTCCTGCTGCGGGCACGCGCCCCAGCGCGGGGAGTCCGCCGCTCCCGCCTCGGTGTCCGGTGTCGCCGCCGACGCGCCGGTCGTCGCGGTCGCCGCGACCGTGAGGATGGCGAGGGCGAGGGACAGGGGCCTTCTGCGCATCTGTTTTCCTCCTGAGGAGATGACATGGGGGAGCGCACGGCGGATCCGGTCGGCACGGCGCGTGAACGACTCTCGCCGTCCGGCGCGGCCCGCACATCGGCCCGGCGGCCCGGCCCGTCTTCGACCTTGGTCATAGGCGCACCCGCCTCAGGTCGGACGTACCGGCGGGTTGCCCTCGCGATAATTGCCGGGTGAACACGGACCTCTCGCCGCGCCTCGGAGCGTGGCAGCAGACCTGGCGGCTGCTGGCGGCCGCGGCCGTGGGCGCGGTCGCTTGGCTCTACACCGGTGTGGCGGTGCATTGGCAGGGCGGCGGGACGGGAACCTGGTTCCGCCTCGGCGATCCGCTGGTGGCGCTCGGATGTCTCGCGGTGCTGCTGTGGCGGCGGCGCTTCCCGGTCGCCGTCGCCCTCACGGTCGTGGCCGCGGCGACCGTCTCGGCGGCCGCCGCCGGAGCGGCCCTGTGGGCGCTGGGCTCGGTCGCCGCCCGCCGCCGCCCCCTGGAGATCGGGGCCGTCGTACTCGCCTACGTGACCGGGGGACAGTTCACCGACCGGGTCTACGCGATCCGGACGCCGGAGGGCTCGTGGTGGCTCGAGATCGTGCTCCCGGCGCTGGCCGCGGGGATCGCGGTGGCCGTGGGCATGGCCATCGGCGCGCGGCGCGTCGAAGTGCGCTCGCTGCGGGACCGGGCGGACAGCATGGAGCGCGAGCACGCCGCCCGCGTGGCACAGGTGCGGGCGGTGGAGCGCAACCGGATCGCCCGCGAGATGCACGACGTGCTCGCACACCGGATCTCCCTGGTCGCCATGCAGGCCGGAGCCCTGGACCACCGCGCCGATCTGCCGGCGGAGGAGAACCGCACACTGGTCCGCGGCATCGCCGACGGCTCCCGGCAGGCACTCGAGGAACTACGTGACGTACTCGGGGTGCTCCGCGCCGACCCGGCCGGACCGGAACCACCGCAGCCCTCCTTGGACCGGATCCCGGACCTGGTGGCCGACGCCCGCTCGTCCGGGGTGGATGTCGACTACACCACCACCGTGACAAGCAACCCGCCCGACGCCCTGGGGCGCACCTGCTACCGCTTCGTCCAAGAAGGACTCACCAACGCCGCGAAACACGCTCCCGGAGCCCGTGTGCACATCACGCTGGACGGAACGCCCGGCGACACCCTGCACGTCACGGTCCGCAACTCCCGGGCCACCACGGGCACCGCACCACCGCCGAGCTCGGGCTACGGCCTGCTCGGCCTCGGCGAACGCATCACCCTCGCCGGCGGCGAACTCGACCACCACCCCACGTCCGACCATGGATACGTCCTCACGGCACGCCTACCCTGGCCGAACGCGAAGCACCACGGCGAAAGAGGGCACGAGTGAACAGCCGACAGCAGCCGGTACGCGTCCTCATCGTCGACGACGAGGAACTCGTCCGGATGGCACTGCGGCTCGTGGTCGACGGCGAACCCGACCTGACCGTCGTCGGCGAGGCGGCCGACGGCGACAGCGGGCTCGCGGCGGCCGAGGAGCTGCGGCCGGACGTCGTGCTGATGGACGTACGGATGCCGGGACGCGACGGTCTCGACACGACCCGGGAACTGCTCGGCCGGCCGGATCCTCCGCGGGTGCTCATGCTGACCACCTTCGACTCCGACGAGCTGGTGCTGGGCGCGCTGCGCTCGGGAGCTCTCGGATTCGTCCTCAAGGACACCAGGCCCGCGCACCTCGTCGACGCGGTGCGCACCGTCGCGGACGGCCAACCCGTGCTGTCCCCCGCGGCCACGGCGCGGGTGATCGCGGCAGCCACCGCACCGGACTCCGCGCACTCCCGCGACACATCACGCGAGAGGGCACGGAGGCGGCTGTCCGCGTTGACCGCGCGCGAACTCGACACCGCCAGGGCCATCGCGGACGGGCTCGGCAACCCGGAGATCGCCGAACGGCTGCGCATCAGCGTCGGGACCGTCAAGGCGCACACGGGCAGCCTGTTCGCCAAGTTGGGGGTCGAGAACCGGGTACAGATCGCCCTATTGGTCCGCGACGCCGAGCAGTGACCGGCCGAAGCGGGGGCGTGTAGCAGACGCGCCGGGGCCCGGCAATCCGTCCGGCACCGAAACCGGTACGTGTCCCTGTGGTGCCCGGAACCATAGTGACGCGACGGGCCCGACCCTACGGTTCCGAACATGCCCGGTGCTAACGGGCATGTGTCGAATCGAGGAGCGTTCCGCATGTCAGTGCCCTCACACCATGCGCGGCCCCGCAGCCGGTGGAGCCGTTTGACGGCCGGTTTCGCCGCCGTCGCCTCGCTCGTGCTCGCGTCCGTCCTCATCGGTCCCGCGCCCTCGGCGAGTGCCGCCGTGACCCTCACGCGGGTCGGCAACTTCGGCTCAAACCCTGGTGGGTTGAACATGTACGTCTACAAGCCGCCGGCACTGCCGGACAACGCGCCCGTGGTGCTCGCGCTGCACGGATGCACGCAGAACGCTCAGACGTACGCCGACAACTCGGGCCTGCCCGAGATGGCCGACCGCGACGGGTTCGTGCTCGTGCTCGCCGAGACGACGTCGTCGAACAACCTGAACAAGTGCTTCAACTGGTTCCAGCCCGGCGATGTCCGGCGTGACCAGGGCGAGGCGCTGTCGATCAAGCAGATGGCCGACCACGCGGTGTCGTCCTACGGCGGCGACGCCGAGAAGGTGTTCGTGACGGGTCTGTCCGCGGGCGGCGCCATGACCTCGGCCGTGCTGGCCGCCTACCCGGACGTGTTCGCCGCCGGCGCGATCGTCGCGGGCCTGCCCTCCGGGTGCGCGAAGGACGTCCTCGGCGCGTACTCCTGCATGAACCCGGGCGTGGACAAGAGCCCGAGCGAATGGGCCCGGCTTGTGCGTGACGCCAACCCGTCGTACTCCGGCCCCTGGCCGCGCGTCGCCATCTGGTACGGCGACAAGGACACCACCGTCGCACCGCGCAACGGCACCGAACTCCGCGACCAGTGGACGGAGTTGCACGGCGTGGGCCAGACACCCACAAGGACCGCGAGCATCGGCCCGAACGCGACCCAGCAGGACTCGTACGCGACGTCCGACGGCACGGTGGCCGTCGAGGTCGACAAGGTGCCGGGCATCAACCACGGCACCCCCGTCGACCCGGGAACCGGCGCCGAGCAGTGCGGCAGCACCGGCGCTCCGTACTTCCTGGACTCGATCTGCTCAAGCCACTGGATCAGCAAGTTCTTCGGCCTCGGCGGCTGACAAGCCCCGTCACACGTCACTTGGAGGAACGGATGCCCCCGGCCCGCACGGAAACCCGTACGCACCGCAGACGGACCGCACGCGCGGCACTGTCGCTCGCGGGAATCTGCTCACTGTTCCTCGCGTCCACCGCGACGGCACCGGCAGCCGGAGCGGCGACCGGCGGCGGTCACTGCGCCGCCCGCGCCCAACTGCGCGTACCCGGCGCCGAACGCCAACAGGCCTACTGTCTGGACGAGTTGACGACAGCGGGCACGGCCGGGTCCGGTCACACGGACCCGGCCGACTACAACGGCCTCACGCCCAAGGATCTGCCGACCCCCACCGGCGTCCCCGGCATCCAGATCGACGGCTACTTCCCCGACACCTCCACCACGAACACCAACCACGGGTGGAACCACGACGCCCAGTTCGTGATCCGGCTGCCCGACCACTGGAACGGCGGCCTCGTGGTCTCCGGAACCCCGGCAAACCGCGAGCAGTACGCCAACGACCGGGCGATCGCCGACTGGCGCTACCACAGTCCGCCCACCCGTACCCTCGCCACCGGCATGTCCAACGGCGGCTACCTGGTGCGCTGGCAACTGGAGAACCACCGGAGCTGTACGACGGAGGAGTGGACTGGGAGGGCACCCTCTGGCGCACCGACGGCCCCAACCCGCTCACCTTCCTGCCCCCGGCCCTGCGCGATTACCCGACGTACGCGGCCGGGGGCGAGGGCGCCGAAGCCGCGCAGCAGGCCATGCACAAGGCGGGCTACCCGGCCGGATCCGAGTTCCTGTGGCCCTACCACCACAAGGTCTACTGGGACCTCACCCAGCGCATCTACCGCGAGGAACTCGACCCGGACTACGACGGCGCGACCGAGGCCGGGACCCCCTACTGCGCCCCGGGAACCCCGGCGTGCGATGCCGACTACGCCTACGCGGACCGCCCCGCCGCGGTTCACCGCGCCGTCGACCGCATCGCTCTGACCGGCCGCATCGGCAAACCCCTGATCACCCTCCAGGGCACCCTCGACGTTCTGCTCCCTGCCAGCCAGGGCTCAGACGTCTACGCCGACATGGTGCGGGAGTCCGGCCGGGGCGCCCTGCTGCGCTACTACCGCATCGAGGTCGGCACCCACGTCGACTCCCTCGTCGACGCCTTCCCCGACAAGCTCCGCCCGATCGTGCCGTGCCACCGGGCCGCCTTCGAGGCCATGGAGGAGTGGATCGCGGGCAAAGGGCGGCCCCCGGCCGGTCACACCGTCCGGCGCCCGGCGGACGCGAACTCCGCGACGCTGCTCACCAGTTGTCCTTTGGAGTAGCGTCAGCGCTTCAGGTCGCGCAGATACTTGCCGAACTTCTCCAGGCCGTCGATGTTGCGCGGTCCACTGATGCCCTCGTTGTAGTCGAGGACGAAGAAGTTGTTCTTCTTGACCGCGGGCAGATCCCTGGTGTGCGGCGAGCTCCTCAGGAATTGGATCTTCTTCTTGGCGGGCTGGTCGCCGTAGTCGAGGATGATGACGACCTCGGGCCGACTGGTGGCGACGGCCTCCCAGTTGACCTGTGTCCAGCGCTGATCGACGTCGGCGAAGACGTTGCGCCCACCGGCGCTCTTGATGATGTCGGTGGGCGGGACCTGGGCGCCCGCCGTGAACGGCTGGTCCGTGCCCGAGTCGTAGAGGAAGACCGGCACGCGCTCGCCCTTGGGCGCCTTCGCCTCGACGGCCCGCACGCGCTGCTCGAGGTCGCCGACGACGTCCTTCGCCCGCCCCTCCACTCCGAAGATCTTCCCGAGTCGCTCCAGGTCGGAGTAGAGGGCCTTGAACGGGGTGAGTTTCTGCGGGTACTTGGGATAGTTGAAGCAGCTCTCGGTGTGCAGGAAGCTCTGCACGCCCAGCTTGTCGAGGATCGCGGGGGTGATGCCCCGCTGATCGCTGAAGCCGGAGTTCCAGCCCGCGACCACGAAGTCGGCCTTGGCGTCGACCACGATCTCCTTGTTGAGGAGGTCGTCGCTGAGCTTCTTGACCTTGGCGTACTCCTTGGCCCACGGCGACAGCTCCACCGGCGGGTTCGCGGGCGGCATGACGTAGCCGAGCACCCGGTCGGTCAGGCCCAGGCTGAACAGCTTGTCGGCGCTGCCGCCCTCATAGGCGACGGCGCGCTTCGGCTTCGTGTACGCGACGCTCTCGCCGCACCGCTTGACGGTGGTCTTCTCGGCGGCGGCCGCCTTGGAGCCGGGATCCACGGAGGCGCCGCAGGCGGTGGCCAGGAATGCGGTGGCCACGGCGGCGCTCAGGGCGGCCCGTCTGCGGAACGAGGCACGGGGCGGGAGGAGTTGCGGCATGCGTGATGCACCTTTCGGTGTGTGGCGAGTGGGTGGGGTCAGGTGGTCGGGTCGGAGGCGGGGGTGAGCGAGTAGAGCAGCTGGGGATCGCCCGTCAGCGGGTGCGGCACGACGCTCGCCTCGACCCCGAACACGTCCTCGACCAGCTCGGGTGTCAGGACGTCCTTGGGCGTCCCGGCCGTCACCAGCCGTCCCTGCGACAGCACGCCGATCCGGTCGCAGGCGGCCGCGGCGAGGTTGAGGTCGTGCAGGACGATCAGCACGGTCAGCCCCGACTCCCTTAGCAGGGACAGGAGTTGTACCTGGTGGCGTACGTCGAGGTGGTTGGTCGGCTCGTCCAGGACCAGGATCTCGGGGTCCTGCACGAGCGCGCGGGCGAGCAGAACGCGTTGGCGTTCGCCGCCGGACAGGGTCAGGACGCCGCGGTCGGCGAGGTGGCCGATGCCGAGACGGTCCATGGTCGCGGCGCACACTTCGCGTTCGTGCCGGCTCAGGCGCTGATTGCCCCGCAGGTGGGGCGCGCGGCCCAACGCGACGGCCTCTTCGACGGTGAAGTCGAGGTCGACGGCGCCGTCCTGTGTCATGGCCGCGATGAGCTGCGCACTGCGCCGCAGCGGCAGCCCTGACACGTCGTCCCCGCCTACTTGTACGGCGCCCGAGGTGGGGCGCAGTGCCCGGTAGACGCAGCGCAGCGCGGTGGACTTGCCGCTGCCGTTGGGGCCGACGAGGCCCACGACCTCGGCCTCGGGTACGTCGAGGGACAGGTCGCGTACGAGGCTCTTCCCGTCGGTGACGACCGAGAGGCCGTCGAGTCGCAGTTCCATGTCAACGGCCCCCGAACACATAGCCGTTGCGGCGCATCAACGTGATGAAGACCGGCACGCCGACGAGCGCGGTGATGACACCGAGGGGCAGTTCGCGCGGGGCGGCCAGCGTGCGGGAGACCAGGTCGACCCAGACCATGAACACGGCTCCTGCGAGCGGCGCGACGGTCAGCACCCGGGCGTGGGTGGCGCCGACCACCATGCGCACCAGATGCGGCAGCACCAGACCGACGAAGGCGATGGCACCGCTGACCGAGACCAGGACTCCGGTGACGAGGGAGACCAGCAGGAGCAGTGCTTTGCGGTGCCGGTCGGGGTCGATGCCCAGGCTCGTCGCGGCCTCGTCGCCGAGCGCGAGGAGGTCGAGGGCGCGGGCGTGCCGGTGCAGGACGACCACGCCGACCACCACCACGGCGGCCACGAGGGGCAGCGCACCCCAGGTGGCTGCACCGAAGCCGCCGAGCGTCCAGTGCAGGACGGTGCTGGTGGCCTCGCTGTCGGGGGCGAGGTAGACGATGACGCTCATCAGCGCCTGGAAGCCGAACGACAGGGCCACGCCGGTCAGGACGAGGCGCAGCGGCGAGAGCGCGCCGCGGCGCGCGGAGGCCACGTACACGAGGACGGACGCGGCCAGCGCGCCGAGGAACGCGCCCGCCGACACCGCGTAGATGCCGAGCGCGGCGAGCCCTCCTGTGACCGTGACGGTGACCGCTCCGACCGAGGCCCCGGACGAGACACCAAGGACGAACGGGTCGGCGAGCGCGTTGCGCACCATGGCCTGGACGGCGACACCGACCGCGCTCAGGCCCGCACCGACCAGCGCGGCGAGCAGGACGCGCGGCGTCCGGATCTGCCAGACGATCTGGTACGTGGTGACCTCGTCGGCCCGGATCGTCCCGCCGGTCAGCGCGGCCAACAGGTAGTGCGCGGTCTCGCCCGGGGTGACCACGGCGGCTCCGAGGCCGATGGCGACCACGACCGAGACGACGAGCAACGCACCGAGAACCACGCAGGTCAGAAGCATGCCGGGGAGGGTGGCGAGGAGCCTCTTCTTGGCGGGCGTCGACTCCGGGTCGGCGGCCCGTGTGGTCGGCGCGGTGGTGAGGGGCGGGGGCATGCGGCCACCCTTTCCATGGAGAGGAACGGTCGTGGGGCTCGTCGGGATCGGTGCCTCGTCGGGATCGGCGCCCGCCTACGCCACCGCGGAGGCGGGCGCGTCCGCCCCGTCCCAGCTCATCCGGCACCAGGGCGGGGCGAGTTCGTCGAGGGAGGCGACGGCGCGCGGGGCGAGGTCCGCCACGCGGGCGGCCTCGTGGTGGCGGGCGAAGACACTGTCCACATAGCGGTGGCCGGTGTCTGCGGCGATGAACAGCACGGTGCGCCCCGGGTCCTGGCCCCGTTCCCAGCCGGCCGCGAGGTGCCCGGCCCCCGTGGACAGGCCGGCGAACACGGCATGGCGGCGCAGCAGATCGACGCTGCCGGCGAGCGCGGCGTCGAACGAGACCCAGTGGACGACGTCGTACGACGCGTGGTCGACGTTGCCGAACGGGATGGAGCTGCCGATCCCGGCGATGATGATGTCGGGGTCGGCGACGTGTTCGCTGCCGAAGGTGATGCTCCCGAAGGGCTGCACACCGACGAGGCGGACATCGCCGCCCGACTCCCGCAGATAGCGGGCGAGGGCCCCGGTCGAGACACCGGACCCGACGCCGCCGACGACCGTGAGCGGCTCGCCCGCGCCCAACTGCTCGCGTACGTGGTCGGCGACCGCGCGATAGCCGAGATAGTGGATGTCGTCGTGGTACTGGCGCATCCAGTGGTAGTCGGGGTGCTCGGCGAGGATCTCCTGGATGCGGGCGACGCGCCGCTTCTGGTCCAGCTTGAGGTCGGCGCACGGCTCCATCTGCTCCAACGTGGCGCCCAGCAGCGCGAGTTGGGTGCGCAGCGTGTGGTCGACGGTGGTGGAACCGACGATGTGGCAGCGCATGCCGTGCCGGTGGCAGGCCAGCGCGAGCGCGTAGGCGTAGATGCCGCTCGAGCTGTCGAGGAGGGTGTCGCCGCGGCGGACCGCGCCCGTGACGAGCAGATGCTCGACGGCGGTCAGGGCGGAGACCACCTTCATGGTCTCAAAGCGCAGACAGACGAGCCGGTCGTCGAGGCGTATCAGGTCCGGTCGGCCGATCGCCTCGGCTATGTGCTGCTCCATGGGCGAACTCCTCAGGTGTGGGGAAGGTCGTGAACGTCCGGGTGACGGGCAGGCCCGCACGGTCCAGGTCCCGCGCGCAGCGGCGGATGCGACGCCGGGCCCCGGGGGCCGCCGGATCGAAGAGGACACCGGCGACGGACCCGCTGTGCGCGATCTGTACGCCGACGGCTCCTGCCCGGTCCGCGAGGGCGGTGAGCGTCTCGAACCCGGCGTGACCGAGCCGCAGTTGAGCGCGGCGGGCGCTGGCCGTGGCGACGCGGCCGAGCAGGGCGGGGTCGCGGTCACGCACGGCGCGACGCAGCTGGGCGCGCAGTGTCTCGTAGGCGTCGACGTCGCTGTCGGCGCAGGTGGGGGCGGGCAGGGCGAGGGTGTCGACCGGGGCGCCGCCGGCCAGGGTGCAGCCCACGACGACCACCGGGGGCAGCGCCTCGCCGAGCACTTCGAGGACGCGGCCGTGCCGCTGGGCGAACAGGCGCGGGCGGCCGTCCAGCATCAGCGGGTCGCAGGCCAGCTCGGCGCTCAGCGCGATCCGGGTGACCATGTCGGGAGCGAGACACAGCCCGAAGGCGTCGGCCACGGCCCGTACGGTGGCGAGCACGTCGCTGGTGGAACTGCCCATGCCGAGGCCGACGGGAATGTCGCCGACCAGTGTCAACACGCCGCCGCACGGCTCCCGTTCACACTGCGAGGCGCACTCCTCGACGGTGAGGGAGGCTGCGCGCAGCGCCTTCGTGCGGTCGGCGGGGACGACGGTGAGCACGCCGGGCCCGGGGGTGAAATGGGCGTGCGTTCCCGGCTCGCTCATCGGGAGCGTGACGAGGCCCGGGCGACATCGCCCGTGCTCGTCCCGGAAGACGCCTTGCAGGATCTCGCCGTGGTGACAGGGCGCGTACCCGGTGCCGGTGCGGACGGCACCGGGGGCGGCCCGACGGGTTCCAGCCGTCACGAGCCGCTCGCGGACCGGTAGCGATACAGGGTGCTCGGGTCGGCGCTGAACTGCGAGAACGGGAAGGGCTCCGCGGACAGCGCGGACACCCCGTCCCCGAGGAAGGCGCGGGCGACGGCGCTGCCGGACTGCGCGTAGACGATCAGCGGGACGGCGCGGGCGCGGCAGCGCTCCAGGATGGTGTCGAAGCTGCCGTTGCCGAGCGTCATGCCCGTGGCGACCACCGCGTCGGCGGTGTCGAGGACCTGATGCATGTCGTCGGTGACCTCGTCGCCCCACTGGGTGGCGCGCAGATTGAAATCGCAGGGGAGCGGAACCCCGCCGCGCTCCCGGATCGCCGCGACCAGCGGGTTGACGACGCCGATGAGGCCGACGCGGGCTCCCGCCGGAAGGTCGAGGAGCCCGGCGATGGCGGTGTCCCGCGCGACGGCGCGCACCTCGGGCGGACCCGCGGGGAGCGTCACGGGCTCGGCGCCGGCCGCCTCCCGGTGCGGACGCTGCTCAGCGAGATACGCGTCGAGGGCGGCGATCCGCAGCGGGCGCGGCCCCTCCCGGAGCAGCGTGTCGAGGGGGCTGCCGGAGACCTCCCGGCACAGCTCGGGCCCGATCTCGCCCGCCTCGAAGGCACAGCCGCCGAAGGAGCCGCCGAGCCGGACGAGAACGTACTGGTTGAGGTACGTCACATCACCGCCCGCGAGCCGGGTGCCGTGGTGGATCCAGAAGACGCTGGTGGCCGTCAACGTCGAGGGAACGGGACCGAGTTCGCCGCCGAGTGCCGCCGCGAACACCTCGTCGGTGTGCTTCACGCGGGGGTCCCTTCGGTGGTGGGGGTCGGTGTGTTGGTGCGGTGCAAGGGGCTTGCTCCTCAAGGGTGTTCGTGGTGGCGGGCAGGGGGAGGCACGGGAGCCGTCACCCCGGTGCGGGGTGGTGGAACCCGAGGGGTACTGTAACGACAATCGTTTTCACTAAGCTAGTCCGTGCCCGACATGCGGTCCGGCGGCAGACCTGCGCGCTGCGGGTTAATACCGCGCGATTGCCTGCCTGTTGGGCGAAAAAATCCACCGAACCCGTCGCCTGCCTGTTGGGCGAAAACACCCCCGATCCCCGTCGATCGCCGACCCATAGGAGTCGCCAACCGTGACCACCTCGCCACCCCAGGACCCCGCCATCGCCCGGCCGTCGCGCCCGCGGCCCGTCCTGCTCGACCCCGTCTTCCTGCGTCTGTGGACCGGCACCACCGCATCCGGCCTCGCGACCTGGGCCCTGCCGTTCGTCCTCGGGCTCGCCGTACTCGAACGCGACCTCACGGCGGCGGGCCTGGGCCTCGCCCTGGCGGCCCGCACCGCCGGATTCCTCGGCGCGGTCGCCATCGGCGGAGTACTGGCCGACCGGCACTCGCGCCGCGCCGTGGTCCTGTGGTCGGCGCTGGCCGCGGCCGTGGCAGCGCCGCTGCTGGCCGCGGGCCTGGGGCGCTCGCTGCTCCTGATGGCCGGTGCCGCGCTGCTCGCGGGCGCCGGGCAGGGGGCGTGCCGACCGGCGTTCCAGGCGCTCGCGGCGGAGGTCGTCGAGCCCGGACGACGCCAACAGGCCAATGCCGCAATGACGTTGGCGGTCCGCGCGAGCACGTTGATGGGTCCCTCGCTCGCCGCGCTGCTCGCCGCCGTGCTCGACATCAAGGCCCTGCTCCTGGGCATCGGAGCGCTCTGGCTGGTGGCGGCGCTCGTCCCCGGCCGCGGCGCGAAGACACCCCCAGTGGGGGTCGAGGCCGAGCCGCAGGCGCCCCAACGGGCCTCGTTCCGGCGTGAGTTCCTGGAGGGTGTGCGGGAGGCCCGCCGCCACCCGTGGTTCGTCGCCGGCCTCGGCGCCCTCACCGCCGTCATCGCCACCGGCTACTCCGCCACGGGGGTGGCCCTGCCGTTGATCAGCCGCGACCGCTACGACACCGAGGCGGTGCTCGCCGCGGCCACCACCGCGTACGCCGTCGGAGCCCTCGTCGGCGCCCTGGTCATCGCCCGCTGGCGGCCGCGCTCCCAGGGCTGGTCGGCGCTCGCGGGCCTCGCGGTCTACGGTTTCGCCCCGCTCAGCCTGACCCTGCCGGTGCACCCCGCGGTGGTCGTCGCCGCCTACGCGGTGGCCGGCCTTGGCATCGAACTGTTCAACGTGCCCTGGTTCACGGCCACGCAGCGCGAGATCGCCCCCGACAAACTCGCCCGCGTTTCCTCCCTCGACTTCCTGCTCTCCTACGGCCTGGCCCCGCTCGGCCTCGCCCTCATCGCGCCAGCGATCACCACCTTCGGGGCCGGGCCGGTGCTGCTCAGCTGCGCGTCGATCTGCTTCCTGGCCCCGGCGGCCGCAGCCCTCGCCCCCACGGCGCGACACTTCACGCGAGCGCCGGGCGCCCAGGAGAACCCCCACCACCAGGTGTAGGAAACTCCACCCCACCGAGGGGCTCTGCGCCCAATGTGTCCGCACCCGTCGCTCCATAGCGTCGTCACCGGGGCACAAGCGGTGCCCCACGTGAAGACGTGGAGGTGCCGACGATGGTCGGTCGTACGAGTCGTGCGCGCAGGAAGGCCCGGCCGGCACGCAGCCCGGAGGCCCTCCGGCTCGACCGGGTGCACAAGGTGTACGGGACGGACGAGGCCGCGGTGACCGCGCTGGACGGGGTGTCGCTGAGTCTGCCCACCGGGAGTTTCACCGCGGTCATGGGGCCGTCCGGCTCCGGCAAGTCGACACTGCTCCAGTGCGCGGCCGGCCTCGACCGGCCGGACGCCGGGATCGTCACGGTCGACGGGGAAGAGCTGACCGGAGGCACCGAAGCGGCGCTCACCAAGTTCCGCCGCACCCGGATCGGGTTCGTGTTCCAGCAGTACAACCTCCTCGACACCCTCACCGTGGAGCAGAACACGAGCCTCCCGCTGCGACTCGCCGGGCGGCGCGTCGACCGGGCGCGGGTGCGCGAGACGCTGCGCCAGGTGGGGCTCGCGGAGCGCCTCGGGCATCGGCCCGCCGAACTGTCCGGCGGGCAGCGCCAGCGCGTCGCGATCGCCCGCGCGCTGGTCGCGGAACCGGCCGTGGTCTTCGCCGACGAGCCGACCGGCGCGCTCGACACCCGCAGCGCGCGGGAAGTCCTCACCCTGCTCCGGGAGGCGGCGCGGCTGCACGGCCGCACCGTCGTGATGGTCACGCACGACCCGGTGGCCGCCTCGTACGCCGACACGGTGCTGTTCCTCGCGGACGGACGGCTCGCCGGGCGCCTCGACGCGCCGAGCGTGGACGCCGTCGCCGAACGGCTCGCGCACCTCGGGGACCGCCCGACGGCGACCACCACGGCCAACGCCGCGACGCACACCGAGATGGAGGTGTGAGCGCATGTTCTCCCTGGCCCTGCGGTCCGTACGGCACCGCCCCGGACGGTTCGCCGCGACACTGCTGTCCGCGTTCCTCGGCGCCGTGATCGTCATGTCCTTCGACTCGCTCTACGACACCGCCGCCCAGGCCGGCGTCGACGACACCAGCGCCGAGACCCTGACCACGTCCGCGAGCGTGGTCGGCGGGTACGGCACGCTCCTGGTGTTCTTCGCGATCGCCTCCACGCTGACCGTGAACGTACGCCAGCGCGCCGTGGAACTGTCCCTGCTCCGCAGTTGCGGCGCGACACCTGCACAGATCAAGCGCATGGTCGTCGGCGAGGCGGCCGTGATCGGGGTCGTCGCGTCCCTGCTCGCCATCGGACCCGCGGTGCTCGGCGGGCGCGCACTGGTGGGTGCCTTCCACGACACCGCGCAGGTCGCGCACGGCGTCGATGCGGTGTTCGGGCCGGTCGCGGCGGGCAGCGGCGCCGCGGTGACGGTGCTGGCGTCGACCGGTGCCGCGTTCCTCGCGGTGCGCCGCGCCACCCGGCAGCAGGCCGGCGAGCGACGCCCGCGCGGACGCCTGCGGACCGTCGGCGGGACCGCCGCGCTCGTGCTCGGCGTCTGCTCGGCGAGCGCCACCTTCGCGTTCGACACGACCGATCCGGCGCTGATGGCGCTCCCCGCGTACGGCGCGATCCTGCTCTCCATCGGCTTCGCGGCGTTCGCCCCCGCGCTGCTGCGCGCCGCGCTCGCGGTGCTGACCTGGCCGCTCACCGCGCTGACCGGCGCGAGCGGTTACTTGACGGTCCACAACCTACGACAGCGCGCCGGCGACCTCTCCGCCGTGCTGATGCCGCTGATCCTCTTCATCGGTGTCGCGACGGCGACGCTCTCCATGCAGGCCGTGGAGAACGACGCGGTCGCGTCCTCCGGCCTCGCGCGCAGCGTCGACGACAAGAACCTCGCGACGCTCAACCTGATCGTCGTCGGCGTCATCGTCGTCTTCGCCTGCATCATGCTGGTCAACAGCCTGTACGCGGCGACCGTCCACCGGCGCCGCGAGTTCGGCGGCCAGCGGCTCGCGGGCGCGACCCCGGGCCAGGTCCTCACGATGGTCGGCGCGGAGAGCGCGGTCCTGACGGTCACCGGCGTGGTCGCCGGGACGATCGCGGCGCTCGCCGGGCTCGTGCCGTTCACCGCGGTGCGTGCCGACGGAGTGCTGCCGGGGCAGGGGCCGTGGATCTGGGCGGCCACGGTGGCCGTCGCCGGCGCGGCGACGTTCGGCACCGGACTCGTCACGACGCGGCGGGTGTTGCGCGCCCCGGCGGTCGAGGCGGTGGCCGTTGCCGCCTGAGGCGCCGGAGCCGACCCGGCATAATCTGAGCGGAGCGGGCCTACGGGGCGGCGGACGGATCACCGACATGCGCGGCACACGGATCGAACGGATCGAACGGATCGAACGGATCAAGGGGGCGGCGCTGGCCGGGGCCCGTGGCCTCGCGCTGTCCCTGCTGTCGCTCGCCGGCTCCCTCGTCCTGTTCGTGACGTCCGTCGTCTCGATCGTCTGCATCGTGGTCGGCGTCGGCCTGTTCACCACCCCGCCGCTGCTGCGACTCGTCCGCTCCCACGCCGACGTACGGCGGGAGCTGGCGGCGCGCTGGTGCGGCGTGACGATCCCGCGGGCCGCGTACCGGCCCGAGCCCGGCGACCGGCTGCCCGGTCCGCTCGGACAGCCGGGCGCGTGTCTGCGGCTGCTGCGCGACCCGGCGACCTGGCGGAACCTGCGCTGGCTCGTGGCCGACATGACCGCCGGTTTCGGCACCGCGCTGCTGCCCGCCGCGCTCGTCGTGTACCCGGTCGAGGGCTACGTGGTCGCGGCGGGACTCTGGCGCGCGCTCGACGGGGGAGCGTGGTGGTACGGCTTCATCCCGGTCAGTGGTCAGGGCACCGCGCTGGCCGCCGCGGTACTCGCCACCCTCATCGCCGTCATCGCCTCTTACGCGGCGGAACCCATGCTCCGCGTCCACTTCACGCTCACCCGCAGGCTGCTCGCCCCGCGCGGCGCCGAGCTGCGCCGGCGCGTCGAGGAACTCGCCCGGACCCGGCACGACGCCGTCGACGCCTCCGCCGCCGAACTGCGCCGCATCGAACGCGACTTGCACGACGGCGCGCAGGCCCGGCTCGTCGCGATGGGCATGCACCTCGGCACCGTCGACGCACTCATGGAGAGCGACCCGGCGGCCGCCCGGGCGCTGCTCGCCCGGGCCCGCGCCGACTCCGTGCGGGCGCTGGAGGAACTGCGCGAGCTCGTCCGCGGCATCTACCCGCCCGTCCTCGCCGAACGAGGCCTCTCCGATGCCGTCCGCGCGCTGGCCCTGCGGATGCCCGTGCCCGTGGAGCCCCGGACCGAACTGCCCGGCCGACCCGAGGCCGCCGTCGAATCCGCCGCCTACTTCGCGACGAGCGAGGCGCTGACGAACGCCGCCAAGCACGCCGCCGCCACCCACGTACGCCTCCAACTCACCCACGAATACGGCGTCCTGCGCATCGACGTCACCGACGACGGCCGCGGCGGCGCCGACCCCGAAGGCTCCGGCCTGCGCGGCATCGCCCGCCGGCTCGACGCCTTCGACGGCACCCTCACCGTCCACAGCCCCGACGGCGGACCCACCAGCGTCACGATGGAGATCCCGTGCAAGCTGCTCCCGCCCGGTAGCGTGGCGTGAGCCGATTGCCGAGATCCCCACGGGAGCCAGCGTGCGCGTAGTGATCGCCGAGGACCTCTTCCTGCTGCGCGACGGACTCGTCCGCATGCTGGAGGCGTTCGGCTTCGAGGTGCTCGCCGCGGTGGACAACGGACCCGCACTCGCCCGCGCGCTCGAGGAACCGAGCCTCGAGGTCGCGGTCGTCGACGTCCGGCTCCCGCCGACCCAGACCGACGAGGGACTGCGGTGCGCCCTCGCCGCCCGCCGCGCCCGCCCCGGCCTGCCGATCCTCGTCCTCTCCCAGCACGTCGAGCAGTTGTACGCGCGCGAACTCCTGGCCGACGGCAGGGGCGGCACCGGCTACCTGCTCAAGGACCGTGTGTTCGACGCCGCGCAGTTCGTCGACTCCGTACGCCGCGTCGCCGCGGGCGGCACCGCGATGGACCCCGAGGTCATCTCGCAGCTCCTGGCCCGCAGTTCCACCCGCGACCGCGCCGTGAACCGCCTCACGCCCCGGGAGACCGAGGTGCTCGAACTGATGGCGCAGGGCCGCTCCAACGCCGCCATCGCCGAGAAGCTCGTCGTCACGGAACGCGCGGTGTCCAAGCACACCGCGAGCATCTTCCAGAGGCTGGAGCTCACCCCGTCGGACGACGACAACCGGCGGGTACTCGCGGTGCTGGCGTATCTGGACCGAGGATGAGCCGAGCGGGAGGAAACCCCGTGTCCCTGTCCGCCTTCGACCGTGCCTATGACGAACTCCTTTCCCGCTGGCCCGAGTTCACGGAGGAGCGCGACGTCGTCACGCCGTACGGGCGCACCCGGGTCCATGTGCACGGACCGGCGGACGGACGTCCGCTCGTACTGCTGCCCGGCGGCTCGGCGACCGGCCTGGTCTGGTTCGCCAACGCACCGGCCCTGGGCAAGAGATACCGGATTTACGCGGTTGACCTGCTGGGCGACGCGGGTCGCACCGAACGCCGTGGCGTACCGCTGCGGAATGCCGACGACCTGACGGCCTGGATGGACGCGCTCCTCGACGGGCTCGGCCTCACCCGCACGCACCTGTGCGGCCACTCGTACGGCGCCTGGACAGCCGTCCGGTACGCGCTGCACGCGCCGCGGCGGATCGACCGGCTCGCCCTCGTCGACCCCACACAGGTCTTCGCCGGGTTCCGCCCCGGCTACCTGCTGCGCGCGCTGCCCACCCTGGTCCGCCCGAGTGAGGCCCGTGCCCGCGCCTTTCTGGCCTGGGAGACGGGGGACGCCCACCCGGACGAGGACTGGCAACGCCTGTACGCGCTGGCCTACACGGTTCCCGGCCGCAAGCTCATCGCCGGCGGCCGCCCGCGGGTCGCCGGTCTCCGGATGCCGGTGCTGACGCTGCTCGCGGAGCACAGCCGCGCCCACGACGCGGGCAAGGTCGCCGAGAGGGCCCGGCGGACACTCCCACATGGCGAGGTGGCCGTGCTCCGCGGAGCCACGCACCACTCCCTGCCGCTCACCGCACCGGAGGAGTTGAACGCCCCGCTGATGGATTTCCTGGGGTGACGGGGCGGAGCCGGGCCAGTGACGGCCCCTGATCAGTGGCGGCTCCGGGTCAGTGGCGGCTCCGGATCACCGCTCCCGGGCCGTCAACTGTTCCATCACCGCGCTCAACAATTCCGCCGGAACCCGCAGCGCGTGCAGCGCCGAGATCTTCGACGTCAGCGGTCCTGACGAGGTGACGATGCGCCACATCTCCAGCTTCGTGGGGTTGTCGAACTGAGCCGCGGCGAGGATGCCCTGGATCGTGTCCCGCGTGCGGTCCGGGTGGATCGGCGAGCCGAGCTTCACCTCGACCGTCGTGGCGGAGGAGGTGGCCGCGGCCCTGACCGTGACGCTGAACCGGCCCGGCCCGCCGGTGACGTCGCAGGGTTCGCCGTCGACGAGGGCCGGGCCCGTGGGCAGGTTCGCCAGGAACGTGACCGTCCAGGTGCGGGCGGCGGGAACGATGCCCTCGGGGCCGTCCGCCGGACCGATGAGCAGGATGCCGGACCCGGCGTCCCACTCCAGGCGCGTGGTGACCGTGCGCAGGTTCGTGCCGTCGCCCTGGCCGTCGTCCTCGATCAGGGTGAACGTGCCGTTCTCCGAGGGCGCGACGAGCAGTTCCAGGTGTTCGGGGTTGCGGGTGGCGTCCAGGTCGTCGGGCCCGGCCAGCGGGAGGATGCCACCGCCGCGCAGCAGGGCGGGCATCGCGTCAAGGCCGCGGTGCAGCTCGATGTGGCGGTCGCCGTCGTACACCGTGCCGGTGAAGATGTCGGTCCAGGTACCGGGCGGCAGCCAGGCAGGCGTGGAGGCGAGCAGTGTCACCTCGTCCCGACGGGTGGTGAGGGGCGCCACGATCAGCTCGCTGCCGAAGGTGAACTGGTTGGGCACGTCGTACGCCTCGTGACGCTCCGGCGCGACGTGGTACATCGGACGCACCAGCGGTGTGCCCGTCGCCGCGACGTGGTTCATGGTGTGCAGGTACGGCACCAGCCGGTGCCTGAACCGGAGCGCCTCGCCCATCGCCTGCCGGGGCTCGGACGGGAACTGCCACGGCTCCTTGCGGATGAACGGGTTGTTCGCCGAGTGCAGACGCAGGACGGGGGAGAAGACACCCAACTGGAGCCAGCGCGTGGCCAGTTCGTCGTCGCGGACGCCGCGGGTGTGGCCGCCGATGTCGTGACTCCACCAGCCGTAACCGATGTTGGCCGACGACGCGGTGAACTCCGGCTGGAAGGCGAGGGATTCCCACGACACCACCGTGTCGCCGGAGAAGCCGACACCGTAGCGCTGGCTGCCGGGACCGGCGTAGCGGGAGAACGCCATCGGGCGGCGGCCCTCGCGCCCGGAGTCGAGGAAGTGGAAGTGGTTCAGGAGCCACAGCGGGTCCACGTCGGGGATCCGTGACGTGCTGCCCTGCTGCCAGTCGACCCACCAGAAGTCGACACCCTGGTCCTCCAGCGGGTGGTGCAGGAGGCGGAAGTAGGCGTCGAGGAAAGCCCGGTCGGTGAGGTCGAAGGGGATCGTCGCGTCGGAGGCGGGATCGACGCCGACCGCCCGCGCCACCTCCGGGTACGCGTCCTCGAACGGGCGGACCCCGTCGGCGGGGTGCAGGTTCAGGGTGGTCCGCAGGCCACGGCGGTGCAGCTCGCCGAGGAAGGCCTCCGGGTCGGGGATGAGCTCGCGCTCCCACGAGTAGCCCGTCCAGCCGGTGCCGTACTTCGCCGGCACCGAGTCGACGCGGTGCCAGTCCATGTCGATCACGGCCACGGAGAACGGCAGCTTCTCCGCGTCGAAGCGGTCGAACAGCTCCAGGTACGAGTCGGTGGTGTACGCGTGGTAGCGGCTCCACCAGTTGCCCAGCGCCCATCGCGGCAGCACGGGCGGCCGCCCCGACAGCCCGTACAGCGCCCGCACCGCCTCGTCGTAGTCGTGGCCGTACGCGAAGACGTACAGGTCGAGCCGGCCGGGCTCGCGCGACGCCACCCAGCCCTCGTCGTCGAAGAGGAACGACGTCGAGTCGTCGATGACGGCGATCCCGTCGCGGGCGGCGACACCGTCCTCCAGCGGGATGCGCCCGTCCGCGTCGTCGAGGGTACGGGCCGTGCCGCCCAGGTTGTCCGAACGCCTCTCCCCGAAGCGCCAGCGGCCACCGGTCGGGGCCGTGACGACCAGGCCGTTCGCGCTGAACTCTCGGCGGTCGTAGAGGAGATGGAGGCGACTCGTGGACACCTCAAGGACGTCGTCGCCCTCCCGGACCGTGAACTCTGGCGTAGGCCGGTCGCGGTGGAGCGCGAAGCTCGACGCGCGGTCCTCGAACCCGCCGTCCTCGGACCACTCCAGACGCAGCAGCCCCTCGGTGAGCACGGTGACACGCCAGTGTTCGCCGCGCAGGACCGACGCGTCCCGGGCGCGGGGGTGGGCCGGGATCCTGCTGAGTGCTGTCGCTGTCATTGCTTGACGGCCCCTTGGGTCAGTCCACTGATCACCCAGCGCTGGGAGAACAGGTAGACGAGTACGGTCGGTGCCATCGCCATGAGGTACGAGGCGAAGGCGACGCTGCCGGTGATGCGGCGGGCCGCGGGCCGGTCCGAGACGTCGGCGAGCACGCCGCGCTCGATGTACCGGGCCAGCTCCCGGTTGTTGTTGAAGCAGCCCACGTCGGCGGGCTGGGCGCGGACGAACTGTGGCGCGATGGCATCCGTCGTGTCATGCACCACCCGCACCCCGGATCGCGGCTCGCTCTGGTCCGATCGTCACCTCGTCGCCTCCTGGGAGTGGTGTCACGCGACCTCGGGGCGTGCGGGCCCCGAGGTGTGTGAGTTGAGTTACGAGCAGAGCGCGGCGAACTTACAGCGCTGTAAATTTGGGTGTCAACAGGTAGGGTTCGGCGCGCAGTCGGCGCGGCGCCCCAGCAGGCGCGGAACCCGCGTCGGTCCACACGTCCACGCGGCGGACCCCGCGTCGGCCCACCGGGAGGCGAAGTGCCCAACGTCCGCCTGAGCGATGTCGCCCAGCACGCCGGCGTCTCGACGAAGACGGTCTCGAACGTCGTCCACGGCTATGTGCACGTACGAGAGAGCACGCGCGCCAAGGTCCAGCGCGCCATCGACGAGCTGGGCTACCGGCCCAACCTGCGCGGCCGCAACCTCGCCACAGGACGCACCGGGATGATCGCGCTCGCCTTCCCCGACCTGCGCATTCCGTACTTCGCCGAACTCGCCCACGTCCTTTCGCGGGCGGCGGGGGAGCGCGGATACCGGCTGCTGCTCGAGGAGTCGGGCGACGCCCCGGACGTCGAGAGGGCCATGCTGTCCGCGCAGGAGGCGGGCGTCGTCGACGGTGTGCTCCTTCAGCCGTCCTGGCTGAGCTCCACGGAGATCGCCCAGCACCGCAGAGGGGTCCCGGTCGTGCTCCTTGGCGAGAGCGCCGCGCCGCTCACCCTCGACCACGTGCGGATCGACAACATCGGTGCGGCGGCGGAGGTCGTCGAGCATCTCGCCGCCCTCGGGCGCCGCCGCATCGCGTTCCTGTGCGCCGAGGAGTCGGCGCCGAGCGAGACCTCGCGTCAGCGCCTCATCGGGTACCAACAGGGGCTGGAAGCCTGCGGACTCCCGGTCGACCCCGCCCTGATCGTCACCGGGCGGGTGGCCGACGCGCACTCCGCCGCGCAGACCCTCGGGGCCGCGCTCGACGGCGGCATGGCGCCGGACGCCGTCTTCTGCCGCGACGACCTGGTCGCACTGGGGGCCCTGCGCGCGCTGGGGGAGCGGGGGCTGCGGGTGCCGGAGGACGTCGCCGTCACCGGCTGGGACGACAGCACGCTCGCGTCGGCGGTGCGGCCGAGCCTGACCTGCGTACGGGCCGACGAGGCCGAACTGGCCCGGCGCGCGCTCGACTTGCTGATCGAGCGGATCGAAGGCTTCGACGGGCTTGGCCGGCACGAGTTCGTGCCGCACTCGCTGGTGGTCCGGGAGAGCGCGCCGCAGCCGACTGCCTGAACAGCGCCCGGGCCCGCGGCGGCCCGGTAGTTCTCCCGTTCTCGTTTACAGCGATGTAAATCGGTGCTGAGATGAGTGTGTCGAGGGCAGCCGGTTCGACTGCGCGTGGACCGCGCCGCGCCGTGCTCCTCGAACGCGCCCGTCACGAGGACCCAGGAGAGTGCATGGCCGCCCAGGACCTTCCCCGCCCCGAGTACCCGCGCCCCGGCTTCGTCCGGACGGACTGGCTCAACCTCAACGGTCCGTGGCAGTTCGCCCGGGATCCCGGGGACAGCGGCCTCGAACGCGGTCTGGTCGACGCCGAGTTGCCCGAGCGGATCACCGTCCCGTTCTGCCCGGAGTCGGAGCTGTCCGGCATCGGTGACACCGATTTCCACGCCGCCGTCTGGTACCGGCGCACCGTACGGGTGCCCGCCGAGTGGGCCGGACGCAGGGCCGTGCTGCACTTCGGGGCCGTCGACCACGACGCGACGGTCTGGGTCAACGGGCGGGAAGTGGCCCGGCACAGCGGCGGGTTCACCTCGTTCAGCGCCGACCTGGGCGACGCGGTGCGGCCCGGCGAGGACGCCACGATCGTGGTCCGGGCCAGGGACGAGGCCAAGGGCCCGCAGGCGCGCGGCAAGCAGTCCGACCGCTACGCCAACTACAGCTGCCTCTACACCCGTACGACGGGAATCTGGCAGACGGTGTGGATGGAACCGGTCGCCGACACCCACCTCGGCCGCCCCCGCATCACCCCCGACCTCGCCGCGGGCTGCTTCCACCTCGAACTCCCGCTGTCCGGAAGCCGCGCGGGCCACCGCGTCCGCGCCCGCCTCACCGACGCGCAGGGCGCCGTGGCCGAGGCCTCGGTCGCCGCCCACCTCGACCTCGCGCCGCGCCTGGTGCTGGTCATCCCCGAGGAACGGCGCAGGAGTTGGTCGCCCGAGGACCCGCACCTGTACGAGATCCACCTCGACGTCGTCGACGCGTCCGGCGCGGTCGTCGACTCGGCCGTGTGCACGGCGGGCCTGCGCTCGGTCACCGTCGACGGCAAGCGCGTGCTCCTCAACGGCGAACCCGTCTTCCAGCGCCTCGTCCTCGACCAGGGCTACTACCCCGACGGCCTGATGACGGCCCCCGACGACGCCGCGCTCGTCCGCGACATCGAACTCTCCCTCGCCGCCGGCTTCAACGGTGCCCGCCTGCACCAGAAGGTGTTCGAGGAGCGCTTCCTGCACCACGCCGACCGCCTCGGTTACCTGGTGTGGGGCGAGTTCGGCGACTGGGGCGCGAGCACCGGCCCTGTGAGCGCGGACAACCAGCAGCCCACCAGCGGCTTCGTGGCGCAGTGGCTGGAGGCCGTCGAGCGCGACTACAACCACCCGTCGATCATCGGCTGGTGCCCGCTCAACGAGACACGCCAGCGGCTCTCCGACCGCCGCAGCGTCCTCGACGAGGTCACCCGCGCCATGTTCCTCGCCACCAAGGCCGCAGACACCACCCGCCCCGTCCTCGACGCCTCCGGCTACGCGCACCGCGTCCCGGAGACGGACGTCTACGACTCCCACTGCTACGAGCAGAACCCGGAGGTCTTCGGAAAGCTGATGAGCGGCCTCGCCAAGGACGAGCCGTTCATCAACCCGCAGGACGAGACACCGGACGCCACCTGGTCCGTCCCGTACCGCGGACAGCCGTACTTCTGCAGCGAGTTCGGCGGCATCTGGTGGAACCCGGACGAGGCGGAGGCCGCGGGCGAGGACCGCGACGTCTCGTGGGGATACGGCCAACGCCCGCGCGACGAGGAGGAGTTCCAGCGCCGCTTCGCCGGTCTCACCGGCGTACTCCTGGACGACCCGGACATGTTCGGCTACTGCTACACGCAGCTCACCGACCTCTTCCAGGAGCAGAACGGCATCTACCGCTTCGACCGCTCCGAAAAGCTGGACGTGGCGCGCGTCCGCGCGGCGCAGGTGCGGCCCGCCGCCATCGAGGGAGACGGGACGGCCTGATCTCTGAGGCCGCTTGTGGCACAGGACACACCCTCTCATGTGTGCACCGCTCACATCCTCTGGTTAATGTGAGTGCTGCACACATTCTAGGTGGGCACCCCGAGCTGTCGTCCTGACGGCGACGGACGTGGCCGCAGAAGAGAGGGACTCCGATGACCAGCGAGCTGTTCTCGCCGTTGGCCCTGCGCTCCGGGCAGGTACTGGGCAACCGGATCGCGAAGGCGGCCATGGAGGAGAACCTGGCCGACGAGGGGCAGCTGCCGGGAGAGCACCTTCTGGCGCTGTACCGGCGCTGGGCCGCGGGCGGCACCGGACTGCTGATCACCGGCAACGTCATGGTGCACGCCGAGGCACTGACCGGCCCCGCGGGCGTCGTGCTCGACGAGGACGCGCCCATCGAGCCGTTCGCCGCGTGGGCCGAGGCCGGCAAGTCGGGCGGCGGCGCGATGTGGATGCAGATCAACCACCCCGGCCGCCAAGTGCAGTCAGGCATGCCCGGCGTCGTGTGGGGCCCCTCCGCCGTGGGCGTCGACCTGGGCAGGCACAGCGGCCGCTTCGGCCGCCCCACCGCCATGACTGCCGAACAGATCGACGCCACGGTGAACCGCTTCGCGGTCACGGCCCGCCGCGCCGCGGAGGCGGGCTTCGACGGCGTCGAGATCCACGCCGCGCACGGCTATCTGCTGTCGCAGTTCCTGTCTCCGCTGGTCAACAAGCGCACGGATGAGTGGGGTGGATCGCTGGAGAACCGGGCGCGGCTGCTCCTGGACATCGTCCGGGCCGTGCGCGCCGTCGTCCCGGCCTCCTTCGGAGTCGGGGTGAAGCTCAACTCCGCCGACTTCCAGCGCGGCGGATTCGACGCCGACGACGCGCGCCAGGTGATCGCGATGCTCGAACCGCTCGGCGTGGACCTCGTCGAACTGTCCGGCGGCAGCTACGAGAGCCCGGCGATGACCGGCCGCCCCGCCGACGACCGCACCCAGGCCCGCGAGGCCTACTTCCTCGACCTCGCCACGGACCTGGTCAAGACGAGCCCGATCCCCCTCGTCCTCACCGGCGGCATCACCCGCCGCGAGACCGCGGAGCGTGTCCTCGACGGCGGCGTCGCGGTCGTCGGGATCGGCACCGCACTCTCCGTCACGCCCGACCTGCCCGACCGCTGGCGCGGCGGCCGCGAGGCGGACCGCGGCATGCGCCCGGTGGCCTGGTCCGACAAGTCCCTCGCCTCGGCCGCCACCATGGCCCAGGTCCGCCACCAGATGCGCCGCATCGCCCACGGCCGGGACCCGAGGCCCGACACCCACCCGGCGCGCGCCCTGCTCTGCGAACAGGGCCGGCAGCGACGTGCCCTGCGCCGCTACCGCACCTGGCTGACCGCGTCCCGGCCCACCGGCGCGAGCACGAGCCGGGCAGCGTGACCCAAGGCGGGAAACGCCGCGACAGCTTGCGCACCACGGCTGAGCCCCGACGATGAACAGAGGGAAAGAGTGAAACCGATTGCACCTGGGAGCCGGCGATGACCCGAGTCCTCTTCGTCGTGTCCGCGGCCGACCGCTGGACGCTGAAGGGCGGAGAAGTGCACCCCTCGGGTTACTGGGGTGAGGAACTCGCCATGCCGCACAAGATCTTCAGCCGCGCGGGATGGGAGATCACGATCGCGACGCCCGGCGGCAGGGCTCCCACGCTGGACCGGCTGAGCATGTCCCGCACCGCCGGACTGCCGTCCAAGCTGCGCGAGGTCGCCGGGTACCTCGACTCCATCCAGGACGAGCTGAACAAGCCCAGGGCCCTGGAGGAGATCGACCCCGACGCGTTCGACCTGGTCTTCTACCCGGGCGGACACGGGCCGATGGAGGACCTCGCCGTCGACCCGGTGTCGGGGGCGCTGCTCACCCGCGTGCTGCACTCGGGCAGGCCGCTGGCGCTGCTGTGCCACGCGCCGGCCGCCACGCTCGCGGCGCGCAACGAGGACGGAACGTGGCCGTTCGCCGGGTACCGGATGACGGGCCTGTCCAACCTGGAGGAGAAGTTCAACAGCTTCGGCCGCAGGGCGAACTGGCTCCTGGAGGACCGGCTGCGCGAAGGCGGCGCCGACTACCGCAAGGGACGCCTGCCACTGCGCCCGTTCATGCAGGTCGACCGCAACCTCTACACCGGCCAGAACCCCGCGTCCTCCGAACTGCTCGCAAGGCGCCTCGTGGACGACCTGGCAACCTGAACAGCACGCATGGACACACCGGACACGCACTCCTGGAGGTCACCGCATGCCGGCAACACCCGTGCAGATCGCGGCCCTTGTCGTCGACGCCGAGGATCCCGAGCGGCTGGCCGCCTTCTGGTCGGAGCTGCTTGGGCGGCCGATCGAGCAGCGTACGGGCCCGTACATCTGGCTGCGCCGGGAGGGCGGCCTGGTGTTCGGATTCCAGCGGAATCCGAAGCCCACGCCGGGCAAGGACCGGATGCACGTCGACCTCACCTCGCCCGACCTGGCCGCCGAGCAGCACCGGGTCGAAGCGCTCGGTGGGCGGCGGCTCACCGAGTACGACGAGGGCGGGTTCCTGGTGATGGCGGACCCGGAAGGCAACGAGTTCTGCATCCTGCCCGAAGGGTCCGTGGACATGGACGACGACGGGCGCGCCCACTACCTGGAGTGATCCCGCTCGCCGGAGCGGTCGGCCGGCTCGCGGGAGGCAGGGACCGCCCCCTCCGGCACCGTACTGTCCGGCAGCGCCCCCGCCGTCTCGTACCGCCGGGCCCCGAACCGGTACACCACCACCAGCACCGCGAAGAACGGCAGGCCCGCCTTCCAGGAGTCCTCCAGGCCCTCGATGAACACGGTGGAGACCAGGATCGCCGCGAGGGCGAGGGCGGCCGCGACGGTGGTGAAGGGGGCGCCGCGCAGCCTGGCCGGCGAGGCGGGCAGCCCGTGCCGGGTGCGGTGGCGGCGGAAGGCCAGGTGCGTGGCCAGGATGAGGATCCACGCCACCAGCGCGCCGAACACCGAGATGCCGAAGAGCAGGATGTACGCCGTGTCCTCGGAGTGCACCGAGAGGAGCGCCGCCGCGCCGAGGCCGATGCCGGAGACGGCGAGCGCCCGGTGCGGGACGCCCCGCGTGCCGACGCGTGCGAAGAGGCGTGGCGCGTGCCGGTCCACGGCCAGGGAGTGGATCATGCGGGTGGCCAGGTACGTGTTGGCGTTGGCGCTGGAGAGGGCCGCGGTGAGGACGACGAAGTTCATGATGCCGGCCGCCGCCGGGATGCCCGCGACGTCGAAGAGTTGCACGAAGGGGCTGGCCGTGACGTCGCCGCCCTTGGCGGTGCGCGTCCAGGGCACGACGGTGACGACGATCGCCATGGCCAGGACGTAGAACAGCGCGAGGCGGACGACCATCCGCCGGGCGGCACGGGGGATGTCCCGCACCGGGTTCTCGGACTCGGCCGCGGTCACCGCGATGATCTCGGTGCCGATGTAACTGAAGATCACGAAGACGAAGGCGGTGGCGAGGCCGCTCATGCCGTGCGGCAGCAGTCCGCCGTGGCCGGAGAGGTTCGAGGTGCCGACCGCCGGGTGGCCCGGCAGGCCGAGGAACACGTACGCGCAGCCGAGCAGGACGAACACACCGATCGCGGTGATCTTGATGGTGGAGAACCAGTACTCCAGGCGGCCGAACACCCCGACGCTCAGCGCGTTCGCCGCGAGGAGCAGCAGCGAGAACGCCACCACCGGGAGCCAGAGCGGGAGTTCGGGCCACCAGAAACGCACGTAGATGCCGGCCGCGATCACCTCGCCGCCGATCGCGATCACCTGGATCGTCCAGTACGTCCAGCGGATCACGAACCCCGCGAGCGGGCCCAGATAGTGCCGCGCGATGCTGCCGAAGGAACCGGCCGCCGGGTGCACGGACGTCATCTCGGCGAGCGCCCAGCCGATCACCAGGGCGATCAGCGCGCAGACCACGTAGGCGATCACCGTGGCCGGGCCCGCGGCCGAGATGGCGAGACTCGAACCGAGGAACAGACCGGTGCCGATGGCGCCACCGAGTCCCATCATGCTGAGCTGGCGCCCGGTCAAGGACCGCTTCAGGCCGTGGTCTTGCGGTGGTGCCGAGTCGGTGCGCGGCTCGTCGGGCATGTCACTCGCTCCGTCGTGGGTGCGGTGTTCCTGGGCGTGCTGCTACTTGGCGCGTATCTCACCGAGCGCGGCCATCAGCGCGTCGACGTCGGAGAGGGTGTTGTAGTAGTGGAACGAGACGCGGAGCAGGGTGCCCCGCGGACTGGTGACGATGCGACGCTCGGCGAGCGCGCCGGCCAGAGCGTCCGGCTCCGGGTCGGCGAACGCCACCTGCGGTCCGCGCAGTTCGGGGTCGGCGGGCGAGGCCAATGTCTCGCCGGCCTCGGTGAGGCGCTGGTGGGCGTACGCGGTGAGCTCGCGGATGTGCGCCTCGACGTCCTTGCCGTCGAGCTCCGCCAGGGTGCGCAGTCCGGCCGCGGCGGCGTACGCGGAGGGTATCGACGGCGTGCCGGTCTCGAAGCGCCGCGCGGTGTCGGGGAAGTCGAGCGAACGGGGATCGAAACCGAAGGGATCGACCCGCCCGAACCACCCGGTGAGCTGCGGCGCCACCTCGTCCCGCACCCCGCCCCGCACATACAGAAAGGCGATACCGGGAACGCCCAGCAGATACTTCAGCGCCCCGCACACCAGGTAGTCGCAGTCCAACTCCCGTACGTCGACGGGGAGTACGCCGAGCCCCTGGTACGCGTCGATGAACACCCGAGCGCCCGCGGCCCGCGCCGCCCGGACGGTCTCGGCGACCGGCAGCCGGACGCCGTTGCGGTACGACACCAGGGGGACGGAGACGACATGTGTGGACTCGTCGATGGCGTCCGCGTACCCGGCGGCGGGGACGACCCCGTCCTCGTCCGGCACGTGTCGCACCTGCGCGCCCCGACCGCCCTGCGCCAGCCACACATGCGCGATGGACGGGAACTCCATGTCCGTCGTGACAAGCCCCGGACGGTGTGACCAGTCCAGAGTCGAAGCCACCTGGTACGCCCCCTCGGAGGCGCAGCTCACGACGGCGATCTCGTCCGTGGTGGCACCGATGTGCGCGGCGAACGCGGACCGCGCGGCGTCGACCTGCACCATCCACTCGCCCCATGGAGCGCCGTGGCTGCGCATGGACCACTGGAACTCCTGGAGCGCCGCCAGTACGTGCTCGGACGCCGCTCCCTGGCTGCAACTGGCGAGGTGGACCGTGTCCTTGAGGGAGGGGAACCGGGCGCGGAAGCGTTCGGGTGTGTCCAGGGTGTCGATCGGCACGGGGCGACTCGCATTCAATCCCGGTGAACGTGTTCAGTGCGGGTGATCGAATCAGTCCGGTGCGTGCCGCGTCAATGGGTGTGCGGGCACCGGTACTTGGGAGCCGGGGTCACCGGCTCGGCGGTGTCACACTCACCAGGAACCGCGCGGTCTCCCCGCCCTCGTTGACGTACCGGTGCGGGACACGGGAATCGAACGTGCAGCTGTCGCCGGGGCCCAACTCGTAGCGCCCGTCGCCCGCTTCGACGACCAGGCTGCCGCTCACCAGCAGCACGCACTCCTCGGACGGGTGGCTGTAGCGGGCCTCGGAGGACGCCCCGCCCGGCTCCAGCGTGCCCTCCAGGACCTCCAGCCGCGCCGACCCGGCCGACACCCGCGTGTACTCGATCCCGCCCTGCGGCGAGCGCACCTGGATCCGCCGCTCGCACCGCACCAGCGCGACCTCCTCCGCCTCGTCCTGCCGGAACAGGTCGAAGAGCGGGAGCCCGAGCGCGGCGGAGAGCCGGCGCAGCGTCTCGAGGCTGGGGTCGGTGAGCCCGCGCTCGACCTGACTGACGAGCCCGGTCGACACCCCGGCCGCCGCGGCCAGCTCCCGCACGGTCATCTTGTGGGCCTTGCGCAGCTCACGTATCCGATTGCCGATCACGGGGCGAGGTTAGACCACGGTGGCCCGTCCTCCGAGGCCGCCGGTCAATTGATGTGCCGCGCCGCCCCCGCCCACGCCTTGTCCCGCAGCACGTACTTCTGGATCTTCCCGGTCGATGTCTTGGGCAGGTCGCCGAAGGTCACCGACTTCGGGGCCTTGAAGCGGGCGAGGCGGGTGCGGACGTGGTCGATGATCTCCGCGGCGGTCGCCGAAGCGCCCTCCCGGAGGGTGACGTACGCGGCCGGGACCTCGCCCCAGCGTTCGTCGGGGACCGCGATCACCGCTGCTTCGAGCACCGCGGAGTGGTCCATGATGGCCTGTTCGACCTCGACCGACGCGATGTTCTCGCCGCCCGAGACGATGACGTCCTTGGATCGGTCCCGCAGCTCCACATAACCGTCGGCGTGCACGACGCCGATGTCACCGGTGCGGAACCAGCCGTCCGGGGCGGCGGCCACCGTCGCCTCCGGGTCGTCCAAGTAGCCGAGCATGACGTTGTTGCCGCGCAGCGCGATCTGACCGGTGGTCGTGCCGTCGGCCGGGACGTCGGTGCCGTCGTCGGCGATCACGCGGGCCGTGCACGAGATCATGTTGCCCACGCCCTGGCGGGCCTTGAGACGGGCCTGCGCTGCGCCGTCCAGGGAGTCCCACTCGGGGCGCCAGTCGCACAGCATCGCCGGTCCGTACGTCTCCGTGAGCCCGTACAGATGCGTGACGTCGAAGCCCAACTCGCCCATCCTGCGCAGGATCGCGGGGGAGGGCGGGGCGCCGCCGGTCGCCATGCGGATGGTGCGGTTCTTCGGCAGCGGGGCCGCCTCCCGGGCGTAGGCGATCATCGAGAGGACCGTGGGCGCGCCGTTGAGGTGCGTCACGCCCTCTTCGCGGATCAGCCGCCACACCTCGGCGGGATCGAGCTTCGGCAGACACACGTGCGTGGCGGCCGCCGCGGTCACCGCCCAGGGGAAGCACCAGCCGTTGCAGTGGAACATCGGCAGGGTCCACAGGTGCACGGCGGAGGGCGTAAGTCCCGTGTGGCCGACCATCGCCACCGCTTGCAGGTACGCGCCTCTGTGGTGGTACATCACACCCTTGGGGCGGCCCGTCGTACCCGATGTGTAGTTGACGGCGAGGAGGGAGCGCTCGTCGGACGGGGTGCGGTGGAGCGGCTCGGCCCCGGCCAGCAGGGACTCGTACTCCGCGCCTGCCCTGATCCGGCGCGGCGGGGTGTCCAGGCGGGCCAGCGCGTCGTCCACCAGGACGTCGAGCGACGGGTCGTGGATCAGCACGGCCGCCTTCGAATGGCTCAGGATGTACGCCACTTCGGCCGCCGCGAGCCGCGTGTTCACCGCCACGAGCGGCACACCTGCCCACGGCACGCCGTAGTGCGCCTCCAGGAGCACGTGTGTGTTCGGCGCGAGCACCGCCACCGGGCGCCCGCCGGCCAGTGGAGCCAGTCCGCCCGCCAGGCGGGTGCACCGGTCGTGCAACTCCGCGTAGGTCCACCGCCGTTCACCGTCGATGACACCGATCCGGTCGCCGTGCGCGGCGGCGGCACGGTCCAGATACGCGGTGGGGGTGAGCGGCTCGTACGACAGCGCGTCGAGCGACGGGGCGTCGAGAGGCGGGGTGGCTGCGGGATCCGGCATGGCGTCCTCCCTGACGGAACATGGCGTCCTCCCGGGCGGGAGTCGGACCCCGGCGGGGATCGGACCCCGGCGGGAGTCGGAGCTTGCCTACCCCGTCCGATGTCCGCCAAGTCGTGGGAACAACGCCCGCCGCGCCTCTCCCGCGAGGTCGTGCACCAGCGGCGCCAACTCCTTGAAGTCGACCGCCTGCTGATCCCCGCACAGGGACAGCGCCGCCGTGGCCGGGCCGCAGCCGCGCAGGGGCGCGGCGATGCAGCGGATGCCGGACAGGGTCTCCTCGTTGTCGACGGCCAGGCCCTCGCGCCCCCGGATCCTGGCCAGTTCCTGGCGCAGATCAGCGGCCGTGCGCAGGCTGCGCGCGGTGCTCAGGGGCAGCGCCCCGCGGTACGCCGAGTCGACGAGACCGGGTTCGAGGGTGGCGAGGATCGCCTTGCCGACGGCCGTCGTGTGCGCGGGCAGCCGGGCGCCGAGCCGGGTGGGAAGGCGGGCCGCCGGGCGGCCGCCCGCCTTGTCGAGGAAGACCACCTCGCGCCCGTCGAGGACGGCGAGGTGCCCGGCGAGTCCGGTGCGCCGGCACATCTCGTGCAGCAGCGGCGTGACGATGTCCCTGACCTCGTTGTGCCCCGCGGCCCGGCCGCCGAGCTCCAGCGGTCGCATGCCGAGGCGGTAGCCGCCGGTGGAGTGGGTGAGCCAGCGCAGCCGGATCATCTGGTCGAGGATGCGGTGCAGCGTCGAGCGTGGCAGCCCCGTGCGGTCGGCGAGGTCGAGCAGGGAGAGGCTCGGGGTGTGCGGGTCGAACGCGTCGAGGATGACCGTCATGCGTTCGATCATGGAGCTCGGGGCGGGGGACGTGCCGCGGTGCTCCGCTGTGCCGGTGTCGACCGTCGCCGGTGTCGTCATGGTCGCCTCCCTGGTGGGTGTGCTGACCGGGATCGCCAAGTGTCGACCGTAGGCAGGGGTGCGGGGGAGTCCCTTGCGGGGCTCCTGCCGCGCATATACAGAATCCTCACTTCTTCGGCCGATGCCCGGATGCCCGGACGCCAAGGTGTGGCCGTCCGTCGGTGAGTCCCACTGAGCGGGAGTGCCGGGCCCGGTGAGCGGGATGCTGCCGCCGGGCCCCTTCCGGGTGGCGCCTCGCGCCCACAGAGTGCGGCAGGCCGGTCGGATCTGACGGCCCGTCAACTCCCTGTCGTTCCAGCTGAACCTACGTGCTACGTGAAGGGCATCGATGTCCGTGCGAGGATCTCACGCCGTCCCCCGGCGGGCCCGCGCGCTCTGCGGGGCGGGCACGGCCGCGCTTCTGGTGCTGCTGCCCACGGCGGCCGGTCCGGCGGGCGCCGCCGAACCGGAAGCGTCGGAGGCCGAGGACTGTCCGGTGACCGCGATGGCGCAGGGCGTGCAGGTGACCGTGAGCGCGAGCAACGACACACTGCTGTCGGCGCCCGCAGGGGTGGGCGTCCCGGTGGCCAAGTCCTGTGTGAACTACGCCGTCGGCGAGTCCTCGGGATGGGCGAGCAGCCCGTACCCGGGTGAGACGGTCATCTCCGCCCCCGCGCTCATCGGCAGCCAGACCGGGCAGAAGTTTCCCGACTACCCGCTGTACGCGACCTCCAAGTACCCGTCCGACGGCACTGCCAAGGCCGGCCAGGACCCGCACGTCATGCGTGCGCACAGCGCCAAGACGGCCACCGAGGCGGAGGCCCGTACGGTCCTCGGGCAGGACGGGACGGGGGCCTCCACCAAGGCGACCGCCGAATCCTCCGTCGACCCGGACGCCCTCACCGGCAAGGCGGAGGCGAGCGCCGACACCCGGCCCTGGTCCGTCAACGGCGTCCTCGACATCGGCCGCATCCTCAGCTCCGCAAGCGCCGGTGTCGACCGGTCCGGCAAGGTCGTACGCGACTCCGAACTCACCATCGGCCGCACCGAGATCGCGGGCCAGGGCGTGGAGATCACACCGGACGGCCTCAAGGTCGCGGGAAAGGCCCTGAAGCTGCCCGGCGGCGGTGCGGGCGCGGCCGACCCGGCGAAGGCGCTCACGCAGGCCCTCGCGAAGGCCGGCGTGAAGATCCGCTACCTGGACGAGAAACGCACCGAGCACGGCATCGTGTCCGCCGGTCTCGAGGTGCAGGCCCGCCAGCAGGACACCCGGTCCGGATCCGTCTACACCGTCACCTACGTGTTCGGCCGCGCCTCCGCCGACGCCGACCGCGTCGAGGCACCGCCCGGCAGCGGCGACATACCATCCGTGCCTGCCCCGCAGACCCCCTCGGGGGCGGGAGGTGGCGGCGCGGGTGCGCCCGCACCCGGCGGCGGAGGCGGCGCCGACACCCCGAAATCGCCGCCGGACGGCGGCGGATCGTCGTCCCGGCCCGAGGACACCCGGACCGTCCGACTCGCCACCAATCCGACCGACATGGGTGTCACCGGCCTCTACATCGTGCTCGCGTTCGGCGCCGTGGCCACGTTCGCCGCCGGCACCCTGCTGCGCCTGTTGGGAGTGAAGACTCGATGGACCTCGTGACCCGGATACGCAGTCAGTGGGACCGGCTGACCGCCGCGCTCACCGCGCTCGCGGGCGCCGTGACCCTCGTCCTCGGCTGGCGCGGGGTGAGCGGTACGCCGTATCCCGCCGAGCAGTTGCCGTACATGGTCAGTGCCGGGCTCGGCAGCCTGTTCCTGCTCGGCCTCTCCAGCGCGCTGTGGCTCTCGGCCGACCTGCGCGACGAGTGGCGCAAGCTCGACCGCATCGAGCAGGCGCTGCGGACGGGTGGTGGGGCGACCCCCTCCGCGTCCGGGCCGACGACCTCCGCGGAGCCGACCGCTTCGGCTCCTGGCAGCGCCGGGACACCGACTCCCGTGGCTCCCGCCCCCGAAGGGAGCGTTCGATGAGCGGCGTCGACGCGCGCGCCGTGCCCTGGCGCGACCGTGACGTGGTCACCGTCTGCGGCACCAGCCTCGCCGGGCTCGCCCTGATCGTGACCGCGTGGTTCGGCGCGAGCGCCACGGTGTCGACCGCGCGGCAGGCGGCCTGGCTGAACCTCGGCGTCGCCGGATTCGCGGTCGGCGCAGGCGGGTTCTGCCTGTGGCTGCTGCGGGCGCGCCGGGCGCTGGGGGAGCGGCGCGTATCGCTCATCGCCCTCGCGCCCGTGGACGACGACGGGGACGCGCGGCCCGGGCCCGCCCGTCGTACCGGGAGCACGGACGACACGCTCGCCCTGCCGCTCGTGCGCGCCGCGGGCATGGACCGGCCGCACCGCCCGGACTGCCCGCTGGTCGCGGGCAAGGAGGTGACGCCGGCCGCGGTCGGCACCGGTGAACCGTGCGGGGTGTGCGCGCCGTGAACGAACTGCTGCCGTTCCTCGTCGTCGGTGTCACCACCGGATCCGTGTACGGGCTCGCGGCCATGGGCCTCGTCCTCACCTACAAGACCTCGGGCATCTTCAACTTCGCGCACGGCGCCATCGCCGCGATCTCCGCGTTCGTGTACTACGACCTGCGGACGCTGCGGGGGCTGCCCTGGCCGGTGGCGCTCGCCGTCGCCGTGGTCGTCGTGCCGCCGGTCGTCGCGCTGCTCATGGAACGCGTCACACGCACGCTCGCCGCGGCCACGGTGGCCACCAAGGTCGTCGCCACCGTCGGACTGCAACTCGTCATCACGAGCGCGCTGATCGCCGGATACGGCAGCTCCGCCCTCGACTTCCCCGGCTTCCTGCCCACCGACACGGTCACGGTGATCGGCGTGCACGTCGGCATCGACCAGCTGACCTCGGCCATCGTGGCGGCGGCGGGCGCGCTCGGATTCTTCGCCTTCTTCCGGCTGTCCTCGATGGGCGTACGGATGCGGGCGGTCGTCGACGACCCGGACCTGCTGGAACTCTCCGGCACCAGCGCGTTCGCGGTACGCACCCGGGCCTGGCTCATCGGCTGCTGGGTCGCCGCCGCGTCCGGCATCCTGCTGGCGCCCCAACTCGGCCTGGACGTCCTGCTGTTGACGCTCCTGGTGGTGCAGGCGTACGGCGCCGCGGCCGTCGGCCTCTTCTCCAGCCTCCCCCTCACCTACGCGGGCGGGCTGCTCATCGGCATCCTCTCCGCCCTCGCCACCAAGTGGGTCGCCACGTCCGAGACACTCTCCGGTCTGCCGCCCGCGATGCCGTTCGTGGTGCTGTTCGCCGTGCTGCTGCTGGTCGGCCGGGGCAGGCTCGCCGAGATCGGCGGACACCGGCCCGCGCCCCCGTCGAAACCGCTGGTGAGCCCCGCGACCGGCCGGATCGTGGCCGTGGCCGCGGTGCTGCTCGCGGGCTGCGTCCCGCTCGTCGCGGCGTCCAAACTCCCCGTCTATTCCTCGGCGTTGGTGTACGTCCTGATCTTCGCCTCGCTGCAACTCCTCGTCCGCACCTCGGGGCAGGTCTCGCTCGCGCACGCCGCGCTGGTCGCGGTGGGGGCCTCGACGTTCTCCCACCTCGCGGTCGGCGCCGGGCTGCCGTGGCTGCTGGCCGTGCTCCTCGCCGGGGTGGTCGCCGTGCCTGTCGGCATGCTGGTGGCGATCCCCGCGATCCGGCTCTCCGGCCTCTATCTCGCCCTGGCCACCTTCGGGTTGGGGCTGCTCCTGGAACGGGCGATCTACGGCACGTCCTGGATGTTCGGCAAGACCAACACCCTGCCCGCGCCCCGCCCCGGCCTCTTCGAGGGCGACGAATCCTTCTACTTCGTCCTGCTGGCCTTCGCCGTCGCGGGCTCCCTGCTCATCGCACTGGTCGGCCGCAGCCGCCTCGGACGCCTGCTGCGCGCGATGGCCGACTCGCCCACGACGCTCTCCACGCTCGGCCTCGGGGTGAACGTCACCCGCGTCACCGTCTTCGCCATCTCGGCGTTCGTCGCCGGCGTCGCGGGCGCCCTGTACGCGTCCCAGGGCCGCTCGGCCACGGGCGCGCCCTTCCTCTCGTACACCTCGCTGACCTGGCTGACCGTCCTGGTTCTGTGCGCGGGCCTGCGCGCGGCGGGACCGCCCCTGGCGGCGGTCCTGGTCGCGGTCGTCCCCGCCTACCTCACCGACGACACCTTCGCCCAGGCCCTCCCGGTGGTCTTCGGCTTCGGCGCGCTCCTCGTCGCCCTGCACGAGGCGGGCGCGTCGAAGCGGCGCGGCACGGGGGCGCCCGCGCCGGACGACCCGGGCGCCTCACGCTCCGACGAACGCCTCGGGGCACCGGGCCCGGCGACGCAGCGCCTGACGGCGGCGCGGAAGGCACGAACAGCTCAGACGGCACCGGCACGGATCCGGGTCGGCTCAGGGCTGAGCAAGGAGGCGGCGCGATGAACGACAGGCTGGGCCCGAGCGGGCGGGGCCTCGAAATCGACGACCTCACCATCCGTTTCGGTGGCAACACCGCCGTCGACTCGGCCACCTTCGCCGCCCCGCTCGGCCGCGTCACCGGACTCATCGGGCCCAACGGGGCCGGGAAGACGACCACCTTCAACGCCTGCTCCGGGCTGCTGCGGCCGTCCCAGGGCGGCATCCGGCTCTTCGGCAAGGACATCACCGGGCGGCCGCCCGCCGCCCGCGCCCAACTCGGCCTCGGCCGGACCTTCCAGCGCATGGACCTGTTCGACTCGCTCACGGTCGAGCAGAACATCGCGCTCGGACGCGAGGCCGGCCTCGCCCGCGGCAACCCCCTCAAGCAACTCCTGGCCACCCCCGCCGAGACGAAGTCCGTACGGGCGGTCACGGAGGAGGTGCTCGACCTGTGCGGACTTCGCGCCCTGCGCCACGAGATCGCGGGCTCCCTTTCCACGGGGCAGCGCCGCCTCGTCGACCTCGGCCGGGTCCTCGCCGGAGACTTCAAGCTGCTGCTGCTCGACGAGCCGTCGTCGGGCCTCGACACCGCCGAGACGGAGAAGTTCGGCGCGATCGTCACCAGGGTCGTCGCCGAACGCGGCTGCGGTGTGCTCCTCGTGGAGCACGACATGGGTCTCGTCATGTCGGTCTGCGACCACCTCTACGTACTCGACTTTGGCCGGATGATCTTTGAGGGCAGTCCGGCCGAGGTGCGCGCGAGCCCCGCCGTGCGCGCCGCCTACCTGGGATCGGAGGCCGCCTAGTGCTGGAACTCGAAGACATCGACGCCGGATACGGCGGCGCCCGCGTGCTGCGCGAGGTGAGTGCCTGGCTGCCGCCGAAGTCCGTCGTGGCGCTGCTCGGCACCAACGGTGCGGGCAAGACGACCCTGCTGCGCGTCGCGTCCGGGCTTCTCGCACCCACCTCGGGGCGCCTCACCATCGACGGCAAGGACCTCACGGGCAAGCGCCCGCACGACCTGGCGCGCGCCGGCGTCTGCCATGTCCCCGAAGGACGTGGGGTGTTCGCGACCCTGACGGTCAAGGAGAACATCCTCATCCAGGCGGCCGGCGGCGACCTCGACGAGGCCGTCGAGCGCGCCGTCACCGCCTTCCCGATCCTCGGGGAGAAGCTCGGCCAGCTCGCGGGCTCGCTCAGCGGCGGCCAGCAGCAGATGCTCGCCCTCGCCCGCGCCTACGTCACCGACGCCGACTACGTACTCCTCGACGAGGTGTCGATGGGCCTCGCTCCCGTCGTCGTCGACGAGATCTTCGAGTTCCTCGGCAGGCTGGCCGAGGACGGCCGCGCCCTGCTCCTCGTCGAGCAGTACGTCTCCCGCGCCCTCGAACTCGCCGACTACGTCTACCTGATGAACCGGGGCCGCATCGAATTCGCCGGGGAACCGGGCGAGTTGGACAGCGACCGGCTCGTCGCCCAGTACCTGGGCGCACACACCTGACCCGCGCACACCTGCACCGCCCCCCCCGCACTCCTGACCGCGCACACCGATCAGTACCCCGCTCCGTGGAGGAGACCATGACCGCAACCCGTACACGCGCCACCCTGGCGGCCGTGGCGGCGCTGAGCCTGGTGCTCGCCGCCTGCGGCAGCCGGGTCGACCACGACACCGTCGTACGTTCCGTGGGAAGCGGCGGGAAGGTCGCCACCGGGGCCGCGGGCTCGGACACCGAGGTCGGCGCCGACGGCTCGTCCGACACCGCCACGTCGGACGACGGCTCGAAGACGGACGCGAAGTCCGGCAGCGGAACCAGCGGGGGCGGCGGGGGTGGCTCCGCCTCCGGCGGCAGTGGCGGAAAGGCGGGAGGCGGCAAGTCCGGCGGCGGCCCCATCGTCATCGGCAGCGTCGGTACGACATCGGGACCCGGCGGCGTCGCCTTCGCCCAGGGCCCGCGCGCCCTCCAGGCCTGGGCGGCGAGCGTCAACGCGAGCGGCGGCATCGACGGCCGCAAGGTCCAGGTCATCGTCATGGACGACGGCGCCGACGCCTCCAAGGGGCGCAGCCAGATGCAGGAACTCGTCGAACAGCGCAAGGTCGTCGCGATCGTCGCCTCGTTCACCACCACGCAGACCATGAACGCCTGGAAGAGCTACGTGGAGAAGAAGCAGGTCCCCGTCATCGGCGGCGACTGCTCGACCACCGCGTGGACCGCGAGCCCGATGCTGTTCAGCGAGTGCCCCGGCACCAACTCCGCGCTCGACGGGCTCGCCCAGGTCGGCGCGAAGTACGGCAAGGGCAAGAAGCTCGGTGCCCTCTTCTGCACCGACTCCGACGCCTGCACCCACGTCCACGAGCGGTTCTTCGGCAGTGGGAACGCCGCCAAACGCTACGGCCTCGACCCCGTCTACAACGCGAAGATCTCGGTCACCCAGCCCGACTTCACGGCCGAGTGCATCCAGGCGCGCAACGCGGACGTCGACCTGATGCTGGTGACCGGTGACCCCAACACCGTGAACCGGGTCGCCTCCTCGTGCAGCCGGCAGAACTTCAACCCGCAGTTCCTGCAACCGGGCGCCACGGTCGACGGCGCCACCGCCTCGAAGCCGGGCCTGAAGAACGTACTGGCGGTGACCCCGGTGTTCCCCTTCAAGGGGTCGTCGGCGGCCGGCTTCGGCCAGTTCAACTCGGCCTGGAACAAGTACGGCGGCGGCAAGGCACCGGGTCCCTCGGCCGCACAGGGCTGGGCCTCGGCGAAGGTGTTCGAGAAGGCGGCGCGCGGCGCGGGCGACATCACGCGGGCCGGACTGATCAAGGAGCTGCGCACCTTCCACGGCCAGCGCTTCGACGGCCTGACCGTCCCGCTTACGTACACCAGCAAGGGCTCGAACGACACCAAGTGCGCCTTCGGGATGCGGGGTTCGGGCGGCCAGTGGACGGCGATGTCCGGTGGAAAGGCGTTCTGCTGGTGAGCCGCCGACCCGAGGACCGGGCCCGCGGGCGGCGTCGCAGCCTGCTCTGGCACCAGATCCTCACCGGGGCGGTCGCCGTCGCGGCGACGGGCGGCATGGCGACGGCGACGGTCTGGCAGCTGGCGGACATGTCACCGGTGTCGGCCACGGCACCCGCGTCCGACCGGTCCCAGGCGGGCGGCGGCAGCCCGCCGCTGTACCCGCAGACGCCGACGGAGATACCGGGAACGCGACCGGTGCCGTTCAAGAGCGAGAAACGCGACGGTGGCGAGGCTGCGAAGACACTCCCGGCGCTGCCGACGACGCACGGGATTCCGGGCCGCGTCCTCGCCGCCTACCGGACCGTCGTCAAGGACCTCGCGGCTGAGTCACCGGAGTGCGGGGTACGGATGCCGCTGCTCGCGGCGATCGGCCGGGTGGAGTCCGGGCACGCGCGCGGCGGCGCCCTGGACGGGCACGGCCGTACCCGAACTCCCATACTGGGGCCTCGACTTGACGGTGGCCCGGGCGTGGCCGCGATCCACGACTCGGACGACGGAGCCTGGGACGGCGACCGCACCTGGGACCGCGCCGTGGGCCCCGCCCAGTTCATCCCCTCCACGTGGCGCCGCTGGGGCAGCGACGGCAACGGAGACGGCGTCCGCGACCCGCACCAGATCGACGACGCGTGGCTGGCCGCGGGCCGCTACCTGTGCGCGGCGGGCGGCGACCTGACCCGGGGCGCCGGAATCCGCAGGGCGGTGCTCGCGTACAACCACTCCGATTCGTACCTGGAGTTGGTGCTGAGCTGGATGCGGGTGTACGGGAGTGGGGCCGTGCCGACGGCCGGGCTGCCGGGAGGCGGGGAACCGTCGGGCGAGCCCGGGAAGTCCGAGACGCCGGACAAGGACAAGGACAAGGGGAAGGAGGGCGGGAAGGGCAGCGGAAAGGAGAAGGGGCACGGAAAGGGCGGCAAGGAGTCGGGCTCCCCCTCGTCCACGCCCAGCCCCCCGCCGTCGGAGAGCCCGTCGGACGGCGGCAAGCGCCCGTCGAAACCGAAGGTACCGAGCCTCCCCACGTTCCGATTGCCGACCTCCGGCCACACACCCTCGCCCTTGTTTCCCTCCCGGTAAGAGAGGTAGCTCGCAGGGGGCGCGGGGGCAGTCGATCGCGAGGTCAGGCGCCGGCGAGCTGCGTGTCCAGCGCCGCGAGGAGCCAGTCGTGGGCCGTGCCCGGGGTCGGCTCCGGTTGCGCGCCGTCCGGGGTGGTCAGTTCCGCCACCAGGTCCCAGTAGCGGTCGAGGCGCGGATCGGAAGCGAGCTGCCGGGAGAGGCCGCGGCGGAAGGCCGGTGTGTCGCGGGACCTGGTCACACTCGCGTACGTCGTGACGAAGCAGTCGAGTGCCTCGCCCGGCGCGGGGGCCCCGCCCGCCCGCATGGGCTTCGCCGCCAGGTCGTAGGACTCGGCCAACCCGGCGTACAGCACGGCGGATTCGCGCGCGCCCGCCGTGCGGTGCGCGGCGGGCTGTGTGGGCCCCGTGTCCGGCGAGCACGGGCGTGACACCAGCGCGCACAGCCGGGCGAAGGCGAGCACCTGGCCCGGGGACGGGGAGTCGGGAGGTGTCGGAACGGTCGCCTCCAGAAAGGCCGTTCGCGAGGCGGTCGGCATCCGTGGTGGCAGCCAGGCCCGCCAGAACCTGGCCAGTGGCGCCGTGCTCGGCGGCGTATCCAGCGAACCGACGAGTCGCAGCCGGTCCGCCCGCTCCTGGGGCGGGCACTCCTGAACGAGGCGCAGCGCCGCCTCTTGCCAGCGCAACTCGCTGAGCCGGGAGCCGATCGTCCGCAGCTGGCCCGCGACGGCGTCCTCCAGCGCACCGTCCGCCCCCGCCCGCTCGTCGACGATGCGCCGCACCTCGGGGACGGGCAGCCCCAGTCCGCGCAGCGAGCGGATCGTCCGGAGCCGGTCCAGCGCGTCGGCGCCGTACCGGCGGTGCCCGCCCACGCTGCGGGCGCGCTCCGGGAGCAGTCCGTTGTCGGAGTAGAAGCGGACGGTCTTGACGGTCGTGCCCGCGTGCTCGGCGAGCTCACCGATGCTCCACAGTCCGTCGGACGAGCCGGATTCCGCGGGCGAGTCGATCGGCAGGTGCACTTGAACCTCCCTCAGGGGGAGTTCCTAACGTACCCGCCATCGCTGACAGCCACTGATGGAGGACGTGGAGATGACGGAGTTCGTGCTGGTGCCGGGCCTGTTCACGGGCCAGGCCGTGTGGCGGGACACGGCCGGGAAACTGGCGGCCGAGGGCGCGCGGGTCCAGGTGGTGGACGTCGGTCCGGTCAGGGACCTGGAAGCGCACATCGCAAGGGTCGTCGCGGCCATCGACACCATCGCGGAGGGGCAGGACATCGTCCTCGTCGGGCACGACTACGGCGTGTATCCGGCGGTGGGGGCGGCGGACCGGCGGGCCCACCGGGTCGCGCGGATCGTGTACCTGGACACCGGGCCGGTGCAGGACGGCGCCGTGGCGCTCGCCGCGGTCCCCGACCAGGAACTGCGCGAGCGCCTCGCCGAGGACGGGGACATGAAGGGGGAGCTGCCGGTTCCGTCCCGGGAGGAGTGGTCGCGCTGGGGGAGCACCGCCGGGGTGTCAGGCGAGGCCCTGGACCGGCTGACCGCGCACGCCTCGCCCCAGCCGCTCGGCACCCTGCTGCGACCGCTGCGTCTGACCGGCGCGGGGGACGGCCTGCCGACCACGGGAGTGCTCTGCGCGGAGAGCGGCGCGACCATCGACACGGTCCGCATGCTGCTGCGCTTCGGCGACCCGACGATGAAGGCGCTCGTCCGCCCGGACGTGACCTTCTTCGAACTGCCCACCGGGCACTGGCCGATGCTGTCCTGCCCGGACGAGCTCGCCGACGTGCTGCTGCGAGCGGCGGCCGGCGAAGGCACTCGCCTCGAAGCCGTGGGCGAGGAGGAAGCGGGCGAGGAGGAAGCGGGGGAGTCCGGATACCTCCGGCCGTTCCTCCTGGACGTACCGGAGATCCCGCGCGAACGGCGCGGCGCCATCGACCTGTACGTACCCGAGGGCGGCCACGTTTCCGAGGGCACGGAATCCGGGGAGCCGCGCCCGGCGATCGTGTTCGTGCACGGCGGCCCCGTGCCGGAGGACGCACGACCGACACCGCGCGACTGGCCGACGCTGATCGGCTACGCCCGCCTCGCGGCATCACGGGGCGCGATCGGGGTGACCCTCGACCACCGGCTGCACGCGGTCACCGCGTATCCGACGGCGGCAGAGGACGTGGCTGCCGCGGTGGCCGAGGTGCGCGCGGATCCGCGGGTCGACGCGGACCGGATCGCGCTGTGGTTCTTCTCCGGCGGCGGCCCTCTCACAGCGCCGTGGCTGGCCGAGGCCCCGCCGTGGCTGCGGTGCCTGGCGGCGAGCTATCCGATCATGGCGCCGCTGCCCAACTGGGGTGTCAACGACTCCCGGTTCCGGCCCGCGGACGTGGTCGCCCACGGGGGAACGCCGCCCTTCGTCCTCATCCGGGTCGGCCGCGAGGCCCCCGCGGTCGCGACGACGGTGGCCGAGTTCGTCGGGGCGGCCGAGGCGGGCGGCGCCCCGGTCGAGGTGATCGACGTACCGGGGGCGCCGCACGCCTTCGAGGGCCTCGATCACAGTGACGCCGCGCGGGATGCGGTGGGGGAGGCGATGGGCCGGGTGCTGGGACGGTTGGGCCTGGAGTGACGGGACGTACGCTCAGCCTCCGTACAACTCGGTGAGCAGCGCGATGGCCGCGTGCGTACTGGGATGAGGATCCCGCTCGTCCCAGATCACCCGCACCGGCACCGGATCCGCGCCCGACACCGGGCGGAACACGACACCCTCGCGCCGGTACTGGGCGACGGTGGCCTGCGGGGTGACGCCGACGCGGCGGCCGGTGGCGATGGCGGCGAGCCAGTCGTCGACGTCGGCCGTGTACTCGACGTCGCCGTGCGGGTCGCCGGGCCACAGGTCGGCGGTGGTCGTGCCGGTGCGCCGGTCCACGACGACGGTGCGCTCGCGGATGTCGGCGAGGGGGACGCGGCGGCGCCTGGCCCAGGGGTCGTCGGCGGCCATGACGACGTAGCGGGGCTCGTGGCCGACGACGGCTGACGCGTACCGGCGGCGCAGATCGGTCCGGTGGCGTACGACGGCCAGGTCGCCGGCCTCCTCGGCGAGTCCGCCGGTGGGGCTGTTGTGCCGCACCAGGAGCAACTCGACGTCCGGGTACCGCTGGTGCCAGCGGCGCTGGAACTCGGTGGTGTGCCGCCCGAACGCTCCCCAGGCGTGCCCGATCCGCAGCCGCGTATGGCCCGTGGTGGCCTCGCGCACGAGGTTCTCGGCCTCGCCGAGCAGCTGCCGGGCGCGGTGGACGACGCGGACGCCGGTGGTGGTGGGGGTGACGGCGCGGCTCGTGCGGTGCAGGAGGCGCACGCCGAGCACGGTCTCCAGCGCGTGCAGGGTGCGGGACACCGAGGCCTGGGAGACGCCGAGTTGGATCGCGGCGTCGGTGAAGCTGCCCGTGTCGAGGATCGCGAGCAGACAGCGCAGATGCCGCAGCTCGAGCCCGGCGAGCCCACTTCCTTCATCCATACGCTCAGCGTATCCGAGCGCCATGCCATGCATTTTGCGTATATGCCGAGCAAGGCGAATCTCGCCCCATGGCGACCACACCCCACCCCTCCACTGCGGCTACCGAACCCTCCCCCCACGTCGGCGGTGTCGCGCTGATGCTCGGCAGCGGCCTGTCGAACCAGCTCGGAGCGTCCCTGGGTGCGCTGGCCTTCCCCGTGCTCGGCCCCGCGGGAGTCGTGGCTGTACGTCAATGGGTCGCCGCCGTGGTGCTGTTGACGGCGGGCCGCCCGCGCATACGGAGCTTCACCGCCGCCCAATGGCGCCTCGTCCTCGCCCTGGCGGCGGTCTTCGCCACGATGAACCTGACGCTGTACCTGGCCATCGACCGGATCGGCCTGGGCCTCGCGGTCACCCTCGAATTCCTCGGCCCGCTCACCGTCGCCCTCGCGGGAACGCGCCGCCGCCTGGACCTGCTCTGCGCCCTTGCGGCGGCATCGGCGGTCGTCGTACTCACCCGCCCACGACCGAGCACGGACTACCTCGGCATCGCGCTCGCCCTGGTCGCCGCGGTGTGCTGGGGCTGCTACATCCTGCTCAACCGGGCCGTCGGCCACCGCCTGCCCGGCCTCCAGGGCTCGGCCGCGGCGGCCGGTGTCTCGGGCCTGCTCTACCTGCCGATCGGCCTCACGGTCCTGCACCTGCACCCGCCGACCGTCACGGCCCTCCTCTGCGCCCTGGCGGCGGGCATCCTCTCCTCGGCGGTGCCGTTCCTGTCCGACCTCCTGGCCCTGCGCCGCGTCCCCGCCCGCTTCTTCGGCATCTTCATGAGCGTCAACCCACTCTTCGCGGCCCTCATCGGCCTCCTCATCCTCGACCAACACCTCGACCACCTCGCGTGGTTGGCGATCGCCGTGATCGTGGGGGCGAACACGGTCGCGGTGGGGACCGGTGGGCGAGCCGCTCAGCGGGCGACCGACATCTGAACCCGAGGGCCGGCGGTCTCGCGCACGCCCAGCACGACCGTGACGAGTGTGACGAGGCCCGCGGCCATCAAGTAGTAGGAGGGGGCCAGGTCGTAGCCGGTGGAGGTGACCAGCCAGGTGGCGATGTACGGTGCTGTGCCGCCGAAGAGGCTGACCGAGATGTTGTACGGGATGGCGATGGCGCCGGTGCGGATCCGGGCCGGGAACAGTTCGGCCATGCTGGCGTTGACCGCGCCGTCGTAGGCGGCGATGGGCAGGCCGAGGATCACCATCGCGACGATCGCGAGCACGGCGTTCTCGTACGACATCAGGAGCAGGCAGGGCCAGGCGAGCAGGATCAGGCCGAGGGCGCCGGCGATGAGCAGGGGCTTGCGGCCGACCCGGTCGGAGAGCAGCCCGGCGCACGGGATGAGCACGGCCACGGCTCCCATGCAGATCGTCGAGGCGGCGAAGGACTGGGCCTGGCTGAAGTGCATGGTGTCCGTGAGGTAGCTGACCATGAACGTCTGCAACGTCCAGTGGGCGACGCCCTTCAGGACGATGACACCGGCGAGGATCATCATCGGTCGACCGCTGGTGCGGAACGTCTCCTTGATGGGTGAGTCGGCGACCTCGCCCGCCTCCTCCAGGCGCCGGAACTCCGGGGTGTCGTCGAGCTTGAGCCGCAGATACAGACCCGCGATGCCCAGGGGCAGTGCGAGGAGGAACGGGATCCGCCAGGCGTACGACGCCATTTGGTCGTCACCGAACGTCAGCGAGAGCACGAGCGCCACACCGGCTCCGCACACGAAGGCGACGAAGCCGAGGGCGGCGCCGTAACTCGTGTAGTAGCCGCGGCGGTTGCGCGGCGCGTACTCGAACAGCAGGCTGACCGCACTTGATGTCTCGCCGCCCGCCGCGAACCCCTGCACCAGGCGGGCAAGTACGAGCAGTAGGGGAGCGGCGGCGCCGATGCTGGCGTACGTGGGCAGCACGCCGATGGCGAACGTCGACGCCGAAGTGACGAGCACGGTGATGGCGAGGACACGGTTGCGCCCGACGCGGTCGGCCAGCGGGCCGAAGTAGAGCGCGCCGATCGGCCTGATGGCGAAGCCGACGGCGAAGATGGCGAACGTCGACAGGAGCGCCGCCGTCCGGTCGCCGTGCGCGAAGAAGTTCCCGGCGATGACGGACGAGAGCGTGCCGTAGATGCCGATGTCGAACCACTCGACGAAGTTGCCGATGCTGCCCGCGACAAGGACCCGCTTCGACGGCGTCGCATCGGCGGGATCGGTGTCGGGGGCGGAGGGCGCTGCGGTCTGCTCGGGCATGGGGGCCTCGCATACGGATGGGTCGGACAACGCGGGGTGCGATAACGCCGGAGCCGGGCACATTGCCTCAGCGTTGAGCGTTCATGGCCACGATGTTAACCATGCTTGCTCTATTTACAAGGCCTATGCAGAATGTGGATTGTCCAAGCAAGACGATGGAGGGAAGCGGCATGGCCCGAATCACCGAGGTGCTCACCCACGTACTGAAGCTGGAGGGATCACGGGCCTACCTGGGACGCCTGGACGACGGGCAGGAGCTCACGCCGGAGCGCGGCTACGTCGTACGAGAGCCCTGGCGCAGCCTGTACTCGGGGCGATTCGAGACCCTCCTGGTGGAGATCCGCACGGACGAGGGCTGCACGGGCTGGGGCGAGGCGCTCGCGCCGGTCGGCCCAGAGGTCCCGGCCGCCGTCGTGGACCGGCTGCTGGCCGACCAGCTGATCGGCCAGGACCCCACGCGGGTCCGCCCACTGTGGCACCGCATGCGTGAGCTGATGCGGGAGCGCGGGCACCTGACCGGACACCAGGCCGACGCCATGGCCGCCGTCGACATCGCCCTGTGGGACCTGCACGGCAGGCTGACCGGCCTTTCGGTGGCCGAACTGCTCGGCGGCGCCCACCGGGACCGCGTCCCCGCCTATGTCTCCGGCCTGCCCGAACCGACCGACGAGGAGCGTGCCGCGCTCGCCGCCTCGTACGCGAACCAGGGCGCCACCATGATCAAGCTGGCGCTCGGCAAGGGCATCGAGACGGACCTGGCCACCTACGACGCCGTGGCCGCGGCGGCCCCCGGTGTGCGGCTCGCGGTGGACGCCCACTGGGCGTACTCCATCGGCGAGGCGCTGACCCTCGGCCAGGAGCTGGACCGGCGCGGCGCGCTGTTCTTCGAGGCGCCGCTGGCACCCGAGGACGTCGAGGGGCACCGGGAGTTGGCGGGCCGCATCACCACACCGGTCGCCGTCGGCGAGGCGATGCGCAACCGCTACGAGTTCGCCGACTGGATCGGCCGCCGCGCACTGCGCCTCGCCCAGCCCGACGTCGCCCGCACCGGCATCACCGAGGCCCAGTCCATCGCGGAACTCGCCGCGGCGGCGCACCTTCCGGTGGCCTGCCACCACTCGGTCGGCCTGGGCGTGGCCCTGGCCGCCGGGATCCAGCTGAGCGCGGCCGTCGAGAACTCCCCGTTCTTCGAGTTCCAGGCCGACTCCCTGTCCGTCGCGCAGAGCATCCTGCGCACCCCGATCGACGCCCGCCCCGACGGCTACGTGCTGCCCACCGGGCCGGGCCTCGGCGTCGAGGTGGACGCCGAGAAGATCGCCGAACTCGCCGAACTCGCCAAGGAGAGCTGAATCGTGCCCGCACTGCCCCAGGGCCTGATGCCGATCCTCGCCACCCCCTTCACCGACAGCGGAGAGCTGGACGTGCCGTCGCTGCGCTCGCTGGTCGAGTTCGAACTCGCCTGCGGTGTCGACGGTCTCGCCGTCTTCGGCATGGCCAGCGAGGGCTTCGCCCTCACGGAGGCCGAACGCGCCACGATCCTGCGCGAGGTGCGCGCCGTGGCAGGACCGGAACTTCCGCTGGTCGCCGGCGTCAATGGAACGAGCACCGTCACCTCGCGCGAGCTCGCGCTGCGGGCGGTCGACGGCGGCGCCGACCACCTCATGGTCCTGCCCCCGTTCCTGACCAAGCCCTCCCCGGCGCAGGTCGTCGAGTTCTTCGCCGAGGTGGCCGCCGCGACCGACGCCTCCGTCATGATCCAGGACGCGCCGGGGGTGACCGGGGTGTCGATGAGCGTCGAGCAGATCGTCTCCCTGGCAGCCGAACCCCACATCACTTCGGTGAAGGTGGAAGTGCCCTCGCCCCCGGCCAAGGTGGCCGCCGTCGCCGCCGCGACCGGCTCCGACTTCGCCGTACTGGGCGGCCAGAACGCCCAGTACCTCCTCGACGAACATGCGAACGGCGCGGTCGGCACCATGCCGGCATGCGAGTTCTCCGACGTGTTGCGCGACGTCCTCGACGCCCTGGACCGGGGCGACCGGAGCCGGGCGCGGGCGCTGTTCGCGAACGTTCGGCCGCTCGTCCACCTCGGCGTGCGCGCGGGGCAGGCCTGGGCGGTCCACAAGGAGGTCCTGGTGCGCCGCGGGGTGATTGCGTCCTCGCGGGTCCGGCTGCCCGCGGCGCCCCTGGACGTGGTCACGCGCCGGGCACTCGAGGAAGTCCTCGAGGACATCGCGTGGGCGCCCCGGGATGCCTCCGCCGCCGCCTCCGCCGCCGGCTAGACCGGATCACCCTGCGGATTCCGGGGGTCGATCCGCCCGCGAGGATGTAGCATCCACGATATGGATGCTACATCTCGTGCCGCTGGGATCGGGACCCAGAGCGTGGAACGCGCCCTCTCGCTGCTCACCTACTTCACCGAGGAGCAGCCCGAGCGCCGGATCGCGGAACTCGTCGAACTCTCGGGGCTGGGCCAGTCGACGGTCTCCCGCCTCGTCGGCGCGCTCGAATCGCTCGGCTACCTGGCCCGCGACGAACGCACCGGCCTGCACCGGCTCGGCCCCCGCCTCGTCGGCCTCGCCGGCATCGCCCTCAATCAGTCCCCGGTGTTCCGCGCCTCGCGCCAGGTCGCGCAGAACTTCGCGCACGAGACCGGCCTCGGCGCGAACGTCGCGGAGCGTCAGGGCGACCAGATGTTCTACCTCTGCCACTTCGAAGGCCCGCGCACCCAGCGCTCCTTCACGCTCACCGGCCGACTCGCCCCCCTGCACGCCACCGCCATGGGCAAGGTGCTCCTGTCCGGCCTGAAGGGCGACGAGGTCGAGGCGCTGATCGGCCCCGAGTACTCCTCATACACCGCGCACACCCTCACCACCCTCAAGAGCCTCCTCAAGGACCTCGACGAGGTACGCGGCCGCGGCTACGCGACGGAAGTGGAGGAGCTGGCACTCGGGCGCGCCTGCCTCGCGGTCCCGGTCCGCGACCGCTCCGGTGACATCGTGGCAGCGCTGTCGGTCTCCGGCTCCCTGTCGGCGCTCGACCTGGCAACCCGGGAACGCGAACTCGCGGGCAGGGCCATCGAGTACGCGGACCAAGTGTCGTCGGCGCTCGGGTATTTGCACTGAGGGGCCGAGGGTGGCTGGGTCGCTACGTGTACTGAGGGGCCGTGCGCCGGATCACTCCTCCCACCCGGCCGTCGCGGCGGCCCGCTCCCGCCACTGACGCGCGCCCCGGCCACCCGGCTCCCACCGCTCGCAGAAGCGGCGCAGTTCCTCGCATCTGGCCAGCATGGCCGTCCGGCGCAGCGGCCAGGGTGGCACCTCGTCGCCGTAGGAGCGGAAGAAGTGGCCGAGCGCGTAGGGGAGAAGCGTGCGTTCGCGGTGCAGTCTCAGTTCCGCGTCGGGGCCGTCGTAGGTCTTCTCCACGGTCGCGTCGTTGGTGAGAGTGCGGTTGGTGTAGCCGTGCTTCAGTGGACGCATGTGCCGATCATCGGCCACGGCGGCGTGAGGGTCAGGCGGCGTGCCGTAGTTCGTGATCGAGGAGGGTGCGGAAGCTGCGCGGGGGGCGGCCGGTGACGCGTTCGACGGTGTCCGTGGTGCGGTCCTCCGATCCTTCGGCGATCGCACGGTCCATGGCGGCCAGCATCGCGGCGAACGCTCCCGGGAGCTCCGCCGCGAGGCGGGCGCGCAGTTGCTCGTAGGAGAGTTGACGGTGGGTCACGGTGCGGCCGGTGGCCTCGGTGAGGAGCGTCGCGATGTCGTCGTAGGTGAGGGATTCGGGGCCAGTGAGTACGAGATCGGTGTTGGGGGCGACGTCGTCGGTCAGGGCGCGGACGGCGACGGCCGCGATGTCCTCGGCGTCGATGAAGCCGACCCGGCCGCTCCCTGTCGCGGTCCGGATGACACCCTCCTCGCGGATGCTCACGGCGTGTACGTGCGCGCCGGTGAAGTTCTGCATGAACCAGGAGGGCCGCAGCACCGCCCAGTCGTCGAAGAGCGTGGGCAGCTCCTGGTGGACCGCCCCTACCGCCGGTCCGCCCTCGGGGACGGCCGAGGAGCTCAACAGCACCGCGCGGTGGACGCCGGCGGCGCGGGCCCGTCGAAGGAACGGCAGCATGACCGCCGCAGGGTCGAAGTCGCCCACGGGCGGTACGAGGTGGACACGGTCGACTCCGTCGAGGGCGGCGTCGTGGGTGGTGGGCTCGTACCAGTCGAAGGCGACCGGCTCCGTGCCGGGGACCGGGGTCGCGCGACGGCCGGCGGACTTGACGTGATGGCCGGCCGCCGTGAGCTGTGCGGCGACGCGGCTGCCCGTGGTGCCGGTGGCGCCGATGACCAGGGTGGTGCCGGTGGGCCGTGCGCTGTCGGTGGTGGTCATCGGGTGCTCCCGGCGAAGTCGGCGCCGTCCTGCTGGACGACCAGGGGATTCCAGTAGTCGCGGTAGGACGTGATGTGTCCGTCCTCGACCGTGACCACCGCGACGTAGGTCATGTCGAGAGGCCCGTCCGGCTCCACCAGGCGGCCGACGGCGCGCATTTCGACCACGATCGTCCGCGGGTCGGTGGTCTGATGGATCCGCAGTTCCGGGAAGTCGTGCAGGTCGATGTGGTCGGGATAGTGGCGCATGTACGAGGCGACGGCTTCCCTGCCGTCCAGTCGCCGCGGCCAGCCGGGAGGAGCGAAGGGGAACTCCATCACGCCGTCCTCGGCCCACAGCTCGACCCAGCCGGCGATGTTCTTGTCCAGGAGCAGCTGCAGGCTGTGGCGGTACAGCTCCGCCGGAGACGTCGGTGCGGACACCGGTGTGGGCGTGGGCGTGGGCGTGGGCATGGGTGTGGGCATGGGTGTCCTCCAGAGCGTAGGATCGGGATCCGGACCCAGGGTCCGGATTTAAAAGGTAGCGGACCCGTGGTCCGTTTTGCAATGACGGTGAACACGGCGACCAGATGGCAGCCACGAGAGGAATCGCATGCCCGAGCGCAAGCCCCGCAAGGACGCCGCCCGTAACCGGGAGGCCGTCCTCGCGGCCGCCGACGCGCTGTTCGCCCGTGGTACGAGCCCCGAGGACATCACCATGGCCGACATCGCGGCGGAGGCCGGCGTCGGCAAGGGGACTCTTTTTCGCGCCTACGGCGACCGGTCCGGGCTGCTCCGCGCGCTGTACGAGGCGCGGCTCGAACCGGTCACCGATGCTGTCGAATCCGGACCCGCGCCGCTCGGCCCCGGCACCCCGGCGCAGGAGCGTGTCCCCGCCCTGCTCGACGCCGTGCTGTGCTTCAAGCTGGACAACCGGCGCCTCGCGCTGGCCCTGGAAGGAAGCGGGAGCGGCAGCCCGTACCAGGCGGAGCACTACGAGCGGTGGCACGGCCTGCTCCGCTCCGTACTGGAGCAGATTCCCGGTCTGACCGACGGCGACTTCACCGCCCACGCCCTGCTGGCCGCCGTCCGCGCCGACCTCGTCGAGTACCTGGCCGGACAGGAGGGTCTGCCGCGTGAACGGATGCGGGCCCAACTGGCGGACTTCGCGGCGCGTGTCATGGCCGGCGCGGCCAGCGGGTCCTGAGACCGCGTCGCTGTCTCAGCGGAGCGCCTGCGCTCCTATGACGGACAGCAGTTGCAGCTTCTCGTGGCTCTCGCTGCCGGGGACGGCCGTGTAGACGAGGAGCAGATGCGACTGGGCAGGGTCGACGAGCGTCTGGCAGGTCAGTTCCAGCGCGCCGACCTCGGGGTGGACGAAGCGCTTCACCTCGTGGGGGCGGATGCCGACCTCGTGGTCGTCCCACACGCGACGGAACTCCTCGCTCTGGGCGAGCAGCAGGTCGGCGTAGTGGGCCGCGCGGGAACCGGGCCCTCGGAGCGTCGCCACGCCCCGCAGACCCGAGACGAACATGCGGGTGAGGAAGGCGTGCTCCTCGGGGGCGTAGAGCCGGCGCGTGGCGGGGTCGGTGAACCAGCGGTAGCCGATGCTGCGGGCGGGACCCGTGTGGACGGTCTGGTCTCCGGTCAGGGCGACGCCGAGCGGGGTCTGGCGCAGTGTCTCGCCGAGCTCGGTGACGATCTCCGCGGGGGTGTCGTGAAGGCGGTCGAGGATGCGCAGCAGGCCGGGGCCGATGTGCGCGCTGTCCGCGCCGCGCGGCGGTGGGGTGTGGCCGGCGAGCCGGAACAGGTGGTCGCGCTCGTCGAGGGAGAGGTGGAGCCCCTGCGCGATGGAGGCGATCATCTGCTCGGACGGGTGGGGTCCGCGTTCACGTTCCAGCCGCGCGTAGTAGTCGGTCGACATGTGGCACAGCGCGGCCACTTCCTCCCGGCGCAGTCCGGCCGTCCTGCGGCGTCGTCCGCGCGGGAGGCCCACGTCCTCCGGCTGCAGCGACTCCCTGCGGCGCCGGAGGAACTCCGCGAGGCCGGTCCTGTCGATCACCCGTGCCTCCATCGCCGTACGCGGCGCCGTCCGCGCCTGTCCTGACGTCCCTTTCTACCGCCCGCGCGGCGCGGTAACCACGGACTGTCGATCCCCCCTTCACCGGTTGCCGTCGGCTCGGCACCGGTCGAAGCTCTGGGCATGCCACGCCAACCCATCGACATCACCGTCCCCGACCTGTCCGGCAAGCGCGCCGTCGTCACCGGAGCGAGCGACGGCATCGGGCTCGGCCTCGCCACGAGGCTCGCCGCGGCCGGGGCCGAAGTGCTGCTGCCCGTGCGCAATCCGCGCAAGGGCGAGGCCGCGCTCGCCGGGATCCGCGAGAAGGCGCCGCACGCGAACGTGTCGCTCGGCGAGCTCGACCTGTCCTCGCTCGACTCCGTCGCGGCCCTCGGCGAAACCCTGCGGGCACAGGACCGGCCGATCCACCTGCTCATCAACAACGCCGGCGTCATGACCCCGCCCGACCGACAGACGACCGCCGACGGTTTCGAGCTGCAGTTCGGCACCAACCACCTCGGCCACTTCGCCCTGGTCGCCCACCTGCTGCCGCTGCTGCGCGCCGGCCGCGCACGGGTGACGTCGCAGGTCAGCGTCGCGGCCAACCAAGGCGCCATCAACTGGGACGACCTCAACTGGGAACGTTCCTACGACGGCATGAAGGCCTACAGCCAGTCGAAGATCGCGTTCGGTCTCTTCGGCCTCGAACTCGACCGGCGCAGCCGCGCCCACGACTGGGGCATCACCAGCAACCTCTCCCACCCCGGCGTCGCCCCGACGAACCTGCTCGCCGCGCGCCCCGAGGTCGGCCGCGCCGAGGACACCATGGGCGTCCGCCTGATCCGGGCGCTGTCCGCCCGCGGCATCGTCGTCGGGACGGTCCACAGCGCGCAGCTCCCGGCCCTCTACGCCGCCACGTCCCCCGACGCCGAGCGCGGCCGGTTCTACGGGCCGCGCGGAATCGGGCACATGGGCGGCCCGCCCGCGGAGCAGAAGCTCTACTCGCGCCTTCGTGGAACGGAGGAGGCGGGGCGTGTGTGGGAGGTCTCCGAGGAGCTCACGAAGGTGACCTTTCCCGACGGGGAGCAGACCCTCCTCCGAGGGGAGTAGACCCTTTTCCGAGGGGAGTAGACCCACCCCCGCGGGGAGTGGACCCACCCTCGCGGGAGCAGGGGAGACCTGCTCGTGCGCCGAGCCGCCGACCGTGCGGGCCACGCGAAGGGGCGGCATCCCGGCGGGCGCGTACGTAAGCTGGCCCGCATGCGTACCCGACCGACTCTGACCTGGGAACCGTCCGGCGACCTGCCGCCCGCCACCACCGATCTGGCCCCCGTCGTCGAGGCCGTGCGCGCGGGCGGGGTCGTCGTGCTGAGCGGGGCCGGGCTCTCCACCGAGTCGGGCATCCCGGACTACCGCGGTGAGCACGGTTCGCTACGGCAGCACACCCCCATGACGTACCAGGAGTTCATCGGGAGCGAGCAGGCGCGGCAGCGGTACTGGGCGCGCAGTCAGCTGGGCTGGCGGGCCATGATCCGGGCCCGGCCCAACGCCGGACACCTCGCCGTGGCCGAACTGGCCGAGGCGGGCCTGATCACCGGCGTGATCACGCAGAACGTCGACGGACTGCAGCAGGCCGCAGGCGCCCCGGACGTCATCGAACTGCACGGGAGCCTGAGTCGGGTGCTCTGCCTGCACTGCCGCGCCTTCACCACCCGCGCGGAAGTCGACCGGCGACTGCGCGAGGCCAACCCGCACTTCGAGGCCGAGTCCGAGCGGCACCGCTCCGCTCGGGTCAATCCGGACGGCGACGTGGATCTGCCCGACGAGGCCGTGCGCGACTTCCGGGTCGTGCCGTGCGCGGCCTGCGGCGTCGGGGTGCTCAAGCCGGACGTCGTCTTCTTCGGCGAGAACGTTCCGCCCGAGCGGGTCACCGCCTGCCGGGAGCTCGTCGCCGGGGCCACCTCGCTCCTCGTCCTGGGCTCCTCGCTGACCGTGATGTCCGGCCTCCGGTTCGTGCGCCAGGCCGCGGACGCCGGAACCCCGGTCCTGATCGTCAACAACCAGCCCACGCGCGGCGACCGCTGGGGTGTACGGGTGGAGCTGCCCTTGGGGGAGGCGTTGCGGGACGTGGTGGCGGGGGTCTGAGCCCGGAGGTCACACCGCCGTCGGCTCCTTCGCCAGCAGGGGGCGGGCGAACCGTGCGACGACGTCGAGCGCCTGCGCCGACGCCGGCAGATCCAGGAAGACACTCGGCCACGCGTGCGGCACACCGGGAACGTACGAGGCGGACGTCGCCACCCCGGCCCGGGCGAGCGCCGCGGCGAACGCCACGGAGTCGTCGAGCAGCACCTCGTCCGTGCTCGCGCACAGCAGCGTCGGAGGGAACGCGCGGAGGTCGCCGAGCAGCGGGGAGGCCAGCGGATCGTCCGCCGGATGCCCCTGAAGGTACTGGTCCGCGGCCTGCCGGGCCGCTTCGTGGGAGAACAGCTGGTCCGTGGCGGCCCGCGAGCGGTAACTCCCCGCCGCACAGCGCAGATCGAGCCACGCCGACAGCAGCACGAGCCCGCTCGGGACGGCCATGCCGGACCGCGCGCACGCCACCACGAGCGCCGCCCCGAGGCCACCGCCCGCCGAGTCGCCCAGCACCACGGGCGGGACATCGCACTCGGACAGCAGCCGCTCGTACACCCGCGCCGCGTCGTGCGGCGCCGCGGGGAAGGGGTGCTCGGGTGCGAGCCGGTAGTCGGCGGCCACCACCCGGGCGCCCGTCGCGGCGGCGAGCCGTGCGGCGAACGCCGTGAACAGTGCCGCGGACCCCAGCCGGTAGCCGCCGCCGTGCAGGTACAGCACGGTGCCGCGCGGCCGGGGCGGCGTGCACACCACGCAGGGCACGTCCCCGTACCGTGCGTCGTCGATGTCCACACCGGGATGTGTCGGTCGGGGCAGAGAGCCCATCGAGGCGCGGCGCGCGGCGAGTTCGGGCGGGGGCGCCAGGGTGGAACTCCTGATCGGCGGCAACTCCCAGGCGTACGAGGCGGGCGCGCCCGTCGGCGTACCGTCGCGTCTCATGAGCGGTCCCTTCGTGGTGTGCGTCGATTCGGGTTGTGCGTCGAGTCGTGGTGGGCGGCGAGTCGTGGTGGGCGGCGAGTCATGGGGTGCAGCGATCGCCTGCGTGAAAAATTCTTCGGCGGGACGAAATCCCCTGCTGATGCGGTAAGTTGACGGCGCACCGCACCCGCCCCCGGGGAGGACTCGATGGCGCGACCGGCGCCCGCCGCCGCGAAGGCGTTGAAGATCATCGACCTGCTGGTGTCGCACCGCGGTGAGCAGTTCACGATCTCCGACATCGCCCGGCGCACCGGGAGCAGCCTCGGCTCCGCCCACGCGATCCTCGCCGTCCTGGAGGAGAGCGGCTATCTGACCCGGCACCCGGCCCGGCGGACCTACGGACTCGGCCCCGCCCTGGTGAGCGCGGGCATGGCCGCCCTGGAGCAGCATCCGGCGATCCGGGCCGCCACCGAGCACATCGGACCGCTCGCCGCCGAGCTCGAGGCCGACGTGGTGGTGAGCGCGGGAACACCCACCGAGATCGTGTCGGTGGCCGTGGGCGGTACAGGTTCGCGGTACGGGCCCGGATTCCGGGAGGGGGAACGGGTGCCGCTGGTGCCGCCGCTCGGCCTCGTGTTCATGGCATGGGCTCCTGCGCCGGAGGTGGAGTCGTGGCTGGCGCGCGCCCCCGAGGCGGTCGACCGCGACCGGGTCGAGCTTGCGCTCTCGGCGGTACGGGGCCGGGGGTACGCGCTCGGCCTCGCGCCGTCGCCGTCCGACGGCCCAGGGAGGGGCGATCGGGAGCGGGACCGCGACACCTGGACGTGGACGGCTTCGTTCGACACCGATTACGACCTGCCGGTGGTCGACGCCGAGCGGGAGTACGACCTCGGCATGGCGTCGGCGCCGGTCTTCGATGCCGACGGGCGGGTGCTCGTCGCGATCACGGCGTCCGGGTTCTCGCCGGGTCTCGGTGGCACGGAGGTCGTCCGCGTCGCCGAGGCGGTCAAGGCGTGCGCCACCGTCGTCACCAAGCAGGCGCGGGGCCGGTTCCCCGGCTGAGGCGGCGCCCGTTCACGCGCCGCCGAACAGGGCCTCGTAGTCGACGCGGTGGCCGCGCCGCTCCAGCTCGGGGATGACCCGGGTGCCGAGGAGTTCGAGGCTGCGCATGACCTTCTCGTGCGGCAGCGTGCCGAACTGCGTGTAGCACAACAGCTGGTCCACACCGGCCTGTTCGTACCGCAGGATCTTCTCCAGGCACTGCTCGGGCGTCCCTACGATGATCATGTCCTGCTCGGTGTACTTCGCGAGGTCGATATCGCCCCGCATGGTGGGCCGCAGCAGCGGGAACGCCTGCTCCTTCTCCTCCTCCGGGAGATGCGCCAGCTCCCATTCGAGGGTGAACTCGGCGAGGTTCTGGTACCACCACTTCACCGACTCCCACAGCCCGTAGCGTGCAGCCTCCTCGGGGTCGTCGGTGCAGTGCACCAGGGTGTAGGCGCCGACCCGGTCATTGGTGGCGCGCGGCAGTGGCTCGACACACTCGGCCTGTCCCGCGCGATACACGGCGATCTGCTCGGCCATCTTCTCCACCGGCTGCATCAGCGCGAACGACAGCAGCCCGAGACCGAGCTTCCCAGCGTTGTGGGCGGACTGGGAGCTGGCGGCGGCGAGCCAGGCCGGCGGATGCGGGTCCTGGAAGGGGCGCGGGGTGATGAAACGCTCGGGGAAGTCGATCGTCTCGGACTTCCACTTCAGCTTCTCGTGCGTCCACGCGGCGATGACGAACTCGAAGGCCTCCCGCCACATGTCCCGGGAGCGGTCGTCGGCCGGGACGTTGAACGCGAGCTGCTCGTTGGGCGTCGAGCGGCCCGAGCCCCACTCCACCCGGCCGCCGCTGAGCACGTCGACGGTGGCGACCTTCTCGGCGACGCGCACCGGATGCTGGAACCCGGAGGGGAGCAGGACCACACCGAAGCCGAGCCGGATGTTCTCGGTCGCCTGCGACAGTGCCCCGAGAATCGTCTCGTTGGACGGCGAGGCGGACCGCCCCTTGCGGAAGTGGTGCTCGACCACCCACGCGGTCTGGAACCCGAGCCGGTCGGCGAACTTGATCTCTTCGATCGCCTCGGCGTACGTCTGCTGCTCGGCCCGCTTCTGCCCGAGCGGGAACGGCTCGGCCGAGGGGCCGATCTTCGGCTGGAACTCGTAGAGCAGATCGAGCTTCATCGAATCACTCCCGATGCCACCTGCGTAGTTTCGCAATAACGAAACAGCCTTCGCGGTCGCCACGAGTGTCAGACCGCACGCACCAACTGTCAATAACTGGCGCCCTGTTGACGCCAAGAGGCAGTGCCCGCATCACCCCACCACCCGCTCCAACTCACCCCGCCGCTCACGCACCCACTCACACGCCCCACGCACCTCGTCGACCGCCCCACTGTCACGCAGGCGCGTCATGACGGCATCACCGCTGTCGGCGCCCGCCTGGATGCCGCGCCAACAACGGTCCTGCCACCACAGCACCGTCGCCACGAGTTCGCGCCGGTCGGTCAGCCCGTAGGCGTCGGCGATCAGCCGCATGCGCCGGGCCGCGTCTTCGATGTCGGTCACCGAAGGGCCGAGGCCGAGGTACTGCCAGCACACGTGCGCCACATCATGGATCCGCCTGCCCGGCGCCGCGAGATCCCAGTCGATGAACGCCACCGGCCTCAGCGCGCCGTCGACCGGGCGGTAGACCGTGTTCTTGGGCGACAGGTCGTTATGGCACACGACCTCCTCGGCGCCGGCCAACACCGTACCGGCAGTGAGGTCGTGGAACGCGCGCACCAGCCGGGCCAGCGCGACGAGGCTCTCGTCCGAGGAGACGGCCGCCGGCTGTCGCGGCTCCCACGCGACATGGCCGTCAAGAAAGTCGAGGACATCACGGCCCTCGCCGTCGGAGCCGTGATGCCGGGGAGCCCCGCTCCAGCCGTGTACCTCGAACCATCTCAACAGGGCACGTGTGAATTCCGGGGACGCAGGGCGGCGCACGGTGTCCCGGACACGTACGACGGCGTTGATGGAGCCTCCGGGCAAGGGGGATTCGGTCATCGCCCCAGCATGCGTGAGGTGGAGAGGGGACGGGTCGCCGGTCCACGGCCGTGGTCAGTTGAGCGTCGCGCGGATTCGGGCGAGCCACTCCAGGCCCATGTCGCGTCCGCCCGGGTATTGGTCGTGCCGATCCCAGCGCCAGGTCGTGACGACGGCCAGAACGAGCAGTCGGCACGTCCGCAGCAACTCCTCGTCCACGCCCGGGTAGTGCGCGGCGACGTCGTCCGGTGCATGGGCGAGGTCGAGTTCGACGGGGCCCCGGCAACAGGTCTCCAGGTCGATGAAGACCGGGCCGTGCCGGGTGGCGAGCAGGTTGCCGGGGTGCGGCTCCCCGTGCAGCAGATGCTCGCCGGCGCCGCGCTCGCCGATCGCCCGCACCGCGCCTCGCAACGCGTCGCGCAGCAACTCCCGGTCCGGGTCGGAGAGTTCCGGGGTGCGTTCGCGGTCCGCCAGCAGCCGTTGCGCGTGCGTGACGCGATCCGTGAAGTGCGGAGTCCAGGCGTCGACCTTGCGCATGCCGGCATGGAGCCGCGCGAGCGCGCGGGCGTAGTCGGCGGGCGGGACATCGCGCGGTGCCACGGACTCGTAATAGGTCCACAGCGTGATGACGAAACCGTCCAGCTCGTACGTACGCGGCTCCACCCGAGGGTCGAGCGCGGCCACCGGGCACCCGGATTCCGCCAGCTTCTGCGCCAGCCCCACCTCGAACTCCGCGATCTGATCGTCGACCGGCGCGACCCGGGCCAGCACGTCACACGGCAGCAGTCGCAGCGTGAGCTTGTTCGAGTCGTGCAGCACCGTCACGTCGTCGACGTCCAGCCCCAACGACGCCGCGACGGCCCTGGCGGCGCCCGCCGCGCGGGAGGCGTCAGACGATCGCATGCGCGTGGAACAACCGGCCGATGGGCCGCAGGAAGTCGTACACGGTGTCGCGTGGGTCCCGGAACCGGGTGGTGGTGGTGGAGTGCGGAGGCATGGGGAGAGTATGCGGGCGGTGTGTGGTGTGGCGCATTCGGGTTTCAGACCGTGTAGCCGCCGTCCACCGACAGGTGCTGGCCCGTGATGAATCCGGCGCGGTCCGAGGCCAGGAAGGTCACCGCCTCCGCGATGTCCTGGGCGGTGCCGAAGCGGCGCAGGGGGATGTTGGCGCGGGTCACCTGGAGGGCGGCGTCGTCGAGTTCGCCGGTCTCGATGAGGCGGGCGGCGATGCCGTCGGTGAGCATGCCGGGGCCCACGCAGTTGAAGCGCACGCCGTAGCGGCCCTCCTCGGCCGCGAGCGCGCGGACCACCGCCTCCACCGCGCCCTTCGTACCGGACGACAGGCCGTCGCGGACGGGGTAGCGACGAGTGGCCGCGGTGGTGACCGCGACGACACTGCCGGCGGTCGCGCGGAGGGCGTCGAGTGCCGGGTGGACCAAGTTGTAGAAGGCCAGGGTGTCGGCGTGCAGCTGGTGGCGGTACTGGGACGGCGGGACCTTGCTGAGGTGCACCATCGGGACGTGCGGGCCCGCCGCGTAGACGAGTGTGTGCAGTGCGCCGAACCGGTCCAGCGTGGAATGGATCGCGGAGGCAGCTCCGTGCTCGTCCGTCAGGTCCGCCCGTACGGACTCCACCTGGGCGCCCTCCGCGCGGAGTTCGCCGGCAAGAGCCTCGGCGGACTTCTCGTTCGAGCGGTACGTGAACAGCACCGCGCTGCCGCGCCGCGCCAGCATGCGGACGGTCGCCGCGCCGATGCCGCCGGTGCCGCCCGCGACGAGCGCGGCGCCCTTGCGGCCACCGAAGTCCTGGTTGTCGTCGTCCGTCAACTCGTCAACTCCCTCACAGCGTCAGAGACTTCGCGATGATCATCGTCATGACCTCGCTGGTACTCGCGTATATGGCCGTAACCGAAATCGCCGTAACCGATATAGCCGTAACCGCCGAAGAGTTGAAGGCCCCGGTCCACGCGGCGTGCCCGCGCCCCGTGCGGAACGGCTTCACCCGCGGCGGAACTCCACCACCAGCAACGGTGCCGTCACGGTGACCCGTGGCACCTGCGCGACCAGGCCGAGAAGCACCTTCCGTTCCGTCCCGGACGGCAGCCCGAACGCGCCCAGCCACTCCTCGTCACGCCGGGCCTCGGTGGAGAGCGTCAGCGCATAGCCGTAGCGGCCAGGGGCCTCGGGCGCGAAATTCGCGAACGTGAGTAGGGGCAGACAGCCCGCTCCGGCCGTGGGGTCGAAGGATTCACCCGGTGCCAGTCGCCGTAGGTCTTGCGACCGCAGCGGCCCGACGAGCGGATCTTCGACGGGCCCCGGTCCGGCGACGGTCCGCCCGCTGTCGACGAGGGTGACGGACGGCAGGTAGTGCGGATGGCGCAGACCGGCCTCGGACCCGTCGAGCACCCCCGCGATCCACACCTCCCGTGCACCCGTGTTCCGCACCTGGACCCGGATCGGGGCCGGACGGCCGACGGGCTGCGGGCGCTCGGGCCCGTACAGCACGAGATCGAGCACGACGGGCTCCTTCCGTGCTGTCGCGCACAGCCGTGCGCGGACCGCTCACGGCTGGACGACAACCGTGAGCGGCCCGCGCCGATGGCTCAGGCAGGACCGAAGTCGGACATGAGCTTGGCCTTCGTGGACTCCGCCTGCGCGCGCACGGCCTCCACCACATGCGGGTTGAACGCCGAGGTGTCGAAGTGCCGCACCAGGCGGTCGAGGATGGTACTGGACTCTTCCAGGTCGCCCTGGCGGGCGTACGCGCGCGCCAGCCTGCGGGTCGCCAGGTTCAGGGTGAGGTTGTCCACGCCCTTGCCCTGCTGGGAGGCCTTCACGACCGGAGCGAGCTGCTCGATCGCGGCCTTGGTGTCCGGCGCACGTACCGCGAGCCCGGCCTTGTCGGGTTTCAGGCTCTTGAACTCGTGCTCGGCGTTGAGCCCCTTCGCAAGGCGTGCGTACACCGCGAAGGGGTGATTGGCGTGCCGCTCGATGACCTCTTGGAGCGCGACGTTGCCCGAGCGCAGCGACGGCGAGTCGGAACCACGCAGCACGAGCAGCTTGCCCTGCTCCTCACCCATCATCAGCTCGGCGAGCTCGGAGTCGGCGGCGGTGACCGGGTGGCGTACGGCGATGCGCAGCACCGGCGAGACGATCCGGGAGCCGTCGGAGGCCCGGTAGGAGGCGCGCAGCTGGTAGGTGCCCGGCTGCTGGAAGTAGTGCCCGTCGCGGCCGTAGCCGATGTAGGCGCTGGCGTAGACCGCCGGGCGGCCGGTGTCCAGGCGCACGGTCTCGTCGTGGTCGACGCACCGCACCCGCAGTGGCCGGTACAGGACGGTACGGCCTGAGGGCTGCCGGATGGCGATGTTGACGAGCTCGTCGTCCGGGTGGAGGTGGCCGTGGGTGGAGCGGCCGCGCAGGTCGGTCGTCTCCAACTTCAGCTCCACGACGACCGGTTCACCGAACGCGAAGCCGCTCTTGGCGCCCCGCAGACCGAGGCGGAGGCCCGATTCGTCGGCGAGCGGCTCGTCGAAGAGTTCGGGCTCGATGTCCGCGGCGCCGGTCGCGAACGCGTTGGCGCCCATGATGACGTTGCGGTAGTAGCCGTGCCGCAGATGGATCAGCTCGTTGTCGGTGAACTGGAACGGGAAGTCGCTCCAGTACGCGGCGGTCCCGGTCGGCCCCGACGCCGACTGGTAGTTCTGCGGATAGTTCATCCACGACAGATCACCGAAGCCGCCCTTGGGGCCGAGCGGGGCCGGCGGCCGGGCCAGGTTCTTCTGCCAGGAGTGCAGCAGGTTGAAGGAGTGTCCGAGCTCGTGCACGTACGTGCGGAGCTGGGCGCGCTGCGATTCGGCGTCGGCCCCCTTGATCATGTCGTAGAAGACCGCGCAGCCCTGCCGCTGGAAGGAGTCGGCGGCGTCGAACATGATGCCGCGCACTCCCGCCAGGCCCTCGTAGGCGCCGGCCACGAAGAGCCACACCTTCCACTGCGGGATGTTCTGCCACTGGCTGAAGTTGGTCTGCATGGCGCCGTGCAGCTCGGAGTCGGTCCAGCCATTGGGGCTGTCGGCGACGACGTTCGCGGCGCCCGACACCAGGAGCTGGATACCGGCCTCGGCGAACGCGCCGGGAACACTCAGCGAGCGGGCGGGACTGCCCGGTGGCCGCGGCAGCGAGCCGGTGTTGTAGGCGAGGAACGGTATCTTGCCGGTCACCGAGTCCTGTTCCCACGTGAGGGCGCGGAAGTACGGGGAGATGTACGGGCACAGATAGCTCGCGCCCGCCTGACCGGCCACCGTGACGAACTGCACGGTGGCGGCGGCCGGCGGCTGCCCGACCGGGCGCCGCGGGATGGTGACCCGCACGACCGGCGCCCCGGCCTGCCAGGTGTAGCTGCCGAGCCCGTTGATCACGACCTGGGTCGCCGACCATGTGACGGTCGGACCGTGCACGGTGAACGAGCCGAAGTACGCGGTCGTGCCACCGGTGGTCGTGAAGAAGTCGCCGCTGACCTTGCGCAGGACCTTGGACCCGCTGCGCGTGCTGTCGACGTCGACGCGCAGTTCCAGCTGGAAGCTGCCGCCGCTGCTGCGGTACCGGCCACTTGCCGGACGGTACTTGGGGAGGGCGGCCGCCTCCTCCTGTGTCGCCGAGGTCTCGTGCTGTGCCGACGTCGGCAGTTCTTCGGCGCCGTCGGCCATGGTGGGCTCCGTGGCGGCCTGTTCCGTGCCTTCCTCCTGGTCCTGACCGCTCGGGACGAAGAATTCGGCCGATCCGGTTGTCGGGTCCCCGCTCTGTGATGACATGACGTCAAGTCCTTCGTTCAGCCTGGGAAGTGCTGGGAAGTGCTGGGGCGTGCTGGGGCGTGCCGGGATACGCAGTGGGCCCGGAGGGCGTGGTCCGGGTGGTGGTGCCGGCGCCGCCGCGCCGGTCAGCCGTTCAACCCCCGGCGCAGCAGCGACATGTCGTCCGGGTGGACCCGGGCGGCGGCGAGGTCGGCCAGCGAGCGTTCCACCTGGCGCCCCTCGTCGTGGAGCAGCCGCCGCGTGCCGCCGCGGTCCCGGACGACGACCACTCCACCGGAGACCACGATCTCGGTGAAGTCGGCCGCCGGGTCGCCGGTGATGCGCAGCCCTCGGTAGCCGAGGCCCTCGAGCGGCGCGGCACCGGCAGGCGCGGGTGGCAGGGCGGTGATCCGGGCCACCAGCGCGTCCCCGACGTCCGGCGCGAGACCGAACACCGGATTCCGCCGCCCGCTGTAGAGATCGATCTCGACGTCCACCCGCTACCTGATCCTCTGGCGCTGCGAATTGCAGCCGTAGAAGTAGCCGCAGAATACCGTGTACGGACCACGGTTGGCGGTCTCCGGGTTGTAGATGACGTTGTTGCTGTTGTCCGTGTTCTTGGCGGCCGTGCCTCCGGGCTTGTGCCCCCAGAAACCTTCCTTCTGCTTGCGGTACCAGTGGAAGTCGACGCCGGGAGCGATGACCAACGCGACCAAGTAGCGCGGCTTTTCGGAGTCCGGGAAGCAGTCGAACCGGTGATGCATTCCGTCGCACAGGGACGCACGGATCATTTCGGCAGTGGTGATGGCTTTGTACATGCTGCCGCAACCACGGCCCGGCTGGGCGAACGTATTGGTACGCCAGTTGCTCGCGTAGTTGTAGCAATTGTTGCTGAGTCGGACGGTGGAGTCGTTGTTCCAGAACCCCGGGTTGAACGCTCCGAGCTCAATGGTGCAGGTGGCCGCCGGAGTTGTTTCCTCCGGTGTGGGCTCCGCCTCCGTCGTCGAGGCTCCGTCCATGACGCTGAGCCGGGTGGCGGACGACAGTTGCGGGATCAGGTAGTCGCGCAGGGTCTGGTCCAGGGGCTGTGCGGGTTCGCGGGAAGCGGCGGCCTGGCCGCGCTCCATCAACGTCACGAGTCGCTCGCCGATCTCGGCGGCACGGCCGCCGCGGGCCTGCGGGCCGACGGGCAGGTACAGCCTCGGTTCGGCGGCGAAGTCGCTTCCGATCTCGTCGTTGAGCGGTTCGATCGAGAATCCCCGGACTCCGAGGTCGCCCGTGGCGGGCGGTTCACTGGTGAACAGGTTCCTGTTGCCGTCCACCTCGCGGAGCAGCGCCTGCACTTCGTTCTCGTCGGTGACATCGGCCACCGGATTGGGCCGACCCGAGAATATGTCGGCGGTGATGCGCAGCATGTATCCGTCCCCCGTTGCTTTTTCGCGGCACTGGTTGCAGGGAAATTACACCTGCCTGTGTCGGTTTCCCGTCGACCCCAAGGGCCGGTGGGAAACCGATCATTGTGCTGTTCAGATGGGAATGGTTAGGGGTATATCTCGCGCCTCATCAGGCGTCAACGCCGATCAAAGGACTGCCGGGGTCATTCGGCCAACAGCTACGGCACTTGCAGCGGATCAATACCCCAAGTTCCCTATCGCGGCCGGATATCCAGAAGAAGAGCATTCCACGCCACGCCACGCCGATCCGACGAAGAGGCGCCGGTATGCGCCTGCGGACCCGCTGGACCGTGAGCCGTGCTCGTCCGGTGCGGGTGAACCGGCCCCGAAATCGCACCGTGGAGGACACCATGGAGGGCAGGACCTGCCCGCCTGCGGGCGGGCGACCGCAAGCACCCCCACGGAGGATTCGACATGCTGCTCGCCGCCGAAAAGGGCGACATCACCACGATCATCGGGGGCATCGCCCCCGACTGGGGCCCGTTCGGTGCCCTGGGCACCGAGGCGAAGACGATGATCCAGGTCGTCATGGCCGTCGCGATCCTGCTCTGCCTCGGCGTCGCGATCTGGGGCGCCGCGAAGCAGCGGATCGGTGCGACCGCGCTGCGCGACACGTTCAGCGCCGAGCAGGGCAAGGGCCTGATCATCGCCGGGCTCACCGGGGTGTTCATCATCGGCTCGCTCGGCACCGTCTTCACCATCGTGTACGGCATGGCGGTCTGACGGCCGTCGGGGCAGTGGCGGCGGCTCGTTCGTACTCGTCGACGACCACGGACGCCACGCCCTCCTACGTGCAGGGGCGGCAGTATCTTGTTCCCCCGGGACGAAGGAGCGGATGTGGAGTCGCCGACGAGCAGCACGGTCGAACCGGTCGTCCGTGCGCCCAAGGGCGGCCGCCCGCGCGCCACGACGCGACCCGACCTCGAACGGATCGGCTTCGAACTCTTCGCCCGGCAGGGCTTCGACGCGACGACCGTCGATGACATCGCGGGCGCGGCGGGCATCGCGCGGCGGACCTTCTTCCGCTACTTCGCGTCGAAGAACGACCTGGTGTGGGGTGACTTCGAGCAGCAACTGGCGGGTTTCCGTAACCTGTTGAACGCCACCGGTCCAGGTGTTCCGGTCATGACGGCGCTGCGCGCGGCCGTCGTCGACTTCAACCGGTTCGACGCCACCGTCGTGCCCTGGCACCGGCAGCGCATGCGGCTGATCCTGACCGTGCCCACCCTCCAGGCGGACGCCACCCTGCGGTACGGCTCTTGGCGCGCCATCGTGACGGACTTCGCGGCCCGGCGCCTCGGCCTCGCCGTGTCCGACGCGATCCCTCGGCTCTTCGGTCACACGCTCTTGGCCGCGGCGGTCACGGCGTACGAGCACTGGCTCGCGGTGCCGGACGCGGAGTTGAGCGAGCTGCTGGACACGGCGATCCGGCGCCTGGAGGACGGCCTCGGCGGGGCTTGACCCGCGTGGTCGGCGCCTTCAGGTGCCTCAGGTTCCTCAGGGCAGCTCGCGCCGCATCGCGTCGGCGATCAGCTCACCGATCAGCACGGCGGTCGCGGCCGGGCCACGGTGTGGTGTGTCGGGCAGCATGGACGTGTCGGCGACCCGCAGCCCGCGTATCCCGTGCACACGACCGTACTGATCGACGGCGAGGCCCATCGGGACGGTGCCGCAGGTGTGTTGAGCCGTGCCGAGGTGCTCGCGGATCCAGGAGTCAAGGGCGCCGTCGTCGCGGAGCACCTCGCCCCCGGGAGCGAGCAGGCCGCCGCCGGTGAGCTTGGTGAACGGCGTGGTGTCCAGGAGCTCGGCCGTGACACGGACGGCCGCGTGCAGGCGGCGCAGGACCTCGCCGTCGCGCAGATAGTCGTAGTCGACGGCGGGCGGGGCCTCCGGATCGGCGGAGACCAGCCGTAGTCGGCCGGTGGGGCGCGGCGTCTGGACGGAGGCGAGGAACGAGAGCGGCGCACCCGGCACCCGGGCGGCCCCGCCGACGAGCCCGGCCATCGGCACCAGTGACTGGAGGATCTCGATGTCACCGGGGCAATTCATAGCCACGCCGGGGGAGTTGAGGTGCAGGCAGCCGCCCAGCCAGTTGGTGGTGGGTGGGTCGAGGTCGTCGCGCGGCTGCCAGTCCAGGACCAGTTGCGGATGGTCGGACAGGTGGGTGCCGACCGCGGGCGCGTCGCGGACGACGGGGACCCCGGCCCGTTCGAGATCCCCACGGGGCCCGATCCCGGAGACCAGGAGCAGATGGGGCGTGACGAGCGCACCCGCGCTCAGCACCACGCACCCGGCGTCGAGCGTCTCCCGCACCCCGTCGCGCTCGACTTCGACCCCCGTGGCGCGCCCGCGCTCGACCACCACCCGCCGTACCGAACAACCGCCCACGACAGTGAGGTTGGCCCGCTCCAGGACCGGCGCCGACAGGTGGGCGAGCCCGGTGTTCCACCGCACGCCGTCGAAGGAGTTCGACGGCACGGGGCCGAAGCCGGGCGGGCCCTGGTCGTTCTTGTCGGGCTCGGCGGCGAACCCCAGTCCCCGGGCGGCCTCGCGGAAGGCCACGGCGGCGGGATGGGTCAACCGGCCGCGCGTGACGGTCATCGGCCCACCGGCCCCGTGCACCGCACTGCGGCCGAAGTCGAGATCGTCCTCCAGGATGCGCAGCAACGGCAGCACCCGTTCGTACGCCCAGGCCGGATTTCCGGCCCCGGCCCACCGGTCGAAGTCCTCGCGCCGGGCCCTGACGAAGTACCCGCCGTTGACCGTGGTCGAGCCGCCCAGCACCCGCCCGCGCGGCACGGACCACGGCCGCTGCGGAGTGAGCCGTACGGCATGGGAGCGGGTGGCGGGATGGTCGGGGCGGGCGCCCGGTACGAGCCGCGCGTCCAGCAGGGCCGGATCGAAGGCCGCTGACACCGGACCGGCCTCCACCAGCAGCACGCTCCGGTCGGCGTCCTCGCTCAGCCGCGCCGCCAGCACGGCACCCGCGCCACCGGCACCGACGACCAGCACATCGGGACGGGCAGGCGCGATCGGACCCATGGGGCCGGATCCAATCCCGCAGCGACACCGGTGCGCAAGACCCCCGGCGGTGCCCGCACCCTTTCTTTTGGCATCGCATGCCAATACTCTCGAACCCGTTCGCGTACACCCTCAACCACCCTTCGGTATCAGGGAGTTCCGCATGAACGAGCAGCTAGAAGCCACCGCTGCCCCCGAGGCGCCCGCCGTCCCCACCGCCTCCATCGCCTCCGCCGCTTCGGCCGACGAACCCCTCGTCGAGGCCGACGACCTGGTCGAAGAGGTCTCGATCGACGGCATGTGCGGCGTGTACTGACCGTGCCCACCCATGCGCACACCTCCACGTTCGACCTGGACAGCGCCTGGGACGTGCACCCCCAGGTGTCGGTCAGGCCCGAGCCCTTCGGCGCGCTGCTGTACCACTTCGGCACGCGCAAACTGTCCTTCCTCAAGGACCGGGGACTGCTCGCCGTCGTCCAGGCGCTCGCGACCTCGCCCACCGCACGCGCCGCCTGCGCGAGTGCGGGCGCGGGCGACGCCGAAACCGCCCGGTACGCGCGCGCCCTCGCCGTCCTGGCCCGCTCGTCGATGCTGGTCGAAAGGAGCCCGATACCGTGACCTCAACTCCCGTGGCGGCCAAGCCCGGTGAGCGCCTTGTGGATCTGTTCGAGTACGGTCTGGACGCGCCGATCTGCCTCACCTGGGAACTCACCTACGCCTGCAATCTGTCCTGCGCCCACTGCCTGTCCAGCTCCGGCCGCCGCGATCCGCGCGAGCTGTCCACCGCGGAGGCCAAGGCGGTCATCGACGAGCTGGAGGCCATGCAGGTCTTCTACGTCAACATCGGCGGCGGCGAGCCGACCGTGCGCCCGGACTTCTTCGAGCTGCTCGACTACGCCACCGTCCACCACGTCGGCGTCAAGTTCTCCACCAACGGCGTGCGCATCACCCCGGAGGTCGCCCGGCGCCTCGCCGCCAATGACTACATCGACGTACAGATCTCCCTCGACGGAGCCACCGCAGACGTCAACGACGCCGTACGCGGGGCGGGTTCGTACGACACGGCTCTGCGTGCGATGCGCAATCTGTCCGACGCGGGCATGAAGAACTTCAAGCTCTCCGTCGTCTGCACCCGCCACAACATCCCGCAGATGGACGACTTCAAGGCCCTCGCCGACCAGTACGGCGCCCAACTCCGCCTCACCCGCCTTCGCCCCTCCGGACGCGGCGCCGACGTGTGGGACGAGCTGCACCCGCTGCCGGAACAGCAACGCCAGCTGTACGACTGGCTGGTGGCGCACGACGGCGAAGTTCTCACCGGAGACTCGTTCTTCCACCTGTCCGCCTACGGGGAGGCGCTGTCGGGCCTGAACCTGTGCGGGGCGGGCCGCGTCGTCTGTCTCATCGACCCCATCGGGGACGTGTACGCCTGCCCGTTCGCCATCCACGACGAGTTCCTCGCGGGGAGTGTGCGCGAGGCGGGCGGCTTCGCCGGTGTGTGGCGGGACTCCGACCTGTTCCGGCGGCTGCGCGAGCCGCAGCAGGGCGGGGCCTGCGCCTCCTGCACCTTCTACGACACCTGCAAGGGCGGCTGCATGGCCGCGAAGTTCTTCACCGGCCTGCCGCTGGACGGCCCCGACCCGGAGTGCGTCCAGGGGTACGGGGAGCAACTCCTCGCGGAGCGCGCGCGGGACGGCGCCACGATCCCGAAGCCGTCCGGAGACCACTCCCACCGCACCGGCCCCGTCGTCGTACCGCTCATGCGACGGCCGCCCGTGTCGGACTGCGACGAGAACCCCGTGGCGGGACTCCGCCCGGCCGCCACCTGACGACGCGATCACCCGACGAGGAGTCAGCCGCCCCATGGCAAGAAACCCATGGTTCGAAACGGTCGCCGAGGCCCAGCGGCGCGCCAAGAAGTACCTGCCGAGCAGCGTCTACGGCGCCCTGGTCGCCGGTTCGGAACGCGGCCGCACCGTCAACGACAACATCGGCGCTTTCGCCGAACTCGGCTTCGCCCCAAGGGTGGTGGGGCATCACGCCGAACGGAACCTGACGACCACCGTCCTTGGTGTCGAGTCCGCGTTCCCCGTGCTGATCTCGCCGACCGGTGTGCAGGCCGTCCACCCCGACGGCGAGGTGGCGGTGGCCCGCGCCGCCGCCAACCGGGGCGTGATCATGGGGCTCAGCTCGTTCGCGAGCCGGTCCGTGGAGGAGGTGACCGAAGCCAACCCGAACACCTTCTACCAGATGTACTGGATGGGCAGCCGCGACTCCATGACGCAGCGCATGGAGCGCGCCAGGGCGGCCGGCGCCAAGGCGCTCATCGCCACCCTGGACTGGTCGTTCTCCAACGGCCGTGACTGGGGCAGCCCGCCGATCCCGGAACGCATCGACCTGCGCACGGCCGTGAAGTTCGCCCCCGACGTGCTGCCGCACCCGCGCTGGCTCCTCGCCTTCGCCAGGTCACGCCGGATCCCCGACCTGACCACCCCCAACCTCCGGGCTCCCGGCGGGCAGGCCCCGACGTTCTTCGGCGCCTACGGCGAGTGGATGCAGACGGCCCCGCCCACCTGGGACGACGTGGAGTGGATGCGCAAGGAGTGGGGCGGCCCCTTCCTGCTCAAGGGTGTCAGCAGGGTCGACGACGCCAAGCGGGCCGTCGACGCCGGCGTCACCGCCATCTCGGTCTCCAACCACGGCGGAAACAACCTCGACACCACCCCAGCCACCATCCGCCTCCTGCCGTCCATCGCCGAGGCGGTCGGCGCCGACATCGAGGTCCTCCTCGACGGTGGTGTGCGGCGCGGCGGCGATGTCGCCAAGGCACTCGCGCTCGGCGCCCGAGCCGTCCTCATCGGCCGCGCCTACCTGTGGGGCCTGGCGGCGAACGGGCAGGCGGGCGTGGAGAACGTCCTGGACATCCTGCGCGGCGGCCTCGACTCGGCGGTCCTCGGCCTCGGGCATGCCTCCGTCGACGAACTGGGCCCGGACGACCTGGCGATCCCGGACGGCTTCACCCGCACCATCGGGGTCCCGCGTGCCTGAACCGGTGGAGCTTGCGCGCGCGACCTGGCCCACGGTGCTGAAGGGCGCCCTGGTCCTGGCCCCCGTCGGCTCCACCGAACAGCACGGCCCGCACCTGCCGTTCCACACGGACAGCACGATCGCCGAAGCCGTGGCGCGCCGCGTGGCGCACCAACTCCCGTACGAGAACGTCGTCCTGGCGCCCACCCTTGCGTACGGTGCGAGCGGTGAGCACGCCGGATTCCCCGGCACCCTCTCCATCGGCCACGAGGCGCTGCACGCGGTCCTCGTAGAGACGGTGCGGTCCCTGTCCCTGTGGGCGCGCCGTGTCGTCCTCCTCAACGGCCACGGCGGCAACGTCACCACCCTCGACGGCGCCTGCGCCCAACTCCGTTACGAGGGCCACGACGTGGCCTGGCTCGGCTGCGCCCCACCCGGCGGCGACGCCCACGCCGGTCGCACAGAGACCTCCGTCATGTTGCACCTCGCCCCGGGCGACGTACGGCTCTCGGAGGCGGCCGCCGGCGACATCCGCCCGCTGCCCGAGCTGCTGCCCCACCTCATGGCCCACGGTGTACGCGGTGTCTCCCCGAACGGCGTCCTCGGCGATCCGACCGGCGCCACCGCCGAGGAGGGGCGGGCGCTGGTCGAGGCGATGGTGTCTGACGCCGTCCGCCTCGTCACGGAGGGCCGCACCGACCCACGAGGCCGGCTCGTGACCGCCGTACCGCAAGGAGCCGCATGAGCGGCATGGGCGGCATGACCCTCCCGCACGGATACGTCGTCGGTCTCGACCGGCACACCCGCGTCCTCGACGGCGGGCGCGCGCTGCTCGGCGGCCACCCGACACGACTGCTGCGGCTGACAGCACGCGCCCGTGACCTCCTGACCGGTCGCACCCTGCGTGTACGCGACCGGGCAGGCGCACTCCTCGCCGACCGGCTGCTCGCCACCGGCCTCGCCCACCCGCTGGTCACCGAACTGCCACCGAGCGAGCCGAACGCCCTGAACGGCACGGTCACGTACGTCATCCCCGTACGCGACCGCCCCGACCAGCTGGACCGCGCGCTCGCGAGCATCCGTGCCACCACGACCGACGCCCCGGTGATCGTCGTCGACGACGCCTCGCACGAACCGGCCGCCGTCGCCGCCGTAGCCGGGCGCCACCACGCGCGCGTGCTCCCGCTCGCCGACAACCTCGGCCCGGCCGGCGCCCGCAATGCGGGGCTGCGTGAAGTCACCACGCCGTACGTGGTGTTCATCGACTCGGACATCGTCCTCGCTGAAGACACGGTCGACGTCCTGCTGCGGCACTTCGCCGACCCGGCCGTCGTGCTGGCCGTGCCCCGGATCACCGCACTGCCGGGCCCCGACGCCGAGCGTTGGCTGGGCCGCTACGAGAGCACCCGCTCCTCGCTCGACCTGGGCCGCCACCCGGCAGCCGTGCGCACCGGCACCCCCGTCTCCTGGGTCCCCAGCGCCTGCATGCTCGCCCGCACCGACGCGCTCACCAAGGCCGACGGCTTCGACGCCGGGATGCGCGTGGGGGAGGACGTCGACCTGTGCTGGCGGCTGACCGCGGACGGCGGACGCATCCGCTACGAGCCCGCCGTGCGGGCCGCGCACGAACACCGCGTGCAACTCGCCGACTGGTTTTGCCGCAAGGCCGTGTACGGCACCGGCGCGCATCCCCTGGCCCGCCGCCACCCCGACAACATCGCCCCCGCGATCCTCGCGCCGTGGAGCGCCGCCCTGCTCGTCGCCCTGCTCGCGCAGCGCCGCTGGTCGCTGCCGGTGGCGGGCGGACTCGCGGCCGTCGCCACCGTCCGCAACGCCGAGAAGCTGAAGGGCATCGAGCACCCCCTGCGGCACGCGGCCCGCCTCACGGCCCTCGGCTCGCTCGCGTCGTTCACCCAGGGCACGGCGCTGCTCACCCGCCACTGGTGGCCGCTGACGGCCGTGGGCTGCCTGGCCTCGCGTCGCCTGCGCCGAGCGACGGCCCTCGCGGCGGTCACGGACGTCGCCCTGGAAACCCTCGGCCGCGGCCCGGGGCCCACTCGTCTCGATCCGGTCCGCTACGCCGTGGCCCGCCGCCTCGACGATCTCGCGTACGGCTCCGGGGTGTGGCTGTCGGCGCTCAAGGGTCGCTCTACGGCCGCGCTGCGTCCCCGGATCGTACGGGCGACCGCTCGTCCTCGCTCCCCGCTTCCTCACGAGCGCGCATGTCCCCGTGAAGACGCGCGACCCCGCCGCACACCAGCGGCATGACCAGCGGCGGCAGCAGGAGCAGGGCCACCGCCGTGGGGAAGATGATCATCAGTACGCCGGTCATCCACACGTTGTCGTCGTTGAGCCACAGCATGCCGAGCCCGGCGTAGTGGTTCAGGGGACCGGCCGCGTACAGGACGACGACGAAGGCGAGCACGGCCGCCGCGCAGGACAGCAACCCCAGGCCGAACGTGCGCCGACGAGCGCGACGGGTCAGCACCCAGGAGCGGTACACCGCCGCAAAGGGGTTACGGCGCTCCAGCACCGTCTCGGCGGTGGCGCCGGACAGCCGGAACCAGAGCAGCGGGCCGAGGGACCAGATGACGATCGGCAGCACCCAACCCACCAGCGTGTACTGCCAGGACGCGGTCTCGCCTATGGGCGTGGGTTCGACGCCGGGCACCCTGTGTGTGTCGACCAGGATGAACAGGTACAGGCCCGCCCACACCACGGCGGCCACGAAGACGCCGGTCAGGAAGTTGGCCACGACGGCGGCGAACAGGCGTGGACGGGTGCGCCGCCACAACTCGCCGACGGACAGCGGCCCGCCGTCGCGCCGGGCATGGGAATCGCCGACCGCGTACGCGCTGTGGAGCACGGAGACGACGACCAGCGCCAGCAGGAGGAACACCGGCGCCGCCACGGCGCCGACGGCCCGCATGGGGTCCATGTTCTCGTCCGCGTACGCGTAGTAGGAGTCCTCGTTGGCCATGTTGCGGTCCGCGTACTCCCGGACGTGTTCGAAGCCGTCCCATGACGCCGCGAAGGCGCCGGCGAGGATCGCGAACCCGAGCACGGCGGTGGCCAGCGACACCCACAGGGTGAAGCGGTACAGCGTGCCCCGGTAGGGCCTGACGTCGTTTTCCATGGTCGGGCCCTACCTCCGTGCGGTACCGCGGTCGCGTGCTTGTGGCGATCAAGACGCCACAGGTGACGCGTGAGGTTCCCGATACCCGGCCGTCAACCCGCGTACGTCGTCCCGAACGCCTCCAGGAACTCCAGCGTCGCCGCCGTCGACAGGTGGGGACATGAGACGGCCGTCCACGTCACCCCGGCCTTCTCCAGAGCGGCGAACGACTCCCGGTGCCGGTCCGCCTCCAGGGTCGGATCCGTGAGGGCGTCGTCGCGGTACGAGTGCAGTACGTCGACGTCGTCACCGCGCCCGGCCGCGGCCCTGGCGTCGCGCACCTCCGCTATCGCGCCCGCCAGTTGGGGCAGCGGGCCCAGCGTCGGGGTGCGGGCGGTGGTGCTCAGTTCGGCGCCGCCGGACATCGGCATCCAGCCCTGCGCCCGCTCGGCGACCCGGCGCCGGGTCAGCCGTGAATTGCCGCCGATCCACAGGGGTATGGGCCGCTGCGCCGGCTGGGGCAGGGCCTGCACGTCGCGGACGTCGAAGTGCCGGCCCGCGTAGCTGAACGGCTCGCCGCTCCAGTGCAGCGGCAGCACGTCGAGTACCTCGTCGAACAGCGTGTTGCGCTCCTCGAAGTCGACGCCCAGCGCGTGGAATTCGCCCTTCAGGTACCCGGCGCCGAGGCCCAGGGTCAGCCGCCCGCCGGAGAGCCGGTCGAGCGTGGCCGCCTGCTTGGCCAGCAGCAGTGGATTGCGGTACGGGGCGACGGCCAGATAGGTGAGGAGACGCAGCCGACTGGTGACCGCTGCCGCGTGGGAGAGCGCCACAAAGGGGTCGAGCGTCTGGTGCCCGCCGTGGTTCAGCCACCGCGCGCCGGGGGCAGGGTGCTCGCTGAAGGAGAGCCCGGAGAAGCCGAACTGCTCGGCAGCGCGGGCCACTTCGGTCAGCGGACCGGCGTCCAGTATGTCGGCGTCCGGTCCGTGCGCCTCCGGGTAGTGAAACAGGAATCGCATGTCACGCATCCTCCGGTCCTGTGCGGAACTGCCGCCCGTACGGCCCCCGTTGGCGGGCCTGTGCAGGGGCGTACCGATGCGCGCCGAAGAATGCAAGAGCCACGAAGACTCTGCTGTAGTGGCTCAGGAGCGTGGCCAGGGCTGACCGCTGAGCCGCTCGATGCTGGTGTTGAAGCGCTGCAGGTAGTGGGCGAAGGTCTCCACGTCGTCGGCCGACCAGTCCTCGAAGACCTTGTCCAGTTCCTGGATGTGGGTCGCGCGCTCGTGGTCGAGCCGCTGCTCGCCCTCCTCGGTGAGCCGGAACTTGCGTGCCATGCCCCCGTCGGGATCGGGGATCCGCTCCAGGAGGCCGGCCCGCATCGCGCTCGCCGTCTGCCGGTTGAGCGTGGACGCGTCGAGCAGCAGCGCCTCACTGAGCTGCCCGATCGACATCGGGCCCTGGACCCGGATCCGGCTCAGCAGGATGTAGGCGCTGCGCTCCATGCGTTCGGCCTCGCGGCGCCGCTTCTCGCTGCCGAGCTGATGCCGGCCGAGCACCATGTGCTCGAACTCGACCAGGTGCGATGGCTTGTCCATGTACGTGCTTCCTCCCAGGTCGACCGTATCGCAGGGCGTCGCAGGACATGCGCGCCGTCCGGACTCCTTCCCCGCTCGTGCGCCGCGCCGTTACGTATGTGTGTCATGCATGGAGTATGCGCGGTGCATATCGTGTGTACGATGCACATCGTTGCACATGCTGAAGAGTTTGAAGAGATTGAGGAGTCCTTCATGGATGCGCCCCAGTCGGGCAGTCGGGCGGGCGCCGTCGTCGCCACCCTCGCGCTCGCCGGAACCGTCGCAGCGATCATGCAGACGCTGGTGACCCCGCTCATCGCCGAACTGCCCCGGATCCTGGACACGTCCGCCTCGAACGCGGCATGGGTGATCACGGTCACCCTGCTCGTCTCGGGCGTGTGCGTGCCCGTCTCCGGCCGCCTCGGTGACCTGATCGGCAAGCGCCGCATGATGCTGGTCTGCGCCGTTCCGCTGTTCGTCGGCTCGGTGGTGTGCGCCCTCTCGTCGTCCGTCGTGCCGATGATCGTCGGACGCGGGCTGCAGGGGATGGGGATGGGCATGGTGCCGCTCGGCATCGCCCTGCTGCGGGATGTCGTGCCCACCGAGAAGCTCAGCGGCTCCATCGCCCTGGTCAGCGCCTCCATGGGGATCGGCGGCGCGATAGGCCTGCCGATCGCCGCCGCGGTCGCGCAGTACGCGAACTGGCGCGTGCTGTTCTGGGGCGCCGCCGCGCTCGCCGCGATCATCGGCGCCATGATCTACCTGATCGTGCCGGACGTTCCGGCGGCCGCCAAGGGGCAGCGCTTCGACGCTCCTGGCGCGATCGGCCTGGCCATCGGACTTGTCTCGCTGCTGCTCGCGATCTCCAAGGGCGCCGACTGGGGCTGGTCCTCGGCCACCACGTCGGGGCTCTTCGGAGTCGCCGCCGTGGCGCTTCTCGTATGGGGCTTCTACGAGTTGCGCACGCGTGACCCGCTGGTCGACCTGCGGACCACCGCCCGCCCGCGCGTGCTGTTCACCAACGCCGCCTCGATCCTCATCGGCGTCGGCATGTACTCGTTCATGCTGATCGCGCCGCAGGTCCTGCAGTTCCCCGAGGCCACCGGGTTCGGTCTGGGCCAGTCGATGCTGGCGGCCGGTCTGTGGATGGCGCCCGGCGGCGTCATGATGATGCTCATCTCGCCGCTCGGCGGAAAACTGATCAACGCGCGCGGTCCGAAGTCCGCGCTCATCTGCGGCGCGCTCGTGATCGCCGTCGGATACGGGGTCGCACTGCCGCTCATGGGGACGGCTTGGGGCATCATGCTCGCCGGCGTCGTGATCAACAGTGGAGTCGCCCTCGCCTACGGCGCGATGCCCGCGCTCATCATGGGCTCGGTGCCGCTCTCCGAGACGGCCGCGGCCAACGGCTTCAACACCCTGATGCGCTCGCTGGGTACGACCATCGGCTCGGCCGTGATCGGTGTGGTCCTCGCGCAGATGACCATCTCCATGGGTGGCTACACACTCGCCTCCGAGGACGGATTCCGCACCGGACTGATGATCGGCTGCGGGGTCGCCCTGGTCTCCGCCGCCGTCGCGACGCTCATCCCGGCGCTGCGCAAGGAGGGTGCGGACCAGTCCGCCGAAGCGCAGCCGACCGAGGGCGACCAGGCCCCGGCCCGCACCTGAGGCCGTCCGTGGGTCAGAGGGGGGGCGGCCCGTACGGAGGGCCGCCCGGCATCTGCCCCACGCATACGCGAGGGGACGGTTGTCGAGCGAGGGGCCGGGCAGGAGTGGTACAACGGCACTCGGGTTCCCTTGCCAGGAACGGCACTTGGAGGTGCTGCACCGTGATGCTCCCGGCTCGCCGAAGCGCAGCGGACGCTGCCTGCGAGAGGGCAGAACGGTCCGCGTCCGCCGAACTCGAGGAGCAGGTCGAGCAGTTGAAGGAGGCCGTGACCTCGCACGCCGAGGTCGACCAGGCCATCGGTGTGGTGATCGCGGTGGGCGGGGTCGGACCCGCGGAGGCGTGGGACGTGCTGCGCGAGATCTCCATGCGCACCAACACCGGGCTCCGGCTGGTGGCCCGCCGGCTGATCGCCTGGCCGCGCACCCGGGAGCTCGACCCGGTGACCCGCGCCGAGCTGGAGCGGCAACTCGCCGGACGCCGGGAGACGGCGGGTCCTGTGGCGACGGAACCGGGCTGAAGCCCCGCTCCCCGGCCCGGGCCGGAAGGCTCCGGCCGAGAAGCGGGTGCGGGCTCACTGCCGAACCCGCCACGGCCACGGATGACCGCTCTGCCCCTCGGGGTAACACGCAGGCGCGATCACTAACGCAAACGTGCCCGGAATCTTCACGCGGGCCGGACCGGACGGTCACCGGGTTCCGTCACGCGGGTGACAGCGCCGCCTCGATGAGGCGTCGGGCCGCCGCGTCGGTGCGGGCCGCATCGCCCGTCACCAGCCGGTCCTGGCAGAGTCCGCGCAGCCCGGACACGAGCAGCGTCGCGCGCTCGCGCGCCGCCGGCTCCGGGTGTCCGAGGCGGGCGTACGCGTCCGCGATCGGGTCGACCATGAACGCGACGGTCTCGCGGGCGAGCTCGCCGTACTGCTCGGGATCGGTCGCCGCCAGGCTCAGCAGCTGGAGCAGCATCCGGATCGGGCCGGCCTGCTCGCCCACCGTGATCGCCTGCCACAGGGCGCGGGCCGAGCCGCGCAGCGCCTCGACGTCCTCGACCGGGTCGAACAGTGCGTGGGCGTCGGGCCGGCTCGCGGCGAGGGTGCGCGCGATGAGCTGCTCGCGGCTGCCGAAGTAGTAGAGCAGCATCCGCTTCGTCGTGCCGATCTCCACGGCGAGCGGGGCGAGCGACAGATGCGCGAGGCCGTGCCGCTGCACGTACTCCACCACCTGGCCGAGCAGCTCGGCGCGTTTCTCGGTGTTCACGGTTCGGGGCACCCGTTGAACGTACCGGAAGGTACATGTATCTTCCATTCATCATGGATTCCTGTTCCGATCGGTACAAGTACGAGCGACCGCGGGCCGTCGCGATCAAGGCCTTCGCCGAGGCGGCCTGGTTCCCCGCCGTCCTCTTCCTCGGCATCCTCTGCTTCTTCGCCCCGGCCCTGCACGCCCCGAAGCCGCACCACGTCGAGGTGGTGGTGGCGGGTTCGGCGGACCGGGTCCAGGACGAGCTGCGCGCGCGGTACCCCGACGGCTTCGACGTGACCCCCGTGGACACCGCCCGCGAGGCACGCCAAGCGGTCCTCGACCGGGACGCCTACGCCGGATACGTCACCGGGGACCGGCCCGTCCTCTACGTCGCCAAGGGCAACGGCGTCTCCCTGGAACAGACGCTCACCGGCGCGTTCAGCGGGCTCAAGGGCGGCGCCCCCACGGTCCGCGACGTCGCGCCCACCGCGCGGAAGGACCTGCTCGGCTCGACGGTGCTGTACTTCGCCATCGCCTGGAACATCCCCGCGTACATCCTCGCCACGACCCTGCTGCGCGCCGTCGCCCTCGACCGGCGCCGCAAGCTCCTGGCCATCGCCGCCGTCGCCGCCGTGTTCAGCCTCGTCGGATACGGGGCGGGCGTCGGGCTCGGCTACTTCGACGCCCACCCGGCGGTCCTCGGCGTCGCGTTCCTCCTCAGCGCGGCGGTCGCCACGGTCGCCTCCGGGCTCGCGCCGTTCACCCGGCAGTTCCTGCCCGCCGTCGGCATGACGCTGTTCATCGTGATGTCGATCCCGACCAGCGGGGGAGCGGTGCCCGCGCCGATGCTGCCGGAGTTCTTCCAGGGCGTGCACGCCGTGATGCCGCTCGCCAACGCCGTCGACGCGCTGCGCGGAGTGCTGTACTTCGACGGGGCCGGGGTCCTCAAGCCGCTGCTCGTCCTGTGCGGCTGGATCGTGGCGGGCCTGGCCCTGCTCGCCCTCGACCACGCGCGGCACCGGCGCGCGGCAGGGGACGAGGCCGCCCCGGTCGACGATCCCGCCGCCGAGACCCCCGTGCCCACCGCGCTGCCCGCCCAGCGCCACCACTTCGGCGAACCGGTCCCGACGCTGACCGGCGTGGTCGTCGACGCCGCGCACGAGCCGCTGCGGGGCGCCGCCGTCGTCGTCCTCGACGGCCGCGGACGTCAGCTGGTCTCCACGTTCACTGACGACCGGGGCCGCTACGCGGTGGCGGGCCTGCCCGAGGACCACCTCAGCCTGGTGGCGTCGGCCCCCGGCAGACACCCCGAGGCTCAGCGCATCCTCGTACGTCAAGGAGCCCCGGCCACCGCGGACTTCACGCTGCGGGCGCGGGAGGGGGCCCTGGTCAGTCGGTGAGGTCGGCCGCTGCGGACTCTCCGGTTACTCCGGTCACTCCGGTTTCTTCGGCTCCTCCGGTCTCCCCGGCGACGATCTCGGCCATTCTGCCGAGCACCACGTCGACCTCCTCGTCCGACAGCGGTACGAGTTCCAGGGTCAGCTCGTCCTCGTCCTGGCGGTCCGTGTAGAGCCAGATCCGCGGGTCCCCGGCCTTGAGTGCCTCCGCGAGGGCGGATGCGTCGAGCCCGGCCCGCGTCGCGTCCACTCGCAGCGCCGCGCGCGGGAAGGGCAGGCCGGTCGGGTCGGGGACGGGGTGGGCGGTGAGACCGGGCAGCGTGCCCGCGCGGGCGGCGAAGCGCGCGACCTTGTCCTCCTGGCACCGCCGCCACGCGGACACGTGCAGCTCCTGCCGTGCTTCCAGTGCGGCGAGCGTGCCGACGATCGACTCCTTGCTCGCCTTCATCGCCCGGCCGATTCCCCTGCCCTGCGCCCGCACCGCACGGACCGCCGCGGCGCGGCCGAGCACCAGGCCGGCGGTCGGGCCGCCCAGGTACTTCTGACCGCTGACGAGGACGAGATCGGCCCCGGTGTCCAGGAGTTCACCGATCCGCAAGTCCTGCGCGGCCCCGTCGATGATCGCGGGGACCCCGCGCCGGTGCGCCGCCGCGACGGCGTCGGCGAGAGGAATGCGCGCCCCGCGCGTGAGCCGCGACGACACCAGTACGAGGCATGCGGTGCCGGGGTGGGCGAGGTCCTTCTCCAACTCCTCCGGAGTGCACGCGGAATCGGAGCCCGACAGGACGGGTGTCCCGCCCGCGAGGCGGATGTCCTGGACCAGCGGGTGCCCGTAGTCGACCGCGTGCCCCGCGGGCAGCACCACGCGCGCGGGCAGCCCGCCGGTGTCCGGCAGCGCGGCGATCCGATCCGCCGATTCGCCGGTCATCGCGGCCGCGACCGACAGCGTGATCGCCGACGACGTGCAGTGCACGACCGTTCCGGCCTCCGCCCCCGTGGCGCGTGCGAGGGTGCGGTCGGCGAGTTCGTGCAGCTCCTCCATGACGAAGAAGCCGGAAAGCGCGTCCGCGACCGCGCGCCCGACCCGCTCGTCACTGCGCGAGACACCGGCCGGGGTGAACGGCCCCCGGGCGTTGATCAACCGCGTCAGTCCGTAACGCTCGTGAAGCCCCTGCTGCTTACGAAGCTCCCGCTGTCTGTGAGGCCCTTGCTGTCCGTGACGCCCCTGCTGTCCGTGAAGTCCCATGAGCAGCATGGTGCCTGGTCGGTGCCGCGTGCCCGGCGACCGGCCCAGCGCCTCAGCGGGTCGCGTGCAGCGCGTCGCCGAACCGGCGGTGGCTGTGCCGCCAGCCGCCCGTGATCCGTACGGCGTCGCGCACATGCGGATGGTCCGCGGAGAGCCCCACGTGCTCGTGCTCCACCTCCGAGGCCGGGCCGTCCACGCCCACCGGCCACAGCCGCGCCGCCGCGACCCCCGCGCCCACCGCCACCAGGGCGAGCCCGACCACGGCCGCGCCGAGCCCGGCCCGCGCGCCCAGCCACCCCGCCAGCGGGTACGTGAGCAGCCAGCACGCGTGCGACAGGGAGAACTGCGCGGCGAACGCCGCCGTACGTTCCCGCTCCGGCGCGGCCCGCCGGACCAGCCGACCGGTCGGCGTGAGCACCATCGAGCACGCACCACCGAACGCGGCCCAGGCGGCGAGCAGCGCGGGCACCCGCCAATTCCCGGAGTGCGCCGCCGTGATCACCCCTACGGCGGCGAACACGCCACCCAGCGCCAGCGCCCCGCGCACCATCACCGCCCGCTCGCCGACCCGCTCCAACAGCCGCGGCACCACGAGCGCCACCGCCATCGACCCGGCCCCGTACGCCCCGAGCGCCACCGGCACCGCGCCCGACGACAGGCCGAGGAAGTCCCTTACGTAGACGACGGAGTTGACGGTCACCATCGCGCTCGCCGCCGCCACGGCCAGGTTCAGCGCCAGCAGTCCCCGCAGTTGGGGGAGCGTGAGGAAGAGCCGAGTGCCGGCCGTCGCCTTGGCGAACACACCACCCGCGCGCGCGGGCGCGGGTGCGCGATCCGGCAGCGTCGTCGAGACGACGAGCGCGGCCGAGGCGAGGAAGCCCACGACCGTTCCCGTGAACAGTCGGTGGTACGAGAGCACGGACAGCAGCGCCGCGGCGAGCGCCGGACTGAACAGGCTCTCCATGTCGTACGCGAGTCGGGCGAGTGACAACGCGCGCGTGTAGTCGCGTTCGTCGGGCAGCACGTCCGGGATCAGCGCCTGGAAGGTCGGCGTGAAGACGGCCGACGCGGACTGGAGCACGAACACCAGGACGTAGACCTGCCACACCTGGTCCACGAACGGCAGCGTCAGGGCCACGGCCGCCCGCAGCAGATCGGAGCCCACCAGCACCGCGCGCCGCGGCAGACGCTCCGCGAAAGCCCCCACCAGCGGGGCGACCAGCACATACGCCGTCATCTTGATCGCGAGCGCGGTGCCGAGCACGGCACCCGCGTCCGCCCCCGCGATGTCGTACGCCAGGAGCCCGAGCGCCACGGTGGCGAGACCGGTGCCGACGAGGGCGACGACCTGGGCGCCGAACAGACGGCGGTACGTGCGGTGGCGCAGAACCGTGAGCATGCGGGCCCCTCCCGAAGGTGCGTCGACTCGGTACTCGTCATGTGCGCACCTGCGCACATGACGAGTATGTTGCCGTTCGGTGCGCCGTTCGCACAAGGGCTCCATGACCGGGCATCTAGGCTGGGGCCATGCCCGCAAGCGATCCGACCCCCACCGCGGCCGCCGCGCACCCGCGCGAGCCCGACGCCGCCCGACTCGCCGAGGCGACGCGGGTGTTCGCCCTGCTGTCGGACGCGACCCGGTTGCACGTGCTGTGGCTGCTCGCCCTGGAGGAGTCGGACGTGGGATCGCTGGCCGACCGCGTCGCGGCCTCGCGCACGGCCGTCAGCCAGCACCTGGCGAAGCTGCGCCTCGCGGGCCTCGTCGAGGCGCGCCGCGAGGGCCGGCACATGCACTACCGCCTCGCCGACGGGCACCTGCGGCGCCTGGTGGCGGAGGCACTGAGCCACGCTGACCACCGGGTGACCGGAGAGGCCCCGCACGACTAGCGGGCGCTGCTGCGTCGCCACGGCACTGCCTCACGTACGGTCGCGGACCGAGGTGAGCAGGCCGTAGAGGACGACGTTCCCCGCGTACCCGGTGCTCTTGCTGTACGTGCCGCCGCAGGTGATGACGCGGAGTTCGGGCAGGCCCGTGCCGCCGTAGACCCGGCGGGACGGGAAGTGCTTCTTGTCGACGACGTCGATGCCGTGGATCTCGAAGACGGCCGTCTTCCCGTCGGCACGGTCGATCTCGATGTGCTCGCCCTTCTTGAGCGCGCCGAGCCCGTAGAAGACGGCGCGGCCCTCGGCGTTGTCGACGTGCCCGTCGATGACCGCCGTGCCGCGCTCGCCGGGTGTGACCGCCCCCGGGAACCAGCCCGCCAGATTCGCCTTGTCCGGCGGCGGCGCGTCCAGCCAGCCCTCCGCGTCCCGGCCGACGCGCGTGAGCGGCGCGTTCACACCGATCTCGGGGATGCGGATGCGCTGCGGAGCGGCGGCGGGCAGCGGGTCGGCCGGCGGCGTGTCGGTGCCGAGCTTCGCGGCGCCCGGTTCGGGCTGCGGCGGCCCGTCGCCGGAGATCCCGTGATGCACGAGCAGCACACCGGCGAGCAGCGTCGCCGCGAGGAAGGACCACGCGGGGCGGCGACGCCGCACAGCGGGCGCGGACTCGGCTATCGCCGGCATCAGCGTCCCCCGGCCGCGTGCCGTCGCCGGCGCAGCCGCCTGCCGATGAGGACGGGCACACACGCCAGGGCGAGCAGCCCGGCCGCCGCGCCGAGGTGCCGGCCGAGCCCGCCCGAGGTGTCGTCGGGCTGCTCGGCCCCCGTGGCGGGCGCGGGCGGGGCGGCCACGGCCAACTGCTGCGGGGCCGAGGGGCGCCGTGTGGCGGCCGCCTGCCGTGCGTGCAGGGGAGCCGCCTCCGCGCCCCAGTCGAGCAGCGCGCGGCTCTCCTCGTAGACCGCGTTGAAGTCCCCGTCCTGCGGGTTCATGACGGTCACCAGAACCGTGCGGCCGTTGTGGGTCGCGGCGGTGACCAGGGTGCAGCCGGCCTTGGACGTATAGCCGTTCTTGACGCCGATCAGGCCCGGATAGGGCGCCACCCCGTGCGAGCCCACGAGGAGCCGGTTGGTGTTCTCGATGCCGAACGCCTTCGGGCCGCCGGCCGCCGGGAAGCGGGCCCACTTCGTGGCCATGTAGCGCCGGAAGTCGTGGTTCTTGAGGCCCTCCCTGGCGATCAGCGCGAGATCGTGCGCCGAGGAGAACTGGCCGCGTGTGTCGTAGCCGTCGGGGGAGCGGACCTGGGTGTCGCGGGCGCCGATCCGGCGGGCGGTCGCCTGCATCTGCGCGACGGTGCGGGGGACGCCGCCGTTCATGTGGGCGAGCGTGTGCACGGCGTCGTTGCCGGAACTGAGGAACACGCCGCGCCACAGGTCGGCGACCGTGTACCGGTTGCCTTCGTCGACCCCGACGAGGCTGCTGCCCTCGGACACGTCGGAGAGATCCCCGTACGTGGCCCGGTGCACCTCGTCCTGGCGCAGCTTCGGCAGCACGGTCAGGGCGAAGAGGGTCTTGAGCGTGCTCGCGGGCGGCAGCCTGCGGTGCGGCGCCTTCGCGGCGAGGACATCACCGGTGCGCGCGTCCATGACCTCCCACGACAGCGCGGAGACGGACGGTGGCGCGGGCGGGTCCGGCACCGGTGGATCGGCACCGGCGGGTCCTGCCGTGCCCGCGGACACCGCCGCGCACACGCCACACGAAACAACGGCCCTGCCGAAGGCAGGGCGAAAGCGGAGGAAAGACGCCATGCCGGAAACGTAGAACCGGCGTCCCGCGCCCGCGCTCCACGTACGCCATACGGCCTCCGCACAAGGGGGACGCCCGTTCGAGGTGCGCTCGATATCACCCGGAAATAGGCTGTTCGGGTGACGGCCGCTCCGATCGGGGTGGCCGTGATCCTCCCCGCCGAGCCGGGCGGGCCACGAAAGTGACGTACGTACGCTGGAATGACACGACGGTGGAGGTGGCCGCCATGACGGCCCAGACACGACTCCTGAACCGGCTCTCGCACGCGGACCGGGACCGGTTGATGCCCCTGGCCAAAGAGGTCTCGTTCGCCCAGGACACGCGCATCTTCGAGGAGGGGGACCGGGCGGACCGGTTCTGGATCATCCGGACCGGGATGGTCACCCTCGACGTCCGCGTCTCCGACCGCGCCCTGCTGCCCATCGACCCGCTCGGCCCCGGTGATCTGCTGGGCTGGTCCTGGCTCTTCGAGCCGTACGAGTGGGACTTCGGTGCGGAGGCGTTCAGCCCGGTGCGGGCCTACGAGTTCGACGGCGCGTCCGTACGCACGCTGTGCGAGCAGGAACCGAGGCTCGGCGTGGCGGTGCTGCACGGGGTGGCCGAGGTGATGGCGCACCGGCTGGAGTCGGCGCGGGTCAAGCTGGTCGAGGCGCATCGGATGCACGGGCACATATAGGCGCGTCGAGGTGCGTCCAGGCGCGTCCCCTGGGGTTTGGAAGAGGCGTTTTGGGTTCGAAAGGGGCGTCTGCGTCACCCGACTCGACGTCTCGACAGGCGGTGGGCGCGTCCACGCGGTGGGATCGGTCGCGGAGTATCCGCACATCCGTGGTCCGTCCGCCGGGCCCGCCGAGAGGATCCGCATGGGCCGCACCGCGTCCTGGCCGACCGCCGCCGTCGCCGCGGCCACGTTCGCCTTCGGGGCCCTGATGTGCCCCGCGGCCTGGGCCGATGACAGCGATCCGGCCTGGGACACCGACACGTCATGGACCGAGAGCCCGCCGGTGGCCGACACGGCGGGCACGCTGGAGCTCGTGCCCGCCGACCCGGGGCCGGGAGCGAGCGTGACGGCGAGCACGAGCGCCTGCGGCGAGGACCTGACCGCGACGGGGGACGCCGACAGCCTCGGGGCGGGGGAGTTCCCCTTGCAGACGGCGACCCAGGAGGGCTCGGTCACGGGCCAGTTCAAAGTGCCGGCGGGCGCCAGGTCCGGCACCTTCCCGATCACCGTGGTCTGCGAGAGCGGCACCGAGGTGCGGCAGACGCTCACCGTGTCGGGGCGGGGCGGCACCGAACTGGGCGGGGTCAATGCCGGGGACGGCGGCTCCCTGGGCACGCTGAGCGTCGCGCAACTCGCCCTGGGCGGTGTCCTCATCACCGGCGCGCTGGTCGCGGCCGGGCATTACGCACGCCGCCGCGCCCAGGATGCCTGAAGGTCCCGGGCGCGGTGGCGGTCTCGAACTCCCTTAACCCTTGCGGGTCTTGACCTCTTCGGTCAGGGCGGGGACGACGTCGAAGAGGTCGCCGACGACGCCGTAGTCGACGAGGTCGAAGATCGGCGCCTCCGCGTCCTTGTTGATCGCGACGATCGTCTTCGAGGTCTGCATACCGGCACGGTGCTGGATCGCACCCGAGATACCGGACGCGATGTACAGCTGCGGGGAGACACTCTTGCCGGTCTGGCCGACCTGGTTGGAGTGCGGGTACCAGCCCGCGTCCACCGCGGCACGCGAGGCACCCACGGCCGCACCCAGGGAGTCGGCGAGCGCCTCGATGACCGAGAAGTTCTCGGCACCGTTGACACCACGACCACCGGACACCACGATCGCGGCCTCCGTCAGGTCCGGACGCCCGGTCGACTCACGCGCGGTGCGCGAGGTCACCTTCGTGCCGGTGGCCTGCTCCGAGAACGACACGGTCAGCGCCTCGACCGTACCGGCGGCCGGGGCCGGCTCGACGGCGGCGGAGTTGGGCTTGACGGTGATGACCGGCGTGCCCTTCGACACCGTCGACTTGGTGGTGTAGGACGCGGCGAACACCGACTGCGTGGCCACCGGGGCGCCGTCGCCGGCCTCCAGGTCGACGGCGTCGGTGATGATGCCCGACCCGATCCGCAGCGCCAGACGCGCGGCGATCTCCTTGCCCTCCGCGGAGGACGGCACCAGCACCGCGGCCGGGGAAACGGCGTCGTAGGCGGCCTGCAGCGCGTCCACCTTCGGCACGACCAGGTAGTCGGCGTACTCGGCGGCCTCGTGGGTGAGGACCTTGACCGCGCCGTGCTCGGCGAGCGCGGCCTGCGTGTCGGCGGCGCCGTTACCGAGCGCGACGGCGACCGGGTCGCCGATGCGGCGCGCGAGCGTCAGCAGCTCCAGGGTGGGCTTGCGGACGGCACCGTCCACGTGGTCGACAAAGACCAGAACTTCAGCCATGGGACTTCAATCTCCTGCAATCACAAAGAACTTGGGCGATGGGTGGTGATGGCTGAAGCTCAGATGAACTTCTGGCCCGCGAGGAACTCGGCGAGCTGCTTGCCGCCCTCGCCCTCGTCCTTGACGATCGTGCCCGCGGTCCGCGCCGGACGCTCATCGGCGGACGCGACCTTCGTCCAGGCACCCTCCAGACCCACCTGCTCGGCCTCGAGGTCCAGGTCCGACAGGTCCCAGGCCTCGACCGGCTTCTTCTTCGCCGCCATGATCCCCTTGAACGAGGGGTAGCGCGCCTCACCCGACTGGTCCGTCACCGACACCACGGCCGGAAGCGAGGCCTCCAGCTGCTCGGAAGCGGTGTCACCGTCACGACGCCCGGTCACCTTGCCGCCCTCGACCGCGACCTCCGACAGGAGCGTCACCTGCGGCACACCCAGGCGCTCGGCGACCAGCGCGGGCACGATGCCCGCGGTGCCGTCCGTGGAGGCCATGCCGGAGACCACCAGGTCGTAGCCGGCCTTCTCGATCGCCTTGGCCAGCACCAGCGAGGTGCCGATCGCGTCCGTGCCGTGCAGGTCGTCGTCCTCCACGTGGATCGCCTTGTCCGCACCCATCGACAGCGCCTTGCGCAGCGCGTCCTTGGCGTCCTCCGGACCCACCGTCAACACGGTGATCTCCACGTCGTCATCGGAGTTCTCCGAGATCTGCAGCGCCTGCTCCACCGCGTACTCGTCGAGCTCCGACAGCAGACCATCGACATCGTCACGGTCCAAGGTCAGGTCATCGGCGAAACCCCGGTCGCCCGTGGCGTCCGGCACGTACTTCACGGTGACAACGATCCTCAAGCTCACGCCGACTCCTCCACAACCCTGCTGCCCTACTGCGCTACTGCAGTCGTCCAACTACTCCCGCCAACGTATGGCACTCAGTTCCCTCTGTAAAGGTACCTAGTGCCAAGGGTGACCTTCCGGTGTTACGTTCCCGGCATGAGCGAGGCGCGCGAGGTCAACGGGTCACAGAAGAAGGCACCGATGCGGGAGGTGCTGGCCGAAGCGGCGTTCCAGCTGTTCCTGGAGCGCGGGTTCGAGCGGACGACCGTGGACGACATCGTGGCGCGGGCCGGTGTGGGGCGGCGGTCGTTCTTCCGCTACTTCCCGTCGAAGGAGGACGTGGTCTTCCCGGACCACGAGAGCTGCCTCGCCGACATGACGGCCTTCCTGGAGGCCGCGAGCGACGAGAGCGACGCCGTGGACGTGGTGTCGGATGCCGCGCGCCTGGTGTTGCGCGTCTACGCCACGAACCCCGAATTCTCCGTGCAGCGCTACAAGTTGACGCGTGAGGTGCCGGGTCTTCGGACGTACGAGCTGTCCGTCGTGCGGCGCTACGAGCGCATGCTCGCCGGGTATCTGCGGCGGCGCTGGGCCGACGCGGAGGACGGCGCGCTGCGCGCCGAGGTGGTGGCCGCGTCCGTCGTCGCCGCGCACAACAACGGCCTTCGCTCCTGGCTGCGTTCGGGTGGCGAGGGCGACGCCGAGGTCGCGGTGGACCGCGCGCTGCGGCTCGTACGGCGGACGTGGGGCGAGGGTGGCGACGGTACGGCCGCGCCCGAGCCCCCGCAGGAGGATGTCGTCGTGATGGTGGCGACCAAGGGGGCCCCGATGTGGCGGGTCATCCAACGGGTGGAATCGGCGCTGCGGGACGACTGACAACGGAGCCCGAAGCAACTTGATGGTACTCAGTGTCTTTACCGGCTGGCACTGAGTGTCATACGCTGAGAGTGCGTCGAGGCACCGCCGCCCGGCGCGCGCCGGCGAGTGCGGGAGGCCGAAGGATGTCAGTGATGTCGGGGACGTTCACGAGTGGCATCGGTGTCATGGCGCCGAAGGGTGTCGAGGGCGCCGCGGAAGCGGAGCCGGGATTCCCTTATCAGCGCTGCCGTTGGTGCCGCACCCCTTCCTTCCGGCGGCTGCTGTGTCCGGTCTGCGCGTCGAGCGACCTGAAGACCGAGCACAGTGCGGGGCCCGGCGTCGTGGTCCAGTCCCGCGTCGTCAATCGCGGCACCGGAGTCGCGCGCAACGAGGCGCTGGTCCGCTTCCCCGAGGACTTCATCGTGCCCTGCCGCATCGTGGGCACCGCACCGCACATGGTGTGGCTCGGCGCCACCGTGCGCCCCGTGGCCGACGCGGCCGCCGATTCCGGTGAGGTCTTCTTCGAGCTCGAGGACGACTTCACCGTCGACTACGGCCTGCGCTGACCGCGGGTGCGCGGGCATCACATGGTCCGCGCCCCCGACTTGATCGCCTCACGGATCCGGTTGTACGTCCCGCAGCGGCACACGTTGCGGATCGCGTCGAGGTCCGCCTCGGTGATCTCGCGGCCCTCGTCCCGCACCTTGCGCACCGTGGCGACGGCGGCCATGATCTGGCCCGGCTGGCAGTAGCCGCACTGTGCCACGTCGCGTTCCAGCCAGGCCTCCTGCATCGGGTGCAGCTCGCGGCCGACGGTGGCGGGCAGCCCCTCGATCGTCGTCACCTCGTCGTCCTCGCCGATCTGCGACACCGGCACCGAACACGGGTTGAACGCCTTGCCGTTGATGTGTGACGTGCAGGCCTGGCAGACGCCGATCCCGCAGCCGTACTTGGGTCCTGTGACGCCGAGCAGATCGCGCAGCACCCACAGCAGCCGCACGTCGTCCTCGGCCTCGACGGTGATCCGCTCGCCGTTCAGCGTGAAAGTGTGGCGCGGCATCGGAGTATCAGGTCTCCTCGGTAGTCGGGGGGAGTGCGGGGCCCTGCTCAGTACGCCCGGTCGAGCCCGTCCGTCGGTGACTGCGGTGTCGACGGCTCGCGCGGCAGCGGCTCGAACGCGAGCTCCGCGTGGTCGATGGGGAAGCGCGTCGGCAGCGTGCCGGTCGCCCGCGCGTAGGCGCACGCGACGGCGGCGAAGGCGGGCGCGACGCCCAACTCCCCGGCGCCCGAAGGTGTTTCGCCGCTGTTCGGCATCACGATGACCCGGAGTTCGGGCGGGGTGTTCCACTGCCGCGTATAGAAGTAGTTGTCCCAACTGCCCTCCAGCGGAAGGCCGTCCTCGATGTGCAGGCTGGAGGTGAGCGCCATGGCGAGGCCGTCGTTGAAGCAGCCCATCATCTGGGCGCCCAGGCCCCGCGGGTTGATCGCGAACCCGGCGTCCACCACGATCAGCGCCTTCGTGACCCGCGGTCCCGTCACCCCGTCCCTGACCTCGCGGCCGACGGTCTCCGGCCGGCAGTCGATCTCGGCGAGGATCGCGACGGCGCCCCGGTACTCGGTGTGCAGGGCGATCCCTTGTGCCATCCCGTCGGGCAGCGACCGGCCCCACTCGCCCTCCTCGGCCGCCTTGTCGAGGACGGCCTGCAGGCGCTCGTCCTTGAGGAACGAGCGCCGGAACTCCACCGGGTCCCGGTCCGTCTTCCGCGCCAGCTCGTCGACCATCAGCTCGCGCGCGCACGCCACGTTCGGCGAGTAGATGTTGCGCATGCTGCCGGTCGCGAACTTGAGCGGTACCTCGCTGAGCAGTTGCGTGGTGACACCGAAGTCGTACGGGGTGGTCTGCGTGAGCGTGAAGATGGTCTCGGCGAAGGTGAGGTTGCCGGCCACGGGCAGCTTCGCGGCCGTCGACGTGATCATCTCGCCGAGCCCGTGCCCGAAGTCGGTTTCTGAACTGGCGTGCCGCTGTTCGTAGCTGAGGACTTCCTTGCCGGTGTACGTGGCGCGCACGCGGGAGACGGACATGGGGTGGGCGCGGCCGTGCCGGAAGCTGTCGGTGCGTGACCAGGACAGCTTGACCGGCTTGCCCATCTTCTGCGAGATCTCCGCCGCCTCGGCAGCGACGTCGTGGAACAGATGCCGGCCGAACGAGCCGCCGCCCTCCACCACATGCACCGTCACGGCGTGCTGCGGCAGGCCGAGCCGCGTCGCGATGTCGCGCTGGGCGACGATCGGGACCTTCAGGCTCGACCAGATCTCGGCGCGTCCTTCGCGTACGTCGGCGATGGCGTTGTCCGGCTCCAGCGGGCTGTTGCTGGCGAACGCGAAGGTGAACTCGGCGTCGAGTTTCTTCGTCAGAACCGGCGGCACGATCATCGGGGGAGTGGCCGCCTTGAGCTTTCGCTCCACCGAGTCGTCGGACTCGCCGTCGACGTCGCCCGGCCCCCAGTCGACGTCCAACTCCCGCAGCGCGTCGATGCATTGGCCGAACGTCTCGCCGCGCACCGCGACGCCGTGCTTCAACGTCGCCACGTCCGTGATGCCGGGCATCCGCCGCACGGCGTCCGCGTTGCGCACCGTCCGTACGGTCCCGCCGAGCGTCGGCGGCCTGCGCACCATGGCGGGCTTGGCGTCGGGCACCGCGTAGTCCATGCCGAACTTCTTGCGCCCGGTCACGGCCTCCAGCGCGTCGACGCGGTTCTGCGGGGTGCCGAGCACCTTGAACTCGGACCGCTCCTTCAGCGGCGCCGCCGCCACCTCCAGCGACTGCCCGCTCGCCGCCGCCTTCGCAAGGGAGCCGTACGCGGCGCGCTTCGCCGAGGAACCGGAGCCGTACGAGACGACGCCTTCCCGCGTGGTCAGTTCCGAGGCCGCGACGCCCCACTGCCGCGCCGCCGTGGCGATCAGCTGCTGCCGGGCGAGGGCGGCCGCGGTGCGCACGGGGCGGTAGATGCTGCGCATCGAGTTGGAGCCGCCGGTGAGCTGGTTCATCAGCAACTCCGGGCGGGCGTCGGCCAGGGAGACCCGCACGGCGTCGAGCGGCAGGTCCAACTCCTCCGCGATCATCATCGCCACCGCCGTGGTCATACCCTGCCCGACCTCGGCCCGCGGCACCGCGAACGAGGCGGTGCCGTCCTCGTGCACGCGCACGGTGATCAGGCCCGACGTCGGGGCTGCCGCGAGATTCTGCATGTCACCGAGGTCGAACAGCTCCTCGGGCTGCGGCGGCGAGGGCACCGCGGCCTCGGCCTCGGCCGGGTCCGCGGCGTCCAGGGCGAACCGGGCGCCCACGGCGAGCGTCGGCGCGGCCAGCAGATAGGCGAGCACTCTGCGCCGCCCCGGTGCGGCGGACGTCGACGGTTCGTCGTGCTGAGGTGAGCGACTCTGCTCGGCCATGCGGCGGTCCTCCGGAACGCGGGCGGGCGCTCGGGCCTGTCGTTTGAATCAGGCCCTCGGGCGGGATCGGCCCGGCACCACGGGGGAGCCTGACACGCCGCCCGCGCGCCCGACATGGACACGGCACGTTCCTCGCCGCTGGTCCACAGGACCGTCACACTTGCCGCGCGTACGCCTCAGGAGCCGTCGGCCCGCGCCGCCTCCTCGGCGATCTTGTCGAACTGGGCGCCCATCGCCTCGGCCAGCGCCTGCGCGGCGGACAGCGGACGCACCATCACCATGAAGTCGTCGATCAGGCCGTCCTCGTCGAAGTGCAGGAAGTCCGCGCCGGTGATCTTCCGCTCGCCGACCCGCGCCTCGAAGACGAGCACGTGATCCCGCCCGTCGGCGTCGCCGATCTCCCGCACGTAGCGGAAGTCCTCGAAGACGCGGGTCACGCCGCGCAGGATCGCCGCGGTGATGGCCTTGCCCGGGTAGGGCTTGAACACGACCGGGCTGGTGAAGACCACGTCCTCGGCCAGCATGGCCTCGACCGCGTCGAGATCGTCCTTCTCCACGGCTGCACGGAAGGGATGCACGGGTGCCACCTCGGTTCCTCGCCCACAGGGTCATAGGCAACAAATTGAATAGGTGCGGGTGACAGTAATCGCATCGCTGTATGGTGTCCACATGTCGCTCAAGTACGCCGTCCTGTCCGCCCTGCTGGAGGGCGAGGCCTCCGGGTACGACCTGGCGAAGATCTTCGACGTCTCGGTGTCGAACTTCTGGGCGGCGACGCCTCAGCAGCTGTACCGGGAGCTGGACCGGCTGACCGCCGACGGGCTGATCGACGCGCGGGTGGTGCCGCAGGAGCGCAGGCCGAACAAGCGGATGTTCACGCTGTCCGCGGCCGGCCGCGCCGACCTGGCCGCGTTCACGCGGCGGCAGCCGAAACCGCTGGCGCTGCGCGACGAACTCATGGTGAAGGTGCAGGCCGTCGACGTCGGCGAGCTCGACGCCGTCCGCGCGCACATCGAGGAGCGCATGGACTGGGCGCGCGGAAAACTCGCCCGCTACGAGCGGGTGCGAAGGCATCTGCTCGGCGAGCTGGACGAGGACGAATTCCTCGCCGAGGGGGAGCGCGTCGGACCGTATCTGACGCTGCTGCGCGGCATCTCCTTCGAGGAGGAGAACCTGCGCTGGGGGCGGCGCGTCCTGGCGATCCTGGAGCGGCGCGCCGCCCGCGCGGCTCAGGACTCGGGTGCCCCGGGTGACTCGGGGGCCTTGAGGGAGTCGGGCTCCCTGAGCTGAAGCCCGTTCTCCCAGATCTTGTTGAGCGTCGTCACCAGCTTCTCGTACGGGATGCGCTGGCCGAGGACGAACACCAGGTACGCCATGCGGCTCACCATGACGGACAGGGCGTGGGCCGTCACCAGCGGGTCGAGGGCCGGGTCGGCGGCGCCGGCGTCCTGCAAGGAGCGGATCAACTTGGCGTTGCGGCGCGCGAACGCGTTGCCCCGCTCGATGCGCAGCTGCTTGAACGTCTCGTCGACCTGCGCGACCTGCTCGAAGAGCGCCATGAGGCGGGCGTTCTTCTTGTAGGCGCGCAGATACTCGCGGTTCGACGCGTCGATCATCTCGCGCGGATCGGTGATCCCCGTGCGCTCACGCAGATGCGGGTGGAGCATCTCCTCCTGCACCTGCGCGACGAGCGCCTGGAAGATCTCTTCCTTGCTGTTGAAGTACGTGTAGAACGAGCCGGACGCCACATGCGCGGCCTTGGAGATGTCCGTGATCCGGGCGTCGAGATACCCGTCGCGCTCAAACACCTCGCGGGCGGCGAGGACCAGCGCGTTGCGCGTGCGGACGCCTCGGGCGCTGCGCGGTGTGATGGGTTGCTTCTGTCCGCCGTCTGCGGCCGGGGCGTGGGCAGCCAACGCGGGTCCCTTCGTTCGTGTCACCAGCGCTTGCGCTGCTGGTGGCTGCGGATGTTATCAGCCGACATCCGCGAGAAACTCCAGGAGAGCGGCGCTGACCGCGCCGGCCCGCTCCTGCTGGATCCAGTGCCCCGCCCCGTCGAGCACGACGCGCCCGCGCAGATCGGTCAGCACCTCCTCAAGGCGGTCGGCGGGCATGAACTGGCCCACCGGGTCCGCGGATCCGGTGACGAACAGCGAGGGGCAGTCGATGGTGCGTCCGTCGAGGTGCTCCGTCAGCTCCCAGGTGCGGTCCATGTTCCGGTAGTAGTTGAGGCCGCCGGTGAACCCTGTGCGCTCGAACTCCTCGACGTAGTAGGCGAGTTCCTCCTCGCTCAGCCACGACGGGGGCGGGAACTTCTCGTCCGGGCGCTCGGCCCACTTGGCCGACCAGATCTCCCGCGTCACCAGCGTCCTGCGCACGTTCTGCGCGAGCGCGCGGTCGGCGACACCCGGCTCCTGGAACCACACGATGTAGAAGGCGTCGCCGAGTCGTCGCCGCATCACGGGAAGGGGTGCCACGGGGGAGCGGGGCGCCGCCGGCACGCTCATCCCCACCACGCCCCGCACCCGCTCCGGGTGCGCCAGGGCCATCTGCCACACCACCATCGAACCCCAGTCGTGCCCCACGAACACCGCGTCGTCCGCGCCCTCGGCGTCGAGGAGCCCGACGAGGTCCTCACAGATGGTGAGCGTGTCGTACGCGTCGACATCCGCGGGCCGCGAACTCCCGCCGAACCCGCGCATGTCCGGGGCGAGCACCCGGTACCCCGCCGCGCCGAGCGCGAGCACCTGGTGGCGCCACGAGAACGCCAGCTCCGGGAAGCCGTGGCAGAGCACCACCAGGGGCTTGTCGTGCTGGTCGGTATCCGCCGGACCGTGCTCGAAGACGCGCAGCGAGATCCCGTTCACATCGACCTGCCGCGCGCTCACGCGCTTCCACTCGGTCAGGGCTGTGGGGGCACTCATAGGGGCGACTCCTCGATCTCGGCACCGGGTGACAGCTTGAACAGTGCCTGTTCAAGGGCGTGTTCAAGGTATTGAAGTTGACGTTGGGTTCAAATATACAGGGGGCGGCCGCAGGGCCGCAGCGGTCGTGACATGTTTGGACGACGGAGGAGCCCCGCACGTGAATCCGCCCACCGCACAGCCCAGAAAAGGCGCCCAGCAGGCAGCCGCCGAGACAGCTCCGGGGCGCGCCTCGGGCAAGCTGCTCGCCGCGGGACTCATCGGCAGTTCCATCGAGTGGTACGACTTCTTCCTTTACGGGACAGCCGCAGCGCTGGTCTTCCCGCAGGTCTTCTTCCCCGACTCATCGGCGCTGACCGGCACCCTGCTGTCGTTCAGCACCTTCTGGGCGGGCTTCGTCGCCCGGCCCATCGGCGGTGTCGTCGCGGGACACCTCGGCGACCGGCACGGCCGCAAGGCCATGGTCGTCCTCTCCATGGCGCTGATGGGCGCCTGCACGTTCCTGATCGGCTGCCTGCCGGGCGCCGGAGTTCTCGGCGCCGCGGCGCCGCTGCTCCTGGTGCTGCTCCGCTTCGTGCAGGGCCTCGCCTGCGGCGCCCAGTGGGGCGGCATCGCGCTGCTGCTCACCGAGTCCGCGTCACCCAAACGCAAGGGGTACGCGGGCACCTTCGGGCAGATGGGTGTCTCGCTCGGTGTGTTCCTCGGCAACGGCGTCTTCCTGCTGGCGAGCACGGTCACCTCGGACGAGGCGTTCATGAGTTGGGGCTGGCGCATCCCGTTCCTGGTGAGCGCCGTGCTGCTGCCCGTCGTGATGTACGTGCAGAACAAGGTGGAGGACTCGCCGGAGTTCCGGCGGCTTTCAGAGGAGGCCGCCGCCAAGAGTTCCAAGGAGAAGGTGGCACGGGCGCCCGTCGTCGAGGTGCTCCGCACCAAGTGGCGCACCGTGCTGCTCGCGGCCGGACTCCTCGCCGGCACCAACTGCCTCTTCTACATCAGCATCGCGGGCGTTATCAGCTATGCCGCCGAGCACCTCGGCCTCGACAAGGACTCCATACTCCTGGTCGCGATGCCGGTCACCGCGGTCGGCGCCCTGTTCGTGCTGTGGGCGGGACGGCTGTCCGACCGGGTCGGGCGGCGGCCCGCCGTGCTCGTCGGGGCGGCCATCATCGTGCTGTGGGCGTTCCCCTACTTCTGGCTGGTCAACACCGCCTCGCTGCTGTGGCTCGGCGTCGCCGTGCTGATCGGCGGGTTCGGCCAGTCCCTCACGTACGGGCCGCTCGCCGCGTACATCGGTGAACTCTTCGAGCCGCGGGTGCGCTACTCCGGCGCCTCGCTCGCCTACCAGATCGCCGCCCTGACCATCAGCGGCGGCACCCCGCTCATCATGACCGCGATCATCGGCGGCACCGGCGGCACCACCTGGGTGTCCGTGTTCGTCGCGGCGATGGGCCTGCTCACCTTCGGCTGCGCCTGGGTGCTGCGCGAGACCAACCCGCGCGAGGTGCGCGAGGACCCGACAGCGGTGCCGGGCGCCGTGGAAGGAGTGCGAGCGTGACGACGAGCGAGCAGGACCTGGCGTACGCCGAGCGGCGCGGCGCCGTGACCGTGGTGACACTCAACCGCCCCGACCGGCTCAACGCCTGGACCAACGAGCTGGAGGACCGCTACTTCGCGCTCCTCGACGAGGCGGAGACCGACCCCGAGGTGCGCGCGGTCGTCGTCACCGGGGCGGGCCGCGGGTTCTGCGCCGGCGCCGACATGGCCGAGCTGGAACGGGTCGGCTCCGCCGACGCGGCGAGCGAGGAACGACCGAAGAGGGAGCGGCCCCGCTGGTTCCCGATGAGCCTGCGCAAGCCGCTGATCGGCGCGATCAACGGGGCGGCGGCGGGGCTCGGCCTCGTCGAAGCGCTGTACTGCGACATTCGGTTCAGCACACCGGACGCCAAGTTCACCACGTCGTTCGCGCGCCGAGGGCTGATCGCCGAGTACGGGATCGCGTGGCTGCTGCCCCGCATCGTCGGGCCGGCGCGCGCGGCGGACCTGCTGTTCTCGGGGCGGGTGGTGCGTGGCACGGAGGCGTACGAGATGGGGCTCGTGAACCGGGTCGTCGAGCGGGACGCGCTGCTCGACGAGGCGGTCGGCTACGCCACGGAGTTGGCGACCTGGTCGTCGCCGACGTCGATGAGCGTGATGAAGCGGCAGCTCAGCGAGGCGTTCGACACGGACTTCGACGGTGCCGCGCGGCAGGCGGAGGCGTTGATGGTGGAGTCGTTCGCGCGGCCTGACGCGGGGGAGGGCGTGCGGAGCTATTTGGAGGGGCGGGAGCCGGCGTTCAGGCCATTGGGTCCGGCCTGAGTGTTGTTGCGGTTACCCGGCGCGGGGTCGTGGGGCGCTGCCCCGGGCCCCGCGCCTCAAACGCCGGCGGGGCTTGATTTTGCCGGCGGACCGCTCTGGAGCCCGTCTTGCGTTTGCTGGATGGGCAGAACTGCCCTGGCCGGACTGCTCTTGAAGTTCCCGAACCACATACGGAAGGTTCCGCATGCCCAACGCCTCCGCACCCGTCTGGGCCCACGCGGCCGTAGCCCCCGACCGGATCGCGTTGCGCGGTTCGACCGCGGCCACCTGGACGTACGGTCAGCTCCGTGAACGCGCCTCAGCAGTCAGGGAGTTGCTGGACGCGCACGGTGTACGGCCCGGGGATCGCGTGTTGCTCGTCGCGCCGTCCGTGCCCGAGTTCGCCATGGCGTACTACGGGATCCTCGGCGCGGGCGCCATCGCGGTCACCGCCAACACCATGGCCACGGAGCGCGAGTTGACGTACATGGCGCGGGACGCGGACGTGCGGCTCGTTCTGGCGTGGACCGCGCTCGCCCCGGCGGCCCGGCGCACGGCCGACGAACTCGGGGTGCCGTTCCGGGAGATGAGGGAAGGCCTGGCGGGCATCGTGCCTGCCTCCGCCACGCCCGAGCCGCACCCCGTCGACGCCGATGACACCGCCGCGCTCCTCTACACCTCCGGCACCACGGGCAGGCCCAAGGGTGCCCAGCTCACCCACGGCAACCTCGCATCGTGCGCCGCCATCTTCTGCGACATCCACGCGATCGGCGCCGACGACCGCGCCGTCACGGGCCTTCCGCTCTTCCATGTGTTCGGGCAGGCCTGCGTGATGGGGACGACGATGCGTGCGGGTGGCTCGCTCACCCTGCTCGACCGGTTCGACGCCGGTGCCATGACGGCGCTCATCCGACGCGACCGGCCCACCTTCATCGCGGGCGTGCCGACCATGTGGAACGCCCTGCTGCGGGCCACCGACGAGGCGGGATCCGGCGAGGAGGGAGCCGACTTCGCGGGCCTGCGCCTCGCCTCCTCCGGCGGGGCCTCCCTGCCCGTCGAGGTCATGCGGGCCTTCGAGAAGCGGTTCGGGTGCACCATCGTCGAGGGGTACGGCCTCACCGAGACCACAGGCGCCGGTACCTGTCATCTCGCGGGCGAACCCGCCAGGCCGGGGACCGTGGGGCGCGCGCTGCCGGGCTGCGCCGTCGCCGTCCGCGACGACGAGGGCGCCGAGCTGCCGCCGGGGGAGGTGGGCGAGGTGCACATCAAGGGCCCCGTGGTCATGAAGGGGTACTGGAACCGGCCCGACGCGACCGAGGAGGCCCTCGACGCCGACGGCTGGCTGCGCACCGGCGACCTCGGCAGCCTCGACGCCGAAGGCGATCTGCGCATCGTCGACCGCAAGAAGGACCTCGTCATCCGCGGCGGCTACAACGTCTACCCGCGCGAGGTCGAGGAGGTGCTGTACGAGCACCCCGACATCGTCGAGGCCGCCGTCATCGGCGTGCCCGACCCGCACTACGGAGAGGAGGTCGCGGCCGTCGTCGCCCTGCGCCCCGGCGCCGCGCTCGACATACAGGCGTTGCGGGCCTGGGCCAAGGAGCGGCTGTCCGCTTACAAGGTGCCCCATCTGCTCGCCGTGGTCGACGAGTTGCCGAAGGGCGCCACCGGCAAGATCCTCAAGCGTGCCATCGACCCGGAGGTCGTCACCGGCGGCCAGGTGTGACCTGTGACCTCCCCGGAATCTCTAGAACTTGACGTCGGATTCAAGTACGGTGAGTGCCACGCACCGGGTGGGACGAAGGAAGCGAAGGAGCGGACAGCGGGATGTTGATCAACGACAAGGTCGCGATCGTGACGGGAGCCGCCGGAGGCATCGGCGCCGCCGTCGCCCAGCGCCTCCTGGAGACCGGCGCCCGAGGTGTGCTGCTCACCGACCTCGACGCGGCCCGCCTGGACGAGACCGTGCGGCGGCTCGCCGAGAGCCATGGGGAGCGCGTCGCGGGCCGGGCAGGGGACGCCGGTGACACCGAGCACCTGCGCGGCCTCATCGCGGCGGCGGAGGAGGGCTTCGGGCCCGTCGACCTGTACTTCGCCAACGCCGGGATCAGCGGCGCGGCTGGCCTCGACGCGAGCGAGGACGAGTGGAGCCGCGCCCTCGACATCAACGTCATGGCGCACGTGCGCGCCGCGAAGCTCCTCGTGCCGGGCTGGGTGGAGCGCGGCGAGGGCTACTTCTTCAGCACCGCGTCGGCCGCGGGCCTGCTCACGCAGATCGGCTCGGCTACGTACGCGGTGAGCAAGCACGCCGCCGTCGCCTTCTCCGAGTGGCTCTCGGTCACGTACGGCGACGAGGGTGTGCGCGTGAGCTGCCTGTGTCCGCAGGGCGTCGAGACCGAGCTGCTGATGGCGGGCACCCGTTCCTCGGACCCCACCGAGCAGGCCGCGGCGCGCGCCGTACTGGACGCCGGGAACCTGCTCAAGCCGCTCGACGTCGCCGACGAGGTGCTCGCGGCCGTCGGCGACGAGCGGTTCCTCGTCCTGCCGCACCAGCAGGTGCTCGACTTCTACCGCCACAAGGGCAGCGATTACGACCGGTGGCTGCGCGGCATGCGCCGCTACCAGAAGTCCGTGCGATGACCGCGCGCAGCGCCGTCCTCTTCGACTTCGGCGGTGTTCTCACCACGAGCCTCATCGACGCCTTCGAGGGCCTGGGGCGCGAACTCACCGGTGAGCCCGGCCTGTTGCTGCGTCTGCTGACGCACGATCAGGAGAGCAGCGCCCTGCTCGTCGAGCACGAGAAGGGGCTCATCGGGCAGCGCGCGTTCGAAGAGGGCTTCGCGGCGCGGCTTCGCGCCCACGGCGCCGACGTGGAGGCACCCGGCCTCGTCACCCGCATGCAGGCCGGGCTGCGCCCCGACCCCGACGTGGTCGCGCTCGTCGCCAAGCTGCGCGCCGAAGGGCACCGCGTCGGCCTGCTCTCCAACTCCCTCGGTGACGACTGCTACGCGGGCTTCGACCTGCCCGCGCTGTTCGACGCCGTCACCATCTCCGGCGAGATCGGCGTCCGCAAACCCTCGCGGCGCGCCTACGCCATCGCCTGCGAACGCCTCGGCGTCGCACCCGAACAGACCGTCATGGTCGACGACCTGGAACAGAACATCACGTCCGCGGCCCGCATCGGCATCGCCGGCGTCGTGCATCGCGACGCCGCCACGACCGCCGCCGAACTCGACCGCCTGCTGGGCGCGTCGAGCCGCGTGTGACACCGTACGTAAAGACTTGGGAGGAACCACTCGTGTACGAACAGTCCGCCAGGGGCAAGGAGTACCAGGACAAGCTGCTCGCCTTCATGGACGAGCACATCTACCCCGCGGAGGCGGTCTACGCCGCGCAGATGGCCGAGTCCGGCGACCCGCACTTCCACCCGCCGGTCATCGAGGAGCTGAAGACCGAGGCGAAGAAGCGCGGCCTGTGGAACCTCTTCCACCCGCACCCCGAGTGGGGCCCCGGACTCACCAACCTCGAGTACGCGCCGCTCGCCGAGATCATGGGCCGCAGCGCGGGCCTGGCACCCGAGGCCACCAACTGCAACGCGCCGGACACCGGCAACATGGAGGTCCTCACCCTCTTCGGCACCGAGGAGCACAAGGAGAAGTGGCTCAAGCCGCTGCTCAACGGTGAGATCGCCTCCGCGTTCGCCATGACCGAGCCCGCCGTGGCCAGTTCGGACGCCAGCAACATCCAGATGCGGATGGAGCGCGACGGCGACGACTACGTGCTCAACGGCCGCAAGTGGTGGACGTCCAACGCCCTGCACCCCAACTGCAAGGTCCTCATCGTCATGGGCAAGACGGACCCCGACGGGCCCGCCTTCCGCCAGCAGTCGATGATGGTCGTGCCGATCGACACCCCCGGTGTCACGATCGTGCGCGGGCTGCCCGTCTTCGGCTACCAGGACCGCGAGGGCCACGCCGAGGTCCTCTTCGAGAACGTACGGGTCCCGGCCACCGCCCTGCTCTCCGGCGAGGGTGACGGGTTCCTGATCAGCCAGGCCCGGCTCGGCCCCGGCCGCATCCACCACTGCATGCGCTCCATCGGCATGGCCGAGCGCGCCCTCGACCTGATGATCGACCGCGCCCAGGCCCGCATGACCTTCGGCTCCCCGGTCGCCGACCGCGGCAACATCCAGGACTGGATCGCCGAGGCCCGTATCGAGATCGACATGGCGCGGCTGCTCACGCTCAAGGCCGCGTACCTGATGGACACCGTCGGCAACAAGGAAGCGCGCACCGAGATCGCCGCGATCAAGGTCGCCGCGCCGAACGTCGCGCTCAAGGTCGTCGACCGCGCCATCCAGGTGCACGGCGGCGGCGGTGTCTCCGACGACTTCCCGCTCGCCAGCATGTACGCGCACCTGCGCACCCTGCGCCTGGCCGACGGCCCCGACGAGGTGCACAAGCGGACGATCGCCCGGCGCGAGCTGCGCCGTCGGCAGAAGGAACGGGGTGAGAAGTGACCTCTCCGGAGGCCTCTTTGCACGGACGGGTCGCGCTCGTCACCGGCGCGTCGCGGGGCATCGGCCTCGCGGCGGCCGGCGCCCTGCGCGACCGCGGCGCCCGGGTCGTGGTGACCTCGCGCGACGAGGAGCGCGCCAAGGAGGCGGCCCGCGGGCTCGGTGACGGCGTCGAGGGGTTCGGGGCGCACGCCACCGACGAGAACGCCGCGCGCGCCTGCGTCGAGCACGTCGTGGCGACGTACGGCCGCCTCGACATCCTCGTCAACAACGCCGGTACGAACCCGGCGTACGGCCCGATCGTGGACCAGGACCACGCGCGCTTCGCCAAGACCATGGACGTCAATCTGTGGGCGCCGATCCTGTGGACGTCGCTCGCGGTGAAGGCATGGATGGGCGAACACGGCGGCGCGGTCGTCAACACGGCCTCGATCGGGGGGCTTTCGGTCGCCAAGGACGTCGGGATCTACCACGTCTCGAAGGCCGCCCTGATCCACCTCACCAAGCACCTCGCCCTCGAACTCGGCCCCAAGGTACGGGTGAACGCCATCGCCCCCGGCATCGTGCGCACCCGCCTCGCCGAGGCGCTCTGGCAGGACAACGAGGAGGTCGTCGCGGGCGCGACACCGCTCGGCCGGATCGGCGAACCCGAGGACATCGGCGAGGCGGTCGCCTTCCTCGCCGGTGAGGGCGCCCGCTGGATCACGGGGGAGACCCTCGTCGTCGACGGCGGCCAACTCGTCGGATCGGGCCCGCTGTAAAGGCCTGATGGATGGGGGTGGTCCTCCAGGTGAAGCGTGCGCGAGGATGGAGGCATGACCGCGGCCCAGCGCGCCATGACCGAGCTCGGAACATGGCCCACCCTGGTAAGTGGCCCGCCCCGGTGCTCGGTTGGGCACGCGTTTCGCGCGGCGGGCCACGATCTTGTGCACTTCCACGCCGACGACTGCGCCGATCTGTACCTGACGTCGTCGGCCGTGCAGCGACTGCTGCCCCAACTGCGACACAACAGTGCGATCAGGGTGCAACCGGGTGCCTCCTGGATTACCGTGCTTCTCGAATGCGACACGGATGTGCAGCTGTTGCTGAGCCTGGTGAGCGTCGCCCTGAAGGAGCACGATGCGCACGCCTGCCCCTCACCTCCGTGTGACTGGGAGCGCGGCTGACGGCGAGAGGCGGACTCCGATGCGCAAGATCGTTTTCATGATGGGCATCTCCCTCGACGGCTATATGGAGGGACCCGGCCGGGACATCGGCTGGCACCGCGTCGACGAGGAACTGCACCAGCACATGAACGACGTGTGCCGGACCTTCGGCGGCATCCTCAGCGGGCGCGTCACGCACGAGCTCATGGCCGAATTCTGGCCCACGGCGGACAAGGACCCGGAGGCGTCGGCCGCCGTGGTCGAGTTCGCGGGCATCTGGCGCGACGTGCCGAAGATCGTGTTCTCCCGGACCCTGAAGCCCGGCCCCGCGGACTGGAACACCACCGTCATGAACGAGGTGGCGCCCGAGGCGATCCGCGCCCTCAAGGAACAGGCCGGGGGAGACCTGGTCATCGACGGGGCGAACATGGCGAAGACCTTCCTCGAACACGACCTCGTGGACGAGTTCCGGGTCTACGTGCACCCCGTCATGGTCGGCACGGGCACCCCGATGTTCCATCCCGCCACCACCTTCGCCGTGCGTCCGCTGCGCCTCGCGGAGACGCACACGTTCGGGAACGGGGTCGTCCTGCTGCGGCACGAGCGGGACCGCGGCTGAGCGATATCGCCGTGGGCGAAGTACGGGGCGCGGTCGACACGCGCGCTCGTACGGTGTGTCGATGAGCATCCAGGAGAGCCGCCGCCCCCGTCCCACTCCGGTCCGGGACTCCGCTCCCGCCCAGGAGCCGCTGTGGCGCCATGTCGTCGGCGGAGTGCTGCGGCGGCGCAGGCGGGCGCAGGGGCGGACGTTGCAGGACGTGGCGGACGTCGCCGGGATCTCGATGCCCTACCTGTCGGAGATCGAGCGCGGCCGCAAGGAGGCCTCGTCGGAGATGCTGGCCGCCGTGGCAGGAGCGCTCGGGCTCGGGCTCGTCGACGTACTCGCCCTCGCACAGGGGGAGTTGGCGCAGGCGGTGCGGCCGGTCCGGCTGGTCTCCACGACCGGCGTGACCACATCGGGCCAGGGCTCGCGGGGTACCGTCTGCCTCGCCGCCTGAGCCGGGATCAGCCCCCTTCGAGGCCCTCTTCGAGGTGGCGCCGCAGCACGGGCACGTGGCTGTGCTCGATGTCCTTCACCGACGTCACGAGCGTCACCCGCTCGTGCCCGGCCAGCTCGCGCACCCGGTCCACGAGTTCGGCGCGCTCCGGTTCCGCCAGCTCCGCCGCGTAGCGCTCGGCGAACGTGTCGTACCGGTCGTCCTTGTCCTCGTGGTACCAGGAGCGCAGCTCCTTCGACGGCGCGATGTCCTTGAGCCACTCGTCGACATCGGCGCGCTCCTTCGAGATGCCGCGCGGCCAGAGCCGGTCGACCAGCAGACGGGTGCCGTCGGCCGGGGCGGGCGGGTCGTAGACCCGGCGGACGGCGAAGGTTCCGGAGCCGTGTTTCGCGGTCATGGACCCATTGTGCTGCTTTCCTCCGCTTTGCGTCATGGGTGCGGTGGTGCGACGAACAGCGGTCGTGTCAGCCGTCCGGTGTCAGCCGTTCGGCTCACGCGCGATGGCGGAGCCCGGCGTTCCGTAGCGACAGTCGAGCATGACCCAAGCACCGTACGACCCGCAGACTCCCCACCGGACGCCCGGCGGTGACGCCCCGCAGGGGCAGGGCCCGCTCGGCAGACTCGCCCAATCCGCCTGGCAGGCCGTGCTGCTCATGGGCGTCGCCTCGGTGATCCTCGGAGTGCTCGTCCTGGTCTGGCCGGGCGCCTCGCTGCGCGTGGCGGGTGTCCTGTTCGGCGTGTACCTGCTGGTGAGCGGCATCTTCCAGCTCGTCGCCGCGTTCGGCACGCACGCGACGGCCGGGATGCGCGTCATCGGCTTCATCAGCGGCGCCCTGTCGGTGCTGCTCGGCCTGTTCTGTTTCCGCGACGCGATGGAGTCGACGCTGCTGCTCGCCCTGTGGATCGGCATCGGCTGGCTGTTCCGCGGCATCACCCAGACCGTCGCCGCGACCTCCGACCCCGCGATGCCCACCCGCGGCTGGCAGATCTTCCTCGGCGTCATCACCGCGCTCGCGGGTGTCGTCCTGATCGTGTCGCCGTTCGAGACGCTCGCGGTCCTCACCCTGGTCACCGGCATCTGGCTGCTCGTCGTCGGAGTCGTGGAGATCGGCACGTCGTTCGCGGTGCGCAAGCGGGCGAAGGACATCCCGGCCGGCGTGTGACCGGAACCGCAGCCACGTAACGCACACGGCGAGGGCCCCGCTGGAGCAGCGGGGCCCTCGCCGTATGCGGGATGGGGGAGTGCGCCTCAGACGCCCACGGCCTCCTCCATCTCCTCCTCCTGATCCTGATCGCGCACGGCCTCCCGCTTGTGCTTGTGCGCGGGGGCCGGCTCGACGGCGGCCGGGGTGCCGCGCCGGCGCTCGGCGAGACCCGCCACCGTGATCATGGCCACGCCCACGAGCAGCCAGGCCACGAGCGTCCAGATGTTGCGGGCCAGATCGTGCCGGCCGAAGTACAGGAGGCTGCGGGCGCCCTCGACGTACCCCGCGCCGTTCCAGAAGCCGTGCAGGCTCGCGAAGAAGCCGTCCTGCAGCTCGGGCCGGAAGATCCCGCCGGAGCTGGTGAAGTTCAGCATCACGAACAGCACCATCACGCCGAGCGTCGTCCACTTCTTCAGGAACGTGTGCAGCCCTACGCCGATCAGCAGCACGCCCGCCGAGTACAGCCACGTCATGCCCCACAGGCCCCACAGGTGGGTGTGCGCCAGGTGGAAGACGGGTCCCGCGAACGCCGCACCGATCAGGCTGACCACGCCGGATGCTCCGACGACGAGCAGCGCACGGGTGCGCATCCGCAGCGCTCCGCCCGCTCCGCCGATCACCGCGACCGAGGCGTACGAGCCGATGCTGACCGCCACGAGCAGGAAGAACAGGCCCTGACCCGTCGGGTCGTCGTCCACCGAGGGCACGACGTCGGTCACCTTCAGGGGCGCGCCCTGCTCGGCGGCGACCGGCGTGAAGATCTTCTGGACGACCGAGACGGTGGTGTCGGACCCGGCCGACGCCACGACGAGCTCGGGCTTGTCGCCGAGAACGTAGGCGCCGTCGATGTCCCGGGTCTTCAGCTGGTCGACGGCGGCCGAGCGGGACGCGACCGTACGTACGTCGAGCGCGTCGCCCGCCTTGTCCTTGACCGTCTGAGCGAAGACCTTCGCCTCCGGGCCCGAGCCGACGACGGCGATGGGCAGATGGTGCGGCTCGGGCGAGGCGAAGGCGCCGAGATAGGCGAGGCCCATGCCGACGCACATCAGGAGCGGGGTGAGCAGATGCGTCAGAACGTGGCGCAGCGCAGGTTCGCGCGTGCCGCTCATGAGCAGGACCTCCACGGTCGAATCAGTTGGCATTTACAACTCATGGTGCAGTTGTACTCTACAACCATGGAGGGGGTCGGAAGTCCCTGAGCCGGTGTGACCATGGCCACCCGACAGGGGAGCGGCAGGTCAGGCGGGGCGTGACAGGGGGCGGCCCGCGGTGGCGTGCGCCGGTGGCGCGGGCTTCTTGGCGTCGCCGTTCTCATACGTCCGAAGACGCTCGCGCAGCGCGTTCATGCGCAGGCTCGTCTCGTACAGATAGCGGACCTTCGTCCGCATCATCCATGGCTCGATCGGCTTCACCACGTAGTCGGCGACGCCGAGCTCGAAGGCCCTGGCGGCGAGCTTGGTGTCCTGGCCCGCACCGGTGATCAGCATGATCGGTATGTCCTGCGTCTGTTCGAGGCGCGTCATGTAGTGCGCGACCTCGAAGCCGCCGACGTCGGGCATCAGCACATCGAGCAGGACCAGGCCGATGCCGCCGCGCAGCACCGCCTTGAGCGCGTCGTCCCCGGTCTGGGCCCGGATGATCGGATAGCCGAGCGGGGCCAGCGCGCTCTCCATCGCGAAAAGAGTGTCGTCCCGGTCGTCGACGACGAGAATCCTCGGCCGTGCAGCGGTGGGCATCGCGGGGCGCCTCCCCTCGTCGGCACCGACAGCATATGCCGGAATCAACGGGAGGGAAGAGGTCGCTCAGTCCTCTCCGCGCACCAGATTCCAGTCCGTGTCGCGGTCGTTCTGGCCACCGGAGGACTCGCGTCCGTCGCGCCGCGCGGGCCTGCAGGTGCGGATCCTGCCCTTGACCTCGCGCTTGGTCTCTGCGGGGTGTGGAGCGCGCTCCTTTGTGTTCATGATCGGATCCCTCTCCGACCGAAATCCGATGGAATTCGGTCGAGTTCGGTTGTAGACGGTTCTGTAGACGCCACGTTCGGGGGCGCTCCGTACGCCTTCCCGGCGGCCGGCTCAGCCGGTCTTCGGCGCCGGGTGCCGGGCGCAGTGCGTCGCGAACGGATGCCCGGCCGGATCGGAGTACAGGCGCATCTCGTTCGGGCCGCGTGCGCCACGCGTCTCCAGCGGGCGGGCGCCGAGGCCGATGAGCCGGCGCTCCACCTCGTCGAGGTTCTCCTGGTCCACCAGGAAGTCGAGATGGGCCTGCTGCGAGTCGTCGGGGCGCGGCCAGCTGGGCGGGGCGGCGTTCAGGTCGCGGCGGAAGGCCATCCGCATGCCCTGCTCGCCGACGACGTCGATGCGGTTGCTGCCGGGCAGTGTCTCGATCTCGCCGCCCAGCAACGTCCGGTAGAACTCGGCCAGTTCCTCGGGTTCCGCACAGTCCAGGACCAGCACTCCAGCCCGCACCAGGCTCATGTCTCCTCCTCCGTCGCACCCCCGTGGCGCGTCGGGGCGCCGAGTACCCCGCGAGGGCGGTGCCAACCGGGTTTCCCCGGTCCCCGACTGGTCACCCGGCCTCCGGCAGCGTTCCTCGAAGCGAAAGGTCCCGGCATGAGCACCAAGGTCGCCGATCACGTCCTCGACCGGCTGCGCGCATGGGGCGTGGAACAGGTCTTCGGGTACCCGGGCGACGGCATCAACGGCCTGCTCGCCGCCTGGGGCCGGGCCGACAACCGGCCCGAGTTCGTCCAGGCGCGGCACGAGGAGATGGCCGCCTTCGAAGCGGTCGGCTACGCGAAGTTCAGCGGCCGCCTCGGTGTCTGCGCCGCCACGTCAGGACCCGGGGCGATCCACCTCCTGAACGGCCTGTACGACGCCAAGCTCGACCACGTACCGGTCGTCGCCATCGTCGGGCAGACCGCCCGCAGCGCCATGGGCGGCTCGTACCAGCAGGAGGTCGACCTGCACACGCTGTACAAGGACGTCGCCTCCGACTTCGTGGAGACCGTCAACGTCCCCGAGCAGCTGCCCAACGTCCTCGACCGGGCCATCCGCACCGCGTACGCGCGGCGCGCCCCCACCGCCGTGATCATCCCGGGGGACGTGCAGGAACTCGACCACACCCCGCCCCCGCACGCGTTCAAGATGGTGCCCTCCAGCCTCGACCACAGCTCGTGGACCGCCGAGCCCGCGCAGGACGCGGTGGAACGGGCCGCCGAGGTGCTCAACGCGGGCGACAAGGTGGCCGTCCTCGTCGGCCAGGGCGCGGCCGGCGCGAAGGACGAGGTGTGCGAGGTCGCCGAACTCCTCGGCGCCGGAATCGCCAAGGTGCTGCTCGGCAAGGACGTGCTCTCCGACGAACTCCCGTATGTGACCGGGGCGTCGGGCCTGCTCGGCACCCGCCCCTCGTACGAGCTGATGCGGGACTGCGACACTCTCCTCACCATCGGCTCCAGCTTCCCGTACGCGCAGTTCCTGCCCGCGTACGGCAAGGCGCGCGGCGTGCAGATCGACATCGACCCGCACATGATCGGCATGCGCTACCCGTACGAGGTGAACCTCGTCGGCGACGCGCGCGCCACCCTCCGCCGGCTGCTGCCGCTGCTGCGTCGCAACGAGGCCCGCGACTGGTTCGACGAGACCTGCGCGAGCGTCCGGCGCTGGCACGAAGTCATGGGCCGCCGGGCCGAGTTGAGCGCCGACCCGATCAACCCGGAACACGTCGCCCGCGCCCTCGACCCGCTGCTCCCGGACAACGCGATCCTCACCTCGGACTCCGGCTCCGCCGCCAACTGGTACGCCCGCCACATCACCATGCGCGGCACGATGCGCGGCTCCCTGTCCGGCACCCTCGCCACGATGGGCTGCGGCGTCCCGTACGCGATCGGTGCCAAGTACGCCCATCCCGACCGGCCCGTCGTCGCGCTCGTCGGCGACGGCGCGATGCAGATGAACGGTCTCGCCGAACTCATCACCGCCGCCAAGTACCGGCACCGCTGGACCGATCAGCGGTTCGTCGTCGGCGTGTTCAACAACCGGGACCTCAACCAGGTGACGTGGGAGCTGCGCGCCATGGGCGGCGCGCCGTCCTTCGTGCCCTCGCAGGAGCTCCCCGACGTCGACTACGCCGCGTTCGCCCGGCAGTTGGGGCTCACCGGCATCCGCGTGGAGAAGCCCGACGCGGTCGCGGACGCCTGGAGCGCGGCGCTCGCTGCCGACCGACCTGCCGTCGTCGACTTCCGCACCGACCCGTCCGTCCCTCCGATCCCGCCGCACGCGACGTGGGAGCAGATGGAGTCCACGGCGGAGGCGATCCTCAAGGGTGATCCGCAGAGCACGGACGTGGTCAAGCAGGGCTTCAAGGCGAAGGTGCAGGAGTTCATGCCGGGCGTCGGCAAGCGCGGCCACTGACGTAGTTTGGGGTCCTACTCGGATAGACAGGTGTCGGTGGGGCCTTGCGGGCAGGGGGAGCGGCAGTGGACGCGCGGGACGCGCTGGGGGAGCGGGACGACACGGCTGAGCGTGATGACACGGCCGGGCGGGACGACACGGCCGGGCGGCTGCGCGCCATCTGTGACGAGCTGTCGGAGCGCTTCTACGAACGAGCCGACGTCGTACGGACCCTGGTGACGGCGCTGCTCGCAGGGCAGCACTCCCTGGTGCTCGGGCCGCCCGGCACGGCCAAGTCCGAGCTGGCTCGCGAGCTCACCGGCCGGGTCGAGGGGGCGGCGTACTGGGAGATCCTGCTGTCCAAGTTCACCGCGCCCACCCGGATGTTCGGGCCCATCGACGTCGCCGCCCTGGCCCGCGGCGAGTACCGGCAGGTCTACGACGGCCGGGCCACGACCGCGCACATCGCGTTCATCGACGAGATCTTCAAGTGCTCCACCGCCGCCCTCAACGAGACACTGGGCTACCTCAACGAGCGGATCTACCACCCCGAGAACGGCGGCGCCCCGATCCACTGCCCGCTGATCGGCGCCATCACGGCCAGCAACGAACTGCCCGAGGGCGAGGACACCGCCGCGATCTACGACCGGCTCCTCGTGCGGATCGAGGTCGGCTACCTCGAGGACCCCTCGAACTTCGCCGCCCTCGTCCGCTCGGCCGTCGGCGGCCGTTCCGAGGCCCCGGCGCGCACCACGGTCCAACTGGCCGACCTTCAGCGGGCCGTGACCGAAACCGTCCCCTCCGTGGACGTGCCCGACGCCATCGTCGACGCGGTGTGCACGCTGCGGGCGGCCCTGCGCCGCAAGGAACTCGTCGCGTCCGACCGGCGCTGGCGACAGGCGGTGGGCCTGCTCCAGGCGTCCGCGTACCTCGACGGCCGCCCGGAAGTCGCCGAGACCGACCTGTCGGTGCTCACCCACGTCCTGTGGGACTCACCCGCCCAGCGCCCGACCGTCGAGCGCGAGGTGCTGCACCTGGTCAACCCCGACGCCAAGGAAGCGCTCGACCTCGCCGACACCATCGAGGAGCTGGAGACCCAACTCGACTCCATGGCCGGGCAGTCCCGCGAGGCGCTGAGCGACTGGGTCATCAAGAAGGCCCACCACCAGCTCGCCACGGCGGGGCAGCGCCTGGAGAAGCTCCGCGCCGAGGCGGCGGGCGCGGGCCGCTCCACCGCCGCCATCGACCGGGTCACGGGACGCCAGCGTGCCGTCCGCGCGCGCATCCTCACCGAGGCACTCGGCGTGGACGCCAACATGGTGCGGGACCGGCCCTGAACGCGCCGGAGCCCGCCCGCGCGGCCGTCGCGGCGGACCGGTTCGACCGGCTGACATGGCGCGACACGTACGAACAGGCCTCTGGAGTACGGGAGTTGGTGGTGGAGCTCGCCGCGCGTCACGAGTGCGCGGAGGATCTGCTCGTCGATGTGTTCCTGGCCGCGTACAAGGCGCGGGTACAGGTGTGCGAGCGTACGGAGATGGCGCGCTCGCGGTTGGTGAACCACGCGTTCGTGAGCGCGCTCGTGGAGTCGCCCGAGTTCGTGGAGCTGCGCCGGGACACCGTCGGAGACCCGTACGCCGCGGCCATGGCACTACTGGCGCAAGGTTCCGCGCTGCGGGGGCTGCTGGAGCGGGAAATGCAGGAGCGAACGGGAGAGGCCGCCGGGCGCGAAGGCAGGGACGCCGACGCGGCAGCCGTGGGCACTCCGGGCGCCCCGGGCTCCCCAGGTTCTCCCGGCGTCCGCGCCGCCGCCCGCAGCGCCGCCGCGCAGGCCTCCCGCGCCGTCCGCCAGGAGGCCTCCCTGATGCGGGCCTGGGGCGTAGGCCCCGGCGAACTGGAGCGGCTGCCGTTTCAAGAGCGGGCCCGGCTCGCCGAGCGGCTGCGTACCGGGCGGCTCGCCGAGTGGGCCGAACTCATCGGCCGCTTCCGGCGGATGGCCGCGGGCGAACGCGCCCGCAAGGTGGAGAACACCACTGGGGAACTCGTCGGCGTCACCCTCGGAGACGACCTGTCCCGCGTCGTCCCCTCCGAACTCGCCGGACTCGGCGTGCCCGCCCTGCGCGCGGTGTTCGCCGCCCGGTACGCCGCCGGCGAGCTGATGCTCTAAGACAGCCGGGGCGAGCAGCCCACCGGCCGCGGCGCCGTCATCGCCTGCGTCGACACCTCGCACTCCATGTACGAGGCGGGGCCCGGCGGAGTCACCCGTGAGGTGTGGGCGAAGGCGTGCGCGCTCGCGCTGCTCGACCAGGCCCGCGCCGGTGGGCGCGACTTCGTCGGCATCCTGTTCTCCTCCGCCGACAAGGTCCGCGTCTTCCGCTTCCCCGCCGACCGGCCGGCGGCGCTGGAGACGACCCTGGAGTTCGCGGAGACCTTCCTCGGCGGCGGCACCAGCTACCAGGCGCCGCTGGGCGCCGCCCGCGACCTCCTTGAGCGGGAGTTCGACGACGCCGCCCGGTCCCGCGGCGACATCGTGCTCCTCACCGACGACGACTGCGGCGTCACCGAGGAGTGGATGCGCGGCTGGAACGCGGCCAAGCACCGCCTGGGCTTCCGCGTCTTCGGCGTGGCCGTCGGCGCGCCGCGCGCCGCGGAGAGCGACTCCGTCCTGGACGCGCTGTGCGACAACCTCCGCTCGGTGGAGGACTTCACCGACGTGCACGCGGCCGCCGACCTGTTCCGCGTGATCTGACCGCGCCCCGGTCACCCCTCACGTACCGGCTTCGGCGCGTCCACCACGTCCAGGAACACCTGGTCGGCCTCGGGCCAGCGTTCGCCCACCGCCCGCTTGATGCGTTCGAGGACCAGCTCCAGGCGCTCGCTCTCGATGCCGGGCGCGAGATCGATCCGCGCCGCGACCAGCGTCGAGTCGGTGCCCAGCTGCATCGTGTGCAGCGCCGCCACATTGTCGATCTCGGGCTGCGCGGCGAGGAGTTCACGGATGCCGCGGTGCAGCTCGGGGTCGCCGGCCTCGCCGATCAGCTGGTCGCGGGCGCTCCTGCCGAGCCGGTACGCCACGTACACGAGCAGCAGGCCGATGCAGAACGAGGCGGCCGCCTCCCACTCGATCCGCCCCGTCACCATGTGCAGCACCATTCCGCCCGCCGCGAGGAGCACGCCGATCACCGCCGTGCCGTCCTCGGCGAGGACCGTACGGAGAGCCGGGTCGGAGCCGATGCCCTCGCCCGGCTGGGTGCGCACCTGGTGCACGGCCCGGACCAGCGAGCTGCCCTCCGCGAGCAGCGCCACCCCGAGGACCGCGAGCCCGACGACGTACCCGCTGCGGGACTCCTCCTGGCCGCCCGACGTCAGCGCCTCGAACGCCTGGAAGAACGAGAAGCAGCCGCCCATCACGAAGATGCCGACGGCGGCGAGCAGCGACCAGAAGAACCGCTCCTTGCCGTACCCGAACGGATGCCTGCGGTCGGCGGGCCGGCGGCTGCGGCGCAGCGCGGCCAGCAGGAACACCTCGTTGAGGCTGTCGGCCACCGAGTGCGCCGCCTCCGAGAGCAGCGCGGGTGACGCGGCGATCAGACCGCCGACGGCCTTGGCCACGGCGATCAGCAGATTGGCGGCGAGCGCCACAAGAACGGTGATCCGGGTCCGCCGGTCGTCTTCCTTGGAATTCTTCGCGGTCACGTCAACTCGCAGAGGGTGAGTGGAGTACAGGGGGAATTCTCGGGAACTCGGCGCCTCAAGGAGGTATTTACCGTGATTCCTGTTCTGCTGGTTCTGTTGCTCGCGCTGCTGCTTTTCGGCGCGGGATTCGCCGTGAAACTGTTGTGGTGGGTGGCCATTGCCGTGCTGGTCGTGTGGCTGCTCGGATTCGTGATGCGCAGTACGACGACGAGTGGATCGAGGTCACGATGGTACCGGTGGTGAGTAACCGCACCAGGTACCGATAAACCCCGGCACGAAACCTTCGAAGTGCCGTCCGGGCCCGCGGGAATGATCCGCGAAATACCGGCCCGGACGGCACTCGTGTGATGTCACGACGGGTTTCCCGGCGGGGTGCCGGGGTTACCCGGAAGGCCTGGCACAAACGACACCACCGGGAGGGTGGCATGCCCGAGTACGGCTACTTTCTGGCGTCGGAGGAATTCGGGCCGCACGAGCTCGTCGAACAGGCCCGAATGGCGGAACAGGCGGGCTTCGACTGCCTGTGGATCTCCGACCATTACCACCCGTGGAACGACGCCCAGGGCCAGAGCCCCTTCGTGTGGAACGTGATCGGCGCCCTCGCGGAGGCCGTGTCGCTGCCCGTGGAGACCGCGGTCACCTGCCCCACCGTCCGTATCCACCCCGCCGTCCTCGCCCAGGCCGTCGCCACCAGCGCGGTGCAGCTGGAGGGGCGCTTCCGCTTCGGTGTCGGCACCGGTGAGGCGCTCAACGAGCACATCCTCGGTGGGCCCTGGCCCTCCGCGCACGTGCGCATGGAGATGCTCGAAGAGGCCGTCGCGATCATCCGCAAGCTCCTCGAAGGCGGCGAGGTCACCCACCGCGGCGAGCACTACACGGTGGAGAACGCCCGCATCTACACGCTGCCCGAAGGCCCCGTGCCCATCGACATCTCCGGCTTCGGCCCGCAGGCCACCGCGCTCGCCGCCCGCGTCGGCGACGGCTACATCACCATGAGCCCCGACGAGGCGCTGGTTACCCGGTTCCGTAAGGGCGGAGGCGGTGCGAAGCCCGTCGCCGGCGGCCTCAAGGTCTGCTACGGGCCCGACAGGGCGGAGGCCGTGCGCCGGGTGCACGGGCTGTGGGCCAACCAGCTGCTGCCCGGCGAACTGGGCCAAGTGCTGCCCACGCCACGCCACTTCGAGCAGGCCGAGACCCTCGTCACCGAGCAGATGGTCGACGGCGCGCTGCCCTGCGGCCCCGACGTCGACGAGCACGTGGGCGCCCTCGACGCCTTCGCCCGGGCCGGCTTCGACCGTGTCTACGTCAACCAGATCGGCCCGGACCAGCAGGAGTTCTTCGACTTCTACCGGACGAAGGTGCTGCCGCAGCTCAAGGACGCCACGCCCGGCTCCGCGACCAGCGGCTCGGCAGGGTGAGGCACGGCGGACGACGACGACCGGGACCGACTCGCCGTGCTCGTCGAGGGACGCGACGCCTTCGACGTTCTTCGCGGGCGTCCCGGACCCCGAGCCGTTCAAGCCACCGGGCACCGGTTTCGCGCACGCCGATCCGGCTACCCGCACCGAAGCCGTACGTCCCCTGGAAAGGAGCCGGGCCGGTGACCTCCCTGGCGAAGTATCCGCACCCATACGCCGAGGCCCCCACGGGCGCCGACCGTGGCCTGATGACCGAACCACCCAAGGACGACCTCGTCCGCTTCCTCGAGGACCGCTTCGCCTGCGCGCAGGCGTGCACGGAGTGCGCCCGCTCCTGCGCCCTGCTGGTCAGCTCCACCGACCTCGGCCCCGCCGCCCCGCAGGTGCACGGGCCCGTACGTCCGGTCGCGGACGAGGGCCCGGAACAGGCCGACGCGCCGCTCGGACTGCGGCGCGCACTGCTGCTCAGCGTCGAGGTGTGCGACGCGACCTGCCGACTGCTGTCCGAGGAGGCGCACCAGGACGAGTACGGGATCCGGCTCCAGGTCGAGTGGTGCCGGGCCGTCACCCTGGAGTGCGCGCACGCCTGCGACCGCACGCGCGACGCGGCCGACTGTGCCGAGCAGTGCCGGGCCTGCGCGCGGGCCTGCACGGACTTCCTCGCGACCCTCGGCTGACGTTCCATCAGTTCCCGAGGTCCACGGCATTCCCTATTTCTGGAACGCGTTCTACTGTGTGCGCTGTCAGGCTGGCGCAAGCCGGCTCCCGGACCACGCAGTCGAACGCCAGGAGGGGCCGTGCACCTCGAATACACGCCTGAGCAGCAGCAGTTGCGCACCGAGCTGCGCGCCTACTTCGCCGAGCTCGTCCCCGAGAACGCGTACGCGCGCTACGAGGACCCGGCCGCGCAGAAGCGGTTCTACCGGGAGACGGTGCGCAGGCTCGGCGGCGACGGATGGCTCGGCGTGGGCTGGCCGAAGGAGTACGGCGGCCGTGGCCTGTCCCCGATGGAACAGTTCATCTTCTTCGACGAGGCCGCCCAGGCGGGCGTGCCGCTGCCGCTGATGGCGCTGAACACCGTCGGTCCGACCATCATGCAGTTCGGCACCGACGAGCAGAAGGAGTTCTTCCTTCCCAAGATCCTCTCCGGTGAGCTCGACTTCGCGATCGGCTACAGCGAGCCCGACGCGGGCACGGATCTCGCGGCGCTCAAGACCCGTGCGGTCAGGGACGGCGACGACTATGTCGTCAACGGCCAGAAGATCTGGACGACCAACGGGGACACCGCCGACTGGGTCTGGCTCGCCGTCCGCACCGACCCGGACGCGCCCCCGCACAAGGGCATCACCATGCTCCTCGTCCCGACGAGCGACCCCGGCTACTCCTGCACCGTCATCAACACCCTGGCCTCGCACGACACCACGGCCAGCTACTACGAGAACATCCGCGTCCCGGTCTCCCGTCGGGTGGGCGAGGAGAACAAGGGCTGGCGGCTGATCACCAACCAGCTCAACCACGAACGCGTCACGCTGGCCGCCCACGGCACCATGGCGATCCGCGCCCTGCACGACGTGCAGCGCTGGGCCATGGAGACGAAACTCGCCGACGGCCGCCGCGTCATCGACCTCGGCTGGGTCAGGAAGCGGCTCGCCCAGACCCACACCAAGCTTGACGCGATGAAGCTCCTCAACTGGCAGATGGTGAACGCCGTTCAGCAGGGCACCCTCCTCCCGCAGGACGCCTCCGCCGTCAAGGTCTACGGCTCAGAGGCCCGCAGGGACGCGTACGCCTGGTTGATGGAGGTGGTGGGCGCGGCGGGCGCGCTCAAGGAGGGCAGCGCGGGCACCGTCCTGCACGGGGAGCTGGAACGCGGCTACCGGTCGGCGGTCATCTTCACGTTCGGCGGCGGGAACAACGAGATCCAGCGGGAGATCATCTCGTGGATCGGCCTCGGGATGCCGAGGGTGCGGCGCTGACCGGATCGTCCAGGGCGATCCTGGCGAGCACGGGAAGGTGGTCACTGCCGGTCCCGGGCAGGGGGCGGATGGGGCCGACGTTCGCCGAGCGGGCCATGATCTGGTCGATCCGGGCCACGGGGAACGCGGCGGGATAACTGAAGGCCAACCCGCGATCCGGCACGTCCAGTTGTGAGGTCAGCGGGGCGAGTCCGCGGTCGTCCACCGTCGCGTTGAAGTCGCCGAGGACGAGGACCGTGCCCGTCTTCTCGGCGGCGACCTCCGCGCCGAGCCTGCGGGCGCTCTCGTCCCGCCACCGCGACGCCAGGCCGCTCGCGCCGATCCGTATGGAGGGCAGGTGGGCGACGTACACGGCGATGTCGCGCTGCGGGGCCTCGACGACCGCGCGCAGGCCGCGGCTCCACGGCTCCGTGATCCCGGCGGGCTTGATGTCCGCGGCCCGGACGCCGGTGAGCGGGTACCTCGACCAGAGCCCGACGGTGCCGATCACCGCATGGTGCGGATGGCTCGTGGCGAGACCGCGCTCGTACACCGCGCGCGCCTTCGGCAGCAGCTCCTCCAGGGCGATGAGATCGGGGGACGGCCCGGACAGCGAGTGCATCGTGCCCTGCGGGTCGGTGTTCTCGTCACTGACGTTGTGCTGCACGACGACAAGGTCGTGCCCGTCGGACCGGGGTTCGGGCAGCAGTACGCCGCAGTGATGACCCCAGACCGCCGCCGCCAGCAGCGCAGCCGACATCGCGAGCGGCGCCCGGCGCAGCATCCCCAGGCCGAAGAGGACGACCACGACCACCCAGGACCACGGCAGGAACGACTCCACCAGGCTCCCAAGACGCCCCGGCGTGTTCGGGATCCGCCGGTGGAAGAGGAGGACGAGCGCCGTCAGGGCGGCGAGTGCGGCGAGCACCCGGCCGCGACGCCACCGCGGGCGTCTGTCGCCCGTACCGTCCGTGGGTGTCGTCGCCCCGTCGGCCCGCTCGCTCATGTCTTCCCGCCCGCTCGCCCGTTGTCCCTGCTCATCAGGACGAAGAAGCCCTTGATCGGGTTCCGGTGGTCCTGAGTGCGCGGTCCTGAGTGCGCCGGGCGGCGGGCGCGCCTGAGTATCCGTACTCAGACGCACTGCGCACGGCAGCCCTGCCGTCCGCCGCGTCCCGGCGCGCACGATGTGACGGCCCCCCACGCCGTCCGGAACGAGGGAGCCATGAGCCGTCCCCTGCAACTGCGCGCCGCCACACCCGAGGACCTGGACTGGATCCACGAGCTCCGACACCGGGTGTACGCCCAGGAGTTGGGCCAGCACGCCCCGACCCCGGACGGCCGGCTGCGCGACGGACTCGACGGCGACAACGTGTACTTGGTCGCCGCGCGCGGCGACGACCGGGCCGGTTTCGTCAGCCTCACCCCGCCCTGGGCCGGCCACTACGGCCTCGACAAGTACCTGACCCGCGACGAACTGCCGCTCCTCGCCGACCCCGACGTGTTCGAGGTGCGCATCCTCACCGTCGAGCCCCGCGCACGGGCCACCGCGGCGGCGCCCCTGCTGATGTACGCGGCGCTGCGCTGGATCGCCGCGCGCGGCGGCCGCCGGATCGTCGCCATGGGCCGCAGCGACCTGCTGGACATGTACCTCGCCACCGGACTGCGCGCCGTCGGCCGCACCCTGCGCAGCGGCGCCCGGACCTTCGAGGTGCTGACCGGCGACGTACGCGAACTGACCCGCGCCGCCCGTACCCGGCACCACCGCCTGCTCGAACGGCTGCGGGACGCCGCGGACTGGCGGCTCGACACGCCCTTCGACGCGCGCCCCGACGGCTGCGAGCACGGCGGCGACTCCTTCACGGCCATCGGTACGGACTTCCGCACCCTGCACCGCAGGCAGCAGATCGTCGCGGCCGATGTGCTGGACGCCTGGTTCCCGCCGGCTCCCGGCGTACGGGCGGCGCTCACCGACGATCCGGGCTGGATCGCCCGCACCTCGCCGCCGGCCGCCGCCGAGGGCCTCGTGGCCCGGATCGCCGAGAGCAGGGGCCTGCCCGCCGAGGCGCTCGCGGTCGGCGCGGGCTCCTCCGACCTGATCTTCCGGGCGTTCGGCCAGTGGCTGACCCCGAGCAGCCGCGTCCTCCTCATGGACCCGGGCTACGGCGAGTACGCCCACGTCACCGAGCAGGTCATCGGCTGCCGCGCCGACCGGTTCCGGCTGCGCCGCGAGGACGGCTGGCGCATCGACACCGACCGGCTCACCGCGGCCGTCGGCTCCGGCCGCTACGACCTCGTCGTGATCGTCAACCCGAACAACCCCACGGGGGTCCACCTCCCGGCCGCCGACCTGCGCCGGGCGATCGCCGCCACGTCCGGGCGCACCCGGTGGTGGATCGACGAGGCCTACCTCGGCTACGTCGACCCCGCCGAATCGCTCGCCCCGCTCGCCGCGAAGGACTCGCGCGTCGTCGTCTGCAGCTCCCTTTCCAAGATGTACGCGCTCTCCGGCGTCCGGGCCGCCTACCTGGTCGCCGACCCCGACACCGCGGCCCGGCTGCGCCGCTGGACGCCGCCCTGGCCCGTCGGCCTCCCCGCCCAGCTGGCCGCCGTCGCCGCCCTGCGCGAGCCCGCGTACTACACCGACCACTGGCTGCGCACCCACGCCCTGCGCTCGCGACTGGCCGCCGAACTCGCCGAGCTGGGGGAGGGGGTGAGCGTGCAGGACGGCGTGGCGAACTTCCTCAACGTGACCCTGCCGCACGGCGGACCGAGTGCCGCGCGGCTCGTCGCCGAGTGCCGCCGCCACGGCGTGTACCTGCGCGACCTGTCACCGCTGTCGACGGCGTACGAGGGCCGGACCGTGCGGATCGCGGTCCGTGACACCGAGGAGAACGCGCGCATCGTGGCCGCCTGCCAGGCCGCCCTGGACGTACTGCTGCCGCTGGTGCCCGCCCCCGTACCCGCGTTCGCCACCGGAACGGTGCACTGACGGGGGGCCGGGACCGTCCGCCGACCGGGGGCGGGTGCGTACGCTGCGGACAGGAGGTGCTGTGCGACATGAGCGAAGCGGACCCCGGGCTCTTCGGCCCCGACTCGGTGACCTGGCAGCTGCACGCCGACCCCATGATGTGGATCGCGGGCGTGCGCGCCCTGTACTTCCAGGCGCTGCACCCGCGCGCCGTGCGCGGTGTCATGCAGAACTCCGACTTCCGGCGCGACGCCTGGGGCCGGCTGATGCGGACCGCGGGCTTCGTCGGCACGACGACGTACGGGACGAGCGAGGCCGCGGAGAAGGCCGGGGCGCGCGTGCGGCGGATCCACAGCCACCTCGGGGTGACCGACCCGGACACAGGGGAGCGCTACGGCGTCGACGAACCCGGGTTGCTGCTGTGGGTGCACTGCGCCGAGATCGACTCCTATCTGCACGTCGCGCGCCGCTCCGGGTTCCGGCTCACCGAGGCGCAGGCCGACCGGTACATCGCCGAGCACCGCACCAGCGCCCGGCTCGTCGGCCTCGACCCGGAGCAGGTCCCGGGCAGCCAGGTGGAGTTGGCGGCGTACTTCGAGTCCGTACGTCCCGAGCTGGCCTCCGGGCCCGAGGCGCGCGACGTCGACGACTTCCTGCAGCGGCCGCCCACCCGCCTGCTGCTGATCCCCGCGCGCGAAGCCCTCTGGCGGCGCGTGGCCAACCTCGCGTACGCCTCCCTGCCGCCGTACGCCCATGAGCTGTACGGCAGACCAGCCCCCGAACCGCGCGCCGTCACACGCCGGCTGCGCGCCACGGGCACCGCGCTGCGCCTGATTCCCGCCCGTGTGCGCTGGCAACTGCCGCCCAAACACATCCTGCGGGCGATGGGGAGACTCGGTGCCGACGCCCGCCCTGCCCCGTACAAAGTCGACAGAGGGGAAGCCATACTGGACGGGCCGGGGAGGGCGTAGCGACGCGACGGGGGCGACGGCGGGAGATGCCAGGGGTGGGGGAGACGCGGGAAGTCAGGTTGATCCACGGGCGGTATCAGCTGCTCGACCTGATCGGCCGGGGCGGCATGGGCGAGGTCTGGCGGGCGCGCGACGAGGCGCTCGGCCGGCACGTCGCCGTGAAGTGCCTCAAGCCGCTCGGGCCCGAGCGCGACCAGAGCTTCACCCGCATCCTGCGGGAGCGCTTCCGCAGGGAGGCGCGGGTCGCCGCGGCGCTCCAGCACCGGGGCATCACGGTCGTGCACGACTTCGGTGAGTACGAGGGCATTCTCTATCTCGTCATGGAGCTGCTCGACGGGAAGAACCTGAGCCAGCTCCTCGACGACAATCGGCACCACCCGCTGCCCGTGGGCGACATCGTCGACATGGCCGAACAGGTCGCCTCCGCCCTCGCGTACACCCATGAACAGGGCGTCGTGCACCGCGATCTGAAGCCGGCGAACATCATGCGGCTCGGCGACGGCACCGCCAAGATCTGCGACTTCGGCATCGCCCGCCTCGGCCACGACATCGGGTTCACCGCACGCCTCACCGGCACCGGCATCGCCATGGGGACCCCGCACTACATGTCGCCCGAGCAGATCGGCGGCGACCAGGTCGACGAGCGCAGCGACCTGTACTCGCTGGGATGTGTGCTCTACGAAGTCGCCACGGGCGCCCCGCCGTTCGACCTGGAGGACGCGTGGTCGGTGCTCGTCGGACACCGCGACACCGTGCCCGAGGCGCCGCGCGGGCACCGGCCCGAGCTGCCCGACTATCTCGACCGGATCATCCTGGACCTGCTCGCGAAGGACCCCGAGGAACGGCCACGTGATGCGCGGGAGTTGGAGCGCCGGATCACCCAGGGCGCGCGGCCCGGTCCGGAGACGTATGTGCCGACGGTGCGGGCGCCACAGATCGGGCCGCGCACGGACGCGCCCGAGCGTGAACAGCCCGAACTGCCGCAACAGCCCGTACGGGAGCAGCCCGGGTCGCGCGAGCCCCGGCTGCCCTCCTGGACCCGCGGCATGACCACAGGACACAAGGCCGCCGGCGGCCCAGGGCCGCGCGTCACACCCCCGGACACCGCGGCCGGACTCTCCGGTGAGTGGATCCCGCGCGACACCGACCACACCCCCGCGGTGCCGGAAGTGGCCGGGCGCGCCGCCCCCGCCCCGGAACTGCTCGCCACCCTCGCCTCCCGGCACAACGCGGGACTCAGCCTCGGGCGGCTCGAACGCTGGGCCGAGGCGGGCGAGGTGCACCGCTCGGTCGCCGCCGAGCGGGAGCACGCCCTCGGCCCCGACCACCCCGACACCCTCGCCAGCCGCTACGAGGTCGCCTTCACCCTCAGCCGCACCGGGCAGGCGGCCGACGCGCTGCGCGAGTACCGAGGCGTCGTCGAGGGGCGCGAGCGGGTGCTGGGGCCCGAGCACCCCGACACGCTCGGGGCGCGGCAGGAAGTCGCGTACGTCCTGGGAAAGTTGGGGCGGCACTTCGAGGCGCACCAGGTGTACAGCACCGTCCTCGCCGCCCGTGAGCGGGCCATGGGGCCCGAGCACCCGGACACGCTGCGCTGCCGCCACAACCTCGCCTTCAACCTCAGCAGGCTCGGCCGCCTGGAGGACTCGTACCGGATGGCGCAGGAGGTGGCGGACGCGCGCGGCCGCGTGCTCGGCGCCGACCACCCCGACACGCTCGTCACGCGCTGCGAAGTCGGCTACGCGCTCGGGCAGTTGGGGCGGTGGAGCGAGGCCCTCGCGATCTATCAGGAGGTCGCCCGGGCCAGGGCGCGGGCCCTCGGCGGCGACCACCCGGACACCCTCGCCGTCCGCTACGAGGTGGGCATCAGCCTCGGCCGGCTCGGCCGCAGCGCCGAGGCCCTCACGCTCTACCGCGACCTGATCGACGACCGTACGCGGGTCAGCGGGCCGCACCACCCCGAGACGCTGCGCGCCCGGCACGGGCTCGGGGTGAACCTCGGGCGGCTGGCCCGCTGGGAGGAGGCCCTCGCGGAGGCCCGCGACGTGTGCGCGATCCGCGGGCGGGTGCTCGGCGCCGACCATCCGGACACGCTCGTCAGCCGCCGCGAGGTCGCCGTCGGCCTGGGCTGGCTCGGACGCTGGCGGGACGCACTCGGCGAGTACCGCGCGGTGTCCACCGCCCGTGAGCGCGTCCTCGGCGAGGCCCACGCCAGCACCCTCGCCAGCCGCAACGACGAGGCCCACTGCCTGGAGCAGCTCGGCCGCACGGCGGACGCGGTCGCCCTCTACCGAAGGGTGGCCGCGCTGCGCCAACAGGGGGCGCCGCGCGCGTGACCGTGGGCCCGCCCTCTGGCCCACCGCGCGCGGCCCGTGTTACCAAGGGCCATGCCCGCACATGATCTCCGCGCCCGCTACGACACGGTCGTCGTCGGCGGCGGCCACAACGGTCTGGTGGCCGCCGCCTATCTGGCCCGCGCAGGACAGTCCGTCGCCGTCGTCGAACGCCTCGGCGCCACCGGCGGGGCCGCCGTCTCCACCCGCCCGTTCCCCGGCGTCGACGCCCGCCTCTCCCGCTACTCGTACCTCGTCAGCCTGCTGCCCAAGAAGATCGTGGCCGACCTGGGGCTGCGCTTCGCGACCGCGACCCGCGACGTCTCCTCGTACACCCCGACCGTCCGCGACGGGCGGCCGACGGGGCTGCTCGTCGGCGGCGGCGAGGAGCGTACCCGCGCCGCGTTCCGCGAACTCACCGGCGGTGAGCGGGAGTACGAGGCGTGGAACCGCTTCTACGAGACGACCCGGCGCGTCGCCGAACGGGTCTTCCCGACGCTGACCGGGCCGCTCCCTTCGAGGGACGCGCTGCGCGAGCGGGTCGGTGACGAGGAGGCCTGGCGGCTGCTGTTCGAGGACCCCATCGGCGTCGGCATCGAGGAGTACTTCACCGACGACCTGGTGCGCGGCGTCGTCCTCACCGACGCCCTGATCGGCACCTTCGCCGACGCCCACGACGCGTCCCTCGCCCAGAACCGCTGCTTCCTCTACCACGTGATCGGCAACGGCACGGGCGACTGGGACGTCCCCGTCGGCGGCATGGGCGCCCTCACGGACGCGCTCGCCGCCGCGGCCCGCTCGGCCGGCGCCGACCTCGTCACCGGGCACGAGGTGACCCGGATCGAGACGGACGGCACCGAGGCCGAGGTCACGTACAGGACGGCCGACTCCGAGGGCACCGTCGCCGCCCGCAACGTCCTCGTGAACGCCTCACCGCAGGACCTCGCCCGGCTCACCGGTGACACCCCGCCGGCCCCCGCGGAGGGTGCCCAGCTCAAGGTCAACATGCTGCTGAAGCGGCTGCCGCGCCTCAAGGACACCTCCGTCGACCCGCGCGAGGCGTTCGCCGGGACCTTCCATGTCGCGGAGGGGTACGGCCAGTTGGCCGCGGCGCACGCCGAGGCCGCCGCGGGCACCCTGCCCGGCGCGCCGCCCTCCGAGATCTACTGTCATTCGCTGACCGACCCGACGATCCTCGCCCCGGACCTCGTCGAACGCGGCTACCAGACGCTCACCCTGTTCGGCCTGCACACCCCGGCCCGGCTCTTCGCCACCGACAACGACACGGCCCGCGCGGACCTCCTCAAGGCCACGCTCGCCCAGCTCGACGCCCACCTCGCCGAACCGATCGAGGACTGTCTGGCCGAGGACGCGGACGGCCGGCCGTGCATCGAGGCGAAGACCCCGCTCGACCTGGAGCGGGACCTGCGGCTGCCCGGCGGCAACATCTTCCACCGGGAGCTCGCGTTCCCGTACGCCTCGGAAAGCACCGGTCGTTGGGGTGTCGAGACCGGCCACGCGAACGTCCTGCTGTGCGGCGCGGGCGCCGTGCGCGGCGGCGGGGTCAGCGGGATTCCGGGGCACAACGCCGCGATGGCGGTGCTCGGCCACTGACCCCGCCGGGCTCAGTCCTGAGAGGCGGTCCAGCCCTTCGCCTCGATGCGGGACGCGTCCGCCGGGCGCGCGTCGTCGAACGCCACCTCGTCCCCGTCGAGGACGCGGATGCCGTCGACGTAGGCGCCCCGGCCGACGTACAACTGGTCCGTCGCGTAGCGCCAGCGGAGCCGGAGCTGCGCCGTGGCGAAGGGTCCCAGGTCGGCGGTGAGGCGGTGCCAGGTGCGGTCGGCGTAGCCGTCGACCGCACCTGACGGGTGGGCCTCGGAGCGGCCCGTGGTGAACGGCAGCGGCTTCCAGTTCTTGCCGCCGTCCGTCGACGTCTCCAGGAACAGGAAGTCGGAGTGCGGCTCCGTGTCCCACCACAGGTCGCAGGCGAGGCGCGCCCCTTCAGAGGCGAGGCGCAGATCGGGCAGTGTCAGCGTCGCCGACGTGGCGCTCGCCATGCCGGAGAACCAGGCGGTACGGCCGTGCTTGGGGCGCACCGCGACCGCGCGCGCCATGTTGTTGCCCGCGGCGACCCGGGGAGCGGAACCGGATCGCCAACTGCGCACGGGGTGCACGGAGTTGCCGAGCACGATGAGGAACGAGTCGGTCGTCGGGTCGAGCACGAGCGAGGTGCCGGTGAACCCGGTGTGGCCCGCCGTGCTCGGTGTCGCCATCGCGCCCATGTACCAGTGCTGGTAGAGCTCGAAGCCGAGGCCGTGCTCGTCGCCGGGGAAGTCCGTGTTGAAGTTGGTGAACATCAGGTCCACGGACTTCCGGGACAGGATCCTGGCCTTGCCGTAGATCCCGCCGTTGAGCAGCGCCCGGCCGAGCACCGCCATGTCCCAGGCGCAGGAGAAGACGCCCGCGTGGCCCGCGACGCCGCCGAACGCGTACGCGTTCTCGTCGTGCACCTCGCCCCACACCAGGCCCCGGTCCAGGCCCGACCAGGGCGCACGGGCGTCCTCGGTCGCCGCGACCTTGGGCTTCCAGGAGGCGGGCGGGTTGTAGCGGGTGCGGGTCATGCCGAGCGGCCCCGTGATCCGCTCGGGCAGCAGCACGTCCAAGGGCTTGCCGGTGAGCTTCTCGACGACGAGCTGGAGCGTGATGAGGTTGAGGTCCGAGTACAGGTAGGTGGTGCCCGCCGGGTTGAGCAGCGCCTCCTTCCACAGGAGGGCGAGCTGCGCGGCGTGCTCCGACTCCTTGTAGAAGGCCAGGAAGGGCCGGAACCCGGAGGTGTGGGTGAGGAGTTGGCGGATCGTGACGTCCTGCTTGCCGCCGCCGGTGAACTCGGGCAGGTACGTGACGACCTTCGCCTCGAGGTCCAGCGCGCCGCGCTCGATCTCCTGCACCGCGAGGATGGAGGTGAACAGCTTGGAGATCGAGGCGAGGTCGAAGACCGTGTCGTCGGCCATGTCGATCTGCTGGTCCGCGGGGAACTCGATCCCCGTGTCCGTCTTGTCGTCGTAGTGGGAGTAGCGCACCGCCTTGCCGATCGGCTGGTGCAGCGCGACCGTGCCGCCGCGGCCCGCGAGCAGCACCGCGCCCGCGTACCAGGGGTGCTTGGGCGAGGGGCCGAGGAACTTCTCGGCGTCCACGACCAGTTGCCGCAGATGGCCGGCGAGCAGCCCCGCGCGCTCGGGGGAGCCGCGGCGCAGCGTGGGGCGTGCCGGCGCGTCGGCGGCCGCCACGGCGGGGCCCGCAGGGAACGGGGCGAGGGCGATCGCGCCACCCAGCGCCAGCGTGGCCGCGCCCAGGTGACGCCTGGTCAGGCCGGCCGACGGTCTGTCTGCTTCCGCTGAGCCCATGGAAGGCCTCCTGAAAGTATCTTTCGTGATCTCGTGCGACGGATGAAACTTCTCTGTCAGCGCCGCCTCGTGTCAACACCCTTGCGCCACCCGCGCGTCATGACCGGCCGGTGAAGAATCTGACGCCGCATCAGAAAACCTCTTCCGTCGTCCGCCGCGCTGCGGCATCCTGCGCGCATGCAGACGGAGCTGAGCAAGAAACTGGGGATCGAGCACGCCGTCTTCGGCTTCACGCCGTTCCCTGCGGTGGCCGCGGCCATCAGCAGGGCCGGAGGCTTCGGCGTGCTCGGTGCGGTCCGCTACGCGGCACCCGACGAACTCAAACGCGATCTCGACTGGCTCGACGAACATGCGGAGGGCCGGCCCTACGGCCTCGACGTCGTCATGCCCGCCAAGAAGGTCGAAGGCGTCACCGAGGCCGACATCGAGGCGATGATCCCGCCGGAACACCGGCAGTTCGTCCAGGAGACCCTCGCCAAGTACGGCGTCCCGGAACTCGCCGAGGGCGAGGCGTCCGGCTGGCGCATCACCGGCTGGATGGAGAAGGTCGCCCGCAGCCAACTCGACGTCGCCTTCGACTACCCGATCAAACTCCTCGCCAACGCACTCGGATCGCCGCCCGCCGACGTCATCGCCCGCGCGCACGAGCACGACATCCTCGTCGCCGCGCTCGCCGGCAGCGCCCGGCACGCCCGAAAGCACGCCGACGCGGGCATCGACGTCGTCGTCGCGCAGGGCTATGAGGCCGGAGGGCACACCGGTGAGATCGCCTCCATGGTGCTCACCCCGGAGGCCGTGGAGGCCGTCGACCCGCTGCCGGTCCTGGCCGCTGGCGGCATCGGCAGCGGGCAGCAGGTCGCGGCCGCGCTCGCGCTCGGCGCGCAGGGGGTGTGGCTGGGCTCGGTGTGGCTGACGACGACGGAGGCCGACATGCACTCGCCGGCCGTCACCCGCAAGCTGCTCGCCGCGGGCTCCGGCGACACGGTGCGCTCGCGCGCGCTGACCGGGAAGCCCGCGCGCCAGCTGCGCACCGAGTGGACGGACGCGTGGGACGACCCGGCGGGCCCCGGCACCCTGCCGATGCCCCTCCAGGGCCTGCTCGTGGCCGAGGCCGTGTCCCGGATCCAGAAGTACGAGGTGGAGCCCCTGCTCGGCACGCCCGTGGGGCAGATCGTGGGCCGGATGAACGAGGAGCGCAGCGTCCAGGCGGTCTTCGACGACCTGACGCGCGGCTTCGAGAAGGCGATCGACCGCATCAACAAGATCGCAGGACGGTGAGGGAAGAGCATGAGCACAGCCGCCAACAGCACACCCCCCAACGGATTCTGGGCGCAGGCCACCGCCGATCCCGACCGTACGGTCCTGATCGCACCGGACGGCGAACCGTGGACGGCCGGCCGGCTGCACGCCGCCGCCAACAAGATGGTGCACGGGCTGCGCGAGGCCGGGCTGGAGCGTGGTGACGCCTTCGCCGTCGTGCTCCCCAACAGCGTCGAGTTCTTCACCGCCTACCTCGCCGCCTCGCAGGCCGGCTTCTATCTCGTCCCCGTCAACCACCACCTCGTAGGGCCCGAGATCGCCTGGATCGTCTCCGACTCGGGCGCCAAGGTGCTGATCGCGCACGAGCGGTTCGCCGACGCGGCCCGCTCCGCCGCCGACGAGGCGGGCCTGCCCGACAGCCACCGGTACGCGGTCGGGGACATCGCGAGCTTCCGCCCGTACGCCGAACTCCTCGCAGGGCAGAGCGGTTCCGCGCCCGAGGACCGCACGCTCGGCTGGGTCATGAACTACACGTCCGGGACCACGGGCCGCCCGCGCGGCATCCGCCGGCCGCTCCAGGGCAAGCTGCCCGAGGAGGCCTACCTCGGCGGGTTCCTCGGAATCTTCGGCATCAAGCCGTTCGACGACAACGTGGCCCTCGTGTGCTCCCCGCTGTACCACACCGCCGTGCTCCAGTTTGCGGGCGCCGCCCTGAACATCGGGCACCCCGTCGTCCTCATGGACAAGTGGACGCCCGAGGAGATGCTCCGCCTCATCGACACCCACAAGTGCACGCACACGCACATGGTGCCGACCCAGTTCCACCGCCTGCTCGCGCTGCCGCAGGAGGTCAAGGACCGCTACGACGTCACGTCCATGCGGCACGCGATCCACGGCGCCGCGCCCTGCCCCGACCACGTCAAACGCGCGATGATCGACTGGTGGGGGATGTGCGTCGAGGAGTACTACGCGGCCAGCGAGGGCGGCGGCGCGTTCGCGACCGCCGAGGACTGGCTGAAGAAGCCGGGCACCGTCGGAAAGGCCTGGCCCATCAGCGAGTTGGCCGTCTACGACGACGACGGCAACAAGCTGCCGGCCGGTGAACTCGGCACCGTCTACCTCAAGATGAAGACCGGCGGATTCTCGTACCACAAGGACGAGGGCAAGACGAAGAAGAACCGCATCGGCGACTTCTTCACCGTGGGTGACCTCGGGGTGATCGACGAGGACGGCTATCTCTTCCTGCGCGACCGCAAGATCGACATGATCATCTCGGGCGGGGTCAACATCTACCCCGCGGAGATCGAGTCCGCGCTCCTGACGCACCCCGCCGTCGCCGACGCGGCTGCCTTCGGCATCCCGCACGACGACTGGGGCGAGGAGGTCAAGGCGGTCGTCGAGGTCGCGGAGGGCCGAACCGCCGATGACGCGCTCGCGGCCGAGATCCTCGCCCACTGCGAGACCCAACTCGCGGGCTACAAGCGGCCCAAGAGCGTCGACTTCATCGAGACGATGCCCCGCGACCCCAACGGCAAGCTCTACAAGCGACGCCTGCGCGACCCCTACTGGGAGGGGCGGACCAGGGCGGTCTGAAACCAGTGTGAGGCCGCCCCGGTCCTGGGGGCGTCCGTCAGTCGCGCACCCGCACCACCTTCAGCGCCGGCGACCTGAGGATGTCCTTCTCGCAGAAGCGCTCCGTGACCCACTTCTTCTTCGAGAACAGGTGGGTCTGGTCGCTGTAGTGCGGCGAGTTCGGGTTCGACGACTGGGAGTACGTGAGGAGGGTGCGTGCCACCGGGCAGCGCCCGCCGTCCCAGCCGACCGCCTGGATGTAGCTCGACCCGGTCGTGACGTCGGTGTAGCCGCCGCCCGCGGCGTTCCACACCGGCTCGACCTTGTTCCACACGCCGAGCGACTCCGTGCCGCCGTGCACCGGGATGCGCTCGCCGCCGCGCGTCACGAACTGGTGGTCGCCGAGCCGGGAGTCCAACGGGATGCCGGCGGCCCTGAGTTCGGCCACCGCGTCGGCGAGCGCCGTGGCGAAACCGGGCGCCTGCGTGTTCAGCGTGTTCGGCGTACGCACCGGATCCGCCGCCGAGAACGGCACCTTCCACAGCTGGGCCGCGGGCACCGCCGCCGTCAGCTTCCGCCAGAACCGGTCGAAGAGCAGGGCGCCCCGGCTGTCGGTGTTCATGGTGCGGTCCCACGCGCCGATCACGTCACAGGCTTGGGAGACATCAACCGGCTTGCCGTCGCTGCCCGTTGCCGAGCCGCCGGGCAGGGCCGCGCACGCCTTCGCGGTGTCGGCGGCCGTCAGGTCGGCGGCGGGCACCCGGTCGGCGAACTGCTGCCGCTGCAGATCCGCGACCGTCAGGCCGCCCTTGTCCGCCATTCCCGCGACGTCCTCGACGGCGCCGCGCGTGCGCATCGAGCGCTGCGTTCCGACGTTCCCGAAGACCCGCTCGTAGCCGGTGATCGGGCGGTCCGCATTGGCGAGCCAGGCGCTGTCGTTGGAGTTCTCCGCGTACGGGGCGTCCTTGAGTACGGGCATCTTCGACGGGCCGAAGATGCCCGGCTGCACGGCGTCCTTGTCCCTGCCCGGACCGCAGTCGCTCTTCGAACCGTCGAGGACGGCGACACCTGAGGCCGGATACGTCGCCTTGCCGAGCGGCGTCGAGCAGCGCCCCGCCAGCTTGTCGGTGATCCGCGGCAGCACCTGCGACTGCGTGAACAGCGAGTGGCCCGAGGAGTCCGCGGCGATCGTGTTCACCCACGGCAGGCCCTGTGTGCGGCGCAGCGACGCGAGGATGTCGGCGGTCGAGCGGGCCTTGCTGAAGCCGAGCGCGGTGTCGGAGGCGCGCAGGTTGACCGCGTTGGGGTCGTTCAGGGCGTAGGCCGTCGTCGCGGTCCAGGGGAGCGGGAGCTGGGCGCCGAGGTTCGTGACGACGGGGCCGTAGCGGGTCCACCACTGGGTGCGGGTCACGTCGCCGCCGCCCTTCACGGGCACGCTCACGGACCGCTTCGTCATCCGCTCCTTCTTGCCGTCGACCACGTACGTCGTCGGGTCGGACGGGTCGAGGGTGAGCTGGTGGAGGTTGAGCGTGACGCCCGTGGCGACCGTGTGGCTCCACGCGATGTTCGCGTTGTGCCCGATGGAGATCCCGGTGGTGCCGAGCAACGAGCCTCCCATGACGTCGAGTTCGCCCGGGATCGTCTGCTGCGACTGCCAGAAGCGGCGGCCGCCCTGCCACGGGTAGTGCGGGTTGCCGAGCAGCAGGCCCCGCTTGTTCGCCGTCGCCGCTCCGCTGAAGGCGACCGCGTTCGAGCCCATGTCGGAGTCGTCCTGCGCGAACAACTCGCGGGCGGCGCGGGCGGTATCGGCCTTGTCCGGCTCAGTCTTGTCGGGCTCGGCCTTGTCCGGCCCGGTCCGCGCGGCGCCGGTGGTCGGCGGCTGCGCGGCCGTGATGCCCTCGATCGCGCGCCCCTGCCCGCCGAGCACCGCGATCGCGAAGCCGCGCGTCGCCACGTCGAGCGGGGTCACCGGCTTCACCCAGTCCGCGCCCTTGCATGCCGGGTCGGTGATCCGGTTCTGCTTCAGCCACGCGTTGTACCCGGCGGCCCAGCCGCGCATCGCGTCCTTGACGTCGCGGCTCGGGCCCGCGGGCGCGGGGATGCCGAGCAGCTTCTCCACGGTGTGCGCCTCGCGAACACCCTTGAAGTACTGGTCACTTGAGAGGTTCTTGGCCGCCGACGACAGCGAGCCGTCGGGCGCCGCGTCGGGCCCGAAGACGCGCGAACGCTCACCGCGCAGCGTCACGAACCCGTCGGCCAGCGTGCACACCTGATCGGCGGCCTGCGCCCACCCCGTGCCGAAACCGAGGTTCGCGTAGTCCTTGGCGACGATGTGCGGGATCCCGTACTCGGTGTAGCGGATGGTGGCGGAGAGGCCACCGCCACGCGGATGTGTGTCACGGTCGGCCGCGGCGGACGACACCGACGCGGTGCCGCTGAGCGCGGTCAACAGGGCGACCCCGAGGGCCGCGAGGCGTCTGTGTCCCGGACGTGTGCGCATCGTGCTCCCAACTGCAGTGCGGGCTGAGGTGGTTGAGCGACGTGAGAGCGCTGAGCGTACCAACGGGTATGTCCGGTGCGGAGGGGTCGGCGGGAGCGGAACCCGCACGGGAAGTCCCGGGGCGAGACCGGGCCTGCCCGGTACCGGCAGGCCGGGCGACGAGGGCCGCTGACACCGAGGCGAGCAGGCACCCGGCGTCAGCGGCGAAGGGGATCAGCGGGCGAGGTGGAACCCGCTGCCTCACTCCTCCCTTCGCCCCGAACGCCCGGATCGGATGCACCGCATCGCTCGCCGACCCGCGGCGCCCGCCACCCTTGACCCGGCGCCCGCCACCGCACAGGATCACGCCATGACGAGGTCACCTTTCCCCAAGCTCTCGGCTCCGCTCGAGCAGGGGAGGCTCCATTCCGAGGCCGCCAGCAGCACCGTCGACGGAGTCCTGCGCCGCAGCGCCCGCCGCACGCCGGGGCGCGTCGCCCTGCGCTACGGGCCGCGCTCATGGACGTACGGGGAGCTGGACGACGCCGTGTCCCGCGCGGCCGGGGCCCTGCGCGGCGAGGGCCTCGCGCCGGGCGACCGGGTCGGCGCCTACGGGCACAACTCGGACGCGTACCTGATCGGCTTCCTGGCCTGCGCCCGCGCGGGCCTCGTGCACGTCCCGGTCAACCAGAACCTGACCGGCGACGACCTCGCGTACATCGTCCGCCAGTCCGGCGCCTCGCTCGTCCTCGCCGACCCCGGCATCGCGGACCGCCTCCCCGGCGACGTACCGGTGCTGGCGCTGCGCGACGCGGACGAAGCACTGCTCACGCGACTCGCGGCGAGCACCCCGTACGACGGGGACGTGCCGGACGCCGACGACCTGGCGCAACTGCTCTACACGTCCGGGACCACCGCACTCCCCAAGGGCGCCCGGATGACGCACCGCGCGCTCGTCCACGAGTACGTGAGCGCCATCCACGCGCTCGACCTCAAGGAGACGGACCGCCCCGTCCACGCGCTGCCGCTGTACCACTCGGCGCAGATGCACGTGTTCCTGCTGCCGTACCTGGCCGTGGGCGCCACCAACACGATTCTCGACGCGCCGGCCGCCGACCCGGTCTTCGACCTCGTGGAGGCGGGGGAGGCGGACAGCCTGTTCGCGCCGCCGACGGTGTGGATCGGGCTCTCCCAGCACCTCGGGTTCGCCTCCCGCGACCTGAGCGGGTTGCGCAAGGCGTACTACGGCGCCTCGATCATGCCGGTCCCGGTCCTGGAACGGCTGCGCGAGCGGCTGCCGGGACTCGCCTTCTACAACTGCTTCGGACAGAGCGAGATCGGCCCGCTCGCCACCGTCCTCGGGCCCGACGAGCACGAGGGCCGCATGGACTCCTGCGGGCGTCCTGTGCTGTTCGTCGAGGCGAAGGTCGTCGACGACGAGGGCAAGGACGTGCCCGACGGCACACCCGGCGAGGTCGTCTACCGCTCCCCGCAACTGTGCGACGGCTACTGGGACAAGCCCGAGGAGACCGAACAGGCCTTCCGGGACGGCTGGTTCAGGTCCGGGGACCTCGCGGTGCGCGACAGTGAGGGCTACTTCACCGTCGTCGACCGGGTGAAGGATGTCATCAACTCCGGCGGCGTGCTCGTCGCCTCCCGCCAGGTCGAGGACGCCCTCTACACGCACCCGGCCGTCGCCGAGACCGCCGTCGTCGGGCTGCCCGACGAGCGCTGGATCGAGGCGGTCACGGCGGTCGTGGTGCGCAGCGACACGGACGTCACGGAGGAGGATCTGATCGCCCACGCGCGCGAGCAGCTCGCCCACTTCAAGGCGCCCAAGAGGGTCGTCTTCGTGGACGAGCTGCCGCGGAACGCCTCCGGCAAGATCCTGAAGCGTGAGCTGCGGGACCGGTTCGCCGAAGGCTAGACGTGCGGGTCCGCTCTAGCCGTCGTTCTCCGCCGAGGGGATGAACGCGCCGGGTACGTCCTTCGGCGCGTAGATCTTGCTCTCGCCGGGGTACGGCTTCTTCCAGCCGTGTGTCTCGTACCAGGTGAAGTGGTTCATCTGCGCCGGGTTGGCGTAGTCCGGCACCGCGTGCTCACCCGTGAGGCGCTGCTTCGACTTCCAGGCCTGCCAGGTGTCGGCGAGCTTCTGCCGGTCCGCCGGGACCTTCGTGGACGGCACGGCCAGTGCCTTCGGGTCCTGGGCCGCCGGCTTGTCCTCGCCGCAGGAGGGCGGCGTCGCCAGGCCCGCGGTCAGCGAGGTCCGGTTGGGCACCGCCGTGAACGGCGTGGTGTCCGCCTTCTTCGTGAACGCGGCGGCCATCGGGCTGGCCGCGGTGTCCTTCTGGTTCATCGGGTGGATCCCGAGGATCTGCTCGATGGTGCGGATCATCGTGATCTGCGAGTAGTAGTGGCTGTCCACCGTCCCGCGCTTCGCCCACGGGCTGATGATCTGGACCGGGGCGCGGTGGCCGTCGACATGGTCGAGGCCCGCCTGGGAGTCGTCCTCGACCACGAAGATCGCGGAGTCCTTCCAGTACTTGCTGTGCGAGATCGTGTCGACGATCCGGCCCGTCGCCAGGTCGTTGTCCGCGACCTGCGCGGGCGCGCTCGCCGGGCCGCCGGTGTGGTCGCTGGAGAGCCAGAACATGTTCAGGTTCGCCGGACCGTTCTTGGCGAAGTCCTGCTTCCAGATCTCCGAGCGGTACACGTCGGGCACCGAGGTGTCGAACTTCGCGAAGCCCGGCACGGACACGGAGTTGAGCGAGGGGATCGGCGAGGACGACGTCAGCTTGTACGCGGTGTCCTTCCCGGTCGCCGCCATGTTCTTGCTGTCGCAGTACAGGTTCTGCCAGCTCGCGTCGGCCGGCTTGTCGAGGAACTGGTGGAACTCGCCGAAGTCCCGCACCGACCTGCCCGCGGACTGCGCGCCGCTCCACAGGAAGCCGGACTTCTGGTGGCCGAGCGCGTCGTCCTCGGTGTCGTAGCTGCGCGCGTACTCACCGGCCGAGGACTCGGTGTACTCCGGGTTGTCCGCCTGCATCAGCCAGTTGTGGCCCTCGGCGGAGTTCGTGCCGATGTCGTACGTGTTGTCGTAGAGGCCGAACTGCCGGGCCATGGCGTGCTGGTTGGGCGTGACGTTCTCGCCGAACTCGGCCAGCGAGGCGTCGCCGTTGCCCTCCTTCATGTCGCCGAAGACCTGGTCGTACGTCCGGTTCTCCTTGACGATCAGGAACACGTGCTTGATCGTCGACGGGTCGCCGAGCCGGGCCGGGACCGGCACGGGCTTCGCCCGGCTGCCGCTGCTCGCCTTCTTGGCGGCGCCGGCCGTCCAGCCGTTCTGCCGGAACACCTTGCCGGTCTGCTTCTTGATCACGTCGTCGCCCGGCAGCGTGAAGTGCTGCACGCTGGACGTCGTGTCGTGCGTGGTGTGCCCGGCCTTCGTGGTGGGGCGGCGGGCGTCGATGCCGCGCGTGTTGGAGACCACGACCTGGTTCCCGGCGGTACTGATCTCCGAGGGGAAGTAGTCCGTCGGCAGCAGGCCCACGTAACTCACGGGCTCCTGCGGGGACTTGTACCGGTAGACGGCGACCGCGTTGGCGCGGCCCAGCGTCACCAGGAGGCGCCCGTCGTCGGAGAGCGTCACCGCGTTCGGCTCGTAGCCGACCGAGGCCTCGGGCCACGGCTTGGTGGAGACGGTCTGGACGACCTTGTCCTTGGCGGTGTCGACGACCGAGACGTCGTTGGTGGCGGTGTTCGTGACGAACAGCGCGCCCTTCTTCGCGTACAGGGCCGTCGGGTGCAGGCCCACGTCGATGGAGCGGACGGCGGCGTCGGGGTTGCCCAGGTCGATGACGCTGAGCGTGCCGGTGGTGGTCGCCCCCGTCTTCGGGTCGGCGGGCACGTCGGTGCCGTACGAGTTGATGGTGGACTCGCCGGGCTTCGCGGGGCGCCCGCCCTCGTTGCTGACGTACAGCTTGTCGCCGACCTGCGCCAGGTCGCGCGGCGCGTTGCCCACGGACCAGCTCTTCTTGATGGCACCGCTCGCGGCGTCCAGGGCGACGACCCGGTTCTGCCCGTTGACCGCCGAGTAGACGGTCGAGCCGTCCTTGGAGAACACCGGCTCACCGACGAGCGCGTGCTTCGCGCCGTCCGCCGGGATGGTGACGTACGTCGGGTCGGCGACGGAACCGTCGTCCTTCACGGTGAACCTGGTGTAGCCGTCGATCTGGCCGAGCCACAGCTGCTTGCCGTCGGGGGAGTAGGTGGGGCCCTCCTGACCGACGTTGTTGCTCTTGATGCGCGGCGACGACGAGGCCGCGTTGCTGACGAGCTGCTGGACCTTCCACGTCTTCAGGTCGACGATGCCGAGGGCGGAGCCGCCGTCGGTGAGCGAGGCCGCGAGGTGCGAGCCGTCCGGGCTGACCTCGGACGACATGATCTTCCCGTTGTCGATGACCGTCCGGTCGCCGTACGGGGCTATGTACTGGTCACTGGAGACGACCTTGCCGTTCGCGGTGTCCTGGCCGACCTGGTCCGTGCCGAACTGGTGGGTCTGGGCGAAGGCGGTGCCCGCGAGCGCCAGGGCGAGGGCCGTGATGCCCGCGGTGGCGAGCGGTCTGCGGCGGCCGATGCGCCCGGCGAGCGTGCCGAGACCGGCCCGTGGCACGCGCCTGCGGCGGCGTGTTACCTGCATGGAGTTCATCCCTTCGGAACCTTGTTCACTTTGTGCGGTGTCGCGGACAGCAGCTCGACGGTGCCGTCGAACTGCCACAGCGGGTTCGGTGTGTCCCCGGTCGGGGTGTGCACCAGGAAGTAGCCGTTCACTTCCTTCGGCCCGTCGCCGTCGGCGACGAACCGCCCGTCAGCGGTGACGTCGAGCTGATAGATGGCCTGACCGGTGGCCTCGACGTCGGGCAGGTGCCAGGAGACGACGCAGCGCCAGTCGTTGCCCGCCCCCTCGGCCCCGTCGTGGACATCGCCCTTCGTGCACGCCGCCGAGGTGTGCAGTCGGTCCTCGGTGACGGCGGGGCGGTGCAACTGCTCGGCCTGCGTGCGGTACAGGTGGGCGAACGCGGTGGCGACCGAGCGCTGGACCTTCTCCTGCGTGATCCCCGACCCCTCGGCCGGAGCGGCCACGCCGACGGCGACGACGCTCACCACGAGCAGCCCGACCAGCGGCAGCGCGCCGAGCGTGAGCGCACGACGGCCGGACGCGTCCTCGGCCGGGTTCGTGAAGTCCCGCCGTACGAACAGCAGATACGCGAGCCCGGTCGCGGCCGCCGCCCACACGAGGGCGATCACCACGCCGATCACCAACGGAGCGAGCTGCACGGGGCCGGTGAACAGCCCGTTCCAGGCGAGGAACGCGTATCCGGGCAGCGCCACGCGGACACTCACCGGCAGCGGCAGCAACTGCGCGAGTTGCAGCACCAGCGCCACCAGGGCGGGCAGCAGCAGCCCCATCGGGGAACGGCCGAGCGCCACAGAGCCCAGCAGGCCGAGCGCGGCGAGGGCCAGCGTCGGGGCGAGCGCGCACAGCCACGCGAGCAGTACCCGGCCCGCCGCGTCCGAGGCCCCGATGTCCGCGCCGTCGAGGCCGACGAGCGGCTGGTGACCGGCCGTCAGGAGCCCGCCGACCACGCTCGACACGGCGAGCCCGGCCACCAGCACCAGCAGGACGGAGAGGCTGGCGAGCGCCTTCGCGGCGAAGATCCGGCCCGGCGATCGGACCGCCACGAGCAGATGCCGCCAGGTGCCGAGCCGGTCCTCGGCGGCGAACACGTCACCGGCGACGAGCGAGGTCAGCAGCGGCAGCGCCCACACGCCCGCGAATCCGAGCATGACGAGCGGACCGGCCCACCCGGTGGCGTGCATCCACCGGCCGAACAGGGTGTCGGTGGGCAGCGTGCTCTGGAGGCCGACTCCGGCCACGAACAGCCCGGGAGCGAGCCAGCAGACCAGCACGAGGAGCCGGACCCGCCACTGGGACACCAGCTTGACCAGCTCGAAGCGGTAGCCGCGCCGCACGGTGACGGGACGGTCGACGGCGGGCCCGCTCTCGGCGGGGTCCTCGACGGGGCCTTCGGTGGCGGGCGTGGTCACGGTGGAGGTCATCACGCGGCCTCCCGCCGACCGGTGTCCGCGCTCTCGGTCAGCGCCAGGAAAGCCGCCTCCAACGGCGAGACGACCGGGGCCAGTTCGCGCAGCGCGACCCCCTCGCCCACGAGCCGCGTCACCAGATCGTCGACGGCGTCCACCCGGGCCCGCACGACGAGGGCCTCGGCGCCGTAGCGCGACGCGGCCTCCGTGCCCTCGACCGGATGGATCCCGTCGGTCGCCGCCGCGAGTGCGCGGGCCGCGGGCGGGTCGGACGTGAGCAGCCGGTACTCCAGGTCCTGGTGCTCGGCGGCCAGCTTGCTCAGCGGGCCGGAGAAGACGACGCGGCCGGTGGCGAGGATCGTCACCTCGGAGCACAGCGCCTCGAGGTCGTCCATCCGGTGGCTGGAGAGCACGACCGCGGTGCCGGCCGCGGCGAGAGCGCCCAGCACGCGGTGCACATGCCGGGTTCCCGCCGGATCAAGGCCGTTGGACGGCTCGTCGAGGACCAGCAGCCGCGGCCGCGTCAGCAGCGCCGCCGCGAGCCCGAGCCGCTGCCGCATCCCGAGGGAGAAGCCCCGCACCCGGTCATCGGCGACCTCGCCGAGCCCGACCTCGTCCAGCGCCTCTCGGATCGGCGCCGACGGGGCGTCGAGGCCGCGCAGCTCCGCCAGCGCGGCCAGATTCTGCCGCGCGGTGAGCGAGGGGTAGAGGCCCGGCCCGTCCACGAACCCGGCCACCCCGGCAGGCGCATCGAGGGCCCGGCCGACCGGTGTGCCCAGCACCTCCAGGCTGCCGGAGTCCGGGACGGCCAGGCCGAGGAGCAGGCCGAGCAGGGTCGTCTTGCCCGCGCCGTTCGGGCCCACCAGACCGTGGATCCGGCACGGCGCCACATCGAGGTCGACGCCGTCCAGGGCGACAACGTTGCCAAAGCATTTGGTGATGCCGCGCGCCCGCAGCGCGAGGGGCCCGTCACCCGGGCCGTCGTCCAGCTGTCTGTCGTCCATGAGTCCCTTCCTTCAAGACCTCACGGACCTTAGGAAGGGCACAAGAAGCGCACAGAGCACGGGAGTTGAACGACGGTGGAACGGGAGACGGCCGGATGGTGGCATACCGCAAACAGGCGGTTTGCCACCATCCGGCCGTCGGATGCGGGGTGGTCGGCGGTCCGTTCAGCGAGGCCGTTCGTCCACGATCCGCCTGATCTTCCCCACCGACCGCTCCAGCGACTCCGGCTCCACGATCTCCACGGACACCGACACCCCCACCCCGTCCTTCATCCCGGCCGCGATGGCGCGCGCCGCCGACTCCCGCTCCTCGGGTGTCGCGTCGGGACGGGCCTCGGCGCGTACGGTGAGCGCGTCCATGCGGCCCTCGCGGGTGAGGCGGAGCTGGAAGTGCGGGGCGACGCCGGGCGTGCGCAGCACGATCTCCTCGACCTGCGTCGGGAACAGGTTCACACCCCGCAGGATCACCATGTCGTCACTGCGCCCGGTGATCTTCTCCATGCGCCGGAACGCCGGCCGGGCCGTCCCCGGCAGCAGCCGCGTCAGGTCCCGGGTCCGGTACCGGACCACCGGCATCGCCTGCTTGGTCAGCGAGGTGAAGACCAGCTCGCCGTGCTCGCCCTCCGGCAGCACCTCACCCGTGATCGGGTCGACGACCTCCGGGTAGAACTGGTCCTCCCAGATGTGCAGCCCGTCCTTCGTCTCTACGCACTCCTGCGCCACGCCAGGACCCATGACCTCCGACAGGCCGTAGATGTCGACCGCGTCGATCCCCGCCCGCTCCTCGATCTCGCGCCGCATCTCCTCGGTCCACGGCTCCGCACCGAAGATGCCGACCTTGAGGGAGCTTGTGCGCGGATCGACGCCCTGGCGCTCGAACTCGTCGAGGAGCGTGAGCATGTACGAGGGCGTCACCATGATGATCTCGGGCTTCAGGTCCAGGATCAGTCGCACCTGGCGCGACGTCATGCCGCCGGACGCCGGAATGACCGTGCACCCGAGCCGCTCTGCCCCGTAGTGCGCGCCGAGCCCGCCGGTGAACAGGCCGTACCCGTACGCCACATGGACCTTGTGCCCCGGCCTGCCGCCCGCCGCGCGGATCGCCCGCGCCACCATGTCCGACCACATCGACAGGTCGGCCTCGGTGTACCCGACGACCGTGGGCAACCCCGTCGTGCCGCTCGACGCGTGCAGCCGCCGCACCTCGGACTGCTCCACGGCGAACATCCCGAAGGGATAGTTGTCCCGCAGGTCCGCCTTCGTCGTGAACGGGAAGCGCCCCAGGTCCGCCAGGGTGCGGCAGTCCTCGGGCCGTACGCCCGCCTTGTCGAACGCCTCGCGGTAGAACGGCACCCGCTCGTACACCCGGTACAGCGTCCCGCGCAGCCGCTCCAGCTGCAGTGCGCGCAGCTCGTCCGCGCCGAGCCGCTCGCCCTCGTCCCGCCAGTCCGTCGCCATCGACGCCATCGCACGCACTCCCGAAACTCCCGACCGATCATTCGGTTGCCCTGCTGTCGATCAGTAATTCAAGGACTGACCGCGCTCGTCAAGACATGCGACGCGCCGGTTCCGGTGTCAGCGGCCGGCCGGGGGCTCCCAGACGTACGGCGTGGTGGTCCCGAGCGCCACGAACCCCAGGCGTTCCAGGATCGGCCGGCTGTACGGGGACGCGTCCACCTGGACGTACGCGAATCCGCGCTCGGCGGCGATGCGGACGCGGAACGCGACGAGCGAGCGGTAGATCCCGCGGCCCCGCCACTCGGGCACCGTGCCGCCGCCCCACAGGCTCGCGAAGGCCGTTCCCGGGTGCAGCTCCATGCGGGCGGCGCTCACCGGCTCGTCCCCGTGCAGCGCGACGACCGCGGGGACGGTGGCCGGGTCCTGGGCCAGCTGGGCCCTGAGCTGGTGGCCGATGGCGGAGCGGCCGGAGTCGAAGGCCAGCTCGTGCACCCGCTCCACCAGCTCGACCTGCGACTCGTCGGTGACCGGGAGCAGCCGGATCCCTTCGGGTGGCGCGGTGTCGAGGGGCAGCGCGGCCGTCTCCGCGACGAGCAGTGTCTCCGGCTCCTCCGGTACGAACCCGGCGGCCTTGAGCCGGTCGGGAAGGTCGGACGGGTGGTCGTGCGTGTACGTCTTCCACTCGAACTCCCGGCCCAACTCGCCGAAGAACCGCACCTGTTCGGCGATCGCCGCATCGGCGGTCCGCTCATCGAGCCCCGACCACAGCACCCCGTTCCACCCCGCCGCCGGGCCGACGTGGCGCACCACGTCGCCGACCCGCTCGACCCGAGCACCGGGCTCGTCGGGCTGCGCCTCGCGCCGCATCTGCTGATCGAACAGGTCTCTGACCGCTGCATGATTCATGCGCGAACTTCAGCACCGGGACGACGGCCGGGCAACCGAGAAAAATCCGGTGGCGCCATGGAACACCCTTGCTATGGTGCGCCGATGACATCGATCAAGAAGGTCCAGATCACCTTCGACTGCGCGGAGCCCGTGCGGGTCGCCCGCTTCTGGTGCGAGGTGCTCGGATACGTCATGCCGCCCGGGGCCGACGAGGACGAGTCCTGGTCCGCCTGCGCCGACCCCGAGGGCGACGGGCCCCGCTTCTTCTTCCAGCGCGTTCCGGAGGGGAAGGTGGTCAAGAACCGGGTGCACGTCGACGTGCGGGCCGGGGCAGGGCTCGTCGGCGACGAGCGGCTCGCGGTGCTCGAAGCCGAGGCCGAGCGCCTGTACAAGCTCGGCGCGACGCACGTCCTGACGCAGCGCGCCGATGAAGAGAACGAGTCGTGCATCACGCTGCAGGACATCGAGGGCAACGAGTTCTGCCTCGACTGAGGCGAGACCGAGCACGAGCCGCGCGGAGGGGGCCTACGCGTTCCCCTCCGCCGCCACCGACCGCGCCCACCGGTAGTCCGCCTTCCCGCTCGGCGAGCGCTGGATGCTGTCCGTCACCACCAGCTGGCGGGGGATCTTGTAACCGGCGAGGTGGCTGCGGCAGTGCGTCTGGACGGTGTCCAGGGTCAGCGGTTCAGCGCCGTCCATGAGCTGGACGACCGCCGCCACATGGTTGCCCCACTTCTCGTCCGGCACGCCGGCCACCAGCGCGTCGTAGATGTCCGGGTGGGACTTGAGGGCCTGCTCGACCTCCTCCGGGTACACCTTCTCGCCGCCGGTGTTGATGCACTGCGAGCCGCGCCCGAGGACCGTGACGATGCCCTGCTCGTCGACCGTCGCCATGTCACCGAGCAGCACCCAGCGCTCGTCGCCCTTCTGGAAGAACGTCTCGGCTGTTTTCACGGGGTCGTTGTAGTAGCCGAGCGGGACGTGCCCGCGCTGCGCGATCCGCCCCACCTCGCCGACCGCGACCGGCTCGTACGTCGCCGGATCCACCACCTGCGTACGGGAGTTGACCTGGACGTGGAAGCCGGATCCCGCGCCCGAGTCGGCCGTCGCCGTGCCGTTGAAGCCGGACTCGGACGAGCCGAAGTTGTTGAGCAGCATGGTGTTCGGCACCAGCTCCTGGAACTGGGCGCGCACCGTGTCCGACATGATCGCGCCCGAGGACGAGACGCTGAACATCGACGAGCAGTCCGTGCCCTTCAGTGGCCCCTTGAGCGCGTCGATGAGCGGGCGCAGCATCGCGTCGCCCACCAGGGACATGCTCGTCACCTTCTCCTTCTCGATGGTGCGCAGCACCTCCTCCGGGGCGAACTTGCGGTGGATGACGACGCGCTGGCCGAAGTTGAAGCCGATGAAGGCCGTGAGGGTCGATGTGCCGTGCATCAGCGGGGGAGTGGGGAAGAACGTGATGCCGTCGCCGCCTGCCGCCACCCGCTCGGCCAGTTCTTCGGGCCGTGACACCGGCTCACCCGTGGGCGCGCCACCGCCCAACCCGGCGAAGAACAGGTCCTCCTGACGCCACATCACACCCTTCGGCATGCCCGTGGTGCCGCCGGTGTAGATGATGAACTGGTCGTCGGGGGAGCGTGGCGGGAAGCCACGTTCGGGGGAGGACTGCGCGGTCGCCTCCTCGAAGTCCACCGCCTTCAGTGGCGGTGCGTCCGCCTCGGGGGCTCCCACCCGCACCAGGTGGCGCAGCTTCTCGGCACGCGGCAGCGCCGCCGCCACGCGCGGCGTGAACTCCGTGTCGAAGACGAGGGCCGCGAGATCCGCGTCCTGGTAGAGGTAGGCCAACTCCTCCTCGACATAGCGGTAGTTCACGTTCACCGGGACGGCCCGCGCCTTGACGCAGCCGAGCGCCGTCTGCAGGTACTCGATGCCGTTGTAGAGGTGCAGACCCACGTGCTCGCCGGGGCGTATCCCGGCCGCGATCAGGTGGTGGGCGACCCGGTTGGCCGCCGCGTCCAGCTGGGCGTAGGTGAGCCGGCGCTCCGCGCCCGTTCCGGGATGATCCACGTAGACGAGCGCCTCGCGGTCGGGGACCACGTCGACGACCGACTCGAACAGGTCGGCAAGGTTGTACTCCACCGCGCTCCTCCTGATCCAGATGATCCAGGGCCGGATGTCTCCCGGGCGCCTCCTGGCCGTCATCAGAACAGAACCGGGAGTAAGGGGGAAGGGGCTCCGCACAAGAAAACTGACTGAGTGTCAGAAAACTCTTGAACTGGCACGTGCCCTACTGCAACCTGTTCCAGGTCCGAGGCTGCGGCTGACTGGAGGACCCCTCATGGGTGGGACCGAACATCTCGACGTCCGGCGCGAGGGCGCCACGCTCGTACTTACGCTCAACAGGCCGGAGGCCAAGAACGCGCTGTCCCTGCCGATGCTCGTCGGCCTCTACGACGGGTGGCGGGAGGCGGACGCGGACGACTCGATCCGCTCCATCGTGCTCACGGGTGCGGGTGGTGTGTTCTGCGCCGGCATGGACCTCAAGGCGCTCGCGGGCAAGGGGATGGAGGGCGAGCACTACCGGGACCGCCTCAAGGCCGACCCCGACCTGCACTGGAAGGCGATGCTGCGCCACCACAGGCCGCGCAAGCCCGTCATCGCGGCCGTCGAGGGGCACTGCGTCGCGGGCGGCACCGAGATCCTCCAGGGCACGGACATCCGGGTGGCGGGGGAGTCGGCGACGTTCGGGCTCTTCGAGGTCAAGCGCGGCCTGTTCCCCATCGGCGGCTCGACGGTACGGCTGCCGCGCCAGGTTCCCCGTACCCACGCCCTTGAGATGTTGCTGACCGGACGGCCCTACCCGGCGCCGGAGGCCGCGGCGATCGGGCTCGTCGGACGCGTGGTGCCCGACGGCACCGCGCTGGACGTGGCGCTGGAGATCGCCGAACAGGTCAACGCGTGCGGCCCGTTGGCCGTCGAGGCGGTCAAGGCGTCCGTCTACGAGACCGCCGAGATGACCGAAACGGACGGTCTCGCCTCGGAGTTGAAGCGCGGCTGGCCCATCTTCGACACCGCGGACGCGAAGGAAGGCGCCCGCGCGTTCGCCCAGAAGCGGCCGGCCGAGTTCCGGCGCGAGTGAGGCCCGCGGCCGTGCCATTCCGTCCCGTACGCCCATACGTCAAGGAGGCCTCATGACATCCACCGCCCAACCAGAGGTGCTGCGCGCGCCGTTGGTCGTGGAGTTCCCGTTCACCCGCTCCCTCGGCCCCGTCCAGTCCGCCTTCCTCAGCGGTCTGCGCGACCGCACCGTGCTCGGCGTGCGGACCGGCGACGGGAAGGTCCTGGTGCCGCCGGTCGAATACGATCCCGTGACCGCCGAGGAGATCCGCGACCTCGTCGAGGTCGGCGCCACCGGAACCGTCACCACCTGGGCCTGGAACCCCGAGCCGCGGCGCGGTCAGCCCCTCGACACCCCCTTCGCCTGGGTCCTCGTCACGCTGGACGGCGCCGACACCGCCCTGCTGCACGCCCTCGACGCCCCGGGCCCCGACGCCGTGCACTCCGGCATGCGCGTGCGCGTCCGCTGGGCCGAGGAGCGCGAGGGCGCCATCACGGACATCGCGTGCTTCGAACCGTACGAGGGTGATGACACGCCATCCCAACCAGCGCCGCACAGCGGCGAGTTCGAGGACGCCGTCACCGGCATCGTCGCCCCCGCCCGCCTCGACTACACCTACAGCCCCGGCGCCGCCCAGACCCGGTACATCAACGCCTTGGCCGAACGTCGCACGGTCGGTGAGCGCTGCCCCTCCTGCCGCAAGGTCTACATCCCGCCGCGCGGCGCCTGCCCCACCTGCGGCGTCGCCACCGAGGAAGCGGTCGAGGTCGGGCCCGCGGGCACCGTCACCACGTACTGCATCGTGAACATCAAGGCCAAGAACCTCGACATCGAAGTCCCGTACGTCTACGCCCACATCGCCCTCGACGGCGCCGACCTCGCCCTGCACGGCCGCATCGCCGGCATCCCGTACGACCAGGTGCGGATGGGGCTGCGCGTCGAACCCGTGTGGACGGAGGGCGGGCGCTATCCGGACCACTACCGGCCCACCGGTGAACCCGACGCCGATTACGACACGTACAGGGAGATGATCTGATGCGGCCGCCGATCCGGGACATCGCCGTCGTCGCCTTCGGGCAGACCGACCACACACGTACCTCCGACGAACAGTCGGAAGTCGAGATGCTGATGCCCGTCCTGCACCAGGTCCTCGCCAGCACCGGCCTGAAGACCAGTGACATCGGGTTCACCTGCTCGGGATCGAGCGACTACCTCGCCGGGCGCGCCTTCTCGTTCACCATGGCGCTCGACGGCGTCGGCGCCTGGCCGCCGATCTCCGAGTCCCACGTCGAGATGGACGGCGCGTGGGCCCTGTACGAGGCATGGACCAAGCTGCTGACCGGCGAGGCCGACACCGCGCTCGTCTACTCCTACGGGAAGTCCTCACCGGGCTCCGTACGTGATGTCCTGACCCGCCAGCTCGACCCGTACTACGTCGCCCCGCTGTGGCCCGACTCCGTCGCGCTCGCCGCGCTTCAGGCGCAGGCGCTGATCGACGGGGGACACGCCGACGAGCCCGCGCTCGCCGGGGTCGCCGCCCGCAGCCGGGAGTCCGCCACGGGCAATCCGCACGCCCAGCTGCGGGGAAGCGTGCCGCACGGCGATTACGTCGTAAATCCGCTGCGGACCGGGGACTGCCCGCCGATCGGCGACGGCGCCGCGGCCGTGATCCTCGCCGCGGGTGACCGCGCCAGGGAACTGTGTGAGCGGCCCGCCTGGATCCGCGGCATCGACCACCGCATCGAGGCGCACAGCCTCGGGGTGCGCGACCTCACCGATTCGCCCTCCACGCGGCTCGCCGCCGAGAACGCCGGGGCCTTCGAACGGCCTGTGGACACCGCCGAGTTGCACGCCCCTTTCACCTCGCAGGAAGTCGTCCTGCGCCGCGCTCTGAGCCTCGGCGACGACATCGACATCAACCCGTCCGGTGGCGCGCTCGCCGCCAACCCGGTGATGGCCGCCGGGCTCATCCGCATCGGCGAGGCCGCCGCCCGCATCCACGGCGGGAGCTCCCGGCGCGCCCTCGCCCACGCCACCTCCGGGCCCTGTCTCCAGCAGAACCTGGTCGCCGTACTCGAAGGGGAGGACCAGCGATGAGCAAGGCCGTGTCGAAAGAGCCGGTAGCGGTCGTCGGGATCGGGCAGACCAAGCACGTCGCCGCCCGCAGGGACGTGTCGATCGCGGGCCTCGTCCGCGAAGCGGCCCAACGAGCCCTCGAAGACGCCGAGTTGACGTGGGCCGACATCGACGCCGTCGTCATCGGCAAGGCGCCCGACTTCTTCGAGGGCGTCATGATGCCGGAGCTGTACCTCGCGGACGCGCTCGGCGCCGTCGGCAAGCCGATGCTCCGCGTGCACACCGCCGGATCGGTGGGCGGCTCCACCGCGCTCGTCGCCGCGAACCTCGTCGCGGCGCGCGTCCACGGCACCGTACTCACCCTCGCCTTCGAGAAGCAGTCGGAATCCAACGCGATGTGGGGGCTCTCGCTGCCCATCCCGTTCCAGCAGCCGCTGCTCGCAGGCGCCGGCGGCTTCTTCGCTCCGCACGTGCGCGCCTACATGCGCAGGACCGGCGCCCCCGACACCGTGGGCTCCGTCGTCGCCTACAAGGACCGCCGCAACGCGCTGAAGAACCCGTACGCCCACCTCCACGAGCACGACATCACCCTGGAGAAGGTCCAGGCCTCGCCGATGCTCTGGGACCCCATCCGCTACTCCGAGACCTGCCCGTCGTCCGACGGTGCCTGCGCGATGGTCCTCACCGACCGCGCGGGGGCGGCCCGCTCGTCGAAGCCGCCCGCCTGGATGCACGGCGGCGCCATGCGCAGCGAACCGACCCTCCACGCGGGCAAGGACTTCGTGTCGCCACAGGCCGGTAAGGACTGTGCCGCGGACGTGTACCGACAGGCCGGGATCGCCGACCCGCGCCGCGAGATCGACGCCGTCGAGATGTACGTGCCGTTCTCCTGGTACGAGCCGATGTGGCTGGAGAACCTCGGGTTCGCGGACGAGGGCGAGGGCTGGAAGCTCACCGAATCCGGTGTCACGGAGCTCGACGGGGACCTCCCCGTCAACATGTCGGGCGGCGTCCTGTCCACCAATCCCATCGGCGCCTCCGGGATGATCCGCTTCGCCGAAGCGGCGCTCCAGGTGCGCGGGCAGGCCGGGGAACACCAGGTCGACGGCGCGCGGAAGGTCCTCGGGCACGCCTACGGAGGCGGCTCGCAGTTCTTCTCCATGTGGCTCGTCGGCGCCGAACCACCCACCCGATGAACGCGCGTTGACCTTCACTGCCCCTCGCGGCCTGTGCGCGGCACGGACCGATCGCTAGGCTGGCGCACGGACGACGAACCGGGAGGAGCACGGACGTGGCCGAGAGCACCATCGACCAGCACCCGCTCATGGGGTGGGAGAAGCCGGACCTGGACCTCAGCAAGGCGGATTGGCGGTCCAGCAGCGGGGGGCAGGGCGATGTCCAGATCGCCTTTGTCGAGGGCTTCATCGCGATGCGCAACGGCGGACACCCAGAGAGCCCGTCCCTGATCTTCACGCCGGCCGAGTGGGGGGCGTTCGTGAGCGGTGCCCGAGAGGGCGAGTTCGACCTCACGTAGTCGCTTTCTCGGCTCTTTGTTCACGCAGTTCCGACACGGGACCAACGGCACTGTCCTGTGGCCCCGGCATTTGCGAGCCTGGCCACAGGAACAGCCGGTCAATGAGGGCGCGGCGACGCGCCCGGTGTCGGAGGCGAAGAGATCATGGCAACACCGCACCACCTGCCCGTCCTCGCCGCGGTGGACGGCTCCGACGACAGCCGCCGCGCCCTGGAATGGGCGCTCGCCGAGGCGGTCCGACGCGGCGCCGAGCTGCGCGTCGTACATGTGCAGCAGTACGCGCCGTTCCTCCAGGCCGAGGTACTCGTGGCGGACTTCGACGAGGAGCCCGAGAACGACACGGTCCTCGCGGAGCTGCGCAAGGATCTGGAGGGGCGCGAGGGGCTGCCGCCGCTCGAGTTCATCAGCCGGGTCGGTCTGCCGGCCGTGGTGCTGTCCGAGATGAGCGCCGAGGCCCAGCTCCTTGTCGTCGGCTCGCGCGGTCGCGGCGGCTTCGCGGGACTGGTGCTCGGCTCGAACAGTGTGTCGACGGCGCGCGACGCGGCCTGCCCGGTCGTCGTGGTGCCACCGCCGGGGCGCGAGGTGCACGGCGACGCGGAGGTGCCGCCGGGGCCGCGGGTCGTCGTCGGGCTCAAGGCGGACGCGCCGGACCACGCGACGCTGGCCTTCGCGTTCGCCCACGCGGCCCGTACGGGCGCCCGGCTCCAGGTCGTGGTCGCGTACCCGTGGCCGGTCCTGGCGTGGACGGCGTACGGGGACTTCACTCCCACCGCCGTCGACCAGGAGGCGACCGAACGCGACACGCTTCGAGTGGCCGATGAGACTCTCGCCGAGCTACGGGAATCTCACCCTAAAGTTGAGGTTGAGGTTTTGGTGGTGCCGGGCGACGCGGCGGGCCACCTCGTCGAGAACTCGCGCGACGCGGAACTGGTCGTCGTCGGCCGCCACCGCCGCCGCCTCACCCGCCCCGCTCCGATGCTCGGCTCGGTCACGCACGCGGCCCTGCTGCACGCGGCCGGCCCTGTCGCGGTGATCCCACCCGAGGCCGACTGAGCCCTGCAGGCCGCGTCCCACTCGGCGCAGCACGACACAGCCAGGGTCAGCGCAGCACGACACAGCCGCGCCCGGTCAGCTCGTCGAGCAGACCGGGCGCGAGCCGCACCTCGTTCCAGCGCAGGTCGAGCTTCTCCAGGCAGGGCAGCCCCGCAATCCACCCCGGCACCTCGCGCAGCCGATTACCGCGCAGATCGAGCCGACGCAGCCGAGGAAGAGCGCGCAGTGACTCGGGCACGACGGCGAACGCGTTGTCCCGCAGCTCCACCTCCCGCAGCTCCGCAAGATCCCGTACGGACGCGGGAAGCGCGGTCAGCAGATTGCCGCGCAGCCACAGCTCCCGGAGCGAGGTGAGCCCGCCGATGCCGTCCGGCAGCGCGTCGAGCCGGTTGTGCTGAGCGCGCAACTCCACGAGGCCGGTCATCGCGCCGAGCGTGGAGTGCAGCGCCGTCAGCCGGTTCTCGCCGACATTCAGATACGCGAGCAGGTCGAGGTTGCCGAGCGATTCCGGCAGTGCGGTGAGCCGGTTGTCGTGCAGATACAGGAATCGGCTCAGGCCGGTGAGGTCGCCGAGTTCCGATGGGACCGAGGTGAGCCGGTTGTGCCCGAGGTCGAGGGTGTGCAGGCGCGTCAGCGTGCCGATGCGTTCGGAAAGGTGTACGAGCCGGTTGTCGGCCAGCAGGAGGACCTCCAGCTCGGGATGGCGCCAGACCTCCTCGGGTACGGCGTCCAGGCCGCCCCGCCAGTGGTCGAGCACCGTCCCGTTCATGACGCCGTACCTTAACCGCACCGGAACCGCGAACCGCACCGATTTTCGTACCGGAAATGACGCATCACGCTCCGGCGGGGGCGCCCCGGCGTACGCTGAGGTTCCTGGAAACCGCGGTGCGCGACCGTGCCGCGGGTGGGGGTGCGCCATGGTGCGGAGCGATGGCCGGGGCAGGCGGAAGCTGTTCGAGCGGGACAGTGAACTCGCCGTCGTGGACGTGGCGTTGGACGAGCTGACCGGACTCCCGCGGGACGGCGGGGAACCCCCGGACCGGCCGCACGGCGCGCTGCTCGCCGTCGCCGCGACCGCCGGACTCGGCAAGACCAGCCTCCTCGCCGAAGTGCGCCGCAAGGCCGCCGCCAAGGGCTGCACCGTCCTGTACGCACGCGGCGGCGACCAGGAGCAGGGCGTCGCCTTCCACGTCGCCCGCCAGCTCCTCCAGCCACGCCTCGCGGGCGCCTCCGCCGCCGACCTCCGCGCCACGCTGGGCAGTTGGTACGCGATCGTGGGCCCCGCCCTCGGCCTGTGCGCCCCCACCGAAGGCGCGCCGCCCGACCCCCAGGGCCTGCGCGACGGCCTCGACTGGGTGCTCACCCACATCGCCGTGCAGCAGGCCCCCATGGTCCTCGTCCTCGACGACGCCCACTGGGCCGACCCGGAGTCCCTGAGCTGGCTCGCCGCGTTCGCCCCGCGCGCCGAGGAACTGCCGCTCCTGCTCGTCGTCGCCTACCGCCCGGAAGAACTCCCGGACCACGCCGAGGCCCTGCGCGGCCTGCCCGGCCGCTCGGGCCGGCGCGCCCTCGGACTCGAACCGCTCAGCGCCTCCGCCATCGCCGGACTCGTCCGCGAATCCCTCGGCGGCCACGCCGACGACGCGTTCTGCCGCGAATGCTGGGCCGTCACCGCGGGCAACCCCTTCGAGGCGGTCGAGCTGACCGCGAAGGTCCGCGACCGCGGTCTCGTCCCCACCGAGACCGGCGCCCACCTGCTGCGCGACCTCGCCGCCGCGGCCAAGGGCAGCGGCCTCGTCGCCCGCATCGAACGCCTCGGCACCTCCACCGTCCGCTACGCCTGGGCCTGCGCCGTGATCGGCACCGAGATCGCACCAGAACTCGCGGCCAACGTCGCCGGGTTGGGCCCGGAAGAGGCCGCCGACGCCACCGACCGGCTCAGGGCGGCGCGCGTGCTCAAGGGCGCGGACGCGCTCGAATTCGTCCACCCGCTGATCGCCACCGCCGTCTACCGCGCCATCCCCGGCGGCGTCCGCGTCGCCCTGCACGGACAGGCCGCCTGGACCGTCCTCGACGCGGGGCTCGGCCCCTGCGCCGCCGCCCGGCACATCCTGGAGACCCACCCCGAAGGCGACCCGTGGGTCGTGCGGCAGCTGCGCGCCGCCGCCGCGGAGACCGTCCGCGCGGGCGCCCCCGACGCCGCCCGCCGCTACCTCGCCCGCGCCCTGCGCGAACCCCCGGCCTTCGACGACCGCGCCGCCGTCCTCTACGAACTCGGCAGCGCCTCCCTGCTCACCGAGCCCGCCACCACCGTCAACCACCTGCGCGCCGCCCTCGAGGAGCCCATCACCGACCCGGCCCTGCGGCACGGCATCGTCTACCGCCTCTCCCAGGTCCTCGCCCACACCGACCGCCTTGCCGAGGCCTCCGAGACCCTCGCCCGCGAGATCCGCGTCACCGACGACCCGCGCGTACGCCTGCGCATGCAGGCCGAGCAGTTCATGTGGGACGCCTTCCGCGCCGACGAACCCGACTCCCCGGCCCGCTCCCGACGCCTCGCCAAACTCGCCGACCGGCTCACCGGCCGCGACCTCACCGAGCGCTACCTCATCGGCCTGCGCACCTGGGACGCCACCCTGCGCGGAGAGCCCGCCGACACCGTGATCCGGCACGCCGAGCGGGCCCTGGCCGGCGGACTGCGCTGGGCCGCCGACGAGGACCGCGGCTTCGAGGTCCCCGTCCTCGTCGCCATGGCCTTCCTCTACGCCGACCGGCCGGGCCGCACCGAGGAACTCTTCGTCGAGGGCATCGCCGACTTCGAGCAGGCGGGCTGGCGCGGCGCCCACCTCTCCTTCGCGTACACGCTCCTCGGCTACATCCGCTACCGGCGCGGGCGGCTCGCCGAGGCCGAGGACTTCGTGCGCGCGGGCCTGCGCCTCGCCCGGCGCGTCGGGCCCGGCACCCCCGCCCACTGGTACGCCGTCGGCACCCTCGTCGAGGTGCTGCTCGCGCGCGGCCGGGCCCCCGAGGCCAAGGAGGTGGCGGACGAGCACGCCTTCGGGCCCCCGTTCCCCGCCGCCGTCGTCTTCCCCGACGCACAGACCGTGTACGGAGAACTCCTCCTCGCGCTCGGCCGCCCCGAGGACGCCGTCGAGGAGCTCGCCGCGGCGGGCCGCCGCCTCGACCCGCGCGGCATGCGCAACCCCGCGTGGTGCCCCTGGCAGCTGCACCTCGCCCGCGCCGAGGCGCCCGACGCACCCGAGCGGGCCCGGGCGCTCGCCGAGGACGCCGTCGAGCGGGCCCGGCACTACGGGGCGCCGTCCGCCGTGGGCCAGGCCCTGCGTACCGTGGCCGAGGTCTCCTCCGGGGCCGAGCGCGCCAAACTCCTGGAGGAGTCCGTCGCTCACCTGGAGCGCTCACCCGCGGGCTTCGAGCTGGCCTGCTCCCTCGTCGCCCTCGGCGCGGAACTGCGCCGCAAGGGCCGCGCCAAGGAAGCGGCGGACCACCTCTACCGAGGGCTCGACACGGCGATCGGCTGCGGCGCCGACGGCCTGGCGCAGCAGGCCCGCGACGAGCTGGCGGCGGCGGGTCTGCGACCGCGGCCCCTGCACGGCGCGGTCACGGACACCCTCACCGCGCGGGAGCGGGCGGCGGTGTCCGGCGCGGCGCGCGGCTCGTGCCCCGCGGAGATCGCGCGCGACCTCCACATGGACGAGCCCACGGTCGTCCGACTGCTGTCGTCCGCCTACCGCAAGCTGGGCACGGACGCGAAGGGGCTGGCGGCGGCGCTGGGAGAGTAGGCCACCGCTGTGCCCACCGCTCGCGGCGGAACGAGAACGAGGGCGTCAACGAGGACGACCCGAGCCGGATCCACGCGGAGCGTGGACGTACCATTGCGGTATGTCCTTCCTCCGCCGCCGCGCTGCGACCCCCGCGGGTCCCGACTTCGACGTCCTGGCCATGGATCCGGGCGACTGGCCGGGCAACCTGGGCGCCGGTCTGCTGCCCGCCCCCGACGGAACCTGCCAGGGTGTCTTCCTGCGCTACGACCTGTTCGGCGGCCGCGGCCCCGCGATGGTCATCGGTAATCTTCCCGAGGGCTCCCCGGCCCGGGAGGTGGACGACGGCGAGATCCCCTTCGAGGTCGCGCAGCTCCTCGTCGCGCTCGAGAACGACGAGGAAGTCACCGTCACCGACGTGGAGGACGTCCCGGTGATGCAGGGCGACAACCTCCTCGTGGTGCGCCGCCTGAAGCTCTCGGAGACGCGGATCTCCTGCGTCCAGTTCGACCGCAGCGACAATGTGCTCGTGACCATCGCGTCCTGGGACCGCCCGATCACGGACGACCTGTACGCGCTGCTCAAGCCGCTGCCGGCGGAGCTGTTCCAGCAGGGCTGAGCAGCACGACGGGTCAGTACCCGGGTCCTACGAGACGGTCGAGGGCAGCACCTGTACATCCGCCGCCCGCACATACGCGACGCGGTGCCCGAACTGGATCTCGTAGTACACGTCCTTGCCCCTGACCACCTTGTGCGACGAGGTGTCGAACGTGGGGGAGTAGAAGTACTCACCCCTCGTCGCCCCGCCCGTCGCGTACCGCTGGCCCGACAGCAGCTTGTACGGCAGCGGTGAGATCGCCTGCGGCGTGATGCCCGACGGGTAGGCCTCCTTCTCCGGGTAGGCCCGCCCGTACACCGGGACCTCGCTCGCGCCCGGCTTCGGCGTGACCACAAGTCCCTTGGCCGGTACGGCGGTCGGCTGCGCGGACGGGTTCTTGAACCAGGCCTTCTGGCCCAGGTACCAGATGGCCGTCCAGTCGCCCTCGCGGCCGGCGACCGCGTACTGCTGGCCCGCGGAGACCCGCGACGCCATGTCGTTGACGTCGATCGTCGAGGGTTCGCCGCCCGGGCGCAGCCCGATGTCCTTGATCAGCGGGGCGTCCTCGCTGGGCTCCGAGTAGAGACGCACGGCGCTCGAACCGTGCGGCGCGCAGGCCACGCCCGCCTTCTCACAGCCCGTGAACTTCGGCTGGTTCTCGTCGAACTCGGGGGCGACGGTCACCAGGCCGCCGTTCGGCCCCGCCGTCTGGTGGAACGGCTTGCCCATCAGGGCGAAGTAGTGCGACCAGTCCCAGTACGGGCCCGGGTCCGTGTGCATCGACTTGATGGTGGACGCCGTCGTGCCCGGCACCGTGTCATGACCCAGGATGTGCTGCCGGTCCAGCGGAATGCCGTACTTCTTCGACAGGTACTTCACCAGGCGCGAGGAGGACCGGTACATCTCCTCCGTGTACCAGGAGTCCGGCTGCGCGAGGAACCCCTCGTGCTCCAGGCCGATCGACTTCGCGTTGACGTACCAGTTGCCCGCGTGCCAGCCGACGTCCTTGTTCTTGATGGACTGGACGATGTGCCCGTCCGTCGAGCGCAGCGAGTAGTGCCACGCCAGATACGTCTTGTCCTGGACCAGCTTGAGCGTCTGCTCCCACGTCGCCTCCGTGTCATGGATGACGATGTAGTCGATGCTCTGGTCCTTCGGACGGTCCGCGAGATCGTGATTGCCGTAGTCGCCGTCGCCGAACTCCTCGTACGGCGCCGGGATCCACTCGCACGACACGGTCCTCGGGCACTCGGTGCCGCCCGCGTCCGCCTTGCGCAGGCCCATCTTCTCGATCTGCGCGGCCTGCGGTTCGGCGTCCGGCCGGGCGCGGAGGGTGACCTCCTGGCCGGCGTCCGTGGTGCGCCGCTCGCCGTCGCGGATCACCGCGAACACATCGTTCGCGTACGTGCCGGCCGTCGCGGCGTCGTCCGCGCCGGAGAACGCCGCGACCGCCCCGTACCAGTCGGCGGGCCGGTCGCTGAGCGGCTTGCCGAGCTTCTTCTGGGCGGCCGCGAGAAGGGCGGCGCCGCCCCGCACATTCGCCGCCGAGTCTTCGCGCAGCCGCTCCGCGGACAGGCCGGTGAGCTGCGCGGCACGCGGCAACGTCCGCAGGCGCGCCGGGAGTTGGGTGTTCTTCGGGACGGCCTCCGTGGCCCTGAGTGGGGCCCGCGAGTCGTCGCCGCGCGGGTCACCCTCCGCATGACTGTGCGCCGCGACCTTCGACAAGGCGGTGCGCGCGTCCGTCAGGTGCATGGGTCCGTAGCCGCCGGTGACGCTCGGCGCCCCGTCGTGCGCGTCCCACCGCGACTGCAGATACGACACACCGAGGAGCACGCTCTGCGGCACCTGGTACTCGGCCGCCGCCGACGCGAACGCGTCCTGCAACCGGCCCGAAGGTGCCTCGGCCGAGGCACCGGGCGGGGATGCGCCGAGCAGCGGCAGCAGCAGCGCCGCCACCCCGATGGTGCCGCCCGCCACCCGCACACCCGCACGGGAACGTCTTTCGCTGAGGAATCGGGACAACGGTGCCTCCTGGGAACGCCGGGTTCGGGATGCCGCGCGGTGCCTGCGGGCCGATGATGGCTCAGTGCTATCGGCCCGCCGACGATCCGTCAATCATGCGGTGCCCGGCGGAGTTTCCCCCGGATTTCCGGCCCGTGCCCATTCGGCCAGGACATACGAAGACCCGCCCGGACATACGAAGATCCGCGGTGCGCCCTGTTCCTCCCGGGCGCCCCGCGGATCTTCGTCCCCGTCAGCGAGTGCCGACTGCCGCTCGCACCGCCTTGCGGGCCATATTGCAGTCGTCGTGCAGGCGGCGCAGCAACAGCCGCTGCTCCTCACCGGACGGCGCAGCACCGGCGTGGGCCTGAACCGACGGTGCCGCCGGGGTCTGTTCGTGCAGGGAACGCTGCACGGCCGTCTCGTACGTACGGATCTCCCGTGTCAGTACGAGCATCAGATTGACCAGGAAGGCATCGCGCGCCGCGGGCCCGCCGGACTGTGCGAGCTGACTGATCTGACGCCGCGCCACCGGGGCGTCGCCGAGCACGGACCAGAGCGTCGCCAGGTCGTAGCCCGGCAGGTACCAGCCCGCGTGCTCCCAGTCCACGAGCACAGGACCGGTGGGAGCCAGCAGCACGTTCGACAACAGGGCGTCGCCGTGGCAGAACTGGCCCATGCCGCCGCGGCCCGCGGTGTGCGCGATCCCGTGCAGCAGCTTCTGCAGGTCACCCATGTCCCGGTCGGTGAGCAGGCCCAGGTCATGGAAGCGGTTGATCCGCGCCGCGTAGTCCAGGGGTGCGTCGAAGGTGCCCGCCGGCGGCCGCCACTGGTTGACCCGGCAGATCGCGCCGAGCGCGGCACGCACATCCGCCCGGGGCGGTGCCTCGACCGGGTGGCGCTGCAGGGCCGCCACCCGACCGGGCATCCGCTCGATCACCAGCGTGCCGTTGTCCGGGTCCGCGGCGATGAGCCGGGGAACCCGCACCGGGGGCCGGTGTCGGACGAACGAGCGGTATGCGGCTATCTCGTGCCGGATCCGCGCGGTGTAGGCGGGGGCGTGGTCCAGTAAACACTTCGCGACGGCGGTGCTGCGCCCTGTCGTACCGACGAGGAGCACGGAGCGCGGGGAGCGGCGCAACACTTGCACCGGATGGAATTCCGGGCAGATCCGGTGCACCGACGCGATCGCCGTGCGCAGCTGGGCGCCCTGAGGGCCGGACAAGTCGAGTCTCCCGCTGAGCGGTTGCGTGCCGAGCCCCGGGGCGCGACGCGGCCGGGCGATGCCGTTCAGCGTCGGAGCCGCGGGCCGCGCGGGGTCGAGGTACGGGCCGCTTCCGCCGACCGCCGGACGGGCGGGGCGCAGCGGCCGGGGCGGGGCGGACACGGAGGACGATGCTGCGTACATGGGCGAAACAGATCCCTTCGTGTGCCAGTGAGTGCCTGCGCCGTCCCGGCCCGGCCGATTCGGTACACCCTGGGGAATGCCCTGTGGCGACCGGGTCGGGGTGGCGCACTCCTACCTGACACCAGGCGCCCAAGAGCACAACAGCTGGCGCACCCTGGCGAACCCTGGCGAATAGTCGCCCTGCAACTGACAGAGGGCTACTGTCAATTTCAGCCGAGAACCTGGGGGCTTACGTGAACGGACAACCCAACACCCGCCTGAACGACCTGTTCGGCCTGGCCGGCTGGTCCAAGGGCGAACTCGCGAGACTGGTCAACCGGCAGGCGGCGGCCATGGGCCACGCGCAGCTGGCGACCGACACCTCGCGGGTGCGGCGGTGGATCGACACGGGAGAGATCCCGCGCGATCCGGTGCCGAGGGTGCTGGCGGCGCTGTTCACCGAGCGACTCGGCCGTGTCGTGACCATCGAGGACCTCGGTCTCGTCCGACACGGGCGCGTAGGGAAACGGCAAGGCGGCGGCCTGGAACAACAAGGCCCCGACGGAGTGCCGTGGGCGCCCGAGCGGACAGCGGCGGTCCTCACCGAATTCACGGGAATGGACCTCATGCTCAACCGACGCGGCTTGGTGGGCGCGGGTGCCGCGCTCGCCGCAGGCTCCGCACTCAGCAGCGCCATGCACGACTGGCTGCACACCGACCCGGCCCTCGCGGCCGATGCCCCCAGGACCAACGATCCGCTGTCCTCTCCGGCCAACGCCGACGCGGCCGGGTTCGATCGCTACGAGGCCGCCCCCATCGGGTCCCAGGAGATCGAGGAACTCGAGCGCTCGGTCGAGGTGTTCCGGGCCTGGGACGCCTCCCGCGGCGGCGGGTTGCAGCGCAAGGCGGTCGTGGGCCAGCTCAACGAAGTCGGCGGAATGCTCTCCTACCGCCACCCCGACCATCTGCAGCGGCGCCTGTGGGGCGTCGCCGCCAATCTCGCCGTCCTCGCGGGCTGGATGTCCCACGATGTCGGCCTGGAACCGACGGCGCAGAAGTACTTCGTCATCGCCGCGCACGCCGCGCGCGAGGGCGGGGACCGGCCGCGGGCCGGCGAGGCCCTGTCGCGGGCCGCCCGTCAGAAGATCCACCTCGGGGCGCCCGGCGAGGCGCTCGACCTGATGAAGCTCGCCAAGTCCGGTTCCGGTGACGAGGTGTTGCCGCGTACGAAGGCGATGCTCTACACCATCGAGGCCTGGGCACAGGCGTCCATGGGCAAGGGCCAGGCGATGCGCCGCACGCTCGGGCAGGCGGAGGAGCTCTTCGTCTCCGACAAGGGTGATGTGCCGCCGCCGAGTTGGATGCAGATGTTCGACGAGGCGGACCTGCACGGAATGCAGGCCCTCGCCTACCGCACCCTCGCCGAGCACGATCCGTCCGCCGCCGTCATCGCGCAGCAGCATGCCCACGAGGCCCTGGCGCTGCGTGGCGGAGGCCGGGACCGGTCGAACATCTTCGACCATCTGTCGATGGCCTCGGCCTGCTTCATCGCCGACGACCCCGAACAGGCGGACAGGTACGCGCGGTTGGCGCTCAACTCGATGGGCTCCAACTCCTCGCACCGCACCTGGGACCGGCTGCGCGAGATGTACCGGCTCACCGGGACCTACGCGGACTACCCGAAGATCGACGACCTGCGTCAGGAGATCAAGCTGGCGCTGCCGAGGTCGACGGGCAAGCGGATCCAGGCGTAACCGCCGGACATCGCCACAGGCACCGGCAGGAAGTACGCGTACGTCGTCAGGAACCGATCCTGGCGATGAGAACACAGGCGTCGCCCTCGCGCTCGCCCTGACCGAACTCCTCCCGGAGCACACGCACGCAGTCCTGCGCGTCTCGGGCGGCGGTCAGCGGCTCCGCCAGTGCGAGCAGCCGGCCCGCGGACGCGGTCGAGCCACGCCGTGGCACGAGTCCGTCCGTGTGCAGGAGCAGCAGGTCTCCGGCGCGCAGCGGCTCTTCGGCCTGCCCGTAGCCGGCGCCGGACGTGGCACCGAGGAGGACACCTTCGGGCGGTGTGAGCGCACGCCCGGTCCCGTCGCGGAACAGCAGCGGGGCGGGGTGTCCCGCCTGCGCCCAGGCCAGCGCCCGGGTCGTGGGGTCGTAGCGGCAGCACAGGGCGCTGCCGAGCGCGGGCTGCACGGACGAGTCGAGGAGGTGGTTGAGGGAGCCGAGCAGCTCGCCCGGCGGGGTGTCGCACATCGCCATGCCGCGGACCGCGCCGAGCAGCATCGCCATGCCGGAGGTGGCGGCGACGCCGTGCCCGGTGAGGTCGCCGACGGTCAACAGGGTGCGGCCGCCCGGCAGTTCGAGCGCGTCGTACCAGTCGCCGCCGACGAGGTTGCCGACGGAGGAGGGGAAGTAGTGGGCGGCCAGATCGAGGCCGCCGGGGCCGCTGCGCGGGAGCCGCAGGGAGCCACGCCACGGCGGTAGCACGGCTTCCTGCAGCTCGACCGCGAGCCGGTGCTCGGTCTGCGCGATGTGCCGCTGGCGCTGGAGCGAGTCACGGGTCTCACTCACCGCGCGCTGGCTGCGCCGCAGTTCACTGACGTCGCGTACGACCGCCCACATCGAGGCGGTCGCGCCGTCGGCGTCGAGCACGGGCTCGCCCATCATGTGCACCGTGCGCACGGATCCGTCCGGGCGTACGACGCGGAACTCCCCGTCGATCGGCTTCCCGTCGATCAGGCAGTCGGTGACCATCGCGGTCAGCCTCGACTGGTCGTCGGCGTGCACGAGGGCGGGCAGTTCGTCGAGCGTGAGCGCGGGGGCGGCGGGGTCCCTGCCGAGGATCTGGTAGAGCTCGCCGGACCAGGTGGCCTCGTCGGTCAGCAGGTTCCACTCGGCGCTGCCGACCCGGCTCAGCAGGGAGCCGGGCGGCGGCGTCGCGGTGACCCGCTGGGGCGGTAGGCCCGCCCGGGGGGCGGGGCCCTCCCGCAGCTGCGCCAAGTGCCGGTCGAGGTCGCTGAGTTGGTGCACCGCCAGCTCGTACAGGGCGCGCTGCCAGCGGGACTCGGGGTCGGCCTCGTCCGTCATCACCGATTCGCGGCGCACCGCGTCGACGTCGCCGAGCAGGCGGCGCGTCTGCGAGATCAGCGCGTCGACGGCGCCACGCTCCGGCGGTTGGCCGGCGGGGCGGTCCGCGAAGGTATGGGGCGGCATGAGGAAACTCCGATGCGGGGCACGGGTGGCCGGGGCTGACGGAAGGACCGCTAAAGACTCTGGCACAGGCCGCGTTGCCCCGTAAGGGATTTGGCCATACACGATGCGGTGGTGCTTATGGCATATGCCCTTGTCCTTCCGGTGGACCCTTTCGTGGCTCGCGTTCGAACGCACGGCCGGGGATGGCGTATGCCGCGTTCATACGTACGGTGATGCGTACCCATCCGATCGGCGTAGCCACACCTACGTACGCAGCCAGACCGCCGTGTCGCCCGGAAGTCGCCCGTCGCCGTCCAGCGCGTCGCTGGTCAGCAACACCTCTTGGTGGGGAGGAAGCGGGGCAGGCTCCGTGCCGAGGTTCACGACGCACACGAGGCCGTGTCCGCGGGCGAACGCGAGTACCTCTTCGGGTGCGCCCAGCCACGTCAACTTATCGCCGCGAAAGCCCGGTTGGCATGCCCGCAGGTGCAGTGCGCTCCGGTACAGCGAGAGCATCGAGCGCGGATCGGCCTCCTGGCGCTCGGCGGCGTACGTCCCCCAGTCGGGCGGCTGCGGCAGCCACGCCTCGTGGGAGTCCGGGTCCCCGAAGCCGTACGTCGCCCCGTGGGCGGTCCACGGCAGCGGCACGCGGCAGCCGTCGCGGCCGGGGTCGACGCCGCCCGACCGGGCGTGCATCGGGTCCTGGATGTGCGCGCGGCCCACCTCCACCTCCGGCAGACCCAACTCCTCGCCCTGGTACAGGTATACGGAGCCGGGGAGGGCCAGCGAGAGGAGCGCCGCCGCGCGCGCCCGGCGCAGGCCGAGCCCGAGGTCGGTGGGGGTGCCGAACCGTTTGGTGGCGAAGTCGAAGCGGGTGTCGGCTCGGCCGTAGCGGGTGACCGTGCGGGTCACGTCGTGGTTGCACAGCACCCAGGTCGCGGGCGCGCCCACCGGGGCGTGGAAGGCAAGGGTGGCGTCGATGGACGCGCGGAGTTCGGCGGCGTCCCAGGGGCGGGCGAGGAAGTCGAAGTTGAAGGCGGTGTGCAGCTCGTCGGGGCGCAGATAGCGGGCGAAGCGCTCGGGGTCGGGGACCCACAGCTCGCCGATGAGGACGCCGTCGTAGGAGTCGGCGACCGCGCGCCAGGAGCGGTAGACGGCATGCAGTTCGTCGCGGTCGACGTAGCCGCTCGTGTCGTCGCCGCTCGCGTCGGCGAGCGCCGGGTCCTTGGCGAGGAGCGCCGCGGAGTCCACGCGTACGCCCGCCGCGCCCCGCTCGAACCAGAACCGCAGCACGTCCTCGTGCTCCTGACGTACCGCCGGATGCGCCCAGTTGAGGTCCGGCTGCTCCGGAGTGAACAGGTGCAGGTACCACTCGCCGTCCGGCACCCGGGTCCAGGTGGAGCCCGAGAACTGGGAGGGCCAGTTGTTCGGCGGCAGCTCGCCGTGCGTGCCGCGGCCCGGCCTGAAGTGGAACAACTCGCGTTCCGGGCTTCCGGGGCCGGCGGCCAACGCGGTCTGGAACCAGGGGTGTTGGTCGGAGACATGGTTCGGCACGATGTCCACGATCACGCGGATCCCCAGGTCCCGCGCCTCCGCGATCAGCTTCTCGGCCTCCGCGAGGGTGCCGAACGCCGGGTCGATCGCCCGGTAGTCCGCCACGTCGTAGCCGCCGTCCGCGAGCGGCGAGCGGTACCAGGGCGTGAACCAGATGGCGTCCACGCCGAGCCGGGCCAGATACGGCAGGCGGGACCGGACGCCGGCGAGGTCGCCGGTGCCGTCCCCGTCGCCGTCGGCGAAGCTGCGGACGTACACCTGGTAAATGGCGGCACTGCGCCACCAGTCGTCGACCACCACGAAGGGTCCTTTCACACAAGGGTGTTGGGTGCGCGGAGCAGGGCGGGTCGGCCGTGTGCGGAGCGGGGCGGGTCAGCCCTTGAGGCCGCCGGCGGTCAGACCGCTCATGATGTTCCGCTGGAAGAGCAGGAAGAGGATCAGCGTCGGCACGGAAGCGATGGTGAGCGCGGCGATCAGCTGGTTCTGCGGGACGCCGTTCGACAGCGAGTAGATGCCGACGTTGAGTGTCTGCCTCGCCGGGTCGGGGAGCGTCAGCATCGGCCAGAGGAAGTCCTTCCACACGCCGACCACCGCGAAGATGGAGACGACGCCGAGGATCGGCCGGGAGATCGGCAGCACCACCGAGCGCAGGGTGCGCAGCGACGAGGCGCCGTCGATGGACGCCGCGTCGAGCAGCTCCCGCGGGATCGAGTCGAAGAACCGCTTGAGCAGGAAGATGTTGAAGGCGTTGGTGACGGACGGCAGCCAGATCGCCCAGGGGCTGTTCAGCAGATTCCGTTGGAAGATCGGCACGTCGAGGACCGTCAGATACTGCGGGACCACGAGCACGGTCGCCGGGATCATCAGCGTCGCCAGCATCATGCCGAGGATGACGTTGCCGAACAGCGGGCGCAGCTTGGAGAGCGAGTACGCGGCGGCCACGTCGAGGACGAGCTGGAAGGCGAGCGCGCCGAACGCGTAGTAGAGCGTGTTGAACAGCAGCTTGGCCAGGTCCATCACGTTCCAGGCGTCCTGGTAGTTCTTCGGGTGCACGCTGTCGGGCACCAGGGTCGGCGGGGACTGGACGATCTCCGCCGTGGTCTTGAGGCCGCCGGTCACCATCCAGTACAGCGGGCCGAGGAAGACCAGCGTGAACAGGGTCATGGTGACGCCGAAGACCGTCCAGTAGAGGACCTTCCCGCGCCGCCGGTCGAGCTGGGCGGGGGAGATCAGGGTGCGGGGGCGCATCGTGTCGGTGGCCATGGGTGCCGTCTCCTCAGTCGTCCGATGCGCGGCTCAGCCGTACGTACACAGCGGAGAACGCCGCGAGCAGGACGAGCAGGACGAGGCCCAGGGCCGCCGCGCCGCCGTAGTTGTTGAAGTTGAAGGCGTACTGGTAGATCAGATAGACGACCGTGGTCGTGGAGCCCTCCGGGCCCGCGCCGTTCGTCAGCAGGAACGGCTCGGTGAAGACCTGCATCGTCGCGATGATCTGCATCAGGAACATCAGCGAGAGGATCAGCCGCGTCTGCGGGATCGTCACGTGCCAGATCTTGCGCCACAGGCCCGCGCCGTCCAGCTCCGCGGCCTCGTACAGCTCGCCCGGGATGCCCTGGAGCGACGCCAGATAGATGAGCGTCGCGCCGCCCATGTTCATCCACGTCGCCGCGATGACGACGGACAGCATCGCGGTGTCGGTGGACTGCAACCACTGCTGTTCCGGTATCCCGAAGACGCCGAGGATCCGGTTGAACAGCCCGTAGCCGGGGTCGTAGAAGTACTTGAAGAGGAGCACGGAGGCGACCGGCGGCAGCATCACCGGGAGATAGACCAGCATCCTCAAGTAGCCCTGGCCGTGCCGGAACTCATTGAGCAGGACCGCGACGAGGAACGGCACGGCGAAGCCCAGGAGCAGGGCCAGGGCGGTGAACAGGAGCGTGTTGCGCCAGGCCTGCCAGAAGGCCGGGTCGTTGAAGACGTACGTGAGATTGGACCAGCCGGCCCAGGTGGTGCGGCCGTCCTTCGTCTTCTGGAAGGCCAGCAGGAACTCCCTGACCATCGGATACCAGGAGAAGAAGGAGAAGCAGAGCACCGCGCCGATCAGGAAGCCGTGGGCGGAGAGATTGCGCTTCACCGTGCGCGTCAACGAGCCGTCGCGCGGCGTGAGTTGGTGCCTTCGTGCGGGCGGTGCGGACTGCCGGGGCTTCGCGGGCAGCGTCGGGGCCGACATGGTCACTCCTCGGATCAAGGATCAGGTACCGGTGGGGCGTCCTGCGTGCCGTGGGCGTCCTACTGGTTGGCCAGCACCTGGTTGACCTGCTGCTCGGCGCTGGACAGGAGCTTGTCCACGTCGGCGTTTTCGTTGGTCAGGACGCCCGACATGACGTTGTCGAGGACCTTGTAGACCTCCTGCGCCTTCGGCGGCTCCGCCTTGCCGCGCACCGGATTCGCCATGAACGGCTCGAAGTTGCGTACGGGCATCGTGGCGTTGTTCGTCCGTGACTGGAGGTCGTCCGACTTCACAGCGCCGGTGAAGAAGTTGGGCTGCGGCAGGCCGACCGGGAGCTTGTCCGCCTTGGTCCTGGCCCAGTCGAACTGACCCTTGCCGGGTGTGAGCGTCTTGAAGTTCAGCCAGGCGATGGCGGCCTTGATCTTGTCGGGCGACGAACCCTTCTTGATCATGTAGTCGTTGCCGCCGAAGAGTGTGGCCTTGCCGCCGGGGATCGGCCCCATCCCGAAGTTGGCGTAGTCGGCGCCCAGTTGCTGCACCATGTACGTCACGTCGTCGGGCGCGGCGAGGAACATGCCGAGCTTGTCCGACGCGATCTGCTTCTGGAGGTCGCCCCACTTCAACAGCTGCGTCTTGCCCATGCTGTTGTCCTTCCAGCGCATGTCGTGCAGCTGCTTGGCGACCTGCTTCCCGGTGGCGTCGTTGAACGCGGCCTTCTTGCCGTCGGAGGTGACGACGTCGCCGCCGAGCCCGTACATCGTCGCCGTGAAGTGCCAGCCGCCGGTGTTCTCCGCGCTGTACTCGCCGTACCCGGAGATGCCGCCCCCGAGCCCGGCGATCTTCTTCGCGGCCGTGCGCACGTCGGCCCAGGTCGTCGGCGGCTTGTCCGGGTCGAGGCCCGCCTGCTTGAACAGCTTGCGGTTGATGAGCAGGCCCATCGTGTAGTTGCTGGTGGGCAGGCCGTAGAGCTTGTTGTCCTTCTTCAGCGCTGCGAGCACGTTCGGGTCGATCGAGTCGAGCGCGGGGACGGTCTTCTTGGTGACGTACGGGGTGATGTCCTCGGCGCCGTTGTTGTCGAGCACCTGCTGGAGATCGGTGAAGTACGTGTAGAAGACGTCCGGTTGGGACTTCGCCTTGAGCGCGGCGGTGAACCGGGCCGGCTCCTCGCACTGTCCGGCGGTCGACTTCCCGTCGATCGTCACGTTCGGATACTTCTTGTTGAACGTCCTGACGTCCTCGTTCCACTGCCGCCGCTCGGCCGCCTTCGCCTTCGGCGGCATGCAGTCGATGGTCAGCGAGACCTTGGTCTTCGGGTCGAGCGGGGCGCTGATGTCGGCCTTCGAGCCGGCGCCCGTCCCGCCGCCGTCGTCGTCGGAGCTGCTGGTGCCGCAGGCCGCGAGCGAGGCCAGTGCGAACGCGGTGACGACGACCTTCACGGAAGTGCTTCTCATCGGTGGGTCCCCTCAGGGCCTGAGCCTGTGCAGGCAGGAACGTGGAGGCCCGCGGCACCGCGGTGGGTGAGACCGGGCGCCGGAGCGAGCCACACTCAAGCACCGCCGACCGATGGGCGCAAGATGTCGCGCGTATTCCGCAAAAAATGAACAGGCGGGTTTGTCGGGGGAGTTGAGGCGTCCTCTACGACACCGGAGCCGGCGGCGCCGTGGACCCGCGCACCACCAGTTCGGGCTCGAACAGCAGCTCACCGGGCGGCACCGAGCCGCCCTGGATCTGTGCGACGAGCAACTCGACGGCGGCCCGGCCCATCGACTCGATGGGCTGGCGCACGGTGGTGAGCGGGGGCTCGGTGCAGTTCATGAACGCCGAGTCGTCGTAGCCGACCACCGAGACATCACGGGGCACGGAGAGCCCCGCGCGGCGGGCGGCCCGCACCGCGCCGAGCGCCAGGGGGTCGCTGGCGCAGATGATGCCGGTGATGCCGCGGTCGATGAGCCGGGTCGCCGCGGCGTGCCCGCCCTCCAGGGAGAACATGGCCCGCTCGACCGCCGCGGCCGGGAGCTTGCCCTCCAGGGCGCGGGCCGCGGCGAGTTTGCGCTGCGAAGGCATATGGTCGTCGGGGCCGAGCACCAGGCCGATGCGCTCGTGGCCGAGCGAGGACAGATGCCGCCACGCCTGCTCCACGGCGACCGCGTCGTCGCACGCCACGCAGGGGAAACCGAGCCGTTCGATGGCGGCGTTGACGAGCACCACCGGCACCTGACGTTCGGCGAGCCGCTGGTAGTGGCCGTGCTCGGCGTCTCCTTGCGCGAACAGGCCGCCCGCGAACACCACGCCGGAGACCTGCTGTTGGAGCAGCAGCTCCACGTAGTCCGCCTCCGAGACGCCGCCCTTGGTCTGCGTGCACAGCACCGGAGTGAGGCCCTGCTGGGCGAGCGCGCCACCGATCACTTCCGCGAACGCGGGAAAGATCGGGTTCTGCAGCTCGGGGAGGACCAGGCCGACCAGGCGCGCCCGTTCACCGCGCAGCTGGGTCGGCCGCTCGTAGCCGAGGACGTCGAGTGCGGTGAGCACCGACTGGCGCGTCGCCTCCGACACTCCGGGCTTGTTGTTGAGCACCCGGCTGACCGTGGCCTCGCTGACCCCGACCTTCTTCGCCACTTGAGCAAGTCTGCGCGTCATGGAGCGCAAGATTAGCGCAAGAACTTGCGTCCTGTTTGCGTGATGGCGACATTCGCCGAGGCCACGGTTGTCCAGGGGGCACGGACGCCCCCTGGTCGCGAACCGGACTCAGCCGAGCACCTTCTCCTTCACCAGCTGGAGGATCCGCCGGTCCTCGTCCGGACCGAGCCAGGCCTCCGGGGAGCCCGGGTAGGTGTCGAACAGGATGTGCGTCGCCCCGAACTCCTCGAGCGTCGCCACGTCCTGCTTGATCTGCTCGACGCTCCCGTGCCCGAGCGGGCGGTCCTCCGTGTCCGGCACGTCCCCGATCATCAGCTGGACGCGCGGCGCGAACTCCGGCACCGGACGGCCCGCCTTCTCCGCCTCCTCGGCAAGACGCGGCAGCTGCGCACGCAGCTTCGCGACCGTCGGCATGAACGGGTGCCAGGCCTCACCGAGCCTGCCGGCCCTGCGCAGCGCCGCGGGGGAGTCGCCGCCGACCCACACCGGAAGCCCCGGCGTGGACGAGGGCGCGGGCCCGGTCCGTACGCCCTCGAACTCCACGTACTTGCCCTTGAAGGTGAACGGATCCTGCGTCCACGAGCCGCGGATCGCCGCGAGGTACTCGTCGGTGATGGCGCCGCGCTCCTCGAACGGGACGCCGAGCACGCGGTACTCCTCCGCGGACCAGCCGACACCCGCGCCGAGTATGAAGCCGCCGTCGTTCAACTGGTCGACGTTCGCCGCGAGGCGGGCCGTGTGCAGGGGGTGCCGGTAGGGGATGACGGTGATCGTCGTGCCGAGCGTGAGACCGGGCACGCGTCCTGCGAGGTGTGCGGCCAGGGTGAACTGGTCGTAGAACGGGGCCGGATACACCGAGTGCACGTCCGGGGTGACCACGATGTGGTCGGAGATCATCGCGAAGGTGAAGCCGAGGTCCCGGGCGTCCGTGGCCTGGCGCACCAGGTGCTCGGGGGTCATGCCGTCGCCGAAGTTGAGAAGATTTACGCCGTATCGCATACGGCGAGTCTCGACGATCTTGAGGCCTCGCGTCGAATCGCCCACGGGAACCCGGCGATTCCGGCTCCGGCACGGCGGTGCCCGGAGGGGCCCGCGCGGTCAGCTGTGCGGGACGATCGCGACCGGGCTGGTCACATGGTGCACCACCGAGTGCGCGGTGCAGCCCAGATGGGACACGTCGCTCTGCCGCCCCACCACCGTGAGGCTCGCCCCGGTGGCCGCCTTGAGGAGATGGTGGCCCGCCTGCCCGTACAGGAGCCGTTCCTCGACCCGCACCTCCGGATACTTCGTGCGCCAGGCCCGCACCGCCTCCGTGAGGGACCGGCGCAGCCGCTCCTCCTGGCGTGCGGCGTCGCCCGGCCTCGCCCCGTCCGGCCGGTCGCCGCGCATCGGCGGCAGCGTCCAGGCGTGCAGTGCTTGCAGCGGGGCGCGGCGCAGGGCCGCGGCCTCGAAGGCGTACGAGAGGAGTTCGTCGGCGGGCGCCGTCACATCGAGCCCCACGACCACGGGACGGAAGTCGGGGCCCTCCCGCTCGTCCTGCGGCAGCCCGCCGGCCCGCACCAGGACCACCGGACGCGTGGCGCGCGCCGTGACCGCGAGGGCGACCGAGCCGACGAGGAATCCCGAGTAGCCGGTGAAGCCCCGCGAGCCGAGCACCAGGGCCTCCGACTCGGCTGCCGCCTCCAGCAGGGCGGCCACCGGCTGCTCGGCGCGCCGCCGGGCGATGATCTCCAGGGCGGGGTGGGCGTACGAGAGCCGGAGCGCGACCAGGTCGAGGACGCCCCGGTCGGGCAGATCGACGTCCGGGAGCCGGGGCGCGGGCCGCTGCGTGCCCGCCGCCTGCACGAGCCGCAGCGGGAGGCGGCGGCGCAGTGCCTCGCGGGCCGCCCAGTCCGCGGCGTGCACGCTCTCGCGTGAAGCGTCCGTCCCGACGCTCAGTACGCGGCTACTGGTCATGACGGGAACCTCTCCGTGGCGGTGACGCGGACGGTGTGCCTCCGCCGCGGGTTCCACGCCTGGCGGTGGTCACTCGTGTGGAGCACGGACGGATCGGGTGCTCACGGGCCCCGGTGTCCGGGACCCTCTCACCGGTCCGACCTGCGCAGGCAGAGGCGAACCGGCCCTCGACGAGGGGCCGTTCGGCCCCTGTGCCGGGCGGCCCGGGAGCGCGAGCGTGGCTTTACGCTGGCAGGGAGGTGACGATGACGACCTGCAAGAAGTTCAGGCAAGCCAAGGGGAACCCCCTGCGGCGCAGGTCGGACGCGGTCGAGGGGTGGGCGGCGCTGTTGCTCGGACTGCTCGCCCTCCTGATGGCGCCCGCCGCGGGTGCGGTGGCCGGCTGGGCGACCCATGCCGACGCGGCCGGGGAAGCCCGCGTACAGGTGGCTCAGCGGCAGATGGTGCGGGCCAAACTGGTCGAGGACGCCCCGGACGACGTGCCGTCCCAGAGCGGCGTACAGAACACGGTCACGTACCCGGTCAAGGTCCGCTGGCGCGATGACGTACGAGGCAGCGTCGTGGCGACGGCGCCCGTCCCCGCCGGGCTCGAACGCGGCGATCGCACCGCCGTCTGGCTCGACCCGGGCGGCCGGGTCACCACCGAGCCCTGGGGCACCGAGGCCATCTGGGCCCGCGCGCTCACCGCTGCCTTCCTGGTCACCATCATCACCGCGACCCTCGCCCTCCTCGCCCGCTTCTTCCTGCGCCGCGTCCTCGATCACCGCAGGATCGCGGCATGGGAGCGGGACTGGAGCCGAGTGGGGCCCGAGTGGAGCCGGCGGCACGCGTAGCGCCGGGCCGCCGCTGCGCCGGACGTGAGTTCGACGGCGCCACGGAGCACCTGCTCAGGGGCCCGGAAGGGCCCACCTGCAGAGCCGACAGGGCCCCGCGCCGGAGCCGTTCGGCCCCTGCCCCCGCGGGCGCGGGCCCGGCATCGTCGAGGTATCGCGAGGACGTGGTCCGCACGACGCGATGACGCCACCGGAGATCCGGAAGGAGTCCGCCCATGACCACCACGGCACCACGGATGAGTCAGACCCTGCCCGAGGAGTACCGCGGCCGGCTGATGCGCTTCGCCCGTGACATGAGCTTCCCGGAAGGCACCCGGCTCTTCGCCGAGGGCTCTCGCGCCGACCGCTTCTGGATCCTGCGCACCGGCACCGTCGCCCTCGACATGCGGGTGCCGGGCCGACCCGCTCCCGTCGTCGAATACCTCGGCCACGGCGAACTGATCGGCTGGTCATGGCTGTTCCCGCCGTACGTGTGGCAGCTCGGCGCGCGGGCCGAAACCCGGGTCAGGGCCCACGAGTTCGACGCCTTCACGGTCCGCCTCCTGTGCGCGTCCGACCCCGACCTCGGCTCCTTCGTGGCCCAGTGGGTCGGCGGCGTGCTCGCCCACCGCCTCAGCGTCACCCGCACCCGTCTGCTCGACCTCTACGCCCCCTACGGGTCGGGGGCCGCGTAGCCCGCACGCCGGGCCGCCAGGGCCGGATGAACGGTACCGTTCGGCCCTGGCGGATCAGTCCGTCCGGCCCCAGGATCAAGACGGGTTCGCACCCACCCGTGCGGGGACACCACATCCGAGGGGGCCGTATGCCACAACCACGAACTTTCTCAGCGGACCGGCCCATTCGCATCCTGCTGCTCGACGACCACGAAGTGGTGCGGCGCGGCCTGCGCGACCTCCTCGGAGCGGAACCCGACATGACCGTCGTCGGCGAGGCGGCCACCGCCGCGCAGGCGCTCGCGCGGGGACCCGCGCTCCGTCCCGACGTGGCCGTGCTCGACGTGCGCCTCCCGGACGGCGACGGCATCACCATCTGCCGCGAACTGCGCGTGCTCATCCCGGACGTGAGCTGTCTGATGCTCACCTCGTTCGACGACGACGACGCGCTGCTCGACGCCATCATGGCCGGCGCGGGCGGCTACGTACTGAAGCAGATCAAGGGCTCCGACCTGGTCTCCGCGGTACGCACCGTCGCCGCGGGCGAGTCCATGCTCGACCCGGCGACGACGGCCCGCCTGATGCGCAGCCTGCGCGGTCCCGAGCAGGGCGGCCCTGCCGCGACGACCGACCCGGGAGCGCCGGTGGTCGAGGGCGTCGAACTGACCGACCGGGAGCGGGACATCCTCGCGCTGGTGGGGGAGGGGCTCACCAACCGGCAGATCGGGCGGCGGCTGTTCCTGTCGGAGAAGACGGTGAAGAACAACATCTCCCGGCTGCTCGCCAAATTGGGCGTGGAGCGCCGGATCCAGGCAGCCGTGATCGCGACGAGGCTGCCGCAGGACAGGCACCGACCGTGAGGGCCACCGGCTCACGCGCCCTGGGACGGTGAGGTCAGCGGCACCGTCCACTCCAGGAGGGTGCCGCCGCTGTCCCGTGCCGCGGCCGTCAGCGCTCCGCCCCGCCGTGCCGCGCGGGCCGCGAGGTTGGCGAGCCCGCTGCGATGGCCGTCGGCCTCGGTGGCGATCCCCACGCCGCTGTCCGCCACGGTCAGCGTCAGCGCACCGCCGCGCACCACGAGCGCGACATCGGCGGAGGACGCGTGCGCGTGCCGGGCCACGTTCGTGAGCGCCTCGCCGAGCACGGCGAGCGCGTCGTCGGCGAGGGGCCCCGGCACATCCGCGTCGATCAGGCCCTCCATGCGCAACGACGGGGTGAAGCCGAGGACTTGGGCCGCGTCCTCCACCGCCCGTACGACCCGCACCCGCAGGCCGGACCCGGTCGGCGGGGCGCCGCGCTCGCGCAGGCCGAAGATCGTGGAGCGGATGATCTTGATGGTGGTGTCCAGGTCGTCCACGGCCCGCAGCAGGCGCTCCGCCGCCTCCGGGTGGTGCACGAACCGCTGCGCGCTCTGCAACGTCATCCCGGTCGCGAACAGCCGCTGGATCGCCAGGTCGTGGAGGTCGCGGGCGATCCGGTCGCGGTCCTCCAGGAGGCTCATCTGCTCCGCGTCCCGCCGCCGGTCCGCGAGCTCCAGGGCGAGCGCCGCCTGCCCCGCGAACCCGCCCAGCGGTATCAACTCGGCGGCGGAGAACGGCGCGTGCTCGGCGCGGCGGGCCAGCATCAGCACCCCGCGCACCCCCTCCGACGTGCCGATCGGCACCGCCACGGCGGGCCCGAGGCCGTCCCAGCGGTCCGGCTGGTAGGTGATCCTCGGGTCCTTGCGGATGTCGTCCGACGTGACCAACTCGCCCGCGGCGAGCGCCGTTCCGGCGAAGGTTCCCTCGCGCGGCAGGGTCACGTCGCTGTGCGCACGGGCGCGCTCGCCGAGCGCCAGTGTCTCGTGCAGCAGGTGGTCGCCGGGGACCAGGAGGGCCACCACCCCGAGGTCCGCGGCGGTGATCTCCCGCGCCCGGTCCACCATGAGGCGCAGCACCTCGGCCTCGTCGGCGCCCGAGAGCAGGCTCCCGGTGAAGTCGGCGCTCAACTGCAGCCAGCGCTCCCGGAGTCGGACCTCCTCGTACAGCCGCGCGTTCTCGATCGCCACGCCCGCCGCGGCGCCCAGCGTCTGCAGCACCGCCACGTCCTCGTCGTCGAAGTCGCCGCCGCCGCGCTTCTGCGTCAGATACAGGTTCCCGAACACGTCGTCGCGGACCCGGATCGGCGCGCCCACGAACGTGTGCATCGGCGGATGGCGCGGCGGGAAGCCCGCGGAGGCGGGGTGCCCGGCGAGCTCGGAAAGCCGCAGCGGCTCCGGGTGCCGGATCAGCTCGCCCAGCAGACCGTGCCCCGACGGCAGGTCTCCGATCTCCGCGCGCAGGTCGTCGCTGATCCCGACCGGCAGGAACTGCGACAGCTTGCGCCGGTCCTCGCCGATCACCCCGAGCGCCCCGTACTCGGCGTCCACCAGGACCACGGCGGCCTCCACGATGCGCCGCAGCACCTGGGAGAGATCCAGCTCCTGCCCCACCGACAGGACCGCTTCGAGCAGCCCCTGCAACCGGTCGCGGGTACGCCGGACCGCGCCGATGCGTACCTGGAGTTCCTCGAGCAGTTCGTCGAGCCGCAACCTCGGCAGCGGGCCCGACCCCCGTGCACCGTCCTCGGCCATCCGGCCTCCGTGGGCCTGGGTGAGGTGTCGTTTCGTACTCAAGGTAGCGGCTGTTCGCGCCCTTACGACCTGCTTCGTCACACCTCGGAGGGTGGAACGACGGAGTCCGCGGCGGATGTGGCGTGCAGCGCGGCGATCTGGGAACGGGAGGTGAAACCGAGCTTGGTGAGGATGTGCTCCACATGGGAGTCGATCGTCCGCTTCGACACCACGAGCTTCGCCGCGATCTCCCGGTTCGTGCAGCCGTCGCCGACCAGGGCGGCCACCTGGCGCTCGCGCGGAGTGAGCCCGTCGGTGGGGCCCGAGCGCTGCGGAGGCACGTCGGGGGACGGCGCCGACTCGTCGTCGAGTGCCAGGTCCAGCACGGCGTCGAGCGGCAGCGTCGCGCCCTCCTCGAACGAGTGGTGGTAACCGTCGGCACCGAGCACCTCGCGGGCCGGGTCCGCGGCCCGCGTGTGCAGTTCGTGCAGCACGGGGAGGCCGAACCTGGCCTCCTTCGCGGCCCGCCGCCACAGCGCGTCGGCCGCGCCCTGCAGCGTCGCGACCCGCTCGAAGCGCCGCAACTGCCCCGCGTGCCAGGCCAGTCCCTCCAGGAAGTGGGCGAGCCCCATCAGGTCGTGCAGCGCCGCCTTGCTGCGGATGCCCTCGCGGGCGCACTCCACGGACGCCTCGTGATCGCCCTTCAGCCACAGCCCCACGCTCTTGACCCACAGGGCCCAGCTGCGCGCCCACTGCTCGCCCGGATGCGCGGCGCCGCGTGCGAGCGAGTCGTCGCACCAGGCGATGCCCTTCTCGTGGTCGCCGGTGATGATCAGCATGAACCCGGCGTAGAAGCCCAGCATGAGCAGGCCGGTGTCGTCGCCGAGCGCCGTCATCCGGGCCCGGACCTCGTCGAAGTCGTCGGCGCAGCCCTCCATCTGGCCGAGGAAGTACCGGCGGTGCGCCTGGAAGGAGAACGTCCACGTGGCGCCGACGCGGTCGCCGATCCGCGCGGCGATCTGCTCGGCCTCCTTCAACAGCGCCTCGTTCTTGCCCCGTTCCCCCTGGATGTCCATGTACCAGCTGATCAGCCACAGGGCCTTCACGCGTTGTGGTGTGTCGTCGCGGCAGCCGTCCAGGGTGCGGCGCAGCCAGTAGCGGCCCTCGGTGAGCAGCCCGGTCGCGTGCCAGTAGCCCCACAGTGCCGTCGCCATCTCCAGGCCGTCGCAGTGCAGCCGGGGCGTCGCGACGCAGTGCTCCAGGGCGATCCGGACATTGGCCTGGTCCCGCACGAGCGCCCGCAGCAGGGGGATCTGCGCGTCGCCCGTCCACTCCTGGTCGAAGGCGCGCGCCGCGTCGAGGAAGTACTCCAGGTGGCGCCGCCGGGCCCGCTCCTCGCCGCCGAGCGCGGCGAGCTGCTCCAGGCCGTACTCGCGGATGGTGTCGAGCATCCGGTACCGCGTGCCCTCGGGGGTCTCGACCCGCACCACGACGGACTTCTCGACGAGCCCGATGAGCGAGGTCAGCACGTCCTCGACCGGCAGGATCTCCTCGTCGGCGCACACCACCTCGGCCGCCTGGAGGCTCAACTCCCCCGCGAACACGGACAGTCGGGCCCACAACAGCCGCTCCGCCGCGGTCGACAGGTCGTGGCTCCAGCCGATCGCCGTACGCAGTGTCTGATGGCGCGGCACCGAGGTGCGGCGCCCGCCGGTGAGCAGCCGGAACCGGTCGTCGAGCCGGGCCAGCATCTCGTCGAGCGACAGCACACGCAGCCGGGAGACCGCGAGTTCGATGGCGAGCGGGATCCCGTCGAGCCGGCGGCACAGCGCCAGCACGTCCGCCCGGTTGTCCTCGCCGACCGTGAAGCCCTGCACCGCAGCGGACGCCCGGTCGGCGAACAGCGCCAGCGCGTCGCACTCCCGCCCCGCGCCGTCCGCGGGCTCCGGCATGCTCAGCGGGCCGATCGCCAGGACGTGCTCCCCGGGCACGTCGAGCGGCTGCCGGCTGGTGGCGACGATCCTCAACCGGGGTGCGCAGCGCAGCAGTTCGTCGCAGAGCACCGCGCACGCGTCGACCAGATGCTCGCAGGTGTCGAGCAGCAACAGCAGCTCGCGCCCCTCCAGATGGTCGGCGATCACCTCGATGGCGGGCCGCGCCGCCTGCTCCGGCAGGTCGAGCGCCGCCGCGACCGCGTTCGCGAGCAGCGCCGGGTCGTGCAGCGCGGAGAGCTCCACGAGCCGCACTCCGTCGGCATACGTCTCCCGCAACTCGCGTGCCGCACGCACCGCGGTCCGGGTCTTGCCGACGCCGCCGGGCCCGGTCAGCGTGACGAGCCTGGCCCGCGTCAGCACGTCCTCGACCTGGCCCAGCTCCCGGCGCCGCCCGACGAAACTGGTGGTCTCGGCGGGCAGGTCTCCCGGCGTGCGCCGGGTGGGACTGGGATTCATACGGGCTCACCTCGTGCGGCGCGGATGCTGCGACTGCCGTCGCCAGGCTAGAGGGAACAGGGTGCGAGCGAACCCCCTTCACCGGACGACCACTCGAACGGGAAAGGGAACATGGGCAGTTGGCACGTCTCCCGCGATTTCCGCACGCACTTCGGGGAAACCGTCACACGGCGCGCCCGGCTGACTACACTTCCGGGAACGCCACGGCCGTCGCGCCGATCGAGCCGCGCCCCACCGGCACAACCGGAGCCGAGACGTCCGGCCCCCTCTCGAAAGGCCCTCATGACCACCCGTCCGTCATCGACCACCTCCCTGCCCGAGACGTTCGGCACGCTCGGCGTCAGCGCCCGGCGGCTGGCGGCCGGCGCGGGTCCTGACGGCGGCGCGGGTGGCGATCTGCACGGCGTGGTGGACACGCCGTACGGGACCCGGCTGCTCATCGGGGACGTGATGGGCAAGGGCGCCGAGCTGTCCCGCACGGCCGACGCGGTCCTGCGCACCTGGCGCCGGCTCGCGTGCGTGCAGCGGACGTTGGAGGTGCTCGCGGTGCGGCTGCACTCGCTGGTCGCGCACTCCGAGGACCCCGACAGGTTCGTCACCGCCACGCTGGTGACGGTCGCACCCGACGGGTCCGCGGAGGTGGTGTGCTGCGGGCATCCGCCGCCCCTCCTGATCCGTGACGGGTCCGCGGTGCCGGCCGCCGTGCCCGTCCCGGCGCCGCCGCTCGGTCTGCTCGACCTCGCGCACGGCTGGTGCGGCGCCGAGCAGATATCCGCGGCCGCCTGGGACCGCATGCTGCTGCACACCGACGGCGCCACCGAGGCCCGTGACGCGGAGGGTGAGTTCTACCCCCTCGCCGAGCGCGCCACCGAGCTGAGCGCACTGCCGCTCGCCCCCTTCACCGCCGCGCTCTCGGCCGACCTGCTGCACCACGCCGGGGGCCGCCTCCAGGACGACGCGACGCTGCTGGCACTGGAACCGGTGAACTCCGCGCCGCCCGCCTCGCGCTGACGCACGCATGAGCGTTCTGAAATCCCGTCCCGGGGTGTGTTTTGGTCTCCTGTGACAGGGGAGTCAGAGGGTGGACCGTGTGACAGCAGACGACGACGGAAGGGAGTGGCAGAACATGCTCCTCGCCCATCCCGCCCTGTTGACCGATCTCATCCGCGAGTACGAGATGCTCAGCGCGCTCGACGCCGACGACGGGGGCCCTGCCGCGCAGCGCCGGCTCGACGACATCGGCTACAGCCTGTGCATGGCCACCGGCACGAGCGACGTGGACGCGGCATTCGTCGCCGCCCGACACCGGCTGCCCGGGGCGCGCGTGCACGACGACTCGGCACTCACCGCGCGTGTGCGAAGGGCGCCACGGGTGCCGAGCCACCGGTGACAGTGTGGGTGCCGCCGGATGCCGTGATCACGCCGATGGCGACGGCGGCCGCGGCGACAGCGCCGGCGAGCGTGAGCCGGGTACGTGTCGAACGCCGCCTGTGCCGTGAGGGGCGGGGGCCACTCGGGTAGGGGAGATGCGCCATCGTGGTGCCTCGGTCTCGTGCGGACTCGATACGGGGGAGTAACCCAAGGCTAGGCGCGGCGTACGGGGCAGGGGGCCGGGACCAAGGTCCCCGGTGCGGGGGCGTTGGTCCCGACCCGACCGGGGTTCTACGGGCCGTCAGACCGCCAGCGTGTCGCGGCCCGTGGTCTGCTCCACCAGTACCTGCTGGGCCTGTGAGGCCGAGGGCTGCCACAGCGTCGTCACGGGCTCCCACACCCGCACGCCCGTCGGTGAACCGAGGGTCAGCGCCTGGAAGCTGCGGCCCTGTTGATCGGGGATCGCGGCCACCGTCACGTACATGACGGCGGGCGCCTCGTCCTTGGCGTCCTCCGCGTCGGAGACCGACAGGACCGCCGCGTACGCCGTGTCGTGCGCGGCCAGCGTGCGCCCGGCGTGCGGCACCGTCGGCAGCGGCAGCGCCGCCCCGTCCAGCTCCCCGTACGTGACCGTCGGAACGCGGTCGACGAGGCAGGCCTTCGAGGAGTCGTTGCGCACGCTCAGCTTCAGGATGTCGGCGTTGTCGTCCGAGGGCGCGGCCCGCACGGTCACATCGTTCTCGCCGCAGCGCTCGAGTGCGGTGCGCGCGGCGGAGCCGGCCGCTCCCGCGGTGGGCACGGTGAGTGCCGTCAGAGCGAGGGCGGCGGCGACGGCCGCCGTGGCATGACGTGTGACGTGACGAGCGCGCATCGGAAGTCCCCAGTCCGTGGTTGGTCCGTCGTGGTCGTTTCGTGCCGCCAAAGGAATGAAATGCGGCGAATGCAGGCATACGACCCTAACGCGAATGTGTGACGCGAGGCACGTCGCGGGACGGGGGTGCAGTGCGCGCAAGGTTTGCACAGTGTGCAAGAATCACGCCCGTGACCGTCTCCGACCAGCAACCGAGCGCCCCCGCCGAGGGGCTGCGCGCTCGCAGGCGCCGCCAGACGCGCAGCGAACTGCACGCGGCCACGGTCCGGCTGGCCCGGGAGCAGGGCTTCGCGCAGGTCACGGTCGAGATGATCAGCAAGGAGGCCGGCGTCTCACCGCGGACCTTCTTCAACTACTTCCCCAGCAAGGAAGCCGCCCTCTTCGCACTCCCCGGCACCGTGCCGCCCGCACTCGCGGAGCGGTTCGCCGAGGGGGAGGGGAGCGGGACCGACGCGGTGCTGCGCGACCTCGGCGACATTCTCGCCGACCACCTCCAGGAAGCGGCCCCCGAGCCGCAGGAACTGGAGGACTCGCTGCGCATCGCGGAGGGCGTGCCCTCGGTCCTGGCCACGTTCCTCGCCCAGTGCGAGGCGGTCGAACGGGACCTCGCCGGACTCATCGCCCGGCGCACCGGCACCCCGCCCGACGGTGAGGCGGCCGAACTGCTCGCGGGCGTCGCCATGGCGACCGTACGCAGCGGGATCAAGCGATGGCACCAGTCGGGCACGCACGCCGACGAAGGCGCCGGGCCCGCCGAGCGCGTACGCGCATCCTTCGATGCGCTGCGGGCGCTGCTGGGACCGGCCGCCGTGAAGTAGGCGCGCCACCCGTGTGACCACCTCCCCCTCGCGGTCACCCATGGAACTCCCCTCTCCCCGCTCCTCCCCGGACCGGCACCACCGAATCACCCGTACGCGGCAACCGCTCTCCCGCCGCAGGGTCAGCCCTGTACCACTCCACTCGCACACCACATCGGAGAACACCGCAATGACGCACGCCCCCGCTTCCGAGGGCATCGACTCCGGCCCCGACCCGGCGGCCGACGGGATCGAAGAGAGCACGGTCAAGCCGCACAACTTCGGCCTGATCTTCGCCGCGCTGATGCTGACCATGCTGCTCGGCGCGCTCGACCAGACCATCGTCTCGACCGCGCTGCCGACCATCGTCGGCGAGCTCAACGGCATCGAGCACATGGCCTGGATCACCACCGCGTACATCCTCGCCGCCACCATCGGCATGCCGGTCTACGGCAAGCTCGGCGACCTCATGGGCCGCAAGAACATCTTTCTCGCGGGCATAGCCCTGTTCCTGGTGGGCTCGGTGGTCTGCGGACTCGCCCAGAACATGGGTACGTTGATCGTCGGCCGCGCCCTCCAGGGCCTCGGCGGCGGTGGCCTCATGATCACCTCGCAGGCGATCATCGCCGACCTGGTGCCGCCGCGTGAGCGCGCCAAGTACATGGCCCCGATGGGCGCCGTGTTCGGTCTCTCCTCCGTCGTCGGGCCGCTGCTCGGCGGCTGGTTCACCGACGAGCACTCCTGGCGCTGGGCGTTCTGGATCAATCTGCCGCTCGGCATCCTCGCGTTCTTCGTCGCCGCCGTCGCGATCAAGCTGCCGCGCAAGGCCGTCCAGGTCACGCTCGACTACCTCGGCACGGCGCTGATGGCCGCGGCCGTCACCTGCACCGTGCTGTTCGCTTCGTGGGGTGGCACGCAGTACGAGTGGTCCGACCCGCTGGTCATCGGCCTCGGTATCGGAGCGGTCGTCGCCTGGGTGCTGTTCTTCTTCGCCGAGAAGCGCGCCGAGGAGCCGGTCATCCCGCTGCACCTGTTCCGCAGCCCGATCTTCAACGTCGCCACCCTGCTCGGCATGATCGTCATCGGTCTCGGCATGTTCGCGATCGTCGGCTACATGCCCACCTACCTGCAGATGGTCTACGGCAAGTCCGCCACCGAGTCCGGACTGCTGCTGATCCCCATGGTCGTCGGCATCATGGGCACCGCCCTGCCGTCGGGCGCGATCATGTCCAAGACCGGCAAGTACAAGATCTACCCGATCGCCGGTACCGCGATCATCATGCTCACCGCCTACCTGATGTCGACGCTCGACGTGTCCGACCCGGTCTGGCTGGTGTGCGTGTACGTCGGCCTCGCGGGCGCGGGCGTCGGCCTGATGATGCAGACCCTCGTGCTGGCCGTGCAGAACGACTTCCCGGGCTCGGAGGTCGGCACCGCCACCTCCGCGAACAACTTCTTCCGGGAGATCGGCGCGACGCTCGGCACGGCCGTCGTCGGCGCGGTGTTCGCCAGCCGCCTCACCGACCAGCTGGCCTCGCGCATCCCCGCCGAGGCCGCCGCCAAGGTCGGCGACAGCGACTCGCTGACCCCGGCGCTGGTCCGCGCCCTGCCGGCCGACCTGCGCGACACGGTCGTCAGCTCCTACCAGGAAGCGCTCGTCCCGATCTTCCTGTACCTGCTGCCCGTCTTCGCTGTCGGCCTCGTCCTCGCCTTCGTCCTGAAGGAGAAGCCGCTCGCCGACAACGCCGACTGGCACGCGGAGAACACGGGCCCCGCGGCCGACAAGGAGCCGGAGCCGGTCGGCTGACCTCCGCCCCTGTCCCGTCCTCCCGTACGACATGTGCCCCCGCCGCGCTTCCGGAGCGCGACGGGGGCACGGTCGCGTCAGTCCATGTCCAGCCACACCCCGTCCCGCATCAGGTCACGGCCCGTCAGCTCGTTCGCCTCGCGCCAGGCCTGGATGCGCACGGGCCGGATGCGGAAGTACACGTACGGGCCGTCGGCCGCACGCGGATCGAACCCGGCGGCCGCCGCGAACGCGTCCGCGAATGGTTCGGTGACCTCGTCGGCGGAGAGCGCCTCGCAGCGTCCGGTGATGTGCACGACGTCTCGCGTCGGCCCGATGCCGAGGTGCACCTGCCCGCTCGCCACGAGGTTGCGCGCCACCGGATTGGTGGCACGCGTCGACACGTACAGGCACGCGTCCCGCCACAGGAACGACAGCGGCATCATGTACGGCGTGCCGCCCTCGGACCCGGCCGTCGCGACCCACGCGTCGACCTCCCGCTCCAGGCGGTCGAGGGTGTCCTGCTTGCGCTGCTTCGCCGAACGGGCGGGCGCGGCCTGCGACATGCGGTTCTCCTTTACGGACAAGATGGGGTGGCGCACTGCCATGACACGACATCACGAAGGAATGTGACAGATGGCCGATGCCGAAGCCCTGGCCGCCCGCTTCGAGGAGCACCGCCCGCGGCTGCGCGCCGTCGCCCACCGGATGCTCGGCTCGTCCGCGGAGGCCGACGACGTGGTGCAGGAGGCATGGCTCCGGCTCGGTCGCACGGACGAGGCCGACACCATCGACAACCTCGCCGCCTGGCTGACCACGGTCGTCTCCCGCATCTGCCTCAACGCGCTGCGCGCCCGCGCCACCCGCCGCGAGGACCCGCTCGAGGCACAGGAGGACGAGAGGGGCGAGAGGGGCGAGGGGCCCGTGGACCCGGCGGACGAGGCGGTCACCGCCGACTCCCTGGGTCTCGCGCTCATGGTCGTCCTCGACCGGCTCGCCCCCGCGGAGCGCCTGGCCTTCGTGCTGCACGACCTGTTCACCGTGCCGTTCGACGAGATCGCGCCCATCGTCGAGCGCACCCCCGCCGCCACCCGCCAGCTCGCCAGCCGCGCGCGGCGCCGGGTGCGCGAGGCCGACCCGCGCGCCACGGAGGCGGCCGACCGCGAGCGCCGCCGCGAGGTCGTCGAGGCTTTCCTCGCGGCGACGCAGGGCGGTGACTTCGAGGCGCTGCTCACCGTGCTCGACCCGGAGGTCGTGGTCCGCTCGGACGCCGCGGCGATCGCCATGGGTTCCGAGCGGGAGGTGGTCGGCGCGCGTGCGGTGGCCTCCCTGTACGCGGGCCGTGCCAAGGCCGCCCGGCTCGCTCTGCTCGACGGCACGGCCGGTGTCGTGTGGACGCACGCGGGCACCCTCAAGGTCGCCTTCGCCGTGGAGGTCGACCTCACGACGGACCCGCCCCGCATCACCGGCATCGAACTCGTGGCGGACGAGCAGCGGTTGGCGTCGATGGACGTGGTGCCGCTGCGCCGCCGCAGGCGCCCGGCATCCGGCGGTCAGTCCCCGGACGGCGCCGAATAACACCTGACGGTCACCAACTCGCCCGTCCCCCACTCCTGTTGGCCCCGCGCGAGGAACCGCCACCCGAGCCGTTCGTACAGCGCGATCGCGGCGGAGTCGGTGGCGACGACGTCGAGCACGGCCAGGGCGCCGTGCCGACGGGCCTCGCGCGCGGCCCGCTCCAGGAGTGCCGCACCGAGCCGGTGGCCGCGCGCGGACGGCGCCACGAACAGCCGCCCCACGACGGCGACCGGAGTGCCTGCCGGGACGATGGTGGGTGCCACGTCGCCCGGGGCGGGCCGGGCCAGCAGGACGTGCCCGACGACACGCTCGTCGTGGCATCCGACCCACGCGCCCACGACCTCTCCGTCACTCAGCCAACCCGCGGGATCCTTCGGCCAGTTGGTCGGATAGCCGTCCGCGTGGTGCACGGCGCGCATCGCTTCCACACAGTCGGCCAGATCACTGCTCCGCCGCGCCCTGACACCCGTATCCCCGCTCACACGCGCACATCCATCTCGCCGCCGGTCCCGTCGAGGGCATCGAACCACACACGTCGAATGCGCTTGTCCCGCGTCCCCGCCCCGCATAGCGTGCCGCCGTGGATCACTTCTCGCGTTCGGCGGATCTCTCCTCGCGTTCGACGGAACTCTTCTCGCGCTCATGGGCCGCGTTGCGCGCCGCGGTCGCCGACCTCCCCGAGCCGGCCTTCGAGCGGCCCTCCGGCTGCACCGGATGGCTGGTGCGCGACCTGGTGTGTCACCTGGTCATCGACGCGCAGGACGTGCTGATCACCCTCGCCACCCCCGCGTCGGCGGAGCCGACCGTCGACGCGGTGACGTACTGGCACGTGAGTGACGAGCCGCCGACCGGTGAGGACCCGCTCGACGCGCTGACCGTCCGCCTCGCCGCCGCCTACCAGGACCCGGCGCTGCTCACGTTCCACCTCGACGACGTCGGCTCTGCGGCTGGGCGTGCCGCAGGGCTCGCCGACCCGGACGCCCGCGTGAGCACGCAGGAGCAGGTCCTCACGGTGGGCGACTACCTCACCGCGTACGTCCTGGAGTGGACGCTGCACCACCTCGACCTGGTCGCCCACCTCACGGACGTGCCCGGGCCGCCGGAGGAGGGTCTGGGACGGGCGCGGGCGCTCCTGGAGGGCATCGCCGGCACCGCGTTCCCCGCGTCGTGGCCCGACACGGACGTGCTGCTCGTCGGAACGGGGCGCCGACCTGCGACGGAGCGGGAGAAGGAGGAACTCGGCGCGCTGGCACGGAAGTTGCCCCTCGTGATCGGCTGACCGGTCGGCGCGGTACGCCGGCGGGTCCGAGTCTTGAACCCGCTCTGTTCGCTTGGGCCCGGAACTTGTCGAAGTCCTTGACGCCCCAGCCCCTCGGCGCTTAACTCACGTCCTAAATTAAGTCCTGACCGCGTTCAGTTCCTGAACGCGTCGGACCATCCTCCGGACAAGGGACGCCTGGAGCCATGAGCAGAATCCGCGCCGCCTGTGCCTGTGCCATCACCCTCTCGCTCGCCCTCGCGGCCACCGCCTGCGGCGGCGGTTCGCCGACCAGCGGTGGATCCGACGACTCCCCGAAGACCCTCACGTACTGGGCCTCGAACCAGGGGGCCAGCGTCGAAGTCGACAAGAAGGTCCTCCAGCCGGAACTCGACAAGTTCGAGAAGCAGTCCGGCATCAAGGTGAAGCTGGAGGTCGTTCCCTGGTCCAGCCTCCTCGACCGGATCCTCACCGCGACCACCTCGGGCCAGGGCCCGGACGTCCTCAACATCGGCAACACCTGGAGCGCTTCGTTGCAGGCGAGCGGCGCCCTGCTGCCCTGGGACGCCAAGAATTTCGACAAGATCGGCGGCAAGGACCGGTTCGTCGCCTCCGCACTGGGCTCGGCGGGCGTACAGGGCAAGGACCCGGCCGCGGTGCCGCTGTACTCGATGGCGTACGCGCTCTACTACAACAAGCAGATGTTCAAGGACGCGGGCATAGCGAAGCCCCCGGCGACCTGGGACGAGGTCGTCGCCGCCGGAAAGAAGATCTCCAAGGGCGGCAAGTGGGGCATCGGCGCCGAGGGTTCGAACCTGTCCAACAACATCCACCAGGTCTTCGTCCTCGCCAAGCAGCACGGCGCCGACTGGTTCACCGCGGACGGCAAACCCGACTTCACCTCGCCGGGCGCGGTCGCGGGCGTGAAGCAGTACGTCGACCTGATGGCCAAGGACAAGATCATCGCGCCGGGCAACGCCGAGTACGCGCAGAACCAGTCCCTGAGCGACTTCTCCAAGGACAAGACGGCGATGGTGCTGTGGCAGACCGCCTCCGCGACCTTCAAGACGCAGGGCATGAAGGAGGACGAGTGGGGCGTGGTGCCCGCGCCCGTCCAGTCCGGCGCGCCGGGCCAGGGCCGCGGCACCAACTCGATGGTCGCCGGCATCAACATGGCTGTCTTCAAGGACACCGACAACCTCGGCGGCGCCACCAAGTTCGTGAAGTTCATGACCAGTGACCCCGAGCAGAAGATCCTCAACAAGGCGTACGGGTCCATCCCGCCGGTCAAGTCCGCGCAGAACGACGCCGCGTTCAACGTCCCGGCCGTCGCGACACTCAAGGAGACCATCGCCACGAGCGCGGCGCCGCTGCCCCAGGTCGCCGACGAGTCGCAGTTCGAGACCTCCGTCGGCACGGCCGTGAAGGAACTCTTCGCGGACGCCGCCGCGGGCCGGCCCGTCACCACCGCCACCGTCAAGGCCAAGCTCGCCAAGGCGCAGCAGCAGATGCCGACCAAGTGAGCGGAACCCCGATGACGACCACACCCACCACGACGGTCGAACGGTCGGCCGAGCCGGCCGTCGGCCCCAAGTCCCCCAAGGCGGCGGGCGGCCGGGCCCGCCGCCCCGGACGGATCCGCCGGTTCGGCCTGCCCTACCTCCTGCTCCTGCCCGCCCTGGTGCTCGAACTCCTCGTCCACCTGGTGCCCATGGCCATGGGCATCCTGATGAGCTTCAAGCAGCTCACCCGGCTCTTCCTGCGCGACTGGACCACCGCCCCCTGGAGCGGCCTCGACAACTTCAAGGTCGCCGTCGACTTCGACGGCGCCATCGGCGAGGCACTCCTCAAGTCCTTCGTCACCACCTGCCTGTTCACCGTCGCCTCGGTCGCCCTGTGCTGGGTGATCGGCACGGCGGCGGCCGTCTTCATGCAGGAGTCGTTCAAGGGGCGCGGCCTGCTGCGCGCCCTGTTCCTCGTCCCGTACGCGCTGCCCGTGTACGCCGCCGTCATCACCTGGGTGTTCCTGTTCCAGCACGACAACGGCCTGGTGAACCACGTACTGCACGACCAGCTCGGCCTCACCGACAAGCCGTCGTTCTGGCTCATCGGCGACAACAGCTTCTTCGCGCTGCTCACCGTCTCCGTGTGGAAGGGCTGGCCGTTCGCCTTCCTCATCGTGATGGCCGGGTTGCAGAACATCTCGAAGGACCTGTACGAGGCCGCCGCCCTCGACGGTGCGGGCCTGTGGCAGCAACTGCGCCGCATCACGCTGCCGTCGCTGCGGCCCGTCAACCAGGTCCTGGTCCTCGTCCTGTTCCTCTGGACGTTCAACGACTTCAACACGCCGTACGTGATGTTCGGCAAGGCGGCGCCCGAGGCAGCGGACCTGATCTCGGTCCACATCTATCAAGCATCGTTCGTGACATGGGACTTCGGGACCGGCTCCGCGATGTCCGTCCTGTTGCTGCTGTTCCTGCTCGTCGTGACGGGCGTGTACCTGGTGCTCACGTCCAGGGGGAGGAAGACCGCCGATGTCTGACACACAGCCGGCGCGTCCGCGGTACAGGTCGCCGTCGGCGCCGCCGCGCTCCTTCCTCTGGTCCCGCCGGATCTTCCTCACCCTGCTCGCCGGCTTCGTCCTGCTGCCCGTCTACGTGATGGTGTCCAGCTCGCTCAAGCCGCTCCAGGACGTCCAGGGCGCGTTCCGCTGGATCCCCAGCAGCCTGACGATCCGGCCCTACATCGACATCTGGTCGACGGTCCCGCTGGCCCGCTACTTCATGAACTCACTCGTCGTGGCGGGCACGGCGACCGTCTGCTCGGTGGTCGTCGCGGTCTTCGCCGCGTACGCCGTCAGCCGCTATCGCTTCCGCGGCAAGCGCGTCTTCACGGTGACGGTGCTGTCGACGCAGATGCTCCCCGGCATCCTCTTCCTGCTGCCGCTGTTCCTGATCTACGTCAACATCGGCAACGCCACCGGCATCGCCCTGTTCGGCTCGCGCGGCGGGCTGATCCTCACGTACATGACGTTCACGCTGCCGTTCTCGATCTGGATGCTCATCGGGTACTTCGAGTCGGTGCCGCGCGATCTCGACGAGGCGGCCCTCGTCGACGGCTGCGGGCCGCTCGGCGCGCTCTTCCGGATCATCGTCCCTGCTGCCATCCCCGGCATCGTGGCCGTCGCCGTCTACGCGTTCATGACCGCGTGGGGCGAGGTCCTCTTCGCCTCCGTCATGACCAACGACACCACCCGCACGCTCTCCGTCGGCCTCGGCGCCTACGCCAACCTCAACGACGTGTACTGGAACCAGATCATGGCCGCCTCGCTCGTCGTGAGCGTGCCCGTCGTGGCCGGCTTCCTGCTGCTCCAGCGCTACCTCGTGACCGGCCTGACCGCGGGAGCCGTCAAGTGACCGTCAACGGTCAAGTGGCCATGACTGAAAGGAACTTCGTGTCCGACCCTCTTGACCTCGCCGCCTTCCCGCCCGACTTTCTGTGGGGCACGGCCACATCGGCGTACCAGATCGAAGGAGCCGTCGCCGAGGACGGCCGCGCGCCCTCCATCTGGGACACCTTCGCGCACACACCGGGAAAGATCGACGGCGGCGACGACGGTGACATCGCCTGCGACCACTACCACCGCTGGCGCGAGGACATCGGCCTGATGCGTCAACTGGGCACCAATGCCTACCGGTTGTCCGTCGCCTGGCCACGCGTCGTCCCCGGCGGCGACGGGCCGGTGAACCCCAAGGGCCTCGCTTTCTATGACGAGTTGATCGACGCGCTGCTCGCCGAGGGCATCACCCCGTCGGTCACGCTCTACCACTGGGACCTGCCGCAGGCGCTCCAGGACCGCGGCGGCTGGCCGGTGCGGGAGACCGCCGAGCACTTCGCCGCGTACGCCGCCGTGGTCGCGGAACGCCTCGGGGACCGGGTGAAGCAGTGGACACCGCTGAACGAACCGCTGTGCTCGGCCTGGATCGGCCACCTGGAGGGCCGGATGGCGCCGGGGCTCACCGACCTGACCGCCGCCGTCCGTGCCTCCTACCACCTGCTCCTCGGCCACGGCCTCGCCACGCAGGCGATCCGCGCCGCCGTGCCGGACGCCGAGATCGGCATCGTCAACAACCTCGCCCACGTCGAACCCGCCACCGACCGCCCCGAGGACGTAGCCGCCGCCCGCCGCATGGACGGCCACGCCAACCGCTGGTGGCTCGACCCGGTGCACGGCCGCGGCTTCCCGGCGGACATGCTGGAGGTGTACGGAGTCCAACTCCCGGAGAGATCCGGTGACTTGGCGACCATCGCCGAACCGCTCGACTGGCTCGGCCTCAACTACTACTTCTCCTCGGCCATCGCCGACGACCCGTCGGGACCCGCCCCGTTCGCCGACGCCGTGCCGCGCCCCGGCCTCCCGCGCACCGGCATGGACTGGGAGGTCGACGCCGCCGGCATCGAGGCCCTGCTGCTCCGCCTCACCCACGACTACGGCGCCCGCAAGCTGTACGTCACCGAGAACGGCTCCGCGTACCCCGACGTCGTACGTCCCGACGGCACCGTCGACGACCCCGAGCGCGAGGCGTACCTGGTGCGGCACCTCGCGGCCTGTGCCCGCGCGATCGGCCAGGGCGTCCCGCTCGCCGGGTACTTCGCCTGGTCGCTGCTCGACAACTTCGAGTGGGCGTACGGCTACGACAAGCGGTTCGGTCTCGTCCACGTCGACTACGCGACGCAGAAGCGCACCATCAAGGGCAGCGGCCACCGGTACGCGGACCTCGTGCGCCGCCACGGCGCGCTGGCGCGGCGGGCCGCCTGAAGCCACCTGTTCAGTGGGGCCGACCGGAAGCGGCCTCGCTGAGCCGGTCCAGTACGTACGCGACGTCGGGGTGCCCGGCCGTGCCCGCCCGGTACACGGCCCGCACGGTGCGCAGCACGGGGGAGTGCAGCGGGTGCAGGGAGGCGCCCTCCAGGTGTGTCGGCAGGGCGAGTCGGGGCACGAGGGCCACACCCGCGCCCCGGGTCACCAGGGCCGTCAGTACCCCGAAGTCGCTCGCCCGCGCCACCGCGCGCGGCACGAACCCGGAGGCCCCGCAGGCCCGTTGGGTCATTTCGTGGCAGGCGGTGTCGGTGCCGGGCACGAGCCAAGCCTCCTGCGCGAACGCGGCGAGGTCCGCTTTGTCGCCCGGCGCGAGACCGTGCCGGGCCGCCGTATCGGGATGCAGCGCCAACTCCACCGGTTCGTCGAAGAGATGACGCTGCTCGCAGCCCGGCGGCAGCGGCCGGGGGAGCAGGCTGTACGCGTGCGTGACCGCGACGTCGACCGTCCGCTGCCGCAGCGCCTCGTCGGCGGCGTCCGGCTCGTGCTCGACGAGGTGCAGCCGCGGCGCGTCCGCACCGGGCTCCGGCCACACCAGAGGGAGCAGCACCCGCGCCGCCGACGGGAACGCGGCGATCCGCACCGCGCCCGGCCGCCCCTGCCGCAGCGCCGCCACGTCGGCCTCGGCCGCGGCGAGGTCGGCGAGCACCACCTGGGCGTGCTCCACGAGGAGCCGCCCCGCGCCGGTGAGCCGCAGCGCCCGGCCGTGCTTCTCCAGGAGCGTCAGCCCCGTCTCCTTCTCCAGGGCCGCCAGCTGCTGCGAGACCGCGGGCCCCGTCAGATGCAGGGCCCCGGCGGTCGCCGCCACCGTGCCGTGCGTGGCGAACTCCGCGAGCAGCCGCAGCCGCCGCACCTCCAACACCAAAGCTCACCTTCTCGAAAGGGAAAGAAAGAGTAACTGGACCTTTCTCATTCTACGGAGCAGGGTCGGGAGGGTGAAGTCCGTGACGTTCGACAAGACCTCCCTCGCCCTCGCGGCCACCGTGCTGCTGTGGGCCTCCGCGTTCCCGGCCATCCGCGTCGCCCTCGACGGCTACGGGCCCGCCGCGCTCTCCTTCGTACGGCTCGCCTCCGCGTCGCTCGGGCTGCTCGCCGTGGCGCCGTTCCTGGGCGTGCGCAGGCCGAGTCGGGCCGATCTGCCGCGCATCCTCGTGGTCGGCGCCTGCGGCATGAGCGCGTACCAACTCCTGCTCAACTGGGGCGAGACGAGGGTGCCCGCCGGAACCGCGAGCCTGATCGTCGCGTCGGTGCCCGCCATCAGCGCGCTGCTCGCCGTCGCGTTCCTCGGGGAGCGGCCGACCTGGCACACGGTCGCGGGGTCCGGCACGGCGCTCGCCGGCTGCGCGCTGATCGCCCTCGCGGGCGGGGAGACCGGCTATACGACCGCCGCCTGGGCCGTCATGGGCGCGGCCGTCGTGCAGGCCGTCTACCACTTCGCCATCAAGCCGCTGCTGCGGCACCGCACCGGTCTCGAGGTCGCCTGCTACGCGATGTGGGCAGGCACGGCGCTGCTGCTCCCGCTGGCGCCGGGTGCGTTCGGCGAGCTGGTCCGGGCTCCGGCCGGTGCCACCATGGCCGCGCTGTATCTGGGGCTGTTGCCGTCCGCCGCCGGGTTCGTGGTGTGGGGCTATGCGGTGGCCCGGCTGACCGTGACGGCGGCGACCGCCGCGCTGTACCTGGTGCCGGGTGTGGCGCTCGTGGTCGCGTACCTGTGGCTGGGGGAGGTGCCGACGCCCGTGGAGGTGGCCGGCGGGGTCGTGACGCTCGCGGGTGTCGTGCTGCTGGGGCGCGGCGCACCGAAGAAGCGCGCCGCCCCGAAGGAGGACGGCGCGCCCACGGCCGCTGTCACGCCAGCGACAGGAACAGCTTCTCCAGCTCCTCCTCGCTGAGCGGCGGCTGCTCGCCGTCCGCCGCGTTCATGCAGTCCCGCATGCCGGAGGCGATGATTTTGAACCCGGCCCGGTCCAACGCGCGTGAAACGGCGGCCAGTTGGGTGACCACGTCCTTGCAGTCGCGGCCCGCCTCGATCATCGCGATGACGCCGGTCAGCTGCCCCTGCGCGCGGCGCAGCCGCTTCAGGACGGCGTCCATCGCCTCCGGATCGCCCGTACCGCTCACGAGCGCAGGGCCGCGCGCGCGGTCTCGAGCGCGCCCGGCGCCGGCTGGTTGAACGGAAGCTTGCCGAGCAGCGCCGCCATGCCGCACGTGTTGCTCACACCGGAGTAGACGAGACCGGAGGCGACGCCCGCGGCGAGCAGCCGGCCCTTCGGGGCGCGGCGGCCGAGCGCGAGGCCGAGCAGCACCAGGGAGCCGGCGGTGAACCGGACCTGGCGGTCCATCGCCCAGACGGCGCGCTCGGGGCGCGCCGCGGTGTCCACCGGCAGCCCCTCGGCGGTCCAGGCCTGGGTGCCGCCGTCGAGCCCCACGGCGTCGACGCCCGCCTCGGTGAGCTTCGCGCAGGCCGCGGCGGAGCGGTGCCCGGCCGCGCACACGACGACGATCCGGCGGCGCGCGGCCGCGTCCCGCAGCTCGGGCAGCAGCTCGTCGATGAGCTCCGCGGGCACATTGAGGGCGCCGGGCACGTGACCGGACGCGTACTCGGCGGGCGCGCGCACATCGAGGACGAGGGTGTCGTCGGCGGCGCTGCCGTGCAGCTCGGCGGGGGCGAGGGTGGTGCTCATGTCTCTCTCCTGTCTCACTGGTATACCCCCGAGGGTATCAACGCGTGCCCCCGTAGGTGTGCCGCAGGTGCCCGGCTCGATGGGCCTGGCAAGGTCCCGGACAAAGTCCCACCGAAAGCAGGACAAGGGTTGTCGGGTTTCCGGGACATGCTCGTGAGAGCGAGCCACACGGCGGCAACGCGTGCCACCCGGCACCGACGCGACACACCTGAACCCACGGGAGACGACCCCATGCCTGACAACGCCCACCCGGCGACGGACGAACAACCCCTTCGCGGCAAGGTCGCCCTCGTCGCGGGAGCCACCCGCGGCGCGGGCCGCGGCATCGCCGTCGAACTCGGCGCGGCCGGCGCCACGGTCTACGTCACCGGCCGCACCACCCGCGCCCACCGCTCCGAGTACGACCGCGCCGAGACCATCGAGGACACCGCGGACCTCGTCACGGAGGCGGGCGGCCACGGCATCGCCGTCCCCACCGACCACCTCGAACGGGACCAGGTGCGCGCCCTCGTCGAGCGCATCGACCGCGAACAGGGCCGCCTCGACGTCCTCGTCAACGACATCTGGGGCGGCGAGAACCTCTTCGAATGGGACACCCCCGTCTGGGAGCACGACCTCGACAACGGGCTCAGGCTGCACCGCCTCGCCGTCGAGACACACGCGATCACCAGCCACTACGCGCTGCCGCTCCTGCTGCGCAACCCCGGCGGCCTGGTCGTCGAGGTCACCGACGGCACGGCCGAGTACAACAGCACGAACTACCGCGTGTCGTTCTTCTACGACCTGGCCAAGAGCTCCGTCCTGCGCATGGCATTCGCCCTCGGCCACGAACTCGGCTCACGCGGCGCCACCGCCGTCGCCCTCACGCCGGGCTGGATGCGCTCGGAGATCATGCTCGGGCACTACGACGTCACGGAGGAGAACTGGCAGGACGCGGTGCGGGTGCAGCCGCACTTCGCCATCTCCGAGACACCCCGCTACACCGGTCGCGCCGTCGCCGCGCTCGCCGCGGACCCGGACGTCGCCCGGTTCAACGGGACGTCCCAGTCCAGCGGCGGCCTCGCCAAGATCTACGGCTTCACCGACCTGGACGGCAGCAGGCCCGACTCCTGGCGCTACCTCGTCGAGGTCCAGGACGCGGGCAAGCCGGCCGACGTCACGGGGTACCGCTGACGCCTCGAGGTCGCCGCGGGCCTGCGCGTCGCCGCGGAGACGGCGTCGTTGTGGCGATTGGTTCCGACGGGGGAGGCCCCCATGCGTACATGACGGTGAATCAGGCGTGGCGGCGTGGGACGAGAGGGGCGATGCGGAATATAGGGGTCAGGTCGCACCCGCCCCGACATCCGCTCGACGGAGGTACTCCATGGCCCCTCAGCACCGTCTCCGCCGCCGCCACGCGGTGGCCGCGGCCGCCCTGCTGATCACCACGCTCGCGGGTGCGGCGCCCGCGGGGTCCGGAGCGGCGGAGGGCAGATCCGCCCCCGCCGCCGGCCACGGATCCGGTCAGGCCGTCGGCAAGGGCAAGGGGACCAACCTGCTCGTCGCGGGGCTCGACCGCCGCAGCGGGATGTCCCGCAAGGAGATCCAGCGGCTGCACGTCGGCGGCCAGGAGTGCGGCTGCACCGACGTGCTGATGCTCGTGCACATCGCCGCCGACGGCCGCCGGCTCAGCGTCGTCTCCCTGCCCCGCGACTCCTTCGTCCGCTTCGCCCGGCACGACCACCCCGCGCACAGCGGAAAGATCAACGGGGCGTACGCCCACGGGGGCCGGGACCTGACCGTGCGTACGGTCGAGCGCGCCACCGGCGTGCGCATCGACCACTACATGGAGGCCGACTTCCGCGGGTTCGTGGCGGCCGTCGACGGCCTGGGCGGCGCCGAGGTGTGCAGCGACAAGCCGCTGCGGGACGAGAACTCGGGGCTCGACCTCGCCGCGGGGACGCACGACATCGACGGCAAGCACGCCCTGCGCTACGTCCGCGCCCGGCACCTCAACCCGCCCGGTGACCTCGGACGGGTCCGCCGCCAACAGAAGCTGCTGCTCGGCATGTTGGCGCGGCTCTCCGACGCGCAGGTCTTCAAGGACCCGATGGCGACCGCCCGTACGGCCCGCGCGCTGATGTCGCACGTACGCACCGACGGCCACACGGACGTCCGTACGCTGACGTCCCTGGCGTGGAAGCTGCGCGACCTCACGCCGCGGCAGACGGAGTTCGCCACCGTGCCCATCTCGAACTTCGACTACCGGGACCCCACGTGGGGCTCGTCGCTGCTGTGGGACGACAAGCGGGCGAAGCGGATGTTCGGGGCGCTGCGGGCCGACCGGCCATTGACCTCCACGCGGAAATCCGGCGGTCCTGTCCCGGTCGGTATGCCGCCCCAGGAGACCAAGGTGACGGTCGACGACCCGCGCGTCGCCGACGGGTTGCGCGAGAGCGGCTTCGACGTGAGCGAGGTGCCCGCGCCGAGCAGCCGTCCGAGCGGGCCCACCGTCGTCACGTACGATCCCGAACGCGCCCGTTTCGCGCCCTCGCTGGCCGCCGCGCTCCCCGGTGCGAAGCTGCGGTCCGTGGCCGGATTCGGCCCCGCGTTCCGCGTCGTCGTCGGCGATGACGATCGTGGTGTGACGCAAGTGACGTACGACCGCAGCATGGTGGAAGGGGCGCCGGTTACCGGAGACCGGCTGCGCTGCGGGCACCCTTCGGGCAAAAAGGGCTGAAAACCGACCACGGCGGGGCCACTTGGGGTTCCGTGACGGCAGCGCGACGCTCTGTGTTGCGGTTACGGTTCTGCTGTGGTGATCAACGCGCAAGGCAACAACGAGGCATATTCCACCGAGCCGGGCACGGCGCTGCTTCTCGCGGCCGCGCCCGTCGGCAAGGCGGGCCTCATCGACGCGGTCTCCGTGCTGCCCACGCTCGCGGCGGTGCCGCCGAGCGTGCTGACCGGCACGGCGGCGGCGTCCGTCGTCGAACTTGCGGACCCGCTCGACCCGCAGGCCGTCCTCACCCGCCTGCGGACGGTGGCCGCGCAGCCCGGACCGCTGCACCTGTACGTCGCGGGCCAGCTCCACCTCGACCAGCGCCAGCGCCTGTTGCACCTGGCCCTCGCCAGGACCACCCCGTCGACGCTGCGTTACACGGCGCTGCCGTGGCACTGGCTCACCGGTGAACTCACCCTGCGCCGCCCGCACACCACGACCGTCGTGCTCGACCTCGTCGCCGACGCGGAGGCGTGGAAGCACGTCGGCGCGGGCGGTCTCGGCCTCGGCCACGGCACCAATGTCTTCGGCCGGGTGCTGCCGCCCCCGCCCCGCCGCACCACCCTCACCCCCACGTACCTCCGCGCCTACGCGGACATCTGGCGCACCGGGGCCCGCCCCACCCCACCCGACCTCCACGAAACGGCGGCGTCCCACGCGGGCCCGAAGGACGCGCTCTTCGTGGCCCTGGGTTCGGGTTACGTGCCGACGGGCACGCCCAGCGGCAGTCACGCGCACGCGCCTGCGACGGGGACAGACCACGCGCCCGGCACCGTGGACGCGCGCGAGCGCACGCCCTCGGGGCCACCCGCTGGGCCGGAGCCTGCGGGAACACCTGCCGCCGCTGCGGGCGCCGGTCCCGTGCCGGCACCGCCTTCGTCTGAGGGTGGGGCGGCCACTTCAGGTCCTCCGGCGCGCGAGTGGGGTCAGCCTGCGGCCCCGGCCGGAGTCGCGGAAGTGGTTCCGGGGCCGGTCTCCGTTTCGGGTCGGCCTGTGGACTCGTCCGCAGACTCGGGAGCGGCTTCAGGCCGGGCCCCGGACTCGGGCCCGTCCGCGGCTTCGGCCCCGTCAGAGGGTCCAGGACCCGCTGACGTCTCGCCCCCGCCTCCGATACCGCCCGCGCAACCGGCACTGGCACCGGAGGCGGTTGAGGTCTCGGTTTCGGATTCAGGTTCGGCCCCTGCGGCGGTGCCGGCTCCGAGCCTGGCTTCGGCTCCCGCTTCGGTCGTGGCACCTGCTCCGGGCGGGGCGCCGGCACCTGCGCCTGCTCCGGAGTCGGTTGAGGTCTCGGCTTCGGATTCAGGTTCGGCCCGTGCGGCAGTGCCGGCTCCGAGCCCGGCTTCGGCTCCCGCTTCGGTCGCGGCACCGGCACCGGCACCGGACGGGGCACCGGCACCGGACGGGGTGCCGGCAGCGGCTCAGGACTCGACCTCGGCTCCGGCCCAGTCTGCGGGGCCGGGAGTTCCTCCGGCGGCTGCCTCGGGGTCTCAGCCGAACCTGGCCACCGCCGCGGCTCCGGCACCCGCAGATGCCTCGGCTCCGGGCTGCGCTCCCGAGGCGGACACGGTTTCGGCTCCGGGTCCGAGCCATGCCCAAGCTCCTGCCTCCGCCCCGGCTGTACAGCTCGCCAAGGCACCGGCGCCGAGTCAGGCCGGCCCGAACCCTGTTGCCGCTCCCGTCAGCGCGCGGCCCGTGTCTGAGGCCCCCGCCCACTCTTCGGCCCCCGCCCCCGCCGTGCAGTTCGCCAAGGTGCCGACGCCCAGCCAGGTCACCCCGCCCCCGGTTGCCGCTGCCGCGCCCCCGGCGCCCGCGCCCGCATCGGTCCCCGCCACGCCCGCGCCCAGCCCGGCCCCCGCGACGGCCGCGACCGTCATTCCGCCGATGCCCGCCACCGCGCCAGCGGTCCCCACCGCGCCCGCGGCCCCCGCCGACCCCGACCCGCACGCCCTGTTGCTCGCTGCCGTGCAGGCGGGGCGGCATGGCGAGGCCGCGTCCATCGCTGCGGCGTGGGAAGGGGAGGCGTTGCGGGTGCACGGGATGCGGTCCTCGCAGGTCGTGCACTGGATGGAGGTGCGTGCCGACCTCGCGCGGCTGGCCGATGAGCCGGGGCGCAGCTGTGAGTTGTGGATCGCCGTGGCACACGCCCGCATCGCGCGCGGCGAGTCGCCCTCCGACGAGGACGTGGAGGCGGCCGTCGACCGCGCCCACCACCAGTGGGAACAGGTCGGCGACCCGGACCGGGCCCGCGGCCACGCCGCCGGTCTGACCGCCCTGCGGGAACAGGTGCCGGGCCGACGTCCCGGCGCCCTCGACGCGATCAGGCGCCGCCTCGACGCGCTGAGCGACCCGGCCCGAAAGGCCTGACCCCGCCGCCGCTCAACAGGCCCGCCGCACATACCCCTTCGTGCCCGCGGGGCGCACGTCCATGTCGCGCAGCACGATCGAGAGCCGGTCGCCCCACTCCCGGCACGCCCGCTCGAAATCGGCCTCGCGGTACTCCACGGCGAAGACCCGGTCGTCGTACGCCGACGCGTACCCCCGGCACTCGTCGTAGGCCTGGCACTCCTCCGTCACCGCGAAGTCGAAGCCGATGTCGCGGCGCTTCGGCAGGAGTTCCGCGGTGTTCTTCTGCCCGACCGCGAGCCCGGACCCGTGCGCCCGGTCCGCGATGAGCTCGGCGAACGCGACCGCGTCGGAGGAGTCGAGCAGTCCGTCGGAGCGCTCGAAGGAGTCGAGGTTGTCCGGCTCGACGGCCTGGAACCCGTCGTCGGCGCAGCCCCGGATCCAGCCGCCCACGATGTTCGAAAGACGCGCCCGCTTCGTCTTCGTGGAGATGTCGAACAGCGGCTCGTGCCAGTCCTCGTCGACCACCAACTTGCCGTCGTCGTCCCGCAGCAGCAGGTCGTCGTGGTGGGCCCGCCACCACTTCACCGCGTCGGGCTGGGCCTGGAAGGCGTTGACGTAGCAGACGTTGTAGAGCCCGCGGGCGGGGGCGTCCCCGCGGTCCCGCGAGACGGCCCGCACCCCCGCGGGCGGCTTGTACGCGCCGCCGAGCTGGTAGTCGAACCGCGCGTCCGGCGTCGGCCGTTGGACGCGCGGGGAGCGGCCCCCGGACTCCGGTGACGAACAGGCGGACAGCGCGAACGCGGCGGTCAGGGCGAGGCACAAAGCCGACAGACGTCGGGAAGCCGGGCGGAAGATCATCGTCGCAGCCTAGAACGAGAAACCCGGCCGCCCCTCACAACGGGTGCCGGAAACACACCCGATGCTGCCCCGGACCGTCGTAGTCCTCGCGCACCGCGACCCCGCCCACCTCCCGGTCACCCGGCTCCACCACGAACCCCAGCGCCCGGTGGAAGGCGATCGACCCGGCGTTCCCCGGCGAGGTCACCGCCCGCACGTCCTTGCGGCCGGCCCGCTCCGCCCGCCGGAAGAACTCCTCGTACAGCCCCCTCCCGACACCCGAGCCGCGCAGCGCCGGGTCGACCCCCACGAAGTGGATGTACGCGGAGGTGTCGTCATCGGCGGAGTACAGGCCCACCAGGAACGCCCGCACACCCGAAGCGTCCTCGGCCACCAGGCTGGTGCCCGCGAAGAACTGCAGGAACAGGCGGGGCAGCAGCAGCGACAACTCGCGCGCCTCCTGCGGCGTGCGCGAGTCGCCCCACCACTCCTGGACACGTCGTACGAGCGAGAGATGGTCGCCCTCGCGGGCCGCGCGCAGCTCGGGCATCAACGATTCCTTCGTCAGGGTTCGCGGTGGGCGGGGCGAACGGTCACCGAGCGGCACCGGTCGTGACTCACCTCACGCCGCCTCCCGGCACCGTCGGGAACAACCCGGCAACCCGGTCCGTTGACCCATATGTGGACACGGATGGAACAGTGTCCCCGGGCCCAACCTATCGCCCGCAGGGAAGATCGTTCGGCTGAAGCCCTGTGGAGCCCTCCGCCGCGAGGCGACCGCCATCCGTGTTCACCCCAAGCCGCCCCGGCCGTGGTCCCCCGTCACGGCCGGGGCTTCCTCATGCGCCACCGGACCCCGGTCCGGGGTTCGCGCATGACCGCCGCCGGGCCCCGGTCTACAGTTCGCCCATGACGCGCTTCCACGAGACCAAGCACCGGCTCGTCACGACCTTCCAGCGCCATGTCGCCAACCCCGTGACCCGGCGCCTGCCGACCCAGGTCCTCCTGGAGACGACCGGGCGCACGTCGGGGCTCGCGCGCCGCACCCCCGTCGGCGGGCGGCGCGTCGGCGGCGCCTTCTGGCTGGTCTCGGAATTCGGGTTCACGTCGCAGTACGTGCGCAACATCCAGGCCGACCCCCGCGTCCGTGTCCGCCTGCGCGGCCACTGGCACAGCGGCACCGCGCATCTGCTGCCCGACGACGACGCCCGCGCCCGCCTCAAGGCCCTGCCGCGCCTCAACAGCGCCGCCGTCCGCGGCCTCGGCGTCGACCTGCTGACCGTACGCGTCGACCTCGACGACTGACCTGGCATGATCGGGGGCATGGCAGAACGTGTGATCGCCGCGTGTGACGGCGCGTCCAAAGGAAATCCCGGACCCGCGGCTTGGGCCTGGGTCGTCGCCGACGGTGACGAGAAGCCCGTGCAGTGGGAGGCCGGCGCGCTCGGCACCGCGACGAACAACGTCGCTGAACTCACCGCCCTGGAACGGCTGTTGAGCACGGTCTCGGCGGACGTGCCGCTCGAGGTGCGGATGGACTCGCAGTACGCGATGAAGGCGGTCACCACGTGGCTGCCCGGCTGGAAGCGCAAGGGCTGGAAGACGGCGGCCGGCAAGCCCGTCGCCAACCAGGAGCTCGTCCAGCGGATCGACGCGCTGCTCGACGGCCGCAAGGTCGAGTTCAAGTACGTGCCCGCGCACCAGGTCGACGGCGACCCGCTGAACGACTTCGCGGACCGCGCGGCCAGCCAGGCCGCCGTCGCCCAGGAGGACGCGGGCAGCGCGCTCGGCTCTCCCGAGCCGCCGCCGTCCAGCCCGTCCGCCGCGAAGCCCCCGCGCGCGAAGTCGGCGTCCGCCAAGCGCACCTCTTCGGGCTCCTCCTCGCGCACCCTCAAGGCGAAGTTCCCCGGCCGCTGCCGCTGCGGCCGCTCGTACGCCGCGGGCGAGGACATCGCCAAGAACCCCGACGGCTGGGGCCACCCGGAGTGCCGCACGTCGGCGTGACCGAAGACGACTGAAGGCAGCGGAGAGGGGCCCGGCGCACAACACACGGCGCCGGGCCCCTCTCCGTTCTCTATGCACTCACGTGCTCACCCGCACGTAATCCACCACCAGCTGCTGCGGGAACTGCGTACTGGAGTCCGGGTCGCCCGGCCAGTATCCGCCCACGGCGAGGTTGAGGATCAGGAAGAACGGCTTCTCGAAGACCCACTGGTTGCCGCCGACGTCGGCGGGCGTGCGGGTCTGGTACACCGTTCCGTCCACCGACCAGGTGATCTTGTTGGGCGTCCAGTCCACCGCGAACGTGTGGAAGGCGTCCGCGAAGGCCTGGCCGTTCGGCAGTGAGTACCCCGCGCCGATCCCGCCCGAGCCGGAGTAGCCGGGGCCGTGGATCGTGCCGTGCACCGTCGACGGCTCGAAGCCGACGTTCTCCATGATGTCGATCTCGCCGGAGTTCGGCCAGCCGACCGAGCCGATGTCGCTGCCCAGCATCCAGAACGCGGGCCAAATGCCCTGCCCGCGCGGGATCTTCATCCGGGCCTCGACGTGGCCGTGCGTCGTCTGGAACTTCCCCGACGTGTTGAGCCGCGCCGAGGTGTACTCACATGTCCCGTACCAGCACTGGTAGTTGGACGGGTTCTCGCGCTTCGCGGTGATGACCAGGTTGCCCTGGCCGTCGAGCTTGGCGTTGTTGTTGCCCGCCGTGTAGTACTGCCGCTCGTGGTTGTTGACGTTGTCTCCGGTCTCGGTCTGCCACTTCGAGCCGTCGACCGCCGAGCCCGCGGGCCCGTCGAAGTCGTCGGAGAAGGTGACCGCCGCGGTGTGCGCGTCGCCGTCGGTCTCGGCGGCGTTCGCCGAGGGCACGAACGCCGCGGCGACGCACAGCAGGGCCGCGGCGCCCAGCGGGAGTCTGCGGCTCAGCGGGCGGAGGGAACTGCGCATGGGGCATCACATCACTTCGGGTAGGGGGTCGTGCCGTCCCGCGGCACGCCAGAAAGTGAAGGCAAGAAAGCTGCGCTTGACGTGTTCTGTTCAAGAGTTGATTTAAGGGGTGGGGCGAAGGGGCGTCAAGGGACTGCGCAGAAAGTCCGTACCAGTGTTCCCGGTTAAGGTTTCCCGACGATCTTCGAACCAGGAGTGATGTGAGCATGCTGCGGTGCGCTGTACTCGACGACTACCAGGGCGTCGCCCGTGAACTTGCCGACTGGGACCGCCTGTCAGGTCGCGTCGATGTCACATACCTGAATCGCTATATCGATACGCATGATGAACTCGTCGCGCTGCTCGGCGACTGCGAGATCGTCGTCGTGATGCGCGAACGCACCCCATTTCCGGCCGAGTTGATCGCGCGCCTGCCGAAGCTGCGGCTCCTCGTCACGTCGGGCATGCGCAACGCGTCCATCGATCTCGACGCCGCCGCCGCGCACGGCGTCACGGTCTGCGGCACCGCGAGCAACCCCGAACCGCCCGTCGAGCTGACCTGGGCCCTGATCCTGGGCCTCGCCCGCGGTGTCCTCACCGAGGGTGCCAACCTCCGCGACGGCGGTCCCTGGCAGTCCACCCTCGGCGCCGACCTGCACGGCCGCCGGCTCGGCCTGCTCGGCCTCGGCAAGATCGGCGCACGGGTCGCGCGCGTCGGCACCGCCTTCGGCATGGACGTCACGGCGTGGAGCCAGAACCTCACCGCCGAGCGGGCCGCCGAAGCCGGTGCCACCCTCGCCGCCTCGAAGGAAGAACTCCTCGAAGCCGGCGACTTCGTCTCCGTCCACCTCGTCCTGGGCGACCGCACCCGCGGCCTGCTGGGCGCCGACGAACTGCGCCGCATGCGCCGCACCGCCTACCTCGTCAACACCTCGCGCGCCGCGATCGTCGACCAGGAAGCGCTGGTGCGGGCGCTGCGCGAGGGCTGGATCGCCGGCGCGGGCAGCGACGTCTTCGACACCGAGCCCCTCCCGGCAGAACACCCCCTGCGTACGGCCCCGAACTTCCTCGGCCTGCCCCACCTCGGTTACGTGACGCGCCGCAACTACGAGGGCTTCTACCAGGGCGCCGTAGAGGACATCGAGGCGTATCTGGCGGGGAGTCCCGTGCGCACCCTCGGCTGATCTCGGCTCAGTCGCGTACGAACTCCCGCAGCTCGTTCGCGAGGTGCGGATGCTGCTCCAGTACGGCGCGCGTCGCGAACTCGTGGTCCGTGTAGTCGAAGCCCGGGGTGACGACCTCCGCCACCAGGCCGTGGCGGGCGTCGCCGAGCAGGTGCGAGGCCTTCCAGTGGCCGCCCGGCACCAGCAGGAAGCGCTCGTCGTCCGGGCCGAGGACTGTGCGGTGGAGTGTGCCGGCGGGGGAGACGGTCACGTACTCCAGGGGGCCGCCGTCGATCAGGAAGTGCAGGATGTCGCTGCGGTTGCGGTGCAGCAGGCCGCTGGGCTGCCGCTCGTCGAGCAGGTAGTAGATCGATGTCGCCGCGGGGCGGGGGCCGTGCGGCGTCGTCAGGGTGTGCGGGCTCGTGTAGACGCGGCGGAAGTGGCCGCCCTCGCCGTGCGGCTCCAGGTCGAGCTCGGACTGCCAGTCGCGCATGGTGGCCCCTCGGGTGGATCATGGTTGGGTGATCAAGAGTAGGCGTGGCCGCCGCGGTCCGCGAGTACCGTGCGCTGTCGCCCGCGCACCCGCCGTGACCTGCAACTCCGTGATGAATGCCGGGAGTTGGCATGAAAGACTGCGGGCAGGTCACACGCATCGCCCCGCCCGCTCAGCGACGTTGGAGAGTCCTCATGACGGCACCAGCTCCCCGGCCCCGTATCGACACCAGCCAGGCGCACCCCGCGCGGGTCTACGACTGGCTGCTCGGCGGGAAGGACAACTACCCCGTCGACGAGGCCGTCGGCGAGCAGCTGCCGCCCGAGGCGCGGGACGCGGCGCGGCAGAACCGGGAGTTCATGCACCGGGCCGTCGCCTGGCTCGCCGGGCAGGGCGTCGACCAGTACCTGGACATCGGCACCGGCATCCCGACCGCGCCGAACCTGCATCAGATCGTGCAGCGGATCGTCCCCTCGGCCAAGGTCGTCTACACGGACAACGACCCCATCGTGCTGCGGCACGCGCAGGCGCTGCTCGTCAGCAGCCCCGAGGGTGCCACCGACTACATCGAGGGCGATGTCCGCGAACCGGACGCCATCCTCGAACACGCCCGCACCGTCCTGGACTTCGACCGGCCGATCGCCCTGTCGCTGATCGCGCTGATGCACTTCATCCCGGACGACGAGGAGGCGTACGGCATCGTCTCCAGGCTGGTGTCCGAGCTGCCGCCCGGCAGTCACCTGGTGCTGTCCAACGCCTCCAGCGACATCTTCCCCGAGCTGGTCGAGAAGGTCGTGGCCCAGTACACGAAGGCCGGGATCCAGCTGGGCTTCCGCACCCGGGACGGGGTGGCGCGGTTCTTCGAGGGGCTCGACCTCGTGGACCCGGGTCTGGTGACCGCCACGGAGTGGTTCCGCGAGGAGCCCGCCCCCGCGCCCGAGCCGAGCGGCATCTACTCGGGCGTCGCACGGATCTCCTGAATACGGGTCTCCTGAGTCACGCGGACGGCGGCGCGCCATTGAGCCGGGCCGACAGCTGGTGCGCCGCCGAGACCACCGCCTCCGCGACCTGTGGCAGCGCCTCCGGCGGCAGCCGGAACACCGGTGCCGACACATTGACGGCCGCCACCACATCGCCCCGGTGATCGTGCACCGGCACGGCGACCGCGGTCAGGCCCGGCTCCATCTCCTCCGCGGCCAGCGCGAAGCCGCGCGCCCGCTCCGCCCGCAGCCGCTCCAGGACGGCCGGTACGTCGCGGGGCGCCGCGTCCGTGCCGGGCAGCGGCGCCCCGTTCTCGGTCGTCAGGAGCGCCGCCACCTGGTCGTCGGGCAGCCCGAACAGCAGGGCGCGGCCCGCGGACGTGCAGTTCAGGGGCGAGGTGCGGCCGATCCACTCGTGCGCCTGAAGGCCGCGCGAGGTGCGCTCGGTCAGCACCGTCACCACGCCGTGCCCGGACAGCACCGTCAGATACGCCGGCTCCCCGACGCGGTGCACCAGATCCCGCAGGACCGGCGGCGCCTCCCCGTACAGCCGCTCCTCGCCCGCCGAGGAGGCCAGCGCCAGCAGCTGCCAGCCGACGCGATAGCGCAGCGTGCGCGGATCCCGCTCCAGGAATCCCTCCTGCGCCAGGACCTTCAGGGTCCGTGACACCTGCGTCTTCTCCCGGCCCACCGCCTGGGCCACTTCCTGTACGCCCATCGGGCCCTGCGCGAGAGCGCGCAGCACGTCCAGCGCGCGGTGCACGCTGCTCAGGTTCTCCGCTGCCATGACGCAAGCGTGCCACAGCGGCGTGCGTATAGAGCAACTCGCATTGTTCCATTCGCACGGGCCGCCCTATGGTCGATCCACATGTGCGGAATCGCAGCGATACACAGTCATCACGGAAGTCTCGACAAGCTCGACAGTCTCGACACCGAGTGCGCCGACGCGGCGGCACAGGGAATGCTCGACCGGCTCGCCCACCGCGGGCCCGACGACAGCGGGACCCGGACGGTCGGCGGCCACACCTGGCTCGGCCACCGCCGCCTCTCCATCGTCGACCTCGACGGCGGACACCAGCCCCTCGGTGGCACGAACGGCGACGACGACTGGTCGCTCGTGTGCAACGGCGAGATCTACAACCACCAGACACTGCGCGAGGACCTGCCCGCCGAGGCCTTCGGCTCCTCCTCCGACTCGGCGGCGGCGCTCGCCGTGCTGCGCACGGACGGGCCCGAGGGGCTGCTCCGGCTGCGCGGCATGTGGGCGCTGTGCGCGGCCACGCCCGGCGGACGGTTCGTCGCCGCCCGCGACGCCATCGGCATCAAGCCGCTGTACTGGGCGCGCACGGACACCGCCGTGCACTTCGCCTCCGAGCTGCGCGCGTTCGACCCCGAGGTCCAGCCGCACGCCGAGATCTTCCCGCCCGGTCACTGGTGGACGCCGGAGGACGGTCTGCGCCGGTTCGCTGAGCCGGTCCCTGAGGTGACCGGCGCCTGGGACGGGGTGTCCGAGCAGGTCGTCGAGAAGGCCACCTTCGAGGCCGTCGCCGACTCCGTCCGCCGGCATCTGATGGCGGACGTCGAGGTCGGCGTGTTCCTCTCCGGCGGGCTCGACTCCAGCCTCGTCGCCGCGGTCGCCGCCGACGAGTACGCCCGCCAGGGCCGTCGCCTGAAGACCTTCGCCGTCGGCACGGAGGACTCCCCGGACCTGCTCGCCGCACGGGACGCCGCCGCGTTCCTGGGCACCGAGCACCACGAGGCGGTGCTCGACGCCGAGGCCGCGGCGCGGGTGCTCGACGAGGTGGTCGGGTGCGTGGAGTCCTTCGACGCCAGCCTCATCCGCAGCGCCGTCCCGAACTGGTTCCTGTCCGAGCTCGCCTCGAGGCACGTCAAGGCCGTGCTCACCGGCGAGGGCGCCGACGAACTCTTCGCCGGATACGGCTACTACCACGAGCGGTACGCCGCCCCCGACGCGCTGGACGCCGAACTGCGCCGCACCATAGGCGCGTTGCACGGCCTCAACCTCCAGCGCTGCGACCGCGTCACCATGGCGCACGGCCTGGAGGCACGCGTCCCGTTCCTCGACCGGGACGTCATCGCGCACGCCATGTCACTGCCCGCGCCCGTCAAGGCACTTGAGGCCGACGGCATGGAGAAGGGACACCTGCGCCGCGCCTTCACGGGCTGGCTCCCGGAGCACCTGCTGTGGCGGCGCAAGGAGCAGTTCGGCACGGGCAGCGGCGCGGAGGGCGTCCTGAGCCCGCTGTGGGACAGCCGCATCACGGACGCCGAGTTCGCGGCGGCGACCGCCGAGGCCGGGGCGCCCGAGCTGCGCAGCAAGGAGGAGCTCGGCTACTACCGGACGTTCCGGGCCGCGCTGCCCGGCGTACGCCCGGAAGCCGTGCTCACACGGTTCGCGACGGCGTAGCCCCTACGCGAGTTGGGAGCGGGCCGCGGCCACCGCCTGCTCGGCGTAGCCGCGGCCGAACAGAACCGTGTGTACGAGAAGCGGGAAGAGCTGGTGCAGCGGGACGCGGTCGCGCCAGCCGGCGGCGAGCGGCGCCACCTGCTGGTAGCCGTCGATGATCCGGTCCAGGTGCGGCGCGCCGAACAGGTGCAGCATCGCCAGATCGGTCTCGCGGTGTCCGCCGTGCGCGGCCGGGTCGATGAGCCGGGCCGCGCCGTCGGCGCCCCACAACAGGTTCCCGTTCCACAGGTCGCCGTGCAGCCGGGCGGGCGGCTCGGCGGGGCCCGCGAGTTCGGGCAGCCGCTCGCAGACCCGCTCGATCGGCTCCGCCTCGGCGGGGGAGACGGTCCCGGCGTCGACGGCTTCGCGCAGGTAGGGGAGCACCCGGTGGGTGGCGTACCAGCGCGGCCAGTCGTCGCCCGGCACATTGCGCATGGGGGCGAGCCCGATGTACGCCTCCGTCGGCCCTTCGGGCGGCGCCGCGCCGAACGCCGGGGCTCCGGCTCCGTGCAACCGCGCGAGGTCCCCGCCGAAGCGCGTCGCGGCGTCCCCGCTCGGCCGCCCCTCCTCGACCCGGTCGAGGACCAGGCACCGCTCGTCGTATCCGTGCACGGTGGGCACCGCCACCGCGCCGGCCGCCGCGAGCCACCGCAGCCCGGCCGCCTCCGCCCGCACCGCCGCCGGGTCGTCGGCCTGCTTCACCATCACCACGCGGCCGTCGTCGAGGGTGACCTCGCCGAGGTGGGACGAGAGGCGGCGCTGGGCGGTGGCCGGGCGGCCGGTGAAGCGGGTGGCGGCGGCTGCGAGTGCTGACATGCCCCTCAGCGTAGGACGACCGCGAGGCCGTTGACGTCGCATGCCGCGCGCTGTTCTGCTGCGGTGATCAACGCGGGGGCCGGGCCCCATCAACGTACGGAACGAGGCGAACGCGGATGAGTACCAAGGCAGTTGCTCCCGTCCTGGTCGTGCAGAACACGAAGAGCGGCGGCCCCGGCCGGGTCGGCGACCGGCTGCGCGAGGCGGGCCTCGCGTTGGAGGTGCTGCACCCGTACGAGGGTGCGGAGATGCCCGAGACGCTCGACGGCAGGCCCCTGCTGGTGCTGGGCGGCGGCTTCCTGCCGGACGACGACGAACGCGCGCCCTGGCTGCCCGCCACCCGCCGCCTCGTCGCGGAGGGCCTCGACAGTGGCACGCCCGTCCTCGGGATCTGCCTCGGCGGCCAGCTGCTCGCACACGTCGCGGGCGGCCGTGTGCGGGGGAATCACGGGCGACCGGAGTACGGAAGCACCCGGATACGGATGCGACCCGAGGCCGCGGATGACCCGCTGCTGCACGGGCTCGGTGCGACGGTTCCGGCGATCGAGCGGCACGTCGACCAGATCACCGAACTGCCGCCTGGCGCCGCCTGGTTGGCGTCCACCGAGGACTGCCCACACCAGGCGTTCCGGGTGGGGGAGCGGGCCTGGGGTGTCCAGTTCCACCCGGAGGCGGAGGCCGCGCGGATCGCGGGGTGGGACCCGGTGCCGCTGGCCCGGCAGGGCTTCGACCGGGACCGGCTGCACGCCGCGGCGGTGGCCGAGGAGGGTGCGGCCGTCGTGACGTGGTCGGAGGTCACACGGAGGTTCGCTCGGGTGTGCGCGGCGACGTACTGACCGGCTGGGCGGCGGGCGAGTCCTTACGGCGGCGCGCCACCGACGCGACGGCCGTGGTGAGCACACCCGCGAGCAGGCCCCAGAACGCGGACCCGATGCCCAGCAGCGTCACGCCGGAGGCCGTCGCGAGGAAGGTGACGACGGCCGCTTCCCTGGACCGGGGGTCCGACAGGGCGCCGGCCAGGGCGGACTCGATGGTGGCGAGCATGCCCACCCCGGCGACCGCCAGGACCAGCGCGTGCGGCATCGCGCCGAGCAGCGAGGCCACGGTCGCGCCGAGCAGGCCGACGCAGAGGTAGAAGACACCCGCCCAGACGGCCGCGAGGTAACGCCGCTTCCGGTCGGGGTGCGCCTCCTCGCCAGTGCAGATCGCGGCGGTCAGCGCCGCGAGGTTGAGGCCGAAGGCACCGAACGGGGCGAGCACCGCCTGCGCGACACCGGTCCACGTCAGGACGGGCGAGATCGGCACCTCGTACCCGGACGTGCGCAGCACGGCGACACCCGGCAGATTCTGCGAGGCCATGGTGACCACGAACAGCGGCACACCGACGCTGACGAGCACCTTCCAGTCGAACTCGGGAGCCGTGAACACCGGCTGCGCGAGCGACAGTCGGACCCGCTCCAGGTGCCAGCCACCGGCGAGGACGGAGGCCACGACGCCACCGGCGAGCGCGACCACCACGGCGTAGCGCGGCAGCAGCCGGCGGGCGAGGAGATACAGCGCGAACACCGGGAACGCGATTCCGAAGTGCCCGCCCATCTGTGAGAAGAGCCCCGTCCCGAAGTTCAGGAGCACCCCGGCGAGCAGCGCGGAGGCGAGCGGCACCGGTATGCGGTCCATGAGCCGCGCGAACCACCCCGTGAGACCGCTCACCACGGTCAGCACGGCACTGAACACGAACGCGCCCACGGCCTTCTCCATGGAAACGCCGCTCAGGCTCGTGGCGAGGAGCGCGGCCCCCGGCGTCGACCAGGAGGTGAGCACGGGCGCCTTGTTGCGCAGCGACAGGCCCACGGTGGTCACGGCGATGCCGACCCCGAGCGCCAGCATCCACGAGGACACCTCCCGCGCGTCCGCCCCCGCGGTCCGCGCCGCGGTGAACACGATGGCGGCCGCGCTGGTGACACCGACGGTGGTCGCGATGAGCCCCGCCACCACGGCCGAGGGTGGTGCGAGGGCGCGGATGCGGGCGAGCGAGGACATGCGGGTGTCACTTCCGGGGGCAGGGGGAGGGCAGGATGGTGGGAGCGCGCGAGGCACCCCATAGAGCGTTCCATGAACAGAACGTTCTGTTTGTGGAACACTAAGGACGCGGATGGCGACACGTCAACACGCGCCGACGGGCGCGGGAGGGGGCCGGGCGATGGGGCTTGGTGACGAAGTGGGGCGCAGGCTGAAGCGGCTGCGCGTGGACAGCGGCCTGTCGCTGTCCGAACTCGCGCGCCGTTCGGGCGTCGGCAAGGGCACGCTCTCCGAGCTCGAGACCGGCCGCCGCAACCCCACCCTCGAAACCCTCTACGCCCTGACCACCGCGCTCGGCCGCCCGCTCAGCGCCGTCCTCGACGACCCGCCGCCGAGCGTGGGCGCGGGCGCCGCAGGTGTCTCCGGGAGCGCGGTCACCGCGGTGCTGATCGAGCGGTACGAGGACGCGGACGCGGCCACCGATGTCTTCCGCGTCACCATCGCCGGGGGTGCGACCCAGGAGTCCGCGGCGCATGTCCCGCGCACCACGGAGAGCCTGATGGTGCTCTCCGGGACGGCCGTCGTCGGCCCGCCGGACGCGCCCACGACGGCAGGGCCCGGCGGTCACGCCCAGTGGGCGGCGGACGCCCCGCACATCTACGGCGCGCCGGACGGCGACGTCCAGGGGATCCTCTTCGTTCGCTACCCGAAGGGGACTTGACCGCTACCGGGACTCAGGCGGCGTGCGGCGCCTGCGACGGCTCGGTGTTGCGCAGGTCCGATACGTCGATCGAGTCGTCCGCGGACGGTGTCTTCTTCGGCACCGCCTTGCCGTAGTCGGTCAGCGTCATCGACAGGGACTCGTCGGAACCCTTCTCGGTCGCGCGCACCAGCCGGTGCGGCTCGTCGGCGGTCACGTAGAGGGTGATGCGCTCCCTGCTGTCACCGCTGTCGCTGGAGGTCAGCGGCACGACCTCCGTGCCCGCGACCTTCTTCTGGTCGCCCTTCACGAGGTCGTCCTTGGCGGCGCGGTCCGAGCCGTCCTTGAGGCGCTCGCGGAACGAGTCGAGGTCGCAGGTGCCGGACAGCCCGTCGAGCATCGGGTCGTCGGTGCTGCCGTGCATATAGCGGTCGCCGATCAGGTCGGCGGCCAACTCGCCGCTCCGGCCCGGGAGTTGGGTCTTCCAGAACGTGGCGTCCGGCTTGATCCACACCTCGTCGCCGCGCTTCACGAGGTCGACGCTGCCGCCCTTGGCCCCTCCGGTGCCCATGCGCAGCTCGCCCGTGCAGTTTCCGTCCTCGTCGAGACGCAGATCGATGAGCGCCGGAGTGCGGGTGTCCTTGGCGTCCGCGCTGTTCCGCATCGTCAGATGCAGCGACTTCGCGTCCAGGAGTTCCTTCTTCGCCGCGTCGGCGAGCTCCTGCGCGCTCTTGTCCTTGGCGTCGCCGTCGTCGGCCAGGGCGGGTCCCGCGGAGAACAGGCTCGCGCACACGAACGCCGCGGCGACGGGCGCCCGCGCGGCCCGGTGCAGCCGGGTCGGGGTCGGTCCGGCCATCACGTCACCTCGCCTTCCCGGACGCACGGCACGTCCGGAATACCCGTAAATTGTACGTTCTGCGGAGTGTGGGTGCCCGTCAGGAGCTGGTCGTGGAACCCGGTCGGATGATCATCAGCACGGTCACCGTGGCCCACAGCAGGTTGAACACACCCGTCAGCATGGCCAGTTGGCCGGCCGCCCGGGGGAGTGCGGGAGGTTCCGGCTCCCGGACCGCGTCGAGCGCCGCCTCCTGTGCGGGCAGGATGAACACGGCCAGGACCGCCGCGGCCGCCGTCGTCAACACGATCGAGACGATGAGCCAGGGGCTGCCGAGCACCCCGAGGCTGCTCGCGGTCGCGAACCCGAAGAGTGGCACGGCGACGCCGATGCCCGCGTAGACGCGGCAGATGCGGTGCAGGGTGCGCAGCGTCGCGAGCGCCTCGGCGTCTCCCGGTGAACCGAGCGCGCCGCGCAGCGAGTTGGGGAACATGCTCGCGGCGACGGTGACCGGTCCGACGGTGAGTACGGCGGCGAGGACGTGCAGGATGAGCAGGAATTTCGTCATGGTCAGCGGCCCGCGCCCGCCCGCTCGGGACGCCGGCTGCCGGTCACCTTCGACGCGGGGAGCCGCCCGGCGCGCGACGTACCGGTCAGGGTGTCGCCGTCGACGGTGACGGCGAAGGTCAGGTTCAGGCGCATCGGCCTGGTTACCGCCTGCTTCCAGGTGAGCCGGTCGTCGCCGGACAACTCCAGCTCACGCAGCGGGACTTCCTCGCCCGCGCCGTGCGCGATGCCGGTGAGTGTCCCGTCCTCCCTGCGGAGTTCGACGACGGCGGCGATCGTGCCGATGGGGGTCGAGACGGACAGGTCCCAGGTGCCTTCGACGGTCATGCGGTGGTGCTTCCTCTCTTCGTGCTTCCGTGTTTCCAAGGGGGTGCCGAGGCGGCGGTTCAGAAGGCCGCGGGCGCCGGGCCCTGCGCCCGCCAGACCGTGCCGCGACGCTCGTACGCGAACAACTCCTCGACGGCGTGCGCGATTTGGGGCCCGACCTCCCGCTCCAGCAGATGCAGGCCCAGGTCGAGCCCGGAGGTGACCCCGGCGCCCGTGACGAGATCGCCGTCGTCCACGACACGGGCCCGCACCGCGCGGGCGCCGGTGGCTTCGAGGAGGTCGAGTCCCAGGTGGTGACCGGTGGCAGGGCGTCCCTCGATGAGCCCGGCCAGGGCCAGGACGAGCGAGCCGCCGCAGACGGTCGCGACCGTCGTCGTGGGGTCGGCCATGGCCGCGCCGAGCAGGGCGGGCAGCTCCGTGGAGAGCGTGCGGCCGAGCAGCACCGGGATCGTCGCCTCCGCCGCGTCCTCGTCCGGTGTCTTGGCGGGGTCCCCGACAGGGCCGGACGCGCCGGGCACCACCACGATGTCCGCCCGCGCGGGATCGAGCGCGGCGGTGGCGCGCAGCGCGAGCCCACCGGTCCCGCCGACGACCTCGCGCGGCCCTTCGGCGGAGACCAGCTCCACGTCGAGGGCCCCGCCGGACGCGACGGCGCCGGCGTGCAGCACCTCGAAGGGGGCGACGACATCGAGCGGGTCGAAGCCGTCGAAGAGGACGATCTGGATGTGCATGGGGGAGAGGTCCTTCGCAGGTCACGCGCCCGGTCCGACCGGGATCGCCGTCGACGCTAATCCGGTGCGGACCGCTCTCCCAGTGGCAATAGTGACGACTCTCAACGGAATACCGCCAAGGCCCATGACATCGCCATCAATGGCCGTCGAGTGTCCTTGTCACTGTTGGACACTGTGGCGAGAGTTCGGGGGTCGGCTATATTCCCGCCATGCACACCATCGCCGTCCTCGCCCTCGACCAGGTGATCCCCTTCGACCTGGCGACCCCCATCGAGGTCTTCGGCCGCACCCGGCTGCCCGACGGCCGCCCCGGCTACCAGGTGCGGGTGTGCGCGGAGCGGGAGGAGGTCGACGCCGGTACGTTCACGATCCGCGCGCACCGCGGCATCGACGGGCTCAAGGGCGCGGACACGGTCATCGTGCCCGGCATCGCCGACCCCACCGCCCCGCTCGCCCCCACCGTCCGCGACGCGCTGCGGGCGGCCGCAGCCGACGGCACCCGGATCGCCTCCATCTGCTCGGGCACCTTCCCCCTCGCCGCGACGGGCCTCCTCGACGGCCTGCGCGCCACCACCCACTGGATCGGCGCCGACCTGCTCGCCGCGAGCCACCCGGAGATCGAGGTCGACCCCGACGTCCTCTACGTCGACAACGGCCAGATCCTCACCTCGGCCGGCGCGGCCGCCGGGCTCGACCTGTGCCTGCACATGATCCGCCGCGACTACGGCTCCGCGGTCGCCGCCGACGCCGCACGGCTCTCCGTCATGCCGCTGGAGCGCGAGGGCGGCCAGGCCCAGTTCATCGTGCACGACCACGCGCCGACGCCGCAGGGCTCGACCTTCGAGCCACTGCTCACCTGGCTGCGGGAGAACCTGGAGCGCGACCTCGGCCTCGCCGACATCGCCGCGCACGCGGGTGTCAGCACCCGCACCCTCATGCGCCGCTTCCGTGAGCAGACCGGCAGCACGCCGTTGCAGTGGCTGCACCGCGCCCGCATCCGCCAGGCCCAGCACCTGCTGGAGACGACACCGCACCCCGTGGAGCGGATCGCCGCGCAGGTCGGCTTCGGCTCGCCCACCACGTTCCGTGACCGCTTCAAGCGCACCACGGGTGTCAGCCCCCAGACGTACCGCCGCACCTTCGCCTGACACGGGCGCCCCATACCGCTCACCACGTTTATCCACGCCGCAGCGGGCTACGCGCTTCCCGGAAGGACGTCGACAAGGCGGCTCCGTCGCACGCGGACGGCGCGCGCCGGGACGGATGGGTATGAGCAGCGGATTCACCGGGCCCGAGGGCTACGGACAGGACCCCTTCGGTGACTTCTTCTCGCGGTTCTTCGGTGGTGGCCGACGGCAGATCGACATCGGCAGGCTGATGAGCGGACCCGCCCGCCAACTCGTCGCCACGGCCGCGAACTATGCCACCGAGCACGGCCGGGGTGACCTCGACACCGGGCACCTGCTGTGGGCGGCGCTCTCCCTCGAACCCACCCGCGCCCTCGTGACGCGGGCGGGCGCCGATCCCGACCGGCTGGCGGAGGAGATCGACCGGCACGCGGGCGGCGGTGAGCCGAGCCGCACCCCGCAGTCCCTCTCCGTCACGCCCGCGGTCAAGCGGGCCCTGCTCGACGCACACGTGATCGCGCGGGAGTCGGGCGTCGCCTACATCGGGCCCGACCACATCGTGTTCGCGCTCGCGGCCAACCCCGACTCGGCGGCGGGCCACCTCCTCAACCAGGCCCGCTTCACCCCGGACCCGGCGCCGCAGACCCCGCCTCCCGGATCCGCCGAGCCCCGGCCCGGCGGCCAGCAGGCGAGGAGTACGGCGTCCACCCCCAACCTGGACCGGTTCGGCGAGGACCTCACCGACCGGGCCCGCCAGGGTCGCCTCGACCCGGTCATCGGCCGCGACGAGGAGATCGAGCAGACCGTCGAGGTGCTCTCCCGCAGGGGCAAGAACAACCCCGTGCTCATCGGTGACGCGGGCGTCGGCAAGACCGCGATCGTCGAGGGCCTCGCCCAGCGCATCGCCGACGGCGACGTACCCGAGACGCTCTGCGGGCGCCGCCTCGTCTCGCTCGACCTGTCGGGCGTCGTCGCGGGCACCCGCTACCGGGGCGACTTCGAGGAACGCCTGAACGGCATCATCGACGAGGTGCGCGCCCACCCGGACGAACTCATCGTGTTCATCGACGAGTTGCACACCGTCGTCGGCGCGGGCGGCGGCTCCGAGGGCGGTTCCATGGACGCGGGCAACATGCTCAAACCAGCGCTGGTGCGCGGCGAGTTGCACGTCATCGGCGCCACCACCCTGGAGGAGTACCGGCGGCACATCGAGAAGGACGCCGCGCTCGCCCGCCGCTTCCAGCCGATCCTGGTGCCCGAACCGTCGACGGCCGACGCCGTGGAGATCCTGCGCGGACTGCGCGACCGCTACGAGGCGCACCATCAAGTCCGGTACGCCGACGAGGCGTTGCTCGCCGCCGTCGACCTCTCCGACCGCTACCTCACCGACCGGTATCTGCCGGACAAGGCCATCGACCTGATGGACCAGGCCGGCGCCCGCGTCCGGCTGCGCGACCGAACCAAGCCCACCGACGTACGCGCCCTGGAACGTCAGGTCGACGACCTCACCCGCGACAAGGACGAGGCGGTGGCCGCCGAAGAGTACGAGCGGGCCACCGAACTGCGCGACCGCATCAACGAGTTGACCAGCCGGATCGCAGGAGCCCGCGATCCCGACCCCGGCGACGGGCACATCGTCGAGGTGTCCGCGGAGGACATCGCCGAGATCGTGTCCCGGCAGACCGGCATCCCCGTCAGCAGTCTCACCAAGGAGGAGAAGGAGCGCCTCCTCGGCCTCGAACAGCATCTGCACGAGCGGGTCATAGGCCAGGACGAGGCCGTCACCGCCGTCGCCGAAGCCGTCCTGCGTTCCCGCGCCGGGCTCGCCAGCCCCGACCGGCCCATCGGCAGCTTCCTCTTCCTCGGCCCCACCGGCGTCGGCAAGACCGAACTGGCCCGCGCCCTCGCCGAGGCACTCTTCGGCAGCCAGGAGCGCATGGTCCGGCTCGACATGAGCGAGTTCCAGGAGAAGCACACCGTCTCCCGCCTGGTGGGCGCGCCGCCCGGATACGTCGGCCACGAGGAGGCCGGGCAGCTCACCGAGGCCGTGCGCCGGCACCCGTACTCGCTGATCCTGCTCGACGAGGTGGAGAAGGCGCACCCCGACGTCTTCAACACGCTGCTCCAGGTCCTCGACGACGGACGCCTCACCGACGCGCAGGGCCGCACGGTGAACTTCACCAACACGGTCATCGTGATGACCAGCAACCTCGGCTCCGAGGCCATCGCCGGACGCGGCGCCGCGCTGGGCTTCAACGTCGACGGCGCCGAAGCCGACGAGACCGCACGCCGCGAACAGGTGATGCGCCCGCTGCGGGAGCACTTCCGCCCGGAGTTCCTGAACCGCGTCGACGAGATCGTGATCTTCCGGCGGCTCAGCACCGAACAGCTGGCCCGCATCACCGACCTCCTCCTCGACGAGACCCGGCGCCGCCTCGCCGCCCAGGACATCACCATCGAGTTCGCGCCCGAAGCCGTCGAGTGGCTGGCCCGGCGCGGCCACCAGCCCGAGTACGGGGCGCGCCCGCTGCGCCGCACCATCCAGCGCGAGGTCGACAACCGGCTCTCCCGGATGCTGCTCGACGGCGAGATCGCGGCGGGCGCCCGGATCCGGGTCGAGGCCGGCGACGGGGAGCTCACCGTCCGGACGCAGGGGACGTAACCCCTGGTCGCGTACGACGTTGAGGTGCGCGAAGCGCGGGCACAGGGCTGCGCGCACCACGTCGTACGAGACACAGGGAGTCACCCATGCGGGACATCATGCGGGCCGCCTTCAAGAAGAGCTTCGCCTCGGTCGCGGCGGCCGTCGCCGCGCTCGGCTGCGTCATCGCCGCCGGGCAGCCGGCCGCCGCCGACGGCAAGTGGTGCAACAACGCGGTGTGCATCGAGACCTACGACAGCGGGACCTACCTGGGCCGCGTCGAGGTGTCCGTCGTGAACACCAACCAGCCGCACCGCATCTCCGCCCGCGTGTGGACCACGAACGGCTGGAGCGCCAACACGAAGGTCGAGGACGTCGACGCCTTCCGCACCTACCGCGACCAGGCCTACCCCCAGCGGCACTTCCCGGCGGGCACCCGGCTGTGTGCCGAGGGCTTCCGGGGCGGCGAGAGCGTCGGCCTGCCCTGTGTGACGATCACCGACTGACCGCGGCCCGGCGGCGTCACGCCCGCAGCCACCTGTAGAGCACCACCGAGCACAGCGCGGCGCCGGCGCACCACGTGGACATGAACTCCCAGCGCCACAGCGCCGCGCACACGGCCGCGGCGACCGCCGCCAGCGCACCCAGCAGGACCAGGCCCCGCTCACCCGACAGCAGCAGCGAGCCGATCGTCGCCACCAGATAGCCCGCCAGCAGCCACCCGGAGCCCGGCAGGCCGACCGAATAGCCCATCGTGTGGCCGCGGACCTCCGCGGCCACCGTGCTCGTCGCCAGAACGTACACGAGCACCCCCGCCGTCACGACGCCTGCCGCGAGCGGGACGAGCAGCCGACGGCGGGCGTCCGGCGCCACCGCGCACCACACGCCCACCGGCACCCAGAGCGGCAGCAACGGCAGCGCGATCACCGCCCAGGCGAGGACGGCGGGACCGGTGCCACCGACGTCGTTCCAGATCACCGCCTCGATGATCTGGTGCGCCCCGAGCAACAGCGGCAGTGCCGCGAGCGGCAGGGCCCGCGGCCGGGTGCGCGCCGCTCGCGACACGCACCCCACGCCCACCGCGGCGATCGCGCCACCCGCCACCAGATCGGCCGCCGCACTCCAGCACATGCGACCACGCTACGTTTCCGCAGGCCGGACGGCGCGTCGTGAGCGCACGGCCGTGCTACGGCCGGACGTTGTCCTGCGCGGCCGGGTCCGGCTGGATGTTCTGGTTGCCACGGAACACGTTGTCCGGGTCGAGGGCCGCCTTGACACGGGCCAGACGGGCGTAGTTGCCGCGGTAGCTCGCCCGCACCCGCTCCTGCCCCTCGTCCATCATCATGTTCACGTAGGCGCCGCCCGCCGAGTACGGGTGCAGGGCCTCGAAGTAGTCGACCGTCCAGCGCCGCAGCAGATCCGCGTTGGCCGGGTCGGGGTCGACGCCCGCGAACACGCTCGCCCAGCGCGCGTCCCGGTAGCTGAACGCGGTGTCGGACGGCCCGACGTCGTGCGCGGCACCGTCGATCGGATACAGGTGCATCGTCGACTGCATGGACGGTGTGTCGGGCCCGAACTTCGCGTGCAGCTCCACGGCCTCGTCGGGGATCTCGCGGACGAAGTCGGCGCGCCAGTACCACTGGTCGCCCGGCGGGTACAGGCCGTCGAACATCGACTGCATCGTGGGGTGCGGCATCGGCGCGACCGCGTGCAGCAGCGGCGCGGGCAGGTCGCCGAGCAGCGGCGCCATGGCGCGCTCGGCCGCCTCCGGGTCCCCGGACGTGTGACACCACACGACCCCGCACACCTTCCGCAGGTGCAGCTCCTCGGGGAACGGCGGCGCCGGCGGCACCGACCCGAACAGGAAGAAGCCGTTGACGTCGCGGGGCGCGGAGGGCAGGAACTCGCGGTAGGCGGCGAGGACTTCGGCGCTCTGCTCGGCCGGCCAGAACGTCGGCCCCGCCACCACTGTGCCGACCTCGTGCAGCCGGAACGTGAAGGACGTGACGACGCCGAAGTTGCCGCCGCCGCCCCGGATCGCCCAGAACAGATCCGTGTTGGTGTCGGCGTCCGTGCGCACCAGGGTGCCGTCGGCGAGGACGACCTCCGCCGCCAGGATGTTGTCCACGGTCAGTCCGTACTGCCGGGTGAGGTGCCCGAGGCCGCCGCCGAGTGTGAGGCCGCCGACGCCGGTGGTGGAGATGATGCCGCTGGGCGTGGCCAGGCCGTGCTCGTGGGTCACCGTGTCGACCTGGCCCCAGGTGGCGCCGCCGCCGACCGTGACGGTGCGGGCGGCCGCGTCGACCTGGACGGAGTTGATGGGCGCCAGGTCGGCGACCACGCCGGCCTCGCAGGTGCCGAGTCCGGCGCCGTGGTGGCCGCCGCCGCGCACCGCGAGCGGAAGTTCGTGGCGGCGGGCGAAGGCGATCACCTTCGCCACGTCGGCCGCGCCCGCGCAGTGCGCGACGAGCGCGGGACGCCGTTCGATCATCGCGTTGTAGACGGCGCGGGCCTCCTCGTACCCGGAGTCGTCCGGTCCGGTCAACGTCCCCTGGAATCCGGTCAGTTCGCGGCGCGCGGCCTGTGCGGGTGTGCTGGTCATGCCATCCCCCGTGTCGAGTGGGTGTCGTCCGCTCCGTTCTACGGGCGTTGCGTACGGTCGGGCATGCGTGGGCGACACCCACCTCGGGCCGGGCGGGTACCTACGTTTCACCGGCCGCCGTGAGCCCGATCTCCGCGGCCCGCTGGGCGGCCCGGCGCCGGGTGGGCGCGTCGAACTTCTCCAGGATCGCGCGGACGTGGTTGTCGACCGTGCGGACCGAGAGTACGAGGCGCTCGGCGATCTCCGCGTTGGTGAGGCCCGCCATCAGGAGCCGCACCACCTGGAGTTGACGGTCGGTCAGGCCCGCCGGATTGCCGCGCGCCGCCGCGTACGGGCCGCGGGGGACACGGCGTACGCCCAGTTCGCGGAGTTCGGCGCGGACCAGACGTGCGAGCGGCGCCGCGCCCAGTGCGTCCAGGGTGGCGAGTGCGCTCAGCTTGACGGCCGGGTCGGGGCTCTGGGCGAGCGCGGCCGCCTCCTCGTACGGGCAGCCCACCGTGTGCCACAGCTCGGCGGCCTTGTCCCACTGGCCAGCGGCCTGGAGCGCGTACGGGTGGGTCGCTCCGTCGGCCGGTGCGGGCCTGCCCGCCCGTGCCAGCCAGTAGCCGAGCTCGTAGCGCTGCGGTGCGGCGAGCCGGCGGGCCCGCTCGTGCACCCGCTCGGCGGCGGCGAGCACACCCTCCCGGTCGCCGCGCAGCCACGCGGCCTCCGCGCGGGCCGCCGCGACCGGGCCGAGGCGCTGCAGCTCATCGGTGCCGACCGCGATCCGCCAGGCCTGGTCGAGCAGTTCACCGCCGCCGCTCTCGCCACGGCGCACGCGGACGCGGGCGAGGACCGTGAGGGCGGGGCAGCGGGCGGGCGGGAAGACGTCCGCGCCGAGCCGCGCGTACCGCTCGGCCTCCGCCCAGTCGCCCGCCGCGAACTTCCGTAGCGCCAGCTCGACATGAAGGTAGGTCAGGAAACCGAGGTGCTCGGCACGGTCGGCGAGATCGATGGCGGGGGAGAGGAGCCGGTCCGCCTCGGTGAAGCGCAGCTCGTCGAGCAGTGACCAGACGATGTTGGCGTAGGCGCGGCACGCGTGCTCCACCTCGCCCGAGTCGAGCGCCACCGCGAGGCTCTCCTCCAACTGCCGCTGCCCCAGCGGATCCCCGTCCCGCCAGCGCGCCGAGCCGACGTTGTTGAGCGCGTGCGCGAGAATCGCCGGGTCGCCCGCCCTGCGCGCCAGCGTGATGGCCCGCTCGCCGTACTCGACGGCCTGGGCGTACGCGTCCGACAGCATCCGCAACTGCGCCGTATTGCTGAGAGCGAGCGCCAACAGCCGGTCGTCACCGGCCGGTTCGAGCACTGCCAGGGCCTCCCGCGCGGCCGTCTCCGCCGCCACCGCGTCGCCCGCCCACCAGTGGATCCGCGACAGCCAGCGCAGATCCGCGCCGAGCGCCCGCGGCTCGCCGAGCGCGCGACGCAGCTCCACCGCCTCCCGTTGCGCGGCGACGGCGGCGACCGAATCGCCGATGGTGTAGCTCTCGACCGCGTACTGCTCCAGCAGCCCGGCCAGCTCGGCTGGCCCGTAGCGCCCGCGCTGCCGCAGGACGAGGCGCAGATGCGCGGCGGCCTCCCGGTGCGCGCCCGCGCGCGCCGCGTCACGGGCGGCCCGGGGCCCGTACCGTGCGACCGCGTCGAGGTCGCCCGCCGCCGCCGCGTGGTGCACGAGCCGGGAGCGGTCGGCGTCCGGTGCGGCCACCAGCGCGGCCAGCACCGCGCGGTCGAGCGCGATGCGCCGGGCCGCGGGCAGCGAGTCGGCGACCGCGCGGCGGATGATCTCGTGCCGGAACGCCACCCGGTCGGGCGCCACCACGAGCAGCCCGCCCTGCTCGGCCGCCGCGAGTGCGCCGTCGCCCTCCGGGACCAGCGCGTCGACCATGGCGCGCTCCACGGCCGACGGCACCACGGCCAGCTGCTCGAGCGCGTCGCGTGTGCGGTCGTCCAGCCTGCGGAGCCGGGCCAGGACCGCGTCCACCACCGTCGGCGGCACGACGCCGGTGCCGCCCGCCGCCACGACCTCGGCGACGAAGAACGGATTGCCCGACGTCGCCGCGTACACCTGCGGCGCGTCGAGCCCGGCCGCCGCGCACAGGCTGCCGACGGCCCGGCGCGAGAGCGGAGCGAGGGGCAGGCGGTGCACGCGGGCCGCGCCCGACACCTGGCCGAGCAGCTGGCGCAGCGGATGGCCGCGCCCCAGCTCGTCGTCCCGGTAGGTGAGCACGAGCACGGCGGGCAGCCGTTCGATGCGGCGCACCAGATACCGCAGCGCGTCCAGTGAGGCCTCGTCCGCCCAGTGCACGTCCTCCACGACGAGCACTGCGGGGTGCGGGGCGTCGGCCAGCTCGGCGTGCAGCGCCTCGTAGATCCGGTGCCGGTCGCCGGCGTCGCGCACGGCGCGGGCCAGATCGGCGCCGACGCTGCCGACGAGGTCGCGCAGCGGGCCGAGCGGGCGGCCGGTGGCCAGGTCGTCGCAGTGCCCGACGAGGAGGCGGGCGGCGGGTGGCAGCACGGTGGGCAGGGCCCGGACCAGGGACGACTTTCCGATGCCGGCCTCGCCGAGGACGAGTGTGATCGAACCGTCGCCGTCCGCGGCGTCCCTTGCGGCGTCGGCCAGTCGCCCCAGTTCGAGATCCCGCTCGAGGATCCCCCCGTCCATAGGTGGATCCTCGCACCGGAGGGCGTCCGCCGGGAGCGGGTGGCGGGGCGGATACGTCTATCGCGGGATGCGGTGCGTGCGGTCGGGCGGGGTCGCGGTCGCGGGGCTCTGCCCCGGGCCCCGCGGGCTCTCGTCGGAAGAGCGGGGCTTGAAAGATCGGGGCTCCGCCCCGGACCCCGCTGCTCGAGCGCCGCAGGGGCTGGGAATGCCCACCCACCGCCGAAAGCACGGGGCACCCGCCCCCGCCCACCAGTCCCGTGTAAGTCCCATGTATATTCTTTCTATATGCATCTATCTCCGGGATCCCTCGACGCCACCGAGGCCCAGCGCATCGAAGGTGCCGCCAGAGGGCTGCTGCGGGGGATCGCTCAGCTCGGGCAGTCCCTGTTCCGGGAAGGCGAGTTCGGGCTCACGCGGAGCCAGGTCGCTCTGCTCGACGCGCTGGAGGGCGGGCCGTGCCGGGTGACCGGGCTCGCCGCCCGTACCGGCATGGCGCAGCCGCGCGTCACCGTGCTCCTCCAGAAGCTGGGGGAGGCCGGGCTCGTCGAGCGGCGGCGCTGCGAGGACGACCGGCGCGCCGTCGAGACCTCGCTGACGCCCGCGGGCCGCGCCCTGCTCGAAACGGGGCGGCAGCGGATGGCCGCCGCCCTGCTGACCGCGCTCGAGAGCGGCGCCGTCGACGACCCGGAGCGCGCGGTGTCCACCGCGCGGGATGCGCTGAACACCCTGTTGAACGCCATGGAAGCGGAGGCCAGTTGACCACCCCGGGCACCCTGCCGGACCAGCACACAGCCGCGAGCGACGCCCCACCAGGGGCCGACCTCGCACCCCACCGGGTCGCAGGACCCCGCAGATGGTGGGACTGGGTCCTCGCGGCCGACCCCGGACTCGGTCAGCTGCAGACCGGCTGGCGCACCCTCGTCGCCATGGTGACCGCGCTCGTCGTCGGCTACGCGATGGCCGAGGCGCTCGGCATCCCCGACATGATCGGCATGATGGTCGCAGGGATGATGGGCCTGATGAGCGCCTTCGCGGTCGCCGAGAACACCTGGGACCGCCTCGCCCGCGCCATCCTGTGGATGCCGTTCCCCTACACCGCCGCGCTGTGGCTGTGCGCGACCCTCAACGGCGAGCGCGTACCGCAGATGGTGCTGATGATCGCGGCCCTCGCCGTGACCTTCCTGCTCGCCAGGTTCGGGTCGATTCCGCTGGTCACCGGCATGATGCTGTTCAACGGCATGATGGTCGGCATGCTCGCGGGCATCCCCGTCGCGCTCGTCGGCAAGGCGTTCGCGGTCGCCCTGGTGTCCGCCGCCGCCGTCCTCGTGACGCGGCTGGTGCTGTGCTACCCGATGCCCCGCGAGGACCTGCTGCGCACCCAGCGCGCCTTCGTCGTCGAGGCGCGGCGCGTCGCCGACGCCGCCGTGGACGCCGTCGACCCCGACGCCGACCAGGAGCGGGCCGTGCGCCGCATGGACCGCTCGCTGCGCCGCCTCAACATCACCACCGTGACGATCGACGGCCGGCTCGCCCAGCCCGAGGTCGCCGCCGACCCCGACGCCGCCGAGCTGCTGCACCGGCACCTCTTCGACGCCGAACTCGCGCTGCGCGGCATCGGTCAGGCCGTCCAGGAACTGACCCGCCTCGACGTCCCCGAGCAGCTGCGCGAGGCGCTCGCGGTCGGCCTCGTGCTGGCCCGGGACACCCCGATACGCGAGGCCGAGGGCCTCCAGCCGGCCGCCGCCCACATCCAGGAGCGCGCCGAGGCGATCCTGGCCGACCCGGCCGCCCCCGCCGACGACGTGGAGGCCGCGGTCCTCGCGCGCCGCGTCGGCCACCTCCTCGACTCCCTCGCCCGCGCCCTGCACAACTGGCTCACGCTCGGCGCGAGCGCCGTCGCGGGCAAGGCCGAGGTGCCGTTCAAGCCGACCGTCGCCCTGGAGAACAACCGGCTGCCCGGCTCCGCGGGCCCCACCCGCCGCGTGCTCGCCGGGACCACCGAGTCCGGCTGGCGCCGCGCCATCCCGTACATCCGGGTCCCCGCGCACGCCGCCGTGGCCGCCGCGATCGTCGTACCGATCTCCGACGCCATCGACCCGCACCGCTTCTACTGGGGCCTGGTCGGCGTGATGATCACGCTGTTCGGCACCAACACCACGCACGAGCGGCTGCGGAAGTTCGGCCACCGCATGGTCGGCACCGTCATCGGCGCCGTCCTCGGCATCCTGCTCGTCCACCTCATCGGTCGCGACCACGTCTACTGGACGCTCGCCGTCATCGTCGCCGGACTCACCTTCGGCGCCTGGGGCATGGCCCGCGCCTACGCCTGCTGGGTCGTCGGCCTCGTCGTCGCCCTGTGCCAGCTGTACGCGATGACCACGCCCGAGAGCGGCATGGACCACCTGCTGGGCGAGCGGCTCCTGGACAACGGCATCGGCGTCCTCGTCGCCACCGCCTGCGCCGCGCTGATCTTCCCGCTGGCCCGCCGCACCGTCGTCCAGGAGGCCGAGCGCGGCTACGTCGACGTACTCGCCCAGGTCGTCGCGCAGGTCGAGCAGCGCTGGACGCAGCCCGACACCCCGGTGCGGCTGCGCGGCGCCGCCCGCGCCGTGGACGCCGCGCTGCTCCAGGTGCAGTCCGTCGCCAAGCCGCTCGTGCGCATGCCGGTCGGCGTCAGCGGCCCGGCGGCCGAGCACCGCGTCGCCCTGCTGACCTCCGCCACCGGCCACGCCCGCGCCCTGGCCTCGGCCGCCGACATAGACGTGGACCTGCCGCCGCGGCTCGTCGAGCGCGCCCGCCTCGTCACCGCCACGGTCACCGCGTCCCTCAAGGAGCTCGACCGGTTCTTCGCGACCGGCGAGCCCGAGGGCACGTACCGCAGGGTCAGCCCGCTCCTGCGGGAGCTGCGCTCCGAGCTGGCCCCGGCCGGCTCCGGGCAGCGCGCGCTGCGCCTGCACACCGCGCTGCGCGAACTCGACGCCCTGGACGAGACGTTGGCCGCGTACGCCGAGCAGGCGGGCCTGCCCGTGGCCACCGGGAACGGCGCAGCGCAGCGGCCCGCGTCGCCGATGCAGCGCCGCACCCGCGCGGTGATGGCGGCCTGGGGCGAACCGCGGCCCGAGCCGCAGCCGCAGGCACAGGCGCAGCCCCGGCCGGCCCCCACGCCCAAGCCCGCCCCGCAGGCGCAGGCTCCGCAGCAGCGTCGTGAAGCGGCCCCCGTGGGCCGGGCCCGCGTCACCGGCCGGGTGGAGTGCGCCGAGCACCCCGCGGGCTGCCCCGCTTGGATCACCGTGATCAGCGCCCGCGGCAAGCGGCTCGCCAAGGCCGCGGTGGCTCAGGGGAGTTACACGGTGGAGGGGCTGCCCGCGGGCACCCACACCCTCGTGATCTCCGCGTCGCAGCACACGCCGCGCGCCGAACTGGTCAGCGTGGAGGACACGTTGGGCGTCGTACAGCACGACATCCGACTGTCGCACTGACGGTCCGCTGCTGCATTCGAGGGAACCGGGGACGCGCGGGCGCGCGTGTCCCCGCTTCCCGCGCGGACGTCCGCTAGTCGTGGTCGTGTCCTGTCTTACAACGGCCAAGGAAGCGACTACCTGATGACGTCCCTGGAGAGCGCCGCGAGCGCCGAGGCACCGGATTCGGAGGCCGCCCACGCGCGGCAGCCCGGTGCCGTGGTGATCAAGTGGCTCACCACCACTGACCACAAGACGATCGGCTCGCTGTATCTGATCACGTCGTTCGCGTTCTTCTGCGTCGGTGGCATCATGGCGCTCTTCATGCGCGCCGAACTGGCCCGCCCCGGCATGCAGATCCTGTCGAACGAACAGTTCAACCAGGCCTTCACGATGCACGGCCTGATCATGCTCCTGATGTTCGCGACGCCGCTGTTCTCCGGCTTCGCGAACTGGATCATGCCCCTGCAGATCGGCGCCCCCGACGTCGCGTTCCCGCGACTGAACATGTTCGCCTACTGGCTGTACCTGTTCGGCTCGCTCATCGCGGCCGCCGCCCTGCTCACCCCGCAGGGCGGCCCGGACTTCGGCTGGTTCATGTACGCGCCGCTGTCCGACGCGATCCACACCACGAGCATCGGTGCCGACATGGGCATCATGGGCCTGGCCTTCTCCGGCTTCGGCACCATCCTCGGCTCGGTCAACTTCATCACCACCATCATCTGCATGCGCATGCCGGGCATGACCATGTTCCGCATGCCGATCTTCACGTGGAACGTGCTGCTGACCGGTGTGCTGGTCCTGCTGGCCTTCCCGGTGCTGGCCGCCGCGCTGTTCGCCCTGGAGGCGGACCGCAAGTTCGGCGCCCACGTCTTCGACGCGACCAACGGCGGCGCGCTGCTGTGGCAGCACCTCTTCTGGTTCTTCGGCCACCCGGAGGTGTACATCATCGCCCTGCCGTTCTTCGGCATCGTCTCCGAAGTGATCCCGGTCTTCTCCCGCAAGCCGATCTTCGGCTACTCGGGCCTGGTCGGCGCCACGATCGCGATCGCGGGTCTGTCCATCACGGTGTGGGCGCACCACATGTACGTCACCGGCGGTGTGTTGCTTCCGTTCTTCTCGTTCATGACGTTCCTCATCGCCGTGCCAACAGGCGTGAAGTTCTTCAACTGGATCGGAACGATGTGGAAGGGCTCGCTGTCCTTCGAGACACCGATGCTGTGGTCGGTCGGCTTCCTCGTGACCTTCCTGTTCGGCGGCCTGACCGGCGTCATCCTGGCCGCGCCGCCGCTGGACTTCCACATCTCGGACTCGTACTTCGTGGTGGCGCACTTCCACTACGTGGTGTTCGGCACCGTCGTCTTCGCGATGTTCGCGGGCTTCCACTTCTGGTGGCCGAAGATGACCGGCAAGATGCTCGACGAGCGTCTCGGCAAGATCACTTTCTGGACGCTCTTCGTGGGCTTCCACGGCACGTTCCTGGTGCAGCACTGGCTGGGTGTCGAGGGCATGCCGCGCCGGTACGCGGACTACCTCGCGGCCGACGGCTTCACCGCGCTGAACACGATCTCGTCGATCTCCGCGTTCTTGCTGGGCCTGTCGATGCTGCCGTTCTTCTACAACGTGTGGAAGACCGGAAAGTACGGCAAGAAGATCGAGGTCGACGACCCGTGGGGCTACGGCCGCTCCCTGGAGTGGGCCACCTCCTGCCCGCCGCCCCGGCACAACTTCACCACCCTGCCCCGCGTCCGCTCCGAGTCCCCGGCCTTCGACCTGCACCACCCCGGCGTCTCCGCCCTCGACCACGCCGAGAACCGGCACGAGGACGCGTCCGCATGAGCAGCACCGAGCACGACGTGAACGCGGGAATCCAGCAGATGGAGGGCTATCTGCTGTGGAACTCCAAGGTCACCGAGGCCCATGCGCAGGCCGAGGCGTTCACCGACCGGCTCGAATGGCTCACCGGGGCGCAGCGCGAGGAGGTGCGGCGCGTCTTCGTCGAGGAGCGCCTCGTATTCCACCGGGCCGCGCTCGGCCAGATCGTGGCGCGGGCCGCGGAGCTGCGCACCGAGTACGACAAGCGTTACGAGCGGCTGAAGGCGCGCTGCGTCGGCATCTGCGGCGGAGTCCTCGTCGGCTTGATGGGCGTGGCCTCGCTGGTCGCCCTGAAGTGACGTACGCGCGCGTGCTCGCTCGCCTCAAGTGAGGTACGCGCGCGTGCTCAGGTGAAGTACGCGGTCGGCGGCGTGCCCAGCGCCCGGCGGAACATCGCCGTGAACGCGCTGGGCGTCGCGTAGCCGACCGCGCCGGAGACCGTCGTGACGGGCACGCCCCTGGCGAGCAGCGTCACCGCGTGGACGAGCCTGGCCTGCTGCACCCAGCGGGCCAGGCTCATTCCCGTCGCGGCGGCGAACCGGCGCTGCAGACTGCGCGCGCTGAGATGCGCGTGCGCGGCCGCCTGCCCCGTCGTCCAGCGCTCGTCGGGCCGCTCCCGGATCGCCGCGCACAACGCGTCGAGGTGCGGATCCCTCGGCGTCGGCAGGTGCAGCGCGGGCACCGGGTGCGGGGCGAGCTCGTGCAGCAGCAGGTTCATCAGGACGCCGTCGCGGCCCTCGTGGTCGTACTCCACCGGGATCCGGGTCGCCTCCTCGATCAGCTCGCGAAGCAGCGGGGAGACGGAGACGACGGTGGGTGCGTCGGGCAGGCTCACAGCCGCGCCGGTGGCGATGTACAGGGTGCGCATGGACACGGCTCCCGCGCAGGTCATCGCGTGGGTGAGACCGCCGGGGATCCAGGCGCCGCGGGTGGCGGGGACGACCCAGGTGCCGTGCCCGGTGGTGACGGTGATGGCGCCCGTGGTGCCGTAGATCAGCTGCGCGCGCCGGTGGTGGTGCGGCGGGATGTGATGCCCGTCCGCCAGGTCACGGGCCATCGCCGCCAGGGGCCGGGGCACGTCCTGGTAGTCGTCCCGATTCTCGCTCTTGCCGTACATGGCGCACTCTCGACAGGTATTGGCCGGACCACGAAAGTGTGCCATCCATCCGCGCCCTAACGTCGCGGTATGTGAACGCCGCACCTCCCAGAACCCAAGCCCTGACGGTCCTCCTCGCGGTCACCTGCGCCGTGACCGCCGCGAACGTCTACCTCTGCCAGCCGATGCTCGGCTCGGTCGCCGCCTCCCTCGGCACGTCCCCCGACGCGCTGGGCGCCGTACCGACGGCCACCCAGCTCGGCTACGCGCTCGGCATCCTGCTGGTCGTCCCGGCCGGTGACAGCCACGACCGGCGCCGGATCATCCTCGCCCTCGGCACGGCCTCCTCCGTCGCCCTTGCCGCCTGCGCCCTCGCACCCTCGGTGACCTTTCTCGCGGTGGCGAGCTTCGTCGTCGGGCTGTGCTCGCCGGTGCCGCAGCTGATCACCCCGCTCGCCGTCGCCCTGGCCGACGAGGGCGGGGGAGGGCCGGGCCGCGGCCGCACCGTGGGCGCGGTGCAGGGTGGCCTGCTCGTTGGGGTGCTCGCCTCGCGCGCGTACGCGGGAGCCCTCGCCGAGCTCGCCGGATGGCGCACCGTGTACGTCGCGTCCTGCCTGCTCACGCTGGCGCTCATGGGCGTGCTCGCCCGCCGGCTGCCCAGGGTGCGGGGGCGTTCCACCGCCTCGTACAAGACGGCACTGGCCTCGCTGCCCGGCCTCGCCCGGCAGCCGCTCGTGGCGCGGGTCGTGGTGTCCGGGGCGCTGGTCGGCATCGCGTTCGGCGCGTTCTGGACCACCCTGACGTTCCTGGTCACGGACACCTACGGGCTCGGGTCCTCCGCCGCCGGGATGTTCGGCCTCGTCGCCGCCGTGAGCGCGCTCGCCTCGCCGTACGCGGGCCGGAGCGCGGAACGGCTCGGCAGGCGCGGGGCGATCGCCCTGCTGACCGGGCTCGTGCTGGTCGGCTGGCTGGTCATGCTGCCGGCCGGGGGCGGCTCGCTCGTAGCACTCGTCGTGGGCGTGATCGTCCTCGACGTCGGCGTGTGGGGCGGTCAGGCCGTCTGCCAGACCGTCCTGTTCACCCTCGACCCGGCCGTGCACAGCCGTCTCAACACCGTGTACTTCACGCTGCGCTTCCTCGGGATCGCGCTGGGCTCGCTGGTCGGCACCATGGCGTGGGGCGCGGGCGGCTGGCCGGGCGTCGTGGTCACCGGCATGGTCGCGGCGGCCGCCGGGCTCGCCGTCGGGGTGCTGCCGCTGCCGGCGCGGGTGAAGAGGCCGCAGCAGGTCAGCCCACCGCGAATGAGGGGCTGACGCCGCGCTCGCCGTTCTCACGGCTTACGAGCTCGATGGCGTAGCCGTTGCCGTCCGGCACGTTCGGCAGGACGGTGGACGTCTGGCTGCGCGGCGCCGCGGTCAGCCGCGACGCGAGCTGCACGACGCGGGCGTCGTCGCCCCGGACGAGCCACATGTCCAGCTTCTGGCCGGTGGGGTTGTTCCAGGTGACGAACATGCTGGCGCCCGAGCTGTGTACGGAGCCCGCTGCGGGCTCCGTGACGGTCAGGGACTCGGCCTGGGCCGGCTCGGCCAGGGGCGCGAAGGCCAGGAGCGGCGCGGCGGCGAGAGAGAGGAATCCGGTGCGGCGCATGCGACGACCTCGTTCCGTCGGATCGATGGGACAGATGGCGAACAGATGCAGATGCAGATGCAGATGCGGATGCGGATGCGAATGGTGAATGGGGATGAACCGAGAGTTACGGAAGTGGACAAAAGGTTCTCTTCCCGTCCTCGCGGCCGGACCCGAGCATTCGGCCGCAGGCCCCGCCCCACGAGGGACGGATCCGTCCCCGAACCGGTGGTGTCGGCAGGACAGGCCGGGTCTTGCGGGCGCATCCTCGCGCACGCGCGCGAGGCCCCCGAAGCGGCCGGGCGGCGCGTACTGGTGCACGCTTGATATGAGACACGGAGCGAGGAGACGAGGTGACGCGGCATGACCGAGCGCAGCGACGACTCGGCCATGGGCGACGAGGTGTATCAGCCCTCGGGCCCTGACGTGCGGGACGACGAGGGCATCCTCGAGGTCGAGGACACCCTGAACGACCGTGGCGTCGACCCGTACGACGAGGGATGGTCACCACCCGAGCGCCCACTGGCCGTCGAGCACAGCGGCAACACGGCGGCCGAGCGGCAGGCGGGCGAGACGCTCGACGAGCGCCTCGCGGAGGAGCGGCCCGACCCCGTCATCGACGCGTACGAGGCGCTGGAGTCCGGCGAGGAGGACGGCGACGACGTGGGCGATCTGCGCGACGGCGACGGCGAACCACTGGACTCAGAGGTCGGCACCCGGCGCGCCGGCCGTCTGATCGCACCGGACGAGGGCGCCCATGAGGACGCCGAGAAGGACATGCTGGCCCAGGACGCCGGCTACGGCGGGGGAGCGGCATCGGCGGAAGAGGCCGCCGTGCACGTGGTGGACGACGAGACCTGAGGTCCGTACGGGGCAGGGCCCCGGCCCCGGGTCACTGGCCGAGGGCCGTCGCCGTCAGCATCAGCGCGGCGGCGGCGAACGCCGTCACCAGTGCCAGGATCGGCGGGCCGAGGGCGACGTCACCAGTCACCATCCGCCGCGCCGTGATGCCTATGCAGATCACGCCGATCCCTCCAAGGATCATGGCCACGAAGATCAGCACTGCCGGCCCCTCCTCCTCACGACCCCCGCGTGTGTGTTCGGATAACATCCTCGCCCGGCGAGCCGCCCGTCGCACGTGGGGGATTGCCCGCCCCACACCGTCTAGCCTGGGACGTCTCGCCCGCACGCCCCAGGGGGACCGGCATGGACAGCACCACGTGGATCGTTCTCGGCACGATCGCGGCAGTCGCGATGCTGGTGGCTGTCGTGGTGCTCCTGGTCCGGGTGTTCAAGGCGCGCAAACTGCTCGTCGACGCCGGCATCCCACTCCACAACAAGGCACTGTTCTGGGCCGCCATCGCCTACACGATCTCCCCGGTCGACCTGCTGCCCGACCCGGTCTACCTCGACGACATCGGGGTGCTTCTGGTGGCGCTGAAGATGCTGCACGGTGCCGCACACCGGGCGGGCCTGCGTGGGGGCGGGCCCGAACTGTCCGGGCCTGCCGCCAACAAGGGCCGCACAAAGGAGAGTTGACCGTCGCAGCAGGGCTTCTCAGGCGGTGACCCATGTGCTTCCATCTCTGGCATGCCACAGGCATGCCAGAGATGAGGGGCAGGTTCCATGAGATCGATGTTCCGTCAGCTCGTGTCCACGATCCGCCCGCAGTTGCGGGCGGGACCCCTGGTGGCCGTTCTCCTGTTACTCGGCGCCGCGCCGCCGACGACCGCCGCCACCGTCGCATCCGGGCGCGCCGTGTCCTTCGCGCCCGCTGGTACGGACGCCGGGGTGTGCGCCGACACCCCGTTGCGCCCCACCTTCGACTCGGCCGTCCGCCTCGGCAAGGAGGGGCGGCTGACCGTGCACCGCGCGGACGGCAGCGCGGCGGACGTCATCGACCTCGCCGACCCGGCCACGTATCAGCGACTGATCGGCGATGCCCGCTCCGACTACGGAGAACCGCACCGCTGGACGTACGAGCCCGTGGTCGTGGACGGGCGGACGGCCACCGTCGTCCCGCACCACTCCCTCGAACCCGGGCAGGAGTACTACGTCACCGTCGACCCGGGCTTCTTCCTCGGATTCCCGGGCGTCGGCTCCCCCGATGCCTGGCGTTTCAGGACGGCGGCGGGGCCGCGCCCCGGCAGCACGAAACTGAGTGTCGACGCACGCGGCGGGGGCGACTTCTGCACCGTGCAGGGCGCCGTCGACTTCGTCCCGCAGGGCAACACCCGCAAGGTCACCGTCGACGTCGCGCCCGGTACGTACCGGGAGATCGTGTACGTCGGACAGGGCCGGCCGCACCTGCGTGTCCGCGGCGCCGGAGCGGGCCGGACCGTCATCGGCTATCCGAACAACAACCTGCTCAACGGGGACAGCGCGATGGCCGATGTGCCGCCCGAGCAGAGCTACTGCCCGCGCCGCGTGCTGCCGCAGCCCGACCGGTTCAACTGCTGGCGCGCCGCGTTCGGCGTCGACGCCGACGACTTCCGGCTGAGCCGCGCCACCGTGCACAACATGACGCCCGAGGGCGGCTCGCAGGCCGAGGCGTTCCGCGGCAACGGCGACCGGATCGTCCTCGACCACGTACGCGTCGTCAGCTTCCAGGACAGCCTGCGGCTTCAGGGCCGCGCGTTCGTCACCGACAGCTACGTCGAGGGCGACGTGGACTTCGTCTGGGGCACCGGTGGCGTCTTCGTCCAGAACTCCGAGCTGAAGGCGCTCGACATCGGGTACATCAGCCAGATCCGCAACGACGCGGACGGGCCCGGCAACGTGTTCGTCAACACCCGCCTCACGCGGGCGAGTTCGGTGCCCGATGGAAGCGTGCTGCTCAGCCGCATCGACAGCCGTTTCCCGACCAGTCAGGCCGTCTTCATCGACACGGCCATGGACCGGCACATCGCGCCCGTCGGCTGGGGGCTCACCGGCTTCGACTGCGCCACGGCGCAGGGGCTCAGGTTCTGGGAGTACGGCAGCAAGGACCTTGCGGGGGCGCCTGTCGACACCAGCGCGCGACTCGCCTGCTCGCGGCAGCTCACCGCCGGCGAGGCGGGGGAGTGGCGCGAGCCGGCCCGGCTCCTCGACGGCTGGGACCCGCGTACCGACTCCGCACGTACCGAAGGGAAGTGAGGCAGCGTCATGACAGCGGTCACGAGAAGAGGTCTGCTCGGCGCGGTGGGAGCCACGGGCGCCGGTGTCGTGGTCGGGGGCGTGGCGCCCGCCGCGTTCGCCCAGGAGCCGGCCGCCGTGGCGGCGGCGCGGCCCCGGCCGGTGGCCCCGGTCGACCAGGAGATCGCCCGGGCGCACAGCATCGACTACAGGGCGCTTCCTCAGCAGGTCGTGGGCGTCGACGTCGAAGAGCTGATGACGGTGCACAGCGAGGGCGACGTCGCGCCGCTGCGGGAGCGTCTGGTCGCCGAGGTGTGGAAGTCCGCCGACGGGAAGCTCCCCGACGCGCTGCCGAAGGTCCAACAGGGTGTCGCGGCAGAGGAGTTGCCCGCCTTCACCGGTCTGCGCCGCATCGACCGGCTCACCGCGGAGCTGCCCTACGGGCTCCGCGTCCACATGTACCTGCTGCTTCCGCGCCGGACCGCGGGGCACGGCCGGTTCGCGCTCTACCACAACGGGCACGGCGAACCGCTCGACACCATGCAGCGCACCGTGCAGGCACTCATCGACGCCGGGTACGGCGTGCTGCTGTGCGCCATGCCGCTCTACCACTGGAACCCCAAGGAGATGCGCAGCGCCACCGACCCGGACACGGTCGTCACCGTCGGCAACCACAACGAGTTCGAGCCCTGGGAGACCCCCGGGTTCTCCACGCTGCGGCTGTTCCTCGAACCGCTGGCCCTGGGGGTCAACCATCTGCGCCGAGCCTACGATCCGCCGTCCCTGCAGATGATCGGGCTCTCCGGGGGCGGCTGGGCGAGCACCGTCTACCCGGCGCTCGACCCCCGGATCACCCGCAGCTACCCGACCGCCGGGTCCCTGCCGTTCTTCCTGCGCTCCGCTCCGCCCAAGCCGAGCCCCACCACGGGCGACTGGGAGCAGCGGCTCGACCGGCACCCGGCGTTCTACCGCATCTGCGACTGGCCGGATCTGTACGCGCTCGCCGCGGTCGGACGCGACCGGCGGCAGCTGCAGATCCTCAATCGCTTCGACGCGTGCTGCTTCAACGGCGTCGGTCACCGCAGCTATGAGCCCGTGGTCCGCCAGCGTGTTCAGGTCATCGGCAACGGGCACTGGGAACTGCTCGAGGACGCCACGCACGAAGAGCACACCATCAGCCCGTACGCGCTCGACGTGATCCAGTGGGACCTCGACGTCAACTGTGCGGGACGACCGTGACATCCGCGGGGCCGGGGCAACTCGTCCCGGTCCCGCCGCGCGCTACGGCGCGGGATGCTCCTGCCGGTACCGCGAGGCCTCGCCCGCCGCATGCGCCGCGAACAGGGACGCCGTCTGCGCCGGGTCGCCGTGCCGGAGTGCCTGGAGCAACTCGACATGCAGCTCGGCCATCTCCCGCCAGTCACCGCCGTAGCGCGGGTTGCTCACCACGTGCAGGCCCCACATGTTCGGCTCGATGATGCGCCACAGGCGCAGCAGGATGCCGTTCCCGCACGCGGCGCAGACCGTCCGGTGGAAGGCCATGTCGGCGTCCCGGAAGTCCCCGATGCTGCCGTCCTCGGCGGAGCGCCGCATCGCCTCCACGCTCTGTTCCAGTCGGTGCCCGAACTCCTCCGTGAGCCGGCCCGCGGTGCGCCGCGCCGCGTACATCTCGAGCAGCACACGGATCTCGCGCACATCGCGCGCCTGCTCGTCGGAGACCTCGGTGACGTAGGTCCCGCGATGCGGCTGGGAGTTGACCAGGCCCTCGTGCGCCAGCCGCTTGACCGCCTCGCGGGCGGGGGCCTGGCTGGTGCCCACCCTGCGGGCGATGTCGGACTCGACGATGCGCTGGCCCGGCGCGAGTTCGCCGCTCACGATCAGATCGCGCAGCATTGCATAGACGTGGTCGGAAAGCAGCCTCCGGGGCAGCGTGGTGGCGTCGGCCCCCGCGGGTGCGACCGGAACCGGGGCGGCGGCGGATGCGGAAGCGGCGGCGAGCGCGGAGGCCGGTGCGACCCCACCTTCCGCGGACCGGGGCGCGCGCGTCCTGATCCCGGCCGCGGCCCGTCGCTCCGCGCCCGGAGTGTGCTCGCGCAACGCCGACTGCTCGTGCCAGATCCGGGCCACCGTCGACTGCGAAAGACCCAGTTGCTCCGCCAGGGTGCGGGTGGAGGGGACCGGCTCGCCGCGCGCCTCGCGCTCGATCGCCGCGCCCACGAGCCGCTCGGCGTCGGCCCGCGCCGAACTGCGCGGACGGCCCGAACGAGGGGCATCCGCAAGGCCGTCGAGCCCTCGCTCCGCGTAGCGTCGCGCCCATTTGGTGACCGTCGCAGCGCTCACCCCGAGATCCTGGGCCACCTCTTGGGCGGAGAGACCGTCGGCGCGTGCGAGGACGATGCGGCTGCGCAACCGCAACGCTCTCGACGTGTCCCGGGTCCACGTGCTGAGCACGGTGCGATCCGTCTCGCTCGGGGGCGTGAACTCCTGCTGCTCCCTCATGCGCTTCTCTCCTCGCAGGACGCGGACTTTTGACTCGTTCGGGCGCCGAGCTCCATGAAGCATCGTCAACTTTTGGGTGTGCGCACTGTCTTGACGCTGTTTCGGTAGGCACTTATGAAGTAATCGCTGCTCGATTATTGACCCAATAAACCATGCTGTTCCACTGCGCCCCGGCGCCCCGGCGCCCCGAGCCGACCTGGAGAACCCATGCGGAACCGGCGAACGGCAACAAGTGCACGATCCCGCACCCTGGCCCGGACGGGCGCGGCAGCGGCGCTGCTCATGGCGGTGAGCGCCTGCGGCGGCGGTGGCTTCTCGGGCGGCGGTGACACCGGCAAGGGGGACGCGAAGGACGGCGGCGGGACGGTCCGGGTGCTGGTCAACATCACTCCGAACCTGACCAAGAAGTTCTGGAACGATCTCGTCGCCCCGTTCGAGAAGGCCCATCCCGGTGTCGACGTCAAGATCGAGGCGCCGACCGGCAAGGGAGTCCCGGACACCCTCCAGCAGCAACTCGCCGCCGGCGACGCCCCGGACGTGGTGGAGACGCTGCTCCCGGACAAGACCCTCGCCCCCCAGATGCTCGACCTCACCGACGAGGCATGGACCAAGAACACCCCACTCGTGCAGGAGGCGTCCCTCGACGGACATGTCTACGCCGTCGGTGTGGGCGAACAGGCCCAGTCGCTCGTCTTTTACAACAAGGACGCCTTCACCGAGGCCGGAATCCGTGAACTGCCGGAGAATCTCGACGAGTTCACCGCCGCCCTGGGCAAGCTCAAGAAGGCCGGGTACCTGCCGCTGCAGACCTCCGGCGACTTCGCCACCGGCCTCCAGCTGCTCCAGTTCACCGATCCGGCGCTCGCCCAGCGCCACCCCGACTGGTACGGCAAGGTCAACTCCGGTGACCTGACGGTCGGTTCGTCGATGCTCCCGTACCTCAAACTCTACAAGTCGTGGATCGAGAGCGGCTACATAGACAAGAACGCCCTCGGCGTGAAGTACGCGGACGGTGAGACCAACTTCCTCACCGGCAAGTCCGCGATGTACGTGATGGGCAGCTGGTTCACCGCCACCGAGGCCGCCGCGAAGAAGGACTTCGAGGTCGGGGTGTTCGCCGCGCCCGTCGAGAAGGGCCAGAAACACCCTGGCCCGCAGGGCGCCACCCTCGCGGCCCCGTACATGATCCTCAAGAACTCCGGGGAGAAGAAGCTCGCCCGCGACCTCGTCGAGTTCCTCGTCACCGACAAGAAGGCGGTCACCGCCCAGCTGAAGCAGGACGGCAACTTCCGCTCCGGCGTCGAGCGCGAGCTGAGCCCGCTGGAGCGGGACGTGCAGCACATCCTCGACGCCGCGCCGGACAAGGTCGCCCAGGGCGAGGGGTACGGCGACGACACCCTGCCCAAGGGCTTCAACGCCGCCTGGAACACCGAGGTGCAGGGCCTCTACGCGGGCCGCTCGCCCGACGACGTGGCCAAGGCCGTCGACCGCTGGGTCGAAGCCCACTCCTGACCCCGGCCCCGGGCCCGACCGTCGTCACAGAAGGGACGCCATGCACACAGCCACCCGAGCCGGCCGACCGCCGCGCCCCGGCCGCCGCACCGCTCGCGACCGCCGCGCGGGCCTGGCCACCACCGTCATGGTGCTGCCCGCGACGGTGCTGTACACCGCGCTGCTCGCCGTCCCGGTGGGACTGGCCGCCTACCTCAGCCTCACCGACTGGGACGGCTTCAGCGCGAGCCCCGCCTTCGTCGGCGGCGCCAACTACGCGGCGCTCGCCGACGATCCGGATCTCGGCAGGGCCGCCTGGGTCACGCTGCTGCTCGGCGGAGTCGGCACCGTCGGCCTGAACGTCCTCGGCCTCGGCTTCGCGCTTCTGCTCAACGGGACGTCGCGCGTCAACACGTTCTTCCGGATGGTGCTGTTCTACCCGCACGTCCTGTCCGCACTGGTCGTCGGCTTCCTGTGGAGTGCCATCCTCGGCACGACCGGCGCGGTCAACGGTCTGATCACCTCGCGCGGCGGCGACGTGCTGCCGTTTCTCGCCGACCCCCGGTGGGCGCTCGCCACCTTGGTGTGCGTCGTCGTGTGGTCGGCGTTCGGCGTGAACGTGGTGCTGTACCTGGCCGGACTGCAGGCCGTGCCGCGTTCGCTGACCGAGGCCGCCCGCATCGACGGGGCGAGCAGGTGGCAGATCCTGCGCCATGTCACGCTCCCGGCGCTCGGCCCGTCGATCACGATCAACATCGTGCTGTCCCTGGTGACGCTCCTGAAGACGTACGACCTGGTGGTCTCGCTCACCGGCGGCGGCCCCGCGGGACAGACACAGACGCTCGCCTACCTCATCCTCTGGAACTCCTTCCACGACGGCCGCCTCGGCCTCGGCTCCGCCCAGTCCGTGGTGCTCATGGTGGTGACGGCCGCGCTCGCCCTGGCCGTGGCCCAGTTGCGGCGCCGCGGGGAAAGCGCGGTGTACTCATGAGCCTCGACAGCCTCCCCAAGCGGCCCGCGACCGCGCCGCCGAAGCCACCCGCCCCGGTGCGGGCGGACCCGCCCCGTCGGCGAGGCCCCGGCCGCACCGCACGCCTGACGTTCCTGACGGTCGTCGCGCTGTTCATGCTCGTGCCGCTCTACGTCCTCGTCGTCAACGCCTTCAAGTCGCAGCCGGAGATCCTCTCCGACCCCTTCGGCCTCCCGACCGACGGCACCCTGAAGCCCCTTCAAAAGGCCCTGCGGGGCGACGAGTTCGACCTCGTCCAGGGCTACGCCGTGACCATCCTCTTCGTCGTCTGCGTCAACGTCCTGTCCATCGCGCTCGCCGGACCGGTCGCGTACGTCATCGCCCGCAGCGCGCGCCGCCGCTACCGCGCCCTGATGCTGTTCTTCCTCGCCGGCACCTTCATCCCCAGCCAGGTCCTCGTCATACCGGTCGTCTACGTCCTCAAGACGTTCGGCCTGATGGGCACGGTGCGCGGCTTCGTCCTCTTCGAGACCGTGCTCACCCTGCCGTTCTCCGTCTTCCTCTACGCCGGGTACATCACGACCGTCCCGCGCGAGGTCGACGAGGCGGCGGCCCTCGACGGCTGCGGGCCGATCCGCACCTTCTGGCGGATCGTGTTCCCGCTGATGCGACCGGTCGTAGCCACCATGGTCATCCTCAACACCTTCTCGGTGTGGAACGACTTCGTGAACCCGCAGATCATCCTCGGCCCGGGCAGCGGCCTGTACACGGTGACCACCGGCGTCTACGCGGCCGTCAGCCAGTACCAGACGGACTACACGGTCGTCTTCCCCACGCTGCTGCTCGCCGTGGCCCCACTGATCGTCTTCTTCGTCTTCATGCAACGCCACATCATCAGCGGCCTGACGGCCGGCGCGACGAGAGGCTGACCGTGACCGATCCCGACAGACCGCCCACCCTGCTGACCGCCACCGTTCCCGTCGGCACCCCGCCCGTCTGGGCGATCCTGCAGCGCCGCCTGTTCGACGTGCTCGACGACGCCTGGCGTGCCTTCGCCGACCGCTACTGCGCACCCGACGGCAGTCTCTACTACTCCGGTCCCGTCGCCGACCGCGACGGCGGCGACGACTTCTACGAAGCGTTCTTCAACTGGCCCGTCCTCTACCGGCTCGGTGGCTCCGACGAGCTGCTCGACGCAGCGAAGCACCACTGGCGGGGCGTCACCGAGCAGCTCACCGAACTCGGCCTGGTCGTCGACGAGTTCGAGCGCGGCTACGACTGGTTCCACCTCGGCGAGTCCATGCTCCTGTTCTACGGGATCTGCGCCGCCGACCCGGCCGACCCGGAATTCCGCTCCCGCGCCCACAAGTTCGCCGACCTGTACCTGCCCGGCTCCCCGGCCGGCAACTACGATCCCGCCGCCCGCATCATCCGCGCCCCGCACAACGGTGCCGAGGGCCCCCGCCCCGGACTGCAGAAGGAATGGGCCTCGTACGGGGCGGAGTTGGGGATGATGCGTCCCTTCGGCCTGCCGCTGCACGACCTCGGCACCATCGCCACCTGGGACGACCTCGCCGACCCGGACAACGCCCGCCGGATGGGCGAGGCCATGAACGCCCGGATCGGTCACGGCGACACCGCCGTCGACCTCGCCGCCACCAGCCTCGCCGTCAACGCCTGGCTGTACGGTCACGACGACCGCTACCGCGACTGGGCCCTCGACTACCTGGGCGCCTGGCACGAGCGGGCCGCGGCGCGCGGCGGCGTACTGCCCGACAACGTCGGTCCTAACGGCGTCGTCGGCGAACTGCACGGCGGCCGCTGGTACGGCGGCCTGTACGGCTGGAGCTGGCCGCACGGCCTGTACAGCGTCGGCAACGCCGCCGCGATCGCCTCCCTCAACGCCGCGTTGCTCGGCGGCGCCGACGAGCTGCTCGACCTCGGCCGCGCCCCGCTCGACGAGGTCCTCGCCCACGCCGTCGAGGCACCCGTCACCGGCACCGACATGAGCATCAGCGACCGCTGGCACGCCGAACTCGGCGAGGACGCCGACCGGCCCACCCTCCTCGTGCCCAACCGGTACGCGGACGACGGCTGGTTCGACCACCAGCCGCCCCAGCTCGCCCTGCCGCTGTGGCTGTGGCACGCATCCGGTGCCGACGCCGACCGCGAACGCCTCACCCGGATCCGCAAGGCCTCCGGCTACGACTGGCGCACGGTACGCGCATTCCGCAACAAGGAGGAGGGCGGCCACGAGGCACCCTGGCTCGCCTACCTCGCCGGCGACAACCCCGACTACCCGGCCGAGATCCTGCGCGTCGCCCTCGGTCAGGCCGCCCGCCGCCTGGAACTCATCACCGCCGACCCCACGGACCCGGCCGGCCTCCACATCCACCACTGGCAGCGGGTCAACCCCGTCCTGACCGAGGCGCTCCTCCAACTCACCACCGGCACGCCCCAAGTCCTCTACAACGGCGGTCTGTTGCCCACTCGAATCGCCTACTGGGACGGGCGGCGGGGCCGCCCCGGACTGCCGCCCGACGTCGCCGCCCTGGTCGACACCGTCACCCCCGACCGCGTGCGCCTGGAGCTCGTCCACACCGGACACAGCTACCCCCGCACCGTCGTCGTCCAGGCCGGAGCCTTCGGCGAGGACCGCATCGACGCGGTACGCACCGAGACCGCCGACCCCGGTCACCCGGGCGACCCTCGCGCCTACACCGCACCCGAGGTCACCACCCGCACCGCCGACATCCCGGTCGGCGCGGGCCACGTGACCGTCGAGCTGCCGCCCGGCCGTCGCATCCGTCTCGACCTGCGCCTCACTCCGCGCCACCGGCGGCCCGCCCACCAGTCGGCCGTCCCCACCCGCTGACCCCGCATCCACCCCCCCGCCCTAAGGAGACTTCGTGGCCGACGAGCCCATCTGGGACCTGCCCGTACGCGGCCCCCTGCCCGCCCCCGCCGACAGCGACATGGTGAAGGCCCTGGCCGCCGTGTCCTCCGCCACCGCCTGCGCCAAACTCCACGCGCAGGGCATCCGCCGCACCTTCGTCAGCGGCCCGCGCCCGCTGCGCCCCGGACAGAAGATCGCGGGCAGGGTGCGCACCCTGCAGTTCATGCCACAGCGCGAGGACATCGCCTCGGGCCTCGGCCAGGAGTACGTCGAGCGGTACACCGCCCTGTGGGCCGTCCTGGAGACCATCGAGCCCGGCGACGTCCTTGTCGTGCAGGCCTACGGCTCGCAGAGCACCGGCTGCTTCGGCGACATGCTCGTGCGCTACTTCCAGCAGAAGGGCGGCGCGGGCCTCGTCATCGACGGCTGCTTCCGTGACGCGCCGCGCGTCCGGGAGACCGGCGTACCGATCTGGTCCACGGGCGTCACCCCGCACTACGCCTCCCAGGCCGAACTCTTCCCCTGGGCCTACGACGTCCCCGTGGCCTGCGGCGGCGTCCTCGCCCTGCCCGGCGATCTGCTCGTCGCCGACGACGACGGCCCCGTCGTGGTGCCCCGGCGCACCGCCCCCGACATCGTCGCCGCCGCCCGCGACCACGAGCAGTGGGAGCGCTTCAGCCGCGCCCGCATCGAGGAGGGCGGCGCCCTGACCGACTACTACCCGCTCACCCCCGACACCCGCGCCGAGTACGAGCGCTGGCGCGCGACCGGAAGGGGGTGACTCGCGCACCCGAGCACCGAGAACGCGCGCAGACACGGACCCGTACGACCGTCCACGTGGCAAGGAGGCCCCGTGACCCGCACATCCGTCACCGCCGCAGCACGTCTCAGCAGAATCACCCGGCTCCCCAGACTCGGCCTGCTCGGCGCCGCCGGGCTCCTGCTCGCCGCGGGAGTCACTCTGCCCGGCACCCCGTCGGCCGACGCCGCCGGCGACTGCAGCCCGACCGAGCTGTACGTCGCGACCGACGGCAACGACAAGGCGAAGGGCACCGAGCAGAGCCCCTTCAAGACCGTGACCCGGGCCCGCGACGAGATCCGCGACAAGGGCCTCAACCGCCCCGGACGCATGAAGTGCGACATCGAGGTCAACCTGCGGGCCGGGGACTACCCGGTGGGCAAGACGATCGGCCTCGACGAGCGCGACTCGGGCACCGGCGGCCACAAGGTCGTCTACCGGAGCGCGGACGGACCGGGCAAGGCCCGGCTGACCGGCTCCGTCCCGGTCACCGGCTGGGAGGCGTACAAGGACGGCGTCTACCGCGCCAAGGTCCCGGTCGACCAGCCCTTCTACACGCTGTACGACGACGGCCAGCGGGTCACCAACGCCCGCTACCCCAACCGCAAATCGGCCGACGAGTGGGCGCCGTACATGACGTCCTACCTGCCCGAGCCGACCTACGAGGCGGTGCACACCTGGCTGTGGGCCAACCCCGGCGACTGGAACCCCGACTGGGACATGAGCCAGGGACGGGTGACCGTGTGGTCGGGCGGCAGCTGGTCCTGGTTCACCGACACCGTCGACATCCGCGACTACAACATGAAGAAGAGCCAGCTCACCTTCAAGTACCCCACCCGCTTCGCGCTCCACAACAGCGGCGGCGGCTCCCGGTACTTCCTGGAGAACTCGATCGACTTCCTCGACCAGGCCGGCGAGTGGTATGCCGACCGTAAGGGCGGATACCTCTACTACAAGCCGCAGGGCGGCGACATCGCGAAGGCGGAGGTGCGCAGGCCCGTCGTCAAGACCGTGCTCGACCTGGCGGGTTCGTCACAGAGCAAGCGGCTGCACGACGTGTCCTTCGACGGGCTCGGTGTCACGCAGACCGACTTCCCCGACTGGTACCGCTACGGCTGGAACGAGTCCGGCGACTCCGGCGTGGTGCACGAGTACCCCACGTACGACCGGCAGATCGAGATGCCCCGCAATCGCTTCGGCGCGATCCGGCTCACCAACACCACCGGTATCGATCTGACCCGTATGCACATCACCGACACCGGGTTCACCGCGATCTACCTGCTCACCGCGAACGATCACGTACGCGTCGCGGACAGTCTGCTGGAACGGATCGGCGCCGACGGCATCCGCGTCGAGGGCCCCTATCCGGGTGAGGGCGACGTCGCGCACGAGAACACCTTCACCAACCTCTTCATCGACCATGTCGGCGAACTGGTGCCCGGCGACGCCTCCGGCATCGAACTGCAGGACACCGGACGCAACACGGTCAGCCACATCGTCGTCAACCACAGCGCCCGCTACGGCATCAGCCTGCGCAGCCGCCCCGAGGTCGCCACCAACGGACAGACCTACACCGACGGCAACAAGATCAGTTACGTCCGCCTGGAGAACACCGGCCTGGACAGTGGCGACATGGGCGCCTTCTACACGTACGGCCTGCAGAACGACCCCGAGGACCACCCGATCGTCAACTCCCTGAACCAGGTCGTGATCGGCGATGTCATCCCGGACGCCTCCATGCCGGACTCCGGCACCCGCGGTGTGCACATGGACGCGGGCGGCTGCGGCTGGGCCATCTCGAACGTGCAGGTCGGCAAGGTGACCGACCAGAAGTACCAGGCCTACCAGTGCAACAAGGTCACCAACGGTGACTGGGAGGACGGCTTCGACGCCTCCCGCATGGAGTACGACAAGATCGGCGTCAAGGACTCGTTCCCGTACCCGAAGCCCGGTACGGCACAGGACTGACGCGCGCGACCGACGGGCGGGCCCGACGGCTCTCCGGGCCCGTCCGTCACCCCAGTCAACGCACCGCTCTTGTGCAGGAGTCCGTATGAATCCCACGTCGAGCACCCCCATCGAGGCGCCGCCCACCACGACCGACGCGCTGCGCGGTGTCAGCCGGGACAAGGCGGGGACCCCGTCGCCGCTCACCGAACTCTCCCGGATCGACGCGGGACTGCCGCCGGGCTGTGAGACCGTCGGCCTGCCCGTGGTGTGGGACGCCTGGACGGCGGGCGGTCCCACCGTCGAGCAACTCGCCGCCAACTACGACCTGTTGACGATCGACCACGCCGACCTCGGGGACGCCGTCGCGGCCGGATGTCTGGTGCCGGTGGATGAGCTCGTCGGCGCCGCGGCGCTGGAGCGGTGGCGGGCGGGCGCGATCGGGCCCGCGTTCGCCGCCTACGAACGCAGTGGTCGGGCGTGGGCCGTGCCCTACCACGTGAGTGCGCAGATGTCCGCCGTGCGCGCGGACCTGGCGGCCGCCGCGCGGCTCCCCACCACCTGGGACGATGTGGTCACGTCCGCCGTGCCGCTCACCGTGTGCCTCGGCGGCGAACATGCCCTCCTCACCCTGAGCGCACTGTGCCTGAGCGACAGTGAACGCCTGGGTGAGGGTGCGGAGTTCGTCTCCCGCGAGGGCGGGGTGCGCGCCCTCGAGCGGCTCGCCGCGCTGGTCGCCCGCAGTGATCCGCGGCTGTGGCACCGCGGTCCGCGTACCGTTCTGGAGGCGCTGGCGCAGGGCGACGGACCCGTGTACTGCCCGCTGGTCCCGGGGTGCGCCACCGCCACCCGCAGCGGCCGCCACCCGCTCGCCTTCGGTGCGCCGCCCGCGGCCCGCGGTGTGCTCGCAGGCACCGGGCTCGCGGTGTCGCGGCGCCGCGCACACGACCCGCTGATCCGGGAAGCGCTGCGCGACCATCTCGTGCGACTGCTCGCCGACCCCGTCCAGTGCGGCCTCTTCCCGGTCACCGGTGCCCAGCCGGCCTCCCGCGCCGCCTGGGCCGATGCCCGCGCGGGCCGCCGCTGGGGCGGCTTCTACCGCGCCACCCTCGACACCGTGGAGACGGCGTGGATCCTCCCGAACCACCCCGGCTTCCCGGCCTTCCAGCACGCCGCGTCCGAGCTGCTGCGCGCCGCACTCGTCGAGCACCGCGCGCCGGTATCCGTCGTGAGCGACCTCAACAGACTTTACCGACAGAGGAGTTGCACATGAGAGACGTCAGCAGACGCGGAGTGCTCGCGGCGGCGGGCGGAACGGCGGCCGCCACCGCCCTGCCTCGCACGGCCGCCGCGGCCACCACCGCCTCCGCCCCGACGGACTCCGACAACCCGTTACGACTGTGGTACCGCGCACCCGCCGAGGAGTGGCTCGAGGCGCTGCCCGTCGGCAACGGCCGGATCGGCGCCATGGTGTTCGGCGGCACCGACACCGAACACCTCCAGCTCAACGAGGACAGCCTGTGGGCGGGCAGTCCCCACGACTACAACCGCCCCGACGCCGTCGACCACCTCGCCGAGATCCGCCGCCTGGTCCTCGCCGAGAAGTGGTACCAGGCCCAACAGCTCGTCGACGCGCACTTCATGGGCAGCCCGAGCGAACAGGCCGCCTACCAGGTCCTCGGCACCCTCGACCTCGACCTCGCCGAAGCCGGCGAGGTCACCGACTACGAGCGCGAACTCGACCTGACGACCGCGCTCACCCGAGTCCGCTACACCCGCGGCGGCGTGCGCCACACCCGCGAGGTCTTCGCCAGCACCCCCGACCAGGTCATCCTCGTACGCCTCACCGCCGACACCCCCGGCGCCGTCGGTTTCACGGCCTCGTTCAACACCCCGCAGGAGGCCAGGAGTTCGGCGCTCGACGCCCGGACCGTCGCCCTGGACGGCGTCAGCGGGCCGTGGCAGGGGCGCGACGGAGCCGTCCGGTTCCGGGCCACCGTGCGTGCGGTGGCCGACGGCGGCGGCGTCCGCACCGACCCGTCCGGAACCCTCACGGTGACCGGCGCCGACGCGGTCACCCTCGTCGTCTCCCTGGCCACCAGCTACCGCAACTACCGGGACGTCGACGCCGATCCGGCCGAGCGTGCCCGCCGCCACCTCGACCCGGCGGCCGGCACCCCGTACGGGAAACTCCGCGCACGCCATGTGGCCGACCACCGGCGGATGTTCGGCCGGGTCGCCCTCGACCTCGGCACCTCCGAGCGGACCCTGCTGCCCACGAACGAGCGGATCGGGCAGTTCGGCGACGGCAAGGACCCGCAGTTCGCCGCGCTCTACTTCCAGTACGGCCGCTATCTGCTGATCTCCTGCTCGCGCGCGCCGGGCCAGGCCGCCAACCTGCAAGGCCTGTGGAACGACAGCATGGCCCCGGCCTGGGAGTCCAAGTACACCGTCAACATCAACTTCGAGATGAACTACTGGCCGGCCGGCCCCGCCAACCTCGCCGAGTGCTGGGAACCGGCCGCCACGATGATCCACGAACTGGCCGAGAACGGCGCCCGCACCGCGAAACTGCACTACGGCGCGGGCGGCTGGGTCACCCACCACAACACCGACGCCTGGCGCGGCACCGCCCCCGTGGACTTCGCCCAGTACGGCATGTGGCCCACCGGTGGCGCCTGGCTGTCCCTGATGCTGTGGGAGCGCTACCGGTTCACCGGCGACGAGGCGGCGCTGCGAGCCGACTACCCGGTCCTCAAGGGCGCGGTCGAGTTCTTCCTCGACACCCTCACCCAGGAGTCCGAGCACGGCTGGCTGATCACCAACCCCTCGCAGTCGCCCGAGGTCACCCACCACCAGGACGAGGGCGAGTCCGTCAGCATCTGCGCCGGCCCCACCATGGACATGCAGCTGCTGCGCGACCTCTTCGACGCCTACCGGCAGGCGGCCCGCGTCCTCGACATCGACCCCGGCCTGCGGGAGCGGGTGGCCGAGGCGCGCGAGCGGCTCGCGCCCACCCGCATCGGGTACCTCGGCCAGATCCAGGAGTGGCTCGTCGACTGGGAGGAGGCCGCGACGGTACGCAGCCGCCATGTCTCCCACCTGTACGGACTGTTCCCCAGCGCGCAGATCACCCCGCGCACCACACCCGACCTCGCCGCGGCGGCGGTCAAGAGCCTGGAGCTGCGCGGCACCGCCGGACAGGGCTGGTCCCTCGCCTGGAAGATCAACATGTGGGCGCGGCTGCTCGACCGCGAGCGCGCCTACAAGCACCTCGCCGACCTGCTCACCCCGGCGCGCACCGCGCCCAACCTGTTCGACCTGCACCCGCCGTTCCAGATCGACGGAAACTTCGGCGGTGTCTCCGGCATCACCGAGATGCTGGTGCAGAGTCACACCGACGACATCGAGCTGCTGCCCACGCTGCCGACCGCATGGCCCACCGGCTCGTTCCGCGGGCTGCGGGCGCGCGGCGGCTTCGAGCTCGACGCGCACTGGGCGGACGGCGCTCTCACCGCCGCGAGCGTCCGCTCGCTGCAAGGCCGTGAACTGCGGCTGCGCACCGACCGGCCGGTCGACGTGGCAGGCGCCGACCGGGTCGAACGCCCCGAGCCGAACGTGGTCGTCTGCGCGACGCGCAAGAACGGCGTGTACCGGCTCGTGCCCCGGAAGGCGTAGCCCCTCCGCGTACGGCGCAGCCCCTCCCGCAACACCCTTCCCCCTTATCCGACTTGAGGAGTTCTGGCATGCCTGAACTGAACGGGCACGAGGCCACCGACAGCGCGCAGCGCCTCGCCACCCCCATGGGCCGTCGCGCCTTCGTCATCGGCGCGGGCGCCCTGCTCGGCGCCGCCGCACTCAACCTGCCCTCCTCCGCCCGCGCGGCCGAGAAGCTCGCCGCGGCGGCCGACGCGGCGGACAACGTGCTCGCCTTTCCCGGCGCCGAGGGCGGCGGACGCTGGGCCACCGGCGGCCGAGGCAAGCCCGTCTACGAGGTCACCACGCTCGCCGACTCGGGGCCCGGCTCCCTGCGCGACGCCGTCGCCTCCTCCGACCGCACCGTCGTCTTCCGCGTCGCGGGAAACATCGAGCTCAAGGGTGGCCTCGACATCCTCGGCTCGAATCTGACGATCGCCGGACAGACCGCGCCCGGCGACGGCATCTGCGTCGTCGGCAACGAGACGAAGATCAACGACCAGTCGAACATCATCCTGCGCCATCTGCGGTTCCGCGGCACCGACAGCCTCGGCACACCCATCGACACCTTCGGTGTGGAGGGCTGCAAGAACGTCATCATCGACCACTGCTCCTTCAGCTGGGCCGTCGACGAGTGCTGCTCCGTGTACGGGAACGAGAACGTCACCCTGCAGTGGTGCATCATTTCCGAGGGCCTCGCGCAGTCCGTGCACCCGAAGGGGCTGCACGGCTACGGCGGCCTGTGGGGCGGCGACAACGTCACCTACCACCACAACCTCCTGGTCCATCAGGGCGGCCGCAACCCGCGCTTCAGCTTCGTCGAGGACGTCCCGAGCAATGTGGACCACCGCAACAACGTGATCTACAACTACGGCTACACGTCCTGCTACGGCGGCGAGTGGGTGGCCGGCGTCAACATGATCGGCAACTACTACAAGCCCGGCCCCGACACCCTCGCCGACATCGCCCCCGTCATCGTCTCGCCCGACCGCGGAGGCGTCTGGCACGTCAGCGGCAACACCATCGAGGGCCACGACGACATCACCGACGACAACGTGAAGGGCGTGAAGTTCCCGGTCGGCGGCGTCACCCTGCGCGACGAGCCCCTGGAGTTCCCCGACCCGATCGACGCGCAGTCCGCGAAGGACGCCTACGACGCCGTGCTGAAGGGCGTGGGCGCGACACTGCCGCGCCGTGACGCCGTCGACGCGCGCGTCGTCCACGACGCCCGCCACGGCACCGGACGCATGATCAACTCGCAGAAGGAGGTCGGCGGCCTCGTCCCGCTCGCCGCCGCCGAGGCGCCCAAGGACAGCGACCACGACGGCATCCCGGACACATGGGAGAAGGCCCACGGCCTCAACCCGAAGGACGCCTCGGACGGCGCCGCGATCGACTCGGCCACGGGGTACAGCAACCTGGAGCTGTACCTCCACTCCATCAGCGGAACCGGCGCCCCCAACCCCGAGGTCTCCCTCACAGGACCCGACATCGACACCGTGTACGCGAACGCCACGGGAACCGCCGATGTCGCCCTGCGGGCCTCTGCCACCGCGCAGGGGAGCGCCTCCATCAAGACCGTCGCCTTCTACGCCGACGACGAGAAGGTCGGCGAAGCCACCACCGCCCCGTACGAACTCACCTGGAAGGGTGCCACCGCCGGCACGCACCACCTCACGGCCCGCGCCACCGATTCCACCGGCACCGCCACCACGTCATCGCCCGTGCCGGTGCACGTCAACAAGAAGACGGACCTGGGGAGTTGGACGTCCGTCGACCTCGGTGACGTGCCCATCAAGGGCGCCGCCGCCCTCGACTCCGGGAAGTTCACACTGCGAGGCTCCGGAAGGGTCAAGGGCCGCAAGGACAGCTGCCACTTCGTCTACCAGAAGATCGACAGCCCCGGCGACGAGGTCGTCGAGCTGATCGCCCGCGTGGACACGCTCAGCCGCGTCTACTCGGAGGTCATCGCCGGAATCATGATCCGCGACAACCTCACACCGGACTCGCCGTTCAACCTCATCGGCGTCTGTGTCGTCGACGGGGGCCTTAAGTGCGCCGTCAAGCGCATCCACTCGCACGGCACGGAGATGAGCGACGGCAGGTACCCGTACGAGGAGGACGAACTGCTCGACATCAAGCCGCAGTGGCTGCGCATCACACTGCGCGGCGACGAGTTCACCTCCGAGATCTCCCCGGACTCCCTGCAGTGGACGCGTGTGGGCTACGAGCGGATCCCGATGGGCGACCAGGTGTACGCGGGCCTGTTCGTCGACGGCGACAAGCAGGACAACGACATCGCGCACTACGTGACGGCGACGTTCAGCCAGGTGAAAATCAACAAGTAGTCGCCTGGCTAAGGGTGTTCGTCCAGCGGCACCCACACCCGCATCGCGCCGTCGCCGCGGTTGTCCCACTGGAAGTAGGGCACCGCGGCGGCGGGCGCCGGGCGGCGGGTGCGGGGGGCGCCCGGGCTGAGGTAGGGCAGGCCGTCCTGGTGCGGCGCGGCAACCGTGACCGCCTCCGTCTCGATGCGGACCGTGCGGCCGATGCCCGGCAGATCGGGGACGTCGCGCACGCTCAGGTCCGCGTCCGCGTCGAGAGCCAGTTCGTCGACGTAGGGCTGGTCGGCCTGCTCGAAGCAGTGGACGAGTGGGCCGCGTTCGAGCGCCACGCTGCCGCGCAGGGCGTCGATGCGCGGGTGGGCGGCGGTGAGGCGCGGCGTCATGTCGAGGTCCAGGGCGACGGACTCGCCCGCGCGCCAGTGCCGGCGCAACAGCACCCGGCCCTGCGCGTCGGGTGTGACGGGGACGCCGTCGAGGAGCGTGCGGCCGCTCCACGGCGGCACGCGCAGAGCCAGCGTCCACTCCGCGTCCGGCGCCTCCTCCACGGTGACCCGCACCGCGCCCCTCCACGGGTACTCCGTCTCCACGCGCACCGCGATCGGCCCGGCCCCCAGGTCGCAGGCCAGCCTCATCGGTGTGTACAGGTGCAGGAACAGGGCGTCGTCCGTGGTCGTCGCCGCGTAGTGGGGGAGCGAGGCCATCAGGCGGGTCACGGAGGGCGGGCAGCACGCCGACCAGAACCACTCGTCGCGGCAGCGCGGATCGCCCACCGCTTCGGCATGGTCGGGGCGGCGCTGCAACGGGTTGCCCTTGTAGTACGTGCGCCCGTCCACGGAGCGGGCCGCGGCGAACGCGTTGTACAGCGTGCGCTCCAGCAGGTCCGCGTACCGTCCCTCGCCGGTGGCGAGGAGCAGCCGCCACGCCCACTGCATGCTTGCGGCCGACGCACACGTCTCGTTGTACGCGAGATCCGGCGGGAGTTCGTAGCGCTCACCGAAGACCTCCCCGACCTGCCGGGACCCCAGGCCACCGGTGATCGCGGTGCGCGTGGCCACCATGTCGGTCCACCGCGCGGCGCTCGCCGCGAGGAGTTCCTTGTCGCCGGTCTCCACGGCCACGTCCACGGCGCCGGCCTCCAGGTACAGGGCACGTACGACGTGACCGGTGACCGCGGGGGCCTCGCGGACGGGAAGGTGGTCGAGGCGGTGGCGGGCGCCGTGCTTGTGCGGGCCGACGAGGCCGTGGCCGCGGCGTTCGACCATGCGGGCGGCGAGGGTGAGATAGCGCTCGACGCCCGTGGCGCGGTACAGCTCCACCAGGGCCGTCTCGACCTGAGGGTGCCCGTCCAGGCCCGGCCCCTCGTGGTCGAGGAACACCGCGCACAGGTGGTCGGCCAGGCGGCCCGCCACCGTCAGCAACTCCTCGTCGCCCGTGGAACGTTGGGCGGCCACTGCCGCCTGGAAGAGGTGCCCCGCGCAGTAGTGCTCGTGACTGTCGACGAGTCGGGTGTAGCGGTCCGCCGGGTCGGTGAGCTGGTAGTGGGAGTCGAGGTAGCCGTCGGGTTGCTGGGCGCGCGCCAGGAGGCGGGCCGTCTCGGTGAGGAACGCGGTGAGCGCGGGGTCGGGGGAGTGCTGGAGCTGCCACGCCGCGCTCTCCAGCATCTTGTGCACGTCGGAGTCGGCGTAGGCCGGTCCCCGGAAGGCGCCGGATGCGACACCGGCGGCCGTCCGCAGGTTGGCGAGGGCCCCGGAGTCCTCCAGGTGGTGCAGGGCGAGAGGGATGCTCGTCGTGCGGTTGACGTCCAGCCACTGGCCGAACAGGCCGCCGGTGACCGCCAGTCGGAGGTTGCGGGGCGGGCGGTGCGGGGAGAGCGCGGCGTGGGTGGGGCGTACGGGGCCTTCCATCGGTCCTCCAGTGCCTTCCAACGGTCCTCCGGTCTCGGCTGGAGCGGCGGGGGCAGTGCTGTCGGCTAGAGATTCGGCCGCGCCAGGAAAGCGATCGTCTGATCGCGGACGCGGAGGATGTGCGCCTCCAGTGCCTCCCGTGCCCGCAGCCGCTCGCCGGACTCCAACGCGTCGACGATCGCCCGGTGTTCGTCCACCGCGATGTTCAGCCGGGACGGGGTGATGGGCGCCTTGAGGCCCGCGCGGGTCACGTGGATGCTGAGGTTCAGGTCGTCGTGCAGATCGAGCAGCATCGGCAGCCCGCCCAGCTTGACGAGCTCCCGGTGGAAACGGGCGTCGTTGTCCCGGAAGTCGGGGTATCGAGCCGCGTCCCGCACCGCCTCGCCCGCCAACTCCTCGGCCTGTACGACCAGTTCACGCAGCAGCGCGGGCGCCTCCCGGTCCACGCGGTCCACGAAGAGGCGCAGCGCGTGCGACTCCAGCATCAGCCGCAGCTCGAAGAGCTCGTACACGCTGGACAGGGACGGTATCGCCACCGTGAAGCCCACCGAGGACTCGTAGGCGAGCAGCCCCCGCTCGTAGAGGCGGCCCACCGCGCTGCGCACCGGAGTACGGCTCATGTCGAGCCGACGGGCGAACTCCCGCACCGGCACGGCCTGCCCGGGTGTCGGATGCTCCGTCGTCAGCCACTCGACGATCGCCCGCGAGGCGCGTGCTTCCAGGCTTTCCTCGGGGGCCGCGACCTTCTTGCCCTCCGCGCCGTCCACGCCCGTGCCGTCCTCCGCGCGGGCCTGCTGTGCCGCTCGCGCTCGGATCATTGCGCCTCCCAGTGCCGCCGGTTCAACTGCGCATCATGGTATGCCGCAGGTGAGCCGCGTGTCTCGGGGGTGGGCAAGCCGAACTATTGGTTACGTCACGGGGGTTGACGCTCCCGGCATCGCTCAACAAACTCATGGCATACCACCGACATCCCTCTGAGCCTCTCCGAGGTGACCATGGCGCGACACGCGCTGCAAGGGATCATTGCCCCGACCGTGCTGCCCATGACGTCCAGCGGGCTGCTCGACCGGTCATCCCTGGAATGCCACCTGAACGCACTGATCGACGCGGGTGTCCATGGCCTGTGGGTCAACGGGACCACGGGGGAGTTCCATGCCCTGGACGAGGACGCGCGGGGCTCCGCCGTGGACGTCGCGGCCAAGACCGCGGCCGGCCGGGTCTCCGTCGTCGCGCACGTGGGGGACGCCGCGACCCCGCTGAGCATCCGCCAGGCGCGCGCCGCCGTGGACGCGGGGGCCGACGAACTCGCCGTCATCGCCCCGTACTTCACGCCGTACGGGCGCGAGGAACTGCGCGACCACTACCGCGCCGTCGCCGACGCCGTGGGCTTCCCCGTCCTCGCCTACCACTTCCCGCAGCTGACCCCGTCGGCCCTCACCGTCGACTGCGTCCTGCAACTCGCCGAAGAGGGTGTGCTGAGCGGCCTCAAGGACAGCAGCGGCGACCTGACCTGGCTGCGCCGGGTGCTGCGCTCGGCCGCCCGCCGCGACCTCGGCCTCGCCTGTTTCGCCGGAGCGAGCGGCCTGAGCGACATCGCCCTTTACGCGGGCGCCGCCGGGGCCACCAGCTCCCTCGCCAACGTCACCCCCCGCACCCTGGTCGCCCTCTACGAGGCGGCCCGCGCGGGCGACTTCACGTACGCCCGCGCGTTGCAGGAGCGCCTGGAGGACCTGCTCGAAGTGATGGCGGCGGCCCGCCACGAGCACACCCTGTCCGCCACGGTCAGCACCTGCAAGTACGTCCTCGCGGCCCTCGGCCGTATCGAATCCGCTCATGCCGCACCCCCGCTGGCCCGCCTCGACGCCGAGGAGGAACGCCGCCTCGACGCCACCGTGGTGCCCCTCGTCCGCGAGCTGGAGACGGCGGCCCTCGACGCAAAGGAGCGTGGAGATGACTCCTGACCGCACCCCTGTGCCACCCAACCCCCGGAGCGTGGAGCGCCGCATGCTGCTGCGGGCCGGCGGCGGTGTCCTCGCCGCCGCCTCGCTGACCGGCTGCGGCTTCTTCTCGACCGACGCGGAGAACGGCGATTCGGGCGGCGGCGGCTCCAAGGGCAAGGAGGCGCCGTCCCTGAAGAAGCAGGCCGACGCCGGCAAGATCCCGAAGGTGGCCAAGCGCCTGCCGGCCAAGCCCCTGGTGGTCGAGCCCCTCCAGGAGACCGGGGCGTACGGCGGCACCTGGCACTCCGCGATGATCACGCAGGAGGACCTCGGCTGGCTGCGTTTCAGCGTGGGCTACGAGCCGCTGGTGCGCTGGGCCCCCACCTGGCAGGGCGTCACCAAGACCAAGATCCTTCCCAATGTCTGCGAGAAGTACGAGATCAACGGTGGGGGCGAGGAGTTCGTCTTCCATCTGCGCAAGGGCATGCGCTGGTCCGACGGAGAGCCGCTGACCGCCGAGGACTTCGAGTTCGCGTTCAACGACTACAACGCCGATCCCAAGGTGCACCCGGCGGGCCTCTACGCACTGTGGCTGAACAAGAACGGCAAGCCGGCCCGGTGCGAAGCCGTCGACGACCACACCGTCAAGTACGTCTTCGACGCACCGAAGGCGGGCTTCCTGGAAGAGGTCGCGGGCACCACGGGCGTCTTCATGTTCCTGCCGAAGCACTTCATGAAGAAGTACCTGCCGAAGTACAACAAGGACGCCAACAAGGACGCGAAGGCCGCGGGGGCCTCGGACTGGCTGACCCGCCTGGAGACGGTGCAGGAGGTGTGGCAGAACCCGGACCTGCCCACCGTCAACGCCTGGCTGCCCAGGAACCCGGTCACCAAGGGCAGCAGCGTCGTCTGCGAGCGCAACCCGTACTACTGGAAGGTCGACCCCGACGGCAGCCAACTGCCGTACATCGACAAGGTCGTTGTCGACGTTCTGCAAGAGGTCGAGGTCGAGGTCCTGAAGATCTCCAACGGTGATCTGGACATGCAGATGTACCAGTTCGGCACGGTCCGCAACAAGCCGGTGATCTCACGCAACCGCTCCAAGGGCGGCTACCGCATCGCCGAGGTCGAGCCGGACTCCGCCAACACGATGATCATCGGCTTCAACCAGACACACCCCGACAAGAAGAAGCGCGCCCTCTTCGCCGACAAGGACTTCCGCGTCGGCCTGTCCTACGCGATCAACCGGAAGAAGATCATCGAGACGGTCTTCGCGGGCCAGGGCCGGCCCTGGCAGGCGGCCCCCGGCCCCGAGAACGAGCTGCACAACGAGGAGTTGGGCACGCAGTACACCGAGTACTCCGTCGCGAAGGCCAACGAGTACCTCGACAAGGCCGGCTTCACCAAGCGCAACGGCGACGGTATTCGTCTCACCAAGGACGGCGACCCGGTCGCCTTCACCGTGCTCGTCGTCTCCGACATGGCCGACCAGGTCGACGCGATGGACATGATCCGAGGCGACTGGCGCAAGGTCGGCGTCGACGCCACCGTCTCCCGCATGGCCGAGACCCTGTACTGGGAGCGCGTCGAGGCGGGCAAGTCGGAGGCAGCCACCTGGGACTGCAACAACTTCGACGTACGCACCGGTGAGGGCGGCAACCACTACTACGCGCCCACCAACCCGCGCGGCTCCTCCCGCTTCGGCGGCGAATGGGCCAAGTGGTATCTGCGCAAGGACAAGGGCACCGGCGGAGACGGCGAGGAACCGCCCGCCCGCATCAAGCACCAACTGGAGCTCTTCGACGAGATGCGGGACACCTTCGACATCGCGCGAGCCACCCGCCTCGCCAAGCAGATCCTGGAGATCACGAAGGAGGAGTTCTACTACATCGGCATCTCCACGCCGCCCAAGGACTACGCCGTCGTCAAGAACACCCTGCGCAACGTCCCGAAGGCATTCAGCGCGGCCGGCCTGTTCCAGGCGCCGGGCCCCACCAACCCCAGCACGTACTACTTCAAGGCCAAGGCCTGAGGGCGGACCGGGAGTTCAGACATGCTGTCGTTCCTCGTCCGCCGCACGGGCTGGATGTTCGTCACCCTGTGGGCCATCTCGCTGGCGACCTTCTTCATCATCAGCCTCCCGCCGGGCGACTACGTCGACACGCTCCAGGCCAACGCCGAGGAGCGCGGCGAGTTCATGGGCCCGGCGGAGGTGGCCGAACTGCGCACCCGCTACGGGCTCGGCCAGTCGTTCCTCGCCCAGTACTGGAAGTGGATCAGCAACATCGTCTTCCACGGGGACTTCGGCCAGGCCTTCGCCTGGAACATGCGCCCGGTCAGCGATCTGATCTGGGACCGTGTCGCGCTGTCCTTCTTCCTCTCCGTGGCCACCCTGCTCATCATCTGGGCGATCTCCTGGCCCATCGGCATCTACTCGGCCGTGCGCCAGTACTCGTCCGGGGACTACATCGCCACGCTCTTCGGGTTCGTGGGCATGGCGGTGCCCGAGTTCATGCTCGCCCTCGTCCTGATGTGGGTCGGCATGCGCTACTTCGGCCAGAGTCCGGGTGGCCTGTTCTCACCCGAGTACCAGGACGCCGCGTGGAACCTCGGCAAGGTCCTGGACGCGGCAAGCCATCTGTGGCTGCCGATCCTGATCATCGCCGTCGCCGGCACCGCGGGCGGCATCCGCATCATCCGCGCCAACCTCCTGGACGAGCTGTACAAGCCGTACGTGGTGGCCGCCCGCGCCAAGGGACTGCCCGAGTGGAAACTCCTGCTCAAATACCCCGTCCGCACCTCCATGAGCCCGTTCATCTCCACCGTCGGCTGGTTGCTGCCCGGCCTGATCAGCGGCGAGACGATCATCTCGATCGTGATGAACCTGCCGACCACGGGACCGCTGATGCTCGGCGGCGTCCTCAACCAGGACATGTACCTGGTCGGCAGCTTCATCCTGATCCTCTCCACCCTGACCGTCATCGGCACCCTGCTCAGCGACCTCGCGCTCGCCTGGTGGGACCCACGCATCCGGCACAGCTACGAGGGAGGGTGAGCGGACCGTGCTGACCCGAACACCCCAGCCCGAAGAGGCGTCCGCCGTCGTCGACGACGCACCCGTCACCGGCGGGCAGGCCTCGCCGTGGCGGCTGATCTGGCGCCGCTTCCGCAAACACCGACTCGCCCTCGTCGGCGCCGTCATCGTGCTGCTCGCCTACTTCGTCGTCGTCTTCGCCGAGATCCTGGCGCCGGCCTCACCCAGCGCCGTGGACGAGAAGCACACCTATGCGCCGCCGCAGATCGTCAAGGTCGACCTCAGCTGGGACGACGGCCTGCGGTTCTACGCCAACGGCTACACCACCGAGCGCGACCCGGAGACCTTCGAGCAGATCCACACCGTCGACCCCGACAAGCGGATCCCGCTGAAGTTCCTCGCCAAGGGAGACAGCTACCACTTGTGGGGACTCATCCCCGGCGACCGCCACCTGTTCGGGGCGGTGCACGCCGACCAGAAGGTCTACTTCCTCGGATCGGATCGCTCGGGTCGCGACATGCTGTCCCGCATCATCCACGGCGCACGCGTGTCCCTGTCCATCGGCCTGGTCGGGGTCGCCGTCAGCTTCCTGCTCGGCCTGTTCTTCGGCGGCATCTCCGGCTACTTCGGCGGCAAACCGGACCTCACCATCCAACGCATCATCGAGTTCCTCATGTCGATCCCGACCCTGCCGCTGTGGCTGTCGCTGTCGGCGGCCGTGCCCGACGAATGGGGGCCGCTGGCACGGTACTTCGCCATCACCACCATCCTGTCCGTGATCGGCTGGACGGGTCTCGCACGGGTGGTGCGCGGGCGGTTCTTCTCGCTGCGCGAGGAGGACTTCGTCACCGCCGCACGGCTCGACGGCTGCAGCCGCCCCCGGATCATCTTCCGGCACATGGTCCCGTCGATGTCGAGCCATGTCATCGCCTCCCTGACGATGGCGGTGCCCGGCATGATCCTCGGCGAGACCGCGATGAGCTTCCTGGGCCTGGGGCTCCAGTCGCCCGCCGTCAGCTGGGGCGTGCTGCTTCAGGAGGCGCAGAACATCCGCACCGTGGAGAGCGCTCCATGGCTGCTGATCCCGGGCGTCGCGGTGTTCGTCACCGTGCTCGCCATGAACTTCGTCGGCGACGGACTGCGCGACTCCGCCGATCCGTACAAGTAGCCCGTACAGGTAGCCCGTACACGTAGGGAGAGGCGATGAAGCAGCCGGACACGCTGCTCGAGATCGAGGATCTGCACACCGGATTCGAACTCGACGACGGGGTCGTACGGGCGGTGGACGGCGTCGACCTCACCATCCGCCGCGGCGAAGTCCTCGCCGTGGTGGGCGAGTCGGGGTGCGGCAAGAGCGTCATGGCCCGCTCCGTACTGCGCCTGGTCGACAAGCCGGGCCGGATCACGGGAGGACACATCCGGGTGCACGGCGACGACGGTGTCGTCGACATGGTGGATGCGCCGGGCCCGGAACTGCGCTCCGTGCGGGGCCGCAAAGTGGCCATGGTGTTCCAGGAACCCATCGCCTCCATGAGCCCCATGCACACCCTCGGCAACCAGATCGGCGAGGCGCTGATCCTGCACGGCGAGGCCACCAAGGCCGAGGCCCGCACCCGCGTCGTCGAGCTGCTGCGCCGGGTCGGGATCGCCGCACCGGAGCGCCGCGTCGACGAGTACCCGTTCCAGATGAGCGGTGGCATGCTGCAGCGCGCCATGATCGCCATGGCGTTGTCCTGCGGCCCCGACCTGCTCATCGCTGACGAACCCACCACCGCTCTCGACGTCACCACCCAGGCGCAGATTCTCGACCTGCTGCGCGAACTGCAGCGGGACACGGGCATGGCGATCATGCTGATCACCCATGACCTCGGCGTCGCCGCCCAAGTGGCCGACCGCATCGCCGTCATGTACCTCGGCTCGGTCGTGGAGTCCGGCACCACGGACACCGTGCTGCGCAGCCCCCGCCACCCCTACACCCGCGCCCTGCTGCGCTCGGTCCCGAAGCTGGGCGCGGGCTCCCGCGAACGGCTGCGACCCGTGCGGGGCATGGTGCCGGGGCCGTACGCACGGCCGCCGGGCTGCCCGTTCCACCCGCGCTGCGACGAGTTCATGGCTGGACGCTGCGACGTGACCGTGCCCCGCGCGGTCGCGGCCCCGCTGCCCGCCCCGGCGACCGGCAGCGACGGCAGGGTCAGCTGTCTGCTGTACGACGACACCACTGAGGAAGGGGAGCCGGCCGCATGACCGTCACCGATACCCGCACCCGGGCCGCGCTCCTGGAGACACGGGGCCTGACCAAGCACTTCCCCATCCGCCGCGGCCTGTTCGGCCGCACCGTCGGAGCGGTCCGCGCCGTGGACGGCGTCGACCTGAAGGTGCCGGCCGGACGCACCCTCGCCCTCGTCGGCGAGTCCGGTTGCGGCAAGAGCACCCTCGGCCGTTGCCTGCTGCGCGTCCACGAACCCACCTCCGGAGAGATGGTCTACCGGCGCACCGACGGCACCACCGTCGACCTCGCCGCCCTCGACGAGAAGGCCCTCAAGCCGTACCGCAGCGAGATCCGCCTCGTCTTCCAGGACCCGTTCGCCTCCCTCAACCCGCGCATGACGCTGCTCCAGATCGTCGGCGAACCCCTCCGCGTCAACCTCGGTCTGAACGCCAAGGACACCGAGGAACGCGTCGCGGAGCTGCTGCGCCGTGTGGGCCTGCGCCCCGAGTATCTACGCCGCTACCCGAACGCGTTCAGTGGCGGTCAACGCCAACGTGTGGGTATCGCAAGGGCGTTGGCGCTCGCGCCCCGCCTCGTCGTCGCCGACGAGGCGGTCAGCGCCCTCGACGTGTCGGTGCGCGCCCAGATCCTCAACCTGCTCAAGGACCTCCAGGACGAGTCCGACCTCACGTACGTGTTCATCTCGCACGACCTGGGCGTCGTCGAGTACATGGCCGACGAGGTAGCCGTCATGTACGTGGGCCGTGTCGTGGAGACCGGCGCCACCGACGCCCTGTACGGACAGCCCCTGCACCCCTACACCGAGGCACTCCTGTCGGCCGTCCCCGACCCCGACCCGGCCGCCCGGCGCCGCGAGCGCATCGTGCTGCGCGGTGAGGTCGCCGACGCCTCCGCCGTACCGCCCGGCTGCCCGTTCCATCCGCGCTGCGCCTACGCACAGGACGTGTGCCGCACCGAGGTGCCCGAGCTGCGCCCCGTCGCGCCCGGCCGCGCCTCGGCCTGCCACTTCGCAGGACAGCTCGGCCTGAGGGGAGTCGACGTCTCATGACTGGTGACCCGCGCTTCGACGGGGTGCTGCGCCCGCGCCCCGACGACCCGGACGTGCGCGAGGCCCTGCTGCCCACGCTGCACCCCGGCGACAGCCATGCCGCCTGCCTGCTGGAACTCGACGACGGCGACCTGCTGTGCGCCTGGTTCAACGGCCCCGATGAAGGCGACCGCGACACGAATGTGATCCTCGCCCGCCTCCCGCGCGCCGGCGACCGCTGGGACACGCCCGTCGCCCTGTCCGCCGACCCCGACCGCGCGGAGCAGAACCCGGTGCTCGCGACCGGACCCGACGGCGCCGTGCACCTGTTCCACCCCTCCGACGAACCCCACGACCAGAAGACCGCCCGCCTCGTCACCCGCGTCTCGCACGACGGCGGCCGCACCTGGGCCGCCCCGCGCACCGCCCACGACGGACCCGGCCTGTTCGTGCGCAACCCGCCCCTCGACCCCGGGGACGGCTCGTGGCTCCTTCCCGCCTACCGCTGCCGCCCCGAAGGCGAGCACTCCACGGTCCTCATCAGCGAGGATGCGGGCGGCACCTGGAAGGAGTACGACGTCCCCGGCAGCGACCACCTCGTCCAGCTGAGTGTCGTGCCCCGCTCCGACGGTTCACTGCTCGGCCTGCTGCGCAGCCGCGCCGCCGACCGCATCCACGCCACCGCCTCCGTGGACGCCGGCCGTACCTGGACGACCCCGGTGCGGACCGAACTGCCCAACAACAACTCGGCAGTTCAGGTGATCCGGCTGCGCAGCGGCACCTTCGCCCTGGTCTACAACCACGCGAGCCTGGAACGCGGAGAGTACCGCTGGGTCGGAGAGGGCCCGGGCCGCCGTAAGAAGGCCCTGCGCACCCCGCTCACCCTCGCCCTCTCCGACGACGAGGGCCGCACCTGGCCCTGGCGTCGCGACCTGCAAGTGGCCGACGACGAGTACCGGGACACTGAACTCGGCTACTCCTACCCCTGCCTGCTGCAGACCCGCGACGACCGCATCCATGTCGCGTACTCCTACCTGCGCAAGACCATCAAGCACGCCGTGGTGACGGAGGCCTGGATCAGGGAGGGCGGTCGTCCGTGACGATGACCGAACGCTGGGACGTCTTCGAACTGACCCTGACCGGGCCCGCCACCGAAAACCCCTACCGGGACGTCGAGTTCGCCGCCGACTTCCGGCACGGCCACCGCGTCGTACCCGTGGCCGGCTTCTACGACGGCGACGGCAGGTACACCGTGCGGTTCATGCCGGACCGGCAGGGGCCGTGGACGTACACCACCCGCTCGACCGTCACCCAACTGGACGGCGTGCAAGGGGAGTTCATATGCGTGCCACCAGTGCGCGGCAACCACGGGCCGGTACGGGTCGCGGGGCCGCGCACCTTCGCGTACGCCGACGGCACCCCGTACCACCCCTTCGGAACCACCTGCTACCACTGGACCCACTACGAGGACGAGGACCTGGAGGAGTGCACGCTGGGCACCCTGGCGCAGTCCCCGTTCAACAAGGTCCGGATGTGTCTGCTGCCCACGCGTGCGATGGTCCCGCCCCGGCTTCCGTACCCGGGCATCGGCGAGCGCCCGCCCGCGCCACGGGAGTTGGACACCACTCGTTTCGACCCGGAGTTCTTCCGCCGCTTCGAGCGCCGCGTCCGTGACCTGCGTGACCTCGGGATAGAGGCGGACATCATCCTCTTCCATCCCTACGACGAGGGGCACTGGGGCGTCGACGACATGAGCCGCGAGGAGGACCTCGCCCTCGTCCGGTACGCGGTCGCCCGGCTGGCACCCCTGCGCAACGTCTGGTGGTCGATCGCCAACGAGTACGACTTCAACAAGGCCAAGACCGTCGACGACTGGAACCACATCGGCCGCCAGGTCCAACGGGCCGACCCCTACCAGCACTTGAGGTCCATCCACAACGGAACCCGCATGTACGAGTACGAGCGCATCTTCGACTTCCGGACGCCGTGGACCACCCACCAGTCCATCCAGCACTGGGACGCCGCACTCGCCCCCGCGTGGCTCGACCGCGTACCGAAGCCGGTCGTCATCGACGAGATCGGCTACGAGGGGATCCTCGGCCGCCGCTGGGGCAACCTCACCGGGCAGGCACTGCTGCGCCAGTTCTGGCACGGCATGGCCGCCGGCGCATACGTCGGGCACGGCGAGTGCTATCCGGAGCGGGACCCCGAGGGCTCGGCATGGATTTCTCGGGGCGGACGGCTGTACGGCGAGGTGACGCCGAGGCTCGCGTTCCTGCGGACCGTGTGGGAGGAGAGCCCCGAGGCGGTGTTCACCTACTTCGGCGACCGCCGCCACCGGCACCGGGAGGTGACGCTCCCGGAGGTGGGCGGCCCGTGGCGACTCGACCTGATCGACACGTGGAACATGACGGTCACTCCGCTGCCGGGGCCGGCGCGCACGGGCCGCGTCCGGATACCGCTCGACCACCGGCCGGACCTGGCGCTGCGGATTCGGAAGGCCTGACAGGGGAGACCCATGCACACGACACCGCGCAACCATGCCCCCGTGCACGCCGACGGCACCCGCTTCCGGCACGCAGACGGCACGCCCTACCACCCGCTCACCACCACCGTCCCCCAGGCCGACGACGCCACCGTCCGCGCGCTGGCACTCTCCCCGTTCAACCGGGTCCGCCTCACCCGGTCCCGCACGCTTCCCCTCGGCACCCTCGACCGCCAGGTCGCCGCCCTCGCTTCCGCCGGCATCCAGGTGGAGGTCGACCTCACCGGACGCGACATCCCGCAGACCGTCGACCGCCTGGCGCCCCACCCCAACGTGTGGTGGTGCGCCCCACCGGACCACGAAGCGCAGACCGACATCCTGGAACACGACCACGGCCACCACCCGCTCACCGTGCACGGTCCGCCCGACACGGACTTCGGTGCCCCCTGGATCACCCACGCCTCCGTGCGCGACCCGCAGACCCGCACGGTCTCCCGCCTCGTCCACGAACTCGGCAAACCGGTCCTGTTCGATGCCTGTGGCGCCGAGGGCGACGCGCCCGACGACGCCGAACAGGCGCTGCCCGGGCAGGAGTTGATGTGCCGAGTCTGGGAGGCGGTGTGCCGCGGCGGCTACGCGGCCCACGCCGAGACATGGGGAACCAGCCCATGGAGCCGATCCGGCGGGAGCCCGGCCGGAACGGCGGTGGCGCGGTTCGCGTTCCTGCGTGACGTCCTCGACGCAGCGCCCCGCGGCCTGGCGCACGCCCCGGAGACGTACGACGCGTCGACGCTGGAGTCGCCGGGGGAGTATCTGCTCCAGTACCTGGGCCCACACCGCTACCCGCGCCGCTCCTTCGCCCTCGCCGCGGGCGCCTGGTCCGTCGAGGTCCTCGACACCTGGAACATGACGGTGCGTCCGCGGCCCGGAGCGGCCGGCGGCGCCCCGGTCGAAGTGGAACTGCCCGCGCGGCCGTACCTCGCGATACGGCTGCGCAGGCGTGGTTGACGCGACTCACCAGTCCTTGCCGGAGGCCGCCTGCGCCTTGATGTACGCGGGGATGTCCACGGTCTCGGCCACCTTCAGCGCCGAGGACACCCGCAGCCCGTCCTTGAGTACGTGCTGCCGGAACACCATGTACATCGGGATGTCCCAGTACTCGGTGTTCTTGTAGTCCTTGACGACGGCGTTGTCACCCCAGAACACACCCGAGGTGTCGATCTTGGCCAGCTCCGGGATCGCCTTGCCGAACGCCGCCTCCACCGCGCCCGAGCGGAGCGTCGGCTTCATGGCGTGCCGGGACAGCTCCACCTGTGCCTCCTGCGACACCAGCCACTTCAGCACTTGCAGCGCCTCGGCCTTCTTCGTCGACTGCGGCGGCAGGAAGGCGGCCATGGTGTTGGGCTGGTAGACGGCGTTGTCGCCGCTGCCGAGCACCGGCACCGAGGTGACGCCCAGCTCGATGTTCTTGGCGAGCTCGCGCCACTCGGCCGCGTCGTCCGGCTCCAGGTACAGATCGTTGAGGGCGTAGCCGCCGAGCTTGCGGAGGTTGTCGACGGCCATGGCGACATGCCCGGTCAGCAGGTAGTCGTCGACCGTGGTGAAGATGTTGTGCGGCAGGAGGAGGAACCGCTCCAGGTTGCTGCCGAGCCGCTGCCAGCCCGCCGAGGTGATGTCGATCTTCACGTCCTCGGGCTTCGGGTTCTCGCTCGCGCCCGGCGCGAACGGGTACAGGCCCAGCTGATTGCCCTCCAGGTACTGGTCCGGGTGCTGCAGGTAGCCCTTGTACGCGACGAGGTCCTGCTCGAACGTGAGCTTCTTGGCGAGGCGGAACGCCTCGTCGTACGTCGTGCCGTTCGTCGGGGGCCGCACCCCCTTCATGTCGAGGATCTTCTTGTTGTAGTAGAGGAGGTACTCGTCGATGAACAGCGGCACACCGTACAGGCCGCCGTCCGAACGGGATCTGACGATCTCGACCGCGGCCGGGTTGAGGGAGCCCAGGTCGATGCCGGTCGAGCGCAGGTCGTCGGTGAGGTCGCGGACCCAGCCGCGCGGCTCCAGGTCGCGGTCGATCCGGCGGCGCGGGTCCTCCAGGACGATGTCCGGCACGACGCCGGCCTTGTCGAGGTCCTCGTAGCGGATCGGGTAGTCCCAGGCCGCCCACTTGAACTTCATGCCGGGGAACGCGGCGCGCAGCTTGTCGCCGATGACCTTCTCGAAGAAGCCCGCGTACTCGAAGGGCTTGTAGTTGGCCATGAAGATGAAGATCTCGTCGTCGCAGACCTCGAACGGCTCGTCGTACCGGTTCGGGATCGTCGTGCAGGCGGCGCCGGAGGCCGAGGTCCGTACGGACGTCCGAGCTGTGCTCTTGACGGCCGTGGCCTGCGCCGGAGCCGACGCGGCCAGGGTGACGCCGGTGAGCGCCGCCGCGCCCAGCGTCGCGCCGGTGGTCACGACTTTGCGCCTGCTCGGGCCGGAGGGCTGTTGTTCGGGGGTGTTCGGTGTCGCGCTCATAGAGATTCTCCTGTCGAGAACGATCGGGAACTCCACTGGTATGCCACCTGGATGCCACAATGGTTCCGTCGTCCGTCGTGAGGGTCAACACCTGTGCGGGAACGGAGAGTTGAGAATGGTGCTCATAGGTGAGAAAGGCCGATTCCTGCGCCTCGACGAAGGGGGAGGAGACGGGCTGCGCCTCACTCTCGGCGCGGTGGGCCCGCCGGACGCGGTCTGCGCCGCCATGGCGCTCGACGACCTGTTCGTGGTGTCCCTCGGCAGGCCATGGACCCTGGCCAGGCCCGGACTCGTGGCGCCGGACGTCAAGGGGGACGGTGGCGCCGTCCGGGTGCGCGGCACCGTCGCGGGTTGCCCCGCGCTCGCCGTCGACCTGCGGCTGTGGTTCGAGAACGGATTCCTGTACGTGGCTGTGGAGTACCGCAACGAAGGCGAATCTCCTTTGCGGGACGCGGTGTTGGGGGTTGCCGTGCCGCTGCCCGCCCGCCGCCCGGAGGCGGTGACCCTGCCCCAGGTGTACTACCGCGGCAACCCCTCCTCCGACCCGACCCGCACCGTGCCCCGCGTGACCGGCGCCGACGGCTCCGGCCTTGTCGTCGAGGACCACCGGCTGCCCGTGCCCTGCGCCCACGCCGAATGGGGAGCGGGCGCGACAGCCTGGTATGCCACCCTGTACGCGGTGCGGCCCGGCGAGGGATCACTCGGGGCGGTGCCCGCCGGCCGGGGCGTGACGCTCGTCGGCGCGAGCGGGGCCACCCTGTTCGCGGGCCGACCGGACACGGTCTACGTCCACAAGAACCGCACCGCCCCCTACGAAGGTGGCTACCTCGACCTGCCGCCCGGCGCGGCCCACCGCACCCGCCACGCCCTCGACTGGGGCCGCCCGGCACGCCGTGGGCACGGTTTCCGAGCGATGGTCCACCGCGGCCTGGACCTCTACCGGCCGCGCGGCGCCCGCCCGTTGGATCTCGACGCGATCGTGCGGCACAAGGAGCGGGCCCTGGACCGACGGTGGTACGAAGCCGAAGGGGCCGCCGGCTACCTGAAGTTCATCGGTCCCGGCCACACGCCCGGCTTCATGTACGGCTGGACCGGTCAGGCCCTCAAGCTCGCCTGGTGCGACGCACGCTTCGGCGTCGACCATGCTGAGCGGTGGCGCATCCAACGGGCCCGCAGTGCCGTCGACTTCTACCTCGACGGCAGCGCCGCACCCGACGCCCCGGGCCTGCGCCTGAGCTTCTACGCCACCGAGGAGCGCGCCTGGTCGGGCTTCACGAGGGACGACATCGGGCCGTTCGTCTCGGCCCGCGCCTACGGCGACACCCTGTGCGACCTCGCCGACGTGATCGAGCTGTTCCGCGCCCACGGGTACGCCGTACCGCACCGCTGGGTGGCCGCCCTGCTCGAAGGGGTCGGCGCGACGTGCGGCGAGGGCGAGGCCCCGCCCCCGTACGGCTGGCGGCCCGACGGAAGCCCGCTGCCCGGCGACGGCTCGGCGGCCGGACTTCCCTGCGTCCTCGCCCTGGTGAAAGCGCACCGCGTCACCGGGGACCACGACCTGCTGCGCCGCGCGGAGAGTCTTGCGGACGCCTACCGGCGGCGCAACGCCACCGACTTCACCACCCCGTTCGCCCACGCCACCCTCGACGCCGCCTGCGAGGACAAGGAGGGCGGCATCGGCTACTTCCTCTGCACCTTCGAACTCCTGCGGCTCACCGGCAAGAAACGCTGGGCCACGGCCGCCCGGACAGCGGCCGACTGGCTGCTCACCTGGGTCTACCAGTGGGACCCGCCGTTCAGGAACGGCTTCCGCACGACCGGCTGGCCCGGCGTCAGCGTCCAGAACCATCACGTCGACGTCTTCTTCCCGGCGTACGAACTCGCCCTCCTGGGAGACATGTTGAATGAACCGCTCTACCGCCGCCTCGGCGAGACAACGCTGCACTCCTTCGGCCAGGGCATCTGCACCCGGCCCGGGGAGTGGGGCTTCCAGGCGGTGGGCGAGCAGGCCGAGGGCTTCTTCCCCACCAATTGGCAGGACCGCGGCACGAGCAACACCTGGAACCCTTCGTGGGTGACGGCCCAGGTGCTGTCGCAGGCGTTGCGGATGCGGAAGCGGTAAGGGGGTAGCGAAGGAGCGTGACACTTTCCCGGAGAGTGTCACGCTCCTTCGCTACGCGCAGTCCTCCCGGCCGGACGCTCACCCCCGCGCACCGGCAGCGGGCGGTGCACGCCACGCGGCCGGTACCCCAAGGCCTCCGACACGCCCAGGTGCTCGGCCAGCAGCCACGTGACCGCCAGCCACATCTCCGTGCCCTGAAGCCCCGGGCGGTGCGTGGGGCGGGTGCCAGGTTCCAGGGCGAACGAGAAGCCCGCGTCGTCGTGCCAGCGGTCGTCCAGGATGCGGTCCAGTTGACCGCGCGCCCAGTCGCGGCCCTCGCCGAGCCGGTGGGTGGTCTGACGTGCGCACAGCCACAGTGGATGGATCACGTCCAGGACGTCGCAGGCCGTGCCGCGGTCCGGGCCGAACCAGGCCGGGTCCTTGCTGTGCGTCAGGACGGTGTCGACCGTGCGCTCGGGGTACGGCAGTGGCAGGCCGAACTGTGCGTAGGTGCCACGCGTCGCCCGGTAGAAGCCGTTCACCGGCTGCCGCAGGCCGTCTTCGGCGTGCCGACCGCCCCACATGCCGAGCATCGGATCGGCCCGTGTGAGCAGCCAGCCGAAGAGTGTGTCCGTCAGTGGCGAAGGGCCCGCGGCGAAGTGCAGCGCCGTGCCCGCCCCGTCCACCCAGTGCCCGCTGCGCCACGCCTCGGTGTGCCAGGGCAACGCGTCCAGGCGGCGCACCAGCTCCTCGGGCGACAGCTCCGTCACGGCGCGCACGGGGTGCGGGAAACGGGAGCCGAGCAGCTCGAGCGCGTAGCCGACGGAGAGGATGTGGTACATCGCGTCGGAGTCCGACCAGGACGGCGCCGCGTGGCCGAGCTCCGGGACCAGGCCCGTGGCCGGGTCCTGCAACTCCCGCAGTCTTGTGGTGAGTTCGGGGCCGCTCTCGCCCGGTGGAGGGCCGTCCAGGAGCAGCGCCGCGATCTCCACCGCGTCGCACACCGCCCGCACCGTCGGCGCGGCCCCGGGGCGGTCCGTCCACGTCCCCTCGCCGTCGCGGCGGTGATCGAGGAGTGCCGGCGCCTGCTCCCGCGCCCGCTGGGCGAACCGTTCGAGGCGGGAGTCCAGGCTGCCGGGCCCGCGCGGCGTCGTCCCCGTGTCACGTCGGTCGCGCAGCCTGCGCGCCGGGTTCCCCGCCGCGACCGACCAGGCGGGCAGGTCCTTGGTGACCACCGCCCCCGCCCCGATCACGCAGTGGTCGCCGATGGTGACACCGTCCACGACGACGACGTGCGAGCCGATCCACACGTCGTCGCCGACCGTGATGCCCTGAGAGGTCAACGGCTGCCGGTGTACGGGGGTGTCCGGCGCGAAACCGTGGTTGAAGCCGAGCAGCGAGGTGTGCGCGCCCACCCGAACCCCGTCCCCGAACGTCACCCGGCCGCGGACTGTCGCGTACGGGTTGACGGTGCAGTCGCTGCCCGCGCGCACGTCGTCCGTGACGACGGCGTGCCCACCGATGTACGAGCGGTCGCCCAGGTACAGCGTGTCGGCATGGACCGCCGCCCACGGAGACACGAACACCCGCTCCCCGAAGGAGGCGTCCCCGATGCGCCGCAAGAGTTCCTTTTGGTAGGCGAGTTGGCGTGCCTGCTGCGTCGCGTCGCTGTGACCCCAGAACTCCCAGGGGCAGTGGTCGAACCGTTCAGGCTGGGTCGTTTCAGTGTCCACCGGTCACCTCTGCCCGTACGGGGCCCTCCACATGCTCGACCCGATCGGGTTCGGCGAGGTATCCGAACTCGACGTCACAGAGGCGCAGTTCACGGATCGGCGCGTGGGCGTAGCCGCGGGCGAGTACAGCGCGCCGCGCACGGTCGACCGTGCTGTTGCTGACGCTGATGTCCCGCACCCGTGGCGGGTAGCCGCCCGTGTCGCCCTCGCCGCGGTGGAAGTCGCACGTCACGAACTCCTTGGTGAGGTTCGTGACCGTGAGATCGGTCAGGTGGATGTTCTCCGCGAAGCCGCCGCGCACCGAGTTCGTCTTGATGTAGAGGCCGAAGTACAGGCCCGGCCCGCCGATGCGGCAGCGCCGCACATACACGTTGCGGATGCCGCCGGTCATGTCGCTGCCCAGCGTGACGGCGCCGTAGCGGTGCCGCAGCACGCAGTCCTCGATCACGATGTTCTCGCTGGGCCGGCCGACCCGCCGTCCGTCCGCCTCGCGGCCCGACTTGATGGCGACGCAGTCGTCGCCGGCGGTGATGTCGCAGCGGCGGATCACCACGTCGCGGCAGGACTCGGGGTCGATACCGTCGTTGTTGGGGCCGATGCTGTCGATGGTGACGTCCTGGACGAGGACCTTCTCGCACAGCACCGGGTGGATCTCCCACATGGGGGAGCGGACGATCGTGACGCCCTCGACGAGCACCCCGTGACAGCTCTGGAACTCGAGGAAGTTGGGGCGGAAGCGGTAACCGTCGGCATAGACCCGGGACTCGACCGGGTCGCCGTTCTCGGCCTGCCGCCACAGCGCCGGCCAGTCCTCCTCCTGATGGTGCACGCCGGGACGCCAGCCGAACTCGGCCTGCCCGGACCACGGCCACCAGTGCGCGTCGTCGGCCTGCCCGTCGAGGACGCCCCGCCCGGTGACGGCGACGGTCCGCTCGTCGCGCGCGTACACCAGCGGCGAGTAGCCGTAGCACTCCACGCCCTGGAAGCGGGTGAGCACGGCGGGAAGATACGCGGCCGGGTCCCGGTGGAAGCGCAGCGTGGCGCCCTCCGCCAGGTGCAGCTCCACATGGCTGCGCAACCGGACGGGGCCGGTGAGGTAGGTGCCCGGCGGCACGGTAACCCGGCCGCCGCCCGCGCTGTGGCAGTCGGCGATCGCCCGGCGCAGCGCGGTGGAGGAGTCGGTGGCACCGTCGCCCACGGCCCCGTACCGCGTGACGGGGAAGTCCTGGTCGGGGAAGCGGGGGCGGGTCACCCGCGCCACTATCGCGTCGGCCTCCCGCCAAGGCGCCTCGGTGTCCATCAGCCCGTCACCGCCTCACCGTTGATGGTGACGCGTTCGAGCACCAGGCCCTCGACATTGCGCAGTTCGTTAGGGCCGGTCATGCCGTCGAAGGCGCAGTCGACGAGGCGTACGTCGCGGATCGGGTTGGCGGCGTTGCCGAACAGGGTCCAGGCGCGCGGTCCGCTGGCGGCCGTCAGCCGCCGCACCTCGATGCCGCGTACGTCGGGGTAGTACGCCCCGGTGTCGATGTTCTCGTAGTTCAGCGCCACCTCGACGACCACGTCGCCGACCTGTCCCACCTCGATGTCGCTGCACAGCACGTCGCGTACATAACCGCCGCGCACCGGATTGGACTTGATGCGGATCGCCCGGTCCAGGTCCGGGCTGGACATGCGGCAGCCGCGGGCCACGATGTCGCCGACGCCGCCGGTCGTCTCGCTGCCGACGGTGACGCCGCCGTGCCCGTCGCGCATCTGGCAGCCCTCCACCAGGGCGTGCTCCATGGGGACGTTCACGCGCCGCCCGTCGGCGTTCTTTCCGGCCTTGAACGCGACGCAGTCGTCCCCGGTGTCGAAGACGCAGTCCTTGATGTGGACGTAGGAGCAGGACTCGGGGTCGACGCCGTCGTTGTTGGGTCCGTTCGGACTGTCGACGGTGACGCCGCGCACGGTGACGTTCGTGCACAGCACCGGATGGATGTTCCACATCGGCGAGTTGCGGACCGTGACGCCCTCGATGAGTACGTCGCGGCAGCGGTAGAACTGCAGCAGATTGGGCCGCAGACGGTGGCCATCGCCGAACATTCGCTGCTCGACCGGCACCCCGGCCTCGGCCCAGGCGAGCAGCTGCTGCTTCTCCGGCGACTCGGGGGAGGGCCCGCCGTCGACGCCCTTCGTCCAGTCCCACCAGTGCGTGGCGTCGGCCTGCCCCTCCAGGATCCCGGAGCCCGTCACGGCGATGGTCCGGCAGCCGTACGCGTACACGAACGGCGAGTAGTTCATGCACTCGGTGCCCTCGTAGCGCGTGTACACGGCGGGCAGATACGCGGCCGGGTCCTGTCGGAAGCGCAGGGTGGCGCCCTTCTCCAGGTGCAGGTCGATGCGGTCGCGCAGATGGACCGCTCCGGTCAGCCAGTCGCCGGGCGGTACGACGACGCGTCCGCCGCCCGCCGCGGCGCAGGCCTTGATGGCGTCGCGGATCGCCGCGGTGCAGTCCGTCGCACCGTCGCCGACCGCGCCATGGTCGGTGACGGGCACGGTGCGGCGCGGGAACCGGGGGACGCGGATGCCCGCGAGGATCCGCCGAGCGCGACGGTCAGCCTCCGTCGCCTCCGAGGACGCGGCCCGCGCGACGGCGGGGGAGACCAGCAGCGCGGCGCCGGCGCCCGCCGCGGCGAGGAAGGCTCTGCGGCCGGGGGCGCTCACCAGGACCACTCCTGGTCCGGGACGTGCAGCGTGTGTTCGCGCGGCTTCGCCTGAGGCTCGATCGTGCGGGCGGTGTACATGGGTCGGGTCCTGCCTTCCGGTTCGATGCCGATGACGTCGTCCCCGCGCCAGCGCACCGAGAAAGCGCGCCCGGCCGCGGTCTCCTCGGTGACCCGCTCCGGCAGCGGGAACGTGACGGTGATGAGCTCGCCCGCCCGCGGCGCCGCGAGCCGCAGCATGCCGTCCGGAGCCCACAGACCCGGCTCGGCACCGTGCGCGGTGTGCCCGGCGCGCTCGACCCGCAGCCGCGCGTACCCGGCCCACTCGGGCACCCGCATCCGCAGCTCCTCGCAGTCGGCGCGTACCCGAAGGTCCACGCGACCTTCGTGCGGCAGGTGGCTGTGTACGTCGACGTGGGCGCTGCCCCGGTTGAGCAGCAGGTTCACCCGGACCAGGCGCGCGTCGCCGGTGACGGCCGCGGCCCACCCGGTGAACAGGCCGCGCACCCCGGAGCCGACGCAGCACGCCTGCACATCGGCGGTGTGGCCGCGGCCGAGCACGGCGTCGTTGACGTAGTCGTTGGGCGCGCCGTATCCGGCGAACGCTCCGCGGACCCGCTCGCCCACCCGGTACCGGGTGATCCAGCCGGGCTCGTCGAGCGCCCGGTCGGGCGCGGAGCGCACCCAGGACACGTCGGTGAGCTGCGACGCCGTCAGATGGTTGCGCAGGAACCGCTCGACGACCGGCCAGTACTCGTGGTGTCCGGCCCGGGCCAGTGTCGTGCCGATGCCGATGAGGTCCACGAGCGAGCACGTCTCGTGCTCGAACCGCTGCCCAGCGAGGTCGCCCGGCGTCCAGCCGTACGCCGTGCACCGGCCCAGCGCCCAGTCGAACGTCCGGCGCACGAAAGCCGTCAGGGCGTGATCCCCGGTGAACAGTGCGTACTTGGCGATCCCGTCCAGAGTGCCGAGCCGGGTGTGGAAGTGGCCACTGCGGTAGGCGAGCGCCGGATTGAACGAGCCGTCCTCGCCGAACACACCGCTGTGGTGGGTGATCAGCCGGACGAACCAGCCGCACAGTTCCAACGCCTGGGCGTTTCCGGTGAGCCGATGCCAGCGCAGCAGCGGCATGATGAGGCGTCCGCAGAACGAGGCGGGGTCGGGCGCCAGGTGCAGCTGCACCGCGTGGGCCGACGGCCAGCCGTCGCGGGTGTACTCGGAGGCCGGGTAGTACCAGACGTCGCGCTCCTTGACCGCGATCCGGTGCAGCGCCGCGACCTGCCGGTCGGCCGCCTCGGCGACGGCCGGGTCCCCGTCGTCCTGGTACCAGGTGGTGAGCGCGAGCAGGGTGGCCCGCTGGTCGATCAGCCCGGCCGTAGCCTCCCAGTGGCCGCGCGGATGGGTGCGCCGCCAGGTCAGGCCGTCCGGGCCGAGCAGGTCGAGGAGCGTCTTCTTGTACGCCTTCTCGGTCGGCGCCCACCAGTCGGCGCCGGTCATCCGGCGGGCCAGCACGCAGGCGTCGGTGAGCCGCCCGTGACTGGAGCCGTAGTCCCAGTCGCCGTGCCGGAGTTCGGCCGGGTCGGCGAGCAGATCGGCCATGAAGAAGGGGATGCCGTCGAGATCCGGGTCGGCCAGCTGCACGACCGCGTTCATGGCGAGCTCGGCGCGTTCTTCCAGGAGCAGGGTTGCTGGTATGCCAGTCATCTGTGTCTCGCCGTCTCGGAGTCCGAAGGGGCGGTGCTCGGGGCGAACGTCCAGAACGCTAAGTGTGGCCGGTCAGGAGCGTCAAGAGGTCAGAAAGCGCTGGACAAGGCCAAGTGATAGCCAGGCGCGGGGTGTTGACGCTTTGTGGCTGCCCGCTTACGGTTTCGGAAATTCGGCGATGAAGAGTGGCATGCCACCTGGAGTCCGGGTGGGACCCGAAGGGGAGGCCCGATGCGCACGGCCGTACCGACGCAGGTGGAGGCCGCACCATGACCCGACGCCCGCCCCACACCCTGCGCACCGACCACCTCACTGACCCGCTCGGCCTCGACGAACAACACCCCGACCTGGCCTGGCAGTTGACGCAGGGCCGACAGTCGGCCTACCAGGTGCAGAGCGCCACCACGTCCGCTCTGCTCACCGACGGTGCCTGCGACCTGTGGGACAGCGGACGTGTCCCCGGCGAAGCCCACACCGGCATCCGCTACGACGGCAAGGCGCCCGGCGCCCGGCAGCGTGTGTGGTGGCGGGTGCGCGTGTGGGACCACTCCCTGCGGGGCGACGAGGACACGCCGACCGCCTGGAGCACGCCCGCTACCTGGGAGACCGGCCTGCCGGCCCCGGACGACTGGGCGGGCGCCGAATGGATCACCGCACCGGACCTGGGCCCTGGTGACCCGCTGCCCCTCCTCGCCCGTGACGTCAGCCTCCCCGCCACCCCGGTGCGAGCCCGTCTGTACGCCACCGCTCTCGGCGTCTACGAGGCGTTCGTCAACGGCGCGCCGACGGGCCGCGCCCGCCTCGAACCCGGCTGCACCGCCTTCGACAAGCGTCTGCTCTACGCCACGTACGACGTGACCGAAGCCCTGCGCTCCGGCGTCAACACCATCGGCATCGCCCTGGGCAACGGCATCGCGCGTGTCCTCGACACCGACGGCCGCTACACCAAACTGCGCGCCGATCACGGCAGCCCCCGCGCCCTGGCCCTGCTGTACGCCGAGTACGCGGACGGCGCCTCCACCACCGTGGTCACCGACCCGAGCTGGCGCACGCGTCCCGGCCCGGTCACCCTCTCGGCCTGGTTCGGTGGCGAGGAGCACGACGCCCGCCTCGAACCCGCCGACTGGCACCGCCCCGGCGCCGACCGCGGCGGCTGGCGGCCCGCCGTCCCCGCGCCCCTGCCCGCCGACGTCGCCCTGACGGCGCGCGCCCATCCGCCGGTCGAGGTCGTCGACACGCTCACCCCGGTCGCCCTCAGCGAGCCCCGGCCCGGCGTGCACGTCTTCGACCTCGGCACGAACATCGCGGGACGGCCGCGGCTCGACGTGACCGGCCCGGCGGGCACCTCCGTGGTGATCCGGCCCGCCGAGCTCCTCGCCCCCGACGGCACCGTCAACCAGCGCTTCACCGGCACGCCCTGCTTCGACCGCTACACGCTGCGCGGCGACCCCGACGGCGAACGCTGGCAGCCCGCGACCGTCTACCACGGCTTCCGCTGGCTCCAGGTCGAAGGCCTGCCCGAGCCGCCGACGCCGGACACCCTGCGCGGCGAGGTGATGCGGGCCGCCAACACCCCCGCGGGCGGTTTCCGTTGCTCGTCGGATCTGTTGAACGGTGTCCACCGGCTGATCGACCGAGCCGTCCAGAGCAACATGTACAGCCTGCTCACCGACTGCCCGCACCGCGAGAAGCTCGGCTGGCTCGAACAGGTCCACCTCGTCTTCCCCGCCGTCGCCCACGGCTACGACGTCGCCGCGCACTACCGCAAGCTGGTGCGCGACATGGCCGACGCGCAGACCGCCACCGGTCTCGTCCCGGACATCGCCCCGGAGTACACCGTCTTCGAGGACAAGTTCCGCGACGACGCCAACTGGGGCGGCGCCCTCGTCCTCGCGCCGTGGTGGCTGCACCGCACCTACGGCGACACCGCCACACTGCGCGCCCACTACCCGCGCATGCTGCGCTACCTCGAGCATCTGCGCTCCCGCTCGCCCGACGGGCTGATCCTCGAGCACGGGCTCGGCGACTGGATGGCCTTCGACACCTCCACCCCGAAGGCCGTCACCGCCACCTTCGCCCACCGGCGGATCGCCGCCGCGCTCGCTGACATCGCCGAGGCGATCGGCGCCCACCGTGAAGCGGCCGCCCACCGACGCCTCGCGGACGACATCGCCGGCGCCTTCCACCAGCGGTTCCACGACGCCGACAGGCACACCTACGGCAGCGGCAGCCAGGCCTGCGACGCCTTGGCCCTCGAGGCCGGAGCCGTACCCGCCGCAGAGACGCCGGCTGTCCTCGACCACCTCGTGTCGGGAGTCCGCGACGCGGGCGACCACGTCACCGTCGGCGAGATCGCCCTGCCGTCGCTGCTGCGCGTCCTGTCCGACCACGGCCGCGACGACGTGGTGTGGGACATCCTCAGCCGCACGGACAATCCGAGCTACGGCTACCAACTCGCCCATGGGGCGACGGCGTTGACCGAACGCTGGGACGGCCCGACCCGCGGCTCCTCGCAGAACCACTACATGCTCGGCGCGGCCACCGACTGGCTGGTCGGCTCGCTGGCTGGGCTGCGGCAGACCCCGGCCTCGGTCGCGTACGAGCACATCGTGGTGCGCCCCGCCCCGGTCGGCGACCTCACCTGGGCGAGTGCCTGGTACGACACGCCGCGCGGCCGGGCGTCCGTCGCCTGGCACCGGGCTCCGGGCGCCTTCCGCCTGACGGTCACGCTGCCGCCGGGCGCCGACACCCGGGTGGAGCTGGCGCTGCCGGACGGCGGCCGCGACGTACGTCAAGTGCCGCCCGGCATCCATGAGTTCACGGTCCCCGGAGACTGGAGCCCCGATGCGGCCTGAGGGACAGGAGGCGCACGGCATGCCCTACTGGGCCGACTTCACGCCCGGTACGGGTCTGCGCCGACCGCCCCGTATCGCCCCGCCGGCCTCCGACGCCGCCCGCCTCGACCTGGGCGGGCCCTGGTCCTTCCGGCTCTCACCGACGGCCGACGCGCCCGTCGACTTCCTGGCCGGGACCGGCGCCGCCTCCGGCACCTGGACGGACCTGCCCGTGCCCTCGCACTGGGTACTGCGCGGCCACGGCGTCCCCCGTTACACGAACACCGCCTACCCGTTCCCCATCGACCCGCCGCACGTCCCCGACGCCAACCCCACCGGCGATCACCACCGCACCTTCGAACTGCCCGACGGCTGGCGTGGTGCCGGCAGCGTCCTGCGGTTCGACGGTGTCGACTCGGCGTGCAAGGTCTGGCTCAACGGACAGGAGCTGGGCACCTCCAAGGGCAGCCGGCTCCCCGTCGAGTTCGAGGCGGGACACGCCCTGCGTCCAGGCCGCAACGAACTCGCGGTCCGCGTCCACCGCTGGTCGTCCGGCAGCTACCTGGAGGACCAGGACATGTGGTGGCTGCCCGGCATCTTCCGCGACGTCACCCTCCTGGAGCGCCCGCCGGGCGGCCTCGACGACTGTTTCGTGCACGCCGGGTACGACCACGTACGACACGAAGGCCTGCTGCGCGTCGAGACGTCGGCGGCGGCCCTCCTCGCCGTCCCCGAACTCGGCATCCACGACCACCCCGCCGACCGGCCCCTCACCCTGCCCGGCGTCGAACCCTGGAGCGCCGAACAACCCCGCCTCTACGAAGCCGAGTTGCGCACCGACACCGAGCGCGCACGGCTGCGCATCGGCTTCCGCACCGTCGCGATCGTCGACGGCCGCTTCACCGTCAACGGCTCCCCCGTACTGCTGCGCGGCGTCAACCGGCACGAGCACGACCCGGACCGCGGCCGGGCCCTCGACCTCGCGACGATGCGCCGCGACGTCGAGCTGATGAAGGCCCACAACATCAACGCCGTGCGCACCGCCCACTATCCGCCGCACCCCGCCTTCCTCGACCTGTGCGACGAGTACGGACTGTGGGTGATCGACGAGTGCGACATCGAGACCCACGGGTTCATCCACGCCGGCTGGACGGACAACCCGATCGACGACCCGCGCTGGCGCCCGATGCTTCTGGACCGTATGCGACGCATGGTCGAACGGGACAAGAACCATCCCAGCATCGTCATCTGGTCCCTGGGCAACGAGAGTCACACGGGCGCCAACCTCGCCGACCTCGCCGCCTGGACCCGCGACCGCGACCCCTCCCGCCCCCTGCACTACGAACGCGACCGCACCTACCGGCACTCCGACTTCTACAGCCTCATGTACGCGCCCGTGGACGACGTCGACCGCATAGGCGGCCACGCCGAACCGGCGCCACCCGAGACGGAGGGCCGTCCCGAACTGGAGGAGCGGAGGCGGCAGTTGCCCTTCTTGTTGTGCGAGTACGCGCACGCCATGGGAAACGGGCCGGGGTCCCTGGAGGAGTACCAGCGCACCCTGGAACGGCATCCGCGCTGCGCCGGTGCGTTCGTCTGGGAGTGGATCGACCACGGCTTCCGCCGCACCACCGACGACGGCCGGGAGTTCTTCGCGTACGGCGGCGACTTCGGCGACAGCCCGCACGGCGGTACCTTCTGCGTCGACGGCCTCGTCCATCCCGACCGCACCCCGTCACCCGGCCTCGCCGCGTACAAGAAGGCCGTCGAACCGGTGGGCATCACCATCGACACGACGGCCCCGGGGCGTATCACCGTGCGCAACCGCCACGACGTCCGCGACCTCTCCCACCTGCGCTTCACCTGGACCGCCGAGCGCGAGGGGGTGCCGTGCGCCGAGGGCGAGTTGAAGGTTCCCCCCGTGGGGGCCCGCCAGTGCGTCGACGTGCCGATGCCCGCCGTGGCCCCCGCGCGCGGCGGGGAGGTATGGCTCACGGTGCGTGCCGTGCTCGCGGCGGACACGCCCTGGGCGCCCGCCGGTCACGAGGTCGCCTGGGCGCAGGGCCGGCTTGCCGCCCCGCGGCGCACACCCCCCGCGTGCTCCCAGCGGGCGACCCCTCCTGAAGCCGCACCCGACGTCGACGGCCCTCACCTCGACATCTGGCGCGCCCCCACCGACAACGACCGCGGCATGGGCGCCAACTCCGTGCTGAGGGAATGGCGTTCGGCGGGTCTCGACCGTCTCGTGTCCCGCACGCTGTGGTCGGGACAGCACGGCGCCGAGGTACGGCTCGCGCCCGAGGGCTTCCCGCACGGTCTGCGCATGCGCCACGAGTGGACCGAATTCGGCGACGCGCTGCGCCTCGCCGTCGAGATCGTCCCCGAGGGGCCGTGGGGCGAACGCACCCTCCCCAGGGCCGGGGTCCGCTTCACCCTGCCCGACCGCTACGACCGGGTCCGCTGGTACGGCAAGGGTCCTGGCGAGGCCTACCCGGACAGTGAACAGGCCGCCCGCGTCGGCCTGTTCACCGCCACCGTGGCCGCCCTGCAGACCCCCTACGTCGTACCGCAGGAGAACGGTCGTCGAGCCGCCGTCCGCTGGGCCGAACTCACCGACCCGGCAACCGGCGAAGGGCTGCGCGTCGAGGCCGCCGACCCCGACAGGCCGTTCGGCCTCACCGTCCGCCCCTGGAGCACCGAGGCCCTCGAAGCCGCCGCCCACCCGTGCGACCTCACGCCCGACGGCCGTCTCCACCTCCACATAGACATCGCCCAGCACGGCCTCGGCAGCGCCTCCTGCGGCCCGCCTCCGCTGAAGCACCACCTACTGCGCCCCCAACACTGGAAGTTCGCCCTGCTTCTGCGACCCGTAGAAGTGCCCGCACCAGGAGAGGCAACCGCATGAGCAGCGTCGAGGAACTCCGCTCCGCACCCGCCGCGACCGAGCGGGCGCACTACACCCCCGACTGGGCTTCCCTGCGCCGTCACCGCGTCCCCGACTGGTTCCGCGACGCCAAACTCGGCATCTGGTCCCACTGGGGCCCGCAGTGCGCCGCGCGCCGAGGCGACTGGTACGCGCGCCATCTCTACGGCCCCTACGCAGGAACCGAGGACTTCGAACGCGAACGCACCGCCCGCCAAACGGCCCACCATCGCGCCACCTACGGACACCCTTCGCGCTTCGGCCACAAGGACCTGTGCCACCAGTGGCGCGCCGAACGCTTCGACCCGGAAGCCCTGATGGACCGCTTCCGCCGCGCGGGCGCCCGCTACTTCGTCTCCCTCGCCGCCCACTGCGACAACTTCGACCTGTGGGACTCCGCCCGCCAGCCGTGGAACTCCGTCACCGTCGGCCCGCGTACCGACATCGTCGCCCGCTGGGCCGACGCCGCCCGCTCCGCCGGCCTGCGCTTCGGCATCTCCATGCACGCCGGCTCCTGGACCTGGCGCTGGCTCGACGCCGCGTACGGCGCTGACGCCGATGGACCTTACGACGGGCACCTCACCGCAGCCGACGGCCGCGGCACCTGGTGGGAGGGGCTCGACCCACGCGCCCTGTACGGCCCGCCCCGTAAGCCCGGCGACGTACCCACGGCCGCGTTCGTCGACGACTTCTACGCACGGCTGCGCGACGTCACCGAACGCCACGACGCCGAGCTCGTCTACCTCGACGACTCACGGATGCCCTTCGACGAGGGCAGTGTCTGCGTCGCCGACGGGCCGGACCGCCGCAGGGGCCTGGAGTTCCTCGCCGACTACTACAACCGCACACCGGACGGCGCCGTCAGCATCAAGACCATCGCCGACGAGGACCGCGGCGCCGTACTCCTCGACGTCGAACGCCACCAGCTCAGCGGCATCGACCCGGACCCGTGGCAGTACGACACCAGCATCGGCGACTGGTTCTACCGCGACGGCGAGCAGTACAAGTCCGCCCAGGAGATCGTCCACCTGCTCGTCGACACCGTCAGCAAGAACGGCTGCCTGCTCCTCAACGTGCCGCAGCTGCCCGACGGCACCCTCGACGACGAGGTCAGCAGCGTCCTCGACTCCCTCGGCGCCTGGATGCGGGTCTGCGGCGAGGCGCTGTACGGCAACCGCCCTTGGACCGTGTACGGCGAGGGCCCCACGAACGTGAGCGGTATCAAGGCCCGCGAGAGCCGGCTCACCTACACCTCGCGCGACCTCCGCTTCACCCGTGTCCCCGAACAGGAGGTCGTGTACGCCTTCGTCATGTCCTGGCCCGACGACCGCAGGATCCGCATCCACAGCCTCGCGGCCGCCACCCCGCCCCGCGAGGTCACGCTGCTCGGCGCGCCGGAACAGCCCACATGGACGGCGGGAGCCGAAGGGCTCGACGTACGGCTGCCCGACCGGCCGCCCACCCCGTACGTCCAGGTCCTCCGCCTCGACTGGACGTGAGGGGGTGAGCATGGGCCGGGTCACCGCACCCGTCTTCGAGCACCACCGCGACGCCCTCGGGATCGGCGTGGCGGCGCCCCGCCTGAGCTGGCGCACCGAGACCGACGAAACCGACTGGACCCAACTCGCCTACCAGCTAAGGGTGACAGGGGAGGACGTCGCCGTCCTTGCCGACACCGGTCGGGTGGAGAGCCCGGACTCCGTCCTCGTGGACTGGCCGGGTCCCGCGCTCGCCTCCCGGCAGCGCGCCACCGTCCAGGTGCGGGTCTGGGGTGGTTCGGACGGCTCCGCCACCGCCTGGTCCCCGCCCGCCACCGTCGAGGCCGGACTCCTGACGCGCGCCGACTGGCAGGCCCGGCCCGTCACCCCGGACAGCCAACCGCCGGACGGGCCCCTGCCCGTCGCCCTGCTGCGCCGCGCCTTCACCGTCGACGCGCCGGTCGCCTCCGCCCGCCTCTACGCCACCGCGTACGGCGTGTACGAGACCGAGATCAACGGTGTCCGCGTCGGCGACGAAGTCCTCGAACCCGGCTGGACCTCCTACCACCACCGACTGCGTTGTCGCACCCACGACGTCACCGCCCTGCTACGCCCCGGAGGGAACGCGCTCGGGGCGCTGCTCGGCGAGGGCTGGTACACCGGCCGCCTCGGCTGGGACGGCGGCCGCCGCGCCCGCTACGGACCGCACCGCGCCCTGCTCGCCCAACTGGAGATCCGCTACGTCGACGGCCGCACCCACACCATCGTCACCGACCGGGACTGGCGCTGGACCACCGGGCCACTCCTGCGCTCCGAGCTGTACGACGGCGAGGAGTACGACGCCCGGCACGAACGCGACGGCTGGTCGGAGCCCGGCCACGACGACCACGACTGGCATCCCCTGCATGAACTGCCCTTCCCGGCCGCCGATGTGGTGGCACCGACCGGCCCGCCCATGCGCCGCACCCGCACCGTCCCCGTCCGCGGCGTCCGCACCACACCCTCCGGCCGCACCGTCGTCGACTTCGGTGAGAACGTCGTCGGCCGGCTGCGCATCCGCGTCACCGGACCCGCCGGACACCGTGTCACTCTGCGCCACGCCGAAGTCCTCGACGGCGGCGAACTCGCCCGCCGACCCCTGCGCGACGCCGCCGCCACGGACACCTACGTCCTGCGAGGCAGCGGCGCCCCGGAGACGTACGAACCGCGCTTCACCTTCCACGGTTTCCGCTACGCCGAAATCGACGGCTGGCCGGGGGAGTTCGACCCGACCTGCGTGAAAGCCGTCGTCGTCCGCTCCGATCTGCGCCGCACCGGCTGGTTCACCTGCAGCGACGCTCTGGTCAACCGACTCCACGACAACGCCGTCGCCTCCCTGCACGGCAACTTCCTCGACCTGCCCACCGACTGCCCCCAGCGCGACGAACGTCTCGGCTGGACCGGCGACATCGCCGTCTTCGCGCCCACCGCCGCCTTCCTGTACGACTGCACCGGCATGCTCGGCGGCTGGCTGCGCGACCTCGCCGCCGAGCAGTTCGCCCGCCACGACCGGTCCGTGCCGCTCGTCGTGCCCGACATCCTCGACCCGCCCATGGCGGACGGCGTGCACGCCCTGTGGGGCGACGCCGCCGTCCTGGTGCCGTGGGCGCTGTACCGGGCGAGCGGCGACATCGAGGTGCTGCGGTCCCAATACCCCTCCATGGCAGCCTGGCTGGCGCTCGGCGCCGCGCGCGCCGAGGCGGGCGCCGGGGTGTGGCGCGACCCCGGGCAGCTCGGCGACTGGCTGGATCCGGCGGCGCCGCCCGACGACCCGGCCGCCGCCCGCACCGACGCCGACCTCGTCGCCTGCGCCTACCTCGTGCACTCCGCCGACCTCGTCGCCGAGGTTGCCGAACTGCTCGACGAGAAGGACGACGCACAGTGTCACCGTGAGCTGGCCGCGCGACTGCGTGCCGCCTTCGCCGCCGAGTTCGTGACGCCCGCGGGCCGCCTGTCCTCCGACTCGCAGACCGCCTACTCGCTCGCCCTGAGCTTCGACCTGTTCAGTACCGCGGACCAGCGGCACACGGCGGCCCGCCGCCTCGCCCACCTCGTGCGGCGCTCCGGCTTCCGCATCGCCACAGGATTCGCGGGCACCCCGCTGATCTGCGACGCGCTCTGCGCGGTGGGCGAGACCCGGCTCGCCCACCGGATGCTGGCCGAGCGGCACTGCCCGTCGTGGCTGTACCCGGTGACCATGGGCGCCACCACCGTGTGGGAGCGGTGGGACTCGCTGCTGCCCGACGGCACGGTCAACCCCGGCCAGATGACCTCCTTCAACCACTACGCCCTCGGCTCCGTCGCCGACTGGCTGCACCGCACCGTCGCGGGCCTCGCTCCCGCCGAACCGGGCTGGCGCCGCATCCGCGTCGCGCCAAGGCCCGGCGGCACCCTCACCCACGCGTGGGCCGCGCACCTCACCCCGTACGGGAGAGCGGAGGCGGGCTGGCGCATCGAGGGCGGCGCCGTCACCGTCGACGTGCGTGTGCCGCCGGGCGTTCGAGCCGAGATCTCCCTGCCGGGGAGTGACACCACAGTCGAACGCGGCGCTGGACGACATGAGTTCACGGTTCCGTACGACGCCCCGCCCGGGCCGGTCACCGAGATCGGCCACCCGCTCGTGCCGCGCGAGCCCTGCGACTGCGGCACGGCGGCCCCGACGACAGGGAGACCTCCCGGTGCCCCACAGCCTCGCGCCCTTCCGTAGCCGCACGCTCGGACGCAGCGGCGTCCCGGTCACGGAACTGGTCCTCGGCACCGCCGCTCTCGGCCACCTCTACACGCCGGTCGACGAGGACCAGGCCCACGCCACCGTCGCCGCCGCCTGGGACGCCGGTGTGCGCGCCTTCGACACGGCGCCGCACTACGGGCTCGGGCTCGCAGAGCGCCGGCTCGGCACCGCACTCGCCGGCCGCCGCCGTGACACGTACGTCGTCTCGACCAAGGTCGGCCGCCTCCTCGTCCCGGGCCCCGGCGGGCAAGAGCCCCGCCGCGTCTGGGACTTCAGCGCCGACGGCATCCGCCGCAGCCTGCACGAGAGTCTCACCCGCCTCGGCCTCGACCGCGTCGACATCGCCTACCTCCACGACCCCGACGACCACGAAAAGCAGGCGTTCGCCGAGGCGTATCCCGCTCTCGAAAGGCTGCGCGCCGAGGGCGTCGTGCGGGCCATCGGGGCCGGCATGAACCAGTCCGCGATGCTCACCCGCTTCGTCCGCGACACGGACATCGACGTGGTGCTGTGCGCGGGGCGCCACACCCTCCTCGATCCCGACGCGCGCGTCGACCTGCTGCCCGCTGCCGAGCGGCACGGCGTCGCCGTCCTCGTCGGCGGCGTCTACAACTCGGGCCTCCTCGCCGACCCCCGGCCCGGCGCGACCTACGACTACACGGCGGCTCCCGACGCTCTCGTCACCCGTGCGCTGCACCTGAAAGAGGCCGCGGAACGTCACGGCACCACCCTGCGCGCCGCCGCCCTCGCCTTCTCGTCGGCTCCGGATGCGGTGCTGGGCCTCGTGATGGGTGCCCGCTCGCCCTGCGAAGTGCAGGATTTCGTAAGGCAGTTCCGTGCGGCCCGTGACGTTCCAGCGGCCTTCTGGCGTGAGCTCGCCGAACGCGGACTGCTGTCGGAGACGGGCACGTGGTGAGCGGCCAGGCACCGTCGCTGATCGACGCACACCATCACCTCTGGCGACTCGCCGTGCGCGACCAGCCGTGGATCAAGGGCCCTCGACTCGCCCCGCTGCGCCGCGACTTCACCCTCGACGACCTGCGGCCGCAGGCCGGGCACGCGCGCGTGGACGGCACCGTCGTGGTGCAGACCGTGCCCGACCGGGCCGAGACCCGTGAACTGCTGGCCCTCGCCGCCCACGACACCCTCGTCAAGGGCATCGTGGGCTGGACCGATCTCACCGGCCCCGACGTCGCCGACACTCTCGCAAGGCTGCGTGAGGAGCCGGGCGGCACCCGGCTGGTCGGCGTCCGGCACGCCGTGCAGGCCGAACCCGACCCGCGATGGCTGCTCCGCGCGGACGTGCGACGCGGACTCGGCGCACTCGCGGACGCGGGCCTCGCCTACGACGTCCTCGCCCGTGTCGACCAGCTTCCGGCCTGCACACGGGCCGCCGCGCGCCACCCAGAGGTGACCTTCGTCCTCGATCACGCGGGAAACCCGCCGGACGAGGCCGGCGGGCGCGGGGTGTGGGAGCGGGCGGTCCGGGCGTTCGCCGCTCTGCCGAACACGGCGTGCAAGCTGTCCGGCGCGGCCCTCGCCTGTGCCGATGCCGCCGCGACGAGCCTGGACGCGTTCGGCCCGACGCGCGTGATGTTCGGCTCGGACTGGCCCGTCTCCACCCTCACCGCGACGTACGCCGAGGTAACGGGCCGCGTCGAGGAGGTGACCAAGGGGCTCGCCGCGGGGGAGCGGGAGGCGGTGCTGCGGGGTACGGCTGAGCGGGTCTACCGGCTCTGAACGGACCGGTGCCCGGCCGCGGGGCCGGGCACCGGTGTTCTCAGACGGCCGCCTTGCTGGCGTCGCCGATGTGAGCGGGCACAGCGTCCCGCTCACCCAGCCGCGCCGTCGGCACCTTCGCCGTCTCGCGCGCCGTGAGCCCCGCCACCACCGGCGGCACGCACAGCGCCGCGGTGAAGAGGGCCACCGCGCCCCAGTTGTCGCCGCCCGGGCCCGCGATCTGCGCCGCGAACGTCACCGCGAAACCGGAGATGGCGAAGCCGATCTGGGTGCCGATGGCCATGCCCGAGAGCCGTACGCGGGTCGGGAACATCTCGCCGTAGAAAGCCGGCCACACGGCGTTGGCCGCGCTGTAGACGACGCCGAACGCCAGGATGCCGAGCACGAACGTCAGCGCGTACGAGCCCGTGGAGATCGCCCACAGGTAGCCGAACATCAGCAGCGCGCTGCCCGCGGCACCCGTGAGGAAGACGGGACGGCGGCCGATGCGGTCGGCGAGCCTCGCCCACAGCGGGATCGCGGCGAGCGCCACGAGGTTGGCGAGCGCGCCGACCCACAGCATGGCGGAGCGGTCCATGCCGACCGCGTCGCTCGTCGCGTACGACAGGGCCCACACCGTGAAGATCGTGCTCACGGAGGCGACCAGGGCGCCCCCGATCACGCGCAGGACGTCCACCCAGTGGTCGCGGAAGAGCACCGCGAGCGGCAGCTTGGCGACCTCGCCGGACTCGGCCTTGCGGGCGAACTCGGGCGTCTCGTCCAGCGAGCGCCGGATGACGTAGCCGGCGACGGCGACGCCGAGGCTCAGCCAGAAGGGGATGCGCCAGCCCCAGGAAAGCAGCTGGTCCTCGGGCAGCGCCGCGATCGGCAGGAAGACGATGGTGGCGAGGAGCTGCCCGGCCTGGGTCCCGTTGAGGGTGAAACTCGTGAAATACGCGCGCCGGTCCTCCGGCGCGTGTTCCAAGGTCATCGAACCGGCGCTGGACTGCTCGCCCGCGGCCGAGATGCCCTGCATGATGCGGCAGAGCACGAGCAGCAACGGCGCGAATCCGCCGACCTGTTCGCGGGTGGGCAGACAGCCGATCAGGAACGTCGACAGGCCCATCAGGACCACGGTGAACACCATGATCTTGCGGCGGCCCAGACGGTCGCCGATGTGACCGAGGAAGAACGCGCCGACGGGCCGCGCGGCGTACGCGACGCCGAACGTGGCGAGCGAGAGCAGGGTGGCGTCGGCCGGATCCGACTCGTCGAAGAACACCTTCGGGAAGACGAGCGCGGCGGCGCTGCCGTAGATGAAGAAGTCGTAGTACTCGAGGGCACTGCCGCTCCAGGCGGCGAATGCCGCCTTGCGGGGCTGGCCCTGTGGTGCGCGCGGTGATTCTGCGGGGACGGACACGCGGGCTCCTTGAGGGCTGGGTGGATCAACCCGGTGGCCCTGAGCCGGCCGGGTTAATTAACCCACTGGATAGTTAACTGCTGATGGCCAGCGATGTTGCGCCCGTGTTTCCCGCCTGTCAAGAGGTTGCGACGAGGACGTACGAGCCGGTCAGCGCTCGCCGCCGCCCGCGGTCAGGTACGCGATGACCATGTCGCCCAGCATTGTGCGGTAGTGCTCGCGGCGGTCCTGCGCCGTCAGATCGCGGCCGAACAGGGCGCCGAACGTATGCCGGTTGGAGACCCGGAAGAAGCAGAAGGAGCTGATCATCGCGTGCAGATCCACCGCGTCCACGTCCGCCGTGAAGACGCCCTCGGCCCGGCCCGACTCCAGGATCCGGCCGATCACGTCGATGGCGGGCGAGTTGAGTGAGCCGATCGTCTCGGACGCCGTGATGTGCTCGGCGTCGTGGATGTTCTCGATGCTCACCAGGCGGATGAAGTCCGGGTGCTGCTCGTGGTGGTCGAAGGTCAGCTCGGCGAGCCGCCGGATCGCGGCGACCGGGTCGAGATCCTCCACGTCGGCGTCCTGCTCGGCCTCGCGGATCACCGCGTAGCTGCGCTCCAGGACGGCCGTGAACAGCTGTTCCTTGCCGCCGAAGTAGTAGTAGATCATCCGCTTCGTGGTGCGGGTGCGGGCCGCGATCTCGTCGACGCGGGCGCCCGTGTACCCGGCGCGGGCGAACTCCTCCGTGGCGACCTTGAGGATCTCGGCCTTGGTGCGGGCCGCGTCGCGGATGCGTCCCGCGCGGCGCGCCGGCTCTTCGACAGTGGTCATCCGGTGATTGTAGGAGCCGCGCCGGGGTCGGTTCCGGGTCGGTTCCGATCAGTCCCTTGCCGCTGATCCCTTCCATCCCTTCCCAGGAGGGCGTAGGACTTGATATGAGTAACGAACCAGTTCGTACATTAAGCGTGACGCTCGGCCAGGAGGACCCCGTGCCCAAGGACTCTTATCTCGTCGGTCTGATCGGCGAGGGCATCGGGCCCTCGCTCTCCCCGGCCCTTCACGAGCAGGAGGCCGACGAGCAGGGCCTGCGGTATCTGTACCGGCGGCTCGACATCGGTGAGATCGGCGTACGGCCCGAGGGCGTGGGGGAGCTGTTGCGGGCCGCCCGCACCGTCGGATTCGACGGGCTGAACGTCACGCACCCCTGCAAGCAGCTCGTCATCGAGCACCTCGACGAGCTGTCGGCGGGGGCCGCGGCGCTCGGCGCGGTCAACACCGTGGTCTTCGACGGCGGCCGCGCCATCGGCCACAACACCGACGTGACCGGGTTCGCCGCCTCCTTCGCCCGCGGGCTGCCCGAGGCCCGCATGGAGCGCGTCGTCCAGCTCGGCGCCGGGGGAGCGGGCGCCGCCGTCGCACACGCCGTGCTCACCCTGGGGGCCGGCCGTATCGTGCTCGTCGACGCGCTGCCGGAGCGGGCCGCCGCCCTCGCCGACTCCCTGAACCGGCACTTCGGCGAGGGCCGCGCGGTGCCCGCGGGAATGGACGAGCTCGCCACGCACATCGCCGGAGCCGACGGCATCGTGCACGCCACCCCCACCGGCATGGCCGCCCACCCGGGCCTCCCGTTCCCCGCCGAGCTGCTGCACCCCGGCCTGTGGGTCGCCGAGGTCGTCTACCGGCCGCTGGAGACCGAACTCGTGCGCACCGCACGCAACCTGGGCTGCGCCGTGCTCGACGGCGGCGGCATGGCCGTCTTCCAGGCGGCCGACGCGTTCCGCCTCTTCACCGGTCGGGAGCCGGACGCCGCCCGGATGCTCACCCACTTCGCCGAACTCGCCGGGGCGGAGGGGGCGCTGCCCACGCCGGGCGCGGCGGCGGGCCGAGGCTGATCCCGGACCCCGCGCATCTCCGACCCCACCCAAGACATCCCTGAAGGAGCCCGCCGTGCGCACCTCCATCGCCACCGTCTCGCTCAGCGGATCGCTCACCGAGAAGCTCACCGCGGCCGCCCGCGCGGGCTTCGACGGCGTCGAGATCTTCGAGAACGACCTGCTCGCCAGCCCCCTCACTCCCGAGGAGGTCCGCGACCGCTGCGCCGACCTCGGCCTGAGCATCGACCTGTACCAGCCGATGCGCGACATGGAGGCCGTGCCCGCCGACGTGTTCGCGCAGAACCTGCGGCGCGCCGAGCACAAGTTCCGGCTCATGCAGCGCCTCGGCACCGACACCGTCCTCGTGTGCTCCAGCGTCTCCCCGCTCTCCATCGGGGACGACGCGCTCGCTGCCGACCAACTGCGCCAACTCGCCGAGCGGGCGAGCGACTTCGGGGTCCGCGTCGCCTATGAGGCGCTCGCCTGGGGCCGGCACGTCAATACGTACGACCATGCCTGGCGCATCATCGAGGCCGCCGACCACCCGGCGCTCGGCACCTGTCTCGACAGCTTCCACATCCTCGCCAAGGGCAGCCACCCCAAGGGCATCGAGGACATCCCCGCCGACAAGATCTTCTTCCTTCAGCTCGCCGACGCGCCGCTGCTCGACATGGACGTCCTGAAGTGGAGCCGCCACTACCGCTGCTTCCCCGGGCAGGGCGACCTCGACGTCGCCGGGCTGTTGCGGCACGTACTGGCGGCCGGTTACCAGGGGCCGCTGTCGCTGGAGATCTTCAACGATGTGTTCCGGCAGGCCGAAGCCGGGCCCGCCGCCGTGGACGCGCTGCGCTCACTGCTCGCCCTCCAGGAGGCGGTGGGTGTCCAGGACGTCGTGGCGCAGGGCGAGCTGCCCGCACCCGTCGTACCCACCGGAGTCGCCTTCACGGAACTCGTCACCCCCGACGTCGCCCCGGCCGCCGACCTCCTCGCCGCCCTCGGCTTCACCCGCACGGGACGCCACCGCGGCAAGCCGGTCGACCTGTGGGAGCAGGGCGAGGCCCGCGTGCTCCTCAACACCGGGCCCGCCGCCCGCCGTGACGGCACCGTCCTCGCCGCCGTCGGCCTGGAGTCCCCGGACCCGGCCGCCGCCGCCCGCCGCGCGGAGGCCCTGCTCGCCCCGGTCCTGCCACGCCGCCGCGGAACCGGCGACGTACTCCTCGACGCCGTCGCCGCGCCCGACGGCACGGAACTCTTCTTCTGCGCCACCGACCGCCCCGAACTCCCCAGCTGGATCCGGGACTTCGAGCCCACGGGGGAGCGGCCCGCCGAGACCGACGTCACCGGCGTCGACCACCTCCAGCTCACCCAGCCCTGGCACCAGTTCGACGAGGCCGCCCTGTTCCACCGCAGCGTGCTCGGCCTCGAACCGCGGGCGAGCGTCGACGTCGCCGACCCGTACGGACTGCTGCGCAGCCGCGCCGTCGCCACCGCCGACGGCGCCGTCCGCATCGCGCTCGGCGCGGGCCCCGGGCCCGGTGAGGACCAGGACCGCGCCCAGCACATCGCCCTCGCCACCAGCGACGTCGTCGCGGCCGCCCGCCGCTTCCGCGCGGCGGGCGGGGAACTGCTGCCGATGCCGGGCAACTACTACGACGACCTGGCGGCGCGCTTCGAGTTCGCGCCCGGCGAGCTGGAGACGTACCAGGAACTCGGCATCCTCTACGACCGCGACGCCCACGGCACCTTCCGCCACTGCTACACCCGCACCGTGGGCCGCGTCTTCTTCGAACTGGCCCAGCGCGAGGACGGCTACCAGGGATACGGGGCACAGAACGCCCCGGTCCGCCTCGCGGCGCAGCACGCGCCGAACTAGAGGACTAGTCCTTGAAGCGCGCCGCGATCTCCTCCAGGCGGGCGTGGTGCTGCTTCCACTCCAGTGGCGGCAGGCTGTCGTTGCCCGGCTGGTAGCCGATCAGGCCGTCCAGGCCCTCACGGAGGATGTCGGCCTGGCCCACGTGGCGCTGCGTGTCGGAGATGACCCGGACCAGAACGTGGTGCAGCGTGACCTGATTGCGCTCCTTCGGCCACCACGAAACCGTGCCGACGGTGTCCAGGGACAGCTCCCTGACCGAGGCGTCCGTGTGCGTCCAGGCGCGCCGGTAGCGCTCGACGATCTCCTCACGGGACTCGTCGGCGGTCGCGAACATGTCGGCGTTGTCCTCCGCTGCGTCTTCGAGGGCGGGCAGCGGCTCGCCGTGCGCCCGGCCGAAGGTGTCGCAGAGGTAACCCAGCTCCACCCCGGCCAGATGCTTGAGCAGGCCCAGCAGGTTCGTGCCCGTCGGTGTCAGCGGGCGCCGCACGTCGTAATCGGAGAGCCCGTCGAGCTTCCACAGCAGGGCGTCGCGGGCCTCCTGGAGGTAGCGGAGCAGATCGTTCTTGCGGTCGGTGTCGGTCATGGGGACACTCTGCTGCCTCGGACGGGCGTCGGACAGGGGTTTTCGGGAGGCAGCGGCGCACCTCATGCGATTCGATGGACGAGATGGGACACAAGCCGGAAAAGCCCGCTCACGACCCGCTGACCGCACTCCTCGACGGCGTGCGGCTGCGGCTGCGCGATCTGAACGACGGCGAGCCGGCCTCGTACATCCCCGAGCTCGGCCGCGCCGACCCCCGGCTGTTCGGGCTCAGCCTGTGCACCATCGACGGGCGGGTCTACGGGAGCGGGGACACGGACGTCCACTTCACCGCGCAGTCCGTGTCGAAGCCCTTCGTGTTCGCGCTCGCGCTCGCCGACCACGGCCTGGAGAACGTCCTGGCGCGGGTCGGCGCCGAGCCGAGCGGCGAGGCGTTCAACTCGATCCGCCTCGAACCCGGCACGGGGCGGCCACCGAACCCGATGGTCAACGCCGGTGCCATCGTGACCAGTTCGCTCGTCGCGGGCGACACCCCGAAGGCCCGCTTCGACCGCATCCTGGACGGGCTCGGCGCCTTCGCGGGGCGGCCCCTCACCGTCGACGAGGCCGTGTACGCCTCCGAGTGCGCCACCGGCGACCGCAACCGCGCCCTCGCCTACCTCATGCACAACGCGGGCTCGCTCACCGGCGACGTGGAGGCGGAGCTCGCCGTCTACTTCCGCCAGTGCTCCGTCCTCGTCACCTGCGACGACCTCGCCGTGATGCACGCGACCCTCGCGGGCGGCGGCATCAACCCGGTCACCGGCGAACGCGTCGTCGCGAGCCGGCACGCCCAGCACGTCCTCGCCGTCATGGCCACCTGCGGCATGTACGACGCGTCGGGGCAGTGGATGCTCCGGGTCGGGATGCCCGCCAAGAGCGGGGTGTCCGGCGGGATCGGGGTCGCGCTGCCCAGCCAGTTCGGCATCGGCGTCTTCAGCCCACCCCTTGAGGAGAAGGGCAACAGCGTGCGCGGCATCGCCGCCTGCCACCTGATCTCCGACCAGTTCGGCCTGCACCTGATGCGGGCCTCGGCCCCGGAGCGCAGGCCGCTGCCGCCCCGCTCCCTGCACGCCACCCCGCTGCGCTCCCTGCGGCACCGCACCCGCGCCCAGCGGGCAGCGCTCGACGCCCGCGCGCAGCGGATCCGCGTCCACGTGCTCCAGGGCGACCTCGACTTCGCCACCGCCGAGCAGACCGTGCGCGCCGCCCTCGAACTCCCGGACGCCGTCGGCTGGTTCGTGCTCGACCTCACCCGGGTCGGCCGCATCGAACCGGTCGCCGCCGACCTGCTGCGCGGCCTCGCCGAGACGCTGCGCGCCCGTGACCTGCGCATGGTCCTCGCCGACCCGGACGAGCGGCAGGCCCTGGCCCGCACCGCCGACGAGTTCCCCGATCTCGGCCGGGCCCTGGAAGCCTGCGAGGACGAGCTGCTCACCGGCCTGGGACTCGACCCGGACGTCCCCGTGCCGCTCGCCGACTGCGATCTGTTCGGCGAGGCCGACGCCGGTCTGCGCGCCGCCCTCGACGAGGCCTTCGACACCCTCGACCTCGCCGAGGGCGAGTCCGTCGCGCCGCCGCGCACCGCCCCGCTCGACCGGATCGTCCTGTGGTACGTCGAGTCCGGGCGCCTCGCCGTGTGCGCCGACACCGCCGACACGGTGACGACGAGCCGCACCTGGTCGGCGGGCCCGGGCGCGGCCCTGACGCCCGCCGACTTCCCGCCCGGCCGCACCCGCAAGGTCCTCGCCGAACGCGACACGCGCTGCCGCACCCTCACCGCCGCCGGCTTCCGGCGCCTGCGGGAGCGGGAGCCCGACGCGGTGGCGTTCCTGGAGCGGGCGCCGCTGGAGGGCGCGGAGACGGTGGACCGCGCCGACGTCACCTGACCCATAATGGGCCGCATGACCGACGCGGAAACCGGGCCCAACTCGACGTTGTCGCAGCGGAGTTCGGTGGTGATCGTCGGCGCTGGCCCCGCCGGACTCACCGTCGGGAACCTCCTGCGGGCCGCGGGCGTCGACTGCGTGGTCCTGGAGTGCGAGAGCCGTACGTTCATCGAGCGGCGGCCGCGGGCCGGTGTCATCGAGGAGTGGGCGGTGCGCGCCCTCGACCGGCGCGGTCTCGCCGCGCAGCTGCTCAAGCGCGCGGAGCGGCACACGGAGTGCGAGTTCCGCTTCGCGGGTGAGCGGCACCGCTTCGGCTACACCGAACTGACCGGGCAGCACCACTTCGTCTACCCGCAGCCGCTGCTCGTGACCGACCTGGTGCGCGAGTACGCCGACGTGCGCGGCGGCGACATCCGCTTCGGTGTCCGCGACGTACGCCTCCACGACCTGGAGGGCGGGCGTCCATCGGTCTCGTACACCTGCGGCGACACCGGTCGACGGCGGGTGCTGCACTGCGAGTTCGTCGCCGGGTGCGACGGGGCCCGCGGGGCGACGCGCGAGGCGCTGCCCGCCGGCCGGGTCCGTGTCGCGCGGCACGACTACGGGATCGGCTGGCTGGCGCTGCTCGCCCAGGCGCCGCCGTCGACGGACCGCGTGCTGTTCGGCATGCACGAGGAGGGCTTCGCCGGGCAGATGCCGCGCAGCCCCGACGTCACCCGCTACTACCTGCAGTGCCCGCCCGGCGATGATCCGGAGGGCTGGTCGCACGAGCGGGTGTGGGCGCAGTTGCGCAAGCGACTCGCCGCCGCGGGTGCCCCGCCGCTCACCGAGGGCGAGTTGATCGAGAAGCGCGTCCTCGACATGCACGACTACGTCACCGAACCCATGACGTACGGGCGTCTCTTCCTGGCCGGGGACGCCGCGCATCTGGTCGCCCCCATCGCGGCCAAGGGCCTCAACCTCGCGCTGCACGACGCGTTCCTCCTCGCGGACGCGATCGTGGCGCACGCGGCGGGAGACAGCAGTGGCATCGAGGGGTACGGCGAGGCCTGTCTGCGGCGCGTATGGGACTACCAGGAGTTCTCGCAGTGGCTGTCGGAGGTCTACCACGGCGCGTCGTTCGGCGACCCGTTCCGCACGGGCACGACGCTGGCCCGGCTGCGCCGTCTGTTCACGTCGCGGGCGGCGGCGACGGCGTTCGCGGAGCAGTATCTGGGGTCGGCGGAGGGGTACTGAGTAAGGGCGCGGCGACGCCGACGACCGGCCTCCGCGCCCTTACGGCGCGTCGCGCTCTCAGCCGGCCCGCAGGGCGCCGTCGAGGAGCGGCAGCAGCCGGTCCCAGTGGCGCTTCAGCGCCTCCGCGGAGAAGGCGGAGGTGTCGGCCATCGTGAAGCCGTGGACGCTGCCGGGGTAGAGCTCGATGGAGTGTTCGACGCCCGCGGTCTCGAAGGACTTGTTGAGCTCGGCGACGGCCTCGGGCTTCAGATCGCCCTCGGCGAGCCCCAGGTGCACACGGGCGGTGACCTTGTCGGCAGCGAGGTGCGGGCTGTCGGGGGCGTCGGTGACGAGCATGCCGGGGTGGAAACCGGCGACGGCGCCGACCCGGTCGGGACGGGCCGCGGCGGTGCGCAGCGCGAGGGCGGCGCCCATGCAGTAGCCGGTCGTGCCGATCGGGCCATCGGCGACCTCGGGCTGGGCCGTGAGGAAGTCGACGAAGGCATCGGCGTCGCTCAGGGCGCGCTCGGCCGTGTGCTCCTGGATCAGCGGCAACAACTTGCCGAAGATCTCCGGCCGGTTCTCCTCGCTGATGTACTCGGGAAGCTCGACGACGGGCGAGGCCCCGCGCCGGTAGTAGACGTTGGGCACGAGCACGTAGTAGCCGTGCCCGGCCAGCTCGCGGGCCAGCTCCTCGATCACGGGCCGCACGCCGAAGGCGTCCATGTAGAGCAGTACGCCCGGGTGCCGCGCGCCGTCGTCGGGGGAGGCGACGAAGGCGTCGGCCCGGCCGTCCGCGGTGGGTATCTGCACTGTCTTGCTGGTGGCGATGGCGGATCATCCTTCCTGGAACAACCGATACCCGTGCACAGTACAGTTGTCCGCCGCGACGGCTCTTCGCGCGGGGTGTCCAGGGGGTGTGGTGCTCAGTGGCTGTGCCGCTTGCTCGCCCAGAAGACGGCGCGGGCCGCCCTTATCCGCTCGGCCTGCCGGCCGGGATCGAGGGCCGATTTCAGGGCGGTGCGCAGGAGCTCGGGGTCGACCAGCTTGCCGCTGCCGTCCGGCGGGGTGCGCCACAGGAACGAGTGGTGGCGCACGCCCGTGATGCCGTCGGCGTCCGGGGACGGCATGCACAGGTCCTCACCCGCGGTGAGCAGCCGCACGTCCTCCGTCTCCGGCCAGGCCACCGAGGCGCCCGCCGGGTCGGGGCGCGTGAGGATGTAGAACACCGGGCGTGGCTTGGCGTGCTCCTCGAGCACCGGCACGGCGTCCGCCTCCTCGCCAAGCTCCCACAGCACCGTCAGACCGAGCGGCTGCTGCACGCGTAACGCGTCCCAGTCGCGGCCCGCCGGGAGCTTCGCCAGAAACGGCGACTGCTCCCATGCGGCATATGCCTCGCTCGGCTTTCGGTGACAGGAGGCCAACCACTGCGCTCCGTCCATTGGGTGACCATACGTCAACTGCCCTGTCTGGTCAGCGGATTCATCAATCCTTTGGACTCGTTCCGTGAAGGTCTGGCCATGGCTGCTGTGTCGGCAGCGGACTTCGCTGGTGGCACATGCCGGAATCTGTGCGGGGTGGGGCAGTCGCCCCGTCAGTGGCAGTCGCCATCCGCGCTCAGGCCGGGGACACCAGCCACGCGGCCGTGTCCTTCGGCAGCGCGCCCGCTGTGAGGGGGCCGCTGGTGAGGAGCGGAGGGCCGGTGAGGCCGAGGGCGGAGAGGGGGAGTGGCTGCTCGGCAAGGTTCACCACGCACACCAAGTTCCCGCGGCGGAAGGAGAGATGGGACGCGCCGGGCGCGGAGAGCCACTGCGGGGGCGCCGCGGGATCCGGCGCCGGGTGGATGCGGCGCAGCCTGAGCGCCCGCCGGTACAGGGCGAGCGTCGAGCCCGGGTCCGCCTGCTGCGCGGCCACCGTGAGCTGCGCCCAGTCGTCGGGCTGCGGCAGCCAGGTCGCCTCGGGTGCCGCGCTGCTGAAGCCGTACGGCGCCGCCGTGCCGGACCAGGGCAACGGGACGCGCGCGCCGTCACGGCCCCGCTCGGTGTGGCCGGAGCGTTCCCACAGCGGGTCGAGGATGCGGTCGTCGGGCACGAACGCCTGCGGAAGGCCCAGCTCCTCGCCCTGGTAGAGATACGCGGATCCGGGCAGCGCCAGCATGAGCAGCGCGGCCGCGCGGGCGCGCGCAAGGGAGCCGTGCCGGGTGACGGGCCGTGGCGCGTCATGGCTGGAGAGCAGCCAGGTCACCGCGGAGCCGGGCACCGCGAACGAACCGTCGATCACCTCGCGCAGCTCCGCCGCGTCCCACGAGGCCTCCAGGAAGGCGAAGTTGAAGGCTTGGTGCATCTCGTCGGGGCGGATGTAGCGGCCGAGCCGGGCCGGGTCGAAGACCGCCGACTCCGCGACCATCACCCGGTCCTCGGGCGCCACCGCACCAGGCGGCGCGGGATGCGTGTCGAGCAGGGTCCGCCACTCGCGGTAGAGCGGGTGGAGCTCCTCCTGGTCGTAATAGGGCATGAGGTGGTTGCGCAGCGGGTCGGTGTGCTGCCCCGGGCCCGCGTCCGGCAGGCCCTCCGCCTTGAACAGGGCGTGCGCCACGTCCACCCGGAACCCGTCCACGCCCCGGTCGAGCCAGTGCCGCAGCACGTCCGCGAAGGCGTCGCGCACCTTCGGATTGCGCCAGTTGAGGTCGGGCTGCTCGGCCGCGTGCAGGTGGCAGTACCACTCGCCGTCCGCGACCCGCGTCCAGGCGGGCCCACCGAACGCCGACTGCCAGTCGTTGGGCGGCAGTTCACCGCCTGGGCCCCGGCCGGGCCGGAACAGATACCTCTCCCGCTCCGCCGACCCGGGCCCGGCGGCCAGCGCCTCCAGGAACCAGGGGTGCCGGTCGGAGGTGTGGTTCGGGACCAGGTCCACGATGAACTTCAGGTCCAACGCGTGGGCCCGTGCGGTGAGTTCGTCGACGTCGGCGGTCGTCCCGAGGTCCGGGGCGACGCCCGTGTGGTCGGCGATGTCATAGCCGCCGTCGGCCAGCGGCGACGGATAGAACGGCGTGCACCACACCGCGTCCGCGCCCAGGTCCTTGATGTGTTCGAGGCGTTCGGTCAGCCCGCGCAGGTCCCCGACTCCGTCGCCGTCGGAGTCGGCGAAGGCCCGCGGGTACACCTCGTAGCAGACCATGTCCTGCCACCAGCTCATGCGACGACTCCTTCCGAAGCCCACGGGAACGCGGGCAGGACCGGCTGTTCGCGGCCCGTCGCGGCGGCGACCGTGGCCGCCTCGGCGACCGCCACCGCGCCGAAGCCGCTGCGGGCGTCCGCCGCCGGCGGGGTGCCTTCGCGCACCGCCCGTACGAGGTCGGCCATCGCGGCGCGCACGCTCTGCGCGTACACGTACGGCTTGCGGGCCTCGCCGCCGAGGTCGATGACGACGTGGACGTGGTGCGGCGCGCTGCGCCGCTCGCCGCGCCCACGGGCGGGCGTGGCCGGTCCGGCGTCGCGTTCGACGTGGACCGTGAGCTGTTCGTCGCCGTGCGGTTCGAAGCCGCCGACCGTCAGCAACGGGCCGAGCTGGAGCGGCAGTTGCTCCCAGCGGCGGGCGCCCGCCTCGTCGGTCCACGCCGAGATCTCCGCGTAGGCGGGGATCCAGCCGGTGATCCGTGTCTCCTCGAACCCGTGGTCCAGGCGCATGAGTTGCCGCTCGGCGCGGTGCGCGTGGGTGAAGGAGTGCAGGTGGGAGGCGAGGACGCCGCCGGGGTGCACGACGTCCGCACTCACCATGTCCACCGGCCCGCCGGGACGCGCCACCGCCGTGGCCCGCACGCTCAGCGGGTCCGTGCCGAGCAGCGCCCGCGCCGCGTCGAAGAAGTGGACGCCGTGCTCGACGAAGATGCCACCGGAGTGCGCCGGGTCCCAGAACCAGTGGTCGGGGCCGAGGTCCTCGTCTGCGGCGTCGTTCTCGAACAGGAACCGGCGGACGGGCGCGAGCAGCTCCCGCTCGGTGAGCCGTTGGACCGCCCGCAGCAGCGGGTTGTAGCGCAGCACATGGTCCACGACCAGGACACGCCCCGCGCGGCGCGCCTCGTCGGCGACGGACGCCGCGTCCTCCGTCGTGGTCGCGAGGGGCTTCTCGCAGAAGAGGTGGCGCCCCGCGCGCAGCGCCTGGGTGGCCATCGCGGCATGGGTGGCGGGCGGCGTGGCGATCAACACCGCCGCGACGTCGTCCCGTTCGAGCAACTCGTCGAGGGAGCCGAGAGCCGGGACGCCGTGCCGCGCGCCGAGCCGGGAAGCCCGTTCGCGCGACGGGTCGGCGACCGCCGCCAGGCGCAGGCCCGGCAGCCCGGCGACGGCGTCGAGGACGAACTCGGCGAAGCCGCCGCAGCCGACCAGGCCGATGCCCAGGGGAGGAGGTGTCATGCGGTGCGCTCCAGGAGAGCCACGCCGATGTGGGCGTCGGCCATGCCGTAGAAGACGTACAGCTCGCCGTCGATCTCCTCGATCGCCGTCGGGAAGACGACGTTCGGGACGGTGCCGGACATCTCCTCCTCCGTCTCGGGGGCCATCAGCGGCTGGTCGGAGCGGGCGAGGACCTTCGACGGGTCGGCCGGGTCGAGGATCATCGCGCCCGCCGCGTACGACACCTTCTGGTTCTGCGCCCACGGGTCCTCGATGGTGCCGGAGACGCCGTGGTGGATGAGCAGCCAGCCCTCGGGCACGCGGATCGGGGCCGGGCCGCCGCCGATCTTCAGGGACTCCCACTCGTACTCGGACAGCGCGACCAGCGTGTGCTGACGCGGGCGGACGAGGGCGCGGATGTCGGCCTCGACCTCCTTGACCGGCACGTACGAGATCCAGATGCCGGGCCGCTCGTCGGTGACACCGGCGGGCAGGTGCACGCCCTCGCCCTCGCGGAACCAGCCGAGGTCCCACATCGGGCGGTGCAGCATCGCGTACGACAGCTCGCCGTCGGGGGCCGGGACCGGCTCGGGGAAGTGGACGACGTCCTTGTTCGGGAAGAGGTTGAGGTCGGTGTCGAGGTCGGCCTGGTACGCGAACTGGATGGGGCCGAGGCGCGTCCACTCGGTGAGGTTCTCGGAGACGGCGAGCGCGGGCTTCGGGCCGAGCGGGCCGTAGGCGACGTACGACATGACGTGCTTGCCGAGCGAGGGGACCCACGTGATGCGGGGGTCCTCGACGCCCGCGTTGTTCTTGCCGCGCTCCCAGCCCTCGTCGGGGGCGAGAACGACGCCGCGGCGCTCGACACCGTTCGGCACGCCCTGCTCGTCGAAGGTGACCTCGGCGAGGCCGACGCGGGAGACGTTGCCCTCGGAGACGAGGCGGGGCAGGAGGTGCAGCGTGCCGTCGGGGGTGCGTCCTGCGGCCGGGTTGAGGACGCCCTCGACCTCGTTCGCCTCACCGGCGAGGGGCGACATGACCACACCCTTGCGGACCATGCGGTAGGGGATCGTGGTGTTGGTGGTGTTGCTCATGTGCGGATTCAGCCCTTGGTAGCGGAGTCGATGTCGGTGGAGGTGAAGTGGCGCTGGAACACGAGGAACAGGACCACCGCGGGGACGGCCAGCACACACGCGCCGGCCAGCAGGGCGCCCGCCGGGTTGGCGACCGTGCCCTGAAGATTGGAGAGGAAGCTCGCGAGGGAGACCGCGAGGGGCTGCATGTCGGCGTTCTTGGTGACGAGGAACGGCCACAGGAACTCGTTCCACGGCCCGATGAACGTCAGGAGCAGCGCGGTCAGGATGGCCGGCTTGGCCATCGGCAGCGCGATCCTCCACAGGATCCGCAGCTCGCTCGCGCCGTCGATGCGCGCCGCCTCGAACAGGGACTGCGGCATCTGCGAGAAGAACTGCCGGAACAGGAAGACGGCCGTGGAGTTGATCGCGAACGGCAGGATCATGCCGAGGTAGTTGTCGCCGAGCCCGTAGTCGCGGACCACGAGGACGTACAGCGGCAGCGTGAGCAGCTGGAACGGGATCATCTGCACCAGCAACAGCGCCCCGAACACGGCGCCCTTGCCGCGGAACTTCAGCACCGCGAGCGCGTACCCGGCCAGCACACCGAAGACGAGCGTGCAGATGAGGACGCCGATCGTCATGATCCCGGAGTTCAGCAGCGAACGGCCCAGCGAGATCGTGCTGTTGATCGCCGCGTAGTTGGCGCCGGTCAGGCCGGAGGGCACGGCCGCCGACAGATCGCCGACCGTGACCTTCCGCAGCGAGCCCACGACCATGTAGTAGAAGGGGAACAGGAAGACGACCGCGCCCAGCGACAGCAGTACGTAGCGCAGGGCCTTGCCGCCGAAGCCGGAGCGGCGGGACGCCGACGGGGTGGTGGCACTCATGTCAGTTGCCCCTCTCGGTGAGCTTGCGGGCGGCGAGCGAGACGACCATGACGAACGCGATGAGCACGACGCCGAGCGCGGCCGCGACATCGGGATGCCCCTGCTCGATGCCCTTCTGGTACATGAGCAGCACCGGCGACGTGGACGCGTGGTCCGGCCCGCCGCCCCCGGTCAGCAGATAGGGCTCGCTGAACATGTTGGCGCCGGTGATGATCGCGTAGATGACGACCAGCGTCGTCGCGGGACGTACGCCCGGCACGGTCACCGAGAAGAACTGCCGCACCTTGCCCGCCCCGTCCATCGCGGACGCCTCGTACAGCTCCTTGCCGACGTTCTGCAGCGCGGCCAGGTACAGCATCACGAAGAAGCCGAGCTGCTTCCACGTCACGAAGACGGCGATCATCGGCATCGCGAGATGCGAGTTGACCAGCCACGACGGATCCGGCGCGTGCGAGCCGAGCAGATGGTTGACAAAGCCGTCCTGGCCGAAGAGGAACTGCCACACCGCGACGAGCGCGACGCTCGCGGTGACGTACGGGAGGTAGAACGCGGCGCGGAAGAACGCCCGGCCCCGCATCTTCGCGTTCAGCGCGGCGGCCAGGACCAGCGAGAGGCCCACGGTCAGCGGCACGTTGATGACCAGGAAGATCAGGATGTTGAGGAACGCCCGGCCGACCACCGGGTCGGTGAACACGTCCTTGTAGTTGGACAGGCCCACCCACGGCGCGTCCACGTCCGTGCCGGGAGCCGTGAAGTAGAAGCGGTGGAAGGACATCCACACCGTGTAGACCAGCGGGATCGCGAAGACGACGAGCAGGAACAGCACGTACGGGGAGACGAACAGGGCGCCGATCCGGGACCGCCGGTGGCCCTTCTCGAGGTTCACGCTCATGACGCGTCTCCGTACTCGTTCAGCAGGTCGGTGATCTCGGACGAGGCGTTGCGCAGGCCCGCGCGCGTGGACTCGCGGCCGAAGACGACCGACTTCGTCCACTCGTCGCGGAAGGCCTGCCAGATGTCGACCGAGCCCGGCACGTTCGGCACCTCGACGACGCGCTCCGCCTGGTCGGCGAAGGCCCTGTACGTGGGGTGCTCGGCGAAGTAGCCGGCGTAGCGCTTCGTCAGGTCCTCGCGCATCGGCATCTGGCCGGTCGTCTCCAGGAACCTGCCGTCCTGCACGCTCGACGTCGCGAACTTGAGCAGATCCCAGGCCGTCGCCCGGTTCTTGCACGCGCTGAACATCGCCACCGACTTCTCGTCGCTGAAGGAGTGCTTGCCGCTGCCGCCGTCGGAGGTCGGCACCGGGGCGACACCGATGTCCACGCTGTTCTTGTACGCGGAGACGGCCCACGGTCCGACCGTGGCCATCGCGGCCTTCCCGTCATTGAGGGCGTCGCCCGGGTACGCCTCCTGCGGCGCCAGCTTCTCGGCGTACAACTTCCGCCAGAAGGAAGCCACTTGGCGTCCGGCCGCGGAGTCGAACTGCGGCTTGCCGTCCTCGATCAGCTGCTTGCCGCCGCTCTGCGCGGCGAACGCGGGATAGAAGTCGTACCAGGGCTGGAAGAAGTCACTCGACGGCGAGGGCCAGATCGCCGCTTTCGCGGCGCCGCTGCGCACCAGCGTGCGGGAGGTCTTCAGGAACTCCTCGTACGTGGCGAGCTTCGGGTGCTCCGGATCGAGGCCGGCCTTCTTGAACAGCTTCTTGTTGTAGAGGATCATCACCGGGTTGCTCTTCCAGGGCAGCTGGTAGAACTTCCCGTCCGGCGACCTGTACTGGTCGGCGAGGCCGCCGCTGCGCCCGGTGACGTACGAGGTGCCGCCGGGGAAGTCGTCGAGTGGGACGAGCCCGTTCTGCTTCTGGAACGTCGGCACCGCCGCGGGCGAGGTGTTGAAGGCGAGACACGCCGTCGTGCCCGCGATGATCGAGGCGCTGATCGCCTCCTCGGACGTCTTGCCCGCAGGAATCTGCTGGGCGGTGACGTGCTGATCGGGATGGCGCTTGTTCCACGCGGCCACCATCTGCCTGCCCCACTGCACTTCTTGGGCGTTGTTGGACAGCCAGACCGTGATCGGTCCGCGCGCGTCGGCGGCGACGTTCGCGTCGGGGGCGGCCCGGCCGCAGGCTGTCGCCGTTCCCGCGAGCGCGAGCACGAGCAGCGAGGACGCCGTTCTCCTCAGCATGATGATCTCCGAACTGTTCACGCGCGGCCTCGTCGCCGTGCGCAATTCCCGGTCCGCGCACGGCGCGGCCCGAAGTCTGTTGCTCTGTCGCCTTGTTGCTTTGTCGCTCCGCTGTGCGGACTCAGTCGCGCGGGGCGGGACCGATCGACGCACGGGGAATGAACTCGGCGGGCGGCAGCGCCACGTGCGCCGCGCCCTCGTCGCCTGCGAGCACGGCGTCCAGGGCGCGGGCCGCGGCCTCGCCCCAACCACGGGCGTCCGCGCGTGCGGAGGAGAGCGGCGGATAGCTGTAGCGGGTCAGGGGCGCGTCGTCGTAGCCGACGACCGAGAGCCGCTCGGGCACCGGCACACCCAGCTCCTGGGCGACCGAGAGCCCGGCCATCGCGGCCAGGTCGTTGCCGTAGACGATCGCGGTCGGCGGGGTGTCGAGCGCGAGCAGCTCACGGGTGGCCCGCGCACCGCCCTCGGCGCTGAACCCGCCCGGCAGCACCGGGCCCTCGGGCAGGCCCAGGTCGCGCAGCGCCTGCTCCCAGGCGAGGCGGCGCCGGTGCGCGTGCCGGAACTCGCGGGGGCCCTCGACGTGCGCGATGCGCCGGTGGCCGAGGTCGGCGAGACGGCGGACCGCCGCGGAGTAGGCGGGCTCGTCGTCCAGGCTGACCGTGGGCAGGCCGCCGCCCCACTCGGGCTGGCCCACCACCACGGCGGGCAGGCCGAGCCGGCGCATCAGCGGGGGGCGCGGGTCGTCGTGCCTGAGGTCCGTGAGGAGTACGCCGTCGACCTGGCGCTCGGCCGCGAGGCGCTCGTACACGCCCTGCTCCTGCTCGGGCGTGGTCACGTGCACCATCAGGCCGTCGCCGCGCTGCCCGATGACGGCCTCGACGCCCGCGATGAACGCCGGGAAGAAGAGGTCTGCCCCGATCTGTTCCGGTTCGCGGGTCAGGACGAGGCCGAAGGCTCCTGCCTTGCCGAGCGAGAGGGCGCGGGCCTGGCGGCTCGGCGTCCACCCGAGGTCGGCGGCCGCCGCGAGCACGCGGGTCTTGGTGTCCTCCGCGATGCCGGGGCGGTCGTTGAGGGCGAAGGAGACGGTGGCGCGGGAGACCCCGGCGTGGCGTGCGACGTCCGCGATGGTGGGCTTGCGGGCCATGGCGTGCGCAACTCCTTGAGGGCGGCCTCCGGATGGACGTTCAAACCGGTTTGAACGGCCGAACGGCGTTGACTAAACCGGTTTGAACGTGGAGGCGTCAAGAGGTTGGCCGATGTGATCTGCGTCGCTGCGAGGTGGGTTGGCGCTGGTGGTGTCTTGGTGTCGCTCAACGCCTGCCGTTCGAGCGACGGTCAAGGCTTGTCGTGCCTGCGTCGCTCAACGACCGCCGTGCGAGCGGCGGTTGAGCACGGCGACCGTCGTCAGGAGGGCGAAGATGACCATGGCGAACCAGGTCATCGCCGAGGTCGCCGTGAGCGAGAGCGTGGCGACGCCAAGGAGGACGGCCGGACCGCTCAGCCCCGAGTAGGCGACCAGGAACAGGCCCGCGAGCGCCTCGCCGCGCCGCGCGGGCGCCGCCATCGCGACCACGGCCCCGACCGCCGCCTTGAACAGCAGCCCCGCCCCGACGCCCGCGACCGCGCCACCCGCCAGGAACGTGGCGAGGTCGGCGGTGTGCATCCCGACGACGAGCGTGACGAAGCCCGCGCCCTCCGCGAGCAGCCCCAGCGTCGACTTCGTCCGCGGCGCGAGGCGGTTGGTGAGGATCTGGGCGAGGGCCGCGCCCCCGAACACCAGGAACGAGATCGCCCCGGCCAGCAGGTGCGACGGGTGGTGCAAAGTGTTCGCGACGAACCCGGCGGCGATCGACGAGAACAAGCCGAACACCGCGAACGACGCGAACGCGCCGGCCGCCGCGGCCACGTAACCCGCGCGGTCGCCATGGTCGGCGCTCACCCGCTGCGGCCGGTAGCGCGGCCTGACCGGCAGTTCGCGCACGGTCTCCGGAGTGCGGGACAGGGCGACCGCCACGACCGCGAGGAGGACGGCGAACACGAGATACGGCAGCCGCAGCGGAGCCGTCACGTACTGCGCGAGGAACCCGGAGACCAGCGGGCCGAGGCCCAGGCCGCCGATGTTGGCGGCCGTCGACACCGTCTCGAACCGCCCCGGGGAGGCGTCAGGACGGTGCGCGGCGTGCAGTTCGGCCAGGTGGGCGGTGGCCGTCGCGCTGAGCATGCCGATGCCGAGACCGCACGCGAACCGGCCGACGAGCAGGACCGGAAGCTCCGGACTCGACAGGAACAGCAGGGCGGCGACGAACTCCAGCCCGAGTGCCGGCAGCAGGATCTTCTTGCGCCCCACCCAGTCCGACACGTGCCCGGCCAGCATCAGGCTGACCACGACGCCCACCGCGTACACCGCGAAGACGATGGTGACCATGAAGGTCGAGAAGCCGTCCCGCTCCTCGTACAGCGGATACAGCGGGGTGGGCACCGTCGAGAACGCCATCGACGTGAGGAAGGCGAGCGCCACGATCCAGAAGCCGATGCCGTGCCGGCGCGAACCGGCGGCGGGCCGGGCGGTGGGGGAGTGGGACGGGGTGCGGACGCGCGTCGGCGTGGCCATGCGGCAGGGGTCCCTTCGACTGGAGGAGGGGCGGGTGGGCCAGGTGCGGGTGGGCCGGGTGTGGGTCGGCCAGGTGCGGGTGGGCAGACTCCACTGTCCGCCTGCACAGCCATCACGTCCAACGAATCTTTGCGCTGGTGACGATCGCGAAGACAGATGGTTGCTGCGATAGTCGACGAGTGGAACTACGTCATCTCGAGTACTTCGTGGCCGTCGCGGAGGAGCAGAACTTCACGCGCGCGGCGGCCCGTCTGCACATCGTCCAGTCCGCGGTCTCCGCCGCAGTCAAAACGCTGGAGCGGGAACTGGACGCGCGGCTGCTCGACCGCAATTCCAAGCGGGTGCTGCTGACCGACGAGGGGCGGGCGCTGCTGCCGCGCGCCCGGATCGTCCTGGAGGCCGCGCGCGACGCGGCGGACGCGGTGGCCGAGGTGCGGGGCGCGCTGCGCGGCACCCTGCGCCTGGGCACCCTCACGTCGATCCGGCTGATCGATCTGCCGGGACTGCTGGGCGAGTTCCACCGTCGCCATCCGGGCATCCAGGTGCAGATCACCGTCGCGCCGACCGGATCCCAGGGGCATCTCACGGCGCTCGCGGAACGCCGTCTCGACCTTGCCCTCGTCTCCCTGCCGGGGGCAAGTCCCGCCGAGGTCGAGCTGACGCCGCTGGCCGGATCGACGCTCGACCTCGTGGTGCCGGCCGACCATCCGCTCGCCGGGCGTGACGGCGTGGCGATCCGCGAACTGGCCGGGCTGCGGTTCATCGACTGTCCCGTCGGCTACGGCAACCGCTCCGTCGCCGACCGTGCCTTCGCCACGGCGGGCGTCCCGCGCCACGTCACCATCGAGATCACGGACCTCGCCACCAGCGCCGACTACGTCAGGGCGGGCCTGGGCGTCGCCCTGGTGCCGCGCTTCCTCGCCGACACCGCGCACGGCCTGGCCGTCCTGCCGGTCACGGACGCGGACCTCGGCTGGTCGCTGTACCTCGCGACCCCGGCGGACCGCCCGCCGAGCGCGGCGGCCCGCGCGCTTACCGACCTGCTGCGGGATTCGGCCGACACCATCGCATGACGGCGCAAACGAGGACTTGAGACGCCTCTGGCATGTGCCATACGTTTGGATACGCCGAAGGGGGTTACCCTCTTCAACGCCCCTGGTCCCCGGGCAACTTGGTAGAAGACGCCACAGTCGCATCGCCGACAACGCGACTGTGGTCCTCCGTCCGAGGTGCGCCTGCTGGGGCTTCCTCCCGCGGTCCCGCGGCGTCACTGGACGGAACAGACGAGGAAGCGCGCGAAGGGGAGCCGTGCTTCCTCGTGGGTGGCCCCCGCCGATGTTCGGAAGCGATTTCCGGCGGGGGTCGCTGCTGTTCTTCCCGTGCGTGCCGGGCGGGCGTCAGTGGCCGAACGCCTCCTGAAGCCACCAAGAGCCCTCGCCCCGCGTCGTCTTGGCGTCGATCACCATCGGCCGGTCGGGGGCGGCGAGCCACTCGGCCAGCGGGTCCAGGTCCTTCGGCCCCGTCACGGTCAGGGCCGCGCAGCCGTGGCCGCGGGCGAGCGCCGCGATGTCGGTGTCGGGGAACGTGACCGTGGACAGGTCCGCCGCCTCTGCGGGGTGGCCGAAGTGGTGGACCTCGGCCCCGTACATGGCGTCGTTGTAGACCACCACCAGGAGCGGCAGGCCGAGGCGCACGGCCGTCTCCAACTCCGAGACGCCCATGAGGAAACCACCGTCGCCGCAGGCCGCCACCGGAAGCCGCTCGGGCCGGGCGAGCGCCGCACCGATCGCCGTCGACAGGCCGAGGCCGATCGACTGGAACGCCTGCGTGAAGCACAGCCCGTACTGGTCGGGCACGTCGAGGTACATGCTCGGGTAGCCCATGAAGTTGCCCGAGTCGACGGCCACGGTGCGCTCGGCCGGAAGCATGCGGTTGAGCGCGAGGGTCAGTGCACGGGGGTCGATGCGGCCGTCGCCCGTGCCGTCCTCGAACGGAATCTGTGGCCAACTGCCCTCGGCGGCCAGCCGCTTGTCGACGTCCGGCGTGCGATAGCCGCTCGCCGCGGGATCGTCCGCCAGGACCGCGGCCACGTCGTGCGCCGTCTCAGTGACGCCGCCCCACAGGCCCAGGTCGATGTCGCGGGTGCGGCCGAGGGCGTCGCGGTCGACGTCCACCTGGACCACCTTCGCGGTGTCCGCGATGAGGCGCCCGTGCCGCATGGTCCACATGTTCAGGGCGCAGCCCCAGCCCACGATCAGATCGGCGCCCGAGATGAGTTCGGCGGCCAGCGGCGTGGCGAAACCGCCCGCCACGTCCAGGCACCACTCCTCGCCCGGCCGCCCGTTGAACAGCCCCCGCGCCACCGCGGACGTGGCCAGCAGCGCGCCCGTCCGCGAGGCGAGCGCCGCGATCGCCTCCCCGGCCTCGCCGGAACGGGCACCGCGACCCGCCACGAACACCGGGCGCTCGGCGCGGCGCAGCAGCTCGGCGAAGCCCTCGGCATCGGCGGCGGCCGGACGCGGCAGGCCGGGGGCCGGGCGGCGCCGCGGCGCCACGGCGTCCTCGGGCAGCGCCTCGTCCTGTACGTCGATGGGGACGTTGAGGACCACCGTGCGGCGCTCCTCGGCGCACAGCCGGAACGCGCGGGTGACGTCGTCCAGCGCTGTGCGCGCGGAGCGGACCCGCGCCGACACCGCCCCGACGCCCTCGGCGATGGCCGGCTGGTCGACGTAGAAGTTCGAGGTCCGCTCGGTCGCCTCCGCCGTCACGACCAGCAGCGGAGTACGGCTCTTCGCGGCCTCGGCCACCCCGGTGAGGGAGTTGGTGTAGCCGCAGCCCTGGTGCACGGAGAGGACGGTGACCTCGCCGCTGGTGCGGGCGTGCGCGTCCGCCATGACCGCCGCGCCACCCTCGTGCCGCGCCGCGACGAACCGCGCGCCCGCGGCGACGAGCGCGCCCGTGACATGAAAGTTGCCGCTGCCCACCACGCCGAACGCGGTGCGCGCACCCAGCCGGTGGAGTTCGCGGCCGATGGCTTCCCGTACGAGCATGCTCACTTGCCTTCCGTGGCGGGCGTCAGCGCCAGGACGCGCGCGGGGCTGCCGGAGCCGCCGACGATGCGCAGCGGTGCGACCACCAGCACCGCGCCGACCGGCGGAAGCTCCCCGACGCCCCGCAGCTGCGTCACGCCGTACTTGCCGTTGCCGAGCATGAAGTGGTGGACGGGGAAGGGCGGTTCGAAGCGGAACGCCTGACCCGCGTCCGTGCCGACGGTCTCCACGCCGATCCCCACGATGCCGGTCTCCTCGGCCAGGTAGCGGGCGCACTCCGGGGTGAGGCCCGGGGTGTGCGGGCCGTTGTCGTCGGCGTTGAGGAACGAGGCCTGGTCGTCGGAGCGGGTGTCCCACCCGGTGCGGTACACCAGCCAGCCGCCCTCGGGCAGCGCGCCGTGCTCACGCTCCCACGCCTTCAACTCGTCGAGGCCGAGCAGGTAGTCGGGGTCCTTGGCACATTCGGCCGACTTGTCCACGACCGCGGCGGGCCCCACGAGTCGCGTCGCCGGCACGCTGCCCACGTCCTCCAGGTCACGCCCGGACGACCAGTGCACCGGGGCGTCGAAGTGGGTGCCCACGTGCTCGCCGGTGTGGATGTGGTTCTGGAAGGAGATCTCCCCGGGATCGTCCCAGTCGTTGAGCCGCTCCAGCTCGAAGTGGGGTATCGGGTGCATCGGTTCGGGCAGTGGAAGGATCGGCGTCCCGGAGGAGAGGGGCGCCGTGAGGTCGACGACGCGGACGGAGCCGGTGGCGAGCGCCGCCGCCAGATCGAGCGTCGACGCGTTCCCCACGCCGGGTGTGTTCGGTGCTGAAGTCATGGTCATCATCATCGACGCTTGTGCCGCCCGAGCCAATGGCCGGGCGCGGTCACCAACGGGGCAGTCCCGGCCGGAAGTCCGGCTGGACACGGCGCATGTAGCCGGAGTCGTCGCGGTCCCGGATGCCGGACTCCAGATAGACGCGGTGCATCCGTTCCAGCGCGTCACGGTCGAGGGTGACACCGAGACCGGGCCCCGTGGGCACGCGAACCGCCCCGTTCTCCAGCTTCAGAACGCCCGGCTCCACGATGTCGCTGGCGGCGTTCCACGGGTAATGGGTGTCGCAGGAGTGGTCCAGGCGAGGCAGTGAAGCGGCGACGTGCGTCATCGCGGCGAGGCTGATGCCCAGGTGGGAATTGGAGTGCATGGAAAGGCCGAGCCCGAACGCCTCGCAAACCGCGGCGAGTTCGCGGGTGCGGCGCAGTCCGCCCCAGTAGTGGTGGTCGGTGAGCAGGACCTGGACGGCGTCCTCCCGCACGGCCGGGCGCAGATGCTCCCAGGCGATGACACACATGTTGGTCGCCAGCGGCATGGGGGACCTGCGGGCCACCTCGGCCATGCCCGCGATGGTCCCGGTCGGATCCTCCAGGTACTCGAGGGTGCCGGCGAGGCGGTCGGCCACATACGCCGAAGTCTCCACCGTCCAGGCCGTGTTCGGATCCAGGCGCAGCGGCGCGTCCGGGAAGGCGTCGCGCAGCGCCTCGACGGCCGCGATCTCCTCGTCGGGCGCGAAGACGCCGCCCTTGAGCTTGAAGGACTCGAATCCGTACAGTTCCCGCATGCGCCGCGCCTGCGCGACGATGCCGTCCGGAGTGAGCGCTTCCCCCCACTCGTCCGCGATCGCCGGGCGTCCGTCGAGGGCGGGGTGCCGGGCCCATTTGTAGAAGAGATATCCGGCGAAGGGCACGCTGTCGCGCACCGCACCGCCCAGGAGGTCGCTGACCGGGCGGCCGGTGAGCTTGCCCTGTGCGTCGAGGCAGGCCACCTCGATCGCCGAGGTGGTCCAGCCGCGCTCGTGCGCGCTCGGTACGTCCGCCCTCAGCGCGCCGTCGACGGCGGCGCACAGGGCCGTGGTGTCGAAGACGTCCCGGCCCGGCAGTATCTTCGCGGCCCGCTCCAGCCGGGCGAGCCGCGCGCTGCCGCCGGGCGATTCCCCCAACCCGACCGTGCCGTCCTCCAGGACGAGTTGGAGGACGCAGCGCAGCGCGAGGGGCTCGTGCACCCCGTCGGCGTTGAGCAGGGGAGGGTCCGCGAAGGCGATGGGCGTGACGATCAGCTCACGGATGCGGCTGCCGGCGTCCGGGGGAGCGGTATCCGGGGGAGCGGTGGACGACTTCATGCCTCGGGCCCTTCTGTCCGGTGGTCTGTGCGTGGCTGTCCGATGGTCTGTTCGCGGGAGCGACGATCATTCAGATCAGAGCACATGATTCGTATCCATGAACAGCCCTACCGATGCCCAGGACTCGGCCAGGCGGTGTGACAAGGCCTTTCACGTGCGTGAATCCCTGGTTCTGCGTGATCCATTGACGCTGTGCCGGTCGGTCCGTAGGGTGCCCACGATCTTGATCAGCATTCAGAAACGCGAACCAACGTCCCCACGAGGCACCAGACTTGGGAGCCCGCATGGCCGTGCAACCGTTCAAGTGGAAGACCCGGGCCGAAAGGGCCGCGGCGGCGGCCGAACGTACCGCTGAGCAGCGTGCGGTCAGGAAGTTCCTGACCAGAATGCTGCCCGTGCTCGTCCTGATGCTGGTGATCAACCAGATGGACCGGACGAACGTGGGCTTCGTCCAGGACGACCTCCGCGCGGACGTCGGCGTCAGCGCCACCGCGTACGGCCTGGGCGCCGGCCTGTTCTTCATCGGCTACGCCCTGTTCGAGGTGCCCAGCAACATGCTCCTCGAGCGGCTCGGCGCACGTGTCTGGCTCACCCGGATCATGATCACGTGGGGCGCCGTGATCCTCGGGATGTGCTTCATCCACGACGTGTGGGCCTTCTACGGGCTGCGCTTCCTGCTCGGCGTCGCCGAGGCGGGGTTCTTTCCCGGCGTCATGCTGTACTTCACCCAGTGGCTGCCGAACTCCCACCGGGGCAAGGCCAGCGCGATCTTCCTGGGCGGTTCGGCCACCGCGTACATCGTGACCGGGCCGATCACCGGGGCCCTCCTGGAGATGCACGGCATCGGAGGCATCGCCGGATGGCGCTGGATGTTCGCGCTCGAAGGCGGCTTCTCGATCGTGTTCGGCATCTTCGCCGGCTTCTTCCTCGTCTCGCGCATCCGTGACGCCCGCTGGCTGTCCGACGAGGAGAAGGAGGCGCTGAGCTCGGCGGTCGAGAGCGACCGGCAGGAGCGCACCCGTGCCCCCGGCACCAGCGGCATCAAGCTCCTCTTCCGGGGGCAGGTCGCCGCGCTGACGGGCGTGTTCTTCGCCATGGCGCTGACCGGCTACGCCATCACCTTCTGGCTGCCGAGCCTCGTGGAGGAGATCGGCGGACTGTCGCCCTTCCAGGTCGGGCTGCTCTCCGCGATCCCGTGGATCTGCGCCGTCATCGCGATGTACACCACCAACCACTTCACCGACCGACTCCCCGACCGGCGCCCCTACTTGGCCGCGGCGCTGGTCCTGTCGGCTCTCGGCACGTTCCTGGCAACCCTCGGATCGCCCTGGTTCGGGCTGGTCGCGATCACTCTGGCCGCGGTAGGTGGCAAGGTGGCCGCTGGTGTGTTCTGGCCGATGGCCCAGCACGGCCTGGACGTGAAGATCGCCGCTCCGGGCCTGGCCCTCGTCAACTCACTGGGCAATCTGGGCGGCTTCGTCTCACCGACCCTCTTCGGCTACCTCAAGGACTCCACGGGCAGCACCAACGGCGGCCTCTACACCCTCTCCGCGGCCTCGCTCCTCGCCCTCATAGGCGTGGCCCTCATCCGCAATCACGGCGCGCCCACGCGAGCACGCCGTGACGGTGAGGACCGGGAGAGTGCTAGCCCATGCTCTTCGAGCCGTCCAGCGACTCGCGGATGATGTCCGCGTGGCCCGCGTGCTGCGCGGTCTCGGCGGCGAGGTGCATCAGGACCCGGCGCACGGACCACTCCGCGCCCGGCTCGTTCCAAGGGGCCTTCGGCAGCGGCCACCTGCGGTCCAGGTCGGGCACGGTCGCCACCAGCTCGTCGGTCGCGGCCGCGGCCTTCTCGTAGTCGGCGAGCACACCGGCCAGCGTCTCGTCGGGCAGCAGTCGGAAGGTGTCCGCCCGGGCGGCGAAGTCCTCCTCGGTCATCGCCGAGAAGTCCGGCATGGCGGACGGGCCTTCGAGCATGAAGCCCACCCAGCTGCGCTCCACCTCGGTGACGTGCTTGATCAGACCGCCGAGACACAGCTCGCTCGCCGTGGTCCGCTGCCGGGCCTGGTCGTCCGTCAGGTCCCGCGTGGTGAAGGCCAGGAAGTGCCGCTGCTTGGCCAACGACTCGAGGATGTCGGCGCGTTCGCCGGTGACGGCGGCGGTGGGGGCCTGGGTGGTCGGCTCGCTGGTGGTCATGGTGTTCGCCTCTCGCGTGGAATGCCCGCTTGGTGTTCGGTTCCGTCACGGTAGCCAGCAAGTAGGTCGGATGGTGTCCTAGTTCGCTTTCCCGCGTCCATTTCCTGCGTTCGCCTCGTGCGCCGCTCGATTCCCCTCGGCCTGATTCCCCTCTGTTTGATTCATCCGTCCATGGCCGTCCGGCACGCCAGGTGCAGGGCAAGGCGCTCGTCCGGATCCGCGAGGTCCACGCTCAGAAGCTGCTGTACGCGGGCGATGCGCGCCGCGACCGTGTTGCGGTGCACGCCGAGGATCGCCGCGGTCTCGGCCGTGGAGGACTCCGCGTCGAGGTACGCGGTGAGGGTGCGCACCAGGTCGCCGGGCTCGCCGGACAGCGGTTCCAGCAGGGAGCGGGCCGCGGGCTGGAAGGTGTCCGTGCGGGTCCAGGCGAGGAGGAGCTGGGCGAGGCCGAGGCGGTCCACGTGGAAGAAGCGGCCGCTCGCCTCCCGGCCCTGCGCCAGACGCGCCGCGTCGGCCGCCTCGCCCAGGCTGCGGGCGATGCCGGTGGGACCCGGATGGGCGCGGCCCACCCCCACGTACGCGTGCAGAACCTCGGGCAGGCGGCGCTGCACGCGGCGGACGGCGGCGGCGTGCCGCTCGATGTCGCTGGTCGACGGCTCCTGGTCGGTGCTGGTCCAGGCGGACCAGCCGTCGCCCTGCTCGACGACCTGGGCGCCGAGCCGCTCCGCCGCGAACGCGTCGGTGACCTCGGCGCGCAGGCCCGCCACGTCCACATCGGGTCCGGTACCGATGCGGATGCCGGTGTGCCAGCCGTCGAGGCGCCAGCCGAACTCGACCGCGTGCCGGCGCACCGCGTCCGGGATCTCGCCGCCCGCCGGGCGCAGCAGCTCGCCGAGCAGGGAGGTGCGGTGGCGTGCGCTGCGTTCCAGGTCGAGGCGGCGCAGCGCGAGGCGTTCCCGTACGGCGCCCGACGCCACCTCCAGGGCGGCCGCCACCGCGTCGGCCTCGGGGGCGAGCCGGGCGGGCAGGCGCACGGCGAGGCGGGGTGGGACACGTTCGGTGCCGACGGGGTGGGTGAGGAGACGGGCGCCGCTGGGGAGGTCGAGCGGGCGGGGGAGCGGCGGACCTGTCAACTGCCGTGCCACCGTGCCCTGTTCGGCGGGAGTCACGGTGGCCGGGTCGCCCGCCAGGTGCCGGGCGTCCGCGGTGAGCAGGGCGACCGGGCGGTGCAGCAGCGCGCCCAGATCGGTGAGGAGTGCGTCCACGGTCTCGTCCGCCCGGGCACACACCCGCGCGGTGCGCAGGGCCGAATCGGCGCGCAGCAGCCCCGGTTCGGCGGTCATCCGCTCCAGGGCGAGGTACGCGGCCAGCGGGTCGGGGGAGCCGAGGACGGGCAGCCGCAGCCGCTCGGCGAGCAACGTCGACGACATACGGAGCGCCGTCACCCCCGGAACCAGCAGCGCCGCGACACCCGCGCCGTGCGCACGGCGCAGCAGCGCGTCGAGCCGCCAGTCGCCGCGGTCCGCGCCGCCGAGCAGCACGAGGAGCCGGCCGGCGGGTTCCTCGGGTAGTGGATGCGCCAAGTCCTGTGCGGCTACGGGGTGTTGGACGGTGCGGGAGTCCTCGGGGCCCGCGAGGAGGGTGACGTCGTGCCATGTGGGGTGGGCGAGCATCGCGGAGAGGGGGACGCCTGGGGAGGAATCATTTCGGGTGCCGCTTCGGGCCGTACCGGTCATGTCGTGGCCGCCTCGAATCCGACGACCTCCGCGTCCAGGCCGAACGCCCGGGGCGAGACGTACGGCTCCGTGTCGGGGCGGCGCCAGAACTCGGGACCCGGCAGGGTCGCGGCGATGACCTCCTGGCCGGGGCGCACCCGGTCGATGGCCACGGGGAGCGCCGTGCGGCGGTCCAGGAGGCAGATGACGTCGGGGACGGTCGCCGCGAGCTCGCCGTCGCGCAGGGCCAGCAGGATCTCGTTCTCCGTCTCCAGGCGGACGACCGCGCCGGACGCGGCGTCCGTGACCGTGACACTGCCGCGTCCGAAGCCGGGACCTTCGCTGCGCGCGACCTCCCGGATCCGGCCCGCCGCGAGCACGTTGCAGCCGAGCGCCGCCTCCACGGCGTCCCTGTCCGGGCGGTGCGGAAGCTCGGCGTGCGCGCGGCCCAGGGCCAGGGACCGGGTGAGGGAGCCGTGGACGCAGGCGTCGCGCACCGCGCTCAGCCGTACCGGGGCGAGCGCGAGTGCGGCCCAGCCGCCCGCCGCCGTGAGGAAACCGCGCACCGTGCGTTCCAGTCCGCGCGCGTCCGTGCGGTCCACCACCAGGATCTGGCCGCCCGGTTCGGCCAGCGCGCACGGGGTGACCGGGAGGCCGCGCACGGCCCAGCTGAGCTGGTCGAGGCGGGGGAGGGCGCGGCCCATCAGGTCGACGTCGACGACGGGGAGGCCGAGGTCGAGTGCGGCCAGCAGCACGGTGAGGGCGTTGGGGCCGCCCGCCTCCACGGCCATCAGGGCGTCGGGGGCGGGGCCGGCCGTCCAGCGGGCGACCGCGCCGACGGCCTCCCGGAACTCCTGGCCGTTCGGGAGCTTCTCGCTCAGTACGTTCACCGCGCCCACGACGCCGACCGGGACGATGACGGGGTCGTGCGAGCCGGCCTCGTGCCAGGTGACCGTGCCGGTCCTGCCCAGTGAGTGGCGCAGCATCGACGCGAAGGCCGCGGCGTCGCCGCCTCCGCCGCAGCCGAGGACGTTCACGCCTGTGACCAGGGCGGGGACGTCTTCGGCGGTGATCGTGTGGGGCACGCCCCTGATTCTTGCAGCGGGGCACTGGGCGTGCGCGGGCAGCACCGTGGCTGCGGTCGCGGGGCGCTGCCCCGGACCCCGCTGCTCAATCTCCCCCAGCTACCGCTGGGAGGTGCCCCCTGCAGGGGCTTGAAATGGGCAGCCGCTCCTCCACCGGACGGAACTCGTACGGGAGGCCGAAGCAGGACGGGCCGAAGACGTTCAGCGCCTCCGGGGTGCGCATGATGGCCGGTGCCGCGATGCCGATCACCGTGACCCGCTGGCCGTAGCGGAGCGCCTCCGTGGTGATGGGTTCGCCGGTGTCCGCCTCCAGGACACACACCAGGTCGGGGACCACGCAGATCGGCTCGCCGTCGCGCAGCGCCGCCAAGTGCTCGTTCTGGAAACGGAGTTCGAGATCCGAGTCGCCCTCGAACGCCGCGAACGTGGCACGGCCCCGCGCGAAACCGCCCTCCGTACGCCGCTCCACATCGGTCACCTTGCCGCGGAACAGTACCCGCAGGTGACCGTAGATCGTGCCGCCCACCGCCTCTCCGAGTGCCTCCACCGGGTCCCGGTGGGCCTCGCGCGCCTCACGGACCGCGCGGCCGAGGGACAGGGCGAGGGACAGCGTGCGCGGCACCGCGGTGCGCTTGAGCTGTTCCCCGGTCATCGAGTACTCGGCTATCGCGGCTCCGCCACCGAGCCCGACCGTGACCCGGCGGGCCAGGTCCTCCAGGCGCTTGGTGTCCTTTCCGGTGTCAAATACGCAGGTCTCGCCGTGTTCGCCGGCCATCGCGAGCGGCGAGGCCGGGATCCCGTAGACGTGGAAGGTCTCCATCTGGAGTTCGGGGAAGGCGCGCCCCATGCCGTCCGCGTCGACGACCGGGAGGCCTGTGCGGGCCGCGACGATCAGCGGGATGAGCGAGTTGCTGCCGCCGCACTCGATGGGCATCGTCGCGTCGGCCTTGCGGCCCGTGAACGTCTCCAGGGCGCGCAGCGCTGCCACCGGCTCGTCGGCGCCGGGCAGCTTCTCGACCATCACGGTGGGCGCGCCCATGTTCGCGACCGGGACGACGAACGCGTCGTCGGCGACCTCGTCGGGGTCGAGGACGGTCACCGGGCCGTACTCGCGCATCGCCTCGCGGACGAGGAGGCGGCCGATGGTCGGGTCGCCGCCGCCTCCGGTGCCGAGGATCGCGGCGCCGCGCGCCAGGTCGTCCAGCTGCTCGAGGCCCAGGGTCCAGCTCATGTGCTCGTGCTCTCCTTACGTGGGTGGGGGCGGGGCTCAGTCGACCTGTTGCAGGTCGCCCACGGCCTTGCAGCGGATCCGGGTGGCGTTGCCCGGCAGGTAGGGGACGGGGACCTCGTCGAACTCGACGATGCGGACCCCGGACGGGTTCGCGCCCGCGGCGACGGCCCGGTCGACCGCCTCCTGCCGGGCTTCGTCGAGCACGGTCTCGCGGCGGCCCGCGTCGATCGCGTAGACCCGGTCGACCTCGCCGCCGACCTGTGCGATGGCCGCGCCGATCGCGTTCGCGACCGCGAAGTGATCGGGCCGGTGGACCGTTCCGGAGCCCGGCAGGGTGTCCGGAAGGAGGACCGAACCGCCGCCCACCGCGACCACCGGCAGCGGCTCGGGCGAGGTCCGCATCGACTCGACCGCGCGGGCGATGTCGGCGGCGATCGTGTCGAGTGCCTCCTTCACCAGGCGCGCGTCGAGGTGGGCGACGGCCGAGCGGTCGCCGATGTCCGTGAGCCCGGCGGCCACCGCGACATCCGTGGCGGTCAGTGTGGAGCCGCCGAACACCAGGGCCTCGTCCGTGAGCCGGTAGCCGACCGAGCGCGGGCCGACCGTGACCCGGCCGCCGTCCTCGACGACCAGCGAACCGCCGCCGATGCCGATGCTGTGCACATCCGGCATACGGAAGTTGGTGCGCACCCCCGCCACGTCCACGGCCGTCCCCGCCTCGCGCGGGAATCCCTGCGCCAGGACGCCGACGTCGCTGGTGGTGCCGCCGACGTCGACGACCGCGCAGGTGTCGAGACCGGACAGCACCGCGGCGCCGCGCATCGAGTTGGTCGGGCCCGAGGCGAAGGTGGCGACCGGGTAGCGGCGGGCGTATTCCAGGTCCATCAGCGTGCCGTCGTTCTGGCTCAGATACAGCGGCGCGGTGATGCCGAAACCGGCGACCGCCCCGGCCAGACCGTCGACGATCCCGGCGGCCAGCTCACGCAGCGCCGCGTTCACCGCCGTCGCGTTCTCCCGCTCCAGGAGGCCGATACGGCCGATCTCGTGGGACAGCGAGAGGGCCACGTCCGGGCCCAGTTCGGCGCGCAGGATCTCCGCCGCCCTTACCTCGAACTCGTCGCTGACCGGCGAGAACACCGAGGAGATCGCCACCGACCTGATGCCGTGGGAGGCCATGTCGGCGGCGTGCCGGCGCAGCTCGTCCTCGTCCAGGTCGGCGATCTTCCGGCCGTCGAACTCGTGCCCGCCGTGCGCCAGGTACGGCCGTCCGGCTACGGCCCGCGTCAGGCGCTCCGGCCAGTCCACGAACGGGGGCAGCGCGGACGTCGCGGGCAGGCCGAGGCGGAGCGCCGCCGTCGGGGCGAGGCCGCGGGCCTCGACGAGCGCGTTGAGGAAGTGGGTGGTGCCGATCATCACGGCGCCGACCGCCGCCGGGTCGAAGGCGTGCTGCGCGCGCAGCGCCTCGAGCGCGGACACGATGCCGGACGTGACGTCCTGGCTGGTCGCGGACTTGGTGGTGGCGAGCACCCGCGATCCTTCGAGCAGGACGGCGTCGGTGTTGGTGCCGCCGACATCGATTCCGATACGCACGGAACTCTCTCCTTAGCGGGAGGCGCCGCCGGGGGCGGCGGTGACGTGAGGGGTGGGGGAGTCGGGGGAGTCGCCGCTCGCGACGCCCGGAGTCTCATCGGACACCGGCGCACCGGCTCCCATGTCGCGGGACACACCGACGCCGCGTACGAGGCCGAGCCGGCCCAGCACGATGTAGGCGAGGAACGCGAAGACGACCGAGTTGATGCTGGGCAGGCCCCAGTCGACGAATTCACCGACACAGAAGGCGAGCAGCCACACGACGAGCGTCGCCGGGACCCAGGTCGGCGCGGTCGCGGGCAGCGTGCCCGCGGCCCGCGAGGCCTCCAGGTCGCCACGCCACCGCTTGACCACGAAGTACTCGGCGATCATCACGCCGGCGATGGGCGGGAAGGCGACGCCGAGCAGCGTCAGGAAGTCGGCGAACCGGTCGAGGATGCCGGCCGCCGCGAGCAGGCTGCCGACGAGGCCGAGGACGACGGTGACGGTGGCGCGGTTGACCTTGCGGCCGAAGACCGACTCGATGAAGTTCACGACGCCGAGACCGGAGCTGTACAGATTCCAGTCGTTGATCTTCAGCGCGCCCATGATGACGACGAGGGTGCCGACCCAGCCCACCGAGGACACGGCGATCGCGGTCACGTCGGCGGACCGGGTGGCGTGGGCGAGGAGCACTCCGGCGAGCCCGACCACGTACTCACCGAGCGAGATGCCCACCACGGTCTGCTTGACGACGTCGGCGGTGGACCGGTTGAAGCGGGTCATGTCCGGCGTGATGATCGCGCCCGCGATCGCGCCGCCCGCCACGAGCGTCGTGCCCTGGACGAGGGAGAGCTGCGGCCCGGGCGGCGCGGAGGCGACGAGATGCCCGATGTCGAAGCGCGCCAGCTCGTGCACCGTGGACCAGCCCACGAGCAGCAGGAACGCGGGCACCGTGACGTACGCCGCCCAGTTCATGGAGCCGAAGCCCCACAGCACGACGGCCGTCACGCCGAGCCCGAACAGCACCGACCACACGGGCGCGGGGAACACACCGACAAGGCCCGCGAGCGCGTCGGCCGATATCGCCGACTGGATGCCGAACCAGCCGATGAGGCTCAGCGCGATCGCGAGCCCGATCAGCGAGGACCCGACGCGCCCGAACCCGGTCCAGCGCGCGAGCACGGACGTCGGAAGGCCCTCCCGTACGCCGATGATCCCCACGAAGATCGAGAGCACCTCGACGATCACCGAGCCGAGGGTGAGCGCCCAGAACGCCGTCCAGAAGTCCATCCCGAAGCCCAGCGTCGCGCCGAGCACGAACTGGCTGAGCCCGGAGATCTGCCCGAACCGCTGCAGGGCTACGGACCACCAGCTGTAACGGGCGGTGGTGGGCACTCTGGTCAGGGCGTGGTCGTCCACCCCGACGGCGCGTGCGGCGGCCATCGAACCTCCAAGCGACTGCGGTTGCCCGCACGCTACGGCGGCCGCCGAAGGGGCGGGATGGGCGCAGTGCCCGGTGGGACGGAGGTGACTGTGCAGAGTGCACGGGCGGCCGGGTCAGGGGCGGCGCCCCGTGCAGCCCACGATGCGGTCCATCAGCGGCGCGTCGGCGGGTGTCTCGACCGGTGGCCCCCACAGCTCAGGCAGGGGCGCCGCCGTCACGAAGCCGCTGACGTGGTCGTGGCAGGCGCGCAGCGTCTCCTCGGGCAGGTCGAAGGGCTGCCCTGTGGCCTTGGCGAGGTCCCAGCCGTGCACCACCATCTCGGTGAGCGCGACCTTCCCCCACGTCTCGTTCGCCAGCGTGAACCCCGGCCCGTCCGTCTCGCCCCGCCAGGCCTCCGGGTCGTCCCAGGCGTCGCCGAGCGCCCGCACGCTCTTCGCCGTGCGCTCGCGCCAGTCGCCCGGCTCCGCGGGCAGGGGCGCTTCCTTGCGGGCGAAGCCGGTGAAGGCCCGCGCCGCCTCGTCGACGTGGGCGACGAGCTCGCGCACGGAGTACTCGGAACAGGGGGTGGGCCCGGACAGCTGCTCGTCGCTCACACCGGTCAGTACATCGGTCATCCGGCCGCAGGCCGGCTTCAGGTCGATCACGGAAAGTCCTCCTCGGGTGGCATGCCGTGGTGATACCGGTGCAGACCGCTCCCGGGCCCCGAACTCATCGGTGCACCCGCCGTGTTGTGTGTGAAGCTGAAGCCATGGATCACACGCATGGCGAACTCCGCGACAGGCTGCAGACCGACCGTCCGCACTCCGCCCGGGTGTGGAACTACCTTCTGGGCGGCAAGGACAACTACCCCGTCGACAGCGAGGTCGGCGAGGCCATCCTCGCCACGTTCCCCGAGTTCGCCACCGTCGCGCGGCTGCAACGGCAGTTCCTCGTGCGCGCGGTGCGATACCTGGCGGGAGAGGCGGGCATCCGGCAGTTCCTCGACATCGGCACCGGCCTCCCCACCGCCGACAACACGCACGAGGTGGCCCAGCGCATCGCCCCGGACAGCCGGATCGTGTACGTCGACAACGACCCGCTGGTCCTGACCCACGCGCGGGCGCTGCTCACCAGCACCCCCGAGGGGGCCTGCGCCTATCTGGACGCCGACGTGCGGGACCCGGAGCGGATCCTGGCCCAGGCGCGCGAGACCCTGGACTTCGACCGGCCGATCGGGCTGACCCTGCTCAGCATCATGGGGCAGCTGTCAGACGAGGACCGCCCCGCGGAAGTGGTGTCCACGCTGCTGGAGGCGCTGCCGCCCGGCAGCTACCTGGCCCTGACCGACGGCACGGACAACAACGACGCGCTGAACACGGCGGTCGCCGGCTACAACCAGCAGTCGGTGCACACCTATCACCTGCGGTCACCGGAGCGGATCGCCGCGTTCTTCGACGGCCTCGACCTCGTCGAACCAGGAGTGGTCAACACCTCGGCCTGGCGCCCGGACCCCGGCGCGCCGCGGCCCGAGGCGTCGGCGGTCGAGGCGGCGGTGTGCGGGGTGGGGCGCAAGGCGTGAGGACGCCGTGGAGGTGGGGCGCTACTTGCGCTCCACCTCCACGAAGGCCAGCGGCTCCTGGCCCGCGTTGACGACCTCGTGCTCGCTGCCCGCCGAACGCGCGTAGGAGCGGCCCGAGAACAGCTCGTTGCGCGTGACCGTGCCGTCCGGGGCGATGACATCGGTGTGGCCGTCCGTCACCGGGACCACGACATAGTCGTACTCGTGCACGTGGCGGCCGGTGCTCTGCCCCGGCTCGAAGTCCCAGCGGGTGACCCGGGTGCGCTCGTCCTCGTGCTGCACGGTGGCGCGGGCGGTGGTGCTCATGTTCACGGCTCTTTCCTCGGGGCGAAACGGTGGCGGCGGGGGATCGCCGCGGTGGCAGGCTAACCGTGATCCCTGTCCCGGTGGCGGGCCGGTGTGCGTGGGAACGGTGCGCGGGGTGTTGACCATGGTGTGCGGCGAGCCTAATCTTCGCGTCCGGAGTTCCGTTCACTGTCCGAAATCGCGAACAAATAGCCGCGCGAGGAGCACGACGTGAGCCGCACCGAGAGATCCAACGGATCGTCTTCTCCGCAAGTCACCCCCGGCAGACGGCAGTTCATCGCTGTCGCCGCCACCGGGGTCGCAGCCGCCGCGCTGCCCACCACCCTGGGCACGGCGGCGTACGCGAGCCCGGCGTCCGGCACCGATGCCGCACCCCGGGCCGCTACGGGAGCCGTCGCCCCCTTCCCCCTCGACGCCGTCGCCCTGCTGCCCGGTGTCTTCCGTGACAACCAGGCGCGCAACACCGCCTATCTGCACTTCGTCGACATCGACCGGCTGCTGCACACCTTCAGGAAGAACGTCGGCCTGCCGTCCGACGCCGAGCCCTGTGGCGGCTGGGAGGCACCCGACGTGGAGCTGCGCGGGCACAGCACCGGACATCTGCTGTCCGGGCTCGCGCTGACGTACGCCAACACCGGCGACACCGCCGTACGTGACAAGGGGCGCGAGCTGGTCGCCGCACTGGCGGAGTGTCAGGAGGCCTCGCCGAAGGCGGGATTCGGGAAGGGGTATCTGTCCGCGTTCCCCGAGAGCTTCTTCGACCGCCTCGAAGCCGGGTCCGGGGTCTGGGCGCCGTACTACACCATCCACAAGATCATGGCGGGGCTCGTCGACCAGCACCGTCTCGCCGGGAGCGAGCAGGCCCTCGACGTGGTGCTGCGGCAGGCCGCCTGGGTGGACAAGCGGACCGGGGCGCTGAGCCACGACCAGATGCAGCGGGTGCTCCAGACCGAGTTCGGCGGCATGAACGACGTGTTCGCCGATCTGCACGAGATCACCGGTGACACCAACTGGCTGAAGGTCGCCGAACGGTTCACCCACGACGTCGTCTTCGACCCGTTGGCCAAGAACGAGGACAAGCTCGCCGGGCTGCACGCCAACACGCAGATACCCAAGATGGTGGGCGCGCTGCGGCTGTGGGAGGAGGGCCTCGACGACCGCTACCGCACCATCGCCGAGAACTTCTGGCAGATCGTCACCGACCACCACACGTACGTCATCGGCGGCAACAGCAACGGCGAGGCGTTCCACGAGCCGGACGCCATCGCCGCCCAGCTCTCCAACGGCTGCTGCGAGAACTGCAACAGCTACAACATGCTGAAGCTGACCCGCCTGATGCACTTCCACGCGCCGCACCGCGTCGACCTGCTCGACTACTACGAGCGCACCCTGTTCAACCAGATGCTCGGCGAACAGGACCCCGACTCCGCGCACGGCTTCAACATCTACTACACCGGCCTCGCGCCGGGCTCGTACAAGCAGCAGCCCTCCTTCATGGGCGAGGACCCCAAGGCCTACTCGACCGACTACGACAACTTCTCCTGCGACCACGGCAGCGGGATGGAGACGCACGCGAAGTTCGCGGAGACCGTCTTCTCGCACGACGACGAGCGGCTCCTGGTGAACCTGTTCGTGCCCGCGGAGGTGAAGTGGAAGGCCAAGAAGGTGAGTTGGCGGCAGACGACCGGCTTCCCCGACAAGGCCTCCACCACGCTCACCGTCACGGCAGGCACCGCCGAGCACGAACTGCGGGTGCGGATCCCGTCCTGGACGAAGGGGGCGCGCATCACGCTCAACGGCCGTGCCCTCGGCGACCGTCCCAAGGCGGGCAGCTGGTTCGCGCTGCGCCGCCGCTGGAAGGCCGGTGACCGGGTCGAGGTCACCCTCCCCATGCGGCTCGCCATCGAGCCGACGCCCGACGACCCGGACGTACAGGCCGTGTTGTACGGGCCGGTGGTGCTCGCCGGGCAGTACGGCGACCGGGGCGCGATGCGGATGCCGAGGCTCGACCCGAAGTCGGTGAAGCAGACGGCTGTCGCACCGATGAGGTTCACGGCGCGGGCCGACGACGAGAACGCCACCCTGCTGCCCATCGCCCGCACCCACCACGTGTACTACACGGCCTACTGGCTGACGGGCGAACCGCCGCCCCCGCCACCGGAGTTCGCCGCCTGGCACCGCTTCGACGAGACCTCGGGAACGACCGCCGCCGACGCCACGGGCAACGGCAAGACCGCTCAGCTGATGGCCGGCGCGATCTGGACGACCGGCGGGAAGACCGGCGGCGCCGTCGCCCTCGACGGCTCGGGCGGGTACGTGAAGCTGGCCGACGACGTGCTGGCCGGCGCCACCGCGTACTCGGTGGCGACCTGGGTGAAGCTCGACGGGACGCCCGAGACGTGGACCCGCGTCTTCGACATCGGCAGCGGTGCCTCCGCCAACCTGTTCCTGACACCACGCTCCGACGCCGACACCCTGCGCTTCGCGATCACCGCCGGCGGCGCGGGGGCGGAGGAGCGCATCGACGTCGACCAACTCCCCACCGACGCCTGGGTACATGTGGCGCTGACGTACGGGAACGGCACGGCCGTGCTGTACGTGGACGGCGCGGAGAAGGGGCGCAACGACCACGTCACCGCGCAGCCGGACATGTTCGGCAACCACATCCGCGCCGGATACCTCGGCAAGTCCCAGTACGCCGACCCGTATCTGAAGGGCGCGCTCGACGACTTCCGGGTGTACGGGAAGACGCTGACGGCCGCGGAGGTGGCCGAACTGGCGGGGGCCTGAGGGCCGCGGGGCGGGTGGGGGCGCGCCGATCCCCACCCGCCCCGCTCGACCGTCAGCGCAGCGCGGCCGGCTCCTCGTCCTGGCCGCCCTGGGTGTCCGCCGCTCCCGGCCGGGGCGCGGGCACCGACACCAGCGGCGGCTCCGTGACGCACGGCCGGGACCGGGCCAGAGCGCTGAGGCCGAAGGTGAGCAGGGCGTTCAACACCACCGTGACGAGGCCCGCGTTGACACCTCCGAGGTCGGGCTCGACCACGTAAAGGACCAGGGAGGCGGCGACACCCGCGATCATGCCGGTCGCCACCGCCCACGCCCGCACCCGGCGGAAGAACAGCAGGGCGAACCAGCCGGGGATCAGCTGGCCCAGCAGGTAGTACGTCAGGTTGAGCACGGTCAGCATCAGCGACGACGCGGTCAGTGTCAGCACGGCGGCCGCCACCAGGAACACCGCGACGGCCAGCGTCGTCCACCGGCGCTGGGCCTCCGGGCGCAGGTTCGGCGCGAGGTTGCGGGAGACGATGCCGCCGATCGACAGCGCCGTCACCGCGAGCACCAGCACCCCCGACAGACCCGCGCCGCCCGCGACCACACCCACCAGCCAGTTCGGCAGCACATCGCGGACGACCTCCATGAACACCGTGTTGGGGTCGGCGACATGCTTGCCTGCCGTGTACGCGAAGTAGGCCGTCGCCACCAGGAACGGGTACATCAGCATGTACGACGGCATCCACACCGTCGACGACTTGATGGCCCGCTCGGAGCGCGCGGTGAAGATGTAGCCCGCGGAGAACCCCAGATAGAAGGTGACCGCCTGGAAGACGATGGTGGTCAGCGCGAACACCATCGGGCTGCCCGACATGGTGACCTGCGCGCGCGGCACGGCCGCCGGATCCGTGACCGCCTCGATGCCACCGCCCGCGACGAGCGCGGCGACACCCGCGGCCACCACACCCAGCACCATGAGCCCGTCCTTGAGGATGGACACGAACGCCGGGGACCGCACACCGGACACGGCGACGTACAGGAACGCCATCACGCCCGCGAGGATCACCGCCTGCACCGGCGTGATCGGCAGCCCGAGCGCCGTAAGCACCACCTGCATGCCGATGAACTGGTACTGGCCCCACGGCACCAGGGCCACCAACAGGGCCAGCGCCGTGATGAGTTCGAGGTTCCGGCTGCGGAAGTGGCGGCCGAACACGTCCGGGATGGTCATCGCGTCGTAGCGCACCCCGGCCCGCCAGATCAGCGGAGCCACGTAGTAGCCGAGCGGATAGGCCAGCAGGATGTAGCCGAGGAACCAGACGCCGTAGCTCGCGCCCTTGGCGTAGATCCCGGCCGGGAAACCGATCATCGTGCCGATGCTGTAGACCTCGCCGACCGCGAGGAAGTACAGCAGCCACGGCGGGAACGAACGGCCGCCGACCAGGTACTCGCTGATCGACACCTTGCGGATGCCGCGCCGCGCGCTGAACGCCACGAGGACCGAGAGCACCATGATGACGAAGAAGACCGTGGCGATCATCGGGTCACCTCTTCCGAGGAGTCCGGTGTGTCCTCGGGGTAGTGCTTCCGGTCCATCCGCCACGCCAGCTTCAGACACAGGGTGGTCAGCGGGAAGCACGCGAACACCCACAGGAACAGCAGCGGGATGCCCGCTACGTACACGTCCGTGTCCGCGAGCAGCGGCATGACCACGAGGAGCGCGAACGAGGGGACCCCGAGGCCCAGCCACAGGCTGCGGGGGAGACGGCGGGTGGGCTCGGTCGGTGGTGAACTCATCGCGTGCCTCCGGGAGTTCGCTCCCACACGACGTCGCCGCCGATGACCGTCGCCTCGACCGTCAGATCGCGCAGGCTGCGCTCGCCGCCGGCGGTCGGGTCCTCGGACAGGACCGTGACATCGGCCAGCTTGCCCGGCTCCAGGGTTCCCTTGCGGTCCTCCTCGAAGGCCAGCTTGGCCGCCTCGCTGGTGTAGGCGCGCAGCGCGGTCTCCGCGTCCACCCGCTGCTCTGGGCCGAGTTGGTGGCCGTCGCGGGTCATCCGGTCGACCGCACACCACATGCCCTCGAGCGGCGGCACCGGGACCACGGGCGTGTCCGAGTGCAGGCCGAAGGTGACGCCGTGGCGGCGGGCCGAGGCCAACGGGTCGATGCGGGACGCCCGTTCGGGACCGAGGAAGCGGTCGCGGTGCCGGTCGCCCCAGTAGTAGACGTGCTTGACGAAGAACGAGGCGTGCACACCCGCCCGCGCCATGTCCGCGAGCTGCCGTTCGCCCGCCATCTGGCAGTGCTCGATGCGGTGCCGCCGGTCCGCCGACTCCGGGTCCAGGCCCAGCTTCTGGTACGCGTCGAGGATGGCCTGGATGGCGCCGTCGCCGTTGCCGTGCACGGCGACCTGCCAGCCCGCCTCGTGCAGCGTCGCGATCCGCCGGGACAGGTCGTCCGGCGGGAAGATCAGCAGCCCGTGCTTGTCCGGGGCGCACGCGTAGCCGTCCGAGACACACCCGGTCAGGCCCTGGATCGAGCCGTCCGCCCACATCTTGACGCCGGCCACCCGGAACGCGTCGTCCCCGAGCCCCGCGACGGCCGACTCCACGGGGCTGAGGCGCCCCTCGGCCAGCTCCGGGAACAGGTCCTGCACCAGGTACGCCTGGACCCGGTTGCGCAGCCGACCGGTGAGCCGGGCCCTGCGGTAGGCGTCGAGTTCGCCGGGGCCGCCCATCAGGCCGAGCCCCGTGTCGTGCACGGTGGTGACACCCGCCGCCAGATACGCGTCACCGGCCCGGCCGATGGCGTCGGCCAAGTCGTCGACATCCGCTTTCGGCATGCCCGCGTACGCGGCGAACGCGGCGGTCTCCGCGAGCACACCGGTCGGCTCGCCCCGCGCGTCGCGGACGATGGCGCCGCCGACCGGGTCGGGGGTGTCCCGGTTGATGCCCAGGCGCCCGAGCGCCGCCGAGTTGAGCACGCAGAAGTGGCCCGAGATGTGTTGCAGGCACACCGGATGGTGCGGCGAGACCGGGTCCAGATCGGCGCGCGTGGGGTGCCGGTCATCGGCGAGGAGCGTGTCGTCGTAGCGGTAGCCGCGGATCCAGTCGCCGCGCTCGGTGTGCCCGGCGGCCTGCTCGACGCGGGCCACGATGTCGGCGATCCCGTCGTTCGGCGGACTGCCCGCGTCGACCTCGGCGGCGAGCGTCAGGCCGAAGAACGTGGGGTGGTTGTGGGTCTCGATGAACCCCGGCACGGCGCACCGGCCGTGCAGATCGCGCAGCGTGGTGGCGGGCCCTGCGAGGGTGAGGATGTCGGCGTCCGAACCGACGGCGAGCACCTTCCCGTCGCGGGCGGCCATGGCCGTGCCGGTGTGCCCGGCGCGGTCCAGGGTGCGTACGGTGCCGCCGTACAGGATCGTGTCGGCGGCGTGCAGGGGATCGGCGGGGCGGGGGAGCGGGCTCGGCACGGATGATCACCACCAGGGGAGAGGGACAGGGAAGGAGGGGACGGAGGGCGGGGCGCCCGCACCGACCGCGGGCGCCCCGGACGTTCTCGTACAGCGATGAGACGTGCTCGTACAGCGATGAGACGTAGTCGTACAGAGATCAGACGTAGTCCCGGTACTTGTCGAGGTGCCTGACCGGCTTCGACAGGGCGTCGCGGCGGAACGGGTCGCCCAGCTCACGCGTGGTCATGACCTCGATGACCGTGGTGCGCCCCTCGTCCATCTGCGCCGCGACCGCCTTGCTCAGCGCCGGGCCGACATCCTCGAGCCGGTCCACGATCACGCCGTCGGCGCCCATCGCGCGGGCGATCCCGGCGAAGGACTCGCTCTCCAACTCGCCCGCGACGAACCGGCGGTCGTAGAAGTCGACCTGGTTCTTCTTCTCGGCGCCCCACTGCCGGTTGTGGAAGACCACCGCGGTCACCGGGATGTCGTGCCGCACCGCCGTCATGATCTCGCCCATGCTCATGCCCCAGGCGCCGTCGCCCGCGTAGGCGACAGCAGGTCGCTCGGGCGCGGCCAGCTTGGCGCCGATGATCGTCGGCAGCGCGTAGCCGCAGTTCCCGAAGGACATCGGGGCGAAGAAGGACCGCGGCTCCTCGAAGCGGAGATAGCTGTGGGCGATCGAGTTGATGTTGCCGATGTCGGTGGAGACCATCACCCGCTCCGGCAGCGCCTTCTCCAGCTCGCGCAGCACCTGACGCGGGTGCAGCCAGGAGCCGTCCTCGCCGTCCTGCTCCGCGATCATGTCGAGGCTGTACGGGTCCGTCTCGTGGATCCACCCGTCCAGCTCCTTCTCCCAGGCGTCCTTCTCCGCCCGGATGGTCGCCGAACGCCGGGCGCGCGTCCCCTCGCAGACGAGGTCACGGCCGTCGAGCCGCCGCACGAGGGACTGCGCCGCGGCGCCCGCGTCCCCGCAGATCCCGACCTCGATCTTCTTGACGAGGCCCAGCATGCGGTGGTCCGCGTCGATCTGGATGATCTTGGCGTCCTTGGGCCAGTACTCCATGCCGTACTGCGGCAGCGTGCCGAACGGGCCGAGCCGGGTGCCGAGCGCGACCACCACATCGGCCTGCGCGAGCAACTTCATCGCCGCCTTGGAACCCTGGTAGCCGAGCGGCCCGCACCACAGCGGGTGGCTCGCGGGGAACGAGTCGTTGTGCTGGTACGAGTTGACGACCGGCGCGCCGAGCCGTTCGGCCAGCGCCTTCGCCTGCTCGACCGCGTCGCCCATCACCACACCGCCACCGGAGATGATCACCGGGAACTCGGCCTCGGCGAGCAGCCGCGCCGCCTCCTCCAGGCTGCGCTCACCGCCCGGACCCCGGTCGAGGCGGGACGGGCGCGGGATCTCGGCCTCGATATCGCCGTAGAAGTGGTCGCGCGGGATGTTGAGCTGCGTCGGCCCCATCTCGCTCATCGCCCGGTCGAAGGCGCGGCCCGTCAGCTCCGCCATCCGGCGCGGATTGTTCACGTGCGCCTGGTACTTGGTGAACTCCTCGAACATCGGGAGCTGATTGGTCTCCTGGAAGCCACCGAGCCCCATGCCCATCGTGCCCGCCTCGGGCGTGACGATGACGACGGGGGAGTGCGCCCAGTAGGCCGCCGCGATCGCCGTGACGCAGTTGGAGATCCCCGGACCGTTCTGGCCGATCACCACGCCGTGCCGGCCGCTGGCCCGCGCGTAGCCGTCCGCCATGTGGCCCGCGCCCTGCTCGTGCACGACCGGGATCAGCTGGATGCCGGCCGGCGCGAAGATGTCCATCGCGTCCATGAAGGCCGAACCCATGATGCCGAAGATGTCCTTGACGCCGTGCGAGACCAGGGTCTCCACGAACGACTCGGAAGGGGTCATCCGTTGCACGCCGGCGGCCACCTGACGGCCGTCCTCGGTCGTGAACTGCGGTTGGGGCGCACTGCTGGTCATGGAGTTTCCACCCTTCGACGTGCTGTCGGTGCTGGTGCGGGGTGGCGCATGTTCGGTGGGGGGAGAGCAGGTTCCGGGATCCGGTACGTGGTGTTCCCAAAAGCGGGACACGTCGAGGACCGTAGAGCGGGCGTCTCGGCAGCGTCAACCGTGCGTACCGAAATCCGGGACGGGCTGCTACGTTCGGGGGCCCGACAACTGGCCCCTGCAGAGGGAGAGTTGAGGATGGTGCACATGGAGGACGGAACCCCGGCCCTGCGCCTGTTCGCCCTGCTGGAACACATCGCCCGCACCGACCGGCTGGTCACCCTGACCGAGCTGGTCGCCGAGACCGGACTGCCCAAGCCGACCGTGCACCGGATGCTTCAGCAGCTGGAGGGCGCGGGCCTCCTCGACCGGCAGGGCGACGGCCGCCGTTACGGCGCGGGCGGCCGGCTGCGCACCTTCGCCGAGGACCTGCTCAGCCACGGCACCCACCACGCCGCCCGGCACGCCGTCCTGCGCCACCTCGTCGACGAGATCGGCGAGACCTGCAATCTGACCGCGCCGGCCGGACCGGAGGTCGTCTACCTCGACCGCGTCGAGACCCCCGAGCCGCTGCGTTTCGCGCTGCGGCCCGGCTCCCGCGTCCCGGTTCATTGCAGCGCCAGCGGAAAGCTGATCCTCGCGTTCCTGCCCGCCGCCCAGCGCCGCAAGATACTCACCGCGGCCCCGCTGAAGGCGTTCACCGCGCGCACCCGCACCGACCCCGACGCCCTGGAGGCCGAGCTCGACCAGGTGCGCAGGGACGGTTTCGCCCTGGACGACGAGGAGTTCCTGCCAGGCCTGGTGTGTGCCGCGGTGCCCGTGCCCCGCGAGCCGGACGGCGACCCGGCCGGTTCGCGGGTGCGTCAGTGCGTCGCCCTCCAGGCGCCCGCCGTACGGGTCGATGTGCAGCGGGCCGTCGAACTGGTGCCGGTGCTGCGGCAGGCGGCCGAACGGATCGCCCGGGTCGAGGCGGACTGAAGGTCACTGCGCCGGCAGCAACTCCCGCACGACGTCGCCGAGGATCGCGATGCCCGGCTCGATGACGTCGGCCCGTGGCGCCGCGAAGCCGATTCGGAAGTGCCGCAGCGCGTCGAGATCCGGGCCCGCCTGGAAGGCCGGGCCTGCCAGGAGGTCCGGGCGTGTCAGGAGGTCCGGGCCCGTCAGTAAGTCCGGGCCTGCCGGGACGTCCAGGCCCGCCAGGAAGAAGATGTCACCCCGCTCGATCAGCACACCGCGCTCGCGCGCCCGCCGCACCAGCTCCCGGCAGTCGAGCCCCTCCGGCCCCGACATCCACAGGCTCACCCCGCCCGGCGCCGGTGAACTCGCCCACGACAGCGACGCGTTCACGGCGTCCCGCATCAGCCGCCACTTCGCTCCGAGGCGTGCCCGGCTGCGCCGTACGGCCCACTGGTAGTCGCCCGACTCGATCAGCAGGCCGAGCGCCCGCTGCAAATGGCCGGATGGATGGCGCACCGAATAGCGGCGCAACTCCCGCAGGTGTGCGACGAGTTCGGCCGAGCCGACGAGATAGCCCAGCCTGAGGCCCGGCGCGAGGAACTTGGAGAACGTGCCCAGGTACACCACCTGCCCCGTGGTGTCCTGCGACTTGAGCGCGGGCGTCGGAATGCCCTCGTAGCGGAACTCGCTGTCGTAGTCGTCCTCCACGACGACCGTGCCCGCCTCCCTGGCCGCCTCGAGCAGCGCCTGCCGTCGCCCCGGCCCCAACGTCACATTGGTCGGATGGTGGTGACTGGGCGTCACATGCAGCAGGTCGACGCCGCGGAGGGTGCCCGGCGGGCGCAGTCCGTCCGCGTCGACGGGCAGGGGGTGCAACCGGGCCCCGGCCCGCAGGAAGATGTGCCGCGCGTCCAGGTACCCGGGATCCTCCACGGCAGCCACCGAGCCGGGCCCGAGCAGCGCCCGCCCCAGCAGATCAAGCCCCTGCTGCGAGCCGATGGTGATCAGCACCTCGGACGCCTCCACCGCCACGCCGCGTGCGGGCAGAAGGTGGGAACGGACCATCTCCACCAGCAACGGATCGTCGTCGGCCACGCAGTCCTGCAACGACCAGGCGGCGTGCGGCCGGTCGAGCGCCCGGTTCAGCGCGCGCACCCAGGCCCGCGCCGGGAAGGCCCGCGGATCGACCTGACCCGCGGGGAACGGATACGGGTAGCGCGCCCAGTCGTGATGCTTCTCGATGTGCGGAAGCCGGTCCCCCTCGCGACCGCGCAGCCGCCCCGACCAGTCGAAGGCGTGCTCCTGCGGAGGCGCCGGCTCCGGCTCCGGGCGGGCCGGCATCCGCGGATTGACGAAAAGCCCCGAACGGGCCCGGCTCTCCACGAAACCCTCGGCCACCAGCTCCTGATACGCCGCGGTGACCGTGTTCCGTGACACCCCCAACTCCTGGGCGAGGAGCCGCGAGGACGGCAACCGGCCGCCCGCGTCGAGCCGCCCCGACGCGATGCCGTGCTCGATGGCCTGCCGCACCTGCCGGTACAGCGGCTCCCCGCGACCCCGCTCGATCTCGATCAACGTACGCGGCACGTACCGCCTCCGTCTCGCCGTCGGCCTGGCACCATCAGCGTGCACGCAACTGGACCTGTTGCGGTCGCCGTCCCGTTCGGCACGGTAGCCGTGGTGGCCCCGGCGCACGAGGGTGCGACGGCCGACGCCACCTTCCGCGCAGGCTCTGTCCAGCAATGACGCAGGCTCTGTCCAGCAATGACTCAGGCTCAGTCCAGACGTCGCAGCCTCCACCCCAACTCGTGTCGAGCGCGCCCACCCACGCCTGTCGTACCGCGTCCGCGCCGCATTCCGGGCCGGGCCAGAGGGGAGTCGAACCGTGAGGATCGGTATTCCGCGGGAAGTGAAGAACAACGAGTTCCGCGTCGCCCTGACCCCCGCAGGGGTCCACGAACTGACCGCACACGGCCACACCGTCACCGTCGAGGCGGGCGCCGGAGCCGGGTCCGCGCTGCCCGACGCCGACTACGCCGAGGCCGGAGCCCGCGTCCTGCCGGCGGCCGACGACGTATGGGCCGGGGCCGACCTGGTGCTGAAGGTGAAGGAGCCGGTGGCAGAGGAGTACCACCGGCTCCGCCCCGACCAGGTGCTGTTCACCTACCTCCACCTCGCCGCGTCCCGTGCCTGCACGCAGGCGCTGCTCGACGCCGGCACCACCGCTGTCGCCTACGAGACGGTGCAGGCGGCCGACGGCTCGCTGCCGCTGCTCTTCCCGATGTCCGAGGTCGCGGGCCGGCTCGCGCCGCAGGTCGGGGCGTACCACCTGATGCGCGGCGGGGGCGGGCGCGGCGTGTTGACGGGCGGTGTCTCCGGAACCCGTCCGGCCCGCGTCGTCGTCATCGGTGCCGGAGTGGCGGGCATGAACGCGGTCGCCGTCGCCACCGGCATGTGGGCGGACGTCGTGCTGCTGGACACCGACGTGAACAAGCTGCGCGCCGCCGACCGGATGTACCAGGGCCGCATCACCACACTCGCCTCGAACCGGCTCACCCTCGAACAGGCCGTCCTCGACGCCGACCTGGTGATCGGCGCGGTCCTCGTCCCCGGCGCCAAGGCGCCCCGCCTCGTGAGCAACGACCTCGTCGCCCGCATGAAGGCGGGCGCCGTCCTCGTCGACATCTCCGTCGACCAGGGCGGCTGCTTCGAGGACACCCGGCCCACCACCCACGCCGACCCCGTGTACCGGGTCCACGACACCCTCTTCTACTGCGTCGCCAACATGCCCGGCGCGGTCCCGCACACCTCCACCCACGCCCTCACCAACGTCACGCTGCCCTACGTCAAGGCCATCGCCGACCACGGTCTGCGCGCGGTGGCGGCGACCGACCCGGCGCTGAAGCGGGGCATCAACACGCTCGGCGGGCGGCTCACCTACCGTCCGGTGGCCGAGGCTCATGACATGAAGCACGTCGACGTGGACCAAGCCCTGCTGTGAACACGAACACGAACACGAACGTGACATGAACGTGAACGTGACCGCGAAGGAGCGCACCGTGCCCCAGGACCCCACCCTGCGTGCCAAGGCCCAGCGTCACCTCGGCCCGCACTTCACCCGCAAGGACAGCTGGTACGACACCCCGCCGCCGGTGTACGTCCGCGGCGACGGCTGCTATCTCTACGACGACGAGGGCAGGCGCCACCTCGACGGCCTCTCCGGGCTGTTCTGCGTGAACATCGGCCACGGCCGCGGTGACGTCGTGGCCGCGGGCGCCAAGCAGATGGAGACCCTCGCGTACTCGACCAACTGGGGCGCCGCCCACCCGCCCGCCATCGAGGCGGCGAGCCTGATCGCCGAACTCGCGCCGGGCGACCTGGACGTGACGTACTTCGTCAACTCCGGTTCGGAGGCGGTCGAGACGGCGATCAAGTTCGCCCGCCAGTACCACCGTTCGCAGGGACAGCCGGAGCGCACGAAGATCATCAGCCGGTCGATGGCCTACCACGGTGTCACCCTGGGCGCCCTGTCCGTCACCGGCCTCCCCAAGATCCGGGAGCCCTTCGGGCCGCTGCTCCCGGGCATCCGGCATGTCCCCAACACCCTTGGATTCACGGGCGATTACGGCCCGGCGGCGGAACTCGACTGCGTCCGCGCGATCGAGCGGGCCATCGCCGAGGAAGGCCCGGAGACGGTCGCCGCGGTCTTCGCCGAACCCGTGCAGAACGGCCGCGGCGCCCTGGTCCCGCCGGACGGCTACTGGCGCGAACTGCGCCGGATCTGCGACGAGCACGGCATCCTGCTCGTCGCCGACGAGGTCATCTGCTCCTTCGGCCGGCTCGGCCACTGGTTCGGCAGCGCGGCCGAGGGCGTCGTCCCCGATCTGGTCACCTTCGCCAAGGGAGCCACTTCGGGCTACGCCCCGCTCGGCGGCGCCATCGTCCGCGAGCCCCTGGTCCGGGGCCTGTACGATTCGCCGCTCGGCGGCACGTTCACGCACGGCGCGACCTGGGGCGGGCACCCGGTGTCCACCGCCGTGGCCGTCGCCAACATCGGCGCGATGCGCGACGAGGACATCCCCGGCAACGTACGCGCCCTCGGCCCCGGCCTGAAGGCCGGACTCGACGACATCAAGGACTGCCACCAGGTCGTCGCCGACGTCCGCGGCACCGGCTTCTTCTACGCGGTCGAGTTCACCGCCGACCGGGACAGCGGCCGCGAGCTGACCGAGGAACAGTCGACGCGGATCCTGCGCGAGGTGCTGCCGGACGCGATGCGCCGCACAGGCGTGATCCTGCGGCCCGACGACCGCGGCGCGACGATGCTGATGGTGGCTCCGCCGCTGGTCGCGGACCGGGCGGTGCTCGGTGAGCTGCTCGAAGGGGTGCACGAGATGGTCGCCTCGGTCGCCCGCTCCGTGGCCTGAGGCGTCGATCGCTTCGACCGGTCGTTTCGACCGTGTGAACGGTTCGTTGAACGCGCCCCGGTGTGCCTCCGGGCGTGCCAAGACTGTCCGACGGCGCCGAATGATCATCATGGGACGGTGCCGCCGGGCAGGCCCACGCAGACGTACGGAGAAGAGGCGGACGTGACGGACACCAGCGACAGATCCCTGCGGGACGACGGCACGGCCGAGCCCTCCGGCGGCCCCGGTCTGCGCAGCGCCCTCAAGCAGCGCCACATGACCCTGATCGCGATCGGCGGTGTCATCGGCGCCGGACTCTTCGTCGGCAGCCGCGTCGTCATCCAGGACACCGGGCCCGCCGCCGTGATCTCCTTCGCACTCGCCGGCGGCCTGGTCATCCTCGTGATGCGGATGCTCGGCGAAATGGCGGTGGCACGCCCGGCCGTAGGCTCCTTCCACGCCTACGCCCGCCTGGCCCTCGGCCCGCTGGGCAGCTTCACGATCGGCTGGCTGTACTGGTACTTCTGGGTCAACGTCGTGGCCCTCGAAGCGGTCGCCGGCGCCGAACTCGTCCAGGCCTGGCTCCCCGGCCTGCCACTCTGGACGATCAGCCTCGCCCTGATGCTGATCCTGACCGCGGTCAACATGCTGTCGGTGAAGACCTTCGGCGAGTTCGAGTACTGGTTCTCGTCGATCAAGGTGGCCGCGATCACGGTGTTCCTCGTGGTGGGCCTCGTCTTCGTGGTCGGCCTGTGGCCGGGAGCCCACGACGCGGGCGGCGTCGACAACCTGACGGCGCACGGCGGCTTCCTGCCGATGGGCCTTGGCCCGGTCCTCACCTCCATCATCCCGGCGGTCGGCTTCTTCACCGGCGCGGAGATCGCCGCGCTCGCGGCCGCCGAATCCTCCGAACCCGGCCGCAACGTCGCCCGCGCCACCCGCTCCGTCGTCCTGCGCGTCCTGCTCTTCTACGTGGGCTCGATCTTCCTGGTCGTCGCGATCGTCCCGTGGAGTTCGGACAAGCTGAACGGCGGCCCGTACATCGCGGCGCTCCAGGAGATCGGCATCCCCGGCGCGGACACCATGATGCGCATCCTGATCCTGATCGCGGTCCTCTCCTCCCTCAACGCGGGCCTGTACTCCGCGTCCCGCATCGTCTTCGCCCTCACCCGCGAGGGCGAGGCCCCACGCGGCCTCACGAAACTCAGCCGCAGCGGAGTCCCACGCCGAGCCATCCTCCTCGCCACGGTCCTCGGCTACGTGTCCGTGGTCTTCGCGTACGTCTCCCCGGACACGGTCTTCTCCTTCATCGTGCACTCCTACGGAGCGGTCGCCCTCTTCGTCTACCTCCTGGTCGCCCTCTCCCAACTCCGCCTGCGCAAGCGCCTGGAACGCGAGGACCCCGACTCCCTGACCCTGAAGATGTGGGGCTACCCCTACCTGAGCTATTTCACGATCGGCGCGATGGTCGTGGTCATCGCCGCGATGGCGATCCTCCCGGCAACCCGCGCGGACTTCGCCGCGAGCCTGCTCACGGTCGTGGTCGTCCTGACCTCCTACGCCGCCCTCCGCAGACGCCGCCGTGCACAGGCGGCGGCAGGACTTGACCTCAAGTCCGATTGAGCTTCTAGGTTCGCCCCATGAAGACACTTGTGCTGGGAAGGACGCCCGCGAGGGTGACAGAGGTACTGACCACGCTGCACGCGGACGGGTTCGAAGCGGAAGGGGTGAGCACGGACGACGAGGCGCAAGGACTCCTTGAGACCGAGGAGTTCGGCGTACTGATCATCGGCGGCGGCGTGGGCCCCGAATCCCGCGCGTCCCTCAAGGAGCTCGCGGCGCAACACGGAATCCGACAGGTCATCGACGGCGCACTGACGCCCCCGTTCGACGCGTACGTACGCCGCGAGTTCGAGCCGCGGATTCGGGAGGCGGCGGCGACGGGGTGACGGCCTCACCGCACCACCCGGCCCACCGAGCAATTCTGCGCACTCGCTGGCGCGCCACGAAGAAGCGTGCTCAACTATGCGCACGTTCTTGCAAGTTGGTGAGCGAGTCTGCGCGGCCCGGGTGATCGCCGGGGGCCGGTGGCGCTCGTGGTGCGCTTCAAGGAGGCCGGGTGAGCAGCCGCCGTGTTCTGCGGGAGACCCGCACCATCGACCCCGCGTCGATCACGGAGCAGTATCTGGACCGTGCCCTCGCCCTCCCGGAGGGCGTCGGCACGCTCCGCGTCGAGTTGGACTTCGAGAAGGTCACCGACTGCTTCCAGCTCTACGCCGCCGCCCTCGACCCCGCCGGGTTCCTGCGCGGTCATGTGCAGTGCCCTGGTGATCCCGGGCCCCGTCGGCTGTCCTTCGAGGTGGGGGAGGGGCACGCCGACCTCGGGTGTCATGCGGGGCCGCTGCCCGCCGGGGAGTGGACCATCCGCATCGACCTCGACCGGTTCACGCAGGGCGGGAGTTACGAGCTGCGGGTGTATGTGGGGGATGTGGAGGTGGGTGCGGGTGCTCCGGGCGTTGCCGAAGCGTCCGTAGCGCGTACGCGACGTGGGCCCGCGGTGCCGGCACCGAAGTCACCACCCACCTGGCTCCGCGGCGAGCTCCACTCGCACTCCCTCCACAGCGACGGCTCCGCCGACCTCCCCGCCCTGCTGGACGCCGCCCGCGCCGCCGGGCTCGACTTCCTCGCCGTCAGTGACCACTTCACGTCGAGTCACTGGGCGGAACTCGCGTGTCTGGAGGAGGAGGGGGCCGCCGACGGGCTCGTGCTCCTGCGGTCCATCGAGCTGACCTCGCACTTCGGCCACGCCAATCTGCACGGCCTGTCCCGATGGCCCGGCACCTACGTCGACGCCGAGGGCTGGGACTTCGCCGACGCCGCCCGCGAGGTGCATGCCCAGGACGGCCTCGTCGGTGTCAACCATCCCTTCAGCGGTCGTCAGGCGTGGCGCAGGGATGACCACACGTGGGACGACGTCGACCTCCTGGAGGTCGACAACTTCGGTCAGGGCGCCAACAACGACGCGGCCGTCGGACTGTGGGACCGGCTGCTCGCCGCCGGGCACCGCATCACCGGCGTCGCCGGCACCGACTGCCACCACCCCCAGAAGCCCGAACACCGGCTCGGCCAAGTCACCACCGTCGTACGGGCGGAGCGCAGCCGGGAGGGCATCCTCGGCGCGCTGCGGGCGGGCGAGGCGTACGTGTCGCGCGGTGCCGGGCTGTGGTTGTCCGCCCGTAGCGACTCCGGCGCGTGCGCGATGGGTGGGACCGTGGCCGTGTCACCGGGCGGGGCTGTTCATCTCGACGTGGACGTCGACACACCGCGCCCCGCCGTGCTGTTCATCCTGCGGGGCGGGCTGCTCTGGCACATGGAACCGGTGGAGGCCGCAGGGCCCGCGCACATCCGCGTGAGCGACCCGCGCCCGCTCCCCGGCCACTACCGCGCCGAGCTGCACGCCTCCAGCGACGACCCCTACTTCTGGGCCTCGTGCAATCGCTCGCACGCCTCCTCGCTCGCCGTCTCCAACCCCGTGTGGGTCGCCGCCACGTCCCCGCGGGAAGCAGAAAGGCACTCCGCATGAGATCCGTACGTGTCTGTCTCCTCGCCGTCACCGCGCTCGCCCTCACCGCCTGCAGCTCCGTCGTCGGCGGGCAGAAGTCCGGTGACAGCAAGGGACTTGCCGTCTACACCTCGTCCGGGCCCGAGGTGACGGCCCCCATCGTGAAGGCCTTCGAGAAGGCCCACCCCGACATCAAGGTGACGCTCACCGCGATCTCCGGCACCGGCCCCCTGATGAGCCGTATCCAGGGCGAGAAGGCCAACCCTCTCGGTGACGTCGCGTGGGGCGGATCCATCGAGAACTACAAGGCCGTCGCGGGCAAGGGGATCTGGGCGCCGGCCGAACTCGACCAGGACAAGCACATGGTGGCCACCGACCCCAAGCACCAGTGGCACGCCACCGATCTGCTCTACCAGGCCATCGCGGTCAATACCGACCGCGTCAAGAACCCGGCCGACTATCCGAAGACGATGGACGACCTCGCCGACCCGAAGTGGAAGAAGCAGGGCGGCATCGGATTCGCCAACCCCCGTTCATCCGGCACCGGTTACTCGGTTCTCGCCGGCATGGTGAGCAAGTACGGCTGGGACTACGTCGACAAGTTCCTCCCCAACGCCAAGGTCACCGACAGCAGTGACGCCATGTTCAAGGGCGTACGCAACGGCGAGTTCCCGGTGGCCTTCATCAATGAGGACCTGGGCAATGCCTGGGTGAAGGCCAAGGCGCCGCTCAAGCTGGTCTATCCGACCGACGTGGTCTCCAACCAGATCGGCGCCGCGGCCGTCATCAAGGACGCGCCCCACACCGCGAACGCGAAGACCTTCGTCGACTACCTCATGTCGGCCAAGGGGCAACAGGTCATGAGTGATGCCGTCGGGCGCCGCTCGGCCCGAACCGATCTGCCCGCGCCCGCCGGACTCGCCGCGGGCAAGAGCCTCCATCTGGCCCAGTCCCCAGCGGAGTTCGTGAGCGAGCAGCCGAAGGTGCTCGACAAGTTCGACGCCGCCTCGGGCGCCAAGTAGCGGCGGGCCCCGGACGTCCCATGGTCACGACCGACATCCCGCGCGAGACGCAGACACGTACCGCTGTCCGGCGGCCCCGCAGACGGCCCGGCGTCTGGGTCCTCATCGCCGTACTGCTCACCCTGCTGCTGCTCGCCATCATCGTGCTGCCCCAACTGCGCATCGTCACAGCGGCGTTCAGTGACGGCCACGGCGGAGCGACCCTCGCGCACTTCGCTGAGTTCTTCACCACCGCCCGCTTCACCGAAGCCCTGTGGCACTCGGTGCTGGTGTCCTTCGTCGCCGGGCTGCTGTCCTGCCTGGTCGGGATCCCGGCGGCGTATCTGCTCGCCCAGTACGACCTGCCGCGACGGGGCCTCTTTCTCACCCTCGCGACGATGGCGACCGTCTCGCCGCCGTTCCTCGGCGCCTACGCCTGGGTCATGCTGCTGGGGCGCGGAGGCATCCTCACGGACGTCGTCCCGCTGCCGTTCGACACCATCATCGGGCCGGGCGGCATCATCTGGGTGACCATCTGGGCCACCCAGTCCATGACGTTCCTGATCGCCTACGACACCTTCCGGTCCATCGACCCGAGCCTCGACGAGGCCGCCGCGAGCGTGGGCAGCAACCCGTGGCGCACCCGGCTGCGCATCATCCTGCCGCTCGCCGTTCCGGCCCTCGTCACCGGCTTCTACACGGCCGCGATGAAGATCTTCGCGGACTTCGGCACCCCGCTCATCATCGGCGGCGGCTACCGCATGCTCCCGGTGCAGGTCTACAACGAGTTCCTGAGCGAGGTCAGCACCAACCCCGCCCTCGCCTCCTCCGCGAGCCTGGTCATGCTCACCGTCGCCGGAGCCACCCTCGCCGTGCAGCAGTGGGCGCTGCGGCGCAGGACCTACGCCTCGGTGGGCGTGCGCACCCGGCCGCTGCAGCCGGTCGGCCGAGCCCAGAAGGTCCTCATGACGGGCTGGCTCTGCTTCGTCTTCTTCATCTCCTTCGTGCCCCACCTCGTCGTCATCGGGACCAGCTTCCTGACCTGGCAGACCGGCATCCTGACCTGGACGCCCGCCCTCGCCAACTACCGGCAGCTGTTCGCCGAGGACCTGGGAACGATCCTCACCAGCTTCGTCCTCGCCGGCATCGGCTGCGTGCTGTGCATCCTCGTCGGCGTCCTCACCGCCTACATCACGGTGCGCCGCCGCTACCGGGTCCTCGCCCCGGCGCTCAACATCATGGTGATGATCCCGTACATCCTGCCGGGCACCGTCCTCGCGATCGGCCTCATCCTCAGCTTCAACAGCGCGCCGCTCATCCTCACCGGGACGGCGACCATCATCGTGCTCGCGTATCTGACCCGACGCCTGCCGTACTTCATGAAGTCGGTCGAGGCCGCCATGACCCAGGTGCACCCGGCCCTCGAAGAAGCCGCGGTCAGCGTCGGCGCCAAGCCCCTGCGGGCGTTCCGGCAGGCGACGCTCCCCGCGATCCGGCCCGCCGTGGTGTCCGGCGGCACCGTCGCGTTCCTCCAGATGATCACCGAACTGAGCGCCACGATCATGGTCTACGCGGTCCCCTTCGTCACGATGACCGTCGTGATCTTCAACAACGCGGTGCAGCCCGGCAGCCCGTTCGGCGTCGCCTCCGCGATGACCGTCGTCCTGATGGTCAGCGTCTACGTGCCCCTGTACTTCGTCCGGCGCCGCTTCTCCGACCTCAGAACCTCGTGACGGGACTCCACCCAACATGGCCACAGACCTGCCCGCTTCCGCCGCCTCCGTGGGCGTCACCATCTCCGGTGTCCGCAAGCAGTTCCCCAAACACCTGGCGCTGGACGGCATCGACCTGTCCGTCCCCGCCGGGTCCTTCACCACCCTGCTGGGCCCCTCGGGCTGCGGCAAGACGACGCTGCTGCGCATCCTCGCCGGGTTCGAGACGGCGACCAGCGGTTCGGTGAGCTTCGGGGACCGCGACGTGGCGAACGTCCCGCCATGGAAGCGCGATGTCGGATTCGTGTTCCAGAACTACGCGCTGTGGCCGCAGATGAGGGTGAGCGAGAACGTCGCGTACGGCCTGAAGCTCCGCAAGCTGCCCAAGGCCGAGATCGCCCGCCGCGTGCACGAGACCCTCGACCAGGTCGGCCTCGCCCAGCGCGCCGACGCCTTCCCCGGCCAGCTCTCCGGCGGCCAGCAGCAACGCGTCGCGATGGCAAGGGCGTTGGCGCTGCGCCCGACCGTCCTGCTGCTCGACGAGCCGCTGTCCAACCTCGACGCGAAGATGCGCGTCGACATGCGCCACGAACTGCTCACCCTGCAACGCGAGGCCGGGATCACCGCCGTGTACGTCACTCATGACCAGGAGGAGGCGCTGGAGATGTCCGACGTCGTCGCGGTCATGAACAACGGCCGCATCGAACAGGTCGGTTCGCCGTCCGACATCTACGAACGTCCCGCGACGTCGTTCGTGGCGTCCTTCGTCGGCCAGGTCACGCTGATCGCGGGCCGCCGCACCCCGACGGGCTTCGTGCCCGACCTGCCGTCCGCCCGGCCACTCGCCGAGATCGCGGAGCACGCAGGCGAGCTCGACCACGCGCCCTGCCAACTGGCCCTGCGCCCGGAGGACCTGACCGTGGTCGAGCCCGGGCACGCCGAGTGCCACTGGGAGGGCACCCTGGAGCGCACCACGTACCACGGCAGGGGGCGAACCAGTACGGTCCGGCTCGCCGACGGCACCCGCTGCCTGGTCGCCCATCGCGCGCCGCTGACGGCCCTCCCCGGGGACACGGTCGGGCTTCGCGCACTCGGCGGCTGCCTCGTCCCGCTCGACCGCCCCGTCAGCCCGGTTCCGGCGCAGGGCGCAGCTGCCGCAGCCACCTCTCCGTCCGGGTGAGGTGCGCGCCCGTCGCCGCTGCCGCCGCGGTGGGGTCGTGGGCGGCCAGCGCGTCGATGAGCGCCTCGTGGCCCTGGTCGCTCGCGGCGCGGACCGCCGTGCCCTGCGCGGAGCCGTACACGTTGTAGTGGCGGCCCCGGGAGCGCAGGACGCCGGCGAGCGCGGCCAGGGTCTCGTTGCCGGAGGCCGAGCAGATAGTGGTGTGGAACTCGTGGTCCAGGTCGTGGAGTTCCTGCTCGTCCTCGGTGGCGCTCAGGCGCGCTTGAAGCTCCCGCAGCCGCGCGATCACCTTCTCGTCGGCGCGGGCCGCCGCCAGCGCGGCCGCCTGGCACTCCACGGCGCGGCGGGTGTCGAAGAGTTCCAGGAGGCCGTCGAGGGGGAGTACGTCGACCATCGCGGCGAAGCCCGCCAGCATGTGCGCCGGACGCAGCGCGGAGACGAACGTGCCGGCGCCGTGCCGGGGTTCGAGCATCCCGAGCGCCGCGAGCGAGCGCACCGCCTCGCGCAGCGAGCCGCGTGACACCCCGAGGCGGGCGCACAGGTCGGGCTCCGGCGGCAGCCGCGCGCCCGGAGCCAGTTCACCGCTCGCGATCATCGCCCGCAGCCCCGCTGCCGCCGTATCGGTGGCCGTCATGGTCCTGCCCCCTTTGTCCTCGTGTCGTCCGAGGAGTCATCCGATGAATCCTGCAGCATGCGCTGGGGATGATTCCCAGAATTCCCAACCACCCCTGTTCAGCAAGCAATTTACCGCCTACGGTCCTGCGAGTACGACACGATCGGACCACAGTCATCGGATGACTCGCGGAGTGACATGTCTTCCCACCCCCTCGACGCCTGGGCGCTCGACCCCGACGTACGCCACCTCAACCACGGCTCCTTCGGTGCCGTGCCCCGTGTCACCCTCGACGAGCTGCGAGCGCTGCGCGCGGAGATGGAGAGCAACCCGTGCCGGTGGTTCCGCGGGCTCCCGGAGCGCGTGGCGCGGGCCCGCACCGAGATCGCCCGCTATCTGCGCGTCGCCCCGGACACCCTCGCGCTCGTGCCCAACGCCAGCGCCGGTATCAGTACAGTGCTGGGCTCCCTCGAACTCCCGCCCGGCAGCGAGGTGTTGCTGACGGACCACTCCTACGGCGCCGTCACCATGGGAGTGACGCGGGCCGCGGAGCGGGCGGGCGCGCATGTACGGACCCTGCACATCCCGCTCGACGCGACCTCCGCGCAGATCGCCGCGCTCTTCGCCGAGGCCCTCGGCGACACCGCCTCACCCACCTCCCTTGTGGTCGTCGACCAGATCACCTCGGCCACCGCCCGCCTGTTCCCCGTCGCCGACATCGCGGCGCACGCCCACGCGGCAGGAGCCCTCGTGCTCGTCGACGGGGCGCACGCGCCGGGTATGCTCGCCGACCCCCTCGCCGACGCGGGCGAGGCCGACTTCTGGGTGGGCAACCTGCACAAGTGGCCCTGCGCGCCCCGCGGTACGGCTGCCCTCGTGGCACGCGGAGACCGGGCGCAGCGTCTGCACCCGTTGACCGACTCCTGGGGCGCTCCCTACCCGTTCCCCGAGCGCTTCGACCAGCAGGGCACGGTGGACCTCGCCCCCTGGCTCGCGGCGCCGCGCTCCCTGGACTTCATCGAGGAGCGGTTCGGCTGGGACGCCGCACGCCGGCAAATGTCCGAACTGGCGGGGGAGGCCCAGCAGTTGCTCGCGGACGCCCTGGGCGTGGACACGGCCCCGGTCGGCGGCAGCCCCGCCCCGGCCATGCGCCTCGTCCCCCTGCCCGACGGCGCGGCATCGGACCAGGACGCCGCGCACGCGCTGGGACGCCACCTCGCCGACACGATCGGCTGCGAGACGGCCATCACGACCTGGAACGGCCGCGGCTTCCTCCGCCTGTCCGCACACCTCTACAACGACCGCAAGGACTACGCCTACTTGGCCGACCAACTCCCAATGGCGCTGGCCGCGACCACCTCGTAACTCACGTCCCCGACCCGCGGCATCGCACCAACCCTGGTGTGTGCCGCGGAATCGGCATGCTCGGCGGACGTGCGCGGCTGCGGGCGGCCGCGTATTGCCGACTCCCGGTCGCCTTGCGTGGGCGTGGGACGATCACGCGCCGTCGCCGACGCCCCGCCGCTTTTCGCGTGACGGCCACGCGCCTTCGCCGACACCCCTCGCTTTGCGCGGGATGACCATGCGCCACCGCCACCGCCGCCGACACCCCGTCACTTCGCGCGAGAACCCCACGTCACACGCCCACCCAAACATTCGCCCTGCCGCGCCCATTGACGCCCCGCTCGCGCACGCGCCATGCTCCCGGCATCGCGTGTTATCGATAACACGATCTTGAGTCCGCCTGAGGGAGCCGCCCCATGACAGGCCGTCAGCCGTCCATCGGTCCAGCTCTTCCGGCCGCGAGGCCCGGCAGACGCGCCCTGCTGCGGGCGGCCGCAGCCGGCGCCGTGGCCACCGCGTCGGCGCCGCTCCTCACGGCGTGCGGCACCGCCTCCGGGCAGCCTCCCGGCAAGGTGGCCCTGCACGGGGACAACCAGACGTGGGCACCGCCGCTCAAGGCGGCGGGGCAGGCGATGCGCAAGGTCGACGGCATCACGCTCGTGCCCGAGGTCATCCCGTCCCTGGAGTCCTTCGAGCAGGTCGTCAAGTCCTCGCTGCGCACCAACAAGACACCGGACATGCTCAAGTACTGGTCCGGTTACCGGCTCCAGGACCTCGCCCGCACCGGCGGCATCGAGGATCTGTCGGACCACTGGGCGGGCGCCGTCCGCAAGGGCTGGGCCGACCCGGCGCTGCGGCCCGCGCTCAGTTACCGCGGCCGTGTCTACGGGCTGCCGATGAACCTCGCCTACTACGTCTTCTTCTACAACCCGGAGGTCTTCCGGGACAACGGCCTGAAGAAGCCGGAGACCTGGGACGACTTCATGCACACCGCCGACCGCCTCAAGCGCGCGGGCATCACCCCGCTGCACGCGACGACGGCCGGCCGGTGGCCCGCGTTCATCTGGTTCCAAGAGATCCTCACCCGGCAGAACCCGCAGTTCTACGAGGACCTGATGAACGGGCGCGCCCGCTACACCGACGAGCCCGCCCAACAGGCCATGCGCACCATCGGGTCCTTCGCCGACAAGCACTGGTTCACGTCACTGGACATGGACCACTCCACGGCCGCCGCGCGTGTCGTGCACGGCAAGGTCGGCATGGTGGCCTGCGGGTCCTGGCTCGGCGGGACCTTCGCCGGGGTCGGCGGCAAACCCGGCAAGAACGTCGACGCGTTCGTGCTGCCGATGCAGAACACCCGCGTCCGCCCCGCCGTGGTCTTCGAGACCAGCGCGCTGGTGTGCACGGTCCGCGGACCCGACCGCGCGGAGGCGCTGCGGGCCGCGGGCGCGTGGACACACCCCCAGGTCATGAAGGCCTTCTCGCACGCCCTGCAGGACGGCTGCCCCAACCCCGTCGTCCCACCCGCGAACGTCACGATCGACGGTGTCACCCGGACCGTCCGCGAGACGAAGGCCCGCAAGCTCAACCGCTTCTGGGAGCTGGGCCCGCCCGAACTCGTCGAATCCACGGTCGACGACCTCGCCGCCGCCCTGATCAACCCCTCCTCGTACCGGTCGGTGCTGCGCACGATGCAGGGCCGCGCCGACGAGGCATGGCCGGTGTGGCGGGAGGCGGAGAAGGCATGACCGAGACCGTGCGTACGACGGCACCCGTCGAAGCCACCAAGGTGACACCACCCCGCCGCCGGATCCCCACCCGCACACCCCACCAGGCGAGTGGCCGCCAGAAGGGCACGGGCCGGCTCGGTGGCCCGCTCTCCGGGGTCCCGTGGGCGCTGCCCGCCCTGCTGTTCGTCGGCGTACTCCTCGTGTACCCGTTCCTGCGCAGCATCTACGGCAGCTTCTTCGAGGACAACGGCTTCACCAGCCACTACACCGGCCTCGACAACTTCACGCGGCTCGCCGACGACCCCATCTTCGGCCGCTCGCTGCTCAACACCCTGATGTGGGTGGCGGGCACCCTGCTGCTCCCGGTCCTCGCGGGACTCGCCATCGCCGTGGCCACACACCGCATGCGCTTCGGGCTGATCGCACAGTCCGTCATCGTGCTGCCGTACGCGGTCTCGGGCGCCGCGACCGCCGTGCTGTGGAAGTTCATCCTCACCTCCGAGGGCTCCCTCAACCAGGTCCTCGACGCCATCGGCCTCGGCTCCCTCGCCCAGCCATGGCTCCTGGAGTGGCCGCAGAACACCCTCTCCATGATCGTGGCCAGCACCTGGCAGGCCACGGGACTCAACGTGGTCCTCTTCGCCATCGGCCTGCGCGCCATCCCGCGCGAGACCATCGAGGCCGCAGAGCTGGACGGGGCGCGGGGCTGGCGGATGTTCCGGCACATCACGCTGCCCCAACTGCGGTCCGTGACCGTGGTGGTGGTCGGCATGGCCATCGTCAACAGCCTCAAGGCCTTCGACATGATCTGGGTCCTCACCCAGGGCGGCCCGGCCCGCTCCTCCGAGACCCTCGCACTGACCATGTACCGCGAGGCGTTCCGGCTCTTCCACATCGGCTACGGCTCCGCGATCGCCCTCGTCCTGTCCGTCATCGTCGTCGCCTCCTCGTGGCTGTATCTGCGCAGGCAGCTGCCCGAGACGTCCCCGCGCTGACCCGAGCCGTCCGACAAGGAGTGACACCCGTGGGAAAGACCTTCCGCAATGTCTTCGTCGCCGGCTGCGTGGTGCTCTGGCTGGTCCCTCTGTACCTGCTGGTCGTGAACGCGCTGACACCCGTCGGCTCGTACAGCGGCAACGCGGACTGGACGCCGAACGGCTTCGCGCTGTGGGACAACCTCGTGACCGCCTGGAACGAAGCGGGCATCGGCGAGAGCTTCCTCGGCTCCCTGATGTACGCGGTGGTGTGCGGCGCGGCCGCCGTGCTCGTCGCCGCGATGGCGGCGTTTGCCGTGGTGGTGCTGCCCATCCCGAGGCCCGCGTTCTGGTTCTGGCTCATCTACTCGGGGACCCTCTTCCCCTTGCAGATGTTCCTCGCCCCCCTGTTCGGCATGTACGCCGACGGCAACCTCTACGACACCCGGCTCGGCCTCATGCTCATCTACGTCGCGTGGTCGATCCCGTTCGCCTTCTTCCTCATCCGCAACCAGATGACCACGATGCCGCCCGAGGTCACCGAGGCCGCGATGATCGACGGTGCCTCGTTCCGGCGGATCTTCTGGCGCATCCATGTGCCGCTGATGGGCTCCAGCCTGGCGGCCGCGTTCATCTTCCAGTTCACCGCCGTCTGGAACGACCTGCTGTTCGGCATCACGCTCAGCCGCAGCCCCGACGTCCAGCCGGTGATGGCCGCCCTCACCAGCCTCAACAACGCCTACGCCTCGTCGGGTCCGCCCGTCATCCTGGCCGGCGCGCTGATCGTCTCCCTGCCCACCCTCGTCGTCTTCCTGACGTTCCGCGGCCTGTTCCTGCGCGGTGTCACCGCCGCCGCCCGCTGAACACCCCCCACCGCACCCAGAGTTGGAGAAGAACGCATGACCACACGGGCCCTCGTCCGCACCGCCGATTGGGACAACGACCGCATCCGGGAGAGCCTGCGCGGCTCCGTCGTGAGCGCCGAAGGCAGCCTGTCCGGCGGCTCGTTGCGGCTCACCGTCGAGCCGCTGATGCGCCGCGCGGAGGACGGCGGACTGCTTCAGTCGTTGCGCGTGGAAGCCGTGAACGGGGGCGTGATCCCCACCGAACTCGTCGTCCGTACCGAGTCCGGGGCGCCGCTGTCCGCCGAGCGTATCGCCGGGCCGAACGGTTCCGTACGCCTCCTGCTGCCCGCCGTCGACACCGCGCAGCGCGTCACCGTCGCCTCTACGGGAAGCGACGGCATCGACGTCACCCTCACCCCGCAGCGCGAGTGGACCATCCACCTCGTCCACCACTCGCACCTCGACATCGGCTACACCGACCCGCAGGGCCGCGTCCTCGCGGAACACCTCTCGTTCCTCGACTCCTGCCTGGAACTGACGCAGGCCACCGACGACTGGGAACCCGAGTCCCAGTTCCGTTGGTGTGTCGAGTCGTTGCTCTCCTTCCAGCAGTGGGCCGACGCCCGCCCCGCCGAACAGGTCAAGGAGTTCGTACGGCGCGTGCAGGAGGGCCGCATCGAGCTGACCGCGCTGCCGTTCAACCTGCACAGCGAGACCTGCTCCACCGACGAGCTGCACGAACTGCTGCGCCTCGCCCACCAGGTGCGCGACGAACGCGGCGTCGACTTCACCTCGGCGATGCAGACCGACGTACCCGGCCATGTCGTCGGCATGGTCGACGCGCTGAGCGCCGCAGGGGTCAAGTATCTTTCGGTGGCGCACAATTGGGCCGGACGCTCCGTGCCCCACCTGGTCGGAGGCGAGAAGCTGCCGCGCCTGTTCCGCTGGCAGGCGCCCAGCGGCAACAGCGTGCTCGTCTGGATGACCGACACCCCGCACGGGCTCGCGTACATGGAGGGCCCGCTGCTCGGCTTCGACACCGACTACGCCTCCGTCGACGACCTGCTGCCCGCCTACCTGACATCACTCGCCTCCAACCCCTACCCGTACCGCGGTGGTGTCTTCGGCTGGGCCATGGACGAGCGGGAGATCAAGCGCGAGCCCTACCCGTGGGACGTCCTGCACCTGCGCGTCCAGGGCAAGTTCGGCGACAACGCGCCGCCGCGCCGCATCATCGCCGACACCGTGCGCCGCTGGAACGAGACCTGGGCCTACCCGCAGCTGCGCCTGTCCCGCAACGAGGACTTCTTCACCGACGCCGAAGCCCGGCTGGGCGACGAGATCCAGACCTTCGAGGGCGACTGGACGGACTGGTGGGTCGACGGCGTCGGCTCCGGGGCCCACCCGCTGTCGATGGCCCGCACCGCCCAGTCCGTCGTCGCCGACGCGCAGACCCTCGGCACGTTCGCGGGCGTGCTCGGCGCGGAAGGGGCGGCCGACGACACACGTGACTCGGCGGGTGTGTACGAAGCGGTGTCCCTCTTCGACGAACACACCTGGGGCGCGGGCGACCCCTGGACACACGGGCACGACCACAGTCACTCCGGCGAGCAGCAGTGGCACTGGAAGTACGGCCAGGCGGTGCGCGCCCGCGACGACGGACAGTCCCTCCTCAACCGTGCGAACGCCCGCCTCGGCCAGCGCCTCGCCCGGCCCGCCGACACCCCGGCCGCGTACCACGTGGTGAACACCTGCTCCTGGCCACGCACCGAGGTCGCCGAGCTCTTCCTCCCGGAATCCAGCGTGCCGCTCGAACAGGCCGTGACCGTCCACGACGCCCGCACCGGCGCCGAGTTGACCCACGAGGAGCGGCCGCAGGTCAACGAGGAGCACCGCGACGCGGGCCGCTTCCTCCTCGTCCGCGTCGACGACGTACCGGCCGCCGGCTCCGTCCGCGTCGACATCCGCGCCGCCGACACCGCGGGCGGCGCCACGCAGGGGACGACCGCCGTCAAGACCGCCACCGGCTGGAACCCCACCGGCGGCAGCGAGCGCGAGAACCCGGCCGACACCGCCGCCGCGGCCCACGCCCACACCGACCCGCTGCTCCTGGAGAACGAGCACCTCGCCGTCCGCGTCGACCTGGCCCGCGCCTGCATCGCCTCCGTCATCGACAGGGCGACCGGCCGCGAACTCGTCCGCGCCGACGCCATCACCGGCTTCAACGCCTACATCCACGACAGCTACACCACGTCCGGAGGCTTCAACCACAACTCCAGCCGCACGACGGCCTCCGACCGCCTGGAACATCTCGGCAACCGCTCCGTCGCCCCGCCCGCCGCACTCATCGCCCGCCGGACCACGGCCACCGCAGAGACCCTCACGTACGAGACCCGCCCGCCGGGCGCCAACCGCGTGCGCACCACGCTCACTCTGCCGCACGGCATCGGCCGCCTCGACATCGAGAACCAGGTCGACAAGGACGCCACCCTCGGCAAGGAGAGCGCCTACTTCGCGTTCCCCTTCGCCTTCGAGACGCCCACCGTGCGGATGGAGGCCTCGGGCGGCGCGACCGGAACCGACCTCCCCGTGGTCCCCGGCTCCGCCCTGCACATGCGCGCGGTGCGCCGTTGGATCACGCTCCAGGAGGACGACCTCGCCGTCGGCTGGGCCACGCAGGACGCGCCGCTCGTCCAGTTCGGCAACATCGCGCTCCCGTACGCGCCCTTCCCGAAGACGATGGACCACGACGAACCCGCCACCGTCTATTCGTGGATCCACAACAACCTGTGGGACACCAACTTCCCTAGCGAGCAGGCCTTCGAGTTCACCTTCCGGTACTCGCTCTCCTGCGCCACAGGCGCCGACGTCGCGGGACTCGGCCCGCGCACCGCCGCCGGCACCTCGCGTCCACTGCACGCGGTGCGGGCCCGCGGCGCCGTCAGCGCGGACGCCGCCGACCGGTTGGCCTTCGCGACCGTCGGCGACCCGCGCGTACGACTCGTCGGCGCCACCATGCCGGACGCCGAGGGAGCCGTGCTGCTGCGCCTCCAGTCCTTCGCCGAGGAACCCGTCGCCTGCCCGGTGCGAGCACTCTTCCCCGTCGCCTCGGCGCGGCTCGCGGACTATCACGGCCGGGCAGGGGACGAACTCGCCCTGGAGGGAGGCGAGGTCACCGTCGACGTGCCCGCCCTCGGCACCATCTCGGTGCTCTTCCGACGTTGACGGCGTTGGTGACGCCGACACGGCGCACCGCTGCGTAAAGGAGACTCTGTGTACCGGCACGACCCGCGTTACGCCCCCGCTCCCGACGCCGTCCTCGCAGCCGGCTGGGAGCGGGTGGCGGCTCAACTCCCGTCGAAACCTGCGGTATTGGCGATCGATGGGCCGCCGTCCGTCGACTGGGACGCGCTCGCCGCACACCTGTCGGGCGCGACACTGCTCGACGTACGGGACCACTACGCACCACCCGCCGAGATCCGCGCCCGCGTCGGACACCCGGAGGGCGCGGACGACCCCTACTTCCGCAAGCTCGCGGAGAACCCGCTCGACGACCTCTTCGACACGGTGCCGGCACCCGAGGTCCCAGCCGGGAGACTTCTCGTCGTGTACGGGCCGGGCGCCGCCCTCGTCGCACACGACCTGCTCTGGTACGCCGACGTACCCAAGCGGCACGCGGAGGCGGCCACGGTCGCGGGCACCCCAGGCGCGAACCTCGGCCTTCCGGGCGAGAAGCCGGACCTGCGGCGGCTGTTCTACACCGACTGGCCCATGCTCGACCGGCACCGCGACACCATCGCCACCCGCATCGACGGCTGGCTCGACCTCCAGGACCCCGACAACCCGACATGGCTCGACGGCCCCGGCCTGCGCGCCACCTGCGCCGCCCTGGCCCGCACACCGGTGCGCACCCGGCCGTTCTTCAACTCGACGCCCTGGGGCGGGCATTGGGCGCAGAACGAACTCGGCTTCAACCCCGGATCCCGCAACACGGCGCTCGGCTACGAACTCATCGCACCCGAGGCGGGCATTCTCGTCGGGACCGGCCCCGAGGCGCAGGTCGAGGTGCCGTTCCAGCTGATGTGCGCACTGGAGCCGGACAGCGTGCTCGGCGAGGAGCCGCACGCCCGCTTCGGCACCTCGTTCCCGATCCGCTTCGACTACCTCGACACCGTCGGGGGCGGCAACCTCTCGCTGCACTGCCACCCCCAAGCCGCCTACATGCGCGAGAAGTTCGGCTGGTCCTACACCCAGCACGAGACGTACTACATGACCATCGGCAGCCCCGACACCAAGGTCTTCCTCGGCCTGCGCGAGGACGCCGACGTCGACGCTTTCCGCAAGCAGGTCGAGGCGGCGGCAGGCCAGGGCACACCCATGGAGGTCGAGGACCACGTCCACGCCTTCCCCGCCGAACAGGGGCAGCTCTTCCTCATCCCGGCCGGCACCCCGCACGCCAGCGGCGCCGGCAATCTGGTCCTGGAGATCAGCGCCACCCCGTACCTGTACAGCCTGCGCTTCTACGACTGGCTCAGGCCCGACGCCAACGGCAACCCCCGCCCCCTGCCGTACGAGCACGGCTTCGCCAACCTGGACACCACACGGCGCGGCGAGGCCGTCGCCCACGACCTCGTACAGCAACCGCACACCCTGCGCGAGGGGGACGGCTGGCGCGAGGAGGTCATCGGCGCCCTCGACGAGATGTTCTACGAGGTGAGGAGGTACGCGCTCGACGCGGGCGCCGAGGCGCAGGACGACACCGCAGGGCGCTTCCACGTACTGAACGTGGTGGACGGCAACGGTGTCACCCTGCACACCGAGGCCGGTGACACCCACGCGTTGTCCTACGCCGAGACACTCACCGTGCCCGCGGCCGTCGGCCGGTACCGGCTGCGCGCGGCCGACGGCGGTCCCGTACGGGTCGTGAAGGCGCTCGTCCGGTGATCCCGGTCATCGAGGTCGGCGGCACCCATGTCACCGCGGGCCTCGTCGAACCGGCCGACGGCAGGGTCGAGCGACGCACCCACCGGCCGCTCGACCCGGGCGCCCGCGCCGATGACATCCTCGGCGCGGTGTGCCGCTGCGCCGACGCGCTGGACACCCCCGCGGGAACCACCTGGGGCGTGGCCCTGCCCGGCCCCTTCGACTACGCGCGCGGCATCGGACTCTTCGCGGACGTCGGCAAGTTCGAGGCGCTCTACGGGGTGGACGTGCGGGCCGCGCTGCTCGACGGAATGGCACGGCGGCCGGGCGGAACGGTCTTCCTCAACGACGCGCACGCGTTCCTGCTGGGGGAGTGGGCGGTGGGGGCCGCCACCGCCCACTCCCGCGTCGTGGGCATCACCCTCGGCACCGGGGTCGGCTCCGCCTTTCTCGCCGACGGCCGCATCCTCGACCGGGGCCCCGGAGTTCCGCCCGAGGGCCGCATGGACCTGACGACCGTCGACGGCGGACCACTGGAGGAGTCCGTGTCCCGCCGAGCCCTGGTGGCCCGGTACGGGGAACAGGGCGTCGACGTGCGCGACATCGCCGAGCGGGCCCGCGCCGGGGACCGGCACGCCCGCCGCGTCCTGGACGAGGCGTTCGGGACGCTCGGCGCCGTCCTCGGCCCGCGCCTCGCCGCGTTCGAGGCCACCGCCCTCGTCGTCGGCGGCTCGATGGCACGCTCCTGGGACCTGGTCGCACCGGCGCTGCACACCGGGCTCGCCAAGGGCGGCTGGCCACCCGAGGCGGCCGACGTGAGCAGGCCGCCTCCCACGCGGCATACTCGTGCGATGCGCCCCGCCGCCCTCGCCGGCGACGCGGCGCTGCTGGGCGTGGCGCGCGCGGTCGCCACCCGGGACACGAACCGCACAGGGCCGGATTGGTAGCGGCCACCAGGACCGGCAAGGGGGAGACATTGGGCACGTCCGGCGCCGGCGCCGCCAAGGACCCGCATCCGACGGTGCGGGACGTCGCGCAGCGGGCACGGGTCAGCGCCATGACGGTCTCGCGCGTGCTGCGCGACGACCCCAAGGTGCTGCCCGCCACCGCGGAACGGGTGCGCGCGGCGGCGGCCGAACTCGGCTACCGGCGCAACGAGATGGCGCGCAGCCTGCGCCTCGGCAGCGGCACCGGACTCGTCGGACTCGTCGTCACCAACCTCGCCAACCCCTTCTACTCCCGGCTCGCCCTCGGCGTCGACGCCGTCGTCGGCGGGCACGGCCTGAAGACCGTCATCGGCAACACGGGACACGACCTCGACAGCGAACGCGGCCTCGTCGAGGACCTGGTCGCCCGCCGCGTCGACGGCATCATCGTCGTGCCCGCCGCCGACGACCAGCGCCACCTCGCCGCCGCCGCGGCCGGCGGTGTGCCCGTCGTCGTCGCGAGCCGCCCACCGAACGGCTTCGACGCCGACTGCGTCCTCGTCGACGACCACGGCGGAGCCCGGTCCGTCACCCGCAGACTCCTCGACGCCGGACACCGCCGCATCGGCTTCCTCGGCTCGCCGCCCGCCGTCTACACGGGCACGGAACGCCTGCGCGGCTTCACCGACGCCCTCGCCGAGGCGGGCATCGAGCGCGAGCCGGACCACGTACGCCTCGGACAGCAGCAGACGGCCGAGGCGACACGCGCCGCCGCCGAGCTGCTGGCCCTGCCCGAGCCACCCACCGCGCTGTTCTGCTCCAACAACCGCATCACCATCGGCGCCTTCCGCGCTATCAGGGCGGCCGGAGCCCCCACCGCGCTCGCGGGTTTCGACGACTTCGAGCTCGCCGACGTCCTCGGCCTGCCGCTGACCATCGCGGCGTACGACAGCGACGAACTCGGCAAGGAGGCGGGGCGGTTGCTCGTCTCGCGGCTCGGAGAGCGCGCGGCGGCGGGCGGTGGACAGGGCGGCACCCCGGCCGCCGCGCGGCGCGCCGTGGTGCCCACGACCCTCGTCCACTACGGCTAGGGTCGGAAGGCCCCCCAGGGGCTAAAAAGCCCGTCCCACCTCGGAGGAGCCCGCCACCGATGCCCGACACCCCCACCGCTCCCGTCATCCACGGCAACGTCCCCGGCTCCTTCGCCCGCAGCGTCCTCGCCGAACGGCACCCCGCGCTCATCGAGAAGGTGCGTGCCGCGTTCCCGTACGGGCCCGAGCAGCACCGCGCCCTCGACGCCCTCCTGCGGAACACGGCGGACGGCGTGATCGAGCCGCTGGGTGACGGGGCGCACGACCGGGAGCGCTGGGAGGCGTGGGGGAGCGAATGGTTCGGGGCGTCGTGGTTCGACGCGCCGTTCCTGTGGGCGGAGAGCTACTTCTACCGTCAACTCCTCGGCGCCGTCGGTTACTTCACGCAAGGTGCATGGTGGGGCGTCGATCCCTTCCGGCCGTTCAAGCAGGCCGAGCTCGACACCCCCGAGACCGACGCCGAGCTGGGCGCGGTCGACCGCCTGGCTGAGGTGTCCGTGGCGGAGCGGGAGCGCGGGCTGCTCCTCGGGGCGCTCTGGGGAAACCGCGCCGACCTCGGCTTCCGCGTCACCGCCGACGGCGATGAACCGGGCGTCGACACGCAGCTTGTTGCCGACGACTCGGACGCGTTCTGGGCCGCACTGCCGCAGGGCGGCGGCGCCACGGTGAGCCTCGTCGCGGACAACGCCGGGCGGGAACTCCTCGCCGACCTGCTGCTCATCGACCACCTGCTGGACAGCGGGCGCGCCGCACGCGTGATCGTGCAGGTCAAGCCGTACCCGTACTACGTGTCCGACGCGATGACTGCCGACGTCGTCGACTGCGTGCGGCGCCTCACCCGGGCGGGCGGCGCGGCGGCCGAGGCAGGCGGGCGGATCTGGGAGGCGATGGGGGACGGACGGCTCGAGGTCCGCGCCCACCCCTTCTCCTGCGCGCCGCTGCCGTACGCCGACATGCCCGACGATCTGCGCGCCGAGTTCGCCGCGACGACGCTGACCGTACTCAAGGGGGACCTGAACTACCGGCGCCTGGTGGGGGATTGTTTGTGGGAGCCCACGGCGCCGTTCGCCGAGCGCGTCGCGTACTGGCCCACTCCCGTCGTCGCGCTCCGTACGCTCAAGTGCGACGTGATCGTCGGCCTGGAGGCGTCCGTCCGGGACGCGCTGGACGCCGCCGAACCGCACCAGAAGTGGCGGGTCAGCGGCGCCCACGCGCTCGTACAGGCGCGCATGTGACGTGACGGGTCAGGCCGCCGCCCGCTCCAGCGTCTCCAGGGACCGGCCCGCCGTCTCCCGGATGAACACTGCCGTGAACGCGAACGCGAGGACGCAGATGCCCGCGAAGAGCGCGAAGGCGGCGCCCGCCCCGGCCGTGAGCAGCACCGGGAAGACCAGCGAGACGGCGAAGTTCGCGGCCCAGTTCGTGCCCGAGCCGACACTCACGCCGACGCTGCGCACCCGCAGCGGGAACAGCTCCGGCAGCATCACCCACAGCAGTGGCGCCCAGCTCAGCGAGTACGCCACCTTGAAGACGGCGAGGCTCGCGACGGCCGCGACCTGGCCGAACGTCTGGTGCAACAGACCGAGCGAGAACACCGCGCACAGCGTGCTCATGCTGACGACCATCAGGACGAGCCCCGTGAGCAGCAACGGCTTGCGGCCGACCCGGTCCACCAGGCGGCCGGTCACGAACGTCGTGACGATCGAAAGGACACCGAGCCCGACGCTGTTGAGCAGCGCCGCGGAGTCCCCGAAACCGGCCGCCTTCAGGATCGTCGGCGCGTAGAAGACGATCGTGTTGGAGCCGATGATCTGCTGGACGACCGCCATCGCGACGGCGATGCACAGACCGCGCCGCACCCGGCGGTCGGCGAACAACTCCCGGAGGTGGCCCCGGCGTTCGTGCGCGCCGTGCGCGGCGGCGCGGATGTCCGCGAGCTCGGCGTCGGCCTCCTCCTCGGTGTGCAGGCGCAGCAGCACCGTGCGGGCCTCGTCCTCGCGGCCGTGCGCGACGAGCCAGCGCGGGGTCTCCGGCTGCGTCCACATCCCCGCGAACAGCACGGCGGCGGGCACGAGCGCGAGCCCGAGCATCCAGCGCCAGGCGCCCGCGTCGGACAGCAGGTAGGAGATGAGGTACGACACGAAGATGCCGACCGCGATCATCATCTGGTTGAGCGTCGACACCCGGCCGCGAATGGCGGTCGGGGCCAGCTCGGAGAGATAGCTGGGGATCACGGACGAGGACAGGCCGACGGCCACACCCGTGACGACCCGGAACGCGATGAGCAGCCAGGGCCCCGTGGCCAGCGCCATGCCGAGCGCACCCGCGCCGAAGACCACGGCCGTGCAGAGCATGACCGAACGGCGCCCCCAGCGGTCCGTGGCGGGCCCCGCCGCGAAGCAGCCGGCGATCGCGCCGATCATCAGGGAGCTGACGAACGCGCCCTGCATCCAGGCGCTCAGTCCCAGGTCGCGGGTGAGGAACAGCTGGGCACCCGCCACGATCCCCATGTCGTACCCGGACAGCAGACCGCCGAAGGCGCCGCAGAGATAGAGCAGAAGCGTGCGGCGTGAACGGACGTCCGCGCTCGGTGCGTCGGACACCGAGGTCCTGGTGACGGCAGGCATGACGAGCTCCCTTGCTGGTCGGCTCCGCATCATTAGCGTCAACACTCCGACGAAAATCAAGGGGGTTCGGGCCAGCAGTTTTGATTTCTGTCGCCACTCTTGACGTAAATGCGGGGCGCGGGGGAGTATCCGACCCATGGCAGTGGTCAAACATCCCACCGGGAACCCCACCGTGCTGCGGCAGTTGCGGTACGGGAACGTGGAGCGGGTCCTCCAGGTGCTGCGCAGGCAGGGCCCCAGCAGCAGGGCCGATGTGGCCACCGCCACGGGCCTTTCGCGCACCACGCTCTCCGGCATCGTCGGGCAGCTGCTCGCCGACGGTGTCGTGACCGAGGAGCCCGCGGGCCCGCCTTCCGGCCGCGGCCGCCCGGTGCACCGGCTCACGCTCAACCCGCGCTCCGCCCAGGCGGTGGGCATCGAGGTGGGCCGCGAGCGCATCACGGTCGCGATCGCCAACGCGGCACATGAGGTCACCGCCTTCGCCGGCACCCACCACGCCCAGCGCTCCGGAGCACACGAACAGGCCGCCGCCGCCCTGGAGTTGCTGCGCGACCTCGCCGCCCGCGAAGGCATCGACCTCGCCGGACTCGGCGGCGTCGGCATCGGCACACCGGGCCCCGGAGACACCACGGACCGGCGGCAGGCCATCGCCGACGCCGTCTCCGAAGCGCTCGATGTGCCGGTGCTCGCCGACAACAACACACGGCTCGCGGCGCTCGGCGAGGCCATCTGGGGCGCGGCCCGCGGCGCGGGCGACGCCCTGCACCTCACGCTCTCGTACGGCGTCGGCGGCGGGCTCGTCGCAGGCGGCCTGCTGTTCCGTGGCGCGCAGGGCGCGGCGGGCGAGCTCGGACACATCAGCGTCGACGCCGAAGGGGCGCGCTGCTGGTGCGGCGGACACGGCTGTCTGGAGCAGGTCGCCGCCGTGCCCGCGCTGCTGCGGGCGGCCGGGCGGCGCAGCTGGGAACGGTTCACGGAGGCGTTCGCGGCCGGAGCCGACACCGAGCGCACGGTCGTCGACCGCGCGGCGCTCGCCGTCGGACGTGCGTTGGCCGCCGCGTCCAGCACCGCCAACCCCCGCCGCATCGTGCTCGGCGGCGAGGTCGCCGAGCTCGGCCCGGTCTTCCTCGGCCGCGTCGAAGAAGCCTTCCGCCGGTACACCGCCACCCGCGTCCACCGCGGCGTGGAACTCGTCCCGGCCGCGCTCGGCGAGCGATCCGGAGCGCTCGGCGCGCTCGCCCTCGTCTTCCACGAGTCACCACTGCTCGCGGGGTACGCGACGGCGGACGCGGTGACATCCCAAGCGGTGACACCCCAAGCGGTGACATCTCAAGCGGTGACATCTCAAGCGGAAGTCGCCGGTGCCGCCACCGGGGAAACCGTCACCCACGCCTCGTAGCGCCTCTCCTGACCCGAACCACCCCCTCGTACGATCCGAAAGGCACCGCCGTGCGCCACAACATGCTCTTCCTGATGACCGACCAGCACCGGGTCGACACCCTCGGTGCCTACGGCAACCCGCACGTGCGCACCCCGAACCTCGACCGGATCGCCGCCGAGGGCACTCGCTTCGACAGCTGCTACACACCCACCGCGATCTGCACCCCGGCCCGTGCCAGCCTGCTCACCGGCGCCGCCCCCTTCCGGCACAAGCTGCTCGCCAACTACGAGCGGAACGTGGGGTACTTGGAGGACCTCGCCGACGGCCAGTTCACCTTCGCCGAGCAGCTCAAGGGCGATGGCTACAACCTCGGCCTGATGGGCAAGTGGCACGGCGGCGTCCAGCGCACCGCCGCCGACTACGGCTTCGAGGGCCCGAACCTGGAGGGCTGGCACAACCCCGTCGACCACCCCGACTACCTCGACTATCTCAAGGAGCGGGGCCTGCCCGAGTACGCGATCAGCGACCGGATGCGCGGCACCACCCCCAACGGCAGCCCCGGCAACCTCCTCGCGGCCCGCCTCCACCAGCCCGTCGAGGCCACCTTCGAGTACTACCTCGCCACCCGCACCATCGAGATGCTCCGCCGGTTCGCCGAGGACGAGCGCGGCGGCGAGGGTGACCCGTTCTTCCTCGCCACCCACTTCTTCGGCCCCCACCTGCCGTACATCCTGCCGAACGAGTACTTCGACATGTACGACCCGGAGCTCGTCGAACTGCCCGCCTCCATGGCCGAGACATTCGCGAACAAGCCCCCGGTCCAGAGCAACTACAGCCGGCTGTGGGCGTTCGACACCATGCCGCTGGAGGACAGCCGCAAGCTCATAGCCGCGTACTGGGGCTACGTGACACTCATCGACGAACAGATCGGCCGCATCATGCAGGCCGTGCGCGACCTCGGCCTCGACGAGCGCACCGCCGTCTGCTTCACCGCCGACCACGGCGAGTTCACCGGCGCCCACCGGCTGCACGACAAGGGCCCCGCCATGTACGAGGACATCTACCGCATCCCCGGACTGCTCCGCGTCCCCGGCGGCGCGGCGGGCCAGGTGCGCGACGAGTTCGTCTCCCTCACCGACTACACGGCGACCATCCTGGAGCTCGCGGGCGCCGACGCCGCTCCGGCCGTCGACAGCCGCAGCCTGCTGCCGATCGCGCGCGGCGAGCACCCCGAGTGGGACGAGCACCACCTCGCCGAGTACCACGGCCACCACTTCCCGTACCCTCAGCGCATGCTGCGCACCCGCCGCTACAAGCTCGTCGTGAACCCCGAGTCCCACAACGAGCTGTACGACCTCGAGGCCGACCCGGACGAGCTGCAGAACCGCTACGGGCACCCCGAACTGCGCGAGGTGCGCACGCAGTTGATGCACCGCCTGTACCACCTGCTGCGCGACCGCGGCGACAACTTCTACCACTGGATGACACCGATGTACGACGTGCCGACCGACTACGACACGACGCTGTCCGCGTTCGAGTCGGAGGGTGTGGCGTAATGAGCGGCTGCACTCCCGGCCCGGCCGCCCCCTCCTGCTGCGCGCCCTCCCGCGAGGGCGGCCCGGAGGTCACCGGCACGGGACCGGTCACCCTCACGCTCACGCCCCACGGCACTCGCGGCGAACCGTCCTACGACACCCGCATCGACCTGCCCGGCGGCACCTTCCGCATGGGCAGCGAGGACTCCGACGCGAACCCCGGGGACGCGGAAGGCCCGGTGCGCGAGGTACGCGTGAAGGCCTTCGCGATCGACGCGTACGCGGTCACCACCGCCCGGTTCGCCGCGTTCGTCGAGGCGACCGGGCACCGCACCGAGGCCGAGCGCTTCGGCTGGAGCTACGTGTTCGCGAAGTTCCTGCCCGGCCACCTGCGCAAGATCTCGCCGCGCCCCGACGCCACCCCGTGGTGGTGCGGGGTTCAGGGCGCGACGTGGCGCACCCCGGAAGGCCCCGGCAGCGACCTCGAAGGCCGCTGGGACCACCCCGTCACGCACGTCGGCTGGTCCGACGCCGCCGCCTACGCGAAGTGGGCGGGCGGCCGGCTGCCCACCGAGGCCGAGTGGGAGTACGCGGCGCGCGGCGGCCTCGACCAGGCCCGCTACGCCTGGGGCGACGAACTGACCCCGGGCGGCGCGCACATGTGCAACATCTGGCAGGGCTCCTTCCCCACCAAGAACACCGCCGAGGACGGCTACGCGGGCACGGCCCCCGTCCACGCGTACCACCCCAACGGCTACGGCCTCTACAACGTCGCCGGCAACGTGTGGGAGTGGAACGCCGACCTTTGGGAGCAGGGCGGAGACCCGAACACCCGCGTCATGCGCGGCGGTTCATACCTCTGCCACCACTCGTACTGCAACCGCTACCGCGTGGCCGCCCGCACCTCCAACACGGCGGACAGCACATCGGGCAACAGCGGGTTCCGGGTGGCCTACTCGGCCTGAGCCCCGGCGACGTACTCCACCGTGACCTGCTCGGCGTGCGCGGCGAGCAGGTCACGCAGTTCCTCGGCGGCACCCTTCAGCAGATGGCCGTCCCGGTCCGCCCGGACCGTCTCCATGAGGAACGCGACGCGGGTGGAGTCCTCGGTGACACAGGTGCGGTGCGCGTCGCGGTGGTTCCAGTGCCGGGTCAGTACGCCGGTGGAGTCGGCGTAGATGATCTCGCCGGGCTTGGGGTGCTCGACGTTGTCGGGCTCGCCGAGCGGGGTGAACTCCTCGGTGCCGTCCGCGTAGCGGATCTCCACCACGTCACCGGTGACGTGGTCCAGGTCGAAGGCTCCGGCGGGCAGGCCGTGCCGTACGGAGACGGCGTTGTAGGAGTCGACCGCCGGGTTGATGCGCGGCAGCGCGCCCTTCTTCGCCATGCGGCGGCCGAGCGCGTCGACGCTGGGCCGGATGCGGCGGGGGTTGGTGCCGAAGGAGCGGTACGCGGTGTGCCACGCCTCGATGCGGGGGTCGGACTCGTCGGCGGGCTGCCAGGAGCCGTCGGCGAGCTCGCGCTCCAGGTCGCCGAGCGCGGTGACGGTCTCCGGCCAGGGCTCACGCCCGCGCAGACCGGTGGCAGTGACGACGGCGATCAGGGTGTCGGGGAAGGCGTCGGCGACGGCGGGGGTGAGGTGGAAGGCGGGCATCGGAGGCTCCGTATCTGGGGGTGCGAGGGGCTCAGGGGGCAGAGGGGGGCGGGGAGGGGTTCAGGTGAGGGCGAGGAGGCTGACGGCGACGGCGGCCGTGCCCAGGCCGACGAGCTGCCCCCGGTGGATCCGCTCCGCCAGCACGCCGCGTGCGAGCAGCACCGTACCGGCCGGGTAGAGGGCGGTGATCACGGCGACGACGGTGAGGTCCCCGCTGCGCGCCGCCAGCAGGAACAGCAGGTTGGCGATCGAGTCGAGCACGCCCGCGGCCGCCGAGATCCCGTACGCGGGCTTCTCCGCCCCGAGCCGCCGGTGCAGTGCCGCGGCCGCGCCCAGCGTGACGGCCGACGACACCGCCCTGCCGACGATCAGCGGCGCCACGCCACTGTCCGACGGCGCCTGGTGCAGACAGACCAGCTGCAAGGCGATGGCCGCGCCCGCCCCGAAGGCGAGCAGCAGCGCCGTGCGCGAGGGACGGGACGTGCCGGCGCCGCTCCCGGCGCTGACCAGGACCACGGCGACGAGCGCGAGCGGCAGCCCGACGAGCCCCGCCGTGGCGAGGTGCTCGCCCTGCAGCAGCCCCACGGAGACCGGCAGCGCGGCGGACACCAGGGCGGTCACGGGGGACAGCACGTTCATCGGCCCGATGGCGAGGGTCTTGTAGAGCAGCGCGAACGCGGCGGCCGACGCGACACCGGAGGCCACGCCCCAGCCCACGGCGGCGGAGCTGAACGAGGCGCCGAGGAACGGCCACAGCAGCAGCTCGACCGCGAGGCTGGCGGGCGCCGCGACCATCACGGTGCGCAGCACATGGGCCTTCCGGGCGCCGAGGCCGCCGAGGAAATCGGCGCATCCATAGGCGAGAGAGCTGCCCAGGGCCAGCAGCAGAGCGATCACGAACCTCATCCTTGCCATCGTTGTGCGTAAGTCTGTGTGCTTCAGTGGAACGACCAAACCGTACAATGAACCGACCGTGATGTGTCAACCGAACGACCGCGCGGTACATTCCACTGGCCAGTCGGTGGTGAAGCGGAAGGTGGTCTGGTGACCGAGACAGAGGCAGCCCTGCGCACACTCGCGCACAACGTCAGGACGGCCCGCACCCGCGCGGGTCTCTCCCTGGACGAGCTCGGCCGCCGCGCCAAGGTCAGCAAGGGTGCGCTCGTCGGCCTGGAGAAGGCGCAGGGCAATCCGAATTTCGCCACCCTGGTCCGGCTCGCCGACACCCTTGGTGTCTCGGTGTCGGCCCTGATGGACGGCCCGACCGAAGGGCGCGTGCGGGTCGTGTCCTCGGACGAGGTCATGCCGCTGTGGGCGGGGGAGCGGGGCGGCGAGGCCCGGCTCATGCTGACGACCACGGGCCCGGCCCCCGTCGAGGTGTGGCGCTGGCGCCTCGAACCCGGCGAGGAGTACCCCAGCCACCCCCACCAGGCCGGCGTCATCGAGACGGTGAGTGTCACCAGCGGCCGTATGACCCTCGTCGTCGACGGCACCGAACATCCCGTGGCGGCCGGCCAGACCGCCACCTTCGACGGGGACGCCGCACACACCTACCGGGGCGCGGGCGAGGAAACCTGCCGACTGATCATGACGGTGCAGTTGCCGCCGGGGCAGGCGACAGGCTGACCTGTTGCCGAGGCGGCCAACAGGCTGCCGTCCGGGTCATAGGCGCCACCTATCCGGGGCATCGATTTTTGGTCGTGGACCTCCGCGCACGCAAACCGCTTCACTGACGCGGTAGTTGGGGCGGCGCCGGACGGGCCCGGTGCCGCGGTTCCCAGCCGTGCCCGGATGGAGGTTGCAATGACGCACGCCCCGGACGCCGCCGCAGGCGCCACCCACGAGGTGAAGGTCAAACCGTGGTACCGGCAGCTGTATGTGCAGGTGTTGGCGGCGATCGTCGTCGGCATCGTGCTCGGCTGGCGGTGGCCCGACCTGGGCACGGCGATGGAACCGGTCGGCACGACCTTCGTCGCGGCGATGAAGATGCTGATCGGCCCGATCGTCTTCCTGACCGTCATCGGCGGCATCGCGGGCGTGGCCGACCTCAAGAAGGTGGGTCGCACGGGCGTCAAGGCGCTCGTCTACTTCCAGGTCGGCACGATCGTGGCGCTCGGCTTCGGGCTCCTCGCCATCAACCTGTTCCCGCTCGGCGAGGGTGTGCACGCGGACGTCGGCGGCCTGCACACCTCGGGGGAGGCGAGTCAGTACGTCGAGCAGGGCGAGGCCCAGCACTGGTGGGAGTTCCTCACCCATCTCGTGCCGGACAGTTTCTTCGGCGCGTTCGTCGAAGGTGACATCCTCCAGGTCATCTTCCTCGCCGTGATCTTCGGGATCGCCCTGAAGACGGTCGGCCCGGTCGGCGAACCGATCATCGCCTCCGTCAACCGCCTCACCGAAGTGGTCTTCAAGGTCCTGTCGTTCGTGATGAAGGCGGCGCCGGTGGGCGCCTTCGGTGCGATGGCCTTCGCGATCGGCAAGTTCGGCCTGTCCACACTGACCAGCCTCGGCTCGCTGATCCTGCTGTTCTACGTCACGTCCATCGTGTTCGTCGTCGTTGTCCTCGGCGCCGTGCTCTCGCTGTACGTGAAGCTGAACCTCTTCCAACTCCTGCGCCACTTCAAGGAAGAGGTGCTGCTCGTCCTCGGTACCTCGACGGCCGAGCCCGCGCTGCCGGGGCTGATGCGCAAGTTGCAGTTCATGGGCGTCGACCGGTCGACGGTCGGCCTGGTGGTGCCGACCGGCTACAGCTTCAACCTCGACGGGGCCGCGATCTACCTGTCCCTCGCCACCCTGTACATCGCCCAGGCCACCGACACCACACTCTCCCTCGGCCAGCAACTCGGCCTGCTGGCCGTCATGTTGCTGACCTCAAAGGGCGCCGCCGGTGTCGCGGGCGGCGGGTTCATCGCACTGACCGCGACCCTGTCGACCGTCGGACATGTGCCCGTCGCGGGCATCATGCTGATCTTCGGCATCGACAAGTTCATGTCCGAGTGCCGGGCCCTGGTCAACTTCTGCGGAAACGCCGTGGCCACCCTCGTCGTCGCCCGCTGGGAGAACGCACTGGACCTGGAACGGGCGCGGCGGGTCCTCGCGGGGGAGGAGGTCGAGCCGCTGCCCGCGGCTCCGGCCGCAGCGGCCACGACGGTGCCCCCGCAGAAGGCCGTCCCTGCGCCCGTCCCGCCGGCCTGAGTATCGGCCGCCCGTCCCGCCCCTCCCCGCGGAAACGCCATGTCGACCTGTCGATAGGTTGCCCTTATGGCAGCAGGCGGAGGAGGCAGGATGGACGCGCGGCAACTGCAGTACTTTCTCGCCATCGTGGAGCACGGCGGCTTCAGCAAGGCCGCCGCCGCGCTCCACGTGGCGCAGCCGTCGTTGTCGCAGGCGATGGCCAACCTGGAGGCGGACCTCGGCGTCTCGCTCTTCCACCGGATGGGCCGCGGCGTCGTCCTGAGCGAGGCGGGCGCCGAACTCCTGGAGCCGAGCCGCCGCGTGCTGCGCGACCTGGCCGCCGTACGCGAACGGGCCGCAGCCCTCACCGGACTCGGCAGCGGCACCGTGGAAGTGGCCACCATGCCCTCACCCGGCATCGAGCCCATGGCCACGCTGATCCACCGCTTCGCCCAACTGCACCCGGACGTCACGATCAGCACCCGCGCCGCCTTCACCCCCGAGGAGACCGTCGAACTGGTCCGCAGCGGCGCCTGCGAGCTGGGGCTGCTCGGCGCCGACAAGCCCGTGACCGCGCCCGGCATCGACATGATGCCGGTGGAGGAGCAGCCGTTCGTCGTCGTGGGCGCGGCCGAAGGACCCTTCGCCGACGGCGCCGTGCTGCACCCCCAGGACCTGGCCGGGCACAAGCTGATCGCCTCCCGGACCGGCAGCCTCATGCGCAGCATCGTCGACGACATCACCGCCCGCGGCGGGGACACCGAGATCGTCGCCGTCGTCGACCACCGCACGTCCATACTCCCGCTGGTGCTCACCGGCGTGGGTGTCGCCGTGCTGCCCGCGGCCTGGACTCGCCTCGCCCGCCGCTGCGGCCTCGCGGTCGCCTCACTCGTACCGACCGCACACCTGCACGTCGCCATGATCAGCCTGCCCGCGCATCTGACACCCGGGGCGCGCGCCTTCCTGGAGCTGACCCGCTCACTGGCCGAACGCCGTGCGCGGACCCCGTCGACGTAGCGCACACGCACCGGCCGTCCGACCCATCAGCCGCGCCTATGTGTCGCATCGGAAGCATGTCTTGGACGCCCCGCGAACCGGCCTGTTGACTCGGGAACACACCAACCGCCGCCCGGCCAGGCGCTCTTGAGCACTCCCTCGAGCACGGGCGTTTCCCGTACCTCTGGAGGCACTCGTGTCCGAGCTCCGCACCTTCCGCATCGCCGCCATCCCCGCCGACGGCGTCGGCACCGAGGTCGTCGCGGCGGGGCGCGCCGTCCTCGACGCCCTCGCCGCCGGCTCCGAGGGGGCCTTCGCCTTCGACTGGCAGGAGTTCGACTGGGGCTGCGAGTACTACGCCCGTACGGGCAAGATGATGGCCGACGACGGACTCGACCGGCTCAAGGACTTCGACGCCATCTACTTCGGCGCGGTCGGCTGGCCCACCGTCCCCGACGACGTCAGCCTGTGGGGCCTGCGCCTGAAGATCTGCCAGAACTTCGACCAGTGGGCCAACGTCCGCCCCGTGCACTTCCTGCCCGGCGTGGTCAGCCCGCTGCGCAAGGCCGACGACACCGAACTCGACTGGGTCGTCGTCCGCGAGAACAGCGAGGGCGAGTACGCCGGTCTCGGCGGCCGCAACCTCTCCGGACGCGGCCCCGGCGGCGAAGTGGCCGTCCAGTCCTCGCTGTTCACCGAGGTGGGCTGTGAGCGCATCATCCGCTTCGCCTTCGACCTGGCCCGCACCCGCAGCCGCCGCAAGGTCTCCTCGGTCACCAAGTCCAATGCCCAGCAGTACGGGATGGTGCTGTGGGACGACGTGTTCAAGCGGGTGGCCGCCGAGTACCCGGACGTGGAGACGGAGAGCGTGCTGGTCGACGCCATGTCGGCGAAGTTCGTGCTCAGGCCCGAGGATCTGTCCGTCGTCGTCGCCTCGAACCTCAACGCCGACATCCTCTCCGACCTCGGCAGCGCCCTCGCCGGCAGCCTCGGCCTCGCGGCCAGCGCCAACCTCAACCCGGAGCGGCGCTTCCCGAGCATGTTCGAGCCGGTGCACGGCTCCGCGCCTGACATCGCGGGGCAGGGCCTGGCCAACCCGATCGGTGCGGTGGGCAGTGCGGCGCTGATGCTGGAGCACTTCGGGCTGCCCGACCAGGCGGCCCGCCTGAACAAGGCGATCGAGACGGTCACCGGCGCGGGAACCCTCACCCGCGACGTCGGCGGCACGGCCTCCACCGAGGACGTCACCAAGGCGCTGATCGACGCACTGGGCAACTGACACCTCCCGGCCGGTCCTCGGGTCGCGCCGACAGGCCGGGACGGCCGCTCCGAAGCGGCCATTCAAGTGCCGGGCCCCGCTCGCAGCGGGGCCCGGCACTCGCCGTTGTTCACCAACTGACCCCGGCCGCCACCGGCCGGTGGTCGCTGCCGGTCGCGGGCAGCACCCAGGAGCGGTCCGCCGTGACGCCACGGACCAGGATCTGGTCGATGCGCACCACCGGGAAGTCCGCCGGATAGCTGAACCCGAACCCGTCGCCCGCCTCCTCCTGCGCCGACCGCAACTGCGAGGTGAGGCCGTGGAATGCACGGTCGTCCGTGCTGCCGTTGAGGTCGCCGAGCAGCACCACCCGCTCGTTGTCCTCGGCCGCGACCGCCTCGGCGAGGGCCTGCGCATTGCGGTCCCGGCTCTCCGTCCAGAAACCGCCGCGGGGCATCACGCGCACCGACCCCAGGTGGGCCACGTACACCGCCACCGGACCGCCGTCCGTGGTGACCGTGGCGCGCAGCGCCCGGTTCGAGGGCAGCTTCTCGGCGGCCGACTTGGTGGCGCCCAGCGGTCCGACGTCCATCGCGGTGTCGACCGGCTCGACGTCCGACAGCGGCAGCTTGCTCCACAGCCCGACCGTCCCCTGCACCGTGTGGTGCGGATACGCCTCGGCCAGCTCCTTCTCGTACGTGCCGCGGCCCTGCGCCGTGATCTCCTCCAGCGCGAGCACGTCGGCCCCGGAAGCCGCCAGGTCATGGGCCGTCCTCGCCGGATCGCGATTGTCGGCGCCGACGTTGTGGCTGACGACGGTGAGGTCACTGTCCTCCGCGCGAGCCTTGTCGCCGAGCACGCCGCCGAAGAGACTCGCCCACGCCACGGCCGGCACCAGCACCGCCACCACGGCGGTGGCGGAGCGCCGCCACAGCGCCCCGGCCAGCAGCACCGGCACGAAGAGACCGAACCACGGCAGGAACGTGTCCACCAGACTGCCGAGGCCCCCGCGGTCCGTGACCTGCGCGTGCAGCAGCAGAAGCAGTCCGAGCAGCAACGCGAGGGCCGCGAGGACCCGGCCGCGCTTCCAGGGGCCCGGCCGGGAGAGTGCGTGGAGGAGAGCACGGGAGAGGGCGGGGATCGACCGGGTCATCCGTGCGCGCTTGCTGTCGGTCACTGCTGCATCCTCGGGTCCTCGGTGGGGTTGGCGTACGGGGGCGGGCAGCCGTCATCGACGGCCCCGGTACGCAGTTCGTAGTGCCAGGGCTCGTTGCCGTAGATCTGGCAGAGCCCGTACGCGGCGCCGTGCCCGGACAGCCACGCCGCCCCGGAGCGGCCGAGGTCGACCGCGTCGCCGGACACGTGCGGCGAGGTGTCGGCGGTGGCCACCCATTGGGCTGCCTCGGCCTCGGAGCCGTACTTGTCGACCGCCTCGCCGAGCAGCCGGTTCTGGTACTCGGGGGAGCGCCAGCCGCTGTTCACGGAGAACGTGACGCCGTCGTCGGAGGCGTCCGTCGCCGCCCGGCGGAGGGCCCCCAGCAGGTCCGGGGCGAGCCTGCCGACGGCCGGGGTGGTGTCGTCGAAGACCGTTACGCCGTCGGGGACCACGCCGTCGGCCTCGCCCACCGCGTTCTGCCCGCCGCGCTCCCGCGATTCCATGGGGGAGGGCGCGGAGGTGGACGAGGGCGCCGGACGAGCCTTCGTCGGCGGTGAGGCCGACGAGGACCATGGTGACCGGAGGCCGAGGACCGTGGCGACCACCGCCGCGACGACGACGAGGCCGATGACGCCGATGACGAGGAGCAGCGGACGCGGCCCGCGGGCCGTTGGGTTTCGAGTCATGCCGCCAGTCAAGGCAGCGCGATGTTGCCCGGGCGTCTGCGCTTTTCGATACGCGGACGATACGCGCCGACTCGTAACGTGAAGGGCATGCGTGTGCTGATTGTCGAGGACGAGCGGTATCTGGCGGAGGCCGTGCGCGACGGGCTGCGCCTGGAGGCGATCGCCGCCGATATCGCGGGGGACGGGGACACCGCCTGGGACCTGCTGAGCGTCAACACGTACGACATCGCCGTCCTCGACCGCGACATCCCCGGGCCCTCCGGCGACGAGATTGCGGGGCGCATCGTCGCCTCCGGCAGCGGCATGCCGATCCTCATGCTGACCGCGGCCGACCGCATCGACGACAAGGCGTCCGGGTTCGAACTCGGCGCCGACGACTACCTGACGAAACCGTTCGAGCTCCAGGAACTCGTGCTCAGGCTCCGGGCGCTCGACCGCAGGCGCGCCCACAACAGGCCGCCCGTACGGGAGATCGCAGGCGTGCGCCTCGACCCGTTCCGCAGGGAGGTCTACCGGGACGGCCGCTTCGTCGCGCTGACCAGGAAGCAGTTCGCCGTGCTCGAAGTCCTCGTGGCGGCCGACGGCGGGGTCGTCAGCGCGGAGGAACTCCTGGAACGCGCGTGGGACGCGCACGCCGACCCGTTCACCAACGCCGTCCGCATCACCGTCTCCGCGCTGCGCAAGCGGCTCGGCGAACCGTGGATCATCGCCACGGTGCCGGGCGTCGGTTACCGCATCGAGGCGCAGCCGGAGATCGGGGGAGAGGCCCGTGGATAGCGCCGTGGACAGCCCCGTGGTCAGGGAGCGCGGGCTCAGCGTCCGGCTCAAACTCACCCTCAGCTACGCCGGGTTCCTCATGCTCGCCGGTGTCCTGATGCTCGCGTCGGTGTGGTTCTTCCTGCTGAAGGACCTGCCCGATGTCAAGGCCGGCATCGGCGGACTCCAGGTCCGCAAGGAGCTCGCGCTGCACTTCGCGTCGGGCGCGGCCGTCGTCATGGCATGCCTGCTGGTGTTCGGCCTCCTGGGCGGCTGGCTGCTCGCCGGCCGGGTGCTCGCCCCGCTGTCCCGCCTCACCGACGCCACCCACCGGGCCGCGAAGGGGACGCTCTCCCACCGCATCCGGCTGCCGGGTCCCCAGGACGAGTTCCGCGACCTAGCCGACGCCTTCGACTCGATGCTCGGGCAGCTCGAGGCGCACGTCGCCGAACAGCGCCGCTTCGCGGCCAACGCCTCCCACGAGCTGCGCACCCCGCTCGCCGTCTCGAAGTCGCTCCTCGACGTGGCCCGCGCCGATCCGCGCCGCGACACCGGCGAACTCATCGACCGGCTCAGCGCCGTCAACACCCGCGCGATCGACCTCACCGAGGCGCTGCTCCTGCTCAGCCGCGCCGAACGGCGCACCTTCACCCGCGAGGACGTCGACCTCTCCCTCGTGGCGGAGGAAGCCGTGGAAACGCTCCTCCCGCTCGCGGAGAAGAGCGGCGTCACCCTCGAGACCCGCGGCGGCATCACCCACGCGTCCGGTTCGCAGCCGCTGTTGCTGCAACTGGCCACGAACCTCGTGCACAACGCGATCGTCCACAACCTCCCCGGGCCGGGCACCGTGTGGATTAGCACCGGAATCCGCCCCGGCTCGGCGGTGCTCACCATCGAGAACACCGGTGAGGCGTTGGCCCCGGAGCTCGTCGCCACCCTCACCGAACCCTTCCAGCGCGGCACCGAACGCATCCGCGGCGACCACCCCGGTGTCGGCCTCGGCCTCGCCATCGTCCAGTCCATCACCCGCGCCCATGACGGCACGCTCACCCTCACGCCCCGCCCCTCCGGCGGCCTCCGCGTCACCGTGGAACTCCCGGCGGCCGATGTGTGAGCTCAGCCACCGAACGTGCCCTCAGGGGTAAGAACCCCAGGTCACCGTGTCATCATGCGATGACATCGCTTGATGACATGAACGGGAAGAACGTGCAGCCCTCCATACCGACGCCCGCCCAGGCCCCGGCCCCTGCCCCGCTCCGCCACCCCCGCGCCCTCGTACCGGTCCTGGTCAGCCTCGGGATGCTGGTCGCCGTCGTCAGCAGCCTCGGCGCGCCGCTGATCCCCACCATCGCCGCCGAGGACCACGTCGCCGTCTCCACCGCGCAGTGGGCGCTCACGGTCACCATGCTGGTCGGCGCCATCGCGACGCCCGTCATGGGACGGCTCGGCGACGGGCCGCACCGCAAGCGCGTCATCCTCGGCGGGCTCGCCGCCGTCTTCGTCGGCAGCCTGCTCGCGGCACTGCCGGTCGGGTTCGCCTGCCTCCTGGCGGGCCGGGCGCTGCAGGGCGTCGGCATGGGACTCGTACCGCTGGCCATCGCCACCGCGCGCGACGCGCTGCCGCCCGAGAAGGCGCGCGGCGCCGTGACGACGCTGTCGCTGACCACCGCGGCGGGCATCGGCCTCGGCTACCCGATCACCGGGCTCTTCGCGGAGTACCTCGGCATGTACGCCGGATTCTGGTTCGCGCTCGCCACGGCCGCCGCCGCGTTTCTTGCCACCCTCCTCGTCGTGCCCAAGCCGCCGCACCGGCCCAGCACCCCCATGGACGTACCCGGAGCGCTGCTCCTCGCCGGAGGCATGGCGGCGCTGCTCCTCGCGCTCGCCGAAGGGGAGCGGTGGGGCTGGCTCTCCGCGCGCCTGCTGGCCCTCGCGGTCGCGGCGGTGGTCCTCCTCGGCGGGTGGATCGCGCACTCGCTGCGCTCCACGCACCCCCTCGTACGTGTTCGCCTCGTCAAGGACCGCGGCGTCCTCGTCGCCAACCTGACCACCATGGTCGGCGGCGTCGGCACATACCTGCTGATCTCCCTGGTGACCCGGTACGTGCAGACGCCCGAGTCCGGCGGCTACGGATTCGGCGCGTCGATCGTCGTCACCGGCCTGCTGCTCGTGCCGTTCTCCGCCGCCAGCCTCGTCACCGGGCGCCTGGTGCGGGCGATGGGCCGGGCCGCGACGCCCGCCCGCATGCTGCCGCTCGGCTGTCTGCTCTCGCTCGGCTCGCTCGTCTGCTTCCTGCTCGCCCGCTCCAGCCTGTGGGGCATCGGCGCGATGATGGCGCTCGCCGGCCTCGGCGTGGGTGTCACGTTCGCCGTCACGCCCGGCCTCATCGTCGGCGGTGTGCCCGCCGCGGAGACCGGCAGCGCGATGAGTTTCAATCAGGTCGTGAAGTACATCGGCTACTCGACCGGCAGCGCGCTCAGCGCCGTCGTCCTCCAGGCCTCCACGCCTCTCGGCGCCGCGCTCCCCACCGACGACGGCTACCGCAACGCCGGCCTCGTCGGCTGCGCCGCCTTCCTCGCCACGGGCGTCATCGCCGTCGCGCTCACCCGCGCGGGCGCCCGCCCGCGCCCCTCCGTCGTCGCGGCGGGCGCGGCCGCCGAGGCCCGCACCGAACCGAGCCGCACATGACCGGCGAGGCCACCGACCGACGGGCCAAGAGCGCCCGCAACAGCGCCCGCAGCCGCGAAGCACTGCTGCGGGCCGCGACCGAACTGTTCTCCGAGCGCGGCTACGACCGCACCACCATCCGCGAGATCGGCGAACGGGCCGGCGTCGACGCCGCCCTCATCTCCCGCTACTTCGGCAGCAAGGCGCTGCTGTACGTGGAGGTGCTGCGCGCCGAACACGGCGACACCGCCCCGGACGACCTCCTCACCGCGCCCCGCCTGCGGGAGGTCGCCGAACGCGCGGAGCGCCGCGGCCCGGTGCCGCTGCTCCGCGTCGCCGTCCAGCCCTCCAGCGACCAGGCCGCGCAGGACGCCGCCCGCGCCGCCCTCCAGGCCCGGCTCGTCGAGCCGCTGCGCGCCCGCTTCACCCACGAGGGCCGCGACCGGCCCGGACTGCGCGCCGACGTCCTGGTCGCCTCGGTCGCCGGAGTGCTCCTCGCCCGCCACTCCGGTGCCTTCGACGACCTGGCGGACGCCGACCTCGACACGATCGTCGACGTACTCCTGGAGGCCTGGGGCGGCGGCTGACCCGTACCTTTCACCCGAGTGGCGGTATTCAAACCGCCTCGCTCTGCGCCGAGCGCCCAGGCACGTGAGCCTCGCAAGTAACCGACCGTACTTTCGAGGCTTTCGAGGTGATGGAGATGCAGGAGATGCAGACGAGAGCTGTCATCTCGGAATTTCTCGGCACGTTGCTGCTGGTGTTCTTCGCCGTCGGATCAGCGGTCCTGGGAGCCCAGTTCATCGGCACCCTCGGCATCGCCCTCGCCTTCGGCTTCACCCTGCTCGCCCTGGCCTACGCCCTCGGCCCGATCTCCGGCTGCCACGTCAACCCGGCCGTGACGCTCGGCATGCTCTGCGCCCGCCGCATCGACATCGCGACCGCCGTTCGCTACTGGATCGCCCAGTTCGTCGGCGGCATCGTCGGCGCCGCCCTGCTGTTCCTGCTCGCCAAGCAGGTGCCGGGCCTCAAGACCGACGGGGCCTTCGGCTCCAACGGCTACGGCGACCGCTCCGACGTGCACATCAACATGGGCGGCGCGTTCCTCGCCGAGGTCGTCCTGACGTTCCTCCTCGTGTTCGTGGTGCTCGCCGTGACCCACCGCGTGGCCGTGGTCGGCTTCGACGGGCTGCCCATCGGCATCGCCCTCGCGGTGATCCACCTGGTCGGCATCCCGCTCACGGGGACGTCCGTCAACCCGGCGCGCAGCCTCGGCCCGGCGATCTTCGCCGGCGGCGACGCGCTCTCGCAGCTCTGGCTGTTCATCGTGGCGCCCCTGGTCGGCGGCGTGATCGCGGCCCTCGTCCACCAGCTCACCCACCCCTCGGGCGAGGAGCGCACCATCGCCGACGAGGCGTCCGCGGCCTGAGCGGAGCGCGGGCTGCCGTACGCCCGTGACGATCACCGGGGCCGTGTGTCCGTGACGATCACGGGTACCCGGCCCCGGCGGATCGGGAGCGGCAACCCCGACCGAAGGGAGCGGTCGTGAGCGAGAAGGACCGGCTGCGGACCTATCGCGGCAAGCGGAACTTCCACACCACCGACGAACCGTCCGGCGATCACGCTTCGGCGCGGGACGACGAAGAGCCCGTGTTCGTGGTGCAGATCCACGACGCGAGCACGATGCACTTCGACTTCCGCCTCGAGGTCGACGGCGTACTCAAGTCCTGGTCGATCCCGAAGGGGCCCTCCACAGACCCCCACGACAAGCGGCTCGCCCTCCCCACCGAGGACCACCCCCTCGACTACCGCGACTTCGAAGGGGTGATCCCCGAGGACGAGTACGGCGGCGGCACCGTCATCGTCTGGGACCAGGGCACCTACCGGCCCGCGAGCCACGACAAGCGGGACCGACCCGTTCCGTTCGACGAGGCGCTGGAGAACGGCCACGCCACCTTCGACCTGCACGGTGAGAAACTGCGCGGCCGATACGCGCTCAACCGATTCAAGGGCCGCGAGGACAAACCCACCTGGCTCCTCGTACGCGAGGGATCCGGCGGCAGCGGAGGCACCCCCGACCCCCGGCGCGCCCGCTCGGCCCGCAGCGGCCGCACCCTGCGCCAGGTCGCGGAGGAGGCCGACGGCGGTGACGAGGCATGACCGGCCTCCTCGACACGCTCCCGCCCGAACTGGAGAAGCGCGTCCGCGACGCCGCTCCCGGCGTGGAACTCGCGGCCTCGCCGATGCTGGCGACGCTCAGCGACCGCCGCGAGTTCGCCAAGGGCTGGATCTTCGAGCGGAAACTGGACGGCATCCGCGTCCTCGCCGTCCGCGAGAACGGCCGCACCACGATCCGCTCCCGCTCGGGACGCCGGCTCGACGCCACGTACCCCGAGATCATCGAGGCCCTCGACGCGCAGGACGCCGCGGACTTCACCATCGACGGCGAGATCGTCGCCTACGCGCACGGCCGCACCGACTTCTCCCGCCTCCAGCAACGTATGGGACTGACGAAACCCCGCGACGTCGCGGCGAGCACCGTGGCGGTCAAGTACTACGTCTTCGACCTGCTGCGCCTCGACGGCACGGACGTACGCCGCCTACCGCTGCGCACCCGCAAGTCCCTGCTGCGCAAGGCCCTCACCTTCACCGACCCCCTCCGCTTCAGCACCCACCGCAACGAGGGCGGCCCCGAACTCCTCGCCGACGCCTGCGAGCGCGGCTGGGAGGGACTCATCGCCAAGCGGGCGGACAGCACGTACCAGCCGCGCCGCTCCGGCGACTGGCTGAAGCTGAAGTGCGCCCACGGACAGGAGTTCGTGGTCGGCGGCTTCACCGAACCCACCGGCAGCAGGGAGGGCATCGGGGCGCTGCTGATCGGCTACTACGAGGGCGACCGGCTGCGCTACGCGGGCAAGGTCGGCACCGGCTTCGACCGGCGCACCCTCCTCGCCCTGCGCGAACGACTCGACGAACTCCAGCAGTCCCGCTCGCCGTTCACCGACCGCGTCGCCGAACGCACCGCGCACTGGGCGCGGCCACGGCTCGTCGCGCAGATCGAATTCTCCGAATGGACCCGCGACGGCATGCTGCGCCACCCCCGCTACCAGGGACTGCGGGACGACAAGAACCCGAACGACGTCGTGAGGGAGCACACGTAACCATGGCCAGCGACAAGAAGGTGCTGCGCGAACTCCTCGACAGCGAAGGAAAGACCTACGCCGCCGAGGCGGGCATCCGCCTCAAGAACACCCCGCAACCCCTGTACCGCACGCTCGTCCTCGCGAGCCTGCTCAGCGCCCGCATCCGGGCCTCGGTCGCGGTCGCCACGACCCGCGCCCTGTACGACGCGGGCCTGCGCGACCCGCGCAGCATGGTCGACGCGACCTGGCAGCAGCGCGTCGACGCGTTGGGGGAGGGCGGTTACCGGCGTTACGACGAGCGCACGGCCACCCAACTCGGCGACGGCGCCCAGCTGTTGCTCGACCACTGGGGCGGCGATCTGCGCAGGATGCGCGACCAGGCCGACGGCGACGAGCGCGAGATGCGCGCCCTGCTGCGCGAGACACCCGGTCTCGGCCCGACCGGAGCGGGCATCTTCCTGCGCGAGGTCCAGGACATCTGGCCGGAGTACCGGCCGTTCCTGGACGCCAAGACCCTCCAGGGCGCGGAACGCCTGGGCCTCCCGAAGAATCCCACCACCCTGACCCGCCTCGCCGGTGATACCCCGCGGGCCGAACTGTCGGCGGCCCTGGTACGGGCCGCGCTCGACAAGCACGTGGTGGACGACTGCCTGGAGCGGGCCGCCTGAAGACAGAAGGCCCGGGAGAGTGAAGGGGGGGGCATAGATACAAGCTTGTATCTATGCCTGTTAGGGTCCAGGCATGCCTCGGACCCAGCCTCACCAGACGAAACCGACGTCGGCGGCCACCACGGTCTACGCCGTCACCAAGGAGCTGATCCTCACCGGTGAACTCCCCGGTGGCAGTCTCATCAGCGAGGGGGAGATCGCCGAGCGCGTGCAGGTGAGCCGGACTCCCGTGCGGGAGGCGTTCCTGCGTCTCGAGTCCGAGGAACTGCTGAGGCTGCACCCCAAGCGCGGCGCCGTCGTCGTGCCCGTACCGCCAGGGGAAGCGGCGGACGTCCTTGAGATGCGACAGGCCGTCGAGCAGTCCGCCGCCGAACGCATCGCGCGCGAAGGCCTCGCCCCCGAGCACGAGCAGCGATTGCGTGAACTCATCGCCCGCCAGCGGGAGTTGGCGGCGGAGGGTGACGTGCGTGCCTTCGCCGTCGCCGACGAGGCTTTCCACCGCGGTGTCGTCGAGGCCTCGGGCAACGGGATCGCCGCCCGCTTCTACGAGACCCTCGGCGACCGGCAGCGCCGCATGAGCGTGTCCGCGCTCGGCCACCGGCCCGAGCGGCTGCCCGGCCTCGCCGACGAGCACGAGGCGCTGCTCGACCACCTCGGCGACCGGGACGGCGCCGCGTTCGCCGAGGCCCTGCGCGCCCACCTGGCCGCCACACACGGCCACCAGCACTGAACACCTTCCCCGCATCCCCCGCACCCCCCACCCCTGAAAGAGCCCTGCCCTCACGATGCTCGACACGCACACCACCCAGCAGCCGGCCGAACCCGCGGCTGCTCCCGTCCGGTCCGGCCAGTGGCGGACCGTCGCCGCGGCCATGTTCGTCTGCGGCTGGGGCGGCAACCAGTTCACGCCGCTCCTGCTCATGTACCGCGAACTCGGCGGCTACTCGACCCTGAGCGTCGACGCCTTCCTCGGCGCCTACGTCGTCGGACTCGTCCCCGGCCTGCTGCTCGCCGGGCCGATATCCGACCGGCGCGGCCGCCGCCCGGTGATGATCGCCGGAACCGTCGCCTCCATCCTCGCGAGCCTCGTGCTGTGCTTCGGCGAACAGAGCGCCTGGCCCATCTACGTGGGCCGCCTGATGACCGGCGTCGCCGTCGGCATCGCCATGGCCGTCGGCAGCAGCTGGGTCAAGGAACTGTCGACCGGGGCGGACGCAGGGGCCGCCGCACGCCGCGCCTCCCTGTGCCAGACGGCCGGCTTCGCCCTCGGCGCGGGCGTCGCGGGCGCCCTGGCCCAGTGGGGCCCCTGGCCGATGGTGACGCCGTACCTCGTCCACATCGTGCTCACCGCCGCGGTCCCGGTGCTCCTGCTGCGCATCCCCGAGACGCGGACCGCGGTGCGCGGCGCCGCGGGCTCGCTCCGCGCGCTGCTCGGTGACCTCGCCGCCGACCTCCGCATCCCCGCCCCCGCCCGCCGCCGCTTCCGCTGGGTGGTGCTCCCGATGGCGCCGTGGGTGTTCGGCGCGGCGGGACTGGCGTACGCCGTCATGCCCCAGCTCGTCGACAACCGGGTCGGGCACTGGGGCCTCGCCTACGCGACCGCGCTCACGGTGCTGACCCTGGGCACCGGCGCCGCCGTGCAGCCCCTGGCCAAGAGGCTCGACAGCCGCAAGGGCCCGCGCGGCGGGCGGGCGCCGGTGGCGGCCATGTCCGTCATGCTGCTCGGCACCGTGCTGTGCGCCGTCAACGCCGCCGTACTGTCACCGTGGTTGGCAGGCGCCGCCGCGGTCGCGCTCGGCGCCGGATACGGCATCGCCGTCGTCTCCGGGCTGCTGGAGATCCAGCGGATGGCGGGGCCCGACGACCTCGCGGGCCTGACCGGCATCTACTACACGCTCGCCTACTCCGGGTTCCTGCTGCCCACCGTCCTCGCGACGCTGTCGGTATGGCTGCCCTACTCGGTGATGCTCGGCGCGATCGCCGTCGTCGCCCTCGCCTGCCTCGTGCTGGTCACCGTCGGCGGGCGAGCCACCCAGGAGGTCAGCGGCCCGGCTCGTACGTGAGCTGCTTGACCTGTCGCACGAAGAGGGCGCTCTCGACGGACTGCACGCCGGAGAGCGCCCCGATGCCCTCGCTCACGTACGTGTACAGCTCGCGGGTGTCGCGGTGCACGGTCGCCGCGAACACCCCGGCCACCCCGGTCACCGCCGCCGCGAACCGGACCTCCGGGTGCGCCGCGAGGGACTCGCCCACGGAGGCCAGCGCGGACGGGGCGACGGTCAGCCACAGCGCCGCCATCACGGAGCGGCCGAGCAGTTCGTGGGTGTGCTGCACGTCGAAGTAGAGGACGCCGCTCGAACGCAGCCGGTCCAGGCGGCGCTTGACGACCGACTCCGACTGGCCGGTGGCCGCCTGGAGTTCCGTGAGCGCCACCCGGCCGTCCCGGCGGAGCAGGGCCAGGAGGGTCTCGTCGACCTCGTCCAGCAGCGGGGGCGGAGCGGACGGTTCGGCGGACGGCGCCCGCAGCGCCGCCTCCTGCTCCGCGTCGAGCGCGTTGATCTTGTTGAGCCAGCCGACCGGGCCGCCGTAGAAGGGGTGCAGAACGCAGCTCGCGGTCGCCGACGTGACGAGCGGCGTGCGCTGGAGTCGGGCCAGGAGCGGTTCGTCCTCCTGCCCGCCGCGCGGCCTGATCGAGCACAGCACTTCCGTGCCGCCGGAGAGCAGACCCACGTACGACGTGTCGGGGCGCCGCGCGAGGGCGCCCGCCAACTGCTCCGCGCCGTCCGGGGCGCAGCGCAGCCGGACCAGCCAGCTGCTGCGCCCGAGCAGCGCCTCGTCGGTGACGCCGATGACCCGCAGACCCACGCTCCCGCGCAGCCGCCGGAACCGGCGGGCGACGGTCTGGTCGGAGACGCCGAGGACGGCCGCGATCCGGCTGAACGGAGCCCGCCCGTCGAGCTGCAGGGCCTGCAGCAACTGCAGGTCGAGTGCGTCGAGCACGTGCGGCTCCGGGGGGCGTGGTCATGACTGATGGGCGTACGCGTGATCGTAAAGGAGCCGGAGGCGCGGCGGTCGGCGGCATCCTCGGAAACGGACGAGCCCGGGACCGCCTGACGCGGTCCCGGGCTCGCTGCCTTCCCCTCAGCCGTGCGGGTGTGCCAGGTCCAGGTCCAGGGCCTCCACCGCGCGGCCGTTCACGGACACCGTCCGGGTCGAGGCCGGGTAGCCGCTGGCGACCAGCGAGTACTCGCCCGAGTCCAGATCGCCGAAGGCGTACGCGCCGTCGGAACCGGTGGTCGAGGTGCCCACCACGTTCCCGGCCGCGTCCAGCAGCGTCACGCGCGCGTCCGACAGCGGCCGGAGCTCCGCCTTCGTACGGATCCGACCCTGCAGCCGGACGCCCGGCCGGAGCGCGATGTCCGGCTGGACGGTGGCGGACTTGGCGGCCTGCGCCGCGACGGCGGTGGGCCGGAACCCTTCGGCGGTCACGGAGATCGTGATCTCGCCCTCGGCGATGTCCCCGAAGACGTAGCTCCCCGAAGCGTCGGTGATGCCGGTCGCGAGGACGTCGCCGCGGGCGTCGGTCACGGTGACGACGGCGTGGGCGAGGGGGAGCCCGTCGTCCGCGCCGACGACCTTTCCGGTCATGCTGCCCGCCCCGGACAGCAGGATGTCGTGCTCGGTGGGGCGGTCGGCGAGGACGAGGTTCGTCGCGTGCGGGTGGTGGCCGTCCGCCGTCGTGATCAGCACATGGGCGCCGGGCCCGGGAACCGGCAGGCGGTAGTGCCCGTCGGCCCCGGCGACGGCGCGCGCGAGCTGCCGGCCGCTGGGCGAGATGAGGGTGAGTACGGCGCCCGCCAGTCCCGCGCCCGCCGCGTCGCGCACGGTGCCGGACAGGGCGGGCTCGGTGGCGTCCACCGGTTCCACCGACTCAGGCGCGGGCATCGCCGTGGCCGCGGGCTTCGGCCGACGCAGCAGCACCGCGCCGACCAGCGCCGCGAGCACGGCCAGCGAACCGGCCACGATCAGGCACAGCTGCATCCCGTCGAGGAACGACTCGGACAGCGCGCCGAGCGCCCGCCCCCGGTCCGCCCCGAGGTCCAGCTGGGCGACCGCCCCGAGCCCCTGCGCCTCCGCCGCACCGACGACCCGCTCCGCCGCGGACCCGGTGACCCCGGCATCGGCCAGGTGCTCACCCAGCGACCCGGTGGACTTCGACGTGAGCAGTGCGCCGAGGATCGCCGGACCGAGCGCGCCGCCGACCTGCCGAAGCGCGTTGTTGCCCGCCGCCGCCATGCCCGCCAGGTGGTGCGGCACGGAGGACACGGCGGTCGCCGTCATCGGCGTGACGACGAGACCCATCCCGAGCCCGAGCAGGGCAAGACGCCAGGCCATCGGCCCGAACGAGGTGTCGGCGGTCAGCGACGTCAGAGAGAACAGCGCGCCCGCCGCGCACAGCAGACCGACGGTGATCAGCACGCGCGGCGAGATCCGGTGCATCACACGCCCGGCCACCGGCCCGACGAAGAAGCACACCCCGGTCACCATCAGCAGCCGGTACCCGGCGTCGAGGGTGTCGAGCTGCTGCACCATCCCGAAGTAGAGGCTGAGCACGAAGAAGAACCCGATGAGCCCCATGAACGTGATCATCGCGATCAGGGTCGTCGCGCTGAACCCCGCGCTGCGGAAGAGCCCCAGGTCGAGCATCGGGCTGGCGCTGCGCCGCTCGAAGACGACGAAGGCGATCAGCCCGACCACGGCGAGCCCCAGCGCCACCAGCACCCGGGTGTCCGTGAAGGAGCCGGCGCCGCCCTCGATCACCCCGTACACGAGCGCCGTGATGGCGACGGTGGCGGTGATCTGCCCCGGCCAGTCGAGCGCCCGGGCATGCGGGGCGCGGGAGTCCTTCACCAGCTTGGCGGCGACCGCCATGGCCAGCAGCGCCACGGGTATCGACGGCAGATAGATCCAGCGCCACTCCGCGTGGGCCAGGATCACGCCCGAGATGAGCGGGCCGACGGCCAGCGCCGCCATCAGGGACGACGCCCACAGGCCGACGAACTTGCCGCGTTCACGCGGATCGGGCACGGCCTGGCTGATCATCGCCAGCGTTGTCGGCAGCAGCGCCGCCGCGCCGATCCCGGCAAGCGCCTGACCGACCCACACCACCTCGACCGACTGCGCGCACAGCGCCGTCGCGGCGCCGACGGCGGTGAACGCCAGGCCCGCCTGGAACACCTTCTTGCGCCCGTGCACATCGCCGAACACGCCCGCCGTCAGGATGAGCGCCGCCATCGGCAGCACGAACGCGTCCGACACCCACGACAGCTCGGAGGTGGACGCACCCAGCGCGCGCTGGATCGCCGGGAGACTCACCGACACGGAGGTCACCGGCAGATAGGCGACGAACACCCCGACACAGGCCATGACGAGGGTGACGGCCCGCCGCTCCTGTGTTCCGTTCGCCGTTGTCGCCACGTTCACGAAGACCCTCTCCTGCGGCGCGATGCGCCGCGTTCGACTGTACGACCGAGTAGCACCCTCCGTCCTCGGACGGCATCGAAGCCAGCCAGGGTCGCCGAACCCCGGAAAACCGATGCCGGGATGCCCGGATTCACGGATTTCCGACAGGCGGCGGGACATGCGCGTGCACACCGGACATGTGCGCGCACGTACGAGGAGGGCCCCGGCGATACATCCGCCGGGGCCCTCCTCGTACGACGTGCCGCGGGTCAGCCCGCCACCGCGTCCGGTTCGGTCGCCACCTGGGGCGCGGCCTCGCCCGTGAGCCGCGTGACCGCGTCCTGCATGTGCGCGTCGAGGAGCATGAGGAGGCGCTCCTCGTCCTCGTCGCGCATCGCCTCGATCAGCTCCGCGTGCTCCTCGACCAGCGCGTCCGGGTCCGGGTGGTCGTCGGTGAGCACCGACAGGCACATCCGCGTCTCCACGAACAGGGTCTGCGCGATGCGCTGCAGGCGCGGGCTGCCGGACTCCTCGACGAGCACCTGGTGGAAGTCCATGTCGGCGGCGCTCAGCGCCGCCTCGTTGCCGCGCCGCGCCGCCGACTCCATCCTGCGGTGCACCTTCTCCAGGTGGTTCGCGGTGGTCTGCGGGTCCTGCTGAAGCACGAGCCGGCAGGCCGCGGACTCCATGGCGGTGCGCGCCAGATAGATGTCGCGCACGTCGTCCTCGTCGAGGCGGGTCACGAAGACGCCGCGATGCGGTGCGCTGACGGCGATGCCCTGCTGTACGAGGCGTTGCAGCGCCTCGCGCAGCGGACCCCGGCTCACGCCCAGCTGACCCGCCAGCTCGGCCTCGCCGAGCTGGGTGCCCGGCGCCAGGGTGCCGTCCATGATCGCTTCGGTGAGCCGGGCGGCGATGACGGTCGCCGCGGGTTCACGCTTGACCGGTCGCAGCGCTTTCGCAGTGGCCATATTAAGTTCGGTCCTCTGATCGGCGCGGCCGCCGCCTCAGGCGGTCGCGGGGGTCGGGGAATGGGGTGTGCGGGAGAGCCGGAACAGCGAGCCGAGGCCCTCGCGCGGCGCCTCGTCGCCCGCGAGCCGCAGGCCTTCCCAGGCGGTGACCTGGTTGGCCGTCAGGACGGGCTTGCCGACGGCCTCCTCGAGGTCGTCCAGCCAGGCGGCGCTGTGCAGCGCGGTGTCCGGCAGCAGGATCGCCTCGGCGTCCGGGTGGTCGTTGTCCCGCGCCAGTTCGATGACCTGCTCGCGGCCCAGCGTGCCGACCTCGGCGGCGGTGATGATGCCCTGCCCCGACACCGAGACGACCTCGGATCCGTGGTGCTCAAGGAACCGGACGAAGTAGCCCGCCACGTCGTCCGGGTACGTCGCGGCGATCGCCAGGCGGCGCACCCCGAGCGCCTGGACGGCGTGCGCGAACGCGAAGGAGGTGGAGGAGGCCCGCTCGGCCGGAAGGCCCGCCGCCTCGGCGAGTTCAGCGACCTGCTTACGGGCGCCCTCGGGGCCGAAGATGAAGCTGGCGCTGGTGCACGCCCAGATCACCACGTCCTGCGGCTGGGCGAGCAGCTCACCGAGCGCCGCCTTGAGACGGTGCGTGGACCCCATCTCCAGGAGGTCGTCCACCCGGTGCGCGTCCACGCCGATGTCCGTGTGGACGAGCGTGAGCCGGGCGCCGCCGCCGATCATCCGCTCGAGGCGCGGGTAGTCGTCCTCGGCGGAGAATCCGGGGTACAGGAACCCGACTCGGGTGGTCTTCTCGCTCATGCTTTCGACGTCCTTTCGTGCAGGCAGTGTAGCGGGAATCCGGTCAAATGTAGATTGTTGACAGTACGAAGAGCAGCAGCGCCACGGGTGTGGCGCTGCTCAGGGCTCAGGACGTCAGCCGAGGTCGAGGTCCGCGATCGGCTCGTCCGGAGGGGTGGCCGCCGTCGACTCCGGCGCGGCGATCTGCTCCCAGTCGGCGGCCTCCCGCACGACGGCCGCCGCGGCGGCGGGCGGCGGGGGAGCGATGCCCCGCCCGAGGTAGGGCGAGAGCGCCGCGCGGGCCGCCGGGTCGATCAGCGACTGGTAGTCACCCGCAGCGCTGGCGCCCGCGTGCCGCAGCGCGGACCACATCGTGACCTGGTTCGCGGAGATCACCGGGATCCTGAGCTCCGCCTCCAACTGCGGGATCACGTCGTACGTCGACAGGTTGGTGCAGCTGATGAAGAGGCAGTCCGCGTGCGTCAGGTCCGCGGAGCGGGCCAGCTCCACCACGTTGCGGTAACCGACCTTCCAGATCTCCCCGGTCAGGCCCATGTACTGGCGGCCGACCACGTCCACGTCCGCCTCGCCCAGGAAGTCGGCGAGCGAGTCCGTCAGCGATGCCGTGTACGGCGTGATGACGCTGACCCGGCGCGCCCCCAGCTCGCCGAGGGCTTCGAGGAGCGCCCCGGACGTGGTGACGGAGGGCGCGCCGCCGCCCGCACCGCTCATGGACACGCACATCGCACGTTCGTGCGCGGTGCCGCCGACGAAGCTGCCGGATGTGCAGGCGTACGCGTAGGACGCGGGCCGGACCGCGTCGAGGGCCATCACGGCGTTGTGCAGGGTCTCGTGCTCGCTGATCAAGCGAGCCATGTCCACGCTGACCTCCACGGGAACGTACGGGGTGCGGGTCAGGTGGAGGGAGATCTCCTCGGGGGTCCAGCGCCACAGCTCGCGATCGAGCGCGAAGTCGAACGGGGCGACTACGCCGATGCCGAGCTGCGGGACGGGTCCGCCGAAGGTCGTGATGTCCAATGCAGTGCCCCTTCGTGGCTGCACGCGTACGAGAAACGGTCCGTACGCCTGAGGTGGACGTGTAATGGCAGGTGATGCGAGGGGGAGAGGTGTTTTGCCGGACGGTCCACGGGTAAGAGAGTGGGCCCGCGGTTCGCCTGTAGATTGTTGACAACGTAAAGATCGGCTGCTTAGCGTGTCAATCCCCTACGCGGGGCGGCTCGTTCGTCGTGGTGAAAGCCTCGGTAAAGAGCCGGGGAATTCAGCCCAGGGGATGGCCCTTCCCCAGCCCTCACGGGGCTTCGTCCCTCCATGGTCAACCCTCGTACCGCACCTCGCATAATGTCCGCTCCGATCGTCGCCGCTTCCCTCGGGCGACCAGAAGGACCGCCGTGCCGAAGACCGAGAAATCCCGCGTCCTGGTGCTCGCCGACCACCGGCCCAGCGGCCTGGAGGAGGTGGCCGCCCATGCCGAGCTCGTCTGCATCCCCGAGGACCGTCTCGCCGCGGAACTCCCGCACGCCGACGCGCTGTTGGTGTGGGAGTTCGGCACCGACGCGCTGCCCGGCGCCTGGCCCGAACGGGGCGGACCGCGCTGGGTGCACACCGCGAGCGCCGGTGTCGACCGGCTGATGTTCCCCGCCCTGCGTGACTCGGACGCGATCCTGACCAATTCGCGCGGCGTCTTCGAACAGCCCATCGCCGAGTACGTCGCGGGCCAGATCATCGCCCTCGCGAAGGACTTCGCCGGCACCTACGACCGGCAGCGCGACCACGTCTGGCGGCACCGGGTCACCCAGCGGGTCTGGGGGACGCGCGCCGTCGTGCTCGGCGGCGGGCCCATCGGCCGCGCCGTGGTGCGCACCCTGCGCGCGCTCGGCATCGAGACCGACCTGGTCGGGCGCACGCGCAGGGAGGGCGACCCCGAGGTCGGCACGGTGCACGCCTTCGACGAGCTCGACGCGCTGCTCACGCGCGCCGACTGGGTGGTCTGCGCGGCGCCGCTGACCGAGCAGACGCAGGACCTGTTCGACGCGGCCACCTTCGCCCGCATGAAGCGCGGCGCCCGCTTCGTCAACGTCGGGCGCGGCCCGATGGTCGTCGAGAAGGATCTGCTCTCCGCCCTGGAAGAGGGCCAACTGGGTGGCGCGGCGCTCGATGTGTTCCGCGAGGAACCGCTGCCCGCTGACAACCCGCTGTGGGACGCACCCAATCTGCTGGTCTCCCCGCACATGTCGGCCGACACCGACACCTGGCTCGACGACCTCGCCGAGGTCTTCGCGGACAACTTCACGCGCTGGCGCGCGGGCCGCCCGTTGCGCAATGTCGTGGACAAGGAACTGGGCTACGTACCGGTCGCGGACGCCCCGCAGGCCGCAGCAGAGGAGGGCTCCCGATGACGAGCACGACCGACGCCACCCCCGCGACCGCCGCGAGCACCCCCGCTCCCCAGGAGCCGTACGCGCTGACCGCCACCGAACTGCTCGCCGCCTACGAGAGCGGCGACCTGTCCCCGGTCGAGGCCACCGTCTCCGTGCTCGGCCGCATCGAATCCGTCGACCCCAAACTCAACGCTTTCTGTCTGGTCGACCGCGACGAGGCGCTCGCGCAGGCGAAGGCGAGCGAGGAGCGCCGCCGGCGCGGCGAGGCGCTCGGCCTCCTCGACGGTGTGCCGACGTCCATCAAGGACCTGATGCTCACCAAGGGCCACCCCACGCTGCGCGGCTCGCTGACGATCGCGGCCGACCGCGAGTGGAACGAGGACGCGCCGTGCGTCGCCCGGATGCGGGAACAGGGCGCCGTGTTCGTCGGCAAGACGACGACGCCGGAGTTCGGCTGGAAGGGTGTCACCGACAACCCGCTGACCGGCGTCACCCGCAACCCGTGGGCCCCCTCCACCACGGCCGGCGGCTCGTCGGGCGGCAGCGCGTCGGCCGTCGCCGCGGGCATGGCCCCGCTGTCCATCGGCACCGACGGTGGCGGCTCGGTGCGGATCCCGGCCGCGTTCTGCGGCATCTTCGGCATGAAGCCCACGTACGGGCGGATCCCGCTCTACCCCGCCAGCCCGTTCGGCACGCTGGCGCACGCGGGCCCCATGAGCCGCACCGTCGAAGATGCGGCCCTCCTGATGGACGCCATCACGGGCTTCGACAGCCGCGACTGGTCGGCCCTCGACGCCCCGCACGGCAGCTACCGGGCCGCCGTCACCGAGGCCCTCGCCGACGGCTCCCTGCGCGGCCTTCGTATCGCCTACGCCCCGACCCTCGCGGGCGCGCCCGTGGACCCGCAGGTCGCCGAGCGCGTCGCCGCCGTGGCCCGGCTCCTCGCCGACCTCGGGGCGGATGTCGAAGAGGCCGACCCGGGCTTCTCCGACCCCGTGGAGGCGTACCACACGCTGTGGTTCGCCGGCGCCGCCAAGGTCGTCGAGCACCTGGGCGCCGAGCAGTTCGCCCAACTCGACGCCGGGCTCCAGGAGGCGTGCCGCGAGGGCGCCGCGAAGAGCGCGCTCGACTACCTGGGCGCCGTCGACACGCGCATGGCGCTCGGCGTGCGCATGGGGCACTTCCACGAGACGTACGACCTGCTACTCACGCCCGCGGTACCGATCCCGGCGTTCGAGGCGGGCGTCGAGGTGCCGGCCGGCAGCGGGCACAAGCGGTGGACGGGCTGGACCCCGTTCACGTACCCCTTCAACCTCACGCAGCAGCCTGCCTCCACGGTGCCGTGCGGCGTGACCGAAGCGGGTCTGCCGGTGGGCGCGCAGCTGGTCGCCGCGCGCCACGGCGACGAGCTGGTGCTGCGCGCGTCGGCGGTGCTGCACGCGGCGCTGCGCGGCTCCGGGGTGGTGGGCACGGCGCCGGTCGGCTGACGCTCAGGCCCCCGGCGAGGCCGGACACGCAGCGTCAGGACGGGGTTCCGGGCGCGCCCTTGGATTCCAGGCGGCCCAACGGGTGGGCGCCCGCGGCGAGTTCGGAGTGGACCGCCGCCCAATGCTCGCTGCCAAGGCCGAGCGCATGGCGCAGGTAGGCCGTCGTGACGCGCTGGACCAGGGCGACGTGCGCGGGGTTCTCGTCGGTCGTCTCCGCGGCCTCGTACCCCGAGATGCCGCCGAGGAAGTGCTCGGCCCCGAACAGGGTCAACAGGCTCTTGTCGCCGGGGCCGAGCGTGTACGGCTCCGTCGTCCACTCCGCGCCCCGGGCACTGATCGGCAGCTCGTCCTTGTCTCCCGCGACGACCAGCGCGGGAGCGCCCATCCGCGTGAAGTCGGGGTGCCGCAGCCAGGGAAGGTGCTCGGCAGCGTAGGGCGTAAGGGAGTAGCCACCGCTCCCGGCCGTGGCCAACAGCACGCCCGCCCGCACGCGCGGGTCGGACAGGTCCTGCGCCACCCCGGTCTCCGGATCGCCGACCCGCAGCCCGAGCAGCATGCCCGCCGTCTGCCCGCCGAAGGAGTGCCCGGCCACGGCGATACGCCCCCGATCCACGCGGCCCCGCAGACCGGGAACGGCCGCTTCGAGCACGTCCAAGTGGTCGAGCACGATCCTCATGTCCTCGACGCGGTACCGCCATGTCCGCGGCCCGCGCGGATCGTCCGCCGCGAGGCCGAGCGTCCTGGAGTCGAGATGGGTGGGCTGGACGACGACGAAGCCGTGCGCGGCCCAGTGGTCGGCCAGCGGCCCGTAGCCCTCCAGCGAGGAGCCGAAACCGTGCGCGAGGAGCACGACCGGCAGGTCACGCCCGGCCACCGGCGCGGTGACCCGCACGCGCAGGCCTCCGTCGTGGTGCGGCGCGGGAAGCACCACAGGCTTGACCGAGACGATGGGGGCGGGCGTGGGCGCGGTTGTGGGTGCGTTGTCCCGGGATTCCGGGAGGTCCAAGGTGTCCATGCGCGTACGCTAAAACCTGACGTCGACGTCAGGGGCAAGGCCTGGCGTCGGACCGGCCAGGGAGGCGCACGGGTGCGTATCGGAGAGCTCGCCACCAGGACCGGCGTCAGCGTCCGGGCGCTGCGCTACTACGAACAGCACGACCTGCTCGCCGCGGAGCGCAGCCCCAGCGGGCAACGGCTGTACGCGCAGGATGCGGTCGACCGAGTCCTGCTCATCCAGCAGCTCTACGCCGCCGGCCTGTCGAGCCGCACCATCGTCGAGCTCCTGCCGTGCGTCGTCGACGGTGACGCGACCCCGGAGCTGCTCGACCGTCTGTCGGCCGAGCGGGACCACATCGACAAGAAGATCGCCGAGATGGCCGACACCCGTGATCGCCTCGACTCCGTCATCGCCGGAGCCACGACGAACCTGCGCACCGGCCGGTCCTGCCGCGCATCGGCGCCGTAATGTGAGCGCGTGATCCTGCCCAAGATCCGCGACCCCCGCTTCATCACACTGCGCCGCGGAGGGACGCTCACGGACGCCGACCATCACCTCCTGGCCCTGTGGGCGGCCGACTGCGCCGAGCACGTGCTGCCGCTGTTCGAGGCGGTGGAGCCCCTCGACCGGCGCCCTCGTGAGGCGATCGAACAGGTCAGGGCGTGGGCGCGTGGCGAGATCAGGATGTGGGACTCCCGGTCGGCGGGCGGCCACGCCATGGCCGCGGCCCGGGTGCTGAGCGGGGCGGCCCGCCACGCGGCGTTCGCCGCGGGACAGGCCGCCGTGGTCGCGCACGTCGCCGCGCATGAACTGGGCGCGGCGGCCTACGCCATCAAGGCCGTTCGCGCGGCGGCGCCCAAGGGCGAGGCCGAGGAGGCGGGCCGGGACGAGTGCCGATGGCAGCGCGACCGGCTCCCGGACGCCGTCCGGGCACTCGTCCTGGACGACCAACGCCTGCGCAACGACATCTGCTGGTCGGTCTTCGACTGCTGACGCCGCGTCAACAGCAGCTGTGCACCGCGTGCTCGGGGCGGTGCCACCAGTACCGTTCGAGGACGGGGCCCTGCGGCACGTCCTCGGCGGAGGCGCTGCGGACCGACGACCGGGTGGCCGCACCGTCCGAACCCTTCGTGCTCTTCGCACTCTTCGGAGAGTCAGGCGCCCCATCCGCGACCAGGTCGGACACGTCGTGCACCACGCCCCTGGCGACCACCGTGCGGACCGCCGCCGCGGCGGTGACGTCCTTCAGCGGATCGCCCTCCACCAGCACCAGGTCGGCCAGCTTGCCCGGCTCGATCGTGCCCAGGTGCGCCGTCGCACCCAGAGTGCGGGCGCCCTCCGCGGTGGCGGAGCGCAGGGCGTCGGAGGGGGAGACCCCGTAGCGGACCATGGCCTGCACATTGAGGTGGTAGTAGACCGCCGGAGGCACCAGGGGACTGTCCGTGCCGACATGGACGTGCGCCCCGCCCTCGATCAGGCGCCGCACGGTCGCCCCGTGCCGGGCGACGAAACCCAGTTCGGCCGTGGGCTCCTCGGCCTGCGCGGCCCGCACACCGTCGCGGAACTCGTCGTACGCCTCCGTGGGCAGCAGCGCCTTCAGGCGCGCGTCGTCGAGGGCCCACCCGGCGTACCGGTACAGCGCCGCGCGCACCGACGACAGGCCGAGCCCGGACAGGCCGAGCGTCGGCGTGAAGGCCATGCCGGAGGCGATGAGCGGGGCCGTGACGTCGTCGTAGGAGTGCCCGAGGTGGGTCTCCTTCTGGCGGCGGCCGTAGCGGCTGGTGCCGCCCACGTGCTCGGCGCCGTCGGCCCCGAGCGCCAGCGGCCCGAACAGATAGTGCGAAGTCGCGGGCAGGCCGAGCCGGTGGGCGCCGGCGATGGCCTCCGCCTGCATGTCGTACGGCAGCCTGACGTAGGTCTTCACCAGGTCGTGTCCGAGCGCCTCGTGCTTGTCCAGCTCGCGCCGCAGCTGCTCGCGGTCGGTCACGGGCCGCGCGGAGGAGTAGTACACGCGGGAGCCGTCGATCAGCTCGCCGGCCGTGAAGACCCGGGGCCCGACCCGCCGCCCCGACTCCACGGCCTCCTTCGCCTCCACCAGGTGGTAGTGGCCGCTGCCGGGTGAGCGCACCGAGGTGATCCCGAACGCCAGCCACAGCCGGGACGTCGCGTCCAGCTCCCACGGCCCGTGCTCGTGGGCGGCGATCATGCCGGGTATCGCGGTCAGTTCGCCCGCCTTCACCACCTTGTCCCCGGAACGGACGGCCGCCGTACCGGCCTCGTGGACCGCGGCGATCCGGTCGCCGTCGAGGACGATCTCGACGTCGCGGCGCAGCCGGGACCCGGTGCCGTCCCACAGCGCGCCGACGCGCACCACTGTGCGTCCGGTCGGCTTCGCCGGACGCCACGTCAGGGCCAGGGGGACCGCGGCGGCGCGTCCGCCGCGCACGTCCGCGATCCGCAGCCGGCCCGCGGACAGGTAGAGCAACGAGCCGGAGTCACCGCTGAAGGAGGGGAAGTCGGCGCTCTCGCTGTTGACGGTGCGGGCCTTGCCCGCGGGCAGCCCGGCCGCGTCCACCGGCACCACGCGCAGGGTGCCGTCCACGACGCAGGCCAGGTGCTTGCCGTCGGGGGAGTACACCGGGCCCGCGTACTCCCGGTTGCCGAGCGAGGAGCCCGGAACGGGATCGCTGTAGCGCGCCTCGCCGGTGGCGAGTTCGACGGTGAGGACGCGGTTGTGGCCCTCCCTGAAGCGCGGGGTGACGGGCGCCAGGGCCGCCAGCGAGACGCGGCTCCCGTCGGCGGTGAAGGAGGGGCGGCCGGGCGCGTTGAGCGGTCCGACGACCTTGCGGACGGCGCCGCTCTTCACCTTCAGGGTGTGCACGCTGGAATCGGCGACGAAGGCGACGGCCGTCCCGTCGTGGCTGAACGCGGGCAGCGTCGCGCCGCCCACGTCGGTCAGCCGCCGGCTCCCGCCGTCGGCAAGGGTGCACCGCCACAGTTCCTGCGTGCCGGAGCGGTCGCTGACGTACACGAGGGAGTCGCCGTCGGGAGACCAGGTGGGTGATGTGTTGTGGTGTCCGTCGGAGACCACCGCCCGGGGCCGGCCGCCGCGGCGCATCACCCAGATGTCACCGAGCGCGGCGAACGCCACGCGCTTGCCGTCCGGGGCGAGTTCGGGCCCGACGATCCCGCGCACGGGCCGGGCGGCGGTGGAGTCGAAGTCCCTCGCCGTGGGGCGTTCCTCGACGGTGGGCACCTGCACGTGGGCCGTGAACGGGATGTCCTTCACCGACTGCGTGTCGAGCGAGCGGCGGCGGATCTTCCCGTCCGCCGTGTACAACAACTCGTCCGCGCCGACCCAGCGCACCGGCAGCGGGAAGACGTCCTCGTCCGCGCCGGAGACCGCCTCGCCGTCCACGACAACAGAAGTCCCGGCGCTGGTCAGGTGCACGTAGGCGAGCCGATCGCCGTCGGGGGAGAGGGAAGGGCCCGCGACGAAGCCGGAGTCCACCTTCGCGAGGACCTTGCGGCCGCCGTCGGCCCCGACCCGCTCGATCGCCCGCGGCGCGCTGTCCTTGCCGGAGGTGAACACGATGGCCTTGCCGTCGGCCGCCCAGGCGGGCTGCGCCTCCTGCGCGCTGCCCTCGGTCCAGACCCGGCGCTCACCGCCCTCGGCGGACAGCACGTGCACGGCGTAGCGGCTGCCGGTCTCGACGGCGCAGGCGATGCGCGTGCCGTCGGGGGACCAGCGGGGCTCGCGGTGATCGTCGGGGCCGTCGGTGAGTTGACGCAGTCCGCGCCCGTCGGCGCCGACGACCCACAGATGAAAGGCACCGCCCGTGTACGCGGAGAACACGATGTGCCGGCCGTCGGGCGAGTAGTCCGGCTCGACCGCCTCCAGCGCGCCACCGGTCAGCCGCTCGGCGTCGCCGCCCTCGGCCGGCACCGTCCACAACGTATTGAGCAGGTCGAACACGACGGTGCCGCCGTCGGGCGACAGCGCGGCCGAGCCGTTGGTCATCCCGGTCACCGTGACCGCCGCGCGTCTCCCGGCGGCCGCCGCACCCGGCGCGGACGCCACGGCACCGCCCGACCCGACCAGCGCGGTCCCGGCGGCGACGAGGCCGCTCCGCTTGACGAAAGCACGGCGTGTGAAAGCCACGGTCGACCAACCTCCCGAAGATCAGCAACAGTTGACGGGAGGCTATGCACACCGCGCGTCACGGCGTCCGCACGCGCGGTAGATGTGACGTGAAAGTAATGCGCTGCCGCCGCTGCGCCGCGCACCGGCGAACCCGGCCCCGAAAACCCTTCCGCCGGGCGGAATCCCTGGTGACCCGGCGGGATCGCTGCGGCACAATACGGCGCCCATGAGCCACCGTCAGCCGGGCCCCGCACACCTCGCCAACCTCGACCTCAACCTGTTGGTGACACTCCGTGCGCTGCTGCGCGAGCGGAACGTCACCCGCGCCGCCCGGCAGCTGGGTGTCACCCAGCCCGCCGTCAGCGCCACGCTGTCCCGGCTGCGCCGGCACTTCGGGGACGAGCTGCTCGTGCGGGTCCAGGGCGCCTACGTGTTGTCGCCGCTCGCCACGCAACTGGCCGGGCAGGCCGAGGCGGTGTGCGTGGCGGCCGAGCGGCTCTTCGCGACCGGCCGTGCCTTCGACCCGGCCACCACGGAACGGGAGTTCACGCTCCTCATGGCCGACTACCCGGCGAGCGTCCTGGGCCCCGCGCTGTCCCGTCTCTTCGACCGCGAGGCGCCGCACGCGGCGCTGCATCTGCAACTCGTCAGGGAGACCATCGGCAGCGGCGCCGGAGAGACCATCCGGCTCGTCGACGGCATGGTATCGCCGCCCCTCGGCCATTTCCGCACTCCGGGCGTGGCCTCCGTCCCGCTCTTCACCGACCGCTGGGTGTGCCTGGTGTCCGCGGGCAACCCGCTGTGCGAGGCCGCGTCGTTCGGCATCGAGGACCTGGCGCGGCAGCCGTGGGTCGTGCCGTACCACCGCGACGACGGGTATCCGTCGGCCGCCCCGGCGACCCGGCAGCTGACCGCCCTCGGCATCCGGCCGCGGATCGCCGTCCGCGTGGAGAGCTACCGCGCCGTGCCCGACTTCGTCGCGGGGACCCGCAGGGTGGCCCTCGTGCCCGAGCGCCTCGCCGCGCCGCTGACCTCCGCGCACGGCCTGCGCACCCTCGACTGTCCCGTCCCGCTCGATGTGCTGGACGAACACCTGTGGTGGGACGCGAGCCACGACGAGGACCCCGCACACAGCTGGCTGCGCGACCTCGTGGTCCGGGCGGCAGCCGGCCTCGCACCATAAATGCCGTTGATGGCGGGCAGTCGAACGCTCTATTGACCTGGACATTCCCTCCGACGACGGGGGCTCCCTACGGTGCGCAGAGCGGTGGGAACCACGCACCCCCGCCACGCACCCGCACCCCCTCGCACCGGGAGACCTCCATGCCCCATGCCCTGACCGAGCTGAAGGTCCACACCGTCACCAAGCCCGCGGGCACAGCGCGACACGAACTCGACGCCGATGTCTGCGTGGTCGGGGCCGGCGTCGCCGGTGTCTCGGCCGCCGTCGAGAGCGCCCGGCTCGGCCGCGACGTCGTCCTCGTCGACAGCCTGCCCGTGCTCGGTGGACAGATGGTCAACTCGCTGATCGGCCTGTTCTGCGGCGTGTACGGCAACGGCCCCGACTACCGGCAGCTCACGCACGGCATCTTCGACGGGATCTTCGCCGACCTGGGAGCTTCCGGCGATCTGCACCACAACCGCGGCCACACCATGACGGTCAGCTACGACGAGGTGGCCCTCGGCCGGTGGGTGGAGCGGCGCATCCGCGAACTCGGCATCCGCGTCGTGCTGGGCGCCTCGCTCACCGGCGTCGAACGCGACGGCCGGCGCATCAACTCCGCGTCCTTCGCGACCCGTTACGGCCCCGTACGCGTGGCCGCCCCCGGCTTCGTCGACGCCAGCGGCGACGCCGCGCTCGCCTGGGAGGCCGGTCTGCCCTGCCGGGTGCCGGAGCGCACGATCTACGGCTCGCAGCAGATCGTCCTGGAGCACCTGGACGAGGAGCACGAGCCAGGCCGTGAGGAGCTCGCCGAGCGTGTGCACGGCCAGGCCGCCGACTGGGGTCTGATCCGCCGCGACGGCCTCGCGTTCTTCTTCCCCGGCCGGGGCACCGCCGTACTCAACATGACCCACGTCCCCGCCCCGCTCGACCCGGTCGAGGCGTCGTCCGCCGGGCTCGACGGGCGCGAACAGGCCGACCGCGTGGTCGAGTTCCTGCGCGCGGAGTTCCCCAAAGCGTTCGGCAGGGCGAAGGTCCGCTCGTACGGCTTCCCCGGGCGGCGCCAGACCCGCTGGATCAAGGGTGTCCACCAGCTGTCCCTCGACGAGGTGCGTGCCGGCACCCGCTTCGACGACGCCGTCGCCCGCACCGCCTGGCCCGTCGAACTCCACGACCGCGCCGACGGATACGTCTGGGAGACCTTCGGCCCCGACCACGTCCACTACGTGCCGCTGCGCTCCCTGCTCTCGCCCGACTGCGACAACCTCGCCGCCGCGGGGCGCTGCGCCGACGGCGACGCCGCCGCGCTGTCCAGCGTCCGCGTCATGGGCCCCTGCGCGGCGATGGGCGCGGGCGCCGCGCACGCCCTGGACCTCGCCGGGCCCGACGGCAGCGTGCACGCCATCGACCTCGCCGCCCTGCGCAGCCGCCTCGCCGCCAACGTCGACGACTGAGGGAGACCGCTCATGACCGACCTCCGCAGCAACTACGCCCCGGGAACGTCCCCGTGGGCCGTCCGCAGAGCCCAGTGGCGGGCCCTCGGGCTCACCGACGAGGACATGGCCAAGCCGAAGATCGCCATCGTCAACTCCTCGTCGCAGCTGGCCACTTGTTACAGCCACCTCGACGCCGTCGCCGTCGCCGCCAAGGAGGCGATCGAGGCTGCGGGCGGCATCGGCTTCGAGATCCGCACCGTCGCCCCCAGCGACTTCATCCACAGCGCGGGCGGACGCGGCGGCTACATCCTCTCGGCCCGCGACCTGATCAGCCACGACATCGAAGCCGCCGTCGAGGGCGCCCAGTTGGACGGCATGCTCACCCTAGCCTCCTGCGACAAGACGGCCCCCGGCCAGCTGATGGCGGCGGCCAGGCTCGACCTGCCGACCGTCGTCGTCGGCTGCGGCTACCAGCCCTGCGGCACCTTCGCGGGACGGCACTGCGACATCGAGGACGTCTTCCTCGGCGCCGGACACCACGCCCAGGGCCGCATCAGCCTCGACGAGCTGACCGGCATGAGCGAGAACGCGGTCGCCGGACCCGGTGTCTGCGCCGGCATGGGCACCGCCAACTCCATGCACATCGCCTGCGAGGCCCTCGGCATGGCGCTTCCCGGCTCCACACCGGTCCTGGCCAACAGCCCCAAGATGTGGGACGCCGTACGGGCCGCGGGCAGCCGGATCGTCGACCTCGTACGGCAGGACCTGCGACCGCGCGCCCTGCTCACCCCCGAGGCCTTCGAGAACGCGGTCACCGCCATGCTCTCCGTCAGCGCATCCATCAACTCCGTCAAACACCTGCAAGCGGTCGCCGAGGAGGCGGGAAACGGCGTCGACGTCTACGGACTGTACGAACGCCTCGCCGACCGGGTGCCGCTCCTCGCCGCAGTGCGGCCCAACGGCCCCGTATCCATCGAGGAGTTCGAGGCTGCGGGCGGCGCGGCCGGGCTGCTGTGGCAACTGCGCGACCTGCTGCACACCGATGTCCGCACCGTCACCGGACGCACCCTCGGCGAGAACCTCGACGGCCGCGGGCCCACCGACCCGGAAGTGATCCGCCCGCTCGACCGGCCGCACGGCCGCCGCCCCACGATCGTCCTGGTCCGCGGCTCGCTCGCCCCGGCCACCGGCATCGTCAAACTCGCCGTCGACGAGGAGCGCCCGCCGTCGTTCACCGGCCCCGCCAAGGTGTACGACTCCCCGCAGGACGCCCTCGACGGGCTCAAGGCCGGTGACGTGCGGCCGGGGCAGGTGCTGGTGCTGCGCGGCCTCGGCCCCGCCGGCACACCCGGCATGGGCATGGCCTCCCGGCCCGTCTTCGCGCTCGACGGCGCCGGGCTCACGGGCAAGGTCGCCGTCGTCACCGACGGACAGCTCTCCGGACTCGTCAACAAGGGCATCGTCGTCGGCGAGGTGTCACCGGAGGCCGCCGCGGGCGGTCCGTTGGCCCTGGTACGCGACGGCGACACGATCTCCGTCGACCTCACCACCCGCCGCGCCGACCTCCTCGTACCGGACGAGGAACTGGCCGCCCGCACCCCCGTCACCGCGTACGCGGACGGCGGACGCGGCTGGCTGTCCGTCTACCGCCGCACGGTCCGCCCCCTGCAACAGGGCGCGGTCACCCTTGAGGAAGGACCCACGCCCGCGTGAAACTCAGCGACACCGACAAGGCCCTGCTCGACGGCGCCGAGGGCCCCGCCGCCGCGGCCGCCATGGACCTCCTGGTCCGCTACGGCCGCGCCCTCGACGCCGAGGAACTGTGCGACGTGCGCAACGTCGCCGGCACCATGACGCAGCCCTCGCCCGCCAAGGCCCGCCTCGTCGCGGAGGGCGGCTGGAACAAGGCGTACGCCGTGCTCAACCTCGACAGCGACGCCGACTTCGCCGTCCCCGACATGAAAGTGCCCACCTGCCAGCTCCAGCACGGCTTCGGGCCCGACGCGCAAGGCACCGCCCCCTACCCGAAGGAACTCGTCGAACTCCAGACGGACGCCGAGGCCTTCTACAGCGCGAAGGGCGTCAGCATCCTCGCCACCTGCACGCCGTACCAGGTCGGCAACATCCCCGTACGCGGCGAGCACGTGGCCTGGATGGAGTCCTCCGCGGTCGTCTACGCCAACTCGGTGCTCGGTGCCCGCACCAACTGCGAGGGCGCCGCCTCCACCGGCGCCGCCTCGCTCACCGGCCGTATCCCGTGCTGGGGCAACCACCGCGCCGAGAACCGTCACGGCACCCACCACATCGACGCCCGCACGCCGATCTCCGGGGCACTCGACTGGGGCATGCTCGGCTACTTCGCGGGCGGCCTCGTCCAGGAGGAACGCCCCGTCGTCACCGGTGAGTTGGCGCTCCCGGACCCGCTCGACCTCAAGCACTTCGGGGCGGCCGCCGCCTCCTCCGGCGGCGTCGAGATCTACCACCTCCCCGGCATCACCCCGGAGGCGCCCGACCTGCGGACGGCCTTCGGCGGGCGCTCCGTGCCCGAGGCCGTGCCGTACGGAGAGCGCGAGCGCCGCGCCGTCTACGAGGACCTCAACTCCCAGGGCGACAGCACCGACGTCGACTTCGTGCTCCTCGGCTGCCCGCACGCCTCGCTCGACCAGGTCCGCGACACCGCCCGGCTCCTTGAGGGACGGCGGCTCAACTCCGCCACCCAGCTGTGGCTGATGGTGCCGCGCGCCCTGCGCACGGTCGCCGACCGCAACGGCTGGACGGCGACCATCGAGCGCGCGGGCGCCCGCGTCCTCACCGACTCCTGCCCGGCGATGTCCCGTTCGGCGCCGCCCGGCACCCGCGTCTTCGCCACCGACTCGGCGAAACAGGCCCACTACCTGCCCGCGATCCTCGGCATCGAGGCCTGGTTCGGCACCCTTGCCGACTGCGTCGACGCCGCCGTCACCGGCACCTGGAAGGGAGAGCTGCGATGAGCGCCCCGAGCGTCGTCCTGCACGGACGGACCGTCGTCCCCGGCGTCGTGGAGGGCGAGGCACTGGTGTCGCCCGAGACGATCTCCGGCTGGGGCGGCATCGACCCGGCCCGCGGCGTCGTGATCGAACGCCGACACGCCCTGTACGGCGTGTCGTTCGCCGGGAAGATCCTCGTCTTTCCCGGCGCCAAGGGCTCCTCCGGCTGGTCCGGCTTCTTCCAGGCCACCCGGCTCGCCGGCACCGCGCCCCTCGGCATGATCTACACGACGACGACCAGCAAGGCCGCGCTCGGCGCCGTCGTCACGCGCGTCCCCACCGTGACCGATCTGGACCGCGATCCCCTCCTCGCCATCCGCACCGGCGACCGCGTCCGCATCGACGCCGAGCACGGCACCGTCACGGTCCACCCCGCCGCACCACCGTCCCCCGAGGAGACCCCGTGAGAGCCTCACCACCCGTCGTGGAACTGGCCCCGGTCATCGAGCGCCAGCACGCGAGCCGCCGCTGGCTGCTGATGTACGCCGTCTGCTTCGTGATCACGTTCCTCGACGGATTCGACTTCCAGATCCTGTCGTTCGCCGCCACCTACATCCGCAAGGACTTCGACCTCACCGGCACCCAACTGGGCACCCTGGGCACGGTCGGACTCTTCGGCACCATGATCGGCGCGCTGATCATGGGCTACCTGGCGGACCGGATGGGACGGCGCCCCACCATCACGATGTCCGTCGCGGGCTTCGGCATCTTCATGATCGCCTTCGCCCTGGCGGACACGTACGGGCACCTGTTCGTGCTGCGCTTCGTCTCCGGCCTCTTCCTCGGTGGCGTGCTCCCGCTGACCTGGGCGCTGGCGGCCGAGTTCGCGCCGAAGCGGTTCCGGGTGACGTCCGTCGCGATCATCATGGTCGGCTACACGCTCGGCGGGGCGGCCGGCGGGCCGGTCTCCAACTGGCTGATACCGGACCACGGTTGGCGCACGGTGTTCGTCGTCGGCGGTGTCTGCTCGCTGCTGACCCTCGCCGGGGTGCTGACGCTGGTGCCCGAGTCGGTGCGGTTCCTGGCGCTGAAGTCCCGCCCCGGCAGCGACGAGCGCATCGCACGCATCCTCGTCCGCTTCCAGCCGGGCCTGTCCTTCGAGCCCGGGACCCGCTTCACCGCCGAGCCCCCGGGGCAGGCGTTCACGGGGAAGCGGTTCACTCCCGCACTGCTCTTCCGCGGCCACCTCGCAGCCATCACACCGCTGTTGTGGCTGGTGTACCTGTTGTCGTCCGCGCTGATCTACTTCCTGGTCTTCTGGACGCCGATGATCAACGAGCAGATGGGCTTCAGCGTCAGCGCGGCCGCCACCATCGCCGCCCTGGCCAGCGTCGCGGGCGCCGTCGGGCAGCTGTTCATCAGCCGCTTCGTCGACAAGAAGGGCGCGGGCACGATTCTGTGGATGCCGTTGGCCGCCGTCGTCTGCATGCTGGTGCTCGGCAGCGGCGTGCTCGCACCCGCCGTGTACGTCGGCTTCGTCATCGGCGCGAAGATGTTCGTCAACGGCGGGCACGGCGGCATCACCAGCATCGCGGGCACGTTCTACCCGACGGAGATCCGCGCCAACGGCGCCGGCTGGGCGTCCTCGGTCGCCAAGGCCGGCGCCATGCTGGGACCCTGGCTCGGCGGCGTCATCCTCGATGCCGGCCTCGGGGCACAGGGCGCGTTCGGCATCTTCGCGATCTGCCCGGCCGTGATGGTCCTGGTCCTGTTCGTACTGGGCCGGGTGCAGCGCAGGATGCCGGCCGACGCCGAGGGGGCGCTGAACGGAGCGGCGGTGGACGCGACGCCGCCCGCGCCGGTCGCCCCGTCGTCGCGGGCGGGTTCGTCCCCGGCCTGAGCGCGGAGGAACGGCGAAAGGGGCGGGCCGGAGAAACCGGCCCGCCCCTTGCACTCCTGCCTAGGCACTCACTCCGCGCGCTTGAACTGCAGCGACTCCCCGACGGCGCCCGCCCGCCACAGGTCCTGACAGGCCTCGGCGAGGCGGTCGAGGCCCTCGGTGATCGTGCCCCAGACGATGCCGGGGACCCAGCCCTGGTCACCGTTGATCAGAAGATTGTTGCGCTCGTAGAACAGGGCGAGGTCGACGACGATGTCGCGCTCCGCGTGCGCGGCCTGGTTGCCCTGCTGCTCGGCGGCGGCCTCGTAGCCGTAGGAGGCCGTGCTCATCTGGGTGTTGGAGAACGTGAAGTAGCACAGGTCGCCGGGGATCGGCGTGATCGTCGGGTTCTCCAGCGGGGGCTCCTGCGGGGCGAAGGCGGGCACCAGGGTGTAGATCTCGTTGCGCGCGTACTTCGCGTGGTAGACGTCGCTGCCCAGCGGCAGCGCGTTCCAGATCGCCTCGCAGGTGATCGGGGCGCGGTCGTCGAGCAGCTTGGCGGTGGCGGTGACGCCGCGCTTGGGCAGGGAGACCTCGATGAAACGGTCCATGGGTGTCGTCGCTCCGGTCTGATCGGTGATCAACGTAGGGGGAAGGTAAGCCGGTTGCGGTCCGCCTGTCAGCCGAGTGGCATCGCCAGGTAGCGGGTCTCCAGGAACTCGTCGATGCCGACCCGGCCGCCCTCACGGCCGAGGCCCGAGGCCTTGACGCCGCCGAACGGGGCCGCGGGGTTGGAGACGACGCCCTTGTTGAGGCCGACCATGCCGGTCTCCAGGCGCTCGGAGATCCGGAAGGCGCGCTCCAGGTTCTCCGTGAACAGGTAGGAGACCAGGCCGTACTCGGTGTCGTTGGCCGCGGCGACGACCTCGTCCTCGTCGGTGAAGGTGAGGATCGGGGCCACGGGTCCGAAGATCTCCTGGCTCATCAGCGCGGAGTCGGGGGAGACGCCGGTGAGGACGGTCGGGGTGTAGAAGTAGCCCTCGCCCTCGGCGCGTTCGCCGCCGGTCAGGACCTTCGCGCCGCGCTCGACGGCGTCGGCGACCAGTTCCTCGACCTTGCCGCGGCCGTCCTCGTCGATCAGCGGGCCGACCGTGACGCCGTCGTCGGTGCCGCGGCCGACCGCGAGCGAGGCCATCCGGGCGGAGAGCTTCTCGGCGAACTCGGCGGCGACGGACTCGTGCACGTACAGGCGGTTCGCGGCCGTGCACGCCTCGCCGATGTTGCGCATCTTGGCGGCCATCGCACCCTCGACGGCCTTGTCCAGGTCGGCGTCCTCGCACACGATGAACGGCGCGTTGCCGCCCAGCTCCAGCGACACCCGCAGCACGTGCTCGGCGCTCTGCTCGATCAGGAGCCGGCCGACGGCCGTGGACCCCGTGAAGGACAGCTTGCGGACCGTGCCGCCGCGCAGCAGCGGCTCGACGACCTCGCCGGGGCGCGACGTGGTGAGCACGTTCAGGACGCCCGCGGGCACGCCCGCGTCGGTCATGATCTCGGCGAGCTTCAGCATCGTCAGCGGCGTCTGCTCGGCCGGCTTCACGATCATCGTGCAACCCGCCGCGATCGCCGGGCCGATCTTGCGGGTGCCCATGGCGAGCGGGAAGTTCCACGGCGTGATCAGCAGCACCGGGCCGACCGGGCGCTTCATCACGACGAAGCGGTCCTTGCCGTCGGGGGAGGCCTGGTAGCCGCCCTCGATCCGGACGGCCTCCTCGGCGAACCAGCGGAAGAACTCGGCGGCGTACGCCACCTCGCCGCGCGCTTCGGCGAGCGGCTTGCCCATTTCCAGCGTCATCAGGAGCGCGAGCTCGTCCTGGCGCTGCATGAGGAGCTCGTAGCCGCGGCGCAGGATCTCGCTGCGCTCGCGCGGCGCCGTGGCCGCCCAGGACTCCTGCGCGGCGGCCGCGGCTTCGGCGGCTGCGCGCGCGTCCTCGGCGCACGCGTCGGCGACGGTGCGCAGCTCACGGGCGAGCGAGGGGTCCTCGACGCCGAAGGTCGCGCCGGAGGCCGCCGGGCGCCAGCTGCCGCCGATGAACAGTCCGTCGGGCACGGAGTCGACGACGGTCCGCTCGCGCTCTGTCTGCTGTTCGGTCACTGCACTCACTTCGACTCCCGTGGTTTCGAAACTCCCGGCCCGGCTCACTCGTGGACAGCCGCCGAATTGCATGCTTGCATGAGTGTAGGTTGTTGACAATCCTACGACGCGGCCTGATGTTGATCTCCGTAATAGATCCGTGAATCACCGCGGTCACCGAGCGAGGAGCCGTCCATGAGTGCCTTGTCCCCCGTCCTCAAGCAGGCCACCCCCGTCCTGGCCGAACGCGGCGAGGGCGTCCGTCTCTACGACGAGTCGGGCCGCGCCCACCTGGACTTCACCGCCGGCATCGGCGTCACGTCCACCGGGCACTGCCACCCGAAGGTGGTGGCCGCCGCCCAGGAGCAGGTCGGCAAGCTCATCCACGGCCAGTACACGACCGTGATGCACAAGCCGCTGCAGACCCTCAGCGCGCGCCTGGGCGAGGTACTGCCGAACGGACTCGACTCGCTCTTCTTCGTCAACTCTGGTTCGGAGGCCGTCGAGGCCGCGATGCGCCTCGCCAAGCAGGCCACCGGTCGGCCCAACATCGTCGCCTTCCAGGGTGGCTTCCACGGCCGTACGCTCGCCGCCGCGTCGATGACCACGTCGGCCACCAAGTTCCGCTCCGGGTACGGCCCGCTGATGTCGGGCGTCGCGCTCGCGCCGTTCCCCAACTGCTTCTACTACGGCTGGGACGAGGAGACCGCGACCAAGTTCGCGCTGCGCGAGCTGGACCAGCTGCTCGCCACCGTCACCACGCCCGCCGACACCGCCGCGTTCATCGTGGAGCCGGTCCTCGGCGAGGGCGGCTACGTTCCCGCGAACACGGCCTTCCTGCGCGGCCTGCGCGAGCGCGCCGACCGGCACGGCATCCTGCTGATCATCGACGAGGTGCAGACCGGCTTCGGGCGCACCGGCAAGTTCTGGGGCCACGACCACTTCGACGGCAAGCCCGACATCATCGTCACCGCCAAGGGCCTGGCCAGCGGCTTCCCGCTGTCCGCGATCGCCGCGTCCAAGGAGCTGATGGCGCGGGCATGGCCCGGCTCGCAGGGCGGCACGTACGGCGGCAACGCGGTGGCGTGCGCCGCCGCCATCGCCACGCTCGACGTGATCCAGGAGGAGAAGCTCGTCGAGAACGCGGCGGAGCGCGGGCGGCAGCTCTTCGCCGGACTGCGCGAGGTCGCCGAGGGCTACCCGGTCGGCGGGCAGGGCGGTATCGGAGACGTCCGCGGCCTCGGCCTGATGGCGGGCATCGAGTTCGTCACCGCCGACGGCGAGCCGGACGGCGCCACCGCCGCCCGCGTGCACGCCGCCGCGTCCGAGCGCGGGCTGCTGCTGCTCACCTGCGGGACGCAGGGCCAGGTCGTCCGGATGATCCCGCCGCTCGTCGTGAACGGCGAGGAGATCGACGAGGGCCTGGGGCTGTGGCGCGAGTCGGTCGCGGCGGTCCTCGGCTGACACCTCCGGCAGGACCGGGGGCGGCGTCGCCCTTGAGGACCACTGTCGCCCCGGTCGGCCACCGCCGCGCCGGGGCGACAGCGCGTTGCTGGGGCGACTGTGCGTCGCCGCCGCCCCTGTGGGCAATCGGGCCGCCGCCCCTGTGGGCAATCGGGCCGCCCCAGAGGGGCGGTACGGGTGGGCACAGGGGCGGCCCCCGGTGCGGGCAGCACCTCGCCTCCCGGCCCCACCCCGACTCCGCCCACCCGGAACCCCGTAATGCCCACGTTCCGCCACCTCGGCGCAACGATCTTGAGATCCTCTAGCCACCACCCCGTCCCTGTCCCCGTCCGCGCAGCCCACCGCCCCGCCCGAAGGAGCCACCATGTCCGCCCCCGTCGCCACGACCGGATCCGCCGCGCCCCGCCCGGACGCTCCCGATCCGGCGACGCTGCAGAAGCTGGAGCGCGCGCTGCGGGAGGCCGTGCCGCACGGCGAGGTCGCCTTCGGGAAGCGGCGGCGCGCCGAGTACGCGCAGGACGCCTCCGTGTACCGGCAGGTGCCCGCGGCCGTCGTGCTGCCCGCCGACACCGACGAGTTGGCCGCGGCGCTCGCCGCCTGCCACGCTCTCGACGTCGCGGTGACCCTGCGCGGCGCGGGCACTTCCATCGCGGGGCAGGCCGTCGGTGACGGCGTCGTCATCGACACCTCCCGCAGCCTGAACCGCATCATCGAGATCGACGCCGAGGCGCACACCGCCCGCGTCGAACCCGGCGTCGTCCTCGACCGCCTCCAGGACGCCTGCAAGCCGCACGGCCTGCGCTTCGGCCCCGACCCCTCCACGCACGCCCGCTGCACCATCGGCGGCATGATCGGCAACAACGCCTGCGGCACCCACTCGGTGGCCTGGGGCCGCACCGCCGACAACATTGTCGAACTCGAGGTCCTCACCTACGACGGCGAGCGCATCCGGCTGCGCTCCCTCGACGCCGACGCACTGCAGCACGTCATCGACGAGGGCGGCCGCACCGGCGAGATCCACGCCCGCCTGCGCGATCTGCGCGACCGGCATCTCGCCATGCTGCGCACGGAGTTCGGCCGCTTCCGCCGCCAGGTCTCCGGCTACAGCCTCGAGCACCTGCTGCCGGAGAAGGGCTTCGACCTCGCCGCGGCACTGGTCGGCACCGAGGGCACCTGCGCGGTCGTCGTCTCGGCCACCGTCAAGCTCGTCGACCTCCCGGCCCGCCGCACCCTCGTGGCGCTCGGCTTCGCCGACCTCCCGGCCGCCGGCGACGCGGCCCGTCACGTGCTGCGCCACGAACCCATCGCCTGCGAGGGCCTGGGCGGTGACCAGGTCGCGGCGCTGCGCCGCAACGTCCCCGACGCCCGCCCCGAGGAGATGCTCCCCGAGGGCGCCGGCTGGCTGCTGTGCGAGTTCGGCCACGCGGACGCGACGCCCGACCCCGAGGCCGAACGGGCCCGCGCCGACGCCCTGTTGAAGGACACCGGCGCCGTCGACGTACGCCTCGTACAGAGCCCGGCCGAACAGGCCGCCCTGTGGCGCATCCGCGAGGACAGCTCGGGCCTCGCCACCCGCGCCCCCGACGGCTCCGAGGCCTGGCCCGGCTGGGAGGACTCCGCCGTCCCCGTCGAACACCTCGGCGACTACCTGCGCGACCTGGCCGCGCTCCTGGAGTCGCACGGCCTCCAGGGCACCCCGTACGGCCACTTCGGCGAGGGCTGCGTGCACATCCGTATCGACTTCGACCACGCGACGGCCGAAGGCGTGCGGATCTTCCGTACGTTCATGAAGGACGCCGCCGAACTCGTCGCCCGGCACGGCGGAACGCTCTCCGGCGAGCACGGCGACGGGCAGGCCCGCGCCGAATTCCTGCCGCTCGTCTACAGCGAGGAGGCGATCGAGGCCTTCGGCGAGTTCAAGGCGGTCTGGGATCCGGAGAACCGGCTCAACCCCGGCATCCTCGTCCACCCCCGCCCCGCCGACGAACGCCTGCGCATCACCGCGGGCCACCGCCCCACCCTCCAGCTCACCACCACGCTCGCCCTCGCCGAGGACGACGGCGACCTCACGAAGGCGCTGCGCCGCTGCGTCGGCATCGCCAAGTGCCGCACCGCGTCCGGCGGCGTGATGTGCCCCAGCTACCGCGCCACCGGGGACGAGAAGGACTCCACGCGCGGGCGCGCACGCGTGCTGTACGAAATGGTGCAGGGCGACGTCATCACCGACGGCTGGCAGTCGGAGGAGGCCGCCGAGGCACTCGACCTGTGCCTGTCCTGCAAGGGCTGCAAGAGCGACTGCCCCGTGGGCGTGGACATGGCCTCCTACAAGGCGGAGTTCCTGCACCACCACTACAAAGGCAAGCGCCGCCCCGCCTCCCACTACGCGCTCGGCTGGCTGCCCGTGTGGTCCCACCTTGCGGGCCTCGCGCCGAGCCTCGTCAACGCGGTGACGCGCAACAAGAAGGCCGCCACACTTCTTAAGAAGGCGGGCGGCATCGCCCCGGAGCGCCCCGTACCGCCCTTCGCCGGACGCCGCTTCCGTACGAGCTTCAAGAAGCGCCGCAACATGCCGGCACCCGGCAGCCGGGGAAAGGTCCTCCTCTGGCCCGACACCTTCACCGAGTTCATGTCGCCCGAGGTCGGCCGCGCGGCGGTCCTCGTCCTCGAACACGCCGGCTTCGAGGTGGTCCTTCCGCCCGATCGCCTGTGCTGCGGCCTGACCTGGCACACGACGGGCCAACTCGACATGGCGAAGAAGGTGTTGGACCGCACCCTCAAGGCGGTCGACCCCTACCTTCAGCAAGGGATGCCGCTGATCGGCCTGGAGCCCAGCTGCACGTCCCTGTTCCGCACGGACGCCACGGAGCTGTTCCCCGACGACCCCCGCGCGAAGCGCCTCGCCGACCAGACCATGACGCTCGCCGAACTCCTCGACCAGCGCGCCCCCGACGTCGACTTCGGCCGGCTCGACGACGTCACGGCCCTCACCCAGACCCACTGCCATCAGCACGCCACGCTCGGCAGCAAGGCGGACGACCGGGTGCTCGCCCGCGTCGGCGTGGACAGCGGTCGCCTCGACTCCGGCTGCTGCGGCCTGGCCGGCAACTTCGGCTTCGAGGACGGCCATTACGACGTCTCGGTCGCGGTCGGCGAACAGGCGCTGCTGCCGGCCCTGCGCGAGGCGGCCGACGACACGGTGGTCCTCGCGGACGGCTACAGCTGCCGCACCCAGATCACCCAACTCTCCGACCGCCGCCCCCGCCACCTCGCGGAACTCCTCAGGGACGCGCTGCGAGCACAGTCGAGGTGACCGGTGAGGAGCGCGGTCGCCGTCGTCGCGGCCGTGCCCCCGCCGAGCGCCGCGCCGACCTGGTACGTGGCGGAGATCGACGAGTAGCGGGTGGCGGCCGAGAACTGCTCGCCGAGGAACGCGGGGATGCACCCCTGAGGGGCCGCCATCAGCACGTTCACCATCACGTACGCCACCGTGGCCAGCAGCATCACGTGCCCGTCCACCATCGGGAAGTAGCCGAAGAAGACGGCCCCGTACGCGAGGGTCCCGAGGATCACCACCGGCTTGCGGCCGAACCGGTCGGAGACCAGCGCCATGACCGGCACGGCGACCATGAAGGCGACGGACCCGGCGACCTGGAGGAGCAGCGACTGGGTGTGGCTGTAGCCGCGCTCCTCCGCGTACGTGACGGTGAAGATCGAGCCGATGTAGGCGAGGGTGTTGTACCCGAAAGCGACACCGATGGCGAGCAGCATCTGGCGCGGGTGCCGCTTGACGGCGTCGAGGATCGGCACGCGCGGAGCCCGCTCACCGCGCCGCTCCTCCTGCGGCATCCGCGAGCGGGCCACGACGCCCACGAGGACCAGCAGACCGCCGAGCCAGAACGGCACGCGCCAGGCCCAACTCTCCAGCGCGTGCTGGGGGAGGAGGGTCACCAGAGTGAAGACGCCGGTCCCGAAGAGGCTGCCGATGCCGATGCCCGCGCTGGTGAAACTGCCCCACAGCCCGCGCCGGCCCTCGGGCGCGTTCTCGATGCCGAACAGGGAGGCCCCGCCCCACTCGCCACCGGCGGCGAAACCCTGCACGAGGCGGAGGGCGACGAGCAGGATCGGCGCGGCGACGCCGAGCGCGCCGTACGTGGGCAGGCAGCCGATGAGGAACGTACTCGAACCCATCACCAGGAGGGTGAGCACGAGCATCGCCTTGCGGCCGATCCGGTCGCCGAAGTGCCCGATGACGATGCCGCCGAGCGGCCGCGCGACGAAGCCGCTGCCGAACGCCGCGAACGCCACGAGGGTGCCCACCGTCGGATCGAAGCTGGGAAAGAACACCTTGGGGAAGACGAGCGCGGCGGCGAGCCCGTAGATGATGAAGTCGTAGAACTCGAGCGCGGTTCCGAAGCCGGAGATGAAGAACGTACGGGTCACGCTCACGGAGCTGACCTGCTGCGTCGAGCCGGGTCTGACGGTCTGTGTCATCGCTGATCCTTGGAGGGCGGCGGGGGAGCGGTGGGGACGTCGGCGGTGCGCGTCTAGAAGCGGCTGAAGCCCCGCTCGGCCGCGGCGTCCGGGGTGCCGACCGCGTAGTCCAGCGCGCAGGCCGAGACATCGAGACCAAGGGTGATGAGCGTGCCCCACTGCTCGTGCGCCGGCTTCGCGGCGTCGGGCCGCATGCAGACGACGGCGCCCGCCCCCGCGCTCCCGCACAACGCCGAGGCCCGCTCGGCGGGCGTGAGCCCCGGCAGCGCGGAGCGGACAGTACGCAGATGGGCGAGGCGCTCGGCCGTCGACGAGTCGCCGGGGCAGACGTCACCCTCGGCCAGCTCCGGGTCGAGGAAGTGGTTGGTGTGCAGCAGCCAGCCGTCGTCGCCGGGCCGCACCACGGCGAGGCCGCGCGGCGAGAGTTCGAGGCTCGCGGCGGCCCCGGCCGTGACGACCGTCAGCGAGGTGGAGGCGGTGACCCGCGCCGAACCGGCGATCTCCACGGCCTGGTCGAGGGTGTCCGCCTCGTCGAGAATGCGGCGCGCGACCGCGTGTACTGGGACGCCGCCGCCCTCGCCGTCGGTGCGGTGGAACAGGATGTTGAAGTGCACGCCGAGGCCCGCACTGTTCACCCCGATCTTGGCAGGGGCGCCGAACTCGGTGAACAGCTTCACCGTACGACCCCGGGCCGGCGTCAGCTCGTGCAACAGGGCGTCGGGGACGAGGAGTTCGTGCCAGTCCCACGTCTGCACGGTCTGCGGGGCGGCGACCCCCGGCGCGTACACGGCCGTGGAGCACTCGCCCTCGCCGGCAGGCGGGCACAGCGCGAGGATCTCCGTGCGGGCGCCGACGGCGGCGACCTTCCAGCGCTCGATGCCCGCCGCGTCGGCGCAGGCGTCCGACTCCGCTGCGAGCCCCGGGGCCCACGCGCGCAGCGACTCATGGCTGCGCCCGGCGAGCTCGCGCACGCGCCCCGCGGGCAGGCCGAGCGCGGCGAAGTGCTCCAGGTACAGCGAACTCACGCGACGCAGCTCGCCGCCGAACCGCCCGCCGAGCAGCGCTCCGCGCTCGCGCGGGTCGACCGTGTCGGTGGTCAGGGTGTGCAGATCCACGGGTGTTCCTTCCGGGCCCACGGGGCCATGTGTCGGTGCGGCGCCGATCACGGTAGGAAGGTAAATCGTTTTATACAATGCCTGGCCGAAGCGATCGGTCAGAGAAGACCGAGAAGTTCGAGAAGTTCGAGAAGTTCGAGAAGGCACGGGAAGCAGAGGAGCGGCGGCGTGGCGCGCAGCCAGGGCATCACCATCAAGGACGTGGCACGCAGGGCCGGCGTGTCGATCACCGCCGTCTCGCACGCGCTCAACGGCAAGGGCACGCTGAGCGCCGCCACCCGCGAGCACATCCGGGAGGTCGCCGACGAGATGGGCTACGCGGCGGACGCCCTCGCCCGCGGCATGCGCAGCTCCACGATGGGCGCCGTCGGCCTCGTACTCCGCTCCCTCGACGCGCTCGGCGACTACAAGCCGGAAGGCGTCGACGTCTTCGAGAAGTTCGTCGGAGCCGCCGCCTCCCAGGCGCTCGCCCGCGGCCTGAGCCTGATGCTGGTGCCCGACCTGACCCGGGCGCCGGTGCCGCCCCTGACGTTCTCCATGGACGGCTACATCGTCACCAACCCGCACCGCGACGACCCCGTCATCGCGCTGCTCGACAAGCGTGGCATCCCCTACGTGACGTACGGCAGCGTGCCCGGACGCCCGGACTTCCCGTACTGGGCGTCGGAGGACGACGGGGCCTCGGCGCGCCTGGTCCTCGACCACCTGGCGGCCAGGGGTGCCCGCAGCGTCGCGCTGGTCCACGGCACCGACGCGAACTCCTGGAACGACGAGCACGAAGAGGCGTACGCGGCCTGGTGCGCGGACCGGAACATGCCTGCCCGCCGCTACGAACTGGCGGAGCGCGCGGGCGTCGAGGGTGGTGTCGACCTCGCCCGCCGGATCGTGTCCGACGGTCTGCCGGACGCCGTCTTCTGCCTGACCGGCCGGCATGCGGCGGGCGTCCAGGAAGGCCTCATCGCCCAGGGCGTCACGGTCCCCGGCCAGGTGATGGTGGCCGCCGGCTCCGACTCCGAGCACTCCCGGGGCGCCCGCCCCACGATCTCCGCGCTCGAACTGGACCCGGTCGGCAGCTCGGGCGCGCTCCTGGACATTCTCCAGGCGCTGATCGCCGGTACGGAACCGGAAGCTCCGCGCATCACACACGCGCATTTGAGGGAGCGGGAGTCGACGCGGAGACGGGCCGGGTGACCGATTCGTGTCCGCGACCTGTCACATACCGATGAGTTCTGCCGCGCACGCCGGTCCATGAGTGTTAGTTGGTGCAGAGCCGACCGACAACCAGTGAACAACCAGGGAGATCCGACATGCGCACGCTGATCAGTACGGCCTTCGTGTCCCTCGACGGAGTCATGGAGGCACCGGGCGGCGAGCCGGGGTATCGCAACTCCGGGTGGACCTTCAAGGGCGTCGACTTCGTGCCCGAGGCGTTCGAGATCAAGGGCCGGGAGCAGACCGAGGCGACCGCGATGCTCTTCGGCCGGGTCAGCTACGAGGCGTTCAGCCCGGTGTGGCCGGGCATGGAGGAGTTCGCCGAGTACAAGCCGATGCCGAAGTACGTCGTGTCCACCACCCTCAAGTCCGGTGACCTGGTGTCCGGTTGGGGCGAGACGTCGATCCTGCGCTCGCTCGACGAGGTCGCCGCGCTGAAGGAGACCGAGGGTGGCCCGATCATCATGCACGGCAGCGCCACCCTCAATCAGAACCTGTCGGACGCGGGCCTCATCGACCGCTACCACCTGCTGGTCTTCCCGCTGCTGCTCGGGGCGGGCAAGCGACTTTTCAGTGCGACGGACAAGGACACGCAACACCTGAAGCTCGTCGAGCACGAGGCGTACGCGAACGGGCTGCAGAAGAACGTCTTCGACGTCGTGCGCTGAGGACCTCGGGGCGCTCCGTCACGCGTCGAAGTCGGTGGAGCGGGCGAGCTTCTCCCAGGTGGTCAACTCGGCGCGGTTGCCGTCGAGTTGGGCGGTGATCGCGTCGACCGCGTCGTTGCCGAGCGGCAGGCGCAGCGGCGGCTCGTCGGCGTCCACGGCGGTCAGGATGGCGGCGGCGGCCTTGGCCGGGTCGCCGGGCTCCTGGCCGCTGCCGCCCGGCAGTCCGGAGACGACCGGGCCCACGGTGTCCCGGTAGGCGTCCATGACCGGGGCGGGGGCCACCGCCTCGGTGCCGGCGAAGCCCGTGCGGAACGCGCCGGGCTCGACGATCAGCACCTTGATGCCGAGCGGCGCGACCTCGGCGGCCAGCGCCTCGGAGAGCCCTTCCAGGGCGAACTTGGTGGCGCAGTAGGCGCCGACCCCGGCGAACGCGAACCGCCCGCCCATGCTGGTCAGTTGCACGATGGTGCCCGAGCCCCGGCGGCGCATGTGCGGCAGCACGGCCCGGGTGAGCGCGGCCGGGCCGAAGAAGTGCAGGTCCATCAGGTCCCGCAGCTCCGCGTCCGTGGCCTCCTCGACCGCCCCGACCATGCCGCGCCCGGCGTTGTTGACCAGGACGTCGATCCGGCCGTGCCGTGCGGCCACCCCGTCGACCGCGGCCTGCACGTCGTCGATGGCGGTCACGTCGAGCGCCAGCGTTTCGACCTGGTCCGGGTGCGCGGCGACCAGATCGTCGAGCGGCGCGGTGCGGCGGGCGGCGGCCACCACGACATCCCCCGCGGCCACCGCCGCCTCGGTGATCGCCCGGCCGAACCCGCTGCTCGCTCCCGTGACCAGCCAAACCCTGTTCATGGTGTTCTCCTCGATCCCGGGGAGCCGCCGCTGTCGGGGCCCCGCTGCGAACTACCTTGCGGTACAGACCAGTTGCCCGTCCAAGATCTGCTGTGATAGCCGATGGTTATGGACGTTCACGGGCGGGACCTCAGGTACTTCACCGCGGTGGCCGAGGAGTTGCACTTCACGCGTGCGGCCGAGCGGCTGTACGTCTCGCAGCCCGCGCTGAGCAAGCAGATCAGGATGCTGGAGAAGCAGGTGGGCGCCGCGCTGTTCGAGCGGGACCGGCGCGAAGTACGGCTGACCGGGGCGGGGGCGGCGCTGTTGCCGCACGCCCAGCGGATGGTCGCCGAGTGGGAGGCGGCGCGGGAGTCGGTCGCCAAAGTGGTCGCCGAGCGGGCGTCGGCCCTCGTGGTGGGCATGAGCACCAGTCCGGGGCGCGGGGGCGTGCTGCCGGCGATCCGTTCCCGCTTCACCGCCGAACACCCCGACACCCGGCTGAGGGTCCGCCAGGTGTCCTGGGACGACTCGACCGCGGGGCTCGCCGACGGCACGAGCGACGTGGCGTTCGTCTGGCTGCCGCTGCCGGAACAGGAGCGCTACCGGTGGTCGCCGGTCGCCGAGGAGCCCCGCCTCGTCGCCATGGCAGACACGCACCCGCTCGCCGAGCGCGAGACCGTCGACTTCGTGGAGCTCCTGAACGAGCCGTTCCTCGCGCTGCCCGACAGCGCGGGCCCGCTGCGGGACTACTGGCTCGCCACCGAAGCCCGCGACGGGAAACCCGCGGTCATCGGCGCCGAGGTGGCCAGTGCCGAGGAGACGTACGAGGCGCTCGCCGCGGAACTCGGCGTCGTCCTGCTCGCGCTCGGCAACGCGCCGCTGGTCACCCTCGGCGGCGTCGTCACCCGCCCCGTCCACGGCATATCGCCCAGCCGTTTCGTGCTCGCCTGGCGCGCCGACGACCGCCGCCCGCTGGTGCAGGCGTACGCGCGCGCCGCCGCGGCCCTCAGTGACGGAACCCGTACTCCTGCCACTTCTCGACCACCCGCTGCCGGACGTCCTCGGGGAACGAATTCCGGAACGAAGCGGTGATCCCCGGTGTCTCACCGGCCAGTTGAGCGGGGAGCAGGCAGCTGATGACGGCCTTGCCACCGCGGCCCGAGCGCACCTCCTCCGGGGTGAGGTAGGGAACCATGGGGATGCCGGGCGCCTCCGGGTACACGTACTCGCCGGTGCCGGGGTGGTAGCGCGTCGCCATCGCCCACACCAGCTGGTCGATGTCGGTGACGTCGATGTCGTCGGCGACCAGGATCACCTTCGGGACGAGCCACCCGGTGTGCGAGCCGAACAGCACCTTGGCGACGGCGTCGGCCAGTTGACGCTCGCTCATCCGCATCCCCGCCAGCCGCGCGATGTCGACGGAGACGGCGATCCAGCACGTCGCGGCCTCGTACGAGCACCAGGCCATGGAGACGGGCAGCCCGCTGGAGCGCAGCAGGTCCAGGCTGGTCGCCGAGATCATCGTGCCCCAGATGGTGTGGTTCTCCTCCGGCGGAAGACCCGCCACGCACACCGGCAGGATGGGCTCGTCGCGATGGGTGACGGTCTCGACGTGGAAGACGGGCTGCTGCTTGCTCTCGGAGAACGAATACCCGTGGTACTCGCCCATCGGCCCCTCGGGAGCGGTCTCGTCCGGGCTGATCCAACCCTCCAGTACGATCTCGGAGTTGGCGGGCACGTGCAGGTCGTGCAGCTCCGTCCTGACGACGTCGACGGGGCTTCCGGCGAGGGCGCCCACATACCCGTCCTCGTTCACCTCGGCGGGCAGTGGCATACCCGCGGCCGCCAGCGCGGCGGGCGGGGCGCCGACGACCATCGCCCAGGGCGTGGGCTCGCCGCGCTCCCGCCACATCTGGTGGATCATGCCGAGGTGCTGCTGCGGCATGGCGGGCCCGACGAGGGTGCGCGGCCCGTGCAGCATCGTGCGGCTGACGGACCAACTCGTCCACCGGCCGTCGGGCGTGCGCACCACATGGAAGCCGTACGTCCCGAAGTAGCGGCCGCCGTCCTCGGCGTGCAGCAGCGGGACGGGGAAGCGGGTGAGGTCGACGTCCTCGCCCGTCAGGACGTTCTCCTTGCACGGGCCGCCGTCCACGACGCGCGGCGCGAGGGGCTCGGCATGCATCGCCGAGATGAGCCGTTCGAGGAGTTCGCGCGGCGTGGTCTCGCGGGGGAGTCCGAAGTGCGCGGCGAGCCGCCCGTACGCGCCGTCCGCGCGGCCGGTGAGACCGGCCGGCGCGCCGAGGATGCGATGCCCGGGCGCACCCTCGGTGAGGTTGCTGAACAGGGGAGCGGGGCCGCGCGTCTCGTACACACGCCGCGTGATCGCGCCGACCTCGAGGGTGGGGCTGACCGGTTGACGGATGTCGACCGCGTCGCCGGCCTCGATCAACTCCTCGACGAAGTCCCGGAAGTTGAGCGCGCTGCCGCGTTGCGTCATTGCAGACCCTTTCCTGCGGGCGAGGACCGGTGGAATCGGCCTCCCCGAAGACATCACACACAGTTATTACGTACACGTCCTTCTTTCCTCACGGTAAAGTACGTGTACGTCCTAATCAAGCGAGGGGTCCCATCCGATGTCCGGTTCGACGTCCCGTCCGCTGTCCGGTCCGCCGTCCCGAAAGAGCGCGCACGCCGAGGCCCTCGAGGCGGCACTCGACGGGGTCGGGCCGCTCGCGCGCCAGCTGAACCAGCTGCATACACGGCTTTGGTACGAGCAGGTCCACCAGGACCTCACCGGCCCGCAGTTCACCGTCCTGAGCCTGCTCGACCTGCACGGCGACATGGACCAGGGCACGCTCGGCACCCTGGCCCACCTCGACAAGTCGACGGCGGCGCCGCTCCTCGAGCGGCTGCGGCGACGGGGCCTGCTGGACCTCGAGAAGGACGAGCGCGACCGTCGCCGCAAGCTGGTGCGCATCACGGAGAGCGGCCGTCACCTGGTGGCGCGGCTGGCGCCCGGCGTCACGGACGTGAGCGACCAGCTGCTGGACGTGCTCTCGGTGGAGGAGCGGGAGGAGTTCCTGGGGATGCTGCGGCGGGTGACGTTGCGTCAACAGGGCTCGTGAACCCCTGCGCTGTCACTTCGACGTCGACGAGTTCGCCGGGTTCTCACGCTGGTCGTGCACGATCGACGACGGGATGGACGCGTCGTTCTTGAGGGCGTTCCAGACCCGGCCCGCGTCCGGGTCCTTGGGGGTGACGCGGTTGGGGTCGCTGGGCGCGGTCTCGGTCGGGAGGGTCACCTGGGTGACGTCGTCCGCCCCGATGCCGGTCAGGCTCTTGCCGAGGCCCAGGAGGGAGCTCACCGAGTCCAGGCCGGTGTCCGTGGTCAGGGACTTCGTCAGGTCCGACGCGAGGTCGTAGGCCTGCTTGGGGTGGGTGACCAGGTCGCGGTCCTTCACCTGGTCGATGACGGCGGTGGCCATCTGCTGTTCCAGGGTGATGCGGTCCAGGTCCGAGCCGTCGCCGACACCGTGCCGGGTGCGGACGAAGGCGAGGGCCTCGTCGCCGTCGAGGTGGTGGGTGCCGGCAGGCTCGTCGAAGCCGCTGTCGGGGTCGTCGATGTCCTCGGTCGTGGTGATGGTGACACCGCCGATGTCGTCGATGAAGTCCACGAATCCGGAGAAGTCGAGCTCTACGTAGTGGTTCAGCTCGAGGCCCGACAGCTGCTCCACGGTCTTCACCGTGCACTCGGGACCGCCTTCGCTGTACGCCGAGTTGAACATGGCGTCCTGCCGCGCGGGGACCGTGTCGCCGTCGCTGTCGGTGCACGCGGGGATGTCGACGAGGGTGTCCCGCGGGATCCACACGGTCTCCGCCTTGGTGTGGTCCTCGTTGATGTGCACGACGGCCGTGGTGTCCGAGCGCGAGGTGCCGCCGGTGTCGCCTCCGGCGAGGTCACCGTTGTCGCCGGAGCGGGAGTCGGAGCCCATCACGAGGATGTTCATCGCGCCGGAGTCGTCGGTGTCCGTCAGCACCTTGGACAGGTCGATCCCGGAGACGTTGTGGTCCAGACGCCAGTACGCGCAGCCGGCTGTGCCGAGGCAGACGACGAGGAGGAGCGAGACGACCCAGATGACCCGGCGGACGATGCGTTGCTTGCGCGTGCGTTCGGCCTTGCGCGTGTGCTCGGGCTTGCGGCGCTGCTTGTCCGGGTTCCGCTCGTCCGGGTTCCGCTCGGGCAGGGGGAACCGTCGTCCTTCGCGCGTGGCCATCGGTGAGGAACCTTTCGTGGAGGGGGCCGACCCGGACCGGCGGCGGTGCGCTGCGGTGTACACGGACTGCGGTGCACACGGACACTCCACTTCCGTCCCTCATACCGTCGCCCGGGCGGGCGTGCGGCGTACAGAGGCGAACGGCCCGACCGGGCCGGGGCTTCCGGATCTGTGGGGGCCCGGTGAGAGGATCGGGCCATGGGGACGACCACCGTGACCGGAGACTTCGAGCTGACCATGGACGAGCTGCGCGCGGTCGCGCGGTACGCCGTGCAGAGCGCCGAGCAGGTCCTCCCCGTATTCGAGGCCGCGGCGCCGGACGATCCGCGGCCCCGCGCGGCCGTCGACGCCGCGTGGGAGTTCGTGGGCGGCGCGCACCGGTCCCGGCTGCAGCGCGTCACCTCGCTCGACGCGCACCGGGCCGCCGCGGCGGCGGACACCGAAGCGGTACGGCTCGCCGCGCGGGCCGCGGGCGACGCCGCGTCCGCCGCGTATCTGCACCCGATCGCGAAGGCCACCCAGGTCGGGCACATCCTGCGCGCCGCCGCCTGCGCGGCCCGAGTGGCGGAGCTGGCCCAGGGCGGCGATCCGGAGGCGGGGGAGCGGGACATCGAGCGGGCCCGGCGGCGCGCCACCCCCGTCCTGGTCGACGTGCTGAGGCGCTATCCCGCGGCGCCTCAGGGGAAGGGGCGTGTGGCGTACCTGATGAGCGCGCTCGACGCGTCGCTGCGTGGTCCGCGCCGGTAACGCGGAGATGGCACGTGCTGGTGCCGAGGTCGGTGCCGGGGGTCAGCCCCCGTAACGCGGATCCGTCTCCACGAGCCGGGCGAGGTTCTCCAGGGCCATCCGCGTGCCCGTCTCGTTCTGGTCCGCGGGCACGACGTCGGGGATCCCCTCGTGCAGCATCCGCACCTCGGTGCCGCCGTCCGCGTCGGTGAGCGTGGTGGTCATCGTCATCGTGTCGCGCAGCGCGGGATCGTCGGACTCGAAGGCGAGTACCTCGACCACCTGCTCGTCCGGCACGAGCCTGGCGAAGTGTCCGTGGTACGTGTCGGTGTGCGAGGCGGACTTGCCGTTCCCGGTGGGGGCGTCGTAGGTGAGCGAGACGCGGAACCTGCCGCCCTCGCGGGCGTCGAACTCGTGCACACGACTGGTCATGCCGTCGGGCACCCGCCAGTACGCGATCGCGTCCGCGTCGGTGAGGGCACGGTAGACGGCGGCACGTGGGGCGTTCACGTGCTGGGTGAGCTCGGTCGAATACATGAGCCGAGCCTAGGTCCACCCGGGGCGGCGGGGACTCTTCGGCCGGTCCCGAAGCGTTCCGCGCCTAGCGTCGGTGGCATGAACCGAACCGTGCATGAGATCCCCCGTTACGAGGACGCGCGTGCGGCGTTGGCCAACCCTGACCTGGTGCCGGAGATGCCTGAGGCGCCGCCCGCCGCCGAGGGGAAGGAGGGCGCGTCCATGGCCTGGTTGCGGGCCACGGTGCCCCGGTTCAGCTCCGGCGCGGCGCACGCGCGGCGCCGGGCGCTGGTGGAGGCCGAGCTGGCCCGCCTCGACGTGGCGCGGCTGCGGAAGGCGGCGGCCCGGTGGCCCGAGGCCGAGGACGCGGCCCCGTACGTGGTGAGCACCCTCGCCGAGGCCCTGGGATACCGCGAACCCCACGTCGTGGCGGAGGCGGTCGGGACCGTGTCCCGTGTCTACTTCGGCGGCGAGACCCCGGAGGCCGACGCGGCGGTGACGCATCTCGTGGACCTACTGTCCCCACCGGAGGAGCGACAGGGTGAGGGCCTCCGGCGGGGACAGCAGGTCCACGACGGCCCCCAACGCCCGGACCACGCCGAGCTTGCCGCCGCCCGCATCTGCCTCCTCGTACAGGCCCGTGACGCCACCGCGGCCCTGGTGCGGCATGCCGACGCCGCCTCCGCCGACGCCCCCGTCGACGCCCGCCCCGTCGAGTGGCTGATCCACGAAACTCTGCGCAACGACCCGCCCGTCCGTGCCCTGCGCCGCGTCGCCGTCCGCGACACCCGTGTCGCCGGTAGGGACGTCGCCGCCGGGGATCTCGTGCTCCTGGACGCCACGGCGGCTGCCCCCACGGATGCCCACGAGCCCCTCGCTTTCGGGGCGCCGCCGCGCGTCTGTCCCGGCCGGGAGCACGCCATGGCGCTGGTCGCGGGTGCCCTCGCGCACCGGCAGCCCTCGGGCACCCCCTTCGCCCGTCTGCACCGCAAGGACGCGCCGCTGCTGCTGCCGAACGCCTGGGACTGTGCCTCGGCCGCCGCCCTGGCCGGCGCCGGGTTCGAGGCCGTCGGCACCACCAGCCTCGGTGTGGCCGCCGCGGCGGGGCTCCCGGACGGCGCGGGTGTCACCGCCGACGCCACGCTCGACCTGGCCCGCCGACTCGGGCGTACCCCGCTGCTGTTCACCGTCGACATGGAGGGCGGATTCAGCGACGACCCGGAGGAAGTCGCCCACCTTGCCCGCCAGTTGAGTGCCGCGGGCGCCGCCGGGATCAATCTCGAGGACGGTCGCGCCGACGGCAGCCTCACCCCGGTCCATCAGCACGCCGCGAAGATCGCGGCGGTCAAGAACGCCGTCCCCGAGCTGTTCGTCAACGCCCGCACGGACACGTACTGGTTGGGGCGTGAGCATGAAGGTACCGAGGAGCGGCTCGCCGCGTACCAACAAGCCGGCACCGACGGGCTGTTCGTGCCGGGCCTCGCCGAACCCGACCGGATCCGCGACATCGCCTCCCGCTTCGAGCTCCCGCTCAACATCCTCTACTCGCCCACCGGCCCGACCCTCGACGAGCTCGCCGCGCTGGGCGTCCGCCGCGTCAGCCTCGGCTCGCTGCTCTACCGCACGGCGCTCGGCGAGGCCGTCGCCACCGCACGCGCCGTCCGCGCCGGGCTGCGGCCCACCGGCGACACCCTCTCGTACGGGGAAGTACAGGGCCTGTAGCAGGCGGGTCAGCGCTCCGGGGCGGGGTTCGCGAGCGCCGTCGTCGTGCAGTAGCCGATCGGGCCCGCCGCGTCGTACAGCGTGCAGTGCCCGACGGCGATGCCGTCCTCCGCCGTGTGCCCCGTCGCCTCCAGGCCGATCTCGTCGCTGAGCGGGAGCCGGCTCAGGGACAGGGTGTAGTCGGCGTTGATGTAGCGCAGGCCGTGGTCGCTCGCGTGGGCGAGCGGGCTCGCGGTGTCGGCGGCCAGCGCGGCTCGGACGAGCGGGGACAGCGCCTCCCCGCCCACCAGCGGCCGGGCGTCGCGCATCCAGGAGCGCCGCCGCTGGTCACCGCTCCACTCCCGCACGGGCCGGAGCTCCTCGTCGAACCGCAGGAACTGGGTGCGCCCGTGCGGGGCCAGCAGCTCCTGCGCCGACGGCGCGTCCCACGGACCGGTCGCGGGAATGTGTCCCGGTGGTGGCGTGGCCGTGCGCAGCAGCACGGCACTGGCCCGCGCCAGCGGCTTCCCGTCGACGCCGCGCACGACCGCGTCGGCCACGCGGATCCGCCGCCCGTCCCGGACGCGCTCCGTGGTGACACCGACGGGGGCGAACGGCGCGGTGCGGAACAGATCGACCGTGAGCCGGGCGAAGTGCAGCCCCTCCTCCGCGTGTTCACGCTCCAGCGCCCGCGCGGCGAGCCCGCCCAGGAGCCGGCCGTGCACCGTGTCGGGCGCCCACCAGCCACGCGCGTGCGACTCGGGCACGAACGCGTCCGCGCTCCGGGTGAAGTAGGGCGCCGCGTCCTCGGTCTGTGCCACGTGTGTTCCCTTCAGTGCGCCGTACGCCGGTGCGTACGGGGGTCGGTCATGCGGAGCGGATCGATGTGCAGCGGATCGAGCCTGCGGATGAGCGCGAGCGTGGCGTGACAGATCGCGTCGGCGTCCCGCTTGCGCGCACACGTGCCGATCTCCCGTCCCGCCTCGCCGATGACGGAGGTGAGGACGCCGACCACCAGCCGGTCCACGGGTTCCTTGCCGGCTTCGAGCAGCACCGAGTTCTGCCGGATCCACTCGCGGCCGCGCGCCCGCCGCATCAGCTCGAAGCCGGGCGGCCCGTCGCCGTCCATCCACAACTCGATCAGGTCACGCCGCCGCCAACAGCCCTCCAGGAAGCTGCGGGTGCCGACGAGGAACAGCTCCAGCGGATCCGTCTCGCCCGCCGCCCGCGCCGCGGCCACCGCCTCGGCCGCCTCGCGCTCGCGGGAGTTCTCGTAGTCCTCCCACAGCGCGACGAACAGCTCTGTCTTGCCGCCGAAATGGTGGTAGAGGCTGCCGACGCTCGACCCCGCCCTGCGCACCACCGCGACGATCGCCGTGTCGGTGAACCCCTGCTCGCAGAAGACCTCACGGGCGGCGTCCAGCAGGGTCCGACGGGTCTGCTCCGTGCGGCTCCACTGCCACGCGTTGTCCTTGGCCGAGATCCGCTCCGCCTTGCGTGTCATCCGGTCGTCACCCCCTGCGCACCCAGTACCCGTACCGAACCGAATTTTAGAATCAGCCAATTCTCCGCGCCAGAACCTCGGTTGAACTCGTTCCGACCTCTTGACCGACCGCCGGGCCGCGGGCAACTTGAACTCATTCCTAGATTCCCGTTCCAGGATTCCCGTACGCGGGATTGAGGGGGCACTTTCATGGTCGACTTCTCGCTGTCCACCGAGGAACGTCAGATCAGGGACACCGTGCGCGCGTTCATCACCAAGGAAGTGATGCCGCTGGAGCAGGACGTCCTGCGCAACGAACGGGCCGGTCAGCCGGGTGTCGCACCCGAAGTCGTCGCCGAGCTCCGCGCCAAGGCCCGCAGGTCCGGCTTCTGGGGCGTCAACACCCCGGAGGAGTACGGCGGCATGAACCTCGGTGCCGTCATGTCGGCGATCATCGCGATGGAGATGGGCCGTACGTTCGTCCCCTTCAGCTTCGGTGGCAGCGCCGACAACATCCTCTACGCCTGCGACGACGGGCAGAAGCGGGAGTACCTGCTGCCCACCATCGAGGGCGAGCGCCGTTCCTGCTTCGCCATCACCGAACCCGGCGCCGGCTCCGACGCCCGCAACATCCGCAGCCGCGCCGTGCGCGACGGCGACGACTGGCTGATCACCGGCGAGAAGACCTTCATCACCGGGGGCAACGAGGCCGACTTCGTGATGGTGTTCGCGGTCACCGACCCGGACAAGGGCGCCGACGGCGGTGTCACCTGCTTCCTCGTCGACCGCGACATGGGCTGGAAGTCCGAACCGATCGAGACCATGGGCCAGTGGGGCCCTGCCTCGCTCGTCTTCGACGAGGTACGCGTCCCAGGACGCAACGTCCTCGGCGAGGTCGGCAAGGGCTTCGAGCTCGCCATGCAGTGGATCGGCCAGGGCCGCTACCTCATCCCCGCCCGGGCCATCGGCTCCGCCGAGCGCATGCTCCAGATGGGCGTCGACTACGCCCGCCAGCGGCACTCCATGGGCCGGCCCATCGCCGACTACCAGGCGATCCAGTGGCACATCGCCGACTCCCAGGTGGAGATCGAGTCCGCGAAGTGGCTCACCCTGTACGCGGCCTGGCGGGTCCAGCAGGGCCTCGACGCACGGCACGCCTCGTCCATCGCCAAGCTCAACGGCGCGGTGATGGCCAACCAGGTCGTCGACCGCGTCCTGCAGATCCACGGTGGCATGGGCTACACCAAGGAACTGCCCATCGAACGCTGGTACCGCGAGCTGCGGCTGCTGCGCATCTTCGAGGGCACCGACGAGATCCAGAAGCGCACCATCGCCCGCAACCTCATCAAGGGGCACGTACGACTCGGCGGGATCGGCGAGTGACCGGGCGGCGCCCGCGCATCCGGCTCTTCCGGGTGCGCGAGCTCGACCAGTACCCGGACTCCGGACAGCGGATGCGCATCCTGTCGATGGCGGTCCTCGCGGTCCTCATCGCCTCCTACGAGGGCCAGATCGCGCCCGTGGTGCCGCTGCTCCTCGACGACCTGGACATCACGCTGACCACCTACGGCGCCGTCTCCGCGACGGCGCTCGTCGCCGGGGCCATCGCGTCGATGGTCGGCGGACGACTCACCGACACCGTGGGCCGGGTGCGGCTCATCGTGCCGCTGCTGATGCTCACCGCGGGCTGCTGCTTCCTGATGACGACCGTCCACTCGGCCGGTCAACTCCTTGCTGTGCGCGCCGTGTTGTCGGTCGTCGACGGCATGGCCATGGCGGGCACCGCGCCGCTGGTGCGGGACTTCTCGCCGCGGATGGGCCGGGCGCAGGCCTTCGGCTTCTGGACCTGGGGCCCGGTCGGGGCGAGCTTCCTGGCCGCCGCGGTCGCCAGCCTCACGCTGCCGCTGTTCGACGACTCTTGGCGCTCGCAGTTCGTCATCATGGGCTCGGTGTCCCTCGTGCTCTCCGTGGTGATCGCCTTCAACATCGCGGACCTCTCACCGGAACTGCGCGCCCGCATCGTGCAGTCCGAACGGGAGACCCTCGGCCGGGCGGACCACACCCAACCGGCCCGTTCCCGCGACCTGTTCAAGCACCGCGCCATCTGGGCCCACGTGATCGGCATCGCGTCCTGGCTCGTGCTGTACGTGACACTCGTCGTGTACGGGCAGACGATGCTCGCGGAGAGCTTCGACCTCGACGCCGCGACGGCCTCGCAGATCATGGCGGCCTTCTGGACGCTGAACATCTTCACCCTCGTCCTGTCCGGCCGGTTCTCCGACCGGCTGCAACTGCGCAAGCCCTTCTGCGTCGCAGGAACGGTGGGCAGTGTGCTGCTCACCGGGTACCTGGCCGGCCTCGTCGGACGCGACGACGTCTCGCACCTGCACATCGCGATCACCGGAGCGCTCCTCGGCGGAGTGATGGGCTGCGCCTACGGGCCGTGGATGGCGAACTTCTCGGAGAACGCCGAGGACGTCGACCCACGTCTGCAGGGCACCGCCTGGGGTGTGTTCACCTTCCTGACCAAGGCGATGGGCGTGGTGGTCCTCATCGCCGTGCCCCGCGTCGTCGAATCGCACGGCTGGCGGGCCTGGCTGATCGTGTCGCTGTGCTGCATGGCCGTGTTCGTCCCCGCGTCGCTGCTCTTCCGCGGCCCGTGGCGCCGGGCGAAGGCGGCGCCGGCGGCGTCCCCGCAGGACACCCCGGCACCCGCCCCCGCGGGCGACTGACCAGCGTCAGCCGCGGGCCACCGCGATCGCTCCGGCGAGCCGCTCCCCGGCCTCGTACACCATGTACGGCACCCCGCCCTGCGTGCCGAACGAGGGGGCGGCCGCCCGGCCGTTCTCCGGGGCCGAGGCTCCCGAGTTGTAGAAGATGCCGAGGTGCTCGCGCTTCGAGAAGTCGGCGCCGACCTCCGTGACCATGAGGTCGCCACCGCTCTCCTTGTCCTTGTTGTAGACGACGTAGGCGGAACCGCCGCGCGTGAGCAGGTGCGGGCCGCCCACATTGACCGCGCCGACGTCGGAGTGCCGCACGAGCGGGGTCTGGTCGAAGGTCCAGTCACGGCCGTCGGCGGACCAACCCCAGCAGATGTCACGGTGATTGGTCGTGTTGTTCAGCATGAACAGCATCACGTAGTGGGCGCCGCGAGCCGGCAGTTCGTGCGCGAAGACACGGGCGTACGAGGTCTCGGTGGTGCCGCTCGGCATCATCGAGGTCGACAGGACCACCTTGTCGTACGTGAAGTTGACGCCGTCCTTCGAGCGGGCGAGGCGCGTCGTGGTGTTCTCGCCGTGGAAGTACAGCCAGAACTCCCGGTGTTGGGGCATCCACTGCACGTGCGGCGAAGAGACGTGGCTGACCGAGTAGTGCGGGTCCCACTTGTTCGACACGATCGGGTTGTCCGGGTACTCCGTGAACGGGCCCTCCAGCGAGTCCCCGTACGCGAGGCAGACGCCGCCGGGCGCGTCGTGCGGCGCGTAGTACAGGTAGTAACGGCCCAGTGGATCGGCCAGCTTGTCGAAGACACCGCGGACCGTCGGGAAGATGATCTCGCCCGTCGGGTTGTACGTGAGGTCGGCGGGGGAGAGCAGCGTGCGGACGTAGGTGTAGTCGGGGAATCCGCCCGGCGCGGCCGAGGCCGAGGGGGCCGGGAGCCCGCCCAGCGCCACGGCCGAGCCCGTGACGGCGGCGGCGCGCAGGAAGGTACGACGGTGCATGGTCAACTCCTCGAGTCGAGTCCGTTGATGTCAGAGGTGGGTCGCGGCCGTGACGCACAGACCGCCGAGCGCCACCACCCACACGTACGGCAGGGTGCGCACCATCACCTGCTGCGGTGACACCCCCGCGTACTGGGCGGCCCACACCGTCTGGGTGCTGGTCGGGTCGGCGACGCCGAAGACCTGGTTGTACGAGGTGGTCATGCCGAGCACGGCGACCGCCGGATACACGCCGGTGGCGATGAGGACGCCCGCGATGCCGGCGCCGAGGCCGAACACATTGAGGGGACCCCGGTACAGGCACAGCGGCACGAGCACGGTGAAGACGAGGACGAACAGCACCGCGTTCTGTGGGCTGACCGCCTTCACCAGCGGCTCCAGCGCGTCGACCGCGCCCGGCAGGTTCACCGCGGCGAGCAGGATGCCGATCGCCACGAACAGTGTGATCGGAGGGGCGGCCACCTCGAAGCCGCCGTACAGGGTGCGCAGCAGGCGGCGGTTCATGTCGCGCGGCCGCGTCGTCGTCACCAGCGCGTACAGCACACCCGCCAACAGCGAGGGAATGATGGCCAGTTCGAAGCCGAGCGCGAGCACCAGTGGGACGATCGGCGTCAGCAGCGCGTACCACGGGGCGTCGCCGAGCGGCTTGCGCTCCCGGGCCCGCGGCTTGTCCTGGACCGAGCGCAGCGACCATGTGTGCTCCACACCGCGTCGCCGCGATTCGATCAGCACGTAGGCGAGGGCCGTCACGAGGGCGAACGGGAACAGCTTCACCATGAAGCCGCGCACCGTGGGGATCGGCAGGTCGAGGGCGGTGGAGAAGAACTGCCACACCGGCAGCTCGAACGGGATGCCCACGGCGATCCCCATCAGGATCGTCCCGGCGGCCGTCACCTTCGGGACACCCACCGCGATCATCGCCGGGATCCCGATGAGTCCGGCGAGCATCGCCGCGGGAGCGGACCCGGTCACCGTGCCCACGAGCGCCGACACGGCGAGCACGCCGAGCGCCACGAACACCGGCCGGTCACCGCCGAATTCGACGATCTTGCGGACCAGGGTGCCCGCGATGCCGGTCTCCTCCAGGAGCTTGCCGAGCCACGAACCGAGCAGGATCGCGATCATCGTCGCGGCGAGCGCCGGGGCACCTTCTTGGAGGACCGTGTCCAGGACGCTGTTCTTGCCGGTCAGCGGGGCGCCCGCAAGGAACGCGATCACCACGGCGAGCAGCACGAGGGCGAACGCGGTGGGGAGTTTGCGGCTCAGCATGGCGGCCACTCCGGCCGCCATGACGAGCAGGATGACGACACCCATGTCACTTCTCGCTTCTGTCGGGGTGTACGGCTCTGTCGGGTGATGTCAGGGCTGCGCCCAAGGCCTCCGTGAGCAGCAGCGCGCTGCGGCCCAGGCCGCAGGCGACGCGCGCGTAGGCGTGCGCGGCCAGCTCGTCGGCGCCCGCGACATGCGCGTACACGCGGCGCCGCCCGAGTCGCAGCGCCGTGTGTCCGAGCGTCCGCTTGAACTCGGCCCGCACGCGCGCGTGGTGGAGATGTTCATGGGCCCGTTCGTGGGCGAGCGCCGCCGCCCGCACCGAGCCCTCGGGGAACCAGGCGCGCCAGCCCCGCTCGTCGACGAGCCGTTCGGCGCGGTCGATGGTGTCGACGTACAGCTCGATCTGCGCGGGCCTCGACCGGAAGCGGGCGAGCAGCCCCTCGGTGAGACCACCGTCGCGCTCGGCGATCCGCGCGGTCATCGCGCCGGGGGCCAGGCGCGCCCCGAACTCCTCGGCGGCGAGCGCCCATTGACGCAACAGGAGCGGATCCCGGCCCTCGTGCGTCGGGGTGCCCGCGAGCAGCCGAACCGCCAGGTCCAGGTCGTGGTCCCGGTCGGCGCCGCCGCTCATGCGCGGGACTCCACGACCGCCACCACCGGCTCATCGGCCGCGCGCGCCCGCAACTCGCTGCGCGCGAGGGCCAGCAGCGCGTCGGGTTCGAGCACCCCCGACAGATCGGCGATCCGGCCACCGACGAGCAGCCGCACCGCGGGCGCCCGCATCCCGCCGTCCCCGTACGAGGTGGCGTCCCGCACCAGCGTCGCGAGCGCCTCGCCGGCCGCGCCCACGGTCGTCGTCTCCACCCGCGCGTCCGGCGCCCCGAGCCGCACGACACCGTCCGCGTCGACCACCCGCACCGGCCGCCGCGTGCCCCGGAGCCGGCGCCGCACCTCGGTGCCGTACACGGTGTACGCGTCGGTGCCCGCCAGCACGTCGACGGCTGTCTGCTGGGTCTTGAGGCTGGTGGCGGCCGCCTTCAGCCGCTCCGTTTCGTCGGCCCGGTGCGCCCGGTCCTGCGTGCGCAGTTCGGTGGCGCCGGTGGCGACGGCCCGCACCGTGCTGGTCTGCGGGTCGACGGTCACCTCGACCTCGACACCGTCGGCCGCGGCGCCTTGCGCGACGACCGCCCGCTCGGCCTCGGCCCGTACGGCGAGGATCTGCTCCTGGGTGGCACCCGGCACGATCCGCTCGACCTGCTCGCGCACCAGCGCGAGGGCCACGCCGATCGGGCTGATCACCTCGCTGTGCCGGGCGATCCGCCCTTCCATGTCGGTGGTCGCCGCGAGATGCGGGGTCACGGACGCGGCGCCGCCGCCCCCGCCGACCAGGACCGCGGTGTCGCGGTCGAGCCGGTAGTCCTTGACCATCGCGTCCACGACCGCTTGCACCAGCGCGGCCCCCGCGTCGAGCACGGCACGCGCCGCCCCCGCCACGTCGGTGCCGAGCCGGGCGGCCAGCGGGGCCAGCGCGGCCCGCGCCACCTCCTGATCGCAGCGCGCGAAGTCACCCTCCGGCACCCGCCCGAGCGCGTTCGCCGCACACGTCATCGTGACCGCGAACCGACCGCCCGCAGCGTCGAGCACCACATGGTCGTCCGGGTCACCGGCCATAGGTGACACCGTGCCGAGCTTCGCGTCCCGCAGCTCGTCGAGCGTGGCGAAACACGCGTACGGCAGGCCCGCGATGTGCGCGCTGCGCGGCCCGACACCCGCCACCTTGCCCTGTCCGAGACGCACCATCGAGCCGCCGCCGACCCCGACCGTGCGCACATCAAGGGCGTTCAGATACGAGGTCTTGCCGAGGATCGTCGCGTGCCGCACCGCGACCTTGCCGCGCCGCACCACACTGATGTCCGTCGACGTGCCACCCGTCTCCAGGAACACCCCCTCGCTGATCCGCTCCTGCATCAGCGCGCCCGCGACTCCGGCCGCCGGACCCGACAGGACGGTCAGCAGCGGCCTGCGCCGCATCTCGGCGAGCGACATGACACCGCCGTCGCAGCGCATCACCATCAGCGGGGCGTCCACCCCCGCCTTGGTGATCGAGGAGTCGACGAGTTCCGCGGTCGCGAGCATCCGGGGCAGGATCGCCGCGTTCACCACCGCCGTACGCGTCCGCTTGTGCAGCCCGTACAGCGACGTGATCTCGTGCGCCGCCGCCATCGGCAGCCCTGAGGACTGCGCCGCGTCGAGCACGGCCTGCTCCCCGTCGGGCCGGTCGACCCCGAACGGCTCGGTGGCGACGAGGACTTCGGCGCCCTCCTCCTGTACGCGGGTCACGGCGGCCCGCACCGCGTCGGTGTCGAACGGGTCCGGGACATGCGCGTACGCGAGCGGCAGCTTCTTGCCCGGTGTGAGCTCCAGCTTGCCGAGCGCGGCGAGCCGCCGGGTCAGCACCGCTCCCGCGCCCGTGCCGATGCCGATGAGCCCGACCGTCGCCACGTCGCCCTCCAGGAGCGCGTTCGTGGCCTGCGTCGTGCCGTGCGCCAGAAACGTGACATCGGCCGGGGTGCGGTCGACCTGTTCGAGGAGCCGGTCGAGTGCCTGCACGATGCCGTGCGCGACACCGTCCTCGTGATGATGACTCGTGGGCACCTTCACCTGGCCCACCAGAGCGAGCGTCGCCGCGTCGACGGCAACGGCGTCCGTGAACGTGCCGCCCACGTCGATCCCGACGCGTATCCGTGTGCTCATGTCGTACGCACCTCCTTGTGCGTTGTCGGTCGGAGCGCCGGCCGGTCGGTCAGTAGCCGCGCACATCGGGCCAGTGCCGCTGCACACCCGACCGGTCGAGCAGCCGCCCGAACTCGTCGAACCGCTTGTCCTCCGCCTGTACTTGATGCGGCGTCACGTCCTCGGCCAGGCAGTGCGCGGCCAGCGCGCCCGCGACCTCGCCGATGTTCCACTCCACCGGGTGCAGTCGGTAGCAGCCGTTGGTGATGTGGGTGGTGCCGATGTTCTTGCCGGCAGGCAGCAGATTGCGCACCCGCCGCGGCACCAGCGCGCCCAGCGGGATCTCGAACGGCACCGAACCGACGTCGATGTAGTTGTCACCGCCGGTGGAGGGGTGCAGGTCGATGCGGTAGTTGCCGACACCGACCGAGTCCCGGTAGCGCGTCCTGCCGTACGGGCCGACGACGTCGATGGCGACGTCCTGCTCCACGACCGTCGTCACCGCCTTGATCCGCCGCGACTCCCGGACGTACGGCGCCTTCGCGAGGCCGTCCGTCGTGCCGGTCACATCGGGGCGGATCCGCAGCCCCGGGAAGCCGGTGCCGCCGTCGGCGCGCGGGGCCTCGGTCTGTAGCCAGTACAGGACGGACAGCGACAACTGCCGCGCCTCGCGCAGCGCTTCGGCCTCCTGCCCGATGTACGGCTTCAACCAGTAGTCGTTCAAAGGCCAGTTGACGAGCGTGATGTCCGAGTCGAAGGCGCCCGGCTGGTGCAGCTTGCGGGCGAGGATCCGCCGGAAACCCCACAGCTCCTTGTCACCCGCGTCGGCGCTCTGGTCGGCGCTCACGGCGAGCGGGTCGAGCTCCGGGTTCGGCACGAAGGTGCGGGGGACCGGTGCGAGGCTGCGCGGGTCGGGCGCCTCGAAGCCGAGCAGCGGGCCCGGCCAGAAATCCGGCCGGTAGGAGCGCCAGAAGTCGTACGTCTCGGGGCGGTCGATGGTGTGGTCCTCGCCCTCGTGGTGCGAGAGCGCGAAGCACACCGTGATGCCCTGCTGATTGTCCGGCTGCGCCTCGGCGGGCGCGTGCGGTTCGCTGAACTCCCCTTGCGCCTCTGCACCGTTGGCGTGCTCGACACCCGCCAGGGCGAGCAACTCGCCGGTCTCGGTGGCGTCGATGACATACGGAGGCGTGAATCCGCGGACGATGCCGGTGCGCAGATCGCGTACGGAGACCGTGGTGATGACATCGTTGTCCGACTCGGCGGACACCGCCCGGTGCTCCGTCAGAACGGTCAGCAGCCCGCTCGCCCGGTGCGGCGCGAGCATCCCCTCGATGACGGCGAGCGCGATCCGCGGCTCGTGGCACAACTTGCTGACCCGGCCCGCGCCCGGATTGAACTCGGGCAGGGCGAGCGCCTCGCCGCGCAGTGGATACCACTGCCGGTAGTACGCGCGGATACCCTCGCGCAGCGCCCGGTACGAGGCCGTCGTGCCGAACTGCTCCACCCACGGGTGCTCGTCCGGCGGTACGGCTTGCGCGGTGAGCTGCCCGCCGATCCAGTCAGTCTCCTCGGTGAGCACGACACGGCGCCCCGCGCGGCAGGCGGCAAGCGCCGCGGCGACACCGCCGAGGCCGCCGCCGACGATGAGGATCTCCGGTTCGGGAAACACATGACTCCTTCGTGCGTGCTGTACGTGTGCGTGCGCGTGTCGTTGTGTACGTGTGTGGCTCTGTACATGTGTCGCTCTGTGCGTGTGTGGTGCTATGGCTCTGTACGTGTGTCGCTCACGGCCGGGGCGCCTGTCCGGCCGTGAGTCCGGCCCGGAACTCGCAGGCCACCAACGGCTCGTCCGCCTCCTCACCGGCCACCTGGGCGGACAGCAGCCGCACCGCCGCCGCGCCCAACTCGTGCCGGGGCACGTCGAACCCGGTCGGCACGGGGCCCGCGGCCAGCTCCGGCGGCGGGCTGCCGAGCAGTGCCAGGGAGACATCCCCCGGACACGAGAGCCCCGCCTCCGCCACCACCCCGCTCAGCGCCCGCCACGCCGCCCCGGTGTCCGTCTCCTCGGCGACGAACGCCGTCACGCCGTCCGCGACCAGCTCCCGGACCCGCTCGGTCGTCATCTCGGCCACCGGATCCACGCACCGCAGCACGGAGTCCGGGCCGCCCGTGAGTCCCGCCCCTTCGAGCCCGTCGAGGAATCCCTGCTGACGGTCGGTGGAGGCGGGGGCGTCGTCGTCCTCGCGCACGAGCACGATGCGGCGATGCCCCAACTCGGCGAGATGCGCGACCACTTCGCGGCTCGCGCTCACGTAGTCGGCACCCACCCACGCGAGCCCTTCCAACTCCTCCCTGCGCCCGAGGTGCACGACCGGGAAGCCGTCGGCGACGAGCCGCTTCAGTTCGGCGCGCGGCACATGCCGGCCGAGGAAGAGGCAGCCGTCGGCGAGCCGCACCCGGCTGAGCGCGTCCGGACCGCCACCGCTGGACGCGGTGAAGAGGACCAGGTCGTAGCCGCGCGCGGCGGCCTCCTGCTCCACACCCACCAGGAACGGGTAGTACGAGTGCTGCACATCGGTCGGGAACGTCGACGTGAAGCTGAAGACGCCGAGCAGGTTGTTGCGGGCGGCCGCGAGACGGCGGGCGGCCGGGTCGGGAACGTAGCCGAGGCTGCGCGCCGCATCGAGGACGCGCTGGCGGGTCTCCTCGGAGATCGTCGCGCCCTTGCCGTCGCGGCGGGCGTTCAGGACCAGCGAGACGGTCGCCTGCGACACACCGGCGAGCCGCGCCACCTCGGCCTGCCGGGGACGGGACTTCCGGCCCGCCGGAGCCGGGGCACGCCCCGGCTTCGCCCGCTTCCTGGGTTGCTCCACGCCTGCCGCTCCTCGGGGTGTCCGCCGTTGGTAATGCGTATTAGGTAATGCGCATTAACGGGTACTGTGCGGGCGGCTCCCGCGCGGGGTCAAGGGGTTGTACGGAGATTTCTGATGCTCAACGAGAGTGCCGCGCACACCGGTTGAGCACGCGCCGCGCACACCGGTTGAGCACGCCGAGTGACCCGGCCGCAGAGCGCGACCGGGTCACTCCAGAGACGGCGATACGCAGGTCAGCGCACGGAGAGCCGGACCAGGCGCGCGTCCGTGGCCCGACCGCCGGTCACCTTGAAGGCGACGTAACGGGCCGTGGCCGAGCCGAGCGACAGCGACCGGTCCGGCCGCTTCCCGTCGAGCCGGCCCGCGAGCCGGTAGTCGAGGCCGTCGGCGCTGAGTTCCACCTCGGCGGCGGGCGCGCCACCGACCGTCCACTGCGCCTCCACGGTGCGCAGCGCGACCTCTTCGCCGAGGTCGACGACCAGACGCCCGCCGGGCCCCGGGCGCCACGAGGTGCCGGGGTCGCCGTCCACCGCTGCCGCCGGGCCGGACATGCCTGCGGGCAGCGGGCTGGTCGGGAAGACGGTCCGGCCGAGCGCGCGGTCGTCCAGCGGGAAGGCGGTGGCGCAGGGGAGGTGCAGCGTCGTCTCCCGCGCACGGGACACCGTGGCCACGGCGTGACGGCCCTGCGCCTCCACACGGACCCGGCACGCCGCCCCGGAGAGCCGGAGGGTGGCGCCGTCGACCACACGGGCGCGCAGGCCGGCGGGCAGCCGATCGCCGGTCAGCGGAGCCAGCGTGAACCGGGGAGCGAGCAGCACCGCCTCGGCCGCGTCGAGGTCCACGCGGTAGGTGACACCGTCGTCGGTGACACTCTGGTCTCCTTGGAAGACGGTGCGGCGGTCACCGGACTGCGGGACCTCGGCCGTGGTGGCGACCCGTTCGCCCGACAGATTGAACAGGCTCAAGTATCCATCCGTGAGCGCCACTTGGACCCCGTCGGCCTTTGCCGTGGGGGCGGGCCCGCGGGCGGCCGCGCGCAGTGCGCTCGCCGACGCGCCTGCGAAGCCTTCGACCAGGACGGGCGCCGCCGGACCGTCGGCCGCCACGATCGTGTCGCCGTACACCGTGAGCGGGTGCTCGCCGCCGCGGACGACGAGTCCGGCCCTGCCGTCGACGTCGAGCCAGCCGCCACGGCTGCTCACGTCCGGCTTCGGCCAACTGGCCAGGTCCTCCCAGGTCTCGCCGTCGGCCGAGCCCTGGATGCGGTAGGCGCGGCCCGCGGCGGCCTCCCAGCGCAGTGTTACCTGGTCGATGTCGTGCCGCGCGCCGAGGTCCACCGCGAGCCAGCTGTCCGCGCGCGGCCGGTCGGCCTTGGACACGGCCCACCGGGTCTCCGGGTCACCGTCGACGGCGAGCCCCGGCCCCTTGCCCGTCTCGCTCGACGACGCGGTCGCCGCCGCGCCGCGCGCGAGGTCCGCCCCGTCCGCGCCGCCGCGCACTTCCAGGGCGAACAGCGAGTACCCGTACGTCGGATCGGGCCGCACACCGAGCATGCGGATGTGCTGGACGGCGGTGCGCGGGACGTCCACCTGGTCGACGCGCGCCGCCGAGCCCGAGCCGTCCTGCGCCCGGACGGAGGCGCTGCCCTCCTCGAAGCGGTACGTGCGCGATCCGTCGAGCCCCGCCATGCCGGGCATCGTGAGGTTGTGGATCTCCAGATGCCCCTCGCCCGCACCGGTGCCGGACGTCGCGTAGACGACCGATCCTGTCGGCAGCGTCGCGAACCCCGCGTATCCGCCGTCCAGTCGGAGGACGCTCGCGCTGCCGTCGAAGCCGTCGCGCAGGGACTCGTAGAGCCGCACCGCGCGGTGCGAGGCCTTGCCCTTGGAGGAGGGAAGGAACATCGGCGTCGCGCCGCTCAGCTTGAACAACCAGTCGTCGTGCCCCGGCTGCCAGGCGAACTTCACGAAGTCGGGCTTGCTGACGGTGCCCGCCCACGCGGCCGGTGTCTGGTGCGAGACGAGGCCGGGACCGGTGCCGAAGTCCGTGACCCCGGACGCGTGGGCGAACAGCTCCTCCGCCGAGTACGGATGGACCGGGTCGCGCCCCTCTTTCGCCGCCCACACATGCAGCAGATAGCTGATGGCCAGCTCGGCGCGCGCCTCCGGCTCGTACTTCGGCTCCCCGGAGAACTTGGCGAGGCGGTGCTCCGGCGGATACTTCTGGTACGCCTCCAGCCGCTCGGCCAGCGCCTGCTCGGCGCGGGCCGCCGCCCGGTCGCCCACCACCTGCGCGAAGAACGCGAGCGGGATGACGTCCCGGCCGTACAGGTGCTCGCGGTCGTTCACCATCGGCATCAACGGCTCACCGGCGTCGCTCATCACACCAAGGAGCGTGCGCCACAGCGGCTCGGCGTTCGGCTGCTTCGTCAGCACCTCGGGCAGCGGCCGGCCCGCCGCCAGGAAGTGCGCGGCGTTCCGTCCCGAGGTGCGCCACAACTCCTCCTGGTAGTGCGGGCCGAAGGAGCCGTGGTTCTCGACGATGAACGTGTCGTACAGGTTCCGCGCGGTGTTGCGCGAGACGCGCACGCCGTCGACGAGCGCCGGATTGGCCAGGTCGGCGGGCGGTAGACCGGCCTCGTTGCGCGACCACGTGCCGTAGCCGGACTCCCAGTCGCCATGGCGCGGGTCGTCGGGGGCCCAGGCCAGGGCGGGCGCGAGGGTCTGCGCGTACAGACCCATCTCTTCCAGCTTGGTGTCACCGACGTGGCCGCCCTTGAGCCCGTTCGGCGTCCAGTCGCCTGAGTCGGGGTCGTCACCCGTCCCCAACGACGTGGTGTACGCGGCCTGTTCGCGCGTGATGGTGTCGATCCGGTCGCGCGTCGTGCCGTCGAGCTCGTCCCACAGGAGGCGCGCGGCGAGCACGAAGTACGACTGGAAGGTGGTGTCGAAGAACAGCTTGCCACCCCACTCGGTGCCGCCCGTGAGCCGGTTCGACGCCGCGAAGTGCCGGATGGTGGCGAGCGTGCGCGCCTTGAGGGTGTCCCGGTCGATGCCGGCCCGGTCACCGTCGTACGTGCCCTGCGTCAGCAGGACCGCGTTTCCGAGGACGACAGCGAACCCGAAGTCCTTCGCCGTGTAGTGGCCGAGCGCCGCGTCCCACTGGGTCTCGGACCAGCGGGTGTGGTCGAGCAGCACCCGGTGGTAGGTGGCGGCGATGTCGTCCGGGGGAGCGGCCGAACGCTCAGCCGCTCGCGCCGGGTTCGTGCCGGTGAGAGTGGGGAGGGCCGCCATGGCCCCCGTCAGGCCGACGGCCTGCAGGAATCTGCGGCGATGGAGCTGCGGGAGGTGGTGCGGCATGGCCAGGACCTCTTTCGCGAATCACGAGACAACGTTGTCAGGTGGAAGGGGCTCAGTATTCGATCTGTGTCGGCGGGCGTCAACGGTCGGACGGAGAGGGCGTGCTGGCCGATACGTGTCCGCGGGCGATGCGTCGTCCGCGGACACGTATCGGCCGGCACCGTGGTCAGTCGCGGGTCCTGGTGAGGATCGCGCGGAGTTCGGGCACGGGGAGCTTCGGCTCGCGGTCCGCCGTCAGCAGGCCGTTGACCTCCTGCTCGGTGTCGGTGAACTGGGTGTAGCAGAAGCCGGCGAGCCCCGAGTTCACGGCGGCCCCCACCAGGGAGGACAGCCGCTCCGCGAAGTCCTTCTCGGTGGCGACGGTGTCGTAGCCGAACCACTCGGCGCCCTCGGCCGGTTCGAAGGTGGCGCCGCCGAACTCGCTGAGCACGACCGGCTGCCCCTGGTGGCGCACGCCGTCCAGCGTGAGGCGCCGGACACCGGGCCAGCGCTCGGTCAACTCGCCCCGGCGCAGGGACGCATGGCCATAGCGTTCACGCAGCACATCGGCGCTCTGCGTGTAGTCGTGCACGCCCCACATGTCACCGGCCGAGATCTCCCAGCCGTCGTTGGAGACGGCGGGTCGCGAGGGGTCGAGGGCCTTCGTCAGGTGGTACAGGGCGTCCATGAAGTGGCGCTGCTCGGGGACGAGCGCCGGATTGGGCGCGGACCACGACTCGTTGAGGGGAATCCAGGCGACGATCGAGGGGTGGCTCAGGTCGCGCGAGACCGCCTCCGTCCACTCGGCGACCACCCGCTCGACGGTGGTCGTGGAGAACGCGTACGCGGAAGGCATCTCGCCCCACAGTACGAGGCCGATCCTGTCCGCCCAGTACAGGAAGCGCGGATCCTCGATCTTCTGGTGGATGCGCAGCCCGTTGAGGCCGATCTCCTTGGCCAGTTCGGCCTCCCGGCGCAGCTCCTCGCCCGACGCCGCGAGGTGCGAGCCCGGCCAGTAGCCCTGTTGCAGCGCGAGCCGCAGGAAGTACGGCTTGTGGTTGAGGAGGAAGAGACCGTCGTCCCAGCCGATGTCACGTAGCCCCAGGTACGACGAGACACGGTCGACGGTCGCACCGTCCGAAGCATGGGTGACCTCGACCGTCGCGTCCACGAGGTGCGGGCGCTCCGGGCTCCACAGCACACCGTCCAGATCCTGACCGTTGCGCAGCGCGGGCACCGCGACGTCGAACGTCGTCTCCTGGCCTTCTACGAGAGTCCGCTGGTCGGCCAGGACGCGCTCGCCCAGCGCGAGACGCACCGACACAAGCACGGGCGACGCCGGCCAGCCGCTCAGGCGCACCCGGCAGCGGACGCGGGCGTTCGCGACGTCGGGAGTCCAGTGCAGCGTCGTCACGTGCAGTTCGGGCACCTCCTCCAGCCACACGGGCTGCCAGATGCCCGACGTGCGGTGGTACCAGATGACGTGCGGGTCGCGGTGCCAGTCCTGCTTGCCGCGCGGCTGTGTCACGTCGAGCGGCTGGTCCTCCGCGCGCACCACGAGGACATGTTCGCCGTCCCCGCCGAGCATGTCCGTGACATCGCAGGAGAAGCCGGTGTGACCGCCCTCGTGCCGGCCGACCAGCCGGCCGTCCACCCAGACCTCCGCACGGTGGTCGACCGCGCCGAAGTGCAGGAGCAGGCGGCGGCCCGCGGCGGGCCGGGACACGTGGATCGTGCGCCGGTACCAGAGCACGGGGTGGAAGCCGGCGTCCCGCACCCCGGACGCCTCGGACTCGGGCGGATAGGGCACGGTCACGACGCCGGTGAACGGCTCGGTGACCTCCGGATCCATCCAGCGCTCCGTGCGGCCGTGGTCGGCGTCGTCACGGGCGAACCGCCACGGACCGCTCAGGTCGCGCCAGTCCGGGTCCCGGACGAGCTGCGGCCGGGGGTGTCCTGCGACGTCGAGGTGGGTGTGGGACAAGGAGAACTCCGTTGGTGTGGTGCGCTGTTCAGGGGACGGGCCGGGGTGTCAGTTCGTGGGGGAGCGGAGGTCGACGGCCGTGGCGGCGAAGGCCAGCGGGCCGGGCAGCAGCGGGACGAGCATCGGCATCGCCCACGCGAGGAGCACGGACAGGACCACGGCGCCCGCGAGGAGCAGGCTGCCGCGCGGATCGGCGACCGAGCGGACGAGCCCCTCGCGGGCGGACAGCCGATGCGGCTCCTCCAGCGCCGTGGCCCGCAGCCCTATGACCGCGGCCCCCAGCGCGAGCAGCAACAGGGCGGGCGCCCATACCTTCGCTCCCGGCAGATCGGCGGCGACCAGCCGGCTGTCGAGCAGCAGGAGCAGGGCGAAGAGCGGCGGGAGGAGGCCGGCAAGGAGTGTGCGCGCGCCGAGACGTGCGCGCAGCTCACCGACGTATCCGCGGACACTGATCTGGACGCCGCTGCGCGCCGTGCCCCGCAGTGTCGCCGACGCCGCCGAGAAGGCGACGGGCGCCGTGACGACGGGCAGGCAGGCGACGCTGGTCAGCAGGCCGACGAGCAGCATGTCCGCGAAGAGCGAGAAGCCGCCGCCGAACACCTCGCCGGGCTCCCGGCGTTGCCGTCCCGCGCCGCGTGGCGCGACAGGTGTGTGAGTCATGTGCGTGTCTCAGCCCTTCAGCCCGGAGGTCGCCATGCCCTGCACGAGATAGCGCTGGAAGACGAAGAAGAACAGCACGATCGGCAGGACGGAGATCACCGACATCGCGAACATCGGCCCGTACGCGGAGGTGCTGCCCTGGTCGACGAAGCTGCGCAGGGCGAGGGTGATGGTCGACTTCTCCGGCGAGAACAGATAGATCATCTGCGTGAAGAAGTCGTTCCACGTCCAGATGAACGTGAAGATGGCCGTCGTGATCAGCGCGGGCCTGCTGAGCGGCAGCGTGATCGCCCAGTAAGTCCGGAACGGTCCGCAGCCGTCGATCCGCGCCGACTCCTCCAGCTCCCGCGGAAGTCCCCGCATGAACTGCACGATGAGGAACACGAAGAACGCCTCGGTGGCGAGGAACTTCGGCAGGATCAGCGGCCAGAACGTGTCCGTGAGGCCGAGCCGGTTGAAGATGATGTACTGCGGGATCAGCACGACGTGGTGCGGCAGCATCAGCGTCGCCACCATGAAGCCGAACATCGGCTTGCTCATCCGGAACCGCAACCGCGCGAAGGCGTACGCGGCCAGCGAGCAGGACAGCACGTTGCCGAGAACGGCGCCCCCGGCGATCAGCAGAGTGTTGCCGAGCAGCCGGCTCACCGGCACGCCCGACACCCCGTCGAGAGCCGTCGTGTAATTGCCCCACTCCAGGTGACTGGGCCACAGGTCGAGGCTGGCGATGACCTCGTCGGCCGGCTTCAGGGACGTGGCGAGCAGCCAGGCCAGCGGGTACAGCAGCACCAACAGGCCCACGGCGGCGATCGTGTGCGGTACCCACCGCTTCGCGGCGATGTTCATCGGCCCTCCTCATCGGCGTAGAAGACCCACGACCGGGACGTCCGGAACAGGATCAGGGTGACCACGCCGATCGCGATCAGCAGCAGCCAGGCCATCGCCGAGGCGTAGCCCATGTGCGAGGCCGTGAAGCCGCGCTCGTACAGGTACAGCGTGTAGAACAGCGTCGAATCGGCGGGCCCGCCCTCGCCGCCGCTGACGGCGAACGCGGGGGTGAACACCTGGAAGGAGTTGATGACTTCGAGGACCAGATTGAAGAAGACGACCGGGGACAGCATCGGCACGGTCACCGAGACGAACTGCCGCCAGCGGCCCGCCCCGTCGAGCGCCGCGGCCTCGTACAGATCGGGCGAGATCTGCTGCAGACCCGCCAGGAAGATGACCATCGGCGCGCCGAACTGCCAGACCGTCAGCAGCACGATGACGTACACCGAGAGATCGGCGTTGCCGACCCAGCCGCCCGTGTGGATGCCGAAGCTTCCGAGGATGCGGGAGACGGTCCCGCCGTCGTTGAACAGCGCACGCCACACCAGCGCGATGGACATGCTTGCCCCGAGCAGCGACGGCGCGTAGAACGCGGAGCGGTAGAAGGCCCGTCCCCGGCCGAGGTTCTTCAGGAGCATGGCCACACCGAGGGCGAGACCCAGCTTCAGGGGTACGGCCACGACGACGTACAGCATCGTGGTGCCGACCGAGCGCCAGTAGCGGGGGTCGTCGGTGAGCATGTCCGTGTAGTTGCGCAGGCCGATCCACTTCGGCGGGTCGAACAGGTTGTAGTCCGTGAACGACAGATACAGCGACACCGCCATCGGTACGAGCGTCAGCACGACCGCGCCGATCATCCACGGCGAGAGGAACACGTAGGCGGGCCACTGCTTCTCGCGCACCCGGCGGACGCGGCCGCCGGACGTCGACCGCTCGGGGTCCTGCTGTGCGGGGGCGGGCGCCTTCGTGGTGAGTGCGCTCATGACCTCAGCTCCTTGTTGGCCTCGTCGATGAGTTCGCGCGCCGCCTGGCGGGGAGTGGACCGGCCGTAGATCATGCGCTGGTGCATGCGGGTGAAGGTGGGCTGGATCGCCAGGTCACCGGGCGGCGGGGCGGTCGGGGGTGCTTCGAGGCCGTACTGCTCCATCGTCTGCGCGTAGCGGTAGATCTCCAGCTCGGGGCCCTTGAGCGTCCTGCCGACGCGCGCGGCGATCGTCCGGTTGGGCGGGGTGGAGCGGGAGAAGCCGAGGATGTCGCCGGCCCGCCTGTCGTTGAGGAGGAAGTCGACCAACTGGGCGGCTTCCTTGGGGTGTTGGGTGTGCGCGCCGATGCCGACCAGCATGCTCGGCTTGAAGTAGGCGCCCTGCCGGCCGTCGGTGGTGGGCACGGGCGCGTAGTGGATGTGGTCGCCGAGCAGGTCGACATAGCCCGGGAAGGGTGCGTCCCACGTGAAGTCGGACGCGGCGAGATGGCGGCCCATCGGGGACATCTCGGTGTTCGTGGCCTGCACGGTGTCCCGGGGCTCTGCGACCGCGCCGTCCTTGCGCAGGCGGTCGTAGAGCGTCCAGAACTCGGTGAGGTCGTCCTCGGTGAAGGCGAGTTCGGTCTGGCTCCTGTAGAGCTTCCCGCCGCGACTGCGCAGCCAGTCCTCGAAGATGTCCTCGTTGCCGCCGCCGTCATTGGCGCCGCGCAGCGGCCGGCCGTCGGGGGACTTCAGGCCGAGAGCGGTGATCTTCTTGTTGGCCTCCGCCCACTCCTGCCAGGTCCAGTCGGTGGGAGGCCTGCCGATCCCGGCCCGCTCGAAGATCTTCGAGTCGTAGGCGAACCCGGTGATGCCGCGGCCCATCGGCAGGGCGTACTGGCCACCCCTGTATGTGCCGGTGCGCAGGAAGTCGTGGTCCATGTCGGACGTATCAATAGTGCCGCGCTTGATGGCGTCGTCCAGGGACATCAGCGCGTCACCGCCGGCGTACTGAGACACCTGCCGGTAGTCGAGCTGCACCACGTCGGGGATGCCGCCGCCCGCGGCCTGCGTCGCCAACTTCTGCAGGTACGCGCCGAATTCGCCGTTCGACGTGCGGACGGTGACGCCGGGGTGCTCCTTCTCGAAGAGGCGCACCGCCTTCTCGGTGCGCGCGGCACGGTCGTCATTGCCCCACCAGGAGAACCTGAGGGTGACACCGCGCGACGTGCCGCCGCTCGCGGTGGAACAGCCGGACAACGTTCCGGTCAGCGCGGCACCGACCCCGGCGGCCGCGGTGGTCAGGACGGCCCGGCGGCTGAGGTGGGGGCGCGGGCCGCTTCGTGGCTCGGGCATGGGAGACCTCTCGTGAGGCAGGCGTGTGGGGCACCGGGACTGGCGCGCAAGTGCTGCGACGCGCTCCGACGGCGACGGATTCCAACGTTGTAACCAGTGCGTGTCGTCGAGGTCAACCCTCTGACGGAAATGAACGCGGACCGGGATCAGGGCTGTGAACGGCGGTCACCACGTGCATAATCAAGGAAGGCAATGTGAGGGGAGTCGGGCAGTGGCAGCAGTGACGCTCAAGGACGTCGCCGAGCGGGCGGGGGTGTCGATCAAAACCGTTTCCAACGTTGTACGAGATGCGCCACGGGTCTCGGAAGCCACGCGGACCCGCGTGATGCGCGCCGTACAGGAGCTGGGGTACCGGCCGAACCCCTCGGCCCGCAGGCTGCGGACCGGGCGCAGTGGCCTGATCGCCCTCGCCGTCCCCGACCTGGCCACGCCCTACTTCGCGGAGCTCGCCCACCATGTGCGCACGGAGGCGGCGGCCCTCGGCTTCACCGTCCTCATCGAGGAGACCCTCGGCGACACCAAGGAGGAGCTGCGCCTCGCGACGGGTGTCGGCGCGTCACTCCTCGACGGCGTGATCCTCTCCCCGCTGCACGTCTCGCCGGACGAACTCGCCCCCGTCACCGACCAGTTCCCCCTCGTCCTCCTCGGCGAGCGCAGCTACGAGGGCGACCGTGTGGTGGCGGACCACGTCCTCATCGACAACGTGGCGGCGGCGCGCGAGGCCACCGCGCACCTGGCGGGCCTCGGCCGCACGCGCATCGCCGCGATCGGCGTCGACAAGGCGGGCTCCGCCACCAGCCGCCAACGTCTGGAGGGTTTCCAGCAGGCGCTGCACGACGCGGGCCTGACCTACGACCCCCGGCTCGCGCCCCAGATCAAGGACTTCGACCGCCGCAACGGCCTCCAGGCGATGCGCGCGCTCACCGCCCTCCCCGAGGATCAGCGCCCCGACGCGGTGTTCTGCTTCAGCGACCTCCTGGCCGTCGGCGCCCGCCGCGCCCTGCACGAAGCGGACCTGACCATCCCCGGCGACGTGGCCCTGGCAGGCGTCGACGGCTCGGAGGAGGCCCTCTACGGCACCCCGTCACTGACTTCAGTGGTCCCCGACAAGTCGGCGATCGCCGCGCTGGCCGTGAAGTGCCTGGTCGACCGCGTCCGCGCGGAGGAACCGCCGCCGTTCGAGGTGCACATGGCGCCGCACTGGCTGGAGGTGCGGGAGTCGAGCGGGGGCGAGAAGGGGCCGTTGGAGCCCTGAACGCTCGCGCTCAGCCCTGCCGTTCACCCCGTCGGCGGCCGAACGTCCGCTCCCCGCCCCGCCGTTCACCCCTCGAAGGACGCCGCCAGAATCTCCTGCACCCGCGCCGCGTTCGACGCGATGTGATGCCGAGCCTCCCGCTGCGCGCGCCGCGCGTCGCCCGCGCGGATCGCGGACATCAGCGGTTCGTGCTCGCCGAGCAGCCTGCGCGGGTTCTCGTTCTCGCGTTCGTGGGCGGACAACGCCATGAGGTAGAAGCGCAGTTCACGGGTGAGCCCCGCGTAGAACGCGTCGAGGCGCGCGTTGCCGAGCGTCGCCACGATCGCCCCGTGGAAGGCCAGGTCCGCGGCCACGATGTCGGCGCGCCGCAGTGAGGCCGTGACCGAGACGAGATTGTCGTACGCCGCCTCCACAGCGGCGAGTTGAGCCGCACCGAGGGGCGCCACGAGGGCCGCCGCCTCCAAGTGCTCGCGCGCCGTGTAGAGCTCGTCGACGCTCCGCGGCGTGGGGGAGATGACCACGGCCCCGCGGTTGGCCTGGAACCGGATCAGACCGCCGTGCTCCAGCAGGCGGACGGCCTCGCGCACCGTGTTGCGGGCGATGCCGAGTTCGGCGGCGATGGCGCTCTCGCGCAGACGCTCGCCCGGCCGGAAGGAGCCGGCGAGGATCCGCTCCGACAGACCGTCGGCGATCTGCTGCGCGGTCGTGGTCCGCTGGGCCACCAGCCCTTCAAGTGCCGTCATGGCGTCATCGTAGCCACCCTGGGACCCCTGGTGCGGAACAGTAGAACTGTTCTACAGTTGCGCACTGCTTCGGCCGCTCACGGCCCGTCGCCTGCGTGACCCACTGAACCGATGTGGCAGGAGGGCTCTCCACAGTGCGGACAACTCGCGAGAACGACAGGATCGACCTGGGCGAGGGGACGGCCCCCGAGCAGCAGCCCTCCGACGCGCCCCGCACCCTCAGGCAGCGGCACGTCCGCATGATCGCCCTCGGCGGCATCGTCGGCGCCAGCCTCTTCGTCGGCAGCGGCGCCGTCATCCACACCGTCGGGCCCGCAAGCATCCTGTCCTACGCCCTCGGTGGCCTTCTGGTCATCCTCGTCATGCGGATGCTGGGCGAGATGGCGACCGCCTCGCCGACCCTCGGCTCGTTCATGGAGTACGCGAGGACGTCCCTCGGTGGCTGGGCCGGCTACACCATCGGCTGGCTGTACTGGTACTTCTGGGTCGGCGTCGTCGCCTTCGAGGCGGTCGCGGGCGCCAAGCTGCTGATGCTCTGGATACCCGGCGTACCGCAGTGGCTCTTCTCCCTGGTCCTGATGACACTGCTGACGGCCACGAACCTGGTGTCGACCCGCTCGTTCGGGGAGACCGAGTTCTGGCTGGCCTCCATCAAGGTCGTCACGATCGTCGTGTTCCTCGTCGCGGGCACACTCTTCGCGCTGGGACTGTGGCCGGACGCGAAGCTGTCGGTGGGCAACGTCGCCCTCGACGGATTCGCCCCCAACGGCCTCTCGGCCATCCTGCACGGCGTCGTCCTCGTGATCTTCTCCTACGTCGGCACCGAGATCGTCACCATCGCCGCCGCCGAGTCCGACAACCCCGTGAAGTCCGTCGTCAAGGCGACCTCCTCCACGGTGTGGCGCGTCATCATCTTCTACGTCGGCTCGGTCACCCTGCTCGTGATGATGACGCCGTGGGACCGGATCCCGACCGAGACCAGCCCGTACGCGGCCGCCTTCGGCAAGATGGGCGTGCCCGCGGCGACGACCGTCATCAACGTCGTGGTGCTCACCTCAGTCCTCTCCGTGCTCAACTCCGGTCTCTACACGGCCTCCCGCATGCTCTTCGCCCTGCAACGCAACAAGTGGGCGCCTCGCTGGGTCGCCCACCGCAGCCGCAAGGGCACCCCCTGGAAGGCGATCCTGGCCTGCACGTCCGTCGGATACGTGGCCGTCGCCATGAGCTACGTCGCCCCTGACACCATCTTCAACTTCATCATCAACTCGGCAGGCGCCGTCGGCCTGTTCGTCTACGCGATCATCGCCGGCTCGCAGCTGCGCATGCGTCGGCAGCTGGAACGCGAGTCCCCGGAGCGGCTCAAGCTGCGCATGTGGGGCTACCCGTACCTGAGTTGGGCCACCCTCGCGGGCATCATCGTTGTCCTGAGCTCCATGCTTCTCGTCCCCGACGCGCGCTCGCAGCTGTATCTGAGCGTCCTGAGCCTGGCCGCCATCCTCGCCACCTACGTGTTCGTACGGTCCCGGCGGCGCGCCACCACACACTGACCCCCACCATTACGGAGAACAGCATGGCCCAGGAGAACCCTCCCGTCCTGTCCGGCCCCGCCCTGTGGAGCGCGCAGGCCCACCTCCCGTCCGTCCTCGGACGCCAGCTGACCATCGAACGCGCCGAAGGCAGCTACCTGTTCAGCACGGACGGGCGCCGCCTCTTCGACGGCACCGCCGGCCTGTGGCACGCCAACGTCGGCCACGCACGCCCCGAACTCGCCGACGCCGCTCACGACCAGATGCGGCGCCTGGAGACGTACCACGTCTTCGGCCGCTACCTGAACGACCGCGCCGTCGCCCTCGGCGAACGCCTCGCCGCCCTGTCACCCATCGACGACCCCAAGGTCATCCTCAACAGCGGCGGCAGCGACGCCATCGACGTCGCCTGCAAACTCGCCCGCAGGCACTGGCAGCGCGAGGGCCGCGAGGACAAGACCATGATCCTGAGTCGCGAGTTCGCCTACCACGGGCTGCACGCCTACGGCACGAGCATCGCGGGCCTCGACTTCAACCGGACCGGCTACGGTACCGAGTCCCTGGTCCCGGAGACCGCGCGCGTGTCGACGTACGACATCGACGCGGTCGAGCACACCGTGCGCGAGATCGGCCCCGAGCACATCGCGGCGATCGTCGCCGAACCCGTCCAGGGCACCGGCGGTGTCATCCCGCCCGCGCCCGGCTACCTCGAAGGCCTGCAGCGCATCTGCCGGGAGAACGACATCCTGCTGATCATCGACGAGGTCATCACCGGATTCGGGCGCACGGGCCACATGTTCGCCACCGAACGCTACGGCCTCACACCCGACCTGATCACTTTCGCGAAGGGCGTCACCTCCGGCTACGCCCCGCTCGGCGGCGTCCTCGTCGCCCCGCACATCTGGCAGCCGTTCTACCGGGACGCGGACGACACACCCATGTTCCGGCACGGCGCCACCTACTCCGGGCACGCCACCGCCTGCGCCGTCGCACTGCGCAACCTCGACATCCTCGACGAGGAGAAGCTGGTGCCCCGGGTGGCCGAGCTCGAGCAGGTGCTCGCCGACGAACTGCGGGTCCTGGGCACACGGAAGTCCGTCGTCGAGACACGCGTCGCGGGACTGCTCGGCGGTGTCGCCCTCGTCGACGACATCAGCGCGGAGGCGGTCACCGACGAACTCGTCGAGCACGGCTTCGTCACCCGCCCGCTGCGCGGCAACACCGTGCAGATCAGCCCGCCGTTCATCACCACCGACGAGGAACTGCGCGGCCTCGTCACCGCCATCGGCACGGTGCTCGCATCACACGAAGGCCGGTGACGCGATGCCGACGACGCAGGGGCAGTCCGGCGGCCTGGTCGAGTCGCGGTCGATCGACGTCGTGCCGGACGAGGAGCGGCACGGCACCGCGTTCAGCCAGTTCACGCTCTGGGTGGGCGCGAACCTCCAGATCACGGCCGTGGTCACCGGCGCCCTCGCGGTGGTGCTCGGCGCGACCGCCTTCTGGGCGGTCATCGGGCTCCTCGCCGGAAACCTGCTCGGTGGCTCGGTGATGGCCCTGCACTCGGCGCAGGGTCCCCGGCTGGGCCTCCCGCAAATGATCTCCTCACGGGCCCAGTTCGGGGTCCGCGGCGCGGTGGTGCCGCTCGTCCTCGCGGTGTTCATGTTCATCGGCTGCACCGCGAGCGGCACCGTCCTCGCGGGCGAGGCGGTCGGCGAACTGACCCACCTGGGACCCGTCGCGGGCATCCTCATCTTCACGGCGGTCACCGCGGTGGCGGCCGCAGTCGGCTACCGCCTCATCCACTTCCTGGGCCGCCTCGCCGGAGTGGTGTGCGGCGTGGCGTTCGTCTACCTCGGCGCCCGCCTCCTGCAGCACGACGACATGGGTACGGTCCTCGCCGACCACAGCTTCGCCCTGCCGGCGTTCCTGCTCGCCGTCTCGCTCTCGGCGTCCTGGCAGCTGTCGTTCGGCCCGTACGTCGCCGACTACTCGCGCTATCTGCCGCGTTCGACCTCGGCCCGCGCGACGTTCGGCTGGACGCTGGCCGGGACCGCGCTCGGGGCCCAGTGGTCGATGGCCTTCGGGGCGCTGGCCGCCGCGGCGGCGGGGGAGGCGTTCGTCGGCCACGAGGTGACGTACGTGGTGTCACTCGGCGGGGCGGGCCTGATGGCGGCGGTGCTGTACTTCGTCATCGCCCTCGGCAAGCTGACCGTCACCGTCCTCAACACCTACGGCGCGTTCATGTCGACCGTGACGAGTGTGACCGGGATGCGGCGGCGGGGCGCGGTGCCCTACCGGCTCTCGCCGCGCGGGCGGGTCGGGTACATCGCCGCGATCATCGTGGTGGGCGCCGCCCTCGCCCTCGCGGGACGGGGCGACTTCCTCAACACGTTCTCGACGTTCCTGCTCATCGTGCTGGCCTTCTTCACCCCGTGGAGCGCGGTGAACCTCGCCGACTACTACCTGGTCGCGAAGGAGCGCTACGACATCCCGGCCCTCAACGACCCCGACGGGCGCTACGGATCCTGGCGGGCGCCGGCCCTGGTGTCGTACGGAGTGGGCCTGCTGGTCCAACTCCCGTTCATGGCAACGGACCTGTTCACCGGCCCGTTCGTCGCCTCGCTGGGCGGCGCGGACATCTCGTGGATCGTGGGTCTCACGCTGCCCGGAGTCCTGTACTGGTTCCTGGCCCGCCGCGAACGGCACCGGATCCCGGACCGGATGATCTACCCGGGTGACGCGGTGCCGACGCAGGAGCCTCGGGGAGCGACGGAGGTGCCCGCCTGACGCGCCGGCCCGCGCGGCTCACTACCGGGCGGCTATGACGAGCGCGTCCACCGCCACCGCGCCCTCCGGGGACACCCGCACCGGATTGAGCTCGACCTCCGCGATGTCCTCCCGGCCGGCGATCACCTCGGACACGGCGACGACCACATCCACCAGGGCCTCCACGTCGACGGGGCGGCGGCCACGCCAGCCGTGCAGCAGCGGAGCCATCCGCAGGCTCCGCACCATGGCGTGCGCGGTGGCCCGGGAACAGGGCGCCAGTTCGAGGGCCAGGTCACGGGAGAGCTCGGCCCGGACCCCGCCCGCCCCGACCACCACGACCGGGCCGAACGACGCGTCCCGCCGGGCGGCGACGAGCACCTCGACCGTGTCCGCACGCCGGTCCATCTCCTCGACCACGTAGCGATCCGGCCCGAGACGCTCGACCATGTCGTGGTACGCGGCCCGCAGCGCGCCGGGATCCCACAACCCGGTCGCCACACCACCGTGCTCGGTCTTGTGCTCCAGCCAGTCGGCCTTGAGTACGACGGGTGCCGAGAGGGACGCCGCCGCGGCCATCGGGTCACGGGTGCCCGCCGGGATCTCCACGGCCCGGGGGAACGGCACACCTGCCTCGCCCAGCAGACGGCGGGCGGCCAGGTAGCCCGCGCCCACGGGTGGCCCACCCGGCGCCGGGTGCGGGGGTGTGCGGCGATGCCGAGGCTCCCGGGTCAGACGGTGTGCCGTGGCGACGGCCCGCAGCGCCCGCTCGACGTCGGTGAACGTCGGCACACCCGAGGCCTCCAACTCCCGTATCGCCGGGGTGTGTTCGGCCATGGATTGCACGACGACGGGTAAGGCCTTGTCGGTGGCGAGGCGGCCCAGGGCGCGCGCCGCGGCCGACTCCGCCGCCGCTTGCGCGGGAATGTCGCGCCCGTAACTGCCGAAGTAGCCGCTGAGCACGACGGTGTCGGCGACGGACGCGGCCGCCAGGCATGCCGGCACCGAGGCGTACGCCGACAGGTCCCGCTCGCCCGCACCGTCGAGGTCGACGGGGTTCGCCCGTCCGGCGCGCGGAGGAAGGTGGCACGCGAGGTCCCGCTGTACGGCTGACGGGAACTCCGTGACGTCCAGGCCGAGCCGCGCGGCCGTGTCCGCCGCCACGGCCCCCTGGCCGCCGCTGTCCGCCACGATCGCGACACGTGTCCCACGGACCGGGGCGGCGCGCAGCAACAGGTGCGCGGCGTCCGCGAGTTGGGCCGGTGTGTCGACGCGGACGGCGCCGACCGCACGGCAGGCCGCGTCCACGACATCGAGGGCGGAGGTCATGGCGCCGGTGTGCGAGCGGGCGGCCGCGCGCGCCGCCGTGCTGGCGCCGACGGTGAGCAGCAGCACCGGTTTGCCCGCCTCGCGCAGCGCAGCGAGAGCGTCGAGGAGCGCCGCGCCGTCACCGTAACTCTCCAGGTAGAGGGCGACGGCGCGAGTGGTGTCGTGGTCGACGAGATCGGCGAGCACCTCGGAGGCGCCGACGTCGAGCTGACTGCCCACGGAGACGAAGCGCGAGACACCGACACCGGACGCCGCGGCCAGCTGGGCGATCTCGAGCCCGACCTGACCGCTCTGCGAGACCACGGCGAGCGAGCCCGCGGTGAACCGGCCCCAGGCCAGCTCCAGTTCGGCCGACGCGTCGTACAGCCCCAGGCAGTTCGGGCCCACCAGACGGGAGTCGCCGGCCCTGACGGTCCGGGTGAGTGCGGCGGGGTCCTCGACGCCGGAGGTGACGGCCAGCAGCCCCGGCGCCCCGAGCGTGACCGCGTCCTCGACCCCGGCGGCGAGAGCGGCCGCCGGCACCGCGAAGGCGACCAGGTCGGGAACCTCGGGCAGCGCGTCGAGCGCCGGATGGCTCGGCTGCCCGAGGACGGTCGCGCCCCGCGCGTTGACGAGATGCACCCGGCGCCGATGCCGGCCGGTCAGTGCGCCGCGGGCGAGCCAGTGGCCCCACTTGGCGGGGTTGTCGGTGGCGCCGACCACGGCGACGGACCGCGGGGCGCGGAACACGTCGAGCGTCCGACGGGCCGTCATGATGCCGCGAGCGCGCGGGAGATGATGAGCCGCTGGATGTCGGACGTGCCTTCCTCGATCTCCTCCAGCTTGGCGTCCCGCAGCCACTTCTCGGCGAGGAACTCCTGCGAGTAGCCGTTGCCGCCGAGCGTCTGCACGGCGGCCCACGTGGCGAACATGGCGTTCTCCGAGCCGACCAGCTTCGCCGTCGCCGCCTCCGACGTCACCTTGCGGCCCCGGTCGTGCAGGCGCGCCGCGCGCATCGTCAGCAGGTGGGCGGTGTCCGCGCGGGTCGCCATGTCGGCGAGCCGGAAGGCCACCGACTGGTGCTCGATGATCGGCACACCGAACTGCACCCGCTCGCGTGCGTAGCGCACCGCCAGGTCGAGCGCCGCCCGGCACAGTCCGGCGCAGGAGGCGCCGATCAGGATCCGGGAGGCGTCAAAGGTTCGCATGAGCCCGGAGAAGCCCTGCCCCTCCTCACCGAGCCGGTCGGCGGCCGGGACCCGTACCCCGTCGAGGAACAGCTCGGCGTTGACGATGGCCCGCTGCCCCATCTTGCGCATCGGCCGGCCGACGGAGAGCCGCGGTGTGTCCCGGTCGACGACGAACGCCGTGACGCCACGGGAGCGCAGCTCCGGATCGACCGTCGCGAACACCACGAAGCGGCTCGCGTAGGGGGCGTTGGAGATCCATGTCTTCTGCCCGCTGAGCACATAGTGGTCGCCCTCGCGCACCGCACGCGTGCGGATACCGGCGGCGTCCGAGCCATGGTCCGGCTCCGTGACGGCGAGCGCGGTCAGCGGCGGGGCCGCCCCGGTCAGCGGGCGCAGCCACCGCTCCTTCTGCGCGTCGGTGCCCAGTTCGAGGACCGGATCCGCGAAGAAGCCGTTGGACGTCAGGAGGTTGCCGATGCCGATGTCACCGTGGCACAGCTCCTCCTGGACGAGCGCCTGCGTCGCCAGGTCGGTGACACCGCCCCCGCCGTACGCGGCCGGGATCATGAAGTCCGTCAGACCGGCCGCGGCGGCCTTCTTCCACAGGTCGAGCGGCGACTCGACGGCGGCGTCGTCGACCGCGCGGGCGCGCGGCCGGATCTCGGCGGCCGCGAAGTCACGGGCCAGCCGGACGAACTCCTGCTGCTCTTCGGTCAGTTCCGAGGGGTCGGACACGGGGAGGGGCATGACGGGCTCCTCTGGTGGCGATCAGCGGATGGTGACGGTCACTTCGGCACGGTCATTTCGGCACGGTCACTGCGAGACGGTCTCGTGCGGGGGAGCGGCGGGCGCCGGCTCGCCCCGGCGGGCCGCGCGGTCGAAGAACTCCGGGGCCACACGTGCGTAGCCGAGCATCAGCAGCCACCCCAGGAGGAGCGTGCCGACGCCGATGAGGAAGACGCCGCCGATGTGCCAGTGCGGTGCGAAAGGCAGCGTCCAGGAGGTGTAACTGTTCGCCGGGTCCCAGTCGTTGCGCAGGCTCCACAGCCCGGCGGCGACCAGGATCAGTCCACCGATCGCGGGCAGCACGACCCGCAGCCACAGATCCCCGGCGCTGCGGCGCCACTGGTCCCGGTACGCCCAGGCCGAGGTCAGCCCGGTGAGTCCGTAGTAGAACGCGATCATCAAGCCGCAGGAGGAGACCGCGTCGCCGATCACCTGCCCGTCGCTCAGGAAGTTCATGACGATGTAGCAGACCGCGCCCGCGATCCCGGTGGCGATGGTGCCGAACTGCGGGATCGCGTACCGCGGATGCACCTTCGCGAGGATCCGCGGGGCGGCGCCGCGCCGCCCCATCGCCAGCATCGTGCGCCCCAATGTCAGGACGGTCGTCTCGGTGGAGGCCGCCGCGGACGACAGCACCATCAGGACCAGCAGATGCCACAGGAAGGACCCGAAGCCGCTGTCGCCGAAGACGGCGCGGCCGATGGCGGAGAACACATCGCCGAAGTTGTCGGGGTTGCCGAGGCCGATCCCCGTCGTGCCGATGCCGGCGAACGCCAAGGTGGCGATGGTGGCCACCAGATAGAGCCCGAGGAGCGTCAGCGTGGACCAGGCGGCGGCCCGGCCCGGCGTGCGGTGCCGGTCGGTCGTCTCCTCGTTCACGGTGAGCGCCGTCTCCCACCCCCAGTAGATGAACAGCATCAGCACGAGCCCGCTGACGAAGGCGCTCGGCGAGGGGATCTCGAAGGGGTTCAGCCACGACAGCTGCGGATGATGTGCGCCCGGACCGGCGTTGCCGGAGTAGACGCGCACGAGCGCTACCACGGAGAGCACGGCCAGCATCCCGAACTCCAGGAACAGCAGCGCGCGTTGAACGGCAGCGGCCACCTCGATGCCCCGGTAGCAGACGGCGCTCATCAGGGCGATCCAGCCGAGCCCCACCAGCAGCACCCACGGGCTCGACGGGTCCGCGCCGATCCCCTCGGCGCCGAAGAGGATGAAGACGTACTGGCCCGCCACCTGCGCCAGGCTCGCGAGAACCAGCACGAACGAGGTGATGATGGCCCAGCCGCCCATGAAGCCCACCCGCGGGCCGAGGACCCGGCTCGCCCAGGTGAAGATCGTGCCGCAGTCCGGCTCCTGACGGTTCAACGCCGCATACCCGAAGGACACGAACAGGATCGGCACAAAGGCCAGCACGACGATCGACGGTGCCTGGAAGCCGACGAACGCCACGATGAACGCGAGCGTCGCCGCGAGGCTGTACGCGGGGGCGGCCGACGCGACCGACAGGATCAGGCTCGTCGTCATGCCGAGCGCGTTGGCGCGCAGACCCTGCTGAGGCGGGTCACCGGAAGGCTCGTCGGTGGTGGTGCGTGGGATGTCCGGCACAGTCGAACTTTCCGTCGGGGGCGGGTGAATCGCAACACTGACGCGATGGTCAATCATGCGTGCGACGCACGGCATGTCAAGGGTCGCGGACGTCCCGGATCGCAATATTGACTGAGTGATCAGTCTTGCGACATGCTCTCGTGCCATGTGGGAACAGACCGAATTGAACCTGGTCGAGACCGAGGTCGTCATCGTCGGCGGCGGCTACGCGGGTCTCGCCGCGGCGCTCCAACTGCACGACCACGGCGTCGACTTCGCGCTCCTCGAGGCGGCGGACCGGGTCGGCGGCCGCGTACACACGGAGGCGCGCAGCGGCCTGTGCCTCGACCACGGAGGCCAGTGGATCGGACCCACCCAGACCCGGCTGCACGCCCTCGCCACCCGCTTCGGCTGCGCCACCTTCCCGACCTGGGAGACCGGGAAGCACATCGAGGTGTGGCACGACGGAGCCACCGTCCCCTACCTCGGGGCGGCGCCCGCCGAAGGCCCCGGAATCACCGCGTACACCCACATCACCGAAGCCGTCGACACACTCGCCCGGACCGTTGACACCGACGAACCGTGGCGCACCCCCGGCTTCGCCGGATGGGACGCGCAGACCGCGCAGTCCTACTTCCGCGCGCACACCGACGACCCGGACGCGCTGCGCCGACTCGCGCTCGCCGTCCAGGGCGTGTGGTGCGCGGAGCCGTACGAGATCTCGCTGTTCCACGTGCTCTTCTACGTCGCCGCGGCCGGCGGCTGGGAGCAGCTCATGGAGACCGGCGGCTGCGCCCAGGACAGCCGCTTCGTCACCGGCGCCGCCGGTCCTGCCCGCGCCGTCGCCGAACTGCTCGGTGACCGGATCCGCCTCGGCGCCGCGGTCCGCCGCATCGAGCACGACACCGGTGGCGTACGCGTCCACACCGCCGACACCGTGTACGAGGCCCGCAGGGCGGTCGTCGCACTCCCGCCGCCCGCGGTCCGCGCCCTGGACTTCGCTCCGGCCCTGCCGGTCAGCAGGGAGGGCTGGCTCTCGCACAGCCCGATGGGGCGCGTCGCCAAGGTCCACGCGGTGTACGACACCCCGTTCTGGCGCGAGGCGGGCCTCTCCGGCATCGCCACGCTGTACGACGAAGGGCCGCTCGGCGTCGTCTTCGACAACTCGCCCGCTGACGCGGCACACGGTGTGCTCGTCGGCTTCGTCTACGGCGACCGGCTCTCCGCCTGGAGCCGCCTCGACGACACCGGCCGCCGCGAGGCCGCCCTCGCGAGCCTCACCCGCGTCGTCGGGGACGCGGCGGCCCGCCCCCTCGACTACACCGAGAAGAACTGGTCGCAGGACCCGCACGCACGCGGCGGCTACGAGGCCTACGTCACCCCCGGCGGCTGGACCGGCTACGCACGGCACGGCTGGCGCACACCCACCGGGACGCTGCACTGGGCCGGCACGGAGACGGCTAGTGTGTGGAACGGCTACATCGACGGCGCACTCTCCTCCGGGATCCGGGCGGCCGACGAAGTCATCACGTCACTCCCGGCGCAGGCGGAAGGCTGAACCAGCATGGGCCCCGACAGCGAGGGCGAGGCAACGCTCGTCGAGCGGGCCCGCCAGGTGGTCCGCTCCGCACCCATGAGCCAGCGGGAGTTCGCCGACCGCGTCGGCATGGATCCCACCGCCCTCTCCAAGGCGCTGCGCGGCAACCGCCGCCTGCGGGACGTCGAGATCGCCGCCATCGCCCAGGTCGGCAAGGTGTCGCAGCGCTATCTGCGGACCGGCGTCGGCCGGCCACCCGCCCCTCGGCAGGGCGCGAACGGTACGCAGAGCACCCGCAGGCGCGCCGACGCCGTGGACGCCGAACTGCGCCGCACACAGATCCTGGAGGCCACGGCCCGGCTCATCGCCCGCCGGGGCTTCCACAAGGTGCGCGTCGCGGACATCGCCGAGGCCTGCGGCACCAGCACCGGCACCGTGCACTACCACTTCCCGACGAAGGACGACGCCCTGCGCGCCGCGCTCGTCTTCTACGCGGACCGCTTCCACACCCGCCTGGAAGCCGAGTTCGAGACCGCCGACAGCACCGTCGAGAAGCTGCGCCGCCTGATCGAGGTGCAGTTGACGACCACGGAGGAGGACGCCGACGAGTGGTCGGTGTGGGTGCAGTCGTGGAACGAGGCGATCCTCGATCCGAGCCTGCGCGACGGCCAGCGCGGTGTCTACGCGCGCTGGCGCGGCGTCGTCCTCGACCTGGTGCGCACCTGCCGGCGCGAGGGCATGGCCGAGGGTGTCGACGCGGAGGCTCTGGCCGCCCGCTTCACGGGACTCGTCGACGGCCTGGCCATCCAGGTCCTGGCGGGGACGGGCGACATGGACGCGGCGCGGATGCGGGAACTGCTCCTGGACGCGTTCGAGCCGTACATCAGCCTGCGAAAGGGCAGTTGAGCGCGCGGTCCGCACGCCTGCGAAAGGGTAGTTGAGCGCGCCGTTCGCACGTGGGTTCTGGAGCAATCTCCAAGATCTTATGCGGAGTTGATGTGGGGGCTTCCGCGCCGGATGGGCCTCAACGATAGTGATGCACCGCGGAATTGATCTTCCGTGATGCAGAATATCCGCCCATGTAGGAGTGCCCCATGGCGCACGCCAACGGAAACATCGCACGCCGCGCAGGCCGTCTCCTGCGCACCAGTCTCTTCGCCCAAGTACTGCTCGCCCTGCTGCTCGGCGTCCTCGTCGGACGCCTGTGGCCGGACGCCGGATCGGCCCTGCAGCCCCTCGGGGACGGCTTCGTCCGGCTCATCAAGGCGATGATCGCGCCCCTGGTGTTCTGCGTCGTCGTCGCGGGCATCACCAAGGCCGGCGACCTGAAGGCCTTCGGCCGGATCGGCGTGAAGGCGCTGATCTGGTTCGAGGTCGCCACCACCGTCGCCCTGGTCATCGGACTGCTCGCCGGCAACATCCTGGCGCCCGGCGCCGGCATGAACGTCGACCCGGCCACCCTCGACAAGAGCGCGGTCGACGAGCAGACCGGCGGCGGCCACCTCCCGTCCACCGCCCAGTTCATCCTGGAGTCCCTCCCGGACAGCGCCGTCGGCGCCTTCGCCGAGAACTCCCTGCTCCAAGTCCTCGTCCTGGCCTGCCTCGTGGGCGCCGCGCTGCTCCACCTCGGCCAGCGCAAGGTCCCGCAGATCCTGCCCTTCATCGAGCAGGCCCAGGACGTCGTGTTCACCATCGTCGGCTACATCATGAAGCTCGCCCCGCTCGCGGTCTTCGGAGCCACCGCACACCTCGTCGGCGAATACGGCGTGGGTGCGATGTCGACGTACGGAAAGCTGATCGCCGTCTGCTACGGCGTCGCCCTGCTCTTCCTGGTGCTGCTCGGCCTCGCGCTGAAGGCGGTCACCGGTCTCAGCCTGTGGAAGTTCGTCCGCTACACCCGCGAGGAGCTGCTGCTCGCCCTCGGCACCGGCTCCAGCGAGACCGTCATGCCGCGGATGATGCAGAAGCTGCGCGCGGCCGGCTGCCGGGACGACGCGGTCGGGCTCGTGCTGCCCACCGGGTACTCCTTCAACCTCGACGGCGCCTCCATCTACCTCTCCATCGGCACCCTCTTCATCGCCCAGGCCGTCGGCGTCGACCTGAGTCTCGGACAGCAGGTCACGGTCGTCCTCGTGCTCATGCTGACCAGCAAGGGCATGGCGGGCGTGCCCGGTTCGGCGTTCCTCGCGCTGTCCGCGACCGCCTCCGCCCTCGGTGTCATCCCGGCCGCCGCGGTGGCGCTGCTGCTCGGCGTGGACCGGATCATGGACTCGATGCGCGTCGCCACCAACCTCCTCGGCAACTGTGTCGCGGTGTTCGCGGTGTCGCGCTGGGAGGGCGCCCTGGACCGGGTCACCGCGAAGCGGGTGATGAACGGCGAGGAACCGGGCGCGGCGGCGGTGGCCCCGGCCGAGGGGGTGGCACCTGCCAAGGAGGTGACGCCCGCAGGCGAGTCGGCGCCCGCCAAGGACAGCTGACGCCCGGCCATCACCACATAAATCAACTCCCTTGCCGTGCCCAACATTTGGCAAAACTAGATTCATGCCGCATGGATCTCGACCGGCAGGGCAGACGGCCGCCCAGTAGCAGATCAAGCGAGCGACCTCGAAAGAGTGGGCCGCGGATCAGGGACGGATGTGGTGATGGCCACGCTGACTGAGTCTTCGGGCAAGGCACCGGAGCAGAAAACAGCGCTACGCAGAGACATGGGTCGCATCAGCCTGCTATTCGCGGGCGTGGGATCCATCATCGGGTCCGGCTGGCTCTTCGGCGCGTTGAACGCGGCGAAGATCGCCGGACCCGCCTCCATATTCTCGTGGGCGATAGCCGCCGTGATGATTCTCCTCATCGGGCTGTGCTTCGCCGAACTCGGAACCATGTTCCCGGTGTCCGGGGGAGTGGTGCGCTTCCCGCACCTCTCCTTCGGCTCCTTCGCCAGCTACACCATGGGCTGGATCACTTGGATCGCCGCCGCGACGGTGGCACCGATCGAAGTCGAGGGCGCCCTCCAATACGCCACGAAGTGGGCGCACTTCACCGATTTCCACAAGGCGAACGGCGCCTACACCCTGACGACTCTCGGCTATGCCGTCGCGGTCGTCGCCATGGCGTTCTTCGTGCTGCTGAACTACTACGGCATCCGCTGGTTCGCCCGCGTCAACAATGTCCTCGTCTGGTGGAAACTGCTGGCCATCGCCCTGGTGATCGTGGCGTTCTTCGTGACCGCATTCCACGCGCACAACCTCGGAGCCACCGAGTACGGCGGCTTCGCCCCCGGCGGCGCCAAGGGCATCTTCACGGCCATCTCCACCGCGGGCATCACCTTCTCCTTTCTGGGCTTTCGCCAGGGCGTGGAACTCGCGGGCGAGACCGACAATCCGCGGCGCAACGTCCCGTTCGCCGTCATCGGCTCCGTACTGCTCACCGGCCTGATCTACGTACTCCTCGAAATCGCCTTCCTCGGCGCGGTCCCCGAGAGCGACCTGCAGCACTCGCACGGCTGGCTCAACCTGGCCTTCGCCAACGACTTCGGACCCCTCGCCGCCATCTCCAGCGCCATCGGCCTGGGCTGGCTTGCCTACATCCTCTACGTGGACGCGGTGATCTCACCGGCCGACACCGGCCTCATCTACACCACCGTCACGGCCCGCATCTCGTACGCCATGGCCCGCAACCGCAACGCGCCCGCAGGCCTTGCGAAGACGACGCCGAAGGGGGCGCCGTTGGTCAGCCTGGTCGTGACCTTCGTCCTCGGGCTGATCGTCTTCCTGCCCTTCCCGAGCTGGCAGGAACTGGTCGGCTTCATCACCTCGGCGACCGTCCTGTCCTTCGGCTCGGGCCCGCTCGTCCTGGCCGTGATGCGCCGGCAGATCCCGGAGCACGAGAGGCCGTACCGGATCCCCGGCGGCGACATCATCCCGTTCCTCGGCCTCTACTCGGCGAACCTGATCGTGTACTGGGCGGGCTGGAACACCAACTACAAGCTGTTCCTCACCATCTGCATCGGCTTCGTCGTCCTGGCAATCCTCCAGCTGACCGACAAGGGACACGCCCCGAAGATGGACTGGAAGGCGGGCGCGAGCTGGGTGCTGCCGTGGCTCATCGGCCTCGCCGTGATCAGCTGGATCGGCGACTACGACGGCGGCCTCGGCTGGATCGGCCTCGGCTGGGGCTTCGTCGCCAACCTCGCACTCACCGCGCTCGTCTACCTGCTGGCGCTGCGCGTACAACTCCCGCGCGAGCGCGTGCTGGAGAACATCGAGGAAGCGCGCGAGGAGTCCCGCATGGAGGACGCGGAACTGGGCGCGACACACTGACCGGCCCTGGCCGAATCCCGGCCCATGCACCACGTGTGGAGGCCCGCCCGGCATCCGGGCGGGCCTCCACCGGTGTTGTGCGGTTCCTTAGATCCGCCCCCTCCCGGAAAATCGCCCAGATAGCGATATCAGTGGCAATCCCTAGCGTTACGGAATCATCACATCATCACGGCCATGGGGGCCCAGGTACGGGGCAGGCGAAAGTGAGAAGTCGAGGAAAGGAAGCCACCGATGCTGATCGTGGCTCTTTTGCTCCTGCCGGCCATGGCACTGCTCCTGCTCGGCATGGACCGCATAGAGGACCGAATGGGCGGCGCGACCCGCCCCGGAACCGGACACCATCGACTGAGTCATCTGCGCCTCGTCCACGGTGACGAGCACAGCAGCCGAGAGACGGACACCGCCAGAAAGCCCGACCGTGAGGCCGCCTGAGGTGTGCGGCACCGTCAGGCCGCGGGCCCGGGCCGCCACACCGCGACACCGAGCACCGAATCCGCCATGCCGTAATAGAGGAACCAGGCATCGCGGAACCGCACCAACCCCTCGGTGAACACCACGTGGTTGACCTGGCCATCCTGCTCGTCCGCCGACGTCGGAACGAGGAACGGCCGCTCCAGCCTGGCCACCGCCTTGGTCGGGTCGGCCGGGTCGATGAGGAGCTGCCCGGTGGAGTACTGGCCCTTGGTGTACCCGCCCTTGCCGTCCGAGCGGGCGTTGTAGACGAGCAGGATGTGTCCGTCGTCCGTGCGCAGCGGCGGCGGACCGGGCTCGATCAGGGACCCCTCCCAGGGGTGCACGGGCTTCGCCACCGGATCGTCGTTCCCGACGGTCTCCCAGTGGATCAGATCCTTCGACCGGGCCCAGAAGACATTGGACTCACCGAAGTACATCCAGTACGTGCCGTCGATGGGCGTACTGAGGACGGCACCCGACTTGTTCCAGGGCTTGTCACCATGGATCGGGTCGTGCAACTCGGGGAACAGCGGCCCGTGCTTCTCCCAGTGCACCAGGTCCTTCGACGTCGCCAGGCACAGCAGCGCGCTCGTCCCGTCGTAGCCGGTGTACGTCATGTAGAAGGTGTCACCGATGTGCACCACCCGCGGATCCTCGCACCCGCCCGGCAGCTCGTACGGCTCGCTCGGCGCGAGCACCGGCTCGGCCCTGCGCCGGAACGTGATGCCGTCATCGCTCCAGGCGAGCCCGATGCTCGACCTCTTCGCCTTGTTCTGCGCCCGGTACAGCAACGCGATCCTGCCGCCCACCACGAGGGCGCAGGGGTTGTACAGATACGCCGACTCCCAGTCGTGCGCGGGCTCGGGCCGCAGAATCGGATTCGCGTCGCTCTTGGTGAACGGCCCCAAGGGGAAGGTCGCGGGACCACGCGGGAACCGTTCGGGCTTGTCCGCGGCCGCGGCGCCGCCCGCACCGGCGAGCGACCCGGTGAGCGCCGCGCCGACCACGGTCGCCGAGGCCTTGAGCATGCCGCGACGCCCGTGCGCCTGCCGGTCGTTGTGCTCCATGTCGGATGAACCTCCTGGTCGTCGAGTTCTCGGAAGGACGGGGCCCCGCGCACACTCACGCGGGGCCCCGTCACACCTGCCGCGTACTCAGTCCTGTACGGCCGCGAGCCGCACCGTCAGGATCTGGAACGGCCGCAACCGCAGCCGCACCCCGTCGTCCGTGACCTCGCACGCGGGCTCGTCGGCGGCGCGCGGGCGCTCCAGCAGGTCCGTGGCCGTCGCCGAGGCGAGGCGGAAACCGGGGGTCAGGAGAGCCGTGGCGCGGGCGCCCCGGGACTCGTACAGGCGGACCACGACGTCGCCAGAGCGGTCGTCGGCGAGCTTCACCGCCTCGACCACCACGGCGGGGTTGTCGACGGCGACCAGCGGTGCCACCTCCGCCGAGCCGGACACCGCCCGCTCGGGCAGGTTGAGGTGGTAGCCCTCGCGGATCGCGTCGTCGACGTCCGCGCCGATCAACAGGGCGTAGCGCAGCCGGTGCGTGCCCTGGTCGGTGTCCGGGTCGGGGAAGCGCGGCGCGCGGGCAAGCGACAGCCGGACCGTCGTCGTGGTGCCGCCGTCCTCGCGGACGTCACGCGTGACATCGTGCCCGTACGTCGAGTCGTTGACCAGGGCCGCGCCCCAGCCCCGCTCGCCGACGTGCAGGAAACGGTGCGCGCACACCTCGAACTTGGCGGCGTCCCAGCTGGTGTTGGTGTGCGTGGGCCGCTCGACGTGCCCGAAGGGCACCTGCGCCGTGGAGTGCCCGGCCCGCACGTCCAGCGGGAACGCCACCTTGAGCAGCTTCTCCGTCTCGTGCCAGTCGAGGACCGTGTCGACGTCCAGCCGACGGGAGCCCGGCGCGAGCGCGAGGGTCTGCTCGATACGCGAGTCACCAAAGGCGCGCACGACACGGACGCCGCCGTCCACGACGGACACCGACTCCGCGGCCGTCAGATCCGTCACGGTGTTGCGGTAGAAGGCGTCCAGATCCCAGGCGTCCCACTGGTTCGGGAAGTCCTGGTGCAGCTGGAGCAGGTTCGCCACCGCCCCCGGCGGCAGCGCCTCCCGCTCGCCCTCGATGTCGTACGCCGAGGTGACCAGGCCCCGCTCGTCGATCACGACCCGGACCAGGCCGTTGTCCAGGACGAATCCGCCGTCCCGTGGCTGCGGGGCGACCGTGACCGACTCCGGCTCGCGGCGCACCGTCGTGCCCAGGGCGGCGGCGCCCGCGCGGGCGTGCGGAGCGGCGTTGAAGACGACCCGCGAGCCGTCCTCTGAGGCCGGCCCCGCGAGAGCGGTCTGCGCCGACGCGATCAACTCACCCAGTTCGGCGGCGACCTGACGGTACGTCTCCTCCGCCTCCCGGTGCACCCACGCGATCGACGTACCCGGCAGGATGTCGTGGAACTGGTGCAGCAGCACCGTCTTCCACAGCCGGTCGATCGCCTCGTACGGGTACGCCGCCCCCGTGCGCAGCGCCGCCGTCGCCGCCCACAACTCGGCCTCCCGCAGCAGATGTTCGCTGCGCCGGTTGCCCTGCTTGGTGGCGATCTGACTGGTGAGCGTGCCCCGGTGGAACTCCAGGTACAGCTCGCCCACCCACACCGGCGCGTCCGGATACTCCTCCAGTGCCTTGGCGAAGAAGTCGCCGGGCTTCTCGATCTCGACGCGCGCCGAACCCTCCAGGTCCGCGAGGCGCTCGGCACGCGCGAGCATCTCGCGGGTGGGGCCGCCACCACCGTCGCCGTAGCCGAACGGGGCCAGCGAACGGTTCGCCGCGCCCTTGTCCTGGAAGTTGCGCACACTGTGCGCGACCTCCGCGCCCGACAGGTCACTGTTGTACGTGTCGACCGGCGGGAAGTGGCTGAAGATACGGGTGCCGTCGATGCCCTCCCACCAGAACGTGTGGTGCGGGAACTTGTTCGTGGTGTTCCACGAGATCTTCTGCGTGAGGAACCAGCGCACCCCGGCCAGCTTCATCAGCTGCGGCATCGCCGCGTTGTAACCGAAGGTGTCCGGCAGCCACATGTCCTCGGTCTCGACACCGAACTCGTCGAGATAGAACCGCTTCCCGTGGATGAACTGCCGGGCCAGCGCCTCACCCCCGGTGATGTTGGTGTCCGGCTCCACCCACAGGCTGCCCGTCGGCACGAACTGCCCCGTCTTCGCCTTCTCCTGGGCCCGCTCGTACACCTCGGTCCGGTGCTCCTTGAGCCAGGCCAGCTGCTGCGCCTGGGACATCACGAAGCGGAACTCCGGGTGCTCGTCCATCAGTTGGGTGACGTTGGAGACGGTGCGCGCGACCTTGCGCACGGTCTCGCGCAGCGGCCACAGCCACGCCGTGTCGATGTGGGCGTGCCCGATCGCCGAGATACGGTGCTCGCCGGCCGCGGCCCCCGGGGCGAGGGCGGGGGCGAGGATCTCGCGGGCGGCGGCCGCGGTGCCGCCGATGTCCTGGAGGTCCACGGCGTCAAGCGCCGAGGACAGCGCCCGCAGGATCTGCCAGCGGCGCGGCGACTGCTCGGGCAGCTCCCGCATCAGCTGGTCGAGGACCTCCATGTCGTGGACGAGGTCGTAGACCTCCGCGTCGAAGACGGCCAGGTCGAGGCGGCGCAGCCGGTAGATCGGCTCACCGTTCGAGGCACCCTCTTCGTCCAGCCACGGGGCGCGACCGCCGAGCGGCGTGATCGCGAAGGTGCGGTCCTCGGGCCCCGAGTGCATCACGAGCGGGTTCGCGGCGGCCTCGACGTAGCAGACGAACTCCTCGCCACCGACGGCCGCTTCGGCCACCGGCAGCCAGGTGTTGCGCGGGTTCAGCGCCTTCACGGCCGTGCCGTCGGGCCGGTACGCCAGTCCCTCGGCGGAGAAGCCCGGCTCGGTGGTGCCGAAGCCGAGGTCGACGAGGGCCTCCACGCGCCGCCCGGCCCACTCCTCGGGGACGCGGCCGCTGACCTTGAACCAGTTGGTGGTCCAGGCGGGACCCCAGGGCGCGCCCACCTCGGTGGGCCGGTAGTCGGCGGCGAGGCCCTCGGCCACCGGGACGGGCTCGCCCGGCACCTGCCAGATGCCGATCTCCAGGGGGACGGAGGTGGCGTGGACGGCGGGCCGGATGCGTTCGTCGAGGACGCGTCGGAGGCGGCGCTGGACGATGTCGCGGTCGGAGTGCACAGAACACCTTTCGAAGAGCGTGGAACAGGACTGCTCGGGAGGGGAGTTGGCCCCTCCCAGGGGTGCGGACTCAGCCCTTGAGGGCGCCGCCGAGGGCGAACCCGCCGCCCAGCTTGCGGGTCAGCAGCAGGTACAGCATCACCACGGGCAGCGTGTACACGAGGGAGAACGAACGCGGCCAGCTGCCCGTACTGCGTCTGGTCATGGGCGCTGAGGAACGTGAACACACTCACCGACGCCGGCAGCTTCTCCGGCGACAGCAGCAGCACGAACGGCACGAAGAAGTTGCCCCACATGCTGATGAAGGTGAACACGGTGACGACGGTGACACCCGGCCACATCAGCGGCAGCACCACGCGGCCCAGCGACTGCATGGCGTTCGCACCGTCGATCCGCGCGGCCTCCTCCAGGACGATGGGCACCCCGTCCATGAAGTTCTTCATCAGCCAGATCCCGATCGGCAGCGCGGAGGCCGCCAGGAACAGCGTCGTCGCGAACATCGAGTCGATCAGCTCGACCTGCACGAACATGCTGTACACGGGGATCATCACGGCGGTGATGGGCAGCCCCGTGGTGAACAGCACGGTGTACAGGAACGGGCGGCGCAGCCGGGAGCGGTAGCGCGAGAGCGGATACGCGGCCAGGATCGACGTCACCACGCACAGCAGGGTCGCCCCGCCGCACAGTAGCAGCCCGTTGAGCAGCGGCCGGTACGTGGTCTCCGCGTTCATGATGGCGTGGAAGTTGTCCAGCGTCGGCGGCGAGGGCACGCTCAGCTCGAAGCTGGCCGTCGAGCTGAACGACGCGAACACCATCCACACCAGCGGCAGCACGAACAGCAGGCTGATCACCAGCAGGACGACATTGACGGCGATACGTCCGGGACGGATCCGGCGGTGTGCCGTGCCCGTCGCGGGAGACGGCCGGGCGCCGCCGTCGGCGCGGCCGGACGCGGCTGCGGGCCGCAGATCGGTGGTGGCCATCAGTCCTCCTCCACCTTGAGCAGCTTCAGATACACGACGGAGAACAGTGCGCCCACGACCAGCAGCACCAGCGCGATCGCGGTGCCGTAGCCGATCATGCTGTTCTGGAAGGCCTGCTGGTACATGAACACCGGCAGGGTCTGGCTCTTGTTGCCGGGCCCGCCGCGCGTCATCGCGTAGATGAGACCGAACACGGACAGCGTCTGCAGAGTGATCAGCATCAGATTGGTCATGATGGTGCGGCGGATCACCGGCAGCGTCACGTGCCACAGCCGGTGCCACACACCCGCGCCGTCCATCTCCGCGGCCTCGACCAGCTCGCGCGGCACCTCGTTGAGCGCGGCGGAGTACACCATCATCGAGAACGCGGTGCCGCGCCACACATTGGCGAGACACACCGCGAGAATCGGCAGGGTGTACAGCCAGTTCTGCCGCGGCAGCCCCAGGAAGCCGAGGACGTCGTTGAGCGCGCCCTGCTTGTAGAAGAACGCGTACATCAGATACCCGGCGACCACCTCCGGCAGCACCCAGGCCGCGATCACGACACCATTGGTCAGCGTACGCAGCGGCTTGGTGGCCTTCTCCGCCATGACCGCGAGGCTCAGGCCCAGCGTGTTCTGCCCGATGACGGCGGAGCCGACGACGAACACCAGGGTCAGCCACAGGGCGTTGAGAAAGTTCGGATCGTCGAGCGCCCGCGTGAAGTTGTCGAAGCCGACGAAGTTCGTCTCGGCGGCACCCGTCAACTGGGCGTCGGTGAACGCGTCGTAGACGCAGTACAGGATCGGCCCGGCCAGGAACACGGCCAGCAGGACGACCGACGGCAGCAGCGGCATCCCGCGCAGCAGTGAGCGACTCGCGGCGGCGCGCCCACCGGGAGCGGTGGAACCGGCAGTGGCGACGGCCGACTTCATCGGGCGCCCTTGACGGTGGCGTCGGGACCGACGGCCGTGGCCACATCCTCGTCATACGTCTTGGCGGCCTCGCCCACAGAGGCCTGCCCGGTGGTCACGGACTCCATGGCCTTGGTGACGGCGTTGGAGACCTGCGGGTACTTCGGCAGCGCCGGACGGAAGTGGGTGTACTTCACCAGGTCGGTGAAGAACTTGTTGGTCGGCGTGGCGCCGAGGTACTTCGGGTCGGCGGCCACGTCCGTGCGCACGGCGGTCGTGGACTCGATGATGTTCCACTTCACCGAGTTGTCCTTGTTCTTGATCGCCTTGGTGAACTGCCAGGCCAGATCGGGATTCTTGGCCTTCGACGGAATGGACCAGGCCCAGCCGCCGGACATGCTGACCTTGCCGGGCGCCTGACCGTGCTGGGTCGGCATGGCAGCGGGCTTCATCGTCTTCGCCCAGTCGGGCCACGGGCTCGGTCCGGTCTTCAGCCAGTTGTTGGCCATCCAGGAACCGTCGATGTTGATGGCGAGCTTGCTCTTCGGCAGCAGCTTCGTACCCACCTCGGTGCCCGCGTTGGGCCCGAGCGCGGTGGACTTGTCCAGGCCCAGATCCTCGTCGTACACGGTGTGCACGAACTTCAGCGCGTCCTTGAAGCCCTGCGAGCCGACGATCCACTTCTTCTTCTTGGCGTCGTACAGGGAGTCGCCGGCGGCATCGGTCCCGTACAGCAGCATCTCCAGGCCCTGCATGGTGGACTGCTCACCGCCGGCCTGACCGGTGTAGAGATTCATCGGGATGACACCAGGCAGCTTCTTCTTCAGCGTGCGCGCGGTGTCGAGGAGATCCTGCCAACTCTTCGGCTGCCAGGGCGTCTTGACGCCCGCCTTCTTCAACAGCTTCTGGTTGTACCAGATGCCCCGGGTGTCGGTGTCGTCCGGGACGGCGTACGTCTTGCCGTCGGTGGGGGAGGAGACGGCGTCCTTGGCGGCCTTCGCGAACTTGCCCCAGTCCGACCACTTGGACACGTACTCGTCGAGTGGTTTGAGATAGCCGCTCGCGATATCGGAGTTGATCAGCGCGGTGTCCTCGTAGACCAGGTCGGGCGCGGTCGATGGCGAGCGCATCATCAGCTGGATCTTCGTGTAGTAGTCGTTCTCGGAGGCCGTGACCGGAACGATCTGGACCTTCTTGCCCGGGTGCGCCTTCTCGAACGATTTCTTCATCGAGGCGAGGAATTTCTGCTGCTTGTGGTCGTTCTGGTCCAGGTGCTGCCAGTAGACGACCTTGATCGAGTCGCCACCGGCGGAGGATCCGGAACCACCGCAAGCGGTTGCGGACAACGTTGTCGCGATGGTGACGGCGAGGGCGGCGAAAAGCTTCTTGCGCAAGGGGTTCCTCCAGGAAGTGGCGGCTCGACGCCCGAGGACGGGCGCTCAACTGCAGGCGGTACCAGAGGTGTTGCGATGCACCGGTCGGGTGGCGATGCGGAAGCCACCGACGATGCGGGCGTGGTGCGCGTCGTGCGTGTTGCGTTGGCGATTACCTAAATCCAATGGATGGACTAAGTCAACGCCTGCTGCATAATCTCGACGCCGAAACCCGGTGCGCCGGCCACGAGTTGGCGAGGGCGCCGGGGCGGACTTGCCCGAAGGGGGGAACGCCATGGCGCGCAGCGGCACGAACCTGCCGAGGGTGGGTGGCTACAACCAGGCGGTGGTCCTGGCCGCCATCCGCACCAAGGGGCCGGTGAGCCGCGTCGAGTTGGGCCCACTGACGGGCCTGACCAACCAGACGGTGTCCAACGTCGTACGCCGACTGCTCGACGAGGGCCTGATCGCGGAGTCGGGCCACGCGCCCTCCAGCGGCGGCAAACGCCGCACCCTGCTCACCCCGCGCGCCGACGGTGCCTACGCCCTCGGGGTGCACCTCGATCCGGACGCCGCCGTGATCGTCCTCGTGGACCTGGCCGGATCGATCTTGCTCAGCCGCCGCTTCACGCTGCCGCGACCCAGCGATCCCGCCGAGGTGGTCGACCGGGTGGCGCGGGTCGCGCTGCGGCTGCCGGAGCGCGCCGCGATCGACCGGGGCCGGCTGCTGGGCCTGGGCATCGCGGCGCCGGGTCCGATCGACGGGGAGGCGGGCGCGGTGGTGGACCCGCCGAACTTCGACGGCTGGCGGCGCGTACCCCTGCTCGACATGTTCGCACGGGCGATCGGTATGCCGGTGGCGATGGACAACGACGCGACGGCCGCGGCGATCGGCGAGCGCTGGATCGGCGGCGAGAAACGCGCGGACGGCTTCCTCTACCTGTACATGGGCGCGGGGATCGGCGCGGGCGTGATGCTGGGCAGCCACGTCCTGCGCGGCGATTCGGGCAACGCGGGCGAGATCGGCCACGCCCAGACCGAGCCGGGCGACCGCCGCTGCGATTGCGGTAGCAACGGATGCCTGGGCCCGTACTGCAACCCCGCCGCGCTGGTCGAGGACCTGTTCACCCGGCACGGCGATGCCGCCGCGCGCCGCATCGGCCTCAGCGGCGCCCCGGACGCGGTACGCGCCGACTGGAGACTGCTGCGGCGCGCGGCGGGCGCGGGGGACGGGGCGGCCTGCGATGTGGTGCGCCTGGCGGGGCGTCGGATGGGTCAGGCGGTGCGCGGAGCCGTGGCGCTGCTCGACGTGAGCCGCGTGGTGCTGGGCGGCGAGGCGCTCGTCGGGGTGGAACTGGTGCTCGGCGAGGAGATCGACAAGGCCATCAACACGACATCCGTGGCCCGCGCGCTCGGCGGAGTGACGGTGGAACCGAGCCTGATCGGCGAGACGGCCGGGGCGGTCGGCGCCGCGTCGCTGGTCCTGCACGGGCGCTACGCGCCGGGGTGGCGGATGCTGACGGAGATGCAGGGGTGAGGAGGGGGAGCAAGGGGGCCTCGGCGTCGTGTGGCGTCAGCGGCCGGCCGTCGCGGCGGGCGCGGGGAAGGGGGCACGGAAGGTGAACGCCTCGGGCCCGGGGCCGTGTTCGCGGACGAGCGCGACCCGCTCCATGGCCTCGCCGACGCTCGGACGGTGCCCGGCGGGTACCCACCACAGGGCCTGATGTGCCTCGGCCATGCGCTGGAACCACTCGCGGCGGCGGCTCAGCACCCGCAGGTGGTCGCTGTGGTACGTGAAGGCCCGCAGCGCCTCGACCGACTCCCAGACGGAGCAGTTGATGATGACCATGTCGTCGTTGTCGTCGGGCCGGAGGTCGGTGGCGTCCGCCCCTGCGTCGTCGACCATGCGCCAGACGAATCCGGGGCTGTCGTCGGCGAGCGCGTTGATCTCGGGGAGCTGTGCGACGAAGTCGGCGAGCTCGGGTCCGGTCAGCGGGGCGACGAGGCGGCCGATGTTGACCTGCGCCAGGTGAAAGTCGGTCATGGGCTCAGCATGGCCCAGCCCGCTTCTATAGTCAACGCTCATTTGTTTTAGAAGCTTGCCCGGGATCGCGGGCGGCGTCCTGGCCGGAGCTCCGGCAGAGCGCCACACAGCATTCACCCGGGCGCGCGTCCATCACCGGCGACCACGGTGCGGGTGCAATCCCCTCCAGCAGGGCGAGATTCATCCCGCAGATGAGTGCGGGGAACTCCTCGGCCAGCGCGTGGAAGGGGCAGTTGCGCAGCCGCAACGTCTCCTCGTCCCAATAGGGTTGATAGCCGCGCTCGCTCAGCGCGTCGACCAGATCGTCGGCGGCCACGTCGGGCTGCGCCGCCCCCGCGGCCCGAGCGGCCTCCTGCAACTCCCGGTCCAGGCCCGCGTTCTCCACGGTCGAGGCGAGCAGATGGCCGACGGAATCGTAGGACCGGGGCGGGAGGGACACGGCGTGCTCACCATCCCCGCGCCGGTACACCTTCGCCGGCCGCCCGGCTCCTGGACCGGTGCGCCCGGACAGCCGCCGCGAGGACGCGACGAGCAGCCCCGCCTCGACCAGCTTGTCCAAGTGGAACGCGGCCAACGACCGGGAGACACCGACCGCCTCCGCGGCCGCGTCCCGCCCTACGTCGTCCGGTTGGGCGGCGACGTAGCGGTAGAGACGGCGGCGTACGGGGTCGCTCAGCGCGCCCACTGCTGCGAATGCGGAATCGTCATTGGTCACGCGTCGAGTCTATGACCAACGAGGGCTCCCGATAGAGCGCGAGGCGCGTGGCATGCGGCGGGAGGCGGGAGGCGGGAGGCGGGAGGCGGGAGGCGTGCGGCGCACGGTCGGGTCTGGTTGCGCCCTCAGCACACCGCGAGGCCCGGCACCGGCTGATCGTTCTTCCCGCCGGTGAGATAGACATCGCTGACGAATACCCCGGAGTTGCCGCTGTCGTCATCGGTCTTCGCCCACCACACGTTCGTCCACTCCCCGTAGGTCTCCCGCTGCGGCCGCTCGACCTGGCAGTAGAAGTAGTTGGTGCCCGGGCGGATGGTGCCGACGGGGCGGTGCCGGGAGTCGTACGAGGTGGCGGAGTGCCACACGCGGCAGTTGGACTTGCCGCCGCCGATGTGGGTGCAGGCGGGGGAGGGGGTGGCACTCGCCGAGACGCTGGGACCGGCGGTCGCGGAGGCGCTGGTGCTTGCGCTCTTGGAGGCGCTGGCAGTGACGGTCGCGGAGACGCTGGGAGTGCCGCCCGCGGGAGGTGCTGCTGACGGGGTACCGGACGCCGGGTCGGAAGGCGAACGTGACGGCGGCGCCGCCGACTCGGAGCGGTCTGCGGCGACGGCCCCCGCCGCACTCCCGCTCCCCTCCTCGCCGCCCCGGCTGGTCACGACGTACGTGGCGCCGGCCCCGACGAGCAGCGCCGCGGCGACCGCGACGGCGACGGTGCCGCGTCGCCGAGTGTCGCCACGCCGCGCGCCGACGGTCTCCGTGCCGGCCGGTCCGGGCTGTCGCGGGGGAGCGGCCACGGGGGACGCCCCGGCGGCGAAGACATGGGGACCAGGCCCCGGCACCTGCTGCACCGCCGGTGTCTCCGTCCCTGCCTCCGGCCGGCGCAGCCGCATGGTGTCGGGGGACCGGGGTGGCGGCGACTCGCCCGCGGCGGTGGCCCTCAACAACTGCGCGGCCCGCACGGCGTCGGCCCGCAGCGCCGGATCCTTGTCCAACAGCTCGGCCAGCGCGGGCGCCAGCGGCCCGGCCCGCCGCGGCTCGGGCAGCGGTTCCGTCACGATCGCCGTGATAGTCGACCAGGTGGAGGTCCGCCGGAACGGCGGCGCCCCCTCGACGGCCGAGTACAACGAGGCACCCAGCGCCCACACATCCGCGGCGGGCCCCACGTCGCCGCCGCGCGCCTGCTCGGGCGCGAGGTAGTCCAGCGAACCCACCAGCTCGCCACTGCGCGTGATGCGTGTGGCGGCCCCGTCGTCCGGCTCCTGGAGCGCGGCGATCCCGAAGTCGGTGAGCACGACCCGGCCACCGTGCTCGAGCAGAATGTTGCTGGGCTTGACGTCCCGGTGCCACACCCCGGCCCGGTGCGCGGCCGCGAGCGCGTCCAACACCTCGGCGCCGATCCGGGCCGTCTCCACGGGGTCGAGGGGGCCACGCCGCTGCAACAGTCCCTGGAGCGACTCGCCGTCCACCAGCTCCATCACGATCACCGGACGGCCCTCGTGCTCGACGACGTCGTGCACGGCGACCACCCCGTGATGCCGCACCCGCGCGGCCGCGCGCGCCTCGCGCTCCATCCGCAACCGCTGCTCGGCGGGATCGGGCCCGTCGGCGCCGTCGAACGCCCGAAGCTCCTTGACGGCGACCTCGCGCCCCAGCCTTTCGTCGACGGCCCGCCAGACGGTCCCCATCCCGCCACTGCCGAGCCGCCCGACGACGCGATACCGCCCGGCGATCACCCGCCCGCGCCCCGCGCCGCTCGCCCGCTCGTCCCCCATGGCCCGCACTCCACCCGTCTCCTGTCGGCCCTTCAGGTTCCTGCCATTCCCTCAGGCCCTGCCAACTTCAGGACCACCGTAGACACCGCGGGGCTCGGCGGGTACACCGGGCCGAGGGTTCGTCCGACGTTTCGGCAGTGAGCTTTTCTTACTCGTTTCGAGTGTTTCTGTTACGTGAAGACGCCGAGAAGGCCGCCCCGGCGATCATTCTTGTTAGCGTCACGTCAACCCAAGAGTTCGTCGTGTCGCACGAGAGGAGGAATGGAATGAGCATCTTTCTTTTGTGCTCGACGACTCCTCCTGCGATGGATTCACCACTTCATGCCTCCATGCCGGTCAACCAGAGACCGGTCCAACAGTGTTGAAACTTTTCGGCTGAAGGAGATGACCTGCTCAGGCTCTCCCCACGTCGCTTCTCCTACAGTCGTCCGAGGGGGTCGCGACAGTGGCCGGAATTCAGGCCCAGGGATGTGCAATGTCGAAGGAAATCCTGTCGAAGCCCAGCGCGCCGTCCAGCGCGCAATTCCGCACCGGCCCTCCCTCCCGAGCGCTGCGCACGTACCGCAGACTGATTCCGCTGCGCCTGCGTCGCGTGGTTCGGGCCAGGGTCGGCATTGAGGAGTGGGAACGGCTTCGCCAGCAACTGGAGCGACCCGCCGTCGCGGCGCGAACACTGCAGTGGCGTCGGCTGTCCGCCCGGCTCGAGCTCAAGGGATTGCTCGGCGACGGCGGTCACGTCCCCGTACGAACCGAGGCCGGCGTACGGATCGCACTGCAGCGCCGGGACATCACCCCGATGCAGGCACGCGAGCACAACCTGCACACCGTACTCGGTGCACTGCGAGAGGCCGGAGTGGACCACTTCATGGTGCGCGGCACCATGGACGCTGCCTCCACGGTGGGAATTTGCTCCGAGGACCGGACACGAGCCGAACAGGCACTCCGCGCACTCAGCGGACAGATCCCCCTCCAGCTCACCTGGGCGACAGGCGGACAACAACTCCAGGAGCAGGCAAGCGAACCGGTCTGTGCAGCGAGCGGATGGCGCCGTGCGGCCACACAACAGGTCTTCCGGGTATTTTGCTACTTCGCGAACTCGGCATCGGCCGAGCTGCTCCTCGGCCCGAAGTTCGGTTGTGACATCGAGTTGTGGACGCCCTCCGAAGACGGCACCGAACTGGTGGCGCCGCGGCACAACCTCAGCTGTGAACGGATCAGCCGACGGGAGCCCGCCATCCAGCGCCCCGGCCGACACTTCACGCGGTTCGCCTCGGAGCACACCCGGCCACAACTCGCAGAGGTTCCCACCCGACGGGCATTCGCCGAACCACTCCCGGACGATGTCGACTTCCCGGTGGACGTGGTCTACACATGGGTTGACGGGTCCGACCCGCAGTGGCAGCAGAGACGCGCGGCGGCCGTGGGCGAGCCATACCACCCAGAGGCCGCCAACGCCGCCCGTTACCTCAACCGCGACGAACTGCGCTACTCGATGCGCTCACTGCATCTGTACGCGCCGTGGATCCGGAACATCTACATCGTCACGGACCGACAGGTCCCGAGCTGGCTGAACACCGCACACCCTCAGATCCGCGTCGTCGATCACCAAGAGATCTTCACGGACCCTGACGTGCTCCCCACGTTCAATTCGCACGCCATCGAGAGCCAGCTGCACCACATCGACGGTCTGGCCGAACATTTCATCTACTTCAACGATGACGTCTTCCTCGGACGCCCGACCCTGCCGCAGGACTTCTTCGTCGCCAACGGACTGAGCCGCTTCTTCCCCTCCAAGGCGCTGCTGCCGCCCGTCGGGAGCAGCGGCGCCGACGACATCCCGGTGTCCGCCGCCGGCGTCACCAACCGGCATCTGCTGGCAGCTCGATTCGGCAGCAGCATCACCCGCAAGATGAAACACACCCCCTGCGCACTGCGACGCAGCGTGCTGCAGGACGTGGAGCAGGTCTTCGCAGAAGCACACCAACGCACCGCCGCGCACGCCTTCCGCAGTCCCGACGACATCGCCATCACCAATTCGCTGCACCACTACTACGCCTTCCACACCGGCAGGGCCGTGCCAGGCGCCATCCGCTACGACTACGTGGACATCTCCCAGCCGCGGGTTGCTTCCCGGCTACGGCGTCTACTGGCCCGCACCCACCTGGTGTTCTGCCTCAACGACACCGTGACCTGTGAGGGCGAGGCGCACGCGAGCACAGCTGTTGTGCAGGAGTTCCTGGACAGCTACTACCCCACGCCCAGCCCTTATGAGCTGCAGCTCGAGCGCTCGTCGCCGCAGCAGGTGCCTGTCCGGGTGCGCTCGACGTCCTGAGCCGCACGACCACCCGATACAGAGGCGGACCCGCGTCTTCGCGGGTGCTCCCATCAGCAGAAAGAGAGATCTCTCGATGCCACTCGTCGTCACACTTCCGCGCAACGCGACGGCACTCGACCAAGCAGGCCCGTATCCGCGTGCGTTGAACTTCATGAGCCGGAAACAGACGGCCGTGCAGCGGCAGTTGCGTCGATCCGGGCTGGCCGGCTACGAGCCCCTGACACAGGCAACCCTGATGGCGGTCGCCCACCGGGCGCCCGAAGGCAGCGCGGTCTACGACGTCGGCGCGCACATCGGCGTGTACGCAGCCCTCATCGACGCCGTCTACGGCCGCAGGCTGTCGGTGCACGCCTTCGAACCCGCGCCGCAGACGTCCGGGATCTGCGCGGCCATCCGAGACATCAACGGACTCGGGTTCGAGATTGTCCGTTCCGCCGTCTCCGACACACCAGGCAGCGCGGAGCTGTACCTCTCGCTCAAGGCGGAGTCCTCCAACTCCCTCAATGCGGCCCACCGCCGACACACTGAATCGGTGACCGTACCTGTCACCACGTTGGACGACTTCACCGAGGAGCGCGTCGCCCTGCGCCCACACCTGATCAAGATCGATGTGGAGACGCTGGAAGGGCAGGTTCTGGCGGGTTCGCTACGAACAGTGCAACAGCATCGCCCGTGGATCGTCCTGGAGATTCTTCCCAGCTCCGACCATGAGTCCCTGGCCCGAAGCCTCAAGGCGGTCACCGAGCTCGGATACGGGCTCTACCCGATCCAAGCCGAAAGCCCGTGGATCGGACGGCACCCGGAGAACTACCGCACGCACGTGAGCAGCCACGGTCGCGACTGGCTGCTCGCGCCGGAGCCGCTGACGTACGACTTCCATCGCACGATGCGCACCTGGCTCAGGGCGATCCTGGAATGCGACGAGCGCACAAACCTGGAGCTGCCCGGGGGCTCTTCGTTCCCCGCAGGGTGGAACGCCCCCTACTCGTTGCCGACGGTGCCCCGTAAGCGTTCTCTGAAAGCCTTGGTGCGCGGTCAGCGTCGGCCCGTGCCCGCAACCTAAAGAGGTCTGATTGGCTGATTGGGTGTACTGGTCGCCCGGCATGCCGAGCACGCAAACCTCCCAGTCAATCGCACATGCCTACCTACACTGTCATTCATGGGAGAATCCAATAAGGGTGCGTCCCCGACGGGTGCATGGCGGATGCGTGAACTGGCTGTGGGGCGTTTCCTGGTACGGCGCGGACATCGACTGAGAGCCGCCCTGAAGAAACGTCGCCGCCAAAAAGCCGTGAGTGAAACCCGCGTTAATGCGGACTACTTGGAAATCCTCGACGGCAGAACCCTCAACGTTCTCGTGAAGATGCCGACGGTAACCGGACCAGAGGAACTGTCCGCGGCGCTTTCCGTGGCTCGAGGAAGCGAAGAACACCGGTTTCCTCTGGATGTCGAGACGCAGCCGAACGGTGAAGTATGGGCGAGCGGACTGGCGCCACTGGAAGACGGCATCACTGAAATCTCCGAGGGCCTCTGGGAAATCGGCCTCACACTCACCGGTCAGTCGGCCACACCGGACACGGCAACACGACGGCACCCCCTGGCCGTCCCAGAGGTCCGGGCACTCGCCGGCGGCCCGACGCAACCATTCGCTGCCAGCAAGACAACCGGGCGATCCTATGCGGTCGAGAATTCGAAGGGGCTCGGGATGCTTCGAGTGCGCGCGGCGCGACCATGGGCCGAAGTCACCAGCGTGCGCATGGGCTTCACCGAAGTGGAGGTCGTCGGAAGGCTCCTGGCAGTCAATCGGCTGGGGAGCGGGACGCTGCCGGTTGCCGTCGCACGCCGCAATGGCGAAGGCGCCGAAACGGTGCTCGCCGAGGTCGCGGACGGAGTTTTCCGCTACACGCTTCCTCTCGACGCCATGGCCGAGCACGCGCAGGCGTCGGACCAGGAACAGATCTGGGACTTCCGCATAGGAGAGCAGGAAGGGCACACTTTCGTCCGAGTGGGGCAATTGCTCATTGACGCAGTTCGCCCGCGCGCGATCCTCACAGGCGGTCAGCAGTTGATCGTCTCGCCTTCCGGGAAGCAACTGCGCGCCCGTTACTACTACACGCCGGCCGGGAGTCTCGCCTTCGCCTGCTCCCTCATGCGGCCCGCCCACCAGGTTCCAGTCGCTTCCGCGGGAGACCCACAGTGAAGATTACGTTCTTGCTGACTTCGGCCGATGGTCTGGGAGGCACACAGTGCGCCATTTTGACCCAAGCGAGCGGACTTGCGCGCCGTCACGAAGTGGAAGTCATCGGGGTGTTCCGCACCGCTGACGAGATTCCCTTCGAGATCGATCCACGGATCAAGGTGCGTCACCTCGTCGATGACCGGGGAGAGGCACAACGCCCGCTGGAGAACAGCACTCTCGACGAGGCCGCCTGTTCGGCTCTGCAGCGGACTCCAAGCCGCTATGTGGAAAGACGATGGGAGCCGGCCTTCAACGCGCTGGCTGACGCGGAAGTGGCCTACGCGCTGGGGCGGCTCGACTCGGAGATCCTCGTCACCAGCACGCCTGCTCTCCTGGCGTACGCAGCGCAGCTGACCCCGGCACATGTGGCGCTCGTCGCCCAGGAGCACCGCATCTCCGAACTCCGCGGAGCCACGGGGGAACCGCTGTTCCGCTTCGCGGCGCAAGTGGATGCCCTGGCACCCCTGACGCAACGATCGGCCGACTGGTTCTCGTCGGGCCTGGGGGAGAACGCCCCCGTGATCAGGCCGATGCCCAACTCGTTGCCCGATGGCTACCGGCCGCGCGCTTCACTGGATGAGAAAGCGATCATCTGCTTGCGCCGACTGGTACCGGAGAAGCAGGTCGAGCACGCCATCGAAGCGTTTGCGCTGGTGCTGCCCGATCACCCGGAATGGGAGCTGCGCATCTTTGGCCAAGGACCCGATCTGCCGAAGCTGCGCAGGTTGGCTCAGAGCCTCGAGGTACAGGACCGAGTGCGCTTCTACGGGCCGACCTCCCATGTGGCGGAGGAGTTCGCCAAGGCGAGCATCTCCCTGCTCCCGTCGAAGATCGAAGCCTGGGGACTGGTCATCATCGAATCCTGGGGCGCGGGAGTCCCCGTCGTCTCTTACGACTGCCCGACCGGACCAGGGGAGGTGATCACCGACGGTGTCGACGGGCTGCTGGTACCTGCGGATGACGCGCACGCACTGGCCGATGGGATGCGGCGTCTGATGGAGGACCCGGACACCCGGCATCGAATGGGCCGTGCCGGCCTCGAGTCCGTGAAGCGCTACTCGACCGACGCCGTCGTGGCCGAGTGGGAAGTCCTGTACGAGAACGTCCTGGCGGCCCGGCGGGCTCCTGGGTACGCTCGGGCGAAGGCCGACCGCGTCGCGGCCCATCGTGCCTCCACAGGGGGTATGGGTTTCGCCCCCGCCGTCGCCCCCGGTGAGCGGCAACTTGCCGACCACGACATCAATGCGACGGAGCAGCAGTGGATGACGGCCCGTCCCGAATTGGTGCGCTCAGGAGGCAGAGTCTCACTCGTCAGTGACCGGATGACGCCCGCCGATGTCCGGGATGCCAATCTGCAACTCGTCGCCGACGCCCTGACGGGGGCAGGGGAACCGTTCACGGTGCTGCGTGGGTCGCGTTCCCGGCACCGCGTCATGGTGACTGCTGATCGGTTCGGGGCAGCGTTGCGGACGCTGGCGGACCGGTTCGAAGCGGAGCCTGTCTACGTCGAACAACTCGACGCCCGCGGGAAACCCGGTGGAGTCGCGACCGCAGGTGCGCTGCCCACCATGGATCGTTCAGGAGTCAGCGGCTTTCGGGTCTTTCGACAGGTTGTCACCCCCAGCGGCACAATGCGAATGGGGCCCAGATACGGCTGCGACGTGGAGGTGTGGGGCGTCGATGCCGAAAGCGGCACACTGCAGCCTCCGCCGTCAGTAGCCATCGGTCACGCACTGTCTCCCGAGGCGCAGAGGCGGGCAAGTTGCCGGGTCGGTGAGCGTGAATACCCTACTTTCGAGCACTACACCCGCGACGACATGGACGACGTAACGTTCCCCATCGACGTCGTCTACAGCTGGGTCGACGCCGACGATCCGAAATGGCGGCTGCGCAAGGCAGAGGCCATGGGACTGTCCGAGTCCCCTCGGCAGGCAAGGGAAGGCGCGTCGTCGTCCACAGCAGCCGCACGCTTCCGCTCTCGCGACGAACTGCGCTATTCGCTGCGGTCATTGTCCATGTTCGCCCCCTGGGTGCGACATGTTTACGTGGTCACGGATGATCAGCGTCCGGAATGGCTGAACACCGAGCACCCAGGAATCACTGTGGTGGACCACCGCGAGATCTTCCCGCGGGCCGAGTTCCTGCCCAACTTCAACTCGCATGCCATCGGGAGCTGTCTGCATCGCATCGAAGGGCTCGCCGAGCACTTCCTGTACTTCAACGACGACGTCTTCCTCGGGAAGCCGCTGGGGGAGAAGAACTTCTTCCTTTCCAACGGTCTGGCCAAGCACTTTCCCTCGCCGACCGTGATTCCCTTCGGTCCGCCCGAAGACCCGCAGGCATTCCACTTCCTGGCGGGACAGAACGTGCGCAGGCTGTTCGAGAAAGAGTTCGGCCGGACACTCGTCCACTCCTTCAAGCACACTCCGCATGCCTTGCGGCGATCCGTGCTGGCGGAGATGGAGGAACGCTGGAGCGACGAGTTCGCGCGCACGCGCAGCAATCAGTTCCGGCGGGCGGACGACCTTCAGATCGCCTCGACGGCCCACCACTACTATGCGTATCTCACCGGACGCTCGGTTCCGGGCAAGCTCTCGAGCGGCTATCTCGACGTCGGGCGCCGCCAGGATCACCCCTTGCTCACCCAGCTGCTCACCAAGCGGGACCGAGACGTGTTCTGCCTGAACGACACGCACGACAGCGAGCTGCCGGCCAACGTCCAAGAGGCAGTGCTGCACGCGTTCCTGGAGAACTATTTCCCGATTCGCAGCCCGTACGAGCGGGTGGGCTGCAGTCTCAGCGAGCCTCGTTCACCCGTGGCGCAGGGGTGACGGAACCGGATCATCGAAGGCGGTGACATGACGAAGCCCCTCGTCACGGGTGTAGTGACTCGACCACGCCACCGGTGGCTGAGGGGCTGCGGTGTTTCGGATTCCGGTTGATGCGGCGATCGCACTCTTCTCACTGAACTTGGTGTGAAAAGGCACTGTTTCGGGTTTACTCGGCGTCATGGATGAGCGGGTGTCACCGGTGCGCGGGGCCGGATTGCTGGCCGGGAAAACAGTGATGATCTCGGGCGCGTCGAGCGGTATTGGAGCGGCTGCTGCACGGTTGTTCACGGGCGAGGGGGCGGCCGTGGTCGTGATGGCGCGCCGTGAGAACGAGCTCAAGGAGCTCGTGCTGGAGATCGAGGCGTCGGGCGGGCGAGCGACCTGGAGCGTCGGCGATGTGACACGGCCCGAGGACGTCGATCGGGCGGTGGCCATGGCTGTCGAACGTTTCGGAGGCTTGGACGGCGCGTTCAACAACGCCGGGTATGCAGGCGTTGTCTTCGGCCCCTTGCACGAACTTCCCCAGGAAGACTTCGATCGCATCATGGATGTCAACGTGCGAGGGACGTGGAACTGCCTGCGCAGTCAGATCCCCGTCATGCTGGCCGCCGGTCATGGGGCTGTCGTCAACACCGCCAGCTCGGCGGGCCTGATCGCCACCGGTGCACCATCCCCCTACGTTGCGGCGAAGCACGCCGTCCTGGGGCTGACGAAGGCGGCGGCCGCCGAGTACGGAGCGCACGGTATCCGGGTCAACTCCCTCGTCGTGGGCACCACGCGCACGGAGATGATCAACGCGGCGGTAGAGGCCGAACCGGCGCTGAAGGAGGCGTTCGTGGCGCGTCAGATTCAGAGGCGAATGGCCGAGCCGCATGAGGTGGCGGAGGCAGCACTGTGGTTGCTGAGCGACCGGTCCTCGTTCGCTACGGGCAGCCACGTGGCTGTGGACGGCGGCATCCTTGCCACCTGAGGCGACTCTGCGCTTGGCACCTTCCTCCTCCTCTCTGGTCGGAGATGCGTTTGCGCCGTGGCGCCGGCCCCGGTCATCTACCCGCCGAGCAGGCGGGGCAGCCAGGTCAGGGGCGGTCCCAGAGACCTTCGTCGGTCTCGATGATGTCGATGTCGCAGCCCGCGCACATCCCTGTCGAACGGCCCTGGCCGAGCGGGATGACGTCCATGGCGTCCTCGTGCGGGCACGCGTCCTGGTCGACGGGCCGGGCCAGGGCGGCGGCGAATGCTGCGGGCGTTCCCGGTTCGGGTTCGATCCCCAGGAGGTCGTGCTCGAGGACGGCGATCCGGTTCAGGGCGGGGTGCGCGAGGCGCTGAGTCTCACGTGTGTGCGGGCGGTGGCGTCTTCTGTACCAGAGGGGCATGAGTCCACGATCCGCCGATTACGCGCCGAGGTCCCTCTGGTTAGCCGATCCAGGTGAACGCGGGCGATGTGACCAGGCGGCCACCGCGTCTCGCACCTGGTCACCGACGTGCGCTTGGGCAGGGCTCGGCCTGGGTCACCGGCTCGCCGGGTGGCCCGGAACGCATCCGAGCCACCCTTGGCGCCGACGGTACGGGCTCAGGTCACCGGCTGCTGTTGCTGCCCACCGACGGCAGGTAGCGCGGTGCCCGCCATGCGGCGAGGCGGGACTCCATCGACGCGCCGAGCGACAGCAAGGTGTCGTCCTGATGGTCTCCGGCCATCAGCAGGATGCCGACGGGCAACTCACCCACGAAGCCCGCAGGCACCGAAAGGGACGGGTATCCGGAAACGGCCGCCGGGGTGGACGACGGGATCACGTCGTTGTCGCCCCGCGCGCAGTCGGTCGTCCACGCGGGTGGGTTGGTAGGCGAGGCGATGGCGTCGAGGCGGTGGGCGGCCATGGTCTCGTCGATGGAACGCCGGGAGAGATCCTTCAACTCCGCCCGCATGGCCCGATATTCGGGGGTGGTGGTCGACGGCGCGGCGAGGGCCTGCTCGAACAACTCCTGCCTGGCAAAGCACGTCTGCTCTTGGGGATGGGTGCGGTTGAACTCGATGAGCCCGGCGAGATCCCGCGGCCCGTCGCGGGATGCGAGGTAGGCGTCGATGTCCCGGTGGAACTCGCTGAGCAGCGCGGGGAATTCGAGGTCGGCGAGCCGCTTCTGATATGGCGGAGTCACCTCGACGACCGTGGCGCCCGCCGCGCGCAGCTTCTTCGCCGTACGGGTCATCAGGGCGTCCACATCGGAGCCGAGCGACGGCAGCCGCCACAGACCGATCCGCTTGCCCCGCAGGCCGCCGGGACCGGCCAGCGTGTCAGTGCGGTCGGCAGCGCCGCCGGAGCGCACGTCGGCGTCACCCCGGATCACCGACAGGGTGAGCGCAGTGTCGGTGACGTTGCGGGCCATGGGACCCGCGGTGTCCTGCTCGGCGGAGATCGGGACTACGCCGTCCTGGCTCACCAGGCCGAGACTGGGTTTGTGGCCGACCACCCCGTTCATGCCGGCGGGGCACACGATGGAGCCGTCCGTCTCGGTGCCGATCGCCACCTGGGTCAGCGTCGCGGCGAGCGCTGCGGCTGAACCGGAGGAGGACCCGCAGGGGTTGCGGTCCAGTACGTACGGGTTGTTGGTCTGCCCACCCACCGCCGACCACCCCGATGTCGGCTTCGCTGCACGGAAGTTCGCCCACTCGGAAAGATTGGTCTTGCCGAGGACGACCGCCCCGGCCTTCCGCAGCCGTGCCACCAGGTCGGCGTCGGTTTGGGGCGGCTTCCCGGCCAGCGCCAGCGATCCGGCAGTCGAGGACAGTCCGCGGGTGTTCACGTTGTCCTTGATCAGCACGGGGATGCCGTCGAGCGGTCCGCGGACGGTGCCGCGCCGATGTCGGGCGTCGCTGGCGGCGGCCTGACGCAGCGCCGTCGGGTTGGTGCGCAGCACCGCATGGATCTTGGGATCGATGGTTCTGATCCGCTGCAGATAGACGGTGGTCAGCGCCGACGAGCTCAGCGAACCCTTCGCCATGCGTTCCTGCAGTTGCGGGATCGTCACCGTGTCGAGGTCGACACCCAGCGGCCTGTCCGTGCCGGCTGCCGACGGTAACGGTGCGGCGGCGAGAAGGGGTACCGACAGCAGGAGGGCGCCCAACGTAGTAACGCCTTGCTTCCTCACGTTCCTCATGAGGCGTAGCGCACTACAACCAGACGCTGCACCGCAAGGCCACCGCACCGGCTACAGATTTCCGATCGGGCCCGGCGGCCTGCCCCGGCAGGCTGCCAGCCATGTTGTCGGAGAAATCATCCGTGGACGCCTGCCGGGGTCTACGCTCTCCGCCTCGACCTGCGCCGTGTCCGTCTTGGGCAGCATCCGGATCGTCGGCAGCCTCTCGTCTTCCGTGAAGGGCGCCGTCCTGAGCAGGGTCCGCGGCGACGTGTTTCTGTCCTTCGACGACCTCAACCGTGAAGTCGGCGTGTCCCGGGTGAGGTTGGCGCCCGGCAGGCAGCCCAACACGGTGCAGGCCAAGGGGGGCCTCCCGATGGCCGGCAAGAAGGCCGAGATCCGTGGCCGCGCACACCTGGAGCGGACCGGCGGCCGGGGTCTGGCGCTGTCCGTGGAAGACACCAGGATCGTGATCCCGGGTCTGCTCACCTACACCCCCGGCAAGGGCGGCGGCCTCCAACTGACCGCACCCACCATCAACAAGATGGACGAACGCGAAACCGAACAGGCCACGGGCCGACCGCTCGTGCCGGGCCGACTCATGAAGGGCGGCGCCCTGGACGCGCTGGCCGATCACCCCGCGCTGCTCGAGCCCGCCGGCATCGACCCGTCGCTGATCGAGGGCCTGCGGAAGCTGCGGGAGCCGAAGGTCGCCCAGAAGATGGAGTTCTCGGCACAGCTCCCCAAGAACATGCCCGGCGACCTGCGCCTGCAGGACATCACGGTCACGACCGAGGGTATCCGCGCCCAACTCTCGGGCAGGGACGTGCGGTTGGGTACGTGATGCGTACGGTCGTCGGGCGGTCTGTGGCTGCGACCCGGTCATGCTCGCGTAGGGGCCGCGATGGGACAGCGGGGGCCGGGCGTGCAGTGCGGCCCCGGCATCGTCCACCGTGCCGACGGTGATGAGGTGGTCCCGCCCGGCGGGAGCGTGGGCTTTCGGTGTCCGGTTGGGTCGGTTGTTTCGCAGCGTCAGGGGGGGGCGGGCCTGGGGTGTGTCTCGGCTGCCTGCGCCGCCGGCGTCCTCGGCGGCGCTCAACTCGGCAGCAAGTGCGGCGGCCTGCCCGGTCTGTGGGCCATGGGGCGGGGGCTCGGGCCCCGCTGGAGTGTGGAGCGTGGTGAGGAGGGTTGGAGAGTGGATGTCGGAAGCACGGCTGCGTTACCCCGACGGGTTTGCGTGGTCTCGGATGGTGGAGCCGCGGTGGCGGAACCTGTTCGTGGTCCCGGTCTGTAGCACGGAGGTTGCCGGGGGAACGCTGGCGGTGTGACACGATCCGGCCTCCGTGCGGCAGCGGCAGCGCAGCGGGCGCCCGGCGAGCGCTCGCGGCCAGGGCTGCTGACCGGGGGGGATTCCTGGAGTCAGGACTGTCTGGGCTCGGGAACGCCCGCCACGCCTCGCGGGCGGCCGACGGGCATTCCCGACCGGCTGTTGAGCCCTGAGGGTGGGGGACCTGGACCGGTGTCCGCGGAGGCGAGGCCTGGCTGATCCGTGAGCTGCTCCGTATGGCGGGTGTGGGGGAGGTGTGGGCTGGGGCGGCGGCGTTGGTCCAGGTGGCGGTCGCCAGGGGGGTGTTGGCCGGCTGCCGTTTGTCGGGCGAGGGTGGTGAGCGGCTCGGGTTGTGGCAGTGGGTCCGTCGTTGCGGGGGGCTGTTGCGGGTCGGGGGTGTCCTCGTTCGGTTGTATCTGTGACACGCCCGGGGGTCCTAGGAAGGTGTGAGGTCGGGGGTTGTTTGTTGGGCTGTTTGGATGCAGCTGTACGTGTTATTCCGATTGCGTACGGTATGCACCTCTCGCAGGGTTGCGGTGAGTACTACTCGTCAACCGCGAAAAGGTAGATCATGCGTATTTCCCGGAAAGCCGGTCTGGTTGCTTCCACTGCGCTGTGCGGTGCCCTCGCCTTCGGTGTGGCCGGGCCGGCGTTCTCTGCTGTCACGGACTCGCCGGCCCGTAGTGCGTCCGCCGCTCCGGTGCCGGGCGCGGATGCGCTGGCCAAGCAGAATGCGGCACTGTCGGGTGCGGGCGCCGTCCTGCAGCCCGTGACCGGTCTCGTCGCGGGAGTACTCAAGGCCCCCGACGGCAAGCTGCCCAAGGACGAGGCCACCAAGCACGCGGCCGACGTCAAGAAGGCGCTGGACGGCCTCACGGCCGACGCGAAGGCCGCGTCCGGCAAGGCGGGTGTACCGGGCGCCCGCGCGCAGGCCCCCGGCGCCGACCTCGTCGTTAAGGCCGCGGCGGACCTGCAGACCAAGGTGGACGCCCTCGTGAAGGCCTCCGCCGCGGGCGACGCAAAGGCGACCGCCGCCGCCTTGCAGGCGACGCTGACCGGGACGGTCAACGTGGTGGTCGCGATCGTGCTCGGCGGCGACCTGCCGGCGCCCGACCTGAAGGGCCTGCCGAAGCTGCCGACGCTGCCGGGTGTGTCCCCGGCCGAGACGCTGCCGTCGCTGTAGGCGTCTGAGGCAGTTCGAGGTAGGGGGAGGGGCCGGCCTGTTCGGGGCCGGCCCCTCCCTTTTTGCGCGTCACCCGAAACGGTCCGCTCATCGATACCCGAGAGAGCGCACCGGTATGGGCTGCCGGACCATGACGGTGATGGCACACGACTTCAAGCGGTTGTGGCCCAACTCCCCGCCCCCGGGCGGCTCGACGCCGCATGCCGTTTCTGCCCCAGGGCGACCACACGTTCCGCTGCAGCCGTACTTGGTGGCCACCTGGCAGCAGCTAAGGGCGGCATGCTGGCGTGCCTAGTTCCATGTCCGGCCGGGCTCGCCACCTACTGGTCGTCGCTGTCGTCCTGGTCCGTGAGGAATCCGCGCATCGGCGAGGGCGCCTCGGAAAGTACCTCACCCACGCTGAGCGGCAGGTCCACCGGGGCGGGCTCGGGTGCCGGGAGAATGGGCAGGCGCTTGACCAGCACTCCCTGGTCTGCGTGCACGTCGGTCTTGAGGTTGCCGTACCCGCGCAGGACCGCGGCGATGGCCTGATGCATGGTGCGGCGGCCGTCCCGGTGCAGGAGGGCCGCCGGCCCCTCGACGATGGCCTCACGCTGCTCGGTGGCTGCCGTCTCGCGCAGGGTGCGGGAGGTGAACCACTCCACGAACACGGCGCCGTCCTCCGCGTCGGTGATGACGACGCCATGGGCGCGGTCGCGCTCGCTGGTATCCGATCCCGGCAGGCCGATGCTGGCCAGGGCGTGACGCCCGGACCGTTTACTCACTGCCCGACGGAGCTCAGTTCCAGATGACCGCCACCCCGTCGCCCAGCGACCCCGGCCTGCTCTCCCGCCACGAACTCACCGTCGTCGCCGACTACTCCACCCTGCTGATCCAGGACGACGACGCCGACCTGGGCGAACCCGAACCCACCTGGTTCGACGCACTGGTGGAGAACTGGATCAACACGGCGCCCGGCGTCGTCGGAATCGGAGCCGCACGCCCCTTCGACGTTCCCGTCACTGTCGATGTGCGCCGCACACCCCCGGCCGACGACACGGAACTACAACAAGCCGACCACGTCACACAGGCCAGCCTCGCGCTCCCCTCAGGACGCCTGCTCATCTCCATGCAGGACACCCGCGACAAGATTCCCCGCATCCCCCTGGCCCCCGGAAACTACGCCGTGCGTATCTACTCCCATGGACTGGACACCGTCTCCGAAGACGGCCGGGAAGGCGAGGACCGCTACCACGTGGCGCTCTGGCCCACCGACGAGGACCACCCGGCCCAGGTCCTCAAGCGCTACCCCGAACCCCTTCCCGGCGGCTGGTTCGGATCACCGGGCGGGCCAAAGGGAAGACGCCCATGAACGGGCAGAGCACGGCCCTTCTCCCCGCTGATGGGTGGCGAAGCCGCGCTACTGCCCCAGAAGGCTGGTGTGCCGCCCGGTGGTGCCGTGCTGCGTGTGTGCCTGGCGGCCCCCCCCGGGGGCGTCCTGGCCTGCTGTGCCGCATCCGGTGGCTGTGTCGCATCCGGTGGCGGGGGCGGGTTGGGCCGGGACCGAAACGACGGTGCACCGCGTGCGGTTCGGTTCACGTCACACGGCAGCGGATGCCCGACTGCTCGAGGGCCGATCGGCGCGCTGGGCGGGCGGTCACGTACCGGCCCCGGCTCGGGGCGGGGGGGGGCTCTGGCTGTTCAGGGTTGGGGTTGGTCGAGGTATTGGTCGGCCCAGGCGCTGATGATGTGTGCGGCGCGCTGTGCCTGCCCGCGTGCGGTCAGGAGGTGGTCGGCGCCTTCGAGGGAGATGAAGCTGCGGGGGTGGCGGGCTTCCTGGAAGATTTCGGCGGCGTTGTCGATGTCGACGGTGGAGTCGGTGGGGGAGTGCGTGACCAGCAGGGGAAGGTTCAGTTCACCGATTCGGTCGCGCAGGTGGGCTTTGCGGACGTCTTCGACGAAGGCGCGTTTGAGGACGAGGGTGCGTCCGCCGACGAACCATTGGTGGGAGCCGTCGCTGAGGACGCGGTCGAGGACGGTGTCGTACTGCCGCTCGACGTGGCTGGGGTCGACGGGTGCGGCGATCGTGGCCAGGGCCCGCAGCCCGGGGATGTCGCGGGCGGCGGCGAGGGCGGCGGCGCCGCCCCAGGAGTGCCCCACCAGCAGATCCACGGGAGTCCCGCGTTCGGCCATGAAGGCCGCGGCGCGGATGGTGTCCTGGACTTTGACGGTGAAGGAGCCGTCGCCCCAGTCGCCGTCGGAGTCGCCGATGCCGAGGTTGTCGAAGCGGAGTGTGCCGATGCCCTCGCGGGCCAGTTGTTTGCTGACGCGGGAGGCGGCGGGGGAGTCCTTGCCGAGGGTGAAGCCGTGTGCGAAGAGTCCCCAGCCGCGGATCTCGCCCTCGGGCAGGTCGATCACTCCGGCGAGTTCGGGGCCGACGACGCTGGGGAATTTCACTTTTTCTTTCACTGTGGTGCTCACCTTGGCAGGAACCGGTCGGGGGCGGGTGGACGCGCGTGGCACCGGCCGGTGCCGCCGCGGGCCGGTGAGCAGCATGCCATGTACGGATCATCATGTTCGACGGGCCGGGGTCCGCTCGGAGCGGGCCCCGGCCGTCTCCGCCGGCGTGCACCGGCCGGCCCTGGGGCTTGGCTGGAGGCGGCCCCTGCTGTGTCTCGCTGTGTCTGCTCACGGATGGTGTGACGCGGGGGAGTGCGGGGGGCGCCGGTGGGGCAGCGGGCAGACCGGGGCCTGTCTCGTCGCACGTGCCCGGGCCTGGCCTTCCTCGTCAATGCCGGGGGCGGCGTCGAGGAGCGGAGCGGAAGGTTTTGCTGTCCGCGCCGGGCCGCGGCCCGGGCGGCGTGGGCCCCGGCGTGAACGTCATGTACGGCCGGGGCATGACGGACTCGCCCTCCATGCCCTACGACGGCTGGAAGATGTTCTACCGGCCCTGCCTGTGACACCCCGCTGCCAGCACCCCACCCCACCGTGCGTGCGGGCAGGGCCGTGACGGCGCCGGGCTCCGCGTGGTCGTGGTGCTATCGGGCGAGTGGTACGCCCCCGCCGAGCAGCGCGTCGACGATCGACGTCGCCGCTTCCAGGCCGGCCTGCTCTTTGGGCGTCAGTTCCTGGGGGTTGTCGTCGGCTGCCGCCATACCGGCGCCGCCGAGGACGGCGCAGGCCGCCAGCAGGGTGGACATGAACAGGGCGCGGATACGCATGGAGTTCTCCCGTCTCTGCTCGCCCCGTGTCTCCGGTCCGATGACGGGGGGAGGGGGCGGGGCGGGCACGTCGCCGATCTGTGGCTTTGGCACGGTCATTGAACCGGGGCGGCCCGGCGCGGTCGGTGACGACACGGCCGGGGCGCCGTCAGAACCCCACGGCCGGGGGCTGCGCGGCTTCCGGGTACGGGCCCGTGAGCGCAAGCCGCGAGCTCTCGGCCCCTCCACGCTCGCCCCGGGCGGAAGCTGAGCAGGCGTGGTCCGCAGCATGCGGATCGACGGCAGAGCGGACCAGGCTGACTTTTGCCCTCTCTGGCGCGGCCGACGGCATGGCGCGGCGGACCTTGGGGCAGGCTCGCGGGGAGGCCGGCGTCGAGTCGGAACGGCACGGTTCGGGCAGGGAGCCGTCCGGTGGATTGCCCGCCTGGGCCGGTGTGAGACCCGTTGTGAGACCCGTAACGAACTTCCATGATCAATTTCCGCCGTGCCCGGCCCGCCGCCTGGCGTCCCCCCCCGGACACGTCGACAGCCGGGGGCCCATTCGAGCGGAGCACGGCAGATGTACCCGTTCGCCCTGGGAGGCGTCCACTACGGCGGCGGGCCGGTCTCGGACCGGGTGGGGACACCGCTGCTCGTCCTGGTGGCCGGTGGCTTGCGTCCGGGTGCTCTGGCCGCGCAGGTGAGTCCCCTGGCATACGGGCGCGGGAGCGGGAGAATCCTCGGTGGCGCTGCTCCCTGACCGGCTGGAGATGCCGCTCCTGATCGTGTTCCTCGTCGCGACGGCCGTGGGGTGGATCGCGGGCATCCGCACCCTGGGCCGCGGTGCGGCGCGACCGGCGCCTCGGCCGCACCGGCACCCGCCTGAGCCGGTTCCTGCTCACCCGTACCGGCCTGGTGGCCGTCTTCGTCGTGCTGGCGCTGTGCGCGGCGCTCGTCCTCGCGGTCGGCGGCGACGACTGTCCCTCGACGGATTTCGCCGGGAAGTGCCGTATGCCCCGCCGCATGAACTGGTAGCCGCACCGGCTTGATCCGTGGGCGGGGGTACACGGGACGGTATCCAGGAGCCCACGGCGGAGGTCCAGGTGGCACAGGGCGGCCCGCAGAAGAAGAAACATCGCTGGTCACGGGCTTGCAGTGGCACCCGGGCGCAGGGGCGCGTTGCCGCTACGCCGGGGCGGCCGGCCCGTTGGCGGATCCGCTCGTCCTCCTCGGAAGGCGAGGCCCCGTCAGCGCCTTTCGGGCTTCCGTGCCAGGAGGCAGGCGTGCGGCCTGCTCACGCGTTTGGCGGGCTCCTGTTCCAGTCTCGCGGTGACGGCGAGTCCGGCCTGCTCGAGCAGGCCGGCCATGGTCTCCAGGGGCAGGAGGTAGGACGCGTAGGACACCGGGTGGCCGTAGCCGTGGGTCGGCCGCAGCCGTTCATCGCCGACGTAGTCTCCCCAGAGCAGGTGGCCGCCGGGTGCGAGCGTGCGGTGGAACTCGGCGAACACCGCCGGCAGCCACTGCGGGGGCGTGTGGTGGGTGGAGTACCAGGCCAGGATGCCGCCGAGGTTGCCGTCCTGCGTCTCCAGCGCGGTCATCGAGCCCTCGGTGAACCGCAGTTCCGGGTAGGCGCGTCTGGCCAGTGCGACCATCTTCGGCGACAGGTCGACGCCGAAGGCGGGCACCCCCAGCCCGGCCAGGTGCGCCGTCACACGGCCGGGGCCGCACCCCAGGTCCGCGACCGGCCCCAGGCCGGCGGTCCGCACGAGTTCGGCGAACCCGGCCAGCATCGCGCGGGACAGCGGGTCCATCGCGGCCGGCGGAGGCACACGTTGGACGTAATCGGCGGCGACCGTGTCGTAGGAGGCGCGGACGGCGGTCAGGTAGGAGAGTTCAGCCACGCGGGCGACCCTAGAGCAGGCAACTGACAGGCCGTGCCACGCCCTTCGTCCGACCTGCGCAACACCCACCACTGTCGCCCCCCCAGCCGCCACCCCACCCCGGTGACCGTTCCCGGCCACGGCACGGTGGTCACCCCTAGCGGCCGCCGTCATGCCCCCTCCGGAAATCCCGGCGCCACGGCATCCCGCCCGCTGAGAAGCTGCGCGTGACACACCAGAGCCGCCCGCTGCCACCGGCACCGGCGGCAACGGGGGCCGCGGCGCGCACCCGCGCACCCGGTTCGAGGGCCGTCTCGCCCCCCGCCCACTCAACGCCCCGGCAGCCAGGATCAGCAGCCGAGCAGACGCACCCCTGTGCCGCATCACCGAACGGTCCCGGACCCGCAGGCACGGCAGGCGCGGCAGGCGCGGCGCCGGCGGCGGCCCGGGACTCCCGGCCGGGGCGAAGGTCCCGCCCCAGCCGGGCAGTTGCTCCCTATCTGTGCCTTTTCAAGGCGCTGTCACATGTCTGTGATGTTGTGTGCGGAATGCCTTGATGTGTGCCGCCTAGCTTCATGAGTACGCGGTCCCCACGACGCGTTCGACTCAGCCAACCCGCTCGACCTGCTCGACTCGTTCGACTTGTCCGACTCATGGAAAGGGGCCGGCGCATGCAGACCTCTCGTATTCTCCGCACGTCTGTGGCATCCGCCGTTCTCGGCCTCGGCGCCGTGACCGCCGTCGCCGCCACCGCCGAAGCCGCTCCGGCCTCCACCGGGCCCGCGGCCACCGCCACCGCCACTGCCTCCGCCGCCCAGCACACTGCCGCGGCGGGCCGTACCCAGACCCTGCCGCTCAGCGGACGGCAGCACCGCGCACGTCACCCAGCTGCCCAACGGCAGCTACCAGGCCTGGATCACGCACAAGGGTGTGCGGATCGCGGCGCTGGACTTGGCGCACAAGACCCAGCGCGTGCAACGGCTACACATACGTACTCAACCAGGCGAACGGCTTCGTCGGCGTGGTGCACCCCCGGCGGCTGGCACAGCGAGCAGAACGTGCCCCAGCACCCGGCGAAGAAGCACACGCACCACAAGCACAACGACCACAAGAACAAGCACCACAAGAACAAGCACCACCAGAAGAAGCACCACACGAACCAGACCGGCAAGACCCCGTGACATACGGCTCGCGGACGGCGCCACCGCCCACGTCACCAAGCTGCCCAACGGCACCTACCAGGCCCTGGATCACCCGGCACGGCGTGGCGTATCCGCCGCCCTGGACGCCGGTCACAGCACGGGCCCGCGCCCACGGCCACCACTACACGCTGAACGCCCACACCGGAGCCGTCCACCTGCGCTGACACTCCCCGCAGCCCCCCCCGCCCCACCCCCGGCCCCGGCCCCTGCCCCCTTGCTCTGTGCGGCCGCAGGGGGCAGGGGTGAGGCGGTGGCAGGCCGGACATGGATCCCGAGGCCGGGCCGTTCGCGGGAGAGGATGCGCAGACACCCGTGCGCTGCGCTGCGGCCGGCCCCACGGCACACGCACCACCCGGTCCACGTGCATCGACCGCGCAGCGCTCGACCCGCTCGTTGCGCGCTCGCCTCGCCGGGCGACTCGCTTAACGCCGCCTGGGAGTAGAGAACAGGGGAAACGGCGCCGCGACTGCGGGGTGCCACCGCTCCCACAGCCTGGGTGTCCTGCCGGCCGGGATCCCGCCCTCCCCTCTACGGCTGCCGGGGATGGGGAAGCCGGCCGGGACGGCGTTCCGCGGCTCCACCCAGGAGACTCCGACTGGCCCCATTCCGCGGATTCTTGGTGCAGATCAGGTGACTTGAGAGGGCCCCGGAGGGCAGAGCCCTGTGGGACACAGGATGGATGCTGCCGGCGGATATGCGGGGCGAGTTCGGCCCGGCCTGGGAGGAGCAGCACAGCCGAGGGGGCTGCGCCGGCAGACTGGGGCGGACCGACCGGGGGAGGGGGGCATGTGGAGGTCATGGAGCGCGAACTGACCGATCCCTGGGAGGGTGTTCTGGTCGCTCCCGCCTGCGGCAGTGGTATCGGCGTTGTGGTGCTGGCGGGTTCCAGCGGGCGTATCGAACGGGAGAGAGCGCGCCTCCTCGCCCGGCAGGGCCTGACGGCCTTGTCGATCCGCTGGTTCGGCGGGCCGGGGCCAGTCCCCGGGAATCTGCGAGATCCCCCTGGAGACCTTCACCGACGCCGTCGGCTTCCCTCCGGGCGCACGGGGCAGCACGCATCGGCATCCTGGGCAGCTCCAAGGGGGGCCGAGGCGGCTCTGCTCACGGCCGTGCACGATCCGCGCGTGGACGCGGTCATCGCGCTGTCGCCCACGTCGCGCGTCTGGTGCAACGTCGGACCGGGGCGCGGACGGAGCGCAGCGCCCCTACCGGTCGTCCTGGACCTGGCGGGGAACAGGCGCTGCCGTTCGTCCCGCTGGATGATTCCTGGACTCCCGCAGGGGCCGGGCAGCGGGCCCGGCCGCCCATCCGCGGGTGGTACGAGCGCAGCGAGCTGACGTTCGCTCACCTGCTTCCTCCGGCGGAGATCGCCGTGGACCAGGCCCGGGCCGATCTCCTGCTGGTCGCGGGCGGAGACGACGCGATGTGGCCGTTCCCTTCCCTTCGCCGAACAACTGGCCGCGCGCCGGCGCTCGGATGGGACCACCGTGCGTGTGATCGCCCGCCACGATGCCGGCCATCGCCCGCGGCTTCCTGGTGAGAGTGCCGCGCCGGCAATCCCCCGCAGTACCTGTACGGAGGTACGCCCGAAGCCGACGCGGCCTTGGGAGCGGCCGCCTGGCCCCACATCCTCAACTCACTCCGCGGCGGGGGACTGACCCCAGGTCCATCGCGTCCACTTCATCCCGTTGTGCTTGTTCGCTTTGGTGCACGCCACTGGGGGGCGCTGGAGGGCCGGCACGCAGCCGGCGGTGCAGCGATCGGCGGCCGGCATCGCCGTGGCGAAGGCAGATGGGGCGCCCACCGTTTTTGGTGGACACCCCATGCCGGTGCTCGC